>NZ_CP034938.1:0-4997932 GCF_009931295.1 Pectobacterium odoriferum | reverse complement strand
GGCGGACTCCACTCGAACAAGAACGATCAAAAAGAAAAGAATAAGACGTTATTTATGTGACTCATGATTTTTTGGCGCCTGCGTCATCTACGATTGTTTCATTCACAATTCAGACAGCAAGCACACCACATAGCGCGGCGGTTTACTCCGACGATCCCGTCAAAAGGATCGCTAACGGAACCGCGGATCATAACCTAATCCGCCGAAGAGATCTTCCCCTTCTGCACAGTTTCGATCCTTTTTATCCACAGGCTATTCTTATCACAATACCCCGCAACACGGCAGAGGGGCCGCTAGCACACATTTTATCCGCCCGCGATGAAGCGCCCCAAGCATACCCTCGGTGACACGATCGTTACGGTGACATCGATCATGATCTTGTGGGACAGATCGTTGGAGGATCCTTGCGCTTTATAATAGAGTCCGTATAATTCTCTGCCCGCGCGTCTACGCCTTTTCTGTGCTCTGGCAGGCAGAAATTCCAAAAATAATCGGAATGGCTGGCGTGTTAAGTGTGATGTTAATTGACTCAGGACTGTACAATTATTACAATCCTGCCTCTTTCCGTTATATAGCTGTGATATGCGATTGAGGCGTCGGTCATTTTTTCACGCCGAACAGCCAAACGCGTTTACTGTGAAGTTATAATTTTCCAAGTTTAGGTAGAAATCGCCATGAAACGCACTTTCCAACCGTCCGTATTGAAGCGTAACCGTAGCCATGGTTTCCGTGCTCGTATGGCCACCAAAAATGGTCGTCAAGTTCTGGCCCGCCGTCGTGCGAAAGGCCGTACTCGTCTGTCTGTTTCTAAGTAATAAAAGCTAACCCACCGAGTGGTTAAGCTAGCATTTCCCAGGGAGTTACGTTTGTTAACTCCCAGTCATTTCACTTTCGTCTTCCAGCAACCGCAACGGGCTGGCACGCCGCAAATCACCATTCTCGGCCGCCTGAACTCGCTGGGGCATCCCCGCATCGGTCTTACCGTCGCCAAAAAGCATGTGAAACGTGCTCATGAACGCAATCGGATTAAACGCCTGACGCGCGAAAGTTTTCGCCTGCACCAACATTCATTGCCTTCAATGGACTTTGTGGTGCTTGTGAAAAAAGGGGTGTCTGAACTGGATAACCGTACTCTGACGGAAGCATTGGAAAAACTATGGCGTCGGCATTGTCGTTTGGCTCCCGACTCCTGATCGGGTTGATACGCGGTTATCAACTCGTTATCAGCCCGTTGCTGGGACCGCATTGTCGGTTCCAGCCAACGTGCTCGCAATACGGTATTGAAGCAATACGCAGGTTCGGCATGATAAAAGGCTGTTGGTTGACGCTTAAACGCGTATTAAAATGCCATCCTTTGAACCCTGGTGGTGATGATCCCGTACCGCCAAAAACCGACAATAACAGAGAACATTAACGATGGATTCGCAACGCAATCTTCTTCTCATCGCTCTGCTATTCGTAACCTTTATGCTTTGGCAGGCTTGGGAGACGGATAAAAATCCGCCAGCAACCACGCAGGCCATACAGCAGGCGACGAACGCAGTGACCGGTGATGCTACCAACCAGGGCGTACCAGCCAGCGGTCAAGGCAAACTGATCACAGTGAAAACCGATGTGCTGTCGCTGACAATCAACACGCGTGGCGGCGACATCGAGCAAGCGCATCTGCTGGCTTACCCAGATACATTGGGTTCAGATAAACCTTTCCACCTGCTGGAAACCACCTCCGAGTTTGTCTATCAGGCTCAGAGCGGTTTGACCGGCAAAAACGGCCCAGACAACCCGGCTAACGGCCCGCGTCCGCTGTTTACCACAACGCAAGATAGCTTCGAGCTGGCGGATGGTCAGAGCGAACTGCGCATCCCGATGACATACACTGCGGCTGACGGCGTCACCTACACCAAAACGTTTGTTCTGAAACGTGGCGACTATGCACTGAACGTTGACTATAGCGTCAACAATACCAGCGCTCAGCCTCTGGAACTCACGCTGTTCGGTCAGTTAAAGCAGTCTATGGAATTGCCTAAGCACCGCGATACCGGCAGCAGCAACTTTGCACTGCACACTTATCGTGGCGCGGCGTTCTCTTCCAGTGAAGACAAGTACAAAAAGTACAGCTTCAGCGACATGGACGAAAACCTGAACATCACCACCAACGGTGGCTGGGTCGCGATGCTGCAACAGTACTTCGCAACCGCATGGATTCCGACTACTGCAGGCGCTAACACCTTCTATACCAGCAAGCTGGGTAACGGTCAGGCCGCTATTGGCTTCAAATCCGCTCCGGTTGTGGTTGCCGCTGGTAGCCAACAGGATCTGAAGACCACCCTGTGGGTCGGCCCTGAGATTCAGGATAAGATGGCTGCTGTCGCACCACATCTGGATCTGACCGTAGATTACGGCTGGCTGTGGTTCATTTCTCAGCCGTTGTTTAAGCTGCTGAAATTCCTGCATAGCTTCATCGGCAACTGGGGCTTCTCCATCATTGCCATTACCTTTATCGTGCGCGGTATCATGTATCCGCTGACGAAAGCGCAATACACCTCAATGGCGAAAATGCGCTTACTGCAACCTAAATTGCAGGCTATGCGTGAGCGTATTGGTGATGACAAACAGCGCATGAGTCAGGAAATGATGGCGCTGTACAAGTCAGAGAAAGTGAACCCACTGGGCGGCTGCTTCCCGCTGCTGATTCAGATGCCAATCTTCCTGGCGCTGTATTACATGCTGATGGGCTCCGTTGAACTGCGTCACGCGCCGTTCGCTCTGTGGATTCATGACCTGTCCGCACAAGACCCGTACTACATTCTGCCGATCCTGATGGGCGTGACGATGTTCTTCATTCAGAAGATGTCACCAACCACCGTGACCGATCCAATGCAGCAGAAGATCATGACCTACATGCCGGTCATCTTTACGGTCTTCTTCCTGTGGTTCCCGTCAGGTCTGGTTATGTACTACATCGTCAGCAACCTGGTTACCATTCTCCAGCAGCAGTTGATCTACCGCGGTCTGGAAAAACGTGGCTTGCATAGCCGCGAGAAAAAATAATCCGGTTGATGGCTAACCGATACAAAGCGTAAGGCGGTCATTGACCGCCTTATTTTTTTAACGGCTGCTTTATCAGCCAACGATACGTAAAATAGCCTGCCAGACAGGCATCAATGCAGAGAGAACATCATGAGTAATACCGACACCATCGTCGCCCAAGCCACGCCACCGGGACGCGGAGGCGTGGGTATTTTACGCATTTCAGGACAGGCCGCCGCCGACGTCGCGCATACCGTTCTGGGTAAGCTCCCCAAGCCTCGCCACGCCGATTACCTGCCGTTCCGTGATGCCAACGGCACCACGCTCGATCAGGGCATTGCCCTCTGGTTTCCTGGCCCGAACTCCTTTACGGGGGAAGACGTGCTGGAGCTTCAGGGTCACGGCGGTCCGGTTATTCTTGATTTGCTCCTGCAACGTATTCTGACGCTATCTAACGTGCGGATTGCACGTCCTGGCGAATTTTCTGAACGTGCCTTCCTGAACGACAAACTCGATCTTGCGCAGGCGGAAGCCATTGCCGATCTGATTGATGCCAGCTCGGAACAGGCCGCGCGCTCAGCGCTGAACTCTCTGCAAGGCGTATTTTCCACCCGTATAAATCAGTTAGTGGAAGCACTTACTCACCTGCGAATCTACGTCGAAGCTGCCATCGACTTCCCGGATGAAGAGATCGACTTTCTCTCCGATGGCAAAATTGAAGCACAGTTAAATGGCGTGATGGCCGATCTGGATGCCGTCAGAGCCGAAGCGCATCAAGGTAGCCTGCTGCGGGAAGGGATGAAGGTCGTGATTGCGGGTCGTCCTAATGCCGGTAAATCCAGCTTACTCAATGCGTTAGCCGGTCGTGAAGCTGCCATTGTGACTGACATCGCGGGCACCACACGCGACGTACTACGTGAACATATCCATATCGACGGCATGCCGCTGCATATTATCGACACCGCTGGGCTGCGCGATGCCAGCGACGAAGTCGAACGCATTGGTATTGAGCGAGCCTGGCAGGAAATCGAACAGGCCGACCGCGTGCTGTTTATGGTGGACGGCACCACCACGCAGGCGACCGAGCCTGAGCAGATCTGGCCAGAATTTATGGCACGCCTGCCAAAAACGCTGCCGATTACCGTGGTGCGAAACAAAGCTGACGTGACTGGCGAAACGCTCGGCATCGAAGAGGTGAATACTCACTCACTTATCCGCCTGTCCGCCCGTACGGGTGAAGGTATCGATACGCTGCGCGACCACCTCAAGCAAAGTATGGGGTTCACCAGCAACACAGAAGGCGGTTTTATGGCTCGACGTCGCCACCTGCAAGCACTCGAAATGGCTGCACAGCATCTGATTCAGGGCAAAGAACAACTGGTGAGCGCCTACGCGGGAGAACTGCTGGCAGAAGAACTGCGGCTGGCACAGCAGGCCTTAAGTGAAATCACCGGCGAGTTCACCTCTGACGACCTGCTAGGCCGTATTTTCTCGAGCTTTTGTATTGGGAAGTGACGCTTACTTTATTCTAATCTACTCGTGCTACGCCACTGAATGACAACTGTTACCCCCGCAGTCAGTGGCGCTTTACGCAACTCACATCCGATATCAATCGACCAAGCAACCAGCACGGAAACCTGCTCACCTTACAGCGCCAGATCCGACGCTATTAAATAAATTATCATTTTTTTAACAAAAAAATTGATAAAAAATAAAATTTGTTGTATTAATCAATAATACAAAAAGCATTACTCATAATAAGAATACTCTCTGTCTCCCTGCCGTTTCCGATGATTGAAATTACTATCAATAGCTTGGTGATATTCATGATTCCATCAGTAGCCAACATAATGATTAATATATAAGTCCATATGACTTAAAATAAAAAAGAGATATGGGAATTATTAATCGGCTATCCTTTTACATAGGATAGTTATCCTGTTCTTCACGACAGCCAGTTTTATTAGAAAATAACATTAGAATAGAGAGAATTAAAAAAACCATGGCGTTTTCATTTTTAATAGCATGATTTCCCTTGAATTTTAACAACAATATTATCATTGGCTAATTTTTATTTTCATTACAACACCTGAGATTTAGACGTTATCTGTAGTCGTAGCATCTTATTTTTTGATGTTATATTTTAACTATGAGGTTGATAATGAATAGCAATACTACCAATAACGCTGGGAGACTATATTCTCACAGCACAACTCAAGATATCCCAATAGTAGCAAAAGTCGCTTCCCCCAATCTGCCATCGCTGAACGGGATACGCATGATTCTGGCCCTCTTCGTCTATCTTTTTCATACGTCGTTAGACAACATGCTTAGTCCATTTTCTGATCCCGAAATCAATACTGCCTACGCATTTATCTTTAGCAAATCTGGCTGGGTAAGCGTTTCTTTCTTTTTTATATTAAGCGGATTTGTCATGAATTGGTCATCAAAACCACTTGGCAACACGCTGACTTTCTATAAGAAGAAACTTGCGAGAATATACCCGGTTAATATTATCGTCATGTTACTACTCGTTGCGACAGGGGTGATTAATATAAGCAGAGTCGATATTTGGTTACCTAATGCTTTGCTAATACAATCCTGGCTGCCTGATGGAGAAAATTACATAGGTGGAAATATACCAAGTTGGTTTCTTTGCACGATAGTTCTTTTTTATCTATTATTTCCTTTTTTACAGAGAGTTATTAGAGCAATCCCAACCGCTCATTTATGGAAATCCATAGGTTTTTTATACCTGATTATGATTGCCACGCAAATTATTATCGCCCTATATACACCCGCAACACCCTATATTGAAGGGTGGTCATTATCGATTAGTGAACGCCGCTGGTGGTTTTCTTATACCTTCCCTCTCACCCGCCTGCCTGAACTTATTATTGGTATGTTACTATCACGAGTTATTCAGGAAGGTAAATGGATCCCCATATCAATCACAACGAGCCTAATACTAACCGCTGTAACATATTCTATTGATCTCTTTATACCACTTCAATTCAGTTTCAACCTGATTACACTCATACCTTTACTGCTCGTAATTGGTTCACTAACCGTTAGTGACATCAATCAACGTCGCTCTTTTTTACATACCAAACCCATGCAATGGCTAGGTAATCTCTCTTTTGGGTTTTATATGATTCACTTCTTAGTGATAAAACTCATTATGGTATGGGCTGACGGTGCTAAATATGATGTCCCTGAGGCGACTTTATTGGTTGTCGCCGGAATGGTGCTGAGTCTTTTAGGTGCCTGGCTGTTGTATAAATTCGTTGAGCTACCAGCCAGTAAATGGATTACTTCAAAAACATGGCTCAACTTTCGTCGTGACCCACAAAAAACCGGCGCGACATCCTGATAAACAACAGAGCATCGCTGCTTAAGCGGCGATGCTCCAGTAAAAAAGGGAATGGCCGTTAATGTGAACACTCACTTACATAGCGTGCACATTCAGGCGTTTTTTCGGTGCTTCATTTACTTTCTTACTTCAGCGTTGCTTTCACTACCGCAGACAGCGGCGTTGTTGGGCGACCAATCAGGCGGCTCAGTTGCTTGCCATCATCAAACAGACCGCCTTTGGATGCACCAGTGTCTGAATCCGCAATGATCTGCGCAAAGACATCAGGTAGCCCAGCTGAAACCAGCGCGGCGGTGAACTCCGCTTCAGACAGGTTTTGATAACCAATATTTTTACCAGACTGCTTGCTAATCTCCGCCGCCAGTTCTGCCAGCGTATAAGGCTCATCACCAGCCAGTTCGTAAACCTTGCCAGCCTGCCCTTCCTGCGTCAGTACCGCGACCGCAGCGGCAGCGAAATCTTCGCGCGTTGCTGAGGTAATTTTCCCCTCACCTGCGCTACCGATAAACACACCGTGTTCCAGCGCAGCAGGAATGCTGGCCGCGTAGTTTTCGGTATACCAGCCGTTGCGCAGCAGGACATGCGGTAAGCCAGACGCTTTCAGAAGCGCTTCTGTCTGCTGATGCTCTGCCGCCAGCGCCAGAGGCGATTTATCCGCGTGTAACAGGCTGGTGTATGCGACCAACTTAACTCCAGCTTTCACCGCCGCCTCTATGACGTTGCGGTGTTGTGCAGCACGCTGACCAACCTCGCTAGAAGAGATCAGCAGCACTTTATCCACACCTTGCAGCGCAGAAGCCAGCGCCTCACGCTGATTGTAATCCGCGGCTTTCACCTGCACGCCAAGCGCCGACAGATCGGTAACTTTATTCACATCACGCACCAGCGCCACGATGCCGCTCGCCGGAACCTTCTCTAACAGTTGTTTGATAACCAAACGGCCCAGTTGGCCGGATGCACCAGTAATAGCAATCATCTCAAGCTCCTTTTATTGACTGTCTTTTATTAACCATCTTTTGTTAACAAGAACTGGCTGGCATAATATCGGCAAAGCTAATTTTAAGTAAGTACATACATAAAGGTAAGTATAGTGAATCAATCCAAAACACCAGCAGATTTATTGCTACCCATTTTGCCAGCTGGTGATGTCTTTGCTGAAAAATGCCCTTCTCGCCAGATACTTAACCACGTTACCAGTCGCTGGGGAGTGCTGATTTTGATCGCATTACTTGATGATACGTATCGCTTCAGCCAGTTGCGTCGACGGATTGGCGGCGTGAGCGAGCGCATGTTGGCGCAGACTCTGCAATCGCTAGAAAGTGATGGTTTTGTCCTGCGAACAGCCTATCCGGTTGTCCCGCCGCATGTTGAATACAGCCTGACGCCATTAGGCAAGGAAGTGAGCGTAAGGGTAAAAGAGCTGGCGATATGGGTCGAAGGGAATCTGGACGACATTCTGGCAGCGCAGCAGTCCAGCGAGCAACAATCTATCAAACCATAATCAAACGATCATCGATAAAACAATGCGCTTCATGGATAGAGGAGCTTACTCAGGAAGAAGCCGTACGCTCAGGTAGAAGGCGGGAAATATCAGAAAAAATGGCTTTCCAGGTCTCGTCATCGACCGCCATAAAGCCAAAATAGCGCAGCAGGAATGCCCCTTCGGATGCCAGAAACGCCAGCCGAGCATCTCGCCCTTCCTGCGAATTCAGATCAAGCCCGGCCAACTGGCTGTCATACCACGCCTGCGATCTAGCAAGGTGCTCAGGCATATTCAACAGCGAGGCCATCATCCCCGCCGCTCGATCGCCTTCTGCGGCATCCGTCCGATAAGTGATGTCAACGTGCGCACGCACTCTGGCTTCCTGACTATCATCCGTACCGATGCACACGGCGGCCATCTCATCAAACTCATCTTCCCAGCGCTGATACATCGCGTGAATTAGCTCATCTTTCGTACCGAAGCTCGACTGAATACCGCCTTTTGTCACGCCCGCCGCTTTAGCAACTGCATCGATCGTCAGCGCAGCCGTTCCCTGCGTGCGGACAATCTGCTCCGCCGCATCCAACACGCATGCACGATTAATGCTCTTATGACGCCCCATATCTTCCCCAATTTAAAATACGTTTGTATTTAAAAAGCAATTCTATATCATCAGAACGCTATCCAACAGATGAAAAATAGAAGTTAAAGGTAGAGATCCTGCTATGCAATCACCAAAGAAGTGGCTGATCCTGGCCATTGTTTCCAGCGCACTGTTCCTGATCGTTATCGACATGACAGTGCTGTACACCGCACTCCCAACACTGACTCACGACTTGCACGCTACGGCATCGGACAAGCTGTGGATCGTTAATATCTACGCGTTGGTTGCCTCCGGCTTGCTGCTGGGAATGGGGACTTTGGGCGATAAGCTGGGTCATAAACCTTTATTTATCTCTGGATTGGTGGTCTTTGGTGCCGCGTCATTATTTGCCGCTTATTCGCCCACACCCAGCATGCTTATTGCCGCTCGCGCTTTGCTAGCGGTCGGTGCCGCGATGATGATGCCCGCCACACTGTCGATTATTCGTCTGACATTTACTGATGAACGGGAACGCGCACTGGCAATCGGTATCTGGGCTGCGGTGGCATCCGGCGGCGCAGCGTTTGGTCCTGTGATGGGCGGGATACTGCTTGAATACTTCTGGTGGGGCTCGGTTTTCCTCATCAACGTACCGGTTGTTCTGCTCGCTCTTATCATGGGAACCACCGTGATTCCACATCGGCCAGGTAATGCTTCACACCGCTGGGACTTCATTGGTTCTCTATTAATCATGGTTGGTTTGATTGGTGTAACCTATGCCATAAAAGAACTGGGTAAACGGGTTCCATCCTATGAAGATGCGCTTATCGCTCTGCTTATCGGCGTGGCGTTCGTTACCCTGTTCGTTCGACGTCAGCGTAACAGCAAACACCCTCTGGTCGATTTCTCTCTCTTCCGTCTGCGGCCTTTCAGCGCGGCCGTAGCCGCCGCTATCGTGGCCGCCGCCGCCTTGATCGGAATGGAGTTAGCCTTCACACAGCGGTTACAGTTAGTCGTCGGACTGTCTCCGCTACAGGCAGGATTGTTCATTTTACCGCTATCGCTGGCGTCCTTTATCTCTGGCCCATTAACTGGAAAGATACTGCCGCGCATGAACAGCGGGACAATGCTAGCGGCTGGCCTGTTGGTTTCGGGACTCGGAATGGGAAGCTATCTGCTGCTGCACAATGCACCCATCATCATACAAGTCATCAGCCTGATGGTGATTGGCGCAGGTGTGGGCTCCACCATGACGGCCGCATCCAGCACTATTATGCAGGTTGCTCCAGCGTCAAAAGCGGGTATGGCGGCATCAATTGAAGAAGTGTCCTATGAATTAGGGGGCGCAACGGGCGTAACGCTGATGGGCAGTTTGCTGTCTTTTGCTTATTCCGCAACGTTTATGCTACCCGCTGGGTTTGCCGCACCGGACACCGCGTATGACAGCCTGGACGAGGCGTTAATTTTTGCCGAATCCTTACCGGAAAATATGCGGCAGGTGCTTACTGCACAAGCCCATTCCGCCTTTGATTCGGGGTTTTCCATTGTGCTAGCAGCGGCCACGCTGATCCTGCTGTTGACCTCTGCCTTCGTCTGGACAACCCGCCATAATAAACAGCATCGTAATCAAGCCACTGATGTATAGCACTACCGACTCATCGGTTAAGACGATAAAAAACGCCGTTCAATAACGAACGGCGTTGATGATTTAGCAACGTATTACACTATAACAACGTACTGCAATGTAACGGTGTACTACCTAGAAATTTAGTAGGTTTCTTTACCGTATTGCAGTGAACGAGGCCCGTACAGCATACCGCGTGGATGGCCCGCGGCCAGCAGGCGCGCGCTGGTCACGCCCGCAACATCGTGGCCTTTGTCAGAGATCGTGTCCGCTATCTGGTTCACTGCGGCCTGCACCAGAATACCAATAATGCCGCCGTTAGAACTTGATTGCTGCTCGTTGCTGGATGCCGTTGCGCTTCCGCTCCACAGCAGTTTTCCGGTACGCAGATCAACCAGACGAGCATCCGCAGAAACACGGGTTTCGCTGTTAATCACGATGTATGACGTGCCGTACTCTTTTACGTCCAAATACAGCGCAGCATCAGCACCAAAGATTTGCTGCAGCTTAGCCGTACTCAGCGCATGAATATCCGCCGCGGTCGACAGACCATTCTGTTTGAACGTTTCGTCCACTACAGCGACAGGCAAGACGTAATAACCCGATTCCGCCAGCGGATACGTGACCTGAGAAAGCAGGCTATAGCTCGCTTTCACATCCGGGGAATGGTTAACTGGCGGCAACACCAGAATAGACTTAGGCTTGCTCTGCTTAAATGCCGTGTAATCATAAGGAACAGGTTTAGCACAGCCGGTCAGCACCAGCGCAAAAACCAGACCACATAATCCTAAGAAACGATTCATTTAATGTTCCCTTTATTTTTACTCAACAGGAAGTCCATAAAAGGTGCTGATTCAGGGAATTTCGCCTTTTCAGTTTCAAACTGTTGGCGAGCTTCACTATCACGGCCAGTATTGGCATACAGCAACCCAAGTTGAGCATAGAGTCCCGGCGGGACAGGTTTGTTTGCAGCTTTCGCTTTTTCGATCGATTCATTCAGAGAAAGAATCTGCTGCTCTGGGCTGACTTTATCTTGTTGATAATAATCATAAAGTGCAGGCTGATATTTATCCCAGCTGTAAATCGTTTTTGGTGCAGATGCACAGCCTGCTAATACTGCCGCTGCCAGTAGCAGGACAATTTTCTTATGAGATAACATGGTTATATTCCTATTCCATTAGTTCGCTGGGCGCCAGGCACCGCTTTCAATTCCTGCAACCAGATTATTGACGGCTTCACGAATAGCCAAATCCAGCACTTTGCCGTTCAGCGTAGAGTCATAGCTGGCTGTACCGCCGAAACCGATAATTTCACGGTTGGACAAGGTGTACTCGCCCGCACCCTGTACGGAATACACCACTTCAGACGTTTGTACGTTCACCACGTTTAACGTGGTTTTTGCGTAAGCAACCTGTGTTTTACCGCGCCCCAGAATGCCCCACAGCTGATGGTCACCCACTTCTTTGCGGCCAAACTCGGTCACATCACCGGTAATCACATAGCTAGCGCCTTTCAGCGTCTGCGTTTGCCCTTTAATACCCGCTTCCGCTTTCAGCTCTTCCATGTTGGTACGATCCAACACATTAAAGCGGCCGCTCTGCTGGAGATGGCTAACAAGAATGGTTTTGGATTGATTACCTAAACGGTCAACGCCATCAGAAAAAATACCGTTCATGTAGTTAGAGCGGTTTTCAAATTTCCCGATGGAAATTGGGCTGCGAACACCCTGATAAGGCGTACTGTAAGAAGTGACTTTTTGTGCTTCTACGGTACGGGAAGACTCTGTGGCACATCCGCTCAATAACGCAGCTGACATGAATACAGAACAAAGAACAACTTTTTTATTCATAACACTATCCCTTAGTGACAATCCATTAACCTGAGCAACGCCCTGTTATTGATTCATAATGAAAATGCCGTAAAACACGTTATTTAGCAGCAACATTGTTTTGATACAACAGTGTTTTGCTGCGTGTAAATAGCGCCAAACATTATGAGGGGCATAAGTAAAAGTAACGAGTTATTTCATCAAAAATAATGAAAACCAGAATTTTCACCCGAGATAAACCACTGTAAACCAGACAAAAAATAAGGTTATATGCAACCAGACCATTACTTTCACATAACATTATAACTTACTGAAACGATTCAATAATTTTATTAGTAACCCATGTGAGATTTAACATTAACCGACTTTTTACCTGCTCTATATCAAAGTCAGGGTGTTATCCAGCTATTAGGATAAAGGCCACGATTGAGGGATCCAGAGTGGGAAAAGGTAATGAACCGATTTGTTATTGCCAGTACTCAAGACTGTATGGGGTGCCATGCATGCGAAATCGCCTGTGTCATTTCACACAATGACGAGCGCTATCCAGATAGTGCCGCGGTGTTTCAGCCCAGAATCAAAGCATTCAATACGCCAACGCTGCGGGCTGCCGTGACCTGCCGTCATTGTGAAGATGCCCCCTGCGCCAGCGTGTGTCCAACGCAGGCCTTGATCAGAAAAGACAATAGCATTCAGCTCGTTCAGGAAAAGTGCATCGGCTGCAAAAGCTGTGTGCTGGCTTGCCCGTTTGGCGCAATGTCCATGGTAACAAGCCCGGTAGACAACAGCGCCGTCGCCCATAAATGCGATCTCTGCGCCGATCGTCCAGAAGGGCAAGCGTGTGTAGAAGCCTGTCCGACTCAGGCCTTACAGCTCGTCAGCGAGCAAACGTTAGCGGCCCGCCGTCAGGAGAAACAGCAGGTGATGGCGCTGCGCTCCTCCGCTCACTGGCAGCGTGAAACGCCCGTACTGAAAGCGCAGACAACCCATCCGCTCAGCAAAAGAAAAAACTGGCCGCGCCAGGATGCCGAGAAAAAGCCGCTGGCCCAGAGAACCTCCACGTTTGATGAAATCTATCATGGCTTCTCCGTGCAGCAGACGGAAGATCAGGCTGACCGCTGCCTTTCTTGCGGCAAACGCGCGATCTGCGAGTGGACCTGCCCGCTGCATAACAATATTCCCGAATTGCTGAGTCTGGCAAAACAAGGGCGGATTCTTGAAGCCGTAGAGCTATCGCACCAAACCAGCAGCCTGCCGGAAATCTGTGGCCGAGTGTGCCCGCAGGATCGGCTATGCGAAGGCGCCTGTACGCTGGGCAAGGAGTACGGTGCAATTACCATCGGTAACGTTGAGCGCTACATTACCGACACCGCGATGGAAATGGGCTGGTCGCCCGATATGACGCGTGTCGTTCCCAGCGGAAAACGCGCGGCGATTGTCGGGGCAGGCCCAGCAGGACTGGCCTGTGCCGATGTGCTGGCCCGCAACGGTGTGCAGGCCGTGGTGTTCGATCGTCACCCGGAAATTGGGGGGCTGCTCACGTTCGGGATTCCGTCGTTCAAGCTGGATAAAGACGTCCTGATCCATCGTCGTGAAGTGTTCAGCGCCATGGGAATCGAGTTCAGGCTGAATACCGAAGTGGGGAAAGATATTTCTCTGGCTCAGTTGCTGGACGACTATGACACCGTGTTCCTCGGCGTAGGCACCTACCGCTCCATGAAGGCCAACATTGAGAATGAAGAGGCTCCCGGCGTTTTCGATGCGCTTCCGTTCCTGATCGCCAATACCAAACACGTCATGGGGCTACCTGAACTAGACGACGAACCTTATATCTCGATGGCGGGAAAACGTGTTGTGGTGCTCGGCGGTGGAGATACCGCAATGGACTGCCTGCGCACCTCCGTTCGACAAGGTGCGATATCCGTAACCTGCGCGTATCGTCGCGATGAAGCGAATATGCCAGGCTCGAAAAAAGAGGTGAAAAACTCTCGCGAAGAAGGCGTGGAGTTCATGTTTAATGTCCAGCCACAAAAAATCTGCCTGAATGAACAGGGCGAAGTGTGCGGAATTAGTCTGGTTCGCACCGAACTGGGCGAACCAGATGCCAGCGGCCGTCGTCGTCCGCGCCCCATTCCTAATTCGGAATTCGTGCAGCCCGCAGAGGCCGTGATAACCGCCTTTGGTTTTCAGTCACATAGTATGCCGTGGCTGGAAGACGCCGACGTCGGTCTGGATAATTGGGGATACATCACCGCCCCCTTGAATAGTCAAATACCTTGCCAGACCAGCCATCCGCGTATTTTTGCCGGTGGCGATGCCGTGCGCGGTGCCGATTTGGTGGTTACCGCCATTGCCGACGGGCGCAAAGCCGCATTAGGAATGATTGCGACAATGGGGCTGACCGCCGTCACGGGTACGATTCCCGCGCACCCGCAGCGCCCTGAGATGAACGCAACCCGCGAGGAGCTCCGCTCATGAATCAATTTGTTATCGCTGAAGCAGAAAAATGTATCGGTTGCCGAACTTGTGAGATCGCCTGTGCGGTAGCCCATAGCGGTGGTCAAAGTGCACAACTGCGGCCTTCTCATTTCTTCCCTCGTCTGAAAGTTGTCAAAAGCGCCAGCGTCAGCGTCCCCGTTCTATGCCGCCAGTGTGAAAACGCGCCCTGTGCCAGCGTGTGCCCGAATGACGCACTGGTGCGCGATCGGGACAGCATTCAGGTTATCCCGTCTCGCTGTATCGGCTGCAAAAGTTGCGTCGTCGCCTGTCCTTTTGGAGCCATCAATGTGGTAACAAAAGCGTCAAATGATGAAGAGGAAGTACACCTCATGCAAAGCGAGGTTCACAAATGTGATTTGTGCGTAGATGTTGCCCAGAGCCCTTCCTGCGTCAGCGTGTGTCCGACATCGGCGCTGCGATTAGTGACAGCGGATGAGTTACGCAAGCAGACGTTGGAAAAACAGCGGCGTTCCGCACTGGGGTGGCCGAGCCATTAAAACAGACTGGAAGGTGGCGGACAGGGAAGATCGCCACAAAACGCACGACACAGGAAATTCGTTGTACCTAATTAATAATTATCGCCGATTTATCCATCGATTTTTCTTTAGATCACATATTAGTCTGATAATATGCATCGGTAATGCCTGATAGGTTCCCATCTTTTATCACGATCACGGAGTGAACAATGACCTGCCATTTTGTCAGGTGGACAAGCACGGAAGCGCTTCCTGACTTACAAAGACTGCCCGATAGGCTCATCTCATCAACGCAGGGTTTTTCAGCCAAACGCCGCGAGCGTTACCTGAAAAGTCGAGCGTTGCTAGCTGAGATGATGTTCTATTTTTTCGGCTATCCGCTGTTGCCCACGCTGCTGGTGTCCCCTGAAGGACGCCCTTATTTTGCCGATCCCAATATGCCCGACTTCAGCATCGGCTATGCAGGCAATACTATCGCCATCCTCCTGAGCGAAGAAGGCAGCGTCGGTATGGATATCGAAATCGTTCATGTCAGGCCAACAAATCAGGTTGTCCCACAGATGCAGGCGCAGACACAGGCCGAACAGGCGTGGATCGACGCGCAGCGCGATCCGCTGGAGGCAGCAACGCAGCTATGTACCATCCGCCAGTCATTGATGAAGATCCCTGGCGTGAACAGTCACCCTCCCAATAACCTGAAACTCCACCCCGCCTCTGGCAGGCTGCGTTCAACCTGCACCCCCGCCGTAGAAGTGATGAGCGATGTTGATGATTACCTTGCCTGGGCCTGCGCCCATATCCCCACACTTAACCGATTGATCATGTGGAAATACACGTCAGCATCGGGCATGAGAAAGTCGGGAGAAATACTACAGCAGCAGCGCCAGTCTTTACGCTATATGAAATTAACCAGCCATACGATAGAAAAAGCCACCTCTACCGCCTCACAGTAGCCAGCCGCCTTGTCGCAGGCTGAGGCTCCGGGAAAGCCCCGGAGCCACGAACACATTAATGCCCGTCGATAAACACAATTTTCAGCAGGAACAGCAGCGCAACTACGACCACGCAAGGGCTGATTTCACGCCAGCGACCCGTCGCCAACTTCATCACACAGTAAGAAATGAAGCCCAGCGCGATCCCTTCAGTAATAGAGAAGCTGAACGGCATCATCACCGCGGTAATAAAGGCCGGTACGGCTTCCGTCAAGTCATCCCACGTCACGCGCGCCAGGCTGGACGTCATCAATACGCCCACGTAAATCAGTGCGCCCGCGGCCGCATAGGCAGGTACCATCCCCGCCAACGGCGACAGGAAGATCACCAGCAGGAACAGCAGGCCAACAACCACAGCCGTCAGGCCGGTACGTCCGCCTACGGACACGCCAGAAGAGCTTTCAATATACGCAGTAACGGATGACGTTCCGATAAACGAACCGGCTACAGAGCTGATGCTATCGACATACAGCGCCTGCTTCATGCGCGGGAACTTACCGCGAGCATCAACCAGACCGGCTTTATCCGTCACGCCAATCAGCGTACCGGAGGAGTCAAACAGGTTAACCAGCATGAAGGAGAAAATAATGCCGGACATCCCGAGGTTCAGCGCCCCTGCCAGATCAACCTGGCCCACCACCGACATGACGCTCGGCGGCATGGAGAACACGCCAGAATACGTCACATCGCCCAGCAGCAGGCCAATTGAGGTGGTCACCACGATGGAGATCAGTACCGCGGCATGAATATTACGTGAAGCCAGTGCCACAATAATGAAAAAGCCCAGAGCACCCAGCAGCACGCTGTGTGACGTCAGGTTACCAATCGTCACCAGCGTTTCAGGGTTAGGAACGATAATGCCGGCGTTTTTCAGGCCCATCATGGCAATGAACAACCCGATACCGCTGGCGATACCCAAACGCAGGCTGAGCGGGATATTGGCGATCATCCAATAGCGAATCTGGAAGATGGTCAGCAACAGGAAACCGATTGCGCCCCAGAAAATAGCACCCATCGCAACCTGCCATGGCAGACCCATCGCACCGACGACGACAAAAGCGAAAAACGCATTCAGCCCCATTGCTGGTGCCAGCGCCACAGGCAGGTTAGCCAGCAGCCCCATCAAAATGCTGCCGAACGCCGCAATCAGACAGGTGGTCACAAAGACCGCTTTGGTATCCATCCCCGCCACGCCCAGAATCTGCGGGTTAACAAAAACGATGTAGACCATCGTCAAAAACGTCGTGAAACCGGCAATCGTTTCCGTACGTGCTGTCGTGCCGTGTTGTTTAAGTTTAAACACGCGCTCCAGCAAGCCCTGCTCGGTAGCAAGGCCGGGTTGTGATTTATTCATTAGTAACAATCCAAAGAAGGGAATAACTGTCGTCGGGTATCCTATAACAAAACGCTGCGTTTTTACGTTGATCCCACGTTTTTTTTCATCGAATAAGAAGAACCTATTAACGTCATGTCTATTGCGCCGCCATCCCTCTATTGAAACCCCCTAATTTTATGCAAGATCGCTCTGAAAATGGCTTTGTATTCTCTAAATAATTCGAGTTTCAGGCAGGCGGCAAGCGAGGGAGTCCCGATGAGCTTACTCAAGTAAGTGATTCGGGCGAGTAAGCGCTGCCAACGCACATGCAACTTGAAGTATGACGAGTATAGGTCGCAATATCGGGTCAATTGGTTAAAGTAGGAGCTTCATCTTTTATTTCATCGATAAGGATTGGTCATGCCCCGTATTGAATGCGTCTTCTTCGACTGTGATGGCACGCTGGTTGATAGCGAAGTGCTGTGTTGCCAGGCTTATGTGAATATCTTCATCCCGTATGGGGTGAACTTATCGCTGGAGGAGGTGATAAAAACCTACAAGGGCGTGAAGCTGTACGAGATTATTGCCCGCATCAGCCAGCAGCATGGCTTAACCGTGTCGGTAGACGATGCGGAGCGTCATTTCCGGCAAGAGGTGAAACGTCTGTTCGATGAGTTCCTGCAACCTATCGAGGGCGCACGTGAGTTAGTGCAGTCTATTACTGTCCCAATGGCCGTGGTGTCCAACGGTCCGGTCAGCAAGATGCACCATTCGCTCGGCCTGACGCACATGCTCGATCTGTTTGGCGACCATCTCTACAGCGGCTACGATCTGAAAAAATGGAAGCCCGACCCGGCGGTGCTGTATCACGCTGCCGAGCAGTTACAGCTTCCCATCGAACACTGCATTCTGGTTGAAGATTCCGCCGCGGGCGTACAAGCAGGCATCGCCGCGGGCATTCCTGTGTTCTATTACTGCGCCGATCCCCATAACCAGCCGATCCATCACCCTCTGGTCACGATGTTCGACGATATGCGCGAACTGCCGCAAATCTGGCGCGAAAAAGGCTGGAACATCACTGCGCAGGAATAAACCACAGAAAGGATTGCTTGAGGTTACCGACAAAAATCGCCGAGCGGGAGTAACGGATAGATCGTAAAGACGCTGCAAGTACATCCATGTAAGCTCGGATTGCGCCATCCCTGGCGCAAACGCTTTACTCTTCTATTCCGTTAATCCCGTTTTCGTTCTACAAATAGGTTTGTCGACAATCTGCATCCTCAGGCTGGCTTATTCCGCCACCACAGCAAACGGCGTTTCGGCTGCTTTTCCTGCTGGTTAAAACGGGCGTTAACCCCGTTCGCCAGCAGCTCCAGCGACAGACAAAACACAAAGTAGACCAGCGCGACAAACAGGAACACCTCCATCGGGTAAACCATACTGCGGTTATTGACCTGCGTAGCAAGAAACGTCAGCTCGCCGACCCCGACAATGTAGGCCAGTGAGGTATCTTTAATCAGAGAAATCCATTGGTTGATGAAGGAAGGCACCATCATCCGCAGCGCTTGAGGAAGCACTATTTGCCATAACACCTGCCAGCGGCTTAGCCCCAGCGAGAGCCCAGCCTGCCACTGGCCGCGCCCGATGGCGACAATACCGGCCTTCACACCATGTGCCAGATACGCCGAGGCGATCAGCGCCAGCGCACAAACTACGGTAGTAATTTCGGGAATATCGACGCCAAAAACGATCGGCAGCAGGAAGTACGTCCAGAAAATCAGCATGATGACGGGAATCGCCCGGAAGAACCCCAGCATCATCGCCAACAGTGCGCTCCACCAGCCTCGGGACATCGCCAGCGCCACGCCTAAAATCGTACCCAATATGGCAGACGCTATGCCCGCCAGCAGGCTCATCACCAGCGTCAGCGCCGCGCCACCCAGCGGGCCATCGGGGAACGTTCCCCACATCAAATAGTCGATGTTATCGGTGATAACGGTAAAATCCATCTTAGTGTCTCTCCGCCAGACTACGTTGCTGACGCCACATGCCCCAGCCTTCCATCACCGCAATAATCACGATGTACAACACCGTCGCCACGCCAAACGCCTGAAACGTACGCAGGGTTTCCGTCTCTACCTGACGCGACGCGTAGGACAATTCAGCCACGCCAATCGCCATCGTCAACGACGAGTTCTTAACGATATTCATGTACTGCCCAAGCAGCGGTGGCAGGGCGATTTTTAGCGCCTGTGGCAACACCACATAACGCATGGATTGGAAGCCAGTTAACCCCAAAGCATGCGCGGCGTACTTCTGCCCGCGCGCGACGCCACGAATACCGGCGCGGATCTCCTCCGCAATAAACGCGCTGGAGTAGAGCGTCAGCCCTGCCAAACCCGCCAGAAACTCAAAAGAAGGCCAGGCTAACGTCGTACCGAAGAGAGAAAGCGTATGCGGGGTGTTCAGCCATTGCATCATCTCTGAGGGAAAAAGCTGTCCGGCACCGAAATACCAGAAAAACAGCTGCACCAGCAGCGGTGTATTACGAAATAACGAGCTATACGCCACAACAACGCCGCGTAACACACGAATCTGGCTGTCTCTGGCTGCCGCCAACAAAAAGCCCAGCACCGTGGACAGAACGATCGTACTCAGGGAAAGACCCAGCGTGATCAGGAAACCATGCCACAGCCAGATGAGGTATTGAGGAGCCAACAGCCACGATTCAAGCGATTGCAGCGCCGTATCCATGCGTTTTATCTCTCTTTGTCATTATTACGAGGTACAAATAGAAATGCCCTCTGCAATGCAGAGGGCTGAGATCATAGCACTGAAGGCGTCAGCTATCAGGATTTAGGTTGTTGATCCAGCGGGGCAAAGGTGAAGTCGCCGCGCGGCTGGGATGATTTCGTGCTCGGCCCGAACCAGCGATCGTAGATTGTCTTCGCTTCACCCTGTTTTTCCAGATTAATCAGCGTGTCATTAATTTTCGCCGTCAGACGCTCTTCGCCCTTCGGAATCCCAACGCCCTGATACTCTTTGGTAATGCTGAACGGAGAAATTTCGAACTCAGCCTTCTGTGCATCAGGCACGTTAGCCAGCAGGCCGACCAGTTTGGCATCATCCTGCGTGATGGCCTGAACGTTGCCGTTACGCAGCGCGGCGAAGGCCAGCGGCGTATCGTCGTAGGAAATCACTTTGGCCGTCGGGTAATGCTCGCGCAGGGTAATTTCCTGCACGGTGCCTTTATCCGCGCCGATGCGCAGCGTTTTGATGTCTTCCGGCGTTTTCAGCACGCCTTTACGGGCGATGAATTTTTGCCCGGTCGCGAAATAAGGAATACTAAAGTTAACCTGCTTGGCACGCTCATCGGTAATGGTGAAGTTCGCGGCGATCAGATCGACTTTCTGCGAACTTAACAAAGGAATACGGTTAGCCGGGTTCGTCGCACGCAGCTCAACCTTTACGCCCAGCGCTTTACCAATGGCCTCAGCGATATCCACGTCATAACCCACCAGCTTTTTGCTTTGTGGATCGACATAGCCAAACGGCGGATTACTGTCGAAGACGGCAATTTTCACCACACCCGCCTTCTGAATGTCATCTAATTTATCTGCCTGTGCAGCACCAGAAACGGAAGCCAACCCGGCCAATAAAGTCACTGTCAAAATCTGCTTTTTCATTCCCTGCCCCTTAATTATTGGTGTATTAACCGCAGGCTATCAGCAGGGCGAAAACGCGGGAAATAACATAAATAGCTATAATATAACCTTATGTTACTTCGGTATTCTGGCAGATTATTCTGACGATTCAACGCACCTTGTCAGCGTATGCTGACAGAATAAACCAGGTCATCATCCCCCCAATCAGTCCCCAAAACGCCGCGCCGATTCCCCACAGCGTTAATCCAGAGGCGGTAATCAGAAAAGTGACCACCGCGGCATCGCGCTGTTTTTCATCCAGTAAAGCGCGGTATAGGCTGCCTGAAATGGTGCTGAGCAGCGCCAAACCGGCGATAGCGTGAATCAGCGGCTGCGGTAGCGCCGTGAAAAGCTGCCCGATCGATCCGCCAAAAGCACCCGCCAGCAGATAAAATCCACCGGCAGCGACGGCGGCAAGATAGCGTTTCTGCGGATCGGGATGCACATCCGGCCCCATACAGATTGCGGCAGTAATCGCGGCGATGCACACGGAAAAACCACCGAACGGCGTCAAAACCAGCGCGATTAATGCGGTAATACTAATCAGCGGTGATATGGGAACCTGATAGCCTGCCGCTTTCAGCGTGGCAACGCCCGGCGCGTTCTGCGACGCCATCGTGACAATGAAAAATGGAATACCGACGCCCAGCAGAGACGCCCACGAAAAATGCGGCGTAATAAACTCCGGTACGGCGAACACCAGCGGCGAATCAGAAACCACAATTTGTCCGCGAAATAAGGCGAGCAGCAGGCCAGCAAGCAGCGTCAACACAATGGCAAAGCGCGGCAACAGCCGACGGCTGAGCAAATAGGTTACGCACATCGCAAAAGCCAGCCAGAAATCGTGTTGCAGGGAAAGAAAGGCATCCGCACCAAAGCGCAGCAAAATCCCCGCCAGCATCGCAGCAGAAATAGCGTGCGGAATAACATTCATCAGGCGGGCAAAGAGGCCAGTGATTCCACAGATAAAAATAAGCGCGGAGGCAAACAGGAACACGCCGATCGCCTCATTGATCGAGGTGCCCGGCAGGCTGGTGACCAGCAGCGCCGCCCCTGGCGTTGACCAGGCCGCCAGTATCGGCGCGCGGTAATACAGCGACAGGCTAATAGACGCCAGCCCCTGGGCAATCCCCAGCATGCTTAACCAGCCGCCGATCTGCACCGCACTGGCACCCGCCGCTTCCGCTGCCTGAAAAATAATGGCGGCCGAGCTGGTGTAGCCCACCAGCACCGCAACAAAGCCAGCGATGAGGGTCGAAAAGGTGACATCTTTTAGCGCAAATGACGCAGGCATGGTATACCTTCACTCTTATCGTGCGTTATAACGCACAGAAAGCGTTAACATAGCAGTGTGCGCTATAACGCACAAGCAGGAGCCAGTACTGATGTCTGATGAGCTAACCCGCCGTATTGGCAATACGTTGAAAACGTTAAGACAAGAGAAAGGCTGGAGCCTCACGCGTGCGGCAGAAGAGACAGGTGTGAGCAAAGCGATGCTGGGCCAGATCGAACGGGGGGAATCCAG
Source organism: Pectobacterium odoriferum (assembly GCF_009931295.1). Taxonomy (NCBI): domain Bacteria; kingdom Pseudomonadati; phylum Pseudomonadota; class Gammaproteobacteria; order Enterobacterales; family Pectobacteriaceae; genus Pectobacterium; species Pectobacterium odoriferum. Next base: position 4,975,500 of record NZ_CP034938.1, on the reverse strand, counting down.
CCCAACGGTTTCCACGCTGTGGAAAATTGCGACTGGCATGAATGTCGCGTTCTCTAGCTTTATTGAACCGACGCTCGCGCACGAAGACGTGACCTATCGCTCAGGAGCGGGATCGTCATTCAGGGAAAACGAAGCGGGAATGCACGTTGCACCGCTCTTCCCTTTCGACGAAAAGCTACGTTTTGATATGTTGGTTATTGAGCTGGCGGCAGGTGCCAGCAGCACCTCATCGGCGCATGAAAGCGGGGTGATCGAGCATATTATTGTGCTGGAGGGACAACTGGAAATGACCGTTGATGGGCAAACGCATGTGTTGTCCGCTGGTGACGCCTTGCGCTTTGCCGCCGACAGGGTACACCGCTACCACAACCCTGCCGATACCACAGCGCGCTTCCACGATCTGATTCACTATCCTGATAAAAAATAACGCCCTGCAAGCAGGGCGTTATCACGAGAATCACAAAGACTGGATCACTCTTCGGCTTTATCTTTCTGCGCCAGCAGCTTTTCCAGCGCATCGCCACCCAGGTGACGGAAATCCTGACCTTTGACGAAATAGAAGATAAATTCGCAGATGTTCTGGCAACGGTCACCAATACGCTCGATAGAACGGGCGCAGAACAACGCCGTCAGTACGCTTGGGATGGTGCGAGGATCTTCCATCATGTGGGTCATCAGTTGACGCACAATCCCTTCGTACTCTTTATCCACTTTTTTGTCTTCGCGATAAATACGAATCGCTCCATCCAGATCCATACGGGCAAACGCATCCAGCACGTCATGCAGCATCTGCACGGTGTGGCGCCCTAATGACTCCAGACTCACCAGCAGCGGCTGATGCTGATGGGAAAACTTCTCCAGCGCGGTACGACAGATTTTATCCGCTACGTCACCGATGCGTTCCAGTTCGGAGATGGTTTTGATGATCGCCATCACCAGACGCAGATCGCTGGCGGTAGGCTGCCTTTTCGCAATAATGCGCACGCAGGCTTCATCAATCGCCACTTCCATCATGTTAACTTTGGCGTCACCTTCAATCACCTGCTGAGCCAGCTCCGCATCCTGATTATGCATCGCGGTAATCGCGTCACTCAGCTGTTGCTCCACCAGCCCGCCCATGGTCAGGACCTGCGTGCGGATGTGTTCCAGTTCGGCGTTAAACTGACCGGAAATGTGTTTGTTCAGATTCAGATTATCCATGATGCTTTCCTAATCAACCGTAACGGCCGGTGATGTAATCTTCAGTCTGTTTCTGCCGTGGAGCAGTAAACAGGGTATCAGTATCGCTGAACTCAATCAGTTCACCCAAATACATGAACGCCGTATGATCTGAGCAACGCGCCGCCTGCTGCATGTTGTGCGTCACGATAACCACGGTGTAATCTTTTTTCAGCTCGGAGATCAGCTCTTCAATGCGACCAGTAGAAATCGGGTCAAGCGCAGAACAAGGTTCATCCAGCAGCAAGACATCTGGACGAATCGCGATACCACGCGCAATACATAAACGCTGCTGTTGACCACCGGACAGGCTATAGCCACTCTGGTGCAGCTTATCTTTCGTCTCTTGCCACAGCGCGGCTTTGGTCAGCGCCCACTGAACGCGTTCATCCATATCGGCACGAGACAGCTTTTCAAACAGACGCACACCAAACGCGATGTTGTCGTAAATCGACATCGGGAACGGCGTCGGCTTCTGGAACACCATGCCGACCTTGGCGCGCAGCAGCGCGATATCTTGCTTATCCGTCAGGATGTTATTGCCATCCAGCAGGATGTCGCCTTCGGCGCGCTGCTCAGGGTAGAGCTGATACATTTTATTCAGCGTACGCAGCAGCGTGGATTTACCACAGCCGGACGGGCCGATAAACGCGGTAACCTGATTCGCGGCAATATCCAGCGTAATGTTTTTCAACGCATGGAATTTTCCGTAATAGAAATTCAGATCGCGTACCTGGATTTTGTTGGATGTCTCAGTAGCCATACTCATCAAGACTTCTCTCTTTTTCCTGGCGCTGCCTGGCAGCGCCTTGAATTTATTTAATGTTTCTCAGAAAACGACGCTTTCTTAGCGAATTAGTGCTTCTTGGCAGAGAAAATAACGCGCGCCAGAATATTCAGCAGCAGCACACACATCGTAATCAGCAGTACGCCCGCCCAAGCCAGCTGTTGCCACTCCACAAACGGGCTCATGGCAAACTTAAATATGGTGACCGGCAGGTTAGCAATCGGATGCATCATATCCGTGCTCCAGAACTGATTCGACAGCGACGTAAACAGCAGCGGCGCCGTTTCCCCGGCGATACGCGCAATGGCCAGTAATACCCCGGTGATGATGCCCGATACCGATGCCTTCAGCGTAATCGCAGAAATCATTTTCCATTTCGGCGTCCCCAGCGCATAAGCCGCTTCACGCAGGCTATCTGGCACCAGTTTAAGCATGTTCTCAGTGGTACGAATCACAATCGGCACCTGCAACAGCGCCAGCGCAATCACGCCCGCCCAGCCGGAGAAGTGCTGCATCTTTGCCACCACCAGCGTGTAGACAAACAGACCCACCACAATCGACGGTGCTGACAGCAGAATGTCGTTGATGAAACGAATCACTTCGGCGATCCAGGATTTACGACCGTATTCCGCCAGATAGATGCCTGCCATAATACCCAGCGGCGTCCCCAGCAGCGTCGCCCACAGGATCAGCAATCCGCTCCCGACGATGGCATTCGCCAACCCGCCACCCGCCGTATTAGGCGGCGGCGTCATTTCGGTAAACAACGCCAGAGACATGCCATCCACGCCTCGGGTCACGGTCGAAAACAGAATCCAGACCAGCCAGAACAGGCCAAACACCATCGTGGACATGGATAAGAACAGCGCAATGCGGTTTTTCTGGCGACGCCAGGCCTGCATTTTACGCCGCGAACGCTCCAGAGCAGCGTCTTGCTCTATGCCTAATGCAGCCATTAGCGCGCCCCCTCATTTTTAGCCAGACGCATCACCATCAGCTTTGAACATGCCAGAACAATAAAGGTAATCACAAACAGAATCAGCCCCAGCTCCATCAGTGCCGCCGTGTGCAGGCCGGATTCCGCTTCGGCGAATTCGTTCGCCAGCGCAGAGGTAATACTGTTGCCTGGCATATACAGCGACGCGCTGTCGAGTTGGTAGGTGTTACCGATGATAAAGGTGACCGCCATGGTTTCCCCCAACGCGCGCCCCAATCCCAACATCACCCCGCCGATCACACCGTTTTTGGTGTAAGGCAGCACAATGCGCCAGATGACTTCCCACGTCGTACAGCCAATACCGTAGGCAGACTCTTTCATCATCACCGGCGTTTGCTCAAACACATCACGCATCACCGCCGCAATGTACGGGATAATCATGATGGCCAGAATGACGCCAGCCGCCAGAATACCGATCCCGAATGCCGGCCCGGAGAACAGCGAGCCAACAATAGGAATACCGGACAGGACGTTGCCTACCGGTTGTTGGAAGTATTTGGCAAACAGCGGAGCGAAAATGAACAGCCCCCACATGCCGTAAACAATACTCGGTATGGCTGCCAGCAATTCAATCGCCACGCCAAGCGGACGCTTCAACCAAGCTGGTGCCAGTTCTGTCAGAAACAACGCAATCCCGAAGCTAATCGGAATCGCAATAATCAGTGCAATCAGCGAGGTAACGATGGTGCCGTAAATCGGAACCAGTGCACCAAACTGCTCTGCGGGCGCATCCCACTCTTTCGTCCACAAGAAGGAAAAACCGAACTTCTCGATGCTAGGCCAAGACGCCACAATCAGGGAAACAATGATGCCTCCCAAGAGCAGTAACGTGACCAGCGCCGCCAGTTTTACCAGCGTGCTGAAGAGGATATCGCCATATTTTCCCGGGGCTTTGATAGTTGGCTTGTACTCCGCCATACGTCTCTCTTCTCGTTTTAACTACATTTGATAAGCTATTGAAGGCAGAGAGGTTACTATCACCTCTCCGCCCCGATACGACTTGTTATTCCACTACATCTTTCCCAGAACCTGACAGCCTCATCACGCTCTGGTTATCAACACGATGGTGTCGATACAATAATTAGTACAGAGCTTTACCGCTGCTGTCTTTTACCTGAGTTTTCCAGGCAGCACGGATTTGCTCAACCACTTCTTTTGGCAGTGTGGCGTAATCCAGCGCTTCAGCTTGCTCACCGCCTTTCTTGAACGCCCAGTCGAAGAATTTCAACACTTCAGCGCCCTGCTCAGGTTTTTCCTGTTTGGTCTGAACCAGGATGAACGTGGTTGAGGTGATCGGCCATGCATCAGCGCCTTTCTGGTTCGTCAGATCCTGAGCGAAAGACTTGCTCCAGTCGATCTCTTTAGCCGCGTTGCTGAAGCTTGCGCCAGTCGGGCTAACCGCTTTGCCATCGGCAGAAATCAGTTTGGTGTAAGCCAGGTTGTTTTGCTTGGCATACGCGTATTCTACGTAACCGATAGAACCGGGCAGACGCTGTACGAACGCCGCGATACCATCGTTACCTTTACCGCCCAGACCGGTTGGCCAGTTCACAGTAGAACCTGCACCAATCTTCTCTTTCCACTCTGGGTTCACTTTTGCAAGGTAGCTGGTGAACACGAAAGAGGTACCAGAACCGTCAGCACGACGAACCACTGCGATATCCTGATCCGGCAGCTTGGCATTCGGGTTCAGTTTGGTGATGGCTGGGTCGTTCCATTTTTTGATTTTGCCCAGGTAGATATCACCCAGTGTTTTACCATCCAGCGTTAAATCGCCAGATTTGATACCAGGAACGTTTACAGCCAGTACCACGCCACCGATAACGGTTGGGAACTGGAATAAACCATCCTGTGCTAATTTGTCGTCAGCCAGAGGCGCGTCAGAAGCACCGAAATCGACCGTTTTAGCGATAATCTGTTTTACACCGCCAGAAGAACCGATGCCTTGATAGTTAACCTTATTACCGGTTTCTTTTTGATAGGAGTCAGCCCATTTGGCATAAACAGGCGCAGGGAATGTCGCACCGGCACCGGTGAGGTTAGCAGCAGCTAAAGCAGAAAATGCCGTCAGAGAAAAGGTTGCCGCAACAACACTGGCAAGAGTGGTACGCATCAGTTTCATAATCCCTCCTGTGGGATACTCAAACGTGTCGACGTAACGTCGTTATCAATCAGAGTTATCAAATCAGAGTGTAGTTCGCAGGAGGAAAAATAGGACAATTTGGTGACAGTAAAATGTACGAAATATGACAGTTTTATGACAAAAGAGCAGTGAGCGGGAAAGTTCGGGCACCACCAGCCAGAACACGCGTTCTGACTGGTAGAGGAGATTGGTCAGTGAGTCTGGCTATGGCTAAGCAGTTTATAAATCGTATCAGGCTTATAGCTATCGCCCTGATAATAAATCGCCCAGTCGGTTACCCACGATATATCAATAGAATACACACCGCCTTCCTGCATGTCCTCAACGTAGAATGGATGATTGATTAATGTCCCCGTAACGACCGCATCGTCGATTTTTTCGGGCACAAACCACATGTGTTCACGCTCTTCTCCCGCTTCGCCATGAGGAATGCCAAACTTCACCATAAAGCGCCATTCACTTTCGACGGGCTTAGGTGATTTTTTGAGTAGCTTAGCTAAAAAACTGGGCTTAGCCGGTTCGTCACTCACATGATAATTTTTAAACATGTTGACGAAATAACGCCAGCGCAGCTGCGCTTTACGTGACATTTCTGCCGTTTCCGCGTTCGTGCGCCAGAACATGATGGCATTCTGCTCATCAAACCCTTTAAAGAACGTTTGCAGTACCGGATTCTCTTCGTTGGTACGAAACAGCATGCAGGAAGGCTCCTGATGCACGTCATCCCGATCGGCGTGATCGCCCAGAAACACGCCTTCCGGCGTCCCTTCCAGATCGTAGTGCATCTCTTCCAGAGGCCGCAGTTGATCAATCGGTGTGGATTGATTCACATGCCGTAACCCTTCTTCAAACGGCAACGCCACCAGATATTCATACCCGCTGTCCGTTTGCCCGCACAGAATCGGCTCATTAAAGGTAATTTGCTGATTTTGAATAGCATTATTAACAAAGCTTCGGAATAAATCTGGGATGCCATAATACGAACTCAGCGTCTCAGGAATAACTAATTCAGCCTCCGTCAGGCCGCATCGCGCCAGACCATGCGAGTGGAACCAGAATGTGGTTGGCGGATCGTTCTCGATGTCGTACACGGCATGAATGGTATACAGCGATTCAATTTCCGGCAGGACATCATCTTCCAGTTGAAAACTCAGCCATTCACGGGTAAACACGTTACCGGCCGCGGAAATATCGATACCCAAGAGAAAATCCGGCACCACGGCGCTTAATAAACGGAGCTGATGAACGTAATCTTCCAGTGGATTGGGGCCAAAAATACACTCAACCATCACTTCCTGCGTTGCCGCATTCGCCTGCGCCAGCAGCTCCGGCGAAATTTCATCGGTTGAATGTATCGGCGTAATGTTATTCTCGGGATCGCGCTCCGATACCTCAAGATAAAAGGTCAGCTCACGATCGTGATGACGACAGGTATAAAAGAATCCACCCTGTTCCTGCTCGGTATAGCTTATTTCGCCCTCGGTGAAAAATGCCTGCGCCTCTAACAAGCTCTCCAGCAGTGGATAGTTCATCTCTCGTGAGGAGAAAGCCACCATCGTTGAAGGCGCTTTTTCACCCTTCCCTTCAGCGATATCCAGATATTGTTGTTTGTTATTCATATTAAGAACTAATCAATATTCAATATGGGTAAACCAATATACCCAATAAATTTTGATAAGGAGAGTGCGGTGGACTTAAAATAAGGGGGATAAAAAATGAGATGTACTATAAAAATAAGCGGAGGTAAATAACACAATCGCTATTTACCTCCGTTTTTAAAAAATTACTCTACCGTAACGGATTTCGCCAGGTTACGTGGCTGATCGACATCGGTGCCTTTAATCAGCGCGACGTGATAAGACAGCAGCTGCAACGGCACCGTATAGAAGATTGGCGCAATCACTTCTTCGATATGCGGCAGTGGAATAATCTTCATATTTTCGCTGCTGGTGAAACCGGCATCTTCGTCAGCGAAGACATACAGCTCACCGCCGCGCGCCCGAACTTCTTCGATGTTGGATTTCAATTTTTCCAACAGTTCGTTGTTCGGTGCCACGACGACAACTGGCATATCCGCATCAATCAGCGCCAGTGGGCCATGTTTCAGCTCGCCTGCCGCATAGGCTTCCGCGTGGATGTAAGAAATCTCTTTCAGCTTCAGCGCCCCTTCCATTGCGATCGGGTACTGATCGCCACGGCCGAGGAACAGCGCATGGTGCTTGTCAGAGAAACCTTCCGCCAGAGATTCGATGAGCTTGTCCTGAGACAGCATTTGCTCAATACGCGCTGGCAGCGCCTGCAAACCGTGAACGATCTCATGCTCAATTTTCGCATCCATACCGCGCAGGCGGCCAACACGCGCCACCAGCATCAGCAGAACGGTAAGCTGGGTAGTGAAGGCTTTGGTCGAGGCCACGCCAATCTCTACGCCCGCTTTAGTCATCAGCGCCAGATCGGATTCGCGCACCAGCGAGGAACCCGCAACGTTACAGATAGCCAGCGAACCCAGGTAGCCCAGCTCTTTGGACAAACGCAGTGCCGCCAGCGTATCTGCCGTTTCACCGGACTGGGACAGGGTAATCATCAGGCTGTTCTTACGCACGGCAGGTTTGCGATAGCGGAATTCGGAAGCGATTTCTACATCGCACGGAATCCCCGCCAGCGCTTCAAACCAGTAACGGGAAACCATACCGGAGTTGTAGGACGTACCGCAGGCGATAATCTGAACGTGCTCAACCTTCGCCAGCAGCTCATCCGCTTTCGGGCCTAACTCAGAAAGATTGATCTCGCCGTGGCTGAAACGCCCTTCAAGGGTGTTCTTGATCGCCATCGGCTGTTCATAGATCTCTTTCTGCATGTAGTGACGATACGCGCCTTTGTCACCAGCATCGTAATTCACTTTTGATTCAATTTCTTCGCGTACGGCAAGCTGGCCGGATTTATCAAAAACGCGCACATCACGACGGGTGATTTCCGCAATGTCACCTTCTTCCAGGAACATAAAGCGGCGAGTCACAGGCAGTAATGCCAGCTGATCGGAGGCAATGAAGTTTTCACCCACACCACGGCCAATCACCAGCGGGCTACCAGAACGCGCGGCGACCAATACGCTTGGGTCGCGGTTATCCAACACCACCATGCCATACGCACCGCGCAGCTGTGGGATCACACGCTTAACCACGTCAACCAGCGTTCCGCCGGTCTGCTGCTGTTCAAAATGAACCAGATGAGCAACCACTTCGGTATCGGTTTCAGAAACGAAACGATAGCCGCGACCGATCAGCAGTTCGCGCAGCGGTTCATGGTTTTCGATAATGCCGTTATGGACGATAGTGATATGTTCAGAAACATGCGGGTGTGCGTTCTCTTCAGAAGGTTCACCGTGCGTTGCCCAGCGAGTATGGGCAATACCCGTACCGCCGTGCAGTTCATGCTCTTCGGCTGCCTGAGACAGCACCTGCACTTTCCCCAAACGGCGCAAACGAGCGACATGTCCTTCGCTGTCAACCACCGCCAGGCCCGCAGAGTCATAGCCGCGGTACTCAAGACGGCGTAAACCTTCCAACAAAATTTCAGCAACATCACGTTGCGCAACAGCGCCTACAATTCCACACATCGATGGTATTCCTATAAAAGTGACATATTGTGTCACCAGGGATGTCTTAGACCTGATTGTTCCGGTTTTTCCGGGTTCCCCGAGCCTTGTAGAGAGTTGGGGATTATTATGTTTTGTTCTGTGCTCGGAGACCGACCCACACAGGGGATAGGCCAAAGCACAGGGCAAAACCGCCTCCGCCGCGTGCGGAGGCATCAAATATTATTTCTTTTTCACTGGCCGTATCCAGCCGGAAATATGCCGTTGTTTCACGCGACCGACCACCAGCTCATTCTCTGCCACGTCGCGCGTAACCGTCGTTCCTGCACCGATCGTCGCGCCACTGGCAATGCTAACGGGCGCTACCAGTTGACTATCCGAACCAACAAATACATCGTCACCAATAACCGTTTTATGTTTATTCGCGCCGTCATAATTACAGGTGATCGTTCCTGCGCCAATATTAACACCGGAACCGATATCCGCATCACCCAAATAGCTGAGGTGACCCGCTTTTGATCCTTTACCCAGCCGCGCTTTTTTCAGTTCGACAAAGTTGCCGACATGCGCGCCCTCAGCCAGCTCCGATCCGGGACGCAAGCGGGCAAATGGGCCAACGGTACACTCCGCTTCTAACACGGCATCTTCCAACACGGAATAAGGGCTGATCTCTGTGTCATCGCCAAGGATGCAATTTTTGATTACGCAGCCAGCACCGATTTTCACCCGGCTGCCCAGCTTAACATTGCCTTCCACGATCACATTGATATCAATCACCACATCGCGACCATGAGTCAGTTCGCCACGCAGATCAAATCGTGCCGGATCAAGCAGCATGACACCAGCAAGCAGCAGCTTATCCGCCTGTTCACGCTGATAAACCCGCTCCAGCGCCGACAGTTGCAGGCGATTATTAACACCTTCAACTTCGCTCAGCCGCTCTGGATGGACCGCTTCAACACGCTGACCTTCTTCCGCTGCCATCGCAATAATATCGGTGATGTAAAACTCACCCTGTGCGTTGTTGTTATTCAACTGGCTTAACCAACGCTTCAGATCCTTGCCGTTCGCAATCAGAATGCCGGTATTGATCTCGTTAATCTGACGCTGTTCTTCGCTGGCATCTTTGTGCTCGACGATCCCAACTACGGCACCTTTTTCACGCACAATACGTCCATAACCCGTCGGATCGTCCAGCTTCACCGTCAACAGGCCGATACCCCCCTGCGGCTTAGCCTCACGTAAACGTCCCAGCGTTTGCGATGAAATCAGCGGCACATCGCCATACAACATCAAGATGTCTTCATCATCAGCAAAATGAGGCGCGGCTTGCTGCATCGCATGCCCGGTTCCCAGCTGTTCCGCCTGCAATACCCAGTTCAACGCCGGATCGGTCAATTCACGTTTTAGCAAATCACCGCCGTGGCCGTATACCAGATGAACGTGCTGTGCACCTGTCGTCATCGCAGCATCAATAACGTGCTGAACCATTGGCTTACCCGCCAGTTGATGCAACACTTTGGGAAGGTCGGAATACATACGGGTTCCTTTACCCGCAGCAAGGATCACCACACTCATCGCACTATTTGACATAAGTATCCTGACAGTACGGAACCACAGCTCCGCAAAAATAAAATGGCTAGCCTGTTACGGCATGAATAAACCAGAGTTTACCGAAACTCATGCATAACGCGGATACTTTTTGGTGAGTTTTTTCTGAAAATCTCGCTCAAAACGACGAATGTTCGTGAGGAGAAGAAACGGACACCGTTCTATCTACATCAACAAAAATGACATGGTGTTTCATAAAAAACAGACTTTATTTTTAAGTATTTCCATTTGTGACACACACAAAAGAAACAGCGTTTCATTTATAGCAATATATGCGGGAAAATAATTCAATAACGAAGGAGATACAATGAAACGTTGTTCTTCACAAAAATGTGATTCATTACGGAAACACCGTTCTTCACGCCTCGCAGCCGTCGCGTTGACGAATGCATTACTCTTTAGCTTTAGTACACACGCTGCGACAGAATCAACCCCTGTCTGGCACGGCATCGCCTTTGGTCAATCAACAGACGTAAACTTCTCATCCAATGTCCTGCCAGAAAAGATTGGCGTTAACGACGTCACGATTAATGGCAAGAAATTAGCGCCGGGGGATAACGCTGATTTGTCCGCACCTATCACGATCGAAAGTCGTGGCGGAAAGATTGCCAACACCCATGACGGACTGACGTTCTTCTATACGCAGTTACCTGCGAATGTGAATTTTACGCTTCAGTCTGATATTACCGTGGAACAGTTTGGGCCAGAAAACGGCGCCAAGCCGGCGGCTCAGGAAGGGGCGGGGATTCTGGTGCGCGATATTATCGGCGTGCCACGTCAAGAACCGCTGAAAGAAGGGTATGAGGAATTCCCTGCTGCATCCAACATGGTGATGAACGCCATCATGACGCAGGATAAAAAGTCTCATACCGAAATCAAACTACAGGCAATTTTACGTAATGGCGTCACACAACCGTGGGGCAATGCAGGCGCGAAAATAACCAAAACCAGCTATCAGGAAAACGTTAATCTCGAGCAAACACCGACGTTCCGTCTGAAACTAGAACGCACCAACGACGGCTTCATTACCTCTTATGCGCCGAAAGGCACGGACAACTGGGTATCAAAAGAAGTCAAAGGCGCAGACGTCGTCACCAAGTTGGATAAAGATCACTACTACGTTGGTTTCTTTGCCTCCCGTAACGCCAAAATCACCGTCAGCAATGCACAGTTGACCACGACGCCAGCGCAAACCAAAGCCTCACCGGAATTTAAAGCCAAGGATTATGATCCTTTGCTCCAGGTGATGTCATCACCTAAAACCACCAGCGAACACTATGTGGTTCAGGCCAGAGCCAATTACAATGGCACGATCGCGGTATCGCAAAACGGTCAACCTCTGGGTGATGCTAAGCAGGTAAAAGCGGGAGAAACCTTATCTCTGCCAGCGAAAATTGCTGGTAAAGGCGCTGAGTTCAAGATTGCCTACCAGCCTACGGAAGGCGATGATAAAGCAGTAAAAGAGAGCACGTTCAAGGTTGAAAGAGTGGCCTACGCAGACGCCAAAAATCTGTATGTTTCGCCACAAGGCGCAGCCGGCAACGACGGCAGTAAAAATGCACCTATCGATTTAGCTAGCGCCGTCGCCGCTCTGCCAGCAGGTGGCACCATCTGGCTCAACGATGGCGATTACAGCGCGGCTGAAATCCCTGTCAGCGCCAGCGGCCAGCAAAAAACCGTCAAGAACCTGTTTGCTGTCGGCAATAAAGCCGTGATTCATGGCCTGCAGCTAAAAGCGAGCCATTGGCATGTTAAAGGGATTGAAATTACAGAGAAACCATTCCGTATCGAAGGGAGCTACAACACCATCGAACGCGTTCTGGCGCACCACGCTGACGATACGGGTATTCAGGTGACCTCGACGGCCGATGTAGGCAGACCACTGTGGGCCAGCCATAATCTGATTCTGAATTCAGAATCTCACAGCAACCAGGATCCAGGCAAAATTAACGCTGACGGTTTCGCGGTGAAAATGCGTGTGGGTGAAGGCAACGTGATCCGTGGTGCGTTCTCGCACAACAATGTCGATGACGGCTTTGACCTGTTTAACAAAATTGAAGACGGTGCCAACGGCGTTGTGGTGATCGAGAATTCAATTGCCATGAACAACACCAGCAATGGCTTCAAAATGGGTGGCGAAGGCCAGCCAGTGGCGCATCAGGTTAAACACAGCATTGCTGTGGGCAACAAACTCGATGGTTTCACTGACAACTTCAACCCTGGCGCATTGATCGTTGAAGGCAACATCGCGTTGGATAACGAACGCTTTAACTTTATCTTCCGCCCAAGCCCTTACTCTGGCCCGGAAAAACAAGGCGTCTTCAAGAGCAACATTTCGCTGAAAACCAAAGCGGGTAAATATGATGATGCGGTTGTCGGCAGTATCGATAACACCAACTATTTCATCAAAGAAGACCGTTCGGTTAACGCGCAAGGCAATGAAATCACAGTAAATAACTTCGTATCCGTTACCGTTCCGGAGACGTTTACGCGTGATGCCAAAGGCAATCTGGTACTTGGCGATTTCCTGAAGAAAAAATAAGCTAGCGCAGAGAGCATCACAGATTTTGCCGTTATCCGGCGTAAAAAATTATGCTGAGGAGGTAGCAGGCTTAGGATGAGCCGCATGGACGCGGCGAAAGCTTGCGCCACGTCAGACAAAAACGTCAGAGACGTTTTTGAACAGCACTTGTGCTGGCCCGAAGGGCGAGCCCCATTGATGGGGCGAGTAAACGTGTCGCAAGCTGTCCGTTAAGCCTGATACCGACGAAGGTACCGCGTAGCGGCATAATTTAGCCGGAAGGCAGGGAAGGGGCATCACCTTAAATACAAAAAGGCCAGTCAGTGTGAACTGACTGGCCTTCAATTATTGCAAGCTTATCTGTTACATCGCTTTTCTGGTCAGCTCGATAACACGCAGCTTCGCAATCGCTTTAGTCAGCTCTGCGGAAGCCTGAGCATAATCCACATCGCCATGCGAATTGCGGATATGATCTTCGGCTTTGCGCTTCGCTTCCAGCGCACGTGCTTCATCCAGATCCTGCCCACGGATAGCGGTATCAGACAGTACGGTGACCATATTCGGCTGCACCTCAAGGACGCCACCAGAAAGATAAATATACTCTTCCTCACCGTGCTGCTTAACGATACGAATCATACCCGGCTTAATGGCAGTGAGCAGAGGGGCATGTCCCGGATAAATACCCAGTTCGCCTTCGCTCCCCGTTACCTGGATCTTCTGCACCAGACCGGAGAACATTTGCTGTTCTGCACTCACGACATCCAGATGGTAAGTCATAGCCATGTCACCCTCCTACAAGGCGTTACAGTTTCTTGGCTTTTTCCACGACTTCTTCAATGGAACCAACCATGTAGAACGCCTGCTCTGGCAGGTGGTCGTATTCGCCTTCCATAATCCCTTTAAAGCCACGGATAGTGTCTTTCAGGGATACGTATTTGCCCGGAGAACCGGTAAATACTTCCGCTACGAAGAACGGCTGAGACAGGAAGCGCTGAATCTTACGCGCACGGGATACCACCAACTTGTCTTCTTCAGACAGCTCGTCCATACCCAGAATCGCGATGATGTCTTTCAGTTCCTGATAACGTTGCAGAATAGACTGCACGCCACGGGCAACATCATAGTGTTCCTGACCAACAACCAGCGGATCCAACTGACGGCTGGTGGAATCCAGCGGGTCAACGGCCGGGTAGATACCCAGAGAAGCGATCTGACGGCTCAGTACCACGGTTGCATCCAAGTGAGCAAAGGTGGTGGCTGGTGACGGGTCAGTCAAGTCATCCGCAGGAACGTAAACGGCCTGAACGGAGGTGATAGAACCGGTTTTGGTTGAGGTGATACGTTCTTGCAGAACGCCCATCTCTTCCGCCAGCGTCGGCTGATAACCTACCGCAGAAGGCATACGGCCCAGCAGTGCAGATACTTCCGTACCGGCCAGGGTATAACGGTAGATGTTATCGACGAACAGCAGTACGTCACGGCCTTCATCACGGAATTTTTCCGCCATGGTCAGACCGGTCAATGCTACGCGCAGACGGTTACCCGGCGGCTCGTTCATCTGGCCATACACCAGTGATACTTTATCGATTACGTTGGAATCGGTCATTTCGTGGTAGAAGTCGTTACCTTCACGGGTACGCTCACCAACACCTGCAAACACGGAGTAACCGGAGTGCTCGATCGCGATGTTACGGATCAGCTCCATCATGTTTACGGTTTTACCTACGCCCGCACCACCGAACAGACCCACTTTACCGCCCTTGGCAAACGGACACATCAGGTCGATAACCTTGATGCCGGTTTCCAGCAGTTCCTGTGAGTTTGACAGCTCTTCATAGCTCGGAGCTGAACGGTGAATAGCCCAACGCTCTTCTTCACCGATGTCGCCTTTCATGTCGATTGGATCGCCCAATACGTTCATGATACGACCCAGCGTTGCTTTACCTACCGGTACTTCGATCGGGTGGTCCAGGTTATTCACGTTCAACCCGCGACGCAGGCCGTCAGAAGAACCCATTGCGATACAACGAACAATGCCGCCGCCCAACTGCTGCTGCACTTCCAGCACCAGTTTTTCAGCGCCGTTCTCTACCTCAAGCGCATCGTACACCTTCGGTACGGCATCTTGCGGGAACTCGACGTCCACCACGGCGCCGATTACCTGGATAATCTTTCCAGTAGCCATCTTGAATCCTCTACGTAATTCGACAATACGTAATTCGTAAACCTGCTTTAAACCGCGGAGGCTCCCCCGACGATTTCGGTGAGTTCCTGGGTAATGCTGGCCTGACGAGCTTTGTTGTATACCAACTGAAGCTCTTTGATCAGGCTACCGCCGTTATCGGTCGCGGCTTTCATCGCAACCATTCGCGCGGCCTGCTCACTAGCCAGATTTTCTACGACGCCCTGATAAACCTGAGATTCTACATAACGGCGCAGCAGGGTATCCAGCAGCGACTTAGGATCGGGTTCATACAGGTAATCCCAGGCTTTCTTCTTCAACTCACCGTCATCCGAAGGCGGTAACGGTAACACTTGAACAACAAGCGGTTCCTGAGACATGGTATTAATAAACTTGTTGCTGACGATATACAGCTTGTCCAGACGACCTTCGTCATAGGCTTGCAGCATAACTTTAACCGGGCCGATCAATTCTGATACGGAAGGGTTGTCCCCATACCGGTAACCTGAGCAACAATGTTTCCGCCTACCGAACCGAAGAAAGAAACCGCTTTGGAACCAATCAGCGCTAAATCAGTTTCAACGCCTTTGTCACTCCAGGATTTCATATCAGCCAGCAGTTTCTTGAACAGGTTAATGTTCAAACCACCACACAGGCCACGGTCAGTAGACACCACCAAATACCCAACGCGCTTAACATCGCGTTCTTCCAGGTACGGGTGTTTATATTCCAGATTTCCTAACGCAAGGTGACCAATCACATTGCGTATGGTTTCCGCATAAGGACGGCTGGCCGCCATACGATCCTGCGATTTACGCATTTTGGAAGCGGCGACCATTTCCATTGCTTTGGTGATCTTCTGCGTATTTTGGACGCTTGCGATCTTACTACGTATCTCTTTTGCGCCGGCCATCTTTGCTTCTCCTCAAAGCCTTGCGGCCTGCTTTACAGCAGGCCACCGGGCGTTACCAGGACTGGGTTGCCTTAAAAGTATCGAGGATGCCTTTAAACTTGCCCTCGATCTCATCGTTATAAGCGCCAGTCTGGTCGATTTGTTGCAGAAGTTCGCCATGCTCACGGTCAGCATAAGCCAACAGTGCCGCTTCAAAGCTACCGACTTTCGACAACTCAACATCTTCCAGATAACCACGTTCCGCCGCAAACAGAACCAGAGACTGCTGTGCGACAGACATCGGCGCATACTGTTTCTGCTTCAACAGCTCGGTCACTTTCTGACCGTGGCTCAACTGCTTACGGGTTGCATCATCAAGATCGGAAGCGAACTGAGAGAACGCTGCCAGTTCACGGTACTGTGCCAGCGCGGTACGAATACCACCGGACAGTTTTTTCATGATCTTGGTCTGTGCTGCACCACCCACACGGGATACGGAGATCCCTGGGTTAACCGCAGGACGAATACCGGCGTTAAACAGGTTGGATTCCAGGAAGATCTGACCATCGGTAATAGAAATTACGTTGGTCGGAACGAACGCAGAAACGTCACCCGCTTGCGTTTCGATGATCGGCAGAGCGGTCAACGAACCGGTTTTCCCTTTCACTTCACCCTTGGTGAATGCTTCAACGTAATCGGCGTTAACACGCGATGCACGCTCCAGCAAACGGGAGTGGAGATAGAAAACGTCACCAGGATAAGCTTCACGACCTGGCGGACGACGGAGCAGCAGAGAAATCTGACGATAAGCAACGGCCTGTTTAGACAGGTCATCATAAATAATCAGTGCATCTTCACCACGGTCGCGGAAGTACTCGCCCATCGCACAACCGGCATACGGTGCCAGGTATTGCAGAGCAGCAGATTCAGACGCGGTAGCAACAACAACAATGGTGTTTTCCAGTGCGCCATGCTCTTCCAGTTTACGTACCACGTTAGAAATCGTGGAGGCTTTCTGGCCGATAGCGACGTACACACATTTGATGCCGGAATCACGCTGGTTGATGATGGCGTCGATGGCCAGTGCGGTTTTACCCGTCTGACGGTCACCGATAATCAGCTCACGCTGACCACGACCGATTGGAATCATGGCGTCAACGGACTTATAGCCCGTTTGTACCGGCTCATCAACGGACTGACGTTCGATAACGCCAGGCGCAATCGCTTCAACCGCAGAGAAACCGTCGTGATCCAGTGCGCCTTTACCGTCAATCGGTGCACCCAGCGTGTTGACCACGCGACCCAGCAGGCCGCGGCCAACTGGAACTTCAAGAATACGGCCGGTGCATTTTACTTTCATGCCTTCAGCCAGATCCGCATACGGACCCATAACTACCGCACCAACGGAGTCGCGCTCCAGGTTCAGTGCGATCGCATAACGGTTACCCGGCAGAGAGATCATCTCTCCCTGCATCACGTCTGCCAGACCGTGGACACGGATGATTCCGTCGCTGACGGAAACAATAGTACCTTCATTGTGAGCTTCGCTCACCACATTGAACTGAGCAATGCGCTGCTTGATCAGTTCGCTGATTTCGGTGGAATTCAGTTGCATGCTCCAGTCCCCTTAAGACTGCAAGACGTCTGCCAGACGTTCCAGACGACCGCGAATGCTGCCATCTATCACCATATCGCCCGCGCGGATAACCACGCCGGCCATGACAGACTTATCAATTTTGCAATTCAGCTTCACTTTGCGTGACAGACGTTTTTCCATAGCAGCAGCGATCTTCGATAGCTGCTGCTCATTCAACGTATTGGCAGAAATGACATCGACGTCAACCGTCGATTCTAGCGCTGCCCGCAGTTGAATAAATTGTTCCAGTACTTCAGTAAGCACTGGTAAACGTCCGTTCTCGGCCATCACCCTAATCAGGTTCTGACCGGCTTCATCAAGTTGATCACCACAAACGGCAATGAACGTTTTCGCCAGTTCAATCGGTGCGACTGCACCAGAAAGCAATTCGGCAATTTGCTCATTGCGCGCTACTTCGGCCGAAAACGCCAGCATGTTCTGCCAGCGATCCAAGGCCTGATTCTCAACCGCAAAGTCAAAAGCTGCTTTGGCGTAGGGGCGAGCTACCGTGACAAATTCAGACATCAGCCCCTCCCTCCTTACAGTTCAGCGACCAGTTTATCAACGATGTCGCTGTTAGCAGCTTCATCCACGGAACGTTCAATAATTTTCTCGGCACCTGCAATCGCCAATACGGCAACTTGCTTACGCAGCTCTTCACGAGCACGTTTACGTTCGGCTTCGATTTCAGCCTGCGCCTGCGCCACAATCTTGTTACGTTCAGCTTCCGCTTCAGCTTTCGCCTCATCCAGGATCTGAGCACGGCGTTTGTTCGCCTGCTCGATGATAACCTGAGCATCCGCTTTGGCTTTCTTCAGTTGATCTGTCGCATTGGCCTGAGCCAAGTTCAAATCTTTTTTGGCACGTTCAGCAGAAGCCAGACCGTCAGCAATTTCTTTCTGACGTTTCTCGATGGCTGCCATCATCGGCGGCCATACATACTTCATGCAGAACCAGACAAACAGGACGAACGCAATGGCCTGGCCGAGGATTGTTGCATTAATATTCACAGCACAATGCCTCTTTCAAAGTTAAATAAGTTGATGTTTTAACCTCAGCAGAAAACATTCTGCTTAGGCCACCGCAAACATCACATACAGCCCCAGACCAACAGCGATCATCGGGATGGCGTCAACCAGACCCATGACGATAAAGAACTGTGTACGCAGTAAAGGAATCAGGTCAGGCTGACGAGCAGCACCTTCCAAGAATTTACCACCCAGAATGCCGATACCGATCGCAGCACCGATTGCCGCCAAACCCATCATTAACGCGGCAGCCATGTACAGCAGATCCACACTCAGGTTTTCCATGACAGTCTCCAGTTTGTTTCAGTTAAAAACGTTATTTGTTGAAAGAAAATCAATGCTCTTCAGATGCCATCGAGAGATAAACAACCGTCAGAACCATGAAAATAAAAGCCTGAAGCGTAATAATCAAAATGTGGAAAATAGCCCAAGGCACATTTAACAGCCATTGTGACCACCACGGCAACAGACCGGCAATCAGGATGAAGATCAACTCACCCGCATACATATTGCCAAACAGTCGCAAGCCTAAGGAAATAGGTTTGGACAGCAGGCTGACACCTTCAAGAATCAGGTTGATAGGAATAAATACTGGATGGTTGAACGGCTGCATGGTCAGTTCTTTAACAAAACCACCGAGACCCTTCATTTTGATGCTGTAGAACAGAACCAGGATAAACACCCCAAGCGCCATAGACAGCGTGATGTTCACATCAGCCGTCGGCACAGCACGCAGATAAGCATGCGCCGGATCGTATCCCAGCAGGCTATAGATACCCGCCCAGGCTTGCGGCAACAGATCGATAGGCAGCAGGTCCATCAGGTTCATCAGGAAAACCCAGACGAAAATGGTCAGCGCCAGAGGAGCAATCAGTTTGCTTTTGCCATGGAACATATCGCGTACGGTGCCATCAACGAAACCGATAATCAGTTCGACAGCCGTTTGCAGCTTACCTGGCACACCGCTGGTCGCACGTTTCGCTACGCGGTGAAAAATAACCAGAAAGAGGACCCCAAGAGCGATGGAGAAAAACATCGAATCGACGTTGATCGACCAAAAACCCGTCCCGACCTGCAAATGCTGCAAGTGGTGACCGATATACTCTTGCGGAGTAGAGATTTCTCCAGCAGCCATGATGTCTCTTACCCTTTTGTTGTTAATTACGGCAACGATTAATTACGGCCGGTGCCACGATCTGCATAACCAGCACCGATAAATAAGTCAGGCCAAGCGGAAAGAATGCCGCTTTAAACACGCCTAACGCCACCACTAACAGTGCAATGGTGATAAACACCTTAAGCGCCTCGCCAATCGCGAATGACCAGGCCACACGCCCATCAGCAGGCTTGTGTGACTGGTGACGCAAGGCAAACAGCACAAACAACACATTCGGTAACCAGGCTGCCAATCCTCCGCCTAATGCAGAAGCAGCAGCGTTGACGCTATTGAGGCTGAAAGCAGCACTCAACAAAGCAAAAGTCACTAACTGTAACAACAGCAGCCTTAAGGCCACTTTTCCGCTGTAAAGGGATACAGGCATGACGTTTGCTCTCTCCGTACCTTTTCAGAGGTATACCGAATGACGTATAAAACTGCCTTTACACCACTGAGTCAAGCAGCAAAAAACGAGCAAATTATACGGGTCATACCTGCGAATTCAATCGATAAGTAGCGAAAAGGTGAACAATTATTTAAATTTCTTTCTGAAGCCCCGTTTTTACTAACAATCCTCACGACTCATGCTAAGTGTTATTAATTTCTAAAGGCCTCTAATCTGTGATATGACTCACATAAAAGGACTTACGAATATTTACAACAGGATGTATCTTTTTTTCCCCTTAGCAATAAAACGTATTTATTTTATTTAATTTCAATAATTTAATAAAAAAACCATTCAAAAAGAGCAATAAACAACGCTTCAACCATCTATTGACATTATTGATATCGTTTTTTTACCCAATTAACACAAAAATAACTAAATTTTGATGCCGATGATTTATTTTCGCTCGTTATTATTCAGTGCGAAAGCAAAAGGACAACGCTGAAAAAACGAAGATGTAAAATTTCAGTGATCGCGATGCGTTCTGGAACCATGCCACCCATAGACGAGGTGGCATCCTGACGCGCAATATTTAGTTATAATTTTTTTGATAAAAAACAAAATTAGTTTGGTTTAAGCACGATTAAATGGCGTTCACCTTCCAGATCGGGAACGGATAAGCGAACGACCCGATCTAATAGGACACCTTGTGGCAAGGATGACAATTCATCCTCTGGAAGTACGCCTTTTAGAGCATAAAACCGCCCTGCTGGTCTGGCTGGAAGGTGACTACACCAGCTAATCATGTCCTGCAAAGAAGCAAATGCGCGGCTGATTACGCCATCAAAAGGCGGTTCTGCCGGAAATTCCTCAACGCGGCTCTGCACTGGCGTAATATTTTCAAGCTGTAGTTCATGCTGTACCTGACGCAGGAAGCGCACACGCTTACCCAAGCTATCCAGCAAGGTGAAATGCGACTCAGGGCGAACAATCGCCAATGGAATCCCAGGCAATCCAGGCCCCGTTCCCACATCGATAAAACGCTGTCCGTGTAACTGTGGCTCAACCACGATACTGTCCATGATATGGCGGACAAGCATTTGCTGCGGATCACGTACCGACGTCAGGTTATAAGCTTTGTTCCACTTATTCAGCATGTCAACATACTGTATCAGAAGGTTTTTTTGCTTATCTGAAATAACCATACCAGCCGCGTTTAGCAGATTATCGAGTGTGTTGCGCACAATAAGATCCCGATGAAAAATATGAGGTTAATAATAAAAATAGCCGGATAACCGGCTATTTAGGGGATAAGTTTACCGTAAATCAGGCGCTGCGACGCAGCAGACCCTGTTTTTTAAGCCAGATCAGCAAAATGGAGATCGCCGCAGGCGTAATGCCAGAAATCCGTGAAGCCTGACCGATCGACGAAGGTTTGTGATCGTTCAGCTTGGCAATCACCTCATTGGACAATCCACTTACCTGTTTGTAATCCAGATCGGCAGGCAGCAGTGCATTTTCATTACGCTGCTGTTTCTCAATTTCATCCTGCTGACGAGCAATATAACCTTCGTATTTGACCTGAATTTCAACCTGTTCTGCAGCCTGCTCGTCGGTTAATCCCGGGGCAAACAGCGGTAGCGCAGTAAGCTGAACGTAATCCACTTCAGGGCGACGCAGCAGTTCTTCACCGTTCGCTTCACGGGACAACGGTGTCTTCAGCAGTGAGTTGATTTGATCTAATT
Source organism: Pectobacterium odoriferum (assembly GCF_009931295.1). Lineage (NCBI taxonomy): Bacteria > Pseudomonadati > Pseudomonadota > Gammaproteobacteria > Enterobacterales > Pectobacteriaceae > Pectobacterium > Pectobacterium odoriferum. The sequence goes on along the minus strand of NZ_CP034938.1, from coordinate 4,953,604 downwards.
GCTCAGATTGCGGGTGAACGTGAATGTCGCGCAGGCGCTGACGTTCTTTCTCAATGTTCTCAAGCTTCTCATTGAAACGCGCCCAGCGGTGATCGTCGACCATACCCAGCTCACGACCCATTTCCGTCAAACGTAGATCGGCGTTATCTTCACGCAGCATCAGGCGATATTCCGCACGTGAAGTAAACATACGGTAGGGTTCTTTCGTCCCCAGCGTACAGAGATCGTCAACTAGCACACCGAGATAAGCTTGATCGCGACGTGGCGACCAGCCTTCCTTATCGGCAGCCAATCGAGCCGCATTCAGCCCTGCCAGCATGCCCTGTGCCGCGGCTTCTTCATAGCCAGTTGTCCCGTTTATCTGTCCGGCGAAGAACAGGCCATGAATAAATTTGTTTTCCAGCGTAGGTTTCAGATCGCGAGGATCGAAGAAATCGTACTCAATCGCATAACCAGGACGAACGATGCGTGCATTTTCCATCCCTGCCATTGAGCGAACAATCTGCCACTGGACGTCAAACGGCAAACTGGTTGAGATCCCGTTAGGGTAAATTTCGTTGCTAGTCAGTCCTTCAGGTTCAAGAAAGATCTGATGCGTATTTCGATCGGCAAAGCGCATGACCTTGTCTTCGATCGATGGGCAATAGCGTGGCCCGATCCCTTCGATGATCCCGGCATACATCGGGCTGCGATCCAGATTATTACGGATCACATCATGGGTCTTCTCATTGGTATGCGTGATGTAGCACGGCATTTGTGCCGGATGCTGGCTCGCATTCCCCAGGAATGAGAAAACCGGCATCGGGTTGTCACCGTGCTGTTGTGCCAGCACGCTAAAATCAATTGTTCTGGCGTCAATACGCGGCGGAGTACCGGTTTTCAGGCGGTTGACGCGCAGAGGCAGTTCACGCAGGCGGCGCGCGAGCGGAATGGAAGGCGGATCGCCTGCACGCCCACCGCTGTAGTTATCCAATCCAATATGAATTTTGCCATCAAGGAAAGTGCCTACCGTCAACACCACGGCTTTTGCACGGAATTTTAGTCCCATCTGGGTAACCGCACCGACAACGCGATCGTTTTCCACGATCAGATCGTCAACCGCTTGCTGGAAGATCGTCAGATTTGGCTGATTCTCCAGTGCGGTGCGAACAGCCTGACGATAGAGCACGCGATCCGCTTGTGCGCGCGTTGCTCTGACGGCCGGGCCTTTACTGCTGTTTAGTATCCTAAACTGTATACCTGCCTGATCGACGGCTCGCGCCATCAAGCCTCCCATGGCATCGATCTCTTTAACCAGATGACCTTTCCCAATACCGCCGATCGCGGGGTTGCAAGACATTTGTCCCAGCGTGTCGATATTGTGTGTGAGCAAAAGCGTCTGTTGGCCCATTCGGGCAGAAGCCATTGCTGCTTCTGTTCCGGCATGACCGCCACCGATCACGATGACGTCAAATGGATCTGGATAAAACATGGTACAGCTCCTCGCATTATCGCGAATGATGAGTGGCGAACGATCGTTATTTGCCCTGGGGAGGGGATTCTACTCAACTTTGAGCCAACGACCAAGTCCGTTGGATCCTCGTTAATTAAAGAAAGATCTTTTTATTTAAAGATCTCTTTATTAGATCTCTTATTAGGATCGTCATGTTGTGTGGATAAGTGATTATTCATATTAAAGATCAAGAGAATGGAGATGATCCTTACCTGTGAATGATCGGTGATCCTAGCCAGTATAAGCTGGGATCTTAATGTGGAGTTATACACAGGACAAAAAACATACTCGGGTTGTTATTGGGATAACTACTGCTTTTACACCTGAAATAAGCATAGTTATCCACATTCAACTGCCGAATATTTCATCTTATTTGAGTAAATTAACCCACGATCCTAGCCATTCTTCTGCTGGATCTTCTGGAATTTGATGTTGGGTGATGTCGATCTCGAGGATTTCACCGATCCGTTTGGCCCCTAATTGAGCCAGTACACGATCCGCTGTTTGGATCGCGCCACAGAATGTGTCGTACTCTTTACTACCGATCCCCACTGCACCGAAACTCACCTGAGAAAGATCGGGCTTTTGCTGTTCCAGCTGTTCAAACAGTGCTTTCAGGTTGTCAGGGAATTCCCCTGCACCGTGTGTAGATGTCACCACCAGCCATATACCGCTTTCAGGCAGTGCATCAAGCGTGGGGCCATGGAGAGTTTCAGTGGAAAAATTATCCTTCTCCAGCAGTTCGGCCAAATGTTCTGCAACATATTCGGCACTGCCAAGGGTACTGCCACTGATTAAGGTAATGTCTGCCATAGCGATCCCATCCGATAAAAGACGGGACATTGTACGCTGTGATCTGGCTGGGATCTACCTGTGGATAATATGGGTATAGGAAAAAAGCATTACGGCGCGATCGTCCGCATGATGGGGTTTTGCAGGGAGATCAGCGTTTCAGTGGACTGAATTTCATCAATTGTTTGAATCTTGTTGATAAGCACATGTTGCAGCGCCTCGATCGAGCGGCACATGACCTTAATAAAGATGCTGTAATGCCCGGTGGTGTAGTAGGCCTCGACGACTTCTTCCAGATTGTTCAGCTTCTCCAGCGCGGAGGGATAATCTTTGGCGCTTTTCAGAATGATGCCGATAAAACAGCATACGTCGTAGCCCAGCTGTTTTGGATTCACATCCAGACGTGTACCGACAATGATGCCCGCCTGCTTCATTTTTTCCACCCGAACGTGGATCGTACCTGGACTGACTGAAAATTGTTTTGCCAGTTCGGCATAAGGCGTGCGTGCATTTTCCATTAAGGCGGAAAGAATGCCGCGATCGAGATTATCGATCTGATAAATTTCTGCCACTTTGAGCCCCCTATTTTAACGAATAATGATTTTATGCCGCTATAAAATGACGGATTAAAAGCACAAGTGCAATTTATCCATAAGATTATTGAATGACTAGCAGTTTTTATTGCTTAATGAATAACTAAATACGATGAATAAGAGACGCGGCAATGAAAAAGCAGTACATCGAAAAACAACAGCAAATCAGCTTCGTTAAGTCTTTCTTCTCCAGCCAGTTGGAGCAGCTTCTGGGATTGATTGAAGTCCAGGCACCGATTCTCAGCCGTATCGGCGATGGTACGCAGGACAACTTGTCCGGTACGGAAAAAGCGGTACAGGTTAAGGTTAAAGCCCTGCCGGATGCCACATTTGAAGTGGTGCACTCACTGGCGAAATGGAAACGTAAAACGCTGGGCGCGTATGATTTTAGCTTTGGCGAAGGTATCTATACCCATATGAAGGCACTGCGCCCGGACGAAGATCGTCTGAGCCCGATCCACTCGGTTTATGTCGATCAGTGGGACTGGGAGCGCGTGATGGGGGACGGCGAGCGCAATGCCGAGTATCTGAAATCGACTGTGACGCGCATTTATCAGGGTATCAAAGCGACGGAAGCGGCGGTACATCAGGCGTTTGGCATTCAGCCTTTCCTGCCAGAACAGATTCATTTTGTGCACACCGAAACGCTGCTGCAGCGCTATCCCGATCTGGATGCCAAAGGGCGTGAGCGAGCTATCGCTAAAGAACTGGGTGCGGTCTTCCTGATTGGGATTGGCGGTAAGCTGTCCAGCGGACACTCTCACGATGTGCGTGCGCCGGATTATGATGACTGGACTACACCAGGCGAGCAGGAACTGGCAGGTCTGAACGGCGATATCGTCGTGTGGAACCCGGTCCTGAACGATGCGTTTGAGATTTCATCAATGGGCATCCGTGTCGATGCAGAAGCGTTAACACGCCAGCTGGCGCTGACGCAGGACGAAGAACGTCTGAAGCTGGAATGGCATCAGGCGCTGCTGCGCGGTGAAATGCCGCAAACGATCGGTGGGGGAATCGGTCAGTCTCGTCTGGTCATGCTGTTGCTGCAATTGCCACACATTGGTCAGGTTCAGTGCGGCGTCTGGCCACAGTCGCTGCGTGAGTCGGTTTCCGGCCTGCTTTAATAAGCCTTGCCGTGCTGCCAACGGCGCATTAAGCGGCTTTTTAACCCAGTATCAAAGCGCCAGATATGGTCAAAGATGTGCATGATGCCGGGTTTGCCATGATCGGACATCGCTACAGCATGGAAACGATGCTGTAGCTGCTTCTGACGGCTTTTCACCTTATTTACTACCTCATCCGGCAACCGCTGGGCGATAAAATCCGAAATCACCACCGCGTCGGCATCATGCCAGAGTGCGTCGTCCATCTTATCCAACAATGCCGACAGACAGGCGCTCATATCTGTGCCGCCGCGGAAGGACTGGCTGAGAAAACGTATCGCCTGCTCTAATCCGTCCGCAGACGTGAGCTCATATTTCACCACGCCAGTAGAAAACAGCATGATGTAGCAACGGCGGTTGTCGGCGAGCGCGATGCGCATCAGCGCCAGACAGAAGGCTTTGGCACAGCGCTCATTAAAGCCGCCCATGGAGCCTGACGTATCGACGCAGACGATAAACGGGCCACGCGGCTGCTGTTCGTTTTGCTGATGGACAACGGGGCGCTCGGTGATTTTCTCGCGCCAGCTCTCCCCTTGTAAGCGATAGGTCAGCAGCCGATGCTCTAGCAGGCGACGATAGAATTCATATTCCAATTCGCTAATGCCCAATGTGGCCAACTCCGTCGGCATCAAACGCAAAATGTCATCGCTCTGATGTACGCCGCTCACCTGCTCGGGCACGGTGGCCGGTTCTCGTACTCTTACCCGGAAGGCTTCTTGTGGTGCCTCTTGCGTGAGGATGGATTTGGTTTCCCGGCTGCGGCCTAAGCGTTCCGCCAGTTTTTGTAATGCGGGCTGGCGTTGCAGGAAGGCACCGAAATCCAGTAACGGGCGGGGATCGGTGTGAATACGCTGCGCTGCGCTGAGATCCCAGAGCCGCCCTGCCGCGTTTTCGTTTTCGGCCAGAATAGGTTCGAGTTTGCCGCTGAGGGTCAGGCGTTGTTGCAGTTCATCCAGCAGGATTTCCCGTTCTTGATCCATCAACTGCTGATGCAGTGAAACGGTTTGCAGTGTGAGGCTTAGCCGCCAGCGCTGAAGAAAGAGTGCGTGGAGCCCACTGGTGATCTTCTGCCCTAAGGTTCTCTCTGGAGAGGTAATGAGCTGTGAGGCCTGTGCCAGAAAGGGGGATTCTACGTTGTTCAGCATATCCATAATCGCAGGCAGGCGTGTCTGAAAAGCCTGGTTGTCGATCGATTGTGAACGTTGGTAGCAGCTAAATTCTTTTTCCAGCTCTGGCGGTACCTGCGTGGTGCGTAGGCGCTGCTTTAAGGTTTCTTTCCAGTGAGGAAGATCGTTGAGTAACGCGGATTTCAGGCTGGGATACTTTTCAAAGAAGAAAGCGAGCTGCGGCGTTGCCAACAGCGTGACGACCAGATCGTCCAGCAGTTCGTTTTCATCGATAGACAGCAGCATTTCCAGTGATTCCAGCGTGATCATCGGCGTTAGTCCTGTTGCTCTGATTGCTGGATCTGCTCGGCAACCTGTTGCAAGCTGGCTTCTATTTTCGCTAGCCACTCAGCGGGGACGAACAGACAAGGCTGATGCTGGCTGAATAAGCGGCGCTGTTCGCGCAACTGCATGTTCAGTTTTTCATATTCATCGGTAATGTCGGCAGGCAGCGCACAGTCGCGCTTTTCTGGCAGAGAAAGAATGGAGGATTGCAGGCTGATATCGCGAACCGTCAGATGCTGGCGATCGTCCACCAGCAGATCGAGACGTTGAGTAAAGCCGATGCCGTTGAGCTTGCCCCGGATTTCTCCCCCTTTTTGCAGCCAGCCTTGCAAAGCATTTTTTTCAATGATCAGGTGATTGACTTCAATATCGTGCAGGATCAGCGGGCGCTGCAACACCAGATCCAGCGTTTCAGCGACGATCGTGTCAGGCAAGGTGTAATGGAATTTCCGGCCAAGGAAGTGCCCCTGTTTCTCCACCGAAAATGCCTGTAATTCGCTTTGTTCACGTTGGTATTGCTGACGTTTGGTATTCGCCTGTTGCAGCCGGAACAGCAGACTTTTCTGCTGGTAAGCGTGCTCGGTAATCAGTAGCTCAAGCTGGTGTTCGATGAGCGTCAAGGTGCTTTGGTCATGCCAGAGACAGTCTTTCAGCAGAATGATATCAACTGGTGTAATGGCGTCCCGCCCGCAGAAAAATGCGCTGGCCTGAAGCAGGCGCAGGGCTTTTTTCCAGCGTCGGTCAGAAATATATGGCGCTTGTTCCAGCGTATCTAACTGCTGACGCAGCGTGTAAATCAGCTCGAAACCGAACTCCGGCAATGCGATATGCTCAATATCCTTCTGCCACTGTTGGTACTCTTCATCGCTGACGCTAAGGGCGGGTGGAACGGGGTTATCGCGTTCGCTGCTGTTATTCACAAGTAGTGCACGGAAATTCTGTTTTTCCTGCACGCGATCGAGCCACAGACGGATGAGCATTCGGTCGTAGAGTGCTTCCAGACCGCCATCAGCCTCTGGCAGTTCGTTCGAGGCCGCGACCAGTAGGCGCATGGGGATGGTATCTTCGCTATTGCCATTGCGGAAACGTCGTTCGTTAATGGCCGTCAGCAGGGTGTTCAAAATAGCGGGACCCGCTTTCCAGATTTCATCCAGAAAGACGATTTCGGCTTCCGGCAGGTAACCCGCAGTCAAACGCTGATAGCGGCCTTCATCTTTTAACGCCTGAATGGAAAGGGGGCCAAATACTTCTTCCGGCGTTGAAAAGCGGGTCATCAGGTACTCAAACGCGTTCGCATGACGAAAAGCGAATTTAAGACGCCGGGCGATCATACTTTTGGCTATACCTGGCGGTCCCAGCAGAAAAACGCTTTCTCCGCTTAGTGCTGCCAGTAGGCAGAGACGAATGGCGTGCTGCCTTTCGTAGAGCCCGTGTTCTAGCGCATTGCTGAGACGAGAAATTCTTTCAGCCAATGCCGCAGTTTGACGCATAATTAATCCGTTAGTCCCATGATGTGATGTACTGAAATCGTTTATTTTTGAATTCGGTTGGTCTACTGAAAGCGGTGTCTCAGAAAAACCCTACTTTCAGAAAGACAATCGTAATAATAAACGGCAGATCACAGATTTTTATTAGAATACTTTTACGGATTATTACACCCTAACGGGGTGAGTAAGCAATAAACCACTTTTTACAGGATGTTTCTTGAGCAGGCGATCCACACAATAAAAATGGGTTTTTACCCTGATTTGTGCATACTGTGCGCTTTTGGACGAGTTGCTGTGAATGACGCGCTTCGCGGACTGATTAACAACAGAAGATAGGTTTATGAGCTCAGAACATAAACGTTCGCTTCCGGCTGTCACGCTGGCGGCCATCGGGGTGGTTTATGGAGATATAGGAACCAGCCCTCTTTATACGTTAAGGGAATGTTTATCAGGGCAGTTTGGTTTTGGGGTCGAACCTGACTCGGTCTTTGGTTTTCTTTCACTGATCTTTTGGCTATTGGTTCTCGTTGTTTCGCTGAAATATCTGACCTATGTGATGCGTGCCGATAACGCAGGCGAAGGTGGGATTCTGACATTAATGTCGCTAGCTGGGCGCAATACCTCCGATCGCATGACGTCCGTGCTAGTCATCATGGGGTTGATTGGTGGCAGCTTCTTTTATGGGGAAGTCGTCATCACGCCTGCTATCTCTGTGATGTCGGCGATGGAAGGGCTGGAAATTGCCGCGCCGTCGATGGACAGCTATATCGTTCCGCTCTCGATTGTCGTCCTGACGTTACTGTTTATCATTCAAAAACACGGTACGGGTAGCGTTGGCAAGCTGTTTGCACCCGTGATGCTGATTTGGTTTTTAACGCTTGGTATCCTGGGCGCTCGCAGCATTATCGCTAATCCCGAAGTCTTGCAGGCGTTGAACCCGATGTACGCTGTGCGCTTCTTTGTCGAGTATAAAGCGGTGTCGTTCTTCGCCCTGGGGGCGGTGGTGCTGGCGATTACCGGGGTCGAGGCGCTGTATGCCGATATGGGCCACTTCGGTAAATTCCCCATTCGTCTGGCTTGGTTTACGGTGGTGCTGCCGTCGCTGGTGTTAAATTACTTCGGGCAGGGGGCGTTGCTGTTAAAAGACCCGGAAGCCATCAAAAACCCGTTCTTCCTGCTGGCGCCAGATTGGGCGCTGATTCCACTGATGATATTGGCCACGCTGGCGACAATTATTGCCTCGCAGGCGGTGATTTCCGGCGTGTTCTCCCTGACGCGCCAAGCGGTGCGGCTGGGCTATTTACCGCCGATGCGTATCGTACACACGTCAGATATGGAATCCGGTCAGATTTATATTCCTGCCATTAACTGGATGCTCTATATCGCCGTCGTCATCGTGATTGTCAGCTTTGAGCATTCGAGCAATTTGGCTGCGGCTTATGGGATTGCGGTAACGGGGACGATGGTGATTACCAGTATTCTGTTCTGTACGGTGGCGGTGAAGAACTGGCTCTGGAATCGCTATCTGGCGTGGGTGTTGCTGGCGGGCCTGCTGATTATTGACGTGCCGATGTTTTTGGCAAACGTAGTCAAGATCCTCTCTGGCGGCTGGCTACCGCTAGCGCTGGGTATGGTGATGTTTATCATCATGACCACATGGAAAAGCGAGCGTTTCAGGTTGCTGCGCCGGTTGCATGAGCATGGTAATTCGCTGGATGCCATGATTGCGTCACTGGAGAAAACGCCGCCGACGCGTGTGCCAGGGACTGCTGTGTACTTCTCGCGTGCGACTCGCGTGATTCCGTTCGCACTGCTGCATAACCTTAAGCACAATAAAATCCTGCATGAGCGTGTGGTGCTGTTGACCATGCGAACGGAGGATGCGCCCTATGTATTGAACGCTCGCCGTGTGACGGTTGAACAGCTTTCGCCGACGTTTTGGCGAGTGATTGCCAACTATGGCTGGCGTGAGACGCCGGATGTGGAAGAGGTCTTTCAGCGCTGCTGGCAGGATGGGTTAACCTGCCAAATGATGGAAACATCTTTCTTTATGTCTAATGAGTCGCTGATTATCGGTGAGCGCCCGTGGTATCTGCGCTTGCGCGGTAAGCTATTCATGATGCTCAGCAGAAATGCGCTGCGAGCGGCGGATCAGTTTGAAATACCGCCGAACAGGCTGATTGAGCTGGGGATACAGGTCGAGATTTAAGTGATCCCACGATTAGGGCGCTATGTTGGGATAAGATCGAGATATACGGTCGACCACGGGGCGAGGCGTCCCTGCGGGAACCTCATCCCCGTGTTTCCCTAATAACAAGCAGCAGTTGCTGCCTGTTGGGGGAAGCCATATTGCTCAGTGCGTTAACGTATAGATAGAGAGAATAATCGTTACCAATTCACTGACACAATCAGCCCGCCTTCGGGCTGATTGGTGAACGTGACCCGCATGCGGTGCAGCGTGGCGATGTTATTTACGATGGAAATCCCCAGACCGCTGCCGGATTTCTCTTGCCCCGGCGGGCGATAAAAACGTTCGCCGATTCTTGCCAGTGCCTCCTCGCTAATGCCCGGTCCGTTATCGGCAACCTGAAAGCCGTGCTCTGTCAGCGTCAGGCTTACCGTTCCCCCTTCATAGCTGTAGCGAATAGCGTTATCCAGCAGATTGCGCACCAGCAGGGTCAGCAGCAGCGGGTGGCCCTGCTGGATAACGGGGGCGTCTGGTAAATCCAGCGTCAGTTCGATACCTGCGGTTTGCGCCGTGTGGTAGTGCGCGATCACCGCCTGTTGCAGTAGTTCATTGAACTGGACGGGCTGCATCCCTTCGGGGGACGATTCGGCATCCAGCCGCGATAGCGTCAGGAGTTGATCCACCAGCCGTGTAGCCCGATCGATACCTTTGTCCAGATTGACCAGTGCATGGTGCCGCATGGCTTCATCGTCATGCGCGAGCTGTGCGACTTCGGTTTGAACTTTCAACGCTGCCAGCGGGCTACGCAGCTCGTGAGCGGCATCGGAGGTGAAACGGCGTTCACGAACCAGCATGTCGCTGATGCGGGAAAACAGGTGGTTCAATGCATTGACCAACGGGCGAACTTCTTGCGGGATGTGCTGTGTCGCCAGCGGTGTACTTTCGTCCGGTGAACGCTGTTGAAGCTCGGCGGTAATACGTTTTAACGGCGAGAGTTCACGCGTGACCAGCCAGAACAGCAGCGCCAACATGATCGGCAGTGCGAACAGCCAGGGCATCAGGTTGGTTTTTACAATATCCAGCGTCATGTCCTGACGGTATTCCCATTCCTGTCCGACAGCGATCACGTAGCGATTATCCACCGTCGTTAGCCAGACAATGCGCCATGCGTCGTTGTCATCGCGCAATTTGCCGTCGGTGAAGCCGTTTCGCTGGTAATCAAAAATGAAATCTTTGCCGTTCTCACCATCATTCAACACCATCTTCCCATCGCGAGTAAAAATGGCGAAGGCTAGGGCATCGTCGTCCTGCTTGCCTCGATCCTTATGTACCAGACTTTTGGTTTTGGGCAGAGAAGTCGACTGAATTCGCAATTCATCGGGGTTCATCGTGGCAAGACGTTTGGCAAACAGCATTTGCTGGGTATCAAATAACTCATTGATGTTATGGCGCGTTTGATACCACGAAAGCAAACTGGCTACGCCCCAGCAAATCAGCGTCAGCAGCGTGAAACCCGCAATCAGGCGTAAACGCAGGCTGAGTCGGTTCATGGAGCATCTCCCAGAATGTAGCCAACGCCATGTACGGTACGGATAAACCCAGCACCCAGCTTTTTGCGCAGGTGGTGGATATGCACTTCTACCGCATTGCTGGAGACATCATCGTCCCACCCGTAGAGCTTTTCTTCCAACTGTGCGCGCGTGAGTACGCGGTTTGGATTGAGCAAAAACAGTTCCAGTAACGCCAGTTCGCGAGATTTTAGTATCAGCGGTTCGTTGTTAAGGGTGACGCTCCGCGATCCCGGCTCAAGGGAAACCGCGCCGTGCGTTAATGTCGGTTGCAGTTGGCCGTGACGACGGCGAATCAGCGCCTGCAGGCGAGCGGCTACTTCTGTCAGCGCAAAGGGCTTACATAAATAATCATCGGCACCCTGCTGTAGCCCTTCTACGCGCTGTTCTAACGCATCGCGGGCGGTCAGAACCAGTACCGGTTCGTCATGCCCCGCCTGACGCCACTGGCGCAGAATATCCATCCCGTCCATGCCCGGCAGGCTGAGATCGAGCACAACCGCATCATAGGGGGCAGCCTTCAATGCAGCGGCACCCGCTTTACCTTCCATAAACCAGTCAATATTAAAGCCCAGTTTGTTTAAACCAGCTTTCAGGCCGTCACCAATCAAGCGATCGTCTTCGATTAACAATATTCTCATGGGGGCCTCGCAGGGAATGTACTGCTGTTGCGCTTATGTCTTTTCCGGTTTTATACGAAATAGAGAGGCGGTGTGTACAGGACAAATCGCTGAAATTGGGCGATTTCGGCAATATAAAAAAATAAGAAAGTAAACGCTGACTCCTTAAGATTCTGTTAAGAACGGTTTGCTTTAATCCTTCCCGAAGACCGATTACTCCCGCAGGCTGACTGCGAAACCGTTGACTGTGAAACAACAGAAAAAATAAGGAAGGTAAACATGAAAAAAGCAGCTGCGTTACTCGCCATTACCGCTCTGGTTTCTGCACCCGTATTTGCCGCACAAAACGGCGGTGGTTTCGTCAACCCAGAAACGCCTGCGGTTGGCACACATAAAGGGGGATTCATCGATCAACAGAGTTCCCTCACCACGGTAGATAAAGCTAAAGAACTGCGTGACGACAGTTGGGTGACGCTGAGCGGTAATATTGAAAAACGAATCGGTGATGAAAACTACCTGTTCCGCGACGCGACAGGCACGATGGAAGTCGAAATCGATCACAAACGCTGGAATGGTCAGATGGTTTCGCCCACCGACAAAGTGGAAATTCAGGGTGAGCTGGATAAAGACTTCAACTCCGTCGAGCTGGATGTGAAGCAGATTCGCAAACTCTAAATCGTTATCCTCAATTCCCTCGTGGCGGGCCGTTGCCCGCCATTTCTCTATTTATCAACCTTCTATAACGGCCTCTTGTTCTCTTTATTTTTTTGTTAGCGAAACGTTTCGATAGCGATCACAGTTTTTTTATCTCTTCATTGCCTTTCTTGCTTCTTTTTCTAGAATGTTATTAGCGAAACGTTTCGCTGGTGGGGTGAGAAGATGAAAAAAGCAGCATTATTGAATTCAGATATTTCTTCCGTGATTTCTCGACTGGGGCATACCGATAGCCTTGTTATTGGTGATGCCGGTTTACCGATTCCTGAAACGACGACCCGTATCGATCTGGCGTTGACGCACAACGTACCGACGTTCTTGCAGGTCGTTAGCGTTGTCACCAGCGAAATGCAGGTCGAGGCCGCTATTCTTGCGGAAGAGATTCTTGAAAAGAACCCCGCAGTCCATGACGCATTACTCGATCAATTGAAGCAACTTGAACAACACCAGGGAAACTCAATTGCATTGCACTATGTTAGCCATGAAGAATTTAAAACCCAAAGCGGCAAAAGCCGGGCGATCATTCGCAGCGGAGAGTGTTCTCCGTATGCCAATGTCATCCTTTGTGCTGGCGTAACGTTCTGAGGCATCAATGCAACCTTTACTGCAACTGCAAGGCATCACGAAATCTTTTCCCGGCGTTAAAGCGCTTTCCGGTGCGGCACTCAACGTCTATCCGGGAAAAGTGATGGCGCTGGTGGGCGAAAACGGTGCGGGCAAGTCCACCATGATGAAAGTGCTGACCGGGATCTATCGTAAAGATGCCGGCAGCATTCATTTTCTGGGACAAGAGGTGGATTTCAGTGGGCCGAAAGCGTCCCAGGAAGCAGGTATCGGTATTATCCATCAGGAACTTAACCTGATTCCCCAACTCACGATTGCCGAGAATATCTTCCTTGGTCGTGAATTTACCAACCGCTTCGGTCGTATCGACTGGAACAAGATGTATGCGGAAGCCGATAAGCTGCTGAAGCGCCTTAATCTGCGCTATGACAGCCGTCGTATGGTCGGGGATTTATCGATTGGCGATCAGCAAATGGTAGAAATTGCCAAGGTGCTGAGCTTTGAATCGAAAGTCATCATCATGGATGAACCGACCGATGCTCTGACGGATACCGAAACCGCTTCGCTATTCAGCGTGATCAAAGAGCTGCAATCTCAGGGATGCGGCATTGTCTATATTTCCCACCGTCTGAAAGAAATCTTTGAAATCTGCGATGACATTACTGTTTTCCGCGATGGTCAGTTTATCGGCGAGCGTCCGGTTAGTGACTTAGAGGAAGATACGCTGATTGAAATGATGGTGGGCCGTAAACTGGAAGATCAGTACCCGCGTTCGAATAAAGCGCCGGGAGAGGTTCGCCTTAAGGTGCAGAACCTGTCTGGGCCAGGCGTAGAGGGCGTCAGCTTTACGGTGCGAAAAGGCGAGATTCTGGGCGTCGCAGGATTGATGGGCGCGGGCCGTACCGAGCTGATGAAGATTCTCTACGGCGCACTGCCGCGTACGGGCGGCAATGTGACGCTGGATGGCCACGACGTGGTGACCCGTAAACCTCAGGATGGCTTGGCGAACGGCATCGTTTATATATCGGAAGATCGCAAACGCGATGGTCTGGTGCTGGGCATGTCGGTAAAAGAAAACATGTCATTAACCGCACTGCGCTATTTCAGCCATGCGGGCGGTCGTCTGAAACACGCCGAAGAGCAACTGACGGTTGCCGATTTTATTCGCCTGTTCAACGTGAAAACGCCTTCGATGGAGCAGCCTATCGGCCTGCTTTCCGGCGGTAATCAGCAGAAAGTGGCGATTGCCCGTGGCCTGATGACGCGCCCGAATGTCCTGATCCTCGATGAACCGACGCGTGGCGTCGATGTCGGGGCGAAGAAAGAGATTTATCAGTTAATCAATCAATTCAAAGAAGAAGGGCTGAGCATCATATTGGTGTCATCCGAAATGCCCGAAGTCTTGGGAATGAGCGATCGCATCATTGTGATGCATGAAGGGCGCTTGAGCGGTGATTTCCCTATTGAGCAAGCAACCCAGGAAGCACTGATGGCTGCGGCCGTTGGTAAGCAATACGGCGCAAAGCAGGAGTAAGTCAGACATGAGTTCTCAATCTATCGCGGCAAAACGCTGGTTCAGCAAAGAGTGGTTATTGGAGCAGAAATCGCTGATCGCGCTCCTGATCCTGATTGCGGTTGTGTCCGCCATGAGCCCTAACTTTTTTACCCTGAACAACCTGTTCAATATTCTTCAGCAGACGTCGGTGAACGCCATCATGGCGGTTGGCATGACGCTAGTGATACTGACCTCGGGTATTGATTTGTCAGTGGGTTCACTGCTGGCATTGACCGGTGCCGTAGCGGCTTCCATCGTCGGGCTTGAAGTGAATGCGCTGGTGGCGGTGTTTGGCGCACTGGCGCTGGGTGCGCTGATTGGTGCGGGTACGGGGGTTATTGTCTCCAAAGGTAAAGTGCAGGCCTTTATCGCTACGTTAGTCATGATGCTGTTACTGCGCGGTGTGACGATGGTCTATACCAACGGCAGCCCGGTGAATACCGGTTTTTCCGACGTAGCAGATGCGTTTGGCTGGTTTGGTATCGGCCGTCCGCTGGGGATTCCAACGCCAATCTGGATCATGGCTATCGTGTTCGCGGCGGCCTGGTACATGCTGCACCATACGCGGTTGGGGCGCTATATCTATGCGCTGGGCGGCAATGAATCCGCAACTCGTTTGTCCGGCATCAGCGTTGATAAAATCAAGATTATTGTCTATTCCCTGTGTGGGCTGCTGTCTGCCCTGGCGGGAATTATCGAAGTCGCACGTTTGTCCTCTGCACAGCCGACGGCGGGTACAGGGTATGAGCTGGATGCTATCGCGGCTGTAGTATTGGGCGGCACCAGTCTGGCTGGAGGAAAAGGGCGTATCGTTGGTACGTTGATCGGCGCACTTATCCTTGGTTTCCTCAACAACGGACTGAATTTATTAGGTGTTTCTTCTTACTACCAAATGATCGTTAAAGCAGTCGTCATCTTGCTGGCGGTTCTGGTAGATAACAAAAGCAGTAAATAACCTTCATTCACACAGGAATTGAGTTATGAATATGAAAAAGCTGGCTACTCTGGTTTCCGCTGTTGCGCTGAGCGCGACTGTCAGTGCTAATGCCTTGGCCAAAGATACGGTTGCTCTGGTGGTTTCTACGCTGAATAACCCGTTCTTTGTTTCAATGAAAGAGGGTGCACAGAAAGAAGCTGACAAACTGGGTTACGAGCTGATTGTGCTGGATTCTCAGAATAACCCAGCAAAAGAACTGGCTAACGTTCAGGATTTGACGGTGCGTGGAACCAAAGTTCTGCTGATCAACCCGACCGATTCTGATGCGGTAGGTAATGCGATTAAAATGGCCAATCAGGCCAAGATCCCTGTTATTACGCTGGACCGCGTTGCCAGCAGTGGTGAAGTTGTGAGCCACGTTGCTTCTGATAATGCCTTCGGTGGTAAAGTTGCCGGTGACTTCATTGCCAAGAAATTGGGTGAAGGTGCCAAGGTGATTCAGTTGGAAGGGATTGCCGGAACGTCTGCTGCGCGTGAGCGTGGGGCGGGCTTCATGAAATCTGCTGAGAAAAATAAATTCGCGATGCTGGCTAGCCAACCAGCTGACTTCGACCGTACTAAAGGGCTGAACGTGATGCAGAACCTGCTGACCGCACACCCTGACGTTCAGGCCGTATTTGCTCAGAACGATGAAATGGCGTTGGGCGCACTGCGTGCACTGCAAACCGCAGGCAAAACAGATGTGCTGGTTGTCGGCTTTGATGGTACTCAGGATGGCGTGAAGGCCGTTGAGTCAGGCAAGCTGGCTGCAACTGTTGCTCAGCGTCCTGATCAGATCGGTGTAATCGGTATCGAAACGGCTGCGAAAGTGCTGAAAGGCGAAAAAACGCAGGCCATCATTCCGGTTGACCTGAAGCTGGTTGCAAAATAATTAAAAATATACCCTAAATAATTCGAGTTGCATGAAGGCGGTAACCGCACGAATCCCCAGGAGCTTACACAAGTAAGTGACTGGGGTGAGTAAGGGCAACCAACGCACAGGCTGCTTGAAGTATGACGGATATAAAGCAGGGCTCGCGCCACCCGTTTGTGGTGGCGCATTATTAACGTAGCGGGATTCGACATAATGAAAACGGGTAAGCTGGTGGTGCTGGGCAGTATTAATGCTGACCATATTCTCAATCTTGAGCAATTTCCCCGCCCAGGCGAAACGGTGATCGGTGAGCAATATAGCGTAGCTTTCGGTGGGAAAGGTGCCAATCAGGCCGTTGCCGCCGGCCGAAGCGGTGCAGACATCGCCTTTATTGCCTGCGTCGGAGAAGATGATATCGGTACCCGTATTTGCCAGCAGCTATCCAAGGACAATATTGATGTTTCCGCCGTTGAGGCTATCTCTGGGGAAACAACCGGCGTTGCGCTGATTTTTGTTAACGCCGACGCTGAGAACATGATTGCGATAAATGCAGGCGCAAATGCTGCGGTGTCGCCTGATTACCTTTATCGTCATCAGCAACACATTATTGATGCTTCTGCGTTGCTTATGCAGCTTGAGTCGCCGTTGGAAACGGTTATTGCGGCCGCTAAACTCGCGCATGAACACCAAACAAAAGTGATTCTGAACCCCGCTCCTGCCCGCGAGCTACCCGATGAACTGTTATCGCTGGTCAATATGATCACGCCGAATGAAACCGAAGCACAGTTCCTGACGGGAATTACCGTTGAGACGGAAGACGATGCGGCTCGCGCAGCACAGGTTCTGCACGATAAAGGCATCGAAACGGTTCTGATCACATTGGGTAGTCGTGGCGTATGGCTAAGTGAAAACGGTCAGGGGCAGCGTATTCCGGGTTATCGTGTAAAAGCCGTGGATACTATCGCAGCTGGAGATACTTTTAATGGCGCGTTAGTGACTGCATTACTGGAAAATAAGCCCATGTCCTCCGCAGTAAAATTTGCCCATGCGGCAGCTGCGATAGCCGTTACTCGCCGAGGTGCTCAGCCCTCTGTCCCATGGCGTGAAGAGATCGACGCATTTTTGCAAACCCAGGGGTGATCTTTGGCCACCATGAAAGATGTCGCCCGTCTTGCGGGCGTTTCTACTTCTACCGTATCTCACGTCATTAATAACAATCGCTTTGTCAGTGATACCATTCGCGAAAAAGTGATGAAGGCCGTTGAGGATCTCAACTATGCGCCGTCTGCGCTGGCCAGAAGTCTGAAAATAAACCAGACCCGCACCATTGGCATGTTGCTCACTGCCAGTAATAACCCGTTTTATGCCGAAGTGGTGCGTGGCGTAGAGCGCTGCTGTTATGAAAGAGGCTATAGCCTGATTCTGTGCAACACCGAAGGCGATCGCGACAGAATGAGCCATAGTCTCGAAACGCTGCTGCAAAAGCGGGTCGACGGCGTACTGTTGATGTGCACCGAAAGTCATCGCCCTTTGCCCGAAATGATGAGTCGCTATCCTTCTATACCTATGGTTATGATGGATTGGGCGCCTTTTGAAGGCGTTATGGATGTCATTAAAGATAACTCCCTGCTCGGTGGAGAGATCGCGACCAATTACCTCATTTCCCGTGGTTATAAAAAGATAGCCTGCATTGCGGGTCCGAAAGATAAGACGACAGCCTATAACCGATTAGAAGGTTATCGACAGGCGATGCAGCTTGCTGGGCTATTCGTTCCCGCTGATTATGAAATTTTCGGTGATTTTGAGTTTGAAGCGGGCTATCGCGCTATGCAGCAGTTGTTAGCGCTGGAAGATAAACCTGAAGCGGTGTTCACCAGTAATGATGCGATGGCCGTTGGTGTTTACCATGCGCTTTATCAGGCTGGGCTTTCAATTCCTCAAGACATGGCAGTTATTGGCTACGATGACATTGAGCTGGCTCGCTATATGTCTCCACCTCTTACTACCGTGCATCAACCGAAGGATGAACTTGGCGAATTAGCGGTTGATACACTTTTGTATCGTCTAGAGCATCCCAATACTGAACCTAATGCGCTGGTGTTGACGCCGGAATTGATGGTGCGTCAGTCTGTCCGGTGAGGATTTCTCCCAGTTAGCGGCGAAAAATCCGGCATAACGGTGTCTTTTACTGCGCTTTGCTGAAAAAATCCTCACTCGATATTTTTTTTGCATTTAGCGCTTGTCAGCGTGCGAGAAGTCCCTATAATGCGCCTCCACTGACACGGCAACAGCGACACGCGGTTGTGGTAACAGGAAAAAAGATTCAACGAAGGCGGTCAGTAATGACTTGACTTCACAGCGGAAAAGCATAGTATATGCAGCCCGCGCCACCGATGAAGTGGCACTGCTCTTTAACAATTTAATCAGACAATCTGTGTGGGCACTCACAAGACCGTATCTTAACGATATAAAAAGTCTTGAAGAGTGAACAACAGTAAATTCATTACGAATAAACAGTTACTAATTCTTTGAGCATCGCTGACGAGTTCAGCAAATCAAACAAATCTTAAATTGAAGAGTTTGATCATGGCTCAGATTGAACGCTGGCGGCAGGCCTAACACATGCAAGTCGAGCGGTAGCACAGGAGAGCTTGCTCTCTGGGTGACGAGCGGCGGACGGGTGAGTAATGTCTGGGAAACTGCCTGATGGAGGGGGATAACTACTGGAAACGGTAGCTAATACCGCATAACCTCGCAAGAGTAAAGAGGGGGACCTTCGGGCCTCTCGCCATCAGATGTGCCCAGATGGGATTAGCTAGTAGGTGAGGTAATGGCTCACCTAGGCGACGATCCCTAGCTGGTCTGAGAGGATGACCAGCCACACTGGAACTGAGACACGGTCCAGACTCCTACGGGAGGCAGCAGTGGGGAATATTGCACAATGGGCGCAAGCCTGATGCAGCCATGCCGCGTGTGTGAAGAAGGCCTTCGGGTTGTAAAGCACTTTCAGCGAGGAGGAAGGCAGTCGTGTTAATAGCACGGCTGATTGACGTTACTCGCAGAAGAAGCACCGGCTAACTCCGTGCCAGCAGCCGCGGTAATACGGAGGGTGCAAGCGTTAATCGGAATGACTGGGCGTAAAGCGCACGCAGGCGGTCTGTTAAGTTGGATGTGAAATCCCCGGGCTTAACCTGGGAACTGCATTCAAAACTGACAGGCTAGAGTCTTGTAGAGGGGGGTAGAATTCCAGGTGTAGCGGTGAAATGCGTAGAGATCTGGAGGAATACCGGTGGCGAAGGCGGCCCCCTGGACAAAGACTGACGCTCAGGTGCGAAAGCGTGGGGAGCAAACAGGATTAGATACCCTGGTAGTCCACGCTGTAAACGATGTCGATTTGGAGGTTGTGCCCTTGAGGCGTGGCTTCCGGAGCTAACGCGTTAAATCGACCGCCTGGGGAGTACGGCCGCAAGGTTAAAACTCAAATGAATTGACGGGGGCCCGCACAAGCGGTGGAGCATGTGGTTTAATTCGATGCAACGCGAAGAACCTTACCTACTCTTGACATCCAGAGAATTAGCTAGAGATAGCTGAGTGCCTTCGGGAACTCTGAGACAGGTGCTGCATGGCTGTCGTCAGCTCGTGTTGTGAAATGTTGGGTTAAGTCCCGCAACGAGCGCAACCCTTATCCTTTGTTGCCAGCGATTCGGTCGGGAACTCAAAGGAGACTGCCGGTGATAAACCGGAGGAAGGTGGGGATGACGTCAAGTCATCATGGCCCTTACGAGTAGGGCTACACACGTGCTACAATGGCGTATACAAAGAGAAGCGACCTCGCGAGAGCAAGCGGACCTCATAAAGTACGTCGTAGTCCGGATTGGAGTCTGCAACTCGACTCCATGAAGTCGGAATCGCTAGTAATCGTAGATCAGAATGCTACGGTGAATACGTTCCCGGGCCTTGTACACACCGCCCGTCACACCATGGGAGTGGGTTGCAAAAGAAGTAGGTAGCTTAACCTTCGGGAGGGCGCTTACCACTTTGTGATTCATGACTGGGGTGAAGTCGTAACAAGGTAACCGTAGGGGAACCTGCGGTTGGATCACCTCCTTACCAAGAAGATGTGTGTTAAGTGAAGTGCTCACACAGATTGTCTGATGAAAATAACGAGCAGAAATACCTTAATAGGCTTGTAGCTCAGGTGGTTAGAGCGCACCCCTGATAAGGGTGAGGTCGGTGGTTCAAGTCCACTCAGGCCTACCAACTCTTCCATGAGTGGTATCTAAGGTATCTGTAAGCAACGATGGGGTTATAGCTCAGCTGGGAGAGCGCCTGCCTTGCACGCAGGAGGTCTGCGGTTCGATCCCGCATAGCTCCACCATCACTACTCGCTATATAGAAAACTTCAGAGTGTACCTGTTTGGGTGCACTGCGACGTTTTGCTCTTTAACAATCTGGAACAAGCTGAAAATTGAAACATGACAGCTGAACATACTGATATGACATTTATGTCATGTGAGTGATGCGTCAGTGTGTCAATGAGTCTCTCAAATAATCGCAGCACGACAGTGACTTTGATTAATCAAAGACACCTTCGGGTTGTGAGGTTAAGCGACTAAGCGTACACGGTGGATGCCTAGGCAGTCAGAGGCGATGAAGGGCGTGCTAATCTGCGATAAGCGTCGGTAAGCTGATATGAAGCGTTATACCCGACGATACCCGAATGGGGAAACCCAGTGTGTTTCGACACACTATCATGACATGAATACATAGTGTCATGAGGCGAACCGGGGGAACTGAAACATCTCAGTACCCCGAGGAAAAGAAATCAACCGAGATTCCCCCAGTAGCGGCGAGCGAACGGGGAGGAGCCCAGAACCTGAATCAGTTTGTGTATTAGTGGAAGCGTCTGGAAAGTCGCACAGTAAAGGGTGATAGTCCCGTACACAAAAATGCACAAGCTGTGAGTTCGATGAGTAGGGCGGGACACGTGACATCCTGTCTGAATATGGGGGGACCATCCTCCAAGGCTAAATACTCCTGACTGACCGATAGTGAACCAGTACCGTGAGGGAAAGGCGAAAAGAACCCCGGCGAGGGGAGTGAAATAGAACCTGAAACCGTGTACGTACAAGCAGTGGGAGCCTACTTGTTAGGTGACTGCGTACCTTTTGTATAATGGGTCAGCGACTTATATTCTGTAGCAAGGTTAACCGTATAGGGGAGCCGCAGGGAAACCGAGTCTTAACTGGGCGTTAAGTTGCAGGGTATAGACCCGAAACCCGGTGATCTAGCCATGGGCAGGTTGAAGGTTGGGTAACACTAACTGGAGGACCGAACCGACTAATGTTGAAAAATTAGCGGATGACTTGTGGCTGGGGGTGAAAGGCCAATCAAACCGGGAGATAGCTGGTTCTCCCCGAAAGCTATTTAGGTAGCGCCTCGTGAACTCATCTTCGGGGGTAGAGCACTGTTTCGGCTAGGGGGTCATCCCGACTTACCAACCCGATGCAAACTACGAATACCGAAGAATGTTATCACGGGAGACACACGGCGGGTGCTAACGTTCGTCGTGAAGAGGGAAACAACCCAGACCGCCAGCTAAGGTCCCAAAGTCATGGTTAAGTGGGAAACGATGTGGGAAGGCACAGACAGCCAGGATGTTGGCTTAGAAGCAGCCATCATTTAAAGAAAGCGTAATAGCTCACTGGTCGAGTCGGCCTGCGCGGAAGATGTAACGGGGCTAAACCATGCACCGAAGCTGCGGCAGCGACACTTAGGTGTTGTTGGGTAGGGGAGCGTTCTGTAAGCCGTCGAAGGTGGCCTGTGAGGGCTGCTGGAGGTATCAGAAGTGCGAATGCTGACATAAGTAACGATAATGCGGGTGAAAAACCCGCACGCCGGAAGACCAAGGGTTCCTGTCCAACGTTAATCGGGGCAGGGTGAGTCGACCCCTAAGGCGAGGCTGAAAAGCGTAGTCGATGGGAAACAGGTTAATATTCCTGTACTCGGTGTTACTGCGAAGGGGGGACGGAGAAAGCTAGGTTATCCGGGCGACGGTTGTCCCGGTTTAAGCGTGAAGGTGGATGACTTTGGTAAATCCGGGTCATTGTTAACACTGAGGCGTGATGACGAGTCACTACGGTGATGAAGTAACCAATGCTACGCTTCCAGGAAAAGCCTCTAAGCTCCAGGTAACATCAAATCGTACCCCAAACCGACACAGGTGGTCAGGTAGAGAATACTCAGGCGCTTGAGAGAACTCGGGTGAAGGAACTAGGCAAAATGGTGCCGTAACTTCGGGAGAAGGCACGCTGATGGTAGGTGAAGTGACTTGCTCATGGAGCTGAAATCAGTCGAAGATACCAGCTGGCTGCAACTGTTTAATAAAAACACAGCACTGTGCAAACACGAAAGTGGACGTATACGGTGTGACGCCTGCCCGGTGCCGGAAGGTTAATTGATGGGGTCAGCCGCAAGGCGAAGCTCTTGATCGAAGCCCCGGTAAACGGCGGCCGTAACTATAACGGTCCTAAGGTAGCGAAATTCCTTGTCGGGTAAGTTCCGACCTGCACGAATGGCGTAATGATGGCCAGGCTGTCTCCACCCGAGACTCAGTGAAATTGAACTCGCTGTGAAGATGCAGTGTACCCGCGGCAAGACGGAAAGACCCCGTGAACCTTTACTATAGCTTGACACTGAACCTTGAGCCTTGATGTGTAGGATAGGTGGGAGGCTTTGAAGCGTGGACGCCAGTCTGCGTGGAGCCAACCTTGAAATACCACCCTTTAATGTTTGATGTTCTAACGTAGACCCGTAATCCGGGTTGCGGACAGTGTCTGGTGGGTAGTTTGACTGGGGCGGTCTCCTCCCAAAGCGTAACGGAGGAGCACGAAGGTTAGCTAATCCTGGTCGGACATCAGGAGGTTAGTGCAAAGGCATAAGCTAGCTTGACTGCGAGAGTGACAGCTCGAGCAGGTGCGAAAGCAGGTCTTAGTGATCCGGTGGTTCTGAATGGAAGGGCCATCGCTCAACGGATAAAAGGTACTCCGGGGATAACAGGCTGATACCGCCCAAGAGTTCATATCGACGGCGGTGTTTGGCACCTCGATGTCGGCTCATCACATCCTGGGGCTGAAGTAGGTCCCAAGGGTATGGCTGTTCGCCATTTAAAGTGGTACGCGAGCTGGGTTTAGAACGTCGTGAGACAGTTCGGTCCCTATCTGCCGTGGGCGTTGGAAGATTGAGAGGGGTTGCTCCTAGTACGAGAGGACCGGAGTGAACGCACCACTGGTGTACGGGTTGTGATGCCAATTGCATTGCCCGGTAGCTAAGTGCGGAAGAGATAACCGCTGAAAGCATCTAAGCGGGAAACTTGCCTCGAGATGAGTCTTCCCTGGGCACTAGATGCCCCTGAAGGGCCGTTGAAGACGACGACGTAGATAGGCTGGGTGTGTAAGCGTAGCGATACGTTGAGCTAACCAGTACTAATGACCCGAGAGGCTTAACCTTACAACACCGAAGGTGTTTTGAGATGACTCAAAAGACAATACTCAGCTTGTTCAAAGATTGGTTCTGATGGTTGTACAGATAAGAAGCGAAAGCAACTTAAGTGCAACGGTTGGGATGAAACAGAATTTGCCTGGCGGCGATAGCGCGGTGGTCCCACCTGACCCCATGCCGAACTCAGAAGTGAAACGCCGTAGCGCCGATGGTAGTGTGGGGCTTCCCCATGTGAGAGTAGGGAACTGCCAGGCATCAAATAAGTGGAAAGCCTCTGTCGCAAGACAGGGGCTTTTTGCTATGAGAAATTGGGTGAATTTACAAAAAACCTGCAGATCACATGATGGATACAGCGCATGGGAGGGTTTGGTTTTTTGGGTTCAGAAGCCCATTTTCTGCCAGACATTACCCAATGGTTCAGTGTTAACGGTTGTCTGTTCCGCATTACAGATTATTATTTTTGAGCCATTGGTGGATAAAAATAGCAACTTGCTCTGGTTGATTGATATCAAGCACTGGAAGCATGGTGTCGATCTCACCATCTGCTGCAATCGCGATGACATACTCATCGATCAAATCACTTAATGCTCTACCCAACGATTGGCGAAATAAGGCTATTTTAGCGATCCTCTCATGTTTGAACCCCTCAACCAGCACCAGATCAAGAGTAGATGCATCCATTTTTCCAGCTAGATGGTAAATATTTAGTTCTTCCTGATCAGGAGTCTCCGTCATTAGCGCCCATCTTTGGCTGCTGGCAACAATGGTTTGTGCTGCGCCTGCCTTACGTAGCTCATAGCTATCTTTACCTGGCGTATCAATATCCATCTGATGATGCGTATGTTTAATGAGTCCGACTCGAACACCATGATTAGTCAGTAGCGGGATGACGTGTTTAAGTAATGTCGTTTTACCTGTACCGCTATAAGCAACAATAGCGAGTAAGGGGACACGATTAGGGTTCACGGTGTTGCACCTCCCAATTGGATAAGTCTTCAGGCGAATTCATATTGCGAAAGGCTTCAGGTTGATCGCTAAATGAAACGTTTTTTGCTCCAACCTGTTCAATAAATAGCATTAACTTACGATTTCCGAGATGCAGATAAGCTTCCAACGGCTCAATAAGGTTTCTATTGATTAAGAGTAATGTGGGATGTGGACGTTCTCCGTCTGTGGCATAAGTCGCATTTGCCTCCCCGCATGCTTGCCACAATCGGTGCACCAGATCGAGGGGGAGAGCAGGGACATCGCAAGGGACGAATACGACCCATTCGGATGGCGAGGCATATAACCCACTCAGAATACCAGCCAACGGGCCTGGAAAGCTTGTATCAAAGTCACCAATAATGCGGCAGCCACTTTGCGCATACACAGCCTGGTTGCGGTTAGCGCTGATAATGACCTCATCGACTTGTGCTTTAAGCCGAGACAGAACGTGCAGATATAGCGGCATACCGTTCAGTGCTATCAGACCTTTATCGTGCCCGCCCATACGTGTTGCCCGTCCACCTGCGAGAATAACGCCTGTAATCATTTCACTTTCCAATTATTGATGCCTACTTTTATCTGTACCGAAAGTTTGTGGGGGATAAACCATGCGTTATTCTCTGAAAACTTTTTCCGAAGACCAAGTTCTTTCCTCATGTGCGCAAGGCTGTTATTTTTATCACTATATGCTCAATATTGTTCAAGCGGCTTCCAGCATCTTGAAATTTATTGAGTACAAATCGTTTTTAAGGAGAAAAAAATGAAATGTCATCGCGTTAATGAGCTTATTGAACTGTTGCACCCAGCCTGGCAAAAAGAACCCGATTTAAATCTGGTGCAATTTTTACAAAACCTTGCACAGGAGGCGGGGTTCGAGGGGCAGTTAAATGAACTGACTGATGATATCCTTATTTACCATCTAAAAATGCGTGATGCAGATAAAGAACAAGTCATTCCCGGTTTGAAGAAAGACTACGAAGACGATTTTAAGACAGCTTTGCTTCGTGCCCGGGGAGTTATTAAAGACTAGTGGAAAGGAATAACACGTTCATGGTGCTAACTGTTGCACGCATATCTCTTACGTCGCCTCTAACCATTTGTGGCCGTGATGAATAGTTCGATATTTAATTTCCAGACGCTATTCCCCGATCTGATCATGGATGCGCTGCTGGATGTTGGGCTGCGCGTTGATTCTGGTTTGACGGCATTAAACAGTTATGAGAATCGGGTGTACCAGTTTGCGGATGAAGATCGTAAACGATTCGTGGTGAAATTTTATCGCCCGGAAACGGTGGAGCACGGCGCAGATTCAGGAAGAGCATATTTTTGCCCAGCAATTGGAACAAGATGAAGTTCCTATTGTTGCTCCCATCTTGCTTAATGGGCAAACGCTGAATGTCTATGAAGGATTTCATTTTGCCGTATTCCCCAGCGTGGGCGGGCGGCAGTATGAAATGGATAATGAAGACCAGCTAGAGTGGGTCGGTCGTTTTCTCGGTCGGATTCACCAGACGGGTCAGAAATCGTTATTCACCGAGCGTCCGACGATAGGGGTAAATGAATATTTGCATGAACCTTATCGGCTGTTGGAGACATGTCCGCTAATACCGAAAATACATCGACATGATTTTTTACAGGCGACTCGTCAACTGATTGATACAGTTGAAACTTATTGGCATAACGACTGGCGGCCACTGCGTCTGCATGGGGATTGTCATCCAGGCAATATTTTGTGGCGTGATGGCCCGCTATTTGTGGATTTGGATGATGCCCGCAATGGTCCGGCAATACAGGATTTATGGATGCTGTTGCATGGCGACCGCCGTGAACAACGTATTCAACTGGATATCTTGTTAGAAGCCTATAGCGAATTTGCAGAGTTTCAGGAGAAAGAGCTTGCGCTGATTGAGCCTCTTCGTGCGATGCGGCAGGTTTATTATCTGGCCTGGGTTGCTCGTCGCTGGGAAGATCCCGCTTTTCCGAAAAATTTCCCCTGGATGACGGATGCTGATTTCTGGTTGAAGCAAACGGCAATATTTATTGGGCAAACTCAGCTGTTGCAGGATCCTCCTCTACAGCTAATGCCAATGTACTGAAATTAAATGGAGAGAGTGAAATTTATGAAAAAATTATGGCTTGCGCTGATTGGCGTTGTTCTGGCATTTAGTGCTTCTGCTGCAGAGTTTTCTGACGGCAAGCAATATGTAGAATTAGATAAACCCGCAACCCAAGAGCCTCAGATTCTTGAGTTCTTCTCATTCTATTGCCCGCACTGCTATCAATTTGAACAGGTTTACCACGTTCCTGATGCAGTAAAAAAAGCGTTACCAGAGGGTACGAAGATGACACGTTATCACGTGGATTTCTTGGGCCCATTGGGTAAAAACCTGACGCAGGCATGGGCTGTAGCTATGGCGCTGGGCGTCGAAGATAAAATTACCCCGCTGATGTTTGATGCCGTTCAGAAAACACAGACCTTACAAAAACCGGAAGATATTCGCGAAATTTTTGTGAAAGCTGGCGTGAGTGCGGACGAGTTTGATGGTGCACTGAATAGCTTTGTTGTGAAATCTCTGGTTGCCCAGCAGGAAAAAGCGGCGGCAGATTTACAATTACGCGGTGTTCCAGCCATGTTCGTTAACGGTAAATATATGATCAAGAATGATGGTCTTGATACCAGTTCAATGGATGGATATGTAAAACAGTACGCTGACGTGGTGAAGTTCCTCATTACCAAGAAGTAATTATTTAATAAGTCATGCGGGTAAAACCGCATGACTTTATACCTTCCCGCTGTTCATCTTCTTACCTTTTATATCTCATCATCCCGCAATATTTATTTATCTTTTTGTTTATATCCACAAATTGGATGACGGTTTATCATACCTTAAAAATAAACGGATTATATTATAACATCATGAAATTAATGAATATAAAAAAACAGATTAAGATAATAGGGGAAATTGGCAATTAAACGGATAAAACTATTCACAAAGTTATCCACAGGAAGATCTTGCGAGGATCCATGCAAAATCAGCCAATATCTCACGTTAAGGATCGTCTCTTTCCCTGACCTATGGCATGCTTAGCGCCATGACAGACAACAACGATCACGGCAGGCTATGGCTCAGATTGCAGAAAACCCTTTAATACTGGTAGACGGTTCATCCTATTTGTATCGTGCTTACCACGCTTTTCCACCGTTAACAAACAGCGCGGGAGAAGCAACCGGTGCAATGTATGGCGTACTGAATATGCTACGCAGTTTGCTGCTGCAATATCATCCCAGCCATGTTGCCGTCGTTTTTGATGCGAAAGGGAAAACGTTTCGCGATGAACTGTTCGAGAACTATAAGGCTCACCGCCCACCTATGCCGGACGATCTACGCGAACAGATAGAGCCTCTGCATAAGATGGTGAAAGCGATGGGGTTGCCGCTTCTGGCAGTATCCGGCGTAGAAGCGGACGATGTGATTGGTACGCTCGCCGTTCAGGCGGAAAAAGCGGGTAAGTCGGTGCTGATTAGTACTGGCGATAAAGATATGGCGCAGCTAGTGACGCCAAGCGTGACGCTCATTAATACCATGAATAACTCGATTCTTGGCCCACAGGAAGTGTGTGATAAGTACGGTATCCCTCCTGAGCTGATTATCGATTTCCTCGCGCTGATGGGCGATGCATCGGATAACATTCCTGGTGTACCTGGCGTGGGTGAAAAAACGGCTCAAGCGCTATTGCAAGGGCTCGGTGGGCTGGACTCGCTGTATGCCAATCTCGATAAAATTGCCGGGCTTTCCTTCCGTGGTGCGAAAACCATGGCGCCGAAGCTCGAGCAGCACAAAGAAGTAGCCTATCTCTCTTATCAGCTCGCGACCATTAAAACGGATGTTGAGCTGGAACTTAGCTGCGATCAGCTCACCGTTAACGAGTTGGATGTGGATGAGTTGCATCGTCTTTTTTCCCGTTATGAATTTAAGCGCTGGTTATTAGATATTGAATCAGGCACCTGGATGCAGGGTAAAAAGAGCAGTCCACCTGTTCAGGTGGTGAGTAACGCGGTGGTTGAGCAAGTTGCTGAAGAAGATAATACGCCTACGCTTTCTGCTGACGGTTACGTCACGATTCTTGATGAAAAAACGCTGCTGGACTGGATTGAGCGCTTAAAACAGGCTGAAGTTTTCGCTTTTGATACGGAAACCGACGGGCTGGATACGCTCACCGCCAATCTGATTGGTCTGTCATTTGCGATTAAGCCAGGTGAAGCGGCTTATTTGCCGCTGGCGCATGACTATCTGGATGCGCCAGAACAGTTGGATCGCGCCCAGGTATTGGCCTTGTTTAAACCGCTGCTGGAAGATGAGAAGCTGCTTAAGATTGGCCAGAATCTCAAGTTTGATAAAGGCGTGATGCAGCGGTATGACATCGATTTACGCGGTATCGCGTTTGATACCATGCTGGAATCTTACGTGCTCGACAGCGTGGCGGGCCGCCACGATATGGATAGCCTGGCCGAACGCTATCTGAGCCACAAAACCATTACTTTTGAAGAGATCGCGGGTAAGGGAAAAAATCAACTGACGTTTAATCAGATTGCGCTGGAACAGGCTGGGCCTTATGCCGCCGAGGACGCGGACGTTACGCTGCATCTGCACCAGAAACTCTGGGGGAAACTCCAGCCGCATGCCGATCTGTGCCAAGTCTTCCAGACTATCGATATGCCGCTGGTGCCGGTTTTATCCCGCATTGAGCGTACGGGTGTGCTTATCGACCCCGCTATTCTGGCAGAACACTCAAAAGAGCTCACAGCCCGTCTGGCGGAGCTGGAAACACAAGCGTATGAACTGGCGGGCGAAGAATTCAATCTCTCATCGACCAAGCAGCTACAGGGCATTCTGTATGAAAAGCAAAAGCTGCCGATTCTGAAGAAAACGCCAAAAGGCGCGCCATCAACCAATGAGGAAGTGTTGGCTGAACTGGCGCTGGATTACCCTCTGCCGAAGCTGATCCTGGAATATCGGGGTTTGGCCAAGCTGAAATCTACTTACACCGATAAATTGCCGCTGATGATCAATCCGGCGACGAAGCGTGTGCATACGTCTTATCATCAGGCTGTTACTGCGACTGGACGTTTGTCTTCCAGCGATCCGAATCTGCAAAACATCCCTGTGCGTAATGACGAAGGGCGCCGTATTCGTCAGGCATTCATTGCACCTAAGGGCTACAGCATTGTTGCGGCGGACTACTCGCAAATCGAACTGCGTATCATGGCGCACTTATCGG
This sequence comes from Pectobacterium odoriferum, assembly GCF_009931295.1. Taxonomy (NCBI): domain Bacteria; kingdom Pseudomonadati; phylum Pseudomonadota; class Gammaproteobacteria; order Enterobacterales; family Pectobacteriaceae; genus Pectobacterium; species Pectobacterium odoriferum. The sequence continues at coordinate 4,923,800 of NZ_CP034938.1, read as the reverse complement.
GTGATAAAGGGTTGTTGAACGCATTCGCGAACGGGCGGGATATCCACCGAGCAACGGCGTCAGAAGTGTTTGGCACCGCACTGGATAAGGTGACATCAGAACAGCGTCGCAGTGCGAAAGCGATCAACTTCGGTTTGATCTACGGCATGAGCGCGTTTGGCTTGTCGCGTCAGTTGAATATTCCCCGTAGTGAATCGCAGAAATACATGAACCTGTATTTTGAGCGTTATCCTGGTGTGCAGGATTACATGGAGCGAACGCGTCAACAGGCCGCGGAACATGGCTATGTCTCTACATTGGATGGTCGTCGTCTCTATCTGCCCGATATCCATTCTCGTAATGCGATGGCGCGTAAAGGTGCGGAGCGTGCGGCGATTAACGCCCCAATGCAGGGCACCGCTGCTGATATTATTAAGAAAGCGATGATCTCGATTGACGATTGGCTACAGAAAGACGCGCCGAAGGTGACGATGATCATGCAGGTTCACGATGAATTGGTTTTCGAGATTCATGATTCGGTTATTGAAGAATCCATTAGTAAAATCAAAGCATTAATGGAAGGTTGTATGCAATTGAATGTTCCATTACAGGTAGACATCGGTACGGGCATGAACTGGGATGAAGCACATTAATGGCCGATTCTTGCACTATTTCTGTAATTAAATAACAGGATTGTGTGACTTGGTTTAACTTTGTGTAATCGATAACCATTTTCTATGAAAGTAAACAACAAAAAAGCCTTTGTTCCCGTGAAAAAATAGGGTAGAGTTAAAGACGTAGGGTACAGAGGTAAGATGTTCTATCTTTCAGACCTTTTACTTCACGTAATCGGATTTGGCTGAATATTAGCCGCCCCGCTCAGTTTTGAGCGGGGCGTTTTTTATGGGTTTTATCCAGATTTTTACCCTCAAAACGCCAGTAACTGCCTGATAGACAGCAATGTATCAAGCACGGTTTCGAGTGTGGAAAGAACGTCTCTGATGGATGATTATCGCGGGAGAGTGGGGCGTGATGCGAGTTGATGATACTCTGCACCACGCGAAAGGATTATTCAGCTGCTTGTTCTTCTTCAGCGTGTGGTAGCGTGCTGAACCAGTTATCCAATTTCTGCTGTAGCTTATCGACGCCAAGTTTTTTCAGTGATGAAAATGCTTCGACCTGAATATCACCCATAAATGGCAAGACAGCCTCGCGAACCATATTCAACTGTGTCTTACGTGCGCCTGAAGCCAATTTATCGGCTTTGGTCAGCAGCACTAAGACTGGGAGCTCGACATCAACTGCCCACTGAATCATTTGCTGATCGAGATCTTTCAGCGGATGGCGAATATCCATCAGCACAACAAGACCCTTAAGGCTGTTACGCTTTTGCAGGTATTCACCGAGCGCACGTTGCCATTTGATCTTCATTTGCTCCGGCACTTCGGCATAGCCATAGCCGGGAAGGTCGACCAAACGCACGCCGTCTACCACCTGAAACAGGTTAATCAACTGAGTACGGCCCGGCGTTTTACTGGTTCGTGCCAGGTTTTTCTGGTTGGTCAGCGTGTTCAAGGCACTGGATTTTCCGGCATTAGAGCGCCCAGCAAAGGCCACTTCAATACCGCTATCTGTTGCCAGATGGCGAATATCCGGGGCGCTGATGATAAAACGCGTCATGTGGTAGTTATATTGCTGGGTCACGATGGTTATCTCTATCTGGATCTCTGTCTGGTTGGGGATTATACCTGTAACTGACAATAAAGGCGGTTTTATCTGTCTCGAAATGCAGCAGACTGATGCGAAAAGAAAAGCCCAGCTGTCTGATGTGGACGCTTTTTTATTCGCGGGCTTTCTGCTAGATTCCGCCGCACTTCCCTTATATCTGTGTACCTGAGAACAATATTATGAACCGACCTGTCAAAGGGGCTGCCGATCAGGCAGGGAAACCCAAAGTAAAAAGAAAGACCCGCGAAGAGCTGGAGCGTGAAGCGCGCGAACGGAAAAAAGATAAAAAGCATCGTGGCCACGCGTCGGGCAGCCGAACTCAGGAAAAAGCATCCGCCGATCAGCGCTCTGGTCAGCGTAAAGTCGCCGATCCGCGTATCGGTAGCAAAAAGCCTGTACAGCTTGGCGTGTTGGATAGCGATATCGCTAAACCGAAGCCTAAGTCGAAGCCTTCTGAACCTGTGGAGAAAGTCGTTGTTGCCAAGCCGACGATGTCACCGGAAGAAGAGCTGGAAATGTTAGAAAACGATACGCGTCTGGATGCCTTGTTGGATCGTCTGGATAGCGGCGAGACGCTGAGCGCCAAAGAACAATCATGGGTTGATGAAACGCTGGATCGTATCGACATCCTGATGGAAGAGCTTGGAATCGAGCTGGGTGATGATGACGAAGAAGAGCAGCAGGAAGATATGCTGCAGCTTTTGAAACGTAATAACCCGAAAGACACGTTCTAATCAATGAAATGGCTGTTTCTGTTCCTGATATTGCTGGTTGCGTTTTATCTGCTCTGTCTGTTCAGTAAACTATGGCTATTGTCTAAGCGTAAGCACCGGTTGCATCGCGCCCTGTTTAACGGGCGCGTGAATCAGGTTCGACGCCTACGCCCAAGACAAAAACGCCGGGAGCGTTTTTGAACGTCACAAGGTGACGGCCCTTTAGGGCGAGTCTCAGGGATGAGACGAGTAGCAAAACGCCGGGAGCGTTTTTGAACGCCATTTTTTGGTGATCTGAAGGAGGGGAAGGATAACCCACCGAGTAAAAACTGGAAGGAGTGAGCGAATATGTCGATACCGTCCGTTGACTGGGATCTGGCCCTGATTCAAAAATATAACTATTCTGGGCCGCGTTATACGTCTTATCCCACAGCGTTAGAATTCAGTGAAGCTTACGATGAGCCTGCGTTTCAGCATGCCATCGCCCGTTATCCACAGCGACCGCTGTCGCTGTATATCCACATCCCTTTTTGCCATCGGCTGTGCTATTTCTGCGGCTGTAATAAGCTGGTTACGCGTCAGCAGCATAAAGCGGATGAATACCTTGATGTACTGGAGCTGGAAATTCGCCAGCGTGCGCCGCTATTCGTCGGACGAACAGTGACGCAATTGCATTGGGGTGGCGGTACACCAACCTACCTGAATAAAGTACAAATCAGTCGGCTGATGTCGCTGCTGCGCGAACTGTTCTCTTTTTCCGAGCAGGCTGAGCTGTCGCTTGAAGTCGATCCGCGAGAAATTGAGCTGGACGTCCTCGATCATCTGCGGGCTGAAGGGTTCAACCGCCTTAGCATGGGCGTGCAGGATTTTAATAAAGACGTTCAGAAACTGGTTAATCGTGAGCAGGATGAAGACTTTATTTTTGCTCTTATTGAGCGGGCAAAAGCGCTTGGCTTCACCTCAACCAATATTGATTTGATTTACGGCCTGCCGAAACAAACGCCGGAAAGTTTCGCCTTTACGCTACAGCGCGTTGCGGAATTAAACCCCCACCGGCTTAGCGTCTTTAACTATGCGCATTTACCCAGCCTGTTCGCGGCACAGCGCAAGATTAAAGAAGCGGATTTACCGAGCGCGGAACAAAAGCTGGATATTCTGCAACAGACGATTGGATCGCTGACGCAGTCGGGCTATCAGTTTATCGGTATGGATCACTTTGCTCGGCCGGACGATGAGCTGGCAGTAGCACAGCGAGAAGGGAAGCTGCATCGCAATTTCCAGGGCTATACGACGCAGGGCGATAGCGATCTTCTCGGTATGGGTGTGTCGGCGATTAGTATGATCGGTGATAGCTATGCTCAGAACCAGAAAGAGCTGAAGCAGTATTACGCGCAGGTTAAAGACCAGGGAAATGGCCTGTGGCGTGGGTTACAGCTGACGCGTGATGACTGTCTTCGCCGCGATGTGATTAAGACGCTCATTTGTAATTTCCAGCTCAGCTATGCGCCCATTGAAGCGGAATACGCTATCGATTTTAAAACCTACTTTGAGCAGGATTTAGCATTGCTGGCTCCGCTGGTGGCCGATGGGCTGGTTGATAGTCAGGAAGACGGGCTGGTGGTTACGCCGAAAGGACGGTTGCTGATCCGCAATATCTGTATGTGCTTTGATGTCTATCTACGTAACAAGCTCAGAACACAGCAATTTTCCCGCGTGATTTAACTGCTCGGAGAGGGGGGCTATCCTGAGTGGAGAAAAGGTTTTAATGACAAGGAGAGCGCATGTTTTCAGATAAAGAGATTGCCAGAGAATATCGGGATAAGGCACTTAACCTCGCGAACCTCATGTACAACGAGGTAAAAACATTACAGGGGAAAGTGCCTGAAGACGAACATAAGAAATTTCGCGGCATTGTTGGGAATGGCATTGTGGACGTATTCGATAAGCTGATTAAAGAGATTGAAGCGATGCATCCTGACCTGAAAGTGGCTGACATGCCAGCCTATGCGGACGCTGAAAAACGTAAATAGAAAAACAGCCAGTCGATGTTAGTACCGACTGGCTGTTCTTGAGCGTTTATAGGATCAACTAAAAAAGTTAATCAGTGCGGCACACAAAACGGCGGCAATAGCAGCCTGCGGCGAATGGCTTGCCGCGGAGCCAATTTCAGCGCCATGTGTTGCAACAGAAAGTGTTGCAGCGGAAATCAATGAGTCCAGCATGGTGTTCCTCCCGAATCAGCGACACGATCATACTGCTGACCCGAGGCAAGTAAAGTACAAATTAATGACAATTTCGTGCGCCAGATTGTATTTTTTATCACCAATTTGTTTGTTAACAATTGAGCAATAAAAAAGCAATCTTGCTACTCCATTCCCAGCTCTTTTAATTTACGCGTCAGGGTATTTCTGCCCCATCCCAGCAATCTTGCTGCTTCCTGTTTATGCCCCTGCGTATGCCGTAATGCTGTCGTAAGCAGCGTTCTTTCCATTTCCGGCTGTGCTTCCGCTAGCAGATTTTGATGACCGGAACGCAGCGCGCGATCGGCCCATTGTGCCAACAGCGTGGCCCAGCTGTCCGGCAGAATATGCACGGTGGAATCCGGTGCGGTGGTCTCGAACAGTTCAGGCGGCAAATCCTGAATCAGCACTTCCTGACCTGCGGCCATAACGGTCAACCAGCGACAGGTGTTTTCCAATTGGCGCACGTTGCCAGGCCACGGTAAACGGGTTAGCGCCGTTTCCGCTTCTGGATGTAGATTCTTCGGCTCGACGCCCAGTTCTTTGGCCGTAGCCTGCAAGAAATAACGCGCCAGACGGGGAATATCTTCCCGACGTTCGCGCAGCGGCGGTAGATGAACGCGGATCACATTGAGGCGGTGGAACAAATCCTCACGGAACTTGCCTTCCTGCACGCGTTGTTCAAGATTTTGGTGCGTTGCCGCGATAATGCGGACATCCACTTTCACTGCGGCATAGCCGCCAACGCGATAAAACTGTCCGTCTGCCAATACGCGCAATAGGCGTGTTTGTACGTCTAGCGGCATATCGCCGATTTCATCCAGAAACAGCGTACCGCCATCGGCTTGCTCAAAGCGGCCCTGACGAATCTGGTTCGCGCCTGTAAATGCGCCTTTTTCATGGCCGAACAGTTCTGATTCGATCAGATCTTTGGGAATGGCAGCCATATTCAGAGCGATAAAAGGGGCTTTGGTTCGCGGACTGTGGCGGTGCAGGGCGTGTGCTACCAGCTCTTTACCGGTTCCCGATTCGCCATTAATCAGTACGCTGATCGACGAGCGAGACAGGCGGCCGATGATGCGAAAGACATCCTGCATCGCGGGGGCTTCGCCGATAATGTCCGTTGTCGGGCCGTTGATCGGTTGGTTACGTACTGGTTGCTGCTGTTCCAGATAATGGCTGATTGCGCGCTCAACCAGCGCAACGGCTTCATCAATATCGAATGGTTTCGGCAAATAGTCGAACGCACCCTGTTGATAAGCGCTAACGGCGGCATCCAAATCGGAATGTGCCGTCATAATGATGACCGGGAGCATCGGGTGGCGCTGTTTGATTTGCTGTAAGAGCGCTAATCCATCCATCCCTGGCATACGGATGTCGGACAGCAGAACGTCGGGCGTTTGTGTCGCCAGCGCATGCAGTACCTGATTTCCGTTCTCAAACGTTGCACAGGTTAAACCCGCACCAGCAAGCGCGCGCTCAAGCACCCAACGGATGGAGCTATCGTCATCGACAATCCAGACTATCCCTCGTTGCATTGTAACCTCACTGGCGAATGGGCAGATAAACCGAGAATTCGGTGTGTCCTGGCCAACTGTTAAATTCAATTTTACCGGAGTGCTGGTCGATAAGGCTGCGGGCGATGGAAAGCCCTAAACCGGTGCCTCCTTCGCGTCCGCTCACCATCGGGTAAAACAGCGTGTCCTGTAGTTGAGCGGGTACGCCGGGGCCGTCATCTTCCACGTCAATACGTGCGGCGAGACGATAGCGCACACCGTGTAACGTGAGCTGAAAAGCTGTGCGGGTACGTATCGTAATCGTCCCGCCTTCCTCGCCCAGCGCCTGTAGTGCATTGCGGGTAATATTCAGCAGTACCTGTTCAATCTGATCGGGGTCGTGCGTCAGTTCCGGCAGGCTGGGGTCATAGTCTTTCACCAGCGTCACGTTATCGGGCTTTTCCAGAGAGACAAGCTGGCAAATGCGTTCAGCGACCTGATGGATGCTTTGGGTGACGTGCAGGCCGGGCTGCTGTGGCCCGAGCAGGCGATCAACCAGATTACGCAGGCGATCCGCCTGTTCGATAATGACCTTGGTGTATTCCGTCAACGCCGGATCGGGCAATGCTTTGGCAAGCAACTGTGCGGCGCCGCGCAATCCGCCAAGCGGATTTTTTATCTCATGGGCCAGGCCTCGGACCAAATCACGAGCGGCCTGCTGCTGCGCATGTTGAAGCTGTTCCTGACTGAGACGGCGCTGGTTATCCATCGGTGCCATTTCCAGTAGGATAAAATCGTTTTGTACCCGCTGAGCGGTGAGCGACATGATGTGCGCTTTGCCATCTACAACGATGGTGACTTCGTTATCCGTAAAACCTTGTCCTGAATCCAGACTTTCACGCAGTAAACCGATATTCAGAGAAAAATATCCCAGCAAATCGGGCAGCGGTGTGCCGGATAATTTACGCGAGCTTTGTGCCAGTAATTGCTGTGCTGCTGGGTTGGAATAGTGAATCGCCAGATCGTTATCCAGCAATAAGATGCTGTTTATCAGGGAATTTAGGATCTGCCCAGCATCGGGCAGCGTGCCTGTTGCCATAACGCAGACTCCCGCACCGTCACGGTGCATTGTAGTGTGGATGATGGATGTTACGTCGCAACGGCCAATGCCGATGGTGAAAAAAGCCCATCCGAAGATGGGCTGAAGCGTTTCCACGGCAACAAAAAATTTTCAGGAAAAATTTTTGACGTCGCCCTGCGACGGCCCCTACAGGGGTGATGGGCATGGATAGCCCATCACAAAAAAAATTCTTAGTATTCTGTTGTTTATCGGTCATGGTCGGGTATCAGCACACCCAACCACGCCGAAGTAGATATTAGACGCTGTAATACAGTTCGAACTCAACTGGGTGCGGCGTCATACGAACGCGGTCAATCTCAGATTTACGCAGTTCGATGTACGCTTCGATAGCGTCGTCGGTGAACACGCCACCACGGGTCAGGAACTCGCGGTCTTCGTTCAGTGCAGCCAGGGCCTCGTCCAGAGAACCTGCAACTTTTGGAATCTCTGCTTCTTCTTCTGGAGGCAGATCGTACAGGTTTTTATCCATCGCATCGCCAGGGTGGATTTTGTTGATGATGCCGTCGAGGCCAGCCATCAGCAGTGCAGCGAAGCACAGGTATGGGTTAGCTGCTGGATCCGGGAAGCGTGCTTCGATACGACGTGCTTTCGGGCTAGCGACCACTGGGATACGGATTGAAGCAGAGCGGTTACGGGCAGAGTAAGCCAGCATAACTGGGGCTTCGTAGCCTGGGACCAGACGCTTGTAGGAGTTAGTGGTCGGGTTCGCCAGGGCGTTGATGGCTTTAGCGTGCTTGATAACACCGCCGATGTAGAACAGCGCCATTTCAGACAGGCCGCCGTATTTGTCGCCAGCGAACAGGTTAGTGCCGTCTTTAGACAGAGACATGTGGCAGTGCATACCTGAACCGTTATCACCGAACATGGGTTTTGGCATGAAGGTCGCGGTTTTACCGTAGGCGTGAGCCACGTTATGCACGACATATTTGTAGATCTGAATTTCGTCAGCTTTTTTGGTCATGGTGTTGAAGCGGGTAGCCACTTCGTTCTGACCCGCGGTAGCCACTTCGTGGTGGTGAGCTTCAACAACCAGACCCATTTGCTCCATGGTCAGACACATAGCAGAACGGATGTCCTGTGATGAATCGACTGGTGGAACTGGGAAGTAGCCGCCTTTCAGACCTGGACGGTGACCTTTGTTACCGCCTTCGTATGCTTTACCGGAGTTCCAGTAAGCTTCGATGTCGTCGATAGCAACGTGAGAACCGGACGTGCTGCTGCCGAAACGGATGTCATCGAACAGGAAGAATTCTGGCTCAGGCCCGAACAGTACGGTATCGGCAATGCCGGAAGAACGCAGGAAATCTTCCGCACGTTTTGCGATAGAACGCGGGTCGCGGTCATAGCCTTGCATCGTGCCTGGCTCAAGGATGTCACAACGAATGATCAGTGTAGAATCTTCGAAGAACGGATCGATCATTGCGGTGCTGGCATCGGGCATCAGAACCATGTCTGACTCGTTAATACCTTTCCAGCCGCCAATCGAGGAACCATCAAACATTTTACCTTCTTCGAAGAAGTCGGCATTGACTTGATGAGCCGGAATGGTGACGTGCTGCTCTTTACCTTTAGTATCAGTGAAGCGTAAATCAACAAACTTCACTTCGTGCTCATTCAGCATCGTCAAAACATGTTCTGCGGACATACTTGGTTCTCCCGATTGGTCATTTATCGTCGTGGAACGAATATCGTTGTGGATTGATGTTGTTACCGTGAGTAGACTAAAGCTAAAAGTGTGCCAACTTTTTAAATGTGTGCAATGTGTTGCTCCTTGGGGCTTTCTCACGTAAACCCACTGCACCATTATAGTCTAAAGCACCAAAATGGTGCTCCATATGTGAATTATTGCACTTATTTGGTGCATTCATGTTCGCTTGTAGCGCTTTTGCACCGTGAAAGGGATCACAAAGCAGGCTGCTCTAGGTTGTTTATCATAGATGCTTGTGATCTTGTTTAGTCCCTCGATTAATACGTGTACAATAGCGCGCTATTTCTAAATGCCTGAGGCAAAGCTGTGATCGAAAATTTGCGTAACATCGCCATTATTGCGCACGTTGACCATGGGAAAACCACCCTGGTTGACAAGCTGTTGCAACAATCCGGAACGTTCGGTGAACGTGCCGAAGCAACCGAGCGTGTAATGGACTCCAACGATTTGGAGAAAGAGCGTGGAATTACCATCCTCGCAAAAAATACCGCCATTAATTGGAAAGACTACCGTATTAACATCGTAGATACCCCGGGACACGCCGACTTCGGCGGCGAGGTTGAGCGTGTAATGTCGATGGTTGACTCGGTACTGCTGGTTGTTGATGCGATGGATGGCCCGATGCCGCAAACGCGTTTCGTGACCAAAAAAGCATTTGCCAACGGTCTGAAGCCAATTGTGGTTATCAACAAAGTTGACCGTCCTGGTGCGCGTCCTGACTGGGTTGTCGATCAGGTATTCGACCTGTTTGTGAACCTGGATGCGACTGACGAGCAACTGGATTTCCCGATCATTTATGCTTCTGCGCTGAATGGTATCGCGGGTCTCGACCACACCGACATGGCGGAAGACATGACTCCGCTGTATCAGGCGATTGTCGATCACGTTTCCCCGCCTCAGGTTGAGATGGATGCGCCGTTCCAGATGCAGATCTCTCAGCTGGACTACAACAACTATGTTGGCGTTATCGGTATCGGCCGTATCAAGCGCGGTAAAGTTAAGCCTAACCAACAAGTCACTATTGTTGATAGCGAAGGCAAAACTCGTAACGGTAAAGTAGGTAAAGTTCTGACTCACCTGGGTCTGGAGCGTATCGACGCGACTGAAGCGGAAGCAGGCGATATCATCGCGATCACCGGTCTGGGCGAGCTGAACATTTCCGACACTATCTGCGATCCGCAGAATGTCGAAGCGCTGCCAGCACTGAGCGTCGATGAACCTACCGTTACCATGTTCTTCAACGTCAATACTTCACCATTCTGCGGTAAAGAAGGTAAGTATGTAACGTCGCGCCAGATTCTGGAGCGTCTGAACAAAGAGCTGGTGCACAACGTTGCTCTGCGCGTTGACGAAACCGAAGACGCTGATGCGTTCCGCGTTTCTGGCCGTGGTGAATTGCACCTGTCAGTTCTGATCGAAAACATGCGTCGTGAAGGCTTTGAACTGGCCGTATCACGTCCGAAAGTTATCAACCGCGTTATCGACGGTCGTAACCAAGAGCCGTTTGAAAACGTGACGCTGGACATCGAAGAACAGCACCAGGGTTCAGTCATGCAAGCCATGGGTGAGCGTAAGGGTGATGTGAAAGACATGATCCCAGATGGCAAGGGTCGTATCCGTCTGGATTACCTGATCCCAGCTCGCGGTCTGATCGGTTTCCGTACCGAATTCATGACCATGACGTCTGGTACCGGTCTGCTGTACTCCACGTTCAGCCACTACGATGACGTGCGTCTAGGTGAAATCGGTCAGCGTCAAAACGGCGTGCTGGTTTCCAACGGTCAAGGTAAAGCGGTCGCGTTTGCACTGTTCAGCCTGCAAGATCGCGGTAAGCTGTTCCTCGGACACGGTGCAGAAGTGTATGAAGGCCAGATCATCGGTATTCACTCACGTTCTAACGATCTGACAGTAAACTGTCTGACCGGTAAGAAACTGACCAACATGCGTGCATCGGGTACTGATGAAGCAACCACACTGGTTCCGGCGATCAAAATGTCTCTGGAACAAGCGCTGGAGTTCATTGATGACGACGAATTGGTTGAAGTTACGCCACAGTCTATCCGTATTCGTAAGCGTCACCTGACCGAAAACGATCGTAAACGCGCTAGCCGCGGCAGCAAAGACGTCTAATTTCAGACGGATTTGTCTTGTTACGCAACAGGGCACCTTCGGGTGCCCTGAATTTTATGCGCTTTCTTCCACTTTAACCTTTCCTTTATATTTCCTCTCTGTTCAGTTTCTCTATTTCCCGCTACAGTGAAAATCCTACGATTACGTCAGGAGGTCACTGCCATGCTGTATATCTTTGATTTAGGCAATGTCGTCATAGATATTGATTTCAATAGAGTATTGGGTGTCTGGAGTAATCTGAGCAGCGCGCCGCTCGCGACGTTGCAAGAGCGTTTTGTCATGGGCGAGGCGTTTGAACAGCATGAGCGGGGTGAGATCAGCGACGAGGAATTTGCCACCAGACTGTGCCAGGAAATGGGCATTGCCCTGAGCTTCGAACAATTCACCGCTGGCTGGCAGGCTATTTTTGTCGCGTTGCGTCCCGAGGTTATCGACATCATGCAGCGTTTGCGTCAGGAAGGGCATCGTGTGGTGATTCTGTCGAATACCAATCGCCTCCACTGTTCACACTGGCCTGCGCTATTCCCAGAAGTGGCGACGGCAGCCGACAGGCTCTATCTGTCACAAGAGATTGGATTACGTAAGCCAGAATTGGCGATTTATCAATATGTCCTGACAGAGGAGGACGTTCCGCCTGCGCAAGCCGTCTTTTTTGACGATAATGCCGCGAATGTCGATGCCGCACAAAGCCTGGGCATTCGCAGCATTTTGGTGACCGATCGTCAGGTAGTGCCGGATTTTTTCGCCATGCAGGCGACGACGACCAAAGCATGATTTATATCGCAGAGGCGGACATCGTCTCTATTGGGAATGATAACATCAGGAGTAGTCGGGTTTTATGATTGCGCTAATTCAGCGAGTATCCAGCGCCAGTGTTACGGTAGAAGGCAGTGTGGTTGGGGAAATCGATAAAGGTTTACTGATCTTGCTGGGCGTTGAGCAGGGCGATGACGAACAAAAAGCCACGCGACTCTGCGAACGCGTATTGGGTTACCGCATATTTGGTGACGATGACGGGAAAATGAATCTTAATGTTCGCCAGGCTGGCGGCAATGTGCTGGTGGTTTCACAGTTTACGCTCGTTGCCGATACGCAGCGTGGCATGCGCCCTGGATTTTCTCGCGGTGCGCATCCCTCAGAGGCCGATCGCCTCTATCAGTATTTTGTCGAACAGTGTCGTGAGCAAGGCGTTCACACGGAAACGGGGCAGTTTGCGGCGGATATGAAAGTGGCATTGGTGAATGACGGCCCGGTGACGTTCTGGCTACAGACATAGCGTTGTCGCGTCATAGGTCTGTAACGTCATGGTGTTGTAACGTGCTATTACCGTTGCCGTTCCGCGTATAAATTTGCTTCAACAGTCTGATTTCATGAACCCTGATGCAATGAGGCATCTCGGTATAGAGGAAGGGTTATGTATCATTTGAGAGTACCTGAAAGCGCGGAAGAACTGGATGCGTACTATCAATTTCGCTGGGAAATGCTGCGTAAACCTCTGCACCAGCCGCTGGGCTCCGAGCGTGATGCCTATGATGCTCTGGCACATCACCAAACTGTGGTGGATGAACAGGGAAGGCTGGTTGCGATTGGGCGTCTTTCTATCAATGCGGATAATGAAGCGGCAATCCGTTTTTTAGCCGTTCACCCCGACGTACGAGGGAAAGGGCTAGGAACGCTGCTTGCGATTACCCTGGAGTCTGTCGCGCGTCAGGAAGGCGTCAAGCGCGTGGTCTGTAGCGCTCGTGAAGACGCAATGGATTTTTTCTCCAAGCTGGGCTTTGTTAATCAGGGGGAGATCACCGCGCCACAAACCACACCCGTGCGGCACTTCCTGATGATTAAACCAGTAGCGACGTTGGATGATATTTTGCATCGCCCTGACTGGTGCGGACAGCTGCAGCAGGCCTGGTACGAGCACATTCCCCTGAGTGAAAAAATGGGCGTGCGGATAAGCCAGTACACCGGAAAGCAATTTATTACCACCATGCCTGAAACGGGCAACCAGAATCCGCATCATACGCTTTTTGCTGGCAGTATGTTTTCTCTCGCTACGCTCACTGGGTGGGGGTTAATCTGGCTATTGCTGCGTGAACGGCACCTCGGTGGAACGATCATTCTGGCGGATGCGCACATTCGTTACAGTATGCCAGTCAGTGGCCGACCGAACGCCATCGCTGATTTAGGGTCGCTGAGTGGCGATCTCGATCGTCTCGCGCGTGGGCGTAAGGCACGCGTGCAGCTCAATGTTGAGCTCTTCGGTGATGACAATAAAGGGGCGTTGTTCGAAGGGGTTTATATCGTGCTGCCTGCTCAACCGGATGCACCGCTGGAAGAGGGTGGGTCAGTAGTGGATTAACCCGCGGCTAAGCATTATGAGAGCCAAATGTTATGACTCTATTCCCATCAGTACATCACGCTGCATGTTAGCTAGCAGCATCTCGTGATAGCAAACCCCCATGACAGTCATACCCCGTGATTTTCACGGGGTTTATGATGCTGTTTCAGTACGCAACAACGTTGCGGATGTTTTGAAAGTTCTTATTTAAAAAAACGTATTTTGAAAACGTAATAATTACGGCGTTTCTGTCACGGTTCCCTGATGCATTTGCTGTCTGATTGGGTGGTCGCTACTATCCACACCTTGCAGCGTACCGCTTAGCGTCGGCTTAAGCGGTGTATCAGCGGCAAGTCGCCCATTCAACTGCAATTGCAGATTCGTATTGCCTGTCGGTGCGGTTGCCGGTTCTGGCCATCCCCAGCGCGTCAGAACATCCAGCGGTACAGCGCGTCCTGCCAGCGACAGGGAGAAATTGCGTGCCGGTTGCTGGTTGATCGTTGCCTTGGCCTCCAGCATGCCATTTTGCGTAAATGCGCTGAGTTCGTTAATGGCGATCTGGTTATCGTCGGCTACCAGTGCCATCGAAGGACGGCGCACATCGACTTTATTGAACGTCGCATCGCTGGCATTAAGATTTAACGAGCCTGTCCACATTCCCCACTGGTGGTTGCGAGCCAGCAGCAAATCGCTGCCGTAGCCATCCAATGCGGTTAGCTGGAAAGGGAAATCCGGGTTGATATCGATCAGCAGATTGCGGTTCGCCGTGAATTTTCGCACATTCACTTCTGCCAGCCATGATGGCAATGTTGCTTGCCAGCGCTGACGCCAGTCGCCGGGGAGCGTGTATTCCATTCCTGCGACAACAAATTCATTCAGCTGTAAACGGTGGTTACTACGCTGCCAGTTGCCGTTGGTTCGCAGCAACCCCCCTTCCCAGCGCGTAGAAAACTGCTTGATGTTAACGCCCGCTGGTGACAAATCCAGATTCACGATAGGGTCGATAAGGTGCATGTTGCCATTCACAATGTCGGTCGCATTGAATGACAGCGTTCCACCTTCGCTTTGCCAGTCATTCTGCTTAAACGTGACATTTTGCAGGGCAACATCGAGGTCGATAAACGCCCATCCAGGCCCTTCAATACGGGCATCAATCAGATCAAAGCGATCAACCGTAACAGAAGGCAGTTCGGTAACGGGTTGCCAGAAGGTCTCCGGCGTTCTTTGCGTTTGCAAACGAACATTGCTGAGCCGTAGGCTACCGATCTGCCAGCTGCCGTCTTCTGCGCGGCTGGCGTTGCCCGTTAGCTGCCCCTGAGCGACATCCGCGCCGAAATTGCTCAGAATCAACTGGTTGTGGTTGATTTCTCCCTGAACCAATACCTGACTGGCGGGGATATCGTTGAGTTCGAGTGAGCGTGCGCTGAGCTGGAACTGTCCCTGTTTACCCAGCAGATAGCCTGCCTCAGGCTGCCACGGCATCATTCCGCCGTTGATCTGTTGACCATTCAGACGCCAATCGCCGTCCTTTGCCTGCAACGTCATTGCACGCAGCTGTAGCACATCGGCTTCGATAGGGAGTGTGGCGGCCTGCGAGGAAAGGTTTAGCGTACCGCCTTCCAGTTCTAGGCTAGCGAAATGGTGTGGCTCGGTAATTTGACGGGCGCTAAATCCGGCTGAAATCTGCTTTGCAGTGAGTGTCGGTGGCTGATTTTTCTGGCCAAAACTGACATCGGTGAGTTGGATATGATCGGCTGTTGACCAGTCATGATTAATTTTGCCCAGTGACAACTGGTAGTCGGTATTTTGGTTTACCCAATTACTTACCCAGCCTGCCGTCCAACGGGTTTGCAATAATACGTATACGACTACTAGCGCTAAAGAGGCCAGCAGCAGTAGGGTCAGCAATAATTTCCCGATAAATTTCATCGTGTCAGTCCATGCCAATCGTCAGGGAGAACTGTTCTTATGCCGCAATTTCCCTGAAGGCTCAATAGGTAATGCTGTTACAGACAGTAAAAAGCGAGCGGTGTTGCATCACCGCTCGCTTTTACATGAACTGAACAGAAATTATTGCGGGCTGGCGCTATTTTTCTTCGTGTGGGAAGACGATATTCAACACGATTGCCGTAATCCCGCCAGCGGCGATACCGGAAGACAGTAATGTTTTAATCCAATCCGGAGCGAATTGCAGAATCAGCGGCTGCTGTGATACGCCAAGACCAACAGCCAATGACAGTGCAATAATCATGATCGCACGACGATTCAGTGGCTCACGGGACACAATCCGCACACCAGAAGCGGCGATCGTACCAAACATCACGATCGTGGCGCCGCCCAGAACGGGCTCTGGAATATGCTGCACAAATCCGCTAACGGCAGGGAACAGGCCCAGAGCGATCAGCATCAGTGAAACCACGAAGCCCACATAGCGACTGGCAACCCCAGTAAGCTGGATGACGCCGTTATTCTGGCCGAAGCAAGAGTTAGGGAAGGTATTGAATACAGCAGAAAGACACGAGTTCAGACCATTTGCCAGCACGCCGCCTTTTAAGCGTTTCATATACAGCGGGCCTCTGACCGGCTGCTCTGAAACGTCGGAGGTCGCGGTGATGTCACCGATGGTTTCTAACGATGTCACCATGAAAACCAGCATCAGCGGAATCAACAGGTTCCAGTCAAAGCCTAAACCGTAATACAGCGGCGTGGGCACCATAATAACCGTGTCGTTTTGAGCAGGCGCATTTTCCGGCAGCATTCCCATCAACCAGGCACCCAGATAACCCACCGCCATAGCAATCACCAGCGAGGCGACGCGCAGGTAAGGGTTACGCTGGCGGTTAAGCAGAATAATAACCAGCAACACCGCCCCCGCTAATAGTAAGTTCTTGGGTGCACCGAAGGTGTTATTACCCATTGCGGCATAGCCGCCGCCGATGGAGGTCAGGCCGACCTGAATCAGCGACAGGCCAATGATCATCACTACAATGCCGGAAACCAGCGGAGTAATGATTCGACGGGTTAAATGTAGGAAGCGTGAAAGAATGATTTCGGTGAAGGAAGCGACCATCAGCGTACCGAACAGGGCTGCCATCATCGTGGGAATATCCGCGCCGCCGTTTTTCAGCGCCAGTCCGCCCATAATCAGCGGCGTCACGAAGTTAAAGCTGGTGCCCTGAATCGACAGCAGACCAGAACCGACAGGGCCCCAGGTTTTAATTTGGAGAATAGAAGCCAGACCGGAAGCGAAAAGCGACATGCTGATGATGCGCTGCGTATCCTCAGCGGGTAAACCTAATGCCTGACAGATCAGTAGCGCGGGGGTAATCACCGCAACAAACATGGCAAGCAGGTGCTGACTGGCGGCGAACAGCGTTTGCGGCAGCGGCGGTCTGTCTTCAAGGCGATAGATGAGTTCACTGCGCTGAGGTGCGGCAGCCGCTTCTGTTTGGGACGTTTCCGTGGTGGTAGTCATGGTGTAAGTTGGCGTTCCTGAAACGACAAAGAGCGCATTTTAATGATCTCTTTGCTGAAAGCAAACGTTTGCTAACTCATCTTTTCGATATGAATTTTGTCTGATGAACAAGGCCTTATTATTTAAGGTGATATACCCGTCATACTTCACGCTGCATGTGCGTTGGCGGCGAGGTTTTAGGAAAAATAAAGAATACGCTGCTGTGGTTAGGCGTTGGTGTAGCGTGCGCGCTCTGGTAGCCAGCGCTCGATTAGCGCAATGGCATGCTCGGGATAGTGCTCATGAAGATGACGCGCAACGCGCTGTACCTGTGGAATCAGTTCCTGATCGCGCAGGAGGTCAGCAACTTTAAACTCGGCATTGCCCGTCTGGCGCGTACCTAATAATTCACCTGGCCCGCGAATTTCCAAATCGCGCTGAGCGATGACAAAGCCATCGTTGCTATCGCGTAGAACCTGAAGCCGTTTTTGTGCGGTCTTGCTCATTGGCGTTTTATAGAGCAGCACGCAGTGGGATGCTATCGCGCCGCGTCCGACTCGCCCGCGCAACTGGTGTAGCTGTGCCAGACCCAGACGCTCCGGGTTTTCAATGATCATTAGGCTGGCATTGGGTACATCCACACCGACCTCGATGACGGTGGTCGCCACCAGCAGTTGCAGTTCGCCCTGTTTGAAGGCTTGCATCACTGCCTGCTTTTCCTGTGCTTTCATGCGGCCGTGAACCAATCCAACCTTGAGGTTCGGCAGAGCAGCCTTCAACTCTTCGCTGGTGGCTTCAGCTGCCTGTGCTTCCAGAAGATCGGATTCTTCGATCAGCGTACATACCCAATAGGCCTGCCGCCCTTCCTGCTGACAGGCATTATTCACGCGCTCGATGATGTCGCTGCGGCGTGAATCCGGTATGGCGACTGTGGTGACGGGGGTTCTGCCCGGCGGCAGTTCATCAATGACGGATGTATCCAGATCGGCATAGGCCGTCATCGCCAGCGTACGAGGAATCGGTGTGGCGGTCATAATCAGTTGATGAGGATGAAAGCCTTGTTCTTCGCCTTTTTCCCACAGCGCAAGACGTTGATGCACGCCAAAGCGGTGCTGTTCATCAATAATGACCAATGCCAGCCCGTTGAATTTAACCTGCTGCTGGAAAATAGCGTGCGTCCCGACCACCATGGAAACCTGACCGCTGGCGATGGCATCCTGCTGGGCCTGACGCGCTTTCCCTTTCTGTTTGCCAGCCAGCCAGCCCACTTCAAGCCCTAGCGGTTCAAACCACTGACGGAAATTATGGGCGTGCTGTTCGGCCAATAGCTCTGTTGGTGCCATCAGCGCGACCTGTTTGCCGTTGGCAATGGCGCGTAATGCTGCCAGCGCAGCGACCAGCGTTTTCCCTGAACCGACATCGCCCTGTACCAGACGCATCATTGGAAAATCTTTCGCCATATCCGCTTCAATCTCCGCCACAACACGATCTTGCGCCTGCGTGGGTTTGAATGGCAGGGCGGCGAGCAGTCGTTGCTTCAAGCCGTCTTGTGCCTGTAGCGGGGAGGCTTTATGCCGCTGCTCCCCCGCCCGCACCGCGAGCATACTCAGGTTATGCGCCAGCAGTTCTTCCATAATCAACCGCTGCTGTGCCGGGTGTTTCCCGTGCTCAAGCTCGCTGAGCTGCATATCCGGCGGGGGACGATGTAACGTGTGAAGCGCGTCCGGCAGGCTAATGAGCGATCGGCTCAGGGATTCAGGCAGCAACTCATCGATGGGGTTTGCATCGAGCAATGCCAATGCCTGATCGGTAAGTTTGCGGAGCGTGGCCTGACGAACGCCCTCTGTGGAGGGGTAAACCGGCGTGAGTGATTCCTGTAGCTCGACCTGCGTACTCTCCCCCTGAACACGATATTCAGGATGGATGATCTCCGCACCGATTTTACCGCGCTTGATTTCGCCATAAGCGGTAACGCGCTGTCCCGGTGCGAGGCTGTTTTTCATCGCGGCGCTGAAATTGAAGAAGCGCATGGTCAGCATGCCGCTGCCGTCGCTGATCTGGCAGGTCAACATGCGACGGCTGCCAAAGGTGATATCGTTGCGTAGGATTTCACCTTCCACGGTGGCATACATACCGGGAAGGAGGTCGCCAATAGGATAAAGATGTGTGCGGTCTTCGTAGCGCAGAGGTAAGTGCAGCAGGAGATCCTGCACGGTTTCCAGCCCAAGTCGCGCGAGTTTCGTTGCCTGACTTGCACCCACGCCGGTAAGTGTACTCAGCGGTTGGGTGTTCAGCAGGCGGCCTTTCATCAGCACTCCGACGATTGCATCGCGGCCCACCACGGGGTATCCGCTACAATCTGACCCTGATGGTCGATATGGGGGCGAGGTAGCCCTTTGCGTTTTGCAACGCGTGCCAGTACCGGGTAGCCCCCTTCAAAAAGCAGGCGCTGCTGCTCTTCTTCATCAAGCGGACTGTCTTCACGTTGGTACATACCGGCGATCTGGCGTTGGCGTTGGGCTTCATACAGGATCAACGCCGAGGCCACGGAGACATTCAGCGACTGCACCATGCCGGTCATCGGAATGATGATATCCTGATCGGCCAGTTTGAGCGCTTCGGCAGTAATACCGGTTTTTTCTTGTCCAAGCAGAATACAGGTCGGGCGGGTGTAATCAATTTCCCGAAAATCGACCGCATATTCAGACAAATTGGTCGCCAGAACCTGCATGCCTTCGGCCTTCAGGTGACCAACTGCATCACCTATGTTGCGATGGGTTTTAACCTGCACCCAGCTATTGCTACCTGCGGCGGAGGAGACCAGTGTTTTCATCCGACTGGTGGGCCAAATCGCATGGACTTCATGCACACCGACAGCATCCGCAGTACGGATAACCGCAGAAACGTTATGAGGTTTATGCACTTGCTCCATGCAAATCGTCAGATCGGGCTGACGACAGTTGAGCATTTCTTTTATACGTGCATAACGTTGAGGGGTCATGACGATTAATTTCGGTTACGGTTAACTTTGATGACATCCGGCATCACGCGAATTTTACGCATAATATTGGCCAGATGAACACGATCGAGAGTCGTGAGGCGGATAAAGGCGCTGTATACGCGGCCATCCTTCTCTTCCGTGTTGATGCTCTGAATATTGGAATTCGCGGCGTTGATCGCTGCCGTCAGGTTCGCCAGCGCGCCCTGATGGTTGAACATATCCACTTTGATTTCGGCGATGAACTCTTGTTCCGTCACCTTATCCCACTCTACTGCCATGAATTTTTCAGGTTCTTTCTGATAGCCGCGGATGTTGCGACAGGATTCATGGTGAATAACCAACCCTTTACCAGGGCTGACGTGGGCAATAATTGGGTCGCCGGGGATGGGGCGGCAGCATTTGGCAAATGAGATCATGACGCCATCTGCGCCTTTGATCGGCAACTTGCGCAGCCCAGTGGTTCCCAACTCAGATTGTTCGTTCAGCAGATTTTTTGCCACAACGACGCTCATGGCATTACCCATACCAATCTCCGCCATCAGATCGTCCAGCGTCGCGAGCTTCATGCGCTCAAGCTCAAGCTGAATCGACTTTTCAGGGATGTCGGAGAGTTTGCGGCCGTTGCCTAATGCGTGGTTCAGTAAACGGCGACCGAGACTCACGGAATCATCACGCTTGAGGTTTTTCAGCATCTGGCGGATTTTGGAACGCGCTCTGGAGCTAACCACGAAGTTAAGCCACGCGGCATTCGGCCTAGCACCCGGCGCGGTAATGATTTCAACGGTTTGACCGCTGGTGAGTGACTGTGACAGCGGGTAAGGCTGGCGGTCGACGCGGGCGCCGACGCAGGCGTGGCCAATATCGGTGTGTACTGCGTAGGCGAAGTCGACAGGGGTCGCGCCTGCGGGGAGTTCCACAATACGGCCTTCTGGCGTAAAGACGTACATCTCGTCAGGGAAGAGATCGGACTTCACGCTTTCGATAAATTCAAATGAGCTACCGGCACTTTGCTGGAGTTCCAGCAGGCTTTGCATCCAGCGTTGGGCGCGTACCTGTGCGGTAGTGCTGCTCTCGCCTTCTTTATAGGCCCAGTGCGCGGCGACACCCATTTCCGCCATTTGATCCATGTCGTCAGTGCGAATTTGTACTTCGACCGGCACGCCGTGTGGGCCAATCAGAGACGTGTGCAGTGACTGATAGCCGTTGGCTTTGGGGATGGCAATGTAGTCTTTTACCCGACCTGGGCGCGGCTTATACAGGCTGTGAACCTGTCCGAGCACGCGATAGCAGGTGTCCAGCTCTTTCACGATGACCCGAAACGCATAAATATCCATGATGGAATGAAAACGCTGCTCTTTCAGGTGCATTTTACAGTAGATGGAATACAGGTGTTTTTCGCGACCGCTGACGCGGCAGGCAATCCCAGCCTCAGTCAAACGCCCTTCGATTTCCGACAGGATTTTCTGAATCATTTCCTTGCGGTTACCGCGTGCGGCCTTGACGACCTCTTTAATGACGCGATAACGGTTCGGATACAGCGCCTCAAAACCCAACTCTTCCAGCTCGGTTTTGAGGTGATGGATACCCAGTCGATGTGCCAGCGGGCTGTATATTTCCAGCGTTTCGCGTGCAATGCGGCGGCGTTTGTCCGGGCGCAATGAACCCAGCGTGCGCATGTTATGGGTACGGTCTGCCAGTTTGATCAGGATGACGCGAATATCTTGCACCATCGCCATGATCATTTTGCGAAAGTTTTCAGCCTGCGCTTCTTTCTTATCGCGGAACTTCAGCTTGTCCAGCTTGGACACGCCCTCTACCAGTTCAGCAACGCTTTTACCGAAAAGCTGTTCCATGTCCTGATAGGTGGCGGGGGTGTCTTCTATGACATCATGCAGCAGTGCTGCCATCAGCGTTTCGTAATCGAGACGCATCTCCGCCAGAATACAGGCGACGGCAACAGGGTGTGTGATGTAGGGTTCACCGCTGGAGCGAGTCTGCCCCTCGTGAGCATCACGTGCAACTAAGTAAGCCTGCTGTAAACGTTTGATCTGATCTTCTGGCAGATAACGTTGAATCAGCAGATTAAGGCTTTCAAAAATGTACAAGGGCGACTCGTGGTGTGATTAACGACGGCCTTCAGCAATCGCGGTAACCGCCTGAATCTCTGCGGCTTCCTGCTCTTGCTGTTCCTGACGGTCACGAACATCCAGAATCTGGTTGTTGATCAGACCTTCTTCGATTTCACGCAGTGCGATCACGGTGTACTTATCGTTTTCTTCAGGAACCAGCGGATCTTTGCCGCCAGTCTGGATTTGACGGGCGCGACGAGCAGCGACCAACACCAGGTCAAAACGGTTACCAATTTTCTCTACAGCGTCTTGAACAGTTACGCGTGCCATAATGTGCTACTCCACAGGAAATAAAATGACTGCGCATCATACTGAAAGAGGCGTCAGTCTGCCAATAGTTTGGTGATTAATGCATCATGCCGAACCTGTTGTCTGCTCAAACGCAGACGTTCGGCGCGAATAATGGTTTTTAGATCGAGCAGCGCCAGATCGAAATCATCATTCACAATCAGGTAATCATACTCGCCGTAGTGTGTCATTTCCGCCACGGCCTGAGACATACGACGGGCAATGACTTCATCGCTGTCCTGTCCACGGCCACGCAGGCGGCGAGCCAGCTCTTCTTTTGACGGCGGCAGAATGAAAATACTGCGCGCGTGCGGCATCTGGGCGCGGATTTGCTTGGCACCTTGCCAGTCGATATCCAGAAAAACATCAACGCCAGTTGCTAATACCTGCTCAATTGCCGGTCGGGATGTACCGTAGTAATTGCCAAAGACTTCAGCGTGTTCCAGAAACTCGTTATCCTGAATCATACGCTTAAATTCATCGATTTCGACGAAGAAATAGTGTTCGCCGTGGTTTTCTCCCAGTCGTTTAGCTCTCGTTGTATGCGAAATCGATACCTGAGTGTCGTAAAGTGGCTGAGTTTTTAATAACGCCTGAATCAGGCTGGATTTCCCAGCTCCACTGGGAGCAGAAACGATATATAACGTGCCTTGAGCCATAATGAAGTTTTATTAACGGTTACGATGGTGAATAGTGATATGCAGCAGAAAAATGCGCATTTACCCGCATTATACACGCCTATATGTCATCAGTCGCGCTGCGATAAATTCTCTGCTGGCTGTTTTTTCGTTATGCCATCGGGAAAATGTTTTTCCAACGTTTCTTTTTTAGATTGCGAAGCACGTTCCCATCTTTTTTATCGGTGCTGCAAACGATGAATCATCTTGCGGCGCGTTTGGCATTTCTCCTTTTTTCACCTCGTATTTTCCTCTGCGTTGCTATGTACTGCGGCCATTCGCTAATGGATGGCAGGAGGTTCTATGTGGCTCAGGATCCGCACATTTTTGATCATCATCGTCATGGGGGGCATCAGCAGTTTTCCAACTGTGGCTGCGGTGTGCCCTGATTGGGATAACACAAGGGCTGGCAAAGAAATTGATGCATTGCGTCATCAGTTAGAACAGTGGG
Source organism: Pectobacterium odoriferum (assembly GCF_009931295.1). Classification (NCBI taxonomy): domain Bacteria; kingdom Pseudomonadati; phylum Pseudomonadota; class Gammaproteobacteria; order Enterobacterales; family Pectobacteriaceae; genus Pectobacterium; species Pectobacterium odoriferum. Next base: position 4,900,330 of record NZ_CP034938.1, on the reverse strand, counting down.
ATGACGTGTATTACACCGAAGGGAAAAGCCCGATAGAAGATGACGTTTATGACCAACTGCGGGAACAGTTAACCCAGTGGTTAGGGTGTTTTCAGCCCCAAAACGCGATTCCCGCCCGGCTACCCGATAATGGCAAGCAGCCTCACCCTGTTGCCCATACGGGACTGAAAAAATTGTCCGATCGTCGGCAACTGGTGCAATGGATCGCACAGCGTGAGGATTTATGGATTCAGCCAAAAATTGATGGCGTGGCTGTCACGCTCGTCTATCAGCACGGCAAGCTCGTGTCCGCGGTTAGTCGAGGCAACGGTCTGCAAGGCGAAGACTGGACGGAAAAAGCCCGCTTGATTCCGGGAATACCTCATCTATTAACCGATGCGCCTTCCTCATTGGTATTACAAGGGGAGCTTTTCCTGAAGATGACCGATCATCGTCAGCGTACTCAGGGCGGTGTTAATGCACGCTCGGTCGTGGCCGGTGAAATGCGTCGGCATCAGCCATCTCCTGTGTTGTCGCAGATTGGTCTGTTTGTCTGGGAATGGCCGGATGGCCCTAAGACAATGCCCGAACGTCTGAAGAAATTGAAGGACATGGGGTTTGCCATGACGGCGGACTATACCCATGCTATTGCGTCATTCGCCGACGCGGAGAAATGGCGTCATCACTGGTATCACGGTCCGCTGCCTTTTGTAACGGATGGCGTAGTTATCCGCCAGACTAAAGAGCCGCAGGGGCGCTATTGGCGTAATACATCGGCCGACTGGGCGATCGCATGGAAATACCCGCCTGTTCATCAGGTTGCTGAAGTGGCTGATGTAGTGTTTTCTGTCGGGCGGACGGGTAAGAGCGCCGTGGTGTTAAAACTCAATCCTCTTGAATTGGATGACAAATCGGTCAGCCGGGTAAATGTGGGCTCGCTGTCTCGTTGGAAACAGTGGGACGTGTTGCCCGGCGATCGGGTGAGCATCAGCCTAGCGGGGCAGGGGATTCCACGTCTGGATAATGTGGTATGGCGTGGTACTGAGCGGCCAGCTATCGTCTCCCCCAGCGAACATGATTTCCATACTTTTAGCTGTTTTCGGTATAGCGCAGTTTGCCAGCAGCAATTTCTGGCTCGTTTAGTCTGGTTGAGTGGAGAGCACGGTTTAAAGCTCGCGGGAGTGCGTGAAGGGATCTGGCTGCGCCTGATGCAACATGATTTACTAGGTGATGTACTGTCATGGTTATCTCTGACCGAAGCACAGCTTAATGCCGTCCAGGGTATGGGTGATAAGCGGGCGCGAGATATCTATACGAGTTTGCAGTCGGCACGGCATAAGCCGCTATCCCGCTGGCTACTTGCCTTGGGTCTTCCTGTTCCTCGTTCGGCAATTCACGCATTGGATAATGTGGATTGGCTGGCGTTACAGCAACGGACGGCGCAACAATGGCGACAGTTCTCAGGTATTGGGGAACGACGTGCAGAAGAGATCATGGCGTTTCTTAATCACCCAATCGTTGTGGAATTAATGGCTCGCTTAGATCTCGAAATACATAGATAAGCGGTGGTGATTTTTCAGAAAACGTTGGGATAGTACTTTTTATTTTTTCGTGGATTCGTTCACATAAAAGGACAATTTTTTTCTGTTTTTCCTACTTAATCATAAGTAAAGTTTACGAATTAAACGGTGTGAGCTTATTTGCTGTTTGCGATATAAAATTGCCTGAGAGTCTGATTATTTCCGTTGAACTCAGGCATAGGGATGTTGTCGTATAGCTTCAGATAATAAGAAAGGTTTTGTTGGAGCACTTGTCATAATGAAGTTTGTAGCATCTTTTTCGCAACCCAAGTTATCGTTCGTCCTGGCAATTTATATTGGCCTTTTTCTCAATATCTCAGTGTATTACCGCCGGTTTGATTATTTTTCAATCTCTGCTGGTAGCCAGGTTCCAACATTTATTCCCGCTCTTGTCGAATTGACCGCGAGTATCTTATTTACCTTTTTCCTGATGAGGATTATTTCCCTCGGGGGACGTCGTTTTTATCGGATTATCGCGTCTCTTTTGGTGTTGATTTCTGTTGCTGCCAGCTATTACATGACATTTTTTAATGTCGTGATTGGCTATGGCATTATTGCGGCGGTCATGACCACGGATATTGATCTTTCTAAAGAAGTTATTGGTTTTCGTTTTTTCCTGTGGATGCTGGTGGTGAGTGCGCTGCCGTTGTTTTTGATTTGGAAGAACTCGCTACGTCATACGCTGATTGAACAGCTTAAATCGCCGGGAAGACGTTTGGTTCCTCTTCTGGTTCTTGCCGCTGTCGTAGCGCTGGTTTGGATGCCGCTTCGCTATATGGACAACGTTCAATCGATATCCGAGCGAGAATCCAATGTGGATTTGCCCAGCTATGGCGGCGTAGTGGCTCACTCGTATCTGCCTTCTAACTGGTTATCCGCATTAGGATTATTTGCGTACACCAAGTATGACGAGAGCCAGGACTCCTCCAATCTTTTCGATCCAGCTCAGCATTTTACCTATGTCCCGCCGAAAGGCATTGACGATACCTACGTGGTTTTCATTATCGGTGAAACAACCCGTTGGGATCATATGGGGCTGTTAGGCTACGAGCGAGATACGACGCCGAAGCTGTCAAAAGAAAAAAACTTGGTCGCTTTCCGCGGCCAATCGTGTGATACCTCAACCAAGCTTTCCATGCGCTGTATGTTTGTGCGAGAAGGTGGCACGGAAGACAACCCGCAGCGAACGCTGAAAGAACAGAATGTCTTTGCTGTAATGAAAGAGTTGGGCTTTACCTCTGAGCTGTTTGCTATGCAAAGTGAGGTGTGGTTTTACAATAGCATTGAGGCGAATAACTACTCCTTTCGCGAAATGATTGCGTCAGAGAAACACAATGACGGTAAATCGGTGCAGGATATGTTGCTGGTCGATGAGGTCAAGGAGTCGCTGGCACGCTACCCCAAAGGTAAGCATCTGATTGTGCTGCATACTAAAGGCTCTCACTACCTGTATTCCATGCGATATCCCCGCAGCTATGCGCGCTATCAACCAGAGTGCATGGGCGTTGATGCCTCCTGTACCCGTGAGCAGTTGATTAATGCGTTTGATAATAGCGTGCTCTATACCGATAGCTTTATCGATAGCGTGATCGATCAGGTTCGGGATAAGAAAGCGATCGTGTTTTATGCCTCCGATCACGGTGAATCCATCGATGATAACTACCATTTGCACGGCACGCCGCGTGAGATGGCACCACCCGAGCAGTTCCGTTCACCGATGATGGTCTGGACATCAGATAAATTTTTGGCTGACACCGATAATCAGCATGCGTTCGAGCAGTTGAAGGCTCAGCAGCGCGTTGGTAAAACACATCGCCATGAAGAGCTGTTTGATACGATTCTTGGATGTGTGGGATACACATCGCCTGACGGTGGTATTAACCCTAAAAATAACTGGTGCCAGAAACCCGCTAATTGACATGAATCACGGACAAGGACGTCGGTTTCAGGTTTATAAATACCAAGGATGGACACTTTAACGGCAGCTGAAATCCTTTTGCTAAAAAGGTATTGACGCTCTAATAAGGTAGCAGTAATATGCGCCCGCATTCGGCGAGTAGCGCAGCTTGGTAGCGCAACTGGTTTGGGACCAGTGGGTCGGAGGTTCGAATCCTCTCTCGCCGACCAACACACTTCCTCAGTAAATCATTTTCAGTTTTTCTCTGCTCCAATCATCGTCTATTCACACTATCCGTTTAAAAAATACTCTCTTGTGAAAGATATCCTTTATAAATACAGGTTTTATCTCGGTGTTTTTTTTGCGTCGAAAATTTCCATATTCCCTCTATCTTCAGTTCAGAATGTTCCCAAAAATAGCGTGAAGAATCGCGCGTTAATTATCATAAATAATACCTATCCTTTTGTTTTTTAATGGTTTAAATAAAAACAATTCCAGTTGTTTGAAAATAATACTAACTTTACCTATCGGTATTTAAATGTAAGTTTATATGCGGACAACATTCGCGATATTCATATATTCGTTTTGTTGAAGCCGTCTTTTTATTCAAATATGGAAGATGTTTCGATCATGAAAAAAAACAACACTGCTACTCTCCACTTTGATTGCTTGTGCCATGGGAATGTCTGCTGCTCAGGCGACACAAACGGTGTCTTTGGGTTATGCTCAGGCGAAAGTCGATGACTTTAAAGATCCAAAAGGGATTACGGCAAAATACCATTATCAGGGCGATTCTGCGCTTGGCATTATCGGTTCTTTCACTTATGTGAGCGCAGAACAAACTGAGTATTATCAGAATTCAAGCAGTGATGTTTATAAGCTGAAATACTATTCACTCATGGCTGGTCCATCTTACCGCTTTAATGAATATGTCAGTGTTTATGGTTTGGCAGGTATTGGCCGTGGTAAGTCCAGTTGGGAAGAAGGGGATGCGTTCCGCCAATCTGGTAGCGAAAGCAAATCCAGCTTTGCTTACGGTGCCGGTATTCAAATCACACCCGTAGCAAACTGGGCGATTGATATTGGCTATGAAGGCACGAAGATTTATGAAACGCGTGTAGACGGTTTTAATATTGGCGTCGGTTACCGTTTCTGATTTACCGATTATTGAATACCGGTGGACAAGTTTCTGCCGGTTATTACTGTTTTTCCCCTTCTTTGTTTTTATTCATAAAACTCTCAATCGATTTATTGCCATTATAGTGAAGCCAGACCAGCAGCGATTCATTGTCCATCGGCTTAGCATAAAGGAATCCTTGTATATATTTGACGCCGCGCCGTTGTAAATACAGAAGCTGTTGCTCGGTTTCCACGCCTTCTGCTACGGATTGAAGCTTGATGCGGTGGCTCAAATTAATAATGGCATCAAGAATAGGGGCCTCCTCATCCGGAGATGAGATCGCGCTGACGAATCCCTGATCTATTTTCAGGCAATCCAGCGGAAAGTTTTGCAGATAAGAGAGGGAGCAGTGGCCAGTGCCGAAGTCGTCAATGGCAATCATAAAGCCATCTTCACGCAACTGATGCAGGCGCTGTATGATTTCAGGGCCGTTGCTGATGAGGTTACGCTCTGTCAGCTCCAGTGTAATGCTCAATGAATGAGAGGCGACTTTCTCTGCGAATCGGTGTACATCTGAGACGAAACTTGGGTGATGCAAATGTTCGGCTGCAACGTTGAGCCCCAGATGGAACCCCGGTTTTACCTGCCAACTAGCGATATCTGACGCCACCAGATCAAATAAATGCCGAGTGATGGGAATGATCATGCTTTCTGCTTCGGCGGCCGAGATAAATATATCGGGTCTAATCCACAGCCCATTGCTGCGTCGCCAGCGCAGTAACGTCTCTACTCCGGTGCAGGCTTGCGATTCCACGTCATAGATGGGCTGGTAATAGACGGAAAATTCTCCGTTAGCGATGCCCTTACGGATTTCTTCGCGGAAGAATAACTTACGTTTTTGCCAGTACCACATCGCCGTAGTGAAAAGCAGAGAGAGAATAATGGCCAGTGGCAGAAACGTGAAAAATGCCTGCTTCCAGTTGGTGATTTCTTGAGACGCTGGGGCGGTAATATTGAGGGTAATCGGAAAGTGGCTCGATTTGATTTCAAGCGTAGAGGTAGAAAATAGGCTCCTGTGGGGCGTAATGGTCGGGCCCGTTTGAATCGGGTGACCGTTATCCATTTGCAGAATAAGTTGATAGCCGCGAATCTTGCTAATTGCAGTCATAAGATCAATGAGATATTGCGCATCGACCATCGCGTAAGCGCCGTAACCTGTGAGGGGCATTTGGACGAAGATCAGCGCCGGGCGTCCTTTTACGTTGGCTGAACCTGCAATTGACAGGCTCCAGCGCTCAGAATCGGTCTCCGGTAGCGGCTGTTGAATAACGCGGCTTAGTGGCGTCAGCGTGCGACCAAACGTTGAAGAGCAATAGACGTCAGTATTATGGGTAACGCCGATAGCGCGGAAGTAAGAAAAGACCGAACCAAGACGTTGCAGTTCATCGCCGATGACGTCGCAGGGCTGACCATGAAAGCGCTGGAGGCGATCCACCATCTGCCATGCCTGTGTCGAAATATTCTCGGCATGATTCATTGCGATTTGCGCGGTGGATTCCAAATCGCGCTTTACCATTAATCTGGACTCAACAAATGTGAACAATAATCCAAGCAGCAGTGGCAGCATGCCTGCAACCAATAACTGCAATATGTTGATTTTATGTTCACTACGTCTGGGGCTCATCCACATCTCCTTTCTGGCAGCAGAGGCCTATGTAGAGACGTCCTTTTCTCCATAAATTAAAGGAGAGTGCTGAATAGAGGTTATTATAGTCCTATTTGCTGAAAGAGATTTGGCGGAAATAAAGTTTGTAACCTGGATCCGTCCGTATTGTTCTGTTGTTCACACGGTGAGCCAATCTACGTTATGACCGTATGCCTGATGAGGGAATCTGCGCGCGCAGGGCGGTAATATCTTTCTTGGCCGGAACGCCGAATAAACGCCGATATTCGCGGCTGAATTGCGAAGGGCTTTCATAATCCATTTTGAATGCAGATCTGTCCCTGAAATTACTCCCACCTAATTATGCCACCATTTCATAATCCACCGATGTTTGATAACCCAGCGTTGACTGGTTTGAAAACAAGGTGGGCATTAAATCAAGGACAGATCAGCTGCGTACGCTCTCAAAATCGTTGACGTTTCAATATGATAAAATGCTTTATCTTTTTGAATCATCTGAGAAAAATTCGCATATTGCGGGTGAGAAGATCCTGCCTTTTCTCTTCAGAGATTCGGGATAAAAAGTGACATTTAAAAATGGGAAATCAGGGTCACATTATAAACTGGAATAGACATTGATTGTCGTCGCTAAATTGAGATGTCCGGATCGCAAATGCGGATATTAATGATCATCGTCTGAAAACATGTGACAACAATGTTTCCAGTCAGAATGAGCAGGAGTTGAATGTCCTGTAGCGGGTTACTGTTCCAGGAGGTTTTTTTGCCGCCATTTAGCTGGAGATACGCCGTGCACTTTCTTGAAGGCTTTAGAAAAATGCAACTGATTTTCATAGCCTACCGAAATGCCCACTACCTTGATCGCCGTATTGCTGTTTCTCAGAAGGCTTACTGCGATGCTCATACGAAAATTTAGCAAATATTCCTTGGGACCGATACCGTAGGCACTTTTAAACAACCGGCAGAGATAGCTACGGTTGATATTGCAGTAGGCAGCTAGGCTATCAACTGTCAGATGTTCGTGGTAGCGATTTTCAATTTTTTTGACCGCCTTTTGCAGGTGCTTCGTCTTGTCATCATGGAGAGATGCCCTTTCGTGAAGCGTATTGCTGATTAACGTAGAAAAGAAGAGATAACAAAGTCCCTGCACCTTCAGCTGATGTTCATCACCATGTTCGACAATTTGCTGCATGTAGCTCAAGGCGTTGGAGTTGTCTTTATTCAGGTTGGGTTGATAAACCGGGAATTGACGGCTCAGATGACAGTCTTCGAAAATCCTGGCGGCGATCAACCCATCGACCTCAAGCCACATATAGTGCCAAGGATCCTTTTTATCAGCGCAGTAGGTTGTCACATCATGCGGGTGGATCAGAAACCCTTCCCCTGCAACGACAGGAAAAGTTCCTTGTTCACTGTAAAATATGCCGGTTCCGCTTATCACATAATGAAATAGGTAATGCTGGCGGACAGCGGGGCCAAAACTGTGTCCCTTATGACAACTCTCCTCACCGTACTGGTACAAATTCAATTCGATATTGTCGGTATGGTTAAGGGTAAAAGTCTTGTGCAACAGTCATTTCCTCTATTTTTCAACCATTTTATCAGAAATTCCTCCAGTAATGTCACCGAGTTTCAGTCATATTCTGAGCTGGCTCACACTTTCTTAGTTGCATCATTTTTCGCCATAACAATATCACATTTAGCCATATTTACTGTTCACTCCGCAGCGTACATTTTGCGTATCAAAAACAGCAGGAACGGAGAAATTCAATGATTAAAGTGACATTTATGGGCGCAGGCAGCACCATTTTCGCTAAGAACGTACTCGGAGACATTATGGCGACTCCGGCGTTGAAAGAGGTCGAGATTGCGCTGTATGACATTGACAGCGCTCGTCTCAATGAATCACTCGCCATGTTGAATAATATCAACAGCAATACCAATGCGGGCAGAGCCAAGATCACCGCTTACCTCGGCGTTGAGAACCGCCGCGCGGCACTGAAAAGCGCCAATTACGTGGTGAATGCCATCCAGGTCGGCGGCTACGATCCTTGTACCATCACCGATTTCACTATTGCGAGGAAATATGGTCTCCAGCAGACTATTGCCGACACACTGGGCATTGGCGGTATCTTCCGTGCGCTGCGCACCATACCCGTGCTGTTTGATTTCGCACGGGATATTGAAGCAGTCTGCCCGGACGCTTGGTTACTGAACTACACCAATCCTATGGCCACGATAACCGGAGCCATGCTGCGCCATACGGAAGTGAAAACGGTAGGGCTTTGCCACAGCGTTCAGGTGTGTGCTGAAACGCTGTTGAAAAGCGTGAATATGCCAACCGACGACGTGCAATTTCATATCGCGGGTATTAATCACATGGCCTGGCTGCTGGACATTCGCCGTCACGGCGAAGATTTGTACCCGGAAATTAAGCGCCGCGCCAGCGCCGTGCAGGGCAAACATGATGACATGGTGCGACATGAAATAATGAAAACTTTCGGCTATTACGTCACTGAATCGTCAGAGCACAACGCCGAGTACATGCCTTACTGGATCAAACGCAACTACCCGGAACTGATTGAACGATTCAATATTCCGCTGGATGAATATCCACGCCGGTGTATCGAGCAGATTGAACAATGGCAGCAGCAGAAAGTGGCGCTGACCCATGACACCAGCCTGACCCACAGTCGTACCCATGAATATGCGTCTTACATCATCGAAGCGATGGAAACCGATCGGCCTTACAAAATTGGCGGAAACGTGCTCAACACCGGTTTGATCACCAATTTACCTTCAGAGGCCTGCGTCGAAGTGCCTTGTCTGGTGGATGCTCAGGGCGTCACGCCATGTTACGTCGGCAATTTGCCTGAGCAGCTGGCAGCGCTGAACCGTACCAACATCAATACCCAGCTGTTGACCGTCGAAGCTGCGGTTACACGCAAACGCGAAGCCATCTACCATGCAGCTCTGCTTGACCCGCACACTTCTGCAGAACTTTCGATCGATGATATCCGCAAGCTGTGCGACGAACTGATTGAAGCGCATGGCAACTGGCTTCCTGCCTACCATTAATCGCCTTACTGACCTGATTCCTCCTCATAACTTACAAGGCGCGGAGTGTGCCGCGCTGTTACCAATGGAAAGGTGAGCTATGTTTTATTTAAAGAACAGGAACTTTTGGATTTTCGGTGCCTTCTGTTTTTTCTATTTTTTTATCATGGGCGCGGTGCTGCCGTTTTTTCCAATATGGTTGCATGACGTCAACCTTCTCGATCAGCAACAAACCGGATTGGTTTTTGCCAGCATGGCGCTATTTGCCCTTGTATTTCAGCCAATTTTCGGCTTCGTCACAGACAAATTTGGTCTGAAGAAACATCTGCTGTGGATGATCATCTTTCTGCTGCTGTTTCTGGCTCCCCTGTTTATCTATGTGTTCTCACCGCTGCTGCAAAGTCACTTTTTTTTGGGGGCTCTGCTGTGCGGTATTTACCTCGGGCTAGTATGCAGCGGCGGCTCGCCTGCAATTGAAGCCTATATTGAGAAAGTAAGCCGCCGCAGCCAGTTTGAGTATGGACGTGCCCGCCTGTTTGGCTGTGTCGGCTGGGCAATCTGCGCCTCAATCGTTGGCTATATGTTTACCATTAATAACCAGTTCGCGTTCTGGCTAGCGTCAAGCTTCTCGCTGGTATTGGCCGTTTTGCTGTATCTGTTTAAACCTGAAGAAAACAATACTCTGGCAGTGGCGGATGGTCTTGCGCTGAACCAAAAACCCATAAAGCTCAAAGCGGCCTTAGGGTTGTTGAAAATGCGAAAATTCTGGTGTCTGGTGATGTATATCGTCGGGGTGGCATGCGTGTATGACGTCTTTGATCAGCAATTCGCTAACTTCTTCACCTCATTTTTCAGCGATCGTCATGCAGGTACTCAGGCATTTGGCTACGTAACCACACTGGGAGAATTTCTTAACGCTTTTATTATGTTTTTTGCGCCGTTGATCATTAACCGCATTGGCGGCAAAAATGCGCTACTGATTGCCGGTGTGATTATGTCGACGCGGATCATTGGTTCGTCACTCGCAGACTCAGTGACAGAAGTAATAATCCTGAAGACACTGCATATGTTTGAGGTGCCGTTCCTCCTTGTAGGAATTTTCAAATACATCACCACCCAGTTTAACGTGAATCTTTCAGCATCTATTTACCTGTGGGGCTTTTGCTTCTTTAAGCAGTTGTCATCCATCGTCATGTCCTATGTGGCCGGGATGATGTACGTTAATTACGGCTTCGAAACCTCCTACTTTATCCTCGGCTGCATTGCGTTTGTGTTTACCATCATTTCTGCCTTTGCTCTGAGCGGTAAGATACATATTGTCACAGACCAATCATCTGACGACCTATCTACACAGCGGATTAGTATCAGTTCCACGCCGTGTTCAAAGGCCCGAGGATCCAGTACCCTGCAAGTAAATTCTGGCCCCTGAACGGTTCAGAACGTCATAGGATATCCACGAAACGAAGCAATACTGTCCACAATGAGCGATACCTGATGGCCCGAAATATCGATAGCGATGATGACTGTAAGGCATTTCTTCGTAAAATCATCCACGCAGGTCAGACACTTGGACCTGCGTCTAACATGAAACGCCTCTCACCTTAGAAACTGCCATATGTGCCGATAACCAAAACGTCTGCGTTCAAGTATTCAGTTATGCATCTGGATACATGCGCATCAGCTGCTGCACCTCATCGCGACATGCTGACAGAAACCAGCCAGCCTGCAGGCACGACGCTGCGACAGCCACATCGCGTCACACATCTACTACCACGGCTACTCGTTTCTGGTCTCTCGTCAGTACTTTCGCCCCTGATCTACCTGAAGCGCCTCCGTGTCCAGCACGACTTCCGCAAGAAGCTTATTCAGACGGGCATTCTCTTCTTCGAGAGCCTTCAGACGCTTAACCTCTGGCACTTCCATACCACCAAACTGTGTCGCCACATGTAAAAGGTGGCATCGGAGATGGCATGCTTACGACAGAATTCCTGAGCGGAAACCCCAGTTCAGGGGATTTGCCATAGCGTTTAAACGTAAACGCTTTCATCGTCTTAGCTTTCATTTGATGTTTACCCTGTCGCGTTTATCAGTGAAATTTTTCTTAACCGCTCTGTTGCTGAGTAAAAAGCCTATACCCAGGAATAGCTCGATAAATACTGCAAAAAGTATCTGCCCGTTAACATGTCCTTCCCGCCATTCAACGATGCCCAGTACGGCTAAAATTAATAGATATCGTGCTGATACCGGCCGCCAGTGCATAACGAGCTAGTGAAGGCTCTGCATTTCTGGCGAATAAACACATCACCCCTATTCCCGCAAAAAATGCGGCACAGCGACGACTGATCACGCCGGTACCCGCCGTCAGTTCAATTCCCCACTGAGTTAAGAGCTGTTCCGGGAAAAACATCCATACCGTAGCCAGGATAAAAAACAACGAAGAGGTCAGAATAGCCAGTTGAGAAAATTTCATTTTTATTCTTTCGCATCTAGCTGAAGACTTTTTCGCACCACCTTATCCAGGAATGATGCAGGGGCGAATCTGAGAATAAAGTTCAATTGACCTGCCAGCTTTCCCGCCGTATAGCGCACCTTTGGACGTGAAGTCTGAGCCGCTTTAACCACCACGTCAGCCACTACCTCCGGACTTTCCGCTTCGGCCATTGCCTTGCTAACCACTTTCTCCAGCTTAGCCCGGATGAGGTCATACTCTTCAAGCTTGGCATCCGGCTCTATATTATTGTTTTCAAACTGTGTTTTCATGTAAGCAGGTTCGATGACAGACACTCTGATGCCCTGCGTGCGCAGTTCATGATCCAGTGCTCCCGTATACCCTTCGACCGCATGCTTACTGGCAGCATAAAGTGCCACATACGGCAACGGAACGATCCCGAGTATCGAACCGATATTGATGATGCGCCCGCTGCCCTGACGGCGCATGTGAGGGATCACTGCCCGCGACAACCTGACTATGCCCAGGAAGTTGGTATCAAAAATGCTCTTGGCCTGTTCGATAGAACTTTCTTCTGCCGCCGCCGGCGCGACCCCGAAGCCCGCATTATTCACCAGAACATCGATCCGCCCCTCCAGGCGCAGCAACTCCTCAATGGCGGCCACGACAGAAGCGTCGTCCGTCACATCCAGCGTCAATAACGGAAACAGATGCTTTTCTGCCTGAGCGCCACGCCTGCTGGTGCCATATACCCTATACCCTGCGGCTAAAAGTTTACGGGCAGACGCTTCGCCGATACCTGAGGAAGCGCCTGTAACCAGTGCTACACGTTTTTTTGTCATGCTGAATTAGGCCTTCATGATGTATTCGAGGTTTCTCATCAAAGATGAGACGACACGCTGTGAGGGATTTATGTCGGATTTATCTCTCTGCAGAACAGCCAAAAGACTGTTCTGCAGAGTACAACCCATTGACTACAGTGCTTTATACCGCTCTGCGGCTTCATCTTGTTTGATGTCGGAAAGCAGAGCCTGACGCGAAGCATCTAAGGTGTCCCAGCGGGCTGCATTATGTAAAGGCGGGATGGTGACGAGTTCACGGCGATCAAAGCCCACCAGCGCTGCATCCACTAACTCGCCCACTTCCATGAATTTTGGAGAATTACTGATGTCGATACCTGCACGGTCCCAAATTTCCGTATAAGTACCGGCAGGAAGTACCGCCTGAATATAAATGCCCTTAGATGACAGCTCGACGTTCATTCCCTGAGACAGGAAAAGAACAAAGGCTTTAGTTGCGCCGTAAACCGTCATGGCAAATTCCGGAGCGAGTCCGACGATGGAACTGATGTTGACGATCGAGCCTTCTCCGGCTTTTACAAATCGTGGTGCCACCGCACTGGCAAGTCTCGTCAGGGCAGTGACGTTAAGCGCGATAAGGCTTTCTATTGAATCAGGCGTCTGCTCTGTAAAACTGCCGGACTGTGCGATACCCGCGTTGTTGATAAGAATGCCAATTTGCGCGTCTTCACGCAGGCGAGCTTCGACCACGGCTAAATCACTCGTTTGCGTGAGGTCAGCAGGCAAAACATCAACAGAAATACCATTTTCCTGTCGCAGACGGTCGGCAAGCGTTTCTAACTTTGCTTTGTCGCGTGCGACCAGAACCAGGTCGTGGCCCCGGCGGGCGAACCGTTCAGCGTAAACAGCACCAATACCCGTGGATGCGCCTGTAATAAGAACTGAAGCTTTAGTCATAAGTTGATCTTCTTTATCAATATGTAAACAGAATTCGCAATGTGCGACGTGTGTATAACTGTGACACCTGTTGTTCTACTTTTTGGTCTCAGTAAGCGACGGGTAATCGGTATATCCCGCAGCGCCACCGCCATAAAGTGTTTCAGGATTGAGTGAGGCCAGAGGCGCGCCAGTCTTCAGCCTTTCGACCAGATCAGGGTTGGAGATGAACGGACGACCGAACGCGAACAGATCGGCTTTGCCTTCTGCAAGCTGAGTGGTCGCCAGCGGCAGGTCATAGCCGTTGTTGCCGATGTAGGTGTTTTTAAAACGCCGACGCAGGGAGTCGTAATCGAACGGAGATGCATCACGCGGGCCGCCCGTCGCGCCTTCAACCACATGAAGGTACACGATACCTAATGCATTAAGTTGATCAGCGACGTAGTCATATTGCGGCTGCGGATCGCTGCACGAAATCGCATTAACAGGGGAAACCGGCGAAATGCGCACCCCCGTGCGGTCAGCACCAATCTCTTCTTTAACAGCCGCAGTGACTTCTAACAGCAGGCGCGCGCGGTTCTCGACAGAGCCGCCATACTCATCGGTACGCTGATTGGCACCGTCTTTAAGGAACTGTTCCAGCAGATAACCATTTGCGCCGTGGATCTCTACGCCATCAAACCCGGCGGCAATGGCATTGGCAGATGCCTTCCTGAAATCGTCGATAATTCCCTGTATTTCCTGCAACTCCAGCGCACGTGGCTCAGAGACATCAGCAAATCCGTTGTTCACAAAGGTCTTCGTCTCGGCACGGATGGCAGACGGTGCGACCGGCGCAGCGCCACCAGGCTGTAAATCAACATGAGAGATCCGTCCCACGTGCCACAGCTGTACAAATATGCGCCCACCTTTGGCATGCACGGCGTCAGTCACTTTGCGCCAGCCATCGATCTGAGCCTGCGTGTAGATCCCCGGCGTATCCTGATAGCCCTGCGCCTGTGGGGAGATCTGTGTAGCCTCAGTAATCAACAATCCCGCAGTGGCACGCTGTGCGTAATATGTCGCCGCCAGTTCGCCGGGTACCAAACCTGCTCCTGCCCGGTTACGCGTCAGTGGTGCCATTACAATGTGGTTGGCAAGCGTAATTGGCCCCAGATTGTAAGGTTGAAATAGTTGCTGATTTGTCATGTTGTTTTTCCTAGTCGGTGGTTAATGAAAGCACACACCAATGATGATGGTCATAATCTAAAAAGTCAATCAATTTGATTATGACCATCATCAATGTATACTTGGCCCTATATTTTGAGAGGATTGAAAAACATGAAAGTGTCGAAAGAGCAGGTTCGGGAAAACCGAATCCGCATTGTTGAAACGGCCTCAGAACTTTTTCGTGAGCGTGGCTACGATGGTGTGGGCGTCGCGGAACTGATGTCAGCGGCAGGCTTAACCCACGGCGGGTTCTACAAGCACTTTGGCTCTAAGGCCGACCTGATGGCAGAGGCGATGAGCTGCGGTTTTACGCGATCTGCAGAAAGCACGGCAGGTGTGGACCGGGAAAATTTTGTTAAATACTACCTCTCGCGGCAACATCGCGATGATATGGGAAAAGGGTGTGTGATGTCGGCACTGGGTACCGATACAGCCCGTCAGTCTGAGTCGATAAAGGCGACATTTGCGGCTGGGATTGAACGTCAGCTTACAGTTTTAAGAAATGAGAATAATGCGGGAGACGGAACGCGTGCCGACCTGATTGACACTATTGCCCATCTTGTCGGTGCTCTGGTGTTATCTCGCGCCTGCCCCGATGATTCATCTCTTGCTGATGAGATTCTGGATGTTTGCCGCGCCCGTATTCTCAGCCAGGAAGTCCATGCGGATTGAATTTCCGCCACCTTATGGCCGGACATTTGCCGGGCTGGCCAGATGATCAAGTGCTGAAAACCAGACATGCTGTCAGAATAAATCGAGTTGTTTCGTGTCTTTTTTCTTCTTATTACCTGATTTTTCAGGTGTGGCAGCTCGCCTGACGTGTTGACCGTCAGGTTTTTCACGAAACCCCGGCGCCGGCGACAGCCCGTGTCGCTGCCGGAGTGTGGAGACTGCCGCCTTTGCCTCACGATGCGCTACGGCAAAATCGACCAGCGGCAGACAAACGGGAACGCCTGACAGATGTTCAGCCTGTTTTTGCAAGCTGGACGGCATCTTCCAGGGTTCGAAGATCCAGACATCGCTGACGACGCGAAGTTCAGGTACCCATTGCCTGACAAACCTAGCATCAGGATCGAGCGTGTGCGCCTGCATGACCGGATTATAGATGCGCAGTACGCCGTTGGCCGCCATCCCGCTTTGCATCTGAATTTGCGGATAGTGAATACCGGGATCGTAGTCAACAAAGAGCTGCGCAAGCCAGGCAGCTACCGGACCGGAGGGAAGAGAGAGCGACCAGGAGGCGGCTGAAACCAGCATGGCCCGCATGCGAAAGTTGATCCAGCCGTGGTGATGAAGATAACGCATACATGCATCTACCATCGGCCAGCCGGTGCGCCCGTCCTTCCATGCGTCAAATCTTTCCTGGTTGAACGGCCTCTTGAGTAGCCCCATTTGCGGAACCAGGGGCTTTTCCTCCATTTCCGGCTGGTTTTCTAACGTCTGTATAAAATAGCAGTGCCACCATAGCCGCGTATGAAAGGCGCTGAGGCTTTTTTTCCACTGTTGTGAAAGCGTCTGTGTGCGTAACGCTGTGACACGCTGGGCAATTTCCCGCAGGCTCAGCGTGCCATTAGCGATGTGAGGACTAAGCCGTGAACAGCCATCTTCAGCCGTGACGGGCGAGCTGATGGCGCCGCTGTACTTTTCGCTGCGGCGGTGCAGAAAGTCTTTCAACACTGCCAGGCCTGCTTCCCGACCTCCAGCCTGCCGGCCCGGACAAGGCAGAAGGTCGGCGCATGCACTTGCGGGCAAATGTTCGGCTGTAAGACCAGTTGGCGTGGTAACAAATTCCGCCTGCTGCGGCACGCAGAAGACAGGGCGAGCCGACCACGCATCCCAGTGAGCTTTAAAACGCTCGCGGCGTCGCGAAACGGGCCTGCACACGCCATTCTGGGCATACTGAAACCAGTCACAGCCCTGCGCGCGGCACCACGCAGAAACGTTTTTATCACGATCAAAGGTCCACAAATTGCCCGTTTCTTCGTGACTGTGCAGAACAAATTTACCGACCTGCCGGCGCAGTTCAGACAGTGCACCTGTTACGGTGCCGTTCATCACAGTCAGGTGCCCGCCAATGACGCGCAGCTGCGCGGAGAGGTCGTTCAGAGATTCGCGAATAAACAGCCACTGGCGGTTGCTGGTATCTTTCAGGGCCCAGTAATCCGGCTCAAATACGTACAAACACAGAACCGGTCCGGCAGCACAGGCACGGGAAAGCGCCTCGTTATCAAATGTGCGCATATCACGCTTAAACCACACTATCTGAAGCATCATCCATCTCCTATTTTAATGTCAGGACCTTACGCTGCCCTGTCCCGGCAATAATCGCAGTAAGTCGATACCGGGCACTCTGTGCAGCGTGGGTTTCTGGGCTTGCAGATGTTCATGCCGACGGCAATCAGCCATTCATGAGCGTGTTTTTTAAATTCCGCAGGCGTAACGTCGTTCAGCTTTTCCGCTGATTTTTCGTGCGTTTTTGCCTGTACAATGCCAAGGCGGTTTATAACGCGATGGACATGGGTGTCCACGGCGACCACGGGTTTGTCGTGCTTGTAGTTCAGCATCAGGTTTGCACATTTCTGTCCGATACCGGGGAGTTTCAGCAGATCCTCCTTCGTCTCGGGGATAGTATTGCCGAAATCCTCAATGATCATGTTGCACATCTTACGAAGGGTTTTTGCCTTACGGTTGTAGTGAGCGACAGGCTTTATTAGCTCAATGAGCTTTTCTTCCGGCATTTTCCTGATGTCGTCAAAGCTTCTGACCTCTGCGTAAAGAGCGTCGCAGGCTTTGACAGTGCGTCTGGTCGTGGTGACGGTGGACAGTGCGGAGGACACCAGGTGCTTAAACGGCGTCTCTGACAGACCGTGCGTCATCCACTCATCGTCGGTTTCTTCAAAGGTGGGCTGCGTGTCCCTGAGTATTTGGTAAATCTCTATTATTCTGCTCGCTTCATCTTTAGGCATAAATTCTGTCTCTGAGACCCGTCCCTTCACGAACAGTGAAAGGGGCGGATCAGGGGGTTAATAACAATGTTAGTAAAGCCATCCTGATGATATGCGGTATCACTGACCGCTGATCTGTCCTTGATTTAATGCCCACCTTGTTTTCAAACCAGTCAACGAAAGCGAGGCCACTATGACGAGACAACAATATACCCCTGAGTTCAAGCGCAGAGCTGTCGCGTGACTGCTCGAAAGCGGCGAAAGCCGACAAGGCAGGTGATAGCGCATTCGGACAGAGGGCGTCAATATGCGAGCCATCGATATCGGGACGTACTGAAAGATAACGATTTACGCTGCTCAATGAGTGGAAAGGATTGCTGTTACGATAATTCGGTAATGGAAAGCTTTTATCACACGCTGAAAACGGCGCTGATGTGTGGAAAAGCGTTTGTCAGCAGAGAAGAAGCGCTGAACGCAATATTTGATTATATCGAGGTGTTTTATCATCGTCGTCGCAACCATTCGACGCGGGGTTATCAAACACCGGTGGATTATGACATGGTGACGTAATTAGGTGGGAGTAATTTCAGGGACAGATCATCACTCCACCAATGCTGACATGATAGAGTGTAATTAGTGTACAAAGCTTATTTTTCCAAAACAAAAAGGCAGCGCTTGTGCGCACGCCCATGCCGAGCTCCACGCCCATTGGAAGTTATAGCCGCCGAGCCAGCCAGTCACATCGACCACTTCACCGATGAAATACAACCCCGGTACCGTACTGGATTCCATAGTTTTGGAGGACAGCGTGCGGGTGTCAACGCCACCGATGGTCACTTCGGCTGTGCGATAACCTTCCGTACCGTTTGGCTGCACGCGCCACTCTTGCAGGCTCTGTTCAATCTGCGTTTGCTGTGCGCTATTGAGCTGTTTCAACGTGACATCCGGCAGTTGCCCTAACGCTTGCAGGCATTCAACCAGACGTTTAGGTAACCACTGTGCCAGCGTGTTTTTCAGGCTTTGGTTCGGGTGAGCGGTGCGCTCGTCATTAATGAGCTGGGTGAGATCGCGGTCGGGCAGCAGATTGATGGTGACGAATTCACCGGCCTGCCAGTAGCTGGAAATCTGCAAAATAGCGGGGCCAGATAGCCCACGGTGCGTAAACAGGATGTTTTCACGGAACGTCACGCCGTTTTCTGCGGTGACAACGGTAGGCACGGAGACCCCGGAGAGCGTTTGCAACTGTTCGAGCAGCGGTTTGTGCAGCGTAAAGGGCACCAGTGCAGCGCGAGTTGGGAGTACGTTGATACCGAATTGTGCGGCAAGCTGGTAGCCAAACGGCGTCGCACCCAGGCCGGGCATCGACAGGCCGCCGCAGGCAACGACCAACGATGCACTTTGGAATGCTGTGCCGTTGCTTAGCTGGACGGTGAACCGATCGTCTGATTTCTCCACCGAGGTCACTTCACTGCGCAAACGGAGGGTGACGTTCGCCCGCTCACATTCTGTTACCAGCATGTCCACGATTTGCTGTGCGGAATCATCGCAGAATAACTGGCCGAGCGTTTTCTCGTGATAAGCGATGCGGTGGCTGTTGACCAGACTGATGAAATCCCACTGGGTATAACGCGCCAGTGCCGATTTACAAAAGTGGGGGTTGTGAGACAGATAGGCCGCTGGTTCTGCATACATATTGGTAAAGTTGCAGCGTCCGCCGCCGGACATCAATATCTTTCGGCCAGCTTTCTTGCCGTTATCGAGCAGTAGAACACGCAGTCCGCGTTGTCCTGCCTGTGCCGCGCAAAACATGCCTGCTGCACCGGCACCGATGATGACAGCGTCAAACTGTTCCACAATGCATTTCTCCGATGAGTGATTTTATCTTCTTGGATTGCCACAGGCCAAAAGCCGTAGGGCGGCAAATTGTAGTATTGGTTTTTGTTCGATACCAGCGTAACAATTTGCATATATTAGTAAAAATATATAATCATTTGATTTTTATTGATTAAATGGTTTATCCACCGATCGTCGTCATATATTAAGTCAAAAAAATGTCATATTTCGCTTTTCCCGACCCCTGCTTGTCGCCGATAATGCGCCGCGTTCATGACCACTAAATGGCCTAACGTTTATGCTACATTTATTTGCCGGTTTGGATTACTACACTGGCCTGATGTTGATATTGGCTTTGTTGTTTGTACTGATGTATGAAGCCATCAACGGTTTTCACGATACTGCGAATGCCGTTGCCACTGTTATTTATACCCGAGCCATGCGCGCCGAGTTTGCCGTTGTTATGGCGGGTGTCTTTAATTTCTTTGGTGTGTTGCTGGGCGGCCTGAGCGTGGCCTATGCAATTGTTCACCTTCTCCCCACGGATTTATTGCTGAACGTGAGTTCGGCGCACGGTCTGGCAATGGTCTTTTCCATGCTGCTGGCTGCCATTATCTGGAACCTGGGTACCTGGTACTTCGGTATTCCTGCCTCTAGTTCTCACACGCTGATCGGCTCCATTATCGGTATTGGTTTGACCAACGCGCTGTTGACGGATACTTCCGTTGTGGATGCGTTGAACGTGCCGAAAATGATCAGCATTTTCCTGTCCCTGCTGCTCTCGCCGATTGTGGGGATGGTGGTGGCAGGTCTGCTGGTGCTGGTGCTGCGTCGGTTCTGGAACGACAGTAAAAAACGTAAGCGCGTGCATCTGACGCCTGTCGATCGTGAAAAGCAGGACGGCAAACGTAAGCCGCCGTTCTGGACGCGTACCGCGCTGATTTTATCGGCGATTGGCGTGAGCTTCTCTCACGGTGCAAACGACGGTCAGAAAGGTATCGGCTTGATTATGCTGGTGCTGATTGGCGTCGCGCCAGCCGGGTTTATTGTCAACATGAACGCGTCTGGCTATGACATTAGCCGTACCCGTGATGCCGTTGTCAATTTGCAGGAATACTACAAGCAGCACGGCGACGCGCTGACGCACGTTATCGACCTGTCTCCGCCAGTGATTTCTCCGCCAGAAAGCACGATTCCCGGCAACGGTCAGAAAGAGTTCCACTGTGACAGCTCACGCGTGATGATTGCGATTGACCGTACACAGGGCCTGCTGAATAACCTGAAAAGTTACGATCAGTTGAACCCTGACGATCGCAGCAGAGTGCGTCGTTTGCTGATGTGTATCTCTGACACGATGGATCAGGTGATCAAGCTGCCAGAAACGTCGGGCGAAGATAAGCGCTATCTGAGCAACCTGCGTAAAGACATGCTGCAGACGGTTGAGTATGCACCTCTTTGGATTATCGTCGCTGTCGCATTGGCGCTGTCTCTGGGCACCATGGTGGGTTGGAAACGCGTTGCAGTGACCATCGGTGAGAAGATTGGTAAGAAAGGCATGACCTACGCACAGGGCGTTTCAGCGCAGGTGACGGCGGCCCTGTCGATTGGCGTTGCCAGTTACACAGGTATGCCAGTTTCCACCACGCACGTATTGTCCTCTGCGGTTGCCGGGACGATGATTGCGGACGGTGGGGGCGTACAGGGCAAAACGATCAGAAGTATTCTGCTTGCCTGGGTGTTAACGCTGCCTGTCTCAATGCTGATGTCCGGTACGCTGTACTGGCTGGCGTTGAAGCTGATCTAATCACGGCAATTCATAGCGTATAAAAAACGTAGGGAACGTTTTTCAACGTCGCTTGCGACGGCCCGTAGGGTGACGAACAAGGATGTCCGTCATAAAAAAAGGCGATTCTGTGGGGAATCGCCTTTTTACTTTTTATCAACGTTCATGGTTTTCATACCAATGATGGTGTAAGTGCCAATGTTTTTAATACCATATCGTCATAGCAATCAGACTGATGACGATTAGGCCACACAGGGCGGTTGTAAGCAGAAACTGTCCCCGCACCCGCTCGCACCGGCGAATAAACTCAGGGTCGTGATGATCAAGATAGCGTTGCGCGTAGATATAGCGTACCAGCCGGATTTGTTTACTTGGCTGGCCGTGCGATGTAAAGAAGCCACCTCCGTCAACGTATTGGTAAAGCAGTGGGTCACAATCACGCAAAATCAGCAGTAACACACGTAATGAAGAGTAGTACCTCGCCATATTAATGATGCAGACGATACATAAAGCCCAGAAAAGCGCAAATGTACTAATCATGCTTCCCTCCCGGTCGTTCTATTCGTCAGATTCGATGGCCATACATTCCCGTTGTCCACCTGCCGCCGATGACAAGCGTTACTGTTTATTTATCCGCGACGCTTATCGACGACGTTTGTCTGCGACGTTTTTCTACGAATAGTTATGCCACGCGCTTGCGCACGATTTTATTGTCATTTTGGATAGCCAACGGCATCACGGCTAGCCCCATTCTCGTTTTCCATCCCAGGGTGCAGCGGACAGGCTCACCGCCCCCTACTTGTAGTGTAGAAGAAGAATGTTTGTTTGTGCCAGAGAGGCTAGCGCAATCGGGATGAAGGACGATTTTCGACAAGACAATGCCCTTTCCGAAAGGAGAAGCTGCGCGATTTAACTGTGAAAAGGAGCGGTTTCTACTACACTTACCAATAGAATTAACAGGTTTGAAAACGGGTTGTGATCGACTGAACAGTCCGATAGCACGGACGAGTGCTATCCTATAATCCGCTGTTAAGTATCAGATTGGCAGGAAAAATATCTGCTAACCCTTAATTAGTCTTTACGGAAGGAGTCTTATTATGGCTTACAAACACATCCTTATTGCTGTTGACCTTTCTCCAGAAAGCAAAGTGTTAGTAGAAAAAGCGGTTTCAATGGCAAGACCGTACAATGCGAAAGTGTCGTTAATCCACGTCGATGTGAACTACTCCGATCTCTACACGGGGCTTATCGACGTCAATCTGGGTGATATGCAACAGCGTATCTCTGAAGAAACCCAGAATGCGTTGACTGAGCTGTCCCAGAACGCAGGTTACCCTATCAGCGAGACGCTGAGCGGCAGCGGCGATTTAGGGCAGGTACTGGTTGATGCGATTAAGAAATACGATGTTGACCTCGTGCTGTGCGGTCACCATCAGGACTTCTGGAGCAAACTGATGTCGTCTGCACGCCAACTGATTAATACCGTACATGTCGACATGCTCATCGTGCCGCTGCGTGATGAGGAAGACGAATAAAAATTAGCTTTTTTTGCATTTTTTTTCAGTGACGAAAGGCACGGCTTCTTAGCTGTGCCTTTTGTTATATAACAAAAACTTATGTCAAATTTTCCTTCCTAAAGCACCAAAAAACCCTTTCTATCTCATTGGATTCTAACGTTTATCTGAAAAGAAAACGCTTGCTTAAATATCCATCGCCAGTGTTATAGTCCAGAGGACACAACATCATTTTCACCAATCCCACAAGCTTCTGCGTGTCTAAAAATAAAGAAGCAGACGGGAGCTTATTCGTTCAATCAGGAGCTGTTCATGGCACAAATCGTATCTCTGGCAAGTTTTCTTGATTCTGTTCAACAACGCGATCCGCATCAGCCTGAATTTCTACAGGCCGTTAATGAAGTCCTTTCCACACTGTGGCCTTTTCTGGAACAGAACCCTCACTATGCGGATTACAGCCTGCTGGAACGATTGGTAGAACCGGAACGCGTGATTCAGTTCCGCGTCGCATGGACGGACGACAAAGGTCAGGTACAGGTGAACCGCGCTTGGCGTGTCCAGTTCAGCTCCGCGATCGGCCCGTACAAAGGCGGCATGCGTTTCCACCCGTCCGTTAACCTGTCGATTCTGAAATTCCTCGGATTCGAGCAGACGTTCAAAAATGCGCTGACGACGCTGCCAATGGGCGGTGGCAAAGGCGGTTCGGACTTTAACCCGAAAGGGAAAAGCCAGGGTGAAGTCATGCGCTTCTGTCAGGCGCTGATGACGGAACTGTATCGTCATCTGGGGGCGGATACGGACGTTCCGGCGGGTGACATCGGCGTGGGTGGCCGCGAAGTCGGCTTCATGACCGGCATGATGAAGAAGTTGACCAACAACACCGCGTGCGTCTTCACCGGTAAAGGATTGTCGTTCGGCGGCAGTCTGATCCGTCCTGAAGCGACGGGCTACGGCCTGATCTACTTCACGGAAGCGATGCTGAAACGCCACGGTCTGGGCTTTGAAGGCATGCGTGTCGCGGTATCCGGCTCCGGTAATGTGGCGCAGTACGCGATTGAAAAAGCAATGGAATTGGGTGCGCGCGTGGTCACGGCATCGGATTCCAACGGCACGGTAGTGGATGAGAACGGGTTTACCCCAGAGAAACTGGCGCTACTGGAAGAGATTAAAAACAAACGCTATGGCCGCGTGGAAGATTACGCGCGCGAAGCGAAACTGACCTACCTCGCAGGCAAAACGCCGTGGGAAGTACCGGTAGACATCGCGCTGCCGTGTGCGACGCAGAATGAACTGGATCTGCCAGCGGCGCAGACGCTGATTGCTAACGGCGTGAAAGCTGTGGCAGAAGGTGCCAACATGCCAACCACGATCCCTGCGACCGACGCGTTCCTGGATGCTGGCGTGCTGTTTGCGCCGGGCAAAGCGGCCAACGCTGGCGGCGTGGCGACATCTGGGCTGGAAATGGCGCAGAACGCGGCACGTTTGGGATGGAAAGCAGAGAAGGTGGATGCGCGTCTGCACCACATCATGCTGGATATTCACAATGCCTGCGTGCAGTACGGCGGTGAAGACAGCCAGACTAACTACGTGCGCGGCGCCAATGTGGCGGGCTTTGTAAAAGTGGCCGACGCGATGCTGGCGCAGGGCGTCGTGTAACACCTGCTTTACTTAAAGCGCCTGTATTCGCAGGCGCTTTGACTTTTCACTTATTTCTCTAAGTTTTAGCGACATTTCTTGCTGGACACCGCTTCCTGCCTTTCTTTATCTTAATCAGCATTGCGTATCGTCAGTCTTCTGGTACAACTCGTTCTCTTCAAGGCTTACACCATTGTGAAAATCAAACATCTTCCTTTCGATCAGAATCGTAATGGCTGGTCGGCAGATCTTGTCGATAAACCGAATTACCCGCAGCAGCGTGGAAAAACAACGGCGGACTGGCTGGTGATCGGCGCTGGCTATGCGGGGATCGCCTTTGCACAGCGTCTGGCTGAACAGCGCCCGGATAAACATATTATCCTGCTGGATGCGGGCGAGATTGGCGACAATGCTTCTGGGCGTAACTCCGGTTTTGTCATCGATTTGCCGCACAACATCGGTAGCTCGACGGCCGAGCTGGAAAAAGCGGCGGCTTATCGTCGCCTGTTGCAGTCCGGCGTCGCGCATCTGAAAGAGAAGGTGGATCGCCATGCGATTGCGTGCGACTGGAGCGTGGCGGGGAAATATCACTGTGCTGTGAGTTCAACGTTTAACGGCCTGATCGATACCTATGTCCGTGAGTTAAACGATCTTGGTGAACCCTATCAGGTGGTGGAAAAAGACGAACTTGCGCGCCGCTTAGGCACGTCTTTCTATCATCGCGCCGTGTATACGCCCAATTGCATTCTGTTAAACCCAGCGGCGCTGGTGGTCGGGCTGGTAGCGAACCTGCCGAAGAACGTGACGGTTTACGCCCATTCACCCGCGCTGAATATCGAAACTGGATCGCGCATTCGCGTGGAAACGCCGTACGGCGAGATTCAGGCGGATAAGCTGATGATGGCGATTAACGGCGCGGCGCGCGGCCTGCCGCTGTTTAATGGCCGGGTGTTTGCCGTGGCAACCTTTGCGACGCTGACGGAGCCGCTGAACGCGGAGCAGATAGCGCGCATGGGCGACATGCCGGGCTGGGGGCTAACGCCGGTTAATGCGCTGGCCAGTGCGACGTTGCGCTATACGCGCGACCATCGCTTCCTGATTCGGGAGCATGTGAAATTTACCCCGGGACTGGTCAATAGCGCAGTAGAAACTGGACGCCACGCGCGTCGCCATGCTGCTATTTTTGCCCGAATGTTCCCGCAGTTGAGCGACGTGAAGATGGCGCATACCTGGTCAGGCTTGATTAGCGTAACGCGTAATGGTGCGCCAATTTGGGGGCAGCTAAGCGACAATGTGTATGCGTCCGCAGGCTGTAATGGGGCGGGGCTGTCGAAGCAAACCGCCGCCGGACATATTTTGGCGGATCTGGCGTTAGGTGAAGACAACCCGCTGATCGTTGATATGCAATCGCTCGGACAGGCAAATTACTTGCCGCCACGCCCTTTCCTGGATGTGGGCGTGAACGGCTACCTGACGAGCGAGCGCTGGAAAGCCCGCAGCGAGAGATAGCAGTGTTTGCTGATCGTTGGAAAACCTCTTCGTAGAGTGAAAACGGTGATAATGGGATAGAAGAGTAAAGCGTCCGCGCCAAGGATGGCGCGGCTCGAGCTTACAGGGATGTACTTGCAGCGTCTTTACGATCTATCCATTATCACCGCTGCACTTTGTCTACTACCCAGATTCCCGCAAGGTATCGGTTAGTTAATCGCCGCGATAATCGTCAGCCGATCGTTCAGCCGCTGTTTGGTTAACGCGTTGGTGGCGCTGTCGCGTTGTTGCGTCAGTTCCGCCACGCGTTTCTCCCGCTGTGTGGCATCCGGCAGCAGTAACGATTTCACGTTGATGGATTGTACGTTGCTGTAGCGGCCATCGTCTGACGTCGGCACGCTGATTTTTCCGCTGTTGAGCAGCGATTCGACGATGTGGCGTTCGCGCTCATAGCCCTGCAATCCCGCCAGTTTCCAGCGCTGCGGCACAGTACCTTCGTACTGGCCTTTTTTCACCTCAGTCAGATAACGGATGGTTAGGTTACGAATCGTGCCTGCCTCTTCGCCATATTCCGCTTTGGTATCCGACAGCACTGGGAACTGCATGCCTTCCAGTACGCCGCCTTTCTGCGTCAGGTGGCCCATGCGGTAGCTGTTCATACCCAGACGAATCGGCATCTTGTCGGTAACCCGCATCCCGTTATTCAGTTTCAGGTCGGTGATGCGCTGCCCGGCGGGTTTCGTCAGATCGATGGTGTACGTCACGCCGTCGAAGAAATCATTGGTGGAATACTTGGACGCACGACGCTGCGGATTGAAGCTGTAAGTCACATCGCCGTCCTGCAACGGGTTGAAGTAACCCGCTGACCATTCCATGTATTTCTTCAGCTCTTTTCCGGTGAGCTGATAAACCGTGATCTCGCCGCCAGCGTATTGATAGTTAAAGGCAATGTCCTTCGCGGCGATGGTGCCGACATTCAGCTTGGGCTTATCGTTATCAATTTGCAGCGCGATGATCTGCGCTTTAGGGGCGTAATGACGGCTGGCTTCCTGAAACAGGGCGCTGATGCCGGTGTCCTGTACGTGTACCTGAGGAATTCCTTTCACGGCATCTTGCGGCACCAGATCGTGCCCGAGGAGCTGCGCGATCGGACGGTTGGCGTTGGCGCGCAGGGTATTGTGATAAGGCTCGTAGATGTCTTCCATCTTGCGGTCAGAATCCACGTCCTTAATCGAATAGGTATAGCTGTCTTTGTTGATCAGCACGTACTTACCGTTCTGCTGCTCAAACTGCAAATCGATGCGCGACAGTGCGCGGCCATATCTGTCCGGTTCGGTGACGATCACGCCATTAATCACCTCTTTATCCACTTTTACGTGCATATGACCCGCGACGATGGCGGCTAATTCAGGGTTCGCACGGGCAATATCGCCGACGCCAGTACCCGGTCGTTGGTTTTCGTTATCGATTCCCATATGGGCGACCAGCACGATGGCATCCACTTTGCCGTGGATTTGCTGGATAACGGTTTTTACCGCCCCGACGGGATCGGTAAAGTTCAGCCCTTTCACGCGATCGGTGCCCTTGGCGAATTCCGCGGTCATCGGCGTATCCATACCGATGATGCCAATCTTCACGCCCTGCCGTTCGACAATCTTATAGGCGGGTAAGTAAGGTTTACCGCTTTCCCAAAAAATGTTGCCCGCCAGCGCGGTGCCGTTGAACTGATCAAGCGAGGTGGAAAGTACGTTCAGGCCGAAATCGAACTCGTGGTTACCCATGACCCAGACGTCATAATTCATGGCGTTAAAACCAAGAATCATCGGGCTGGTTTTGTCATTTTTGAAGGTTTCGACAAAGTTGCCCTGAATGGTGTCGCCCGCATCAACCAGAATCACATTCGGCTGCTGCGCACGGACTTTATGCACCTGTGTGGCGATCTGACTCAGGCTGCCAGCCATGTTGGCGGTGTCGGTGGCGTAATCCCAGGGAACAAAGGTGCCATGCAGGTCTGATGTCCCCAGAATCGTAATATTGACGGGTTCTTGAGCGGCCATAGCAGAAGTACTCAAACAAAGCAGAAGTGACAGAAGCGTTTTTTTCATTATGTCATCTTAGTGTCATAAAAGGTGATAGCGCGAAATTATGCGAGTTGCTTCCCATTTGTGCTACAGACTTTGCAAATATGACACTGGAAATGCGAAGCAGGCTAAGTTTCTAGTCGCCGGTGCGCTTATCGACGCAGCGGCGAGGGGTCAGGCAGGAAGATAGAAGTCGAAGCGATGGCTTTTGGTTTCCAGCATGGACTGTGCTGGCACGCCGGCCAGCGGCGGCGCATAGTCTGGTCGCTTCACCACGACGCGTTTTTTCGCCAGCGCGCGTGCGGGTTCCAGCAGCGCATCGGCGTCGTCATCCGCACCCACCAGCGACTGAAATACCCGCATCTCTTTCTTCACCAGCGCGCTCTTTTGTTTGTGTGGAAACATCGGGTCGAGATAAACCACATCCGGTGGCGGCGTGATATCGCGCAGCGCGGTCATACTCGACGCGTGCAGCAGCGTCAGCCGCTCCCGTAGCCACGGGCCAATCTCTGCGTCCTGATAACCACGTTGCAATCCGTCGTCCAGCAGGGCTGCAACCACCGGATTGCGCTCCACCATGCGTACGTGACAGCCTAATGCTGCCAGCACAAAGGCATCGCGTCCTAGTCCGGCCGTCGCATCCACGACATCCGGCAGGTAATCTTTTTTGATACCCACGGCTTTAGCGACAGCCTCGCCGCGTCCGCCGCCAAAGCGACGGCGATGTGCCATCGTCCCAGCAACGAAATCAACGAAGATAGCGCCGAGCTTCGGTTCATCCTGCTTGCGCAGTTCCAGACGTTCCGCTGTCAGCACCAGCGCCATGACCGCATCGGGATCGGAAACCAGCCCCCAGCGTGCGGCCAGAGAAGATAAGGCGCCACTATCGGCGCCTTCTTCTGCGATTAAGCAGATGCTCATCCTTTGATGCCGTAATGCGCAAGCATGGCATCCAACTGCGGTTCACGGCCACGGAAGCGTTTGAACAGCTCCATCGGCTCTTCGGAACCGCCACGCGTCAGGATGTTATCTAGGAATGACTGACCGGTTTCACGGTTGAAGATACCTTCTTGCTCGAAGCGGGAGTAGGCATCCGCCGCCAGCACATCGGCCCACAGGTAGCTGTAGTAGCCTGCGGCATAACCGCCTGCGAAGATGTGGCTGAAGGCATGTGGGAAGCGGCCCCAGCTTGGGCTCGGCACCACGGCCACCTGCGCTTTGATTTCAGCCAGCGTCGGCAGAATCTGTGCGCCTTTCGCAGGATCAAACTCAGCATGCAGGCGGAAATCGAACAGGCCGAATTCCAGTTGGCGCAGAATGAACAGCGCAGCCTGATAGTTCTTCGCCGCCAGCATCTTCTCCAGCAGTTCTTGTGGCAGCGGTTCACCGGTTTCGTGGTGGCCGGAGATAAAGGCCAGTGCTTCAGGTTCCCAGCACCAGTTTTCCATGAACTGGCTTGGCAGTTCGACCGCATCCCACGGCACGCCATTGATGCCCGCGACACCGGCGGTATCGATCTGGGTCAACATGTGGTGCAGGCCGTGACCGAATTCGTGGAACAGCGTGGTGACTTCGTCGTGGGTGAACAGCGCGGGTTTGCCGTTGACCGGACGGTTGAAGTTACAGACCAGATAGGCGACCGGTTTTTGTAGTTCGCCGTTGCCTTTACGCAGTTTACCCGCGCAGTCATCCATCCAGGCTCCGCCGCGTTTGTTTTCACGAGCGTATAAATCGAGGTAGAAGCTGCCGCGCAGTTCGCCGCTTTCATCGAACAGATCGAAGAAGCGAACGTCCGGGTGCCATACATCGACGTCTTTACGCTCTTTGGCAGTGATGCCGTAGATACGTTTAACCACTTCGAACAGGCCGTTCACCGCGCGTTCTTCCGGGAAGTACGGACGAAGCTGCTCATCGCTGATGGAATACCGATGCTGTTTCTGCTGTTCGCTGTAGTAGGTAATATCCCAGGCCTGCAATTCATCTACGCCGTAGCGTTCTTTGGCGAAGGCACGCAGCTGCGCGAGTTCTTCTTCAGCCTGTGGACGGGCGCGTTTCGCCAGATCGGTCAGGAAATCGAGTACCTGCTGCGGGTTTTCCGCCATTTTGGTTGCTAGCGACTTGTGCGCATAGCTATCGAAGCCCAGCAGTTGTGCCAGCTCGTGGCGCAGCGCCAACGCTTCCTCCATCACCTCACTGTTGTCCCATTTGCCCGCGTTTGGCCCCTGATCGGACGCGCGCGTGCCGTAGGCGCGGTACATCTCTTCGCGCAGCGCCTGATTGGTACAGTAGGTCATCACCGGCAGATAACTTGGGATATCCAGCGTCAGCAGCCAGCCCTCTTGTTCTTTCGCTTCTGCCTGCGCTTTGGCCGCTGCCAGTGCGCTTTCCGGCATGCCATCCAGCTCGGCGACGTCGGTAATCAGCTTGCTCCAGCCCATGGTGGCATCCAGCACGTTGTTGCTGTATTGCGAACCGAGTTCGGACAGACGAGCAGAGATTTCACCGTAGCGTTTCTGTTTTTCCGGCGACAGTCCGATACCGGACAGTTCAAAATCGCGCAGCGCGTTATCAACAGATTTCTTCTGTGCCACGCTCAGTGCGGTGTACTGTTCGCCGTCACGCAGGTTGCGGTAAGCCTGATACAGCCCGGCATGTTGGCCGACCCAGGTACTGTACTCGGACAGCAGCGGCAGACATTCTTCATAAACAGCACGCAGCTCTGGGCTGTTCTTCACCGCGTTCAGGTGGCCGATGGGTGAGAAGATACGGCCAAGGCGATCGTCGCTGTCCGCCAGCGGTTGGCACAGATTATCCCATGTAAACGGCTCCGCTTGCGCCACCACGCGTTCTACCGTCTCGCGGCATTCATCCAGCGCGGATTTCACAGCAGGGACAATATCTTCCGTTTTGATACTGGAGAACGGGGGCAGGGTAAATGAGGTCAGTAATGGATTCGTCATGGTGCCGTCCTGATAATTGTGGGTGATCTCGTTGCCGGTAAGTGGAATCTGTTGAATAAAGGCCGGCAAGGCGGATATCTACTGCGGATTAATCACTAAGATGAGGTCAAGCGCTGTGAAAATCAATGGCGGAGGGGTATCGCTCATGACCAAAGGTGCGTTTTGCCGCCATAAATAAGCGCCATGCGTTACCTGAACATCATCGTTAACGCCGTGCTAAATGCTTTCTCCCGAAAATTTTTGCTATTTTTCTGCCCGATTTTGTTTTTCGCGTGACCTACCTGATGTGTCTTTTTTTTCAATATTTCAGGGGAATGACAATGGCGATAAATAATCATAATGGCGGGCGCATCGCGCATAAACCCGCCTTCACGGTGGCGCGGGCAGTGCATCTGGCACTGTCTGGCGTGTTGATATGGAGTGCTGGAGCGGCCAGCCCGGCGTTGGCAGCGGAAACTGCCACTGCTGCTACGGCACCGACAATAATGTTTTCTATTCCGGCGGGGCCGCTAGGGACCACGTTGCAGGCTATCGCCAGCCGCGCCAATGTCATTCTCACGTTTTCTCCCGATCAAACACAGAATAAAACCAGCGGGAGCGTGCAGGGAACCTACACCGTGCAGGCCGCTTTTGCGGCCGCGCTGGCTGGGACAGGACTGAGTGCGGTACAGACGGCCAGGGGCTATCGGCTGGAATCCGCGCTTGCCGCTGAGGGTAGCGACGGCAGCCTGATGATCCCGACGCTCTCGGTGGTTGGCGGCACATCGGACAGCGCCGCAGCCGGACGTTCCGTGCTGCGTCAGGCCGATGTTGACCGCGTGCAGGCTGATAATATTGCCAGCCTGCTCGATAAACTCCCCGGCGTGTCGATGGCGGGTTCTCCTCGACCGGGTGGGCAGAGCCTGAATATCTGGGGCATGGGCGATATGGAAGATGTCAAAGTCGTACTCGACGGCGCGCCAAAAGGCTTTGAAAAATACCGTCAGGGCTCGGTATTTATTGAGCCTGAGCTGATTAAGCGGATCGATGTCGATAAAGGGCCGCATGATATTCGTAGCGGTAACGGCGGCTTCGGCGGCACCATTCACGTTGATACCAAAGACGCCAGCGATCTGCTGCTGCCGGGAGAAAATTTCGGCGGGATGGCCAAATACAGCTATCACACCAACGATCGGCAAAATATCTACAGCGGCGCGCTGTATGGGCGTACGGAAGAGGGGATGGCTGACGGCCTGCTCTATATGAGCAAGCGTGATGGCGACAACATCGAACGTCCTGATGGTACGCGCTTTGTCTACTCCACCAGCGATATGGCGTCCTACCTGCTGAAGACCAACATCTACCTGACGGATGCTCAGACGCTGACGCTCTCCGCGATGCGCTCTGAATCTGACGGCTGGCAGCCGTTTGCCGCTAAGCGTGACGATATGGCCGCACCGACACAGGCGGAAATCACTCGCTACGGTTGGGAAGAAGCCTGGCGGCGTAAGCTGGTCTACCGCGATCAGGTCGATAAAAACTACTCGCTGAAATGGAATATTGCACCGGAGGATCAGCCGTGGCTGAATCTGACGGCGTCATTTGCCACCTCAAAAACCGAACAGCATGACCGACGCCCTGATTCAGCTTCACAGAGTAGCTATCTGGGCACGCTGGGGAATGAAAGCTGGGTAAGCTATAAAGATCAGCTCGCGGAAGTCAGCAATGAAAGCCAGTTCACGACGGGGCCATTCGACCATAAGCTGCTGGTGGGAATGCGCTGGCATCAGCATAAGCGTGACACGCTGATTTACTATCCGTCCGGCAAGAACAGCGCCGAGTATAACTATGGCTATTTCCAGCCTTACTACATGCCGGCTGGTGAGCAGGAAACGCGTAGTTTGTATGTGCAGGACGCTGTGACGCTGGGTAGCGTGACGATCACGCCGGGCGTGCGCTATGACCATGTGACGAATACGGGGAAACCTAATGCTGCACCACGTTATAACAGCAGCATTCCGGCCGCGGGGCATGACTACAGCAGCGTGACCTATACCGGCTGGTCGCCGCGTATTGGCGCGTTGTGGAAGGCGACGGATAACCTCTCGCTATTTGCTGATGCCAGCCGAACCTGGCGTGCCCCTGTCATTGATGAACAGTACGAAGTGCAGTCTGCGTCCTCTGGCGTACCCGGAAGCAGCCGTGACCTGCAAGTGGAAAGCATTAAAGGAGTTCGACTGGGGGCGATTCTGGACTTCAATAATCTAATGTTGGAAGAGGACAGTCTGCAAATTCGTACCACGTTGTTCCGTAACCGCGGTAAAAACGAAATTTTCAAACGCACTGGTGTTTATTGCGAGGCATCTTCCCAGACAGGCAGCAATTCATCCTGTGCCGGACCGCTGTCGGTTTATCGTAATCTGTCGGGGTATACTATCGAAGGGGTTGAGATTGAATCCTTCTACGACAGCCGCTGGCTGTTTGGCAGCCTGTCCTTCTCTTCCATTCGCGGCGAGCGCGATGCGTCACCGCGTAACCCGTGGGGCAATAAAACCTGGATTGCTGAAATCCCACCGACGACAGCACACGCCACGCTGGGTACCAAAATTCCGAGTCTGGATATGGCCGTAGGCTGGACGGGAGATTTTGTGCGCAAGCAGGATCGTTCACCTACTGACGGCGACCCGCTGGCTTCTGGCTGGGCGTTACCGAAGACGAAGGGATACGTGCTGCATGGCCTGTTTGCCAACTGGCAGCCGCAGACGATAAAAGGGTTTGAGGCGCGTGTGACGGTCGATAACCTGCTGAATACCGATTATTACCCGTATCTGGGCGAATCCGTATCCGGCGTAGGACGTAACGTAAAAATCAGCGTGTTACAGCGTTTCTGATAGCGGTGCTCGGGGCGGATAGTCTTGCCGCCCCGTTAGCGAGGGAATGTTGCATGGGCGTAATGCAAATTCAGCAAATTTGAATAATTTTCGTTTAGGAACTTGACAGTCAGAGGGAAAAAACATAAATAAGAACGATTATCATTCTTATTGTTTAAATAGCGCTCTGGGGTAAAGTTCGATGGTGAGGAAAGCGACGGCCAGCGTTAATGACTTTGCCCAACAGCTCTATTTCGATCACCACCGCTGGCTGTGTAACTGGCTGCGCCATAAACTGGACTGCGCCCAGCATGCGGAAGATCTTGCTCAAGATACGTTCCTTAGCGTGCTGATGAACCCGGAACTGCTCACGATTCGCCAGCCGCGCCCGTTTCTGGCTACCGTGGCCCGCCGTTTGGTCGCCAATCATTATCGTCGTAAAAAGATTGAAGATGCCTATCTGGATGTCTTGAGCACGCAGCCGGATGCCTGTATGCCATCTCCAGAAACACGTCTGCTTACCCTCGAAATTCTTGAACAGCTTGATGCCGCATTGGATGGCCTGCCAGCACCGGTCAGAGAAGCGTTTCTGCTGGCGCACCTCCACGGCATGCGCTACAGCGATATCGCCGAACGCTTGCGGGTTTCCAGTAGTTCGGTGAAACAGTATCTGCAACGCGCCAACCTCCAGTGTTTCTTTGCGCTGCCGCTATGAACGATCGCACGTTTTATCGGGACAGACAGGGTCAGCCGATTCAGCCAGACAGCGCGCGTGAAGCGGTGGCATGGCTGACGCAACTGATGTCCGACAACGTCACGGAACAGGATCGCCGCGAGTGGCAGCGTTGGCGGAAAGCCTCGCCGGATAACGAACAGGCGTGGCAGCATATCGAATCCGTATGTGCCAATCTGGGTCAGCTTAACGCACGGGCAGCACACCAAAGCCTGTCGACGCTTAACGGTATGCAGCGCCGTAGTGTACTCAAAGCGCTGGTGATACTCTGCCTGACCGGAGGCGCTGGCGTGGCCGGATCGCGCACCGACCTCTGGCAGTCGTTGACGGCAGATTACCAGACGCAGGTGGGCGAACAGCGCCATGCGGTATTGGATGATGGCACGACGCTGCTAC
The DNA here is from genome assembly GCF_009931295.1 of Pectobacterium odoriferum. Taxonomy (NCBI): domain Bacteria; kingdom Pseudomonadati; phylum Pseudomonadota; class Gammaproteobacteria; order Enterobacterales; family Pectobacteriaceae; genus Pectobacterium; species Pectobacterium odoriferum. The sequence continues at coordinate 4,865,405 of NZ_CP034938.1, read as the reverse complement.
TGAATACGCAGACGGCGCTGAATGTGGCCTACGGTGACGATCTACGCCAGCTCACGCTGATTCGTGGTGAAGTGATGATCGAAACCGGTCAGGCGGAGAAGGCCGCGTTGTATCCGCGTCCTTTCATTGTGACGACGGCGCAGGGAAAAGTGCAGGCGCTGGGTACGCGCTTCAGCCTGCGAGTGCAGGATGAACACACGCAGGTGGCGGTGTATGACGGTGCGGTAAGGCTTCATCCGCAGCAGAACGGTCAGGATGGACAAGTGGTAAAAAGCGGACAGACGGCGACGTTCACCACGCAGGGCTGCGGCCAGATCGAGACGGCAACGGCTGAGCCTGCCTGGGTGAAAGGACAGCTGCTGGCGGATAATCAGCGTCTGGTGGATTTTGTTGATGAACTGAGCCGTTATCGCAGCGGTGTCATTCGTTGCCAGCCGGAGGTGGAAAGCCTGCGGTTTTCCGGTGTATTCCCGCTGTCTGATACCGATAATATTTTAGCAGCGCTGGTAGAGGCGCTTCCTGTACAGGTACGTTATTTCTCTCGCTACTGGGTTCAGATTGCTGCGCGATAAAATATCCTGTCAAAATTCAATGACATTACTTTTTATGCTGTTTTCACTTTTTTTCTGCCCGATCCCCGCAACTGAACGACCTACTATTATCTCGGTTGATTGTTTTATACCTAACGATGTGATGAAGAACGCATGATGATCTCCTCGGAACCCCATTCATTGGGAATTCTGGCCCTGTCTCCACGGCGAGGGGCTGTAGGCTAATGGCTGCACAGACGCTGAAATACAATACGGTTCAGCCCGCAACGACGGTTCGTTGGGGGAGCGGCTGGCTGCTGGCATTGGCGCTACACGCAGGGCTGATTATCTGGGTTAGCTACCATGCGCTTGATTCCTCCATTGAAGCGCCGCCGCCCGCCATGATGTTAATGGTGGCGGATAGCGTGCAATCGACGCCTAGTCCTCAGGATGCACCTGTCGGCCCGCAGCAGACGCTGTCCACGCCGCAAGAAGCGGCGGCTCAACCAGAAAAAATGACGCAGGACGTGCCGTTGCTTGCGCCCGCGCCGAATCCAGTGATGGCGGCAGCGCAAAAGGAAAAGCCGCAGCCGCAGAAAAAAGTGCAGAAAAATGTACCGCGCCGTTTTTTTTTGCATAGAATCACAAATGATTTCGCATAGAGCTATAGTGAAAGAAATTCATGATTTTACATTGTGCAAAATGAGTCGAATTCTTGGCTTTGTGAAATAAAAAGCCCACCAGTTTGTGCTGGTGGGCTTTGCTTTCCCTGACATATCATTATATTTTTAAAACCAACAACATAATGACATCTGAGTCGGCTATTCTATAAACGTTTATACAGATCGATTTTGCATTATTGATCGGCGGCAGCGATCAATTCAGCATCCGGCGCAGTTGGCCACTCGATATCAGCACTATTTACATCAACACGGCTCAGCAGCACCGCGTATTTTTGCCATTCAGTGAGTGCGACGCTCTCTTCATCGGTCGCAATATCGAGGTTAACAGCATAAGTCAGCTCGTTGATGCGTGCCGTAGCAGCAGATTTGCGCGCAGCCAACTCCTGCTGTGCGGATTTTAGCGCGGCAGCGGCTTGCGCGTCTTTGTCGATCACCCACATTTTCCCGTTCCACACGTCGAATTCGGTAGCCGGTTCCAGCAATGTGACGTTATCCGGCAATTCACCAAACTGTGTAACCGTCTGCACCTGCCGCGTTTCCGTGCTGTAGACCGTCTGGCCGCGATAGTCCGGCACCTGCTCCCATGCTTTACCGCCAGCACTGCGGCGTAGCGCCTGACCGATTGGGGGTAATTCCGGTTCGTCTGCGTAGCTGTCTGCGGGTAAACCAATACCCTGCATGACGTATTCATAACTCGCGCTCTGATATTCACGCGTAACCGGATTAACGTGATAAACCGTAATCCAGCCCGCGTTGATAGCTAATCCGCGTTCGTTCAGTTCTGCGTTTTTGATTTGTGTTGAATAGTTGCTCATTATGCTGCTCTCACGATGTAGTTAAATGCGATGTTGCGAGGACGGTTTTCGTTAGCTGTCGGGACGACTTTTGAGGCATCGAATGTAATTTCAGCTGAGTCAATAGCACTACCGCTGTTTGATGATCGCCTATCTCCTGTTGTGAACAGCCCTTGGTCGGCACCAACGCCATTCCCGCCAGGGTTAAATGTTCCCGTTATATTTCTGATTGCATCACTCTGCGCTGACAGCAGCGCCCGCCCAGCATCAACACCGCGCCCGTCATCCCATCCGCGCACGAATTCACCGCGTAGGTCTGGCAATACGCCAGATGGGTATCGTGAGGCTAAGACTGGATACAGAGTTTTATCAAATGATTGCCCGTTGCATTTCAGCCAGCCCGTAGGAGCGACAGTACCGGGGTATGGCAGTGGGATGCCTGCGAGGTCGTTAATCGATACTGAGCCAGCACTACCGGGAACAACCCATGAACCGTTAGCGTCTACGACTGCATTTCTGTTTTGCACCAAAAATCTCTGATTTTCACCCTGATATACCTCCCCACCCGATGTCCCCACAAAAATATTAACATTTCCATTTTGGTTTAATTCAATTTTGCTGCCGGGTGAGTCATTTAGCAGTGTAATGGTGTCATTATTTGCCGAGCCCTTTCCAATCCAGCCCTTTCTTGTTCCCCCGCCCGCATCAAAAAACGGAATAAATACAGGGTTGCCAAGACTCTGGGCCATTAGACGTATTGGGGTAGAAGATCCCCCGCCGAACGTTTTAACCCCACCCACGTTTTGAGCAGCATCCAACGTCATCGGGTTCGCTAAATTTCCCGCCGTCCAAAATTTATCCCATGCAATTGAGTTTCCAGTAATATAGCCACGAAAAAAAACACTACCGACTCCATCGAACGTACTCCCTGCGTTTGTAGCTAGAACCACTATTAACGGCGTTGAGTTGATTTTTATGGTTTCGAATATCCACGCGTTATCAACCCGCCAGCCTGGCGGCATGTTAGTAGCATTTGCTGATGGAACGATACTGTAAAACCCACTAGGTACAGTGCGTAAATACGCAGCGACATCTGCGGCGCTAGGCATAGCGACAGCATTCCCACCTAATCCGAACGCCCCCTGACCATTTGCAGCCAGCCTCATGATTCTATTCAGCGTCGCATCAGTAGATGATGTTTGTGTTTCCAGCCCGACATTTTCAGCCGTTAGTGCAATATCAGCCGTACCATCAAACGCAACGCCAGCAATTTTGCGTGCTGTCGCTAGTTTGGTTGCGGCTACCGCTGTACCTGTGGCAGGTAACGCCCCGACGTCACCCGCTGTGAGGGTAATATCAGCAGACAATGCCTTACCGTTGACCTTGCGCGTAACAGGTACACGACCGTTAACATTTGTGTTTGTTGCAAACGTGACTTTTAATGCCGCTAATAGCTGATCAGTTTTATTCGGATCAACAGTAATGCCGGCATCGGCTAATACAGAAATAACCTCGGACTGGACATTTCTGATTGCGGCTTGCACGTTATTCATAAATAACGCCGTGACAATCGTTCCCAGCTCGCCTGTTAACGGGTTGCCATCATGAAACGCTTTATCGGGCGTATCGACCGGAGGCATTGGGTTTTGCATAATCAGACTTCCTGATACGAGAAATAACAAAATGTGTGGGCTGGTTTCAGGTCATTGAATACCGACTCAATAACCGTGTCACCGAATGACAGCAGCCGTTCACCGACTGCCGATAACCCTGTCCTGAAGTGGTACTTTTTTACCTGTGTTCCGGTGACATTAACGCGCCACGCCCAGAGAACGTCGTGATGCATGATTTGCTCACCGCAGCGGCTTACACCCGTGCGGAACGGCCGCAACTCATCAATCGTTATCGTGTAGCCGAGCCGTGACGCCAGACGTGTGAAATACGGAATACTCAGTCCGCCGGTTTCTGCTAATTTTATCAGCACATTACCAAGCCGCTGCTGGTAGCTACTCTCAGCCAGCGGTGTGATAGCCAGGACACGCTCCCAGTCGGCAAGGAGGCTTTGTGCGGCGACAGGCGTGATGCCGCCGAGGACGCGATTAGCCAGCAACTTGGCGGCATCCAGGGCATTCCCTTCGGCCTCCAACTCTGCCGCAATAACAGGCTGTGTCGCATCATATGAGGCGGGCGGTAATAACAGACCGAGTAATGTTTTTGACTCGCTCATAGCAGCGACACCGTAATATTGGCAATTCGCAGCCACTCGACTTTATTTTCATCCGCTGCCGGATAAATATTTGCCGCAGGGGAAATAATATTGCGGTCAGTCACGCCGGATAATTGCGAAATAATCATTTCGGCCTGGCTGCGAATAAACGGCTCACCCGGTGCCAGCGTATTGATATAGTCCGTCAGCGCGTTATTAATCGCAGTCGTTGCTTCAATCAGTGACACGCCCGACAGTGATACACGCACATCAATATTGAAATTCCTGATTGTCGGGCCGATTATCATCGTGTTCTTTGCTGTGACCGGGCGCACATCATCAATGTACGTCTGCACCGCATTAATGATTTCATCGCTCGGCAGGCCGTTTGCCGACGTGATAACTACGTCAACCGTTCCCAGACCACGGCGTAGCGGGTAGACATATGCAGAGGTAACGCCGGTAATGCTCAGCGCCCAGCGCTTGTAATCGTACTTATTCCCGCCCGCCGGGGGGCGACGGATCAACTCAAGCAGACGCGCCAGCATTTCAGCGTCAGTCTCTTTGTCCGTTCCGCCGCCCATCAGACCGATGCTCACCGTGCTGTCATAACCAACTGGCGCACTGGAGAACGTCCCGGATGCAATCGCGGTAGTGTTACCCGCCGCACCGGATGTGGATGAAATAACAGGAATGATCGCCTTGCCGTCGGTCCCCACCGTGCCAATCGCAGCAGTCGTGAATGACAGGCTGCCGCGATTGATTATCTGCCCGACGGGACAGGCCGCGCCGACTTCACCGGTCGCCGTAATTTCACCTGTGGCCGTAGTGGCCGCTTTACGTGAAATATCACGTAACCGGCAGTGCATTTCTAGAAACTCAGTGTCGGCCGTGTCGGGGAAAATCTGCCGGACAATCCAACCCTGATGCTGATAAATGCCGGTTACAGCACTAGCTACCGACGATGCACGGACATAAAAATCACTGTCAGCGCTAATGTCAGCATCCGGGCGCAGGTTTTGCAGGTCACGCAATAAACGACTACGGGTTTCATCGAACGATGGGGTGATATGCGGCATCAGCTTACTCTCACCGGATGTCTAAACGTTTGTGTTTGCTGCGCGGCCGTTGTGACTTCGATTTGCAACACGACCCAACCTGGATTACCCGCCGATGCAGAAACGGAAACAGCCGATGCACGGCCATCGTCAACAATCGGCTGCAATGCTTCGGCGGCGTACTGTTGCGCCAGCTTATGCACCCGCGCAACGTCTTTTTCACGCGCTAATAGATGCAGCTTTGAACCTAATGACGGGTCAGCCCAGTACGCGCCTAATGGCGTCATCAGGCGCAGATAAACGGCATTGGCTAATGTCGTTGTCGTCGTGCCGGTGTAATCGCCGGTGGTTGGGTTCAGTAAATTATCCATGCCGCCAGAATGGCAGCATGGGAGGCAATCAATAAGAGGAAGGGGTTCAGTTGGTTGTTATGGAATCGCGGGGCCGGTCATGCCGCCAGAGTCGCCGTGATGCTTGTGGCCGTTGAGCGCAATGTTGCCCGCCGTGACGTTTCCACTGGTCTGATAATCGCCCCGTGTTTGCGTGACGTTACCTTCAAACGATGCGCCAGCGCCACCTTTGATCGACATGCCACCGTTGCCGGTGATTTGGCTTTGCGCCGTTACCTGCTCGCTGGCCGTGACCATCGGGGTATTAAAATCCACCTTTTCTTCCGCATTGACAACAAATTGTTTGCAGTTGACGCGGAACTCGTCGCAGTCCGTTTCTATTAAACGCCCACGCTTGAGCACGATTTTTGCGCCTTCATCGGTATAGAGCGCAACTTCGCCAGGCTTCAGCGACTGGAGGCGATATGTTGCGTGCTCGGTCGCTATCACAATGCTGTGTGACGTTCTCCCACCGAGCGGCAGCACGATAGCAGCCGCACCAGGCAGCGGATTTGACGTAAACCCGTAATGCTGGAACAGCTCGCAGTCCTGCAATGATTCCCCGGCCAATCCTTTAGCCTGGAACGTTTGCAACGGACCAGCGCTATTCACCCGCGTTAAACGGGTTCTGAACGCCAGACGAATGCGATTTAACGCCCCGTTAATGCGTCTTTCAATATCAGGCCACATCGACAATTGCTGTTTCCCCCCTACCTTTGCGCTTACGTTGTTTTTTCCTCCTCGGATACGCATCCGGTATCCAGACGCCATCCTCTTTCAGGCGGAGCGTGGTGGTTGTGCCGCCCGGACGACCACCGCTAAATTCACGCCCCATCAGGAAATACACCGCATCAATACCGTGGTACTCACTGGTTACGTGAATACGTTGCCCTGGCTCCCACAGCACGCCGTCTGAGGTTCTGTGGCCGTGGACAATCGCCGTCAGGCTGTAGCCGTTCAGCTTCGCATCGGCCAGCGCTTTGCGGGCGCGATAGTTGATTTGCTCCTGATTGTCTGCATCACCGACAACAAGCACCTGCGGTCGGTAGTAATTGACAGTCGGGTCTTTGACCACTGCTCTCATGCCGTGCTGTCCGGTTTCTGCCGTGCCGGTATCCGTGTCGATATTGATCGGCGTATCGTCGGTTACATCAACAATCGCCGTTGACGAACCGGATGCCGAATGTGCGTGGCTTTGCGCTAACACCGTCAATTCGGAAAACGATTTGTCTATTGAACTGGCATCAGACAGCGACAGCACGTTATTGCCTTTGCCGTCCATACGCATGATGAGCGATGCGACAGGCTGTTTCGTGTAATCCGGGCCACCGATAATTAACGTTCCATCTGGTGCGAACCACGGCCACAGCCCGCGACCGGCGCACGCCCGCAACAACATGTCCCACGCCCGTTCGCCAGGCTCCGCGCTGATTTTGTCGCTGCGGATAGCGCTCTCCGCCTCAATGCGGATGTTTGTGATACCGAGAGGGCGCACAATCTGCGCAACAACGTCATCCAGTCCGACCTGCCGTGCGGTCAGTATTGGCGCAGCACAGTCAACCAGGATAGCGGCACCGTCACGACCAGACAGCGACAGCGTAACACCACTGCGGGCAACAGAGCGCTGCACGCTGTCAATGCGGCCAGTCATCACCGTATCGCTACCGACTTTTACCGTCACCGGCGCACCGCGCACAACGTCAGCAGGAAACCTACCGTCGGGCAGTCCCAGGCTGACACTCCACGCGTCAGCCGGTATCAGAAAATCACTGTCAATCTGGTAGCGTGACCAGTCCGTGTGCGCTTTTCCATTGATAATGACGGACACAGCGGCATTATCGGTGGCGGGGTTATTCTGCGTAGGCATTCAGCACATCCCCCACATTAATGTTGTTCGCGTCGCGCAGCTGCGGATTCAATCGTTGCAGTTCGGTAGCGCGGGAGTAGTCGCTATACCAGCGATGCGCAACCAGATGCAGATTGCCTGGCGCAGTGACGGTGCGCAGCAGCAGTTGCGGCTTTTCGTTGATGACAGCTTCCGCCAGTGCCTGAACCGTCAGCGCGATAGCGGCCAACTGGTCAATAACCGGCTGATATGACAACCCTGTAGGCTGTGCACTGCTGCTGATTTCATTCATCGCCGGTGCATACGCATCGCGATTGATATCAATCGCGGCCTGTATCATCGTCCGGGTTTCATTAGTGATTTTCTCAATGTCGAGCGGGGTTAACACCGCTGTCAACGCAGGGTCACTGAGCACCGCGCCAGCTTCCTCTGCGGCTTCCATCGCGACCGCCACCGCGACAATCGCGGTTAACTCGACAATATCGCTATCGACAAGCTGTGCTGGCATATCAACCGGCGCATCGATACTGCCGGAGACTAACCCCACAGGCATGGACTGAACAGACAGCAGCGCGGCATGGGTGCTTGTCCAGTCTGCCATGATGACCGCGGGCGACGATGCATAGTTCGTGGTAGCGATAGCTTGTTGCTCTACGCCCGATAACGATACCGGTGCAACAGCGGCAGCAGTAGATACAGATGTTCCGCCGCCCACGTAAGCAGAGTGCAACGAACTCTTTGATGCCCCCGTTTTGAGTGACAGCGCAGAACGTAGATCGCCGAAAAACACGGCAGGGAAATTGATAAAATCGGTCGTGCTGCTGATAAATCCGCTAATTTCGCTGCGAAAAATAGTCACGATATTTAATGCGCCGGTTGCCAGACCACGCACTTTATTCATCATCGTTCGTGCGGTTCTGAGCGGCTTGGTTACATCGTCAAGCAGCGCGTTCGCGCTATCAATCAACGCCTGGGTCTGATTAAAAATCTCATCGGCTTTTGAGAGCGGATAGTCTTTAACAAAGAACGGATTGCCCGTTTTTGACTGCACAAACTGAATATCGATAGTGCAGTAATTGACATTATCCGCATCGTGATTGACCTGAAACACCGCCGCCAGCATGTTCGGCATCGCACCAAAAACAGGGTGTATCAGTTCCGCTGCACCTGGCTTGCGCAGTGCCTCCAGCAACGACTGGAGGCGGGTTTCGTAATCATCACCCCACACAACAGCTTGAATCTGTGAGTTGTGCGGCTTTAACCCTAAATCCTGAATGTCTGCGCCGTCGATGTTCGGGTATTCATGCTGTGCCATGTCACGCTGCGCACTGTCCCGCGCGTTGATCACATCGAATTTCACGCCACGAAATGACGCATCCTGTAATGAATCTGCCCAGGCCATTATTAGTATGCTCCGTTCGAGCCACGCGTGGCTTGCTGGCTGTTGACTTCGTTAACGGCCTCGGCTATGACACGACTATCCAGCTCGACCTTTGTATTTATCTGAATCGGTTGGTTGCTTTGCGGTTGCTGCGGTAGTAAGTAAGATGGCACGCCCATCGTTGCCGGGTTTACGTCTGCGCCGATGGTTGTTGGTCGTGCCCACCAGGTCTTAACCTCATCCCACACGTCGAGTACACCCGGCGCGGCTTTTGCCGAGTCATTTATGCGTTCCAGGTCACTGCTGTAATTATCTGTATTCAGCCGTCCGAGCGCCTCTTCGGATTCTTTGCGGCGTTGTTCTCGTTGCTCATTTAATCGGGTTTTTATGTCGTCAACGGTGATTAGCGGTTGTTTATTTTGCTCTGCATCGTTATTGCGTTGCATAAGATATTCACCACGACCAACCCCCCTTGCATCAGCTTCTTTATTTATTTCATCTAGTCTTTTACCTGTCTCGTCGTATAACACCTTAGCCACTGAAGCTAGGGCTGCGGCTGCACCGACAGGACCCGGCAGATTACTGGCTTTATCCACTAACTCACTACCACCATCACCTTGATCCTGCCAGTTCGTAACATAAACCGGCACGGGCGTACCGCTACCTCCACCAGTAACCAGATCGGCTGGATTAAACCCGCCAGATTTGCCACCGCCCAACCCTGGAATACCCGGAATCCCATTCCCGCCCGTCAGTATACGAATACCAGCAACCGCCGCTGCGCCAGCGGCCAGCGCTTTAATACCGACTGTTGCGCCCGATACGGCCGTTGTCAGGCCGGGGTACTCGTTGGCATAATCCGTCATCAGACCAGATAGCCGCCCAATCACATCAGATAGCGGCTTAACCGCATCCATCGTGCCAAAATCGGCTGCATTTTTTACCTGATCGGTTTTGAAATCATTCGTATCCGCTATCAGTGCGTAGCTCGTATCTCCCGCCATTTGTCCCGGTTCGGCTGTGCGCTGGGCATTAGCTTCTCCCCGAACCTGCTTCATGTAATCCCCATTGGCACGATACGCAAGCAGTGCCATTAGCGCCTGTTGATCGGCGATAATCTTCCCGATTGCCGAGCCTTCCAGTATTTTTTTCTGAGACTCAATAATCTGTTTGCGGTCACCGTCATTTGTTGTCGCCTGTAATTTTTTCTCCAGCGCTCTATATTTAGGGTCGTTGGCAACTACACGATCAACCAACCCATTGAACGCATCAAGAGAGTTCATACCCTTGGCTCTGGCGGCCGTTAGCGTCCCCGACAAATCAATGCCTTTGCCGTTTATCTTTATTCGTGATGCCGCATTTGCCGCATCCTGGCTATTGATTTTTGCCAGCAAGTTCACCAGATTGTTTCCGGCCTGGTCTGGACTACCTGCTGTTTTCATTGACGCCTGATTTGCTCCTAGCAGGACGGTAAAGTCATCCAGCCCGCGCATACCCAAACTGCTGGCGGCGGCTAACTGCTGCGGAAACCATTTCGCCATGTCAGCCAGTTCAAATGAACCCGCAGAACCCGCAGCGATAGCCATGTTCAGTGCCGCCCCCATATCCTTATCTTCAATACCGAATACATCCTTTAGGCTAATCGCCAGTTGGGCTAAATCGATAGGGTTAGCACCTGTAGCCGTTGAGTATTTTTGAATTTGCGGTAATAACGTCTCTGCTGACTGCATATCAACCACACCAGACGCTAAAAATTTATCCAGTGTATCTGCCGCAGATTCCTTCGTGCCGCCGCCTTCTTTGACCGAGCGCCGAATCAGGGTATCCATGCTGCTCATGCCCGCCCGCCGTCCTTCGACGTCCTGATCGGCATACGCGGTATTTGCCATCATTGCGAGCCGGCGCTCGTAGCCCATCTGATTGCGCACCGGCTGCGCGACAACGGCGCTCACTGCGGCTGTACCGCCCGCGATAGCCATCGCGTTAGACCCGATATTGCGTAGGCGATCCATGCGACCGATGGACTGCGCCGCACCGCTTAATTCTGTGCGTAATTTGCTGACACGCTGCGTCATAGCATCGAACGCACGCGCCTGTTCACTCGACGACATCACCCCCATCCGGGTTAGGCGACTGTATGCGGCTATCGTCTGCTGAATTTCTCGCTGAATCTCACGCTCCGAACGAATGCCGAGCGTAGAGCGGGCGCTGTTGGCTCGCTGGAATTCGTTACTCAACGCACGCGATGCACGAACCCCCTGTTGACTGTTCTGCTGCTGTGATTTCGCCAGGTCATCACCAGCTTTTTCTGCCGCCTTTGTCCGTGCAACAGCCTCGTCCAACGCCTTACGCAGCGCTTTTGAACCGTTGTCACGGGTTAATATCGTCAACGCCAGTTGGAGTGAGCGACCCATGATTTATTTTCTCCGTTTCTGATTGGGTTTTTGCCGCAGAGACTTCGCGTGGCGTTTTGCATCCCCGGCTGACGGCGCTTTTCTGCCGTTCAACCGGGCCAGTGCATTGATGTAGCCGTCCAGTTCGGCGCGGCTCATCGCTTCTATTTGCTGTTTTGTGATGCCGTAGCGTCCGAGGGCGAGGATGATTGCTCTGTATCCTGTGAGGGCGACCTCAATCCCATCAGCTTTTTTTTAACCGCCGATACGCTCGCATCGATGAGATCGAAATCCTCATCTGATAGCTGGTTTAACAGCAGGTCAGTGGTGATTTTATCGCTCTCAATACCGTCGAATGTCAGTACGCGAGCCAGGATGCCGACGCGGTAATGCATTCCTGCCGCTGCACCCGCCGTCGTGCCTTTTACATCCTGCGTTTCCTCCAGTGCGGCGATGGTGTCGCCAACCACCGGCAGACGAACGGCAAAATCAAATCGGCGCTGGCCGTCCAGCTCAACGCCGTGGATCAACATACCTTTTTCCATGTTCATTACTCCTCTACACGGCGTAGCGCATTAAACGTAATGTCCCGCTTCGCTTCGTTATCAACTGTGTACTGTGCGCCGACCTGCGTACTGAAACAGTCCAGGAACGACACACGCTTACCGCCGCTGCCACTCACCGGGTACTGGGTGATTTTGACGCCTTCCAGGCTTTCCCAGTCCAGATCGCCATTGAGTGGGATAACCACAGATACCGTTACCTGGTACTCGGCAATACCACGCGAAAACCCCTTGGCGCGACCGGTGCGGTTCATGGTCTTGACCAGCTTTCGCCCGGTTTGCACATCTTCTTTCAGGTCAGTACATTCCAGCTCGACGCCGTTCACTTCCAGGACGATTGCGCCTACATATTCTTCTAATGCCATGATTCAGTTCCTTACAGCAGCAGGTCGATGCGACCAGCGAAAACGTGCAAACCATTCACGATATCGGCCGGGATGCGCGCATTGAGTCGGTTAACATCCTGAGAATCACGTTCAACGATTAACTGGTCTTTATAAGCGTCAACATTCTCAATGATTTCCAGTTCTTCGAGCTTGTAGAGCACGTCAAGCAGTTCACTGCGCACACGGTCTGGCGTGCGGGAACTCAGCTTGTCACGCGGGAATCGCAACGTGACGCGCTCACGACAGGCTTTGCGCACGTAATCCAGCGTGCGGATGGTGGTGATATCCAGCAGCGAAACATCGTCAACGCCATCGGCATTTTTTGTATACGTGCTGATAGCCCGGACAATTTGAACGCTATCACCAGGACCAATCTCAAACGGCGTCAGCCCGTTGTACAACGCATTTTCCTGCTCGTTACGACCAGGACGGGCAGATAGCGCAGTGACATCCAGCGTGTTCATCGCCAGAGTATTGAGCGGTCGCGCAGGGTCTTCTTCGCTTGCGATAACCGCCGCATACGCTGCCGCAATCTGTGCCGGCGTTTTCACTGATCCGTTATGCCATCCAGCCGTAATACGGCCATTGTTGATACTGGACGCAAGTGTTGAGCCGGTTGACAGTGATTTAGGCCAGCCCGCAACACCAATCGCACCGCGCTGCTCCAATGGGTCGCTGACGTTGTCCAGATGTGTGCGTAGAGCTGTTAATGCGGCCTGCGTCGCATACGGACTGACGATGATGTTGTGACCTGCGGCGAACACAGCAGCGAGAGCTGGGGCGATATCAGGATCAATATCACCACCCGTCATTGACGTTGCCGCCGCCGTTAACCCCGTCGCAGTTGACGCGATGCGCAGCGTAATGTCATTGCCAGCCAAGCCTTTATTTTTGGCAGTCAGCGTGACGACGCCAGTGGTGACAGTAGCCGTGACCGGTAGTACAGTTTTCTGCGCGATAGCGGTATTCAGCGCAGCAGCAACGGTCGCAGCGGTATCATCAGCAGACACAGCAACATCAACACGCGTTACACCAACAAACGCGCTCACCGTACCAGACGCTGTCGCCGTTCCGGTTAGTGTCAGCGCCCCTGTCGCCGCTGTGGCTGCTCCCGCATCGCTGACGCCGATAATCTGCAATTGCAAATAGCTGTTACAGCCAATTGCTTCCGCCGCCATCAGGTGCGCCATTGAGCCGCGTCCGAACAGGGTTGCCGCCTCTTCATCAGAGAACACGTTAACCGCATTGAGCGGGGTTGCCGTGCCGCTGCTGAGCATTTGCGCGACCAGGAGAACTTTTTGCTGATTGCTCGGTAATGTGCGCACTGCGAGCCTGGTGTTGAATTCAAAATATTTACCCGGCTTGCGGATGCTGCTGCCGATTTCGTAAAACTCGACGTTAGGACTCGCCACGGCTCACCTCCTCAGATTTGCCTTTCTTTGCCACTGCCGCACCGTCAGTAACGACAATCAGATCACCGGCGTTTAACTGCCGCTGGTAGTACGCCGTCAGTTCTACCTCGACCACGGTGTCGCTGGTGATGTAGCGACGACCGTTATCTTCGCGCGGCACCTGAACACCCGGTACCGCCTTAACCTTGATTTTCATGATGAATAATGTCCTCTGCATCCGGCGACGACGCCGTCTGCGGAATGTCGTAGCTCAACTGAGTGCGCAACCAGTCCGGGTCGTCGGGACTGGTTGCGCCGTGATAGCCGGTAAAAACACTGTCTGGATGGAATGGGGCTGCACCATCGAGTGGGTATTTGCCGTTTTCGAGTGCAGACTCCATCCACACTGTGTCGAACTCACACGCAAAAACAGACAGCGCCTGGCTCTCCAGCTTGGTGTTAAACAGGGGGCGCACCCGGCCTGGTATCAAGGCTGCTATTTTTAATCCCGATTCCGTTAAATCCTGCCCGGAAAGCAACCGGCGCACAGCTTCGACCATGCGATACGTGCCAACTTCGTCAAGCCGTGCGCCGCCGTGGCGTGTGGCTTCTTCACTGCGCACGCTGCGCTCACCAACAATCACTACAAAACGCCCGGTGGTTTTGTACTTCCGTTTGCCAATGTTGGCGTTCTGCGTGTTCTGAATACCGCCAAATGTTACCCACACGGCAGGCATTGCACGGGCAACCTCTGCGGGTTCACCGTCCAGCTCACCACCGTAAGAACACACGTTCGCCGCCATGTGGCCCAGCCCTTTACTGAGCCGGTCAATCATTGCCCGCTCAATATCCCGGATAATCAAAATGCACCTCCCCCGGTAGAACCCCTGTCAAATGCGCGACCCGCAGACTGAAAACGTGCGCCGGAACTGGTCTGTTGAACAACCTGGCCGTCTGACGTTCGCCCCAATCCGTGGCGACCATCTGCAACACGTTCTAGATAGCGCACCGCATCTTCATAGCGTGCGCGTACTTCATCGGTCATCTGCGTACCTGCACCGCACAACAAGTAGCGGGCAATATCACAGCAACGACCAACCAGAACGCCAGGAGTATCGGGCCACGGCACCGGATAGCGGCCGACAAGATAGCTATCGATTTCCGCACTGGCGCGGTTTAACGCACCAGACAGCACCTCATCATCAATATCGCCAGTGAAATCACGGTCGGTGAGCGAGACACACTCTTTCTCACCGAACGCCAGCACCATGTCAGAACGGGTCGCGTACATTATTTTTTCGCCTTCTCTGCGCCAGCAAGCTGCGCCTGGAGCGCATCACGCTCGGTGGTCAGCGCCGCGTTGCTTTCCTGAAGGGCGTCACGTTCGGCTGACACCGTTTCAATCGTGGTATTGGCGGACGCAACATCACGCTCCAGAGCGGCTATGCGGGTTTTGAGCGAGTCACGCTCACCAGCCAACACCGCCGAGGCTTTTTCCGCCGCTTTCAGTTTTTCCAGCGCAGAAGACAGTTGTTTAGCCGTGCCATCGCTTTTTTCTGCATCACCGCTGGCGCGAACGACGATCAACTGCGGCTCGTTTTCCAGAACTGCTAACTGCGCAGCAGAGAAGTGGTCATCAGGATAGGTTTGGGTTTTTGCGCTGTGCGCCATGCCGCAACGACGGAAACCATCAACACGGGCAGTAATTTGAATTGGCATTACGCGTCCCTCCCAGTTGAGCCATACGCCATCTGCCAGAAGGCGTAACCGCCATTCGCGCGAGCCTCTGCACCGAACAGGAATTTTTTACGCATAAAAACGTTGTCGTTGCTGTATTCGGTCTGCTCAACGAAATCTGGTTTTTTGCGCTCTTGATAGATGATCGGCTTAACCGGCCTGCTGGTGTCGAACAGAAACCACTCGGTATCGGTTTTCAGTTCGGGAACGACCAGCACCTCCGCCGTGCCTTTGTAGGGGTTCGGCGTATTGTCCGGGAAGCGGTCAGCCGTCATCAGATAGTTAGCCTCATCTTCCAATGCGGGGGGAACAACCAACAGGCCAGGCAGGATTTTAAGCGACGCACCTTCTTCGTCTTTCATACTGCGCAGGGACTTACGGCCTACACCATAACTCGCCTGTGCGGCGGCAAGGCTGGCCGTTGACAGCTTTTTCGTGCCTTTATTTGATACAGACTGCCCTCTGACAGGGTGATCGGTATCAAAGAACGGCTGGCCGTCATAACACAGGTTCGTAAAGCCATCACTAACCAGGGCAAACACGATATCAGCGGGCAATTCTGCGGCAGACTGGCCTGCCGACCGCGCCTGAATGGCGTAGCCCATCAGTTGATCGTCTTCGATATCATTGCGCTCAACCTCGACCGTGGCCTCCCAATCCTTGTTACGGATGGTGTAATTAAACGCGGCCAGCGATTTAATGACCTTGTCGCCGACCCATTCGCGCATCTTTGGGAAACGAGACAACCAGGAATAATCGTTTTCCTTACCCGTTGATGGCACAACCATCGCCACTTTTTTCCAGTCAGACGGCGTTTGAGTAAACGCATTCTGGAAGGTGGTTTTCAGGTTAACGAAAATCGCTTTAACGACTTTTGCATTCACTAACACGGCATTTCTCCTTAAATCAGAACCCAGACGCCGTCGCCGCCGACTGCCTGAACTTTCCCCGCCACCGGGCGGGCATTGGTATCGCTGGTTTTGGCAACGGTCTGACTGTCAACGACATAACAATCCCTGCCAACGTCAGCTTGCGTTACTGCATCGGCAGCGTGGTTGACGAACTGCCACGCCCGGCCACGTCGCACGAGTGCATCAGCACCGCCATTTGCACCCGCACTGTTATCAACCCAGCCGTCACTGACGCCGAGGGTGATTTGCGCGGCCGTCGCCGTTGCGGGAACGGCATAACCAGCCGCATTAATGGCAATCATGTGACCGCCAAAGATTTCCGTGGATGCCGCAACCCGAACGGGGAACAACAGCCCGTCGCGATGCGGCGTATTGCGATCACTCATTGCCGTCTCCTTTTACAAACTTGGCGACTTCAGCCGGATCAACGCCCATCATGTTGCAGATAGCGACGTCTACGACATCGTCGTCATTGCCGGTTGTGGTTTCGTTTCTGGGTTTGACGCCTGCGGGCGGCTGGCCCCCGGTTTGGGTGGTGGTCAGCGCAGCAATTTTGGGCGCGTTGTTCAGGAACGTTTTCAGACTGTCCGGTGAGGACTTCGCCAGGGATTCAGCCCACGTTTTTTGTGCCGGTAACAGACGGCCATCAGACAGCGCGACGGTGATCAACTCCGCGCATTGCTGCTGCGCCAGTGCGGCCGTGTTGTTATTCGCGGTTGCCAATGCTTCAGTGACCGATTGCTGCATCACCTCGACAGAAACCCACTTAGCCGGGTCTGGAGTAGCGACCTGCGCGGTCAGTGCCGCAACGCTGGCGGCATCCGCTGTGAGCTTTTCAATCAGATTGAATGGATTAGCCGACAGCGTGTTAAATGATGCTGCCGCCGTGCCTGCGGTTGCCGATGCTAGTTGGTCAATGAGCTTGTTTAGCTCGGCGGTGATGTCTTCTGCGGTTGCTGTGATGGGTAGATTCAGCATCCAGCGCAGACGTTCTAGTAGTTCGTCCATAGTGTCCTCTTGGGTTGATGATGTGACGGCGAGAAGCGAGGCCGCAGCGAGCATGACCTCGTCCATACCGTCAACAGCGGGGGTGTTCGTGAGCGCCGCGTGCAGGAGCTGCAAGACGCGACCTGATTTGTCGTAAGAAAAAACCGGGGAAATAAAGCGGTAGGAGCCGTCGGCAATCATCGCGGCAGCGCTGTCCGTCCACGTCACATCAACCGCAAACAGGCCGACACCCTCGCGCCATTCCAGTTTTTTGAACCAGCCGGAAGCCGGTGCCGGCTTGCCGTTCTTGGCGGCACGCAGGGTCTGGTGTTCATAGTCGATAACGTAAGGGGTTTGTTGCGCATCAGCGGCGGCAATCAATGCCTGCGCGACCTCGGCCGTCATAATCCAGGTAGGACATTCGGTGGGACGGCCATCACGCGCCCGGAACTCACCAGCAGGAAACAACTGGATGACGCCGAGGGAGGCTTTATTGATTTCTGCGGCCAGCGCAGCGACGAGTAATTTCTTTTTCATGCCGCCAGAATGGCAGCACGCAAATCAACGAATAAGAGGAAGGGGTTCAGTGGGTAGGCGTGAGGTAAAAAGGACTGTTTTTATCTTGCCACTCAAATCATGGCAACGGCAACCGATATGACCGCATTTAAACCCCGTTTAAATCGCGTTGTAAGCCCCTCAACCGAATGAGGGGCGGTAATGGTATGGAATACATCAGAAAGTCACGCCTGCGCGATTTTACGCAGGTCAATGTTAACCGACATAAAACTTGGTGTGCGTGGCGTCTGAAACAGACAGGAATAGGCGTTCAAGTTTCCTGGGAGCAATGTCTGTAATAATGGTGGTGATTGCCTTTTCGAACGCCTTTTTTTCTTTAGTGATTTCTTTGGTCAGAGTTGTTTCACGAGCATCGAATGTGATTTTCTTTTGCCCTGCGTAGAAGTTATACGGCAGCGCATCTTCTTCGATATTTGTGTCTCTGGTATAGCCTTCAGCTTCAATAGCTTTTTCGATTTTCTTATAAACGCTTTTGTCGTCATAAGTGTTGGTCAAATCGAATGTTACATAGTAAATCAGCGTTGCTTCTTTTTGATGAAAATTATCCCCAACAGCAGATCTCAATCGACTCATAATGGTTCCCATAGGTAAGTAGTTATGAACCCAGTACACGCTGTAAATAGTCCTGCGCTGTACTCTCCATTCCCTCCACATCCGATTCCGTAAGGCGCAGGAACGGGCGAGCGGGGATGGTGATTTTATACTCTCCCATTGTGTTCCACTGAGAAAAATTTGATTTGGATTTTTTCACGAACCGATTACCGACGCTGCCGTCCTTGTATTGTTTGTGGTACGACCGCTGACTGCGGGCGGGAATGTTGATTGTCCCGCCTTCCTGGTGAATACGCGCATAGACAACGTTAGTCCCGACCGTCGCGCTATCGTTGTCGCTGTACTCGCTGATACTCGCCGCCAGTCGCCCGGATTTTTGCAGTATTTTTCCGCCCGTGCGCTTTTTGGCATAGCGCGGACTCCAGCCCGCCCAGTCGGGACGACCCTGCTGCGCGAAATTCTCTTCGACCGCATCATGCATCGCGGCGGCCATCTCACGCATCAGCGGTTGGCGGTGTTCCAGGCGGCTAATCAGCTCACCCAGACCGCGCTCAAAATCGGTAATGTCATATTTTATTTCGTACATAAATTACTCTATACTTAAGGTGCGGTGGATGAGAGTTGTTTCCAATAGGAACGGTTGCTACTACGCCACGAGTGTTTGAGCATGATCCGGTTCGAGTCCGGCGCTTTCATCCCGCCGCTTAATCAAGGCTCCCCCACAGCACTTCGTTAATCCCTTTGTTTCTCAGTGATTCGTCGTTCGCCAGGATTTTTCCCGTTCTTATCAGATTAGTTTTTATCTTCTCTTTCTTTCCGCCTTCCGGCGGTCGGGCTTTTAGCTCGCGATCGATAAACACGACTAACTTGCCGGAGGCGTCCGGTAAATCTAAAACGTATGTCAATGCCGCGTCGGCTTTCTGCGTGTTATAGAGAATGGCTTTAGGGTTGAGGATAAATTCAGGCAAGCGTTGCCACAGCGCTTCGGGAAGCTGTGCGTCCTTGCTATCCCGAATCGCGTGCAACAGATTTTCATCGGTCAGTGTGATAACGGATGATTCAACAGCGACACCTTTCTCGGCTAGGCGATCAACCACTTGCGGCGGTAATGCACCGACATGTCTGAGCTGTCCGCGAGCCTGCTTGTTCAGCAGCGTGTTATTAACGAACGCGTTAACGTCCGTTGAAACTGCCTTTAACAGCGTTTCATTACCCATTGTTTGACGAACGGCCAGCGCGGCAAGCTGCGGATCGGCGACAGCGGAACGCTCAAGCAGCCGCTGACCGAGGGATGCAAGATAACCCTGGCCGGGATTGTGACCAAAACCGGCATCCGGCGTATACAGTTGACCGTTCCACTTAATCGCCTGTACCGTCCGCGAGTCATCCGGCCCCCATGCCTGCTCGACTTCGACAATCTCACTGTGCTGGACGGTGGCTTTCAGGCGATCAACATCAGCTTGGGTACGGGCGCGGATACGGCAGCGACATCCATAACCATCTGGCGGGTACATAAACTGCCAGACAGGGTCATCATAGCGTGCGATGTAGCCATGCAGCGCGGCATGGCTGGGGCGAATATGCGAATCCATTACACCGATTCGCTCCCAGTACGGGCGAAATTCTGCGTTAGCGAGCTGCTCCTCGTAACGGCCTGCGCTGTAGGCCGCCTGCATATTGGTCTCAAAAATGGTTTTCAGACGGCGCGGAGTGAGCTTTTTCCCCTCAAGCACACCGTCTTCGTCAGCTTTCAGACCCTTACCCAGCCAGCCCTTTTGCTCAAGAACGAGAGTCAACCGACGCCGGAACTGCTCCAGGGTTTCGCCGTTCTTTAGCGCCGCATCCAATCCGCCACGGATATCGGCTAGCACGTCTTGCTTGAGGACACCGGCAACGGTGAACGCTGTGGCATGTGTGCGGGCTTCAACGTCATGCCAATTAAAGCCAATCGCATAGCCTTTTGACTCAAAATAGCGGATAGCCTCTTCCGGTTTAAGACCAATGGCATACCCCAGATTGACATCGTTAGGTGTCGGCATTCAGTCGCCCCCACACATCCGCGACAAACAGCGCCTGTTTCAGCAGTTGCTGGAGCTGTGAGTCATCAAGCAAGGGATAGCTGCCCGCGATGATATCGAGCGCATCGTCTGGCGTTTGCCCCTGCTGTAATGCGGTTACCAGTGGCGCAATCAGCGCCTGCATGGCGTCGTTAATCGCTTCCGGCGTTGAGCGGGCGCTGTCGAGTGCCGATTGCGCCGGGTCGCTGATTTCGCCAGGCACCGAACTTAACGCCGCAAATCCGCGATAGGGTGAAGTCGATAGCCCTGCCAGCGACGGGCGCGGGGCAGCTTCGAGCACCGGCTCATTATTCTGCGGAACGGGAATACCAACTTTCTTGTGTACCCACGAAACCGGGATAGTTTTCATCCCCGCCTGAACCAGCGTAGACACCCCCGTAGAGAACGTGCCGATATCTTCCAGCTCGCTGGTATCAAAAATGAACTTCGGCAACCGGCGGCGGCTCACCTGATAGCCATTAATCGAAAGCAGCATCTGGATCATGTGCGAGAAAAAGCCGTGTAGCTGCTTCGCATCAGCGACCAGGATATCGTTACGCACGTCGTTATGAACATTACCGAGCGCGTTCGTTGAGGTTTTACCGTCTGCCTGGCTTGTGAGCGTTCCGCCGAGCACGGCTTTCGATACCGTCCTTTCGCACCAATCTATCATTGCCATAAACGGATCGGATTGCCCCTCGGCAGCGGCTTCAAATTTGATTTCACTGCCCATCGGGATAATACCAGCGGCGTTATGGCCGAGCGTCACCAGGGCGTGCAGCAATGCATCTTTTTGCTCGTTAGACGACCCTTCCATATATGTCCCGACCCGTGCCGGTAAACCGTAAATCTCAAGAAATTCAGCAAAATCACGCACGCTGTAGTTCTTAAACAAATACGGCCAGACCAGCACGCGGTATAACCCGGACTGCGCAACATAGCCCGATTTGGCGTTATGGGTATGCACAAGCCAGCCGAACGGCCACAATTCTGAACCATTCATGCTACCGTCAGACAGACGCACGGTGTCGTCAATCTCCGGGTTCGTGCAGAACCAGCGATGCGGCCGCAGCTTGATTTGCGCGGGAAGCCAGATGTTTTCTTCAAACTCCCACTTTTCAATTTCCTGCGCTGAAAATCCGTGTCCGATGGCCTCCGCCGCATTGAGAATAATGTCTTCAAAATCGGGAATATCATCCATCCACTCGGTGATCATTGCCGTGAGGTTCTTCTCTTCGGCTGTCGCATTGCGCGGCGGTTCGATACTCCAGTCCAGCCCCAGTAGGGCATTTTTTCGCTTCGACATCTCAGAGAAGATATGCCCGTCTTTCTCGACCATGTCTTCAAACAGGTCAGCCTGCGCAGCCAGATCGCCACGCTCAGCGGCCTCCAGAATGCGCGGCAGGCGGCGAATGGTCAGACCGCGCGATGGATGCTCTGGAAAATGCCGTGTTATCTGCGCTACACGCGCCGTCTGCGGGGATTTCAACACCTCGCGGTTCAGCGGGCGACCATGTTGATCAACAATCTGAGCCATAAACTACCAGCCTCCTGAAGAGCCGAATCTACTGCCCCGGTCATCAGAATTGCGGGGGACAGGGGTAAATGAAAATGCGCCGAAACCAGACACGGCCAGCGCCCACAGCATGTGTAATGCGTCGGGGCCGTCGTCGTGGTCGGCCATTGGGAAGTGTCGCAACTGGTCAATAAGCGTTGTCTGGCTGGGATGCAACCGTATCAGGCCGTTTGCCATGTGTGGCTGCAAGGACTCAATGCGCAGCAGCTTGTCGCTGTGCGGGGTGACCGCGCGTGCAGGCACAGGGATACCCGCTGCCGCACTGCGTTTTACGAGTTCAGTGCGCAGGAACTCCTGGAATTGCACGGACTCAATCGACCAGAGCAGACAGCCGTAAATGCGCTGTAACTCAATCACATCAGAAATGATTTTATCGGGCAGGCGCTTACGGATGGCCGCTTCGACCACATCCAGAATGCCGGTATGACGGTTAAAGCCACCGACCAGCAACGCAGACGGATCACGACTGGCACCGGCTTTACCGAGGGAGGGGTCACAGGCACCAAAGAAGATCCACTCATTCAGACGGTTTACCCAAAAATTTATGCAGTGAGCAAACGGTGCATCTTCACCGCTCACGGGGTCATTCTGGTACTCAGAATCAAAGGTGCCGTGGCCGTCACGGGCGCGGATCAACATCAGCGTCAGAATCGGACGAGCTGACCAGGACACAATCGCGCCTTCATCCATTTCGGCTTTATGATTCTGGTAGAATGCGTTCGCCATCCATTCGCCGTTATTGTCGTTGTTGCGGAGGATTTCCTCCCACTCTTCCCACAGCGACATATTGACCGGCCACTGGATAATGGCCTTAAAGCGTGCTGCTCTCCACAGCGGGTTTTTCAGGGTGCGGGACAGGACGGAATCGTAATGCAGGATGGTGCCGATATAGATAACGTCGAACTTCGCGCCCGCGCCACCGAGGGGCAGGATGGTCTTTTTCAGCCAGTTATCCAGCTTGTCGCGCTGCTCCGGGCTGCGTACCTGCTCGTCGTTCTCAATATCGTCCAGCACGACCAAGTCAGGGCGGTACGGGCCATGACGCAAGCCACGCAGCTTTTTACCGCTGCCCGCGACCTGCACTTTGATGTCGTTGCGCGTGACAATGGTGCCAGCCTGCCAGACACGGCCACCGCCCGCGACGTCGGGAAAGTCCATATCCAGGCGGGGATTAAAGGCCAGCTCGGCTTTGATGGCTTCCAGCATCGGATATGCCTGGTCGATGGAGTCCATCACGATAACCAGGTAATGTTTGAAGCCGCACACAATGTTCCACAGCGAAAACAACTGGGTAACGAGCGTGGATTTAGCCTCACCGCGCGGCGCGGCTATCGCGTCATTCTCGCTTTTTGTGCTGGCGACAATCTCAGGCAGGCGTGTAAACAGGTATTTATGCAGCTCGCTTTTGTCAGCGTGACGGACATAGTGCGGGAAATAATGCTCGACAAAATAGTCGTAGCCAGTCACAGGGTCGAATACGCGAGCACGACGCTCGGCGATGGCTGCCTCAGACGGATCAAAGCCAACGCACTCAGCTTCAATCGTCCGTCGCAGCGTTGCCGCCAGTTCTTCCAGCTCTTTGGCAAAGTCTTTGGCTGTGAGCTTTTTAGCCACCCTGAACCCCTGTAAAAAATGAATCCCCTCTGATACGGTTTAAACGCGAGTTTTCACCATGCCAAAAAGGGCTTATATGTCTGTTAAAACAACACTCACTATTGACCAGAAGATCCAAATAGCCGAAATTGCGAAAGAATTGACGACTAGCATCCTGAGTAATAGCCGGATTGCACCTCGACATATCCTTCCCGATCTGCGTTCAGACGACCTTCAGTCCATTTATAACGCGGTCTATAACATCGTTGTTGATAGCGTCATTGAAGATTAATCTGCGTTCGTCGAATGGCCTTTGCGGCTTCATCCGGGCCGCAAAGGCTATTTACGGCACTCAGTAACGCGTCGTGAAAATCAGGGTGGTACATTTCGTCTTCTGAAAACTCCGCACAAATTACATCCATAATGCGCGTTCTTAATTGTTCACGGACTTTCACTGGTTCGTATTTTTCCATGATTTAATCCCCGCTTAATGCCGCGTTAATCTCGTCGGTAATGCGCTGTTTCGCTGCATAGGGACGTCCGTTGTAGCCGCGATCTAACACAAGTTTCTCGCCGTCAGCCCAAACGAATACATCATCGCAACTACCCACTTCGATGCGGGTGATGCTGCTGGCCATAACGGCATTTTCCTGGTTAATGCTAATGATTTTGTCAGCCATAACGTTTCCCTATTTCTTCGCCAAAGCCATCAAGAATGCTGACGAACGCGTCCAGGTGTTTTGAGTGCCGCTCCCGGATGAAGGTCGAAAGCAGTTGGATCACCTCCAACGCCACCGATAGCTCACTGGTTTCCGGCAGGATTTTCTTGCTGGCCGACGTCGCTTTATTAAATGCATCAGCCAGGCTTGCAAGCAGCTCGACACGCTCACGCGGCGGGATATCGGCTGCACCGTTCAGCATTTCCAGCGTGGTTTGATACTGAGTAACCAAGCCTGTGAGCACGGCGCGGCCAATCTCTTCCAGGCCACCTCCCGCGATAACATGCGCGGCACGCAGTTTGTCCCAATCGTCGCCCGCGTCCTGCGCGTCTTTCTTCCAGCGACGGGCGGTAGCAAACGCGACACCAGACTGCGCAGACGCAATCTCAAGCGACATCTGCCCGAAAATGTAGGCGCGGCGTAGCTTGTCGCGTACCTCCTGCGGATGCGCCATTAGTACCCCAGCCGTGCTTTGATGAGCATAATTGCCGTGGTGACCAGACCACCCGTGACCGCCCCGGCAACACCGCCCGCGATTGCGCCCTGGCGAACGGCTGCGGCTTCGATGCTGTCCATACGCCGCTCAATGCGATTTAACTGCCCTGAAATCTCATCCAACCCGCCCAGTTGTACCGTTGGAACCTGTAACGCATCGAGCCTTTGCTTAATGCCAGCCAGCGCCACCGAGTCCGCGCTGGATACCGCCGCAACGCGACGAACGCGCCGTTTTTGCCTTGCCTTTGCCTTCATTTATCAGCTTTCCTGTCCAGTTTGTTATCGATACGTTCAATCGTATTTTTCAGGTCGCGCAGGGCATCCATGACGGAATCCTGATCGCGTCGTGCGTCTTCACGACGCTGGTAATCGTTTTTGATACGCTCCACCGCACTCTCAAGGTCTGTGATGTCCTTTTGCAGGGAACGCATAAACAGACTGCCGAGTGTTGATATCAGCGTCATCGCCACCCCCAGCACCCACTCCATGCTCATCGGTTACCCTCCGTGTAAAACTGATTTAGCCGTGTCATGTTCTCGCGCAGGATCAGGCACCATTCTCCGTAATCGGCGCTGTGGTCAAGAAGTCCGGCTGGGGAAAGTCCGCGACGGGGGCGGGCGGCATCGGCGGGATATACAGCAGCGCCGCTGGCGGCGTCGGGCAAATCATCGGCGGGGTAGCCAAGACTGGCGCGGTAGAGCCGCAGGCTGTCAGGGCCAATACCGGTAAAAGTAGCGCCATCTTTTTTAACCACATCGGGAATTTTCCTTTTTAGTTGGGTTTTGGTTTTGCTGAGTTCGGCTTTGACGTGCAGCAACTCAGCCGCCAGTTGATCAGCACGCTGGCGTTGGGCGTCTGCATCGGCTATCGCTTTTTGCAAGGCGGCGACATGCTGTTCGGCAGCGATGCGCTTATCTTGTTCGTAAACCAGAATCTGCGAGGCTTTGAGCTTGTTATCTGCCTGCAAATACGTGACGGTTTCTTGCAATTCGGTTTGCGTAGCATTCTTGCCCTTGATATGGCCGATGTTGTAGCCGAACGCGGCAACCGCCGCGAGGAGCAGGATGTGCGGCCAGTACGTCTTAAAGAGTTTCAGCACAGCTACGGCCTCCCCATGTCACATAGCGCGGAGACAGTTGATGCAAAATACGGTCGGGATAGTGCCGGTTCTCGCGCCAGTTGGCGGCGCTGCGTCCGGCATTGACGGTTTCGACGTGATTGAACCAACGCAGGCGATCTAACCCGCGCTGATTCGCCAGACGCTGATCGCGCTGCACCCAGCCCAGCCCGCCGTTGTATGACGACAAGGTCATTGCCATGCGTTCGCAGTCGTTGCGGGCGCTAACGCGCTCCCACAGCCAGCGGTCATATCCCGTCAGCGCACGAATAGCCCAGGCGGGATTAAACGGTTGATTAGCCCGTAAATCAGGCATGATGCGGCTAAACCAATTGGCAGTGGCTGGCATGAACTGCGCCAGCCCCTGCGCCCCAACGGGTGACACCGCCCGTGGATTCCAGCCGCTTTCCTGGTGCAACTGCGCCGCAAAGTCCGCAATAGGGGCATTGATACCCCAATCCAGACGGGCGTTGCGGATCACATCGCTACGGTATTGTTGAGCGGCGGCGGGAGGCTGCGCGGCGTGAGCGTGGCCGAAAATCAGCGACACGACTATCCCGATAATTTGCGGCCAGTCCATGATTACAGCCCCATCGCCACAGCGAGACAGACGGCGGCAACGATGATTGCGCGGCGTATCAGTGCTGCGGCAAAGACCTGCTCACAACCTGATTTAACGGGATAGATACTGGTTCTCATCAGGTCGGGTTTATGCTCCAGGTATTGCCCCAGCGCAGCTTTAGGGAACAGAGAACGGTCAAGCCAGTAGCCCAACACGGCGGCCAGTGTGATGAGTGAGATTTTGTAGATGACAACAGGCAACTGCTGAGGCGATACAAGACCGATGAGCACGAGCAACAGAACGGCGGTCAACTGCCAGCCTAGCAAGCGTTTAAAGCAGGTGATGCGAAAGATTTTGTTATTGAAAATGTTCATGAAACCACCTCGTTATGTGAGGTGGTCAGTATTCAATTATGGGAGGCAATCAATAAGAGGAAGGGGTTCAGTGGGTTATACGGCTATAAATCATTTTCTAGGTTCTTTTCCTGTAATAATTTCATCAGATTAGCGTAACTGGGTGATGTGTAGATCAATTGACCTAGATCTTTTCTTGTTGATGCATCCCGATGCGCAGTGATAAAGACGGTGTCATTGTCGTATCTGATATAAATAGCCCCTCCGTTCGCTAAAGCCCAATCTGCCTCTTCAGGTGTTGATAGTGAAGATGGTTTTCCATATCTTTTCCCCAAAGCACTAGCAACGGCATCGATGTTGGCATTAAGATTTATTGCTAACCGCTCGAATTTTCCGTTAAGAAAAAAAACTATAGCTAATGTATCAGAACCTGAAAATTTGAAATCAGTACAATAATAAGATTCAACCCCCTTAATCTTACCGCTTTCATTTTTCTTTAAACTGCACAGATTTGCAGCCAAAACAGTATTTACATCTGCACCAAACTTTACATCTTTATACCCATCAACGGCGGTTGAGCTAAAAGATAGCGCAGATAAAAAAACACCAATAATTATTTTAAATTTCATATGCACCCCTTAGAAAAGACTTTGCTGTGAATGCGTTACTACGTTCTTGCTTTCGCGCACTAATTCCCATGCGAACCTGTCGGAAAAACCATAAAGAGGACAAAGCTGCGTCATTGCCATATTACCCGACGTGCCACTCTCGCGCAGTGCGGCGAACTCAGAGAGAAAGCGCTGGTTACGCAACTCACGTAATGCGCGGTCGCAGCGCGGAAGATACAGAACTTCGCCACCGAACTTCTTAACCAGCAGCGCGGCATTATCAACACCGACCGTTTCGCGCAGTAGCTCGGCGCGATGCGCCCCCAGCGCTCGCAGCCCCTTACCAATCGGGAACGTCGTACCCCCGAATTTCTCCAGCAGGCGAGCGGTCGCAGGAAAACCGATAAGGTCCGCGACTTGCAACACAACTTCGGGCAATAGCCCCGCGACACGCTCCAGTTCCATAATTATTCCTCGGCAGCTTTTTTGCGACGTTTGGCGTCGATGATCAACGCCTGCATGAGTTTGGTTAACTGCTGTATATCTAGCCAGTCAACATATCGTACACCAAACATATTCTTCGCCATAGTCTCCGCATACTGCCACGGCCTACCGGCATCAGCTAGCAGCGCTTCAATCTTGCTGAGTACCGTTTTCTTACTGGCGGGAACGCTGGGTTTACGGCCGTGATTTTTCACCTTACGCGGCCAGCCCTGTTGGTGCATGTACTCCTTTACCTTCTCCAGTTCTGTGATGGTGCAAAGGGTTGATGAGGGCTTCCCCGTTAGCCGGGCCAGCACGCTGCGATACGTTTCATCATCCCAGCCCAACGCGGACTGACCTGCTTTTATCGCGCCAATCATGCGGCGCTGCTGAATGTTCATGGCTGTTGCTCCCCATATTCATCACTCAATTGAGCGTGACCGGTCACATCAGTTAAATTCATCTGGCGGGAATCTCGCATAAACCAACACGCAGATTCACCACGAAACAAACCGCCGTAGCCTGCTGGCAGTGTTTCATTGCAACGCTGGCAGGTTCCCAGTGCTGCTTCTTGCCGTGCCAGACGTTCGTTATCGCACAATATCAGCAGAGAAACATAATCCGCCTTGCTGTACGGTTCCCGATCTGGATTGCGACGCTGGCAGTTCTCTTCCAGCATCTGCAATTCACTATCGGATAACACCAGTTCAAGCCGGTTTTTCCCGAACTCGTTAGCCTGCCTGGCACGCTGGCGACGCTTACGCGCCGCTGCCTGCTGTTTCTGGTTAAGGTTGGTCACTGTCTGCCTCCGGTTTACGCAGCCAGACCAGCCCCTCGACTTTTTTAAACTGGCGGATCAAGCTGGTGGAGGTAGCAAAGTACGGTAGCCAAAAGCTAATTGAATCGTGCAACTTGGGGAAAAATTCTTTGGCTCTGCGCTTTCCGAATTCCTTTTCGATTTGTGCCGCTCGTTTCGCTGGGTAAAGGCGTTTTTTCCTCTCGCACCAGAACAAACGGGTGATAGGGTTGTAAATCTCACTGGTTTCCATTCCCCACCCACCGCGCATTTCCCCATCGAAATAGACAGACAGAACAGTCTTACTCTCGCCGTCTCGCTCACGAGCGATAGTAATCACTGTGTTTTGATACTGGAACTGAACACGGCAAAAATAGCCCTTCAATTCTTCGGCTATCTGCGCCCATTGTTCTTTATTGATTGTATTGCTGCTATTTTCCGTGGTTGACTGACGGCGTTTACGCGCCGCTGTTTGTTGGGTTGCGCTTGTCATGCGTCACCGTCCTTAGCTTCCGCCCGATCAAGGCGTTCGATTTCTGCAAGAATCAGAGCACCAGCTTTCACTAAGTCTCGGCGCGGGTTGGAGGGTTTCCAACACTCTTCACCCCACGGCCAGAATTTTAACGACGGCCATTCGTGATAACCGAGTCCACCACCAGGAAACAAACACCCAGCAGCGTAGGCATAGCAAGACCCTGCCAGGGCTAATTCACCCATAGAATGCTCATCATCATGTTCTGGAGTCCAACCCTCTGCACTTATCTGGCGCTGACGCTCCGCTATAACGTCCTTCATCGCACTAACCACATCGTTATTCAGCACAGTTGGCAGAACGGGGCGACGATAAATCATTATTTGGCGCCGCGGGTCATGGTATGGGTTATCAGGGTCAATCTTGTACAGATACGCACATTTGTGCGCCGCTAGGTCGCGCAGTTCTTCTGCGTCTGTCCACGCCACCGGCTCTTGCCCCCGCAGATCTGCCACTTGTGCGCGGAGTGATATCAACTCACGCGCCATTGCTCGCTGTTCGTCTACGCTGGCAGGAACTGCACCAAAACCAATTACCTCCAGCCGGGTATCATTAATAGCGTTCATTCTGTCAGCGCCTCCAGTCGTTGTTCTGTAACAGCATCAACCCGCGCGGCCAGACCTACGCGCAGAAGATATTCAGAGAGTTTAAACAGTGCGCCTGCGGCGGTTTCTGTATCTGGGAACTCATCAAGGGTGATTGCGGCTTGCCAGCGGCCGCAATGTGAAGTCAGCGTGACATCCTGCTCAAGAGCTTGATCATCTAAAGAGTGGTGCAGGGTTAACGCGAGGGTTTCAGTATCACCATCACATTCATATCGATTGATGAAGCAGCCTACAGACTGATTACCAACATGACCGAGCGCCTGCTGGTCAGGGTTAGGGCTTTTCTGGCGTAGCTCAAGCAGCTCATCGCGGCAATTAACCAGCAAATCCAGCCACCGATCACCCAAATCAGGGTTATGAGCAATAAAGCTATCCAACAGATGTAAATTAGCGCGAACATTACTCATGACACTCTCCAAATTTTTTTATGACGTTCAATGGCCTGTTTCATTTCCCGCAACACAGCAGGCTTGTAAATACGATTGCCGCGTGCGTCGTAAAACTCAAAACGGGACTTTCCAGGTAGCGCCGGACGCTCTTTTACCAGCGTGCCATCGTTCAGGTGGTAAAGGCGCTTTGCGCCGTTCTCCAGGTACTCACAACTGTTAACGGTCGCCATATCACGCTTCACCCACAGTGCAACGGCTGCACAAATCACCCTCAACCCAATAACACCCACCCTCACATGCATGTTCGAACACGCAGTGGCACACACGGCAGGACTGATACAAGTCGGGAGAAATAACGAAATGGCCTTTTTCATTAAAAGAGGCTGGCTTTATTTGCGTAACAACCAACTTTTGCAGATTGCCGAATAGCTTTTTACCGACACTGTTTACAGCCACGTCGGCGCTGTATGTGCATGACGCAGTTTTACCGTTCGCTCTGGCAAAATACGCGCCGCTGGTATATCTAACGGAAACATCAATTGAGACAGGCATAATTCAATTCTCCTGATTTTGGCGTAAGCCAGCCCTGGCGGGTTTACGCCATTTTTAAAGGTGTTTTAATTTCGGTTTAAATCAGCTTGCGGGTTTTAACGTATTAATCTTGACGAAATAAGGCTCCAGATTAATTTCAACAATCGCACCGCAATTAAAGTCACGCGCAATATCGACTGTTTTAACCATACGGCCTGCGCGTAAAGGAGGAGCGCGATGAAAAAACGCCGCCCCAACTTTATGCTTTTTATTAAACTCGCCTGCGTTCACGTCACACCCCCGCGATATCTAATGAGATAGGCTGGTACTGGTCAGAATCGCCGACACGCCTGTAGACACGAATATAAGAACGGCTACCGACTACCTGAACCGCTTCGCTAATAGCATCCATCGCCTTTTGCCAACGCGGGTCTTCAATGTTATGGCGACGTAATGCCAACACCGCACCCGTATTGACTTCACCCTCTTTTTCCGTCTGAAACGCACGGCTAATAATCGCGTGAATCTCTGGTCGCGCCCCTTCAACCCAATCCGCCAGACACTCATCAATCAACGCTTTAGCGGCTTGCAGGCGTTCATCAAACGCGATGCGGTCTTGCATAGCCCGCTGGATTTTGTAACGACCATCGTAACTAGGTAGTGTTACGTTGCCTTTTTTTCCGCCCAGGTTAACGCCGTATTCTTCCCCAGACAGCGCCACGAACGCTGCGATATCAGTGAAGCCTGTCGCTTTAAAATCAGCGATGGCTTTATTGACGGCCAATGCACGAGCAACGATTTCCTCTACCAGTCCGTCACGCGCAATATCGATAGGCTTAATCAGATGCTCCGGCGTTAATACGCCCTTAGCGTCAACCCAGTAACCTTCTGGGGCTTTTTCTTCGGTAAACTGCTTGTTTTTAATGGACATTGACTTTCCCCTTACGTGATTTGGATTTTTTTACTACCGCTTCAACTTTTGCCAGCACATGCCCAACAAGACCCGCACCAACCTTTTCAGCGGCACGCTGTGCCAGTTCGCTATCGCCAGGCTCAGGTACTACTTTGCATTCAACCGCCAACCCGCGCGGACGTTCATGAAAATACACAATGACTTTCGCCATCAACTACCTCCAAATAATGTGAGCGCCACGCCAGCGCGTCATTTTTACAATTTGCTGCACACCGTTGCGGGTTTCAGTGATATCTACCGCTCCGGCTTCCCATGCTTTAAACGGGCGATCAACCTCAATAACAGGACGTTTAAAATTTAAATTCACATTGACGACGTTAATACCAGAACGAATTAAGCGATTAATCGGCCGCATTAATTCGGGATTATTAATTGGCAGCTTGCACACCATAAATACCTCGCTAATTAACTAATCAGCATTTCTGCAAATTTGCGTACTGCGCCAGCACTAATCGCATTGCCGCTAATATCGCTGTGGCGACTGACACCACGCACCAGTTTGAACAAACGACGGGCATTACCACGGCACGCCTTGAAAAGCGCCTCGGCGATGTCGCCGTTCTGCGCATCAGGCAGCATATGCGTAGCGATAATGTTGATATCGTCCTCCGGCAGTACATCACCGATGAACAGGGCAAAGCCGACACGGCTGTATAACTGCCGGTATTCACCACGCTTACCCTTGAGATTGATAATCAGGCGTGGCATTCCAGCCAGCACCAGCCCGATCCCCGCCTTGTCGTGAATACGACGCAGCGTTTCAAGAGCGCGGTAAGGTAAGTTTTCCGCCTCGTCGATCATCACAATACGACCCGACTCACGCAGCGCCGCGATGCACGCTTCGCTCAGTTCGTGCATGTTGCCGCGTTTGCTGAGTCCGAGGCGGCTACACAGTTCTTCCAGCACCACGCGGGCGGTATAGCCAGGGTCTGCCTCAATCAGGATCGCATCACGATGACGTGCCGCGTATTCACGCAACATCATGGTCTTACCCAGCCCAGCTTCGCCGTAAATCACATTGATATCGCCGTCCAGATGCGCCATGCGGATCACTTCAATACCGCGTGCGGAGGTCATCGTTTTGACGTACTCAGCCGTAATGCGCTGACCTTTGTCCTTTTCACGCTCACGGGCAATGAATCCTTCAATCAGTTCATTAATGCCATCTACATCACCGGCATATTTGCCCTGCAAATACTGGTTAATGACCGCCGGGCTTTTACCAATAGCCCGCGCCGCTTGCGCTTGCGACCATCCCTTACGGGCAATCAGTTCATTTAATTCAGCCTGTAAACTCATATCAGCCTCTCTGTATTTAATTTACCGCTGTGCGGCTTTCTTTCTTAAATATTCGTCACGGTCGGTTTGCAGGAAGAAATACGGCTCATCTTCCGGCTCCGGCCGCTCTGCGGGGATGAAACTGCCAAAATCAAACCGTTCGCCGGGTAAAGCAGGATTAAGCTCGGCATTGATTTCCTCGGCTTTCTTGTTATTCAGCGCCATGCGGCGGCTGTGACGGTCTTTGCGAACCTTCTCGATGTAATCAACCGGGAATGCGGCGCGGGTGTTGCCGTTGACAATGGCCGTACAGACGAGTGAACCATCAAGCCGCCGTACCGTTACGCTCGTCGCGTCGTGAATATCGAACGCGACCAGCACCTCTTCGCCGTCAACCTGAATCAGTTCCTCGGCAAAATATTGGTTGTTGAAAATAGACAGCCAGCCACGCTGCGCGATGCGTTTAACCTGTGGCCGGAACATTTCGCGCAGCTCTGCCTCAGACAGGCGATCAATCTCAGCGTCGGCCAGCAGCGCGGCGCGATACTCTGCGGGGGTGTAATGCCCACCTACCGCACGCAGCGGTAACTCGCTATGCCGGTGTTGCGTGTTGTAGGTGGTGATTTCATCTTCAATGGCATCAATCAACTGGTTCCAACTCGGCAACTTCGCAATCGCAGACTGTTGTACGGGGTTAAGCGCCTTATTCTGATTCAGGGCATTCACGGCAGAATCAATCGCACGACTGGTGATACGTGCGGTTTCTTTGTCCGCTGATTTACCGTTATAAGTAGCGAACTTACGGGCGATACGAGCCGGTATCTCACGGTTTAAGCGTTCGATGATACCGCGTGCCTGCGGGTTCCCAGGAATACCGGTGGGGTGTTCGATACCGAGGCGCGGCAGGATACCGGTGATATCCGCATCCAGCATTTTCCCGGTTTCACCCGCACCGTTATCGGAGTAGTACAGCAGCGGCACGCCGTGGCGTTCAATGCCGTGGCGCAGTGCATCCGCCACGGCCAGCGTGTTTTCTGACAGCGCCAGGCTCCAGCCGACCACATAGCGAGTACGGCCATCGATAACCAGTGTTAACTCTGGCGTGAACGGGCGGCCGTGGTCAGGGTGAGCGACCTTCATCTTCATGCTGTGACCGTCACCAATCCAAACACCATTCACGGGCATCACAGACCAATCACGCTTAACGTAGGTCTGCAATGCAGTCATGGCAGAACCGGTAACACGGCCACGCTGACGCACGATGCGAGGCATTTTGTCTAATGCACGATAAACCGCATGGACAGAAGGAACCGCATCACACATCGCAGGCTGATCGGCATAGCGTTGATGCCACTCGGCGCAGAACCCCTGATAAGCCTCGGCTACGGACGGGCCGTTAGGGCTGCGGTAGTGCGCCATAAACATCGGCACCCATGAAAGCTGCTCTGGTTTCTTCGCTTTTTTATGACCGGGCGCTAAAAGGGCAAGACGTTCCGCGCTGTTTTTCGCTTTCAGATAGTCAACAACCCACTGATTCAACGCTCGGACGCTGACACCGACACGCTGGCCTTTTCGGGCGTTAGCGAGGTCAACATACTTTTGCAGATGCGCAGGCAGATCGCCGGAGCGTGACCGGTCACAGATAAAGTTAATCGCTTTGATGCGCGATAAACCGGTATCTTCCAGGCGCAGCACTTCGACAACCAGCACCATACGTGAGTCTGCAATATCGCGTTGCTTTTGCGTTAGCTCCGCTGTTTTCTGGTCGAGCACAGCAGGGCATTGACGCACAATTTCGAGCAACTGACTGGATGACGCCGTGGTTTTCGCTACAACCGGAGCCTTAACAGGCTGCTGTTGCAGCAGAGTGTTGTAGTAACGCTCACGTAAAGCGTTCTGAATATCAGCTGGTAGAAAATCAATGTGATATTCAAAAGCCTTTGAGCCAGTTTTCTTTCTCCGGACCGAAGGGTTTTTGGCTGCTAAGTTATCAAGCAGTTTTCTGCAACCGCGATCTGTTGTTGGCGCACTGGGTAATCCCACGATATCTAATACAGTCAACCACATTTCAGCCCCCCTTAATATCTGGTCGGCCAGATATCAGCGGGCTGAACCCCGATAGCATCAGCAATAATACGCTCAGCCTTCGGGTAACGGCGGTCTAAGGCATTGCTCAATGTTCTGGAGTTCAAACCAACTTTGCGAGATAAGTCAGCAAGGCAGGTTCCACGTTTTTTAAGGGCTGCAATAATGTCGGCACGATGCCAATCATCGTTTTTGATTCCATTATTGATAATTTTCTGAGACTCTAGCTGATTATGCATAGTAATAACTCAAATGATTAACTCGTTGTAGGATAAGTGTTGATCAACAAAAGGAACCAGTCAAGCTCTTAATGGTTCTTTTTGTGAAATTACTATCGAATTAAGAGTCACTGGATAAGTGAGGTAGGAATCAATGAGTTACAAAGATAAGGAACAAGGCGATAAAAATGGAACCATTGTTCCTATTGAGAGTGACACTAAAGGAACCACTTTTGCAGAAAGATTGCGAATAGCGATAGGTGATAAAAGCATTCGCTCATTTTCTACAGAAACTGGCATCTCATATGGAGCCATGCACAAGTATTTTTCAGGTACCACGCAACCGACGTTAGACAACCTGGTAGCGCTGGCTGATAAAACTGGATGTTCAATCGAGTGGTTAGCAACAGGAAAAGGTGGGTACGGCGAACCAGAGAAGGTAATGGTTAATTCTAATGCCGTTGATATGTCTGGAAGAAATGTGGACTTGAGTGAGTTTGTATTTATCCCGCGATACGATGTAAAGGCGGCAGCAGGGCATGGTGCATGGAATGATAACGAAGAACCCACATTTCCCATGGCGTTTCGCAGATACTGGGTGAGCAACCATCTACACGCAGATCCACACCACTTGTTTGTCATAACGGTTAATGGCTCGTCATTAGAAGGCATTTTGAACGATGGCGACAACATTCTGGTTAACGGCGCTGATAAAGACCCTAAAGAGGGAATCTATGTATTGAGAATGGATGGCCATTTGCTGGTGAAACTGATTCAACGTCTGCCAGGGGGCATGTTGAAAGTATCAAGCACAAACACGATGTATGAGCCATTTACAGTAGACATGAACAACAAGCCGGAAGATTTTGCAATCATTGGTCGAGTTGTGTGGTTTGGCAGGACAATTTAATAGTGGTTTAAATGCCGATTAAACAGGATCAATCGGCGCTCGAAACTATGCAGTTTTAAATACAAAAAAGTCGACTTTTGCTCATTTTTCTCTGGGCTATGCAAAATCTCTGAAATCCCACGAAAGCCGCGTCATTAAAGGCGTCGCGCTATCCCAGACTCTCTCCATTAGCTATGTAAAAATGATCACTCCCCCACAAAAAAATGGAAAAACCGGAGCAGGAGACGACGCCACAGGAAGAAGTGGCGCCATCAGAAAAACCGCCCGCGCCCGTCACCAGCGCACCGCTGCCGGGCAGCAGCCAGCAAGTCGCTGCGCCCTATAACAGCGATGCCGCGCAGATGCGCAAAGGGGTTGCGGACTGGAGCAGCCAGCTGCTGGCGCACCTGAGCCGCTATAAACGTTATCCGGCACAGGCGGCGCGGCAGCGATTGCAGGGGGTCGCCCAGATTCGCGTGACGTTGGATCGGACGGGGAGTGTGCTGGCCGTCTCGTTAGCCAGCAGCAGCGGTGTGGTGCCGCTGGATAAGGAGTCTGTCGCTTTGCCGCAGCGTGCTCAGCCACTTCCGGCTCCACCAGCAGAAGTGATTGGGGATAACGTGCAGCTCACCATCACTATCCCCATTAGCTTTGATTTACGGGAAGTGCGCCGCTAGCGGGTATCCACTAACGTGGCGTGTGCGCGTCATAGCCCGCATAAAAAAACCGAATCGCGTAAGGGTTGCCTTGTTCAGTAAAGAACTCTGCGACTCGCTCCCGCTCCAGCCCGTAACGGCGTGACAATAATCCTGCCTCGAAGGCCGCCTGCTGGCGGTCGCCTTTGGTTTCCGCCAGATTGTGAGCATAGCCACAGATATAGCCGCGCCGATAGTCGTAGCAGTAGGGATTAATGTCGTTGGTGGATTTTGGATTGGCGGATCTCAACCCCGCGAGGACACCCCGCTCAAAATGGTTTCCCATGATAATGCTCCGTAAATGATCGTTATATAGTAAATAATATAACGCTTATTTATCACTCACCAGACCTGTTGAAAAATATTCCTGAATCCGTCGCGTGCGGTCTTTTCCTGAGCAAGATGTATATACTATTGCCCTGCTCGCCGAACGGGCTATTGATCTGCGCCTGATGGGCACTCTGGGAATAGGTAGTGTACGGAATGGTTAATAAGGAATAACAGCATGACGCACCCGCAAGACGCTTCTCTGGCGATTGGTATCGATCTGGGCACGACGAACAGCCTGATTAGCGTTTGGCAAAATGGCGAGGCCCGCCTGATACCGAATGCGCTGAATGATAACTTCACTCCCTCGGCCGTCAGTATTGATGAAGACGGCAGTATTCTGGTCGGCAAACCTGCAATTTCTCGTTTGACGACGCACCCACAGGTGTCGGCGTCGCTCTTTAAGCGCTACATGGGGAGCAAGAAAACCTTCCGGCTCGGGGATAAAACGTTCTCTCCCGCCGAACTGTCGGCCATGGTGTTGAAATCACTCAAAGCTGATGCGGAAAGTTACCTTGGGCACCCTATCAAGGACGTGGTGATCTCCGTGCCAGCCTATTTCAGCGATGAACAGCGTAAGCAGACGCGTTTTGCAGCGGAACTGGCAGAGCTGAATGCGGTTCGCTTAATCAATGAACCCACCGCAGCCTCGATGGCCTATGGCTTACACACGCAGGAACTGGGACGTACGCTGGTCTTCGACTTAGGCGGCGGCACTTTCGACGTCAGCGTGCTGGAATATGCGTTTCCGCTGATCGAAGTGCATAGCTCGGCGGGCGACAACTATCTGGGGGGAGAAGATTTCACGCAGGCGATGGTGAAAACCTGTCTGAAAGCGTGGAAACTTGAGGATTCGGCGATTCCCGCAACGGATCTGGCACGTCTTTACAGCCATGCAGAAGCGCTGAAATGTCAGCCCGGCTTTCCTTCTCAATCGAATGAACTGGTATGGCACTGGCGCGAGGAAGAGTGGCGCATCGTACTGGATAATGAAGAAATCGAAGCGGCCTGGCTGCCGTTGATGAACCGCATTCGTGCGCCGATAGAACAGGCGCTGCACGATGCCCGCCTGAAACCGGAGCAGCTAGACCACGTAGTGCTGGTCGGTGGGGCATCGAAGATGTCGATTATCCAGAAGCTGGTGGTCAGGCTGTTCGGCAAGTTACCTTATCAGCATCTGGATGCGGATACCGTTGTCGCCAAGGGCGCGGCGGTGCAGGCCGCTTGTCGGCTGCGCGAGCAGGATATCGAAGAAGTGATCCTGACTGACGTTTGCCCGTACACCCTCGGGATTAAGACCGCCAACGATAAGCAAAATGGCCTGTTTTCCCCGATACTGGAGCGCAATACGGTGGTGCCGACCTCGCGGGTCGAGACGTTTTCCACTGGCTCTGCCGGGCAGGACAACATCTGTATCGCGATCTATCAGGGGGAGAGCCCTTACGTCGATAACAACGTGTTTATCGATGAATTCACCATGCCGATAAAAGCGAAATCTTATAAGCAATCCATCGAGGTGCGTTTCAGCTATGACATCAATGGGCTGCTGGAAGTGGATGTTAACCTGCCGGACAGCGGCGATACCTTCACGAAAGTGATCGATCGCAGCCCGACGGGGCTGAGTGCCGAGCAACAGCAGAAAAGCCACCAGAAACTGCAAGCGCTGAAGATTCACCCTAGAGATAACCTGATGAACCGCAACCTGTTGGCGCGGCTGGAAAAAGCCTGGGCGCAGACGCGTCTGGAAGAGAGGGAGCAGATCGGTTTCTGGCTACGGGATTTTGAACAGGCGCTGGCAGGGCAATATGCACCGGCAATTGACGAAGCGCGGCAGCGTATTGAGCGGTATCTGGATGAGGTATTTCGGTGATGTTTGGGCGGCGTGTCATTGCTACGCCGCCCGATTCGCTGTTGTCAGCTAGGTATGGTGTCCGTTTCGGTTTTCTTGCCAGTTGGCGGCGGCCCGAATTGGTTCCAGCGGTTAAGGCTCGGTGTCAGCAAGGGGAGCAGCAGAAACAGCGGTATGAGTAGGGTGAAGAAACTCATCACCCACGGCATATTGGAGCCGATATCGTTATAGCGTCGACGCGTCGCACTCAGCAGATTGAGCACGATGAGCACCATCAGTAGCCCTTCAATAGACGCCGGTGGCGACCCGATCCAGTCACTCGCGCGATAGAGAAAATAGCTTCCCAACCCAGCCTGCATCAGAAAACCGAGACGGCCGATGCGAGCGTTCGTGCGCCAGAGCTGCCACCAGTAGCTCTTTTTAGCCTGTGATGCCTGGAACTGACGTTCACGCCGATCGGCACATTGCAGCAGCACTTTCGACACCAATCTCAGCGTAACGTCTTCGTGCGGATAGGACAGATGCTCGGTTAGAAATTCCTGATCGCTGTTATCGAATAAGGACGTGTCATCCTTCGCACAATTCTGAATCAGCTTGCCGATGAGCGTGACCCGTTTGTCGTCGGAGAGCTGTTTTAGCTGTTTCTCCAGTTCATCCGACCCTTCGGCAAAGGCGGTACGGATCGCCTCTTCCTGCTCCGTTTCCACAGGAATAGCCGCAAGTTGCTCAAGGTGTTGTTCGGCCTGTCCTTCCTCTCCCACAAGGGCATAAAACGCGTGGAAAAAGATCTGGTAGATGATGGGCGATTTCGCCAGTTCCGTCTGCCAATGCTCATCGGTAAGATAAAAATGGCTGGCAGCGGACTCGCTGTAAGTTTCCGTGCTGCCAAGATATTCCTCAATAGAAACGGGGAAGTTCATCCAGCAGTGATAGTGTAATGGGTCGGTTAGATCGAGCTGTTTTTTCAACGGCGTCACCGCATCACCATCGTGGCATTCCGCCTTGCGGAAGCGTTGAGAGAGCGAATGCGCAGGGTGGGTTAAGGCCAGTTCAGGTAACACCGATTGACGCGGCAAGCCCAGACAAGACGCTGGATCGGTCATCATTAATGCGATCAGCATAGCCTGTCTCAGTTCCGCTTTGGCACTGATCTCTTGCGATTGCTCTACCCCTTGCGGCACCAGAGACGCATCGCACCGGTAGCGTGCGGACAGCTCGACCAGACAATCATTGATCGGGTCGATTTCCTCCGTATGTATGCCGCTGCTATACAGCTTGTTCAACTGATTCAGCGACAGCGGACGCCATTGTCGCAGCCAGGTTTGCGCTTGTAGCCAGGCGGACGATTTCTGGTTGGCGAACACGTTGGGCAGCGCCTCTTCTGACGGCGAATACAGCCATTCCGTGAAGGTATGAATCGCACCGGAGGTGTCCAGCCAGGATAGGCGTTGTGTCGCCTGAAACTGTAATCCCTGTAAGATCAACGCATACAGCGGCTCCTCGGGCAACGGCTGCGCCAGAATGTCCTGCAACAGGCGTTCATTACCCACGGTTAACATGCTGGCGTGCCAATACAGGCGATCCTGAATCGCGTCCCCGCTGTGTAGTAGCAGGTGTCGGTAGATGTCCTTCAGCTCCTGTTTACCCAACTTCCATCTGGCGTAGCTTTCCACCATGGGTGACAGCGGCAGTTTCAGCGCTTCTCCCCAGCGTATCAGCATTTGGGTGTTGTGCTGAGAAATGAAGAAACGCTGGCGCGGATCGTCCAGCGCTAACCCTGTCAGGTTTGGCGCTGGCGTAGAGTTGAACGACTGAATCAGTAAGGGAAGGGCATCTGGCTGGTGCTGTTTACACCAGTTAATCAGCCATTGTTCTGCCTGCGCGTGGTGGGTTTGTTGATAAAGCGTCAGCCACAGCGTGAAGGCCTGCTCGTTCTCTCCGGTAAGCGAACAGAGGCTAGCGCTGAGTTCGAGCCATTCCGCGTCGTTCGGGGTTGTGTCCCACTGTTGCAGGCAGTAATCACGCAGCATGGCGTTGGGAACGCCAGCGTGGCTGTGCCAGCGTGCGAGCTTTTGCATCAGCACCGGGCTGTCGGGCCAATAAATCGCGGTCGGAGTGCGCAGCAACGTGCCCAACATCAATGCGGGTCGATTCCAGTACGTCCCATTCGCCTGCTGGAAGTAGAAGATGGTTTCCAACTGTGCGGGCATGTTTAGGTGCGATAGCAGGGAAAAATCAAACAGATCCTCATAGCCGAGCGAGTCGAGGAAATGGCGGACATCTTCCACCCCGTCGCCGGACAGCTCTCCCTGTCGCTGTTGCCAGCGCAGGCGTTCGGCCAGCACGCGGACACAGAGGGTTGAGATGCAAGACTCACGCATCAGTCGCTGAAGCAGCGGCCAGCGAATACGATCGATCACCTCAAAAGCCTGCTGATTCAACAGCTGAATGTAGCGTTCCCAATACAGTGGAACGAAGCGCTCTTCTGGATTGTTTAACAGCAGCTCAAATGCGTTAACCAGCACTTCTATCTGGGGATCGGCCTGCTCGGCAGAGTCATTCTCGGTTGCCGATGAGGCGTCGTGTGGTTCGGTAGCGCTCTGTTCTTCATCACTCGACGGTACGGGATTTTTCGCCAGCTTGCAGGCGGTATCGTACGCCTCGCGCAGCTGTTTAAAGCCCTCGGGATCGGTTTCCGGGTGAAACTGCGGCACTTTTTGACGATAAGCTTGGCGGATAACATCCAGATCCTGAGTCGGTTCAATGCCTAGTCGCTGCCAGCACAGTGTGTCCATTATATTTCCGCTTCTGGTAAGGACTCGGGCTTATCCATTTCTATCGGATCAACATCCCAGTCGAGGTCATGAATCGGGCAGTCCGAGTGGGTATAGAGTGTGCCGATCTGGTCAATGTAGTCAGGAATCTGGCTACAGTTGCTGAAAATGTAGCGCTGGCATTCTGTATCTTCCTCATCCGAGCCGAGCCAGTAGGTGCGGCCGATCAGGAACGCAGCGTAATAATTTTCCCAACTGCGGTAATAGTAACGCGCTCTGTCGGCCAGCCGGGTGTGAATCCACAGGTTCTCTTTTTCGCTAATCCAGCCGTTGAGTAATCCGATACGGCTCAGGAAACTCATGCGACCCAGATCCCAGGCGCGGATCCCGCCTTCACCGCATAACGCGGCCGTTTCGCTCACCAGTGCGAGTGCACCTTGCGCTTCTTCAGCTTGATTGGCGCAGTGCTGCTGCCATTCGGATGTCGTCAGGTGGTGCCAAAGGTGATAGTTATACGCCAGACGCTCGGCGTGGCCGCCGTCTGTCATATCGTTAATCATTGAGATCAGTCCTTCGCGGGACGTAATACCCCAACTGTTGCTCAGACTGATGGGTTCACCGGGCTCATAAAAGGTCGGATCGCAGAAGCGGGCGCCGTACTTGATATTGAGTGCGACCATCGGGGCGGAAAGCGCCATCAGCCAGCGCTGATATTCAGGTTCCATCAGAATAACATCCAATTCCATCATGGTTAGCGTGCGATCGTACTTTATGTGCCTGAATATCGGTAGCTTTCAATCGAATGAAAAACGGCCATTTTTCACAATTTACTGATTTAAGACGATAAAAATGGCCGGTTTGCGGGACGGTTCGCAGAGGGGAGTGTTTGACGGGATATTTTCCGTCGCAGACGGTTATACTGTCGGTTAATCGACGTTATTTATGAAAACTTCACCGGAAAGCAAGCATGCTAAGTTACCGCCACAGTTTCCATGCCGGCAATCACGCCGACGTGCTGAAACACACCGTTCAGAGCCTGATCATCACTGCCCTGAAAGAGAAAGAAAAACCTTTCCTGTATCTGGATACCCATGCGGGTGCTGGCCGCTATCAGCTCAGTGGCGAACACGCCGAGCGCACGGGGGAGTATCTGGATGGCATCGCGAAAATCTGGCAGCGTGACGACATTCCGGCTGAACTCGAACCTTACATGCAGGCCGTGCACACCTATAACCACAATGGGCGGCTGCGCTATTACCCCGGCTCCCCGCTGATTGCCCGCCAGTTGCTGCGTGAACAGGACAAGCTCCACCTGACCGAACTTCACCCCAGCGATTTCCCGCTGCTGCGCAATGAATTCCAGAAAGATTCGCGCACCAAAGTGCTGCGTGACGATGGCTATCAGCAGTTGAAATCACAGCTGCCGCCGCTTTCCCGTCGGGGATTTGTGCTGATCGATCCACCTTATGAGCTGAAAACGGACTATCAGGCCGTGGTGAAAGGCATTCAGGAAGGGCATAAACGCTTTGGCACAGGCGTATTTGCGCTGTGGTATCCGGTGGTGTTGCGTCAGCACATCAAACGCATGCTGAAAGAGCTGGAAGCCACGGGCATTCGCAACATTCTGCAAATTGAACTGGCGGTGCGGCCGGACAGCGATCGCTACGGCATGACGGCGTCTGGCATGATTGTGATTAACCCGCCGTGGAAGCTGGCATCTCAGATGAAGAGTGTGCTGCCGTGGTTGCATAGCGTGCTGGTACCGGAAGGCACCGGACATACGCTGGTGGAGCAAATCGTACCAGAGTAATACACGCGATTGCGGTGGGCGACGCGGTCGGCTTTTCCTATCGTAACCATAGGTATAACCTTTATTCGGCGTATGGCTCTGGCGTTACACTCTAGGCAAATTTTATTCACTTAAGCATGGATACACTGATGACCAAACACTATGACTACCTTGCTATTGGCGGCGGCAGCGGCGGTATCGCATCTATCAACCGCGCGGCGATGTATGGACAAAAATGTGCGTTGATCGAAGCAAAATATCTGGGCGGCACCTGCGTCAACGTCGGCTGTGTGCCGAAGAAAGTGATGTGGCATGCGGCGCAGATAGCCGAAGCGATCCATCAGTATGGGCCGGATTACGGGTTCGATACCACGGTAAACCAGTTTAACTGGGGCACGCTGGTTAAGAACCGTAGCGCCTACATCGATCGCATTCACCAGTCGTACGACAACGTGCTGGGTAAGAATAAGGTCGATGTTATCCACGGTTTTGCCCGCTTTGTCGATGCGCACACGGTGGAAGTGAACGGCGAGAAAATCACGGCTGATCATATCCTGATTGCGACGGGCGGT
This sequence comes from Pectobacterium odoriferum, assembly GCF_009931295.1. Lineage (NCBI taxonomy): Bacteria > Pseudomonadati > Pseudomonadota > Gammaproteobacteria > Enterobacterales > Pectobacteriaceae > Pectobacterium > Pectobacterium odoriferum. Next base: position 4,821,157 of record NZ_CP034938.1, on the reverse strand, counting down.
CGTCCGGTTCACCCTAATATTCCCGGTGCGGAATACGGCATTGATTCCGACGGTTTCTTTGAACTGGATGCGCTGCCGAAGCGCACCGCGATTGTCGGTGCAGGCTATATCGCGGTAGAGATTGCTGGGGTACTGAACGGGCTGGGCTCTGAAACCCACCTGTTTGTACGTAAACACGCACCGCTGCGCAGCTTTGATCCGCTGATTGTCGATACGCTGGTGGAAGTGATGAACACCGAAGGGCCGACGCTGCATACCGAGTCGATCCCGACAGCGATTGTGAAGAATGCCGATGGCAGCCTGACGCTGGAGCTGGAAAACGGTCAGTCACAGACTGTTGACTGCCTGATTTGGGCGATAGGTCGCGAACCCGCGACGGATAACCTGAACCTGAGCGTCACCGGTGTGGAACTGAACGACAAGGGCTACATCAACGTCGATAAATTCCAGAACACTAACGTTTCTGGCATTTACGCGGTGGGCGATAACACTGGCGCTGTTGAGTTAACGCCAGTTGCCGTCGCGGCGGGGCGTCGTTTGTCCGAACGTCTGTTTAACAACAAGCCGGATGAACATCTGGATTACAGCAACATCCCGACCGTCGTCTTCAGCCACCCGCCGATTGGCACGGTCGGGCTGACCGAGCCCCAGGCGCGTGAGCAATACGGCGACGATCAGGTGAAAGTGTACAAATCTGCCTTCACCGCGATGTACACCGCCGTCACGCAGCACCGCCAGCCGTGCCGCATGAAGCTGGTCTGCGTAGGCAAAGAAGAAAAAATCGTTGGCATCCACGGCATCGGTTTTGGTATGGACGAAATGCTGCAAGGCTTCGCGGTCGCTGTCAAAATGGGCGCAACCAAGAAAGACTTCGACAACACCGTCGCTATCCACCCGACTGCCTCGGAAGAGTTTGTGACGATGCGGTAATGGAGTAGGAAAGCGGGCCTGACGGCTTTTCTGGAAGATGAAAATGTGCTGGTTGAATAGTAACTATTTGATCAGCATTTTTTATGGCTAGTCTAATCCGGCTACCTCATCCGCTCACTTGCCAGATTATAGACGCCGCTGCGCTCACGTTTGCCTACCGCTACCACGGCGATAACCAATACGTCGTCAATAACCTCATAAACCAAACGAAAGCCTGATGCTCGGAGCTTTATTTTGTAGCAATCCTTCATTCCCCGTAACTTTGCCGCAGGAATATGGGGATTTTCGCAGCATTTTTTTAGTTTTTTGGCAAATTGTTGTTGGATAGCTTTATCGAGTTTGAGCCATTCTTTTAGCGCATCTTCCCTGAATTTGACGCGATAACTCATAGGAAACTATCCAAATCCACGTCAACCAGCGGCTGGTTTTTACGTTCACCGATCAGCTTAACCAGCTCCTGATCGTCCAGCGCATCCAGCATTTTTTCGTAGAGATCCGCAGGAATGCAATAAAACGCAGGTTGGTTGCGGTTCAAGATAGCGACAGGCAGGCCATCACCAGCATTGACCGTCGCCATTGGGTTCTTTTTCAGTTCACTGACGCTAGCACTGGTATCGCTTAATATAATATTTGGCATGATAGACCTTTAATGACCGGTTAATAGGTCTTTAAAATAAGCAATCAAAGACCTGTTAACAAGTCTTTTGATGGTTTTTTATACCCGCTCCGAATGGCTTCCTGCCAACGGGATGAAGAAAATGCCGCTTTTATCACGACATTCATCTGAGTGGTGATAATGATTATCGTTAGTGTTTTGTTTATGGTAAGTTGCGGTGAATGGGTTTTATCCCGATTAATGACTTTTCCCTTACAAAACATACCGGCTTTCTCACTATGTCTTTAGCTACCCGTACAACGTCTTCCGCCTATCGGCTGTTCAATTTACGTTTAGAGAGCAAGACGCTGCTCTCGCCTTCATTGATTCGCTGTGTGTTCACCGGCCCGGAAGTGCGCCAGATGAAACTGGACGCGCCGGATCAGCGCATCAAACTGCTGCTCGCTAGTGAAAGCGGGGAACTGACCCCTATGGCCGTGAGCGATACCTGGTATCAGGACTATCTGGCGCTGCCGCGCGAGCGTCGTCCGATTTTGCGCACCTATACGCTGCGCTCTGTCTCACACGAGTCACAGCAGGCAACGGTTGATTTTGTGCTGCACGGCGATACTGGGCCTGCTTCAAGCTGGGCGAATCACGCGAAGCCGGGCGATGCGCTACAGATTGTTGCCCCCAATGCAGAGGCCGATGGTGACAGCGGCGGTTATGAGTGGGCACCACACGAGGGTGTTGAACAAGTGCTGTTGATTGCGGATGAAACGGCGCTGCCTGCGGCAATGGGGATTCTTGAACAGCTAGCGACTCAGCCTTCTCCACCGTCGGTACAGGTTTTTTTTGAAGTGCCAAAAGTGGCTGACTGCGTGACGCCAGGTGATTTCCCTTTTGCCCAGATTCACTGGCTGCCGCGTGAGGAAACGGGCAGCACAGTATGGGGCGAACGCCTGCTGGCTGCGGTACAACAGGACGTGAAGATTCCTGCCAGCGCTTGTACCAACCGTGATGAAATCGCACAGGAAACGCCGGAAGACGAGCTACTGTGGGAGCGGGCAACGGCGCATCGTCCGTTTTACGCATGGGTGGCGGGAGAGTCCTCCGCCATCAAACGGCTGCGCCGCTATCTGCTCGACGAGCGCCACCTTGATAAAGAGACAATCAACTTTATGGCTTACTGGTCGCATCGCTAAAAGAAAACGTCAGGAGGGTAATCCCCTCCTGTGCTTATTTCCCCATCATCTCCGCCAACTGCTGTTCATCCGGCAGCCCGACCACTTGCTGTAGTTCATTCTTATCATTCAGGTAATAGATGGCGGGCGTGACGTTCGCGCCTAATTCATCCATTAGCCGCTGATTATGCTGAATGTTATTCCAGATATCGCGTGATGAGTCCTTAGGGAATGGAGGCACCGTTTTGCCGTTCGATAGCTCATACTCATGCCAGGCTTTGGCCGGATCGCTGGCGGCAAGAATCGCCGCGGCATAACGCCCGCTTTCCGGTTTAATGACACCGACCAGTAGCGTTTGCAGTTGGACTTTTCCTGCTTTCACCCACGGCTGTGCCTGCTGCCAGAACTGTTTGCAGTACGGGCAGAACGGGTCGGCAAAGACGATGATTTTACGCGGCGCATCCTTCGCTCCTTCGGTGATAAACGGCGCCTGCTGTAATTTCTGCCACATCTCCCGACCAGCAGGCACATACACTTCCTGCTGAATCAGCGCTTCGCTCAGATTATTGCCTTTCTCATCATACATATAGCCCGAAATGGCATGCTTACCATCCGGCGTTAAGTAGATGGTCACCCCTACGCCCTGATAGCTGCCCAGCCAGCCTTGCACGCCGCCGGGTGCAGTGAAGGGTTTGATGATCGTAATGCCCTGTTTTTCGATACTCTTCACCGCGTCTGGCAGAACATCTTGCGCCAGTGACGATGCGGAAAGCGTCAATAAAGCGAGCGTGAGGAAGAAGCGTTTTATCATGGTATTGCGCCTGTATCGTGGATCATGCTTGCCGGATAGCCTAGTGGAGAGGTGCCAATAAGGGGAGTTTATTGACGCTTCCAGAGCCAGGACCAGATTGATTTTTCTGATGTTATCGAAGTATCTGCTGGCGGTGGTGTATCGGTAAATATGGCAGCCAATGAATCGAGAAAATGGTATTTCTCTGGCCACAGCGTGTTGAAACTCCGGCCGCCGTCATCCTCAAGACGGATGTTGACGTTGCCTGCGTGTAGCTCCTCCATCATCCAGTGGACGAAGGCATCGAGACTGGAGGCGATGGCAATTTTTCTTTCTTCGTCACGTCCGCAGTTGATCACCTGTCCACGCGTGCCTTGCGTATCGGGATCCAGATCGATAGCCAGATAGTTACCGCCCCAGTCATACGCGAAGGGGACCCACAGTGGGTTGGCATAGAGGCGCTTTACGTAGCCGGGAGGCGTGGATGACATGGCGCCATTCAAACTGGCGAGATCGTCATCACTCGATGTGTTCACAACCTCTCGCCATCCATCGACCTCTTGCATGACGCGTGTAAGAGGTAAAAAGCTCAGGCCGTACCACAGGCCAGTTTTCTGCGCCATACGCTGTCCGTTGTGCCAGCGGTACAACGTCAGAAAATCTTCCGGCACTGCCACGCCGATGTGCTGTATAAAAGCATCAAGCTCGTCGTGCGTTGCACCGGGGTTGAGGTCTTCTGCTACTTCCGGCAACTGATTGATTAACCAGCTTTCTAAGTCATTAAGTCTGCGCATCTCATTTTTTCGCTGTTGTTGTGTGATGTGGCGTTATATGGCTTGGTTGAAGAGAATTGTTTGGCAGGGTCAGGCTCTGCCGTATATTACGTAGAGATTAATATAGGATAGTTTGCCAGCTATCTTGCATCATTCTCGAGGAGAATGGTGCGCTCATGTTGTATTTCCCTGTTGGAGCGATGAATTACCGTGACCTTAACCGAATCGCTGATTACCGCCACGCGTCCGCTGTCGCGTTTTTTGCGTCGCGGTTCTGTAGTGAAGTGGATGGACCGAACGACAGGCGTTATTTTTCTGGCATTCGCCGCGCGTCTGGTTTTGTCTCGGCGGTAAGTTAGCGCCACTGCACTGATTATCCGCAGTGGTGCGGTGTGAAAACTTAATTATGAAGCACTAAATCCGTTCTGCATCGAGAATGCTCATAAGATTCAGGCGGTGTCGATAGCACCGCAGCGTCGTATCAATCGCCTCCGCAGGCATAAAGGAATCCCGATAGGTTGATTCAACGCATTCAGCTTCTTTGATGAAGTCTGCCAGTAGCTTTTTGGTAAGCTTTTCACTCAGCCCGATACGCTGTCCGAACAGAATGAAATCCATACCCAGATACTCTCCGTACGCGGTTTCAAAGCCGGGTGCGAGCGCTTCATCCCCCTCTTCTTGAATCAGCAGCGGTAGTGCCATGAAGCAGGAAGAAAAATAGGTGGGATAGGGGGCGACGGAAACAAAGTCATAAATAGGGGCCAGCATTAATTGGCCTGAGCGCGAATGTATCAGCCCAAAATTACGCAGGTGCATATCGTTGTTACCCAGCATGTAGGCGTAAGCGATGCGGCGAAACAGATCTATTTTGAAGACGACATTGTCATTAACGTGTTTGCTAAGGAATAAAGCCAACCGCTCATAACTGACGTATTGCCTGCCATCTGTTCGTATTTTACCGAATTTTTCACCGGCCCCCATCGCACCGTCTAACTGTTCCTGATGGATAGGGTGACCCGTTTTTTCGTCGCGGTCGAAGCGCTTAATAACGAAAGCAAACTCAGGTTCGTCATCAGCCTGCTCCGGTTTAAAACGGAGTAACCCGTGTTGTGGAACGGCAAACCCCAGGCGTGCCATTAGCGTCATCGTGGCGTGTTCGTTTTCTGCCAAATGGGGAAATTCAATCGGAGAGGGTTTGAGAATGTACAGCCCTTGATGATCAACGACGGTAAATGCCCGATCTTGTAACACCATCTGAATTTTGGGCTGATAGCCAGAGATGCTCATGCCTTTCTGTGCTTGTGGCAAGTCGTGCATAAATTGCTGTCGGGTGAAACGTAAGGCCGGGGAAGCGTGCATTGATCCCGTCAGATGCTTCAACCCTTTACGGCTATAACCTGTGGCCATCTCTTCTTCATGCGTCAGCGGTGTCAGCAAAATTCGACATCTTGTCATGCTTTATCCTCTGCAATCAGTTGTACGGCGCCGATCAGATTCTTACCGTTTTGAATGAGGATACCAAATAGGTCTTTCTCATCCAGATGTTGTAGCTGGCTGTACTGGCGCCGGAGCCAGCCTTCGGGGGCTAACGAGGCGAAATAGGGCGGCAATGTTTTGCTGCGAAATATTCCGGTCTGTATCGGTAGGCTCAAGGATAATGGCGGGCCGATGTAGGACTTTTTATATTCAAACAAATAGCCTTTATCGTCCTGACTTAACTGGCCGATGTGGACACCGTAAAGGTAGACTTTTACTTGACGGCGCACAGTTTTATCCCTAACGCAGAGCAGACGCTATAAACCGTGGCAAATTTCACCTGAGCGGGATCTTTGAATAAACGTTTTAACGTGGATAGGGATACGCCAGTCTGTAGCTCCAGCGTAGCGAGTTCGATGCCCAACGCTTTACGTCGCGTATTTAGCTGAACGCCAAATACATCCAGAGAATGAATGTGGTCTTCCAGCATAACCTCTTTGCTGGAGGCATCGCTACGCGCGAGTTCATGCCGGAGTTCGTCGATAGCTTCGCTAATGGCGTCGAGCTTTAGTAGTGTTGGCGCAGTGGAGGGGGTGTTCATAAATGGACTCTATTTTTTAATTTAACCCATTGATGGGCTAATTATAGGCCGTATATTTTATTTATGTCCATATTTAACACTTTTAGTTTTTATTAAATTAATTTGGCTCATTTATGGTCTGTAAGGGTTTTTGATCGCCTAAGTATTTTCTCTCAGACATCAGAGCCTGCCGAACAGCAGCGCGATGAGCGTCAGAATCTCTTTGCTGAGCGGCTGTCCCTTCTCTTCGGCTAACAGGTAGAGCGGGGTGGTGCGCCTTTCTCCTTGCTGTAACGGTAATATTTGTAATTCGCCCCGTGTAATGTGCTCTGCAATCCGAGCTTCTGGCAGCCAACCGTAACCCACCTGATGCAAAACGGCCTGCGTGGCAGCTTCAAACGTCGTGAACGTCCAATTTTCGGCAGAGGAAGGCTGCGTATGCGGCGTCGTTCGCGTCACAATCTCTACGCAGGGGTAGCGCGACAGCGCCTCATGGCTTAACGGTGTTGGTAGTGAAAAAAGTGGATGATGGCAGTGTGCGACAGCGACAAAATTAACGTTCATCAGCCATTGTCCGGCAATGCCGTCGAGCTCGCGCGGCGTGATGACATAAATATCCGCCTCGCGCGCCTTCAATTGTCCCGGCGTTTCATTACGTAGCACTTCGGTTAGGTGGATACGTGTGGCCGGATGATGTTTTTGAAAGGCACTGAGCAGGTGGAATAGGCGATCTGTGGGGAAGGTGCTGTCGATCACCAGGTTGATACTGGTCTGTTCGCCCATTTTCAGCGAGTGGGCGCAGGTTTCCAATGCATGAAATGAACGTATTACGGGTCGCACCTGTGCCAGCAGGCTTTCACCCTCTGGCGTCAGCTCGGCTTTGCGCCCGTGGATGGTGAGTAGCTCGATGCCCAGTCGCTTTTGCAGTAGAGAAAGTTGGTAGCTGACCGAAGACTGGCTGCGGTGCAGCGCATTCGCCGCCTGCGTATAGCCGCCCAAATCAATAACCGCCTGAAGGATTTCCCACTGTTCCAGCGTCGTCTTTGCCAGCATTTTCGATATATCTAAATATTGAATAGTTTTCACTGAAAAATAGCGTTATTCATCGAAATAATAAAGCTCTAGAGTGAATTCACATTCTTAGGGAGAAATACCATGCCGTCATTTAATCAACACGATCTGAGCCATTTTGTGGGGAAACATCTGGTCTATACCTACGATAATGGCTGGAATTACGAGCTGTATGTCAAAAACGCCAACACCATAGACTATCGTATTCACAGCGGCATTGTGGGTAACCGTTGGGTGAAGGATCAGCAGGTGTATATCGTGCAGGTCGCCCGCGAGGTTTATAAAATTTCATGGACAGAACCAACAGGCACGGACGTCAGTCTGATCGTTAATATCGCTGATAAACTTTTCCACGGCACCATCTTCTTCCCGCGTTGGATCATCAATCACCCAGAGAAAACGGTGTGTTTCCAGAATGAACACATTGCTGAAATGGAAGCATATCGTGCTGCGGGTCCAGCGTACCCCACCGAAGTCATCGATGAGTTTGCCACCATCACGTTCATCCGCGACTGTGGCGAAAACAACAACGATGTCATCAATTGCCCTGCCAGCGAATTGCCTGTGGATTTCCCTGCCAGCCTGACAAAATAGACAGCAATAGGCGGAACGGATGCCGTACCGCCTGATTGGTTATGGCATGAGCTGGATTAATGCTCCGGCCAGAACGGTTCACCTAGCGTGAGCATCAGTCGGTTGGCCCATGAGAAGAAGGCGGCTGACTGCACTACATCGACAATCTCCAGCGCATCTAACCCCTGTTCTTGCAGCTGCTTCAGGTCGTTGGCGTTGACCTGTGCGGGCGTGGCGGAAAGGCGTGCCGAGAAATCGATAATTGCCTGCCAGCGTGGACGTTGGCCGATGCTCAAATCGCCGCCGGGGACGACGTCCAGCAGTCGCTGCACGTCACTGTCCTGCTTGGAGAGCTGGCTGGCTTTACGTGCATGTACCGAGGCGCAGTAGATGCAACCGTTGACCTTGCTGGTGACGGCGGCAATCAGTTCGCGCTCTTTACGCGGCAGGCCGCCAGCGGTATAGAAAATCCCTTTATCCGTCAGCGTGCGCTGTTCCAGCACCGGAAGGTTGCGGCCTAGCAAACGGAAATAGTCGGAATTGGTGTGGCCGAAGCGCGCCAGAATCGCCTGCTCATCCGCATTAAATGCTGCCAGCGGTTTGGGCGTGATCCACGGTTCCCAATCCAGTTCCGCCTGAGTGAATGCCTGCGGTGCAGACTTACCGCTGTGCGTCTGTGCTTGGGTATGCCACTGGCCTGCAACGGCGGCCTGCGAATGCGGCTGGCTAACGCGATGACCGGCAATCAGGCGATAGCCGCGCAGCAGTCGGCTTTGAAAATTCACAAACGCAATGAGCTGCGACAGCGTCACGATGTCGTCTACCGACCAGCCTGCCTGCTCCAGCGCATTGACGTGGGACGCCGAGGCTTGCACGGGCGTTTTCGTCAGGCGTTCGGCATGATCCAGCGCCAGCTGTAGCGCGGGTGTCAGCGCGGGTTCAGGGAAGTCCGCTAGCCGCTCGGCATAAAAATGTTGTAGCTGCTCATCCTGCTGCCAGCCGCTGATTTTTGTCGCAAACCAGAAGCGTAGCGATAGCGGTAATGTCGCATTGTCTGCGGCGTCGGCGTTAAACAGCGCGTCGTAGCTGCCTTGGGTGTGGCGAGTTGCCGCATCGCGGGTTTTTCTGGCGGCGGCGAGTGCTGAATCCGGGCTGATTTCAGCCAGCGCATCCAGTACGTCATGAGTGTGTAACGTGTTAGCGTGCGTCATGCAATCTCCTGCCCGATTGGGCTTTTCTGTTTGACGGCGGGCTTCCAGCCCAAAGCGGGGGCGACCTGAGTCGCTATCAGTTCAAGCGAGCGAAGGATCAGCGCATGCGGCGGATCGATGGAATGCACCTGGAATGTCACATCGGTCGCGCGCTCCAGCGAACTGTCTGCCCGCAGTGACGCGATGACATCTTGCGCGGTGCCAACATGGCTATCGAAGGAGGCGATCAGTGCCTCCACCGAGTCGTGAGGGATCGGGCGGAACGTGCCGGAACGGGCGGCGGAACGATTAAGTCCTTTCTCTGCCAGACTCAGTGCTAATTGACGATCGTCAGCCACGAAAACGCTACGCGAGCTGAGGATGCGCGGTGCGACACCTGCGGGCAGCGCGGCCAAATAGGCGTCGATCATTGTGTTTTGTAGATCGGCGAGCGTGGCGTCCGGGAAATGTTCCGGGCGCGGCTGGGTACGGGAAAGCATCAGGCCATCGCCTGCTTTACCGGCACGCTCTGCACCTTCGATGGAAAACGTGGCCTGCCAGACGCGCTTATCCAAATGCGGCGCGGCAGGGTAGAGCTGATTACCGTCTTCGCTCAAGGCTTCCCCTCGCCACGCAGCGCGCAGTTTTTCCAGATAGCGCCCGAGGATCTGTCCGCGCTGTGCGCTGTCGTGACCAAATGCGGCGAATGAGGACGGTGTACCGCCAGAACCCACGCCGACTTCCAGCCGGCCGTTGCTGAGTAAATCGAGCACGGCGGTATCTTCCGCTACGCGCAGCGGCTCTTCCATCGGCAGCGTAATCACGCCAGTGCCGAGCTGGATGCGTTGGGTGCGTGCGGCGACCAGTGCCAGAAACACCAGCGGTGAAGGCAATCCGCCTTCATCTGCGTGAAAGTGGTGCTGTGCGACCCAGGCGCTGTCGAAGCCTAATTGTTCGGCTTTGACGATCTGTTCCGTCGCCAGCCGATAGCGCTGCTGGGCGGAGACGTCATCCAGTAATCGCGTGAAAAATCCCAGACGTTTCGTTGCCATTCTACAGTCCTTGGTTTAGTGCGAATGTGGGTTCAGTGTGAATATGGGGAGGGTGAAAACGGGCAAAAGCCGGGTGTTGCTGTCCGGGGATGGCCTCGATGAGTTCACGGGTATAGCGATGTTCGGGCTGGGCGAAGATCTGTTCCACCGAGCCGGATTCAAGCTGCTTGCCGTGATACAGCACGGAAACGGTGTCGGCGATTTGGCGTACTACCGCCAAATCGTGCGAAATGAACAGGTACGTCAGCCCCAGTGATTCCTGTAGCTCGGTCAGTAAACGCAGAATCTGCGCCTGCACGGTGACATCCAGTGCCGAAACCGCTTCGTCCAGCACCAGTACCTGTGGTTCCAGCACCAGCGCCCGGGCGATGGCGACACGTTGGCGCTGTCCGCCGGACAGTTCACGCGGCTTGCGTGATAGCAGCGCGACTGGCAGGGCAACGCGCTCGAACATCTCATGAATTTTTCGCTCCCGCTGCGCAGCGGTATGGCGATTAAAATTGCGCAGCGGTTCCTCGACGATGTCATATAACCGCTGTGACGGATCGAGTGAGCTAAAAGGGTTTTGATAGACCAACTGAATTTTCTGCCGGAACTGGCGCAGCGCTTCACCTTTCAGGTGAGTGATGTCGGTGCCGTCGATCAGAATGCGCCCAGCGCTGGGATGATGGAATCCGAGCAGACTGCGCGCCGTGGTGGTTTTACCGGAACCGGATTCGCCCACAATGGCGTGCGTTGTGCCGCGCGCCACGCTGAAAGAGACGTCATCCACCGCCCGAAAATGTTCCCCTTTACGGCCCGACAGGGGAAAGGTCTGCACCAGATTTTCGACCGAGACAATAATGTCAGATTCAGATTTAGGGGCACGTTGTGGACGTGGGCTTGGGTTTAGCGACGGAACATTCGCCAGCAGCGTGCGGGCATAGTGGCTTGACGGCGCACTTAGTACCTCAAGCGTTGGGCCTTGTTCCTGAATGTAGCCATTCTGGAAAACCAGCAGGCGATCGGCACGTTCGGCGGCGACGCCCAGATCGTGAGTCACGAACAGCACCGCCGTGCCATTTTCGCGCCGCAGTTCATCAAGCAGATCGAGAATACGTTTCTGCACCGTGACATCCAGCGCACTAGTAGGTTCGTCAGCAATAATCAGCGCGGGCTTCAACGCAATCGCAATGGCGATCAGGACGCGCTGTTTCATCCCGCCGGACAGCTCGTGTGGATACTGCTTTGCGCGCAGTTCTGGCTGGTTTAGCCCCACGCGCTCCAGCAGCACCAGCGTTTTCTGGCGCGTAGTCTGACGATCTTCCCGCTGATGAATTCGTAGAATTTCATCCACCTGCTCGCCGATGGTTTGCACCGGATTCAGTGAACTGGTGGGATCCTGCGGGATCAGGCTGATCTGCGCACCGCGCACGCTATCCAATCGTTTTTGCGACCAGCCGCTGATATCCACGCCGTTTAGCCGAATGGCGCCGCGCGTTAACCTGCCGTTCTCGGCGAGTAAACCGATGACGGCCTGCGCGGTGGTCGTCTTCCCTGAACCGGATTCCCCTACCAGCGCCACCACTTCACCGGGCTGAATATGGAAAGAGACGCCTTCGACCACCGTCTGCTCGCGATCGTCACTGCGATAGGCAATCGTGACATTCTCCAGAGCCAACACAGGCACGGCTGCGCGGGTTTGTAAGCTGGCTGACAGGCTCATCGTTCCTTCCTCCTGATCGACTGGCTGATACGGTTAGCGGACAGCACAACTAACACGACAATCAGGCCGGGGAAGGTGGTTAGCCACCAGGCGGTTGCGATGTAGTTGCGGCCTTCGGCAATCAGCAGCCCCCATTCCGGCGTGGGCGGCGGCGCACCATAGCCGAGGAAGCTCAGTGTGGAGATGGCCAGAATCGCGCTGCCGAATTGCAGAGCGGCAAAGGCGAAAACGGTGGTCAGTGAATTCGGCAGAATGTGTCGCCACAGCACGCTGAAAAAGGTGCCGCCGCTGCCATAGGCGGCTTCGACGTAGTCGCTGTGGCGCACGCGCAGCACTTCTGAACGCACCAGTCGGGTGAAGCTGGCAACGGAGGTGACGCCCACGGCAATCGCGGCGTTAACCGTGCCGAAACCCAACAGGATGATGACGCTCAGCGCCAGTAGCAGGCCGGGAATGGCAAGCAAGACATCGATACTGCGCATCACGACGCTATCCAGCCAGCCGCCAACGGCACCCGCCAACAGGCCGAACAGGCTACCGAGCACCAGACCTAGCCCGACGGCGATAAACGCGCCGGAAAGTGAGTGCACCGCGCCATAAACAATGCGCGCATAGAGATCGCGCCCTAACTGATCGGTACCGAGCCAGTAGTCGGCGTCAGGTGCCAGCCGCTGCGCGCCCGCGATGCCTTCCGTCGGGCTATAGCCAGTAAACCAGCCGGGAAACAGCGCCCAGAGTGCGACGGTCAGCATGACCAGCCAGGCCAGCGCCAGCCCCGGCTGAAAGGCGTAGCGACGCAGAAGCGGTCGCTTGCGCAGAAGAGGAAACGTGATTTTTTCCAGCTGTACGGTAGTCATAGCGTGGCTCCTGGCGTTCTTTTCAGGCGCGGATCGAGAAGGGGATAGAGCAGGTCGACGACCAAATTGACGACGACAAAGGCGGCGGCGGAAATCAGCACGATGGCCTGTAACACGCTGCTGTCCTGATAGTTCACGGCTTCTTGCGTCAACTGACCGAGCCCGTTACGCCCAAACACGGTTTCGGTAATCAGCGCCCCCGCAATCAGCTCGCCCAGCAGCAAACCGGCGATGGTCAGCGTGGGCAGCATCGCGTTACGGGCGATATGCCGCCAGAGCACGCCGCTGCGGCTGGCCCCTTTCGCGCGGGCGACGGCAACAAACGGCTGGGTTTGCACCTGATCGATGCTGCGCATCAGCACCTGAGCGAGCGGGGCGGAGATCGGCAGCGCCAGCGTGAGAACTGGCAAAATCAGCCCTTCCCATTCGCCGGGGTTAATGACGGGAATCAGCCCCAGACGAAAAGAAAAGATCTGAATCAACACAATGCCGAGCCAGAAGGTCGGCACGGAAATAAACAGTGATGGCAGCGATTGCAGTGCGGTTCGCAGCCACTGAAACGGCGTCAGCGTTGATAAGAACGCGAGGGCGAACGCTAACAGCCCGGCGGCGATGAAACCCAGCACCGCGAGCAGCAATGTAGGCGGTAGATTGGCGGCAATCAGCTCGGTGACCGGCACGCCAGCCTGAAGAGAGAGACCGAGATCGCCACGTAATATCTGGGCTATCGCATGAAAATATTGCGTGAGTACCGGCGTATCGGCACCGTAGGATAAACGCAGCTGCGCGATCTGCTCGGCGCTCAGGCCGAGCTCTGGGTTTTGAAACTTGATCAGTACCGCATCACCCGGCATAGCCTGAAGCAGGATAAAAGACAGGGTGAATGCCGCCCACAGGACGAGCAGTGCCTGACCGATGCGCAGTGCCAGATATCGGTTCATGATGATCTTCTCCCTCTTTCTTCTGTGTTACTTATCCAGCCAGGTGTTGTAAAAGCTGGGGCGACCAACGGCTTCAAATGCGATGCCTTTTGTGGTGGGCGCGCCCGCAAACACCTGCGGCTCTTCAAAAATAGGAATGACGTAGGCCTGATCGATCAGGTAGCTCTGCACCTCTCCGACCAGCGCCAGCCGCTTGCTGCGGTCGGTTTCAGCGGCGATGCCATCCAGCAGCGTATTAAGATGTGTATCGACAAAGGTGTTCACCTTGTCGCTGGAACCGCCTTTTTGCAGCAGGACGTTGCGTACCGTCGGGTAATACTGGCTTTTCAGTACATCCGGGTCGGCACGGCCTACCATCGCTGGAGCAACGCCCGTTTTCAGCGGGTCGAGGCTATCGACGGTCTTGCTGCCTGCGTCACCCGCCAGCACGTTCAGCTTCACGCCGACTTTTGCCCACTGCTGAGAAACCAGCTGTAAGGTTTCTTTGTTCTGCGGCTGCGGCAGGGATTCATAGGCGGTTAGCTCCAGCGTTTTGCCGTCTTTCTGCCGCAACCCCTGTGAACCGGTTTTCCAGCCTGCTTCATCTAACAGTTTGTTAGCCTGTGCGGGATCGAACGTGAGCTTGCTGGAGAGATCGACATAGCCTGCGGCGGTTTTAGCCAGCGGTGACGTGGCCTGTGGGTAGTTGTCCGAGAACAGCGTAGCGATGATCTCTTTGGTGTTGGTGGCGTGCAGCAGCGCTTTACGCACGCGAATATCGGCGACCAGTGGGTTGTCTGGGCGGAAAACGACACTGTTATTGACGCCGCGTGTCGGTGGGGCATAAAGATTGAAGCCCTGACTCTGCACCCGTTTCTCATCATAGGCTTGGATCTGACGAATGAAGTCCGCCTGACCCGATACCAGCGCGCCAATACGCACGCTGTCTTCCGGGGTCACCAGATAGGTAATGCCGTCCAGATAGGCACGCCCCTGATGCTTCGATTTAACCGGCGCCCAGTTGTAATCCTTACGGGCGGTTAGTTTCAGTTCGCGTCCCAGTTTCTCGCTGCTCACCACGAACGGGCCGGAGCCAATAATGTTTTTGGCATTGCCTAACTGATTGAAATTGCGCTCCAGCGTACTGAGGGACACCAGACCGGAACCGATGGTCGCAGTACCTTGCAGAAAGCCCGGAGACGGCTTCTTAAAGTAAAACTTCACGGTGAGCGGATCGATGACTTCACTGCGCAGGTAGTTATTGATGACCTCGGAAATCGGCTGGTTGAGCGCCGTATTTCCTAATCCATAGGTATCAAAATTTTTCGCTACCGCGTTGGCATCCAGCGGGGTGCCGTCAGAGAAACTGACACCGGGACGAATCTTGAACGTGTATTCGGTGTTATCCGCGTTAATGGTCCAGGATTCCGCAATCCACGGTTCGACCTCCAGCGTTTCTGGGTTCTGGTACGTCAGTTTATCGGTAATCTGGTTGAGGATGCCGCCGTTCGGATAAAACCCGCCCGCTGGCGTATAGAGATTGGTATGCGCCTGCTGCTCCAGATAAATCAGCGTGCCGCCGATTTTCGGCGCGTCGTTCGCTGCCTGTGCGCCCAGCGCACCACCCAGAAGGAGCAATGAGGCAAAAATAGTGAATTTCTGATGAGGATGCAAAAAAGTCGCCACGATGGTTTTCCCTACATGTGATGGTTTTTATTAAATTTGTTTTTTATCAGGTGAATAGGCGTATCGATTACGTCCTGAAACGGGGAGTACAGCAGAAGACGTTAATCGCTCGTTACAGCCGATACTTCCATAGGCGGTAGGAAACAGCAAAGAACAATACCGGTATTGGTTATCCAGTTTTTAGTTAGGAAAAAGCGGTTTTTTTGCGAGAAATCGCAGCGTTTTGTGTGTGATAACGGGGTTACTGAGTGGAGAAAAGCAGCGCTGCGAAAGCGTCTTCGCAGCGCTGAGGTCGATCTAGGGCTATTTCAAAACCTGCGGATTCACGCAGTTTTCTTTTACCTGACCGCTCAGGGCGGCAATCAGGTTGTCAACGGCGCAGGCAGCCATGCCGTAACGGGTTTCGTGCGTGGCAGAACCGATGTGCGGCAGCGCCACCACGTTAGGTAAATCCAGCAGCGGAGAATCGACGGGCAGCGGTTCTTTGACAAAAACATCCAGACCCGCGCCCTTAATGGTTCCTTTCACCAAGGCTTCAGTCAGTGCTTCTTCATCCACAACGGCACCACGACCAATATTAATCAAAATGGCGCTGGGTTTCATTTTTGCCAGCTGTTCGCGGCCAATGAGATGGTGCGTTTCTGCTGTTAGCGGCAGCGTGATACAGAGGAAATCAGACTCGGCCAATAGCGTATCGAGATCGCAGTGACGGGCATTAAAACGCTGCTCCGCTTCGGCGTGATGGCGGCGTGCGTTGTACAGAACCGGCATGCTGAAACCAAAGTGGGCGCGTTGCGCGACGGCCAGACCAATGCGTCCCATCCCCAGAATACCGATAGTTTTATGGTGAACGTCAGTGCCAAACCAGTCGCTGCCGACCCCCTCTTTCCATTCGCCTGTTTTGACCCGCTCGGCCACTTCCACGACCCGGCGTGCGCTGGCGAGCATCAGTGCCAGAACCGCATCCGCCACGGTTTCTGTCAGCACGGTTGGGGTGTGCATGAGAATCACCCCTTTTTCATTCAGCGCATCGACGTTAAAGGTGTCGTAACCAACAGAAATGGTGGACGCCGCGCGTAAACACGGTGCGTGTTGCAGGAAGTCTTTATCGACCTTGCCGCCGGAACCAATGATGCCTTCGGCCGTTGCCAGTGCGGGATGATCGAGTGAGGGAAAGGCGTCAAGTTCAGTGACGGTGAAGTGTTGGTCTAAACGAGCGCGTAGATCGTCAGAAACTTTTTTATACAGGATAACGCTAGGTTTCATCACAAACTCCAGCAGATTAAGGACGTTAACGTAGAAATAGCTCATCGAATAATCGCGTAGCTGGTGAGAGACTGCAAGCGATACCGCCCCACACCTGCCCAAGGTTAACCGCGATTAATGGGGGATTTGCACGATGGGTATGATGAACGATCGCATACAGACGCGTCACTGCCGTATACAGGGTGCTCCACGATAGTCATGAAATCTCTTTGTGGTTAATTGATTAATATATTTCTTTTGTGATTATTATCATTCGTTTTCAGGTAAAGCATTACCGTGAAAAACCGATAAGCCTATCTACGGGATGTTTTAGGCAGATATGATTTATTAATGGGGACGGAAATGCATTTTTTACCAGGATTATGAGTAACCTCAAGGTTTCTCATAAGCTGTAGCAAACGCTGATTCTAGGAGCGATTGCCAGCGTATTCGGCTTACTGATCGCATGGTCTGTTACTCGACAAATTACTCGACCTATTATCACCAACCTGAAGCTGGCAGAACGGATTGCTGGTGGCGATCTTTCAGCGAATGTCACGGTTGAACGGCATGATGAGCTGGGACAATTAACGACGGCCATGATGGTGATGACGGAGAAATTACGTCATTTAATGACTGATATTCGTCAAAGCGTGTACAGCGTTGAGAGCGCTTCTTCTGACATCGCATCGGGCAATAATGATTTGTCATCGCGTACTGAGCAGCAATCAGCGGCGATTGTAGAAACGGCAGCCAGCATGGAAGAACTAACGGCTACCGTGAAGAACAACGCCGATAATGCCCGACATGCCAGCCAGATTGCCGGATAAGCCTCAACCAATGCCAATCGCGGCGGGGATATTATTAACCGCGTGATTAACGTTCACGCTCGATAACTGCATTGATTTGGCTAGCAGTTACGACCCGTCGTTATCTGAAGCCCCGTTCGTGATTGGTCATCCGAGCCTGACCGCTCCCGCTTACGGTTGGGCTAAACGTTTTGAAGTCCGCGATGGGCTGGTTTACACCGAGCCAAAACAAGTTAATCCGGTGTTCGCCGAGGCGTTCAATGCGGGCAGCTACAAAAAGCGCTCACTGTCTATTTATCTGCCCGACACACCCGGCAATCCGAAACCCGGTCATTACTATGCCCGCCATGTTGGTTTTCTCGGCGCGGTGCCGCCTGCGATTAAGGGATTGCCCGACGTACAATTCTCCGAAGCCAGCGGCGATAACGCACCATTGGAATTTGCGCTGCCGTTTGAAACGGAGCTGCTTGCTGATCTGCTGCGTGGCGTTCGTGACTATCTCGTCGAAAAAGAAGGCACCGAGCGTGCTGATCAAATCTTGCCGCAGTGGCGCATCAAATCGTTAGAAGAGATGGGCACCAAAGCGGACAACTCTGTTATTCCCCAACTGGCGTATGCCGCGTATGCCGAGGAGCACACCGTGGATGAAAAAGAAAAAGCGTTGGCCAAGCGAGAAGAAGACCTGGCCAAACGTGAATAGGCTTGCTCCACAAACAGCGCGCCAATGGACCATTCCTCCAGCACGCTGATAAAGCCGATGAGGCTTCCTTGCTCTTCATAAACCTCGGTTTGCGACTCGGGAATATAGATCTCACGTACCGCGCTGGCACTTTATCGCCCGTCATCTTCATGAATAAACCTTCACGAATAAACGGGTGCGCCAGAATGGTGCTCTTTAGCCAAAGCTGCATCAGCGGCGCAAGATCGGGGTCGCGGTAAGGGCGAATCATGAGGGGCTTTCCTGATGACAAAAGCAGTCTGTTACATGGTCGTTGACCAATCCACCCGCCTGCATGAAGGCATAACAGATGGTTGAACCGATAAATTTGAAGCCGCGTTTCTTAAGGGCTTTTGACATGGCATCCGAAATGTCCGTTTTGGCGGGAACCTCGGCGAGTGAAGCGGGGTGATTGAGACGCGGTTGGTGTTCGACAAAAGACCAAATGAAGTGCGAGAAGCTCTCACCCTGACTTTCCATCGCCACCCACACTTTTGCATTGGTGATAATCGCCTCGATTTTCCCGCGATGGCGGATAATGCCGCTGTCCTGCACCAACCGATCCACGTCATCCTGCGTCATCTGTGCCACTTGCTCAGGATCAAACTGGTGGAAGCAACGACGATAGCCTTCGCGTTTTTTCAGAACGGTGATCCAGGAAAGACCGGCCTGCTGGCCCTCCAGACACAGTAACTCAAACAGCTTCTGGCTGTCGGTGCAGGGCTTCCCCCACTCGTTATCGTGGTAATCCTGATATAAGGTGTCTTGTGTCACCCAGCCGCAGCGTTGCATACCTTTCTCCTGATTATGGTGAGCTGTTCATTGTAAGGCAGTCTGTTACAAGTAGGCTTCGATCATGGCATTTACGGTGCTGTATAGGCAACCAGTGTTTTGCGGGCGTGCTCGCAGATATGAAAAGTCGTTTACGGATGGGGCGGAAAGTCGTCGCGGAATCGTGAATAATGCTTTGCCAACAGCTCAGGGCTGTTTAATCGATCATAAGAAAAGCAATACCCTAAATAATTCGAGTTGCGTGAAGGCGGCAACCGCGCGAGTCCCCAGGAGCTTACTCAGGTAAGTGACTGGGGTGAGTAAGGGCAGCCAACGCACAAGCAGCTTGAAGTATGACGGGTATAGACAGAGACAGGGGTACAGGGAATGGCAGTAGAGTGGATAGCAGCCTATCTGGCATTAGGCGCGGTAGTAGGTTTTATGGCGGGGTTATTGGGCATTGGCGGCGGCGGCATTATGGTGCCAGTGCTAACGGCGCTGTTTGCTGCACAGGGCGTAGATAATACACATTTGGTACATCTGGCGTTGGGAACGTCAATGGCGGCCATCGTTGTCACGGCAATTTCCAGCCTGCGTACGCATCATCAGCATCAGGCGGTGCTTTGGCCTGTGGTGGTGCGGATTACGCCTGCCATTTTGATCGGGACATTCGCTGCTACCTGGCTGGCGACGCTGTTGCCAACGCGGACGCTGGCGATCTTTTTTTCCTGCTTTATGGCCTACGTTTCGCTGCAAATGGTACTGAATATCAAACCAAAACCGCAGCGCCAGTTGCCCGGTACGGCAGGCGTTTCGCTGGCGGGATTGGTGATTGGCAGTATTTCGGCGCTGGTGGCTATCGGCGGTGGGTCGCTCACGGTGCCGTTCCTGACGTGGTGCAACGTCCGTATTCAGCAGGCGATTGGCACCTCCGCAGCAGTAGGGCTACCGATCGCCCTTTCCGGCGCGCTGGGCTACATGATTAACGGCTGGTCGACGACGGGATTACCTGACTACAGCGTCGGCTATGTGTCTCTGCCTGCCGTTCTCCTGATTTCTGCCGTCAGCTTCTTCACCGCGCCCGTTGGTGCTCGTCTGGCGCACCGTCTGCCCGTGGCGACGCTGAAGAAGGCCTTTGCCGCGTTGCTGTTGCTGCTGAGCCTGAAGATGTTGCAGACCGTTTTTTCAGGCTGATCCTGAAATTTGAAAGATGATGACGGGGGATTTGCACTTGTTGCCGCATTCTGGCTGTATATCTTGCGGTCAGAGGGTATACTGGCGCATTCCTTATAAATCCACTTGTATCGCGCGCGAATCCAACATGCAAAAGTTTGATACCAAGACCTTCCAGGGCCTGATCCTGACGTTACAGGATTATTGGGCTCGCCAGGGCTGCACCATTGTTCAACCATTGGACATGGAAGTCGGCGCAGGCACTTCACATCCAATGACCTGCCTGCGGGCACTGGGGCCAGAACCGATGGCCGCTGCCTATGTGCAGCCTTCTCGTCGTCCGACCGATGGGCGCTACGGTGAAAACCCGAACCGCTTACAGCACTATTACCAGTTTCAGGTCGTCATTAAGCCATCACCGGACAATATTCAGGAGCTGTATCTCGGTTCTCTGAAAGAACTGGGCATGGATCCGACCATTCACGATATCCGCTTCGTGGAAGACAACTGGGAAAACCCAACGCTGGGTGCCTGGGGTCTGGGCTGGGAAGTCTGGTTGAACGGTATGGAAGTCACGCAGTTTACCTACTTCCAGCAGGTTGGCGGTTTGGAATGTAAACCCGTGACTGGCGAGATCACCTACGGTCTGGAACGTCTGGCGATGTACATTCAGGGCGTCGATAGCGTTTACGATCTGGTCTGGAGCGATGGTCCTTTAGGGAAAACCACCTACGGCGACGTGTTCCATCAAAACGAAGTCGAGCAATCGACCTACAACTTTGAACACGCTGATGTCGATTTCCTGTTCAGCTGCTTCGAACAATATGAGAAAGAAGCGCAGCATCTGCTGGCGCTGGAAAAACCGCTGCCTTTACCGGCTTACGAACGCATTCTGAAAGCGGCGCACAGCTTTAACCTGCTGGATGCGCGTAAAGCGATCTCGGTTACCGAACGCCAACGCTACATTCTGCGTATTCGTACCCTGACCAAAGCGGTTGCGGAAGCCTATTATGCCTCGCGTGAGGCGCTGGGTTTCCCGATGTGTAATAAGAAAGAGAGCTAAGAGGCAGCGATGACTGACAAGACTTTTCTGGTGGAAATTGGCACGGAAGAGCTGCCGCCGAAGGCTCTCCGTAATCTGGCAGAATCCTTTGCCGCGAATTTCACGGCGGAGCTGGATGCCGCCAATCTGGCACACGGTGATGTAAGCTGGTTTGCCGCGCCGCGCCGTTTGGCGCTGAAAGTGGCACGCTTAAGCGCGTCTCAGCCCGATCGTGAAGTAGAAAAACGTGGTCCGGCGATTTCACAAGCGTTTGATGCAGAAGGTAAACCGACCAAAGCAGCAGAAGGCTGGGCGCGTGGCTGTGGCATCACCGTGGAGCAAGCTGAACGTTTGACGACTGACAAAGGCGAGTGGCTGCTGTATCGCGCCCACGCGAAAGGCGAGCAGGCGCAGGCGCTGCTGGCTGGCATGGTAAGCACCGCATTATCGAAGTTGCCGATTCCAAAATTGATGCGCTGGAGCGACAAAGAAACGCAGTTTGTGCGTCCGGTGCACACTGTAACCATGCTGCTGGGTGAAGAACTGATCCCCGGCCAGGTATTGGGTATCGACTCAGCCCGTACTATTCGCGGCCACCGCTTTATGGGTGAAGCTGAATTTACGATCGATAATGCCGAACAGTATCTGCAGATTCTGCTGGAGCGTGGTAAAGTCGTTGCCGACTACGATGCGCGTAAAGCGAAAATCAAAGCCGATGCAGAAGAAGCTGCACGTAAGATTGGCGGTAATGCCGATCTGAGCGACAGCCTGCTGGAAGAAGTCACCTCGCTGGTGGAATGGCCAGTGGTGCTGACCGCGAAATTTGAAGAAAAATTCCTCGCTGTGCCGTCCGAAGCGCTGGTTTACACCATGAAAGGTGACCAGAAGTATTTCCCAGTTTACGACAACAGCGGCAATCTACTGCCTAACTTCATCTTTGTTGCCAATATCGAGTCCAAAGATCCACAGCAGATTATTTCCGGTAACGAAAAAGTGGTGCGCCCGCGTCTTGCTGATGCTGAGTTCTTCTTCAATACCGACCGTAAGAAGCGTTTGGAAGATCACCTGCCGCGTCTGGAAACCGTCTTGTTCCAGCAGCAGTTAGGTTCATTGCGCGACAAAACTGACCGTATTCAGGCGTTGGCTGGCTGGGTTGCTGGCCAGATTGGTGCCGATGTGGATCACGCAAAGCGTGCGGGTCTGCTGTCGAAGTGTGACCTGATGACCAACATGGTGTTTGAATTCACCGACACGCAGGGCGTGATGGGGATGCACTATGCGCGTCATGATGGCGAAGCGGAAGATGTTGCCGTTGCGTTGAATGAGCAATATCAGCCGCGCTTTGCGGGTGACGAACTGCCATCTTCTGCGGTGGCCTGTGCGCTGGCAATTGCCGACAAGATGGATTCGCTGGCAGGGATTTTTGGCATCGGCCAACACCCGAAAGGCGACAAAGACCCATTTGCGCTACGTCGTGCCGCCCTCGGTGTGCTGCGCATCATCGTCGAAAAACGTCTGCCGCTTGATTTGCAGACGCTGACCGAAGAAGCAGTGCGTTTGTATGGCGATAAGCTCTCTAACGCCAAAGTTGTGGATGACGTGATTGAGTTCATGCTCGGCCGCTTCCGCGCTTGGTATCAGGAAGAAGGCCACAGCGTGGATACCATTCAGGCGGTATTGGCGCGTCGTCCTACCCGTCCGGCTGATTTCGATGCCCGCGTCAAAGCCGTCAGCCACTTCCGTTCCCTGGATGCGGCGGCGGCGCTGGCAGCGGCTAATAAGCGTGTTTCCAACATTCTGGCGAAGTCTACCGATACGCTGAACGAGAGCGTCAATGCTGCCGTATTGAAAGACGCGGCGGAAATTACGCTGGCCACGCACCTTGTCGTGCTGCGTGACAAACTGACGCCGCTGTTCGCTGAAGGCCGCTATCAGGAAGCGCTGGTTGAACTGGCCTCACTGCGTGAACCTGTCGATGCATTCTTCGATCAGGTGATGGTCATGGCGGAAGATGAGCAGGTGCGTGTGAACCGCCTGACGCTGCTGAGCCAACTGCGCGAACTGTTCTTGCAGGTTGCGGATATTTCCGTCCTGCAATAACGACAATAGCGTTACGTAATCCCAACCCCCGAGTCGGTTCACCCGTTCGGGGGTTATTTTTTCCCGCATCGCAAAACGTCCCGCCTTACCTCTGTGGTCGCCCGTACATCTCGATGCTTAAGCAATCGGTATTCGTTGTCAGATCTGACCTTTCCTGCACAGCCAGCCTGATTCGACTATGCTTATGTCGTAGAAAATCTTGTCATGGAAAATCCGTCGTCAGCGTGTTTTGGTTTGAAAAAAGCACGATTGGCGGGGCAGTAAGCATAACGGGAGTAGGGAATGAGAAGGCTAATGACGTACCGTTCACGCTGGCTGCTGCCAGTTCTGGTTATTCTGGCGGCATTGCAGCTGGCTGCCTGTGGTGACAGCGAAGCCGATCAGCGGAAGGCATTCGTTGCGTTCCTGCAAAGCGTACAGTCGCAGCAGGATGGGAAGCTGCCGACATTGACGGAAGAGCAGAAAAAGAATTTTGGCAATTTTGCCAACGATTACGCGATTTTAACCACTTTTTCTCAGCAGTTTAATCAGGCGGTGTCCGGCAGTTTAACGCCGATGTTGGGGCAAATTTCCCGTATTCGCGTCCCTAAAGACTATCTGGCACAGCGTGATGACCTTCGGCAATCCATTGGGGCAATGAACCTGTTGAGCCAGCACGTGCAGGCGGCGAAAGCGCAGGCAGACAATGCCCATCGGCTGCTAAAACAGCCCGAAGAAGTGCAAATACCCTATGAGCGGTTGTATGCACGCACGGTAATACAGCCCACCAACGCGCTGTTACCCGCCATTCCGAATGCGATTGCCTTCGCACAGAGCCTGATCCAGATCGGCGATTTCCTTCAGGCTCAGGGCGATCAGGCTGTGTTTAATGGCTCGTCTGTGCAATTCCGTACGCCGCAACAGGTGGCGCAATATAACAGCCTGGTGGCAGCGCTACCTCTACAGCAGCAGAATTTAATGAATGCGCTCAGAGGAATAACTGGTGTGAATTATCCCTAACCGCGTCGTGCCCCGACGCTTTAGCGATGCGATAGGGCAGAGAGGTATTCTGGATAAGATGTGTGTGGCTGGTGAGAGGGTAAAAATTAATTGTGATTAACATCACATAAATAAAACAAATACAGGCCTGTAAAACGTGACCAATGTCACATATTAGGCGCGGTGTTTGTCTAAAAATCTGTTTAGTTTTTCATTTTTAACGGTTTTTTGTGAAGTAAATCACCTATTTGTATCGTTGATGTAGGGTGGTTGTGTGATTTTTGTCACGTTACCGCCATGGAGTTGCGGTATGAAAACAGCGTGTTAGAGTCCGCGCTGCATACAGTAATAATGACGGAAGTCGTCTTGTGGTAATCGGTGTTTTTATTGCCACGCCGTCTCACGATAATTACCACGCGCTCTTATTGTCAGCGCGTTTCAATAGGGGTGTGTTTTTATGCTTTCACCAGATATTAAGATCAAGGTGCAAAACTTTGGTCGCTTCCTCAGTAATATGGTGATGCCCAACATTGGCGCATTTATCGCCTGGGGTATTATTACCGCGCTGTTTATCCCTACTGGCTGGTTCCCCAATGAAACATTGGCGAAGCTCGTCGGTCCGATGATTACCTATTTGCTGCCATTGTTGATTGGTTATACCGGCGGACGTCTGGTATTCGGTGAGCGTGGTGGTGTCGTGGGTGCTATTACGACGATGGGTGTGATCGTCGGGACCGATATCCCGATGTTCCTCGGCGCCATGATTGTGGGCCCGTTGGGCGGCTGGACGATCAAACGTTTTGACCGCATGGTCGACGGTAAAATCAAAAGCGGCTTTGAAATGCTGGTCAACAACTTCTCTGCCGGTATCATCGGTATGTTGTTGGCCATCCTGTCGTTTTTGGCAATTGGTCCGCTGGTTGAAGTCTTCTCTCAGGTGCTGGCTTCCGGCGTTAACCTGATGGTACAGAACAACCTGCTGCCGTTTACGTCTATCTTCGTTGAACCGGCGAAAATTCTGTTCCTGAACAACGCCATTAACCACGGTATCTTCTCACCGCTGGGCATTCAACAAGCGACGGAAACCGGCAAATCTATTTTCTTCCTGATCGAAGCGAACCCAGGTCCGGGTATGGGCGTGCTGATGGCGTACATGTTCTTCGGTCGTGGTAACGCGAAAGAGTCAGCGCCAGGTGCGGCGATTATCCACTTCCTGGGCGGGATTCACGAAATCTACTTCCCTTATGTGCTGATGAATCCGCGTCTGATTATTGCGGTGATTCTGGGCGGGATGACTGGCGTGTTTACGCTGAGCGTACTGGGCGGCGGCTTGGTTTCTCCTGCGTCTCCAGGCTCCATTCTGGCGGTGTTGGCGATGACGCCAAAAGGCGCTTACTTCGCTAACCTTGCGGCCATTGCAGCGGCTTTTGCGGTGTCCTTCATCGTGTCGGCGATTCTGCTGAAAAGCACCAAGCAAAAAGAAGAAGATCTAAGCGATGCAACGCGCCGCGTGCAGGAAATGAAAGCATCTTCTAAAGGCACGGCGACTAACGTCGGTGTCAGCGGTGATATGAGTACCGTGCGTAAAATCATCGTAGCGTGTGACGCTGGTATGGGTTCCAGCGCGATGGGTGCTGGTGTGCTGCGCAAGAAAGTTCAGGATGCCGGGCTGACCAGCATTTCGGTGACTAACAGCGCGATCAATAGTCTGCCGGACGATGTCGATCTGGTGATTACGCACCGCGACCTGACCGAACGTGCAATGCGTCATGCGCCGCAGGCACAGCACATTTCGCTGACCAACTTCCTTGATAGCGGTCTGTATAGCGATCTGGTGGCGCGTCTTACCGCAGCACAGGGGGCCGTGAAGTCTGAAGCCGTCGCGACGCCAGCACCTGCTGTCGCCGACGCACAGACTAACCTGTTCCAACTGGGCGCAGGCAATGTGTTCCTGAATCAGCATGCGACAAACAAAGAGCAGGCAATCCGTTTCGCCGGTGAACAACTGGTGAAAGGCGGCTATGTCGAGCCTGCGTATGTTGAAGCGATGCTGGAACGTGAAAAGCTGACTTCTACCTATCTGGGCGAATCGATTGCCGTGCCGCACGGTACGATTGAAGCGAAAGACCGCGTGCTGAAAACGGGCGTTGTCTTCTGCCAATATCCTGAAGGCGTTCGCTTTGGCGATGAAGACGATGAGGTTGCGCGTCTGGTTATCGGTATTGCCGCTCGCAACAATGAACATATTCAGGTCATCACCAGTCTGACCAACGCGCTGGATGATGATGCTGTCATTGAACGTCTGGCACAGACCCAGGATGTTCAGGAAGTGCTCGACTTACTCTCCGGTAAAAAGAGTGCCTAATTGATGTGGCTAGTGCCGCCTTCGGGCGGCCTCTTTTTATGTTTTTTTAAGGTTATGTCTCATGAAAGCATTACATTTTGGCGCGGGTAATATTGGCCGTGGATTTATTGGAAAATTGTTGGCCGATGCCAACGTCGAACTGACATTCGCTGACGTCAATCAGCCGCTGTTGGATGCCCTGAACAGCCGTACAAGCTATACGGTACGGATTGTCGGTGATAACACGCAGGTTGATACCGTCAGCAACGTGAGTGCCGTTCACAGCGGCAGCCAGGATGCCGTCGCACTGATTGCCTTGGCCGATCTGGTGACGACCGCTGTGGGGCCGCAGATTCTGGAAAAAATCGCCGGAACTATCGCTCAGGGGCTGGTTAAGCGTCATAACGACGGCAATACCCGGCCGTTGAACATTATCGCCTGTGAAAATATGGTGCGTGGCACCAGCCAGTTAAAACAGCATGTGCTGAAACTGCTGCCGGAAGGCCATCAGGAATGGGTTGTCGAGCATGTGGGATTCGTGGATTCCGCTGTGGATCGCATCGTTCCCCCTTCCGAAGCCGGTAGCGACGATGTGCTGGCGGTGACGGTAGAAACCTTCAGCGAATGGATTGTCGATAAAACCCAGTTCTGCGGTGAACCGCCAGCGATTCCCGGTATGGAACTGACCGACAATCTGATGGCGTTTGTTGAGCGTAAGCTCTTCACGCTGAACACCGGCCACGCGATTACGGCCTACCTCGGCCAGCAGGCGCGTCATCAAACGATCCGCGATGCGATTCTCGACCCGAAAGTCAGAGCCGTGGTCAAAGGTGCGATGGAAGAGAGCGGCGCGGTACTCATCAAACGCTACGGTTTTGATGCGGATAAACACGCCGCCTATATCAACAAAATTCTCAGCCGTTTTGAAAACCCCCATCTGCACGATGATGTAGAGCGCGTGGGTCGTCAGCCGCTGCGCAAGCTGAGTGCAGGCGACCGTCTGATCAAGCCGCTGCTTGGCACGCTGGAATACCAGTTGCCGCATGACAACCTGATTACCGGCATTGCTGCCGCGATGCATTATCGCAGTGAACAGGATCCGCAGGCGCTGGAACTGGCTGAGTTAATCCGTACGCACGGGCCGCAGGCGGCGCTGGCACAGATTTCTGGGCTGGATGCTGACAGCGAGGTTGTCGCGCAAGCAGTGAATGTGTATAACGCCATGCAGTAATCGGCGTCTCTCGTCATCAGGCAGGTGTGGTCTTTTCGACACGGTGTAAGGTATACGGGCGACGTCGGGGATAGGATGTCGCCACACCTGCCGATAAGCAGGCTGCCGAGATAGGGTAGGCTGTGGGCGGGGTTAAAGGGTCGAGAAGTGACGATGGAAGAAACACAAGCGTTTGAAAACCGGGTTCTGGAAGCGCTGAACTCAGGGAAAACCGTGCGCGACTTTATGCTCTGCGCCGTTGAGTTGTTGGCGGAAGCGGTCAGTATCCTGATGTTGCAGGTTTTCCGTAAAGACGACTATGCAGTGAAATATGCCGTTGAACCCCTGATGACGGGAACGGGCCCGCTGGGCGACCTTTCCGTGCGCCTGAAACTGATTTATGGCCTAGGGATGATCAGCCGTAAAGAGTACGAAGATGCGGAACTGTTAATGGCGCTGGGCGAAGAACTGGCACATGATGATCGGCATTACCGTTTTACCGATGATGAAATTCTGGGGCCTATCGGCGAGCTGCACTGCGTGGCGGCGTTGCCTACAGAACCCGCCTTGCCGCCGGGGGCAGATGGCGCCGATCCGCTTCTGGTGAGTATGCAGCGGCAGCGCTATCAGCAGATGGTGCGCTCCACGCTGGTGCTATCCCTGACCACATTGATTGCGCAAATCAGTCTGAAAAAGGCGTTTTAACCCCATTCCGCTTTATTACGTCACTGCGTCATGTCAGGCGTTTATACTCGTCATCCTTCAAGCGGCATGTGTGTGGCTGGTCTTTCAACAACTCGAATTATTTAGCGTATAGTGTATGCTGTGCCCCGCATTATTCTCCCGTTATATAGGTTATCTTTTATGAAAGAGCAGGAAAAAGCAGAGATCAAACGCCTTAGCGACCAATTGGATAAGCTGACGCGTAAGCAGACCACGCTGCTGGAACAAGGTGATGCTGAAGCAATCGCCCTCAATCTGGAGGCCTGCGAGAAGCTAACGGCTGAAATCGAGCGCCTGCGTAACGTGAGAGAACAGAAACTCAGCAAAGAAGCGCAGAAACTGGCGAACCTGCCTTTCAAACGTGCGATTACTAAAAAAGAGCAGGCTGATATGGGGACGTTGAAGAAAAGCGTTCGCGGTTTGGTGGTGGTGCACCCGATGACGGCACTGGGGCGCGAGATGGATTTAAAAGAGATGACAGGTTTCGCGCCGAAACCCTTCTGAGGTTTTTTCTCTTCGCAGAACGATGCTGGTGATGGATTCGTTAATGAAGCCCCTGTTTAACAGGGGCTTTGTCGTTTTTGGTACGTTGCGGTGTTGATATTAGCGTGGGGCGTGCAGACGATGCGTTTGGTCGGCAAACGCGATACCTGCTGGGGTGTCATCATGCTGTGCGTTTGCCAGACGGAAGACGGAAACCGCCTGCTTCAGCAGTCTCGCCTGTTCTTCCAGCGAGTCGGCAGCAGCAGAGGATTGTTCCACCAGTGCGGCGTTCTGCTGCGTGGTGCTGTCCATCTCAACAATCGCCTGGCTAACCTGGCTAATTCCCCGGCTTTGCTCATCCGATGCGGTAGCAATTTCACCCATGATGTCATGCACTTGCGTAATAGAGGTGACGATATCATTCATCGTCTTACCGGCATTGCCAACCAACGTCGCCCCGCGTGATACCTGAGTAACCGATTCAGAGATCAGGCCTTCGATTTCTTTCGCGGCCTGAGAACTGCGTTGGGCAAGGCTACGAACCTCGCTGGCGACAACGGCAAAACCGCGACCTTGCTCACCGGCGCGGGCAGCTTCCACCGCGGCGTTCAATGCCAGAATGTTGGTCTGGAAGGCGATGCTGTTGATGACGGACGTGATTTCCGCGATACGCTTAGAACTGCTCTCAATCGCCGTCATGGTTTGTACCACGTTATTCACCTGCTCGCCGCCTTGCTTTGCGGTTTGAGACGCGCTGATTGCCAGTTTGTTAGCGTGGTGTGCGTTATCCGCGTTTTGCTTAACCGTCGCGGTGAGTTGTTCCATGCTGGCGGCGGTTTCCTCAACGGCTGCGGCCTGCTGCTCGGTACGTGACGACAGGTCCGTGTTGCCCGCGACGATCTCGCTGGACGCGTTAGAAATCTGGCTGACGCCGACGCGAATGTCATCGATCATGTTGTGCAGGTTGTCATTCATTTTCGACATCGCACTCATCAACTGACCTAGCTCATCTTTACGCGTCGTGTTGATGGACATGGTGAGGTCGCCTGTCGCGATTTTTTCAGCCATGCTCAACGTGTTGCCTAACGGTGTGGTGATCTGGCGTGAAATAAACCAGGAAATCAGTATGCCAAGCAGCAGCGTAATCAGCGCTGCGATGATCATTTGCAGCGTGGCACTGCGAATGTCTTCCTGTGAAGCAGCCAGCTGATCGTTGAGCAGCGATGTGATCACGGCATTCAACTGATCCGCAACCACCCGCATTTGCCCTGCTTGCGCCATTTCCTCTTCATAGGCCGGCATATAGGCCAGAACCTGCTCTTCATAGTTGTTCATTATTGTTAGAACGGGTGTCAATGTTTCACGCTGTTCGGCAGACAGGCTCTGATACAGGAAGGTCAACGACGTTTGTGCTGCGTTGATGGCATCCGTCAGCTTTTCTTCAGATTCTTTATTGGTAGACAGTAATAACCCACGAACGTGGTAGCGGACGGAAATGAGTTTTTGGTTCAGATCAGAAAGTAATAATTGAAGAGTAGTGCTGTTATTGTCCGTCTTTAATTGATCGTTGAGCTGTTCTAGCGGTTTTTCTGTTGTTGAGATATTCCAGCTTTTTCTGACGGCATCCTTTTTTCCCACTGCATTAATATAATTACTTTGTTTTTCCTGATAGCTGGTAATTAATGTTGGGATATTGACTATTTTCTTGGTGTCGCTTTCTGGCCAGTTAAATTCTTTTGCTTTTTCAACGAGCTTACTGACATTGGAAATGTGTTCAACGTTCTTTTTTATATCATCAGGGTTATAGGTGGTGCCGTATAATGCGCGGTAATATTTAGCTTGGTTAATTTCATCATTGATATTGTTGCTTAAATTCACTTTATCAATACTGTCTTTCAGCGAGCCAATATGCATAATACCCGCACCAGCAATCACCATGGTCATCAGCAGAATCAGGAAAAAGCCTAATCCTAATTTTTTACCGACTTTTAGATTATCAAAATTCATAGCCATCACATCCCACCACTATATCGTATTGAGTCGAATTCACTATCCTGATGCACACTTGCTTAGCGGTGTTAGCATCTCGGATTACCGCTTACCAAGTTTATACCCGTCATACTTCAAGCCGCATGTGCGTTGGCTGCGTTTAGTCACCCTAATCACTTACTTGAGTAAGCTCATCGGGATGAAATGAGAGACATCCTGTCTCTCACCGAAGGCCAGCCGTTGGCTGGTCAAATTCGTTCCCGACGAATTTGTCCCTCTCTTGCCGCGTTACAAGGCTTATAAATAAGCCTCGCCCTGGCGGGCCAACGCTCTGCGTTGTTCAAACGTTAACGTTTGTCCTGAAACTCGAATTATTTAGGGTATATAGCTACAAAACTACATGACAAAAACCCGCAGTAGATATCGGCACTTTACTCTGAAACTTTATGCGGCAGTGAGCGAGGATAGCCAGCGGACATACGGCTACGAGGTAGGGTAGGGATAATAAAAAACTGGAATAACAGCCTGTTATTCCAGTTTATATTCAAATGCAGAAGAGGCCTGATGGTATCAGGCACTCAGCGGTTTTATTTTTTTGCGCTAGCGAAACGCGCGGCGGCTTCGTCCCAGTTCAACACGTTCCAGAATGCTTTAGCATAAGCTGGACGAAGGTTCTGATATTTCAGGTAGTAAGCGTGTTCCCACACATCCAGACCGACGATTGGGTAGCCAGACGCACCAGAAGCGGCTTCACCCATCAGCGGGCTGTCTTGGTTTGCAGTAGACACTACGGCCAGTTTGCCGTCGTCTTTCAGAACCAGCCACGCCCAGCCAGAACCAAAGCGGGTTGCTGCTGCTTGCTCAAATTTCTCTTTAAACGCATCAACGCTGCCGAAATCACGCTCGATGGCGGCTTTCAGATCGCCAGTCAGCGTCGTGCCTACTTTCAGGCCTTTCCAGAACAGGCTGTGGTTAACGTGGCCGCCAGCGTTGTTACGCAGTGCAGTTCTTTTCTCCGCAGGAACTTTATCCAGTTGAGCGATCAGCTCTTCAGCAGACAATGTAGCCAGTTCAGGCAGAGATTCCAGCGCGGCGTTAGCATTATTGACGTAAGCCTGATGGTGTTTGGAATGGTGAATTTCCATCGTTTCTTTGTCGAAATGCGGTTCCAGTGCGTCATAAGCATAAGGCAGCGATGGCAGTGAATAACTCATGTTTAGCATCTCCATTGTAAAAAAAATGTTACGGCACTGTGTTGTTAGTACCGCGTAAGCAATACCTTCATTATAGTTAATTAAATGATATTGAAAATGATTATTCTCGAGCGGGTAGCATGAATCAGATTGCTTTACTTCATGATAACAAACGCTTATATCGTTATTACACTATGTAAAAACAAATTAATCTATACCCGTCACCGGCAAAACGCTGCGACTTTGGTGGTGTCTCTTACACGCTCAGACGCTGCGGATGCGTGTAGATAGTCGCATGTCCCTGCCGACAAAAACCGACCAGCGTCAGGTTACAACGCTGTGCGACCTCTACGGCTAGTGAGGTGGCCGCTGAGACAGCAAACAGAATTTCCACGCCGCACATGGCGGATTTTTGGACCATCTCATAGCTGGCCCGGCTAGAAACTAGGGCAGCGCCTTGCTGCCACCCCTGTTTCGCTCGGGTGCCTAGCAGTTTATCGAGCGCGACATGGCGGCCGACGTCTTCACTCCCCCCGGACAGCGTGCCGTCTGGCGCGACCCAGCTTGCGGCGTGAGTGCAGCCCGTCACTTGACCGATCTTCTGCACATCGCGCAGCCGTACCAGTGCGTTTTCAAGTTTGCTAAGGGAAAATGTCTGTGTGAAGGGTAGCGGTGCGATCGGTTTGCCGATTTCTGCGAGCTGTTCTACGCCACATACGCCGCAGCCTGTACGGCCATCCATCGCCCGGCGGCGTTCTTTTAGCCCAGCGAAGCGTCGGCTCGAAAGCTCAATCTGCACTTCGATGCCGTTACAGGCGGCCTGTACATCAATGCCGTAGATATCTGCTGGTGATTGAATAATGCCTTCAGATAAAGAAAATCCGAGTGCGAACTGCTCCAGTTCCTTCGGTGAGGCCATCATGACGACATGCGATATGCCGTTATAAACCAACGCAACGGGCACCTCTTCCGCTAGCCAATCAGACTGTGGCTGATGCAGAGAATCGGGATGATAGACTGAATATTGCGTTGCGCCTTCAAGGGCGGCCTCTGCTGGTAAATGAACCCCTTCCACCTGAAATACCTGCATGTTAGTAACCTTGGAAATTAAAAGTATTATACCCGTCATACTTCAAGTTGCATGTGCGTTGGCTGCGTTTAAATACTCGGCCCATCGTGGGCCTCGCCCTGGCGGGCCAACGCTCTGCGTTGTTCACACATTAACGTTTGTCCTGAAACTCGAATTATTTAGGGTATACCTCACCGCGCCTCAAGGGATGCGACTTTTTCTTGCAAGAAACTGTGCGCCAACTCGAAGAGTTGCCTTCTTCTCTGGCTGAATCCTGTCGCTAACCCCATACCCCGTATAGGCTTAATATAATGGCTTACTGTTTTCCTCTTTTTTCACTGCGGCCTGGCCGCTCACTCGGAAATAAAAAGGAGACTGAAATGGCGCACGATAATCTCGAAGGCCGATCCGCATCTGGCGAATATGGCTCTCTCAATCTGAAGAAACGCTATGACAATTTTATCGGCGGAGCCTGGGTTCCACCTGATACTGGTCAGTATTTTGTCAATTTGACGCCAGTAACGGGCCAACCACTGTGTGAAGTCGCCAGTTCGTCAACGCGAGATATTGACCACGCGCTAGATGCCGCTCACAAGGCAAAAGCGGAATGGGGGGGTCTGTCGGTGCAGGAGCGCGCGTTGGTACTTAACCGAATCGCTGACCGGATGGAGCAGAATCTTGAGCTGCTGGCGCAAGTGGAGACCTGGGATAACGGTAAACCGATACGCGAAACCAGCGGGGCGGATGTGCCGCTGGCGATTGACCACTTTCGCTATTTCGCGGCCTGTATCCGCGCACAAGAGGGGGCGATCAGCGAAATTGACGGCGATACCGTGGCCTATCATTTTCATGAGCCTCTCGGCGTTGTCGGGCAAATCATTCCCTGGAACTTCCCGCTGCTGATGGCCTGTTGGAAGATGGCTCCGGCGCTGGCCGCTGGTAACTGTATCTTGCTGAAACCTGCCAAACTGACGCCGATGTCGGTGTTGATTTTGATGGAACTGATTCAGGATCTGCTGCCGCCAGGCGTCATCAATGTTGTTAATGGGTCAGGCAGCGAAATTGGTGAATATCTGGCAACGTCGAAACGCGTTGCGAAAGTGGCATTCACCGGCTCGACTGAGGTGGGTCAGCAGATCATGAGCTATGCGGCGCAGAACGTGACGCCGGTGACGCTGGAACTGGGTGGCAAATCACCGAACATCTTCTTTGCCGATGTGATGGATAAGGAAGACAGCTTCTTTGACAAAGTGCTCGAAGGTTTCACTCTGTTTGCCTTCAATCAGGGAGAGGTCTGCACCTGTCCGAGTCGCGCGCTGGTGCAGGAGTCTATCTACGAGCGCTTTATGGAGCGGGCAATCAAGCGCGTTGAGGCGATCCGCATTGGTAACCCGCTAGATAGCAAAACCATGATGGGCGCGCAGGTGTCCGCAGGCCAGCTTGACACCATCCTTAACTACATTGATATCGGTAAGAAAGAGGGAGCCCGAGTGCTCACGGGCGGCCAGCGCAAGGCGATGCCGGGCGGGCTGGCGGAAGGTTACTATCTGGAGCCGACGGTATTGTTTGGTAAAAACAGTATGCGCGTCTTCCAGGAGGAGATTTTCGGTCCGGTGCTGGCGGTGACGACCTTCAAAACGATGGATGACGCGCTGGAGATCGCCAACGATACGGAATACGGCTTGGGAGCTGGCGTGTGGAGCCGTAACGGTAATATCGTCTACCGCATGGGGCGCGGTATTCAGGCCGGGCGCGTCTGGACCAACTGTTATCACGCCTATCCGGCGCATGCGGCGTTTGGGGGCTACAAGCAGTCCGGCATCGGGCGTGAAAACCATAAAATGATGCTGGAACACTATCAGCAAACCAAGTGTCTATTGGTGAGTTATTCTGATAAGCCGATGGGGCTGTTCTAGCACCATGCTTCCTGTAGACTCTGCGCGCTTGCCACCGAGGTGAGCGCGTAAATTGATGCGGGTTTCCCGTATGAATCCGTCCTTATCACTCAGATTTGCCCGATTGTTGAGCGCGGGTTGTGGATAGTGGCTGGTTGTTAATAATCGATTGTGCTGGCGTTTAACAACGGCTACGCTGTTCTGAATAGCGCTTTGCTTTCAAGAGGTTGTGCATGACGGATAAGATCGGCTGGATTGATAACCTGCGGGCGTTGGCCTGCATGATGGTCGTTCTGATTCATAGCACAACGTACTATATTACCGCGGGCGGCACGCCGGGCGATGGACACTGGGATGTGGCGAATATCCTGAACTCTGCCTCACGCGTCTGCGTTCCGCTGTTTTTCATGATCTCGGGTTACCTATTCTTTGGTGAACGTAGCGCGGGGAAGAAGCATTTTCTGCGTATCGGTTTATGTCTGCTTTTCTATAGTGCAGTCGCGCTGATTTATATTGCGACGCTCACGCCGATTAATGGTCTGAATTCACTGCACCATCTGCTGCAAAAACCGATCTTTTATCACTTATGGTTTTTCTACGCCATTATCGTGATTTACCTGCTCTCTCCACTTATTACCATCAAGCCAGTATCGGGCAAATATGTAGCCGTCTTGATTATCTTGCTGGCCGTTGTCGCCAACCCCAATACGGGGCGGGTGGAGTTTGAAGGCTTTAAATTACTGCCCGTGAATCTCTATATTTACGGCGATACGTTTTACTACGTGCTGTATGCCGCGCTGGGGCGTGCGTTAGGCATGTTGGACGTGCCAAAGAAAGTCGTGCTGGCGGCTATCCCCTTCTTCATTACGTGTGTCGCGTTGATTGCGATGGGAACGAAGCACCACACATTACTGAATGATACGTTCACCCAGACATTTTACATCTACTGCGGCCCGCTGGTGTTTCTGGCTGCGGTCAGCCTTCTGGTGGTGTTTAAGCATTACGGTAGCCAGCGGATTTTACCGGGCTTTGCCACCATTTCGCGCCATTCGCTGGCGATTTATGGCTTCCACGCGTTGATCATTCACTATCTGCGTACGCATGATGTGATGCTACCCGCTCATCCGGTTCTCGATATCTTCTCTGTCTTCGCCGTCACGCTGGTGGCCAGCCTGCTGCTTTCGATGGCGCTACAGAAAGTCGATGTGCGTCGCTGGGTAAGTTGATAGTCCGTCCGGCGTGCAGGATGGGTTACGCTACATCAGCGGACTAAGCTGCTGGTAGAGAGCCTTAAATGTACGCCTCCGCTCGGCATAGTCGGCGTGACGCTGGGGATCCGGTTGATGAACCTGTTCCAGCGGTAGCGGCGGCAGGAGCTCTGCCAGTGGCGTATGCGGATGTATGGCAATTTGCGCCAAACGGGCGGCACCGAGCGCAGGGCCAACATCTCCTCCCGTGCGGTACGCCAGCGTTTGACCGCTGATATCTGCCAGCATTTGCCGCCAGCAGGCGCTACGTGCACCACCGCCAATTAGCGTAATACTATCGGGCTTGAGCCCGGTCATATGCAGCGCGTCTATGCCGTCGGCAAGCGCAAATCCCACACCTTCCAGTACCGCTTTTGCCAGTTCTGCACGGCCGTGTTGGTGGGTGAGCCCCCAGAATGCGCCTTTGGCATCGGGATTATTGTGCGGCGTGCGTTCGCCGGAAAGATAAGGCAAGAACCACACTGGCGTTATCGTGTCGTCGGCTGGTGTTGAAGCGATTTCCTGCAACAGTGCCGGCACGCTCTCCGCGTGCGTCAGGCGGGCGACCCAGTCGAGGCAGGACGCGGCGCTTAACATCACGGACATCAGGTGCCAGGTATTCGGCAGCGCGTGGCAGAAGCTGTGGACGGCATGTTGCGGATTGCTGAGAAAACCGTCACTGACGGCGAAGTAAACGCCGGATGTGCCGAGAGACAGCATTGCCTGACCCGTTTGATACAGCCCGACGCCAATCGCGCCTGCTGCGTTATCTCCACCGCCAGCAATGACGGGGACGGGATCCATGCCCCAACGGCTGGCGATGTCAGGTCGCAGATAACCGGTAATCTGGCTGCCTTCATACAGCGTGGGCATGTGCTTGCGGCTCAGCGCACAGGCTTCCAGCAGAGTGTCACTCCAGTCTCGTTTGGCGACGTCCAGCCAAAGCGTTCCCGCCGCATCGGACATGTCGCTGGCAAATTCCCCTGTCAGACGCCAGCGGAGATAGTCTTTCGGCAACAGGACCTTGTCGATTTGGCGGAAGATATCGCTTTCGTTTTGCTGCACCCATTTCAGCTTGGGCGCGGTAAAGCCCGGCATCATCAGGTTGCCGGTAATCTGGCGCGATGTAGGCACCTGTTGCTCCAGCGTTCGGCATTGGGCTGCGCTGCGTCCGTCATTCCAGAGAATCGCAGGGCGCAGTATGTTCTGGCGGGTGTCCAACAACGTGGCACCGTGCATTTGCCCGGTCAGCCCTAGCGCTTTCACGGCGCGAAGATTGTGCGCGGCGGCCAACGCCTGTAGCGCCTGCTCGGTTGCTTGCCACCAGTCTTCAGGCGCCTGTTCCGACCAGAGCGGGTGCGGACGAGAAATGTTCAGCGCAGCGCTATGGCTGGCAACCACCTCACCTGTTTCATCCAGCAGGATGGCTTTCACACCGGACGTACCCAGATCAATACCGATATACATAGTGGCTCCTGATAAGCCTCTGCGACAGGGGTTAGTCTGTCGCAGTAGGTGAGCGTACCGTTTTAGCCAAATAGGTGGCGGTTAACCAGATTTTCCAGCAATTCCTGCTGACCACTCTGGTGCTGTGGCGCCAGTTGATGGCTTTCCGCATAGCGGGCAAGCGATTCCAGCGAGGCGTTACCTTGCAGGATTTGCTGACCCAGTTCCCCGTTCCAGCCCGCATAACGTTTAGCGACCAACTGATTGAGCTTATCATCCTCAATCATTCTGGCGGCAGCCTTGAGCGCCAGTGCCATCGTATCCATCGCGCCGATATGTGCATGGAAAAGGTCATAGCGATCGGTGCTCTGGCGGCGAACTTTGGCATCAAAGTTCAGGCCACCCGTTGTGAAGCCACCCGCTTTGAGAATTTCGTACATGATTAGCGCGTTCTCTTCCACGCTGTTAGGGAACTGATCGGTGTCCCAGCCGAGCTGCGGATCGCCGCGGTTTGCATCGACAGATCCGAAAATGCCCAGCGCGACAGCGGTGGCGATTTCATGATGGAAGGAATGGCCTGCCAGCGTAGCGTGGTTGGCTTCCACGTTGACTTTAATCTCTTTTTCCAGCCCAAACTGCTTCAGAAAGCCATAAACGGTGGCGACATCGTAATCGTACTGGTGTTTAGTCGGTTCCTGCGGCTTCGGTTCGATGAGCAGCGTGCCCTGAAAACCGATTTTGTGTTTATGCTCGACGACCATTTGCATGAAGCGGCCGATCTGTTCACGCTCCTGACGCAGGTCGGTATTGAGCAGGGTTTCATACCCCTCACGCCCGCCCCACAGCACATAGTTTTCGCCACCCAGTTTTTGGGTCGCGTTCATGGCTGTGAAAACCTGTGTGGCCGCCCAAGCAAAGACGTCTGGGTCAGGACTGGTGGCCGCGCCTGCGCCGTAGCGGGGATGAGTGAAGCAGTTCGCGGTGCCCCACAGTAGCTTCACGCCGCTATCTTGCTGCTTTTCCGCCAGCACATCGGTAATGACCGCAAAGTTATGCAGATACGCTTTCAGTGAATTCCCTTCTGGCGCGACATCGACATCATGAAAGCAGTAGTAAGGCACGCTGAGCTTTTGAAAGAATTCGAATGCAATATCCGCTTTGCGCTTTGCCAACTCCAGCGCGTCGCCTGACTGCTGCCACGGGCGGGCAAAGGAGCCGACGCCAAACATATCCGCGCCGTTCCAGCAGAACGTGTGCCAATACGCGATGGCAAAACGCAAATGGTCCGCCATACGTTTACCGAGTATTTCCTGATCGGGATTGTAGTGACGAAAGGCAAAGGGGTTGTTGCTTTGGCTACCTTCATAACGGACTTTTTCGATCTGTTCAAAATAGGCTTGCATCGTTAACTCCTTAGAAACCACCCAGACGGAAGAGACGGGAATGTGATTAATTTTCGGAGTGGATGAGTGTTTCCTCAATTACGTTATTTCACACTGAAATTCAGAGAATTATTAAATGTGCGCTGTGTCGCAAAAATAACGGCGTTTTACTCTGAATACGCTTCGCAATAGGTAACAAAATGAAAATGTGACTCGACAATAAAATATGACCCGTATCAAAAAATGGAAATTAAACCAAAAAACATAATTGGAGGATAAAAATCTGTAATTGATGGGGGGATGTTTAGCGACAATACTCATCTGGCTATTGGAGTCTTACCCGTCATACTTCAAGTTACATGTGCGTTGGCAGCGTTCAGTCACCCGAATCACTTACTTGTGTAAGCTCATCGGGATTTCCTCTCTTGCCGCGTTATTCGGCCTTATGGCCTCACCCCTTTGGGGTCAGCGCAAGCACTGTTCAAAAACGCCTTGGCGTTTTTGTCCTGTAACTCGAATTATTTAGGGTATCGCCCTGCATCTTAAATAAAAAAAGGTACGCTATGATGAAAGTTAACCATTTTTTACTCTCAGCTTGTGCCGTATTCACTTTAGCTTGTCAGCCCGGATTCGCGAAGGACGTTAAAATAGGCATGGCGATTGATGACTTGCGTCTTGAACGCTGGCAGAAAGATCGCGATCTTTTTGTTGAGCAAGCTAAAAAGCAGGGCGCTGATGTTTTTGTTCAATCAGCAAACGGCAATGAAGCGACGCAGATTTCTCAAATAGAAAACATGATCAATCGCGGTGTCGATGTATTAGTGATTATTCCTTATAACGGTCAGGTACTTGGCAATGTTATTGCAGAAGCAAAACGCGAGGGAATAAAAGTGCTTGCTTACGATCGCATGATTAATAATGCGGACGTGGATTTTTATATTTCATTTGATAATGAAAAGGTTGGAGAACTACAGGCGAAATATCTCGTTGATAAGGTGCCCAGCGGGAACTATTTCTTAATGGGTGGCTCACCGGTCGATAATAATGCGAAGCTGTTTCGTCAGGGGCAAATGAAAGTGCTCACGCCGTTGATCGAGAGTGGGAAAATAAAAGTGATCGGCGATCAGTGGGTTGATGCCTGGCTACCAGAGAACGCGCTGAAAATTATGGAAAATGCGCTAACAGCAAATAGTAATAAGATCGATGCTGTTGTGGCGTCGAACGATGCCACGGCGGGCGGGGCGATTCAGGCGCTTGCCGCACAGGGATTAGCAGGGAAAGTTGCGATTTCTGGTCAGGATGCCGATCTGGCGGCCATCAAACGGATTGTCGCAGGCACGCAAACCATGACGGTCTATAAACCGATCAGCAAGCTGGCGAAAGACGCCGCAGATATCGCCGTGGCGCTCGGTTCCGATAAAGCTCCGGAATCTAACGCTAAATTAAACAATGGCATGAAAGATATACCTTCCTTCTTACTGACTCCTATTCCCGTCGATAAATCCAATATCGATTCCACCGTCATTGCCGATGGCTTCCACAAAAAAGCGGATGTGTATTAACGCACGCCGCAGCCAATAGATTTCAGGATGTAGGAAATTTACCGAGCCACGATATGCCGTTGTGGCTCGCCACTGTCGCTGACGAGGTCTGAGACACCTGAATCACGGGGGCCACGATGCCGCATCTGTTAGAAATGAAAAACATCACGAAGGCGTTTGGTGCGGTGAAAGCCGTAGATAACGTTAGCCTGATGCTGGAGGCAGGTCAGGTCTTGTCGCTGTGTGGCGAGAATGGCTCTGGCAAATCGACCTTAATGAAGGTGCTGTGTGGCATTTACCCGTATGGCAGCTATGACGGGCAGATCGTGTTCTCGGGTGACGAGCTACGCGCCAACCATATTCGTGATACGGAGCAAAAAGGCATCGCGATCATTCATCAGGAACTGGCGCTGGTGAAAGAGATGACGGTGCTGGAGAACCTCTTTTTGGGCAACGAGTGGACGCGTTTTGGCGTGATGGATTACGACAATATGTATCTACGCTGCCAGCGTATGCTGGAGCAGGTCAAGCTGGCTGTCGACCCGAATACCAAAGTGGGTGAGCTTGGATTAGGTCAGCAGCAACTGGTGGAAATCGCCAAAGCGCTGAACAAGCAGGTGCGTCTGCTGGTGCTGGATGAGCCAACGGCCTCATTGACCGAGCGGGAAACCGCTATCCTGCTTGAGATCATTCAGGATCTGCGCGATCACGGTATCGCCTGCATCTATATCTCGCACAAGCTCAACGAAGTTAAAGCCATTTCCGATGTGATTTGCGTGATTCGCGACGGGAAGCCTATTGGTACGCGTCCGGCGGCCGAGCTGAGCGAGGACCAGATCATCGCCATGATGGTGGGGCGAGAGCTGACGGAGCTTTATCCCAATGAACCGCATGTCATTGGTGAAGAAGTGTTACGCGTAGAACACCTGACCGCCTGGCATCCCGTCAATCGCCATATTCGCCGGGTGGATGATGTCTCGTTTGCTCTACACCGAGGCGAAATTCTCGGCATTGCCGGGCTGGTTGGGTCGGGGCGTACGGAGACGGTGCAGTGCCTGTTTGGTTCCTATCACGGCCATTGGCAGGGCGACATCTTTATTGATGGTAAGCCAGTGACCATCAGCAACTGCCAACAGGCGATGGCACAGGGCATTGCGATGGTGCCGGAGGATCGTAAGAAGGACGGCATCGTTCCGGTGATGAGCGTGGCGCAGAACATGACGCTGGCGGCACTCGACCAATTCACGGGGGCGTTTTCCATGCTGGATGATGCCCGTGAGCAGGACATCATCCGGCAATCGCTAGCGAACCTGAAGGTGAAAACGTCCAGCCCAGAACTGGCGATTGCCCGGTTAAGCGGCGGCAACCAGCAAAAAGCGGTGTTGGTGAAATGCCTGCTGTTGAACCCCCGCATTCTGATTCTCGATGAACCCACGCGCGGCATTGATATCGGTGCCAAATACGAAATCTATAAACTTATCAATGCGCTGGTAAAACAGCACATTGCCGTCATTGTCATTTCTTCTGAATTGCCCGAAGTGCTGGGGTTGAGCGATCGGGTATTGGTGATGCATCAGGGGCGTATCAAAGCGGATTTGATCAATCGTGATTTAACCCAGGAACAGGTTATGGAAGCTGCATTGAGGAGTGAACATCGTGCTGAAAACATCGCAGTCTGAACAACAACATATTGCTGGCTCTGCCTTGATGCTGCAACGGCTGAAAAGCATCAACCTTCAGGTCTACGTGATGATTGCCGCCATCATCGCCATCATGCTTTTTTTCACTTACATGACCGACGGGACGTATCTCAGCGCGCGTAATCTCTCTAACCTGCTGAGGCAAACGGCGATCACCGGCATTCTGGCGGTTGGCATGGTGTTTGTCATTATCTCTGCCGAGATCGATCTGTCGGTCGGTTCGATGATGGGGCTGTTGGGTGGTGCGGCGGCTATTTTTGATGTCTGGTTTGGCTGGCCCTTGCCGTTGACCATCGTTGTGACGCTCGCGCTGGGATTATTGCTGGGGGCGTGGAATGGCTGGTGGGTCGCCTACCGGAAAGTCCCTTCGTTTATCGTGACGCTGGCGGGGATGCTGGCTTTTCGCGGCATTCTGATCGGTATCACCAATGGGACGACGGTTTCTCCGACCAGCGAAGCGATGTCGCAGATTGGGCAAAGCTATCTGCCTTCTGGCATCGGTTTTATGTTCGGTGCCATCGGGCTGATGGTGTTTATTGCCTGGCAGTGGCGTCGACGCAGCAGTCGTGCCCGATTAGGGTTACCGATAAATCCACCCGCAGGTGATATTGGCCGTCA
Organism: Pectobacterium odoriferum; assembly: GCF_009931295.1. Taxonomy (NCBI): domain Bacteria; kingdom Pseudomonadati; phylum Pseudomonadota; class Gammaproteobacteria; order Enterobacterales; family Pectobacteriaceae; genus Pectobacterium; species Pectobacterium odoriferum. Next base: position 4,778,099 of record NZ_CP034938.1, on the reverse strand, counting down.
GACCGTGACGGCACTGGTGGTACTGGGCGCGATTTATCTGCTGAATGACTATCGCGGTGTGCCAACGCCAGTGCTGGTGCTGACGCTGTTGATGCTGGGCGGTATTTTTCTGGCGACGCGAACCGCATTTGGCCGCCGTATCTATGCCGTGGGGGGGAATATTGATGCCGCTCGCCTATCGGGAGTGAATGTCGAGCGCACCAAAATGACGGTATTCGCGATTAATGGCCTGATGGTCGCAGTCGCCGGGCTGATTCTCAGTTCACGATTGGGGGCTGGTTCGCCATCCGCTGGGAATATTGCCGAGCTGGATGCGATTGCCGCCTGCGTGATTGGTGGCACCAGTCTGGCAGGCGGGATTGGCAGCGTAGCGGGTGCGGTGATGGGGGCATTTATCATGGCGTCGCTGGATAACGGGATGAGCATGCTGGATGTACCTACGTTTTGGCAATACGTCGTAAAAGGCGGAATCCTGCTATTGGCGGTATGGATGGATACCGCGACAAAGCGGCGTGTATGACGTGATGTTGAGTCTGCGGAGGAAATACGCGGCGGCTCGCAGTAATCAGCAAATTATTTTGGCCTCTGGGGGCGCTGTGCTATTCAAGGAAGAAGACTTTATTCAAGGAACTTGCGATTAATGAGCGCCAACTGCCATGTTTGAAAAACGCTATCGCATCACGCTGCTGTTCAACGCCAATAAAGTGTATGACCGTCAGGTGGTTGAAGGCGTTGGCGAGTATTTACAGGCTTCCCAGTGTGACTGGGACATCTTCATCGAAGAGGATTTCCGTTGCCGCATTGATAACATTAAAGAATGGCTGGGCGACGGCGTGATTGCCGATTTTGACGATGGTGAGATTAAACGGCTGCTACAGGATGTGAACATGCCGCTGGTGGGGGTGGGTGGTTCTTATCACCAGCCTGAGGATTATCCGCCTGTGCATTATATCGCGACAGATAATTATGCACTGGTGGAAAGCGCGTTTATGCACCTCAAAGAGAAAGGGCTGAACCGCTTTGCGTTTTATGGCCTGCCGGCATCGGGTGGGAAAGGCTGGGCGCAGGAACGGGAGCACGCTTTCCGACAGCTGGTTGCGGCAGAAAAATATCAGGGCGTGGTGTATCAGGGAATGGAAACGTCGCCGGATAACTGGCAATACGCGCAGAATCGGCTGGCTGACTGGGTGCAGGGGTTACCGCCGCAGACGGGGATTATTGCGGTGACGGATTCCCGCGCGCGCCATCTGCTACAAGTCTGCGAACACCTGAATATTGCCGTACCGGAAAAGCTGTGCGTCATCGGGATCGATAACGAAGATCTGATTCGCTACCTTTCACGCGTCGCGCTCTCGTCAGTTGCGCAGGGCACGCGCCAGATGGGATATCGTGCAGCGAAACTGCTGCACCAGCTGCTGTTGAATCAAACGGATGTACCGCTGCAACGTATTTTGGTGCCGCCGGTTCGGGTGGTTGAACGTCGCTCAACGGATTATCGCTCCGTGCACGATCCTGCTGTTATTCAGGCGATGCACTTTATTCGCTATCACGCCTGTAAAGGGATTAAGGTTGAGCAGGTGCTGGATGCGGTAGGGATTTCCCGCTCTAATCTGGAAAAACGCTTCAAAGACGAAGTCGGCCAGACGATTCACGGTGTCATTCATGCAGAGAAGTTGGATCGGGCGCGTAACTTGCTGATATCGACCTCGCTCTCGATTGGCGAGATTTCGCTGATGTGCGGCTACCCTTCTCTGCCCTATTTTTATGCCGTCTTTAAGAAAGGGTATGACATCACGCCGAAAGAGTATCGCGAGCGTTATGGCGAAGGTTATTAAGGTTATTGATGCGGGAAGGGCAGGAAGGCGCGAGGGTGCGCGCCTTATCATTAGGTTGGTGAACAGTTACGCTGGCACGCGCCAGTAATCGTAATCGATGTGCTCAACCTGGAAGTTGGCGTTTTCTTTGTCACCGGTCAGGCGGTTGGCGAGGGTAAAGGCAAAATCGAATGTCACGCCCAGACCTTTACCGCTGATCAGATTGCCGTCTTCCACGACTTTCTCGTCAACATAAATGCCATCGGTCACGTCCTGCCATAAATTCCCGGAGCAAACGTAGCGGCGGCCTTTCAGCAGTTTGTTACCACCCAGCACGCGCGCGGCTGCGGAGCACAGTGGGCAAATCAGTTTTCCCGCGTCATCGTGGCGACGGATAAACTCGACGACCATCGGGTTTGCGGCCAGATTGACCGTCCCCTGTGGGCCGCCGGGAATGACCACGGCATCAAACAGCGTGTCCTGGTTTCTTTCCAGCAGAGCATCGGCAAACATGCGAATATTGTGATAACTGTGCAGCTCCAGTCTGTCATAGCATGACAGCATGGTGACTTCTATCTTCATACGGTGCAGTACATCAATCACCATAATCGCTTCTGCTTCTTCAAACCCAGGAGCCAGCAGAACGGCGACTTTCTTAGACATAGCATCTCCAGCAATATGCAAGGGAAGGTGTTAACCGCAAGAGGATAGCAAAGAAATATCGATAAAATGAAACGATGTTTTATTAATGTCGGGTGGGTCGCGTAAACGATTTTTGCTGCTTAGTCTGAAGAGAAGATAGCGCTATACTTGCTAACTTGGTCGTGAATTGGCCGCGAATTTTTTTGCATGAAAGTATGACTCTTCTCTTCCTGTCCTGCCAAAAAGATGTTTAAATTATCACTCACTTATTTTGCATAAATATGCATTTGTGAGTGTGTCGATGTTGGTCATCGGCCAGCCCGCTTGATGCAGGATGTGCACAAGGTGCGAACACTCACGAATGTATGGCGTAACATAATGGTGTGGCGGCTAAGCTGATACCCTAGGGGTATATCACCATAGATCTTTCGAGCAGGGATTACATATATGACAACGATTCTCAAGCATCTTCCGGTTGGTCAGCGTATTGGTATTGCGTTCTCGGGTGGTCTGGATACCAGCGCTGCGCTGCTTTGGATGCGTCAAAAGGGCGCGGTTCCTTATGCGTATACCGCAAATCTGGGGCAGCCAGACGAGGATGACTACGAGGAAATCCCACGTCGGGCGATGGAATACGGTGCAGAAAATGCGCGCCTTATCGATTGCCGTAAGCAATTAGTCGCTGAAGGTATCGCTGCAATTCAATGTGGCGCATTCCACAACACGACAGCGGGCGTAACCTATTTCAACACCACGCCGCTGGGCCGTGCGGTTACCGGTACGATGCTGGTTGCCGCGATGAAAGAAGACGGCGTAAACATCTGGGGCGACGGTAGCACCTATAAAGGCAACGATATTGAGCGTTTCTATCGTTACGGCCTACTGACCAATGCTGAACTGAAGATTTACAAGCCGTGGCTGGATACCGATTTTATTGATGAGCTGGGCGGCCGTCAGGAGATGTCCGAGTTTATGTCACAGGCAGGGTTCGGCTATAAAATGTCGGCCGAGAAAGCCTATTCCACCGATTCCAATATTCTGGGTGCGACGCATGAAGCGAAGGATCTGGAATTCCTGAATTCCAGCGTCAAAATCGTTAACCCGATTATGGGCGTGAAGTTCTGGGACGAGAACGTCAAAGTACCAGCAGAAGAAGTGACCATCCGTTTTGAACGCGGTCACCCGGTTGCGCTGAACGGCAAGACCTTTACCGATGACGTTGAACTGATGCTGGAAGCGAATCGCATCGGTGGCCGTCACGGTCTGGGCATGAGCGATCAGATTGAAAACCGTATCATTGAGGCGAAAAGCCGCGGCATTTATGAAGCGCCGGGAATGGCACTGCTGCACATTGCCTATGAGCGTCTGGTTACTGGTATCCACAACGAGGACACTATCGAGCAATACCACGCTAATGGCCGTCAACTGGGGCGTTTCCTGTATCAGGGACGCTGGTTCGATTCTCAGGCACTGATGTTGCGTGATGCTTCTCAGCGTTGGATCGCCAGCGCCATCACCGGCGAAGTGACGCTGGAACTGCGCCGTGGCAATGATTACTCCATCATGAATACCGTGTCTGACAATCTGACCTATAAGCCAGAGCGTTTGACCATGGAGAAAGGCGACTCGGTGTTCTCGCCGGATGACCGTATTGGCCAACTGACCATGCGCAATCTGGACATCACCGACACGCGTGAAAAACTGTTTAACTATGCTGAAACAGGCTTGCTCTCTTCCTCCGCCAGCACGGGTCTGCCGCAGGTCGGGCAACTGCAGGATAAAACAGAGAAATAACGCACAGATTGAGTAATATAAAAATCCGGAATCGTCTCGCGCTTCCGGATTTTTTTTATCTGTTTATCATATGTTTATATTGGGTTTTCTCGTGTTGTCTTTTTATGTGTGAACTCTTGCTGACAATGCGGGTTGCATCTGTACAACCGCCGTGGAAAGCGACAGAATACAATGACAATAAGCCGAGAATTTTAAAAGGCGAAAGAACGTATTGGATGGTGTATCTGTTTTTGTGATGTCTAGCTGCAAATTTTCAATGGAGGAAAAATGTTAGAAATATTTGATGTAAGTTACACACTATTGTCGGAAAAAAAATCGGAAGAATTGTTTACGCTCAGAAAAGAAACTTTCAAGGATCGGCTTAATTGGGCGGTAAAATGTATTAATGGGATGGAGTTCGATCAATACGATGACGATAACGCGACCTATCTTTTCGGCGTAGAGGATAATCAGGTTATTTGCAGCTCCCGGTTAATCGAAACAAAATATCCTAATATGATTACCGGCACATTTTTTTCCTATTTTGATAAAGTAGATATTCCCGAAGGGAATTATATTGAGTCGAGCCGATTTTTTGTAGATAAGGCTCGTTCGAAAACTATTTTAGGTAATACTTATCCCGTTAGTACGATGTTCTTTTTGGCAACGGTGAATTACTCAAGAAGTAAAGGGTATGATGGCGTTTACACAATCGTCAGCCATCCTATGCTCACAATATTAAAGCGATCTGGCTGGAAAATTTCTGTTGTTGAACAAGGGTTGTCAGAAAAGCAGGAAAGGGTTTATTTACTGTTTTTACCTGTCGACAAAGAAAGTCAGGATGTGTTAGTTCGTCGTATAAATAACAATCAAGAATTCGTTGAAAGTAAGCTACGAGAGTGGCCACTGTCTTTCGAGCCTATGACTGAATCGGTCGGATAAGCTGTAGTTCGATGCCAAGTCTGATTGCATGTTTGGCATTTAATACACCGAGTTTTTTTACAACATTCCCGATGTGGAATTTAACGGTGCCTGTTTTAATGCCTAATATCAGCGCGATTTCTTGATAGGTTTTTCCCATACTGGCCCAGTAGAGAATTTCATTTTCTCGTTGAGAAAAAATATCTTTATCATTTGACCTTTCATCCTCTTTGTTTCTAATCATCTCTCTGTAAAGAGAGATGGTTTCTGCATGGATATTCATCAACGTCATTTGTAACTTATCTTTATTACTCTCAATAACCTCATCAATGTTACTTACATTAGATTCGTCAATCATGATAGATAACATAACCAGATTGTTACTATGGTCATGAAGAACAAAAGTATAGCCGTTAGTGATGTTATGCTCTCTGGACAAGTTGAATATCTTTGACATCTTCAACTGTGTGCTGACAAGTAAATCTTCATCCCAAGGGAAAGGTGTGATCTTATTAAGAGCAGCAATGACTACAGGATCAATGTGTTGATAGTTGTTGGCTCGGTATATCTCTCTCCACTCATCGTGGTGATTTGAAATGATAAGAATTTCTGTAGGTTTTTTCTTATTTAATACCATATAAGAATATTTGATGTCGCCATAGTGACTTAATGCGGTATCGAATTGATTTTTTATTACCTTGCTTATAGTTTCGTTATTGGAGAATAATTGCGACATCTCATGACCTCAGTCTGAAAACTCAACATCCTGTAATAGAAAAAGTATATACCTATACCTATAGGTATATCTATAAGAACCTATACCGATAGCTCTACCTATACCTTAGTATAGCTTTTCTTTGCGGTTTAAAAACATACAATCTTACAACAATGTTAAGGACGTAAAGCAAAAGGAATAAACACCGCTCTGGATAAGCGTGATGACTGGCTAACATCAGGGAATGCTAATTAAGCAAGATTTATCAATAGTATAATAAAAATAATGTTTTTCCTCCTCATGGCCTGTATTGTTTACAGGCCCATCAGGTCTCAATTACATTAATTGTCTTCATGAGTCGCATCCGCCTTTCATATTCTGTTCTCTTCCGTCTGATATCACACCGCGTCGATATTGTGGTATTCCCACAGCCGATTGAAATGCACATCGTCGAGATTGCGGGCTGAATCCGCGTTACCCGCAAAGGGCCGTGCGGTCGTTGCCGCAGCTCCCCACGGTTGCTCTTTGTCATAGCTGGCGTCAATCGTGCTGTCGCGAATCACTAGCTGGCCGTTTGCTGTCTGCCCCGGCTGGTATCCCGTCTGCCTTGCTCCCTGATCCCAGGCGCGCCCCAGTTTGGCCTTTCTTTCTCCGCTGAAGCCCTCGTCTCCCGTAAAACGACACGCCACTGCCAGAAAGCCGTACTGCACCCACGGCATGCTATCAGGCGCGAAGACGTGAATATCTTTCGCCCCACGGCTGGAAACGGTATGAAAGTGGACACGCTCGAATACTGCGGTCGCGCGCCCAAAAACGTAATCGACATCACCCTCAATGTAGCTGTCTTTAATGTAGGCCCGGCTATAGCGGTCCGTGACGTACTCATTGCGGCGGTTGCTGGTATTGACGAAAAACGTATCCTGGCGACCGATGAGGCGAACCTGTTCAAGCTGTATCTTGTCGCCGTCGGTGCGCAGCGCGACGGCCTGATGCGCGCGACCATCCACTGAATCCAGCAAGGTATTCATTACCGTCAGGTTTTTCATCTGGAAATTGTCGCTTTGCGACCAGACCACGGCGGCACAAATGGTATCAATCGTCGCGTTCTGCTTTGACGCACAGAGGTCGTACAGGTACCAGGCAGGGTCTCCGAGCTGGTATTCGCCGTGTGAGTTCACTGTTTCTTGGTAGGTTGCCGGTGAAAACATCGAATCAAGCGCGAGTTGAATCACTACGTCATCCGGTTGTTCTCCCGCCCCACATAGCGTGAGCGGTGGCGCATCGGCGGGGATGTAGACCGTGCCGGTATAGGTGCCCGGCAGCAATGTAATCTCAATGTGCGCCCGATCCTGCTGCGCCCGCAGCGCGGCGTTCACCGCCTGTTGAATATGGGTATGTGTTGCACCATCCACCCCCACCTGCGGCCCAACAACCCACGGCGTCGCCGGATCGACCTCAATTGGTGCGGGCAGCCAGATATCAGCCTCCGTCTGACCATCGTTCCCACGCGGCGTGAAATAGTGCGGGAGCGTGAAGCGCTCTGCTTCCTGTGCGGAGAGAATAGGGCGATAAACGGTGCCGGGGTACGTCGTTTTTTTCATCGTGTTATCCTAATAAAGAAGTTAATTCCCCTGATACCACGTCCAGATTTTGACCAACAGTGCCGCTGACACACTCCAACACATGACCGCTGCGAGCAGTGCCTGTGGCAATTTCATCCACGCGGTAAAGTAATAAAGTGAAATGAGATAAACCAGATAAGGAATAACAGACCAGATGCCAAACAGGATGGTGGCGCGTAGCGCTTCCAGTCCGCGTTCGGTGCCAACGATGTAATGTGCGATCAGCGCGAACGTAGGAAATAGCGGCACCAGCCCGGCAATATAATAGTTTCGGCTTTTCGCCAGTACGCTGATGAGCAATACGATCAGCGCGCCAATAACCGATTTGATAAACAATGACATAAGTAGAACTTCTGGCTTAATTCAGCATCGCGAATGAACAGAGAATAGCGAAAAAGTGTCAGGATAGAATAGTGCGATCGCACAGCTTAAGATTTCAATTCGTGGTGATTTCGTTATTCTTAGCAGCAGAATGAATAAATACCGTACGTGATAGCCTGCTCAGTACAGCTAAAACGATAATGAATCTGAAAAGGATGGATGTTGAAGACGCAAAGCTATGCATTTACTCAGGGATTGGTTCCGCTCAAGATTATTTCTACCGGCAGCGCGCTTCCTGCGCAGCGGGTGATGTCGGCTGAATTGGATGTGCGGCTCAATAAACCCGCTGGTTATGTCGAAAGCCGTTCAGGCATTATCTATCGCCACCATGCGGATAATCATGCTAGTCAGGCCGAGCTCGGTGTGGCGGCGTTAAATGACGCGCTGACGCGGGGAATTATTCCGCCCGCGTCAATCGATCTGCTGCTGTTTGCTTCTGCCATTCCGATTCAGGCGCTGCCTTATAGCGCCAGCCATTTATTAAAGGTGTCGTCTCTGCCAAAAGGGACGGCCTGTTTTGATATTAACAGCAGCTGCGTCAGCTTTATTTCCGCGCTTCAGGTGGCAGCTGGTTTGCTGAATACTGGCGCTTATCGGCGCATTGCCATTGTCTCTACCGAACTGGCCTCACGCGGCATTGACTGGGATGATGAAGAGTCGTCGCTGATTTTTGGCGATGGTGCCGCGTGCGCCATTGTTGAACGCGGCGATGGGCGCAGCGGTATTGCGGCGTGCCTGCTGGAAACTTATCCGAAGGGCAACGAACTGTGCCAAATCCGCGCAGGCGGCACCTTGCGTAACCCGCGTGCGGGGATGGAGCTACATGATTTTCTGTTCCACATGCAGGGGAAACGGCTGTTCAGGCAGGCTTCTGCCTTGATTGAAGGCTATCTGCAACGTCTGCTGGATGCCAGTGGGTACTCGCTGGATCAGATGGCGGCGGTGGTTCCGCATCAGGCTAGTCACCTGTCGCTGGAACATATGCGCAAGCGGCTGGCGATTCCGACGGAAAGGCTGATTGATATTTACCGCTATCACGGCAATCAGGTCGCGGCGTCGATTCCGACGGCGCTGCATCATGCCATCGTGACGCAACGCCTGCCTGAAGGTGAACCCGCGATGCTGGTCGGTACGGCCGCCGGGCTGACGCTGGGCGGGATGGTACTGATCCCATGAGAGTCTTCGTCACGGGCGCAACCAGCGGACTGGGGCGTAACGCGGTGGAATGGCTGCTCCAGGCTGGGCATCAGGTGCTGGCCTGCGGGCGCGATCGCACGGTGGGGCAACAGCTTGAAGCACAGGGGGCGCAGTTCGCCCGCATTGATTTGGTGGAAACGTCGGTAGAGCAGTGTCGAACGCTGATGGTGGGCTGTGATGTGGTCTGGCACTGTGCCGCAAAATCATCACCGTGGGGTCAATATGATGATTTTTATCAGAATAATACCGAGGTAACGGCGCGACTGGCTGAAGCTGCGGGTCAGTTGGGTATCCCGCGCTTTGTGCACATCTCCACGCCTGCGATTTACTTTGATTATCAGCACCACCTGAATATTGATGAAAGCTACCGCGCGGTGCGTTTTGCCAATCACTATGCACAGACCAAATTTCTGGCGGAAGAACGGCTTCAGGCGCTGACGTCACGCTACCCGCAAACGACCTATGTCATCCTGCGCCCGCGTGGCTTGTTTGGCCCACATGACCGCGTGATACTGCCGCGTGTTCTGGAGCAAATCGCGGTGGGCGGCGGTGTGCTGTGTCTCCCGCGCGGTGGCGAAGCGCTGCTGGATCTGACGTTTGTCGGCAACGTGGTAGAGGCGATGGCGCTTGCCAGCCAGCGCACGGGGTTAGTTTCAGGTTCGGCGTACAACATTACCAATCATGAGCCCGCACGCCTTGCAGACATGCTTCAGCAACTGCTGGTCGGTCAGTTGGGCATGAATTATCGCGTTAAGGCAGTGTCGTATCCGTTACTGCACGCGGTGGCCGGTGGTATGGAGCTGTTCTCGTGGTTTAGCCGAAAAGAGCCGCTGCTGACGCGCTACAGCGCGGGAGCGGTGAATTTTGATATGACGCTCAGCGCGGAGAAAGCGCAGCAAGAGCTAGGCTATCAGCCGCGTTTTTCCCTCCAGCAGGCCATCGAGTTAACCGGTAACTGGTTCAAAACACACCTTGCGCAGCGGAGCACTGACGGACATGGCTAATATTTCGACGTTTGAAGTAGGGTACTGCCTGCATCCGGGTTGCATGGCGCTGCGTGGTGCGGGATGGAAGGTGTGCCGTTTTCCGGCGCGGGTCTGGATGCTGGAAAGTCAGGGTAAGCGCTGGCTGTGGGATACCGGCTATGCTCAGCATTTTACCGACGCCACGCGTTCCGGCCTGTTTCAACTGTACCGCAGAATGACGCCAGTGCATTTCGAAACGAAAGACGCGCTGATTCACCAGCTACACGCGCAGGGCATTCAACCTACGGACATCGATGGCCTGATTATTTCCCATTTTCACGGCGACCATATCGCGGGGCTGCGGGATTTCCCCTCCGTGCCGTTTATTTGTTCGGCGCTGGGCTGGCAGCAGACGAGACACCTGCGCGGTTTCGCCGCGTTGAAACGGGCGTTTGTCCCCGCGCTGATTCCTGAACATTTCGAGCAAGCGCTCCAGTTTGTTGAGAGCTTCCCGCTTACCGATCTGCCTGCGGAGCTGGCACCGTTTACGCAAGGCTATGCGCTGCCCGGTAGCGATAAAGAGATCGTGCTGGTGCCGTTGCCCGGCCACGCAGTTGGACACCTTGGCGCGTTTGTGCTGACCGAAAACGGCTGGGTGCTGCTGGCAAGTGATGCCGCCTGGTCGCCGCACAGCTATCGTGAAGGTCGCGGACCGTCGCGCTTGGCGAATCTGGTGATGGACGATCCTAAAGCCTATTACCGAACGTTAGACCAACTGCATCAGTTGCACTTGAACGGGCTGGTTGATATTCGGCTGTGTCACGAGGGCGACCTATGATTCCGCTGATGACGATCTGGCACTATTTCCGCGCCAGACGCCTGCGTTTTACCACCCGTCAGGCGCTTGAACGCCATCAGCAGAATCAGCTCGCCCGCTTCGCGCGACGGGTGCTGGCGCGTAGTCCCTATTTTCGTCCTTACTGCCAGCTTCCTATTACGTCGTGGCCGACGATGGATAAAGCCGTAATGATGGCTGAATTCGATCGCATGAACACCGCCGGGCTTAAGAAAGATGACCTGCTTGCCTGCGCACGCCGCAGCGAAGCGGATCGCGACTTCACGCCGAATGTGAACGGGTTTAGCGTCGGGCTGTCATCCGGTACGTCTGGCCAGCGTGGTCTGTTTGTTGTCAGCCCGCGCGAACAGCAGATTTGGGCGGGAGGCATGCTGGCGAAAATGCTGCCGGACGGTTTACGCGCCGGTGAACGGGTGGCGCTGTTTCTGCGGGCGGATAACAACCTGTATCACAGCGTCGATAACCGCTGGCTCAGCCTGTCGTTTTACGATCTCTTTGCGCCATTTTCCGGCCATTTTGCGCGGCTGGAAGCGTGGTCACCGTCGATTATCGTTGCCCCCGCACAGGTGCTGCGCGAGCTGGCGCTGGCGGTACAGCGCGGCGAACTGCGGCTAGCGGTCAAAAAGGTGATTTCTGTGGCTGAGGTACTGGAACCGCAGGATAAGCAACTGTTGCAGCAGGTCTTCGGGTTGGTCGGGGAAGTGTATCAGGCAACGGAAGGCTTTCTGGCATCGACCTGTGAACATGGCACGCTGCATCTTAACGAAGAATTTATTCACATTGAGCCGCAGTGGCTGGATGACGAACGCTTTACGCCCATCATTACCGATTTCACCCGCAGCACGCAGCCGATTGTGCGCTATCGGCTGGATGATGTGCTGGTCAAACAGCGGGAACCCTGCGCGTGTGGCAAAGTGACGATGGCGATAGCCCGTATTGAAGGGCGCAGTGATGACAGCCTGAGGTTGCCGAACCGCAACGGTGAAACTCAGACCGTGTTTGCCGATCTCTGTAGCCGAGTGATTGCTAACGCGCTGCCGCTGCATGCTGATTATCGGCTGGTGCAGCAGGGCGAGGCGACGCTGCATTTATCCGCCGCGTGTAGCCTGCCGGAGCTGGAAGCCTGTCAGGACAGTCTGGTGCAACAGTTTGTGTTGCAGGGCATTGATGCATCGCGGCTGCGGTGGCATCTCACCGCCGGGGAGATCGCGCCGGAATTTACGCAAAAGCGCAGACGGATTACCCACCTGAAGGGGGAAGCATGATGCGATTTCCTCAACATACGCTGCTATTGCGGCTGAAAGCGCTGCTCTTCGGCTGGGGAACGGTCGGCGTGGTGTATCAACTGAGTGCGCAGTTTCAGGGGCAGGGAATGGTACTGCCGACGTCGCTTGTTGATGAGTGGATTCCCTTTAGCGCTTCGGCTATCTGGCTGTATCTCTCCTTTTTCATCATCGTGCCGCTGTCCTATTTATCCTGCCCAATATCGCGTCTGGCAGGGTTACGTCGTGCAACGCAGCTCACCGCCTTGATTGCGGGCGCGGTGTACCTGATTTTTCCGACCACGATGGTGTATCCGCTGGTCGTCGGGGACGATTTTTCCACGCGTGTGCTACAGCTTTTGCTGCTTATCGACTCGCCACAGAATTGCCTGCCGTCGCTGCATATTGCGCTAACGGTGCTGGCGGTGTGGGCGATGAGCGATGGCCAGCAGAAAGTGAGGACCGGCTTGTATCTTCTGTGGGGAGCGGCGATAGCCTTTTCCATCCTGCAACTGCGCCGCCACCTGTTCATCGATCTGGTGACTGGCGCGATGCTGGCGGGGATCGCGGGATGGGTCTTTCTGCGTGGCCGAGAGGCGGTGAAGGCCATTTCCCCAGCGGCTCCGCTGCCTAACGATAAGCAGCATCAGGAATGACATCATGATCGATTTAGCACTACCCATTGTCTTCATGCTGGTTGTGGTGATTGGCGAAGCGCTGGTTTTACAGTGGATGCAGCGTGAAACAGTGAACTGGCATGACGTGGTTTTCAACCTGAATTCAGGGCATATCATGCTGTGGCTCTTTCGCAGCGTGGAAATTTTTTGCTACGGCTATGTCGCGGCGCATTTCAGTTTCGGCTGGGTGGAAACCTGGCCGCCGGTGCTGATGTGGCTGTTCGCGCTACTCGCCTGGGATTTCGGTTTCTATTGGCTACACCGTCTGCACCACACCTTCGGCGTGCTCTGGGCGGTGCACGTGGTTCACCATCAGGGAGAGCATTTCAATCTGTCACTGGGCGTGCGTAACTCCTGGTATTCCTCGCTGACCTCGATTCCGTTCTTCCTGATTCTGGCACTGCTCGGCGTTCCGCTGTACGTGTTCGTCACCGTGTCCATCCTGCATTACAGCGTTCAACTGTTTAACCATAATGCGATGACGCCCAAACTGGGCTGGCTGGAAAAGGTGCTGGTGACGCCAGCACACCATCGGGTACACCATGTGAATGACCGTGCGTACGCCGATAAGAACTTCGGCGGCACCTTTATTTTTTGGGACAAGCTGTTTGGCAGCTTTTGTCCGCAACTGCCTGACACACCTTTCCGCTACGGCGCGGGTCGGGAAATACCCTCGAAAAACCCGTTTTGGGCCAGTAACCTGCCTTTTCTGTCGTACCTGAAACTGTCTGTGCGCCGTACGCGTCAGGCGACGTTTCACTGTACGCCGATGGCGTTGATTGCTGGTGCGATGCTGCTTTTTGCGCTGGTGGTGGGCTACGTCTACCTGTATGGCTACGGCTATGATTCCGCCGATCTGTCGCAGGCGGCGCTCTTCCTATTGCTGGTGGCGGGGGCGGTTGCGCTGGGCGGCATTTCCGAAGGACGACGCTGGGGGATTTACGTTTGGTTATTGGTCGTGCTGCTATTCCCTGCCGTGTTTCTTGTCTATCTGGGCTGGGAAGCGCTCTACTGGAAGATGGCGATGCTGATGCTGGCGCTGCACGGGCTGGCGATGGCGGTCGGCTGGGGCCGACGCCCCCTGATTGAGGAGCATGAAAATGTCTAGTGTGCTTTCCGCCAAACGGTATCCTGCGAAGGGCGAACAGGCTTTCCATCGGGCATTACAGCGGGAAACGTCGGCCTATCTCCGCGCTAATCACGATCATCGCTTTGCCGATAGCGGGCAGTTTATTAAGGCCGGATTACTCTTTTTATGCTGCATCGCCTGTTATGCCCTTTGTTTAGTGCAGCAGGTGGCGTGGACGTTCTTCCTGAGCTATTTTTCTTTCATCATGCTGTCGATGTTATTGAATATCATCGTTAATCATGACGCCTCCCATAATACCTTTTTCCGCAACCAGACACTGAACCGCGTGGTCGGGCGCATCGTCACGTTGCCATTAGGCATCGATCCCGATTACTGGCGTTTGCGTCATGTGGACTTCCACCATCTTTATCCGAATGTGGAACATTACGATCTGGATACGGAAGAGAATGGGGTTTTCCGCCAAACGCCTTTTCAGCGTCACCGTTCCTACATGCGTTATCAGCATCTTTACTGGCCGCTGGTGGCCGCGTTCTCGCTCCCTTATATCGCTTGGATTTTTGATTGGGCCGATCGCTTGGGTAAAACCCCCGTTAATGCTCGTTCAGTACAGTTAGGCTACCGTGGATGGATGATTTTTATCGGCAGTAAAATCGGCCATATCCTGCTGTTATTGGTGATTCCCATCATGGTGGGGGCGGCACACGGCATTAGCCCAGGCATCGTGCTGTTAAGCTATTTGCTGGGTCAGATGCTGGCCTCGTTGCTGGTGGTGTTTTTACTGCTGGGTACGCACTGGGCTGAAGCTGAGTTTTATGCCGTTGCCGATACAGAGGCGATGCCTCAAGGCTGGTATCAGCACAACTTTGCGACCGCCTGTGACTGGCTGCCGACGCCGCGCTGGCTTGAGCATTGGACGGGAGGGTTAAACCTGCACCTGACACACCATCTTTTCCCTGGCTGGCATCATCGTCATTATCCTGCGTTAGCCGACATCTTACGGCGCGTGGCTGCTGAGCATGGCATGAACTACCGCTGTATTACCTATCGTGAGCTACTGGCTAGCCAGCGACGGTTTTTAAAATCGATGGGTGAGGGGAACGATCGGCGTACCGTGCAACATGGCTCAGAGGAAGGATGATGCTCGCACCGCTGAAGCCGCTACGCTATGAACAAGGCCGCGATCTGGCGTTGCATCGGGCGCTGATGAAGGCCGCGAATGACTATCTGGCCGCAGCGGGCGATCACCGTTTTGCCAACGCTGGGTTTATCGGCAAGATGCTGTTTCTGGTGGCGCTGTGCCTGACGTTTTATGGTTTCAGCCTCTGGCAGACGACGCTGTGGGGTTTTGCGGGCTGCTATTTTGGCTTTATTTTTACCGCCATGTTTCTGGCGGTGAACGTGGTGCATGACGCCTCGCATAACGTCTTTTTCCGGCGGCCGTGGGCAAATCGCCTGCTCAATATTGTGGTGAGTATTCCGCTCGGCATGGATTCCGACTGCTGGCGAGTGCGGCATGTGATTTTTCATCATGCGCACGTCAACGTGCAGCACTACGATCTGGACATCGAAGAGAACGGCGTTTTGCGGCAGTCGCCCTACCACCGGTTTCGCTTTTTTATGCGCGCCCAGCGCTACTACTGGCCGATGGTGGCATCGTTGACATTCCCCTGCATCATCTGGTTTTTTGACTGGCTCGATCGTGCGGGGAAAACGCAGGTGACGCGCAATATGACGCTTCAAGGCGGTAAGGGCTGGGGTGTTTTCCTGTTATCAAAAGCGCTGCATGCTCTGCTGGCATTGGCGATCCCCTATTGGCTGTTGTCGCCGACACCCGTCAGCGCCGGTGCGCTGTTGCTGGTTTACCTGCTGAGTCAAATGCTGTCGTCGCTGATTTTTGTCGTCCTGATTCTGGGGTCGCACTGGGCAAAGGGGACGTTCTATCAGGCACCGGAAGATGGCTTATTCAGGCATGGTCGCTATCAGCACGTGTTTTCCACCACGGTGGACTGGACTACCCGACCTGCCTGGCTTGGTTACTGGCTGGGACAGCTCAATATGCATCTGACCCACCATATTTTCCCCAACTGGAATCATCGGCACTATCCCGCGCTGTCGAAAATTATTGCGGAGGTTGCCCCGCGTTACGGCATTGATTATCAATGCATTACGTTGAAAGCGATTTTAGTTGAACAACAGCGCTTTCTTAAAAAGATGGGTGATGACAGCAAGAAATAGTCCGTTATCTATATTTATTAATAAGTTAGGTTTTTATCTGTATTCAAGGAGCGAGATTTCATGCGTTATTTATCTCTGGCCGTTTCATCCCTGCTGTTATTTTTTACCTCGTCCGTCTGGGCGATGGATTGCAGCAAGGCCAGTACAGACACTGAGAAAATGATTTGTGCCAGCAGCCGTTTGCAGCAGCTCGATGCGGTATTAAACAAGGCCTATCAGGGTTATGTGAAAAAGGAAGACAAAGCGCAAGCGCGTCAGGAGCAGCGCGCGTGGCTGGCTGAGCGTGACCGCTGTAAGGATGACGTTTGTCTGGGGGATGAGATGGTTTCCCGTATTCAGGCGCTTTCCGGCAGTGAAAATATTTCCCTGATTACTCAGGCATCAGGCCAGTGGGACTTCGTTCTCAGCGTGGCGACGTGCAACCTTGACCCTTCTTATTCAACCTGTGAAGGCGCGGGCACACTGGATATTTTCAAGAAAGGGCGTGGTGACCTGTTCCAGCGTATCAACATGGAAAATATATTCATCGAGCTGAACAATAAGGGTGAAGTCACAGCGAATTTGATCGAGGTCTACGGTGAGAACAACAGTGGGCTGGTAATTGATGATGCTAACTTCGACCATCATGTGGATATCATGCTGCGTAATGGCAATAACGGTGCTTACGGCGGGCCGTCTTACGATGTGTACCTGTTTGATGTGGAAAAGCAGCAGTTCACCCAGAATGCGCCGCTGACCGAGTTAGCCAGTTCCAACCTCGGCCTGTTCGAGATTGATGAGAAAAGTAAGACCATCACGACGTTTACCAAAAGCGGCTGCTGCTGGCACCAATGGTCTACCTATCAGATAGCCAATAATAAGCCTGTCCTGATTGTCGAAACCACAGAAGCTTACTCCGAAGAGAAGCAGGCGATGGTCGCCACCACCCGCGAACTGGTGGGCGGCCAGTGGAAGGTGAAGGAAGAGATAGTAAAAGTCGACGAACAGTAAAATTTCCCTGCTTCACAGACAGACGCCGTAGCTGAATGCGGCGTCTGTCACCGCCCCGTTCAGTCCCACTCTGCCGTTATTCCCCTGCATTCTCCGATACTTTGCAAAAGTGTTACGTCAGACGTTCTCTGTATGACTTTTTTGCCACTTGCCAGACTGAGATGGCAGCCATGAAAAGGTAAATGCAGCGCAAATCGCGCAGCATGGCAAAACTTCACAAAAAAGACGTGTTTTATTAACAACTCGTTTATGCGTTGTATTCTCTAACCCTACTTTGGAGATGCCTGACATGAGCACCACCCAAAAACGTATGTACATCAACGGTGAGTTTGTTGAAAACAGAAGCGGGAAGTGGATTGATGTGGTGAACCCGGCCACAGAGCAGGTTATTTCACAGATCCCGGAAGGCTCCGCTGACGACGCAAAGAGAGCGATAGAGGCGGCAGAAGCCGCACAGCCGGGCTGGGAAGCGCTGCCTGCGGTTGAGCGCGGCGTCTGGCTGCACAAGATTGCCGATGGTATTCGCGAACGCGAAGCCGAACTGACCGACACTATCATCGCAGAAGGCGGCAAAACGCACGGTCTGGCGCAGACGGAAGTGCTGTTCACCGCTGACTACCTCGACTACATGGCGGAGTGGGCGCGCCGTTATGAAGGCGAAATCATTCAGAGCGACCGCCCGAATGAAAATATCTTTGTCTTCCGCAAAGCCATTGGCGTCACGACCGGCATTCTGCCGTGGAACTTCCCCTTCTTCCTGATCGCGCGTAAAGCGGCTCCAGCGCTGATCACCGGCAATACCATCGTCATCAAACCGAGCGAGATTACACCGAATAATGCGGTGATTTTCGCCGAAATCATTCACAAAGTTGGACTGCCGAAAGGCGTCATCAATTTCGTTACCGGCTATGGCCCAACGGTAGGGCAAGAGCTGGCGGCTAACCCGAAAGTCGGCATGGTCAGCCTGACTGGCAGCGTGGCGGCGGGGATTGCTACCATGACGGCGGCGGCGCAGAACGTCACGAAGGTATCGCTGGAACTGGGCGGCAAAGCGCCCGCCATCGTGATGGACGATGCCGATCTCGATCTGGCAGTGAAAGCGATTGTCAGCTCCCGCGTGATCAACAGCGGGCAGGTGTGTAACTGTGCTGAGCGCGTTTACGTGCAGAAAGGCATTTACGACGAGTTTATCTCCCGTATTAAAACTGCGATGGAGCAGGTGACCTTCGGCAACACGGCGGAGAAGAAAGCGCTGGATATGGGGCCGTTGATCAGCGCGGCGGCGCGACAGCGTGTAGAAGACAAAGTGGCGAAAGCGGTATCACAGGGCGCGAAAGTGCTGCTCGGCGGCCAGCGCGAAAGTGGTACAGGCTATTTCTACCCGCCAACGCTGCTGGTGGACGTGAAACAGGACATGCCGATCATGCACGAAGAAGTGTTTGGTCCGGTGCTGCCCGTCGCGACCTTCGACACGCTGGAAGAGGCGATTACGATGGCGAACGACAGCGAATATGGCCTGACGTCGTCGATCTATACTCAGAATATCAATACCGCGATGAAGGCGTTGAAAGGGCTGAAATTCGGCGAAACCTACATCAACCGTGAGAACTTCGAGGCGATGCAGGGCTTCCATGCGGGCTGGCGTAAATCCGGTGTGGGTGGGGCGGACGGTAAGCACGGTTTGCAGGAATATCTGCAAACGCATGTCGCGTACCTTCAATTTCACTAAAAGCAGTTTCACTAAAGGCAATCTCACTAAAGTCATGCCGATCGCTTAAGTATCGAGATACACGGGGCGACCACAGGGGTGAGGCGTCCCTGCGGGAACCTCCCCCTGTGTTTCCCCTAAAAGCGGACTGAAGTGAACAGTATGAGCTCCACTAAAAGCAGTTCAAGTAACAGTCATGCCACTTACCGTAACAGTGGCACAAACAAGAAGAAGGATGGGAAAGGACGATGATCATCTCTGCTTCAACGGACTACCGGGCGGCGGCGCAGCGTAAGCTGCCGCCGTTTCTGTTCCACTACGCCGATGGCGGTGCGTATGGCGAGCACACGCTCAGGCGTAATACCGCCGATCTGGCGGATATCGCGCTGCGTCAGCGTATCCTGAAAAATGTCTCCGACCTGAGCCTGGAAACCCAACTGTTCGGCGAAAAACTGGCGATGCCGGTGGTGTTGGCACCCGTTGGCCTGACCGGGATGTACGCCCGACGCGGCGAGGTTCAGGCTGCCCGTGCGGCGGCGCAGAAGGGCATTCCCTTTACGCTGTCTACCGTTTCCGTCTGCCCGATTGAGGAGGTCGCCCCCACTATCGATCGGCCACTGTGGTTCCAGCTCTACGTGTTAAAAGATCGCGGCTTTATGCGCAACGTGTTGGAACGTGCGCAGGCGGCGGGGATCAAGACGCTGGTCTTCACCGTGGATATGCCGACGCCGGGCGCGCGCTATCGTGATGCCCATTCCGGTATGAGTGGCCCGAATGCGGCGATACGTCGCGTTTTGCAGGCGATGGTACATCCACAGTGGGCATGGGACGTTGGCCTGAACGGTAAACCGCACGATTTGGGGAATGTTTCCGCTTATCGCGGCACGCCGACGACGCTGGAGAACTATATCGGCTGGCTGGCGGAGAATTTCGATTCTTCTATTTCGTGGCAGGATTTGGCGTGGATCCGCGAGATGTGGAAAGGGCCGATGATCATCAAAGGTATCCTCGACCCAGAAGATGCCAAAGAGGCGGTGAGGTTTGGCGCAGACGGCATCGTGGTCTCCAATCACGGCGGTCGTCAACTGGACGGCGTGCTCTCGACGGCACATGCGCTGCCCGCTATCGCCGATGCGGTGAAAGGTGAGATCACCATTCTGGCGGATTCCGGTATTCGTACCGGGCTGGACGTGGTGCGCATGATCGCGCTGGGTGCGGATGGTGTGATGCTCGGACGCGCGTTTGTCTACGCGCTGGCCGCAGCGGGCGAAGCGGGCGTGGTTAACCTGCTGAACCTGATCGAAAAAGAGATGCGTGTAGCGATGACGCTCACCGGTGCCAAATCGATTGCCGACATCACCACGGATTCACTGGTGCAAGCGACCCAGCGGCGACTTGATGGCCTGTAAGCACGGATGACGCGGCGAGCATCACTCGCCGCGTGATGGCTTTTGAACCTTCCTCTGAACGTTGATAACCTTTACGGGATAGGACAACGTTGGGGAAGATAAGCGAATGGGCAAGCGCACGATTGCCGTGGTGGATTACGATCCACAATGGGTGACGAATTACGCAACAGAGGCGAGTGCGATAGCGCAGGCGCTCGGTGACGTTGCGGTGAGAATCCACCATATTGGTAGCACGGCCGTGCCGGGGTTACCCGCTAAACCGTTGATTGATATGCTGCTGGAAGTGGTTTCGCTGTCCGATTTGGATAGGTTGGATCACGTCATGGTCGATTTGGGCTATCGCCCCCGCGGCGAAAATGGGATAGCGGGGCGTCGTTACTACACCAAGGGCGGTGACGCTCGTACTCACCATCTTCACGCCTTCGTGGTGGGTGACGAATCTATTCAGCGACATTTGGCTTTTCGTGATTATCTGCGGGTGAATCCTGACGTGTGTGCGGAATATGCGGCAATAAAGCGCGCTGCTGCGCTGGCATGTGACCATGATGCTGTGGTGTATAGTCAGCTAAAAAATGACTTTATTGCCACACATGAGGCACGAATATAGCTGGTTGCTCAGCATCAGACGTTTTTTCCTGTATTGCAAATGCCCCACTTCGTTCTATATTTCGAGAGCAGATTGAACGAAGGGGAAATCGTTGTGAATATTAAAGGGCTTACGAAGGGATTCTTCATCCTTATCTTATTTGTCGCCACGCTGGCGTTTTTTGACATACTGGCGCCGTATTATTCCGCCATCCTGTGGGCGGCGGTGTTGGCCGTTATCTTCCATCCACTGAAAAGCAAAATTCGGCAAAAATTGAACGATCGCAACGGCGTTGCCTCGTTGTTGACGGTCCTGATCATCTTCCTGATCGTGTTCATTCCATTGGGGATCATTGTTTCCTCGCTGGTGGTTGAGATTAACGGGGTTTACACCCGATTGCAGGACAGCAATACGCAATTCCCGGTGGTGCTGGCGGAGCTGCTTCAGCATCTGCCGAAGTGGGCACGGCATTTCCTGGCGGAACACAATCTGGATAACGCCGCCAAAATACAGCAAGAGCTGTCTCAGGTTGCGCTGAAAGGCGGGCAATATCTGGCGGGAAGCGTACTGCTGATCGGCAAGGGGACGTTCACCTTCTTTATCGGGTTCGGGGTGATGCTCTACCTGCTGTTCTTCCTCCTGAAAGACGGTTCCTATCTGGTGAACCTGATTCTGGAATCGCTGCCGCTGTCCACCCATGTTAAGCATCACCTGCTGGTGAAGTTTGCCGCGGTATCCCGGGCGACCGTAAAAGGCACCGCAGTGGTGGCGATTGTGCAGGGGACGCTGGGCGGCATTGCGTTCTCCATTGCAGGAATAGAAGGCAGCCTGCTGTGGGGCTCGCTGATGGCGTTCCTGTCGCTAATCCCCGCCGTGGGCTCGGCGATTATCTGGGTGCCTGCTGCCGTCTTCCTGTTCGCGACGGATATGCTCTGGCAGGCGATCTTCATTGTCGCGTTCTTCGTGTTGGTGATTGGGCTAGTGGATAACATTTTGCGTCCGCTGCTGGTGGGGAAAGACACCAAAATGCCGGATTACCTGATTCTGATCGCTACGTTGGGCGGCATGGATATCTACGGTATCAACGGTTTTGTGATTGGCCCGCTGATTGCTGCGCTGTTCATCGCCTGCTGGAACATCCTCTCTGGTCGCGATAATCAGGGGAATATTGAAGGCATCGACGAAGATTTTATTGAGGAAGGTCGTCTGTACGCGAGTTCGGTAAACCCCGAAGACGCTGATGCGGCGGTGAGTCAATCGTCGGACAGCAAGGCGGTAGCTGAGCCAACGGCGGAAAGTCAGGATTCGGGAAAGAAGAAGGTAGAGTGAGCCGCCTACGCTAAGTCCAACTCTCTTGCCCCTCGGGCGTGATCCACACGACGCCTGCGGGGGCTTTGGCTAAGAACCACAGGCCAAATTCGTCGACATCATCAAATTCATCATCGGACATTTCAGGTGGAAAGGCGTTGCGGAGCCGATCGACCTGATGTTTCGGGTCGCCTAGCAGGTAATCTCCCTGACTGGCAAGCCGGATTCTGCCCTCTGCGATGAGCCGTTCCAGCAGCGTAAAAAACAGAACCTGACGTTGGGCGTAGGTTCTGGGATTGCTCCGACACTCCACCGCAATATGTTGCCATATCGCACCCATCGATAGCCCGTATGCGCTGGTGGCGACAGCATCGTAAATGTCGTTGTCGTCCATCTCGCTCTCCCTGTTTCCTGTTTTTGTCATAAGCTCACGTTTCTAACGCGCAGGGTCATAGGCATTGACCTCATGGCTCCACGGAATACCACGATCGTCGACCGCGACGTGCCATTCACAGTGTGTCAAAACGCCGCGTATTTCGGATAAACACTGGCACCAGTGCTGTACGCCAACCCAGGTGGCTTCTTCATCGTTGTCGGGAAGTTTGGTTGAACCGGAGAGTACAATCCCCTTCCTGAATACGTTACCGATTTTCACGTTCAGAGCGAAATCAAAGGATTCCCAATTCAGGCCTTCACCGGTTGTCAGATATTTCTCAATTTGGTCATCAACGGAATGGCGTTGGACGATCTCCTTCACGGCAGATATCTCTGTCTGGCTCAGGGATTTTTTACGTCGTGCGGTGTAATAGAGAGAAATTGCCATGTTGCCTCGTTTATACCCGTCATACTTCAAGCTGCTTGTGCGTTGGCAATACTCGGCTCATCTCTGAGCCTCGCCCTGAAGGGCCGCCGTAAACGGCGTTCAAATTGGCTTAGCCAATTTGTCCTTACTCACCCCAGTCACTTACTGCTGTAAGCTCCTGGGGATTCGCGTAGTTGCCGCCTTCACGCAACTCGAATTATTTAGGGTATATTAATAGTGTTTAAGGTGAGGTAATAGAGCATAAATTTTCGAATAAAAAACGGCATAAAATAATCAGGAAATTCTGATTTTATAAAGGTAAGGGACGGTTATGTTTGGGAAAATTATTCTGATTGGGATAAGTGCGGTATTACTTAGCGGATGCTCGGTAGCAACCTACAGTCATAAATTGGAGGATTATCAGGGGACTGACCGCGTGGGTATCACGTTCGATAATCGTAACCTCGACTATATTCGCGTTTATCCGAATACCGATAGATGCATTAATCTTGATGCGCCAGAAAATGGCTACACCAATAACGCGATTGGGTTCCAAACTAAACTCAATAATAAAGAGCTCGGCTTCCCAGCTATTCCAGAAACGCCAACGATGATCCGTGAATTTTGGGTCAGTGCGCAACACAATATTGCGGTCAGAATGATTGCTGCCAATGGTGGATTTAGCACCGTGACGTTTAAACCCGTGGTCGGGAATTACTATTATGTCACTGGCAAGTTTGATGGACCTTATTCGCCACGACGCCTCGAGGTCTACGAAGTGTTCAAGACCGAAAAAGGTTACTACGACCGCCGACCTGTCAAAGATTTGATGCTGAAAAACTGCGGCCAGTTTACTTCCAGAATGCAGAAATTCTAATGCCGCTCTTGGCCAGACGTGACCTGTCTGGCCGCCTCAACTGAGTTTTACGTCAGCTGTTTCCCGGTAAACGTACCGGCATACCAGGCATCCATCACCGACAGCAGGTTTTTCACTTCCTCGACGGTCAAGCCATAAGAATCAGCCGTTTGATGAGGTTTAACGACGAGTAGCTGAACATCGGCACGCGTGTGCAGATAATCGAACTGATATTCCACTTCGCTATTGTAAAACAGGCTTCCGCCTACGTTTCCGGCCTTACGTAGCAGCTTGATCTGTTTATCTTGCGCGTTCGGATCGTCTGCCCAAATCAGGAAATCACGCAGCGGCTGCGTCTGGCGGGAAAAATCATCACGCGTGAAGCCGAAATAGGCATAGCGTTTTCCTACCACTAATGCAATTTTGCTTTTATCGTCCGTAATCCTGACGTTAAAAGAACGCTTTTCTACGGTACAGTCGCGAAACTGCGGCTTGTACTCACAGGCGGAAAGATTCTTCGCTTCATACACTTCATAAAGCCGCATCGTGGCGTATTTATCGAAGGTGGTAACCGCCTGACAGCCGGTTAAGGCAAAAAGGATGAGCGGGAGGACGAGATAACGCATGACGGTTTTTCCCTGTTTTGCTGCTGGTGAAGACGTTCTAAAGATGGTGTCGGTGGTTTGGTGAATCGATTTGTACTGCGATGATGGGACTATATTCCCATTTTTGATGGGATTGTAGGCATACAGTCCTATTTTGTTGTATGTATTATCGGTCGTTCAGCGTTTTGATAGTATGACCATAGCGCTGCATGATGAGAGCAAATTCGGCGTCTAGCTTGGCATTTTGGTGATCTTTGGATGCCGTTTTGCTGCTCGCCACTGTTACGTTTCTGTCCTGACGAGTAATTCCCACCGATTCGCTGCGATTCTTCCGTTCATTCAATTATTTTTTCCACTCAATAAACATTTTTTCCGTAATGCCAAGTCCAACGATTGATCCAACATGAAGTTGAGCTAAATCACTGAGTGTCATGGCAATAAATTTATCGGCAGAAGGAATGTTATTTTCTGCACAATATTTCTTAAGATATTGTTCTGCAAGCGGTTCATTAAGATTTTCCCGGATAATGCTCCCCATCGCCACTTTTCGTGCCGCACGATGTTGTATGCGATAAATATCAATTTCGCCAATCGACTCTTTTACTACATCATATTGTTCGCAAGATCTCGTATAGGCCCATTTGAACAGCTCTAAAGCGGGCAGGAGCTCATTGGTTTCATAGAAATACAGCAGTGACTTAAAGTAATCCTCTTGCGGTACATCAATAAAACTTAAAGGGCAAAAATTGTGCTTAATAAAAGGGATATTGCAGGATAATCGAGCGGTTCGCTTGTTTACGTCTTCAAAGGCTTGTAGATAAGATAAATGAATGAATAAGAAAAAGCTTTGTTCAAAGGGGTTGTGGATTTGTTCTGCTTTGCGTAGCAATAGAGAGAAGTATTCCTCGAGTTGATGGGGGTTGTTTAGCGGAAAATAGGCCGATCTTCCAAGAGAGACTTCTATCTGCCTGATATTACCGCATGCGTTGGGATTGGCGAGTAAATCTTGCGAAAGTAGGGCGTGAATGTTTCTGATCGTGAAGGCGTTAATTATTATCTCTTCAGCATTTTCAATTAAAAATTCAATCGCTTCTTTGTGGTTCATGATCATGATGGTTTCTTCATGAACTTTACCATCGGCTGTAAGTCCCTGTTCTATAAGTTTTTGTGTATCAAGCTTGGAGTAAGTATTACCTTCTAGTCGACTAGAGTTATAAGACAAATCAATGAGTAGGCGTTGACTAATATTTCTCGCGTAAGTACCGGCTGCAAGTGTGTCATCAAATCGTTTCCCCATTTTCGCCAGCGTCGTTTGTATCTGATCCGGTAGATACTGGGTTACGTTGGGTAAATAATTATTCAACATATCACATTGATAGCTGGATTTTTTACGCGCGTATGAAGGCGTATCTAAATAGGCGAGCTGTGAGATAGCCTCTTTGGAAAAGATGGGGTGATTGTCCTCATCTGCCCGTATTGTCCCTATGTTGTTATCGGTAGTGTCCTTATCGAATGACTTAAGGACATGCAATGAAGGTGAATTGTCCTTATTTGCATAATATTTAGTATTGCGTTTTTCCCCTACCGTCACGATCTGTTCGTCGTCGTGCAGCTCTTTAAGTCGGCGCTGTAGTGTTTTCTTATTTATTGAAAAAAATAGAAATTTTTCAATTTCGCCCAGGCTTTTTGCTTCATCGAACTGAAGCATTGCTTTCAAAATTGATGTTTTCTCTTGCTGTATACGATTGTCTTGGCTCATTTTTATAAGGACAGAGTGGTAGTCGGTGTCTCTAAACGTAGTAGAGATAAGGACAGATCGCAAGCCAATAAGGACAGTTTATAGGAGAGTTGTCCTTATTGGGCTTTGATAGGGACAGTTTAGGTGAGGTTTACCGTGTGAATTGATGAAACCTGTTCGCTGATTGCCATCAATGCCGGAATCAAATGTGCGCAGGTGTTGAGGTAAGTGCTGATTTGTTGAAGGTGTTCTGTGGTGGTTTCTGCGACCAGCGATTCGCTTAGATACTGGAAACCGTGGCATAACCCTTCAATCGACTCTGCGGCGATTGCGCTGAGGTCTTCACGTTGAGCTCTGCTAAGGTTTTGAATGGGTAGCGAAGCGATTAGATCTCGGAAAATAGTGATGGAACTCTCGGTAGCGGCAGCATTTATGGTAGTCATTGGCGATCCTCCTTGAAAGTCAGTGCCGCCAATTGTCGATGCTTTTTACGGGTTCAGATACTACGAGTTTCGTAGTCATGTAATCGAAATTGATGGCTTAAATCACTTTCGATTAAATTGGGTGCAGAATACAATACTTGCCTAAGTATCATCAGATGATAATATGAATATTCATGTATAAATACACAGTTATAGATTACGGGTTGAGTGTCAATGTCAACAGGTTTTTATAAAACCATGCCAGAGGTTGATGGCCGAAAACGCTGCGTCGTCGGCATTCGGGGGCAGACGGAAGATCCAGCGTATCCCGTTGATATTTGGTTTGATTCCCTGAAATCGGTGGCGAATGTGCTTTCCATAGAGAATCAGCAATTGCTCAAAATTATAGCCGAGTATGAACCTAAAACCATTACCGAGCTGGCTGCTCTCACCGGAAGGGCTGTGAGTAATGTGTCGCGTACGCTGAAAACGCTAAAAAAGTACGATTTGGTAACCCTGAGTCGTTCAAAAAACACGCTAAGTGCGCGTATTAATCATCAAGAATTCGTGGTAGTTATAAACAATGAAAAATAGTTTAGAAATAATCAATAAAGCAGAGAAATTAATCGAACCGCTTGTGATTTCTCACGTTCCCGAGGGGACTGAACCAAAGGCGTTGGTTGACCAGTGGTTGCATGCAATAGCAACTGATAGCCAGTTTTTCTGTAATTCAAGTATTTCTTCGCCTGCAATACTGAAAGAGCAAGTATTGTCATTGTTAAAAGATCAAGGCATCTATGTGGATAGGGATCACTTTTTTGATTGTGTATTTGGCGATCTAAAATTAAAGCCTGCTAAAGATGCTAAGTTTAAATTTATTGATTTATTTGCTGGTATTGGCGGTGTAAGACTTGGTTTTCAAAATGCAGGTGGAGCATGTGTTTTCTCGTCTGAATATGATAAACATGCACAACAAACATATATGAGAAATCATGGGGAATATCCATTTGGTGATATCACATTGATTGATCCTGATTATATTCCAGATCATGATATTCTGTTAGCGGGTTTTCCTTGCCAACCATTTTCTCATGCTGGATTGAAATTAGGTATTGATGACACCAGAGGGACGCTATTTCATGATATCGCTAATATAATTGAGAAGAAAAAACCTAAATTTGCTTTATTAGAAAATGTCAAAGGCTTAATAAGCCATGATAAAGGCTTTACATTAAAAGTTATACTAAAAACTCTCACTAGAATTGGCTATAGCTGTAATATTCCTAAAGATATTATTGAGAATGGATCTACAAGGAAAATTCAAGAGCTAGCAAAAGAGATGGTCCTAAAATCGATAGACTTTGGTGTTCCACAAAATAGACAAAGAATATACATAATTTTATGGAAAGACGGTGAGCTAGATAAATTTGAATATCCTAGTGCATGCGATAAAAGTGTTTGTGTTGGTGATATTTTAGAAAGGTCCCCCGACCCTGACTTAACAATTTCTGATCGTTTATGGGCTGGGCACCAGCGTAGAAAAGTTGAAAATAAGAAGAATGGTAAAGGATTTGGATTTGGTTTGGTATCAAGTGAGTCATCTTATACCAACACGATATCGGCTCGTTACTATAAAGACGGTAGTGAAATATTAATTGATCAAGGACACGATAACCCTAGAAAAATCAGCTTGAGAGAAGCGGCGAGATTACAAGGTTTTCCGGATGACTTTGAACCGAGTAAGTCAAAAATGCAAGCGTACAAACAATTTGGTAATAGCGTAACTGTTTCGGTTATTGAAGCTATTTCTAGAAAGTTAATATCTTACTTTTAAAAGGACTTCTCATGCTTACAAATCTAAGAGATATTAAAATTAAAAACCCCATAGTCAATGAGAATGAGTTTTCTGACTATAGAGTTCCGAAATTACTAAAAGATCAGCTTACGAAAGTTCTTGGTGAGTTAGGGTATGGTTTTGATTCTTATACTTCTTTTTCAGCCACTGATAAAAGGAGTATAGATAAGGCAAATAATGACAAAGTGAGGAACTATGCAATAATTCCTAACCAATATTTTAGTTATGCTTGCGAAATGTATCCTTTTGCCATAGAGTTATTTAAGTATATAAATATATTTGATAGTCTTCGGGGGTATTCAAACGGTTTGCTTGGCGATGCTGATAAAATAGAGGGTTTTATAAAAGCCAATCAATCCATCAATTCAATTTTCGAAACTGATGAGGATATTATCTTATTTTCAAAATTCCTAGATGATTATGATAACAAATTTAGAATGGGATCAAAGAAATTTCTTAATGAAAAGGGAGAGGCTAGAGGTGCAAAGGATTGTTTTGGTTCTGTTATTTTAAAAGGAATTAATCTTCCCGATGTATCTTCGAGTGTGTTTGGCGAGTTAGTTTATGATCTATGCAAAAACCCAACTCTTTATCAAGCATTACTTGAGAATCATAAATTATTTAATATGGTTAAAAATGAAAGAAAAAATTTTGATGGTCATCAAAATTTTATTTCCCTCCCCAAACCCTTCCTACTCCTCGCCGGCATCTCCGGCACAGGGAAATCACGTTTTGTTCGTGAACAGGCGATAGCGACAGGGAGTCGTGAAAAAACGTATTGCTTAGTTTCCGTCCGGCCAGATTGGCATGAACCCAGCGATTTGTTAGGTTATACCACCCGTTTGAATGGCGAAGCTGGGTACGTCACCACCGATGTGTTGCAATTTATTGTTAAAGCGTGGAAAGCCATTGCAGAGACTGGGGTGCAAATCGCAGAGAACAAAACGGCAGGCCACCGTAATGATTTGCAGGCAATACCGCCGTATTGGTTATGCTTGGATGAAATGAATCTTGCCCCTGTCGAGCAGTATTTTGCGGATTATTTATCTATACTGGAAACCCGCGAATGGGAATGGGAAGATGATGCGTTTACCTACCAGTGCGATCCGCTATTAAAAGCCTCGGTGATTCAGTCACTTTCCCCTGTTAAGCAGAATGAATTGTGCGAGCGTTTAGAGTTAGACCCGACTTCTGCGTTATGGCTTGAATTTTCTGAGAATGGTATCGGCATTCCCTTTAACTTACTGGTGGCTGGCACGGTAAATATGGATGAGACCACGCACGGTTTTTCCCGTAAGGTGATTGATCGCGCACTGAGTTTTGATTTTGGTGACTTCTTCCCTAATGATTTTGACGATTATTTTTCGCCAACAGTCGCCTCTAAAAAATTATCCTATCCGATTTATTCCAGTGCTGTGAAGAATCAAGCACGTTTGCCTGCGATTGATGCAGATGGCAAAAAGAGTATTGCCTTTTTACAATCGCTCAATATCGAGCTGGATAACACGTCCTTTAAATTAGCCTATCGCGCCTTAAATGAATTGCTGCTGAGTGTGATAAGCCTACAACCAGAAAACGACGAAGTATTGCAAGCCGTTTGGGATGATTTTTTAATGTGCAAAGTGCTGCCGCGTATTGAAGGTGATAGTGATAAATTAGCACAATTTGATATTGAACAGTCATTGCTCATAAAGTTATCTGATACGTTAAAAGAAAACCTGTCTGCTATTTGGGATAAAAATAATGTAAGACCAGATTTTTATCGTGAAAAGCACCAGGATGGCGAGACCATAATGATTGCTTGCCGCAGTCGCGCTAAAATTGAGTGGATGCAAAATAAGCTTGCTCAATCCGGCTTCACCAGTTTCTGGCCATAACCCACAAGGCGGTACGAAATGCCCGAATTACTGCGAGTACAAACTGAGCATTTTGAACTGTCGATTTGGTGTAATGATATCGCTAAACGGCAACAGGTTTACCGTAACACGCTGGCTAAACGAGCTCAGCACGCTGATGCTCGTCATCCCTCGGCTGAGAATCGGGTGGGCTCAGAGGTGCGTTTTTCCCCCGCGATGGATTTACAAGAAGTGGCGGTTCTTGATCAAACCCTCATCTCTGATGCGTTGGGGAACGCGCCCAGTTTGCAGAGTGAATGTGTTAATTTGCGGGAACCTTTGTTTTTTGAAAATGCGCAATATCAGTTTGAGTGGGTATTTTTTAATGAGGTGGAGAAAGCCGGCTTGACCCACCGCGTAAGGCTGGTGAATGAAGGTTTTCGCTTTGCTGCAAAGAAACGTGATATTCCCGCTCGCTTAACGGGCACCATCAACACCGGTAATGATGTCGGCTGGATGCGCCTGCCGCTTAGCTATCGCCTTGCAGGTAAGGATTATCGGTTTACCCTTGCTTTTGAAGTGTTGCCGACCAAAATGGATTTGCACCGTGATTTGTTGGAGATGTACCACGTACTCGACAATCATTACCCGCTATGGCGTTTTAGCCTGGCGGAAAAAACGGAGCAAGATGCAGAGCACAGTAAACAGCGTGGTGATTTTCCATTACTTTGGTTGGCTAATTTCACTACGCTGAGACAACGCTTGGCGCAAAGTTTAAAAATTATCAGCCAAGCGCCTCATCGTCGTTTACAGCCCAACATTTCATTTGTACGCGCGGATCGTTTAAAAGGGCGATTACCTCAGCGCTTAGCCGAAAACGTCATTAACGATCTGAAGAATGGTCGATCTGATAGACGCTATCGCGTTGAAAAAAAATACTTGAGTGTCGATACGCCAGAGAATCGTTTTATCAAAATGGTGGTCACCCAGTGCAAAAATCGATTAGCCGAGTTTGAACGTAAGCTGCGAAAAAATAATCAAGCCCCAGAGAATCAACGCCTTTCCGATGTGTTCCTCAACGAAATTGGCAGTTGGCAAAAACCATTAAGCAAAATGCTGAATCACAGTTTTTTACGTGACGTTGGTGTATTTAATGGCTTGGCTAAATCATCTCTTGTGCTGCAACAAAAAACAGGATACAGCGCGGTATACCGTATTTGGCAGGAACTTAAATGCTACTTGGATGTTTTTGCCAATCAAACCAGTATCTCGATGAAGTCGGTTGCCGAAATTTATGAAGTGTGGTGTTTTCTGGCATTGCGCAACATTTTAGTCGACGACCTTGGCTTTAAGGATGTCACGCCGAATCGCCAAACCTTAGTATTAAAAAATGACTTTGAATATCAATTAAAGAATGGTTTTGCGGGCGCTTTTGTTTTTGAACGCGATGATGGTTTAGTGGCGAGATTAGCACACGAACCTATTTTTACCCCAAACAGCAAGGATATTCGTTCTTACTTCGTCTCTCATTGTCCTGATATTGTCTTGAAGGTCGAATTCCCTACGCCGAGCGACAAACGCTTTATTTGGCTGTTCGATGCAAAGTACCGTATTCAAACCAAACCGAGTCAAGTGGATGGTAGCGATGCGCATAAATACGATATTGATAAAACCGATTTGGTGCCGGACGATGCCATTAACCAGATGCACCGTTACCGCGATGCCTTGATCCGTATTACGCAAGATCAATCGTCCGCTATGGGCCATAAAAGCCGTCCCGTGTTTGGTGCTTTTGCCCTCTATCCTGGATGTTTTAACCAACACGTGGACGACAACCCTTACCTTGATATGATTTCTGAGGTGGGGATTGGTGCATTTGCGCTTCTTCCGAACGACAAGGATCAATTTGGGTGCCGCTGGATGGTTGATTTCTTAAAGCGTCAACTTGGCGCTGCGGGAAGTGATTACAGCACGCAAAAATTGCAAGAGCACTTATATTTGCAAGAACCTGCTCGAATCCCTTATTACGGTATGGAGCAAACGCTTTATCCCGATTTAGTGATGACGGCATCCTTGGGCGGCACTAAAGGGCGAGCCAGCACGTATTTTGATAATTTTGAAAACGGCACATCAGCATGGTATCACACCAGAGTTGAGACATTTAATCAGGCGATGAAGAACTCCAGAAACCACCTTGTCGCAGAAATACGTTACCTCGCTATCGCCTCAACGAGTGACTTTGATCACCACTGGAAATCGATTAAGAAAATATGGCCCATTAAAAGCCAGAAAATCGTTAAAAGGAATGAATTAACGGTAGAGCACGCAGGGAAACTAAGCACCGATTCATACGATTGTATTTTGTTTGAATTAGGTAAACCACTGACGTTAAACACACCGATTGAAAACGTTCCTCATCGGCCGATTCGTCACTCGATGAAGCTGACAACGCTGAGTGCGCTGGAGGCGGCTCAGCAATTTAATTCTGTGAAAGACGTCTATAAGGAAGCCTTGACGGTATCACATGCAAGGGAGGGGGAAGGGAAATAACGCGACAAAAACGCTCTGAGCGTTGTATCTAATACTGGGCACTTATCAAGCAAGGTGTGAGCCACCTTACGCTCTTCAAAATAAGTATCCAACAGAATGCCTTGCCCATTCAAAATGGGTATCACCGTGTCCAAATTCTATAAAAATGCTCAGTATGGACATAGTGGTATCCCTGGCTGGCGATATACAAGAGTCGAGAGCGAAGGTTACTCATGTAGTAGCCCCCATTTAAACCGGACACTTCATCAATAAGACATAGGCATAGACCTATGTTTAAGGAGTGTCTTGTGCAAAGAATCGAAGTGATCACTGGCGAGCAGAAGCGACGCCGTTATACTGCCGAAGAAAAATCCCGTTTTGTTGCGCTGTCCATGCAACCCGGCTATTCCGTTTCTCTGGTTGCCCGGCAATATGGCATTACACCCAGTCTGCTTTTTAAATGGAAACGACTTATGAACGAAGGTGGCCAATCTGCGATCGCTGCTGGCGATGACGTTGTCAGTGTTGCTGAAGTTAAGGCACTGGAAAAAAAGGTAAAACAGCTTGAGCAGATGCTGGGACGTAAAACAATGGAAGCCGAAATCCTCCGCGATGCGCTGGAGATAGCGCAGTCAAAAAAGTTGATATCGCGCATGCCATTGCTGCCACCGGACGATATCCCCTAATCCGGATAACACAGGTACTGCAGGTATCACGCTCTAATCTTTATGAACGCCTGAGTGGGCAGCGACTGCCCCGTATGGCGCGTTACAGCAAAGAAGCGGATGAGGAATTATTGCCATCAATCAGACAGATATGCAGCCAGCGCTCGACAAATGGCTATCGCAGGGTCACCGCACATCTGAATCGCAGGTTAAAGGAAGACGGTCGCCGGGTAAATCCAAAGCGGATATACCGGATCATGAAACACCATAACCTGCTGCTGGCAAAATCGGGTCATGAGAAAAAACACCGCAACCATATCGGTAGTGTGATCACACTGAAACCGGATACCCGGTGGTGCTCTGACGGCTTTGAAATCCGCTGCTGGAACCGTGAAGTGGTACGAGTGGTGTTCAGCCTGGACTGCTGTGACCGAGAGGTTATCGGCTGGAGTGCCACCACAGGGGGTATCAGCAGTGTAATGGTACAGGATCTGCTGACAGAAAGTCTGGAGAAGCGGTTCGGTAACGCACTGATGGTCCCACATGCAGTAGAATGGCTGACTGATAACGGCAGTTGCTACATAGCCGATGCCACGCGTACGTTCGCCAGTTCACTGGGGTTCATCGCGTGTACCACCCCAGTACGTAGCCCGGAAAGCAACGGCATGGCAGAATCGTTCGTCAAGACGTTCAAGCGGGATTACGTCTACGTAAATGACCTGCCGGATGCAGTATCAGTGATGGAAAAAATGGCAGAATGGATGGAGGACTATAATAACCTGCATCCGCACAAGGGGCTGAATATGAAATCCCCACGCGAATATCGCGATGCCATGTTAGCTGTTAATTAGCCGTGTCCGTTTTAGTAGGGGCAACTCCAACTCAGGTTTAATAGGTCTACGCTAAGTTACTTATCACGTAACAATCTGTAGACCTTTCTCTTGCGCAGGTCTACACTACATTACTTATTTGGTAATGTAGTGTAGACCTATGGCTAAATCTGATGAGCTATTAAACGCGTTGGCTAAATCAGTGAACGCTGGCGGTGGCATTCACAGTGTAACAGAGCTGGCTTTTATGCAGGGTGTGCCTTGTGACCCAGCCTTTAGAAAGTTCCTGGCAGATTGCGTAAAGAAGGGGTTGCTAAGACGAGTGGTGAAAGGCTTCTATGAAAGTGTTATTACACCACCTGAGCCTGAGACTGCCATTTATAAAATCATCAAAAAGTTGCGCAGTGGCGTATTGAACTACATCAGCTTAGAAAGTCAGCTCAGTCATACTGGTGATATTTCACAAGTTGTGATGGGTAGGGTCACGGTGGTGACTAAAGGTCGAAGTGGTTGTTTTGATACGCCTTATGGCGTGATCGAGCTTACCCATACTAAAAAGCCAGTCGAGCAAATTGCACCTAATTTGTACTATGACCCTGACATCAAAATGTATCGCGCATACAAGGAACAAGCGATTGCAGATCTAAAGCACTGCCAGCGCAATCTACATATGTTGGAGAGCTAAGTATGGGGGAAGTGTGTGGGAGATAACGTATGCTGAAGCAACAAATTCGCCAAATCATCCAGTCAAACCCTGACTATGTCGCAGTAACACCCGTCATAGAAAAAGAGATCTTGCATCATGACATTATCGATGTGCTGATCAAACAGGGCGTCATGCAGCGGTTAACGTTTATTGGCGGCACCTCATTACGAATGTGTTACAACAGCAGCAGGCTATCAGAAGATCTTGATTTCAATGGTGGTCATGATTTCCAGCCCTCAGCGTTTGAGGGGCTGGAGTCCGAAATTCAAACCTATATTCAGAACAAGTATGAAACCGAAGTTTGGGTAAACAAACCTTCTGGCGAGCAGCAAGGGGATACCGTTTCTTGGAAAATTAGTATCGTAAAAGAAGCTAATCGTCCTGATTTGCCACGGCAAAAAATGCATATTGACGTCTGTGCTATTCCGTCATTTGATATTGAAAAGCGCCCGCTAATCAATCATTACGACATCGTTGTACCGACTGAAGGGATTTTGGTTCCGGTACAGTCGTTACAAGAAACATTGGCCGATAAGTTGATCGCGTTAGCGTATCGGGCAAGGCGTATTAAACCTCGTGATATCTGGGATATCGTTTGGATTAAGCAGCGCGGTATTGATTTATCCAAGACACTGGTTGAAAAGAAGCTCACCGCCAGACAGAAGCAAACAGAAGACTTTCGACAGGCACTGTCTATTCAGTTAGCCAAGCTGATGTCGGAAGATGAAGTCCGTGACGACTTCAATATGGAAATGAGCCGCTTTATTCCTAAGCAAATTAAAGAGAGAACCCTCGATAATCCTGAATATTGGGCTTATGTTCAGGGCGAGGTAAATGCCATCGCGTCTGAGTTATTGAATGACGGAACAACAAAAAATCCATTTGATATGGGTTAGCCCCATGTTTTCGTCTTCCATCATAAAACAAAAAAGGCCATGATTTACAATGGCCTTTTTATCCTGACACGACTTAGTGAGAGAACGCGAGAGCGCGTGACACATCACTCGATATTCTGAATCTGTTCCCGCATTTGCTCGATCAGCACTTTCAACTCAATGGCTGACGCGGTGACGTCGGCGTTGATGGATTTCGAGGCCAGCGTGTTCGATTCGCGGTTGAATTCCTGCATCATGAAGTCGAGGCGGCGGCCGACGGCTTCTTCTTTTTTCAGGATTTTGTAGGTTTCTTTGACGTGAGCGTCGAGGCGGTCGAGTTCTTCCGAGACGTCGACGCGCTGTGCCATCAGAACCAGTTCCTGTTCCAGACGGTTATTTTCCAGCTGTACCTGCGCATCTTCCAGTTTGCTTTGCAGACGCTCGCGCTGCCATAGCAGGATGTTCGGCATCTGGGCGCGCACTTTGACGACTTCGGCGCTGACGCCAGCCAGACGCTGTTCGATCATCCCTTTCAGCGCATCACCTTCGCTTTCACGGGCGGCGATGAAATCATCCAGCGCGCCTTCCAGTGCTTTCAGCAGTTCGGCGCTGATGGCGTCCAGATCCTGCTCTTCCGCCGACATCACGCCGGGCCAGCGCAGAATATCAACCGGGTTGATTTCCCCTTCGTCGCTTTGCATCTTGACCCAGTTGGCCGCATTAATCAGCTGTTTCGCCAGCTTTTCGTTCAGGATCAGCGCACTTTGCGCACTCGGGTCGAGCTCAAAACGCAGGTTGCATTCGATTTTGCCACGGGTCAAGCGGGCGCGGATGCGCTCACGCGCGACAGGTTCGAGGCTGCGGAATTGTTCCGGTAAACGAAGATAGGTTTCCAGATAGCGCTGGTTAACGGAACGCAGTTCCCAGGCTGCGCTTCCCCAGTTGCCCTTGATCTCTCGGCGGGCGTAAGCGGTCATGCTGCGAATCATTGGTGCATACCTTAAAGCAAATGATGAGAAGGATTATAGCGTTGAGTCCCGCGCAGGGGATAGGAAAAACCGTCCGTGGCGTAGCGTCTGTCGTGAATCAGGCGGCGTAAAGCAGCGTCTCGTTCTGTCTGGCGATGTCGCGACAGCGATTTTTCATCATCTGTTTCAGTTGCAGCGTCGCCTGTGACTGTGGGTTGTCGCGGCGGCTGATTAGCGTGACTTCAAAAGGCAGCGGCTGATCGATAGGGACGATCTTGAGCTGGTCGGCATAGCGACAGGCGGTAAAGAGATCGACGATGCCCGCACCGCCGCCCGCCAGCACCATGTCGGCAATCACCGAGTAGGTTTTGATGTAGAGCGAAGCCGCCGGCTGTAGCGCCTTGTCGCGCAGGGCGCGGTGCACCACCTGACCGAGCGGGTCCTGATGCTGCATCATCAGCAGATTGTTGTTGCACAGCCATTCCAGCGAGACGGGGCCATTTATCGGGCTGTCTTTCGGCAACAGGGCAACCATCGTGGACTGGAACAGGGGTTCTGCCAGCAGTTCGGACGGCACCTGCTGACCAAAGATCAGCGCGAAATCGAGCTGGTTTTGCAGGATGTTCTGGCACAGCGTGCTGAAGTGTTCGGTGACGAGTTCGACGTTAACCGAGGCTGCCTGCTTATGAAATTCCACCAGCGTCGGTGCCACGATCATTTGCCCGAATGCATGCGCTGCACCCAGCCGTACGGAGTGTGCCTTGCTGGTTTTGATTTGTTCAGTGAGCGAACTGATGCTTTGCAGATGGCTGAAAAGCTCCTGCACTTTTGGTATCAGGCGCAGCCCTTCTTCGGTGGCGATCATTCCCTGTGTGCGACGTTCAAACAGGGAAAAACCGAGCTGTTGTTCTGCGTGATTCAATACCCGGCTGACGTTGGGTTGTGAGACGTTGAGTAAACGGGCGGCGCCGCTGATGGTACCTGCCTGAACAATGGCCTGGAAGATTTCAATATGGCGTAATCGCATGGTTGCAGGCTCCGGCTGACGCTTTCTGATGAGCATCGTATGAGTAATAACCAAAAAGTCTGCAATTATTACGCCAGGTTATAAGGTCGTGATGAATGGTCGATAGATAAGCGATGAGAACACTTTACGCACTATTTTTACGCCCGATAATAGTGCAATGCACCGATATCGGGCGTTTTGATTCTGTTTCGACGCGCTGGCAAGTTAGCGATAAATATCGGCGACGGGGGCTTCTCCCACGTAGCCATAGCCGCGATACATGCCTTCGCTGTTAAATGGCAAGGCGATGTTGCCTGCTTTATCGACAGCAATCAGTCCGCCGCTGCCGTCCATTTGCACGAGTTTCTCCATCACTACGCGATCGCTGGCCTGCTGTAGCGTGAGTCCGGCATATTCCATCAGCGCCGAGACATCATAGGCGGCGACGGCACGCATAAAGACCTCGCCAGTACCGGTGCAGGAAACGGCCACCGTCTGGTTATTGGCGTAGCAGCCTGCGCCGATGATGGGGCTATCGCCCACGCGTCCGGCCTGTTTGTTGGTCATGCCGCCCGTCGAGGTTGCCGCCGCGAGGTTGCCTGCGCTGTCCAGTGCGACCGCGCCCACGGTGCCGAATTTACGGTCGGGATCGATAGGGTCGTTCTGACCATCATGGTCGAGGATGACGCGGCCTTCTCCCGCCTGTGCGTTATGCAACTGCTGACGGCGTTCGTCAGTAGAGAAAAATGCAGGATCAACCCTTTCCAGACCGTGCTGCTGTGCAAAGGCTTCCGCGCCGTCGGCGGTAAACATCACATGCGGGCTGGCTTCGAGTACGGTGCGAGCCGCCAGAATCGGGTTACGGATATGGCTGACGCAACTGACCGCGCCAGCATCCAGCGACCGTCCGTCCATGATGCTGGCGTCCAGTTCGTGGGTTTCCGCGTGGGTGAAGACCGAACCGTGTCCGGCATTGAATAACGGGCACTCTTCCAACAGACGGACGGCTTCCGTTACGGCATCCAACGCGCTGCCGTTTTCAGCCAGAATGCGTTGTCCGCTGGCGACAATCTCGGACAGCGCAGCCAGATAGCGTTGCTCTTTTTCAGCGCTCATAGCCGAGCGGGTCAGCGCACCTGCGCCACCGTGGATCACAATCACGGGTTTCGTCATGCGATAAATTCTCTTTTCAAGCGGTTTACGCTCCCGAAATCAGGGGCGGAGAGACCGGAATCAGTTTTGCGTCGTCGCCAGATAGGAAAAGGCACCCAACAGGCTGGTGATTTCCCGCATGCTCTGCGCCGTATAACCTACGGTTATGGCATCTAAACGTTCAACGCTTGGCAGCAGACAGAATAGATCGGCCAGTACCGGTTTTGCCACCATCAGTTCAAGACGGTAGGGTGCCTGAATCCGTGAGTTCAGCGTCCGGTGCGCTTTTTCCACCGCCGCTTTGGCTGCATTACGAATCACCTTACGGGCCTGCTCGGTGCTGAGGGATTCCGCTGCATGCTGTGAAATGGCGCGTTTGACGCAGGCGTAATCGGTGGCAGGGTAGTAGCGGGCGATCCAGCTCTGGAGCGTGTCGTCACCGCTGACCAGCCAGAGTGGCGTCTTCTGTTCCACACCGGCGGCAGCGTAGATGTCGCTCTCGCCCATGATTTCACCGTTGATGCGCACGCGGTAGAACGCACGACCATTGATGGTATGCGACAGCACGCCAAACTCGCCTGCTGCACTGTGATAACCGATGAACATCAGGCCGTCGAACTGTTGTTGCTCCAGCCCTTCTACCATCGAATAGCCGCGCGGTTTGCCTTGTACCAGTCGGGCGCGGGCGTCGATGTTCTCCGCACGCAGATTGACCATTGCCGCATGGCTGTCGGCGACCACCACCTCTGTTGCGCCACCCGCGAACGCACCGTC
Organism: Pectobacterium odoriferum; assembly: GCF_009931295.1. Lineage (NCBI taxonomy): Bacteria > Pseudomonadati > Pseudomonadota > Gammaproteobacteria > Enterobacterales > Pectobacteriaceae > Pectobacterium > Pectobacterium odoriferum. The sequence goes on along the minus strand of NZ_CP034938.1, from coordinate 4,738,330 downwards.
AATCGCGGCGTTCACTTCCTGCTCCATCAGGCCGCGCGCCAGTTGGTATTCCGCGGTGCCGGGGCTGCACTGTTCTGGGCGCATCACGCCCGCGATCCCTTCGATATCAGCAGAGATAAACACTTTCATAGTCAGTTTCCTACGGGAGAGTTTGCTTATGGATAAAGCGTTGCAGCCAACCGATCCAACGCCTGTGGCAGCGTCGGGCGATGATGGCTGCGAAAACCAGTCACGGCGTCTGCCTGAAGCATGGCGTCGAGCACCGCGTGTTCGGTCGCGTCGGCGGCGGCGCTTAACAGCGATTCAAGCTGCGCATCCTCCGGCGGTTGCGGCTGTGGGCAGGTGGAAAACGCAACGGCGATATCGCCGGAGCCGTGTCCCCAGTAGCTGCCGAGCCGACCTAATCCTGCACCGGCACGCTTGGCGATACGCTTGAGCTGTCGGGCATCGAGCGGGGCATCCGTCGCCATGATAATGATGATCGATCCGGCGTCCTGTTGCGGTGCGAGCCCCGGCAGGATAGGGGCGATGGCGTCGCCCATCTGCACGCCGTCCAGCGTCAGCGCGGAAAGCGTGCCGAAATTTGCCAGGACCAACACGCCGAGCGTGGCGTTTAATTCGGGAATCAGGCGCGATGCGGTGCCGATGCCGCCTTTCAGGCTAAAGCAGCTCATACCACGCCCAGCCCCGACGCTGCCGCGTGCAAAGGTGTCCGTTGCATCGTCCAGCGCTTGCCGTGCCATCGGTTCTGTTACTGCCAGCGCCTGAATGTTGTTCAGCCAGCCGTCGTTGCACTCCAGCGCCAGCGGGTTAACCGTCGGCAGCGTGCGGCCCAGTTCTGGATTACGGGAAATGGCATCGCGCACCAGCGCGGTAAACAGCGTGCCAGTTGCCAGCGTGTTGCTGAGTAAAATGGGGGTTTGCAACAGCCCCAATTCCTCAATCTGTACCAGCCCAACGGGTTTAGCGAAGCCGTTTAGCACGGCCGCGCCGCAGGGCAGGGGATGGGTGAACAGGTTCTCACCGGGCGGCACAATCGCCGTGACGCCGGTTTGTACTTCACCCGCAGCCAGCGTGCAGTGGCCGACGCGCACGCCCGCTACGTCGCTGAGGCGGTTATGCGGCCCGCTGGCCGAGCGCGGCGTACCCAACTGCCGCGTCGTTTTCCAGCGTTGTAGCAACAGCGCCTGCTGCTGCTGGTGATAGTCGTTCATCGGGTGATCGCCGTGCATTGCCTTCCTCAGCTTTTCAGTTTGGGATCGAGCGTATCACGCAGCGCATCCCCGAGCAGGTTAAACGCCAGCACGGTGAAGAAAATTGCCAGACCGGGGAACACGCTGACGTGCCAGGCACCTGCCATCATCAGGCTGCGGCTCATGGCCAGAATGTTGCCCCATTCCGGTACGTCCGGCTCCGGGCCGAGGCCGATGAAGCTCAGGCCTGCCGCGGTCAGGATGCTGGTGCCGATACGCATGGTGAAATAGACGATCACGTTAGGCAGCGTGCCGGGCAGGATGTGGCGCATCAGCACAATGCGATCCGGTGCGCCGGCGCAGCGTACCGCTTCCACATAGGCCGCCTGTTTCAGCGACAGCGTAGAAGCACGCACGATGCGGGCGAAGACCGGTACGCTGAAGACTGCGACGGCGATAATCACGTTATTCAGGCCGGGGCCGAGGATCGCAACGACCGCAATCGCCAGCAGCATGCCGGGGAAGGCGAACAGCACGTCAGAACCGCGCATGATCAGCGTATCCACCCAGCGACCGTAGTAGCCTGCTAGCAGACCGAGCACGATGCCGGCCAGCATGCCCAGCGTGACGGAAAAGATACCGATGTATAACGAGATGCGTGCGCCGTAGATGATGCGGCTCATCACATCGCGCCCGAGATCGTCGGTGCCCATCCAGTGCGCCGCCGAAGGCGGTGAAGCCAGCGATGCCCAGTCGGGCTCCATCGGGTTCCACGGTGCCAGCCAGGGGGCGAAAATGGCGACCAGTACCAGCAGCAGGACGACGCCGCTGGAAACTAGCGCCATCGGGTTACGGATAAAGACCTGAACGAAGTCGCGCCACGGCGAACGTATCGTCTCTTCATCAAGCGTGGCAACAGCCACGACGGGTTCTGGAGGAAGGTTCATCGTGTCTCCTAACGTAGGCGAATCGCCGGATTGACCACCGCGTACAGCAGGTCCACCAACAGATTAATGACAATAAATTCAAACACGAACAGCATCACCAGCGCCTGAATGACCGGCTGATCCTGCGTCTTGATCGATTCAATCAGCAGCCAGCCCAGACCCGGCCAGCTAAACACGCTTTCGACCACAATGGAGCCACCAAGCAGGAAGCCGAATTGCAGCCCCAACATGGTGATGACCGGGATCAGCGCATTACGCATCACGTGCTTCCAGGTGACTAGCCGATTGCGCAGCCCCTTGGAGCGCGCGGTGCGGACGTAGTCTTCCTGCGCGACTTCCAGAAACGCGGAGCGGGTAAAGCGTGCCATAACGGCCGCTACCGATGCCCCGAGCGTCAGCGCGGGCAGAATGATGTCGCTGGGCTGATTAAAGCCGCTGACGGAAAAGACGCCGAACGGCATGGCGACAAACTGAATCAGCAACAGGCCGAGCCAGAACGGCGGCATGGAAATTCCGCCGACTGCAAAGCTCATCAGCGTCCAGTCTTGCCATTTCCCCCGCTTGAGCGCGGACACCACGCCAATCAGCAGGCCAAGCAGCACCGACCAGACAAAGCCTGCCAGCGCCAGCCACATGGTGGGCATAAAGCTCTTGCTGATGACGTCGATGACGGGTTGCTGGGTGCGGTACGTCACACCCAGATCGCCGCTGAACAGGCCGCCGAGCCAGTGGACATACTGCTGCGGCAGCGGGTCGTTCAATCCTAGCTGCTGACGGGCGGCTTCCACCGCCTCAATGGTCGCGTCAGCACCTGCATAAATACGTGCCGGATCGCCCGGCAACAGTTTTATAAAACCGAACACTAACAGGGAGACCACCAGTAGAACCGGGATCATTTCCAGCAAACGTCGGACGATATAAGCAAACATGGCGTTCTCCCTGACCGATTACTTAAATTCAGCCTGATCGAAGATCAGTGAGCCATCCGCCAGCATGTACACGCCGTCGAGGTTCTTGGTTTTGCCGACAACGTTGTCCGGCGAGCCCAGGAAGACCACAGGCGCATCCTGCCAAATCTGACGTTGTGCATCAGCGTAAGCCGCGGCACGTTTGTCTGCATCGGCAGTGGCCAACCCAGCGGTAATCGCTTTATCCGTTACCGGATTGCTGTAGTAGGAAACGTTATACGCAACCGGAACCCAGGACTCTGTCGCGAACAGCGGACGCAGCGCCCAGTCAGCATCACCGGTAGACGGAGACCAGCCGTTGTAGAACAGGTCAAATTCGGCGTCTTTCGGATCTTTTACGCCAAACAGCTTGGCGTTACGCATCCCGGAATCCATCGGGGTGACGGTGACCTTGATGCCGACCTGCTCTAACTGCTGCTTGAAGAACTGTGCGCTACGGATGTAGTCGGTGCGGTTCGTCGTCCACAGCTTCAGGCTCAGGCCGTTGGCGTAGCCCGCTTCTTTCAGCAGCGCCTTGGCTTTTTCTGGGTTATAGGTGTAGTTCGGTGAGCTTTGGCGTGCGAAGAACTGCACGTCCGGTGCCATCGCAGAAGAGGCAGGAACGCCCATGCCGGCAAAGCCAACTTTCAGCCAGATGTCACGGTTGATGGCGTAGTTGAGCGCCTGACGCACGCGGATATCGTTCAGCGGCGGACGCAGGTTGTTCATCGCCAGCCAGAATTGATAAATACTCGGGTCGCGCTGAATCGCCAGTTTGCTGTCGTTTTGTACGGTGCCGATCAGATCGGAAGGCAGCGGATAAACGGCATCGACCTGGCCGGATTTCAGTGACGCCACGCGGGTGGAATCTTCCGGCGTCGGGTAGAAGGTCACGCTGTCGACTTTCGGCCAGCCTTTCTGCCAGTAGTTGTCGAATTTCACCAGCTTCACGTCTTTACCCTGCTGCCATTCGGTGAATTTGAACGGGCCAGTACCGACTGGGTTCACGCGCAGCTGTGCTTCGTCTGGGTATTTCTTCAGCGCTTCCGGGCTGTGCATAACGGCAGACGGGTGCGCCAGTGTGTTCACAAAGGCTCCGAAAGATTTGTTCAGCTCGATTTTGACCTGAGTAGGCGACAGCACGGTGACGGTTTGCACCATGTTAAACAGGCTGTTGCGTTTTAAGCCTTTGCTCTGATCGGCCAGACGGTCGAGGTTAGCTTTAACGGCGTCGGCGTTGAAGGGAGCGCCGTCCTGGAAGGTGATGCCTTCGCGCAGCGTAACGACGAACTCGGTGGCGGTGTCATTACTGGTGTAGCCCGTCGCCAGACGCGGCACCAGCTTCATTTTATTATCGAACTGGAACAGACGCTCGAAGATGCCGCTCTGAATGGAGTAGCTCAGCGTATCCGAGGTGTCGTGCGGGTCGAGCCCGGTGATATCGGCATAGATGGAAATACGAAGGTCTTGCGCCTGGGCAACAGCCGCCAGACACAGTGAGAGCCCGAGGGCAACGGCAGAGCGACGAACGAATGGCTTCATGGTTTCTCTCCTGGTCAGCAATGAACGTGTGTTGTGTTTTATAAAAACGTTGTGTTTTATGGCTATTTTCTTGTCATGACGTTGTGTTTCAGGCTGCCGATTCGTTGTCGGCGACCCAGTGCTGCGGCGCGACCTCTCGGTAGCGCGTTTTGGCGACGGCCTCGCCTGCTTTACGCAAGGGTGAGGGGATTTCGCTGTCGTCAAACTGGCGTGCGCCGCGACGGGTTGGATCGGCAATCGGAACCGAGGCCAACAGGCGGCGGGTATACGGGTGCTGCGGGTCGTTAAACACCGACTGGCGCGGGCCGATTTCCACAATCTGACCGAGGTACATCACCGCGACGCGGTTGGCGATGCGTTCGACAACGGCCATATCGTGCGAGATGAAAATCCACGACACGCCGGTTTTTTTCTGGAGATCCATCATCAGGTTGATGACCTGCGCCTGAATCGACACATCGAGCGCCGAAACGGCTTCGTCAGCAATGATGACCTGCGGCTGTAGCGCCATCGCGCGGGCAATCGCGATACGCTGACGCTGTCCGCCGGAAAACTCGTGCGGATAACGACGCGCGTGCTCTGGCAGTAGGCCGACGCTTTTTAACAGCGCCTGCACCTGTGGTGTCGCTTCTTCCAGCGATTTCACCAGCCCGTGCAGCAACAGCGGTTCCGCAATGGTGAAGCCGACCGTCAGGCGCGGGTTGAGCGAGGCGTACGGGTCTTGAAATACCATCTGCATTTCCCGACGCAGCGGCTGGAAATCCCGCTCTTTCATCTGGGAAATTTCGTTACCCTGAAAATGAATGCTTTCGGCTTGGCTCTGTACCAGACGCAGCAGGGCGCGTCCGGTGGTGGACTTGCCGCAGCCGCTTTCTCCGACGATAGCCAGCGTTTCGCCCGGCCAGACGTTGAAATCGATCTGTTCTACCGCGTGAACGTGGTGGGTGATAGTGGATAAAATCCCACTGCGCATGGGGTAATACACGCTCAGTCCGCGAATATCCAACAACGGCTCAGCGTCATAGCGGGCGGTGACCTGTTCACTATTTTCTGGATCGGCAGCCTGTCCCAGTAAAGGAAAGCGCTTCGGCCAGAGGCTATCGCGCATGTCGCCCAGCTTCGGTACGGCGGCCAGCAGCGACTGGGTATAAGGGTGTTGCGGTGCGGCAAAAATCTGTTCGACGGTGCCTTGCTCGACGATCTCGCCGCGGTACATCACCACCACGCGATCGGCGATTTCCGCCACCACGCCCATGTCGTGCGTGATAAACAGGACCGACATGTCACTCTGCTGTTGCAGGTCGCGCAGGATTTGCAGAATGCGAGCCTGCACGGTGACGTCCAGCGCGGTGGTCGGTTCATCGGCAATCAACAACTGCGGATCGCAGGCCAGCGCCTGTGCAATCATCACGCGTTGACGCATTCCGCCAGACAGCGAGTGCGGGTAGCTTTTCATCACGCGATCGACGTCTGCGATACGCACCTTGTGCAGCAGCTCACGGGCTTTTTTGTCCGCGCTGGCGGCATCGCAGATTTTGTGGTCAAGCAGGGCTTCGGTGAGCTGATCGCCGACTTTCAGCACCGGATTAAGCGAGGTCATCGGTTCCTGAAAAATCATCGCGAGATCGCGACCGCGCAGCTTACGACGCGCTTCTGCTTTCATGCTCAGCAGGTCATGCTGTTTGCCGTCGCGTGCGGTGAAACGGAGCGTGCCGCGTTCGATGTTGGCAGAATCCGCCAGCAGCCCCATCACGGCGAGTGACGTCACGGACTTGCCTGAACCACTTTCGCCGACCACGGCGACCACTTCCCCTTTATTCACGGTAAAGGAAATGCCTTTTAGCGCCTGATGCGTGCCGGAACGGCCGCTAAAGCTGACGCTCAGGTCATCGATTTCCAGTACAGGTCTGGGGGCGTTACCGGGTGCTGTGGCGGCACCCGCGTGCATGATATCCGTCATGGTCACTCCGGTTGAGGGTTTCATGGTTGCTTCGGTTGATTGCGTCATAGCCAGATTCGGCCGAGGTTATAGGTCAGATAAGGCGAACTGTCGGCGGCTAGCCAAATAGGGCCATCGAGATCGACGTGCTCGGCATCGGCGGCGACGGGCAGGGCGGCTTCCATCGCCATTGACGAGCCCAGCGTGCAGCCGACCATAATGCGCAGGCCGTGAAAGTGGGCTTCGCGCACCATCGCCAGCGCTTCGGTTAGCCCGCCACACTTGTCCAGCTTGATGTTGATCATGTCGTAACGACGGCGCAGCCCGACGATGTCACCGCTGTGGCGGCAGCTTTCGTCCGCGCAGATCGGAATCGGGTGAGAAAACTGCTGTAAATCCTCGTCCTTACCGACAGGAAGCGGTTGCTCAATCATGGCGACCTGATAAGGCAGCAAGGCCGTGGACAGGCTATGTAAATCCAGCCCGCTCCAGCTTGCTCTCGCGTCGATAATCAATCTGGTATTGGGCGCGGCGGCACGAATGGCAGCGACCTTCTCCAGAATCAGCTCGCGATCCAGTTTGATTTTCAGCAGCAGGGCGCCGTGGGAAACCGCATTGGATGCGGCGGTGGCCATTTTCTCTACGCTGTCGAGCGCCAACGTTTGCGCACAGACCACGGATGTCGGGGGATGAATGCCGATGCGCTGCCACAGCGTCTGTTTTTCCAATGCGGTGTTGAGCCGCCACAGGGCGCAGTCCAGCGCATTTCTGGCCGCACCCGGCGATAAATCTTTCTGGAGCTGTTCGATGGTCAGGCCGTGTTCTATTGCTTCACGGACCGCAGAGAGCTGGCGACATACGCTGTCGGCGGACTCGCCATAATGGGCGACTGGCGTACATTCGCCTTGTCCAATAAATCCTTTTTCTTCCAACGCGACGCGGATAACGGTAACCGCGTGACGCGTCCCGTTATCAACCGCCATAGGACGGGCTAGGGGCAGATTGACCGTTTCAATTTGCATATGCCGCATCATGATTTTTTCTCATCAACGCTCAAGGGATGAACGGACTATTTCATGATGCATCATCACTGACGAATACTTGTTCATCAGTAGGGTATAACCTCAGGTTATACCCTAAGTTCAAGGTATGGCTTTCTGATGCCGCTTTCCCGCAACGCGAAGGATTTCGTGTATAATACGCGCCAGTTTTCATTGATCCACCGGAGATGAGCCATGCGCCCAACAGGCCGAAGTGCACAGCAAGTACGCCCCCTTACATTCACCCGTCATTACACGAAACACGCTGAAGGTTCCGTTTTAGTCGAATTTGGCGATACCAAAGTGTTATGCAATGCCACGGTAGAAGAGGGTGTTCCGCGCTTTCTGAAAGGCCAGGGGCAAGGATGGGTCACCGCCGAATACGGTATGCTGCCGCGTGCGACGCACAGCCGTAACGCCCGTGAAGCCGCTAAAGGCAAGCAGGGCGGGCGGACGCTGGAGATTCAGCGCCTGATTGCACGTTCCCTGCGTGCGGCAATCGACCTGAAAGTGCTCGGCGAATACACCATTACGCTCGACTGCGATGTCTTGCAGGCGGATGGCGGCACGCGTACGGCGTCCATCACCGGTGCCTGCGTGGCGCTGGCCGATGCGCTGAACCAGATGGTTGCCAAGGGTAAGCTGAAAAAGAACCCGATGAAAGGCATGATCGCCGCCGTTTCCGTCGGCATCGTGAACGGCGAAGCGCTGTGCGATCTGGAATACGTGGAAGATTCCGCTGCGGAAACCGACATGAATGTGGTCATGACCGAAGACGGCCGCATGATTGAAGTGCAAGGGACGGCCGAAGGCGAGCCGTTCAGCCATGAAGAATTGCTCACCCTGCTGGCGCTAGCCCGAGGGGGAATTGATACCATCGTTCAGGCGCAGAAAGCGGCCTTAATCGATTGATTTTATAAGCGACCAATTGGTCGCTTTTTTTATATCTGAAGACGAGGAGATGCAGTAATGAAAGCCTACCAGCGCCAGTTTATTGAGTTTGCACTCAGCAAGCAGGTATTGAAGTTCGGCGAGTTCACCCTGAAATCCGGGCGTATCAGTCCCTATTTCTTCAACGCTGGGCTGTTTAATACCGGGCGCGATCTGGCCTTACTGGGGCGTTTTTATGCAGAAGCGCTGGTGGATTCCGGCGTAGCATTTGATTTGCTGTTCGGACCGGCTTACAAAGGCATTCCGATAGCCACGACCACTGCGGTGGCGCTGGCAGAACACCACGATCGCGACCTGCCGTACTGCTTCAACCGCAAAGAAGCTAAAGATCACGGCGAGGGCGGTAGCCTGGTCGGTAGCCCTTTACAGGGCCGCGTGATGCTGGTGGACGACGTGATTACGGCCGGTACCGCGATTCGCGAATCGATGGAGATCATCGGTACACACGGCGCGACGTTGGCCGGTGTGATGATTGCGCTGGATCGTCAGGAACGCGGCCGCGCCGAACTATCCGCGATTCAGGAAGTGGAACGCGACTATCAGTGCACGGTGATTTCGATTATCACGCTAACGGATTTGATTGCTTATCTGGCGGAAAAACCAGAGATGGCAGCGCATCTGGATGCGGTGAAAGCCTATCGTGAGCAGTACGGGATTTAACGTGTGAGTCAGGAACCCGCCAGAAATATCTGGCGGGTTTTAATATCTCAGGGCGGCGTTTAGTTCAATTGTGCAGCTAGCAGCGGCCAACGGGTGTCGAATTCCTGCGTCGGACGATAGCGGAATTCAGAGCGAATGAAGCGCGACAGCATCCCTTCGCAAAACGCTAGCAGCTGGCTAGCCAGCAGCGTTTCATCATGCTGAAAACCTTTGCCATCGCGTAGCTTGTGCTCGCGCAACACCTGACGCAACTGTGATTCAATACGCTCAAACAGCTGGTTAATACGCCCCTGCAAGCGATCCTGTTCAAACATCAGCGCGTGGCCAGTCATGATGCGAGTCAGACCCGGGTTCCGTTCCGCAAACCCTAAAATAAGCAGCAAAATCAGACGAAGACGATTAAACGTTTCTTTTTCGTCTTGCAGAATCAGGTTAATGCGGGTGGTCAGACTATCCTCAATAAATTCAATCAGGCTATCAAACATCCGCGTTTTACTGGGGAAATGCCGGTAGAGCGCCGCTTCGGACACGCCGACGTTCGCAGCTAATTTTGCCGTGGTGATACGTTGGCTACCGTCGCTGGATTCCAGCATCTGCGCCAGCGCCTGCAAAATTTCCTCGCGGCGATTCCTTTTCGTATTTTCTTTTTCTGCCATGTCTGAAAAGACCCTTGCTAAATATTTGACTGACAAGCACCCGTTAGCGCCACAGTCGCCATTCCTGTTTGAGTCGGCGCTGTGGCTTATAGGAATTTTTACACTATGGGTGGCTGGATCGCGTTAGCTACGGCCGGAGTGGCCGAAGCCGCCTTCTCCACGTTCGCTGCCGACAAAATCTTCGACCAGATTGAATTCGGCCTGAACGACGGGCACAAAAACCATCTGTGCGATACGCTCGCCCGGTTCAACCGTAAACGTTTGTTGACCACGGTTCCAGACGGAAACCATCAACTGTCCCTGATAGTCCGAATCAATCAGCCCCACCAGATTCCCCAGCACCACGCCGTGCTTATGGCCCAGCCCGGAGCGGGGCAGGATAACCGCCGCCAGCCCGGTATCGGCAATGTGAATCGCCAGCCCGGTTGGGATCAGGGTTGTTTCGCCTGCTTTGAGTTCAATTGCCTGATCCAGACAGGCACGCAGATCGAGCCCAGCAGAACCCGGAGTGGCATAGGTTGGTAACGGAAATTGCTGTCCAACGCGTGGGTCAACAATCTTAACGTCGATTTTTTTCATCATAACGGCTGATAATCTCGTCGATTAATTTTTGGCCAAGTAGACGCTTGTCGCACTGCGGTAACGGCGTGTCACCACCTTGCCAAAAAAGGTGTAACGCATTGGTTTCACTGTTAAAACCATGCCCGGAAAGAGAGACGTTGTTCGCGCAAATCAGATCCAGCTTTTTACGCGCCAATTTTTGTCGGGCGTATTCTTCCACATTCTGGGTTTCGGCAGCAAACCCGACAACATAAGGACGATTTTTCGTCATGGCTGCGACACCGGCGATAATATCTGGATTTTTGACCAGAGTGAGAGTCATTTCATCGCCCTGCTGATTCTGTTTTTTAATCTTCTCATCAGCGATGTGTTTAGCACGATAATCTGCAACCGCAGCACAACCGATCACAATATGCTGCTGAGCCGCATGCTCCATCACCGTGTGCTCCATCTCCAACGCGCTGCTGACATCAATACGCATGACGCCCTGCGGTGTGGCAAGTGAGACAGGGCCACTTACCAGTGTAACCTTAGCGCCACGAGCGGCAGCGGCCTGCGCGATAGCAAAGCCCATTTTCCCAGAGCTGTGGTTGGTAATAAAGCGAACTGGGTCCAGCGCTTCTCTCGTTGGCCCAGCGGTGACCAGAATGTTCAGATGTTGCAGATCGTTGATGGCAGAAAAATGACGCTGCGCCAGCCCAACAATGTCCATCGGGTCGATCATGCGGCCTGGCCCAATATCGCCACACGCCTGACTGCCGCTATCCGGCCCCCAGATCGGTAAACCTCGGGCGACCAGCGTGCGCAGGTTGTCCTGCGTGGGCTCTGCGCGATACATCTGCTGATTCATCGCAGGGACAACGGCGATAGGGGCGGATGTTGCCAGACAGATCGTGGTCAGCAGGTCATTCGCCATGCCAGCAGCGACTCGTGCGATCAGATCGGCAGTCGCTGGGGCGAGAATGACTAAATCAGCCCATTTCCCCAACTCGATGTGGCCCATTGAAGCTTCCGCCGCGGGGTCGAGCAGGTCGTCTGATACTGGGTAGCCGGAGACAGCTTGCAGCGTCAGCGGAGTGATGAAAGCTTTAGCGGCAGAAGTCATGACAACTCGTACGTCAGCTCCGCCATCGCGTAGACGTCGCACCAGTTCCGGGCACTTATACGCGGCGATGCCGCCGCTGATACCCAGCACGATTCGTTTGCCGGAGAGTGCATTCAGGCTGGAAAATTCCGTCATCATCATGGTCCGATTGAAAGTCAGAAGATGCGCCATTTTACCATAACCTTGAGGCCAGATAGGAATCTTAAGGTTGCTGCTGCGGTTTTCCGAAGAAGATTGCGAAGCGCTTCGCAGCTTTTTATCGCAGATATCGTCCTGTTTTTTCTGGCGTGACATGATGCCGTCGAGCGGTACAGGGAGAGGCTGATGGGCTGGGAAAAGGGATTGGCACCGCGTGAAAAACTGGTGCGCTTAGGGGCGGAATCGCTGACGGATGCCGAACTGTTGGCGATTTTTTTACGCACAGGGTTACCCGGCGTGCATGTGATGCAGTTGGCAGAGGGCTTGTTGGCGCACTTCGGGTCACTCTATCAACTGATGATGGCCGATCAGTCAGCGTTTCAGAATGCTAAAGGCGTGGGGATATCAAAATATACGCAGATCAAGGCGATCTCAGAGCTGTCGCGGCGGCTGTTTTTCTCTCGTCTGGCGAAAGAAGATGCCATGCTAAACCCAGAAGCGACGGGGCAATATTTGCAATTTCTCTTGTCTCGACGTGAACGCGAGGTCTTTTTAGTCCTGTTTTTAGACAATCAGCATCACGTTATTCGCCATCAGGAGATGTTTGTTGGTACGATTAACAGCGTGGAAGTCCACCCACGTGAAATTGTGCGTGAAGCGCTAAAGGTGAATGCTGCAGCGCTGATTCTGGCGCATAATCATCCGTCGGGAAAAGCGGAGCCGAGTCAGGCTGACCGTGCGATAACCGAACAGATTGTCAAAGCGTGCCTGTTATTGGAGATCCGCGTGCTCGATCATTTAGTCATTGGGCAGGGTGAATATGTTTCTTTTGCCGAGCGCGGCTGGATTTGACAGATATTTCCGCGATCCAATGGGATCTTTAGCTGTTCGGGACTTGAGCACTTACGCTTCAGAGCGTATACTACGCCACCTTTGAGAATCTTGGGTGTGGCGTTAAGAGCCTATCTCAGCAGGTTTATCCTGATGACAGAGTCTTTTCAGTGAAGTTGCTGAGATGGGCTCTAAAGCCTGACGAGGCGGCCAAACCCTATACGAAGCTCGAGCTGATTTGATTTTTGGAGAATAGACATGTCCCGAGTCTGCCAAGTTACTGGCAAGCGTCCGGTGGCCGGTAATAACCGTTCCCACGCAATGAATGCGACCAAACGCCGTTTTCTGCCGAACCTGCACTCACACCGTTTTTGGGTTGAAGGTGAAAAACGCTTTGTAACGCTGCGCGTATCTGCGAAAGGTATGCGTGTTATCGACAAGAAGGGTATTGAGACGGTTTTGGCCGATCTACGTGCCCGTGGTGAAAAGTATTAAGGAACTGAATCATGGCTAAAGGTGTTCGCGAGAAGATCAAGCTGGTTTCTTCTGCTGGTACTGGTCACTTCTATACCACTACGAAGAACAAGCGTACTAAGCCGGAAAAATTGGAACTGAAGAAATTCGATCCAGTTGTCCGTCAGCACGTACTCTACAAAGAAGCTAAAATTAAGTAATTTCTGCTTCTTGATGAAAACCCAGCCTTGGCTGGGTTTTTTTTGAACTTATTTTCTAATTATTCCTCTTGTATCCCTTTTTGCATTATGCCAATTTTCTGGGCTCTGGCTTCTACAACCATCCGGTAATGAAAATATGGGCTCGACATTGCACCAGCTTTTGTTAGCGACACCACAGACGCAACTCTTACTTTTGATCGAAGCGATTTATGGTTTAGATCCAAAGGTAGACCAGCGTATTGAAGCGCTGTTGTATCGGCAGGATACGGTGAAGCAGGAAAAATTGCTGAAAGAACGTATTGCATCTATTGCTCGTGGTAAACGATTTATTGATTATTATCAGAGCCATGGCTTTGCTATGGAGCTTGAGGCGCTGGTTGGTGATATCGGCTATCTGATCGACGACGCACCGAAAAAAGCATTTGCACTGATTGATGCACTGATGTCCACGCATGCTCGTGTTTATGAGCGAGCGGATGATTCCGATGGAGCTATTGGTGATGCATATGCGGCGGCGCTTTCGGTATGGGTTAAGGCAGCCAGCCAGTGGCGAGCACAAGGTGGAAAGACGTGGAATTGGCCTGATGAGGTAAGAAAACGGCATGATGAGAACGATTATGCCGTGTGGGATGATTTGATTGCACAAAGTGGCACGTTACTTACCGAGCCAGAGTTGCGGCAACTGGCGCAGGACTTTGAACGTGAATATGCTGCCGCCTTGGTCTCTGCACCGCAAAAGAAATATAACTTTCGTGCTGCGCATGCCACTCTCGGTATTTCTGGGGTGGCACAAGTTCTGAAAGATGTCACGCTCTTTGAGCGCGCTACACTTTTAGGCTCTCCAAATCCTAATGAATTGCAAAAGCTCCACATTGTGGAATTCTGCCTGTCGATCAATGAAGCGCAGTCGGCGCTGAAGTGGCTATCGGAACCTTTCCAGCATTACGCCGAGGACAAACGGCAGGCATTGCTGGATAAAGCCTACGTTCAGCTTGGCGATCAAGACACACTCCTTGCGTTACGGCGCGAGGCCTATCGGCAACGTCCTGATTATACTCGGCTACAAGCACTGGTTGCAGTCTTGCAAGATGAGACGGAACGAGAAACGTTACAGAATCAGGCGGCTACCCATGCGTTGGCGATGGAAGATGTTGAATCCAGAATTGATACGTTATTGGCACTGAATGATTATGGGCAAGCATCAGCACAACTGCTTGCCCATTGGGAATCACTCAATGTCTTCTTCGGCGTATTGTTGGGGTGGGCAGAGCAATTTCATGATGCAGAATACCCTTTAGCTGAAGTAGTTTGCTATCGTCTGCTACTCGACGATATTTTATCTTCTGGCCGGAGTAAGGCATACGACCATGCAGCAAATTATTATCGTCAGTTGGATAAGTTGGCTTCTCGGATAACAAGCCATGCACCACTATTGGAATGGGCGGATTATCAGGAACAGCTAAAACAGCAGCATGGCCGAAAATATTCATTTTGGCAGCGTTTGCAATAATTGAGAGACTCCCCAGAGAGAGAATATGCCCGAATTACCTGAGGTTGAAACCAGTCGTCGGGGTATTTCCCCTTATCTCGTTGGTCACACCATCCTTTATGCGGAAGTGAGGAACACGCGCCTGCGCTGGCCGGTATCGGCTGAGATCCTTTCACTGAGCGATGAGCCAGTCGTAAGCGTGCGCCGGCGGGCAAAATATCTGCTGATTGAGCTTACCCGCGGCTGGCTTATTGTGCATCTCGGCATGTCTGGCAGCCTGCGGGTGTTGCCGGAATATAGCGAGCCGGAGAAGCACGATCATATTGATTTGGTGATGGACAGCGGTAAGGTGCTGCGTTATACCGACCCTCGGCGCTTTGGTGCCTGGCTGTGGACGGATAATCTGGAAACCTGCTCGGTATTGGCGCATCTCGGGCCAGAACCGTTAGAGGCGGAATTCTCTGCAGATTATCTTTATCAGGCTTCACGCGGTAAAAAGACGGCAATCAAACAGTGGATTATGGATAACAAAGTCGTCGTCGGCGTAGGCAATATTTACGCGAGCGAATCGCTGTTTGCGGCGGGTATCCATCCTGACAGAACGGCCGGATCGTTAAATGAAAACGATGCAGCTATATTGGTTCGTGTGATTAAACAGGTGCTACAGCTTTCGATTGAGCAGGGAGGTACGACGCTGCGTGACTTTTTGCAATCAGATGGCAAACCCGGTTATTTCGCGCAGGAGCTGCGAGTCTATGGCCGCAACGGTGAACCTTGTCGGACATGCGGAACGCCGATAGAAACCGCGAAGCATGGGCAGCGCAGCACATTTTTCTGTCGCCGCTGTCAGAAGTAATCCTATTTTTCTTTTTTAGTTTTTATAGCCTAAATATAAAAATTTTCAGAGGGCATTATGAGTCGTGTGGATATTAGCGTCATTGTTCCTATATATAACTGCGAAGAGTACATTGATCCTCTTTTTTCGTCATTGCTTGCTCAGGATAATGTCTCTTTTGAAATTATTGCGGTCAATGATGGTTCCACCGATGGCAGCCTTGTGAAATTGAATGAGATAGGAAAATCGGTTACGAATTTGGTTATTGTAAACCAAGAAAATAAAGGGTTATCTGAAGCGAGAAATACAGGAATTCGGCATGCGAATGGAGAGTGGATTGCATTTGTTGATGGCGATGATTGGTTGGAAAAAGACACGCTATCGACATGGTTTGGAAAAGCTGAGGAGCAACGCCTCGATCTCTTGATAGGTAATGGTTTCAAGTTTCATGAAAACCCAGAACAAGAAATAAAAGAACCTATTCAGACGAAACAGTCATGGGGTGAGGTAATCAGCGGCGATGAATGGATTATTCGTGGTGTAAAACATAACGAATGGTGCCACTTTGCCTGGTTGCAGCTCATACGCCGCGATATTATCTCATTGAATAAATTAAACTTTATTCCAGATATGATGCATGAAGATATTCTGTGGACGGCAAATTTAGCGCTGGTAGCCAAGCGAGTCGGTTTCTGTGAAAAAATGAGTTATGGCTATCGCGTTGGTAATACGCATTCGATCACAAAGTCATCATCAATTGAGAAAATAGCCCGCAGAGCAAACAGCTATATTGATATCATGCAGGGGCTGATTTCTCTCGCGACTCAGAACAAAGATAACGTTACTTTAAATAAAGCGTTAATTCGTCATGCTAATCGAGAGAGTCGCCATCTTTTTGGGCTTTTGCGTAAAAAAATATCATCGCCTGATGTTCGGCAGCAGCTAGCTAGAAAATTTATCGTGACGGGCATTGGCGGAAATTTATTCAAGGGAATGACGTCATTTAATGATTTTTGGTATGCCCTGCGTTTTTATTTTACGGTTTATCTATATTCAAAGAAAAAATAATTCCTCTACATCTTTTTTGATAGCTTGTCCTGTAAGGCACTAACGATGGCATCGGGTAAGAAATGTGATACGTCACCGCCGTGGCGAGCCACTTCCTTAACCAAAGAAGATGAAATAAACGACCACTCTTCCGATGGCATCAGGAAAACGCTTTCAAGTGTGGGCATCAGGTGGTGATTCATTTTTGCGAGCTGGAGTTCATATTCGAAATCGGCAACGGCTCGCAAACCACGCACAAGAATATTGGCGTTTTGTTGCTGTACGAAGTGCACCATGAGATCGCTGAAACCGACCACTTCGACGTTCGGTAAATGCTGCGTCGCACCCTTCGCCAGCGCGACGCGTTCATCCAATGTGAAAAGCGTATGCTTGCTCGGGCTGGCAGCGATGGCCAGCACCACCTGATCGAACAGTCGTGATGCGCGCGTCAGCAGATCCAAATGCCCATGGGTTAATGGATCGAACGTTCCAGGATAAATCGCTTTGGTTGTCATCACGTCAGCCCTTCATTCACTGTATAGGTAGCCACTGCTTTACTGTGTCCGCTGGGGCAAATAAGGTTCCAGTAGCGTTAGCAGCATCTGTAGTGCGCCCTGATTTTGGTGTAACACTTCCACGGCGTGTCGACCATAGTAAAGACGATAATCTTCGTCAGCGAGCAGTTTCCCGACTTCTTTTCCAAGTGAGTCTGCATCGGTCACGGTAATCAGCCCGTCGGCCTGATCGAGTTTGTTGCAGATGTCTTTGAAATTGAACGTGTGTGGCCCCATCAATACCGGAATAGCATGCGCTGCCGCTTCTAGCGGATTATGTCCGCCTCGTTCAACCAAGCTTCCACCAACAAAAGCCAGATCGGCAATGCCGTATAACAGCATCAGTTCGCCCATGGTGTCCCCAATGACGACCTGCGTGTTTGCAGGAGGCTGTTCACCGCTGCTGCGTAGCGTGTAGGTGAACCCCAGATTTTCTGCCAGCATTTGCGTGGTGGAGAAACGTTCTGGGTGGCGAGGCACCAGAATCAGTAATAAGTCAGGGTAGGTGTCGAGCAGCTGTCGATGAGCGGCCAGAACGACCGCTTCTTCGCCCTCGTGCGTACTGGTGGCGATCCATACTGGGCGACGTGGTGCCCATTGTCGACGTAATGTAATGGCTCTAGCCGCCAGTTCCGGCGTCACGGAGATATCAAATTTGAGGCTGCCGGTTACTTTCAGGTTTGAGCGCTTCAGGCCAAGATCGATAAATCTGTCTCCGTCTTCCTGATTCTGTGCGGCAACGAGGGTAATTCGCCGCAAGATATGGCGCATTAGCTTCCCGATCTTTTTGTAACCCGCTGCGGAGCGTTCTGACAGCCGGGCATTCGCAATGACCAGCGGAATTTCGCGTTTATGCAGTTCCGCAATCAGATTTGGCCACAGTTCGGTTTCCATAATGATGACGATTTTTGGACGAACCTGGTCAAAAAAGCGCTTCAGAGCACAGGGCAAATCATAAGGCAGGTAAACGTGATAGACCGTGTCGCCAAATGCTGAACGCACGCGCTCGGAGCCGGTTGGCGTCATGGTTGTTACCGTGATCGGCAGATTGGGGTAACGATGGCGTAGTGCTCTCACTAAGGGAATAGCGGCCAGTGTTTCACCCACCGACACCGAATGCAGCATGATGCCGTCTGGCTTGACCTTCTCTGCACAAAAACCGTAGCGTTCACCCCAGCGTCGACGATAGGCCGGAGCCTTACGGCCACGAAGCCACAGGCGAAGCCAAATCAACGGTTGGATGAGATACAGGATGATGGTGTAGAGAGTTTGTAACATAAGATCTACTGTTATCGGTTATCGCTGGGGTGATTTTATCGGGTTAGTGAGGATAAGGCTATTTGTAAAACGGATGTCGTTTTCTTTGCGCTCGACGAACACCAGCTCGGCCAGTTCTCGGATGACCCGCTGGTCGATACCTGGCTGGAAGCTGAAGTCGAACTGCTCCAGCGTTTTTATCCAGGGTAGCCGGGCCTGTTTAAGCTGGGATTCCAGTGCCTTATGCCGTCGGCCATTCCATTCATGGCTCAGTACCCGAACCAGGGTTTCCCGTGCGCGTTAAGTTCTTCCTTTATGGCCTGCTCCAGTAATTTGTCCACCGCGTCCGTCAGGTGCTCCATCTCCAGTCGCACCATCAGTTCTGTCAGTTCGTTCATCACAGCAATTCCTCATAATCGCTCAACGCACGCTGTGCCACCCAGCAGGTTTGCTGCCATAGAGGTCGGTGACGCGCGGCAACGGTCTGCCAGCTTCTTTTTCAGTGAGATGTCGTCGAACCGTGCGCTCGGAACATCCGATGTGGTGAGCAATGTCGATAATATGTGCGTCGTGAATACGTATCTGCTTTATCATGAGAAGCCCCCCCTGCTTAACATGTGGCTTCTCCGTCTGGTGTAGGAACCTTAAGACAAGCCCATGTTGGGTGGAGTGAACAAAATTCATGGTGATTTGCGGTCTTATATCAGTGTTGCTGACATTGTAGGAAAAAAAAGCGCGACAACACTGGCTCTGGTACGCGTATGACACAAAATATGGCGGAGTACTGGCTTACACGTTTGGCCCACGAACGGACGAAACCTGTCAGGAATGACTGTCACTGCCCGTCCTTTTAGTATCTGCATGATAACCAGCGATGAGTGGGGTTATCATGCCAGAGAAGTGCCAAAGGAGAAGCATCTGACAGGCAAAATCTTCACGCAACGTATTGAGCGTAACAACCTGACATTGAGGATGCGTATTAAACGTCTGGCTCTGAAAACTATCTGTTGCTCACGCTCGATTGAATTGCATGAAAAAGCCATCGGAGGGTTCATTGAAAAACACATGTTCTACTAATTGGAGTCATTATCGTTGTGAGAGTAATTTTACCCCTGATACTCATTTATTGCCGTAATAACAGCTTGTACTTCTATATCAGACAGTGTTGGCCCTATAGGTAAACTTAATACTTTATTATGAATGGACTCTGTAATCGGTAAAGTCCCTTCTTTTAGACCTAATTCACGATAAGCTTGTTGAAGATGTGGAGGCGTGGGGTAATGAATTAATGTCTGAATCCCTTTATCTAAAAGAAATTCTTGTAATTTATCTCGGTTATCACATTGGATCACAAAAAGGTGCCATACATGTTCACTGGAAAAATCTGGTAAGTGAGGTAATGAAATTAAGTTGTTCATAATGTCAGTACAATATTTTTTAGCTATTTGCTGTCTTCTGCTATTGTTCTCATCTAAGTATTTTAATTTTATAGTTAAAAAAGCAGCTTGAAGTTCATCAAGTCTGCTATTTACACCTTGATAAAGATTTTCATATTTTTTATGTGAACCGTAGTTTCTCAGTGCTTTTAACGCATCTGCCAATTCATCATTGTTGGTTGTAATAGCACCAGCATCACCTAGTGCACCAAGGTTCTTCCCTGGATAAAAACTGAAACCAGCTGCATCTCCCCATGATCCTGCCTTCTTACCATTGAGCACTGCACCATGAGCTTGGGCACAATCTTCAAGAACAAGAAGATTGTGTTCTTTGGCAATGGCCATAATTTCATCCATAGGGCTGATTTGACCATAAAGATGCACAGGCAAAATAGCTTTAGTCTTTGGCGTAATTGCTGCTTTTATCGTATCAGGTAAGAGATTGTAGGTTACAGGACTGGGTTCAACTAATACAGGGACTAAATCATTCTCAGTAATGGCAAGTACAGATGCAATGTAAGTATTTGCTTGAACAATGATTTCATCGCCTTTTCTTAACCACCCTAATTCCTTCCATGCTCTGATTGTTAAAGTGAGTGCATCTAATCCATTCGCTACTCCAATACAATGCTTTGTTTCACAGTATTCTGAGAATTTTTCTTCGAAATTATAAAGCTCTTGACCTGCAATATACCACCCGGATTTTAATACTCTCAAGAAATTTTCAGTTAACTCCGTTTCATGCGGGGAATTAACCTCTTTAAGGTTTAAAAAATCAATCATTTTAGTCTCCAAAAAATTCATAAAAAATTTTTATATTTTTCTTTTAATTTCAAAAAAGCTTCGTGTGTATAAACAAAAAATAAATCTATGTCGTTTTCAGTTACTAACTGCGCACCACTTTTTTTATGAAAATCAATAACGCGAATATTGTTTTTTCTGACATCAAAATGACATTTTTTAAAACCAAGATGCATAAATCCAACTTCATAGACCAATAAAGCACTTTCTATTGCAGCAGATCGTGTTTTATTTTCGTTCAAAATCCAGCTTCCCCAACAAAAAGACTCCTTATGATTTATAAAATCATACAGCCTGACTGTCCCAATAGGCAGTTTGGAATCATTTCTCATAATAATATAATAATATTCGAGATTGTTATTTTCTTTTATTTTATAGTTGGTTAACCATTTTTTTTGGCTTTCTATATCCCCATCAACTAATGATATATATTTATTTAATTTATCATTAACGCGGAGTTGAAATATAAATTCAGCATCACTAGTTGTAGCTAACCTTAAGGAAATTGTCTTGCTTGATATATCAGACACCATGTGTTGTTTCTCCTGACTTGAATTTGCTATATTCTCTGATGTAGTCGGACTCATCATAAATCTGATCGGCTAGCACCATTAATACGCAGTCATCGGTAAAATCATACATTTCTCGCCAAATACATGAATCAATAAGAAGTCCTTGAGCTGGGTTATCTAATAATAACTCTACCTTTTCAGTGCCATCATCAAGTAAGAAACGACAAGAGCCACGAACGGCAATTGCTATTTGTTTTAATGATTTATGGGCATGAAATCCTCTTCTGACACCCTCTTTAGTTTTAAATAAATAATATACACGTTTAATTTCAAATGGAATATTTTTACCTTGTTCTAGTGCAACTAATGCACCACGGTCGTCACCGTGTGTTTGTAACTGTATTATTTTTACTTGCATAAATTTATTCCAATATTATTTAATAACATGTTTTAAATATTGCGCATACTTAAAACTTATCTCAATAGGATTTTTTCTGGCAATGAGTCTATAGCGCAGGGGAAGCACGCTTCATAGTCCTCGAACCTTTTCATCATAAACTAACTTTCGATGAAAGCGATTCGTTCCGTCTGTCTACTCTTTTATTTTTATAAATATTAATATAAAGCTATATGAAGTTGGCTTACATTTACTTTAATGGTATTCACTTTAGCGAGAGTGTTTATATTCTAAACAGGATTTTATTAATTTATCAAAGGGCTTTTTTACGGTTTTTTTATAAATTAAATATGAAATCTTATTGGCTTTCTCTTTGAATGTAAGATATTTAAAGCAAATTGGTGCTATATTGTTTTTACTACGTATTGATATAGGAAAGTCCATTATTTTTTCCTTCTCAAGGAAACTGATATCGCCTGACCATGAAAGATGCTTATTACAAAGGTTTTCAGCATAGATATTATTTGTTAGGGCATCAATAAATCTATTTTTTATAGACTCTTGAGCGTTTATTTCTTTCAGTACTTGATATGTTTCATCTATTTCTTCTGATGTGCTCATGTATTCAAACATATCTTTTATGTTTTTTTTCTTAAGGCGTTCTACAGGAGAGTACCCTTGCAGAGGGCTAGTCAGACCGATGCATTTTTTCCCATAAATAAATTGTTCAGGAAAAGCCGTAGCTCCGGGGAGTGGGTGGCTATCTATATAGACGGATGCATTTTCTGTTATCTGCAAAAAAATATCATGTGGAATACTTGCCATCAGTTTTAAACGTTTTGTATATTTTATTTTTTCCACTATCCACCAAGGATCATTAACAATATCGCACCCTATTACATAAAATGTAGATTGAGGATAGTTTTTCATTACGAATGATATTATTTCTTTAAATGAGATTTCTTTATTTTTATTAAATTTATAAGACGTGCCTGAAGTGAAAAAACTATCACCATCCTGTATTCTTTTAGATTTATTGAGTATGCTTTTTGATGCATTCCCCATGTCTAGTGGTATGCCAAGGAATGATTTTTTAGCATGTAACTCTCTTTTATCGTCTATTCTTTGGCCGAGCGAACTAATTTCAAACCAAACATCTGCGACACTCACCCCATAACTGAACGTATGATCTGAATGGTTTACAAAATAAATTGTTAAATTATCGTTTATTTTTTTCGCTAAAGCACAGGAGATAACAGTGTGAATATCGTCTGGGTGAATATTTAGTATTAATTTTTTATATTGACTAAGCGATTTAGCAACCTCAAAAATACGATTAATACCATCAGGAAATTCATCCTCTGTATATGAAATTACATTTTTGAAATATTGCTTCATTCTAATTTTTTCATCATAGCCAGATTTTCTTGTAATAATCAAATCTGGTTTGTCATCTAGATATGACGAAATACGCTCCATTAACCTCGTGTGACCACCACTGAGATAAGGTTGGGAAATAACAAATAAATTTTCATGAGTACTTACTGGTGAAATTTCTTTCATTATTACTGTATCTATTTCGTTAATATACCTGTTGGATAGTGAATTCTCAATCTCGGTTAAGCTATAAACTCCAATGTTGTTATTAGACAAGATTTCACCGAGAATTTTCGCGTCAATTAAAGATTCATTTAAGGATTTACCATTTATAACAGTATCTATCAATTCTTTTAACTGACGTTTGCTGTTTTTTAACATAACCATTTTCTCTTTGGTGATATACTTATTCGGAGATGAAGTACTGATAATTATTTTATATGTGTAACACAGTACTCAACAAAGAGTGCATGAATGCCTCTTCATTATTTTCTATAAATTAATACGATGATGTTAAGTTTTTTAGATGGTCTATTATTAGGGAGGTTTTTTAAAAATGAGCGCAGAGGTTATTTTTTTCTTTAAAAAAAACCAAATAATAATCATCACTTTTATAGATCGAATAAAAATAATTATCTCGTAAAGGCATTGGGTTTTTCTGGCACAAAAGCTCTATTATTTCTTTAGGATCACCGTCCCAAAGCTGAACTGTATTTTTATGTCCATAAGCAAGGAGAAGCGGACGAGCAATCCAAGGTTCAAGAGGACTAAGAATCTTACCTATAATTGGTTGATGAGAACTAATTACTTCAGATACTGGAGATAAGCCCACGCTTCCTGCAACATAGATTGGTTGCGAGGTGATTTTTAAGTTACTCAAATCATAAGATATATATGATATTATTTCTTTTTCATACTCGCGCTGCGCTTTTAAAGCGTTTGCGAATTGAAATGAAATCACGCATGCTATAAAAAGAAAAATTCCTGTTGGAACAAATCTTCCTCTTTGATGGATATATTTTGTTATGCCCACGACAAAAAAGAAAGGAACTGCTGAAAACCCAACCAATACTCTGACATCAGTAATTTTTTCTACTAATAAAAATGATACACCTGTTGTTGAAAAAAATAAAAGGAACGGTATAGACACTAAGCATGTAACTATTTTAATAAAATAAGATTTATCTTTTTTACTAAAAATATAAATCTTATATACGTTCTGCATGGACAATAATAAAAATAAAATCAGTAATATGCAGGCTATCCATTTTATATAACCAGTATAAAGTAGTTTTAGTATTCCCCATGTTTGATAAAAAATTATTTCAAGGGATAGTATAACGTCTGAAAAAGGAATAATACTTGCCCGCCCGCCACCTATATTTCCTAGCTTTATTTTTTCAAATATATAATAAATAACATAAGATGTGATGAAAACTGCGCTATCTTTTAATAAAGACTGGAATTTGGATTCATCTGTATTTTTGATATTAAAAGCAATGTGCGTGGCGATTAACCCCAAAAATATATTAACGCAAGGTTGATATATAGTAAGGGATAGAAATAATAAAAATATAGGTTTTAATTTGTATTTATTATCTTTATTTTTCGATAAATAAAATGCAAGCACTGATAGTGCTAACGAAATAATCATCCCTGCACTATCAAAACGATAGGCCAGATTTTGAAGGAATAAAGGACTAACAAATAGTAAAGGTAGCGTTATTTTAGCATATACAGAGTCTATAGATAGATTCTTATTTATTATAAATGTAAGTGTATAGCACATTATTGCGATAGAGACTATGTACCCTAATGGATAAGAGTCAATATTTGATCTGCTTAAATAAAATATATGGGCTATAAGGTCTGCACCTTGTCTACCTGCCCATCCCCACGGCCCGTCACCGGTGACAACTCGAAACGCATCATCCCTATAATAAACGCCTGTTAGCATTATTGGCAATGAGAAAATTATACATGAAACCCATATAAATATATTTATATTTTTCGTTTCTTTTTCCATTAGCCTTTCTTCCTTAATAAATAGCGGGGGCGCCTTTTGGTTTCTATGTATACACGGCCTATATATTCACCAAGAACACCTATTCCAATTAATTGGACACCTCCGAAGAATAAAATAGAAACGAGTAATGAAGGATAGCCAGGCACGGGGTTACCAAGAGTTATCGTCTCAATAATCATCCATATGCCGTAGATGAATGATAAAAGAGCAATAACTGAGCCAATATAAGTCCATATACGTAGAGGTAGTGTCGAAAAACTTGTAATTCCTTCTAGAGCAAGGTTCCAAAGCTTCCAGCCATTAAATTTCGTTTTTCCCGCTATGCGCTCAGCTCTAGAATATTCAATGATTTCCGTTTTACCGCCAACCCATGAAAGAACCCCTTTCATGAAAAGGTTTCTCTCTGGCATTTCTCTTATATGTTCAACTATTTCCCTTGACATTAAACGAAAATCGCCGACATTTTCTTCTATTTGAGGGGCGCTAATTTTGTTTTGAAGTTTATAAAATAGCTCTGCTGTTCTTCGCTTAAAATATCCATCAATGGAACGATCGGAACGTTTTGCTAACACTACATCTGAGCCTGATTGCCATTTTTCTATCATCAGAGGAATAATTTCTATTGGATCTTGTAAATCCACATCAATCGGGATGATAGCATCACCTGTTGCATGCTCTAGCCCTGCAAATAGCGCAAATTCTTTGCCAAAATTTCTTGTGAAAGATAGAGGTATAACTAAAGGATCTGTTAGCGATAGCGTGTCTATTATATATTCAGTAGAGTCTCTACTGCCATCATTAATGAAAATCATTTCAACATCGTATTGCTTAAATTCTCCGAAATTACGTACCGTTTTATAGAAAATGGGAATGGCTTCCTCTTCATTGAAAACAGGTATGACTAGCGATATTTTCATTTCCCTTCCCTAAATATCACATATTTTGAAAATATAAACCCAAGTATTAGGCTTATTCCTGAAAACACAATTAATGTTATTAATGGATATATTTCATAGTAATCTGAAATACTTCCGCAAATAAAACTTACCATTCCGGTAAAAATGACGAAAGCTGTATATTTTATTGTTGTTGGCTTGACTTTAAAAGTGAATCTTGCATTTGCAAAAAAAGAAAAAGTCACTGCCATTATAAATGAAATTAAATTACTCGATGCTTGATTAAAAGAGAAAACATAAAGCATTATATAAAATGCAACCCAGTGAATTATTGTGTTAATAACACCAATTGTCATATATTTATAGAATAAACTAATCATTTTTTCTTTATTTAAGTGATTTTTATATTTACTGATTACTTTTTTAAATTTAACTTTCTTGCAACTCGTTTAAATTCACGTGATATTTTTCCAATAATACTTTTCTTGCTTAAATACTTAGATACATACCTATCATGGCTTTCATTTGATGCCCTGATAATATATTTTCTGTAATCAATTTCTCCTTCGCTTGAGATGATATCATTAGACATTTCAATGAAGCAGTCTATGAGATCTTTGTTTCTTGACTCAAAAAGATGAAGATAGCTATGTTCGTAAATAGTAAATAAACCACAGATGTATTTTTCTCCAATTAACCATTTTGGGACTGCTACATCTGAGGGGTAAACGAATTCAGGTAGGTGTCCCGCTTGTTGTGCCGCATCAGTTAGACGGCCTCCAACATCAAATTCATCATCTGCTTGTAATGATGGCTTTCCTGCATCTCTCCAAGTTTTACCCGTTAGAGAAAGAAACATTGGTCCAGCATAAATATAATGATAATCAATATGGTTCGCTGATTGAGCACAGCCAAATACTTTTCCATTACGTGCAGATATTATGGCTTTTTTAACTGCATTTGAGTTTAGCGGGATACAATCAATATCAACAATGATAATAACATCTTCATCTGCTGCAGCATTAAAAATTCCCTCCATCCATATACCATGATCCATCCCGTGATAGTTGTGTTGCTCAATTTTGAAACCGAATTTTTCAAAAACCTCTCGTTGAGCATTAACTAGCTGTAAATCGACATTGTTCCAATAAAGAGTAAATATTCGAACATTAGAATTATCGAAAGAATTTAACTCATTCATACCTACGGCCTTATGTTAAATTTAAATAGGAATATTTCATTCTCTAGAAATGTAATTAAATAACATATTCCATCAACGCTATTATAAGAATTAATTTACAACTCTATTCTTCTATATTCGTAGAATGAATGGTTTTTTATTAACTCTATGTATTATCTTTTTGTAGAGACCACAATTCCGTATATTTATTAAAAGTATACTGAGAGTTCACTATGGCTAGTAGCAATCCTTGTTTTCCATCTAAAAAACCAGCCCTAAATATCCATGTTTTAAGAAATGCAAAGGCTGTATGAATGAATATGTCTGAATAGCGGCACCGTTTCCCTCGACTGTGTCGTTCTTCTGCCCATGCCAAAGCGTAATGTAGTTGTTTTTTCTGGAAGCTTGAGAACTCACGGCATGTTAAATGCAATAAGTCACCTGATAACTTTTTAAGGGATGCACTACCATAATTTAGAGATTCATGTACAGTATTATCGTTATAAGTAAAACAGTTGTTGGCATAGAAGCGAATGACATTATCTGGGTACCATCCACTGTGGCGCATAAATCGGCCAAGGAAGAGATTCCTTCTAGCACAAAAATATACATTTCTATTATCAATGTCAGGCTTGGCTAGTATTTTTTCAAGAGAATTGCGTAATTCAGGTGTCACTCTCTCATCTGTATCTATCACGAAAATATAATCGCCGTTGGCATAGCGTTGAGCTTTTTGCCTCTGTTTTCCATATCCTGGCCAGTCATTTGTATGATAGACTCGGGCACCATAATTTTCAGCGATCTCTACAGTATTATCGGTACTTCCTGAGTCAACAATAATTATTTCATCTGCCCATTCTACTGAGCGCAAGCATTCTTCAAGAAGTTCGGATGCGTTTTTTGCAATAATAACAATAGATAATTTATTTCGGATTCCCATTATTTATTGCCTTTATGATTTCTATGCCTTAATTTTTTTGATTTTTATAAATCTATAGCTTGGAAGTGATATAGTGAATGACCTCATTTTCTGGTATCTATTAGATGAAGAGTTACCATTTTAATGAACGTAAGAGTTTTTTTATAATAAAGAAAAACTCATTAATACCTTTTTCAATATTCCCTTTCTTTCTACTCTCTTTTTTTATCTCTTGATCTAATTTCGCTAATCGTTCTTTCTCAATGTTACTGTTGGATATATCTACTATGGGGTGAGATATTATTTCTGTTAGATATATTTTTTTAAAACATTTTTTTTTGTATAGATAGTCCCACTTATCAGCAATGTAATAGTTATTGTTGAATTCTTCATGCAAATTTATTGCTAACTTTCTACTTACAAGATAACAACATGTTCTTGTTATATATATTGGCTTATAGGTTAGCTTTTTAAAAATAATACCATTTATATTTATTTTGTTAAAAAATGACAAGGATATTTTTCTTCTCTGGCTAAGGCCATCTTGCCCGCCCAGTATATAAAGATCCTCTTCGCACATTTTGAGAGTTGACTCCTCAGATAATCCGTTTATAAGATGCTTCAATGAGGAGTTAATAATTGCATCATCTTCAAGAATAATAGCCCATTCTATTTTTTCATTAATTATTTTGGAATATATTTTTTGATGGCTTAAAGAGCATCCTATTTCCGATGCTGTTGGATTAAACTCTTTTGGCGAACTAGCCTTAATCCTGTCTAGCTCCTCTCTTGGTAGATCAGAACCTCGTATCGCGTCAATAAACTCAAAATCAATACTCTCTTTTTTTAGAGTATCAGCGATGGATTTTCTTCTGTTGGTGTCTTTAACTAAAGATACAATGAATACTGGAACTTTATTATTTTCCATTTTTACTTTCCAAAGAATGCTTTAATGAAAAAATACTTGGCATAACTTTTTACGCCTTTTATATATTTTCTATTGTGAAACTGATGCTTAGCACAATACCGCATATTACTTGCGGTCACGGCGTCTAATAGAGGCTCATTTCTCCATGGGGAATTATATTTGGCTTTTAAAAAATATTTTGTGCAAGTGTAATTGGCAGCCCACTTATGCCAGGGCTTAGTGGGGCCAATGTAATGAATAAATACCGTTTCTGTGGAGATAGGTGTTGGCGCAGGTTCGCCATTATTATATTTTAATTCATAATTTATACTAAATTGGGTGTTGTATTTATTATCCAGTTGATGAAAATTTCCTGCCAAAAGTATATTTAAAACATCCTGATCAGGATGGGTAATGACTTTCTTCATCTCTGGATCGACCAAAAAACGCATGCTGTTTTCTGTTACAGATGCCTGATACCAGTTATTGATTTCAATTAACAAAACGCCAGAGTTAAAGTAACCATTGTGGAGTTCAGGCTGCTGAAATTTTTGTGCACGGTTTTTCCACCAGTTACTATCACCATCTAAAACAACGGCGGCGATATGGCTACTAACATCTAGTTTTATTAATTCGTGCAATGAGCCATTACATATAATGTCTGCATCAAGGTAGAGAACTTTATCAAGTATCTGATAGAAGTAGTCGGCAATAATAAAACGAAAATAAATGGCATAGCTCCAGAGTTTTGTTTCTGGTAACGTTTTTAACCAAGTGCAATCAACGATATAAATGTTAATAGTTGTATTGTATTGCTCTGCCATCTCTTGAAATCTGGCTTTATCACCATCACTGAGTTTGTCGGTAAATACGTGAAAGGATAAACAGTAATCCGGATTCTTTAATAAAATAGATGCGATAGCGATGGCGCAGCCATAAATGAACTTTTCATCCGTGCCAAAGGCTATGTTTAATTCGGCATCGTTTTTAGTATAGGAGAATGAGTGTACAGTTCTTATGACTTTTTCTTTGTCAAAGTACATGTGCTTACCGTGTTGGATAAATAGCGGAAAGAATAACGTATTGTAAGAAACAGGTCAGAATATGTCTTTATTTATCATTATGATTCGATAATCAACTGTGCCGCTTTTTCTGGCAAACTATAAATATCTTCTGTATCGGCAAAATGGCGGGCATTTTCTGCCCACTGTTTCAGCGTTTCTGGCTGGCTGAGTGCGTGTGACAACGCGTGGTTCAGTGCTGTCTGGCTAAAGGGTTCTGGGATGACCTGCCCGGCCTGCGAGCGCTCAATGTAAAAAGCATAACCGCACGCATCGGTGACGAGTATGGGTAGTCCAGCAGCGATAGCCTCAAGTAAAACGATGCCTGCGGCTTCCTGATGAGCCGGATGAAGTAACAAGTCTGCGGCTGCCATGAAGTCAGGAATGTCGTCTCGGCCAGAGAAGAACTGTATTTGTTTACCGATGCCGAGCTGCTCTGCCTGTTGTTGAAACGGTTTTGGATCGTCCTGGCCGACAACCAGCAGCGTTACGTGCTGACGCAGTTCCTGTGGCAGGCTGGCGATAGCGGTCAAACTGCGGCCAACACCTTTACGTTTGAAGTCGGAACCGACCTGTAATAGAACAAATCCGTTTTCATCCAGATGATGCTGCTGACGGAACTGTGAACGCGTATCTGGAGAACGCGTGCTGTACTTTCTATCCAGTGAAATACCCGGCGGTAGCATAAAAAAGCGTTCATATTGTGTACCGTAATGCTTCTGGAAATGGGCGATTTGCCGCGGCGTCAGCATCAGCATGCGCGTGTGGCTATCTTTATCGAACACGTCTCGTTCAAGTGCTGCATATCCGCGGTAGCGAGGTGTGAGTCGATAAAAGAAACCTTTTTCCTGAACGGCCTTTTCTGCCGTACATCCTTCTGCGGCATAGTAGAAGTCTAGCCCTGGCATTTTGCTAAATCCGACAACGCGATCGACAGGGTGCTGTTGTAAATGGCGTTGTATCCAGTCGGAAAAATGGCGATGGCGCGTATGATTACTCAGTCCAGAGATGGGCACGAGAACGATGTCGAACCCTTCAGGTTTGTCGCCTTGCCATTCGCTGGTATAAACGCGAATATCGTGACCTTGTTTCTGGCAGACTTTTGCAATGCTCAGAAAATCCCGCTGTAGCCCGCCGAAAGGAAAGTATTTATAGACGCAGAATGCGATGTTCATTTGGTGTTCTCTTCCTGCAGCATGTCTTCTGATGCCTGGATAACCGCTTGTGCAGGAATGCAGGACAAATATTTGACCGTCTGATCGTAATTCTGTTGGGCTGGCATTTGTTGATATTCACCTGCCCAAATCTGTTTATAGTGTTTGCACCATGGACGCCATAATTTATAGTCTGTTGGGCCGAACAGACACACTAGTGGTGTATTCAATGCGGCAGCCATATGCATGGGGGCGGAATCCACGCCGATATACAACACGGCGTTGTCAATTAACGCAGCCAGTTCCAGAAAACTCGTTTTACCTGCAAAGGTCATATCGGGTTTATGCGTGCACTGTGAGTGAATGTCCCGCACCACGTTTAAATCGTCTTCTGAAGGACCACAGGTCAAAACGACTTCCAGATTTTTGGTTTTAAGATAGTCAATGACCTGAGCGAACTTGTCGTTGTCCCAGTATTTGTAGTATTGGCGAGTCGTGGGTTGGATGACGACGTAGCGTTGCGTTAAAAGTGTAGGACGTTGGTTAACGATACTTTGGGCGTCTTCCTGACGATAATGCAGTGATAATGTAGAACATGTATTTGACACTGGCAGGTTGAGCGGGGTGAGGAGATGAAGATTTTGCTCAACAATATGCGCGCCTATTGGCGGAACGCAGGTGCTGAAAAATGAACGCCACATCTTTCCCTTCAGATTATCGCCCCGATCGAGAGCAATACTGCGGCACCCCAATGATTTCACTAATAGAGCAATGGGCCACTGGTCAGCTAAATTGACGATCAGATCGTAATTGTTTTGCTTAAGCTCTTGTCTGACGCTTTTGAAATTACAGATCTTTTCCAAAAGCGTACTCGTCTTTCTTTTGAGCCCATAAAGCTGATGTATCTCTGGGTTTGCAGAGAGAATCGGCATCGTATCCTGGTACAGCAATACGTCGATTTTGGCATCAGGGTAGTTGGCTTTCAGCGTACTGATGAGCGGAGTGGTCAGCAGCATATCGCCATGATATCTGAGCTTTACTACAAGAATCCGGTGATAGGAGATGATGCGTTGACTCACTCGTTTTCCTTCATGTAATCAAAAGTTATGATTTTTACAGGCACGCTACCGCCTTTGGCTCAACAGCTACCAAAAGACTGATCTTATCCATGTGTCGCGACAGCATGGATAGCTAATTTTCCCGCTATGGTACTAAAACCCACACCCCTCTCACAGAGGTAAATGCTACTGCCACACGCTAATTATAACAGGACTAATTCTTTAGCCATTTTCCGGTCAGCGTTGTGCCGAGACAAAACGCCATAAGCCACGCAATAAGCATGTCGCGTGAATAGAGAATGACATCGCTAAGTCCATACATGATCAGGGCGAAAAGCAGAGCCGCAGAGAGGTGGCTGCGTAGAACAAAAAATGAAAAATAAAATAAGGACACATAGAACAATATTAGCAATATTGTACCCGGCAACCCCTTAAGGGAAAAGGCATCAACCACTTCGTTATGCAGATGGACATTCAAATATCCCAGCGCGCCAGATAATTCAGACTCTTGCTTTGCTTGTGCAATGATATGTTCTGCACGCTGTTCGGCGGATTGCCCCAATAGCGCTTCTTCCCCAGCTTCTATACCAGATTGGTACATCGCAATGCGCGCACCCACCGATGTCATGCTGTTGTTCATGCTATAGCTGTGTATATCGTTAATCAGGTCGCTGATACGTTGGTGAAGCGTATCCTGGAAAAGGAATAAACACAGGAGAATAGTGGCCGATGAACCGATAAATGCCTTGATGAATAAACGCTTATTGTGTCTGACTTCTGACAATAAAATGGTTGCGCCAACAATAGGATAGACGAATATAGCCGCTCGAGTTTCTGTCAGGAAAATAGCGATGGTGACTAACAGAAAATGTCCCAGATAGAGATAATACTTATAGGCTGAATCGAGCTTAAGCAGTGCTTGCGCGCTTAACGCACCAATAAAGGTAAGAAAATAGGCTGCACTGGTTGCGGTGCCAAATACCAACGCAATACGGTGCATTCCACTGAACAATGACTGATAAAACGCATAGCCCAGCGTTAACACACAAATTGCGATGAGGTAGAAGAGTGGCTGTTGCCGATTTTTTTGCGAGATATGCAGGACTGTCAGCAGGATGAATGCACCCAGAATACCGGCATGGGCGGATGTCCTGTAGGCGTTATACACATAAGGGAAAAGGCTATCGGGGTGATAATAGTGGTGATACCAAATGAGATTGGTTAAGCCGATAGCCAGCAGGCAAAGTGGAATCAGTAACAGCCGCTTAGCCGCTATGACTGTTTTTAAATGTGTCGCTACATAAAAAACAGACAGCAAGCCCGTGAGATAAAAAAGCCACTCGGCAATAATGCTACTAAATGGCATAATGGCTAATGTGAGTAAACAGCTGGGGAAAACCGCTTTAAGCGCGACAGCCGAACTGATGCTGGGCGTTTTTCCCAGTTCGTACTTTAATTCATTGAGCATGTATTTGTTCACAGTCGGGAGCGATATCACTCGTCTGATGCAGGTAATTCTATACCCGTCATACTTCAAGTTGCATGTGTGTTGGCAGCACTACTCGGCCCACTTTCGTGGACCTCGCCCCGTTGGGGCCGCTGCAAGCAGCGTTCAAACCTGCCTCTGGCAGATTTGTCACTCACCCGAATCACTTACCTGAGTAAGCTCATCGGGATGAGGGAGAGACATCCTGTCTCTCACCGGAGGCCAGCCTTTGGCTGAGCAAATTCGTTCCCGACGAATTTGTCCTTCTCTTGCCGCATTACGAGGCTCATAATGAGCCTCGCCCTGGCGGGCCAACGCTTTGCGTTTTTCAAACGTTAACGTTTGTCCTGAAACTCGAATTATTTAGTGTATATCAGCTTCTCTAATTTCTGATGGACGAGGCTAGTGGGAATAGTCTCCATTTTCTGGCTTTCAGACATTTCCACCACCTGATTCATCCCGTAGCCGCCAATCAGTCCTGGGTCGGTTGGCCCGTATAAGGTGATATTCGGACGATCCAGCGCCGCCGTCAGGTGGCTAAGCCCGGTATCGACGGAGACAACCGCGCTGGCGCCCGCGAGTACCTCGGCAATCTGTTGCAGCGTGAGGCGTGGTAAGACTTCAACGTGTGGAAAGCCTTCGGCTAGCCGTAATGCACGCTGGTGCTCATGCTCCGCTCCCCAGGGGAGTTTGATGTGTAGTCCACTCGGTGCTAATAGGGCAATCAGTTCACGCCAGTGCGTTTCCGGCCAGTGTTTTTCATCACGCGTTGTGGCGTGGAGAAACACCAGATAGCGGTTGGCGTCTGCGGGCGACTGAGAGAGAAAGCGTGAGGCAATCGCGTAATCGCCACGCTCGGTGGGTTTCCGATAGTTCAGGCTGGCGGCAAACAGCGCCCGTACGCGCTCGACAGCATGTTGTCGACGGCTTATCGGGTGGCGATAGTTATAAAACCAGCTTGCCAGCGGCTCGCGCGCGCTTTTGCAATCCAATCCGTGTTTCTTTCCGTTGGCGAGTCGCGTAACCAGCAGCGCGCTTTTTATCAGCCCTTGTGCATCAATAACCGCATCATAGCGGTACTGGCGTAGTTGTCGCGTAAATTCTGCACGTTCCTGACGTATCGGGGCACTGAACCAGCTTTTGCGCCAGCGGCGTATTGCGACTGGAATGACGCGGGAAACCGCCGGGTGCCAACTGGGGATTTGTGCGAAACCTTCTTCAACCACCCAATCGAACTGGATACCGGGAATCGCCTGCATCGCGTCGGTTAAGGCTGGCAAGGTGTGCAGCACATCGCCCATCGACGACGTTTTCACGATCAGCACTCTCATGCATCTGCTCCCGGTTCCAGATTTTCTACAGGAGCGAGACTTTCTCCTGGAGTGAGACTTTCTTTTGGAACGAGGCTTTCTCTTGGAACAATATAGTTATCCAGTGCGCTGAGCACGCGCTCGGGCTGAATGTCGATCAAACTCTGGTGATAACCCTGTTCAGCATCCCCTTTGCGCACTCGGTGATAGCCGGTAATCAGTCGAATCACCTCGGCCTGATGGGACAGCGGCGGGGTAAAGTCAGGGCTGCTCGGACCGTAAAGTGCCACCAGAGGACGATGAAGTGCCGCAGCAACGTGCATGAGTCCAGAGTCATTGCTGACGACGGCGTGACAGGCGGCAATGAGCACCACCGCTTGTTCCAGCGAGGTTTTCCCCGCCAGATTAGCGCAATGCTGCCGTGCGTCTTCCGTCAATCCTTGAAGGATGTCGTCACAGGCCGAACGATCATTGGCCGAGCCGAACAGCGCTATCTGGTAACCGCGTTCAATCAGTGATTGTGCCAGCGCAGCATAGTGATAATGCGGCCAGCGTTTGGCAGGGCCGAATTCGGCACCGGGGCAAAAACCGATGGTGGGGCGCACATCGCTGAGGTTAAACGCCTGCGTCATGTCCGTAATTTCGGTCGGATTGACCTGCAACTGCGGCCACAGTAACGGCTGCGGCAGATCCTCAGCCCGACGGATACGGCTACGATCGTAGGCTAACGCGGTATAGCGCTGCACCATCAGCGGAAATGCGGCTTTATTCAGCACGCGTACGTCGTTCAGCAATCCGTAACGCATTTCGCCACGCCAGCCTGTACGCTGCGGAATGTTTGCAAAGAAAGGGACTAGCGCGGACTTAAAGGAGTTGGGCAGCACATAAGCGCGGTCATAGCCCGCATCGCGCAGCGATACGCCAAGACGGCGACGTTCGCCCAGCTCAAGTGCGCCGTGACCGAGCGGCATGGCTAACGCCTGATTGACTTCCGGCATCCGTGCCAGCAGCGGACGGCACCAGGCTGGCGCCATCACGTCAATGACCGCTTCCGGGTGTTCAGCCTTCAACGTGCGATAAAGGCTGTGCGACATCATCATATCGCCGACCCAGGAAGGGCCGATGACCAAAATTTTCATACCGCTTATGAATCCTTATCCGATTAAACGGTACGGTTCAGCCAGGCCATATATTCCGCCACGCCTTCGGCGACGGTTTTGAACGGCTTGTCATAGCCTGCGGCACGCAAATTGGTGAGGTCGGCTTGTGTATAAGCCTGATAGCGGCCTTTCAGTTTCTCAGGAAATTCGATGTATTCCACGCTGCCTTTTTGATGGAAGGCGAGGGTGGCGTCGGCGACTGCCTGGAAGGATTCGGCGCGACCGGTACCGCAGTTGAAGATGCCAGAAACACCGTTTTGCCAGAACCACAGGTTGACGGCGGCGACATCACCGACGTAGATAAAGTCACGTTGGAAGTTCTCGCTACCGGAGAACAGCTTCGGATTTTCACCCTGATTAATCTGGTTGTTCAGGTGGAACGCGACGCTCGCCATGCTGCCTTTGTGGCCTTCGCGTGGTCCGTAGACGTTGAAATAGCGGAAGCCGCAGATCTGCGATTCAGCTTCTGGGAGAATTTCACGCACGTACTGGTCGAATAGGAACTTGGAGTAGCCATAGACGTTCAGCGGCTGCTCGTATTGGCGCGCTTCGATAAAGTTATCGTTACGACCGCCGTAGGTCGCGGCAGACGAGGCATACAGGAACGGAATGTTGC
This sequence comes from Pectobacterium odoriferum, assembly GCF_009931295.1. Taxonomy (NCBI): domain Bacteria; kingdom Pseudomonadati; phylum Pseudomonadota; class Gammaproteobacteria; order Enterobacterales; family Pectobacteriaceae; genus Pectobacterium; species Pectobacterium odoriferum. Next base: position 4,701,668 of record NZ_CP034938.1, on the reverse strand, counting down.
GATCGAGGCAATAGTGCAGCACGTCTTTAGAATACTGATAGTTGTTGTCCATCATGTATTTGCCATCCCACTCGGTGGTGGAAGAGCAAGCACCTTCATGGAATACGGCATCAATATCGCCCAGATCGTCGCCTGCAACGATGCTGGCGATGAAATCTTCTTTATCCACGTAATCTGCGATGTCCAGATCGACCAGATTGGCGAACTTGGTGCCGTCTTTCAGGTTATCGACAACCAGAATGTCCCGATAGCCGATGTCATTCAGAGATTTTACGATATTGCTGCCGATAAAACCGGCACCGCCAGTAACGATAATCATGGGCGCGACCTTTATTAATCTTGCTGGTGAGGCACCGCGCCCCACGCTGTTTATGACCGCTATAATAGCATTTCATTTTACCGCAAGCAGCCAGAGCTTAATTTATCCCGTGTCGCTCCCACTTTTTTAAGATGATTCAGGCCGTGACGAAGCCAGCATTTTCAGACTGTTTACCCCGCATTTCTGCCCACATCCGCTAGCTTAAAAACCATAAAGCGATCTTTTTATGGGAGAGTGACGCTATGCCAGCCGCATTTTATCAACAACTTACTACACAAATCATGGCCGCACGTACCGAGGGCGTGTTCAAGGAGGAACGCATCATTACCTCTGCGCAGCAGGCTGAAATCGAGGTGATGGACAGTAACCGCCTGCTCAATTTCTGTGCCAATAATTATCTTGGTCTGGCGGACAACCCTGAGCTGATTGCCGCTGCAAAAGCCGGATTGGACAGCCACGGTTTTGGCATGGCATCGGTGCGCTTCATCTGCGGAACGCAGGATATCCACAAACAGTTGGAGCGTAAGCTGGCGGATTTTTTGGGAATGGACGACGCGATTCTCTATTCCTCCTGTTTTGATGCCAATGGTGGGCTGTTTGAAACGCTGATGGGACCGGAGGATGCCATTATTTCCGATGCGCTCAATCATGCTTCGATCATCGACGGTATTCGGCTATCGAAGGCGCGACGCTATCGCTATGCCAATAACGATATGAGCCAGTTGGAAGCACAGCTGCAACTGGCAAGAGTGGAAGGGGCAAGGCACGTCATGATCGCCACCGACGGCGTTTTCTCGATGGATGGTGTGATTGCCGATTTGCAGGGGATTTGCGATCTGGCGGATCGTTATGATGCGTTAGTGATGGTGGATGATTCGCATGCGGTGGGATTTGTCGGTGAACGAGGGCGCGGAACGCACGAACGCTGCGGGGTGATGGATCGCGTTGATATTATCACCGGTACGTTGGGCAAGGCGTTAGGGGGCGCGTCGGGCGGTTATACGGCGGGCAAGCATGAGGTGATCGACTGGCTGCGTCAGCGCTCGCGACCCTATCTTTTCTCCAACTCGCTCGCACCCGCGATTGTCACCGCGTCGCTCAGGGTACTGGATCTGCTGGAACAGGGTGGAGAGCGGCGTGAACGTCTGTGGGCAAACGCCCGTCTGTTCCGTGAAAAGATGACGGCCGCAGGGTTCACGCTGGCGGGGGCTGACCACGCCATTATTCCCGTCATGTTGGGTGAGGCGCAGCTGGCACAGGATTTTGCGCAGGCGCTACAGCGGGAAGGCGTTTATGTCGCCGGCTTTTTCTATCCCGTTGTGCCCCTCGGTCAGGCGCGTATTCGTACTCAAATGTCAGCCGCCCATACACCGCAGCAAATCCAATTCGCCGTTGAGGCTTTTATCCGCGTGGGCAAACGTCTGGGTGTGATCATCTGAGGAAACCATCATGAAAGCATTGGCAAAACTGCGGCCGGAAGAAGGCATCTGGATGGTGGACTCGCCCACGCCGGAGCTCGGGCATAACGACATCATGATTAAAATCCGCAAAAGCGCGATCTGCGGAACAGATGTGCATATCTATAACTGGGACGAATGGTCGCAGAAGACGATTCCCGTTCCGATGGTCGTCGGGCATGAATACGTGGGTGAAATTGTCGCTATCGGCCAGGAGGTTAACGGTTTTCATATTGGCGATCGGGTTTCTGGCGAAGGGCATATTACCTGCGGTTACTGCCGCAACTGTCGTGCCGGACGGCGTCATTTATGCCGCAATGCCATTGGCGTCGGGGTAAACCGTCCCGGTTCGTTCGCGGAGTATCTGGTGATTCCTGCCTACAACGCGTTCCGCATTCCCGACAATATTTCTGACGAACTGGCCGCCATTTTCGATCCCTTCGGTAACGCGGTGCACACCGCACTGTCCTTCGATTTAGTGGGAGAAGATGTCTTGATTGCTGGCGCAGGGCCGATAGGCATGATGGCAGCGGCGGTATGCCGTCACGTGGGGGCAAGGAATGTCGTGATTACCGATGTGAATGCGTACCGTCTGGATCTGGCCCGTAAAATGGGTGCAACGCGTGCCGTCAATGTGGCTCAGGAAAATCTGGCGGACGTGATGATAGAGTTGGGCATGACCGAGGGGTTTGATATCGGTCTGGAGATGTCGGGTGCGCCATCAGCCTTTCGCGCCATGCTGAAAGCGATGAATCACGGTGGACGCATCGCCATGCTGGGCATTCCGCATGAACCGATGTCGATTGACTGGGGGGACGTGATTTTTAAAGGACTGTTTATCAAAGGTATCTATGGACGGGAAATGTTCGAAACCTGGTACAAAATGTCGGCGCTGATTCAGTCTGGACTGGATTTGTCACCGATTATCACCCACCGCTTTCACATTGATGAGTTCCAGAAAGGGTTCGATGCCATGCGTTCGGGTCAGTCGGGCAAGGTTATTCTCAACTGGGATGAGTCATAACCCTGCGATGACGAGTTCGTGCGATGTCAAAAGGGAAATGCACGCTCGGTATTAAGGCTTCGCGTGCGTTTCGGTCTCGGCTGGCTCAATCCAAGTCTGCCAGCGGTGCTTGATAAACATCACCGGTGCGCTTTCCTGAATACTGCTGCTCACCAGCTTGAAGAACACATCGTTCTTCACCGGTTCCGGCGGTTGTTTGACCTGACATTGCTGTATGCCGCGGAACGGATTACGCGGTTTGACTGGCTGCTGCGGTTGAGGCTCATACTGCCGCGTCGGCTCATTCAGCAACTGGCTGGGGCGGACTAAGACAATATCGGCATCCAGCGTGGGCAACATCTGCTGTAAGACGCGGATGGTTGAAGGGTGTGGATGCCCGATAGCGATGGCGGAACCGCTGCGGCGGGCGATTTGCACCGCGCGGGTAAACTGTTTGCGAATCTCGGCTTCGTTTTGCGAATCATCCAGAAAGACTTTGCGTTTGATGACTTTGACGTTCGTCCCTGCCGCGGCCTGGCTCGATTGGCTGCTGCCGATGGTCATGCTATCGAGGAAATAGAGTTGGTAGGCGCTCAGTGCCTGCATGACTTTTTGCATGCCGGGCAGGCTGGCGGTCATCGCGCTGCCCATATGGTTGTTCAACCCCACAGCGTAAGGCACGTTATTGACGGATTGGCGAATAATGCGCTGAATTTCGTCGCTGCTCATGTCCGGGCGTAACGTATCGCGCTCCAGCGGCTGCTTGCTCATCGGTGCCATCGGCAGGTGGATCAGCACTTCTCGCCCTTGCTGGTGGGCTTTGGTTGCCATTTCACGGGCGTACGGCGCGTTGGGTAATACCGCGACGGAAATCGCTGTTGGCATCGCCAGAATCTGGTTCTCATTGTGCGGGCGATAGCCGAAATCATCGATGACGATGGAGAGTTTTCCGGCCAGCGCCAAAGGAGACAGGGCAAGCAGACTCAACGCCAATAACGGTGTTTTGGTTAAATAAGACAAGACTATCTTCCCAGCCAAGGTTGTGGATTGACCGCCTGACCCTGGCGACGGATTTCAAAATACAGTCCAGGCTGGCTCTGCCCACCGCTGGTGCCGACCAGTGCAATAGATTGTCCGGCCTTGACCTGAGCGCCAACGGAAACCAAGGCACTCTGGTTATAGCCGTACAGGCTCATATCGCCTTTACCGTGCTGCACAACAACGACCAACCCGTAGCCCTGTAGCCAATCGGCCATCAGTACGGTTCCGTCGGCGATAGCTTTCACTTCCGTCCCTTCTGGTGCGGTAATCACCATGCCCTTCCAGCGCAGCTCGCCCTGTAACGGTTCACCGAAGCGGTGCTCGATGCGGCCGTTAACCGGCCAGATGGCTTGGCCAGAAGGCCGTCCTAAACCGCCGGTTCGGGCCATGAGTGAGCGTTCACCCTCTGTGGGTTTGTAGCTGCTGCCGCTGCGTTTGGCCTGTTCTTCTTTAGCGCGAACCTTGGCGGCCTCGCGCGCTTCCCGTTCAGCACGGGCTTTCGCTTCTCGCTCAGCACGGGCGATTTGATCGCGCAACCGGGTTTCATTCTGGCGCAGTTCCGTCAACTGCTGCCGATCTTTTTCCAGCGAGCTTTCCAGCGTCGACAGCGTTTTCTTCCGATCGGACTGTGCCTGCTCCAGCGTCTGCTGTTGCTGCTGTTGGTCGCTCAGCAGCGTTTTTTGCTGCGTCTGCTTTTGTTCCAACTGGCGTTTTTGGTCAGCCAGCTCCACACGCGTTTGCTGCAATTCGTTGATAGATTTCTGCCGTGCTTCATTCAGGTAGCCGAAGTAGGCGAGGATGCGCTCGTTGCGCTGGCTTTCTTCTCCGTTCAGCATGAGTTGCAGTGCGCTGTGCTGACCTTGCCGGAAGGCGGCGTCAAGCTGACGGGAAAGTAGCGTTTGTTGCTTATCCTGCTGAGATTGCAGTTTTGCGATAGAGGCGCTGAGACTGACTAATTCTTTATTGAGTGTGGACAGCGTATTGCGTGTTTCATGCAACTGACGACTGGCCTGAGAGATGGACTGCTCCTGCTTTTTCAACTGCTGGACTAAGGCACTGCGTTGCTTTTTTTGTTCTTGAACGCTTTTTTCTTTCGCGGCGATATCTTGTTGCAGGGTCTTAAGCTGTGCCTGATTATCTTCCGCTTGGCCGAGCGCGGGCAACAGCAAAACGCCAACGCAGAGTGCGCTGACGCAACGGGTGAGTAGCCTGTGTAATGCGGATACATGGCGATCGGCGCTACATGCCACCCGACTCTGTACAAATAACGCGTTTTTACTCATAGCGGTGAATTATTCCACGATGAACAGCGGCTTACCAGTTGTCTCTTGTCTGATTTCTATTTCCAGACGTGACAAGCATGGCACAAAGGTGGGCGTCTGGGCGCATCAATAGATAGATAAATGGAAAGCTCGCCGCAGATTCGATACGCTATATTGGCTTACTGGCTGTAATTGCCGTATCGCGCAGGTATACTCAGGAACCTTATATTTTTGTTGCTTAACTGATCCGGGAGTCGTTACACCCCATGCAAGAGATTATGCCATTCATTAGCAAGCACCCTATTTTGAGCATTTCCTGGGTTGCACTGTTGGTTGCGGTCATTGTGCTTACTGTGAAGAGTAAACTGTCGAACGTAAAAGAAGTGGTTCGCGGTGAAGCGATCCGACTGATTAATAAAGAAGATGCCGTCGTCGTTGATATCCGTAACCGTGACGACTATCGCCGTGGCCATATTGCCAGCGCATTTAACCTGTTGCCGAACGACATTAAAAACGGCAGCGTAGGTGAACTTGAAAAACATAAATCGCAACCGATTATCGTGGTATGCGCTAACGGCCTCTCTTCACGCGAAGCAGCCGAGAATTTGCACAAAGCCGGTTTTGAGCGTGTGCAGGTACTGAAGGACGGTCTGGCTGGCTGGAGCGGTGAGAATCTGCCTTTAGTCCGCGGCAAATAAAACAGTTTGTGGTAAAACTATCCGCATCGTGCCAGGTGTGTAGATCATACGCAGCGAAAATGGCGGCGATTTTGCAGGATAATCGACAGGCTGATTGCAGTACTACCGTTATTGCAACTACAGTGATTGCAGTATGACAATGACAGAAATGTGCTGACGTCCGCCCACTTATGACGACGGAAGACGTCAAGAAAATCTAACAAAAGGGTATTACTTAACATGTCTGAACAAAACAACACAGAAATGGCTTTCCAAATCCAGCGTATCTACACCAAAGATATCTCTTTTGAAGCGCCGAATGCGCCTCAGGTGTTCCAGCAGGAATGGCAGCCGGAAGTAAAACTGGATCTGGATACGGCTTCTAGCCAACTGGCTGATGACATCTATGAAGTCGTACTGCGTGTGACCGTAACGGCTTCTCTGGGTGAAGAAACTGCATTTCTGTGTGAAGTTCAGCAAGGTGGTATCTTTACCGTTGGCGGCATCGAAGGAACTCAGCTGGCGCACTGCCTGGGCGCATATTGCCCGAACATTCTGTTCCCTTACGCGCGTGAGTGCATCACCAGCCTGGTTTCTCGCGGTACCTTCCCGCAATTGAATCTGGCGCCAGTGAACTTTGATGCGCTGTTCATGAATTACCTGCAGCAGCAGACCGAAGGTGAAGGTGCTGCGCAGCCTCAGGATGCCTGATGAACGCGTCTGACGCTTCAATGACCGTCATCGGTGCCGGCTCGTACGGCACCGCGTTGGCCATTACGCTGGCGCGTAATGGCCATCGAGTCGTGCTGTGGGGCCACAACCCTACGCACATTCAGGCGTTACAGGCCGCTCGCTGTAATCAGGCATTCCTGCCTGATGTGCCTTTCCCCGATTCGCTACAGCTGGAAACCAATCTGGCGCAGGCGCTTGCTGCCAGCAGAAACGTGCTGGTCGTTGTGCCGAGCCATGTGTTTGGTGATGTTCTGCGCCAGTTGAAACCTCATTTGCGTGCCGATGCGCGTATCGTGTGGGCGACTAAAGGGCTGGAAGCGGAAACGGGACGCTTGTTGCAAGATGTCGCACGCGAAGCGCTGGGCGAAACGATCCCGCTTGCGGTGGTTTCTGGCCCGACATTTGCCAAAGAATTAGCCGCTGGCATGCCGACGGCTATTGCTCTGGCATCAACAGACAGTGAATTTGCTGACGACCTACAACGATTGCTGCACTGTGGGAAGAGCTTCCGCGTTTACAGCAACCCCGATTTTATCGGCGTGCAGCTGGGCGGCGCGGTGAAAAACGTCATTGCCATCGGTGCTGGGATGTCTGATGGCATTGGGTTTGGTGCCAATGCACGTACCGCTCTGATCACCCGCGGACTGGCGGAAATGACCCGTCTTGGCGCAGCGCTGGGTGCGGATCCCACCACCTTCATGGGGATGGCTGGGCTTGGCGATCTGGTGCTGACCTGTACTGATAATCAGTCCCGTAACCGGCGCTTCGGCATGATGCTGGGGCAGGGAATGGATGTACAGAGCGCGCAGGATAGCATTGGTCAGGTTGTTGAAGGATACCGCAATACGAAAGAAGTCTTGGCATTAGCGCAGCGCTACGGCGTTGAAATGCCGATTACTGAGCAACTCTGGCAGGTGCTGTATTGTGGGAAAGACGCCCGAGAGGCGGCGCTGAGCCTCTTAGGGCGTACGCGTAAAGACGAAACCGCCAAGTTATAAAACACGTCGTTCCATACTCTAAATAATTCGAGTTTCAGGCAGGCGGCAAGGGAAGGAGTCCCGATGAGCTTACTCAGGTAAGTGATTCGGGTGACTGAACGCAGCCAACGCACATGAAACTTGAAGTATGACGAGTATATGCTGGGCTTCCTAATCTGGGAGGCTCATAGTATCTTCATTTTCTTGTATACGAGCGGTGGTGCTAATAAGCCTGCCGTTTGAGAACAGATATACGTTGTGGTGTGTGGTATCTCGGAGAGTAAGGCAATGTCGACAGAAGAACTGGAACTGGTCTGGACCAATATCAAGGCAGAAGCGCGCAGCCTTGCGGACTGTGAACCGATGCTGGCCAGCTTTTTTCATGCCACATTGCTGAAACACGAGAATCTGGGTAGCGCACTGAGCTACATGCTGGCAAACAAGCTGGCAAACTCGATCATGCCTGCGATCGCCATTCGAGAGGTGGTGGAAGAAGCCTATCGTGCCGATCCGCAGATGATCGTTTCTGCCGCGCGCGATATTCAGGCCGTTTGCCTACGTGACCCGGCGGTGGATAAATATTCTACCCCACTGCTCTATCTGAAAGGGTTTCATGCATTACAGGCCTATCGTATTGGTCACTGGCTTTGGTCGCAGGATCGTAAAGCGCTAGCGGTCTATTTCCAGAACCAGATCTCGGTTTCTTTCGGTGTCGATATTCACCCTGCGGCGAGAATCGGCTGCGGGATCATGCTCGATCACGCAACAGGCATTGTGATCGGTGAAACGGCCGTCGTTGAAAACGATGTCTCTATTCTGCAATCCGTGACGCTGGGCGGTACGGGTAAAACGAGCGGCGATCGCCACCCTAAAATTCGTGAAGGCGTGATGATTGGCGCGGGCGCTAAAATTTTGGGGAACATAGAGGTTGGCTGTGGTGCGAAAATTGGCGCCGGGTCTGTCGTGCTGCAATCGGTTCCTCCACACACGACGGCGGCAGGGGTTCCTGCTCGCATCGTCGGTCGCCCGGAAAGCGATAAACCCGCTATGGATATGGATCAGTATTTCAACGGGATCAATCGCGGCTTCGAATATGGCGATGGTATTTAATCCCACTGCGTAGGTGATTCATCATTCTTGCTATCTCTCTGGAACGGGTTCCAACCAGAATATAAACCACCGATAAACCAGGTGGTTTTTTGTTATTTCAGCTAGGAAACGTCTGAAATCGGAGCGGAATTCACTATCTATTTAAGCAAAGTTGCTGTTTATCCCTTCATAATAGACTGTTTTGGTTTCCCGCCTATATGGGCAGATTACGTAAACTGAACTATATATTTTGGTAACAACCAAAATAGTTTTGTTTGGATCACCTTTGTTTGAATGGAATCGTGACGCTGTTACCGAGAACCTTATATGTATTTGAAGCGAATTTTAATCACGTTAAGTTTGATTACACTATCCGTTGTCCCTTTTTTGAGCTACGCAGCAGAAAGCATAAATAATGTGGGGACAAATAACACGAGCAGCACGGCAAACCTCGCGCCCGCTACGGCTGATTCCAATGATTCGGCGTCGGATAAGCAGGATGAAAGCTGGTGGCAGAGAAGTAAAAATAATCTGTCTACGACCTGGAATTCGTCGCAGAGCCACGATATTTATATCCCGACGATTACCTGGCATAACCGCTGGACGTATGATAAAGAAAAGACCGACAAATATAATGAAAGGCCGTGGGGCGCGGGCTACGGTGTTTCCCGTCTGGATAAGGATGGGGACTGGCACGGGCTTTATATCATGGCATTCAAAGACTCCTATAACAAATGGGAGCCTATCGGTGGCTATGGATATGAAAAGCGCTGGCGGCCAACCAGCGATCAGGATTTCCAACTGGGTCTGGGCTTTACGGCGGGCTTCACGATGCGTGATAACTGGAACTATATTCCAATTCCCGTCTTATTACCTTTGGCATCAATAAGCTACAGCAAGCTCTCTTTCCAGGCGACTTACATTCCCGGAACATACAACAACGGTAATGTTTTCTTTGCCTGGTTTAGATGGCAGATTTAATTCCTCGGTCACAGGGCCTCTTTATTTTATAAATAGAGGCCCTATTTTTTGATAAAAGAGTAGCACTGATTAAATATATTTAATGACGTGGATGCTACCTGATAAAGGTTATTTAACGCCGCCTCTCTACGTTGTTAAGCTTATTTTCTGTTTGTTCGCTATTTAATCTAATGTAAACCACATTGACTGAAATTCATTCAGCCATCTCCGTTACAATGGCGATACTTTTTCCTAAGCGGATGTTGTCGTGCCATTACTCACTATCACCACTATTTTGTGGGCATTTTCATTCAGCCTGATTGGCGAATATCTGGCGGGTCAGGTTGATAGCTGGTTTTCTGCGATGTTCCGTCTGACGGCCGCAGCCGTGGTGTTTTTGCCATTCTTACGCCTGCGGGGTTATACGCCGCGCGTCATTTTCTTGTATATGTTAGTGGGCGCTTGCCAACTGGGTATCATGTACCTGTTCGTGTTTCAGGCTTACCTGTACCTGACCGTACCTGAGTTTTTACTCTTTACGGTGATGACGCCTCTGTACGTTACGCTGATTTACGATCTACTTTCCCGACAGCGCCTGCGCTGGGGCTACGTGATGAGCGCTCTGCTGGCGGTATTCGGGGCGGCGGTGATCCATTATCACGGCGTGAGTGAACATTTCTGGAGGGGATTCCTGCTGGTTCAGGCGGCGAACGTGTGTTTTGCCGCAGGTCAGGTGGGTTATAAGCGCCTGATGGAGCTCTATCCCGTGCCGCAGCACTGCGCGTTTTCCTGGTTTTATCTGGGGGCTGCGATTGTGACGATAGCCGCATGGCTGCTCTTCGGTAATCTGGATAAGTTACCTACCACAACCTTGCAGTGGGGTGTGCTGGCTTGGTTGGGGATTGGCGCTTCTGGCCTGGGTTATTTTATGTGGAACTACGGCGCAACCCAGGTGGATGCCGGAACGCTTAGCATAATGAACAACTTTCACGTGCCGGCTGGTCTACTGGTCAACTTCGCTATCTGGCATAAAACGCCAGACTGGCTGAGCTTTATCGTGGGGACGATAATTATTACGTCCTCACTGTGGGTACACCAGCGTTGGGTCGTGAAGCGTCCTTCACAAATGGTAAGTGCTCACAAGCGTGCTGACGCGCCGAACGAATAAACGCATCAATCACCGGTTGGCGCTGCTCTCCGTCACGGACGGCAGCGTACAACCGGCTCCACAGCCCGTCACCCAGCGATTTAGTCACAATCAGCCCCTGACGCTCGAAGCTTTCCACCACCCAGTGCGGTAGTGCGGCGATGCCCATGCGGGCGGCGACCATCTGAATCAGCAGCAGCGTATTGTCCACGCTTTTCAGCGTAGGACTGACGCCTGCGGGTTGTAAAAAGTGACGCCAGACGTCCAACCGCTGCCGCTGTACCGGATAAATCATCAGGGTCTCGGCGGTGAAATCCTCCGGTTCGATTTTCTCTTTTCCTGCCAGCGGATGGTCGGGAGCCAGCACCAGTCTGACTTCAAAATCAAACAGAGGCGAATAGTGCAGGCCACTGCGCGGCATGATGTCGGAGGTCATGACCAGATCCAGTTCGCCTTGTTGAAGTGCTGGCTGAGGGTCGAATGTCACGCCTGATTTAAAGTCCATCACCACCTGCGGCCAGTGCTGGTGGAATTCGTCTAGCGCAGGCGTCAGCCACTGAATACAGCTATGGCACTCAATGGCCAGACGCAGCGTGGTTTGGTGCGGCTCATGGCACGACTGTAACGCCTGCTGGATTTGCGGTAACACCTGCTCTGCCAACTGCAACAGAATTTCTCCCTGAGGCGTAAAGCGCAGCGGCTGGCTTTTACGCACGAATAACCTGAACCCAAGGCGCTGTTCCAGATCGCTGAACTGGTGGGATAACGCCGATTGAGTTTGGTGAAGTGCAGCGGCAGCGGCGGCTAACGATCCGGTATTGCGCAGTGCTTGCAGCGTTCGCAGGTGTTTAAATTCGATCATGAGAGTCCTTCACAGTGACAGTGAATAAATTGCGCTTGTGATTACTACAGTACCTGCGGATTATGGATGTGTAAACATCTGGACGGCTAAATGAGGAATTAACGATGGCGATTGTGAATCATACACTGGGTTTTCCGCGCGTTGGACTACGCCGTGAACTGAAAAAAGCGCAGGAAAACTACTGGGCAGGTAACGCGACACAGGAAGAGTTGCTGACCGTTGGACGTGAGCTGCGTGCGCGTCATTGGCAACAACAGAAGGATGCTGGCGTTGATCTGCTGCCAGTGGGTGATTTCGCCTGGTACGACCATGTGCTGACCACGAGTCTGCTGTTGGGTAACGTACCTGCACGCCATCAGAATGAAGACGGCTCGGTCGATCTGGATACGCTGTTCCGTATTGGCCGTGGACGTGCGCCAACCGGTCAACCCGCTGCTGCGGCAGAAATGACCAAGTGGTTTAACACTAACTATCACTATATGGTGCCGGAATTCACCAAAGGGCAGCAGTTCAAGCTGACCTGGACACAGCTGCTGGATGAAGTCGATGAAGCGCTGGCGCTGGGCCATAACGTGAAGCCTGTTCTGTTAGGTCCGGTTACTTACCTGTGGCTGGGCAAAGTGAAAGGTGAGCAGTTTGATCGTCTGTCGCTGCTGCAGGACATTCTGCCAGTCTACCAGCAAGTGCTGGCTGAGTTGGCGAAGCGTGGCATTGAGTGGGTGCAGATTGATGAACCTGCACTGGCACTGGAACTGCCGCAAGAGTGGCTGGCCGCGTTTAAACCGGCTTATGACGCACTGCAAGGTCAGGTGAAACTGCTGCTGACGACTTATTTCGATAGCATTAGCCAGAATCTGGAAACGATCAAAACGCTGGCAGTTCAGGGGCTGCATATCGATCTGGTTCACGGTAAGGATGATGCCGCTACGCTGAGCGCCCAACTGCCCGCTAACTGGGTCCTGTCTCTGGGGGTGATTAACGGTCGTAACGTCTGGCGTGCTGACCTAAGCAGCTGGTTCGAGCGTCTGCAACCGCTGCTGGGAACGCGCGATCTGTGGCTGGGCAGCTCATGTTCACTGCTGCATAGTCCTATCGATCTGAGCGTGGAAGTGCGTCTGGATGATGAAGTGAAGAGTTGGTTTGCCTTTGCGATTCAGAAATGTGCAGAGCTGTCGCTGCTGTCTCAGGCACTGAACAGCGGCAACGGTCAGGCACTGGAAGCCTATAGCGCACCGATTCGTGCTCGCCGTACCTCAACGCGTGTGAATAACGCCGCCGTTGCACAGCGTCTTGCTGCTATCACCGCACAGGATAGCCAGCGTCAGAATGTCTATTCAGTTCGTGCTGATGCCCAGCGTGAGCGCTTTAATCTGCCAGCATGGCCGACAACCACGATTGGTTCTTTCCCACAAACCACCGAAATTCGCGGCCTGCGTCTGGATTTCAAACAGGGTCGTCTGGATGGCAATAACTACCGCACTGGTATTGCCGAGCACATCAAGCAAGCCGTGGTTGAGCAAGAACGTCTGGGTCTGGACGTGCTGGTGCACGGTGAAGCCGAGCGCAACGACATGGTGGAATACTTCGGTGAGCATCTGGATGGGTTTATCTTTACCCAGAACGGCTGGGTGCAGAGCTACGGCTCTCGCTGTGTGAAGCCGCCTGTTATCATTGGTGATGTAAGCCGTCCAGAAGCGATCACCGTTGAGTGGGCGAAATACGCACAGTCTCTGACCGACAAGCCGATGAAAGGCATGTTGACAGGTCCGGTGACAATCCTGTGCTGGTCTTTCCCGCGTGAAGACGTTACGCGTGAAACCATCGCTAAGCAGATTGCGCTGGCGCTGCGTGATGAAGTGGCAGATTTGGAAGCAGCAGGCATTGGTATCATCCAGATTGACGAACCGGCACTGCGTGAAGGTCTGCCGCTGCACCGCTCTGACTGGGATGCTTATCTGGCCTGGGCGGTGGATGCTTTCCGTCTGAACGCCGCGGTGGCGAAAGATGATACGCAAATCCATACCCACATGTGTTATTGCGAGTTCAACGACATCATGGATTCTATCGCCGCGCTGGATGCAGACGTGATTACGATTGAAACCTCTCGTTCCGATATGGAATTGCTGGAGTCGTTTGAAGAGTTCGAGTACCCGAATGAAATCGGCCCGGGCGTTTATGATATCCACTCCCCGAACGTACCGAGCGTGGAATGGATGGAAGATCTGCTGAAGAAAGCAGCGCAGCGTATCCCAGCGGAACGCCTGTGGGTGAATCCGGATTGCGGTTTGAAAACTCGTGGCTGGCCGGAAACGCGTCAGGCGCTGGCGAATATGGTTCAGGCTGCGCAGCGTCTGCGTGAAACCCAGTAATAGCTAATGGCTGATGACATCAGGGAGGCTATGGCCTCCCTGACTTTTTACACCTGACGAATAGATAAAATTCGCATTATTTCCCTGATTCTCAATTTTTTATTATTTCCCTCGGCGTATTTTCTGCCTTCCTGAAAGTCAACTATATTGTCTTTCCTTTAATAAAATCGCCGCGCTATCCCCCTTGTTTTTCTGCATCGACTGGTAGGTTATTTGTCGAAAAAAATATTTATCCGCTATCAATCTCTCTATTTTGGGGGGGCATTAATCGACGCTGTCATAAAGCTAAAGAATATTGTGCCGATAAGGTAGACGGCATGGAGGCGGCTCTGGATGTACCAATAGAGCGAGGTTTTTTGTATTTTTTAACGTTTTACTTATGTTGAAAGTGCACCTGAAATTACTCTCTTGTGGGTATATTTAAAATACCCATGAAGCATATTTATTTTCCCGAAAAAAAGATTATTTCCCACTCTGCTGCGTTATTAGACGAGCAGTAGTCATTATTATGTATTACCTAAAAGGAGTAAGACATGAGTTTAGCGAATTGGCGAATTGGCTATCGATTAGGAGGCGGGTTTGCCATCTTGATTCTGATGTTGTTTACCGTGAGTATTTTTTCTTTGTCTAAGCTGTCCTCTTTTCAGGATGGTGCCAGAGGTATCGTCAAAGAGGTGTATCCACAAACGGTAGATGCGAATGATCTCATCGATAACGTGAATGGGCATTTTGTCGCTTATTTACAGATGATGCTGGTATCCGGTCAGGAACAGCGTCAGGGATATGTCGATCGGATCATGGCGTACCGCAAGGAAATTAGCCGTCTGCTCGACAATTTGGAAAACAATGCTTCAGGGGAGCTTGCCCGCAAGCAAGTGGGGGTTGTCCGCGGCTTTCGTGCCGAGTTTATCAAGTCTGGTGATAAAATTATTAGTGATGCGCTGGCGGGGAATAACGACGTCGCCGTCGCGGAATTCAACAACACCCTGAACGTCATTCAGCGCAATTACCGTGACTCGGTGAAGCAGTTGGTGAATTACCAAAATGATGCGATGGATAATTCTGTCGAGACCATGGCTGCAGTATACAACAATACTCGCATCATTTTACTGCTTATTTTGGCGCTGGGTGCCGTGTTTGGGGCGCTGATTGCTTGGGCTATCACGCGCAGCGTAACCCGTCCAATAGAGCAGGCTTTACAAGTGGCAGACAGAGTGGCGCAGGGCGATCTGACTTCACGCATTACGGTGACCAGCAAGGATGAAACCGGGCTGCTGCTGCAATCGTTGGATCGCATGAACACCAGCCTGAGCACGATTGTTGGTCAGGTGCGTGATGGCGCGGAAACGATCTCGACAGCGGCGTCGCAAATCACGGCAGGTAACCAGGATCTATCATCGCGTACTGAAGAACAGGCCAGCTCTCTGGAAGAAACCGCAGCCTCAATGGAGCAGTTGGCATCCACCATTAAAAACACCGCGGAAAACACCCAACAGGCCACGGAGATTGCCAATAAAGCGACCGGTGCGGCGAAACAAAGCGGTGATGTCATGCTTTCCGTGACGCAAAAAATGCGTGGTATTCGTGATTCGTCTCAGCGTATGGCGGAGATCATCGGTGTGATTGATGGTATCGCTTTCCAGACCAACATTCTGGCGCTGAACGCCGCGGTTGAAGCGGCGCGGGCGGGCGAACAGGGGCGTGGCTTTGCGGTGGTGGCGGGAGAAGTCCGTTCACTGGCGCAGCGCAGCGCGACCGCCGCACGGGAGATCAAGGATTTGATTGACGACTCGGTGAGCAAAATTCGCGAAGGAATGGATCTTGTCGATACTGCTGAAGAAACGATGGGCGGATTGACGGCCCACGTGAAAGACGTACACGACATTATCAGCGAGATTTCACAGGCTAGCCGTGAACAGAGCGACGGGATTAACCAGATGAATCTGGCGATTGGACAGATTGACACCACGACTCAGCAGAACGCGGCTTTGGTTGAAGAATCTGCCTCTGCGGCGCTGTCTCTGCAAGCACAGGCCTCCGTTCTGGCGGAAGCCGTGAGCGCGTTTAAAATACAGTCATACGGCAGTAGCAACGCTGGGTCTTATTCGCCAATGCCGATGAACACACCCACACTGTCTCTGGCGCTGGCAAGAAAAGAGTAAACTGACTGCCATTATTTAGCGGCACTGTGTAACGCAACGCTATCTTACAGGGAGGCAACAGCCTCCCTGATTCTTTTCATGTGCGACATAGAGTAAATACGTTTTTTTTCCTTCCTGCTTAGTTTATTATCCTTTACTAATAAATATTAGTATCTCTTTATTTTTAATATCGAATATGTCTGACTATCCTGTTATGTAATTGAGGCGTTATTTCTGTTAATGGCTCGTAGATTAATGTGTGTTTTTTCCGATCGAAATTGGTTTTTTGATAGCTGATAACTATTTATTATTTGTTTTTGAATGATTTAAACGATCAAATGATAAAGATCATGGGCGGTATGCCGATAAAATGGATAACACAGGAGCGGTCATGTCCGCATGAGTTCGGAGAGGGAAGGCCATCATTATCACCTCAGTAACGTCTCTGCGGTCTTATCAGTTGTATTTGTAGCATTTTAGATTTATTTCCACTTTTGCACCTCAACACCCGAGGGAAACTATTTGATTTTTGATAGCACCTCTCATGCTGAGAGCGTGCGTAAAATGCCTGCCTCAAGGTATCTCTGGCGTGTCAGAAGGTTTGTTCCCCTTCGAATCGCCAATCATTCTCCGCCCTGTGGTTCCATCAAGTTGCGACATGTGCGCAATTGACATTGCTATCCATTACCTAAAAGGAGTGAGACATGAATTTAGCGAATTGGCGTATCGGCTATCGACTGGGTGCGGGGTTTGCCGTCCTGATTTTGATGTTGTTTATCGTGAGTATCTTTTCCCTGTCTAAGCTATCCGGTTTCCAGGATGGTGCCAGAGACATTGTGAAAGAGGTTTACCCACAGACGGTGGATGCCAATAGCCTCATTGATAATGTAAACAGCATCCTTGTGGCCTATCAGCGGCTGATGCTGGTGTCGGGTCAGGAACAAATTCAGACAAACGTAAGTCGCGTGGGTGAGTTCCGTCAGGAGATCGGCCGCTTGCTGGACAAGCTGGACAGCCAAACGGTTGAAGAGCGTTCGGTCGCTCAGTTACGCGCTATTCGTGGGATCCGCACCGAATTTTTGAAATCCGGTGACAAGATTATCAGCGAAGTGGTGGCGGGCAATCGGGAAGCGGCGATTGAGGAGTTCAACAACAACTTGAATGTCATCCAACGTCAGTACCGCGATGCGGTAAGACAATTGGTGAATTATCAAGATGATGCAATGGATACCTCCATTGAAGCGATGGCTGAGGTATACAGCAACACCCGCATGATTTTGTTGCTTATTTTAGCGCTGGGCGCCGTATTTGGAGCACTGATTGCCTGGTCAATTACGCGCAGCGTAACCCGACCGATACAGCAGGCTTTGCAAGTGGCAGACAGAGTGGCACAGGGCGATCTGACCTCACGTATCACTGTTACCAGCAAAGATGAAACCGGATTGCTGCTGCAATCGTTGGATCACATGAACACCAGCCTGAGCACGATTGTTGGGCAGGTGCGTGACGGGGCGGAAACCATCTCGACGGCAGCCTCGCAAATCGCCGCAGGTAATCAGGATTTGTCATCGCGCACCGAAGAGCAAGCCAGCTCGCTGGAAGAAACGGCGGCGTCGATGGAACAGCTGACCTCTACCATTAAGAACACGGCGGAAAACACCCAGCAGGCAACAGACATCGCGAACAAAGCCTCTGGTGCGGCGAAGCAAAGCGGCGACGTTATGGCTTCCGTGACGCAGAAAATGCGCGGCATTCGTGATTCATCCCAGCGTATGGCGGAGATCATCGGTGTGATTGACGGCATTGCGTTCCAGACCAACATTCTGGCGTTGAACGCCGCGGTTGAAGCCGCGCGTGCAGGCGAGCAAGGGCGTGGCTTTGCGGTGGTGGCGGGAGAAGTTCGCTCTCTGGCACAGCGCAGTGCGACAGCCGCGCGTGAGATCAAGGATTTGATTGACGACTCTGTGAGTAAAATTCAGGAAGGCATGTCGCTGGTGGATACCGCCGAAGAAACGATGAGCGGATTAACGGGCTATGTACAGGATGTGAATGAGATCATCAGTGAAATCTCGCAGGCTAGCCGTGAGCAGAGCGATGGGATTAACCAGATGAATCTGGCGGTTGGACAGATTGATACCACCACGCAGCAGAATGCGGCTCTGGTTGAAGAATCGGCCTCTGCGGCGCTATCTCTACAATCACAGGCCTCTGTTCTGGCGGAAGCGGTAAGCGCGTTTAAATTGCAGTCATATGGCAGCGGCAAAACTGCTTCTTATGCACCGGCACCAACGCGCACGCCAACGCTGTCTTTAGCGCCAGCGGCAGCGAAAGACAAGGGAAATAACGGCGACTGGACGACGTTCTAAAGCTGTCTTTCTCTGTAAAACAGTAAAAAGGTAAAACACCAACGCCACCGTTGTTCGGTGGCGTTTTAGATCGTGGATAAGAACGAAAATGGTGTGACGGCGTTACGCAACGCCGTTTTTCTGGAACCATGCCAGCATACGTTGCCAGCCGTCGTGTGCGGATTCTTCATGATAGCTGGGGCGGTAATCGGCATGGAAAGCATGCCCGGCATCGGGGTAGACGATGATGTCTGCCGCTGCGTTGGCCGCACGCAGCGCCTGCCGCATGGTATCAACCTGCCCCAACGGAATCCCTTCGTCTTTCGCGCCGTACAACCCCAGTACCGGGGCTTCCAATTCCGTGGCGACATCGACCGGATGTTTAGGGCTATTCAGCGTTTTCTCACCCGTACACTTGCCGTACCAGGCAACGGCCGCCTTGAGCTGTGGGTTGTGCGCGGCGTAGAGCCAGGTGATGCGTCCGCCCCAACAGAAACCCGTTATCGCCAGCTTACTGGCGTCGCCGCCCTGTTTAATCGCCCAGTTGGCGGCGCGATCGAGATCGGACAGCACCTGCGTATCAGGCACCTTGTAAACCAGCTCGGTCAGGATTTGCTGAATGTCGTTATAGCGGCTGGGGTCGCCCTGACGAAAATACAGCTCTGGCGCAATGGCCATGTAGCCCTGCTTGGCCAGCCTGCGGCAAACGTCCTGAATGTGTTGATGGACGCCGAAAATCTCCTGCACCACCAGAACGATAGGGTACGGCCCGTCGTGGTTTGCCGGTCTGGCGATATACGCGGGTAGCTGCTCACCCTGAGAAGGAATAGTGGTTTCACTGGCAACGATACCGGCAGAATCTGTCGTAATGATGGAGGCGGTCTGCGGTTCCACCGCTGGGGATAACCCTTGGGGAAGATGTGTGAAGGTCGTCTGTTCATCAGTCTTCATTACGCGCTCTCCTGTTATCGGCCGATTTTCATGGAAAGAGGGATTTCAGAATATCCATGATAAATACTATCAATGATTAAAGAATCTACACTAGAAGACAATTAATCGGCAAAAATGGCGTCCTTATCTGGGGTATGGTGATTTTGGTCACATTTTTTATGTATGTTGATGTTTGTTTCTTTTTCATCGGTGACTGCCGTCACTTAAAAAAACGTAATGATGCGCTAGAGTCTTTTTATTGAACGGACGCTGACTGGCTGCGAAAGGCTGTGTAGATGAGCGTCCGGCGCGATTTCTCTGAATACCCAATTGATTGCCCGGGAGGCAGTTATGTCTACATCTGATGTGTTCCATCTTGGTCTGGTCAAGAACGATTTACAGGGCGCGACGCTGGCTATCGTCCCCGGCGATCCTGAGCGTGTTGAAAAAATTGCTCGCCTGATGGATAACCCGGTACATCTGGCATCACACCGTGAATTTACGTCCTGGCGTGCAGAGTTGGATGGCAAGGCGGTGATTGTTTGCTCGACCGGTATCGGCGGCCCGTCAACATCAATCGCGGTAGAAGAATTGGCACAGCTCGGCATCCGGACTTTCCTGCGCGTCGGTACGACGGGGGCGATTCAGTCCGGCATCAACGTCGGTGATGTGCTAGTGACCACCGCCGCCGTTCGTCTTGACGGCGCGAGCCTGCACTTCGCACCAATGGAATTCCCAGCCGTTGCTGATTTCGGCTGTACCACCGCGCTGGTGGAAGCGGCGAAGGCCTCGGGTGCGGCGCTGCACGTGGGCATCACCGCGTCTTCCGATACGTTCTACCCCGGTCAGGAACGCTATGACACCTTCTCTGGACGCGTTGTACGCCGCTTCCGCGGCTCGATGGAAGAATGGCAGAGCATGGGCGTGCTGAACTATGAAATGGAATCCGCCACGCTGCTGACCATGTGCGCCAGCCAGGGGCTGAAAGCGGGTATGATCGCGGGCGTGATCGTGAACCGTACTCAGCAGGAAATCCCGGATGCGGCGACCATGAAACTGGCCGAAACCACCGTCATCAAGGTGTTGCTGGACGCGACTCGCCGTTTGTTAGCGGCTGAATAAGCACAAAAATTGATGGTGTTTGGGGCTGGCTATCATCGATGCCAGCCCGTATCCTGATATACCCGTTATTCTTCAAGCTGCATGTGCGTTGGCTGCGTTACTCGACACACTTGAGTGTGTCTCGCCCCGTTGGGGCCGCTGCAAGCAGCGTTCAAACCAGCTTCTGGCAGGTTTGTCAGTCACCCGAATCACTTACTTGAGTAAGCTCATCGGGATGAAATGAGAGACATCCTGTCTCTCACCGGAGGCCAGCCTTTGGCTGGTCAAATTCGTTCCCGACGAATTTGTCCTTCTCTTGCCGCGTTACGATGCTCATTGCTGAGCATCGCCCTAGCGGGCCAACGCTTTGCGTTGTTCAAAACGCTAACGTTTTGTCCTGCAAATTGAATTATTTAGGGTATACACTAAATAGTTCAATTTGCCTTGCTCGCCTTTCAACCTCGCAAGGAGATGTATGACCGAACCAACGTTGCTCCATCCCTCTTTATTACCGCTGGACGGCGGAATCAACTTCCGCGATTTAGGCGGCAACCGCGCTGCTGATGGGCGGCTTATTCGACACGGTAAACTTTTTCGCTCTGGCTCGCTGGATCTGCTGAGTCAGGCTGACTGCGAACACCTTGCTGGCGTACCTATTTCTCACGTGGTGGACTATCGGGATGCTGATGAAATTGCACAGAAGCCTGACATATTGTGGACGGGGGCTAATTATCACGCCTATCCGGCCAACCCATTACGCCACGAAGTGACGGCCAATCTGGATTCACTGGGGTCTGATGTGCTGGCGGCGTTTGATTCCCGGGCATTCATGTTGGAACTCTACCGCCGTTTGCCTTTCAATAACTCGGCCTATACACAACTGGTGTCGCTGTTATTACGGCCGGATGAGGGAGGGCTAGTGCAGCACTGCGCCGTGGGCAAAGATCGCACGGGTATCGGTTCGGCGCTGGTGATGTTTGCGCTGGGTGCGGATGAACAGACGGTGATGGAGGATTACCTGCTCACCGAGACGACGCTGACGCCCTTCCGCCAGCAGCTACTGACACATCTGTCGGCAACGCTGAATGAGAAAGCGCTGGGGCAGTTCTCTTATGTACTGTCGGTGCAGGAAGAGTTCATTGTGACGGCGTTGAAGGCCATCTACGAACGACACGGTTCGATCGATAGCTGGCTTGAAGTGGAATACGGCCTGGATAATCGTGCGCGGAATTATTTGCAGGATAAATATCTGGCGTAAGGTTTTCTTCACCTTATTCGGCGAATCTCTTCATTATCACCGCGTAACTGATTTTTCTGCAAAAAAGGCCGGTCAAATGACCGGCCCCTATTTTTACTTACTACAAGTTTTGCTGTCTGTTTAGCTTTTGCTGCCTGCGCGATTAACCCGTATTACGCATGCCCGCTGCGACACCGGCGATCGTCACCATCAGCGCCAGTTCCAGATCGGCATCTGGCTGTTCCTGCTGGCGTGAACGATGTAGCAACTCAGCCTGCAGCACGTTCAGGGGATCGGTATAGACGTTACGCAGTGCGATCGACTCGGCGATCCACGGCAGATCCGCCATCAGGTGATCGTCGTTGGAGATCGCCAGCACGACGTTAATATCGGCGGCTAACTGATCGCGCAGCTGTTTCCCTAACGGCCACAGTTTCTCTTCTACCAGACGCTGATCGTAATACTCCGCCAGCCACAGGTCGGCTTTGGCGAACACCATCTCCAGCATGCCGATACGCGTCGAGAAGAACGGCCAGTCGCGGCACATGGCTTCCAACTGTTCCTGCTTGCCGTCATCCACCACTTTCTGCAATGCAGCACCTGCGCCTAGCCACGCTGGCAGCATCAGACGGTTCTGCGTCCAGGCAAAAATCCACGGGATAGCACGCAGGCTTTCCACGCCGCCGTTCGGACGACGTTTGGCCGGACGTGACCCCAGCGGCAGTTTGCCCAGCTCCAATTCCGGCGTCGCGGCGCGGAAGTAAGGGACGAAATCCGGGTTCTCACGCACGTAGCCACGGTACATCTCGCAGGACACACGAGAAAGGTCGTCCATCACCTCGTGCCATTCCTGTTTTGGTTCCGGCGGTGGCAGCAGGTTCGCTTCCAGAATCGCACCGGTATACAGCGCCAGACTGCTGATGGTGACTTCCGGCAGACCGTATTTAAAGCGGATCATCTCGCCCTGTTCCGTCACGCGCAGGCCACCTTTCAGGCTACCCGGCGGTTGTGACAACAGCGCTGCGTGAGCCGGTGCACCACCGCGACCGATAGAACCACCGCGTCCGTGGAACAGCGTCAGTGCGATACCCGCTTTCTCACAGGTTTTGATCAGCGCGTCCTGTGCACGGTACTGCGCCCAAGAGGCCGCCATCACGCCCGCGTCTTTTGCCGAGTCGGAATAGCCGATCATGACCATCTGCTTGCCCTGAATAAAGCCGCGATACCAGTCGATGCTCAGCAATTGCGTCATGACATCATCAGCGTTGTTCAGGTCGTCCAGCGTTTCAAACAGCGGCGCGACCGGCAATGCAAACGGGCAACCGGCTTCTTTGAGCAGCAGGTGAACGGCCAGCACGTCGGAAGGTGTGCGCGCCATTGAAATAACATAGGCTGCGACTGAACCGATGGGCGCTTTGGCGACAACACGACAGGTATCCAGCACTTCTTTGGTATCCGCGCTCGGCTCCCAGTAGCGTGGCAGGAGTGGGCGCTTAGAGCTGAGTTCACGGATCAAGAAAGCCTGCTTATCAGACTCTGACCAGCTTTCGTAGTCGCCCAGACCCAGATAGCGGGTAATCTCGGCCAGCGCTTCGGTGTGGCGGGTGCTTTCCTGACGGACATCGATGCGTACTAAAGGCACACCGAAGCAACGTACGCGACGCAGCGTATCCAGCAGGCGACCATCGGCGATGATGCCCATGCCGCAGGTTTTCAGCGATTGGTAACAGGCGTGGAGCGGTTCCCACAGCTGTTCGTTGGTAATCAGCAGATCTTTCGGCGGCAGACGCTCTTCACCTGTCAGACGCGCTTCCAGATAGCTCAGTGTACTGCTCAACTGCGAACGCAGTGACTTCATGATGGCGCGGTACGGTTCTTGTACCTCGCTGCCACCGGCCAGCTCCAGCAGCTCCGGCGTACACTCGGACATCGACAGCTCGGAAACCAGCACCTGAATATCACGCAGGAACAGATCGGCCGCTTTCCAACGGCTGAGTAACAGCACGTGGCGAGTGACTTCTGCTGTGACGTTCGGGTTACCGTCGCGGTCGCCGCCCATCCAGGACGTAAAGCGCACCGGAACCGCATCAACGGGCAGACGATAGCCGAAAGCCTGTTCCAACTGTTCATCCAGTTCGCGTAAAAATGCAGGCACGCCTTCCCACAGGCTGTTTTCCACCACGGCGAAGCCCCATTTGGCTTCATCTACCGGGGTAGGACGAATTTTACGGATTTCATCGGTATGCCAGGACTGCGCAATCAGCTGGCGCAGGCGGCGCATGATCTGATTGCGCTCATAATCAGCCAGATCGTTGTGGTCGAGCTGCTTGAGGCAGGTATTCACTTCTACCAGCTTGTGGATCAGCGTCCGGCGGGTAATTTCGGTCGGGTGTGCGGTCAGCACCAGCTCGATCGACAAGGATTCTACGGCGTCACGGATATCGCGTTCGGTCAGATCTTTGCTTTCCTTCAGGCGCTCAAACGCGTGGGAAAGCTGTGCCGGGTTACTCGCGGCTTCACCGTGCGGTGAAATCGTATGATATTGCTCAGCGGTATTGGTCAGGTTAAGGAACTGGCTGAATGCACGGGCAACGGGCAACAGTTCATCGTTAGACAGGTTTTGCAGCGTAGTCAGCAACTCCTGACGATGTTTTTCACTACCTGCGCGGGAAGACTTTGACAACTTGCGGATTGTTTCGACTTTATCAAGGATGTTTTCACCCAGTGCTTCCTTGATGGTATCGCCGAGAAGCTTGCCGAGCATACTGACGTTACTGCGCATTGCGGAATATTGTTCGTTCATAGTTACCCTGACCCATCCCTACCATTTTTGTAAGTTTATTTCACTTGACATATTTTGACGCACTGCCTCCATCTAGCCACGATAAGGCGGGTTCGTCAATTGACGATTCTTTCTTCTCCTTATTCTTTGTACTTGCATTGAGGCTGGCTTGGCAATTTGTGAAATTTAATTACAGAGGCGCGGATATTAGAGGGACTTATTAGCAGGGGAACGTCGCGGGGCGCAGCGGCCCCGCGAGTGCGGTTACGACTGTTTAGAAGCTCTGACGACCAGAATATAAGTTAGAGTAAAAGAAAGCACGATGGCGATAGCCATGCCAGAGACGGCATAGCTAAAGTACGGGCCGATATAGGCTGGCAGGCTGAAAATACTCGACAAGATATAGCCATACAGCCGGACACCGAAGAACGCGATAAAGGCTGAAGCGATAGAACTGGCGACGGTGGCGGCGATAAACGCTTTTTTGTACTTCGTCAGCACGCCGAACAGCGCGGGTTCCGTAATACCGAGCAACGCGGACACTCCGGCAGACAGTACGACAGATTTATCCTGACGGTTTTTGGCATGGAAGTAGATGGCAAACGTGGAACCTGCAATCGCCATATTGGCCATACACATCATCGGCATCAGCATATCAAAACCTTGGTCGGAGAAGTTTTGTAGCGCAATGGGTGTCATGGCGTGATGCATGCCGGTCAGGATGGCGACAGGGCGGATCGCACCGACCACAAAACCCGCGAAGACCGCGGACAGATCGAACAGGCTTTGGATAAACAGCGCCAGCAGCTTACCGAGGTAGATACCAAATGGCCCGATCACCGTGAGCGACACCAGTGCGGCGATAAACAGCGTCAGCGTTGGGGTAAACACGGTTTTCAGCACCGAAGGCATAATGCGATCGACCCAGCGGTGGATATAACTCAACGCCAGCACGGAGAAAATCACCGGGATGACGCTGGCGGAGTAGTTGAACACCGAAATGGGCAGCACGCCCATAAAGTAAAAGGCGCTGACCGCATCAGGGCTGTGGCTGGCTAAGGCCTTTGCGGCTTCCATCAACGACGGATACATCAGGCAGGCTGCAACGGCCGCCGCCAGATATTCGTTCGTTTTAAATATCTTCGCGGCCGAGACGGCGAGGAAGAACGGGAGGAAATAGAATACGCCGCTGGCGATCAGATCGAGGACGATCACGGTATCGGTTTTCGCGGAGATCACTTTCATGGCGATCAATCCGGCTAGCAGCCCTTTGATCATCCCGGCACCCGCGATGGCAGGCACGATCGGACCAAATACGCCGGAAACGGTATCCATGAACAGCGAAATCAGCCCCTTCTTCTGCTTCTGCACGTCTGGCTGTGATGTCGCTGTAGGCGAAAGCTGGGCGTTCAGCAGTTCGTAATACTCATTGACCTGCGGCCCGATAATAATCTGAAACTGTTCACTCTGATGTTGGGCACCTAATATGCCCGGCAGACTTTTGATGGCTTCAGTTTGCACTTTACTTTCATCAATTAAATCAAACCGAAGCCGCGTCATGCAGTGCCAGGCTTTATTAATATTTTCGCTTCCGCCAACCAGTTTAATGATTGACTGAATAACGTCATTTTTTCCCATGAAATAAACTCCCCGCATATATCCGTCATAATTCAAATTGCATGTACGTTGGCTTCGTTCAGTCACCCGAATCACTTACTTGAGTAAGCTCATCGGGATTCCCTCGCTTGCCGCCTTCCTGAAATTCGAATTATTTAGGATATCGACTTATGTTATTTTTGGCCGAATTATTTCCACCGATAGTAAAAACTTAAAGAAGAAAAAACAAACCAATAAAACATGAAGTTCGTCACATGGTTAGCCTATAAGGGGCTTTTTGTTGCCATTATTCGATAATTGGTCTGGTTTTTTAATCAATTAGATGGCTTTTTCAAACCAAAATAAATCTTTTAAATAAGAGGTTTACAATAAAAGAAAAAATAAGTAGAAAACAAAAAAAGAAACTGATTTTAGACTGTGTTTTTGCCGGGTAGAGCTATTCCGGTAAATGCTCTGGAGGATATTTTTGTGTTGCCGACAATCATTACTGACATTGAATGTCTTGTTACCCGCCCCGACCGCCATAATTTAGTGACGGTGGTGGTTCACACGGATAAAGGCGTGACGGGTTATGGATGTGCGACCTTCCAGCAGCGCCCGCTGGCCGTCAAAGCGATGGTGGACGAGTACCTCAAACCGCTGCTGCTAGGACGGGATGCTAACCACATTGAAGATCTGTGGCACATGATGATGGTCAACGCTTATTGGCGTAACGGGCCGGTGATCAACAATGCGGTGGCGGGCGTCGATATGGCGCTGTGGGATATCAAAGGCAAGCTGGCGGATATGCCGCTTTATCACCTGTTTGGTGGGAAATCCCGTGATGCCATTGCCGCTTACAGCCATGCTGCCAGCGATACGCTGGACGGGCTGTATCAGGAAGTGGATCGGCTGTATGCGCAGGGCTATCGTCATATCCGCTGCCAGCTAGGATTCTATGGCGGTAATCCCGATGCGTTGCACAGCACGCGGCAGCCAACGGAGGGAGCCTATTACGATCAGGATCAGTACATGGCCAACACGCTCGCCATGTTCCGTGCGCTGCGCGAGAAATACGGCGAGCGTTTCCACATTCTGCATGATGTCCATGAGCGTCTGTTCCCGAATCAGGCCGTGCAGTTCGCCAAAACGATAGAAGTGTATCGTCCCTATTTCATCGAAGACATTTTGCCGCCTGCGCAAAATGAGTGGCTGGCGCAGATCCGCAGCCAGAGCGCGGTGCCGCTCGCGACCGGGGAGCTGTTTAATAACCCCGCCGAGTGGCAGAGCCTGGTGATTAATCGACAGATTGATTTCATCCGCTGCCATGTCTCACAGATTGGCGGGATTACGCCAGCGCTGAAACTGGGCGCGTTCTGTCAGAGCTTTGGCGTTCGTCTCGCGTGGCATTGCCCGCCGGATATGACTCCGATCGGTGCGGCGGTTAACATTCACCTGAATATCCACCTGCATAACGCCGCGATTCAGGAGTTTGTCGCTTACCCGGAAAATACCCGCAAGGTCTTCCCGCAGGCGGTGGAACCGGAGAAGGGCTATCTGTATCCGATTGAGCGCCCCGGTATTGGCGTGGGTATCGATCTGGATGCGGCACGGCAGTTCCCCGTCGTCTATCGTCCGCACGAATGGACGCAGAGCCGCCTGCCCGATGGCACGATGCATACGCCTTGAGTGAACTATTATGGCGACTGGCGGAAATTCAGGTTATCGCGGTTGAAGGGGATGACGTAGGTGCAGGCGTAGTTAATGTCGATGATATCGCTCGATTCGTACACGCGACCGCCCTGTAAAATACCGCGATTAAGAATGTGCATCGCCGCCGTGCCTTTCTTGCAGCCCAGTAGCTCAGCCTGTGCTTTAGTGACGTTAACCGCCTGATAATGTGTCAGGTAGTGTGAAATCGCATAGCCCTTGCTGAGCACATACTGCTGAATAGAGCTTTCAATAATCTTCTGGCTCATGTCCGGGAAATCTGCGGCGGGCATTTTCGATATCTCAATCTGCACCTTACGGTTATCGACATAACGTAATCGACTGAATTCCCAGATGAACGTATTTTCGCTGATAGCAAAAACCTGCTGCTCTTCCCGAGTCGGCAGCCGCTTATGCAGGCTAAGCAGACGGAATGAAATCTGGTTAAATTTCTTTTCGGTAATCGAGTTATACACCAGCGGGTTGCTGCGTACGCCCTGATTAATGAAGTTACCCGATCCCTGCACCATATGGATCGCGCCGATGCTGGCGAGTTTTTCCAGCGCCTGACGGATGGTAAAGCGCGACACGCCGTATTCTTCCGCCAACTGGCGTTCCGGCGGCAGCTTCTCTGGCAGCGGGTCGGTGTGCTGATAGATTTTGCTCAGTAGATCCTGTGCGATGAAATCTTTCTTTTTCATTCTCTGTCTCAAAATGACCCTGTCAGCATGGCTGACAAGGCCGCTTTCGTTGGATCAGTGGTGGCAGAAGTGATGAATCACCTGCGAGATCAGATCCCGCGTTGGTTTAATAAACTTGGTATCAATATATTCATCCGGCTGGTGCGCCTGCTCGATTGATCCTGGCCCCAGAACCAGCGTTGGACACAGCGTCTGAATAAACGGTGCTTCGGTGCAGTAGTTAACGATTTCCGTTTTCGTCCCCAGCAGATTCTCCACGACGGACACCAGACGGTGGTCTGGTGGGCACTCATAGCCAGGAATCGGCGGATGCAGCTCGCTGATGGTCAAGCGGCCCGGCCAGCGCTGGCTGACAGGCTCAAGCGCTTCTGACAGCAAACCGTCCAGATCGTTAAGCGTAATGCCCGGCAGCGGACGGATATCCATATGTAACTCACAGCAGCCGCAGATACGGTTAGCGGCATCGCCGCCGTGAATGTGCCCGAGGTTCATGGTCGGGTGAGGAATGTGGAAAATCGGATTGTGATAGCGTTCCTGTAGCGTGTTACGCAGCACCAGCAGATGAGAAATGGCTTCGTGCATCAGCTCGATCGCGTTCACGCCGCGCGACGGATCGCTGGAGTGGCCAGACTGCCCCTGAATGCGGATCGCGTTGGACATATGGCCCTTGTGGGCGCGCACCGGTTGCAGCGAGGTCGGTTCGCCGATGATGGCGCAGTCCGGGCGAATCTGCGTCGATTCGGAGAAATACTTGGCACCGGCCATCGTCGTCTCTTCATCTGCCGTTGCCAGCACATAGAGCGGTTTCGTCAGCTTGGTCGGATCGATATCGCGCAACGCATCCAGAATAAAGGCAAAGAAGCCTTTCATGTCCGCCGTACCCAGGCCGTACAGCTTGTTGTCATGTTCGGTCAGCGTGAACGGGTCGCGCGTCCAGCGACCGTCGTCGAACGGGACGGTGTCGGTGTGGCCTGCTAACAATAAGCCACCTTTTCCTTCACCAATCCGCGCCAGCATATTAAATTTATTGAGGGTGCCGGGGACTGGTTGGACTTCCACATGGAAGCCGAGATCGCCGAACCAGCCTGCCAGCAGGTTGATTAAGGTATGATTACTTTGATCGAGCGCGCTGTCGGTGGCACTGATGGACGGTGTGGCGATCAATGCCCGATATAGCTCAATAAAAGGGGGTAAATTCATCTTCACTGTTGACAGCCTCTGGTTAGGATAGTATCAATATTCATGCATTTATTTTGAATAAAAATACAATAATGCTCGGCGAAAGGAAACCCAAAGGTACGGCGATGGCGATTCGTCACTTTCACTGAGTTTCGCGGGTGAACAGCGTACCGACGCTGGTGAGCCCTGTTACCTGTTCCATAGATAAGTAAGAAGGTATACGGATCCCATGCTGAATACGCTGATTGTTGGTGCAAGTGGTTATACCGGCGCTGAGCTTGCGCTCTACCTGAACCGTCACCCACAGATGAACATAACCGCTTTGATGGTTTCTGCGCAAAGTGTCGATGCAGGAAAATTGATTTCTGATTTACATCCGCAGCTCAAAGGCATCATCGATATCCCGGTAAAACCGCTGACCGATGCGGAAGAAGCGGCGAAAGGCGTGGATGTCGTTTTTCTGGCGACCGATCACAAGGTCAGCCACGATCTGGCCCCTGTTTTTCTGGCAGCAGGCTGTACTGTTTTTGATTTGTCCGGCGCGTTCCGCGTACAGGATGCCGAATTTTATCGTCGTTACTATGGCTTTGAGCATCAGCACCCTGACTGGCTGGCAAAAGCGGTTTACGGGCTGGCCGAATGGCGTGCTGAAAGCGTAAAACAGGCACAACTGGTTGCCGTGCCGGGCTGTTATCCAACGGCTGCGCAACTGGCGCTTAAGCCGCTGCTGGATGCCCAACTGCTGAACCCGGCTCAGTGGCCAGTGATTAATGCCGTGAGCGGCGTGAGCGGGGCGGGGCGTAAAGCGTCGCTGACCAGCAGCTTCTGTGAAGTCAGCCTGCAACCGTACGGCATTTTCAACCACCGCCATGAGCCTGAAATTTCAACGCACCTCGGTACGCCAGTGATCTTCACACCGCATTTGGGCAACTTCGCTCGCGGTATTCTGGAAACTATCACCTGTCGCCTGCAACCGGGCGTAACCCAGCAGGATGTCGCTGAGGCCTATCACAATGCTTATCACGATAAGCCGCTGGTTCGCCTGTACGATAAGGGCGTTCCGGCGCTGAAATCCGTTGTCGGCCTGCCGTTCTGCGATATCGGTTTCTCTGTTGATGGTGAGCACCTGATCGTGGTGGCAACCGAGGATAACCTGCTGAAAGGTGCGGCGGCACAGGCTGTGCAATGCATGAACATTCGTTTTGGTTTCCCTGAAACCCAATCGTTAATTTAATCACTACTGGTCCCGACATTTCGAGGCGCGAAGCATAATGAATCCGTTAATTATCAAATTAGGTGGCGTTTTACTGGATAGCGAAGAAGCGCTGGAACGCCTGTTCACTGCGCTGGTGGCTTACCGTCAGGAACACCAGCGTCCGCTGGTGATTGTGCACGGCGGCGGCTGTCTGGTGGATGACCTGATGAAGAAACTGGCGCTGCCCGTCGTGAAGAAAAACGGCCTGCGCGTCACGCCTGCCGATCAGATTGATATCATCACCGGTGCGCTGGCGGGTTCCGCCAACAAGACGCTGCTGTCATGGGCGAAGAAGCATGACATCAATGCGGTCGGCTTGTGTCTGGGCGATGGCGGCAGCACGACGGTCACACAGCTAGATGAGTCTTTGGGCTTTGTGGGTAAAGCAGAAGCGGGATCGCCTGCGCTGCTGAACACGCTGCTGTCAGCGGGCTATCTGCCTGTTGTTAGCTCCATCGGTATTACGGCACAGGGCGACCTGATGAACGTCAATGCCGATCAGGCAGCGACGGCGCTGGCGCAAACGCTGGGCGCGGATTTAATCCTGCTGTCTGATGTTAGCGGCATTCTGGACGGTAAAGGCCAGCGTATCGCCGAAATGACGGCGGAGAAAGCCGAGCAGTTGATCGCTCAGGGCATCATCACCGACGGCATGATTGTTAAGGTCAACGCCGCGCTGGATGCCGCGCGTGCGCTGGGTCGTCCGGTTGATATCGCCAGTTGGCGTCATGCCGAGCAGCTACCTGCGCTGTTCAACGGTGTGGCGATTGGCACACGTATTCTGGCGTAAGTCGTTTCTGGGTATGGCATGATGCGATACCAACGTGAATTATATTTTTGGGAGTAAGGGTTATGGCTTTGTGGGGCGGTCGGTTTAGTCAGGCAGCAGATCAGCGTTTTAAACAATTTAATGACTCACTGCGGTTTGATTACCGTCTGGCGGAACAGGACATCGTTGGCTCGATCGGCTGGTCGAAAGCACTGGTGACGGTCAATGTGCTCAGCGAGCAGGAACAGCAACAACTGGAACAGGCGCTGAATGCGCTGCTGGTTGAGGTACAGGCTGATCCTGAGATGATCCTGCAAAGCGATGCAGAAGACATTCACAGCTGGGTTGAACTGCGTCTGATTGAGAAAGTCGGCGATTTAGGTAAAAAGCTGCATACCGGTCGTAGCCGTAACGATCAGGTTGCGACGGATCTGAAACTGTGGTGCAAGGCGCAGATTGTTGAACTGCTGCTGTCGGTACGCCAACTGCGTCAGGCGCTGGTTACGACGGCGGAAGCGAATCAGGATGCGGTGATGCCGGGCTACACCCACCTACAGCGCGCACAGCCGGTGACGTTTGCGCACTGGTGTCTGGCCTACCATGAAATGCTGGCGCGTGATGAAAGTCGTCTGGAAGATACGCTGAAGCGTCTGGATGTCAGTCCACTGGGCTGCGGTGCACTGGCAGGAACGGCTTATCCAATCGACCGTGAGCAACTGGCGGGCTGGCTGGGATTTGCCTCGGCCACGCGTAACAGTCTGGATACGGTTTCCGATCGCGATCATGTACTGGAACTGCTGTCTGATGCTTCGATCGGCATGATCCACCTGTCGCGCTTTGCCGAAGATCTGATCTTCTTCAACAGCGGTGAAGCGGCGTTCGTTGAGCTGTCTGACCGTGTGACATCAGGTTCTTCCCTGATGCCGCAGAAGAAAAACCCGGATGCGCTGGAGCTGATTCGCGGTAAATGCGGTCGCGTACAGGGCGCGTTGACCGGCATGATGATGACGCTTAAAGGCCTGCCGCTGGCGTATAACAAAGACATGCAGGAAGACAAAGAAGGGCTGTTTGACGCGCTGGATACTTGGCACGACTGCCTGATGATGGCGGGTCTGGTGCTGGAAGGCATTCAGGTTAAGCGTCCGCGCTGTAAAGAAGCGGCCGAGCAAGGCTACGCGAACTCGACAGAGCTGGCGGATTACCTGGTCGCGAAAGGCGTTCCGTTCCGTGAAGCGCACCATATCGTGGGCGAAGCGGTAGTTGAAGCCATTCGTCAGGGTAAAGCGTTGGAAGCGCTGCCGCTGGCCGATCTGCAAAAATTCAGCGCTGTGATTGGCGAGGATGTGTACCCGATTCTGGCATTGCAATCCTGTCTGGATAAGCGTGCGGCACAAGGTGGCGTGTCACCACAGCAGGTTGCTAAAGCGATTAGTGATGCGAAGCAGCGCTTAGCCTAAGTTGCCCTCTTCTGCTTCAGTTCCCCCAACGTGGTGTTTCACGCTGGGGGGATTTCTGCGTTACCGATCTGATTCTTCTGCAAATTATCGTCTATCCCTGTTCATATGGAATGCGGCTCGCATTTTTCTGCTCAGCGTCTTCCCCACCGGAATTGTTTCTGGACATCCATACAGTATCATTTTACCTTGACCGACAGCGTGAAAGGCCTGCGGAGGCAAAGTGGATATCAGCATATTTTATGGTCTGGGCGGCAGTGCGGTCGGGCTACTGGTCGGGTGGTTGGTTGCCAGCTTGATTCATCAGCAGAAGCTGTCGCAGCATGACACCGAACAGCGCTTGCTGGCGCAGACATTGCAGCAGACTCAGCAGTCGCTCAGCGAACAACAGCAGGCAAAGCTGCAGGACGAACAGCGGCTGCGGCAAAACGAGCTAGAGCTGCGCACGGTTCACGCTCAACTCTCTGCCAGCCATGAAAAGCTGCAACAGCTTACCTCACTCCGTGAAGAGTGCGTGCAGTTAAATCAGGAACTGCGAACGCTGCGTGAAATCAATAGCGCGCAGGAAGCGGAGCTGCGGGAAGTCACCATTCGGTTGGAAGAAACCCGTATGGCGGCGGAAGAAAAGCAGCGGCTGCTGGCAAACAGCGAACAGCGGTTGACGACGCAGTTTGAGAATCTGGCGAACCGGATTTTTGAACACAGCGGTCGTAAGGTGGATGAACAAAATAAGCAGAGTCTGGATAAGCTGCTGATGCCGCTGCGTGAGCAGCTTGATGGGTTCCGCCGTCAGGTGCAGGACAGCTTTGGTGCGGAAGCGCGCGAACGTCACACGCTGGCGCATGAAATCCGCAATCTGCAACAGCTGAACGCGCAGATGGCACATGAGGCCATCAACCTGACGAAAGCGCTGAAGGGCGATAACAAAACGCAGGGTAACTGGGGTGAGGTGGTGTTAAGCCGCGTGCTCGAAGCCTCTGGCCTGCGGGAAGGCTACGAGTATCAAACACAGGTCAGTGTGCAGACGGGGGCAAATAGCCGCCTGCAACCGGATGTCATTGTGCGTTTACCGCAGGGCAAAGATGTCGTGATCGATGCCAAGATGTCGCTGGTGGCCTACGAGCGTTATTTCAATAGTGACGATGACGCAGAGCGGAGTGTGGCGCTGAACGAACATTTGCTCTCGGTTCGCAGCCATATTCGGCAGTTGAGCAGCAAAGATTATCAGCAGCTTCCGAGGTTGCGTTCGCTAGACTACGTGCTGATGTTTATTCCGGTCGAACCTGCCTTTCTGGTTGCTATCGATCGCCAGCCCGAATTGATCAACGAGGCGTTAAAACACAATATTATGCTGGTCAGCCCGACCACGCTGCTGGTGGCATTACGCACCATCAATAATTTATGGCGCTATGAACAGCAGAGTCGCAACGCGCAGCAGATCGCTGAAAAAGCGTCGCGGCTGTACGATAAGCTGCGGTTGTTCGTAGACGACATGGAAGCGCTGGGGCTGAGTCTGGATAAAGCGCAGGGCACTTATCGTCAGGCGATGAATAAACTTTCCTCTGGGCGTGGTAACCTTATTGGCCAGGCTGAGGGGTTCCGTGCGCTGGGCGTAGAAATTAAACGCACGATCAGCCCGTCATTAGCAGAAAAAGCAACGGCCCATGAGCACGCTGAACGCGATGAATTACCGGATTCCGTAGCACCCGACGCTGTTTCACCAACCGTGAAAACGGAGGGCGAAGAAGGGGAAACTCCTTTCGCTACCCGTACCCAATCCTAAATAATTCGAGTTGCGTGACAAAACGTTAGCATTTTGAACAACGCAAGGCGTTGGCCCGTTAGGGCGAGCCTCATTTATGCGCCTCGTAGCGCGGCAAGCGCACGAGTCCTCAGGAGCTTACTCAAGTAAGTGACTGAGGTGAGTCAGTGAAGCCAACGCACAAGCAGCTTGAAGTATGACGGATATAAATAGGTATGGATTTCGCGGGCTTGGGCACCAGGCTATGTGAAATTAGTGCAGTGGGGTTTTTATACGGGTCTGGTACACTCTTACCATAAATGGGTAGACCCGAAATTTGACTGAAATAGTAGGCGGATAAGATGGCAAGTGAGCAGGAGAAAACGGCCGACTTTGGTTTTCGGACTGTCGCCAAGGATGAAAAAGAAGTCATGGTGGCTGAGGTTTTTCATTCTGTAGCAGCAAAGTATGACTTGATGAATGACCTGATGTCCTTTGGTATCCACCGTGTCTGGAAGCGTTTCACTATCGAATGCAGTGGCGTTAGACGTAACCAGCGTGTTTTGGATCTTGCCGGAGGAACAGGGGATTTAACTGCCAAATTTTCCCGCATGGTTGGTGAAGGTGGTGAAGTCATTTTGGCGGACATCAATGCGTCTATGCTGAAAGTGGGGCGCGAGAAACTGCGTAACAAAGGCATTATCGACAACATCAATTACGTGCAGGCTAATGCAGAAGCGCTGCCGTTCCCTGATGACTTCTTCGACTGTATTACTATCTCCTTTGGTCTTCGTAACGTGACGGACAAAAACAAAGCGCTACGTTCGATGTACCGCGTTCTGAAGCCCGGCGGTCGGTTGCTGGTGTTGGAGTTTTCCAAACCGGTGATTAAACAGCTGAGCACTGTTTATGATGCTTATTCATTCCACATCTTGCCGAGGATTGGCGAAGCCGTGGCAAGTGATGCCGGAAGCTACCGCTATCTGGCGGAGTCCATCCGCATGCACCCCGATCAGGAAACGCTGAAAGGGATGATGAGCGACGCCGGTTTTGACAGCGTTAATTATTTCAACCTCACTGGTGGCATCGTTGCGCTGCATCGTGGGTTTAAATTCTGATTGGAAATACCAATGCTGATAACGTCTTTTCTGACTGCTACGCTAGAAACCGCGCTGAATCAGCTGCTTTTTCACGATACTGTTTCTTGCGATCGTGGTTTTTCGTGTGATCGAAGTATGAAGTCTGCCCGCCAGCGCTTACAGGGGAAAACACTCCAGATCGAGTTGGCTGAACTGGATGTGCCCTTGGTGCTGGTGTTCAACGAACAGCGGCTGGACGTTATCAGCCAATGGGGCGAACCTGCGGATTGCTGCCTTAAAACACGCATTCCGGTTCTGATGAAATTACGCGATCGTCAACAGCTATCGTCGCTGATGCGCAGCGGCGAGCTGGTGATAGAAGGCGATATTCAAGTCGTTCAACAGTTCATCGTGCTGTTTGATCTGGCGGAGTTCGATCCGGCGGAGTGGTTGTCCCCTTATCTGGGCGATATTGTTGCTCAGGGTCTTACCCAGACGGCACAGAAAACCCTGAGCTTCCTGAAACGATCTCTACATCAGCAGCAACATTTCCTGTCCGAGACGTTAACGGAAGAGTGGCGACTGGCTCCGGGAAAACTCGAAAATGCCTGGTTCCATGAGGAAATTGTTGCGTTGGATAAATCCGCCGATACGTTGTCCGAACGGCTGGCGAAGCTGGAGGCTTTACGATGACGCCCAGTGAATTACGCCGCCTTTACAGCATTGTGCGTGTGCTGTTGAGCTATGGTCTAGACGAGCTTATTCCTAAAATGCGACTGACGCTTCCGTTACGTGTGGGTCGTCGTCTGCTGTTCTGGTTACCCAATCGTCACCGTAATAAGCCTTTAGGGGAACGTCTACGTTTGGCGCTTCAGGAACTGGGGCCTGTGTGGATTAAGTTCGGACAAATGATGTCTACACGCCGCGATCTGTTCCCGCCCGCTATCGCCGATCAGCTAGCGATGTTGCAAGATAAGGTTGAGCCGTTTGACGGCAAACTGGCGCGCGAACAAATTGAGCTGTCGATGGACGGAATCCCTCTTGAAGAGTGGTTTGACGATTTTGATATTAAACCGCTGGCCTCTGCCTCGATTGCGCAAGTTCATACCGCGTGCCTGAAAAGTACGGGAAAAGAGATCGTTATCAAGGTCATCCGCCCAGACATTTTGCCTGTCATCAAGGCGGATATGCGTCTGATGAAACGCCTGGCGGGTTGGTTGCCTCACCTGTTGCCGGATGGTCGCCGCCTGCGTCCGCGCGAAGTGGTGCTGGAATATGAAAAAACGCTGCTTGATGAGCTGAATTTGCTGCGAGAAGCGGCAAACGCTATCCAACTGCGGCGTAATTTTGAGAACAGCCTGATGCTGTATGTGCCGGAAGTTTATTCGGATTATTGCAGCGAAAGTATGTTGGTGATGGAGCGAATCTACGGTATTCCTGTTTCTGATGTCGACGCGCTGAAAGCCAATGGCACGGATATGAAGTTACTGGCAGAACGCGGCGTTCAGGTTTTCTTCACGCAGGTGTTCCGCGATAGCTTCTTCCATGCAGATATGCATCCCGGCAATATCTTTATCAGCTACGAGCACCCAGAGGACCCGCAATACATCGGTATTGATTGCGGTATCGTCGGTTCGTTGAATAAAGAAGATAAGCGCTATCTGGCTGAGAATTTCATCGCCTTCTTCAACCGTGATTATCGCAAAGTTGCCGAACTGCATGTGGATTCGGGCTGGGTGCCTCCAGACACCAATGTTGCAGATTTTGAGTTTGCTATTCGTACGGTTTGTGAGCCGATCTTCGAGAAGCCGTTGGCGGAAATTTCGTTCGGCCATGTATTATTGAATCTGTTTAATACGGCGCGTCGCTTCAATATGGAAGTACAGCCTCAACTGGTGTTGCTGCAAAAAACGCTGCTGTATATTGAAGGCGTGGGTCGGCAGCTTTATCCGCAGCTCGACCTGTGGAAAACCGCCAAGCCGTTTCTGGAGAGCTGGCTGAAACAGCAGGTCGGTTTACCTGCTGTCTTCCGCGCGCTAAAAGAAAAGGCACCGTTCTGGGCTGAAAAATTACCGGAAATTCCCGAGCTGTTTTATGACGGATTGCGTCAGAATAAGATGTTAAAACAAAGCGTCGATAAGCTGACTCACGAGCTGAGAATGCAGCAGGCGCGCCAAGGACAATCACGATATCTTTTGGGTATTGGCGCAACGCTGCTAATCAGTGGTACGTTGTTACTGGTCAGCCGTGTTGAAGCTGATATGGTTCCCGCTGGGTTGATGGCGGCAGGGATCGTCGCTTGGATTATCGGTTGGCGTCGAACTCGTTGAAGCAGATCATG
Source organism: Pectobacterium odoriferum (assembly GCF_009931295.1). Taxonomy (NCBI): domain Bacteria; kingdom Pseudomonadati; phylum Pseudomonadota; class Gammaproteobacteria; order Enterobacterales; family Pectobacteriaceae; genus Pectobacterium; species Pectobacterium odoriferum. The sequence continues at coordinate 4,663,412 of NZ_CP034938.1, read as the reverse complement.
ATGCACGCCAGAATTACCCGGTATAATAACGAGAATTCTGTCGTTCCCCTTTTTGAAAAGAGGTAAATGTTATGGGTGGTATTAGTCTCTGGAACCTGTTGATTATCGCAGTCATCGTCATCTTGCTGTTCGGAACCAACAAGCTGAGAACGCTGGGGTCGGATCTGGGAGCATCCATCAAAGGCTTTAAGAAAGCGATGGGTGACGATCAGCCGTCTACTAGCCCAGACAAAACACAGCCAGATGCTGATTTCTCTACCAAGTCTATCGCTGACAACCAGTCAGATGTCAAGCCGGGCGAAACGAAGAGCCAGCATAAAGAGCAGGTGTAATCTGTGTTTGATATCGGTTTTGGTGAACTGCTATTAGTGATGGTTCTCGGCCTGATTGTCCTCGGGCCGGAGCGTTTGCCTGTGGCAGTCAGAACGGTTGCAAGCTGGATCAGGACGCTGCGTTCACTGGCGTCTACGGTTCAGAATGAGCTGTCGCAGGAGCTGAAACTCCAGGAGTTTCAGGAAAGCCTGAAGAAAGTCGAAAAAGCCAGTTTGCAGAATCTGTCGCCGGAGTTGAAAGCCTCAATGGATGAACTCAAAGAGGCGGCAGAAGCGATGAAACGTGGCTATACCGAGCCATTGTCACCGCAGAAATCAGATGATCACCAAAAGTCAGATGATCATAGCGCGTCAGATGGTCATAGTGCGACGGTGGAACCGCAGCGCAATACCCCGCTAAACGATCCTGAAGCGGCCTACGATGGGGTGATCGAAGCGGAAACCGCAGTACGTCCTGCAGACAGCCAGCAGAAGCCTGAAAACGCTGCTGCTAAACATCACTATGATGGCCGCAATGCCACAAGTGATGATGTTGTTGTCGGCAACGATAATGTCAAACCTGAGCAGTCCCAGTCTTCTGCTGTTTCTGCCCGCCAACCGAGCGATAGTCGTTAGTTTATGGCCGATGAAGATACTCAACCGCTAATTAGCCACCTAATTGAGCTACGTAAGCGGCTATTGAACAGCATCATCTGTGTGCTGGCGGTATTTGTTGTGCTGGTGTACTTTGCCAATGACATTTACCAAGTGGTTTCTGCGCCGCTCATCAAGCAATTGCCTGCGGGTGCCAGCATGATCGCGACCGATGTCGCTTCGCCTTTCTTTACACCGATAAAGCTGACGATGATTGTCTCAGTGTTTGTCGCTGCGCCACTTGTGCTGTATCAGGTGTGGGCGTTTGTGGCTCCTGCTCTGTATAAACACGAACGCCGCTTAATGATGCCGTTGCTGGTATCCAGCAGCCTGCTATTTTATTCGGGCATGGCGTTTGCGTACTTTGTGGTGTTCCCGTTGGCGTTTGGCTTTTTTGCGAAAACCGCGCCGGTTGGTGTGCTGATTGCGACAGACATCAATAACTACCTCGATTTTGTTATGGCGCTATTCATGGCGTTCGGCGTATCGTTTGAGGTGCCCGTTGCCATCGTGCTGCTCTGCTGGAGTGGTGTGGTGACGCCAGAAGATCTGAAGAAAAAACGCCCTTATATTTTGGTGGGCGCATTTGTTGTCGGGATGCTGCTGACGCCGCCGGACGTTTTCTCACAGACGCTACTGGCGATTCCGATGTATCTGCTGTTTGAAATCGGTGTATTCTTCGCACGGTTTTATGTTGGCAAAGGCCGACGGGCTGAAACGGAAGAGCCATCGCAGTAACGAACGGTTCCCTGCGGCAGGACGGTAAAATGACCTCTCTTTGAGAGGTCTTATTTTTTATTCGCCAGAGTGAGAGTCATGTTTGATATCGGTGTCAACCTAACCAGTTCTCAGTTTGAAAAAGACCGAGAGCAGGTCGTCATCCGGGCAAAGCAAGCGGGTGTCAGTGGCATCTTGATCACCGGAACCAACGCCCAGGAAAGCCATCAGGCCATGTTACTGGCGCAAGCCTATCCCGATTACTGTTGGTCAACGGCGGGTGTTCATCCGCACGATGCCAGCCAATGGAATGACGCCATCGCTGAACAGATTCACCAGATGGCAAGCGACGCTTGCGTGGTTGCTATTGGCGAATGCGGGTTGGATTTCAACCGTAACTTTTCGACTCCAGAAGAGCAGGAACGGGCATTCAGTGCGCAGCTAGCGATAGCGGCCGAACGGTCCATGCCCGTTTTCCTTCATTGCCGTGATGCCCATTCCCGCTTTATCTCTCTGTTGACGCCATGGCTGAGTCAATTACCTGCTGCCGTGGTTCACTGCTTTACCGGCAATCGCCATGAATTGGATGAGTGTCTGGCTGCGGGACTGATGGTTGGCATTACCGGCTGGGTTTGCGATGAGCGCCGCGGACTTGAGCTGCGTGCCTTATTGCCGCATATTCCTGCCGATCGGCTGTTGGTGGAAACCGATGCACCTTATCTGTTACCCCGGGATTTTCGCCCTAAACCGGCCTCCCGCCGTAACGAACCCTGTTATCTGCCTCATATTATTCGCCAGATTGCGGAGTGGCGTGGAGAAGATGCCACATGGTTGGGACAGACAACAGATGAAAATGCCCGCCGGGTTTTCCGGCTGGCCTGATTCAGGAGAATAATGACATGAGCACTGCTTTTCCCGGCACTTTCCCTGGCCGACGTATGCGCCGCATTCGCCGCCATGATTTCAGCCGTCGCCTGGTTGCTGAAAATCAACTGACGGTGAATGATTTGATTTATCCCGTTTTCGTGATGGAAGGGATAAATCATCGTCAGGAAGTTCCCTCCATGCCGGGGGTATACCGGATGACTATCGACGTGCTTCTGAAAGAAGCCGAAGAGATCGCTAAGCTCGGCGTTCCGGTACTGTCGCTGTTCCCCGTCATTGAAGCGGATAAAAAATCACTCTATGCCGAAGAAGCCTATAACTCGGAAGGTCTGGTTCCTCGCGCGATCCGCGCGCTGAAAGACGCTGTCCCTGAGCTGGGTTTGCTGACGGATGTGGCGCTCGATCCCTATACCACACACGGGCAGGACGGGATTATCGATGCAGATGGTTATGTGATTAACGACGTCACCAAGGAGATTTTGGTACGTCAGGCGCTGTCCCACGCAGAAGCCGGAGCAGAAATTATTGCGCCGAGCGACATGATGGACGGCCGCATCGGCGCTATTCGTGACACTCTTGAAGCGCAAAACCTGATCAATACCCAGATCATGGCGTATTCAGCTAAGTATGCATCGTGCTATTACGGGCCTTTCCGTGACGCCGTGGGCTCAGCGGGCAACCTGAAAGGTGGCAACAAGAAAACCTATCAGATGGATCCGGCTAACAGCGATGAAGCCTTGCAGGAAATCGCGCAGGATTTGCAGGAAGGCGCGGATATGGTGATGGTCAAACCGGGGATGCCTTATCTGGACGTGGTGCGTCGCGTCAAAGAGTCGTTCGGCGTGCCGACGTTTGCTTATCAGGTATCTGGCGAATATGCGATGCACATGGCGGCGATTCAGAACGGCTGGTTGCAAGAACAACCGGTAGTGATGGAGTCTCTGCTGTGCTTTAAACGCGCGGGTGCAGATGGTGTGCTGACCTATTTTGCCAAGCGTGTCGCACAGTGGCTGCACGATCAGCATATGCAACGCTAGGTCTGTTCTCATCCGGCGCGGGATAAACGCGCCGGGTAGGACAAAGAGGCAAGGAGCGTCGGGCTATTTTTTCAAAGGGCTATATTTTCAAAGGATTAGGCTTTGCGAAACTCGCGGTTATCAATGCTCTGTCTTACCTGTTTGTTCAGCATATTGAGCAACAGCATCGAGCGAGCTTCGCCGTCAGGCTCGGTGTAAATAGCCTGAAGGCCAGAGAAAATACCGTCGGTAATAACCACGCTATCGCCGGGCTGTGGCGTCAGTGGGTCAATGATTCCCTGAATCGGGCGAAGTGACAATTCATCGATAACCTGCTGCGGAATGGTCGCCGGCAGCGCACCGAATCGCACAAAGTTACTCACCCCACGCGTCGCGCTGATGGTGGTGGTGTGGATGCGTTCGGGATCGAACTCCACAAACAGGTAGTTCGGGAACAGCGGCTCACACACTTCGGTCCGTTTACCACGAACGATCTTATCCAGCGTGATCATCGGGCTCACGCAGGTGACATCTTGACGTTCCAGATGCTCTTTTGCTCGCAGCAGTTGACCACGTTTACAATACAGTAAGTACCAGGCTTCCATAATTTCGCAGACTTATGATTCCGACGAGCAAGCATAACAAAAGCGAGCACGGATAAAAAATTTTCGGCAGATATTTTTGTTACCACATTTTGGCGTTCGGATTCTTGATAGTGAGCAGATTCTTACCATAAATAGGCGTTGCGGGAAGCGACAGGTTGGCGAAGAGACTTTATAATAGCCAGAACGATAGACTGCCCCCGATGAATAGCATGAAATACCGTGACTTACGCGAGTTCCTCTCACTGCTGGAAGAGAGAGGGGAGTTAAAACGCATTACCCAGCCCATCGATCCCTACCTTGAAATGACGGAAATTGCTGACCGAACGCTGCGTGCGGAAGGCCCAGCCCTCCTGTTTGAGAACCCCAAAGGCTATGACATGCCGGTACTGTGCAATTTATTTGGCACGCCGAAACGTGTTGCGTTGGGAATGGGGCAGGAAGAGGTCAGCGCACTACGCGAGGTGGGCAAGCTGCTGGCGTTTCTGAAAGAGCCGGAGCCACCCAAAGGGTTCCGCGATCTGGTGGATAAAATGCCGAAGTTCCGTCAGGTATTAAATATGCCGACGAAGCGCCTGTCTTCTGCGCCGTGTCAGGAACAGATTTGGCAGGGGGATGACGTTGACCTGCGCCGGATTCCGGTGATGCAGTGCTGGCCGGAAGATGCCGCACCGCTGATTACCTGGGGGCTCACCGTGACCCGCGGGCCGCTTAAAGAGCGGCAGAATCTGGGAATCTACCGCCAGCAGGTGTTGGGCAAAAACAAACTGATCATGCGCTGGCTATCTCATCGCGGCGGCGCACTGGATTTTCAGGAGTGGTGTCAGGAAAATCCAGGGCAGCGTTTTCCGGTGTCTGTCGCATTGGGCGCTGACCCTGCGACGATCCTCGGTGCGGTGACGCCCGTGCCCGATACGCTATCGGAATATGCCTTTGCGGGTTTGCTGCGTGGGCATAAGACTGAAGTGGTGAAGTGCTTGTCGAACGATTTGGAAGTGCCCGCCAGTGCAGAAATTGTTCTGGAAGGCTATATTGAACCGGGAGAAATGGCGGCGGAAGGGCCGTATGGTGACCATACTGGCTATTACAATGAAGTCGATCACTTCCCGGTTTTCACCGTTACGCACATTACTCAGCGCCAGAATGCGATTTATCACTCGACTTACACCGGACGGCCACCGGATGAACCTGCTGTTTTGGGCGTGGCGTTGAACGAAGTTTTCGTGCCGATCCTGCAAAAGCAGTTTCCTGAGATTGTCGATTTTTATTTGCCACCGGAGGGTTGCTCTTACCGTCTGGCGGTCGTTACCATGAAGAAACAGTACGCGGGCCATGCTAAACGCGTCATGATGGGGGTGTGGTCTTTTTTACGCCAGTTCATGTATACGAAATTTGTCATTGTCTGCGATGATGACGTTAATGCGCGTGACTGGAACGACGTGATATGGGCGATCACTACGCGTATGGATCCGGCACGCGATACGGTGTTAGTAGAAAATACGCCGATAGATTACCTTGATTTTGCCTCGCCGGTTTCTGGCCTTGGCTCCAAAATGGGTCTGGACGCCACCAATAAATGGCCTGGCGAGACGCAACGCGAGTGGGGTCACCCCATCAAGAAAGACCCACAGGTTTGTGCCCGCATTGATGAAATATGGGACGAATTGGCCATTTTTAGTGACAGAGAGCCCCGGCGTTAACGGCTGCTGCCCTGTTCTCAGTTTTGCTTTTATGACCCTATAGAGGGAATGCATGACAACATTGAGCTGTAAAGTGACTTCGGTCGAAGCCATAACCGATACGGTTTATCGCGTTCGTTTGTTACCTGAAGCGCCGTTTTCCTTTCGGGCTGGCCAGTATTTGATGGTAGTGATGGGCGATCGGGATAAACGTCCTTTTTCACTGGCATCGACCCCAATGGATAAAAACTTTATTGAGTTGCACATTGGGGCGTCCGAACTGAATCTTTACGCGATGGCCGTGATGGAGCGCATTCACAAGGAAAAAACCCTGACGGTTGATATCCCGCATGGTGAAGCCTGGCTGCGAGAAGAGAGTACGCGTCCGCTGGTGTTGATTGCGGGCGGAACTGGATTTTCGTATGTGCGTTCTATCCTGCTGACCGCGCTGGCGCAGCAACCCGAGCGCGATATCGCTATTTACTGGGGTGGACGTGAATCCCAGCATCTGTATGACTTAACCGAGCTTGAAGGTTTTTCGGCTAAGCACCCCAATCTGCGGGTGGTGCCAGTCGTCGAACAGCCAGAAGAGGGATGGGATGGCAGAACGGGCACCGTTCTGAGCGCAGTATTGCAGGATTACGGCTCATTGGCAGAGCAGGATATCTATATTGCTGGTCGCTTTGAAATGGCGAAAATTGCCCGTGAACGTTTTTGTAACGAGCGCGGTGCGCTGGCAGCCCATATGTTCAGCGACGCATTTTCGTTTATTTAAAGCGGTCGATAACAGTAAGACATAAGCAAGTAAAAATAAAAATCCCACGGCTGTGGGATTTTTGGTTTCTAGCCGTTCTCTGACGGAGCTTTCCTGTGTTTAGACACGCTCAAACACGGTCGCAATACCCTGTCCCAGCCCGATGCACATCGTCGCCACGCCAAACTGAGCATCGCGACTTTCCATCAGATTAATCAACGTGGTAGAGATGCGTGCGCCTGAGCAGCCGAGCGGGTGACCCAGCGCAATTGCGCCGCCATTGAGATTGACCTTTTCATCGAGCTGTTCCAGTAGCCCCAGATCTTTAATACAGGGTAGCGTCTGGGCAGCGAATGCTTCATTGAGCTCAAAGATGCCGATATCGGTCAAACTGAGTCCTGCCCGTTTCAACGCCAGTTTGGTCGCCGGGACGGGGCCGTAACCCATAATCGAAGGATCGCAGCCAACCACGGCCATCGCCCGGATGCGAGCACGTACGGGTAAGCCTAACGATGCCGCGCGGGATTCGCTCATGATCAACATGGCTGATGCGCCATCGGACAGCGCCGAAGATGTTCCGGCGGTCACTGTGCCGTTAACCGGATCAAACGCTGGTTTGAGCGCGGCAAGGCTATCGACGGTGGTGTCTGGGCGAATGACTTCATCATAATCGAAACGTTGCAGCGCGCCGTCTGCGTCATGCCCCGCCGTGGGGACGATTTCATGGCGGAATGCCCCTGACTGGGTGGCGCTGTGGGCACGCTGGTGAGAACGTGCGGCGAACTGATCCTGCATCTCACGACCAATATTGTGCATACGCGCCAGCATCTCAGCCGTCAACCCCATCATACCCGCAGCCTTAGCCGTGGTGCGGCTCAGTCCCGGATGAAAATCGACGCCATGATTCATCGGCACATGCCCCATATGCTCAACGCCGCCAATTAAGCAGACATTCGCGTCGCCAACCATAATGGCACGGGCAGCATCATGGAGCGCCTGCATGGAGGAGCCGCACAGCCGGTTAACCGTGGTCGCGGGAACATTCATCGGAATTTCTGCCAGCAAAGCAGCGTTGCGGGCGACGTTGAAGCCTTGTTCCAGCGTCTGCTGCACACATCCCCAATAGATATCGTCGATCTCACGGGCATCCAGCGCTGCGTTACGGCTCAATAGGCTACGCATCAGGTGTGCGGACAGGTCTTCGGCTCTCACCTGACGGAAGGCTCCGCCTTTGGAGCGCCCCATCGGCGTGCGTACGGCATCAACAATCACTACCTTTTCCATATTTCCTGCCCTCATGCCGGTTGACCGTAAGAAACGTCCGCGTGTGGCGCGACCGATGGATAATAGCCTTCATTACTTTTGGCTTTTTGCTGCAAGCCGTCAGGTACCTGATAGATTGCACCGAGGTGCGCCAACTGTTGCGCCATCTCGACGTAGTGTTCGCTGCCTAGTGTATCCAGATAGCGGCAGGCTCCGCCGTGGAAGGGAGGGAAACCTAACCCATACACCAGCGCCATGTCCGCTTCGGCGGGGCTAGCGACGATACCTTCTTCCAGACAGCGCGCGACTTCATTAATCATCGGGATCATCATGCGAGCGATAATCTCTTCTGCGCTGAATGCTTTTTTCGGCTGGCTGATGTCCTTAAGCAGTGCTTCGACAGCCTCATCCTGTTCTTTATGCAGCTTCCCCTTGCTATCGGTTTGATAATGGTAGAAGCCGTGACCATTCTTCTGTCCGAACCGCTGGTGTTCAAACAACACATCAATCGCATCGCGATAATCTTTCGCCATGCGCTGTGGGAAGCCTTCAGCCATCACGGCCTGAGCATGGTGAGCGGTATCAATACCGACAACATCCAGCAGATAGGCTGGGCCCATCGGCCAACCGAACTTTTTCTCCATGACGCTATCGATCTCGCGGAAATCGGCACCGTCTCTGAGCAATAAGCCGAACGCAGCAAAGTAGGGGAACAGTACCCGGTTCACGAAGAATCCGGGGCAGTCGTTCACGACTATCGGTGTTTTGCCCATCTTGCTGGCATAAGCCACCACGCTGGCGATGGTGCTATCGCTGGTTTTGGGGCCGCGAATAATTTCGACCAGTGGCATGCGGTGGACTGGGTTAAAGAAGTGCATACCGCAGAAATTTTGCGGTCGTTTTAACGATGCTGCCAGTGAAGCGATCGGGATGGTTGAAGTATTCGAAGCCAGAATCGTCTTCTCGCTCACGTGCGATTCCGTTTCCGCGAGTACGCTGGCTTTGATTTTCGGGTTCTCAACCACGGCTTCAACGACGATGTCGGTGCGCTCGAACCCAGCGTAATCCAGCGTTGGCTGAATGCTCGCCAGAATCGTTGCCATTTTCATTCCGTCCAGCTTGCCTCGATCCACCTGCTTATTCAGCAGCTTGGCTGCCTCATTCATCCCCAGCGCGAGTGGCTTCTCGTTGATATCTTTCATCCGAATCGGCACGCCTTTGAACGCGGATTGATAGGCAATGCCGCCACCCATAATGCCCGCACCTAGCACGGCGGCCTGCTGCGGCACGAATGTCTCGCCAATCAGTTTCTTCGCTTTGCCTTTAACATATTGATCGTTGAGGAAAATGCCAACGAGTGCGCGAGCTTCATTTGAACGCGCCAGTTGAACGAAATGCTGCGTTTCGAGCTGCAATGCGTCATCGCGCGTCATCGTCGCGGCAGCTTCGATGGTTTTTACCGCTAGCATCGGTGCGGGATAGTGCTTGCCAGCGGTTTGCAGCACCATCGCTTTGGCGGTGGTAAAACTCATCATGGCTTCAATCTTATTGAGCTTCAGCGGTTCAAGCTTCGGACGTCGGTAAGCCTGCCAGTCCAGTGCGCCGTCAATCGCCTGTTTCAACATCTTGATGGCAGCGGGAACCAGTTTGTCATTAGCTACAACGGCCTGCACGAGTCCCACTTTTAAGGCATCGGCTGCGCTGACGTCTTTACCTGCGGCGATGATCTCCAGCGCGCTGTCGGCGCCCAACAGGCGTGGTAGCCTAACCGTGCCGCCAAAACCCGGCATAATCCCCAGTTTGGTCTCAGGCAGCCCGATGCGTGCATCCGTGGTTGCTAAACGAAAGTCGGTTGCCAGTACGCATTCACACCCTCCGCCCAACGCATAGCTATTGATTGCGGACAGTGTGGGAACGGGTAAATCCTCAAGGCGGCTGAAAATGCGGTTGGCGAAGACAAGCCATTCATGCAGCTTTTCTGCTGGTGCGGCAAAAAGAGAAAGGAATTCCGTGATGTCGGCACCGACAATAAATGCCGGTTTGTCAGAACGTAACAGTAAGCCCTTCAGATTCGGCTGTTCCGCCAGAACGTCCAGCGCCTTACCCAGGCTGGCAACCGTGCGGGTATCTAGCTTGTTTACGGAGCCTGAGGCAGAAAATACCAGCTCGACAATACCGTCCTCAAGCCAGTTAAGGTAGAGGGATTCACCTTGATAAAGCATGTTCATCTCCGCTGTTTGTGTGAGTGATCTGGTATGACCAGATAACCGAATTGTGGTTTTAATGTTAATTTTTTGCAAACGAGAGATTAATTTTTTGCCGAATCGATCACAAAGCACCGGACGCTGCTGTTGGGGAATGCCTGTGTTAAAATGGAGAGATCATGTCGTGACGTACAAGGATACTCATGGAAAAGCTGGCTTCTTTATATCATCACCATCTGGCTACGCTGCAAACGCGTGCTCAGGCGGTTTTAGCGCGCCATCAGCTTGACGCATTACTGATTCACTCTGGTGAGCTGTTGACCGTTTTTCTGGACGATCACGACTATCCTTTCAAAGTTAACCCGCAGTTTAAAGCGTGGGTGCCCGTCACGCAGGTGCCGAACTGCTGGCTCTGGGTTGACGGCGTGAACCCGCCGAAGCTGTGGTTCTATTCGCCAGTCGATTACTGGCATAACGTTGCACCGGTCCCCGAGAGCTTCTGGACTGAAGAGATTGAGATTAGCGTGCTACGGAATGCCGATGATATCGGGAAGCTACTTCCATTGCAGCGTGAGCGTGTTGCTTATATCGGCTACGCCCCGCAGCGTGCGCAGGATTTGGGCATTCGTGCGGATAATATCAATCCTCAGGGTGTGCTGGATTATCTGCACTATCATCGCGCTTACAAAACCGATTACGAGCTGGCCTGCATGCGTGAAGCGCAGAAGACTGCGGTTATCGGTCATCGTGCCGCGCATGAAGCATTTCTGTCCGGGATGAGTGAGTTTGATATTAATCTGGCGTATCTGACGGCCACTGGTCATCGTGATATCGATGTCCCTTACGGCAATATCATCGCGCTCAATGAACATGCGGCGGTGTTGCACTATACCCAGCTCGATCATCAGGTGCCTTCCGATGTCCGCAGCTTCCTGATTGATGCAGGGGCGGAATATAACGGCTATGCCGCCGATCTCACGCGTACCTATTCCGCACAGAGCGATGGCGCGTTTGCCCTGCTGATTAAAGATCTCAATCAGGAAATGCTTTCATTGATTGATACCGTTCAGGCGGGAGCGCGTTATACCGATTACCATATTCAGATGCATGAGCGGATTGCGAAGCTGCTGAAGTCACATCAACTGGTGCGAGATATCAGCGAGGAAGCCATGGTGGAGCAGGGGTTCACGTCGCCTTTCCTGCCGCACGGTCTTGGCCACCCTCTGGGCTTGCAGGTGCATGATGTCGCCGGATTTATGCAAGACGATCGCGGCACACATCTGGCGGCGCCGTCGCAGCATCCTTACCTGCGCTGTACCCGCGTGCTTGAACCTGGCATGGTCATGACGATCGAACCGGGCATCTATTTCATTGAATCCTTACTTGCTCCGTGGCGTGAGGGCGAATTGAGTCAGCACTTTGACTGGCAAAAAATCGAGGCGTTGAAACCGTTTGGCGGTATCCGTATCGAAGATAATATTGTCATTCATGAAGGGCGCGTGGAGAACATGACGCGCGACCTGAATCTGGCCTGATGCAAGCGTATCCCGTTCCTGCTGCGCCCGTGAGCTTCAGCGAGGAAATCAAGAAAAGCCGCTTTACGACGATCCTGGCGGCAACGCCGGGAATCGACGCAGCAAAGGCGTTTATCCAGCACGTCCGGGAAGAGTATGCCTCGGCGGGTCATCACTGCTGGGCGTTTGTTGCAGGTGCGCCCGACGATTCCCAGCAGCTTGGTTTTTCTGACGATGGCGAGCCGTCCGGCACGGCGGGCAAACCGATGCTGTCGCAGCTAATGGGAAGCGGTATCGGTGAGATTACGGCTGTGGTCGTGCGTTACTATGGCGGAATCCCACTGGGCACGGGTGGGCTCGTGAAGGCTTATGGCGGCGGCGTTCAGCAAGCGCTGAAACTGTTATCGCTGCAAGAGAAAGTATTGCAAAAAGAGTATGGCTTACACTGTGACTATGCGCTGTTGCCCCAGGTGGAATCCCTGATCTTCCAGCTTGGCGGAAAAGTTCTGCATAGTGAGTATGGCGTGGACGTCGTATTGCGGTTCTCTATCCCCGTTAGGGGAACCGAGGAGGCGGCAATGAAATTGCGTGATTTAAGCCGCGGCGCGTTGCATTTATTGCCTATTCCATAATAATCCCAGCGCTTTTTATGAATCATTAAGGAATTCCCTGCGATGCACTTGCGCGCCATAACCCGTATTGTCGGCCAGTTGGTTATCCTTTTTTCCGGGACGATGGTTATTCCCGGACTGGTGGCGTTAATTTACCGCGATGGCGCAGGCCGGGCGTTTACGCAGACATTTATTGTCGCGCTGGCGATTGGCATCATGCTGTGGCTACCAAACCGAAAACAGAAGCATGAACTGAAATCTCGTGAAGGGTTCCTGATCGTAGTCCTCTTCTGGACGGTGCTGGGCAGCGTCGGTGCACTGCCTTTCCTGTTTGCTGAACATCCTAATCTGGGCGTAACGGATGCTTTTTTCGAATCGTTCTCTGGGTTAACGACAACGGGTGCGACTACGCTGGTCGGGCTGGATTCACTGCCTAAAGCCATCCTGTTTTATCGACAAATGCTGCAATGGTTTGGTGGGATGGGGATCATTGTACTCGCCGTTGCCATCCTGCCGATTCTTGGTGTCGGTGGGATGCAGCTTTATCGTGCGGAGATGCCGGGGCCGTTGAAGGAAAACAAAATGCGCCCCCGTATTGCCGATACGGCAAAAACGCTGTGGCTGATTTATCTCTTGCTGACGATTGCCTGTGCCGTCGCGCTTTGGCTGGCTGGCATGCCGGTATTCGATGCGATTGGTCACAGCTTCTCTACGGTGTCTGTTGGCGGGTTCTCTACTCATGATGCGAGTATCGGCTACTTTAATAGCCCAACGATTAACACCATCATCGCGATATTCCTGCTGATTTCCGGCTGTAATTTTGGTTTGCACTTTGCTCTGCTGAGTGGTCGCAGCCTGAAGGTATACTGGCGTGACCCAGAATTCCGCATGTTCATTTTTGTTCAGCTGTCGCTGGTGGCCGTATGTACGATTGTCCTGTGGTTCCACCACGTTTATGACAGCGGGATGCAAACGATCAATCAGGCATTCTTCCAGGTTGTCTCGATGGCGACAACGGCAGGGTTTACGACGGACAGCATTGCATCGTGGCCGCTTTTTCTGCCGGTTTTGCTTCTGTGTTCCGCGTTTATTGGCGGGTGTGCGGGCTCAACCGGGGGCGGCTTGAAAGTGATTCGTATCCTGCTGCTTTTCCTGCAAGGCTCGCGTGAGCTCAAGCGTTTAGTGCATCCGAATGCGGTTTACACGATCAAGCTGGGGCACCGCGCGTTGCCAGAGCGTATCCTTGAAGCCGTATGGGGGTTCTTTTCCGCGTATGCGTTGGTTTTTATTGTCAGCATGCTAGCCGTCATTGCGACAGGCGTTGATGATTTCTCTGCGTTTGCGGCGGTTGCGGCCACATTGAATAATCTGGGACCGGGTCTGGGTGTCGTCGCGGAAAATTTTACGTCGATGAACGATACGGCGAAATGGATTCTGATACTGACAATGCTGTTTGGTCGTTTGGAAGTTTTCACGCTTTTAGTGCTGTTTACGCCAACCTTCTGGCGGGAATAGTCCCCATAAGGATAAAGAACAATGAAAGCTTTGATCGTGTTTTCGAGTCGGGATGGGCAAACAAGAGCGATTGCCTCCTATATTGCGAATACGCTGAAAGGAACCCAGGAGTGCGATGTTGTTAACGTACTCAATGCGAATGATATCGATCTGAGCCAGTACGATCGGGTTCTGATTGGTGCGTCGATTCGGTACGGGCGCTTTCATCCTGCGGTAAATCAATTTATCCATAAGCATCTGACTTCTCTGCAACAGCTGCCAAGCGCATTTTTCTCAGTGAACCTCACTGCGCGTAAGCTAGAGAAGCGCACAATACAAACCAATGCCTATACGCGTAAGTTCCTGCTGAATTCTCCTTGGCAGCCCGATTTGTGCTGCGTGTTCGCTGGTGCCCTGCGTTATCCACGCTACCGCTGGTTTGATCGGATAATGATTCAACTCATTATGCGTATCACTGGGGGGGAAACGGATAGCACTAAAGAGATTGAATACACAGACTGGCAGCAGGTTGCCCGTTTCGCACAGGATTTCGCCCAATTAGCGGCGAAAAATCCGGCATAACGGCGTCTTTTACTGCGCTTTGCTGAAAAAACCCTCACTCGATATTTTTTTTGCATTTAGCGCTTGTCAGCGTGCGAGAAGTCCCTATAATGCGCCTCCACTGACACGGCAACAGCGACACGCGGTTGCGGTGACAGGAAAAAAGATTCAACGAAGGCGGTCAGTAATGACTTGACTTCACAGCGGAAAAGCATAGTATATGCAGCCCGCGCCACCGATGAAGTGGCACTGCTCTTTAACAATTTAATCAGACAATCTGTGTGGGCACTCACAAGACCGTATCTTAACGATATAAAAAGTCTTGAAGAGTGAACAACAGTAAAATTCATTACGAATAAACAGTTACTAATTCTTTGAGCATCGCTGACGAGTTCAGCAAATCAAACAAATCTTAAATTGAAGAGTTTGATCATGGCTCAGATTGAACGCTGGCGGCAGGCCTAACACATGCAAGTCGAGCGGTAGCACAGGAGAGCTTGCTCTCTGGGTGACGAGCGGCGGACGGGTGAGTAATGTCTGGGAAACTGCCTGATGGAGGGGGATAACTACTGGAAACGGTAGCTAATACCGCATAACCTCGCAAGAGCAAAGAGGGGGACCTTCGGGCCTCTCGCCATCAGATGTGCCCAGATGGGATTAGCTAGTAGGTGAGGTAATGGCTCACCTAGGCGACGATCCCTAGCTGGTCTGAGAGGATGACCAGCCACACTGGAACTGAGACACGGTCCAGACTCCTACGGGAGGCAGCAGTGGGGAATATTGCACAATGGGCGCAAGCCTGATGCAGCCATGCCGCGTGTGTGAAGAAGGCCTTCGGGTTGTAAAGCACTTTCAGCGAGGAGGAAGGCAGTCGTGTTAATAGCACGGCTGATTGACGTTACTCGCAGAAGAAGCACCGGCTAACTCCGTGCCAGCAGCCGCGGTAATACGGAGGGTGCAAGCGTTAATCGGAATGACTGGGCGTAAAGCGCACGCAGGCGGTCTGTTAAGTTGGATGTGAAATCCCCGGGCTTAACCTGGGAACTGCATTCAAAACTGACAGGCTAGAGTCTTGTAGAGGGGGGTAGAATTCCAGGTGTAGCGGTGAAATGCGTAGAGATCTGGAGGAATACCGGTGGCGAAGGCGGCCCCCTGGACAAAGACTGACGCTCAGGTGCGAAAGCGTGGGGAGCAAACAGGATTAGATACCCTGGTAGTCCACGCTGTAAACGATGTCGATTTGGAGGTTGTGCCCTTGAGGCGTGGCTTCCGGAGCTAACGCGTTAAATCGACCGCCTGGGGAGTACGGCCGCAAGGTTAAAACTCAAATGAATTGACGGGGGCCCGCACAAGCGGTGGAGCATGTGGTTTAATTCGATGCAACGCGAAGAACCTTACCTACTCTTGACATCCAGAGAATTAGCTAGAGATAGCTGAGTGCCTTCGGGAACTCTGAGACAGGTGCTGCATGGCTGTCGTCAGCTCGTGTTGTGAAATGTTGGGTTAAGTCCCGCAACGAGCGCAACCCTTATCCTTTGTTGCCAGCGATTCGGTCGGGAACTCAAAGGAGACTGCCGGTGATAAACCGGAGGAAGGTGGGGATGACGTCAAGTCATCATGGCCCTTACGAGTAGGGCTACACACGTGCTACAATGGCGTATACAAAGAGAAGCGACCTCGCGAGAGCAAGCGGACCTCATAAAGTACGTCGTAGTCCGGATTGGAGTCTGCAACTCGACTCCATGAAGTCGGAATCGCTAGTAATCGTAGATCAGAATGCTACGGTGAATACGTTCCCGGGCCTTGTACACACCGCCCGTCACACCATGGGAGTGGGTTGCAAAAGAAGTAGGTAGCTTAACCTTCGGGAGGGCGCTTACCACTTTGTGATTCATGACTGGGGTGAAGTCGTAACAAGGTAACCGTAGGGGAACCTGCGGTTGGATCACCTCCTTACCAAGAAGATGTGTGTTAAGTGAAGTGCTCACACAGATTGTCTGATGAAAATACTGAGCAAGCGCACCTGTTGATGCGATGAGTGTAAACTCATGCTGACGCGATAGTGCCGGGTTTATGATCCGGTACGGATTTTTCGTGTCCCCATCGTCTAGAGGCCTAGGACACTGCCCTTTCACGGCTGTAACAGGGGTTCGAATCCCCTTGGGGACGCCAATCCGATAATGAGTGAAAGACATTATCATGAATATCTTAAAGATGATTCTTCGGAGTCATGTTTACGATATTGCTCTTTAACAATCTGGAACAAGCTGAAAATTGAAACATGACAGCTGAACATACTGATATGACATTTATGTCATGTGAGTGATGCGTCAGTGTGTCAATGAGTCTCTCAAATAATCGCAGCACGACAGTGACT
The DNA here is from genome assembly GCF_009931295.1 of Pectobacterium odoriferum. NCBI lineage: Bacteria > Pseudomonadati > Pseudomonadota > Gammaproteobacteria > Enterobacterales > Pectobacteriaceae > Pectobacterium > Pectobacterium odoriferum. The sequence goes on along the minus strand of NZ_CP034938.1, from coordinate 4,646,770 downwards.
TTGATTAATCAAAGACACCTTCGGGTTGTGAGGTTAAGCGACTAAGCGTACACGGTGGATGCCTAGGCAGTCAGAGGCGATGAAGGGCGTGCTAATCTGCGATAAGCGTCGGTAAGCTGATATGAAGCGTTATACCCGACGATACCCGAATGGGGAAACCCAGTGTGTTTCGACACACTATCATGACATGAATACATAGTGTCATGAGGCGAACCGGGGGAACTGAAACATCTCAGTACCCCGAGGAAAAGAAATCAACCGAGATTCCCCCAGTAGCGGCGAGCGAACGGGGAGGAGCCCAGAACCTGAATCAGTTTATGTGTTAGTGGAAGCGTCTGGAAAGTCGCACAGTAAAGGGTGATAGTCCCGTACACAAAAATGCACAAGCTGTGAGTTCGATGAGTAGGGCGGGACACGTGACATCCTGTCTGAATATGGGGGGACCATCCTCCAAGGCTAAATACTCCTGACTGACCGATAGTGAACCAGTACCGTGAGGGAAAGGCGAAAAGAACCCCGGCGAGGGGAGTGAAATAGAACCTGAAACCGTGTACGTACAAGCAGTGGGAGCCTACTTGTTAGGTGACTGCGTACCTTTTGTATAATGGGTCAGCGACTTATATTCTGTAGCAAGGTTAACCGTATAGGGGAGCCGCAGGGAAACCGAGTCTTAACTGGGCGTTAAGTTGCAGGGTATAGACCCGAAACCCGGTGATCTAGCCATGGGCAGGTTGAAGGTTGGGTAACACTAACTGGAGGACCGAACCGACTAATGTTGAAAAATTAGCGGATGACTTGTGGCTGGGGGTGAAAGGCCAATCAAACCGGGAGATAGCTGGTTCTCCCCGAAAGCTATTTAGGTAGCGCCTCGTGAATTCATCTTCGGGGGTAGAGCACTGTTTCGGCTAGGGGGTCATCCCGACTTACCAACCCGATGCAAACTACGAATACCGAAGAATGTTATCACGGGAGACACACGGCGGGTGCTAACGTTCGTCGTGAAGAGGGAAACAACCCAGACCGCCAGCTAAGGTCCCAAAGTCATGGTTAAGTGGGAAACGATGTGGGAAGGCACAGACAGCCAGGATGTTGGCTTAGAAGCAGCCATCATTTAAAGAAAGCGTAATAGCTCACTGGTCGAGTCGGCCTGCGCGGAAGATGTAACGGGGCTAAACCATGCACCGAAGCTGCGGCAGCGACACTTAGGTGTTGTTGGGTAGGGGAGCGTTCTGTAAGCCGTCGAAGGTGGCCTGTGAGGGCTGCTGGAGGTATCAGAAGTGCGAATGCTGACATAAGTAACGATAATGCGGGTGAAAAACCCGCACGCCGGAAGACCAAGGGTTCCTGTCCAACGTTAATCGGGGCAGGGTGAGTCGACCCCTAAGGCGAGGCTGAAAAGCGTAGTCGATGGGAAACAGGTTAATATTCCTGTACTCGGTGTTACTGCGAAGGGGGGACGGAGAAAGCTAGGTTATCCGGGCGACGGTTGTCCCGGTTTAAGCGTGAAGGTGGATGACTTTGGTAAATCCGGGTCATTGTTAACACTGAGGCGTGATGACGAGTCACTACGGTGATGAAGTAACCAATGCTACGCTTCCAGGAAAAGCCTCTAAGCTCCAGGTAACATCAAATCGTACCCCAAACCGACACAGGTGGTCAGGTAGAGAATACTCAGGCGCTTGAGAGAACTCGGGTGAAGGAACTAGGCAAAATGGTGCCGTAACTTCGGGAGAAGGCACGCTGATGGTAGGTGAAGTGACTTGCTCATGGAGCTGAAATCAGTCGAAGATACCAGCTGGCTGCAACTGTTTAATAAAAACACAGCACTGTGCAAACACGAAAGTGGACGTATACGGTGTGACGCCTGCCCGGTGCCGGAAGGTTAATTGATGGGGTCAGCCGCAAGGCGAAGCTCTTGATCGAAGCCCCGGTAAACGGCGGCCGTAACTATAACGGTCCTAAGGTAGCGAAATTCCTTGTCGGGTAAGTTCCGACCTGCACGAATGGCGTAATGATGGCCAGGCTGTCTCCACCCGAGACTCAGTGAAATTGAACTCGCTGTGAAGATGCAGTGTACCCGCGGCAAGACGGAAAGACCCCGTGAACCTTTACTATAGCTTGACACTGAACCTTGAGCCTTGATGTGTAGGATAGGTGGGAGGCTTTGAAGCGTGGACGCCAGTCTGCGTGGAGCCAACCTTGAAATACCACCCTTTAATGTTTGATGTTCTAACGTAGACCCGTAATCCGGGTTGCGGACAGTGTCTGGTGGGTAGTTTGACTGGGGCGGTCTCCTCCCAAAGCGTAACGGAGGAGCACGAAGGTTAGCTAATCCTGGTCGGACATCAGGAGGTTAGTGCAAAGGCATAAGCTAGCTTGACTGCGAGAGTGACAGCTCGAGCAGGTGCGAAAGCAGGTCTTAGTGATCCGGTGGTTCTGAATGGAAGGGCCATCGCTCAACGGATAAAAGGTACTCCGGGGATAACAGGCTGATACCGCCCAAGAGTTCATATCGACGGCGGTGTTTGGCACCTCGATGTCGGCTCATCACATCCTGGGGCTGAAGTAGGTCCCAAGGGTATGGCTGTTCGCCATTTAAAGTGGTACGCGAGCTGGGTTTAGAACGTCGTGAGACAGTTCGGTCCCTATCTGCCGTGGGCGTTGGAAGATTGAGAGGGGTTGCTCCTAGTACGAGAGGACCGGAGTGAACGCACCACTGGTGTACGGGTTGTGATGCCAATTGCATTGCCCGGTAGCTAAGTGCGGAAGAGATAACCGCTGAAAGCATCTAAGCGGGAAACTTGCCTCGAGATGAGTCTTCCCTGGGCACTAGATGCCCCTGAAGGGCCGTTGAAGACGACGACGTAGATAGGCTGGGTGTGTAAGCGTAGCGATACGTTGAGCTAACCAGTACTAATGACCCGAGAGGCTTAACCTTACAACACCGAAGGTGTTTTGAGATGACTCAAAAGACAATACTCAGCTTGTTCAAAGATTGGTTCTGATGGTTGTACAGATAAGAAGCGAAAGCAACTTAAGTGCAACGGTTGGGATGAAACAGAATTTGCCTGGCGGCGATAGCGCGGTGGTCCCACCTGACCCCATGCCGAACTCAGAAGTGAAACGCCGTAGCGCCGATGGTAGTGTGGGGCTTCCCCATGTGAGAGTAGGGAACTGCCAGGCATCAAATTAAGCAGTAAGCCGGAGCAATCTGGTGGTTGTAGAGAAATTCGGTGGAGCGGTAGTTCAGTTGGTTAGAATACCTGCCTGTCACGCAGGGGGTCGCGGGTTCGAGCCCCGTCCGTTCCGCCACTCATTTAAAATTATGCCTGCTAACTTTAGCAGGCATAATATTAAGCGTAATTTAGGGGCGTAGCTCAGTTGGTAGAGCACCGGTCTCCAAAACCGGGTGTCGCGAGTTCGAGTCTCTCCGCCCCTGCCAAATAAAACCCTTCACGTTATCGTGAAGGGTTTTTTCTGATCTGTACTTTATACTCGATCCTGTCTTGTATCCCTCTTTCCAATTTCTCCGTTATTTCTCCCTTCTGGATGTCTAATTAATCTAACGTGTTGTTATTTAATAGATAAATTTTTCTGATGTGTTGTTGATAGATCGTGCTGATTTAGCTGTAAATATGCACAAAATCACCGTAATACCAGGTTGTGAACTTGCTCATCTACCTTGTTCGATATTTGAACTAAAACTATCTACAACCTGAGTGAACGGTAAATCGTTTTTCAGAACGATCCTTCAGGTCGCATTCACTTGTTAGTAGTATCTGCCAACATCACATCGATAGCGCTATAGCAGAAATTCGTAGCGCTATGTTGTACCTGAAATCTGACTAAGTAGCTGTAAGACTACGCAGGAGGAGTTTAAGTATGTACAGACGTTTACTGGTAGCTGTTGCTGTAAGCACGGCGTTGTGTGGTGCCGTACAGGCAAAACCCTTAACTGTTGGTTTTTCCCAGATTGGTTCAGAATCAGGATGGCGCTCTGCGGAAACTAAAGTATCAAAGCAGGAAGCCGAGAAGCGTGGAATAACGTTAAAAATAGCTGATGCTCAGCAGAAGCAGGAGAATCAGATTAAGGCTGTGCGGTCGTTCATCGCTCAGGGCGTAGATGCCATATTTATTGCGCCAGTCGTCGCGACAGGTTGGGCACCAGTCTTACAGGAAGCTAAAGAAGCAAAAATCCCAGTGTTCCTGCTTGATAGAACGATTGAGGTTAGCGATCCATCGTTGTACACCGCTGCTATCGCCTCTGATAGCGTCTATGAAGGAAAAGTAGCAGGGGAGTGGCTTGTGAAAGAAGCCGCAGGCAAACCTTGTAATGTTGTTGAATTACAGGGAACGGTTGGGGCTAGCGTTGCGATAAACCGTAAGAAAGGGTTTGCTGACGGTATAGCTTCAGATCCACAGATAAAAATTATTCGCTCACAGTCGGGAGACTTTACTCGCAGCAAGGGTAAAGAGGTCATGGAAAGCTTTATTAAAGCTGAGCAGAACGGAAAGAATATCTGTGCGGTCTATGCACATAATGATGACATGGCTATAGGTGCTATTCAGGCAATTAAAGAAGCTGGCCTGAAACCTGGTTCACAAATAAAAGTTGTCTCCATTGATGGTGTCCCTGATATTTTCAAAGCCATGATGAATGGCGAAGCTAATGCCACCGTTGAATTAACACCTAATATGGCCGGGCCTGCTTTTGATGCTTTATTAGCGATGAAGAAGGACGGGAAACAGCCTAAAAAATTCATTCAAACCGAATCACGTTTATTACTGCCTGACACAGCAAAACAGGAATATGAAACCAAGAAAGACCTTGGTTATTGATATTTATATTATGGATTTATCATTGATATAAATTTTGCTAAATACCTGGCAGAAACATGAATATGGAAAAGTGGGCTTGCGATGCTTTCTGCACCGTTTAATCACGGGACAGTGAATATTGTCAGCCTACTTACCATAATATTGCTCAGGTGTGACGTAGCCTTGTTAAGTTGCCGCATAGGTGATGCTGATGGAAACGACACGGTTGTTAGATATTCGGGGCATGAGCGTTGAGTTTCCGGGGGTAAAAGCATTAGATCAAGTGGACTTCACGCTTAATCGTGGCGAAATAGTGGCGCTATTAGGAGAGAATGGCGCAGGGAAATCAACGTTAATTAAGGCGTTGACTGGTGTTTATCATCGCTCATCTGGTGACATTATCCTCGATGGTATTGCGATTAATCCTGTAAATACGGCTCATGCTCAGTCGTTGGGTATTGGTACGGTCTATCAGGAGGTCAATCTATTACCGAACCTGTCCGTTGCAGCAAATCTATTTATTGGCCGTGAGCCCACTCGCTGGGGCATCGTGGATCAACATAAAATCCTGCGTCAGGCCGAAGCGCTTTTATTGAATTATGGGCTGATGATCGATGTTAGCCATCCGCTTGGTAATTACTCCATCGCAGTTCAACAAATTGTGGCCATTGCCAGAGCTATCGATCTTTCCGCTAACGTTTTAATTCTTGATGAGCCCACCGCAAGCCTTGATGCAAAAGAAGTCGATATGCTGCTGGATATATTGCGGAAGTTGCGCGATCGCGGAATCGGAATGATATTTGTGACGCACTTCCTTGATCAGGTTTACCGCATTAGCGACAGAATTACCGTTTTACGCAATGGACGGCTAGTTGGAACATTGCCTGCTGCGGAATTACCACGTATTGAATTAGTCCAAATGATGCTGGGGCATAGTTTTGATGAAACGTTACTGAAGTGTAGCAAACATAGTGACGTCTCAGGGGAGCCCATTGTGCAGTTTAAACATTATGGTCGGCGTGGCTCGATTAATGACTTCGAGCTTTCCGTGCGCCCGGGAGAAATCGTTGGCCTTGCTGGTCTACTGGGTTCCGGTCGGACAGAAACCGCGCAGCTGATATTTGGTATTAATGTGCCTGATGCCGGAGAAGCAAGGGTTGATGGTAAACAAGTCAGTATTCGCACACCGCGTGCAGCAGGAAAGCTCGGCTTTGGCTATTGCCCTGAGGATCGTAAGACCGATGGTATTGTCGGTGCAGCAACGGTACGAGAGAACATCATTCTGGCGCTTCAGGCGCAGCGCGGCTGGCTGAAGCCTATTTCTCTACGTGAGCAAACCCGTATTGCTGAAAAATTTATCAGCCTGTTAGGGATTCGTACGCCCAGTCCAGAGCAGGAAATTCAGTATCTATCGGGTGGGAATCAGCAAAAAGTCCTGCTATCGCGCTGGCTGGCGACAGAACCGCGCTTCTTGATTTTGGATGAACCAACACGAGGGATCGATGTCGGTGCGCATGCTGAAATTATTCGCCTGATCGAAAAACTGTGTGAGCAGGGGATGGCCTTACTCGTGATCTCTTCTGAATTGGAAGAACTGACCGGTTATGCGGATCGCATCATTGTGCTGCGTGACAGGCAGCACGTTGCGCATCTCGAACATAATGAGATCTCGGTTGCCGCAGTGATGCAGGCAATCGCAGTACAAACGGGAGCAGCTGATGACAGACAATAACGTCAAACCTGCCAAAAAAGTCCGCCTAACGTTCACCAAAGGGGTGCCACAGCTTCTCGCGCTCGTTGCCATCTTGTTGATTGATAGCATGGTCGCGCCCAACTTCTTCTCCCTCCACATTCAGGATGGGCGCTTGTTCGGTAGCCTTATCGACATCCTTAACCGCGGTGCCCCCGTTGCGCTGCTGGCATTAGGTATGACGTTGGTGATTGCCACCGGCGGTATCGATTTATCGGTGGGCGCAGTTATGGCGATTGCTGGAGCGACGGCCGCAACACTGACCGCTGCTGGTCATCCACTCCCTTCTGTACTGCTGACTGCGCTATTGGTTGGTGCACTGTGTGGGCTATGGAACGGTTTTCTGGTTGCGGTGTTACAGATTCAGCCGATTGTAGCGACGTTAATGCTGATGGTTGCTGGGCGAGGCATTGCTCAGCTGATTACCGAAGGTCAAATTATCACGTTTGATAACGCCGGGTTGGCTAAGCTGGGCAGCGGGACCCTGTTCTATCTACCCATGCCAGTGATTATTGCCTGCGTAATGCTGTTGGCGCTGTGGGTTTTGACGCGTAAAACGGCGCTTGGGCTATTTATCGAGTCTGTCGGTATTAATTTGCGATCGGCTCGCAACGCTGGCGTGAGTACGAAGCTGGTATTGGTCGCAGCTTATGTCATATGCGGCGTGTGTGCGGCCGTAGCGGGCGTTATCGTGACGGCAGATATCCGCGGGGCGGATGCGAACAACGCGGGCCTCTGGCTGGAATTAGACGCGATTCTGGCTGTGGTGATCGGTGGAGGTTCGCTACTTGGAGGCCGTTTTAATTTGCTGCTCTCTGTCGTCGGTGCCTTGATTATTCAGAGTATGAATACTGGCATCCTGCTGTCTGGCTATCGGCCGGAATTCAACTTGGTTCTGAAGGCACTCGTCGTTCTGCTGGTTTTGGTTATGCAATCCCCGCGTATTTCGTTGCACCACCTATTCAGGAGGAAAACATAATGTTGAAACGCCACTTCCCCCTGTTGATGACGATTCTGGTCTTTATTGCTGGCTATTTATTCTGTCTCAGCCAGTTTCCCGGCTTTGCTTCGACGCGAGTGTTCTTTGATTTACTGACGGATAACGCTTTTCTGGGGATCGTGGCGGTTGGGATGACGTTTGTCATCCTGTCTGGCGGGATCGATCTCTCTGTTGGGTCAGTCATTGCATTTACCGGTGTGTTACTGGCCAAATTGATCGGTACGTATGGTATTGATCCTTTCTTTGCGTTCGCAATAGCGCTGGTTATGGGCGCAATGTTTGGTGGGGTGATGGGATGGATTATCGACACGCTGAAGTTGCCTGCCTTTATTATCACGCTGGCAGGTATGTTCTTTGTCCGAGGAATGAGCTTTATCGTCTCACAGGAGTCGATTCCAATCGATCATCCGGTCTATAGCCAGTTGGCGGGTTTAGCATGGCGCATGCCGGATGGGGGAAGGTTTACCTTTCTGGCGTTAGTGATGTTGATTGTGGTGCTGTTGGGGATTGTGATAGCGCATCGAACCCGTTTCGGTAACCGTGTTTATGCGATTGGTGGTAGCAGCTATTCTGCGGAACTGATGGGGGTGCCTGTCAGGCGAACTACGATTCATATCTACATGTTTTCCAGTACGTTAGCGGTGCTGTCAGGTATTGTATTCTCTCTCTACACCTCCGCGGGTTATGCCCTGGCGGCAAGCGGTGTGGAGTTGGATGCCATCGCAGCTGTCGTGATTGGTGGCACACTACTGACCGGCGGTGTTGGTACCGTATTGGGAACCCTATTTGGCGTACTGATTCAGGGCCTGATTCAGACGTATATCACGTTTGACGGCACCTTGAGCTCATGGTGGACAAAAATCGTCATTGGTTTCCTGTTGTTTGCTTTTATTGGGTTACAGAAAGCGTTAAGCACATTCTGGTTAGCCAGACGTGCTTAAGTTGGTCGTGAGCAAAATCGCTCATGGATTAATCACAATAGGCGTTTTCAGCAACTGACGAATCATCGTCTGTTGATCGCTGTTTTGTAACCAAACAGCGTAAAACGGGCGCACGACGGGCTGACTGTCGCCGACTATCCGCAGGTTGGAGTAGGTTTGTAACCAATGGCTGGGTAAAAACGCGCAGCCACCGGTTGTTTCAAGCAATTGACGGGTTAACTGGGCCGACGTTGTTGTCAAAACAGGAAGCTGATCGCTGGTTAATAGGCGGTGTTCTTGCTGATGAAAGTCTGCGCCCCACTCCAATTTTATATAAGGCAGTTCCTGTCCGGGTGGGTGTGCTTCTGCTGCAAACAGCGAAAGGGAGAAATTGCCCAGCAGCTGGCTTGCCAATTCTTCCATTTTTGGCTGTTCGGTCGTAATCAACAGATCCAACTGACGCTCATGGAGTTGTTTTACCAGCGAGTGGCGTAAGGCAATTCGCGCTTCTAGCTGGAGCAGTGGGCGCTGTTGGTACAGCGATTGTAGCCAGGGGGTCAGATAGGCCTCCCAGAGCGACGCGGTTGCCCCTACCGAAAGTAGGCTGTGTTGTTGCGAGCGTGCGACCTCTTTTTTAGCGATCTGCCAGGTACCGATAAGGCTTTCTGCATAGGGCAGAAGCCGTTCACCGGCGGGCGTCAGGCGTATATTGTTTCGATGGCGCGTGAACAGGTTGGCACCAAGCTGCGTCTCTAACTGGCGAATCCGAAAACTCACCGCTGACTGCGTGAGATACAGGGATTCGGCGGCACGGCCAAAGTGTCTTGTCCTGCTGACTTCCAGAAAGGTTTTTAGTAATTCGGTATCCACGCCCATCTCCAAAAAAATTTTGTCGTAATGATTTAAATGTTTTGTTTTACACAATGTCAAGCCTATCTAATACTCCGCGCCATAAACAACACGACCATAGAAGAATTAGGAGCGTGTAAGATGGCAGAAAGCTTCTCTACCACTAATCGTTTTTTTGATAACAAGTTCTACCCGCGTGGTTTTTCCCGACATGGCGACTTTACGATTAAAGAAGCACAATTGTTGGAGCGCCACGGTTACGCGTTTAACGAGCTGGATTTGGGTAAACGTGAACCAGTGACTGAGGAAGAGACATCGTTTGTTGCAATGTGCCGCGGCGAACGTAAAGCGGAAACGGAACTGGAAAAAATCTGGTCCAAATATCTGGATCGTATTCGTCGTCCTAAACGCTTCCATACGTTGTCTGGTGGTAAGCCACAGATGGACGCGGTGGAAGAATACACTGAAAGCGATGATTAATTAAGAATGGGGCGTTAGTAGCCCCATTTCCTTTTGTGGCGAATAATATAGCGCCCTTGCTATTCAAGGCTTTTGTGGAGCTGGATGAGCAATCGATCCATACAGCGATAGCTCAGCGCTTCGGCAAGGTGTTTTCTCTCAATGTTGCCCCGATCACCGAGGTCAGCGATCGTGCGCGCGACTTTCAATATCCTGTGCCAGGCGCGTACGGATAAGCCAAGTTTGTTCATCACCTCTTCCAGATAGGCCGCATCAGCCATCTCCAATCCGCAGTGTTTTTCTATTTCACGTGAAGTGAGTAGTGCGTTGATTTTATTTGCCCGCTTCAACTGTATTTGCCGTGCGGTCAGCACGCGTTCGCGAATCGTCGCGCTGCTTTCGCCTTGATAATGTTGCTGAGATAACACCCCCGGTGGTAGCAAAGGAACTTCGATAGAAAGGTCAAAGCGATCCAAAAAGGGACCGGAAAGTTTGCTGAGATAGCGCAGTATTTGTTGTGCTGGCAATCGGTTATGAATGCCCTGATAGTGTCCTGATGGACTGGGATTCATTGCGGCAACGAGCTGCACGCGTGCTGGGTAGCATACTTTGGCTCGAGTGCGAGAGATGATAATTTCACCGGACTCCAGAGGCTCTCGTAGTGAGTCCAGGACGCGCCGCTCGAACTCCGGTAATTCATCCAGAAACAGCACTCCGTTGTGGGCGAGCGAGATTTCTCCGGGTTTGGGTAATGACCCACCACCCACCAGTGCAGCCATGGAAGAACTATGATGAGGTGATCTGAATGGCCTTGCTCGCCAGCGCGTCATGGTGGCATCAATGTTGATTAGGCTGTTGATCGCGGCACTTTCTAACGCTTCTTCATCGCTTAACGGCGGCATCAGATTGCCTAATCGACTCGCCAGCATGGTTTTCCCTGTTCCCGGTGGCCCTAGCAAGAGCAGGTTATGACCGCCTGCCGCCGCGATTTCCAACGCGCGTTTAGCTTGCTCCTGACCGATGATATCCTTCAAGTCGAGCGTATCTTCCCCTATCTGTGGAACGGGCGTCATATCGGAACAACTGAGCAATTCCTCTTCTCCGCTGAGAAAAGCACACACGTCCAACAAATGCCCGGCCATTAGCGCTTCACCCTGTGGTATCAGCGTCATCTCCCGTTTATTGTCATCTGGCAGGATAAGCTGGCGGCCTGCTTTTATGGCTTCTAATGCGGCGGGAATCGCGCCATTGACGCCACGTAAGGTGCCAGACAGGCCGAGTTCGCCAAGAAACTCGTAGCGGCTTAGCTTTTCACCATCGATTTGTTCTGAGGCTGCCAGAATCGCCAGAGCAATCGGTAGATCGTAGCGTCCCCCTTCTTTTGGCAGGTCTGCGGGGGCGAGATTGACCGTGATGCGCTTTGCTGGAAAGGTAAATCCGCAATTGATGAGTGCGCTGCGCACGCGATCGCGCGCTTCCTTGACGGTGGTTTCTGGTAAACCCACCAGCGTTAGGGCCGGCAGCCCGCTGCTGATGTGAACTTCGATATAAACGTCCGGTGCTTGTACACCAATCATTGCCCGAGTATAGGTAACTGCCAATGACATGCTATTTCCCCTTTGCTGATGATGTGCATCATGTCTGGCAAGGGAGAAGAAGTAGAGACCGTCTTCGCCAGTCTGCGCGGCGGTGTCATGAAATAATTCACTGTTTCAGTAATGAGTAAAATTTGTGCGCGATGTGTCGCAATTATCTAAGATGAACCGATCGCTTAATGCTATCCGGCGATCGACGACGCCCGTTTTCATTTGCCACGTTTCTCATACAACGCTCATTTTTACGCCAACAGGCGAAAATAATTGGATGCGCTTCTACCTTATGATTACGTTGTGTTTTTTCCCGTATCATAGGTAATCCTTACGGGTGGCAATGAAAAAAAATTGTTGTCAGCCCATGTCTGACTGTGATAACTCTGTAGGTATTCGTTCGACAGAAGATTAATGAACAACCTATTATGAAAGCCCTATCCCTAGTGATTAGCCTAGTCGTGATTAGCGTGGTGGTGATTATTATCCCACCGTGCGGGGCTGCACTTGGACGAAGAATGGCTTAGAAATCAAGGCCTAATTCAAGAAAACCCCCGCACCGAAAGGTCGGGGGTTTTTTGTTGGGCGTAATCTATAACGGAAAGGAACAGAAAATGAACATCAGCATAAAATTCTGTTATTCCCATAAGATGTCGGGGAAATAACTATGAATGGAGCACAGTGGGTGGTTCAAGCGTTGCGAGCGCAGGGAGTGGAAACCGTTTTTGGTTATCCGGGGGGCGCGATAATGCCAGTTTATGATGCACTTTATGACGGCGGCGTGAAACACCTGCTGTGTCGCCACGAGCAAGGCGCGGTGATGGCGGCGATTGGCTATGCTCGCTCCACGGGCAACGTGGGCGTCTGCATTGCGACATCTGGCCCAGGAGCAACGAACCTGATCACTGGTTTGGCCGATGCGCTGCTGGATTCTGTCCCTGTGGTCGCGATCACTGGGCAGGTCGGGTCGGCGCTGATTGGCACTGATGCTTTCCAAGAGATCGACGTGCTGGGGCTGTCGCTGGCCTGTACGAAACACAGTTTTCTGGTTGAGTCTCTCGAATCACTGCCGGAAGTGATGGCAGAAGCGTTCGCGATTGCCAACAGCGGTCGTCCAGGCCCTGTTTTGGTCGATATTCCTAAAGACATTCAGCTGGCAGTGGGGGATTTCACTCCAAACTTTGCGCCTGTTGTTAACGATGTCGATTTCCCCGATCAAGATATTGCGCAGGCGTACGCTCTGCTGGCGAAAGCGCAAAAACCGGTGCTGTACGTTGGCGGTGGGGTCGGCATGGCGAATGCAGTTCCGGCACTGCGTGAATTCCTGAGCGTAACGGATATCCCGTCCGTTTCTACGCTGAAAGGGCTGGGTGCCGTGGATGCCAATCATCCCTATTACCTCGGTATGATTGGTATGCACGGCACGAAGGCGGCGAACCTGATTGTGCAGGAGTGCGATTTGTTAATCGCGGTTGGGGCGCGTTTTGATGACCGAGTGACCGGTAAACTGAACGCCTTCGCGCCCCATGCCAGCGTGATTCACATGGATATCGACCCAGCAGAGTTGAGCAAATTGCGTCATGCTAATGTCGCGTTGCAAGGCGATCTGAACGCGATATTACCTGCGCTGCAACAGCCGCTGAACGTCAGCGCGTGGCGCCAGCAGGCGACCATGATGAAGGCGGAATACCCGTGGCGTTATGATCATCCCGGTCAGGCGATTTATGCACCTGCGCTGCTGAAAACGATCTCCGAACGAATGGATGCGGATACTGTGGTCACGACCGATGTGGGCCAGCACCAGATGTGGGCCGCACAGCATATGACGTTCAGCCGTCCTGAGAATTTCATCACTTCCAGCGGTCTCGGCACGATGGGCTTCGGCGTACCCGCTGCGGTAGGCGCACAGGTTGCGCGCCCGGACGACATGGTTATCTGCATTTCCGGCGACGGCTCTTTCATGATGAACGTTCAGGAATTGGGCACCATCAAACGAAAACGGCTGCCGCTGAAGATCGTGCTGCTGGATAACCAACGGTTAGGCATGGTGCGCCAGTGGCAGCAGTTATTCTTTGATGAACGCTACAGTGAAACCGACCTCTCCGATAACCCTGATTTCCTGACGCTGGCAAGTGCGTTTGATATCCCCGGCCAGCGCATCACCCGCAAAGATCAAATTGATGTCGCGTTGGACGCCCTGTTTAACAGCGAAGGCCCCTATTTATTACACGTATCGATTGATGAGTACGAAAACGTTTGGCCACTGGTTCCGCCGGGTGCGGGCAACGAAACGATGCTTGATAAAACCAAGTAAGGCTCGACAAAACCAAACTAAGCTCGACAAAACCGAACAATGGCCGACTTACACAGAATTAAGTGCTGGAGACAACAGAATGACACACCATCAACTTTCGATTCAGGCGCGCTTTCGTCCCGAGGTTCTGGAGCGTGTATTGCGTGTTACTCGCCATCGCGGTTTCAAAGTTTGCGCGATGAATATGGTGCAAACTACCAATACCGATCACATTAATATTGAACTGACCGTTGCCAGCCATCGTTCGGTAGATTTATTGTCAACGCAATTGAGCAAGCTGTTGGATATTGCCTGCGTTGACATTAAACCGATGACGACATCACAGCAGATCAGCGCCTAACGCAAAAGAGTAAGGAAAAAGAAGAATGACAAAAAAAGCGGATTACATTTGGTTCAATGGCGAGATGGTTCCATGGGCTGAGGCAAAAGTACACGTCATGTCGCATGCCCTGCATTATGGCACCTCCGTCTTTGAAGGCGTTCGTTGCTACAATTCACATAAGGGCCCGGTGGTTTTCCGTCACCGTGAGCACATGCAACGTCTGCGTGATTCGGCAAAAATCTACCGTATGCCCGTCGCGCAAAGCGTAGATGAGCTGATGGAAGCCTGCCGTGAAACGCTGCGTAAAAATAACCTGACCAGCGCCTATATTCGTCCACTGGTGTTCATTGGTGATGTGGGTATGGGTGTTAACCCGCCAGATGGTTATCAAACCGATGTGATCATCGCCGCCTTCCCGTGGGGCGCGTATCTGGGTGAAGAGGCGCTGGAAGCAGGCATCGATGCGATGGTGTCGTCCTGGAATCGCGTGGCGGCGAATACCATTCCAACCGCCGCAAAAGCGGGTGGCAATTATCTGTCCTCTCTGCTGGTGGGTAGCGAAGCGCGTCGCCACGGCTATCAGGAAGGGATCGCGTTGGATGTCCACGGCTATGTTTCCGAAGGTGCGGGCGAGAACTTGTTTGAAGTGAAGGACGGTATTATCTTCACGCCGCCGTTTACCTCTTCGGCGCTGCCAGGTATTACGCGTGACGCTATCATCAAACTGGCGAAAGACGCAGGTTATGAAGTGCGTGAGCAAGTGCTGTCCCGCGAGTCACTGTATCTGGCCGATGAAGTTTTCATGTCCGGTACTGCGGCAGAAATTACCCCCGTGCGCAGCGTCGACGGCATTCAGGTCGGTGCTGGCAAACGCGGCCCGGTCACCAAAGCCTTGCAGCAGGCGTTCTTCGGCCTCTTTACGGGTGAAACCGAAGATAAATGGGGCTGGTTGGATCCGATAAATCGTTAAATTATATACCCTAAATAGTTCGAGTTGCAGGAAGGCGGCGACGCAGAGAATCCTCAGGAGCTTACATCAGTAAGTGACTGAGGTGAGCGAGGAATGCCAACGCACATGCAGCTTGAAATATGACGGGTATAGAGACAGACAGTCAGGCGGTGACTCGTTCCGTCATCGCCAAATTCGTAATTTTTGGAGTAAAAGAGCATGCCTAAGTACCGTTCAGCCACAACCACACACGGCCGTAATATGGCGGGTGCCCGAGCCTTGTGGCGCGCCACCGGGATGACCGACGACGATTTTGGTAAACCGATTATCGCGGTGGTTAACTCCTTCACCCAATTCGTGCCGGGCCATGTGCACTTGCGCGATCTGGGGAAACTGGTTGCCGAGCAGATCGAAGCCTCCGGCGGCGTCGCGAAAGAATTTAACACCATTGCAGTTGATGACGGTATCGCGATGGGACACGGCGGCATGCTCTATTCCCTGCCTTCTCGTGAACTGATCGCCGACTCCGTGGAATACATGGTCAATGCCCACTGTGCGGATGCAATGGTGTGTATTTCCAACTGCGACAAAATCACCCCGGGGATGTTAATGGCGTCGCTGCGCCTGAATATTCCGGTGATTTTTGTTTCTGGTGGCCCGATGGAAGCGGGGAAAACCAAGCTATCCGATCAGATCATCAAGCTGGATCTGGTGGATGCGATGATTCAGGGCGCGGACCCGAAAGTCTCTGATGAACAGAGCGAGCAGGTGGAGCGTTCTGCCTGTCCGACCTGCGGCTCCTGCTCCGGTATGTTTACCGCTAACTCCATGAACTGCCTGACCGAAGCGCTGGGCTTATCTCAACCGGGCAACGGTTCGCTGTTGGCGACGCACGCTGACCGTAAGCAACTGTTCCTGAACGCGGGCAAACGCATTGTCGGTCTAGCGAAGCGTTACTACGAGCAGGATGATGCAAGCGTATTACCGCGCAACATCGCCAATAAAGCCGCATTTGAAAACGCCATGGTTCTGGATATTGCGATGGGCGGTTCCACCAATACCGTTCTGCATCTGTTAGCCGCGGCGCAGGAAGGTGACGTGGACTTCACCATGACCGACATCGACAGACTGTCACGTCAGGTTCCTCATCTGTGTAAGGTGGCGCCGAGTACGCAGAAATACCATATGGAAGACGTACACCGCGCGGGCGGTGTGATCGGTATTCTGGGGGAACTGGACAGAGCGGGTCTGCTGAACCGTGAAGTGAACAACGTGCTGGGCAAAACGCTGCCGGAAACACTGGAAGCCTACGACGTCATGCTGACGCAGGATGACAGTGTGAAAAGCATGTATTCCGCTGGCCCTGCGGGTATCCGTACGACCAAAGCGTTTTCTCAGGATTGCCGCTGGGATTCACTGGATACCGATCGTCAGGAAGGCTGCATCCGCTCGCGTGAATATGCCTACAGTCAGGATGGCGGGTTGGCCGTGCTGTACGGCAATCTGGCAGAAAATGGCTGTATTGTGAAAACTGCAGGTGTGGATGAAGGTAGTTTGGTATTCCGCGGTCCGGCAAAAGTTTATGAAAGTCAGGATGATGCGGTAGACGCTATTCTGGGCGGTAAAGTTGTGGCGGGCGATGTGGTTGTGATTCGCTACGAAGGGCCAAAAGGCGGGCCGGGCATGCAGGAAATGCTGTATCCGACCACCTACCTGAAATCGATGGGATTGGGTAAAAGCTGTGCGTTGATCACCGACGGACGCTTCTCCGGCGGTACCTCGGGTCTGTCTATCGGCCATGCGTCTCCTGAAGCGGCCAGCGGCGGCACCATTGCTCTGGTACAGGACGGTGACACCATCGCGATTGATATTCCGAACCGCAGCATTGCGCTGGTTCTAGATGATGCAGAGTTAGCGAGCCGCCGCGAAGCGGAAGAGGCGAGAGGCGAGCAAGCCTGGACGCCACATAATCGTGAACGTCAGGTGTCTTTTGCGCTGCGTGCGTACGCTAGCCTGGCAACTAGCGCAGATAAAGGCGCTGTGCGGGATAAAAGCAAGCTGGGAGGCTAATGCTGATGGCTGTGTCACAACCTCTTCCTGCCGCGCCGGGGGGCGCGGAATACCTGCGGGCGATCTTGCGGTCGCCAGTGTATGAAATCACGCAGGTCACACCGCTGGAGAAGATGGATAAGATCTCTTCGCGGCTGGGTAATGTCATTCTGGTAAAACGTGAAGACAGGCACGCGGTGCACAGCTTCAAGCTGCGTGGTGCGTATGCGATGATGGCAGGTCTGAGCGATGAGCAAAAATCTCACGGTGTGGTAACGGCATCAGCCGGTAACCATGCGCAGGGTGTTGCGCTCTCTTCCAGCAAGCTGGGGATTAAATCGCTGATTGTGATGCCGGTAGCGACAGCTGATATCAAGGTGGATGCGGTGCGGGGTTTTGGCGGCGAAGTGCTGCTACACGGTGCCAACTTTGATGAGGCCAAGGCCAAGGCTATTGAGCTGTCAGAGCTGGAGCATATGACCTTTCTGCCGCCGTTCGATCATCCTGCGGTGATTGCTGGGCAGGGCACGCTGGCGATGGAACTACTACAGCAGGATGCGCATCTGGACCGCGTGTTTGTGCCGGTTGGTGGTGGTGGTCTGGCGGCAGGTGTTGCCGTGCTGATCAAACAGCTGATGCCGCAGATTCAGGTGATCGGCGTAGAAGCGGAAGATTCCGCCTGTCTGCGTGCGGCGCTGGATGCGGGTCAACCGGTCGATCTGGCACGTGTCGGGCTGTTTGCCGAAGGCGTGGCGGTGAAACGTATCGGCGATGAGACTTTCCGCCTGTGTCGGGAATATCTGGATGACGTGATTACCGTCGACAGCGATGCCATCTGTGCGGCAGTGAAAGATCTGTTCGAAGATGTCCGTGCGATTGCTGAACCCTCTGGGGCGTTAGCCTTGGCGGGGATGAAAAAATACATCCAACAGCATCAGATTAAGGGCGAGCGTCTGGCACATATTTTGTCCGGTGCAAACGTCAACTTCCACGGGTTACGTTACGTTTCCGAGCGTTGCGAGCTAGGTGAACAGCGTGAAGCCTTGCTGGCCGTGACGATCCCCGAGAAACAGGGAAGCTTCCTGAAATTTTGCCAACTGTTGGGCGGCCGTTCTGTTACCGAGTTCAACTATCGCTACGCGGATGCCAAAGACGCCTGCATTTTTGTCGGTGTGCGTTTGACGCGCGGCTATGCGGAACGGCAGGAGATTATCGCCGAGCTGTCCGCAGACGGTTATGAAGTGGTGGATTTATCCGATGATGAAATGGCGAAGCTGCACGTTCGCTATATGGTCGGCGGACGCCCTTCCAAACCGCTCCAGGAACGGCTGTATAGCTTTGAGTTCCCAGAGTCGCCGGGCGCGTTACTGAAATTCCTGCATACGCTGGGGACGCACTGGAATATTTCGCTGTTCCATTACCGCAGCCACGGCACGGATTTTGGCCGCGTGCTGGCCGCGTTTGAACTGGATGCGGGCGATCGGGAATTCGAGCAGCACCTACAGGCGCTGCGTTATGAATGTCACGACGAAACCAATAACCCAGCGTTCCGTTTCTTTTTAGCGGGTTAATTGCTGAGGAAAAGAAAAAACACGGCGGAATATTCGCCGTGTTTTTATTAAGAGCACAGTTCTGTTGGTTATTACTAATCGATGGAATGTTCTTTTTTTTCTTGTTAGGTGAATATCTAACTCATTAATGTAACCATTAATATAGGTTGCTTAATATATCCTGGTGAATTATTTAATTTTTTATTTGGATGGTTTTTCGTATTGTTGTGAATATTGCTAATTATTATTCTTTGGGTTATCTTGTGCCGCAGTGAAGATCACACATGGAGCCCGCGTATGAAAAATAAAGAAAAACTGGTTTCTCAGTTAAATGACCAATTAAAAGAGAGTGTCCTTAATAGTTCATTACCTCCTGAAGAGATATTAGCGTTGATGATGAGGCTATGCCTTTCTCTGATGCAAGTGACCCAAAGCAACCTTGTGGAAATGAAAACGTCAGATGGACGAAAACTTTCACTCAGGATTGATACTCCGTCAGTTCATTAATAATATTTATTCTTAGGAGTTAATAAGATGTCGAGTGTTATTTATTTGGAATTAACGGGCGATAAACAGGGGTTAATTTCTTCTGGTTGTTCAACATTACAGTCAATTGGTAATAGAAGCCAAATTGGTCATGAAGATCAAATTCAAGTGTTAAGTTTAAATCACTCAATGAGTCATGCTGATAATCTATCTTGTCATCCTGTTGAAATAATTAAACTTATCGATAAGTCGTCACCGTTGCTTGGTGTTTCTACTTCTTCCAATGAAAAGCTAACTGCAAATTTCTTTTTGTATAGAATAAATTCTGCTGGGCAGCTAGAACTTTTTTATGTCATTAAATTAACAGATGCCCGCATTGTTGATATTTCTTGTCACTATCCACATTCGATTAATGACAATGACGTAATGCCATATGAGAAGGTTTTATTAAAATATAATTCCATATCATGGGAGCACAAAGTTGCGGGAACATCGGGTTATAGTATCTGGAATGATAGTGGTATTTAGTTTTATTTAGTAATAAAATATGCAGTCATTGATAATTATTTTGTCTATGGCTGTTTTTATTAACTAATTAATCACTAACCCAAAGAGATGCTAAATAATTTTGTACATTGGGGCCGCGTATTAATAAAAAGGAATTTACTCAATGCTAAGAGTACCTCAAGGACAAATAACTTTCGATGGAGAAGGGGATGATATTCCCAATAGCCCTTTTTTTAGCCGAGTCATTCACTGGCCAAGAAAGGCTAAGTCTGGTGTGACGCTGGGGCGAGGCTATGATATGGGGGAGAGAACCAAGGGTGAAATCTATTCGGATATGCTCAGAATTGGTATTGGTAGTGAAAAAGCGAATTTGATAGCGAAGGGGGCCGGCTTGAAGAACGGTGCTGCTGCCACTTTCGTGAAACAGTATAAAGAAAAAATTGGCGTGATTACACACCAACAGCAGGTGGAATTGTTTAATATGATTTATGTTGGGTATATAGAAATAGCTAAAAAGCGATACGCTCGTTTTTCCAAAGATGTACCCAATAGGGTCGGTTGGGCTGAACTTCACCCTGCTATTCGAGATATTTTGGTGGATCTGGCCTATCAAGGGATCGCTGGGGAGACGACTATCCCTGTCGCAGCAAAGAATGATATCGAACTGTTAATAAATAAAATAGAAAATACACCGAAGTTGCTAGAGTATGAGGCCGGAAGAAATCGAGCGGGTTATCTAAGGATGAAAAAATGAAACCTATATATTTTTGTATATTGATGTTATTTGTAGTGAACGGTATATCTCCTGCATTTGGTGAAATTTACCTGAACCAATTGAATTTGATGAAAAAAACGTTATGTAAAGACCTAATGAAAGGAGAGAGTTATCATGAAGTGGATATTTGTATTGATCGGATGCTTGCTGATTCGACAGAAAAATTAGAACAAAAAAATAAAGAAGCAATAAGCTTTCTTTCCAAACTTATAACTATGGAAGATGAGGAAAGTGCAGTTAAGCTCTTCAAAGCAGATCAAGCCGCGTGGAAAAATTATGTTGTCCATCGTTGTGCGTATAAAGTACATCCGTATATTAAAGATAGCCCTATTTATTTCTCAGATAAAAGCCTTTGCGAGGCGGTCGAAAACTACAGACGGATCGAGTCGCTAGACGGTGAACTCAATATCCCTTAATACTCATCCTTTAGATAAGTGTGTCACGCCGCCGATGGTGTTTCTCATACGGATTATTTAAGGATGAGGGGGGCGGAGTATATACTTATTTCGATGTTATTATCACAAAGGCCATTTCATTATGGCCTTTGTGTAAAAATAAAATTTAATTATTTAGCCAAAATTCCATAGCTGAATAGATATCCTGTTTGATGAATGAAGTCGTTATATTTTTCATTTTGCTCAACGGAGTGGGAGGATGTTTTTCTGGTGCTGCTAGAGGCTTTTACTAGATCAATGTTCAGTTGAGTGAATTGTTTTCTTAATTTTTCATGAATAGCGGTGTCATCAGTTTCTTTCAAATTTTTTAATAGCTCTACTAATTTTTCTGCTGGTGCCTGAATGCTAGGGTTAAGCCCATTCGTGGCAGGAACATCATAACTAAATACCATATTGATGGAGTCTTTATTTTTTTCTTCGATAGAATTAGTCGCAAGGTTCTCACCATATACCTCTGCAATGTATTCGACTAACTCTGGTTTATCAAAGCATTTAGATTGGATGTTACCACTCGATGTTCTATCATGGACGGTGATTGATTCAGGAAATACTTCGCCTAATTGATAGGTACATTTGAACATGTTTGCATCAATTACAGAAGCATTGGCGCTTCTGACAGCCATCTCTAATTGGTGACCATTAATCATTACCTCATAGGTCATGGGGTTAAATCTTTTTTCCTTGCCTTCGACAGCATAAGCTTCTGATAACGTATAATAAATATAATTATTGGGGTTGATAATTCCACCGTTGTTATTATCAAAAACCATGAATGAAAAACTCTCACCTTTGCTATTTTCTAATATATGTTTGCCTGGTGAAAGTTTTATCGTGTCGCGATGATTCGGTAAAACATCATAATTTTTTCCATCAACCTTAAATGTAAGGTTACTGGCAGTGGGGTTGCTGTAATAAAATACGCCTTTTTGACTGGTTGGATCTAAACTATCACAAGCAGAAACAGAAAGGACGACAATACCGATTAACCCAACTTTTAATGCTGTCTTCATTATATGATTGCCTTGTTACAAATATTTTGTTGTTAATAATTATCGAGATTAAATTATACTAATGTTAACATATTGGTTGCAGTGGTATGTTCTAAATTAAGTCAAATCCTACGACTATTTGCCTATAACGCCTCAGAAATAAATCACATGGATGTATTCTGGGGGGGCGCGAAGAAAAACGGTAACTATAAAATGGTTAACGTTTGTAGAAGGTAAGTAGGGAGCCCTTATTCCTCCTTTGGGAAAATAAAAAATATGTTTGTTTGGGGGGGAAGTTCCGTCATGCGTGACTAACGTTAATAAGACTAGGTTGATTGCCTTGTTGTCACGGTAGAATATGGCCTTTCCACCGCCGATGGTGTTTCAGCGTCAGCGGCGTTATCTTTATGTCATCTGACAGCAACAGGGATGGCATCTCTTTATGGCAACGCAGTTCACAGGTTTTTCTCAAGCGGGTTTAACGTTTCTTCAGCAGGTACGTCAGTACAACGATAAAGCGTGGTTTGACGAGCATCGTGCGGTTTACGATGAGCAACTGGTTGCGCCGTTCCGCACGCTGGTGGATGAACTCAGTCTGACCATGTTGCAGATTGACGACCATTTTGAAACGCGTCCTGCTATCGGCAAAACGCTCTCCCGTATTCACCGCGACACGCGCTTTTCTCACGATAAATCACGTTATCGCAGCCATATGTGGCTCACTTTCAAACGGACACGTAAGGACTGGACGGACGCGCCAGTGTATTTCTTTGAAATCACACCGGATACCTGGCGTTATGGGCTGGGCTATTACAGCGCGACACGTAATACGATGGACCTGTTCCGTCATACGCTGCGCGGGAATCCGTCACAGTTTCTTGAAGTGGCGAGCTGTTTGGGCAATACCTTCACGCTGGAAGGCGAAAGCTACAAACGCCCGTTGATTAAAGGCCAGGAGCCGGAACTGGCTGACTGGTATAACCGTAAGTCGTTTGCCGCGATAGGTACCCGGCAGGATATGGATGCGCTGTTTTCCGGTGATCTGGTGACG
The DNA here is from genome assembly GCF_009931295.1 of Pectobacterium odoriferum. Classification (NCBI taxonomy): domain Bacteria; kingdom Pseudomonadati; phylum Pseudomonadota; class Gammaproteobacteria; order Enterobacterales; family Pectobacteriaceae; genus Pectobacterium; species Pectobacterium odoriferum. The sequence goes on along the minus strand of NZ_CP034938.1, from coordinate 4,623,941 downwards.
GTTCTGTCACAAGGTTTTACCCAGCTTGAACCGCTCTATCATTACCTGATGAACGTCGAAACCATGAAGAAAGCCGCGCAGGAAACGGAGTCCGATACGCGGGCATTTTCGGCGGATAAGTGGTTTGAACGCTAGAATCAGAGTGAGTCAACGCTACGGCGTTTTCTGCTGATCCTGTGGGGTTTTATCGCGCTCCAGCAAAGTGTTAAATAGGTAACCTTCTTCCCGATTGCTGCCGAAGGTGGCGATTTGCAGATGATCATCGTCAATGCAGGTGAGCAGTATTTTCACCTGCTGGCCGAAGCTGCTTTCGCCTTTGCCAATCGCTTGTACATCGCTCATCTGACGGGCCGTGAAGGCAGAATCATCCAGCTTGTTACCGTAGCGGAATGCAATGGATGCGCCGCCCTCAATCTTGCCGCGCTGGTTGGTCATCGTCAGGCTGACGGCGTGGTAGGGCGCTTTCTGGTCATACATCTCCCGAAAATAATCACCCAACTCGCGGTACTCTTCGGCAGAAAGCCCTGACATCACATACTCATAGCTGAATGAACCGTGGAAGCAGGACGTATTTTTCACCGGCGTAATCGGCGAGGGGAGTGCGTGCTGCGCGATGTCATTCAGATAGCGCAGCCGATTTAACTGCTGCTGATAGCGCTGGCGCAGACAGTCTTCGTCTTTGCATTGATCGCGGGTGGTCAGCCAGCTACGCTGAAACTGGTTGAGCGTTTTTTCCCACGGTGCGCTGTTGTCGTACGCCGTCAGGGACGCGCGGGAGGTCTTCCATGTCTGTGCCAGTTCTTCATCCAACTGTCCGAGCAGCGGGCTGGCGCAAATCAGCGTCTCCTGCGCTGAGGCGGCTTTTTCGCAGGAGAAACTGGCGGCTTGCGCAGTGTGGCTGAGGGCGGCCAACGTCACCCCAGCGGCGATGATGGCAGTAAAGGCTATCTTCATGGCGTGTCCTGTAATATGTCCCAAAAGGCGGCAATCAGCGGCTCGCTAAGCCGTTTTTTCTGTACGCACACGCCGAGTTCTAGCGGCTCCATCACCTGTTCGACAAAGACAGAAACGCGGTTGCGTACCGGTTCCGGGCTGTTCTCCAGCACGACGTTGGGAATCAGCGCGATGCCGCAGCCCAGCGCGACCATCGATACCATCGCTTCATGCCCTGAGATGGTGGCGTAAATTTGCGGATTGGTAATGTGGTTGCGTCGGAACCACAGATCGATGCGCTTACGTACTGGGCCGTGTTCCGGCAGGATGAACGGAATCTGCGACCAGTCTGGGTCTGCTTGCCGCACCAGCGACTGCACAGGGCAGGGAAGGGCTGGGATAATCAACGCCAGAGGCAGCTTATCGAGCGGCATGAAATCAACGCTCGCAGGCAACGCTTCCGGGCGTCCTGCAATCCCCAAGTCTCCATCATTCGACTGGATTTTCTCCACGGCATCGGCGGCATCGCCGGTTGTCAGCTTAATTTCTACCAGCGGGTGCAGCGCCCGAAAGCGATCCAGAATCGGCGGCAGGTGGCTGTAGGCGGCGGTGACGGAACAGAAGATCCGCAGCTCGCCGCTTAATGACGGCCCGTGCTGGTCTATCGTGTGGCGTAGCTGCTGGTATTGCAGCAGCGTTTGCTGGGCGAACAGCTTCAGATGCTCTCCGGCATCGGTGAGCTGTACGGTTCGGTTATCACGCAGAAACAGCGTCTGCCCTAAATCCTCTTCCAGCCGCTGAATTTGCCGCGACAGCGTGGACGGGCTGATGTGCATCGCCTTGGCGGTACGGCCAAAGTGCCGGCTTTCTGCGAGGTGCAGGAATAATTTGAGATCACGTAAATCCATGCGATGCAGGCCCCGTTTTTTATCTTGCAAATAGTGCAATGTGACGTTGTTAATATATCAATTTAAGCAACGCAATTCCTGTCATATGATGGGGTCATAGTGAATTCCCATCTGACGGGAATCCTTTTTACGAATAATAGACAAACAAAACCGTATACGGAGCACAACATGGCTAACTATTTCAACACATTAAACCTGCGTCAGCAGCTGGATCAATTGGGCAAGTGCCGCTTTATGGGGCGTGATGAATTTGCCGATGAGGCGAGCTACCTGAAAGGGAAGAAAGTGGTGATCGTCGGCTGTGGTGCTCAGGGTCTGAACCAGGGTCTGAACATGCGTGATTCTGGTCTGGATATCGCTTACGCCCTGCGTGCTGAAGCGATTGCCGAAAAACGCGCATCATGGCGCAAAGCGACCGAAAACGGCTTCACCGTTGGTACATACGAAGATCTGATCCCGCAGGCTGATCTGGTGGTTAACCTGACACCGGACAAACAGCACTCCGCAGTGGTTCAGGCGGTACAACCGCTGATGAAACAGGGCGCAGCGCTGGGCTATTCTCACGGTTTCAACATCGTTGAAGTGGGCGAGCAAATCCGTAAAGACATCACCGTCGTGATGGTGGCACCGAAGTGCCCAGGTACGGAAGTACGTGAAGAATACAAACGTGGTTTCGGCGTACCAACGCTGATCGCGGTTCACCCAGAAAACGATCCGAAAGGCGAAGGCATGGCCATCGCTAAAGCCTGGGCTGCGGCTACCGGCGGCCACCGTGCTGGCGTTCTGCAATCTTCTTTCGTTGCAGAAGTGAAATCTGACCTGATGGGTGAGCAAACCATCCTGTGTGGTATGTTGCAAGCGGGTTCTCTGCTGAGCTTCGACAAACTGGTTGCTGAAGGCACCGATCCGGCTTATGCAGAAAAATTGATTCAGTTCGGCTGGGAAACCATCACCGAAGCGCTGAAGCAAGGCGGGATCACGCTGATGATGGATCGCCTGTCTAACCCAGCGAAACTGCGTGCTTACGCACTGTCTGAGCAACTGAAAGGCATCATGGCTCCGTTGTTCCAGAAACACATGGACGACATCATCTCTGGCGAATTCTCCAGCGGCATGATGGCTGACTGGGCGAACGATGACGTGAAACTGCTGACCTGGCGTGAAGAGACGGGCCAAACTGCATTCGAAAACGCACCGCAGTTCGACGGTAAAATCGCTGAGCAGGAATACTTTGATAACGGCGTGCTGATGGTTGCGATGGTGAAAGCGGGCGTTGAGCTGGCGTTTGAAACCATGGTGAGCTCTGGCATCATCGAAGAGTCGGCTTACTACGAATCACTGCATGAGCTGCCACTGATCGCCAACACCATTGCGCGTAAGCGTCTGTATGAAATGAACGTGGTTATCTCTGATACCGCAGAATACGGTAACTACCTGTTCGCTAATGCTGCCGTTCCATTGCTGAAAGATGCATTCATGGCCTCTCTGCAACCGGGCGATCTGGGCAAAGCGGTCGCGGGTACCGAAGTGGACAACGCACAGCTGCGTGATGTTAACGAAGCTATCCGTAACCACCCAATCGAAACCGTAGGCCACACGCTGCGCGGTTACATGAAAGACATGAAGCGTATCGCCGTTGCGGGTTAATGCCTGTCGGTGATCGAAATAGAAGAGGGCACAGCATTAGCTGTGCCCTCTTTTTTTATCAACGAACTTTTTATCGTCGGACTTTTGTAGCAATAGCAAACGTGCGTGTTTTATTAGACTGACTTATATTTTGTTTCCGCCTGATTGAAGCGGTCGGTAATCGTTTTTGATGGCGATTTACCCAACAGGCTGACGATGAAAATAGTCAGGCTGTTGAAGATGAAACCGGGGATGATTTCATACAGACCCAGCCAGGCGTACTGTTTCCAGATCAACACCGTTGCCGCACCCACGATCATTCCGAGCAGTGCGCCGTTGCGCGTCATACGTGGCCACAGCAGAGAAATCAAAATCACCGGCCCGAATGCAGCCCCGAAGCCTGCCCAGGCATAGCTCACCAGACCCAGTACGCGGTTTTCTGGGTCGAGAGACAGCGCGATAGCGATGATCGCCACGAGCAGTACCATGGCGCGCCCCACCCAGACTAGCTCTTTCTGGCTGGCATTCTTGCGCAGGAATGGCTTGTATAAATCTTCGGTGATGGCGCTGGAACAGACCAGCAACTGGCAGCTCAGTGTACTCATCACAGCCGCTAGAATCGCAGACAGCAGCACGCCAGCAATCCACGGATTGAACAGCAGCATGAACAGCTCGATAAAGATGCGCTCGCTGTTTTGCGCCACGTTGCCTGCCTGATCTGGGTTATTGTTAAAGTAGGCTATGCCGAAGAAGCCCACCGTCACGGCACCGGCCAGACAAAGAATCATCCAGGTCATACTGATGCGGCGTGCGTTGTGCATTGTGTGGTGTGAATCTGCTGCCATAAAACGCGCCAGAATGTGCGGCTGGCCGAAATAGCCCAGACCCCAGCCCATCAACGAGATAATAGCGATAAAATCCAGCCCTTTGAACATGTCCAGATTGGCGGGATTTTTCGTTTCAATCACCATCAGCGAGCTATTGATCCCCCCAAGTGACAGAATGACCATCACCGGTGTCAGGATCAGGGCGAAAATCATCAGGCTGGCCTGAACCGTATCCGTCCAACTCACGGCCAGAAAGCCGCCGATAAAGGTATAGGCGATGGTGGCCGCTGCGCCTGCCCATAATGCGGTTTCGTAGCTCATGCCAAAGGTGCTTTCAAACAGACGAGCCCCCGCTACCACGCCGGAAGCACAATAGATCGTGAAGAAAACCAGAATAACTAACGCGGAAATCACGCGCAGTAATTTACTGTTATCTTCAAAACGATGGCTGAAATAGTCGGGCAGCGTGAGTGCGTTATGGTTTACCTCAGTGTGTACACGCAGACGTCCTGCGACCCATTTCCAGTTCAGGTATGCGCCTAGCGTCAGGCCGATGGCGATCCAGCTTTCGGATATCCCGGAAATGAAAACGGCACCCGGTAACCCCATCAGCAGCCAGCCGCTCATATCGGAAGCGCCAGCCGACAGTGCAGTCACCACGCTACCCATCCGACGTCCGCCCAAAATGTAATCGCCAAAGTTATTGGTGGCACGATAGGCAAACAGACCGATGAGAACCATCCCGAAAATATACACCAGAAACGTCACCAACACGGGTGTGCTTATTGTCATTCAATTCTCCACATTATTTTTCGTGCCGCTATCACGACAACATTGTGTTTTATAGTAACCACTCAGGTCAGGCCGGAACGAGGCCTGAAGGTGGCAATGGGTTGCAACCACATTATGACTAATAATGCTTAACACTGGTTGCACAAAGTTGCAACATAATCGATATTGATGGTTTCCCGATGTTTATCTTTTAATGACAGGAGTGGACGCTATGGGCTCTACCACGATGGGTGTAAAACTCGATGAGGAAACGCGTGAACGTATCAAGGCCGCAGCGCAGCGTATTGATCGCACACCACATTGGCTGCTCAAACAGGCTATTTTCCATTACCTCGAACGCCTCGAAAGCAGCCTCGACACTCCTGAAACACCACTATGGGCGAACGGCAGCCACACTGGACCAGAAGAGATTATGTCGCAATCTCAGGAAGAAGAAGCCTATCAGCCCTTTCTTGATTTCGCCGAGCAGGTTCTTCCTCAATCGGTTATCCGTGCTGCCATTACGTCTGCTTATCGCCGACCTGAAAATGAACTGGTGCCCATCTTGCTTGAACAGGCAAGACTTACTGATGAAATGTCACAGTTAACGCAGAAATTGGCTTATCAACTGGCAGAAAAATTACGCGGTCAGAAAGCCGGAAATGGGCGTGCGGGCATTGTGCAAGGGTTGCTACAGGAATTCTCACTTTCTTCTCAAGAAGGGGTGGCGTTGATGTGTCTAGCTGAAGCGCTGCTGCGTATTCCTGATAAATCCACGCGTGATGCGCTGATCCGCGACAAGATCAGTCGGGGAAACTGGCAGGCGCATCTTGGTCACAGCTCGTCTCTCTTTGTGAATGCTGCAACCTGGGGGCTGCTGTTTACCGGAAAGCTGGTGGCGACGCACAACGAAGTGAATCTCTCGAATTCGCTGAACCGTATCATCGGGAAAAGCGGTGAGCCGCTTGTCCGCAAAGGCGTCGATATGGCTATGAGGCTGATGGGGGAACAGTTTGTCACTGGGGAAACCATCGGTGAAGCGCTGGCGAATGCCCGCGAACGGGAAAGTAAAGGCTTCCGTTACTCCTACGATATGTTAGGTGAAGCCGCGCTGACGGAGCACGATGCTGCCGCGTATCTGGCGGCTTATCAACAGGCGATTCATGCTATCGGCAAGGCCTCGAACGGGCGTGGGATTTACGAAGGGCCGGGCATCTCCATCAAGCTGTCGGCGCTGCACCCGCGCTATAGCCGGTCGCAGTATGACCGTGTGATGGAAGAACTCTATCCACGTTTGTTGATGCTGACGCTGCTGGCGCGTCAGTACGATATCGGGATCAATATCGACGCAGAGGAAACCGACCGACTGGAGATCTCGCTCGATCTGCTGGAAAAACTCTGCATGGAGCCACAGCTGGCGGGGTGGAACGGTATCGGATTTGTCATTCAGGCTTATCAGAAACGCTGCCTGTATGTAATCGATGCGCTGATTGAGCTGGCACAGCGCAGCCGTCGGCGGCTGATGATTCGTCTGGTGAAAGGGGCGTACTGGGACAGCGAAATCAAGCGCGCGCAGGTTGACGGGCTGGAAGGCTATCCGGTCTACACGCGTAAGGTCTATACCGATGTGTCGTATCTGGCGTGCGCTCGGAAGCTGCTGGCCGTACCGAATCTGATTTACCCGCAGTTCGCCACGCACAACGCGCAGACGGTAAGCGCGATCTACCACATGGCGGGCAACAATTATTATCCCGGTCAGTATGAGTTTCAGTGCCTTCACGGCATGGGTGAACCGCTCTACGATCAGGTGGTGGGCGCGGTTGCTGACGGAAAACTGAACCGTCCGTGTCGTATTTATGCTCCGGTCGGAACCCATGAAACGCTGCTGGCTTATCTGGTGCGACGTCTGCTGGAAAACGGCGCGAATACCTCATTTGTTAATCGCATTGCGGATACCTCAATGGCTCTGGAAACGCTGATTGCCGATCCGATTCGTAGCGTAGAAGCGCTGGCAAAAGTGGAATGGGGCATGGGCGCACCGCATCCCAAGATCCCTCTACCGCGTCAGCTATATGGACGGGAACGGCAAAATTCGAGCGGGCTGGATCTCTCGAATGAGCACCGGCTGGCTTCGCTTTCCTGCGCGTTGCTGAATCACGCGTCACAGCCGTGGTACGCCGTGCCGATGATTGAGGGGGAAAGTGAGGCGAGTGAAGAAAGGCCTGTCGTGAATCCCGCCGATGTACACGATGTGGTGGGCTATGTTCGCGATGCCTCCGTGGCAGATGTTGAGCTGGCGATAGAAACGGCGGTGCATGCAGGCACTATCTGGTTTGCGACGCCGCCCGCAGAGCGTGCGGCGATATTGAATCAGGCCGCCTCGCTGATGGAAAGGCAGTTGCAAAGCCTTCTGGGGTTGCTGGTGCGGGAAGCGGGTAAATCTTTCAGTAACGCGATTGCGGAAGTGCGCGAAGCGGTGGACTTCTTACGCTATTACGCGGCTCAGGTTCGGAATACGTTCACCAATGATACCAACCGTCCGCTGGGGCCAGTGGTTTGCATCAGTCCGTGGAATTTCCCGCTGGCGATCTTCACCGGGCAAATTTCTGCCGCGCTGGCGGCAGGAAACAGCGTGCTGGCGAAGCCTGCTGAACAGACACCGCTGATTGCGGCGCAGGCGGTGCGTATTTTACGGGAAGCGGGTGTCCCTCAGGGCGTGCTGCAACTGCTGCCCGGACAGGGAGAAACGATTGGAGCGGCGTTGGTGAACGATGAACGGGTACGCGGCGTGGTGTTTACCGGATCGACGACCGTTGCAAAAATCCTGCATCGCAGCATCGCAGGCAGGCTCGACCCACAGGGGCGTTTGACGCCGCTGATTGCCGAAACGGGTGGTCTGAATGCAATGATTGTCGACTCGTCTGCGCTGACGGAACAGGTGGTGAATGACGTTATTGCCTCTGCATTCGACAGCGCCGGACAGCGTTGCTCGGCGCTGCGCCTTCTGTGCCTGCAAGAGGATATCGCGGATCGTACTCTGGCTATGCTGCGTGGCGCGATGGCGGAGTGTCGAATGGGGAATCCTGAACGATTATCGACCGATATCGGCCCTCTGATTGACGCCGAGGCGAAAGAGAACGTGGATCGGCATATTCAGGCTATGCATGCGAAAGGGCATACCGTATTTCAGGCAGCCTATCCGCAGGATGAGGAGACGTGGCGGCACGGGACGTTTGTGAAACCGACCCTGATCGAACTGGGCAAGATAGACGAGCTGAAAAAAGAAGTTTTTGGTCCAGTTTTACACGTTGTTCGCTATCAAAGCCAGCAGTTGGATACAATGATTGAGCAGATCAATGCGGCGGGATATGGGCTGACGCTGGGTGTGCATACCCGCATTGATGAAACTATCCTGCGTGTGACGGGCAAGGGGAAAGTGGGTAACCAATATGTGAATCGCAATATGGTCGGTGCCGTTGTCGGCGTTCAACCGTTTGGTGGGGAAGGCTTATCAGGAACCGGACCAAAGGCTGGCGGGCCGCTTTACCTGTATCGTTTGTTGGCACATCGGCCGGACGAGGCGCTTGCGGCAGAATTGGCTAAGCAGGCTCGTGAGCAAGCGCTGGATGCTTCAGCCCGATCGTCGCTGCTGGTTGGGCTACAGGCGTTGGAAGACTGGGCGATAGCGGGGGAGCGTCACGGGCTGGCGGCGTTATGCCAGCGCTATAGAGAATATAGCGTTAGCGGGACAACGCTGCTGCTGCCTGGCCCGACCGGGGAACGTAATTCTTATACGCTGCTGCCGCGTGAGCGGATTCTGTGTCTTGCGGATAATGAGGGCGATCGCTTGGTTCAGACGGCAGCGGTGCTGGCGATAGGCGGAAAACTGCTGTGGCCGGAAGGTGAGCACGAGAAAATGCTTTATGGCCGTTTACCCGCAGGTGTGCAGTCGTATATTCAGTTCACACCTGACTGGCAGCGGCACGAGGTGTCTTTTCATGGCGTCATTTATCATGGGGATGCCGATCGGTTACGGCAGTTGAGTGAGGTGCTTGCAGAGCGAGACGGCCCAATTATCCTGCTGTTAGGCTATGCGCAGGGCGACACCCACGTTCAGTTGGAACGTCTGTTGATCGAACGTTCTCTGAGTATCAATACCGCCGCCGCGGGCGGTAATGCCAGCCTGATGACGATAGGCTAGTCAGGCGGGTAGAGTAGAAAAAGCGCGCCAAACCAGAAGGTCGGCGCGCTTTTTATGTTCGGGGTGTCGGCGTGACGACTGAGTTGCAGGACAACTTAGTTGCGGTATAGCACTTTGATCACATGGTAACCAAACTGGGTTTTCACCGGACCAAACGGTTTCAGCAATTCGCAGGAAAACACCGCCTTATCGAAAGCTGGCACCATGTCGCCTTTACGAAATTCACCTAAATCGCCGCCGTTACGTTTTGACGGGCAGGTCGAGTGTTTCTGTGCCATTTTCTGGAAGTCTGCACCTTTTTCCAGTTGAGCAAGAATGTCGTTAGCCTGCTGTTCAGTGTCTACCAGGATGTGTAGGGCTGCTGCGGTATTTGCCATGTTATTACCTTTTTTGCAAAAGAGATTCCTGCGCGCAATGTAACATTTGCAATGCAAGATGTGGACTGCGATGTGCTTTCCTTAATAACAAATCCCTGGTCAAGATCGATGCGGCTTTCTGCTACAATCGCCTTCCGTTTTATGAGTGAGCAAGATCGTTATGCGCTTAAACCCCAGCCAACAACACGCCGTCGAATTCGTCACCGGACCTTGTCTGGTGCTGGCGGGCGCAGGTTCAGGCAAGACCCGCGTTATCACCAACAAAATCGCGCACCTTATTCGCCAGTGTGGCTATCAGGCTCGGCACATTGCCGCTGTAACCTTTACCAACAAAGCCGCACGTGAGATGAAGGAGCGCGTGGCGCAAACGCTGGGGCGCAAAGAAACGCGTGGGCTGATGATCGCGACTTTCCATACGCTGGGGCTGGAGATCATCAAACGTGAATATGTTGCGCTGGGCATGAAATCCAACTTCTCCCTGTTTGACGATCAGGACCAGATGGCGCTGCTGAAAGAGCTGACGGAGCAGTGGCTGGAAAACGATAAAGTTCTGCTGCAACAGCTGATCTCTACGATCTCAAACTGGAAAAACGATCTGATCGATCCTGCCGGTGCGGCAGCAACCGCTCGCTCCGAACGCGACAAGCTGTTTGTGCATTGCTACTCGCTCTATCACGATCACCTTCGCGCCTGTAACGTGCTGGACTTCGACGATCTGATTTTGCTGCCTACGCTGCTGCTGAAACACAATGTTGAGGTGCGTGAACGCTGGCAGAATCGGTTACGCTACCTGCTGGTGGATGAATATCAGGACACCAACACCAGCCAGTATGAGCTGGTTAAGCTGCTGGTTGGTACCCGCGCACGTTTTACCGTGGTAGGGGATGACGATCAGTCTATTTACTCCTGGCGTGGTGCGCGACCACAGAATCTGGTGTTGCTACAGCAGGATTTCCCCGCGCTTGATGTGATCAAACTGGAACAAAACTACCGCTCATCCGGGCGTATTCTGAAAGCAGCCAATATTCTCATCGCCAATAACCCGCACGTCTTTGAAAAGCGTTTGTTCTCCGAGCTAGGTTACGGTGATGAACTCAAAGTCATTACCGCCAACAACGAAGATCACGAAGCGGAGCGGGTTGTGGGTGAGCTGATTGCCCATCACTTTATTAAAAAGACCCAGTACGGCGACTATGCCATTTTGTATCGTGGCAACCATCAGTCGCGTTTGTTTGAAAAGATGCTGATGCAGAACCGTATTCCGTATCGTATCTCCGGTGGCACATCCTTTTTCTCCCGACCTGAAATCAAAGATTTACTGGCTTATCTGCGCGTACTGACGAACCCAGACGATGACAGCGCGTTTTTACGCATTGTGAACACGCCTAAGCGTGAGATTGGCCCGGCAACGATGAAGAAGCTAGGCGAGTGGGCAGGGCAGCGTAATAAAGGCCTGTTCAGCGCGAGTTTTGATCTCGGGCTGAGCCAGTCGCTGACTGGCCGTGGGCTGGAATCCCTGCAGCGGTTTACCCAGTGGCTGTCGGAGATTGCCCGTCTGGCAGAACGTGAACCGGTAGCCGCTGTACGAGACCTGATTCATGGGTTGGACTACGAAAGCTGGCTGTATGAAACCTCGCCGAGCCCAAAAGCCGCAGAAATGCGGATGAAGAACGTCAATCAGCTATTTAGCTGGATGACGGAAATGCTGGAAGGTTCCGATTTGAATGAACCGATGACGTTGACGCAGGTGGTGACGCGTTTCACATTGCGGGACATGATGGAACGTGGTGAAAGCGAAGAGGAACTGGATCAGGTCCAGCTAATGACGCTACATGCTTCCAAAGGCTTGGAATTCCCATACGTCTTTCTAGTCGGGATGGAAGAAGGTCTGTTGCCGCACCAGAGCAGCATTGATGAAGATAACGTCGATGAAGAGCGGCGTCTGGCATACGTGGGAATTACGCGTGCACAGCGTGAACTATTTTTCACATTGTGCAAAGAACGCCGCCAGTATGGCGAGTTGGTGCGCCCCGAACCGAGTCGCTTCCTGCTTGAATTGCCGCAGGATGACGTTGTATGGGAAACGGAAAGGAAAGTGGTCAGTGCGCAAGAGCGTATGCAGAAAGGTCAGACGAACGTCGCCAATATCCGGGCGATGTTGGCGAAAGCCAAAGGGGGGTAGTATACCCGTCATACTTCAAGCTGCATGTGCGTTGGCAATACTCGGCTCATCTCTGAGCCTCGCCCTGAGGGGCCGCCGCAAGCGGCGTTCAAATTGGCTAAACCAATTTGTCCTTACTCACCCCAGTCACTTACTGATGTAAGCTCCTGGGGATTCGTGCGCTTGCCGCGTTACAAGGCACATAAATGTACCTCGCCCTGACGGGCCAACGCTTTGCGTTGTTCAAAACGCTAGCGTTTTGTCCTGCAACTCGAATTATTTAGGGTATATATGCTCGTTAAGCGGGGGTTTCTTCCAGCATCAGGGGCCAGTGTACGTAACTCTGCCAGCGGCTTTCCTGTTCCAGCATTTCTGCCCGCAGTGGATGCTGAGCTAACCAACCTCTAGGCAGGATCAAACGCAGTGCCTCGCCTTCTACGCGTAGCCGCACTGCTGGCAGCGTGTCATCACGGCGGCGGCTGGCAAAAATAATCGCCAGACGTAATAAGCGGCACAGGCGCTGTGCCTGATTAGCAGGTAGCGCATTTTGCTGGCTCAGCGGAATCAAATCGATTGGGTTAACTTGGTTTTGTAGGAGTGTGGCTAACAGCTTCTTCTGGGCTGGCGTAAAGCCGGGGAGATCGCTATGGCGAATCAAATAGTCTGCATGCTGGGGAGAGTGGCGAAAATCGATACTTAAACCGATTTCGTGTACCAGACAGGCGCTTCGCAATAACTCGCGACATCGGCTATCTAGCTGCCAGTCACGGGCAACCTGTTGCAGAAAGTTGTCCGCCAAGGTACTGACGCGTTTAGCCTGTTCGGTATCCAGCAGATAACGACGTTGCAGGGTCGCCAATGTGCGGTGGCGAATATCCTGATCGACGGGCATATGCAGCATGCCATAGACCAGTCCTTCACGCAGTGCGCCTCCAGCTAGCGTCATCGTTTTGATGTCGAGTTCTTGGAAGATCGCCAGCAGAATGGCTAACCCGCTGGGAAACACCAGCGCGCGTTCCAGCGTCAGACCTTCAATTTCCAATTCTTCCAGTTTATCGCACTGAATCGCATGCTCTTTAAGCTGTCTGAGCTTCGGCAGAGTAATGTATTCATCCATACCCTGCGCGACCATGATTTCCTGTAGCGCTTGTACTGTGCCGGAAGCACCGACGCAGATTTGCCAGCCCTGTTCGCGCAGAGAAGCCGCGACAGGACGAAGCATTTCACGTGCCGCTTGTTCAGCACGTTCAAAGTTACCTGCTTCCAAATTGCGGTCGCTGAAATAACGATCCAGCCAGGTTACGCATCCCATCGGGAGGCTGATCAACTGGGTCGTCTTTGCGCCGATTCCCGTTGCCAGTTCGGTACTGCCACCGCCAATATCTACGACCAGACGCGCATCTGGGCCACCTGTCGTATGTGCTACACCTTGATAAATCAAGCGTGCTTCTTCTTCACCGCTGATAACCTGAATCGGCAAGCCTAGAATTTCCTGAGCCCGTTGCAGAAATTCATCAGCGTTCGTTGCCAGCCGCAGGGTTGCGGTAGCGACGACGCGCACCTGATCCTGCGGGATGTCCTGCAACCGTTCGGAGAACAGTTGTAGACACTGCCAGCCGCGCTGCATTGCTTCCTGCGAGAGCCGGTTTTGCTTATCCAGCCCTGCCGCAAGGCGGACTTTACGCTTGATTTTCGCCAGCGTCTGAATGCTGCCTGCGGTTTCCCGAGTGACCAGCATATGGAAGCTGTTCGAGCCGAGATCGATGGCAGCGTAAAGTGAAGAAGAGCTCAGCATCGACGGTTAGTCCGCTCGTTTACGGTTATTACGGGGCGCTCCACTGCGGCGCGGCGCATTGTGTCGGCGCGGGCCATTATTGGAACGCGGTGGACGCGTTAAACGCTTCGGCGCAGGTAAATCGCTCATCAGCGCGTCACTGTTGTATTTGCTGACTGGGATACCGTGACCGATATAGGTTTCGATAGCTGGAAGGTTCAGCGCGTACTCTTCACAGGCCAGACTAATAGAGAATCCGCTTTGTCCCGCACGGCCTGTACGGCCAATACGGTGAACGTAGTCTTCGCAGTCATCCGGCAGATCGTAGTTGAAAACGTGGGTCACAGAAGGAATATGCAAACCGCGTGCTGCAACGTCCGTTGCCACCAGAATATCCAGATTACCCTGGGTAAATTCTTCCAGAATACGCAGACGTTTTTTCTGCGCGACATCGCCCGTCAGCAGCCCAACGCGATGGCCATCGGCAGCCAGATGGCCCCAGATGTCTTCGCAGCGGTGCTTGGTATTCGCAAAAATAATGCAGCGATCCGGCCACTCTTCTTCCAGCAGTGTCTGGAGCAGGCGCATTTTTTCTTCATTGGACGGATAAAACAGTTCTTCTTTAATGCGGTGGCCGGTTTTCTGCTCTGGCTCTACTTCCACGTACTCGGCGTTATTCATCTGTTCAAACGCGAGTTCACGCACCCGGTAGGAGAGCGTAGCGGAAAAGAGCATGTTCAGGCGCTGTGCCGCTGCGGGCATGCGGCGGAATAGCCAGCGAATGTCTTTGATGAAGCCGAGATCGTACATGCGATCGGCTTCGTCCAGGACGACGACCTGAATCGCGCCCAGATTGATGTGGTTCTGCTTGGCGTAATCGATCAGGCGACCGGTGGTGCCGATCAGAATATCAACGCCGCTTTCCAGCACTTTAAGCTGTTTGTCGTAGCCGTCACCACCGTAGGCTAAACCTAATTTTAGCCCAGTTGCATGAGACAGCGCTTCTGCATCAGAGTGAATCTGGACAGCCAATTCACGGGTTGGTGCCATAATTAAAGCACGTGGCTGGTTGGTCTGACGCTCTGCATTTGCAGGGTGTGAAAGCAGATAATGGAAAGTAGACGCAAGAAAAGCCAGCGTCTTGCCGGTACCGGTTTGCGCCTGACCCGCAACATCACGCCCTGACAGAGCCAATGGCAGAGCTAACGCCTGAATAGGCGTACAGTTATGAAACCCTTTACTTTCAAGAGCTTCAATAACCTGCGGGTGCAGGGCGAAGTCGGAAAACTTCTGTTCAGTTAAGTGTGTTTTGCTCATAGTGTGGTAGAATATCAGCTAACTATTGCTTTACGAAAGCGTATCCGGTGAAATAAAGTCAAGCCGTTGTTGGTTAATGCTACACCAACAAGGTAGAAATAATCCTGCGGAGTAAAATATGAGCGATAAAATAATTCACCTGACTGATGACAGCTTCGGCACGAAAGTATTGCAAGCTGAGGGCGCTATCTTGGTTGATTTCTGGGCTGAGTGGTGTGGTCCTTGCAAAATGATCGCTCCTATTCTGGATGAAATTGCTGAAGAATTTGAAGGTAAACTGACGGTTACCAAGCTGAACATTGATGAAAACCCGGCTACCGCACCAAAATATGGTATCCGTGGCATCCCTACTCTGCTGCTGTTTAAAAACGGCGAAGTCGCTGCGACGAAAGTCGGCGCACTGTCCAAAGGGCAACTGAAAGAGTTCCTGACGGCGAATCTGTAATTAGCTTGCTCCCCTTCTAAAGGGGGGCGGCGGGCGCAATTGGTCAATATGCAATTCTCGTATTGACTGCTTGCCGCTCGTCGGGAAGCGTGTTAGATTCTTCATCACTGCACATCGTACTTGCCTATGTTTAAGCCCTTAGGCTTAAGCCTGAAAGTTAGAGTCTAAAGCATTATTCTGTGTCGAAATCGAAAAAATCGTTGTTTTACAACACGTTTGTGATCCGATTTTGACAGTCTATTAGTTTTACAATAATTAGTTTTATGTGTCTTCGATCTCCTGCCGTTGATTTATGCGGATATCGTTTATGCGGATGTCGTTTTGCGCGGATTTAATGCGCTTCAGGTGTGAAACCAGACAGGAATCCGGTGGTTGAAGGCTGCTATAGAGGCACGGATGATCCTGCCATACCATTCACGTTAATAGTTCGAGATTTACCCCGAGTTAAAGAACCCACCACTATGAATCTTACCGA
The DNA here is from genome assembly GCF_009931295.1 of Pectobacterium odoriferum. NCBI lineage: Bacteria > Pseudomonadati > Pseudomonadota > Gammaproteobacteria > Enterobacterales > Pectobacteriaceae > Pectobacterium > Pectobacterium odoriferum. Next base: position 4,608,126 of record NZ_CP034938.1, on the reverse strand, counting down.
ATTAAAGAATACGCCAGTTTCTGAGTTAATTACTCTTGGCGAAAATATGGGACTGGAAAACCAAGCCCGCATGCGTAAACAGGATATTATCTTCGCTATTCTGAAGCAGCATGCTAAAAGCGGCGAGGATATTTTCGGCGATGGTGTGCTGGAGATATTGCAGGATGGCTTCGGCTTTCTCCGCTCCGCAGACAGCTCCTACCTCGCAGGCCCCGATGATATCTACGTTTCTCCCAGCCAAATCCGCCGTTTTAACCTCCGCACTGGTGACACCATTTCTGGCAAGATTCGTCCGCCGAAAGAAGGTGAACGCTACTTTGCGCTGCTGAAAGTTAACGAAGTCAACTACGACAAACCTGAAAACGCCCGCAACAAGATCCTGTTCGAAAACTTAACACCGCTGCACGCAAACTCTCGTTTGCGTATGGAACGGGGTAACGGTTCGACAGAAGATCTGACGGCGCGTGTGCTGGATCTGGCTTCGCCGATCGGCCGTGGTCAACGTGGTCTGATCGTTGCACCGCCAAAAGCGGGTAAAACCATGCTGCTGCAGAACATCGCGCAGAGCATCGCTTACAACCATCCTGACTGCGTGCTGATGGTGCTGCTGATTGACGAACGTCCGGAAGAAGTGACCGAGATGCAGCGTCTGGTGAAAGGTGAAGTGGTTGCGTCAACGTTTGACGAACCTGCTTCCCGTCACGTTCAGGTTGCTGAAATGGTGATCGAAAAAGCGAAACGTCTGGTTGAGCATAAGAAAGACGTTATCATCCTGCTGGACTCCATTACCCGTCTGGCGCGTGCCTACAACACCGTGGTTCCGGCTTCGGGCAAAGTGTTGACCGGTGGTGTGGATGCGAACGCCCTGCATCGTCCGAAGCGTTTCTTCGGTGCGGCGCGTAACGTTGAGGAAGGCGGTAGCCTGACAATCATCGCCACCGCGCTGGTTGATACCGGTTCCAAGATGGACGAAGTGATTTACGAAGAATTTAAAGGTACAGGTAATATGGAACTGCACCTGGCGCGTAAAATCGCAGAAAAACGCGTGTTCCCGGCGATTGATTACAACCGTTCCGGTACGCGTAAAGAAGAACTGCTTACCACCTCTGAAGAATTGCAGAAGATGTGGATTCTACGCAAGATCATCCACCCAATGGGTGAGATCGACGCGATGGAATTCCTCATCAACAAGTTGGCGATGACAAAAACCAACGATGAATTCTTCGATATGATGAAACGTTCATAAATCCGGGCGTTCATCCATTACGGATAACTCGGGGAACGCCACGCTGGGTCGTGGCGTTTTTTTATCCCCTAATTGATCGGATGTGAAGGGGCTTTCTACTGTGAAGCCTCGGTTATCACTCAATTTGTACTGGCGATCAATGTGGGCGATAGGATATAAGGCGTAAACCGAGTCTATACTGAACAGCTACAGCGCAGCTGTTAACGGTGAACTTACTCACTATGAGTACCGAATTACTATTTATTTTCTTGTTTTCTTTAGGCTTCCTTTTTTTTGCTCGCAGCATCGCGGGTAAAATAGGGCTTGTCGATCGTCCCAACTACCGTAAACGCCATCGGGGTCTTGTGCCTCTGGTCGGTGGTATCTCCGTGTATGCGGGTATCTGCTTTACCTACTTCATTACCGATCAATATATCCCCAACTTCCGTCTTTACCTGCTGTGCGCGGGTGTGCTGGTGTTTATCGGCATGCTGGACGATCGTTTTGATATCAGCGTGAAAATTCGGGCTGTTGTGCAGGCGTTTGTTGCCATAGTGATGATGGCTTTCGCCGGCTTGACGATACACAACTTGGGATACATTTTCGGCCCGTGGCAGATGGGGCTGGGGCCGTTTGGCTATCTGGTCACGCTGTTTGCCGTTTGGGCGGCGATTAATGCGTTCAATATGGTGGACGGGATCGATGGATTGCTCGGCGGATTGTCCAGTGTCTCATTTGGGGCGATGGGGATTTTGCTGTATCTGAGCGGCCATACGAATCTGGCATTGTGGTGTTTCGCCATGATTGCTGCGACCTTACCTTACATTCTGCTTAATCTCGGCATGTTTGGACCTCGCTACAAGGTGTTCATGGGCGATGCAGGTAGCACGATGATTGGCTTCACGGCCATCTGGCTCCTGATTCAAACAACGCAAGGCCCGCAGCATCCGATTAATCCAGTTACCGCATTGTGGATCATCGCTATCCCGCTGATCGATATGATCGCCATTATGTATAGGCGCTTGCGTAAAGGGATGAGTCCGTTCTCGCCTGACCGACAGCATATCCATCATTTAATGATGCGCGCTGGCTTTTCTTCCCGCCAGGCATTTTTGTTGATTACGCTTGCTGCCGCCTTGTTGGCTGCGGTTGGCGTGTTGGGAGAATATTTCTTTTTTATACCCGAATGGTTCATGTTGGCATTATTCTTGCTTGCATTTCTACTGTATGGCTACTGCCTGAAACGAGCATGGCGGGTCGCCCGTTTTATCAAGCGAATCAAACGCCGTATGCGGCATTCTGATGAGCAAAAGCAGTCATCCTGACCAAATAATTTTGGGGAAGTAATGAAATCAGAGAACTTGTCTACCGGGAATGCATTGATTGATAACGAACTGGATATCCGTGGGCTATTTCGCCTGTTGTGGCGTGGAAAGGTGTGGCCGATAGCGTTCGGCCTGCTTTTTGCCGTCGTGGCACTAGGCTATTCCTATCTTGTTAAACAGGAGTGGAGCGCGACAGCGATTACCGACAAGCCGACGGTCAACATGCTGGGAGGGTATTATTCGCAGCAGCAATTCCTGCGTAACCTCGACGCCCGCTCTTTTTCTGCGCCTCAGCCAGAGCAACCGTCTATTTCGGCCGATGCGTATGACGAATTCATCATGCAATTAGCGGCTTACGATACCCGCCGCGATTTCTGGCTGCAGACTGACTATTATAAGCAGCGTCTGGAAGGTGATGAAAAAGCCGATGCGGCTCTGCTGGATGAATTGGTCAACAATATTCAGTTTACGCCGCGTGACGACGGGAAAAAAACCAATGATTCCGTGAAGCTGGTGGCGGAAACCTCTAAAGATTCCAACACGTTGCTTCGTCAGTATGTGGCTTTTGCCAGCCAGCGTGCAGCCAGCCACCTGAATGAAGAGATCAAGGGTGCCTGGGCGGCCAGAACCATCTTCATGAAGTCACAGATCAAGCGTCAGGAAGCGGTAGCAAAAGCGATTTATGATCGTGAAGTCCGCAGCGTTGAACTGGCGTTGAAAATCGCCCAACAGCAAGGTATTAGCCGTAGTCAGACGGATACACCCGCAGACGAAATCCCCGCATCGGAAATGTTCCTGCTTGGCAGGCCGATGCTTCAAGCCCGACTGGAGACGTTGCAGACCAGCGGCCCGCACTACGAACTGGATTACGATCAAAATCGCGCAATGTTGGCGACGCTGAACGTTGGCCCAACGCTTGAGGCTGCTTTCCAGACGTATCGTTATTTGCGTACGCCGGAAGAACCGGTGAAGCGAGACAGCCCACGCCGGGCATTCCTGATGGTGATGTGGGGGGCGATTGGTGCGCTCGTCGGTGCGGGTGTTGCCTTGGCTCGCCGCCCGCGCTAACCCGCTTGCTGATTCGCGTCTGATGCTCAGCGAGCGTCTGCGTATAACCTGATTAAAGAGATTCAATGTGAAAGTATTGACTGTTTTCGGCACCCGGCCGGAAGCCATAAAAATGGCACCGCTGGTTCATGCCTTGGCTCAGGATGGAGCCTTTGAATCGAGAATTTGCGTAACAGCCCAGCACCGGGAGATGCTGGATCAGGTGCTGCGTTTGTTCGATATTACGCCGGATTACGATCTGGATATTATGCGACCTGGACAGGGACTCAGTGAGATATCTTGCCGGATTTTATCGGGACTTGAACCCGTTATGGCGGAGTTCAAACCGGATCTGGTGTTGGTACACGGCGATACCACCACGACGTTAGCAACTAGTCTGGCGGCTTTTTATCAGCGTATCCCCGTTGGCCACGTAGAAGCGGGATTGCGTACTGGCAATCTCTACTCGCCCTGGCCGGAAGAAGCTAACCGCAAACTGACCGGGCATTTGGCGATGTACCATTTCGCCCCGACGGAAAATTCCCGCCAAAATTTACTGCGTGAGCATCTGTCTGATCGGCATATTTTTGTGACGGGTAATACGGTGATTGATGCGCTGTTCTGGGTGCGCGATCGCATTCTCGGGGACGCCGCATTACGCCGCAACCTCGACGAAAAATATGCTTTTTTAGACGATAACAAGAAGCTGATTCTGGTTACCGGACACCGTCGCGAGAGTTTTGGTGGTGGCTTTGAGCGCATTTGCAGTGCGCTGGCAGATATCGCCCGTCGACACCCTGAAGTACAAATTGTGTATCCGGTCCATTTGAATCCTAACGTCAGTGAACCGGTGAATCGCATCCTGAGCGGCATTGATAATGTGATGCTGATTGCGCCGCAGGACTATCTGCCTTTCGTGTATCTGATGAATCGTTCTTACATGATTTTGACCGACTCTGGCGGCATTCAGGAAGAGGCGCCGTCGTTAGGCAAGCCCGTATTGGTGATGCGTGATACGACAGAACGGCTGGAGGCGGTTGAAGCGGGTACGGTCAAGCTGGTAGGTACGGAAGTAACCAGCATTGTCGATGCGGTATCTATGCTGTTGACGGATGAAGAGGCGTATCAGGCAATGAGTCGCGCTCATAACCCTTATGGTGATGGACAAGCCTGTCAACGCATCGTTGATGCTTTAAAAAATCGCTAGGAGCGATTTTAAACGTCGCTATGCGACGGCCCGAAGGGGGTCGGGCAGGGATAGCCCGACATAAAAAATCGCTAAGTACATTTTCGGGCTGCGAAGAGCCGATTTACAGAATGCAAACGGTGATAATGGGATAGAAGAGTAAAGCGTTTGCGCCATGGACAAAAACGTCATGAACGTTTTTGAACGTCGCTAGCGACGGCCCTGAAAGGGTGAATCTCAGGGATGAGATTCATATCTGCGCAATCCGAGCGTACAGGGAGGTATTCACAGCGTCTTTACGATCTACCCATTATCACCGCTCAATGCATCTATCAGCATCCGAGAATTACTCAGATCCATGTTAAACGCCGCTCTGCGGTGCAGACATAAAAATTATCAGGTGACACTATGAGCTTTACTACCATTTCCGTAATCGGTTTGGGCTACATCGGTTTACCCACCGCTGCGGCGTTTGCGTCGCGCCAGAAAAAAGTCATCGGTATCGATGTGAACAAACTGGCGGTCGAAACCATTAATCGCGGCGAAATCCATATCGTCGAGCCCGATCTGGATTCGTTGGTCAAAGTCGCTGTGGAAAAGGGTTACCTCCAGGCGATGACAAAGCCTGTGGCAGCCGATGCTTTCCTGATCGCCGTTCCTACCCCTTTCAAAGGCGATCACGAACCCGATCTGGCCTACGTTCAGGCGGCGGCGGCGTCCATCGCGCCTGTTCTGAAGAAAGGCGATCTGGTGATTCTGGAATCGACCTCCCCCGTGGGGGCGACGGAGCAAATGGCCGAGTGGCTGGCTGACGCGCGCCCTGACTTGACGTTTCCGCAGCAGGTTGGGGAAACGGCGGATATCAATATTGCCTATTGTCCTGAACGCGTGCTGCCGGGGCAGGTCGTGGTCGAGCTGATTAAAAACGATCGCGTCATTGGCGGCATGACCCCAGTGTGCTCTGCTCGCGCGAGCGAACTGTACAAAATCTTCCTCGAAGGTGAGTGTGTGGTTACTAACTCCCGCACCGCCGAAATGTGCAAGCTGACGGAAAACAGCTTCCGCGACGTCAATATTGCTTTCGCCAATGAGCTCTCGCTGATTTGTGCCGAACAAAACATTAACGTATGGGAACTTATCCGATTGGCAAACCGCCATCCCCGCGTCAATATCCTGCAACCCGGCCCTGGCGTCGGCGGGCACTGTATCGCTGTCGACCCCTGGTTTATCGTGGCGCAGAATCCGCAGCAGGCTCGGTTGATTCATACCGCCAGACTGGTGAACGATGGCAAACCGCTCTGGGTGGTGGATCGCGTAAAAGCAGCCGTGGCGGATTATCTGGCGCAAACGGATAAACGCGCGAGCGAGGTTACGGTGGCCTGCTTTGGGCTGGCGTTTAAGCCTGATATTGACGATCTGCGTGAAAGTCCCGCAGTAGGGATTACGTCCATGATTGCACAGTGGAATACCGGCGTGACGTTAGCCGTCGAACCGAATGTCAAACACCTGCCGTCCGTGTTGGCCGGACAGGTAAAACTGGTCGATACCAGCAGTGCATTAAAAGAAGCCGATGTGCTGGTAATGTTGGTCGACCACCGTCAGTTTAAAGCGATTAACCCAGAAGATGTGAAACAACAGTGGGTTATTGATACCAAAGGAGTATGGCGTTGAAACGTATTTTAATTACCGGCGGAGCAGGGTTTATTGGTTCAGCGTTGGTCAGATACATTCTGACGGAAACGCAGGACAGCGTCGTCGTTGTTGATAAGCTGACCTATGCGGGCAACCTGTCTTCGCTGGCTCCCGTTGCTGATAGCTCACGCTTCGCGTTCGAGCAGGTGGATATCTGCGATCGTGCTGAATTGGACCGTGTCTTTACGGCTTACCAGCCTGCGCTGGTGATGCATCTGGCGGCAGAAAGCCACGTCGATCGCTCTATCGATGGCCCGGCGGCGTTTATCGAAACCAATATTGTCGGCACCTATACGATGCTGGAAGCAGCACGCCACTACTGGCAGAACCTGGCTGATGCCGATAAGCGTGCGTTCCGTTTTCACCATATCTCTACCGATGAAGTGTTTGGTGACCTGCACGGGACGGACGATCTGTTTACAGAAACCACGCCTTATGCGCCAAGCAGCCCTTATTCCGCATCGAAAGCCTCCAGCGACCACTTGGTTCGCGCCTGGCTGCGCACCTACGGGTTCCCGACGGTTATCACCAACTGCTCGAATAACTACGGCCCTTACCATTTCCCAGAGAAACTGATTCCGCTGGTGATCCTGAATGCGGTCGCGGGCAAACCGTTACCCGTTTACGGTGACGGTGCGCAAATCCGTGACTGGCTGTTTGTCGAAGACCACGCTCGTGCACTGTACAAAGTCGTAACGGAAGGCGAAATCGGCGAGACGTACAACATCGGCGGTCATAACGAGCGTAAAAACATTGAAGTCGTGCAGACCATTTGCGCGCTGCTCGAAGAGCTGGCACCGAATAAGCCCGCTGGCGTGGCGTATTACCGCGATCTCATCACCTACGTGAAAGACCGTCCAGGCCACGATATGCGTTATGCGATCGATGCTGGGAAAATTGAACGTGAGCTGGGCTGGCGTCCAGAAGAAACGTTTGAGACGGGCATGAGAAAAACCGTCAGTTGGTATCTGAATAATGAAAAATGGTGGCGCAGCGTGCAGGATGGCTCTTATACCGGCGAGCGCTTAGGGCTGAACGACTAAACCCGTGCCTGAACCAGATGGCGGAAACGAAGGAGCGAAACGATGACCCATCCGGCATCAATAGGAAAGGGAGAGATTCGTGCCACGGTTGAACCGTTAGGCTGGGAGAGTGAATTCTTCAAGATTGACAGCGGTAAGCTGAATTTTTCGCCTTCTGCACCTGCGTTGACGCTCGATGCGCTGAATGCATTGACGCTGACGCAGGCCAAAATTGCGGCGGACAATCTGGGGCTGGCAGACGCGCTTGCCGATCTTGGTTTTCGATTGGTGGAAGGCGAGGTCGATCTCAGTCTGCCGCTGCAACGGGCGACTGTTGTGACACCGCTACCGTGCTGGCGTGAAGCCACGCTCGACGATATCCCTGCACTGAGGGACGCGGCGTCACGTGTTTTTGCACTGAGCCGTTTTCGTTCTCCGTGGTATCAGCCGGAGGATAGCGGGCGTTTCTATGCGCAGTGGATTGAAAACGCTGTGCGCGGTACGTTCGACCACTGCTGTTTACTGGCGGAAGATGCCGCTGGCAATCCACAAGGATGGGTCACGCTACGTAGAATGGATGACACGGATGCACGTATTGGGCTACTGGGCGTCTGGCCGGGCGTTACGGTACGAGGCATCGGTTCACAGCTGATGGCGCTGGCGGAAATGTGGTGTCGACAACAAGGATTGGTACGTCTTCGGGTCGCGACGCAGGTTGGCAACGTAGCGGCGCTTCGTCTTTATCTTCGCCGTGGTGCTACGATTGAAAGCACGGCGTATTGGTTATACAGGTGATCACATGATTCCATTTAACGCGCCACCGATTGTCGGTACGGAACTGGATTATATGCAGGCTGCCATGAGCAGCGGCAAATTGTGCGGCGATGGGGGATTTACCCGCCGTTGTCAGCAATGGCTGGAACATTATTCCGGCAGCAAAAAAGTCCTGCTCACGCCTTCCTGCACCGCTTCGCTGGAAATGGCTGCGATATTGCTGGACGTTAAGCCCGGCGATGAAGTGATCATGCCGAGCTATACCTTCGTTTCTACCGCCAACGCCTTTGTTCTGCGCGGTGCGAAGATCGTGTTTGTCGATATCCGCCCGGATACCATGAACATTGACGAAACGAAGATCGAAGCCGCAATTACGGAAAAGACGCGCATTATCGTGCCAGTTCACTACGCGGGCGTGGCCTGCGAGATGGACGCGATTATGGCGCTGGCGAAGAAATACGATTTATATGTCGTGGAAGATGCCGCGCAGGGCGTGATGTCCAGCTACAAAGGCCGTGTTCTGGGCTCCATCGGCCATATCGGCTGTTTCAGCTTTCACGAAACCAAGAACTACACCTCGGGCGGTGAGGGCGGAGCCACGCTGATTAATGATGCAAGGCTAGTGGAGCGTGCGGAAATCATCCGTGAAAAAGGCACCAACCGCAGCCAGTTCTTCCGTGGGCAGGTGGACAAATATACCTGGCGGGATATCGGTTCAAGCTACCTGATGGCGGATATTCAGGCTGCCTATCTTTGGGGGCAGTTGGAAGCGGCGCGGCCGATCAACGAGCGTCGCCTGAAACTGTGGCAGAACTACTACGCGGCATTCAAATCGCTGGCCGATGCCGGGCGTATTACCCTGCCGACCGTGCCTGCCAATGGGATTCACAACGCGCACATGTTTTATATCAAACTGCGCGATCAGGATGACCGCAGTGCGTTTATCAATTACATGAAAGAAGCCGAAATCATGACGGTCTTTCATTATATCCCGCTACACAGTTGCCCGGCTGGCCTGAACTTCGGTCGTTTCTCCGGTGAGGACCGCTACACCACGCAGGAAAGCGAACGGTTGGTGCGTTTACCCTTGTTCTACAACCTCTCGGACGTCAATCAGCGGACGGTCATCAATACCATTCTGAGCTTCTTCTCCTGATATGTCGTTGGCGAAAGCATCGATATGGACGGCAGGCTCCACGCTGATAAAAATCGGCGCAGGGCTGGTTGTTGTCAAACTGCTGGCGGTCGTTTTTGGCCCCAGCGGTGTGGGGATGGCAGGAAATTTCCGCCAGCTTATTACGGTTCTGGGCGTGTTAGCCGGTGCCGGGATCTTCAACGGCGTCACCAAATACGTGGCGGAGTATCAGCAACAGCCGGAACGACTGAGGCCGTTGCTCGGTACGTCTGTCACGCTGGTGCTGGGCTTCTCCACGCTGCTGGCGATTCTCTTTCTGGCGGCCGCAACGCCTATCGCCAATCTACTGTTTGGGCATGACGACTATCACGACGTGGTGCGGGCGCTGGCGTTTATCCAAATGGGTATCGCCTACGCCAACCTATGTCTGGCGATCCTCAAAGGTTATCGGGATGCGATAGGCAATGCGCTGGCCGTTATCGGTGGCAGCCTGATCGGGCTGGCGGCCTTTTGGCTCTGCCTGCAACTGGGTGGCTATGTTGGTGCGTTGGCAGGGCTGGCGCTGGTGCCTGCGCTGCTGGTGATTCCGGCGGGAATCATGCTATTGCGGCGCACACCGCTGGCGCTGACATCGCTAAAACCCGCGTGGGATCGTGCGATTGCCGGACAGTTGGGCAAATTTACGCTGATGGCGTTGATGACGGCGGTGACGCTGCCCGTTGCGTACATCATGATGCGTAACCTGTTGGCGGCACATTACAGCTGGGATGAAGTGGGTATTTGGCAGGGCGTCAGCAGTATTTCCGATGCTTACCTGCAATTCATTACCGCCTCCTTTACCGTGTATTTGTTGCCGACACTCTCGCGTCTGACGGATAAAGCCGCGTTGGCGCAGGAGATTGTTCGCTCGCTGAAATTTGTGCTGCCCGTCGTGGCAGGCGTCAGCTTTTGTGTGTGGCTGCTGCGAGATTTTGCCATCTGGCTGCTGTTCTCCAGCGAGTTCACGGCAATGAGAGATCTTTTCGTTTGGCAATTGGTAGGCGATGTAATGAAAGTGGGCGCTTACGTCTTTGGCTATCTGGTCATTGCGAAAGCGGCGCTGCGCTTTTATCTGCTCACGGAAGTGAGCCAGTTTCTCCTGCTGACTGGGTTTTCCCACTGGCTGATTCCACTTTATGGCGCACAAGGTGCGGCGCAGGCCTATATGGCAACCTACCTGGTCTATTTTTTGCTTTGTTGTTGCGTATTCATTATTTACCGTAGGCGAGCATGACGACACTGATTCATGTATTGGGATCTGACATCCCGCATCATAACCAGACCGTTTTACGTTTTTTTAACGACGTACTGGCGACGCAACTCCCCGAACAGCAGATTCGGCACTTTATCGTGGCTTCTCACGACGGCATTTCATCGGCCGATTTCCCCGCGTTGCGTATCGAAACCTGCGTGGATAAGAAAACGCTGGCTGAGGCGGTCATCGCCAGAGCTAAAGCAAACCGCAAGATGCGTTTTTTCCTGCATGGGCAGTTTAATCCCACGCTGTGGCTGGCGTTGCTGAGTGGAAAAATCAAATCCGAGCAAGTTTACTGGCACGTTTGGGGTGCGGATTTGTATGAAGAAGCGAGCAGCCTGAAGTATCGCCTGTTTTATCTGCTGCGGCGTATGGCGCAAAAGCGTGTCGGACACGTGTTTGCCACGCGTGGCGATCTGGCGTGGTATCAGCAGCGTTCACCTCGGGTGCCGACGTCATTGCTGTACTTCCCAACGCGAATGAATCCGGCGCTAACGGGCATGCAGGTGGATAAACCACTGGCAGGGCCGATGACGATTCTGGTCGGCAATTCTGGCGATCGCACCAATCGCCATCAGGAAGCGCTGCGGGCAATTCACAAGCAGTTCGGGAAAAATGTGCGGGTGATTGTGCCGATGGGCTACCCCGCGAATAACGCATCCTACATCGCACAGGTGGAAAAGGACGGTTTGGCGCTGTTCGGTGTGAAAAATTTCCAACTGTTAAAAGACCAACTGGCGTTTGATGATTATCTCAATATGCTGCGCACCTGTGATTTGGGCTATTTTATTTTCGATCGCCAGCAGGGAATCGGGACGTTATGTCTGCTGATTCAGTTTGGTGTGCCGTTCGTGATCAGCCGGCAAAATCCGTTCTGGCAGGATCTGACGGAACAAGGGCTGCCCGTGTTGTTTTACGGTGACGAGCTGGATGAGGCATTGGTGCGTGAAGCGCAGCGCCAACTGGCATCGGTCGATAAGCACCAGATTGCATTCTTCAATCCCAATTATCTGCAAGGCTGGCGGGATGCGCTGGCGTTGGCAGCGGGAGAGCCGACATGACGCTGGGGCAATTTGGTGGACTGTTTGTCGTCTACCTGATTTCAGTCATCTTTATCCTGAGCCTGACCTGGATGGAGTTTCGGCGGGTGCGTTTTAATTTTAACGTGCTGTTTTCCCTGCTCTATTTATTGACGTTCTATTTTGGTTTTCCATTTACCTGCGTGCTGGTGTTCCGGTTTGGCGTTGAAGTGGTTCCCGTGCAGTTTCTGCTTCAGGCGATGCTGTCTGCGACGGCGTTCTATGCGATCTATTACGTCAGCTATAAGACACGGCTACGCCAGAAAGCCTCCGCGCCGCGTGCGCCACTCCTGACGGTAAACCGAGTTGAAGCCAATCTGACCTGGCTGCTGCTGGCGTTGATTGCGGTAGCCACTGTCGGTATTTTCTTCCTCAACAATGGCTTCTTGTTGTTTAAGCTGCGTTCGTACAGCCAGATATTTTCCAGCGATGTGTCTGGCGTGGCGTTGAAGCGCTTCTTCTACTTCTTCATTCCGGCGATGCTGGTGGTGTATTTCCTGCGCCAGACGCAGCGTGCGTGGCTACTGTTCCTCATCGGAACGGTCGCGTTCGGGATGCTGACGTATGTGATTGTCGGCGGAACGCGTGCGAATCTGATCATCGCCTTCGCCCTGTTTTTGTTTATTGGGATTGTGCGCGGCTGGATTACGCTCTGGATGCTGGTTGCGGCTGGTGCATTCGGGATTGTCGGGATGTTCTGGCTGGCGCTGAAGCGCTATGGGTTGGACGTCAGCGGTGATTACGCATTTTATACGTTCCTCTATTTAACCCGCGACACCTTCTCGCCCTGGGAAAATCTGGCGCTGCTGTGGCAGAACTACGACAAGATTGAATTCCAGGGACTGGCACCGATTGCCCGTGATTTCTACGTCTTTATTCCCTCTTGGCTATGGCCGGACCGTCCGAATCTGGTGTTAAACAGTGCGAACTATTTCACCTGGGAAGTGTTGAATAACCACTCTGGGCTGGCTATATCTCCCACGCTGTTGGGCTCACTGGTGGTGATGGGTGGCGTGCTGTTTATCCCGCTCGGCGCGATTGCCGTAGGGTTGGTTATCAAGTGGTTCGACTGGGTGTACGAGTTAGGGAAGAACGACAGTAATCGCTATAAGGCCGCTATTTTGCAGGCGTTCTGCTTCGGGGCGGTGTTCAATATTATTGTGCTGACGCGTGAAGGCGTTGATTCTTTTGTTTCGCGTGTGGTGTTTTTCTGTCTGGTCTTCGGCCTGTGCTTGCTCGTTGCCAAGCTGCTCTACTGGCTGCTGGAAAGCGCCGGGCTAATCCGGCAACGTCTGATGCGTATGCGTGCCACGCCGACACCTAACACCGTACAGGATCCTGTGATAAAGGAGCAGGTATGACAGCGTTAAAAACCACAGAGACCATTCCTCTGTATACCATTCGTGGTTTGCCCATTCACGGTTTTCGTAATATGGCGCAGTTTGTTGATTACCTGTTTGCGGGCGAGCGGGTTGAAACGGGCACGCTCGTCGCGATTAACGCTGAGAAAGTGCTAACGGCGGAAAAAGACGTGGCGCTACGTGCATTGCTCGATCGTGCAGAGTACAAGTATGCGGACGGCATCAGCATCGTGCGCTCCATTCGGCGCAAGTATCCGCAGGCTGACGTCACGCGAGTTGCGGGCGCTGACCTGTGGGAAGCGCTCATGGAGCGGGCAGGTAAGTCGGGCACGCCGGTTTTTCTGGTGGGCGGTAAACCTGATGTGTTGGCACAAACGGAAGCAAAACTGCGGGCGCAGTGGAACGTGAATATTGTCGGCAGTCAGGATGGCTATTTTACGCCAGAGCAACGTGATGCCCTGTTCGAACGTATTCGCACCAGCGGTGCACAGATTGTTACCGTCGCGATGGGGTCGCCACGACAGGAAATCCTGATGCGCGATTGTCGTCACCATTATCCTGATGCGCTGTATATGGGCGTGGGTGGGACCTATGACGTCTTTACCGGGCATGTGAAGCGCGCCCCGCTCGTGTGGCAAAACTTAGGGTTGGAGTGGCTGTATCGTTTGTTGTCCCAGCCGAGCCGTATTTTTCGGCAGCTTAGGCTGTTGAAATATGTTGCCTATCACTACAGCGGTCGCCTGTAGCGTCATTGAATTGGCGCGTTAAACGCGCCAACCTTGCTCCACAATCCTTCCTCGCAATATATAAACCTGATTTTTTATTCCTATTCGATTTTAATTGTCTGTTTGCCAGCCAATCAGAAATACAGAATTCTATCTTTGGCGTATTCGTCATCCCTTATGTGTTATTCAAACCCACATTACGGTATTTTCATGGCCGCTAATTTGAGGCGAAGGGTACGTTCTTTCTCATCGGTAGTCGGCAGTATTTCTGAAATAAGAACAATAACCGGCATCAGCCGGGATAAGCACAACATAAAGACAGAGGATATATGGCAGAAGATGTAAAGCAGGAAAAACTCCATCGAGGGTTGGAAGCCCGGCATATTGAGCTGATTGCGCTGGGCGGCACGATCGGCGTTGGGCTGTTCATGGGCGCCGCCAGCGCGCTGAAGTGGGCGGGGCCGTCAGTATTGCTGGCCTATATTGTCGCCGGAATCTTCGTTTTCTTCATCATGCGCTCAATGGGTGAAATGCTCTATCTGGAGCCAGTCGCGGGATCGTTTGCCGTCTACGCGCATAAATACATGAATCCCTTTTTCGGTTATCTCACCGCGTGGGGCTACTGGTTTATGTGGATGGCGGTTGGGATTTCGGAAATTACTGCGATTGGCGTGTATGTTCAGTACTGGTTCCCCGATTTGCCACAATGGATACCGGCTATTGCCGCTGTTGCTCTGGTGGCGGGCGCAAACCTTGCTGCGGTAAGGCTGTATGGCGAAATCGAATTCTGGTTCGCGATGATAAAAATTACCACCATCGTCGTGATGATCGTCGTCGGCGTGGGCATTATTTTCTTCGGCTTCGGTAATCACGGTCAGGCAACCGGATTCAGTAACCTGACCGAACACGGTGGCTTCCTCGCGGGAGGCTGGAAAGGCCTGCTGTTCGCACTGTGTCTGGTTGTGGCATCCTATCAGGGGGTGGAACTGGTCGGCATTACGGCGGGCGAGGCGAAAAATCCGCAGGTGACGCTGAAGCGCGCGATCAACAATATTCTGTGGCGCATTCTGATTTTCTATGTGGGTGCGATCTTCGTTATCGTCACGATTTTCCCCTGGAATGAAATCGGCACCTCGGGCAGCCCGTTTGTGATGACATTTGCGAAAATTGGTATCACCGCAGCGGCAGGGATCATCAACTTTGTGGTGCTGACAGCCGCGCTGTCCGGCTGCAACAGCGGCATGTATAGCTGTGGACGTATGCTGTATTCGCTGGCCAATAACCGTCAGCTTCCTGCCTGGTTAGGTAAAGTGACGGCCAGCGGCGTACCCGCAGCAGGCGTCATGATTTCTATTCTTTGCCTGATGGCGGGGTCGGTGTTGAATTACATCATCCCTAATCCGGAAAAAGTGTTTGTTTATGTTTATAGCGCCAGCGTACTGCCGGGCATGGTGCCGTGGTTTGTGGTGTTAATCAGCCAGTTGCGTTTTCGTGAACAGCATCGTGCTGCGCTGGTCGCACATCCGTTTAAATCGGTGTTGTTCCCGTGGGTAAACTACCTGACGATGGCGTTTTTGCTGTGTGTGCTGGTGGGAATGTACATCAATATCGATACGCGGATGTCTTTATTGGTCGGCGTCGCGTTTTTAGCCGTCGTCAGCCTGTGTTATTTTGCGTTGGGACTGGGCAAAAAAATGTCGCTGACAGAGGATAAATCGTAGTAGTTGGGGGCGGGAAGGGCGGGACTGTGTGTTATTTAGCTTGGAATGAGCAAATCATAATCAAACGCATCATTTCGATAAAAAAGCACTAGACAGCCAGTCGCTAAGCCCGTAATATCCCGCCCCGCAACGGCGCTAAGCGCCCGTAGCTCAGCTGGATAGAGCGCTGCCCTCCGGAGGCAGAGGTCTCAGGTTCGAATCCTGTCGGGCGCACCATTATATTTTATATGAAGTATGTTGTGTGCAAGAGCTGCGGTGGTACACTTTTCTTTGTAAAGAAAGTATCCCGTAAAAAGGAAGTACCGCGTAATAAGTAGTTGATGTAAAGTGTGGTGATGGTGGCTATAGCTCAGTTGGTAGAGCCCTGGATTGTGATTCCAGTTGTCGTGGGTTCGAGTCCCATTAGCCACCCCAGATTTTGTAGTTAAAGTAGTTGATTGACAGTTTGTGAGTTATGCGAAGGTGGCGGAATTGGTAGACGCGCTAGCTTCAGGTGTTAGTGTTCTTACGGACGTGAGGGTTCAAGTCCCTCTCTTCGCACCACACACAAACGAGAACATCAGTGATGTTCAAAAAAGCAGTACATTCGGCGAGTAGCGCAGCTTGGTAGCGCAACTGGTTTGGGACCAGTGGGTCGGAGGTTCGAATCCTCTCTCGCCGACCAATTACAAAGAAAAGCACATCGAAAGATGTGCTTTTTTTTCGTCTGTGCTCCTCCAGTAAATAGCGTTGACACATTTAACTCGCACACCGAGGAAAATGTTATGAACCAATATGTTAAATGCACCCAGTGAGATTACCCTCTATCCTGTAAATTGGCTGTTGCCGCCCCGCTTTGGAAAGCATGCTAGCGAACATTTCTGCATGCATATCTATATGCATAGTTTGCAATCAAACTTTTTGATCTAAGATAGATCCCAAAGGTATAAGGCGCATAATTTCCGCATGTTATATTTTTAAAAATTAAAAAGACGACATAAATCCCCGCCTGATAAATCCAACACTAACGAGTTAATTATGGCATCACATCTTATTGATTTTCTTCTTATAGGGAATAACTTTGGCACGCCTGAAATGCGCGGCGTATGGTCCGAGCATAACCGCCTGACTAAACAGGTCGAAGTAGAAGTTGCCCTGGCACTTGCCGAGGGTGAACTGGGTGTCATTCCGCTGGATGCGGCAAAAACCATTGCAGAAAACGCTGATGCAAGCGCGCTTAACGTTGAAGAGATTGCAAAAGATGCCGCGCGCATGAAGCATTCTCTGATGCCGACGATTGCCGCGATTCAGAAACAGTGCGGTGCCGCAGGTGAGTTTATTCACTACGGCGTGACCACGCAGGACATCGTTGATACGGCGACGGTGTTACAGCTGAAACAATCTTTTGATATTGTCGTCAGAGATACACAACTGCTGGCCGTTGAGTTGAAACGTCTGGCAAAGAAACACCAGCATACGCTGATGGCGGGTCGTACCCACGGTATGCAGGCGTTGCCCACCACGTTTGGCTTCAAACTGGCCGTCTGGCTGGATGAATTTATCCGTCACCTCGAACGTCTGGGTGAAATCAAAGAACGTGTTTTGGTTGGCAACATCAACGGTGCGATTTGTACCTATGCCTCTTTTGGCGAGAAAGGGCCGGAAATCGAGCGTCTGACGCTGGATAAGCTGGGGTTGAATACGCCGAATATCGGCTGGCAGTCTGCCCGCGATCGCTTTTCCGAATATGCCTCTGTTACGGTTCTGATCAGCGGTACGCTGGGCAAAATCGGCAACGAGCTGTACAACCTGATGCGCACCGAGATTAACGAAATCGAAGAGCCGTTCTCCGAAGGGAAAATCGGTTCTACTACGATGCCGCATAAACGCAACCCTGCCGCATTGGAAGGGCTGGCGAGCTTGACGGCTCCACTGTTTAAGAGCGCTGCGTTGATTCATGAATCCATGAAAGTTGAGCATGAGCGTGATGCGATGAGCTGGCGTGCGGAGTGGATCGCGCTGCCGGAAATCAATATCTATCTGTCTGCTCAGCTTCAGAACGCGCTTGGCATCCTGCGTGGCATGTCCGTCAACGAGAAGCAGATGCTGGCGAACCTCGATCTACAAAATGGCCTGCTGCTGTCCGAGAAAGTGATGTTCGAGATTGGCAAACGTCTCGGCAAGCAGACGGCTCACCATCTGGTTTACGAATGTTCTATGCAGGCATTCGAGCAGAATCAGTCCTTTAAGTCAGTACTGCTGGCCCACCCGGTGCTTTCTGAACAGGTGACCGCCGCCGATCTGGACGAATGGCTGAATCCGGCTAACTACGTTGGCAGTGCGCCGCAGAAGGTTGATGACGTGATTCGCTATGCGGATAACTCCGGCCTGCTGCCAGCATAAGGTGACATCATGAGTATTGTATTTCGTCAGGCTACGCTTGCGGACGATGAGACCTATCTGGCACTGGCGCTGGCGGCATTTGAGCCGATTCGCCAACTGGGTATCAATTTTTCTGCCGCTCATGCGGACATCGACATGGTGCGTACGCATATTGCCTCACACGGCGTTTATGTGATGGAAAAAGACGGCGAAATGGTGTCGTCATTTACCATTCGCTATCCGTGGGGGCCGGAGCCGGGCCCGCTCGGTTTGCCCCATTTGGGCTGGTTTGCGACGCACCCTGGTTATAAAAAACAGGGGCTGGGTAAGCAAATGATGAACTGGCTGGAAGAAGAGATTCTGATTAACCAGCTCAAAGCGCCTGCGGTGTCGCTTGGCACCGCGCAAAACCACCCGTGGCTGATTGAGATGTACAGAAATTATGGTTTCAAGGAAGTCGGGCAGACGAATCTGGGAAAAGGACACCTGACAATCTGGATGGAAAAAATCCTTGATAACTCATTGTATGACCAGTGGAAAGATAAAAACTCAAAAAGAGAGGCAGTAAAATGATGAAAAAAGTAACGTTGTCTGTTCTGGCGCTGACGACCGCCTTTCTTGTGGCTGGCTGTGACTCTGGGAAGAGCGGCTCTGAGCAGGAAAAAGTACTGAAAGTGGGTTCAACAGGCCAAAGTTATCCAAGTGGCTTCAAGCAAGATAACAAGCTGGTCGGGTTTGACGTTGAAGTGACGGAAACCATCGCGAAAGATCTGAACTACAAAGTTGAGTGGGTTACCGCCGATTTCAGTGGTTTGATGGGGCAACTGGAAGCGAGAAAACTGGATACGGTTGCGAACGTGGTGGCAATTACCCCCGCGCGTCAGGAAAAGTATAACTTTGCCCAACCGTACAGTTACTACGGTAGCCAGATTGTGACGCACAAAGACAACACGGATATTAATACATTGGCTGACCTGAAAGGGAAGACGGTAGCCGGTGTTCTGGGTTCCAACCACGTCAACAACCTGAAAAAAGCCTTTGCCGACGGCAGCGTGAATATTCGTACCTATGAAACGCGCGATGGCGCGATGAACGATGCGCTGTCTAAACGCGTTGAAGGCTATGTGAATTCACGTCCGATCCTGTTGGCAGAAATCAATAAGCGTAACCTGCCGTTCAAACTGGTTGGTGAGCCGCTGGTGATTGAAGAAGTGAGCTTCCCGTTCCATAAGGACGAAAATGGTGATGCATTACGTAAACAATTCGATGCTGAATTGACGAAAATGCGTGAAGATGGACGCCTGAAAGCGCTCGCCGAAAAGTACTTTGGTGAGGACATCTCAGTTCCACCGAAAAAGTAACGCTATTGCCGCTTGTCGGTTGACTTATCACCTTCTCCACCGGCGCAGTATGGCCGGTGGAAGCATTAATGGTATGACTCATGAATGTCGATCTTGCCTACCTGTTAAAAGTCTTTCCTCAGGTATTAATGTATTTGCCGACCACGCTGTTCCTTGCCGTGGTTTCGATGTTTTTTGCTATGGTTCTTGGCCTGGTACTGGCGTTAGTCCGTGAAAGCAAGATCGTCGTGGTAGTAAAAATCGTCGAACTGTATATCTCGCTGTTCCGCGGCATTCCGTCGCTGGTTCAGCTGTTTATCATCTACTTCGGCTTGCCGCAGCTATTCCCCGGCTTATCCAATCTGGATGCGATGACGGCCGCGATTATCGGCTTTAGCCTGAAAACATCCGCCTATATGGCTGAGATTTTCCGTGCGGGCTTGGCCTCTGTGGATTTCGGCCAGACGGAAGCGGGCCTATCCATTGGCATGAGTAAAGCACAGGTCTATCGCCGCATCGTGTTGCCTCAGGCCATGCTGAATGCGCTGCCAGCGACCGGGAACACCTTCATTTCCCTGATTAAAGATACCTCGGTAGCCTTTGCGCTGGGTGTCTCCGAACTGTTCGCGGAAGGCAAAATGATTGCCGCCGAATCTCTGCGTTTCTTTGAGACCTTCCTGGTTGTGGGTCTGATTTACTGGTTGGTGATCATTGTTTACTCCTGGCTGCAAAAACAGCTTGAGAAGAAACTGAATCACTCGCTACAGCGATAAGGGGCTGACATGATCAGTGTAAAGAATCTTTCTAAACGCTTTGGCGATCAGGTGGTGTTGGACAACATTAGCCTGGATATCGCGAAAGGCGAAGTCGTCGCGATCATCGGTCCATCGGGTTCGGGTAAGTCTACGCTGCTGCGCTGTCTGAACCTGCTGGAAACGCCAGAGTCGGGCACGATCGAAATTGGTGAACAAACGCTGGATACGCGCCGTTACAGCTCTAAAGAAGCCTATGCGCTGCGCCGCCAGACGGCGATGGTATTCCAGAGTTATAACCTGTTTAAGAACAAAACAGCGCTGGAGAATGTGACGGAAGCGCTGATTGTCGTGAAAAAAATGCCGAAGAAGCAGGCGGATGAAATTGGTCTGGCGCTGCTGGAGCAGGTCGGTCTGCTGCCACAGGCGGCACAATATCCGGTGACGCTGTCCGGCGGACAGCAACAGCGCGTGAGTATTGCGCGTGCGCTGGCGGTGGATCCGAAGGCGATTTTGTTTGATGAACCGACCTCGGCGCTTGACCCGGAAAGGGTACACGAAGTGCTTCAGGTGATTCAGAAGCTGGCGAAAAACGACACCACGATGGTGATCGTCACCCATGAAATGCAGTTTGCGAAAGAAGTGGCTGACCGCGTGATCTTCATGGCGGATGGGCACATCGTTGAGGAAGGCCCGGCGGAGCAGGTGATTAGCTTCTCGGACAACCCGCAAACCCAGCGTTTCCTGCGTCAGTTGACCAAGCTGCCTGAGCCGCTTGAGTACGATATTTAACGCATACGTAGAGACACCTGCACGCCTGAACAAGGTAGCCCTGCCAGGCAGGGCACGATAATGTGGAGCAAGTATTCATGAAAACAGCATCTCAGCACGAGCCTCTGGCTCAGTTTATTCAGGCGTTTCGCCACGATTTACACCGCCATCCTGAACTGTCGAATCAGGAGTTCGAGACTACGAAGAAGATTCGTGCGGTATTGGAAAAAGAAGGGATTCGTATCCTCGACCTGCCGTTGAAAACCGGTCTGGTTGCGGAAGTGGGCGGCTTACAGGAAGGTCCACTGGTTGTGGTGCGTTCCGACATCGACGCCCTGCCGATTGAAGAAGAGTCTGGCGTAGAGTTTACGTCGCTCAACAAAGGCGTGATGCACGCCTGTGGTCATGATTTTCACTCTTCTGCGGCGCTGGGCGCGGCGATTCTGCTGAAGAAAATTGAGCCGGAGCTGAAAGGCACGGTGCGAATTTTGTTTCAGGCTGCTGAAGAGACAGGATTGGGCGCGCCGGAAGTCATCGCCGTTGGCGCGTTGGACAATGCGGTAGCGATTTTTGGCATTCACAACGATCCAACGCTGCCGGTTGGCGTTATCGGTGGGAAAGACGGCGCATTGACGGCGGGTGTTGACCGCTTTGAGATCAAGATCGCAGCGAAAGGCTGTCACGCCGCGAAGCCGCATGAAGGCAACGATCCGATTATCATTCTGGGTCAGCTGATTTCTGCTGTACAGACCATTATCAGCCGCACGGTATCGTCCGACAATAACGCGGTGGTGTCGATTACGCAGGTACATAGCGGCAGCACCTGGAACGTGATCCCAGACACGGCCTATGTTGAAGGTACGGTCAGAACGTTCAATCAGGCCGCGCGTGATTTAATTGAACAGCGTTTTCGTCAGATCGTAGCGGGTATCGCCAGCACCTTTGGTGCAGAAATTGAATTCCTGTGGCATGCAGGGCCGCCGTCGGTGATCAACACGCCAGAGTGGGTTGAGTTTGCACTGAATGTGGCGAGTGACGAAGGGTTTGAAGCGCGTCGCGTGGAAGCCAGCCCGATTGGTGAAGATTTTGCGTTCTATCAGCAGAAATTGCCGGGTACGTTCATGATGGTCGGCTCCGGCGGGCCGTATGCGCTGCATCATCCGAAATTCCGCGTTGATGACAGCGCGCTGTTCCCGACTGCGCACTATCTGTATCAAGTCGCGAAACAGAGTTTAGAACAGTTGTCCTCCCGCTAATTCACGGTTAAGCCATGCTATCCGCGTCGATTCCTCGACGCGGATATTTTTTTGCTTATCAATGGCTCAATATCTGATCCAGGAATTGGCGCGTACGCGGGTGTGATGGCGTGTTGAAGAAGTCTTGCGGCGGGGCGGATTCCACAATGCTGCCATCGGCCATCAGAATGACCTTGTCCGCGACCGTTTTAGCAAAACCCATCTCATGGGTGACGACAATCATCGTCATGCCGGATTCCGCCAGATCGAGCATCACATCCAGTACCTCTTTAATCATCTCTGGGTCCAGCGCCGACGTGGGCTCATCAAACAGCATGATTTCCGGCTGCATGCACAGTGCCCGGGCTATTGCCACGCGCTGCTGCTGGCCGCCAGAGAGCTGTAGCGGGAATTTGTGCGCCTGATTGGCGATATGCACCTTTTCCAGGTAGTGCATCGCTAAATCAATGGCTTCCTGCTTCTTACGCTGTTTGACCAGCGTCGGGCCGATCGTCAGGTTATCCAGCACGCTCAGGTGGGGAAACAAATTGAACTGCTGGAACAGCATGCCGATGCCGGAGCGCACGCGGTTGATGTTCTTGATATTGTCGTTAACTTCAATGCCGTTCACGCGGATATGCCCGTCGTGGTGCTCTTCCAATCGATTAATGCAGCGGATGAGCGTGGATTTGCCGGAGCCGGAAGGGCCGCAAATCACCACGCGTTCTCCTTTCTCCACGTTCAGCGTCACGTTATTCAGCGCCTGAAACGCACCGTACCACTTGCTGACAGCGTCGATCTCAATAATGACGTTGTTGTTTGTAACGATACTGTTTGTCACTGCATTGTCTGTAACGAAAGTGTCTGCGGCTAAGCTCATGATAACAAAGCTCCTGTCTGTGTTTTCATCAACGGCTATCGCTTAACCGTGATACGTTTCTGGGTTACGGCTGGCATCGATGCGTTTTTCCACCCACAGCGCGTAGCGTGAGAGCAAGAAGCCAAACAGCAGATAGATAGCCGAGATGAAAAGGTACGTTTCAATGTAATAGCGCCGCCATATTGGATCCTGCATCACCGAACTGGTGGCGGTGAGGATGTCGAACAGCCCGATAATGATGACGAACGAGGTATTCTTCATGGCGGCGATAATATGGTTGGTCATGGCGGGCAGGCAGATACGTAACGCCTGCGGCAGGATGATTTTGGTCGTCGTGTGCCAATAGCCGAGGTTGAGCGCCATTGCCGCTTCGTATTGCCCGCGTGGAACGGACTGTAAACCACCGCGAATCACCTCAGCCTGATAGCAGGCGAAAAACAGCGCGATGCCGATGATGATGCGCAGTAGCTTGTTGATTTCCATGCCTGCGGGCAGAAATAACGGGAAGACGTTAACCGCGACGAACAGAATCGTGATGAGCGGTACGCCGCGCAGGCCTTCGATAAAAATAACCGACAGACCGCGCAGAAAGGGCAGCGGTGAGCGTCGGCCTAACGCCAATAAAACCGAAACCGGCATACCGATGACGACCGTGCCGCTAAACAACAGAATTGTCAGCGGCAGTCCGCCCCATTCGCTGGAAGGCACGTAAGATAAGCCAAACACGCCACCAGACATCAGGATGGCAATGCCCACTACCGCGACGATCCACAGCGGTAAGAGGATGCGCGAATGCCAGAAGCGCGGCATCAGCGACAGGCCAAGCGCCAGAAACCAGATTCCCATCGCCAACACCAGACGCCAGTGTTCATCGTAAGGATAAAGGCCAAACAGGATGGGGCGATGTTTTTCCGCGATCACTGCCCAGCAGGCGCCAGCGGCCACACGGCAGATGTCCGGGTCAGCGGTGTACCACACGGCATCAAGAATGCCCCAGTGCAGCAGTTTATTGCCGACATTCCACATCAACACCGCTAGTAGCAGTGTGAGGACGGTTTGCGGCACGCTGCTGAACAGGTGGCGACGCAGCCACAGCAGCGGCGTGCGCAAGCGGCTGGGAACGGCGGAGAGTGACAGTACCGGAAATAACATTCAGTGTTCCTCAGCGCTCTTTGATGGCAACGACGCGGTTAAACAGGTTCATCAGCAGCGATGTCACGATGCTGACCGTCAGGTAAACCACCATCATGATGGCAATCACTTCGAGCGCTTGACCGGTCTGGTTCATCAGCGTGTTACTGATGTTTGCCAGCTCCGGGTAACCCACCACGACTGCGATTGAGCTGTTTTTTGACAGGCTGACATATTGACTGGTCAACGGCGGAACGATGACGCGCATGGCTTGTGGAATGATGATGTGGCGCATCATATGCCAGGGCGAAAAAGACAGCGCGCGCGCCGCTTCCAGTTGGCCTTTGGGGATAGACTGAATGCCTGCCCGCACGATTTCCGCGATAAACGCAGAGGAATAGAGCGCAATGCCAAGCAGCAGTGCAGTGAATTCAGGGCTGACGGTAAAGCCACCGCGGAAGTTAAAGCCGCGCAGGATAGGTCGGTCAAGCTCTGCTGGAGCGCCAGAAAGCCACCAGACCAGCAGCGGTAACCCGATGATTGCGGCCAGTATCAGGCGACCTGTAGGCAGAGAGCGGCCTGCATTTTCCCGCATGTAACGGGCCACGCGTTTCAGAATCAGGCTAATCAGGACGGCGGCGAGTAGCGCGATCCCGGCCCACAGCCAGCCGTGATGCGCGGCGGGGACGGAAAAAGACAGCCCGCGGTTGGTCAGAAATCCCAGGCTACCAAGCTCAATGGCGTCGCGTGGCGAGGGTAAATTACGGATCACCACCGACCAGAAAATCACCTGCAAGATCACGGGGATATTACGCATCAGCTCGATGTATCCCCCGGCGAGCCGTGCCAGTAGCCAGTTGCGGGAGACGCGGGCGATCCCGACGGAGAAACCGAGCAGTGTGGCGAGTACGATGCCGCATAGCGTGACGTACAGGGTATTCAGTAACCCGACGCCGAGCGCGCGCAGATAGCTGTCTCGCGGGGTAAACGCGATGAGCTTTTCACCAATCTCAAACTGTGCGGTGTGATCAAGAAAACCGAAGCCGGTGGCAATGTTTTGCGAACGCAGGTTTTCGACCACGTTGGCGTACAGCCAGTAGCTGAAAGCGACAATCAGGAGGCCGAGCAGGCACTGATAAATCCAGGCGCGTAGGGACTTGCTGTCAAACGCATTCAACAGACGGCGCGAATAAGGTAGTGTTCCCAGCCATGGTGGTGCAGAGGCTGACGATAGCGTCTTCTGTGATGATTTCATTACCGGCGGTCTTTTCTTCTGGTCAGTACCGCTGCTCAACATGCGATCTGATAGCGGTAGGGCGTGAATGCGATGGCATGGCATCAGCTCAGAGATTTCCGAGCTGATGCCGATGGTGTAGTGAATTAACGAATGGGCAGGCCGTAGAGCAGGCCGCCTTTCGTCCAGAGATTATTCAGGTCGCGCTCTAGCGGTGCCGGGGTGTCTGGCCCGAAGTGGCGGTTATAAATATCACCGTAATTGCCTACCTGCTTAATCAGGTTGTAAGCCCACTGGTTATTCAATCCCAGCTTCTGACCGTAACCGCCGGTGGCTCCAAGCAGTGCCTGTATATCCGGGTCTGTGGATTTGAGTTTGTTGTCCACGTTCTGCTGGCCGATTTCCATCTCTTCCGCGTTGAACGTGGCATACACCACCCATTTCACGATGTCGTACCACTGATCGTCACCCTGACGGACTGCCATTGCCAACGGCTCTTTTGAGTAAATCCCCGGTAGAATGACGTGGTCAGAAGGCTTTTCCGCATCGAAGGTGCGCACGCCGGGCAGCGCCACTTTATCGCGGGCAATGACGTCGCAGCGTCCAGACAGGTAGGCTGCGACGTACTCTTTATTGTTCTCGATGACGACCGGGGTGTAATGCAGGTTGCGTGATGCAAAAATCTGCGCGACGTTGCGTTCGGTGCTGCTGCCCGGCGTGATGCAGACGGTCGCGCCGTCCAAATCTTCCACCTTCTTCACATTGGCGCTGGTACGCACCATAAAGCCCGTTCCGGTATAGAAGGTCGGCGGTGCGAAGTTCAGGCCCAGCGACGTATCGCGCGACAAATCGGCAGTGATATTGCGTGACAGCACGTCAACTTCACCAGACTGAATCGCCGGGAAGCGCTGTGCGGTAGACAGGGCGGCAAAACGCACTTTGTTTGCGTCGCCAAAAATAGCGGCAGCTAACGCGCGGCAATAATCGACGTCCAGCCCGGTCCACTGTCCTTTGCTATCAATCGCAGAAAAGCCGTGGCGCGCCGGGTGCACGCCGCAAACCAGCTCACCGCGTGCTTTGATCTTTTTGAGTGTTTCACCATTTCCAGCGTCAGCGGCAGTGGCCTGAGCAACAGGCAGCAGGAGACTCCCTAAAGTCAGCGCTGTGGCGGTCGTCAATGAGAGTAGTTTTCTCAGCATAGTATCCTCAGAATAGTCGGTGTTGTTTTAACGTGTTGTAATTAATTGTTTTTATTATGGTGCGTCCATTTGTATACAAATGTTCTCAATGTTACATTCAAATGGCAAATAGCATATTTCTCTATCTAAAGCTGAATAGTGGATATAGCCATTTTGGGGATAATGCGAAGGGGAAAAGAGTGCTGCGCCTCGCACGGTAAGCAAGGCACAGAAGGGAGAGATTAGTGGGCGAGCAGGCCTTGTACGCCTTGCCAAATGAGCTGAGCGCTGAGTATCAACATGGTGAGACGAAAGGTGGTGCGAAAAAGTTTTTCGGGCAGATTATCCAGCAGGCGCGTGCCCAGCCAGGTACCCAGCACACCGCTGGCAATCATTGCGGCCAGCATCGGCAGCCAGTCGTGATAGGCAAACCCCATCAGCCCGAATGCCAGAATCTTCAACCCGTGCTGTAACACCATGCAGAGCGCATGCGTGGCGATCAGGGGCTGTTTGGTCAGCCCTTGAGAACTGATAAGACCGGCAACCATCGGGCCTGTTGCGCCGACGATCATGGTACCGAGGCTGGTGAGTGCGCCGCCCAGAATGAAGAACAGCCGGTTAACCGGTTTTGGTGCGGTGCGTTTACGAAAAACTGACCACAGAATGAAAAGGGCCAGCGCGATTTTTGCCACGTTGTCTGGGATCCAGACTGCAATAGGGGCACCCACTGCGATGCCAATGACGCTGCCAATAAAAAACCACAGCGCCAGCGGCCAGACGATATACAAACGTTGGATCAGGCTACGGCTGAGGTTGGAGCCTAGCTGGACAATGCCGTGAACCGGCAGCAGGCTGCTGACTGGCATACCCAGTCCCATGATGGCAAGCAAGGTGACGCCGCCGCCCAATCCCAGCGCTGCCGTTAGCGCCGATGTCAGGAAGCTGCAAAAAATCAGGATACTGGCAAAGAGTGGCGAGATGTCGGGTGGAACAAGATCTAGCATGGTGGAACCCATCGCGTGGTAGAGCAAATGATAATGCCTGATGCGATCAAGGCGTATCAAGCATCCTTCCTGTTGTTAACGATAATCGTCACGTAACAGGCGTTGGTATAACGCCAGCGCTTCGGTGCGCGGCAACGCCTGACTGGCGCAGTCGATAAATTTCTCCGCGATCAGGTTGTCCGGCAGCGGGTTCTCTGCGCTGGAGCCGAGTGCGCCCGCCACACGACGATGATAGGTATTCCCCCCATGAGCCACCAGCGTGACGTGCGCCGTATGCGTAGTGGTTTCGTCATGGCAGATCAGCTCAACGCGTGCCATCAGCGACTGTGTGGTGGGGTCGTGTAGTGCTGCATCGTCAATAAAATCATCCAGCGTCAGCTTCCCTTGCACCCAAGCGCGGGCAATGCAGTAATGCAGGCTGAATTTTCCCGCCAGCGGTGTCTCCGGCGCGGGAATGTTGATGTGCGGAAAGCGAATGGGGTGGATGGCTATCTGAATGCGCTCCAAGGATTCGGGAGCCAGCCCAGTTTCCTCACGCAGCGCCAGCAGCCCGTCCAGCGGTGCCAGAATGGCGTAGCAGCAGGGGAAATATTTAAAATTATTGCCTTTTACGGGGTCCAGAATGTGGGACGGTGCAGACCAGGGTTCGGTTAACGGCGTGGTGTCGACGTTTTCGGCTGTACGGTTGTAGACGTTGAAATAGCCGTGGTGATGTTCAAACGCGGTATCTCCCGCACTGTATCCCTGACGCGCCAATAATACTGCCATGACGGCGCTGCGGTTGGCGTGGCCGACCGCCAGTGATTTCGTCTGGCTGCCAAAGTTGGATTTTATGCCGGAGGCTAGCGATGCGGTGATTGCAAAGGCGGTCGCCGTTTCTGCTTCGCTAAGCTTCAACAGTACCGCGCAGGCGGCTACGCCCGCGAAAATGCCGACTGACGTTGTCGGGTGCCAGCCGTTGCGATATTGGAAAGGGCTGACGGCTTTGCCCATGCGTGCCGCGGTTTCATAGCCGCACAGATAGGCGTGCAGGATGGCTTCTCCATCGGCTTCCTGCTCATCAGCCAGTGCCAGCAGCGCGGGAAGCACGGCAACGGAAATATGCCCGTGCAGCCAGGAATTGGAATCGTCGAAATCAAGTAAATGTGCGGATGTGCCGTTCAGCAACGCGGCGTCCAGCGAGTTGAGTTTGAGGTCCGTACCGAAAACCCGGCTCTTTCCCACGGCAGCAGAGGGAACGATCACCGCCCTGAGTTTTTGCGCCCCGTCCTGAATCCCTCCGGCGAGCGTGACGCCCAGCGTGTCAATCACAGCGGTTCGTGCGTGTGCCAATACATCGGCAGGGAACGTCTGGCGAGAAAATTCCAGCAGATTATGGGCAAGCTGGCGGGCAATGGTCATGAAAGTATCCTGTCGTTATCGTGAAATTTTTATATCGAATCGTTTATGCCGAACGGCAACGCGTTAGCCCGCTAATAGCTCAGTGAGTGCAGCGAGTGAACCCGGCTGCTCAAAGTGGAAAGCTGCCTGATAGAGTCGATCGCTACGGGCTTCTCCTAATACGGGAATGGTCAGGGCGTCGAACTTGGCATGCAGCTCGGCGTCGGTCAGGGGATTTTGCGGATGGCCGCGATAAACATCGGTTTCCGCATGCAGTGTTTGGCCGTCTTCCAGTTCGATATCGATAAACGCGGAACTGGCCGATTGCCCCTCGACTGCGTCGATCTGCAAGCGCGACAGCAGTTGGCGCGGTGCTGGGTCGTCGACGGTCTGCTGCGTGAAATCGGTATCGTTGAGGCGATAGCCGCTCAGCGCCAGCGCAATGCAGTGTGGAATGCTGAATTTGCTCTCCAGCGGATTTTGCGGGTTGGCGATCCCAGCGTTCACCATCCCCATTGGATGGACCTTGGCATGAATGCGGGCGATAGCGCGGCCTTTTAGCTGTGGATAGAGCTTAAGCGCGGTTTCGATTGATGCATGCGTTCCCCGACAACTGGCATACAGCTTGTAGCCGTTACCCAGTAGCTCCCAGCTCTCGCCAAAATCGAGCGGTGGGATGACGGCACTACCGTCTTGCACGAATGTTTTCACCCAGCCATCGGTTTCATAAAAGTGATGGGCGGCAATAAAGCCCTCATCAGCCAGTTCTGCTGCTGTGATGCCGTCCATTGCCGCTTTGCCAGCATGAAACGGTTTGCCGTGCGTACCGGATGATTTCTGTAATCCCCCCATCATGGTCGCAGCTGCGCCCAACGCATTGGCAATCGCGTTGGGTTCAAGGCGAAGAATGGAAGCGGCGACGGCCGCAGCCCCCGCGCGCCCGACAATCGACGTCGGGTGAAAGCCTCGGCGTTGTAAGTTGCGGCCCACGCCGGGCACCCAGCCGCCACCCAGTCTGGCCATGACTTCAAAGCCGGTGATGAAAGCGATAAGCGTTGTGCGCTCGTCCGCGCCGTAGTGCTGCGCCATTGCCAGCGCGGTAGACCAGCACGGGCCGCTGGGGTGTCCTGCACCAGCCGGATGCGTATCGTCATAGTCGGCCGCATGAGACAGCGTGCCGTTGATCAGGGCTGCCAGCGACGGTGTAGTTTTCGCACCGAGAATGATTTGCGCATTGCCCTGAGCCTGCCAGCGTTGTGCCACGCGCTGAACCGCGCTGGCCGCGTCGTCTCCTACTGCGCCAATAGAGACGCCAAGGTAGTCAATGAGCGCTCGCTTGGCTTCGTGCCAGACGGCGTCGGGTATCGTAATCGTGGAGGCGGTGTGAATAAACTGGCTGAGCGCGTTGCCGCGAGGAAACGTCGGGGTGGCAGACATCGTAGGAGCTCCTTAGGCGAAAACGCGATGATATTGCCAGCACAGTCGAACGGTTCTGGGATTCACGTTTTGTCTTGTTGAATGCATTTGTATACAGTGTGTGGCGAAAAGCATAGGCAATCGCCCATTCACTGACAAAGACGCTTTTTCGCTAAGCTAAGCACAAAATATGCGATTCGATATCTTGCTAAAGGCAGGGCGTCGGGCAAACTTGAATTTTTCTCAATGCATGACGATCCACGGCGTAGCATAAACGCGCGAACCGACATAAAGGCGAGGTGTTTTACCCGTCTGCGCGTGCTTCCGCTTTGACCGTCACACGACATATCAAGGGATTATGAACTTAACACTTAACGACAAAGAGCTGGCGCTGTCGCCGTTCGAGATACTGATTAACGCGATCGAGAAGGGTGAGCTGCTGCCTGGTGAACGTTTGCAGGAAACACGGCTGGCGCAGCAGTTTGGGCTAAGCCGTACGCCGATTCGTGAGGCGCTGCATCGGCTTGAAGCGCTGGGATTGGTGGAACCGGGCCCGCAGCGCGGGCTGATGATTGCGCAGATCAGTTATGAGCGGCTGCGTCAGCTTTTCGCCGTGCGTGAAGGGTTAGAAAGGTTAGCGATGGAACTCGCCGTGGCTTCTGCGTCGGCAGAAGAACTGGAACTACTGCAAGATATGGTTGAAGTGGAGAAGACGCTCACCGATAGCAGAAAACTGCACGATCACAACCGTCTTTTCCATCGGCAGATTTATCGGGCGACGCATAATCCCTATCTGAACGAGATGCTGGAAAATCTGCGTATTCATCTGTCACTACTGCGCGGAACCACCTATGAATCGACGGAACGTACCGAGGAAGCGCGGCGTGAACATCAGGCGATTGTGGAAGCGTTGGTGCGGCGTGATAAGGACGCCGCACAAGAGGCGGCTTGCCAGCATATTCGTAACGGTTACCGCGCCCGGTTAAGCATGTTGAATCAACAGCTTTGATAAGGCTGTCGGAAAAACACGACACTCTAGGGGCTCTGCTGTCGCAAAAAAGAGACATTTAATTCGTTGATTATTAATGATTAATATTTTACATAACAAATTCGTCTCTGAATGGCGACAGGTTTTGTGAGCGCGATCTCGTTTTTGTCGCCCATCGCGTCTTGCGCTCTCTCCCAGTGGATAAATAAAAATATTATTGATTATTAGCTGGTTAGGTTTACTTTATGAAGTGTTGATAATAAAATTATGCATGTTGGCATAATTTATGCTTAAATAAGCGTGTAGATGCTCATTCCACCTTCTATGTTTGCTTCGGCTTCATAATCCTGGGAATGACGCAGAGCCAATTTGAGGTGCCTATCGTCCAACTCCAGATGAAGATGCAAATCTCCATCGGGCCTTCCGGACATAACGTTGAGTGAGGCACCATTCTGTTGTCTGACAGACCTGATATTTTCAACGCTTACCGTTTATCGGTAAGCGTTTTTTTTCGTCTGAGGAAAATGTTCGGTAACCGCCCTCTGTCGGGCTATTCAGGACGGGTCATACAAAAGAATAAGGCTCCAAAAAGGAGCCTTATGAAAGGAACCGCGCAGTGACTAGTCGGCAGGCTGCTGTAGCGTGAGCAACAGCCCTTCGCGCCGCATCTGTGCCGCTTCATCCGGCAGACGCAACCGATCGAGTGCGTCGGCACGCCAGGCATAATCATAAGCGTCTGGGCGTAACTCTAGCGCGGTACGGAAGGCATCGCTGGCCTGCTGCCATTCGCCGTGTTTCATCAGCAACTGACCTAACGTACTGCTCAACAGCGGCGTTGCTCCCTGTTGCTTAATGTACTGATGCAGTACTTTTTCCAGCTGTTCTGGGTTTCCGGCTTTGAGGCGTGGCATCCGCAGGATCAAACGTTCGTCATACTGGCGTTTGAGACCGTCGAGAATGATCTTCTGAGCGGTATCATGATCGTCACACTCGATCAGATGCTCAACCATCGCGACCTGGAGCGGGATCTCATGGCGAACTTTACGGCTCTGATTATTCCACCACGACTTCAGCCCTTCGCTGCCGCCATCCGCCATCGCTTGATTCATCAGACCGATATAGGCCTGCTGTTGTAGATCCAGCAAACGCGCTTCAGGGTACAGGTTGATCTTGCGCATCGCAGGTAGAATATCGAGCAGCGCGCTATAGGCGTGAGCGCGCAGGAAAGCCTGTTCCGCTAAACGCAGAACCTCAGGGTGGCGAGGCGCGACCTCCAGCAGTTTGTCCACGCCGTGACGTGCAGCATGATCTTCATTACGCGCCAACTGAATACGCACGCGCGTAATATCCACCGGAAGCTGATCGGTATCTGCAACCTCGGCGGCACGCTCCAGATATTGCTTGGTGCGGAACTCGTCACCACGCTGCTGGGCGGCTTCGGCAGCCAGCAGGTAGTTAACCACGGGCTGCTCTGCATGGTCGGCATTGCGAGTCAGCAGCTTCTCTACCTGTAAATAATCGCCCTCGGCCAGCTTGAGCAGTGCGGCTTTGGTCTGTTTGCTGGCGCGACTACGCTTGCGGCCGAGGAACCAACCGCGCGTGCGGGAACCGGTACGAAAGATCCGGCGGAGCACCCATTCCACCGCCAAAAAGGCGAGGAAGAACAGCACCAGCATGATGACTAGGCCGGTTACGCTGGTTTGAATGTCGTAGTTATCCGTCTGGATCAGAACATAGCCTTGGTGACCCGCAACGATCGGGCCGATCACCACGCCTGCGATCAGGATCAGGAACAGCAATAAGACTTTCAGCATGTTCACTCTCCCTGCTGTGTGGCTGGCGCCTGAGCCAGCAGGTTACGAACGCGCGTTTGCATCAGCTTTTCCAACAGCACCTGACTTTGTAGCTCCGTTGGGACATCCAGTGAAACTGACTGCTGGCTTAAGGTATCAAGCTGATCCAAAAAGGCCTGCGTCGTGGGGTCGGTGGTATTGAAGTAAGCACGAACCCAGGTTGCTGCCGTTTCCAGCGACTGTTTGTACACTTCATTCTGGTGGCGAGGAATGGCCTGTGCGGCAACCAGCAGACGTGAGCGGATATTCTCGCGCAGATACACATCCTGATTCGGTGCCAGCAGCGGCTCGGCCGCGCTGTCACGGCGGCGAATGGTGATAAAATCAGCCAGGAAATTGTGCCAGCTCTTGCTTAGATTTTGTCGCCACTCGCTCAAAGAGGCGGACAGCTCTGTGCTGTTGGCATCCATCGGTGCTTCATCGGTGTTGTTGTCGGCGAGCTGTAAGTTGTCCAACTGATCGGTGAGCTGATTTACTTTCAGGATAATGCCGTCAAAATCGACCTGACTGACGCCTGCCAGTGCACCGATATCGTTGGTCAGCGCGCGGCGGATTTCTATCAGGCTGGGATCGTTCATTTCCGCCAGACTAGCATCCGCGCTTTTCAGCAACGCGCCTGCGGTGGTGACGTCTTTGTCGCTCCACAGCTTGCGCCCTGCCAGTTTCACCAGAAAATCTGCCTGAGCGATTAGCCAGGTATTGGTGTCATGGCTGGAAAGCGCCGCCAGCTTATCGCGCAGCTCGTCTGATTGACGCGTTAGCGCCTCAAGACGCTGTGCGGCAGTCTCCTGTGCTTTGCTTTGCTGTTGTTGAGCGTCCAGCCATTGCTGCTGCTCTTGCTTGTGCTGCTGCTGCAATGTGTTTAACTGCGTTTCCAGGCGTTGAAGCGCGGCAGTTTCTTTCTGCGCCTGCTGGTGGCCGTGGTAATACAATCCCGCGCCTATTGCCAGCGCAATCACAATCGCGATCGCCCCTAGCACGGCACCGCTACGTTTGGGCTGCGGTGCGGGATCCTGCTGCTGATGCGCGGGTTCAACCCGTTCAGCAACCTCGTCGGATGGAGCTGTGGGGGTATTGTGTTCCGTCATAATGGTACATCCCATGATCAGGTTTATTGTAGTGCGCGCACGAGCGCATCGTTATCGGCGTTATCGGCCACTCGAATATCGCGCCAGCCAAGCTGACGAGCCTGTTCTGCCAGTCGTTCGCTGACGACGATCAGTTGGCAGCCGAGTAACCAGGAAGCCCGATAGTAATCAGGTACTAAAGTATAGATCCGTTGTAGCATTTCTCCGCTGGTGATCACCAGTTTGTCGATGCCTATTTGTTGCCAGTGGCGGCTTTGCTCCGGCCCATCATAGTGAACGTCCCTACGCTGATAGCATTCACAGTAGGTTACCTGCGCGCCTCGCTCGGTTAGCGTCTCTCCCAGCAGTTCCCTTCCACCATTGCCACGTAATAATAGTGCACGTTTCCCAGCAACATCTTGTAGGTCAGGCAGTTGCAATAGCGTTTCGCTGGTTTCGCGCTCAGGCGGATAGATTACCGGATGTGCGCTGATTTTATGTAACGCCAGTGCCGTGGTACGGCCGATGGCGTAATAAGCGAGGTGGGCAGGCCAGCTGATACCCGTACGTGCCAGCATCGGATCGGCGTAATGAATCGCGTGTTGTGAAAGCGCAAACACCAGATCGTCGGCGCTCAGTGCCTGTAATAGTGAAGGCAGGCTGGCGAGTTCTCGTCCGGGTGAAAACTCGATCAGCGGGCTGTGCCAGGCGTTATAGCCGAGCTTTCTTAAACGGGTCACCAGTTGTTCGCCAGTTGGTGACGGACGGGTAACCAGAATAGTCATGATGAGCTTGACCCGTGATAAACGGCTTGAAGGATGGCGCTGGCACCTTTTGCCAGTAGCTCTTCAGCCAGTGCAATCCCGAGTTGTTCGGCATCGGAGACGCTTCCTCTCCGTTCGCCGACGATCATTTGGCTGCCGTCTGGCGCGCCAACCAGCGCACGCAGCCACAGTGTATCGCCTTCCAGTTCGGCGTAGCTGCCAATCGGTACCTGACAGCCGCCTTCAAGGCGCACATTCATCGCGCGTTCAGCCAGTACGCGGGCTGCGGTAGCGGGGTGATTGAGCGGGGCAAGGCGTTGACGGACATGTTCGTCACCCAAACGGCATTCGATGCCGATAGCACCTTGTCCGACGGCTGGCAGAGATTCCTCTGGGCTTAACGCACAGCGGATGCGCTCTTCAAGGCCGAGACGTTTCAGACCGGCGACGGCAAGAATAATGGCGTCATACTCGCCGTTGTCCAGTTTTGACAGGCGTGTGCCGACATTGCCGCGCAAATCACGAATCACCAGATCGGGGCGTCGGGCGCGCAGCTGGCACTGACGGCGCAGGCTGGAGGTGCCGACGCAGCTGCCTTCCGGCAATTGTTCGAGGCTGTCGTAATGATTGGAAACAAAAGCGTCGCGCGGGTCGTCGCGTTCGCAAATGGTGGTCAGGCCGAGGCCATCTGGGAATTCGACGGGCACATCTTTCATGGAGTGGACGGCAATATCGGCACGCCCTTCAAGCAGCGCCAATTCCAGCTCTTTAACAAACAATCCCTTACCGCCGACCTTCGCCAGTGGCGTATCGAGGATGATGTCGCCGCGGGTTACCATCGGCACCAGTTCCACGTGTAAATCTGGGTAGAGGTGATTCAGACACTGCTGAACATATCGTGCTTGCCACAGGGCGAGCGGGCTTTGTCGGGTAGCAATTCTAATAATATTGGCTAACATGCTTGATACCGTTTTTATCATTTTCCGCCATCGTATCATTGATGGTGCGTTGGTGTCAGGTTGTGAGCATTAGCGGTGCGCCTTTTAAAACGGTCTGAAATTCGGGTGCCGCAACTATAGATATACTCTAAATAATTCAAGTTTCAGGAAGGCGGCAAGTGAAGGAATCCCGATGAGCTTACTCAGGTAAGTGATTCGGGTGAGTGAGCGTAGCCAACGTACATGCAACTTGAAGTATGACGAGTAAGAAGCCGTGCTGATGCAGTCGGGTAGGGAAATTCATAATAAAGCAAGATAGGTAAGTCTAACTTTCTTTACTTTCTTTACGCCCAATCAGCAAGGTGTTAAATTGATCACGTTTCCAGCAATAATTCGCTAAACATTCTTCTAATTTCATGATGCGGATTTGGAACACGGGGTTTTTCTAGGCACTGGGATAAATCAGGCGAAACGTCTTGTACTTCTACATCGAGACTTTGAAGCAAAGACTGGATGCGATCAACCAACTGCGTGTTGACCGTGCTCTGGGAGCAATGAAGCCCGCTTTTCAGCAGGTTTACAGTCTTCTGCCCATTTTATTACATCATCATCACCCGTTGATGCCAGGCTACCTTGAAGGCAAGGTGCCTCACGGTATCTGCACTCACACGCCTGATGAAAAACAACAACAGTACCTTGATGGCATCGCGTTGCGCTGGGGTCAGTTTGACGGTTCTCATCCGCAGGGTGAACTGCCGATCACGGGCATCTATTCCATGGGAAGTACCTCATCTATCGGGCAGAGCTGTAGCTCCGATCTTGATATCTGGGTGTGCCACCAATCCTGGCTGGATAGCGAAGAACGTCAACTTCTACAGAAGAAATGTACGCTGCTCGAGCAGTGGGCAGCAGCGCAGGGCGCTGAGGTCAGTTTCTTCCTGATGGATGAAAGCCGCTTCCGCCACAATGAAAGCGGCAGCCTGAGCGGTGAAGACTGCGGCACCATGCAGCATATCCTGTTACTCGACGAATTCTACCGTACTGCCGTGCGTATGGCCGGTAAGCGTATTCTGTGGAACATGGTGCCGGTCGAAGAAGAATCCCACTACGACGAATATGTGCTGTCGCTGTACTCACAGGGGGCGCTGGCTCCTAACGAGTGGATGGATTTAGGCGGCTTAAGCACGCTGTCGGCGGAAGAGTATTTCGGCGCGAGTCTCTGGCAGCTCTATAAAAGCATCGATTCTCCTTATAAAGCCGTACTGAAAACGCTGCTGCTGGAAGCCTATTCCTGGGAATACCCGGACACCAGTCTGCTGTCGACCGAAATTAAAAAACGCCTGCATGATGGAGAGATCGTCTCTTTCGGCCTCGATCCTTACTGCATGATGTTGGATCGTGTGACGCACTATCTGACGGCGATCAACGATCCCACGCGCCTCGATCTGGCGCGTCGATGTTTCTACTTAAAAGTCTGTGAAAAACTCTCCAGAGAAAAAGCCTGTGTCGGCTGGCGTCGCCAGATTCTGAGCCAACTGGTGCAAGAATGGGGATGGAGCGACGAACATCTGGCCATGCTGGATAACCGCGCTAACTGGAAAATCGAACAGGTACGCGAAGCACATAATGAGCTGTTGGATGCGATGATGCAGACCTATCGCAACCTGATTCGCTTCGCCCGCCGCAATAATCTGAGCGTCAGCGCCAGCCCGCAGGATATCGGTGTGTTGACCCGTAAACTGTACGCTGCGTTTGAAGCGCTGCCGGGTAAAGTTACCCTGCTGAACCCACAAATTTCGCCGGATTTGTCGGAGCCGAATTTAACCTTCATTTATGTTCCACCGGGTCGCGCGAACCGTTCGGGCTGGTATCTGTATAATCAGGCACCGTCGATGGATGCGATCGTCAGCCATCAGCCGCTGGAATATAACCGCTATCTGAACAAACTGGTGGCGTGGGCGTATTTTAACGGCCTGCTGACGCCAAGCACGCGTCTGTACATTAAAGGCAACGAGCTGTGCGACATCACGCGCCTGCAAGCGCTGGTGGACGACGTCGCCAGTCACTTCCCGCTGCGCCTGCCCGCACCGACGCCGAAGGCGTTGTACAGCCCGTGTGAAATTCGTCATTTGGCGATTATCGTCAATCTGGAACACGATCCGACGGCGGCCTTCCGCAATCAGGTCGTGCATTTCGATTTCCGTCATCTGGATGTTTTTAGCTTCGGCCAGCAGCAGCAGTGTCTGGTTGGTAGTATCGACCTGCTGTATCGCAACTCGTGGAATGAAGTGCGTACGCTGCATTTCAGCGGCGAGCAGGCGGTGTTGGAAGCGTTGAAAACCATTCTGGGCAAAATGCATCAGGATGCCGCGCTGCCGGAATCACTGGAAGTCTTCTGCTACAGCCAGCACCTGCGCGGGCTGATTCGTACCCGTGTGCAGCAGTTGGTGTCCGAATGCATTGAGCTGCGCCTGACCAGTACGCGTCAGCAGGAGCCTGGGCGTTTCAAAGCGGTGAAAGTCGCGGGTCAAACCTGGGGTCTTTTCTTTGAACGGCTGAGTGTCTCGGTGCAGAAGCTGGAAAATGCGGTCGAGTTTTATGGCGCGATTTCCAACAACAAGCTGCAAGGCCAACCGGTTCAGGTTGAAACCAACCATGTGCATTTACCGCCGGTGGTCGATGGCGTCGCCAGCGAGGGGATCATCCAGTTCTTCTTTGAAGATCTGACAGAAAATCAGGGCTTTAATATCTATATTCTGGATGAGTCGAACCGCGTTGAGGTCTATCACCACTGTGAAGGCAGTAAAGAAGAGCTGGTGCGCGATGTCAGCCGCTTCTATTCGTCTTCGCATGACCGCTTTACCTACGGCTCCAGCTTTATCAATTTCAATCTGCCGCAGTTCTACCAAATCGTACAATTGGACGGCCGTACGCAGGTGATCCCGTTCCGCAGCAGTGCGCTTTCTCATCTGTGCATTACACCCGTGGTGGATGATGAAGCGATGACGATGAAGCAGCGGCTGCAAATCCTCTAGTAACGCTCTGATACTCGGCTTTCAGCGTATTCAGGAAGGGATGTATTGATGGATTCGTTGCAACGCCGAAACCTGATACTGCTGGCGCTCGGACAAGGGCTGACCGGCAGTATTATTTCCCTGATGACGCTGTGTTCTACGCTGGTTGGCGTATCGATGACGCCCGTTCCTTTGTTGACCACGCTACCGATTACCGCGACGGTGTGCGGTGCTGCGCTGATGATCTACAGCGTTTCATCGCTGATGACAAAACATGGCAGGCGCAATGCGTTCATCATCGGCACGCTGATCGGGCTAGTGGGCGCGCTTTTGGCGGCGCTGGCGATTGCACTACACAGTTTCTCCCTCTTTGTCTTTTCGACATTTGTTCTGGGGATGTCCTGCGCCTTCAATCAGTATTATCGCTTCGCGGCGGCTGAGATATTTACCGATAATCAGCAGAAAAACCGGGCGATCTCATGGGTGATCAGCGGCGGTATCCTGGGCGGTTTTCTCGGCCCGTTCGCGGCGAGCCAATCTTCTCAGCTCTGGGCGTCGTACCCGTTTCTCGGCAGTTTTATTGCAGCGGCCTTCATCTGTGTTATCACGTCTCTGTTGTTGCTTGGCCTTAAACTGCCTCCAATGTCCGTTACCACGCCCAGCGCTCAGCGTAGTGAACCGCTGGCGGCGATTCTGAAAAGCCGGGCGTTTGTGTTGGGAACGGCAAGCTGTTCCGTCGGGTTTGTGGTGATGACGCTATTAATGAATTCTGTGCCGCTGGCGATGCATCAGCACCACTTTTCCGTCAGCCACAGCGCGACGGTGTTGCAATGGCATTTTGTGGCCATGTATGCGCCCGCGCTGCTGTTAGTGCTGCTGGCGAAGCGGCTGACGCCGGTTCAGGTTGTGGTGATTGGCATGGTGTGCAACGTTGTCGGGGTGGCGGTAGCGCTGAGTGGCTTGACGTTCTGGCACTTCCTCTTTGCACTGATGTTGTTTGGCATCGGGTGGGCGTTTATGTTCAACGGCGGGACATTCATGCTGAATGCGTTTACCCATTCCTTGCATAAATCCCGTTTGCAGGGGATTAACTCGCTGGTGATTTACGTGCCTAACGCGCTGGCCTCGTTGTCTGCCGGTAGCCTGATGGCGCTGACCAGCGGCTGGCCGTTGGTCAATATGGTGGGTATCGGCATGCTGTTGTTGCTGGTTCTGGGGCTGATCGTTCTGGGACGGCGCTAATGTGTGGAGCGCCGTGAGGTCGTTGAAAGACCGTTACCCGAAGTGAACGGTTTCCCCAGCCTGATCCGAGCAGGCTGCTGACAGCAACGCGATAAAATCTTCACCGCTGCGAGCGCATACCCAGCGTGCTCCCTGACGGTTGAAGTGGTAACCGCCTGCTTTGGTCGCCAACCAGATTTGGTGTAGCGGCTCCTGCCGATTAATCACGATTTTGCTGCCGTTTTCAAAACTCAGCGTCATCACACCGCCGTTGGTTTCGTAATCGATGTCGGCATCACCCCCAAACCGATCCAGTGTTTCTTCCAACTGAAGCATGAGTTCGTCGGCTAATTGGTGGAACTCGCTATCGTTCATTTTCGATTCCTATTGATTTTCATGATCCACCTGCGATTATAGAGAGCATACGAGTATTAATGACAGGTCTTAACGTGATGAAGAACGTATTTCGCCAGTCTTTTCTGGTGTTAGCCGTAGTGAGTTTATTCGGTTGTGGTCTGAAAGGTCCGCTTTATATGCCTGCCGATGGCAAATCCGGTGCGTCAACGACTCAGCAAAATGAGAACCAGCCGCCGCAAAAGAAAACGTCAATGCGTCCTTAGTGCGTGACGACAGTAATAAATAACAGGTCACGCGCCCGGTTAAGCAAGCGGGGGAGTCAGGATAATGCAGTTCGCTAAGATGCACGGGTTAGGCAACGATTTCATGGTTGTTGATGCCGTTACGCAAAACGTTTATTTTTCACCCGAATTGATTCGCCGTTTGGCGGATCGACACTGTGGTGTAGGGTTCGACCAACTTCTGGTTGTCGAGCCGCCCTACGATCCTGAACTGGATTTTCATTACCGCATTTTTAACGCGGATGGCAGCGAAGTGGCACAGTGCGGTAATGGCGCGCGCTGCTTTGCTCGCTTTGTCCGCTTGAAAGGGCTGACCAACAAGCGTGACATCGCCGTCAGTACGCAGACTGGCCGGATGGTACTGTCGGTGACGGACGATGAACTGGTGCGCGTCAACATGGGCGAACCGAATTTCGAGCCGCAACAGGTGCCTTTTCGCGCGGTCAAAGCCGAGAAAACCTACATCATGCGTGCCGACGAGCACACGGTGCTGTGTGGCGTGGTGTCGATGGGCAACCCGCACTGTGTGATTCAGGTTGAGGATGTGGACACGGCGAAGGTGGAAACGCTGGGGCCGTTGCTGGAAAGCCACGAGCGTTTTCCCGAACGTGCCAACATCGGTTTTATGCAAGTGGTTGATAGCCACACTGTCCGTCTGCGGGTGTATGAACGTGGTGCGGGAGAAACGCAGGCGTGCGGTAGCGGCGCGTGTGCTGCTGTGGCGGTAGGGATCCAGCAGGGGTTATTGTCCGCGAACGTTCGCGTATCTCTGCCGGGCGGGGAGTTGGATATCCAGTGGGATGGGCCGGGACATCCGTTATTCATGACCGGGCCTGCAACGCATGTCTACGATGGATTTATTCATTTATGAAGAATGTCGAGGAACAGGCAGAACGCGAGATCGCACTCAGTGACGAGATGGTTTTGCAGTTCCTGCAACAGAATCCCGATTTTTTTATCCGCAATGCGCGTCCCGTCGAGCAGATGCGTATTCCCCACCCCGTCAGGGGAACCGTGTCGCTGGTGGAATGGCAGTTGGCACGCCAGCGTAACCACATTACTCAGCTTGAGGAAGAAATCACGCTGTTGATGGAACAGGCGGGCGCGAACGAAGTGCTGTTCAATCGCCTGCTTGGGTTACAAACTGAATTGGCATCAGCGGACAGCCTGACAGACATGTTGGAGCGCTTGCAGCGTTGGGCGCGTCAGCTTGGTCTGGCGGGCGCAACGGTGCGTCTGTTCAGCGATAAATGGCGCCTTGGCGCGCCTTCTGGTTTCACCCACCTTGGGCTAAACCGCTCCACTTTTGAACCGTTGCGCATTCAGCGCTTCGGACAGCATAACCACTATCTTGGCAGTCTGAACGGGCCAGAGCTGTTGCTTCTGCTACCGCAGGCCAGACAGGTTGGGTCGGTAGCGCTGTCGCTGATGGGAAATCATCACGATTTGGGCGTGCTGATTTTCAGCAGCCGTGACAGCCATCATTATCAGGATGGCATGGGAACCGTGCTGCTCCAGCAAATGGCCATGATGCTGCCAGCGATGCTGGCGCGCTGGGTTGAGCGGGTATGAGCCGGCAGCCCGCGCCATCGGAGGCCCCTTCCTCTTCGCCGTTACAAACCGATGTTGATGCGTTCCTGCGCTACCTGAAAGTCGAACGTCAGCTAAGCCCGCTGACGCAGACCAGCTACTTACGTCAACTGTCAGCGGTTATCACGATACTCTCCGCGGCGGGTGTGGCTGACTGGCGCAAGCTGGACGCCTCAGGCGTGCGTTCCGTGGTGTCCCGCAGTAAGCGCGATGGGCTTCATTCCAGCAGTCTGGCGCTACGTTTATCGGCATTACGCAGTTTTCTCGACTGGATGGTGTCACGCGGTGCGCTGGTGGCAAACCCGGCTAAAGGGGTATCCACGCCGCGAGCGGGTCGTCCGTTACCCAAGAATATGGATGTGGATGAGACGAATCGCCTGCTGGAAATCAATGTGGACGATCCCCTTGCGGTGCGCGACCGTACGATGCTGGAAGTGATGTACGGCGCGGGGCTGCGTCTGGCGGAGCTGGTCGGTATGGATTATCAGCATATCGATCTGGCAAGCGGTGAAATCTGGGTGATGGGGAAAGGCAGCAAAGAGCGCAAATTGCCGATAGGAAAAACGGCGGTAACTTGGCTGGAACGCTGGCTGGCGCTGCGCGAACTGTTTGGCCCGCAGGATGATGCCGTGTTTATTTCCAATCAGGGACGACGCATTTCGATGCGCAACGTGCAGAAGCGTTTCGCCGAATGGGGAATTAAGCAGGGCATCAATAGCCATGTTCATCCTCATAAATTGCGCCACTCCTTTGCGACGCACATGCTGGAATCCAGCGGCGATTTACGAGCGGTACAAGAACTGCTTGGCCACGCTAACCTGACCACGACGCAGATTTACACCCATCTTGATTTTCAACATTTAGCCTCCGTGTACGATGCCGCGCATCCACGCGCCAAACGAGGGAAACCCTGATGCATTTTTACCGATCTCTTGGCCCGATCCGGGCGATCACGTTCGATCTGGATGACACGCTGTACGATAACGCGGACGTCATTCGGCGCACGGGGCAAGAGTCAATCCACTTTCTGCAACAGTACCATCCTGCCCTTCGTGATTTTCAGGCCGATGACTTTCAGAACCTACGCCAGACCTTGCTTGAGCGCGAGCCGGACATTTATCACGACGTGACCGAATGGCGTCGTCGTGCGGTTGAGCTGGCGATGTTAGAACGCGGCCTGAGCGCCGCCGAGTCGAAGGATGGCGCAAAAGCCGCAATGGAAAATTTCGCCCACTGGCGCAGTCAAATTGCGATTACCGAAGAAACGCACCAGACGTTGGCAGCGTTAGCCGAGAAAGTGCCGCTGGCGGCGATCACCAATGGCAACGCGGAACCACACCGGTTCGGCCTCGATCGCTATTTTTCTTTCATCCTGCGCGCTGGCCCGCACGGCCGTGCTAAGCCGTTTGATGACATGTACCATCTGGCGGCGCAAAAGCTCAACCTGCCTGTGCATGAGATCCTGCACGTCGGTGACGATCTCACGACCGATGTCGCAGGGTCGATCCGCTGTGGTATGCAGGCCTGCTGGATTAACCTGCGTGAAGGCAGCCTGACGCAGATTGATGATGCCCGACTGCTGCCGCATATTGAAATTTCGCGGTTGGCATCGCTGTCGGCATTGTTATAATTACGGCATTAGTCTGTATAAGAGCTAATCCTTCATTTGCCATTTTGAACCTGGGCAGTGCTCGAAATCCTCACGTACTATGTGTACGCTCCGGTTTCTGTGCGCTGTCCGTGTCCAAACTGGCTGCACCAATAACGCCTACTGGGATAGGCTCTACATCACCAGTGGAAATGCCTCTTGTGCGGTGTTTCCCGCCACCGGATAACCCGTACCTATGGACGTTTCTGATCTGCTCGATGGCCTCAACGACAAACAGCGTGACGCGGTAGCCGCGCCGCGCAGCAATTTATT
The DNA here is from genome assembly GCF_009931295.1 of Pectobacterium odoriferum. Taxonomy (NCBI): domain Bacteria; kingdom Pseudomonadati; phylum Pseudomonadota; class Gammaproteobacteria; order Enterobacterales; family Pectobacteriaceae; genus Pectobacterium; species Pectobacterium odoriferum. The sequence continues at coordinate 4,563,864 of NZ_CP034938.1, read as the reverse complement.
GGTGCTGGCAGGGGCAGGCAGCGGCAAAACTCGGGTACTGGTACACCGCATTGCCTGGCTCTTGTCCGTCGAAAACTGCTCACCGTATTCCATCATGGCAGTGACGTTTACCAACAAAGCGGCGGCGGAGATGCGCCACCGTATCGACCATCTGATCGGCACCAGTCAGGGCGGCATGTGGATTGGTACTTTCCACGGGCTGGCACACCGCCTGCTGCGTGCGCACCATATGGATGCCAATCTGCCGCAGGATTTCCAGATTCTGGACAGCGAAGATCAGCTGCGCCTGCTGAAGCGCCTGATTCGGGCGCTCAATCTGGATGAGAAACAGTGGCCACCGCGTCAGGCGATGTGGTTCATCAACGGGAAGAAAGATGAAGGCCTGCGCCCGCAGCACATTGAAAGCTACGGCAACCCGATCGAGCAAACGTGGCAGCGCGTGTATCAGGCCTATCAGGAAGCGTGCGATCGCGCCGGACTGGTAGATTTCGCTGAACTGCTGCTGCGTGCGCACGAGCTGTGGCTGAACAAGCCGCATGTGCTGAATCACTATCGCGAACGTTTTACCAATATTCTGGTGGACGAATTTCAGGACACCAACCGTATTCAGTATGCCTGGATCCGCATGCTGGCGGGCGACAGCGCCAAGGTGATGATCGTCGGGGATGACGACCAGTCGATTTACGGCTGGCGTGGAGCGCAGGTCGAAAATATTCAGCTGTTCCTGAAAGACTTCGCCGGCGCAGAAACGATCCGTCTGGAGCAAAACTATCGCTCGACCAGCAATATCCTGAAAGCGGCGAATGCGCTGATTGCCCACAACGGCGGGCGACTCGGCAAGAACCTGTGGACCGATGGCGCAGAAGGTGAACCCATCTCGCTGTATTGCGCGTTCAACGAACTGGATGAGGCACGTTACGTCGTCAACCGGATTAAAGCCTGGCAGGAAAATGGCGGTGCGCTGAGCGATAACGCCATTCTGTATCGGAGCAACGCCCAGTCGCGCGTGCTGGAAGAGGCGTTGTTACAGCAGAGTATGCCGTACCGTATCTACGGCGGCATGCGCTTCTTCGAACGGCAGGAAATCAAAGATGCGCTGTCTTATCTGCGCCTGATCGCTAATCGTAACGATGATGCGGCGTTCGAGCGTGTGGTGAATACACCGACACGCGGCATTGGCGATCGTACGCTGGACGTGGTGCGCCAGACGGCGCGCGATCGTCAGTTGACGTTGTGGCAATCCACGCGGGCGCTGTTGCAGGAGAAAGTGCTGGCTGGGCGCGCGGCGGCCTCGCTGCAACGCTTTATCGAACTGATTGATGCGCTGGCCTATGAAACCTCTGAGCTGCCGCTGCATATTCAAACCGACCGGGCGATTAAGGATTCTGGCCTGTGGAGCATGTACGAACAGGAAAAAGGCGAGAAAGGGCAGGCACGAGTAGAAAACTTGGAGGAATTGGTGACGGCTACGCGCCAGTTCAGCTATCAGGAAGAAGATCAGGATCTGATGCCGCTTCAGGCTTTCCTGTCGCATGCCGCGCTGGAAGCAGGCGAAGGTCAGGCAGACGCCAATCAGGACGCGGTGCAGCTTATGACGCTGCACTCGGCGAAAGGGCTGGAGTTCCCGCAGGTGTTTATCGTCGGTATGGAAGAAGGCATGTTCCCAAGCCAGATGTCGCTGGATGAAGGTGGGCGTCTGGAAGAAGAGCGTCGTTTGGCTTATGTCGGCGTCACGCGTGCGATGCAAAAGCTGACGATAACCTACGCTGAATCCCGCCGTTTATACGGCAAAGAAGCCTATCATCGGCCTTCCCGATTTGTCGGCGAACTGCCGGAAGAGTGTGTTGAAGAAGTGCGGCTACGTGCCAGCGTCTCCCGCCCTGTCAATCACCAGCGCCTCGGCACACCGATAACGCAAAATGACAGCGGCTACAAATTGGGGCAGCGGGTTCGCCATGCCAAGTTCGGTGAAGGCACGATCGTGAATCTGGAAGGCAGCGGCGATCATGCCCGCCTTCAGGTTGCGTTTCAGGGGCAGGGTATTAAATGGCTGGTCGCCGCCTACGCCAGACTGGAAACGGTGTAATCGTCACGATGCGACCAGGAGTATGACGGGGTTATATAACTTATAAAAACCCTGTCTTAGTCTTTATCATCATTTTCGACAATGCTAGGTGCCTGCCGCGTATCCATGGATGTGTGGTATCACAATAAAAAAGGAGCCTGCCCATGACGCTAGACCAGATTATTGCCGAGTTACAGAAGAAAAAATGGGTCGATCTCACGCATACGGTGGCGGAGTCGATCCCTATTTTTAGCGCGTTTGAAGGCGTGTTGCAGCGCAAAACCTTATTCAACGTTGAAGAGCATGGCTTTTTCGCTCAATCCGTGACGTTTGCGACACAGACGGGGACGCATATTGATGCGCCGGGGCATTTCGTCGCGGGCAAGCGCTATCTGGATCGCATTGATAATAAAGAGCTGTTGCTGCCGCTGGTGGTGATCCACAAACAAGACGCCGTCGCGCACGATCCCGATTACCGCCTATCGGTCGATGACATTCTGACGTTTGAGCACGAATACGGGGAAATCCCGTCAGGTAGCTTTGTCGCGTTTGCCAGTGGCTGGAGCACGCGCTGGCCCGATATTGACGCCTTCGCCAATAAAGATGAAGAAGGAAACAGTCATACGCCGGGGTGGTCGCTTGAGGCGCTGACGTTCCTGTTTGAAGAGCGCGGCATTAGCGCGGTCGGGCACGAAACGCTGGATACGGATTCCGCCGCTGATTTCCGTCGCAACAACGGGCTTATCGGCGAGTTCTTCGTGCTGAACCAGAATGCCTGGCAGGTCGAGGTACTGAATAACCTGCATCAGCTACCGTCTACCGGCGCTTATATTCACGTTAGCTACCCTAATTTTGCCGGTGCACCCGGTTTCCCTGTCCGTGCCATCGCCTATTTGCCCGACAACGACTGACAGATAAACGCAGTTCTTTTTTACTCTGAGGACTGCGTTTTTTACCACTTTCCGCGCCGAATTTATTGGATAAACCTTATCCATTTGACCAATATTTTACAGCGTGTTTCAGCCGCGGTTTTAAAGTTGAAGTCTTTTTCATCTCAGCGTAACATGCGCGCATCATTATTCTCGGAGGACTAACGCCTTGGACACACCCAGTCGATACTGGCTCACTAACCTGTTCATTAGGTACAACTTCTAAGGCTATCTTCCTCTGCTGATACCCTTCGTGGTTGTCAGCGATGCTGTTTTTGTCGCTACGAGTCAGATCCGTCGAACGGACTGAAACCTGCTGGTGACACCTCACCTCTGTTTCTGTGCTTCAATCGCGTTGTCCATCTCTGCTACTGAAAGGGGAGCTATGGCACATGCTGAGCGCATTTAAACTGGATAATTGCCGTTTATCTCGTCTGGAACTGGATGACTCCGATGATCTCACCACGTCAGTTTGGGTCGATTTGATCGAGCCGGAAGACGGTGAGCGTGAAAAAGTACAAAACGAACTGGGACAAAGCCTGGCAACCCGTCCGGAATTAGAAGACATTGAAGCGTCGGCGCGTTTTTTTGAAGATGAAGACGGCTTGCACATTCACTCCTTTTTCTTTTTTGAAGACGCTGACGATCACGCCGGTAACTCGACCGTGGCGTTTACTATTCGCGATGGTCGCCTGTACACCCTGCGCGAGCGTGAGCTGCCTGCGTTCCGCCTGTACCGCATGCGTGCCCGTAACCAAACGCTGGTGGACGGCAATGCTTACGAACTGCTGCTCGATCTCTTTGAGACTAAAATTGAGCAACTGGCGGACGAAATCGAAAACATCTACAGCGATTTGGAATCACTGAGCCGCATCATTATGGAAGGGCGTCAAGGTGAAGAGTACGACGACGCGTTGTCCACGTTGGCGGAACAGGAAGATGTGGGCTGGAAAGTTCGCCTGTGTCTGATGGATACCCAACGTGCGCTGAACTTTCTGGTGCGTAAAGCCCGCCTGCCATCCGGTCAGTTGGAACAGGCGCGTGAAATCTTACGCGATATCGAATCTCTGTTGCCGCACAACGAATCCCTGTTCCAGAAGGTTAACTTCCTGATGCAGGCGGCGATGGGCTTCATCAATATCGAACAGAGCCGGATTATCAAGATCTTCTCGGTCGTATCCGTGGTGTTCCTGCCACCGACGCTGGTGGCATCAAGCTACGGGATGAACTTCGAATTCATGCCGGAGCTGAGATGGTCGTTTGGCTATCCGGGCGCGATCGTGTTGATGATCCTTGCCGGACTGGCACCGTACCTCTACTTCAAACGTAAAAACTGGCTCTAAGTTTTCACCGATGCGTCTGACGGAGATTAACCATCAGGCGCATTGCGTTTCTTCCCTTCAATGCAAAACTCCTTTCCTGCTTGATAGTTTGCGACCTTACTATTTCTGTTTATTCTCCAACTATTCTGTTTATACTCGTCATACTTCAAGTTGCATGTGCGTTGGCTGCGTTCAGTCACCCGAATCACTTACGTGAGTAAGCTCATCGGGATTCCTTCGCTTGCCGCGTTATTCGGCCTTATGGCCTCACCCCTTCGGGGTCAGCGCAAGCGCTGTTCAAAAACGCCTTGCCGTTTTTGTCCTGAAACTCGAATTATTTAGAGTATGGAATGGTGGACTGCTTTTCTGTTCTTGCTTTCTATTTTTACTCTTTATTCCTAAACAAGGGTCGTGTGCATGAAAGGGATGTCACCGTGGGTGCAATGGGGAATCCTGCTGGCGGTCTCATTAATTCTGGGGTTTGGGTTACAGGTTTACCACGTTCCCGCTGCGCTGTTGCTGGGGCCGATGATGGTCGGTGTCGTCATGGGGTTAAACGGTGCGACGATTCGCATCCCGCCCGCCTGCTTTGCGGGCAGCAATGCCGTTCTGGGCTGTCTGGTCGCACAAAGTCTGTCATTTTCCATCCTGAAACCGCTGATGAGCGAATGGCCGCTGGTGCTGTTCATTCTGCTCGCGACGCTGGCTGCCAGCGGATTATCTGGCTGGTTACTGGTCAAATTTAGCGAACTGCCCGGAACGACCGGCACTTGGGGAGCATCGCCGGGCGGTGCGTCTGCGATGGTCGCGATGGCCGGAGAATTCGGCGCGGACGTGCGGTTGGTCGCCTTCATGCAATATTTACGCGTCCTGATGGTCACTGCGTCGGCCGCGTTTGTGGCACGCCTGAGTTTGGGCGACGAGGCGGCGGAAAACAGCGCGATGCTGGTCTGGTTTCCCGCACTGGACTGGCGCTTTCTGGCAACGCTCGGCGTGGCGTTTGGCAGCTCCTGGCTGGGAAGACGTTTGCGCATTCCATCCGGTGCGCTGTTAGGGCCAATGATTATCGGCTCGATGCTGCATGCCAGCGGCACCTTGCAGCTGCAAACCCCGGAGTGGCTGCTGGCGTTGGCCTATGCTTTTATCGGCTGGAGCGTAGGGTTATGCTTCACTCGCCCCATCTTTTTGCTGGCGATACGCACGCTGCCGCACATGATGGCATCGATAGTCGGATTGATGCTGCTGTGCGGCGGAATGGCGTGGATGGTGACGAAAATGATGCCGGTGGATATGCTGACCGCCTTTCTGGCGACCAGCCCCGGCGGGCTGGATTCGATTGCGATTATTGCCGCAGGCAGTCGGGTCGATATGGCATTTGTCATCGCCATGCAGACGCTGCGGCTGTTTTCGACGCTGTTGTTCAGCCCGATCTTATCGCGCTTTATTTCCCGTCGTGTTGAGGCTGGGACGTTGTAGCGGGTGTACGCCGTAGCTTACGCTGTGTATAAAGCGCATCCAGAATGAACAGCCCCAGCGCACCCCAGATGAAGGCAAACGTCACCAGTTTGTCGCTGCTAAACGTTTCACCGTAGAACACCACTGCCAGCATAAACATGATGGTTGGGCCGAGGTACTGGAAAAAGCCGAGCGTCGACAGGCGCAGACGCATCGCTGCCGAGGTAAAGAACAATAGCGGTACCGTGGTGACGATGCCCGCCGAGAGCAACAGCAGATTCAGCGACCAAGGGTTGGCTGTCAGGTGGCTGCTTGGCGTGTCGGCAATAAAAAACAGATAAATGACCGCTACCGGCAGCAGCCACAGCGTTTCGATCAGCATGCCGGTTTGCCCGTCGATGCCAATCTTCTTACGCAGCAAGCCGTATAACGCGAAGCTGAATGCCAGCCCGAGCGCGATAATTGGCAGCGATCCGAATGTCCACAACTGAACCAGTACGCCAGTCACGGCGAGTAGTACGGCCAGCCATTGCAGGCGACGAAAGCGTTCGCCCAGAAAGATCATGCCTAGCATGACGTTGACCAGCGGGTTGATAAAATACCCCAGACTGGCTTCCAGCATGTGATGGTTGTTGACCGCCCAGATATACAACAGCCAGTTCCCGCCGATAAGCACTGCCGTTAATGCCAACAGAAACAGATGCTTGACGTTGCGGCAGGCAAGGCTCACCTGACGCCATTTCCGACCGACGGTCAGCAGGATCAGCATAAAGAAGAATGACCAGATAATACGGTGTGTCAGTATTTCATTGGGCGGAACGTGCTCAAGCAGCTTGAAGTAAACGGGAGCAATTCCCCAAATGAAATACGCGGCGAGGGCGAAAAAGATCCCCTCACGGGTTTGTTGCGCGTTCATGGGTGACTCGATAAGGACGGCGGGAAAACGCTAAGTCTACCCAAAACGGTGAGCGCTTTCACGTAAAGTGTTGATGACCATTTTTTCTAACGTAAAGGTTACCCGACAATATAGGTTGCGGTGGCGCTGGCGAGATGTGAACCCTGTTCGTTATGCAATTCGGCGCGTGCAACGGCGATTTTATTGCCGCCGCGGAGCAGCGTGCTGGTAATAGTGAAGTGTTCGCCATAGCCCGGACGCAGATAATCTACCCGCATATCAATGGTTCCCATGCGGGCGAGCCGATGATGAAACTCCTGATCGCTGATCGTCTCATGGCGCAGCAACGTATTGCCGACGCAGACCAGTCCGGCGGCAACGTCCAGTCCGGCTGCAATCACGCCGCCATGCAGAATTTTTTGTGCTGCATTGCCGATGAGTTTCTCTTGCCGGGCGAACGTCAAGACGGCTTTGTCGGCTTCAAACTGCTGTAACTCAAGGCCTAGCTCAATGTTGAAGGGCATCTTGTAAATGAAAATCTCCCCAACGAGCTGGCGTACAATATCTTTGGTTAGTGTTGTTCCCTGAAAGGAGGGTATATCAGCCATAGTTGTTTTCCGTTCGGGTGAAAGATATTCGTTTATTGTAGTTGGTTTGATGCGTTCAAGTTTCTTAGGTGTTTATTTTATTCGCTAATTTTGTTTCTTTCCAGAAAAGGTCGAGAAATGGGAGAACGATAATTCAAACGTCGTTGAACTGTGTAGAATGACGGGCTTGAGTGGGGAATACTCATCACTAATTGGCTAAAACGAGCGTCGGTTAAAACGAACGTCGTATAAAAAATGTCGGAGAAAATGAATGCGTAAAATAGTACTCGTACTGGCGTCATTACTGACGGCACAGGCTCATGCTGAAGACTCAACCAATGCGCCTGCGCCAAATCAACCGGCGGTACGTGGCAGTATTATCGGCAGCCTGTTAGAAGAGCACGAAACCCCGTTTGTTCTCTATCCTTATGAGAGCAACTACATACTGTATACCTATACCAGCAACATCAATAAAACGGCGATACAGAGCTATAACTGGGGCGATGAAGCACGTAAAGATGAAGTGCATTACCAGTTGAGTCTGGGATTCCCGATCTGGCGTGGCATTCTGGGTGATAACTCGTTACTGGGGGCTTCCTATACGCAGCGCTCGTGGTGGCAGTTGTCTAATAAGAGCGAGTCTTCTCCGTTCCGTGAAACCAACTATGAGCCACAGGTCTTTTTGGGCTGGGCAACGAACTACACATTAGCAGGCTGGACGCTGCGGGATGTGGAAACGGGCTTTAATCACCAGTCTAATGGCCGCTCTGACCCGACGTCGCGTAGCTGGAACCGCGCTTATGTCCGCCTGATGGCGCAGAACGGCAACTGGCAGGTTGATGTGAAGCCGTGGGTGCGTTTCTCCGACAGTCAGGATGATAACCCGGATATCATTAAATACATGGGTCATTACCGTTTACGCGTTGGCTACGTGTGGGGGGATAGCGTGTTTAGTGCGGAAGGGCGTTATAACTGGAACAGTGGCTACGGCGGTGGTGAACTGGGCTGGAGCTACCCGCTGACGCGTCATGTCCGTTTCTACACCAAGGTCTTTAGCGGCTACGGCGAATCCCTGATTGATTATAACCATCGTCAGACCCGCTTTGGCGTAGGGGTGACACTGAACGACATGTTCTAACGATCGTGTTTTAGAGACTGGTATTTTAGCGATTGTCGTTTTAACCCTTGTCGTTTTACCAAACTAACGATTGCAGTTTTACCCAACGGCGCTGAAAATAGCGCCTGTTTGATTTCATTGAATTGGGGAAGGCGTGTCTACGGCGGAAGTATTGAATAAGGAAGCGCTGGCAGTTCAGGTTCTGCGGGACACGTTCGGCTACCAGCAATTCCGACCGGGTCAGCAGGAGATTATCAGCGCGACGCTCAGTGGGCAGGATTGTCTGGTTATCATGCCGACTGGCGGCGGTAAATCGCTGTGCTATCAAATCCCCGCGCTGGTGATGGACGGGCTGACGCTGGTGGTGTCCCCGTTGATTTCACTGATGAAAGATCAGGTTGATCAGCTTCAGGCCTACGGCGTCTCTGCCGCTTGCCTGAATTCGACGCAGACGCGCGAGCAGCAGCTTGAGGTGATGGCAGGTTGTCGTACCGGTCATATCAAGCTGCTTTATATTGCGCCGGAACGTCTGACGACGGACAGCTTCCTCGATCATCTTGCCCATTGGCAGATTTCCCTGATCGCGGTGGATGAAGCGCACTGCATTTCTCAATGGGGACACGATTTCCGCCCCGAATACCGGACGCTGGGGCAGATTAAACAGCGCTTCCCTCATCTTCCTTTTATTGCGTTGACCGCTACCGCCGACGAGGCCACGCGTAACGATATCGTTCGCCTGTTGGATCTCCAGTCGCCGCTGATTCAGATCAGCAGCTTTGACCGCCCGAATATTCGCTACACGCTGGTGGAAAAGTTCAAGCCGCTCGACCAGCTCTGGATGTTCGTGCAGGCGCAGCGTGGAAAAAGTGGCATCATCTACTGCAATAGCCGTTCCCGCGTGGAGGACATTAGCGCGCGTTTGCAGGCGCGTGGGTTGAGTGCAGGCGCTTACCACGCTGGATTGGATAACGAACGACGTGCACAGGTGCAGGAAGCGTTCCTGCGTGACGATCTCCAAGTAGTCGTGGCGACTGTGGCGTTTGGTATGGGTATCAACAAGCCTAACGTTCGGTTCGTGGTGCATTTTGATATTCCGCGCAACATCGAATCCTACTATCAGGAAACGGGGCGAGCTGGACGTGACGGCCTCGCCGCCGAAGCTGCGCTGTTCTACGATCCGGCGGATATGGCGTGGCTACGTCGCTGTCTGGAAGAAAAACCGGCTGGGTCGCAGTTGGATATCGAGCGTCATAAGCTCAATGCGATGGGTGCATTTGCCGAAGCGCAAACCTGCCGCCGTCTGGTGCTGCTGAACTATTTCGGTGAAGGACGCCAAGAGGCCTGCGGCAACTGCGATATTTGTCTCGATCCGCCGAAGCGCTATGACGGGCTGGTAGACGCGCAAAAAGCGCTCTCCTGCGTATACCGCGTTGGGCAGCGCTTTGGTTTAGGGTATATCGTTGAGGTGCTGCGCGGGGCGAATAACCAGCGTATCCGCGACTTCGGCCATGACAAACTGCCGGTTTACGGTATTGGTAAAGAGAAATCGCAGGAACATTGGGTTAGCGTGCTGCGCCAATTGATTCATCTGGGCTTGCTGAACCAGAACATCACAATGCATTCTGCGGTACAGCTTACCGAATCTGCGCGTCCGGTACTGCGGGGAGAAATGCCGCTACAGCTGGCCGTGCCGCGTGTAATTAACCTGAAACCCCGCGCCAATCAAAAATCGTACGGTGGAAATTACGACCGCAAGCTGTTTGCCAAATTGCGCAAACTGCGTAAATCCATCGCGGATGAAGACAATATCCCGCCTTACGTGGTGTTCAGCGATGCCACGCTGCTGGAGATGGCCGAAATGATGCCGATCACCGCAGGTGAACTGCTGAATATCAACGGGGTTGGACACCGTAAACTCGAACGTTTCGGTGCGCCTTTCATGAACATGATTCGCGATCATGTCGATAATAATGATGACGAGTGATGCTCGTCTTGTCTGACTGCATTTAAAAAACAGGAAAACCAACATGCTGATGCTATTTATGACGGTGGCGCTGGTGCATTTCATTGCGCTGATGAGTCCAGGGCCGGATTTCTTTTTCGTTTCACAAACGGCGGCCAGCCGTTCCCGCCGTGAAGCGATGATGGGCGTGTTAGGTATTTCGCTGGGCGTTATGGTTTGGGCGGCTATCGCGTTGCTGGGGCTGCATCTGCTGTTGCAAAAAATGGCTTGGCTGCATACGGCAGTTACCGTCGGCGGCGGGCTGTACCTGTGCTGGATGGGCTGGCAGATGCTGCGCTCCGCACGAAATAAAGCACAGTTAGAAACCACGCAGGAAACGGCGGTGGTGCTGCCTCAGCGCGGTAAAACCTTCATGCGTGGATTATTGACGAATCTGGCTAATCCGAAGGCGCTGATCTATTTCGGCAGCGTGTTCTCGCTGTTTGTTGGCGACAGCATCGGCAGCGGCGCGCGTTGGGGCTTGTTCGCGCTGATCTCGGTTGAAACGCTGATCTGGTTCAGCCTAGTCGCGATGGTTTTTGCCCTACCGGCAATGCGTCGTGGCTATCAGCGTCTGGCTAAATGGGTGGATGGCGTGGCGGGCGTGTTGTTTACTGGGTTCGGCCTGCACCTGATTTTCTCTCGCTAACCTTTCCCTCTGAACGATAGGCGTGCGCCGCTAGCCGATACGGCGCACTGCCTTCATCAGGCCTTTCTCGCCGTGGCGAGTAACGCGCCGACCAGCACGAACAGCGATCCGAATATCCGGTTGAGTGTCTTCATCTGTCGTGGGCCTTTCAGCCACCCGGCGATACGCGTGGCTAGCGTGGCGTAGCCAATCATCACGATGATATCGACCACAACGGTGGTGACGCCCAATACCAGATACTGTGCGGCCTGCGGCTGGTGGGGGATAATGAATTGCGGGAACAGCGCCGCCAGAAACACGATGCTTTTCGGGTTGGTCAGATTCACCAGCACCGCACGTTTAAAGAGCCTGCGACGCGGCATAGCGCTGGCGATCGCCTGAAGGTCAAGTGCGCCTGCGGCGCGCCACTGCTGAATTCCCAGCCAAATCAGATACGCCGCGCCCAGCCATTTCAGTACATCGAAAGCCAGTACAGATTGGTTAAGCAACGCGCCTAGCCCAATGCCGACCAACACGATATGAATCGCTAGCCCGACCTGTAAACCACAGATCGAGGCCGCCGCACCGCGATAGCCGTGGCTAATTCCGGTGCTCATGGTGTTGATGGCACCAGAGCCGGGCGACAGGCTGAGAATAAGCGTTGTGAGTAAGTAGGTTAACCACCAGTCCAATGTCATGAAGCATGCCCCTGAATCACGTTCTGTATTACGAGAGTCTGTCTGTTTTTTATGTCACAATACGCTTGTGCTCCACTGCTTGTCATTTTCTTCCGCTAGCTTTTTTTCCCGCGTCACCGGAGGGTGTGATGATTCAACGCCACAATACGTTGTTTACGTCGGAACGGTTAACGCCCGAATGGTTAACCTCGAACCTGTTAACGCGAGAAGCGCAGTTTGCCGCTTTTGCGACCGGAGAATTACTGGATTTCTGGCGTCAGCGCGAAGAGGGCGAATTCTCTGGCGTAGACGATGTGCCGATCCGGTTCGTTCGCTTTACTGCGCCGCAGCACGACAAAATTGTCGTTGTCTTTTCAGGCCGTATCGAAAGCTATGTCAAATATAGCGAAGTGGCTTACGATCTCTTTCATAGCGGCTATGATGTGCTCATCATGGATCACCGTGGGCAAGGGCGGTCGGGGCGAGTATTGCAAGACGGCCACCGTGGACACGTGCTGCGCTTTAGTGACTATGTCGATGATGCCGAAATGCTGTGTCAGCAGCATATTGGCTCGAAACACTATACCCGCCGGTTTGCCTTGGCGCATTCAATGGGTGGGGCGATTCTGGCGCAGCTTTTGATCCGCCAACCTGAAACGTTTGATGCCGTGGCGCTGTGCGCGCCGATGTTTGGTATTCGTTTGCCGCTTCCTCACTGTGTTGCTGGCTGGATCGTCGATTGGGCGGAGCGTCGCCCAGCAATACGTGATTACTACGCTATCGGCACTGGGCAATGGCGTCCTTTGCCTTACCGGATGAATGTGCTGACGCACAGCCGTGAACGCTACCAGCGCGGTATTCGCTTTTATGCGGATTCACCGGATTTACGCATCGGCGGCCCCACCTATCATTGGGTGCGAGAGGCGATACTGGCGGGGAAACAGCTACTGGCTCAGGCCAGCGCCGTCACCACGCCGCTTCTGCTGTTACAGGCGGGAGAAGAGCGCGTGGTGGATAACCGCAGCCAGAATGCGTTTTGTCAGGCACTGGCACAAAGCGGTAACGCCAATTCAAACGGTGTTTTGCAGGTTATCCACGGTGCGCGGCATGAAATTCTCTTTGAAACGGATAACCTCCGCGCTCAGGCATTTGCGCTGATTCTGGCGCACTTTGCGCGTTATCATTAATTTTAGCCTGCTGGCAGGCCGTTCAACGGACGCTGCCAGCAACTTCGTTAATTTTTTTGCGGCGGGTGCCGCCGCAACACACCAGAAGTGAGATCTCATCGCTATGTACCATGTCGTTGCTTCCGATTTAGATGGCACACTGCTGTCACCTGACCACTCGCTGTCCCCCTATGCTAAAGAAACCCTCAGGCTGCTGACGGAAAAAGGGATTCACTTTGTGTTCGCTACCGGACGGCATCACATGGATGTCGCGCAGATCCGCGATAACCTCGGCATCAGCGCGTTTATGATTACCTCGAATGGTGCGCGTGTGCACAACTCGCAGGGCGAGCTGATTTTCAGCCACAATCTGGATCAGGACATTGCCCGCGACCTTTACAGCGTCGTACACAATAACCCCGATATGCTGACGCACGTTTACCGCGATGATGAGTGGTTTATGAACCGTCCGCGTGCGGAAGAAGAACGTTTCTTCAAAGAGTCGATCTTTAAATACAAGCTGTTCGAGCCTGCCCTGCTCGAAACCGATGGCGTCAGCAAAGTGTTCTTTACCTGCGATTCCCATGAACAGCTGTTGCCGCTGGAAGAAGCGATCAACGCGCGCTGGGGTGACCGCGTCAACGTAAGCTTTTCGACGCTGACCTGTCTGGAAGTGATGGCGGGCGGCGTGTCTAAAGGCCATGCGTTGGAGCAGGTGGCGAAGATTATCGGCTTCTCGCTCAAAGAGTGCGTGGCGTTTGGTGATGGTATGAACGACTACGAAATGCTGTCGATGGCCGGAAAAGGCTGCGTGATGCAGAACGCACATCAGCGCCTGAAAGATATGCTGCCAGATCGCGAAGTGATTGGCTCTAATGCGGACAGCGCCGTGCCGAATTACCTGCGTGAACTGTTTCTGAAATAATCGATGTGTTATCGAGCCAACGCATCATCGGGCACACCGTGCCCGATGGGAAAGCTGAGCCTCAGCGATTGTTTAAGGATCGAGATACCGAGGGCGACCACGGTGCGAGGCATCCCTGCGGGAGCCTCATCATCGTGTTTCCCTCTAAATCCATGCTTAAGCGACCAGTATTAGCGCTTCAGCGCGGTTTTTTCAGGAAATCGACCGCTTTGTCGGGAAAGTCGGTGAACAGGCCGTCAACATCCGCCTGATAGTAGAGGATGTCGTAGAGCCGCCCGATATCGTTGGCGTACGCCGGTAGCCTGTCGGCTCTTGCCGTAAACGGGTGTACCTGAAGTTTATGCCGGTGGGCTTCTTTCACCATGTCGGTAAAGGTGATGTGGTCAGGTGTCGAACCTTTCTGGACGAGCATGTGATAGTCCGGGCCGATACCGTCGGCATAGGTCGCAATTTGCTGCATAGCGCCGGGCTTTTGCATCCAGTCGTAGTGGTAATTCACCCACGTTCCATCGGCCTGCTTCTCGTAGGTTTCATGCCAGTCGGTATAGGCAATCAGTTGAATCAGGTTCAGATCCATCTTCATCTGCGGCTGCAATTCGGTTTTGATGCGCTTTAGCTCGGCAACATCAAACGATTGCAGGAAGACCTTATCGCTTTTTTTCGTATAGCCATACTGCTTCAACACGGCCAGCGTTTCGCGCGCGATGTCTTTCCCTTCCTGATGGTGAAACCACGGCGCTTTGATTTCGGGGTAGAGGCCGATGTTCTTGCCGGTTGAGTGGTTCAGCCCCTGAATAAATTCAATTTCTTCCTGAAAGGTATGAATACGGAAGTCGGATTTCCACATCGGAAAACGGTTTGGGTAGCTCTGTACCTGCTTGCCGTCTTTGATGTCGAACCCTTCGGTAAATTTCAGTGACTTGATTTCTTTCAGCGTGAAATCGATGGCGTAAAAGCGTCCATCTTTGCGGGCGCGCTGCGGAAAGCGTTCGGCCACGTCGGTCACGCGATCCAGATAGTGGTCGTGCAGGACAATGAGCGCGTTATCTTTGGTGAGCACCAGATCTTGCTCCAGATAATCGGCACCCTGAGCGTAAGCCATCGCTTTCGCCGGAAGCGTATGCTCGGGCAGATAGCCGCTGGCACCGCGGTGGGCAATAACGATTTTGTCGGTTGATGAAGCGGAAGCACTAAAGGAAACGGAGAGCGCGAGGGCGGAGAGTAGGGATGTTACGGTAACGTTCATGCGATCAAACCTCTTTCTGTTGAGAGAAAGGCGGCGTCATCAGGACGCCGCCAGAGGGATGCTGACAAGAGCGGGTTAGGCGCGATTGGCTAACTCTGCTTTATGCTTTTTCTCATTCAGCATAACAACAACCAGCAGAAGTACAGCCAGAATGCTGCCGCCGATCATGACTATGAAACCGCCGTCCCAACCGAAGAAGTCAACGGTGTAGCCGACGATGGCGCTGGCGGCAACGGAGCCACCGAGGTAGCCGAACAGGCCGGTGAAGCCCGCGGCTGTACCCGCTGCTTTTTTCGGTGCCAGTTCCAGTGCATGCAGACCAATCAGCATGACCGGGCCGTAAATCAGGAAGCCGATGACGATCATACAGGCCATGTCCACACCCGGGTTACCGGCTGGGTTCATCCAGTAAACGATAGTTGCTATTGTCACCAGCGTCATGAAGAACACGCCTGTTGCACCACGGTTACCTTTGAAGACCTTGTCGGACATCCAGCCGCACAGCAGCGTGCCCGGAATACCTGCATATTCGTAGAAGAAATAGGCCCAGGAAGACTTATCCAGTGCGAAGTGTTTAACTTCCTTCAGGTAGGTCGGTGACCAGTCGAGGATACCGTAACGCAGCAGGTAAACGAAGACGTTGGCGATCGCGATGTACCACAGCAGTTTGTTGGGGAAAACGTACTGCATGAAGATCTGCTTAGCCGTCAGTTCTTCTTCCGCTTTTTCATTGTAATCAACCGGATAATCGTTTTTGTACTCTTCAATCGGTGGCAGACCACAGGATTGCGGCGTGTCACGCATCAGTGCAAAAGCGATCATGGCAATCAGAATGGCGGCGAAGGCCGGCATATAGAGTGCTGCTTTCCAGTCGTTGAACCAGGCCATACCCAGCAGGAACAGCAGAGGAGGAATACCACCGCCGACGTTGTGAGCACAGTTCCATACGGACACGATGCCACCACGTTCTTTCTGCGACCACCAGTGAACCATCGTACGTCCGCACGGCGGCCAACCCATACCCTGGAACCATCCGCACAGGAACAGCAGGACGAACATAATCGCAATGCTGGACGTTGCCCACGGCACGAAACCCATGAACAGCATGACCGCACCTGACAGAATCAGACCCGCAGGCAGGAACACGCGTGGGTTAGAACGGTCGGATATGGACCCCATGATAAATTTGGAGAATCCGTAGGCAATAGAGATACCCGACAGCGCAAAACCAAGATCGCCGCGTGAGAAGCCCTGGTCAATCAGATAAGGCATGGCGAGTGCGAAGTTTTTACGCACCAGATAGTAGGCGGCGTAGCCAAAAAATATCCCCATGAAAATCTGCCAGCGCAGGCGGCGATAGAGCGGATCAACGTGTTCTTGCGACACGCGCGGCTGGTGGGCTGCGGGCCTAAAAATACTCAGCATAGATATCTCCAATGCGAAAAAAAACGATAGCTTTTTTGTTCTATTACGAACGTTATTGTAAGGGGGTAGCGTGCAAATGAGTGTGATTCATGGCGCTAATGTTACAATTTTATGAAACTGTGACGATTTTTGCGCTCATGTTAACAGAATAGGAAAATTCCACAGTGTGGTTTTGGTGACATAAATCACACTTATTGTTTTTAAATCCCGTTTTATTTTCGTTTAGTGTTCGATTTTGCTCTTTATCAAACATTAACCCTTCTTTCTGTGTCCCAATAGCAACATGTATACCCTCCGCCTGAAGTGAGAGCAGAATGAAAAACATGGTGAACTGGCGTGAAACTGACGTGGTTGTCATCGGCGGTGGTGTGACGGGAGCGGGTACAGTACGAGACTGTGCCCTGCGCGGACTGCGCTGCCTGCTGCTTGAACGTTATGACATTGCGACCGGGGCGACCGGGCGTAATCACGGTTTATTACACAGCGGCGCCCGTTATGCGGTAACCGATGGCGAGTCTGCCCGCGAATGTATTGAAGAAAACCAGATTCTCCGGCGGATTGCTCGCCACTGTATTGAGCCTACCGACGGTCTGTTTATCACCTTGCCAGAAGACGATCTCGGCTGGCAGGCGCAGTTTATTACCGCCTGCCAGCAGGCTGGGATTCACGCTCAGGCGTTGGATCCGCAGGAAGCGCTACGGCTGGAACCGGCGGCAAACCCGACCCTGATTGGCGCGGTGCGTGTGCCGGATGGCTCCGTCGATCCCTTTCGCCTGACGGCGGCCAACATGATTGATGCCTGCGAGCACGGCGCGGAAGTGCTGACTTATCATGAGGTTATCGGGCTGATTCGTCAGGGCGACCGTATTACCGGCGTGCGCGTTTTCGACCATAAAAAAGGTGTAGAAACAGAAATCTATGCACAGGTGGTGGTCAATGCGGGCGGTATTTGGGGGCAACACATTGCGGAATATGCCGATCTGCGCGTGCGTATGTTTCCGGCAAAAGGCGCGTTGTTGATTCTAGGACACCGCATCAACAACATGGTGATCAACCGCTGTCGTAAGCCGGCGGATGCCGACATTTTGGTGCCGGGCGATACCATTTCGCTGATTGGCACCACCTCAACCCACATCGATTACGATCAAATCGACAACATGCTCGTGACGCCTGCTGAGGTGGAAACGCTGATGCGGGAAGGTTCGATGCTGGCGCCGACATTGGCGAGTACGCGCATTCTACGCGCCTATGCGGGCGTCCGGCCGTTGGTTGCCAGCGATAGCGACCCCAGCGGACGTAGCGTGAGCCGCGGCATTGTGCTGCTCGACCATGCCATCCGCGACGGGCTGGAAGGATTTATTACCATCACCGGCGGCAAGCTGATGACCTACCGCCTGATGGCGGAATGGGTGACTGACGCCATCTGCAAAAAGCTGGGTCATGACGTGACCTGCTCGACGGCACAGACGCCGCTGCCCGGTTCTGAATCGCTGGAGGAAGTGAAATCTGCCCCTCACGCCCTGTCTGCTTATCCTGTGGCAAAACCGTTATCTGCGCCGCTGCGCGGTTCGGCGATTTATCGTCACGGTGAACGTGCCGGGCGAATGCTGTCCGGTGAGCGTCTGGATCGCAGTCTGGTGTGCGAATGTGAGGCCGTGACGGCGGGGGAAGTGCGCTACGCCGTGGAGTCATTGCAGGTAAATAACCTGATTGATTTACGTCGGCGCACCCGCGTGGGGATGGGCACCTGTCAGGGTGAGCTGTGCGCCTGCCGTGCGGCGGGTCTGCTGTGCCGTCTGGGCACTGCGACGCCGGAGCAGTCGCTCACGCAGCTCAGCCAGTTTTTGAACGAACGCTGGAAAGGCATTCGCCCGATTGCGTGGGGCAATGCGCTGCGCGAAAGCGAGTTTACGAGTTGGATTTATCAGGGATTGTGCGGCCTGACGGCCAGCGACAGTCAGGAGGATCGTCATGCGCTATGACGTTGTGATTATCGGTGGCGGACTGGCGGGATTGACCTGCGGCATTCGCTTAGCGGAGCAGGGAAAACGCTGTGCGATTGTCAGCGCGGGGCAGAATGCGCTGCATTTTTCTTCCGGTGCGCTGGATTTACTTTCCCATCTCCCTGACGGACAGCCCGTGAGCCAGCCGCTCAATGCGCTGGATGAGTTGGCGCGTCAGGCTCCTCATCATCCTTATTCCCGTATGGGCGCGACGGCAGTGGCGGCCCTGTTGCCACAAGTTGAGGCGCTGCTGGAACGCAGCAATATCACCCTGCAAGGCAATCATCACCAGAACCACTGGCGCATGACGCCGCTAGGTAAGTTTCGTTCATGCTGGCTGAGCCCGGTCGATGGCGTAACGCGTGGTCTGCCGGATGCCCGCTTTGGCGACAATCCGCTGATTGCGGGTATCGAAGGCTTTCTGGATTTTCAGTCCCGTATTGTGGCCGGCACGCTTCAGGCGCAGGGGATTGCGGCACGCAGTGATGAACTCAAGCTGCCCGTGCTGGATCGGCTACGCCAGAACCCCAGCGAATTCCGCGCGGTAAATATCGCCCGCGTGCTGGATCGGCCGGAAAACCGCTCGGCGCTGGTAGAAGAGCTGTCGCTTCTGGCTAACGGTAACGATGCCATCATCATGCCTGCGTGTCTGGGATTGGACAGCCCTGAAATCATCAATGAACTCGCTGATGCGTTAGGTAAACCGGTGCTGCTGTTACCGACATTACCGCCGTCAGTACTCGGCTTACGCCTGCATCAGGCGCTGTCGCAGCGTTTTCGCCAACTGGGTGGCATGGTGATGCCGGGCGATCGCGCGGTGCGTGCCTCGCTGTCGCCGCAGGAGATTGCGATCCATAGCCTCCATCACCGTGATATTCCGCTGCGGGCGAAGCATGCGGTGCTGGCGAGCGGTAGCTTCTTTAGCAACGGGCTGGTGACGCAGTTCGATCGAGTGACCGAACCGGTCTTTGGGCTGGACGTGCGGTTTGCCGATCAGCGCGAGGGCTGGAGCCAGCAGGATGTGTTTGCGCCGCAGCCTTATCTGCAATTTGGTGCGATTGTCGATGAACGTCTGCATCCGCGCATTGAGGGCGAAACGGTCAATAATCTGTACGCGATTGGTGCGGTGCTGGAAGGCTTCGACCCTATTGTGCAGGGATGTGGAGCGGGGGTGTCCTTGCTCAGCGCACTTCATGTTGCCGAACAAATTTTGAATGAGGGCAACCCATGAGCCTGCTTAGCGATAACAGTTTTGAAGATTGCATCAAGTGTACGGTCTGTACTACGTACTGTCCGGTGTCGCGTGTGAACCCACTTTATCCCGGCCCGAAACAGGCTGGGCCGGACGGCGAACGCCTGCGGCGTAAAGATCCGGCGCTGTATGATGATGCGCTGAAATACTGCACCAACTGCAAACGTTGTGAAGTCGCGTGCCCGTCGGATGTCAAAATTGGCGATATTATTCAGCGCGCAAAGGGGACGCACAGCACCCACAAGCCGACATTGCGCGATGCGATTCTGAGTCATACCGACTTCATGGGGTCAATTGCTACACCGTTTGCGCCGTTGGTGAATACGGCTACTAGCCTGAAACCGGTGCGCCAACTGCTGGATAAGGCGTTGAAAATCGACCATCGTCGCCAGTTGCCGACATACTCGTTCGGCACCTTCCGGCGCTGGTATCGCCAACAGGCGGCAAAACAGCAGGCCTATGATGAGCAGATCGCTTACTTCCACGGCTGCTATGTGAACTACAACCATCCACAGCTAGGTAAAGATCTGGTTCAGGTCTTTAACGCGATGGGTATTGGCGTCCAGTTGCTGAATAAAGAGAAATGCTGCGGCGTGCCGCTGATCGCCAATGGTTTTCACGACAAGGCCAGAAAGCAGGCGCACGCGAATATCAAATCGCTGGATGAGGCGATTAATCAGAAATCTCTGCCAGTGGTCGCGACGTCATCCAGTTGTACGTTCACGCTGCGGGACGAGTATCCACATCTGCTGGGCGTGGATAACGGTCACGTGCGCGATGGTGTCGAACTGGTGACACGTCAGCTCTACCGCTTGCTGGAAGAAGAAGGGCGAACGCTGCCGCTGGGTAAATTGCCGCTGCGGGTGGCGTATCACACGCCTTGCCATCTGGAACGAATGGGCTGGACGGCGTATACCCTGGCGCTGCTGCAACGCATCCCCGGTCTTGAGCTGGTGATGTTGGATTCCCAGTGCTGCGGCATTGCGGGTACCTACGGCTTCAAGAAAGAGAATTACGCCACGTCGCAAGGTATTGGCGCACCGCTGTTTCAGCAGATTGAAGAGAGCGGAGTCGATATCGTGGTGACGGACTGCGAAACCTGTAAATGGCAGATTGAGATGTCGACCAGCAAAAAGTGTGAACACCCGATCACCCTGCTGGCAAGGGCATTAGCGCAGCCAGAGTAGCAAACAGAAGGGGAGCAAAACGGGCTGTTCCGCAGTCCGTATTGAGAATAAGAATTTATCGCAAAAAGCACTTTACAATTGCGAATGATAATGATTATTATTGCTGTGCGTTCTGGGGAACGATGTCATGCGCCTGTGTTAGTTATTGATGGTGTTCACGACGATCCGGCTTCCCTGTGAAGGCACGACATTGCTCACATTGCTTCCAGTATTATTTAGCCAGCTCGGGTGCTGGCTTTTTTTTTTGCCTATCGAACGCTCCCAGATAACCCTACTTTGATCGCCTGAAATATTCCGTAGTGATAAATCATTCTCTGGTGTTTAACCGATACATCGTGCGGGCTATCTTCTTGTCGAACGATTATTGGCGCTACCGCTCTGGAAAAATGGCCCGGTATCGTTTCGCCATAGAAATCAATCGACGAAAAGGAAACCGTTTATGGATAGCTTCTTGAGTAAGAAAAAGAGTACATTTTTCTTAATAATGACGTTGCTGAGTCTGTTTTTGTGCGGGCTGAAAGTTAGCCATGCAGCAACCAATGATAAAGCGTTCCTGCACCCGGGTATGCTGTATACGCAGGCCGATCTGGAGCGAATGAAGGCGGGAGTTGATAACAAGCAGGAGCCTTGGTATACGGATTGGCAGCTATTGCAATCCCACTATTTGGCGAGCTCTACGTATTCGGTCACACCAAAAGCGGTGGTATACCGAAACGATCCTACGAATGGCAATGTGGGAAACGGCGAGTTACAGAACAGTGCATCTGCGGCATTGTCGCTGGCGATTGAATGGGCGATGACAAAGAACCCCATCTATTCTAATGCGGCGATAAAAATACTTAACGGCTGGTCCACGACATTAACGGAAATTAAAGGTCACGACGCACAACTTGCTGCCAGCCTTTATGGGTATAAATTGCTTAATGCAGCTGAAATTCTGCGTTACACCGGAAGTGGTTGGACGTCTGCTGATATTACGCAATTTAGTAAAATGATGATGGATGTATTTTACCCATTAACCCGTACCTATGGTCAGGTTAATGGCGGCTGGGCTAATGGCAATTGGGACGCCGCCGACACGGTATTTAATCTGAGTTTAGGCGTATGGCTGAACGATTCTGAAATATACAATAATGCCGTAAATTATTTTAAACAGGGCGAGGGAAATGGCTCTGTTATCCATTATGTACAAAATGAAAGTGGCCAATTGCAGGAGAGTGGTCGCGATCAGGCGCATGCACAGGGTGGATTAGGGTTATTAGTCATGGCTGCACAGATTGGCTATAACCAACGCCACTATCATGTAAGTGGTGCCGATATGGTGAGCTACCCGAATAATAGCTATCCACTTGTTAAGGCTGCTGAATATACCGCGAAATACAATCTGGGATATACGGTTCCCTATACGCCGATTCCTGGCAAAGGTTATACGCTTGCGGATATGGGAAAAGGACGCGCCTGGATATCGGGGTTAACGATTTCTCCGCGCTTTCGCGGAGAGTTCAGGCCAATATATCGGGGGATTTTCAGTTTATTTACCGCTGCTGGCGTGTCTGATACTAAGCTGTCTTACACGAAAGACGTCATCAGCCGCATGCCGATAGGCAAATTCTATTTTGATCATCCTTCGTATGAAGGGCTTATTAATGCCACGGAAGCTTCCGCCTCAAGCCCTATGTCTATCGTCCTGCAATCTGTCAGCAAATCGAGAAATCAGGATAATACCGGGACGCTGGCCACGGTTACCGGCGAATCAACGCCCATTATCGTCAATGGGGTCAATCCGTCTGTAACCAGCGGGATTCAGGCGATTCACCTGACGCAAAATAGATTCGCTTTTCGTTCGATACAGACCGGAAAATATATTTCTGTCTCCGCAGAAGGGCATTTATTGGCATCTGCCAGCAATGTGACCGACAGCGAATCCTTTATTTATACCGATTCTGGCAATGGTAATGGGACGCTGTTGGCTCTGTCTACTCGTCGCTATGTCGTTATGGATCCTGATACCTATCAAATTTCAGCGACCGGAACAGGCGTTAATAATGATAACGGTCGGTGGACCATGTTATATCCAAATCCGATAGAGTTAGGTGTTGTTAAGTAATCACTGAATACGGAGCCGGAGCTAACCTCCGGTTCCTTCATTTCTCAACGCGGCATCCTGTTCTGATTTTTCGAACAGAGCGATGAGTTTTTTGCGCTATCTTATTTACCACCGCCCGTTACACTTTCCTTATCAAAAACGCGGGAGGAAATAACATGATCTATTTACGTCAAGCGCAAGATCGCGGACATGCGAATCACGGCTGGCTCGACAGCTGGCACACATTCTCATTTGCCGATTATTACGATCCTGATTTCATGGGATTTTCGGCACTGCGCGTGATTAATGAAGACTATATCGAAGGCGGTCAGGGCTTTGGCACGCATCCGCATAAAGATATGGAAATTCTGACCTATGTGTTGTCCGGTGCGGTTGAACATCAGGACAGCATGGGAAATAAAGAGCAGGTGCCAGCGGGCGAATTCCAGATTATGAGCGCGGGAACGGGTATTCGTCATTCTGAATACAACGCCAGCAAGGACGAGCAACTGCACCTGTATCAAATCTGGATTATCCCAGAAAAAACCGGCCTGACGCCGCGCTACGAGCAGAAGCGCTTTGATGTGCTGCAAGGGCGTCAACTGGTGCTGTCTCCGGATGCGCGTGAAGGCTCGCTGAAGGTCTTTCAGGACATGACGCTGTGGCGCTGGGCGCTGAAAGCGCAGGAGCAATCGGTGTATCAGATTCAGGCTGACCGTCGCGTCTGGGTTCAGGTGGTGCGCGGTACGGTAGAGATTAACGGCCAGAAAGCGGAAACCAGCGATGCGTTTGCCGTGTGGGATGAAACGGCGATCTCCGTACACGCCAGCGAGGACAGCGAAATTCTGCTGTTTGATCTGCCGCCAGTATAATGACGAGTGAGAAAAGTGAAGAAGCTCGCGTAGGAAAAGACGCGGGCTTTTTATTTGTCACTGCCTGACGTCACCATTCAGATTCTGCCTCTTTGCCTTTACTTTCTTTATGCTTTTTTTGTTAGACTTAGCTTACTGTTTTTCAGGCATTTTAGTCGACGATGAAGAAAAAAAGACCCGTTCTCCAGGACGTTGCTGACCGCGTTGGGATTACCAAAATGACGGTAAGCCGTTATTTGCGTAATCCCGCTCAGGTGTCCGCCGCGTTGCAGGAAAAGATCGCTATTGCATTGGATGAGCTGGGCTATATCCCCAATCTCGCGCCGAATATGCTCGCCAGCTCCACCAGCCGGGCGATTGGTGTGCTGCTGCCGTCATTAACCAATCAGGTTTTCGCCGAAGTATTGCGCGGGATTGAACGCACGGCGGAAGCGCACGGCTACCAGACCATGCTGGCGCACTATGGCTATCATCCTGACAGAGAAGAACAGCGTCTGACTTCACTGCTGTCGTATCACATCGATGGGCTTATTCTCGCCGAACGTACCCACACGCCGCGCACGCGCCAGATGCTGGACGTTGCCGGCATCCCGGTAGTCGAGTTGATGGATTCTGTCTCCCCCTGTCTGGATATGGCTGTCGGGTTTGATAACGTAGAAGCCGCGCGGCAGATGACGCTACGTATGGTCGCGTTGGGGCATCGTCATATCGTCTATCTCGGCGCGCGGCAGGATGAGCGTACGATTATGCGCTGCCGAGGCTATGAGCAAGCGATGTGGGAAAGTGAGCTCAAGAGTTATTGCGTGATGAGCGAGCGGGCGTCTTCCTATTCGCTTGGTGGCGAACTGCTGCGGCAGACGCAGGCGGAATACCCGCAGGTCGATAGCGTATTTTGCACCAATGACGACTTAGCCGTCGGTGCGATGTTCGAATGCCAGCGGCAGGGGCTGCGCGTGCCGGATGACATTGGCGTAGCGGGTTTCCACGGGCACGACATTGGTCAGGCGATGGTGCCGAAGCTGGCTAGTGTACTGACGCCGCGTGAACACATGGGGCGCGTCGGCACCGAACAACTGCTGGCTCGTCTGCGGGGCGAGCCAGTCGCACAGGATAGGATCGATGTTGGCTTTACCGTGCTGGACGGTGAAAGCCTCTAAGCGGCGGCGTTAGCCTGCCGCACGCAGTGCTTCAACGCAGCGCTGTACGACGTCCTCTCGGGTGCCGTCAATATCGACTTTCAGGACATCCGGCTCATCGCTGCCCGGTTCTTCCAGCGCATCGAACTGGCTTTTCAGTAGATCTGTCGGCATGAAGTGGCCTGCTCTGGCTTTGTGACGCTCCAGAACCAGCTCAAAGCTGCCTTTCAAATAGATAAACACCATCTTTTCGTTCCCTTCGCGCAGGCGGTCGCGGTAACGCTTTTTCAGTGCGGAACAGACGATGATGCCCGTCTCGTTTTTGTGCGCCAGGCTGTAGGCAACGTCGCTGAGTCGCTCCAGCCACGGTGCGCGGTCGTCGTCATTCAACGGTGTACCACTGGCCATTTTCTGGATATTTGCGCGCGGATGCAGATCGTCGCCGTCAATAAATTTTGCCTGAATGGCGCGGCCAAGTTCAGCGCCAACTGAGGATTTTCCACTGCCTGATACGCCCATCAGAATAATGCTTCGACCTGACATAATTTGATCTCTATCTCAAAATGTAAATTAAATGGTGTTTGATAGTTCCTGATTTTAACATGTTACCCGTATCATGTTACCGGTATCAAATGATGATGTGATACACCTCACAAACAATTAGCCAACCCAGACCGAGTGCCCTAAAGAGATTATTAACGATGACAGAAATCACCTCCGCCTATAGCGCCAGTGTGTTGTTGACCATTGCCGCTGGTGCAGTCGCACTGTTACTGGTGCTGATTATGCGCTTTAAAATCCATGCGTTCCTCGCGCTGACGCTGGTCAGTTTGGTCACCGCGCTGGTAACGAAAACGCCGTACGAAAAGATAGTCCCGACACTGCTGAGCGGTTTCGGTAGCACGCTGGCATCTGTTGCGCTGCTGGTGGGGTTGGGAGCCATGATTGGCCGACTGCTGGAGGTGACCGGGGGGGCTAATGTCTTAGCAGATACCCTGATCAATAAATTTGGTGAACACCGTGCGCCTTTTGCGCTGGGTGTTGCTTCCCTGCTGTTCGGCTTCCCGATCTTTTTTGATGCCGGTCTGGTCGTGATGCTGCCGATTATTTTCAGCGTGGCGAAGCGTTTTGGCGGTTCGACATTAAAATATGCTTTCCCTGCTGCGGGTGCATTTGCGGCAATGCATGCGCTGGTTCCACCCCATCCCGGTCCGGTTGCTGCCAGTGAACTGTTAGGTGCCAACATCGGGTTACTGGTGATCATCGGTACGATCATTGCCCTACCAACCTGGTATTTCGGCGGCTATCTCTATGGCCTGTACGCGGGGAAAAAGTTCGATATCAAGCTGCCTTCCAGCTTCCTCTCTGCGGTTGAAACCGATTCTACGGTTGAACCGCCACGTTTTGCCGTGGTACTGAGCATTCTGCTGCTGCCACTGGTGTTGATCTTCCTTGATACGGGGCTGAATACGCTGACGGTCATGGGGATGGTGAGTGGCGATAATGGCGTAGTACAGTTCTTGCGTATGTTGGGGAAAACGCCGGTTGCGCTATTGATTACGGTGTTCTTTGCGCTGATGGTTTTTAGCGGTCGCAAGAGCGGCTCACATCTTGAAAAAATTTGTGACGGGGCGTTAGGTCCGATTTGTGCCATTATTTTGGTAACGGGTGCAGGTGGGATGTTCGGTGGCGTTCTGCGTTCCAGCGGCATTGGTAATGCGCTGTCAGGCGCACTGGCGGATACGGGAATGCCCGTCATTGTTGCCGCATTTGTGGTATCGATGGCACTTCGCGTAGCGCAGGGGTCTGCCACTGTAGCGCTGACAACCACGGCTGCCTTGATGGCACCAATGGTGGCGGCGACGCCTGGCCTCAGCCAGTTCGATCTGTGCTTTATCGTGGTGGCGATTGCGGGTGGTGCAACCGTGCTGTCGCATGTGAATGACTCGGGTTTCTGGTTGGTCAGTCGTTTCCTCGAAATGGATGAGAAAACGACCCTGAAAACCTGGACGGTGATGGAAACGCTGCTCGGCACCATCGCGTTCCTGATAGCGTTGGTGGGGAGTATTCTCCTCTAATGTTTTTAACCCCCCTTCCTTGTGGAGGGGGCTTTTAGTCACATTTTTTATGCCGACTAAGAGATGGTTTCGTGCGCGATAATGTCGTTATTTTCATGCTACTTCGTAGCACGCGCCCGACATGGGGCGGCTCAAACGCCGCTCGCCCCATGACCCCAGGCTTCTGGCTAAATTATGCCGCTACGCGGTGCCATCGGCGTTCATGACCACCTTTCGAGCCGACGGTGACGCGCTCCCAGCGCGGCACCGTCTTTCGCGGCGTCCCTGCCGCTCACTCGGTGGTCATGCCCACCGCTGCATAATTTTTACGCCGGATAACGTCAACCCCATAATAATTTGCGCATTTATGTATAAGATACAGGGGCCACGATGACGTTATAACTTCATATAAGCCCGCACGCCGTCGAGGAACATCTGCGTCGATAGCATCACCAGAATTAACCCCATCAATTTCTCCAACGCACTCACGCCTTTCTCACCCAGCAAACGCAAGAACACATCGGACATCAACAGGATGATGAAAGAGATCGTCCAGGCGATAAACAGTGCCAGCGTCAGGTGGGGTAACTGATTGGGATACTGGTGGGAAAGCAGCATTAGCGCCGCGAGAATCGACGGCCCCGCGACCAGCGGAATCGCCATTGGCACCAAAAACGGCTCTTCTCCGGCTGGCAGACCGCTGCTATTGCCTTCCTGCGAAGGGAAAATCATACGAATCGCGATGAGGAACAGTACGATACCGCCGGAAATCGACACGGTTTCGGTGCGCAGATTCAGGAACGCCAGAATGTGTTCACCGGCGAACAGAAAAATCAGCATCAGTCCGAGCGCGATCAGCATTTCACGGATCAGCACCACACGTCGGCGTTTAGGGTCGAGGTGTTTAAGTACGGACATGAAAATCGGCAGGTTGCCGAGTGGATCCATAATGAGCAACAGCAGCACTGTTGCGGAGATCATTTCTGTCATTTTGGTTTTTTACTCCCGAAACCTTGTTTCCTGACCTGGGCCATCTTTACGGGCTGACCAACATTGTTATCCTGTGCCAGGTTGATGATATTAGAATGACTGCTGAAAATTGCCGTACTATCGAATAAATTCACTTGCGACTTTATGTACATTTTGTAAGGTTGAATGACACGATTATTTACAGGTTTACGACACGACGCGCGCGACCTCTGCGGGAGATCACCGAGCCAGCAATCACTAAGCGCTATCGACGTTAGCCAGAATTCTTTTTGTTACCCCCAAAGCAGGACAGTTACCATGAAAAATGTTGGTTTTATTGGCTGGCGCGGTATGGTCGGCTCGGTTCTCATGCAGCGCATGGTGGAAGAACGCGACTTTGATGTGATTCACCCAGTATTCTTTTCGACTTCTCAGCACGGCGACGCGGCTCCGGCGCTGGGCGGTCATAAAGGTGTGTTGCAGGATGCTTATAATATCGAAGCCCTGCGCGCGCTGGACATCATCATTACCTGTCAGGGCGGCGATTATACCAATGAAGTTTACCCAAAGCTGCGTGAAAGTGGCTGGCAGGGTTACTGGATTGACGCGGCATCCTCACTGCGTATGAAAGACGACGCGATTATTATTCTGGATCCGGTGAACCACGGGGTGATTCAACAGGGTCTGGATAAAGGCATCAAAACCTTTGCCGGCGGTAACTGTACCGTCAGCCTGATGCTGATGTCATTGGGCGGCCTGTTTGCTAACAATCTGGTGGAGTGGGTTTCTGCTGCGACGTATCAAGCGGCTTCTGGCGGCGGTGCGCGTCACATGCGTGAACTGCTGGCACAGATGGGTGCGTTGCACGGTGAAGTGGCGAAAGAGCTACAGGATCCGGCTTCTGCGATTCTGGATATCGAACGCAAAGTGACAGCGCTGACCCGTAGCGGCTCACTGCCGACTGATAACTTCGGTGTGCCATTGGCGGGAAGCCTGATTCCGTGGATCGACAAGCAACTGGATAACGGCCAGAGCCGCGAAGAGTGGAAAGGTCAGGCGGAAACCAACAAGATTCTGAGCACCAGCAGCGTCATTCCTGTTGACGGTCTCTGCGTGCGCGTCGGCGCACTGCGCTGCCACAGCCAGGCGTTCACCATCAAACTGAAAAAAGACGTGGCGCTGCCAGAAATCGAACAACTGCTGGCAACCCACAACGACTGGGTGAAAGTGGTGCCGAACGATCGTGACATCACCATGCGTGAGCTGACCCCTGCTGCGGTAACGGGCACGCTTTCCACGCCAGTGGGTCGTCTGCGTAAGCTGAACATGGGGCCGGAATACCTGTCCGCCTTCACGGTTGGCGATCAGCTGCTGTGGGGAGCCGCTGAACCGCTGCGCCGTATGCTGCGCATCCTGCTGTAGTTATCTTGCTATAGTCCTCCTGCTTTTCTGGCGCAACATCGGTTGGTGTTGCGTCAGTTTCTACGTGTATTTCTTCACTCGTATGTCTTCGGGTATTTCAGAACGGCCAGCGTACAAGCGGATTGCCGTATGACGGGTATCACTCACTGTGACTTTCAGCAAAGAACCAGACCTCTTTGTTGCAGACACTGGTTTAGCTGATCCACTTTATCTTTAGCCGTCGTGGTGCAGATAAAACGTGGATTTTCATGCAAATAGATGTCGCCGTTCTGAAGTAATCCAACTTCAAGCAACTGCAATTCGGCTTGTTGTAGCTGTTGCTGTAACACCGGCAGGTAAAAACCGGATGCGTCGTAAAAGAATTCTTCAGGCGTGATGTCTCCGATTGGAAAACCTTGTTCGTCAAACAAACTGTCTATAGATAACGCGATCCCGGCTTGCTTAATAGGGATTAACGCCTCCAGAGCCCGAAGATCGAATTCTTTCCATTCGATATAACAAAGAAAATCTTCCCCCAATAAATCATCCAGCCAATAGATCTGTGCATATTCGCCATGCGACTCATCCAAGGCTGGCGTAATGATATCCTGTGCCGAAAATCCGGGCACTGCCTGTTCAAATGCGGCATAAAGTGCGGTGTTGGTCATAACCATTCCTTGTAGTAGTAATGCTTACTTTTCTCAGCGTCACGCTACACTATCCAGCTTTTCCAATACCTGACGGGGTGAGATTAGCGGGACGCGTACTTCTACCCGAGTGAATTTATCCGCTTCGCTGACTACCGTGATGCCATAGCGGTTGCCGTAGCGTGCTTTGATACGGCGGTCGACCAGATTCATGCCTAGCCCATCGCCACCGCTGCGGGGCTGGTAGGTGCCAGCGTTATCTTCCACTGACAGCTCCAGCGTGTTGGCGTGCAGGCGTCCGCTGATGTGGATGTGCCCGCTTTCAATCATCTGTGAAATACCGTGCTTAATCGCATTTTCGACAATCGGTTGCAGGGAAAACGCGGGTAATCGCGCCTCACGCAGCGTTTCCGGCAGCGAAATCTCTACCGTCAGGTGATCGGCAAAGCGCGCTTTTTCGATTTCGAGATAGGCATTAACGTGCTCCAGCTCGTCATTGAGTGACACTTCATCGTTGCTGCGTTTGAGGTTTTTACGGAAAAACGTCGACAGAGACAGCACCAGTTGGCGAGCGTGATCGGGGTTGCGGCGTATCACGGCGGACAGTGTATTGAGTGCGTTAAACAGGAAATGCGGATTGACCTGCGCGTGCAGCAGTTTGATTTCCGACTGAGCCAGCAGCTGTTTCTGCTGTTCAAAGCGACCCGTTAGAATCTGTGCGGAAAGCAGGTGGGCAATCCCTTCCCCTAGCGTACGGTTAATGCTGGAAAATAGCTTATTCTTGGGCTCATAAAGCTTGATCGTGCCGACAACGCGCTGATCTTCGCCACGCAGTGGGATCACCAGCGTGGAACCGAGTTTGCAGTGTGATGAAACCGAACAGGTATAAGACACCTCGTTGCCGTCGGCGTACACCACCTGATTGTTGTCTATCGCCCGGCGCGTGTGTGATGACGTGATAGGCGCGCCGACGTTGTGGTGGTCGTCGCCGAGCCCGATGAAGGCCAGTAGTTTGTCGCGATCGGTAATGGCTACGGCCCCCACGCCCAACTCTTCATACAAAATACGGGCAACGCGCATACTGTTTTGTGGGTTAAACCCCTGACGCAGTGCCCCTTCGGCGCGGGCGGCGATTTGCAATGCCTTGGCGGAAAACGCGGAGGTGTATTTTTCAAAAATAGCGCGTCTGTCGAGCAGGATGCGCATGAACATGGCGGCACCGATGGTGTTGGTGATCATCATCGGTAAGGCGATATCTCGAACCAGTTCAACGGCGTTATCAAACGGACGGGCGACCAGCAGGATAATCGCCATTTGCAGTATCTCCGCAACCAGCGCGGTCAGGCCGACAACGAGGGGCTGAAACAGCAAATCGATGCGGTTGCGGCGTGCCAGATAGCGGTGTAACAGCCCGCCGAGTAAGCCTTCGGCAATCGTCGACAGCATACAGGCCAGCGCGGTCATTCCGCCCATCGAATAACGGTGTAATCCGCCCGTTAATCCGACGAGAAAACCGACGGAAGGGCCGCCTAGCATGCCGCCGAGCACGGCACCCGTCGCGCGGGTATTGGCAATAGAATCGTCTATATGCAGGCCGAAATAGGTTCCCATAATGCAAAACACGGAAAAAACCAGATAGCAGACCAGCTTGTGCGGCAGGCGGATGGTAACCTGCATCAGCGGGATAAAAAGCGGTGTTTTACTGAGCAAATAGGCGATAACCAGATAAACACACATTTGCTGTAACAGGGAAAGAATCAGATCAATCTGGCTAACCATGGACGGGGTCTCATCATACACAATCCACCAAATTGTACTGCTTTTTGCTAGCGGACGAATCGATCTTTAAACAAAAGATGCTAATTATCCCGTGTCATAACTTATTCATATAAATATAAACGGAAAAACTTCATCAGTTCTCTGATATTTCTCCGTTCTTTGACTACGCTGAATTAGGGGGTGTAGTTCAAGAACTCTTTCATAGTATTCATTATTTTTACACGTCGTCGTTATTCATTAGCAAGCTAATAACCCGTTATTTTTATTGGTTTTTTGTTAGAAATAAGTAACGGGAGAATATAAACGCAACGTAATGCGATTTTTATATTGCTTATTTATGTAATTCAAATGGTTAATCAGAGGATGGATACCATGTCAGCGTTTTCTGAGGCGATTAATTCACTTATTTCTGGGCACTATGCCGACCCGTTTTCGCTGTTAGGTATGCATCATTCCTCCAAAGGTCTTGAAGTTCGGGCGCTGTTGCCGGATGCGCAGGCAGTCTGGGTTGTGGATGCCAGCAATGGACGAAGAATCGTCGAGCTGGATCGTGTAGACGAACGCGGTTTTTTTTGTGGCCTGGTGCCACGCCGGAAGCAGGTTTTTCACTATCAATTAGCCGTGACCTGGGGTGACGAAACCTGGGTAATTGAAGATCCTTACCGTTTTGGCCCGCTGTTGCAGGATATGGATATTTGGCTTTTGGCTGAAGGCACCCATCTGCGACCTTACGAGCGACTAGGCGCACATCTGGAAACGCTGGACGGTGTTGAAGGCACGCGCTTTGCCGTCTGGGCACCGAATGCGCAGCGCGTTTCAGTGGTGGGGCAGTTCAACTTCTGGGATGGCCGACGTCACCCGATGCGACTGCGGCAGGAAAACGGCATTTGGGAACTGTTTCTGCCCGATGTGAAAGCGGGGCAGCTCTACAAATATGAAATGATCGACAGCCACGGCAGCGTTCGACTGAAGGCCGATCCGTATGCGTTTGAAGCGCAGATGCGCCCGGATACCGCGTCGCTGATTACACCGCTGCCTGAGAAAGTCCCGACCAGCGACGCCCGGCGTGAGGCGAACAGTCTGCGTTCACCGATCTCCATTTATGAAGTTCACTTGGGTTCCTGGCGGCGGCATACGGATAACAATTTCTGGCTGAGCTATCAGGAACTGGCGAATCAACTGATTGATTATGTTCAGTACATGGGCTTCACGCACGTTGAGTTGATGCCGATTAACGAACATCCGTTCGATGGCAGCTGGGGTTATCAACCGTTGGGGCTGTATGCGCCAACCCGCCGTTTCGGCACGGCGTCGGAGTTCCGAGCCTTTGTTGATGCGCTCCATGACGCAGGTATTAACGTCCTGTTGGACTGGGTACCGGGGCATTTTCCCGGCGACGAATACGGTTTGGCACAGTTTGACGGCACCGCGTTGTATGAATACGCCGATCCGCGCGAAGGCTATCATCAGGACTGGAACACGCTGATTTATAACTATGGCCGCCATGAGGTGCGTAACTATCTGGCGGGCAATGCGCTGTTCTGGATGGAGCGCTATGGCATCGACGGGCTGCGGGTAGACGCCGTGGCTTCCATGATTTACCGCGACTACAGCCGCAGCGAAGGCGAATGGGTGCCGAACCATTATGGCGGTAAAGAGAATCTCGAAGCTATCGCGTTTCTGCGCTACACCACCCACATGCTGGGTCATGCCGCACCGGCGGCGATCACGCTTGCTGAAGAGTCCACCGATTATCCGGGCGTCACGCTGCCGCCGGACTGCAACGGTTTAGGATTTCACTACAAGTGGAATATGGGCTGGATGCACGACACGCTGACCTATATGCAGCTCGATCCGGTTCACCGCAAATACCATCACGATCTGCTGACATTCGGCATGTTGTACGCCTATAGCGAGAACTTCGTGCTGCCGCTGTCTCACGATGAAGTGGTGCACGGTAAGCACTCGCTGCTGGATCGCATGCCCGGCGATGTCTGGCAGAAGTTTGCCAATTTACGTGCTTATTACGGCTTTATGTGGGCGTATCCCGGTAAGAAGTTGCTGTTTATGGGCGGTGAATTTGCGCAAGGGCGTGAGTGGAACCACGATGCCAGTCTGGACTGGCATCTGTTGGATGAGCCGGAAGGTTGGCACCGTGGCGTGCAGACGCTGGTGCGCGATCTCAACCACTACTATCGCCAACAGCCGTCGCTGTATCAACTGGATTTTCAACCGCAGGGCTTTGAATGGCTGGTGGTGGACGACCGGGAAAACTCAGTCTTTGCCTTTGCCCGGCGTGATGAGCAAGGCAATGAAGTGCTGGTAGTCAGCAACTTTACGCCAGTTCCGCGCTATGGATACCGCATTGGCATCAACCAGCCTGGCGGCTGGCGAGAAGCGATCAACACCGATTCTGTCCACTACAACGGTAGCGATTTGGGCAATGTCGGGACGATTTACAGCGAGGAGCACGGCAGCCACCAGCGCCAGCATTCTCTGGTGCTGACCCTTCCGCCGCTTGCCACGCTGTACTTGGTGAAGGAGGCGTAAATGGCGGAATTGCAGACGGGCAAGCCGACGCCGCTGGGGGCCAGTTTTGACGGGCAGGGCGTGAATTTCGCCCTGTTTTCGACGGATGCCGAGCGGGTTGAGCTGTGCGTGTTTGATGAACGTCAGCAAGAACAACGCATTGAGCTGACGGCACGCAGCGGCGATATCTGGCATGGCTATCTCCCCGATGCACAGCCGGGGCTACGCTACGGTTTTCGGGTCGATGGGCCGTTCGAGCCTTCACAGGGTTTGCGCTTCAATCCGCATAAGCTGCTGTTGGATCCGTGCGCACGCCAGCTTGATGGCTGGGTGGTGGATGACGCTTGCCTGCAAGGTGGGATTGACCAACGGGATGAACGCGATAGTGCTGCCATCATGGCGAAGTGCGTGGTTACGGCTGAGGATTACAACTGGCAGGATGACCAACATCCGCAAACGCCCTGGAATCAGACGGTGATCTATGAGGCGCATGTACGCGGGCTGACGCAGTTACACCCCGATATTCCTGAAGACATTCGCGGTAGCTATGCGGCGTTAGGCCATCCGGTGATGATTGACTATCTGACGTCGCTGGGCGTGACGGCGCTGGAGTTGCTCCCGGTGCAGCAGCATGCCGATGAACCCCGACTTCAACAGTTGGGGCTGCGTAACTACTGGGGCTATAACGTGCTGCTGCCGTTTGCCGTCGATAACAGCCTGGCGGCGGGTGACGACGCGCTGAATGAATTTCGGGATGCGGTGAAAGCGCTGCATCACGCGGGTATCGAGGTCATTCTGGATGTGGTGTTCAACCACAGCGCCGAGCTGGACGTCGAAGGGCCTACGCTGTGCCAGCGCGGCATCGACAACCGCAGTTATTACTGGCTGGGTGACAACGGCGAATACCCTAACTGGACTGGCTGCGGCAATGTGCTGCGCCTGAATCATCCGGCGGTAATTGATTGGGTGATGGACTGCCTACGCTTTTGGCGCGAGGTCTGTCACGTTGACGGTTTTCGCTTCGATCTGGCAACGGTGCTGGGGCGTACCCCAGATTTTACCGCCGCCGCGCCGCTGCTGTCCGCCATGAAAAATGATAGCCGCTTACAGGGCTGCAAGCTGATCGCCGAACCGTGGGACATCGGGCATGGCGGTTATCAGCTCGGTCAGTTCCCGACGCCGTTTGCCGAGTGGAGTGACCGCTACCGTGACGACATGCGCCGCTTTTGGCTGCATGGTGATATTTCTCTCGGCGCATTTGCCCGTCGCTTTGCCGCCTCCAGCGACATCTTCCAGCAGCGCGACCGCCTACCTTACGCCTCCATCAATAAGCTGACTGCTCATGACGGCTTTACGCTGCGCGATCTGGTGAGTTTCAACCACAAGCACAATGACGCTAACGGCGAGGACAACCGCGACGGCACAGGCAGCAATTTCAGTAATAACCACGGCACGGAAGGGCTGGAAGCGGACGACGACATCCTTCAGCGCCGACTGGCCAGCCAGAAGGCGCTGCTGACGACACTGATTCTGTCGCAGGGAACGCCAATGCTGCTGGCTGGTGATGAACTGGGGCACAGCCAGCAGGGCAACAACAACGCTTACTGTCAGGATAACGAATTGACCTGGCTACATTGGGAAAACGCGAATAGCGCACTGCGCGAATTTGTCGCCGGATTGATCCAGTTACGCCGCACGATTCCGGCATTACAGCAGGAAACGTGGTGGCAAGAAGGAGATGGCGCGGTGCAGTGGCTGAACCGAGAAGGACAGCCTTTGACGCCGCAACAGTGGGAGCAGGGGGAGCATCAGCTACAGATTTTACTTTCCGGTCGTTGGCTCGTGTTGTTTAACGCCAGCTTGCATGCCGGTGCGTTCATTTTGCCAGAAGGCCACTGGCAGGTTTCACCGCCGTTTGATGAGACGAATCCGCCTGAGGGTGGAATGTGGCACGGACAAGCGCAGGCGGTAGGCGTCTTGATAAAACAAACTGCCTAAGCGCAAGCCATTAAAAGAATAATCAGGAGATAGCCATGGTGAATAACGACAAGCATGACCCTCTGATGTTGGCAAGGCAGCTCCCTTTGAAATCCGTGGCATTAATTTTGGCCGGAGGCCGTGGAACACGACTGAAAGGGCTGACGGCATTGCGTGCCAAGCCTGCCGTCCATTTTGGCGGCAAATTTCGCATCATTGATTTCGCGCTCTCTAACTGCCTGAATTCCGGTATCCGCCGTATTGGCGTGATTACGCAATATCAGTCGCATACGCTGGTGCAGCACATTCAGCGCGG
The DNA here is from genome assembly GCF_009931295.1 of Pectobacterium odoriferum. NCBI lineage: Bacteria > Pseudomonadati > Pseudomonadota > Gammaproteobacteria > Enterobacterales > Pectobacteriaceae > Pectobacterium > Pectobacterium odoriferum. The sequence goes on along the minus strand of NZ_CP034938.1, from coordinate 4,527,214 downwards.
CTGGTCATTTCTGAATGCGGAAATGAACGAATTTGTCGATTTGCTTCCTGCTCAGCAGCGCCATTCTACCGATCACTGGTATCGGGGAACGGCGGACGCGGTTTGTCAGAATCTCGACATTATTCGGCGCTACCGTGCGGAGTATGTGGTGATCCTCGCGGGCGATCACATCTACAAGATGGACTACTCACGTATGCTGATCGATCACGTGGAGAAGGGGGCAGAATGTACGGTCGCCTGCTTGCCCGTACCGCTGGAAGAAGCCAGCGCCTTTGGCGTTATGAGCGTGGATAAGCAGAGTCGCATCCTCGATTTTGCCGAAAAACCGGATAACCCGACGCCAATGCCGGATAACCCCGATATGGCGCTCGCGAGCATGGGGATCTATGTTTTTAATGCGGACTATCTTTATCAACTGCTGGAAGCGGACCGTAATGCGCCGGACTCTGCCCACGACTTTGGACAAGATTTGATCCCGAAAATTGTCTCGCAGCGCTTGGCCTGGGCGCATCCTTTCAACTTGTCATGCGTCACGTCGGGTGAGGATGAGCACCACTATTGGCGGGACGTCGGCACGCTGGAAGCCTACTGGCGTGCCAATCTCGATCTGGCGTCAGTAACGCCGGAACTCGATGTCTACGATCAGGACTGGCCGATTCGTTCCGCGATTGAATCGCTGCCGCCCGCCAAATTTGTGCAGGACCGTTCCGGCAGTCACGGCATGACGATGAACTCGCTGGTATCCGGGGGCTGCATCGTCTCCGGTTCTGTTGTCACGCATTCCGTGCTGTTCCCGCGCGTGCGGGTGAATTCGTTTTGCAGTATCGATTCGACGGTGATCCTGCCGGACGTCAACGTGGGGCGCTCCTGTCGTTTACGCCGTTGTGTGATCGATCGCGCCTGCCAACTGCCCGAAGGCACGGTGATTGGTGAAAACGCGGAAGAGGATAGCCGCCGTTTTTACCGTTCGGAAGAGGGGATCGTGCTGGTCACACGAGCGATGTTGGAAAAGCTGTAAATACCATCGGAACAAAACGGGAGTGATAATGCGGGTCTTACATGTTTGTTCAGAGCTATTTCCATTATTGAAAACCGGTGGACTGGCGGATGTGGCGGGGGCGTTACCCGGCGCGCAGATTGCGGCGGGGATGGATGTTCGCGTCATCCTGCCTGCCTTCCCCGACCTGAAAAAAGGCATCGCCAATCTACAGGTTGTGCGTGAGCTGGATACTTTCGCCGGGCACGTGACCTTGCTGTTCGGCCATTTTAACGGCGTCGGTATTTATTTGATTGATGTGCCCGATCTCTATGAACGTGCGGGCAGCCCTTATCACGACCCAGCGCTTTACGCTTATGCCGATAACTATCTGCGGTTTGCGCTGCTCGGGTGGGTGGGATGCGAAATGGCGTGCGGGCTGGATCACTATTGGCGGCCTGATATTGTGCATGCACATGACTGGCACGCGGGGCTGACCTGCGCCTATCTGGCGGCACGCCACCGTCCGGCAAAATCGGTCTTTACCGTTCACAACCTGGCCTATCAGGGGCTGTTTGATGCCCGACATATGGCGAATCTCCACTTGCCGAGCGACTTCTTTCAGGTCTACGGGTTGGAGTTTTACGGCCAAATTTCCTACCTCAAGGCGGGATTGTACTACGCTGACCATATTACGACCGTGAGCCCAACCTACGCGCACGAGATTACGCTGCCAGCTTATGGCTACGGCATGGAGGGCTTGCTGAAAACGCGCGAAGAAGAAGGACGGCTGTCCGGTATCCTCAATGGCGTAGACGAAACGATTTGGAATCCGGCGCACGACCCTTTACTCACTAATCATTACAGCCGTGATGCGCTGGCAAACAAAGCCGAAAACAAGCGACATCTGCAAACAGCGATGGGCCTGAAGGTCGACGAAAAGGCGCCGGTTTTCGCTATCGTCAGCCGCCTGACTAATCAGAAAGGGCTCGATATCGCGCTAAGCGCAGTGCCAGATTTACTGGAACAGGGTGGGCAACTGGTGGTGTTGGGCGCAGGGGATGCTGATTTGCAGGAAGGTTTTCTAGCCGCTGCGGCTGAATATCACGGTCAGGTTGGGGTACAGATTGGCTACCACGAGTCCTTCTCGCACCGCATTATTGGCGGTGCAGATGTCATCATGGTGCCGAGCCGATTTGAGCCTTGTGGGCTAACGCAGCTCTACGGCCTGAAATATGGCACGTTGCCGCTGGTGCGTCGAACCGGCGGGCTGGCAGATACGGTATCAGACTGTTCGCTGGAGAATCTGGCGGATGGTCTGGCAAGCGGATTTGTATTTAATGATTGCAGTGTGGGATCGCTATCCCGCGCGATTCGTCGTGTGTTTGTGTTGTGGTCTCGGCCTACGCTATGGCGCTATGTACAGCGTCAGGCAATGGCGATGGACTTTGGTTGGCAGGTTTCTGCTCAGGCTTATGGTGCGCTATATCAACGCTTGTATACCCACTAGGTTTCCTGCTGCGCGTCATCCTCGTGCAATCTGAAAACGACAGGGTAGGGTAACACTCACTTGGGAATGAATATTATGAACTCTCCGTTTATCTATACTTCGCCAACGATCAGTGTGGAAGCGCTGAAACACTCTATTGCTTACAAGCTCATGTTTACTGTAGGGAAAGATCCCTCGATTGCGAATAAACATGACTGGCTGAACGCCACGCTGCTGGCCGTGCGTGACCGGATGGTGGAACGCTGGCTACGTTCGAATCGGGCACAGCTTTCTCAAGATGTGCGGCAGGTGTATTACCTGTCGATGGAGTTTTTGCTGGGGCGGACGCTGTCGAATGCGCTGCTGGCGATGGGATTGTATGAAGATATTAAGGCCGCGCTGGATGGTATGGGGCTGGAACTGGACGATCTGCTACAGGAAGAAAATGACCCCGGCTTAGGGAACGGCGGCTTGGGACGTCTGGCCGCCTGTTTCCTGGATTCGCTGGCGACGATGGCGCTGCCGGGGCGTGGCTACGGTATTCGCTACGAATACGGTATGTTCAAACAGAATATTGTTAACGGCAGGCAGGCGGAATCGCCGGACTACTGGTTGGAATACGGTAATGCATGGGAATTCCCACGTCATAGTACGCGTTACAAAGTGCGCTTCGGCGGCCGAATCCAGCAGGAAGGCAGCAAAATGCGCTGGCTGGAAACGGAAGAAGTTATCGCGTGCGCCTATGACCAAATCATTCCCGGTTTTGATACGGACGCCACCAATACACTGCGTCTGTGGGGGGCGCAGGCCAGTAACGAAATCAATCTGGGTAAATTCAATCAGGGCGACTATTTTGCGGCAGTCGAAGATAAAAACCACTCGGAAAACGTGTCGCGCGTGCTGTATCCCGATGATTCCACCTACTCAGGCCGCGAGCTGCGCCTGCGTCAGGAATACTTTCTGGTTTCCGCGACGGTGCAGGACATTCTCAACCGCCACTGGATGATGCATAAGACCTACGCCAATTTGGCGGAAAAATTTGCCATCCACCTGAACGATACTCACCCGGTGCTGGCCATCCCAGAGCTGATGCGCTTGCTAATCGATGAGCATAAATTCAAGTGGATAGAGGCGTGGACGGTGGTGAGGAAGGTCTTCTCCTACACCAACCACACGCTGATGCAGGAAGCGCTGGAAACCTGGCCCGTCGATATGCTGGGTAAAATCCTACCGCGCCATCTGCAATTGATTTTTGAAATTAACGAACATTTTCTGGAGTACGTTCAGAAAGAAGTCCCCGATGATAACGAACTGCTGGCGCGAGTCTCTATCATTGATGAAAACAACGGGCGTAAAGTGCGGATGGCGTGGCTGGCTGTGGTCGCCAGCCATAAGGTCAACGGCGTATCGGAGCTGCATTCGGATCTGATGGTGCAGTCTCTGTTTGCCGATTTCGCCCGCCTCTTCCCTAATCGGTTTTGTAACAAGACCAACGGCGTGACGCCACGGCGTTGGCTGGCGCTGGCCAACCCGTCGCTCTCCAAGCTTCTGGATGACACCATTGGGCAGACCTGGCGTACCGATCTGAGCCAGTTGAGCGAACTGAAACAGCACATCGATTATCCGGCATTTGTGCAGAAAATCAGCAAGGTGAAGCTGAAGAACAAAGTGCGCTTAGCGAACTATATGGCGGAAAACCTGAATATTGTGGTTAACCCGGAATCGCTGTTTGATGTGCAGATTAAGCGTATTCACGAATACAAGCGCCAACTGCTGAACGTGTTGCACGTCATCACACTCTATAACCGCATTAAGGATGACCCCGAGGTCGAGCGTGTGCCGCGTGTCGTCATTTTTGCGGGCAAGGCTGCGTCAGCCTATTACATGGCGAAGCACATTATTAACTTGATCAACGACGTCGCGAAGGTGATCAACAACGATCCGACCCTGCACGATCGACTGAAAGTGGTCTTCATCCCGAACTATAGCGTGAGTCTGGCACAGCTGATCATTCCAGCGGCGGATCTCTCTGAACAGATCTCGCTGGCGGGGACGGAAGCATCCGGAACCAGTAATATGAAGTTTGCCCTGAACGGTGCACTGACGATTGGCACGCTGGATGGGGCGAATGTTGAAATGCTGGAACATATTGGTGAAGAGAATATGTTTATCTTCGGCAACACGGCCGATCAGGTCGAAGCGCTACGCCAGAACGGTTATAACCCACGGCAATATTACGATCAGGACGAAGAATTACACCGCGTGCTGACGCAAATCACCACGGGCGTTTTCAACCCTGATGATAGCCGACGCTACAGCGATCTGTTTGATTCACTGGTGAATTTTGGCGATTACTACCAGCTACTGGCGGACTATCGCAGCTATGTGGATACGCAAGATCGGGTTGATGAACTGTATGCGAAAAAGGACGAATGGGCGCGCTGTGCCGTCCAGAATATTGCCAACATGGGCTATTTCTCGTCTGACCGCACCATCGGCGAATATGCAGAAGATATCTGGAATATCAAACCGATACGGTTGTGATTGCGCATTGATGATATGAAAAAGCGCCGTAGGCAAAAACCTACGGCGCTTTTGTGTTTGCACTAAAAGGCGCTTGTGATAACCGCTGATTAACCCGCTTTTGCCATCTGCTGTTTGCGGTAGCTTGCCAGCCAGTCGCTGATGCGTTGTTTCTGGGCGTCATCGAAGCGCATACCCAGTTTGGTGCGACGCCAGATAACGTCGTCTAACGCGACGGCCCATTCTTTCTCGACCAGATAGCGCAGTTCCGCTTCGTACAGGTCATGACCGAAATCTTCACCCAGGTCGCTGAGGCCTTTCACGTTTGCCAGAATCAGTTCGCTGTTTGAACCGTAGGTGCGGCTGTAACGGCGTGTCAGTGATTCAGGCAGATTGAAGCGGCGACGTAGCGCGGCGGCGTAGTCATCACGCGTGCCAGCAATATCGCCACCCGGTAATACTGCACCTTTCGTCCAGGCTTTACCCGCTTGCGGGTAGTATTTGTGCAGCTTATCCAGCGCGTGTTCTGCCAACTTACGGTATGTCGTCAGCTTGCCGCCAAATACGGAAAGCAGTGGAGCCTGGCCGTTATCATCATCGACTGACAGCGTGTAGTCACGGGTAATCGCCTGCGGAGAATCGGACTCGTCATCACACAGTGGACGCACGCCAGAGTAAGTCCAGACGATGTCGTCACGCGTAAGTTGCTGTTTGAAATGGTCGTTATACACATCCAACAGGTAACCGACTTCGTTATCATCGATCTTCACATCGTGCGGATTGCCTTTGTACTCCACGTCGGTCGTGCCGATGATTGAGTAGTCATCCTGCCACGGGATCACGAACACAATACGGTGATCTTTGTTTTGCAGAATGTACGCCTGCGGCTGGTTATGGACTTTTGGCACCACGATGTGGCTGCCTTTGATCAAACGGATGCCGTAAGGCGATTTCAGCTGTAGGCCGTCATCAAAGAATTCTTTCACCCACGGACCCGTGGCATTCACCAGACCTTTGGCGCGCCAGGTGAAAGTTTCGCCGGTCAGCGAATCAACCGCATCCACAATCCACACGCCTTGCTCACGGCGAGCGCGGGTGACTTTGGTGCGGGTACGGACTTCACCTCCGCGTTTTGTCACTTCCTGCGCGTTTAACACCACCAGACGCGCATCGTCCACCCAGCAGTCAGAGTATTCAAAGCCCTGTTTCAGCTCAGGCTTAAGCACAGAGTCTGCGCCGAATTTCAGGCCTTTACTGGCAGGCAGGCTGACGCGTTTGCCAATGTTGTCGTACATGAATAGGCCGATACGAATCATCCAGGCCGGACGCAGGTGCGGCTGATGGGGCAAACGAAAGCGCATGGGGAAAATAATGTGCGGAGCCATTTTCAGCAGCGTTTCGCGCTCGGACAGTGCTTCGCTGACCAAACGAAACTCATAGTGCTCAAGGTAACGCAGGCCGCCGTGAATCAGCTTGGAACTGGCGGAGGACGTGGCACAGGCAAGATCCTGCGCTTCCAACAACAGGACTGATAACCCTCGCCCAGCTGCATCTGCGGCGATGCCTGCACCGTTAATTCCGCCGCCGATAACGATGAGATCTTTGGTTTCCACGTTTCTTCCTCCACCCTCGAATAAATCAAAATGTTCGTTTTCGAGCATTATGATAATCGAAAACAAACAAATCAGCCAATGGTTAACCAAATAAAAACATTTATGCGTGACGAACCTAACAATATGATGCTAATTGTCACATTAAAAGAAGGGATATTGGGCTGGAATGGTGCTGTTTTGTCGTCACTCTCCACATTAGCGAAGCACTGTTTTTATGAATAACCTTATAATCATATAGGTTTTATGCCGCTGAAGGCGGGTTACAATGACGCCTCGGGTTGCCATGACGTCAGTGGTTACTAACATCCTGTCCATTATTAACAAGGTTGTCACTTTCGATGGAACAATTTGAAGCTATCAGTATTGAGCAAGCCCATTCCCGCTGGCAGGAAGGGGGCGTTGTCGTTGATATTCGCGATCCACAGAGCTTTGCCACAGCCCATGTCCCTGACGCGACGCACCTGACAAACGAGACGCTGTCTGACTTTGTGCGCGGCGCTGACCTCGAAGCACCGGTCATGGTGATTTGCTACCACGGCATTAGCAGCCGCAATGCCGCACAGTACCTGATTAGCCTAGGGTTTGATTCGGTGTACAGTATCGATGGCGGCTTTGAAGCTTGGCAAAATCGCTACCCGCAGGATGTGCAGCCAGCCGTATGAGAGGTGAGGGCTTCGTAAACACGAAACCCTCACAGCAATAACTTAAGCACTATCCGAAAGATCGCAAAGATTCTCTGTTTATGGCTATGGCGTCAGCGCCTTAGTGATCTTTTCAAAGTCCTCAAATGAGCAGAATCCTTCCTCGTTGGCAGGACAAGCATTGAGCGCTAGCGTGACGCGCTGCGGCGGGGTGGCGCGGTTAAGCGGTGCCAGCGAAGCGAGCTGCTCGGTAGACTGGTACACATACTCGACTTTCAGCAGTTCCTTGTTATGAAGGCTGTCGCGCCAGCGCTGGAACACGACTTTGCCGCCTATCGGCGTGGTTTCTAATTGATGTGGCAGGTGATATGGCTTCACGCCCAACGCAGAGAACAGCGATGCGACGTTTGAGTCATGGCCGACTAAAAACGTGAATTTGGGTTGCTGTGTGCCAAACGATCCCGCGAGTGCGCCGACCAGATTGGCAGAGACAGCTTTGGCCACAACCGGTGCGCTAAACACTACGCTGTTGTAGTACTCCTTAATCGACACCAAATCGGCAAGCTGCTTCTCATCTTTAATGCGCCCCCAGCCGATCTTGTTAATCGGTGTCCCCTCGTAGTACTGCAAGATAAAAGCATCGGCAATGGCGGTACCCGTTCTCAGTGGGCCAACCACGCTAGGCTCTTTTCCTGCTTCAATCTGCACGTTTGTTTCCTGTGCCATCAGGTCGCACTGTTTATCCTGTTTGCAGTTAGCTGAATCTGTATAACGAATAATCTCTGCCATCTGCTGATACACAGGTTTCAATCGCTCATTGAGCCCTTTTACCCCGCCAGCGCCTGCTTTTTGGTTGATCGAATCGATGGCCTGCTGCTTAAACGTCGCGCTGTTGTCGCGGATGATCGGGTTAAAGGTGGCATCCATTGTGCCCAGTTTTTCTTTGTGTAACACCGGCACCAGACACCCGGGGAATGCTCCCGCTGAGAAATATTGTGCGGTAGCGATAGTGCGTTGCAGGCTGTTGGCATAGAACGAGACGTCTTTCTCTGTGGGGCAGGTGTCGGCAGCCAGCAGGTGGTTATCCACCAACCATTCGCTAAAATAGTGACCGAAGTAGGCCTCCAACACGCCGCCGCGAGTGGTCAGGTAACTGCTGGGCGTATCCCACTGCGGCCAGGCGTCAGGTGTGACCTTGCCGAGTGCGCTGCTTGGGCTGGCTAACGGCGCGCGCAACCCGTGGCGGCTAAACACGACAACCTGTTCGAGCGTATAACCCTCTTTGGCAACGGCCTGGAAAGAGAGGGTGGCTGGCAATAGTAAAGGGAGGCAAAACAGCGCTTTTCGTTGTAAAGACATGGTCATGCTCCTGGTCAGTGAATGGCACGTATAGTGAATGCGTAGAAGGACACGATTTCACATCATGCTTTTTTTTTGTGAACCGAAAAATATTTTGTGACGGAAATGTGACGATTGACTGACTTCACCGAAATAGCACTGCCTATTCAATAGTCCTGCCTATTCAGTAGAATCTTTATTATCATGTACCTAACTCAACCTACTCACTGGCGCTTCCCGCTATGATGACTCGCGTTATTGCTCTCTCCAACCCGCGTCTGGCTCAGGCATTTGTTGATTACATGCGTACACAGCAGGTCCATCTGGAAATGCGGCCTCAGGGGCATGAAGCTGAACTGTGGCTGGAGGATGAAACTCAACTGAGCAAGGTTCAGGAAGCGCTGGACGTTTTTCTGCTCGACCCGACAAACCCGCGCTATTTGGCGGCCAGTTGGCAAACGGGAACGGTGGATACCGGTATTCAATACCCGCGTTATTCTTACTTGCAAACGCTGAAACAGAAGGCAGGTCCACTGACGCTATCCCTGATGGTCGTGACAATTGCGGTGTTCATCCTGATGCAGATTTCGGGCTATGAGAGCGTGATGGTATGGCTGGCGTTCCCGGCTGAGGGGCAACAGGTCGAGGTGTGGCGCTGGTTCAGTCATGTTTTGCTGCACTTTTCCCTGCTGCACATTTTGTTCAATCTCATGTGGTGGTGGTATCTGGGCGGCCCGGTTGAAAAAGTGCTGGGGACCGGAAAATTGCTGGTCATCACGCTGGTTTCCGCGCTGGTTAGCGGCTGGGCGCAGTCCTGGTTTAGCGGCACCCATTTTGGTGGCCTGTCTGGCGTGGTTTATGCCCTGATGGGTTATGTCTGGCTGCGAGGGGAACGAGAGCCTGACGGTTATTTATCCATGCCACGCAGTCTGATGGCTTTCGCTTTACTGTGGCTGATCGCCGGATATTTCGATATTTTAGGCATGTCGATTGCGAATGCGGCGCATGTAGCTGGACTGGTTGTCGGGCTATTGATGGCCTTTTGGGACACGTATAATAAAACAAACCCCCGGTAAATCGGGGCGTCTTAGGGGATAAATGTGAAGCAGACACAACGGCATGACGCCATTATTGAACTGGTGCGCCAGCAGGGCTATGTCAGTACTGAAGAGCTCGTGGAGCATTTTGCGGTGAGCCCGCAGACCATTCGTCGCGATCTGAACGAGCTGGCCGAGCAGAATAAAATCCATCGCCATCACGGCGGTGCGGCGTTGCCGTCCAGCTCGGTTAACACGGCCTATCATGACCGTAAAATGATGTGGTCGGATGAAAAAGCGCGCATTGCCCGTCGGGTTGCGAGCCAGATTCCAGACGGTGCCACCTTGTTTATCGATATCGGTACCACGCCCGAAGCCGTGGCCTATGCGCTGATGCAGCATAAGGATCTGCGCGTCGTCACCAATAACCTGAACGTGGCAACGCTGCTGACGGCAAAAGAGGATTTCCGCCTGATTTTGGCTGGTGGCGAAGTGCGTACCCGTGATGGCGGTATCATGGGGGAGGCGACGCTGGATTTTATCTCTCAGTTCCGTCTGGATTTCGGTATTTTGGGCATCAGTGGTATTGACATGGATGGGTCATTACTGGAGTTTGATTACCATGAAGTGCGCACAAAACGGGCGATTATTGAAAACTCTCGCTGCGTCATGCTGGTGACGGACCATTCCAAGTTTGGTCGTAATGCGATGGTGAATTTGGGCAACATGGATTTGATCGACTATCTTTTTACCGATCAGTCACCACCGCCCAGCGTACTGAAAATCATTGAACAACATAAGGTACAGTTGGAGTTGTGTTGAACCCGATGTGCCTTTTCCATGATGGACAAAGGAGGAGGCACGATGTCAGATTCTTCAAGAAAGTCGGGTTCTGCAACGCGATCAGAATCGTCAAAAGTATCAGAATCGCCAAAACGTTCAGCGGCTGCAAAAAAACCAGATGCGTTAACGCAGCCCGTTTCCTCCGCCCATCCCGTCATCGCCTTTGATGCATCAGAATTTACCGCTGCGCTGCGCCGCCAACAGCGGCTCGGTGGCGTGGCCTCGCTTAACGCGATGACGCCAGTGCAGTGCTGGCGTGCTGTCAGCCTTGCGCTGTCTGAACAGTTGCTGATGCACTCCGCCTCTTCAACGTCTCCTACAGCCAATACCCATACGCCTCAGCGCCATGTGAACTACCTGTCGATGGAATTTCTGCCCGGTCGTTTGACGGGCAACAACCTGCTGAATCTGGGCTGGTATGACGCAGTAGCCGCCGTGCTGGCCGAGCAAGGGCTGAACCTGAGTGATATTCTGGAGCAGGAAACCGATCCGGGGTTAGGCAATGGTGGGTTAGGTCGGCTGGCGTCCTGCTTTCTGGATTCAATGGCGACGGTGGGGCAGCCCGCAACGGGTTACGGCCTCAACTACCAGTATGGCCTGTTTCGTCAGCATTTTGCGCAGGAAAAACAGCAGGAAACGGCCGATGACTGGCAGCGCGATACCTATCCGTGGTTTTTACCTCGAGCGGAACTGGCGGTGGATGTCGGGTTTGGTGGGCGTCTGCAACCCCAAACTGACGGAACCCTGCGCTGGTTACCGGATACCGTTTTCAGAGGTGAAGCCTGTGACCTGCCGGTGATTGGCTATCACAACGGCGCTGCGCAGCCGCTGCGTTTGTGGCGTGCGACGCATCGCGATCCGTTTGATTTGACGCTATTCAACGAAGGGCACTATCTGCGTGCGGCACAGGCGGGGATTTCCGCCTCCAGCCTGACCAGCGTGCTGTATCCGAATGACAATCACGCGGCGGGCAAACGCCTGCGCCTGATGCAACAGTATTTCCACTGCGCCTGCTCGGTGGCAGACATTTTGCGTCGTCATCTTAACGCGGGGCGCGCGCTGTCCACGCTGCCGGATTATGAAGTCATCCAGCTTAATGACACCCACCCGACGTTGGCGATCCCTGAACTGATGCGTCTGCTGCTGGATGAGCACCAGATACCGTGGGATGAAGCCTGGTCGATAACCGGACGCACCTTTGCCTATACCAACCACACGCTGATGCCGGAAGCGCTTGAGCGCTGGGACGAACGACTGTTTAGCCGCCTGCTTCCTCGTCATCTGTCCATCATTCGGCAAATTGATACGCAGTTTAAGGCGCAGGTTGAGCAGAAATGGCCAGGCGATCGGCAGGTATGGGCGAAGCTCGCGATTCGCCATCAGCGCCAGATTCGCATGGCAAACCTGTGCGTCGTCAGTTGCTTTGCGGTCAACGGCGTGGCGGCGCTGCACTCGGAACTGGTTGTGAAAGATCTGTTCCCGGAATACCACCAGCTGTGGCCGACCAAATTCCATAATGTCACCAACGGTATTACGCCACGCCGCTGGCTAAAACAGTGTAACCCGGCGCTGTCCGCGCTGATCGACGACACGCTGCCTATGCCGTGGGTGAATGATCTGCCTGCGCTGCAAGGGCTGGAACCCTATGCTAACGATGCTGGCTTTCGTGAGCGCTATCGACAAATCAAGGCCGATAATAAAACGCAGTTGGCGGCCTATCTTCGCCAGCAGTACGACATTGTCATTGATCCGCAGGCGCTGTTTGATGTGCAAATCAAGCGATTGCATGAGTACAAACGCCAGCATTTGAATCTGCTTCATATCCTCACGCTATATCGTCAATTGCGTGACAATCCGCATCTGGATATAGTGCCGCACGTCTTTTTGTTCGGTGCCAAAGCGGCACCGGGCTATGTATTAGCGAAAAACATCATTTATGCCATTAACCGGGTCGCTGCGGTCATTAATCAGGATCGTCGCGTTAACGATCGCCTGAGGGTGATCTTCCCGTCGGACTATCGCGTCTCGCTGGCTGAAAGGATGATTCCTGCTGCGGATGTCTCTGAGCAAATTTCGACGGCAGGTAAAGAAGCGTCCGGCACGGGCAATATGAAGCTGGCGCTGAACGGCGCGCTGACTGTCGGCACGCTGGACGGGGCGAATGTAGAAATGGCGCAGCAGGTCGGTGAAGACAATCTGTTCATTTTCGGTCACACCGTCGAACAGGTAAAGGCACTACAGATGCAGGGCTATGATCCGTCTGATTACCTCGTCGTGACGCCGCTGCTACGTGAAGTACTGAACGAGCTAGCGAGCGGTGCGTTCAGTCAGGGGGATAAACACGCGTTTGCTCCGCTGTTGGATAGCCTGCTGAAGCTGGGCGATCCCTATATGTTAATGGCCGATTTTGCACCGTATTGTGAGGTGCAGCAGCGTGTTGATGCGCTTTACCGTGAGCCGGATGAATGGACGCGCCGCTGTGTGCTGAATACTGCCAGAATGGGGATGTTCAGTTCAGACCGGGCGATTCATGATTACCAGACGCGTATTTGGCAGGCGCATCGTTAGGAAAAGGAGAGGGTGTTCAAGGTGGATAAACTGGCAAGCCAACAGACAGGCATCGCGGAAAGCTACACCGATGCGTATGGCAAAGAGCACATGGTTGCAGCCGCAATCAGAAACCAGATTCAGGCAATGATGGACGTTTCTGATAGCGGTAATGCACCCTTGCCGCCCGTTCGTGTCTTTTTGCAAGGCCGGGATGCGGTCATCGAGCTTGCTGGTCACGGTGAATTCCTCTGGACGCTGATGTATGAAAATGGCGGTCAAATTCAAGGACAGATCACAGGTGGTTCAACGCTGGCTCTGCCAGGTGTGCTGCCGTTGGGTTACCACTACCTGACGTTGACGCAAGCCGACCAGCGCTGGAGCTGCCGGATTATTGTCGCGCCGCCCCGCTGCTATGAACCCGAAGCCTTACTACAGGGTAAACGCTGGTGGGGCGTTACCGTCCAGCTTTACACCTTGCGCTCGCAGAATAACTGGGGCGTAGGGGATTTTGGCGATCTGCGCCAACTGGTGGAACAGATTGCCCGGCGCGGCGGTGCCTTTGTAGGGTTGAACCCGCTGCATTCTCTGTACCCCGCGCTGCCAGAGGCCGCGAGCCCTTACAGCCCTTCCTCCCGGCACTGGCTGAACATTATTTATATCGATGTGAATCGGATCGATGATTTCCAGCAAAGTAGTGAGGCGCAGGAATGGTGGCACCATGAGGATACGCAAAGCGCGGTTTCTGCGCTGCGGGCAGGGCGCTGGGTCGATTATGAACCGGTGACGTCGCTTAAGCTGACCGCTTTGCGGCTGGCTTTCCGCTACTTTATGACGCGCAGCGCGCTGGATCCGCGCATTAGCGCCTTTCGCCAGTTTGTCGTTAGCGGCGGGCAGAGCCTGCAACTTCAGGCGACGTTTGATGCGCTGCAGGCTTACCTGAAAAAACAGGGTGAGAATTACGCGGACTGGCACCAATGGCCTGCCAGTTATCATGATGTACACAGTGAAACCGTGAAATCATTCCGCCGTGAAAACAGCGAGGAAATTACGTTCTACAGTTGGCTGCAATGGGTGGCGCATGAGCAACTGGCGGAGTGCTACGCGCACAGTAAACAGCTTGGTCTGCCACTCGGTCTGTATCGCGATTTAGCCGTTGGCGTTGCACAGGGTGGTGCGGAAACTTGGGATGAACGGCAGCTCTATTGCCTTGATGCCTCTATCGGTGCACCGCCGGATCCGCTCGGGCCGCAGGGACAAGATTGGCAGCTTGCGCCGATGAACCCCACCATGCTGCAACTGCGTGGCTATCAACCGTTTATCGACGTACTGCGCAGCAACATGGCGCATTGTGGTGCGCTGCGTATCGATCATGTGATGGCGCTCTTGCGCCTGTGGTGGATACCCAAGGCGGAATCGGCGGGCAATGGGGCTTACGTGCATTATCCGGTCGACGATCTGCTGGCCGTGCTGGCGCTGGAAAGTCAGCGTCATCGCTGCCTGATTATCGGCGAGGATTTAGGCACGGTGCCGCCGGAAATTATCAGTAAGCTACATGACTACGGTATTTATTCTTACAAGGTGCTGTTCTTTGAAAAGGACGACGAGAACCACTTCCGCGCACCGGAGGATTACCCGCGTCAGGCAATGACAACCATTACCACTCACGATCTCCCGACGTTGCGCGGCTACTGGCAGACCGTGGATTTATCGCTGGGGCGAGAACTAGGGCTGTATCCAGAAGAGGTGTTGTTGCAGGAGCAGATGCATCAACGTGAGAAAGCAAAGCAGGGGCTGCTCAACGCGTTGCACGAGTTCGGGCTATTGCCGCAACGTGTTGGTCGCAACTCGGCGCTGACAACAATGGGGGCACCGCTAAGCCGTGGTGTTCATCGCTATGTCGCCGATAGCGCAAGCGCGCTGGTCGGGTTTCAATTGGAAGACTGGCTGGACATGGCTACACCAGTCAATGTACCGGGCACCAACCGTGAATATCCCAACTGGCGGCGCAAGCTCACGCGTCCGCTGGAGTCGATCTTCGCTGATCGCTGTCTGGAACGATTAGTTCGGGATGTGGATTTGCGTCGCGGTGCGCCGATGAAAGAACAGAAAGCGTAACAACCGCACGAATGCCAACCCTCCCGAAGTGGGGAGGATTGGCAGAATAAATCAGCAGGGGGAAATGAGACGCAGGAAACTTAATAGTACGAGTGAAACTTAATAATAAGAGTGCTCGCCGCGCTGGTGTTCGGTGAGATCTCTCACGCCTTTCAGCTCAGGGAAGGTTTGCAGCAGCTCTTTCTCAATCCCTTCTTTCAGCGTGACGTCAACCATAGAACAGCCGTTACAGCCGCCGCCAAATTGCAGAATCGCCAGACCATCGTCGGTAATTTCCATCAGCGTGACACGGCCGCCGTGGCCAGCCAGCTGTGGGTTGATCTGCGATTGCAGCACATACTCCACTCGCTCCATCAACGGGGCGCTGTCGTCCACTTTACGCATTTTGGCGTTCGGCGCTTTCAGCGTGAGCTGAGAACCTAGCTGGTCGGTTACGAAGTCGATTTCAGCGTCTTCCAAATAAGGCGCGCTGAGTTCGTCCACGTAAGCGGAAATCTTTTCAAACTTCAGTACGGTATCGCTGGCTTCTACGGCATCCGGCGGGCAATACGACACGCCACATTCGGCGTTTGGCGTACCTGGATTGATAACAAATACGCGAATCTGTGTGCCTTCTTCCTGTTTTGCCAACAGTTTCAGGAAATGCTCCTGAGCAGCATCGGTAATACGGATCATAATAGTAAGCTCGATAGTTGACTGCACTTATCGGTTATAATACGCCCATCCTCCCCCCGACTACAAGGTTCGGCATAAACACCAGACCTGAACGCCCGCTGCACCTTGAGCCAGCAGCAGCCTGCTGATTTCGGCTGCGGTGCTACCCGTCGTGACTACATCATCCAGTAAAACCACCTGTTGCCCAGACAGCGAGACATCACAGGAAAATGCACCCCGCAGGTTTCGCCGCCGCGCGCTGGCGCTGAGTGTTTGCTGTAGCGGCGTGCGCCGAGTGCGCTGCAATTCGTGTGGCTCGTAAGTACAGTTCAGCCAGCGAGCGAGAGGTCGAGCGAGCAGCTCGGTCTGGTTGAAGCCACGCCGCCACTGGCGGTTGCGGTGCAGGGGAACGGTAAACAGGCGATCGGGGCGGAACAGGGGAACGTGTCCGGTGAGCTTTCGTTCGCGGTAGGTCATCTGCCAGCGCAATAACAGCTGTCGGGCGAGTACCGCTGCCAGTTCGGTTTTACCGTGAAATTTGAAATGCTTCAGCAGCGTGTTGAACGGTGGCGCGTAGTCGCTGATAAAGGCCATCGATTGCCAGGGCGGCGGGTTCTGTAGACAGCGTCCGCACTGATGCGTTGTGTCGGCTGAGGGCAAACCACAGCGCGGGCAGCAGAGGGGCAAGCGGGGCAAATGGCGCTGACAGTACGAGCAAATACCCTGCTGACTGTGATGAAGCGGCAATAAGCATAGCCAGCAGCGTGCGGAGATGGTTAACATTGTTTTCCTTAAAGATCGTTTTCCCTAAATACGGTTTTCCCTGAAATATATTGACCCCATGCAAGCGTGAAGGGGGTCCCTGAGAAAGGAAGATAACTGATGGCAGCGTTGTATTGGCAGACCGAAGGCGCAGGAAATACGAATCTTGTGTTGCTGCACGGATGGGGACTGAATGCGCAGGTATGGCAAAGCATTATTGCGCGACTCGCTCCGCATTTTCGTCTGCATCGGGTCGATCTGCCGGGCTATGGCAGAAGTCAGGGATTTGGGCCGATGTCGCTGAGCGACATGGCGGACTGCGTGCTGATGCAGGCTCCGGAACGTGCCGTCTGGCTGGGGTGGTCGCTGGGCGGACTGGTTGCCAGCCAGATTGCGTTGAGCGCCCCTGCTCGGGTGGAAAAGCTGATTACCGTGGCGTCATCGCCCTGTTTCAGCGCACAGGACGGCTGGCCGGGAATCAAGCCAGACGTCTTGCAGGGGTTTCAACAGCAGCTCAGTGAAGATTTCCAGCGTACGGTCGAACGGTTTCTGGCGCTGCAAACACTGGGAACGGAAAGCGCACGGCAGGATGCCCGACTGTTAAAAAGTGTGGTGCTGGAACAACCGATGCCGTCAGTCGAGGTATTAAACGGCGGGCTGGCCATTTTGCGTGAAGCGGATTTACGCCAGCCGTTAGCCGACTTAGCCGTGCCATTCCTGCGGCTCTATGGTGCCTTGGATGGGCTAGTGCCGCGTAAGGTTGCCGGATTGCTGGATGATCAGTGGTTGGACTCAACCTCGGTCGTCATTCCAAAGGCCGCGCATGCACCGTTTATCTCGCATCCTGATGCTTTTACCGAGCAGGTGATCGCGTTTGCTCAGGCGTAGCCGACGATAATTTACATTTTCTCCTCAATTTCTCCACGATTTAGCTGACGTCGGCAGTTAAGGTAACTTGGCACCCTGTGCGCAGGGTTTTCTCTGGGTTGAATTCTGATCGATTATAAGTAGGCTGTTCGTGAAGCAGCCGCGTCAAAATAGGGCTGAGGAGTGTAGGAGAGATGGCGAACTTTTTTGTCGACCGTCCCATTTTTGCGTGGGTGCTGGCTATCCTTCTCAGCCTGTGCGGTATGTTGGCCATCAAGTCATTGCCGCTGGAACAGTATCCCGATCTGGCACCGCCCAGCGTGCGGATCACGGCGAGCTACCCCGGTGCATCGGCGCAGACGCTGGAAAATACCGTTACACAGGTTATCGAACAGAGCATGACCGGGCTGGATAACCTGATGTACATGTCCTCGGACAGCAGCAACACCGGCCAGTCCCGAATTATGCTGACCTTCGAGGCAGGCACCGATCCCGATGAAGCGCGCCAGCAGGTGCAAAACCAGCTTCAGTCGGCAACTCGCAAGCTGCCGCAGGAAGTCCAGCAGCAGGGCGTCACCGTCAGTAAAACCGGCGATACCAATATCCTGATGGTCGCGTTTGTCTCTACCGATGGCAGTATGGACAAACAGGACATCGCCGATTACGTCGCAACCAATATTCAGGAGCCGATCAGCCGCATTAGCGGAGTGGGCGAGGTCGATTCCTATGGATCGCAGTATGCGATGCGCATCTGGCTGGATCCGGCCAAACTGATGGATTATGCACTGACGACCAGCGACGTAGTGCGGGCTATCGAATCGCAGAACAGTCAGGTCTCGGTAGGGCAGGTTGGCGGCGTGCCGTCGGTGGATAATCAGGCGCTGAATGCCACGATCAACGCGCAATCGCTATTAGAGACACCGCAGCAGTTTCGCGATATCACGCTGCGTGTCAACCAAGACGGCTCTGCCGTGACGTTAGCCAATGTCGCGGAAGTCGAGCTTGGTGCAGAACGCTACGATTTTCTCAGCCGCTTCAACGGTCAGGCCGCCTCCGGTCTGGGGGTGAAGCTGGCGTCCGGTGCGAATGAGCTGGAAACCGATAAGCGCGTCAGAGAGCGTATCGAGGAGCTGTCGCAATACTTCCCACACGGACTGGAAGCCAAAATTGCCTTCGAAACCTCCCCCTTTGTAAAAGCTTCAATTACCGATGTGGTGAAAACCCTGTTTGAAGCGGTGCTGCTGGTCTTTCTGGTGATGTACCTGTTTTTGCAGAATTTCCGCGCCACCCTGATTCCCACGATTGCGGTGCCAGTGGTGTTGCTCGGCACGTTTGCCGTGCTGTATGCCTTCGGCTTTAGCCTGAACACCCTGACGATGTTCGCGATGGTGCTGGCGATTGGCCTGCTGGTTGACGATGCCATTGTGGTGGTGGAAAACGTAGAGCGAGTGATGAGCGAGGAAGGGCTCTCGCCACGGGACGCGACGCGAAAGTCGATGGGGCAGGTGCAAGGGGCGCTGGTCGGGATCGCGCTGGTGCTGTCTGCCGTGTTTGTGCCAATGGCCTTCTTTGGTGGCACCACGGGAGCGATCTACCGCCAGTTCTCCATCACGATTGTGACCTCAATGATCCTATCGGTGCTGGTGGCGATGACGCTGACGCCTGCGCTGTGTGCGACGCTGCTCAAACCGCTCGCCAAGGGCCAACACCATGGCCGTAAAGGATTCTTCGGCTGGTTTAACCAGAGCTTTACCCGCACGTCGCTGAAGTATGAACGTGGCGTCGGCAAGATATTAATCAGCAGCGGACGCTGGCTGCTGCTTTATATGGGCATCATCGGGATTATGGCCTTTCTGTTTTTCCGGCTGCCGACCTCGTTTTTGCCGCAGGAAGATCGGGGCGTGTTCACGACACAAGTACAGCTCCCACCGGGCTCGACGCAGCAGCAGACCTTACAGGTGGTCAACAAGGTCGAGCAGTACTATCTCACGCAGGAAAAAGACACCGTGACGTCTGTGTTTTCCACCATCGGCTCGGGGCCGGGTGGAAATGGGCAGAACGTCGCGCGGCTGTTTGTGCGCCTTAAAGACTGGAATGAACGCACGACGCCGGAGAGCAGCTCGTTTGCTGTGATCGAACGCGCGACCAAAGCCTTTCGCAAGATTCAGGAAGCGCGGGTGTTCGCCAGCAGCCCGCCATCGATTAACGGGCTGGGGAGTGCCGCGGGTTTCGGTATGCAGCTACAGGATCGCGGTGGGCTGGGGCACGACGCACTGATGGCGGCGCGGGATCGGTTGTTAAGTATGGCCGACAGTAATCCTGAGCTGACGCGTGTGCGTCACAATGGTCTGGACGACAGCTCGCAACTGCGGATTCATATCGATCAGCGCAAAGCGCAGGCGCTGGGCGTGTCGGTGGATGACATTAACAGCACGCTGAAAACGGGCTGGGGATCGACCTATGTGAATGACTTCCTTGACCGTGGTCGTGTGAAAAAAGTTTACGTTCAGGCGGCGGCGACGTTCCGTATGCTGCCGGACGACGTCAGTAAATGGTATGTGCGCAACAACAGCGGCGGAATGGTGCCGTTCAGCGCCTTTGCGCAAACCGTCTGGGAAACCGGATCGCCGCGCCTTGAGCGTTACAACGGTTATTCCTCGCTGGAGATTGTTGGCGAGGCGACGCCGGGCGTCAGTACCGGTACGGCGATGAATATTATGGAATCGCTGGTGGGGCAACTGCCGGAAGGCTTTGGATTGCAATGGACGGGCATGTCGTTGCAGGAGCGGTTGAGCGGGGCGCAGGCACCGGCGCTGTATGCCATTTCGCTGCTGGTGGTGTTCCTGTGTCTGGCCGCGCTGTATGAAAGCTGGACGGTGCCGTTCTCCGTCATGCTGGTGGTGCCGATGGGCGTGCTGGGGGCGCTGGTGGCAACCTGGGCACGCGGTCTGGAAAACGATGTCTATTTTCAGGTTGGGCTACTGACGGTGGTCGGGCTATCAGCGAAGAACGCCATCCTGATCGTGGAATTCGCCAACGAAATGAACCAGAAAGGGAAGGATCTGGTTGAGGCCACGCTGGAGGCCTCCCGCCAGCGACTGCGGCCGATATTGATGACGTCACTGGCGTTTATTTTCGGCGTCCTACCAATGGCGACCAGCAGCGGCGCGGGCTCAGCCAGTCAGCATGCGGTGGGGACGGGCGTGATCGGTGGCATGCTAGCCGCGACCTTCCTTGCCATCTTCTTCGTGCCGCTGTTCTTTGTCGTCGTGCGCCGCCGCTTTCCGCCGAAGGAGAAGGCATGATGGAGCTATAGTGGTTGCCTTCGTCATTAATAAAGACGAGTAATGCACTTGTCTGACTACTCTCTTAACGGTGCGTGGTCAGACAACAATTTTATCGTCTGTGTGTGATGCAATTAACCTGGAACTGGCGAGTACATTCATTACAGCGTGCTACCAAATAAATAGGTGTGAAATTATTTATTCAATATTTCATACTCATGATAATTAAATATGCGACTGCTAAGTAAAAGCAGTAATGATATTATCTTTGATCTTTAAAATATTTTATGATAGAAATTTATTTAGGATGTATTAACTTTCAATGGAATGAATAGGAGTAGTAAATGGCTAGTATTATCTATTTAAAAATTAACGGTGAGAGACAAGGCCTCATATCGGCAGGCGCATCCTCGGTAGATTCGATTGGTAATAAATATCAATCAGGGCATGAGGATGAAATTTTCATATATGAGTTAATGAATCAATTTACGCGACTGGAAAATGTATCTCTTCATCCTGTTGATATAAGAAAACCAATAGATAAATCCACACCGCTTTTAGCTCAGGCTTTGAATGATAAAGAAAAATTAAATTGCGAATTTTTATTGTATAGAACGTCATCCTTGGGTGGGCATGAAGTTTTTTTTAAAATATCTTTAAAAGATGCGATTGTTAACGATATTCGTTATTTTTATCCCCACTCATTGACGGATAATGATGGTCAACCTCAGGAAAATGTATCATTTAAATTTTCATCAATAACATTGGAGCATGTTATTGCTCGTACGAGTAGTTATATGCTATGGAGTGATTCAATTTATTGATTTTTAGAAATCCAAGGACGGATAAAGTAAATGAGTAAGCGATCAGAAATATTGGATGTCAATCAGGTAATATCAGCGAAGTATGGTATCATTTACACCGAAATATTAGGTTGGGTAGACTTGGGGCATGCATCAGGTGATGACATCAGGAGTGTTTTGTCTCAAATGGAATTAGGTGAAAGTAAGCTCGATAAGTTTTATCATATTCGTTATGAACAAAACATGTTTGTTAAACGAAAGCTGGCAGGTACTGCTAAGTACAGTCTTTGGAAAATACGCCGAGGACGCTTACTATCTGAACGCCATAGTATCGCTCTTGCTATGATGATGAGAACGGGCATAGCATTTGAAGGAATGCAAGATAGTTGGCCTTTTAGCTGGGCTACAGACAGTGGCTTTAGTGGAGAAGACCTCGTGTCTGATTTGCTTGGGTTTTATCGAGCAATCCATGGTAAAAATTATCTTTCTGACTTAAAACCTGTTAGCAAGAGTGAGTCAATTAAACGATGGGATTATTATGGCGCTGTTGGCAACTTTAAGAATAAAGGGTTTAGGCCTTTGTTGTTTCCTGATCCATCAAAATCACCAAACGCAAGGCCTTATATAGGTGAATTACCCAGTTTTATGAAATCAGTGAAGCCATATTCAAATTTCGATTCTGGTGATGTCGTAATTGTAAATGACAGTGATTTTGGAGTATATTTAAACAATAAGAGGGTCTATGGGGATTAATAAGGGTATTGTTTTTTTTTTGCTTTTATGGCGATGGCAATATGTGCATTAATTAAACTAATGACTATTGATAGTCTTTCTTATACAAAGGAAAATTGGTTTTATGACCATTTCTTCTCAATGGAAGTTATAAGGGAGGCTCCCCTTGTCTCTCAGAATTATTACATAACCTATTCAGCCCATGATGGCAACAAACCTGAGGCAAATATAATATTTTTTATGGGGACAGTTGACCAATTAAAATTGGAAAGCTATTTAATAGCTAAAGGATTTATTCCTGAAAATATTGATGCTAATACTATCCTCTGGCGTTCGCTGTCTTATAGTGAATATGACGTTTATCTTAGTGTCTACCCTGATAAAAAAGAAATTATTATGGCGGCAGTCGCTCTTGATTAGGGGAAATATAACGACAGTGCTAGTTTTTGCTTTTATCCCCGTCATACTTGAAGTTGTCGGTTCTCTGAGTTTTCCTGCTTACCCTATATTCTAAATAATTTAAGTTACGCGATGGCGACCAGCAGCGGTGCAGGCTCAGCCAGCCAGCATGCGGTGGGGACGGGCGTGATCGGTGGCATGCTAGCCGCGACCTTCCTTGCCATCTTCTTCGTGCCGCTGTTCTTTGTCGTCGTGCGCCGCCGCTTTCCGTTAAAGGAAAGAGCGGAGTAGGTTAGATATAAGTGAAATAATTTATGGTGAAATTCATCAAACTGTAAAAAAAGATAACTACGTTATGTCCTGCTAAATGACGCAACCAAGGACATAACAATGAAAGCTCGCTGGTTACTGCCTTTACTGGTTTCTGCTGCTTTACCGGGGATGGTGAAGGCTCAGGCTATTTATCCCATTGACCGCGCCACCATGCTAGCAGGCGGAAAATTCGATTTTAAAGTCGAGTTTGATGAAGTACTTAAGCCAGAAGATATCCGTATTCTGATCAACGGCAAGGATTACCAGCAGGTGCTGGGCAAAACGGCATCGTTTGTTGAGCGTGAAGACGGCGGCAACGCATCCACGATCTGGCTGCGCGACGTGAACTTGCCGGAAGCAGGCAAGTATGTGGTCGAGGCGGAAGCCAAAGGCAAAAAGACGCAGGTGAACTGGGACGTTTATTCGGCGTCCGGTACGCGTAAAGCCAAAAACGTCATTCTGTTCATCGGCGATGGCCTGTCCGTTGCGCACCGTACTGGCGCACGCATCCTGTCCAAAGGGGTGACGGAAGGGAAAGCCGACGGTCGTCTGGCAATTGATGACCTGCAATATATGGCGTTTGCCGGTACATCCAGTACCGACTCTATCGCGGCCGACAGCGCCAACACCATGAGCGCCTACATGACCGGTCACAAATCCGGTGTGAACGCACTGGGTGTGTACGTCAGCCGTAGCAAAAATTCACTGGAACACCCGAAGCAGGAAACGCTGGGTGAACTGCTGACCCGTTCTACCAAGATGTCTGTCGGCGTCGTCAGCGATGCTGAACTTCAGGACGCCACACCAGCGGCAGTTGTCTCTCATACTCGCCGTCGCGCGGATAAAGCCGAAATCGTCGAGATGTTCTACAACGTGCAGCCTACCGTCATGCTGGGCGGCGGTTCTGCTTACTTCCTGCCAAAAAGCACGCCGGGTTCTAAGCGTAAAGACGAAACCAACTACGTTGAGAAATTCCAGCAGGCGGGTTATTCACTGGTTACCGACGCAGATTCACTGAAGAAAAACGCGGCGCAGGCTACCAAGCTGCTGGGGCTGTTCCACACTGGCAACATGGATGGCGTAATCGATCGTCGTTTCCTGAAAAATGACGTCGCCAAGAAATTCCCGAACCAGCCTGACCTGACGGACATGACGCAGGCGGCGCTGGATGTGCTGTCCAAAAACCAAGACGGCTTCTTCCTGATGGTGGAATCTGCACTGATCGACAAAGCGTCTCACCCATTGGATTGGGAACGCGCCTTTACTAACACCATCATGCTGGATCAGTCTGTCGCGATCGCCAAGAAATTCGCCGAGAAAAACCCGGATACGATGATTATCGTGACGGGCGACCATACGCACGGCCTGTCCATCATCGGCACGGTAGATGACAACAAACCGGGCACTGAGATGCGTGAGAAGGTCGGCGTGTATGAAGATGCGGGCTACCCGAACTATAAGGATGCCAATAAAGACGGCTATCCGGATGACCTGAACGTTTCTAAACGTCTGGCCGTGTTCTTCAACAACTTCCCTGACTATTACGAGACGTTCCGTCCGAAGCTGGATGGCCAGTTCGTTCCTGCTATCAAGAACGAAAAAGATGAATACGTTGCCAACAAAGCCTACGAGAAAGTGCAGGGTGCGGTATTCCGCGAAGGGATTCTGCCACGTTCTTCCGATACGGGCGTTCATGCCGTTGACGATATGGTGATTCAGGCGAGTGGCCCCGGTGCAGAGCGTATCCGTGGTTACATGGAAAACACCGATCTGTTCCGGGTGATTGTTGATGCACTGGCGGTGAAACCGCAGGACAAAAAGTAACCCTACGACGCTATGAATAATGCGAAATGTAGCAAAGCGGGGGCAACCCCGCTTTTATTCTCTTGGTTGCGTGCGGTGCTGGTGCTCCTTCTTCTTAGTGGCATCACCCCGGTAAACGCCGCGCAGTCTGAACTCTCCTTCGATAAGCTGTACGCCTCTTACGGCGTGCTGGGTCTGGAGTTCTCCAATGACGTCAAAGCGCTCTCCGGTAAACGGGTCAAGATGCGTGGCTTTATGGCACCGCCGCTCAAGGCGGAGTCACAATTCTTTGTCTTAACCAAAATGCCGATGGCGCTGTGCCCCTTCTGTTCGTCTGATGCGGACTGGCCTGAAGATATCCTCGTCGTTTACCTCGCCAAACGTCAGACCTTCGTACAGAACAACACCATGATTGAGGTGGAAGGCGTGCTGGAACACGGATCGTGGACCGACCCTGAAACGGGTTTTGTCAGCCTGCTGCGACTGCGTGAAGCCACGTTCGATACCCTTTAGGAGCGCCGATGGCTGAGTTATTGATTCAACACCTGAGTGTGACCTTCCCCGATACGTCCGAGGCGGTGCTGGATATTCCCGCGCTGTCTATTCGTTCTGGCGAGCGGGTCGCGGTGATGGGGCCTTCCGGCTCCGGTAAGACCACGCTGGTGAATGCCATCACCGGGATGGATCACAGCGGAACGGGCTGTGTGCAGTGGGAAAAGCAGGATATCTGGCAGATGAACGAAGCGGAACGCGACCGCTGGCGGGCACAACACATCGGGCTGGTGATGCAGGACTTCCATCTTTTTCCCGGACTGAGTGCGATAGAGAACGTCTTACTGCCCGCGCAGTTTCACCACTGGCGGATCCCTGCGGCGCTCAGGCAGCGGGCGGCAGATCTGCTGGCGCAGGTCGGGCTGGATACCGCGAAACGTCCGATTGAAGTGCTATCACGCGGCGAGAAGCAGCGGGTTGCCGTCGCGAGAGCCTTGCTCAGCAAACCAGACATCATCGTCGCCGATGAACCCACGGCCAGTCTGGATGCGCAGAGCGGTGAGCAGATTGCCGATCTGCTGGTGACGCTGGCGCGCGATAGCCGGGCGACGCTTATCGCTATTACGCACGATGCGCGTCTGGCATCACAGATGTCGCGCCGTATTCAACTGGAAAAAGGACGCCTCGTGGCGGACACGCAGTATCGGGAGGATCGCGCATGATTCCTTGGCGTCTTATCTGGGTCGACTGGCGTCGGCTCTGGCCGGGTGTGCTGGTCGTGGTGTTGCTGATCGCGACGGCGACAGCGTTAAGTATTTCGGTGAGTTTGCAGGAAAGAGCGCTGCGTATGGGCAGCGCCAAAGCGGCTGACCGTTTCGATCTGGTGATCGGCGCGCCGGGGAGTGAAACCCAACTGGTACTGTCGTCCGTGTTCCTGCAACCGTCGGCGCTGACGCTGATTCCTGCGCAGGTGTTGACCGATCTGGAGAAGAACCCGCTGGTCGCCTGGGCCGCACCGGTTGCGTTTGGTGATTTCTATCAGGGGATGCCGATTGTCGGCACCACACCGCCACTGGTCACGGATAACGGTAAGCGACAACTTACCGCCGGACGTGTGTTCAACGACGGCTTTGAAGCCGTGGTGGGGGCGCAAACGGGGCTGACGGTTGGGAGTACATTTAGCCCTATTCATGGTCAGGTGGGTACGGAAGGGGCGCACGCGCACGATGACGTCACCTACACCGTAGTCGGTGTTTTGCCTGCTGACGGCAGCGCGTGGGATAAAGCGATTCTGGTACCAGTGAACGCGGTGTGGCGAGTACACGGTATCCATCCACCGCATGGTGCGGACGATGATCACGACCATAATGAGCATGCCGATCATGATCATGGCGCACATGAGCATGAGGGGGAACATGATCATGAGAGTGAACATGACGGCCATGCGCATGATGAAACTGAGCATGCCGATGAGCATCACAACGACGCTCATCCAGCGGAAGGCGCGGAAAGTGATGATCATCATGCTGCTGTCGCTCAGCCGGTAACGGCTCCACACGATGACGAGCACGGCGAAGCAGAAGCTCACGGGCACGCGCATCAGGCTGGTTTGCCCGCGATTGTCGTTAAACCAAAAACGATCGTTGGCGCTTATCAACTGCGTTCGCTGTACCGCAGCAACACGACGCTGGCGGTGTTCCCCGGAGAAGTGCTGGTGAAGCTTTACTCGATGCTGGGCGATATTCGTGAACTACTGACCTATATCTCGCTGGGTACGCAGGGGTTAGTCGGTGTTGCGGTGGCGATGGTGGCGGTTATCCATCTGCGGCAGCGGCAGAAACAGATTGGCGCACTCCGTGCCTTTGGCGCGCCGCGCTACGGCATTTTCACGCTGATTTGGAGCGGGTTGATGTCGCTGGTGAGCGTCGGCGTGCTGCTGGGCGTCGGGCTGGGTTATCTTGCTGCCCGTGCGATTGCGGTGGTCATGAGCGAGAAAAGCGGCTTCGTCCTGCCAGTGACGCTGGAATGGGAGGATATCCACTTCGTCCTGCTCCTGTTGCTGGTTGCCGCCGTGGTTCTCACCATCCCCGCGATGCTGTCTTACCGCCAATCTCCTGCTACGGCGCTGCGTGGCGAGTAAGTCTCTACGAGCCGTATTGGCATCGGGCGTGTGATTTCTGCGCCCGGTGCTGTCCTTCGGTATCTTACCAAGGCGACATAAAAAAACAGGGTGAACATCGTTCACCCTGCTGCATTTTACTCTCTTGGCGTGATGCCAGAGGGGATTAGCGTAAATCCAACATCGCGATATGGTCCATATCGTCAAACGTCAGGTTTTCGCCGATCATGCCCCAGATAAAGGCATAGTTTTTGGTGCCGACACCGGTGTGAATCGACCAGCTAGGGGAGATCACCGCCTGTTCGTTATGCATCACCAGATGGCGCGTTTCATGCGGTTCACCCATCATATGGAAAACAATGGTGTCTTCCGCCATATCAAAATAGAAGTACACTTCCATTCTGCGCTCATGGGTATGCGTCGGCATGGAATTCCAGTTGCTGCCTTCCGCCAGACGCGTTAATCCCATACTCAGTTGGCAGGTTTCCACCACTTCCGGCACCAGATATTTGCAAATCGTCCGCTTGTTACAGGTTTTGACATCGCCCAGCGGTGCTTTGATCGCATCGTCTTGCGTAATGATACGTGTCGGGAAAACGGCATGCGCTGGTGCGCTGTTATAATACAGTTTCGCTGGCTTGGCGCTGTCCAGACTGCTGAACGCTAAGGCTTTGGCTCCCTTTCCGACATAGAGCGCTTCCTCATTGCCAACCTCGTAGCTTGTACCGTCGATGACAATTTTTGCCGGGCCGCCGATATTGATAAGCCCCAGCTCGCGACGCTCAAGAAAATAGTTCACGCCAAATTGTTTGCCGATGCCATCATCAAACGTTATCTCGCCGTCCACCGGCATGATCCCGCCCACCACAATACGGTCGATGTGGCTGTAGGTCATGGTGTATTGGTTTGGCGTAAATATCTGCTCAATAAGAAATTTCTTTCTCAGCTCAGTGGTATCAAGCGTTTTCGCATGTTCACTGTGTACACTTTGTCGTACGTCCATTTTGCTACCTTCTTATGCGGTTTTAGGTGAAAAGCGTTTTGCCCATACTGCCGTAAGGATGGGCACCAGTACTGATGTCACGATCACACTGGTGGCGACTAACGCTGTTGCCTGTTGAGCGACCGGAGCGAATTCCGGAGCCATATTCGCGATCAACAGGGGAGTGGCGACGGCGGCACCGGCGCTGCTGGATGCGGCTACGCCTGCGGTGCCATTACCACCGCCGATAAATTTATCTGCCAGAATCAACGGGATGCCTGTAACAACAATCACCAACAGGCCGAGGAAGAGTCCTGCGAAGCCCGTCTGGAGGATCACTGATAAATTAATGGTGTTACCTAACGCAAAGGCGAAGAAAGGAATCAGCGTTTGTACTGAATTACCGAACAGCTTTCTCAAGTCCGGGTCCAGGTTGCCCAGTACAAAACCAATCAGGAAAGGCAGTACGGCACCGACAAATAACTGAGGTTCAAAGGTCGCGATACCGCTGGCACCCAGAATGACCATAGTCATCAACGGACCGGATTCCAGAGACATCAGTACGAAGGCACCGGCTTCTTCTTTCGAACCGTATTGGTTCATCAATGCAGCGTACAAACCGCCGTTAGTCATGTCCATTGCTGCGACCAGCGCCAGCACGGAGATCCCAGCCAGCATCCCGTTTTGGATGCCGTCACCCGGCAAGAATGTGCCAGCGATCAGCGCCACAACCCAGGCGGTGGCGATTTTGGTGACCACCAGAACGCCTGATTTTCTCAGCATCGTTCCCGTTGCTTTAAATTCAATGGATGCGCCCATGCAGAAAAACCATACCGCCAGAATAGGGATAGTGCCAGTAATCAGGCCGTTACTGAAGGAACCTAAGTATTTCCCAGCCCCTGGCGTAAAGGTATTACATAGCGCGCCCAAAAAGAGCGGCACTAGCATTAATCCCCCAGGGATTTTATCAATAGCTTGTTTTATTTTCATAAAAGACCTCATTAAAAGATAAAAGCATGTTCAGCCCGCTTTCAGTGAAAGCAGATAGAGTATTGGTATTTAGTAATAAATAGGGGGGAGTAAAACCCAAGGGGTTATTACCCGATTTCATTAACTAGTGAAGATGGTTGTCCCCATTATAAAATTGATAATTAATATTATTTGTTGTTTTGATATTTATGGCCATTCCCCTATTTTTAGTTATAGGTGGCCTTCCCGTAACACTTGATTAGCGTTTACAGGTATTTATGTCGTGAAATATTCGTCATGCTGATTTTTTCATGACTGTATTCACAAATTAAAATTTACTCTGGTTATTTTCGATAAATATATTATCTACTATCAATATTCCGACTGTTAATATGCGCGGTAATCGCTTTACTGGTTTTAATCAGGCTTGCCAGATGTTTTTCTTTTTTTCCATTAGCATATTGCGACTGCATACCGTTAACGCCGATAGCGGCGATGACTTCACCATTTTGGTTAAAGATCGGCGCAGCCATGCAGCAGATCTCTTCTATATCTTCGCCGTCGTCTATTGCCCAACCCTGTTCCTTGACGATTTTAAGATGTTGTAGGAAATCTTCTTTGTTGGTAATCGTCCGGGGCGTCAAATACTCAAAGGTGCAATCGGCAATCAATGATTCAATTCTTTCCTGGGGCAGCCAGGCGACGAGCACTTTCCCCAGAGACATACGGTTAAATACAATTTTCTTACCTTCCCAGGATGTTTTTACGATGGCCTTGGGAGATTCCACTTTACTCAGGAAGAAACCGTTATCGCCATCCATAATACCAAGATGGCAGGTCAACTCTGTCTCTTTGACTAATTCATGCATAAAGTTAATCGTGTCTTTACGCAGATCAATATTCTTTATTACCAAACCGCCAAGCTCAAACAGTCTTAACCCTAAAACATAACGACCGTCAGCGCGCTGACGTAACAATTGCGTCACCACCAGCACTTCCAGTAGATGATGTACGCTGCTTTTGGGGATAGACAAATCAGTGCAAATCTCAGTGAAGCTGGCTTCGTCATGTTTGGCGATATAGTCAATAATCATCACTAAACGGACGGCTGCCGGCGCTTTACTGTGTTCGAGCTGTTGGAATATATTCATGATGTTCTATATATAAAACTATGGTTTCCTATATAGAACAATAATAACGCAACGGTAATTTATTTACCTAGATGTAGATCACAAAACAATTGTGAAGTGGTTGAATATTTCAATATAAATAAAACGCAGTTTTATTAGGGAAACAGAATAGCGATATTTTGGCAGGAAAGATGCCTGACCTGATGAAAACGAGGTCAGGCATCTTTTAAATAATAGTGAGGGCTGCGTTAACGCTTTTTAAAGGCGGCGGCTAGGGCGTCGCCCATCGCGCTGTTGCCTGCGGCAGGGGCGCTAGCGGGACGAGGACGTGATTTACCGGCTGGCTGACGCGATGACGTATTGCTATCGCCACGCGCATTGCCACCGCCACGGCGTGATGCGGTGTCGCCTGGCTGCTCATCAAGGCGCATGGTCAGCGCGATACGCTTACGTTGCAGATCCACTTCCATCACTTTCACTTTGACGATATCGCCTGCTTTTACGACCTTGTGCGGATCGTCGACGAAATGGTCGGCCAGTGACGAAATGTGTACTAAGCCATCCTGATGGACGCCGATATCCACAAACGCGCCAAAGTTGGTGACGTTGGTGACTGCGCCTTCCAGAATCATGCCCGGCAGCAGATCGTTTAAGGTTTCCACCCCGTCGGCGAAGCTGGCGGTTTTGAACTCAGGGCGCGGATCGCGACCCGGTTTTTCCAGCTCTTTGATGATATCGGTCACTGTTGGTACGCCGAAACGCTCGTCGGTGAAATCTGAGGGTTTCAGGTTACGCAGCGCGTTGGGATTCCCCATCAATTCCTGCAACGCCTGTTCCGTCGCGGCCAGAATACGCTCCACAATCGGATAGGCTTCCGGGTGAACGGTAGAGGCATCTAGTGGGTTATTGCCGTGGTTGATGCGCAGGAAGCCTGCACACTGTTCAAAGGCTTTTGGCCCCAGACGGCTGACTTTCAGCAGCTGTTCGCGGTTATGGAAGCGGCCATTCTCATCACGCCAGGTCACAATATTCTGCGCCATCATGCGCGTCAGCCCGGCGACACGCGTTAACAGCGCCACGGATGCGGTGTTCAGATCAACGCCGACGGCGTTTACGCAGTCTTCGACCACCGCATCCAGCTTCTTCGCCAGCAGGCTTTGGCTTACGTCATGCTGATACTGACCCACGCCGATAGATTTCGGATCGATCTTCACCAGTTCCGCCAGCGGATCCTGCAAACGACGGGCGATAGACACCGCACCGCGCAGCGAGACATCCAGATCGGGGAATTCCAGCGCGGCCAGCTCGGACGCGGAGTACACCGACGCGCCCGCTTCGCTGACGATCACTTTCTGTGCTTTGATATCCGGGAACTGCTTCTGCGTGTCGAGGAAGAAACGCTCGGTTTCACGTGAGGCGGTGCCGTTGCCAATTGCCACCAGCTCAACCTGATATTTGAGGCACAGTGCGGCGATGATTGGTGCTGATTTGGCTGCCTGACCGGTATGCGGATAAATCGTGTCGGTCGCGACTAGCTTGCCGGTAGCATCCACTACCGCCACTTTTACGCCAGTACGCAGGCCGGGATCGAGACCCATCGTGGCGCGCATGCCCGCCGGAGCGGCCATCAGCAGGTCGTGCATGTTGCGGGCGAAAACGTTGATCGCTTCGTCTTCGGCCTTTTCACGCACGCTGCCCATCAGTTCGGTTTCAAGGTGCAGCAGCACTTTAATGCGCCACGTCCAGCTAATGACGGCGCGTCGCCAGCTGTCTGCTGCGGCATTCCCTAAACGCAGGTTCAGGTGGTCGATAATAATCTGTTCGCAGTAGCTCTCGCGCGGCGCTTCTTCGTGCTGCGGATCGGCGTTCAACGCCAGTTGCAGCACACCTTCGTTACGGCCACGAAACATCGCCAGCGCGCGGTGTGAAGGCACCTGAGCAATCGGCTCGTGATGATCAAAATAGTCACGGAACTTCGCGCCTTCTTCCTCTTTCCCTTCCACGACGCGGGAAACCAGATGGGCGTTCTTCCACAGATAGTTACGCACTTTTGCCAGCAGCGTGGCGTCTTCGGCAAAGCGTTCCATCAGAATGTAACGTGCGCCGTCCAGCGCGGCTTTCACGTCCGCGACGCCTTTCTCGACATCGACATAAGCCTGTGCCGTCAGCTCCGGCTCCTGGCTCGGGTCTTGCCATAGGCTATCGGCCAGTGGTTCCAAACCGGCTTCAATCGCGATTTGTCCACGCGTGCGGCGTTTAGGTTTGTACGGCAGGTAGAGGTCTTCCAGCTCGGTTTTGCTCAGCGTACCTTTTATGGCGGTAGCGAGCTGCGCGGTTAACTTTCCCTGATCGTCGATGGATTTCAGAATAGTCTGGCGTCGGTCTTCCAGTTCACGCAGGTAACCGAGGCGTGTTTCGAGCTGGCGCAGTTGGGTGTCATCCAGCCCGCCGGTCACTTCTTTACGGTAACGGGCGATAAAAGGGACGGTGTTTCCTTCGTCCAGCAGGCGGACTGCCGCGTCTACCTGCTCCGTACGCGCCTGCAATTCGCTGGCGATAATGTGGCTTAATGAATCATTCATGGGTCTGATATCAATCGTCATCAAGTGAATTAAATAAGTGGGGACAGTTATACGGATTGAGCGTGCAAAATGCCAGCCGCTGCCGTCTGGAAAACGCGGATGATCTCGCGTTGTTCAGTGCAACAAAATTTACCTACATCAATATTCCGTCAGATTCTTGCAACCCACTCACGATTTTAGCGTATGACATACGTTGGCTTTATGCCGTTGTAAATCGAGTATTACTTTACATGAGTGCCGCACGGGATGACCTATCCAGAAGCCCGTGAGAGCGGACGGGAACAACATCATTATTCGGGCAGGAGAACGGTTCATGACAGTCAGAACGTCCACGTTGACGGCAGAAGGGCAGGCGGATATCACGCTGGATATGCGCTCCGGCGTACTGGGGAAAACGGCGGTGGATATTCGTCCACTCGGTGAACACGGGCTGTGCAGTTATGACCCCGGTTTTGCCAATACGGCAGGATGCGAGTCGGCGATTACCTATATTGATGCGGTGAATAGCGTGCTGCTGCATCGGGGCTTCCCTGTCGAACAACTCGCTGAGCAGTGTGACTTTACTGAAGTCTGTTACATCCTGCTGCATGGCGAAGCGCCTTCGGCGGAAGCGTATGCGAAATTTGCCGACAACATCACTCGCCACACGCTGGTTCATGAGCAAATTACCCGGATGTTCAGCGGCTTTCGTCGCGATTCCCACCCGATGGCGCTGATGTGCGCGGTGGTGGGCGCGCTGGCCGCGTTCTATCACGATGTCTTGGATATCCATAACGCGGAACACCGTGAGCTAGCGGCGGTGCGACTGCTGTCGAAAATGCCGACGCTGGCGGCGATGTGCTACAAATATTCCATCGAACAACCGTCCGTGTACCCCCGTAATTCGCTTTCCTATACGGGCAACTTCCTGCACATGCTGTTTTCGATTCCGGCGGAGAAATATGAAGTGAATCCGGTGCTGGAACGGGCGATGAACCGCATCCTGATTTTGCATGCCGACCATGGTCAGTGTCCGTCTACGATGGCGGTAAGAGCATCGGGTTCTTCCGGTGCGAACCCGTTTGCCTGCATTGCGGCTGGGCTGGCATCGATGTGGGGGCCGTTACACGGTGGGGCGAACGAGGCCTGTATGCGCATGCTGGAAGAAATTAAAACGGTCGACCGCGTTCCTGAATTTGTACGACGGGCGAAAGACCGCTGCGATTCATTCCGCCTGATGGGATTCGGTAACTCAATCTACCAGCATTTCGATCCACGCGCGGCGATTCTGCGCAAAACCTGTTATGAAGTGCTCAATGAACTTGGCACGGAAGACAGCCTGTTGCAGGTAGCGATGGAGCTGGAACATATCGCCATGACCGATGCCTATTTTCTGGAGAATAAACTCTACCCGAGCGTCGATTTCTATACCTCGGTCATTCTCAAAGCGATGGGGCTGCCGTCGTCGATGTTTACGGTTATCTCTACTGTCGGCAGAACGATCGGCTGGATTGCGCATTGGGATGAGATGCATAAGCAGGAAGACATCAGCATCTACCGTCCACGCCAGATTTATACCGGGCAGCCGCGTCGGGACTATATTTCTCAAAAAGTGTAAGTTTCTAAAAAACCATTTGGTTTCCTAAAAATGAACTTTCTCAAGGGAAAAACTGACGTGATTGTCACCATGATGCCGATATCGGGCATCATGGTGAGTGTGGACAGGGAAAGGCGCTAGAATTTTTCCCAGTTATCCTGTGCGTTGCCGACCGGTGCGAGCGCTAAACGAGTCGGTTGGGCTTTTTTCGCCATCGGCGCTGGGCGGGTTGCAGGTGTGCCGCGCAGGTGGAAATGGTTCATGAGCGTCACCAGATGAGATGACTGTTCGCGCAGGCTGGTTGCCGCATTCGCGGACTCTTCTACCAGCGTGGCGTTCTGCTGGGTGACCTGATCGAGCTGGTTCACGGCATCATGAATTTGCGAAATACCGGACTCCTGTTCCTGCGTGGTCGTCCCGATCTCACTGATTAAATCTGCCACGCTGCGCGCCTGACGTACCAGCTCATCAATGGTGCTGCCGGTGTCTTCAACCAGACGATTCCCCGCTTCAACTTTTTCGACGCTGGTGTTGATCAATACCGCGATCTCTTTCGCGGCGGAGGCGGAACGCTGTGCCAGTGAACGCACTTCTCCAGCCACCACGGCGAAGCCGCGACCTTGCTCACCCGCGCGTGCCGCTTCGACCGCCGCATTCAGCGCCAGAATGTTAGTCTGGAAGGCGATGCCATCAATGACGCTGATGATATCGCGGATTTTGTGTGAGCTGTCGGAGATCTCTTTCATCGTAATGACCATGTCGCCGATCGCCTCACCGCCCTTGGTCGCCGTTTCGCTGGCTTGGCTGGCAAGTTGAGTGACGCTGCGCACGGTATGCGCATTCTGACGAATTGCCTGACTCATCTGTTCCATTGAGGCGGCCGTTTGTTGCAGGCTGGCAGCTTGCTCTTCCGTACGCTGGCTCAGGTTTTCACTGCCCGCGGCGATTTGGCTAGAACCGGACGCAATGGCTTCGCTGCTTTGCCGCACTTGTTCGACGATATCGCCCAGGTTATGACTCATGTGACGCATGGTCGCTAGCAGGCTGCTATGGTCGTTCGGCTTGATGTTGATATCGACAGCCAGATCGCCATCGGCCACTTGCCGGGCAATGTGGGTGGCGTAGAGCGGTTCTCCCCCCAGTTGGTTTTTCAGCGTGCGGGTAATCAACCAGGCCACGACCGCAGCCATGGCCGCGGCGGCAAGTGCGAGAATCAACATGATGACGCTGCCGGACTGCGCACCATGCTGCGCGTGGCTGACAATCTCGTTGGTATCCTGCTGCTGCGAGGCCATCATCGCATCCAGCACGTTGAACAGCGCGTTTTGCGCGGTCTGCATCTCATTGAGAATAATGGTATTACCCTGTAGGCGCTGCTGCGGATCGGTGGATTGCACCAGCTCCATGGCTTTTAGAAAGGCCGCAAGGTACGGCGGGCGCGTGTCCTGAAACTGCTTCAGCAGCGCGCGGGTGCCTTCGGTATCCAGCTGTTGCCCTAATTTTTTCAGGTTGGCGGTGTTGCGAGCGATTTGCTCGTCGACGAACTGCTTTTCCTGCTTGATTTGCGCAGGGTTGGTGCTGATCGCAATGTTGCGGATCAGACGAGCATTAGCGTCAAAACCGGCTTTAACTTCCTGAATCAATAACATATTCGCTAACGTGGTACCGGAAAGCCGGTTGATGTCGTTACCCAGCCCAACCAGTTGGAGCCGTCCGAAGAATGCCACCATCAGACTGATGATGATAACCAGAGAAAATCCCATACCCAGCATCTTGCCGAGTTTGATTCTGTTCAGCATATTCATAAACATCCTTAATTTTTTGACATGCTATGAAGGCATAACGGAGGGGGCTTGCTATCGTAATCGATGCAAGTAATGACAAGGCGTTATAGCTATTTTTCGCATTTTCGGGATACATCGTTAACTCCCGCGTTCAAAAACATATCGATAAGAATATCTTTAATATCGGCAGGAAAAGCGTTCAGTTGATCACGTAAATTACGGCAAGTGGGATTTCGTATGAAATGTGTGATCTGAGAGACAAAATGTGTGCGGGTATGGTGTTGATGAATAGAAGTGTGGTGCGTTAACCCCTTTAGAGGCTAACGCACCGATCGATCAAGAAACGCTATCGCTGGTAAAAGGGGCGATATAGCGCTGATAGCGTGATGCTTTCAACTGCTTCAGATCGACGAGCACCAGACCGTCGATGCAGTTGTTGAAATCGGGATCGATGCCAAAGTCGATAAACCGCACGCCTCCCGGCTCACACAGTTCCGAATACTGCTTGTAGAGCGTGGGGATCGCACACCCCATGTTGCTGAGCATGCTTTTCAACCGCGTGAGATCCTGCTGGTAGTCTGTTCCCTCAAACTGTTTCAGCACGTCAGGCAGCGAGGCCGGATAAGGGCGGCGCGACGTTGCCAGCGGCTGATCGGGCGTGAAATGCAGACGATAAAACGCAACCAGCAAGTCGCGCGCATGCGGCGGCAAGGTGCCGGACAGCGACACCGGGCCGAACAGGTAGCGGTGTTCCGGATAACGCGCCAGATAGGCACCAATACCCAACCAGAGATAATCCAGTCCGCGTTTACCCCAGTATTTGGGCTGAATAAAGCTGCGTCCCAGCTCAATGCCTGATGCCAGTATCGGATCCATTTCGTCGCCGTACTGGAACAGGCTGTGGCTGTAGAGGCCACTTTTCCCTTTCTCTGCGATCAGACTTGCCGTTGAGACAAAGCGATAGGCACCGACAATCTCCAGTTCACGGTCATCCCACAGGATCAGGTGCAGATAGTCATCGTCATAGCTGTCCAGATCGCGGCGTTGGCCGGACCCTTCGCCCACCGCGCGGAAGGCGATTTCGCGCAGGCGCCCGAGTTCACGCAGCAGCGGCACGTAATCTTCTTCACCGCGTCGATAGAGATAGACAATCTTGCCATCCGGTGTGGTACCCAGCGTTTCACACTCAGACAGCGCGCGCTTCAGCAGCACGCGGTCTTCGGCCAGCGCAATGGGTTTTTCACCGGCAAAACAGCCGGGTTTTCCTTGTCCTAACCGATAAACGTGACGCCGGAAACGGGCCGCCAGATCGTTGGCGTTCCACTCGCCCTGACTCCAGGACGTATAGGGAATTCTGGCACCGATGCGTAGTTTGAGGGTTTGGTCGCGCTGGCCGAACATTTCTCTCACCAGCAGGAGGGTGGACAGCGGGCGATAAACCATGGAGGAGAGATAGAACAGCGCGCTGTTGCGTCCGCCGATATGAATCGGGACGACGGGCGCGCGGGCTTTGCTCGCCATGCGGATAAAACCATTATGCCAGTGACCGTCGCGAATACCCTGCAGGCTGACGCGTGAAACCTCACCCGCTGGGAAGACGATGATCGCGCCGTCGCCTTCCAAATGTTGCTGGATGGCGTTGACCTGTTGGCGTTTGGTACGGTTATTGAAGTTATCGACGGAAAAAAACAGATTTTTGAGCGGGGCGACATAAGAGAGTAGCTGGCTGGCGACGATGCGGACATCGGGCCTGACGCTGGCGACGGTGCGGAGTAGCGCCAGACCGTCCAGTGAGCCAATGGGGTGGTTGGCAACCAACACCACCGGCCCCTGACTGGGGATATTTTCTAAATCCCCTTCGACCATTTCACAATTGAAGTTGAAGTAATCAAGAATCTGTTCGACCAGATCCAATCCTTTCAAATGCGGGTAACGCCGCGCAAATTGCTGCATTTCATTTTCAAATAGCAGAGAACGCAAAACCGTTTTCTGCCAGGGTGGCGTATGGCGATGCGGGACAAGATCTTGCAGAATGGCGTCTAAGCTAAACATAAATCGTTCTCCGTAGCTCTCCGTGGCTAAAAGTACGGGATAGAAATGACATATTTATGTCTGTCGATAGATTATTAGCCAAAACTGTAAATCTGTGTAATGAACGCGCGATTTTTTGCGTGTGTGGATAGTGAAGAACGTGGTACGCGCTAAGCGCCTAACGGGGTTAACGACTTGAAAACCAATCTGATTACCCGCGAGGGGTATGACAAACTGCGGGCAGAGCATGATCATCTCTGGAATGTAAAGCGCCCGGAAATTACCAAAATTGTCTCCTGGGCGGCCAGCTTGGGGGATCGCTCAGAAAATGCGGACTACACCTATAACAAGCGTTTATTGCGCCAGATCGACAGGCGTGTGCGCTACCTGAGAAAATGCCTGACGGAATTGAAAATCGTTGATTATTCGCCGCAGCAGGATGGCAGCGTATTTTTTGGTGCTTGGGTTGAGATCGAGAATGAACAAGGTGATGTGAAGCGCTTGCGGATTGTCGGCCCGGACGAGATCTACGGCGGCAATAAAGACTATATTTCGATCGATTCCCCTATGGCGCGCGCCATGCTGAAAAAAGCGGTTGATGAGGAATTCACCGTGAACACACCAGACGGCCCGCGTGAGTGGTTCGTCAATTCGATTGATTACGTTAAGCAATAAGCAGCCCGGTAGCGACGCGTAGGGGAAGCGCGACCGGGCAAACACATTTTTATTGAGGAAACACATCCCTCTTTTGCGAGCTATCGGCGCAATGGGTTTAGTCATCTACATTTTTTGCCCGCAATAGCTGCCTAGCCTGCTCAATGACGGGTAAATCCACCATCTCGCCGTTTATCTGGAAAGCGTAGCTGTGTTCGGCCGCTTTTAGAACCTGCTTTGCCCAATCTATTTTGCTGCGATCTGTCGCGAATGCCTGCTGAACGGCCTCGATCTGCGAGGGATGAATGCAAAGCTTGGCTGAGAAACCGAGCGAGCGTGCATGTAGTGCATCGGCTAACACCCGGTCGTGATGCGTGAAGTCAGGATTGACGCAATCTATTGGCGGCGGCAAGTCGGCCAGTCTGGAAGCTAATACAATGCGGCTTCTGGCATACAGCAAGGCATGCAGGGATTGATCGCAATGCATATCGAGCGAGAAATCTAATGAGCCAAATGCCACCCTTTCTACCCCTGCGGCACAAATCTCTTCCGCATGATGCAATCCCCGCGCGGTTTCAATAATCGCAATAATATTAACCTCTTCCACTCTATTGCGATTTATCATTTCTCGTGCTTCATGCAGCATTTTTGCGGATTCTATTTTAGGTAAAACAATTTCCCATATCGTTGTTTTATGTTTGGATGACGCGCTATTTATTAATTTATCCTTATTATTGATTTTATTCATAAACTCGATGTCTTTACTGAATTCCACCGAACCAAATTTATTTAAACGTATATATCTTTTGCAATTTATTTCAGAGACGGGAGTGTCATTTTCATACCACTGGATAATATTTTCTCTGGCCTGCTCTTTTTCATCAGGATGAACAGCATCTTCCAGATCAAATATCACGGCATCGGCTCCACAGCAGACGGCGTGTTGAAAGCGATGAGGCGCATTTCCAGGCACGAAGAGATAGGTCTTAGCGTGTTCCATGCTGTTCTCCTTTACTTATTACATTGATTAAAAATAACTTTATTAAAATGTAACTCATTAGTTGCGAATAAGAATGATACCTATTTACATTGGCGTTAGTAGTATGCTAGCTTTCAATTCATTATTTTTCAATCTCTCTATCACGACATTTTTATTAATTTTCGGGGCGTGTTAACCCGAGCTTTAATGACACCATTTTATACGTTACTGCAATCGGTTTTTACTTGTTTTATCGGTGTGAGGAGTGGTTATGAATATCAAGGCTGACGATGTTAAATGCAGGGATATACATCAGGATGTAGATGGTTTTCTTTCTGATTATTCAAATAAAAACGCGCTAAGGCGATTGATTCGCTGTTTTTTTGCGGAAGGAATTTTGAATAAAAATGACCTGATATTTATTAAGGGTAACTCCCGGGAAGCAACGCTGACGTTGCAGGGTGGCAAAGGTATATTGAAATTTGATGATATTTCCCCATCACCGGCAAACACGTATATTAATAATGGGAATATTTATCATATTAATGCAGAGGGCGCGTCTTTTCCCGTCACTAGCCACGAGCGATTGATTGATTTACTTCGCGATAGTTTTGATTTCCATCCTGAAGACAGCGGCATTAACGGCCTGAAACAAGATGTCGGTAACAGCATCCGTAATGATACCAACGCTCGGCGCTATCGGTGCCAGTGGCGTGCTGAGGTGGCTGATGCCATGCAGCAGGATGGGCAGAGCGCTTTCACGCCGTGGCTGCGTCGGCAGTTAAGCATTCGCGATGCTGCCATGTTCCTCGATCAGTGGGGATCGCTGGAAGGCCACCCTTACTACCCGACCTGGAAATCCCGCCCCGGCCTGAGTGATGAAGATGTCCAGCAACTGTCACCCGAATTCAACGCCCGCGTGCCTTTGCGTATTACCGCGCTGCGCCGCGATATGGCGTATGTGGAATGCATGCCGCACGTTGATGATTTTCACCCGTGGTTTGCTCAGGCATTTCCTGCGCTCTGGCTGGACTGGAAGCAGCGCCTGAATCAGCAAGGGCTGGATGAGACACAGTGGCTCCCGCTGCCCATCCATAGCTGGCATCTGGAAAACTGGGTGAAATCCCACTACGCGGATGAGATCGCCGAAGGGATTCTACTCACCGACGGCCCGGATCTCATCACGCTACCGGGGATGTCGTTCCGTACCGTTTTACCCGTTGAGCCTCCTTCTTCCCCCTTCATCAAGTTGCCTGTCGCTATCTGGATGACCAGCGAAATGCGGAGCCTACAGGCGAAATCGATCCAGATGGGGCCACGCATTAGCACCATCATCGACGCGATTCTGGCGCAGGAAGGTGGGTTCGAACAGCGGCTGGCATTTTTCCGCGAAGAAGCCGCGTTCCACTATAAGCACGCGGTTCATCAGGATGATGCGCCGGGTAAGCATCTCTCTGTCGTCTTCCGCGATGCCCGCGTTTATGAACGTACCAATGGCGCGCTGCCCGTGACCGTCGCGACGCTGTTTACGGCGCTGCCTCACCGCGACCAGCCGCTGTTCACCGAGCTGGTAACGCTGTCCGGGCTTGGCGCAGAGGCGTGGTTCCGTCAATACGTTCGCTCGGTTACCCGCCCTGTCATCGCTATCTATCTGCTGTACGGCATTGGGCTGGAAGCGCATCAGCAGAACAGCCAGATCCTCTTTTCGCCCGAAGGCGTCGCGCAGGGGCTATTAATCCGCGATTTCGGTGACGGGCGCACCTACGCGCCGCTGCTGCGTCAGCGCGGCCATCATCTGCAACCCTACGTCTGGCCCGGCATCCTGCCCACGGTCTTTGAAGATGACATCGAACCCGTGAGGATGTTTGTCATCGATGCCTGTTTTGTCAGCCACCTGCACGAACTGGCGCTGGCGCTGAGTGCGGCATACGGCTTTGCCGATGCGCGGCTGTGGCAGGTGATGAAAGAAGAAACGGCCGCAGCGTTTGATGCGGTGAAGTCGCGCGTTGATGGCGAGCTGTGGCAGACCGAACGCGACATGTTTCTGACCCAGCCCTGGTATACGCGTTCGCTGCTGCGGATGCACATTCAGGAATATCGCGACTACCGAATTCAGCACGG
This sequence comes from Pectobacterium odoriferum, assembly GCF_009931295.1. Taxonomy (NCBI): domain Bacteria; kingdom Pseudomonadati; phylum Pseudomonadota; class Gammaproteobacteria; order Enterobacterales; family Pectobacteriaceae; genus Pectobacterium; species Pectobacterium odoriferum. The sequence goes on along the minus strand of NZ_CP034938.1, from coordinate 4,485,054 downwards.
CCTGAGCAACCCCTTCCTTACGGAAGGGGAGGAAACTCGCGTCGAGCCGTGATGTATGGCGATGCTCCTGCCTTACAGGCTGAAAAACGGGAGCATCTTTTTCACTCCTCATTTTGAGATGGATAACTTTGTTGATGAACGCCAGGAAGAACTTCACTCCACCTACTGGGAAGACTCGTTTTCCTATTCCCTCCGTGTTGGCCGTCGTCGTAACGGCTGTGCTAGGCGGCATCGCGATACCCGCGCAGGCTGCAACGGGCGAGCGCGATGATTCCACGATCGTGGTGGAAGCCAAAGACGCGGAAGCCGTGCAGGGACTGGTCGCGGGCGGCATGTCGGCGCGGTCATCCAGCACCGGGCTGCTGGGCAAAAAGGACGTTATGGATACGCCGTTTAACGTCAGCAACATGACCTCATCGTTTATTGAAAATAAACAGGCCCAGACGCTAGGGCAGGTGGTCGCGCATGACGCCTCGGTGCGGGTGAGCAGTTCTCAGGGCGGTCTGCTGGATTCTTACTACATCCGTGGTTTTCCGCTCAATGAAGGAAACCTGAGTGACATCGCCATGAACGGCGTCTACGGTGTCGCGCCTAACTATCAACTGATGACCGACTACATCGAGCGGGTAGAAGTGCTGAAAGGACCATCGGCGCTGTTGTATGGGCTGTCGCCTAACAGCAGCGTGGGGGGGGTGATTAATGCCGTCACCAAACGTCCGACTACCGTAGGCAATCTGACCCGTCTCACCACCAGCTGGCAGTCTGATTCCCAACTCACACAGCATGCGGATATCTCCCGCGTCTATGCGCTGGACAATAATAATCTGCTCGGTGTGCGTTTTAACGGTAATTACGGCTACGGCGACACGGTGTGGGATGGCAGCGACAAACGTACACAGGTCGGCTCACTTGGGCTGGATTTCTCGTCAGAACGCTTCCGCGCCACGTTGGATCTCATCACTCAACATCTGAAAACGCGTGCGCCGTCGCGCCCTTATTCGTTTGCCGCTGGTGTGACCGTGCCCGACGCGCCGGATGGCAACACTAACATTTCCCAGCCGTGGGGATTCTGGCATTCCAAAGACCAGTCGGTGCTGCTGCATACCGAATACGATCTGGCGGATAACGTCACCTGGTTTACCGATCTGGGTGGTTCCAGCGCACACGTGAGCCGCTTGTCAGAGCAGGTGCCGCAGGTCACGAATAATAATGGCGATGTGAGTTCCGCTGTGGGCAATTATCGCTTTACCACCAGCCGCTACACGCTGGCGACCGGTATTCGCGCGGATGTGGAAACCGGCTCGGTGACGCACAAGCTGTCGGCACAGACCAGCTACTATCGCGATCGTCAGGCGACCGGTATCGGCAATGGAACCGCGATTAACTCGAATATTTACAATCCGGTTTCTTCACCTGCACAGAATGTCGCTGCTCCTGCAACCATTAGCAAACGCTCTTCCACCGCGCTATCGGGTATCGCGCTGGCGGATACGCTCGGCTTCTGGAACGATGTGCTGCAAGTGACGGGTGGGCTGCGTTATCAGCAGATCAAGTCGGATAACTTTGTTCCCGGCAATAGTGCGCCATCATCGTCCTACGACAAAAATGCGATAACGCCGATGGCGGGTGTCGTGGTTAAGCCCTGGCAGCACGTCTCACTCTATGCCAACTACATTGAGGGGCTGAGCAAAGGGGATATTGCGCCTGCGAATGCGAGCAATGCGGGGCAGGTATTGTCGCCGTATAAGAGCAAACAGTACGAGGCCGGCGTGAAAGTGGACGCGCTGGGGACGATCTCCACGCTGAGCGTGTTCCAGATCACCAAGCCGAGCGGCGCGCTGGTTAACGGCACGTTTGTTGATGCCAACGAGCAGCGCAATCGGGGTATCGAGCTGGATGTCGTCGGTTCACCGCTGGAGGATCTGCGTCTGACCGGTGGCGTGATGCTGCTGGATGCCGAGTTGACCAAAAGCGTGACGCCGGGGGCACAGGGCAAGCGCGCGCCGGGCACGTCGCGTTTTCAGGCTAACGCTGGCGTAGAATATGATCTGCCGTTCCTGCGCGATCTGACGCTCAACGCCAACGTCACCCATAACGGGAAGCAGAACGTCAATACCATCAATACCCAATCTATTCCTTCCTGGACCACCGTTGATTTCGGCGCGCGTTACAAGACACGAATCTCTAACGCACCCACCACGTTCCGTGCCGATGTGCTTAACGCTTTTGACCGCAACTACTGGTCTGGCGTGACGTCGTTCAGCACGGTATCGCAAGGAACGCCGCGGACGTTGATGCTGTCCGTCGCGGTTGATTTCTAAGGATAGGCATTTTTCAGGAACCGAACGTTAAGGAGATAGCGATGAGCAACCTGTTTAGCTTTGCCGCAGTGTCTTCCCTCCCTGTCGCGCAGGCCCACTGGCCTGAGAGACTGACGCCTTGTCTGGATAGTGAGATTGAGCGGTTTATTTTCAACTCGCCGCAAAGGCTGTCATGGCTGGTTGAGCAGTATGGGTCGCCGCTGAATATTGTCTGGCCGCACACCGTGGCCAACAATATTGCGGCATTGCGAACGGTGTTGCAGCGTCACGATGTGGACTGCCGCCTGTACTACGGCGCAAAGGTGAATAAATCACCGGGGCTGGTACAGGCGGCGGTTAACGCGGGCGTTGGTGTGGATGTTTCCAGCTTACAGGAGCTGAAAGATGCGCTGCGGGCAGGCTGCGACGGCGCGCGGCTGTGCGCCACCGGCCCGGCCAAAACGCGCGAGTTTCTAATGGAACTGGTTCATCACCGCGCGCTTATCGTGCTGGATTCGCCGGAAGAGTTCGATGAGGTGCTCGCGCTGGCAGATTTACTGCGCGTGACGGAGCCGGTGCGAATTCTACTGCGCTATCGCCCGTCTTTCGCACAAAACAGTCGGTTTGGCATGCTGGCCGATGAGGTCGCGCTCTGCCTGGAGGTGTTGAGTACCCGGCAGGATGCGTTCCATCTGGAAGGTTTCCATTTCCATCTGGGCGGCTATGAGCCCGATACTCGCGTAGCCGCATTGTCTGAGGTGTTGCCATTACTGGATCGGGCGCGGTCAAAGGGATTGCAGCCCGCTATTATTGATATCGGTGGGGGATTGCCGATTCAATATCTTTCGGCTTCACGCTATCAGGATTATTTAGCGAAGCAGAATGAGGCGGATTATCGCCACGGTCAGGTGCCAACCTCGTTTTATCCGTACGGCGGTGAGCGCTCGGCTGCTGACTATCTTGACGCCTTCCTATCAGCTTCAATCGGGCAGAGCCGTGTAGCGGACGTACTAAAACAGTACGGCCTGATGCTGGCGATTGAGCCGGGGCGCAGTCTGGCCGACCAAAGTGCGATTACCGTGTTTCGCGTCACGCGCACGCGCCGCCAGCCGGATGGCAACCATGTCGTGTTTGTCGAAGGCAGCAGCTTCAGCGCGTGTGAAACCTGGTTTAACTCTGAGTTTTTGATTGATCCTCTGCATGTTTTTTCCGTCAAAAAAGACACACGTCCGACGCCGGGTAAAGCCTGGATCGCCGGACACAGCTGTCTGGACGACGATGTCATTACGAACCGATTGATTCATTTTCGAACCGTGCCGCAGCCCGGCGATTTACTGATTTACGCGAATACGGCGGGATACCAGATGGACCTGCTGGAAAACGCGTTTCATCGGCATCCGCTGCCTGCGCGCCTGTGCGCGTTCAAAGGTAAGAAAGGTGAGCTGATTTTTTCCAGTGATAACTGAATGGAGCAGAACCATGATCCTGAATAAAGTAACTGATTTGATTGGTAATACACCGGTTATACAAATTCCTGTCCCTTATGGGGATACGCGTTTGTTTTTAAAAGTGGAGAAGAATAACCCCGGCGGCAGCATGAAGGATCGCATGGCGCGAAACATGATTGTCGCCGGACTGAAGTCAGGGAAAATCCGCCCCGGCGGCACGATTGTCGAGTCATCATCAGGGAATACCGGTATCGGGCTGGCGCTGGCGTCGATTGAATACGGCCTGCGCTTTATCGCCGTGGTCGATCATCATGCGGCGCAGGACAAAATTGCCATCATGCGCGCGCTCGGCGCGGAAATTCGCTACGTTTCCGGCGACTACGGCGAAGATGAGGTGGCGGTCGTGGAACGCCAGCGCATGGCAGCACAGCTGGCGCAGGAAATACCCGGAGCGGTGTTTATGAACCAATCGGATAACGCGGCGAATGCGGGCGGCTATGCCGATTTTGTCCGCGAGCTGTTTAGCCAGATTGGCAAGATCGACGCGTTTGTCGGCTGCGTGGGCACCGGCGGATCGATGACCGGCATTTCACATGGCCTGAAAGTCCATAATCCGGATATCACGACCATTGCGGTTGAACCGGTTGGTTCTATCGTCTTCGGTCACCCCGGTAAACCTTATTATCAGTCCGGCACCGGAACACCCGCGGGGGATACCGTGGGGCTGGTGCTGGATTACAGCTGCATCGACTGTGGTGAGCAGGTATCGGATACGCAGGCATTTGAAACGGCACGCTATATCGCACGGCACTACGGTCTGCTGGTCGGCGGTTCGACGGGCGGGGTGATCTATAAAGCGCTGGAGCTGATCTATCAGGATCGTATCGGCGGCAACGTGGTACTGGCGATTGCCGACGGCGGTGAGAAGTACCTGCACACGGTGTTTAACGAAGAGTGGCTAGCGGCGCGTAATCTGATAGATAGCAGCGTGTGGCACGATCTGGATCGCTGGTTGGGCAACGCGATTTCTCTGGAGCAGGCAAGCTAAGGAGTTAACGATGACCGAAACGCTAAGCGGGCAGCCGCTTAACGTGGTGATTTGCGGGGCCGGCAAGACCGGCCATCTCGCCACGGTACTGTTTAAACAACTACCGGACGTCAAGGTGACGTTACTGGGCAGTCATCCTCGTCTGCCGGAAGCCTATCAGCAGCACGGTAAACGGCTACACGCGCTGCTGCCGGATGGCGAGACGCTGACGGCCACGCCGGACTGTGTGACCTGCGACCCGGCGGAAGCTTGCCGCGATGCGGATGTCGTTATCATCACCGTTCCCGCCAATTTCCGCGCCGACCTCCTGGCGCGGATCGTTCCCCATTTACCCAGCGATAAACCAGTTTATGTCGGCGCGATCCCCGGTTTTTGCGGTTTTGACTGGCTGGCTGAACGTGAGCTGGTCGCTCGCCCAAACGCGGTGATTTGGGGAATGAAGGACGTCGCGCACATTGCGTTTGATTTGCTGCCGGGCCAGTCGATCAAAATGGGCGGCGAAAAGGCCACGCTGTATGTCGCCACGCATCGGCGCGAAACGGCTGCGAGCCAGCAGGCGCTGATGGTGCTGCTGCAACGGCTCTATTCCGCGCCAGTGATGCTATTGCCGGATTATCTGGAGATCACGCTGACGCCGGGTAACCCGATTATGCACAGTGCGGTGATTTATGGCCTGATTGGCCCCTACGGTCAATGGCATGCCAGACCGTTCTCGCAGCCGCTATGCTGGTGGAATGATTGCCCGGAACTCGGCGCCTATTATCTGGAGCGCATGGACGAAGAGAACCAGCAACTGTGTGCGGCGCTGGAGAAGCGGCTTGGCGTGCGGCTGGATTCCGTGCTGCCGCTCAAGCAGGAGATTATCGATGCCTATGGCGATCAGATTGCCGATGCGCACACGATGCTCTCCGTGCTGCGCACCAATCAGGCTTACCACGGTATCGGCCTGCCGCTGCGAAAATATGATGTTGGTGGGTATGTGTTTGATATGCAACACCGTGTGTTTCAGGAGGATATCGCCTACGGCTTGAGCCTGCTGGTGACGATTGCGGAGAATCTGGCCGTTAGCGTGCCATACATTGAGGAAGTCTACCGATGGTGCAGCGATTACATGGGCGTGTCTACGCAGGATCGCCCCGACTATTTCCCGCCGCACTGGCTGACTGATGAGATGGGTTGACGTGATGACCGTAGCGGGAATGAGGGCGGGTGACGCCGTGGAATCAGAAGGAGCTGACGCATGCGCTTGAGCGGTCAGGTGGCGTTCATCATCCACTTTATGTTTGTCGTACAGCTGGTCGCGATGGGGGCGATGGAGATGAGCGGGCCGTTTTGGCCGCTGCATCTGGAAAGTATGTCGTCCGGCGCGGAACTGAGCATCGCGGGAATCGCCGTGTATGTCGGGCCGATGCTGGGCATTATGCTGACCAGCGCCTTCTGGGGACGGATGGGCGACCGACTGGGCAACAAAGCCATGATGATCCGCGCGCTGTTTGGGCTGGCGTTAACCCAGCTCGGGCTGGCATGGGCAAACGATATCTGGACGATAGTCGCGCTGCGTTTTATTCAGGGGCCTGTGCGGGCTATATCGCGCCCGCGCAGGCTTACGGTGTTGTGGTAGTCAGTCCGTTACAGCGCACGCGGCTGTTCGCCTGGCTTCAGGTCTCCACCAACGTGGGATCGCTGCTGGGGGCGATTGTCGGCGGGCTGATTCTCGATTACCTGAATTTCTTCTGGATCAACCTGAGTGCGGCGATCCTGTGCGCGCTGTGTGGTCTCACCGTAGCGCTATTTTTGCCGCATGTTGCCCCCGAGGCTTCTGCTGCTCCGCCTGCGGACGCGCAGGCGAAAGACATTCCCCGCAGACGGCTTTGGGCGCTGTCGCCGATTCCCGGTTTGCTGCTGATTTCCGGCCTGTTGCTGACCAGCCGTATGATCCCGCAAACGCCGTTTTCCCTCTATATGGACGGCGTCTTTCAGGTGGATAAGTGGATTATCGGGCTGTGTTATGGCTTGCAGGCGACTGGCGTGATTGTCTCTGCGTCGCTGTGGGCGCGCTATTTTGAAAACCTTTCACTGTCGCAGACGCTGAGCCGTCTGTGTGTGGTGATGCTGGCCTGCACCATCGTGACATTGACGGTTGCCACGATCCTGAATATTGCGATTTTCATCCCGCTTTATTTCCTGTGGGGCGTGCTGCTGGGAGCAACGACACCGGTTCTGATGGCGCTGATTTCCCGCGCGGCTGGAGCCGGGCAGCAGGGCTACATACTCGGCGTGGCGCAAAGCGTCAGCCAGTTTGCCTCGATTCTGGGCATTTCTCTGGGCGGATTAGTTCTCTACTCCCCCGGACTACGTTCGCTGTTCTTCTGCGTTGGCGCAGCTTATCTGGTGACTTTCCTGGTCTCGTTGATGCTGTTACGACGTTTGCGGATACAGGCGGAAAAACATGACTCTCTCTCGACGAAGGGAAATATCGAAAATGTGTAATCGTTGGATGCGGCAACATTGCCGTCGGTTATTGCTGAGTGCGCTGTTGATGGTTGGCCTGTCGCCGCTGGCGGGGCAGGCCGAACAAATTGCGCAAACCTCAACCGTCATCAAGGATGTGTTGGGGCGCGAAGTGAGAGTCAACACGCCGGTGCAGCGCGTCATGCTGGGAGAGGGACGTCAGCTTTATCTGGTCGCGATGCTCGATCGCGAAGATCCGGCGAAAAGGATTGTCGCCTGGCGGCGCGATCTGATTCAGTCCGATCCGGCAACGTGGCACCAGTATCGCGATCGTTTTCCTCAACTGACGAAAATCCCGACGTTTGACGGTACGGAAAAGGGTACGTTTGACGTGGAGCAGGCGGTGTCGCTGAAGCCGGACGTCATTATTATGAACATTGAGACGCAGCGGGCGATTGTTGATGCAGGTTATGACCGGATACTGGACAGTGTCGGCATTCCGATTGTGTATGTCGATTTTCGCTATCACCCGCTGGAAAACACCGTGCCGACCATGCGCCTGTTCGGCAAGTTGTTTAATCAGGAAGCGCGTGCCGAAGCCTTTCTCGCATTCCGCGAGGCGCAGCTAAAACGCGTTTCCGACGTACTGGAAGCGAAAAAGCCGCGCTCACCGCGCGTGTTCATTGAGCGGCTGGGGGGGTATACCGATGAATGCTGCCTGACGTTCGGCCCAGATAACTTCGGTAAATTCGTGCAACTGGCCGGTGGCGATAACGTCGCGGCGAAAAATGCGCCGAGCACCTTTATGCAGATGCACCCTGAACAGGTGATCGTGGAAAACCCGGAAATTGTGGTGATCACCAGCGGCAACTTTGAGGCCTTCGTGCCCGGCGGACGCTGGATTGGTCTGGGGCCGGGGCAGGATATGACTGAAGGGCGCAAGCGTCTCGAATGGTTTCTGGGGCGTCCCGCCTACACCAACAGCATCGCCAAGCAGAAACGCGCATTTCATGCCATCTGGCATCAGTTTTACAACGGCCCGTATGATTTTATCGCCATTCAGCAACTGGCTGAGTGGTTCCACCCAGACTTATTCCGCGATCTCAACGCGGATGGCACCTTCCGCCAGCTTCATCAGCAGTTTTTGCCAGTTGATTACCAGCCGGGCTATTTCGTCAGTCTTGCGCAGTAAGTCACTCACAGTCGGCTCCGGTGCACTAGCCGGAGCTATATGAGATTGTTTACGTCAGGAGGTAGAGCGTGTTTGAAAGTATGACCTACCAGATTGCTCTTACGCCCGTGCAGTTCCTGCTTCCCTCTGAAAATGTCGACATGTCGAACGTAGAATGTCTGATGGAGAATATTTGCCGCTGTGGCTGCTGGACGACGCCAATACCGATAGAAAAAGAGACGGGGATTATTATGGACGGCAATCACCGGTTACGCGCGGCCACCGAACTGGGGTTAAAGTATATCCCTTGTGCGCTGCTCGACTATGACGATCCCCGCGTATCCGTTTATCATTGGAAGACCGGACAGCCTTTTTGCAAGAGTCTAATTATGAAGACGATTGTGGCGGAAAAGAGCCTGTTTCCCTACAAGACCACGCGCCATTTTTTCCAGCCCGCGCTGCCGTCAGTACGTGTTGTGCTGGATGAGCTTATGCGCTAATCACTCTGATGCGTTAGCCACTTCACGTTGTCGCTCTGAATTCAGGCGGCAACGTCCTCTCTCTTCGCTTTTCTCCTGCTTTTGCTGCTACCGCGTCTTTTTATTGGCGGCGGCGTTACTATAATCTTCATAAACGACAGTCTTCGCTAACCGCAATCGCCATTAATCGCTGATTATTTTATGCCTGACTGCACAGGAAATGATTGATTATACGAATTTTAATATGCTTTGTAACAATTTTGCCTAGAATGTATACCAGAAACGACTGTCAGTAATTCGTATGTTTCTGAACAATAGCAGCGTCGGCGCTATTACGCCTTTGGAGAAAGAGAATGCAAGAGAACTATAAAATTCTGGTTGTAGATGACGACATGCGTTTGCGGGCGTTGTTAGAGCGTTATCTGACCGAGCAGGGTTTTCAGGTACGTAGCGTAGCCAATGCTGAACAGATGGACCGTTTACTGACCCGTGAATCTTTTCACCTTATGGTGCTGGATTTGATGCTGCCGGGCGAGGATGGGCTGTCCATCTGCCGTCGCTTGCGTAGCCAGAGCAACCCAATGCCGATCATTATGGTGACGGCGAAAGGGGAAGAAGTGGATCGTATCGTCGGACTGGAAATCGGCGCGGACGACTATATTCCTAAACCTTTCAACCCGCGTGAACTGCTGGCTCGCATCCGTGCGGTGTTGCGTCGTCAGGCGAATGAACTGCCAGGTGCGCCGTCGCAGGAAGAAGCCATTATCGCGTTTGGCAAATTCAAGCTGAATCTGGGTACGCGCGAAATGTTCCGCGATGATGAACCGATGCCATTAACCAGCGGCGAGTTTGCCGTGCTTAAGGCGCTGGTGAGCCACCCGCGTGAACCGTTGTCTCGTGATAAGTTGATGAATCTGGCCCGTGGTCGTGAATACAGCGCGATGGAGCGTTCCATCGACGTACAAATTTCTCGTCTGCGCCGCATGGTGGAAGAGGATCCGGCGCATCCGCGCTATATCCAGACCGTGTGGGGCCTTGGCTACGTGTTTGTCCCGGACGGCAGTAAGGCATGATGCAATGGCGCTTTTCTCCGCGTAGCTCATTTGCACGGACGTTGCTACTGATTGTCACGTTGTTGTTTGTCAGTTTGGTCACCACCTATCTGGTGGTGCTCAACTTCGCTATTCTGCCGAGTTTGCAGCAGTTTAATAAGGTGCTGGCATACGAAGTAAGAATGCTGATGACGGACAGTCTGCAATTGGAAGATGGCACCACGCTTGAGGTGCCGCCAGCGTTCCGGCGTGAGATTTACCGCGAATTGGGTATATCGCTGTACACCAATGCAGCGGCGGAAGAAAGCGGCCTGCGTTGGGCCCAGCACTACAAGTTTTTGAGTGAGCAGATGGCGCAGCAACTGGGCGGCCCGACGGATGTACGGGTTGAGGTCAGCAAGAATACGCCGGTGGTGTGGCTGAAAACCTGGCTGTCACCGGATATCTGGGTGCGTGTTCCCCTCACTGAAATTCATCAGGGCGATTTCTCGCCGCTCTTCCGCTATACGCTGGCGATAATGCTGCTGGTGATTGGCGGCGCGTGGCTATTTATTCGGGTGCAGAACCGACCCTTGGTTGAGCTGGAGCATGCGGCTTTGCAGGTCGGGAAGGGCATTATTCCCCCGCCGCTGCGTGAATATGGTGCCTCCGAAGTGCGTTCCGTGACGCGCGCCTTTAACCAGATGGCTTCCGGCGTGAAGCTGCTGGCCGATGACCGCACGCTGTTAATGGCGGGTGTCAGCCACGACCTGCGTACGCCGCTGACGCGAATCCGTCTGGCGACCGAAATGATGGGTAAGGAAGATGACTATCTGGCGGAGTCGATCAATAAGGACATTGAAGAGTGTAATGCGATTATTGAGCAGTTCCTCGACTACCTGCGTACCGGTCAGGAAATGCAGACGGAAGTGGCCGACCTGAACGCCATTATGGGCGAAGTGGTAGCATCGGAAAGCGGTTATGAACGCCAGATCGACAGTGAATTTGCTACCGGCGAGCTGCTGGTGCGTATCAGTTCGCTTTCGATCAAACGTGCGGCGTTGAATCTGGTCGTGAATGCGGCGCGTTACGGGAACGGCTGGATAAAAGTCAGTACCGGACGTGAGCTACAGCGCGTCTGGTTTCAGGTAGAAGATGACGGAGAAGGCATCGCGCCCGATCAGTTGAAGCACTTGTTCCAACCTTTTGTTCGCGGCGACAGCGCGCGAACCACCAGCGGTACAGGGCTGGGGCTGGCGATTGTGCAGCGTATTATCGATGCGCACAATGGCGTGCTGGATGTCGGCAGCAGCGAACGCGGTGGGTTCTGCGTCCGCGCGTATCTGCCGCTGCTCTCGGACGTCGCAGTAGCGGATACGGGAGCTGCGAAAGAGTCATAAGTATGTTGGGTAGCACTGGTATTAAAGCTGTTCAGATATGAATAAAAGAAAGGCGCGTAATCCGCGCCTTTTTCGTTATGGACTCTTTTCAGTGTTTACCGCTTCGGCCCTGCTTTCACCAGCGCTGCGCCTGCCGGAGCATCGGTGTATTTATCGAAGTTGGTGATAAAGCGTTGTGCCAAGTCGTCCGCTTTTTCCTGCCATTGTTCGACGCTCGCGTAGGTATCGCGTGGGTCGAGAATGTCAGGATTGACGCCAGGCAGCGAGGTTGGGATTGCCAAGTCGAAGACAGGCAGCGTCTGCATTTCTGCATCATCAATACTGCCGTTCAGAATGGCGTCAATAATCCCGCGTGTATCCTTAATCGAGATACGTTTGCCGCTGCCGTTCCAGCCGGTGTTCACCAGATAGGCCTGTGCGCCAGCCGCCTTCATGCGTTTCACCAGCACTTCAGCGTACTGCGTCGGGTGCAGCATCAAGAATGCCGCGCCAAAGCAGGCGGAGAAGGTCGGCGTGGGTTCCGTCACGCCGCGCTCGGTTCCCGCTAGCTTGGCGGTAAAGCCGGACAGGAAGTGATACTGCGTCTGATCGGACGTCAGGCGGGAAACCGGTGGCAACACGCCGAACGCGTCCGCCGTCAGGAAGATCACTTTCGTGGCATGGCCCGCTTTAGAGACCGGTTTAACGATGTTATGAATGTGGTAGATCGGGTAAGAGACGCGGGTGTTCTCGGTTTTGGAACCGTCGTTGAAGTCCACTGTGCCGTCTGCCAGCACGGTAACGTTCTCCAGCAGCGCATCGCGTTTGATGGCGCCAAAGATATCCGGCTCTGCTTCCTTAGACAGCTTGATGGTTTTGGCATAGCAGCCGCCTTCAAAGTTGAAGACGCCGTCGTCGTCCCAGCCGTGCTCGTCATCACCAATCAGCTGGCGTTTCGGATCGGTGGACAGCGTGGTTTTACCCGTACCGGATAGGCCGAAGAAGACCGCCACATCGCCTTTTTCGCCGACGTTTGCCGAGCAGTGCATCGAGGCGATGCCTTTCAACGGCAGCAGGTAGTTCATGATGGAGAACATCCCTTTCTTCATTTCGCCGCCGTACCAGGTGCCGCCAATCAACTGGATGCGCTCTGTCAGGTTGAACGCAACAAAGTTCTCAGAGTTCAGCCCCTGTTCCTGCCAGTTCGGGTTGGTGCATTTTGCGCCGTTCATCACGATGAAATCCGGCTCAAAGCCTTCCAGTTCTTCATCGCTCGGGCGGATAAACATGTTTTTGACGAAATGCGCCTGCCAGGCCACTTCCGTCACGAAACGTACGCTGAGGCGGCTGTCTGGGTTGGCACCGCAGAAGGCATCGATGATGAACAACCGCTTGCCGGACAACTGTGTGGTGACGAGTTGCTTCAGGTGTGTCCAGGTTTCCTGACTCAACGGGTGGTTATCGTTCTTACCTTTGCCTTGATCGGACCACCATACGCTGTCACGGGTCACGCCATCGCGCACGATGTATTTGTCTTTCGGGGAACGGCCGGTAAAGATGCCGGTATCGACGGCTACCGCACCCAGTTGGGTTTCGATGCCGCGTTCATAGCCTTGTAGGGTAGGAGAGAGTTCTTCTTTAAAAAGCAGTTCATAGCTGGGATTGTAGACAATATCGCGGACATCATGGATTCCATAAGCAGCCAGGGCTTGCGGTGTAATACCGTTGATCTGCATGTTGCTACTCCTCAAGTTATCGTTGTACTACTAAACATTGTAGGGAGTGAGCTTATTTTAACCGCGATAACAATCATAAAATTAAATAAATTCATTAATAACTTTGCTTATTTAGGGGGAGGGGAAATCACCACTGCGGTTTAATGGCGTGAGAATAAGCAAAATAAAACGGGTACTTTCGTACCCGTTAGAAAAATTAATGCAACAGATTCCCTGATGAATCTTGCCGGATCGCGCGGATGTCCAGCGAATTAAACAGGTAGTGCGTACCGCAATAATCACAGTGCATATCGATTTCACCGTCCTGCTCGATCATTTCATTCACGTCCTGATCGGACAGCGTCATTAATGCATCTGCGCAACGATCGCGCGAACAGTGACAGCGGAACTCGACGTCCTGCGGCTCATATACGGTTACCTCTTCCTGATGGTAAAGGCGGTACAGCACCTCGGTGGCGGGCAGGGTAAACAGCTCGTCAGCTTTGACCGTCGTGGTGAGCTGGGCCAGATGATCAAAATCATTACGATCGGTATCCTGGGCGGGCAATACCTGTAGCAGCATGCCAGCGGCGGCCTGCTTGCCCTCGTGCTGTCCGGTACGGATAAACAACCGTGTTGGCAACTGCTCGGACTGCTGGAAATAGCTCTCCAGACATTCGGCAACGGTTTCACCTTCTAAACCGACGACGCCTTGATAACGCTCACCGTCAGTCGGCGTAATGGTAATGACCAGATAGCCATTGCCAACCATCTCTTTCAGCGAGCTCCCCGGTGCGATATCCCCTTGCAGACGGGCAACGCCGCGCATCTGCTGCTGGTGATTACCGTTAATCACCGCCAGTTTCAGTGGGCCATCGCCCTGAAGCTGAACGGTAATATCGCCGCTGAATTTCAGCGTGGCCGTCAACAGGCTGGTGGCAACCAGCATTTCGCCTAGCAGAGTTTGTACCGCCGCTGGGTAGTCGTGGTTGGTCAAAATACGTTGATACGTCTCGTTAACTGTCACCAACTCGCCACGAACGGCATAATTTTCAAACAGATAACGATGTAGTTGGTCGTGAGCCATAATGTTTTCTCGTCTTAGTACGGCGAATGAGTAATGCGGCGATCGCTGGGTCTTCTCTGAAGGGCGGAGTGCTATTCCTGATCGCTGTATTTAAATTTAATCAGATCGCGTCGCTCTTTTTTATCAGGGCGGCGATCGGGGTGTGGCATCGTCAGCGCATTCATTTTCCGCGCCTGCGCTAGCTTTTCTCGTTTCTCAATGCTTGCAGCCGTTTCCTGATACAGCGCCTGCGCCTCTGTCGCGCTTCTGCGCTGGCCGCTGACGGCTAAAATGACCACGGTGCGTTCATCATTGCCCTGACGCAGTTTGATCTCGGCATTCAGTTCGACCTGTTTGCTCGGCTTACCGCGTTGCCCGTTATAGTGCACTTTGCCGCCGTCGATCATCTCGCGAGCCATCGCCCGGGTTTTATAGAAACGGGCAGCCCAAAGCCATTTGTCCAGACGAACGGCGTCGTCGGCTTGCTCGGTAGCTTTCATCATCAATCCCCCTGATTACCCTGCATTAACGGAGTGACGCAGGGCTGGTAGCAGCGCAAGGTAGTCGTTCATTGACGGATGTTGCAGGAATGCCTTTTCCTGCTGGCCGGAATCGGGATTACGTACACCCAGACAGTAATGAATGCCGAATGTTTTCGCGGCATCCAGAATCGGTTCGCTGTCATCCACGAATAACGTTCTGGCGGGGTCGAAGCCGGTCTGCTGCTGTACGGCCTGCCACAAGCGCTGATTCTCTTTCGGATACCCATAAGTATGGGTGGAAAGTAATAAATCAAGGTGCTGATCCAGCCCCGTGTGTTCGATTTTTACCGCCAGACTGTGTGGATGGGCGTTGGTCAGCAGAATTGTCTCTTTACCGCATTCGCGCAGCGTTGCTAAAAACGGCGTAGTGTCATCGCGCAATCGGGCTCGCGTGCCAATATCCGTCGTCATTTGATAGATATCCAGATCGAGACGTTCTGACCAGTAATCGAAACAGTACCAGTTTAGCGTGTGCTGAACGGCCCGGTACTCCTGCTCGATAAGCTGGTGCGCCTGTTCAAGGCTGATGCGACGTTTTTCACTGAGCGACTGCGGCACCAGTTGAAGCCAGAAATAGCTGTCAAACGCCAGATCGAGCAGCGTGCCATCCATATCCAGTATCACGGTGTCGATGTCATGCCAGTTAACGTGGGGATTCATAGCGACTCCAAATGTCGCGCCGTGCTATAGGGATGAGGCAGCAGAAGACGCGCAATGCAATAGTGACAAGAGTGACGGGAAACTGATTCCGCTAGGTTAGCATAACCGAAGAGCAGGCACGATGCCGTTAGCGGGGGAGCATAGGGCGATTATCTGGGAACGAATTCGTCATCATATTGAACCGTGAGGCGTAATAGTGCTGAATATCGGTCACTCGCTTCTGGCTTTTACGCATTTTAATGCCGGTCAGAACCGCATTAACGATAAACGTCGCGGAAAAGAGCAGTAGTAGCAGACACGTGCCGAGATAGCGCCAGACGGTAATGACGTCGGGTTCGCTGTGCAGGCTGATGTGCTGGGTCCCGTTGGCATCGGTATTAAGCTGCGTGATGACGCCCGTGGCATTAAACGGCGTATGCAACAGCATCGCGGACAGCCGCTGGAGTTCCTGCCACTGATCCGATGGACGATATTCATTCAGCGGCATCGGCGGGAGCGGGTGGCTAACGAATTGTCGGCCTTCGTCGCTGCGAATCAGGAACCCACCCGGCGGCGGGCTGTTCAGTGAATCTGCCGCGTTATTGATTTCCTGATAGAAGAATTGATCGGTAGAACTGTTGACCAATGACTCCAGCGTGTCTGCGCTGACGGCGGGCAGCACCACATTCATGCCTTTCAGCGTGCCGGAAGTGGCGTCTTTTACCAGTGTATTCCAGTTCTTGACGTCGCTCAGGTTCATCAGCGCATTTTTCAGGCGGGAGCAATCGTTTTCCTGCCTGCACAAATCTTGTGTTCTCAGGACAACTTCAGCGAAATTTTTCATCAGAATCAACCCTGACTTCTGGATCGTAGACGCTAATTGAGAGTTAACCTGACCTTCTTTGTCCGCTTGCGGGTGGAGTTGGCTATTGACGGATTTCAGCAAGGCAGAGGCTTTTTCAATCGTCTCGGATTCCGGTAATGGCAGCGGCGCGGCTTTATTCCAGTAAATAGCGGAACAGTCGAAAGGGCTGAACGCATAGGGCGACGGTGCGGAGACGGGATGAATACCTGCGGGCACATAGCACATGCCGTTGCCACGGACAGCCAGTGTGTCGCCAATGCGGAGCTGAGCAGTTTCCAGATCGCTGACTTGCGTGACCTGAATTCGCTGTGCGCCCTGAAGCCAGGCCAGGCTGAGCTTGAGCGGCAGTTCAAGCGGCACGTTAGTGACGAGCAAAATCAGGCTGAGCAGTGAACCAGTGGCCAGCAGAAGATTCCTGCTCCAGCGTTGTAGCGGGAAATGTTTCACTTCATCATGCAGCGAAAGGTGCTCTCCCTGACGGATCACCTGTCGGTTGAGATAGATATCGACATCTGTTTTTCGCCCGAGATCCTGCGTGATGTAGGGCTGCCAGTGCGGTGGGTAAATCAGATCGATATTACCGAGCGAGATATTGCCGAGCGGCCCCTGATTGGATTCGCCAAACAGACCCAAGCCTTGCGGCGTGCCGTGAAGGCAGTGCACATCGCGCAGTTCCTGAGCGGACGGCGATCGGAAAAGCTGCCACAGGCTCCAGCCTGCTAATAGTGCTGCGGTACCGATCAGCCAAGGGAGCAGGGCGATAGGACTATTGAGGCTAATGAATAACAGTAGAAAAGACACGCAGAGCACGGCCGTTTCCTTCAAGCCCCCAGTGTGGTGCATGGCGTGTTCTTCACGCGTTTCCTTACGGATGGTGACCAGTTCGGCATGCTCACTGCCTTCCTGACGGATGGAGGCATTCGGGACCGGGACTTCGCTCGGCAGGGGGGCGAGTGGACGATCGTCGAGACACTCGGTTAGCGAGTGTCCATTCAAGGAAATGACCAGCGGGATCGAGCGCGTCTTAATCAGTTCGACGGTGTTATTTTCGGTAATGAACGGTTCCCAACTGGGCGGCAGATGGATTTCTTGTGTATCAATATAGTAGCGCCACTTATTCTGAGCATCAGTGCTCAGGCCGTAGCGCGTAATCGTATGGGTGATGGGGTAAACCCGATTACTTTGCAGGGAACGCGGTAGTTTGGGCTGCGCATTAGGGGTATCAAGTGGCGTGGTTTGCTGACTATTTTCCTGAGCCAGATAACGCTCAATGGCGATCCGTTCATCTTCAGTTAACCGTCGTGGAAGCGATTGCGAAACGGGTAACGGAGGAGCGGATAAGAAACGGTGGCGGATACGGTAGGCCACAAGACCTCCGACAACGATCAGACAGGCAAGCAATATCGCCAATAGGGTAAATATTGTGCTCATGTCATCTCCATTCCAAAACGCGATGCTCCTTGTTTTCGTCTGAGTTTAACAAAATTATACAATCGATGATAACCCGTATGGCATTGTTTTCTTAGATTAATAACGTAATTGTGAGCAGAGTTAATCGCATAAGGCGATGATAGTAACAAGCAAAAAACCTCTCTTAAATGAGGATATTCCTATTTTTTTTAAGTTATTGACTTTTTCTGGTGGTTTCTCATACAGAATGTATTCTTCATGTTGCCCACACGTAAATTCATCGTCACGATAGTTGCAGCGAAGGTGACTGTTAACGCACAATGTGAACAGAATCAAAAAGAATATTTACGATCTCTTCTTATTCAACAGCATGCTATGTTCAGGTTGCGATAAACGCAGTTTCTCATGCACGTTGGGCTAAGGTGCCGTTCTGGTCGTAACTCTCTGGGGGCATCAATGAGTCATAACCTGAAAAAACCTAAAATCCTCAAGGTGGAAACGATAGCGCGCTCGCGCTTGTTCAATGTGGAATCCGTCGATCTTGAATTTAGTAACGGGGTACGTCGGGTTTATGAACGGATGCGTTCAAGCGGCCGACAGGCTGTGATGGTTGTCCCGATCATTGATGATGAACTGCTGCTGATCCGTGAATACGCCGTCGGCATTGAGGAATATGAACTGGGCTTTCCCAAAGGGCTGATCGATCCCGGTGAAACGGTCTTTGAAGCCGCTAACCGCGAACTGATGGAAGAAGTCGGCTTTGGCGCAGAAAAGCTGGAATTACTGGCGACCTTAACGATGGCGCCCTCCTATTTTTCCAGCACGATGAATATCGTGGTGGCTCGTGGGCTGTATCCGCAGAGCCTGGAAGGCGATGAGCCGGAACCGATGCCACAAGTTCGCTGGCCGGTAGATAACATGATGTCGCTGCTGCAAGAGCCTGATTTCCGTGAAGCACGTAACGTCAGTGCGCTGTTTCTGGCCCACGACTGGCTGCGTCGTACACCCCGTTAATATTTAATAAACCAACCTGTTTTTAATAAACTAACATAGCAAGAAAGAAGGCGCAGTTTCCCGCGCCTTCTTTGCTTTGTCTGATGCTATCGAACGCTGGCTAGAATAATTCTTCGCTTTGTCCGTTATCCATCAGCGTGGTGCCGACTTCATGCACTTCGTATTCTTTCGGCTGCGTTCCATCAATGAAGTATTCGGAACGGCTGTTCCCGCCACCGTTAGACAGCTTGCCGCTGCTGCGGTCAATGACCACACTGACGATGCCTGGCGGCGGCGTCAACGGTTGTTCTGGTACGCCATCCAGCGCGGCTTTCATGAAATCATCCCACGCAGGTTGCGCTGATTTCGCACCGCCTTCATAGCCGGAGATCTGATCTTTGATGACGCCAGATGCGCTGCTGGCACCCAGATCGCGACGGTGATCGTCGAAGCCAATCCAGACCGACGTCACCAGATTCGGGCCATAGCCGGAGAACCAGGCGTCTTTGGAACTGTTCGTTGTACCGGTTTTACCGCCGATATCACGACGTTTCAACTCACGACCCGCGCGCCAACCCGTCCCCATCCAGCCCGGTTCGCCAAAGACGTTGCTGTTCAGCGCGTCTTTAATCAGGAACGCTAACGGCGTGTTGATCACGTGCGGTGCATAAGGTTGTGCGGCGTTTTGCTGTGCGGCCTCTGGTGTGACGGGCTCCAACTCGGGCTGCGGCAAGCCTAACGGTGGTGCTTCGTTTGATGTGGCAACGTCTTCAACGTTAGTGGTCGCTAACACTGGAGAACGCGGTGTTTCACCGTAGACCAGCGGTAGATTACAGGTATCGCAGACCACTTTCGGCGTAGCGGTAAATACCGTGCCGCCTGCCTCGCTCTCTATCTTACTGATCAGATAGGGATCGACCAGATAGCCGCCGTTTGCCATGACGGCATAGCCACGTACGACCTGTAGCGGCGTAAACGAGGCGGCACCCAGCGCCAGCGATTCAGTATGGACGATATTCTGCGCTGGGAAACCGAAGCGTTGCAGGTAATCCGCCGCATAGTCCACGCCCATCGCACGCATGGCACGTACCATTACCACGTTTTTGGATTGACCCAGCCCCTGACGCAAACGGATCGGACCATCATAGGTTGCCGGGGAGTTTTTCGGCCTCCAGTCAGATCCTGCACCAGCATCCCAACGGGTGATCGGGACGTCGTTCAGAATCGTTGCCAGCGTTAAACCTTTGTCCATCGCAGCGGTGTACAGGAAAGGTTTGATATTGGAACCAATCTGACGCAATGCCTGCGTTGCACGGTTGAATTTGCTTTGGTTGAAGTCAAAACCGCCAACCAGTGCTTCTATCGCACCGTTTTTCGGGTTAAGCGAGACAATCGCAGAGTTGACGTCCGGCACCTGTGCCAACCACCAATCATCGTTCACTTTACGTACCCAGACCTGCTGGCCTGCCTGTACCACGTCCGTGACGCGTTTCGGCGTAGGCCCTTGCTGCGTATCGGAACGGTATGCGCGTGCCCAGCGCATACCCGCCATCGGCAGGGCAATATTGCTGCCGTCAGAGAGGATCGCAATCGCGTTGTCCGCCGTGGTGCTGGTGACGATGGCCGGAGAGAGCGGGCCGTAGACCGGCAACGCTTTCAGGGCGGCAATCATCTTCGCCTGATCCCAGACCCCTTCGCCTACTTTCCATAGCACTTTGCTTGGGCCGCGGTAACCGTGGCGCATGTCATAGGCGAGGATGTTATTACGCAGCGCATCCTGTGCGGCGGTTTGCAATTTTTTGGTGACCGTCGTGTAGACCTTATAACCGTCGTTATAAGCATCTTCGCCGTAGCGTTTGATCATCTCCTGTCGTGCCATTTCTGCGACATACGGTGCAGAGAACGAAATATCCGGAGCGTGGTAATTCGCGACCAGCTTTTCGTTACGTGCCGCATTGTATTGCGACTGCGTGATGTAGTTTTCATCCTTCATACGCGCAAGGACGACGTTGCGACGGGCAACAGCACGGTCGTAGGAATAGAGCGGGTTAAACGTCGATGGCGCCTTCGGCAGACCGGCGATCATCGCCATTTCGCTCAGCGTCAGCTGGTCAACAGGTCGGCCAAAGTAAACCTGTGCCGACGCGCCAACGCCATAGGCGCGATAGCCGAGATAAATCTTGTTCAGATAGAGCTCAAGGATTTCATCTTTGGTTAGCAACTGCTCAATACGAATAGCCAGAAACACTTCCTTGATCTTACGAATCAGAGTGCGCTCTGGGCTCAGGAAGAAGTTCCTGGCGAGCTGTTGCGTAATGGTACTCGCCCCTTGAGAGGCATGACCCGATGTGAGCGCGATGGATGCGGCACGGATGATCCCGACGGGATCGACACCGTGGTGATCATAGAAGCGGCTATCTTCGGTCGCGATAAAAGCGTGTACCAATTCAGGGGGAATCTGGTCCAGCTTGAGCGGGATACGGCGCTTTTCACCAAACTGAGCGATCAGTTCGCCATCGGCACTGTAGACCTGCATAGGCGTTTGCAGCCGAACGTCTTTCAGCGTGGCGACATCGGGCAGTTGGGGTTCGATATAACGGTACAAACCATATATCGAGGCAGCTCCCAGCAGAATGCAAGAGACTGCAAGGATGAATAGATACTTTACGAACTTCACCTGGGATTTTCCATTCAGTAGCGTTTGGACAGTTTATAAACAATCGGGCGCTAGTATAAAGGTAAGCCAGCACTGTGGATATGTTTATTGGATAAGGAAATCGGGTTGAACATGGCTTATCACATCTGGCAGGTTGGAGTAGATATACAAAACGGCTTCATGCGCGCGCTGGCGGTTCAACGCCGCCGCGATGGCTGGCAGCTTCGTCATTGGTGGCAATATCCACTACCAGACGATACGTTGCGCTCGGGTAGTCTACACCATACTGAGGCGCTTTGTGAGGCCTTGCGAACATGGCGTCGTTTACTGCCCGGACACATTTCGCTACGGGTGGGGTTCCCTGCTCAGTTGATTTTACAGCAGCATTTACCGCTGCCTGACCGTCGTCTACAGGAGCCAGAGCGTAGCCTCTACATCGAAACCATGGCGGCGCGTAAGCTACCGATCAGCAGCGAATCGCTGGCGATAGACTATCGGGAAGACCCGCAGAGGCAGGGGGCGCTGCTGGTGACCGCCGCACGCCGACAGGAGATCGATAAATGGCTGGCATGCCTGAATAACGCAGGGTTGCGCCCTGATGTGCTTGAGATCTCAACCTGTGCGCTTCGAGTGATGGCGCAGCGAGCTGGGCTTGACGCTAACCGTCTGTTGCTGCATCGCCTGTTGGATGGCTGGCTGTGGGTCTCTCCGTTGAACCATGCCTTTCACTCAGGCGTGATACACCTTGATGAGCTGAATGACGAAACGGATATCTTATCGGTTGTAAGCACTCGCTATCAGCATGATGTCGATGAAATAGCCTATTACTCTAGCGTCTCGCCTGATTTACCCAGCCAGCAGACCGATGTATTACAGACGTGGTCGCCGTTAACGGTGTTTAATCACATGCAGCCGCCTCTGCCGAGTTTCCCTTCGGCTTATGCGATCGCGGGTGGGTTGGCATTGCGTCCTGAGGATGCCTGACTATGTTGCTGATTAATCTTTTACCCTGGCGCAAAACCCAGATGCGCCAGCGGGCACGTCGTTGGTTAGGGCTGCTGTGGCTACAGACGGGGTTGATGCTATGCCTTATCGCCGCGAGCTATCTGTTTTGGCAGCACAGACAGCAACGTGCGCAGGATGAACTCAATGTAGCGCTGACCCAGCAACAGCAACTGACGGTGCTGTATCAGCAAACGCATCAGGCGCGGGAAACACTACGCCGCTATCAGGCGCAAGAACGCGCTGAGGTGAGAGTCCAGCATGACAATCGTCGTAACCTCCACTTGCTCGATCAGCTTGCTGGCATGATGCCCGCGCGTCTGTGGCTGACGGAAATCGCCGACCGCGGCTCGCATCTGCTGCTTTCCGGCGTGAGTGAAAACTATCACGACATCGTTACGCTACAGCACGTGTTATTACGCCATGCTTCCGTCGAACGCGTACAACTGCTGCAGACGTCCCGAGAGCGCGGTGTGAATACTGGGCTGCGCTTTTCCTTTCAGGCCAATTGGCGCGATACAGACACTTCCTTGCAGGAGGAAGGTCATGATTAATCAAACGATTTTGACGGACGCCGTGCTGAATCGACCTGGGCTAGTGAATAAACCGCTCTGGCAGCAGTTGGCGTTTCAATTGGCGTTTGTCGCCGCTGCCGGGTTGCTATCTGGCTGGTTCCTCATCGGTGAAGTACGTAGGGCCGTGATTGGCATAGAAAAGCAAACCGTTCAGGCGCGTCTGGATAGACAGGACGTCCAGCAAAAGCTCGATGCGATGCCGTTACTGTCGGTGCTACGCGAGCAATTAGCGGAGAAAACCGCGCAAAACGATCCCTTTCAGCCTGACAGGCTGGCACAGCTTATCGTCGAGCCTCTGTCGCAGGCAGGGGCTTCGCTTCTATCCTGGCAGCCTGCTCCGCCTCACGCGGGGGCATCTCATCAGGAACGTTGGCAATTGGCATTTAGCGCGAATTACACGGGCGTGTTGCAGGTGCTTCGTGCGCTGGCGGGGTTACCTTATGTACTGCGAATAACGCAACTGACCGTAAAGCCTGATGCCGTTCCAACGGAGTCGTCGTCAGAAATACCACGGTTACAGGTTGAGCTGTCGCTAATCAGGCCAGAGGCGGTGCCATGAGCCATATCTCGATCCGTATCGCCTTGATGTTGCTCTTCGTGTCCCATAGCGTGCAGGCAGAAACGCTCGCAGAACGCATCGACCCTTTTCAGCCTCTGGCTACTGCGCGCTGTCTGCCCTCCGTGATATTGCCACCGTGGCAGCTAAAAGGCGTGATTGGCTCTGGCGATCGCTGGATTGGTTGGCTAGCGCAGCCGGAGGTCGGTTGGATCAAGCTGGCAAGTGGAGAAACGATTCCCCCGGGGTACTGGCTAGTCAGCCATTTGGATCAATCAGGGGCCAAACTTGTCCCGACAGCGCGTGAGGCAGGCTGTGATGGCCTGCCAGATAGCCTGCTGCTGGTTTCTCCGTTTATCACTAAGCCTGCGGAATAGGTGAGGTTTGTCTGGCTACACGTATTTTGAACGTAATTTTTGGACAACCGTTCGTTGAAAACAATGTTGATAACAGCGTAGTTGATAACAGCGTATCTCGATAACAAGGAAGGTTATGAATATGAAGATGTTATGTCGAGTGGCGGCGTGGAGCGGGTTGCTTCTTCTCGCCGCGCCGTTTCAGGCCAGTGCGGAAAGTTCGGTATCGATGGCGTTTGAAGACTCACCGATACCTCGGGTGTTACAGGCGTTAGCCGATCACCAGCAGCTCAATGTGGTGATCGCTCCGGGCGTGACGGGGAATCTTAGCCTGAGGCTGGCAGATATTCCCTGGCAGCAGGCACTGGATATTGTTTTACGCATGGGGAAGCTCAGCGTCGAGCGTAACGGCAACGTGCTGATGGTTTTCCCTGCCGACCACCTTGAGTCCTTGCAGAAGGAACGAGACGACCGTGTAGCTGAGCAGGCGCAGAAATTGCCGCTGCATAACCTTTCTGTGGCGTTACAGTATGCTGATGCAACGGAAGTAGCGGCCAGTGTTCTGGCTCAACGTGGGACGCTGCTGTCTACACGTGGCAGCGTAACTGTGGATAAACGGACGAATACTTTATTGATTCGCGATACGGAAGAGGCTCTGGCACAGCTCGAACCGTGGGTGAAGGCGCTCGATTTACCGCTAGCTCAGGTGCAACTGGCGGCACATATCGTCACTATCAGCAGCGAGCACCTGCAGGCGCTGGGCGTGAACTGGGGGCTGGGAGAAGGGGACGCGGCGAACAAGGCGCTCAGGCTGAATAATTTTAACGTTGGCCTGCCTGTGGATACGTCAGCGATCAATGCCGGGTTCCATTTGGCGCGGCTGAATGGCCGCTTGCTGGATCTGGAGTTAATGGCGCTGGAACAGGAAAGTCAGGTCGAGATTATCGCCAGCCCTCGCTTGTTTACTGCGCACCAGCAGACTGCCAGTATTAAACAAGGCACGGAAATTCCGTATCAGGTTTCCAGCGGTGCCAGCGGATCGACGTCTATCGAGTTCAAAGAAGCGGTATTAGGGATGGAGGTTACGCCGGACATTTTGCGTGCCGGGCGGATTACGCTGAACCTGAAAATTAGCCAAAACATGCCGGGGCAGACGATCAAACAGGGCGATAATGGTGAAGCACTAGCGATCGACAAGCAGGAAATCCAAACCCAGGTGACGGTCGCTGATGGAGAAACTATCGTTTTAGGCGGCATTTTCCAGCAGCAAAAAAAGAACAGCGACAGACAGGTGCCACTATTGGGCGAGGTTCCCGTATTTGGTCATCTGTTCAGAAACCATACTCAGCAGCATACACGACGAGAATTGGTCATTTTCATTACGCCGACGCTGATACCCGCGCCATCGTGAGTAAACCCAGGCGGGCTCTGATGTCATACGGTGTTTTTTTTTTCGGATTAGGCGCAATATTTTGTCACGTTCGTCGCTTATGAGTTTGACGCTGCGGCGGATTTAGCTTACAAGGGTTAGCGAATTGAGCACTGAAGTGTTGTTCCACCGAAAATGTCGATAAAACATACTACATTGACCACCTGTGGTCGGTGTGACATTTTATTCGGTTGCCAAACTACCCTGAGTCTTGAGATAATTTTTTGTCTGATTCTCGCACTATCGCTCATGAGGTTTCAGTTTAGGTCCCGCCGCTGGGTTGATTGGCGGGGCGGGTTATCATTAACGAATTGTCTTAGTAATACCAAAAAACATGGCAGAGAAACGCAATATCTTTCTGGTTGGGCCTATGGGTGCCGGCAAAAGCACTATTGGCCGGCAGTTAGCTCAACAACTCAATATGGAGTTTTTTGACTCCGATCAAGAAATTGAGCGACGCACTGGGGCTGATGTGGGCTGGGTATTCGATGTGGAAGGCGAAGAAGGCTTCCGCGATCGTGAAGAGAAAGTCATTAATGAATTGACGGAAAAGCAAGGCATCGTACTGGCGACAGGCGGTGGCTCAGTCAAATCACGTGAGACGCGCAATCGTCTTTCCGCGCGCGGCGTTGTCGTTTATTTGGAAACGACAATCGAGAAACAGCTTGCCCGCACGCAGCGTGACAAGAAGCGTCCGTTACTTCAGGTTGAAACCCCTCCACGTGAAGTATTGGAAGCGTTGGCGAAAGAGCGGAACCCGCTTTATGAAGAAATCGCTGACGTGACCATTCGGACTGACGAGCAAAGTGCCAAGGTCGTTGCTAACCAGATTATCAATATGCTGGAAAGTAACTAAGAGCATACCTTATCCGCATTGAGCGGATCCTGAACGGGTTGTTTAACGCGCATGGAAAGAATTACCGTAACACTAGGGGAACGTAGTTACCCCATTACGATAGCCGCTGGATTATTTGATGATTCGGCTTCTTTTATGCCGTTGAAAGCGGGGGAGCAGGCCATGCTGGTGACGAACCAGACGTTGGCTCCTCTGTACCTTGACCGCGTTCGTGGTGTGTTGGAAAACAGTGGCGTGCATGTCGATCAGGTTATCTTACCTGACGGCGAGCAGCACAAATCGCTGGCCGTATTGGATCAGGTTTTTACCGCGCTGTTGGCGAAACCGCATGGTCGTGATACGACGATTGTTGCCTTGGGTGGCGGTGTCATCGGCGATTTAGCCGGTTTTGCCGCGGCCAGTTATCAGCGTGGCGTCCGGTTTATCCAGGTGCCGACAACGCTGTTATCGCAGGTAGATTCTTCCGTCGGTGGTAAAACCGCTGTCAATCACCCATTGGGTAAAAACATGATCGGGGCGTTCTACCAGCCCGTATCGGTTGTGATCGATCTGGACTGCCTGAAATCTTTACCGGCACGGGAATTGTCATCTGGGCTGGCGGAAGTCATCAAGTACGGCATTATTCTGGATCGCGATTTCTTTCTTTGGCTCGAAGAAAACATTGAAGCCGTGCGTGCGCTACAGCATGACGCGCTGGCTTACTGCATTCGTCGCTGCTGCGAGATTAAAGCGGCGGTGGTTGCAGCAGACGAACGTGAAAGCGGTATGCGTGCGTTGCTCAACTTGGGCCATACTTACGGGCATGCCATTGAAGCAGAAATGGGCTACGGTAACTGGCTTCACGGCGAAGCGGTTGCGGCAGGCATGGTGATGGCTGCGCATACGGCACGTCGCCTTGGGCAGTTCTCCGTTGAGGATGTCGAGCGAGTCAAGTCTCTGCTGATTCGCGCTGGCTTACCAGTAAACGGCCCAGCGCAAATGACACCTGAATCCTATCTTCCTCATATGATGCGTGACAAGAAAGTGCTGGCGGGTGAGTTACGCTTGGTGCTGCCAACGGCGATTGGTCAATCAGAAGTTCGTGGCGGCGTCGCGCATGACATGGTGTTGGCTTCGATAGCTGATTGTCTTGCCTGATGCGTAATGCTATCGGGTTATGAGAGACAATCCGTTATGAAAGACGATCAGTTATGAAAGATAAGTATTAACGACAGACACGCCCTGATGGGTTATGGTTAATAAAATACAATGCGTTACGATTCAATGATTCGCCTTGGCGACCGCGTGGCGAATTCGAGCTTTTTAGTGGGGAGATGTTAAATGGATGAGTTCAAGCCGGAAGATGAGCTGAAGCCTGATACCAGTGACCGTCGACCTACTCGTCAACAGAAAAGCAGCAACTTCGCGGTACCTAAGATCGCGCTTTCCAGACAGCACCTGATGATTGGCATCGGGATTGTGGTGCTGGTGTTGCTGATCGTGGGTATTGGATCGGCTTTGCAGGCACCTTCTCAGCCACAAACGCCACAGGCGCAGAATCAAGCGAGTGGCGAGCGAAATATCGATCTCTCTTCCTCGTCCTCCATGACCCAGAGCACGCAGCCTTCCTCACCGAGTGAAAGCCCTGCGGCCGTTTCCGGCGAGGCCAGTCATGGCCAAATGCCAGGGCAGACGTCTTCTCAAACGCCGACGTCGCCTCAGACCTTGAGCGCTCCACCGATTTCCGGTACGCCGACGGATGCACAGATTCAACCGCCAGTGGCAGGCCAGCAGCGTATCGAGCTGCCGGGCAATATCACTGATGCGCTGTCGCAACAGCAAGGGCGCGTGAGCGAATTCTCTCAGGGTGCGGCAGGAAATTCGACGCTGCCAACGGCACCTGCGACGGTTGCTCCGGCGGGAAAAACGCCTGCGGCCTCATCTGCTAAAAATACGCACAACGCGACGCCTGCACACGCTAGCAACGCGAAGCCTGCTGCGAACAGCGCGCCAAAAGCGCCAGTAGCAAGCAAACCCGCCGCTAACGCAAAAGCGGCTCCTGCAGCGGCCGGGCAGAACGTCTCCGTACAGAATGCGCCTGCGAGCAGTTTTACGCTGCAACTGAGCAGCGCGTCACGCTCGGATACGCTGAAAGCCTATGCAAAACAACATAATCTCGCCCATTCGTGGGTGTATGAAACGAAACGAGACGGAAAATCCTGGTATGTGTTAGTGACCGGAGTCTATGCTTCTTCTGCGGAAGCGAAACAGGCAATTGCCACGTTGCCCGCAGAGGTACAAGCGAAAAAACCATGGGTTAAGCCGATCCGCCAGGTGAAGCAGGACTTGAATAAGTAACACCAATTTTAGCCCTGATGTGCTGTCTGACACAGAGTACAATCCGTGGCTCTGAAACGTATGAGTAACTAACGACGGCATGAAGAAGAACCGCGCTTTTTTAAAATGGGCTGGTGGTAAATATCCGCTGGTAGAAGAAATTCGTCGCTATTTACCCGCAGGAGACTGTCTTATTGAGCCCTTTGTTGGCGCGGGTTCCGTGTTTCTGAATACGGAATACGATCGCTACATACTGGCTGATATTAATAGCGACCTGATTAATCTCTACAATATTGTTAAATCGAATGCAGATGAGTTTGTTACCGACGCCCGTAAACTTTTTACGGATGAGGTCAACACGTCAGAGACATTTTATCTGCTGCGTGACGAATTTAACCTTTGCAGCGATGCCTATCGGCGCGCGCTGCTGTTCCTCTATTTGAATCGCCACTGCTATAACGGCCTGTGCCGTTACAACATGCGCGGTGAATTCAATGTTCCTTTCGGGCGCTACAAGAAGCCCTATTTTCCTGAAGAAGAAATTCGCTGGTTCGCCTTCAAAGCGCAAAATGCCATTTTCGTCTGTGAGCATTATCAGGACACGTTGGAAAAAGCAGAGAAGGGATCGGTCATTTATTGCGATCCGCCTTATGCGCCGCTGTCTGCGACCGCGAATTTTACGGCCTACCACACCAATAATTTCAGCCGTGCCGACCAGCAGAGTTTGGCGCAATTGGCACGTCGTTTGTCAGTAGAAAGCAAGATTCCGGTGCTGATTTCCAATCATGACACGGTGCTGACCCGTGAGTGGTATCAGGAAGCGGTGCTGTATGTTGTTAAAGCGCGCAGAACGATTAGCCGTAATATTTTAGGGCGTAGTAAAGTAAACGAGTTATTAGCCCTATATCGGTAATACCGTTTGGGGTAAACAGAGCGCGGTGAATCGGTTAATGCCGCCTGAGAGGCGTCATTAGCCGGGAAGAGGTTACCCGCAGGCATTCAGACTTTATCGTTTGGAGAAATGAATGAAACCGTTTTTAATCGCGCCGTCCATTTTGTCGGCTGATTTTGCCCGTCTTGGTGAAGATACCGCTAACGTATTGGCTGCCGGGGCTGATGTGGTCCATTTTGATGTCATGGATAACCACTATGTGCCAAATTTGACGATTGGCCCACTGGTTCTGAAATCCCTGCGCGATTACGGCATTACCGCGCCGATTGACGTTCACCTGATGGTGAAACCGGTTGATCGTATCATCCCGGATTTCGCCAATGCGGGTGCCAGTTTCATTACCTTTCATCCCGAAGCCACGGATCATCTCGATCGTTCATTGCAGTTGATCAAAGATCACGGCTGCAAAGCTGGGCTGGTGTTTAATCCGGCGACGCCACTAAGTTATCTCGATTACGTTATGGATAAGCTGGATATCATTCTGCTGATGTCAGTTAACCCTGGATTTGGCGGGCAGTCCTTTATTCCCAGCACGCTGGATAAGCTGCGTCAGGTTCGTCGCTTGATCGACGACAGCGGTTACGACATTCGACTGGAAGTCGATGGCGGCGTAAAAGTAGAAAATATCGGCGCGATTGCTGAAGCGGGCGCGGATATGTTTGTGGCGGGATCGGCTATTTTTGGTCATCCAGATTACCGTGCCGTCATTGATCAAATGCGTAATGAAATTTCAAGGACGAAACATGACTGAATTTACCGCGATTCGCGGGTTGGCTTTTGATTTGGATGGGACGCTGATTCACAGCGCACCGGGTCTGGCAGCGGCGATCGATCAGGCCTTAGTGGCGCAGTCGTTGCCTGCTGCGGGCGAAGCCCGTGTTGCCACCTGGATTGGTAACGGTGCGGATGTGATGGTGGAACGGGCGCTGCGCTGGGCTGGCGTTGAGCCAACTGCTGCACGCTTGCAGGAAACCCGCGAGCGGTTCGATAGCTATTATGCGCAGACGGTGGATAGCGGCAGCACGCTGTTCCCGCAGGTAAAAGAGACGCTGGCGCAGTTAGCGCAGCAGGGCGTTCCGATGGCGGTGGTGACTAATAAACCCACGCCGTTCGTTGCGCCGTTGCTGGCAGGATTAGGGATCGGCGACTATTTCTCGCTGATCATCGGTGGCGATGACGTTATTGTGAAAAAGCCGCATCCTGCGCCGCTCTATCTGGTACTCGGTAAGCTGGGGCTGCGTGCCAGCGAACTTCTGTTCGTCGGCGATTCCCGCAATGATATTCAGGCGGCACAGGCGGCGAGCTGTCGTAGTGTCGGCATGACGTATGGTTACAACTATGGTGAAGCGATCGAGCTGAGTCAGCCGGATGTCGTTCTGGATCGTTTTGCCGATATTTTGCCCCTGATCGGGCATTCTTCTTCACACAATCAGGAACCCTTAGTATGAGCAAGCCCATTGTATTTAGCGGTGCGCAGCCGTCTGGTGAATTGACCATTGGTAACTACATGGGGGCGTTACGTCAGTGGGTCAACATGCAGGACGATTATGACTGCATCTATTGCATTGTGGATTTGCATGCCATCACGGTACGTCAGGATCCGCAGGCGCTGAGAAAAGCGACGCTGGATACGCTGGCACTGTATCTGGCCTGTGGCATCGATCCGAAAAAGAGTACCATTTTTGTTCAGTCGCACGTGCCTGAGCACAGCCAACTGAGCTGGATACTGAACTGCTACGCGTATTTCGGCGAACTGAGCCGCATGACGCAGTTCAAGGATAAATCCGCGCGTTACGAAGAGAACATCAACGCCGGTCTGTTTAGTTATCCCGTGCTGATGGCGGCGGATATCCTGCTATACCAAACGAATCAGGTGCCGGTGGGTGAAGATCAGAAACAGCATTTGGAACTGAGCCGTGACGTCGGTCAGCGCTTCAACAGCCTGTATGGCGACATTTTCAAAGTGCCAGAGCCGTTCATTCCGAAATCGGGTGCCCGCGTGATGTCGCTGCTAGAACCGACCAAGAAGATGTCCAAGTCTGACGATAACCGCAATAACGTTATCGGGCTGCTGGAAGATCCGAAAGCGGTGGTGAAGAAGATCAAACGCGCGATGACGGATTCCGACGAGCCACCCGTCGTTCGTTATGACGTGGCGAATAAAGCGGGGGTATCCAACCTGTTGGATATTCTGTCTGGCGTCACGGGAAAAAGCATCCCAGAGCTGGAGCAGGAATTTAACGGCCAGATGTATGGTCACCTGAAAGGCGCGGTGGCGGATGCCGTATCCGGTATGCTGTCTGAGCTGCAAGAGCGTTATCATCGCTACCGTAACGATGAGGCGTTCCTGCAACAGATCATGCGTGAAGGGGCTGACAAAGCCAGCGCTCGCGCACAGGAAACGCTGAAGAAAGTCTACGATGCTATCGGTTTTGTTGGCCGTCCGTAAGTCTTAATTGCCGTCAGGAGGCTCTCTCCTGACGGTTTCCTGCTACTACTTATCTATCCCTTCGAATCCGCTATCTTATCCTTGTGGGATAGGCGGAAACACGTCGTCTGGAATCGGGTTCTCAAACGGTGTCTGCTGCAATCTTTCCTGATGGTCGGCTTTCGCCTGTGCAATCAGTTCGGGCGTGACCAGCAGATCGATAGCCAGTGAGGCCATCGCTTTCGCCGCGTACTCCGTGCCCTTGTGTGCGGCACCGGTTTTCCCCTGTGCGACCAGCTGCCACGAATGCGCCGGTGTGCCGATGGCATAGGTGGCGCTGCGAATCTGCACGGTCGGCACAACCCAACTGACCGTTCCCACGTCGGTAGAGCCGATGAAGGCGTCATTCGGGCTATACAGCGGATAAATTCCGTCATGCAGCGTTAAGCCCGGCTGTGGTTTAACGCCGAAACGTGCGTAGGATTCGGCAATGTCTTCGGCGCTCAGCGCGGTCTGGAACATCGCTGCCATTTTGCGGTCTTCGTCATCGAACGGTATCGGGCCGAGCGCCAGCAGATGTTCGTGCATACGCGCTTCCAGCGGCGGGTTTGCCAGCAGATTGGCATCGCCGCTAATCACTTCGCTGCTGACTTCGGTTTCTGTCATCAGCGCCGCGCCTTCGGCAATTTTCTTCACGCGTTTGACCAACTGGTGCAGTTCCGGCAACTGACGTGCCCGTACGAGGTAACGCACGGTGGCGTTGGCCTGAACGACGTTCGGCGCGTGGCCGCCGCTGTCGGTAATCGCATAGTGGATGCGGGCAGAGGACGGCATGTGCTCGCGCATGTAATTCACGCCAACGTTCATGAGTTCTACGGCATCCAGCGCGCTGCGTCCCAGATGTGGGCTGCTGGCGGCATGAGCCGCACGACCTTTGAAGTAAAAATTCAGTTCGTTACAGGCCAGCGATACTGGGCTGTTGACGCCAGTGAAGGTCGCTGGGTGCCAGCAGAGGGCGATATCGACATCGCTAAAAACGCCTTCCTTGACCATAAAGCCTTTGGACGATCCGCCTTCTTCCGCAGGGCAACCGTAAAAGCGTACGGTTCCAGCCAGTGCGTGCTTTTGCAGATAATCTTTCACTGCCGTCGCCGCCTGTAGCGCTGCGGTGCCGAGCAGATTATGTCCGCAACCGTGGCCGTTGCCACCGTTTTCCAGCGGCTTTGGCTCAGCGACATTCGCCTGCTGGCTCAGGCCCGGCAGCGCATCGTATTCACCCAGAATGGCGATAATCGGCAGACCTTCGCCGAATTCTCCCAGCAGCGCGGTCGGCATGTCGGCGATGCCTTTCGTCAGGCGGAAGCCTTCTGCTTTCAGGACGGCTTCGTGCTGTGCCGCCGAACGATGCTCTTCGTAGTTCAGCTCCGGCGTATCCCAGATGCCGTCGCTCAGCGTACAGAACTGCTGCCGCTTAGCGGCAATCAGATCGCAGATCTCTTCCACGTTCTGGCGATTAACGGCCGGCAGCGTTCCTTCAGTGTGTGTTGCATTCATGCGTGGTGTGCTCGTTTGATTTCTTTGATGGCATTGGCGAGGGGCGTGTCACAGCCAGTCAGCCATGACACGCGACTTAGCAATTGGGTAACGCTTAGAGCGGCGTGGTGTCCATGCCGAACCATTTTTCGCTCAGCTGTCTGATGGTACCGTCTTGTTTAGCTTGATCGATTGCCTTGTCGAACATAGCTTTCAGCTCAGGATCGCTTTTACGCAGGCCAACGGAAGAACCGCTGCCCAGAATGCCGCCGATGAACTGTGGCCCTGGCATCACGATGTTGTCATTGCCCGGTTTGTCCGTTGTGCTTTTCAGGTAAGGCGCGGAAGCGATGACCAGATCCACACGGCCTGCTTTCAGATCCAGATCGTGTTCCTGTGTGGTTTTATATTCGCGTACTTTCATCACGCCTTTCATATATTTATCCAAAAAGGCGCTGGCGATAGAGGCGGATTGTACGCCAATAGTTTTGCCTTCCAGCAGCGGTTTCAGCTTCTCAACCTCTGCCAGTGCTTTTGCTTCATCGGCGGGCTCAATGGAGAAACGTACGCCCGCATCTGGGAAATCTTTGGCGAGTGAGCTGGATTTTAGCACGGCGAAAGTCTGCCCTGACTGCGTGTACGGCTGGCTGAAATCAATCACTTCACGGCGTTTTGCCGTGGCGGACATACCTGCGATGATTGCATCATATTTACCCGCGTTTAGCGCAGGAATAGCGCTGGCGAAGGGTTGAACCATGATCTCACATTTCACCTGCATGTTGTTACACAGCACTTTGTACAGCTCGATCTCCATACCATCCAGCGTACCGTCTGGTTTGGTGAAGTTATACGGGTGGTAAGCGCCTTCGGTCGCGATGCGGACGGTCGTCCATTTTTTCTCTTCTGCTGAGGCAGTGAATGAGGCAGCCAGCGTTCCTGCCATACACAGCGAGCAGGCGAGCAGTGTGAGTTTTGATTTTATCATGGTGGTTTCTCCCGGCGTTTTATATCGTTATATTTTGTTTATTTCCCACCACTGTAACGAGAGTGGTGGGGTTGTGTTTACCAACTGGCAATAAATTGCCGGAAGCGAGCCGACTGGCTGGCAGTGAAAACGTGCTCCGGCGTTCCCTGTTCTTCAATTTCCCCCTGATGGAGGAAGACGATGCGGTTGGAGACTTCGCGGGCAAAATCCATTTCGTGAGTCACGACCAGCATGGTCATCCCTTCGTCCGCCAGCGTGCGCATGACGCGCAGTACTTCACCGACCAACTCTGGGTCGAGCGCGGAGGTCGGTTCATCAAACAGCATCACTTTCGGTTCCATCGCGAGCGCGCGGGCAATCGCGGCGCGCTGTTGCTGACCACCGGACAAATGTGCGGGATAGTAGTGACGCTTATCTGCCAGACCGACTTTCTCTAACAGCTGTTCGGCGTGTTCCACGCACTGCGCCTGTGGACGCTTTAAGACGTGCACGGGCGCTTCGATGATGTTTTCCAGCACGGTCTTGTGTGACCAGAGGTTAAAATTCTGGAACACCATGCCCAACTGAGTGCGAATTCTGTCGATCTGTTTGAGGTTCGACGGGCGGTTCTGCCCTTTGCGGTTCGGCTTCATTTCAATGGCTTCTCCGCCGACGATAATCTCGCCCTGATCGGGAAGCTCAAGCAGGTTGCTACAGCGCAGCAGCGTTGATTTACCTGAACCGGACGATCCCAGAATTGAGATGACTTCCCCCTGATTGGCCTCAATCGAAATCCCTTTCAGGACGTCCAGAGAGCCGAAGCTTTTATGAATGTTGCGCAGGCTAATGGCGGGTGTCGTCATTGCAGATCTCCCAATTTCTTAATTTTTTTCGCTGCCGGTTGCGCACCCGGCGCACGGAGATGAGGGGTAAGCGTAAATTCTATCCACATCAATAGACGTGTCAGAATAAGGTTAATAAACAGATAAATAGCACCGGCGACCAGGAAAACTTCGAGCGCTCGGTAGGTTTCCGCGATGAGGCGTGCGGCGATCCCAGTGATTTCCATCAGCGTGATGATGGAAGCCAGCGAGGTCGACTTGACCATCGAAATCAGTTCGTTGCCGTAAGCGGGAAGCGCCTGACGGATTGCCAGCGGAAAAACGATACGCTTGAAAATCATGAACGACGGCATGCCGCAGGCGCGTGCCGATTCGATCCGGCCAACCGGAACGGACTGCAATCCGCCACGAATAATTTCGCTGGCATAGGCACCGGTACACAGGCTGAGCGACAGCAGGGCGCACCAGTGTGGCTCCCGCAGGAATGGCCAAAGCATACTTTCCCGAACCCAAGGAAATTGCCCCAGCCCGTAGTAAATCAGGAACAGCTGAACCAGCAGCGGCGTACCGCGGAAAAACAGCACGTAGGTCCGTGCAATGGAGCGCAGGACGGCAAAGGATGACAACTGCATCAACGCCAAGCCCAGCGCTAGAAAGAAGCCCAGAAAGACGGAGCTGACCGCCAGTTGCAGGGTTAACGGAATACCGGGAATAATCTCCAGAAACGTTTCGTACAGAAAAGGAAAATCCATCAGCGTTTCACACCCCGGGAATAATGAGACTCAGCACGGCGCATAATCCAGCCGGAACAGATTGAGATAGCCAGATACAGCAGCGCGGCCGCCATGAAGAAATCAAACGGTTTGCCGGTAGAGCCTGCGCCAGTTTGCGCCTGCGTCAATAGTTCAGCGACGCCGGTAACGGAAACCAACGCGGAGGTTTTCAGCACCAACTGCCACACGTTGCCGAGTGGGGGGATCGCGTGGCGCAGCAGGAGCGGTATGATGATGCGGCGCAGGCGCAGTAGCGTTGGCATACCGCAGGCTTTGGCGGCCTCAATTTCCCCTTTGGACACGGCGTAGAAGGCACCACGGTAGACTTCCGTCTGCTGTGCGCCGGAGGAAATGCCGACGGCGATTACCCCTGCGAGGAAGCCGGGAAAGCCAAAGAACTCATTGCTGCCAAACAGTTTGGCGAGCAGGGTTAACGCAGAGCTGCCGCCGAAATACAGCAGGTAGATGATGAGTAGATCGGGGACGCCACGGATAAGCGTCGTGTAGCCATCAGCCAGATAGCGCACGGGGCGATTGCCGCAAATTTTGGACCAGGCACCGATCGTGCCGATCACCGCTCCCAGCAGGAAGCCGCCGATCGCCAGTGCGAGCGTCATTCCTGCCCCAATCAGTAATAATTTCCCCCAGCCATGTTCACCAAAACTGATGAGCTGCCAGAAAGTAACGTCTTCCACAAGTGACTCCAAACTGCTTGCTTATTGTTCTGCTAAACAGAACTGTTTTTGTGATGAGAGGACTACATACTCCGTTCAAGAACGGGAGTAGAAATACGTAATGACGCGATGTATCACCCTTCGATATGGACTTATTCGATGAGGCACTCATTTCGATAACCGCGATGGCTTGACGATGAAATCGGTTCGATAGGAACGATTCAGAGGTCGTGCCGCGAATCTATTAGAAAACTAAGCAATAGTCGGGCCACGTTTTACGTAAACGATTATTGATTATTTATTCATATAGTCTGCTTATTAATGGGTTTTGTTTTAGTCAAAATAAGGCAGATGTGGCCTGCGGTAAAGCATTAAAGTGACATTTTGTAAGGGAGTACGTTCAAAATAGTGCATTGTTATGCTATCTGGCGGGGCATTGCATTATGATGGTGCAATAACCGCTATCCGGCAGAGCGGATAGCGGGTGAGTAGAGCGATAGGGAGAGGATTATGCTGTCTGGTCAGAGAACCAGCTCAATTTTTCCCGCAGCCCGACAACGTTGCCGATGATGATCAAACTCGGGCTGCTGGCCTGCTGCGCTAATTCGCTCAGTTGGGAGAGCTGTCCACTCAGAACGCGCTGTTTGGTTGAGGTGCCGTTTTCGATAATCGCGACAGGCACGGTTTCCGGTAACTGCTGTTCGATGAGCTTACTTTGAATGTGCTCAGCCTGCTGAAGGCCCATGTAAAACACCAGCGTCTGTTTTTCCGCTGCGAGGCTGGACCAGTCCAGATCGGTGTCGTGTTTGACGTGTCCGGTGATCAGCCTGACGCCCTGCGAGTGATCGCGATGGGTGAGCGGGATTCCGCTGTAGGCTGAACAGCCTGATGCGGCGGTAATACCGGGTACGACGGAGAATGGTACGCCCGCCTGTTGCAGGTGTTCCAACTCTTCGGCACCACGGCCGAAGATAAAGGGATCGCCGCCTTTCAGCCTGACGACACGGTGGCCCGCTCGCGCTTTTTCTTCCAGCAACTGATTGATTTGATCCTGAGGAACACTGTGATAGCCAGAGGCTTTGCCGACGAAGATTCGCTCGGCGTCACGGCGTGACAGATTGAGAATCTCTTTCGATACCAGTCGATCGTAAACGACGATGTCGGCCTGCTGGAGATGCTGTAGCCCTTTCAACGTCAGTAATCCTGCGTCGCCTGGCCCAGCGCCGACCAGCGTCACCTCACCCCGGTCATCGAGCGGCGCGGAGAAAAGCAGTTCCGTCAGTTGTTTAACGCTCTGGCTATTGTCATTGGCCAGCGCCTGCGCCAGCCGATCGTGCACGAAAAGCTTTTCCCAGAAGCGACGGCGTGCGCTCATATTACGGAATCGGCTTTTAACCCTGCTGCGCAATGCGCCTGCGTATGTCGCCAACTTACCGAGATTTTGCGGCAGAATACTTTCCAGCTTTTCCCGCAGTAGCCGAGCCAATACCGGTGCGGCACCGCCAGAAGACACCGCGACCATCAGCGGTGAACGGTCAATGATCGACGGCATAATGAAGCTGGCGCGTTCTGGAGAATCAACCACGTTGCAGAAAATCCGGCGCTCGCTGGC
Source organism: Pectobacterium odoriferum (assembly GCF_009931295.1). NCBI lineage: Bacteria > Pseudomonadati > Pseudomonadota > Gammaproteobacteria > Enterobacterales > Pectobacteriaceae > Pectobacterium > Pectobacterium odoriferum. The sequence continues at coordinate 4,446,993 of NZ_CP034938.1, read as the reverse complement.
GCTGGCATAGACATGGTTATTGACGTCCTGATCGTCGGTGGCGGCAATCACCAGCCATACCTCATCCAGTAACGTGGGATCGAAGGTGCCGTGTACCAGCGTTAGTTGAGCATCCTGCTCCCACGCCAGAAATTGATCGTTAAAATCGAGCGCATTGACGGTAATCACTGCGCCAGCATCCAGCAATAGCCGGGCTTTGCGCTCGGCTATTTCACCACCTCCTACCAACAGACAGGGTTTATCGTGCAACTGACAGAATATTGGTAGGTAATCCATGTAACGCCTCTTGAAAACTCAGATTGTGGTGTGTCCTGCGCTGTACGCAGGACACTGCCCATTAGGGCTAGGGTAATGGTTGGCTATTATCAACCGCTACGTCACTGTCTGCGATGGATATTTGCACATTACCGTTTGTTACCTGAGTATCATAAGCTGCAACAGAATAGGCTCCATCCTCCAGACAGAAGCCATCATAAAGGCGGAAATGCTGTTTTTTCAACGGGCTTGCCACCCAAAGATCGTCCTGATGCTCGCCGACTATCCCACGGCTTAACACGCTAGCCTGTGCGAAAGGGTCGATATTACTGATGGCGTAAACCTGCTCATCGTTACGTGGGCGGAAAACGGCGATCTGTTGCTGCTCGACGAGCGCACAAACGCCAGTGCCGGGCAGGATGTCGTCTAACTTACATACAGTAGTCCACTGGCTCATGCGCTTTCCCCTTCCCGTTCAATCTGTTTCACCGGAATGCGCTCGGCAGGGCGCGCCGGACGGTGTTGTTGACGTTCACTCACCATTTGCACATTCGGGTCACGGTCAGGGCTGTTAATGAAGTGGGCAAAGCGTTTCTGTGCTTCTGGATCTTCCAGCGTCGCCTGCCATTCGCAGATATAGCCTTCTCGCAGCCGTACGATATCGGCTTCAAGCTGATCGTTAATGCCCAGTTTGTCTTTCACTATCACATTGCGCAGATAGTCGATGCCGCCTTCGAGGTTATCCAGCCAGACGGACGTGCGCTGGAGCTTATCTGCCGTACGGATGTAGAACATCATGAAGCGATCCAGATAGCGGACTAAAGTCTCGCGGTCTAAGTCAGCTTCCAGCAGATCGGCGTGGCGTGGCTTCATCCCGCCGTTACCACATACATAGAGGTTCCAGCCTTTTTCGGTGGCGATAATCCCCACGTCTTTACCCTGTGCTTCTGCACATTCCCGCGTACAGCCGGAGACGCCAAACTTCATTTTGTGCGGCGTGCGGATACCTTTGTAGCGGTTTTCCAGTTCTACACCAAAGCCCACGCTGTCGCCGACGCCAAAGCGGCACCAGGTGCTGCCGACGCAGGTTTTTGCCATACGTAACGCCTTGGCGTAAGCGTGGCCGGTTTCAAATCCGGCTTCGATGAGCTGAGCCCACACGTCAGGCAGATCGTCTTTCTGTACGCCAAATAGCGCCATGCGCTGAGAGCCGGTCATTTTGGTGTACAGGTTGTATTGCTTCGCGATGCGACCAATGGCGATCAGGCCATCCGGCGTGATTTCCCCGCCTGCGGAACGTGGGATCACGGAGTAGGTGCCGTCTTTCTGGATATTGCCGAGGAAGTTATCGTTGGAATCTTGCAACGGCGTGTGCTGCGGTTTGAGCACGTACTCGTTCCAGCAGGAAGCCAGCAGGGAGGCTACGGTCGGTTTGCAGACCTCACAGCCGTAGCCTGAACCGTGTTTCTCCAGCAGTTGATCGAACGTTTTGATTTTTTCGATTTGGATGAGGTGATACAGCTCTTGACGCGAATAGGCGAAGTGTTCACACAGGTGATTATTGACTTCGATCCCCTGTTTGCTGAGTTCCGCGTTTAGCACCTGCGTAAGCAGCGGGATACAGCCGCCACAGCCCGTACCGGCTTTGGTGGTTTCCTTAAGCGCCGCGACGGTATGACAGCCGCCGTTAATCGCTTTAATGATGTCGCCTTTAGACACGTCGAAACAGGAGCAGATTTGCGCACTTTCTGGCAGCGCATCGACACCCAGCGTCGGTTTCGCACTGCCAGCGGATGCAGGAAGAATCAGTGCTTCAGGAGAATCCGGCAGCGGAATCTTGTTCAGCATGAATTGCAGCAGGTTGCCGTAATCCCGCGTGTCGCCGACCAATACGGCCCCGAGCAGCGTTTTATTGTCGGCGCTGACGATCAGACGTTTGTAGGTTTCTTTATTTTCATCCAGCCACATGTAGCTGCGAGAGCCCGGCGTATGGCCGTGTGCGTCGCCAATCCCGCCGACATCGACGCCCATCAGCTTGAGCTTGGCGCTCATGTCGGCACCCTGGAATCGGTTTTCATGCCCTAACAGGTGGTCGACGGCAACCTGCGCCATCTTGTAGCCGGGGGCGACCAGCCCAAATGGCCGGCCATGCCAGGCGGCACATTCGCCGATAGCGTAGACGTCCGGATCGGAGGTTTGGCACCAGTCGTTGATCGTGATACCGCCGCGTGGGCCGATTTCTAGTGCACACTGGCGCGCCAGTTTGTCCTGCGCGCGGATACCGGTAGAGAACACGATAAAGTCGACTTCCAGCGTGCTGCCATCGGCAAATATCATCGTCTTGCGGTTTTCCAGACCGGAGTGCTGAATGGCCTGCGTATTCTTGCTGGTGTGCACTCGCACACCCATGTTTTCAATCTTGCGTTGCAGCAGGGCGCCGCCCTGTGCATCCAGCTGTTCGGCCATGAGCACCGGGGCGAACTCGATGACGTGCGTTTCCACGCCAAGGTGTTTCAGCGCGCCAGCGGCTTCCAGACCTAGTAGACCCCCGCCGATCACCGCGCCGCGTTTGCTGCGGCGTGCGCAGTTTTCGATGGCGTTCAGGTCTTCAATCGTGCGGTACACGAAACAGTCTTGCCCGTTTGAGCCTTTAATGGCAGGGATCCACGGATAAGAGCCGGTGGCCATAATTAACTTGTCGTAATACACGGTACGGCCGGAATTGGAGTGAATGGCTTTTTCACTACGGTTGATGGTGATGGCGCGTTCACCGAGTAGGACGTTAACGCCATTTTTTTCGTAGTAGCCTTCGCGTACTAAAGAAAGCTCTTCTACCGTGTGGTGAGCGAAGTAAGAAGAGAGGTGGACACGATCGTAGGCGACGCGGGGTTCTTCACAAAAAACGGTAATATCGTAGGTGGACGTTGGGGCCTTATCCAGCAACTCTTCGATAAAACGGTGGCCAACCATCCCGTTACCGATAACAGCGAGTCTGACTTTGTTCATTTTTGCCTCAAAATTGCTTCTTCTGAGGTTACCTTATCGCTCCACCGTGGGCGCTTATTGATGTACATCAAATTGTCTTTTATATACTACTTTATGAGTATCTCGCTGATTTTACTTATTTTTTATTAAGCCTTGGTTTTTGTTGGGGTTTTAGCGACTGACCAAAATGAGATCTATAGCACGCTTTTGGTCAGAAGCCGATTGGTTAGCGGCCAATCTGCTATCAGAGTAATCGTCCCTCTCGTCAATCATTCACGTTCCTGAGCGTTTAAAAATAAAACTAAGGGATTATCCATCTTTTTAGTAAGGATATGAAATTTTCTGGTGATAATGCTCACAGGTTTGTGTGCAATTGCACAGTTATCGACGACATAATTTCGTCATATGGAAGAAATTGCCTAATGACTAACGGCGTCACAACCTTAATAATTGAAAATAAAACAGCATTTTTTTTTAATTAGTACGCTATTTCTTTTTTGTGACATTGATCGACTTATGAGGCCGTACCAGAAAAATAGCGGTGCTTTTTATCGACAGGACCAACACAGTTAGTGAAGTTATTCTTTAATTATTTATGTGGTTTACATTCATCATCGTGTACATGAGTTGTGTTAAACATCAAGGCAGGTAACAACGTGAAAATAGAATCAATTGATGTCACCGTCTTCACTTATCCCACACGCCGGGTTTCCGACAGTGCGGGTCATTCACACCCGGGAGCCGAGAATCAGGCCAAGATGGCGCTGTTAACCATCACGGCAGATGACGGTCAAAAAGGTTACGCTTTCGCTCCGCCGGAAGTGATTCGTCCTCATATCGTTAATGCTTTCTTCCGTAAAGTGCTGATCGGGCAGAACCCGTTCGATCGTGAGCGCCTGTGGCAGGATCTGGTGCACTGGCAACGCGGTAGCGCCAACCAACTGACCGACCGTGCGCTGTCGATTGTGGAATCCGCACTGTGGGATCTGCAAGGTCGCGTGCTGAATATGCCAGTGCATAAACTGCTCGGCGGCTATCGTGAAAAAGTCCCCGCTTACGGTAGTACCATGTGTGGTGATGAGCTAGAAGGTGGCTTATCTACGCCAGAGGAATACGGCCAGTTCGCAGAAAAGCTGGTGCAGCGCGGCTATAAAGCCATCAAGTTGCATACCTGGATGCCGCCAGTGTCATTCGCGCCTAGCCCGAAGATTGACGTACAAGCCTGTGCGGCAGTACGTGAAGCGGTCGGCCCAGATATCTGTCTGATGCTGGATGGTTACCACTGGTACAGCCGTAGCGATGCGCTGTACATCGGCCGTGAACTGCAAAAGCTCGATTTCACCTGGTTTGAAGAGCCGATGGAAGAACAGAGTATGGCGTCTTACAGCTGGTTGACCAAGAGTCTGGATATCGATGTCATCGGGCCGGAAAGTCTGTCAGGCAAATACTTCAGCCGTGCTGACTGGGTTAAAGAAGGCGCATGCGACATTTTACGCGCGGGCGTGCAAGGCGTGGGCGGTCTCTGGCCGTGTATGAAGGTCGCGAGCCTGGCAGAATCCTTCGGTATGGACTGCGAAGTTCACGGTAACGGTGCGCCAAACCTCAACGTCGTTGGGGCGATCAAAAACTGTCGCTGGTATGAGCGCGGGCTACTGCATCCTTTCCTCGATTATGACGAACCTGCTGCGTATCTGAATTCGATTGTCGATCCGATGGACAACGAGGGCTTTGTGCATCTGCCGCAACGTCCGGGGCTGGGAGAAGATATTAATTTTGACTGGATTGAGGAGCATACCCTAAGTAAAGAATAACGTTTTGTTCTATACGAATAGTTTTGTTCGATCTGAAAGATAGCCTTACCTAAAAAATAAAAAGTTGTCGTCTTCCATGCTCCCACACCTGGAGAATAATGATGAAAGCACGCGCAATACTCCGTACCCTGTTGTTAGGTTCACTCTGCATGGCCGCAACGCCGGCCATTCTATCGGCAAAAACCCCTGACGATCAGCTGATCGTAGGGATGAACATGAACAATATGCTCTCACTCGATCCGGCTGCCATGACCGGTAACGAAGTGGTGGGCATTATCGTCAACCTCTATGACTCGCTGGTGGTGCTGGATCCCGCCAATCTGAGTAACATCCTGCCTTCTCTGGCGAAAAGCTGGAGCGTCAATGATGCGGGCAACGTCATTACCTTCAATCTGGTGGATAACGCCAAGTTCCATTCCGGTAACCCCGTGACGGCGCAAGACTTTGCCTGGTCGATGAAGCGTCTGCTTAACCTCAACATGGCACAGGCCACGACGTGGAAATCCTACGGTTTCACTGCGGAAAACGTGGAGAAAATGATCCGCGCCAAAGACGCACACACCGTTGAAATCGAATTGCCAAAACCGAACGATCCAAAACTGGTGCTCTACTCGCTGGCGACGCTGGGTAGCGGCTCGGTGCTGGACAGCAAAACGGTTATACAGCATGAGAAAAACGGCGACTGGGGCAACGGCTGGCTGACTACGAACGAAGCGGGTTCCGGCCCGTTCAAGCTGGACGTGTGGCAGGCGAAAGACGTGCTGCGCATCAGCAAGGTTGAGAACAACTGGCAGGGCGACGCGAAAATGCGCCGCGTGATTTTCCGTCACATGACCGAGTCACAGGCGCTGCGCCTGATGATTGAAAAAGGCGACATTGATGTTGCCTCTGGGATGTCGGTGCCGGATATCAATGCATTGAAACAAGATAAAGACGTTGTGGTTGATGAGGTGAAAAAAGGCACGCTGTACTACGTTGCAATGAGCCTGAAAAATGAATACTTCGCTAAACCGAAAGTACGCGAAGCGGTTCGTTACCTGATTGATTACGATGGCGTCAATAAGACGGTAATGCCTGGCTATGGTTTCTATCATCAGCGCCCTATCCAGAAAGGGATGGATGCGACGTTGCCGGATCCTGGCTACAAGCTAGATGTGCCACGCGCCAAGGCGCTGCTGGCCGAAGCGGGCTACCCGAATGGGTTTGAAACCACGCTGCGTGTCCTGTCCGATCAGCCGTTCCTGAATTTAGCGACGTCGGTACAGTCCACGCTGGCACAGGCGGGCATCAAAGCCAAAATCATCTCCGGCACCGGTAATCAGGTTTACGGCGCGATGCGCGATCGTAACTTCGATATGCTGGTCGGCCGCGGCGGTGGCGGCGTCGATCCGCATCCTCACTCCAGCCTGCGTTCTGTTGTCTATAACCCAGATAACAGCGACGAAGCTAAACTGACCAACTTCCAAGGCTGGCGCACCTCTTTCTTCGACAAGCCTCTGAACGACATGATCGATCAGGCGCTGTTGGAGAAAGATCCTCAGAAACAGAAGCAGATGTATATCAACGTGCAGAATCGCTATGAAGAACTGTTCCCGGCCATCATTCCGGTGTCGCAGATGATCGATTCTGTGGTGTTGCGTAAGGACGTGAAAGGCTATGTGCCGCATCCGTCTTCTACGACGCATCTGCGTGAGGTGTATAAGCAGCGCTAGTGTCCACACGTTAAACCGGATGATTAGTCGATACGTTCCCGGCTAATCATCCCGATCAGATACGTTAAAAAGAGATGACCGCGTGAGTGGTGATTTGCTGTCGCCGCTCACCGGGATATCAGGAGAAAGAACATGGTTTTCTCTGATTGGATCAAGCCGGGTGGAGTACTGCGTCGTTTGGCAAAACGTCTGTTTCAGGTCGTCGTCACGCTGTTCGGATTATTAATCCTGACCTTCGTGATTGGCCGCGTGATGCCAATCGACCCCGTCCTGGCTATTGTCGGACAGGATGCCGACCAAAGTACCTATCAACAGGTTTACCAACAGCTGGGGTTGGATAAGCCGCTGTATGTGCAGTTCTTTATTTACTTCAATTCACTGATGCATGGGGATTTGGGCAATGCACTCCTGACCGGGCGACCTGTCATGGATGACATTATCCGTGTTTTCCCTGCCACCATCGAGCTTGCCACTATGGCGATTATCGTGGGTGCCGGTCTGGGCGTGCCACTCGGTGTGCTGGCTGCGGCGCGACGCGGTAAGTGGGCGGATTATGTGGTGCGTTTTATCAGTCTGGCCGGTTATTCCACGCCAATATTTTGGGTCGGGATGATGGGGCTGCTGGTGTTCTATGCCTGGCTGAACTGGGTTGGCGGTGCCGGACGGGTTGATATGGCCTACGACGGTCTGGTGGAGAACCGTACCGGTCTGCTGCTGGTAGATTCGCTACTGGCGGGCGAGTGGGATGTGTTCCGCAGCGCGCTGAACCATCTGGTGTTGCCTGCCACGATTCTTGGTTTCCACTCGCTGGCCTACATCAGCCGCATGACGCGCAGCTTCATGCTGGCGCAGCTTTCGCAGGAATACATTATTACCGCGCGAGTGAAAGGGCTGTCTGAGTTCCGTGTTGTCTGGGCGCACGCGTTTCGCAATATTCTGGTTCAGCTTCTGACGGTGGTGGCGCTGGCGTATGGCTCGCTGCTGGAAGGCGCGGTACTGATCGAAACGGTCTTCTCATGGCCGGGCTTTGGTTCCTATCTGACAGGCAGTCTGCTGCTGGGGGATATGAACGCGGTTATGGGATGTGTGCTGCTGGTCGGGTTGATCTTCGTGACGCTTAACCTGCTGTCGGACATGTTGTATCAAATCTTTGATCCGAGGACGAACGCATGAATATTTCCTCTGAGCCGCCTGTCAGCCGCGAATCGATAATGCGGACACCGCCGGAAAAACGTGTGAGCCGCCTGCGGCTACGCGGCGCGCGAATCGGCGGGTTTCTCTTGACGATGATGCGCAATCCGCTGACCGCGATTGGTTCTGCGATTGTGCTGATGTTGATGCTGGTCGCTATATTCGCCCCGTGGATCGCCACGCACGATCCGCTGGTACAGGACTTGGCTAATGCGTTACAGGCTCCGAGTGCGGCGCATTACTTTGGCACCGATGAGTTTGGACGCGATGTGTTTAGTCGTCTGGTCTATGGTTCACGCATCACGCTGTATATCGTGGCGCTGGTGTCGGTCACCGTTGGGCCTATCGGGCTGGCGCTGGGCGTGGTGGCTGGGTATTACGGCGGCATCGTCGATACCATCCTGATGCGTATCACCGATATCTTCATTTCGTTCCCTAGCCTGGTGTTGGCGCTGGCATTCGTTGCGGCGCTTGGCCCGGGTCTGGAGCATGTGGTGATTGCGATTACGCTGACGGCCTGGCCGCCGATTGCCCGTCTGGCAAGGGCGGAGACGCTGTCGCTGCGTCACGCGGACTTTGTGTCTGCCGTGAAGCTGCAAGGCGCATCCTCTATCCGCATCCTGCTGCACCACATTGTGCCGCTGTGTCTGCCGTCGGTGATTATTCGTATCACCATGAATATGGCGGGCATCATTCTGACAGCGGCGGGTTTGGGCTTTCTGGGGTTGGGGGCACAGCCGCCCGATCCTGAATGGGGCGCGATGATCTCTGCGGGTCGTCGTTACATGATGGAGTGCTGGTGGTTAGTAACTATTCCGGGGCTGGCGATTTTGATTAACAGCCTAGCGTTCAACTTCCTTGGAGACGGCCTACGTGACATCCTCGATCCCAGAACTGAATAAGTCTTCTCAACGTGTGCCGGGAAGCTCGCCCCTGATGGAAGTGGAAAATCTGCGGGTAAGCTTCGTGAACCGTGGCGCTGTGACGGATGCCGTGCGCGGCGTCTCCTTTACGCTGGGCTGTGAAAAGCTGGCCATTGTCGGCGAATCCGGCTCCGGTAAATCGACGGTTGGCCGAGCGCTGTTGCAACTGCATCCGCACAGCGCGCGGATTACGGCGGATAAACTGCGCTTCGGCGATACCGATCTGCTGAAAGCGGATGAGGCGCGGATGCGTCAGATTCGCGGCAAGCGCATCTCCATGATTATGCAGGATCCAAAATATTCGCTGAACCCAGTGGTGTGCGTTGGCGATCAGATTGCCGAAGCCTATCTGGCGCACCATCGGGTGTCGCACCGCGATGCGAAGGAAAAGGTCATGGCGATGCTAGACGTAGTGCGTATTCGCCAGCCAGAGCGCGTATACAATCTGTACCCTCATGAGATCTCGGGCGGACAGGGGCAGCGCATCATGATTGCGATGATGCTGATTACTGAACCCGAAATCGTGATTGCCGATGAACCGACCTCCGCACTGGATGTGTCCGTGCGACTGCAAGTGCTAGCGATGCTGGACGATCTGGTCAGCGAGCGCGGTCTGGGGCTGATTTTCATCAGCCACGATATCAATCTGGTACGTAGCTTCTGCGATCGGGTGTTGGTGATGTATGCCGGACGCGTCGTGGAATCCATTGCCGCCGCCGATCTGGACAACGCGCAGCATCCGTACACGCGTGGGCTGCTGAATTCGCTGCCGGATATCGACCATCGTCGTCCGCGTTTACCGGTGATGAATCGTGATCCAGCCTGGATCAATGGATAAAGGGGATAATCATGGCAACTGAAGCAATGAGTCAGCGTAAGCCGATGATCGAAGTGAATAACCTGAATCTCTCTTTTGGGCAAGGTAGCACGGCGAATCAGGTATTGTACGATGTGAACCTTACCGTCAACGACGGCGATATCTTTGGTCTGGTCGGGGAATCGGGCTCCGGTAAAACCACAGTGCTGAAATGTCTGGCCGGGCTTTTTAATCATTGGGAAGGCTCGCTGCATATTGACGGGAAGAAACTGGCACACCGAATCGATCAGGCGCGTTGTCGCCGGGTGCAGATGGTGTTTCAGGATCCGTACGGATCGCTGCATCCTCGTCATACGGTAGAGTCGATTCTGGAAGAGCCGCTGTCGATCCACCGCTTTGACGATCGTGACGATCGTATCGACACCTTGCTGGAGAAGGTGGGGCTGGGAACGCAATTCCGCCGCCGTTATCCGCATCAGCTTTCGGGTGGGCAGCGTCAGCGTGTGGCAATTGCCCGAGCGCTGATTCTGGAGCCGAGAGTTCTGCTGCTGGATGAGCCGACGTCGGCGCTGGATGTGTCGGTACAGGCGGAAATTCTCAATCTGCTAACGGAGTTGCAACAGCAGGAAAAGCTGACCTACCTGATGGTGACGCATGACTTGGGCGTGATTTCCCACCTGTGCCATAAAGTGGCGGTGATGCAATACGGTAAGATACTGGAAACGTTGGAGACCGATGACCTGACCAGCGATATGCCGAAGGATGCCTATACTTCCATGCTGGTGGACGCCAGCCGTCAGTACAGCCGCGATCTGGCGGTGCGTTCGGAGCGCATGGGCTAGGTACGTATGGACTTGTCGCGCTGCGAGATAATCATCATTATGAGGGCCGAGTAATCGGCCTTTTTTTATCTTGGGCACAGGTTTTTGCTCACAGTGGGTTACGAACAGACTTTTATACGTAAAAAAAGGTAAATGGGTAGCGTTGAAGAGTGCGGATACTTACAATCATTACGCTTTCTGTAGTCGGCCTCTTCAAAAAGGAATTCTCATGTTCAAACGTACTCTGGTTGCTGCGGCAGCCCTTATTTCACTGACGGCATTTTCTCCCGCTTTTGCGGCTTCCGACACCACCACGCGTGTGTTGCTGACGACGTCCGCGGGCAATATCGAACTGTCTTTAGATAATCAAAAGGCACCGGTTTCGGTAAAAAATTTCGTCGAGTACGTTAACAACGGTTTTTATAACGGGACGACATTTCACCGTGTGATCCCTGGTTTTATGGTGCAGGGTGGCGGCTTTTCTGGCGAAATGAGCCAAAAAGCGACGAACGCGCCGATCAAAAATGAAGCCGATAACGGTTTACGTAACCAGCGCGGCACGATCGCCATGGCGCGCACATCTGACAAAGACAGTGCGACCAGCCAGTTCTTTATCAACGTTGCCGATAATGCCTTCCTCGATCACGGCCAGCGTGATTTTGGTTACGCGGTGTTCGGTAAAGTGGTGAAGGGAATGGAAGTTGTAGATAAGATCTCCCAGGTGCCGACGAAAAATGTTGGGCCTTACCAGAATGTGCCGACCACGCCAGTCGTGATTCAGTCTGCGAAAGTGCTGCCCGGATTGACAAAATAGGTAAGCAAAGAACCGAGAATACGACAAAGGCCACTAATGTGGCCTTTTAGCATTTTACTCTGCTATTCCATTACCGCCGTTTTATTCCAGCGCGTTGGCCATCTGCTGTAGCCAGGCATCTACGCCAGTGCTCGGTACGTTCAACTGACGGTAGGTCGCTGTTGCAACGGGATAGCCGCCGACGTCTTCCTGGCTGTTCACGAAGCCACCTTTCCGCTGTTTGAAGTTCTCCACGATACGTTTATCGACGGCATCACGATCTTTAGGGCGTGCGCCTGCGCTTTGCAGTACCCGATTGGTGACGGTGCTGGCGGGTAATGCCGTTAAGCCTGCAGGCCAAATAGGGGACACTTTGAGTAAATTTATCCCGCTGCCTGACGTTTGCGGTGCGGCTTTGCCATTGGCATCGTACGCGAGATTATCTGACATCCAGACATCGCCGGAGCTATTGCTTCCTACCAGTCCTAAACCTGCTTTGGTATTCGCGCCGTAGTGCATCACGTTACCCGCAACGGAGACGCGTGGGCTGGCGGGCATGGTTTTCCCTTCCCACTCTCCTTTTACTCCGCCGACACGAACGCCCCAAATACCGGGGTTGTAGATCAGGTTATTGACCATGACGCCTGTAGAACCTGCTTTAAACCAGGCATTGCGCTCGTTGTTGTGCGCATACAGGCTGCCCACGATGGATACGTCGGTCACGTTATCGTGAACCAGCGTCCCCATCGAGTGAATACCTTTGGTGTGAGCCGAATCGTATAGGCCTTCAGCAACGATATTATTTGAAAGCGTGATACGGTGTGCGGTGCCCTGCGGTCCGTCATAGCGTGGGCCGGAAATAGACAGGTTTTCGTCCGTACCCCAGGCGAAACTAGAGTGGTCGATCACGACGTTGTAGGCATCTTTGCCGTTGATGGAAACATCGCGTTCAAAGCCGCTTTTTTTACCCGTACCGGCATCGCCGATGCGGAAACGAATATGCTGCATCAGCACATCATGTGTGCTGATCCCCATTCCGCCGCGAATGATGGTGATACCGGGAGAGGGAGCGGTCTGGCCGGCAATGGTGACAAACGGTTCTGATAACCGAAGGTCACTTTTATTCAGGTCGATAATGCCGCCAACCTCAAAAACGATAATGCGCGGACCTTTGGCAGCCAGCGCTTCCCTGAGTGAACCAGCTCCAGAAGAGGCTAGCGTGGTGACGCGAATAATGCGTCCACCGCTGCCTGCTACGGTATCCGCTCCGAATCCTTTCAACTCTGGTGCAGCCGGTGTGGCGGCGCTCGCCATCGGTATGCCAACACTAAACACGAAGCCGGTGCTGAACAGTGCGGCGAACAGAAGAGAACGTTTCATTTCATTTCCTTGAATATTAACGATAAAAATGAGCGAGCCCTTAGGGCTCGCTCAAGTGCGGCCCGAACGATAAACCGACGGGCGTTAAGCTCGCTTGCAGACTCCTGTTAGCACAGGACAATGAGGGTCGGAGCCTGAAGTCCGCTTATTTACCTTTCATGCTTTACACATCGCAACTAGTTGCAATTTGCTGCCGTCAGCACCGCAAGATTTTTGTTCACGCCAGCATAGTTCGCCAGTTTGTCCTTCACGCACTGTGCCGAAACCGGAGAGTAGCTGTAAGGAACAGAAGCGAATGTGCCAGTACTTTTCCAGTCTTCCGCATTCACGTAGGGCTTGGAATCTTTATCCCAGGTGATGTTGTATTTAGCGAAATCAGCCGGGCTCATGACGTTGTTATTACGCAGCTCCCAGGTACCGAAGTTGGAACCGTCGTAACGTGAGGTCACCGGGTTTTTCGCATTCTCGAACCAGTTACGTTCGATCAGCGCAATCCCTTTCTGACGCACGTTCAGGCCAGAACTGGTGATGCCAGTATACAGGTTGTTGTACGCGTGAACCTGGCCGCCACGTTGCAGCGGGAGGCGAGCGTTAACGTCGTCGTAAATATTGTGATGATAAGTCAGGTCACGGCCCGTATCGCTGCTGCTGAAGCCGCTCAGGCCGACCTTTTTGATGCCGTGAATGTAGTTGTACGAAATGGTCACGTTGGTTGACGCTTTTTTGATATCAATCGCGGATTCAAATGTCGTGTCACCGTCTTTTGTACCTGCGCATTCAAAATTTTTCGCGAAGATTTCGTTGTGGTCAATCCAGACGTTCGGCGTGTTATCGATACGAATGGCATCACCATCCTGCGCGCCGCCCGGCATGTAACCAAAACGCATGTTACGTATGACGATATCGGATGATTTTGTCAGCCAGATCCCGAAGTTGGCGGACGATCCATTGGTTCCGATGATGGTAATCCCTTTGGTGAATTCTTTGATTTCTACACCTCGGGCATCCTTACTCCACTGGCCGCAGATGTTGGCCTCAGCGGCTTTGATCAGCGCGTCTTCATTACCGTTATAGGTGATGACAAGCGGGTAAGCGCCACCTTTCACTTTCTTGCCATTGGAATCCAGCTTCGCGGCTTCGATGATATCAATAATATCTTGCATGGAGCGCGCTGTTTTTTTCACGGCACCGGCAACGTCACCACCGTCAGTGGTGGCATAACCCCCGTATTTGCCGCCATCGTTGGTTGGGCCGCAAGCAATAACAGCCCAGCGGCTGCAGAAGGCAGTAGGTATTTCATTAAGGTACTCTCCTTGGAATTGAATTTTTGTTTGGGTATTAATGTTCCACATAACCCAGATTATATTATTTTGGTGTTTCAATAAAAATGAAATCAAGGTTTATTGAAAACCAAGATAAGTCTTACCATAAAAGAAAAATAATTCAATATTTAGGTATTAAATATATCTCATGAATAATGATGGAAACATCAATGCTTAATAAGTATCTATTTTAAATGGTAATATTTTTTTCATTTTTTCTAAAATAAGGATATTGATGATTTTTATGAAAAATAAAATTACATTTCGTTTTATGCCACTGTCATAGGCGCGATTTGATAAAGGTAATAACTGTGAGCGACATCAATAAATAAGTAAAATTCCCTCATTGGGATGGTGGTGTCAGAAATATTTGATACCGATCAAATTATCAATTAATTATGTGTTGATGAATGACTATTATTTTAATTATTTAATCATTAATTAAATGATGGTTTTCTTTCTTAGTAAATACAGCTATTTATTTTTAATAATATAATTAGTGCGCTATTTAATTGGTGCTTATTTTAGAATACATATCCATGCTCGTGCCTGAGTTTCCATAAAAAATGAGCGAGCTCTAAGAGCCCGCTCTGGTATAACCCTGTCTCAGTATGAAGAGTCACGGCCGTGGGATATTCAGGCTTATCGTTTCCTGTCTTGATACGACGGAGAAAGCCTCACCACGTTTATTTGCAGTTAGCTGCTGTCAGTACTGCCAGATTTTTTCCTACACCAGCATAGTTTGCCAGTTTATCCTTCACACACTGTGCAGAAACCGGGGTGTACTTATAGGAGATGGAAGGGAACTTACCAGTACTCTTCCAGTTATCCGCATTGATGTGAGGAGAGGAAGGTTTGCCCCAGGTGATTTTGTATTTAGCAAAATCAGATGGGCTGGTAATGTTGTTGTTACGGAGTTCCCAAGTACCGAAGTTGGAACTGTCGTTACGTGCTGTCACTGGGTTGAGCGCATTTTCGAACCAGTTGCTTTCAATCAGCGCGATTCCTTTCTGACGCACGTTAAAGCCTGAACCGGTGATGCCGTCATACAGGTTGTTGTACGCGTGAACCAGACCACCACGCTGTAATGGCAGGCGTGAGTTAACATCACGGTAGATATTGTGATGATAAGTCAGGTTACGACCCGTATCCGTATTGCTTGCACCGCTCAGGCCAACTTTCTTGATGCCATGAATATAGTTGTAGGATACCGTGACGTTAGTTGACCCTTTTTTGATATCGACAGCCGATTCAAAGGTGGTGTCATTGTCTGGCGTACCTTTACACTCAAAGTTCTTGGCAAAGATCTCGTTGTGGTCGATCCAGACGTTCGGGGAGTTATCGATACGAATGGCATCGCCGTCTTGCGCGCCGCCTGGCATATAGCCAAAGCGCATATTACGTACCACAACGTTAGAAGAGTTCACAATCCAGACACCGAAGTTGGCGGATGAGCCATTGGTGCCCTGGATAGTAATGCCTTTGGTGAACTCTTTGATTTGTACGCCGCGAGCGTCCTTACTCCACTGGCCGCAAATATTCTTTTCAGCCGCTTTGATTAATGAGTCTTCATTACCGCTATAGGTGATGATGAGCGGGTAAGCACCGCCTTTGACTTTCTTGCCTTTTGAATCCACTTGCGCGGCTTCAATAATATCCACAATTTCTTTCATAGAACGTGCCGTTTTTTTCACGGCACCGGACACTTCTCCACCATCCGTAGTGGCATAGCCGCCCGTATTTGCGGCCATTGCGGGTTGAGCCGCGAGTAATAGCAATCCAGCGGCTGCCGTAGGCAATAGGTATTTCATTATCACTGTCTCCTTGGAATAGAATTTTCATGGGCATTTATCGATCCCTATGCCCGATGTAACAGGTAAAAATTTTTCAACAAAAATGAATTTCAATTTTGGTGAAAAACCAAGGGAAGTGTGGTCAAAAAATAAGATCAGTTCAAGGGTGAAATGTTAAATGTATTAGGGGTGAAACATTTTGTAATACTGATGATTGGATAACTCTGATTTTATAGGAAACAATTTTCTTTTAAAGTAACCGTAAATCATGATGTTATTTTTTTAGTGGATAATAAATGTAATCAAGTTTCTTTATTGATTAGTTTTTAAATCGTTATTTTTCTTGTGACGATCGCTATCGTCAACGTAAGAAACTACCTTAAGTAAAAATATACTATCACAGACATGTTCAATATTTTTCGAGTGATGAGTTAATTTTATCGTGAATTTTAGTTTGTTAAGAAATAATTATTATTAATCGCTATATGGTGTTTCTTTACGTGATAAAAGAAGAATAGACCTCATTGTTCGTAGCGGCTTATTGGCTAAATTATCATTAGCACGACGTCTATTTTCATGGCGGTCACGCTGACAATCTTGCTCGGGACTCTCAAAAATGAGCGAGGCCGAAGCACTCGCTCAGAAAGCACCCGGCGCAGAATGAATGCGTCGGGCTTAACGCGTTTATTTACAGTTAGCTGCTGTCAGTACCGCCAGGTTTTTACCTACGCCGGCATAGCTTGCCAGTTTATCCTTCACGCACTGTGCAGAAACTGGAGAGTAGCTATATGGGACGGCTGGGAATTTACCGGTGCTCTTCCAGTCATCCGCATTGATGTGCGGTGTGGATGGTTTACCCCACGTGATTTTGTATTTAGCAAAATCAGATGGGCTGGTAATGTTGTTGTTACGGAGTTCCCAAGTACCGAAGTTGGAATCGTCATTACGTGCGGTCACTGGGTTGAGTGCATTTTCGAACCAGTTACTTTCGATCAGTGCGATCCCTTTCTGACGTACGTTAAAGCCTGAACTTTTGATACCGTCATACAGGTTGTTATAAGCATGCACTTTACCACCACGTTGCAGTGGCAGACGTGAGTTAACATCGCTGTAAATATTGTGGTGGTAAGTCAGGTCGCGACCCGTATCCGTATTGCTTGAACCGCTCAATCCCACTTTTTTCACGCCATGGATATAGTTGTAGGATACCGTGACGTTGGTGGCGCCTTTTTTAATATCGACAGCCGATTCAAAAGTGGTGTCGTTGTCTGGTGTACCAGCACATTCGAAGTTCTTGGCGAAGATCTCGTTGTGATCGATCCAGACGTTTGGCGAGTTATCAATACGGATGGCATCGCCATCTTTTGCGCCGCCCGGCATATAGCCGAAGCGCATGTTACGCACGACAACGTTGGAAGAGTTAACCATCCAGATGCCGAAGTTAGCGGAAGAACCGTTGGTTCCGAGGATGGTGATCCCTTTGGTGAACTCTTTGATTTCCACACCGCGCGGATCTTTGCTCCACTGGCCGCAGATGTTAGCTTCGGCGGCTTTGATTAACGCATCTTCATTACCGTTGTAGGTAATAACGAGCGGGTAGGCCCCACCTTTGACCGCTTTACCGCTTGAGTCCTTTTTCGCAGCCTCAATGATATCGACGATCTCTTGCAGAGAACGCGCCGTTTTTTTCACAGCACCAGAAACGTCGCCGCCGTCAGTGGTGGCATAACCCCCCGTATTTGCCGCCATTGTCGGTTGGGCCGCGAGCAGCAACAGCCCAGCGGCTGCAGAAGGCAGTAGGTATTTCATTATGTACTCTCCTTGACATAGAATTTTTTGGGTATTGATCACTACACACCCTGTGTAATTTAAAAAGGCTGTTTCAACAAAAATGAAATTAAGGTTTGTCTATAAAGCCGTTCTAAGTGTTAACAGAAAAAATAAACAATACAAGATGGGGCGTTAAATATATTAATTAAATAACAGAGGACAGTTGAGAGGATTTGTGTTCATTACTTTTAAATAGAAACCAATTTCCATTTAAATCATTTAAATTCATTGTGTTATGTTTTTTAATCTTTGTCGTTTCAATCTGGATTCTTTATTTTTTATCCATTTTATATGCGTGGTTTATTCGCTTTCTGAGCGATTGTGATCGCTATCAAAAAATATCACTTTAGAGATAACCTCCTTAGTTTTTCTTCCTTTTAAAAAAACTGAATTAATTCATAGGAGGTTTTTGTTTATTATTTTTTTTGTTAAAAATAATTTCAATGTAATCGTTTACTCTGAATTGTGATAATAAATAAGGCCTATTAATAAAGATGTTTCCTGATGAAATAAATGATTTGTGATCGATAAAATTATTATCATGCTAATTTCTTAAACGAAGAGAGCGACCCCTTTGTCTTTGATGGTGACGAGGGCGGGTACCTGACGCGGATTTCATGT
Organism: Pectobacterium odoriferum; assembly: GCF_009931295.1. Taxonomy (NCBI): domain Bacteria; kingdom Pseudomonadati; phylum Pseudomonadota; class Gammaproteobacteria; order Enterobacterales; family Pectobacteriaceae; genus Pectobacterium; species Pectobacterium odoriferum. The sequence continues at coordinate 4,428,739 of NZ_CP034938.1, read as the reverse complement.
ATGTTAGTACGGCTTTTCCGACTAACAGTGCAATGACTATGCTGCTAATTATCGATAACTACGACTCCTTTACCTACAACCTTTACCAATACTTTTGTGAGCTTGGCGCACAGGTCGTGGTGAAGCGTAATGATGAACTGACGCTACGAGAGATTGAGCAACTTGCGCCTGAGCGATTGGTCATTTCACCTGGCCCTTGTACGCCGGATGAGGCGGGCATTTCGCTAGCTGCTATCCGTCACTTTGCCGATAAACTGCCTATTCTGGGCGTGTGTCTTGGCCATCAGGCGATGGGGCAGGCGTTCGGCGCGCGTGTGGTGCGAGCACGGCAGGTCATGCACGGGAAAACCTCAACGATTGCGCATAGCGATACGGGGGTTTTCGCGGGGCTGGCTCACCCTTTGACGGTCACCCGCTATCATTCACTCATTATTGATGCCGCATCACTGCCTGATTGCTTTGAGATCACGGCTTGGAGCGAACATGAAGGCAAGCGTGATGAGATTATGGGGATTCGCCATCGCGCATTGCCGTTGGAAGGGGTGCAATTTCACCCAGAGAGCATTCTTAGCCAGCAAGGGCATCAGCTTTTGGATAATTTCCTTAAAATTTAGCCATATAGAAAGTTATTCTCTTCAGTAGCTGATTTAATATTGCCTGGAATTGATTTTTTATGCATATTTATTGACTATATTTTCATTTCGACATGATGGACAGCAGAGTGAGGCAGCAAATGGTAGCAGAGCAGAAAGCAGTGACACGGGATACTCACGATAAAGTGATTTTGCCGGTTTATGCACCCGCGAAGTTTGTACCTGTGAAAGGTAAAGGGAGCCGCGTCTGGGATCAGGAAGGCCGCGAGTATATCGATTTCTCCGGCGGTATTGCGGTCACGGCGTTGGGCCACTGCCATCCTGCATTGGTGAACGCGTTGCAGCAGCAGGGTGAAAAGCTGTGGCACACCAGCAATATTTTCACTAATGAGCCTGCGCTACGCCTCGCCAGCAAATTGATTGATGCCACTTTTGCCGACCGCGTGTTCTTTGTTAACTCCGGCGCTGAGGCTAACGAAGCCGCCTTTAAGCTGGCGCGTCACTATGCGGTTAAACGCCATAGTCCGTATAAAACCAAGATCATCGCCTTCTACAATGCGTTCCATGGCCGGACGCTGTTCACCGTCTCGGTTGGCGGACAGCCTAAATATGCTGATGGTTTCGGGCCTAAACCTGCGGACATTGTCCATGTTCCCTTCAACGATCTGGCTGCGGTGAAAGCAGTGATGGACGATCACACCTGTGCGGTCGTGCTGGAGCCGATTCAGGGCGAGGGTGGAATTACGCCTGCGACGCCTGAGTTTTTACAAGGCGTGCGCGATCTGTGCGATCAGCACAAGGCGCTGCTGGTATTTGATGAAGTGCAGAGCGGGATGGGGCGTACCGGTAAATTATTCAGCTACATGCATTACGGTATTACGCCGGATATTCTCACAACGGCTAAAGCATTGGGCGGCGGGTTCCCGATTAGTGCGATGCTGACGACGGAAGAGATCGCATCGGCCATGACGGTTGGGGTACACGGCACCACCTATGGCGGCAACCCGTTGGCCTGTGCGGTGGCGGAAGCCGCGCTGGATATCATTAACACGCCGGACGTGTTGTCAGGCGTGGCGGATCGTCACGATCGCTTTGTCAGTGAGCTTGAGAAAATCAATCAGCAGTACGGTGTATTCGAACAGGTTCGCGGTATGGGGCTGCTGCTGGGTGCAGAACTGAAACCGCAATGGCACGGTCGCGCGGGCGAGTTCCTGGCTGCCGCAACGGCCCAGGGGCTTATGGTACTGATGGCTGGGCCTAACGTGATCCGCTTTGTACCGTCTTTGATCATTGATGAAGACGATATTGCGCAGGGGATGGCGAAGTTCGCCAAAGCCGTCGCGCAGGTCGTTAACACAGCAAACTGATTACGCTCCCAAAAGCGCAGTGATAAAAAAACGTAGAGAACGTTTTTCAACGTCGCTTGCGACGGCCCGTAAGGGTGGCGGCAGGGATGGCACGGCATAAAAAAAGCGTGAGGCCGAGGCTTCACGCTTTTTTATTGGTAGGGTACCGCGACAGGGGTTTAGCGAGTGCCGTAAACGACAATCGTTTTACCGTGTGCAGAGATCAGGTTCTGGTCTTCTAACATTTTCAGAATGCGGCCCACGGTTTCACGCGAGCAGCCAACGATTTGCCCAATTTCCTGACGGGTAATTTTAATTTGCATGCCATCTGGATGCGTCATGGCATCAGGTTGTTTGGCCAGGTTGAGTAGGGTTTGGGCAATACGGCCGGTTACATCAAGGAAGGCGAGGTTGCCGACTTTCTCAGAGGTAACCTGAAGTCTGCTTGCCATTTGCGCAGACAGACGCATGAGAATATCTGGGTTAACCTGGATGAGCTGGCGGAATTTTTTATAGGAAATTTCAGCCACTTCACAGGCGGTTTTTGCCCGAACCCAGGCACTGCGTTCCTGACCTTCTTCAAACAGGCCGAGCTCGCCGATAAAATCGCCCTGATTGAGGTAGGAGAGGATCATTTCCTTGCCTTCTTCATCTTTGATTAGCACTGCGACAGAGCCTTTCACGATGTAGTAAAGTGTTTCTGCTTTTTCACCTTGGTGAATCAGTGTGCTCTTCGATGGATACTTGTGAATATGACAATGGGAAAGGAACCATTCGAGAGTTGGGTCTGTTTGCGGTTTGCCGAGAACCATTCGCTATCATCCTCTGTTGTAATTCACTGCGCAAATTACAGGGGTCAGAGTTCCCTGTACGGCGTGTTTAACTGCTAAAAAATAAAATTCAGTCTAGGCAGAATGACGTCAGGGAATATACTGGAACCACTGTACCCTTGATTTTCCGGTTGCTGCCTTGCCGCATCGTAAACGTGGCTGGGTATATCTGGCCACGTAATCATCTTCTTCGTTTCTGGGTTTGTCCAGAAAAGGTCTATTCTATTTTCGTTTTAACACAGCTTTAAGGATGTGTCTTGTGTTGTCTCGCTTCAGCATGACAAAGCTCTGATTAACGCTGATTTTTGTACAGTAACGATATAAATTTTCAAAAAAATTTTAGTGGAGAGGCATCATGCAGGCTCGGGTAAAATGGGTTGAAGGCTTAACGTTTTTGGGCGAATCCGCATCAGGGCATCAGATATTGATGGACGGCAATTCTGGCGATAAAGCGCCCAGTCCGATGGAAATGGTATTGATGTCCGTAGGAGGATGCAGCGCGATTGACGTGGTGTCGATTCTGCAAAAAGGTCGCAACGATGTGGCGGATTGTGAGGTGAAATTAACGTCAGAGCGTCGGTCTGACGCGCCGCGTTTATTTACCCACATCAATCTGCATTTTATCGTGACGGGAAAAGGATTGACTGACAAAGCTGTCGAGCGAGCTGTCGCCCTGTCGGCGGAAAAGTACTGTTCTGTGGCACTGATGCTGGGCAAAGCCGTTGAGGTGACGCATAGCCACGAAGTTAGGGTGCTGGCTTAATCTCTCTCTGGGCACGACACTACCGTGCCCGGTTTCGCTTATTCGATCGTTTTCCCTTCGATTAACCGCTGCACCAGTGGCGCCATAATCAATTCCATCGCCAAGCCCATCTTCCCGCCGGGAACGACTAGCGTGTTGATATGGGAGATAAACGACCCCTGCAACATGGCGAGCAGATAGGGATAATCAATATTATCCAATCCCTGAAAGTGAATCACGACGAAGCTTTCGTCCAGTGAGGGAATCGACTTGGCGGCGAACGGGTTGGAGGTGTCCACGGTAGGCACGCGCTGGAAGTTGATGTGTGTGCGAGAAAACTGTGGCGTGATATAGGTGATGTAGTCTTCCATCGAGCGAACGACGGAATCCATCACCGCTTCACGCGAGTGGCCGCGCTCATTAACGTCACGAATCAGCTTTTGAATCCATTCCAGATTGACGATTGGCACTACGCCGACGAGCAAATCGACATGCTGTGCCACGTCGTTTTGCTCGGTGACTATGCCACCGTGCAGCCCTTCATAGAACAGGATATCGGTGGGTTCCGGCATCGGCTCCCACGGCGTGAATGTCCCAGGAACCTGATTATAGGGAATTGCTTCATCGTAGGTATGCAGATATTTACGCGTCTGGCCGCGCCCGTGCAGGCCATAGTCGATAAACGACTGTTCCAGCAGGCTGAAATCATTCGCTTCTGGGCCGAAATAGCTGATGTGGCGTCCTGAATCACGCGCTTTACGAATCGCCATATCCATTTCCGGGCGGGTATAGCGGTGAAAGCTATCGCCTTCCAACTGGGCTGCACGCAGATCAAACTGCTGGAAAATCTTACGGAAGGCCAGACTGGTTGTTGTGGTTCCCGCTCCGCTGGAGCCGGTAACCGCAATAATCGGATGCTGATGTGACATAAGGCGCGTGACTCCGTGATCGCGAGGTTCGCATAGACTGGAGGCCTGCGCGTATCCTCAAAAAAGACGTAATTAGTTATCATTGTTAGCATGTTTGGCGCGTTCTTTCACGACTTTTGCCATGCTCAATAAGGGGCATGTCCTCCGGCATTGAGCTGGTTGCGGGGCATGATATTGAGGGTTTCATGTAACTCAGACCACACCAACACCACCTCGCCAGATTGGAGCTGGCTGCGGATATCTTCCACTTTCTGCGCCAGCGATCGCTCCTGTTCGCCGTAATCGGTGCCTTCCCGCAGGACGAAAGATTCGATGATGCTATCCAGTGTTTCTGGATCGAGCTGTTGCCAGGGAATAATCACGCTATTCCTCCTGAATGAAAAGTTCCTGAATAAGAGGTTCCTGAAGAAAAAGAATTAGTGGCATGGTCCAAAAATGGGCTAAGCCAATTGGGAATGCGCTGTTCCAGCCACATTTCCGGTTTCATCAACGTTCCTCCGACGAAGCCGACATGCCCACCATGTTCCGTCAGTTGATATTCAATATTAGACGGTAACTGCGACAGATCGGGAATCACCTCAGACGTCATGAAGGGATCGTCCTTTGCATGGATAATGAGCAGCGGTTTACGAATCTGAGGCAACAGCGGCAGGGCGCTACAGCGTCGATAGTAGTCGGCCGCATCGTGGAAGCCGTGGATACGTGAGGTAATGACGTCATCAAACTCTCGCAACTGGCGGATTCGCTTCAACTGCGGCAACTGAATCGGCAGTGTATCTGGATAAGCCGCCAGCTTGCGACCGGCGTTTTGCTTCAGCAGACGCAGCAGGTAGTGCTGATAGACGCGAGAGAAGCCTTGTTCCATCCTGCGGCTACAGGGTTCGAGCATCAAGGGGGCGGAAACAATGACGGCCGCGGACAGGGAGCAGGCTTCGCCTTGCTGAGCGAGCAGGTAGGCCAGCATGTTACCGCCGAGAGAAACGCCGATAGCGGCGGTAGGCGCATTGCCCAGTGTCTCCTGCATCCAGTGCAGAAAATAGCTGGCATCACCGGTTTCGCCGGAATGATAGATACGCTTCATCCGATTGGGCTTACCGCTGCATCCGCGAAAATGCATGATGACAGCCAGCCAGCCGCGCTGCTTACAGGCATGCAACAGGCCGTGAGCGTAAGGGCTGTGAAAGCTGCCTTCCAGCCCGTGAAACAGCACCACGCGCGGTTTGTGCCGCGCCTGTTCAGGCGCTTCGCTCCACGCCAGATCGACGAAATCGCCGTCCGGTAATTCGAGCGCTTGCCAGACTGGCAAGAACTTCGCGTGACGGCGAATCAGGCGCGGCAATAGCGTTTGCAGATGTGGGTTACGAGCGCCGCTTAGCGGACGGAAATGGTCATGCATAAAGGATATGAAAATCTTGTTGTCGGCTCTTGTACGATCAATATCACACTGTTAGCTTCAATGCTGCCAGTTGGTACGATATTTGGGTCAGGAGCGCCCACAAATAATGGAACTGAGTTTATTTCTCTCGATGTTGGGTTTTTTGTGGGTGGCGGCCATCACACCGGGGCCGAACAATATGCTGTTGACTACCTCGGGCGCGAATTTTGGCTTTATGCGTTCACTGTGGCTGATGGTCGGCATCATGCTGGGCATGCAGAGTATTTTACTGCTGGTGGCATTCGGTGTCGGTGGGTTGATTCTGATCTATCCTTCGCTGCATTTTATCCTGAAAGTCCTCGGTAGCGCCTATCTGCTCTGGCTGGCGTGGAAAATTGCCACGGCGGCTTATGAACGGCTGGAAACGTCCGCTGCGCCGTCCCAGCCGATCCGATTTTATCAAGGGTGGTTGCTGCAATTCCTGAACCCGAAAGCGTGGCTCATGGCGCTGGGCGCGGTTGCCAGCTTTAGTCTGGCGGGGGAAGGCTATAACCAGTCCGTGATCGCGATAAGCATCGGGATTGTGCTGGTCAATCTGGTGTCCGGCGTCATTTGGCTCGGATTTGGCACGATGATTGGACGACTGCTGCGCAGTAAGAAAGCGTGGATTATCTTTAATGTGTCAATGGGACTGCTGACCGCCGCTTGCGTGCTGTTGATTTGGCATTAAGGCTGATTTGGCTCAGATGAAGTAGCGAGCGGTTTTCCGCTCGCTACTTAGGAACCACACTATCAGCAGAATATCATCAGTAGTATTTACTTATAACCGTCTGTTTTTAAGAGGTTATTAACCAGATTAAGTTCAGTGTCGAAATCCAACGTATCGTTCTCCAGCAGCCGTGCATGTTGCTGTTGAAAGGCGGAACCCAGCGCTTTCAGCGCGGTAATATTCTTCAGCAGAAAATCGTCCGATTTGCCGTGTTTCTCTAATTGGGTGGAAAGCCTGACAAACTCACCCGCGACTTTTTCTACGGCAGGAAGGTAGCGATTAAGAAACGCCGTGCCGGGCTCCACATCCTTGGGATCTTCCTTCATACACGTGACAATAAGCTGTGCGTACTCGACGATAATTTTCAGTTCTTCGAGCAGTGCGTTGGGGAGCTGCTGTGGGGTTTGCAACTGGGCAATACGACTTTCAAACGTAACCACTTCCTGAACGGGCGGTGTGATGACGGAAGAGGAAGGCTGTGGCGATTTTGGTGTGAGTACAGCAACCTGTGCCTTTGGCTGGTTTTTCGTTGTTTTGAAAAGCGTTTTTCCCCGGTAATGGCATATGACGCCCCACATCACACAGACGACGAACGCCGCATTATAGAAGGGGTGTTCACCAAACCGATGTACACTGGTATAGCCCATAAGGATGACAAAAACTAAAAGACTTTGGCACAAGGTACCAACGCGAAGATGAGAAATCTCGGTGAGAAATTTAATGATCCACCATGCTGCGGCAACCCACCCCAAAACGAATAGGGCATCTTGCGTAATGAACCAAATGATACCTGTTAGAAGTGGCCAAATCATATCAACCTGGCGCTGGGTAATGGCGTACCACAGTAAAATTAAACTGAAAGTAGTCACCATTAAAACATTTCCTTGAACGTTTTCATCTGCCATGAGGTCTGGATAGAATTTATCTAGAAACCCTATACTGATGATCGCACCGACGATCAAAACAATGCAGCCGAAGGCGTAGATCTTAAATAGCGTCAGGCAAAGACGCCCTAATTTCTTTTGCCATCCCTCATTTTGAGGGGAAGATGCGTTTTGCATATTCAACGAAGACCACTTATCAAAACGAAATTATTTATGCAGAACGCTGCTGCATCGCGTGTTGTTGGTTCGCAGCAATCTCGGCCAGACGCGTTCTTAGCTCCGTTTCCATCGTGCCCAGTTCTTTCTCTACATCAGCCCGACGGGTTCTGGCGTCATTCGCAATCGTGACGGTTTCTTCGATGGTGTTCAGGAGGCGGCTTTGCACCTCGCGTAAGGTTTCGATGTCCACAATCGAGCGTTCGACTTCCCGTGCGGTTTCAACAGTGCCGAGCTGGAGCATTTCTGCATTTCTTCTCAGCATGGCATTGGTGGTATCAGAGACTTCTTTTTGCAGTTTTGCCGATTTGCGCTGTGAATGCAGCGTTATCGCCATCACGATTTGGCTCTTCCACAACGGAATTGTGGAGAGAATGCTGCTCTGAATTTTCTCGGCGAGCGACTGGCTATTACTTTGCATCAAACGAATTTGAGGCGCAGTTTGGATCGCGATGGTGCGGGACATCATCAGATCGTGCAGGCGTCTTTCAAAGCGCTGTATGTTGCTCACTAAATCACGCACGTACTGCATATCCATCGGGTCGTTGGTTCGCTGTGCTTTTTCCTGTGCGGCGGTTAGATCACCAGACTGAATCGCTGCCAATTTCTGTTTGCCGGCAATGATATGCAGCGTGATTTGTTGAAAATACTCGCGGTTGCGTATGAAGAGCTGTTCCAGCGTGGAGATATTGCGCAAGAGCTCCATCATGGCGCTTTCGAGTTTTTTAGAAACGGTATCAACCTGCTGTGCCAGCGTTTGATATTCCAGCAGCGTACGCTGGATGGTGCTGAACAGTTTTCCTATCAATGGGAATGAGGCGAGGAAGCTTTGCTTAGTGTCAAAAACGGTGAGATCGACCGACTTTACCTTCATCAGCAGGTCTGTCAGCTGTTCACCAATCACGCCCGCATCTTTTACTCTGACTTCCTGCATTAAGGATTCTGAAAAACGCGAAATATTGCCCATGGTGTTTGCTGCGTAAGAGATGGACAGCATAGGGTCGGTAATATCAATTTTATTGATCAGCACCGATACTTCGCTTTTCTCCTGCTCGCTAAGCTGCGACAGGTTGAGTTCAGATAACGCATCGCTTGCTGTCGTGGTGACGGCGTTGTTGCCAGAAGCGGTGAACGTAGCAGAAAGGGAATCCTTAGAAACAGACGGCGTATTTTCCATCATAAATGTTGTCCTTGGCTTATTGTTCGGCCGTTTTATGCCTGACGGCCTTCAATCTCAGTGAATAGGTAAGTGTGTAGAAATCAGTAGATTAATCACCAAATATTACCTTGGGGAAATATTGCACTCAATGCGCTTTATCATCACTTGTTGAGATAATGTCGTGAGAGGGAAAGAAAAAAGTGGGAAAGCGAGCGGGGAGACACCCGCTCGGGTGGGTAAATGCAATTTACTCGCTCTGCATCATCTGCTCTAGCTGTTCCTGCGCGTCCAGCCAGGACATTTCCGTTTCTTCCAGCTCGATTTTGACTTTGGTTTGTTGTTGCAGGCAGTCGGTGAGCTCGGCTTTGCGGCTGATGTCATAGATGGCGCTGTCCGCCAGTCGGGCTTCCAGCGCTGCCAGCGTTTCCCCCAGCTTTTCCATTTGCTGCTCAAGCTTGGTTATCTGTTTGCGCAGCGGCTGCGTTTGCGTTCTCAACTCGGCTTCGCGGCGTTTCTGATCTTTTCTGCCCTGCGCACTGTTGGCGATATTTTCTTTTGGTGTTTCATCGGCCGCATTTTCCTGACGTTGCAGGCCGACCAGCCACTGTTGGTAGTCTTCCAAATCGCCGTCGAACGGTTCTACTTTCTGGTCGTGTACCAGATAGAGATCGTCCGTAGTAGAACGGATCAGGTGTCGATCGTGCGAGACGACAACCAGTGCACCTTCAAAATCGATTAACGCTTCGGTCAACGCCTGACGCATATCCAGATCGAGGTGGTTGGTTGGTTCGTCGAGCAGCAGGAGGTTCGGGCGTTGCCAGACGATCAGCGCCAGCACCAGACGGGCCTTTTCGCCGCCGGAGAAGCGCTCGGTGATCTCCGTGACTTTGTCGCCCTGAAAACCGAAGCCGCCAAGGTAGTCACGCAGCTGCTGCTCTGTTTCCCGCTCTGCCAGACGTACCAGATGCTGCAAGGGCGATTCGTCCGCACGTAGAAACTCTAACTGATGCTGAGCGAAATAGCCGAGCCTCACGCCTTTCGCCAGCCCGATTTCCCCTTTCAGTGGGGCAAGTGTGCCAGCAAGCAGCTTGATCAGCGTAGATTTACCCGCGCCGTTATGGCCGAGGAGCCCAATGCGGGAACCCGGCACTAAATTAAGTTTGATCGATTCCAGAATTAGCTTGTCGTTATAGCCTGCGCTGACCTTTTCCATCTTCATCAGTGGATTGGGCAGCGACTCCGGGGCGCGAAAACTGAAGCGGAAAGGGTTATCAACATGCGCCGGTGCAATCATCTCCATGCGTTCCAGCATTTTTATCCGGCTTTGCGCCTGCTTGGCTTTGGTCGCCTGCGCGCGGAAGCGGTCAATGTAGTGTTGCAGGTGCGCGACACGCTCCTGCTGGTGCTCATAGAGCGATTGCTGCTGTGCGAGGCGAGTGGCGCGCTGGCGTTCAAACGAAGAATAGTTACCGGTGTACTCGTTGAGCGACTGCTGTTCGATGTGCAGAATCTTGGTCACGACCGGATCGAGGAAATCGCGGTCGTGCGAGATCAGGACCAGCGTGCCGGCGTAGTTTTTCAGCCACTTTTCCAGCCAGATAACCGCATCCAGATCGAGGTGGTTGGTCGGTTCATCCAGCAACAGCAGATCTGAACGACAGATCAGCGCCTGTGCCAGATTCAAACGCATCCGCCAGCCGCCGGAAAAGGCGCTGACGGGCTGTTGTAGCTGTGACTGAGAAAATCCTAGCCCATTGAGCAGGCTTGATGCTCTGGCCTGAATCGTCCAGGCTTGGATGGCATCCAGCTTGCCGTGCAGCGTGGCAATCGCATTACCGTCGTTCTCTTCGTTGGCGGTCTGCAACGCGGCTTCCAGTTGGCGAAACTCGCGGTCGCCGTCAATCACGTAGTCCAGCGCGGGTTTGTCCAACGCAGGCGTTTCCTGATTAACCCACGCCAGTGACCAGTTTTGCGGGAATGTTGCGCTGCCGCCGTCGGCACTGATTTCACCTTTCAGTAATGACAGCAGTGTAGATTTACCACAGCCGTTCTTGCCAACCAGACCCACTTTCTGGCCGGGATTAACCGTTGCTGTCGCGTTGTCGATCAGAACGCGTACACCACGTCGAATTTGCAGCGAAGAGAAAACAATCATAAAGCGCCGTATGTTCAGAGTATGTTAAATTGTGGACATATCAGGACACGCGGTGTCCTGTTTTTAGTCGTTGCGCTGCATGGTAACGGAAAACGATTATTATGACGACGCTTTGGAGGGGAATGATGTCGCAGCCACCGAAGATTTTGCTGCTGTATGCCCATCCGGAACCACAGGACTCGGTAGCAAACCGGATCTTATTGCAACCGGCTCAGCAGTTGGCGAATGTAACCGTGCACGATCTTTACGCACACTATCCTGATTTTTTTATCGATATTCATCACGAACAACAGCTGCTGCGTGAGCATCAGATCATTGTTTTCCAACATCCGTTTTATACCTACAGCTGTCCGGCTTTGTTGAAAGAGTGGCTAGATAGGGTGTTATCCCGCGGTTTTGCCAATGGGATCGGCGGTAATGCGCTGGCGGGGAAATACTGGCGTTCGGTGATTACGACCGGTGAGCCGGAAGATGCTTACCATCCCAACGGGAACAATCGCTACCCGATGGAAGATTTGCTACGCCCGTTTGAGCTGACGGCGGCAATGTGCCGTATGCATTGGATGCACCCCATGATTGTTTACTGGGCGCGTCGGTTACAGCCCGATGTGTTGTCGAGTCAAGCCAGAGCTTACGGTGAATGGCTATCCTCCCCTTTACCTGAAGAGGAACGCTAGTATGGAGAGTTCTGCGCTACTGACCGCCAGCGTCTTATTTTTGTTTGTGGCGGTAGTAGCCGTACCGATCGCTGCCCGATTAGGGATTGGTGCCGTATTGGGCTATTTGATCGCTGGGATTGCCATTGGCCCCTGGGGGCTCGGCTTTATTCGCGATGTGGAAGCCATCCTGCATTTCTCGGAGCTGGGCGTCGTTTTCCTGATGTTCATCATCGGGCTGGAGTTGAATCCCTCCAAGCTCTGGACGCTGCGTCGCTCGATCTTTGGCGTGGGGGCCGCGCAGGTCGGCCTGAGTGCGCTGATTTTAGGCGGAGCCTTGTATCTGACGGACTTCTCGTGGCAGTCCGCGCTGATCGGCGGCGTGGGGCTGGCGATGTCGTCAACGGCCATGGCGCTGCAACTGATGCGCGAAAAGGGCATGAACCGCAATGAATCGGGGCAATTAGGTTTCTCCGTTCTGCTGTTTCAGGATTTGGCGGTTATCCCTGCGTTAGCGCTGATTCCGATTCTGGCTGGTGTGCAGGGTGATTTCGGCGATTGGGAACGGATTGGTCTTAAGGTCGCCGCGTTTCTCGGCATGTTAATCGGCGGCCGCTATTTGGTGCGCCCGCTGTTCCGTTTTATTGCGGCATCCGGCGTGCGTGAAGTGTTCACCGCCGCCGCGCTTTTGCTGGTGCTCGGCTCTGCGCTGTTTATGGAAGCATTAGGGCTTTCCATGGCGTTAGGCACCTTTATCGCTGGTATTCTGCTGGCGGAAAGTGAGTATCGGCATGAACTGGAAATCGCTATTGAGCCGTTCAAAGGTTTGCTGCTTGGCCTGTTCTTTATCTCTGTAGGCATGGCGCTGAATCTCGGGATTCTCTACACCCACATCGTGAAGATTATGTTTGCGGTATTGGTGCTGGTGGCGGTGAAAGCGGCTGTTTTATACTTTCTGGCGCGGATTAACCGAATGCGCCGCTCCGAGCGCTTGCAGTTTGCCGGGGTGCTGAGTCAGGGCGGCGAGTTCGCTTTCGTCCTGTTTTCCGCTGCGGCTTCATTCAACGTATTGAAAGGTGAGCAATTGCCGCTGTTGTTGGTGACGGTGACGCTATCAATGATGACGACGCCGCTGCTGATGCAGTTAATCGACCGCATTCTGGTGCGTCGTTATAACGTGCAGGATGTACCGGATGAGAAGCCCTATGTCGAGGATGACGAACCGCAGGTGATCGTGGTGGGCTTCGGGCGTTTCGGGCAGGTGATTGGCCGCTTATTAATGGCGAACAAAATGCGGATTACCGTTCTGGAGCGTGATATCAGCGCCGTGAGCTTGATGCGCAGTTATGGTTATAAGGTTTATTATGGAGATGCCACGGAGCTGGAACTGCTGCGCTCGGCGGGTGCGGATAAAGCGCGCTCCATTGTGATCACCTGTAATGCGCCGGAAGATACGATGGAGATTGTGCATCTCTGTCAGCAACACTTTCCAAATCTGGAGATTCTGGCGCGGGCTCGCGGGCGTGTTGAAGCTCATGAACTGTTACAGACAGGCGTAAAACATTTCTCGCGCGAAACCTTTTCCAGCGCGCTGGAGCTAGGGCGGAAAACGCTGGTGACGGTGGGCATGCACCCACATCAGGCGATGCGTGCACAACAGCATTTCCGCCGTCTGGATATGCGCATGCTGCGTGAGCTGATGCCGCAATTGACGGGGGATGTCGCGCAAATCTCCCGTGTCAAAGAGGCACGCCGTGAGCTAGAGGATATTTTCCAACGGGAAATGCTGCGCGAGCGCCGTCGGCCTAGTGTGTGGGATGAAGACGACGAGTAAGAACCTATTCTCTAGGCTATTTTACTTGCCATTTTGAACCTGGGCAGTGCTCGAAATCCTCACGTACTACGTGTACGCTCCGGTTTCTGCGCGCTGTCCGAGTCCAAACTGTCTGCGCCAATAACGACTAGTAGAATAGGTTCTAGATTCCAGGTTCTAGGTTTTAGAACGGCGATAAATTGGAGTTATCATGCGTAAACGCTTTATTGCAGGGGCCGTGTGCCCGACGTGTCAGGCTCAGGATACGCTGGCGGTTGGACGAGAGGATGATGTCGAGGTTGTGGTGTGTGTGAAGTGCGGATATCGCCAGAGCCAGGCAGATGAGCCCACGACGGCACCCGCCCCACAGGCTAACGAGATTATTGGGATCTTTCGGCCAGAATGAAGGATGAGAGCCTAAGATGGCATTGTCATCAACCGTTGACGTTTTTTGATTCCGGACGGTACATAGGGACATTTTTCAGCTACAATTTGCGCCAGTTTGATTTCCAACGGTAGGAGATATCATGAAAGTAGCAAAAGATCTGGTGGTCAGCCTGGCCTATCAGGTACGTACAGAAGACGGTGTATTGGTTGATGAGTCTCCGGTGAGCGCGCCGTTGGACTATCTGCATGGTCACGGTTCCCTGATTTCTGGTTTGGAAAAAGCCTTGGAAGGCCGTGAAGCTGGCGCGAAGTTTGATGTGAACATTGGTTCCAGCGACGCTTACGGCAACTACGATGAAAATCTGGTTCAGCGCGTACCGAAAGATGTCTTTATGGGCGTTGACGAGCTGCAGGTTGGTATGCGTTTCCTGGCTGAGACCGATCAGGGTCCAGTACCCGTTGAAATCACCGAAGTTGAAGACGACCACGTTGTTGTCGACGGCAACCACATGCTGGCAGGTCAAAACCTGAGCTTCAACGTTGAAGTTGTTGCTATCCGCGAAGCGACGGAAGAAGAGCTGGCGCACGGTCACGTTCACGGCGAACACGATCATGAACACGGCGACGGCTGCTGTGGCGGTCATGGCCATGATCACGACCACGATCACGGTCACCAGCACGGTAAAGGCGGCTGCGGCGGCAACGGTGGATGCGGCTGCCACTAAGTAGCCGTAGCGCATAAAAAAAACCTCAGGTTGATGAACATCGCCTGAGGTTTTTTTATATTTGGCTTACGTTGATTTTCAGTGTAACGACGCGCCTCTCAGTAATGCGGTGGTGGCGTTTCTTCCGACTGGGGGGCGACAAGCGAGGTTTGCTGGCTGCGCAGCCTGTCGGTGAGTAGACGAACATGTTCACGCAGGCGGCTAATTTCCCGCTCGTGTTGAATAACCGTTTGGTTAAGCTCTTCTATGGTGACTTCCTGAAAAGCCTGTCGGCTTTCCAACTGTTCGAGCCGTTCTTCAAGTGCTGATGGTGACATCGTTATTCCCCCTTACTTCTTGTTACCCGCGAGTTTGTCAGAAAGCGGAAACTTCTGGTAGTAAAAACGGTCGCAGTAGGGCGCAATGCACTATCTGGAATGGGGCATATTGTTGCCAGAAGGCCTTAGGACGACACAAATGATGTCGGAAAAGCTTCCTGACGTTTTTTATCAAAGGATTGTCGAGTGCGTCGTTGTGTTGTCTTCGTCCGCACAGTTATAGTAGGCGCGAATTTATTTTAATGATGGCTGGAGCGCGTCGCTCCAGATGCTGGAGAAATGGATGAAATCACTGTTTAAAGTAACGCTGTTAGCAACAACGATGGCTCTGGCTCTGAACGCAGGCCAGGTTCTGGCGGCAGATAAAGCGCAGGCATCTGATACCACTGCGGCAGCCAAATTCAAGAACGATGAGCAGGCAGCGGCTTACGCGTTAGGTGCATCTTTAGGGCGTTATATGGATAACTCTCTGAAAGAGCAAGAAAAATTAGGTATCAAACTGGATAAGGAACAGCTGATTGCTGGCGTTCAGGATGCCTTTGCTGATAAGAGCAAGCTGACTGACGAAGAAATCGAAAAAACGCTGCAAGGCTTTGAAGGTAAGGTGAAAGCCGCGGCTGAAGCCAAAATGAAGCAAGATGCGAAAGATAACGCGGATAAAGGCGCCAAATATCTTGAATCTTTTGCCAAAGAAAAGGGCGTGAAGAAAACCGCATCTGGCCTTCTGTATCAGGTTGAGAAAGAAGGTAGTGGTAATGTACCGAAAGACAGCGATACTGTAGTGGTTAACTACAAAGGTACGCTGGTTGACGGTAGCGAGTTCGACAACTCCTACAAACGCGGTGAGCCGCTTTCTTTCCGTCTGGATGGCGTGATCCCTGGCTGGACTGAAGGTCTGAAGCACGTTAAGAAAGGCGGTAAAATCAAGCTGGCTATCCCACCAGCACTGGCCTATGGCGAAAATGGCGTGCCTGGCATTCCGGCTAACTCCACACTGGTGTTTGACGTTGAACTGCTGGACATTAAATCTGAAGCTGACCTGAAAGCAGCGGATGAGGCGAAAGCTGAGAAGCCAGCAGCCGAAGAAAAAGCCGCTAAGTAAGCATCTCGATAGTCGCAACATGACCGCAGGCACTGGCCTGCGGTTTTTTTTTGTTTCACCATCACTTCCCTGCAATTGAATCCCTTTCCCGTTAACCGTGACGGCACCTATCTGTCATCCACCACCCGCGACCCATCATCAGCACAGCGCGCGTAGCACCTTCGCCAACGTCTTGACCGCTGCTTCCAGTTCATGCGGGGCGTGTGCGGCAAATCCCATGAGAAAGCCTGCTTTATGGTGGCCCGACGCATACAGCGCTGTCAGCCCCAGCAGATCGATCCCTGCCCGGCGTGCAGATTCCACCGCGTCGTGCTCAGGGATGTCACGGATAAAGATACAGGGCATCTGCATGCCTCCGGTTGGCACACGTGGCTTTACGAAGTCAGTAAGGTGCAGGCGCACCAGTCGTGCCAGCGCATCGCGACGTTCCGCGTAAATGGTGCGCATCGTGCGTACATGGGCACCGAAGTGGCCACCTTCGATAAAACGTGCCAGCGTGAGCTGTGGAATAGGCGCACTGTGCCCATCCATCAGCGTGCGGCCCACGGTCATCGGAGCAACCAGTGGTGGCGGGAGTATTATGTAGCCGATGCGCAGGCCTGGAAACAGTGATTTGGTGAAGGTGCCGATGTAGATCGTACGATCGTGGGCGTCGAGCCCCTGCACGCAGGCAGTAGGTTTGCCCGCGTAGTGAAACTCGCTGTCGTAGTCGTCCTCAATAATCCAACTTTGGTGCTGTCGAGCCCATTCGATAACGGCTAGTCTTCGATCTAGCGCCAGCGTCGCACCGGTTGGAAACTGATGTGACGGCGTCAGAAATACAGCTTTGGCGGGCGTATGATAGCCGTTGCTTGCTTCAAGCAGGCGATCGATCTGCAAGCCATCGGCATCTAACGGTATCGGCACGCACGCGAGTCCGGCCGCCTCGAAAGCCTTGCGTGCGCCGTGGTACACGGGATCTTCAAGGAAGATTCGATCGCCAGCATCCATCAGCACATTCGCGCAGAGAGTTAATGCTTGCTGGGAACTGGTCAACACCAACACGCGATCGGCTGTGGCGCGGGCTCCTCGTTCGAGATTGACATAGTCTGCGATGGCGCGTCTCAGCGCTTCCATACCCTGCGGTGGGCTGTGCAGCAGTGCCTGAGTGCCATATTCTTTTAGCACCTGCCGTTCCAACCGTTCCCACGTCTGGAGGGGAAAATTACGTGTTTCCGGCACGCCGGGCGCGAACGCTCGCGGTACGATGAAATCACGTACACCGCCATTCTGGAACATGGCGCTGCCACGTTGGCTGAGGCGCAGTTCTGCTTTGCTATCTCCTGCTTTCCGAGCCTTGCCACGTCCTGACAGACGCTTTGCCCGCTCAGACACGAAACTGCCGCTGCCAACACGACGTTCGATAAATCCTTCTGCATGTAGCTGGCTGTAAGCCGATTCGACCGTATCACGTGAAACGCCGAGTGATGTCGCCAGCGCGCGTGAGGCAGGTAAGGATTTTCCCACGTCGAGAACGCCATCGAGGATTAACTGACGAATAGCTCGCTGGATACGGGCGTGCAGGGGTAAAGCACCGTGTGCGGGATCGCCAATCCAGGCTTTGACCGATTCAAGCTGGGCATGTTTGAACAATTGGTCTGCCTCTTATCAAAAAAATGGTGGGGAACATCCGGCTATTTTAAATCTATAAATACGTTTCACAATCCATTCATCCTCTTCATCAGGAGTTAAGCTGATGCCGATACCTTCCGATACACCCACTCGCCACGACAGCCACGGTCGCTATCCCGAAGCCGCCACGGTTGAGGATTTCCAACTTAATCTGGCGGCGGTAAAGGTGCGCATCGCGGCGGCCTGTCACCGCGTCGGCCGCGATCCTGCCACCGTACGACTGCTGCCTGTCAGCAAAACTAAACCGGAAAGTCGCCTGCGTATGGCCCATACGGCAGGTTGCCGGATATTGGGCGAGAACAAGGTGCAGGAGGCGTACCGCAAATGGGAAGCCATGCAGGACTTAGCCGACTTACAGTGGTCGGTCATTGGTCACCTGCAAACCAACAAGGCTAAGCAGGTGGCGCGCTTCGCTACCGAATTTCAGGCATTGGATAGCCTGCGACTGGCTGAAGCGTTGGATCGCCGCTTACACGTTGAAGGACGTTCGCTGGATGTATTCGTGCAGGTGAATACCTCCGGCGAGGCCAGTAAGTACGGCCTGTCTCCTGAAGACGTACCCGCTTTTATTCAGGCTCTTCCCGCATTCCCTACGCTACGTGTGCGTGGGCTCATGACGCTGGCGTTGTTCTCCTGCGAGGCTGAACGCGTGCGCCAGTGTTTCATCCAACTACGTAACCTACGCGATAGATTGCAGCAAAACGCCCCTGTCGGCATCGGGTTGGATGAATTATCCATGGGGATGTCCGGCGATTTTGAAATAGCCATTGAGGAAGGTGCCACCGTCGTACGCGTTGGTCAGGCCATCTTCGGGGCGCGTCCTCTGCCGGATAGCTACTACTGGCCCGATGAAACCAGCACAGAAGCAAGTCTTTAAAAAAACCATGATTAACGTATTAGGATGATGCCCATGTATGACACCTCTTTGACTCTCACGGATTTTGACCCCGAGTTGGCCGATGCCATCCTGCATGAAGAACACCGTCAGGAAACCCATATTGAACTTATCGCTTCAGAGAACTATGCCAGTCCGCTGGTGATGGCGATCCAGAATTCCGTGTTCACCAACAAATATGCAGAAGGTTACCCCGGCAAGCGCTACTACAGCGGCTGCGAGTATGTAGACGTAGCCGAACGTCTGGCTATTGAGCGAGCTAAAGTGTTGTTTGACTGCGATTATGCCAACGTCCAGCCCCATGCCGGTGCTCAGGCTAATGCTGCCGTGTTTCTGGCATTGACTAACCCGGGTGACACCGTGATGGGTATGAATCTGGCTCAGGGCGGGCATCTGACCCACGGTAACCCATCCAACTTTTCCGGTCGCCACTACAAGATCGTACCTTATGGGCTTGATCCTGAAACAGGGCTTATCGACTACGACGACATGGAACGTATTGCCTTGGAAACCCGGCCAAAAATGCTGATAGGCGGGTTCTCCGCCTATTCACGCCACAAGGACTGGGCGCGGATGCGCGCGATTGCTGACAAGGTGGGCGCGATCTTTTGGGTGGATATGGCGCATGTTGCAGGTTTGGTGGCTGCAGGCGAATACCCGAATCCGCTTCCTCACGCACATGTCGTAACGAGTACCACCCATAAAACCCTGCGTGGCCCGCGTGGTGGGATTATTTTAGCCAAAGGGCAGAGCGAGGATTTCTACAAAAAGCTCAATTCCGCCGTGTTCCCCGGTATTCAGGGCGGCCCGTTGATGCATGTTATCGCTGCTAAAGCGGTAGCCTTCAAGGAGGCATTACGTCCTGAATTCACGGTGTACCAGCGTCAGGTTGTGGCCAATGCCCGGGCAATGGCGCGTATCCTCCAGCAGCGTGGTTACAAGATCGTCTCCGGTGGCACTGACAACCACTTGCTGCTGATCGACCTGTCCGACAAGCCGTATACCGGTAAGGATGCCGATGCTGCGCTGAGCGACGCTTACATCACGGCAAATAAGAATTCGGTGCCTAACGACCCACGTTCGCCTTTTGTTACCTCGGGCCTGCGTATTGGTACGCCAGCTGTGACGACACGCGGTTTTGGTGTCGCGGAGTGTGAGCAACTGGCGGGGTGGCTCTGTGACGTGCTGGATGGGCTTGGCGCGGGTGATGGAGCGTTAACGGAGATACGCGATCGGGTACGCCAGCAAGTGGTGACGTTGTGCCGCCGCTATCCTGTGTACCAATAAGACAATAGGGTTTTAAGACATGGGAGTTTCGCGCACATGGATGTGCCGTATATCTGTGTTATGCGGCGTAGACTCGCTAGTTTTGTTCTTCAGACCTCATCAGGGGATTCGTCAGGGGCGGTGAGCACCACGCGAGCGAGTGCACCGGAACGTTGCGGCCGGTTGCAGAGGAAAAATTTTCCATCGTGCAACTGAGCAATGCGCGTCACGATACTTAGCCCGAGACCGATACCGCCATAGCGGCTATCCATGCGAACGAACGCCTTACTCAATTCACCGACTTTGCTTTCGTCGATCCCCGGCCCTTCATCCTCAACCTGTAGTTCAATATGTTGCAGCGTGCTCAGGCTCACGGTGATCTGGCTGGCTTCCGGGCTATAGCGATAGGCGTTTTCTACCAGATTGCGTAGCAGTAGCTGGAGCAACGTCGCATCGCCGTGCAGAGTGATATCTTCTAGCGGCAATATCCATTTCAGCGTCTGCTGACGTTTTTGCAGCATCTCTGTCAGTTCATCCTGCATAGGAAAAATGACGTCTTTCAGGAGTGCGACATTTTGCTGATGGCCCGCTGAAAACTCTTGCCCGACACGTGCAAGCAGCAAAAGTTGTTCCACTGTTTTCACCATCTTATCAATGCGTTTGATGAGCGAACTACAGTCAATCTGATGTTGTTGCTGGTGCAGTTCGAGGTGTAGTCGAATACCGGATAGTGGAGTTCGTAATTCATGAGCGACATCCGCAGTAAACTGCCTGTCGCGTTTCAACGTTTCGTCCAGGCGCTGAAAAAGCTGGTTGATGGTATGCGTGACCGCCGCAACCTCTTTTATGTCACTCTGTTGTGGCAGCGGTTCCAGGTTTTCGGCTGTGCGATCCTGTAATTCTTCCTGTAGGCGAGAAAGTGGACGCGTGATCCAACTGACTGCCTGAAAGCACATAAGCAATGTCAGAATGACCATGACCAGACTTGGAATACTGAGCGAGGCAATCGCCTCATTGATCTCTTGATCGATCTGCATATTCTGGGCGCTGGCGCTCAGGGACTTATCAACCAGTAGACTGATCTGTTCTTCGCTTTCGTGCCAAAGCCAGAATACGCTGATCATCTGACAGACAAGCAGGATGCCGCCCAGTGCCAGCACCAAACGACGGCGCATGCTGGTGACGGTGTCGGCATCGCTCTTCATGGTTGTTCACCTTTAGTCAGCAGATAGCCAAAGCCTCGCAGGGTTCGGATGCGGTCTTTCCCTATCTTGTGACGCAGATTGTGGATATGCACTTCCAGCGAGTTGGAAGAGGGGTCATCGTTCCAGGCATAAATATCCTGATGCAGAACCTCACGATGTACCTGAGAGCCGGCTTTCAGCACCAGGCGGGACAGTATCGCAAACTCTTTCGGCGTCAGCACCACTGGCTTGTCATCCAGCAACACCTGTTGATTGTTTAAATCCAGCGTAATGTTGTCGACCTGTATTTTGCTGTTGCTTGAACCCTGATTGCGGCGAATCAGCGCGCGTACGCGCGCCTGTAATTCCGTCAGAGCGAAAGGCTTGGCAAGGTAATCGTCTGCGCCGACATCCAGCCCGCTGACGCGGTCGTTTACCTTATCCCGTGCGGTTAAGATGAGTACGGGATGCTGGTAATGATTTTTACGCCAGCGTGACAGCAAGGTGAGTCCATCTTCATCTGGTAGGCCAAGATCGAGAATAACGAGACTGTAATGTGCGCTGCTGATGAGCGCGTCCGCTTCTTTGGCCGTGCCTGCGCAATCGCAGGCATAACCTTCATGACTCAACGCCAATAATAATCCTTCCTGCAACAGCTTATCGTCTTCAACAATCAATAATTTCATGTTGCCTTATCCCTGCACGGCTGAAGGATATCAAGCTGAGGCTGATATTCTTTCGTGGCGATAGTAAACATCCCCAGTATGGTATGGAAAAGATTATCTTGCGAGTAATCCAGCTGTTTCGCGTTCTGGCGCAGGCAGGTGTCCTGAATGGCGTGTTGTTGCTGATAACCCGTTGATAACCACATCAACATCGGCACATGCGTTTGCTGCTTCGGCGCAATAGAGTAGGGCATGCTATGCAGGTAGATGCCGTTTTCCCCTAACGATTCGCCGTGGTCAGACAGGTAAACCAGTGACGTATTAAATTTATCCTGATGCTGTTTTAGTAAATTGATCGTTTTATCCAGAACAAAATCGACATACAGGATCGTGTTGTCATACGTATTGGTCAGCGCTTCCTGCGTACAAGTTTGAATCTGATTGGTATCACACGTTGGGGTAAATTTCTTAAAGGCGTCAGGATAGCGCTGGTAATAGCTCGGGCCGTGGCTGCCTATCGTATGTAATACGATAATGCCGTCGTTATCGAGCTTATTAATATAGTCTTCGACGCCGTGGAATAACGCTTCATCGTGGCATTCGCCGTTGGTGCATAGTCCCGGCAGTTTCAGCGATGTCACATCAACCGTTGGCACACGTGTACAGGCATCTTTGCAGCCGCCATCATTTTCCTGCCAGAGCACGTTAACTTTTGCCCGCTGTAATATATCCAGCAACCCTTCCTGATGGCTGGCTAAGTCACCATTAAAGCTTTGGCGCGGCATGTTGGAAAACATGCAGGGAACGGAAACGCCTGTTGAGGTGCCGCACGATGAGGTGTTTTCAAAGTAGATAACGTTGTCTTTCGCCAGCAGCGGATTGGTCTCTTTCCCGTAGCCACCCAACGAAAAATTTTGCGCCCGCGAGGTTTCGCCTACGACCAGAATAACCAGGTTCTTTTTTGCCGTCGGGGACGATGACGGTACTTTATGGGCGTCCAGACCAATTTGCTCCAGAGGTAAATTAGCCAGAGCACTGTGTTTATGGTAGGACAAGCTGGCCGCTACAATATTGCTGGGCGTAACCGCTTTGACCAACTCTTTGTTATTACGCATGAACGAGGCGTAATCTTTATAAAAGAATGCCGCGACAGATAAAATGGCAAATAGCGAAATAATGACGCTGAGAAAGCGCATGCCAATATAGACAGTTGTCGGCTTGGCGGGCTTTATTTTTATCCATATGGCGAGCGCTGCGGGAATGACGCCAATAAAGAATACCCAAGCGATAAGCTGCGGCGTAAGCAGTGAAAAGGACTCGCTGGCTGTCGTCTCCAGGATATTCTGGATCATGGTCCGGTCAATGATGATGCCGTAGTTCAGCATAAAGTATTGCGCGGCGGCGCCGGACAGCAGGAAGAAAACAATGACGGCCTTACGCAGATAAGGTACTGCCAGCAGTGTGAAAATAATATTCAGCACCGCGAAAATCACAACGGGCATGCTGAGAAAGAAAGGAATACTGATCCAGTCTGTCATATCCAGCAGTTGCAGCGTCTGACGATAGTAGGCGATGTTTTGGACCAGAGTAATAAAGGCAGAAAATACCAGCACGAACGTAATGCTGTTCAGGTGTGGTCTGCCCATCGGTATTGGATTTTTCATACACGTCTCTCGTGATTTCCATTATGGAGAGGAAAGAAGACGCTGACTCTAGCGGGGTTAAATTAATACAACCTTAAGAGGTAGCCCGTTAAATTCAGGGACGCGAGTGTGGACATTTGCTAGACTATGCCCCTTGTCAATACAAAATAAATGGACCCGTCATACTTCAAGCTGCTTGTGCGTTGGCCGCCCTTACTCGCCCCAGTCACTTACTTGGTAAGCTCCTGGAGATTTGCGCGGTTGCCGCCTTCACGCAACTCGAATTATTTAGGGGATAATGACGTTGAGGGTGGTGTCTGCCATGTCTAATTCGCTTGTATCTGGCGAATCTTATGAGCTTGATTTGCTGGATGAACGTCCTTTCAGTCAAACGGACTATGAGATCCTGAAATCGTATGAAGCGGTGGTTGATGGCTTGGCCATGTTGATTGGCGAGCATTGTGAGATTGTGTTGCACTCGCTTGAGGATCTTAAATGTTCCGCCGTGCGTATTGCGAATGGGGAACATACTGGTAGGAAGATTGGCTCGCCGATTACAGATCTTGCATTGCGCATGCTGCATGACATGGCCGGTGAAGATAGCAGCGTGTCGAAAGCCTATTTTACCCGTGCAAAAAGCGGCGTGTTGATGAAGTCAGTGACGATTGCGATCCGTAATCGCGATCAGCGCGTGATCGGGCTGCTGTGTATCAACATGAATCTGGATGTGCCTTTCTCCCAGATCGTGCAGACCTTTATTCCACCTGAAACGCATGATGCCGCCTCTTCTGTTAACTTTGCGTCATCCGTTGATGACCTCGTGGCACAAACGCTGGAATTCTCTATTGAGGAGGTCAATGCGGATCGCAACGTCTCCAATAATGCGAAAAATCGCCAGATCGTCCTAAGCCTGTATGAGAAAGGCATCTTTGATATTAAAGACGCCATCAACCAGGTCGCCGAACGCCTCAATATCTCCAAACACACTGTCTATCTTTATATTCGTCAATTCAAAAGCGGCGACTTCAGCGGGCACGAACGTTAATGCTGAGTTACTGCTTGCTGGTGACCGGCCCGGCTTATGGCACACAGCAAGCGAGCAGCGCGTTGCAGTTTGCACAGGCGCTGTTGGCTGAAGGGCACAGACTGAAAAGTGTGTTCTTCTATCGTGAGGGCGTGTTGAATGCCAACCAGCTAACGTCCCCCGCTAATGATGAGTTTGATCTTGTTCGCGCCTGGCAGCAGTTGGGTGAAACGCATCAGGTAGCGCTGAATGTCTGCGTTGCCGCGGCGCTGCGACGGGGTGTGACCGACGCGCAGCAAGCCACTCAGCTCAACCTTGCTGGCGCGAATCTGCAACCCGGATTTGTTCTGAGCGGGTTGGGGGAGCTGGCACAATCGGTGCTGACCTGCGATCGGGTTATTCAGTTTTAAGGTAGCGTTATGAAGCGAGTTGCATTTGTTTTTACGCATGCTCCACATGGGAGTGCTTCTGGGCGGGAAGGGCTGGATGCGCTATTGGCGATGTCAGCACTGACGGAAGAAATTGGCGTATTTTTTGTTGGTGATGGCGTACTGCAACTGCTGCCACATCAACAGCCGGAAAAGATTTTGATGCGTAATTACATCGCAACGTTTGGTGTGCTGCCCTTGTACGATATCGAAGCTTGTTATCTGTGCGAGACTTCTGTGCGCCAGCGTGGATTGAGTATAGAAACAGACTGGGTTTTGGATGTAGAGCTATTAGCGCCGCAAGCATGGCGTAGTAAGTTGGCCGATTATCATTCCATCCTTTCATTCTAGCGACGGATTTCTCCTTTTATATGCTGCATACGCTCTCACGTTCTCCTTATCACGTTGACCTGGATGCACTTCTGCTCACTTTGGGTCAGGGTGATGCGTTGGTCTTATTGCAAGACGGTGTTATCGCTGCGCTAGCTGGTGGAGATATTATTCAGCGTCTCCTTGATTCAGCGGTTCTTCTCTACGCGCTCCGGCCTGATACGGCGGCAAGAGGAATGACTGAACAAATTTCAAACAATGTGACGCTCATTGACTATAATCAGTTTGTTCAACTGACAGTGGAACACCCGCAGCAACTCGCGTGGTAACGCCGAATTTTTGTATATTTCTTGACTCCTTCCACTGCCAGCCCTAAAATTCTGCGTCCTCATACTTTGCCTTGCGCAAACATGAGGCGATTTATTACGTGTTTACGAAGCAAAACCCAGGAGCTTTTTGAATGGCAACGATTAACCAGCTGGTACGCAAACCACGCTCCCTGAAGGCTGCTAAAAGCAACGTTCCGGCGCTGGAAGCATGCCCGCAGAAACGTGGCGTATGTACCCGTGTATATACTACCACCCCTAAAAAACCGAACTCCGCACTGCGTAAAGTATGTCGTGTTCGTTTAACTAACGGTTTTGAAGTTACCTCCTATATTGGTGGTGAAGGTCATAACCTGCAGGAGCACTCCGTGATCCTGATCCGTGGCGGTCGTGTTAAAGACCTGCCAGGTGTGCGTTACCACACCGTTCGTGGCGCGCTGGACTGCTCAGGTGTTAAAGACCGTAAGCAATCCCGTTCCAAATACGGCGTGAAGAAGCCAAAGGCTTAATGGTTCTCCGTTAAGTAAGGCCAAACGTTTTAACTTAAATGTCAAACTAAACTCGTAGAGTTTTGGACAATCCTGAATTAACAACGGAGTATTTCCATGCCACGTCGTCGCGTCATTGGTCAACGTAAAATTCTGCCGGATCCTAAGTTCGGATCAGAACTGCTGGCCAAATTTGTAAACATCCTGATGGTAGATGGTAAAAAATCTACTGCTGAAGCAATCGTCTATACCGCGCTGGAGACCCTGGCTCAGCGTTCTGGTAAAGATCATCTGGAAGCTTTTGAAGTAGCTCTGGACAACGTTCGCCCGACTGTCGAAGTTAAGTCGCGCCGCGTTGGTGGTTCTACTTATCAGGTACCAGTAGAAGTCCGTCCGGTTCGTCGTAATGCGTTGGCAATGCGTTGGATCGTAGAAGCTGCTCGTAAACGCGGTGATAAATCTATGGCTCTGCGCCTGGCGAACGAACTTTCTGATGCAGCAGAGAACAAAGGTACTGCTGTTAAGAAACGTGAAGACGTTCACCGTATGGCCGAAGCTAACAAGGCGTTCGCTCACTACCGTTGGTAATCCCTTCGTTGTAGTCATGCTAACCAAGCGGGCGCTAAAAATAGCCAACCCGCTTGGGTTAACTAAATTGAACGCCCTAGTAAATAGAGGATACAAATGGCTCGTACAACACCCATCGCACGCTACCGTAACATCGGTATCAGTGCGCACATCGACGCCGGTAAAACCACTACTACCGAACGTATTCTGTTCTACACTGGTGTAAACCATAAAATCGGTGAAGTTCATGACGGCGCAGCTACTATGGACTGGATGGAGCAGGAGCAGGAGCGTGGTATTACTATCACCTCCGCAGCGACTACTGCATTCTGGTCTGGTATGGCTAAGCAGTATGAACCGCATCGCGTAAACATCATCGACACCCCGGGACACGTTGACTTCACTATCGAAGTAGAACGTTCCATGCGTGTACTGGATGGTGCGGTAATGGTTTACTGCGCAGTTGGTGGTGTTCAGCCGCAGTCTGAAACCGTATGGCGTCAGGCAAACAAATATAAAGTTCCACGCATTGCGTTCGTTAACAAAATGGACCGCATGGGTGCGAATTTCCTGAAAGTTGTTGGTCAGATCAAATCCCGTCTGGGCGCGAACCCTGTTCCGCTGCAACTGGCAATTGGTGCTGAAGAGGATTTCACTGGTGTTGTTGACCTGGTGAAAATGAAAGCCATCAACTGGAACGATGCCGATCAGGGCGTGACCTTCGAATACGAAGAGATCCCAGCTGATTTGCAGGATCTGGCTGAAGAATGGCACCAAAACCTGATCGAATCCGCAGCAGAAGCTTCTGAAGAGCTGATGGAGAAATACCTGGGTGGTGAAGAACTGACTGAAGAAGAGATCAAAAAAGCTCTGCGTCAGCGCGTTCTGAACAACGAAATCATCTTGGTAACCTGTGGTTCTGCATTTAAGAACAAAGGTGTTCAGGCGATGCTGGATGCGGTAGTTGATTACCTGCCATCCCCAGTTGATGTACCTGCAATCAATGGTCTTTTGGATGACGGTAAAGACACGCCGGCTGAGCGTCACGCAAGTGATGACGAGCCGTTTGCTGCATTGGCATTCAAAATTGCTACCGACCCGTTTGTTGGTAACCTGACGTTCTTCCGCGTGTACTCTGGTGTGGTTAACTCCGGTGATACCGTACTGAACCCAGTTAAATCAGCACGTGAGCGTTTTGGTCGTATCGTTCAGATGCACGCTAACAAGCGTGAAGAGATCAAAGAAGTTCGTGCGGGCGATATCGCTGCTGCTATCGGTCTGAAAGATGTAACGACGGGTGACACTCTGTGTGATCCAGACAACGTCATCATTTTGGAACGTATGGAATTCCCAGAGCCGGTAATCTCCATCGCGGTAGAACCGAAAACCAAAGCTGACCAGGAAAAAATGGGTCTGGCATTGGGTCGTCTGGCTAAAGAAGACCCGTCTTTCCGCGTATGGACTGACGAAGAATCTAACCAGACTATCATCGCTGGTATGGGTGAATTGCACCTCGATATCATCGTTGACCGTATGAAGCGTGAATTCAACGTTGAAGCGAACGTGGGTAAACCACAGGTTGCTTATCGTGAAGCGATTCGTGCGAAAGTTACCGATATCGAAGGTAAACACGCCAAGCAGTCTGGTGGTCGTGGTCAGTATGGTCATGTTGTTATCGACATGTACCCACTGGAGCCGGGCTCAAATCCGAAAGGTTACGAGTTCATCAACGACATCAAAGGTGGTGTAATTCCTGGTGAATACATCCCTGCTGTTGATAAAGGCATCCAGGAACAGCTGAAAGCTGGTCCGCTGGCTGGTTACCCAGTGGTTGATCTCGGTGTGCGTCTGCACTTCGGTTCTTTCCATGACGTTGACTCCTCTGAATTGGCGTTTAAACTGGCTGCTTCTCTTGCCTTTAAAGATGGCTTTAAGAAAGCAAAACCTGTTCTGCTTGAGCCGATCATGAAGGTTGAAGTTGAAACGCCAGAAGAGAACACAGGTGACGTCATCGGTGACCTTAGCCGTCGTCGTGGTATGCTGCGTGGTCAGGAATCCAACGTTACTGGCGTTGTGATTCACGCTGAAGTTCCGTTGTCTGAAATGTTCGGATACGCCACTCAACTGCGTTCTCTGACCAAAGGTCGTGCTTCTTACTCCATGGAGTTCCTGAAGTACGATGATGCGCCTAACAACGTTGCTCAGGCCGTAATTGAAGCCCGTGGTAAATAAGCCTCAGGGTTAAAACAAAATCCCGTGCTCTCTCCATAGGGGAGAGCATTTGAGTAAGGAATATCGCCGTGTCTAAAGAAAAATTTGAACGTACAAAACCCCACGTTAACGTCGGTACTATCGGCCACGTTGACCATGGTAAAACTACTCTGACCGCTGCAATCACTACCGTTCTGGCTAAAACCTACGGTGGTAGCGCACGTGCATTCGACCAGATCGATAACGCACCAGAAGAAAAAGCACGTGGTATCACCATCAACACGTCCCACGTTGAATACGATACTCCGTCTCGCCACTACGCGCACGTTGACTGCCCGGGACACGCCGACTATGTGAAAAACATGATCACCGGTGCTGCCCAGATGGACGGCGCGATCCTGGTTGTTGCTGCGACTGACGGCCCAATGCCTCAGACCCGTGAGCACATCCTGCTGGGTCGTCAGGTTGGCGTTCCTTTCATCATCGTGTTCCTGAACAAATGTGACATGGTTGATGACGAAGAGCTGCTGGAACTGGTTGAGATGGAAGTGCGTGAGCTGCTGTCTCAGTACGACTTCCCAGGCGACGACACCCCAGTGGTTCGTGGTTCTGCTCTGAAAGCGCTGGAAGGCGAAGCTGAGTGGGAAGCAAAAATCATCGAACTGGCAGAGCACCTGGATTCTTATATCCCAGAGCCAGAGCGTGCCATTGACAAGCCGTTCCTGCTGCCAATCGAAGACGTATTCTCCATCTCCGGTCGTGGTACCGTTGTTACCGGTCGTGTAGAGCGCGGTATCGTTAAAGTTGGTGAAGAAGTTGAAATCGTTGGTATCAAAGATACCGCGAAATCTACCTGTACCGGCGTAGAAATGTTCCGCAAACTGCTGGACGAAGGTCGTGCAGGCGAGAACGTTGGTGTTCTGCTGCGTGGTATCAAGCGTGAAGAAATCGAGCGTGGTCAGGTACTGGCTAAGCCGGGTTCAATCAAGCCGCACACTCAGTTCGAATCCGAAGTGTATATCCTGAGCAAAGATGAAGGCGGCCGTCATACTCCGTTCTTCAAAGGCTACCGTCCTCAGTTCTACTTCCGTACGACTGACGTAACGGGCACCATCGAACTGCCAGAAGGCGTAGAGATGGTAATGCCGGGCGACAACATCAAAATGGTTGTTACCCTGATCCACCCAATCGCGATGGATGACGGTTTGCGTTTCGCAATCCGTGAAGGCGGCCGTACAGTAGGCGCGGGCGTTGTTGCTAAAGTTATCGCTTAATCGCTGATAAACTTAATGCATGAAAAAGGCACTTCGGTGCCTTTTTTTACGTCCGAATGATTAAATGGAAATTGAAATAAAAATAATTCTTATTTAGAATAACTCAGTTGGTTAAAAAATCGCTAGGAGCGGTTTCAAATGCTGGTTGTAGTGTCCTGAAAGGTAGTGCGAAAGACACTCGCAATAACAATGAGTCGTTCTGATATGTATGTTTGTTTGTGCAACGCGATTTCTGACAAAGTCATTCGTAATGCTGTTCGTCAGCACCAGCCTCAGTCTATGCAACAATTACGCAAACTCGTTCCTATCGGGACGGATTGCGGTAAGTGTATTCGTCAGGCGCGTGTCATTTTTGAGGAAGAGCAGGCTAAAATTCCTGATATGTATGAAGTAGCATAAAATGTAGGGTTGTTTTTTTGACTCTCTGCTTACCGGTTCTACACTTTAAGAACTGGAGCGGAGGAGCATGTCATGAAAGGCGATAAAAAAGTCATCACACACCTGAATAAGTTATTGGGCAACGAGCTGGTAGCCATTAACCAATATTTTCTTCATGCCCGAATGTTTAAAAACTGGGGCTTAACCCGTCTTAACGATCACGAATATCATGAGTCTATTGACGAAATGAAACATGCTGATCGCTACATCGAACGAATCCTGTTTCTCGAAGGCATCCCTAATCTACAGGATTTGGGTAAGTTAAACATTGGCGAGGATGTCGAGGAGATTTTACGTTCTGATCTTCAACTTGAATTGGATGGCGCAAAGAGTTTGCGTGAGGCAATTGCCTATGCTGATTCGGTGCATGACTACGTCAGCAGAGATTTAATGATAGAAATTCTTGCTGATGAAGAAGGGCACATCGACTGGTTGGAAACGGAATTAGATTTGATTTCGCGTCTTGGTATACAAAACTATCTTCAAGCTCAGCTAAAAGCTGAGTAACTGATTATCGTAGCCTGCTATGTAATTTATGCCCCAATCCGGCCGGACTCCACACATTGCTCCGGCCGCGTTAAAATCATTTCATCCTGCTTGTTGCTTCCCCAGCCAATTTGCGTATAATGCGCGAGCTTACCGAAACTAGGTAAGCCTGATTCAATCCGAATCAGGCGGCCAATATTCATTTATTGGCCAAAACAATACTCCCGATATGGGGGTTATGTGCTGACGATTACACTCCCCCATCAATCGAAATGGGTGTGAGGAGTAATCATTTACGTTTATAAATAATTGGAGCTCTGGTCTCATGCAGAACCAAAGAATCCGTATCCGCCTGAAAGCGTTTGATCATCGTCTGATTGATCAATCAACTGCGGAAATCGTCGAGACTGCTAAGCGCACTGGTGCGCAAGTACGTGGTCCGATCCCGCTGCCGACCCGCAAAGAGCGCTTTACCGTTCTGATTTCTCCGCACGTCAATAAAGATGCGCGCGATCAGTACGAGATTCGCACTCACAAGCGTCTGGTTGACATCGTTGAGCCAACCGAGAAAACCGTTGATGCTCTGATGCGTCTGGATCTGGCTGCTGGTGTAGACGTGCAGATCAGCCTGGGTTAATCAGGTCATTGAGCGATTGAGAGGTTGAAACAATGATTGGTTTAGTCGGTAAAAAAGTGGGCATGACCCGTATCTTCACTGAAGATGGCGTATCTATCCCCGTAACCGTTATCGAAATTGAAGCAAACCGCGTAACTCAGGTTAAAGACCTGGCTAACGACGGTTACCGCGCTGTGCAAGTAACTACTGGTGCTAAAAAAGCAAACCGTGTTACCAAGCCAGAAGCAGGTCACTTTGCTAAAGCTGGCGTAGAAGCTGGCCGTACTCTGCGTGAATTCCGTCTCTCTGAAGGCGAAGAGTTCACTGTAGGTCAGAGCATCAGTGTCGAAATTTTCGCAGACGTTAAAAAAGTAGACGTTACTGGTACATCTAAAGGTAAAGGTTTTGCTGGCACAGTTAAGCGCTGGAATTTCCGTACTCAGGATGCTACTCACGGTAACTCCTTGTCCCACCGCGTTCCGGGTTCTATCGGTCAGAACCAGACTCCGGGCAAAGTGTTCAAAGGCAAGAAAATGGCAGGCCAACTGGGTAACGAACGTGTAACCGTTCAGAGCCTGGACGTAGTGCGTGTTGACGCTGAGCGCAACCTGCTGCTGGTTAAAGGTGCTGTTCCGGGAGCTACCGGTAGCGACCTGATCGTTAAACCAGCTGTGAAGGCGTGAGGAGATAGCAATGGAATTAGTATTGAAAGACGCGCAAAGCGCGCTGACTGTTTCCGAAACTACCTTCGGTCGTGATTTCAACGAAGCGCTGGTACATCAGGTTGTTGTTGCTTATGCAGCAGGTGCCCGTCAAGGTACTCGCGCCCAGAAGACCCGTGCTGAAGTAACTGGTTCCGGTAAAAAACCTTGGCGTCAGAAAGGTACTGGCCGTGCGCGTTCTGGTTCTGTTAAGAGCCCGATCTGGCGTTCCGGTGGTGTGACCTTCGCTGCTAAGCCACAGGACCACAGTCAGAAAGTTAACAAAAAGATGTACCGCGGCGCGCTGAAAAGCATTCTGTCGGAACTGGTACGTCAAGATCGTCTGATCGTTGTCGAGACGTTCTCTGTAGAAGCACCTAAAACTAAGTTGCTGGCGCAGAAACTGAAAGAAATGGCACTGGAAGACGTGTTGATCATCACCGGTGAACTGGATGAGAATCTGTTCCTGGCTGCGCGTAACCTGTACAAGGTTGACGTGCGTGATGCAGCAGGTATCGACCCAGTTAGCTTGATCGCCTTCGACAAAGTCGTTATGACTGCTGATGCAGTTAAGCAAGTTGAGGAGATGCTGGCATGATCCGTGAAGAACGTCTGCTGAAAGTACTGCGCGCGCCGCACGTATCTGAAAAAGCATCTACCGCGATGGAAAAAACTAACACCATCGTTCTCAAAGTTGCTAAAGACGCGACTAAAGCAGAGATTGTTGCTGCTGTAGAGAAACTGTTCGAAGTAGAAGTTAAAGACGTAAACACCCTGGTAGTTAAGGGTAAAGTTAAGCGTCACGGACAGCGTATTGGTCGTCGCAGCGACTGGAAAAAAGCTTACGTCACCCTGAAAGAAGGCCAGAATCTGGACTTCATCGGCGGCGCTGAGTAAGTCGGAGGAGAAAGACAATGGCAGTTGTTAAATGTAAACCGACATCTCCGGGTCGTCGCCACGTTGTTAAAGTGGTTAACCCTGAGCTGCACAAGGGCAAACCTTATGCCCCGTTGCTGGAAAAGAACAGCAAATCCGGTGGCCGTAACAACAATGGCCGCATCACTACCCGTCACATCGGTGGTGGTCACAAACAGCAATACCGTCTGATTGACTTCAAACGCAATAAAGATGGTATTCCTGCGGTTGTTGAGCGTCTGGAGTATGATCCGAACCGTTCCGCGAATATCGCGCTGGTTCTGTACAAAGACGGCGAACGTCGTTACATCCTGGCGCCGAAAGGCCTGAAAGCCGGCGATCAGATTCAATCTGGCGTTGATGCTGCGATTAAAGCGGGTAACACCCTGCCGATGCGTAACATTCCAGTCGGTTCAACGGTTCATAACGTAGAAATGAAACCAGGTAAAGGCGGCCAATTGGCTCGTTCTGCTGGTGCTTACGTTCAGATCGTTGCTCGTGACGGTTCTTACGTTACCCTGCGTCTGCGTTCTGGCGAAATGCGTAAAGTCGAATCCGACTGCCGCGCTACGCTGGGCGAAGTCGGCAACGCTGAGCACATGCTTCGCGTTCTGGGTAAAGCTGGTGCTGCACGCTGGCGTGGTGTTCGTCCTACCGTTCGCGGTACGGCAATGAACCCAGTCGACCACCCACACGGTGGTGGTGAAGGTCGTAACTTTGGTAAGCACCCAGTTAGTCCGTGGGGCGTTCAGACCAAAGGTAAGAAGACCCGCAGCAACAAGCGTACTGATAAATTTATCGTACGTCGCCGTACTAAATAATCTTAGAGGATAAACCATGCCACGTTCTCTCAAGAAAGGTCCATTTATTGACCTGCACTTGCTGAAGAAGGTAGAGAAAGCGGTGGAAAGCGGAGACAAGAAGCCTTTGCGCACTTGGTCCCGTCGTTCAACGATCTTTCCAAATATGATCGGTTTGACCATCGCTGTCCATAATGGTCGTCAGCACGTTCCGGTGTTTGTTTCCGATGAAATGGTCGGTCACAAACTGGGTGAATTCGCGCCGACTCGTACTTATCGCGGCCATGCGGCCGACAAAAAGGCCAAGAAGCGCTAAGGTAGGAGGAAGAGATGGAAACTATCGCTAAACATTGCCACGCTCGTTCTTCTGCTCAAAAGGTTCGCCTGGTGGCAGACCTGATTCGCGGTAAGAAAGTGTCGCAAGCTCTGGAAGTTCTGACCTACACCAACAAGAAAGCTGCTGGTCTGGTTAAAAAAGTGCTGGAGTCTGCTATTGCTAACGCAGAACACAACGATGGCGCTGACATTGATGATCTGAAAGTCGCGAAAATCTTCGTTGACGAAGGCCCAAGCATGAAGCGCATTATGCCGCGTGCTAAAGGTCGTGCGGATCGCATCCTGAAGCGTACCAGCCACATTACTGTGGTTGTGTCCGATCGCTGAGACTCTGGAGACTAGCAATGGGTCAGAAAGTACATCCTAATGGTATTCGCCTGGGTATTGTCAAACCTTGGAACTCTACCTGGTATGCGAATACCAAAGAATTCGCTGACAACCTGGACAGCGATTTTAAAGTTCGTAAATACCTGACGAAGGAACTGGAGAAGGCTTCCGTTTCTCGTATCGTTATCGAACGTCCGGCAAAAAGCATTCGTGTGACTATTCACACTGCTCGCCCGGGTATCGTGATCGGTAAAAAAGGTGAAGATGTTGAGAAACTGCGTAAAGTCGTAGCGGATATCGCTGGCGTACCTGCACAGATCAATATCGCAGAAGTTCGTAAACCTGAACTGGACGCAAAACTGGTTGCTGACAGCATCACTTCTCAGCTGGAGCGTCGTGTGATGTTCCGTCGTGCTATGAAGCGTGCGGTACAGAACGCCATGCGTCTGGGCGCTAAAGGTATTAAAGTTGAAGTAAGTGGCCGTCTTGGCGGCGCTGAAATCGCGCGTACCGAATGGTACCGTGAAGGTCGTGTTCCATTGCACACACTACGTGCGGATATCGACTACAACACCTCCGAAGCGCACACCACTTATGGTGTTATCGGTGTGAAAGTGTGGATCTTCAAAGGTGAGATCCTGGGTGGTATGGCTGCCGTTGAACAACCGGAAAAACCGGCTGCTCAACCTAAAAAGCAGCAGCGTAAAGGCCGCAAGTAAGGAGAGTCGCTGATGTTACAACCAAAGCGTACAAAATTCCGTAAGGTGCACAAAGGCCGCAATCGTGGTCTGGCGCAGGGTACGGATGTTAGCTTCGGCACTTTCGGTCTGAAAGCTGTTGGCCGCGGTCGCCTGACTGCTCGTCAAATCGAAGCTGCACGTCGTGCCATGACTCGTGCTGTTAAGCGTCAAGGTAAGATCTGGATCCGTGTATTCCCGGACAAACCGATCACCGAGAAACCGCTTGAAGTTCGTATGGGTAAAGGTAAAGGTAACGTGGAATATTGGGTTGCCTTGATTCAGCCAGGTAAAGTCCTGTACGAAATGGACGGTGTGCCGGAAGAGTTAGCCCGTGAGGCATTCCAACTGGCAGCAGCGAAACTGCCTATCAAAACCACCTTTGTAACTAAGACGGTGATGTAATGAAAGCAAATGAGCTGCGTGAAAAAAGCGTCGAAGAGCTGAACACTGAACTGCTCGGCCTGCTGCGTGAGCAATTTAACCTGCGTATGCAGGCTGCCAGTGGTCAGTTGCAACAGACTCACCTGGTAAAACAAGTGCGTCATAATATTGCACGTGTTAAGACTTTACTGACTGAGAAGGCGGGTGCGTAATGACCGATAAAATCCGTACTCTGCAAGGTCGTGTTGTAAGCGACAAAATGGAGAAATCCATGGTTGTTGCTATCGAACGTTTTGTGAAACACCCGCTTTACGGTAAATTCATCAAGCGTACGACTAAGCTGCACGTACATGACGAGAACAATGAATGCGGTATCGGTGACGTGGTTGAAATCCGCGAATGCCGCCCGCTGTCCAAAAATAAGTCTTGGACACTTGTTCGCGTTGTAGAGAAAGCGATTCTGTAATAAAGTAGCGCTCTTCTCTTATGATAAACGGCTCTGCAAAGGGCCGTTTATTTTTTCTACCCATACTAAGGAAGCGGTGTTATAATGCTGCGCCCTCAATTATGGGGTATTTAATGGCCCGAAAGGGTCCTAGAGTAGTAGTTGACAAGCGGAGCACTAAAATGATCCAAGAACAGACTATGCTGAACGTGGCCGATAATTCCGGTGCACGTCGCGTAATGTGTATCAAGGTTCTAGGTGGCTCGCACCGTCGCTACGCAGGCGTCGGCGATATCATCAAAATTACCATCAAGGAAGCAATTCCTCGCGGTAAGGTGAAGAAAGGCGATGTTCTGAAGGCGGTAGTGGTGCGCACCAAGAAGGGTGTTCGTCGCCCGGACGGTTCTGTCATTCGCTTCGATGGCAATGCTTGCGTTATTTTAAACAATAACAGCGAACAGCCTATCGGTACGCGTATTTTTGGGCCGGTAACTCGTGAACTGCGTAATGAGAAGTTCATGAAAATTATCTCTCTGGCACCAGAAGTACTTTAAGGAGCGAATCATGGCAGCGAAAATCCGTCGTGATGACGAAGTTATTGTGCTAACCGGTAAAGATAAAGGTAAGCGCGGTAAAGTAAAAAATGTCCTGTCTGCTAGTAAGGTCATTGTTGAAGGTATTAACCTGGTTAAAAAACATCAGAAGCCGGTTCCGGCCCTGAACCAACCCGGTGGCATCGTTGAAAAAGAAGCTGCAATTCAAGTTTCTAACCTTGCAATCTTCAATGCGGCAACTGGTAAGGCTGACCGTGTAGGCTTTAGATTCGAAGACGGAAAAAAAGTCCGTTTCTTTAAATCTAATAGCGAAACTATCAAGTAATTTGGAGTAGTACGATGGCGAAACTGCATGATTACTACAAAGACGAAGTAGTTAAAAAACTCATGACTGAGTTTAACTACAATTCTGTCATGCAAGTCCCTCGGGTCGAGAAGATCACCCTGAACATGGGTGTTGGTGAAGCGATCGCTGACAAGAAACTGCTGGATAACGCAGCAGCTGATCTGGCAGCAATCTCCGGTCAAAAACCGTTGATCACCAAAGCACGCAAATCTGTTGCAGGCTTCAAAATCCGTCAGGGCTATCCGATCGGCTGTAAAGTAACTCTGCGTGGCGAACGCATGTGGGAGTTCCTTGAGCGTCTGATTTCCATTGCTGTACCGCGTATTCGTGACTTCCGTGGCTTGTCCGCCAAGTCATTCGATGGTCGTGGTAACTACAGCATGGGTGTGCGTGAGCAGATCATCTTCCCGGAAATCGACTACGATAAAGTCGATCGCGTTCGTGGTTTGGACATTACCATTACCACTACTGCGAAATCCGATGATGAAGGCCGTGCGCTGTTGGCCGCCTTTAACTTCCCATTCCGCAAGTAAGGTAGGGTTACTAATGGCTAAGCAATCCATGAAAGCACGCGAAGTTGTTCGTGTGAAACTGGCTGAAAAATACCGCGCTAAACGCGAGGAATTGAAAGCTATCATCTCTGGTGTGAACTCATCCGACGAAGATCGTTGGGATGCAGTTCTTAAGCTGCAGACTCTGCCGCGTGATTCCAGCCCGTCTCGTCAGCGTAATCGCTGCCGCCAAACTGGTCGTCCGCACGCTTTCCTGCGGAAGTTCGGGTTGAGCCGTATCAAGGTCCGTGAAGCCGCTATGCGCGGTGAAATTCCGGGTCTGAAAAAGGCTAGCTGGTAATTGTCACCAATTGAATCACGGGAGTAAAGACAGATGAGCATGCAAGATCCGATCGCGGATATGCTGACCCGTATCCGTAACGGTCAAGCCGCGAACAAAGTTGCGGTCACCATGCCTTCCTCCAAGCTGAAAGTGGCAATTGCCAACGTGCTG
This sequence comes from Pectobacterium odoriferum, assembly GCF_009931295.1. Classification (NCBI taxonomy): domain Bacteria; kingdom Pseudomonadati; phylum Pseudomonadota; class Gammaproteobacteria; order Enterobacterales; family Pectobacteriaceae; genus Pectobacterium; species Pectobacterium odoriferum. The sequence goes on along the minus strand of NZ_CP034938.1, from coordinate 4,390,679 downwards.
AAGGAAGAAGGTTACATTGAAGATTTCAAAATCGAAGGCGACACCAAGCCAGTTCTGGAATTAGAACTTAAATATTTCCAGGGCAAGGCAGTGGTAGAAAGCATTCAGCGAGTAAGCCGTCCAGGCCTGCGCATCTATAAAAGAAAAGATGAGCTGCCAAAAGTTATGGCCGGTTTGGGTATCGCAGTTGTTTCTACCTCTAAAGGTGTTATGACTGATCGTGCAGCTCGCCAGGCTGGTCTTGGTGGCGAGATTATCTGCTACGTAGCTTAATCGGGAGGAAAGAATGTCTCGTGTTGCAAAAGCACCCGTCGTCATTCCTGCCGGCGTAGAGGTAAAACTCAACGGTCAGGATGTTTCGATTAAGGGTAAAAACGGCGAGCTGAGTCGTAAGATCCACGATGCTGTTGAAGTGAAACAAGCTGACAACGCTCTGACTTTCGCTCCGCGCGAAGGTTTCGTTGACGGATGGGCCCAGGCGGGTACCACTCGTGCTCTGTTGAACGCAATGGTTATCGGTGTTACCGAAGGCTTCACTAAGAAGCTGCAACTGGTTGGTGTTGGTTACCGTGCTGCTGTTAAAGGCAACGTGGTTAACCTGTCTCTCGGGTTTTCTCACCCAGTAGAGCATGCACTGCCGGCAGGTATTACTGCAGAATGCCCAAGCCAAACTGAAATCGTACTGAAAGGTGCTGATAAGCAGGTTATTGGTCAGGTTGCTGCGGAATTACGCGCCTACCGTCGTCCTGAGCCTTATAAAGGTAAGGGTGTCCGTTACGCCGACGAAGTCGTGCGTACCAAAGAGGCTAAGAAGAAGTAAGGTAACACTATGGATAAGAAAGCAGCTCGTATCCGTCGTGCGACCCGCGCACGCCGCAAGCTCCAGGAACTGGGTGCGACGCGTCTGGTGGTACATCGTACTCCACGCCATATTTATGCGCAGGTCATTGCACCGAACGGTTCTGAAGTCCTGGTAGCCGCTTCTACTGTAGAAAAAGCTATCGCTGAACAACTGAAGTCTACCGGTAATAAAGACGCTGCAAGTGCAATAGGTAAAGCTATTGCAGAACGCGCGTTAGAAAAAGGCATCAAAGATGTCTCTTTCGATCGTTCCGGTTTCCAATATCATGGTCGAGTCCAAGCACTGGCAGATGCTGCCCGTGAAGCTGGCCTTCAGTTCTAAGGTAGAGGTGTAAGATGGCTCACATCGAGAAACAAGCTGGCGAACTGCAGGAAAAGCTGATCGCGGTAAATCGCGTATCTAAAACCGTTAAAGGTGGTCGTATTTTCAGCTTCACCGCACTGACTGTAGTGGGTGATGGCAACGGCCGCGTTGGTTTTGGTTACGGTAAAGCTCGCGAAGTTCCAGCAGCGATCCAGAAAGCGATGGAAAAAGCCCGTCGCAATATGATGAATGTCGCGCTGAACAACGGCACCCTGCAGCACCCAGTTAAAGGTGCTCACACGGGTTCTCGTGTGTTCATGCAGCCAGCTTCCGAAGGTACCGGTATTATTGCCGGTGGTGCAATGCGCGCCGTTTTGGAAGTTGCAGGGGTTCACAACGTATTGGCTAAAGCCTATGGTTCCACTAACCCGATTAACGTGGTTCGTGCAACGATTGATGGTTTGGCCAATATGAAGTCCCCGGAAATGGTCGCTGCCAAGCGTGGTAAATCCGTTGAAGAAATTCTGGGGTAATGACCGTGGCAAAGACTATTAAAATTACTCAAACCCGTAGTGCAATCGGTCGTCTGCCGAAACATAAGGCGACACTGCTTGGCCTGGGTCTGCGTCGTATTGGGCATACAGTTGAACGTGAGGATACTCCTGCGGTTCGCGGTATGGTCAACGCGGTTTCCTACATGGTTAAAGTAGAGGAGTAACAGATGCGTTTAAATACTCTGTCTCCGGCCGAAGGTGCTAAACACGCACCGAAGCGTTTAGGTCGTGGTATCGGTTCTGGCCTGGGCAAAACCAGTGGTCGTGGTCACAAAGGTCAGAACTCTCGTTCTGGCGGTGGCGTACGTCGTGGTTTTGAAGGTGGTCAGATGCCTTTATATCGTCGTCTGCCGAAATTCGGTTTTACTTCTCGCAAAGCGATGATCACGGCAGAAGTTCGTCTGTCTGATTTAGCTAAAGTAGAAGGCGACGTGGTTGACCTGAATACGCTGAAAGCCGCTAATGTTATTGGCATTCAGATTGAGTTCGCGAAAGTGATTCTGTCTGGTGAAGTTGCTCGTCCGGTAACGATTCGTGGTCTGCGTGTCACTAAAGGTGCTCGTGCTGCTATCGAAACTGCTGGCGGTAAAATTGAGGAATAAGTAGCAGATGGCTAAGCAACCAGGATTAGATTTTCAAAGTGCTAAAGGCGGAGTTGGTGAACTGAAGCGCAGACTTTTGTTTGTTATCGGTGCGCTAATTGTTTTCCGTATTGGCTCTTTTATCCCAATTCCTGGTATTGATGCCACTGTGCTTGCCAAATTGCTTGAACAGCAGCGAGGCACCATCATTGAAATGTTTAACATGTTCTCTGGTGGTGCTCTCAGCCGTGCTTCTATCTTTGCACTGGGTATTATGCCGTATATTTCGGCGTCGATTATTATCCAGTTGCTGACGGTGGTTCATCCTGCGTTGGCTGAAATAAAGAAAGAAGGGGAAGCTGGCCGTCGTAAGATTAGCCAGTATACCCGCTACGGTACCTTGGTATTGGCTATATTCCAGTCGATCGGTATTGCTACCGGTTTGCCGAATATGCCTGGAATGCAAGACTTGGTGATAAATCCAGGTTTTGCTTTCTATTTTACCGCTGTTGTGAGCCTGGTTACTGGGACAATGTTCCTAATGTGGCTGGGAGAACAGATTACGGAACGTGGTATCGGTAACGGTATCTCGATCATAATCTTCGCTGGTATTGTTGCGGGACTACCGCCGGCCATTGGCCATACCATCGAGCAAGCTCGGCAAGGCGACCTGCACTTCCTCCTGTTGCTGTTGGTTGCAGTTTTAGTGTTTGCAGTAACCTTCTTCGTTGTTTTCGTTGAGCGTGGTCAACGTCGTATTGTCGTTAACTATGCAAAACGTCAACAGGGGCGTCGTGTTTATGCAGCACAGAGTACGCATTTACCGCTGAAGGTGAACATGGCTGGGGTTATCCCTGCAATTTTTGCCTCCAGTATTATTCTGTTCCCAGCCACGATTGCATCTTGGTTTGGGGGCGGTACCGGTTGGAACTGGCTGACAACTATTTCGCTGTATTTGCAGCCCGGACAACCGCTTTATGTGTTACTCTATGCGTCTGCAATCATCTTCTTCTGTTTCTTCTACACTGCGTTGGTTTTCAACCCACGCGAAACAGCAGATAACCTGAAGAAGTCCGGTGCATTCGTGCCAGGAATTCGTCCGGGAGAGCAAACGGCGAAATATATCGATAAAGTGATGACTCGACTGACTCTGATTGGTGCGATGTATATTACTTTTATCTGCCTGATCCCGGAGTTTATGCGTGACGCAATGAAAGTACCTTTCTATTTTGGGGGTACATCTTTATTGATCGTTGTTGTTGTCATCATGGACTTTATGGCTCAAGTGCAAACTCTGATGATGTCGAGTCAATATGAGTCTGCATTGAAGAAAGCAAACCTGAAAGGCTATAACCGTTAATTAGGTGAGCTTGAGAAGTTACGGAGAGTAAAAATGAAAGTTCGTGCTTCCGTCAAGAAACTATGTCGTAACTGTAAGATTGTTAAGCGTAACGGTGTCGTTCGTGTGATCTGCAGTGCCGAGCCGAAGCATAAACAGCGTCAAGGCTGATTATCTCGCATATTTTTCTTGCAAAGTTGGATTGAGCTGGCTAGATTAGCCAGCCAATCTTTTGTATGTAGCTGCAACATTATTTGAGTATCCTGAAAACGGGCTTTTCAGAATGGTGTTGCTGTATAAAATTGTAGGAGTGCATAGTGGCCCGTATAGCAGGCATTAACATTCCTGATCATAAACATACCGTTATTGCGTTAACGTCGATTTTCGGTATCGGTAAAACTCGGTCGCAGGCTATTTGTGCTGCAACAGGGATTGCCGAAGATGTTAAGATCAGTGAGCTGTCTGAAGAGCAAATCGATAAGCTGCGTGACGAAGTTGCCAAGTTTGTTGTAGAAGGTGATCTGCGTCGTGAAGTTACCCTGAGCATCAAGCGTCTTATGGACCTTGGTACTTATCGTGGTTTGCGTCATCGTCGTGGTCTGCCGGTTCGCGGTCAGCGTACCAAGACTAACGCCCGTACCCGTAAGGGTCCGCGCAAACCGATCAAGAAATAATCGGGGTGATTGAATAATGGCAAAGGCACCTATTCGTGCACGTAAGCGTGTAAGAAAGCAAGTCTCTGACGGTGTGGCTCATATCCATGCTTCTTTCAACAACACCATCGTAACCATTACTGATCGTCAGGGTAATGCGCTGGGTTGGGCAACTGCCGGTGGTTCCGGCTTCCGTGGTTCTCGTAAATCTACGCCGTTCGCTGCTCAGGTAGCTGCAGAACGTTGCGCAGAGGCCGTGAAAGAGTACGGTATTAAGAACCTGGAAGTTATGGTTAAAGGACCTGGTCCGGGCCGTGAGTCTACTATCCGCGCATTGAACGCGGCTGGTTTCCGCATCACTAATATTACTGATGTGACTCCGATCCCTCATAACGGTTGTCGTCCGCCGAAAAAGCGCCGCGTATAACGCCGCTTTTAGGATTGTTGGAGAAAGAAAATGGCAAGATATTTGGGTCCTAAGCTCAAGCTGAGCCGTCGTGAAGGCACCGACCTGTTCCTGAAGTCTGGTGTTCGTGCGATCGATTCCAAGTGTAAAATTGAACAAGCTCCTGGCCAGCACGGTGCGCGTAAACCGCGTCTGTCTGACTATGGTGTACAGTTGCGTGAAAAGCAAAAAGTTCGCCGTATCTACGGTGTTCTGGAGCGTCAGTTCCGTAACTATTATAAAGAAGCTGCACGTCTGAAAGGCAACACAGGTGCAAACCTGCTGCAACTGCTGGAAGGTCGTCTGGATAACGTTGTTTATCGTATGGGTTTTGGTGCCACTCGTGCTGAAGCACGTCAGATGGTAAGCCACAAAGCTATCATGGTAAACGGTCGCGTTGTTAGCATCGCTTCTTATCAGGTATCCCCGAATGACGTAGTCAGCATCCGTGAGAAAGCGAAAAAGCAATCTCGCGTGAAAGCCGCTCTGGAGCTGGCTGAACAGCGTGAAAAGCCAACTTGGCTGGAAGTTGATGCTGCCAAGATGGAAGGTGTGTTCAAACGTATTCCTGAACGTACCGATCTGTCTGCGGACATTAATGAACACCTGATCGTCGAGCTTTACTCCAAGTAAAGCTTAGTACCAAAGAGAGGACACAATGCAGGGTTCTGTGACAGAGTTTCTAAAACCGCGCCTGGTTGATATCGAGCAAGTGAGTTCGACGCACGCCAAGGTGACCCTTGAGCCATTAGAGCGGGGCTTCGGCCATACTCTTGGCAACGCACTGCGCCGTATTCTGCTTTCATCCATGCCAGGTTGCGCGGTGACCGAGGTTGAGATTGATGGTGTACTGCATGAGTACAGCACCAAAGAAGGCGTACAGGAAGATATCCTGGAAATCCTGCTCAACCTGAAAGGGCTGGCGGTGAGAGTTCAAGGCAAAGATGAAGTTATTCTTACCCTGAATAAATCTGGCATTGGCCCTGTGACTGCAGCCGACATCATCCATGATGGTGATGTCGAAATCGTCAGGCCGCAGCACTTAATTTGCCATCTGACCGATGAAAACGCATCTATTAGCATGCGTATCAAAGTTCAACGTGGCCGTGGTTATGTGCCGGCATCTGCCCGTATTCATACGGAAGAAGATGAGCGCCCGATTGGTCGTCTGTTAGTTGATGCTTGCTACAGCCCTGTAGAGCGTATTGCCTACAATGTTGAAGCAGCTCGTGTAGAACAGCGTACTGACCTGGACAAGCTAGTCATCGAAATGGAAACCAATGGCACGATCGATCCTGAAGAGGCGATCCGCCGTGCGGCCACCATTCTGGCTGAACAACTTGAAGCTTTTGTTGACTTACGTGATGTTCGTCAGCCAGAAGTTAAAGAAGAGAAACCAGAATTCGATCCGATTCTGCTGCGCCCTGTTGACGATCTGGAATTGACTGTCCGCTCTGCTAACTGCCTTAAGGCAGAAGCTATCCACTACATCGGTGATCTGGTACAGCGTACCGAGGTTGAGCTGCTCAAAACGCCTAACCTTGGTAAAAAATCTCTTACTGAGATTAAAGACGTACTGGCTTCCCGTGGTCTGTCTCTGGGCATGCGCCTGGAAAATTGGCCACCGGCAAGCATTGCTGATGAGTAACCAGATCACAGGTTAAGGTTTTACTGAGAAGGATAAGGTCATGCGCCATCGTAAGAGTGGTCGTCAACTGAACCGTAACAGCAGCCATCGTCAGGCTATGTTCCGTAACATGGCTAGTTCTTTGGTTCGTCATGAAATAATCAAGACGACCCTGCCGAAAGCGAAAGAGCTGCGTCGCGTTGTTGAACCGCTGATTACTCTTGCCAAGACCGACAGCGTTGCTAATCGTCGTCTGGCATTCGCCCGTACTCGTGATAACGAGATCGTGGCAAAACTGTTTAATGAACTGGGCCCGCGTTTCGCGAGCCGTGCAGGTGGTTACACTCGTATTCTGAAGTGTGGCTTCCGTGCTGGTGACAATGCGCCGATGGCATACATCGAGCTCGTTGATCGCTCAGTTTCGCAGACAGAAGAAGTGGCTACTGCAGAGTAATCTGTAAGAGCGTAAAAAAACCGGGGAAACCCGGTTTTTTTATATCTGAAATAAATCATTCTTTCGCATGAGTACACATTTTGAGTAATTACCTGTGTCTAAGCGAGCTGAAAAATACATCCAGCCTGTTCCTATCTATCCATTTCGACTATATACTCTGCACGTTTTATCGATGTATATATCACCCCAGACTTTCTTAGGAGTAATGATGACCACATACCGTCATAAACGCGGGAAAATCCAGGACAACGCCATTGAGGCATTGCTACATGACCCGCTGTTTCGCCAACGAATTGAAGTGAATGAAAAAGGAAAAGGAAGTTATCGTAGAAAAGAGAAGCACATGAAGAAAGGTAACTGGGAGGCCAGTGGTAAGCAATCAAATGATTATTTACCTCTGGCCTTTCTACTTTCTGCGTAACGATACTGAGTCTAAGCAGAAACTCAATTCTTACTGTCTAGTTTGTTGTTCTTTAAGTAAATCGCGAATTTCAGCTAATAGCTTCTCTTCTGCGCTAGGTTTTGGCGGTGCGGCAGGCGTATCTTCCTGTTTTCGACGCATTTTATTCATAAGCTTGATCGCTATAAAAATCGCGAAAGCGACGATGATAAAGTCGAAAATATTCTGGATGAAAGCGCCATAGTTCATGACAACGCTAGGAATTTCACCTTGGGCATCACGAAGAATAAGGCTGAATTGTTTAAAATCGACACCACCAATCAAAAGTCCAAGTGGCGGCATAATAATATCTGATACCAGCGAAGAAACGATTTTGCCGAAAGCTGCACCAATAATGACACCCACCGCCAAATCGACAACGTTGCCACGCATGGCAAACTCTCTGAATTCTTTAATGATGCTCATATCCGTTCTCCTTGCCAAAAATTATAAATTAATTCTAACCAATAGTCGTATCTTTGCCAGATTATCGATCAGCAATAAATGTGTTCCTACATTACAAAAAGAAAGGGCTGGGTTGAAATAGGCGTTCAACATCAGGCACAAATTTCTTGTCAGCCAAGAACATGATGACATGGTCACCTTGCTCAATTTTACTATTTGCGTTGGCAATGATGACATCATCACCGCGAACAATTGCACCTATAGTGGTACCGGGTGGAAGCTTAATATCTTCGATCATTCTGCCGACAACTTTCGATGTGCCTTCATCACCGTGGGCGATGGCCTCGATTGCTTCGGCTACACCACGGCGTAAAGAGGATACGCTTACGATATCTGCCTTGCGGACGTGGCTTAGTAGCGCAGAAATTGTTGCTTGCTGTGGAGATATTGCGACATCGATGACGCTGCCCTGAACCAGATCGACATAAGCTCGACGCTGGATAAGCACCATTACTTTTTTCGCGCCCATGCGTTTAGCCAGCATAGCTGACATAATATTCGCTTCGTCATCATTGGTAATGGCGATGAATACATCGATCTGCTCGATATGCTCTTCGGCGAGGAGCTCTTGATCTGAAGCATCACCATGGAATACGACCGTATTTTGCAGAAGCTCAGCCAGTTCTACAGCTCGGTCTGCATTTCGTTCTATCAACTTAATGCTGTAATCTTTTTCTAACCGCTGCGCTAATCCTGCACCGACATTCCCGCCACCAACGATCATGATCCTTTTATAGGGTTTTTCAAGGCGTTGTAATTCGCTCATCACCGCACGAATATGCTGCGAAGCAGCGACAAAAAACACTTCATCTCCAGCTTCGATGATGGTGGAACCCTGCGGGCGAATAGGGCGATCGTGACGAAAAATAGCCGCAACGCGGGTATCTACGTGGGGAATATGTTCGCGGAGTGAGGTAAGGGCATTACCCACTAGTGGGCCGCCATAGTAGGCATTAACTGCGGCAAGACTCACTTTACCTTCAGCGAAGTTAACGACCTGAAGTGCTCCAGGATATTCGATCAGTTTGTAAATGTTATCGATCACCAACTGTTCTGGGGAGATCAAGTGATCGATGGGAACCGCTTCTGGTAAAAACAGTTGCTCTGATTCACGAATGTATTCTGCGGCACGAATGCGTGCAATCCGGTTTGGGGTTTTAAAAAGAGAATAAGCAATCTGGCAGGCTACCATATTCGTTTCATCTGAATTGGTAACGGCGACCAGCATATCGGCATCTTCTGCTCCCGCTTCACGCAGCACTCGTGGGTGAGAGGCGTAGCCCGTAACGACACGCAGGTCAAACTTATCCTGAAGCTGGCGTAACCGATTTGCATCAGTATCAACGACAGTAATGTCATTGTTTTCACCCGCTAGATTTTCCGCCAGTGTTCCGCCGACCTGGCCTGCGCCAAGAATGATAATTTTCATAATAAGCTATGCCGTTTATGGATTGCCATCTGTTGCAGACAATACTGGGTTCAATATCAGTTTTTTACCAGCTTCGCATAAAAGAAACCATCACCACCATCGGCATGAGGAAGTATCTGTATACCCGGCATTTCTCTTGTACCTGTATCAACCAGTGTTGCATCGGTATGGCGAGTTAGGAAATCCGTAACTTGTTGAGCATTTTCTTGCGGCAGAATGGAGCAGGTAGCATAGACCATTGTGCCGCCGGTTTTGAGATGTGGCCAAATGGCATCAAGGATCTCTTTTTGTAGCGCAACCAGCTCTTCAATGTCTCTGTCTCGGCGCAACCACTTAATGTCAGGATGACGACGAATCACACCCGTGGCTGAGCATGGGGCATCCAACAGAATGCGATCAAACACACGCCCTTCGCACCATGAATCGGGGTAACGTCCATCGCCTTGTTTTACTTCGGCATGCATTTGTAACCGCAGTAAATTTTCTTTTACCCGGCCTAAACGTGTTTCATCAACATCGACAGCGAGCACATGAGATTTTGGTGCTGCTTCTAAAATATGTGTCGTTTTTCCACCGGGTGCAGCGCAGAGATCGAGGATCTGTTCACCATCTTGTGGATCGAGCCAATAGACGCAGCCTTGAGCAGATGCATCTTGTACCGTTGCCCACCCTTGCGAAAATCCTGGCAATTGATCGACCGCACAGGGAGAGGCAAGCCGTATCGCATCGTTGTATTCAGCATGAGAAAATGCTTCGATTCCCTCTTGCTCTAACAAGTTTAAATACGCTTTACGTGTGTGGTGTAATCGATTCACACGTAACCACATTGGGGGGCGTTGATTATTCGCTTCAACGATGGTTTGCCAGTGATTTGGATAGGCACGCTCAATGCGCGCCAGCAGCCAGCTTGGATGCAGGTAGTGAGATGAGTGAGTTGCCTCACGTTGAATCAGTTCTTCCTGCTGACGCTGGAATTGGCGTAATACGCCATTAATCAGCCCCTTGAGTTGCGGTTTTTTTAACGCCACAGCACCTTCTACTGTTTCAGCCAGCGCTGCATGTGGCGGGATCCGCGTATATTGCAGTTGGTAGATGCCGACCATGATGAGGTAGTGCAGCGTGCGCTGTTTACCCGTCAGGGGCTTAGCCATCAGTTGTTGAATACACCATTCCAACTGCGGTAAAACGCGTAATACGCCAAAGCAAAGCTCTTGCAAAAGTGCGCGATCTTTATCGGAGACTTCACGCTGATGGACAGGTAATAAGGCACTGAGTGATTGTCCCTGATCCAGAACCTGTCCCACCACTTTTGCGGCAATACTGCGTAGATTGTATGAGCTTTTCATGTGTTAGCGATGACGTATACGTAAAAGAGAGAGGATATACCGGCATAGTGCCGGTATGAAAAATAGATTAGTCCAGTGTATTACCGGGAACGAACCACTCACGACGTGAGTTAAGCAGATCCTGCGCACCCATGACTTTTTTGCCTGCGGGCTGCAATTCCTGAATATTCAGGATGCCATCGGCTGTTGCTACCTGAATGCCCTGCTTGTCTGCCTGTATGATTGTACCGGGTTGTGAGGCATGTGCTTTGGCGATGACCTCAGCTTTCCAGACTTTCACTGGCTGTTCATCTACGATGAAATAGCTGACTGGCCAAGGATTAAAAGCACGAATACAGCGCTCAAGCTGCTCGGCAGATAACTGCCAGTTTAAACGTGCTTCTTCTTTGCTGAGCTTTTCTGCATAGGTGGCAAGGGCATCATTTTGTGCTTCAGAAACAGCGCTGCCATCAGCAAGCTGTTCCAGCGTTTCCAATAAGCCACGTGGGCCCAGCTCCGCAAGTTTATCGTACAACGTTGCGCTGGTATCCTGTGGCAGGATAGGGCACGAAATTTTGTGCAGCATTGCGCCAGTATCGAGTCCAACATCCATTTGCATGATCGTCACACCGGTTTCACTATCTCCAGCCCATAATGCACGCTGAATAGGGGCTGCACCACGCCAAAGAGGCAACAGAGAACCGTGGACATTAATGCAGCCGAGACGAGGCATGGATAACACGGGCTGTGGCAGAATTAAGCCGTAGGCGACAACGACCATAACATCGGCATTTAACGCCTGAACCATCGCCTGATTTTCTTCCGGCCGCAGAGATTTAGGCTGGAAAACGGGGATGCTGTGTTGCTCTGCCAGTACTTTTACTGGACTGGGGGTGAGCTTGTTGCCTCTGCCTGCTGGGCGATCGGGCTGGGTGAAAACGCCAACGACCTCATGGCCCGATGATAAAAGCGCGTCAAGGTGACGCGCGGCAAAGTCAGGGGTTCCGGCAAAGATTATGCGTAAAGAATCAGACACTGTGCTTCCTGTCAGGATGAAAATTATCGGGCTCGGCTATTCTGCTTAGCCAGTTTTTCCAGTTTTTGACGAATGCGCTGGCGTTTAAGTGGGGAAAGGTAATCGATAAACAGTTTCCCAACCAGATGGTCCATTTCATGCTGAATACAAATGGCGAGTAGTTCGCTTGCTTCAAGTTCGAACGCTTTACCTTCACGATCCAATGCGCGCACTTTCACATGCTCTGCACGAGGAACCAGCGCACGTGTTTCAGGGATCGACAGGCAACCCTCTTCGATGCCCGTATCGCCGCTCTTTTCAATCAACTCGGGGTTGATCAGCACCAGTCGTTGGTCTCGTTCTTCAGAGACGTCAATAACAATAATACGTTGATGAATATCGACTTGTGTCGCTGCCAGGCCAATACCTTCTTCTTCGTACATGGTATCGAACATATCATCCACGATACGTTGAATATCTGCATTGACTTCTTTTACGGGCTGCGCAGTGATGCGGAGCCGCTCGTCTGGAAAATGTAATACCTGCAAAACTGACATATATGTTTAGATCTGTATCTGAATAGTGAAAGAGTATTAACGCTCATTCTAGACATTTCCTGCCCCGATTGACAGCATCAGCACTGAATTGCAGCACTTATCTGAACAGAGTTGAGTAAGGGACGCCGATGCTATCAACGGAAATCTGGCTACGTATGACGGGCGTACGGCACCTCGGTGTCAGGCGTGCTCGGGCGATTGTCAGAAAGCTTATTGATTTAAACACGTTCGATAACGAGACCTTGAGAGCATTAGGCCTGTCTGATGCTCAAATAGCCCAATTCTGTACCTACGATCGTAAGATTCTGGAAGGAACGCTCAATTGGTTGTCTTACCCCAATCACCATATTGTGACGTGTGAAGATGCTTTGTATCCCTTTCTGCTGAGCAATATTCGTGATTTTCCGCTTCTGCTCTTTGTTTCTGGTTCTCCTGAGTTGCTGGCATCGCCACAAATATCGATTATTGGTAGCCGGGGGAGCAGTGCTTACGGTGAACGCTGGGGATGTTTTTTTGCTCAGGAGCTGGCCGCAAATGAACTCACGGTGACAAGCGGGCTAGCGATTGGCATTGATGGTATTGCTCATCGTGCCGCTTTGGATACGGGAGGGAGAACCATTGCCGTGCTTGGAAGCGGACTGGAGAATATTTATCCTAAGCGGCACGCTAAGCTTGCCGAACGTATTTGTGGCGATGGTGGCGCGCTGGTTTCCGAATTTCCCCTCGCTATGCCGCCTTTCCCAACCAACTTTCCCAGAAGAAATCGTATTATCAGCGGGCTAGGGCTGGGTGTCCTGGTCATTGAAGCGTCTATCCGCAGTGGGTCGTTGGTTACAGCGCGTTATGCTTTGGAACAAGGACGGGAAGTTTTTGCTCTGCCGGGGCCTATCGGTAACCCTATGACTGAGGGGACACACTGGCTGATCCAGCAAGGGGCGAGCTTGGTTACACATCCTAAGGATATTCTTGAACAGTTGGTGAGTGAATTGCAGTGGCTACCGATGCAAAGCGGACAAACTATTTCTAACGAAGAAGAGGATGGTGAATTGCCATTTGCCGACGTGTTGGCTAACGTAGGAGATGAGGTTACACCTGTTGACGTTGTCGCTGAACGTGCCGGCCAACCTGTGCCAGAGATAGTCACTAAGCTATTAGAGCTGGAGTTAGCAGGGTGGATCGCAGCAGTACCCGGCGGCTATGTCCGATTAAGGAGGGCAGGCCATGTTCGACGTACTCATGTACTTGTTTGAGAGTTACATCCACAATGAAACTGAAATGCGTGTCGATCAGGATACGTTAACTGATGACCTCACCCGCGCTGGATTCCATCGTAACGATATCTATAGCGCGTTGAGTTGGCTGGAAAAACTGGCCGATATTCAGGAAGGGCAGACTGCGCCGCTTTATTTAGCGAACGATCCTCTGGCTATGCGGATCTATACGCAGGATGAGGCGCTGCGTCTTGATGCGGAATGTCGTGGCTTTTTATTGTTCCTTGAGCAAATTCAGGTTCTGAACCTTGAAACGCGGGAAATGATTATTGAACGCGTCATGGCGTTAGAAACGCAGGAGTTTGATCTGGAAGATCTGAAGTGGGTCATTCTCATGGTACTTTTCAATGTACCTGGTTGTGAGAATGCTTATCAGCAAATGGAAGAATTACTCTTTGAGGTCAATGACGGTTATGTGCAATAGCCAGAGGAATAACAGTTCGAATGGCTAAGCCTGCACTGTTTGCTGAAAAAAAACAGGAAATATGTCCAGACTGTGGGTCAGTGCTGGTTATCCGTTCTGGTCGGCACGGCCCATTTCTTGGCTGTTCTGCGTATCCAGAATGTGAGTTCATTCGCCCGCTGAAAGCACAAGCTGACGGACATATTGTCAAAGTGTTAGATGGGCAGCAATGTCCGCTTTGTCAGTCGACCTTGGTCTTACGACAAGGTCGTTATGGGATGTTCATCGGCTGTGGCAATTACCCCGAATGTCATCATACCGAGACTATCGATCGCCCTGATGAAACGGCGATTCGATGTCCACAGTGTAATGAAGGCACGCTGTTGCAGCGTAAATCTCGCTACGGCAAGGTGTTTCACTCTTGCGATCGCTATCCCGATTGCCAGTTTACGTTAAACCATAAGCCGATAGCGGGTGAATGTCCTTCTTGCCATTACGCTTTATTGTTTGAAAAAAAAACGGCACAAGGAATTAAGCTATTTTGTGCCAGTAAATTATGTGGAAAACCGATAGCGGCAGAAGTTGATAAGAATGAGTGATGTATCTGATGAGCTAATGATTCCCGTTTTGCGGGAATTACACAACGAGCAGGTTATTGCGTACCCGACTGAAGCGGTATTTGGGTTGGGATGCGATCCTGATAGTGAAGTGGCGGTTAATCGCCTGCTGGCGTTAAAACAACGCCCCTGGCAAAAAGGGTTGATCCTGATTGCGGCAGATTTTAGCCAACTGGCTCCTTATATTGATGACAGTGCGTTATCCGATGAGCAAAAGGCAGTGATGTTTTCCACATGGCCAGGTCCGGTTACTTGGGTATTGCCAGCAAAACGCACGACCCCGCAGTGGCTAACAGGGCAATTTTCTTCGCTTGCGGTGCGTGTTAGTGACCATCCGCTAGTCAAGGAACTGTGCCAGCGTTACGGTAAACCGTTGGTGTCGACCAGTGCTAATTTAAGTGGTCAACCTCCCTGCCGTACTGCTCAGGAAGTCTCTCAGCAGTTTGGTGATGATTTTCCTGTGCTAGTTGGGGACGTAGGCGGAAGAATGAACCCATCAGAAATCAGGGATGTATTAACAGGCGAGCTTATTCGTCAGGGGTAACGACAAGTTGGAGAGGAACGTGTCTGAAGTAACGTCTTTTGCGGTTTTTGGCAATCCGATTGCACATAGTAAATCACCTCGCATACATGAGCTATTTGCTGCACAGACGGGGATAACGTTGACGTACCAGCGCGTGTTAGCGCCTCTGGATAATTTTGAGCAGATGCTGCGCCAGTATTTTCGTGATGGTGCTGGTGGGGCGAATGTGACAGCGCCCTTTAAAGAGCGGGCCTTTGCCGAAGCTGATGAGTGTAGCGAGTGTGCTGCCCTTGCGGGGGCAGTCAATACATTGAAGAGATTGAATGACGGTCGCCTGTTTGGTGATAATACCGATGGCATCGGTTTGCTCAGCGATCTACAACGATTAGCGCTGGTGAAGCCGTTGGATCGTGTTTTGCTGGTTGGTGCAGGTGGTGCGGCGAGGGGGGTTATCCAACCCCTGCTGGCCCATGGTTGTACAGTGGTGCTGGCGAATAGGACCTTTTCCAAGGCCGATACCTTAGCTAAGATCTTCCGTGATATTGGTGATATTCACGCTGTTGCTTTCGACTATTTACATGGTCAGTCTTTCGATCTGATCATCAACGCCACATCTTCTGGTATGGACAATAGCGTTCCTAACTTACCGCCAGAGCTTATTTCTCTGGAAACGAGCTGTTATGACATGTTCTATCTGCCACAACTGACCCCCTTTTTGTCATGGTGCGTACAGCATGGCGCTCTCCATTATGCAGATGGTTTGGGAATGCTGGTGGGGCAAGCGGCACATGCGTTTAAACTTTGGCATGGTGTTATGCCAGACGTGGAGCCAGTGATTGCTTTACTAAAGCAGGAGCTTGCTAAATGAATCAGGCGATCCAGTTCCCCGATCGTGAAAGTTGGGATGATAAGGTAATGGCGATCCGCTTTCCCGTTTTAGTGAATGGCTTTCAGCAGGAATGTTTAGTGAGCGCAGAGCTGCTCCAGCAACGTTATGGTGGTGATAGCCCTGAACGGTGTCTGGCACTGTTCAGGGAATATCGATGGGATCTTGAAGATGAACTGGAAAAAATGATCGTTGCTGAAGAATGGGATGATGAAGGTTGTTACTCGTTGTCCTGAGCAAGGTATTCATCCTTCCAACGAACATAGTTGTTTGCCGAGTAAATCAATCCCTCTATTTCTTCTTGTGTTAGTGGTCGAATTTTTTTGACTGGGCTGCCGAGGTATAGATGCCCCTTCTCCAGTCGTTTTCCAGGGGGGACCAAGCTACCAGCGCCAATCATGACATCATCTTCAACAACCGCTCCATCCAGAAGTATTGATCCCATTCCGACCAGAACCCGATTTCCTATTTGGCAACCGTGCAGCATCGCTTTATGGCCTACAGTGACGTCTTCACCAATAATAAGTGGATTACCTTCTGGTTTTTTCTCTGAGCAGTGGGTGATGTGAAGTACAGATCCGTCCTGAACATTACTCCTTGCACCAATAGTAATGTAGTTAACATCACCGCGTATGGCGACAAGAGGCCATATGCCGACATCATCGCCTAGTGTTACCTTACCAATCACCACGCTGGAATGATCGACCATGACTCTTTCGCCTAAAACGGGAGAAATGCCGTTATAACGACGGAATGTTTTTGTACTCATCGACAGCCTCGTAGTTATTTGCCACATACTGATTACTCGTTATTAGACAAAATATCGACAGATATGGGATGTCGGCAACTGAAAAGTGGCGTGGATCGAGTAAGATCTCATCGAAAGGGTCGAAAAACACGCGAACAGAAAAAAAGATCAAGAAAGTTGTTGTGTAACGAAAACGGATCCCTATAATGCGCCTCCATCGACACGGCGCTGTGAACACACAACTGAGTCGATAAAGAAAGAGAAAACACTTTAAAATAAGCGTTGACTCTGAAGGTGAAAAGCGTAATATACGCCACCTCGCGAAGTGGTTAAGGCCACAACGCACTGCTCTTTAACAATTTAATCAGACAATCTGTGTGGGCACTCACAAGACCGTATCTTAACGATATAAAAAGTCTTGAAGAGTGAACAACAGTAAAATTCATTACGAATGAACAGTTACTAATTCTTTGAGCATCGCTGACGAGTTCAGCAAATCAAACAAATCTTAAATTGAAGAGTTTGATCATGGCTCAGATTGAACGCTGGCGGCAGGCCTAACACATGCAAGTCGAGCGGTAGCACAGGAGAGCTTGCTCTCTGGGTGACGAGCGGCGGACGGGTGAGTAATGTCTGGGAAACTGCCTGATGGAGGGGGATAACTACTGGAAACGGTAGCTAATACCGCATAACCTCGCAAGAGCAAAGAGGGGGACCTTCGGGCCTCTCGCCATCAGATGTGCCCAGATGGGATTAGCTAGTAGGTGAGGTAATGGCTCACCTAGGCGACGATCCCTAGCTGGTCTGAGAGGATGACCAGCCACACTGGAACTGAGACACGGTCCAGACTCCTACGGGAGGCAGCAGTGGGGAATATTGCACAATGGGCGCAAGCCTGATGCAGCCATGCCGCGTGTGTGAAGAAGGCCTTCGGGTTGTAAAGCACTTTCAGCGAGGAGGAAGGCAGTCGTGTTAATAGCACGGCTGATTGACGTTACTCGCAGAAGAAGCACCGGCTAACTCCGTGCCAGCAGCCGCGGTAATACGGAGGGTGCAAGCGTTAATCGGAATGACTGGGCGTAAAGCGCACGCAGGCGGTCTGTTAAGTTGGATGTGAAATCCCCGGGCTTAACCTGGGAACTGCATTCAAAACTGACAGGCTAGAGTCTTGTAGAGGGGGGTAGAATTCCAGGTGTAGCGGTGAAATGCGTAGAGATCTGGAGGAATACCGGTGGCGAAGGCGGCCCCCTGGACAAAGACTGACGCTCAGGTGCGAAAGCGTGGGGAGCAAACAGGATTAGATACCCTGGTAGTCCACGCTGTAAACGATGTCGATTTGGAGGTTGTGCCCTTGAGGCGTGGCTTCCGGAGCTAACGCGTTAAATCGACCGCCTGGGGAGTACGGCCGCAAGGTTAAAACTCAAATGAATTGACGGGGGCCCGCACAAGCGGTGGAGCATGTGGTTTAATTCGATGCAACGCGAAGAACCTTACCTACTCTTGACATCCAGAGAATTAGCTAGAGATAGCTGAGTGCCTTCGGGAACTCTGAGACAGGTGCTGCATGGCTGTCGTCAGCTCGTGTTGTGAAATGTTGGGTTAAGTCCCGCAACGAGCGCAACCCTTATCCTTTGTTGCCAGCGATTCGGTCGGGAACTCAAAGGAGACTGCCGGTGATAAACCGGAGGAAGGTGGGGATGACGTCAAGTCATCATGGCCCTTACGAGTAGGGCTACACACGTGCTACAATGGCGTATACAAAGAGAAGCGACCTCGCGAGAGCAAGCGGACCTCATAAAGTACGTCGTAGTCCGGATTGGAGTCTGCAACTCGACTCCATGAAGTCGGAATCGCTAGTAATCGTAGATCAGAATGCTACGGTGAATACGTTCCCGGGCCTTGTACACACCGCCCGTCACACCATGGGAGTGGGTTGCAAAAGAAGTAGGTAGCTTAACCTTCGGGAGGGCGCTTACCACTTTGTGATTCATGACTGGGGTGAAGTCGTAACAAGGTAACCGTAGGGGAACCTGCGGTTGGATCACCTCCTTACCAAGAAGATGTGCGTTAAGTGAAGTGCTCACACAGATTGTCTGATGAAAATAACGAGCAGAAATACCTTAATAGGCTTGTAGCTCAGGTGGTTAGAGCGCACCCCTGATAAGGGTGAGGTCGGTGGTTCAAGTCCACTCAGGCCTACCAACTCTTCCATGAGTGGTATCTAAGGTATCTGTAAGCAACGATGGGGTTATAGCTCAGCTGGGAGAGCGCCTGCCTTGCACGCAGGAGGTCTGCGGTTCGATCCCGCATAGCTCCACCATCACTACTCGCTATATAGAAAACTTCAGAGTGTACCTGTTTGGGTGCACTGCGACGTTTTGCTCTTTAACAATCTGGAACAAGCTGAAAATTGAAACATGACAGCTGAACATACTGATATGACATTTATGTCATGTGAGTGATGCGTCAGTGTGTCAATGAGTCTCTCAAATAATCGCAGCACGACAGTGACTTTGATTAATCAAAGACACCTTCGGGTTGTGAGGTTAAGCGACTAAGCGTACACGGTGGATGCCTAGGCAGTCAGAGGCGATGAAGGGCGTGCTAATCTGCGATAAGCGTCGGTAAGCTGATATGAAGCGTTATACCCGACGATACCCGAATGGGGAAACCCAGTGTGTTTCGACACACTATCATGACATGAATACATAGTGTCATGAGGCGAACCGGGGGAACTGAAACATCTCAGTACCCCGAGGAAAAGAAATCAACCGAGATTCCCCCAGTAGCGGCGAGCGAACGGGGAGGAGCCCAGAACCTGAATCAGTTTGTGTATTAGTGGAAGCGTCTGGAAAGTCGCACAGTAAAGGGTGATAGTCCCGTACACAAAAATGCACAAGCTGTGAGTTCGATGAGTAGGGCGGGACACGTGACATCCTGTCTGAATATGGGGGGACCATCCTCCAAGGCTAAATACTCCTGACTGACCGATAGTGAACCAGTACCGTGAGGGAAAGGCGAAAAGAACCCCGGCGAGGGGAGTGAAATAGAACCTGAAACCGTGTACGTACAAGCAGTGGGAGCCTACTTGTTAGGTGACTGCGTACCTTTTGTATAATGGGTCAGCGACTTATATTCTGTAGCAAGGTTAACCGTATAGGGGAGCCGCAGGGAAACCGAGTCTTAACTGGGCGTTAAGTTGCAGGGTATAGACCCGAAACCCGGTGATCTAGCCATGGGCAGGTTGAAGGTTGGGTAACACTAACTGGAGGACCGAACCGACTAATGTTGAAAAATTAGCGGATGACTTGTGGCTGGGGGTGAAAGGCCAATCAAACCGGGAGATAGCTGGTTCTCCCCGAAAGCTATTTAGGTAGCGCCTCGTGAACTCATCTTCGGGGGTAGAGCACTGTTTCGGCTAGGGGGTCATCCCGACTTACCAACCCGATGCAAACTACGAATACCGAAGAATGTTATCACGGGAGACACACGGCGGGTGCTAACGTTCGTCGTGAAGAGGGAAACAACCCAGACCGCCAGCTAAGGTCCCAAAGTCATGGTTAAGTGGGAAACGATGTGGGAAGGCACAGACAGCCAGGATGTTGGCTTAGAAGCAGCCATCATTTAAAGAAAGCGTAATAGCTCACTGGTCGAGTCGGCCTGCGCGGAAGATGTAACGGGGCTAAACCATGCACCGAAGCTGCGGCAGCGACACTTAGGTGTTGTTGGGTAGGGGAGCGTTCTGTAAGCCGTCGAAGGTGGCCTGTGAGGGCTGCTGGAGGTATCAGAAGTGCGAATGCTGACATAAGTAACGATAATGCGGGTGAAAAACCCGCACGCCGGAAGACCAAGGGTTCCTGTCCAACGTTAATCGGGGCAGGGTGAGTCGACCCCTAAGGCGAGGCTGAAAAGCGTAGTCGATGGGAAACAGGTTAATATTCCTGTACTCGGTGTTACTGCGAAGGGGGGACGGAGAAAGCTAGGTTATCCGGGCGACGGTTGTCCCGGTTTAAGCGTGAAGGTGGATGACTTTGGTAAATCCGGGTCATTGTTAACACTGAGGCGTGATGACGAGTCACTACGGTGATGAAGTAACCAATGCTACGCTTCCAGGAAAAGCCTCTAAGCTCCAGGTAACATCAAATCGTACCCCAAACCGACACAGGTGGTCAGGTAGAGAATACTCAGGCGCTTGAGAGAACTCGGGTGAAGGAACTAGGCAAAATGGTGCCGTAACTTCGGGAGAAGGCACGCTGATGGTAGGTGAAGTGACTTGCTCATGGAGCTGAAATCAGTCGAAGATACCAGCTGGCTGCAACTGTTTAATAAAAACACAGCACTGTGCAAACACGAAAGTGGACGTATACGGTGTGACGCCTGCCCGGTGCCGGAAGGTTAATTGATGGGGTCAGCCGCAAGGCGAAGCTCTTGATCGAAGCCCCGGTAAACGGCGGCCGTAACTATAACGGTCCTAAGGTAGCGAAATTCCTTGTCGGGTAAGTTCCGACCTGCACGAATGGCGTAATGATGGCCAGGCTGTCTCCACCCGAGACTCAGTGAAATTGAACTCGCTGTGAAGATGCAGTGTACCCGCGGCAAGACGGAAAGACCCCGTGAACCTTTACTATAGCTTGACACTGAACCTTGAGCCTTGATGTGTAGGATAGGTGGGAGGCTTTGAAGCGTGGACGCCAGTCTGCGTGGAGCCAACCTTGAAATACCACCCTTTAATGTTTGATGTTCTAACGTAGACCCGTAATCCGGGTTGCGGACAGTGTCTGGTGGGTAGTTTGACTGGGGCGGTCTCCTCCCAAAGCGTAACGGAGGAGCACGAAGGTTAGCTAATCCTGGTCGGACATCAGGAGGTTAGTGCAAAGGCATAAGCTAGCTTGACTGCGAGAGTGACAGCTCGAGCAGGTGCGAAAGCAGGTCTTAGTGATCCGGTGGTTCTGAATGGAAGGGCCATCGCTCAACGGATAAAAGGTACTCCGGGGATAACAGGCTGATACCGCCCAAGAGTTCATATCGACGGCGGTGTTTGGCACCTCGATGTCGGCTCATCACATCCTGGGGCTGAAGTAGGTCCCAAGGGTATGGCTGTTCGCCATTTAAAGTGGTACGCGAGCTGGGTTTAGAACGTCGTGAGACAGTTCGGTCCCTATCTGCCGTGGGCGTTGGAAGATTGAGAGGGGTTGCTCCTAGTACGAGAGGACCGGAGTGAACGCACCACTGGTGTACGGGTTGTGATGCCAATTGCATTGCCCGGTAGCTAAGTGCGGAAGAGATAACCGCTGAAAGCATCTAAGCGGGAAACTTGCCTCGAGATGAGTCTTCCCTGGGCACCAGATGCCCCTGAAGGGCCGTTGAAGACGACGACGTAGATAGGCTGGGTGTGTAAGCGTAGCGATACGTTGAGCTAACCAGTACTAATGACCCGAGAGGCTTAACCTTACAACACCGAAGGTGTTTTGAGATGACTCAAAAGACAATACTCAGCTTGTTCAGAGATTGGTTCTGATGGTTGTACAGATAAGAAGCGAAAGCAACTTAAGTGCAACGGTTGGAATGAAACAGAATTTGCCTGGCGGCGATAGCGCGGTGGTCCCACCTGACCCCATGCCGAACTCAGAAGTGAAACGCCGTAGCGCCGATGGTAGTGTGGGGCTTCCCCATGTGAGAGTAGGGAACTGCCAGGCATCAAACAAGTGGAAAGCCCCTGTCGCAAGACAGGGGCTTTTTGCTATGAGAAACTTTTGGTGTTAGCTGCAAAGATTTGCTCATCGTTTGTACGTAGAAACCCATACGGAATAATAAATATAGGGAAATAAATGACGATCTTATATATCCAGATCCGTAAGAATAAAATGGTTGTTCGTAATCCTGAAACGTCTCAGGAGTTAAGTGATTCCAGTCAGGTTTTTAGTAATTCACGCATACTGGTTGCTGATTTTTTTCGTGCAGAGAAAGTTCTTCAAGATTTAGCCGACAAGTTTATAAAACGTAGCTGGTTTAAATTTGGTCAGGATATGCTGATTATTCATGCTCTTGAAATGAATGAGGGTGGATTGTCTCAGGTTGAGGAACGTATTCTTCAAGAAATAGCCGTAGCTGCTTCACCGAGGGCGCGATTGATTGTAATAGAAAGTTCTCAGACGTTAGTCGATGCGGAACTTATTGAACTGGCAAGGAAAAAAAGATAAAGCATGTGGCGCGTTCTCTGGACACAGTGAAACATTTTCACCTTATGCGTTGAGCGCTCGACATTAGTACGAAAACTCGCTATCTTCGGGCATCTGGATGTCTAAACGTTTAAACGTATGCTTTGAGGATATAAGGTTATGCCAATTCGGGTTCCTGATGAGTTACCAGCCGTTAATTTTCTGCGTAATGAGAACGTATTTGTAATGACGTCCTCGCGTGCTAAAACGCAGGAAATTCGTCCCCTCAAAGTGCTGGTTCTGAACCTGATGCCTAAAAAAATCGAGACTGAAAACCAGTTTCTACGCCTGCTATCCAATTCTCCCTTACAGATCGATATCCAACTGCTGCGTATCGATAGCCGTGAATCAAAGAATACGCCAATCGAGCATCTGAATAACTTCTACTGCAATTTCGACGATATTCAGGACGAAAATTTTGATGGCTTGATTGTGACCGGTGCACCGTTGGGATTGGTCGATTTTTGCGATGTTGTGTATTGGCCGCAGATCGCACGTGTTATCGAATGGGCAAAAGAGCATGTCACCTCCACGTTGTTTGTGTGTTGGGCTGTACAGGCTGCTCTCAATATCCTCTACGGCATTCCCAAGATGACCCGCAAGGAAAAGCTATCTGGTGTTTACTCGCATCACACGTTACAACCTCACGCTTTGCTGACCCGCGGCTTTGACGAAACATTCCTGGCTCCACATTCGCGCTATGCAGATTTTCCGGTTGATGTGATTCGGGAGCATACGGACTTGGATATTCTTGTCGAGTCGGAGCAGGCTGGTGCTTATCTGTTTGCCAGTAAAGATAAACGTCTGGCGTTCGTTACCGGGCATCCAGAGTATGATGTCTTGACGCTCGCAGGGGAGTTTTTCCGTGATTGTGATGCTGGACTGGATCCGACTGTTCCGGTTAACTATTTCCCAGATGACAATCCTGAACTGGAACCGAAAGCGAGCTGGCGTAGCCACGGTCATCTGCTTTTTGTTAACTGGCTGAATTACTATGTTTACCAGATTACGCCTTACGATTTACGCCGGATGAACCCTACGCTGGACTAGCTCACCCCAATTCTTTTCTCTGAGGCACCTTTAAAGGTGCCTTTCTTTTTTCTGCTGAACCATTCCATTCTCATTATTTGGTGAAAATCATTTCTCTTCTTTTTTTATTTTAATATTCATTTTTATCATGATCTTATTTTTGTTTTACAATAAAAATGGAAATTGTTTTTGATTTTGTTTTTTATTGTATTACGCTTAATTCTGTCGGCTAAGAAATGTACATACTGGTTTGCCGATCTGACGGTTGTTGATAAATGAAGCGGAATCTGAAAAGGAACCACGAATGATGCAGCAGACGATAAACAGAGAATTGGCGTTTAGTCAGCGTTTTGGCGAAGGTGAGAAGCAAATTCTTACGGAAGAAGCGATTGATTTCTTAACGGAGTTGGTCGCACATTTCACACCAGCACGTAATCAATTACTCACCGAACGGCAGGTACAACAGCGTAATATCGATCAGGGTAAGTTACCTGATTTTATTTCAGAAACAGCTTCCATTCGTGAAAAGGAATGGGCAATACGCGGCATTCCCGATGACCTTCAGGATCGTCGCGTTGAAATTACTGGCCCGGTCGAACGCAAGATGGTGATCAACGCATTGAATGCCAATGTGAAAGTATTCATGGCGGATTTTGAGGATTCGCTGTCGCCGGGATGGGAAAAGGTGATCGACGGGCAAATCAACTTACGTGATGCCGTACGCGGTACGATTTCCTACATCAATGAAACTGGAAAGATCTACCAGTTGAAACCCAATCCTGCCGTGTTGATTTGTCGTGTACGCGGTTTGCATTTGCCCGAGAAACACGTGTCCTGGCAAGGGGAAGCGATTCCCGGTAGCCTGTTCGACTTCGCGCTGTATTTTTTCCACAACTATCAGGAACTGCTGAAGAAAGGGAGCGGCCCTTATTTCTATTTGCCAAAGACGCAGTCATGGCAGGAAGCGGCTTGGTGGAACGATGTCTTCTGCTACACGGAAGATCGTTTTGATCTGCCGCGCGGGACGATCAAAGCCACTGTATTGATTGAAACGTTGCCCGCCGTTTTCCAGATGGACGAGATCCTCTACCATTTACGCGATCATATTGTTGGGCTGAACTGTGGCCGCTGGGATTATATCTTCAGCTATATCAAAACATTAAAGAACCATAGCAATCGCGTTCTGCCCGATCGCCAGTCGGTGACGATGGAAAAACCCTTCCTTAGTGCTTACTCACGTCTGTTGATTAAAACTTGTCACCGTCGCGGTGCGTTCGCCATGGGCGGGATGGCGGCGTTCATTCCGAGTAAGGATGCGGAACGCAATAATTGGGTGTTGGATAAGGTACGTAAAGACAAAGAGCTGGAAGCTCACAATGGTCACGATGGTACCTGGGTGGCTCATCCAGGGCTGGCCGATGCCGTGATGGATGTGTTCGATCGGGTGTTAGGTGAGCGCAAAAATCAGCTCGATATCAGCGGTGGACAAGATGCGCCCATTCGCGCCGAGGAGTTGCTAGAGCCTTGCCCAGGAGAGCGAACGGAAGTGGGGATGCGCGCGAATATCCGCGTTGCGGTGCAGTACATCGAAGCATGGATATCCGGTAATGGCTGCGTCCCGATTTATGGACTGATGGAAGATGCGGCGACGGCAGAAATTTCTCGCACGTCAATCTGGCAGTGGATTCACCACGGCAAGACGTTGAGCGATGGCCGTGTGATCACCAAAGCGCTGTTCCGCCAAATGCTGGCCGAAGAGATGTTCGTGATTCAAGAGGAACTCGGTGATGCCCGTTTCAACGGAGGGCGCTTTGATGAAGCTGCTCGGCTGATGGAAAAAATTACCACGCAAGATGAGTTGATCGACTTCCTGACGCTACCCGGCTACGCATTGCTTGATTAATCCTGACTGATAATAAAAAGGAACCTTTGCTATGACGACCTCACGTACCCAACAAGTCCAGCATATTGAAAAAGAGTGGAAAACCGCACGCTGGGAAGGCATTACGCGTCCCTACAGCGCAGAAGATGTGATTAATTTACGCGGATCGGTGAACCCAGAATGCACGCTCGCACAGCTCGGTGCGGCGAGGTTATGGAATCTGCTGCATGGTGATTCTCGCAAAGGCTATGTTAATTGTCTGGGCGCGCTGACGGGTGGGCAGGCTTTACAGCAGGCGAAAGCGGGTATCGAAGCGATTTATCTTTCCGGCTGGCAGGTGGCGGCGGATGCCAATCTGGCGTCCAGCATGTATCCCGATCAGTCGCTCTACCCTGCGAACTCCGTGCCTGCGGTGATCGAACGCATCAACAACACCTTCCGGCGCGCCGATCAGATTCAATGGGCGAACCATATTGAACTGGGCGATAAGCGTTATACCGACTACTTCCTGCCGATTGTTGCGGATGCAGAGGCCGGGTTCGGCGGCGTGCTTAATGCGTTTGAGCTGATGAAGTCGATGATTGAAGCGGGTGCGGCGGCGGTTCACTTTGAGGATCAACTGGCATCGGCGAAGAAATGTGGCCACATGGGCGGTAAAGTGCTAGTGCCGACTCAGGAAGCCGTTCAGAAGCTGGTGGCAGCGCGTCTGGCTGCGGATGTTTTGGGTGTGCCCACCTTGCTGGTCGCGCGAACCGATGCGGATGCGGCGGATTTGTTGACCTCCGACTGCGATGAGTATGACAGTGATTTCATCACTGGAGAACGTACGGTGGAAGGCTTCTATCGCACGCGAGCTGGGATCGAGCAGGCAATCAGCCGTGGTCTGGCGTATGCGCCTTATGCCGATTTGGTGTGGTGCGAAACTTCAACGCCGGATTTATCGCTGGCGCGTCGTTTTGCCGAGGCCATCCATGCGAAATTCCCCGGTAAGCTGCTGGCGTACAACTGCTCGCCTTCCTTTAACTGGAAGAAGAATCTCGATGACAGCACGATTGCACGCTTTCAGGATGAGCTGTCGGCGATGGGCTACAAATATCAATTTATTACGCTGGCTGGCATCCACAGCATGTGGTTCAACATGTTTGACCTGGCGCATGCCTATGCGCAGGGCGAGGGGATGAGGCACTACGTAGAAAAAGTACAACAGCCTGAATTTGAAGCGATTAAAGACGGTTATACCTTCTCATCGCATCAGCAGGAGGTCGGTACTGGCTACTTTGATAAAGTGACAAACATCATTCAGGGAGGCGAGTCTTCTGTGACGGCGCTGACGGGATCGACGGAAGAACAGCAGTTCTGATCCTACCCGGTCAGCGTTTGGCTGGCCGGGTCTCATCTGGAGATCATGATGACGCGTGACCTTGAAAAGCTGGTGGCGCAAACGATCCTGCAAGGGTTTGATGCGCAATATGGCCGTTTTCTCGAAGTGACGGCGGGGGCGCAGCAGCGCTTTGAACAGGCTGACTGGCCTGCCGTACAACAGGCAATGAAACAGCGTATTCACTTATACGATCACCACGTTGGTCTGGTGGTCGAACAACTGCACTGTATTACCGGTATTCGCTGCGATCATGCGGATTTTTTGGCACGTGTGAAGCATATCTATACCCGCTTACTGCCGGATTATCCGCGTTTTGAGATTGCTGAGAGTTTCTTCAATTCCGTCTACTGTCGGCTGTTTAACCATCGGGAACTGGCACCTGACAAACTGTTTGTTTTCAGTTCTCAGCCTGAACAGCGATTTCGTGAGATCCCCCGGCCTATCGCCAAGACGTTTGTGCCCACTGACGGCTGGCAGCGCATGCTGGAAAAGCTGCTGGGTGACGTGCCGCTGCGTTTACCGTGGGAAGATTTGCCGCGTGATATTGGCTATATCGCTGCGTATTTGCAGCGCACCTTCTCAACGGAGCAGCTTGCGTACGCGACGTTACAGGTGGCGAATGAGCTGTTTTATCGTAACAAAGCGGCCTGGCTGGTGGGCAAACTGTCGCTCCCTGACGGTGTTTTTCCGTTCCTGCTGCCGATTCACCACAACGAACGCGGTGCGTTATTTATTGATACCTGCTTAACCCGTCAGGCTGATGCCAGCATTGTGTTCGGTTTCGCCCGCTCTTACTTCATGGTATATGCCCCGCTGCCGTCGGCGCTGGTGGCTTGGCTGCGTGACATTTTACCGGGGAAGACGACAGCGGAGCTTTATCTGGCCATTGGCTGCCAGAAGCACAGTAAAACCGAGTATTACCGCGAATATCTGCACTATATTGCGGCATCAGAAGAGCAGTTTATTATCGCCCCCGGCGTGAAAGGTATGGTGATGCTGGTGCTTACGCTGCCTTCCTTCGATCGCGTATTTAAAGTCATCAAAGATCGTTTCGCGCCGCAGAAAGAAGTGAGCGCGGAACGGGTCATTGCATGCTATCAACTGGTGAAAGAGCACGATCGCGTCGGGCGCATGGCAGATACGCAGGAATATGAAAACTTCGTCATTGATAAGCATCGCATCAGCCCAGAATTGTTGGATGAGCTGTGGCGGGAGGTGCCGGAAAAACTGGAGGATCTGGGCGACCAACTGGTGATCCGACATTTGTATATGGAACGCCGGATGACGCCGCTGAACCTTTATTTGGAACAGGCAAACGCACAGCAGCTGCACGATGTGATTGAAGAGTATGGTAATGCTATCAAACAGCTAGCTGCGGCGAATATTTTCCCCGGCGATATGCTATTCAAGAATTTCGGTGTTACGCGTCATGGGCGAGTCGTCTTTTATGACTACGATGAAATTTGCTACATGACTGAGGTGAATTTCCGCAAAATACCGCCGCCACGTCACCCAGAGGACGAACTGGCCGCAGAGCCGTGGTACAGCGTTGCGCCGAATGATGTGTTTCCTGAAGAGTTTCCCCATTTCTTGTGCAGTGACCGCCACATTCGTTCGCTGTTTGAGGAAATGCACGGCGATCTGTTTTGTGCGGATTACTGGCGAGCACTACAGCAACGTATCAGGGAAGGGCACATTGAGGATGTTTACGCCTACCGACGGAGGAAGCGTTTTAGTCAACGTGTTGAGCCGGTACATACAACGGCTGAGAATGGTTCTGACTTTTGTCGTTATCCGGCGTAAAAAATTATGCAGCGGTGGGTTTGACCGCCGAGTGAGCGACAGGACGTCGCGAAAGCCAGTGCCGCGTCTGGAGCGCGTCACTGGCGGCTCGACTAGCGGTCAGGAACACCGATGGAACCGCGTCAGCGGCATAATTCACGCCGAAAGCCTGGGGTCACGGGGCGAGCGGCGTTTGAGCCGCCCCGTGTCGGGCGCGTGCTACGGCGTAGCATGAAAGTGATGGCATTATCGCGCACGAAATTTTTCCCCTAGTCTGCATAAATATGTGCCTCAAAGACCTGGCGAGGGTACATCTTGCTCATAACCCGCTGTATTCCTGCATGACCTGCTTAGCGGCTTTGATCACCAGCGCGCCGAGTTCTGTGACACGATCGTCCGTGATGCGCGACACGGGGCCAGAGATGGAAATGGCGGCGAAGGCTTCGTGATGTTCATCCAAAATACAGGCTGCGATACAGCGTAGCCCCAGCGCGTGCTCTTCGTCATCAAACGAATAGCCCTGCTTGCGAATCAGAGACAGGTTTTCTTTCAGGGCTTGTGGCGAGCTGAAGGTGTGTGGCGTGTAGCCGTGCAGCCCTTTCTTGTGCAGCAGTTGAGTGACCTGAGCATCAGGTAAATGCGCCAGAAATGCTTTCCCAGCCCCCGAAGCATGCATCGGCAATTTACCGCCGATGGGGGCTGACATACGCATCAGCGCCGTACATTGCACCTGATCGATGATGATCGCCTGACTATCGGTCTGATCGAGCACGGCCAGATTGACGGTTTCGCCAGAATCTTCCATTAGCTTGCGTAGTATCGGATGCACAATGGCCAGCAGATTGCGGCTTTGCAGAAAGCTGCTGCCGACGATAAACGCGTGTGAAGCAATCGTCCACAGCCCCAAGTCGCCAACCTGACGCACAAAGCCCTGTTGCTGCATGGTGGTGAGCAGGCGGTGGGTCGTGGAATTCGGTAAACCGGCCTGTTGAGCGAGATCGGTTAGCGCCACGCTGCCGTTTGCTTTGGCGATATATTCAAGCAGCGTCAGGCCACGGGTCAGCGACTGAACCTGCCCAGTTGGCTGCGCGGTGGTGCCCGTACTGGCTCTGGGTTTCTTCCCGCGTTTGGCTGGCTCTGGTGGCGTCATGGCATCGATTCCTTTTTAGGGTTATGGAATTGATTTTCGTTTTTTTACCACAGAATGCAACTCTTCTTTCTCTGCGCTTTTTATCGGCGAATGATCTGAAAAAGTCTCATGCTACACGGCGTTAGCGTGCTCATAACTTATGCTAGGATAGACGCAATATATATCGTATTTATTGGCCGGGAATGGGGTTCGCGTGAGTAATCGGGTAGACGAATTGCGGCGTCAGTTGGCGCAACGCATTATGGTGCTGGATGGTGGTATGGGAACCATGATCCAGGGTTATCGCCTGCAGGAAGCAGATTATCGCGGTGAGCGCTTTGCTGACTGGCCGAGCGATGTGAAGGGAAATAACGATCTGCTAGTGCTGACCAAGCCGCAGGTGATTAGTGAAATCCATGACGCCTATCTTGAAGCCGGTGCCGATATTCTCGAAACCAACACCTTCAACGCCACCACCATTGCGATGGCGGACTATGATATGGAAGCGCTGTCGGCGGAAATTAATACCGTTGCCGCACAGCTGGCGCGTGCCAGCGCGGATAAATGGACTGCCTTAACGCCGGATAAGCCACGCTATGTTGCCGGTGTGCTTGGCCCGACAAACCGCACCGCGTCGATCTCCCCCGATGTTAACGATCCCGCGTTTCGTAACGTGAGTTTTGATCAACTGGTGGAAGCGTATCGCGAATCGACACGCGCCTTGATCGCGGGCGGTGTCGATCTGATCATGATCGAAACCATTTTCGATACCTTGAATGCTAAAGCGGCGAGTTTCGCCGTCGAAAGTGAATTTGAAGCGTTAGGGATCGTGCTGCCCGTGATGATTTCCGGCACGATCACTGATGCGTCAGGGCGTACGCTATCCGGTCAAACCACGGAAGCCTTTTACAATTCTCTGCGTCATTCCCGTCCGCTTTCCTTCGGCCTGAACTGTGCATTGGGGCCGGATGAGCTGCGCCAGTATGTCGCCGAGCTGTCACGTATTTCAGAATGCTATGTGAGTGCGCATCCGAATGCAGGTCTGCCCAACGCCTTTGGGGAATACGATCTGGATCCGGCCGATATGGCGAAACATATCGGAGAATGGGCGCGATCCGGCTTCCTGAATATCGTCGGCGGTTGCTGTGGTTCGACGCCTGCGCACATTGCCGCGATGGCGAAAGTGGTGGAAGGCGTGCCGCCACGTAAGCTGCCAGAGATCCCAGTGGCTTGCCGTTTATCCGGCCTGGAACCGCTGAATATCGATGCCAACACGCTGTTTGTTAACGTCGGGGAGCGGACGAACGTCACCGGCTCCGCACGTTTTAAACGTCTGATCAAAGAAGAGAAATATAACGAAGCGCTGGATGTCGCCCGTCAGCAGGTGGAAAGTGGCGCGCAGATCATCGATATCAATATGGATGAAGGCATGCTCGATGCGGAAGCGGCGATGATCCGTTTCCTGAATCTGATTGCCGGTGAACCTGATATCGCCCGTGTGCCGATCATGATCGACTCCTCAAAATGGGATGTGGTTGAGAAAGGGCTTAAATGCATTCAGGGCAAAGGGATTGTTAACTCGATTTCCATGAAGGAAGGCGTTGAGGCCTTTATCCATCACGCTAAGCTGGTGCGGCGCTATGGCGCAGCTGTGGTAGTGATGGCCTTCGATGAAGTCGGGCAGGCAGATACCCGCGCGCGCAAAATTGAAATTTGTAGCCGAGCGTATCGCATCCTGACGGAAGAAGTCGGTTTCCCGCCGGAAGACATTATTTTCGACCCGAACATTTTCGCCGTGGCAACGGGGATCGATGAGCACAACAACTACGCCGTGGATTTCATCGAAGCCTGTGCGGACATCAAGGCGCAACTGCCGCATGCGATGATCTCCGGTGGCGTGTCCAACGTGTCGTTCTCATTCCGTGGTAACGATCTGGTCCGTGAGGCGATCCACGCCGTTTTCCTGTATTACGCGATCCGCAATGGGATGGATATGGGGATCGTGAACGCCAGCCAGTTGGCGATTTATGACGACTTGCCTGTTGAACTGCGCGATGCGGTTGAAGACGTGATCCTTAACCGTCGCAGCGATGCCACCGAGCGCATGCTCGATCTGGCAGAAAAATATCGCGGCAGCAAAACGGAAGATGAAGGCAGTAAAACGCAGGCGGAATGGCGCGGCTGGGACGTGAAGAAGCGTCTGGAGTATTCACTGGTTAAAGGTATTACTGAGTTTATCGAGCTGGATACCGAAGAAGCACGCCAGCAGGCGACGCGGCCGATCGAGGTGATCGAAGGCCCGCTGATGGACGGCATGAACGTGGTCGGCGATCTGTTTGGTGCAGGCAAAATGTTTTTGCCGCAGGTCGTGAAATCCGCTCGCGTCATGAAGCAGGCCGTGGCTTACCTCGAACCCTATATTGAAGCCAGTAAAGACAAAGGCTCGTCCGCTGGGAAAATCCTGCTGGCGACCGTAAAAGGTGATGTCCACGATATCGGCAAGAATATTGTCGGTGTGGTGCTGCAATGTAACAACTACGAAATTATCGATCTGGGCGTGATGGTGCCGACGGATAAAATCCTGAAGACCGCGCGTGAAGAGAATGTCGATATCATCGGGCTGTCCGGGCTGATTACGCCGTCGCTGGATGAAATGGTCAACGTGGCGAAAGAGATGGAGCGTCAGGGCTTCACGCTGCCGCTGCTGATTGGCGGCGCGACGACCTCTAAAGCGCATACCGCTGTGAAGATTGAGCAGAACTATAGCGGTCCGACGGTTTATGTGCAGAATGCCTCGCGCTCTGTTGGCGTGGTGTCGGCCCTGCTGTCCAGTACGCAGTATGACGACTTTGTTGCGCGTACTCGTAAAGAGTATGAAACCGTGCGTATTCAGCACGCGCGTAAAAAACCGAGAACGCCGCCCGTGACGCTGGAAGCGGCTCGTGCTAACGCCTCCGATTTAGATTGGGAAAACTACACGCCGCCGGTTGCGCATCGTCTGGGTGTTCAGGAAGTGACGGCTAGCATTGAAACACTGCGCAACTACATCGACTGGACGCCATTCTTCATGACCTGGTCGCTGGCCGGGAAATATCCTCGCATTCTGGAAGATGAGGTGGTGGGTGAAGAGGCCAAGCGCCTGTTTGCCGATGCCAACGTGATGCTGGACGACTTATCCGCACGTGGCGCACTGAATCCTCGCGGCGTGGTGGGGCTCTTCCCAGCGAACCGCGTGGGTGATGACGTGGTGATTTATACCGATGAACGGCGTGAAACGGTGCTGTCAGTGAGCCACCATCTGCGTCAACAGACGGAAAAAACCGACTTCCCGAACTACTGCCTGTCTGATTTTGTGGCACCGAAATCCAGCGGTAAACCGGATTATCTGGGAGCTTTTGCTGTGACTGGCGGGCTGGAAGAAGATACGTTGGCCGATCTGTGGGAAGCTCAACACGATGATTACAACAAGATCATGGTGAAAGCGATCTCTGACCGTCTGGCGGAAGCTTTTGCAGAATACCTGCATGAGCGCGTGCGCAAGGTGTACTGGGGCTATGCGCCGAATGAGAACCTCAGTAATGAGCTGCTGATCCGCGAGAACTATCAAGGCATCCGTCCTGCACCCGGCTATCCGGCTTGCCCTGACCATACGGAGAAAGTGCAAATCTGGCAGTTGCTGGATGTGGAAAAGCATACCGGCATGAAGCTCACCGAATCCTATGCCATGTGGCCGGGTGCGTCGGTATCCGGCTGGTATTTCAGCCACCCCGACAGTAAATACTTCGCCGTCGCGCAAATCCAACACGATCAGGTGGAAGATTACGCGGTACGTAAGGGTATGAGCGTGAGTGAAGTTGAGCGCTGGTTAGCGCCGAATCTGGGCTATGATGCCGATTAAGGTGCTAGTAAAAGAAATAATATCTGTGGGTTAACAAGTGTTGGTTTTCAACTGGCGTTAAAATTCTGCTGAGGTGGGCGTGGCCGCTGGGTGAGCCGCATGGACGCGGCGAAAGTCAGTGCCGCGTAGGGAACGCGTCACTGACGGCCCGAACAGCGACCACGAACGCCGAAGGCACCGCGTAGCGGCAGAATTTCCGCCAAAAAGCCTGGGTTCTCAGGGCGGCGGCGACTGAGCGCCCTGAGTCGGGCGTCGTGCTGATGGCACAGAGAAATACTCGGCTTATCACGCACGAAACATATGCTTTTTTGCATAGTTGTCGTGGTTTCGTGGTTGAACCCATGCAATATCTTCCCTGCTGATGATCCTGCGTTACGCGAACACCATTTCAATGAGAATAGTTATCAGTCTTATTGATGCGTTTTCATGGTAATGGTAAGGTGAGCGCCAATTAAGCAGAAAGCGCTGTTCTGTTTTCATTCCACGTATTTCCACTAACCGCAGGCCTGATTCTGGGCGTTAAACAGGATGAGGGTATCTTCCCGCTCATGCTAAAACGACTCTTTTCCATTGAGGATTTCTTCGACATCGGTGAACGTTACGGGATTGATTACCACTTCCCGCAGTTGTCGTCCTGCCGTGAGCGCGCGAAAGAAAAGCGTATCGTGGTGCAGGGCGATGTCGAAGAGATGACGCTGTCCTCTGGGATTTGCCTGACGAATTCCAACGTGCGCGTGTTGCAGCCTTACGAATCAACGTCTTTGCACTGCTGCCCGTTTTATACGTTGGTAGTGCTGGAAGGTCGCGTCGCGCTGCGTCTGAACGGCAAGGAATTTGTCGTGCGCTCAGGTATGGCATTCAGCACCCGACTGGGTGACCCATTAGTCATGAACGCCAGCCACCTTGCGGACTGTCACCTTCGTACCGTGTCGCTGGGTATCTTCCCCACCACCTTCGCTTTGGATCCGCTGTTGGGCTCGCTGCTGAATGAGTGGGAACAGGGCGGTAATCCGACGTTTTTATGGCAGGTTCCCGGCTATTTATTATCTGGGTTGCAGTATGCGCTGGAAAACACCACGCCGGGGCTATCACGCCAGCTGATGCTGGAAGGTGTGATGCTACAGCTGCTAGGACAAGGCCTGTCATTCGGGCAACGTGGGGGAGAACGGCGCGTATTGCCCCCGCCCGGCGAACAGGATCGACTGGAGAACGTTCGGCGGCTTCTGGCCCAGCAGCCTGAAAAAGAGTACACCCTCAATGAACTGGCGCAGATGGCGGCGATGAGCACCAGCAGCCTGCGTACCAAATTTCGTCAGGCGTATGGTCATTCGGTTTTTGACTATCTGCGCGATTGTCGGCTGGAATTGGCCCGGCGCTATCTGGTGCAGGGATACAGCGTTCAGCAGGCGGCCTGGATGTCGGGCTACCAGCACGCGACCAACTTTGCCACGGCTTTCCGGCGGCGTTACGGTATGGCACCGAGCGATGCACGCATGGTCAGCTAACGTTTCCTTCCTTATCAACATCAATCCATATCAACTCATTGACCCTTTACGCCTGACTTTTCCGCCGTGCCGCTCGTCTGGCGTTTTCTCGCTGAGTTCCCGTTTTGTCATTGCGCATACGTAAGCTGTCACTGCGCATAGCTATCGTCAGACCGAAAACGGTAATAATTCTTATTTACAACAATAAGGTCTGTGGAGATTCCCATGTTCAGAAAAACGCGGCTGGCGCTGGTGGTTAGCTGTTTCACCAGTGGATTGACGGTGTCGGCACTCGCGCAGGATACGCCCTCTTCTTCTCAGGGCGAGACGCTAGTCGTGACGTCTCAAACACAACGTGGTGCAACCAAGCTGGAAACGCCCGATATTGAGACTCCTCAGGCCGTTTCTATCATTACGCGCGACCAGATTCAGGAGCAGGGTGCGACCAGCGTTCGTCAGGCGGTCGGTTATACGCCGGGCGTGTATAACAACCAAATCGGCGCGTCCAACCGTTTTGACTACATGGTACTGCGCGGCTTTTCCGATGGCAGTCTCGATAACGTCTATCTCGATGGGCTGAAGATGATGGGGGATACCAACTCCCATAGCTCACTGGTTATCGATCCCTGGTTCCTCGACAGCATTGAAGTGGTCAGAGGCCCGGCGTCCGTACTCTACGGGCGTTCTTCTCCAGGCGGGATTGTGGCGCTGAATTCCCGTCAGCCGTCGTTTGATCGCAGCGGACAGATCAAACTGTTCGCAGGCAATAATGCGCAGCGTGGCGCGGCGTTTGACGTTACCGGTCCGTTGGATGATGACGAACGTTTTGCGTTCCGCCTAGGCGGGATGGTGCGTGAGGCGGATACCCAATTTGGGCCGCTGAAAGAAGAACGCTATGCGATTGCGCCTAGCCTGCTGTGGCGGATTTCCGACAAAACCCGTCTGGAATTGATGGCTTACCTGCAACGCGATCCTGAGGGCGGCAGCCATTCGGGTTTACCGTATGAAGGCACGGTGGTGGCGCATAACGGGCAGAAAATCTCGAACACCTTCTATGAAGGGGAAGAGAATTATGAGAAATACGACCGTAAGCAAAACATGGTGGGATACAACTTTGAGCATGGTTTTGATAGCGGCTGGGCGGTGCGCCAAAAAGTACGTTATCTGCGTACCAAAGTGCACTTGGATCAGGTGTACGCCTATGGTTGGACGCAGCCTAACGCCGACACGCTGACCCGTTACTACTCGGGTTCCCGCGAGTCACTGTCTGCGTTAACGTTAGATAACCAGCTTGATGGTAGCGTGGATACCGGCGCGGTTAACCACCGTCTGCTGGTGGGAATCGACTATCAGCAGCGTAATAACAATATGGACTGGCCTTCGGGTTCCTTCCCTGCAATCGATGCGTTTAACCCTGTCTACGGCTCTGGTCCAACGGCCATGTCCGGCACGCTGGAAAAGCACAAGCTGCAACAGACTGGCATCTATATGCAGGATCAAATGAGCTGGGAGCGCTGGCGCTTAACGCTGGGCGGTCGCCACGATCGAGTGAAAGTGACCCACGTTAACCACACCAACGGCACACACAGTGAGTTGGATAAAAACAACTTTAGCTCGCGCGCCGCCTTACTCTACCTATTTGATAATGGCTTTGCGCCGTATGTCAGCTATTCCACGGCCTTTACGCCAACCAGCTTCGCTGATGATAACGGCAACGTGCTGGAACCGATGAAAGGCAAGCAGTGGGAAGCTGGGATGAAATATCAGCCTGAAGGTTCTCAGGATCAATACAGCCTGTCGGTATTCCGTATTAATCAGAAGAATGTGGCGACGAAAGTTCAGCCTAACGATCCTTACCGCTCCGTGGGGGAAATCGAGTCTGAAGGGGTGGAACTGGAGGCTGTGAGCCATATTACCGACAATCTGCGTCTGCAAGCGGCCTATACCTATACGGATATTCGCTATAAGAAAAGCAGCGTAGCCGAGCAAGGAAAACGTGCGGTGTACGCGCCGCGCAATCAGGCCAGCGCCTGGGCCAGCTATGATGTTAAAAGCGGTCCGCTGGACGGCCTGACGCTTGGTTCTGGCGTGCGTTACGTGAACGGTGTGACTTCCGATCGCGCCAATACCCACACGCTGCCTTCTTATACGCTGGTGGATATGGCGGTGGGATACGATCTCTCGAAGGTCGGTCTGAAAGGGCTGAGTGCGCAGCTTAACGTCAACAACCTGACCGACAAACGCTACGTGGCGGCCTGTAACTCGCTGGAGTTCTGCTACTTCGGTGCCGAGCGCAGTGTCGTCGGCAGCGTCTCTTATTCGTTCTGATCGCGTGTTTTGCAGCAATAAAACGAAAGCCGGGTTTCCCCGGCTTTTTCACATCTTATGTTAGCTAACGATCAATACAGGCCAATCGCTTTCCACCACAATAGGCCAGCGCTCATGAAAATCGCCTGATTCACCAGACTGACGACGAAACCGGTACGCCACCAGACGGCGGTGGGCACGTAGCCTGCGCCGAACAGGATGGGGCCGCGCGCGTGTGTATATTGCGTCAGTGAACAGTACAGGCTGCTGGTAAACGCCAGCATGAACGCCATTGGCACCGCTGGAATATTCAGGTTGATCCCGACACCGAGGAATACGGCAAAAAGCGCGGCGATCTGCGCGTTGCCGCTGGCGAAGAAATAGTGAGTGTAGAAATAGGCGGCGTTCAGTAGCAACAGCACCAATACCCAACTGGTTCCCTGCATTAAATGACCGATATTGCTGCCGATGAGATCGCCAAACCAGTTGGTGAAGCCGAGCTTTTTCAACTGATTTGCCATCATCAATAGGGCGGCGAACCAAATCAGCGTATCCCAGGCTCCTTTTTCACTCTTCACGTCTTCCCAGCTTAGTACGCCAGTTAACAGCAGGAAAGACAGCCCGACGAACGAGGCCGTCGTGGCATCCACGCCTAGTTTATCGCCAAAAATCCACAGCACCAGCAGCAGGACAACGGTGAATGCCATCAGCCATTCACCGCGGCTCATGTGGCCCATCTTTGCCAGTTCAGCGACGGCCAGTTTTGGTGCATCCGGCGTATGACGAATTTCCGGCTTGGTCAGCCAGTAGACGAGCAGCGGGACAACCGCCAGAGAGATTAAACAGGGTACGAGCGCCGCCAGAAACCAGCTTCCCCAGGTAATGGTCACGCCCGCGTTGGCCGCGAGCTTCACCGCCAGCAGGTTGCCGGTGTAAGCGGTCATAAACAGCGCCGCCGTCACGTCGTTAACGTTACCGATACAGGTAATCAGGAAGGTACCAATCTTACTGCGCGAGGCATCTTCCGGTTTGGAGTCGAAGCTGCGCGACAGCGAATCGGCAATGGGATAAATAATCCCGCCGCAGCGTGCGGTGTTGCTCGGCATCGCGGGGGAAAGCACCAGATCGGCAAAGGCCAGCCCGTAAGCCAAACCCAGCGTGCGTTTTCCCAACATACGGATCATCTGCAAGGCGATGCGGCGGCCCAGCCCCGTTTTGATAAAGCCGCGCGCGATCATGAAGGCGACAACAATCAGCCAGATCAACGAGCTGTTCAGGTCGCTGAGCGCGGTTTGTATCGCACCGCTGGCCGTTTTATCTCCCGCGGCGTACGTCAGCGCAAAGAGCGTGATACTGATAATGCCGATGGCCCCAATCGGGAGAACATTCGCGACAATACATACGATCGTGGCCACGAAAATGACGGCGGAGTGCCAAGCGGCGGGGCTTAGGCCGGTTGGGGGTTCCATGTGCCAAAAAAAGGCGGCGATGGTGAGAATAATGATTAGCGGGAGCCAGTTCAGTCCATATGAGGTTTTCGTCTTCATCCATTTTCCTTACTCGAGGGCTGCAAGATTGTGCAGCGTTATAACCCATAAGAGTTATAGGGATAAAAAGAGCATAGCGCTAACCGGGAAAGGCGCGAGGCAAAATTATCGGCTTATTGATTTGGATTCTGTTTTTTAAATATTGTCAGTTAATTAATTTTTATCAGTCCTTGAACGCTGGACGATTTTGCTTTGGCGCGGGCTGCCTCGCAGTACGGTCTGCCAACATCTGGTAAGATGGTTGTTCATTACGTCATCAACACGTTTTATTTCATCAACACACGTTTAGCTGGAGGCGCGGACTTTTTGTTAACACTGCTGAATCTCCTTTCTGCGATTGCGTTACTGGTATGGGGCACTCACATTGTCCGTACCGGTATCATGCGGGTTTATGGCACCCAATTACGGCGGGTTCTCAGCGATAGCGTTGAGAAAAAACCGTTGGCTTTTATGGCTGGCATTGGCGTCACTGCGCTGGTGCAGAGCAGCAATGCGACCGCGTTGCTGACCACCTCTTTTGTCTCACAGGGGCTGGTGGCATTAACGCCTGCGCTGGTGATTATTCTCGGGGCGGATGTCGGTACGGCACTGATGGTGCGAATTCTGACGTTCGATCTGTCTTGGCTTTCTCCACTGCTGATTTTTCTGGGCGTGATATTTTTCCTCAGCCGTAAGCAGACGCGGGTGGGTCAGGTTGGCCGCGTGGCGATTGGGCTCGGGCTCATTTTGCTGGCGTTGGAAATGATTGTCGTGGCCGCAGCTCCGATCACGCAAACGTCGGGCGTGAAGGTGCTGTTTTCCTCGTTGACGGGCGACGTCATGCTGGACGCACTGGCTGGCGCGCTGTTCGCGGTGATTACCTATTCCAGTCTGGCAGCCGTGCTGCTGACGGCAACCTTGACGGCAAGCGGTGTGATCTCGTTGGAAGTGGCGATGTGTCTGGTCATCGGTGCCAATCTGGGCAGCGGCTTACTGACGATGATGAGCACCTCGACGCAGAATGCGGCAGGCCGACGCGTCGCGCTCGGCAGCATGCTGTTCAAGCTGATAGGCTGTTTGGTTGTGCTGCCGCTGGTTGAACCGCTTTCGCGCTGGCTGACACGTATTCCGTTAAGCGCCGAAGAGCTGGTGATCTACTTCCACCTGTTCTACAACCTGATTCGTTGCTTGCTGCTGATTCCGCTTACCGGCGTGGTGGCGCGGCTGTCCTGTGCGATGATTGCTGATTCGCCGCAGGTCGATCTCCAGATGAAACCGCGTCATCTGGACACCAGCTCGCTGGATACGCCAGCGCTAGCGCTGACCAATGCTGCACGGGAAACGCTGCGCATTGGCGATGTGCTGGAGCAAATGCTGCGTTTGTACCGTGAAGTCTTACAGGGCGACCATATGCAGCGGCGGGAGATTCGCCGACTCGATGATGATGTCGATATCCTTTACACCGCGATTAAGCTCTATCTGGCGCAGATTCAGAAAGACGGATTGGATGAGCGAGATTCCCGGCGCTGGGCTGAGGTGATCGAGGTGGCGCTGAATCTGGAACAGGCGGGGGACATTATCGAACGTATGGCCGATGACATTGCCAATCATTCATCTGGCGTACGCATGGCGTTTTCCGCGCAGGGGCTGGAAGAGTTGAACCACCTGCATGAACAACTGCTGGCGAATCTGCGTCTGGGGTTGTCGGTTTTCCTGTCGGAGGATATCACCAGTGCGAAACGCCTGCGCCGTGCCAAGCACCGCTTCCGCATTATGAACCGCCGTTATGCGCATGCGCATGTTGATCGCTTACATCAGCACAACGTACAGAGTCTGGAAACCAGTTCGCTTCATTTAAGCTTGCTTGGAGACATGAACCGACTGAATTCACTGTTCTGTGCGGTAGCGTATAACGTCTTGATTGTGCAACAGGATGGGGAAGAAGAACGCGAAGAGTCACCGCTGACGTTGTGATTCCCTTTGTGGAAATTTTTATTCAGATTAAGATGCGGTTTCGTGCGCGATAATGCCGCTATTTTCATGCTACGTCGTAGCACGCGCCCGACATGGGGCGGCTCAAACGCCGCTCGCCCCATGACCCTCAGGCTTTTGGCGCAAATTATGCCGCTGACGCGGTTCCATCGGTGTTCCTGACCGCTAGTCGAGCCGCCAGTGACGCGTTCCCTACGCGGCACTGGCTTTCGCGACGTCCTGTCGCTCACTCGGCGGTCAAGCCCACCGCTGCATAATTTTTTACGCCGGATAACGGCAAAACCCACGATGCCTCTGTATTTGTGACTAAGAGACTGCGCGCTGATGGAGAATTTACTCGAACAGGCTGCGGTGCAGTGTCTGTACCACTCGCTCGGCGTCATCACCCGGTACTAAGAAGCACAGGTTGTTGCTGCTGGCGCCGTAGCAGATCAGGCGAATACGGAACGGCTCCAGTACGCCAAATACTTCTTTCCCGACGCCACAGGCCTGAGACAGATTGTTTCCGATCAGCGCGACCAGCGACAGATTCTCTTCAACCTCAACCCGACACAGCGATGACAGCTCGGTCAGCAAGGCGCTGGATAGCAGGCTGTCGCCCGTTGAGGTGGAGCCCGTGGTGTCGAGCGTCAGCGCGACGTTGACTTCTGACGTCGTGATCAGGTCAACGGAGATGTTGTGACGCGCCAGAATGCTGAACACTTCTGCCAGAAAACCGCGAGCGTGTAGCATGTTCAGGCTATACAACTTAAGCAGCGTTTGTTTACGACGCAGCGCCAGCGCGCGGAACAGCGGCGGATTTTCAGTTTTATTGCACACCAGCGTACCGCCAGCGGCCGGATCTTTGCTTGAGCCGACAAACACCGGAATATCGCTACGCACCGCAGGCAGCAGCGTGGCCGGGTGCAGGACTTTCGCGCCAAATGTCGCCATTTCGGCGGCTTCTTCAAACATAATTTGGTCGATGCGTTTTGCGGTCGGCACCACGCGTGGATCGGTGGTGTAGATGCCGGGAACATCGGTCCAGATATCAATCCGGCTGACGTTGAGCGCTTCGCCCAGCAGCGCCGCCGTATAATCGCTACCGCCGCGACCCAGCGTGGTCGTGCGACCTTTCGCTTCGCTGCCGATAAAGCCCTGAGTGATCACCAGACCTTGCTCAAGACGCGGCTGTAACTGGCTGCGAGTCAGTTCACCTAAAACCTCGAAGTCTGGCTGTGCACGGCCAAAGTGATCGTCGGTACGCATGATTTTGCGTACATCAAACCACTCAGCCACAACATCACGCTGGCGCAGAATCTCGACAAACAGCAGGGTAGACATGAGTTCGCCGTGGCTAACCAGTTCATCGGTCAGGGCGTTAGACGTCGCGAGTGCCGCCGCTTCAGACAGCGTGGTGACGCTGTCCAGCATGCGATCAATCTCATCGCGAATCACGCTTTGGTTGGCCAGTTTGTCGATGATGGCGTATTGGATTTGGCGGATTTTCGCCAGATGCTCGGCACGCGTTTCGGGCGTTTGACCTTCCGCGAGCGCGACCAGTAAATTGGTGATACCTGCCGACGCCGACAGCACCACAACGCGCACATTCGGGTTGGATAACACCACATCGGCACTGCGATTCATGGCGTCAAAGTCCGCCACGCTGGTGCCGCCAAATTTGGCAATAACGGTAGAGTTCGCGTTTGCGGATACTTCAATTGCAGACATGTCAAAAAACCTCGTGTCAGGGGGTAGGCTGTTTTCAGTAAACAGCATTCCATTAATCAGCCTTGGCACAGGGGGGAGAGCAAAAGTAGGGGGCAGGCGTAGAAAATCACTACGATACACCCAGAAGCGCTCCACCTTGCTGGACGTCCATCAGGACTAATCCGGTGACAACCCAGAGGATTCAGCCTCTGTAGTCGATAGGGTGAAAGCCGTATTTCACCGCATCTCGGCGTCGCTCCCCCTCGGATATCATCAGCGGATTACGGTTCCTCCGATATCTTACCTGGGCGACGCGCCTCTTCTGGCTTGCACACCGAGTGTGCAAGTACGGTGTTAGAAATAACGGGTTATGCCGTTTCTGTCAATAAACAATCTGCCTGCAAACGACAAGCTGTCAGTAAACGACAGGGCATAAACCGCTTTTAGCAAGAAAAGGGATCTCAATCGGGATTTTAAGGGATACAATCGATTCAGTCACTTTGAACTCATGCTTAGAGAGAAAGTCGCATTATGAAAAATATTAATCCAAGCCAAACTGCCGCCTGGCAGGCATTACAAACCCATTTTGATACGATGAAAGAGGTGCAAATCAGCGAGCTGTTTGCACAAGATAGCAATCGTTTCGCGCATTTTTCCGCGACGTTCGACGATCAGATGTTGGTGGATTTCTCCAAAAACCGCATCACGGCAGAAACGATGGAAAAACTGCACGCGCTGGCACGGGAAACCGACCTGTCTGCGGCGATTCAGTCCATGTTTGCTGGCGAGAAAATCAACCGTACGGAAGACCGCGCTGTTCTGCACGTTGCCTTGCGTAACCGCAGCAACACGCCGATTCTGGTGGATGGCAAAGATGTGATGCCGGAAGTCAACGCGGTGCTGGCGAAGATGAAAGATTTCAGCGAACGCGTGATTGGCGGTGAGTGGAAAGGCTATACCGGCAAAACAATTACCGACGTGGTTAACATCGGTATCGGCGGCTCCGATCTGGGCCCGTTCATGGTAACGGAAGCGCTGAAGCCTTATAAAAATCATCTCAATATGCACTTTGTCTCCAACGTTGACGGCACGCATATCGCTGAAACGTTGAAGCCACTGAACCCAGAAACCACACTGTTCCTCGTCGCGTCGAAAACGTTCACCACGCAGGAAACCATGACCAACGCACACAGCGCTCGCGACTGGTTCCTGAAAACGGCGCAGGACGATAAACACGTTGCCAAGCACTTTGCCGCGCTGTCCACCAACGCGAAAGCTGTCGGCGAATTTGGTATCGATACCGACAACATGTTCGAATTCTGGGACTGGGTTGGCGGACGTTACTCCCTGTGGTCGGCGATTGGCCTGTCGATCATTCTCTCTCTGGGCTTTGATAACTTTGAAAAACTGCTCAGCGGTGCGCACGCGATGGACAAGCACTTTGCTTCCACGCCAGCGGAGAAAAACCTGCCTGTGCTGCTGGCGCTGATCGGC
The DNA here is from genome assembly GCF_009931295.1 of Pectobacterium odoriferum. NCBI lineage: Bacteria > Pseudomonadati > Pseudomonadota > Gammaproteobacteria > Enterobacterales > Pectobacteriaceae > Pectobacterium > Pectobacterium odoriferum. The sequence continues at coordinate 4,346,372 of NZ_CP034938.1, read as the reverse complement.
ATTTGGTACAACAATTTCTTCGGTGCCGAAACTGAAGCGATTCTGCCGTATGATCAATACATGCACCGTTTTGCTGCCTATTTCCAACAGGGAAATATGGAATCCAACGGGAAATCTGCCGATCGCAACGGCAATCCAGTGGATTACCAGACTGGGCCGATTATCTGGGGTGAACCGGGTACGAACGGCCAGCATGCCTTCTACCAATTGATCCATCAGGGCACCAAGCTGGTTCCGTGTGATTTCATTGCGCCAGCGGTTAGCCATAACCCATTAAGCGACCATCACAGCAAGCTGCTGTCGAACTTCTTTGCACAGACGGAAGCGCTGGCGTTTGGTAAGAGCCGTGACGTGGTGGAAGCGGAATTTGCGGCGGCAGGTAAAAGTGCAAAAGACGTGGAACACGTCGCGCCGTTTAAAGTATTTGAAGGCAATCGTCCAACCAACTCTATCCTGCTGCGTGAAATCACCCCGTACAGCCTGGGTGCGCTGATTGCGCTGTATGAGCACAAGATCTTCACTCAGGGCGCGATCCTGAACATCTTCACATTCGATCAGTGGGGCGTGGAGTTAGGGAAACAACTGGCGAACCGTATTCTGCCAGAGCTGGAAAATGACAGTACGATCGACAGCCATGACAGTTCTACCAACGGACTGATCAACCGCTTCAAGGCGTGGCGTAACTAATCGGGCCTGTGCCCTTTGGTTTTTCAATCGCAAGGAGGAAGACATGCAGGTTCGTATTTTGTTGGGGCTATCAGCAGCCGTTTTGCTGGCGGGGTGCAGCAGCACCAGTCAACTCAGCGCAGCTGGGCAAGCCGTGGCGTTCACGGATACCAAGCCAGGAAGCGAATGTCAGCTGTTGGGGCAAGCCAGCGGTAGCCAGTCTAACTGGCTGGCGGGGAATCATAGCGACGGCAGTTCTATGCGCAGTGCGGCAAACGATCTGCGCAATAAAGCGGCGGCGATGGGAGGTAATACCATCTATGGCGCAACCAGCTCGAGTGAAACCTTCTGGTCAAGCTTTGCGCCGCTAGACAGCAAGATCAACGGCAGCGTTTACAAATGTCCTTAAGCTAAAGAAAAACTGGGTGAGAGTGGGGAAACCTACTCTCACCTGATTGTTTTCCCAATAGATTACTCACCGTAGTGGTTCGGCGTCGTCCTGATGCTGTTTCATCCCTAAATCCAACGGCGTTTTGCTGGCTTCCCCACCGATTTCCCGCGCCAGACGGGGCACCAGATAGCCGGATACCTGCTTAAGCAGCGCTTTAACTAAGACGCGCGCCTCGTTGTCATCTACCAGAAAATGCGCGGCACCCTGAACCTTATCCAGTACGTGCAGGTAATAAGGCAGAATTCCTGCGTCAAATAGCGCATTGCTGAGTCGGGCGAGCGTCTCTGCGTTGTCATTCACCCCGCGCAGCAGCACGCTTTGGTTGAGCAGCGTCACTCCTGCGCGGCGTAAACGCGCCATACTTTGTGTTAAATCAGGATCAATTTCCTGCGGATGATTAATATGTGTCACCAGCAGCACTTGAAGCGAACTGCGTGACAGGCGATCGCACAATGCGTCGGTAATGCGTGCAGGGATCACCACAGGTAAACGGCTGTGAATGCGCAGGCGTTTCAGATGTGGGATGTGTTCCAACTCGGTGATCAGCCAGTCCAACTCGTGGTCTTTGGCCATCAGCGGGTCGCCACCGGAAAAAATAATTTCATCCAGTTCTGGGTGCTGGCGGATATAATCCAGCGCCTGACGCCAGTTTGCCTTGTTGCCCTGATTATCCTGATAGGGGAAATGGCGGCGGAAGCAGTAGCGGCAGTTTACCGCACAGCCGCCTTTTACCAGCAGCAGGGCGCGGTTGTGATATTTGTGCAGTAACCCCGGAACGACGCTGTGTTGTTCATCAAGCGGGTCATGGGTGAAGCCTGGGGTGGCGATAAACTCCTCACGCGCGGTCAATACCTGTAGCAGCAACGGATCGTCAGGATTACCTTTTTGCATCCGTGCAGCGAATGCGCGCGGTACACGCAACGCAAAAAGCCTGCGAGCATCACTGCCTTGCCGGAGTTTAGCGTGATCGTTCAGAGCCAAAAGTTGCAGTAATTCATCAGGATCGGTAATTACGTCCGCAAGTTGCTGCAACCAATCTTCTCTGGAAGGTATATTTAGGGTTACAATGTGTGCCATTTTTTGGCTTCGTACCAGTATCAAATTGTAGAGGGCCTTTATGGCGACTTATTCTAGCAACGATTTCCGTTCCGGTCTTAAAATCATATTCGAAGGCGAGCCGTATGCCGTCGAATCCAGTGAGTTTGTTAAGCCGGGTAAAGGCCAGGCTTTTGCTCGCGTAAAAATGCGTCGCCTGTTGACGGGCTCTCGCGTTGAAAAAACCTTCAAGTCTACCGATTCTGCAGAAGGCGCAGATGTCGTTGATACCAACATGAACTACCTGTACAACGACGGTGAGTTCTACCACTTCATGCACCCTGAGACGTTTGAACAGCATCAGGTTGAAGAGAAGACCGTTGGTGATGCGGCAAAATGGCTGCAAGACAACGCCGAATGTATCGTTACTCTGTGGGATGGTCGTCCTATCGCTGTTCAGCCACCGAATTTCATCGAAGCTGAAATCACCGATACCGATCCAGGTCTGAAAGGCGACACTGCCGGTACTGGCGGTAAGCCAGCAACGCTGAGCACTGGCGCAGTCGTTAAAGTGCCATTGTTCGTGCAGATCGGCGAAGTTGTCAAAGTTGACACCCGTTCTGGCGAATACGTATCACGCGTTAAATAATTAATGCGAAAAAGGCCGCCTTCTGTGAGGGCGGCCTTTTGGTTTACTCCTCATTTCAGTCTCCCTTTTTTATTTGCCCGCCTTATAAAGTCTTCCACAACAATCAAAATTGGCTACGCTTAAAAAGCAGTCACTTTCGTACCGTTGAAATCCTACTCTCATAAAGAAGGAACCGAGTATGTTGAAGAAAGCGTTTGTTGCCATTTTCTCTCTGGTTATTCTCTCAGCAGTGGTTGGGTGCAATACCACCCGAGGTGTTGGACAAGATGTTGAAGCGGGCGGGAAGGCTATTCAGCGCAGCGCCCAATAGCCCAACGTGGGAAATAAATCGTAATAACTTTTCCGAGTGGAAGAAAATGCCGTGATGGTGTTTTCTTCCCCGCGGCGAGATAATGTGAAAGTGGATCACTCGGAGAAGTAATAATGTCGCCTCTTTTCATTACTGTCGGCATGCTGACGTTGAGTAATATATTTATGACGTTTGCCTGGTACGGGCATCTACGCTATTTCAGTGGTCGAACCTGGATAATTGCTGCATTGATCAGTTGGGGGATCGCATTATTTGAATACCTCTTGCAGGTGCCAGCAAATCGGATTGGTTATCAGGTTGCCTCTGCCGGTCAATTGAAAATATTACAGGAAGTGATCAGCCTTTCCGTATTTATCCCTTTTTCCATGTTCATTTTAAAAGAACCGTTCCGCACTGATTATATTTGGGCGGGGCTGTGCCTGCTGGGCGCGGTTTTCTTTATGTTCCGCGATAAGATTATGGGATAACCCATACCCGTCATACTTCAAGCTGCTTGTGCGTTGGCCGCCCTCACTCACCCCAGTCACTTACCTAAGTAAGCTCCTGGGGATTCGCTCGGTTGCCGCCTTCACGCAACTCGAATTATTTAGGGTATAGCCGTTTTACCCCATTGTTGCGGTCGATATGCTCTGATTACTGATTGACCCAGATAAGCGCCTCTGTCGGGAAGCCGTAGCGTTTGGCTGCAGCGACGAGTTTGTCGCGTGTTGCAGCATCCAACGTTGGCGTGCGTGAGAGTATCCACAGGTAGTCACGGTTCGGCCCGCAAATCAGAGCGTAGCGGTAGTCGTCGTCCAGTTCAATAATGTTGTAGCCGCCATAGAACGGCCCGAAGAACGACACTTTTAGTGCGCCCTGTTGAGGCGAACCCGTGAAATACGCTTTCCCGATGCTCTCTTTCCATTCCTGTTTTTCGACGTTAAAGCCACGATTGATCACCTTGATACCGCCATCATCCCGCGGGCTGTAGGTTGCCGTTACACGCTCCATGTTGCGTTCAAAGCGGTGGTCGAGGCGGGCGATCTCATACCATGTGCCGAGGTAGCGATTAACGTCAAAATTTTCCACGACGGTGACGTTATCGGGCGGCGTCACGCTACAGGCGACAGAAAAGAGTGCTATCAGCGCGGCAACGCACGCTTTCCCACGTCGTCTGATTTTGAAGAGCAGGCTTTTGAATAACGTGGTGTTAAAGCGAATAGCGTTAAAGGGCATCATATTGACATCTCATCGTTTTCATCTCTGTTCCAGTGTAGACGATGGATGTGGTCAGGCGGGGAAAATAAAACGGCCTGCAATATCGTGCAGGCCGTTAAGTACAGATTCACATCTACAGCGTTGTATCTACAGAGTGATAACACCGATGACGGTAACCACAGTCAGGATTGCCGCCAAGCCGTAAAACACCCATTTCCCGGCAGGAACGTGGATTTTCAGGTCATGCATCGCATGGTGGATACGGTGCAGGCCACACCAGAGCGGCAGCACAATCATCAGCAGTAAAAAGACGCGGCCGATGAAGCTCTGGCTGAACGTGGCGATGCGCTCATAGGTTAACGCGTCCGGGAACAAGCCCAGGGGCAGCATCACACCGACCAGCAGGATGATCACTGGAGCGAAGAACGCGCTCCACATCCCACCGGCGCCGAACAGGCCCCAGAAAGGCGGTTCGTCAGAACGTTTTGGCGTTGGGTTAATCACGTTATTTCTCCTGTTCAGAATAGTAAGGCGATCGCCAGAACGGCTACGGTTACCACCACGGTGACAGCCCACAGCCCTTTAATGATTGGCTCCGGCCCCATTTTCTCATCTTTAATCACGATGATGCTGGCCTTTGGTGCCAGTTCAAACCAGGTTTTGGTATGCAGTGCGGCGGCCAGCAGAGCAACGATATTAATCAGCAGCACCAGTGGGTTTTGCAGGAAACTGACGAAGTTTGCCCAGCCCTCTGGCCCATTTTTCAGCGCGAAAACGCCAAACATCAGTACGATGCTGAACCAGACGGCAGGGACGGCAGTCCCTTCACGCAACATATAAAAGCGGTAGAACCCCAGCTTTTTCCACCAGGTCGGCGACATACCGCGAACATACGCTTTACGTTTAGATGTCATCATTGTCCCTCCCTTATTGTGGTTTCAGCATCGCGATCATGAAGTCTTTCGCGCTTTCGACTTTGCCTTGCTGGATAGCCGCGGCAGGGTCGACGTGCTTCGGACACACTTCTGAGCAGTAGCCCACAAACGTACAGGTCCAGACGCCGTTATTCCCGTTCAACTGCGCCATACGCTCTTTCTTGCCGTGATCGCGGTTGTCCAGGTTATAACGGTGTGCCAGCGTAATTGCCGCCGGGCCGATGAACTCAGGGTTCAGGCCGAACTGCGGGCATGCCGCATAGCACAGACCACAGTTAATACAGCCGGAGAACTGGTGATACTTCGCCATTTGCGCCGGAGTCTGTTTGTTCGGGCCGTCAGCTGGTTTACGATCGTTGCCGATAATGTACGGCTTGATGGCTTCCAGACTCTCGATAAAGTGGGTCATATCGACCACTAAATCGCGCTCGATGGGGAAGTTGCCCAGCGCTTCGACCTTCAGACCGTTCGTGTATTCACGCAGAAAGGTTTTACAGGCCAGTTTAGGGACGTTATTCACCATCATGCCGCAGGAACCACAGATCGCCATACGGCAGGACCAGCGATAGGAGAGGTCCGGTGCCAGGTTATCTTTGATATAACCCAGCGCATCCAGCAGGGACGTCTGCGTGTTGTACGGAACATCGAACGCCTCAAAATACGGTTCGCTGTCCTGTTCAGGGTTATAGCGCATGACTTCCATTTTCAGGGTTTTGATCATCTCAGCCATTCGCCTGCTCCTTCTTGCTGCCTTCCTGCGCATCACCTTCTGCACCGTATACGCGTTTGGCCGGTGGAAGTTTGGTAATCTTCACATCGCTATACTCCAGATGTGGTGCGCCTTCTGGGTTATAGAACGCCAGCGTGTGCTTCAGGAAGTTAACGTCATCACGCTCAGTGCAACCTTCATCCAGACGCTGGTGTGCGCCGCGTGATTCTTTACGGTTGATCGCCGAGTGCGCCATACATTCCGCCACATCCAGGCTATGACCCAGCTCAACGGTGTACAGCAGATCGGTGTTGAACACGCTGGATCGGTCGGTGATTTTCACGCGTTTGAAGCGTTCTTTCAGTTCTGCCATCTTATCGACGGTTTTCTGCATCAGGTCGGTGGTGCGGTAAATACCACAGCCTTCTTCCATCGACATGCCCATTTCATCACGGATTTTCGCCCAGCTTTCGGTGCCTTCCTGATTCATCAGATCATGCAGACGCTGTTCGATATCGCGGGTTTGTGCGTCCAGTGCCGTGCCGTTGGCCGGCGCTGCCGCCTGTGCGCGCTGTACGGCGTGTTCACCTGCAACGCGACCGAAGACCACCAGTTCGGCCAGCGAGTTGGAACCGAGACGGTTCGCACCGTGCAGGCCAACCGAGGAACATTCGCCGACGGCAAACAGGCCTTTGATGCGGGTTTCGCAGTTTTGATCGGTTTCAATGCCGCCCATCGTATAGTGCGCGGTAGGACGGATAGGAATCGGTTCTTTCACCGGATCGACGCCGACATAGGCTTTTGCCAGTTCACAGATGAACGGTAAACGTTCCAGAAGCTTCTTCTCGCCGAGGTGGCGCAGATCGAGGTAAACCACGTCGCCCAACGGGGTTGAGACGGTGCGGCCTGCGCGCCATTCGTGCCAGAATGCCTGCGAGACTTTATCGCGCGGCCCCAGCTCCATGTATTTGTTTTTCGGTTCGCCGAGCGGCGTTTCCGGGCCCATGCCGTAGTCTTGCAGATAGCGGTAGCCATCTTTGTTGACCATGATGCCGCCTTCGCCACGGCAGCCTTCGGTCATCAGGATACCGGAGCCGGGCAAACCGGTCGGGTGATATTGAACGAATTCCATATCACGCAGCGGTACGCCGTGGCGGAACGCCATGCCCATGCCGTCACCCGTGACGATGCCGCCGTTGGTGTTGTAACGGTACACGCGACCTGCGCCGCCTGTCGCCAGCACCACGGCGTTAGCGCGGATCTGAATCAGCGAACCTTCCATCATATTGATGGCAACGAGACCGCGAGCCTGGCCGTCATCAACCAGAACGTCGAGGACAAAGTGCTCGTCGAAACGTTGAATTTGCGGATATTTAAGGGAGGTTTGGAACAGGGTATGCAGCATGTGGAAGCCGGTTTTATCGGCGGCAAACCAGGTGCGTTCGATCTTCATCCCGCCAAAACGGCGCACGTTGACAGAACCATCCGGTTTACGGCTCCAAGGGCAGCCCCACTGTTCCAGTTGAATCATCTCTTCCGGGCAGTGTTTGACGAAGTGCTCAACAACGTCTTGTTCACATAGCCAGTCGCCACCGGAAACGGTGTCGTTGAAGTGATAATCGAAGCTATCGTGTTCCTGAGTCACTGCTGCTGACCCACCTTCTGCGGCCACGGTATGGCTACGCATTGGGTAGACTTTTGAGATCAGCGCAATTTTCAGTTGAGGGTTGGCTTCTGCGGCAGCAATTGCCGCTCGTAGGCCAGCTCCTCCGGCCCCGATAATGGCCAAATCGGCATTAAAGGTTTGCAATGCATTCCTCCAGTTACTTAAGTTAATTAAGTTAAAATAAAAAAATAATATCTATTCGCTTCTGTCTTTATATTCGAGCTTAATATCAAACCCGCTGAAAATTATGTGATAGATGTATAAAGAATAGATAAACCTATAATTTTTGTGTGGGAATGATTATACCGAATTATGGGTAGATGAAATTTGATGTGATCCTGCATTTTGTGGTTTTTTCAGCAGGTCGCGTATTTATTGATAAAAACGTGATCGAAAGGCTTATTTAGGGGGAAATAATGCTTTTATTTCTTTAATAACCCTTTTGAGGTGGATATAAGAAAATGATCCACTGGATATAATTGACGGCTGCTATCCTGACCGCTTCTTCTTGGAGGGTAGAGCATGCATTGCGGAAAAGCGCGTCTGGCCTTTTTTCCGCTGGAAATTTGGGCTGATGCGGGTAGACTGCACCCCCTGTTTGACTTTGGAGTAAGAACCATGAGCGAGACGACAAGTTGGCAACCTAGTGCTTCTGTCGCTAATTTGTTGAAACGAGCGTCGATCATTGCAGCTATCCGACGTTTCTTCACCGATCGTGGTGTGCTGGAGGTCGAAACGCCAGCGATGAGCCAGGCTACGGTAACGGATGTTTTCTTATACCCGTTCCAGACCCGCTTCGTTGGCCCCGGTGCTGCGGATGGCATGACGCTGTATTTGATGACCAGCCCGGAATACCACATGAAGCGTCTGCTGGCTGCTGGCAGTGGGCCGATCTTTCAGCTGTGCCGCAGTTTCCGCAATGAAGAGTCAGGCCGGCACCACAACCCAGAATTCACTATGCTGGAATGGTATCGCCCTCACTATGATATGTACCGCCTAATGAATGAGGTCGATGACCTGTTGCAGCAGGTACTGGATTGTGAAAGCGCGGAAATGCTCTCCTATCAGCAGGCGTTTTTACGCCATCTGGAGATCGACCCTCTGTCTGTTGATAAAGCGCAACTGCGCGAAGCGGCAGAAAAACTCGGGCTGGGCGATATCGCCTGCCGTGAAGACGATCGCGATTCGCTGGTGCAGATGCTGTTTACCTTTGGCGTTGAGCCGCACATCGGGCGTGACAAACCCGCGTTTGTCTACCATTTCCCAGCAACGCAAGCCTCGCTGGCTGAGATCAGTTCGGAAGACCATCGCGTCGCTGAGCGTTTTGAAGTCTATTTCAAGGGGATAGAGCTGGCGAATGGCTTCCGCGAATTGACCGATGCCGGTGAGCAACGTCAGCGTTTTGAGCAGGATAATCGCAAGCGTGCCGCGCGGGATTTGCCACAGCAGCCGATTGATGAAAACCTGCTGGCGGCGCTGAAACACGGTCTGCCGGAGTGTGCCGGTGTGGCGTTAGGTGTGGATCGTTTGATCATGCTGGCGCTGAATGCCGAGAGGCTAAGTGATGTGATCGCGTTCCCCGTCGATCGCGCATAATCCGTTTTAAGTAGGGCGGTGCCACATCTGGCCACCGCCCGTTTTCCCTTTTTATAAGCTGCCCGGCGTCCGCTGCCGTGGCGTCAGCGTTTTTCCACTGCGCGACAGATTGTCCATTTTCACCTGGAACGGTGGGAAAGGAAGCTCCAGATTGTGTTTGCGGTAGTTTTCCAGAATTAGCTGATGCAGTTCGTGGCGCAGCGGCATACGGTGCCCCATTTCGGCGGCGAACACGCGCAGCTCGAAAATCTGGATGCCCTGTTGCAGGTCAACGAGGAAGGCTTCGGGCTCTGGCGTATCCAGAATCAGCGAACAGCGCTTCACTGCATCCATCAACAGTTCTGTGACTTCCTGGCTGTTCGCGTTCGCGGGAGCAGGCACCGTCATCACCACACGCGTGACCGAATCCGACAGCGACCAGTTGATAAACTGCTCGGTGATGAATGCCTTGTTCGGCACGATGATCTCTTTGCGATCCCAGTCGGAAATCGTGGTGGCACGGGTGTTAATCCGCATGACGCTACCCGTGAGGTCGCGGATCGTGACCGTATCGCCGATACGGATCGGTTTCTCGAACAGGATGATCAGGCCGGAGATAAAGTTGGCGAAGATCTCCTGTAAACCGAACCCGAGCCCTACACCCAGTGCGGCAACCAGCCATTGCAGCTTCGACCATTCGATCCCGATCAACGAGAACCCCATCAGACAGCCGATCAGCATCAGAATATATTTGCTGATGGTGGTAATGGCGTAGCCGCTGCCTGGCGACAGATCCAGATGTTGTAGGATAGCCAGCTCCAGCAGGGCGGGCAGATTACGTACCAGCTGCGCGGTAATAATGAAGATCAGAATCGCGATCAGCACCGATCCCAGCGTAATCGCCTGCACGCTTTCCACGCCCTTGACCGTGCTGGAGACATCCCACAGGCTGATATTTTCCATGAACGCGAAGGCGGAATGAATTTCCGACCACAGCGCGATAACGGAAACCAGTGCGATCAGCGTCAGGATGGAACGCACCAGTTGCAAGGATTTGGCGCTGATGGCGTCCAGATCGACAACGGGTTCTTCCACCGCTTCCGAACTGCTTTCATGGGATGACGCAGACGGCGTGTCTTCTTCACCTTTGGCACGCTGCGCCAGAATTTCCGAACGTCGCTGTTTGGCGCGGTCGAAGGCGATGCGGCGGCGCTGAATTAACATCCAACGGCGAATAATGTGGTAAACCACCAGCAGGAAGAACCAGATAGAGACGGAGGTTTCCAGACGGGCTAACAGCGCCTGTGCGGTCGCCAGATAGCCGATGCAGGAGGCCAGCGCGGCAACGAGCGGCATGGCGATCAGGATGTTCCACATCGCACGGTTAACGGAGTTTTCCCCCGAGCCTTCTTTATCCAGATACAGCGGGATACCCGCGCGTTTTAATCCGGTTGTGACCAAACTCAACGCCATACAGAGCAGGATGAAACAAAGCCGACCGAGTGTGCTAGAGAACTCGCGATCGTTGAGCTTATCGAAAGTAATCAGCGCCATAATCAGCGGCACGATAAAGGCGATGGAGAGACGATAGTAGCGCATCGCTCTGGCGACGCGCTCCGGCGACCAGCGGAAGTGGACAATGAACAGCCCCTGCGGATGCGAGAATGAGGCGCTGATCATCACCAGCCACATCAACGGCACGGTGGCGGTTACGCTATCGCCGATGGCGACGGCCATCGGGTAAGGCCAGGCGTTTTGCAGCCCGTATCCCAACGCGGCCCAGAGCACCGGCAGCGGCAGGGCGGTAAGGATGGACCAGAACACGGTGCGCAGCGTCAGCATAAAATGATCGAGTGTGACTTTACCGACGCGGCTGCTGGCGCGCTCCATAAACGCATGATAGTGACGACGTGAGCTGATACTGAAGCCAACCAGCAGCAGTGCGCCCAGCAGCGGCAGCACGGTTTCCTGACTGGTCACCATCATGACCAGCGCGCTACCCAGCTGCGTCAGCGTATCCAGTGACAGCAGACGCGTCAGATCCTGTACCAGTTTGAGCGGATAGGCGAACGTTACGGGATCGACATCCGCCACCCAGAACAGGTCGCGATGGGCTGCTTCCCGTGTTTCGGTTAGCGCATCCGCCAACTGGTTATTAGCGACTTTGAGTTTGGTCAGTTCGAGTATCTGTGAATCACAGCCAGAGATCAGTGACGTCAGCAGGTCGCGCTGGGTTCGCATCTGATCGGCCAGAATACGCTGCTGTGCGCTAGTCAGCGGATCGCCGTTATCCTGCTTGGCATTATCAAGATCTTGCGGTTTGTTGATCAGGTCTTCAAAGTGCAGCCGCTGTACGCGCAGCTGCGCCATGTCGCTATCCAGCAACTGAGGCTTGGGCATTTCCGGCAGGCGGGCGATCTGTGCCCGTAACGTTTCACCCAATATCGGTGAGACGCCGAGCCACTGTGCCTGTTCGCGAATGGTGCTCAGCGCCTGACGAACCTGAATGGTGTGCGTGGCCGCCTGACGCTGCTGAGAGGCGATAAGATCCATCCGCTGTGCTTGTTGGTTCAGCGCGACGGAGAGCTCGCGGTTAACCTGTAGCTGCTTGCTAATGACGCTGGGTAAATCGCCACTTTGTTCCGCGAGCAGCTCTGTGCGCTCTAATGCCTGTTCGGCTTCGCGCTGGCGCATATTGTTGAGTCTGCTGCGTAAATCCTGTTGCAGCAGATCCAGCCTGTCGTGACGCTTTTTATACAGTTCGACGCGTAGCCGGGACAGCTCCTGACGATTGCTGGCTGACAGCTGTGCCAGTTCCAGTTCGTCTACCCGGCTTTTGCGCAGGGCGGATTCGGCCTGAAGTGCTGTGAGCTGCGCTTGCCCCAGCGGGGTAGCGGGCGTACCGAGAGATTGAATACGGCGTTCCGCATCGCTTTGCATGCGGCTGGCTTCAGTTTGCTGCTGCGGAAGCTGGCTCAGTGAATCACTGATTTCACGCAGCCGATCCTGTTCCTGTTGGAGCTGGCGGGCCTGTTCCAACAGCTGGCTGCTGGTTTGCAGTAGCTGCTGTTCGAGATCGTTGCTGGAGAGACTTTCTGAAATAGACGACGGTTTGCCGTCTTCGGCATTGAGCTGACGACGCAGCTCTTGAACCAGCTTGGGAAAATCATCAATAACGCGCTGATACTGTGTGGCGCGCTCCAGTGACTCTTTGCGATCCTGTAGGGTGTTCAGTGCAGCCTGATATTCCTCAACGACTTTCGCCTGATCGGCTGCACCTTTGTTGGCTTCCGCCTGCTGTAGCTGCTGGCGTAACTGCGCTTCATTGGGCGCAGTGGCAGCCAACGTAGCCGTTGATAATAAACATCCCAAAAGAAAAGTCAGAATCAGACGCACGTTAGCTACCTTTATTACAAACAACACTCTTACAAGCGACGAAAGTCGGACGTTATTTACGGCGCGTCGGGTTTGTGACCCGTCTGGCCGGAGGCGTCAGCCGCAGTATTTTGTCCTTCAGTCTGAACTGGTTCAGACGGTGCGGCGACAGGCGATGGTACGGCGTCGTTTGCTGCCAGTTCGGTTCCTTCCGGGAAAACAACAGGCGCTTGCTCATCCTGACGGACTTCGGCAAACGGTTCGCCCATACGCGTCACGCTTAGGGTATTCAGGTGTGCGGCAAACTGGAGATTATTGCCTGCGGCAAACAGGTTAATCACGGTTGAGCCCAGCTTGAAGCGACCCATTTCCTCGCCTTTCGCCAGCACGACTGCACCTTCTTCACCCGCCTGTGGGTAAGTCCAACGCTTGATGATGCCTTCACGCGGTGGCGTCACCACGCCTGACCACACGGTTTCGATGCTGCCAACAATGGTCGCACCGACCAAAATCTGTGCCACTGGGCCGAATTCAGTATCAAACAGACAAATGATGCGTTCGTTACGTGCAAACAGATTCGGCACGTTATCGGCCGTCAGCAGATTGACGGAGAACAGGTCACCCGGCACATAAATCATCTCGCGCAGCACGCCGTCGCACGGCATGTGGAGGCGGTGATAATCACGCGGCGACAGATAAATGGTGGCAAACAGACCGTCACGAAACAGATCCGCCATCATATAGTTGCCAGCCAGCAGCGCTTCCAGCGTGTAGTCGTGATTCTTTGCCTGAATCAGCTTGCCGTCGGTAATGGGGCCAAACTGTGACAGCACGCCGTCAGCAGGCTGTACCAGACGGTGCGCATGAGGATCGACAGGGCGAATGCCTGGGCGTAGAGGGCGAACGAAAAATTCGTTAAACGTGCGGTAGGCGGCGGTATCCGGCTGCTGCGCCTCCTGCATGTTGACGTTGTATTGGCGAACAAACAGATCGATCACCAGCTTAGTGAGTTTTCCTGCTCGCTTATTTGCTCCCCAGCCCGCTAAACGGGTCAGCCAGATCTTGGGAAGCCAATACTGTAATTTGATTTTGATATTATCCAGCACGGTGAGCCTCTTGGATTAATAGTGCGCCATAAAACAAGCTTTCTGGGGAACACGCTTAGCTTAGCGCTGTCAGCGGTAGCCCAGAGAGAATAAGCCGATTCACTTATCCTCAAAGGGGGCGCATTGTAGCGACGGTTATGATAAATGTCAGTTATCTGTATCCGAAAAGCCTTTACGCGTTTTTACTTGCGCCATGCTCTCCAGAATTCGGTGATAGTTATCAAAGCGCTCTGTGGCAATCTCTCCGCGCGCAAGTGCGGCATTGATCGCGCAGCCTGGATCGTTTTCATGTTTACAGTCGCGGAACTTACACGAGCCGATGTGTTTACGTAACTCAATGAAACCACTCGTCACTTGTTCAGGCTCCAGATGCCACAGACCAAATTCCCGCACGCCCGGTGAGTCGATCACGTCGCCGCCGTGCGGGAAGTGATAAAGCCGAGAGGCGGTGGTGGTGTGTTGCCCCAATCCTGAGTTATCAGAAACCTCATTCACCAGAATGCGTTCTTCACCCAGTGCGAGCAGCGCATTAAGCAGGCTGGATTTCCCGACACCTGACTGTCCGGCGAAAATACTGATACGGTCAGTGAGTGCCTGCTCCAGTTCAGGGATACCCTGTTGAGTATGGCTGGAAACCATCAGCACGCGATAGTCGAGGGCGCGGTAGATATCCATTTGTTTATCAACAAACTGGCGGGATTTGTCATCCAGCAGGTCAATTTTGTTCAGCACGATCAGCGGGTCTATTTCCAGCGTTTCGCAGGCGACCAGATAGCGATCGATAATGTTCAGCGACAGCTCAGGCAAGATCGCTGAGACGATCACGATCTGATCGATATTGGCGGCGATCGGTTTAATGCCATCGTAATAGTCGGGGCGGGTCAGGACGGAATGGCGAGGGTGAACGGCTTCCACGATCCCGCTGATGCCAGCGAGTGATTCATGGCCGGGTCGCCAGACGACGCGGTCGCCCGTGACCAGCGATGAAATGGTCCGACGAATGTTGCAGCGGCGCACCACGCCATCGGTGGCTTCGACATCGGCGTGCATACCGAATCGGCTGATGATAATACCTTCCTGCGCATCGCCCAGTTGGCTATCTTCCCATTCGACTTTGCTTTCCGTTTTTTTCAGGCGACGCTGGTGGTTTGCGCTAACCCGACGCTGCTGACCTTTCGACAGTTTTTTTTTGCTCACTGAGCCTCACTTAAGACGATTTATCGTTCACGACAGCGGGTTATCGCTCGCCGCGTTTGAACAGACTATAATACACCCTATTTGATTTTAATTAACTGATACCACCTTATCGGTATCAGCATTGAGATTGATACTGGTATCCTTGCCTCGACGACAGGGCACAATGCAACAGGAATTCCCACGATGGTAGATGAAAATAACCTGATCTGGATCGATCTCGAAATGACCGGTCTGAACCCGGATCACGATCGCATCATTGAGATCGCAACGCTGGTGACGGATGCAAACTTGAATGTGTTGGCCGAAGGACCGGTAATGGCGGTGCACCAGTCAGATAGCCAGTTGGCACTGATGGATGACTGGAATGTGCGTACGCACGGTGCCAGCGGCCTGACGGATCGCGTCAAAGCCAGCACGACAGATGAACGCGCTGCTGAGCTGGAAACGTTGGCGTTTCTACAAAAATGGGTACCGGCGGGTAAATCGCCGATCTGTGGCAACAGCATCGGTCAGGATCGCCGCTTCCTGTTCCGCTATATGCCAGAGCTGGAAGCTTACTTCCACTATCGCTATCTGGATGTCAGCACGCTCAAAGAACTGGCGCGACGCTGGAAGCCAGAAATCCTGACGGGTTTTAAGAAGCAAGGTACGCATCAGGCGATGGACGATATTCGCGAATCACTGGCGGAACTGGCCTATTACCGTGAGAACTTTCTGCGACTGTAGTCGGCGACGCAAAACGGGTAGGGCGTGATGTCCAGCGATCTGCTGCTATTTACGCCATAACGCCTGTTTTGTCAGCGCATTGTTTTTTTTATCAGCAATCAGACAATTTTTCATTTTTGGGGGCTTGCGGTTAAACGGATTTCTCGTATAATGCGCACCCCATACCGATGAAGAATTTCAATTAAATAACGTCAACATCGTGTAAAGATTTCCCGGGCGGGAATAGCTCAGTTGGTAGAGCACGACCTTGCCAAGGTCGGGGTCGCGAGTTCGAGTCTCGTTTCCCGCTCCAAGTTTTATCACTGTTTGTCACCATACAGGCAGTGTGCAGTAATCAGACGTAACGCCTGTTAGTGTCTGTGTGATATGCGGGAATAGCTCAGTTGGTAGAGCACGACCTTGCCAAGGTCGGGGTCGCGAGTTCGAGTCTCGTTTCCCGCTCCAATCTTTCGTTACCTCTTCTAATTAATTTCTAATCAAAACGCTTAATTTTGTTGTGAATATCGTGTTCCTATTTCGAACCACATCATTTACATCCTAAACTTTTTCGCATGTTGGCTTGTAGCTGTTCTGCTACTTCAGGGCGTAAGTTCGAGTGCATTTTTTCTACGTTTCCACAACCCTCAGGTTGAGGCGTGGGGAGCGGCTCTGTTCTCGTCAGTACACCCCACAAAACATAAATTATGAACATAGTTAACACGGGAAGTGCACACCAAAGAAAGGCGCGGATCATCCAGACGCTAAGAAGGTCAGGCTCCGGAGAATAGGGTGATGTTTGGTGATTGACTCGGGTATCTCTGGTTGTCGGTTCTTCATCGTCAAGTGCGAGAGACAGGCTTTCATACGAAGTGAAGTGTGTTGAGGTTGATTCTGCACCGTACTGCTGCTCGGCGCGTTGCCACTTGCTTAAGGGCATGAGCAAGAAAGACAAGGTATCGCTCAACATGCTTTCCCTGTGTACACGCAGGGCATATCCGCCAAGAAGTAGCAGATGCTCAATCCGAGCAAATTCTGTACTGTACCCAGCACTGCCTATTGAATAATGACGAAACACATGCTGACCGCCAGAGAAGTCTATTGTTGCGGTTTCGATGTCACTGTCATAGTCGAGCTTAGCGGAGAAAACCCTTTCACCCAGTATCTGCGAGAGTTCCTCCAACAGGCTGAAAATACCTTCTTTCCAATCGATATGAATACCGTAGACGCTCATAAACGTTGACTGATAGTCATTGAGCTCGGACTCTACCTGCCAGTATTCCCCGTGCTGTTCCAAAAATGCTCTGCGTCTTGCACAGGCTGGCTCATCATCTTGAGCCGCAAAAAAATCAGAAAACTCATCCCAGTTTGGTAATTGCATCATTATTCCATTTTATGTGTAGCGTGCTTCGCTTACTTATCTCTTTTTATGCTGAACAACGTCATTGGCATATTATTTCAGAATGCGTTCTGCGGATACGTTGATGCCAGCCCGTGTCGAACATTATGTTACCTGTTGTATAAGGATGTGATGATATCATCGCTATTCAGGTGGCCAAATTCAGTGTGTTACTACGTTCAGGTGTGACTATAGGCCAGCGTTACAGGTAAATAATTATTTTGAGTGCAAATCGAATCCAAACCCCGTCTCTCCCCGTGTTAAAGCTGCTCGCGCTTGCGACAGCCGCGTTTCTGACCTTACTCACTGAGATCATGCCAGCAGGGCTCCTCAGTTCGATCGCGACGGGCCTTGATGTATCCGAAAGTCTGGCTGGCCAGTTCATCACGGCGTTTGCTCTGGGAGCGCTTTTATCTGCGATCCCCGCGACAGCGCTGACGCGAGGACTGCGACGCAAGCCCCTGTTGCTCGTCGCGATCAGCGGATTTGCCGTTGTTAATGCAGTGACCGCCGTTTCAGACAACTACGTTTTATCACTGGCTGCCCGCTTTGTCGCTGGTCTGTTCGGTGGTGTGGTCTGGTCGATGCTGGCCGGATACGCATCCCGCATGGTTCCCAGGTGGTTACTCGGGCGCGCAATCGCGATTGTCGGTGCGGGCTCTACGGCAGCGCTGGTCCTCGGCGTACCCATTGGCGGCCTTCTCGGCTCAGCGATTGGTTGGCAGGGCGCCTTTGGGCTCGTGTCGGCTATCGCGGTGCTCCTTGTCGTCTGGATCGCGCTCTTTGCTCCCGATTTCCCAGGTGAATCAGCCGATAAACGGTTATCGCTGCCTCAGGTCGCTGCCAAGCGTGGTGTCGGGGCGACGCTTGCGTTGATCCTCACCTACATCGTCACGCACAACATTCTGTATATTTACATCGAGCCTTTCCTTGTGGCTTCTGCCATGGGTGACTGGCTCAACGGCGTGCTGTTCATTTTCGGCGCGGGGGCGGTGTTTGGCCTCGTACTGTCAGGCATTATCGTTGATGGGAATCTCAAGCGTCTCGGCCCTGCTGAGGTGTTATTATTTGCCGCTGCGACGCTCCTTCTGGGCTTTTGGTCCGATGTACAGGTCATTCTGATTCTGGCAGTCTTTATGTGGGGCATCTCCTTTGGGGGATTCTCCGTCGTCACGCAAACGGCAATGACTCACCTTTCCTCTGATGCCGTGGACGTCGCACAATCGATGTCGACCACATCGTGGAACACCGCGGTGGCCTCAGGAGGTGTCATCGGAGGATTGCTCCTCAGCAGCGCAGGCCCGGGCGTATTTCCGTGGGTGATGATCGGGCTATTGACGCTATCATTCCTCGTCGTGCTTCTGGGGGTTAACCGCGCGCTGACAGCAGCTAAGCCAGCGCAGTCCGTCCCTGTCAGAAACGATTCCTTGATGCAGAGTAACCAACATTTATGAAATACCGCCACTTCCTGTTTGACCTTGACGACACGCTGTTGGACTTCAAAGCCTCCGAGCGTCTTTCGTTCGCGCGTACGCTGACGAACCTTGGTGTCGATATTGAAAATACGACCTTGTTCGCAGATTATCAGCGCGAGAACTCTCAGCTATGGAGCGAGTTTGAGAAAGGGGAAATCACCAAAGATCTACTGAAAGTAGAACGATTTCGTCGCACTTTCTCCCTTCATAGCATCGACATCGATCCCCACAAAGCGAGCAATCTCTATCTGGAATGCTTGCCTGAGACCGTGGTGTTGGTGGATGGGGCGGTTCAGATCTGTGAAGCGCTTGCCGAGATCGGCGAAGTTGGCATTATTACCAACGGTATTGAGTATGTGCAGTCGAAACGAGTGGCGAACTCGGGGCTGGCGGACTGGCTCTCGTTTGTCGCCACCTCTGAGGCTTGCGGCTTCGCCAAGCCGGATGCGCGTTTCTTTGAGTTCTCCGCCAGCAAATTCAGCTCGTTCAAAAAAGCCGAGGCGGTCATTGTGGGCGACAGGCTCGATGCCGATATTCTTGGGGCGAGCCTGTACGGCATAGACAGCTGCTGGTTCAATGCAGGCGGAGCCGCCAACGATTCGGACATCGCTCCAACCTATGAGGCTGCAACTCTACAAGAGGTCTTCACGCAGATCAGCGCCAGGTCTTAAGTCTGTACCACGCAACATCGACGACAATCACCACGGGTAGCACGCTGTGGGTTGTCGTCGTACTCTACTTAGCCGTTTCCTGAATAATAAAACCGCTTAAGATAAAAGGAACAGCTGATACTGGTTATTTAATTAGCTTCAGGTCAGCTTTTCTATGTCGCTTTTGGTCATCATAGAAATTTTCATGTGAACCGAGGCTCAATAAATATATTTCAAGTTTAGCGTCAACCCAGCTATAACTCAGGAGATATTGCTGGTTACTCATATAAAATTTATGTACCCAAAGATAATTCAGATCACCCTTTTTGCGCTCCCCAATCTCAGGTTCGTCAATGATAAGTTCAATCTGTTCATCGACGGTTTTCTGTTCTTGTTCTGTCAGAGAGGCAAATTTCTTCTCAAAACGGCGTGACTGATATATCTCAAGATTTTCCCCGGTCTCTTTTGCGCACATACTTTGTCATTCTTCCATTGTCGATTTCTGATTTCGCCAGCAGGATTTCGTTGATAAAGGAAAAAGGTAATTCAGGGTTATCCTCAGCAATACGGCCAATTTTAGCCCAGTACTCTATTTGCTTTGGCACGCTTCGGCTCATTGCTTCTGCATGTACTTTCACTTCTTCGACAAAATCATCATCTAGGCGGATGCTTGTTGCCATATTTCGGTACTCCATGATGTAGTCACCACAGCCTTTTAGTGGTGGTTTCAATGATACGTCACCTTTCGACGTACTACGGATCTCACATTGCGACAAATTGTCGCAATGTGCAATCTTTTTTCTTGCGGCAGCCCTCAAAATGGTTATGCCTTGCCTTTGCGATCGTTTTCACGAAATACACCCTCAGTAATCGCAGGCCATGAATACCCAGTTGAAGCGTTGGGCTGCGAGGTCGGTACGATGAATGATGAAATTCAGCGTGCGGTCATCCCACTGAAATTATCCATCCAGACAGACCTGAAACAGCACCAGCCAGTCCTGTGCTTCACCGCCTAACGTCTGTGCTGCCTGCAACTCTGGTAATTCATGCTGGCTGAAGCCACAACCGTTGACTCGGGCAATCCCCTGATACTCGGGCAATCGGGCATCAAGCGGAAAGTTCGATGGCAGTATGTCCTTTTCGATCATCCAGGCGAGTTGCTCTTTAGTCACTTTACTATCAGGCAACAGATTGAATGCGCCCAGTTGCCGTAACTGCCAGGCGTAATATTGTGCGAAGCCGAGATGGGATAACGCATCGTCGTATGCATCATCGTCCAGCGCCCCCTGGCCGATTTGCTCAACGGAAGTGAAACTCGGGGGGAAATCGATGGATAAAACATCCGTGTGTATGATTGGCATGGCGGTCCCTAACGTAGAAAAGAATATCGCCTCTGATGTGGTTTTTTATGATGCCACATTTGTCTGCTTCAGCAAGAAGACGATGTACTGACGGCTCGTCACTCTGCATCACTCGCAATGCATTTTTGTAACGTTTTGCTTTTTTTTGGTGCGCTAACGCTGCCGGAACAGCGTATTTGCTGGGGTTTTACGGCGCCGATAAACATGGCACGGCCTGTGCTTAGTCTTACATACCATCTTGTGTACAAGATGGGGCGACTCAGGCAATCGACCTGATCGGTTTTTTCAGGCTGGTGGTTATCGGCTGTTGTTAGCTCACCGTTGAAGGGGGAATACAATGAAAAATAACAATGACAAGATCGATCGTAAACGCAGGCAGTTAATGCAATGGTCAGCGATTAGCGCGAGTGCGTTGACGCTAAGCAGCTTGCTGCCGGGAATGGCTTTTGCTGCCGAAGGTGAAGAAATCCGCATTGGTTACTGGCCGATTGTGGGCGGTTTGCCTTTATATGTGGGCGTTGAGCGGGGCTTTTTCAAAGAGGCAGGGTTGAATGTGCGAGCGGTGAAATTCGCCAGCCCGCAACAGATTGTCGAGGGGATGATCACGGGCCGTATACACGGATGCGCCAACGGTACGGCCACTGGCGCATTGGGATTAGGGGCGATTACCTCACCCGGCCTGTTCAAGATCATTTGCTCGAATCCTTCTAATCATCAGATGGTATTAGATGAATTTCTGGTGCCGTTAAACAGCGACGTAAAAAGTATCGCGGAGCTGAAAGGCAAACGTATCGCCTGTGGGCCGGGTATTCAGAATGTGGTGATGACCAAAATCATTCTGGAGAAAAATGGCTTTACGGCGGACGAGCTGCGCGTGACGGAATTGCCAGTCGGGCAACACGTGGCTGCGCTGGCCGCTGGTCAGATTGACGGCGTTTATACGCTGGAACCGACGGGAACGGTGGGGCGGCTGAAAGGGCTGTCGCGGACCTTGGAAACGGGCGTGATCTCACGCTATGTGCTGGGTAACTCCGATGCGCCGTGGTTTGGTGGTGCAGCGGCGTTAAATAACGGTTTTATCGAAAGTCGTGCGGCGGATGCCAAACGCTTCACGCAGGCCTATGCCAAATCGGTGCAGTTTATTCAGCAGAACCCAGAGGCCGCTCGCGAGCACATCACGGGTTACACCAGCATTGAGGCCGAACTGAGTAAAGCGGTGCCTTTGCCGGGATTTGTCATGTACGACGAGCTAAAAGGCGACAACCTGGCGTGGTTCCAGAAGTTTTATGACGTGTTCACCGAAAGAAAAATCTTCCGGCAGCCGGTAGATGTCAGCAGCCTGATTTATCAGCCTTAAGGGAGGAGCTCGATTATGCGCCAGCATTGGACGTCTAAATTATTACCCGCTGTCGGCCCGATTTTGCTGTTTCTCTTTTGGCAATTGGCTGTCAGCGCGAAATGGCTGAATCCCATTTTATTACCCTCGCCGGTCGAAACGTTGAGCTATATGTTTCAGTCTTTCGCGGATGCCAGCATGCGGACGGATATCGGCGCGACGCTATACCGTACGCTCGCCGCATTTGGTCTTGCCGCACTGATTGGCGTGCCGCTCGGCGTTATTCTGGGCAGTAATGAAAAGATCTACCGTAGTCTGGAGTTTCTGATCGACTTCTTCCGCTCTACGCCGTCATCAGCCCTGATTCCGTTGTTTTTGCTGATTTTTGGCATAACCGACGCGAATAAGATTGCCATTTCGGCTTTTGCAGCTGTGCTAGTGATTCTGTTCAACAGCGCCTATGGCGTGATGAATGCAAAGAAAACCCGTCTGATGGCGGCGCAGGTCATGGGGATTTCCCGCTGGCATATTTTTAAAGACATCATGCTGCTGGAAAGTCTGGCGCAAACCTTTGTCGGCCTGCGCACCGGTGTGTCGATGGCGTTGGTGATCGTGATTGTCGCGGAGATGTTTATTGGTTCGGAAACGGGGTTGGGGCACCGCATCATTGATGCGCAGCAGGTGTTCAATATTCGGGATATGTATGCCTCTATCCTGATTACGGGTGCACTGGGGTATCTGCTTAACGTATTGTTTTTGTTGGTAGAAAAACGAATTGTTCACTGGAGTGGCAAAGCATGATGACACCTCGTACCGCACAAGTGGAAAAACCGGATACCGCGTTGCCGCCTTATCCGGCACCAAACACCCACGTTACCATTCGCGGCTTGAACAAGTCGTTTGCGGGTCAGCCGCTCTATACCGATCTGAATCTGGATTTACCGCGTGGCAAGATCGTGTCTATTTTCGGGCCGAATGGCTGTGGTAAATCGACGCTGATGAACATGATTGCCGGGCTGATTCCCGTCGATAGCGGCGATATCCTGTTTGATGGCAAAACGTTGTCAGAAACCAGAATTGGGTATGTGTTTCAAAACTATCGTGATGCGCTTTTTCCTTGGATGAGCGCCTGGAAGAATATTGCTTATCCGCTGGTGCGCAGTGGAATGCGCAAGCAAGACGTTCAGGCACGGATGGATGAACTGATCGCGATGTTTGATATTCGCTTCGATCTTCAGCGTTATCCGTATGAGCTTTCAGGTGGACAGCAGCAGACGGTCTGTATCATGCGGGCGCTGGCGACGGGGCCGGAGGTGATGTTTTTGGATGAGCCGTTCTCCGCGCTGGATTTTGAAATGACGCTGTTCATCCGCGACAAGCTGCAAGAGGTTCAGTTGGCGACTGGTGTGACGATGGTCATCGTGTCACATGATTTAGAAGATGCGGTGTTTCTGGCGGATGAAATCCTGCTGCTGACGCGTCGGCCAACGACGGTGTCGGAGATTGTTCCGTTTGATTTAGCGCGTCCACGTGGTGCGGAGGCGATGAGCGATCCTGAGTTTATTCGCGTCAAGGCGCACACGCTGGAGGTATTCAAACGCGAAATGGCTGCATAAGCAGCCCATCTGTCGTATCTATTTCAGGCTCACCAAGCCGTAGCTGGCTTGGTGAGCCTGATGACTACATTCACTCTTCACCCAGCGAACGCGATACGCTCTCTTTTCTTAATACGCCCTGCATACCGACAAACAGCACACCGGTTAGCAGCAAGGTGATGATGAGGCCGTCGTAACCGTAAAACGTGATGGCTGCACCAGAGAACAGCGGCCCGCTGATACTGCCCGCAGACCACACCAGCCCCAGAAGTGAATTCATCACAATTAGCCGCTGACCAGCAAATTTCTGACCCGCCCGCACCAGAGACAGCGTGTAAAGTCCGCCTGCCGCTGCGCCCAGAACGATACAGACGGGAACCAGAAGTGCAGGGGAGGAAAATGAGAAGGTGATCAATACCAGCATCACACAAAACAGGATGCCGCAGCTGATATGGATTTTGATGATGCCGCATTTGTCTGCCAGCCAGCCAATCGGCGTCTGAAATACGGCATCGCCCAGAAAAATGAGTGTGACCAGTAAGATCGCAGATTTTTCGTCTAAGCCCTGTTCCATGCCGTAAAGCGGAAAGAGTGAAAGGATACTGGCATCGAAGAAGGAGAAGCAGAGCACGCCAGAGGCGATTGCCGGGAGAAAAGGGATAAGATCCCGATAAGACGCTGAAGACGATTCATCTGCCTGAACCATACTGGCGCAGTTCCTCAGCATGAACGCACACGCGCCGGATATTGCGCAAATCAGCCATAGCGCATAGGTTTGCATCGACTCACCAGCGGCAATAAGCAGCGGCCCTATCAACTGACATCCTGTGAAAACGGCGGCATACAGCCCCGTCAGCGTCGCTTTGTGTTTGTCTGAAGCCCGACTGGTAACCCAGGTTTCTCCCAGCACCACCAAAACCCCGAGGCCAGCCCGGTTAACAGGCGTGGTAAAATGAGCGAGATAGGGTGTGACAGCAGGAATGAAGCCACGGTTGAGGTCGCCAGAATAATCAGGCTGCCGGATAACAGATAGCTAGCGTGCAGGCGGCGGCTGAGCCACGGCGTAACGAATGAGGATAGCATCATCCCCGCCGCCGGAAGGGCCGCCAGAATACCGAGCGTCGCCGTGCTGTGTCCGTGCTCTGCCAGTTTCAGGCTGATCAGCGGTAGCGTGTACCCTGTCACCAACCCCACGAGTGAGGCGGCGATAATCATGTTCAGTGTCGTGAAATTGGATTCACGGGCATGTGCTGTCATTGTACTTCCTGTGCGGGTTTAACAAGCATTTTCGACCTCGGAAAGGCCGGTGGACACTTCCTGCATTAGCCAGGTATGAAATCGTACATACTTTTCATTTTGCTCAAGGGGGATGGGCGATAACAGATAATACGCAGACCCATCCCGCGCAAATCCATACGGTGCATGCAGTTGCCCGTTTGCCATCTCGTCTTGCACCATCAGGAAAGACGCCATTGCGATGCCTAATCCCGAGACGGCGGCCTGAATACACAGATAAAAGTGCTCATAGTCCGCTCTGGTGCTGCCTTTGAGTGACACATGCATCTGCCGTTGCCAGGTTGCCCACGCTTTCGGTCGCGTTCCGGTATAGAGCAAATGCATCCCTTCCAGACTGTTTGTGCGCTCGGTTTTGTCACGGCTTACTGGCCCCATCCATTCGTCACACACCTTTACCGCATGCGTTTGCGGCTCCCAGTGAAAATCGTCACGCCGTAGCGCGAGGTCAACGCCGCTACGCACAAAATCAATCGGCCCACCCGCAGCCACCAGATGAAGTTTGATATCGGGATGCGCCTGATTAAACGCCGGTAGCCGTGGAATCAGCCATTTCATGGCAATCGTAGGCTCGCATGACAGCGTCAGCACGTCATCCTGTGCACTTTGCTGTAGCCGATAAACTGCGCCTTCAAGCTGTTCAAAAACGGACTGCGTGACCGTATGCAAAGAACGGCCCGCTGCGTTTAAAAAGATCGCTCGGTTGCGTCGTTCAAATAGCTCAACCCCCAGCGCCTCTTCCAGCAATCTGATCTGCCTGCTGACGGCACCATGCGTGACATGCAGGGACTCGGCGGCTTTAACAAAGCTACCGGTTTGTGCGGCCGCTTCAAAGAAGCGAAAAGAGGCTAACGAAGGAATTTTCATATACACGATGAAATTTGACGGATTTATACCAAGATAAATCGCTTTTTTGCCACATGCAAACGCTGAATAATCACACTTTCCTCAGGTGAGAAAAAGCCTAATAGCCTAAATAATGAGGAAATATCGTGGGGGACGCACCTTTGCTAGTCGTATTGCGTCAGTAATTTTTGCATTCCTCTTTTAGCCTGTCTGTTACCTATCTGTGCAAAATCATCGTGAAAGTGATGGCTTGCCGAACAAGGAAAACGTTAATGAATGAGTTAATTGCCGTCGCGACGATCACTATTTTGGCGGTGATCAGTCCGGGGCCTGATTTTGCTATGGTGACCCGCAACAGCTATGCCTTTGGTTCGCGTGCTGGTTTATTCAGCGCGTTTGGCATTGCCTGCGGCGTCCAGATCCATGTGATGTATACCGTTTTTGGCATCGCGGTATTTATTGTTAACTCTCCGATAATATTTATGGCGATGAAGGTTCTGGGAGCCTCATATCTGATTTATCTGGGGTGTAAGTCATTAACAAATAATACAAAAATAAAATTAGAAGAGGCGTCCGGCAATGCACTGTCATCGCTTGCTGCGTTTCGCATGGGTTTTCTCACCAATGCACTTAACCCAAAAACCATGCTGTTTGTCGTCGCCACCTATACTCAGATCGTACAGCCCGGTAGCCCAATGAGCCATAATTTTGGCTATGGGCTATTCATGTCGGTGGCGCACTGGGTCTGGTTCAGTATTGTTGCGCTGTTTTTTGCTGCTCCGGCCATGCGTCGCCGACTGATCGATCGTCAACATTTGGTCGATAAAGGTATCGGTGTTGCCCTGATTGCGTTAGGCGCGTCTCTGGCATTGACCAAAATTACCCTCTGATGAGGTGAGATTCATTGGAACAGGCAAGAAAACCATCGGAATGCTATACCTATCTGCTGAGGGGTTTAGGAAAATAGTCGATTTCTTAACATGATCGGTTTCTCAACAGAAAAGGAAATAGCCATGCTTGTACATGCGTATGGGGCCCATGCGGGCGACAAACCTCTTGAGCCGTTGCAGATAGTTCGTCGTGCGCCGGGGGCCCACGATGTCCAAATTGAGATTGCGTACTGTGGTATCTGCCACTCGGACCTGCATCAGGTGCGTGCTGAATGGGCAGGAACGCAGTTTCCCTGCGTGCCCGGCCATGAAATCGTCGGGCGGGTATCCGCGGTAGGAGCACATGTCTCCGCCTTTAAGCCAGGCGATCTGGTGGGCATCGGCTGCATTGTGGACAGTTGTCGACACTGTGAAGAGTGCGACGATGGTTTAGAGAACTACTGTGACGGTATGGTTCTCACCTATAACGGCCCGACGTCGGATGAGCCCGGCTGGACGCTTGGCGGCTACTCCCAGCAGATCGTCGTGCATGAGCGCTATGTGCTGCGCGTCCGTCATTCCGAGGCGGAACTGGCTGCGGTCGCACCGCTGCTGTGCGCGGGGATTACCACCTATTCACCGCTGCGCCACTGGAATGCTGGGCCGGGTAAGAAAGTCGGCGTTGTGGGTATCGGCGGGCTTGGCCACATGGGGATCAAACTGGCGCATGCCATGGGCGCTTATGTTGTGGCGTTCACCACGTCTGAATCCAAACGTGAAGATGCCAAGGCGCTGGGGGCAAACGACGTCGTGGTGTCTCGTAACGCAGAAGAAATGGCAGCGCACGCGGGCAGCTTCGATTTAATCCTGAATACCGTTGCTGCGCCGCACGATCTGGATGCATTTCTGGTTCTGCTGAAGCGCGATGGCGCGCTAACGCTGGTCGGTGCGCCTGCATCACCGCATCCTTCTCCCAACGTGTTTAACCTGATCATGAAACGCCGTACGGTGGCGGGATCGATGATTGGTGGCATTCCTGAAACGCAGGAAATGCTGGATTTCTGTGCCGAGCACGGAATTGTTTCCGATATTGAGCTTATCCGCGCCGATGAAATCAATAAGGCCTACGAGCGGATGCTCAAAGGCGATGTGAAATACCGCTTCGTCATTGATAACGCCACGCTGAACGCCTGATTGGCCTGTTCCCACAGCACTGGATTGCCCCGTGCTGTGGGGCTGTCATGACATGATTTATCACGCCTTCTCTACATCATGAGAAAAACCACACCGTCATCATTTCCTGTCACCCAATACGCGCGGATACGGTACTATTTGTTGATACACCAACATGTTGATTTTCCTTCTCTATCACCGCGAAAAAGGCAAAAAATAGCGTGATTCGTGCTACCTTTTGGCGGTTGGTCAACATCATCAATGCTGTTTTCTGGGGCAAAATTTCATCTGCGATAAACAAGGAAAAAGAGAAAAATGACGGGGAGGCACTCGAACGAGGTTGGGGGATCACTACCACATGAACGACCTATGCAGGATGAAGTGCTGGCGATAATCAGCGAATGGTTTGATACGCTGGAGAAAAGAGTCGATGTCGATAAGGTCGTATTGCGAACAACGCTGCAGGCGGGCATCCATAACGATGTGATACTGGATTATGCGCCCGGGCGGACGTCGATATCCGCTAAGTCGAAGCGTGATGCTGACGGACTATCGATCGGTAGCCGAAAAGGGGCATTGAGCGTCGCGCAGATACAGGAAAATCTCGTTCCTGTGCTGACTCAGGCTATCGCGCAGCGTGTTGAGAAACTGGCAGAGACTGCGGTGATTGACTATCGGTTTTGCTTTCGTGCCGTATTCCCAGCAACCGAAGGCCGGTTGCTGATTACGCTGTTTACGTTCACTAACGACGTGAAAAAACAGCGGCTACTTGAGTCTATTCACGACTATATCGAGCAGCATCTTACCCGTGGTAATGCGCCGACTGAGCCGCTGCAAACGTTCTTTCTGGCTCGTCATTTGCTTGATGTGCATCTCTTTCCCTCGCTGGATATCCGCTGGATCATGGCTCAGTTTGAACGAATTCAGCAGCGAAACGCAGGGCAAGAGACATTGTTGGAGCATCGGCGCACGATTATCCGTGCGTTAAGAACGTGGGTCGATCAGCAATTTTTGTTGCGCTACTGCGACATGTCCCAGCCTGAACACTTTTTCGAACCAGAAACCCATTCCCTCAAGCCCGGTATTGCATTGGATTTGCCGGATCCACAAACGCTGCACCCCGTTGAATTAGTTCTCTATGCGGCAGTTATGATCCTGCGTTATGAGCCTTCCTACAGTAAGTCTCAGGCGCTGGAATATCTGGATATCGCGAAGCAGTTGGGCTACCCGCGTGCGCTAAGCATCATGGAAGAGGGAAGTGGTGCGTTTGAGAAAACGCAGATTAACCTGAAGAATGAATGGGTAGAATGCGTGGCAAATGATGTGTTTTCGACCATCACAGTCCGTATTCGTAAGGAAAGCGCCGAAGCGTATGAGCATGCGCTGCTTTTCATCACGCATTTGCTGACGCTCGGCTTTCCAAAGAGCTACAAGATCGTCCTGAAATCGTCGGCGCGACAGTATCTTCCCATCAAGGGGCTGGCAAAATCGGATACCCACCGCTTTTTTGCTAACGCGTTGCAATATGCATCGAACTATCCGCTTCTTGAGGATTATGCGCGTACCGCGATTGAGGAATTTGAATGGTACGCGGATTCGGAAGGCGAAAAGTGCTGCATGCCGGGAAGCTATGCGGTATTCGGGCTGGGTCTGACCGATACGGGGTATTTTCCACTCGTAAAAGAATATATGGAAAGCGTGGATGATGAACATCAATCGGTACAAGATGCCTTCATTCGTGCGTTTTTCGATAAGCATGGTGTGGCTGCACAGAACGTGGCGACTTTGGTTGCTTGCCTGAGCCATGCGACGGAAAGGTTAAAGCTGAATATGTTGCCTGCGCTAGAGGATGACGCGCTGTTCGAACAACTGGTCGACGAAGTTCGGATGCGAGAACCTGCTGTGATAGAACATATTTTGTATCTCATCTGGGGCAATACCAAGAAACTCGCGGCGTTGGTGAAAAAATCGGAAGCGAAGCGCGGCGCGTTATTGACGTCGCTTATTCAGGCTTCTGTCTAATCCTAAACGCAATGACGACAATAATTAGGGTGAGGCCAAAGGTGCTTTACCCTATTAAGGAACGTGCTTATGACCGCTATTCTGCTGCTGGACTCGCGTGCCGATGAGATTGGCTCTGTCTTACATCATGCTGCGCCGGAGCTTGAGCTGGTGCTCTCAAACGGTACGGCAGAGCAGGCCGCGAGCTGTCCGATTTGGCTGGGTGAACCTGATACCGCCGCTGCATTGCTGGCTCAGGGAGCCAAACCACAGTGGCTACAGTCTACCTGGGCAGGGTTCAAACCGTTGTTGGCCGATGGGCTACCGCGAGATTACCGCTTAAGCCGCGCCGTTGGCGTGTTTGGTCAGCCGATAGCCGAATATGTGATTGCCTACATGCTCAGGCATGAGTTGCGTCTGGGGGAACGGCAAATCAGTCAGGAAGAGCGGCGCTGGGATCACCGTTTACCGGGATCGCTGGCGGATAAAAAGGTGCTGATTGTCGGGGCGGGAGAGATCGGCTGCGAAGTTGCTGGCTTTTTACGGCCTTTTGGCGTTGAGCTATACGGCATTGTCAGTACGCCAAGGCATCGGCCTGATTTTAAACGGATCATGAATTTAGCGGAACTGCCTGCCGCGGTGCCGGAGGCCGATTATGTGATCAACCTTCTGCCGGACACCTCGGCAACCACCGATATCTATGATGCCAGTCTGTTTGCCGCCATGAAGCCTTCGGCGCTGTTTATCAATGTCGGGCGCGGGAGTGCCGTGGTGGATGATGATTTACGGGCGGCGCTATGTGATGCGCAGATTGCGGGAGCCGTGCTGGATGTATTCAGGCAAGAGCCGTTGCCGTACAGCCATCCGTTCTGGAAAACGCCGAACCTGACGTTGACGGCACACATTGCTGGGCCGATGGTGCCGGGACTGATGGGACGATTATTCCTGGAGAATCTTGCTTGTTTCCAGGCTGATAATACGCTGCGTGGCGAGGTGGATTTTAGTCGCGAGTATTAAATAATTATTTAGTAAATAATTAATGAGTGAATTAATTGTATTTGATAATAATTTTAATTCGCTCATTTAAAATATTTCATTTTAAATATTTTTGTAAGATCTTATTGAGATTATACGTCGTGTCGGTGTAATACTACCTTCGCTTAACGTTCAGTATTTGTTAAATATTAAATAATAAGTCTGCATTCTATTTGAGAATACTCAAGGATAAGGAAATAGTGGGATGAAATACCATCGTTTAAATGTATATCTTGCGGCTGCCGGATTGGCATTCTGCATGGGTTCAGCGATCGCTGAAACCAGCGTTTCTGTCGAAGTGAAGGATATTGGGAAACTACAAAAGAAAGGCACGGTTTCTGTATTTGAGGCCCCTAATAGCATACAGGCGCATGCCGCAAGTAATTATAAATTTCACAAGGCTGAAAATGAGGGAGTTGTCGTTATTACTCCCAATGCTCCCACTGCGCAGGCTGATGCAAATAACGCACAAAAAAAACCGTTATCCAGCACTCAACCTCTTGCTAATAACGCTGCATTTACCCCTTTGTGCCCAACCCTTGCCGTAAACACCATTTATACGCTGGACGGACTGCAAAGTGGAGGTAGCGCCTGCTATCACTTTGAAATCACTCAGCGTTCTAAAACAACCGCTTTCGTCGTAGGCATGAGCCCTGAAACCGATATTGCTCTTAGTTTGATGCGGGACGATGGCCAGAATAATGTGACGGCAATTAATTATTCAAACCAAGCAGGGAATGCTGATGAAGCTACGTTGGATTTAACGCCACCGGGGCACTATTACTGGTTTATGGAGGCCAATACGGCAGATGGCTCCGGTTTTAATTTTGGCGCTATCGTTAATACGAATGTTGATGCCTATGAGTTAAATGATATTCCTTCTCTGGCATATCCTTTGTCCGATAATCTGAGGGACATTGAAGGCAACTCTGATAGTGATTCTGATGCGGATTATTACGTATTTACCGCAACTCGTGGTCAGCATGTTTTACTTCGCTTGAATGGCGTGACGAGTGGAACCAATAATAACTGGTTACTGGCGTCTTCCTCTGATGGCGGTACTACCTGGACAACCCGTAATACCGGACAGGAAATTACGATCATTCCATCTCAGCCGAATGAGAATATTTTGGTGAGAGTGCTGCCTAATCCATCAAAATTACCGACAGTGTCTCAGAAATATAAGTTAACGTTGGGCTCCAAAATTGTCCGATTTAGCCACTCTGTTACGGGGGAAAGTACCGTCTTGCGTATCCCAAATGCTGCACCGACAGCTTTTGGTTTTATGACCACGCAAGCCTATCGGGATGTTACCTGGGGAGTGACGATGGCGGATTCCACCGGCGCGGGTATTCCAAATATCGTGGCGATTCTTATACTCGACCAACGAGAAAACAACGGTGAGTTAGAGTTTAATGCTGCCAATGCCCACGGAATAATCACTGATGCGAACGGCAAGGCTTCTGGGTCTGTGAAATTGGATAACTGTTATGCTGATTACACGACACAGTTCCAGGACTACAGTCAGGGCTACATTAATACGTGGAGAACAACCTACGATGTGGGCGCATGGCGTATTGAAGTCCCAGATCAAAGTGGCATTGGTGTAGGAGGTAACAACTCTACTCACGTCACATTTGGGCACATCTGTAAGCAAACTTTGCTGAAAAGCGTAAAATCCTGATACGCATAAGCCAATGAAAGATCAGGCCGCCTTAACCTCGGGCGGCCTTGTTGTTGGTGGCCTCATGGCTCTGCTGCCACCGCGCATAGCTGGTTGAAGCTGGGGTAAGGTTTTTAGTGAAAAGGGCTTGCCACGTTAAGTTGATTGGTACATAATGCTGACCGTCGAATCACTTGGTCAGTAAATAGTGATTAAATTCATTGTGTTACATGTGATTTGGCAGGATTTAATGGGTTTTGGTTTCGGCACTTTTTGCTGAAAGTAAAAGATAATAAATCCGATTCTCTGCGGGAATAGCTCAGTTGGTAGAGCACGACCTTGCCAAGGTCGGGGTCGCGAGTTCGAGTCTCGTTTCCCGCTCCAAAATTCTTCATTTCTCACTCTCTTCTTTAATCTGATTTCTGGCCCTTATCGCCGTATAAAATCCTTACTCTGCATCAATTCTATTTTCAATTTGTGGTAAAACTGTCCATCGCAGCCCTGTCGTAATAGCAATTTTTTCCACTCATGGAATAACATAGTCGCCACGCTGCAATACGCCGCGATAGTTATTGCTGGCATATTGACTCCGCCGATCTGGATATACCCACGTTTATTCTCGACAAAAAGGATTTGCCATGCCAGCTAGTTCCCCATCGTTACGGTTTTATCTGACTACTGGCCTGCTTCAGGGGCTGTTACTTGTTGCCGCGCTTGAAATGGAAGAAGGCGTTCTTCAGGCAATGTTGATAACGATGGCGACGGTTGGCGGAATCAGCCTGCAACTGCTGGAACGCACTCTCTTTGTGAAAAAGACGTGGCTGTTGGCCAGCGCGCTGACGGTGCTGATGACGGCAATCAGTGGCTGGGTTCTCTCCGAAAGTGGATTGTTCCGGTTGCTGGATTCCTGGGGGCTATGTGGCATCCTCCTCGGTTATATCTGCTGTACGTTCATTTGCTGTTGGCCTGTTCGTGAAGGGCGATGGCCGTCCTATGACTCACTCTGTAAACACGCCTGGATCAATATTTTTACTGTGCTACTGGCCTTGCTATTAGTTTTGGTGGTCGTGTTACTGCTCGTGCTGTGCGGCATGCTGTTCAACATGTTGGGATTCCGGCAGGTGAGCAAAGTATTCAGTCATTACCGATTCTATATGCTGCTCTTGCCGGTGGTGTTTTCTATCGGCATGTATATCGGAATGACCAAAGAAGCGGTAGTCGGACTGCTGCGTGGAATTCTGCTGTCGGCCTGTCGTTTCCTGCTGCCGTTTAGCGCGCTGATCACGGTGGTGTTCACCTTGACGCTGCCTTTTAGCGGCCTGGAACCGATATGGAATACCGGTCGTTCCACCGTCATTCTGCTATGCCTGATGGGCGTGAATTTATTTTTGATTAACTGTGCGTCTCAGGATGATAACGAGGGACGCACTTATCCGACGGTGCTACGCGGGCTGGTTAGCGCCAGTGTGCTGTGCCTGCCGATTTTGGTCGCACTGGCGGGCTACTCCAGTTGGCTGCGCATCGAACAATATGGCCTGACGCCGTCCCGCTTTCAGTCGATCTTCGTGGTGGCAATCGCGATGCTTTACAGTCTGGCGATGGTATGGGCTGTCATTCGTCGTTCTGGCGTCTGGCTGGGACATTTGCGGACGAGCAATCCGCTGCTCGCTGCCGTCATCTGTGTTCTGGTGATATTGCTGCATACGCCGTTATTAAACCCAGAGGCATTTAGTGCGAGAAATCAGGTTCAGCGCCTGCTTAGCGGGAAAACGCCGGTCGATGAGTTCGACCTGTGGGCGCTGCGCGATGGCTTAGGCACAGCGGGTAGGAAGCAGTTTACCTGGCTGGCTGAAGAATTGAAGCAAGACCGAATACTGGACGCTACCGCGCGTCAGGTACTGCTCGATCGGTTGCAGGGACGCCCTGCAAAAGTACGTCCTGTTCAAGTTGAATGGGTTGGTCCGTTGGAGGACGGGATCGAAAGCATGTTGCAGGGCTATAATCTGGGCAATCAATGTAGAGAAGCCGCTTGTCTGCTCTTCGCGATTGATTTGACCGGTGATGGCCATAACGAAGTGCTCATCTTTCCCAGAGCGGGTTGGGGAGGAGGTGGCAAGATCCTCGCCCGTGATGAAAAAGGGCAGTGGCAGATTGCAGCTAGGTTATTTGGCTCGATGGGCACGGAACAACTGATTGAACTGATTAAAGACGGCAAGGTCGAGGCTGTTACGCCACGCTTCAAGACGGTCAGGATCGGTGAGGAGAACTTGGAGATAGCGTATCCCTGATTTTACACTACGTTAGGTATTACTTATTGATTCGATAAAGACAACGGATTGGTGATAACGATCACGTTTCTGTACTTTAGCCACATGCGAAAACACATGAGGATAAAGTGATGTCAGTAATTAATACCCAAGTTAAACCATTCAAAAACATGGCTTTCAAAGACGGTCAATTCATCGAAGTGACTGAAAAGAACATCGAAGGCAAATGGAGCGTGTTCTTCTTCTATCCGGCTGATTTTACGTTTGTCTGCCCGACCGAACTGGGTGATGTCGCTGACTATTACGACGAATTCCAAGAGCGTGGCGTGGAAATCTACTCTGTTTCCACCGATACCCACTTCACGCACAAAGCGTGGCACAGCAGCTCTGAAACCATTGGCAAAATCAAGTACACCATGATCGGTGACCCAACGGGCCAGCTGACGCGTAACTTTGAAAACATGCGCGAAGCAGAAGGTCTGGCCGATCGCGGTACCTTCATCGTTGATCCACAGGGCACCATTCAGGCGGTAGAAATCACGGCAGAAGGCATTGGCCGCGATGCATCTGATCTGCTGCGCAAAGTGAAAGCGGCCCAGTACGTTGCTTCTCACCCAGGCGAAGTGTGCCCAGCCAAGTGGAAAGAAGGCGAGGCTACGCTGGCTCCGTCTCTGGATCTGGTTGGCAAAATCTAAGCTAACACCTCGGAAAACATAACTGTAGAAAACATGCCCTTTTTTGTCGGGTGCGTTGCACCCGATTTTTCTGGCTCAGCTTTTGGGGCCAGCACCCTGCACGATTTTTCCTTTGTACCTACTTGCCTAATTAAGGACGACCGATGCTCGACAATACGATGAAAGTCCAGTTGAAAGCCTATCTGGAAAAATTAACCAAACCTGTTGAGTTGATTGCGACTCTGGATGACTCCGCTAAATCTGCTGAAGTCAGAACCCTGCTGGCTGAAATTGCTGAGCTGTCCGATCGGGTAAGTTTTATTGAAAAGAATGATCTGGCAGTACGTAAGCCTTCATTCCTGATTACCAATCCAGATTCCCAAAGCGGCCCGCGTTTTGCTGGTGCGCCAATGGGACACGAATTTACTTCTTTGATTCTGGCGTTATTGCAGGTGGGCGGCCATCCGTCAAAAGAAGCGAAAGAATTGCTCGATCAGATCCGTCACCTTGACGGTTCGTTCCACTTTGAAACCTATTACTCGCTGTCCTGCCACAACTGCCCAGATGTGGTGCAGGCGCTGAATTTAATGGCGGTGTTGAATCCGAATATCACCCATACCGCCATTGACGGCGGCGTGTTTCAGGATGAGATTCAAAGCCGTAATGTGATGGGCGTACCTACCGTTTTCCTGAACGGTGAACACTTCAGTCAAGGGCGGACGAGCCTGGCTGAGATTGTGACTAAAATCGATACCGGCGCGGGCGCGAAACAGGTTGAGAAGCTGAACCAGCGTGACGTCTATGATGTGTTAATCATCGGTAGCGGTCCGGCGGGGGCAGCGGCGGCGGTCTATTCGGCGCGTAAAGGCATCCGTACTGGGTTAGTCGGTGAGCGTTTTGGCGGTCAGGTACTGGATACTGTCGATATCGAAAACTACATTTCCGTGCCGAAAACGGAAGGCGCCAAACTGGCGACTGCGCTGAAGGGCCATGTTGATGACTACGATGTCGATGTGATTGACGCGCAGAGTGCAGAGGCACTCATTCCTGGTGGTGAACCGGGTAAACCGCATCAGGTGATCACCGTATCCGGCGCGACGCTGAAAGCACGCAGTGTGATCATTGCGACCGGCGCACGCTGGAGAAACATGAATGTACCCGGCGAAGATCAGTACCGTACGCGTGGTGTAACGTACTGCCCGCACTGTGATGGCCCGCTGTTTAAAGGCAAGCATGTCGCGGTGATTGGCGGCGGAAACTCCGGGGTAGAAGCGGCTATCGATCTGGCTGGCGTGGTGAAACATGTCACGTTGCTTGAGTTTGCTCCAGAACTGAAAGCGGATTCTGTATTACAGGAAAAAGTGCGTAGCCTGCCGAACGTTGACATCATCCTGAATGCGCAGACCACAGAAGTGAAAGGTGATGGGCAGAAGGTGACGGGGCTGAGCTATAAAGATCGTATTAGCGATACGGTGCATGATTTAGCGCTGGAAGGGATCTTCGTGCAGATTGGCCTGCTGCCTAACACCCACTGGCTGGAAGGTACGATAGCCAGAAACCGCATCGGTGAAATTGAGATCGATGCCAAGTGCGAAACCAGCGTAAAAGGGGTCTTTGCTGCCGGTGACTGTACGACGGTGCCGTACAAGCAGATCATCATTGCGACGGGTGAAGGTGCAAAAGCGTCCTTGAGCGCCTTCGATTACCTGATCAGAACCCGTGCATAACATTGGTCGGTTGAGGACGGAGGTGGATATATTTGCCATCCTCCTGTTTCTCTGACGACGATCTTAACGTTCCGCGCGGCGATGCCTCATCAAGAGGTGTCGCCGCGTTTTTGCTTTTGATCGTAGAATTTTTCTTTCGATCGTAAAAAGTAGATCTCAGCCCTTGCCAAAGGACAATAAGAAATTCATAATGCACGCCGCTTTGTGCTGTTGCCCGCTTTTTATTGTCTACGCAGCATCATATTTCGAGCACAAGCGTGACCCCGATCCACATCATTTTTTATCAGTTAATACAAAAAATCATATTCTTCTTAACAGACTTATCCACAGGCTGCTCGTTGGTTATTTATTAATCATGTTATGTTGTTGATAAAATAGTGTAGAGTATCTTATTGATATTTATTCATAAATTTTACTTATAAAATGTTATGACTATTGCTTGCACTTTTTGTAACAGTTGGTTGGCAACGGTTTTTTTATTTATTCACAGCGCGTGCGACAAACTGATGACAAGAGTTTGAGCGGTTCACGCATCACGCGGTAATCCTTTCTCTACTGCACGAATAAGTCGTTTTTTCTGTGTAGATTGGACGTCAATTCCCAGCGACGCGCGACGTTCCAACTGCTGATGAACTGCCCAGTGGATATGTTCATCCAACAGTTCGCTTTCACCCAGACGGGCTTGTAGCGCCAGCACGATACTATCCTGATAGGGGGCATTCCCCAGTGCGACGGCAATATTGCGTAGCCAGCGGAGATGGCCGATGCGGCGGATCGGTGATCCTTCTGTAATCCGCAAAAATTTCTCTTCATTCCAGCCGAATAGCACTAGCAGTTCCGGTGCATGCAGCGCGGCACGCGGGCTAAAATCCGCTTCGTCGGTAAGCTGTGAAAACCGATTCCACGGGCAAATCAGCTGACAGTCATCGCAGCCATAGATGCGATTGCCCATCAGCGGACGAAATTCTTCAGGAATCGGACCTTCCAATTCGATGGTCAGATAGGAAATGCAGCGGTGCGCATCAACGGTGTAAGGTGCAACAATCGCGCCGGTTGGGCAGGTGGTCATGCAGGCGACGCATCGGCCGCACTGTTCTTCCTGTGGCCGATCGACGGGCAGAGGTAAATCGATCAGCAGTTCACCAAGAAAGAACCAGGAGCCAGCTTCCCTGTTCAAAATTAGTGAGTGTTTACCAACCCAGCCAAGTCCGGCTTTCGCAGCTAAAGGGCGTTCCATAATGGGAGCGGAATCGACAAAGGGGCGAAAATTCAATTCACCACAGTATTCCTGAATCTGGTCGCCGAGCTTTTTCAGACGCTGGCGCAGCAGCTTGTGGTAATCGCGACCCAGCGCATAGCGGCTAACGTAGCCGAGCTCTGGGTTCTTTAAGGTGCTGGCGAACGCGGCTTTGGCGGGAAGATAATTCATACGTACGCTGATGACGCGCAGTGTCCCGGGCAGCAGCTCATGCGGACGCGCCCGCAGCATACCGTGGCGCGCCATCCAGTCCATTTCCCCGTGGTATTGCTTATCCAGCCAATCCTGAAGTCGAGGCTCTTCTGCGGACAAATCGGTGTCGCAGATGCCGACCTGCTGGAACCCCAGTGCCTGTCCCCATTGTTTGATGTGTTGCGCTAATTCGTTGAGATCGTAGGGGTATGACATGATGGGGCCACAGAAATAAACAAGACGTGCTGATGTTACCATATTCGTGCCGCAGAGCCGATGCCTGCTGAGATGCGCGGAATGCTGGCGGTCGTTTAGGTTGCTTGCTAATTTTAAGTCATTGTAATGAAAACGAAGAGCAGATGATGACGGGTCACGACCAAAAGCGAGAGGATGATTTGCCTGATTCGGTGTTTTACGCCGAGTGGGTACGCCGTGAAGAAGCCAGAGCGGCCAGCGAGTCGGGGCTTTCCCTGTGGGAACTCATGCAGCGTGCGGGAGACGCCGCATTTCAGGTGGCCCGCCAATGTTATCCCTCTGCTCGACGCTGGCGGGTGCTGGCCGGACACGGCAATAACGGCGGCGATGCATACGTGGTCGCCAGTTTGGCGCTGGCGGTGGGCATTGAGGTCGATGTTGTTGCTTGCACCAGTGATAAGCCACTGCCTGACGAGGCTCATCTTGCCCGGCAGCGCTGGCTGGAGCAGGGTGGCCGTGTTCAAGAAATTAGTGCACAGGATGGCGATACGTCGTGGCCGGACGGGATCGATCTCATTGTGGATGGTCTGTTGGGAACCGGACTTTCCGCTGCACCGCGCGTGCCTTATGCGGCGTTAATGACGCAGGCGAATGCCTATCCCGCCCCCATCGTTTCACTGGATATTCCCTCTGGTTTACATGCCGAAACCGGCATCTGTGCAGGCGTTGCGATTTGTGCGGCGCAGACGGTGGCGTTTATCGCGCTGAAACCGGGACTACTGACCGGTCGCGCCCGTGAGCACGTCGGGACATTACATTATCATTCGTTAGGGTTGCAGGCGTGGCTGGACGATCAAGCCGCGCCGATACGGCGGCTGACTGCGGCGCAACTGCCCGAATGGCTGTCGCCTCGTCCGGCTGGACAACATAAAGGGGGTAACGGCAGGTTACTGGTGGTAGGCGGTAACGCTGGCTTAGGTGGTGCGGTATTGATGGCTGCCGATGCGGCGTTACACAGCGGTGCAGGGTTAGTGCGAGTACTTACTCACAAACAGTATCAGTCGGCGTTTTTGACGGCTCGGCCTGAGCTGATGGTGCAAGAATTGACGACAGAGACGCTGCGGCAGGGGCTGGAATGGGCCGATGTCGTGGTGATTGGACCCGGTTTAGGGCAGGATGACTGGGGTAAAAGCGCACTGCGTCTGGCAGAAAATTGTAACAAACCCATGTTATGGGATGCGGATGCGCTTAACCTGCTGGCAATCAATCCGCATAAGCGGCAGAATCGCGTGCTGACACCTCACCCCGGCGAGGCGGCACGTTTACTGAATTGCCGCGTCTCTGATATTGAAAGTGATCGCTTACTTGCGGCCAAAAAGTTGGTAAAACGCTATGGTGGCGTTGTCGTATTGAAAGGTGCGGGAACGGTGATCGCCAGCGAGCGAGACGAGGTTGCCATTGCTGATGTGGGAAACCCCGGCATGGCGACAGGCGGTATGGGTGATGTGCTGTCGGGTATCGTTGGCGGTTTGCTGGCGCAAAAGCTCTCGCTGTATGATGCTGCCTGTGCCGGGTGTGTCGTACACGGCGCGGCGGCCGATTGGCTGGCAGCGCGACGCGGCACCCGAGGTATGCTGGCAACCGATTTACTGCCTGTGTTGTTTCGATATGTTAATCCCGAGCGGATGTTTCTAGAGCCGATGTTTTTAGAACCGATGTTTTTAGAACAATAGATAGAATGAAAAAAATAGTCTTACTTCTGCCGGATGAGGCAGCAACGATCTCTTTAGGCACGGCGCTGGCGAAAGCCTGTGACGGTGCTTGTGTTATCCACCTTTATGGTGATCTCGGTGCGGGGAAAACGACGTTTAGTCGCGGTTTTCTGCAAGCGCGCGGTCATCAGGGCAATGTCAAAAGCCCCACTTATACGCTGGTTGAGCCTTATGCGCTATCACCGCTGGCGGTCTACCACTTTGATCTCTATCGACTGGCCGACCCAGAGGAGTTGGAGTTTATGGGGATCCGCGATTATCTGACGCAGGATGCTATTTGCCTGATTGAATGGCCGCAGCAGGGTGCTGGCGTGCTGCCCGATGCGGATATCGAACTGCATTTGCGCTATCAGGATCAGGGCCGACAGGCTGAACTGTCCGCTGTCTCTGCGACGGGAGACGCGATGTTACAACGTTTTTCTCTTCAGCCAGGAACAACAGAATCATGATGAGTCGTATGGTTAAGCTGTTCATTGGCGTATGGCTGTTGCTGGCAGGAACGGCGTGGGCAGCTAATCTGTCGGATATCAAGGTGGACAATGCGTCAGGTCAGGCCACGGTGCGTCTGAGCTTTAGCGGTCAGCCTATTTATGCTTTTTTCCCGCTCAGTAACCCCGCCAGAGTAGTCATCGATATTCGTCAGACTGGCGTCATTCAGGGGCTGCCGTTGGATTTCAGCGGGCAAAATCTGATTAAGCGTGTGCGAACCAGCAACGCGCAGGACGCACAAAGCCTGCGCTTGGTGCTGGATTTAACCCAGGCGGCGAAAACGCGGGCGGTGACGCAAAAAGAAGGCTCGGGTTACGTTGTTGTTTTCACCATCACCGGTGATAAAGCGAAAACGGTACAAGCCTCAGCGCCTCCGGCTTCACGGCAGCAAAATAGTGCGCCGACAGAACCCGCCAAAAATCCGTTTACCAACAAGCCTACTGTTGTCGTGAATAGCAATGCGTCATCTACGCGAGTGCCGGCCCGACAGGGTAATGAACGGATTGTTGTGGCGATTGATGCCGGTCACGGTGGACAGGATCCAGGGGCGATTGGCACGAACGGGCTGCGGGAGAAAAATGTCACCATTTCTATCGCGCGTAAGTTACAAGCCTTACTGAATAGCGATCCGGCCTTTAAAGGCGTGCTGACGCGCGATGGCGACTACTTTATCTCCGTCATGGGGCGTTCGGACGTGGCGCGTAAGCAGGGCGCAAACCTGTTAGTGTCGATTCACGCGGATGCGGCACCGAACCGCAATGCTAAAGGTGCCTCTGTCTGGGTGCTGTCCAACCGCCGCGCAAACAGCGAAATGGCAAACTGGCTGGAACAGCATGAGAAACAGTCTGAACTGTTGGGCGGCGCGGGCGACCTGCTGGCGAACAGCAGCGCGGACCCTTACCTCAGCCAGGCGGTGCTGGATCTGCAATTTGGTCACTCCCAGCGCGTTGGGTATGACGTCGCGACCAAGGTTCTGCGTGAACTCCAGCGTGTTGGAGGGCTGCATAAACGACGTCCTGAGCACGCCAGTCTGGGGGTGTTGCGCTCGCCAGATATTCCTTCTCTGCTGGTGGAAACCGGGTTTATCACCAATGTCTCGGAAGAGCGGCTCTTGGGGAGTAACGACTATCAGGAAAAACTCGCCAATGCGATTTATCAGGGGCTGAGAAGTTATTTCCAAACACACCCGATGCAATCTGTGCCCAAAACTCCTCTCCCAAAGCAGGAAAGCCGGCCACTACAGTCGGCGGCAAGTGATACAGAAACGTCGGGTGGTAACGTAACGGCGGCAAAAGCGAGTGCGGGTAGCACGCGTCATACCGTTGCGCGTGGTGAAACGCTCTCTTCCATTGCCCGACGCTATGGCGTCAGTCTCGCCGCTATGCGTGACGTGAATAAGCTGAACAAGGACATCGTCTGGGTTGGGCAGCGCTTGAATATTCCGGCGACAGGAACGAAACAGACGGCATCAGCACCTGCGCCCAAAAAGGCAGCACCAGTGAAGCATAAGGTCGTAAAGGGTGATAGCCTGAGTGCGATTGCTGCCCGTTATGGTGTCAGCATGAAAGAGATCCAACAGGCGAATAATATGCGCTCTGGCACGGTACAACTGGGGCAAACGCTGGTTATTCCGTCAGCCTGATTCTTCATGCTGACGATGTCGATAGATTGAGGATAGTAAGAGGGATACGCCATGCCGATTCAGGTGTTGCCACCGCAACTGGCTAACCAGATCGCTGCCGGAGAAGTGGTTGAGCGTCCGGCTTCGGTCGTGAAGGAGCTGGTGGAAAACAGTCTGGATGCAGGCGCGACCCGGATTGATATCGACATAGAACGCGGCGGCGCGAAGCTGATCCGTATTCGTGACAATGGCTCGGGTATCGGAAAGGATGAATTAACGCTGGCGTTGGCGCGTCATGCGACCAGTAAAATTGCCACGCTCGACGATCTGGAAGCGATCGTCAGTATGGGGTTCCGCGGCGAAGCGTTGGCAAGTATCAGTTCCGTCTCCCGTTTAACGCTGACATCACGCACTGCCGAACAATCTGAGGCCTGGCAGGCCTACGCCGAAGGGCGCGACATGGCGGTGACAGTCAAGCCAGCCGCCCATCCTGTGGGCACCACGCTGGAAGTGTTGGATCTGTTTTATAACACGCCCGCCCGCCGTAAATTTATGCGCACGGAAAAAACCGAATTCACCCATATTGATGAGGTTGTGCGCCGCATCGCGCTGGCGCGTTTCGATGTTGCCATCACGCTGCATCATAACGGTAAGCTGATGCGGCAGTATCGTGCTGCACCGGATAAAAGCCAGTATGAGCGCCGGTTGGGTAGCATTTGCGGTGCGACATTCTTACAGCATGCGCTCGCGGTGTCATGGCAACACGGCGATCTCACCATTCATGGTTGGGTTGCCGATCCGGTTGGCGCCAAGCAACTGCCTGATATGCAGTACTGCTATGTGAACCAGCGCATGATGCGCGATCGGCTCATTAATCATGCTATTCGGCAGGCCTATCAGGATCAGCTTAGTGACGATCAGCAGCC
Organism: Pectobacterium odoriferum; assembly: GCF_009931295.1. Classification (NCBI taxonomy): domain Bacteria; kingdom Pseudomonadati; phylum Pseudomonadota; class Gammaproteobacteria; order Enterobacterales; family Pectobacteriaceae; genus Pectobacterium; species Pectobacterium odoriferum. The sequence continues at coordinate 4,302,982 of NZ_CP034938.1, read as the reverse complement.
CGCCTATGTGCTGTATCTGGAGATCGACCCGCATCAGGTTGATGTGAATGTGCATCCTGCCAAGCATGAGGTACGGTTCCATCAGGCTCGGCTGGTACATGACTTTATCTATCAGGCGGTGATGTCCGTTCTGCAACAGGCATCCTCACCAGCGCTTGGTATGACAGAGCCGGAGACCGGGAAACCCGTGCAATGGCAGCAGGAAAATCGCATTGCCGCAGGTGAAAACCACTTTGCCCAGCCGTCACGTACCGATAGTTCTCCGTCGTATGGTGGCAAAACGCTGCGCGCGGGTCATTCTGGTCAGGCGCGAGAATCTGCCTATTCCGGCTATCAGCCAGAGAATCCGTACCAGAAAAAGCAGGGTGAGCTGTATAAAACATTGCTGCAACCGACGGATAGCGCAGCAAGTGCACCGCCGTCGTCTGGCGAGCGTATTTTTATACCGTCGAATCACGTGACGTCGTCGGATAGGGTTGTTTCATCGACGGTATCGCATGACGCACCGCCAAATCGAACCACGACGGATAACATTGCAGCCAGCAATAACAAACAACGTGCGCCGGCCGAATCGCCGTTGGAAAGCCAATCAAACGGTTTTGGGCGGGTATTGACGGTTTATCCGCCGTGCTACGCGCTGTTGGAGTACCATAAGGGCCTGGCTATGCTGTCGCTTTCCGTTGCTGAACGTTATCTGAAAGCGGTGCAGTTGACGCCGTCGGAAGAAGGGTTGCGGGCGCAGCCGTTACTGATTCCTCAGCGCCTGACGTTGAGTAAATCTGAGCTGAGCGTTTTGTCTGCCCATCACGCTTTGCTGGCGCGTTTTGGTATTGAAATCGTGGTTGAGTCACAGCGTGCCACATTACGTGCCGTACCTTTACCATTGCGCCAACAAAATTTACAAAACTTGATCTCTGAACTGATAGGCTATCTGGCCGACTATCAGACGGTTGAGACACAGCAGGTGGAACCTGGTGAATTGGCATCGTGGATGGCAACGCGATTGCAGAGTGAGCAGGAAAGCTGGAGTCATTCTCAGGCCATACAATTACTGGCGGATGTCGAGCGGCTTTGTCCGCAGTTGGCGAAAACGCCGCCGTCTGAACTTTTATCGATGATGGACATCCAGGATGCCATCAAGGCTTTAAAGCATGAGTGATGTAGAACAAGCGTCGTTGCCGCCCGCTATTTTTATCATGGGGCCGACGGCGTCAGGAAAAACGGCATTGGCAATGGCGTTACGAGAATATTTGCCGGTAGAGTTGATTAGCGTAGATTCCGCCCTCATCTATAAAGATATGGATATTGGGACGGCGAAACCGAGTGCGGAAGAGCTGGCACTGGCCCCGCATCGGTTAATCGATATTCTCGATCCGACAGAATCCTATTCTGCGGCCGATTTTCGCCGCGATGCGTTACGTGAGATGGCGGACATTACCGCTGCCGGGCGCATTCCCCTGTTAGTCGGGGGACGATGCTGTATTTCAAGGCGCTGCTGGAGGGACTTTCTCCTCTGCCGTCAGCCGATGCCGCCGTGCGTCAACGCATTGAAGAGCAGGCAAAAGAAATCGGCTGGGAAGCGATGCATCGGCAGCTCAGTGAGATCGACCCAGTAGCTGCAATTCGGATTCATCCAAATGATCCGCAGAGACTCTCGCGAGCACTGGAAGTTTTTTTCGTTTCAGGTAACACTTTAACTGAACTGACAAAAACGTCTGGCGACGCGCTGCCCTATCAGGTTCATCAGTTTGCTATCGCCCCGGCGACGCGTGAATTGTTGCATGAGCGGATTGAACAGCGTTTTCATCAGATGTTGGCGGCAGGTTTTGAGACAGAAGCCCGGACATTGTTTTCCCGGCATGACCTTCATACGGATATGCCCTCTATTCGTTGTGTTGGTTATCGCCAGATGTGGTCATATTTATCCGGTGAAATTGATTACGATGAGATGGTTTATCGGGGAATTTGTGCGACGCGTCAGTTAGCGAAGCGTCAAATGACCTGGCTGCGCGGTTGGGATGACGTCTGCTGGCTGGATAGCGAAAAACCGACTGAAGCACTGGACAAGGTGATACAGGTTGTTAGTGCATAGGTTGAGTGATTGTGTACAATCGGTGAGTCTCAGCGTGCAAGTTTTTTTACACCGTTATTTTAGAGCCGTAGGGTTCTTTGTTACAAACAACATACAAATAAGGAAAATATAGAATGGCTAAGGGGCAATCTTTGCAAGATCCGTTCTTGAACGCTTTGCGTCGTGAACGTGTTCCGGTTTCGATTTATTTGGTGAACGGTATTAAGTTGCAAGGTCAGATCGAATCTTTCGATCAGTTCGTGATTTTGTTGAAAAACACGGTAAGTCAGATGGTTTATAAGCACGCCATCTCTACAGTTGTTCCCTCTCGCCCAGTCTCTCACCATAGCAACAATCCAGGCGGCAGCAACAACTATCACGGTAGTAACACGACTGCTCAGCAGCAGTCGCAGGAAGCTGATGACGCCGAATAAGGCGTATTGTCAATTCACCACGGCGCGGGAGAGCTGGACGCATCGCTCGGCTCCTTCGCTGTGGTGTTTTTTGCTCGTTTGAGAGGTTATTCGCTTGTTTGACCGTTATGAATCAGGTGAACGGGCTATATTAGTTCATATTTTCTTTTCGCAAGATAGAGATACGGAAGATCTACTGGAGTTTGAGTCTCTGGTTTCTTCTGCCGGTATTGAATCCTTGCAGGTTGTTACTGGCAGCCGTAAATCGCCTCATCCCAAGTATTTTGTCGGGGAAGGTAAAGCTGAAGAAATTGCTCAGGCAGTAAAAGAAACTGGCGCGTTTGTCGTGCTGTTTGATCATGCGCTGACGCCGGCTCAGGAACGTAACTTGGAGCGTTTGTGCGAGTGCCGAGTGATCGATCGTACCGGACTGATTTTAGATATTTTTGCTCAGCGTGCGCGTACGCACGAGGGGAAATTACAGGTAGAACTGGCACAGTTGCGCCACCTTGCGACCCGACTGGTTCGCGGCTGGACGCACCTTGAGCGTCAGAAAGGCGGTATCGGTTTGCGTGGCCCGGGTGAAACCCAGCTTGAAACCGACCGTCGTTTATTGCGTAACCGTATCACGCAGATATTATCGCGTCTTGAACGGGTAGAAAAACAGCGTGAACAGGGACGCCGATCGCGGGTTCGTGCTGATGTTCCTACCGTTTCGCTGGTGGGCTACACCAACGCGGGCAAATCCACGCTGTTTAACAAGATTACATCGGCGGGCGTCTATGCCGCCGATCAGTTATTTGCCACACTGGATCCAACATTGCGCCGCATTCAAGTGGATGATGTGGGTGATACAGTGCTGGCGGATACCGTAGGTTTTATCCGGCAGTTGCCCCACGATTTGGTGGCTGCGTTTAAGGCTACATTACAGGAAACACGTCAGGCCTCGCTGCTGCTGCACGTTGTTGATGCTGCCGATCCTCGTCTTGACGAGAACATCGACGCGGTTGATGACGTATTGGCGGAAATTGAGGCAGACGAAATACCTGCGCTGTTGGTAATGAACAAGATTGATATGCTGGATGATTTCGTTCCGCGTATCGATCGCAACGAAGAGAATCTACCGGTACGGGTCTGGCTTTCAGCACAGACCGGCGACGGTATTCCGTTGCTATTTCAGGCATTGACTGAGCGGCTTTCCGGGGAAATCGCAGAACATACCTTGCATCTTCCCCCGCAGGCAGGACGCTTGCGTAGTCGTTTTTACCAGCTTCAGGCAATAGAAAAAGAATGGATTGAAGAGGACGGGCAAATTGGTTTGGTTATTCGTATGCCGATTGCTGACTGGTGCCGCCTCTGCAAAAAAGAGCAGGAACTGATGGGCTATATTGTCTGATTTGACTGGCATAAACAGTCTGAACGGCGAAATAGTCTGACGGACTCTGAGATATTGAACCTGAAGAACACCTATCATAAAGAATGGAGCTAAAACATGGCGTGGAATCAGCCCGGTAATAACGGACAAGACCGCGACCCGTGGGGGAGCAGCAGCAATAATGGCGGCAACTCTGGCGGAAATAACAATAAAGGTGGCCGAGATCAGGGGCCGCCGGATCTGGACGACATCTTTCGTAAGCTGAGCAAAAAACTCGGCGATCTGGGTGGCGGCAAAGGTTCAGGCTCAAGCAACAGCGGAAATTCTGGCGGCCCAGCACTGGGTGGTCGGATCGTCGGTATCGCTGCCGTCGCTGCGGTTGTCATCTGGGCTGCTACGGGTTTCTACACCATTAAAGAAGCGGAACGCGGTGTCGTCACGCGCTTTGGTAAATTCAGCCACTTGGTCGGACCCGGTCTTAACTGGAAACCGACCTTCATCGACTCAGTTCGCGCGGTGAACGTTGAATCGGTGCGTGAACTGGCGACGTCGGGCGTGATGTTGACGTCAGATGAAAACGTCGTGCGCGTTGAAATGAACGTGCAGTATCGTGTCACACAGCCAGAACAATATCTGTTCAGTGTAACCAATGCGGATGACAGCTTACGTCAGGCAACTGACAGCGCGCTGCGCGGCGTTATTGGTAAGTACACGATGGACAAAATTTTGACGGAAGGCCGTACCATTGTGCGTACGGATACTCAGCGTGTACTGGAGGAAACTGTTCGTCCGTACAACATGGGGATCACGTTGCTGGACGTCAACTTCCAGACCGCACGTCCGCCGGAAGAAGTGAAGGCCGCGTTTGATGATGCGATTGCCGCGCGTGAAAACGAACAGCAGTATATTCGTGAAGCGGAAGCGTACGCGAACGAAGTGCAACCGCGTGCCAACGGTCAGGCTCAGCGTATTCTGGAAGAGTCCCGCGCTTATAAAACCCGTACTGTTCTGGAAGCTCAGGGTGAAGTTGCCCGTTTTGCCAGAGTCTTACCGGAATATAAAGCGGCACCTGAAATCACCCGCGAGCGTTTGTATATCGAAACCATGGAACGCGTGCTGAGCCATACCCGTAAAGTTCTGGTCAATGACAAGGGGGGCAACCTGATGGTGCTGCCGTTGGATCAGATGCTGCGTGGACAAGGCAGTGACAATACGCAAAGCAATAACAGCAGCAGCGCTAGCCCACTGCGTTTGCCTGGCAACAGCAGCGGTGCGACGAATAGCAACCAGACGCGCAGCAGTAACAATGGAAATATCATGGATCAGCGCAGAGCAAATGCGCAGCGTGATGACTTCACTCGAGTAGGGAGAGAATAATCGATGCGTAAGCCCTTACTATTTATCCTGATCCTGGTACTGATGGTGGTCTATGCGTCACTGTTTGTGGTGCAGGAAGGCCAGCGCGGCATCGTGATGCGTTTTGGCAAAGTATTGCGTGATGATGACAACAAACCGCTGATTTATGCGCCGGGATTGCAGTTCAAGATTCCGTTTATCGACTCAGTGAAAATGCTGGATGCGCGTATCCAGACGATGGAAAACCAGGCTGACCGCTTTATCACTAAAGAGCAGAAAGACCTGATTGTCGATTCTTACCTCAAATGGCGTATCAGCGATTTCAGCCGCTATTATCTGGCAACGGGTGGTGGTGACATCTCTCAGGCTGAAGTACTGCTGAAACGTAAATTCAGTGACCGTCTGCGTTCCGAGATTGGTCGTCTGGATGTAAAAGGCATCGTTACCGACTCACGTGGTCAACTGATGTCCGACGTGCGTGAAGCGCTGAATACGGGTACCGGTGAAACGACCGAGGCCGATAATGCGATTGCTTCTGCTGCTGCACGTGTCGAGAAAGAGACGTCGAGCAACGAGCCTCACATCAACCCTAACAGCATGGCTGCGCTGGGTATTGAGGTTATCGATGTGCGAATTAAGCAAATCAACCTGCCAACTGAAGTGTCTGACGCTATTTACCAACGTATGCGTGCAGAGCGTGAAGCGGTAGCGCGTCGCCACCGTTCACAAGGTCAGGAAGAAGCTGAAAAGCTGAAAGCGACGGCAGACTATGAAGTTACCCGTACGCTGGCTGAAGCTGAGCGCCAAGGGCGTATTACCCGTGGTGAAGGGGATGCCGAAGCGGCGAAACTGTTCGCTAACGCATTCAGTGAAGATCCTGACTTCTACTCTTTCGTTCGTAGCCTGCGTGCTTACGAAAGCAGCTTCAGTAATAATCAGGACGTCATGGTTCTTAGCCCGGATAGCGACTTCTTCCGCTACATGAAGTCACCGGACAGCAGCATGGCACCACGCCGCTGATAGTCATTAACTCGTCTCATCAAGCCCGGGTTCTTTCTCCGGGCTTTTTTTTGCCATTTTCTGGCAGAGATATGTCTAAGGGTTTGCTCCTGCTTGTATTCGAAGTGGGAAAAGGGGGGGTTATGAATTCAACGATTTGGCTGGCGCTTGGGTTGGTTTTGGTGCTTGAAGGGCTGGGGCCGCTGCTGTTTCCTCGACTCTGGAGACGTATGATTTTGGGAATAGCGCAGTTGCCGGATACTATTTTGCGCCGTTTTGGCGGCGGAATAGTTGTTGCAGGGTGCGTGATCTACTACATGTTGCGTAGCCGGATGGGTGGCTAAAATTAAGCGGAAAAATGTGCGCAATCGTGTGCTAAAAGTACTGAAAGCATCCAAATGAGATGGTAGAATCCTTTTTTAAGCAACCTGGTGATTCTTGAAATGGGTAAGAACGTCGTCGTACTGGGCACCCAATGGGGTGACGAAGGTAAAGGCAAGGTCGTTGACCTGCTGACTGAACGGGCTAAATATGTTGTGCGCTATCAGGGTGGACACAACGCTGGCCACACGCTGGTTATCAACGGTGAAAAAACCGTCCTTCATTTAATTCCTTCTGGCATTCTGCGTGAAAATGTTGTCAGCATCATCGGTAACGGTGTTGTGCTGGCGCCTGACGCATTGATGAAAGAAATGACGGAGCTTGAAGCGCGTGGCGTCCCGGTACGCGAACGTCTGCTGCTTTCTGAAGCCTGTCCGTTAATTCTGCCTTATCACGTCGCGTTGGATAACGCGCGTGAAAAAGCGCGTGGTGCAAAAGCAATTGGTACGACTGGCCGCGGTATCGGTCCTGCGTATGAAGATAAAGTTGCTCGCCGTGGCCTGCGCGTTGGCGATCTGTTTGATAAAGAAACCTTTGCTGTCAAACTGAAAGAGATCGTCGAATATCATAACTTCCAGTTGGTTAACTACTATAAAGCGGATGCCGTCGACTACCAGAAAGTGTTGGATGACGTGCTGGCGATTGCCGATATTCTGACCGCAATGGTCGTTGATGTTTCCGATCTGCTGTACAAAGCGCACTTGCGTGGCGATTTCGTCATGTTTGAAGGCGCTCAGGGTACGCTGCTGGATATCGACCACGGTACTTATCCATACGTGACCTCGTCAAACACCACTGCGGGCGGCGTTGCTACCGGTTCTGGTCTGGGTCCACGCTATGTAGATTACGTACTGGGTATCGTTAAAGCTTACTCTACCCGTGTGGGGGCAGGTCCATTCCCGACTGAGCTGTTTGAAGACGTGGGCGAGCATCTGTCTCAAAAAGGTAACGAGTTTGGCGCGACAACGGGTCGTCGTCGTCGTACCGGTTGGCTGGATGCGGTTGCCGTACGTCGTGCAGTACAGATCAACTCGCTATCTGGTTTCTGCCTGACTAAGCTGGATGTTCTGGACGGTCTGAAAGAAATTAAAATCTGCGTAGGCTACCGTTTGCCGAATGGCAGCGAAGTGGATACCACTCCGCTGGCTGCTGAAGGCTGGGAAGGTCTTGAACCGATTTACGAAACGATGCCGGGCTGGTCTGAAAGCACGTTTGGTGTGAAAGATCACAGCAAACTGCCGCAGGCTGCGCTGAACTACATCAAACGTATCGAAGAAATTACGGGTGTGCCGATTGATATTATTTCTACTGGCCCAGACCGTAGCGAAACGATGGTGTTGCGCGATCCGTTCGACGCTTGATTTTGCCACCCTTAATGGGTGATGCGAATACGAAAAAGGACGGGATTCCCGTCCTTTTTGCTATTTATTGTATAACCGCCGTGGTGTGAACAGCGACGGTTTGCCACACGTTACTCTTGAGCGTCTTTCGCCTTCTGCGCTTTCTTTTTCAGACCATTCAACAGCTTATTGTGGATGTTGCTGAACCCGCCGTTGCTCATCACCAGAATATGGTCGCCAGGCTGTGCGGTCTTGACGATATTTTCTACCAACGTGTCAATATCCGCGCTCCAGTGAGCGGGCTGTACGCAGGCTTCCGCGACTTCTACGACCTGCCACGGAATATGTGCGGGCTGGAATAGGAAAACTTCATCGGCGCGACCTAATGACGGCGCCAGTTCATTTTTGCACATCCCCAATTTCATGGTGTTCGAACGAGGTTCAAGTACAGCCAGAATACGAGCCGTACCGCCAACCTTGCTACGTAGTGCCGACAGCGTCGCCAGAATTGCAGTTGGGTGATGCGCAAAATCGTCATAAACCGTGACGCCATGCTCCGTACCGCGTAATTCAAGGCGACGGCGTGCGTTGATAAATCCGCCCAGCGCGCGGCAAGCATCCGCAGGTAGTACACCGACGTGGTGAGCGGCAGCAATCGCCATCAGCCCGTTGTGCATGTTGTGTTCACCTACCAGCTTCCAATGGACTTCACCGACGAGTACCTTATTTAGGTAAACCTGATATTGGCTGGCATCGGTCGACACTTTTTGTGCCCGCCAAGTGCCTTCTTCGCCGACCAGTTCCTGCTCACTCCAGCATCCCATTCCCATCACCTGTTTGAGGTTAAGGTCGTTAGTTGGCAGGATGATCTTCCCGCTGCCTGGCACTAGTCGCACAAGATGATGGAACTGTTTCTGAATGGCTTTCAGATCGTCAAAGATGTCGGCGTGATCGAACTCAAGATTGTTGAGCACCAGCGTTCTTGGGCTGTAGTGTACGAATTTGGAACGCTTGTCGAAGAATGCACAATCATATTCATCGGCTTCGAGCACCATGAACGGGCTGTCACCCAAGCGTGCGGAAACGGTGAAGTTGCCGGGAACGCCGCCAATGACAAAACCGGGCTGGTAGCCGCAATCTTCCAGAATCCAGGTGACCATCCCTGCCGTGGTGGTTTTGCCATGCGTTCCTGCAACGGCAATCACCCAGCGATCGCGCAGCACATAATCATGCAGCCACTGTGGACCGGAAACATAAGGTAATCCCTGTTCCAGTACGGCCTCGACGCACGGGTTTCCGCGCGTCATCGCATTACCGATGATGACCAAATCAGGCGCGGGGCTAAGCTGTGCCGGATCGTAGCCCTGAATCAGCGTGATTCCCTGCTCTTCAAGTAAGGTACTCATGGGGGGATAAACATTTGCATCTGAGCCTGTGACGTCATGCCCCAGCGAACGAGCAAGCAGGGCAAGGCCACCCATAAAGGTGCCGCAGATACCTAAAATATGAATACGCATACATTTTCCATCTTCACAGTGAGTCTGTGTCACATTCTAACGCTATGAATCCGCCATAAGAAATGGATTTGACTAGGTACTCACTTTCTCTTTGGGCTACACTGCATGCGCAAACGTTGGCGGTGCAGAAATGAAACCGCTTTTCATCCGTAGATTCTGGAATAGTGTTATGAAAACGTTAGGCGAATTTATCGTCGAAAAACAGCACGATTTCTCTCACGCCACAGGTGAGCTTACCGCGCTGCTGTCTGCTATTAAACTGGGTGCCAAGATTATTCACCGTGATATCAATAAAGCGGGTCTGGTTGATATCCTGGGAGCCAGCGGTATTTCTAATGTTCAGGGCGAAGTACAGATGAAGCTCGATCTGTATGCCAATGAGAAACTGAAAGCGGCATTAAAAGCGCGTGGTGAAGTGGCAGGTATTGCCTCCGAAGAAGAAGACGAAATTGTTATCTTTGAAGGTGATAAGGCGGAAAATGCCAAGTATGTGGTTCTGATGGATCCGCTGGACGGTTCGTCGAATATTGATGTGAACGTCTCCGTCGGTACGATTTTCTCTATTTATCGCCGTATTACGCCGCTGGGAACGTCAGTCACGGAAGCTGACTTCTTACAGCCGGGTAGTCAGCAGGTTGCTGCGGGCTACATCGTTTACGGTTCTTCTACCATGCTGGTGTATACCACGGGTCACGGCGTTCACGCCTTTACCTACGATCCGTCGCTCGGTGTATTCTGTCTCTCGCATGAAAAAGTTTGCTTCCCGGAAAAAGGGAATATGTATTCCATCAACGAAGGGAACTACATCAAGTTTCCTGCCGGCGTGAAGAAATACATCAAATACTGTCAGGAGCAGGATGAAGAGACGCAGCGTCCTTATACGTCGCGTTACATCGGCTCACTGGTAGCCGATTTCCACCGTAATCTGCTGAAAGGCGGGATTTACCTGTACCCGAGCACAGCGAGCTACCCGAAAGGCAAACTGCGTTTGCTATACGAATGTAACCCGATGGCGTTTCTGGCGGAGCAGGCAGGCGGCAAGGCCAGCGACGGTAAAAACCGTATTCTGGATATCATGCCAGAGAAACTGCATCAGCGCTCACCGTTCTTCGTAGGAACAGAATCCATGGTTGATGACGTCGAACGTTTCATCCGAGAATTCCCAGACGCCTAATTACATTAATTAGTCGTTAATGCTAATTAGTCATCAATATAGTCCCGTGTGGTCGGATCCTCGGCTACACGGGATTGTCTTTTAAAGCTGTGCTTCGAACCAGCTCTCCAGAATAATCACGGCAGAAGCCGCGTCTACGCTACCTTTATCCAGCGCTTTAAAGCCACCGCGTTCGAAGAGATCGGCTCGCGCTTCCACTGTGCTCAAGCGTTCATCGTGTAGCTCAATAGCGATGCCAAAACGGCCATGCAGTCGGTTAGCGAACTTCCGTGCCCGTGCTGTCAGCGGTTGCTCGGTGCCATCCATGTTGAGCGGCAGGCCGACGACGACCAGATCGGGCTGCCATTCTGACAACAGCTTCTCCACTTTTTGCCAGTCGGGTATCCCTTCCTGCGCCTTGAATGATGTCAGAGCACGTGCCGTACCGGTAATTTCCTGACCGATAGCGACACCGATACTTTTTGTCCCAAAATCAAAGGCAAGAATGGTTCTGCTACTCATCAGGCATGTCCTGCTTCGGTGGAGATATTATGAATATCGATGCCCAACTTCCTGGCCGCCGCTCGCCAGCGTTCGGCAATTGGCGTATGGAACAGAATGTCTTCATCGGCAGGCGTCGTCAGCCAGGCATTCTCCAGCAGTTCTTCTTCCAGTTGGCCGTTCTCCCAGGCGGAATAGCCTAAGGCGACCAGCGTATTTTTCGGCTGTTGGGGCGTGCCTAGCGTTTCCAGCACGTCTTTGGACGTGGTGATCATGGTGTCCTCAGAAATACTGATGCTGGAACCAAAGCCGGAGCAGGGCGTATGTAGGATAAAGCCACGGTCGTCCGCCAGTGGGCCACCCACAAAGACGGGTTTATCCAATCGGATGGCGGGATCGCGCGGCGTTGGGTCTATTTTTAGCTTTTTCAGCACATTTTCCACGGAAAACTGATCCATCGGTTTGTTGATGATCAGCCCCATGGCTCCGTCTTCATTATGTTCGCAGATATAGACCACCGAACGTTTAAATACAGAGTCCTGTAGTGCTGGCATAGCAATGAGGAAGTGATGCTGTAAATTCATTGTGTATTTTAATCGATATCCGTCAGCGTTGGAGAAACGGCCCGTATTGCGCGGGCCGGGTAGCGTGTCAGTGTCTCTGGTATTAGCGGGTACGTGCAGCCAGACGTTTTTCAATGGCGTCCATCAGCATACCGGTGATGGAAACATCCGGGTAGGCTGCTTCGATTTCACGCACGCAGGTCGGACTGGTGACGTTAATTTCTGTCAGGCGATCGCCGATAATATCCAGACCGACGAAAATCAGGCCTTTGGCTTTTAACGTTGGCGCGACATCTCGGGCGATTTTCCAGTCGCTTTCGGTCAGCGGACGCGCTTCACCGCGGCCACCGGCTGCCAGATTACCGCGTGTCTCACCGCTTTTCGGGATACGCGCCAGGCAGTAAGGCACGGGTTCGCCATCAACCACCAGTACGCGTTTGTCGCCATCTTTAATTGCAGGCAGATAGTTTTGCGCCATGCAGTAGCGGGTCGCGTGTTCGGTCAGCGTTTCGATGATGACCGAGACGTTGGCATCATCCTGCTTCAAACGGAAAATAGACGCGCCGCCCATGCCGTCGAGCGGTTTGAGAATGACGTCGCCGTGTTTTTCATGGAACTGACGCAGTTTGTCTGCACGACGCGTAACCAGCGTATCAGGGGTTAGATGTGGGAACCAGGCGGTGAACAGCTTCTCATTGCAATCACGCAGGCTCTGCGGCTTGTTGACGATGAGCGTGCCTTTCTCTTCCGCACGTTCCAGAATATAGGTGGCGTAGATGAACTCCGTATCGAACGGTGGATCTTTACGCATCAGCACCACATCCAACTCTTCCAGTGCGATATCCTGCTCGCCGGAGAAATCGTACCAGCCGTCGTAATCGTACTGGACGCTCAGGCGACGCGTTGTTGCACGCGCGACGCCCGCATGCATATAGAGATCGTTCATCTCCATATAATGCAGTTCCCAACCACGGCGCTGTGCTTCCAGCAGCATGGCAAAGCTGGTGTCTTTCTTGATATTGATGGTGTCAATCGGGTCCATCACGATACCGAGTTTGATCATTCTTTTCTCCTTTACCCCAAATCGCCGAAACGTACCTGTAAGGCGGTCATGGCGGTGAGTGCGGTGGTTTCTGTGCGCAAAACGCGTGGCCCCAACAGGATATCAGTGAATCCGTGTTCTGAGGTCATGGTAATTTCACCGGCGGTGAGTCCGCCTTCCGGGCCAATCAGTAGCCTGACCCGAGCGACCGGCAGTGGTAACGTATTGATACTCTGTGTGGCGCGTGGGTGCAGATTCAATTTCAACGCGTCGTCTTGTTCCGCACACCAGGCTTCCAGCGTCATCGCTGGCCGCACCAGCGGCACACAATTGCGGCCGGACTGTTCACAGGCGGCAACCGCAATTTTCTGCCACTGGCTAATTTTTTTCTCCATACGCTCGGCATCCAGTTTGACGCCACAGCGTTCAGAAAGCAGTGGGGTAATCACATTGACGCCCAGCTCGATGGATTTCTGAATGGTAAATTCCATCTTCTCGCCGCGCGACATCACCTGTCCCAGATGTAAATGTAGGGGCGATTCTTTATCTTCCAACTTACCTGCTGTGAAGCGAACGCGCACACTCTTTTTGCCAGTCGCAATGATTTCTGCACCAAAGACATGATTGCTGCCATCAAACAGCTGCAATGACTGACCCGTCGTCATGCGTAACACGCGCCCCACATGATTGGCGGCATCGTCACTCAGCTCGACTTCACCGCCGTTAAGGGAGAGCTTTTCGGGATGAAAAATGCGTGGTACTCGCATACTGGATTCAGACCTCTGAATGAAATTAACCGACACAAGAGCGCCAGAAATAGGCAAAGCCACCGTCATCTGACGGTGGCTGCGCTGGAAACTGATTTGCTATAGTAGGTAGACGAACTAGCGCTGGCAAGCTTGTTGAACGTAGGGATTCGGGTTTCCCTGTTTTGCGGCGATGCGCTGATTGCGGGTACATTCCCACTGAGTGACTGGGTATTGCTTATCCCAGGCTTCGAACAACTGGGTTTGCTGGCTGGAAAGGCGTAACTGATAGCGGTCACGCATGTAGAAATAGGTACGTGCGATCTGGCCGCGAGCGCGAGCGGGCGGTTCTGCCAGATTGTTTTTGAAATCGACCTTCATCTCGCATTGACCATACTGAGATGCGCCACCGTTCCATTGTCCATACATAGCATTGCCGCGATCGCCGTTGACCTCGCCGATAGCGGGCTGCAGGTTATGCAAATCGGTTTCCATCTCGCGGTAGACAGGGTCGCTGTTACAGTTCTTTCTGCCGCCGTCTTGCCAGCATTGGCGCTGGTGGCCGAACTGCCAGGCGGGCACAACATGCTCCCACTCGATGCGGCTGGCACGCTGTTCATTTTTCCTGACCTGATAACCGCAGGATTCAAGATCGGGCGTACCTTTCTTGCCCTGCCACGTAATCTTACAGCCACAGTAGAACGAACCCGGCGCATCGCGATTAATATCGACAGCGGCGGCTTTTGCCTGCGAAAAATTATTGATGTTTTGACCCAGCGCGGTAGCTGAAAACAGACCCGCGCCAACGGCGGCGATAGCGAGAATTTTGCGTAGCATATTCCAAATAATCCACAGGCTGTAAAGTTGGCAGACTACCGGATGTCTCGTCGGCAGGCAAATGCAAAAGCAGTTTTTAAAACTGAAAATTCCCTTTTAAATAGAACTTTTTACATCATGACGTAAGGTTTTCCCGCAACGACGACAGCGATATTCTGTTTCGCCGCGCAGCACCCGATTGTGCCGACGGATCGTCAGCTCATGCCGTTGGCAATCACACAGGTAGGTGAAGGTTTTCCCCTGTACGGATTGCACCGCAAACCGATGCGTGCGTTTTGCCGGGACGCACAGCACGTTTTCCATCATCCAGCGCCATTCCTTGCCATGCGGTGCGACACGGCCAAAACGCGCATAGACCAGCAGATGAGCCAGTTCATGAGGAACGACTTCATCAATAAAGGCCTGCTGGTTTTCCTGCAACAAGACAGGATTCAGCCGAATTTCCCAGTGTTGCAGCCAGGCCGTTCCTGCGGTTGAACCGCGCTGCTGGTAATTTACTGCTGGCTCGGTGTAGTTCGTTTGTAAAGTGAGGTTAGCCTGCTGCAATTTATCACGCAGGCAGCGCATCACAGCCTGATGGCTGGCAATAGGGATTCGGGGTGCGTTCATTGCTGTGAGCATAAATTGAGTGGCAGGGAGACGCAATAGGGAACCTGAAGCGAAATATTCAGGGAGCTAGAATGAAAAACGGCGAATTTTCATTCGCCGTTTGGTATTTATTGAGTCGCCAGATTACAGGCCCGCAGCTTCGCGCAGCTGTGCGGCTTTGTCCGTTTTTTCCCACGGGAAATGTTCGCGGCCAAAGTGACCGTAGGCGGCCGTTTCCTGATAAATCGGATGCAGCAAATCCAGCATCTGGATTAAGCCGTAAGGACGCAGATCGAAGAATTCACGTACCAGCAGCGTCAGTTGCTCGGTGGACACTTTCTCTGTGCCGAAGGTTTCGATCATGATAGAGGTGGGTTCTGCCACGCCGATAGCGTAGGACACTTGAATCTCGCAGCGATCGGCCAGGCCAGCCGCGACGATATTCTTGGCGACATAGCGTGCGGCATAGGCAGCAGAACGGTCTACTTTAGACGGATCCTTACCGGAGAACGCACCGCCACCGTGACGTGCCGCGCCGCCGTAGGTATCAACGATGATTTTACGACCCGTCAGGCCGCAGTCACCCATTGGGCCGCCGATAACAAAGCGTCCGGTTGGGTTGATGAAATATTTGGTATTGGCAGACAGCCATTCTGCAGGCAGAACCGGTTTGATGATCTCTTCCATCACCGCTTCATGCAGTTCTTTCTGGCTGATGTCTTCTGAATGCTGGGTAGACAGCACCACGGCATCAATGCCTGCAATCTTGCCATCGTCGTACAGGAACGTAACCTGGCTTTTCGCATCCGGGCGCAGCCACGGCAGAGAACCGCTCTTGCGGACTTCTGACTGACGCTGAACCAGACGGTGTGCATAAGTCACAGGAGCGGGCATCAGGACGTCGGTTTCGTTGGTCGCGTAACCGAACATCAGACCCTGATCGCCAGCGCCTTGTTCCAGCGGATCGCGGCGGTCAACGCCCTGATTGATGTCAGGAGACTGCTTGCCAATCGCACTCAGTACGGCGCAAGAGTTGGCATCAAAGCCCATTTCGGAATTGACATAACCGATATCACGCACGGTACGGCGGGTAATTTCTTCGATGTCGACCCAGGCGCTGGTGGTAATTTCACCACCGACTAACACCATGCCGGTCTTTACATAAGTCTCACAAGCGACACGCGCTTTTGGGTCTTGCTCCAGAATGGCGTCGAGAACCGCATCAGAAATCTGGTCAGCAATTTTATCAGGATGTCCTTCAGAGACTGACTCGGACGTAAAAAGGTGTTTAGCCATGAGTTTCTTTACCTTCAAATCAAAGCCGTTAAGCAGTGTATCAGTTAATCGGTATAGACGGATTAACATCTGGATGGCTATTCTAGGTCACCTTTTGGTCTCAGTGCCAGTAGTTTTTCGCATTAGCGTGCCATCGTCCTTTTATCATCGGCCGTTTTTTCTTTTACAAGAGATGACTGCGGTAATTTTCATTTTGCTTTTCCAGCAGCATGTAGGTATAAACGGCGAGCGGTGATGCAACCCGCGACATCTTGAATTTTTTATTGATAGCTGACCGCATAGCCTGCGGCGCACGTGGAGGTGGTAGGATTAATGATCCGTTGTTTACTGAGTGTATTGCGTTCGCAATATGTCCCTTTTGACGCTACCGCGTCCGCGACTCAACCCTTCTTTTCCGTTTCTCGACGTAGCCTGTCTTTAAATTCGACACAGGACTCCAGGGCTGGTTAACCTGCCTGTTATTCTTTCTGCCAGAAGCGTTTAACGCTTTTCTGGTCACGTTCGCCCGGTGATTTTCACAACGAGTTTTATCGACCCGTAACACGGAGCCTGACAACGTGTTTTACACTAATAAGAGTAATAAAGTGACGGCATACTTCACTACGCCGGTTTTTTCACTGTCGATGCCGCATGTTGCAGGTATGCTCATGTGGGCTGTTTATTCAGGTACTGATGTGATCCGCAGTCCAGAAAAAGAAGAGGTTCGTTATGTCTGACGACATGATTCATCACGGCTCGTCAGCGACGGGTAAACATGAAAATTTGCGCTCTATGCAGGAGGTTGCCATGAATGACCGTAATGCCAGCGAAATGCTTCGTACTTACAATATTGCCTGGTGGGGCAATAATTACTATGACGTCAATGAACTCGGCCACATTAGCGTGTGCCCGGATCCTGACGTACCAGAAGCTCGCGTCGATCTGGCCAGATTGGTCAAAGATATGCAGAAAGAGAACCATCAGCGCCTTCCTGCGCTGTTCTGCTTTCCGCAAATCCTTCAGCATCGCCTGCGTTCTATTAACGCTGCGTTTAAACAGGCTCGCGAATCGTTTGGCTATGAAGGCGGGTATTTTCTGGTTTATCCGATCAAGGTTAACCAGCATCGCCGCGTCATTGAGTCACTGGCTAATTCCGGTGAGCCGTTAGGTCTGGAAGCCGGTTCAAAAGCGGAGCTGATGGCAGTATTGGGCCATGCAGGCATGACCCGCACGGTGATTGTGTGTAACGGCTACAAAGACCGTGAATACATCCGTCTTGCACTCATCGGCGAAAAGCTGGGCCACAAAGTTTATCTGGTCATCGAGAAGATGTCCGAAATCCGTCTGGTGCTGGAAGAAGCTGAGCGCTTGAATGTAGTGCCACGCCTTGGTGTCCGTGCGCGTCTGGCTTCTCAGGGATCGGGCAAGTGGCAATCCAGCGGTGGTGAAAAATCCAAGTTTGGTCTGGCGGCGGTCCAGGTGCTGCAACTGGTTGAGATGCTGCGTGAAGCGGGGCGGTTGGATAGCCTGCAACTGCTGCATTTCCATCTGGGATCGCAACTGGCGAATATCCGTGATATCGCGACGGGCGTGCGTGAATCTGCGCGCTTCTATGTCGAACTGCATAAGTTGGGCGTAAATATCCAGTGCTTCGACGTCGGTGGTGGGTTGGGCGTGGATTATGAAGGCACGCGCTCTCAGTCCGATTGTTCAGTGAACTATGGCCTGAATGAATACGCCAACAACGTGATTTGGGGCATCGGTGATGCCTGTAACGAAAACGGATTGCCACATCCGACGGTCATCACCGAATCTGGCCGTGCGGTAACTGCGCACCATACCGTGTTGGTTTCCAATATTATCGGTGTTGAACGCAACGAATTCAGTGAACCCACTGAGCCAGAAGAAGACGCTCCGCGTGCGCTGGAGAGCCTGTGGTCAACCTGGAAAGAAATCAAACAGCCGGGAAAACGCCGTTCGCTGCGCGAATGGCTGCACGACAGCCAGATGGATTTGCACGATGTGCATACCCAATACACGCACGGCATGTTGGATCTGACGCAGCGCGCGAAAGCAGAGCAGCTTTATCTGAGCATCTGTCAGATGATTCAGGAACAGCTGGATCCGAGCAATCGTGCGCATCGGCCAGTGATTGATGAATTACAGGAGCGGATGGCTGACAAGCTGTATGTCAACTTCTCGCTGTTCCAATCCATGCCGGATGCATGGGGGATCGATCAACTGTTCCCAGTAATGCCGTTGGAAGGGCTAAACAAGCCGCCTGAGCGCCGTGCTGTTGTGCTCGATATCACCTGTGATTCTGATGGTACGATCGACCATTATGTCGATGGTGACGGGATCGCGACGACGATGCCAATGCCGCCTTACGATCCAGAAAATCCGCCGCTGCTGGGCTTCTTTATGGTCGGCGCCTATCAGGAAATCTTGGGGAATATGCATAACCTGTTTGGCGATACGTCGACCGTTGACGTGTTTGTCTTCCAGGATGGCACCGTTGAGATTGAAGAATCTGACGAAGGGAATACGGTTGCCGACATGCTGGAGTATGTGCAGCTTGACCCCAAAGTGCTGATGACCCGTTTCCGCGATCAGGTGAAAGAAACTGACCTGGATACCGAACTTCAGGCGCAGTTCCTGGAGGAGTTTGAAACAGGGCTGTACGGCTATACTTATTTGGAAGATGAAGAGTAAGCGTTGCTGATTGAGTAAAAAGGGATGCGAGTGAGCATCCCTTTTTTTCGTCTATCGCTTAGATAAGCGAATGACTCATATTGATATCGGCTGCTGGTTTTGGAAGGGAATCAAATTCTTCAATGACGCTGTCTTTGAAGATAATTTTAGCAATAAGCAGTAAAGAGTTTTTATCCTGAACACCATATTTATTCAGTAATCGTGATTTGCTGTTCAGTACTGACTTCTTATTTAATCCGATGATATCGGCAATCGCTTCCGCTGTGTAGCCCGCACACCAATGCTGGAATACGGCATATTCAGATTTTGAGAGTCTGACGGGACTGAATAAACGGCGGTCGTGAAGGTAGATGAAATCGAGTAATTTATAAAAAGAATCGATGGCTGCTGACTTTGAAATAAGAATCGTTTTTTCGTCAATGCACACGGGAGGGTGATTGGGGGAATTATTGATGATAACGAACGACGACGCCATATTATAAAAGTGGGTTCTTATCGACTCGTAGTATTCCTCAAAGCCCTCGCTACTACCGTCAATGATGAAAATACATTTCTTCTTTCCTTGCTGCAGCGTAAACCTGTTGACGGGTTTTATCGAGAGCATAGGGATACTAGATAGGATTTCCCGTAATCCTACCGTGGTAAAATTGCATTTACTGAAAATTCTCACATCCATGATTTTTAACACATATGAGTTTATTGTCTGAAAGTGGCCATAAACCAATAATCGCTGCTGATGTTATCCAGTTATTAAGAAATCGCGATCCTGAAATGCCTTTAAATCGCTAAAAGATGGAGCCTCTAGAGAAACCTGCGGGCACGACAACAGGTTTTATCATATATCTATATGATCAAACTGGAAAAAATTTTATTGGTTTAACATAGTATGCTTGATTTACTGGTTTATTTCTATCTTTAAATACAGGAGGTTACTCCATCATTCTTGTTTATTGCGACGGATGTCTCCGTGTTAATCGCGATAGCCTGTTTTTCCGTATGCCGCCGCATTCGCGGGGTGCTGCTTTCCAGCATCTGGAAATCTGCCGAAATTCGTTTCTTAAAAAGAGAACGAAAAGTAAATACGATTGAAAACAGCTATCTATTTATGTCTATTAATTCTTAAATCCTATCGCTGTGAAGATAGAAGCGATTAGGAATAGCTGTTATGTAACAGCTTACAGTGAATATGGTGGGGATGATAGTGGTCGGATGACTAGCGGGCAATTGAGATTTTTTCAATTGCCCCAGTGTGCATGCTTGGCGAGTAATCAGCGTGTGTGATTACTTCTCGGCAGCGATACGCTCACGAATGTGTTTGGCGCGTCCTTCCGATGAAGGATGGGAATCAAACATGCTGCTTTCATGGCCTGCATCAAGTTTGGCAAGTTTCTCAAAGCTACTTGCCAGACCTTCCAGCTTGATGCCGCGTTTCTTCAGCAAATCGAAGGAATAGTCATCGGCCTGCGTTTCCTGAGCTTGAGAGAACTGGGAATTAACCAATTTTTCTCCCAGGTCGGCTAACTGAGATTGTGACAGGGAGGCTGCTACGCCGCCCGCAGAGGCGATTGCGGTACGTGCGGCAGTCGCCGCATAGGCAACCTGCATGGCTTTACGGGTGTGCCCCAGCGCAACGTGGCCCATTTCATGGCCGAGAACGCCTTCTACTTCGTTGTCATTCATCATATCCATCAGGCCGCTGTATACGCGGATGCAGCCGTTAGCCATTGCCCAGGCGTTAACGTCTTTTGTCAGGTAAACCTTATAGTTGGCGGGTGTACCGCTGATGTCATGACCCAGTGCATCTGCAATTTTATTCAGGCGCTGTGTGTATTTGCTGTCGGCAGGGGCAATCTTTGCTTCTTTATCCATTTGCTCACAGGACTGATTGCTGAGCGATTTAACATCAGCATCGCTGAGTGTTGCCGCCTGGAAAGCCTGTGCGCCGGATTGCATTAAGGTACTGGTGTTTAAGTTCTGGCAGCCGGTCAGCAAGGTTGCGACACACAGCGCCAGTACAGAAGAACGAATAGCCATAAAAATCATCTCCCTACGATTGTGTTTGTTTTTTAATACGAAAGAAAAACGGCTATAACCTACCCGAAAACCGCGTAGAGAAATAGATCAGAAAATCTGATTTGTAGGTTTTCTCGTATCCCGCCGATGATGAATTTTGCTTTGGTGCGTTCCAAAAAGGCGAGGTTGATAAAGGCGAACCCACTAGAAAACCTGGCGTATAGCGTTGTAATCAACTGCATAATTGGCAAAAGAACCGCCATTGATTCGTCAGCCGACAAATCCCTGTTTTTTGCTCACGGTTCCATGTGCATTCCCTCTACTTTTCATGTACATTTGTAATTATATTTACTTTGTCATTCTTGTTTAACTTATTGATTTTAGTGGTTATACAAGAAGGGCAGTCGTTCAATCCGATCTGGAGTCAAGCATGTCCTCTCGTAAAGAACTTGCCAATGCTATCCGCGCGCTGAGCATGGATGGGGTGCAGAAAGCCAAATCCGGTCACCCGGGTGCACCGATGGGCATGGCCGATATCGCCGAAGTGCTGTGGCGCGATTATCTCAACCATAATCCGGCTAACCCTAACTGGGCCAACCGTGACCGCTTCGTGTTGTCCAACGGCCACGCTTCCATGCTGATTTACAGCCTGCTGCATCTCTCCGGCTACGACCTGCCGATTGAAGAACTGAAAAACTTCCGTCAACTGCATTCCAAAACGCCGGGTCACCCTGAATACGGCTACACCGCCGGCGTCGAAACCACCACCGGCCCGCTGGGTCAGGGTGTTGCCAACGCCGTGGGTATGGCGATTGCCGAGCGCACGCTGGCAGCACAATTCAACCGTCCGGGCCACGAGATTGTTAACCATCATACCTACACCTTCCTGGGTGACGGCTGCATGATGGAAGGGATTTCCCACGAAGTCTGCTCGCTGGCAGGCACCATGAAGCTCGGCAAACTGACCGCGTTTTATGATGACAACGGCATTTCCATCGACGGTCACGTTGAAGGCTGGTTTACCGATGACACTGCTGCCCGCTTTGAAGCCTATGGCTGGCACGTAGTGCGTGGCGTGGACGGTCACGATGCGGACGCTATCAAGCGCGCTATCGGTGAAGCCCAGCTTGTCACTGACAAGCCGTCGCTGCTGATGTGTAAAACCGTGATTGGTTTCGGTTCTCCGAACAAGGCCGGTACGCATGATTCCCACGGTGCACCGCTGGGTGATGCAGAAGTCGCGGCTTCCCGCGAACAGCTGGGCTGGACGCACGCGCCATTTGATATTCCAGCTGACATTTATGCTGCCTGGGATGCTAAACCGGCCGGTCAGCGTAAGGAAGCGGCCTGGGATGAGGCGTTTGCCGCCTACGCCAGCGCGTACCCGGAACTGGCTGCCGAATTCACACGCCGTACCAGCGGTGAACTGCCAACCAACTGGCAGGCAGACGCGCAGAAATTTATCGACGATTTGCAGGCCAATCCGGCGAAAATCGCCAGTCGCAAAGCCTCACAGAACGCGCTGGAAGCCTACGGCAAACTACTGCCGGAATTCCTGGGCGGCTCTGCCGACCTGGCACCGAGCAACCTGACCATCTGGTCCGGCTCGGTCTCGCTGGATAAAGACCACGCGGGAAACTACCTCCACTACGGCGTGCGTGAATTCGGCATGACGGCGATTGCCAACGGGATTGCGCTGCACGGGGGCTTTGTACCGTATACCGCAACCTTCCTGATGTTTGTGGAATACGCGCGTAACGCCGTACGCATGGCTGCGCTGATGAAAATCCGCAGCATCTACGTTTACACCCACGACTCCATCGGTCTGGGCGAAGACGGCCCGACACACCAGCCGGTTGAACAACTGGCCAGCCTGCGCGTGACGCCAAACATGAGCAACTGGCGTCCGGCAGACCAGGTGGAAACCGCAGTGGCGTGGAAATATGCCATCGAGCGTCAGGACGGCCCGACGTCGCTGATCCTGTCCCGTCAGAATCTGGCACAGCAGCCACGTACCGCTGAACAGCTGGCGAACGTGGCGAAAGGCGGTTACGTGCTGAAAGACAGCGACGGCCAGCCTGAGCTGATCCTGATTGCGACTGGTTCTGAAGTTGAACTGGCTGTCGGCGCGTATGACAAACTGACCGCCGCAGGCCGCAAGGTGCGCGTAGTGTCCATGCCGTCAACGGATGCGTTCGACAAGCAGGATGCAGCCTACCGTGAAGCGGTGCTGCCAAAAGCGGTAGCGGCACGCGTAGCGATTGAAGCGGGTATTGCGGACTACTGGTTCAAGTACGTCGGCCTGAACGGCGCGATCGTCGGCATGACAAGCTTCGGCGAATCGGCTCCGGCTGAGTTGCTGTTCGAAGAATTCGGCTTCACTGTCGATAACGTCGTTGAAAAAGCGCAGGCGCTGCTGAAGTAATTACGCCGCGTTAATCTCGATATGAGAAGCCGTCAGCTAACGCTGGCGGCTTTTTTTCATCTTTAACTTAACCTACCTCTTGATGCGCGTTGTTTGTCCCCCGATCGCGGCTTTTTCATTTTTATGACGCAGGTCACTCTTCTGGCGTGTGCCAAACGAGAATATTTCTTTTATGCGTTAATTCGTTTATTCTAGCTGAAGCGTTTCAGTTGTTGTGCTGACGGCGTTTCTCCAGGGGTTCTCTGGTGTCTAAGAAGGGTATATCCTATGCGCTGGGTAACTCTGCTATGACACAAGGAATCACAAGGAACGCCATGACGATTCGTATTGCGATAAACGGTTTTGGCCGCATAGGCCGCAGTGTTTTACGTGCGTTGTATGAATCAGGCCGCCGAGCCGAGATTACCGTTGTGGCTATTAACGAGCTGGCGAGCGCGGAAGGCATGGCGCATTTGCTCAAGTACGACTCCAGTCACGGCCGTTTTTCGTGGGATGTGCGTCAGGAGTGTGACCAGCTTTATGTCGGTGAGGACTGTATTCGTTTGTTGCATCAGGCAGTGATTCAGCCATTGCCCTGGCGAGAACTCGGTATCGATATCGTGCTGGATTGCAGCGGCGTCTACGGTAGCCGGGAAGATGGGGAAGCTCATCTGGCGGCAGGTGCGAAGAAGGTGCTGTTTTCTCATCCGGGAACGACGGATCTGGATGCCACGGTGGTGTTTGGCGTCAATCACCATCAGTTGGAAAGCGGGCATCGCATCGTTTCCAATGCGTCCTGCACGACCAACTGCATTATCCCGGTCATCAAACTGCTGGATGATGCCTTTGGTATCGAGAATGGTACGGTGACGACGATTCACTCGTCGATGAACGATCAACCGGTGATCGATGCTTATCATCACGATCTGCGGCGTACACGAGCCGCCAGCCAATCGATCATTCCGGTAGATACTAAACTGTCGGCGGGGATCACCCGTATTTTTCCGCAGTTTGTCGATCGTTTTGAAGCGATCTCGGTGCGAGTGCCGACGATTAACGTCACGGCAATTGACCTGAGCGTGAGCGTCAGGAAAGCCGTAAATGTGAATGAAATTAACGCACTATTGCAAAAATCAGCGCATGAGTCGTTTCGTGGTATAGTTGATTATACTGAATTGCCGTTAGTGTCGGCTGATTTTAACCACGATCCGCACAGTGCCATTGTCGACGGCACGCAGACACGGGTCAGTGGTCAGCATCTGATTAAAACATTGGTCTGGTGCGATAACGAATGGGGCTTTGCCAACCGGATGTTGGATACAACACGGGCGATGGCGGCCAGCGGTTTCTAGTACGACGGTGGCGATCTAGGGTCGCTATCTCGCTCAAGCAACTTTAAAAGAGAATCAACAAGAGGATTCACCATGTCTGTAATTAAGATGACCGATCTGGATCTGGCTGGTAAACGTGTTCTTATTCGTGCGGATCTGAACGTACCAGTAAAAGAAGGGAAAGTGACGTCTGATGCGCGCATCCGTGCCTCTCTGCCGACCATCGAAATCGCCCTGAAACAAGGCGCTCGCGTTATGGTCACTTCCCACCTGGGACGCCCGACCGAAGGCGAGTACAACGAAGAGTTTTCTCTGCTGCCTGTCGTTGACTACCTGAAAGAGAAACTGTCTTCTCCTGTACGTCTGGCGAAAGATTACCTGGATGGTGTTGATGTCGCCGAAGGCGAGCTGGTTGTACTGGAAAACGTCCGCTTTAACAAAGGCGAGAAAAAAGACGACGAAGTCCTGTCCAAAAAATACGCGGCGCTGTGTGATGTGTTCGTAATGGACGCATTCGGTACGGCACACCGTGCGCAGGCTTCAACTCACGGCGTGGGTAAATTTGCCACTATCGCCTGTGCGGGCCCGCTGCTGTCTGGTGAGCTGGAAGCGCTGGGTAAAGCCTTGAGCGAACCAGCCCGTCCGATGGTCGCTATCGTTGGTGGTTCTAAAGTTTCTACCAAGCTGACCGTACTGGATTCCCTGTCTAAAATCGCCGATCAACTGATCGTCGGTGGCGGTATCGCCAACACCTTCGTTGCCGCACAAGGCCACAACGTGGGTAAATCCCTGTACGAAGCTGACCTGATTCCTGAAGCGAAAAAGCTGCTGGAAACCTGTGATATTCCAGTACCGAGCGATGTGCGTGTTGCGTCAGAATTCTCTGAAACTGCAGCTGCAACGCTGAAGTCTGTTACAGCAATCAAAGACGAAGAACAGATTCTGGATCTGGGTGATGTATCCGCCGAGCGTCTGGCTGAAATTCTGAAGAATGCCAAGACCATCCTGTGGAATGGCCCGGTTGGCGTCTTTGAATTCCCTAATTTCCGTAAAGGAACCGAGACCATCGCTCGTGCTATCGCAGATAGCGACGCGTTCTCTATTGCAGGTGGCGGCGATACGCTGGCTGCGATCGATCTGTTTGGTATTGCAGATAAAATCTCCTACATTTCTACCGGTGGTGGCGCATTCCTCGAATTTGTCGAAGGGAAAAAACTGCCAGCAGTGGTTATGCTGGAAGAGCGTGCCAAGCAATAATTTAAGGTAAGGGGTGCTTTTCCTCTTTCCTGTGGTTGTCTCGATATGTGATGTTCGCAATCTCGTGTCGAGACAGCCTGTCGATTTAACATCGATTTCTCTAACCCCTCCACGGCCAACGAAACGGGACACGTAACATGTCTAAAATTTTTGATTTCGTAAAACCCGGTGTCATCACTGGTGATGACGTTCAGAAAGTTTTCGCAGTAGCAAAAGAAAACAAATTCGCTTTGCCAGCAGTGAACTGTGTCGGTAGCGACTCAATCAATGCTGTGCTGGAAGCCGCAGCCAAAGTGCGTGCGCCGGTCATCGTTCAGTTCTCTAACGGCGGTGCAGCATTTATCGCCGGTAAAGGCCTGAAAGCAGAAGGTCAGCAGGCGGCAATTTTGGGCGCGATTTCTGGCGCTCATCATGTGCACCAAATGGCTGAACATTATGGCGTGCCAGTGATTCTGCATACAGACCACTGCGCGAAGAAATTGCTGCCGTGGATCGACGGCCTGCTGGACGCGGGTGAAAAACATTTCGCGGCGACGGGCAAACCGCTGTTCTCTTCTCACATGATCGACCTGTCTGAAGAGTCTCTGGAAGAGAACATCGAGATCTGCTCTAAGTATTTGGCGCGTATGGCCAAAATCGATATGACCCTGGAAATCGAACTGGGTTGCACCGGTGGTGAAGAAGACGGTGTGGATAATAGCCACATGGATGCTTCTGCGCTGTACACCCAGCCAGAAGACGTTGACTACGCGTACACCAAGCTGAACGCGATCAGCCCACGTTTCACTATCGCTGCCTCTTTCGGTAACGTGCATGGCGTATACAAGCCGGGTAACGTGAAGCTGACCCCGACCATCCTGCGTGATTCTCAGGAATATGTTTCCAAGAAACATAACCTGCCGCACAACAGTCTGGACTTCGTGTTCCACGGTGGTTCTGGTTCCAGCGCTCAGGAAATCAAAGATTCCGTTAGCTACGGCGTAGTGAAAATGAACATCGATACCGATACCCAGTGGGCAACGTGGGAAGGTATCCTGAAATACTACAAAGAAAACGAAGCATATCTGCAAGGCCAATTGGGCAACCCGAAAGGCGACGATCAGCCGAACAAGAAATACTATGACCCGCGTGTGTGGCTGCGTGCCTCTCAGGCAAGCATGGTGACTCGTTTGGAACAAGCCTTCAAAGAGCTTAATGCTGTTGATGTGCTGTAAGTCAGACGACGTATACCCTAAATAATTCGAGTTGCAGGAAGGCGGCGACGCAGTGAGTCCCCTGGAGCTTACATCAGTAAGTGACTGGGGGGAGCGAGGAAAGCCAACGTACATGCAGCTTGAAGTATGACGGGTATAAACATGATTTGATGCTAAGGCTCCTACGGGAGCCTTAATTTTTGGGGCTTTGGGGACTCAATGTTGCGGTTTCAGTTATGGACGTTATGCTTTCCCAGTGATTAAAAAACAGGAGCGTTCAAATGGAAGAACTTAATACGGGGTTGGATCAGGCAGGAGATTGGTTGGTGACACACCAGAACTTGTTTTTGCAGTATGCCGTGAATATCGTCGCAGCATTAGTGATCCTCATCGTTGGTCTGGTGATCGCTCGGATCGTTTCCGGCACCCTCAATAAAGTGATGATCAACCGTTCTATCGATTCAACCGTGGCAGATTTTCTGTCTGCGCTGGTGCGCTATGGCATTATCGCGTTCACGCTGATTGCGGTATTGAGCCGGGTTGGCGTGCAGACGGCATCGGTGATTGCGGTATTGGGTGCTGCGGGCTTGGCTGTTGGTTTGGCATTACAGGGGTCGTTAGCCAACTTTGCCGCGGGCGTTTTACTGGTGATTTTCCGGCCTTTCCGTACCGGCGAATGGGTGGATTTGGGCGGCGTGTCTGGCTCTGTCACACAGGTACAAATCTTCTCGACGACGTTGCGCACGTCTGACGGCAAAATCATCGTAGTCCCGAATGGCAAAATCATTGCTGGCAACATCATCAACAGCTCGCGTGAACCGGATCGCCGCACCGAAATTATTGTCGGCGTTGCCTATGACGCCGACATCGACGTGGTGAAAAAGCTGCTGGGCGATATTGTCGCGGCGGATGAACGCATCCAGCACGACAAGGGCGTCACGATTCGCCTGAATGAAATGGCAGCGTCATCGCTGAATTTTGTGGTGTGGGTGTGGACAACCAATGGCAACGCGCAGGCGGTGTATTGGGATCTGCTGGAAAGCTTTAAACGCGTGCTGGATGAGCACCATATTGCCATTCCTTATCCGCAGATGGATGTGCACCTGCATAGCGACGATAACGTACGACCCGAAGCGAAACAGCCAGAGTAAACTCACTGGTATATTTTACCAGACATGCACCATGTCTTTATCGGCATGGTGCATGTCCAGAGATCGTCCTCTCATTTCAGTGCATTAGCGTAGCTAATGTAGCGTTAGAATATTCAATTTCACTTATCTAATCAGCTTCCATACACTCCCCCGCGACAACAATAAACGGGTAGGAGAGAAGTATGTGGGCGGTCTATTTACAAGGCGTTCTGTTAGGGGCGGCGATGATTCTGCCTCTTGGGCCACAGAATGCGTTTGTGATGAATCAGGGAATTCGCCGGCAGTATCACCTGATGGTGGCACTGCTATGTGCCTTGAGCGATATGGTGCTGATTGCCGCCGGTATTTTTGGCGGCAGTGCGTTGCTTAGTCAGTCCTCATTGCTACTGGGGGCCGTGACTTGGGGCGGTGTTGCGTTTCTGCTTTGGTTCGGCTGGGGAGCAATGAAAACGGCCTTCAGCAAGAATATTGCGCTGGCCAGTGCGGAAGTGATGAAACAAAGCCGCTGGCGCATTATTGCGACCATGCTGGCGGTGACCTGGCTGAATCCGCATGTCTATCTGGATACCTTTGTGGTGCTCGGGAGTCTGGGAAGCCAGTTTGCGGACGATGCCCGAAGCTGGTTCGCGCTGGGGACGATGACGGCTTCTTTCACCTGGTTCTTTGCGTTGGCGCTATTGGCCTCTTGGTTGGCGCCGTGGCTGAATACGCCGCGGGTACAGCGGGTCATCAACTTTTTTGTCGGCGTAGTGATGTGGGGCATTGCTTTGCAACTGGCGCGTCACGGTTGGCAATAATGGTTGGAAATAAATAACCTCCCCTTAGGCTATGTTTCAGAAATTCACCTATATTGTATGGAGTTGGTAATGCGTTATGTTGGTCGGTAAAGCAATCCGTCCTGTCTCTTTCATTCTGGAAGAGTCCGTGTTGGTGCAGACAATCTATTGGCACAGACAATCTGCCAGCGGCATGCGTGACGAAACATAAGTAAGGAGAGAGTGTGAAGCGAGGTATGATGAAGCTCAATGCACTGGCGCTGGCCGCTGCGATAGGATTTGGCGGTGTGTCGATAGCTGCGCAGGCTGCGGAATTGCCGGATGGCCCGCATATCGTGACGTCAGGGACATCCAGCGTAGACGCAACGCCGGATATCGCGCGTCTGGCGATTGAAGTGAGTGTGTCATCGAAGGATGCGGCGGAAGCGAAAAAGCAGGTCGATGCCCGCGTTGCACAATATTTTGATTTTCTGGGTAAAAACGGCATTGAGAAAAAAGATATTAATGCCGCCAATTTACGTACGCAGCCAGAATATGACTATCTGAAAACGGGTGGTTCGGTGCTGAAAGGCTATCGTGCCGTGCGTCAGGTGGAAGTGACGCTGCGCCAGCTAGATAAACTGAACGAGCTGCTGGATGGGGCGCTGAAATCGGGGTTGAATGAGATTCGCACGGTAGAATTAGGTGTTGCTAACCCAGAAACCTATCGTGATGATGCGCGTAAGAAAGCCATCGAGCAGGCGACGAGTCAGGCGGAAGCACTGGCGCAGGGCTTCAACGCCAAACTGGGGCCGATCTACAGCGTTCGCTATCACGTTGCCAACTATCAGCCGATGCCAATGGCACGGATGTTTAAAACGGCAGATGCAGCGGTGCAAAGCGAAGCGGCACAAACCTATGAACAGCAAACCATTCACTTTGACGATCAGGTGGATGTCGTGTTTGAGCTACTGCGTACGCAGTAATGTTCGCGCTAAAACAGGGTTGCGTAAACCATTGATGATACCAACAGGCCTGCTCAGACAGGCCTGTTCTTCTTTATACTTTCTCAGTACGTTATGACTGCCGCAGTACCTGATGACCGTGTGAGAGCAGGGCGTCCGTCACTTTCCTCATCATCCGACTTTCCGGCGCGAAGCGGTGCCAGTAGAGCATCCGGCGCTGAAACAGCCCCGGCGTGAGGTCGATTAACTCGTTATTAGCAAGTTCTCTTTCGATTTGCAGATGTGGGATCATGCAGCAGGTCGTGCCTTGTCGCGCCAGTTGTACAAACGCTTCCGACGAATTCACGATGTGGCAAGGAACGCTGCCCGGTGACAAATCAAAGTTCTGCTGTAAGAAAGCCTGATGCATGTCATCCAGATGGTCGAAGGCGACCGCAGGGGCACGCAGCAGCGCCGAACGCGTTACGCCATTCGGGAAATAGCGGGCGGCAAAAGTCGGCGACGCGACAAACAGATAGTCCAGTGCCCCCAGTTTATCTACCAGACAGCTTGGCAGCGGCTGAGATTGAATACTCACCGCACCGACCACTTCACCCCGGCGCAGCCTTTCCTGCGTGCGCGTTTCATCTTCTACCTGCAAATTAAGACGAATGGGTGAATCGACCAACACCGGCTGTAACGCAGGCAGCAGCCAGGTTGCCAGGCTGTCGGCGTTCACCGCCAGCGACAGCAGCAGCGGAATGTCGCTGCTGGTTTCATTGCCCAGCCACTCTTCTTCCAGCAGCTCGACCTGATGCAGCAGAGCCAAGAGCTTCTGCCCTTGTTCCGTCGGCCGGGGCGGGATGGTTCTGACCAACAGCGGCTGGCCGAACAGATTTTCCAGCTGTTTAATACGCTGCGAAACGGCAGATTGGGTAATACACAATTTTTGGGCAGCGCGTTCAAAACCACGCTCGCGGATGACGGCATCCAGAGCCTGAAGCGTTCGATAGTCCGGGCGTTTCATGAAAAGTCAAAATCCCCTGAATGAGTCTGTTTTTTTCACTATGCCACATTTTGCTGATTTGCCATGCAGAAATCTTATTTTGGCTGTTGTGTGCAATCACGATTCAGCACGGTATGTGTGAAATAATGCATCGGCGGTGAGGTGAATTTGCACGCTTTCCCCAATAAGCATGTTCTATAATACGCACACGTTTTCGTATATCGATTCTACAGGCCAGAAGCAGATTATGACGCAAGATGAACTGAAAAAAGCAGTGGGATGGGCAGCGCTCGACTACGTCCGCCCAGACACCATTGTGGGAGTAGGAACCGGATCGACGGCCGCACACTTTATTGATGCGCTGGGTTCGATAAAACATCAAATCAAAGGCGCGGTTTCCAGTTCGGATGCCTCAACGGAAAAGTTGAAAAGTCTGGGTATCCCCGTTTTTGACGCTAATGATGTGGATTCGCTGGATGTCTACGTGGATGGCGCGGATGAGATCAACGGGCACATGCAGATGATCAAAGGCGGTGGAGCCGCGCTGACCCGCGAGAAAATCATTTCAGCACTGTCGCGCCAGTTCATCTGCATTGTTGATGCATCCAAACAGGTTGACGTGCTGGGCAAATTCCCGCTGCCGGTCGAAGTCATCCCGATGGCGCGGTCTTACGTGGCGCGTGAACTGGCGAAGTTGGGCGGGCAGCCGGTCTATCGTCAGGGCGTAGTGACGGATAACGGCAATGTCATTCTGGATGTACACAACCTGAATATCATGGATGCGGTCGCGGTAGAAAACCACATTAATGGAATCCCAGGCGTCGTGACCGTTGGGCTGTTCGCCAACCGCGGTGCAGATGTTGCGTTAGTCGGTACGGCTGAGGGTGTAAAAACCGTCGTTAGATGAGTACATGATCGTTCTGACGTGGCGGACGCCCACGTCAGAAATTTTTTAGCTAAAAAAATCTATTTAGTTAATAGCTCATTTTTGGTACTTAATATCACATTTTCTTATTTTGTTTATCGCCGATATGGCGATGCACATCTTTGGCAATATTTTTTGCCATAAATCAGGCGCGCTCGTCTGTGGCGCGATTTGGGCGAAGCAATCGTTTGTATTGCTGACTGCGTAATTTTTGTTATGTTGGCAGAAGCTATTGAGCACTCTGTCACATTTGAAGTCTGAAAATAAGGTCGGGAAATGGCAAAGGTATCATTGGAAAAAGACAAGATTAAGTTTCTGTTAGTGGAAGGCGTGCATCAGAGCGCGCTGGATAACCTGCGTGCAGCGGGTTACACCAACATCGAGTTCCATAAAGGTGCACTGGATCCAGAGGCGCTGAAAGCCTCCATCCGTGATGCGCATTTTGTGGGTATCCGCTCGCGTACCCATCTGACAGAAGAGATTTTTGCTGCTGCGGAAAAACTGATCGCGGTAGGGTGTTTCTGTATCGGGACTAATCAGGTTGAGCTGTCGGCCGCGACCAAACGCGGTATCCCGGTATTTAACGCACCTTTTTCCAATACCCGATCCGTGGCAGAAATGGTGATCGGCGAAATGCTGCTGATGCTGCGCGGTATCCCAGCGGCCAACGCGAAAGCGCACCGTGGTATCTGGCACAAGCTGGCTGTGGGATCGTTTGAAGCACGCGGTAAAAAGCTGGGGATCATCGGCTACGGCCATATCGGCACCCAGTTAGGTATTCTGGCTGAAAGCCTGGGCATGCACGTTTACTTCTATGATATCGAAAGTAAATTGCCGCTGGGTAATGCTCAGCAGGTGCGCCACCTGTCCGACCTGCTGAATATGAGCGACGTGGTGAGCCTCCACGTGCCAGAAAATGACAGCACGCAGGATATGATGGGGGCGGAAGAGCTGGCGCTGATGAAGCCGGGCTCAATCCTGATTAACGCCGCTCGCGGTACGGTGGTTGATATTCCTGCACTGTGTGACGCGTTGAGAAGCAAGCATCTGTCCGGTGCGGCGATTGACGTATTCCCACAGGAACCGGCAACCAACAGCGATCCGTTCCTGTCACCGTTGTGTGAGTTTGATAACGTGCTGCTGACGCCACATATCGGTGGTTCCACGCAGGAAGCGCAGGAAAATATCGGTGATGAAGTCGCCGGTAAGCTGGCGAAATATTCAGACAACGGCTCTACGCTGTCTGCGGTGAATTTCCCAGAAGTGTCGCTGCCTGTTCATGGCGCACGCGCAAGTCGCCTGCTGCACATCCATGAAAACCGTCCTGGCATGATTACCAAAATTAACCAGATCTTTGCTGAGCAGGGCATTAACATCGCCGCGCAGTATCTGCAAACGACACCTGAAATTGGTTATGTGGTGATTGATGTTGAAACTGACGGTGCGCAAACGGCACTGCAACTGATGAAGGCAATTCCTGGCACCATTCGTGCCCGTCTGCTGTTCTGATGTGTGATTGATTCGTGCGTTATTAATCAGCCCCGAAAGGGGCTGATTGCGTTATTACAGCGCGATAACGATCTTGCCGCGCATATGCCCTTCCAGCACTTTACCGTGAGCCTGCTTCAGCGTGTCTACCGTTAACCCTTGCAGCGTTTCGCTGGCGGTTCCCTGAAGTTTTCCTGCATCAACCAACTGTGCGACTTCGTGCAAAATACTCCCTTGTGCCGCGATATCCGGCGTGGTGAACATGCTGCGGGTAAACATTAATTCCCAATGCAGCGCCGCGCTTTTGAGTTTCAGCGCCGTCTGATCGAGCGGGTTTTTGTTTTCCACGATGGTGCAGATGTGCCCCATCGGCGCGATCAGTTTGCTGATGGCATCCCAGTGGCCGTCTGTATCGTTCAGACAGAAAATGTAATCGACCTGTTTGATCCCTTCTTTTTCCAGAGACTCGACCAGATTACGGTAATCGACGACCTTATGGGCACCGCGCTGGCGGCACCACTCTGCCGAGTCCGGCTGTGACGCGGTGGCGATGATGTTCACCGAACTGCGCAATGCCGCCAGAGAAATCGCGAGAGAGCCTACACCACCTGCGCCACCGATAATCAACAGCGTTTTCTCGCTGTCAGCCTGCTGTATTTTCAGATGCTCGAACAAGCCTTCCCATGCGGTCAGCGCCGTGAGCGGCAGTGCGGCCGCCGCTGCCCAGTCCAAAGACACAGGTTTGCGTGCCACGATGCGTGAATCAATTAACTGATGGGTGGTGTTGCTGCCGGGACGGGTGATGTCGCCAGCGTACCAGACTTCATCGCCTACCTGAAGGTCGTTCACAGCGCTGCCAGTTTTCAGCACGACACCGCTGGCATCCCAGCCGAGAATTCGGGGCTGCTGTAATCCATTCTGACGCAATCCAGCATGAACCTTGGTATCCACCGGATTGACGGAAATGGCTTTTACGCCGATCAACAGATCGTATTCACCGGGTTCGGGGATGTCCTGGGTGATGGCAATGAAATGATCTGGCTGTTGTGGATCAACGGCTATCGCATGAGCGGTCATGGTCTGTTCCTCATTATTTTCAGAATACGGTCTTGTTAATAGAGCAAAGTGTAGAACACGGAGATAGGACTGATAAGATGGACAATAAATAATGCAGTGTTCGTCTGGACTGAACAATCATGTTTAAACAGTTACAGGATATGGCGCTGTTTGCGCTGGTGGCCGAGTGTGGCAGTTTTACACAGGCGGCGCGTAAAGCCGGGCTGGCAAAATCCAGTCTGAGTCTGCGTATTAGCCAGCTCGAACAGCAGATTGGCCTGCGGTTGCTGAACCGAACGACGCGCCAGCTCAATCTGACGTTTGCAGGCGAGCGCTACCTGATTCACTGTCAGGAGATGCTGCAAGCCAGTGAGCGTGCCGATCTTGCCGTGCAGCGCTTGCGTGATAACCCCAGCGGGCGGCTGCGTATCACCAGCCCGGCGGGATTAGGTTCCACGTTGCTGGCGCGTCTCACCGCCGAGTTTCAGCAACGCTTTCCGGCGGTATCGCTGGATGTACTGATTTCAGATGACGTGATCGATCTGGTGCAGGAAGGCTTTGATGTCGCTTTTCGTACCGGTAAGCCTCATGACTCTTCACTTATCGGGCGTTCACTTGGGCAGACCCCACGATATTTGCTGGCATCGCCTGACTATCTGGCGCGGCACGAGGCATTACTCCACCCGCAGCAGCTTCAGCAGCACCGCTGCATTGCGCATCATGCCTGGACGGAGTGGCTCCTTCATCGCGGTTCGGAACTCTATCGCTGGTTACTGCCCGATTCGCATATTACGGATAACCTGCTTTACGCCCGCGAGTGCGCCATCGCAGGGGCGGGGATTACGCTACTGCCGGATTTTCTCTGTCGGGATGAGGCGGTTTCTGGCAATCTGGTCAGGGTCTTGCCGGATTGGCAGGCGGAAGCCAACGAGCTTTATCTGGTCTACCCTAGCCGTAAACTGAATTCGCCCGCACTGGCGTGTTTTATCGACTTTGTTTTACAACATCGTGCGCTGGATGATTACTCAACGTTTTTGAAAAAGCAGCTCTGATGGTCGTGCCTATAATATTCTTGTTTCATTTTTTTAGTTGTTTTTTAATTTTTATTGAAACGTGATTTCTATCAACTTATTTTAGGTACGCTTTAGGCTGAAAATGCCGATAACAATATTGGTTCCTTTTTGCTTTTTTTTATAAAAGGTTTGTTCTGCGTGGCATTATTGTCACGGTGATATCTGGGCTCTGCCGCACCTGTGATGGCAGAGATAATGTAGACCAGTGATGGTGAAAATGAGAATGCAACCGATGTCTATTCAAAAAGAGAAGTTGAGTTACATCAACAATATACGTCTCGTCTCGTTATTTATTACTCTTTTTTCAATTATCCTGATTTTATTTGCGCTTTCTATTGGCACAGCGAGTTATTTTTTAAAGCAGAGTAATAATTCACTCGATAAGGCTAATGAGTTGTCTGATATTCGCGCCGGTATTAGCAGCAGCCTCGATCAGTTACGCGTTGCCAGACTACTGCTTATTCAGGCTGGTGCAGCAAACCGTATTAGCGATCACGAGGTCTTTAAATCCGCTTCAGATCAGGCTGCTGGTCGAGTCAGAGCCTCGCAGAAGCGTTTGGATGAATACCTCGCGCGTCCAGATAAACTGGAGAGTGAAAGCGTGCTGGATGGCGAAATTCTTAAGGCGTACGCCGACTATCGCGATAACGCGATTCTTGCTATGCAGAAAGCAACCAGTGACGGGGAATTTGAAGATACAGTTACGCTGGAAAGTACGCTAGCTCGTCAGCTAGATGAAGCGTTCAGTGTTCCCGTACGCAAGAAAGTGACTGAACTCACGAAAGCCGCGCAGGATATCAACCTGCGTGCGGCGGAGAATGCCAAGCTGGGTTACTGGATGATGGCGGGCTCATTTGTCCTGTCTATCATTATGGCGATCATGGCTTACATCATGGTGCGCAATGTGATCCTCGCGCCAATCAACAGACTGGTTGAGCGTATCCAGAAGATTGCCGCAGGCGATCTGACGCAGCCGGCGATGGTGATGGGGCGTAATGAAATCGGCATTCTGGGGACGAATATCCAGAACATGCAGGCGGAACTGACGGATACGGTGACGATCGTGCGCGAAGGCGCGGATTCGATCTATCAAGGGTCGTCAGAAATTACGGCGGGTAACGTCGATCTTTCTTCACGCACCGAACAGCAGGCGGCCGCGCTGGAGGAAACCGCCGCGAGCATGGAACAACTGACCGCAACAGTGAAACAGAACTCTGACAATGCCCATCACGCCAGCCAACTGGCAAAAAATGCCTCTGAAAAAGCGGAGAAGGGCGGGCAGATCGTGAAGAACGTGGTGGATACCATGCAGGACATTTCTACCAGTTCACGCCGTATTTCCGAAATCACTTCCGTCATTAATAGCATCGCTTTCCAGACCAACATTCTGGCGCTGAACGCGGCGGTAGAAGCCGCGCGAGCGGGTGAACAAGGGCGTGGTTTTGCCGTGGTGGCGGGTGAAGTTCGTAGTCTGGCTCAGCGTAGCGCACAGGCAGCGAAAGAAATTGAAGGGCTGATTGGCGAATCGAGCCGGCTGGTGGATACAGGCTCTGGGCTTGTGTCTCAGGCGGGCACAACCATGGGTGAGATTGTCCGCGCGGTTGTCAGCGTGACCGACATCATGGGAGAAATTGCTTCCGCTTCTGACGAACAGAGCCGCGGCATCGGTCAGGTGAGTCAGGCCGTGTCTGAAATGGATAGTGCGACGCAGCAGAATGCGGCGTTGGTGCAGGAAGCCTCGGCAGCAGCCGTTTCA
The DNA here is from genome assembly GCF_009931295.1 of Pectobacterium odoriferum. NCBI lineage: Bacteria > Pseudomonadati > Pseudomonadota > Gammaproteobacteria > Enterobacterales > Pectobacteriaceae > Pectobacterium > Pectobacterium odoriferum. The sequence continues at coordinate 4,265,761 of NZ_CP034938.1, read as the reverse complement.
CTCGAAGAACAGGCTGCACGTCTGACGCAGGCTGTCGCGGTATTCAAACTGGCTGGCGTGGCTCAGAGACTGAAATCATCCTTGCCGAAAGCTGCACCGCAACCGCGCTTAGCGCCAGCGATGGCTCTCGCCGGAGCCAGTAGCAAAGGCAGCGATAGTCAAAACTGGGAAACGTTCTGATCGGGTAAGTGAAACTGTAATTAGAAAGAAAAATGGCCCGCAATGCGGGCCATTTGTTTATCACGTCTGGTGACAGCTTATTTAGCGATCTTCTTGTATTTGATGCGGTGTGGTTCCAGCGCATCGGCACCCAGCGTACGCTTCTTGTACTCTTCGTACTCGGTAAAGTTACCTTCGAAGAATTCCACTTTACCTTCATCCTGATAATCCAGAATGTGCGTTGCGATACGGTCGAGGAACCAACGGTCATGCGAGATCACCATGGCACAGCCAGGGAATTCCAACAGGGCGTTTTCCAGTGCGCGCAGGGTTTCGATATCCAGGTCGTTGGTGGGTTCATCGAGCAGCAGCACGTTGCCGCCTACCTGCAACAGCTTCGCCAGATGCAGACGGCCGCGTTCACCACCGGATAGCTCGCCGACGCGTTTGCCCTGATCAACCCCTTTGAAGTTGAAACGGCCAACGTAAGCTCGGCTTGGCATTTCGGTGTTGCCGATACGCATGATGTCCTGCCCGCCAGACACTTCTTCCCAGACGGTTTTGCTGTTGTCCATCGCATCACGGAACTGGTCAACTGACGCCAGTTTTACCGTTTCGCCCAGCTCAATCGAGCCGCCATCTGGCTGTTCCTGACCGGACATCATGCGGAACAGGGTCGATTTACCGGCACCGTTCGGGCCAATAATGCCGACAATCGCGCCTTTCGGTACGGAGAAAGACAGCCCGTCGATGAGCTGACGTTCGCCGTAAGACTTGCTGAGGTTGGTGACTTCCACCACTTTATCGCCGAGACGAGCACCAGGCGGAATAAACAGTTCGTTAGTTTCGTTACGTTTCTGGTATTCCGTGTTGTTTAGCTCTTCAAAGCGTGCCAGACGTGCCTTACCTTTGGACTGACGGCCTTTAGCGCCTTGACGCACCCACTCCAGCTCTTTCTCAATGGATTTACGGCGTGCCGCTTCCTGAGAGGCTTCCTGTGCCAGACGCTGATCCTTCTGCTCCAGCCAGGAAGAGTAGTTGCCTTCCCACGGAATACCTTCGCCACGGTCCAGCTCCAGAATCCAGCCTGCGACGTTATCGAGGAAGTAACGGTCGTGGGTAATCGCCACCACGGTGCCTTCGAAATCGTGCAGGAAGCGTTCCAGCCAGGCGACAGATTCGGCATCCAGGTGGTTGGTTGGTTCGTCGAGCAGCAGCATGTCCGGCTTTTCCAGCAGCAGACGGCACAGCGCCACGCGGCGACGTTCACCCCCAGACAGGGTAGCGATTTTTGCATCCCACTCCGGCAAGCGCAGCGCATCGGCGGCACGCTCTAGTTGGTTATCCAGATTATGACCGTCGTGCGCCTGAATGACTTCTTCCAGTCGGCCTTGTTCAGCGGCCAATTTATCGAAGTCTGCATCCGGGTCGGCATACAGCGCATAGACTTCATCAAGACGCTTCAGCGCGGTGACGACTTCAGATACCGCTTCTTCTACGGATTCACGTACGGTGTGCTCCGTGTTTAACTGCGGTTCCTGCGGCAAATAGCCGATTTTGATTCCAGGTTGTGGGCGCGCTTCGCCCTCGATGTCCGTATCAATGCCAGCCATAATACGCAACAGCGTTGATTTACCGGCTCCGTTCAGACCCAACACGCCGATCTTGGCACCGGGGAAAAAACTGAGGGAGATGTTTTTCAGAATGTGACGCTTCGGCGGTACGACCTTACCGACGCGATGCATGGTATAAACATATTGAGCCACGTTGCGACTTCGCCTCTCTCTTATCTCTATGATTTGTCACCATAAGCGGGTGACCATATGTAGCACTGTGTTACCTAATACTAAATCGCTGCTAAGGAAATACCCTGGCAGCGGATCGATTATTCTAGGCGTATTACTCTAAGTATGAAGTGTAGCGGTTTTCAGCCTGCGATCCCAGCTATCCGGCGATTTGCCGTGGCCGATCTGAGACCTAGGCCCGCCTGATGAATTTCAGAATCGGTTTGCGGATCGGCATATCGTTGTCTGGCATGATGTGCCACACTGGATCTGCCCGATATATCCGTCATACTTCAAGTTGCTTGTGCGTTGGCTGCCCTTACTCACCCCAGTCACTTACCTGAGTAAGCTCCTGGGGATGAAATGAGAGACATCCTGTCTCTCACCGAAGGCCAGCCTTTGGCTGGTCAAATTCGTTCCCGACGAATTTGTCATGCAGTTGCCGCCTTCATGCAACTCGAATTATTTTGGGTATAGGATAGGGGTATCGATACGATGAAGGATGCCGATAGCAAGTTCGATAACGGATGAGGTTAATGCAGGTGATAAAAGCGGGTCATTGGTGGTACGCCGTTTCGGCGATATGTCTGGCTGGGTTTTCCGGCCATGTGCTGGCGGATTCTCTAGACGAACAGCGTCAGCGCTATCAGCAGGTTAAGCAAGCATGGGACAGCAACCAGATGGACACGGTGGCGCAGCTGATGCCAACGCTGCGCAGTTACCCACTTTATCCTTATCTTGAATACCGTTCGCTCACGCAGGATCTGAGTCAGGTCAGTGCGACGCAGGTGAAGCAGTTTATGGCAACGCACCCGACGTTGCCGCCCGCCCGTAATCTCTCTACCAGCTTTGTGAATGAACTGGCGCGTCGTCAGGACTGGATCGGGCTGCTGGCATTTAGCCCCCAGCCGCCGAAGCCGGTCAGCGCCCGCTGTAACTTTTATTACGCCCAGTGGGCAACCGGTCAGCGTCAGGGCGTGTGGGAAGCCACGCGTGATATCTGGCTGACAGGACGCTCTCTCCCTACTGTGTGCGATAAACTCTTCTCCGTCTGGCAGCAGGCGGGCGAGCAGACACCGCTGACGACGTTGGAACGCGCGCGTCTGGCAATGGACGAAGGCAGCGGCAGTCTGGTGAGCTATCTCATCAAGCAGTTACCCGACGATTATAAAACGATGGGCGATGCGTTGCTGAAACTTCAGAACGATCCCAACTCGTTGGAGAGCTTCGCCCGTACCGTCGGACCGACGGATTTTACGCGTAAAGTCACGCAGTCAGCCTTTACACGTACGGCGCGTCAGGATGCCGATAATGCCCGTTCAATGCTGCCGGTTATTGTCCGTTTGCAGAAAATGAGTGCCGCAGAGCGTCAGGCAATGGAAGAAACCATCGCCTGGCGTTTGATGGGCAACGATGCCACGCCAGAGCAGGCGCAGTGGCGGGATGACGTAGTGAGAAAGAGTACGTCGACTACGTTGCTGGAGCGCCGCGTACGTATGGCGTTGGGGGCAGGCGATCGTCAGGGGCTAACAAGCTGGATGGCGCGTTTACCGGCGGAGGCGCTACAGAAAGACGAATGGCGCTACTGGCGTGCGGCGGTGTTGTTGGATCAGGGCAAACGTCAGGAAGGCGAGACGCTATTACGCAGCCTGATGCAGGAGCGCGGGTTCTATCCGATGGCGGCGGCGCAGAAACTGAACGAGCGCTATCCCATTACTATCATGACGGCGGTGAAGCCAGATCCTTCTTTGTCTCAGCTACCGGAAATCACTCGCGTGCGGGAGTTGATGTTCTGGCAGATGGATAATCTGGCGCGCAGCGAGTGGGTCGGGCTGGTGGCGAATCGCAGCAAGCCGCAGCAGGAAGCGCTGGCTCGCTATGCGTTTGAGCAGCGCTGGGCGGATTTGAGCGTGCAGGCGACGATTGTCGCGAAGCTGTGGGATCATCTGGAAGAGCGCTTCCCGCTGGCCTGGAATAATGAATTCCGCCGTGAAACGCAGGGGAAAGGCATTAGCCAGAGCTATGCGATGGCGATCGCTCGTCAGGAGAGCGCCTGGAACCCGAAAGCACGTTCCCCGGTTGGCGCATCGGGCCTGATGCAGTTGATGCCAGCGACGGCGCAGCATACCGCTAAAATGAGCAATATCACGTTCTATACGAACAGCAGCCAGCTGTTTGATCCTGAAACCAATATTCTGTTGGGAACGAGCTATCTGGAGTACGTGTACCAGACATTTGGCCGTAACCGCATTCTGTCTTCAGCGGCTTATAATGCTGGGCCGTCGCGTGTGAATACCTGGTTGAAGAACAGTGCCGGGCGCATCGATCCCGTTGCGTTTATCGAAAGTATTCCGTTTTCGGAAACACGGGGTTACGTGAAAAATGTGCTGGCGTATGACGTCTTCTATCGCTATTTCCTTAATCAGCCAGCCAGTGTGCTGACGGATGCGGAATGGCAGCGGCGTTATTGAGACGCGGCGTTGCGCTCGTTGCCTGGAATTGTGTTATGCTGCCGTACTAGTTAAATAGTATGGCAGCCCGTTATGACTCCGTTATCGCTTATCGACCCAGCACTTTCTGAACAAGACAATGAGCACTGGTTACGCTTTGTCGCGCTATTGCAGCAGTCTATTGCGGAGGATCTTCAATTGCCGCTGCTTCAACTCCTGCTGACGCCGGATGAGCGTACAGCGTTGGGAACGCGGGTGCGAATTGTGCAGGAGCTAATGCGGGGTGAAATGAGCCAGCGTGAGTTGAAAAGCGAGTTAGGTGCGGGAATTGCGACGATTACGCGCGGTTCAAACAGTCTGAAAGCCGCGCCCCCGCGTTAAAAAGCTGGCTGGAAGCGCAGTTGCTGTCGGCAGATAAGCCGTTGAGTGACGACGCGTAACGATTACTGTTTCGCTGTCTGAACGGGAATCTGATAGATCGGGTTATGAAACGGCACCAGTGCCAGCAGCAATGCCTGATGATACACGCTAGTGCGTGATAATTTGCCGTCGGTGAAGACGCCGATGGCACCACCTTTATGTTTAATATTCTGAACGCCCGTCAAACGCTCCATTTCATCGCCTAATTCCCGCCCTTCACGGATACCATGTAATATACTTTCTGGAAGAACCAGGCTTGCAGAACGTGATTCGCCACGCAGGTGAGCATTTTCGATCACCATCCAGGCGAAAGTCATGCTTTCTTCAATGCCTGCTTCGACACCGACCCAAAAATCGGCTTCTGGGCGCACCTGGCGTGCCATCATGACGCGGTTTCTGGCGCCTGTACGGGTTTCGAGAGAGCCAAGAGGCTGGCGCGGGACACCACTGTCGACGTCAACGCCTTCGATGCGGCAGTTTTCTGCACCAAAGACATCGGTGAATGCCAGAGTAATAGCCTTAATCTTTGCCGGGTTGGTAGTTGCAGCAACAACGTGATACATAACAGTTTCGTACCTTTAGTTAATTTGACGCAGTATAACGGAAAATAACCATGTTACAGGTATATCTTGTTCGCCACGGCGAAACAGAATGGAATGTGGCTCGACGTATTCAAGGTCAATCGGACAGTGCGCTGACGCCAAGAGGTGAGCAACAGGCACAGCAAGTTGCTGAACGAATCAGGACGTTAGGGATTACGCATATTTTTACCAGCGATCTCGGAAGAACGTGTCAGACGACAGAAATCATCGCTAAATCTTGTGGTGATTGCCAGATAATCCTGGAGCCTGGGTTACGTGAATTGAACATGGGCGTCTTAGAAGCCCGAGATTTGGATTCGCTGACCCCCGAGGAAGAAAAGTGGCGTAAAGGGCTGGTGGATGGCACGCCCGATGGTCGCATCCCAGAAGGCGAGTCGATGGTTGATGTGGCATTGCGCATGCACGGCGTTCTGGAGCGTTGTCTGGCGTTGCCCGCGGGAAGTCGTCCTTTGCTGGTTAGCCACGGGATGGCGCTGGGGTGTTTGCTGAGCACGGTTCTGGGGTTACCCGCATCGGCTGAACGGCGCCTGCGTCTGCGCAACTGTTCCCTGTCGCGCATTGATTATCAGCAAAGCCCGTGGCTAGCACCCGGATGGGTGGTGGAAACGGCCGGAGATATCTCGCATTTGGATATTCCGGCACTGGATGAGTTACAGCGCTGAAAGCGGCTCGGTATGCTGGATGGGGATCAAATACTCGCAGCGGATGATCGCGGGTATTTCCCCATCTGTATCGCGGCTAGGGTGAAAACGCTCGGCATCAAACCCTTTGCGGCGCGTAAGCTGGAAGGTCGGCAGACAGGTGTCATACAGGCTGATAATAAAATCCTGTAGCTCGTCATTTGGCCCTTCAAAAACAAACATCGCGTAGTCGCCGCCCGGTAGCGTGGTGGGCTCGCCAGTGTGGACGTCATCGGGCAGATACTGTGGCTCAAGCGCGGTGGTGTAGAGTACTTCGTGTTCGTCGTCTTTCTCTTTACTCGGCCGTGAATGATGCAACCCGTAAAGTACGGGAGGAACGGAGCAGGTCTCTCCTAAAAACTGACGCCAATAGTGGACGCGAATTTCCGTACGGAAGTTACAAATCTGCTCCAGACAGCAGTTATAGGTTTGTGTTAGGCCAATAAGCTGCGTTTCTGGCAGGGTGACAAACTGTGGCTGTGGCAGGGTAAATGCACCAAGCCGGATCGGCGGACGAATGCCGAAAGTATTCCAGTTATCGGAACGACGATAAGACGCTGGCGTTTGTGCAAACTGTTTTTTGAACGCGCGGGTAAACGTCTGTTGCGAATCGAAACGGTATTGCAGGGCAATATCAAGGATAGGGCGACTGGTCAGGCAGAGTGCCACCGCCGCTTTGGTTAATCTCCGCGCTCGGATATATGAACCAATGGCATGGCCCGTCACATCTTTGAACATTCTTTGTAGATGCCACTTGGAATAACCCGCTTTCGCCGCCACATTATCGAGTGATAGCGGCTGGTCGAGATGGCTTTCCAGCCAGTTAAGCAAGTCACGTATGATACCGGCTTGATCCATAATCTTCCTCATCAAACACATTGAGCGCGAGCGTATTGAGATCCCGCATCATAGCAATATTTTCACTTTGGTACTGCCGAAGATTTTTGAAAATGTTCCGCAGGTAATTTGGATAAAGAGGGGGATTATAGCGGTTTGTTTTGCTCATACCCTTTTTAATTGTGGTTATTAATTGTTTGTCATGAATTGTCACAGGGCCTGAAATATGAACATAAAGCGCATCATGGGAGCGGGTCTGCTATTGCTATCTACCGCTGGTGTTGTCAGTGCGGAAGAAGTTGGATCTGTCGATACGGTCTTTAAACTGCTGGGGCCAGATCATAAGATCGTAGTGGAAGCGTTTGACGATCCGGATGTATCCAATGTGACCTGCTACATTAGCCGAGCTAAAACAGGCGGAATCAAGGGCGGATTAGGGCTGGCGGAAGACACGTCGGATGCGGCCATTTCCTGCCAGCAGGTTGGGCCGATTACGCTGTCTGATAAAATCAAAAACGGCGGCGATCGTGGGTCCGTGGTGTTCCAGAAAAGAACATCGTTGGTTTTCAAGAAATTGCAGGTTGTTCGATTTTACGATCAAAAGCGCAATTCGCTGATCTACCTTGCTTATTCTGATCGCTTAGTCGATGGTTCGCCGAAAAATGCGTTAAGTGCGGTGCCGGTTATGCCGTGGGGAAAGAGTGAATAACGTGCGGTAAGAAGGGAAAACAGCCGGGGCAGATGCCTGCTCCGGCTGAGGGGAATTAATTTTCCAGATCGCCGCAGAAGCGGTAGCCTTCGCCGTGGATCGTCGCGATGATTTCTGGCGTATCGGCTGTTGATTCAAAGTGCTTGCGGATACGACGGATGGTGACGTCAACGGTACGGTCGTGTGGCTTAAGCTCACGGCCCGTCATTTTCTTCAGCAGTTCTGCACGAGACTGAATCTTGCCCGGGTTTTCGCAGAAGTGCAGCATGGCGCGGAATTCACTGCGCGGCAGCTTGTATTGCTCGCCAGCCGGGCTAATCAGAGAACGGCTATTGATGTCCAGTTCCCAGCCGTTGAAGCGATAGCTTTCCACCAGACGACGCTCTTCCGTGCCACTGCCCAGATTCATGGTGCGTGACAGCAGGTTACGTGCGCGGATCGTCAATTCACGTGGGTTGAACGGTTTGGTGATGTAGTCATCCGCACCGATTTCCAGACCGAGGATCTTATCGACTTCATTGTCGCGGCCGGTGAGGAACATCAAGGCAACGGTGGCTTGCTCGCGCAGTTCACGTGCCAGCAACAGGCCGTTCTTCCCTGGCAGGTTGATGTCCATGATCACCAGATTGATGTCATTCTCGGACAAAATGTGGTGCATTTCTGCGCCATCAGTGGCTTCGTGAACAACGTATCCTTCCGCCTCAAAAATGCTTTTGAGGGTATTACGAGTTACTAGCTCGTCTTCAACAATAAGAATGTGCGGCGTCTGCATGTTTGCTACCTAAAATTGCCAACTTAAATTATAGAAATCGGAAGTACAGAAGTCGCTGTCATACCCTGCTGGCCCGCTGGCTACAACGCCAGTTATTCCGGGTATTTCCCTGGAGCTTACCGAGGTAAACTACGCTCTCGCTCAACGTCAGACTCAAGTACGTAAATGCGTTACTGGTGTTCATTCTCTACCCGCTTAGAGGTACTGCTAGCGGGTAAGCGTGCGCTAATTTAACTGCGCTCAAAGTGGCGCACAGTTTAACCTTATTAACAGCAACATAACAGTAAGCACAGATTTTGCCTGCTGATAAATCTACGGTTCTGTTGACATATATCAAATTTCATTTTAGCACGTTAACTATTTTGTGATAAACACTTATAGGATTGCCAGTTTACGTCACAATTTAGCACTTTTTATGAACGATTTAGCATAGCAAATGCCAATAATCATAATTGGCGCTACACAGTCGGTAGTACTTTTATAACTTATTGAAATAAAATAATTTACCTTATTTTTACTGGGGTTTTATCTTCCCGCCCGCTTTTTGGACTCACCGATGTTTCCTGCCGAAGGCCGAATTGATGCCGGAAATTTTGTTGATTTATTGTTAATTTTTTACCGTGATGCCCAACAAATTGTCGTTATCAACAAATCGTAGTCATCAATAAATTGTTATCGATTACAGGGCTGTGTTGTTTAGCGAGCAGATGAACGCTTGCCAAAAATGCATGTAACCCATACTGAGGAGTCTATGCAGTTTCATATTATTTTGGTTGAGCCCGCTCGGGCTGAAAATGTAGGGGCGGCAGCTCGTGCGATGAAAACGATGGGATTCAGCAGCTTGCGTATTGTCGGTAGCACAGTACATCAAGAGCCAGCGGCCCGCTGGGTGGCACACGGTTCAGGGGATATTCTGGATAACGTACAGGTGTTTTCCACGTTGGCTGAAGCACTGGCAGATGTCGATTTTACGGTTGCGACCACTGCGCGCAGCCGGGCTAAGTATCACTATTACTGTACGCCAGCGGAACTGACCGACGTATTGCAGGAGAAGGTTCAATGGATGGTCTCTGTGGCGCTGGTGTTTGGTCGTGAAGATGTTGGCCTGACGAATGAGGAACTCGAACTGGCGGATGTGTTGACCGGCGTGCCGATGAAAGCGGATTATCCCTCGCTGAATCTTGGTCAGGCGGTGATGGTGTATTGTTACCAACTGGCTGAATTCATGCAGGTCAAACCGGAAGCGGCACAGCCAGCAGTGGCGGGGCAGTTGTCGGCACTACACGATCGTTTGGATCGGCTACTGGTTAACCTGGCGGTTGAGGACGATGAAAAACTGCGTGACTGGTTGCATCAGCGGCTAGGGCGTTTAGAGCAACGCGATACGGCGATGCTCCACCGGTTGCTACACGACATTGAAAAAAGATTGCCGAAATAAGATAGCAGAGATGGCTTTTTTGGTAGTCGAACATCTTGGACTGCGTATTTTGACAACGGTTTGTCCGGCTTATTCCTGTTTAGGCAGTGGGTTGCGCGGCAGGAATTTTTCGTTCGACGAGAAGAAAAAAAAGAAATCCGTTGACTTCAAAGGGCGATTGGCCTAACTAATAGGGCAGATAACTCTACTTCTAATGAGATTCGATTTTAGCATGCGCACTATCAGCCTAATCACCACGATTATTACCATCACCGATACGACCAGTAACGGTGCGGGCTGACGCATATAAAGATTCCAGAAAAAGCCCGCACCGAACAGTGCGGGCTTTTTTTTTATGGCAGGTTATCCAATAACGCCGTCTGTAAGCGGCATACAAAAAACGCTTCCGGCGTTTGGTTGGCAGAAATTCAGGAGAACAGATAAAAATGCGAGTGTTGAAATTTGGCGGGACTTCAGTAGCGAATGCGGAGCGTTTTGCACGCGTTGCCGACATTATCGAAAACAATGCGCGCCAGGGACAGGTGGCTACCGTATTGTCCGCGCCGGCGAAAATTACCAACCATTTGGTTGCCATGATTGAGAAAACCGTCGCCGGACAAGATATCCTGCCTCATTTGAACGACGCCGAAACGATCTTTTCTTCATTATTGCAAGGGCTTGCAGCATCTCAACCCGGTTTTGACCATGCCCGCCTGAAGGCATTCGTGGATCAGGAATTTGCACAGCTGAAACACGTTCTGCACGGCATCGCGTTGCTGGGCCAGTGCCCTGACAGTGTGAACGCTGCAATCATCTGCCGGGGAGAAAAACTGTCCATCGCCATCATGGAGGCGGTCTTTCAGGCGCGCGGCTATGGGGTCTCTGTTATCAATCCGGTCGAGAAACTGCTGGCGCAGGGACACTATCTTGAATCCACCGTGGATATCACTGAGTCAACTCGTCGAATTGCTGAAAGCGCCATCCCGAAAGATCATGTGATCCTGATGGCGGGCTTTACTGCCGGTAATGACAAAGGCGAACTGGTGGTGCTGGGCCGTAATGGTTCTGACTACTCCGCTGCGGTGTTGGCTGCGTGTTTGCGTGCCGATTGTTGTGAGATTTGGACCGACGTGGACGGCGTTTATACCTGCGATCCGCGTCAGGTGCCGGACGCTCGATTATTGAAATCGATGTCCTATCAGGAGGCGATGGAGCTGTCCTATTTCGGCGCCAAAGTCCTCCACCCTCGCACCATTGCTCCTATCGCTCAGTTCCAAATTCCCTGCCTCATCAAAAACACCGAAAACCCTCAGGCTCCCGGCACGCTCATCGGCATGGACAGCACGGATACTCAGTATCCGGTGAAAGGCATCACCAACCTGAACAACATGGCGATGGTTAACGTATCCGGCCCCGGCATGAAAGGCATGGTCGGCATGGCTGCGCGTGTGTTTGCTGCGATGTCGCGTGCGGGCATCTCTGTTGTTCTGATTACGCAGTCATCCTCCGAATACAGTATCAGCTTCTGCGTATCGCAAAACGAGCTGGCGCGCGCCAGAAAAACGCTGGAAGACGAATTCTATCTGGAACTGAAAGAAGGCGTGCTGGAGCCGCTGGATGTGATGGAGCGTCTGGCGATTATCTCTGTGGTGGGCGATGGCATGCGTACGCTGCGCGGCCTGTCTGCACGTCTGTTCTCGGCATTGGCGACGGCAAATATCAATATTGTGGCTATCGCGCAGGGTTCGTCTGAGCGTTCTATCTCCGTCGTGGTGAATAACGACGTCGCCACCACTGGCGTACGTGTTGCCCACCAGATGCTGTTTAACACCGATCAGGTGATCGACGTGTTTGTTATCGGCGTCGGTGGCGTGGGTGGTGCACTGCTGGAGCAGATCCACCGCCAGCAGCCGTGGCTGAAAGACAAACATATCGACCTGCGCGTGTGTGGTATCGCCAACTCCAAAGCGATGCTGACCAATATTAACGGCATTTCGATGGACAACTGGCATGACGAGCTGGGTAAAGCCCGCGAGCCGTTCAATCTGGGCCGTCTGATCCGTCTGGTTAAAGAATATCATCTACTTAACCCAGTGATCGTTGACTGTACGTCGAATCAGGCTGTAGCCGATCAGTATGTCGATTTCCTGGCCGATGGTTTCCATGTCGTAACGCCAAACAAGAAAGCCAACACGGGGTCGATGAACTATTATCACCAACTGCGCAGTGCCGCAGCGAAATCCCGTCGCCGTTTCCTGTATGACACCAACGTCGGTGCTGGTCTGCCGGTGATTGAGAACCTGCAAAATCTGCTGAATGCGGGTGATGAGCTGATTCGCTTTACCGGTATTCTCTCTGGCTCGCTCTCCTTTATTTTCGGTAAACTCGATGAAGGCATGTCGCTGTCGGAAGCGACCACGCAGGCGAAAGAAAAAGGCTATACCGAACCCGATCCGCGTGACGATCTGTCCGGTATGGATGTGGCACGTAAGTTGCTGATTCTAGCGCGTGAAGCGGGTTATCAGTTGGAGCTGGGCGATATTGAGGTGGAATCCGTTCTGCCTGCCAGCTTTGATGCGTCTGGCGATGTCGCCAGCTTTATGCAGCGCCTGCCGACGGCAGACGATGAGTTTGCCAGCCGTGTTGCACAAGCGCGCGATGAAGGTAAAGTGTTGCGCTATGTCGGCGTGATTGAAGAAGGCCGCTGTAAGGTCAAGATCAGTGCCGTTGGCGGCAACGATCCGCTGTTTAAAGTCAAAGATGGCGAGAATGCGCTGGCATTCTACAGCCGTTATTATCAGCCACTGCCGCTCGTGTTGCGCGGTTATGGCGCGGGTAACGATGTTACCGCTGCTGGTGTGTTCGCAGATCTGCTGCGCACCTTGTCATGGAAGTTGGGAGCATAATTATGGTTAAGGTGTATGCACCTGCATCAATCGGTAACGTCAGCGTCGGGTTTGATGTGCTGGGTGCGGCCGTCTCGCCGGTAGACGGTTCACTGCTGGGGGATTGCGTCTCTGTTGAAGCCGCCGATCTGTTCAGCCTGCGTAATGAAGGGCGTTTTGTTAGCAAGCTGCCGGACAACCCGAAAGAAAACATTGTCTATCAATGTTGGGAACTGTTCTGTCAGGAAATTGGCAAAACCGTGCCAGTGGCGATGACGCTCGAAAAGAATATGCCGATTGGTTCAGGGCTCGGTTCCAGCGCCTGTTCTGTCGTCGCTGGGCTGATGGCGATGAACGAATTTTGCGGTAAACCGCTGGATGATAACCGTCTGCTGACGCTGATGGGTGAGCTGGAAGGGCGCATTTCCGGCAGCGTTCACTACGATAACGTTGCCCCGTGTTTTCTCGGTGGTGTCCAACTGATGCTGGAAGAAAACGGCATCATCAGCCAGCCTGTACCGTCGTTTGATGACTGGCTGTGGGTCATGGCGTATCCGGGGATTAAAGTCTCCACTGCTGAAGCGCGCGCGATTCTGCCTGCGCAATATCGTCGTCAGGATTGCATCAGCCACGGTCGTTATCTGGCCGGTTTTATCCACGCTTGCCATACCGGACAGGCTGAGCTGGCGGCGAAACTGATGAAGGATGTCATCGCGGAACCTTATCGGACGAAACTGCTGCCCGGCTTTGCTGCCGCTCGCCAGGCTGCTGAAGATATCGGGGCGCTGGCCTGCGGTATTTCCGGCTCTGGCCCAACGTTATTTTCCGTCTGCAACGACATGGCGAGCGCACAGCGCCTGGCCGACTGGCTGCGGGATAACTATTTGCAGAACGATGAAGGTTTTGTTCATATTTGCCGTCTTGATACGACTGGCGCACGACAACTGGGATAACGCATGAAACTGTACAACCTTAAAGATCATAACGAGCAGGTGAGTTTTGCTCAGGCTATCAAGCAAGGGCTGGGCAGCCAGCAAGGGCTGTTCTTCCCGCTGGAACTGCCGGAATTTGAGCGCACCGAAATTGATGCCCTGCTGGATCTGGATTTTGTCACCCGCAGCAGCCGCATTCTGTCCGCCTATATCGGCGATGAAATTGCGACCGAAACGGTGTTTGAGCGTGTGAAAGCGGCCTTTGCATTCCCGGCTCCGGTTGCGCCAGTTGCGGAAGATATCGCTGCACTGGAGCTGTTCCACGGTCCAACGCTGGCCTTTAAAGACTTCGGCGGCCGCTTTATGGCGCAAATGCTGACGGAAGTCTCTGGCGACGAGAAAATTACCATTCTGACGGCGACCTCTGGCGACACCGGTGCCGCTGTGGCGCACGCCTTTTACGGTCTGGAAAATGTTCGTGTCGTGATTTTGTATCCGCAGGGCAAGATCAGCCCGTTGCAGGAAAAACTGTTCTGTACGCTGGGCGGCAACATTCACACCATCGCTATCGACAGCGATTTCGATGCCTGCCAGGCGTTGGTGAAAAAGGCGTTTGATGATGAAGAACTGAAAAAGGCGATTGGCCTGAACTCTGCAAACTCCATCAATATCAGCCGTCTACTGGCGCAAATTTGCTACTACTTTGAAGCCGTTGCACAGCTGCCGCAGGAAGCCCGTAACCAACTGGTGGTTTCTGTACCGAGCGGTAACTTTGGCGATCTGACCGCCGGCCTGCTGGCAAAATCGCTGGGTCTGCCGATTAAGCGCTTCATCGCGGCGACTAACGCCAATGACACGGTGCCACGCTTCCTGAGCAATGGTAACTGGGAACCGCATAAAACGGTGGCAACGTTATCCAACGCGATGGATGTTAGCCAGCCGAACAACTGGCCGCGTGTGGAAGAGCTGTTCCGCCGTAAGAACTGGCAGTTGAAAACGCTGGGCTTTGGCGCGGTGAGTGATGAGACTACGAAAGAAACTATGCATGAGCTGGATGCCTTAGGCTATCTCTCTGAGCCGCACGCTGCGATTGCTTACCGTCTGCTGCGCGATCAGCTGCAAGCCGGTGAATTCGGTCTGTTCCTGGGTACGGCGCACCCAGCGAAATTCAAGGAAAGCGTAGAAGACATTCTGGGCAAAGAACTGGATCTGCCTGAAGCGCTGGCTGAGCGTGCCGATCTGGATTTGCTGTCGCACAACTTCCCGGATGATTTCGCGAAGCTGCGTGAGTTCCTGATGTCACTGCCGGAATAAATCGATTGAAAGGGCGGAATACTCCGCCCTGTTTCCCTTCTCTTGTTTACTGTTCGTGACGCTTAAACACCAGCTCGTCACTCGAAGAGTCCGCTGCCTCGAAGAAGTAACCTTCCAGATTAAACGCTTTCAACTGCTCCGGCTGCGTCAGACGGTTTTGAATAATGAAACGACTCATCAGGCCGCGCGCTTTCTTGGCGTAGAAACTGATTACCTTGAACTTACCGTTTTTCTCATCCAAGAAGACGGGTTTGATCAGACGGGCATTAAGCTTTTTCGGTTTAACGGCTTTGAAATATTCATCCGATGCCAGATTAACCAGCACATCATCGCCTTGATCGCGCAGCGCCTGATTCAGCTTTTCAGTAATGGTGTCGCCCCAGAAACGGTAGAGGTCTTTACCGACTTTGTTTTCCAGCTTGGTGCCCATTTCCAGCCGATACGGCTGCATCAAATCCAGCGGGCGCAACACGCCATACAGGCCTGACAGCATACGCAGATGCTGCTGGGCGAAATCGAAGTCATCCTCGCTGAAATCTTCTGCGGCCAATCCGGTATAGACATCGCCCTTAAACGCCAGCAGCGCCTGACGCGCGTTTTCTGGTGTGAAATCCGGCTGCCAATCGCTAAAGCGGCCTGCGTTCAGGTCAGCCAGTTTATCGCTGATGCTCATCAAAGAACCGATCTGTGCTGGCGTCAGTTTTTTACACACATCAATCAACTGGCTGGAATAGTCCAGAAGTTCCGGCTGCGTATAACGCGTCGTTGCCAAAGGACTGGTGTAGTCGAGCGTTTTTGCGGGTGAAATAGTAATAAGCATGCGCCATGTCCTGTCGGTCTGATTTCTGATGGCTCTACTATAGCAAGAACGTCGGAAGAAAACGGCGATAGCTATAATACGTCTCGTCTTTCTCGTTCCAGCGCGTTCGGAAAGGGGAAAATATGGCCTCTTATCGGCGTGTAACAGCCGTTGCAGGGGCGAGTGGGAAAAGGCTGGCTTGCACGGGAAAGTGCGCGTGTTATTATCAGATTTCGGCGCAAAATAGACGGCCACCAGATTAGATAACAAGTCGATTCATATACGAGCTATTTTCATTCACGAGCACCACGTATAAACAACGAGACATGCCAACATGACGGATAAACTGACTTCCCTACGCCAACTGACCACGGTTGTAGCTGATACCGGCGATATTGCGGCAATGAAACTGTACCAACCGCAAGATGCGACCACCAATCCTTCACTGATTCTGAACGCTGCGCAAATTCCTGAATACCGCAAGCTGATCGACGAGGCAATTGCCTGGGCGCGTGAGCAGAGCAGCGATCGTAAACAGCAGGTCGTGGATGCCACGGATAAACTGGCGGTCAATATCGGTCTCGAAATTTTAAAATTGATCCCTGGCCGCATCTCCACAGAAGTGGATGCGCGTTTGTCTTATGACACCGAAGCCAGCGTGGCGAAGGCAAAACACCTGATCAAGCTGTACAACGACGCAGGCATCAGCAACGAGCGTATCCTGATTAAACTGGCTTCAACCTGGCAGGGCATCCGCGCGGCGGAGCAGCTGGAAAAAGAAGGCATCAACTGTAACCTGACACTGCTGTTCTCCTTTGCACAGGCGCGCGCTTGTGCTGAAGCGGGCGTGTTCCTGATTTCCCCGTTCGTTGGCCGTATTCTTGACTGGTACAAAGCCAATGGCGATAAGAAAGAATTCGCGCCGCATGAAGATCCGGGCGTGGTTTCTGTTAGCGAAATCTACGACTACTACAAAGAGCACGGCTATGAAACCGTCGTGATGGGCGCGAGCTTCCGTAACGTCGGTGAGATTCTGGAACTGGCCGGGTGTGATCGTCTGACGATTGCACCAGCCCTGCTGAAAGAGCTGTCAGAAAGCGAAGGTGAAGTGGTTCGCAAGCTGTCTTACGTCGGTGACGTGAAAGTTCGTCCGGCGAAAATGACGGAAGCTGAGTTCTACTGGCAGCACAACCAGGATCCAATGGCGGTTGATAAACTGGCCGACGGGATCCGTAAGTTTGCTATCGACCAGGAAAAACTGGAAAAGATGATCGCAGATTTACTCTAAGCATTCTGCTGATGAAAATAGCCGGGATTCCCGGCTATTTTTTTGTCTGCGATTTGGCATTGTGGCGGGAATAGGCCTATTTCGCCGTCGCGTTACGGGTTTTCTTCGCGATATAAAGATTATCATCGGCACGCTTCATGACCTCGCTAAGATCTTCCCCAGCGATATAGTATTCAACCAGCCCAATACTGACCGTCAGCCTGATTTTCCCCGCGGCGGTTTCACAAGGTGTTTCACTAACGCGCTCTCTTGCTTTGTCCACGATGGTGTACGCATCGTCTAATCCGGTATTCGGTAATACGATCGCGAATTCATCGCCGCCAATCCGGCCAAAAATATCTTCGCGGCGAAATGATTTCTTGAAGGTGTCAGCGACAAACTTTAATGCATCATCCCCGACACTATGCCCAAAGCTATCATTCACCTGCTTAAAGTAGTCAATGTCGATCAGAATGACGCTAACGGGACGCTTGGTCAGGTTGGCGATACTAAAGGCTTTATTGGCGGCCAGAAAGAACGCGTCTCGCCGTAAATAACCGGTGAGATCGTCATACCGCGCGATGATGGGTAATTCCACTAAATATTTTTTCGTCAGCACTGACAGCAGGCTACCTAAAATAGCGAAGAGCAGCACGCTGCCAGTAATAACCAGAAGTGAGGATAAGGAGAACAGCGTCTGGATAAATGATGGCGGTGGGTTTTCTGACGTCGTTCTTATCCAGATACCCAGTAACTCATCGGTTGGCGACAGAATAGGGAAAATAATTGTCAGCGTGTTTTTACCTGCATAGTCCCCGATCGAGGGCAGTTTATTTTGGCAGGTGCGAATGACGGCCATATCGTTGAAGTTGAGATCGGAAGAGGAAAGCTTGTTTATGCATTCGCTACGTGAATCCCGCGTGTTAAAGGCAAATGTTCTGGTACGTGACAATAAATAAGTACCGGAGTGCCGAATCATATCGCTTTCTGTTACTTCACCGCTGTTGGTGTAGGAACCGTAGGTTTTTATCGCGGTATCGAGGTTTATCCGTTCTGTTTTCCAGGTCGATTTGTTGGCTTCATGCATAATAATGATGGTGAAGATAAAGGAAATCGCTCCGAACAGAAGAAAGGCGTATGTCGGATGGGCAAAAAGTTTAAGTATCTTATACTTAAGATCGTTCATGGCGACTTCCTTGATAGGGCTTTTTTACTTATTGTGGTACTAAAGAAGTACTTTAATTTTATCATATTATTTGATTTAACGTGATGTTCTGTCGTGGTAGGTATCATCCTTTTTCTCTTTAATCTATTGGCTTATTTCATCTGCTCTTAATAGGTAAGCGATCTTTTTTATTCGCCAACTATTCTGCAATTTTAATTGCATAGCGTTATTATTAATTTCAGTAATTCGTTGGTTTTTTTGAGACGCTATTTAATAATTATTATCAAATGTCATGCCGCACTCGGCGTGAAATAACGAACAGCGTGCGAATTTCCTCATGAGAGCTAATTGTTTGCTAAAAACTGTTAATATCCTGATAAAATTGGTGTTTTGTTTAAACTGAGGTGCTTATGAACGTATTGCGTATTGGTTTGGTTTCCGTATCCGATCGCGCTTCCAGCGGAATTTATCAGGATAGAGGCATCCCAGAACTGGAATCCTGGCTCCGTAGTGCCCTGACGACGCCTTTTGAAGTGGAAACTCGGCTGGTGCCGGATGAACAGCCGATGATTGAACAAACGCTGTGTGAGTTGGTGGATGAACGCGGCTGTCATTTGGTGCTGACGACGGGAGGCACGGGGCCTGCACGTCGCGATGTTACGCCAGATGCCACGCTGGCCGTTGCAGATCGAGAAATGCCTGGGTTTGGTGAGCAAATGCGGCAAATTAGCCTGCGCTTTGTTCCTACCGCGATCCTCTCCCGTCAGGTGGGTGTGCTGCGTAAACAGGCGCTGATTCTTAATCTGCCGGGACAGCCCAAGTCGATTAAGGAAACGCTGGAAGGCTTAAAAGATGCCGACGGCAAGGTGGTTGTGGCCGGTATTTTTGCCAGCGTACCGTATTGTATCCAACTGCTGGAAGGCCCTTACATCGAAACGAATGCGGATGTAGTAGCAGCTTTTCGCCCTAAAAATGCCGTGCGCGAAATAAAAGACTGAAGTTAGCCGATTTGAAACATAAGATTCAGCTTTGCTGGTGTATAAAAATTTTGCCGCTATAGTAATTTATACTTTACACACTGCGGTGACGTTCTTCTTTTCTCACTCTGGCAATGCACGGTAACTTATGACTCAGGATCAACACGCCCATCCTCGCCGGTTGAACCGGCAGGACTACAAAACGCTGTCTCTGGCTGCGCTGGGTGGCGCGTTAGAGTTTTACGATTTTATTATTTTCGTCTTCTTTGCCGCCGTGATTGGCGATCTCTTCTTCCCGCCGGACATTCCTGAATGGCTACGGCAGGTTCAGACGTTCGGTATTTTTGCCGCAGGCTATCTGGCTCGTCCGCTTGGGGGCATCATCATGGCCCACTTTGGCGATAAGAGCGGACGCAAGAAAATGTTCAGCCTGAGCATATTGCTGATGGCGCTGCCGACGCTGGCAATGGGCCTGTTGCCGACCTATGAAGCCATTGGTATTGCGGCACCGCTTTTACTGCTATTGATGCGTGTGTTGCAAGGAGCCGCAATCGGTGGGGAAGTCCCTGGTGCGTGGGTCTTCGTTGCAGAACATGTGCCGCGCGCTCGTATTGGCTTTGCCTGCGGTACGCTGACTGCCGGCTTGACGATGGGGATTTTGCTAGGCTCGCTGATCGCAACGTTGCTGAACACGGTGCTGACGCCAGAACAGATGTCTGGCGGCGGCTGGCGTCTGCCGTTCTTCATTGGTGGGGTATTCGGCCTTATCGCCATGTATCTGCGCCGCTGGTTGCAGGAAACCCCCATTTTTATGGAAATGCGTGAGCAGAAAAAGCTGGCAGAAGAGCTGCCGCTGAAATCTGTCGTCTTAAATCATAAACGTGCGGTTGTGGTTTCAATGCTGCTGACCTGGCTGCTGTCTGCGTGCATCGTCGTCGTGATTCTGATGGCTCCGACCTACCTGCAAAAAGTCCACGGCATTTCTGCTGCGCTGGCATTGCAGGCGAACTGTCTGGCAACGATTGCGCTGATGGTGGGTTGCGTCGGTGCGGGGCTGTTGGTTGACCGCTTCGGTGCCAGCAAGCTGTTTATTGTGGGTAGCCTGTCGCTAGCTGCCTGTAGCTGGTTCTTTTATAGCTCGGCAGCAAGCAGTACGACGCTGCTCTTTGTCAGCTATGCGATTGTCGGGCTTAGCGTGGGTGTGGTGGGCGGCGTGCCTTATGTCATGGTGCGAGCGTTTCCGGCTGCGGTGCGGTTCTCCGGGATTTCTTTTTCCTACAACGTATCCTATGCCATTTTCGGTGGCCTGACGCCTGTCTTCGTGACGCTGATTATGAAGGCGACGCCGATGGCACCGGCATTCTATGTTCTGACGCTGGCCGCGGTGGGATTGCTGTTGGGTATTTATTTGCAGCGCGATCTGGATGCTGACTCGCAGGTTTCGGCCGATAGCGAGGCGCGCGATCGTTCGCCCGTCGAAGCTTAAGCACGCTTTTCTCAAAAAATAGCGCGTCATCAAAAACAAACGAGCCCTGTCAATCTAACAGGGCTCGTTTGCATGTAACGCAGGATTGTCGGTACGGGTATGGCGTCAGAACTTAGTGAGACGCGCCACATGAACCAATTGGCAGTACGGTACGGCCAAACTTCTCGTTCAGCACTTCAGCCATTGCCAGATAAATCGCGCTAGCGCCACAGATGATACCTTCGTAACCCGCGAAGGTCAGCAGGGCGTGGTTGCCGGTAAAGTTACCCACAGCCAGCAGAGCAAACAGCACGGTCAGGCTGCCGAAGACAAATTGCAGTGCGCGGTTGGTACCGAAGGTGCCGAAGAACATAAACAGTGTGAAGACGCCCCACAGGCCAAGGAATACGCCAAGGAACTGAGCGTCGCTGGCTTCCGCCAGACCCATTTTTGGCAGCATGAGAATGGCAACCAGCGTCAGCCAGAATGCGCCATAAGACGTAAACGCCGTCACGCCAAACGTATTCCCTTTTTTATATTCCAGCAGGCCAGCCAGAATTTGGGCAATACCGCCGTAGAAGATACCCATGCTGAGAATGATGGAAGAAAGTGGGAAAAAGCCTGCGTTGTGCAGGTTCAACAGAATAGTGGTCATCCCGAAGCCCATCAGTCCTAATGGACCAGGATTTGCCAACGTGTTCGTGCTCATAAATCCTCTGCAATA
The DNA here is from genome assembly GCF_009931295.1 of Pectobacterium odoriferum. Lineage (NCBI taxonomy): Bacteria > Pseudomonadati > Pseudomonadota > Gammaproteobacteria > Enterobacterales > Pectobacteriaceae > Pectobacterium > Pectobacterium odoriferum. Next base: position 4,244,403 of record NZ_CP034938.1, on the reverse strand, counting down.
ACAGATTATTAATAGTCCCTTCGCGTCGGGCGCGGCATTAAGGTTAGCGAATGCGCCAATCACGTTGGGATAGGTGTCGTTTAGGTGTTATTGCCCGCCATTGTGTAGGGAAATGTTCCCATTTCTGCGGCGGGCGCGGCATCATATCGGGCGTTTGGAACGGACACAACATAGGGAAGGCAGAATAGTTTGATCGTACGAGGGATAAAGGTCATTTTTTTTCATCTTCCCCCCTTGATGATAGAAATGTTGGCCCCATCTTATTTCCAACCGAAACAGTTTGACCTGCCGCAAAGGCGTGTGTCGGGCCGTTACATCGGTGGTTAGCATGAGAATGAAACGTGTGCTGCTGATGAAAAACGAGGGTGTGTTGTTAGAAAACGAGAAATCTTGTTGAAAAACGGCATTTCGCCCGCACAGTAGGTTTAACCACCATACCGAATATGACTTTTTAGTGGAGATGTTTAGATGGGTAAGATTATTGGTATCGACCTGGGTACAACCAACTCTTGTGTCGCGATTATTGACGGTACTCAGGTAAAAGTACTGGAAAATAGCGAAGGCGATCGCACCACGCCTTCAATCATTGCTTATACGCAAGATGGTGAAACTCTGGTTGGCCAACCGGCTAAACGTCAGGCAGTGACCAACCCGAAAAATACACTGTTTGCTATCAAGCGTCTGATTGGCCGCCGTTTCAAAGACGAAGAAGTTCAGCGCGATGCCAACATCATGCCGTACAAAATCATCGCGGCAGATAATGGCGATGCATGGCTGGAAGTGAAAGATCAGAAAATGGCTCCGCCGCAGATTTCAGCTGAAGTGCTGAAAAAAATGAAAAAAACGGCGGAAGACTATCTGGGTGAGACCATCACCGAAGCGGTTATCACCGTACCCGCTTACTTCAACGATGCACAGCGTCAGGCAACGAAAGATGCCGGCCGTATCGCGGGTCTGGAAGTCAAACGTATCATTAACGAACCAACAGCCGCTGCGCTGGCCTACGGTCTGGATAAAGAAGTTGGCAACCGCACCATCGCGGTTTACGACCTGGGCGGCGGGACGTTCGATATTTCCATTATCGAAATCGATGAAGTTGATGGCGAGAAAACCTTCGAAGTGCTGGCAACCAACGGTGACACTCACCTGGGTGGTGAAGACTTCGATAGCCGCATGATCAACTATCTGGTTGACGAATTTAAGAAAGAGCAAGGTTTCGACCTGCGCAATGATCCGCTGGCAATGCAGCGTCTGAAAGAAGCCGCAGAAAAAGCCAAGATCGAGCTGTCTTCTGCACAGCAGACTGACGTTAACCTGCCGTACATCACGGCGGATGCGACCGGTCCTAAGCACCTGAACATCAAAGTGACGCGTGCAAAACTGGAATCACTGGTAGAAGAGCTGGTGAACCGTTCTCTGGAGCCGCTGAAAGTGGCATTGCAGGATGCTGGCCTGTCCGTTTCTGAAATTCAGGACGTGATTCTGGTTGGTGGTCAGACGCGTATGCCTCTGGTGCAGAAGAAAGTCGCTGACTTCTTCGGTAAAGAGCCACGTAAAGACGTGAACCCAGACGAAGCGGTTGCCATCGGTGCTGCGGTTCAGGGCGGTGTCTTGTCTGGTGATGTGAAAGACGTTCTGCTGCTGGACGTAAGCCCGCTGTCTCTGGGTATCGAAACCATGGGCGGCGTGATGACGGCGCTGATCGCTAAAAACACCACGATCCCGACGAAACACAGCCAAGTGTTCTCAACGGCGGAAGACAACCAGTCTGCGGTAACGATCCATGTTCTGCAGGGTGAGCGTAAGCGTGCGCATGACAACAAATCTCTGGGTCAGTTTAACCTGGATGGTATTCAGGCTGCGCCGCGCGGTATGCCACAGATCGAAGTTACCTTCGACATCGACGCCGACGGTATCCTGCACGTTTCTGCAAAAGACAAAAACAGCGGTCGCGAGCAGAAAATCACCATCAAGGCATCTTCTGGTCTGAACGAAGAAGAAATTCAGAAAATGGTACGCGACGCAGAAGCGAACGCAGAATCTGACCGTAAGTTTGAAGAACTGGTTCAGGCTCGTAACCAAGGCGATCACCTGCTGCACAGCACGCGTAAGCAGCTGGAAGAAGTGGGCGACAAACTGGCCGCTGATGATAAAACTGCCATTGATGACGCACTGAAAGCGCTGGAAAGCGCGCTGAAAGGCGAAGACAAAGCAGAAATCGAAGCGAAGATTCAGGCGCTGGTTCAGGTTTCTGGCAAGCTGCTGGAAGCGTCTCAGCCACAGCCAGGTGCTGAAGGTGGCGCTGATGATGCCTCTGCTCGTCGCGACGACGATGTCGTTGATGCTGAATTTGAAGAAGTAAAAGATAAAAAGTAATCGCCCTTGAGCGGGCGCAGTAGCAGCCACAAGGCTATTGCTGGCAATCAGCACGGGCGTCGAGGAAACTCTGCGCCCGTGCACGCATGTTGAGGGGCAGGAAAAGAAATGGCGAAGCAAGATTATTACGAAAGCCTGGGCGTTGCTAAAAACGCGGATGAGCGCGAAATAAAGAAAGCGTACAAGCGTCTGGCGATGAAGTACCACCCGGATCGTAATCAGGGTGATAGCGCGGCAGAAGCCAAGTTTAAAGAGATCAAAGAAGCCTACGAGATCCTTACCGACTCGCAAAAACGCGCAGCCTACGATCAGTATGGCCATGCGGCGTTTGAGCAAGGTGGTATGGGCGGAGGCGGCGGTGGCTTTGGCGGCGGCGGTGCTGATTTTGGTGATATTTTTGGCGACGTGTTCGGAGACATCTTTGGCGGTGGTCGCCGTCAGCGCGCGAGCCGTGGATCCGATTTACGCTACAACATGGAGTTGACGCTGGAAGAAGCTGTACGTGGCGTCACCAAAGAGATCCGTATTCCCGCACTGGAAGAGTGTGATGTCTGCCATGGCAACGGTTCGAAGCCGGGTAGTTCCCCGACCACCTGTCCGACCTGTCATGGTAATGGTCAGGTGCAGATGCGTCAGGGCTTCTTTACCGTGCAGCAGGCATGTCCGCACTGTCATGGGCGCGGCAAGATCATTAAAGATCCGTGCGTCAAATGTCACGGTCATGGTCGCGTAGAGAAGAGCAAAACGCTGTCGGTGAAAATTCCGGCGGGTGTGGACACTGGCGACCGTATCCGTTTGTCTGGTGAAGGCGAAGCGGGCGAGCACGGTGCACCGTCAGGTGATTTGTACGTTCAGGTGCAGGTTAAAGCGCACCCGATCTTCCAGCGTGAAGAAAACAATCTGTACTGCGAAGTGCCGATCAACTTTGCGATGGCAGCATTAGGCGGCGAGATTGAAGTCCCGACGCTGGATGGCCGCGTGAAGCTGAAAGTGCCTGCGGAAACGCAAACCGGGAAACTGTTCCGTATGCGTGGCAAAGGCGTGAAATCGGTACGTGGCGGTGCGCAGGGCGATCTGTTGTGCCGTGTGGTTGTAGAAACGCCGGTTAATTTGAACGAACGTCAAAGACAACTGCTGCAAGAGCTTGATGAGAGCTTCGGTGGCCCGTCTGGTGAGAGAAATAGCCCACGCTCGAAAAACTTTTTTGATGGCGTGAAGAAATTTTTCGATGATTTGACCCGTTAATGGTTTGTCGTTAACACGTGATAAGAAACCGGTGGGGTAAACCTGCCGGTTTTTTTATGACGGACATCCTTGTCCGTCACCTTGCGGCGGTTGCTTCGCAACGTTGAAAAACGCTCCCGACGTTTTTTTATTCCTATACTCTAGTAGCCTCAATTCAATAGATCGTTTTTTACGATGATTAAGCCAGTTTTAATCTGCTTTTAACGAGTGGTTAGATCACGTAATCTTGCCAGCAAGAAAGCGAGCGCACGGTACTGGCGTTCGTGCCTGATGGGAGATTAAGTCAATGATAACAATGATTCGTCGCTTTATTCGATTGGATGCCGCCGCGGGTGTGATGCTAATGATGGCAACGGTTTTGGCGATCGCGTTTGCCAACTTGTCTGTGACTGCTGCTGGCTATCAACAATTCCTGATGATGCCGGTGGAAATGCGGTTTGGCGCACTGGAAATCAATAAGAATCTGCTGCTGTGGATTAACGATGGCCTGATGGCGATTTTCTTCCTGCTGATTGGTCTGGAAGTGAAACGCGAGCTCATCGAAGGCTCGTTAGCCAGCCGCCAACAGGCGATGCTGCCACTGGCGGCTGCGGTAGGCGGAATGATTTTTCCTGCTTTGCTCTTTCTGCTTTTCAACGCCAATGATGAGGTGACGCGCGCTGGCTGGGCGATTCCTGCGGCGACAGATATCGCGTTCGCCATTGGTGTGCTGACGCTATTGGGCAAACGTGTTCCTGCTGGGCTGAAAGTCTTCCTGCTGGCGCTGGCGATCATTGACGATCTGGGGGCGATCCTGATCATTGCCCTGTTTTATACGCAGCAGATCTTTTGGCCTGCGCTGGGCGGGGCGGTGCTGGCGATTGCGGCACTGGCCTATATGAACAGGCAGCAGGTTGGTAAAACTTCCGCCTATTTGCTGGTGGGGATCGTCTTGTGGGTCTGCATTCTGAAATGTGGCGTTCATGCGACGTTAGCTGGGGTGATTGTCGGATTCTTTATTCCTTTACGTACGTCCAACGGGGAATCTTCTCCGGCAATCACGTTGGAACATGGCTTACAAACGTGGGTCGCGTTTCTGATTATTCCACTGTTTGCCTTCGCGAACGCAGGCATTGTGCTACAGGGGATTGTGCTGGAAAAACTGTTTTCCCCTTTGAGCCTTGGCATTGCCGCTGGGTTGCTGATTGGTAAACCGCTGGGCATTACCTTGTTCAGTTGGCTAACCATCCGGCTGGGCTACGCTCGTCTGCCTGCTGGCGTCTGCTTTAGCCAGATCGTAGCGGTGTCAGTGCTATGTGGTATCGGTTTTACCATGTCGATATTCATTACGCTGCTGGCGTTCTCTGGCGGCGATGCGGAATTGATTACCTATGCCAAGCTGGGAATCTTACTGGCGTCAGGGCTAGCGGCGCTGCTTGGCTATCTGGCGCTCCGCGGGGTGTTGCCTACGCTGGACAAGGCGATTCAGCCGTGTAAGGGTTGATGGTATGCCGGAGGCGCGAAGAGGGGGCGGGTGTGTCTCATTTGAATTTTAATCATCTCTATTATTTCTGGCAGGTTTATAAGTCGGGATCGGTTGCTGGTGCGGCAGAGACGCTGTTCTTAACGCCGCAGACGATTACTGGGCAAATCAAATGCCTGGAAGAGCGTCTGCAAGGCAAGCTCTTCAAGCGCAAGGGACGGGGGCTGGAACCGACGGAGCTGGGGCAACTTGTTTTTCGCTATGCGGATAATATGTTCCAGCTCAGCCAGGAAATGTTGGATATTGTGAACTACCGCAAAGAATCGAACCTGTTATTCGATGTCGGTGTGGCAGATGCATTGTCCAAACGGCTGGTGAGCAGGGTGCTGGAAACGGTGGTAACGGAGCAGGAACATATCCATTTACGCTGTTTTGAATCGACACATGAAATATTGTTGGAACAGCTCAGCCAACATAAGCTGGATATGATTCTGTCGGATTGCCCGGTGGATTCCACGCAGCAGGAAGGGCTGTTTTCAATCAAGCTGGGCGAGTGTGGCGTGAGCTTTTATTGTAAACGTCCGCAGCCCGCGTATGATTTTCCAGCTTGCCTGGAAACGCGTAAGCTGTTGATTCCTGGGCGGCGAACCATGCTGGGACGAAAATTGCTGAACTGGTTTACTGCGCAGAATATTCAGGCGACTATTTTGGGCGAGTTTGATGATGCGGCGCTGATGACTGCGTTTGGTATTAATAATGACGCTATTTTTGTTGCGCCGTCGCTGTATGCCAATGAAATCTACCAGCAGGGCGATATCGTCGAGATCGGAAGGATCGAGAACATTCAGGACGAGTATTATGCGATTTTTGCGGCCAGAATGATCCAGCATCCGGCGGTGCAACGTGTCTGTAACGCGGATTTTTCAGCGCTCTTCTGTGACAGAGCTACGGGTTTGTAGTGAGGCGATGGATAAGCGCTTGTCGCGAAAAGCACAGACGCAAAAAAACCGGCCTAGGCCGGTTTTTTCTTAGCAACAACACGCAGATGCGTGATTATTGCATGGCGTTGATGCGCGCAACCAGATTGGATTTATGGCGTGCAGCTTTGTTCTTGTGGATCAGGCCTTTACCAGCCTGGCGATCCACGATCGGTTGCATGTCATTAAATGCTTTCTGTGCCGCTTCTTTATCGCCAACAGCGATCGCCGCGTATACTTTCTTGATGAAAGTACGCATCATTGAGCGACGGCTTGCGTTATGCTTACGGCGCTTCTCAGATTGTACGGCGCGTTTCTTAGCTGATTTGATATTAGCCAAGGTCCAACTCCCAAATATATTCAATCGAGGACAATTCAAAGGCCGTGGAATATGCTCGTTTAGCCTTCGTTTGTCAATGGATTTGTGCAAATAAGCGTCGTTTGTACGTCGACACTTGTTACGTTGTGATGGCGCAGGATTTTAGCAGCTTCACGCGGTGGAATACAGCCTTTCACAGCAGAAATTCATTCTGAATTTGATAAAACCCTGTCTACTCTCAGTAAAGTCGGATTATATGGCAGCGTCCGCTGCCCGGATATTCTACGTCTGGGCGTCACCCATCGATGATTCAGCTAAAAAACGTGCAAATATTGGCATGATTTACAAGGTGTCTGCAAAAGGCGCGAATCGCGGGTTAACCTTACTCGCTGTACAAGGTATAATCCGCCGATTTCCATAATTTTAACCCTTTGTTCTGGGCCAGCCATGCAGCTAATTCGCGGTATACACAATCTTCGGGCACACCATTACGGCTGTGTGCTCACTATTGGTAATTTTGACGGCGTGCACCTCGGACACCAAATGCTGCTTGAACGACTGAAGCAGGAAGGTCGCGCTCGTGGGCTGCCGGTAATGGTTATGATTTTTGAACCACAGCCGCTGGAGCTTTTTGCGGCGGAAAAAGCCCCCGCACGACTGACACGTCTGCGTGACAAGGTGAAATATCTGGCGCAGGCTGGTGTGGACTATCTGCTGTGCGTCAGATTCGACGCGCGTTTTGCTGCCAATGATGCCGAGACGTTTGTTTCTTCTCTGCTGGTGAAGAAGTTGGGCGCGAAGTTTCTGGTGGTGGGGGATGACTTCCGTTTCGGGGCTGGTCGTCAGGGAGATTTCCTGTTATTACAGAAGGCTGGGCGTGAGTCGGGATTTGATGTTATCAGCACCGATTCATTCTGTAATAGCGGCAAACGGGTGAGCAGCACTGCCGTACGTGAAGCGCTCAGCCGTGATGAACTCGAGCTGGCAGAAAGCCTGCTGGGCCATCCTTACAGCATTTCCGGGCGCGTGGAACATGGCAAAGAATTAGGGCGAACCATTGGGTTCCCTACCGCCAACCTGCCGCTGAAGCGTCAGGTTTCCCCTGTCAGCGGCGTATATGCCGTCAGCGTCTATGGACTGGGGCAAGAATCGCTACCGGGCGTTGCCAATATTGGCACGCGTCCAACCGTAAATGGTGACAAACGCCAGCAGCTTGAAGTGCATTTGCTGGACGTGACGATGAACCTTTATGGTCGTCATATTGAAGTTGTACTGCGTAAAAAAATCCGTAATGAACAGCGTTTTGCTTCGCTCGATGCGTTAAAACAGCAAATCGCCGATGATGTGGTGACAGCCCGGACGTTCTTCGGGTTAAAGACACCGGTTTAATTTTTCTAGCCGAAACGAAATCGAGAATCTAATGAGTGACTATAAGACTACCCTGAACTTGCCGGAAACAGGGTTCCCGATGCGTGGCGATCTTGCCAAGCGTGAACCTGACATGCTGAAACGTTGGTATGAGCAGGATCTGTACGGGATTATTCGCAATGCGAAGAAGGGAAAGAAGACCTTCATTCTGCACGATGGCCCTCCGTACGCGAACGGCAACATTCACATTGGTCACTCAGTTAACAAGATTCTGAAAGATATTATCGTTAAATCGAAAGGCTTGTCTGGGTACGATTCCCCTTATGTGCCGGGCTGGGACTGCCACGGTCTGCCGATTGAACTGAAAGTAGAACAGCTGATCGGTAAGCCGGGCGAGAAAGTCAGCGCCGCAGAATTCCGCACTGAGTGCCGTAAATATGCGGCAGAGCAGGTTGCGGGTCAGAAAGCCGATTTTATCCGTCTCGGCGTGCTGGGCGACTGGGATCGGCCTTACCTGACGATGGATTTCAAAACCGAAGCGAACATCATTCGTGCGCTGGGCCGCATCATTGAAAATGGTCACCTGCACAAGGGGGCTAAGCCCGTTCACTGGTGTGCTGACTGTGGTTCCGCGCTGGCGGAAGCGGAAGTTGAGTATTACGACAAAACGTCTCCATCTATTGATGTCGCGTTTAACGCCAGCGATGTGGCGGCGGTATTAGCCAAATTTGGCGTGAGTAGCGTAGATGGCCCGGTCTCGCTGGTGATCTGGACGACGACGCCGTGGACACTGCCGGCAAACCGTGCGATCTCGCTGAATGCGGAGTTCGATTATCAACTGGTGCAGATTGACGGTCAGGCGCTGATTCTGGCGACCGATCTGGTTGAAAGCGTGATGAAACGCGTCGGTGTGACCCAGTGGCAAGTGCTGGGCAACTGCAAAGGCGCGGAACTTGAGCTGCTGCGTTTCAAACATCCATTCTTGAGCTTCGACGTACCTGCCATTCTGGGCGACCACGTGACGCTGGATGCAGGTACGGGGGCGGTACATACCGCGGGTGGTCACGGTCCTGACGACTATGTGATCAGCCAGAAATACAATCTGGAAATCGCCAATCCGGTGGGGCCGAACGGCTGCTACCTGAGCGGTACCTATCCTGAACTGGATGGCAAATTCGTTTTTAAAGCCAACGATCTGATCGTTGAAATTCTGCGTGAAAAAGGCATGTTGCTGCACGTAGAGAAATTACAGCACAGCTATCCGTGCTGCTGGCGTCATAAATCGCCGATCATTTTCCGTGCCACACCGCAGTGGTTTGTCAGCATGGATCAGAAAGGCCTGCGTAAGCAGTCGCTGTCTGAAATCAAAGGCGTACAGTGGATCCCGGATTGGGGTCAGGCGCGTATCGAAGCGATGGTCGCCAACCGTCCTGACTGGTGTATCTCCCGCCAGCGTACTTGGGGCGTGCCGATGTCGCTGTTCGTCCATAAAGAGACGGAAGAGCTGCATCCACGTACTGCTGAGTTGATTGAAGCGGTAGCGAAACGTGTTGAAGTCGACGGCATTCAGGCATGGTGGGATCTCGATCTGGCCGACGTGCTGGGCGCTGACGCTGACAACTACGTCAAAGTGCCGGACACGCTGGACGTGTGGTTCGATTCTGGATCGACGCACGCATCTGTCGTGGGCGTTCGCCCTGAATTTGGCGGCCATGCAGCAGATATGTATCTGGAAGGTTCCGACCAGCATCGTGGCTGGTTCATGTCTTCTTTGATGATCTCCACTGCGATCAAAGGCAAAGCGCCTTACCGTCAGGTGCTGACTCACGGTTTCACTGTTGATGGTCAGGGTCGCAAGATGTCCAAGTCGATCGGGAATACCGTGAGTCCGCAGGATGTGATGAACAAACTGGGTGCTGACATTCTGCGCCTGTGGATCGGTTCAACGGATTACTCTGGCGAAATCGCCGTGTCCGATGAGATCCTGAAGCGTTCTGCTGATGCTTATCGCCGCATTCGTAACACCGCGCGTTTCTTGTTAGCGAACCTGAATGGGTTTGATCCACTGAAAGATAGTGTGAAACCAGAAGACATGGTTGTGCTGGATCGCTGGGCAGTTGGCTGTGCGAAAGCTGCGCAGGAAGAGATCCTTGAAGCGTATGAAAGCTATGATTTCCACCGTGTAGTACAGCGTCTGATGCAGTTCTGCTCGATCGAGATGGGTTCTTTCTATCTGGATATCATTAAAGATCGTCAGTACACGGCAAAAAGCGATAGCGTTGCACGTCGCAGCTGCCAGACTGCGCTATACCATATCTCAGAAGCGCTGGTGCGCTGGATGGCACCGATCATGTCCTTCACGGCGGATGAGATTTGGAGCTACCTGCCGGGAGAGCGTGCGCAATATGTGTTTACCGAAGAGTGGTATGACGGCCTGTTTGCGCTGGATGCTGCGGAAACCATGAACGATGCGTTCTGGGCGGATATCCTGAAAGTTCGCAGCGAAGTTAACAAAGTCATCGAGCAGGCGCGTAATGACAAACGCATTGGTGGATCGCTGGAAGCTTCCGTTACGCTGTACGCCGATGCCAATCTGGCGGGCAAGCTGAACCAGCTGCGTCAGGAACTGCACTTCGCGCTGTTGACCTCAAAAGCGCTGGTGGAACGTTATGAAAATGCACCGGATAGCGCGCAGGCAACGGAACTCACCGGACTGAAAATTGCCTTAAGTGAGGCAGAAGGGCACAAGTGTCCACGCTGCTGGCATTACGAGACGGATATCGGTAGCAATGTCGATCATCCTGAAGTTTGTGGTCGCTGTGCGACCAACGTGGGCGGGAACGGCGAAGAGCGTAAATTTGTCTGATGAATAAAATCTGTTCGAGTGGACTGCGCTGGCTCTGGCTGGCGATACTGGTTTTAATTGTCGATCTTGGCAGCAAGCAGTGGATCCTTGCCCACTTTGCGCTGGGGGATACGGTGCCAGTGATGCCTTCTCTGAATCTGCATTACGCCCGTAACTACGGGGCAGCATTCAGCTTTCTGGCGGATAAAGGCGGCTGGCAACGCTGGTTCTTTGCTGGCATCGCGATTGCTATTGTGGTTGCACTGATGGTGATGATGTACCGTGGCAGCGTCAAACAGCGGCTCAATAACATTGCGTATTCGCTGATTATCGGTGGTGCATTGGGCAATCTGTTCGACCGGACATGGCACGGATTTGTTGTCGATTTCATCGACTTCTATGTCGGTGACTGGCACTTTGCCACCTTTAACCTTGCCGATACCGCTATCTGTATTGGTGCGGCGCTCATCGTACTGGAAGGGTTTTTCAGTACGCATGATGATACTGATACCGTTAAGCAAAAGGGTCACTGATGTCCGAGAGTGTTCAGCATAACAGCGCGCTGCTGGTGCATTTTATCCTGACGCTGGAGGATGGCTCTGCGGCCGAATCCACGCGTGAGCGCGGCAAGCCAGCGCTGTTTCGCCTTGGCGACGGCAGCCTGTCTGACGCGTTGGAACAACATCTGTTGGGATTGCAGCGTGGCGATAAACGCAAGTTTACGCTGCCGCCGGAGTCGGCCTTTGGGCCGACCAATCCGAACCTGATCCAGTTCTTCCTGCGCCGCGATTTCGCCCAGACTGGCGTGCCGGATGTTGGCACCATCATGCTGTTCAGCGGCGTTGCCGGAAATGATATGCCGGGGATTATCCGCGATGTGACCGAAGAGTCGGTCACCGTGGATTTCAACCATCCTCTATCCGGTCAGGCGATTACCTTCGATCTTGAAGTGCTGGATATTGATCCCGTACAACAGGAGGTGACACATGCAGATCCTGCTGGCTAATCCGCGTGGCTTTTGTGCTGGTGTCGATCGGGCTATCAGCATTGTGGAACGTGCGCTGGAGCTTTTTGGTACGCCGATTTACGTCCGTCATGAAGTAGTACATAACCGCTATGTGGTTAACGGATTGCGCGAACGTGGCGCGATTTTTATTGAGCAGATTGAAGACGTGCCGGATGGTGCGATTCTGATTTTCTCTGCACATGGCGTTTCACAAGCGGTACGCAATGAAGCCAAAAACCGCGATCTGACGGTATTCGATGCGACCTGTCCGCTGGTGACCAAGGTGCATATGGAAGTGGCCAGAGCCAGTAAGAAAGGCGTAGAAGCGATTCTTATCGGGCATGCCGGACACCCTGAAGTTGAAGGGACGATGGGGCAGTACAGCAATGCGGATGGTGGTATGTATTTGGTGGAGTCCCCTGAGGATGTCTGGCAGCTACAGGTAAAAGACGAAAGCAATCTGTGCTTTATGACGCAAACCACGCTTTCTGTTGATGATACTTATGCAGTGATTGATGCGCTGCGTGAGCGTTTTCCGCAGATTGTGGGTCCGCGTAAAGATGATATCTGTTATGCCACGACCAATCGTCAGGAAGCCGTTCGCCATTTATCAGATAAGGCGGATGTCGTGTTTGTTGTGGGCTCTAAAAATTCTTCAAACTCCAACCGTCTTGCTGAATTGGCACAGAGAGCGGGGAAATCGGCTTATTTGATTGATTCAGCTGAAGATATCCAGGAATCATGGGTAGAGGGTGCTTCGCATGTTGGGGTAACCGCAGGCGCATCCGCACCGGATATTTTGGTACAACAGGTGATCCAGCGCCTGAAAGAATTGGGCGGCAAGGTTGCCGTTGAAATGCAGGGACGTGAAGAAAACATCGTCTTTGAAGTGCCGAAAGAGCTGCGTGTTGACGTCAAACAGGTAGATTAGCGCTGTTTCTGCGATAGGGCTTCGGCCCTATCGCTGTTATTCCCTTCCATTTTATACCCGTCATACTTCAAGTTGCATGTGCGTTGGCTACGCTCGTTACTCGGCTCATCCATGAGCCTCGCCCCGTTGGGGCCGCTGCAAGCAGCGTTCAAATCTGCTTCCGGCAGATTTGTCACCCGAATCAATTACTTGAGTAAGCTCATCGGGATGAAATGAGAGACATCCTGTCTCTCACCGGAGGCCAGCCTTTGGCTGGTCAAATTCGTTCCCGACGAGTTTGTCCTTCGCTTGCCGCGTTACGAGGGACATAAATGTCCCTCGCCCTACGGGCCAACGCCTTGCGTTGTTCAAAACGCTAACGTTTTGTCCTGCAACTCGAATTATTTAGGGTATATCTCCTCGCTGTTATTCATCGATGAAAATGTTAACGCATAAAAATGAATTTTTATGCGTTATGCCATGTGGTTTAATTCTGACCGCTTCTGCTTGTCTTCAAATACGTTGCGGTTTTTCATCGCTCTGATGTGCCATTTTGCTGTCTGTGGTTAGACAGTTTTGCTGATTTTCTGCGGTTTCAAACAGTATTTTCTAATTTGGCGGTAAATCCGCTGGCGATAGTGCGCAGCGCCCGTTAACCTGATGTTATTTTTATGTCGTCAGGATCAAAAAGAGAGAGACATTATGAAGGATTCATCCATCCGCATTGCGGTTGTAGGCGCGGGCGGCCGTATGGGACGCCAGCTGATTCAGGCTATCGAGCAAATGGACGGCGTGGTATTGGGCGCGGCGCTGGAGCGTTCTGGTTCGTCTCTGATAGGAAGTGATGCCGGTGAACTCGCAGGGCTGGGGAAAAGTGGAATTACCGTGAATGAAAGCCTGGATGCCGTGCAGAATGATTTCGATATTTTAATCGACTTCACCCGCCCAGAAGGCACATTAGCGCATCTGGCATTTTGTCGTCAGCACCGTAAAGGCATGATTATTGGGACTACCGGCTTTGATGACGCAGGAAAGGCGGCGATTAAGCAGGCTGCGCAGGATATCGGCATTGTGTTTGCGGCGAACTTCAGCGTTGGCGTCAATGTCATGTTGAAGCTGCTGGAAAAAGCGGCCAAAGTCATGGGCGACTATACTGATATCGAAATCATTGAAGCACACCACCGCCACAAAGTGGATGCGCCATCGGGTACCGCACTGGCGATGGGCGAAGCGATCGCTGATGCTCTGGGACGCGATCTGAAGTCCTGTGCCGTGTACGCGCGTGAAGGCTACACCGGTGAGCGCGATCCGAAAAGCATTGGTTTTGCGACCGTGCGAGCGGGCGACATCGTCGGTGAACATACGGCGATGTTTGCTGATGTGGGTGAGCGCGTTGAGATTACCCACAAGGCATCCAGCCGCATGACATTTGCTAATGGTGCAGTAAGAGCTGCAATCTGGATTAGTGCGAAAGAAAGTGGCCTTTTTGATATGAGAGATGTGCTTTATTTGGATGATTTGTAGTATTTTATTTTTTTATAAATAGTTTATCTAACTGAAAAAGGTGGGTGTTTTTACGTTCACCTTTATTTTTATCTTTTTGGCTTCTTTTTTCTATCATCATTGGTATTTGTTTGTGTTTTATTCTGTTTTTTAGTGATGATTTTCCCTCCTTACTCCCAAAATGTCCTTTGCTGGTGATTTGTTACTCTTATTTTAGCAATGTTGTCTCGCAACCGTTTACTTATCTCAGTTGATAGGGTTTTTTACGTCAGTGGGCGACTATTTATTTCGGAAAGCATAAAAATAAGAGAAAAAAAGCGGTTTGGGTAGACAATCAGGAAGACCATCATTAAAATGCGCCCAATTTGCCAAAAATTGGCCTTACAGGTAGTTTTTGCATTGATTTAGTGGCTCGAATCTGAATTAATATGCAAATAACGTGATTGTTTATTCCTTGGAGGGTGTTTTGATTAAGTCAGCGCTATTGGTTCTGGAAGACGGAACCCAATTCCACGGTCGGGCCATTGGGGCAGAAGGGTCGGCAGTGGGGGAAGTGGTCTTCAATACGTCGATGACCGGTTATCAAGAAATCCTTACTGATCCTTCCTATTCCCGCCAGATTGTCACTCTCACTTATCCCCATATCGGTAATGTCGGCGCCAATGCCAACGATGAAGAATCCCCCTCTGTACAGGCTCAAGGTCTGGTTATTCGCGATTTACCTCTGATTGCCAGCAACTACCGTAGTGAAGAAAGCCTGTCTGAATACCTCAAACGCAACAACATCGTCGCCATTGCTGATATCGATACCCGTAAACTGACCCGTCTGCTGCGTGAGAAAGGCGCACAGAATGGCTGCATCATCGCGGGCGATGCGCCGGATGCTGCCGTCGCACTGGAGAAAGCGAAAGCCTTCCCAGGGCTGAAGGGCATGGATCTGGCAAAAGAAGTCACGACGGCAGAAAGCTACAGCTGGTTACAGGGAAGCTGGACGCTGGAAGGCGAATTGCCGGCGGCGAAAAACGAAAGCGAGCTGCCTTACCACGTTGTTGCTTATGACTACGGTGTGAAACGCAACATTCTGCGTATGCTGGTGGATCGCGGCTGCCGCCTGACGGTTGTACCTGCGCAGACGCCTGCTGAGGACGTACTGAAGCTGAACCCAGACGGTATTTTCCTCTCTAACGGCCCGGGCGACCCGGAACCGTGCGACTACGCGATTCGTGCGATCAAAACCTTCCTAGAAACGGATATTCCGGTATTCGGTATCTGTCTGGGTCACCAACTGCTGGCACTGGCGAGCGGTGCCAAGACCATCAAAATGAAGCTGGGTCACCACGGTGGCAACCATCCGGTCAAAGATCTGGATAACAACTGTGTGATGATTACCGCGCAGAACCACGGCTTTGCAGTTGATGAAAATAATCTGCCTGCCACGCTGCGCGTCACGCACAAATCCCTGTTTGACCATACGGTTCAGGGGATTCACCGCACGGATAAGCCAGCGTTCAGCTTCCAGGGACACCCAGAAGCAAGCCCCGGCCCGCATGATGCCGCGCCGCTGTTCGACCACTTTATTGACTTGATTCAGACTTACCGTTCTTCAGCTAAATAATCAGGAGCGAGAAAATGCCAAAACGTACAGATATTAAAAGCATCCTGATTCTGGGCGCCGGCCCGATTGTTATCGGCCAGGCGTGTGAGTTTGACTACTCGGGTGCACAGGCGTGTAAAGCACTGCGTGAAGAGGGTTACCGCGTTATTCTGGTGAACTCCAACCCGGCAACCATCATGACCGACCCGGAAATGGCCGATGCGACCTATATCGAGCCGATTCACTGGGAAGTGGTACGCAAAATCATTGAAAAAGAGCGTCCAGATGCAGTGCTGCCAACGATGGGCGGCCAGACTGCGCTGAACTGTGCGTTGGAACTGGAACGTCAGGGCGTGCTGGCTGAATTCGGCGTCACCATGATTGGTGCAACGGCGGATGCGATTGATAAAGCAGAAGACCGCCGCCGCTTCGACGTGGCGATGAAGAAGATCGGTCTGGATACTGCGCGTTCCGGTATTGCACACAATATGGAAGAAGCACTGGCCGTTGCGGCTGACGTCGGCTTCCCGTGCATTATCCGTCCTTCCTTTACGATGGGCGGCACCGGTGGCGGTATCGCTTACAACCGTGAAGAGTTTGAAGAGATCTGTGAGCGCGGGCTGGATCTTTCTCCAACCAAAGAGCTGTTGATCGATGAATCGCTGATTGGTTGGAAAGAGTATGAGATGGAAGTGGTGCGTGATAAGAACGACAACTGCATCATCGTCTGCTCAATCGAAAACTTCGATGCGATGGGGATCCACACTGGAGACTCCATCACCGTCGCCCCTGCACAAACGCTGACCGATAAAGAATATCAAATCATGCGTAACGCCTCGATGGCGGTACTGCGTGAAATCGGCGTAGAAACGGGCGGTTCTAACGTTCAGTTCTCGGTAAACCCGAAAACTGGCCGTCTGATTGTTATCGAAATGAACCCGCGTGTATCACGTTCTTCCGCGCTGGCGTCTAAAGCGACAGGCTTCCCGATTGCGAAAATCGCGGCTAAGTTGGCTGTAGGTTACACGCTCGATGAGCTGATGAACGACATCACCGGTGGTCGTACGCCGGCGTCCTTCGAACCTGCTATCGACTACGTTGTCACTAAGATTCCGCGTTTCAACTTCGAGAAATTCGCTGGTGCCAACGACCGTCTGACCACGCAGATGAAATCTGTGGGCGAAGTGATGGCAATTGGCCGTACGCAGCAGGAATCCTTACAGAAAGCGCTGCGCGGTCTGGAAGTGGGCGCAACTGGCTTCGATCCTAAAGTGGATCTGGACGACCCAGAAGCGCTGACTAAAATCCGCCGCGAGCTGAAAGATGCCGGTGCCGAGCGTATCTGGTACATCGCCGATGCCTTCCGTGCAGGGATGTCCGTCGATGGCGTATTTAACCTGACCAACGTCGATCGCTGGTTCCTGGTGCAGATTGAAGAACTGGTGCGTCTGGAAGAGCAGGTCGCTGAAAAAGGTGCCACCGCGCTGGATGCCGATTTCCTGCGTACGCTGAAGCGTAAAGGCTTTGCCGATGCGCGTCTGGCGAAACTGGCTGGCGTGGCGGAAAGCGAAATTCGCAAACTGCGCGATAAGTTCGACCTGCATCCGGTCTATAAGCGTGTCGATACCTGTGCGGCAGAATTCGCGACCGATACGGCTTACATGTACTCGACGTATGAAGAAGAGTGTGAAGCTAATCCGACTCAGGATCGTGACAAAATCATGGTACTGGGCGGCGGGCCGAACCGTATTGGTCAAGGGATCGAATTTGACTACTGCTGTGTCCACGCTTCACTGGCGCTGCGTGAAGACGGCTATGAAACCATCATGGTCAACTGCAACCCAGAAACTGTTTCAACAGACTACGATACGTCAGATCGCTTGTACTTTGAGCCGGTAACGTTTGAAGATGTACTGGAAATCGTCCGCATCGAGAAGCCAAAAGGCGTGATCGTGCAGTACGGTGGCCAAACGCCTCTGAAGCTGGCGCGTGCGCTGGAAGCGGCGGGTGTGCCGGTTATCGGTACCAGCCCGGACGCCATTGACCGTGCAGAAGACCGTGAGCGCTTCCAACAGGCTGTGAATCGTCTGGGTCTGAAACAGCCTGCAAACGCCACAGTAGCAACGATTGAGCAAGCGGTAGAAAAAGCACGTGGCATCGGTTACCCGCTGGTTGTCCGCCCTTCTTATGTTCTGGGCGGTCGCGCGATGGAAATCGTGTACGACGAAATCGACCTGCGTCGCTACTTCCAAAATGCGGTTAGCGTATCTAACGATGCGCCGGTGCTGTTAGACCGCTTCCTTGACGATGCCATCGAAGTCGACGTCGATGCGATTTGTGACGGTGAGCGCGTACTGATTGGTGGCATTATGGAGCACATCGAGCAGGCGGGTGTTCACTCCGGCGACTCGGCTTGTTCACTGCCAGCTTATACGCTGAGCAAAGAGATTCAGGACGTGATGCGTCAGCAGGTTGAAAAATTGGCGTTTGAACTCTGTGTTCGCGGCCTGATGAACGTGCAGTTTGCGGTGAAAGATAACGAAGTTTATCTGATTGAAGTTAACCCGCGTGCGGCGCGTACCGTACCGTTTGTCTCTAAAGCGACGGGTGTTCCGTTGGCGAAAGTCGCGGCACGCGTGATGGCAGGCAAAACGCTGGCTGAGCAGGGCGTCACGAAAGAAATTATCCCGCCGTACTACTCCGTAAAAGAAGTGGTGCTGCCGTTCAACAAATTCCCTGGCGTTGACCCGATTCTGGGGCCGGAAATGCGTTCGACCGGTGAAGTCATGGGCGTTGGCCGCACGTTTGCTGAAGCGTTTGCTAAAGCGATGCTGGGCAGCAGTTCGCACATGAAGAAAACTGGACGCGCGCTGCTGTCGGTACGTGAAGGCGATAAAGCTCGCGTGGTCGATCTGGCGGCCAAGCTGTTGAAGCACGGTTTTGAGCTGGATGCGACGCACGGCACGGCGATTGAACTGGGTGAAGCGGGTATTAATCCGCGTCTGGTGAACAAGGTGCATGAAGGTCGTCCGCACATTCAGGACCGCATCAAGAACGGTGAGTACACCTACATCGTCAACACCACCGCAGGACGTCAGGCGATTGAAGACTCCAAGCTGATTCGCCGCAGCGCGTTGCAATACAAGGTGCACTACGACACCACGCTGAACGGCGGTTTCGCCACGGCCATGTCGTTGACGGCAGATCCGACGGAGAAAGTGACTTCCGTGCAGGAAATGCATGCGATGATTAAAGGCTGATTGACCGACTTCGGTAGGCAGTAAGCGGGTAATGAAAGCCAGCGTTGGTAACAGCGCTGGCTTTTTTGTATTTTCGTCTGAAATTCTCTTTTCGGCCACTCGTCTTTCAGACTGATATTGAAGGGACTTTCCACGCCTCAAGCCAAGGTAAGATTATGTCCAGAACGCAGCGTTTACTCGATCTTTTACAGATACTACGCCACCACCGTTTTCCCGTCACGGGAGCGTACCTTGCGGAAAAATTAGGCGTAAGCCAACGAACCCTCTACCGGGATATTGCCACGTTACAATCGCAGGGCGCGCATATTGAGGGGGAGGCAGGGTTAGGATATATCTTGCGCCCAGGGTTCATGCTACCCCCGCTGATGTTTTCAGAAGAGGAAATTGAAGCATTGGTGTTGGGCTCGCGCTGGGTAGTCCGAAGAACAGATGCGCGTTTGGCGGGCGCGGCCCGTAATGCATTGATGAAGATTGCTGCGGTATTACCGCCAGAGTTGCGCCACGAGCTTGATTCTTCTGGGTTATTAGTGGGGAAGGCAGAATGTACCCCCGCAGTGGTTATCGATTTATCCGCTTTGCGTCACGCTATCAGGGCGGAGCGCCGTACGGAGATTGCTTATTGCGACCTTCAGGGCGATGAGTCTCTCCGCATTATCTGGCCGTTCGCATTAGGATTTTTCGATCAAACGCACGTGATTGCCGCTTGGTGCGAGCTTCGTCAGCAGTTTCGTCATTTCAGGGCTGAACGTATCCGTAGCATGACGGTTTTGGAGCAGCGTTATCCCCGTCGTCGCCAGCAGTTATTAAAAGAGTGGCATGAAAAAGAAGACATTCCTCGGCAGTAATGGCTACTGACAAAAATTGACAGCAGTGCGTACTACGATGCATTCAGGCAAGCAGAAGCCTTCTGCTTATTACTCACCTGATTACCGAGAATCTCTGATGAACGCACCAAATCTTATTATTTTATATGTGGAAGATGCCGTTGCCAGCGAGCGTTTCTATCGTGAACGGTTTGATTTGCAACCTGTTGAGAAGTCGGAAAATTTTGCCATGTTTGCCTTTGACTCTGGGTTGTTATTGGGGGTGTGGTCTAAACATGAGGTTAAACCGGTGGCCCAACTGGCGGGCGGTGGTAGCGAAGTAGCCATTCGTGTCGAGAGTGAGGCTGCACTAAACGCCATGTATGAAAGCTGGAAGGAACAGGGGATTACCCTGATTCAGGACATCACCCAGATGGATTTCGGTTTGACGTTTGTGGCGCTCGATCCCGATCAACATCGGATACGGGTTTATTATGCCAGCTACTAAGCACGCTTCGGAATAAGTGCAAACACACCTTCCCGGTGGAAATTGGGAAGGTGTTCATCATGCACCAATCGCTTTAGGCTAACAAACACTCTGCAGGCCTAACCTAGCGCCACTTTGATACCCAACGCGATCAACACCGTGCCCAGCAGTTTATCCACCAGTTTCTGTGCTTTAGCCAGCCCACGTCGTACCGGCTCGCTTTGGAAAAGCAGCACCAGCAGCGGCCACCAGACGACAGAGAGCAGCCAGATGATCATGGCATACCACAACTTTTCGCCGATGCCGGAGTGAATGTTCAGCACCTGTGTAAACATCGCCAGAAAGAACAGTGTCGCTTTCGGATTCAGCAGATTACAGAGGTAACCTTGCAGGAACGCTTTTTTCAGGCTGACGTTTTGCTGCCCCTGATGTGAAACGTTCATCTTGCTGCCGCCACGCGATAATAATGCCTGAATACCGATCCAGATCAGATAGGCGGCGCCCGCATATTTCAGTACATTAAACAGCCATGGCGTGGTGGTGATGACGACGGCTAGCCCGGCGACGCAGTATGCCATGTGAGTTGCCACGCCGCAGATTACGCCAAACGCCGTCATCAGTGCGGCAACGCGTGGGTAACGTGTCGCGTTCTTGATGACGAGGAAAAAGTCAGGACCGGGAGAGAGCATCCCCAGCGTGGCGATAGTGGCGACAAACAGCGATGTTTCTAACATGGTCATCCCAGAGAGTGAAAAGAGTAAGAACGGTTAAAATGATAGCGCCAGAATAATGAATTCGCATCACACTTATTGGTTATTCGGCGGCGATATGTTAACAATTATCCTTTGGTTTTTTGTGGTTAATTTCAGGGTCGGGTTGGGATAACAACATGGTCAGTGAACGTGAGAACCGTGAACTATTAAGTAGTGCAAAACTACTAAGTGGCGAAAGACGGATGGATGAAGCGCCACAGCAGCGGGAAATAACCCGACTGTGCATTCAATGTGCGCTGCTGCTGTTACAGCATGGTGCGGAGAGTATGGTGGTTGAACAGCTGTCGTCACGGCTGGGTATGGCGCTCGGTG
The DNA here is from genome assembly GCF_009931295.1 of Pectobacterium odoriferum. NCBI lineage: Bacteria > Pseudomonadati > Pseudomonadota > Gammaproteobacteria > Enterobacterales > Pectobacteriaceae > Pectobacterium > Pectobacterium odoriferum. The sequence goes on along the minus strand of NZ_CP034938.1, from coordinate 4,223,163 downwards.
CTGATAGCGTTGAGAGCTCCATCTCAGCCAATTCGATTGTACTGACCACCATCATGCAGGGGCATTGCCTGACGTCGACGCGGAAGAATGTGGACCGCGGTATTAATATGCACGTCGTCATTGAAGTTCAGCATGCGGTCATCATGGCCGAGCATAAACTGCTGGATGTAGCGGGCGTAGAAAAGCGTCTGGGAAATATCAAACCGCTGCGCTATCCGCGCTGGCTGATGGTTTCCGTTGTGGCACTCTCCTGCGGCTGCTTCAGCCGTTTGAACGGCGGCGGGTGGGATGCATTTATCGTCACGCTGATTGCCAGCGGACTGGCGATGTATGTCCGACAGGTGTTTACGGCGCGACATCTGAATCCGTTGATCAACTTCTGTATTACGGCGTTTGTTGCCACGTCGGCATCTGGGCTGCTGATGCGGTTGCCTGTTTTTTCTCAGACGTCGACGGTGGCGATGGCGGCAAGCGTGCTGCTGCTGGTTCCCGGTTTCCCACTGATTAACGCCGTGGCGGATATGTTTAAAGGGCACGTAAATACCGGTCTGGCACGCTGGACGGTCGCGAGTTTACTGACGCTGGCAACCTGTATTGGGGTCGTGATGGCGATGTCGCTGTGGGGGTTACGCGGATGGGCTTAAGTTTACTGTGGGCACTGTTGCAGGATATGGTGCTGGCGGCGGTCCCTGCGTTGGGGTTTGCGATGGTCTTTAACGTACCGCTGAAAGTGCTGCCTTACTGCGCGCTGCTGGGCGGCGTCGGGCATGGCGTACGGTTTCTGGCGATACATTTCGGCATGAATATCGAGTGGGCATCGTTTCTGGCGGCGATCCTGATCGGCATCATCGGTATTCGCTGGTCACGCTGGCTGCTGGCGCACCCGAAAGTCTTTACCGTAGCGGCCGTGATCCCGATGTTTCCCGGTATTTCTGCCTATACGGCGATGATTTCGGTGGTAGAAATTTCGCATCTTGGCTATAGCGAAGCATTGATGAGCGTCATGATGACCAATTTCCTGAAGGCCAGTTTTATCGTCGGTGCACTCTCTATCGGCCTGTCTTTACCGGGGATCTGGCTCTACCGTAAACGGCCGGGAGTATAAAACTCTTATATTACGTTTCGGTCTTGCATCTATGTCGACGAGCGAAAGGGCTTTCCGTATAGTGTCAGCAATTTTCTGACCTACAGGGTTTTTTCACCATGGTTATTAGTTTGATTGCTGCACTGGCAGTGGATCGCGTGATTGGTATGGAAAACGCGATGCCGTGGCATTTGCCAGCCGATCTGGCATGGTTTAAGCGTAATACGCTTAATAAGCCGATTATTATGGGGCGTAATACTTTCCGTTCTATCGGTCAGCCGCTGCCCGGCCGACTGAACATTGTCGTCAGCAATCATCCCGGTGATGACGATCGTGTGACCTGGGTCTCCTCGCTGGACGCTGCGCTGGCGGCGGCGGGCGACGTCGAGGAAGTGATGGTGATTGGCGGCGGCAGTATCTATCAGCAAATGCTGGCGCAGGCTAATCGCCTTTATCTGACGCACATTGATGCCGAAGTGGAAGGCGACACGCATTTCCCTGACTATGAGCCGGATGAATGGCAGTCTGTTTTCAGCGAGTTCCATGATGCTGACGAGCGTAACTCACACAGTTACTGCTTCGAAATTCTGGAACGCCGTTAAGCGCCTTTCCTGCGATAATATTCTGTCGATGAATAGCTAACCCGCCTTGTTGCGGGTTTTTTCGTTTCTGGCTTGATGTTTTACTTCCCCGCCTGACAGCTTTCCCAAATGGCGTGTCTCAGCCAGCGATGTGCAGGATCGCTCTCGCGTCGCGTATGCCACACCTGCTGGAAGGCAAAGTCGGGTATCACGAATGGAGGCGGAAAAATGTGCAAATCTGGCGTAGTAATGCGGGCCATGCTGCGCCGTGCAGCGGTTAAAATCAGATCAGTACCGGCAATGAGATTGATGGCGGCATGCCAGTGGGGCAGGGTCAGCACGACATTGCGCGCTAGGCCGCTTGCAGCCAGCGCGCTGTCAATTTCATTGGCAGAATCGGGATGCATCGTGACCAGAACATGTGGCCGTTCCAGCCATGTCTCAAACGACAGCGTACCGTTTTCCGGCAGCGTGGTGCGGTCGGCCAGACAGGCGAACTGTTCTTCAAAGAGAAGCTCGGCGTGTACCTCGGATGGGCGCTCAGGAAACACGCCGAGGCCTAAGTCGATTTCTCCATCGATCAACTGTGCCAGCATCATTTCACGGCCGGCATGGCTGACGGCCAGAGAAATACCGGGAGCCTGCATACGTAGATGCCGCATGAGCGTTGGCAAGACGGCATTCGTACCGTAATCAGAGAGCGCCAAACGGAAATGTCGCGTGCTATGGCACGGATCGAACTGCGGTGCCTGAATAAGCTCGTTCAACTGATCAAGCGCCTGTTCCAGCGGGCCGAGTAGCGCCTGAGCGCGGGTCGTGAGCGTCAGGCCAGCCTCACGCCGAACTAACAGCGGATCGTTAAAAATCTGGCGTAGCTGTGATAATGAATGGCTGACGGCAGGCTGGCTGCGGTGCAGGCGCAGCGCTGCTCGCGTGACGTGTTTTTCTGTCAACAGCGCGTGAAGCGTGAGCAGCAGATTCATATCAATACGACGTAAATCATCCACTATATGAATACCCTCCGTATGAATTATGAATTTCCATCAGTTTAATGGATGATTGAATATTGGAACATCCCAATTATGTTGTGAATTTTATAGTGTGAACTCGGGGGCTCCATGTCGTTATTCTCTTCTTTTTCTCTCTCATTGCTGTTGCCGCTGGGTATTGCAGTACTTGCTGGGAGCATTGTGCCTTTTCAGGCTGCCAGTAATGCGGCACTGGGGCGATCGTTAGGCCATCCGCTTTGGGCAACGCTGGTATCACTGCTGGTAAGCATCTGCGTGCTGCTGCCGATTCTGTTTGCTGCTCGGGTGCCCACACCTGCGCTTGGTAATGCTTTACAGGGGCCGTGGTGGATCTGGCTGGGCGGGGTGGCGGGTGTGGCTTATATCACCGCCGCGTTATTGCTGACGCCAAAGCTCGGTGCCTCAGGTTTTATTGTCTGCGTGATTGCTGGTCAGGTGGTGGCATCGCTGATGATCGATCATTTTGGTTTGATGGGGCTGGCGGTGAAGCCTGCGACGCTGGGGCGAATAGCGGGTGTCGCGTTAATCGTGATGGGGATGCTGGTGGTGCAATATTCTGCGGTTTCTCAACCGCTGACAAAACCCGCCGTTGAAACTAATAATCAACCACAGTAAGGAGGCTACCTCTCCATTTCGTCGCGCGAATGGGTCACATTTCCGTCATCTATCATCGCTAGTATGAAAATGAGTAGCGGCTTCCGTCGTTCAATTGAGATGTCGTTAAGCCGCTGTGTTTGATAGATAGGAGACTGTACGCATGACGAATAGAAACCGTAATCTGAATACTGACCGTTTGAGCGATCCACGCCGCCGTGAATTACCGTCAGGCGGCGTAGAAGCCGTTGGTCTGGCTGGGTTTCTTGGCGGTGGAATCTGGTCGATTCCCACCGAGGAGTTGGCTGTGCCATCATCTAAAAAGATGCCGTCTGGGACGGCCTTCCCACTTCTATGACACGGGAGCGGCTGGCGATAGAGTGAATACTTTCGAGCCTTTACTCACCCGTGCCAGAAAGCTCAGTGTTTGATGAGAGTGACGGTTGCGTGAAATAGCGCTTATCGTCCCAACGCAGCATAGTCAGTACCCCCCCCCAACAGCACCCGGTATCCAGCGCGTAAATGTTTTCCGGCGTGCCTTTCCCTTCCAGCGATGCCCAGTGGCCGAATGCAATAGCGTATTCTCCGGCAATCTGGCTTGGCAGCTCAAACCATGGTTTTAGCAAAGAAGGTGCCTGACTCGGCGGCTCTTTGCAGAGCATATCCAACTGCCCGCCAGAGAAGCAGTAGCGCATACGGGTAAAGACGTTGGTGCTAAAGCGTAGACGGGCCAGACCGCTAAGCTCTGGGCTCCAGTGGTTTGGCATATCACCATACATGGCATCGAGGAAAAGCGGGTAGCTGTCGCTGCTCAGGATCGATTCGACTTCGCGTGCGCACATGAGTGCCGTCGGCAGATCCCACTGCGGCGTGATGCCCGCATGCGCCATCACCAGCTTTAGATCTTCATCAACCTGCAAGATCGGCTGGCGGCGTAGCCAGTTGATGAGCTCGTCTGCATCGGGAGCAGTGAAGAGTTCATTGAGTCGATCTTTTGGCTTATTGCGGCTGATACCCGCATAAACGGCCAGCAGGTGCAGATCGTGATTGCCAAGCACCATGCGGACAGAGGAACCGAGGGAACGAACGAAGCGCAGAACCTGAAGCGAATCTGGCCCCCGTGCGACTAAATCGCCCGTTAACCAAAGCGTATCTTGTTCTGGATTAAAGGAAACTTGCGCCAATAGCGCATTAAGTTCCACGAAACAGCCGTGAACATCGCCAACTAAATAGGTAGACATAATTAATGTATCAGTGAAGGAATAGCCAGACGGAAAACGGGGATGGAAACCTGAAACGCTTTACCCTGATGGTCAACCATATGGTAGTGGCCTTCCATCGTGCCGAGAGGTGTTTCTATGACGGCACCGCTGGTATATTGGAATTCGCCACCGGGCTGGATAATCGGCTGTTCGCCGACCACGCCTTCACCCTGAACTTCAGTCTGGCGACCATTACCGTTGGTGATCAGCCAATAACGTCCCAAAAGCTGGACTTCATGACGCCCCAGATTGCGAACCGTAATCGTGTAAGCAAACACGAAACGTTCTTCATCAGGCTCCGATTGTGATTCCACGTAGAAGCTCTGAACCTGTACACAAACACGGGGCGCATTAATCATGATGAACTCCAGTTATTCCTGTTTTGCAGGATGCTCGCTTAGCCAGTTCGCCAGTCGGCAATATTGCTCAACCGTCACATTTTCTGCGCGGCTGCTGATATCGATCCCCAACTCAGTGAGAACGTCTGGGGTGAACAGGTTGCCTAGGCTGTTACGCAATGTCTTACGGCGCTGGTTAAACGCTTCCGTCGTGATGCGGCTCAGCACGCGAATGTCGCTGACCGGATAGGGGATCTCGGCATGAGGAACGAGTCGCACTACGGCGGAGTCAACTTTAGGCGCGGGCTTGAATGCCTCTGGTGGTACTTCAAGCACTGGGATTATCTGACAATAATACTGTGCCATGACGCTCAGGCGTCCAAAAGCTTTACTGTTCGGTCCTGCCACCAAGCGGTTAACCACCTCTTTCTGCAACATAAAGTGCATGTCGCGGATAGATTGAGTATAGGTGAACAAGTGGAACATCAGCGGTGTGGAAATATTATACGGCAGGTTGCCGAAAACACGCAGCGGTTGCCCAGCCTGTTCCGCGAGCGCGGCGAAATCGATCGTCATGGCATCTTGCTGAATAATTGTCAGCTTGTCTTTCAGCGTCGGATGCGTTTCCAACCGCGCGGCCAGATCCCTATCCAGCTCAATAACGGTAAAACGATCCATCCGTTCGCCAACGGGCGCGGTCAAAGCGCCGAGGCCCGGACCGATCTCGACGATCGCTTGACCTGGCTGAGGATGAATCGCCGAAACGATGCTATCGATCACGAAGTGATCGTTTAAAAAGTTTTGCCCAAAACGTTTACGGGCGAAGTGACCTTGGTGTACGCGATTATTCATTACTGTGTTTTATCATTTTAATGGCAAGATTTAATGCCGTGATGAAGCTGCCGGGGTCGGCGCTGCCGGTTGCGGCCAGCTCAAGCGCTGTACCGTGATCGACCGACGTACGAATAAAAGGTAACCCCAGCGTGATATTAACGGCGCGCCCGAAGCCCTGATATTTCAGAACCGGGAGTCCTTGATCGTGGTACATCGCCAAAACGGCGTCGGCGTGTTGCAGATACTTGGGTTGAAAAAGCGTGTCGGCAGGCAACGGCCCAACCAGCGTGATGCCCTGCTGCCGGAGTTCGTCCAGCGCTGGGGTAATCACATCCAGCTCTTCACGGCCCATATGGCCGCCTTCACCGGCATGGGGATTCAGCCCACAGACATAAATCTGCGGTTGAGCGATGCCGAATTTTGTCTGCAAATCATGGTGCAAAATCGTGATGACTTCATGCAGGCTCTGACGGGTAATCGCCCCAGAAACGGCTGCGAGCGGAAGATGCGTGGTCGCTAAGGCGACACGCAATTCTTCCGTTGCCAGCATCATGACGACACGGTCACAGCGGCTGCGATCGGCGAAAAACTCAGTGTGCCCGCTGAAGGGGACACCAGCATCGTTGATAATGCCTTTATGCACCGGGCCAGTAATCAGCGCGGCGAATTCGCCGTTCAGACAGCCATCACACGCCCGCGCCAGTGTCTCAACGACATAAGCGCTGTTAGCGACATTTAAGTCACCTGGAATGATGGTTGCCGGTGCGGCGATCGGCAGAATGGTCAGGCTACCTGCCTGTTGTGGCTGTGCGGGCTGACTGGGTTGATAGTCACGCAGCGTCAGCGGCATCGATAATTGCAATGCGCGACTGAATAACAGGTCAGGATCCGCACAGATCACGAGCTCTACAGGCCAGGCCTGCTGAGCCAGAGCAATCACCAGATCGGGGCCAATCCCGGCGGGTTCGCCGGGGGTGATCACAACGCGTGGTGTATTGCTCTCAGTCTGCATGAGTTTCAATCTGCATTAGTTGCTGGCACCATTAATCACTTTGACATAGGCCGCTGCACGCTGTTCCTGCATCCAGGTTTGCGCTTCTTCAGCGAATTTACGATTAAAGATCATACGGTACGCTTGCTCTTTTTGCGCTGCGTCGGTTTTATCAACCTGACGGGTATCCAGCAACTGAATCAGGTGCCAGCCAAAAGAGGAATGAACAGGCTGACTGATTTCGCCTTTCTTCAGTTTCAACAACGCATCGCGGAAGGCCGGATCGTACATATCTGGAGAAGCCCAGCCAAGGTCGCCGCCCTGATTTGCTGAACCTGGATCCTGAGAGAGCAGTTTGGCTTGCGAGGCGAAATCGGTGCTGCCGTTTTTGATCTGCTGTGCCACTTCGGCCAGCTTGGCTTGCGCCTGGCTGTCCGTCATGACGACAGACGGTTTGATCAGAATATGGCGAGCATGCGTTTCAGTTACCGATACGCTTTTGTTACCGCCGCGAATATCGTTCACTTTCAGAATGTGGAAACCCACACCAGAACGGATCGGGCCAACGACCTGACCTTTCTGCGCCTGTGTTAAGCGTTCAGCAAACAACGTTGGGATCTCTTGCAACTTACCCCAGCCCATTTGGCCGCCTTTTAGCGCCTGAGAATCCGCGGAATAGGTGATGGCCAGTTTACCAAAATCCGCGCCTTCACTGATTTGCTTCACCAGCGACGTTGCCAGATTTTCCGCCTCATCAACCTGTTGCTGCGTCGGGTTTTCCGGTAATGGGATCAGAATGTGGCTCAGGTTCAGCTCATCGTTTTCACCGGTCTGGGTGGCGATTTGCTTAGCCAGCGTATCGACTTCCTGAGGCAGCACGGTAATGCGACGACGGACTTCGTTGTTACGCACTTCCGAAATCAGCATCTCTTTACGAATCTGGTTACGGTAGGTGTTGTAGTTCAGGCCTTCATAAGCCAATTGGCTTTTTAGCTGGTCCAAAGACATCCGGTTCTGAGCGGCAATATTGGTAATCGCCTGCTCCAACTGCTCATCCGTCACCTGGATACCCATCTTCTGCGCCATTTGCAGGATGATGTTATCCATGATCAGGCGGTCAGTAATCTGATGACGCAGCGTGGCGTCATCCGGCAACTGCTGCCCGGCCTGCTGGGCGTTCAGTTTTACCGACTGCAAAAGACTGTTTACATCACTTTCCAACACGACGCTGTTGTCGACCACTGCTGCGACTTTATCAACCACCTGTGGTGCTGCGAACGCGGTAGAGGCACTCAGTGCCAATCCGAGAATAAGCGTTCTCCAGTTCTTCATACCTTTCCCATTATTTCATCCGCAAGGCGGGTTAAAAGTTCCAACATTTCAGTGAGACAGTCTGTTTGCCCTTATCGGCTAAGCACTCTGGATAACATCAGAATGCGCGCTGGTAAGGCAAAATACCTGAACGCAGCATTTTTTCGGAACCCAGACTGTAATTGCTGCTTAAACCACGTAATTCGATATTAAACGACACTTTGTTGTCGTATTCGCTGCTGCGGCTGGCGCTGTTCCAGTCGGTAATTTTACGTTCATAACCGACGCTCACGGCCCAACAACAGGTATTGTACTGTAAACCAATCAGATGGTTTGCCGGCTGATTAGCCTTGGTGTCGTAATAATAAGCCCCAACCACTGCCCAACGTTCGACGATCGGCCAGCTCGCGGTGATACCGACCTGCGATATACCCTGTTGGAAGCCAGGGTTCGTTACATTAGGGATCATATCCTTAATATACTCTGGGCTCGCGTAACGATAGTTCAACTGCACCAGACGTTCCGCATCGCGACGGTATTCTAACACGGCATCGCCCAGCGCAACTTCGTTCAGACGGTTGTCATATTGCAGACCCCCGCGAACTCCCCACCTGTCATCAATTTTCAGGAATGAATCGCCGGCCCACACTTGGCTGCCGTTGTTATCATTTTTATCGAGTGACGTATTACGGTCGCCGGTACGTGGACGATCGAAGTAATAGATTTGACCAATAGAAGCGTTAAAACGTTCAACCAATGCATCATCATAAATACGTGTGGTGATACCGGTCACAAGCTGATTCGCGGACGCGATGCGATCCAGGCCGCTATAACTGCGATCGCGGAACAGACCGGAATAGTCGGTCTGCATCAGCGTAGAGTCATAGGTATGGATGCTGCTCTGGTCGCGATAAGGCACATACAGGTACTGCGCACGAGGTTCCAGCGTTTGGGTATAGGCCTGCGACCAGTCCATTTCGCGTTCAAAGACCATTTTGCCATCGACTTTATATTGCGGCATGACTCGGTTAACCGAGTCTTTCAGTGCATCTTTTGTACCTTGGTCAATGTTTGGAGTTGAGGAAGCACGGTAACGATCCAGATTATCCTGTTGGTAATGCGTCGCTAATAGCTTGGCTTCGGTATTCAGGCTGGCCCAGCGATTAGCTAGTGGGAGATTCAGCGTTGGTTCAACGTGCAGACGAGTGGCTTCCGGCCGATTGTCGTTGACGTTGGTAAATTTTACCGCCTGACCATAAAGGTGCATATCAACCGGGCCGATATCATTCTGGTAATAATTGATATCGAGCTGTGGTTCTGCACGGTAGACATCACGGCTAGTCGCATTGGAAAAGACCTGGAACCGTCTGCTGGACAGCGTGGTGTCCCAGTTTTGGTTCGCATAGCCTGCACTGAGCTTTTGGGTGACGTAGCCATCGGTGGTCGAACCGTAATGCGAATCCAGATCGGTAAAGTAGCGGTCGTCGCTGACTTTTGTGTAGTCCGCGTTAAAACGCCACACCTGATCCATCACGCCGCTGTGACCCCAGTGGAACAGCCAGCGGGTGTCGTTACTATCTTGCGGGGAGATTTTGGCGTATTCATTGTCGCTGGGCAGCCAGTCGAACTGAATGACACCAAGGCCCGGTGTGGTCAGGTAGCGGAATTCGTTCTGCCACTGCATACCACGTTTAGTTTGCAGATGCGGGGTGATCGTGGCGTCAAAATTAGGGGCGATATTCCAGTAATAGGGCGTCAGCAGTTCGAAGCCATTGCTGCTACCATATTTCGCATTGGGGATCAGAAAGCCAGAGCGTCGTTTATCGCCGATAGGAAGCTGTAAATACGGGCTATAGAACACAGGTACGCCAGCAATCTTGAAACGCGCGTTCCAGATTTCAGCAACCTGCTCTTCTCTGTCTTGAATCACTTCCGAACCGACGACACTCCAGCTATTATCTCCCGGCAGACAGGAAGTGAAGGAGCCGTTTTCCAGAATGGTGTAGCGATTGCTGTCACGCATTTTCATTTTGTCGGCGGAACCACGCCCTTGACGGCCCACCATCTGATAGTCGCCTTCATAGACGTCGGTATCTTTGGTGTTCAGGTTGGCCCAGGCTTTAGGGCCTTTCAGGATAACCTGATTGTCGTCGTAGTGGACATTTCCCGTCGCAGTAATGGTACGCGTTGGCGTGCTACCCTGCGTTGCCGGATCCAACTGGTTCAGTTCCACCTGCTCGGCGGTCATGACGCTGTTGCCCTGCTGGATGTTAACATTGCCAATGAATTTGGCGTTGTCGGGATAGTTGGCTTCGGTTTTGTCGGCCTGAATATTGACCGGCAACTGATTAGGATCGCCTGTTACCAGTGGTCTGTTGTACGTAGGTACACCCAGCATGCACTGTTCAGCGAGATCGGCCAGCGCGTGCTGACTGTAAAGCGCCGACCAAACCAGAGTGGCCAGCAGAGTTGGGAAACTTTTTTTCATACGTGGTATCAGGTGTTCCGTCATCAGGGGCATCATGCTGGCAAACGGTCAGAGACTATATCACTCGTTAGCGTTGCGCCAGTGTTAAATCCCCACCGCCTATACGCACCGCCGTTAGGTGCAAAGATAAATGACAGGTATGATAAAGCAATTTTTGGCTGACGGCATGAGGATTTGAGGAGTATATGCGGTATTGGGGAAAGTTGCTGGGGTTGGCGCTGGGAATCGTCTCAAGCGCTGGCATCTGGGGAATGATCATGGGCTTACTGATGGGGCATTGGATTGACAAAGCCCGGGCATCGCGTCGCCGTGATTATTTCTCCGCTCAGTCTACCCGTCAGTCATTGTTCTTTCTCACGACCTTTCAGGCCATGGGACACCTGACCAAATCCAAAGGCCGGGTGACGGAAGCCGATATCAAGATCGCGACCAAAATGATGGATCGCCTTGAGCTGTTTGGTGAGGCCAGAACGGCCGCTCAACGGGCTTTCCGTGAAGGAAAAACCACCCATTTCCCTCTGCGAATAAAATTACGCAAACTGCGCGATGCCTGTCTGGGACGTTTTGATTTAATTAAGATGTTTCTGGAAATTCAGCTTCAGGTCGCGTTTGTTGATGGCGTTCTGCATCCGAACGAACGGCGCGTGTTGTATGTAATTGCCGATGAGCTGGGCGTGACGCGCGAGCAGTTTGAATTTTTTCTGCGCAATATGGAAAGTACCACGGGGCAGCAGTCACGCCAGAACGGTAAATCGCATCAGCGACGCAGTAACGGCCATTCTAGCGGGGGCTACTCTAACGGGCACTCTTATGGTGGTCAACGTCCGACCTCACCGCCGCGAGGGCCTACGGTCGAAAGTGCCTGTCGTACGCTGGGCGTGCGCAGCAGCGATGACGCCGTGACGATTAAGCGCGCCTACCGCAAACTCATGAGCGAGCATCATCCCGATAAGCTGGTCGCCAAGAAGCTTTCGCCGAGGATGATGGAGATGGCCAAGCGCAAAGCGCAGGATATTCAGGCCGCCTATGAACTGTTGAAAAGCGCGAATCAGACAAAATAATCCGCATCTTTCCTCTTCTTATTACTTCCCCGTTTTACTGCTCCACCAAACCCGATTTGAAAATACCGTCAGCGCGTTTGCGTCAGAAATCCGCTTCGCAACGAAAGTGCATCGGGGTATTGAAAGCCGGGTGCGTGATAGCCAGTTCTTGTGCGTGCAGTAACAGGCGGGGTGCGAGTGCTTTGGCATTGGGATGCGCATAAAAGCCATCGCCGAGAATGGGGTGACCTAGCGCGAGCAGGTGAACACGCAGTTGATGGGAACGACCAGTAATCGGCATCAGTTTGACGCGCGTTGTACCGTCAGCATCACGCGAAAGTACCTGATACTCTGTCTGTGCTGCTTTTCCTGTTTCAAAACAGACTTTCTGTTTCGGGCGATTAGGCCAGTCACAGATCAGTGGCAGATCGATGACGCCCTCATCCTGCGCCATATGTCCCCAGACGCGGGCAAGGTAGGATTTCTTGGGCTCGCGCTCGCGAAACTGACGCTTTAATTCGCGTTCGGCGGCTTTCGTGAGTGCAACGGCAATCACACCGCTGGTCGCCATATCCAGACGATGGACAGATTCGGCTGTCGGGTAGTCAGCCTGAACGCGGCTCATGACACTATCTTTGTGTTCTGGCGCACGGCCGGGAACCGACAGCAGACCGCTGGGTTTATTTACCACCATGATGTGCTGATCCTGATACAGAACGTGTAGCCAGGGATCGGTTGGCGGATTATAGGGTTCCATCGGAGCACCTTTCAGGCAACGTATAATGTGTGATATTAGGGAGAACACGGGGATGAGGTTCCCGCAGGGAGACCTCGCCCCGTGGTAGGCCCGTGTATCTCGATTTTGCAAACAACATATCATCATGGCTGCGGTATAGCGCGATGCTTATACCGCAGTCAGCAATGCTTACTGGTGTGTCACCACAACCAGACGAATAGCATCCAGACGCCAGTTGGCTTCGTGCAGGTTGCTGAGTACCTGTTCGCGCTGGTTTTCCAGTGCGGTCAGTTCATCTTCACGAATGTTGGGGTTGACGGCTTTTAGCGCTTCCAGACGTTCCAGTTCGCGGCGCAATTGCAGGTCAGCTTGCTCCTGAGCCTCGGTGATGAGCTGGCGTGCCTGCGTTTCGACTAGCGCTTCCGCCTGTTGCAGCATGGCGTGAACATCGGGCTGTACCGCATTCACCAGCTTGCTGGACGTATGACGGTTTACCGCGTTGAGCTGACGGTTGAAGCTCTCAAACTCAACCTGTGCCGCCAGATTGGTACCTTTACGGTCCATCAGCAGGCGAACTGGCGTAGGTGGCAGGAAGCGGGTCAGTTGCAGGTGCTTCGGTGCTTGCGCTTCCACAACGTAAACCAGCTCAGCCAGCAATGTGCCGACCGGCAGCGCTTTATTTTTCAGCAGCGACACGGCACAGCTTCCAGTATCGCCGGACAGCACCAGATCGAGTCCGTTACGGATGAGCGGGTGTTCCCAACTGATAAACTGTGCGTCTTCGCGGGAGAGCGCTTGATCGCGATCGAAGGTGATCGTACAGCCGTCTTGCGGCAAGCCCGGGAAGTCTGGCACCAGCATATGATCGGATGGCGTCAGGATGATCAGGTTGTCGCTGCGATCTTCCTGATTGATGCCAACAATATCAAACAGGTTCAGGGCGAACGTCACCAGATTGACGTCATTATCCTGTTCGGCAATGGCCTGCGCCAACTGTTGAGCCTGTTCACCACCGTTAGAATGCATTTCCAGCAGGCGATCGCGGCCTTGCTCAAGCTGTTGCTTCAGGTTGTCGTGCTGTTGACGGCACGTATGGATAAATTCATCCAGCCCCTGCTGTTCGCCGACCGTCGTCAGCCGCTCGATTAGCTGCGCGTGGTGCGCATCATAGATGGTGCGACCTGTCGGACAGGTGTGCTCAAACGCATCCAATCCTTCGTGATACCAGCGTACCAGCAACGCCTGCGCGGTGCTTTCCAGATACGGCACCAGAATCTGAATTTCTTTTGCCTGCCCGATACGGTCCAGACGACCAATACGCTGTTCCAGCAGATCGGGGTTGAACGGCAGATCGAACATCACTAAATGGCTGGCAAACTGGAAGTTACGGCCTTCGGAACCGATCTCTGAACAGATCAGCACCTGTGCGCCTTCTTCTTCGGAAGCAAAATAGGCGGCGGCGCGGTCACGTTCAAGAATCGACAGCCCTTCATGGAAGACGGCGGCGCGGATCGCTTCACGCGTGCGCAGCACTTGCTCCAGCTGTAGCGCGGTGGCTGCCTGTGCACAGATCACCAGCACTTTTTCATCACGGTGTGCGGTCAGGTAGTTAAGTAACCATTCCACGCGCGGATCGAAGTTCCACCAGGTGGCATCGTCCCCTTCGAGCTGTTGATAAATTTGTTCCGGATACAGCATGTCGCGGGCGCGGACTTCCAGTGTCTTATTCGCGTTCATAATGCCGGACACTTTAATCGCCGTTTGGTACTGTGCTGGCAGCGGCAGGCGGATTTGATGCAGGACACGCTGCGGGAAGCCTTTAACACCCTGACGCGTGTTACGGAACAGCACACGGCTGGTGCCATGGCGATCCATCAGCATGGTGATCAGTTCCTGACGCGCTTTCTGATTGTCGTCACTGTCGCTGTTGATGGCTTTCAGCAGCGGCTCGATATCCTGTTCACCCAGCAGGTCGCTCAGCGCATTCAGTTCAGCCGTTTGGGCTTTTTCGCCGGCTAACAGCAGCGTGACAGCATCGGCGACCGGGCGGTACTGTTGCTGTTCGGCAACGAATTCCTGATAGTCGTGGAAACGGTTGGGATCGAGCAGGCGTAAGCGCGCAAAGTGGCTCTGCTGGCCAAGCTGTTCCGGTGTCGCGGTTAACAGCAGAACGGCTGGCGTGGCGCGTGCCAGCGTTTCAATGGCTTGATATTCCGGGCTCGGACTTTCTTCGCTCCAGACCAGATGGTGGGCTTCATCCACCACCAGCAGATCCCAGTCGGCGTTGACGAGCTGCGAAAAGCGCTGGGCGCTGCGTTGAACAAATCCCAGTGAGCAGATCACCAGTTGTTCGGTTTCAAATGGATTGCTGCTATCCAGCTTGGCTTCGGCATAGCGCTCGTCGTCAAACAGGGAAAACAGCAGGTTAAAGCGGCGCAGCATTTCGACCAGCCACTGGTGTTGCAGGGTTTCCGGCACGACAATGAGCACGCGGCTGGCACGACCCGACAGCAACTGCTGGTGGATGATCATCCCTGCTTCAATGGTTTTTCCCAGACCGACTTCGTCCGCTAGCAAAACGCGTGGCGCGTGGCGTTGGCCGACTTCGTGAGCGATATGAAGCTGATGGGGAATAAGGCTGGCGCGCATGCCGCGCAATCCGCCCCATTGTTGTAGCGCCTGCTCGTTCTGATGCTTGCGGGCACGATAGCGCAGGGCAAAGCGATCCATACGATCGATCTGCCCGGCGAACAGGCGATCTTGCGGTTTGTTGAACGTCAGTTTGCTGTCCAGAAAGACTTCACGCAGTTCCGCCGACGTTTCATCGTCCAGGCGTTGGCCGCAATACACCAGCAACCCTTTTTCTTCTCGCACGTCATCAACTTTGAGCTGCCAGCCTTCATGGCTGGTGACGGTGTCGCCGGGATTGAACATCACGCGGGTGATGGGGGCGTCGCTGCGGGAATAAAGTCGGTTTTCACCGCTGGCAGGAAAAAGCAGCGTAATCATACGCGTATCGACGGCAACAACCGTTCCCAGTCCAAGTTCGCTTTCCGTATCGCTGATCCAGCGCTGACCAAGTGTAAAAGGCATAAATTTTTAGCTCGATGTTCGTCTGTGTCGGAGGAATGTCTGATTACATTATCGGGTGCTGATAATGCAGCTGATGCAAATTCAGAAAGGGCGTTATGGTAATGGATGACGGTGCATTCGTCACCTCTCAAACTTGCTGTATCGCGAATTAACCCCTTTCATTTAAAACAGGCCCATCTGACCTGTTACCAGCGTAGTAAAATCATCGTGCAGGAAAGGCAGAATAGCATCCGCGACGGGCTGAAGCTGGCGTTCTACATAATGCTGGTAATCCAGCGGTGAATGGCGGGTTTCCAGCGGTTCAGGGCCGTTGACGGTCATCACATAGCTGATCCAGCCGCCGTTTTGGTATTGCAGTGGCCGTCCTTGCTGGCGGTTATAATCATCGGCGATTTTAGCGGCTCTGGCGTGGGGCGGCACGTTGCGTTGGTAATCATCGAGCCGACGGCGTAGCCGTTTACGGTAGATCAGCAGATCGTCAAAATCACCGTTCAGGGTACGATCGACATAATCCCGCAGCCAGTCCTGATAGGGCTGTTGCTGAAAAATCAGCAGATAGAGCTGCTGTTGAAACTGCTGCGCCAGTGGTGTCCAGTCGGTACGCACGGTTTCCAGCCCTTTGAACACCATTTTTTCGCCTTGTGGCGTGTCGATCAGGCCGGCGTAGCGTTTTTTACTGCCTTGTTCCGCGCCGCGAATCGTTGGCATCAGGAAGCGGCGAAAATGCGTTTCAAATTCCAGTTCCAACGCACTGGTCAACTGCTGGGTGTCTTGCAGGTGCTGTGTCCACCATTGGTTAACGTGTTGCACCAGCGTTTTGCCAATCTTTGCTGCTTCTTCTTCGCTATGCGCGTGCTTCAACCAGACAAAGGTGGAGTCGGTATCGCCATAAATCACCTGATAGCCCTGTTCTTCGATCAGTTCGCGCGTTTTGCGCATGATTTCATGGCCGCGTAGGGTGATGGAGGAGGCGAGACGTGGATCGAAGAAGCGGCAGCCTGTCGCACCCAGCACGCCATAAAAGGCATTCATGATGATCTTGAGCGCCTGCGACAGTGGTTTATTGTTGGTGCGCTTCGCCGCCTCACGCCCTTGCCAAATTTGCTCGACAATCGCTGGCAGGCAGTGCTGTTCGCGGGAGAACCACGCCTCACGAAAGCCGGGGACGGCGTGCTGAGCGTCAGGGTTCTGCGTTCCCACCGCCAGCCCTACCGGGTCGATCAGGAACGTGCGGATGATAGAAGGGTAGAGGCTCTTGTAGTCCAGCACGAGTACCGAATCATACAGTCCGGGACGTGAATCCATCACAAATCCGCCGGGGCTGGCCTCAAGCGCGACGTCACCGAGATTCGGGGCAACGTAGCCCATACGATGCATGCGCGGTAAATAGAGGTGGTAAAATGCTGCGACGGAACCCCCGTTGCGATCGGCCGCCAGTCCGGTGACGCTAGCGCGCTCTAGCAAAAAAGGCAGCAGCTCGGTTTTGTCGAAAATACGCGTGACCAGTTCGCAGTCTTGCAGGTTATAGCGAGCGAGTGCGGGCTTATCTTCGGCAAAGCGGCGGTCGATTTCATCCATTCGCTGATAGGGCGTGTCGATAGCTTTGCCTTCCCCTAGCAGCGACTGTGCGACAAATTCCAGACTAAACGAGGCAAAATTCCACGTTGCGGATTTGAGCGCTTCAATGCCGTCAATAATCAAACGGCCGGTGGCGCTGGCAAAAAAATGCCCCTGTTTAAAACCGTGCTCCCGCCATTCTAACGCCTGTCCATTACGCCCCAGCTTGAGCGGAATGTTGTAGCGCTCGGCATGTTTCTGCAAGACGCGCAGGTCAAACTGCACCAGATTCCAGCCGATGATGGCATCGGGATCGTGCTGCTGCATCCAGGTATTCAGCTTTTCCAACAGCAGCGGACGGCTGGCGACGTACTCAAGATTAAAATCTTCGTGCTCGGCAGGCGTGCCGTTCGGCGGGCCGAGCATGTAAACCTGACGCTGTCCGCAGCCTTCAAGTCCGATGCAGTAAAGCTCGCCGTGGCGGGTGGTCTCGATATCCAGCGACACCAGTTTGAGCGTCGGACGGTAATCGGGATTCGGTTTCATGCGGGCTTCCGTCAGCAGGCTACCTGACGTTGGGTTACCGCTAAACCACACGGGCGCGGTGATAAAGCGCTCCATCAGAAAGCGTTCTGTCGGGCGAATATCCGCTTCGTAGACCTGAACGCCTCCCTCACGCAGCAATTTCTCCAGCCGCAGCAGCTGTCGGTATTGCGGGCAATACAGCCCCAGCAGCGGCTGATGATGGAAATCCTGCATGGCGAGCGGTTTTAACTGCCAGCGTTTTTCCTGCTGTAAAAGCGTTCTTGCGCGGGCTTCCTGCTGTGCAGGAATAAAGGCAACGGCCTCCTGTACCGGCAGGCGTGCGAGCAGCGGGCCCTCATCGGTGGCCAGCCAGAATTCAACCTGCGTGCCGGCTGGTGTGTCGTTCCAGTGGCGGGTCAGTAGAAACCCCTGACGAACCTGAGTCACTAAGCGGCCTTTTATAGCAAGTGGGATAAGGAAGGATGGTAGGGATAAGTATGGTTATTTATACAGGTAATGTCCAGCAACATCACCCGTATACCCGTCATCCTTCAAGCTGCTTGCGCGTTGGCTGCCCTTGCTCACCCCAGTCACTTACTTGAGTAAGCTCCTGGGGATTAATGAGCCTCATAAATGAGGCCCACCCTGCGGGCCAGCGCTAGCGCTGTTCAAATCGGTCTGGAACCGATTTGTCGCGCAGTTGCCGCCTTCACGCAACTCGAATTATTTAGGGTATATAAAGAAGGGGGATTGGATTACTGCTCTCCGCTGGAGGCCGAGACCACGCGGTTGCGGCCTTCCTGTTTGGCTTGGTACAGAGCCTCATCGGCCAGCTTGAAGGTACGCTCGATTGGCATATCGCTGACGTCCGGTTCCCACAGGGCAACGCCTAATGAGATGGTGATATTGCCCACGACAGGAATGGTCGATTCCTGCATGCGCTGCCGTAGCCGCTCGGCAATGTTGAGTGCGACGTCGAGGCTGGTTTCCGGCAGTAGGATCAAAAATTCTTCACCGCCGCTGCGGCACAGTATGTCAGCATCGCGTGAGCTGGTGCGAATAAGCTGTGAGAGATAGCGAATGACATTGTCGCCGACATCGTGACCGTAGGTGTCATTGATGCGCTTGAAGCGATCGATATCCAGCGCGATGACCGCAAAGCTTTTCTGCCCCATCTGCCAGTAGCGTAGCACGCTATCCAATCCACGGCGATTGAGCAGTTCGGTCATCGGGTCTGAGTGTGCCTCAGAACGCAACTTACCAATTTTGCGCTGGAGTAAATCGATACCCAACAGCATGGCCTGTTTGAGCTGCGAGGCTTCGAAATACCAGGAGTGGATATTTCTGATGTCATCGGAGACGTCCGTCGCATCCATCTTATTGGCACTGCGTGCCAATAGCCATAGCGGCTGGGCGATGAGCCGGGCAAGCAGCCAGACGCAGAAGATCGTCAACAGTGCGAGCGGAAGCGTGTGACGTAGAACGTTCAGCATCAGACTATCGAGAGGCTTCAGCGTGATGTCCATCGGGCGGAGCGCCACAATCTGCCACTGTGAGGTGGCTTCGATGGCGTAGCCTGCCAGCATGGCTTCACCCAGATAGTTCACCATGTGCTGGCTACCATTATCTTCGTGCTGTGCGCCGATCTTCAGATTATTGGTCTCTGTTTTGCCAATACGTTCCATGTCACGGTGATACAACATTTTTTTGTTCTTATCGGTGACGTAAATATAAGAACCGTCGCGGTAATAGTGTTTGTCTAAGAGCGTATTAAGAACGCTGGGCTGCTTAAGATAGATGGATCCACCGATAAACCCTTTGTAGCGGCCATCCCGTGTGAAGATCGGCGAAGATATCAGCACGATGAAGTTATTGGCGGCAGAGACATAGGGCTGGCTGATAAGAGGCTGCTTTTCTTTCAGGGCTTCGAGAGCGCCTTCTGTTGTCAGGCTTCTCCCGATTAATTGGAACGTATCCGGTGACGTGGCTCGGACAGTACCTTTTTCATCTGCAATGACGACAGAGTTGAAATTGCTGGTCTGTAGCCGCAGGCGGTCGGCTTCTTTAAACAGACTGGCCTTATCATCCATCTGGGTAGAGACGATATTGGCGCTATAGGCTAACTGCTGCTGGGATTCTTTAAAGAAAGAATGGGTCATCGCCGCAAGCTTGGTGGCGTAAACACGGTTGGCTTCAAGGGTGTTATCAATCAGAAGCTCTCGCTGAACGCGATAGCTGGCATAAAAACTGTTTGCCAGTGTTACCAAGGCGCTCGCCACTGCCAAGAGTAGGATAAGACGTCGTAATCCGAAATGGTTGAGTAGTTTAAAAAACATAGTGGCAGTGTGGCACGGTGGCAAAAAATGACCGCTATCATAAGTGTAGATGCCCGTCGGTGCAAAAGAATTGACCAGAAAACTGCATTACTGAAGTGGTACTAAAGACTTGAATTAGAAAATGATATTGCGAGTGTCCTTATAATAAGAATAGTTGATATTTATCAAAACGCACAAGCTTTCACCGTCTGAAGGCTAAGCACGCCTCAACGTTAGATAGATAAATCATGCTACATATTTTCAGTAGGATATTGCTGGGTTTCGTGCTGTCCGCCGAGGGGGCTGTCGCCTGAGAGACGACATCGCGCGTTAATCCGGTGTGTTGGGGTTTTACCGTAGCCACAGCCGAATGATGGGGTGAAATCAGGAGTTGACGGCTTCTGCTATGATCCAGACAATCCTTGTTTTTATAACGTACGGGTAGGTTTTATGGAAGCGTGGCTGGATCATCTGGTTACTCAATCACTCGCGTATTCACTGATCGCCGTCATGCTGGTTGCCTTTCTGGAATCTCTGGCTTTGGTGGGGTTGCTACTGCCGGGAACGGTGATGATGGCAACGCTGGGGGCACTGATCGGCAGTGGACAAATGGGGCTTTACCCGGCGTGGGGGGCAGGGATTATCGGTTGCCTGCTAGGGGACTGGATTTCCTATTTTATTGGCATGCGTTTTAAGGCACCGCTGCATAACTGGTCTTTCCTGAAAAAGCATCAGGCGTTGCTGAGTAAAACCGAATATGCCCTGTATCAGCATCCGATGCCGACGATACTGATCGGGCGTTTCGTCGGCCCGACCCGTCCGCTCATCCCGATGGTGGCGGGGATGCTGGGGTTACCGCCTTATAAATTTGCCGTGCCGAATATCATCGGCTGCCTGCTGTGGCCGCCGGCCTATTTCTTACCCGGTATTCTGGCTGGCGTTGCGATTGATATTCCCGCGGGGACGAACAGCGCAGGGTTTAAGTGGCTGCTGCTGATTACTGCCATCATGGTGTGGGGCGC
The DNA here is from genome assembly GCF_009931295.1 of Pectobacterium odoriferum. Classification (NCBI taxonomy): domain Bacteria; kingdom Pseudomonadati; phylum Pseudomonadota; class Gammaproteobacteria; order Enterobacterales; family Pectobacteriaceae; genus Pectobacterium; species Pectobacterium odoriferum. The sequence goes on along the minus strand of NZ_CP034938.1, from coordinate 4,202,364 downwards.
AGGCTGGCTAAACTGGCGCTGGTGGCGCAGTGATAAGCGTAAACATCATGACTGGTTTAGCAGAAAGATGCCGCTCAGACGCTTGCGCTGGGTCGCGCCCGTGATGTCTGTGGCGGCGGTTGCCTTGTCGGTCGTACTGATTCAGCACCCGCTGATGCCAGTTTACCGCCATCTGCTATGGCAGGTGTTAAACGGGTAAGGTTGGGCAGGCCGGGAAAGACCCGGCCAAGCCATTTAGCAGTAGAACTCGGCGACCTGCTCGAAAATACGCATTTCTTCACCGTGACGGCGTACCTGAAGGACGTCCTCCAGTTTTTCCACCTGACTGATCATTTGCTGTAGCCGCTGGTCATCTTTGACCAGTAGCCAGATCCGGCTTTCCTCGCCATTTGCCAGCGGCATACACAGAATGCCTTCCACGTTAAATGCGCGACGGGCAAACAGGCCACAAACGTGTGACATGACGCCGGGGTGGTTGCGCACCGAGAGTTCCAGCGTGACCTGACTTGACGTTGATTGCGTTGGCGAAGTTAGTTGAATTGACATAGTCATTAATCTCCGATCATATCGATGTTCGCGGCGCCCGGTGGCACGATGGGTAACACTTTTTCATTGGCGTCAATAAGTACGTGGATCAGCGCAGGACCTGGTTGGTTGAGCATCTCTTGCAGCGCGGCCTGTGGATCGGCGGCAGCGTTCAGATCGCAAGTTGCAAAGCCGAAGCCTGCGGCAATCGCGAGGAAATTCGCGCTGTAGCGGTAATCGGCCGCGAAGATGCGCTTCTGGAAAAACATATCCTGTTGCTGGTGAACCAGACCGAGTGACTGGTTGTTCATCAGGACGATTTTTACGTTAAGTCCTTCTTCTGCCGTGGTCGCCATTTCCTGAATATTCATCATCAGGCTGCCATCACCAGAAAAACACACCACGGTGCGATCGGGTTCAGCCAGCGCCGCGCCAATCGCCGCAGGCAGGCCAAAGCCCATCGTCCCAAACCCGCCGGATGTCAGCCATTGGCGTGGACGACGCAGCGGATATGACTGCGCGACCCACATCTGATGCTGACCGACATCGGTCGTGATGATGGCATCATCCGTCAGCGCCTGTGCCGTGGCCTGCACCAAACCATAATGGCTTAATGGATCGTCAGCGCCGGGCATACTGAACGGAAATTCCTGTTGCAGCCCGCGGACGGTGGCACGCCATACGTCACGCTGCTGCGGCGCAATATGTGGCAGCAACTGATCCAGTGCTTGCGCGACATCTGCATTGATCGCCACGTGTGGCTGGCGGATCTTACCCAGTTCGGCCGGATCGATATCGATGTGAATGATGCTGGCATTCGGGCAAAACTGTTCTGCCTTACCAATCGCGCGATCGTCAAAACGCGCCCCCAGCACAATTAACAAATCTGCCTGCTGTAAGAGCAGATTGGTTGATCGTGCGGCGTGCATACCCAGCATCCCGAGCGACAGAGGGTGATCGACAGGCATCGTACCCAGCGCCATCAACGTCATGGTGGTTGGCAGGTTGGAACGTTCCGCCAGCTGAACTGCCTGTTCGTGCGCGACGCCGCTAATAATCCCGCCGCCGAGATAGAGCACCGGACGCTGAGCCGCATTAATCATGGCCGCAGCACGCTCGATTTCCTGCTGAGGGATAGCGGGCGGCGTATCGAGAGGAAAGACGTCTGGCAGTTCGCTCAGCTCAATGGTCGCATTCTGGATATCTTTTGGAATATCGATCCACACCGGACCGGGACGACCCGACTGCGCGATGCGAAAGGCTTCTGGAATCACGCGCGGCAGTTCGTTGATGTCGCGAACCAGATAGTTATGTTTGGTGACGGGAATAGAAATGCCGTAGGTGTCGACTTCCTGAAACGCATCGGTACCGATCATGCTGGAAGGCACCTGGCCGGTGATACATACCAACGGGATCGAATCCAGTTTGGCATCAGCGATGGCGGTGAGCAGGTTGGTCGCCCCTGGACCGCTGGAAGCCATACAAACTGCGGCGCGTCCGCTAGCACGTGCCATACCTTGTGCCATAAATCCCGCGCCTTGCTCATGGCGAGCCAGAACGTGGCGGATCGTTTTACTTTGACCCAGAGCATCATATAACGGCAGGGCCGCGCCGCCGGGGATACCCGCTACGGTGGTGATGCCCTGCTGTTCAAGCAGCCGAACAATTAACTGAGCGCCTGTATAACGCATGTTTACATCCTTCATCAGGGCCGGTGCGGTGTCGGAGCGGGGAGGGTATAAATAAGAAACCCCGCTCGGCTTGCGCCGGCGGGGTTTGAGAATCTTCGATTCGGAACCCGTTACGGCGCGCTGCCGACCACGACCACGACGACCACGCGCACGACGACGACCGCGTCAACATGCGCGGTGCTTAGTAGTGCTGAAGTGGAAGAAGAATAGTGCGTCACGGGAATCCTATTGATGTTCGAGTTATTTATGGTCGAGTGTTGTGTTCGAATGAGTAATCAATCGTCAATCCATATAAGCACAGCAGTACAAAAAGACACAATACCCACAAGGGATAAAAACTGAATATGTCGAATTGGTCACAGTATACCCGTCATACTTCGAGTTGCATGTGCGTTGGCTGCGCTCAGTCACCCGAATCACTTACTTGAGTAAGCTCATCGGGATTCCCTCACTTGCCGCCTTCCTGAAACTCGAATTATTTAGGGTATATATTGGTATTTCACCGCACGATCACCGCCTGATTTTTCGCCATATAACCGAGAGAAGCGTGACTGTTTTCACAATTGGAACGGGGTTTCAATGTTATAAATTATAAAATAATCATTGGGATAGTGGGTGGTGACAAATGGGCGTGTCCCGAGTGCTAGGAAAAGGCGTATTGAGCGGTATCTTACTGATGGCAATGGGTATTGGCCAGGCGATAGCCTGTCAGGCTGGCCCTGCTAACGAATGGATGCGGGGTATTGAACAGCAGCGTCAGGCGGATTTGGGCAATGGCTGTTATCTCAATCCGATTATTGCGGGCGATCATCCTGACCCCACGATTATCAAGGATAGGGATGACTATTACATGACGTTCTCGTCATTTGACGACATCCCCGGACTGCTGATTTGGCACTCGCGTGATTTAGTGAATTGGGAACCGCTTGGCCCTGCGATCACGACGCCCGTTGATGCCATCTGGGCGCCGGATTTGGTGAAGCACAACGAGAAATACTATATCTACTTCACCACGAACCGGATCATCGACGCCAAAGGGACGAAAAAGAAAACGCTGTATGTGATTACCGCTGATGACATTCATGGCCCGTGGACGCCACCGAAAGATACCGGCTTGAAAAATCCGGCCAGCGATCCCGGCCATGTGGTAGGGGAGGACGGTAAGCGTTACATCTTTATGTCTGGCGGCAACCGCGTGCAATTAACGGACGACGGGCTGTCGACGGTCGGTGAAATGGCGGTGGTCTATCAGGGATGGCAGTACCCGGAAGAGTGGGATGTGGAAAGCTTCTCGCAGGAAGGGCCGAAGATGCTGCGCCACGGTGATTACTTCTACATGGTGCTGGCGGAAGGTGGAACGGCTGGGCCTCCGACCGGACACATGGTGATTGCAGCACGCTCCAAATCGATCAACGGACCGTGGGAAAACTCGCCGCATAACCCGATTATCCGCACGCAGGATCGTTCAGAGAAATGGTGGTCGCGCGGCCATGCGACGCTGATCGAAGGGCCGGATAAAAACTGGTACATGGTGTATCACGGTTATGAAAACGGCTTTATGACATTGGGGCGGCAGGCGATGCTGGAGCCGATCGTCTGGGGTGATGATGGCTGGTTTACATCCGCTGGATTCGATACCGGCAAACCGATTCGCAAACCGGAAGGCGGCGAGGCAGTGCCTCATGGCATCGGTTGGTCTGATAGCTTTACCGACGAGAAATTTCCGGCTCGCTGGCATTTTTACCGTGCCAATGCGGAGGAACTGAAGCGGGTCACGCTTAGCGATGGCAAGCTGCACCTGAAGGCAAAAGGCACGTCGCCGAAGAACAGCGCGCCGCTGACGATGATCCCTGGCGATCAGGCTTACCAAATTGAAGTCACGGCGAATTTTGCCCCCGGCGCACAGGCAGGGTTGCTGCTGTTCTATAACGCGAAGCTATACGTCGGGCTGTCGTTTAATCAGGACGGCACCGTAATGCACCGCTACGGGCTGGAAAGGGCGGAGAAGAAACTGCCGCATATTACGGGCAATGAGGTGCAGATTCTGATGAAAAACGATCGCCACATTGTGACGTTCTACACCCGCACCTCGGATCAGGAACCGTGGAAGAAATATCCGGTGCAGATGGAAGTGTCCGGCTACCATCACAACGTCGCGTATGATTTCCTCAGTTTGCGGCCTGCCCTGTATGCTTCAGGCGAGGGCGACGTCACGTTCAGTAACTTGCGCTATCAGGCTTTGCCTTAATTTCTCAATTCGAAGACGGACGTGAAATTCCCAGGATGGCGGCCGCTTCGGCGCTGCCATCTTGTAGCGCCTGAGTCGGCCCATCATAATAAATCTGCCCGTCCACGATCAGCACCGTACGTTTTGCGATCCGCATGGCATCATCCAGATTGTGGGACACCATCAACAGCGTGAATTGGCGCTCCTGACACACGCTTTCAACCAGATCGAGCATCTCCTGACGCAGCGCGGGATCGAGTGCCGAGAACGGTTCATCCAATAGCAGAATCGGCTGGTGGCGCACCAGACAGCGTGCCAATGCCGCGCGCTGGCGCTGTCCGCCAGAAACCTGCGAGGGCAGACGATCCAGAAGATCCACCAGACCGACCCGATCGGCGATCTGCCGTAGCGTCTCGCGCTGTTCTGCATTAAGCCGCAGGCCGGGGTGTAGCCCCAGCGCGATGTTTTGCCCGATTGTCAGATGAGGAAACAGGTTATTTTCCTGAAACAGAATCGAAACCGGTCGTTTAGCGGGAGGCGTCTCGCGGTGAGATTCGCCGTTAAGTCGTAATTCCCCGCTGTCTGCCATCAGGAAGCCCGCAACCAGATTCAGCAGCGTACTTTTCCCTGCGCCGCTGGGGCCGAGGATAGCGATGCGCTCTCCCAGCTTGACGTGAAAATCAAAGCGCATGGGCAAGTGTTGATAGAAGTAGGTCAATTTCTCAAGCGCGATCATGACGGCCTGCCAGTTTTTCAATCAGGGTAAATAACATAAAGCACAGCAGCATTAAGAGCAGCGCCGTGACTGCGCCGTCGGCGCTGCGATAGGAACCAATTTGCTGGTACAGATAGAATGGCAGCGTGCGGAATTGCTCATTACCGAACAGTGCAATGACACCAAAATCACCAATCGACAGCACGCAGGCAAAAGCCAACGCCTGCGCCAGCGGTTGTTTCAGCGCGGCGAGTTCGATCAGTCTCAGTCGCTGCCAGCCGCGAATATCCAGCGACGTGCAGAGTCGGTTGTAGCGTTCGGCAACGTCCAGCATTGGGTTTTCCAGTACTTTGATCGCGTACGGAATTGCCATCAGCGCGTTGGTGAACACCACCAGTGCGTAAGGGGATTGCGGTAGCCCGATGCTGTTATTCAGCAGCAGGAAAAAGCCGGTTGCCAGCACAATGCCCGGCATGGCGAGGATGAGCATACCGCTCAGGTTCATCAACTGCCCGTACAGTGGTTTCTGACGTAATTTTAGCTCGCGGCTGCTCCAGAGCAGCATCATGGTTAGCACCAGACACAGGAGTCCCGCGCCTAAGGCAATGCGCAGCGAGGTAAACAGCGTTTGCCAGAGCACAGGCTGTTGCAGCACGGTAACCAGCGATCGGTTTACGCCATCCACCACCACGGCCAGTAAAGGGGGGACGACCAGCAGCAACAGCGCACCAATCAGCAGGCCGTCGGTGACGCGGCTTAAGGCGCTATCCTGCGGATTGCGCCAGGCAAGCTGTTGTGTGCTGCCGACGGGTAGAATCCGTCCCAGCCGCTGGCTCAGCAGCACCAAGCCGAGACAGCAAACCATCTGAATTAACGCCAGCAGTGCCGCGCGCCCCGGATCGTAATCAAAGCTTAATGCCTGATAGATAGCCAGTTCAATTGTGGTCGCCTGCGGGCCACCGCCCAGCGACAGCACCGTAGCAAAGCTGGCGAAGCAGAGCATAAAAATCAGTGCGCCAGTGGGTAAAATCTGTCGGCGCAGGGCGGGCCATTCCAGCAGGCGGAAATGCTGCCAGCTGTTCATACCCAGATTCGCCGCCAACTGACGTTGCTCGGTGGCGATGCCTTCTAACGACTGCAACAGCAATCGGGTTGCCAGCGGCAGATTGAAGAAGACGTGCGCCAGCAGGATGCCCTGCAACCCATAGGGCGAAAACGTGTATTTCAGGTCAAACCAGCCCAGCACAGAGGCCAGCCAGCCTTGCCGACCATAAACGCTGAGCAGGCCAAAAACAGCGACCAGCACCGGCAGCACCAGCGTCATTGCGCACAATCGTAGCAGCCAGCGATGGCCGGGAAAGCGCCGTCGATACAGCGCTCTGGCAAGGAAGATCGCCGGAACGGTAGAAAACAGCGCAGAGAGAAAGGCCTGCCAGAAGGTAAACCGAATGACATGCCAGAGATAGCTGTCATGCCATAGCGTGCGCCACTGGCTTTCGGGCGCCTGTAGCCATAGCGCGCCGAAAGCCAGAGTGGCAACGGAAATTAACAGCGTTGTGGCCAGTAGCCCCGGCCACAGACGTCCGCCGATCAGTGGCTGACGGCGCGTTGCCATGCCTGAATCCACTGCGTCCTTTGGTCGGCAACGTCCTGTGCGCTGAACTGCATGGCTTTCTCAGGAACCGCGAGCGCCGCGAAGCCCGCAGGCAGGTCGGTTTTAACCGCTGGATACATCCAGTTTGTGGTAGGGATAGCCTGCTGGAAGGTTGGGCTCAGGATGAACTGCATAAAGCGTTTTGCCAGTTCGGGATTTTTGCTGGAAGCCAACTGCCCGGCGATTTCAATTTGCAGATAGTGCCCTTCGCTAAAGGTGGCCGCCGCGTAGTTGTCTTTCTTTTCTTCAATGATGTGATAGGCCGGTGACGTGGTGTAGCTCAGCACCAGATCCGCTTCCCCTTTCAGGAACAGACCGTAGGCTTCACTCCAGCCTTTGGTTACGGTAACGGTTTTCTTCGCCAGCTTCTGCCAGGCTTGTGGCGCATCGTTGCCGTACACTTTCTGCATCCACAGCAGTAAGCCCAGTCCCGGTGTGCTGGTGCGCGGATCCTGATAGATCACTTTCCACGGTGCATTGCTGTCCACCAGCTCATGCAGGCTTTTCGGCGGGTTTTTCAGCGTGTCTTTGTTATACACAAACGCAAAGTAGCCGTAGTCGTAAGGAACGAACGTCTTATTGCTCCAGCCGCCCGGCACCGTGACGGCACGGGTGTCCTGACCGTGTGGCGCAAACAGGCCGGTTTGTTCTGCGGCCTGCAACAGGTTGTTGTCCAGTCCCAGAATGATGTCCGCTTTGCTGTTTTTGCCTTCCATACGCAGACGGTTCAGCAGCGAGGCACCGTCTTCCAGTGCGACGAAATTCAGTTCGCACTCGCACTCTTTTTCAAATGCGGTCTTGATGACAGGGCCCGGACCCCATTCGGAAGCGAATGAATCGTAGGTATAAACGGTAAGCGTAGGCTTGGCGAAGGCCGAAGCCGAGAGCAGTAACAGGCAAGGCAGGCTGATTTTCAGCGCGGTGGCTGAACGGTGTAGTAATTGATTTAACACTTTGCACTCCTGAGAATCATAGGGTGGCAAAGGACTTTGAGGCAGCAATAAGCCACACTCTCAAATCCCTTCGCCGGTATTAACCGGATCAGGTTCGACGGGTATCTTCTCAGCGAAAAATTTTCCGCACCCCGTTGAGAACGGCACATTGTAAAGGGTTAAGTCGGGCAGCGAAAGGCTCTCAGCGTTCCGGCGGTGCAAACCAGGCGGATTTAAAATCAAACCAGCCCAACATATTCATCCTGACGCCGCGCATACTGCGCTGCCCTTGAAGTTGCAGCCAGTGGTGCAACAGCGGATACAGTTGGCCGCTATCGATCAGTTTTTCACACCATTCCGCCATCGGCAGCGAGTGACTGCGCCACTGCTGCGCGTCCGCATGCAGATCGTCATCCAGACAGTGCTGCACCAGTGGGAGTTCGTAGAGCATCGCGAACAGGGAGAATTCGAGCGGTAAATAACAATTCACGCTGCTAAACCAGATATCGCTCTCGGCATTGCCTTGATACCAGTCTTCGTAGCTGACCGTCTGGATATGCAACGTGACGCCGTGCTGCGCCAGTAGCGTGCGCATAATCTCGCTTAATATCCGGTATTCAGGGTGTGCCTGATAGAACGTGAGTGTGACCTCCGTCAGCCCTTTCGGAAGGGATTGCGGCACATCGGGATGGTGATGGTGCCAGCGCGGCAGCAGGCTGTAGGCCGGTGACCAGTCACGCTGATTGCTGGTATTGGCGTGGTTGAGTAGCGAAATCGGGTTAAATACCTGTCTGAGCCACTGCTGAGCTTCCGGTCGTGATGCTAACGGCGAACGCTTGTCGAACAGCAGGAAATAGCCGCCTTCTTCCATCCGGCTTTCTAACTGTTCGTGACGAGAATTGTCAGACTGGAGTTGGATCGATACCGGCATTTCCTCCGGTTCGTCCGGCAGGACCCAGATATTGACCTCATCAATCAACGCCCGATAGCCAAAATAATCATCGAAGGCGCGGATCTTCAGTTGATTGCTGTTATTACGCACCACGGCGTAAGGGCCGGTGCCAATCGGGTGTTGGGCAAAATCCGGTAGCGTTTTCCACTCTTGCGGCAAAATCATGGCGTGCACGCTGCCTAATAGCCACGGTAGCCAGTTATCCGGGCTGTTTAGCTGGATATCGATCACGAATGGCATCGGCGACGTTACGGCTTCAAGATGAGAAAAGAGTGGAAGCGGAATAAGGCGAGAGAGTGATGTGGTGATGTCATCCATTGTGAGCTCGCGCCCATGATGAAAGCGGATAGCCGGGCGCAGATAAAAGCGCCAATGCAGGGGAGAGATCATCTGCCAATGGTGAGCCAAATCGGGTTCAATTTCCCCATTTTCCTCATTTATATTGGTGAGTCCGCTGAAGATTTGCCGGGCAATGTGCATCTCTGAACGCCGTAGCGCCGAGCCGGGCAGTAAATTGCGTAAAGGACGGTAATAGAGGATGCGCAGAATGTGCTTCCCCTGCCGGAAGCTCCGCCCAAGGTGGGCAAGTAGCATCTGGCGCACCGCCTCCTTGTCACCCACCAACTGCACCAGTTGTTCAATGCGATCCTGTTCCAGCAAATCTTCGGCACGCTGTTGCTGTAGCGCCAATCCGGTATAAACAAAGGAGAGCTGCGAGCGCTTTCCTCTTCCAGCTTCGGCTTGCCAGATGAGCCAGCCTTCCTGCTGCATCGCGTTCAGCAGCGAACGGATATGGCGGCGTGAGCAATTCAACACACCGGTCAGCTCTTGCAGTGTGGTGTCGGTGGTTTGTCCCTGAAAATGTTGCCACAGGCGGATGAACTGTTGCTGCAATCGAGGAGAAGACATAAAAGAGGAACTCCCTGCACTAAAGTCATCAATTTATCTTTCCCTATATTACGTCGATACTTTCTAACAAGGAAAGAGAGGAGGTGGCTCATGGCAATTTCCCGTTTGTCCCAGTTCTATCGAGCCTACTTATCGACCTGTAAAGCGAAGTGGTTGCGGTGGATGTCTACCCAACAGCGCATTGCATTATTGCAGCAGGCGACGCAGTGGCACCTGAAAGACATGTCCGACGATGAGTACCGCCATTGGCTTTAGGTGGTGCAAGGAAACGTATTCTGAGTAATGGTGACGTTTCACCAGCCAGCGAGTTTTTTCGCTGGCTTTTTTTATGGCGTTTACCTGCTGCTCGCTTTGGCTGCTGCGGGTGGTTTGCATGGTAGGTAGGTCTCAGCGGCGTTGTTTACGTGATGATTTGTTCACGTAATGGCATACCTTCGCTGAGCAATGCACAATAACGTGCTAATTCGTCCTGCTGACGGGCATTACGTATCTGCAAGGCCAGATTAATCGTGGCAAGCTCCTGAGCATTGTCGGCTAATTCTTGTGGTATTTTTTTTTGTTTGGCTAGCCAATCGGCAACATCGCTCCATTCCCACAGCGGTGATGTACCGCGTAAGCGCTGGACCGGAGAGGGGAAATCACCTGCACCACGTTTTCCGTCTTTGAGAAGAGCAATCGCCTGACGCGACAGCGCGGATAGTGCTGCGATGTCACTGATCCCAACCCAGGCTGCATCGACGGAGTGGACTCTGGCCTGGATGCCTGCGGATTCGATATCATGAATAGCGCTGATGACCGCGGTAGAAAAACGCGGGCTTTCGCGATCAAATTCGAGATAGACGGCGCTGCCATAAAAGCAGATCAGAGCGTCGTCGCAGCCGCTGGCAAAAAGTGCATCTTCCAGCCCTGCGGTGTCTGCGGAAACGCCCACTAGCGTGAGAGAAAAGTGATACGTTGTCATAAATTCCTCGGTAAGCCGTATGTGTCTTCTATTGTTTCAGTATTGCCTGACAGCTATCGACGTTGCGGCGGATTTGCTTTGCGTGATTTTCCGAGACTGATGGCGTGGACCAAATACTCATCATATGGGTACTGTGGTCCGGCGCGCCGCAGATAAGCCTGCCAAATGCATGCCCGTTGCTGGGATAAAAACGCCAGCCCTGCGCTAATGCGTATTCAATGGCTGCCTGAATATGCTTGTTTGGGTGTTTTTTCATCGCGATATAGGGTCATGGTAAATTCATGTGTTGACGGCTGTCAACATGAACGCTAGTCGAGAATGAAATATACCTGCTTATTTCGCTGGCGATTAAATGGCGTGAGTGGCTTGCGCGCGGCTTCGCAAAAGCAAATCGAAGAAGACTGGAGAGGAGGCATGCTCGCAGAGAAAGACGTCGGGCATGCTTACGGCGGGTTACTCCATCGGTTTTAGACGGGCGACAACGTGCCGAAGCACGAGGGCATAGGTGAACGTTAACCTGAGCGTGTCGTAGCGTGATGTTTTTATATTCAGAATGGCGAAATAATAAATCAATCAGTAATGTTGAATGTTAAAGCCTGTTTATTTTCAATAAAAAAGAATGACTCCGTTAATCTATTTTTCTCTTATAATTAATATTAATGTAAGAATGATGACTAAAATAATTCACTAATTTAGTGTAATGGTTTTCATTCTAAATTGTTTTTTAGGGAAACTATTTTCGTTGAAATTATAGGCGATTTTTTTGTGATGGCGGTCCTATGAATAAAATTATTTTTTATAGCCCACTGTTTTTTATCTTGTGTTTAACGCACATTGTCACAACCTTTAAATGTTATGTAACATGTGGCGGTATTTTATTTTTTCTTGCTTACCTGCAATTTACTTCACAGCAATTTCTTGAATAACTCGACGGATGTAAAAATGAGCGATGTTCCTTATCAGTCAATAGCGATTTACGAAAAACCAGAACCTTGGCACGCTGCACCCGGCGTGCATAACATCAAACTGACACCCCTTTTTATCGTTGTTTTTTCTGGTGTTTTACTACTTTTTGCCTTGGCAGTTTCCACATCGTCCTATTTTCTTAAGCAGGCTGAACAGTCGTTAAATAGTTCGACGCTGGAATTGAATGTTCGAATGGAGCTCGTTGATAGTGCTAATCATATGCGTGCGGCGCGTATGAATTTGCTACATGCTGTGAATCACTTACGTAATGGCCTTACAGATAACTACAATGCGAGTATGAAAGCGGCAGAAGAACGTCTGTCGATGTCTCAGCAAATGTTTAATGCGTATCAGAATAGGTCGGTTCGCTCTGATGTTGAACTCGCCCGCGATAATGAATTAAAAGCGCGCTATAGCGATTATGTCGAACGCGGTATCAAACCCATGTTTGACATAGCGAAGAAGGGCAATGTTGAAGAACTCAATGCGTTTGAGTCGACGGCCCTGTCTAAATTGGACGATGAGTATGATGTGCCGTTGAAGGCGTCTTATCTTTATCGGGTTGAGATGGCGAAAAATATTAATGTGACGGCTGAAAGGAATTCCACTCTGGGTTATACGCTCATGACGGGTGCCTTTATTCTGGCCATCGTGTTAACTGGCATGACGTTTTTATTAATTCGTCGGGTCATTATTAACCCAGTGCAGTATTGGGTGTCGCGCATACAGGCAATCGCGCATGGAGATTTAACGCGCGCGAGTGTAGATGTCGGGCGGAATGAAATCGGTATTTTGGGGAATAACATCCAGCAAATGCAGGATTCGCTCTCCGAAACGGTTGGCTCGGTACGCGACAGTGCGGAGTCGATTCACAGCAGTTCGACGAAAATTGCCGTCGGTAATACGGATTTGTCTGCACGAACCGAACAGCAGGCTGCGGCATTGGCGGAAACAGCGGCCAGCATGGAGCAGCTCACGGCTGCGGTGAAGCAGAATACCGATAATGCGCACCATGCTAGCGAGGCGGCGACGGAGACCTCAGCCAAAGCGGTAAACGGTGGCAGCATTGTTGAACAGGTGGTGGGGTCTATGGCGGATATCGCCAAGAGTTCAGACAAAATTGCTGAAATTATCGCGCTCATTAACGGGATTGCATTCCAGACTAATATTCTGGCACTGAATGCGGCGGTTGAAGCAGCGAGAGCGGGCGAGCAGGGCAAAGGCTTTGCGGTAGTCGCAGGAGAAGTACGTAATTTGGCACAGCGTTCGGCTAACGCCGCAACGGAAATTGCCGCACTGATTAAAGAATCCGAAGCCAGAGTGACAGAGGGAACGACGCTGGCATCCGAAGCGGGTAAAGCGATGGCCGAGATTGTTGCTGAAATTAATAACGTTACCCGCATTATGAATGAAATCGCGCTGGCTTCCGATGAACAGAGCAGCGGTATCAATCAGGTGTCGTTAGCGATATCAGAAATGGATCGGGTTACGCAACAAAATGCGACGCTGGTGCTAGAGGCTTCGTCGTCTGCCGCCTCGCTCGAGCAGCAGGCTGAACGGTTGAATCTTGGCGTGTCCCGGTTTCATCTGATGTAAACCGGTTGGTAAAAAGCCAAGAGCCGTAAAAAGACAAGAATGTATCATCAATGGCCAGCGGCTCCGTCGCTGGCTTTTTTTCGCAGTTTTTTCCAGCATGGGGATGTGAATTCGCTTCTGATAGAATCAGTGAAACAGGTACGCTGTTGCTGGCTATAAAGAAGTACGCAGATGTCGTTTCCGCCAGAGCAATTTTGTACAAATGATAAGAGGGTTAATGCGTGCAAAAAAAGCCGGTAGTGCAAGAGCAGACACATTTCAGGCATCTGGAAGCATTAGGGGGTCTGGATATGTTGCAGGCGCAGTACTATCAGCAGCGCTTTCCTCGCCATGTGCATGATACGTATTGCATCAGCGTGATTGAGCAGGGGGCTCAGCGTTTTTATCGTTCCGGTGCAGAGCATGTTGCCCCCAAAGGCGACATTATTCTGGTGAATGCGGACGATGTGCACACGGGGAGTTCCGAGGTAGAAACGGGTTGGGCCTATCGCGCCATTTATCCGCATCCCGATCTTTTTCGCTCGATTAATCAGGATCTTCAACGCTCAAAGGATTCCATTCCGTGGTTTCCCGACGCCGTTGTTCACGATCCAGGACTGGCGGATCAGTTGCTCATGACGTTCACTATGCTGTCTCAGCCGGGCAATATGCTATTGAAAGAAACGCTGCTGTTGTCGTCATTAACCTGGCTGACGATGCGCTATAGCAAGACGCGCCTGACACCACAGATGCTACCCGTTGCGACCCAAAATATACTGAATGTTAAAGCGTTTATGGACAGCTATCCCGAGAGAGAACTGGCTCTCGTTGAATTGGCCGCGCTGGCTGAACTCAGTGTGTGGCACTTCTTGCGACAGTTTAAAGCGGTGGTGGGGATTACGCCTCACGCCTACTTGATTCAGGCTCGCCTGCGCAAGGCTAAGGAATTATTGCGCAAAGGCGATGCTATCCTTGATGTTTCCGTGTCGTGTGGTTTTACCGACCAGAGCCATTTCCATCGTCATTTCAAAAACTCGTTGGGATTGACGCCGGGCGAGTTTGCTAAAGGCAACGCATAACCCGTCATACTTCAAGTTGCATGTGCGTTGGTTGCGTTACTCGGCCCCTATTCTGCGGTGCAGCAAATTCATCCAATACTCTTAAAAGACGGTTTGTTAGTTTTCCGCTATCGATTTATTTATGGTAGTGCAATGTTATATGGAAAACACCGTAGCCCGTTCATCGTCTGAATCAAAAGACACCGTGAGTCCGTGGAAGCACTTTATGACCGGCGTGGTTGAAATGCTGCCGCTCTGTTTATCTGTGGTGCCCTGGGGCATTCTGGCCGGTTCTATGGCTATCCAATCGGGATTATCCGTTGGACAAAGTATCGGGATGTCCGCGATTATTTTCGCGGGAGCGGCGCAACTCGTGTCGCTTGGTTTGCTCATGTCTGGGGCGAATGTCGCGACGCTATTAATCTCCGTTTTTTTTATCACCGCGCAGCATCTGATATATGGCCTGACGCTGCGTGAATACGTTTCAACGTTGAAATTAAGAAAGCGGCTTCCTATCGGGTTTTTATTATCGGATGAGCTTTTTGCACTTAGTGAAAAGAAAGACAGGAAGAACAACGTTAGCACCAGCTATTTAATCGGTGCGGGTTTCACCTTTTATATTTTCTGGAATATCTTCAGTATTCTTGGCGTAGTTATGGCGTCATCTGTGCCCGATTTGGATAAATATCATCTTGATTATTCTATCGTTGCCACGTTTATCACCATCGTTGTACCGATGATGAAGAAGATCAGTACCTTCTTTGGCGTCCTGTTTTCTCTGCTGTTGTCGATGCTATTAAGCTATTTCAAGGTAGAAGGTGCCATTGCTATTGCCGGTGTCGGCGGCATGTTTTTCTCTGTACTCATCGCATCTGTACTTAAGGAAGAAAAATGAGCTGGTTATTGATATTTGTTCTGGCAGGGATCGTGTTTTTTAATCGCTATATCTTTCTTGAACCCGCGGTGCCGGTAAAAATCCCGGTTTTACTCCATCGGGCGTTAAAGTATTCAGCACCCTGTTTACTCACCGCGATTTGCGGACCGATTATTTTAATGGACCACGGCGTTATTCGCGCATTTCCTGATAATCCGTATTTTCTCGGTGCGATAGTGAGTGTCGTGATTTCATTCTTTATCAGAAATATAGTGGTCGCGGTCCTCTTGAGTATGTTGGCGTTCTATATGATTGCAGCCTTATTGTAATACCCGTTATTCTTCAAAAAGAAAAAGCCCACAAGGAAGCGCGGGCTTTGGGCTATCTGTAATCTTTAATCAGTTCAAAAAGGCTGGCTGATTCTTTTCATACTCGGTGATAGACGCTTCGTGTTGTAGCGTCAGGCCGATGCTGTCTAACCCGTTGATCATGCAGTGACGGCGGAAGCTGTCGATTTCGAACGGATAGCTTTTGCTGCCCGCCTGAACGACCTGATTTTCCAGATCGACCGTGAAGGCAATGCCTTCCTGCCCGTCAACCAGCTTGAACAGCTCATCCACTTCTTCATCGCTCAACTTCACCGGCAGCAGCTGGTTGTTAAACGAGTTGCCGTAGAAAATATCGGCGAAGCTTGGAGCGATAACGACGTTGAAGCCGTAATCGGTCAGCGCCCACGGTGCGTGCTCACGGGAAGAACCGCAGCCGAAGTTTTCCCGCGCCAGCAGGATGCTCGCCCCTTTGTAATGCGGCTGGTTCAGCACAAACTCAGGGTTAGGCTGTTGGCCTGCATCATCCAGAAAGCGCCAGTCGTGGAACAGATGTTGGCCGAAACCGGTACGCGTTACCTTTTGCAGAAACTGCTTGGGGATGATGGCGTCGGTATCGACGTTAGCGGCATCCAGAGGAACCACCAGACCTGTGTGTTGGGTAAATTTAGCCATGTCGGTTTCTCTCTTAATTCAACTCGCGGACGTCGGCAAAGCGACCCGTTACTGCCGCAGCCGCAGCCATTGCCGGGCTGACCAGATGGGTGCGGCCAGCGCGACCCTGACGGCCTTCAAAGTTACGGTTGCTGGTTGATGCACAACGTTCGCCGGGGTTCAGGCGGTCATTATTCATCGCCAGACACATAGAACAGCCCGGTAAGCGCCACTCAAAGCCCGCTTCGATGAACACTTTATCCAGCCCTTCCAGCTCTGCCATCGTTTTTACCGGGCCGGAGCCAGGTACGACGATAGCCTGAACACCAGCGGCAACTTTGCGCCCTTTGGCGATTTCTGCTGCTGCGCGCAAATCTTCAATGCGCGAGTTGGTGCAGGAACCAATGAAGACTTTATCGATCTTCACATCGGTCAGTTTAATGCCGGGTTGCAGATCCATATAGGCCAGCGCTTTGGCAGCGGAGGCGCGTTCTACCGGATCGCTGAAAGAGTCAGGGCTAGGGATTTCCTGATTGACGGCGATAACCTGACCGGGGTTAGTACCCCAGGTAACCTGCGGTGCGATCTGCGCGGCGTCCAGCGTGACGATCGTATCGAACTGCGCGTCATCATCAGATTTCAGCGTGCTCCAGTACGCAACGGCGGCATCCCAGTTTGCATCTTTCGGTGCAAATTGGCGGCCTTTCAGGTAGTTGAAGGTGGTGTCGTCCGGTGCAACCAGACCTGCCTTCGCGCCCATTTCAATCGCCATATTACACAGCGTCATACGGCCTTCCATGCTCAGCGCACGAATGGCTTTACCACAGAATTCAACGACGTGGCCGGTGCCGCCTGCGCTACCGGTTTTACCGATGATGGCCAGCACGATGTCTTTCGCGGTGATGCCATGAGCGGCATCGCCTGTGACTTCAATCTTCATGGTTTTGGCGCGACCCTGCTTCAGGGTTTGTGTCGCCAGCACATGTTCCACTTCCGACGTACCGATACCGAAAGCCAGTGAGCCAAACGCGCCGTGTGTTGCTGTGTGGGAGTCACCGCAGACGATGGTCATACCCGGCAGCGTCATCCCTTGTTCAGGGCCGATAACGTGAACGATGCCCTGATACGGGTGGTTCAGGTCATACAGTTGAACGCCGAATTCTGCACAGTTCTTGATTAACTCCTGCATCTGAATGCGGGCCATCTCGCCACTGGCGTTGATGTCTTTGGTCTGCGTGGACACGTTATGGTCCATAGTCGCGAAGGTTTTCCCCGGTTGACGAACCTTACGGCCCATCGCACGGAGGCCGTCGAAGGCCTGTGGGGAAGTCACTTCGTGTACCAGATGTCTGTCGATATACAGCAGCGGCGTTTCGTTCGGCGCTTCATGAACCACGTGCGCTTCGAACAATTTTTGATATAACGTCTTACCCATGGTTATGCCCCTTGCGCCACGAAACGCGCAATCACGTCGCCCATTTCATTGGTACCTATCGCGTTGCTGGCGCTTGCCAGATCGGCGGTGCGGTAGCCTTCAGCCAGTGCAGTATTGACCGCTTTTTCGATCGCGTCTGCGGCATCGTCTGCACCCAGGCTGTAGCGCAGCAGCAGCGCCAGCGACAGAATCTGTGCAATCGGGTTGGCAATATCTTTACCGGCGATATCTGGTGCGGAACCGCCAGCCGGTTCGTACAGGCCAAAGCCTTGCTCGTTCAGGCTGGCAGAAGGCAGCATGCCCATTGAACCGGTAATCATGGCGCACTCGTCGGACAGAATGTCACCGAACAGGTTAGAACACAGCATCACGTCAAACTGAGACGGATCCTTAATTAACTGCATCGTTGCGTTATCGATATACAGGTGAGACAGTTTCACATCGGGATAGTGCTGTGCGACTTCGTTGACGATCTCACGCCACAGAATCGAGCTTTGCAGCACGTTGGCTTTATCGATGGATGTCACGATGCTGCGACGTTTACGGGCGGATTCAAACGCGATATGCGCGATGCGCTCAATCTCGAAACGGTGATAGACCTCGGTATCGAAAGCACGCTCATACTGACCGCTACCTTCACGCCCTTTTGGCTGACCGAAGTAGATCCCACCCGTCAGTTCGCGAACGCACAGGATATCAAAGCCTTTGGCGGCAATGTCGCTACGCAGCGGACAAAACGCTTCCAATCCCTGATACAGACGAGCAGGACGCAGGTTGCTGAACAGTTTGAAGTGTTTACGCAGAGGCAATAACGCACCGCGCTCCGGCTGTTCTGCCGGTGGCAGGTGTTCCCACTTCGGGCCGCCAACGGAACCGAACAGAATCGCATCGGCCTGCTCACAACCCGCGACGGTCACCTGCGGCAGCGGCGTGCCCTGACGGTCAATGGCGATGCCGCCAACGTCATATTCGCTGGTGGTAATGCGGATGCCAAAACGCTGACGTACCGCATCCAGTACTTTATGGGCCTGCGCCATTACTTCTGGGCCAATGCCGTCTCCGGGTAAAACGGCGATATGGTAGCTCTTTGTCATCACACTGTTTCCTGACTGTTTTGTTGTTTGCTATCGTTTTGTTGTTGGTTACTGTGCTGCTGCAGACGTTGAATTTCTTTTTCTACCTGCTGAGCACGTTTGATGTTGTTTAATACATTTACCATTGCCTGCGCGGAAGATTCAACGATATCCGTTGCCAGACCGACGCCGTGGAAACGACGCCCTTGATAATCCGTGACAATATCAACCTGACCCAGCGCATCACGGCCTTGACCTTTGGCGGTCAGTTGGTATTTAACCAGTGAAACCTGATAACCCGTAATGCGGTTGATTGCCTGATAAACGGCATCCACCGGGCCATTGCCTGTCGCGGCTTCTGATTGGGTTTCTTCGCCGCAGATCAGTTTGACAGAGGCGGTTGCCATCACGCTGGAGCCGGACTGAACGCTGAAATAATCCAGATGGTAGAACTCAGGCTCTTCCTGCTGACGGCTGATAAAGGCCAACGCTTCCAGATCGTAATCAAAGACCTGACCTTTCTTATCCGCCAGTTTCAGGAAGGCAGAGTACAAATCGTCCAGATTGTAGTCGCTGTCCTGATAGCCCATTTCTTCCATGCGGTGTTTCACCGCCGCGCGACCAGAACGGGAAGTCAGGTTCAACTGTACTTCTTTCAGGCCGATGGATTCCGGCGTCATGATCTCGTAGTTTTCACGGTTCTTCAGCACGCCATCCTGGTGAATACCAGAGGAGTGAGCGAAGGCGTTGGCACCCACAACCGCTTTGTTAGCAGGGATGGGCATATTGCAAATCTGGCTGACCAGCTGGCTGGTACGGTAGATTTCCTGATGATTGATGTTGGTGTGTACATTCAGGATGTTATGGCGGGTTTTGATCGCCATGATGACTTCTTCCAACGAACAGTTACCCGCACGCTCGCCGATACCGTTCAATGTGCCTTCTACCTGACGAGCACCTGCATGCACCGCTGCCATGGCGTTGCCGACGGCCAAGCCCAGATCGTCGTGAGTGTGAACAGAAATGATAGCTTTATCGATGTTGGGAACGTGTTGGTACAGAGAGGCGATGATATTGCCGAACTCATGCGGCATGGTGTAGCCGACGGTGTCTGGGATATTGATGGTACGAGCACCGGCGTTGATGGCGGCTTCAACCACGCGACACAGGTCTGGGATTGGCGTACGGCCCGCATCTTCGCAGGAAAATTCAACGTCGTCTGTGTAGTTACGCGCGCGTTTGATCATGTAAATGGCGCGTTCGATCACTTCATCCAGCGTGCTGCGCAGTTTGGTGGCGATGTGCATCGGTGAGGTCGCGATAAAGGTGTGAATACGGAACGCTTCTGCGACACGCAGCGCTTCTGCAGCGACATCGATGTCTTTCTCAACACAGCGGGTCAGGCCACACACACGACTATTTTTGATGTTGCGGGCAATCGTCTGAACGGATTCAAAGTCGCCGGGAGAGGACACGGGAAAGCCAACTTCCATGACATCAACGCCCATACGCTCCAGGGCAAAGGCAATTTGCAGCTTTTCTTTTACACTCAGGCTCGCCTGTAAAGCCTGTTCACCATCGCGTAATGTGGTATCAAAAATAATGACTTGCTCGCTCATCGGTTTAGTTCCTTGTCGTGTCTACTTGTACTTAGCGCTCGGCGAGTAAAAAAAAACCCGCGCATCGGCGCGGGTTTTTGTATCGTGTGGCGAGAAACTTAGTTCTGAACTCTGCCCACAAACCTACCGCGCAAGAAGGATGCGTTTAGTAGTAGGCCTAGTAGGACAGTAAAGTTGAACATGGTGTCTCATCATCTGAAATTCGGTGTTCCTTTATTGGTACGCGATTATCAGGGTTATGTCAACTTTTGATTGGTGTGACATGCGTCAAGTAAACCAGCGATAACCTGCGTCGAATGAACGAAAGATCGTTGCGGTTTTGAACAATGACGGTAGACTGCACGCCAAATAATGTACAGCTGTACGCTGAAATGCTGTCAAATTCTTCCCCCTTAGAAATTCTTTTACAGATGAATAATCATTTACAGCCATACCATGTGGTGCACCGGGTCCAAGATCAAATCAATCACTGCGCAGGCCGCATTACGTTGCGCGAGTGGACGCCTGCGGGCGAACAGCAGCTCACCTGGACACAGGCCGGGCAGCGTATTCAGCGCATTGCCAGCGCACTCTTAGCGCTGGGGCTGGATGTTCAGGAACGGGTTGCGATTTTCTCTCATAATTCAATGAATTGGTCGCTGGCCGATCTGGCGCTGCTGCACCTGCGTGCGATTAGCGTGCCAATCTATGCCACGAATACGGCGGCGCAGGCGGCATTCATTATCAATGATGCGGACATCCGTACGATATTCGTTGGCGATCAGGAACAGTTGGATGCGCTGCTGGCGCTGCGCGATACCTGCCCACAGCTGCGAAACATCATCGTGATGGATGAAGGTGTTAACCTGCGCGGTAGTGAGATTGTGCAATCCCTGCATGAATTTGAAGCGCAGGCGGTAGACGATTTCTGGCGTGAGGAATGGCAAATGCGCATCGACAGCCGCGATCTCAACGATCTGTTTACGCTGATTTATACCTCTGGCACCACCGGCGAACCGAAAGGTGTCATGCTGGATTACACCAACATGGCGATGCAGCTAAAGCTGCACGACGATCGTCTGGATATGTCAGAAAACGACGTATCGCTCTGTTTCTTGCCGCTTTCTCACGTATTTGAGCGCGCATGGAGCTTTGTCATTATGCACCGTGGCGCGCAGAACGTGTACCTCAGCGATACGAATCTGGTGCGTGCCGCGATGCAGGCGGTGAAGCCTACCGTGATGTGTGCCGTACCGCGTTTTTATGAGAAAGTTTACAGCGCAATCCATGAAAAAGTGGCGCAGGCACCGTGGTATCGCCAGCGTCTCTTTAACTGGGCTATCGCACAGGGGCAACACGCTTTTCAGGCGAGCCAAGCCGCGAAGAAAGGCGGTCTTTTCCGCCGCGTGATGCATCGCTATGCAGACCGACTGGTGTTAGGGAAACTGCGCCAACTGCTGGGGGGCGAGATTCGCTTTATGCCAGCCGCAGGTGCGCGACTGGATGACAACATCATTCTGTTTTTCCGGTCGATTGGGATTCGCATCATTTATGGCTACGGCATGACTGAAACCTGTGCGACGGTTTCCTGCTGGGAAGAGGGCCGCTTCCGCTTAGGCTCTATTGGTACGCCGCTGCCGGGCATTGAGGTCCGCATTGGTGAAGAAAAAGAGATTCAGGTACGCGGCGCAACCATCATGCGAGGCTATTTCCACCGTCCGCAGGAAACCGCAGACACCTTTACCGAAGATGGCTGGTTGAAAACTGGCGATGCGGGGGAACTGGATGCCAACGGTAACCTGTTTATTACCGAACGATTGAAAGATCTGATGAAAACCTCGGGCGGTAAATATATCGCACCGCAGCATCTGGAAGGCACGCTGGGACAGGATCGCTTCATTGAACAGGTTGCGATTATTGCGGACACGCGTAAGTACGTGTCTGCGCTGATTGTTCCCTGTTTCGAGGCGCTGGAAGAATACGCGCACTCCATCAATCTGAAGTATCACGATCGTTTGGAGCTGCTGCGTCACAGCCATATTATTGAGCTGTTCGAGCAGCGTCTGCGGGAGATGCAGAAAGAGCTTTCCCGCGTTGAGCAGGTGAAGAAATTCACGCTGTTGCCTGTGCCGTTTTCAATGGCGGAAGGGGAATTGACGCCAACGCTCAAGCTGCGCAGAAAGATCATCAACCAGCGTTACCAACTGGAAATTGATGCGATGTACGCAGAGTCTTGATGCTGTCGTAGGCCGAGAAGCGCGTTTCCTGAAAAGAAATGTGGTTTTCGGCCTCAATATTTCACTCTGTAATTTATGGCCTTTATGGACGATCTCTCAGGTCTGAAGGTTCCCAGTTAGTATTTTATCTCAGTTCCTTTTTCCCTCACGTTCGATTACCCCTAGGCCTGATTAAGGGCGGTGGTTTTTTGCCGTTTGTCTGCGTCATAATCTGACGTTATGTTAATGGGTTATCAGTAATCCCTATAAAATTTCGTATTCTTGTACTAAAAGTTAACAGTATTAATACAATGTGAGCGCGGGGATTTCCCCGGTCAATACAGAAGCGGATTCCGCTTTCTGAACAAAAGAGGCAGACCCATGGAGATGTTGTCAGGCGCCGAAATGGTGGTCCGATCGTTGATCGATCAGGGCGTAAAACATGTGTTCGGTTATCCGGGCGGTGCGGTGCTGGATATTTACGACGCCCTGCATACGGTTGGCGGTATCGAGCATATTTTGGTGCGGCATGAGCAAGGTGCGGTACATATGGCGGATGGCTATGCGCGTGCGACGGGTGAGGTCGGTGTTGTGCTGGTCACGTCCGGTCCCGGTGCGACCAACGCGATTACCGGTATCGCGACTGCCTATATGGACTCCATTCCTATGGTGGTGTTGTCCGGTCAGGTTGCGACTTCGCTGATTGGCTACGATTCCTTTCAGGAATGCGACACGGTGGGGATTTCCCGGCCTATCGTTAAGCACAGTTTTCTGGTCAAGAAAGCGGAAGATGTCCCGACGATCCTGAAAAAAGCGTTTTATCTGGCATCAACCGGACGTCCTGGCCCAGTGGTGGTCGATTTGCCGAAAGACGTCATGAACCCGGCGAATAAACTGCCGTACGTTTATCCCGAAAGCGTCAGCATGCGCTCCTATAACCCGACGGTTCAGGGGCACAAAGGCCAGATTCGTCGCGCGCTACAAACCCTGTTGGCGGCAGAAAAGCCGATTATCTACAGCGGTGGCGGTGTGATTAACGCGGAGTGCCACGAAGAACTGCTGACGCTGGCGGAAAAACTTAACCTGCCAGTGACAACCTCTCTGATGGGGCTGGGCGGTTTTCCCGGAACGCACCGCCAATGCCTCGGCATGTTGGGGATGCACGGGACGTATGAAGCCAATATGGCCATGCATAACGCCGATGTGATTTTCGCCGTAGGGGTTCGTTTCGACGACCGTACGACGAACAATCTGGCGAAGTACTGCCCGAACGCGACGGTATTGCATATTGATATCGATCCCGCGTCGATTTCCAAAACGGTCAATGCCGATATCCCTATCGTTGGCGATGCTAAACAGGTGCTAAGCCTGATGCTGGAGCTACTGGAACACGATGGCGCACCGCAGCAGTTTGATGCGCTGCGCGACTGGTGGCAGGGTATTGAGCAATGGCGTGGGCGTCACTGTCTGAAATACAGCACTGACAGCGATAAGATTAAACCGCAGGCGGTGATTGAAACGCTGCACCGACTGACGGAAGGTAAAGCTTATGTGGCATCGGACGTCGGTCAGCACCAGATGTTCGCCGCGCTGTATTATCCGTTTGATTTACCGCGCCGCTGGGTGAACTCCGGTGGGTTGGGTACGATGGGCTTTGGCCTGCCTGCGGCATTGGGTATCAAGCTTGCGCTGCCGGAAGAAACAGTCATTTGCGTAACGGGCGATGGCAGTATTCAGATGAATATTCAGGAGCTTTCTACGGCGCTGCAATATGACTTGCCTGTTGTGGTGATCAACCTGAACAACCGTTTCCTCGGCATGGTGAAGCAGTGGCAGGACATGATCTACTCTGGCCGCCATTCCAGTTCTTATATGGAATCGCTACCAGATTTCGTCAAGCTGGCTGAAGCGTACGGTCACGTCGGGATTTCTATCGACACGCCGGACGAACTGGAAAGTAAGCTGTTGCAAGCGCTGGCACAGAAAGATCGTCTGGTGTTTGTTGATATCAACATCGACAGCAGCGAGCATGTTTACCCCATGCAGATTCGCGGCGGGGCGATGGACGAAATGTGGTTGAGCAAAACGGAGAGGACCTGATCATGCGGCGGATTTTATCAGTATTACTTGAGAATGAATCAGGCGCCTTGTCACGTGTCGTCGGCCTGTTTTCACAGCGCGGCTACAACATCGAAAGCCTGACAGTGGCACCAACCGAAGACCCAACGCTATCTCGTATGACTATCCAGACGGTAGGTGATGAGAAAGTGCTGGAGCAGATCGAAAAACAACTGCACAAGCTGGTGGATGTCCTGCGCGTCAGCGAACTGGGGCAGGGCGCGCACGTTGAGCGTGAGATCATGCTGGTGAAGCTACAGGCTACGGGCTATGGTCGTGAAGAGGTGAAACGCTGCGCCGATATTTTCCGCGGTCAGATCGTGGATGTCACCGCTTCGCTTTATACCGTACAGCTTGCTGGCACCAGCGATAAACTGGATGCATTCCTCAGCGCCGTGCGTGAAGTGTCCGAAATTGTTGAAGTGGCGCGCTCTGGTATCGTCGGCGTATCGCGCGGCGATAAAATCATGCGTTAATCGACTTTTCGCTGCTTTTTCTTTTAAGAGGCCCGATAATCGTATCGGGCCTTTTTATTTCCCTTATCTTATATAGACACAATACATTCAGCTTAAAAGACATCCATTATTGATATGGCAGCTTGAAATATGTGGGTAACGTGATAAAAGCAGTTGCCGTACAAAAGCTTCTGCTGTTAGATCTACGTCATATCCATGATGATTTTATGGTCATCACACTATTTATTGAGCCGGCCTACTTATTTTCCGGCCTACTAAGGGGTTACCGTGAAACTGGATGAAATCGCGCGTCTTGCGGGTGTTTCACGCACGACAGCCAGCTATGTCATTAACGGGAAAGCAAAACAATATCGCGTCAGCGATAAGACCGTTGAGAAAGTCATGGCTGTCGTCAGGGAGCACAATTATCATCCCAACGCCGTCGCGGCTGGATTACGTGCTGGGCGTACGCGTTCAATTGGTTTGGTTATTCCCGATTTGGAAAATACCAGCTATACACGCATCGCTAATTATTTGGAGCGTCAGGCCAGACAGCGCGGATATCAGCTATTAATCGCGTGTTCAGAAGATCAGCCGGACAACGAGATGCGGTGTATTGAGCATCTGTTACAGCGCCAAGTTGACGCGATTATCGTTTCTACCGCATTACCGCCGGAGCACCCGTTTTATCAACGTTGGATAAACGGCAGCCTGCCGATTATTGCGTTAGACAGGGCGTTAGATCGTGAGCACTTCACCAGCGTGGTGGGGGCCGATCTTGAAGATGCTGAAATGCTGGCGCAGGAATTAAGGAAAGTGCCTGCGAAATCGGTACTTTATCTTGGTGCCTTGCCTGAGCTTTCCGTCAGTTTCCTGCGTGAGCAGGGTTTCCGTCAGGCGTGGGCGGGCGATCCGCGTGAAGTGAATTACCTTTATTCCAATAGCTATGAACGTGTGGCTTCCGCTGCCGCGTTTATGGATTATTTGAAAGATAATCCTATGCCCGAAGCGTTATTCACCACCTCATTCCCGTTATTGCAGGGAGTGATGGACGTCAACCTGAAGATTAACGGGCGTTTGCCGAATAATCTGGCTATCGCGACTTTTGGGGACAATGAACTGTTGGATTATCTGGAGTGCCCAGTATTGTCTGTCGCTCAGCGCCATCGTGAAGTCGCGGAGCGCGTACTGGAATTGGTGCTGGCCAGTCTGGATGAGCCGAAAAGGCCGAAACCTGGTTTGAATCGTATCCGGCGCAATCTGTATCGTCGTGGTTCACTGAGCCGCGCGTAATCTCTGTCTGCATTTCTGCGCCATAGTGACTATGGCGCTTCTTCTTTACTCAATTTCAATTCATCACCTAATCTCAATTCGCTTTTATGGCAATGCGACCCGGAATAGCCGACGGCAATATTCCAGAAAGTAGCCATATATCACGCCCGTCACCATCGACACCACCAAATTACTGGTGACGGCGGTCAGGATTTGCGCGGGGTTCGCCCCGATAGACCAGAGAATGATGGCGTAAACGGGGGATTGGAAACTGACATAGGCAAACAGATCGGCAACGCTGCGCACCAGAAAATGATCGCCACCGTGACGTCTGGCCATATTCAACACGCGATCGCGATAAAGTCCGTACGGCCAGGCAATGGCAATATTAACGGGGATAGATAACAAACGTGAAGACAGTGATTGCTCGACGCTCATGCCGGAAAGCATGATTTCAATTGCCATGCCTGTGATGAAACAATAGACAACGAGCGCAAAGGTATCGGCGGTGGCACTTCGCAATCGTGACGTCGGGGAAAACATTCCTGGTTGCTCCATTTTTAGGGCGGATAAACTGATGTGATGGCTTTTTATGGTTTTTTGTCATGCTTTATTTTGTTTTAGTAGTTTACATCACTAAGTGATTGGCTTTGTACTAGGTAAAAATATTTATTTTTTAGCGTTTTTTATACTTTCCCGCTACTTTATGTCTGTCCGGTAACTTTCTCGTTTTTTTATCGCGACAAGGGATTTAAAATTATTTAAAAACAATTCGTTATAATTTTTGGGGGAGGGGCCTTTTTGCAAGGGAGGGAATTGCGTTAAAGCATTAAAGGAAGTGAGTAGATGACCGATAAAACAGGGTTGCTTGTGGTACCCCATTTTTAATACGTCTTTGGGGATGGCGTGCGCTCAATTTATTCGGTCCGTTTCCTGAGCCTGCTTTTCTTTTCAGGAAACCGCATTCGTCGGCTGAGGGGCATCAATTAACGTAAATCGGCTGATTAATGAAGAATCGGCGATATTGATGCTAAAAATGTGACATTGAGCAATGGTTAACCGCTGCGGTATGACTTGCGGGCTCGTGCAGGCCTTGGTATTCAAGGTGTTCGGCCTGATAAGACTATTCTGAAAACTGCTATCTTTGGTATCAGCGTGTGACAATAAAAATAATCGATATGCCGAAGTTGGTGGCTATATGTTTGCAATGTTCCCGTTCCGATATGAATTTTTCTCAAATTATCATGATGTTAATCTTTGTTAATTCTGACTCCTTATTCCTTTTACCTCTATGACGGCCCCAATTCGTTCAGGAATAATCCCAAAGCGCGCCAGCTCTGGCTTGACAAGGTTTTCATACCCTCCGTACACTCTTAAAGGTGGGATTTTGTGGGGTAAAGTGGTGAAAAAGGTTATGGAGGGGTAACTCAGGTATGTTTCGTGGGGCTACGCTGGTTAACCTCGACAGTAAAGGGCGCCTTGCTGTGCCTACCCGATATCGGGAAATGCTGAACGGGGAATCGCAAGGTCAAATGGTTTGCACCATTGACTTGCATCAGCCATGCCTGCTGCTTTATCCCTTACCTGAATGGGAAATTATTGAACAAAAGCTATCGCGCTTGTCGAGCATGAACCCTGCTGAACGTCGTGTTCAGCGTTTATTATTGGGGCATGCCAGCGAGTGCCAAATGGATAGTGCAGGGCGTTTGTTGATTGCGAATACGTTAAGGCAGCATGCGGACCTCAAAAAAGAAGTGATGCTAGTCGGGCAGTTCAACAAGTTTGAACTGTGGGATGAACAGACTTGGTATCAACAGGTCAGGGATGATATTGACGCTGAACAATCGACTCAGGAACCTTTGTCTGAGCGGTTGCAGGACCTATCGCTATAGCCATGCTGGAAAATTATAAACATACCACCGTCCTGTTGGATGAGGCAGTAAATGGCCTGAACATTCGCAGCGGCGGCATATACATCGACGGTACATTTGGCCGTGGTGGTCACTCTCGTCTGATTCTTTCCCAACTGGGGTCAGAAGGACGCCTGTTAGCTATCGATCGCGATCCTCAGGCCATTGAAGCCGCCAAGGCGATTGACGATCCTCGTTTCTCTATTATTCACGGGCCGTTTTCCGCTATGGCGGAGTATGTTGCGGAACTCGGACTGACCGGGCAGATCGATGGCGTTCTGCTCGATCTTGGCGTTTCTTCTCCTCAGCTTGATGACCCTGAACGTGGGTTCTCATTTATGCGCGATGGCCCACTGGATATGCGTATGGATCCGACGCGTGGCTTGTCCGCCGCTGAATGGCTGATGAAAGCGGAAGCTGACGACATTGTCTGGGTCTTGAAAACGTTCGGCGAAGAGCGTTTTGCCAAGCGTATTGCCCGCGCCATTGTGGAACGTAATCGTCTCGAACCGATGACGCGGACAAAAGAACTCGCCGAATTGATCGCTGCCGCCAGCCCGTTTCGGGAAAAACATAAACATCCGGCAACGCGCAGTTTTCAGGCGATCCGCATTTATATCAATAGCGAACTGGAAGAGATCGAACGTGCACTAGAAGGTGCATTGAGCGTACTGGCTCCGCAGGGGCGTCTGTCGGTGATCAGCTTCCACTCGTTAGAAGATCGGATTGTGAAACGGTTTATTCGCCATCAGAGCCGTGGGCCACAGGTGCCGGCTGGCTTACCGTTAACGGAAGAGCAACTGCGCAGCCAGGGTGGACAGACGTTAAAAGCTGTCGGCAAGAAACTGATGCCTTCGGAAGCAGAAGTTGCAGAAAACCCTCGCGCGCGCAGTTCGGTTCTGCGCTTCGCTGAGAGACTGCCAGCGTGATCGGTAACGAGCGGCATACTCTGGTCGGTGTCATCGGTGAGGATTTGCTGCGTCATGCAAAACTCCCTGTGTTGTTGATGGTTGCCGTGCTGGTTTCTGCGGTCTTTGTGGTCACCACGGCGCATAAGACACGTCTGCTGACAGCAGAACGCGAGCAGCTTTTGCTGGAGCGTGATGCGCTGGATATCGAATGGAGAAACCTGATCCTAGAAGAGAACTCACTAGGGGATCATAGCCGCGTGGAGCGGATCGCGACGGAGAAACTGCAAATGGAGCATGTTGATCCGTCACAGGAAAACATTGTGGTTAAGCAATGAACTAAATAGGCAACCAGCTAAGCATGAAAGCAGCCCGTACAGGAAAGTTAAAGCGCCAGGAAGATCAAGCCAGCTTTGTTAGCTGGCGTTTTGCGTTGCTTTGCGGCTGTATCCTGCTTGCGATGGTTGGCTTGATGGCGCGTGCGGCTTATCTTCAGGTTATCAACCCAGACAAACTGGTGCGCGAGGGGGATATGCGTTCCCTACGCGTGCAGGAAGTGCCAACGGCGCGCGGCATGATAAGCGATCGGGCTGGTCGTCCTTTGGCTGTCAGCGTGCCGGTTAATGCCGTCTGGGCCGATCCGAAAGAAGTCAACGAACGTGGCGGTATTACGCTGGATACGCGCTGGAAAGCACTTTCCGATGCGCTCGATATCCCGTTGGACCAGTTGGCAACGAAGATTAATGCTAACCCTAAAGGGCGCTTCGTTTATCTGGCGCGTCAGGTGAATCCGGCTATTGGCGAATACATCCATAAGCTGAAGCTGCCGGGCATTAATCTGCGGCAGGAATCTCGCCGGTATTATCCTTCTGGACAAGTGACTTCCCACCTCATTGGCTTCACCAATATCGATGGACAGGGTATTGAAGGCGTTGAGAAAAGTTTTGACCGCTGGCTGACTGGGCAACCCGGTGAACGAACCGTGCGTAAAGATCGGTTTGGCCGCGTGATTGAAGATATCTCCTCCGTTGACAGTCAGGCTGCGCATAATCTGGCACTTAGTATTGATGAGCGTTTACAGGCGCTGGTTTACCGTGAACTCAATAACGCGGTTGCCTTTAACAAAGCGGAGTCAGGCACTGCCGTACTGGTTGATGTGAATACGGGCGAAGTACTGGCAATGGCGAATAGCCCGTCTTATAACCCGAACAATCTGGCGGATACGCCGCAAGACATTATGCGTAACCGCGCGATTACCGACATTTTCGAACCTGGCTCGACCGTTAAACCGATGGTGGTGATGACGGCGTTGCAGCGCGGGGTGGTGAAAGAGAACAGTGTGTTAAGCACCCTGCCGTATTACGTCAATGGCCATGAAATCAAAGATGTGGCGCGTTACAGCGAATTGACGTTGACTGGGGTTCTTCAGAAATCGAGTAACGTTGGAGTTTCTAAGCTGGCGTTAGCGATGCCCTCCTCTGCGCTAGTCGATACTTACGCGCGCTTTGGATTGGGAAAAGCGACCAATTTGGGGTTGGTCGGAGAAAGCAGTGGCTTATACCCTCAAAAACAACGGTGGTCTGACATAGAGAGGGCCACCTTTTCTTTCGGCTACGGCCTGATGGTAACACCGTTACAGTTAGCGCGAGTCTACGCCACGATCGGCAGTTTCGGTATTTACCGCCCGCTGTCGATTACCCGAGTTGATCCACCCGTTCCTGGTGAGCGTGTCTTCCCTGAAGCACTAGTGCGTTCCGTTGTGCACATGATGGAAAGCGTTGCGCTGCCCGGCGGCGGCGGGACTAAAGCGGCCATCAAAGGTTACCGTATCGCGATTAAAACCGGTACGGCCAAGAAAGTCGGGCCGGATGGCAAGTACATCAACAAATATATTGCCTACACGGCGGGTGTGGCGCCAGCCAGTAACCCACGTTTTGCTCTGGTTGTCGTGATTAACGATCCGCAGGCAGGGAAGTACTACGGCGGCGCGGTTTCTGCGCCAATCTTTGGCGCCATCATGGGCGGCGTTCTGCGTACGATGAATATCGAACCGGATGCGTTGCCGACGGGCGACAAAAACGAGTTTGTAATTAATAGAGAAGAGGGATCAGGTGGCAGATCGTAATTTGCGCGATTTACTTGCGCCGTGGGTGCAAGACACTCCGGTGCGCGCGCTGCGGGAAATGACATTAGACAGCCGCGTTGCGGCTGCCGGGGATCTGTTTGTCGCGATTGTCGGGCACAAAGCAGATGGACGGCGCTATATTCCGCAGGCAATTGCGCAAGGCGTAGCAGCGATTGTTGCCGAAGCTGAAGGTGAGGCCGCTGATGGCACCGTTCGCGAAATGCACGGAGTGCCAGTGGTGTATCTCAGCAATCTGAACCAGCGACTGTCCGCGTTGGCAGGCCGTTTTTATCAGCAGCCTGCGGAAAAGTTACAGCTGATTGGCGTAACGGGAACCAACGGAAAAACGACGACGACTCAGCTTCTGGCACAGTGGAGTCAGGCATTAGGCGAAACGAGTGCGGTGATGGGCACGGTAGGCAATGGCCTATTAGGTCGGGCGATTCCGACAGAAAATACGACGGGTTCCGCTGTCGATGTTCAGCAGGTGTTAAGCCAACTGGTAGAGCAAGGCGCGACGTTCGCCGCAATGGAAGTGTCCTCCCACGGTCTGGTGCAGCATCGTGTGGCAGCGTTGCCGTTCGCGGCAGCGGTGTTCACTAACCTGAGCCGCGATCATCTTGATTACCATGGCGATATGGAAAGCTACGAAGCGGCCAAATGGGCGTTGTTCGGTGAGCATCGCGTTGGCCAGATGATTATCAATGCTGATGATGAGGTTGGTCTGCGCTGGTTGGCGAAACTGCCGGACGCGGTTGCTGTAACCATGGAAAACAATTTGGTCCCCGGCTGCCGTGGGCGCTGGCTGAAAGCGACACAGATTGATTATCACGACAACGGTGCCACGATTGCGTTTGATTCAAGCTGGGGACACGGCGAAATTGAAAGTCGCCTGATGGGCGCGTTTAACGTCAGCAATATGCTGCTGGCGCTGGCAACGTTGCTGTCTCTTGGCTATCCGCTCGACAAATTGGTTATCGCGGGATCTCAGTTGCAACCTGTATGTGGCCGCATGGAAGTTTTCCATGCAGAAGGAAAACCAACGGTCGTTGTGGATTACGCTCACACGCCAGACGCGCTGGAAAAAGCGCTTGAAGCGGCACGTTTGCACTGTCAGGGGAAACTCTGGTGCGTGTTTGGCTGTGGCGGCGATCGCGATAAAGGTAAGCGCCCACTTATGGGCGGCATCGCAGAACAGCTGGCCGACCGCGTTGTGGTGACTGATGATAACCCGCGCAGTGAAGAGCCTCAGGCGATCGTTGCCGATATCCTCTCCGGGCTGCTGGACGCCGGACGGGTTCAGGTGATTCACGGACGTGCTGAAGCAGTTACCAGTGCGATCATGCAGGCGCAGGAAAATGACGTGGTGCTGGTTGCGGGTAAAGGGCACGAAGACTACCAACTGGTTGGCAATCAGCGTCTTGATTATTCCGATCGCATCACCGTTGCCCGCCTGCTGGGGGTGATTGCATGATTCGCGTTTCCTTGCAGCAGCTTGCCACGGTGCTGAATGCGCAGTTGATTGGCGAAAACATTGATATTGAAGATGTTTCAACCGATACGCGTAAACTGTCTTCTGGCTGCTTATTTGTTGCGCTGAAAGGCGAAAAATTTGATGCGCACGATTACGCCGCTGATGCGGTGAAAGGCGGTGCGGCGGCTCTTTTAGTCAGTAAGCGCTTACTCGTTGACGAACCACAGCTGTTGGTGAGCGATACGCGTGTGGCGTTGGGCCAATTAGCTGCCTGGGTGCGTCAGCAGTCAACGGCACGCGTCGTGGCACTGACCGGATCCTCTGGCAAAACTTCGGTTAAAGAGATGACGGCGGCGATTCTGCGCCAATGTGGCTCAGTGCTGTATACCGCTGGTAACTTTAACAACGATATCGGTGTGCCGTTAACGCTGCTGCGCCTGACGGCAGAACACCAGTTTGCGGTGATTGAACTCGGGGCGAATCACATTGGTGAGATTGCCTATACCACCGATTTGGTGCGGCCGGAAAGCGCACTGGTCAATAATCTGGCCGCTGCGCATCTGGAAGGGTTTGGTTCACTGGCCGGTGTGGCGCAGGCGAAAGGTGAGATTTTTGCGGGTTTGCCAGTAGACGGTGTCGCTATCGTGAATGCGGACAGCAACGATTTCCCGCACTGGCAGGTCATGTTTAATCGTAAAACCGTGTGGCGTTTCTCGCCGCAGGCGGCTTGCGACATCGATTTTTTTGCCAGCGACGTAGACGTTTTGGCGCAAGGTACGCGTTTCACTTTGCACACGCCATTTGGCAAAACGCAGGTTCTGCTGCCTTTACCTGGTCGACATAATGTATCTAACGCACTGGCAGCGGCCGCGCTGGCAATGTCCGTCGGAGCGACGCTGGAAGCCGTTAAATCTGGTTTATCCCAGCTTCAGGCGGTGCCGGGGCGGTTGTTTCCGATTGCTTTGTCTGAAGGCAAGTTGCTGCTGGATGACAGCTACAACGCGAATGTGGGCTCGATGACGGCGGCGGCACAGGTATTGGCTGACATGCCGGGTTACCGCGTGATGGTCGTTGGTGATATGGGCGAGCTAGGGGATGAAGCCCCTGAGTGCCATCGCCAAGTGGGCGAAGCGGCGCGTGCTGCGGGCATCGATCGCGTATTGAGTGTGGGAACATTGAGTGAATTGATCGGCACTGCCAGTGGCAATGGTGAGCATTTTCAGGATAAAGCCGCGCTGGTTTCACGTTTGAAGGTGTTGATGTCAGAACATAACGTCATCAGCGTATTGGTCAAAGGCTCACGCAGTGCTGCGATGGAGCAGGTTGTACATGCATTACAGGAGAATGCTCAATGTTAGTATGGCTGGCCGAACATTTGGCCAAACTTTATACCGGTTTTAACGTCTTTTCTTATTTGACGTTCCGCGCCATTGTCAGCCTGCTGACCGCATTGGTTATTTCCCTATGGATGGGACCACATATGATTGCCTGGTTGCAGCGTTTGCAGATTGGGCAGGTTGTGCGTAACGAAGGGCCAGAATCACATTTCAGTAAGCGCGGCACCCCGACGATGGGGGGCGTGATGATCCTGGTCGCGATCATTGTTTCCGTTCTGATGTGGGCAAATCTGTCGAATCCGTATGTCTGGTGCGTACTGCTGGTGTTAGCAGGCTATGGCGCGGTCGGGTTTGTTGATGACTACCGCAAAGTGGTTCGTAAGGATACCAAGGGGCTGATTGCCCGCTGGAAATATTTCTGGCAGTCAGTGATTGCACTCGTGGTGGCTTTCACTATGTATTCCATCGGCAAAGATACGCCAGCCACGCAGCTGGTTGTGCCGTTTTTCAAAGACGTGATGCCACAATTGGGCCTGCTCTATGTTGCGCTGGCCTACTTTGTGATTGTTGGCACCAGTAATGCCGTAAACCTGACTGATGGTCTGGATGGCTTGGCAATCATGCCGACTGTGTTTGTTGCCGCAGGCTTTGCGCTGGTGGCATGGGCAACGGGGAACATGAATTTTGCTGGTTATCTGCATATTCCGTATATCCGTCATGCCAGTGAGCTGGTGATCGTCTGCACCGCGATTGTGGGCGCGGGGCTTGGGTTCCTGTGGTTTAACACCTATCCGGCGCAGGTCTTCATGGGAGACGTAGGTTCTTTGGCGCTGGGCGGCGCGTTGGGGACGATCGCGGTCCTGCTGCGTCAGGAGTTTTTGTTAGTGATTATGGGCGGTGTCTTCGTGGTCGAAACGCTGTCGGTGATTTTGCAAGTCGGGTCCTTTAAGTTGCGCGGGCAGCGGATCTTCCGCATGGCGCCAATTCATCATCATTATGAACTTAAGGGCTGGCCGGAACCGCGCGTGATTGTGCGCTTCTGGATTATTTCGTTGATGCTAGTGCTGATTGGCCTGGCAACGCTGAAGGTACGGTAAGACATGGTGGACTATCAGGGTAAAAAAGTCGTCATTATCGGGTTGGGTCTGACCGGGCTCTCCTGTGTTGATTTCTTTCTCGCGCGTGGTGTTATACCGCGCGTGGTGGATACCCGTATCAGTCCGCCGGGTCTGGATAAGCTGCCGGAGCAGGTGGAACGACATCTCGGTAGCCTGAATGAAGACTGGCTGATGAGTGCGGATTTGATCGTCGCCAGCCCCGGTGTTGCGTTGGCAACGCCGATTCTGTGTGACGCCGCTGATGCTGGCATTGAAATCGTTGGCGATATCGAACTGTTCTGCCGTGAAGCGCAGGCACCGATTGTGGCGATTACCGGTTCTAACGGTAAAAGCACGGTGACGACGCTGGTCGGCGAAATGGCACGAGCGGCGGGTTGGCGGGTGGGGGTCGGCGGCAACATTGGTCTACCTGCGCTGCAACTACTTGAGCAGCCTGCTCAGCTTTATGTGTTGGAACTGTCGAGCTTCCAGTTGGAAACGACGAGTAGCCTGCACGCCGCGGCGGCAACCATTCTGAACGTGACGGAAGATCACACCAACCGTTACCCGTTTGGTCTACAGCAGTATCGGGCGGCGAAATTGCGTATTTATGAACACGCAAATTTGTGTGTTGTGAATGCTGACGATGCGCTGACCATGCCAGTTCGCGGTGCGGATGCACGCTGTCGCAGTTTTGGAGTTGATGTCGGCGATTATCATCTTAACCGCCAGCAGGGAGAAACCTGGCTGCGGGTGGATGGTGAGCGTGTACTCAATACCCGTGAAATCAAGCTGGTTGGACAGCACAATTATACGAACGCATTGGCCGCGCTGGCGCTGGCTGATGCCGTGAAGATTCCGCGCTCGTCTGCGCTGACGGCGTTGACGTCATTTACCGGGTTGCCTCATCGCTTTCAAATGGCCTTTGAGCGCAACGGCGTGCGGTGGATCAATGATTCTAAAGCCACCAATGTGGGCAGCACCGAGGCCGCATTGAGCGGTTTGGCGGTAGAGGGCACGTTACATCTGCTGCTAGGCGGTGACGGTAAATCTGCCGATTTCTCGCCGCTGGTGCCGTATTTGCAGGGCGAACACATTCATTTGTACTGCTTCGGTCAGGATGGGCAACAGTTGGCTGCGCTGCGTCCAGAAATTGCCGAGCAGACAGAAACGATGGAACAGGCGATGCGTATCATCGCCGAACGCGTTAAGCCGGGCGATCTGGTGTTGCTGTCGCCAGCCTGCGCAAGCTTGGATCAGTTCCGCAGCTTTGAACAGCGAGGCGATGAATTTGCTCGTCTGGCGGAGGAGTTGGGCTGATGCGGTTCTTCGGGCTGGCGTTTATCGAACGCATCAAGAGCTGGGTTATGGGAACGCGTGAAAGCGATACGCTCAGCATTGTTCTGTACGACAGAACGTTGGTGTGGTTGACGCTTGGGCTGGCCGTGATTGGTTTTGTGATGGTGACGTCGGCTTCTATGCCTGTCGGGCAGCGTCTTGCCAGCGACCCGTTCCTGTTCGCGAAACGTGATGCGATTTATCTGGGGTTGGCATTTGGCCTGTCGTTAATCACGCTGCGTGTCCCGATGGAGATATGGCAACGTTACAGCCCGGTGCTGCTATTGCTCTCCATGGTTATGTTGTTGGTTGTACTCGCGGTGGGAAGCTCGGTCAATGGTGCATCACGCTGGATTTCTCTGGGGCCATTGCGTATTCAGCCTGCGGAATTATCTAAGCTGGCGCTGTTTTGCTACCTGTCCAGTTACATGGTGCGCAAAGTTGAAGAAGTGCGAAATAACTTCTGGGGCTTTTGCAAACCAATGGGTGTGATGGTGGTGTTGGCGGTACTGCTGCTGGCGCAGCCTGACCTCGGTACCGTGGTTGTACTGTTTATTACGACGCTGGCGATGTTGTTTCTGGCTGGCGCCAAGATGTGGCAGTTTCTGGCAATCATCGGTTGTGGCGTGTTTGCCGTTGGCCTGCTGATTGTCGCTGAGCCTTACCGTATGCGCCGTGTGACGTCTTTCTGGAATCCGTGGGACGATCCGTTTGGCAGCGGCTACCAGTTAACGCAATCCCTGATGGCGTTTGGGCGCGGTGAATTCTGGGGGCAAGGGCTGGGGAATTCAGTACAGAAACTGGAATATTTGCCGGAAGCACATACCGATTTCATTTTCTCTATTTTAGGTGAGGAACTCGGCTATATCGGTGTGGTTTTGGCGTTGTTAATGATATTCTTCGTCGCTTTTCGCGCGATGTCTATCGGGAAGCGAGCGCTTGAGATCGATCAGCGTTTTTCGGGCTTTCTGGCGTGTTCTATCGGTGTCTGGTTCAGCTTTCAGACGCTGGTGAACGTAGGCGCGGCGGCGGGGATGCTACCGACGAAAGGGCTGACGTTGCCGCTGATCAGTTACGGTGGTTCTAGCCTGCTGATTATGTCGACGGCGATTGTGTTGCTGTTACGCATTGATTTTGAAACGCGCCTGACGAAAGCGCAGGCGTTTACGAGAGGTGCCCGATGAGTGGCGAAGGCAAGCGTTTGATGGTGATGGCTGGCGGTACGGGCGGGCATGTTTTCCCCGGACTGGCGGTTGCGCACCACCTGATGGCGCAGGGCTGGCAGGTTCGCTGGTTAGGGACGGCGGATCGTATGGAAGCCGATTTGGTGCCTAAGCATGGTATCGACATTGATTTTATCCGGATCTCTGGCTTGCGTGGTAAAGGCATTTGGGCGCAGTTAAGCGCGCCGATTCGTATTTTTCAGGCAGTGCGTCAGGCGCGGGCGATTATGCGCCGCTACCAGCCTGATGTGGTGCTGGGCATGGGCGGTTACGTTTCCGGCCCCGGCGGCTTGGCTGCCTGGCTGTGTGGTATTCCGGTCGTACTGCATGAGCAGAACGGGATTGCAGGGCTAACCAACCGCTGGTTATCCCATATCGCAAAAAAGGTATTGCAGGCATTTCCGGGCGCATTTCCCAACGCGGATGTTGTGGGGAATCCGGTCAGAACCGATGTGCTGGCGTTACCTGCGCCTGAAACACGATTAGCCGATCGTTCAGGCCCTGTGAGGGTGCTGGTTGTTGGCGGTAGCCAGGGCGCAAGAGTACTGAACCAAACGCTGCCCGGCGTGGCGGCACAACTGGGCGATCGCGTAACGATTTGGCATCAGGTCGGCAAAGGCGCGTTATCAACCGTTCAGCAGGCCTATCAGGATGTTGGGCAGACGCAGCACAAGATTACCGAGTTTATTGATGACATGGCAGCAGCTTACGCGTGGGCGGATGTTGTGGTGTGCCGTTCCGGCGCATTAACCGTCAGTGAAATTGCGGCGGCTGGGCTACCGGCACTGTTTGTCCCGTTCCAGCATAAAGATCGGCAACAGTACTGGAATGCGCTGCCGTTGGAAAAGGCAGGTGCGGCAAAAATTATTGAGCAGCCACAGTTCAGCGTGGCGGCGGTGAGCGAGGTGCTGTCCGGTTGGGATCGCGCCACCTTGCTGACAATGGCGCAAAAAGCCCGCGCAGTGGCGATTCCAGATGCAACCGAACGGGTTGCGGCGGAAGTCAGTGCAGCGGCAGGCAGTCGGGCCACACGTGTGGCTCATGGTTAATTAATACAACGTTGTCGGACATACGGCTGTGCGACGACGCTACAAGGTAGCGATAGAATAAAGTGAATACTCAACAACTGGCGAAACTACGTTCAATCGTGCCCGAGATGCATCGCGTCCGGCACATACACTTTGTCGGCATCGGCGGTGCTGGCATGGGTGGTATCGCCGAAGTGTTGGCCAACGAAGGTTATGAGATTAGCGGGTCCGATCTGGCACCGAATGCGGTGACGCAGCAGTTGACCGAACTTGGCGCGCAGATTTATTTCCACCACCGTGCGGAGAACGTTCTGAACGCCAGCGTGGTGGTGGTATCGAGTGCGATTACTGCGGATAACCCTGAGATTGTCGCCGCGCATGACGCACGTATTCCGGTGATCCGTCGTGCCGAGATGTTGGCGGAATTGATGCGTTTTCGTCACGGTATTGCGATTGCGGGTACGCACGGTAAGACGACCACAACGGCGATGGTCAGCAGTATTTACGCGGAAGCGGGATTAGACCCGACGTTTGTGAATGGCGGATTAGTGAAGGCGGCAGGAACGCATGCGCGTTTGGGCTCAAGCCGCTACCTGATTGCGGAAGCAGATGAAAGCGATGCGTCTTTCCTGCATTTGCAGCCGATGGTGGCGATTGTGACCAACATTGAAGCCGACCATATGGACACCTATCAGGGCGATTTTGAGAACCTGAAGCAGACGTTCATCAATTTCCTGCACAACCTGCCGTTTTACGGGCAAGCGGTGATGTGTATTGATGATGCGGTAATCCGTGAACTGCTGCCGCGCGTGGGTCGTCATATCACCACGTATGGCTTTAGCGACGATGCCGATGTGCGTATTTCAGGGTATCACCAAACTGGTGCGCAAGGGCATTTTACGCTGGAGCGGAAAGATAAACCGCTGCTCACTGTCACGCTGAATGCGCCGGGGCGTCACAATGCGCTCAACGCAGCGGCGGCGGTTGCGGTGGCGACCGATGAGGGCATTGATGACGAAGCGATTCTGCGCGCGCTTGAGCGTTTTCAGGGTACCGGACGTCGCTTTGATTTCCTCGGTGAGTACCCGCTTGAACTGGTGAATGGGCAAAGCGGTACGGCGATGTTGGTGGATGATTACGGCCACCATCCGACGGAAGTTGATGCCACGATTAAAGCCGCCCGTGCTGGTTGGCCGAATAAGCGGTTGGTCATGATTTTTCAGCCGCATCGCTATACGCGAACCCGCGATTTGTATGATGATTTCGCGCACGTGTTATCACAGGTTGACGTGCTGCTGATGTTGGATGTGTATTCCGCCGGAGAGTCGCCGATTCCGGGCGCGGACAGCCGTTCGCTGTGCCGTACGATTCGCGGAAGAGGTAAGATTGATCCGATTCTGGTGACGGATGTGGATACTTTACCGGAACTGTTGTCACAGGCGCTGCGAGGTGAAGACCTGATTTTGGTTCAGGGCGCCGGCAACATCGGTAAACTGGCGCGTAAACTGGCTGATTCCAGATTACAGCCACAGATGAGTGAATGAGGAACATCATGACTGAGAAAGTTGCTGTATTGCTTGGTGGAACCTCTGCCGAACGTGAAGTGTCGTTACTTTCCGGTCAGGCGGTTTTGGCTGGTCTGAAAGACGCGGGCATCAATGCGCATGCGGTTGATACCCGTGACGTCTCTGTGACGACGTTAAAAGAAGAAGGTTTCACCAAAATATTCATCGCCTTACATGGTCGTGGTGGCGAAGACGGTACATTGCAGGGCGTTCTGGAATTCCTAGGGTTGCCTTATACCGGTAGCGGCGTCATGGCATCCGCACTGACGATGGATAAACTCCGCACCAAACAGGTGTGGCAAGCCGTGGGATTACCGGTATCGCCGTACGTAGCGCTGGATCGTCGCCAATATTCGGAAACGGCGGCAAACGCCTTGTTGGCGAAGTTTACCCATCTCGGATTGCCGCTGATCGTTAAGCCAAGCCGTGAAGGTTCCAGCGTGGGTATGAGCAAAGTGAATACGCTTAGCGAACTGCCTGCGGCATTGGAAGAAGCATTCCGTCACGATGACGATATTTTGGTCGAGAAATGGCTGAGTGGCCCAGAGTATACGGTGGCTATCCTGGGTGATGAAGTGTTGCCTTCTATTCGTATTCAGCCTGCGGGTACGTTTTACGATTATGAAGCGAAGTATTTATCGGATGATACGCAGTATTTCTGTCCGAGCGGTTTGCCAGATGAGCAAGAGCAAGCATTAGCTGGACTGGCGATGGCGGCTTATCGTGCTGTGGGGTGCAGCGGGTGGGGACGTGTCGATTTTATGCTGGATAGCGACGGCGCCTTCTATCTGCTTGAAGTGAATACGTCTCCAGGGATGACGAGCCACAGCCTGGTTCCTATGGCCGCGCGCCAACGTGGGCTGACTTTCTCGCAACTGGTCGTGAAAATTTTAGGGCTTGCTGGCTGATATGTCGCAGGCAGCGCTGAATACACGCGGACGAGAGCCTGAAACGAAAGGAACACGTCGCAGTAATGGAGACCAATTGGCAGGGATGATTTTCCTGCTGATGGTGATAGGAACGATCGTCTGGGGAAGCTGGATGGTAGTGGGGTGGATGAAAGATGCCAGCCGCTTACCGCTCTCCCGCATGGCAGTGACAGGGGAAAGGCAGTACACCACCAACGACGATATCCGTCAGGCCATTTTGTCGTTGGGGGCGCCGGGAACGTTCATGACGCAGGATGTGAACGTGATCCAGCAGCAGATCGAGCGTCTGTCGTGGATAAAACAGGCCAGCGTGCGCAAGCAGTGGCCGGACGAATTAAAGATTCATCTGGTTGAATATGTTCCGGTAGCGCGTTGGAATGACCAGCTA
Organism: Pectobacterium odoriferum; assembly: GCF_009931295.1. Classification (NCBI taxonomy): domain Bacteria; kingdom Pseudomonadati; phylum Pseudomonadota; class Gammaproteobacteria; order Enterobacterales; family Pectobacteriaceae; genus Pectobacterium; species Pectobacterium odoriferum. Next base: position 4,160,856 of record NZ_CP034938.1, on the reverse strand, counting down.
ATGGTTGATGCGGAAGGAAATTCGTTCAGTGTACCCGCCGAACGTATTGGTAATCGCAAGATGCCGTTGCTGTATGGCCCGGAAGGCAGTGAGGCTGAAGTGTTGGAAGGCTACCGCACAATGAATCAGACGCTGGCCGCCGGGAAGTTTACGTTAAAAGTGGTTGCGATGAGTGCACGGCATTCGTGGCAACTAGGATTAGATGATGATACTCGCCTTGAGTTGGGGCGGGACGATAGGGCCAAACGTCTGCAACGCTTTATCGAGCTGTATCCGTTGTTGCAGCGGCAGGCTCAGAGCGAAAACAAACGTATCAGCCATGTGGACTTGCGGTACGACAGCGGGGCCGCGATAGGCTGGGCTCCAGCCTTGCTTGATCAACAAAATGGTGATCGGCAACGAGTTGGTCAGCAATAAGACATTGATCAGCAACAGAACAGTAACCAGAAACAAGCACAGGCTAAACAACAATGATCAAGTCGACGGACAGAAAACTGGTAGTTGGGCTAGAAATCGGTACAGCAAAAGTGGCTGCGCTGGTAGGGGAAGTTCTGCCCGATGGCATGGTCAATATTATTGGCGTAGGAAGTTGCCCGTCACGCGGTATGGATAAAGGCGGCGTAAACGATCTGGAATCGGTCGTTAAATGTGTTCAGCGCGCTATTGATCAGGCTGAGTTGATGGCAGACTGCCAGATCTCTTCCGTGTACCTGGCGCTCTCGGGAAAACACATCAGCTGCCAGAATGAAATAGGGATGGTGCCTATTTCAGAAGAAGAGGTCACGCAGGACGACGTGGAAAGCGTGGTGCATACCGCTAAATCTGTGCGCGTGCGTGATGAACACCGTGTTCTCCATGTGATTCCACAGGAGTACGCGATTGATTATCAGGAAGGGATTAAAAACCCGGTTGGTTTATCCGGCGTGCGTATGCAGGCGAAAGTCCACCTGATAACCTGCCATAACGACATGGCGAAGAACATTGTTAAAGCCGTTGAGCGCTGCGGCTTAAAAGTCGACCAGCTTATTTTTGCAGGGCTGGCTTCCAGTTATGCGGTTCTGACTGAAGATGAACGTGAGCTGGGCGTCTGTGTCGTTGATATCGGCGGCGGTACAATGGACATCGCGGTCTATACCGGCGGCGCATTGCGACACACTAAAGTGATTCCGTATGCGGGCAATGTGGTTACCAGCGATATTGCCTACGCATTTGGTACGCCGCCGACGGATGCCGAAGCGATCAAGGTGCGCCACGGTTGTGCATTAGGCGCAATTGTTGGCAAAGATGAGAATGTGGAAGTCCCGAGCGTTGGAGGACGTCCACCCCGCAGTCTGCAAAGACAGACATTGGCGGAAGTGATTGAACCACGTTACACCGAGCTGTTGAACTTGGTGAACGATGAACTTTTACAGTTGCAGGAGCAGTTGCGTCAACAAGGCGTGAAACACCATCTGGCGGCAGGGATTGTACTGACAGGCGGTGCCGCGCAAATAGACGGTCTGGCGGCCTGTGCGCAGCGTGTGTTCCATACACAGGTGCGTATTGGACAACCAATGAATATAACAGGGCTGACGGATTATGCCCAAGAGCCTTATTACTCAACGGCGGTTGGGTTGCTGCATTACGGAAAAGAATCTCATCTGGGCGGTGAGCATGAAGTCGAAAAACGTGCCTCAGTGAGCAACTGGTTCAAGCGAATCAACAGCTGGTTGAGGAAAGAATTTTAATTTTATCAAAGAGATCACCTGGCACAGTTTTATGATCTCGCAGTTACAGGCACAAACGGAGAGAAATTATGTTTGAACCAATGGAATTAACCAACGACGCGGTGATTAAAGTCATCGGCGTCGGTGGCGGCGGTGGTAACGCCGTCGAACACATGGTGCGTGAGCGCATCGAAGGCGTCGAGTTTTTTGCGGTCAACACGGATGCGCAGGCATTACGTAAAACAGCTGTTGGCCAGACTATTCAGATCGGTAGCGGTATCACAAAAGGTCTGGGTGCAGGCGCTAACCCTGAAGTCGGCCGTAATTCGGCTGAAGAAGATCGTGAAGCACTGCGTTCAGCACTGGAAGGTGCGGACATGGTGTTTATCGCCGCTGGTATGGGCGGTGGTACGGGAACAGGTGCTGCACCAGTTGTTGCCGAAGTCGCAAAAGACCTGGGCATTCTGACCGTCGCTGTCGTGACCAAGCCTTTCAACTTTGAAGGCAAAAAGCGCATGGCATTTGCGGAGCAGGGTATCGCCGAGCTGTCTAAGCACGTCGACTCGCTGATCACCATTCCAAACGACAAACTGTTAAAAGTGCTGGGTCGCGGTATCTCCCTGCTGGATGCATTTGGCGCGGCAAACGATGTACTGAAAGGCGCGGTGCAGGGTATTGCCGAGCTGATCACACGTCCGGGCCTGATGAACGTCGACTTTGCAGACGTGCGTACCGTGATGTCCGAAATGGGTTATGCCATGATGGGTTCCGGTGTTGCGCGTGGTGAAGACCGTGCAGAAGAAGCGGCTGAAATGGCGATCTCGAGCCCACTGTTGGAAGACATCGATCTGTCCGGCGCACGTGGCGTGTTGGTCAACATCACGGCGGGCTTTGACCTGCGTCTGGATGAGTTCGAGACGGTAGGTAACACCATCCGTGCATTCGCGTCCGATAATGCGACCGTCGTAATCGGTACGTCGCTTGACCCGGAAATGAATGATGAACTGCGTGTCACGGTTGTTGCGACGGGTATCGGCATGGACAAGCGTCCTGAGATTACTCTGGTAACGAACAAGCAGGCCAGCCAGCCTGTGATGGATCATCGTTATCAGCAACACGGTATGACGCCGCTGGCGCAGGAAAAACCGGCTGCCAAAGTGGTTAACGACCAGAATCCGCAGACGAATAAAGAGCCAGACTATCTGGATATCCCGGCGTTTCTGCGTAAGCAGGCAGACTAATTTGCTGCCAGATAACGTTGGAATCTCCGCTCTTTGTGCTAAACTGTGCCACCGAATCTGGTTTATACTGGGTTCGTAGGTTCAGTAACATGCGAGATAAAATGATGATCAAACAACGTACATTAAAACGTATTGTTCAGGCGACTGGTGTCGGGTTACATACCGGCAAGAAGGTCACGTTGACCATGCGTCCTGCACCGGCAAATACCGGGGTCATCTATCGCCGCACAGACTTGAATCCCCCGGTTGATTTTCCGGCTGATGCAAAATCCGTGCGTGATACCATGCTCTGTACTTGCCTGGTTAATGAGCATGACGTCCGTATTTCTACGGTGGAGCATCTTAACGCTGCGCTTGCAGGGTTGGGCATTGACAATATTGTCATTGATGTTGACGCGCCAGAAATTCCAATTATGGATGGCAGCGCCAGTCCGTTCGTTTACCTGCTGTTAGATGCGGGTATCGAAGAGCTGAATTGCGCGAAGAAATTCGTACGTATCAAACAGCCAGTTCGCGTTGAAGATGGTGACAAGTGGGCCGAAATGAAACCGTTTAACGGCTTCAGCCTGGATTTCACTATCGACTTCAACCACCCGGCGATTGATGCGGGTAACCAACGCTATCGTTTGGATTTCTCTGCTGATGCGTTTGTTCGCCAGATCAGCCGTGCGCGTACGTTCGGCTTCATGCGTGATATCGAATACTTGCAGTCTCGTGGGTTGTGCCTGGGCGGCAGTATGGATTGTGCCATCGTCGTTGACGATTACCGCGTACTGAACGAAGACGGTCTGCGTTTTGAAGATGAGTTTGTCCGCCATAAAATGCTGGATGCCATCGGTGACCTGTTTATGTGTGGCTACAACATCATCGGTGCGTTTTCTGCGTTTAAATCTGGACACGCACTGAACAACAAACTGTTGCAGGCTGTGCTGGCAAATCAGGAAGCGTGGGAATACGTGGCCTTTGAAGACGAAGCTGAAATGCCGTTGGCGTTTAAAGCACCGTCTATCGTGCTGGCGTAACGCTTTAAATTGAAGTAATCATTTCTTATTACGACTGGTTTTACTGGTACTCTCTCCGGCCAATGAAGCCAGTCGTTCTAATATCTTTCTGAGTTTTTCTGGGCTGTTGCCTGCTAACGTCCTCAATGTCTCCGCACTTTGTTCACTCAACTGACGCAACGGTTTGTCGTCGGTATTTTCCGTCGCTGTAATGTCACTATTTTTCACGATTTCATGCCCTTTTGCGGCAAGCGTTGGATTAATCCTGATGTCGATTGAAGCCAATGATGGTAGTATTTGTGCGCGTAATGCAGAGAGCAACGCAGGTTGTTCGTAACGTAACCGCATCAGCCAACTGGCGTTGGCGGTTTCCAGTATTAGTAAACCTTGCCGGTAATTAGCGACGCGGCACCATGGGTGCAACGGTGCAGGCAGTAATCCGCGTACGGCGCGGTTGAGTTTTAATAAGGCGATAGCGCGCTGTTGCACATCTTGTAGCGGGCCTTTACCCGACATAGATGCGCTATCAAACAGAAATTCCAGTGATTGTGGGCGGCTATCACGCATAGGCTTGGCTCCGGTGGATGTTACTCGTGATTGGTATTCTAAATCGTTGGCGACAATTTGGCAGACGTTATTTCTGGCCGCATCTCTTATTAGGGATGGTCGCGGCGAGTCTTGGCCTGCCGACAAGCCTGAACGACTCACAGGATATCGCCTCACTCCCGAATTCAAGCTCCAGTGTTAGTCGCCAGAATAACGTATCGCTGAACCTTACCGATTTGGTCGCGCTGAAAGAAGCGCATCGGCGCTCGTCCTACAGCGTTGACTACTGGCATCAGCATGCGATTCGTACGGTAATTCGCCACCTTTCTTTTGCGTTGACGACGCCACAGACGGCCAGTGCCCAGCAGGTTGACGATCTTCAACCCCATTCTCTGGTTTTGCTGGATACGCTAAATGCGTTGCTGACGCAGGATTCCCAGTATCCCTTTGTGATTTCCCCCCATGCTGGGCGTGTCACTTTTTATCCTCAGGCACACCATCAAATAGGCATCTGGCTTGCCCAAATCCGCGGCATTCGTGCAGGACCTTACCTTCTCAGCTGAAAGTGTAGTGGATAATTAGCTGAAGAACTTTCTCTCGTTTTTTGCTGAGTTTCTCAGTTTTTCGATGTTGTGTTGCCACTGGATACGTGGCATTTGTGAGATTAAAACTATTATGGTCATGAATATCCTAACCAAAATTTTTGGTAGCCGTAACGATCGTACGCTGCGTCGTATGCGTAAAAATGTTGATGTCATCAGCCGTTTAGAGCCAGAAATGGAAAAACTTTCAGATGAGGAACTGCAAGCGAAAACGCTGGAGTTCCGTGTTCGTCTGGAAAAAGGCGCGACGCTTGAAAGCCTGCTGCCAGAAGCCTTCGCTGTGGTGCGTGAATCCAGTAAGCGTGTATTTGGTATGCGCCACTTCGACGTGCAGCTTCTCGGCGGTATGGTACTGAACGAACGCTGCATCGCGGAGATGCGTACCGGTGAAGGTAAAACGCTGACGGCAACGCTGCCTGCGTACCTGAATGCGCTGACGGGTCGTGGCGTACACGTGGTTACCGTGAACGACTATCTGGCACAGCGTGATGCCGAAAATAACCGTCCGTTGTTTGAATTTCTTGGCCTGAGCGTAGGTATTAACCTGCCGGGAATGCCTGCTCCGGCGAAGCGTGAAGCGTATGCCGCAGACATCACCTACGGTACCAATAACGAATACGGTTTTGACTACCTGCGTGACAACATGGCGTTCAGCCCAGAAGAACGTGTACAGCGTAAATTGTACTACGCTCTGGTGGATGAGGTTGACTCCATCCTGATCGATGAAGCGCGTACGCCGCTGATCATTTCAGGCCCGGCTGAAGACAGCTCTGAGCTTTATATCAGCGTCAATAAAATCATCCCTCACCTGATCCGTCAGGAGAAAGAAGATTCGGATACTTTCCATGGCGAAGGCCACTTCTCAGTTGATGAGAAAGCGCGTCAGGTTAACCTCACCGAGCGTGGTCTGGTTCTGGTAGAAGAACTGCTGGTGCGGGAAGGTATTATGGAGGAGGGGGAATCACTGTACTCTCCGACGAACATCATGCTGATGCACCATGTTACCGCCGCGCTGCGTGCGCACGTGCTGTTTACCCGCGATGTGGACTACATTGTGAAAGACGGTGAAGTGATCATCGTTGACGAACACACTGGCCGTACCATGCAGGGGCGTCGTTGGTCTGATGGTCTGCATCAGGCTGTGGAAGCGAAAGAGAAGGTGACCATTCAGAATGAAAACCAGACGCTGGCTTCCATTACCTTCCAGAACTACTTCCGCCTGTATGAAAAACTGGCCGGTATGACCGGTACGGCAGATACCGAAGCGTTCGAGTTCAGCTCCATCTATAAGCTGGATACGATTGTGGTGCCGACCAACCGTCCGATGATTCGTAAAGACTTGCCTGACCTGGTCTACATGACTGAGCAGGAAAAAATCGATGCCATCATTGAAGATATCAAAGACCGCTCTGTAAAAGGCCAGCCTATTCTGGTCGGTACGATCTCCATTGAGAAATCAGAAGTGGTTTCTCAAGCGCTGGAAAAAGCGGGCATCAAACACAATGTGTTGAATGCGAAATTCCACGCCATGGAAGCGGACATCGTTGCACAGGCAGGTCAGTCTGGTGCGGTCACCATCGCGACCAACATGGCCGGTCGTGGTACGGACATCGTATTGGGTGGTAGCTGGCAGGCAGAAGTCGCACATCTGGAAAACCCAGATGACGCACAAATTGCAGAAATCAAAGCAGCCTGGAAAGTGCGCCATGATGCGGTGTTGGCTGCGGGTGGTTTGCACATTATTGGTACAGAGCGCCATGAATCTCGCCGTATCGATAACCAGCTGCGTGGTCGTTCCGGTCGCCAAGGGGATGCGGGTTCATCACGTTTCTATCTGTCGATGGAAGATGCGCTGATGCGTATTTTTGCCTCCGATCGCGTTTCCAACATGATGCGCAAGCTGGGTATGAAACCGGGCGAAGCGATTGAGCACCCGTGGGTCACCAAGGCGATTGCTAACGCACAGCGTAAAGTGGAAAGCCGTAACTTTGATATTCGTAAACAGCTGCTGGAATACGATGATGTGGCGAACGACCAACGTCGTGCGATCTACACACAGCGTAACGAACTGCTGGATGTATCCGATATCAGTGAAACCATCACCAGTATTCGTGAGGATGTGTTTAAAGCGACTATCGACAGCTATATTCCACCGGAATCTCTGGAAGAAATGTGGGATACGGAAGGCCTGGAACAACGCCTGAAGAACGACTTCGATCTGGATATGCCTATCAAGGCGTGGCTGGATAAAGAGCCTGAGCTGCACGAAGAAACGCTACGTGAACGTATTTTCCAGCACGCACTTGAGGTTTATCATCGCAAAGAAGAAGTGGTTGGCACGGAAGTCATGCGCAACTTCGAGAAAGGCGTGATGCTGCAGACGCTGGATTCCTTGTGGAAAGAGCATCTGGCGGCAATGGATTACCTGCGTCAGGGCATCCATCTGCGTGGTTATGCACAGAAAGATCCGAAACAAGAATATAAGCGTGAGTCGTTCTCTATGTTTGCCGCGATGCTGGAATCACTGAAATATGAAGTGATCAGCACGCTGAGCAAAGTCCAGGTGAGAATGCCGGAAGAAATCGAAGCGCTGGAGCAGCAACGCCGTGAAGAAGCTGAGCGTTTGGCGCAGCAGCAACAGTTTAGCCATCAGGAAGAAGATAGCCTGAATACGGGTTCACCGGCGCAGGCAGACCGTAAAATTGGACGTAACGACCCTTGCCCATGTGGTTCAGGTAAGAAATATAAGCAGTGCCACGGTCGCTTACAGAAATAATTGACTGCTGAATCCCGTGATTAAAATGTGATAAGTACAAGGGCGGTCATTGACCGCCTTTTACTTGATAAGAACCTGATAGGAAGTGTCATGACGCAAAAACAGTTATCCGTCGCGGTCGGCATCATCCGCAATGCGGAGCAGCAATATTTCATTGCTCGCCGCCCTGATGGCGTTCATATGGCAGGGATGTGGGAATTTCCCGGTGGTAAAGTTGAAGAGGGCGAAACACCAGAGCAGGCGTTGATTCGTGAACTGCATGAAGAAACGGGTATCGAAGCCAGCGCACCACAGGCGCTAAACGACAAAACGTTTTCTACGCCGGAGAGAATCATCACACTTCATTTCTTTCTGGTTGAAACGTGGCAGGGGCAACCCTATGGTCGGGAAGGTCAGGAATCTCGCTGGGTTAGCGTAGAAGAATTACGTGAGGAGGAATTTCCGCCAGCGAATGCGGAGATGATCCGCTGGCTGAAATCGCTTTAATCTAGCTTTACTTTTTCCTGTCTGAAAGCCCCTGCCTGAAAACTATAGTAGCGAAACGCGGTCGTTAGCGCGTTTCGCTCCATTCTTCACTATCAGAAACCATATCATCACTTGGAATGCGCTTTTCTTCATCAGCCCATTCACCCAAATCGATGAGCTGACAACGTTTGCTGCAAAATGGGCGATAGATGCTGGCTGCTTCCCAGATGACCGCCTGCTTGCAGGTTGGGCATTTCACCGTCGTAATTTCTGTTGTCATAAGATTCTTTTTCACTCTATTTGTGACTTAACGCATTCTGGTTTGTCAGGGCTGGGTCTAGCAGCAGGCCAGTTCAAATGTTAAACGCGGAGGAATGTGGCCGTTTTCACTATCTAATGGTAGAAAACGGATGGCATAGCGTGTCTTATGGCCGGAGATCTGCGGATAGAGCTGATGTACCTGTTCAAGGCGCAAACGTAGCAGGTCAGCATCGGAGGCATTGTCCTGGAAGAAACCGTTCAGGCTGGTCTGCGGGCGGAACGTGCCGGAGTGGCGGATCAGCTTCAGGATCATATCCAGCGCTTGTTTGAGCGGCGACAAGGAGTTAAGCCAGCCGGAAACCAATTTCTCGCGCAGTTCCTGAGGCTGGTGCAGCCAGCTATGCAGAGTGGGCAGATCGAAACTACAGCATCCGCCGGGGATACCGAGCCGCTGGCGTACCATGCCAATCAGGCGATCTTCCCGCAAGAACTGCCCCATTCGTGGTGCGGCCATCAGCGTACTGGCCAGATCTTTCAACTGGCGTCTCAGCGTATGGATGCGCTCCATGTCAACGCCCGGTACATCACTCCATTGCAGCAGTTTTTGCTGTTGCCGCTCCAGTTCTTTCAGTAGCTCGGTACGGACATCTCCACGTTCCAGCACATCGAGCAGTTCGGCGATAGCACGAAAAAATGTCAGAGCGCCTCCCATATCGGTCAGTGTGTGGTTTTGATGCAACTGCTGCAATAATGACTCGATACGCAACCAGGTACGTGTTTTTTCGTTCAGCGGGTATTCGAATAAAATCGTTGAGGGGGCGTCACTCATTCTTAGTCATCCTGTCGGCTGCGGAGGCGGCGAGCTCTAGGTACTGGCAGTGTAATTCCGAAACCTGTGGAGCCAGCTCGTTTGGGCAGCGACTGTTATCAATAATATCATCGGCATAAGCCAGGCGCTGTTCTCGGGTAGCCTGTGCCGACAGTATGTTTTCTGCTTGTTGCCGACTGATGCCATCGCGGGCCAGTGTACGTGCAAGCTGTGTGTCTTTATCTACATCAACGACTAGAATACGCTGGGCTCGCTGCTGTAAACCGTTCTCCACCAGTAAAGGGACGACCCACAGAATGTACGGTGCGGATGCAGCCTGAAACTGGGCCTGTGTTTCCTGATGGATCAACGGGTGGAGTAAATTATTCAGCCACTGTTTCTCCTCAGGTGAGGAAAAAATCCGTTGGCGTAGTGCGGCACGATCCAATGAACCATCGGTATTGAGCATAGCGTCGCCAAACCGGAGCCTGATGGCATCCAGTGCGGGTTTCCCAGGCTCGACTACCTGACGCGCGATGATATCCGCATCAACGATAGTGGCCCCTAATTTGGCAAATTCATCGGCTACGGTGCTTTTTCCGCTGCCGATACCGCCCGTTAAGGCTACGATGTATGTCATTGCACCCGTGTTGAAAAGTTAACATTTCTACTATTTTCAAAGGTGAGGGATACCTTCCCGCCCCTTTGAAGTCAATCAGGCATCAACCGAAGTGTGCTTCACGTTATCACTTTGCTGGGTGATAGGTAAATTTCTCTGATTTTATCCCAAATAAAGTGAAAATCGCAGTCTTGCCGCAGGATTATTCCTGCGTATGATAACGTCACTGGTAAAGGGCTATTATTTTTTCAGAAATGATTATGCTTAGTAACAATACTGAGCATTCCGCCGTCACTAACCAGGAACTCGAACCTCATGCGTATTGAAGAAGATTTAAAGTTAGGCTTTAAAGACGTTCTCATCCGGCCAAAGCGTTCGACGCTGAAAAGCCGCTCCGATGTTGAACTGGAGCGTCAATTCACCTTCCTCCATGCTGGCGGCAACTGGTCCGGCGTACCGATTATCGCGGCCAACATGGATACCGTCGGTACGTTTAGCATGGCGGAAGTCCTCGCCTCTTTTGATGTTCTGACGGCTGTCCATAAACATTATTCTGTCGAGCAATGGTCTCAGTTTGTGCAACGCACACCAGCATCGATATTGCGCCATGTGATGGTCTCGACCGGGACATCTGAGGCTGATTTCATCAAGTTAAAGCAAATCTTAGCGCTGTCGACTGAGCTGAAATTCATCTGCATCGACGTAGCCAATGGTTATTCTGAGCACTTTGTCACGTTCCTGCAAAAAGCGCGTGAGGCTTGCCCAGACAACGTGATCTGCGCTGGAAATGTCGTGACCGGCGAAATGGTGGAAGAGCTTATCCTCTCCGGCGCGGATATCGTGAAAGTTGGCATTGGCCCAGGTTCTGTCTGCACGACCCGCGTTAAAACGGGGGTAGGTTATCCTCAGCTTTCTGCCGTGATCGAATGCGCCGATGCAGCACATGGTCTCGGTGGACAAATCGTGAGCGACGGCGGATGCGCCATGCCAGGCGATGTAGCCAAAGCATTTGGTGGCGGAGCCGATTTCGTTATGCTGGGCGGTATGTTGGCAGGACATGATGAATGTGAAGGCACCATCGTTGAAGAAAACGGTGAGAAAATGATGCTGTTCTACGGCATGAGTTCCGCATCTGCGATGGAACGTCACGTCGGTGGAGTAGCGGAGTACCGTGCCGCAGAAGGAAAAACCGTGAAATTGCCTCTGCGTGGTCCGGTAGACAATACTGTACGCGATATTCTTGGCGGCCTGCGGTCGGCCTGCACCTATGTTGGTGCATCCCGTTTGAAAGAGCTGACGAAGCGTACAACGTTTATCCGCGTGGCAGAGCAGGAAAACCGCATTTTCAACGGATAGCTGCCGCTGTTACGCGCCGTCTATTTTGCTGTTAGCGAGGGCGTGCGGCCTAACGTGTAAGCGTTGTCGTGCTGTATTGGTCGGTTCAGGCTCCGGCCAATACATTCCCCAACTGGAAGATAGGCAAATACATACCAATCACCAGTGCCCCGACCATTCCCCCGACGACCATCATCAGCAACGGTTCCAGCGTTTGTGTCAGCATGTCTGCCTGCTGCTGTACTCGACCCTCATGCCATTCTGCCAGTTGTGTAAAAATCGCGTCCAACGCACCGGTTTCTTCCCCCACGCGAATCAACTGCGGACAGGGTGCAGGGAACAGCATGGCGTGATGCTGTGTGGCATGGTATAGCGATGTACCCTGATGCAGCTGCACTTGTATCTGTTGAATTGCGGCCTGATAAAGCGGATGACGGATCGTCGCGGCGGCATCAAGTCCTTCCGGGAGCGTCAAGCCAGCATGTTGCGTCATGGCGAGAATATGGAATATCTGATTCAGCGATTTACCGCGTAGCAGGCTGGATACGATAGGAAGCTTCAGCAGCCATTCTTGCTCTCGGGTTTTCCATAATGGCCGTTTCTGTCTCAAACGGGCATACCCCACTATCAGGCCACTGAGTACCAGCAACCCAATGAGTCCGTAGTCAGTGATTATCCCTGCCAGATGAAGCAACTGCTGGGTAAACCACGGCAACGGCGTATCGAACGAGGAATAAAGCGTCGCAAACTCGGGCAGAACCAGCGTCAACATCATCATGCTGACCACTATGGCAATTGCCAAAACAAAGCAGGGGTAGCGTAGTGCTTTGATGACTTTCTGTTGCAGTCGGGACTGTTTTTCTTGCTGCTGAGCGAGCTGTAGGCAGCATACATCCAGTTTCCCGGTCAATTCGCCGACGGCAATGAGGGATTGATACAGAACGGGAAAGACATGAGGATATTCGTGCAATGCCTCAGACAGCGAGCTTCCCTGAGCAACATGGGTACGAACATCTCGTAATACGCAGCGCCAGCCGGGGCGCTCGTGCTGTTCCGATACCAGTTTTAATGCTTCCAGCAGCGGTAATCCTGCTTGTAGCAGGGCAGCAAGCTGTTTGATTAACTCGCCTAGCTGTTCACGTTTCCAGTCGCGTAGCGACAGATAATGGCCAGCTTTTACGAGAAGCGGCTGGTAGCCCTGTGCAATCAGGCTGGCATAGGCGTGCTGGCGATGTGTGCTAATGAGTTCTCCATCGATAAATTCGCCCTCAGACGTGATGGCCTGCCAGTGATATAAGCGCTGTAGCCTCATTGCGTATCCTGATTTATTGCGTGCTCATCGCCCACTACACGGTAGACTTCAGCAAGTGAGGTCAGGCCGTCGTTGACCAACTCAAGTCCTGCGGCCAGCAAGGTTGGAAAACCTGAGTTGTGAGACAGTGCAGATAACTCCCCTGTGCTGGCGTTGCCCGCTAGCGCTGCCTGAAAATCTGGCGTGATAGGCAATAACTCATAGAGCGCGGCGCGGCCATAGTAGCCAGAAAAACAGTGGCTACAGCCGCAGGCTTGCCAATGTTGCAGTGGCCCTTGCCATACGTCGTGTGGCAGTGAAAGTAGTGGTTCTCCTGGGGTTTTACAGTGCGGGCATAGCCGGCGTACAAGGCGTTGGGCAATGATGAGTTTTAGCGCCGCAGCTAACAGGTAACCGGGGATGCCGAGATGGCTGAGTCGAGTTAACGTGTCTACGGCGGAATTGGTGTGCAGCGTGGACATGACCAGATGGCCGGTTTGTGCGGCTTTTACCGCAATTTCTGCGGTTTCAGCATCGCGGATTTCACCGATCATAATGACGTCTGGATCCTGTCGCAGCAGCGCACGTAAAACTCGGCCAAAGCCCAGTTCAGCTTTAGGGTTGATTGCCGTTTGGTTGATTCCCTCCAAGGGAATTTCAACTGGATCTTCTACGCTACAGATATTGCGACTGCACTCGTTTAGCCAGCGTATCGCGCTGTAAAGCGTAACGGTTTTTCCACTGCCCGTTGGACCTGTGACTAACAGCATTCCCTGTGAGGCGCTCAGCACGCTAATCACCTGCTGTAATGCCTTTGCGGTGAGCCCAAGTTTATCCAGTGCCAGCTCCTGCTGATGCGTTTGCAAGATACGCAGTACGACTTTTTCTCCCTGTTGCACGGGGAGGGTTGCAATGCGTAACGAATAGGCTTGTTGATCCAGCGTCAGGCTGAATTGGCCGTCCTGCGGCAACCGCCGTTCAGCGATGTTCAGCTTGCCCATGATTTTCAGCCGCGCGGTAATACGGTTTGTCAGTTCGGGCGGCGGTGCGGATATGGCCTGTAGCACGCCGTCGATGCGTAGACGTACGCGATAGCTGTCCAGTAATGGCTCAAAGTGGATATCAGAGGCGCGCCGCTGAATGGCGAGACGCAGCGTTTGATGGATAAATTGTGCAACGGGGGAGTCATCGTCATGCTCTTGTTGCCCGGTGCTGTTGTGATAAGTGCTGTTATAAGTGTTGGCATGGTAGGTTTCTGTGGGCTCGGCAACAGCGTTCACTGGGTTAAGCTGTTGTTCCATTCTGGCCTGTGGCCATTGTTCCACCATAATTCGGCGATTGCTGGCGAAACGCAGCGCGGCAATCATTTCCGCAGAAGGGGAAGCCGTGACGGCGACCGACAGCGTTTGTTCATCGAGACTGAGCAACAGGGCCTGATAACGTCGGCACAGCGTCTGTAACTCGCTGAGCGTATGCTCAGAGGAGAAGGAGGAATCTGTCATGATTAGCCTGCCGTATTATCGAAACGGAAAACGTCCTGACAGGCGGATTGCAGGCTCTCTGCGTTGTCATCCGTGGCACAGTTTTTCGTCCAGCGTGAAGTGCCGATTTCGGTATCCCACGCTGGTGTCAGAATAACGCGCAGCCCTTGCAGAGTGGATTGTCCGGTCAGTGTAATCACCCCTTGAGCGACGCTAACGGCGCTGACATAGCGTGAAGATTTGCTGCCCGGTATTCCCTGATTACCTGCATTGCAGGTCGTGAAAGCGGCATTTTCCAGACCACAGAGATCGACTGGCGTTTTATAAGACACCATCGTTTGTAGCATGTCCGTCAGCGCTGCTTTTTGCAGATAGCCTTGATAAGCCGGTACGCCAATAGCGCTGAGGATGGCGACGATCGCAATGACGATCATCAGCTCAATCAGCGTAAATCCTTGTTGTTTTGTCATGTTGATTTCCCTGTTGTTGCATATAAATTTTGTGGCGCATAAATGTTGCGTTACAGAAATCCATACGGATGGCTGGCAGCATAGAAAAGCGCGTGAAGGCTGACGAGCAGGGAAATGTGAAACAGGAAAGCGCCACGACATGTTTTTATATATTTGCAAAGGATTGAAAATTTTTTGCGAGCAGAGACGCAATTTTCACGCTGTCGGGGCAGGTCGTTCGTGTGGGATTGTCAGTCTATGGCGTTACGATGGTGTGCAAGAGGATGAGAGGCAGAGAGGTGAGCGAGGTGCGAAATCGCACCTCGCCGGGAGAAATAGAGGAACGGTTAGACGAAGCGCATGGATAAATCCAGTGCCTGTACGTGCTTGGTTAACGCCCCTACTGAGATATAGTCCACGCCAGTTTCCGCATAGCCACGCAGCGTGTCGAGGGTGACATTGCCGGATATTTCCAGCAGCGCATGGCCTTGTGCTATAGCAACGGCTTCTCGGATGTTAGCGAGACTGAAATTATCCAGCATGATGATATCTGCGCCCGCTTCCAGCGCCTGCTGTAACTCATCCAGCGATTCGACTTCAACTTCTACCGGAACATCGCTGCGTAAAGACTGCGCTTTTTCTACCGCATTTTTGATTGAGCCAGCGGCGATGATGTGGTTCTCCTTAATCAGGAAGGCGTCGGATAAACCGAGTCGGTGGTTGTCTCCGCCACCGCATGATACGGCGTATTTCAGCGCGGTTCTTAGCCCCGGCAGCGTTTTGCGCGTATCCAGCAGCCGAGTGCGTGTTCCCTGCAATACAGCAACATAGTGGCTGACTTCGGTTGCGACGCCTGACAGCGTTTGCAGAAAATTCAGCGCCGTGCGTTCGCCTGTCAGGAGCTGTTTGGCTGGGCCTGTGATGTCACACAGCGTTTGGTTAGGAGTGATAGCGTCGCCATCGGCAACGTGCCAGACGATCGTTGTCGTGTTGCCTAATTGAGAAAAGACTTCCTCAAGCCAGCGCGTGCCGCAGAATATACCCGCTTCACGCGTGATAATGCGTGCGCTGACGGTCTCATTGTCGGGTAACAGAAGGGCGGTAATATCTTGATTAGCATCGACGATGCCACCTAAATCTTCACGCAAGGCCAGTTGCACGCTGGCGGGGATATCTTGTGCAATACGAGCGAGCAAGGCTTGTTGGCGTTGTTCCTGACTGTAGCGACGCGTTGACATGACAAAACTCCGAAGGGGGATTCGGAGGTCTATGCTACCTTGTTTATATCAGGACATCCAGAATGAATAATTATTACAATTCAATCTGTTACTGTTATTAGCTTTCCGGCGAGCGATCTGCGATCGCCGGAAAGGGATGCAATTTTAGAAGTTGTAACCAACGACCAGGTAGTAGCCCCAACCGGTAGATTTCACTTCAAACGGACCTTTGCCGAAATTGAGTTCTGCGCCATCAGCCCATTGGCCGCCGTTGTGGAAATAACGTGCGACGAAAGAGTAGTGCCAATGGTCGTAGCCCAGCGCCAGAATATGGCTGGAGGCAATGGAGTTGTTGGTGCGGCTTGCATTCGATTTATCACGCAGTTCTGAGCCAAAATCGAAATTGGTGAAGCTGATATACGAGACGTTTCCGCCCAGCATTGAGCCCAGTGGGTAAGAGTATTTCACTTTTACACGGTAGCCATCCCACTCGTTTTCGTTCGCTGCGCCGTAGTTCTGCCATTGATATTTGGCATAGCCGTTCAGTGAGAGAGACAAATCGGTACCGGTATCAATATCTGTACCTAAGCCCATGTACCACGTGCTTTGGCGTGAACCGCTGTTGCGACCCTGATCGTAAATAATGTTATTGGCGATGTACCATTCTTTAAACGGACCAAAGCTGAGATCAGCGCCCGTCAGCTTATCAATAGAGAAGCGTGGTTCGATCTCGACAAACAGCGGAGAGCCTTTGTCCCAAATGCCACGGCTATCGGGATCGCCACCAAAAAATTTAGGCGCATCGGCGTAGCCGTAGAAATCGAACCAGTCTTTACGTGCAAACGCTTCGTATTCCAGGTAGGTCGTGCTGTTCAGTTGCGGTCCGAAACGGGTGTGGGCGCTGCCGACGACGTTAATGCTCTGATGCCACCAGTCGGACAGGTATTCGGCTTTATTGCTGTCGGCAAGAACAGGCATTGAGCATGACAGTGCGAGCAGGGCGCCTGCAGCGAAAGTTTTTTTCATGTTAAGTACCATAGTGTTAGACGTCATGTACGTCGTACGTAAGACCGCAAAATAAGTTTTGGTAATATCTAAAAAAATCAGAAGATAATTTTGTCATGTATTTTAAGTAAAAATAGACGCAATGCACGAAAACGATTGCCTATTATTACGTTATTACATTTGTAATGTGATTTTAATCACATAATGGTGTTGGGGATTTCACCTTACTAAAAAAGATATCGGGATTGCTTTCAGGCAGAAAAATCGGCGGGGATATCACAAAATAAACGGTAAAACCTATTGATACCCAGTTGAATAGATAGCATGGCGTGAAACATGGTATCTTGGATACAAGGACTTTTAGCTACGTGGCTTTACGCCTGAAATTGATTTTTCGCCTGATTCAGCCGACAAACGATACGATGCGAGGTTATCGCCGATGCTTTTGGAAAATGGCTGGTTATCCGACATTACACACACGCTTTCACCACATTATGATGGTCGCCCGAATAATGAGGTGCCTTCCCTACTGGTGATCCACAATATTAGTCTGCCGCCCGGTGAGTTTGGCGGCCCGTATATTGATCAACTGTTTACGGCCACTTTGGATCCCTCGGCGCATCCCTATTTCGCCGATATTTCCCATTTACGCGTCGCCGCACACTGCCTGATTCGTCGTGATGGGCAAATCATACAGTATGTGCCTTTCGAGCAGCGCGCCTGGCATGCTGGCGTTTCGGTGTTTGAAGGCCGGGAACGCTGCAATGATTTCTCTATCGGCATTGAACTGGAAGGGACGGATACGCTGCCTTTTACCGCGGAGCAGTATCACTCTCTGGTTGCGATTACACACCTGTTAATGCGGGCCTATCCCATTACGCCGTCGCGCATTACCGGACACTGCGACATCGCTCCGGGCCGCAAAACCGACCCCGGCCCGGCATTTGACTGGGACGGCTACCATCGTCTGCTACAAGAAAACTGGACAGAGAACAAAGGGAGCCTGGATTAATGACGCTGTTTACACTGTTGCTTACACTGGCATGGGAGCGCTTGTTCAAACAGGGCGAGCACTGGCAGATCGATCATCGGCTTGAGGTCGTGTTCCGGCACGTGCCGTCTCCGTCTTTATTTCAAACGCTGTTCCTGACGCTGTGCAGCATGGGTATCGTGGGGTGCCTGCTGTGGCTCACGAGCGGTATTCTGTTCGGCCTGATTTCTCTTTTGCTGTGGATTGTCATCAGCCTGATGTGCATTGGTGCGGGTGAAATTCGTCAGCACTATCGGCGCTATTTGCAGGCCGCACAGCGCGGTGAGGCGGATGCCAGCCGGGAAATGGCGGCGGAGCTGGCGCTGATTCACGGTCTGCCCGTTGGCACGGGCGAAAGCGAGCAATTGAAAGAGTTGCAAAACGCGCTGCTGTGGATAAATTTCCGGTTTTATTTAGCGCCGTTGTTCTGGTTTATCGTTGCTGGACCCTACGGGCCGATTGCGTTGATGGGGTACGCGTTTTTACGCGCCAGACAGACCTGGCTTGCCCGCCACCACACCCCGCTGGAGCGCGCGCAGTCTGGCGTCGATAGTTTGTTGCATTGGCTTGACTGGATTCCTGCCCGCTTGGTCGGTGCTGCTTATGCACTGCTGGGGCACGGCGAGAAAGCGCTGCCTGCCTGGTTCGCCTCGCTGGGAGATTCTCGCAGTTCACAGTATTGGGTGTTAACTCAACTGGCTCAATTTTCTCTGGCGCGTGAATCCCACGTTGAGCCTGTAGAGACACCGAAAGCCGCCGTGACGCTAGCGAAAAAAGTGACGTTAGCACTGGTGGTGGTGGTGGCACTCCTGACGATATACGGTGCGCTGGTTTGATTTCCAACCGTTTGCCAGATATGAAAATGGCCGACAGAGTCGGCCATGGAAAAGCAGGATGGGTGAACGCTGGAGCTGTTTAGTTCGCCTGATTTTTCTTTTTGATAAAGTAGCCCACGCCCAGAATAACCAGCCAGACCGGAATCAGCATGACGGAAATCTGAATCCCCGGCGTCAGGAACATGATGACCAGTATACCCGCAAGGAACAGCAGACAGAGGTAGTTACCCAGCGGATAAAGCAGCGCTTTAAACTTGGTCACCGTACCTTCTTTGTCCTTTTGCGCACGGAACTTCAGGTGCGCCAGACTGATCATCGCCCAGTTAATCACAAGAGCAGACACGACCAGCGCCATCAATAGTTCGAACGCTTTGCCGGGGATAAGGTAGTTGATCAGCACGCACAGCGCCGTTGCCAGCGCGGAGATACCGATAGCAACAACCGGAACGCCACGGGCATCGACGGTTTTCAGTACTTTCGGCCCGTTACCCTGTTTCGCCAGACCGAACAGCATGCGGCTGTTGCAATATACGCAGCTGTTATAAACGGACAGCGCAGCGGTCAATACCACGATGTTCAGCACCGTTGCTACGACGTTACTGTTCAGTTCATGGAAGATCATGACGAACGGGCTACCGCCTTCCACAACCTTGCCCCACGGGTACAGTGACAGCAGGATAGCGAGTGAACCGATGTAGAAAATCAGGATGCGGTAGATAACCTGATTGGTCGCGCGTGGAATGCTTTTCTCTGGGTCATCCGCTTCTGCTGCGGTAATCCCCACCAGTTCCAGCCCGCCAAATGAGAACATGATCACGGCCATCGCCATCACCAGACCGAGCACGCCGTTCGGGAAGAACCCGCCCTGCGCCCACAGGTTGGTTACGGTTGCTTCCGGCCCGCCCGTACCGCTGAGTAGCAGCCAGCCACCGAAGACGATCATGCCAATAATCGCGACGACTTTGATGATGGCAAACCAGAATTCCATTTCACCGTAGACTTTGACGTTCGCCAGATTGATGGCGTTAATCAGCAGGAAGAAGACGGCGGCGGATACCCAGGTTGGAATGTCTGGCCACCAGTACTGGACGTAAATCCCCACGGCGCTGAGCTCGGCCATGGCGACCAGCACATACAGCACCCAATAGTTCCATCCCGATGCAAAGCCCGCGAAATCACCCCAGTATTTATAAGCAAAGTGGCTGAACGATCCGGCTACCGGCTCTTCAACCACCATCTCGCCCAGTTGGCGCATAATGAGAAACGCGATCAGGCCGCCAATTGCATAGCCTAACAGGACCGATGGCCCGGCCATTTTGATTGTCTGTGCAATACCAAGAAAGAGGCCAGTACCTACTGCGCCACCCAAGGCAATCAACTGAATATGACGGTTTTTCAAACCACGCTTTAGCGTGCCGTCCGTTTGTTGATTATCCATCAAATTTAACCCTCTGCCAGTGCAAGTAAAAAACACGGTGTGAACGAACACGCGTATTAGTGACTATACGTTTGTGTAATTTTATTTTTACGGGGTGGTGTTTCTTAAAATAAGAAAACCGCTACCGTTTGGCAGAGAATAGTGGTAAGTACGCAAGATTGCACTGATTTCTTATAGTCTGATAATTAAAAACTATCGCCACCTCAAAAATTTTACCTTTCCCTGATTAAGAACCCGATGACGAGAAAATCGAGAGATGATTTTTTAGGGGGGAAGGGGCTTTCTACCCCTTTAGATTTACTCCCTTTTATTATCTCTTTATCCCTGCTGTAAAATGGTGTTTACCCCGATAGGGATCTGCGGGTAATTACACTTTCCTTCTGAGAATAAAAAACCTTATTTTTTGCATTTAAATTCACTATTTTCGTATTTAAACGGTTCAGCAACGCCTGCTTTACGTTTCAAAAAAGTTAAAATATAGACAGAGGGGATTAATGGTAATACCACAGGCGGGCTATCACTTTGCCGCATGTTTCTCGTGCATTTGTTAAAATCTGGTGGGATTGGTGATTTAGCTCAAGGTCCTTATGGACAGAAGGTGAATACTTTGTTACTTTAGCGTCACGTTTTTGAAATTGGTATTACCAATTGACTCCGCGCCATTCGCAGAGAAGAATTCACTATGGCATACAGCAAGATCCGTCAGCCCAAACTGTCAGATGTGATTGAACAGCAGCTGGAGTTTCTGATTCTTGAGGGAACCTTGCGCCCCGGCGAGAAGCTCCCACCGGAGCGCGAACTAGCAAAACAGTTCGATGTTTCCCGCCCTTCTCTGAGAGAAGCCATTCAACGCCTGGAAGCCAAAGGTCTCCTTTTGCGCCGTCAGGGTGGTGGTACCTTCGTTCAAGCCAATCTATGGCAAAGTGTCAGCGATCCGCTGGCAGAATTACTGAGCACACATCCCGAATCACAGTTCGATCTTCTGGAAACGCGTCATGCGCTGGAAGGCATTGCTGCCTACTATGCTGCGTTGCGTGGCACAGAGTCGGATCTGCAACGTATCCGGGATTGTCATGCCGTGATTGAGAAGGCGAGGGAAGCGGGCGATCTGGACGCCGAATCAGAAGCCGTTATGCAGTATCAGGTTGCTGTAACAGAAGCCACGCATAATGTGGTGTTGCTGCATTTGGTGCGCTGTATGGGGCCGATGCTCGAACAGAACGTGAGGCAGAATTTTGAATTGCTTTATTTGAGCCGTGAAGTGTTGGCTCAGGTTAGCATTCATCGCGCCAGCATTTTTGAGGCGATTGTTGCCCGTGAGCCAGAAAAGGCGCGCGAAGCATCACACCGTCATCTGGCGTTTATTGAGGAAGTATTGCTGGATCTTAACCGGGAACATAGTCGGCGCGAGAGATCGCTGCGTCGGCTCCAGCAACGCAGGGATTGAGCATCCGTACTTTGGGGCTCTGAATGCGGTAATGACGACGATGAGCCTGTCTTCATGCGTTTTGCTTAGGACGAAACCCAAGTCAGAATGCAGGAAGACAGGCTCCATAAACTAACTGATTAGAGAAGATAAGGAATAACCATGTCAGATCGTTTAAATAATGACGTGGATCCGATCGAAACCCGCGACTGGCTGCAGGCGATCGAATCGGTCATCCGTGAAGAGGGTGTTGAACGCGCCCAGTTCCTGATTGATCAGGTTCTGAGTGAAGCACGTAAAGGCGGTGTCAGCGTTGCTGCTGGTACAGCTGCACGTCAATACATCAACACCATCGCAGTGGAAGACGAGCCGGAATACCCTGGTAATCTGGATCTGGA
This sequence comes from Pectobacterium odoriferum, assembly GCF_009931295.1. Taxonomy (NCBI): domain Bacteria; kingdom Pseudomonadati; phylum Pseudomonadota; class Gammaproteobacteria; order Enterobacterales; family Pectobacteriaceae; genus Pectobacterium; species Pectobacterium odoriferum. Next base: position 4,138,925 of record NZ_CP034938.1, on the reverse strand, counting down.
ACGTCGTATTCGCTCAGCAATCCGCTGGAACGCGATCATGACAGTGCTGCGTGCTTCTAAAAAAGATCTGGATCTGGGCGGCCACATGGCTTCTTTCCAGTCTTCCGCCACTTTCTATGAAGTGTGCTTTAACCACTTCTTCCGTGCTCGCACTGCGCAGGACGGCGGCGACCTGGTCTACTTCCAGGGCCACATCTCTCCGGGCGTTTACGCTCGTGCCTTCCTTGAAGGCCGCCTGACTGAAGATCAGATGAACAACTTCCGTCAGGAAGTTCACGGTAACGGTCTGTCCTCTTATCCGCACCCTAAACTGATGCCGGACTTCTGGCAGTTCCCGACTGTATCTATGGGGCTGGGCCCGATTGGCGCCATCTACCAGGCTAAATTCCTGAAGTATCTGGAAAACCGTGGTCTGAAAGATACCTCTAAACAAACCGTTTATGCCTTCCTGGGCGACGGTGAAATGGACGAACCAGAATCCAAAGGTGCGATCACTATCGCGACCCGTGAAAAACTGGACAACCTGGTATTCGTCATCAACTGTAACCTGCAACGTCTGGATGGTCCGGTTACCGGTAATGGCAAGATCATCAACGAGCTGGAAGGTATCTTCAGCGGCGCTGGCTGGGATGTGATCAAAGTCATGTGGGGCGACCGTTGGGACGAACTGCTGCGTAAAGACACCAGCGGTAAACTGATCCAACTGATGGAAGAAACCGTCGACGGTGACTACCAGACCTTCAAATCCAAAAACGGTGCCTATGTGCGTGAGCACTTCTTCGGTAAATACCCGGAGACGGCAGAACTGGTTAAAGACTGGACCGACGATCAAATTTGGTCACTGAACCGTGGTGGTCACGATCCGAAGAAAGTCTACGCTGCACTGAAAAAAGCGCAGGACACCAAAGGCAAGCCAACCGTTATTCTGGCGCATACCATTAAAGGTTATGGTATGGGCGACGCGGCTGAAGGTAAGAACATCGCGCACCAGGTTAAGAAAGTTAACATGGATGGCGTGCGTTACTTCCGCGATCGCTTCAACGTGCCAGTGTCTGATGCCGACATCGAAAAACTGCCGTACATCACTTTCGATAAAGAGTCTGAAGAGTACAAATACCTGCACGAGCGTCGTCAGGCGCTGGGTGGCTACCTGCCGTCTCGTCAGCCTAACTTCAGCGAAAAATTGGAACTGCCAACGCTGGAAGATTTCAGCACTCTGCTGGAAGAGCAGAACAAAGAAATCTCTACCACTATCGCGTTTGTACGTGCCCTGAACGTGATGCTGAAGAACCAATCTATCAAAGATCGTCTGGTTCCGATCATCGCTGACGAAGCGCGCACCTTCGGTATGGAAGGTCTGTTCCGCCAGATCGGTATTTATAGCCCGAAAGGCCAGCAGTACACTCCGCAGGACCGTGAGCAGGTTGCTTACTACAAAGAAGACCAGAAAGGTCAGATTCTGCAGGAAGGTATCAACGAGCTGGGCGCAGGTTCTTCCTGGCTGGCGGCGGCAACGTCTTACAGCACCAACAACCTGCCGATGATCCCGTTCTACATCTACTACTCCATGTTCGGTTTCCAACGTATCGGCGATCTGTGCTGGGCCGCGGGTGACCAACAGGCGCGTGGCTTCCTGATCGGTGGTACTTCAGGTCGTACGACGCTGAACGGTGAAGGTCTGCAGCACGAAGATGGTCACAGCCACATTCAGTCTCTGACTATCCCGAACTGTATTTCCTACGATCCGGCATTTGCCTACGAAGTTGCTGTCATCATGCATGACGGTCTGCACCGCATGTACGGCGAAGCGCAGGAAAACATTTACTACTACATCACCACGCTGAACGAAAACTACCACATGCCTGCAATGCCGCAGGGTGCGGAAGAAGGTATCCGTAAGGGTATCTACAAGCTGGAAACGGTTGAAGGTAGCAAAGGTAAAGTGCAACTGCTGGGTTCAGGTTCTATCCTGCGTCACGTACGTGAAGCGGCTCAGATTCTGGCGACAGACTACGGCATCGGTTCTGATGTATTCAGCGTAACCTCCTTCACTGAACTGGCACGTGAAGGCCAGGATTGTGAGCGTTGGAACATGCTGCATCCAACCGAAACGCCGCGCGTACCTTACGTAGCTCAGGTTCTGAACGATGCGCCAGCGGTTGCATCTACTGACTACATGAAGCTGTTTGCTGAGCAAATCCGTAGCTTCGTCCCGGCTAGCGATTATCGCGTACTGGGTACTGACGGTTTCGGTCGTTCTGACAGCCGTGAGAACCTGCGTCACCACTTTGAAGTGGATGCGTCTTACGTCGTGGTTGCGGCTCTGGGTGAACTGGCTAAACGCGGTGAAATCGATAAGAAAGTGGTTGCAGATGCCATCACTAAATTCAATATCGATGCAGATAAAGTTAACCCGCGTCTGGCATAAGAGGTAAAGATTACATGGCTATCGAAATCAACGTACCGGACATCGGTGCAGATGAAGTTGAAGTCACCGAAGTGCTGGTGAAGGTTGGCGACAAAGTTGAAGCTGAACAGTCGCTGATCACGGTTGAAGGTGATAAGGCTTCTATGGAAGTCCCTTCTCCGCAGGCTGGTGTCGTGAAAGAGATTAAAGTCTCTGTCGGTGACAAAGTTGAAACTGGCAAACTGATCATGATTTTCGATTCCGCCGACGGTGCAGCTGATGCTGCACCTGCCAAGGCAGAAGAGAAGAAAGAAGCGGCTCCGGCTCCGGCTGCTGCGCCAGCGGCATCGGCAGCGAAAGACGTCAACGTACCGGATATCGGCGGTGACGAAGTCGAAGTGACTGAAGTGCTGGTTAAAGTGGGCGACACCGTTGCTGCTGAACAGTCTCTGATCACTGTAGAAGGCGACAAAGCGTCTATGGAAGTCCCGGCACCTTTCGCAGGTACGGTTAAAGAGATCAAAATCAGCACTGGCGATAAAGTTTCTACCGGTTCTCTGATCATGGTATTCGAAGTGGCGGGTGCTGCACCTGCTGCCGCTCCGGCACAAGCCGCTGATCCAGCAGCAACTGCGCCAGCGGCCTCTGCGGCGAAAGAAGTCAACGTACCGGATATCGGCGGCGACGAAGTTGAAGTGACTGAAGTGATGGTTAAAGTTGGCGATAAAATCGCGGCTGAGCAATCACTGATCACCGTTGAAGGCGACAAGGCTTCAATGGAAGTCCCTGCGCCGTTCGCGGGTACGGTTAAAGAAATCAAAATCAGCACTGGTGATAAAGTTTCTACTGGCTCACTGATCATGGTCTTCGAAGTGGAAGGCGCTGCACCTGCGGCGGCTCCGGCTGCCAAGCAAGAAGCAGCAACTGCACCCGCTCCAGCGGCCAAACCTGCTGCTGCACCAGCAGCGAAAGCTGAAGGCAAGAGCGACTTCGCTGAGAACGATGCTTACGTTCACGCCACGCCGGTTATCCGTCGTCTGGCACGTGAATTCGGCGTGAATCTGGCGAAAGTGAAGGGCTCTGGTCGTAAAGGCCGTATCCTGCGCGAAGACGTTCAGACTTACGTGAAAGATGCCGTGAAACGCGCTGAGTCTGCGCCTGCTGCCGGCGCTGCTACCGGTGGTTCTCTGCCGGGGCTGCTGCCGTGGCCGAAAGTCGATTTCAGCAAGTTTGGTGAAGTTGAAGAAGTGGAATTGGGTCGCATCCAGAAAATCTCTGGTGCTAACCTGAGCCGTAACTGGGTGGTGATCCCGCACGTTACGCACTTTGATAAAACGGATATCACCGATCTGGAAGCGTTCCGTAAACAGCAGAACGCCGAAGCTGAGAAGCGCAGACTGGATGTGAAATTCACCCCAGTTGTCTTCATCATGAAAGCCGTTGCCGCTGCGCTTGAGCAGATGCCACGCTTCAACAGTTCACTGTCTGAAGACGCTCAACGTCTGACGCTGAAGAAATACATCAACATCGGTGTCGCGGTTGATACCCCGAATGGTCTGGTGGTTCCAGTGTTCAAAGACGTGAACAAGAAGAGCATCACTGAGCTGTCTCGCGAACTGATGGCGATCTCCAAGAAAGCCCGTGACGGTAAGCTGACCGCTGGCGAAATGCAGGGCGGATGCTTCACTATTTCCAGCCTGGGCGGCATCGGGACTACGCACTTTGCGCCGATCGTCAACGCGCCGGAAGTGGCTATTCTTGGTGTGTCTAAGTCCGCGATGGAACCGGTCTGGAATGGTAAAGAGTTCACTCCGCGTCTGATGATGCCGATGTCTCTGTCCTTCGACCACCGGGTCATTGACGGTGCTGATGGTGCGCGCTTCATTACCATCATTAACAACACGTTGTCTGACATCCGCCGTCTGGTGATGTAATCGAAAAGCCGGCCTGACGGCCGGCTTTTTTCTGATAAGCTGTTATTTGTTACAGCTGTCAGTGATCAAGGACAAATCGTTAGTCGCTTGTTGTTTCAAAATTGTTAACGATTTTGTAAACTACAGCGGCAAAGACACGTCCCGGTGGAAGAGGGCGTTATTAAAAATGCACCCTAAATCTGAAAGACGATGGGTGTGACGTCACAGACCCGCCGGAAAACAATTAAGAGGTCATGATGAGTACTGAAATTAAAGCTCAGGTAGTGGTACTTGGTGGCGGCCCTGCAGGCTACTCTGCTGCATTCCGCGCGGCGGATTTGGGTCTGGAAACCGTACTGGTAGAGCGCTACGCCACGTTAGGTGGGGTGTGTCTGAATGTCGGCTGTATCCCGTCTAAAGCATTGTTGCACGTTGCTAAAGTGATTGAAGAAGCCAAGGCACTGGCAGAACACGGTATCGTGTTCGGTGAACCTAAAACCGACATTGATAAAATCCGCCTGTGGAAAGAAAAGGTCATTAATCAAATGACCGGTGGTCTGGCTGGTATGGCAAAGGGCCGTAAAGTTAAGGTTGTTAACGGCCTGGGCAAATTTGCTGGTGCTAACACGCTGGTTGTTGACGGTGAAAACGGCAAAACGACGATTACCTTCGATAACGCGATCATCGCGGCGGGTTCACGTCCAATCCAACTGCCATTTATTCCTCATGATGACGCGCGCGTATGGGATTCAACTGATGCGCTGGAGCTGAAAAGCGTTCCTGAGCGTCTGTTGGTCATGGGCGGTGGTATCATCGGTCTGGAAATGGGTACGGTTTACCATGCTCTGGGTTCACAGATCGACGTGGTTGAAATGTTCGATCAGGTTATCCCGGCTGCTGACAAAGATGTCGTTAAGGTCTTCACCAAGCGTATCAGCAAGCAGTTCAACCTGATGCTGGAAACTAAAGTGACGGCAGTAGAAGCCAAAGAAGACGGCATCTATGTGACGATGGAAGGCAAAAAAGCCCCAGCGGAACCACAGCGTTATGATGCGGTGCTGGTAGCCATTGGTCGTGTACCGAACGGCAAACTGCTGGATGTTGGTCAGGCTGGTGTGGAAGTTGACGAGCGCGGCTTCATCCACGTTGATAAGCAAATGCGCACCAACGTGCCGCACATCTACGCGATCGGCGACATCGTCGGTCAACCGATGCTGGCGCACAAAGGCGTGCATGAAGGCCACGTCGCTGCCGAAGTCATCTCCGGTAAGAAACACTACTTCGATCCGAAAGTGATTCCTTCTATTGCCTATACTGAGCCGGAAGTAGCATGGGTCGGTCTGACCGAGAAAGAAGCGAAGGAAAAAGGCATCAGCTACGAAACCGCGACCTTCCCGTGGGCGGCGTCTGGTCGTGCTGTTGCTTCTGACTGCTCTGAAGGTATGACTAAACTGATTTTCGACAAAGAAACTCACCGTATTATCGGTGGTGCAATTGTCGGGACTAACGGTGGTGAACTGTTAGGCGAAATCGGTCTGGCGATCGAGATGGGCTGTGATGCAGAAGATATCGCACTGACCATCCATGCGCACCCAACGCTGCATGAGTCTGTTGGTCTGGCCGCTGAAATCTTTGAAGGCAGCATCACTGACCTGCCGAACCCGAAAGCGAAGAAGAAGTAAGTTCTCTCGCGTTCGAATAGCGTGAATTCAATCCGGCACCTTTTATAGGTGCCGGATTTTTTTTGCCTGCTACTTCGCAGAATGCACCTTCCGTCCGTTTATTTTTAGCCGCGTCAATTACAATCAAACCTCAAAAAAGAAACGACGTTTTGTTTTTGAGGTTATGATGAATTTTAATACCTTACGCACCTCTGTCTGGCTGTTGACGGCTTTGCTGGCTAGCCCTTCACTGATGGCGAACGATATGAACCCTACAATTCAACCCGCGACGGATCAGGCGGTGACAGATGAAGGGCTTCCTTCATTCTATCCGCAGCTTAAGCAGCAGATGACCTACTCGGACTCCTGGCTATCTGGGAATTTTACGGATTTTCGCCAGTGGCAAGCCCAGTCGAGAAAAACGCTGCGTTCGCTGCTCCTGACGCCGGACTCCACCAAAGACTTTGCCCCACAGGCGATTGAAAAACAGGATCGCGGCAGCTACACGGCAGAGAAAGTTGCCTTTAATCTGACCGATGAAAGCCGAGTAGACGCGCTGCTCCTGACGCCAAAAAGCGCGGGGCCGCATCCTGCGGTAATCCTGCTACACGATCACGGCGCGAAGTTTGATATCGGCAAAGAGAAGATGATCAAGCCGTGGGGGAATGACGAACAGCTTGATTCCGCACAGGCGTGGGCTGATAAGTTTTTTACTGGCCGTTTTGTCGGGGATGAATTGGCGAAGCGGGGCTATGTAGTGCTGGCGGTGGATGCGCTAGGTTGGGGATCGCGTGGGCCGATCAAATATGAGCAGCAGCAGGCGCTGGCGAGCAATTTCTTTAATCTGGGGCGCTCGCTCGCGGGGCTGATGGCCTACGAAGACATGCGGGCAACGGATTTTCTGGCATCGCTCGAACAGGTTGATAAGCAACGTATTGGTGTCGTTGGTTTCTCGATGGGCGCCTACCGTGCCTGGCAGCTCGCCGCGCTGTCCGACAAGGTGGCGGCAACGGCGGCGGTGTCCTGGATTGGCACGTACGATGGCCTGATGACGCCGGGCAATAATGTGCTGAGAGGGCAGTCGGCATTCTATATGTTGCACCCGGGGCTACCAACACGCTTTGATTTCCCTGATGTGGCGAGCATCGCCGCGCCAAAACCGATACTGTTATTTAACGGCGGCAAAGACAAGCTGTTCCCGACGCAATCCGTTGAAGACGCTTACGCCAAAATGCACAAGGTGTGGCAATCCCAGCGGGCGGATAGCAAGCTGCAAACCAAGATCTGGCCTGAGCTGGGACACGTTTTCTATCAGGAGCAGCAGGAAGAAGTCTTTCGCTTTCTGGACCAGTGGCTAAAGCCCTAACTGGCAGTGCCTGAATTATAATAAGTTTTTTGATAACATCAGATGACTGATGCATTGCTAGCCTCTGCGTGCCGCGGCATTCAGGGGCTTTTTAATTTTACAGGGATGAAGTGATGAGGAAATATCTGGGCGTTTTAATCATGACGTTATGGCTGTCGGGCTGTAATGGAGAAGAAACGCTTCGCGAGGGGAAATATCTGATTGAGGATATTCGCGTGGTGTTTGATAACAGTAAACATCCTGAAGCCAATGAAAACAGAGATAACCTTCAGGAACATATAAAGCAAAACCTCAAGGGTATTAAAAACGACCTCTATTTTAATCTGACGCCGACGCAGGTGAGCTATTACAGTGCGGAGAGTGAATATACCGAAGAGATGAAAGATAACCGTATACAGGTAAACGGTATGTGGCACACGCTAAAAATCACCGGGAAAAACACGGTTCAGTTTGTATCGGATAAAAGTGCTGCCTGTGCGTTTTATTATTGTGAAATCACCATGGTCTTGAAAAAGACGGAAGAACAGTCACCCGGTTTACTCAAAATCCAGCAGCGTTTTGAAGAACATAAAAAAGCCTATCAGGCGTGGCTTCTTGAAGAGAAAGCGGTATTTAATCGCGCGCCGATGGACGATTTCCCCGGCATCCCCTTTTATCCCAAAGATGACTTTACGATTAAGCTGCCGTTTGCCATGTTTGACAAGCTGAGCCTACGGGAACACGGGACTTATGTGCGCAAGATGGGGCGTCTACTCATCGACCGGGAAAATAAAGACACGCAGATCTACACCTATCGTGATAAGCAGAATAACACCGACGTTGACCTGCTTACCGTTAGCGCGGCAAAAGAGGATTTTAATCTGGCATCGTGGCTGGAAGGGCAGAAGGGCGTGTTGTTCCAATCGGAAAACGGTGCGGCATACGATAATCAACAGGGAAAATTGGAAGCAGTCTATTTTCAATATGATGAGGCTAAGCAACGCTACTTTATCGGGTTAGCGAATGCTGAGGACACCGCCGCGTTAGCCAACGCGTTTGCCGTACTGCGTACGATGGATGAGCGTTACCGTGGCGAGCAGGCATTGTCGATGTACGATCTGGCATTATCTCAGCCGGAATTGGAAGCGAAGTATGGCGTAAAGATCGCTGACGAGTTTGCGATTGCAGATATGCATAAGGCGATCTGGAAAGCACTCGAACAGCGCATGGAAAAGCCTGAGCGCTTTATTAAACGGAGCATGTCAAAAACGCGCATTGAAATACGGTTCCCGTCGGAAGTGTTTAAGTACGATGTTTATTTTAAGGTTGCTCCCGAATCCATTCCTGAGCTCATGGCTGAAACCAAAGAGATCGTTCCTGAAGGTAAAGAAGTTGATAACGTTTTTATTTATGGTGACAGCGCATTTGTCGGCTATGAATACGATGTGAATGTGGGAAGCGGGCTCACATTACAATTTTTAGTCCCGAAAGATGCAGGGACGCCGCTGGAACGCCTGATGTTTCTGCATGTATTACGTCAGCTTGATGTGACGCGTTTTCCAGCTATTTCTGCACAAGAGAAAAAGAACCTGTTTACGTATGGCGAAGCGACATCTTTTAAAAACAACCTTGATAATCGCTACTTCAAGGTAGAGGAAGGTCTCATCGACAGCACGGGCAAGCTGATTATCAAGAATCCTGATGAGGGCTATTTCGATTTTAAATATCGTGCTCCCCATATACTGGCAACCCACTATAAACCACTGGGGGAAGGTAGCTATTCCAGTGAGCCGGGCGTGACGGTCTTTGATGAAAAAGGGAAATGGCTTTCCCATCAGGCAGATTGAGTGGATATCGCGACGTGCTGATACTGGCGCTGACGATAGTAAATTTATCGACAGCGCCTGCAGCAGAGAACCGTTATTGCGGTTTTAGTCGTGGAAAATTAAAACAACAGCCCCAGCAAATAGCGCAGATCGCCTTCCTGCCGTAATGCGCAGCGATCGGCGATCTGGTTGCTGTCGAGGTGCGCCAGCGAGCCGATGGTTTGCTGCAATTTAGCACGCAGATCGGTGGGGCGTGCCGAGGTTTCTTGACGTGTGGTGCGCTGGATTAGCGTGCTGCCGTTACGCAGATGCAGCGTAACCTCATGAAAGCGCGCCTCTGGGTCAAGTTCATCGGGTGGTGCGGTTTCATCGGCACGGCGTATGACGCGATTCGCCAGCGCAGCGATGTTTTTTTCAACCGGAGCTTCCGAGAAATGCGCCAGCTTCAGTTCCCCTTCAATCAGCGCCGCTGCAATCACATATTCCAGACTGAACCGGGCTTCTACGCCGTTTGTGGCATTACGGATAAAGGGAGCAACATCGCCACCCGGCGGGAAGGTCACCGTGATATGTTCGATAGCGTCGGCCAGATCGGCATCCGCACCCTTCTGCTGATGCCACTGTTCCCGCAGCGCAAACGCGGCTTCGGCGGCGCTGTGGGTGCCGCCACAGGTTGGGTAGCGTTTGAATTCCAGACCGGGAGAAAGCATACGCCACGGCGCTCCCCAGTTTTCAACCAGCAACTCCGGCTGTTGTTTTTGATCGCCATGCGCGGCAAGAAAGGCGTCAATCACCTGCTGTTCGTTGCCCTCAAAGCCCGCTAAGCACAGTTTGACGGCGGTTAGTCCTGCTCTGGCGGAAAGCCCGGCGTGTAGCGGTTTGACCGCTGAACCAAACTGCGCCCGCAGCCCGGCGGCTTGTGTAGCAGCCAGACCAAGAATAGTTTGTGTCTGCACCACCGACGCACCAGCCAGACGTGCAGCGGCAGCGGCGGCGGCGATAGCGCCGAGCGTAGCCGTGTTGTGGTAACCGAGGCTGTAATGACGCGGGCCGCATGCCAGCCCGATTCTGCCTGCGGCTTCCACGCCGATCACATATGCCGTCAAAAATGCCTCTTCCGTGACGGAGGGATCTTCTGCGGCAAGGGCAAACAGGGCGGGCAGAATGACGGTGCTGGGGTGGCCGCGAAACGCCGGATGATAATCGTCAAAGTCCAGTACGTGACCGGCATAACCCAGGATCAGACTACGCGTCAGGCTGTCTGTGTCGCTGAATACCTGCTTTAACGGCGCGAGCCCGCTATCGGCAATCGCACCCTGTACGATGGGGAGCGCGGTGGAGATGAAATCAGTCACCCCGTCACGGGCGGCATCAATCGCTTCTCGATTGGGTTCGCTATGGATGATGTGGTGGGCAAGCGTTGCAGTGATATCAGTCTGATTGGTCATGAGTCGTCATGTGTCGCTGGCAGAAAAATACTAATTTACTGTGCATCGCTGAATAGCGATTAATAACCAAACGGAATAATAAATTCCATTTGGTTATTAGTGGTTCAGAATCAGAAGCGGTCTTTTAACTGCCCCGGCGTAATACCGAATGCACGGCGCAGAGCGGTGGCAAAGTTGGCGGGGCTGTTGTAACCCGCGATGCTGGCCGCCTGCGCAATGCCGATGCCGTCTTTCTGCAAGGCCAGCATGGCGCGCTGCAAACGGCAATTACGCAGGTATTCAAACACGCTCATATTAAACGTCTGTCGGAAATGACGTTGCAATGTACTTTCGCTCATGTTGACGCTTTTAGCGATTTCACTCATCGACAGATGGTCGGCGCTGCCGCTTTCCAGCATATCTCTGATCTGTTGAATGCGATGGTAGCTGCGCAGGGTAACACCGCTGCTTTTCTCCTGCGCCACGCTGGCGGTCAATGAAGTAAACGCCTCGATAATCAGGCTCATACACTGCATTTCCAGATAAAGGCGCTGGAGCGGCGTTTGGCAAGGTTCAGCGTCCAGCGTTTGTAAGGCAATCGCTAATGCCTGTCGGGACGGTGTCCACAAGTGTGTCGCCAGGTGAGTCTGTGTGAAATCGTGGATGGCCTGCCAGTCGCCAACGGTATCCAGCATATTGCCGTACAGCCATTCTCTGTCGAACGTCAGCGTAATCGTTCGCTCATACTCATCACGCTTGCCGATGCGGGTAAACATTGTCGGCTCTGTCAGCGCAATCAGCGAGGCCGGCTGGTTCTCTCCCAGATGCAGTTCCTGATGACCAAATGAGATATGCGCATTGCCACTCACCACGATGGCCAGCTTGATCGCGCCATCCAGCAGATTTTGGGTTTTCATGTTGTGGCGATTAATCACATCCGCGGTATGCAAGATCAGATGCGGGTTGAGCTGCACGACAGTGAACGACCCGAATAGCACTGGCGTGTTATCGATCAGCCGAGGGCCGATAAAACGGTAATTGTTCGCGACCAGACTCGATTGCTGAACGATGTGATCTTTATAGATTGGCTTTGATGACTGAGTGAAGCTGCGCACGTGATTACCTACCTGATTAAACCCTTCGACCTGCGCCTTCCATTTTGATGCTTTGGCAAAACATTTTGCTGCTAGAGCAAACCCCGTCCTGAATGACAAATGTAACAATGACCGCGTCAAAATGGTAATGCAAATACTTCTCAATAGCATTTTTCGTTGAGGACGTCACATTGCACGATAAAGGCATTTTCCATTTCCGGCAATGCGGAGAAAAGGGCTGATTGATTACACACAGCATTTCATAACAACACGACGTGATGCTATTGGCATGACGCTTCTCCCCGATAACCGCCACGTTTGCGCGTTTTATCTCCGCCGTTATTCAGCGTTTTGCTGATTGTCGTTAGGTGTCGCTGTACCGGCTGCGATGTTGATCCTTTTTCAGGCTACTTATTCATTTCTTACAGGGCAGGATAATTTTGATGAAACTACCACAATCGCGTCGTTATCTGGCGACGCTTATTGGCGTTAGCTGCGGGATGACATCGTTTCTGAGCGCTGCGCAGACCGCGCCTTCAACAGAACCTGCCCCACAGGTGCAGAGTCAGGCCGAAAGTAAAGCATCGGGCGATACGATGGTGGTGACGGCCGCTGAGCAAACCCGTCAGGCTCCGGGTGTGTCGGTGATTACGGCTGAAGATATCAGCAAGCGTCCGCCTGCTAACGATCTGTCCGATCTGATTCGCACCATGCCGGGCGTCAATCTGTCCGGTAACTCAACCAGCGGCCAGCGCGGTAACAATCGCCAGATCGATATCCGCGGCATGGGACCAGAAAACACGCTGATTCTGGTGGATGGCAAGCCCGTGTCGAGCCGTACGGCGGTGCGTTACGGCTGGCGCGGCGAGCGCGATACCCGTGGTGACACCAACTGGGTGCCTGCCGATATGGTCGAGCGTATTGAAGTGCTGCGCGGCCCAGCGGCGGCGCGCTATGGTAACGGTGCAGCGGGCGGTGTGGTCAACATCATCACCAAGCAGCCGAGTCAGGAATGGCACGGCACCTGGAACACCTTCTTGAACGCGCCGGAGCATAGTTCGGAAGGCGCAACCAAGCGTACTGATTTTAGCCTGATGGGCGGCCTGACCGACAGCCTGAGCTTCCGCCTGTACGGCAACCTGAATAAAACTGAGGCTGATGCACGCGATATTAACCAAGGGCATCAGTCCGCACGCGCGGGCAATCAGTCAGCTTCACTGCCTTCCGGACGCGAAGGGGTGCGTAATAAAGATATCAATGGCCTGTTGCGCTGGGATATGACCGAGCAGCAGTCACTGGAATTCGAAGCGGGTTCCAGCCGTCAGGGCAATATCTATGCGGGCGATTCGCAAAATACCAACACCAACCCGCTGGTCGTGAGTAATTATGGCAAGGAAACCAACCGCATGTACCGCCAGAACTTTGCGGTTACGCATCGCGGCTACTGGGACAGCGGCGTCAGCTCTACGTCGTACCTGCAATATGAACGTACGCACAATACCCGTATCCTTGAGGGACTGTCTGGTGGTTTAGAAGGGATTTTTGATACGACGAGTCCGAACCAATATGGCACGATAAAGCTGGATAACTTCACTGCACATAATGAAGTGAATATTCCGCTGAATGTCTGGGTCGATCAGGTGCTTACGTTCGGGGTTGAGTGGAACGAGCAGAAGATGAAAGATCCGGTCTCGAACTTGCAGACGACAACTGAAGCGGGCAGTGTGGGTTCGCTTAGCAGCAGTGGCCGTAGTGAAAAATCCGCTGCTCGTCTGGCTTCTGCCTTCGTGGAAGATAACGTCCAACTGACGGACAGTACCATGTTGACACCGGCACTGCGTGTCGATCATCACAGTACGGCAGGCACCAACTGGAGCCCGTCGCTCAACCTGTCGCAGGAACTGGGTGACGACTACACGCTGAAGTTAGGTATCGCCCGTGCTTACAAAGCGCCGAACTTGTACCAGACTAACGAGAATTATCTCCTTTATAGCCGTGGACAGGGCTGTGCTGGCGGCACCTCTTGCTACCTGATCGGCAATGAAGACCTGAAGGCGGAAACCAGTCTGAATAAAGAGATCGGTCTGGAGTTTCACCGTGATGGGCTGATCGCTGGTATCACCTATTTCCATAACGATTACCGCAACAAGATTGAAGCAGGCAACAATGTCATCGGCAAAGCGGTGGGTGGAACCAATGCCCAATATGCTAATGCCAATATCTTCCAGTGGGGCAATGTACCGAAAGCCGTTATTCAAGGGTTGGAAGGTAACCTGACCGTTCCCGTCACGGAAACCATCAACTGGCGTAACAACCTGACCTGGATGCTGGAATCGAAAAATAAAACCACGGGCGATTATCTGTCGATTACGCCGGAGTTTACCCTGAACTCATCGGTGGACTGGCAGGCGACGGAGAGCCTTTCCTTCCTGGCTGATGTAACCTGGTATGGTCGCCAGAAGCCGAAGAAATATAACTACAAAGGTGAGCGCGTAACGGGTAGCGCAACCAATGAGTTAAGCCCTTATGCGCTGTTCGGGTTAAGCAGTACCTATAAGTTTAACAAGAACCTGAGCGTGACCGGCGGTGTCGATAACCTGTTTGATAAACGCCTGTTCCGCGCGGGTAATGCGCAGGATGTGGTGAACAATAACGTGGTTACCATCGCGGGTGCGGGTGCGGCAACCTATAACGAACCGGGACGGACTTTCTTTGTGAACGTGAAGACGTCGTTCTAAGTTCTCTACCCGTCATACTTAATCGCGAACGCCACGGGAAATCCTGTGGCGTTTTTATTGCGGGATTCCGTCTATGCCGTTTCGTGTCGCGGCTATCAGGGACAGAAAATGCCTTTTAAGGTGGCGACGATTTTCTCCACGTCCTGATTTTCGATGCGGTAGTACAGCGTTTGTGACTCGCGCCGATAGCTAATCAACCCTTCTTCACGCATTTTTGCCAGATGTTGCGAGAGAGCAGACTGGCTTAGCGGGATGTGTTCAAGCAGCGCGCCAACCGACATTTCACCCTTCTCGATAAGTAAGCAAAGCACCAGTAGCCTGTTCTCGTTGCCAATCGCGCGCAGCATAGCCGCTGCTTTTGCTGCACCGTCCTGCATGAATTCCCGATCCGAATTGCTCAACGCCATGTTCCTACCATCCTGCGTGACTGACTAATTTAGTGATACCTAATGTATTGAGTTTATCATACCCCGGCCTTGAGCGAGGATATGACTGACATCGATAAAACAGCTTATTATGGAGCCAGCGCGATGCGGCCTGCGGTTTACAAGAGGGGCGTTCCCCCCTAGAATAGCCCGACATCCTTTCCTGAATCTGCTGCTGCAGGAAAAACAACCTTCTCTCCGAAACGGGAGGAGCGATTTTTTGTTTTTCTAGGTAGCACCATGTCTACATTTACTCGCTTACAAAAACGTTTATCCCGTTTGGGGATAGACACCGATTACCAACATTCTATTTATCATCTCCGCAGGCAGAATGCAGAAGCGCAGGTTCTGTTGCCGGACACGTTGCCGCTGGAAGAAAAAGCGGTTCAGCAACTGCTGGATTTCGCCTCGGTACACCTGCCGGGCAGCGATGCGCGCGTTTGTGCTGCACGCGCGACGCCGGATTTCCATCCCGGTACGCTTGCACCCGTCGGCAGCATTGTCGCTACAACGGAGAACTTCGTTATCCCTGCGGCAATTGGGACGGATATCAATTGCGGCATGCGGTTGCTGACGACGGGCGTGCATCATACGGATGCGGACGAGCACAAATCTGCACTGATTCAGGCGCTCAAAAACACATTACTTCTGGATCGGCGTGATGTTCCCGTTACGCCAGACTCGTTTTCCGCGCTCTTTGACGAGGGGTTGTCCGCGTGGCTGGCGGCACTGCCTCAGCAGGGGCTTTGGCAGGATGTGGACTTCCGACGGCTGGCGGCGGAACTTGCTTCCATCGCCGGAATCGATGCGGTTCGTGCCGATAGTCGGCATGCGCCTGAGCCGTTTTTTGCGCCTCGCGAGATACTTCGACCTTCCAGTCTGGGCACGGTAGGGTCGGGTAATCATTTCGTTGAGCTGCAAATTGTCGATGCCGTGTTGGACAGGCATGCGGCGTATCAGGCTGGCGTGCAGGAAGGCGAAGTCGTGGTGATGATTCACACCGGTTCACGGGACGTGGGCTTTTATGTCGGTCAGCGTGGGATCGATAAAGCGCGAGCCTGTTGGCCTGCGGGAGAGAAATATCCGGCATCAGGCCTGTTTGGTCTGGTTGATGAGCAGGCGACGGATTATATGGAAGCCATGGGCGTCGCCGCCCGCTATGCGTGGATCAACCGGATCGTGCTGACTGAACTGATTCGTTCCTCTTGGAAGCAGGTGTTTACGCGCGATGCCAGCAAGCTGGTGGTCGATCTGTCGCATAACATTATCCTGCCGGAACACGGAATGAACCTGCATCGTAAAGGCGCGACGCCCGCCAAAGCCGGGGAGTTTGCGCTGATTCCCGGTTCAATGGGGGACTACTCTTATCTCGTTACGGGGAAAGGCAATCCCGATTGGCTGTGGTCGTGTTCACACGGCGCGGGGCGTGCCGAGCGTCGGCAAAGTATGCGTAACAAGGTCGATACGGCGAAGCAGGCAGATACGTTGCCCTGGCAGTGTATTACGCTGAAGGATGAGCGCCTGCGGGAAGAAGCGCCAGCGGCCTATAAGCCGGTTACGCCCGTGATTGATATTCAGGAACAGTCGGGGTTGATTCAACCCGTAGCACGACTGCGCCCGTGGCTGACGTTTAAGGCCTGACGTGACCCACTCCTGCGGGAATTGATTCGATATTCTTTGTACTAAAAGTGACGGCCCAATCGGCGAGTTGTCGATTGTGCCGTGTGTTTTTCGTTGCCAAAACCCGTTTATAGGGCATCTGTCAGAGGAATAAACGCAGCAAATTAGGGCTTTTGTTTGATGACGTTATTGGCACCGCTAGAAGAGAATTTCGGTTCTGTACCTCCCCATAAGAGGCGGTTGCTGATGCCATTGAAGGAGACAACGGCGGGGCCTTTAAAATCGAGGTCGAGATGATGTTCCGTACCCGTCACGTTCACCTTTGCTGGCTTATCCTCAGCAAGGATGTGAGTGTGGAGCGTGTTTTTATGCGCGGCGACGGTTAGATTGCCCGTCGATTGACCCGTGACGGCAATCTCTGAGCCAGTCACGGCCAGCGAGGTAGCGGAATCGAATGTGATTTTGTGCTCGGAGCCCGTGACGGAAATATTGGCACACTTGCCCGTTAGTACGATGTTATTGCTGTTGCCTGAAATATTGACATCATTGCCATGACAAGGAATATCGCGTGTTAAACCGATACCCTCCAGCTCGATAGGGGCGGCATAGACGGATGCGGTGAACGTGAAAGCAGTGGCGAAAACCATTGGCAGATACCGTGTTATCTTCATGGTGCTTTTTCCTGTTATCAAAGAGGTCATCCGGCATCGTTGCCGTGAAGGCTCCTATCATCGGTTAACACTTTTCCTGACTCTATTGCGAACATTCTGATTATTGCTACGCCATCTAGCGATGATTAATCACGCTATATTGTTAAAAACCTACCTATTATGTGGTTAACTCAGCATAGTTAGTGTGCGCCGTCAGGGACATGCTATTCTGCTGATGTCGGCATTTTTCAGTGATAGTGAAATTGGGCACATAGCGTAGTTGAATAAAAATTAATGTTGCTATTATGTGAACGAATTAACAATCAATTCAAATCCTGATATGCTGACGAGGCTGGACCGGACACTCTACTACCTTACATCCACACGCTGACACCCAGGCATGGACACCACAAGCGGGAACAAGAGCGCCGGGCATAATGAAGACAATGAGAGCGAGGAGAACGTCGTGCTAGAAGAATATCGTAAGCACGTAGCCGACCGGGCTGCGCAGGGGATTGTTCCTAAACCGTTAGATGCCACGCAGATGGCCGCGCTGGTTGAGTCACTCAAGAATCCCCCGGCGGGCGAAGAAGAAGTATTGCTTGATCTGCTGATTAACCGTGTCCCTCCCGGCGTTGATGAAGCCGCCTACGTGAAAGCCGGTTTTCTGGCTGCCGTCGCCAAAGGTGAAGCCACTTCCCCATTGGTCACCCAGGAAAAAGCGGTTGAGCTGCTGGGCACCATGCAAGGTGGTTATAACATCCATCCGCTGATTGATGCGTTAGACAACGACAAGCTGGCACCGATTGCCGCAGAAGCGCTGTCTCACACGCTGCTGATGTTTGATAACTTCTATGATGTCGAAGAAAAATCGAAAGCAGGCAATGCGCACGCTAAGAAAGTGATTCAATCTTGGGCTGATGCCGAGTGGTTCCTGTCCCGCCCGAAACTGGCGGAAAAAATTACCGTTACCGTCTTTAAAGTCACCGGTGAAACCAACACGGATGACCTGTCCCCGGCACCTGATGCTTGGTCACGCCCTGATATCCCGCTGCACGCGCTGGCGATGCTGAAAAACGCCCGTGAAGGCATCGATCCCGATCAGCCTGGCGCGGTAGGCCCGATCAAACAGATCGAAGAACTGAACAAAAAAGGCTTCCCGCTGGCTTACGTCGGTGATGTTGTCGGTACAGGATCGTCGCGTAAATCGGCAACCAACTCCGTGCTGTGGTTCATGGGTGAAGACATCCCTCACGTTCCTAATAAACGCGGTGGTGGTGTGGTGCTGGGCGGTAAGATCGCCCCGATCTTCTTCAACACGATGGAAGATGCTGGTGCGCTGCCGATCGAGGTGGATGTGAACGATCTGAATATGGGTGATGTGATTGATATCTACCCGTATGAAGGTGAAGTGCGTCGTCATGACACCAATGACGTGCTGGCGACGTTTGCGCTGAAGACCGACGTATTGCTGGATGAAGTCCGCGCCGGTGGCCGTATTCCACTGATTATCGGCCGTGGACTGACGTCCAAGGCGCGCGAGTCACTGGGCTTGCCGCACAGCGATGTGTTCCGTATTTCCAAAGCGGTTGAAGCCAGCAAAAAAGGCTTCTCGCTGGCGCAGAAAATGGTGGGACGTGCCTGCGGCGTTGAGGGCATTCGCCCTGACGAATACTGCGAACCGAAGATGACCTCTGTAGGTTCACAGGATACCACTGGGCCGATGACCCGTGATGAGCTGAAAGATTTGGCTTGTCTGGGCTTCTCCGCCGATCTGGTGATGCAGTCGTTCTGCCACACTGCGGCCTATCCGAAGCCGGTTGACGTGACCACGCACCACACGCTGCCAGATTTCATCATGAACCGTGGCGGCGTATCGCTGCGTCCGGGCGATGGGGTTATCCACTCCTGGCTGAACCGCATGCTGCTGCCGGATACCGTTGGTACGGGCGGTGATTCCCATACTCGTTTCCCTATCGGGATCTCTTTCCCTGCGGGTTCTGGGCTGGTGGCGTTTGCTGCCGCGACGGGCGTGATGCCGCTGGATATGCCGGAATCCGTTCTGGTGCGTTTCAAAGGCAAAATGCAGCCGGGCATTACTCTGCGCGATCTGGTTCACGCCATTCCGCTGTATGCCATTAAGCAAGGCCTGCTGACCGTTGAGAAGAAAGGTAAGAAGAACATCTTCTCTGGTCGTATTCTGGAAATCGAAGGTCTGCCGGATCTGAAAGTTGAGCAGGCGTTTGAACTGACCGATGCCTCGGCGGAACGTTCTGCGGCTGGCTGTACGATCAAGCTGGATAAAGCGCCGATTATCGAGTATCTGAACTCCAACATCGTGTTGTTGAAGTGGATGATCTCCGAAGGCTACGGCGATCGCCGTACGCTGGAGCGCCGTATTCAGGGCATGGAAAAATGGCTGGCCGATCCGCAACTGCTGGAAGCCGATGCCGATGCTGAGTACGCGGCGGTGATCGACATCGATCTGGCCGATATCAAAGAGCCGATCCTGTGTGCGCCGAACGATCCAGACGATGCACGCTGGTTGTCTGACGTGCAGGGCGAGAAGATTGATGAAGTCTTCATCGGCTCCTGTATGACCAACATCGGTCACTTCCGTGCGGCAGGTAAACTGCTGGATAGCCACAAAGGCCAACTGCCGACCCGCCTGTGGGTTGCGCCGCCGACCAAGATGGATGCGGCACAGCTGACGGAAGAAGGCTACTACAGCGTGTTTGGTAAGAGCGGCGCGCGTATCGAGATCCCAGGCTGCTCACTGTGCATGGGTAATCAGGCGCGCGTAGCGGACGGTGCGACGGTTGTTTCCACTTCGACCCGTAACTTCCCGAACCGTTTGGGAACCGGTGCCAATGTCTATCTGGCGTCTGCCGAACTGGCTGCGGTGGCTTCGCTGCTGGGTCGCTTGCCGACCTCGGAAGAGTACCAGACCTACATGTCGCAGGTGGATAAAACCGCGCAGGACACCTATCGCTATCTGAATTTTGACCAGTTAGGTCAATATACCGAGAAAGCCGATGGCGTGATCTTCCAGACAACGGTCTAACTCGCTATAGTTCGCATCCCAACATTGAAGGAGGCCTTGTGCCTCCTTTTTTTATGCGCCATCTCTGCTGGAATTGGCATACGGGATTGTGTGCATCTGCAACATGAAAGGTGAAGGTGCATCACGACGGTAGAGTGTAGAGGCGACTAGACTGAACAAAGGAAACATAACAGTGAGGATGGCATCATGGACTATGAATTTTTGCGGGATGTGACGGGCCAAGTCATCGTTCGTATGTCGATGGGACATGAAGCGATCGGGCACTGGTTCAATGAAGAAGTGAAAGGCCAACTGACGATATTGACCGACGTTGAAGACGCCGCGCGTTCCGTCGCAGGCAGCGAGCGGCAGTGGCGGCGCGTGGGCCATGAATACACGCTGTCGCTGGATGAAGAAGAAGTGATGGTGCAGGCAAATCAGCTGTCTTTCACTACGGATGAGCTGGAGGAAGGCATGAGTTATTACGACGAAGAGAGCCTGTCTTTATGCGGTCTGGATGATTTTCTGACGCTGGTGGAAAAGTATCGCGATTTCGTCCTGCATTGATCGTGTTGGTAACACGATCGTTTTTTGGTCACCGCGTTATTTTGGTAACACCACCCGACGGGCGGGTGGTGTTTGCTATCAATCAGCCAAGATCGGCATGACCAAAGCGTGCCTGCCAGTCATGATCGAACCGGTTAAGCGCATCTTCAACCGCAGGATCTTGCAGGAACAGTTCAGCAACAGCAGGGTCGACGGTAATCGCCCGACACCCCGCCAGCAGGCAGTCCAGCACCTGACGCGGTGTGCGAAAGCTGGCTGCCAGCACCTGAGTTTGTGGGCAGTGCAGGTTAATCAGGGTTTGCAGTTCTTTCACCAGCGCAATCCCATCGCCACCTTGCGCATCAATGCGGTTGACGTAAGGCGCAATGTAGCTCGCTCCCGCCAGCGCGGCATAAAACCCTTGCCCCGCACCGTATACGGCGGTGCCGAGGGTGGGAATATCCAGTGCTGTCAGCTGTCTGATGGCACTCAAACCCGCATGCGTTACCGGTACTTTGACGACCAGAGAAGGAATCACCTCCCTGAGCTTCAACGCCTCTTCCACCATCACGTCAGGATCGCGCGACATTACCTGAGCAAACAGCTGTCCTTCTGTGCCGATAACAGCCTGCATGTCCCGTAGCACGCTATAAATATCGGATTTTCCGCGTGCGACAATACTCGGATTGGTGGTCACGCCTTTAATCGGCAACACGCCAGCGAGTCGTTCTACTGCGGCTACATCCGCCGTATCTAAATAGAATTCCATCATTTCCCCCGTTAACTAAAATCGGTCTGTCGGATGACATTCATCATGCGGGCTTAGCGCACGATAATACCCAGTAGAATTCCCACCGCGCCGAAATCGGAATCGCTGAACGTGGTGTTCGCCAGTCCGATACTGCCCAGCACTGGCAGCAGGAAAACAGGCAGGAAGGTAATCAGCAGTCCGTTGGCAAAAGAACCTAAAATCGCACCGCGACGTCCGCCGGTGGCGTTACCGAAAACGCCTGCCGCCGCGCCGACGAAGAAGTGTGGCACCACGCCGGGAATGATCACCGTCATGCCCAGCAGGTAGAGTAGAACCATTCCGATTACCCCAGCCGCAAAGCTGCTCAGGAAGCCGACCAGAACGGCATTCGGAGCATAAGGGAAGACGACAGGACAATCTAATGCGGGTTTAGCATTGGGGACGAGTTTGTCAGAAATGCCTTTAAACGCAGGCACGATTTCCGCAATAACCATCCGCACCCCTTGCAGCACGATGTACACGCCAGCCGCAAAGGTAATGGATTGGATCAGCGAAAACATGAACCAGTTTTTCCCACCGGCATTCATCGTTTTCACCGCTTCGGGGCCGGCAAACAGACAGGTGAAAATGAAGATGAAAAACATGGTAAAGGCAATGGCGACCGGCGTATCACGCAGGAACAGCAGGCTCTTCGGTACTTCCATGTCCTCCGTTGATTTCTCTTTATTACCAAACTTGCTGCCGATAAAGGCCGACAACAGCTGTGATATTGCAGAGAAGTGACCAAAGGCGACGTCATCCGAACCTGTTACTTTCTTCATATACGGGTGAATAATGGCAGGGAACAGCACCATCGATACCCCAACCACCAGCGATCCAACGGTAATCAGCAGCACGCCTTTCATACCCGCCGTTGCCAGAATCACGGCAACCATCATCGACATAAACAGCGTGTGGTGGCCCGTCAGGAAAATGTATTTCCACGGCGTAAAGCGGGCGATTGCGATATTAATGACCATCGCGAAGAACATGATCATTGCCATCTCGGTGCCGAAGTTTTTCTGGGCAACGGCAACAATGGCTTCATTGTTAGGCACCACACCAGCGATACCAAACGCATGGTGGAAAATCTGGGCGAAATCTCCCAGCGAGGACACGATCAGGCTTGCGCCTGCCCCGAGGATCAGGAAACCCATTACGGTTTTCACGGTTCCCTTGATGCATTCCGTGGCGGGTTTTTTCTGGGCAATCAGGCCAATAAGCGCAATCAAACCGACCAATATTGACGGTTCAGACAGCACATCGCTCATTAAAAAACGGAAGAATTCCATTTTGGATCTCCTGCTTATAAGGCACCAAGTTCTGTCAGGGCGACCGACAGGCGCTCTTTCATCGCCACTTTGTCGATCATGTTATTCAGGGAAACAATTTTTCCCCCTACCGCCTGTGCGACGAGCTGATCGGCAATATCTTTTGTGCCGACAAAAATGTCGCTAGCCGTGCCTTTTGCCGAACCTAAGTCCACGTGATCCACGTCAGCAACCACGCCGAGTTCTTTAACAATATTTTTAATGCTCATTTCCATCATCAGGCTAGTACCAAGGCCGTTACCGCATACGACTGTAATTTTCATAATGTGTGTCCTCTGGTGGCAATTAATAACGAGAAATAACGGAAAGCACCTGTTCTATTTCCGCCGCGTTAATTAACGCGGCGACGTCATCAGGTGTGTCGAACAACTGCGCGAGCTGTGAAATAATATCGATATGGCTATTACTGTCCGTGGCGGCCAGAACAATCAGTAAATGCACAGGGTCGTTGCCTTCAGAATGGAAGACCACGCCGTCGCGAATCAGCGTCAGGCTGACAGCGAGCTGGTTCACGCCGTCTTCTGGGCGAGCATGCGGCATGGCAATCCCAGGGCCGACGACATAGTAAGGACCGATGGCCTCATGAGAGCGGTAGATTGCCTCAACATAGGTGGATTCAATCGAACCGTTATCCAGTAAAGGCTTACAGGACAACGCGATAGCGTGACGCCAGTCATCACAGGCAGGTAAAATCTGAACAACGTCTGGTGTTAGTAAAGTGTTAAGCATTAGAGTCACCTCTGTATCATTCTGAACGCAGGATAGTGTGCCAGCATCGAAAATAATGTGATTAACATCTAAAAAGATAGCGCTAACTGATATAGCTATCATTAACTGTGACCGGCTTAGCACAAGCGGGGCCATTATTTGTTCCCCCGTGTTGTCACAGGCACACTATGAACGGCGATGACACGGCGTGAATGGCGCAGTAGAAATCAGGGTGTTCGCACGTTGCTTACCCCTTCACGCTAGCCTGAAGGCAATGACGTAACAGGCTGTTATCGCGACCGTGCGATGAGAAAAATGACGAATGGAGAGGAAGTGAGCATGCGTAAGCGTCGCAGTACCGGTAAGGTTACGCTACAGGATGTCGCCGACTACGCGGGCGTAGGGACGATGACGGTATCACGCGTGATGCGCAAACCCGATCTGGTCTCTGAAAAGTTACGCAGCAAAGTGGAACTGGCCGCCAGAGCATTAGGCTATGAACCCAATCAAGAAGCCAGCCAGCTTACCGAGAGCACCCATCGCGTAACGCTACAGGACATCGCGAACCATGCCGGTGTCGGCGCCATGACGGTGTCCCGCGCGTTGCGGGAGCCCGGACTGGTTTCTGATGCCACGCAGAAGAAAATCAATGACGCGATAAGAACGCTGGGCTATGTACCGAATCAGGCAGCAGGCGCACTGGCATCAGCCTATCAGCCCGCTATCGCGGTGCTTTATCCTTTTCAGCAAGATCGCGCCAGCGTTCGTTTTGTGCAGGCGCTGCAACAGGCGGTGGGCAAATACAACATTCCGTTAATCATGGGCTGCCATGAATATCGCCAGCATACCGAAGCGGGGATGGTCGAAAAACTCTTGCAGCAACGTCCAGCGGCGTTGGTGCTGTTCAGTGCGCAACTCTCACAGCGAACTCAGGACATCATCCAGGCCAGTCATGTCATTACGGTGAATGTTTCCGGCGCTGATGTGCTGAGTGCAAATATCAATATTGATATCGCCCTTGCCGACGCGGCGGAGCAACTGACGATGTCGCTGCTGGAAAAGGGATATCGTCACGTGGCTTATATTGGCGCTCATACAGATAACCGTTTGCAAAAGCAGCAGTTGAATGGCTGGAATAAAGCCATGCTGGCGCACTATCACAATGCGGATCTGAAAATTACGATCCCGGAAGCACCCAGCCTACAATTTGGCCGCTATGCGATGACTGAATTGCTGCAAAACCAGCCGGAGCTGGATGCGATTATCTGTAGCCATGAGGAAATTGCGCTGGGCGCGCTCTTTGAATGCCAGCGCCGCCTGATGAAAGTCCCTTACGATCTGGCGATTGCCTGTCTTGATGGTTCCGAACAATGTGAGCACACGTTCCCGGCGCTGACCGCGATGCGGCTTGACTATGAAAAGTTGGGGGCTGAGGTCGGGCGTCTGGTGCTTGCCATGATGGATAACGACGATCACCCGCCCGTACTGGAAAAGGTGAAATTTATCTTTGAGCCCCGCGCCAGCAGCTAGCAGGGATCTGAGCAAGCCTGCATCTTTCTCATGCAGGCTTGCCACACGCGACGTGATTAGCTGCCTGCGTCGACGTGCTTATCGTCGAAGAAGTAGTCTTTGACGGATTCCGGCTTGTTTTTAATCGCCCCAACGCGATGCAGGAATTGACCCAACTGCAAGGTTTTGTGCGGCGTCACACTGAACGACACTTCCGGACTTTTCAGAATGCCCAGCAGCAGTTCGCGATCGATACGCGATTTAGTCACGCGAATAAAGGCGTCGGCGGCCTCTTCGGGATGCGCACTGGCGAAATCTGCCGCTTCCGCGATAGCGTTAACGAAGGCGCGGTAGGTCAGTGGATTGTCTTTGCGGAATTTTTCAGTGGCGTAGAGCACGACCGGCGAGTTCGGTCCGTCAGTGACCTGATAGGAATTCAGGATGATATGTGCCTTAGGGTTACCTGCCAGCGCTTGTTCCTGAAACGGAGAGTTGGAAAAGTGTGTGGTGATTTCCGTGCCGCCGCTGATAATCGCGGCGGTGGCCTCTGGGTGTGGAATGGCAACCTGAAGTTTATCCAGACGATTGTAGGCTTTATCACCCCACAGTTCGGCAGAAGCCTGTTGCAGGAAACGTGACTGGACAGAAACGCCTACAGCAGGAATGGCGATGCGATCTTTGTCCGTTAGATCCGCAATGGTTTTGACGTTGGGATTATTACTGATCAGGTAATAAGGGAAGTTACCGGTCGCTACCACCGCACGTACGTTCTGACGGCCCTTGGTGCGATCCCACAGCGTGAACAATGGCCCAGTGCCTGCCCCAGCGATATCTACCGAACCGGAGAGCAAGGCATCGTTCACCGCTGCACCACCGGAAAGTTGTAGATACTCGACCTTGATATCCAGCCCTTCTTCCTTGCCATGTTTCTCAATCAGCTTTTGATCCTGCGCGACATTCAGCAGCAGGTAAACGATCCCGAATTGCTGCGCGATGCGCAGCTGTCCTTCCGCCTGTGCCAGCGTTGGCAGACTGAGTCCCGACAGTAAAACCGCGCTGGCTACTGTCAGACCAAGCCATTTACGACGTAAAGCGTTCCCAGAATGAAGAGGGCGAGTGGTATTGCTTTTATTATTCATAATGACCTGTCCATCAATAGGTTAGGGCTGTGTGCAGCCTGATAAAAGATAAGGATGAAAATATCGACTTTCTGAGAGTAGGGAAGCGCACGGTGCTTGATAAAGAGTTTTTTGACATAAGCTAGACGGGGAATGTAGGGGGAAAAAATTTATTTTCTTTAATTAACTTGGTTTCTTCTGAACATTGTCTCGCCAGAGAAGACGCAACTATGATTGGAGTGCTTATCTTTTTGTTTTTTATCTATAAATAATGATTTTTTCCGTGTTGTTGTGCGATGGCACGCTATTCACACTTTATTCGAGATTAAGAAAGATAAAAACGTCGGATAACAATATGCCGCTTTCCTCATTTACTTAGCGATAATTTATCTAGATCGCCACATTGCCGGGGGAATGTAAAATCCCCGGCAGTAAGAGAAAATATGCCTGGGCGATGTTACATATTTGAATACAGGTTCATGATCATTCCCCCGCTGATAATTAATACCATAGAAAAGAGGGCTGGGAGATCCGGTTTCTGTTTGTAGAGCAACATCGAAATAAATGTCACACCAATGATGCCAAAACCACACCATAGGGAATAGGCAATGCCTACGGGCAAATAGCCCATCGCACGCGTTAACGAAAAATAGCAAAGGCAGTAAGCGAAAATCACGATAACGGAAGGGGAGAGCTTTTTAAATCCATCGGTTTTTTTGATCATTGACGTGCCGGTGATTTCCGAACTAATGGAGAGTGCCAGCCAGAGGAATCCGTTTAGCATGATGGGTATCCTTATTTCTCATGAATAATTTTTGTGTTTAATGGCGGATTTTGGGTGCTGCTCGTTAGCATCTCGGATTGTTCATCCTCGCCCATTTTAGAGAAGAGATTCATGATGGCTATGCCCGTGGCAATCACGGCCATCCCAATGATGGCGGGGATATCGGGACGTTGGCCGTAGAAAACAATACTGAGTGTTGAAACCAATAAAATGCCTGTACCCGACCAGGTTGCATAGGCTAACCCCACAGGAAGATGTTTTACGGCTTTTGATAGTGAATAATAACAAACACAGTACAGCAGAATAATAACAGCCAATAACGCTATTTTTGTCATTCCCTGACTATTATCAAACATTTTTAACGTAGAGGTGGCCGATGTTTCTGACAAAATGACTAATAACATCCAAAGCCATGAGCGCTTTCTGAGTGACATAATATGACTCCTGATTTATTGGGTATTAAAAATGTGTTCTCTTGTTGTACGGCGAGGGTTATTTTCTACTGCTATAGGCTTCTCTTTAATGACGAACCAGCCGAATATCGATATCAAACTCGGAAAAGAACATCTCCAGACGATGCAGTTCTTCCTGGCTATAGCTGGGATCGTTTTTGATGGGGTAAATCATGCCCAGCTTTTCGTATTTTTTGCGGCCTAGTTGATGGTAGGGCAATACGTCGATGCGCTTTATATTGCCGTGCTCTGCCAGCGTTTGAACATAATGAATGGCGCTGGTCACCGCATCGTACGAATCGTTATAGCCGCGAACGAGCGGCATACGAATGACGATATCGGCTCCCAGCCTGACCAGATGTTCCAGATTGCGCCGTATATTCTCATTCCCTATGCCGAACAGCGCTTTGTGCTGCTGGGTATCAATGTGTTTGATATCAAAAAGGAATAAATCCGTTACGGCGGCGAGCCTACTGTAGTGGGACTTCAGGGTCGTGCCCTGTGTCTCTACTGCGGTATTAATCATCATGCGCTTGCAGGCGGTGAGCAGTTCGACGGCGAAATCCGTTTGTAGGCTCATTTCCCCACCGCTGAGAGTGACGCCGCCGCCGGAGGACACATAGAAAGGATAATCCTGCATGATGATTTCCATCAGCTCGGTAACCGTCATCTCTTGCCCTATGACATCCAGCGCGCCGGACAGGCACACTGTTTCACACTTCCGGCAGCCAATGCAGTTTGCCGTGCGATCGAGATGATGGCGCTGCTGGCCGCTGCTGTCTGCCCGCATGCGGTGAACGCCCGTAGGGCAAACGTCCACACATTTGCCGCAGTTTACGCATTTATCCTGAGAGATCATGAGTTGATAGGCGTTGCTGATCCCCTCTGGGTTAGCGCACCAGGGGCAACGGATATTGCAGCCCTTCATAAAAATCAGCGTGCGGACGCCATCCCCGTCGTAGATTGAATATTTTTGGATGTTGAATATTCGCCCTGTGGTTGTCTGTGCGGATTCCATGCTTGTATCTTCCTCCGTCATTGTAAGCCTCCCTGCTCGACGATATCCTGCTAATGCCTTTAGGCTGTGGAGCGATCAAAACTTGTCGATCAAAACTTATCGATCATAGTGCGACTGATGATCTCGTTCTGAACTTCCTTACATAACTCAACGAAATAGGCGCTGTAGCCTGCGACACGCACGATCAAATCACGATATTGCTCTGGTGTTTGTTGGGCTTTTCTCAACACCTCATCGTCAACGTAGCTGAACTGCATCTGCCCATTGCCCAAAATCGACGACGTTCTCAATAGGGCGATCAGTCCGTTGCGACCTTCTGGCGTATCCAGCATGCCTTTAAGGAATTTGAAGTTATGCACCATACCGATATTCATGCTTTCGGCGTTCAGCCTGCTGACGGATTTAATGGCGGCAGTGGGGCCTTTGGTATCCGCGCCTTGTGTCGGGCTAATACCATCGGAAAGCGGCATCCACGCCAGTCGGCCGTTAGCACTGGCCGCCGTCAGTTCACCAATTGGCGTGTTGTTTGAGATCGATAACGTGCCGTGGCTAAACGTGGAATAGAGCATTTTGTACTGGCGGCACTCTTTTTCTGTCCATTCGGTGATATCCCGCGCGAGCTGATCGACCACGTGATTATCATTGCCGTATTTCGGCGCATTCAGGCAGTCTCTTCTGAGTTCGTCATTACCTTCAAAATTCGCCAGCAGGCCGTCACGCAGCTGTTCCAACGTGTATTGTCTATCTTCATAAACGAGCTTGCGGATTGCCGCCATGGAGTCTACGTAAGTCGCCAGCCCGGAGAAAATGAGTCCCGGCCCGTGATTGATGACGGCGCCGCCAGCGGCCACATCCTGCCCCTTTTCCATGCAGCCTTCGACAAGCAGCGACATCAGCGGTTTGGGGGCGACATCACGATGTACGCGCTGGCTGATTACGGTGCCAATCGCCGACAGGCGGATAATGTGTGCGATCTGTGTTTTCACCGCACGATCAAACGCTTCGAACGTGTCCAGCGTACTTAACTCACCGGTGTCCAGCCCCTGAACGCGATCGAACAGGATCATTCGGCCACGGTTTAAGACAAACTCAATGGCGATCGGCCACTGGGTATAGCCCGTGGAGGTCCACTGATAAATACGGCCTGATTTTTGCGGTTCGACACAGCCCATCAGGCAGTAGTCGCGGGCATCTTCAAAATCGAAGCCTTTACGCAGCATCATCTTGATGTGGGAATCATCGAAGTGACAGGCCGGAAAGCCCATCCCTGATTTGACGACGTCGACAATTCTCTCCAGATACGCCTGCGGGGATTGATTATGAATACGGCAGGCCAGCGACGGTTGATACACTTTGACGAAACGTACTGCATCCATGATCAGGTAGGTCAGATCGTTACAGGCATCGCCTCCGCTGCGCTTCTGCCCACCGACCGTCAGATTGATAAATGGCTGGTAGCCAGCGAAATATTTCGCGCCGCTTTCACTGGACATCCACATCAGCTCGGCACATTTCAGAATGAACATCTGCATCATTTCCAGCGCCTGCTCACGCGTCAGGCGACCGGATTGAATGTCGGCCTCATACATTGGGTAGCAGTATTGGTCGACGCGCCCCAGTGAAATCCCCGTCTGGTTCTCTTCCACTTCGAACAGTGACTCTAGCGTCCAGATACTTTGCAGCGCTTCCTGCAACGTTTTGGGCGGATGGGCAGGCACGTTCTCGTTGGTTTCAGCAATAGCCAGAAGCTCGGCGCGCCGTGAGGCATCCTCTTCCCGCTCTGCCAGTTCACGTGCGTGCGCCGCGATGCGGCGGGCATAGGCGATGACGCCGTCGCAGGTTTCAATCGCGGCCTTATAAAAATAGATACGGTCGATATTATCCGGCTCGTCCATATCAAGCTGAGCCAGATTCGTCTGCGCGTCGGCCTTGATGCCCTCCATGCCTTTGGTGAACAGCAGCACATCGTAACCGGGGCAGGTGTCGCCGCCGCCATTGATCTGGTGGTAAGAAAGATCGCTGACGAAGGTTTCGCCGCTGAAGGCCCAGACGCCCGCTTCACGGTATTGCGTCTCGCAAATCTCATCCAGCGAGCGGCCTTGCCAAAACGGTATTATCTCGTCACGGATCGTTTTTTTATCTTCTTCTGAAATCTGGAAAGGATCCTGAGGACGGGTACTCATGGTGTCCAGTTCGTCACGCACCCAGCGCCAGGCAATATCGGGAGAGAATGCTCCCGCCCGCGGTCTACCGCAGGGATGCCCTACAATGAGTTCCTCATCCTGAATCAGAATTGGTGCCGTTTCGCAGGCTCTACGGAATGATTTAGCCCGTAACAGAATAGGCGGCAGACCGGGGTTGTGTTTTGCCACCTCGGTGAAGGCCAGTGCGCGATAAATAGAGATACTAGGGCGTGCTTCTAAATAACGATCGCGGAGGCGCTGCATACGTGGCGTAAGCGTTTCTTGCTCTGCTACGTTAGATGATTTTTTAAGACTGTCCCGCGTGGCTATTTTTTCAGTATTCAATATGCTGTTATCAAACGGGAAGTGATTTGTTTTTGGTGCTAACGTGTCATTATCCATACAAAAGTCTCCTGCTGTTATTTTTTCTGATGCAATCAGATCCGATAAGGGAAATACCATGTGCTATGTCTGGGTGACGGAATAGGCAGAAAGCACTTGCCTGAATGTCACTGTATATGAAGGTTTTTTATTTATTTATTAATGATTTAATTTTGTTTGTTTTTTCGTGAAGCTATTTTGTGGTTTTATTACGATAACCGTTTGTTTTTAACAAAACCTCATCATATAGAGAGAGGGTAGGTTGATTGGTTTGTTAATTAATACTTGTTTTTTTAATAATTTCTTATTTCTTTAATGAGTCTTTTTCATACATTTAAAATAGTGTAGCTACTATTTTAAATGCTGATAAAAATAACAGCATTAATAAATTGACTAAGATCAATTCATTCTGTTTTATTATGTAATTGCTTTTGTATTATTTCCTCATTAATTATTTTAAATGTATTCATAATAAATAAAATGGGGCGTGGAATTTATATAGTGCGGGTTGCAAGAGGAAGGAAAATAGGGCTGATAATTCAGGCCAATCTATGCTTAAGAAAATTGGCCTGTAATCGAGGGAGAAAAGAGAGCGTTACAGCGAGGCGCCGCCGCACATCACCAACTGCTGGCCAGTCATGGCTGCGGCAGACGGGGAGAGCAGATAGCCCACCAGATCGGCCACTTCCTGTGGCTGGATGAAGCGCCCAATTGGCGGCAGCTTCGGTGGAGAGCTTTGGCGACCCGGCATGGTCAGCATCGGGGTTTCCGTTGCACCCGGCGCGACGATGTTTACCGTTATGCCGCGTGGAGCCAGTTCTGCCGCCCAGCTTCTTGCCATGCCGATCATCGCGGATTTTGTTGTGACGTACTGGCTGCGTCCTGCTGAACCGCTGGACGTGCGGCTGCCCAGCAGCACAATTCTTCCACCTTGCGGTAGCTTATCGACCAGTCGATCGGCCAGTACCTGCGCGGCGTTAATATGCAAGCGCCACAGCGTTTCGCCGTCTTCCAGCGAAAGTTGACCGAGCGGGGCAGCCTTCATAATGCCCGCGGCATGGATGACGGCATCAACCTGCGTAATCTCGTCCAGCATGGCCGTCAGCGCGGGCGTATCCATGATATCCACCGCGCGGTGGGTAAAATTTGGGTGTGAATAGTCACCCGGCTTGCGTGACAGGCCGGTTACCCGCCAGCCTTCCGCCAGTAATTTTTGTGTGATGGCGGCACCGATCCCTGAGCTGCTACCGGTAATCAGGGCGTGTTTAGGGGCTGTCGCTGACATGAAATACGTCTCCTTAATATTCAACCGTTCTGATACAACCGTTCTTATTGCAACAACGTGACGGGGATTTTAAACACTGCTTTTTTGACCGGTGCGGGGCTGTCGTTAATCGCACACAGCGCCTGATGAGCCTCTCCCGGATAGAAGGTGACGAAGTCGCCTGCCCGCAGGTGGATCTGATGCGGTACCTGAGGATTATCCAGAATATAGAGATCCGGCTTACGTTCAGTTGCGGGCTGACCATGCACATCATTCAGACCGTAACCGATAATCTCCTCGCCTTCCAGAATCAGTTGAATATCGAGATAGTTGCTGTGAAATTCGGTGTGTCGCGTGGCGCGTGGTGCGGTGTTCACGGTGCCTATGTTGTAGAACCATTCGGCGCCTTCCGGTTGATAACGGCCTTCGGGCAGCGCATTCAGTTCAGCCAGTGACATGCCCGGCGCGGACAGAATGGTCCACAGCGCGTCTGGCAGCGTGGCGAGTTTGAGGGCGTTGAGGTTTCCTGCAATCATAATCGAGTCCTGAAACTAGCGGGGGAGAGCCCCCGCTGATAAAGAGAAAAAAGCCGCGTGGTTTAGTTCGCTTTGACCCACTCCTCACTCACCACGACGTGCTTGATCGCCTGTCGGAAGTAGGTGAATGCGACGTGCAGCTTACCGTCCTGCGCTTGCTTGACGCTGGGGTAAGAGAACTCGCGATTCAGCTTCTCCGTGGAGTTATTGGTCATGCAGTAACCGTCGCCCACTTCGATATTACGCTGCCACGGCCAGCTTTTACCGCCGTCTTCCGAAATGGCGAGCGTCATCGGCGCGCGCGGGGCACCCCAGAAGGCGCTACGGCCACCGGCTTGTACTTCCGGCATTTTGGCACCGCTGGCTTTGTCTTCTTCATCCTCGATTTCATCGTACAGCGACAGACGGCGCTCGGTGGCATCGGCGGCGCTCATGTGGTTGAACACCAGCGCCAGATGGCCATTCTCCAGCGTCGTCACCTGAATGGACGAGTTGTTGTTCGGCAAATCGGTCGGCACAGGATCTGACCAGGTTTTACCGCCGTCCGTTGAACGGCTTTGGTAGATGAAATCCGCCCAGCGACTGCGGTACAGCGCTAGCAGCGTGCCGTCCTTCAGCGGGGTGATGTTCATATGCACGCAGCCCGTGCTGTTTGGCACCGGGTATTCCTGCCAGGTTTTCCCCTGATCGCTGGAAATTTTCACGGCGCTGTCGTCATCGTTGCCGACCCATTTCTCACCCAGTTGAACGCGGCAGTAGAACACTGGCAGCAGCCAGTCGCCGTTTTCCAGCACGGTGATAGGCTGGCGGATGAACGTGCCCGGCTGATCGAGCAGCGTGCCGATCTCGCCCCAGGTGGCACCCAAATCGGTGGACTGGCGGTAGCGCACAATCGCGGTGTCCTGATTACCGGATTTCTGCGCGGTGTACAGCAGCCACAGCACGTTGTCCGGCGCGAGGAACAGAACCGGGTTTTGCTCGGAGCGCGTAGCATCTTCAGACAACTTAACGGCGTTACTCCAGCTATCGCTGCCTTTCACCAGACGGGACATATAGATAGAGATATCCGCAATCCCTTCTTGTGTGCCGCCAAACCAGACGCACAGTACATCGCCGTTCGGCAGATGGAGCAGGTTGGCCGCATGATTCTGCGGGCATTCCGATGGAATGTAGGCATCCAGACGCGCGGCATCGCCTTCTGCGTGATGAACTTTTCCGCTACGTTCCACAGTAATGGTTTCGCTACTCATGACTCAGGCTCCTGATTTATTTTCAGTTGGAGAGGTTTTGATTTTGTTCGCTTTGTTCGGAATCATGCGATCGAGCAACATGACAATAGCTGGGGTAACCAACGCGACGTACATGTTATCGATGCCGTATGGGTTGCCGAGAATATACCAAACGGAGGTGACCACGCAGGCGGAGATCAGGCTGGCGTTTGCACCGCGTGCGCTGTTGAAAAATGGCAGGTAGAACGCAATCACCGCGACCACAGAAATCGACAGACGAATGGCGCGAGTAAAGAACGACAGCTTCAGAATTTCAGGAACGAACAGAACGAAGACGAGCGGCGCGAACCCTACGACAAGCGACAGAATTCGGGTCATTTTCATCTCTTTTTCTGGTGTCGGTTTCCAGTAAGGAACGTAGAAGTCCTTAATCAGCAGGGAAACGATAGCCAGTGCCACCATACTCACGCTGATGAAGATAGAAGCAACCAGTGACGTCGTGACCAGACCGGCGAGCCATGGGTTCATGTCTTGCAGGAAGACTGGCATCGCGTACAGGCTGTTGATTTCAGGGTGGGAAAACTTCGCCGCCACACCGATGACCGCGATAGCAAGCGCAATCGGCATGCAGAAGAAGAAGGCAACCCAGGTGGCACGTTTTGCGCTGGTGGCGTCTTTTGTTGATGAAATGGCCTGAATCACGAACTGGGTACAGAAGATAGAACCGATAGTCCCGATCAGCCAGGCGAAGATGGTGCTGGCACCGAGTTTACCGTCCCACGTCCAGTAGTAATCCGGCATTTGTTCAATCATTGGCTTGAAGCCGCCGGTCATTTTCAATGCTACGAACAGAATGATCATCACGCCAGCGTATTTCACGGCGCTGTGGATCAGCGTGATGTAGGCCGTCCCTTTCAAGCCACCGAAATAGTAGTAGAAGGTACTGACGACAGCGGTGATCAACGCGGCGACAGGCAGGGAGACTTTCAACACCGTGGCGATGGCTGCCGCGCCGCTGACGTAGTTGCCCACGTTCACCAGCAACAGCGCATAGATCATGATGATCGAGATAATATTTTTGGTGCTGGTGCCGTATTTCTCAGCAATCGCGCCAGAAATGGTGATCTTCCCAGTGTTATAGATTTTTTTCACCAGAATGATACCAAACAGCGGGAAACCGATGGCGGCGCCAATCACTGACCAGGAGGCGGCAAAGCCGTTCTCAAAGGCAGACTGTGCCGTACCGATGGTGGATTTGGCACCGATGAATTCGGTCATCAGCAGGATACCGACGATAAACGCCGGTAGCGCACGTGACCCTTCCATGAACTCGGTGTTCGATTTACTGCGGAGCTTGTAGGTTAACCATGAGGTGAATGCGATATAAAACACAATCATCCCAACGATTATGAGGGTGTCAGTAAAGTTAAAATGGTTCATATCTTCTCGGCCTATAAGTGGAAATTGATATTTCTCTGTTACTGCGAGAATTGACTAAGTATGTTGCGGATGTTGTCTTCATCCTGTGCGGAAAACTGGATCGGATAGCGGCTGACGCCGACATCTTCACCCATAATCGCCAGCGCTTTTTTCACCACAGCCGGTGAAAATGCGATGGCGTACAGTGTCTTACGCAATTCGGCAACCTGTTCTTGTGCCTGACGGGAGCCTTCGATGTCACCCGCGTTGAAGCGGTGCCAAATTTGGCTGATCGGTTCCGGTGCCACGTTAGCTAGCCCGGAAATACAGGCGGAGCAGCCGTCAACAAAGCCCTGGTGAATGAGCGAGTCTGGGCCATTCAATACGTTAAAACCCTGTACACCTTTCACCGCTTGCACGTAGCCACTCAGGCTTTCATAGCTGCCTGCGCTGTCTTTAATGCCGATGATGTTCGGGTGATCCGCCAGCGTGCGGACGGTTTCCGGTGCCAGCGTATTCCCCGTGCGTGCAGGAATATTGTAGAGAAACACCGGCACAGTCAGCGCATCGGCGACGGTGGTGTAGTGGGCGATCAGTTCTTCCTGTTTGAGTGGGATGAAATACGGGGTGATGACCGAAACGGCATCAACACCCAGCGCGGCGATGCGCTTGCCGAGCTTGATGGTTTCCCGCGTGGAGATTTCACCGATGTGGCCGACAACCGGCACTTTTCCGGCAGCTTCATCAACGCAGGTTTCCGTGACGGCGACTTTCTCATCGGTGTGCAGAACGAAAAACTCACCGTTGGTGCCGTTACAGAAAATACCGTTGCCGTAGCGCATCTGGCGCTGAACCTGAAGACGCATGGCAGCGGGGTTAAATTCGCCCTGGTTATCAAACGGCGTGACGATGGCAGTTAGTACGCCGGTAATATTTTTACTCATTGTTCTTCCTCGTGACACGTAATCAAAAAGATGAAAATTTAAAACCGTTCTACCTAAACCCGTGCGTTTTAAAACAGGGTCAGATAAACCTCACGGACATCGTCGGCGCTGACCTGTGTCGGCACATTTTTCATCAGGCGCTGAACCTGTAACGCGGCATCAACCAGGTACGGCAGGTGGTCTTTTTCCACACCGAGCTGCTGTAAGGTGTTAGGCAGATTGAGTCGTTTAACCAATTCGCTGAAGTAGGTCACCAGCGCCTGCGCTTTTTCCGCTGTACTGAGCGTCAGATCGGCATCCGGCAGCAGGTCATACGCCTGTGCGAATTTGTCCTGTGCGGCGTCCTGCACGAAACGCATGCAAGGGGCGAGCAGGATGGCGTTCGCCACGCCGTGCGGGATGTGGTACTTGCCGCCCAGCGGGTAAGACATGGCGTGAACCAGATGCGTACCGGAGTGGGCGATGGCAGCACCGCCGTAATAGGACGCCCACAGCATGTTCAGCTTGGCTTCCATATTGCTCGGCTCGCGCACGGAGATTTCGAGGTTGGCAAACAGCTTTTTCAGGCCAATCAGCGCGTAGTTGTCGCTCACCGGGTTGGCGATCGTCGAGGTGAAGCACTCGATCAGGTGGCAGAGTGCATCGATACCGGTTGAAGCGGCGATATGCGACGGCATGCTGATCGTCAGCTCCGGCACCAGCGCAACGTAATCCGGCAGCATCACCGGTGTAATAATGCCGACTTTGGTCTCTTTTTCCGGGATCGCCAGAATGGCATTTGGCGTGGCTTCTGAGCCGGTTCCTGCTGTGGTTGGGATAAGCAGGGATGTCGTGCGGCGAGTCGGTTTCTCTCCTGCCAACAGGCTATCCAGCGTGACGGTGTCATCGCCCGCGCACAGCACGGAAAGCAGTTTGGCGACATCCAGTACGCTGCCGCCGCCTACGCCGATGACCAGATCGGTTTGGATTTGATTGAGCTGGCTCAGTATCTGGGCAACGTCGTGCTGGCTCGGCTCGGCAGGAACATGATCAACCAACAGAACCTGCGGAACGGCTTGCTTCACTTGTGCGATCAGCGCCTGAACGTCAGGCAGCCCGACGATGTTTTTGTCGGTGACAAATAAAACGTGCTGTTTCCCTGCCAACAGGTGACTGATGTCCTGAAGTACCCGGTAACCGCTGAGGATAGTGCTATTGATGTTCATGCTTATTACCTTGCCTTTTCTCTTTCGCCATAGCGTTATCGCTATGATGATACTGGTTGTGGTGATGATTAGTTTCAGTCAAATGGCGTAGTTCTCATCACGTGTAAACACCATTTGCCACATTTCGGTGATAATTTATAGGTGAAATTCCTTTTAAATAATTTGATATTGCTCACATATAATCAAATGTGATTCAATATAATCATTGTCAGGTAATCATGAACCGGGGATGAGGTATGTCAAACGTGCCGCAATCAGCAGAACAGGTATTAGTGGTCGCTGATGATTTTACGGGTGCCAATGATGCGGGCGTCGGTCTGGCGCAGCACGGTGCGCGGGTTAGCGTCGTATTTGACGTTAATAAACTGCATGCGGATTTACTGGGCGATGCGGTGGTGATCAACACCGATAGCCGTGCGGCGAGCGAAGAGACCGCATTCCAGCGTACCACCGCAGTGGTTGAAGCATGGTTGGCTGTTGGAGGACAGGGTTGGATCGTTAAGAAAATCGACTCAACGCTGCGTGGGAATCTGGGTGCGGAAGTTACCGCAGCTCTCTTTGCTACGGGGACACCTGTGGCGCTGATTGCCGCCGCGTCACCAACATTGGGGCGCGTGACCCGCAAAGGTGAAGTCTGGGTGAATGGGCGCCTGCTTACCGATACAGAATTTGCCAGCGACCCAAAAACACCGGTGGCTTCGGCGTCTATCGCTACCCGTCTGGCAGAGCAAACCGCTTTATCCGTAGCGGAAATACACCTTGATGAGGTTCGTCAGGCTAATTTAGCCGACCGTTTGCAGCAGTTGGCGGACGAGGGTGTACGTCTGATTATTCTTGATACCGACGAGCAGGACGATCTGACGCATATCGTTCACGCCGCCAGAACGTTGCCATTTCGCCCCTTGCTGGTCGGCTCGGCGGGCCTGAGCGAAGCGCTGGCAAATACGCATAATTTTACGCGTAAGACCGAAAGGCCGCTGCTGGCTGTCGTCGGGTCGATGAGCGATATTGCTCAAAAACAGATTGCGGCCGTCAGACTGCGCAGCGATGTCACGCTGGTTGAGATTGATATCAACGCACTTTTTTCACCCGATTCATCCACCGTCATGGCATCTCAGTGTGAGGACGCGGTGAAGGCGCTGATGAACGGTAATCACTG
Source organism: Pectobacterium odoriferum (assembly GCF_009931295.1). NCBI lineage: Bacteria > Pseudomonadati > Pseudomonadota > Gammaproteobacteria > Enterobacterales > Pectobacteriaceae > Pectobacterium > Pectobacterium odoriferum. The sequence continues at coordinate 4,100,200 of NZ_CP034938.1, read as the reverse complement.
CATTATTCGTACCTGTCATGACGAAAATCAGCGCTTCGAGCTTGACGCGCGGTGCCAGCAGCTTGGGCTTAGTCGACAGCAGCTTGGCGAAACGATCAGCCACTATCTGGGGGAACTTACGCGCAATAGTGTTCAGGCGCTAGACAGCCTGACGGCGGACAGTGCTAACCGGCGCTTGCTGGGTGGGCTGTATTTATCCGGTGGTGACATTGCAATTGCCGTGTCAACCGCACTGGGCGCGACCGGTTTTCAGATTAAGGGGCAAATTGCTTCCTGTGTGCCCTGGGGATACCTGCTGAACAGCGTTGTCGGCATGACCCCTGTGATGACTAAAGCGGGGGGTTTTGGCAACGAAACTACTTTGCTCGACGTTTTACGTTTTATTGAGGAGAAGGTCAGTGAGTAAAATTATTGCGGTAACGATGGGGGATCCGGCAGGGATTGGACCGGAAATTATTATCAAATCGCTGGCCGAAGGCGAGCTTTCCGGCGCATCCGCCGTGGTGGTGGGCTGCGTACAGACGATGCGACGTATTCTGGCGCTGAATATCGTGCCAGCCGTAGAGTTGAAAATTATTGATAAACCGGCTGACGCGGTCTTCGCGCCGGGCGTCATCAACATGATTGATGAGCCGCTGGAAGATCCTCAGGCGTTGAAGCCTGGCGTTGTTCAGTCGCAGGCGGGCGATTTGGCTTACCGCTGCATCAAGAAAGCGACCGAGCTGGCGATGGCGGGTGAAGTCCATGCGATTGCCACCGCGCCGCTGAATAAAGAAGCGCTGCACTCGGCAGACCACCTCTATCCGGGCCACACCGAACTGCTGGCGAAGCTGACCAACAGCCGTGACTATGCGATGGTGCTGTATACCGATAAGTTGAAGGTGATCCATGTTTCAACGCACATCGCACTGCGTAAGTTTCTGGATACGCTGAACCGCGATCGCGTGGAAACGGTGATCGAGATGGCGGATGTCTTCCTCAAGCGCGTTGGTTTTACTCACCCGCGTATCGCCGTTGCTGGGGTTAACCCGCATGCGGGCGAGAATGGCCTGTTTGGTGATGAAGAGATCACCATCGTGTCGCCATCGGTTGAAGCCATGAAAGCTAAAGGCATTGATGTCTATGGTCCGTGCCCGCCAGATACCGTCTATTTGCAGGCGTATGAAGGCCAGTACGACATGGTGGTGGCGATGTATCACGATCAAGGCCACATTCCGCTTAAGCTGCTGGGCTTCTATGATGGGGTGAATATCACCGCCGGATTGCCGTTCATCCGCACGTCTGCTGACCACGGTACGGCGTTTGATATTGCCTGGACAGGGAAAGCGAAGTCAGAAAGTATGGCGATTTCTATCCAGCTCGCCATGCAACTGGCCTGATTGGCAGTAACCCATCACGGTTGATAGCACGGTTTTTTAAGCTACAGTGCACATTGCAGGATATCTTCCTTCCCGTGTTCGGGAGGGTTTCTGGTATCCTGCAACCAACAATGTAAAATAACGTTATACCCCAAATAATTCGAGTCGCGCAGCCAACGCACAAGCCGCTTGAAGTATTACGGGTATATGACAGTAAGATGGATATCGCCGTGGATCCTACATTAACTGATGCTTTCCGCATGAGCGGGGATAAAGTAAAAGGGCAGAGCCGTCTTGATCAGATTATGGATTACCTGAAAAGCCATAATCTGGTGACGGTAGATGAACTGGTGTCCGTGATCGACGCTTCCCCAGCGACGATTCGTCGTGATTTGATCAAACTGGATGAGCAGGGCGTGATTAGCCGCAGTCATGGCGGCGTGACGCTCAATCGTTTTATCCCTTCCCAGCCGACCACGAATGAGAAATTACATCGTAGTCTTCAAGAAAAGCAGGCGATAGCCCGCTATGCCGCGACGCTGGTTAAACCGGGCAGTGCGGTCGTGCTGGATGCGGGAACGACCATGTTGGAGCTGGCGCGAAACCTGACACATTTGCCGCTGCGCGTGATTACCGCCGATTTGCAAATTGCGCTGTTTCTGTCTGAGTTCAAGCAGATCGAAGTGACGATTATCGGTGGACGTATTGATGACAGCAGTCAGTCCTGCATCGGCGAACATGGCCGCCGTCTGTTACGCAGCATTTACCCCGATATCGCGTTTATCAGCTGCAACTCGTGGAGTCTGGATAAAGGCGTTACCACGCCGACGGAAGAGAAAGCGGGCATAAAACAAGATCTCGGTACGAATGCCAGCCGCCGGATATTGCTGGCCGACAGCAGTAAATACGGTGCGTATTCGTTGTTCTGCGTCACGCCCCTGTCGGAACTCACCGATATCATCACCGACAGCGCGTTAGCACCCGAGGCGCAAACGGAGCTGAAAGGCAAAACGTTCAATCTGACGCTGGTGTAAGTGAAGCGAGGTGCCATCCGTGGCGCTTTCTTTCCTGATCTTCTGTGTGCCGGCTAAATATGCGTATCTACTTCATGCTGGCGGCGAGGGTATCGACGTTGTGCTTAAACGCCGCCGTGTAGGTTGACGCGGGGCCGGATGCATCGGTCAGCGCTTCTGGGTACAGCTCACCGCCGGGCTGCGCACCGCTGGCATTCGCGATTTGTTTCACCAGCCGTCCATCAGTCTGGTTTTCAATGAAGTAGCTTTTGACCTTCTCTTGTTTGATTTGCTTAATCAGCGAGGCCACTTTCTTACTGCTGGCTTCGGATTCGGTAGAGTAGCCCACAGGCGACAGGAATTTCACGCCATAGGCCTGGCTGAAGTAGCCGAACGCGTCATGGCTGGTCAGCACCTTGCGTTTTTCCGGTGGAATAGCGGCAAAGGTTTTCTTCGCGTAGCTATCCAGCTCCTGTAGCTCCTTGATGTAGGCTTCACCTTGTTGACGATAGTAATCGGCATTGGTCGGATCGGCTTTTGCCAGCGCGTTGACGATGTTGTGCGCGTAAACCACACCGTTGCTCATGCTGTTCCAGGCATGGGGATCGGTTTCCGTTTTGCCGTCTTCCACCATCGAGCGTGTTTCAATTCCGTTTGATGCCGTGATGACCTCACCACGGTAGCCGGAGGCGGTGACCAGCCGATCGATCCACCCTTCCAGCCCCAGCCCGTTAACGAAAACCAGATCGGCGTTAGCCAGCGTTTTGCTGTCTTTCGGCGAAGGCTCAAACTCATGAGGATCGCCATTCGGCTTCACCAGATCGGTCACGGTCACGCGATCGCCGCCGATGTGGCTGACCATATCACCAAGTACGGAAAAGCTGGCGACAACATCAAGATTCTTTGCCATCGCCAGTGGGCTAAGCAGTAGGCCGGATAACGCAATAGCTAACAGTGAACGTTTCATTTTTCCCTCACAGACAGTTGCAGATAACGAGATTCATCGATCAACGACGCTGGCGTAACAGCCCACCGTGATGACCAACACAGACCGAGAAACAGAAAAACAGCGTAATCGTCAGAATGATGGCAGGCCCGGCGGGCAACTCGACATAGTAGGACCACAGCAGCCCAATCAGGCTGGCGAGCATCCCTTGCAGCACCGCAATACCGAGCATGGCGGGCAGGCGCTGCGTCCAGAAGCGTGCGCTGGCGGCAGGCAGCATCATCATGCCGACCGTCATCAGCGTGCCTAGCAGTTGGAATCCTGCGACCAAGTTCAACACCACCAGCGACAGAAACAGACCGTGGATTAACGCCCGATAGCGCCCTGAACTGATGCGCAGGAAGGTCACGTCAAACGATTCAATCACCAGCGCCCGATAGAGAGCGGCCAGCACCAACAAAGAAGTCGATCCGATCAGCGCAATGTCGATCAGCGCGGCGCGATCCACCGCCAGAATCGATCCGAACAGTACATGCAGCAGATCGACGCTGGAGCCGCGTAGTGACACTAGCGTGACGCCGAGCGCGAGCGAACCGAGATAAAAACCGGCGAAGCTGGCATCCTCTTTTAATTCCGTGTGGCGAGTGACGAAACCGGAAAGCATGGCGACAGATAGCCCGGCGATAAAACCGCCGATTCCCATTGCTAGCAGCGACATCCCCGAGATGAGGTAGCCGATTGCCACGCCGGGTAAGACCGCGTGCGACAGCGCATCACCAATCAGGCTCATACGCCGCAACAGCAGGAAACAGCCCAGCGGCGCGGCGCTCAGCGTTAACACCAGACAGCCGACCAGCGCACGACGCATAAAGCCGAATTCGGCAAAAGGGGAAGTAATAAGATCAAGTAGCATCATGACGTGACGATCCTGAGCGTTGACGTATCGCTGTCGGCCTTGCGCAGGCTGTGTAATATGGGTTGAGCATCTCCCCAGCGGTGGCCGTCTGGGGTGAGGTGTAAGATAGTCGGGAAGTGCTGCCCGACTACTTCCAGATCGTGCAATACGGCTAGAATGGTGCTGCCTTCGGCGTGAAGCTGTTCGATAATCTGCAAGAGCGTTTGCATGGTCTGGCTATCGATGCCAGTAAAAGGCTCATCCAGCAGAATAATGGGCGCCTGTGTCAGTAGCAGCCGCGCAAAAAGCACACGCTGCAACTGCCCACCGGACAGGACGCCAATATGCCGATCGGCAAAATCCCCCATTGAGACGGCGTCGAGTGCATCAATAGCTTTGCGGTGCCAGTTGGCGTTAATACTCCGCAGCAAGCCGCGATGGGGCAGCGATCCCATGAGCACCAGATCGCGTACGTTAATAGGAAACTGGCGATCGAATTCGGAGAGCTGGGGTAAATAGCCAATAGCATTATTGTTGCTGCCGTTACCGAGGCTGAAGGTGCCGGAAAGTGGTGGCAGCAGACCTGCCAGCGTTTTCAACAGGGTTGATTTTCCTGTGCCGTTCGCGCCGATAATTGCCGTCAGCGATCCCTGATGAAAGCATCCGCTGAGCGTCGCGAGTGGTGGCTGATGACGATAGCCAAAGGCCAGTTCTTGTAGAGCAATCATGGCAACATCACCGCCCACCCAACTAATAGCCACAACAGTACCAACAGCAGGGAAACCAGTAACACGCGCTTGAACGCGGAGAGAGAGTAAAAACTTGTCATTATCATCGGCAAAAGGTTGGATTGTTATATTATAACATATCACTTTTTGGCGATGACGACAGAGGGAATAGGTAAAAAATTATGTAAGCTGATTGGGTTTGGTTGTAAGCGGTTGCTGGGGCGGGAGTGCAATATTTCGTGCGCTTCAAGCACTGTTATCTTCATGCTACGTCGTAGCACGCGCCCGACATAGGGGGCTCAAACGCCAGCCCCCTATGAACCCCGGCTTTTGGCGGAAATTATGCCGCTAACGCGGTGCCTTCGGTGTTCATGACCGCTAATCGAGCCGCCAGTGACGCGTTCCTGACGCGGCACTGGCTTTCGCGGCGTCCATGCCGCTCACTCGGCGTTCATGTTCACCTCAGCATAATTTTTTACGCCGTGAAGAGAAGACCCGTGAGCAATATGAGTTGGCTCAGTTTTATCTTCAGCGTGGCGCACGAAGCCTCCCCCGAAAGAGAAAATCTTATACCGTTAAAAAATTCCCCTTCATATCAACCACAAAGCGGGTGGCTGGCTCGTCATTAATATAACCGGCGAGGATTTTCAGCATCAGGCCGAAGCGGTATTGCAGGCTGTCCGGCGGCAGTGTGGTCGTTGGCGTGTAGGCTGCTAGTAGCGCGCGGTACTGCTTCACCCGTGCAGTTGGAATATCCTGCCAGGCGAGATCGCTGCCGTTGCGCAGGCAATACCAGTCGGTGACCAGCGTGAGCAGGGAAATATCCTGTAACCCTTCGGTGCCTGCAACCGCAGTCGGTTTGCGCTCGGCGGCGTCGGGCAGCGTTTTGGCGCTGAGCGGTTCCTGTTGTTGTGCGATCCACAGTAGATCGGCGCAGTTCAGCGTAGTGATGAGAGGGGATAAATCTTCCGGCCAGTCTTTCACCAGAAAACGCTGGCGTACCAGCAGCGCCAGATGATGGTGTAGGAAGTCGTAATAATCGCGGCTTTTCAGGATGTCGCCCAGCGGTTCACCGGTGCGATCCAACTCTTTCTGATAAAACGGGAACAGATGGTTGAATTGCGGCACGTTGCGCAGCACCAGCGTATCAATGTCCACCCGGTCGTTATGTAGCGTCGCCAGTTTCATAGCGGGCGGATAGGCAGCCAGCGACGGTACCGCCACATTCACCAGCGTCCCCTGTGAACCGCGATACACGCCGGTGTCGTTAACGTGCAGGTGGCCGCTGAAATGCAGGCGAATACCTGCCGCCAGCGCCTGTTCGGCGACCTCTGGCCGCGGCGTGCGTTTAATGAAGCTGTTGCTGCCAAAGAGCTGTTTTTCATCTTCTACCGTGCCGTCGAGAAAATCGACCAGCGGATAGTGCGAGAACACCAGCAGCTTCTTGTTCTGCGCTTTCGCCCGTTGCACTACCGATTTCACCCACGGCAGTATGAACGGCTTTTCCGTCAACAAGGCATTCCAGCCCGTGTCGCTGCTGGTGGAGTAGCCTTTGATCTCCTCACGTTTTTCCGGGCCGTTTTTAACCTGATACACGTTGGCGTCAATGGAAAGCAGCCACAGTCCGGCTTCCGGCTCCACCAGATAGGAGGCGTCCACGATGTTCCACTGTTTGCTGCCGTCAGGCGAACGGGCGAGATACTGGCGCTGGCTAAGTTCATCACTGTCACCAAACGGCGTTTCCCAGTGCAGAAAATCGTCGCGTTTAAAGAAACCAAACGGTTTCATCAGCGGCAGGCCGCGCTCATAGCCGAGCGCCTGCATCTTGGCCGTGACGATCAACGATTTTGCATCACCGAGTTTGACGTCGGATTTACTGCTCAGCATGGTGTTGCTGCCGTCGGCATTGAGCATTCTCTCCGAGGAGTCATCCCCCTGCGGGCGATTAACGTCGTGGTTGCCCGGCGTGGCGAAGAAGCGCATGCCGTGACGCTGCTCATACTGCGTCAGGATGGTGGCAATACCTTCAACGGTAGGCTGTTGCCCATCATCAGAATAATCGCCGGACAGCACGACGTATTTCACCTGCTGTTTTGCCAGTTCGTCGAGCGCGGCCAGCAGCGCAAAGTAGGGTTCGTTGAAGATACGGGTCGAATTCACCGAATCTTTCAGGGTGCGAATGGTCAGCTTCTTTCCCGTCTGCGCATCGGGCAGGCCGTCAAAATCGTAGTGGCCGTAAATATTGTGGACGTGGACATCCGAAATAATGGCAATGCGCAGCGGTTCGGCGGGGGCTGCTGATTCGCCGTTGGCGTGAAAAAAGCCGCCAGCTAACGTAATGGCGCTGCCTGCACCGAGCTTGACGAAGGTTCTGCGAGTAAATGATGTCATTGATGTCTCCGGCATTATGTATTTTTTTATAACGGATGGCTGTATAACGCATAATCATGACAGGCAATCAATCGCGCGCCGTCGAGTGCATCGCCCATCGGAGCCGCGAGTTGGGATTGCCACTCGTCCGGTAGCCACGGGCGAATATGTAAGCCGATGCTGCCCATGAGCGACAGGCGGGGAGGTGTATGGCGTGCCACGGCGGCCAACAGCAGGCCGATTTCGCTAGCCGTTTGCGCCAGTAGCGTGTGAGAAACGGTATCGCCCTGCTGAGCGCAGTCAAATACGTGGCGGGCGAACTGCGCATAGTCGCCCGGTTTCGCCTGCTGACTAAACGTCTGTAGCGCGTCGAGCGTGTTCGCGGCCTGCGCGGGCGTTGCGCGGGCGGAAAAGAAATCGTCGATGCGCTGACTGAGCGCAGATGGCGAGCACCAGCTTTGCAGCACATCATAGGTATGTTGCAACGCCGCCAGCCCAAGCCGTGCGCCACTGCCCTGATCGGAAATCGGGAATTCATGGCCGCCGTAGGCGGTAATCGTCCGGTTTTGCCACGCCAGCCCGCAAGAACCCGTGCCGGCAATCACTACGCCCGCCTCTTTCCCTTGGTTGACTGCCAGACAGGCGCCCAGCGCATCGGTATTGAGTACCTGAGCGGCGTAAGGATGCGGCAGTGCAAGAAAGGCATCATAGGCGGCGCGGTGTTCTGCGCTGGCGAGTGCCAGCCCGACTTTCAGCCGGGATACGTCATCCGGTGACAGTCCGCTGTGCTTCAACGCCTGCGCGATAGCGTCGTCCACCGACTGGCGAACGTTCTCCACGCCGAGTAGCAGATTGGCGCGACCGCCGTGTCCCTGTCCGAGCGGCATGCCGTCAGCCTGATAAATGCGTGCCCGACAGCCTGTACCACCGCCATCTACACCGGCATAGAGCCATGTTGTCATGATGCGCGTGCTCCAGAATCCAGATAGGGAAGGCAGGCAACTGCCAGATCGCCGCTGAGGCTGACGGTTTCAGTCTGCGAGTCCGGCAGGCTGCTGAGCAGCAGGTTCAGCTCGCCCGCGCAGCGGGTCAGCAGTTGCACCGCCAGCGCATCCTGCGGGTGCGCCAGCACAACGCGTCCGAGCGTGCTGTAGTCTGCGGCCTGCGCCTGTTTTGACCAGTCGATAACCCGATCGATATGCTTATCGAAGTGCAGGAACAGCGCTTCACTGAGTGGCGTCAGTGGGGTGATGCCCTCAACGGCCTGAAGCATCTCCTGCACCGCCCACAGCCCCAGCCGCGACAGGCTGGCTGGGTTGCCGATGAGAAAGCTATCGCCGCCGCGACAGGTCAGAAGGCCGTCATGCCAGTGCAGCAGCCGGGTAAAACCGCCGGTGACGAGCAGATAGCGGCTTTGTCCCGGCCAGCGCTGTTCGCACAACGTGCTCTCCTGCGCCCGATCAAAGGGGCGATCGCCATCAATGCCGATCTCCCTCAGTTGCCCTTTCACGGTGCGTTTTTCCGCTGTTGTTGATTGGTCGCGATCGTTTCGTTGAGGCGCTTCACATCGTTTGAGGTCAGGCGCAGATACTCATCAAACGACACCTGATCGTTCAGGTATTGGGTAAAGCGCGTCAGGATGATGGGGTACAGTTCGTTCGCGCCCAGACTTTCCATGCGTTCCCAATCAAAGACGTAAGACGGGATCTTTTTGATCTCTTCACGCGCGGTGTTCAGGCCGTCGATCACGTGCTTATCTTTGGTCTGGTAGTGCAGATCGGCAATATCCGCGCCGACGATGATATTGAAGCGCTCGGCGATCTCACGTTGCAGCGGTTCGCTGCTCAGCCACTCCATGAATTCGGCGACTTCCTGTGGGTGTTTGGTAGTGGTAAATGGCATGATGAAGGTCGCGCCACCCATCGAAATACACTTCTCTTTGCAAGGCGCGGGCAGCACTTTCCAGTCAAAACCGTCGCCAATCTGCTTACTGAATTGGTTCAACAGCCAGTTGCCGGAGAAATAGGTCACGATGTTGCCGTTCACGAAATCGTCCGCCATGCTCTTGTACTGGCCACCGCCTGCCGCACCCCACATTTCACGCGGGAACACGCCTTCGTCCGACCAGCGTTTCAGATCTTTAATCCACTGCTGCGCTGCCGCATCCGGGAAGTTGATCAGCCCGTCTTTATCGTAACGTGCGCCATAGGAATAGGCGGGTCCGGAGAAGCGGAAACCGCTGCGGTCGATGGTGAAGGGGATATGCACGCCGGTTTTTTCCGCGACCCGCTTCGAGGCTTTCATCAAGTCATCAATCGTGTAGCCTGGCTGCGGTAGCGGAACGCCTGCCTGTTCAAACAGCGTCACGTTAACGAACGGCAGATCGGCAGTCCAAGAGGCGACAAAACCCGGCAGCGCATCCGCTTTATGCACGCCTTTCACGCGCATGATCTTTTCGATACCCGCGCTGTAGCGTGTCTCAAATGCAGCGGGATCTTTCAAGTAGGGACGTAAATCCAGCGTATAACCGAGCAGCCCCATTTGCGTGGTTTTAGCAATATCGGGGCCTAAGCCCGCTGCCAACTGCATCGGTAACTGCGTTTGCAGCGCGTTATAGCCAGTGCTGACAAAATTCACATCAATGCGTTCATTACTTTGAGAGAAGGATTTAACTTTCTGCTCCATGAAATGCACTAATTCGGGATCGTCGTCACTATATAAAAATGTTATTTGCGTTTTGGCGGCTAACGCGCTGTTGCCGAATAACCCCAGTGCAAGGGCGGAAAAAAATAACGCGGTGTTGGGACGTATCATAAACATCTCCACATCATAGGTTTGATTAATGGCGCAAATACCCAAGCGTTGGCGACGGGTTTTATGCTCGTCATACTTCAAGTTGCATGTGCGTTGGCCGCGCTCAGTCACCCGAATCACTTACTTATGTAAGCTCATCGGGATTCCTTCTCTTGCCGCCTTCCTGAAACTCGAATTATTTAGAGCATATTTTCTTTTGGCGATTTATTTCATTTTTTATTAATGCAAATTTGCATTCATCTGTCATTTTCATCATGCAATCATGGACAGAACCCTGACTGATTTATGTGAAGCAGGTTAAAGATATTTTAAATGTTGATTTAAATAAAGCATTTTTGTGATATTAATCACATATATAAACGCGATAATCTTATTTATTAATGCGAAATGTCAATAAATGAATGCAAATGACAATTTAATGCAAATTTGCATTCTAATTGCGATATCACAGTGCAGGGAATGACCCGCTGCCCTAAATATTGGCAGGGTGTGCACAGCGAAAGTGCAAATAAGTGCCGCCATACATTTTCGTTATTTTATTTTTCAACGCCGTAAACAGGATTCCGTATGAATATCGGTTGGAAATTAAAGAAGAACGGCGTCATTAATCGGTTTCTCATCACCGAGTTGACGGAAAAGCGTTATTTCGCCGAGCCGGATACGCTGCCGGATAAGGTGAATTACCGCTTTATTAACGGTTTTGTCGATGTTGGTGTGCTGCCCTGTCGCGTGCGTTTTTTGCAGGAAGAGGCAAAGCGCGAAGTGGCGTTACCCGAAGATCTTCATTTCCCGCTGATGTGGAGCGGCGGCGATGAAAGCCGCAGCGTGAATTTCAGCGATTTCTGGCCGTGTCCGGTTCACGTTCAGCGCTTTGCTCGCTGCGCGATCCACAGTGACCGCGCGCAGATGGCACCGTTTACGCTCAGCACCTGCGGCGGTGTTACGCTGTGGCTGAACGGTGAGCCGATTACCCGCTTTACGCCGTTTACCCGCAACACCGAGCAAACCTGTGCGATCTCGCTGCCGTTGAGAGCGGGGCTGAACACGCTGGTGGTTCATAGCGAAGAGCTGTGCGAGCGCGATACCGACTACCTGTTTAGCCTGTGCTATCAGGGGGAAGACACGCTCTTCTGGCAGCTTGATGAAGACGCGGCGCTCAGCGAACCGCTGACCGCGCTGGATAGCTGGGTGAACGGGCTGACGCTGGAGAATAACCTGATCCACCCGCCCGTACTGGTGCTGAATAGCTCACAACCGCTGTCGGAAACGGTGACGATGGCGCACCGATTGATTGGTAACGTCAACGAGTCCGTCCCTGCGTGGCAGCAGCAACACACGCTGCCTGCTGGCAATCTGGGCTGGCAGGTGGATTTACCCAAAATCTTGGTTGGCTATTACGATCTGGTCTGCGCCGCAACCTGCAACGGCGTTACGCTGACGCGCACCCTAAGCTTTGGGCGCTTGCCATCGCAAACGATGCCTGCGCTGCCAACATTACCGGCACGTCGTGAAGCGGTACTGCGCCATACCGCGCAGCACGGTTTTGAACGCCTCGGCCGGCTGCTGGCGATTGTCGCGACGGGCGAGGGTAGCGATGCCGCTGCGCCGATCCTCAATAGCGCATTGCAGAAAATCAGCCGTCGCGAAGACTGTGCCGATTTCCAACTGGTGCCGCTGATTTGGCTGTGGCAGCGCTATCAGGGACAGCAGTTGCCGCCGCAGGACTGGCGGCGCGTGCGCAGCGCGATTCTCGGTTTCCGCTACTGGATTGATGAGCCGGGCAACGACACCATGTGGTTCTGGAGCGAAAACCACTGCCTGTGCTTCCATGTTGCGCAGTATCTGGCCGGACAAAACTTCCCGGATGACACCTTTCCGTGCAGCGGTCGTCGCGGGCTGGAGCAGAAGACGATCGCACACCAACGCCTGACGCGTTGGTTTGATTCCATTCTGGAGCACGGGCTGGTGGAGTGGAATTCGGCGGCCTATTACCCCATCGATCTGATTGGGCTAGTCGCGCTGTACGAACTGGCGCAGGACGCCGATCTGCGCGAGAAATCCCGCGTGGTAATTGACCGCATCATGCTGATGACAGCGTGGGTACATCAGAACGGCGTCGCGGTTGGCACGATGGGGCGCGCCTACGATAAAGAGTTGCGTTCCGGCATGTTGACCGAGCTGTCCGGCCTGTGTGCCCTGATGTGGGGCGAGGGCTGGCTGATTCCGCACTGCGCCGCGCTGCCGCTGCTGTGCCTGAGCGACTATCAGCCGCCGGAAACGACGGATCGGATCGCACACTGGCCACTGCCGCACGGTGCAGAAGCGCGCTGGGTGCAGGGGCTGAACCGCAGCGCCCGTATCATCGCCTGGAAGCAGCGCGACGTTGCCTTTTCTTCCGTTTTTGATCATCACCCCGGCACCCCAGGGCACCAGCAGCATCTGCTGGATGTGCGGCTGGGCACACACTATGCCGCTCGCCTGTGGGTGAACCACCCGGGTGAAGATCGCCCCGACGGCGTACACCGTCCGTCTTACTGGGCGGGAAACGGGCGTTTGCCGCACCTGATGCAACATCGTAATCGCGCGCTGATGGTGTTCGATCTGCAACAGGATATCCGCCCGTGGACGCACCTTTATCTGCCGCAAACTGCGTTGGATGACGTCATCGTTGAAGACGTTTGGTGCTTTGTGCGCGGCGGCAACGGCTATGCTGCGTTTCATAATCCCGCCGGATTGCAGCCGTTTGCGACCGCAGGCCAGCAGGCGGAAGGCGAACTGCGGGCGTATGGCGAGCAGAACGTCTGGTTCGTTGCCGTGGACAGCGGCGATGGTGCAGAAGGATTCGCCGCGTTTGCTGACCGCTTCCGAGGGCGTTCGCTGATACAGGACAGCGACGGCGTACGTATCGACGATCCCGATTACGGCGAACTGGCCTTTAGCCACGCGGCAGGATTCAGCGTGGCGCAGCAGCCTTTCCTTTTTCCCGACGATGTCCCGGTCGTCCCGCAGTTCAACACAGGAAACCCATGACATGCAGACAGGTTCACTTAACCGACAACAAACCGAAGTGCTGCTGGCGCAGGTGGCGCGGGCGTTTTGCCGCCTGAAGGCTATTGACAGCGTGACGCAGGACGATGCGCCGGATGCCGGGCTGACAATTCAATTTGAAGAGTGGGATTGGGAGGTTGGCGTCGGGCTGTACGGCTTTTGGAAGCTGGCACATCTGACGCAGGACGACACCATGCTGACGACGCTGGCGAACTGGTATCAGCAAAAGCTGGATGCCGGGCTGCCACCGCGCCAGATTAACTCGACAGCCCCGATGCTGGTGCTGGCCTTGCTGTGTCAGGACAAGCCGGATGCGCCCGCGCAGTGGCGCGAAACCGTGAGCGACTGGGCGGACTGGCTGCTGCACTCGCTGCCAAAAACCGAGGATGGCGGCTTCCAGCACACAGTAAAAGAGCGGCCGAATACCGGACAGCTGTGGGACGACACGCTGTTTATGGCGGGTCTGTTTCTGGTGGTCGCGGGGAAACTACTTTCCCGCCGCGATCTGATCGAAGAGGCGGAATACCAGCTTGTCACGCACGCACGCTATCTGGCCGATGTGCGCAGCGGGCTGTGGTATCACGGCTGGACGTTTGTTGGTCGCCATCACTATGCCAATGCGTTCTGGGGACGCGGCAACGCCTGGATCACGCTGGTGCTGCCGGAAATGCGGGTGCTAGCGGAGGATCAGCTGTCTGCGCCGGTACTGCGCACGCTAGAAGCGATTCTGGAACAGCAAACGACAACGCTGGCTCGCTGCCAGCACGATTCTGGCCTGTGGCACACGCTGCTGGATGACCCGGATTCGCCGCTGGAGACGTCTGCCAGCGCGGGATTCATTGCCGGGATTCTGACGGCACGGCGGCTGGGCATGCTGCGCGACTTCCCGCAGGACGTATTGGAAAAAGGCTATGCCGCCGTGGTGGCGCAGATTGACGCGCAGGGCGTGGTGCAAGGTGTCTCGGACGGCACGGCGATGGGACACGACTTACAGTTCTATCGCGATATTCCCAATGTCGCTGTGCCTTACGGGCAGGCGCTGGTCATGCTGATGTTATTGGCACAGTTAGATTCTGTTTGCGAGGGCTGACAATGGCGAGTCTGGAACTAAAAAACGTCCACAAAAATTATGGCGCGGTGAGCATCATCAAAGGCGTGGACTTAACGATTCATGACGGCGAGTTCATGGTCTTTGTCGGCCCGTCGGGTTGTGGAAAATCCACGCTGCTGCGCATGATTGCTGGGCTGGAAGAGATCAGTAACGGTGAGCTGTGGATCGACAACCGCAAGGTGAACGATCTCACGCCGGCGGAACGTAAGATAGCGATGGTGTTCCAGTCTTACGCGCTCTATCCGCACCTCTCGGTACGCAAGAACCTCGCGTTCGGGCTGGAGAACCTGCACTTTCCTAAAGACGAAATCATCCGTCGTATTGATGAAGCTGCCCGTATGCTGGGGCTGGAACCTTATCTGGATCGTCGGCCGCGTGCGCTGTCGGGTGGACAGCAGCAGCGTGTGGCGATTGGTCGTGCCATCGTGCGTGAACCCGACCTGTTCCTGTTTGATGAACCGCTCTCCAATCTGGATGCCAAGCTACGCGTGCAGACGCGCGGCGAGCTGTCTCGCCTGCACCAGAAGCTGCGCACTACCATGATTTATGTGACTCACGATCAGGTAGAAGCGATGACGATGGCGCAGCGCATTGTGGTGCTGAACGCGGGGCGCATCGAGCAGGTTGGCACGCCGCTGGAGTTGTTCAATCGGCCGAAAAATAAATTTGTCGCGGGCTTCATTGGTTCACCGCGCATGAATATGTTTCCGGCGCAAATCGTCGCCACCTGTGCGGACGGCGTCGACGTGCAGTGTCCGTCGGGCAATCGTCTGGTGCTGCCGTTTATCGGCACTGTCGGGCAGAGCGTCACGCTCGGCATTCGCCCTTCACACTGTGAGCTGGTGGAGGAAGGCGAGGGAATGGCACTGTGTGTCGATCGCTGCGAGATGATGGGGCATGAAACCTTTATCTACGGGCGGATGGGCGGCATTGACGATGAGATGATTGTCCATCTGGCGCAGCACCGCGAGTTCGCCACGGGTGAATCGGTATTCGTCCGCTTCCCGCCAACGTACTGCCATCTGTTCGATGGCAAAACGGATGACACATTGCCGCGCTGTACCGAGCATTAATTATCGCGACGGGAGAGGACGACATGAAAAAGATTGCCTTACTGCCCGCAGGATCGCTGATCGATAAGCTGGTGACGCCAGTGGAAAAAGCGGTGAATCTGCTACAAAAACTTGGTGGCCGCAAAGTGATGCCGTGGTTTTTTATCGCGCCCAATATGCTGCTGTTCGCCGTTTTTGTCTTTATTCCGATTCTGCTGGCGGTGTGCTACGCCTTTACCGGCGGCACCAATATCCTGCTGTGGGAACGCCCCTACGTCGGCGTGGAGAACTTTTCCACGCTGCTGAGCTGCGGCAACTACGCCGAGCCATCCACCTGTGAACAAGATCTGTTCTGGACCGGCGTCTACAACACCGTGTCGTTCACCTTTTTCAACGTGCTCTGCACGCTGCTGGTGGCGCTGGTGACGGCACTGATCCTCAACCGCAAGATTATCGCCCGTGGCTTTTTCCGCGCCATGTTCTTCTATCCGGTGCTGCTGTCGCCGGTGGTCGTTGGCCTGATCTGGCAGTGGTTCCTGAACCGCAACGGCCTGCTGAATCTGGTGCTGTCGTCGCTGGGCGGGCAGCCGATTACCTTCCTGCTCGATCCGACGTTTTCGCGCTTCTGGGTGGTGTTTGTCTCTGTCTGGTTTCACGTCGGATTTTATACCCTGATCCTGCTGGCCGGATTGCAGGCGATCCCGCGTGATATTTACGAGGCAGCGGCGGTGGACGGCACCTCGCGCTGGAGGGGTTTTTATCGCCTGACGTTGCCGCTGTTAGCACCGAATATTCTGGTGGTGGTGATTCTGCTGACCATCAATAGCGTGCAGATCTTCGATGAAGCCTGGGTACTGACCAACGGCGGCGGCCCCGGCACAGCCAACAGCTTTATCGTGCAGTACATCTACCAGACCGCCTTCTCGTCGAATGCCTCGCTTTACGGGCTGGCCTCGGCGGCGTCGGTGCTGATGGGCGTAGTGCTGATGATTTTGACGGCGTTACAGTTCCTGCTGACGCGTCGGCTGGAAGGGAAAAAATAACGGGAGCCATGATGAAAATAATCGCATTTCTCACCCGTACCCGTCATCCGGGGCGCATCCATATTACGGATATTATGAGCTGGGTCTGGCTAGTGGTGGGTACGCTGCTGGTGATGATTCCGGTGATGTGGGCGGCGATGTCGTCGTTCAAAACGCCTGCGGAGATCAACCGCTTTCCGCCCAGCTTTCTACCGCAGGCGGCGGATACTGTCACGCTGCCGGAGTACCCGAAGCCGCTCGAGCTGTGGCAGGTTAAGCAGGAAGACGGCGAAGCGAAAACGATGGCGTTGGTTAGACGCATCGGCCTGATTGCACAGCTGGTGAACCCGGATGCCCCGAGTGAAGTGGTGCGTGTGTCGACCAAAGATCTGGTGCCGATGAAGGCCTTGCATCTGGAGACGGAGAACTACACGACGCCGATAACGAAGTTCCACTTTGCTACTTACCTGAAGAACACCGTGTTCGTGACGGTGATGGCGACGTTGCTGACCCTGTTGCTCAGTTCGATGGCGGCCTTTGCGCTATCGAAATACGAGTTTCGCGGGCGCGGTACGGTGCTGACGCTGTTTCTCTCTACGATGATGATTCCGCTGTCGGTGGTGATGGTGCCGACGTTCCTGGTGGTGATTGGCCTGAACAT
Organism: Pectobacterium odoriferum; assembly: GCF_009931295.1. Taxonomy (NCBI): domain Bacteria; kingdom Pseudomonadati; phylum Pseudomonadota; class Gammaproteobacteria; order Enterobacterales; family Pectobacteriaceae; genus Pectobacterium; species Pectobacterium odoriferum. The sequence continues at coordinate 4,083,182 of NZ_CP034938.1, read as the reverse complement.
GGGCGATAACCTGTGGGGCGTGATTATTCCCACGGTGGCAACGCCGACCGGCGTATTTCTGCTGCGGCAATACATGCTGACGATCCCCGATGAACTGATCGAGGCGGCGCGTATCGATGCCGCCAGCGAGTTCCGTATTTACTGGAAGATCATCCTGCCATTAACCGCGCCCGCGCTGGCGGTGCTGGCGATCTTCTCGGTGATCTGGCGCTGGAACGACTTCCTCTGGCCGCTGATCGTGCTCTCCAGTCAGGACAATTTTACGCTGCAAATCGGCCTGAATGCGTTTCAGGGGCAGTTCTCGGTGCAATGGCACTATATACTGGCGATGACGATGCTCTCGCTTCTGCCGGTGACGGCGGTGTTCGTCTTCCTGCAAAAATACATCACGACGGGGATTGCCAACACGGGGATGAAATAATGGCGACACTTAAGGATATTGCCGACCGCGCGGGGGTTTCCATCAGCACGGTTTCCCGCGCGCTGAACGGGACGGCACCGATCAGCGCCAAGGTCAGGCAGCACATCATGGCGATTGCCACCGAGCAAGGCTATCCGCTGCATAAAGTGGGCAAAGCGACCGTCGCGCAGAAGGAACCGCTGCGACACATCCTGCTGGCGACGCCGCGCAACCTGATGCTGGAAAGTGAGTACAATCTGGTGTCGCTGACGCTGATTAACGCCCTGAAAACGCTGTGTTTGCAACGTAACATCCAGCTTCGCCCGTTTCTCGGGGAGCACGACACCATTAACGAACAGCAGCTACTGCGTGAACTTCAGGGCGGAAAAGAGAGCGGCATTCTGATCGTGAATGACGATCACCCAACGCTGCTGAACGCCGTGGCGGAAAGCGGCATTCCAGCGGTGCTGATCAATGGGGAAGATCCCTCCATGCGCCTGAGCAGCGTCACGCCCGCTAACCACTATGCGGCGGCGGCGGGAGTGCGCTACCTGATCGAACAAGGGCATACGCGGATTTTGCACCTGACCTGGACGTCGCGTATGACGATCAAACAGCGCGAGCGTGGCTATCGTGATGCACTCGCGCAGGCGGGCATTGCGGTGGATGAGGATCTAATTCTGTCGCTGCCGGATTTCCACCCGCGCACGGCACGCGATGCGCTGCTGCGCTGGCTGACGGCTAACCCGGACAGATTGGGCGTCACTGCGATTTTCTGTGCGGCGGACAATCAGGCTATCGGCGTGATCGACGCGCTGTATCAGCACGGGTTACGCGTGCCGGAGGACATTTCCGTCATGGGCATGGACGACATTCTGCCGTTCGACATGCTGCCAGTTTCACTCACCACGGTGCATCTGCCGTTTGAGACGATTGCCCGCGCGGCGCTACAGCTACTGGCGCAGCAAATGACGCCCGCACAGGCGCTCGGTATTGCCCAGCGTACTGAACTGGCTGGGCAGGTGGTGGTCAGGGAATCGGTGCGGCGGGTGGGGTAGAGGGGCGTTATTTACAGGGAAGTTTCACCCCGCATAAGCACTATAGTTTCTGCATAAGTACTACAGTTAAAGCGGCATTCTATATTCGATAACGCCGGGTTTTTCCGCCACCCAATCATAAAGCCGCTGGGCTGTTTTATTGGTTTCCTGCGTATGCCAATACAGCCGATCGCAGCTTTTTTCCTGTGCCTGTTTTCTCACGTATTCAATTAGCTTTTTCCCAACGTGTTTACCGCGAGTGGTCGGAGCAACAAACAGATCCTCTAAGTAACAATAAGGATTTACTCCCCACGTGGAATCGTGAAACACAAAGTGCACGAAGCCCACAATATGTAATCCTTCCCTTGCTACCGCGCAATACACAGGGATCTCGGCGTTAAAAAAGCGATTCCAGGTGGTTTCAGTGACGTCATCGGTAAGCTCGACTTTATAGAACGCTTGATAGCTTTTCCAATAGGGTAGCCATTGTTCGTAATCTTCTGGCTCAACGGAATTAACAATAATTTCTTGGTCTATATTCATCATTTTACTCTCATATTGTCGTGGATCGATGTTGGCAATCAGTCTGATATTTACCGTAATAAAATAGCAATCAAATAGACGGATGTGCCCCTCCACTTATTGAGAATAGAGCAGACCAATTTGCTTGAATTCCCACATTCTGAGACCGTACAGGCTGTAGGTAAGGTCGGCTAACGTTAACGTGGCAGGTTCATTCATGTTGTGCTCAAATCTCTTATCAGGCTGGTTTTTGTATCTAAGGAGGGAGTGATGGATATTGAACAAAGAAACATTGGAAAGAACCAAACGGTTATAAACAATGAATCCGGCGTTATTAACGTCAATAACCACGGGCAATACACGAATCTGGCGGGTGAAAATACGGTACATATCTATAAGGAAATATCGCGTTCAGAACAGGGTAAGTTCATCGTTAGCTTTGTGAGCGTTTGCTTATTGCCGGGATTGAGCCTGATTGCGGACTTGATGCAGATTCATCCTGCGCTCAACCTACCGTTTTGGGTTTATGTCGCTGTGTTCGGTGTAATATTTGCCGTGGTATTAGCGGGATATTATGACAACCTCCGAATTTTGGTATCCGGTGCGCCGAATGAAAATGAATGCAAGCAGCTTTATGCCGACAGGTTATTTAGCAGAACCGAAGATGGCTATGTGGTATTCACCCACACGACGGGTTGCATATATCCAGACTGCTGCGGAAAAATTGTGATTGCGACGGCTCCAGAGCGATACAACGGAGAATACTCTTTTTTCGGTAAATGCAGCCTTGCTGGCGGACAGCACTCTTATGGCATCGACTACAACTTCAAAGCGTACCCGATAAAGGTGGATTGGCGACCGATACCCAAGCCGAATAAATAGCGCTGTAAGAAGCCGAGTTTTGTGCTGCTGAGAGTGCGCATGCCTCTTTGTAAAAGGCGAGGTTGATACCAGCATGTTGGTAAATTCAGGTTAATTTCCTGCGCGTTGGAGTGGTCGGCGAACAAACTGCTATTACGGTCACAAAATTATTAAGTTAACGTTAACATTTGTGATTATCATCCCAAATCACGACAAGAATTATTTAAATGATGAATTGTTAACGTTAACAATGGCGCAGGACTTCTTGCGGAATAGACCAACATGAATAAACACGCGCAGACACCGGCACACTCTGCCAGACAAAATTACTTAAAATTAAGTGGGTTGTTATTTGCCTTCTTTTGGACATGGTCTTCAGCCTTTTCGCTTATCTCGCTTTGGCTTAACCAGAAGGTTGGCCTTCGGGGAGCCGATACGGGGATCATTTTCTCAATCATCAGCCTTACCGCATTTTTCGCTCAGCCTATTTATGGCTTTATTCAGGATAAGTTGGGACTGCGCAAAAACCTGTTGTGGGTCATTGGTGCACTGCTGTTACTGAGTGGTCCTTGGTTTATTTTCGTTGGAACACCGCTTTTACGTTGGAATATGTTTCTGGGGGCGTTCAGCGTCGGCGTCTATGTCGGCGCCACATTTTTCGCTGGGATCGGGGTACTGGAATCTTATACCGAACGTGTCAGCCGCATTATAGGGTTTGAGTACGGAAAAGCCCGTATGTGGGGGTCGCTGGGCTGGGCGGGGGCGACGTTTCTTCGCTGGTATGCTATTTAACATCGATCCTAACCTGAATTTTTGGATGGCCTGTGTATCGGCGAGCGTGTTCTTACTGCTGCTATGGAGCCTGAATGATATTAAGCCGCATGTGATGGGAGAACTGGAATATGGTAAGAGCAATGCGTTGACGCTAGCGGATGCCATCGGGCTGCTGCGATTGCCACGTTTCTGGTCCCTGGTGGTGTTTGTCTGCGGTGTGAGCGTCTATAACGTTTACGATCAACAGTTTCCCGTCTATTTTGCTTCGTTGTTTAGCGACCCCGCTCGCGGCAACGAAATGTTCGGATTCCTCAATTCGTTTCAGGTGTTTTTGGAAGCCGGGGGCATGTTTTTAGCGCCTTTTCTGGTTAACCGCATCGGTGCCAAACGTGGCCTGTTGTTAAGCGGCCTTATCATGACGTTGAGGATATTTGGTTCGGGGCTGGCGGAAGATACGCTCACGATCTCGCTGTTAAAATTACTCCATGCCGTTGAGCTGCCGATCCTGCTCATCGCCATGTTCAAATACATTACCTCACAGTTCGATAAACGCCTTTCGGCCACGCTCTACCTAGTTGGATTCCAGTTTGTTACTTCATTTTGCGCCGCGATCCTCTCCCCGATTGTGGGATATGGCTATGACGCATTGGGTTTTGCTGACACCTATATGATATTGGCGGTTGCCGTCTTTATTCTGACGCTGGTGTCTGGCGTATTGCTTCGCGCGGAGAATGATGAATCCGCTTCTCAAAATATGAATACAGCACCACGGTGAAATGATGAAATCACGTTTGATAAAGGCAGAATCTACACGGGACGCGTTGTTGGTGCAGCGTGGTAATTCGTTTTACCCACATTACCATTTAGCGCCGCCAGCGGGGTGGATGAACGACCCCAATGGATTGATCTATTTTAATGGTCTCTACCACGCTTTCTATCAACATCATCCCATGAGCGAACATTGGGGGCCGATGCATTGGGGACACGCGACAAGCCCGGATATGGTGCACTGGCAGCACGAACCTATCGCATTGGCACCTGGGGATGAATATGATCTGGATGGCTGCTTCTCTGGCTGTGCGGTAGATGATGGGGGCGTGCTATCGCTGGTTTACACCGGCCATGTCTGGTTATCTGGAGAAGGGGACGACAGTGCGATCCGCGAAGTGCAATGTCTGGCGATCAGTCATGATGGCATCCATTTTGAAAAACGGGGCGTTATTCTGCTGCCGCCAGACGGCATTATGCATTTTCGTGATCCAAAAGTCTGGCATGAAGACGGTAGCTGGTGGATGGTTGTGGGCGCACGTGACAAGAATGATACGGGGCAGGTGTTACTGTATCGCGGCTTGTCGTTGTCGGAATGGAGTTTTGAACGGGTACTGGCCCATGCCGACGTGCAGGAAGGGTATATGTGGGAGTGCCCGGACTTTTTTCCACTGGGTGAACATCACTACCTCATGTTCTCCCCTCAGGGAATGAAAGCGGAAGGATATGCCTATCGTAATCGCTTTCAAAGTGGCGTCTTGCGGGGACACTGGCAGCCGACAACCGTATTTAAGCGGACAAGCGCCTTTGAGGAGTTGGATCATGGGCACGATTTTTATGCTCCACAGTCGTTTTTAGCGGCGGACGGCAGACGCGTTATTTTAGGGTGGATGGACATGTGGGAGTCGCCGATGCCGTCCAAGCAGGAAGGGTGGGCCGGGTCGTTTACCCTGCCGCGTGAACTCGTTGAATGTCATGGAAAGCTATATCAGCGGCCTGTTCGTGAACTGGAAAGCCTGCGCCAACATCAACAACATGTTGAACCATTGATTGTGAAGGATGCCTATCTCATTACGCCCTGTGCAGATGCGGTTGAGCTGGAAATCAGTTGGGATATTGCACGCAGTCAGTCAGAGCACTATGGCGTCAGGTTGGGGGATGGGCTGCAACTTTATGTGGATAATCAGACTCAGCGGTTAGTGTTATGGCGTCGCTATCTGCATGAAGGAATAGACGGTTATCGTAGCATCGCGCTACCGCAGTGTGAGCACGTGAAAATTCGGATGTTTATCGATCGTTCTTCGATAGAAGTTTTTGTGAACGATGGGGAAAAATGTATGACGAGCCGAATTTATCCCCAGCCGGAGCAGCGTGCATTGACGCTTTATTCCAGTCAGGGGGAAGCGGTCATGCTTGGCGGCTCACTTTGGCATCTGGAATAGCGTTCTACTTCTATTGCTACTGCTCGTGTAGTAAGAGGGCAGTGCTGTTATGTGCGAAGACCCGGTGATGTGGCCGCGCCGGAGTCTTCGCCAAACGTCCAAGCGAATCTTACGATAGCCGTATTATGTGGATGAACGGATCAAGAGGGGACAAGTGAGCTGCTGACAACCGCTGTTTTCACGATTTTCAATAATGTGAAGCGTTGCCTGACGACCAATCTCATCGTGAGGTAATTGTATGGTCGAAAGAGGTGGGAGGAACAAATTTCCCATGCCCACCTGATTATCAAACCCCAATACCGCGACCTGTTCAGGGATAGCGATCCCGCGTGCGAGCAATACCTGATAAGCAATAAAAGCGATCCGATCATTACCGCAGATAAGGACGTCAAAATCAGGACGATTATCGGGTAATTTGGTGGCCAATAAATCGGCCAAATCGGTGTAGTGCTCGTCCCCCAACATCATATGGTACTGCGAGGCGTCTGATAATGAGCGCCCCGCGGTTTGCCAGGCATGTTCAAATCCTTCACGCCGATCGCGGCTTGCCGCTTCTGCGTCAGGGAGCCAAAAGCAGAGCGGTTTTTGGTAGCCACGGTCAATGAGATAGCGTGTTGCCTGATACTGCGCGTCAAAATTATTCGGGATGTAGGCGGGGAGTGAGCGATCGTTTGACTGACAGTTTGCTAAAATAACATTTTCCCCTTTTAGCACATCTGGCAACGTGACATGGCGAAGTCCCATGGTGGTATAGATAATTCCGTCTGGTCGCTGTGCTAAAAGCTGCCGTACCGCCCGCTCGCTGTCTTGCTCTGAAAAAATATTAATAAGAAAGCTATTCCAGCCTTTTTCCCGAGCGGTTTGTTCTATTGCCAATAAAATTTCGACGGAGAAAGGCGTCGTCGCGGTATCTCGCGCCAGAATCGCAATCGTCGATGCATTGTTGCGCTGGGTGCGTATTTTTCGTGCGGAATGGTCGGGAATATAGTTAAGCGCTTGTACCGCCTGCATAACGCGTTTTCTGGTTTCGGGGCGAACGGTATCGGGATGGTTGATGACGCGTGAAACCGTCATCATTGATACCCCCGCTAACTGCGCAACATCCTTCAGGGAAACCATGCTCTTTCCATTATGATGAAGATAATGACCATTTTATCATAAAAGGGAGGTTAATCAGCGATGACAGAGTCAAATGCCACGGAAACTGAAAGAGGTATTTGGTTTTTTCATCCCCCTTTTCATTGGGCAGGCAGATGAGGACGCGCCACTTTCCTCACCTGCGACACGGTTACGCCTTGTTGTTACTCCAGTTTGATGGATTCATTATTAGCGCCGACTGCATCCCTACGCTGCCGCTCATCGACGGGTTATAGGCCTGTTTCCCGTAGAATGACGGGAGCTGACTTTTTGCTGTCGATGACGAGCTGCTTGCTCCGCCAGATGTGGGAATAAAGGGTTTCACTCCCTGTTTGGCTATCGCTCCGGTCAGGCTGCCAAACGCGGGTATCGTTAATTTGCCTAATGAGAGGCTTTGCAGCGTTTTTATTACGGGAATACGGCTGAGGCAAGTGAACTGCGGTACGATACCGAGGCTGCCAAACGAGCTGTAAGCGTTGCTGACATCCGTAAGTGATGATGGGCTGAATGAGAGCCGATTACCCGCACCAAGGATGTTGTCGTAAATCTTCGATTGTTGGTGGGCAAACGCACCGCCAGCACCGGAGACTGCGCCAGTAATCGCACCACCAATCGCCCCCGTAATCGCGCCGCTGAGCATCGATTGTTGCCAGGTTCCCGAGTTGGCGACGCCGAAGGCGTCATTGACAAAATGCTGGCTGACGCCTTGTGCAGCGCCAATGACACCTCCAGAGACCGCTCCAACAAACGATCCAGCGATGATGCCGCCTGCCGTTGTTGATGTTGCCGCCGCCGCCGCTGACCCTGCGGCAAAAGCACCGACCCCACCTGCGGCGGATAGTGCGCCCGCAACGGCACCGATCCCTGCTCCGGCAAAAATGTAACCCGCCAATGCGCCACCTTTTAGCCCAGATTGAATACCCGTGTAAGCCGCCACGCCGCCGCCAATTACCGCACCAGCCAGTGCCCCCATGAGCAAAATGACCAGAATTGGCGCTATTTCACCCGAAGGATCGGTTTGGTTGACAGGGTTGTTGTAGCAATAAACAAAGGGCCCACCATATTGGAATCTGGGATCACATGAATAAAAACGCCCAAGCTGAGGATCGTAGAAACGTGCGCGATAGTTGTAGATTGCCAGTTCAGCATCAAATTCTTGGCCGGTATAGCGATAGTGCGCGATCTCTGGCGTACCGACGCTATTGGCAAATCGCTGACCAAACGGCATGTAGTCCAGCATGGTAGCAACGGTGCCGTCGTCAGCAATGACGGCACGCACCGACCCCTGCAAGTCCTTCAGTACATAGTATGTTGCATGGTTTTTTACCATCGCCAATAGGCCGCCAATGCCATAGATATACTGGGTGTCTTGTTCCCCTGACTCCATCAGTGGAAAATCACTCAGCCCATGCACATACAGCGTTTGTGTGCCGTTGCTATGCCTTTTTATGACACGCTGATTAATGCCGTTATAGGTAAACTCCAGCGAGTTGCCCTCTTCCAGTGAAACGAACTGCGGTAAATTATTCAGCGCATTGTAGTCGATGCGTGCAATATGGCGATGCGATGAGGCGGTGACATTGCCGAAGGTGTCATAACGGTAATGCTGTGTTTGCGCGTTATCGTGATGAACGGCAGCAACTTTATTGCTGTTCTTTAGGTAATCATATGTCCTCAGTGCCGTTCCCTGCTGAAGAGACAAGATATTACCATTGGGATCGAAGGTAAGCGGGTGGCCGATGCCAAGGCTGTAGTCATCGTGAGTGCTGTGCTGTGCGACGATTAACTGGCCGCGTTTATCGTACTGATAGCGGTAGGTAAATGTGTTTTCTGGATTGATGCTGTTTTCGCTGGTGGCGCTGGCAATATTACCGTTGTAGTAACCTGAGCCGTTATAGCCACCGGATGTATAGCTAAAGGTGTGTTTGAGCAACAGGCTACCGTCAGCGTACTGGTTGTCTATTTCGGTTACCCATCCCGGTGAGTTGTAAGCTAGACGACGTACAAGCGGGCGACTCCCTGTGGTATTGAGCTGTTCTCCGGCGAGGCTGCCATCAGCATGATAACGATATTGTGCAAACTTTCCAGGGTCGCTCTCCGTACCGATGGCCGTGTTTTGCCCCATGTTATTATAGGTGTAAATGACACTGGGAACGGGTGCGCCGGTAGGGTAATCAATACGCGTGGTATTACCCAGATTGTTGTAAGTATATGTCGTGGTTTGTGCAGCTTGCTCTGGCACGCTCAATGTGGTGCGTGTTGTGTTGCCGTAGCGATCGTAGCCGTAACTGTTTTCGACGATCGTATCGCTGGCATTTCGTTTCTGTATTTTCCATAAACGCCCGCGTAATGTGACGTCTTCCCCTGTTCCGTCATAGCTATTTTGGGTTTCCCAGAGGTTATTCTGTGGATAGCGCGGATCGCTGTTCGCTATGCTCTGTAATTGGCTGCCATCTCCCCAAGAACGCGTAATTTCTCCTTCCTCAATGATACGACCCAGAATGTCATATTTCTTATAGAGAACGGTGCCTTTCTCAACCGTTAACGGCGTTGAACTAAAGCGTAGACGACCTGCGGAATCGTAGATATAGCGCGTTTCTCCCGTATCTGGCGTCGTTCGGGATATGAGTTGCTGCAGGAAGTTATAGCGGTTGTGGGTCGTAAATGCCCCAGCGTCGTTGCCTGGTAAAAAAGCGTTCGGATGCAGGATTTGGCAGATATTCCCCGCGGCATCAAAAACTTGCTGAACGGCATCAACAACGGTGTTATCTGCACTGGTCTGTTTGCCTAACGTTTGTCCTCTGCGATCTTTAATTTCCAGAACCTGAGAGCCATTCGCATCGGTCAGCGCGGTAACCAATAATTCGCCTGGGCGATACAAAATGCCCGCGATGCTTTTTTGATCGGTAACGCCATACCGAATCTGTGTGGTGTGGCTGTTGCTGCCAGTGATGGCAAACAGTTTGCCGGGTAATCCCTTTTTCAGTGGCCGCCCGAGTGATGACGCTTCATAGCGAGTGCCGCTGTACGGGTATCCTTCATCTTGTGGATAAAGCGTGCTGATTTCGCCACTCATCATGCCCGTTGCACTATCCAGCCCGCTGACAAACCCTGAGCGGTAGCCGAAAAGTGTGTTGTCAAATGTTGCTATCTTGGTTTCAGCGATGCAGTTCCCTAGTGCGTCATAGCATTTTTCTTTAACCAAACACTGGATACCATTCAACACCTGATACTGCATACCCTGCCGATTCGCATTTTTATACACCATTGAAATTTGAGGTGAGCGATACGTAACAGGATTAGCGAATTGCAATTCGCCCTGTGCTGAAAACACGCATTCGCCACGCAGTGGCGTTGGGCTTTTTATGGCAAAAACTTGTCGACCATCGGCGAATAAGAGCACGGCTCCGTTGACAGGAATCAGTAAAACCGTTGCGGGAACCTGGCCATTAACTTTGCTATTTTTGTGCGTCGTGCCATCCAGTTCCAGCGTCCAGCCCGTTGATGACTGCCATTTGGCGTTTAAGCAATTACCGATAGTGATGCCAAAAGCGGCATTCTGAGGCGTGTAGGAAGAGAGGGTAACGCCGATAGCATAGCAGTCATGCTGCTGGGTTGGCCGCCATGAAATGGTGTTAATTGCCTGACCCGTGTGGCAAAGCTGGCCGTTATTGAGCCGCCACGCACTGGCGACATCCCGCTGCCAGTGCTCCCAGACTTGCTCGCCGTTCATAAAGGTTTCGTAGAGGCCGCCTTCTGCCGCCATGATGTCACAGCTACTGGAGGGATCGTTTTGAGGATAGGCAAAGGGCTGTGCGACATTCCAGCTTCGCGTCGCGTAGCTTACCGACCCTTTTTTGCTGTTCTCCTGTGGGCCAACTTCGGTGAATTTCTGGCGTAGTGCATCGTAGCCATAACGCATGATATCGGCATTATTGCCGAGCGTGGCGGTTTCATCCCAGTAGATAGGATCGTAAAATTTCGCTTCCATGTTGCTGGTCAACGGGGTAATGCTGATATTGTTGATCAGAAGGTAAGCGGACGATTTTTCGTTCGTGAATGCCACGGTTAGCGGGAGAGGAACCCCTTCTCCCTGATAGTCGATGACCGCCTGCCAGTACACCCATTTCGCTTCATCGGTAGGGATAATCGCCATTTTTTTACGTTCACCGCCGCCTGAGCGCGTTTCCAGATAAACGTTGCCCGCGTTGGTCAGAAACCCTTTTTCCGCTTTTATCCAGCCAGCAATGATTACCGTCTGCGAGTGTTGTAGCGGCGCTATTCGCGACAGTGCGCTGTTAGCGGCAAGTTTAAAACTCTGGGTGCCTGTGCACGCATCACCAGAGGTGAGATTGTCTGCCATCGTCCCCTTGCTTGATGATAATTGCCAGTTCGACGAATAGGCTTCATAGGGTTCAAAACCGACAAAATCACAGGTGTTCTCGTCTTCGCTGGTGAAGGTCGCAATTGGCAGAATTTCGTTTTGATCCCATAGCGTACTTTCTATCTGTTTTGTGGCGTCAGTCCCACTGGTGATTGCCCCATAAAAACGCCTGCGCAGAACGCTATTTACCTTCAGCCATGATGTACCCGGGTTGGCAGCGATGAGGTGTGGGTCCTCTGGCGTGGTGTCATCAGAAGCCTGTTGCAAGATATACGCCTGGCTTGCTGCCCACACTGTTGGTGCTGGGCGACCAGAGAGTGGAAACTGACGTGACTGAGGGGTGTATTGTTGCAGGCTGCCGGAGAATACCGTTTTCTTGCCGCCATTAGCCGAGCTGGTAACCGAGTCAAAATGGGTGAAAGGAACATCGATAACGTGCTTAAGTAAGAACCACGGGTAGGCCTGATATGCATAACCATAGTCTTTAGTGATCGTTTCTACCGTACCGTCTTGAGTCACATTATCAAACGTTTCCTGTACGAGTTTGCCAAACTGGTTGTCATAAGTGTAGCCCGTGGTCGTCAGCAGGCCATCATTGGTGCTTGTGTCGGTGACGCAGCGGATGTAGCCGCCAAATAAGTCACGTTGCACTCCCTTGATGGTGAGCGTTGTAAACACCTCCACATGCTTCTGTTCATGTACCAACAGATTATGGCTGCTATCGAAGGTTTTTTGTTCAATAAGCTGCCCATCTAAAAGGCCTGAATCGTCTTGGTCTGACGCCCTGACCTTCTGATTTTTTCTGGTTAGTCCGTTGAAATAATTATTTTCGGTATAGCCAAAAAGCGGGGTGGCTGGCGTGGTGGTGCCCGGATAAGAGGTGCTTTTGTAATATTTAAATACGGCACCAGTTGGATCGCAGGTTGCCGTTGCGATATCAAAAACATACGCCGTCGTGCTGGTGGTATAACCGTCATTGATACTGACCGTATCGACGCAATAATCCACCAGCGTACCTTGCAGGGTATTATCCAGATAGCGGTTCAGCGTTAGGGTTTCTGCGTTATCAAAGCTCTTTTCCAGCGGCAGATAGGTGACAAAAGTGGAGAGGCCTGAAGGGTATTGACCATTAATGTTAGTTTTGATTTGCCCGTCTGCACCGATCTGTGTGAAGTAGCGTTGGACGATAACATCTTTACTGGCAAGGTTCTGGTTGAGGAGTGGCCAGACGGTCGTATCTTTGACTGCCGTTCCTGCCAAATTCAAATAAGAAATAAAACGCGGCCCCTGATTGATCATGGTGGTGCTATCTATCTCATACGGCACTTCCTGATAGTGGCTGACCGCATCCTGCCAGTTACACCAAGAACCACGCTGGTAGATACGATTGCCCATGGTGGCAATATCGGCACCGGCCGTTGGGAAGAAATGTATTTTCCGCGCGGATGTGGGGCCGTCTTTGCTATACAAATCTATGGCGCTGTTATCCCAGCGGGTAATCTGGGTCGTGGGATCGTAGCCAATGAGTTTGGCTTGCACGGCAGATTCCCGATTACTGACCGCGATAGCGTAATCGGTGCCGTAGGCATACCAGTTTATGTCCTGATCGCTACAGGTATCGCGGAAATTCAGGCTTTTGTTAAACAACCATGATGCGCCGTTGTAGCGTAGCAAATGAGGGCCGGAAGCAATCATGCTGTTGTTGATGAATTTGGCGATAAAGGGAATGGTAATCACACTGGAGGGATTACTTTTCGGTAGGCGACAGGGGAAGTCGACACTGTTTATCGTGTTAAAAGCAGCGTCCCATTCCAGAACTTTAATGGTGTAGTCAACGCTAAGAGAAACTTCCTGAGTAATGTAAGTCAGCGCAATAAACGAGGCGCTGCTGGCAAACCCAAAGCTGTTTGCTGGATTAGTGCCGCCTATGGTAAAGGTCAGCGTTGTGGACGCGCCGGTATGCCATTGCTCGCCACCGTCCTGATAATAGAGTGTGAATGTATTGTGATGCGTGCCGCCGCTTTCTGGCGCATAGTCCAGAATGGCGTAGTACTTGTTTGTAGCGGTGATGTAAGGCTTGTTGTTTGGCTTATTTGCCGCAAGATCGGAGGATCTCTCTTCAATAATCCATGACTTGGCAAAGCTATTCCATGTGTAGCGTAGTAGCTTGCGGTTATCTTTATCACAAGTGACGAAGAAATTGTCACCCGCAGCGATTTGTAAATGAGCGGTTTTTGCATTTATCGGTGCTGTTTCGAGCCATTCCCCCCATTTTCGGTTGTCTTTATGGTAAACGTGTACGCCCGATTTCCCATTCTGTGGGCTGGAATAGGTCAGACAGGCAAAGTCAGTGGAGGTAATCACGTTAACACTATTGATATCGAACGCGGCCTTGATGACCTGCTGCGTGGGCGTCCACTGTTGCCAGCGCCCCAGCCAAGTATAGAAAGTGATATGGATCTGGTCGGTCGATTCGTTTAGCCATAGGCTGACCACATAGTCCGCCCCAAACCAGACTCGAGGCTTCGCGGTGCGTGGCCAAGGGTTGGTAATCTGCTGCTGCCTGTCACAGAGGGGCAGCGCCTGCTGTTTGTATCGGTAGGCGATATCGGCCCCATCGGGCGTAATCGCACGGCTTAGCGCCCCAGCGTTAACGCTGCCTGCTGGCCAGTAGCTGAGTTGTAGGTCTGGCAGGGAACACGGGGTGGCGTATGTCCGGCGTATACTGGTTAGCGTGCGTTTGACAGTGTCGCCGTAGAGGTTGTCATTCTTTGCGTAGTGGCTGAAATTGCTGCTGATGTCATAACCCAATTGCACGGTATAAAGCAGAGAGCCTTGAGGATTATTAACGACAATATTGTCCAGATAACGCGTTTCGTATCGATCCTGATAGGGGCTCGGCTGGTTATCAGGGATCTGCGTATAGGGTGCATTCCAATGTGGAGACAAGTATTCGCGCGGGCCAGCAGGGGAATGGATATCGTACAGTTTTTCCTTGTAGTTGAAATTAATGGTACGGTTAAACATGTCGGTGATTGTTAAAAGGTAACAGGCTTTAGTAAACGATAGCCCGTTGTCACCAACCTGTTGTTCCACCACATCATAGCTGAACGTGATGGTATCTCCCCAAAGGCTTTCGATTTGCACTAAATTCCAGGTTGACGCGAATCTTGATTGTAATAATGTTTTATCTCCGGCATGCGTCAGCGCAGATTGTCCTGACCAGTTACCCCATCTTACTTTCCATTGAATAGCATGTTGATTCGGGGTTATTCCACCGTAAAAATAACTGGTGCCATCGTCTTTCACAATTTCCCAGCGTTCAAACTCTGGGTAATATAAAATTTTACTGAAATCATATTGGAAACATTCAAAGGCAAAACCACCAGAAAGGACACTCAGATGTGAGCCTCGGTTCTTAACGACAAACACACGTTGATTTTGGCTATCGACAATTTCCCATTGTTGATTCGGTTCGATGGTATTGACACGGGCATGACTATCAATCGTTATTCCAGAATCAATAAACTGAGACTGAATAGCGGAATCTATTTCCCCTTTGTTAAGAGGGGGGATACTGTTGTTGGAAAGTGTCGCACGCTGCCATTCATTTTTTGTTCTTATTAATTCTGTTGCGCTGTTATTAATGTAAATTTGATAGGTGTTGTCGCCTGATGAGGCACTCCCTCGTGTTTCAACTTCTATTCTTTCAAAAGGAAGCTTCCAGCCTAGTCCTAATATACTTGTTGGGGCGCTGGCATTTGATTGATGAATCTCATTTTTAACATTACTGCCATAGGATGCCGTCACTTTCACATCCAGCTTGTTTCTTCCTTGCAGTGAAACTAAGTCTAGAGGTAGATTTATATCACCGCGAAATAAATTAACGCTGTCCTTAAATATATTGTTGATGTTTTTTTCGAATTGGCTTGGGCGTATTTTTGGGGTTTGACTGTTCGTGCTATTGTTCATTTTTTATATCCTTTTAATGAAGCGTTATCAGTCAGGATGCATAAGTTAGGCTAGAGACGGTAATGTGTCGTGAGGATAATGGCTTTCTGACGTGTGAACCGTGTATTCTGGACGGTGTGCTGGTACTCAAAAGTCGCAGATAGCATTTCTGCTACCTGCGATATAATTAATCAAAAAAGAGAAAGATAAAATTATGAATCACATTCTGCGACAACAAGAACGTTGACGCTGCCATAGGCTTTATTATTGGACTTGTCTTCCATAAAACAGGTTGCAGAAACGGTGACTTTATTGCCACTAAAACTTGATATTGAGCTGGCAACGCTAATGGTTTTTAAATGGTGATCAGCACTACCGAAAGAAAGTTCAAAGGCTTGAACGGCGACAGAGGCGTTAAGTACACGAGTTCCGAAATCTATACTTTGTGTTGCACCTGATTGAACTTTGACAGCTTCAAACTTTGTAGTGGACATAGCTTATCCTTATTAATAAATAATTGTAGTTATGCTTTATATACCCTAAATAATTCGAGTTGCGTGAAGGCGGCAACTGCGCGAATCCCCAGGAGCTTACAGCAGTAAGTGACTGGGGTGAGTAAGGGCAGCCAACGCACAAGCAGCTTGAAGTATGACGGGTATAGCAGGAGTATTGCTGTTAGCCATTTTAATAACGTTAATGCAAGAATAAATTATATTCAACGAATGGCTTTGTCAATCTCGCAGGGATAAAAATAATTCATTTTATTTTTTCCTTTATCATGTTGTTTTTTAAGGTTTTATTTTATAGTTTCTTTGGTTATTGTTAATGTGGTTATTATTACCACGATCTTCTTTTAAGTGAGAGGAGAATAATAAATTGTATTTTATAAGTGATTCTGATGACTCAGGTTTCAATTACAATCCCAGAACATAACGCCAAGGAATGTAAAATACCTATTTACATTGATTTTTTATGGCAGTTTTATTAAGAATAATTTTTATGACTAATTTTTTAAGTGGTAATGGAAAAGCTAAATCTCTCACAAACTTAATGATATTAATAACTCAAATATCATTTTTGATAAAATAACCAATGATATTTTTATCGCGTGGCATGATGATTATGCTATTAAATCAGGATGACCCTGAGAAATGCAATCAATCTTGGGGAATAAAAAAACCCTGCCGGAGCAGGGTTTCCCACAATCAAATTTTTGGTGCACTTAAAAGTAAATCTTAGAATGGAATATCGTCGTCGAAATCCATTGGTGGTTCGTTGCTTTGCGCTGGAGCGCTGTTCTGTGCAGGGCGCTGCTGAGACTGCGCGCCGCCGCTGAACTGGTTGCCACCCTGCGGCTGCTGAGGTTGACCCCAACCGCCTTGTTGCTGGCCGCCACCTGCATTGCCACCGCCTGCTGGTGCACCGCCGCCCTGGCGTCCACCCAGCATTTGCATGGTGCCGCCGACGTTAACAACCACTTCTGTGGTGTAACGTTCTACGCCAGCCTGATCGGCCCATTTACGGGTTTGCAGTGCGCCTTCGATGTAAACCTGAGAGCCTTTACGCAGGTATTCGCCCGCGACTTCTGCCAGCTTGCCGAACAGAACCACACGGTGCCATTCGGTCTTCTCTTTCTGCTCACCGGTTTGCTTGTCACGCCAGCTTTCCGACGTAGCCAGCGTGATGTTGGCAACTGCACCACCATTCGGCATATAGCGGACTTCCGGGTCTTGACCCAGATTCCCGACAAGAATCACTTTATTAACGCCTCTGCTGGCCATGCTCGTGTCTCCTGATGAATCAATTTATGTAAGTCTAAACGATCAATTTTATCATGATACACATTTGTATCATACCTGCGAAATGGCTTCAGAAATGAAAGTAATATTTACAGCGTTTGCAAAATAAACGGGTTTAATACTGGATATTCATTCAGCCTTTTTTATGGCAAGCTATCCCTGCTTGCCACCCTATCGGGCCGTCGCGAGCGACGTTAAAAAATGCGTCCGGCATTTTTTTTGTGCCATAATTGCTCGTTTCGTACCGTTTCTCTCTGTTTGAGAGGCGATGACAATCCGTTTTTATTCCGGGAAGTGTGTGAATGGATAAGATCGAAGTTCGTGGTGCTCGTACCCATAATCTCAAGAATATCAACCTGATAATCCCTCGTGACAAACTGATCGTCATCACCGGTCTGTCTGGTTCGGGTAAGTCATCGCTGGCGTTTGACACGCTGTATGCCGAAGGGCAGCGGCGCTATGTAGAATCACTCTCCGCCTATGCCCGTCAGTTCCTGTCGCTGATGGAAAAACCGGACGTCGATCATATAGAAGGGCTGTCGCCCGCCATCTCTATCGAACAGAAATCCACCTCGCACAACCCGCGTTCCACGGTCGGGACGATTACCGAAATTCATGATTACCTGCGCCTGCTGTTTGCTCGCGTGGGTGAACCGCGTTGCCCAGAGCACGATGTGCCGTTGGATGCGCAAACGGTCAGCCAGATGGTCGACAACGTGCTGGCGCAGCCGGAAGGCAAACGCCTGATGCTGCTGGCACCGATTGTGAAAGATCGCAAAGGCGAACACAGCAAGACGCTGGAAAACCTGGCCTCACAGGGCTACATCCGTGCCCGTATCGACGGCGAAGTGTGCGATCTGTCCGATCCGCCGAAGCTGGAATTACAGAAAAAGCACACTATTGAAGTCGTCGTCGATCGCTTTAAAGTGCGTGACGATCTGGCACAGCGGCTGGCGGAGTCATTCGAAACCGCGCTGGATCTGTCCGGTGGTAGCATCGTTGTTGCCGATATGGACGACCCAACCCAGCCTGAACTGTTGTTCTCGGCTAACTTTGCCTGTCCGGTGTGTGGCTACAGCATGCATGAGCTGGAACCGCGCATGTTCTCGTTCAATAACCCAGCGGGTGCGTGCCCAAGCTGTGATGGTCTGGGCGTGCAGCAGTTCTTCGATCCGTCCCGCGTGGTGCAAAATGCCGAGCTGTCGCTGGCAGGCGGCGCCATTCGCGGCTGGGACCGTCGCAACTTCTACTATTTTCAAATGCTGCGCTCACTGGCGGAGCACTACAAATTTGACGTCGATGCCCCGTTTGAAAGCCTGAGCGCCGCAGTTCAGAAAGTGATCCTGTACGGCTCCGGTAAAGAGAACGTCGAATTCAAATACATCAACGATCGCGGCGATACCTCGATACGTCGCCATCCGTTCGAAGGCGTGCTGCACAACATGGAGCGTCGCTATAAAGAGACGGAATCCACGGCGGTGCGCGAAGAGCTGGCGAAATTCATCAGTAACCGTTCCTGCGCCAGCTGTAGTGGAACGCGCCTGCGTGAAGAAGCGCGCAACGTGTTTGTCGAGCAGACGACGCTGCCGCAGATTTCCGATATGAGCATCGGCCATGCGATGACGTTTTTCCAGAATATGAAGCTTAGCGGGCAGCGCGCCCAAATCGCCGAGAAAGTGCTGAAAGAGATTGGCGATCGACTGAAGTTTCTGGTGAATGTCGGGCTGAACTATTTGTCGCTCTCCCGCTCGGCGGAAACGCTGTCCGGCGGCGAGGCGCAGCGCATTCGTCTGGCGAGCCAGATCGGTGCCGGGCTGGTTGGCGTGATGTACGTACTGGATGAGCCGTCTATCGGCTTGCATCAGCGTGATAACGAGCGCCTGCTGGAAACCCTGATTCACCTGCGTAATCTGGGCAATACCGTCATTGTGGTTGAGCACGATGAAGATGCGATTCGTGCCGCTGACCATGTGATTGATATCGGCCCCGGCGCGGGCGTGCACGGCGGGCAGATTGTCGCAGAAGGCACGATGGAAGAGATCATGGCGGTGCCGGATTCGCTGACGGGGCAGTTCCTCAGCGGTAAACGCAAGATTGAAATACCGCAGCAGCGCGTGCCTGCGGATCCGACCAAAGTGTTGAAGCTGATTGGCGCGAAGGGCAATAACCTGAAAGACGTCACGCTGACGCTGCCGGTTGGGCTGTTTACCTGCATCACCGGTGTGTCGGGATCGGGCAAATCCACCCTTATCAACGATACCTTGTTCCCACTGGCGCAGCGCCAGTTGAACGGTGCGACGCTGGCGGAACCCGCCGCTCACCGCGAGATTCAGGGACTGGAGCATTTCGACAAGGTGATCGATATCGATCAAAGCCCGATTGGCCGCACGCCGCGCTCCAACCCAGCAACCTACACCGGTATTTTCACGCCGATTCGTGAACTGTTTGCTGGCGTGCCGGAAGCGCGTACCCGTGGCTACAACCCCGGCCGTTTCAGCTTTAACGTGCGCGGTGGACGCTGCGAAGCCTGTCAGGGCGACGGCGTAATTAAGGTCGAAATGCACTTCCTGCCGGATGTCTATGTGCCGTGTGACCAGTGCAAAGGCAAGCGCTATAACCGCGAAACGCTAGAGATTCAATACAAAGGCAAAGGCATCCATGAAGTGCTGGATATGACCATTGAAGAGGCGCGAGAATTCTTTGATGCCATTCCGGCGCTGGCGCGGAAGCTGCAAACGCTGATCGACGTCGGCCTGTCCTACATTCGCCTTGGGCAGTCGGCCACCACGCTATCCGGCGGGGAAGCGCAGCGTGTGAAACTATCACGCGAGCTGTCGAAACGTGGCACCGGACAGACGCTGTATATTCTCGACGAACCAACAACTGGCCTGCACTTTGCCGATATTCAGCAGCTTCTTACCGTTCTGCATCAGTTGCGCGATCAGGGTAATACCATCGTGGTGATTGAGCACAATCTGGATGTGATTAAAACGGCAGATTGGATTGTCGACTTAGGGCCAGAAGGCGGCAGCGGCGGCGGGGAAATTCTGGTCTCCGGCACGCCGGAAACGGTGGCGGAGTGCGAACAGTCTCACACTGCGCGTTTCCTGCGACCTATTCTGGCGCGTGAAGCCTGATAGCAGGGGACGCCGATGTGGACGCAATATGAAATCCGCCTGAAGCCGAAAAGCAGAGGCTTCCATCTGGTGACCGACGAGATACTGGCGCAGGTTGTCGCACTGCGTCAGATAAACGTCGGGCTGATGCAGGTGTTCATCAAACACACCTCGGCGGCGCTAACGATTAACGAGAATGCCGACCCTACGGTGCGGCAGGATTTTGAGAGTTTCTTTAATCGCTTGGTGCCGGAGGATGAACCGTACTACCGCCATACGTATGAAGGTAGCGACGACATGCCCGCGCACCTGAAAGGCAGCCTGCTCGGCAACAGCCTGACGATCCCCATCACCAACGGACGCCTGAACATCGGCACCTGGCAGGGCATCTACCTGTGCGAACACCGCAACCACGGCGGCAGCCGCTCGCTGGTTGTCACGCTCAACGGGGAATAACGCCAGCGACGCATCCCGATAAGCATCTAGCTGCCTGCACGGCAGTGAACACAGCCGCTTGTGCATCGATTTCAGCAATTGCTTTCTAATCTGCCTGTGCGGCAGTGAACCAAACTTATCAGGATGATAACTAAGCCAAAACTTTCTAAGCTGCCCGTGAGGCAGTGAAATCCTGTGTCTCAGCAGACATCTGTGCATCGGGTTTCTAAGCTGCCTATACGGCAGTGACCCCCATACCCCAGCCAGCGCATTATCAGTCATTTTCTAAGCTACCTATACAGTAGTGAACGTGCAGGAACGCAATTCACAAACCCATTAAACTTTCTAAGCTGCCTGTACGGCAGTGAACCCACTTGATGCGCTGACACATGCTGGTGTGTGTTTCTAAGCTGCCGCATAGGCAGTGAACCTGGGTAACACCGAATACGTTAATTTTGCTCATTTCTAAGCTGCCTATGCGGCAGTGAACGGCGAACGTGATCCCCGTTCGCCGACCTTTCGTTTCTAAGCTGCCTATGCGGCAGCTTAGAAAAGCGTCGAAATCTTCCCGCCATTCGTCTTCGTGTTCACTGCCGTATAGGCAGCTTAGAAATAATAGACCAAGCCCGTAAACAGAACGCCATCGTTCACTGCCGTATAGGCAGCTTAGAAAAGAGATGATCGCCGACACTCTCGATGGAATTGGTTCACTGCCGTATAGGCAGCTTAGAAAGTCCGGCAACCAGACTGATTTGATGGAATCAAGTTCACTGCCGTATAGGCAGCTTAGAAACAAAAGATTACAAGCTGTCACGTCGGATAATTGTTCACTGCCGTATAGGCAGCTTAGAAACTCGTTTTCCGCCCGCTCAATGCCATCAACGCGTTCACTGCCGTATAGGCAGCTTAGAAAACCGATGGCAATACGCTTAAATGCCGCCTGTGGTTCACTGCCGTATAGGCAGCTTAGAAATTGGTTATAATGCAGACGCCGACCGATGCATCGTTCACTGCCGTATAGGCAGCTTAGAAATATTTGGAGCGAGTGGCCGTCATGGATACCCAGTTCACTGCCGCACAGGCAGTTTATCCACGGCCTCAAGCGCTGTTGTCTGGCTATTATCGAGGTAGTACTGCGCCAGCGCTCACCCCCTTAAATAACGCATATTGATGACCTTATTTCGTAACGTTTTTAAGTAATAAGTTTCTTTTTAAGGGAATGCAAATTGTGTATTGGGTATTATTAATATTTAAAAATCATCATTTTTCCGTTAAAGTACCCTTACAGGGAAATAGTTCGCTGACTTAAGTCAAATTCAAGGGAGTGAGTGACTGTGAAATACGATCCGGTTTTAAAAACGCTTGTGGATGATGACTATCGGTTAGAAGATCATCTTGATTTTAAAAAGCAGCATGCAGATATTAACTATCAGAAATTACACGCACAACTAAATGAAATAAATAACGATAACATTCATGCCATATTGACTGCGCAGGAAGCGACGTATTTTTTAAAGACGTTATGTACACCAAACCCTAACGAATCGTGGAAAACGGCGATATTTGGCTGTACCGATCCTACTTCATCGTTTGCTGGGAATATTGCAGAAGCGGTATCTGTAAGCAGAATCGTGATGGAGATGAAAGGGTTCGGTGTAACGGCAACAGAATATGTCGGAAAAAACGGCAGTAAGTACATAAAACTGTCTGGCTATCCGGGAGTAAGAAAGTATTTAGATGCCACCCGATATTTAGTCGGTAACCAAAAAATACTCGACATAGGGATAGGTACAAAAGGAATTGAAAGTGGTATTGCGACTGGAGCAAGGTTCTGTATTGTATTTTCAGGCGCTTATCGAGCCATTGAGTTGATGGTGAAGGACGAATACGCACTAACCGATTTCTTTGTTAATTTAACGATGGATGTGGCAAAACTGGCTGTATCGGTTGGGATTGCATGGGGGGCGAAAATAGCAGCTACCGGGTTTATGCTTACTGGCGGTAGTGTTCTTGTTATTGCCATTGGTATATTCTTTTTAGGTGTTTTAGTGAGTGCAATATTATACTGGTTAGATAATGAATATAAAATTAGTGAAACGATAATAAAAAATTTAAAATCACATAAGAAACAGTATACCCCATACCATCCCGATCAATTCTTTCATGCTTGGGGGAGAGTCAGTCGTGGTTAAGATAAATAGGCCGTTAGTTGGTGCATTTGCAACCTTGATTTTCCTCATGTCCTGTTGGGGATGCTGGTTTTCTTTAAATGGGTATTTAGCCTTTTTTAAATTAAGTGATGTAATCACGTTCTCTTGGAAAGTTGGTGTTCTGGTATTTTCAGCACCGCTATTATTTTACTTTTCATACTTGGGGTTTTATTCTGCAATGAAAAATGAAATAGCGAGAATGAATAATAGATTAGCTAATGTACTGGCTGTTATAGCTATATTAGGTGCAGTAGTTGGTTTGTTTTCATCAACATATATATCATATAACCTTAGTGACCAAGGTTATAAAATATGCCCTAAGAACTCTTGGATGGATCCCAATAAATATGTTAAAGACACCGCTTTTTGTAAAGAGTAAAAATGGTATAAGAGTATGCTTTTTCATTTATGGGGGGGGCAGTCGTGGTTAAGATAAATAGGCCATTTTTTTCATATATTCAGTTTTTATTCTTTCATGCTGGGGAGGATAGTTTTCTTTAAGCAGGTATATTGAATTTTTTAATCTAAAAAATGTAGTTTCATTTTCATGGAAACTTGGTGTCATAATTTTTCTAGTTCCAATAGCGTTTCAGTTTTCTTATTTTGGTTTTTTTTCTGCTATAAAAAAAGACCAATTAAAATGAATAATAAAACTTCAAATGTATTGGTCATGTTTGCTATTTATGGTGCTGCGGTGAGATTTTTTTCATCTATGTATATCTCTTATAGCCTTAATAAGCAGGGCTATAAAATCTGCTCCAAGAACTCATGGATGGCTCCCAATAAATATGTGAGAGATGTTTCTCTCTGTGATTAATGGTAAAAATAATCTGATGGGTTTTATGATTGTTGAGGATTGTTCGTGTTTAAAATAAATAGACCGTTTTTTTTCGCATTCTCATCTTTTACCTTTCTATTGACATGCTTTACTGGTTGGTTTTCTTTTAATTCATATTTGGATATTTTACAGTTAAACGATGTGATCGTGTTTTCATGGAAGGTTGGGTTAATGGTATTTGGTTCTCCTTTGCTATTCTATTTCTCGTATTTAGGGTTTTATATAGCAATAAAAAACAAACCTATAGGAATGCATGGAATATTTACAAATGTGTGCGGCTATTTGTTTTTTATTGGTGTTGTTATTAGTTTTGTTGCATCTATGTACATATCTTTTAACTTTAGAAGTTATGGCTATGAAGTCTGCCCTAAAAACTCCTGGATGGCTCCTAATAAATATGTGAAAAATATCGCTCTTTGTGATGAATGGTGAATAACAAGCACATCTGATGATAAGGTGTGCTTGTTATCAAAGGTCATAAATTTTAGAGACTCATTTCCTCCCAAATACTATAACCCGACGTGCCTGCGATCTTATGGTTCCATGCTATGGTTTTATATTTTAGCTGGACTTTTTCATACGGCATGATGTCGTTGTTATCGATGACGTGCGGATAGACACAGGTGACATCAACAATGCTCGCATCCGTTAAGGTGACTTCATAATAAAGTTCTAACTGCCCAGCGGAATTGACGCGATAAAAATAAAATGTCACATCGACCTTTTCATTATAAGAGATTGCCATCCCTAATAACGGGGATGACTTATCGATTGGCTTAATAAAATGAATCGGATGATGAGCGACATTCTGATCGCGGCTGATGCTATGGTTTAAACCTAATACCTGTATTTGATCTTCATGACCCGTTTGGTAGCGATTACCAATTGAGTCTAGCGTTGAGCAACCCGATGATATTAAACCCTGTTTTTGACCATTAATGCTGGCGTAAATCAAATTAGCCATATCAAATCCTTATGAGAAAATTTATCAATAGACTGAGTGAAAATATATTAATCATCAGCTCGGAAATAATACGGCTAAGGCAACGTCAAAGCAAAGCGAACAATCATAAAAGGTGAATTCAGACCGCGCCTGAATTTATTTCTCGCCAGTTCAGCCAGATTCGCATATCAAATTCCAACTGGTGATAATCAGGGTCCATATGGCAGCAGAGTTGGTAGAAAGCCTTGTTGTGGTCTTTTTCTTTGAGGTGAGCGAGTTCGTGTACCACGATCATCCGCAGGAAATCTTCTGGCCCGTCACGGAATAGCGTTGCTATTCGGATTTCATTATTGGACTTTAATTTTCCGCCCTGCACGCGTGCCACAAAGGTATTGGTTCCCAGCGTCCCTTTGATCGGGTTCTGTTTATTGTCGTAAAGCACCTTTGATATCGCTGGAGCGTTTTTCAAATATCGCTGTTTCAGCTCGGCGACAAACTGATAGAGCGACTTGTCACTCTGGATCGGATGGCGGTCAGGGTATTTTTTTTCCAGCCACGGGCCGAGTTTACCTTGATCAAGGAGCGTTTGTACTTGTGCAATAATTGCTGGGGGATAACCGTTCAGGTAGCGTAGCTGGGTCATATTTTATTCGTTGGGATAAAGCATGGCAGATTTGTCGATGTGTTGCCGTCAGTCTGAGTGTAGAGAACAGATAGTACGACAGCGATAGTTAACCGAAAACACAAGCCACTGGGTTAAGCGAGCTCACTCATGTGAGTCGATTAAGCCACAGTGGCGTTGTCATTTACAATTTACTGAATCGCGGCGAAAGCGGCGGCGACGCGTTGGACGTTGCTGTGGTTCAGCCCCGCCATACACATACGGCCGCTGGCGATCAGGTAGACGCCGAATTCTTCACGCAGACGATCAACCTGTTCCGAGCTGAATCCGGTGTAGCTGAACATACCGCGCTGGGTGAGCAGGTAGTCGAAGTTACGGTTCGGCAGCGCGTTTTTCAGTGTCGATACCAGCTCCTGACGCATGCTCAGAATGCGGGTGCGCATCTCTTCGACTTCCGCTTTCCAGTCGGCGTTCAACTGCGCGTCATTCAGGACTTTAGAAACTACCTGTGCGCCGAAATTCGGTGGGGAAGAGTAGTTGCGGCGGACGGTCGCTTTTAACTGACCCAGCACGCGCTGTGCGCTGTCGGCATCGTCGCACACTACGGAAAGGCCGCCGACGCGCTCGCTATACAGTGAGAAAATCTTGGAGAACGAGTTGGCGATGAGTGCCGGAACGCCCGCGCTGGCAACGGCGCGAATCGCATAGGCATCCTGCTCAATCCCGAGGCCAAAGCCCTGATAGGCGATGTCCATAAACGGAATCAGCTCACGCTGGATGATGACTTCAATGACGCGATCCCACTGCTCGGTGGTGAGGTCGGAACCGGTCGGGTTGTGGCAGCACGGGTGCAGCAGCACGATGCTGCGCGCCGGCAGCGTTTCCAGCGTGGCAAGCATGGCGTCAAATTTCACGCCCAGGCTTTCGCCATCGAAATACGGATAGGTGTGAACGTTAAAGCCCGCGCCCTCAAAGATCGCAATATGGTTTTCCCAGGTGGGATCGCTGACCCACACTTCTGAGTTCGGGAAGTTGCGTTTCAGGAAATCTGCACCGACTTTCAGTGCACCGGAACCGCCCAGCGTCTGGATGGTGGCGATGCGACCGGCTTCCAGCGCCGCGTGGTTTTCACCAAACAGTAGATGTTGGATCGCGGTACGGTAAGGTTGTAGCCCTTCCATCGGCAGATAGGAACTCGCGCTCTGCGCTGGCTGTTTCAGGCTGCTTTCGGCCGCGCTGACGGAGCGCAGCTGTGGGATAATATTCTGCTCGTTGTAGTAGAGCCCGATACTCAAATTGATCTTATCCGCTCTTGGATCCTGTTTGAATTTTTCCATCAGAGACAGGATAGGATCTCCGGCATAGGTATCAACGTTTTGAAACACAGTGTAGCTCTCCTGAGTGTGTCATTTTTATGGGTACCGCAACCCCGACGATGGTAGGGGACAATCAGGCCGCGTAACGGCCGGGGCGATGATTCATCGCGATAATCAGGTTCAGAATGGTTGCCCCCAGAATCGAAGCAATCAACATCGGTATGCTTACCACGAACAGGGAAGTCAGCACAATCACAACGTCAACGCCCATCTGGAGTTTTCCCGCCCGCAGGCCGTATTTGTCCTGAAGATACAACGCCAGAATATTCATGCCGCCGAGGCTGGTCTTATGACGGAACAGCACCACAAAGCCGATACCGGTGATGATATTGCCAAACAGCGTGGCGTAGAACGGGTTGAGCTGATCGAAATGAACGAACAGTGGATGCAGGTCGGAAAACAGAGAAACCAGCCCGACGGCGCAGAACGTTTTGATGGTGAATTCCCACCCCATACGGCGCACGGCCAGATAATAGAAGGGCAGATTCAGCAGGAAAAAGGCAACGCCGAAGGAGACGTTGGTCAGATAGTGGATAAGAAAAGCGATGCCCGCGGTGCCGCCGGTGAGGGCACCAGCCTGACGCAGCAGGATAACGCCAAACGACACCATCAGCGTGCCGATCAGGATCGCCAGAATATCTTCCAGCAGCGTGTGTGATATTTTTTGTGTGGGAATAACGTTATCCATGGTGAGCACTCAATAGACTGTCGTAAAAACATGTGCTTACCAAAGCAAGAATCGCACCAGATAGTGCTGCTTAGCGGCTGGCGTCTGCGTAATCTCGCCTGCGATAAGAGCAACGTATTGAATTATATGAATGAAAATAATGCGTGATTCATGCGTTTTTTATTATTTATTTGTATTCTTCGTGCGCTTAATCGGGTTTTGTTGCGTGAAATATTCATTTTGTGCACCGAATAGAGGCAATTGCCCCAATTCAGGGCAACGCAGGCAGTTCTGGCATCATCAAACCGTTCTCTTTGAGGCGATTCAATACCACTGAGGTTTTCAGGTGCGCGACGCTCTTGTTCTGCGACAGAATCTGGCTAATCAGGGTGCTGAGTCCGGGCAGATCTGCCACGGCGACTTTTAACAGATAATCGGCATCGCCCGTGGTTTTATAGGCGTCGATGATGGCATCCACTTCCCCCAGCATTTGGTGAAAGCGTTCAACGTATTCGCTGGTGTGATTGATCAACCGTACTTCAATCAACCCCAGACATTCCAGCCCGACCGCGTTCGGCGACAGGCGGGCATGGTAGCCGAGAATCAGCTGTGCCTGTTCTAGCGCGATGCGACGGCGGGAACACTGCGAGGCGGAAAGCCCAACCAGATCGCTCAGCTCCTGATTGGTCAGGCGACCGTTCGTCTGTAGCAGCGTCAGGATTTTCAGATCGAAATCATCAATGTGGTACATCGCGTTCCCTAAACAGTGTCAGGCAGTGAGCCAAACAGACTACCAGCTTTTTAGGCCGCGTTGCCTATGAGTTTTTTATTACTGATTTTCGGCGCGTTTAATTTTCTTAACTGCCTGTACGGCAGTGAGTCCAGCACGAGTTTGTGCGCAAGAAAAGTTAAATTTCTAAGCTGCCTATACGGCAGTGAACCCACAGCAGCAGGCATTACATTAGCGCCGAATTTTCTAAGCTGCCTATACGGCAGTGAACCCCCATCTGGCGCTTCTCAGTCATTCGGGTACTTTCTAAGCTGCCTATACGGCAGTGAACAATCCCGCTTGCTGAACGCTCCCATACATATTTTTCTAAGCTGCCTATACGGCAGTGAACACTGTCCGCGTATCAGGACATCGTGGGTGTGTTTTCTAAGCTGCCTATACGGCAGTGAACACGTAGCTGAGTTCAAAGATGCGTTTATTGCTTTTCTAAGCTGCCTATACGGCAGTGAACTCTACATTGTTACCAGTCAGCCCACTGGCGCTTTTCTAAGCTGCCTATACGGCAGTGAACCGTTCATATTTTACGGTAGTTACCTAATTTTAAAAGGAAATAAACCATTTTTCCCGAAAAACCCTTTTTTATCAGGGCTGATAATCAAAATTAAAAATCAATGAGTTACGACGATGCGTAAAAAAAGGGTCATGAACGTATGGCAAAGATTTTATTTATCGACGATAGGCCTATGTCAGGTATCGCTCGATGCGGTGTTACCTTGGGATAGCGCCGCAGTAGACGCTACGACAAAAATTAAAATCGCGCTAGCCGCAGCAGGCACGCCTATTGGCCCGAATGATACGGCCATCGCGGGTCATGCCATCAGTGCTAAGGCCATATTGGTCACCAATAATCTGAGAGAATTTGAGCGAGTACCGGGGCTGACGTTGGAAGATTGGGTTAAATAATCGGTCAGACTGACCGGATGATGTCTGGTGAAGTGAAAGTCCTGATACTTGTTAAGCTGCCTACACGGCAGTAAATCCATCACTCAACAATAATCCGCTCATCATTCTCTCCCAGACAGATACTTAACTGCTGGCCGTCAGGGCTGAAAGCGCAGTAGGGGAGAGGTTCACGCAGGTAGAGATGCAGCGGGAGCGCGAAATAAAGCGCAACTAGCAGCAATGCCGCGACCGCTTTCGCATAGGTTGGATGTGGAGCGACTGGATTGCGCCGAGCGTGTCGATATTTCACGATGCCGATGGCGGCCATGCCTGCGCCCACCAGCATGGAAACATACAGTTCTCCGGGCATGGGGGAAAGTATCAGCTCTTCGCTTTCATAATCCTGCCAATATTGAATGCGCCACAGGGCGCTGATACCGATTTGCACCAGCCCCGCGAGTATCCAGGCAACACGCCATCCCGAGAGCCGAAAGAGCGCCAGAAAGCAGAATCCCGACGCGGCGCAAGACCAGTAGATGAGATCGAACATCGCGCTAAACATGCCGCCAAACAGCGTGCCGCCGACGTCCGTCGGTTTCAGAGTATAGAAATTAATAAGGGCAAACAGCGCCAGGATGGCAGATACGGCAAGCCAGCTTGCTGCATAGTAGATAACCCGTTTTAAAATCGGCAAGCCATGAGCCTGCCGATAAAAACTAGCCAGTCCCTTTTTACTCACCGTCGACGTATTCCAACGCGGTGCGCTGGGTTAAGCGCGTAATCAGTTCGTAGGCGCTGGCACCCGTATGCGCGGCAATGCGTTCAACCGGTAGCGTTGGGCCCCACAGGATGACCTCATCGCCGACCTTATCCTGTGCATCTGGCCCTAAATCTACCGTAATCATATCCATCGATATGCGGCCAGAAAGCGGCACTTCGCGACCGTTGACGAGCACAGGCGTACCGGCTGGCGCGCAGCGCGGGTAGCCATCGCCGTAGCCGACGGCGACCACGCCCAGACGGGTATTGCGCGGGCTGGTCCAGGTGCCGCCGTAACCGACCGCTTCACCTGAGTTGTGTTCGCGTACCGCGATCAGGTGAGACGCAAAGGTCATGGCTGGCTGGAAGCCGAAATGTGCGGCGTCTTCGTTATCCAGCGGCGACACACCATAGAGAATGATGCCGGGACGAACGCGATCGCGGTGCGACTGCGGCCACAGCAGAATACCGCCGGAGGCCGCAATGGACTGTGCGCCGGGCTTACCTTGCGTAAAGGCATCGAAGCAGGCCAACTGGCGTTCGGTGGTTCCCGCTTCGGGTTCATCGGCGCGGCAAAAGTGGCTCATGATATTGACTGGCTGCACCACGTTGCGGCATTCGGTCAGGCGTTGCCAAAACGCGTCGGCGTGTTCCGGTAGAACGCCAAGGCGATGCATACCGCTATCCAGTTTCATCCACACGGGGATCGGCTGTGGCAGCGTGGCCTGTTCCAATGCGGCAAGCTGTTCAGGGCTGTGAACGGCGGTTTCTAACTGGTGCTCCACCAGAAGCGGGAGGTCGTCGGCGGAGAAAAAGCCTTCCAGCAGGACGATGGGCTTGGTGATGCCCGCGGCGCGTAGCGCCAGCGCTTCGGAGAGTCGCGCAACGCCGTAGCAGTCAGCGTCGCAAAAGGTATGGGCAGCTTCGAGCATGCCGTGGCCGTAGGCATTGGCTTTCACGATGGCAACGACCTGACTGTCAGGCGCTAGCTGACGGATACGTTGCAGGTTGTGGCGCAAAGCACGCCGGTTAATGACGGCAGTTGCCGTTTTCATTCTTGTTCCTTAGTGCAGTGTTGTCATTGCTGAGCGCTGCGTTATTCATCGTCATATTGTGGGCCGGCATAGTTATCAAAGCGCGACCACTGCCCGTTAAAGGTCAAACGAACGGAACCAATCGGGCCGTTACGCTGTTTCCCCAGAATGATTTCAGCGATGCCTTTCAGGTCGCTGTTTTCGTGATAAACCTCATCACGATAGATAAACATAATCAGGTCGGCATCCTGCTCGATGGAGCCGGATTCACGCAGATCCGAGTTAACCGGGCGCTTGTCGGCGCGTTGCTCCAGACTACGGTTAAGCTGCGACAGGGCGACAACAGGAACCTGCAATTCTTTTGCCAACGCTTTGAGTGAGCGGGAAATTTCTGCAATTTCCAGCGTACGGTTGTCGGACAATGACGGCACGCGCATCAATTGCAGGTAGTCGATCATGATCAGGCTCAGGCCATTATGTTCACGGAACACGCGACGGGCGCGGGATCGCACGTCGGTCGGCGTCAGGCCGGAGGAGTCATCGATGTACATGTTGCGTTTTTCCAGCAGGATCCCCATGGTGCTGGAAATACGCGCCCAGTCTTCATCGTCCAACTGACCGGTACGAATGCGGGTCTGATCCACGCGAGACAGAGACGCGAGCATACGCATCATGATCTGCTCGCCGGGCATCTCCAGACTGAAGATCAGTACGGGCTTTTCTTGAGTCATCGCGGCATGTTCGCACAGGTTCATCGCAAAGGTCGTTTTCCCCATTGATGGACGTGCTGCCACGATGATCAAGTCGGATTTCTGCAATCCAGCGGTTTTCTTGTTGAGATCCTGATAGCCCGTGTCCACACCCGTAACACCATCATGTGGTTTCTGGTAAAGCTGCTCGATACGGGAAACGGTATCTTCCAGAATGCGGTCGATACTTTTTGGGCCTTCATCTTTGCTGGCACGGTTTTCAGCGATCTGGAATACGCGGGATTCCGCCAGATCGAGCAGATCCTCGCTGCTGCGCCCCTGCGGATCGTAGCCCGCGTCGGCGATCTCATTGGCGACGGAGATCATTTCACGTACCACGGCACGCTCGCGCACGATATCGGCGTAGGCACCGATGTTAGCGGCGCTGGGGGTGTTCTTTGCCAGTTCGGCCAGATAGGCGAAGCCACCAGCGGATTCCAATGAACCTTGCAGTTCGAGCGATTCGGACAGCGTGATCAGATCGATCGGTTTGCTCATTTCCAGCAGCCGATGCATCTCGGTGAAGATCAGACGGTGGGCGCGGTTATAGAAATCGTTAGCAACAACACGCTCGGCGACATTATCCCAGCGTTCATTGTCGAGCATCAGGCCGCCCAATACCGATTGCTCCGCTTCCAGCGAATGTGGCGGAAGTTTCAGACCTTCCATCTGGCGGTCGCGAGGTTCATTCGATTTATTGGTGGGTCTTTTCTCTGCCATAAAACGGGTTCTTTACCGGTTGATTTGCCATTGGATTAGGGGGCATTGTATATGCCGCACGTCCGAAATAACACAATATACCCGTCATACTTCAAGTTGCATGTGCGTTGGCTTCGCTTCGTCACCCGAATCACTTACTCAAGTAAGCTCATCGGACTCCTTCGCTTGCCGCCTGCCTGAAACTCGAATTATTTAGGGTATACGTATTATAGAGAGACAACGAACCTGTCACGATTAAGGAGATAACATGGCAAAACGCGTTCAGTTCCGAGCCTATGGTGGCCCAGAGGTTCTGCAATATGTGGATTTCACGCCTGCCGAGCCCGCGGCGGGAGAGGTTCAGGTCGAGAATCGCGCCATCGGCATTAATTTTATTGATACCTATATTCGCAGCGGCCTGTATCCGGTGCCTGATTTACCTTCGGGGCTGGGAACCGAAGCGGCGGGCGTTGTGACGAAAGTCGGGGCAGGGGTTAGCGTGCTGAAAGTCGGCGATCGCGTCGTGTATGCGCAGTCTGGGCTGGGGGCATATAGCGAAGTGCATAACGTGGTAGCAGAGAAGGTTGCGCTGCTGCCAGATGCCATCAGTTTTGAACAGGCAGCGGCCTCTTTCCTGAAAGGGCTGACGGTTTACTATCTGCTGCGCCAGACGTATGAAATCAAGCCAAATGAAGTCTTCCTGTTCCATGCGGCGGCGGGGGGCGTTGGGTTGATTGCCTGCCAGTGGGCGAAGGCGCTGGGGGCGAAACTGATCGGAACGGTGGGCTCTGATGAGAAAGCGGAGCGGGCAAAACAGGCGGGTGCCTGGGCGACCATTAATTACCGTACCGAGAATATTGCGCAGCGCGTCGCGGAACTGACCGATGGGCAGAAGGTGAACGTCGTGTATGACTCGGTTGGGAAAGATACCTGGGAAGCCTCACTCGATAGCCTGCGTCGTCGCGGATTGATGGTCAGCTTCGGTAATGCGTCTGGGCCGGTGACCGGCGTCAATCTGGGTATTTTGAACCAGAAAGGCTCGCTGTACGTCACGCGTCCGTCGCTGTTTGGTTACGTTACGAACCGTGCCGAACTCGAACAGGCCAGCAATGCACTCTTTTCACTGATCGCCAGCGGGGCGATTACGGTTGATGTGTCGCAGAACCAGAAATTCGCGCTGTCGGATGCGCAAGCCGCTCATCGGGCGCTGGAAAGCCGCGGTACGCAAGGCTCCTGCCTGTTAATTCCCTGATCTTTGTTTCTGAAAAGCAAAGGGCTTCCCGTTAGGAAGCCCTTGCCGTTACGCTAATTTCATCAGACTGTATGTAGGGTACAGCGTAGCGATCGTCACGAAGGTACCGCTGTGCGGCTATTATTTCCCTGACGATGATGAAATCGTGTGGCGAGTTTGCCACTTAGCTTGCTCACGCTTTAAATGATAAAAAGGGAGTCAAACCGTGACGTCATCCTAACAGCCACATCAGGGAAAAAATATCTGCTGGCGCACACTTTTGTATTAAAACAAGGCGGTATTAATACACGCGAGTGTTAAACACGGTGTTACCTGCCATTTTCGCGCGTCATTCAGATTTTTCTCTTTCCAGGCATTACCACTCATTCCTATTGCGCTGGCGATAGGTGTATTTTCGATCGGTATAATGTCGATAGGTATCACGGTGCGAGTTGTAGACGGGTCGCCCGCTAAATTTGCGCCACAGCCACACCGCCGCGACAGCCAAAATTAGCCACGGCAACACTTTTATCGCTAGGGTAAACAGCCCACCTATCAGCATAAAAAGGGATGCCACAAATAGTGCGGCAATCACGCCCAACAGTGACACGCCCGTCAACATCAGCATGATAAAAAAGCCAATAACGAAGAAAATTTCCAACATGGTGCGCTCCTGTAGCGGTTAAATCGCAGAAGGTCGTGTTCTGCGTGCTACATAAGCAATTACAAGAATCGTGCCAAGAGGCGTCGCTGATAACCTATTGATTTATCAGCGACGTCAGGAAGAGAAATGAAAGAGTGTTGATGGAAAACACTAACTGTTAGTGTTTTTTAAACCAAATTAACCAACGACAGCGCACGTTCCACTACCGCTGCATCGGCACCGGGTTTGTGGGCGTTTTCACTCAGGTAGCGTCGCCACTGACGGGCACCGGGAATGCCTTGAAACATGCCGAGCATATGGCGCGTGATATGGCCTAATGACGCGCCGGCAGAGAGTTCGCGTTCAATATAGGGATACATGGCTCGTACCACGCCAGCCAAATCCGGTGTCGTGGCGTCGATGCCAAATAGCTCACGGTCGACCTGCACCAGAATTCCGGGGTTTTGGTAGGCTTCACGCCCCACCATCACGCCGTCCAGATGCTGTAAATGCGCTTTGGCTTCTTCCAGCGTTTTGACGCCGCCGTTGATGGCGAGGGTGAGCGCCGGGAAATCACGCTTGAGCTGGTAAACACGTGGGTAATCCAACGGTGGAATTTCCCGATTCTCTTTCGGACTTAAGCCTGATAACCAGGCTTTGCGCGCGTGGACGATAAAGGTCTCGCACTCACCGCGTTCGGCGACGGTTTGAATAAAGTCGCACAGGAATTCATAGCTGTCTTGATCGTCAATCCCGATGCGGGTTTTCACCGTAATCGGAATTGAGGTACTGTCTTTCATCGCCTTGATACAGTCTGCTACCAGCGCCGCCTCGCCCATCAGGCAGGCACCGAAACGACCATTCTGCACACGGTCAGACGGGCAACCGACGTTCAGGTTAACTTCATCATAGCCGCGCTGTTCTGCCAGTTTGGCACATTGCGCCAGCGCTTGCGGATCGCTACCGCCGAGCTGTAGCGCCAGCGGATGTTCTTCTTCACTGTAGGCCAGATAGTCGCCTTTGCCGTGAAGAATCGCACCTGTCGTCACCATTTCGGTATACAGCAGCGTCTGGCTAGTCAGTTGGCGAAGAAAATAACGGCAATGGCGATCGGTCCAGTCGAGCATCGGCGCGATGGAGAAGCGGTTAAGGTGAGAAGCGCGGGTGTCGGCGGATACCGTGTTGTGTGTACCTGATTTTACGTCTGTCATGGTTTGTCAGTTATCGTTTCGTGTGTGTCTGGCGGTGTTGTCTGAGGTTATCTTTGCTGGTGCCGACTATAGCACAGGGAGCGGGTCGTGGCTGATAGCTATCTTACTCTGGGTTAGGGAATATGCTCCCCGCGTATGCGATAATCGGAGAGCAATAAATGTGAATCACGACGTTAACTAAGCATTAAGAAATAGTTGAACAAACTTGTCGATGTTCCATTCTTTGGTATCAGAGACTTGCCCATCACCAATTTCTATCAGGCGAAGTTCACCAGAAGCGTTTTCAGCCATATCAATCGAGAAAAAGGGTGAACTGATAGGTTGTGCTATTTCAACAACAATATCAGGAACAATGCCGTCAGAGGAATACACGTTATTTCTAAAGGAAAAATAGCGTCTTTCGCTAGTTTTTATAATGTCTTCAACCTTTCTCAGGCTAATTCCGCCTCAAATATCTCATCTACTTTGGAACTATCAAAGTAATCACTTGGGTATATTATATTCATGTAAATGATCTCAACAGGAGAGTGTGGATTGAAATTTTAAATAATTTATCACACTCCTTATCCACCGGTTATCATAAAGGTCGCCTAAGCGACCCCGTCAGCAATTTACCAGTAGTAATATAGTGCGTTACTGGGCCCTATTGTTATGCTTACTAATAAATTTGTCCTGTAAACGTTTAGACTCCTGAAGCTCACTTTGCGACATGCTTTTCTCAATTTCTTGTATTCTTTTCTCATGTATCTGAATGGCTTTTTGGATATCTGGGATTGAGCCCCATTCCAGATCTTTTTCGTTTCGATTGAATACCGAGAACCAAAAATAGGCCTGAGAGTCATTCTTCTTAACACCAATGCCGTCAGCGTACATTGCTGAAGTCATGAACTGTGCTTTTTGCATATTTTGTTCTGCTGCGTCTTTAAAATGCGTAAACGCCGTTCTGGCATTTACCGGAGTACCCACTCCATTTAGATACATTACTGCCAGGTCGAAATGTGCATCAGGCATGCCTTGCTCGGCCGCTTTTTTAAACCACGTGATCGCTTTAGCTGACTCTTTTTCGTCAAAATACATGGTGCCAAGTTCATATTGCGCTTCAGCACTGCCTTGCTCTGCGGATTTCGTGTACCACGCTTTTGCTTGCGTATAATCTTTTTCTACGCCGTCACCGTTATAGTACATGTCACCCAGCATCAATTGTGCGTAGGCATTGCCTTGCTCTGCCGCTTTCATGTACCACGTTTTGGCTTGCGCGTAATCTTCTTCTATGCCGTCACCGTCATAGTACATGTCGCCCAGCGCCAACTGTGCGTCCACATTACCGTTGTTCGCTAGCTGCTGCATTTCTGCGAGCGTTTTATTCTCAACGTCGCTGGCTACGGCGTGTGCCGTTGGCAGGACAAATGAGAGTGCGATGACAAAAAGTAATGAAATAAATTTCATGTGCAATCCTTCACATTTTTAACAATAAAAAGCGCCTGTTACGACGCAATAAATAAACCATCACGTTTATAACGTCGCCGCGTACTGGTTTATCGAGAAGGGGATACTTTAACGGTTTAAGGGGACGAGATACAGACAGTATCGGAAACGAAAAAGGGAGCATGCCGTTGGCGTGCTCCTTTATGAAGGCTGATGCGGACGATTATGCGGTAGCGCGGCTGACCATCTGTGTCAGCACCTTGCGCCACGCGTCTACCTGACCGAGGTAGTTTGCCGCTGGGATTTGCTGGAAATTCCCGTTGGCGTCTTCTAGCGCAAACGTGGGGAAGCCTTGTCCACGCACTTTTGCCAGTAATTCCCGGCTAGCGCTGATGTGTTTTGACAGCGTTTCTGCCTGAATAAAGGCGAACTCGGTGCTGAAGGCGTCGCCATCCAGACCAATCGCTTCCGCACATTGACGTAGCACGGCGGTGTCAGCGATCTTGAGCCCAGAAACGTAGTGTGCCCGCTCGATCTGGTGCAGCATCACCATGCCTTTGTCAGCTATCGCTTCCGCAGCGAGTACGGCAGCCGTCGGCGGCGCGGAATCCAGCACGACGCTGGTGTCGCGCAGCAGCCCTTCGTAATAGGCTTCCCCGAAGGTCTGCTCGGTCATTTGTGCAATGCGGCGATCGTGGGGAATCACATAATCGTGCCACTCTGGGGTGATGGTACGGCTATTGTTGCCCGTCATCATACCGCCGCCGTGGAGGATCAGATCCAGCCCGTCAATCTCCTGCGCGGCCAGCGCGAGTGGGGCGGCGCCGTAGCACCAGCCACACAACGGATCGTAAATGTAATGCAGTCTTACTGTGGCCACTTCATTTCACCTTTCAGGACTTTGGCGCTCAGTTCTAGACCTGACTCTTCTTTCAGCGTCGGGTAGTGTTTTTTCATTGCTGCGATCAGTTCGGCAGAATCTTTCGCTTTTGCCAGCTCTTTTTCCACCGTATCCAGATATTGCAGCGTAAAGGTCATGTTTTTCAAGGTGTAATCCGTTGGCGCGATAAAGTGA
The DNA here is from genome assembly GCF_009931295.1 of Pectobacterium odoriferum. NCBI lineage: Bacteria > Pseudomonadati > Pseudomonadota > Gammaproteobacteria > Enterobacterales > Pectobacteriaceae > Pectobacterium > Pectobacterium odoriferum. Next base: position 4,045,402 of record NZ_CP034938.1, on the reverse strand, counting down.
CCCGGCACGACGGTGGTTGGCTTCAGCGCTTCAATGGATTTCAGCGTTTCACGCCAGTGAACGCGAGACTCTGGTGTTTGGGTATCGGCAAGCCAGACGTGGATGTTGGCAGACACCGGAATACCACCGACTACGGCTTTCAGAGAAGGAATCCAGACGTACGTGCGATCTGGCGTTGGCCCTTTCAGACCTTTCACTTCCAGTTTTTTGCCATCAACGGTAAAGCTATCACCTTCCAACGCTTGAGGAACGACGATTTCTTTCGGCGCGTTTTCTTTCAGAACCGGGCCCCAGTGTGCCACTTTGCCGTCTTTGCTGGCGTTAATCGCATCGATGGTGGCTTGGGTCGCAACGATTTTAGCGTCTGGGAACGCGGCTTTAATCACGTCCAGACCGAAATAATAGTCAGGATCGGAGTGGCTGATATAAACGGTGGTCAGTTTCTTTCCGGTGGCTTTGATGCGATCAACCAGCGTTTGAGCATCGTTACGCTGGAACTGCGCATCGATCAGGACGACTTCTTTATCGCCGCTGATAATTTCAGAGGAAACAGGGAATACACTGGCTTCACCTGGATTAAACACGTCGATTTTTAACTCGGCAGCGTTAGCAGCAGAAGCCAAACCCAGCGATGCAGCGAGTAAAGATACGGTAAAAGCGATAGATTTAGACATGGTGATACTCCACAGGTATGACAGAAAGTGGGTTCATGTTATGTTGCATTAATCGTACGAAAAACCGCAAAGCGGGCAATTATTTGTTGCATAAAACGGACTAATTTATGGATCGTATTACGGCAGCCGAAGTGTTTGTGACTATTATAGACCGCGGTAGCATGATCGCGGCGGCGGACACGCTGGACATGTCCCGGGCAATGGTGACGCGCTATCTGGCGGAAATGGAAACGTGGGCGGGGGCGCGATTATTGCACCGCACCACACGCAAGCTGAGTCTGACGGATGCTGGTGAAAAAACGCTGGCGCGCTGTCGGGAGATGCTGGCGCTGACGGCGGATATGCGCGTCGAGGCCGATACCGACGATGCCACGTTAAGCGGTTTGCTGCGCATCGGCTGTTCGCAGTCGCTGGCGCAGGGCGCGCTCGGTATGGCGATAACGGCTTTCCTGCGGCGGCATCCTCGGGTCGCTATCGACCTGCAAATGAATAACCGAACGGTGAATCTGGTCGAGGAACGTATCGATCTGGCGCTGCGCATCACCAACGAACTGGATCCTAATCTGATCGCCCGACCGCTTTCACGCTGTGAGTCGGTGCTGTGTGCGTCGCCTTCTTATCTGAATGAGCACGGTATTCCGCGACAGCTAACCGATCTCTCGATTCATAACTGCCTGACCTACACCTATTTCGGCAAAAGCCTGTGGCATTTTTCCCGCGATGATGAAAAGTTTACGATTCCCGTTAGCGGTAACCTGAGCGGCAATGAGTCGCTGGTGCTGCTGGCCGGTGCGTTGGAAGGCGCGGGGATCGCGCTGCAACCGCGCTATTCTGTGGCGCCGTATCTCGCTAACGGACAACTGGTAGCGCTGTTGCCGGAATACCGTCCGCAGGCGATGGGGATTTATGGTATTTACACCTCGCGCCGCCAGATGCCCGCTGCGCTGCGTACCCTGCTGGATTTTCTGGTGGAATGGTTTGCTCACGATCCTCGCTGGCGGGCGTTAGCGCTGTAATCGGTGAAGTGAGCCGACCAAGGCCGGAGTATTACTGCCGCAAGACCTGCTCCAGACGCGAAGGTACGCCGGAGGCGTACTGCTTGAGTTGATCAATCACGGTATCGACCAGCGCCGAAGCGGGGCGGTGCAGCGGACGAATCAGGCTGACCGTAAAAGGTACATCGATGCTGAAAGGCCGTACGACCACGCCGGAGGCGGCATAATCCAACGCAGTGAGCGGGTTAACGATGGACAGCCCGATGCCCGCCCGCACCATTGCACACACCGACGCCGCGCTGTGAGTTTCCAGCACCATCCGGCGCGACACGCTCTGTTCCTGAAACAATTTGTCCAGCAACTGGCGATAGCTGTCGGCGCTCGACAGGCTGATGAAGGGTTCATTGGCAAAATCCTGCGGCGTGAGCACCGCTTTTTGCGCCAGCGGATGCCCGGCAGGCAGCACGCACACTTCATTGAGTAACATCAGCGTTTGCCGCTCGGTGCCGGCTGGCGTGAGGCTGTTTTCCGTTAGGCCCAAATCGTGGCGCTGGGCAGATAACCACTCTTCCAGCAGCGGCGATTCCTGCGGAATGATGTGCAGATTAAGCAGCGGGTAACGCGCCAGCAGCGGCTTGCAGATGTCGGGCAGCAGTGACTGTGAAAACACGGGCAGACAGGTAATAGAAAGCTGTGCCTGCTGAAAACGGCGAATATCGCTGGCGGCGTTGATGATCCGATCCAGTCCATAGTAAGAGCGCTGCACTTCTTCAAACAGCTGTAGCCCCTGCGCGGTGGGGTAAAGCCTGCCGCGTAGTCGCTCGAACAGCGTCATCTGAATCAGTTTCTCGAAGCGGGCCAGCTCACGACTGACGGTCGGCTGCGAGGTGTTCAGCAGATCCGCCGCTTCTGTCAGATTGCCAGTGGTCATGACTGCATGGAAAATCTCGATGTGTCGTAGGGATACTGCCGCCATGTCGCCTCCTTCATTTATTTTTATAAACCATCAGTTTGATAAACCATATCAGAAATGAATAGAGTCTGCCTAAAACGATATTTGTTTACCGGTTGGGGTGTTTTTATAGTGTTTCTCAACTCCGTTTAACCCTTTAAATCGGTAACTTTTTATGCCACACGATCTGAATGACGTAACCCATGCTCTGAACGCACAAAGCCTGCGTGAACTGCCTGCCCGCTTTGGTTGTCCGGTTTGGGCCTATGACGCGCAGACCATCGTTAACCGCATTGCCCAACTGCGCCAGTTCGATACGATCCGCTTCGCGCAGAAGGCGTGTTCCAACACGCATATTTTGCGCCTGATGCGTGAGCAGGGAGTGAAAGTGGATTCGGTATCGCTGGGGGAGATCGAGCGTGCGCTGATTGCGGGGTTTGTTCCGGGCACCGATGCGCATGAGATCGTGTTTACTGCCGATCTGCTGGATCGTCCGACGCTGCAACGCGTTTCCGAACTGAACATTCCGGTGAACGCCGGTTCAGTCGATATGCTGGAACAGCTCGGTCAGCAGTCACCGGGGCATCCGGTGTGGCTGCGTGTGAATCCAGGCTTTGGTCATGGTCACAGCCAGAAAACTAACACCGGCGGCGAGAACAGTAAGCATGGTATCTGGTACGGCGATTTGCCGTTGGCGTTGGCGCATATTCAACGCTATCAGCTGAAGCTGGTGGGAATCCACATGCACATTGGTTCCGGCGTTGATTACGGCCATCTGGAACAGGTGTGCGAAGCGATGGTGCAGCAGGTCGTTGAGCTGGGTCAGGATATCGAGGCGATTTCAGCGGGTGGCGGGCTGTCGATTCCGTATCGCCACGGTGAAGAAGCGATTGATACTGAACACTACTACGGGCTGTGGAACGCGGCGCGCGAGAAAATTGTTGCGCACCTCGGCCATCCGGTGACGTTGGAAATCGAGCCGGGACGTTTTCTGGTCGCCGAATCCGGCGTGCTGGTGGCGGAAGTTCGGGCGATAAAATCGATGGGAAGCCGCCACTTTGTGCTGGTCGATGCCGGATTTAACGATCTGATGCGTCCGGCGATGTACGGCAGCTATCACCATGTTTCTCTGCTGCCGGGCGATGGTCGCGATATCAGCCAGTCCGCGCTGCGCGACAGCGTGATTGCTGGGCCGCTGTGTGAATCTGGCGATGTGTTTACCCAACAGGCGGGCGGCGGCGTGGAAACGTTCGCGCTGCCGGATGCGCAGGTTGGCGACTATCTGGTGTTCCATGACACCGGTGCGTACGGTGCATCCATGTCTTCTAACTACAACAGCCGTCCGCTGCTGCCGGAAGTGCTGTTTGAAAACGGCGAACCGCGCCTGATTCGCCGTCGTCAGACGCTGGACGAGCTGCTGGCGCTGGAAGTGCTTTAATCGGTTTTATTCGGTGGTATCAGGGGAGAAGCGCTCTGCTTTTCCCCCAGAACGTGATGCGCCAGCCGAACGTCATTCCGGCGGCGGACAGCAGAATCGCGACCGCCCCAGCAAGCTGCATGGCATCCAACCGATGTCCAAAAGCCGCCCAGTCTACCAACGCCGCGATAACGGGATAGATGAATGACAGTGTGCCAACCAGCGCGGTCGGGATCTTCTGGATCGCGCTGTACAATAACGTCGACATCAGGCCGGTATGGATCACGCCAATCGCCACAAGCATTCCCCACTGTGAAGCCGTAGGAGAAGCAGGTATTGCCGCGAAGGGCGCAAGAACCACAACGCCAACGAGCAGCTGTATCAGCACAAGCACATGCGGCGGAGTTCCTGACAGCTTTTTAGTTATCGCGGCTGCAATGGCATAAAAGAACGCCGCACCCAATGCCATCAGTACGCCAGAGAGATAACCGTTACTATCGCTGTCGGCTCCGGTTTGAGCGCTGACGATCAGGACGATGCCGCCAAAGGCGCACAGTAGCCAGCAGACTTTGTTGAAGGTCAGCGCTTCCCTGAAAAAGAGCGCGCCGAGCCCCACCAGCATAAAGGGCTGCGTGTGATAAACCACAGTAGCGACGGCAATAGAGGCTTGCGAGTAAGCGCCGAACAGCAGCGTCCAGTTGAGCACCAGCGCCAGACCGCCGAGTACGGCAATGCCAGCCTGCTTTCTGCTAATGATGCCTCGCCGCAGCAAGCCCAATAGCCCGCAGACGATTAACATCGTCAATGCGCCGAACGCGCAGCGCCAGAAGACCGCCATCATGGCTGGCTGTCCTGCCGTTAAAACGAACCAGCCAACCGTACCGGAAATTATCATTGCGATAGTCATTTCTATCGTGCCGCGCGTCTGGGGTGTCATCTTTTTTCCTGTCTGTCAGTGTGAAAAGTGTGCTGCTATAGCGAACAAAATTTTTTATAATGAACAACAGAGCGAAATAATGAACACGAATCAAGTGTTCGTCAAGTCGAACGATTGATTGTTATGGTGAACGATATGAAGAGCGATAGTCAGGAAAATGGTGCACAAGATGTTATGCAGGTCGCTACGCCTATCGCACGGCTGGCTGTCTCTATTCGGCGTGAACGAGAGCGGCTAAATCTGTCAGTGACCGAGCTGGCAAAGCGCGCAGGGTTGGCAAAATCAACGCTTTCGCAGCTGGAAAGCGGAGTCGGCAATCCAAGTCTGGAAACGCTCTGGGCACTGGCGATGGCGCTTGACGTGCAGGTCAGCCAGTTGATTGGCCAGTCTCGCCAGCACGTACAGGTGATTCGGGCTAATGAAGGCGCAACAACCTATTCGGAGCAAGCAAACTATGCCGCAACGCTGCTGGCGGCGTGTCCGGCAGGTGCGCAGCGTGATATTTATCGGCTGAAGGTGCAGCCGGGCGAGGCCAGAATCTCGCAACCGCATATGCTCGGAACGATAGAGCATGTGATTCTGAGCCGCGGCCGCGCCAGAATTGGGCCTGTCACACAGCCCGTTGAACTGAGCGCGGGGGATTACATCAGTTATTCGGCGGATGTCCCGCACCTGTTTGATGCGTTGGAAGCGGATACGAGCGCGGTGATGCTGATTGAACATGGCTAAAGAGGCGAACCCCGTGCAGGCTGTTTGCGCGGGGAACCGTTTTACCGTGAGTTTTACTTAGTGTAGTACGGGCCTTTCTGCACCGATTCACGCAGCTTAAGTTCGCCGGTGAAGGGCTGTAGCGGGTTGACGTCTTTGCCCGCGATCAGATCCAGCACTTGCGTAATCGCGGTGGCGGCCATCTCTTCAATCGGCATGTAGACGGTGGAAAGTGAAGGGTGCAGGTAGGCCGCGCAGGGCTCATCGTCAAAGCCGAAGACGGAGACGTCCTGCGGTAATTTTTTCCCTGCCTCGTACAGCGCTTTCATCGCGCCAATCGCCATGTCATCGTTGCTGACAAACAGCGCGCTAAAGCTGGCACCGTTGTCCAGCAGCTGGCGTGCGGCCTGATAGCCGCTGGCGACCATGCTGGTTCCGTGCGCTACCCGACGCGGATCAACGTCGATCTGATGGGTGGTTAGTGCCTGCTGATAGCCTGCGAGCCGGGCCTGCGCCGTCGGCGTTTTCATCGGTGCGGTGATGCAGGCGATCTCTCGGTGGCCCTGTTCTATTAGGTAATTCACTACGTCAAATGCGGCCTGCTGCTGGCGGAAGAAAATACAGCGTTCCCGTGCCTGCGGCAGATCGCGATTCATCACGATCATCGGAATAGTCAGCGTGTCGAGCAGCGTCATGAGGTCCGTTTCGGACATATAGCGGGTATAGAGAATAATGGCGTCGCATTGTCTGTCAGACAGAAGCTGCACCGCACGATGCTCATCTTCCGGCGTATCGTGCCCGTCGGTGACGATCAGGTGTTTACCGTTGCTTTCCGCGATATCCGCCGCTCGGCGCAACAGGCGGCCAAAGTAGGGGCCGTCAAAATTGGAAATAACGAGACCAATGCTGTTTGAAGTACGACGAGCCAGCGAACGCGCCAGAAAGTTAGGACGGTAGCCTAGCTCCTCCATTGCCTGAAATACGGCATCGCGTGTTGCCTGTTTGACCTGACCCGTGCCGTTTAGCACTCTGGATACGGTCGCTTTAGACACGCCTGCACGTCTTGCCACCTCAAGCATGGTTTTCATCGCTGCACCTTAATTGAGTATGATGACGGGCTAAACGCCTATCCATCCTTGTTACGAACGTCGTATGACATATTACCACAGGCATATTGTTGGATTTAACGCCTGATGTTCGTTTCTCAATCAGATTTTTGTCAGTTTTGTGATGCAGCCATTTCTCGGCGTAGCAAGACAATCTCTTCCGCTAAATCCCGACAGAGCATGGCGGTCATCAGATGATCCTGTGCATGTACCATGATCAGGTTGACGGGCACCTTGCCTTCCCCTTCGTCCAGACCGATCAGCCGTGTTTGAACGCGGTGAGCCGCACGCGCCGCTTCTTGTGACGCCGCGAGCAGATCGTCAGCCTGTTGCCATTCCCGTTGGCGCGCCGCCTGAATGGCCATCATGGCGTTTGAGCGCGCTTCACCCGCATTAATCAGCAGTTCCATCACGGTTTGTTCCATATCGAATGCAGGAATGTTTTCTGTGTCTTTCATCGTAGGTTTCCTTATCGCAGTCAGGAAAGCAGCCCAAGTTGGTTGAGAACTTATGTGGCTGAGAATTTATGTAGTCGAGAATTTATGGTATGCCAAAAATCACATTTTCATCATATTGGAATTCCAATATCGTCTTGTGAGAATCATGTCACAGAAAAATAATTCATTATGGTTGATTTTTGGTATGCCAAACGCGAAAGCGCGGTACCTGCATTTACCCTGCGCGTAACGGCCATCCCGCGTGTCACACGCGATATAACAATATGATGATGAAAGAGGTGGTGTTATGTCATTTAAGGACCAACTGATTGATTCATTGGGCTCCTTTGCCAATAAATTTAACAGTCTGCGTTACATTATGGCGATTAAGGCATCCTTTATTACGCTGATGCCTGTCATTATAGTCGGTGCGTTTTCCGTTCTGATTTCCAACATGGTGATGGATCCGAAAAATGGTCTGGCCAGTTTTTCCATGTTCGCGTTTTTGGCGGAACTTAAGCCGATCATGAGCGGCATTAACTACGCCACGCTCAGCTTTCTGACTATCGGTGCCGTCTTCCTGATTGGTATCGAGCTTGGGAAGATTAACGGTTCACGCGGGCTGTTTCCCGGCCTGCTGGCGGTGATCTGCTTTATTGCCGTCACGCCAACCACGATCGAAATGGCCGTCAACGGGCAGATGATGGTGGTGAAAGACGTGCTGGCTAAACAGTTCTCCGATACCAAAAGCCTGTTTCTGGGGATGTTCATCGCCATCCTGTCTGTCGAGATGTATACCAAGCTGCAAAATATTGATCGGTTGCAGATTAAAATGCCGGACAGCGTGCCGCCCAACGTCGCGGCCTCTTTTTCTGCGCTGTTTCCTTCCATCATCACGGTGGTTGCTATCGCTACCTTTGGGTTTGTGTTTCACCGCGTGACGGGTATGTATCTGTATGATGCCGTTTATAAAGTCGTACAGCAGCCGCTGGAGTCTGTGGTGCAAAGCCTGCCCGGTTTACTGGTGCTGATGTTTGTCGCCCAACTGTTCTGGGTGATCGGGATCCACGGCAACCAGATGATTAAACCGATTCGCGAACCGCTGCTGCTGGGGGCGATTGCCGTCAACATGACCGCGTTCGAACAGGGGCAGGAGATACCGAACATTATCACCATGCCGTTTTGGGATGTGTACATGAGCATCGGCGGTTCCGGCCTGACCATTGGCCTGCTGCTGGCGGTGATGATTGCTTCTAAACGCAAAGAGATGAAAGAGATCGCCAAAATTTCTTTCGGCCCCAGCGTGTTCAATATTAATGAGCCGGTGATTTTTGGTATGCCGATTATGCTCAACCCGATTCTGGCTATTCCCTTCATTATCACACCGTTAGTGACGGGTACGATTGGTTATTTCGCCACCAGCATGGGCTTTGCGGGCAAAGCCGTGGTGATGGTGCCGTGGACGACCCCGCCGATCATTAACGCCTGGCTGTCGACGGCGGGATCGATGGGGGCGGTTGCTACACAGATCGTATGCATCATCGTCGCGATGCTGATCTATCTGCCGTTTGTCAAAGTCGCGTCCCGTCGTGCTGAACTGGCGCAGTTGGAAGCAGAAAAGCAGGCCGCAGCGGAAAAAGCCTGAAATGGACGAGAAGAGAGGTAACGCATGAGTAAGGTTGCACTGACTATTCCACCGGATTTTATTCTGGGCGCGGCGGCATCGGCATGGCAAACGGAAGGATGGAGTGGCAAGAAAGCCGGGCAGGATTCTTATCTGGATCTCTGGTACAAGCAGGATCGTCAGGTCTGGCACAACGGCTACGGCCCGGCAAAAGCGACGGACTTCTTTAATCGCTATCGGGAAGACGTGGCGCTGATGAAGCTGGCGGGGCTGACGCACTATCGTACGTCGATCAACTGGTCGCGCTTTATGCTGGACTATGAGAAAGGCATCGTCGATGAGGAGTACGCGGCCTATATCGATAACCTGCTGGATGAGATGCACCGGCAGGGGATCGAACCGATGATCTGCCTTGAACATTACGAGCTGCCCGCCTGCCTGCTGGAGAAGTATCAGGGCTGGTCATCCAAGCAGGTGGTGGAGTGGTTTGTGCTGTACGCCGACGCGGTTTTCGCCCGCTATGCCGGGAAAGTGAAGCGCTGGTTTACCTTCAATGAGCCGATTGTGGTGCAGACGCGCGTTTATCTGGACGCGCTACGCTACCCTTATGAGCAGAACACGCACACTTGGATGCAGTGGAATCACCATAAAAATCTGGCGACGGCGAAAGTGGTGCAGCGGTTTCGGCAGCGGGGCTATCACCAGAATGGCGGCTCGATCGGCGTGATCCTCAATCCCGAAGTCACGTATCCGCGATCCCGTGCGGCGCACGATGTGAAAGCGGCGCACCTTTACGATCTGTTCTATAACCGGGTTTTCCTCGATCCGGCGTTAAAAGGGGAATATCCGGCGGAACTGATGGCACTACTGGCACAGCATCAGGTGAAGTGGGATTACACGGAAGAAGAGCTGGCGATCATTCGGGACAATACGGTCGATGAGGTGGGGATCAACCTGTATTACCCGCATCGGGTCAAAGCGCCCAGCCGTGAGTGGAACAAGGAGACACCGTTCCATCCGGCCTATTACTACGAGCATTTTGAGCTGCCGGGGCGTCGGATGAACACCTCGCGTGGCTGGGAGATCAATCCCAGAATCATTTACGACATGGCAAAGCGCATTGAGCGCGACTACGGCAACGCCCCGTGGTTTGTGGCGGAAAATGGTATCGGTATCGAGAACGAAGCGCGCTTTAAAGACGATGCGGGCGTGATTCAGGACGATTACCGCATCGCATTTATTGCCGAGCACCTTTACTGGACGCTGAAGGCGAAGGAAGAGGGGGCAAACTGCCGCGGCTACATGCTGTGGGCGTTTACCGACAACGTCTCGCCGATGAACGCGTTTAAAAACCGCTACGGATTGATCGAAATCGATCTGGAACAGGATCGGCAACGGCGGCCGAAAAAATCCGCCGCCTGGTTTCGTCAGCTACACGACACGCGTCGGCTTGAATTGACGCTGGATGATGAAGAGAAATAGGTGCAGATAACCAAAATGAGGAACGGAATATGAAAAGAATCGTACTGGCCTGTTCAGCAGGAATGTCGACCTCACTGGTGGTCACCAAGATGGAAAAGGAAGCGGAAACGCGGGGAATGGAACTGAAGATCTACGCGATCCCAGAGCAAAATTTGCGGGATGAGTTGCAGGAGTTCGGCGGCGACATTATTGCGGTTCTGCTGGGGCCGCAGGTGCGCTTCAAGCTTAACGAAAATAAAAAGCTGACGGACAGCTACCAGATTCCTATCGCGGTGATCGACCCCGTCGCCTACGGCACATTAAATGGCGCAAAAGTACTGGATCAGGCGCTGAGTTTGGTAAACTAATGCCCCACCGCCACGTCAGTACGTGGCTGGAGACGTGCCCGTTATCATTCAAGTTGCAGCTTGAAGTATGACGGGCAAAATCAGAGCGGGCCTGACGCCCGCACTCAGGGCGACAGTGCATGTAGGGTGAAAGCGTGGCGAAGGATGTGGTTCTGCAAGAGAAGAAGCAATATCAGGAAATCGGCTGTGATTTACGCCAGAAGATTCAGTCAGGGGATTACCCCGTCGGATCGCGCCTTCCTCCTGAACGCAATATTGCGGAAACCTATGGTGTTAGCCGGACGATAGTGCGCGAAGCACTACTGATGCTTGAGCTGGAAGGCACGGTCGATATTCGTCAGGGCTCTGGGGTTTATGTCTTGCGTATTCCTGATGAAGACGACACGGCAGACGGTGGCAAAAACCATATCGGCGCGTTTGAAATGCTACAGGCTCGCCAACTGCTGGAAAGCAATATTGCGGCGTTTGCGGCCCGCATGGCAACGCGGGCGGATATCGAAAACCTGCGTAAGACGCTGGAACAAGAGCAGGCCGCGATTGCCGTAAAAGATTACCGTGGCGATTTCGATCGCCTGTTCCATCTGCAAATTGCCGGTGCGACGCAAAACCAGATGCTGCTGGAAACGGTCAGCAATATCTGGGCGTGCCGTGATGATAACGCGCTCTGGCAGCAGCTTTATACCCACGTCGGGACGCAGGGCTATCGCTTGAAATGGCTGGCGGATCATCAGGCTATTCTGGCGGCGCTGCGACGTCGTGATGTGTCTGGTTCTTATCAGGCCATGTGGCAGCACCTCGAAAATGTCAAAAATACGCTGATGGAAATCTCTGACGCCGATGCGCCGGAATTTGACGGCTATTTGTTTGATTCTGTGCCGATTTTTCAGGGGAAGCTGGTGTAATCATGGCGGATATTTCTAGCGTGAAGATTGTTTATCTGGCGGATCATCCTCAGCATCAAGAGCAGGTGATTGACTGGATATGGCAGGCGTTCGGTAGTCAGAACAGCCGTGAATTCTTTGCCAGCGTGGTGCGCAATAGCCTGAACCCGGCGGCGTTGCCGCTGACGTTTATCGCGCTGGAGGGCGAGCGTCTAGTCGGGACGGTAGGGCTTTGGCGCTGCGATTTAATCAGCCGGCAGGATTTGACGCCCTGGCTGGCATCGCTGTATGTGGAAGAAAGCCAGCGTGATAAAGGGCTGGGCATCGCGCTGCAACAACACGTATTGGATTTCAGCCGCCGTCAGGGCTTCGAAGACCTCTATCTGTTCGCCACGTTTAGCGGCTATTACGAAAAACACGGCTGGCGTTATATCGGCGATGGGCTGGACTACCCGGACAAAGCCGTGCGGCTGTATCACCAGTCGCTATCAAGCTAGAAAAATGCGCGAAAAGGCGGTTGCCTTACATGATTCACCAGAATCTTACAGTTGGTTGCACTTATAGAATAACTCTTTCGATTCATCGCTGGTGAAGAGAGGTGACGATCTTTAGAGTTACAAGTCCCAGAGGTATTGATTGGTGATATATCGATGTGCTCTGTACATTGAACCATTTGATTACACCAACCTACGCGGATGCGTAGGTTTTTTTTTGCCTGAATTTCCCGCTTTCGTTATTTCCAGCCATTTTAATGCGATGTGAATACTGTGCCGTCGGCAATCTTCACGTTTAGCCGTCGCTTGAAGTATGGTGCATATGTAGTATTTTGACGTATCGCCTGGTGGTTTTTGCGCTTCAGCAAGCTGCCCGTTTATCTGTCTATTGGGAGAAGGCATGATTCATACCCTGTTACGTTGGGTGTTCCAGCGTCTGTACCGCATCCGGATCGAGGGCGACAGCAGCCAGTTTCAGCAATCCAAACTGCTCATCACCCCGAATCACGTCTCGTTCCTTGATGGCGTTTTTCTGGCGTTATTCTTGCCGATAAAGCCCGTTTTTGCCGTGTACTCTTCCATTTCCGACCGCTGGTTTATGCGCTGGCTGAAGCCTTACATCGACTTCGTGCCGTTAGACCCCACCAAGCCTCTGGCGATTAAAGGGTTAATCAAGGTGATCGAGCGCGGTCAGCCCGTCGTGGTTTTCCCAGAAGGGCGTATTAGCGTCACCGGATCGCTGATGAAGATTTACAGTGGCGCGGCGTTTGTCGCGGCGAAATCGGGGGCAACGATTATTCCCGTATGGATTGATGGGGCAGAGTTCACGCTCTTTGGTCGGTTGGCGGGCGTATTTAAACGCCGCTGCCTCCCGCAGATTACGATCACCTATTTGCCCCCGACTACATTGCCGATGCCGGAAGCCAGCAACGCCAGAGAACGCCGCGCGCTGGCCGGTGAGCACTTGCACCAGATTATGATGAAAGCGCGGATGGATACGCGCCCGCAGCACACGCTGTATCAGGCCTTTCTGGCCGCGAGAACCCGTTACGGGCGGCACTCTCCCAGCATTGCGGATATCTCCTTCAATGAAGACAGCTATCAGGGATTACTGAAAAAATCGCTGGGCGTGTCGCGCATTTTGCAGCGCTTCACCCGCGTTGATGAACATGTCGGCATGCTGTTGCCCAATGCGACCATCACTGCCGCATCCATCTTAGGGGCATCGCTGCGTAACCGTATTCCTGCCATGCTGAACTACACCGCGGGGGCGAAAGGGCTGCAAAGCGCGATGAAAGCGGCGGGGATCAAAACGATCGTCACGTCTCGCCAGTTTCTTGAAAAAGGCAAGCTGACGGATCTGCCGAAGCAGGTTAGCGAGGCCAACTGGGTCTATCTGGAAGATTTGAAAGACACCGTGACGCTGACGGATAAGCTGTGGATCCTGTTTCATCTGCTGTTTCCTGCCCGCGCGATGCTGCCGCAGAAACCTGACGATGCAGCCATCGTGTTGTTTACCTCCGGCTCCGAGGGGAATCCGAAAGGCGTCGTGCATTCCCATGACAGCCTGCTGGCGAACGTCGAGCAGATTCGCACAGTGGCGGATTTCACGCCGCGCGACCGCTTTATGTCCGCGCTGCCGCTGTTCCATGCGTTTGGCCTGACGGTGGGGCTGCTAACGCCGCTCATGACGGGCGCTCGCGTGTTCCTCTACCCCAGCCCGCTGCACTATCGCATTGTCCCGGAGCTGGTTTATGACCAGAACTGCACCGTGCTGTTTGGGACGTCAACGTTCTTAGGCAACTACGCGCGCTTTGCCCATCCGTATGATTTTGCTCGTCTGCGCTATGTGGTTGCGGGGGCAGAAAAGCTGTCTGAAACCACGCGTCAGGTTTGGCAGGATAAATTTGGTATCCGCATTTTGGAAGGGTACGGTGTGACCGAGTGCGCGCCAGTAGTGGCGATCAACGTGCCGATGGCAACGAAAATCCATTCCGTCGGCAAGCTGTTGCCGGAAATCGAATCGCGTTTGATTACGGTGCCGGGCATCACGCGCGGTGGCCGTCTGCAACTGCGCGGGCCGAATATCATGAAAGGCTATCTGCGGGTGGAAAACCCCGGCGTGCTTGAAGCGCCTGCGGCAGAAAATGCCCAAGGCGAGTTGCAGCAGGGCTGGTATGACACAGGCGATATTGTCGAACTGGATGAAAGAGGGTTTTGCACCATCATCGGCCGCGTGAAGCGCTTTGCCAAACTGGCGGGGGAGATGGTGTCGCTGGAAAGCGTGGAACAGCTGGCGGTGAAGGTGTCGCCAGAAGCGCAGCATGCCGCGAGTGCGAAAAGTGACAGCAGCAAAGGCGAAGCGCTGGTGCTATTTACAACGGACAACCAGATAACCCGTGACGCATTGCTTGCACAGGCGCGCAGCAGCGGTGTACCTGAGTTGGCTGTGCCGCGCGATATTCGCTATGTGAAAGCCTTACCGCTACTCGGCAGCGGCAAGCCTGACTTTGTCACGCTGCGCCACATGGCCGAAGAGTCCATAACCAACGCGTCGGAGCCGAATGCATGAGTCAGCAGACTGAACCCGCGACGCCTTTGCTGTCGCGCAGTATGAGCGCGGTGATTATCGCGCAGTTCTTCTCCGCGTTTGGCGATAACGCGCTGCTGTTTGCCACGCTAGCGCTGATCAAACAGCTGGTGTACCCCGACTGGAGCCAGCCGTTTTTGCAGATGGGGTTTGTCGCCGCGTACATCATTCTGGCACCGTTTGTCGGGCAAATTGCGGACAGCTTCTCCAAAGGGCAGGTGATGATGTTCGCCAATACCCTGAAGCTGGCGGGTGCGCTGCTGATTTGCGTGGGCGGTAATCCGTTTCTGGGGTATACGCTGGTGGGCATTGGCGCAGCTGCGTATTCACCAGCGAAATACGGCATTCTGGGTGAGATCACGCGTGGCGACCAGTTGGTCAAAGCGAATGGTCTGATGGAAGCCTCGACGATTGCGGCGATCCTGACCGGTTCCGTCGCTGGCGGCGTGCTGGCGGACTGGAACATTTACGGGGCGCTGTCGGTTTGTGCGGTGGCTTACGGCATAGCGCTGGGGGCGAATATGCTGATTCCTCGTCTCAACGCGGCACGACCGGGGCAGCCGTGGCATCCGGTACAGATGGCGAGCAGCTTCTTTTCCGCCTGTCGGGTGCTGTGGCGCGATGGTGATGCCCGGCTCTCTCTGATTGGGACCAGTATGTTCTGGGGCGCGGGCGTGACGCTGCGCTTTCTGCTGGTACTGTGGGTGCCGCATGCGCTCGGCATCACCGACAATGCAACGCCGACGCTGCTTAACGCGATGGTCGCCGTGGGCATCGTGGCGGGTGCGGGTGCGGCCGCTAAGCTGGTGACGCTCGATAATGTACGGCGCTGCCTGCCTGCGGGGCTCCTAATCGGCGTGGTGGTGGTGATCTTCACGCTTCAGCATAATCTCATGAGCGCCTACTCGCTGCTGATTCTGCTGGGGGCGCTGGGTGGGTTCTTTATTGTCCCGCTGAATGCGCTGTTGCAGGAGCGTGGGAAAGCCAGCGTCGGTGCGGGGAATGCGATCGCCGTACAGAATTTGGGTGAGAACGGCGCTATGCTGTTAATGCTGGGGCTCTATTCTCTGGTGGTGAAACTGAGTGTGTCGGTCATCACCATCGGGATTGGCTTTGGTGCCTTGTTTGCGCTGGCAATTGCGCTGCTGTGGGCATGGTTGATTCTGGCTAAGCGCCGCGATCGTTCCGTCGGCGCAGGTAAAGAATAAACGAATAGGAAGTAGCAATGAGTCTTATATGGCATGACTGGGATGTGGCAGACCTTAACGTGTATTCACTGCATGACATATTGGCGCTGCGCAATCAGGTATTCGTGGTCGAGCAAACCTGCCCCTATCTGGACATTGATGGCCGCGATCTGGTGGACGGCAATCGCCATATTACGGCGTACCGTGACGGCAAGCTGGCCGCCTGCGCTCGGCTACTCGCGCCCCATCCGAACAACGATGTGGTGACGATTGGGCGCGTGATTGTCGCGCCGCATGCCCGCGGGCAACATCTGGGGCACCAGTTGATGGAACACACGCTGATTGCCTGCGCGCGCCACTGGCCGCAAAAGCATCTTTTCCTGTCTGCGCAGGCTCATCTGCAAGCGTTCTACGGCGCGTTCGGCTTTGTGGTGACCGGTGAGGAGTACGACGAAGACGGCATTCCGCATATTGATATGCTGTCGGCGTTCTGAGGGATATGACGAAGCGGCGAAAGGAATCGGGAGTTGCAGCGTAAAGAAAAAACCGGCATAGCGTATTGCCGGTTTTTTGTTATTTGACGAGGGGTTAGCTAGCAGCGTGCGAGATTTTACTACCCAGTTTCTGCACATCTTGGCCAAAGCCGCGCGTGGTGTTACAGCCGCTCAATGTTGCTGTGACCAGCAACGCTACTACGATCGTTGTTATACGTTTCATCATCGTTACCCGCAGGTTGTTGATACAGAGCGTGATAGGTTTCTACTGTGTCATAACCGCAGGTAAAAATTCAATCCTCGATAGCCCTGAACCCGCTGATATTGTTTGAGATTATATTGCTGCTTATGGGTATTAGCTCTGGCCTGAGTTGGCACGGTTACTGCGCAGGGATAAATCTAACCTGACAGGCGGTTTTGTGCCAAAGTGGAAGTCGCTAACCTGATGCCATGTTTTATCTAAAAGGTGTATGTTAAAGGATGTGCCCATGTTATCGGTTTGTAGTCCTATATATGGATTAAAGATGGGAAGTGCGACTAAGGGAAACGTATGAGGGAACTCATTGAACTCATTGACCACCAAAGGTCTGGCTGGCTGACAGTACAGGAATATCTTAAAGAAGCGAGCAACAATTATGAAGTGCTTCCCTGTGACCCTATTCTCGCAGGATCTGCATTACATCAGCTTCAGGTGACGACCTTCTCCCCGCTAGGCAGTCTGGTATATGAAACGGGCGGCATCCTGATTGATAATGGCTGGTTGAGAATTTTAGGATCCGGTCACCCTCAACTGACACGCACTCCTGCTTCCTGGACGCAATCTGTAACACCTGGCCGAACATTTCAAGCACTCTTAGTTGCTGATGATGTATCCGGAGGTTTTTTTGCACTTAACGGTGGTGAATTCGGAGAAGATCGAGGCTGCGTGTATTATCTTGCACCGGACTCGCTTGAATGGGAAAACCTTGATATGAGCTATTCTGGTCTTCTGAACTGGGCTCTTCATGGAAATCTGGAACGATTCTATCAAAGCGTACGCTGGGTAGGCTGGCGTGAAGAAATTTCTGCAATGTGTGGTGACAAGGTTTACTCCTTTTATCCCTATCTGTGGACCGAGCCGAATTTGCGTATAGAACAGCGTTCACGGGCGATTGTGCCTATTGATGAGCACTGGTTATTGAGCATGAACCTACAACGTTAAATAACGAATATGCAGCGTAATTGATCTCCTCCGTTGAATAACAAACACTGTGTTAAAAATATTATGATGCGTTTTCAGAATAAGAGTGAACTTCCGCTCCTCGCTCACAATAAACCTTCAGCTCAACTAGGTCGTCCGCTTCGTGCCCAGGCTGTGTGAAAACTGCTGATCACTTTTTGGTCTAAGCAGTGGCCTTATATGATCAACAATTCTTGATAAACCCATGCAGTAACCTACTTTATTTAATAAAATTAAAATCATACGATTAAATATTGCGGGTGCAGATATGACTCACCACATTAAAGGTCAAGGCAGACATCAGGTGACATTGCTCCCTGAAGTGCTGGATGATTTTGTCACAGAAGACAATCCTGTCAGGGTTATTGATGTCTTTGTTGATGAATTACAGCTAGATGTACTTGGCTTCGAGCGTGTTAATGCAAAACAAACCGGGCGGCCAGGATATCACCCCGCAACCATGCTGAAGCTGTACATTTATGGGTACCTGAGTCGCATTCAGTCATCCCGCAGGTTAGAAAAAGAAGCCCATCGTAACGTTGAGTTGATGTGGTTACTTGAGCGATTAACACCTGATTTTAAAACCATTGTAGACTTCAGAAAAAACAATGCTAAAGGTATCAAAAATGCTTGCCGGGCTTTCATTGATCTGTGTCGGCAGATGCAGATGTTCACCGATGTGGTGGTTGCCATTGACGGGAGTAAGTTCAAGACGGTAAACAGCAAATCGAACAACTTCACGCCCCAGAAAACAAAAGGCCACATCGAAAGGGTTGAGCAAAGTATCGCTCTTTACCTGAATAAACTCGATGAAGCTGACAAGACTGCGGAGCCCGATAAAAATGCAGGTTTAACCGCTGCAAAACTGGCATGGCTGCAAAAGCGTTTGAAAGAACTCAAGCAAATTCAACAGGCCGTTGTGCAGCACCCTGATAAGCAGCTGTCACTAACAGATCCTGATTCCCGGCTAATGAAGATAAACAATGTTAACCGCCAGGTTAGCTATAACGTCCAGACTGCCGTTGATGCTAAATATCACCTGATTGTTGCGCATGAAGTAACGAATACACCAGACCGTGGGCAGCTAACCGCGGTGACAAAATTAGCGCAAGACGCTGTTGGCAAAGCGGATATTACCGTACTGGCTGATAAAGGTTATTACAGCCGGGGTGATATTAAAGCAACGCAGGACTTAGGTGCCGTAGCCTTAGTACCAAAAGGCGATACCTCTGGCGCTGACCGCAAAGGTCTTTTCAATCGTTCATTGTTCAAATATACCCGTGATCATTGAAGATGCTTGATTTTATGTGACGAGAAGATCAAGCTCATCCACTATGAAGATATTTATTACCGACGAACAGAAAGCCGAACTTGAGCACCTTCATGACACCACTCGTGATGGCCGTGTTCGTGACCGTATTAAAGCCGTCCTTCTTGCCTCAGAAGGCTGGACTTCTGCGATGATTGCGCAGGCTCTGCGTCTGCACGAAACGACGGTAAACCAGCATATCAACGATTACGTCAACACCCGCAAACTCAAGCCTGAAAACGGTGGCTCTAACAGCATGCTCAGCGCCACTCAAACAGCAAACCTCATCAGTCAGTTATCTCTGCATCTGTTCCATCATACTCGCGATATCGTGGCGTATGTTGAACAGCGCTGGGCTATCCGGTTCAGCATTCCCGGCATGAACAAGTGGCTGCACCGTCAGGGTTTCACTTACAAAAAACCAGCGGGTATACCCCATAAATTCAGTGAGCAAAAACAGAAGCAGTTCATTGAATATTATGAAAACTTAAAGAAAACGGCAGGTAATGAACCGATTCTGTTTATCGATGCAGTGCATCCGACACAGGCGACAAAGCTCAGTTATGGATGGATACGGAAAGGACATAAAAAGTCAGTGAAAACAACGGGAAGCCGAACCCGTCTGAATATACTGGGTGCGCTGAATCTTAGCGATATTGGCAACACGGTTATTCACGATGACAAAACGATTAATGACTACAACATTGCTCTTTTTTTCATAGAGATACGTAAACGTCACCCCGATTATCGGCAGAAAATCCATGTGATACAGGACGGAGCGGGTTATCACCGGACCCAATTGATTAAAGACTGGGCTTTTGTCGTGAATATAGAGCTTCACTATTTACCGCCTTACAGTCCGAATCTGAATGCGATAGAGCGCTTATGGAAAGTGATGAACGAGCATGCACGGAATAACCGCTATTTTGAAAACACGCGCGATTTTCGGAATGCGATATTCAGTTTTTTCTCAACCACGCTGCCAGAAATAGCGGACTCGCTGACATCCAGAATCCACGATCGCTTTCAGGTGCTCAAACCTGCATCTTGAGGTTTATTGGGTATATGACCAGGAAAAAGATATTTATATTTGTCCGATGGGTAGCGAGCTTCAGAACCGATTTACGGTGGTTGAGGATGGTTTAGAGCAGCAAATGTACTTTAACAATATTGCTTGTCGCGATTGCAGTCAGCGGTCAAGGTGCACCACATCAAAACGCGATCCGAGACGTATAAGGCGCTGGGTTCATGAAGCAGAAATGGAAGACATGCAAGCCAAGCTTAACGCATCACCACAAACAGCTGTAGTGCGAAAGCAAACGGTAGAGCATCCGTTCGGGACAATTAAAATGTGGATGGGAGCGACTCACTTCCTGACGCAACGGTTTAAAAACGTTAGCACAGAAATCAGTCTGCATGTGCTGGCTTATAACCTGAAAAGGATGATGTCCATCTGGGGTACCGGAGGATTGGCCATTAAGCTGCGAGAACAATGCAACTAGCGGGAGTGGCCGCATTACCCCCAAATAACAAGCCATTAGCACCCCATATCAAGCCACAAAAGCCTCATTCTGCCTCTACATACAAATCACAGCGAATACAATCAATATCAGGAATATCTTGCATCCCTAACTGAGGATAGTACTCAGATACTGCAAAAAACGAGTTTTTACACAGCCTGTGCCAGATGCGGACATTGTTAACATCAAAATCTGTCAATCAACAGGAATAGGCCAGTCAACTGGCTATGGGAGAGAAGTGACAAAAGCTGTCGCCACCAGGGAGGATTCTTGTGTGTTCGCGTTCTAAGTTACAGTTTATTGTAATGATAAATGGCGTTAATCTTAAATAATGATTAAAAATCATATGGTTATGAATGTTAAAAAATCACAAATATAAAATTCAATCATCAGTCATTAATGTATTTTTTTGTATATTAATCATATTGTTATGTTTTTTTTATTTCTCAAAAGTAAAATGGCACAGATTGTTTTGTGGTTTTTTCACGCAGATATTAGAATGCTTCTAATGTAAGTTATGTGGTCATTGGAGGTTAAGATGTTTGTACAATTTTCTTTTAAAAACTATTTGTCGTTTAAGGATGAGGCAACGCTATCGATGCTTGCCGCAAAAATTAAGTCTAAGGATAGGAATTTAGATAAAAGAGCGGTATTTAATGCTTTCCCTGATATAGACCTTTTAAAAGCAGCTGTTATATATGGGGCTAATGGAAGTGGAAAAAGTAATGTCTTTTCTGCATTATCTTTTATGAAGAAAATGGTAATCAATTCTTCAAAAGAATCACAAGCGGATGAGGATATAAATGTTCTTCCATTTAAATTAAATCCAAGATTTGAAGATGAACCATCATCATTTGAAATGATATTCATTATTAACAATAAACTTTATGAATATACGTTTGCTGCGGTTAGTGATAAAATTACATCAGAAACTCTTTCTGTAATAGAAAAAAATAAAGAAGAAGTAGTGTTATTTAATAGGAATACGAAAGAAATAAATGTCCACAAAGAATTTAAGGAAGGTATTGGTTTAGAAAAAAGAACAAGGAAAAATGCCTTGTTTTTATCCGTCTGTGCTAACTTTGATGGAGAAATTTCGAAATCAGTTATTAGATGGTTTAGGAAAATCAGAGTTATACAAGGTATGAGTGATATAGGTTATCTCCCATTCACTGTAAAACTTTTGGATGATGAAAACAAACGTAAGAAAATTAAATCAATCATTGATATGTTTGACTTGGATATCGTTAATATCTCTAAGAGCCAAGGTGATCGGGTTGAGAAAAAAGAAAGTGAACTTCTGGATGCAATTTTTACAACTATAAAAAAAGATTCAAGATTTAAAAATGTATCTTTGCCAAAGCATGATTCCTTAGGAGTCGCTACTACTCATAACCGTTTCAATGACGAAGGTGTTTTTGTAGATACCATTAATTTTGAGTTGGGTGAAAACGAATCTGAAGGAACGAAAAAACTCATTGCATTAGCTGGTCCCTTGATGGATACCTTTGATAATTCATATATCTTATTTATCGATGAGTTTGATGCAAGGCTTCATCCTTTAATTACCAAGAAAATTATTAGAATGTTCAACAGTTTAGATATTAATAAGAATAATGCTCAATTGGTAGTCGCAACACATGATACTAATCTGTTGGATAAAGATGAGTTGCGTAGAGATCAGATTTGGTTTGCAGAAAAAGACTCTTTAGGCGGCTCACATTTAAAGCAACTAGTTGAATATAAAGTTAGGAATGATGCATCCTATAGGAAAGGATATTTCGAAGGTGATTTTGGTGCTATTCCAATGTTAGGTGATTCAGATATAATTTGGGGTTCGGATTTAAATTAATTTTCCTTATTTTTGCTGAGGTTGAAAATGAAATTAAAACAAAGGAAAGTTGGCAGCAAAGATACTGAAAAAAAAGTTCTTATTGTATGTGAAGGTGCCCGCACAGAGCCATCATACTTCAAAAAATTTAAAGTAAATACAAAGTGTGAGATAGTTGGTGCTGGGTGTAATACTGTTAGTGTTGTTGAAAAAGCATTAGAAATGTTCTCTACAGGGAAGTTCAAAGAGGCTTGGTGCGTCTTTGATAGAGATTCTTTTACTAAGAAAAGAGTTAAGGATGCGCTTACGTTAGCGCGGAAAAATAATATAAATATTGCATTTTCCAATGAGTCGTTTGAATTATGGTATGTCTTGCATTTTGCATATTTAGATACGAAAATAACTCGTGGTGATTATGTAAAAGCACTTACTGGCTATTTGGGTAAACCGTACAAAAAGAATGATGAAGATATGTATCAAATATTACTTGAATATCAATATGGGGCTATTGAACGTTCGAAGCGACTTTATTCGGAAATGATGTTGCCTGGAGCTTGCGAGTGCGACTCTTACCCTTATACTACTATTCACACGTTAGTCGAAAGATTAAATAAACTAGGGCAAGAAATTGGCTATTAATTAAATTATATTACTGAAGTATTATATTAACTGGTAAAGGTATAGATTTTAAAATCTATACCTTTTCTACTGATGCCAGTTAACTAGAAGCTAAAGCTTTAGTCGGTGATTGCCCATAACTGCTTCGAATGTACATGGTAGTTGTCTTTGTTGTAACGTGGTTGAATTGTTGAAAATACAATTGAGGGGGCTTTTTTTGGGGTAATCCATTGTTAATAAATGGCTTATGTGATTCTATTATCAAATCATTACAGTAGATCACTAATTAGCCACTTTAACAGATATGTAATTTCTGCTTTTCGCTCAATGCAGTCTGTCAGATTTGATGATGTTATGTCTGCGGATCAAGTCTGAGCTAATGCAATTTATGGTCGCAGAAAGGGCTCATAGCCACTTAAGATGCCGCACACTGTCCTGCGACTGATGAAGTATTCGAACAACAATGACGCTATCTGTTTCGTACAGAAAAAATAGCGTATGTCTGACGACGGGAAATGAGTACAAGCCTAGCCCAAGTTCCCTACGTTCTATCCCTATCTTGTTGTGTCTGATAGCGGAAAAGGCGTGTTCGATGGTTTCCAGATAGGTGTTGGCGCTTTCTTCATTAAAATGCTGTAAACCGTAGAGGTAAATCGCCTCCAGATCGCGTTGCGCCAGCGGTGTTAGCTTGATTTTATCGGGTGGCTGTTCGCGTCCTGCTTCTGATTTTTTGCAAGAACTCATCTTTATTCCACTCCTGTGGCTCTCCGCTGTTTATCCCTTCAGCGAGTAAATGACGCAGCGTTTGCAGATCTGACTCCGCCTGTTTTTCCCGTAGCATTCTCAGCGCTTCCCGAATGACTTCACTTTGTGTGCGGTAATCACCTGATTCCACCAGCGATTCCACGTAATGGCGAAGTTCATCTCCAAGGTCAATTGTCATGGTTCTGGCCATTATGCCTCCAACGTTCAGATGTAAGATTTATTCTTACTAGAAGCTCGTAGCGTACTTAAAGATGAAATCGTCGTCCAGCACAAGGAAAAAGGATTTCCGCTCGGCGGACAAGAGGCGCGTGATGGAAAAGGGAGACGGCTCGAAATAAGGTTTGTAAGCATTGCAAAAGGAGAAGTAGGGTGGGAAGCAATGGGCAGGTTTTTCAGAGAAAACGTGCCCACTGAATTATCGTTACTCTTCCGCCAGAAACAGCTCTAGCAGGGAGTTCAGAAACAGTTTACCGTGCTCGGTGATTTGCCAGTGCGTGGCGGTTTCCGTCAGGTAGCCTTGCGCCAGCGCCTGATCCAACTGTGAGCGGATGCTGTGCTCGTCCAGACCGGTGTACGCTGTGAAATCCTCGCGCGGAGCGGCTTCCAGCAGGCGAAAGCGGTTCATGAAAAACTCAAAAGGCCGATCGTCGTTAGCAACATCGTGTTGTTTATCCAGATACGTGCCCTGCATATAGCCACGAGGATGGCGGACTTTTACCGTGCGCAGAATGCGGCCGTCGCTGAAAGTCAGCTTGCCGTGTGCGCCACAGCCAATCCCCAAATAGTCACCGAAGCGCCAGTAGTTCAGGTTGTGCTGGCACTGGTAGCCCGGTTTGGCATAGGCAGAGGTTTCATACTGCTGGTAGCCAGCGGCACTCAGTAGCGCGTGGCCTTGCTCGTAGATGTCCCACAGCGCGTCGTCGTCCGGCAGCGTCGGCGGGCGCGAGCTAAACAGCGTATTGGGTTCGATGGTGAGCTGATACCACGATAAATGCGGTGGGTTGAGCGCAATGGCCTGACGCAGGTCGTCCAGCGCTTCATCCAGCGATTGATCCGGCAAGCCGTGCATCAGATCCAGATTAAAGCTGCGTAATCCCAGACCGGTCGCCAGATGCGCTGCACGCTTGGCTTCGTCCGGGCCGTGAATACGCCCTAAGCGCGTCAGCTTCTGTGGATCGAAACTCTGAACGCCGATGGAGATACGGTTAATGCCCGCGCGCTGATAGCCGCTGAAACGGTCGGCTTCAACCGTACCGGGATTGGCTTCCATCGTAATTTCGGCATCCGGCGTTAACGGAATTCTCGCCCGAACGCCATCGAGCAGCGCCTGCATCGCTTCCGCGCTCAGCAAGCTGGGCGTGCCGCCGCCGATAAAGATCGAGTGCAGTTCACGACCGCTCGCTAGCGGCAAATCAGCATCCAGATCCGCCAGCAGATGATCGACATATTCCTGATGCGGCACGTCGCCTTTCAGCGCGTGAGAATTGAAGTCGCAATATGGGCATTTCTGTACGCACCACGGAATATGAATGTACAGGCTGAGCGGGGGAAGCTTAAGCATTGCGTAGCGCATCCAGCAACAGGCGCAGCGCCTGGCCGCGGTGAGACTGCGCGTTCTTCTCTTCACGCGTCAGTTCCGCTGCCGTTTTACCCAGCTCTGGCACGAAGAAGATCGGGTCATAGCCGAAGCCACCGCTGCCCGCCGCTTCATGCGTCAGCACACCCTGCCAGCTACCGTGGCAGACAATCGGCGTCGGGTCTTCAGCGTGGCGCAGATAAACCAGCACGCAGTGGAAGCTGGCGCGGCGCTGTTCGTCCGGTACGTCTTTTAGCGTCAGCAGCAGCTTATCCAGATTTTGCTGGTCGCTGGCATCCACACCCGCGTAGCGTGCCGAGTAAATGCCCGGTGCGCCGCCCAGCGCATCGACAGCCAGACCGGAATCATCGGCAATCGCCGGCAATCCTGTGATTTGTGCCGCATGACGTGCTTTCAGGATGGCGTTTTCGATAAAGGTCA
Organism: Pectobacterium odoriferum; assembly: GCF_009931295.1. Classification (NCBI taxonomy): domain Bacteria; kingdom Pseudomonadati; phylum Pseudomonadota; class Gammaproteobacteria; order Enterobacterales; family Pectobacteriaceae; genus Pectobacterium; species Pectobacterium odoriferum. The sequence continues at coordinate 4,019,798 of NZ_CP034938.1, read as the reverse complement.
GGCCGGTTTCTTCGGCGGAATCCACGCCCAGTTCGGTCTGCGCCACAATATCCAGACCGAAATCGGCCAGCAAGCTGGCGAGCTCGCGCACTTTACCGGGGTTTCCGGTAGCCAAAACCACTTTTTGCATCGTCTTGTCCTGCGTATTTATTCAATCGTGTTTATTCAATGAAGCCCGCGACGTCAGCCGGGATGTGTTGCGGATGGGTAATTCTAATCTGTTTATGCCGTCCGAGTTCGCCTTTTTCAATCACGACCAGACTCTTGGCGACTCGAAACTGTTTGGCGAGGAATTTGGTCAGATGGGCATTGGCCTGCCCATCAACCGGCGGAGCGGTGATGGCGACTTTTAGTTCGTCGCCATGCAAACCCACGATCTGATCCCGGCTGGCTTTCGGCTGAATATACAGCCGAATCACCAGCGCATCGCCGTGGCGGGTAATGGCACTCACAGCAGAAACCACAGCCCCGGAAACAGGTCCATGCCCAGATAGTTGAGCATATACAGAATCAGAATCACCGCCATCGCGGAGAAATCGATGCCGCCCATAACCGGAATAACGCGGCGGAGCGGCGCCATCAGCGGTTCGGTCAACTGATGCAGCAGATACTCGATTGGGCTACGGCCCTGACTGACCCAGCTCATAATCGAACGGATGATGATGACCCAGAAAACCAGATAGCCCGCGGATTTAATCAGCGAAATGAGCCCGACCAGCAGGTTCATTGGGCTAAGGGAAATCGCACCAACCTGAATCAACAGCAGTAACGGGTATTTGATCGTCGTGAGAATAAAGGCCAGCAGCAGCGAGGCGCTGTCAATCGGCCCTAACGACGGCAGAATGCGGCGCAGTGGCCCGACAATCGGCTGGGTGATTTTGACGACAAACTGCGACAGCGGGTTATAGAAATCGCTGCGTGACCACTGCATCCAGATGCGTAGCAGCAGGACCATTACATAGAGGTCGACCAGCGTTTTGACCAGAAAAGTCAGCGTGAGCATAAGTACGTCTTTTCCTTAATAAGATAAAGAATCGGGGAACCCGCTTTGGTTAAAAAAGCGTTTCCATTTCCTGTGCGCGAGCAATTGCCGCCTGCATGGCTTCAGCCACGGTTTGCGTCAACTGCTGTTCGTTTAATACCCGTAAGGCTTCTGCTGTGGTACCGCCCTTGGACGTCACATTTTCCCGTAGGGTTGATAGCGGCGTATCGGGATTGGCTTCAACCAGTGCGGCAGCGCCGGACGCGGCCTGTTGCACCAGTAGGCGAGCCGTTTCCTGACTGAACCCCTGACGGATGGCTTCCTGCTGCATCGCTTCCATAAACAGGAAGAAATAAGCCGGTGCGCTGCCCGCTGCGGCGATCACGCCGTTAATACCTTGTTCGCTCTCCACCCAGCACATTTTACCGACGCTCTGCATCAGCTGTGCGGTGAAGTCTTTATCAGCCTGACTGACGGAGGCGGGGGCATACATCCCGCTCATGCCTTTGCCGACCAGAGACGGCGTGTTTGGCATAATCCGCACGATATTCAGTGGCTCGCCCAGGAGCGCCTGAAAACGGGCGATGTTGATGCCTGCTGCAATCGAGAGCACCAGCTTACCGCTGAAGTTGACCTGTTCACGTAGCGGTTCGCAAACCGTTGCCATCATCTGCGGCTTGACGGCCAGCACAACGACGTCGGCTTCCTGAGCGCAGCGTACATTGTCTGCGCTACTGATCACGCCATACTGTGCAGCCAGCGCATCACGGTTTTTACCCGAAGGCGCGCAGACGCTGATGTGTTGAGCGGGATAACCGCCGTTAACCAATCCGGCGATAATGGCCTGCGCCATATTCCCGGCACCAATAAACGCTATTTTACGTTGTTGCATCTGCATTATCGCTGATCACCTGTTCCGTTTGTATTCTGTCAAAGATGACGTGCTGTTCAGGGCGTGCCCTGCTGTTGATTCGTTTTTGACTGACTGTTTATTTATACGCTTTTGGCTGAATAGTCCCGCGCGCCAAAGATTGCCGTACCAATGCGCACCAATGTGCTGCCTGCGGTAATCGCCGCACGCATGTCGTCCGTCATCCCCATAGAAAGTGTATCAATGTGCGGATGATTTGCAGACAACGTTTGGAACAGCACAGCCATTTGCTTGAAAACAGCAAGCTGCTGCTCATAATCGGTTTCCGGTGCCGGAATCGCCATCAGGCCACGCAAGCGCAGGTTGGGCAGTGCGGCGACGCTGGCGGCGAGTTCCGCGAGTTCTTCTACCATAATGCCGGATTTGCTCGGTTCGCCGCTGATATTAATCTGCAACAGAACGTTTAACGGCGGCAAGGTGGTCGGACGTTGCTCACTCAGACGCTGCGCAATGCGCAGGCGATCCACGGTGTGAAACCAGTCAAAATTCTCAGCCACCAGCCGACTTTTATTTGACTGTAGCGGGCCGATAAAGTGCCACTCCAATGGCGTGTCCGGATGGTTTTCCTGGAAATAATGGATCTTCTCCACGCCTTCCTGAACATAGTTCTCGCCAAACGCCCGTTGCCCTGCCGCGATGGCTTCTTCGATCGCGCTCACAGGTTTGGTTTTACTAACTGCAAGTAGCGTAATTTCTTCTGGTGCCCGTGCGCAATGCGCCGCGGCGGTGGCGATTTGCTGCCGGATGTCCTGTAGATTCTGCTGGATTGTCGTCATGGTTATTCAGGAGGTTAATCTATGGAGTTGGATGAGTGGATGGCGCGTAGTGTAAAACATAATGCCTCGGATCTGCACCTTTGTAGCGGTCATCCGCCAGTGTTGCGTGTGGACGGGAGGCTACAGCCTGAAAATACCTTACCACGTTTAACGCCGGATCAGGTGGCGCAATGGTGCGATGCCTGGCTCGAACCGGCTCAGCGCGAGCAACTGCGGCAGATTGGTCAGGTGGACGGCGCATTAATGCTGCCTGATGGGCAACGCCTGCGGGTAAATGTGTTTCGCCAGCGGGAAGGGCTGTCTGCGGCGTTGCGCGTTATTCCATCCGCTCAGCCTTCATTGGAAGCGCTACACGCGCCACCCGTTTTCTCGACACTGCTGGAGAAACCGAACGGACTGATCCTGATTACCGGTGCGACAGGGAGCGGTAAATCCACAACGCTGGCGGCCATGCTTGGGGCGTTAAACGACTGCTGCGATCGCCATGTGATTACGCTGGAGGACCCGATCGAGTTTATCCATGCCAGCCGACGCTGCCTGATTCAACAGCGAGAGATCGGTGCGCACAGCGCGTCGTTTGCACTGGCATTACGGGCCGCACTGCGGGAGGATCCCGATGTCATTCTGTTGGGAGAACTGCGCGATACGGAGACGATTCGGCTGGCGCTGACGGCGGCGGAAACTGGCCATCTGGTGTTGTCGACGCTGCATACCCGCAGCGCATCGCAGGCGGTCGATCGTCTGGTTGACGTCTTTCCTGGTGAAGAAAAAGCCTATGTTCGCAGCCAGTTAGCTACCTGTTTGCAGGCGGTGGTGACACAAAAGTTGTTGCCTGCCGCGCAAGGGGGGCGAATCGCGCTTTATGAAGTGCTGACCGCCACCGCGGCAGTCAGTAATCTGATTCGGGAAGGGAAAACGCACCAACTCCCCGGCCTGATTCAGACGGGAGCCGCTGCGGGAATGCAGACGTTTGAGCAAAGCTACCAGCAGCGCTGTCAGGATGGGCTTATTTCACACAGTTACGCCCTTGCCGTTTAGCCGCATAGAGGTTTTCATCGGCTAACTGAATCCACTCCTCAACGGAGGCAAGATCGGAACGGTAGGCAGCAATGCCAGCGCTGATCGTGAAACACAGATTCTGGCGATCGTATTCCAGCGTATGCTGCTCAATCGCTTGTCGAATACGCTCAATCGTTACCACCGCCGTTTGGTAAGAGACCTCTTTTAACAGAATGATGAATTCTTCACCCCCAAGGCGGGCGACCAGATCTTCCTGACGCAGCGACATGCGCATGAGCATCGCCAGCTCTTTGAGGACGGCATCGCCAGCCAGATGGCCGTATTGATCGTTAATGTTTTTGAACAAATCGATATCGATAATCGCCAGACAACCTTTGTCGGTGTGCTGGCTTTGCTGCTTGAGTAGAAAAAAGGCGCTGGCCTGTTCGAAGAAGCTGCTGCGATTCGGTAGTCCGGTAAGAAAATCATGTCCCGCATTAAAGCGCAGAGACGCTTCTATCTGCGTGCGTTCATCCTCAAGCGAACGCGCATGAATAATGATGCCGAGCGTTTTCACCAGCGGTGCCAATAGTTCGATCATCGTTTGATCGTAACCTTCCCGGCGGTTAGCCAGTGCGATCATCCCGATTGCTTTACCGTTGTGGGTAATCGGAATCCCAAGTAAGGAATACAGTGCGGGATGGATGGGGGGAAGGTCTCGGCCAGCCTTTTGCCTCAGCAGGTTATTGGTGCACACCACCGTATTGTGGGTCACCACGTGACCAAACAGATTATCCAATTTACGGAGCCTCAAGCCGCCGTGGGTTCTGCGCTGGTGCCTGTACCAGTTCAGGGTTTCTTCATCCCAGGCCAGGTTGGAAATCGCGGGAAGATAGAGCAACTGGCCATCTTCATCTTCCTGCAATGTGGCGATGAAGCCGAAGGTGCTGTTGGTGACGCTAAGCAGCCGCTCAAAGACTTTATCGCAGGCGGAAAGCAAATTGTGGTCGAGCAGAAAGCTGTCGTGGACTGACAGCAGGATATCGAGAATGATGCCTTGCTGATGGGCTTTCTTTTCGGTTTCGACGTTTTGCGTGATGTTGTGAGCATATTTAATGATTTTTCTCACATTACCGTCGCTATCCATGACCGGACTATAGGTCGCCTGTATCCAGAATGAATGGTTGCCTTTGCCCAGTCGATGGAAGCGCCCGCTGACAGGGTGACCGCGATGCAAGGTTTCCCAGAATGTTTGATAGTCGGCTTGTTCAGTATAAAGAGGATCGCAGAGTGACTTGTGGTGCAGGCCGAGAATTTCTTTCTCTTCGTAGCCCGTCAGCATCAGGTAGTGTTTATTGACGTGGGTAATATAGCCGTCTTTATCAAATTCGATCACGCCTTGCGAGTTTTCAATCGCGTCTAGCTGTGCTCGGTGCTCAGACATCAGACGCTTTTCCTGAGTAATATCAAGCGCCAGCTTTATGACGCCAATACGGCGGCCTGAATGATCAATAATGGGCGTATAAGCCGCATGGAGCCAAATGATGTCTCCTTTTTGGGTTTTCCGTTGGAATTCCCCTGCGTTAATATTCCCTTTAATCACATCGTGCCAGAAATGATCGTGTTTTTGGCGCTGCGCTTCTGGCATAAAAAGCGTGTGGCTTTTCTGAATAATGTCTTCTTTTTTGTAGCCCAGCATTTTGCAAAAAAGAGGATTGGCTTCAATCAGTTTCCCTGCCAGGTCGAATTCGGCGATGGCATAAACGGAATTGAGTGCGAGCAGTTTGGCTTCATTGTCAAACCTGGTAATCAAATCAACATCAACTGACTGATTATTCATGTTTATATTTGCCTATATTCTTTCTGTCTTTACCCTTGATTCGCTGTTGTCAGAGGCATTCGTTTTATCATGAAGCCATCTGTAGTGTTATTGGGCGATCGACCGTCTCCCTTTTTTACGCGAAAATCAATGGAGCGAATTAATAAAATAGCCTGCTATTAATTAATTTAATAAATATTATATTAATAGGTAATTAATAACCTAGAACGCATGATTAATATCACCACTAGGAAATTTCTCTCATTATCTTTTTATTCAATGTATTGCCGTCATTGATTTTGCCGCTTTTACGCAGAAACTCTATTTATACGCTTATGTGTAAAAACAGAGAATAGCGGTAAAAAAATAATACTCAAATTATCTGAAAGTGTACCTATGAAATAGGTGTGTGAAGAGGGAAGAGGGTTCCTGCTTTTTCTCATTATTTATTCGGTTTTTTTAGGGAATATACGGAAGCGGAGCTATCTGCAAGGGGATGTCTGTAGTCAGCGCTGGGCCGACTACAGGCGGTGCAATACACCAATAAATTAGGAAAGGCGAGGATCGACCTGAAACAGCGCCATAGACCGCATCAACTGCTGGGACTGCTGCTCCAACGACTGCGTTGTTGCAGATGAGGCTTTGACGAGCTGTGCGTTGTGCTGAGCGACTTTGTCGATCTGTGTGAAGGCGACGTTAACCTGCTCAATACCGCGATGCTGTTCTTGCGTGGCGGTGGAAATATCTCGCATCAACTGTGTAATACGGATGATTTCGTCGGTCACTTCATCCATGGTTTCACCCGCTTTAGAGGCTAATTCAAGCCCTTCGGATACACGCGTCTGAGAATCTAGAATCAATGCGCGGATCTCTTTCGCTGCCTGCGCACTATGCTGCGCCAGATTGCGGACTTCTCCGGCGACGACGGCAAAGCCCCTGCCTTGTTCGCCTGCGCGAGCGGACTCGACGGAGGCGTTCAGCGCCAGAATGTTGGTCTGGAATGCGATGCCGTCAATGACGCTGAGAATGTCATTGATGCGCTTGGCGCTGGTGGCGATCTCCTGCATTTTTTCAATGACGTAACAGACGGATTCGTTGCTGCGGCTGCTGGTGTTTGAGACGTTATTGGCGAGCTGATGTGCGAGTTCTGCGTGATCGGCATTGAGTTTTACCGTCGCGCTCAGTTGCTCCATACTCGCTGCTGTCTGTTCCAGTGCGGCAACGGATTCTTCGGTGCGTTGGGAAAGCTGGGCGTTTTCTTCAAACAGTTCTCGGCTACCGAGATCGATTTGCGTGCTGGCGTCGCGCACCTGGCTAACCGACTCCAGCAGTGCCCCTTGCATACGGCCGATGGCATCATTGAGCCGACCCAGTTCGTTGTTTCCGCCTTGAATCAGGCGGCGCGTCAGATTACCGCCAGCAACCAGCTCCAACTGCTCAATTGCATAGTCCAGCGGTTTGAGCAGCATGTGACGCAGTGCGACCCAGGCTAATACAACCAGCGTGATAGACAACAGGCTGGCAATGGCAATGAGCAGCAGCATGATGCGCTCATTGTGCTCGGACTGCGCCAGACCCTGTTCGGAAAGTTGCTGAGCATACTGTCGGAAATTCTGGATCGACAAATCAAAGGCCTCACTCAGCGGGCCGAGCTGTTTTTCCAGAACGTCATAGTATTCGTCGGTATACTGTTTTTGCAGTGCGCTCAGCATCGGCGTCATGCCCTGCTGAAAATAGGCCTGATAGGTTTTCAATACGTCCTGCGCCAGCGCCTGCTGTTTAGGATCGGCATTGGCCGATTTGATCACGCGTTCAATGTCTTCCTGCGATTGGCGGAGATGTTTCTCTACGACCCCGGTTTCCTTGGCACCGTCGTCCAGCAGGCCGATCTCTATTTTCCTGACGGCGAGCGTTGCCGAGGCTCTCGCGCTGAGCGTCTGGTTATAGCCGCTCATCAGGTTGCCGAGCTCAATGCCCTGAATTTGATTTTGTGCTGTCAGCGTTTCCCTGTCTTTCTTAATGGCGACTACGCCCATGCTGCTGACGATAAGCAGCAACAGGGTAGTTAGCAGCAATAACGTTAATAAGCCGGTACGAATAGAAATATTTTTCAACCCCATGGTGTCCTTTTCCTTACGCCGCCTTCGTGGGTGATAACTCAGTCATCACTGGATGTGGTGTGTGCAACCAAAGAGAATACGTTATCTGTGTTGCGGTGAGATAAAATTAAAAAGATATGGCTGGGACAAAGGTTTGGGCAAGAAGGGCATCGCCAACGGAGCGCTTGCAACACAAAGGGTATAAATAATTAGCCGTAGCGTTTACGCCTGGTTTATTATCTGTTAACAGCGTTGGTTTTTCAGGGGCGTACTCAATACGCCAGTCAATGATACCCAGAGGTATCCGAGGTTTATGTGCAGTTAACAAGTTTTACGGATTATGGTTTGCGGGCGCTGATTTACATGGCATCGCTGCCGGGCGGGAAAATGACCAGCATTTCGGAAGTAACGGAAGTGTATGGCGTGTCTCGTAATCATATGGTCAAAATTATCAATCAACTTAGTCGTGCTGGGTTGGTGATGGCCGTGCGCGGCAAGAATGGCGGTATCCGTCTTGGAAAACCGGCAGAAACCATCCGAATTGGCGATGTTGTGCGCGAATTGGAGCCGCTCACGCTGGTTAACTGTAGCCATGAGTTTTGCCACATTACGCCAGCCTGTCGCTTAAAGCAGGTGCTTCAACAGGCGGTACAAAATTTCCTGCATGAGCTGGATCAATACACACTGGCTGATATGGTCAAAGAAAACCCGCCGCTTTATAAATTATTGTTGGTTGAATGAGTTTTGTTCAGCCTCCTGCTGATGACAACGGAGGAACCGCAATGTCACAAGATCCATTCCTGGAACGAGAAGCAGAAAAATACGAATCCCCCATCCCCAGTCGTGAATATATTTTGGCGCACATCGCCAAGCGCGATACCCCGATTAGCCGAGAAGAATTAGCCGCCGACCTGCAATTAACCGGAGAAGAAGCACTCGAAGCGCTGCGCCGTCGCCTGCGTGCGATGGAGCGTGATGGTCAGCTTATTTTTACCCGCCGCCAGTGCTATGCGTTGCCGGAAAAGCTCGATCTGCTGCGTGGTACGGTCATTGGTCACCGCGATGGTTTCGGCTTTCTACGCGTGGAAGGCCGCAAAGACGATCTTTATCTGTCGGCTGAAGAGATGAAACGGACGATTCACGGCGATGTGGCGCTGGCACAGCCGCTGGGTGCGGATCGTAAAGGACGTCGTGAAGGGCGCATTGTGCGCGTGCTGGAACCACGTACCGGACAAATTGTCGGCCGCTATTTTGTCGATGCCGGTGTCGGGTTCGTGGTGCCGGATGACAGCCGCCTGAGCTTCGATATTCTGATCCCGAAAGAAGAAATTAACGGTGCTCGCATGGGCTTCGTGGTGGTGGTTGAGCTGACGCAACGCGCCACACGTCGCACGAAAGCGGTGGGTAAGATCGTCGAGATCCTCGGTGACAACATGGGCACCGGGCTGGCGGTGGATATCGCCCTGCGTACCCATGATATTCCCCACACCTGGCCACCTAAAGTGGAAGAGCAGGTGAAGGATCTCTCCGAAGAGGTACCGGAAGCCGCGAAAAAAGGCCGTGTGGATCTGCGTAAGTTGCCGCTGGTCACCATTGACGGCGAAGATGCTCGCGATTTCGATGACGCGGTGCACTGTGAACCGAAACGTGGCGGTGGCTGGCGCTTATGGGTTGCGATTGCGGACGTGAGCTATTACGTCCGGCCGAATACGCCGCTCGATCATGAAGCGCGGGCGCGTGGCACCTCGGTGTACTTCCCGTCGCAGGTGGTGCCGATGTTGCCGGAAGTGCTATCTAACGGACTGTGTTCGCTCAACCCGCAGGTCGATCGTCTGTGTATGGTCTGCGAGATGACCGTCTCGTCGCAGGGTAAACTGTCGTCTTACAAGTTTTATGAAGCGGTAATGAGTTCACACGCGCGTCTGACCTACACCAAGGTGTGGAGTATTCTGCAAGGCGACGCCGAACTGCGCGAACATTACAAACCACTGGTAGGCGGGCTAGAAGAACTGCACCACATGTACAAAGCGCTTGAACATGCGCGTGAAGTGCGTGGCGGTATCGCGTTTGAAACCGAAGAAGCGAAGTTTATTTTCAACGCCGAACGCCGTATCGACCGTGTGGAAGCGGTGGTGCGTAACGATGCGCACAAACTGATCGAAGAATGCATGATTCTGGCGAATATCTCCGCCGCGAAATTTGTGGAGAAAAACGAAGAGCCCGCGCTGTTCCGCGTACACGATCAACCCAGCGAAGATCATGTATTAGCCTTGCGCAGCGTGTTGGGCGAGTTGGGGCTGACGCTGAAAGGCGGAATGAAGCCACAGCCGAAAGATTACGCAGAATTGATGAATGAGCTGGCTGACCGTCCCGATCGGGAAATGCTGCAAACTATGCTGCTGCGTTCAATGAAGCAGGCTATTTATGACCCGGAAAACCGAGGTCACTTCGGTCTGGCATTAACGTCTTACGGCCATTTCACGTCACCGATTCGTCGTTATCCAGACCTGTCGTTACACCGCGCGATTAAGTATCTGCTGAGCGATCGTCATGAGCGCTGGACGTCAACGGGCGGCTGGCATAGCGACATGAACGAAATGCTACAGCTGGGTATGCATTGTTCGATGACGGAGCGCCGTGCGGATGAAGCCACGCGTGACGTTGCGGACTGGCTGAAATGCGACTTTATGCAGGATCACGTGGGTGAGGTCTTTACCGGGATTATCGCCAGTGTGACCGGTTTCGGCTTCTTCGTTCGCCTGAAAGATCTGTTTATCGATGGGCTTGTGCATGTTTCCACGCTGGATAATGATTACTACCGCTACGATAATATCGGCCAGCGGTTGATCGGCGAATCGCGCGGGCAGGTTTATCGTCTGGGTGATGAAGTCGAAATTCGTGTTGAAGCCGTCCATATGGATGAGCGCAACATTGATTTCGCGTTAATTTCCAGCACGCGCAAGGTACGTGGCGAAGGTAAAACGGCGCGCGACCGTGTGAAGAAACCGGATTCGCGTGAGGCCAAGCCAGCTCGACGTCGTCGCAGCGCCAGCAAAGCGCCAGCAAACTTTGAGCCGGATGCCGCATTCCGCAAAGAAGGCGATAGCAACGCGAAGTCGGATAAGCCAAAAGCTAAACCGAAAAAGAACCGCAGTAAAGCGAAAAAGAACGTAGAAAAAACGAATAAAATTGCTGCCGCGACGAAGGCTAAACGAGCGAAGAAAAAGTCCGCTGAGTAAGGTTAGTTAGCCCGCCTCCTCTCTGTGAAGAGGAGGGGCGGGTAAACACCGCTATCTCTAATAAACGGGTACTGCCTGTTATGGTTAATTTGAAGAGTATCAATGAGCGAAATTATTTACGGTATTCACGCAGTTAAGGCACTGCTTGAGCGCGATCCACAGCGTTTTCTAGAAGTCTTTATTCTCAAAGGGCGCGACGATCGCCGTCTTCAGCCCGTAATTGCGGAGCTGGAAGCGCAGGGCATCGTTATCCAGGTGGCTAATCGGCAGTGGCTGGATAAGCAGGCTGAAGATGCGGTGCATCAGGGGATCGTCGCGAAAGTCAAAGAAGGGCGGAAATATCAGGAAAACGATCTACCCGCGCTGTTAGACAATCTGGAAATGCCTTTCCTGCTGATATTGGACGGCGTGACCGATCCACATAATCTAGGCGCTTGCCTGCGTAATGCGGATGGCGCTGGCGTGCATGCGGTGATTGTGCCACGCGATCGTTCTGCGCAACTCAATGCGACAGTGAAGAAGGTGGCCTGTGGCGCGGCGGAAACTGTGCCGGTTATCAGTGTGACCAATCTGGCCCGCACGATGCGCCTGTTGCAAGAGCGTAATATCTGGATTGTTGGCACGGCGGGTGAGGCGGATCATACGCTGTACCAAAGCAAACTGACCGGACCATTGGCGCTTGTGATGGGCGCGGAAGGGGAAGGCATGCGTCGTCTGACCCGCGAGCACTGTGATGAGTTGATCAGCATTCCGATGGCGGGCAGCGTGTCTTCACTGAATGTGTCTGTTGCGACCGGCGTGTGTTTGTTTGAAGCCGTTCGCCAGCGCGCGTAGTCAGAGCAGTAACCAATAGCAGAGAGGTGCCACAAGGCACCTCTCTGTCGTTTTATGCAGCAGATGTCAGCCTGCGAACCTCGTGTTGCGAAGGTTGTAAAAGCCGGAAAACGGAAACGGCATCAGAAAGTATGATCGCCTGTTGTTCCAGTGAGTGAGCAGCCGAAGAGGATTGCTCTACTAGCACGGTGTTTTGCTGCGTGTTCTGATCCATTTCTATAATGGCCTGACCGACCTGAGAAATACCGCGATGCTGCTCGTCCGACGCGGTAGTAATGTCTTTCATGATGGCGTGGACCTGCGTCACTGACTGTACAATCCCTTCCATGGTTTTCCCCGCACCGTTAACGAGTGCCGCGCCGTTATTAATCTGCGAAACTGATTCGCCAATGAGCGTATCGATCTCTTTGGCCGCCTGCGCGCTGCGCTGCGCCAGATTACGCACTTCGCTGGCGACAACGGCGAAACCGCGGCCTTGTTCACCGGCCCGCGCAGCCTCTACCGCGGCATTGAGCGCCAGGATATTGGTTTGAAACGCGATGCTGTTGATCATTGAGGTAATTTCGGCGATGCGGTGGGAGCTTTGCGCGATATCGTGCATGGTGTTGACGGCTTTAGAAACCTGCTCTCCCCTTGATTCGCGGTGTCAGAAGCATCCATAACCAGTCGGTTGGCCTGATGGGCGTTATCGGCATTCTGTTTCACCGTTGACGTCAGCTGTTCCATACTGGCGGCGGTTTCTTCAAGCGCGGCGGCTTGTTGCGTCGTGCGAGAGGAGAGATCGGCGTTACCGGCAGAAATTTCCCCTGCGGCATAGGAAATCTGGTTCGCGCTGAGGCGAATTTTATCAATCATGCTATGCAGATTGCTGTTCATCTGCCCCATGGCTGAAATCAATTGGCCTAATTCATCGCGGCGTTCATTATGAAGCTGTACGGTAAGATCGCCTTCCGCAATTGCGCGGGTGGCGTGTAACGCCTGATGTAGCGGGCGAACGATCTGCCGCGAGATCACAATGGCCGTGGTCAGACCGAGTATGATGGCAATCAGCGTAATCACGCCCAGCTGTATATCGCTGCTAATGACGTTACGGCCCGCGCGGGTCTCTTCCGTGAAGTAAAGCTTATTGATATTTTCCTGCAACACCGCCATCTGAGCGTTTAATTCACTGAGCCGCTGTTGGCTGACATTCGGGCTCATAACCTGCTGGCGCTGTGTAATATAGGCGCTGAGTGATGCGCTGATATCCTGAATGGTGCTTTTATCTTCTGTTGGCCAATCTCCCGTATCGATCGCTTTCAGCAGCGTTGATAGTTCTTCGCTAATGTTACCGATCGCACTGTCGTGCTGTTCCAGATACTGTGCTTTACGCTCCAGCGCATAGCCGAAGTTACCTTCCCGTGCGACAACGGTTTTGTCATACATGGCGCCAAGACGACTGATGCGTTTTAACGATTGGTCGCTATTGTATAATCCGTAAAAGCCGACCATGGAGAGGATCACTCCCATGACGAGCAATAAACCAAATCCTACCAATAACTTTCGTGTTACAGACAGGTTTTGAAATGACATCCAGCGCAGCATAAACCTCTTCCTTTCGTTCATTAATTATTTATTTTTCCGTCATTGCAGGCCAAGAACGGATTAGTTGTCGTTGTGTGTTTGTATAAATTATGTGTTGCAGTAGAAGGCAGGTGATGAATGTGAAACGTGCTCTTATCTAACTGATAAAAAATGCCTTATCTGTTATCGGCATTTCAGATGCAATGCTTATTCATTTTCTTAAAAAATGTGAGGGTACTCATGCGGAGATGACGGCCGGGGGATAAAGCGCTCCGTTGGGGATTCCTGCATTACTTATCACGTAAAGTCATGTATAAACGCTTTGCTATGCAATAATCATCTATACCTGTCATTCAAAAGGAATATCGCTATGCCTATTGTTACGTCGCTACTCGCTTTTGCGTCCTATTTCTTTATTGGGTTTGCTATGGTGCTAGCCTTTCTGTTTATCTACACCCGTATCACGCCGCATGATGAATGGGCGCTGATTAAAGAGAACAACGGTACGGCTGCTATTGGGTTTGGTGGGGCATTGATTGGCTATGTGATCCCGCTTTCCAGTGCGGCGATTAACTCGGTGAGTCTGGTGGATTACATCACCTGGGGCGTGGTTGCGCTGGTGGTGCAATTGCTGATTTATTTCGCTGTGCGCCTGTATATGCCGCGCCTCAGCCAGCATATTCAGAATAACGATATCGCTTCCGGCACCTTTCTCTGCGCTGCCTCGCTCAGCGGCGGGATCCTGAATGCGGCGTGTATGTCGTATTAATGTGCCGTGGCATGACAATACCGGGGATCTGCCCGGTATTGTTTTACTGGTCCCTTAGATTCAGCGATACAGCACGGCGCGCGCGAACCACATGCCGGGGAGCGTTGCTGCCTCGGATTTCAGCACAATCACATAATAATGCGCGCCGGAGGCATCGGCTTTCTGTTGAAGGGCGCGATCCACATCATCAGCATTTCCGCGCTCGTTAACCGAAATTGTCCCCATTTTTTCCAGCTTGCTGGTTTGCGCATAGCGAATTTCGAGTGCTTTCTCCGCAGGCGGTGGTGCCGCGACAGGCTTACCTTGTATGATCTGGCAGCCGGACAGCATCAGTATTAAGGGTAAGAAAAGTATCCGTACGAGGTTCATCGTATCAGCCTGACAGGAGTAGATAGCGGGAGTGTAGCGCTATCATCGGGCCGATTGCATTCTCTTTAACAGGGAAAATAACGGGCGGCAGTGGGTGCCGCCCGTGAGTTGAGGTTAGCGCGAGACGACCAGCGTAAAGTCTTCGCCTTTGAAGACTTTTACCGGATTGCCGCGTTCTATCTGGTGGTGGAACAGACGCCGCTGTGCCCGTAGTTCAGCATGCTGCTGTTGCTGTAACGCTTCCAGACGATAGGCGATGAGATAACAGGCCAGGCGCTTGTTGGCGTGCTGGCTACGTTCACTCTGTACCTTCACCGTGATGCCGCTGGCGACATGCGTGGCGCGGACGGCAGACTCGGTTTTATTCACATGCTGCCCGCCAGGACCGGAAGACTTGGTGGCTTCAAAGCGGATCTCGTTATCGGCAAACACCTGTTCCTGATGAAAGCGTGCGATGCCAATAAACCAGTTCTTGCGTCCGCCACCTTTGCGCCAGGGGCTATTGCACGTCCACTGAAGCGTACCGCACCAGTTGGCAGCCAGCGGTTCCGCCTGTTCACCGTTTAGCAGAACCAAGGCGGAACGCAGTGTACCGGAACGCTTCCCTGATTCGGTTTCGATGACTTCACATTCGATACCGTGCCGCGCAGCATCTCGCGTCAGAGCCTGCAACGCTTTTGCGGTTGCCAGCATGCATTCGTCCGGCCCCTGCGCAGCGGAAAGTTGAAGCAATATCATTTATCCCTCCTGCGCGTTTTGTAGGTGAGTACGGGTTTCAGACGGGCAATCAGTGTGATTAACCCCGCCTGCTGCATCGCGCCAATCACGCTGTCTATCGGTTTGTAAGCCTCTGGCGCTTCCTGAAAGATCAGTTCCCTGTCCTGACAAATAACACGGCTACCGAAACGAGTACGCGCCAGTTGCTGGACGCTGTAACGTGCAGATAGTCGATCCTTACACTCCGTTCGCATCCACTTTCTGCCCGCGCCATGTGCCAGAGAATACAGGCTGTCGGCGTGAGGAATGGGCTGCACGATGTAGCTGTAGTCGCCGCGTGAACCGGGAATGATGACCGGGCCGCAATCGGCAGGTGTCGCACCTTTGCGGTGCAGCCAGCCGGAAATACCCTCAATCGTTGTTGGTGTCACCAGATTGTGGTTCACGTCCAGCGCGGCCTCTCCTTGCGTATGCCACCGCTCCAACATCCGCTGCGCGATCAGCCGCCGATTATTGGTAGCAAATGTCAGCGCGAACTGATGCTGTTCCAGATAGGCTTCAGCAGCGGGCGTGTTGGCTTCAAGACCATGATGGCCGAATTCCCGCACATGAGCTTCCAGTATGGATTGCCCTAATCCGCGCGAGCCGCTATGGACAAGCAGCAATAACTGCTTCGGATCAATATGCAGAGCGTGCAGCGTATCTGACTGATAAATTTCATCAAGCAGCTGCAATTCTGCAAAATGATTACCACCGCCGATGGTGCCCAACGAATAGCGGAAATCGGCCAGGGCCGGTGGAATATCGATATCGTTTTCCAGTGGCCCATCAATACTGCCAAGCCGTTTTTCCAGCTTATCCAGAGAAACCTTTTTAGCATTCAGGCCGGTGTGCCATAACGCCATGCCGCAGCCGATATCATTCCCGACCAGTGCTGGGTAGAAGCGCTGCTGTGAAAAAAAGGCGGCTCCGATGGGGTAACCACGGCCTGGATGCAAATCTGGCATGCCGGCCACGCGTACCATATTAGGGAGTTGTGATGTAGTTTGAAGTTGTTGGATTGCTTTACCTTCAATCCAAGTGTTTTCCGTCGCGATCACACTGACACGCGCCGAAATAGAGCGAATAGCATTGCCCATAGATCATCCTGCTGATCAATTTAAAAATAGGGTAAGGCAGGCTACAGCTGGGGGATAACGCAAAGTGGAAAAGAATGCGGAATTAGTCCCGAGATGTCCTGCAAAGAATCAGAGTAAGTGTTGTCATGATGTCGTCTCCTTTGTCAGTGTGGGGGATGGGTGAAAAAACGTCGGCATAATACTCAAGTGGCGGCCATCGTGCAATACCTGCGACACGATGGCCGTTATACCCGTCATACTTTAAGCTGCAGATTTGTCAGTCACCCGAATTACTTACTTGAGTAAGCTCATCGGGATGCCTTCTCTTGCCGCCTGCCTGCAACTCGAATTATTTAGGGTACGTGTGAATGTTAAATACGGAAGACGCTAACCAGCTCGCTGAGATGGTTGCCTTTCTGGCGCAGGCTCTGCGCGGTGTCTTCCGAATTGTTGACCAGAATGGCGTTTTCCTGTGTTGCTTGACCAATCTGTACAATCGCGATGTTCACCTGGCTGATACCCGCGGACTGCTCGCGTGAGGCGATATCGATATCGTTCACGATGGTGCTGACTTGTAAGATGCGGTTACGCAAATCGTCCATTACCGCCTGCGTTTTTTCTGAGAAATGATAACCCGCTTCGATTTTCTCCAGTGATTCATCAATCAGGGTTTCAATCTCTTTCACGGCGGTAGAACTGCGCTGTGCCAGTGCCCGTACTTCGGCAGCAACTACGGCGAAGCCTCTGCCGTGTTCACCTGCACGAGCGGCTTCTACTGCGGCATTCAGTGCCAGAATATTGGTCTGGAAAGCGATAGATTCGATTACCGTCGTGATATCGGCAATCCGCTGGGATGAGTTTTTGATATCGCTCATCGTCGAAACGGAGTCGGTGACGGTCTGGCTGCCGTTTCGTGCTGCTGCGGCGCTCTGCTCTGCCAGATCTTTGGCGGCGGAGACGTTATCGGCGTTCTGCTTCACGCTGGCGGAGAGTTGCTCCATGCTGGCAGACGTCTCTTCGACGCTACTGGCCTGACGGGCAATCTGCTCGCTGATGTTTTCGCTATCGGCAGCCAGCGCATCGGTGCTGGCACTGATTTCTTCGGATGAATTTCTCACTTGCGATACGATGGTCGTTAGCCCTTGTCCAATGCCGTTAATGGCATCGATCAGGCGGCCAACTTCATCATAACGGTTGCTTGAGAGCGTTGCTGTCAGGTTACCGGCAGAAAACTGTTCCGCCACTTTAACGATTTCAACCAGCGGCTGGCTCAGCCATTTGCGCGTCAGCACGACAAAGAATCCTGCGAAGAGCAGAACCAGAATAATGCCGCCGCCCAAAAACAAGTTACGGGTGTGGTTAACCTCTGCCATTAGGCTTTCTTTGCTCACTGCGCCTGCAACAATCCAGTTCCACTGCGGAATACTGCGGTACACCATGATTCGGGTTCTTTCTTCGCCCGTCATCGTGTTGTTGTCGTATTCAAGCGTACCATTACCGGTTGCTAGCGCTTTCTCTAACGCACCTTCCGACCAGTCAGGGCGTTGGTTGGCATTGCTTTGGTGGTAAAGATAGTTACCCGCATCCTTTCCTTTTTTCGTGCTAAGGACAAAGAAATGGCCTGTTTCACCGATTTTCTTGTTCAGAATAGTTTGTTGCATCTCGGTAAATTGCTTCGTGATGTCGACACCGACGAACAGAATACCGATAACCTTGTTTTCACTATCGCGTATCGGTTGATACTGGGTGATGTACTGTTTGCCGAAAAGCGTGGCTAACCCACTGTAGGTGTCGCCTTTCATCACGGGCGCATAGGCCGGGCTTTCACGATCGAGTTTGGTGCCCATCGCACGCGATCCATCTTCTTTTTTCAGTGAAGTGGTGATGCGCGTAAAATCCTCTCCATCACGGACAAAAATCGTTGAGATCGCGTGGGTACGGCTCAGAAAGTCGTCCGGTACTTCGGTGTTGAGGTTCAGTACCGTATCGCCAGCCTTAAGCGTTGGGTGAGAGGTGCTTCCGAAAGGCGTGCGGTTAACGTTATCCAGTGAAAACTGCGTCGGCAGAAAGCTTGCCAGCAGCCGCGTATAGTTGCTGACCTCGGCTTGTAGGCTGGCATCGTACATGTTGATCATGTCGGTGACGCCATTCACCTGGCTCTGCATGTCGTTAAGGGTCAGAGCTTTGAGCTGATTGCCTGCGGATCGGGTAAGGGATAGGGTAAATGCGATAAAAAGTATCGCTACGCTCAGTGAAGCGATGACTGATAACTTGATACCCAGGCCCCAGTGTTTAAAAGAAAGTCCCAACATATGTGTGTCTCTTATAATAAAAAAGGTTATTTTTTAGTCTTGCTTCACATGCGTTAACGGCAGTAAATGGAAAAAAATTAATCACGGAGTGTAAACATTCGTTTCAATTATTGATCTGGATCAATGTGATTTTTTTATTTACGTAAATACACCAATTAAACCCGAACGGAATCAAGGACGACACGGAGATAAGAAAGTGGCTGTGAGCGGGGTTATCGTAAAAGGTCGTCCCCTTTCTGCTAAAGACGATTTCGCTACATAAAAATAGGCTGACAGAACGGAAAACGAGGGAAATATGGTCGAAATGTCACTGGATAAACTCGGTAGCGGTATTGAAACGATTCACGCGGCACCTGCGGGAAAGCGAGAGCAGCCCCTCCCGACGATTTTCTTCTTTCATGGTTACACCTCATCAAAAGAGGTGTATTCGTATTTTGGCTATGCGTTGGCTCAGGCTGGGTTTCGGGTAATTTTGGCCGATGCGACCATGCACGGCGCGCGTTATAACGGGGATGAAGCGCAGCGATTGCGCCATTTCTGGGATATTCTGCAATCGAATATTGAAGAATTTCCCGACTATGTTGCGGAATATCGGCAGCGTGGCCTGATCGATGGGGAACGGATTGGCGTTTGCGGCGCGTCACTCGGTGGAATGAGTGCACTCGGATGTATGGCTCGCTACCCCTGGATTACTGCGGTGGCGGCATTTATGGGATCCGGCTACTTCTCTACGCTATCGTCCGCGCTGTTTCCTCCTGTTCCGGCCGATCGTGAGGGAAATCAGGCGGTGTTGCAGACGTTAGCGAGCAAACTGGCCGATTATGATGTCACCACGCGTCTGGACGCGCTGTCCGATCGGCCGCTGTTGGTGTGGCACGGTGAAGCGGATGACGTTGTGCCGGCGGCAGAAAGCGCCCGTCTCTATGAGGCATTACAGGCACGCGATAAGCTGGCTAATCTGACGTATTTGACCGAGTCGGGCGTAGGGCATCGCATTACGCCAACGGCGCTGCAGGCGGGCGCTGATTTCTTCCGGCGGACGCTGTAATTCTGGCCCGATTGCTTAAATATCGCCACGCAGAAAACTCCTGTGTTTCTTCCTTGTGTTCTTTAATGTCGGGCACTATACTTACGCGTCATTTTTTCAGCCGCACATACACACGTTCCTTGCCTCCACGGGCCGCGGTTGACCCAGACAGGAGGCTGAATAATCCGTAAGGAGCAATTCGATGCGTCATTACGAAATCGTATTTATGGTTCATCCTGACCAGAGCGAACAGGTTCCGGGCATGATCGAGCGCTACACTGCTACTATCACTGGTGCGCAGGGCACGATCCACCGTCTGGAAGACTGGGGCCGCCGTCAACTGGCTTACCCGATCAACAAACTGCACAAGGCACATTACGTTTTGCTGAACGTTGAAGCGCCGCAGGAAGCGATCGATGAGCTGGAAACAAACTTCCGCTTTAACGATGCCGTTATCCGTAGCATGGTTATGCGCGTTAAGCACGCGGTAACTGAAGCATCTCCAATGGTGAAAGCGAAAGACGAACGCCGTGAGCGTCGTGAAGATTTCGCTGAAGCTGGCGATGATGTGGATGCAGGGGATTCTGAAGAGTAATTGTTGTGGTGACGGTGAATCGTCTGGTGTTGTCCGGCACAGTGTGCAAGACGCCCATTCGTAAAGTCAGCCCGTCAGGCATTCCTCACTGTCAGTTTGTGCTTGAGCACCGCTCGACACAGGAGGAAGCCGGATTGAGTCGGCAAGCATGGTGTCGTATGCCCGTGATTGTCAGCGGACTCTCGTCACAAGCAGTTACCCACAGTATAACGGTCGGCACGCAACTTACCGTGCACGGGTTCATTAGCTGCCATCAAGGGCGCAATGGCTTGAGCAAGATAGTGTTACATGCCGAGCAGATTGAATTGATAGATTCTGGAGACTAGCCACATGGCACGTTATTTCCGTCGTCGCAAATTCTGCCGTTTCACCGCGGAAGGCGTTGTAGAGATTGATTATAAAGATATCGCTACGCTGAAAAACTATATCACTGAAAGCGGCAAGATTGTTCCGAGCCGTATCACCGGTACTCGTGCAAAATACCAGCGTCAGCTGGCCCGCGCTATCAAGCGTGCGCGTTACTTGTCTTTGTTGCCGTACACTGACCGTCATCAGTAATCGGCCACTGTCCATTAACGAGACTTTGAGAGGATAAAGTAATGCAAGTTATTCTGCTTGATAAAGTAGCAAACCTGGGCAGCCTGGGTGATCAGGTAAACGTTAAAGCGGGCTACGCTCGTAACTTCCTGGTTCCACAGGGCAAAGCTGTCCCGGCAACCAAGAAAAACGTTGAGTTCTTCGAAGCACGCCGTGCTGAACTGGAAGCCAAACTGGCTGACGTTCTGGCTGCTGCTGAAGCTCGCGCTGCTAAGATCAAAGAACTGGGTAGCGTTACCATCGCGTCTAAAGCAGGCGACGAAGGTAAACTGTTCGGTTCCATCGGTACTCGCGATATCGCTGATGCGGTAACGGCTGCCGGTGTTGATATTGCTAAGAGCGAAGTTCGCCTGCCGAACGGCGTTCTGCGTACTGTGGGTGAGCACGAAGTGAGCTTCCAGGTACACAGCGATGTCTTTGCTGAACTGAATGTCGTTGTTGTTGCTGGAGCGTAATTCACGTTTATCGTTGAATTAACACTTTAGTTAACATGTGAAACGCTGGCCTTGTGCCAGCGTTTTGCATTTTAGGGATCGGGAAATGATCTATCATTGCCTATACCTAAAAAATGAGGCCGGAGGCCGCATGTCTGACTTGATTCATCTCACCCGCGTTTATGACGCGCACGCGCCTTTCTCTTCCCCCACTTTTCTGATTGATCGTCTGTGGCCGCGCGGTATCAGCAAAGCGCGTCTGGAGGGCGTTGAGTGGTTTAAAGACATCGCGCCGAGCAGCGAGTTGCGGAAATGGTTTCACGCCGAGCCTGAACGCTGGGCGGAATTTGTGGATTACTACCGTAATGAGTTAGAACAGGGCACGGCGGGCGGCAGGCTATTGACGTTACTTGAGAAGAAGCAGGCGATCACGCTGCTTTATGGCAGTAAAGATGCGCAGCACAACCATGCTATCGTCCTGCGCGATTTTCTATTGGAACGGCTGGCTCGTTAGCGAGTACGAGTAAAGGCTCCGTCCGCACCGCGGGTGAATCGGATCGTCTGGTTCGCCGTGGTTTCGATCTCCAGCTCTGCGACCATGCCTTGTGCATTCAACTGTAATTTGACTGCCTGACCTGCCCGTAAATTGCTGAGCGGTTTATCCCTGCCTTCCACCTGAGCCATCGCGAACACATCGCTGACTGGCAGATTGTTATCGCGAAAGAGCTGGGCCAGCGTTTGGCCCGAGGCGATCTCATACTGTCGCCACGGTGCTGCTGACGACGTTGGAGGCTCGGTAGTCGCAGGCTGCTGCTGGGGTGTTAAAGGCTGGCTTTCAATAATCACGGCCTGCATCGCAGCCTGATTATCCGCTTGAGTAAGAGGTACGGGCGTGGTGCGGGCAGGCTGCGAATGTTGAGCGCTGTAAGGCCAGAGCAACACGACGAGCAGCAGTGCGATAGCGATTAAAATCCAGCGACGATGGAGGAACGGCAACGGTTCCATCCAGTGATAGCCGTCGGGCAGATGCCAGACTTTCTGTAGCATGGCACCAAGACGCTCGCGCAGGGAAAGAGAGGGCAACTGTTCCTGCTCTTCGCGCTCCCCGTCGTTTTTTACGGCTACAGCATGTGAGGGCTGCCGCTGGATGATTCGCTGGCAGAAGCGTACTAGCGTTTGATAATCCCAGGTGTTTTTCCGCTTCCTGGGCGCAATTCTGCCCATGGTGACCTCTCTTACTACAATTCAGTATAAAAAAACAGTCAGTATAAAAAACAGTCAGTATAAAAACGGCATCATATAAAAATGATGTCATTAACAACGCTATATTGGCAACCAAACAAACTTGCCAGTAACTAAGCTACATCACTAGCCAGGCTGCGTCGGCATAAAAACAGTATCAGGATAATAACGCAATCCAGTATACCGATAATCCGTATGAACTGACCAGTTAACGCGTTGATGATTAAGGTAACCGGTGCGACAGAAACATCAGAACTACCAGTATAGGCCAGCTTCCCGGAATGGCGTGGCTGGCGTGCGGTTAACGTGATTACCTGCACACAGGATTTTACCCCAATCCCCGTCGCTGTTATGCTGCGCTTTCAGTTTTTTACAGATTAAAAGGAACATCCATGACAACTCCTTCTTTTGATAGCGTCGAAGCGCAGGCAAGTTACGGCATCGGCTTACAGGTTGGTCAACAGTTACAGGAATCAGGTCTTGAAGGCCTGATCCCAGAAGCCCTGCTTGCTGGTCTACGCGATGCGCTGGAAGGTAATGCGCCAGCGGTGCCTGTGGATGTGGTTCATCGTGCGCTGCGTGAAGTTCATGAACGTGCTGATGCGGTACGTCGCGATCGCCAACAGGTGCTGGCGGTAGAAGGTCAGCAGTTCCTAGCCGAAAACGCGCAAAAAGAAGGCGTGAACAGCACGGAATCTGGTCTGCAATTCCGAGTGTTGACTCAGGGTGAAGGTTCGATTCCTGCTCGTCAGGATCGCGTACGTGTACATTACACCGGTCGCCTGACTGACGGCACCGTGTTCGACAGCTCCGTTCAGCGTGGCCAACCCGCTGAATTCCCTGTAAGCGGCGTGATTCCTGGCTGGATTGAAGCGTTGACGCTGATGCCAGTCGGTTCCAAGTGGGAACTCTATATTCCGCATAATCTGGCGTATGGCGAACGTGGCGCAGGGGCTTCCATTCCGCCATTCAGCGCGCTGATTTTTGAAGTGGAATTGCTGGAAATTCTGTAATCTCCAGACAACAAGAAAGGCGCTCAGTGAGCGCCTTTGTTATTTTTACGGAATGGTTTTTACGGAATCGTTTTTACTGACTTTCTTTTTTATTGAAACGACATTACTCACCGCGCAGCGCGCGTGGGAACAGCAAATTGTTTTCCAGATGGATGTGTTCCATCAGGTCGGTAATGAACTCGTTGATACCAGAGTACAGCGCACGCCAGGTGTTGCAGGCACCTTCCGGTGGTACGACACCGTTGGTCAGCTCTTTGACCACTTCCACATCACGCCCGGCGTCATCGTGCTCATGCTCCATCACGGAAATTGGTGCGGCAGCATTCGCGCCCATTCCTTGACTAATCATTGGGAAGAGGATGCGTTCTTCTTTCATCATATGCTGAGACAGCTCGTTATAGATGGCGGTCAGCTGGTTTGCGAGGCCGTGCGGGCAATCGGCTTTATCGTGATGCACGCGCTCGACTTTTTCTGCCATCAGAATCAGCTCTGGCAGTTGTTCACGGTGGCGATCGTGAAAGCGAGGGATGATGTACGCAATAATGTCAGCCAGCGGTGCTTCACGCCAGTCCCGCGCGTCAGAAGGCTGCGCGGCCAGTTTTTCTAGCTGTGCTTCCAGCTCGTCGATATTGAGATCTTTTTTGCCAGCCGCGCGGCTGAGCGTTTGCTTTCCGCCGCAGCAGAAATCCAGATTGAGTTCACGAAAGAGTTTGGTCGCGCGCGGAATAGCGATAGCCAACTCACCCAGGGATTGATCGCGGTATGCCATGATGTTGCCTCTCAACGAATGCAGTTTATAAATTGCATTTTAAATGCATCTTTAGGCGTTGAATATACCGCTTACGAGGTAGGCGGTAAAAAGCATACCGTGCTACTGCACGGTATTGCGGGTCTCAAGCGATTGCGTGATGGTATGTAAGAGCGCGGGAATATCCATTCTCGGCAATACCACCTCAATGAGTGAGAAGCGAGATGCGGCATTCACCTGCTCAAGCACCTGCGCGAGTGCGGCCGGCGAACATACCTGTTCGCAGAGTATCTCGTCTTCATTTGCCCCTAGCGCGGCAGGAAGCTGTGTCCAGTTCCAAGCGGCAATGTCGTTGTAGCGCTGTTCGGGGCCGTGAATCGCGCGTTCAACGGTGTAGCCTTCGTTATTCATCACCACAATGACCATGTTCAGGCGATCCCGAATGATCGAGCCCAGTTCCTGTACGGTGAGCTGAAGTGAGCCGTCTCCGATCAACAGCACCACGCGTCGTTCCGGTTCGGCAATCTGTGCGCCGAATGCGGCGGGCAGAGAATAGCCTATTGAAGCCCACAGCGCTTGGACGATGAAATGGCAGCCCGCTGGTAACTGGAGCGTGGCGGCCCCAAAACAGGAGGTGCCTTGGTCGGTCACGAGAATATCGCCAGAGCGAAGGAAACGCTGCATCTGTTGCCAAAACTCCCGTTGATTGAGTGTGTCTGTGTGCTCTGACTGCGGTAAGGCCGGAGGCGTAATGGTACGGTGATCCCAACGGGGTGAGAGCATCGCGGTGATGTTTTCCAACGCGGTGATGGCGGCTGACATCGGAACAGCAGGGAAAACCTGACCTCCAACGCGCGCCAGCGTTGGCTGGATATCGATGTTTTTTTCGCTGGAAATCTGGTGGCTGAAGCCAGCGGTAATCGTATCGGTATAACGCACGCCAATGCTGATGATGACATCCGCGTCTTCGATGTGTGCCCGGATCGCTTCGTGACTGCCGCCACCCGAGTAGGTGCCGGTAAAACTGCGGTGCTGTTCGTTTAGCGTGCCTTTCCCCATCAGCAAGGTGGCGTGGGGGAGCGGGGTTTTATCAAGCCAGCGTTGGATTTGCCCTGCAACGCCAGCACGCTGAGCCAGAAAGTCAGCCAGCAAGGAGACTGATCTTGCCTCGCTGAGCATCGTGGTAGCCGCTGCGGTAAAAGCTTGCAGCGATTCATCAGAGTGTAGTGGTTCAGGGATAACGAGTGGATACGGTCGTGTATCCGCAGGTGCCGCCGCTACGTCCAATGGCAGAAACAGGTATACCGGCTTGTGCTGAGCAAGCGCTTCTCCAATAACCCTGTCGATCTCTGTGGTGGCGTTCTCGACGGTGAGGCTGGCTTGCGCAACGGTAACTTCCGCTGCCATGCGGGAAAAGTGGCTAAAGTCGCCGTCGCCTAATGTGTGATGGAGTAATTCACCGTTGTGTTGTGACGCGAGACTGGGCGTAGAGGCAATGTGAATGACGGGCAGGCATTCCGCGTAGCTGCCTGCAATTCCGTTAATCGCGCTGAGTTCTCCGACACCGAAGGTGGTGAGTAGGGCCGCTGCTGGCCGGCATCGCGCATAACCATCGGCGGCGTAAGCGGCGTTTAACTCGTTTGCACAACCCACCCAGGCGATCTCTGGGTGACTGATGACATGATCGAGAAAATGCAGGTTGTAATCGCCCGGCACGCCGAAGAGATGCTGAATACCAACCTGTGCCAGACGATCCAGTAAGTAATCGCCCACCGTATAGTTTTTGCTCATTGCTATTCCCTCTATGAATGATGGATGTTCTGAGGGTAAGTATTATCGATAAGGTGAATATTTCTAATATTTATTCTTTATGGATAGGCCTTTAACCTGCATTTTTTCGTTGTTTAGAGGTTTTTGTCATTAAATTAATTAATGAATTAATAGGGTGCTGATGAATAGCGTGCATTGGCGTTAACGAAACGTTAAGAACGGTAAAATCAGGAAAATGCGCATTTATCTGATAGTGATGCAGAGGAATTCCCCGTATATCTCTGTCAGGCCGCAGTCGCGGTGAGCAAGGAGTTCCCCTATGTTTAAGCCACTCGTCATTAGTGCCCTGTTTGTGGGAATGTTTGCGGTTATGCCAGCACCAGCGGCTAAAGGTGCCAGCATCGAGCTGATGCCCGGCGTCACGTTGAATATCGGCGAGCGTGACAGACGAGGTAATTACTGGGATGGCTATGACTGGCGCAGCGAGCGCTGGTGGCAGGAGCATCGGGGTTACCATCGTGGTGAACGTAATCGGCACGGCTACTATTGGGATGGCTGGCGCTGGCGCGATGCCCGCTGGTGGCGTGAGAGTCAGCGCGATAGACGTGATTATGACAACCGTCGTTTTGATCCGCCACGCTACATTGACGAGCGTGGGCCGCGTCGCGGCGAGTGGGACAGGCGCGGGCACGATCGGGGAAATGGTTACTATCGCAATGGGCGAGGATCGTTTCGCGACTAGCCGTTCAGGCTCCTGCCGAAGCAGGAGCCTGTGGATCACAAGGCAGTCAGCCCTTATTTCGTGTGTTGCAGGTCAAGGCGATAAACCGCAAAGCCTGTTTCATCATTACCGACGGACGTCATCGGGTACTGCGCTTTCTCTTTGATAAATGCTGTGGCTTTCTCTGATGGTGATGTTTCAAAGCGGATATCCAGCGGCGTATCGCTGACGATAGGGGCCAGACGCCAGTTGTTATCCGCCTGCGGCTTCACTTCTCCCGACTTTTGCGTTTCCGCGCTGATGTAGGCCGCCAGAACGGAGCGGTTTTCATCCGGCGAGGCGAAGGCCACATACTTCTCACCCGTACCGGCAAATTTCTCGCCGTAGGCGCGATAGTTATTAGTGGCGATCAGGAAAGTCGCTTTGGGATCGATCGGTTTGCCGTTAAACGTCAGCCCTTTGATACGGTGTGATTTATCGTTGATTAACGCACATTCGCTGTCATAGCGGGCAGGTTGCGTCACATCAATCTGATAATTGACGCCGTCGATCACGTCGAAGTTATAGGTGCGGAAGCCGTCCCAGTTGAGCAGGGATTGTGGCTCACGCTTGCTTGGATCGATTTGTTTGAACTGACCCGCAGCGCACTCCAGCCACTCCTGCACCTGCTGTCCGTTGACTTTCACTACCACCAGCGTATTCGGGTAGAGATACAGATCGGCAGCGTTACGGAAGGTGAGCTGGCCTTTTTCTACTTCGACATAGCTGGCCGGATCATTTTTACGTCCACCGGCTTTAA
This sequence comes from Pectobacterium odoriferum, assembly GCF_009931295.1. Taxonomy (NCBI): domain Bacteria; kingdom Pseudomonadati; phylum Pseudomonadota; class Gammaproteobacteria; order Enterobacterales; family Pectobacteriaceae; genus Pectobacterium; species Pectobacterium odoriferum. The sequence goes on along the minus strand of NZ_CP034938.1, from coordinate 3,992,325 downwards.
ACGGTGCAGCGGCGGAAAGCACCGGCAGATCGGCCAGATCGGGATCGCCTTGAATAAAATGCTCTACATAGGCGCGCTGAGCATTGTTGACGATCTGCACGGTCGGATCGTCCTGAATCAGCGACAGGTAGCTATACATGTTGTCTGCGGATTTACCGATCGGTTTGCTGACAAACTCACGCGTATTCTGGTGGGCATCGGACAGCACTTTCACCAGTTTGTCGTCTTCCGCCGCCAGTGATTTCTTCTGCGCTTTGTCATAGATCGGTCTGGCTTCCGCTTTCGCCTGTTCCACCTTCCATGTGCCGCTGTCGTTATTCAATGTGAAATCGACGACACCGAGGTGGTCACCCCATTGCCCCGGCATCACCGCAGGCACGCCGTTGAGCGTTCCCTGTTTGATGTCAGCGCCCTTGATGTTCGCAAAGTCATTGCTGGGGAAAACCGCATGAGCATGACCGAACATGATCGCGTCAACGCCGGGGATTTGGCTGAGGTAGTAAACAGAGTTCTCCGCCATCGCTTTGTACGGTTCGGCAGAAAGGCCGGAGTGAGGGATCACAATCACCAGATCGGCACCTTGCTTGCGCATTTCCGGTACCCACTTTTTGGCACTCTCCGTGATATCTTCTACGGTGACTTTTCCGGTCAGATTAGCTTTATCCCACACCATGACCTGCGGCGGAACGAAGCCAATATAGCCGATGCGCAGGGTATGCTGTTTGCCATCGCGGTCGGTGACCGACTTGTTTTCAATGTGATAAGGCGTAAACAGTGGTTTACCCGTTTTCGCATCCAGCACGTTGGCGTTCACATAAGGGAATTTCGCGCCGGACAGCGCCTTGTGCAGATAGTCCAAGCCATAGTTGAATTCGTGGTTACCGATATTGCCAACGGAATAATCCAGCGTGTTCATCGCCTGATAAACCGGATGTACATCGCCCGCCTTCAGCCCCTTCGCCGCCATGTAATCCCCTAACGGGCTGCCTTGGATCAAATCGCCGTTATCCACCAGCACGCTGTTGGTGGCTTGTTCGCGCGCGGCGTGAATCAGGCTGGCGGTACGTACCAGACCAAATTTATCGGTTGGCGTATCCTTGTAATAGTCGAAGTCCATCATATTGCTGTGCAGATCGGTGGTTTCCAATACCCGTAAATCAACGGTGGCGGCATGAACGGTCGTGGCGACCAGCGTAGCAAGCAGGCTGAGTGCCAGTGAATGCTTCATTGCGTAACTCCTTGTGCGGTGATTGTCGACGCGTGAGACGATCGGGGTGTCTTTCATATCATGATGAAGTTAAAGTGATTATCGTCTCTAAATGCTGAGGATGACATCAATAATGGTAATAATCGTAGATTGCCTCACAGATGTATAATGAATGACAGAGATGAAGTCTGCGTTACGCTATCGTCGCGTAACCGATAACGACGAGGTAGATCATGCTAGAACCTATTTGCCAACTGGCCCGTGATGCTGGTGCTGCCATTATGCAGGTTTATGACGGGCAGCATCCCGTAGATGTCGCGCACAAGAAAGATGATTCGCCAGTAACCGCCGCCGATCTTGCGGCGCATCGGGTCATTAAGGATGGCTTGGCTGCGGCGTATCCTGATATTCCTTTGCTGTCAGAAGAAGATCCGCCTGAATGGGAAATCCGTCGGCACTGGCTGCGCTATTGGCTGGTCGATCCGCTGGATGGCACCAAAGAGTTCCTCAGCCGTAATGGCGAGTTTACGGTGAATATTGCGCTGATCGAGAACGGTCAGGCCGTACTCGGCGTGGTTTACGTGCCGGTTACGGGCGTGATGTACTCTGCGGCGGAAGGTAAAGCTTGGAAAGAAGAGAACGGCCAGCGTCGGCAAATTACGGTGAAGCAAGCCCGGCCTCCTCTGGTGGTGGTCAGCCGCTCTCATGCCGATCGCGAATTAAAGGACTATCTTAATCAATTGGGTGAACACCAGACGGTGGCGATTGGGTCATCGCTAAAATTTTGTCTGGTGGCGGAAGGTGAAGCGCAGCTTTACCCACGCTTCGGGCCGACGAACATTTGGGATACGGCGGCGGGCCATGCGGTGGCGGTGGCGGCCGGGGCACAGATTCACGATTGGCAGGGGCAGACTTTGTCTTACACGCCGCGTGAATCTTTCCTCAACCCCGGTTTTCGCGTCTCCCTGTTTTAGCTGCTTTAGCGTTATTTCTCTTCCAGCAACTGGCGCAGCAGGGACATTACCTGCTGCACTTCCTGTCCGCTCAACGCGCCATCCTTCACGAAACGGATTTTTCCCTGTTTATCCAGCACCGCGATAGCTGAGCTCTGTGGTTGGAGCTGCCAGGTTTTCCGCACGTTGCCGTTGCTATCAACAATAAACTGCGACCACGGAAAGGCTTTCTTGTTGTCTTCAAGGCTACTGCGCACAAACATGCTGGTGCCGATGATGGCATCGTCGGTATTCACGATTGTCGTCGTTTGGTAATAATCATGCGGTAGGTTAGCGGCCTTCAGGGCGGAGATGAGCGGATCGTTCATCTCTTTGGCTGAGGTGCGGCCAGCGATATGTTGTATCACCCGCACTTTTCCGGGCAGTTGCGCACTGTTCCAGTTTTTATAACTAAACTGATTATTAAGGTACTGAAGTTCTCCCCTATCCGCGACGCCAACCGGTGGAACCAATTGGTTGAGCACCAGCGTATGAGCTGAAGCCGGGAGCGAGAAAAGCCCTAAGGGAGTGAGAGCGAGCACGAGGAGCAGGTGGCGTATTTTTATCATGGTATGTCCTTCAATGTGGGTGGCCCGATGCGATGTCAGAGATGGAAAATATCAGGCTATGGAATAAGCGTAGATTCAGGAAACTGGTCTGTCCTGCTCTGCGATAAAACGCTTTGTGCCCGATTGCACAAAACCCTTATTTTTGAAGGTTTATACTAATGACTAAGGGTTTTCTTAAACACTACTCTGTAAAAATCTGTAAAAGCAGTTAAGAATACTGAGTAGTGGGGAACTAAATGCTGTTTTACAGTACTAACTAGCAGTATCCGTTATCTCATTAGCGCTCCAGAACCTCAGCCATGTTGGCGAAAGGGAGAGCGTAGAAAATAAAACGGGAGAGTAAAACGATGAGGATCTTCGAACGTTACAATCCTTTGAAAGTCGCCAAGTATGTGAAAACCCTGTTTCGTGGGCGGCTGTACATAAAAGGGGTTGGTGCTTTTGAGTTCGACTACGGCAAAATTCTATTGCCAAAGAAACAGGATAAGCAGCATCTTCTGGTGATGTCCGAAGTGAATCGCCAGGTCATCCGGCTTCAGGCCGAGATGGGATGAGTGATAAAGAAACGGCCCGTAGCGGGCCGTTCTGGTTTTTTATGAAGTATGCATGCCTTCTGGCGGTTAATCGTCGCTATCAATCTTCACGCTTGATGAGACAATCGGGCGGTCTTCCAGACGTGTCACCAGCAGCTGATCGATCTTGTAGCTATCGATATCCACCACTTCAAATTTATAGCCTGAGAAGCGCACCGCATCGGTACGTTTCGGGATTTTCCGCAGCGTATACATCATGAAGCCGCCGATGGTTTCGTAGTTGCCGGAATGCGGGAAATCATCAATATTCAGCGCGCGCATCACGTCTTCTATTGGCGTACCGCCTTCAACCAGCCAGGAGTTCTCATCGCGTGCGACAATCTGCTCTTCCATTCCCTGACCGACGAGATCGCCCATCAGCGTCGTCATCACGTCATTAAGGGTGATGATGCCGACGATCAGCGCGTATTCATTCAGAATAACGGCGAAATCTTCGCCCGCGGTTTTAAAGCTTTCTAACGCTTCGGACAATGTCAGCGTATCCGGTACGATCAGCGCAGGACGAATCTGCACGCCGCTACTCAGCGTCAGGCTTTGGTTTCCTAGCACCCGAATCAGCAGGTCTTTGGAATCCACGTAGCCGACGATCTGATCAATCGTGCCATCGCAAACCAGAAACTTGGAATGCGGCTGCTGGGCGATCTTTTCCTTAATGCTGTCTTCCTGCTCGCGCAGATCGAAATAGACCACGCTTTCGCGTGAGGTCATCGAAGACGGCACGGTACGGGATTCCAGCTCAAACACGTTTTCGATCAGCTCATGTTCCTGTTTACGCAGTACACCAGCCAGCGCACCCGCTTCCACCACGGCGTAAATATCATCGGACGTGATGTCATCTTTACGCACCATCGGTAGCTTGAGCAGGCGGAAAATGACGTTAGCCAGGCCGTTAAATACCCAAACCAGCGGACGGAAGAGGAACAGGCAGAAGCGCATGGGGTTGATTATGCGGACCGCGACGGTTTCCGGCGCAATCATACCAATGCGTTTCGGGGTGAGATCGCCAAACAGGATAAACAGACTGGTGACGAGTACGAATGAGCAGATGAAACTGACTTTATCTGCGGCTTCGGGTGACATGAAGCGTTCAAATAGCATGGAGAAGGTCGGAGAAAATGCCGCATCGCCGATGATACCGGCCAGAATCGCGACGGCGTTGACGCCAATTTGAATCACGGTAAAGAAAATGCCCGGCGTTTCTTGAAACTTGAGCACCAGATCGGCGTTGAGGTTTCCCTCATCGGCCATCAGTTTGAGTTTAATTTTACGCGATGCCGCCAGTGAGATCTCCGAAATCGAGAAAAACGCACTGATGGCAATGAGACAAAGAATCAGTAATAGACTGTTTAACATAGTTTTTACTTTAGGTAAGTTTTCGCATGAGCCGAGATTGACGCAGCGATCCTCAGAAAGGTGAGCACATAAAAGTGAACACATTATGATCATTATTGAAGGTCATAACCGGGCGAGGATTAGCCCGGTTCGGGGGCATTATAGCAGGAGCGGTGAAATGACCGCCAGCAGTCAACGCGGAGGCGGCAGACAGATGCTGATGCCACCTAATCCACAGTAGCCGTTCGGGTTCTTGTGCAGGTATTGCTGGTGGTCGTCTTCCGCATAATAGAACGGGCCCGCAGGCTCGATTTCTGTGCTGATAGCACGGCCGTCGCCGTTCTCCCTCATCGCCTGCTGAAAGCGCTGAAGGCTTTCTTGTGCCGCCTGTTCCTGCTCGGGCGTGAGCGTATAGATAGCAGAGCGGTATTGGCTGCCGATATCGCCACCCTGACGCATACCCTGCGCGGGGTCGTGATTTTCCCAGAACAGTCGCAGCAACTGCTCATAGCTGATCACCGCAGGATCGAAAACGACGCGCACGGCTTCGGCGTGGTCGGTTTGCCCGCTGCATACTTCACGGTAGGTCGGGTTAGGCGTGTAACCCCCGATATAACCTGCTGCGGTGCTGTAGACGCCCGGCTGTTGCCAGAACAAACGCTCCGCTCCCCAGAAACAGCCCATCGCAAAAATAGCGACAGACATCGGATCCGGCACATGCGTCATGGAATGTTCATGAACGACATGCAGCCTGGAGACGGGCATGGGGGTGGAACGCCCCGGTAGAGCATCGGATTGCGTAATCCGCTGTGTTTTATCAATTGAACTCATCACGTTGTTAACTCCAGCTAGACTGGGTAAATAACCCGCTTTCATGGAAAGCATAACCAAGAAGCATGGGGCTGTCTTTATATCTTCATCGTGTTTAATGTTAAGGTAATGTTTATCTATAATGCCGCATATTGATGTTTGTAGGTGAAAATCTATTCTTAAGATGGAAAGTTAGTATTTATCACTAATATCATGCGAAGTTGGTAGGAAATTTAGGCGCTGCGTGGCGGATTGTCAGGTAAGCGCACAACGACGGACGGCCGTCAATGCGGCGCGCGAAGTGATAAAAGCCATGCTATAGGTTTTAGACGACAAGGTTTTAGGCGACATACCGATTTATCAGGGAGCTCAGTGACTATTTTTATCTCAGCGAAAAGTTTCATTGGAAAAAAAAGCGTTACCGGGCAAAAAGGCATCGCAGGACAAAAAAATAGCTTTGCTGGCTGCGGTGCGCCACGATACCGGGTTCTTGGCCTGATGTGCGCGCTGCTTATGCTGGCCCCAGAGAGCCAGGCGGCGAATGTGCGTCTGCAAGTCATGGGGCTGGAAGGGCAGTTACAAAAGAATGTACGGGCACGCTTATCTACCATTGCGGTCGATGAGGTTAATGCCGACGGGCGTTTCCGCTCACGCGTCGATGAAGCGATCCGTCAGGGATTGCGCGCGCTCGGCTACTACGATCCACAGATTGGTTTCGAATTCCGGCCTGCCGTTAATGGCGGACGACCCGTATTGATTGCCACCGTCACTCCTGGTGAACCGGTAAAAATTGCTGGGGTGAACATCACCCTGCACGGTGGTGCGCATGACGATAAAGACTACCAACAGCTGGTTAAAGACGATCGCCCCGAAATCGGTTCGGTGTTGAACCACGGTGATTTCGATCGCTTTAAAAGCGGGCTGAACGGTTTGTCATTACGTAAAGGCTATTTCGATGCGCGCTTCCAGCAAAGCCAGCTCGGCGTGATGCGGGAAGAGAGAGAAGCGTTTTGGGATATCGACTTTGATAGCGGTGAACGCTATCGCTTTGGTGCCGTACACTTTCAGGGCGCCCAAATCCGCGATGATTATCTGCAGAATTTGGTGCCGTTTCACGAAGGTGATGCTTACACCAGTGAAGATCTCGGTGAGTTAAATCGCCGTCTTTCTGCGACGGGGTGGTTTAACTCTGTGGTGGTGTCGCCTGATTTCGAACGGTCGAAAAGCTCCAAGGTGCTGCCGTTGGAAGCGGTGGTGACGCCGCGAACCCGTAACCGGATTGAAACCGGGGTCGGCTATGCCACTGATGTTGGCCCCCGCTTTAAAACGACCTGGAATAAGCCTTGGGTAAACTCTCGGGGACACAGTCTGGAAAGCAGCCTGAGCGTGTCTGCGCCGGAGCAATCGCTCGATTTTAGCTACAAAATCCCCTTGTTGAAGAACCCGCTTGAGCAGTACTACCTGCTGCAAGGCGGCTTCAAGCGCGAAGATCTCAACGATACTAAATCCGATGGTACCACGCTGAATGTGGCGCGCTACTGGGATCTCTCTAGCGGCTGGCAACGCGCGATTAACCTGCGCTGGAGCCTCGACCACTTTACGCAGGCAAGCGTGACGGATACCACGATGCTGATCTATCCGGGCGTTAGCATTAACCGAACCCGCCAACGCGGCGGGCTGATGCCGGTGTGGGGCGATACGCAACGTTATTCTATCGATATTTCCGACACCACCTGGGGATCGGATATCGACTTTGCCGTGGTTCAGGCACAAAACGTCTGGATTCGTACGCTGGCGGATAAACACCGTTTTGTGGCGCGTGGCAATCTGGGCTGGATTGAGACCAATAATTTCTCCCGCGTCCCCCCTCACTGCGTTTCTTTGCTGGTGGCGATCGCAGCATTCGTGGGTATAAGTACAAATCTATTTCGCCGCGCGACAGCGACGGCAAACTGACTGGTGCGTCCAAGCTGGCGGCTGGCTCGCTCGAATACCAATACAACGTGACGGGAAAATGGTGGGGCGCGGTTTTTGTTGATTCAGGTGAAGCAGTGAATGACATCAAACGGAGTAACGTCAAGACCGGTACGGGCGTCGGTGTACGCTGGGCCTCACCGATTGGCCCGGTGAAACTGGATGTTGCTATGCCGATCGGCGATGCAGAGAAGAAGAATAATGTTCAGTTCTATATCGCACTGGGGCCTGAATTATGATGGATGATAAAAACGAAAAAAAAGCACAGGATTCGGTGGCGGAAGAAAACGTCGCGCACGACAACGCGCCGACGACGCCTTCACGAAAAGGGCGCGGGTGGAAAAGAGTCGGTATTAGCTTTGTTGCTTTCTTACTGTTTCTCGTTGTTGGGCTAGGATTATTGGTGGGGACCACGCCGGGTCTGCATCTGTTGCTGAATACCGCCGCACGCGTGGTGCCGGGGCTGGACATTGCCAGTGTGAGCGGCGGCTGGCGTGATTTAACGCTGAAAAACGTCAGCTACGAAATGCCGGGCGTGACGGTAAAGAGCGATGAATTTCATCTGTCGCTCGCGCTGGGCTGTCTGCGCAAAAGTCAGCTGTGCATCAATGACCTGTCGGCAAACCGTGTCGATGTGGTTGTGGATACCAAAGCCTTGCCTGTGGCGGCAGAGCCACCGCCGCCTTCAACGCCAGTAACGGAAATTTCAACACCCTTCCCGATTTCATTGCGTCAGCTAACGCTCAGCAACGTTCAGGTTACCGTGGACGATACGGTGATTTCACTGGGCGAGTTCCGCACGGGAATGCAGTGGGAAGAGCGTGCGTTGACGCTGCTACCGACCAAAATCAGCGCGCTGCTGGTGGCCTTGCCGAAGAGCCCCGTTGATGTGCTGGAAGATGGCAAAGTGACGGCGGCGGAAATGGCGTCCGTTGTCAAAGAAACGGCGCAGAGCGTGCGTGAAGCAGCCGAGCAAGGTTCATCGCAAACGCTTCACATCGATAAAGTACTCGAGGCAAATAATACGGTAGCAGCGGCCACGGCGACAGCTCCGATACCGACGGCGTCGACATCCAAAACGGATAGCCCCCCTGACAAGCCTGCCGAGCCAGAACAACCGCTGGGTGAACGCCTGAGCGAGCTGTTTTCCAAACCGCTATTACCTGATTTACCGCAGTTTACGCTACCGCTGGATCTGAATATTGTCGAGATTCACGGTGAACAGCTGCGGCTGACGGGCGATCAGGACATTTTGATTAATAACCTTTTCGTAGAGGCATCGACCCAGCAACAGCATTTGCGTTTGGACAAGCTGATCGTGCAATCGCCACAGGGTGGATTGAATGTGCGCGGTGAAGCGACACTCAGCGATAGCTGGCCCGTCTCGCTGGCGGCGAACGGCGTGCTGAATGTCGAGCCGCTCAAAGGCGAGAAGCTGAAACTGACGGTTGATGGCGGCCTGCGCGAACAGCTGAATGTGGCGCTGAACCTCTCTGGGCCGCAGCGTGCGCAATTGGAGCTGCAAACTCAATTGGCGGAAGCCGGGCTGCCGCTGGCGTTGACGCTGCAAACCGAACGCGTGCGTTGGCCGTTGACGGGCGCGACGCAATATCAGGCTGACAACGTCAGGTTGCGTTTTAACGGCAAAGCGACGGACTACGCGCTGTCGCTGCGCGGCGACCTGAGCGGCGCGGATATTCCTCCCGCAACGCTGTTGCTCGATGGTAAAGGCAACGAGCAACAGTTTACGCTGAGCCGCCTGCGGCTGGCGGCGTTGCAGGGTAATGCCGATCTGAGTGCGCTTATCGACTGGAGCAAAGCCATAAGCTGGCGCAGTGAGCTGGTGCTGAACGGGATTAACACCGCAAAACAGTGGCCTGAATGGCCCGCGAAAGTAGACGGCAAGATTACGACGCGCGGCAGCGTCTATGGCGGTAGCTGGCAGTTACAGGTGCCGGAATTGCGTCTGGACGGCAACGTGAAAGCGAATAAGCTCACGGCCAGAGGTGAACTGCGCGGTAACGCGGCGGGCCAGTGGACAATTCCAGCACTGAATCTGGCGTTAGGCCGCAACCAGTTGAACGTCAAAGGCGACCTGAGCGATAAGTGGCAGTTGGATGCAGACATCAATGCACCGTCGCTGGACGGCATGTTGCCCGGTCTGGCGGGGCGTGCCATCGGCACACTTAAATTACGTGGCAATCTGCGTGAACCGCAGATGCTGGCGGATATCACGGCGTCTGGCCTGCGCTGGCAGGCGATGACGATTAGCAGTGTAAGGGTGGAAGGCGATGTACGCTCCGATCAGCAGATTCAGGGCAAGCTGACAGTACGCCTCGAAGCACTGAAGCAAGAAGGCCTGAATATTGCGCTGCTGACACTGGATGCCAGCGGTAACGAGAAACAGCACCAGCTCCGGCTGACTATGCAGGGCGAACCGGTTGCGGGGCAACTGGCACTTTCGGGTAGTTTCGATCGTCAGGAGCAGCGCTGGCGCGGCACGCTGAACAATACCCGCTTCGACACGCCAGTGGGTGAATGGCGTCTGACGCAGGATATGGCGTTGGATTATCTGAATGTGCAGCAGAAGATCACCATCGGCACGCACTGCTGGCGGAATCCGAACGCAGAGCTTTGCGTACCAAAAGCAATTGAAGCTGGGCCGAGCGGACAGGCGAGCATTCGACTGAACCGCTTCGATCTCGCCATGCTGAAACCGTTCCTGACGGCGGATACGGCGCTAGCCGGTACGTTCACCGGTGGTGCGGATATCAGCTGGCAGGCAGGGCAAGATTTACCACAGGCGAAAGTGTCGCTGGTGGGTAACGGCGTCAGCGTTCGCCAGCAGATGCAGGGCAACACGCTGCCGATTGATTTCGATACCTTTACGTTGAATGCCGGGCTCGAGCGCGGGCGGGCGCAGCTCGGCTGGCTGATGGCGATTCGAGAGAACGGACGCTTCAGCGGTGATATTCAGGTGACCGATCCACAGGGCCGACGCAATCTCGGCGGCAGCGTCACGATCAACACTATTTCGCTGGCCTTGCTCAACCCTGCGTTGAGTAAAGGAGAAAAAGCGGCGGGGATACTGAATGCGAACCTGCGTCTGGCGGGGGATGCTGCGCGTCCTCAGCTCTTCGGCCAGATGGCGCTGGAGCAACTGGATATCGACGGCAATTGGATGCCGATCGATCTGACCAACGGGCGGCTGGCGGTGAATTTCAGTGGGATGTCGTCAACGCTGCAAGGCTTCCTGAAAACGAATAACGGGCAGTTGAATCTCGGCGGGAACGCAGACTGGTCGCGGCCTGATGCCTGGCGTGCGCGGATCGCAGCGAAAGGCCAGAAGCTGCGGGTGACGGTTCCGCCGATGGCGCGGCTGGATGTCTCACCGGATATTGTCTTCGAAGCCACGCCGCAGCTGTTTGCGCTAAACGGGTCGGTCAGTATTCCGTGGGCGCGCATTGTCGTTAAAGACATGCCGGAAAGTGCGGTAGCGGTATCATCGGATGAAGTGATGCTGGATGCACAGCGTCAGCCGCTGAAGAAAGCCAGCGCCGCGATTCCGATTAACAGCAACCTGACGATCCGTGTCGGTAATGATGTGCAACTGGATGCGTTCGGGCTGGCTGCTCGCCTACAGGGTGACCTGAAAATGGTTCAGGACGAGCGTGGATTAGGGCTGAACGGCCAGATCGACATTCCGTCTGGTCGCTTTAAAGCCTATGGGCAGGATCTGATCGTCCGCAAAGGACTGATTCTGTTCTCCGGCCCACCGGATCAGCCGATCCTGAATATCGAAGCCATTCGTAACCCAGACAACACGGCGAATGACGTCATTGCCGGCGTGCGCGTCACCGGCATGGCCGCGACACCGAAGCTGGAAGTCTTCTCCGATCCGGCCATGTCACAGCAGGAAGCGCTCTCTTATCTGCTGCGTGGACAGGGTTTGGACAGCGGTGGAGCAGATAGCTCGGCAATGACCTCAATGTTAGTCGGTTTAGGGGTTGCACAAAGTGGTCAAGTTGTGGGTAAAATCGGCGAGGCCTTTGGCGTAAGTAATTTAGCTCTGGATACACAGGGTGTTGGCGATAATTCTCAAGTTGTCGTCAGCGGCTACGTCCTTCCGGGTCTGCAAGTAAAATATGGTGTTGGCATATTCGATTCTTTGGCAACGTTAACGCTACGTTATCGCCTGATGCCAAAACTATACTTGGAAGCGGTGTCTGGAATTAGCCAGGCATTAGATGTGCTCTATCAGTTTGAGTTCTAGCGATGCGAATTATTGTTTACGGCAGTTTACGACGCAAACAGGGAAACAGTCATTGGATGACGAATGCGCAATGGTTAGGGGACTGTCAGCTTGCGGGTTTCGAGCTGTACGATCTCGGCCATTATCCGGCAGTCGTACCTGGTGATGGAGAAATCCATTGCGAGGTCTATCGCATTAGTTCGTCGATTTTGACAGAGCTGGATGCCTTAAAGCGAGACGGCCACGAATACCAACGTGAGCTGATTCGTACGCCTCTGGGTAGTGCCTGGATTTATCTGTACAAACACCCTGTTGTAGGGCTGACGCGTATTGCTAGCGGTGACTGGCTAAAGCGCAGCGAAGAAGATGAAGAAGGGGCTTGAGGCCGAGTAGCCAATCAAGTCATGGTCGCCATAAATAAAAACACCGCGCAAGGCGGTGTTTTTGATCATTCATTGAGTGGCGCTTACTTGTTTTTTGCGCGCTCGAAGGAAGCAACGATCTCGGCTTTTGCCGCAGCAGCGTTATCCCAACCTTCAACTTTCACCCACTTGCCTTTTTCCAGATCTTTGTAGTGTTCAAAGAAGTGGCCGATCTGTGCACGCAGCAGTTCAGGCAGATCGTTAACGTCTTTAATGTGATCGTATTCTTTGGTCAGCTTGCTGTGCGGAACGGCAACCAGTTTGGCATCTTCGCCTGCTTCATCAGTCATTTTCAGCACGCCAACAGGGCGGCAACGGATCACTGAGCCCGGCTGCAACGGATACGGGGTCGGAACCAGAACGTCAACCGGGTCACCATCCAGAGACAGCGTATGGTTGATGTAGCCGTAGTTGCACGGGTAGAACATGGCCGTAGACATGAAACGGTCTACAAACAGCGCACCGGTATCTTTATCAATTTCATATTTGATCGGATCGGCATTCGCGGGGATTTCAATCACTACATAGATATCTTCCGGCAGATCTTTACCTGCCGGGACATTGTTCAGACTCATGTCGTTTTCCTTCTCTTAAAACCTGAAATAGCGTGGCCGTCATTATAGCCAAAAAGCGTTTAATGTCCCTGATTTTTAGCGAGCCAAGGCGCTATACGCTAGCGTGAGTCGTTAAAGTAAAAATACTTTCGTTACTAAAGTTTCTTTAAAGAAAATAGCCTGCCTACCGATAAAAATATGATATCGATCACATTACTGGTTTTTTTTTTACGAATTTATTTATCATTCTTAATTTCAGGGAAACAAAAATGTTAAGAAACATCACCATCAAGACAAGCTTGATTGCTTTGTTGGGAACGATGGTACTGCTCTTGTTGTTGGTCTGCGCAATTGGTATCACCTCAATCAATCAGGGAATCACTTCGCTTACGACCATTGACAAGATTCAGGGTAAAGAAGTCACCGCACTGTCTGGGAGCTATACCGCTTCGCTGCGAGCAAGGACTGTATCGGCATTGGCTGCCCGTCAGATGGAAAACGGACTGACCGATCTCGCGAATGCGTCGGTAGTACGAGCAGAGGCTTATACGGCGCTCTCCCACAAAGAAATGGCGCGTTTTCTTTCTTATGGCACCGTAACGGAACGTGGCGCCAAAATGGCGGAAGAGGTTAAAACCAGTTACGAACAATATATGAATCTTGGTGTTCAGCCGATGGTCGATGCGCTGAAACGTGGTGATATCGCAGCCTATTACGTGCTGTTACAGGACGTGCTACCGCCGCTCAGCGTTAAGATGGATAAGGTGGCGAACGAATTCCGCGACTTTGGCCTTGAAGTAGGCGAAAGCATGCTCGCAGAAGCTGAAAGCTTTGCGTTCGAGCGTTTGACGATCATTGGTATTGTCTGCATATCCTTGCTGCTGCTGGTGTTAGCTGCCTGGATTGCGTTGAAGCGTTCCATTCTGTCTCCGCTTGAAGAGACCGTCGGTCAACTGGAGTTTATTGCCCGTGGTGATTTGACTCAGCGCATCGCCGATGGCGGCAATAATGAAATTGGCCGCCTGATTCAGGCGATGAAGGCCATGCAGCATTCGTTGGCAACCGCCGTGGGCCGCGTCCGCGATGCGGGTATGCAGATTGACGTCGGTACGTGCGAGCTGTCTTCCGGCAATACGCATTTAGCCGCGCGTACGGAAGAGTCAGCCTCCTCGCTGGAAGAAACTGCAGCCAGTATGGAGCAGTTGACCGCTACGGTGACGCTGAACGCGGAGAGTGCGGAACAAGCGCATACGCTGGCGCAAAATGTGTCCGACATTGCCAATAAAGGCAGTGAAACCGTGGGGAGCATGATTGAGAAAATGCAGATGATATCCAGCAGCTCAGCACGCATTGGCGATATTCTGGCGGTGATCGACGGCATTGCGTTCCAGACCAATATTCTGGCGCTGAATGCGGCGGTTGAAGCTGCACGTGCGGGTGAGCAGGGGCGTGGATTTGCCGTGGTGGCGGGGGAAGTCCGCAGCCTGGCACAGCGCAGTGCGCAATCGGCCAAAGAGATCAAAATACTGATGGAAGAATCTCAAAGTCGCGTCAGTGAAGGCACCGTTATGGCGAAAATGGCGGGTGAAACGATGAATGACGTTTCTGACGCCGTGGCGCGCGTGACGTCCCTGATGCGTGAGATTTCAACAGCAACGCGTGAACAGAGTAATGGCATTGGGCAGGTAAATCTGGCGGTATCGCAGATGGATGAAGTCGCACAGCAAAATGCGTCTCTGGTAGAAGAATCCGCCGCGGCCACGCGCTCACTGGAAGATCAGGCGCGACTGCTGGCTGAAAGCATGTCACAGTTTAAAGTGCAGCCGCAGGAGTTTGCCGCCATCGGCCGATTCTAATATCGCCGTCATACTTCAAGCTGCATGTGCGTTGGCAATACTCGGCTCCTCTCTGAGCCTCGCCCTGAAGGGCCGCCGCAAGCGGCGTTCAAATCGACTAAGCCGATTTGTCCTCGCTCACCCCAGTCACTTACTTGAGTAAGCTCCTGGGGATTCACTGCGTTGCCGCCTGCCTGCAACTCGAATTATTTAGGGATATACTTCATAAAAAATTCCCGTGAAAACGGGAATTTTTTGCCTTACTCTTCGGGGGAGGTTTGTTCGTCTTCTGGCTGTTTCTTCTTGCGTAGCTTATTCCAGATTTTACTTTCCTGTCCGCGCCAGAGGCGTTGGATATTGTCATGATGACGCATGAGGATCAGGCAAGAGAGCATTGCGACGGGGAAGGTAAACTGTGGCTTGAACCACCAGACATAAAACGGCGCGATGAGCGCACTGACAATCGCGCCAAGCGAGGAATAGCCGCTCAGCAGCACGGTCAGTAACCAGGTGCCGGTCATCAGGCCTGTTAGATCCCAGCCGATCGGGGCGATGGCGCCCAAAGCCGTTGCCACACCTTTTCCGCCGCGAAAGTGGAAAAAGACCGGATAGATATGGCCGAGGCAGGCGGCGATGGCGGTTAGCCCGAGATACAGCGGGGCAACGCCTAGCGCGTAAGCAGCCCAGACTGGCAGCATACCTTTCAGGACATCAAACACCAACACGGTTGCAGCTGCTGCTTTGCCGCCAATACGTAATACGTTAGTGGCTCCGGGGTTCCCAGAGCCATGCTGACGCGGGTCGGGTAGCCCAGCAATTTTGCAAAACAAAATCGCACTGGAAATAGAGCCACACAGATACGCGATTAACATCATACCAAGCGCGGTAACACTCATAACGCTATTCCGTTTAGTTTGTATAGAGAGACGTTTAATAAGGGTCGTTTTACTCTTCTCATCTGTGGATAATACGCACATTCCGTCGGAAGTGGTATCCGACAGCGACAAAAACAGAGAATGGCGTGATGGATATCGTATTTATTGAAGAACTTACTGTAATCACTACTATTGGTGTTTACGATTGGGAACAGACCATCCAGCAGAAACTGGTGTTCGATATCGAAATGGGCTGGGATAACCGTCAGGCGGCCGCCAGTGACGATGTTAATGACTGCCTGAGCTATGCCGATGTCAGCGAGGCGGTGATTGCCCACGTGGCAAACCAGCGTTTTGCGCTGGTGGAACGCGTTGCTGAAGAAGTCGCACACATGCTGATGCAGCGCTTCTCGATTCCCTGGCTGCGGATCAAGCTCAGCAAGCCGGGCGCCGTCGCGCAGGCGCGTCAGGTTGGCGTCATTATTGAGCGCGGCACGCGATAAATCTGATTTAACAGAATAAATACTGATTTACGTGCAACTAAACCGTAACCCAAATAGTCTATAAGCCAGTTATACCCGTCATACTTCAAGCTGCATGTGCGTTGGCTGCGTTACTCACCCGAATCACTTACCTGAGTAAGCTCATAGGGACTCGTTCGCTTGCTGCCTGCATGCAACTCGAATTATTTAGGGTGTGTAGCGGTTCGCGGAAGTACGCGGCCGCTTTTTTGTGGGCTGCATTTTCGTTTTTATTAAAGGCAAGGATTTTTAGATGACTGACCTGCATTCGCTGCTAATCGCATTTATTCTTGGTGTGGTCGAAGGGCTGACCGAGTTTTTGCCCGTATCGTCTACGGGGCATATGATTATTGTTGGTCATTGGTTAGGGTTTGCTGATGAGAAAGCCAAGACGTTTGAAGTTATCATCCAGCTTGGTTCGATTCTGGCCGTTGTCGTCATGTTCTGGCGCCGCCTCTTCGGTCTGATAGGGATTCACTTTGGTGACGTCCCGCACGAGGGGAAAACCTCTGGACGTCTGAAACTGACGCACATCTTGCTGGCAATGATTCCTGCCGTGGTGCTCGGGCTTATTTTTCATGACTTCATTAAGTCGCTGTTTTATCCACAGAACGTGATGTATGCGCTGGTAATCGGTGGCTTCCTGCTGTTAGCGGCGGAATGGTTCAAGCCAAAACAGCCGCGTGCTGTCGGGCTGGATGACATCACGCATCGTCAGGCATTTATGATTGGCTGTTTTCAATGTCTGGCGCTGTGGCCCGGCTTTTCACGTTCGGGAGCGACCATTTCCGGCGGGATGCTGATGGGCGTCAGTCGCTACGCGGCTTCTGAGTTCTCTTTTATTCTGGCGGTTCCCATGATGATGGGCGCGACCGTTCTGGATCTGTATAAAAGCTGGCATTTCCTGTCGCTGGCCGATGTGCCGATGTTTGCCGTGGGCTTCGTGACGGCGTTTATCGTGGCGCTGATTGCGATTAAAACCTTTCTGAAAGTCATCAAACGCATCTCGTTTGTCCCGTTCGCGATTTACCGTTTTATCGTCGCGGGCGTGGTTTACATGGTGTTTATGTAAGACTGAGAACGTCGATTTTAGGTAGACCGTTATAGAGAGAAGAGGCCACGCATTAGCGTGGCCTCTTTGTTTCAGGACGTACCCGAGCTATCCGGCTGTTGTGCTTTCCAGTCTGCCAGTGCATGAATGCGACGACGTGCCAGTTCGTTACGCACGTCAATGCCTTTAAACCCATCGGCGACGACGGCCGCACTGCTGACCTGACTGGCGACGCGGAAGGCTTCACGCAGGTAATCACCTTGTGGATACGGGTTCTCTTCAAAACCGGCACGGCCTCTGGCATCGGCTTCGCTCGTAAGCGCTAACTGTTCCAGACGCTGTGGTTTGCGCCAGACGTCAATCGCATCAAATAACTTCAGCAGGGTTTTGGGTTGCAGCACCTGCACGGTATGAACCAGGTCATGATATTCCGCAACCAGCTTTGCCAGATCGCGAATTGGGTTAGGCACACGCAGGCGCTGGCACAGTGCTTCAACCAGTTTGACACCCGCTGGGCCATGCCCGTGATGACGTGGCCACAGTTCGGGGGGCGTCAGCCCTTTTCCTAAATCGTGGCACAGCGTGGCAAAGCGTACGTCAATCTCAGGGCTGAGGCGGGCGGCCATTGCCACCGTCATCATCGTATGAATACCGGTATCAATTTCCGGATGCCATTTGGCGGGGGCGGGCACGCCGTACAGGTTATCGATTTCAGGGAACAGTACGGCCAGTGCGCCGCAGTCGCGCAGTACCTGAAAATAGACATCTGGTGACGACGTGCCGAGCGCTTTTTCCGTCTCTTTCCAGACGCGCTCTGGTGTCAGGTAGGCCAGCTCGCCCTCATGCGCCATTTTTTGCATCAGCGCCATGGTTTCTTCTGCAATCTGGAAACCGAGATGGGCAAAACGCGCGGCAAAACGCGCGACGCGCAGCACCCGTAACGGATCTTCGCTAAATGCGTCGGAAACGTGGCGCAGTACGCGATTTTCAAGATCGCGACGACCGTGATAGGGATCGATCAGATCGCCCCGTTCGGTGCGGGCAATGGAATTGATGGTCAAATCGCGGCGCAGCAAATCCTGCTCTAACGTGACATCGGGGGCGGCATGGCAGACAAACCCGGTATAGCCTTTGCCAGATTTGCGTTCGGTACGCGCGAGGGCGTATTCATCGCGGCTAACGGGGTGTAAGAAGACGGGAAAATCCTTTCCAACCTGCTGGTAGCCCTGCGCGAGCAGGTTCTCCGGCGTCGCGCCGACCACCACCCAATCTTTCTCGGTGACGGGTAAACCCAGCAGGCTGTCCCGAACAGCGCCGCCGACAAGGTAAATCTTCAACGTCGGGCTCCTGAATCAATAACCAATACTTCACCACATACTACCATCTTTGCGCCGCTGCGTTGGCCGCAAAGAAAAATGCCTGCAAGAAGCAGGCGCCGGACCGTTAACAAACCTATTTGTCGAGCGAAAACGGGAGTAACGGAATAGAAGAGTAAAGCGTTTGCGCCAGGGATGGCGCAAGCCGAGCGCACAGGGATGTGTTTACAGCGTCTTTACGGTCTATCCGTTGCTCCCGCTCTACGGACTTTGTCAGCAACCTCATGCCTGCGTCTCGCAGGCACGTATTCCGATTAGCTCATCCAGCGGTCATTTTTCTTTTTGCGAGGGATGATGTGCGGCAACAGCAGACCCAGCAGCAAGCCGATGCCAGCAACGCCGCCGCCATACATAAACCACTGTAAAATGATGGTGCGCTGCTTATCGTCAAGCTGGACATTCGCCGCGCTGACTTTCTTCTGCGCAACGATAAGCTGATTTTTCAGATCCTGATTTTCCTGACGTAATCCGTTGATAATATTATCGCTGGCAGCGACTTTCTGCTGCATATCTGCGGTACGTTGGTTCCAAGTCTGATCGATATTATTCAGTTTGTCAGTCAGGTCTTTGACCTGATTTTCCAGCTCCGGCACCCGCGTGCGCAGGCTCGGCGTATTGCTAAGCTGGTCGAGTGGGATCCAGGTCGTACGGTTTTTATCATCACGGATCTGCGCATAGCCCGCGCTTTCATTAACGCTGAGTAGCGTGACTTCAGCGCCAGCATTCACGGTGCCGACGATACGATATTGATTGCCCGGCCCGCTGTGGACATACGTCAATAACTCATCGGAAATGTAGCGTTTTTCTTCCGCCTGTGCGGTCCAGCTCAACGTGAGAGAAAATAAAGTAAAACAGAGTAAGCCTAATTTCTGCATAAGATCATCATGTTGCGTTAATGGTGGTCCGATAGTAGAGGCTTAAGTCTGACGAGGCAATGTATAAACCGAAATGAGAACAGTCTTAGAAGGCAGTGGGCGGCGTGTTTAAACGGGGAAAGTGGTGTCGTTGATGGCAGGTTTGCATAAGAAATGCGCGCTTGTTCGCAGGTGAAAAAGAGTGTGTGCGGTAAGAGTAGTAAGGTGAAGTAAAATGTTATTTACTGACATGATAATGAATGTGGTCTTGGTGTTGTGAATGCTATGAGTGAAGAAATTGAGCTGAAGTTTATTGTTCATCCCGACAGCGTTGAATCGCTGCTGACGCAACTGGCTGAATGGGAGAGTGATTACAGTCAGTATGAGCACATGCGTGCTCAGCGTCTGAGCAATACCTATTATGAAACGGCGGATAATTACCTGCGCCGCAATGGCATCGGCCTGCGTATTCGCGGCGAAAATGAACGCTACGAAATGACAGCGAAAACGGCCGGTAAAGTGATTGGCGGGCTGCATCAACACCCAGAATATAACGTTGAGCTGGAGAAAGCCGAGCTGGATCTCAGCCTGTTTCCGGTGGACGTCTGGCCGGAGGATTGCGATGTTATGGGGCTGCAAGCGTCACTCAATCCACTGTTTAGTACGGATTTTACGCGTGAAAAGTGGGTGTTTACTTACTATCAAAGCGTGATTGAGGTTGCGTTAGATCGCGGTGAAATTCGTGCTGGCGATCTGAGTGAACCACTGTGCGAATTGGAGATGGAACTTAAGATTGGGCAGACTACCCACCTGTTGGAGCTGGCAAAGGAAATCGCAGAGTTTGGTGGTATGCGGCAGGGTAGTCTGAGTAAGGCGGCGCGCGGATACCATCTGGCTAAAGGTAACCCGGTTCGCGAGTGTCTGCCTCTCAATCGATTGGTTGTGGATCCAAAGACCAATATCGATCAGGCCATCCGCGCGGCGCTGGAACTGGGGTTGAGTCACTGGCAATACCACGAAGAACTGTGGGTCAGAGGGAATGCCTCTGCCCGTGAAGCTCTGCCAGAAGCCAGTGCGTTGATGCGCGAAATGTTGGTACTGGTGGGAGGTGTCGTGTTACGCAAGGTCACCACGCTTTTTCGCTCTGCACTCGCCACTCTGGAGGCTCGGCTACAAGGCCCTGATGGCGCGGATGTGTGTTACAGCGCTGAGTACCTGCAAAGTAAGTTAGTACTGACTTCCTGGTTGGTCGAGTCTGGCTGGCGTGATCATATGGGTAATAAAGATCGCATTAAGTTACAGGGCTCATTCAAACGCTTTGCCGACATTATGCTAAGCCGCAGCACTGCGGAGCTGAAAAGTGCCTTTTCTTCTAAATTGACGGAAGCACAGTACGAACAGCAGATTCCTCGCCTGCAACGTAATATCTACGCTTTTCTTCTCTTATCCGGTGCCTATCCGGCGGAGCAAGTGGAAGCCTACGTTGAACACTGGCAGGCGTTACTGCACGAAATTGAGCGGCTCGCTGCTGGGCAGGCTGCTTCTGCGTATCTGGAAGCCTACCGTAAAGAGGTGCTGAACTTGTCCCCGTTCTGGCTACATAGCGGCGGACCATCACAGTAACCGTTAACTGCCGCTTGTCAGTGAGGATAGGCGGCGCATCAAGGGAACCCCCATGTCGATACTTCCTTTGCCCGCTTTACCTGTGCTTCTGACGGAACACTCTCAGCGTGCTCTGTCGCGTTTGCGGGAAGCCGCACCTGATGAGCTGATAACGGATAGCGATGCCGCTGTTCTGGCATTGAGCGATTTTGTCAGCGATGCGCTTGCGCTGCATCCTGACTGGTGGCAAGGAATTCATCAACAACCACCACAGCCCGAAGAGTGGCAGCACTACGCCGACTGGTTGAGTCACGCGCTGGCCGATGTGAACGATGAAAATGCGTTGATGGCGGCATTGCGTCGGTTTCGCCGACATATGCTGACGCGGATTGCGTGGTCGCAGGCGCTGCAAACCAGTACGACGGAACACACGCTGCGTCAGCTCAGTGAGCTGGCCGAGGTGGTGATCGTGGCGGCCAGAAGCTGGCTATATCAGGCCTGTTGTCGCGAGTGGGGTACACCTTGCAATGCGCAGGGCGTGGCTCAGCCTCTGCTGATTCTTGGCATGGGAAAATTGGGTGGGGGAGAGCTTAACTTCTCTTCGGATATCGATCTGATTTTTGTCTATCCCGAAAATGGTCATACGCAAGGCGGGCGGCGCGAGCTGGATAACGCGCAGTTCTTCACGCGTCTGGGGCAGCGGCTCATTAAGGTGCTGGATCAGCCGACCGTCGATGGTTTTGTGTACCGTGTGGATATGCGGCTACGTCCCTTTGGTGACAGCGGTCCGCTGGTGCTCAGCTTTGCGGCGATGGAAGATTATTATCAGGAGCAGGGCCGCGATTGGGAACGCTATGCGATGGTCAAAGCGCGCCTGATGGGGGGAATGGACGATGCCTACAGTCAGGAACTGCGCAGTACGCTGAAGCCCTTTGTCTTCCGTCGCTATATCGATTTCAGTGTGATCCAATCGCTGCGAAATATGAAGGGCATGATTGCCCGTGAGGTACGTCGCCGGGATCTGCGCAACAACATCAAGCTGGGTGCGGGGGGGATTCGTGAAATCGAATTTATCACGCAGGTTTTCCAACTGATTCGTGGCGGACGTGAACCGGGGTTACAAGGACGTTCGCTGCTGCCTACGCTCCAGCATGTGGGATCGCTGGGATTATTAACGCCGCAGCAGGTGCTTGACCTCAGTACCTCTTACCTGTTTCTGCGTCGTTTAGAGAACCTGTTGCAGGCCATTGCCGATGAGCAGACGCAAACCTTGCCAGGTGATGAACTGAATCAGCAGCGGCTGGCATGGGGAATGGGTTTCGACAACTGGGACGCGCTGCAATCCATGCTGGAACAGCATATGCAGGCGGTGCGACACGTATTTGATGACCTGATTGGCGATGATGCGCCGGACAATAATGATATCCCTGAACATGGCAGCTATAGCAGCCTATGGCAGGACACGTTGGACGACGGCGAACTGGCTCCGCTGACGCCGCATCTCTCGGAAAGCGTGCGTGAAAAGCTGATGCGGACGATTGTGGAATTCCGTCACGACGTAGCGAAACGCACCATAGGGCCGCGCGGGCGAGACGTGCTGGATCAGCTCATGCCGTGTTTGTTGGCGGAAGTCTGCGCTCGTCAGGAAGCGGATACGGTGCTGTCTCGTCTGACGCCGCTGCTGCTGGGGATCGTCACACGAACCACCTATCTCGAACTGCTGCTGGAGTCTCGCGCTGCGCTCGCCCAATTGATTCGCCTGTGTGCGGCGTCGCCGATGGTTGCCAGCCAACTGGCACGCTATCCCCTGTTGCTGGATGAATTGCTCGATGCGTCAACGCTGTATCAGCCGACGGCACCGGGTGCGTACGCCGATGAGCTACGTCAGTACTTGATGCGCGTCCCTGAGGATGACGAAGAACAGCAGTTGGAAGCGGTTCGCCAGTTCAAACAGTCGCAGCAACTGCGTATCGCCGCAGGAGATATCGGTGGCGTACTGCCCGTGATGAAAGTGAGCGATCACTTAACGTATTTGGCGGAAGCGATTATCGCGGCAGTGGTTCAGCAGGCGTGGGGGCAGATGGTGGCGCGCTATGGCCAGCCGTCGCATTTGCAGCATCGTGAAGGTCGTGGGTTTGCCGTTATTGCCTATGGCAAACTCGGCGGCTGGGAGCTGGGATACAGCTCCGATCTGGATTTGGTGTTCTTGCTGGACTGTCCATCGGACGTGATGACGGATGGCGAACGCAGCATTGATGGTCGCCAGTTTTACCTACGCCTCGCACAGCGGGTGATGCATCTGTTTAGCACTCGGACGTCATCAGGCATTTTGTATGAAGTGGATGCCCGTCTGCGGCCATCGGGCGCGGCGGGTATGTTGGTGAGTACGGTAGAAGCGTTTGATGACTATCAGCGCAATGAGGCATGGACGTGGGAGCATCAGGCGCTGGTGCGCGCGCGTATGGTGTACGGCGAAAGTGGCGTGCAGCAGACATTTGAGTCTATTCGCCGCAACATTCTGTGCGCAGAGCGTGACGCGGAGACTCTGCGAACCGAAGTGCGAGAAATGCGGGAAAAAATGCGTCAGCATCTGGCGAACAAAGATAAAGCACTCTTTGACATCAAAACGGATGCGGGCGGTATTACGGACATTGAATTCATTGCCCAGTATCTGATGCTGCGTTACGCCGCTCAGGAACCGCGTTTGACCCGTTGGTCAGACAATGTGCGTATTCTGGAACTGATGGCGCAATATGGCGTGATGGAAGAGAGTGAAGCCAACGCGCTCAAGCTGGCCTACGTCACCATGCGCAATGAACTGCACCATCTGGCCTTGCAGGAACTGTCCGGTCGGGTCAGCAAAGATCGGTTTGTTGCGGAGCGGGAGCAGGTACTGGTGAGTTGGAATAAGTGGTTAGTGGGAGCGTAAGTTCCTATACCCGTCATATTTCAAGCTGCATGTGCGTTGGCTTTGTTACTCGGCCAACTTATGGCCTCGCCCTAAAGGGCCGCCGCAAGCGGCGTTCAAATCAGCTAGACGCTGATTTGTCGCTCACCCCAGTCACTTACTTATGTAAGCTCCTGGGGATTAATGGACCTCATTTATGAGGTCCACCCTTCGGGCCAGCGCTAGCGCTGTTCAAATCGGTCTCGAACCGATTTGTCACTGCGTCGCCGCCTTCATGCAACTCGAATTATTTAGGGTATATCTCAAAATGTATTGTGCGGTGAAGAGCCGCACGGCAGTGGCGTGTATGATACGTGCCTATGATATTATTACGCGCATTATGCGAAATAAGCTTGGAGTAGAGGATGAAAGTGACGCTGCCTGATTTCCGTCAAGCGGGTGTGTTAGTGGTGGGTGATGTCATGCTGGATCGTTACTGGTATGGGCCGACCAGCCGAATTTCACCAGAGGCACCCGTGCCTGTGGTCAAGGTTGATACGATCGAAGAGCGCCCAGGCGGCGCAGCGAACGTCGCCATGAACATCGCTGCATTGGGCGCGGGCTCGCGTCTGGTGGGGTTAACGGGCATTGACGATGCTGCTCGCGCACTGAATGCCAAACTTGGCGAAGTGAATGTGAAGTGTGACTTTGTCGCTGTTCCTACGCACCCGACGATCACCAAGCTGCGCGTGCTGTCGCGCAATCAGCAGTTGATCCGACTGGATTTCGAAGAGGGTTTTGAGGGGATTGATCCTCAGCCGATTATCGAACGTATTCAACTGGCGCTGCCAAAAATTGGCGCACTGGTGCTGTCTGACTATGCAAAAGGCGCGTTAGCGCATGTGCAAACCATGATTCAGACGGCAAAAGCGGCTGGCGTTCCGGTGCTGATCGACCCGAAAGGCACGGATTTTTCCCGCTACCGTGGCGCGACATTGCTGACGCCGAACCTGTCTGAGTTTGAAGCGGTCGCAGGGCGTTGCAAAACGGAAGAAGAGCTGGTCGAGCGCGGTATGCAACTGGTGGCTGATTACGATCTGTCCGCGTTGCTGATTACCCGTTCCGAGCAAGGGATGACGCTGCTACAGCCGGGCAAGGCGCCACTGCATTTGCCGACGCAGGCGCAGGAAGTGTATGACGTGACCGGTGCGGGCGATACGGTGATTGGTGTTCTGGCCGCTGCGCTGGCGGCAGGTAACTCACTGGAAGAAGCCTGTTTCCTGGCGAATGCTGCCGCAGGCGTCGTCGTTGGCAAGCTGGGTACGTCAACGGTCACGCCGATTGAGTTGGAAAATGCGATCCGCGGCCGTGCCGACACCGGATTTGGTGTGATGACCGAAGAACAGCTGAAGCATGCTGTTGAACTGGCGCGTCAGCGTGGCGAAAAGATTGTGATGACTAACGGCTGCTTCGATATTCTGCACGCCGGACATGTGTCTTATCTGGCAAACGCTCGCAAACTTGGCGACCGATTAATCGTGGCGGTAAACAGCGATGCCTCAACCAAGCGTCTGAAGGGGCCAACTCGTCCCGTCAACCCGCTGCCGCAGCGGATGATCGTGCTGGGTGCGTTGGAAGCTGTCGATTGGGTCGTGCCGTTTGAAGAAGATACGCCGCAGCGTTTGATTGCCAGCATTCTGCCAGACATTCTGGTGAAAGGCGGCGACTACCAGCCACATGAAATCGCCGGTAGTGAAGAAGTCTGGGCCAACGGCGGTGAAGTGAAAGTCCTGAACTTTGAGGATGGCTGCTCCACGACGAACATCATCAACACAATTAAAGCCAACACGTCTAAATCTTAAACGAAATAAAACTGACGGTGCTCGAAAGGTTTCGACGCCGTTAGTCCGCAAGCTAATGATTCTCGCTCTGGTAAATCGCGCCAGTCAGGGCTGAAGTACTCGATTTTTATCGTAAGGTGAACAAACTCGTAGTACATCAGGCTTTGATATTGACGACTGCGCCGTTAAAGCTGACTAGTTAGTGTTGCAGGAGCGGTTAGAAGAGTAGCTCTTACACCTTGCTGGGAGCAGTTCGGAAGCGTTATTCATTAAGCTGAACTAAGTATTTCAAATCACTGTCTATATAAAGTACAGTTTTTAACATAGAGCTACATAAGATAAAACGGTAGAAGAAAATGTCTGTATTTAAGCTAACTAAAGAGCAACTTCTAGTTCTTGATAAGAATAATTTGAAACACAATTACAAGTTAATTGAAAAAACAATCAGAGATGATGTTTTTTACTCATTGAACGATAATGATATGCTTTACTTTCTTAAAGTATCCAATGCATTATATCGTCAGGGGATGCCGATAGTTTCTGATTTTGAATATGATAAGAAAAAAAGTTGGTTTGATGAAAATAATCCTAATAATTATTTTTCAGAATCTGTAGAGTCGGATCTTAAAGGGGAGGGTAAAACGGTTAAGTTGCCTCAAAAAATGTTGTCTACAGACAAAGCCTATTCAAAAGAAGAAATTAATAAATGGCTAGATCGTATAATTAAAGTGGCGTTATCATTGAATATTAGTAGAGAGGATGTCCATATTCGAGTAACTCCAAAATTGGATGGTTACGCCGCTTTTGATGACGGAGAAAGACTTTATACTAGAGGTGATGGCGTAAAAGGACAGGATGTTACTAGGGCTTTTGACAGAGGGTTGCAAGTTGCACATCGAAAAGAACGAGGACTTGGTGCTGGTGAGATAGTTATCGATAAGGTTTTTTTTGAAGAGGAATTAAGCCAATATTTTGAGAACTCCAGAAATATACAAGCAGCTATTATTGCTGAAAAAAATGTTGATGAAAAAATACAAAAAGCCATCAATGATGGATATTGTGTTTTTTATCCATTCTCATTGCTTTATGATTGGACTGGTTATTATGAAGATCTAATGAGAGATTTTGAAAATATAATCGGCGAGGTTTGGAATAAGGAACCATATGACGTTGATGGGGTTGTTCTCGAAGTTACGGATACTCGTATCAAAGAAAAAATGGGTTCTACTAGGAAGTTTCATCGTTGGCAAATAGCCTTCAAGGTTAATCAGGAAACTGCGGAAGTTGAAGTTGTTAAGGTGATCCCACAAACTTCCAGAACCGGGAGGGTTTCGCCAGTAGCGGAGTTAGTTCCTACTAAGATCAGCGGTGTGACTATCAGTAGAGTTACGGTTCACCATTACAATATGGTTAAAGTTAATGGTGTTGGCCCTGGGTCTATAGTTCAAGTTGTTAGAAGTGGCTTGGTTATCCCTAAAATTGAGAAGGTCATCAAAGCCGTTGAGCCTCAAATTCCTGATTATTGTCCTAGCTGCCAATCTAAATTAATTTGGGAGTCAGACCATTTAATCTGCCCTAATAGGAGTGATTGCCCAGCTCAAGCTGAAAATACGATTATCCATTTCTTTAAAACTCTAGGGAATAATGATGGATTTGGAACAAAAAATATTGAAAAACTGAGCCGTTTGGGTATCAAACATATACATGAAATTTATGAAATAAAAGCGCACCAATTCGCAAGTTATGGTTTTGGTGAAAAGACATGTAAAAATTTATTTGATCAACTTCAAGCTAGTCGAAAAATTGAGATTGAAGATTGGCGCTTCCTTTCTGCCTTTGGTGTCAGCCGTTTAGGTGGCGGGAACAGTGAAAAACTTCTTCAACATCATTCGCTACTAGAATTATTTAATCTTTCCGTAGAAGATATCCAAAAAATTGATGGTTTTGCTCGTCTGAGTGCAGAAGCAATTGTTGAAGGTTTGAAGAATATAAAAGATGAGTTTTTTAAAGTGTATACATTGGGTTTTAATTTAAGTATTACGCCTAAAGCGTCAGATAAAAAAAATTCTGCGTCTCCTATATTTGGTACCGTGATCGTGTTCACTGGAACTATGCTCCAAGCAAAAAGAAATGATATGGAAAAGCAAGCTAAATCTCTTGGTGCAAAGGTTGGCTCATCAGTGACCAGCAAAACAACTTATCTTGTGGCTGGAACGAAAGTTGGAGAAACCAAAATAAATGACGCAAAACAAAAAGGAGTCAAAGTGCTTTCTGAGCAAGAGTATCTTGATTTGATAAATAAAAGTCAGTAGTTAAGTAAACTCTTAGTGATGGAACCTGTAAATAATATTTTCTAATAGGAAATTTATTAGTTAGCTTCGCTAAGCGGTCACCGAATTTTGGAAAATATCACTAAAAATCGGAGGGGCTACAGTTACAATCCGACTATTGGGGGCGTAAACGGATGGAAAAAGAAGACCTGATAGACATTGCTAGGATGCAGATGCCGTTTGGTAAATACAAAGGGCGAGTGCTGATTGATTTACCAGAAGAGTACCTGCTGTGGTTCTCCCGCAAGGATGAATTTCCTAAAGGTCGCTTAGGGGAATTGATGCAAATTACGTTGGCAATCAAGATAGAAGGTCTGCAAGGGTTGGTCACGCCGCTGAAACGGCCCCGTCCCTGATTATCCATTTCCTGTCGTAACCCTCGATGAAAAAAGGTCGCTTCAGTGAAGCGACCTTTCACGTTTACTGGCTACCCCATCCCTGACGCAGACTACACGTAGATATTAATCTGGTTGTCTTCTGTCGGGCGGTTAACGCCCTCTTGTTTAGCACTTTGAGTCGGAGCAGAGGAATCAGACTGCTGTTCTGATTTTTCACTCTGCAAGCGGGCAATTTGTGCTTGTAACGCCTGAATCTGTGCCTGAATTGCCTGTTGTTGTTGTTCGATCAGTTTACGTTCTTCATCACTTTCTGCGCTGGAAGCGGATTCGGTCAGTTTACTGACCTGTTTGGTAAGCGCCTGAACCTGCTTGGTGAGCTGCGCAATTTGCTGCTCTGAGGTGTT
The DNA here is from genome assembly GCF_009931295.1 of Pectobacterium odoriferum. Classification (NCBI taxonomy): domain Bacteria; kingdom Pseudomonadati; phylum Pseudomonadota; class Gammaproteobacteria; order Enterobacterales; family Pectobacteriaceae; genus Pectobacterium; species Pectobacterium odoriferum. The sequence goes on along the minus strand of NZ_CP034938.1, from coordinate 3,963,706 downwards.
GCTGCTTTTACTGCTGCTTGCTGTTGTTGTCGATACGCTGATACTGCTGATGGTGTTTGACATTTTCCCTCCTGAAAAGATGCCGATATACCCGTCATACTTCAAGTTGCATGTACGTTGGCTGCGTTTAAATACTCGGCCCGTCGTGGGCCTCGCCCCAAAGGGCCGCTGCAAGCAGCGTTCAAATCTGCTCCCGGCAGATTTGTCACCCGAATCACTTACTTGTGTAAGCTCATCGGGATTCGCTCGCTTGCCGCCTGCCTGAAACTCGAATTATTTAGGGTTTATACCCGAATTATTCGGGGTACAAGCCGTTATATCGGCAATTTAAGCACTTTCTCGAAGGGGATATTGTTGGCAATGAAACATGAAATACTCACTTTCCTGATAGCTCATGTAACAAAATGTATCAATCAGGAAAGAGAGAGAAAAAAGAGGGGAATGTGTCAGATATTGCAGTTAGACGTAGATATCAACACCGCCTTTTTTGTCTTTATTTTCAGTTTGTTGTGATGTTGTTTTTGATGCTTCTTCCATCGCTTTCTTTTCCGCTTCTTCTTTTTGGATGCGGGCAATTTCGGCATAGAGCGCTTGGATCTGCGCCTGAATCATCTGCTGCTGTTGTTTGATGAGTTTACGCTCGGCTTCGCTTTCCGCTTTTTCGGCCGATGTACCCAGCTCTTTTAGCTTGTTAGTCAGCTGCTTGATTTGATTTTGTATTGCGGCGATTTTTTGTTGAGCACCACTACCCGTATTGGCGGTAGAGGCAGCTTTACTCTCTGTATTAGATGAAGCCTTATTCGCTGCAGGCTTATTGGCCGCAGAGGCCGTCGCTGTTACGTTTGACACCGTATTCATTGTAATGGACATCACTTCCTCCTGAAATAAGTCAATTCTCCGACTATTATCGGCTGTGTCGTGCTTTTCTTTACGAAAAATTTACAAATGGGTGGGGTTACTGTGCGTTTGCTGGAAGGAAAAAAAGCTGCTGGCAAGGGCGCTGTCCTACTCCCTTGCCAGAGTTGAAGAGATGATGCTCGTTAACTACCGTACACGTTAATTGCGCTATTCAGTCGTCTGGCCTGAAGGTTGAGCCCTTCAGCGGCTTCTGTAGAGTGCGTAACCATATCGGTGTTGCGCTGTGTCATTTGTTCTATCTGTGCAATAGAGGTATTGATCAGGCCCAATGCCGAGGTTTGCTCATGCGTTGCGTTGCTGATCTCTTTGATCATGGTGGAGACCTGCAAGACTTCATCAACGATATCGCTGATATGTTTGCCCGCGTTTTCGACCATTGTGCTGCCCTGTTTCACACTTTGGACGTTAGCATCGATCAACGTTTTAATCTCTTTGGCCGCAGAGGCGGAATGCTGTGCCAGATTGCGAACCTCAGCGGCTACCACCGCAAATCCGCGCCCTTGTACGCCAGCACGAGCGGCTTCAACGGCCGCATTCAGCGCAAGGATGTTAGTCTGGAAGGCAATACTGTCTATCACGCCAATGATATCAACGATTTTATCGCTGGCGCTGGAGATGGAATCCATCATACCGATGGTTTCCTTCATGATATTGCCACCTTTAAACGCGGTGTTGCTGGCGGCTTCTGCCATGGTGGTGGCCTGTGCCGCCGTTTCTGCACTCTGCTGCACGGCAACGGTAATTTCTTCAATGGCGGCGGCAGTTTGTTGCAGATTGGCCGACGTCTCTTCCGTTCGGCTATTCAGATCGACATTGTTTTCCGCCAGCTTATGGCTGACGTTGGTGATGCCGTTTACCTGTGTACTGACGTCGTCGACAAGCGAATGCAGGTTCAGGGCAAACTGGTTAACAGAGCGTAGCAGCAAGCCAATTTCGTCGACCCGGTTCAGGTGGACATGCTTGACTTTACGGCCCGATACCACATGCTGAGCCTGCTTGAGTATCATCCTGATTGGCTGTGCAATTTGCTTTTGCAGAAACTGATCCATGATGACGATGAGTAACAGCGTCAGTGCCAGCAGCCACAGCGGATTCATGCCGCTGAAAGCAAGCAGTGCGGGAATGAGGCCCACCGCCAGTACTGTCAGGCGCAAGCGCCAGCGGACTGACAATTTCTGCAAGAGCGACAGTGGCGAAAAGAGTCCAGTGCGAACGACTAATCCTTTGTAGAACTTACGGCTGCCCGCCTGTTTTTTCTGCACGGCGCTATACAGCGTTTCGGCATACTTGATTTCTTCGGCGCTGGGCGTGTTACGTACCGAAATATAGCCTGCGAGCTGCTCCTGCTGGTAGACAGGCGTAACGTTGGCGCGAACCCAGTAGTGGTCACCGTTGTTGCGACGGTTTTTCACTAATCCGGTCCAGCTATCGCCTTGTTTCAATGTAAACCACATGTCGGCATAGGCTTCCACGGGCATGTCGGGATGGCGCACAATATTGTGAGGCTGGTTGATGAGCTGCTCTTCGGAAAAACCGCTAACCGTAATAAAGGCAGAGTTGGCATAGGTGATGTGGCTGTGAATATTTGTCGTGGACATCAATATGGTGTCCATGTCTAACAGATACTCCTGCTGTGTAACAGGTGTATTCAATCTCATTAGAAACCCCGGCGTACGTATCCCGCTCAGTTTCCAGGTTCAGCCACGCCGACTGCTTTTCTCGTCTCTGCTGCTCTGTTTATTACAGAGGCTGAAACGCAGTGTCGCTGCCGAATGGTGAGTCCCGTGAAATCTGTCAGGCATATTGCTGTGTAAATATTCAAGTTATTCAAATGGGTATACTGAAATTTTTTGGGCGGCTTGCTCATTTATATAAAATAATGTTATGCATTATTTATGAGCGGGCTATTTACCCTATATTGTGCGTGATGGAGATTTTGTAACTGTATCCGTCATACTTCAAGTTGCATGAGCGTTGGCTGCACTACTCGGCCCACTTCCGCGGACCTCGCCCCGTTGGGGCCGCTGCAAGCAGCGTTCAAACCTGCCTCTGGCAGATTTGTCAGTCACCCGAATCACTTACTCAAGTAAGCTCATCGGACTCCTTCGCTTGCCGCCTTCCTGAAACTCGAATTATTTAGGATATATATTTTTGTAACAAATATGTCATCAGTGTTAGCACGCTTTTTCAGCACGCGTAAATCTATGATGAGGACGATTATCTGTCAATTGATTCATTTTATTGGCAATAAATAATTGGTAAAAAATGATTAAAAATAGGTGGGAAGTAAAATAGGGATTTTTCTTAAAAGGTATTTTAGAGTAGATGAATTTGACGCTAAAAAGAATGACTTGTTAAGTTTTTTTTATCTTTTCTTTGCATGAATGAAATTAAATGTTGCTGCTCTGCGGTTTATTCTTTTAATTACAGCCTTTCTTCTATTTTTATTGACGCTGAATTTATTGCAGATCAAATAACGCTATCCGCAGACCAGATAATGATTCTGGCCTGCGGAGAACGATAATCAGGTTACTGGCGCCGGATTGAAAACGGCCAGTGCGTTATGCAGCCCCCACTGATCGGACCAGGTTTTTTTCCTGCCGCTGGCGATATCCAAAATGAAGTGGAAAAGCTGCCAGCCTACGTCTTCGATCGTGGCCTCTCCGGTAGCAATGGTTCCGGCATCAATATCCATCAGATCGTGCCAGCGGTTTGCCAATGCGGTTCGGGTCGCCATTTTGATCACAGGGACAGCCAGCAGGCCATAAGGGGTACCGCGACCGGTGGTGAAGACTTGCACGGTGATACCGGAAGCAAGCTGCTGGGTGCCACACACGAAATCACTGGCCGGTGTTGCGGCGTAAATCAAGCCACGTTTAGTTGGACGCTGACCGGGGGACAGGACTTCGACAATCGCGCTGGTGCCGGATTTGGCGATGGATCCGAGCGCTTTTTCCACCACGTTCGCGAGGCCACCTTTTTTGTTGCCCGGCGATGGGTTGGCGCTACGATCGGTCTGGCCGCTGTCGAGGTAGTTATCGTACCAGGCCATTTCTTCCAGCAGGCGTTTACCGACTTCTTCATTGATGACGCGCGGCGTCAACAGATGAATGGCATCGCGTACTTCGGTCACTTCGGAGAACATGACGGTCGCACCGCAGCGAACCAAGAGATCGGATGCAAAACCAACGGCAGGGTTCGCGGTGACGCCGGAGAACGCATCGCTGCCGCCACACTGCATGCCGACAACCAGCTCAGAGGCCGGACAGGTTTCACGCTGACGTTTGTTCAACCGTTGCAGGTGCTTGTCTGCCATCGTCAGAATGTCATCCACCATCGATCTGAAACCAACGTGGTGTTCATCCTGCAAGCGGACAATGCTGGTGTCGTCGAGGGAGATGGCTTGTACATCAGGCGTCCCTTCCAGCAGGCGCTCCGGCTGTAATTTTTCACAGCCCAGGCCGACCACCAGTATTTCGCCGCCAAAATTCGGGTTCAGCGCCAAATTGTGAATGGTACGGATGGGAACCACCGCAGCAGGGGCATTGATTGCCACGCCACAGCCATAGAGATGGTTGAGCGCGACCACGCCATCGACGTTGGGATATCTCGGTAATAAATCGCGTTCGATAATTTTGACGACATAGTCCACGACGCCCGCGACGCAGTGCACGCTGGTGCTGATGCCCAACAGGTTTTTCGTGCCTACGCTGCCATCGGCGTTGCGGTAACCTTCAAAGGTATAGCCTTCCAACGCAGGAAGCGCGGGGGGATTTTGGTCGCTAACGGCAGGGTTTCCAGCGCGGGGGCCTGAGGTAATTCGACCAGAGATTCATCGATCCAGCTTCCTTGGGCAATATCGCGCAGCGCATACCCGATAATTTCACCATAGCGGATGATGGCACCTGATTTGGCGATATCCACAAGGGCCACTTTGTGACCTTGCGGAACATGCTCAATTAATTCCAGATCATCATTAAAACGGGTTCCGGCACGTAAGCCATTATTATTAACAACAATGGCAACATTATCAGAATCGTGGACCTTAATATAAAGTGGCTGCTCTTGTGCAGCATTACTTTCTGATTTATCTGACATGATGCAAGCCTTTATTATTGGTTTATCAGAAACACGGTGGTAACTATTACCACGCTATTACTTCATTGCTCGCTAATGAGTATACGTGAGGTTCCCTTCTCGTACATTATGCAATTGACCTAAGCCAGCGCTTTTTGTTTCTGATTTATCAGGCGAAGACCCAATTTTTAGTGAGTTTGATCACATTCTTCCGGCGCACGGTTTTTAAGTCAGAAATGAAAGTAATGTGTATGAATGTAAAAAGAGAATAGCGGCGTTTTTCGTGAAACACCTCGCACTATATAGGGCAAGTGCACCAACATATTCAAAAGGACATTTTTAATGTTGTGCTTTTAGCTAGTGAGCAGTCAGTGGGTAAAAATTATAATGTTCCTGCGAGTTGAAGATGTCAGCTAATTACTCTGATGCTATATAGCCTGGCTATTCGCAAAAAAAATAAAAATGGGAATGTTAACTATCCACTGATCTTCATTCTGATAACCCTACACCGTTATCTGTTATTCGGAATGAATGAGCGAACCGCGATTGAAGCAGGAGTTCATCATGAATACAGTAAGCTCAGCAGCTGGCGCGATACAAAAGAGAACAAACGCCCGCTACTGGATTGTCGTGATGTTGTTTATTGTCACGTCATTTAACTATGGGGACCGCGCAACCTTGTCCATTGCTGGTTCAGCAATGTCTAAGGAAATTGGGCTGGATGCAGTGGGGATGGGCTATATCTTCTCTGCTTTCTCCTGGGCATATGTTATTGGGCAAATACCCGGAGGCTGGCTGCTCGATCGCTTTGGTTCAAAGAAAGTCTACTTCTATAGTATTTTTACCTGGTCGATTTTTACCTTATTACAAGGTTTTGTCGATATCTTCAGTGGGGCGGGCATCGTCATTTCCCTGTTCTTGCTGCGTTTTATGGTTGGTTTGTGTGAATCACCCTCCTTCCCGGGGAATAGCCGAATTGTAGCGGCCTGGTTCCCTGCACAAGAGCGCGGTACTGCTGTCGCGATATTCAACTCGGCACAATACTTCGCTACCGTGATTTTTGCTCCTATCATGGGCTGGCTGGTACACGCCGTGGGTTGGGCGCATGTGTTCTGGTTCATGGGCGGATTGGGGATCATTCTGAGCTTTGTCTGGCTGAAAGTGATCCACGATCCTAAAGATCACCCTAGCGTGAATCAGGCTGAACTGGATTACATCGAGGCCGGTGGCGCACTGATCAATATGGATGCCAAAGGGTCGAAGAAAGCGACTGAGAAGGGTGAAAAATGGCACCAGATCAAGCAATTAATGCAGTCCCGTATGATGCTTGGTGTTTACATCGGTCAATATTGTATTAACGCACTGACCTACTTCTTCATCACCTGGTTCCCGCTTTATCTGGTTCAGGCGCGCGGTATGTCGATCCTCAAAGCAGGATTTGTCGCCTCGGTGCCTGCTATCTGTGGTTTTGTCGGGGGCGTTCTGGGCGGCATTATTTCCGATTACCTGATGCGCCGGACCAATTCACTGACCTTTGCCCGTAAAACGCCTATCGTCCTCGGTATGTTGCTCTCCATGTCGATGGTGATTTGTAACTACGTTGAAACCGAGTGGGTTGTTATTGCGGTGATGTCTGCCGCCTTCTTCGGTAAAGGCATTGGTGCGCTGGGCTGGGCGGTGATGGCCGATACTGCACCGAAAGAAATCAGTGGGTTAAGCGGTGGGCTGTTCAATATGTTCGGTAACGCGTCTGGTATCGTGACGCCGATTGCGATTGGCTACATCATCGGAATGACCGGTTCTTTCAATGGTGGTCTGGTGTATGTCGGGATTCATGCGCTGGTTGCGATCTTCAGTTACCTGTTCATTGTGAAAGAGATTAAACGTGTCGAATTGAAGCCGTTCGTTAAGAATTAAGGCCATTCGTTACGGCGCTAATCTGAATGTGGGCAATACACAAAACGCTGTGCCGTCATACTGATGGCGCAGCGTTTTACTATATAGGTTTGTCGTTTATTTATGTCATGAAAAGTAGGGGATTACCTATTTGAAATTGGATACCAAGGGTATGTATTCCGGTGTTTATAAGGCAGAAATTTGCTTTTCCCTGTTTTCGTGAAACACCTCCCATTGGCCTGTGATAATGACATATTTAATCTGCATTTCGACAGGGAATGCTGTGCTATTGCCCAATGAGTTGTGAAATAAGAAAACTTATACTTTTTACTGAGGTTGGTAAGGCGGTACGGATTACAACATCGCTTTCCTGACTGGTTTATTTCGGTATCGGGACAGTTATAACCTGTTTTTATTCTGATAACCCTACAAGCAGTGTTCAGTTCAAATCAGAGTAAAAACAAGGTCGCGCTAATAAAGTAGGAAAACAACATGAAATCATCTACTGGTGCACCATCTGCTTTTTATTTCTGTATGACTGAATTATTTTCATCCGCCTCAGCGCGCCCCTGCGTTGTGGCAACCATCGGAAACCTAAGCGCCAATCCTGTGCGATCCATTCATGGCGGGAGCCTGTCATGACAAACTTTTCAGCAACGCCTGTGATTACCGACATGAAAGTCATCCCCGTTGCGGGCTATGACAGCATGCTGCTGAACATCGGCGGTGCGCATGGTGCTTACTTCACGCGTAACCTCGTCATTTTAACCGACAGCGCCGGGCATACCGGTGTCGGCGAAGCGCCCGGTGGTGAAGTCATTTACAACACGCTGGTTGAAGCCATTCCTCGTGTGAAAGGCGAACAAATCGCCCGCATGAACCGTCTAGTTCATGACATTCATGTCGGTAACCAGTCTTCTGATTTTGATTCCTTCGGCAAAGGTGCCTGGACGTTTGAACTGCGCGTGAATGCGGTGGCGGCACTTGAAGCGGCGCTGCTCGATCTGCTGGGGCAATTCATGGGTGTCCCCGTTGCCGAGCTGCTGGGGCCGGGTAAACAGCGTGATGAAGTCACCGTGCTCGGTTATCTGTTCTATATCGGCGATCGCACGAAGACGGATCTACCTTATTTAACTGGCGAAAAAGGCAAGCACGAGTGGTATCACCTGCGTCACCAGCAGGCGATGGACAGCGACGCGATTGTGCGTTTGGCCGAAGCCACAACTGACCGCTACGGATTTAAAGATTTCAAACTCAAAGGTGGTGTACTGCCCGGCGAGCAGGAAATTGATGCCGTGAAAGCGCTGAAAAAGCGTTTCCCGGATGCGCGTATTACCGTCGATCCAAACGGTGCCTGGCTGCTGGATGAAGCGATCGGCTTGTGCAAAGACATGAAGGGCATTCTGACCTATGCGGAAGACCCGTGTGGTGCCGAACAAGGTTTCTCCGGTCGTGAAGTGATGGCGGAATTCCGTCGTGCTACCGGGCTACCGGTCGCAACCAACATGATTGCGACCAACTGGCGCGAAATGAACCATGCCGTGATGTTGCAGGCGGTCGATATCCCGCTGGCCGATCCCCATTTCTGGACGATGCACGGCGCGGTGCGCGTCGCCCAACTGTGTGATGAGTGGGGTCTGACGTGGGGCTGCCATTCTAATAACCACTTCGATATCTCTCTGGCGATGTTCACGCACGTGGGGGCTGCCGCACCGGGTAACCCGACGGCGATTGATACGCACTGGATCTGGCAGGAAGGGCAGCATCTGACCAAAGAGCCGCTGCAAATCGTCAACGGCAAGATTAAGGTGCCGGATCGTCCCGGTCTGGGGATTGAGCTGGATAGGGAACAGGTCATGAAGGCTCACGATCTCTACAAAAAATTACCGAGCGGGGCACGCAATGATGCCGTCGCCATGCAGTACCTGATTCCTGGTTGGAAATTTGATCGTAAACGCCCGGTTTTTGGCCGCTAACCCTACATAGAAAAATGAGAGAGAAAGGATAAGAAAATGACATTGCAAAGTTCAACGCCGGTGATTACCCACATGCAGGTTATTCCGGTTGCAGGTCACGACAGTATGCTGCTCAACCTGAGTGGTGCACATGCACCTTATTTCACTCGCAACATTGTGATTCTGAAAGATAACGCTGGGAATACTGGCGTCGGAGAAATTCCTGGCGGTGAGAAAATCCGTCAGACGCTGGAAGATGCTGCCGCGCTGGTGGTGGGCAAAACGCTGGGCGAATACAAAAACGTGATGACAGCGGTGCGTGCGCAGTTCGCCGACCGCGATTCTTCCGGGCGCGGTTTGCAGACGTTCGATCTGCGTACCACCATCCATGTCGTCACGGGAATCGAAGCCGCCATGCTCGATCTGCTGGGGCAATTCCTCAACGTCAGCGTGGCCTCGCTGCTGGGTGATGGGCAGCAGCGTGATGCCGTCGAGATGCTGGGTTATCTGTTCTACATCGGCGATCGTAATAAAACCGATCTGCCTTACCAGAGTCAGGCTAACGAGAAAGGCGACTGGTATCGCCTGCGTCACGAAGAAGCGCTGACGCCAGAAACCATCGTGCGTCTGGCTGAAGCCGCGTACGAAAAATATGGTTTCAACGATTTCAAACTGAAAGGCGGCGTACTCGCTGGTAGCGAAGAGGCCGAAGCGGTGACCGCGCTGGCGAAACGCTTCCCACAGGCTCGCATCACGCTGGATCCGAACGGTGCCTGGTCGCTGGATGAAGCTATCGGCCTAGGCAAACAACTTCGTGGTGTGCTGGCGTATGCAGAAGATCCGTGCGGCGCGGAACAGGGTTTCTCCGGCCGTGAAGTGATGGCGGAATTCCGCCGTGCGACGGGGCTGCCTACTGCGACCAACATGATCGCCACCGACTGGCGACAGATGGGTCACACTATTTCGCTGCAATCGGTCGATATCCCGTTGGCCGATCCGCACTTCTGGACGATGCAAGGTTCCGTACGTGTGGCGCAGATGTGCCACGAATGGGGCTTAACCTGGGGTTCTCACTCCAATAACCACTTTGATATTTCACTGGCCATGTTTACGCAGGTCGCTGCGGCGGCTCCGGGCAAGATTACGGCGATTGATACGCATTGGATCTGGCAGGAAGGTAACCAACGCCTGACGAAAGAACCGTTGCAGATTGTTGGCGGCATGGTGGAAGTGCCGAAGAAACCGGGTCTGGGCGTCGAGCTGGATATGGATCAGGTGATGAAAGCACACGAACTGTATAAAAACATGGGATTAGGCGCACGTAACGACGCCATGGGAATGCAGTACCTTATTCCTGAGTGGACGTTTGATAATAAACGTCCGTGTCTGGTTCGCTAACGTTCTGATTTTCCGTTTTTTGAGCGCGCCGCTTCAGGCAAGCGGCGCTGGAATGACCGAGGATAAAAAATGAAGACTCCGCTGTTACCTAACCGTTTTCGCCAAGATTTGCTGCAGGGGAAAACGTTGATTGGCTGCTGGTGTGCGCTGGGCAACCCGATTTCAACCGAAGTGCTGGGGCTGGCGGGATTCGACTGGCTGGTGCTGGATGGAGAGCATGCACCTAACGATATCGTGACGTTTATTCCTCAGCTCATGGCGCTGAAAGGCAGCCACAGTGCACCTGTCGTCCGTCCGCCGTGCAATGAGCCGATCATCATCAAGCGACTGCTGGATATTGGGTTCAATAACTTCCTGATTCCTTTCGTGGAAACGGCGGAAGAAGCTGCGCGTGCGGTCGCGTCAACCCGTTATCCGCCAGCGGGCATCCGCGGCGTTTCCGTGGCGCACCGTAGCAACTGCTATGGCACCGAACCGGACTATTTCGCCAAGATCAACGACAACATCACCGTCGTAGTGCAAATCGAAAGTCAGGACGGCCTCGACAATCTGGATGCAATTATTGCAGTAGACGGCGTAGACGGCGTGTTTGTTGGCCCGAGCGACTTGTCTGCGGCGCTGGGCTACCTCGGTCAGCCTAATCATCCTGACGTGCAGAAAGCGATCCGCCACATCTTCGATCGTACCGCTGCGCATAACAAGCCGTGCGGCATTCTGGCACCGGTTGAAGCCGATGCGCGTCGCTATCTGGAATGGGGCGCAAGCTTCGTTGCGGTCGGCAGCGATCTGGGCGTGTTCCGCAGCGCAACACAGGCGCTGAGCGACAAGTACAAGAAGTAATGCATTAATTCCGTGCGAATCGGATCCGCCATGAGGCGGGTTCATCGTGAATTGAAGTGATATCTACATCAGACAATGAGGTTAGGGCGATGAAAATTGGTTTTATTGGATTGGGCATCATGGGAAAACCGATGAGTAAAAATCTGCTGAAAGCAGGTTACTCATTAGTCGTGATGGATCGAAATCTGGACGCGGTCGCGGAAGTGGTTGCAGCGGGCGCTACGGCGGCTGAAACGCCGAAACAGGTTGCGGAGCTGTGTGATGTCATCATCACCATGCTGCCTAACTCTCCACACGTTAAAGAGGTGGTGCTGGGTGAAAACGGCGTCATCGACGGTGCGCGCGCCGGAAGCATTGTGGTGGATATGAGTTCAATCGCCCCGCTTGCCAGCCGTGAAATTGCTACCGCACTGGCGGTGAAAGAGATCGCTATGCTGGACGCGCCAGTCAGCGGTGGTGAACCGAAAGCGATCGACGGTACGCTGTCTGTGATGGTCGGTGGCGACAAAGCCCAGTTTGAGCGCTGCTTTGAGATTCTGAAATCCATGGCGGGTTCTGTTGTACATACTGGTGATATCGGTGCAGGTAACGTGACCAAACTGGCGAATCAGGTGATTGTGGCGCTGAACATTGCCGCCATGTCCGAGGCGCTGGTGCTGGCGACGAAAGCAGGGGTTAACCCGGATCTGGTTTATCAGGCGATCCGCGGTGGATTGGCGGGCAGCACCGTGCTGGATGCGAAAGCGCCGATGGTGATGGATCGTAACTTTAAGCCGGGTTTCCGCATCGATCTGCATATCAAAGATTTGGCGAACGCGCTGGATACCTCACACGGCGTCGGCGCACAGCTGCCGTTAACGGCTGCGGTGATGGAAATGATGCAGGCGCTGAAAGCGGACGATCTGGGATCGGCCGACCACAGTGCGCTGGCGTGTTACTACGAGAAGCTGGCCAAAGTTGAAGTTACGCGATAAGCCGTGAAGCGATAGTCACGAGGCTGGCACAGGATGCCAGCCGACTGGCAGATAATCACTCTGACCTACCTACTGGGTTTCAGGATATGCTGCCCTGAACGTTGGCAGGTATAAGCGCCGTTTCATGAGCGCGCGGATTATTGATGCAATCGGAACGTTGATGAAATCGGATCGTTTATGAAAATAGTGATCGCACCGGATTCTTATAAAGAAAGCCTGTCTGCACAAGAGGTTGCTACGCAGATTGAAAAGGGATTTCGTGAAATATTTCCTGATGCCTGCTATGTCAAATTGCCTGTTGCAGATGGTGGAGAAGGCACCGTGGAAGCCATGGTCGCTGCGACCGATGGCAAGATTGTGAATGTTAAGGTGACAGGACCGTTAGGCGATAACATCGACGCGTTCTTTGGCCTGTCTGGCGATGAAAAAACGGCTTTTATTGAGATGGCGGCAGCGAGCGGTCTGGAACGAGTGCCTTCGCAACTGCGCAATCCGTTAAAAACGACCAGCTATGGCACGGGCGAGTTGATTCGCTGCGCGTTAGATCACGGTGTTCGACACTGCATCATCGGCATTGGCGGAAGCGCAACCAATGACGGCGGATCGGGCATGGTGCAGGCGCTGGGCGCGAAGTTGCTGGATAAGCAGGGCGAACAGATCGGTTTTGGCGGGGGGGAACTCGACAAACTCGCTCGCATTGATATCAGTGAGCTGGATGAGCGTATTAAAAATTGTCGCTTTGAAGTGGCCTGTGATGTGACCAATCCGTTGACGGGGAAACAGGGGGCGTCGGCGATTTTTGGCCCCCAGAAAGGGGCCACGCCGGAGATGATTGAACAGCTGGATAATGCGCTAAAGCATTATGCGACGGTGATTCGCCACGATCTGGACATGGACGTGGAACACGTTCCCGGTGCGGGGGCGGCGGGCGGTATGGGGGCGGCGCTACAGGCTTTTTGCGGCGCTGAGCTGCGTCAGGGTATTGAGATTGTCACAGAAGCGTTGGGGCTGGATGAGCTGGTACGAGATGCCACGCTGGTGATTACCGGGGAAGGGCGCATCGACAGTCAGACGATCCACGGTAAAGTGCCGATTGGTGTGGCGCGGATCGCCAAACAGTATAACAAACCGGTGATTGGCATTGCCGGCAGCCTGACGGCAGATGTCGGCGTGGTGCATGAACATGGTCTGGATGCCGTATTCAGCGTGCTTTACAACATCTGCTCATTAGAAGAAGCACTGGATAATGCGGCAGAGAATGTGCGGATGACGGCACGTAATATCGCCGCCACGATCCGACTGGCGCAGTCTGTGTCGCGCTGAGTGTCATCGTGATGCGGTGACGTTACGGTTAATCAGCGCCTTTTATCTACACGTTTTTATGCAGATGCGGAGGCGGTTTCGTGCGCTTGTCCCTTAAACGTTCAGCGTTAGATTCTCCCTCTGTCAGGCTGCTGTTTCTTATACGAATGCAGCGACATTGTGGGTTTTGCCGTTATCCGGCGTAAAAATTATGCTGAGGAGATAGCTGGCTTCGGATGAGCCGCAGGACGCGGCGAAAGCTTGCGCCACGTCGGACAAAAACGTCAGAGACGTTTTTGAACAGCACGTGTGCTGGCCCGGAGGGCGAGCCCCATTTATGGGGTGAGTAATCGTGTCGCAAGTGGTCCGTAAAGCCAGATACCGACGAAGGCCCCGCGTTAGCGGCATAATTTCCGCCAAAAAGCCTGGGGTCACGGGGCGAGCGGCGCTTGAGCCGTCCCGTGTCGGGCGCGTGCTGCGGAGGAGCATGGAATAGCCATATTGTAAGCGCACGAAACTGTCTCCACAGCCACATAAAATATGACGTGGGGATATTGATTATGAAAGCATAGGTTTGATATGCGGCTGGGCGGCTTTGTTGACGTTGTCGATTTCGTCCAGCAGCTCTAGCCATTCGGGTTCCAGATCGCTGGCGTGAACGCCTTTACGCAGCTGTTGTTCCAGATAGCGGCAGATGCGTTGCAGACGCGGAACGCCGCTGTAGCTGCAACTGCCGTGCAGTTTATGAACCAGCTCGATGATGCCATCATCCGTCTGGCCCTTCAGCACGTTTTCTATCTTCCGCTGAACCTCTGGCAAGAAATCCAACAGCATTTGCAGCAGGTCACGTGCCAGTTCCGGCTTGTTGGCCGCCTGTTGTTGCGCCAGCGCCCAGTCGAGTGATAGCTGGCTATCGTCGTGCTCGTTCAGTAATCCCGTAATCTCGCCCCGATTGCGCTTCAGCGGATCTCGCCGTGCATGACGCGTCAACACGCTTTTCAGCATCTGCTCGTCTATTGGTTTCGCCAGATAGTCATCCATACCCGAACGCAGCAGATGCTCGCGTTCACCTGTCATGGTCTGCGCCGTCACCGCAATGATAGGCGTGGTGGCATGGTGAGGGATCTGACGGATCAGCTCGCTGGCGCAAATGCCGTCCATACCCGGCATCTGAATATCCATGAGAATAACATCGCACTGACTCAGCTCTGCCTGTGCAATCGCATCTTGTCCGCTTTCGCACAGGATAACCGTCTCGACCTGCTCTTCCAGCAGCGTGCCGATCAGTTTCAGATTAGCTGGATTGTCATCCACCGCCATCACCCTCAACGGTAAACGGGCTAGATGGCGTGCGGCACTCTGATGCGATGCAGTATCGTCCGGCAGAAAAGAGAACTGGAACAGCGTGCTGTCCTGTAACAGCGGCAGCAGGCGTGACGCGGCGAGCGGTTTGCTCAGGCAGGCATGTACGCCGAAGGTTTTCAACTGCTCGGCATCCATTTGCGCCAGACTAGGCAGCGCCAGAATCACACAGGGCGAGCGGCGGCAGATATCGCGCAGTCTGGGCGTGTAGTCGAGCAGCGTATTACGGTATTGCACGGGAATACCGAGCAGCAGGATATCAAATTCCCCTTCCGGCAGTTGCTCAAACGTCGGGCTGTAGCTCACGATGAGCGGCGTCTGACTCAGGATATCCAGCGTGGCCTGCGCGGCGATGGGATGGTACTCCACGTAGGCTAGATGTTTGCCTTGCAGCATCGTGTAGGCGGGATCGGTCGGTATCGCGTGCGGGTTGAGCGGCAGCGTGATGTGGAACCAGAAGGTCGATCCCTTGTTGAGCTCGCTCTGAAAACTGATGTCGCCACCCATTTCTTTGACCAGACGTTGGGTGATGACCAGCCCGAGTCCCGTGCCGCCATGACGGCGTGAAATACTGGTGTCGGCCTGACGGAAAGCTTGGAACAGCTGCGATTGCTGCAACTCGGCAATACCGATGCCAGTATCGCGTATTTGCACTTCTAACTGCACCTGATGAAGTTCCTGTCGACGCTTCTCCACCCGAATATCGATGTTGCCCTGTTCGGTAAATTTAATCGCGTTACCCAGCAGATTGGTGATGATTTGCTGAATCCGTAGCGGATCGCCGACAAACTGTTCGGGTACGTCATTCTGAATACTGAGCGTCAGCTCCAATCCTTTTTCATGTGCCGTGTGCGCCAGCAGCATCACAACGTCGTCCAGCGTGTTGTGCAGCGAGAACGGAATATCCTCCAGCACCAGCTTTCCGGCTTCTAGCTTCGAGAAATCCAGCACATCGTTAATAATCGTCAGCAAGTTATTGGCGGATCGCTCGATGGTGAGCAGATAGTCCGTCTGTGTCGTGTTCAGCGGCGTTTTCAACGTCTGGCGGGTGAAACCGATCACGCCATTCAGCGGCGTTCTCAGTTCGTGCGACATATTCGCCAGAAACTCAGACTTGATGCGGGCGGCTTCCTGCGCGCGCTTTTTGGCCAGATCCAGCTCAACGTTTTGGATCTCCATCTGCTCCAGCGTTTCCCGCAGATCGTAGGTCGCCTGATCGATATTTTGCTGCATTTCTTCGTGGTAGGCGGTCAGCGACATCGCCATCGAGTTGATGCCGTTTTTCAGCATATCCAGCTCGCCGAGCATGTAACCTTCGACTCGGCTATCCAACTGCCCACGACGAATACGATCAACGGTATCCACCATATTGCGAATCGGGGTGGTGACATCCCGCATCAGACGATAGGCAAAGATGACGGCGGCACCCAAAGATAACAGCAGCAGGAGCGCGGCGATGAAAATTTCCTGATACTGCTGAAGCCGAATGGTGCTGGTATCCAGCTCGATCACCAGATAGCCGAGAGGTGTGGCGGTACCAGGCAGCACGGGCGTTGTTCCACCCTGCATGAATTCGCTGTCAGTGACGATCGGCATGTGCAGAATCAGCGCGTCATTTGTGTGGTGCAGGTGCAGCTTATTGTGTGCAAGCGCATCGCTGCTGAGCGACTGTAATGCCACATTGTTGCGGACGTTGGTGGTGGCCAGGAGCTGATTACGCGCATCGAACACGCTAATGGTACGAATAATCGCGGAGTGACGGCGATGGAGCGTATTGATTAATGCGGGAATCGTGTCCATCTGGCGATGAGTAATGGCATAAGCGCTGATGGTTGCCAGCGGCTCAATGATACTGGTGCCCGAATCGGCCAACTGCGACTGCAACTGATTGTAACGATGGATGACGAAGAACGAACTAAGCAGCAGCCCGATCATCAGCGTCGGTGCCAAAATCAGTATCAACATCCGTGCACGAAGACTGTATTTGGTCATGGGGTTCCAATGTGGGAGAATTAGAGGATGCTAGGCACCCAATGATGTAATTAGTTATCGGGTACTGCATGTACCGGTTACAGCCGTTCAACTCAAGAGATCAATCGATAGTACATTATGGCGCAATTCTACTCTCCAAACCGGCGTGTGACGACCCGGAAAGCAATTCCTGCTAAGAACCTCACTGTTACGGTCACGTCGCTTGATCCGTTTGGGCAGGGGGTGGCGCGTCACGAAGGTAAGACGGTGTTTGTCACGGGAGTACTGCCGGGAGAGCAGGCCGAGATCCAACTGACGGAAGAGAAGCGTCAGTTTTCGCATGCAAAACTTAAACGTCTGCTGACGCCTAGCCCGCAGCGCGTTACGCCGCCGTGCCCGCATTTTACCCGCTGTGGTGGCTGCCAGCAGCAGCACGCGGACATCGCGCTGCAACAGAGCAGCAAAACGGCTGCATTGATGCGTCTGATGACGCGGGAAACGGGCGCTGAGCTGCCTGAAGCCTCGCTGATTGCTGGCACACCTTATGCCTATCGGAGGCGCGCGCGGCTTGCGTTATACTTTCAGGCAAAAGAGCAGCGTCTGTTGATGGGCTATCGGCAGTCAAATTCTCATGATCTGGTGGATATCAAAGCCTGTCCGGTGCTGCGCCCCGAACTTGAAGCGCTGCTGCAACCGCTGCGCGACTGTCTGAGCCGATTAAAGGCGGTGAAGCGCCTTGGGCATGTGGAGCTGGTGCAGGCGGAGAACGGTCCGCTGCTGGTGCTGAGGCACCTTGATCCACTCCATTCATCGGATCAGCAGGCGCTGCGTGATTTTGCGCAGCAGCAGGGCGTTTCGGTTTATCTGGCACCGGATGCCGATTCGCTGACGTGTCTACAGGGTGAAGAGCCGGTTTATCACGTTGCCGGGCTGACGCTGGCCTTTAGCCCGCGTGATTTTATTCAGGTCAATGATGCGGTGAACCAGCAGATGGTCGCGCAGGCGCTGGCATGGTTGGATGTGCAACCGCAGGATAGAATATTAGATCTGTTTTGTGGCATGGGTAACTTCACGCTACCGCTGGCACAGCGTGCCGCCAGCGTTGTCGGTGTAGAAGGGGTAACCGCGTTAGTTGAGAAAGGACGCGAGAATGCCCGACGCAATCGGCTGTCCAATGTCACATTTTTTCACCAAAATCTTGAAGATGACGTCACGCAGCAGCCGTGGGCGGCTCAGGGTTTTGATAAGATATTACTTGATCCGGCACGTGCGGGCGCGGCAGGCGTGATGGAGCAGATAACCAGACTGGCACCGAAACGCGTGGTGTATGTCTCCTGTAACGCCACGACGCTAGCACGCGACAGCAAAGTATTACTGGCAGCCGGTTATCGGCTGGCGAATGTCGCGATGCTGGATATGTTTCCACATACCGGTCACCTTGAATCGATGGCACTGTTTTTGCACGATACCGGCACGCGAAAGGCGTAATAGGCAGCAAAGCGGCGTCGTTTGCAAGGTGAAGGGTAACGTAGGGAGAAATTATGGTTGCGGTAAGAAGTGCGCATTTGAATACGGAAGGTGAGTTTGTCCCTGACGCGTGGATTGCTTCACTGGGTATTTCCAGCCAGCAATCGTGTGAACGTTTAGCCGAAACCTGGCGTTACTGTGAGCAGCAAACGCAAGATCACGCCGATGCGTCGCTACTGCTGTGGCGCGGCATTGAAATGGTGGAAATCCTGTCCACGCTGAGTATGGACAATGACAGCATGCGCGCGGCGCTGCTCTTTCCGCTGGCAGACGCGAACGTGGTCGATGAGGCGACGCTGGAAGCCGCGTTTGGTAAAAACATCGTTGATTTGGTGCATGGCGTGCGCGATATGGATGCAATTCGCCAGCTCAAAGCCACGCAGAATGATTCCGGCGCGTCTGAGCAGGTCGATAACATCCGCCGCATGCTGCTGGCGATGGTGGAAGATTTCCGCTGCGTGGTCATCAAACTCGCTGAGCGGATTGCGCACCTGCGTGAAGTGAAGGATGCCCCGGAAGAAGAACGGGTATTGGCGGCCAAAGAATGTACCAATATCTATGCGCCACTGGCTAACCGCTTAGGTATCGGCCAGTTAAAGTGGGAGCTGGAAGATTTCTGCTTCCGCTATCTGCATCCTGATGAATATAAAAAAATCGCCAAGCTGCTGCACGAGCGCCGTATCGATCGTGCGCAGTACATTGACGATTTTGTCAAAACGCTGCGCAACGCGATGAAAGAAGAGGGCGTGCAGGCGGAGATCTACGGTCGTCCTAAGCATATCTACAGCATCTGGCGCAAGATGCAGAAGAAAGCATTGTCGTTCGACGAGCTGTTCGATGTCCGTGCGGTACGCATTGTCGTTGAGCGTTTGCAGGACTGCTACGGGGCGCTCGGTATCGTGCATACCCACTATCGCCATCTGCCGGACGAGTTTGACGACTACGTCGCTAACCCCAAACCAAACGGTTATCAGTCCATTCACACGGTGGTGTTAGGGCCGGGTGGAAAGACGCTCGAAATCCAGATTCGTACGCGACAGATGCATGAGGATGCCGAACTGGGCGTCGCAGCACACTGGAAATACAAAGAAGGCTCCTCCGTGGGCGGGCGTTCCGGCTACGAAGGCCGCATTGCCTGGCTGCGGAAACTGCTTGCCTGGCAGGAAGAAGTGGCGGATTCGAATGACGTACTGGACGAAGTTCGCAGTCAGGTGTTTGACGACCGGGTTTATGTCTTTACGCCAAAAGGCGATGTGGTGGATCTCCCCACGGGCTCCACGCCGTTGGATTTTGCTTATCACATCCACAGCGATATCGGGCACCGCTGCATCGGAGCGAAAATCGGTGGACGTATTGTGCCGTTTACCTACCAACTGCAAATGGGCGATCAGATTGAAATCATCACCCAGAAGCAACCGAACCCGAGCCGTGACTGGCTGAACCCGAATCTGGGATATATCACCACCAGCCGTGGGCGTTCCAAGATTCAGAACTGGTTCCGTAAGCAGGATCGTGACAAGAATATTCTGGCAGGTCGGCAGATTCTGGATGATGAACTGGCACACCTAGGCGTTAGCCTGAAAGCGGCGGAAAAATTGCTGCTGCCGCGTTATAACGTGAATTCGCTGGATGAATTACTGGCCGCTATCGGCGGCGGTGATGTCCGTCTGAATCAGATGGTGAATTTCCTGCAATCGCAGTTAAAACAGCCTACTGCGGAAGAGCTGGATCGTGAAGCGTTGCGCCAGTTGACGCAGAAGTCACATCAGCCGCCGGTACGCAGTAATAATAAGGATAACGGCCGCGTGGTGGTGGAAGGTGTAGGTAATCTGATGCACCACATTGCCCGCTGCTGCCAGCCGATTCCGGGTGATGAGATCACCGGGTTTATCACGCGCGG
Source organism: Pectobacterium odoriferum (assembly GCF_009931295.1). Lineage (NCBI taxonomy): Bacteria > Pseudomonadati > Pseudomonadota > Gammaproteobacteria > Enterobacterales > Pectobacteriaceae > Pectobacterium > Pectobacterium odoriferum. The sequence continues at coordinate 3,943,586 of NZ_CP034938.1, read as the reverse complement.
ACGGGGCATTTCGATTCACCGCGCCGACTGTGAACAGTTGGACGAACTGCGCGCCAGCTCACCGGAGCGCATTGTGGATGCGGTATGGGGCGAAAGCTACTCCAGCGGCTATTCGCTGGTGGTGAGGGTGATTGCCAACGATCGTAGCGGCCTGCTGCGGGATATCACCACGATTCTGGCGAATGAGAAGGTTAATGTACTGGGCGTCGCCAGCCGCAGCGATACCAAGCAGCAACTGGCCACGATTGATATGGATATCGAGATCTACAACCTGCAAGTGTTGAGCCGCATTCTGGCGAAGCTCAACCAACTGCCGGATGTGATCGATGCGCGGCGCCAACAGGGGGCGTAAATGGTGGTTTCACCATCTGCCAGTTGAAAACCTTGGCGGGTGTGGTGAACAGTTTCGTGCGTGATTAGCCATATTGTTCTTTGTGGCACCATTGCCACGCCCGACTGAGGGATGCTCAGACGCCGCATCCCTCAGAACCCAGGCTTTTGGCGAAAATTGTGCCGCGATGCGGTTCCTTCGATGAACATGCCCGCTGTCGAGCCGCCTGTGACGCGTTCCATACGCGGCACAGGCTTTCGCCGCGTCCATGCGGCTCACTCGGCGGTCATGTGCATCTCAGCACAATTTTTTACGCCGTTGAAATGAAAATAGTGATGTCTTTGCGCTTTTTAGCCGAAGTTGGCTGCCGTGTTTTGCTATTTTTATACACATTTTTTCAGGAATATTATGACCGTATCTTTGACGAATTTATCCTCCGTCGAGCGCCTGCTCGCCATCATGAAAACCCTGCGCGATCCTGAAAATGGTTGTCCGTGGGACAAGAAACAGACTTTTGACACTATCGCGCCTTATACGCTAGAAGAAACGTATGAAGTGCTGGATGCCATCAGCCGTCAGGATTTTGATGACTTGCGCGGTGAGTTAGGGGATTTACTGTTTCAGGTGGTGTTTTACGCGCAAATGGCGCAGGAAAAGGGCTTGTTCGATTTCTCCGACGTGTGTAACGCCATCAGCGACAAGCTGGAACGCCGCCACCCGCATATTTTCGGCGACTTGACGCTGACGGACAGCGATGCCGTGCTGGTAAAGTGGGAACAGACTAAAGCGCAGGAGCGGGCGGAGAAAGATCGTCATTCGCCGTTGGACGACATTCCTGATGCGCTGCCTGCCTTAATGAAAGCGCAAAAAATTCAGCAGCGTTGTGCCTCTGTTGGCTTCGATTGGGACAGCTTGGGGCCGGTGCTCGATAAAGTGTACGAAGAGATCGATGAGGTGATGTTTGAGGCGCGGCAAGCCGTTGTCGATGAAGAAAAATTAGGTGAAGAGATTGGTGATTTATTGTTCGCTACAGTCAATCTCTCTCGCCATCTGGGACACAAGGCCGAGACGGCGTTACAGGCAGCAAATCGTAAGTTCACTCGACGTTTTCGTGAGGTAGAACAAATCGTTACGGCATCGGGGAAAACGCTGGAACAGGCAACACTGGACGAAATGGAAGCCGCATGGCAGCAGGTGAAAAAACAGGAAATAGGCCATTAATCCGTTTTTAATCACAAACTCTGTTTTTATCGATTTTAATGATTTTATTCTATTGTTATTAAAGGTAATTATTGGTTTTGGTGAGAGCGGTTTTACTTCGCCTTCGAGTGTGTTGGAATCGCCACATTGTGTAAAACGAACATTTGTGGCGTTCATCAGGTTCAGGTATACTACTTTCCCGTCTTGGTACCTCCATCGTCTTTAAACCTAAACTCTCAGGTTCAGCATGACAACTAATTATATTTTTGTGACCGGCGGGGTCGTTTCCTCTCTGGGTAAAGGCATTGCCGCAGCCTCTCTGGCGGCTATTCTTGAAGCCCGTGGCCTCAACGTTACCATCATGAAACTGGACCCGTACATCAACGTGGATCCGGGCACGATGAGCCCGACGCAGCACGGTGAAGTGTTTGTCACCGAAGACGGCGCCGAAACCGATCTGGACTTGGGTCACTACGAGCGGTTCATCCGCACCAAAATGTCGCGCCGCAACAACTTCACCACTGGCCGTATCTACTCTGATGTCCTGCGCAAAGAGCGCCGTGGCGACTATCTGGGCGCGACCATTCAGGTGATCCCGCATATCACCAACGCGATTAAAGAGCGCATCATTGAAGGTGGCGAAGGTCACGATGTCGTTCTGGTAGAAATCGGCGGTACCGTCGGCGATATCGAGTCTTTACCGTTCCTTGAAGCGATTCGGCAGATGGCGGTGCAAGTGGGCCGCGAACACACGCTGTTTATGCACCTGACGCTGGTGCCGTATCTGGCGGCGGCGGGCGAAGTGAAAACCAAGCCGACGCAGCACTCCGTTAAAGAACTGCTTTCTATCGGTATTCAGCCTGATGTGCTGATTTGCCGTTCCGATCGCACTGTGCCTGCCAACGAGCGTGCAAAAATTGCTTTATTCTGTAATGTGCCGGAAAAAGCAGTAATCTCCCTTAAAGACATTGATTCAATTTATAAAATCCCGTCGCTATTGAAATCACAGGGGCTGGACGATTATATTTGTAAACGATTCAGCTTGAACTGTCCCGAGGCCAACCTGTCAGAATGGGAACAGGTTGTGTATGAAGAAGCGAATCCGGGCGGTGAAGTCACTATCGGTATGGTCGGCAAATATGTTGCGCTGCCGGATGCCTACAAATCCGTTATTGAAGCCCTGAAACACGGCGGGCTGAAGAACCGTCTGACGGTAAATATCAAACTGATCGACTCACAGGATGTTGAAACCCGTGGCGTCGAAGTATTGAAAGATTTAGACGCTATTCTGATTCCGGGCGGTTTTGGCTATCGTGGCGTCGAAGGGAAAATCATGTCGGCGCGTTACGCCCGTGAGAACAATATCCCTTATCTGGGCATTTGCCTGGGGATGCAGGTCGCATTAATGGAATTTGCCCGTAACGTTGCCGGAATGGAAGGCGCAAACTCAACGGAGTTTATGCCAGACTGTAAGTATCCGGTGGTTGCGTTGATCACAGAATGGCGTGATGAGAACGGCAATGTTGAAGTCCGTGATGAAGCCAGCGATCTGGGCGGCACCATGCGCGTTGGCGGGCAGCAATGCCATCTGACCGAAGGCAGTCTGGTGCGTCAGATGTACGGTGAGCAGACGATTATCGAACGTCACCGTCATCGTTATGAAGTTAACAACATGCTGTTGAAACAGATTGAAGCGGCGGGATTACGGGTTGCTGGTCTTTCCGCCGACCGCAAACTGGTGGAGATTGTTGAATTACCCGATCATCCCTGGTTCGTTGCCTGCCAATTCCACCCGGAATTCACGTCAACGCCGCGAGATGGACATCCCCTGTTTGCCGGCTTTGTGAAAGCCGCTGGCGCGTACCAGAAGCGTCAGGTGAAGTAAGAGTTATATCAGCAACGCGCGATCGCTATCGCGCGTTGTTCGTCTAGGGTTTTAGTTCTATCTAAAGTTTTAGTTTAACTTGTACTGAGGAAAATCTAATGTCCAAAATTGTTAAAGTCATCGGCCGTGAAATCATCGACTCACGCGGAAACCCAACTGTTGAAGCGGAAGTTCATCTGGAAGGTGGTTTTGTAGGTCTGGCTGCTGCGCCATCAGGAGCTTCTACTGGCTCTCGCGAAGCACTGGAACTGCGTGACGGTGACAAATCCCGTTTTCTGGGCAAAGGCGTAACGAAAGCCGTTGCTGCTGTTAACGGCCCGATTGCTCAGGCTGTACTGGGTAAAGACGCGAAAGATCAGGCGAACATCGACAAGATCATGATCGACCTGGACGGCACTGACAACAAATCCCAGTTTGGTGCTAACGCTATTCTGGCTGTTTCTCTGGCAGCCGCTAAAGCCGCAGCAGCGTCAAAAGGCCTGCCGCTGTATGCTCACATCGCTGAACTGAACGGCACCCCAGGCAAATACTCTATGCCACTGCCAATGATGAACATCATCAACGGCGGCGAGCATGCGGATAACAACGTTGATATCCAAGAGTTCATGATTCAGCCTGTTGGCGCGAAAACCCTGAAAGAAGCCATCCGTATGGGTTCTGAAGTGTTCCACACCCTGGCTAAAGTTCTGAAATCCAAAGGTATGGGTACTGCTGTTGGTGACGAAGGTGGCTATGCGCCAAACCTGGGTTCCAACGCCGAAGCGCTGGCTGTTATCGCAGAAGCGGTAAAAGCAGCAGGCTACGAGCTGGGCAAAGACATCACGCTGGCGATGGACTGCGCAGCGTCTGAATTCTACAAAGACGGTAAATACGTTCTGGCTGGCGAAGGCAACAAAGCATTCACCTCTGAAGAATTCACCCACTTCCTGGAAGATCTGACCAAACAGTACCCAATCGTCTCTATCGAAGACGGTCTGGACGAGTCTGATTGGGCTGGCTTCGCTTACCAGACCAAAGTTCTGGGCGACAAAATCCAGCTGGTTGGTGACGATCTGTTCGTAACCAACACCAAGATCCTGAAAGAAGGTATCGATAAAGGCATCGCTAACTCCATCCTGATCAAATTCAACCAGATCGGTTCTCTTACCGAAACGCTGGCTGCGATTAAAATGGCGAAAGATGCAGGCTACACGGCTGTTATCTCTCACCGTTCAGGCGAAACTGAAGATGCCACCATCGCTGACCTGGCTGTAGGTACAGCGGCTGGCCAGATCAAAACCGGTTCTATGAGCCGTTCTGACCGTGTTGCTAAATACAACCAGCTGATTCGTATCGAAGAAGCGCTGGGTGATGCTGCACCGTTCAATGGCCTGAAAGAAGTTAAAGGCCAGTAATGACGTCTCTGGCGTTATCTGGTAGCTGAGAAAGTGGCCTGATACGCGCCCAGCGTGATTAACTATAAAAATCCAGAAGCGTGAAAACGTTTCTGGATTTTTTTCGCCTGTATATTGTTACTGAGTGCGGAGAACCACAATCCCCGGTTTTGATTGCATATATTCAAGAAACGGTGAATCGATAACCTTTCTGTTCGCTTGAAGTGAAGAAGCGTGCCTGAGCCATACTTCGTCACCCTGGCGGATAACAATGCCTATATGTGAAACATCCAGTCCCTCCAGCGGTGAATAAACGCCTACATAATCACCTGTTTTCAGATGGTTCAGTACATGAATATCAATTAAATCCCCAGGAATATAATTTATTTTCCGCGCGGTAATTCCCAGTCCTTTAACATACTCCCCACCCTGTGGTGGGCGGTTAAGTTTTTTATCAACAGTGACATAAGCAGGGCTGATATCCCGAGTGACATCAATAGCGTTACGCGGCGTGGTGGCGTACCAGTCAGTAAAAAAGTGGCGACGGGTGAGGTAGCTGACATGGCTGTTGGTATAGCGTGTTCTGGTCAGATTTTTCAGAAATGACTTTTGATCCTGACTTCGGCTGAGTGCTTCAACGTAATCTACGAGCGTGAAACAGTCTACACCGTTGAAATTAGCCACCAATACTTCAGGTTTGTCAGGAGACCCAATCAGTGAGTTCGCTTTGTAGGGGGTATTGAGAAAGGCTGATGATACCTGACGGATAATTTCTCCGTGACTTTTACCTGATGCTGGAATGACCTCTGAGGCAATAATCATGCTGGCTTTTTTGGCGGTCGCCTCATCTATGGCTGTACGATATGTTTGGGCATTGGGTGAAGCACAGGAAATTAAACAGGCTGGAATAAATAGGAACGCGAGCATTGATGTTTTCATCATATTTTCCTGATAAATTTAATTGAATTAGGATTATTATCTGGAAATGATCTTTTGTTAGGATGAAAAGGTGTTTTATTTGGCTTTTGTTGAGGTAAGAAACTATTTGAGAATAAGGCCTGTTCTTCCCCTTAATGTATCTGGGAAGTTTCATTGGATAGCAGAGTAGGGCCGCATCACTAGACTGATGCGGCGCTGTTTTTTTAGACACAGATGAATGAGGGGATAGCGCGGGTTAAGCCAACTGCTTGAGAATCGCTTTAGCGACCACTTCCGAGCTGGCCGGGTTCTGACCGGTGATCAGCTTGCCGTCTTCAACGAGGTACGGTGCCCAGTCTGGGCCTTTTTCGTAGAGCCCACCGAGTTTCTTGAATTCATCTTCAATCAGGAAAGGTACGACGTCCGTCAACTGAACCGCCGCTTCTTCACCATTGGTGAAGCCCGTCACTTTGCGGCCTTTAATCAGCGCATCGCCATTTTCTGCTTTTACATGAATCAGTACGCCCGGCGCGTGGCAGACAAAACCGGTCGGTTTGTTGGCGCGCACAAAGGCTTCGATGAGCGCGATAGAGACTGGCGATTCTGCCAGATCCCACAGCGGGCCGTGACCGCCGGGATAGAAAACGGCATCGAAATCCTGTTCGCTGACGGTATCCAATTTTACCGTATTCGCCAGTTCCTGCTGCGCAGCGGGGTCTGCTTTAAAACGATGCGTCAGCTCAGTTTGAAAATCGGCCAGATCGCTTTTCGGGTCAAGAGGTGGCTGGCCGCCAGCAGGGGAGGCGAGCACCAGCTCGGCACCTGCATCTTTAAAGGTGTAATAAGGAGCGGCAAACTCTTCCAGCCAGAAGCCGGTTTTATTACCCGTGTTGCCCAGTTTGTCGTGAGAAGTCAGTACCATTAAAATTTTCATCATTTTTCTCTCTAGGGTTGCAGGATGATCGGGTGAATAGACGCCGGTTACCCTTTCAGGACGGCGACAATCGCGTCTTGTTTCTCATGGTAAGGCGCACGCAGTGTCAGGTTAGACGCGCCATCTTCACTTTGTATGACAATCGGTTTGGCGTGGCTGAAACGGCGGAATCCGTGAACGCCGTGATACGCGCCGATGCCGGATGCGCCAACGCCGCCGAACGGAAGTGTGTCGATAGACACGTGCGTCATTACATCGTTGATGACCAGCGCGCCTGATGTCGTTCTGCTGGCGAAGCGTTGCTGCATGGCTTCATCGTTGCTGAACAGATAGGCCGCCAACGGACGTGGATGCGCATTGATGTAGTGAATCGGTTCCTCTGCGGCCTGATAGGTTTTGATGGGCAGCAGCGGGCCGAAAATTTCTTCCTGCATGATCGTCATCTCATCGCTTACGCCGAACACCAGATGCGGGGCAATCTTACGGCTTTTGGCGTCGTAGGGCGCTTCGCCTTCCGGTGCCAGACTGACGACGGTCGCGCCTTGCTGCTCAGCCTCTTTCAGGATGCGGATCAAACGATCGTAATGTCTGTCAGCAATGATAGACGTGTAATCTGGATTCGCCTGTAACGTCGGGAAGCTTTTCTGCATAAAGGCTTTTGCGGCATCGCGGAAAGCCTGCTCCTGACCTTCGGGCAGCAGAACATAATCCGGTGACAGGCAGATTTGCCCAGCGTTGAAGGTTTTCACCGTCAGCGTGCGTTCAACGGCTTCGGTGATATCCGCGCTGCGATCAATCACGACCGGCGATTTGCCACCCAGCTCCAGCGTGACCGGCACCAGATTCTCTGCCGCTGTGCGCATCACCTGTTTCCCCACGGCGGTGCTGCCAGTGAACACCAGATGATCGAATGGCAGTTCGCTGAATGCCTGACCGATTTCTGCATCACCCAGCACCACGGCCAATTCCAGCGGATCAAAATAGTGGGCAATCAATTCCGCCAGCAGCTCAGACGTATGCGGCGTGAGCTCTGACGGTTTCAGAATTGCGGTATTACCGGCGGCAAAAATGTCAGCCAGCGGGCCGAACGACAGATTCACGGGGAAGTTCCACGGGCTGATCACCCCGATCACGCCCAAAGGCTGATGTTGAATCCATGCCTGCATGCCGGGAGCGGGTTCATCCACGGGTTCTGGCTGCATCCAGCGTTCAACGTTATCGATGGCGTTCTGGAGTATTTTCAGCGTGATGCCGATGTCGGCGGCGAAAGAGTGATACAGGCTGCGATGGCCGAAATCGTCACTCATGGCCTGTGCGAGCGCCGCATGGTTTTCACGAATCAGATTGATGCTGCGCTGTAAGCGGCTTTTACGCAGCGCGGCATCGGCGGAGCCAGAGGCAATATGAGCACGCTTCATCGTATTCAGGATGGCTTGTAAATCCTTTTTGGATTGTTGTGTCGACATGTTTTGTCTCCTTTTCGTCGTCGAGTACCAGAGAAAACAGAGAGTTAGCCGGGGGTTCCGGGTCACTCAAGATGGGATAAAGGATACGGCAGGGGTTGATCCGCCCGCCAACAAGATTATTATTCGGGGGGTATAAATAATTTTATAGGTATCGTATGTCACTCATCCGCCTACGCACGTTTGTGGAAGTCTATCGGCAGCGCTCAATTAGCGGCGCGTCACGCGCGCTCAATCTGACCCAGCCGGCGGTGTCGCAGCACATTGCCGGGCTGGAAGTGGCGGTGGGGCGGCGTCTCTTTGAGCGTCAGGCAAATGGCGTAACGCCAACATCGGCGGCAGACGACTTAGCGGCGGATCTGGGAGACAAGCTCGATGAAGCTGAAGCGGCGCTGGCCTCTGCTCGCGCGAGGTCAATGGACGTCGCAGGGACGCTGCATATCATTGGTCATGCGGATTTCATGGCTGAAGTGGTGTCGGAACAACTATTGCCGCTGCTTGAAGCGGGTGTGCGGGTACATATGCATACCGGCGACGGTGAGTTGATTAAACAAATGCTGCTTGAAGGGCATTGTGATTTGGGCATAACGGCGCACCCAGTGACGGATAAGCGGTTGAAAAGCGATCTGCTGAAGAGTGCGACATTGCAGGCGGTGGCGGCACCTGCAATCGTCGAGCGTCTATTGCAGACGGGCGATTTGCCGCAGGCGCTGGCGCAGGAACCGATGCTGGCGTATGACCTTGAGTTTCCTCTGATCGATCACTGGTTGAAGAAGAACCACATGGAGGATAAGGGACTGGTACCTGCCGTGGTGAGTCAGGATCTGCGTGCGCTGCGTCGCGTGCTGACCAGTGGATTTGGTTGGACGGTGATGCCGGTGTATTTATGTCAGGATCTGCTGGATGCCGGAGAGCTTGCCATCATTCCACCTCCCGTTGGCACAACGCAGTTGGATTACTATCTGGCCTGGGTGCCGGGCGCGCTGCGCCAGCCGCGTTTAGCCCACGCGCGGCAAACCTTTCTGTGGCGACTACAGCACGCTAAATAGCGCTATTCTCTGCTAAAAAAATCGCCATTTTTCAATACATCACAAGGCAACGTCCGTTGGCGACGTTGCCCTTCTTCCCGCTGACTTCCTATCTTCTATCCTGTGATCGCCATAAACGAACTGCTGGTTTCGTTCAGTTAAAATCGCTTTTTATAAAATCTTTGAAGCGGATCGCACCAATCTTCCCTGTGCTGCCAGCGTGGGGCGCGTGGTGGCAAAAGCGCAAAGGTTTTCACGATCGCCGGGCGCTACCGTATCAGCGTGACACCTTCATAATTAAAAATGTTCGGGGAAGGATGGCGATGAAAACGCGTAAGATCGGTTTGGCTAACTATTTAGCCTACGGTTCAGGGGACTTTCTTGGTGCGGGTACCACCGCGCTGACGGCTGCCTGGTTACTCTATTTTTACACCACGTTCTGTGGCTTAACGCCGATTGAGGCAACGTTTATTTTTGCGATGGCGCGCGTGCTCGATGCCGTCGTTAGCCCGCTGATGGGCTTCCTGACCGATAACTTCGGTTCAACCTGGCTGGGCAAACGCTTTGGCCGCCGTAAGTTCTTTATTCTGCTCGGTATTCCCTTCGTGTTCAGCTACAGCTTCATGTGGGTTGGGGATATGAGCTATTGGTACTATCTGCTGACGTACCTGCTGTTCGATATCGTCTATACGATGGTGCTGGTGCCGTATGAAACGCTGGTGCCGGAAATGACTGACGATTTCAAACAGAAGACCAAGTTTTCTGGCGCACGCATCGCGCTGGCGCAGCTGTCTGCGATTTTGGCCGCGTTTCTGCCGGGCATCCTGCTAGGCTACTTTGGCAAAGACAATGCGGTGTCCTTCTTCTATTCGAGTCTGGTGTTCTCCGTTATCTGTGCGCTGGTGCTGACGCTGGTCTATTTCTTTACCTGGGAACGGCCACGCGATCAGATGTCGGAAGCGTCGCTGCGGGCGGAGAAAGAGCGGCAGTCTCTGACGTTAGGCCAAAGCCTGAAACGGCTGAACGTCGAGCTGGTTTCCACGCTGCGTATTCGCATCTTCCGTCAGCATCTCGGAATGTATCTGGGCGGGTATATCGCGCAGGACGTGTTTAACGCCGTGTTCACTTATTACGTGGTCTTTGTGCTGATGCAAAGCCCGACGATGGCGTCGAACCTGATGGGCACCATGGCGATTCTGCAATTCATTGCGGTGATCGGCATGATTCCGCTGTGTATTCGCTTTGGGCCGGCTCCGTCTTACCGCTTGGTCGTGTGCCTGTTTGGCGTGAGTGCGCTTTCCTATGCCGCCTTGTGGTACAGCGGTCTGCATGACACCTTCTCTCTGCTGCTGTTGATTTCTGCGCTGGCGGGTATCGGGCGCGGCGGGATCAATTACGTACCGTGGAACACCTACACTTATATTGCGGATGTGGATGAAGTGATCACCGCACAGCGTCGCGAAGGGATCTTCGCCGGGATCATGACGCTGACTCGCAAAGCCTCTCAGGCTGGTGCGGTGATGCTGGTGGGCGTGGTGTTACAGCTCTCCGGCTTCGTATCCGGCCAGAGCGTACAAGCACCGAGCGTTAGCCACACGATTCTGATGATTTTGAGCGTTGGCACCGTGGGCGTGCTGGCGCTGGGCTTCCTGGTTTCTCTGCGCTTTAAACTCAACCTGCAAACGCACAGCGTGCTGCGGGAAGAGACGCTGAAAATGCGTGAAGCCGGGCGTCCTGTGCCGGAGAAGATTACGCCGCAGGCGCGGGCAACGGTCGAAATGCTGGCGGGTATGCCGTATGAATCGCTGTGGGGCAACAACAATATCGGCTACCTGAACCGCCACAAAGGCGACAAGCTGGTCACGCACGCCACGCAGCCGTAACTGTATTGAACTGTTAACTGATAACTCAATTGGATGAATGACTATGACCGTATTCAGTGTAAAACATAGCCCGCTTTTACGTCAGCCAGAACGCTTCATCTCCCGTGAGGATCTGAAGGCGCTGATTTGCCGTATCACCGACAATCTGGTGAATATTGAGGATAAAACTGGTGAGTTCTTGTTACGGCTGGACGATGGTCGGGTGATTGATACCAAAGGCTGGGCGGGTTGGGAATGGACGCACGGCATCGGGCTCTACGGAATTTACCAGTATTACCAGCAAACGGGTGACGAGCAGATGCGCGCCATCATCGACGACTGGTTTACCGAGCGTCTGGCGGAAGGTACGCCGACGAAGAACGTGAACACCGTATGCCCGTTCCTGACGCTGGCTTATCGTTATGAAGAAACGGGCGATGCCCGCTGGCTACCGTATCTGGAGCGCTGGGCGGAGTGGGTGATGTATGAAATGCCGCGCACGGACAAGCAGGGCTTGCAGCACATTGTTTATAACAATGAAAACCACCAGCAGATGTGGGACGACACGCTGATGATGAGCGTGCTGCCGCTGGCGAAAATTGGCAAGCTGTTAAACCGGCCTGAGTTTGTGGAAGAAGCCACATATCAGTTCCTGCTGCATGTGCAATATCTGATGGATCGCGAAAGCGGCCTGTGGTTCCACGGTTGGACGTTCGAAGGGCAGCACAACTACGCTAAGGCTCGCTGGGCACGTGGCAACAGCTGGCTGACGATCGTTATTCCTGAATTTATCGAACTGCTGGATCTGCCGGAACACAACGCGACGCGTCGCTTCCTGTTGCAGGTGCTGGAAAGCCAGATTGAAGCATTAGCGAAATATCAGGATGACAGCGGCCTGTGGCACACGCTGATCGACGATCCGAATTCGTACCTTGAAAGCTCGGCAACCGCCGGTTTTGCCTACGGTATCCTGAAAGCGGTGCGCAAACGCTACGTCGACCCGAGCTACGCTGAGGTGGCGGAGAAAGCGATTCGCGGCGTGATTAATCACGTCAATAAGGATGGTGAACTGACGCAGGTGTCATTCGGCACCGCGATGGGCAACGATCTGGATTTCTACCGCAACATCGCCCTGACCTCCATGCCTTACGGTCAGGCGATGGCGATTCTGTGTCTGGCGGAATATCTGCGGGTCTATTTGTAACAGGTCATCGCAACTCTTATATCCAAATGCTGCGAGTTTTTATGGTTTGGCCGTTATCCGGCGTGAAAATTATGCAGCGGTGCGCTTGACCGCCGAGTGAGCGACAGGACGTCGCGAAAGCCAGTGCCGCGTCGGGAACGCGTCACTGGCGGCTCGACTAGCGGTCAAGCACATCGATGGGACCGCGTAGCGGCATAATTTAGCCGGAAGCCTGGGTTCGTAGGGCGGCGGCGACGGAGCCGCCCCCTGCTTGAGTGACGGTAAGGAGATTATTGCGATAATCCTGCCACACTGTAATTCGCCGGAAGCCAGCGATAGCCGTTGGTGGTGCCGTTGCGTTCCAGACGCGTGCCTACGTGGCCGATGCCGGGGAAGGGCAGGTGAGCACCTGCAACCCAGTAACCCTGGCTGGCGGCGTCGGCCAGCGCCTTATTACGGGATTCCGTCGCCTGATCCATATTTGAGTCAAAGCTGATGGTGGTAGCCGGTAAACTCATTTGCACCGCTTCTGCATGAATGATGTCTCCCCAGGCTAGCAATTTTTTGCCTTCGCTCTCGATCAGAAAAGACGTGTGCCCCGGCGTATGTCCCGGACTCGGAATGGTGGTGATGCCAGGTAACAATGTGGCTTGCTGAGCCGGGAACGTTTTCAGCTTGTTCTCTTTGCGAATGACATCAAAGGTACTTTGCACGCGTTGAAATGCGGATTTTCTGTTCTCTGGTGCGTTCTTCAGGTTATCCGAGCTGAGCCAGAAGTCGGTTTCTGGCTGGCTGACATACACGGTGGCATTCGGGTAGTTCAGTTTCTTGTCCTGCACCAGACCGCCAAAATGGTCGCCGTGCAGGTGAGTCATCAATACGGTATCGACCTGTTCAGGTTTGTAGCCCGCCGCAATCAGATTCGGCAGCACTTTTCCGACCGTCGGGTTGTTCTGCTTGCCGTTACCGGTGTCTATCAAAATCAGGTGTTTGCCAGTATTGACCAAATAGGCGTTGATAGAGGTTTCCACCTGCGGCGTCAGCGATTTCTCTGCCAGCAGTTCGGTGATTTTTTCCGGCGGGGTGCGCTGCAACAGTTTATCCATCGGCATGGTGTTGGTGCCGTCAGACAGGGCGGTAATTTCAAACTGGCCGAGCATGATGCGGTAATAGCCCGGCTGAGTTTTAATCTGCGCGATATCCTGTGCCTGTGTAAATACAGGCACGAATGTGCATGAGACGAGCAATAAGGCTAGAGGCTTCAATAACTTCATTTATTTTTGTCCTTGTTAATAATGAAAGCAGGCGAAATCGTAACAACAGATTGATTATTGACGCATGGGGCGAATTACTCAACTGTCCCACGGTTTGGCGTGTTCCCGCTGAGTTTTCCACGGCGCAGCCGCTCGCCTGCAACGCGAATGATTTAGGGTATAATGTGTTTTTTAAGTGAACGAGACAGTGAAAACCATGCAGTACCCGATTAATGAAATGTTCCAGACGTTACAGGGCGAAGGCTATTTTACCGGGGTTCCGGCGGTGTTTGTGCGCCTGCAAGGGTGTCCGGTAGGCTGTAGCTGGTGCGATACCAAACATACCTGGGACAAACTGGCAGAGCGGGAAACCTCATTGGATCAGGTGCTGGTAAAAACGGAAGAAAGCGATGCCTGGGGCGCGGCGAGCGCGGACGACATTCTGGCGCTGATGGCGCAGGAAGGCTACACGGCACGCCACATTGTGATCACCGGTGGTGAACCCTGCATCCACGATTTAGCACCGCTAACGCTACAGTTGGAAAAGCAGGGTTTCAGTTGCCAGATCGAAACCAGCGGCACGCATGACGTGCGCTGTTCGCCCAAAACCTGGGTGACGGTATCGCCGAAGGTGAATATGCGTGGCGGTATGAAGGTGCTCGATCAGGCGCTGCAACGTGCGGATGAGATTAAACATCCAGTGGCGCGTGAGCGTGACATTGAGGCGTTGGATGCATTACTGGCGCGGCTTGATGATGATAAGCCGCGGATTGTGGCGCTACAGCCGATCAGCCAGAAAGACGATGCGACCAAACTGTGTATTGAGACCTGCATCGCCCGCAACTGGCGGCTGTCTATGCAGACACATAAATACCTGAATATTGCCTGATATTCATCTACTGATAATAGCGACCGATCGTAGCGGCGTGAGAGAAGGATGCTCACGCCAGACTACAGCACCACCACTTCTCCGTTACTCGCCTTTATAGACGCAGCCAGCAGTACAGGTTTCTTTCACCATCACAGCGCTGAGTAGCGGTAATGTCGGCTTTAACTGGTGCCAGATCCAGTGCGCCAGCACTTCGCTGGTCGGGTTTTCCAGACCGGGGATCTCATTCAGATAGTGGTGATCCAACCGTTCCCACGTAGGTTTGAAGGCGGCTTTCAGCTCGGAGAAATCCATCACCCAGCCAGTATACGGATCCACTTCACCGGTAATTTCCAGTCTCACCATGAAAGAGTGCCCATGCAGCCGCCCGCATTTGTGGCCGTCTGGTACGTGGGGCAGATGATGCGCGGCTTCAAACTGAAAATCTTTAAATAGCGTAGTGACCATAGCGATGTTCCCGGTTTCGTTCTGAAAAAGGGGCTTTCAGAATAGAGTATGCAAAAAACCGTCGCATACTACCCGAAAGTGCTTATTCTTCCAACTGCACGATCTCGGCATGATGCCAGCCTGATGGCAGCGGATCGGGGCGGTGGATCGTCATGTGGCTGGTGGTCAGGTTCACAACGCCACGGGCAAAGAGCGCGGGCATGCCGCCTGGGTAATAGTCGACACCGAAGGCGCGGCCTGTCGCCGGATCGACCCGATACGCATTGTCCAGTCCCATGCCTGTCGGGCGTTCTGGGTTACAAGGGGGACGGACATCGTACATCCCCTGTTCCGGTGAGTCGCTCTGCCGCTGTTCGAGGTGAACGGCATGGAAATGGATATCGCGAATGTAGCCTGTGGGCGTGCTGTGCAGGTTAATCGCCCCCTCGCTGATCCCCGCGATCTGGGAAAACTGTACCGCTTCGATCCGGCCTGGTTCGACGGCAGGATCGCGATAGCGCACGGAGATAAAGATCGGATCGGCTTTGCCCCAGTGGCAGGGATGTGCGGCGACGCACTGGAACGTAATGTTGCTGAACTGCAGGCGTCGGAACGCACCGCCATCGCGCGAGATTAGGCCGATCGCGCGGTTAGTATCGTAAATGGCGCAGTTGCTGACGGAAATATCTTCAATGTCGGCAAAGGTTTCGGTGCCGATCTTCAGGGCACAACTCTTGGATCGCAGCAGGCAATTACTGATGACGACTTGCTGCACCTTACGCTGTAGATGGGGCGGCTTATGGGTGGTTTTGATGCACAGCGCATCGTCGGCGGCACTCAGCGAGCAGTTGCTGATTTGCACCTGCTGGCAGCTATCAAGATCCAGCGCGTCGGTATTTGCCATGCTCAGATCGTTATCAATCGTCAGTCGTTCGACGATGATTTGGCGACAGCTAACCAGATGCACGGTCCACATCGGAGCGTGTTCAATCGTAAAATCACACAGGCGGACGTGTTCGCAATCCTCAAAGACCACAATGCGTGGGCGATGCTGTGCAGGCAGGCGATAGCCTTGATCGTCGGGTTCCGCAGAGAAATAGGCGTCGGCATTTCCCATGATCTTACCCTGACCGCAGATCGTAATATTGCGTTGTTGGTAGGCATAAAGAAACGCGCGGTGCGACAGCTCGGCCATGCTGATCGTCGTGGCCTGCGCAAACTGTTCATAGTCACCGCTGACGATGAGCTCAGCGCCCGCCTCCAATTGCAGACAAAAATTGGAAGGTAGCAACAATCCCCCTAACAGATAGCGCCCCGGTTCCACCGTCAGGGTGCCGCCGCCCTGTGCCGCAATCCGATCGATAGCCTGCTGAAAGATGGCGGTATCCGGCGTGATGCCGTCGGCGGCGGGGGAGTATGACTGAATAGAGTGCTTCATCGCGTTATCCTATCTGATCGAGCCTGTTCCGATTGCAGCACGTTTGCGGGTTTTTAGCTGTGTCTGTCATGGTGAAATCTGCGGAGGTTGGAGCGGGCTTCACAGCGCACGGCGTGCGGCGTAAGGGAATGTGAAAGGCATAACGAAGCGGACGATGCGGCGCGTTATGCCGTGTGTGTTTCATCACACTTTTGCGCCGTTTTCTCGCTTTTGCCGCGTGCATGGCGTGGTTTTGTTGTTTTTATGTTTCTTATTTGTGAATCAAATCTCTTTTTGGTGTGGTGCGCCGGTTAATGATGTGAGGCACCTCCCTGCCGCATCATATAGGGCTCACTCCGCGTGGTTGAAATGCCCGCTAACGTGATGCGGTCATCAGCATTTCTTCCGTCAGCCCCGCAAATCACGCGTTTTCCCGTCGTGGTGACTAGCGCGATAAAACGGGTTCTGCCTATCTTGTCAGGGTCGAGAAATGGTTTGATTCACGGCTATGTACCTACCTGCTTTCTCATCTATATCGCCACACCAGTACGCCAAACACACACAATAATAATGTCGTTGGGGGAAAAATGAGATTACCTGGACTGATTGTTATCGCCTTCTCTGCGCTCTGTTCGTTCGCGCAGGCTGCGGAACCCGTGGAATTACGCCTCTCCTGGTGGGGAGGAAACAGCCGTCATCAGGCGACCTTGACGGCGCTGGAAGCGTTTCAGAAAAAGTATCCGAACATCAGCGTGAGACCAGAATATACCGGTTGGGACGGGCACCTATCCCGCCTGACGACGCAGATTGCCAGCGGTGAAGAACCGGATGTGCTTCAGGTAAACTGGAACTGGCTGCCGATTTTTTCCAAGACGGGCACCGGATTTTATGACCTGAATAAGCTGACCGATACGCTGAAATTACAGGATTTCCCCGAAGATGCGCTGAAGCCTGCGACCATCGACAGCAAGGTGAACGCGATTTCCACCTCGCTGAATGCGCTGGTGATGTACTACAACACGGAAACCTGGAAGAAGGCTGGGCTGCCGTATCCCACCACCTGGGATGAGCTGTTCCATGCGGGCAAGGTGTTTAAAGAGAAACTGGGTGATAACTATTTCCCTATCGCCTCGCCTGCTCAGGACAGCGGCGAAGGTGTGCTGGAGTTGATCAACTATTACATGACGCAGAAATACCAGATCGGCATGATCGATGAAAAGAACAAGCGCTTTAACTACAGCGAGGCGCAGTGGATCGAGGCGTTTCGCTTCTATAAACGTTTGATCGACGAACATGTGATGCCGTCTTCGAAGTATTACAACGCATTTGGCAAAGTCGGGATGTATGAAACACGCCCCTGGATTAACGGGGAATACGGTGGGGCACACCTGTGGATTTCGGTCGTGAAGAAATACGCCGATCCGCTGGCGGCACCGAGTAAGCTCGAATTAGGGCCCTACATCATGACGCCGGGATCGGATAACTCCGGGCAGTTCTTCAAACCGTCGATGCTGTTTGCCATCAGTAAGAACACCAAACACCCAAAAGAAGCGGCACTGTTGCTGAATTATCTGATGAACGATTCTGAAGGCGCGCTGCTGATGGGCACCGAGCGCGGCATTCCGCTCAGCCGTATCGCCAGACAAACGCTGGAAGAAAAGCAGAAGCTGGATACAAACGATCTGTCGGTTGCCGGATTATCGCTGGCGCTGCAAAAACCGATGCAAACGCCCGTGTCCTCGTATCTTGAAGATCCACAGCTGGCCAGCCTGATCCTGCAAACCATCGAACAGCTCGACTATGGCAAGAAGAGCGTGGAAGAATCGGCGAAAAACTTCAGCAGTTCAGGTGAGCGCATTCTGAAACGGGTGATTCGCTAGATCGTTACTGATTAAGATCGTGATTAATTAAGGTAGGGGCTGCCGGTGCGTTACGTGAGTTCAGTCAACTGCTGTTGCAGGCTATCGGCTAACGTGCGTGGACGCCCGGCATCAAACATCACATGCAGGCTCACCGGATAATCCTGGTGTTGCAGGCAGAAATCCTCCATTTCATGCCCAATCCCGTACAGCGCCTGAATATTGGTTTTGGCGATTTCCCGCAGCGTCCAGTTGTTCTCTACCTGTTTGCAGTAGTGCAGCGTAAAGAAGGCTTTCTGCGCGTGAACAAAGGCGCGGCAATACAGCGTCAGACCGCGCCATTCCTGCTGCCAGCGCACTCTCAGCACTTCTGGCATCGTGTGCTCGCGGGAGAATTGGAGTGCGGCCTGCTGGCACTGTTCCGCCAACTGCCAGGCGGCATCTTTCTCTTTCGCAATGTCATAGAGGTTCTGCGAAGCTAGCTCTGCATGTTGCGGATCGAACGTAATATCTTGACCGGAACCCGGCAGCCAGTGGTTACGGTTGAGCTGGCCGTACAGGCTCCAGATCGCCTGACCAAAGCTGGTCGGCAGCAGGCTGTGGCGATGGAAAACGTGGTGACGTGCATACAGCGATAGGGAAATGGCCTGATGGGCCTGATCCAACAAGGCGAGCATCGCATGCAGCGTGGTATCGTCCGGCTGCCATTGGTAACGCGTCATTAACCACTGTGCAAACAGCGTGCTTTCGTTTGCCGCTGCGGTTTGATTAGTCAGCAGTCGCGAACAGGCAAACAGTGTGAATTCGCTGAGTGTGCCGATCACGCTGTGATTATCCACCCCTTCCCAACTGATGCGGCATAGCGCGCTGACAATCGCGGGATTTTTCTCTCGGCACCACAACAGCCTTCCTTGAACTTCGGTGTAGCGCAGGAAGGGGAGATTGCCCCAGCCGACCTCTTCGCCAGCCAGATCAAGCTCAACCCAGACTTCACGTCCGTTGATGTCCAGCAGCGCGGGGTTATTGGGAAACTCGGGCCAGAAGCGTTCCGGCGTGACTTTGATGGCGACAGAGACGGATTCCGGCAGCGTGCGAATGGCGTTCAGGACATTACCGATATCCTGATGGCTGGCGGGAAACGCACGCAATACCAGATGGCGCTGGTGGTAGTGCATCACACGGGCGACGGCGGAGAATAAGCGGTGATAGATCTGCTCGCTGTCGGCGTTGGTCGGCCAGTGCGTGGTAACGGGAACGACGCCGTTGATCGCATCGCCGGAAGGGGCGGAAAAGCGCAGCAGGCTATCGCTGTTGGAGATCGCCAGCAGCAGGCCGCTCAGCCGTGGAATTTGCTGCATCAACAGTTCGACTTTGGCGGCAAGGTAGTCGCACCAAAAATCGGTATCCATGCGAAGGCTATGTGTGTCGTCCAGCAATTCCGGGTGATGAAGCAGTAGATCCGTGGGAAACGACAGCTCTTTGCATTGCAGATACAGCGCCAGCCCTTGTTCACGGCAATGCGCTGCGACCTGATTCAGGTAAACACAGCGGGAGCGCTGTTGGCTGCTGATGCGATCGTCAAAACGCGCATTATTGTAGGCTTCCGGCGTCACCAGTTTATCCAGCAAATCCGCTGCGCCTAGCACCAGCGTAGTAAAGCCGTGCTCACGGGCATAATCGACGACCGAGATGACCTGTTGCCAGTGCCAAATGTCCTGCGTATTGAGCTCCAGTGCGCGTCGTTGCCACATCATTTTTCTCCCGTTGCCACTGGCGTGAGTATCGCATTGATGTGTCATCGCCAAGGATAAATTCCTGAAGCGAACACCAGAAATGTGAGCCTGTTCGCTTCTTTATAGAAGAGCGGTCAATACTGGATAATTTCAAAAATAGGCTCTCCAGAGGCGTCCAGTCAGCTATAACACTTTAAGCAATAAGGATTATCAGAAAAACCATTTAGTCATTTTGGTTATTTAATATTTCCATCATTTCTTTAATTGTTAAGATGCAGATCGTTACCCTTATCCTCCATCCATCTTTTTATTGCCTATTTTTGTATTAGCGTCGTTGGCTAACAGTACAGGCACAAGGAAACAGAAATCACAATGACTACTCCGGTTTCCCCCACTTCATTGCTTCCGCTGAGTGTGGAGCAATTAACGCGTTTACAGGCGGCAACCGGTGATTTCTCATCGACGCAGCTAGCCTGGCTATCCGGCTATTTCTGGGGTTTAGTTCAGCAGCCAGGGAATGTGCAGCCGGGGGCGATCGCTGCCACGGCAACGACAGCATCCGCAGTCACGGTGCCGGTACAAACGATTACGCTGATTTCCGCCTCACAGACCGGCAATGCACGTCGGGTGGCGGAACAACTGCGTGACGATCTGCTGGCAGCCAAGTTGTCCGTCAATCTGGTCAATGCGGGTGATTACAAATTCAAGCAAATCGGGCAGGAAAAGCTGCTGCTGATTGTGGCCTCGACGCAGGGGGAAGGGGAGCCGCCAGAAGAAGCCGTCGCGCTGCACAAGTTCCTGCTGTCCAAAAAAGCCCCAGAGATGAAAGACACCGCGTTTGCCGTGTTTGGTCTGGGTGATACTTCTTATGAATTCTTCAGCAAGGCGGGTAAGGATTTCGATAGCCGTCTGGCTGAGCTAGGTGCGGAACGCCTGCTGGATCGCGTTGATGCCGATGTCGATTATCAGGGGCTTGCCGAACAGTGGCGACGCCAACTGGTGGACATTTTACAGGCGCGGGTGCCGGTTCAGGGTGACGCCGTGGCGCAGATTGCCGCTCAGGGCGCACTGGATGAAATTACCAGCAGCCCGTACAGCAAATCCTCGCCGCTGCATGCCTCGTTTGCCGTTAATCAGAAAGTGACTGGGCGTAACTCCGAAAAGGATGTTCGCCATATCGAGATCGATCTGGGTGATTCTGGTTTGCGTTACCAGCCGGGAGATGCGCTGGGCGTGTGGTTCGATAACGATCCTGCGCTGGTGCAGGAATTGCTGGAACTGCTGTGGCTGAAAGGCGATGAGTCTGTCAGCGTTGACGGCAAGACGCTGCCATTATCGCAGGCGTTGAAAAGCCACTTCGAGCTGACGCAGAACACGGCACCGATTGTCGAGAAGTATGCGGCACTGTCGCGTAATGAAACTCTGCTGTCGCTGTTGGCCGATAAGCCTGCGCTTCAGCAGTTCGCACAGCGGACGCCGCTGGTTGATATGGTACGACAAGCGCCGACGGAACTGACTGCGGAGCAACTGCTGGGTCTGCTGCGTCCGCTGACGCCGCGTCTTTACTCTATTGCCTCCTCGCAGGCGGAAGCCGAAAGTGAAGTGCACATCACCGTTGGCGTGGTGCGCTACGAATACGAAGGCCGCGCGCGTGCCGGTGGCGCATCCAGCTATCTGGCCGACAGGCTGAGCGAAGACGACGAAATCCGCGTCTTCATCGAACATAACGATAACTTCCGTTTGCCTGCGAATTCCGACGCGCCGGTCATCATGATTGGGCCGGGCACCGGCATTGCGCCGTTCCGTGCGTTTATGCAGCAGCGCGATGCCGAAGGGGCAGAAGGGAAAAACTGGCTGTTCTTTGGTAACCCGCACTTTACGGAAGATTTTCTGTATCAGGTTGAATGGCAGCGCTACGTCAAAGATGGCCTGCTGACCAACATCGATCTGGCCTGGTCACGCGATCAGGCGCATAAAGTTTACGTGCAGGACAAACTGCGGGAAAAAGGCGCGGAAGTCTGGCGCTGGATTCAGGACGGTGCACACTTGTACGTGTGTGGTGATGCCAACCGTATGGCAAAAGACGTCGAGCGGGCACTGCTGGATGTGATAGTTGAGCATGGCGGCATGGACAGTGAACAGGCCGATGAATTTTTAAGCGATCTGCGCCTTGAGCGCCGTTATCAGCGAGATGTGTACTAATGAGTGAAAAATACGTTTTCAGTGAAAAACACCCTGGCCCCTTAGTGGTAGAAGGGAAACTCGCTGACGCAGAACGCATGAAGACAGAAAGTAACTTCCTGCGCGGCACGATCGCTGAAGACCTGAATGATGGTCTGACCGGTGGCTTTAAGGGCGATAACTTTCTGCTGATCCGTTTCCACGGTATGTACCAGCAAGATGACCGAGATATTCGCGCCGAACGTGCCGAGCAGAAGCTGGAGCCGCGCCATGCGATGCTGCTGCGCTGTCGTCTGCCCGGTGGCGTGATGACGCCAGAGCAGTGGCTGCGGATCGACAAATTTGCGACTGAAAATACGATCTACGGCAGCATTCGTATCACGAACCGTCAGACGTTCCAGTATCACGGCATTCTCAAATCGAACGTGAAACCGGTACACCAGATGCTGAATAGCATCGGGCTGGATGCGCTGGCGACGGCGAATGACATGAACCGTAACGTGCTGTGTACGTCTAACCCGATCGAGTCCGAACTGCATCAGCAGGCGTATGAGTGGGCGAAAAAGATTTCTGAGCATCTGCTGCCGCGCACGCGCGCCTATGCTGAGATCTGGATGGATCAGGAGAAAGTGGCAACGACGGATGAAGAGCCGATTCTGGGCTCGACGTATCTGCCGCGTAAGTTCAAAACCACGGTCGTGATCCCGCCGCAGAATGATATCGATCTACATGCGAACGATCTCAACTTCGTTGCGATTGCCGATAATGGTCGTCTGGTGGGCTTCAACGTGCTGGTGGGCGGTGGGCTTTCTATTGCGCACGGCGATAAAGAAACCTATCCGCGTACCGCCAGTGAACTGGGCTACATTTCCATTGAGCATACGCTGGCCATCGCGGAAGCGGTGGTGACTACGCAGCGCGATTGGGGTAACCGGACTAATCGTAAAAACGCGAAAACCAAATACACGCTGGAGCGTGTGGGTGTAGACAACTTCAAGCAGGAAGTGGAAGCGCGTGCCGGTGTGAAATTTGAAGCGGTGCGCCCTTATGAATTCACCGGACGTGGCGATCGCATTGGCTGGGTAAAAGGCATCGACAATAAATGGCATCTGACACTATTTATCGAAAACGGCCGTGTTCTGGATTATCCGGGTCGTCCGCTGAAAACCGGTCTGGCGGAAATTGCCAAGATCCACAAAGGGGATTTCCGGTTAACGGCGAACCAGAATTTGATCATCGCGGGCGTGCCTGCGCGTAGCAAAGCGAAAATTGATGCGCTGGCACGTGAGCACGGCCTGATTGATGACGGTGTCAGCGAGCAGCGCAAGAATTCGATGGCCTGTGTGTCGTTCCCGACCTGTCCGCTGGCAATGGCGGAAGCCGAACGATTCCTGCCAGAGTTCGTCACGAAAGTGGAAGGCATCATGCAGCAGCACGGCGTGGGCGATGAACATATCGTTCTGCGTGTGACGGGGTGCCCGAACGGCTGCGGCCGTGCGATGCTGGCAGAAATCGGCCTGGTGGGCAAAGCGATGGGGCGTTATAACGTGCACCTTGGCGGGAATCGCGAGGGGACACGCATTCCCCGTATGTATCGCGAAAATATTAATGAAACTGAGATCCTCGCGGAAATCGATCGACTAATCGGGCTGTGGGCGCAGGATCGCCAGCCGAATGAAGGCTTCGGTGATTTCGTGATTCGTACCAACATCATTAAACCGGTGCTGGATCCCGCTCGCGATTTTTATGACTGACAGGAGAGCCTGATGGCCGAATTTAATCTTGAGGCGCTCAACGCGTTACCGAAAGCGGAACAGGCCGCAGCGCTGGCTGTCGTAAATGGTCAGCTTGAACAGCTGTCGGCGCAGGAAAGAGTGAGCTGGGCGCTGGAGAATCTGCCGGGCGACTATGTTTTGTCGTCCAGCTTCGGCATTCAGGCGGCGGTATCGCTGCATCTGGTGACGCAACAGCGGCCGGATATTCCGGTTATCCTCACGGATACGGGCTATCTGTTTCCTGAAACCTATCAGTTTATTGATGCGCTGACAGAGCAGTTAACGCTGAATCTGCAAGTGTATCGCGCAACGGAGTCTCCGGCCTGGCAAGAGGCGCGCTACGGTAAGCTGTGGGAGCAGGGCGTGGAAGGCATCGAACGCTACAACCTGCTGAATAAAGTCGAGCCGATGAACCGTGCGCTGAGCGAGTTAAAGGCGAAAACCTGGTTTGCTGGTCTGCGCCGCGAGCAGTCTGGCAGCCGGGGTGAATTGCCCGTGCTGGCGATTCAGCGCGGCGTCTTCAAATTCCTGCCGATTATCGATTGGGATAACCGAACGGTGTATCAATACCTGAAAGAAAATGGCCTGAGTTACCATCCACTGTGGGAGCAAGGCTATCTGTCCGTTGGTGATACGCACACCACCCGCAAATGGGAACCGGGTATGGCCGAAGAAGAAACGCGTTTCTTCGGCCTGAAACGCGAATGCGGACTGCACGAAGGGTAAAAACAAAAACCGGGCATTGCCAGCTTCAGACTACTGGCAAACCTATTTGCAGAACGCAAACGGGAGTGACGGAATAGAAGAGTAAAGCGTTTGCGCCAGAGATGGCGCAAGCCGAGCTTATATGGACGTACTTGCAGCGTCTTTACGATCTATCCGTTACTCCCGCTCTATGGACTTTGTCAGCAACTTCAACCGGGCACTGCCCGGTTTTTTATCGCCTGAATAACACTTGTGAACAGGGTGTTATTCCATTACGGAACTTGTCATTCCAATTCGGCATTTCATAAGTGTTCTGTCCGCACCGTATAGTCGCATTATCTATTTTTTTGCTTAGTTAAGGCGACTGTGAACTATCTCCCTATATTTGCCGATCTTCGTCAGCGTCCGGTACTGGTTGTTGGCGGCGGTGAGGTTGCTACGCGCAAAATCGATCTGCTGCAACGCGCGGGTGCGGAGATAAAAATTGTTGCGCAGGCGCTGGCGGAACCGTTGGCGGCGCAGCATCAGGCCGGGCAGGTTGAATGGCTGGCGCATACTTTTACGCCAGAGCTACTATCCGGCGTGTTTCTGGTGATTGCCGCTACGGATGACGCCGAGCTGAATGCGGCAGTGTTTGAGGCGGCGAACCAACGTCATTTGCTGGTAAACGTGGTGGACGATCAGCCAAAGTGCTCGTTTATTTTCCCCTCGATTGTTGATCGCTCTCCGCTGGTGGTGGCGATTTCCTCGGGTGGGCAAGCACCGGTGCTGGCGCGTCTACTGCGTGAAAAGCTGGAATCATTACTGCCTGCCAGTTTGGGCACGATGGCGGACATCGCCGGAAGCTGGCGCGACAGAATTAAAACCCGACTGCATTCGATGCCAGCACGCCGTCGCTTTTGGGAGCGGCTGTTTGTCGGACGCTTTGCGTCGCTGGTGTCTGCTGGTCAACTGGCGCAGGCTGAAGACGAACTGCAACAACAACTGGTGCATCAGCAAGAGGAACAGCAGCAGCCAGCGGCGGCACGTGGTGAAGTCGCACTGGTTGGTGCTGGCCCCGGCGATGCCGGACTGCTGACACTGCGTGGATTACAGGTGATGCAGCAGGCGGATGTGGTGCTGTATGACCATCTGGTCAGCGCTGACGTGCTGGATCTGGTGCGCCGCGACGCAGAACGCATCTGCGTTGGAAAACGCGCCAGCGCGCATTCGTTGCCGCAGGATGAGATTAATCAGTTACTGGTGAAGCTGGCGCAGGAAGGGAAGCGGGTAGTACGCCTGAAAGGCGGCGATCCCTTCATTTTCGGCCGCGGCGGCGAAGAGTTACAAGCGGTCGCACAGGCGGGCATCACATTTCAGGTCGTGCCCGGCGTGACGGCGGCGGCGGGCGTCACGGCGTATGCGGGGATCCCGTTAACGCACCGTGACTACGCGCAGAGCGTGCTTTTTATTACCGGACACTGTCGCCCGGATGGCGACGAGTTGGACTGGTCAACGCTGGCGCGTGGCCGCCAGACGCTGGCGATTTATATGGGAACGATGAAGGCTGCCGAGATTTCGCAGCAGCTGATCGCGCATGGCCGCTCATCGCAGACGCCCGTTGCCGTGATCAGTCGCGGCACCCGACACGATCAGCAGGTACAAATCGGTACGCTGCAAGAATTAGAACATTTGGCACGGCAAGCGCCGACACCGGCGCTGCTGGTGATTGGCGAGGTGGTGGATCTACATCATCAGATTGCCTGGTTTGGTCAGACAACGCCGACGGTGCCGCAAGACAGCCGCCCAGCGGTAGTAAACTTGGCTTAAGGAAAGGGTATGGACGAGAAACGACTCACGCATTTACGGCAGCTTGAAGCCGAAAGCATTCACATCATCCGCGAAGTGGCGGCCGAGTTCAGTAATCCGGTGATGATGTACTCCATCGGCAAAGACTCTTCGGTGATGCTGCATCTGGCGCGCAAGGCGTTCTATCCGGGATCGCTGCCTTTCCCGCTGCTGCACGTTGATACCGGCTGGAAATTTCGTGAAATGTACGAATTCCGCGACCGTACGGCAAAGGCCTACGGCTGTGAACTGCTGGTGCACCGCAACCCGCAGGGTGAAGCGCTGGGGATTAACCCCTTTGTACACGGCAGCGCCAAACACACCGACATCATGAAAACCGAAGGGCTGAAGCAGGCGCTGGATAAATACGGTTTTGATGCCGCGTTTGGCGGGGCGCGCCGCGATGAAGAAAAATCGCGTGCCAAAGAGCGTATTTATTCCTTCCGCGACCGCTTCCACCGCTGGGATCCGAAGAACCAGCGCCCGGAGCTGTGGCATAACTACAACGGCCAGATTAACAAAGGCGAGAGCATCCGCGTTTTCCCGCTTTCCAACTGGACCGAGCTGGATATCTGGCAATACATCTATCTGGAAAACATCGATATTGTTCCGCTGTATCTGGCTGCGCCGCGTCCGGTGGTGGAACGCGATGGCATGCTGCTGATGGTGGATGACGATCGCATCGATCTGCAACCGGGCGAAGTGATCGAACAACGCATGGTGCGATTCCGCACGCTGGGCTGCTGGCCGCTGACAGGGGCGGTAGCATCGGAGGCGCAGACGCTGCCGGAAATCATCGAAGAGATGCTGGTTTCCACGACCAGTGAGCGTCAGGGAAGGGTAATTGACCGCGATCAGGCCGGTTCAATGGAGCTGAAAAAGCGTCAAGGGTATTTCTGAGGAATCGTCGAATGAGCCAAATTTCGTTAAAAGACACAGCGGCAGAAAATGCGGCTGAGAAAGATGCAGTCGTCATCAACAATGCGATTGCACAGCAGATCGCCGAGCAGGGCGGTGTGGAAGCTTATTTACACGCGCAGCAGGATAAAACGCTGCTGCGTTTCCTGACCTGCGGTAGCGTCGACGACGGAAAAAGTACGCTGATTGGCCGGTTGCTGCACGATACGCGCCAAATTTATGAAGATCAGCTCAGTACGCTGCACAATGACAGCAAGCGTATTGGAACGCAGGGCGAAAAGCTGGATCTGGCACTGTTGGTCGATGGGCTTCAGGCCGAGCGTGAGCAGGGCATCACGATTGACGTGGCCTACCGCTATTTTTCTACGGAAAAGCGCAAATTCATCATCGCCGATACGCCGGGACACGAGCAGTACACCCGCAACATGGCGACCGGTGCATCAACCTGCGAGCTGGCGATTCTGCTGATTGACGCTCGCAAAGGCGTATTGGATCAAACTCGTCGTCACAGCTTTATTGCGACCCTGCTGGGGATTCGCGATCTGGTGGTGGCGGTGAACAAAATGGACTTAGTGGATTATCAGCAAACGGTGTTTGAGCAGTTTAAGCAGGATTATCTGGATTTTGCTCAGCAACTGCCTGCCGACCTGAATATCACCTTTGTGCCGATTTCCGCGCTGGATGGCGACAATGTCGCGACGCCGAGTACGACGATGGGCTGGTATACCGGGCCGACGCTGCTGGACGTGCTGGAAACGGTCAATGTGGCACAGCGCACGCTGGAACAGCCGATGCGCTTCCCGGTGCAATATGTGAACCGTCCGAATCTGGATTTCCGTGGCTACGCAGGAACGCTGGCATCCGGCATCATCCGCGTTGGGCAACGGGTTAAAGTGCTGCCGTCCGGCGTAGAATCCACCGTCAGCCGTATTGTGACCTTTGACGGTGATTTACCGCAGGCGCAGGCGGGTGAAGCGATTACGCTGGTGCTGGCGGATGAGGTGGATATCAGCCGCGGTGACCTGCTAGTCGACAGCGGCGAATCGCTGAAAGCGGTGCAGCATGCGCTGGTGGATGTTGTCTGGATGGCGGAGCAGCCGCTGGTGCCGGGACAAAGCTACGACATCAAGATTGGTGGTAAGAAAACGCGCGCTCGGGTCGAAAATATTCAGTATCAGGTTGAGATCAATACGCTGACGCAGCGCGTAGCGGAGAACCTGCCGCTGAATGGTATCGGTTCGGTTGAGCTGATTTTTGATGAGCCGCTGGTGTTGGACAACTATCAGCACAACGCGGTGACGGGCGGGATGATCTTCATCGATCGTCTGAGCAACGTCACTGTGGGCGCGGGTCTGGTGCGGGAACCTATCGAGCAGGTGTATCAGGAGCCGGGCGCGTACAGCGCGTTTGAGCTGGAACTGAATGCGCTGGTACGTCGCCACTTCCCACATTGGGGTGCGCGCGATCTGCTGGGAGGCAAATAACGTGTCTTTACGCGATGAACCGACTGACGATAACGTCGTCTGGCATGCGCACGATGTCACCCGAGAGTCGCGCGAAACGCTGCATGGTCATCAGGGCGTCGTTATCTGGTTTACCGGGTTGTCTGGATCCGGTAAATCCACGCTGGCGGGGGCGCTGGAACAGGCGCTACATCAGCGTGGCGTCAGCACCTACCTGCTGGATGGCGATAACGTGCGCCACGGTTTGTGCCGCGATTTAGGCTTCACCGATGACGATCGGCGCGAAAATATTCGCCGCGTGGGTGAAGTCGCCAAGCTGATGGTGGATGCGGGTCTGGTGGTCCTGACCGCATTTATCTCGCCGCACCGCGCCGAGCGTAAAATGGTGCAGGATTTACTGGGCGAAGGGCAGTTCATCGAGGTCTTCGTGGATACGCCGTTAGCGACCTGTGAAGCGCGTGAT
Source organism: Pectobacterium odoriferum (assembly GCF_009931295.1). Lineage (NCBI taxonomy): Bacteria > Pseudomonadati > Pseudomonadota > Gammaproteobacteria > Enterobacterales > Pectobacteriaceae > Pectobacterium > Pectobacterium odoriferum. The sequence continues at coordinate 3,914,500 of NZ_CP034938.1, read as the reverse complement.
CCCAAGGGATTGTATAAAAAAGCACGTGCGGGAGAGCTGCGTAATTTCACCGGGATCGACTCGGCATATGAAGCACCGGAAGCGCCGGATAGTCATCTGGATGGTGAACAATTAGTAACAAATTTGACAGACCAATTGTTAGATCTGCTTGGCAAGCGAGCTATTATCAAGCTCTGATGTCCCCGCTTTTTTCACCGCGCCGTTGGGTGATGCAGGGAGGAATGGGAAAGATTATGCAAAATGCCACGCAGTTAACGATTAGCAAGACTCGGCCAGCGCAACAAGAAGAGGATGACGGCGTTTCTTACCTGTTTATGGGGGCGGTCACGGGGTTCTCTTTTTATTGGTTGGCCTTTACTATCCCTTTTCTGGTATACGGCTCCAATACCACGTTTTTTTTCATGCTCTACACCTGGCCGTTTTTTCTGGCGCTGATGCCGTTTTCAGTGCTGGTTGGCGTCGGGTTTAGCTTTCTGCTGAGAGGCTATCTTTTTTATACGCTTTTTGCGACAGGACTGACGGTGGTCTGCCTGTTCTGGCTGGTATTTTCTTTTCTGACGGGGTGGTAAAAGAAAAAGGCTGCCAGCGCGGAAGACGCTGACAGCCTGCGGTTTACCGTTTTACCGTATTTACAGTATTTTGCTCAGGAAAGCCTGCGTGCGCGGGTTACTCGGATGCGTAAAGATCGCCTCTGGCGTTCCCTCTTCCTGAATAATTCCCTGATCGATAAAGATCACTCTATCGGCGACTTCTCTCGCAAATGCCATTTCATGGGTCACGATGACCATCGTCATGCCTTCGTTAGCCAGCGTTTTCATGACTGCTAACACTTCACCAACCAGTTCCGGATCCAGCGCGGATGTCGGTTCATCAAACAGCATGATCGCCGGTTCCATCGCTAACGCGCGGGCAATTGCGACACGCTGCTGTTGTCCACCGGACAGGCTGTTCGGCCAGGCATCGATTTTATCCAGCAGGCCGACCTTGCTGAGTAACGCTTTAGCCCGCTCAACGGCCTGCGCGCGGGATAATTTTTTCACATCCATCGGCGCCATAATCACGTTTTCCAACACCGTCATGTGCGGAAATAGATTAAAGCGCTGGAAGACCATCCCCACGCTTTCACGCACGCGATTGATATTGGTTTTCTGATCGTGAATGGCAAAACCGTTGACCGTAATCTCGCCTGCTGACAGTGTCTCCAGTGCGTTGATGCAGCGCAGAAAGGTACTTTTTCCTGAACCGGATGGGCCAATCAGACAGAGCACTTCCTGAGGTGCGATGTCACAGGAAATACCACGCAGGACATGCGTATCGCCAAACTGTTTTTGCAGGTTTTTAACGTGAATCACTTTTGCCAAACCTCATTTCCATGTGCCGCACCAGCAGCGAGAGCAGGAAAGTAATAACCCAGTAGACGATAGAGATCGCCAGGTAGGGTTCCCAGTACGTGGCGTAAGCCCCTGATACCGTACGAGCGGCATAGGCAAGATCCGCCAACCCGATTGCTGAAGCCAGCGATGAATCCTTCACAATCGCGATGGCGTTGTTACCCAACGGCGGCAGCATGCGGCGAAAAGCCTGCGGCAGAATGACTTTCCGCATGGTGCGCCCATAGCTCATTCCGAGAGAGCGTGACGCTTCCATCTGGCCGCGATCGATCGACTGAATGCCAGCGCGGAATATCTCGGAGACATAGGCACCTGCATTCAGCGTAATCGCCACGACGCAAGAGAGGAACGCACCGTAATCTGATCGCAGCGTACGAGCAAAATCGACCGACATAATATTGCTGGTCACCAGCAATCCATCACGCGGATTGATAAACAGCGGCACTAGCGCGAAGTGTACCACCATGATTTGTACAAACAGCGGCGTGCCCCGGAAGGCGCTGATGTAGATGCGTACTGGCCATTGAACGCCGTAGTGCAGAATATATTTCCACGGCCCGTGCGGCGCTTGCGCTAAGCGACCTAATCCGAGCGTTAATCCCCAGCAGGTGCCAAGAATGACACAGATAATGGTGCATTTGATGGTCATCCAGGTGCCTTCCATAAATAGCGGGGCATATTCCTGAATGATCTCCCAACGAAATCCCGTCAAGATCGTTTCCTTTTTTGAATAGGCTAACGTAATGATTATTCTAAATTAAACCGGACAGGCTGGCTGTCCGGTTGATGCGACGTCTCATATGAGGCGATGGAGACCTGGAGAGACGCGCAGTGTTTTGCAGGCGTTATTCTGCGGGTAAGGTCGGAACGTTATTATCAAACCAGGTTTGATAGATCTTGGCGTAGGTGCCATCAGCAACGATTTTTTTCAGCCCTGAGTTAATCTTCGCACGCAGTTGATCGTTGCCTTTCGCGACGGCGATCCCGAAATACTGGCGTTCGAATTTGGCGTCGGAAACCAGATTGAACTGTTTTTCAGGGTGAGTCTTAATGTAAAACTTCACCACGCCCACGTCGCCAACCGCTGCGCCCACACCGTCTTCATACAGCTCTTGTAACATTAACGGAGTGTTATCAAAGCGCTTAATCGATGTACTGTTTTTGCCTAATACGTCGGACACCACGATATCGGCGGTGCTGGAGTTCACGACACCGACTTTGTGATCTTTCAGCGCAGCAATCGAGTCGATCGTCGAGCCTTTAGGCACCACAATGGACTGCTCCGCAGGGAAATAAGGTGTGGAGAAATCGACCATTTGCTTACGTTTGTCGGTAATCGTGATACCGGAAATGATAATGTCGCGGTCGCCGGAGTTAAGGGTCGCGAAGATCCCTTCCCACGGCGTATTGATCAGTTTGATATTAAAATTCTCCGCCTTGGCGATCGCTTTAATAATATCAATATCAAAGCCTTCCAGCTCTTTCTGCGCGTTTTCAAACTCAAAGGGACGATAGGTTCCGCCAGAGCCGACAACGTAAGTGGGTTCAGCGGCGAAGGTGCTAGTAGAGAGTGCGGTTGCGAAGAGCGCACTAACGAATAACAGTTTTTTGAACATGGTTTTCTCCTGGTTTAAATGTAACATTTTCTTTTTTTATGCACTTTGTATGCATAAAAATACACAGATAGCATTAATGGTTCAACTGACGTTTTTCCTATGAGCGGTTTTATTCACATGGCACCTGCGCACTTGCGTCTTCTAATGAATAGAAAGTACGAGAGGCTGAGTGGATGAAATGAGTGTGACGTGGGCGTGCGTTTGGTGTGCTCTTTTACCCGAAATATCCCCATTTGGGCATGTGGCAGGGTGAATATTGCCTCCTACAGCTGGACACAGTGGAGTCGAAACAAAAGTTGTGGGATGATTAGGCGGTTTTTCAGGGGGCGGGATGGGAAAGCTTACGCTGTTATTATTGATATTGCTTGGCTGGCTTCAGTACTCACTGTGGCTGGGCAAGAATGGCATTCATGATTATGTTCGGGTGAAGGATGATGTTGTTGTCCAGCAGGGGAACAATGCCAAATTAAAAGACCGTAACGAACAGCTGTTTGCTGAAATTGATGACCTCAATGGCGGACAGGAAGCGATTGAAGAGCGTGCACGCAATGAACTGGGTATGATCAAACCCGGTGAAAACTTCTATCGTCTGGTGCCAGAATCGAGCCACCGTAACGCGAATACGACGTCATCTAATAACGCTTCATCCAACAACACACAACGTTGACGCATGCAGACACCACGCCTTTCCCCGCCTGACATTGTTGCTGTTTTGCCCGCTGCGGGTAACGGCAGCCGAATGCAAAACGATCGTCCTAAGCAGTATCTGACGATTGGCAATGATGTGACCGGCTATAAAACCATTCTCGAACATACCATCGACGCGCTTTTACGCCATTCACGCGTGCAGCGTGTCGTCGTCGTTATCAGTCCAGATGACGCATTCTTTCATACTCTGGCGATTGCCAACGATACTCGTATTTGTGCCGTGACGGGCGGGCTGCAGCGTGCGGATTCTGTACTGGCTGGGCTGGCCGCCGTTGACGATAGCGCGTGGGCGTTGGTGCATGACGCGGCGCGTCCGTGTCTGCATCAGGACGATCTGACGCGCCTGCTGGCGATTGTTGAGCAGAGTGACGTTGGTGGAATTCTGGCCGCGCCGGTTCGTGATACCATGAAGCGCAGCACGGATGGGTTTATCGATCGCACGGTAGAACGTAACGATTTGTGGCATGCGCTGACGCCGCAGCTTTTTCCTGCTGCATTGCTGAAACAGTGTCTGCAACGGGCGCTTCAGGATGGCGTTGCCGTCACAGATGAAGCCTCCGCGCTAGAATATTGTGGCTATCGCCCGCAAATTATCAGCGGACGTTCGGATAATATCAAAGTCACGCGTCCAGAGGATTTGGCATTAGCCGAATTCTATTTAACCAGTTTGCAGTAACCTCATTTTATTCGTTAAATTTATTTGTTAAATACATATAAGGAGAACGCGCGATGCGTATCGGTCACGGTTTTGATGTCCATAAGTTCGGTGGAGAAGGTCCGCTGGTGATCGGTGGCGTGCGAATTCCTTATACTCAAGGCCTGCTGGCGCATTCCGATGGGGATGTGGTGCTGCATGCCGTGACCGATGCCCTGTTGGGTGCTGCTGCGCTGGGCGATATTGGCAAGCTGTTTCCTGATACCGATCCAGCCTTTAAAGGGGCGGACAGCCGTGGCCTGCTGCGTGAAGCCTGGCGTCGTATCAACGATAAAGGTTATCAGTTGGGAAACTTGGACGTCACGATTATTGCGCAGGCGCCAAAAATGGCACCGCACATCCCGCAAATGCGTGTGAATCTGGCGGAAGATTTGCAGTGTCACATGGACGACGTCAATGTGAAAGCGACCACGACAGAACAGCTGGGCTTTACTGGTCGCGGCGAAGGTATTGCCTGCGAAGCCGTTGCCCTGCTGGTGAAAAAAGAAACGGGCGAAATTGTCGCGTGGTAAGCCGTTGGTTTATCGACAATACTTTATTAAGAATAGAAAGTTAACAGTATAAAAAACACTGTCATGATCGTGCTTCGCCCGATTATGCACTTTGTAGGATAACGATGGAAAATAGCGAACAACTCGTCTGGCTGCACGGTGAACCACTGGCTACTGGCTCATTGAAATCCACTGCGGAAGATTTTCTGGTGGTGGAAGATCTGGGGTTTCAGCCGGATGGTGACGGTGAACAGGTATTGGTGCGTGTACGCAAGCGCGGCTGCAATACGCAATTTGTGGCCGAGATGCTGGCGAAATTTGTTCGTCTACCGCTGCGTGCCGTCAGCTATGCGGGCTTGAAAGATCGTCATGCTGTCACCGAACAGTGGTTTTGCCTGCATATGCCGGGAAAAGAGACGCCTGATTTCTCCTCGCTGGAACTGGAAGGCTGTGATGTGCTTGAGGTGATTCGCCATCGTCGCAAGCTGCGGATCGGTACGCTACGGGGTAACCATTTTACGCTGGTGCTGCGTCAGGTCAGTGACCGAAACGAAGTTGATGCTCGTTTGGCGCTGATTGCCGCGAAAGGCGCGCCTAATTATTTCGGCAGCCAGCGTTTCGGGCGCAACGGAAATAATCTTGAGCAGGCTCGTCTTTGGGCAAATAACGAGATTCGGGTAAAAGAACGCAGTAAGCGGAGCTTTTATCTTTCTGCCAGCCGCAGTGCGATGTTTAATCAGGTTGCCAGCGCGCGGCTCGCGGGGCAGCAGGCGAAAACCGTCTTGTGCGGTGATGCATTGCAGCTAACAGGGCGCGGCAGTTGGTTTGTTGCTAAGTCTGACGAATTGGATGCTTTACAGACGCGCCTTGATGCGGGTGAACTCCAGATTACCGCACCGCTGCCCGGAGATGGCGAACTGGGCACGCAGGATGACGCGCAGCTATTTGAAAAGCAGGTTTTGGTCGGACAAGATGCGCTGTGGTCTTTGGTCAAGCGTGAGCGGATTGAACCAGCCCGGCGTGCGGTACTGCTGTATCCGCAGCAGATGCACTGGGAATGGCAGGATGACGCAACTGTGAAAGTGACATTCTGGCTACCTGCGGGCAGTTTTGCGACCAGCGTGGTGCGTGAATTGCTGCATTCACAGCAGGATACCGATCTCGGTGCCTGATGTGCTGCGATACGTTTTTGCAGAACATAGTTGAAAAGAATAATGCTGGTAACCGTACGATAGCGGCGGCTGGCTTACCCCTGTGCGGGAAAATTGCTGTATTGGTGACGAGGTTAACCGGAGCTGAGGTCGGCGGGGAATGGTAAACAAGCGTATAGAAACGTTGTTGGCGCAACTGCGCCAACAGGGCATTCAGGACGAGCGTCTGCTGAAGGCGATAGAAGCCGTACCCAGAGAACGTTTTGTTGATGAGGCTTTCGAGCATAAAGCGTATGAAAATACCGCTCTGCCTATTGGTTCCGGCCAGACGATTTCGCAGCCCTATATCGTTGCGAAGATGACGGAACTGCTCAGCCTGACGCCCGTATCCCGCGTGCTGGAAATCGGCACTGGGTCGGGTTATCAAACGGCAATTTTAGCGCATTTGGTTCGGCACGTTTGGTCGGTTGAGCGTATCAAAGGGCTGCAATGGCAGGCTAAACGTCGCTTAAAGCAGCTTGATTTGCATAATGTTTCTACCCGTCATGGCGATGGGTGGCAGGGATGGGCGTCGCGCGGGCCGTTTGATGCCATCATCGTGACTGCTGCACCGCCGGAAATTCCCCGAGCGCTGATGGAGCAGCTTGATGAAGGCGGTGTGATGGTATTGCCCGTCGGTGAACAGTCACAATACTTACAAGTTGTGCAACGCCATGCTGGCGAATTTATTATTCAAACGGTTGAAGCTGTTCGGTTTGTTCCGCTGGTCAAAGGGGAATTAGCCTGATACCGTGGCGTTGGTATGCATTTATTGTTAAGTTTTTAAAATTTCAACATAACTGTTTTATAGTGCGAACTTGTTGATATTGTTAGCATCTAATCATCGCGGTGCCTTTCCCGTTTTGCTTATGCGCCAGCGATGGTGAAGTAGCGATCTTTCTCGTTCCAACTAACGAATAAATCACCGGATACCGGTTATGCTACAATCACTTACGCGATAGGCAGTTGAGCTACAGCCAGTTAAGCGAGAGCAGATGCGAGGCAGGCATGTCCGAATTGAGTTCTGGATACTACTGTTTTTTGAACGTTATATAGCCTAAATAGTTCGAGTTGCAGGCAAGCGGCAAGCGCACGACAAATTGGTTCTGACCGATTTGAACAGCGCTAGCGCTTGCCCGAAGGGGGGGGCTTCATGTATGAGGCTCATTAATCCCCAGGAGCTTACATCAGTAAGTGACTGGGTGAGTAAGAGAAGCCAACGTACATGCAACTTGAAATATGACGGATATAGTTACTTTTTTGAACGCTATAGTTATAGGGGAGTAAGGCGCATGGGAAGCCGAATGATGAATTTGCGTCACATTGCTGCTTGTACGGTGATTGTCTTAGGATTGGCGGGATGTACCAACAATAATTCCAAATCCGCACCGATCAGCAGCGTTGACGGAAATACGGGCAGCCGAGGGGGGATGTCATCTGCGCCACCATCACGCATTTCAACAGCGGGTGAAAGCGTGGCAACAACGTCTGACGGACGAATTGTGTACAACCGCAGCTACGGCAATATTCCGAAAGGCAGCTACAGCGGCGGCAGTTCTTACACGGTTAAACGGGGTGATACCCTGTTTTATATCGCGTGGATTACCGGTAATGACTACCGGGATCTGGCGCAGCGCAACAATATTCCTGAGCCGTACAGCCTGAATGTGGGGCAATCACTGAGCTTAGGGAGCGGTTCCGGTAACAACGGATCGGGCGGCGGCCTGACGAGCGGTGGTGGAATGCTCGCAACAACCGATGCCACACGAGGTGGTGTACCAACGCCGCCATCAAGTGCGCAAATACAAACTACATCGGTTGATTCTCAGTCAACTAATGCGTATTCTGGTAATCAGGGTAAACAGAATGTAGGTAAGATGTTACCTACGACAGGGGCACCAACAACCGCTCCTGTTTCCGCACCAGCGGCTGTTGCCAGCAGCAATACCGCTGCTGTCGGCAGTTGGCGTTGGCCTACCGATGGGAAAGTCATAGATAGTTTCTCCGAGTCCGAAGGGGGAAATAAAGGGATTGATATCGCCGGCTCACGTGGGCAACCGATCACCGCAACCGCCAGTGGGCGCGTGGTGTATGCGGGTAATGCGCTACGTGGTTACGGAAATCTGATAATCATCAAACATAATGATGACTACCTCAGTGCCTATGCCCATAACGATACGATGCTAGTCCGTGAGCAACAAGATGTCACGGCAGGACAAAAAATCGCTACGATGGGCAGTACGGGCACCAGCTCAGTTCGCTTGCACTTTGAAATTCGTTACAAGGGGAAATCCGTAAACCCGCTGCGTTTTCTGCCGCAGCGATAAATCGGGCAGAGTATTTCGGTATTCTGCCAAGGGATCACGGGTAGGAGCCACTTATGAGCCAAAGTACGCTGAAAGTTAACGAGTTACATGAAGATACCGATTTCGAAGAAAATGGACTTGACGTTTTTGACGATAAGGCGCTGGCAGAGGAAGATACCAATGATAATGACTCGGCGGAAGACGAGCTGTTATCGCAAGGGGTCCCACAGCGTGTCCTTGACGCAACACAGCTCTATTTAGGAGAGATCGGCTATTCGCCGCTTTTAACCGCAGAAGAAGAAGTTTATTTTGCCCGACGCGCGTTGCGTGGTGATGTCCCATCGCGCCGCCGGATGATCGAGAGTAACCTGCGGCTGGTGGTGAAAATTGCCCGCCGTTACAACAATCGAGGTCTGGCGCTGCTGGATCTGATTGAAGAGGGGAACCTCGGCCTGATCCGTGCGGTTGAAAAATTCGATCCAGAAAGAGGATTCCGTTTTTCAACCTACGCAACCTGGTGGATTCGACAAACGATAGAACGGGCGATTATGAATCAAACCCGTACCATCCGTTTGCCGATTCACATTGTCAAAGAACTCAACGTTTATCTGCGCACCGCGCGCGAACTGTCTCACAAACTGGATCACGAGCCGAGTGCGGAAGAAATCGCCGAACAGCTTGATAAGCCCGTTGATGACGTCAACCGCATGCTGCGCCTGAATGAGCGTATTACTTCCGTCGATACCCCGCTGGGTGGTGATTCGGAAAAAGCACTGCTGGATATTCTGGCAGATGAAAAAGATAACGGGCCTGAAGACACCACCCAGGATAACGATATGAAGCAGAATATCGTTAAATGGTTGTTTGAGCTTAATGCCAAACAGCGTGAGGTGTTGGCGCGTCGTTTCGGCCTGCTAGGGTACGAAGCGGCTACGCTGGAAGATGTGGGTCGTGAAATTGGTTTAACGCGTGAACGTGTTCGCCAGATTCAGGTTGAAGGCTTACGCCGCCTGCGTGAAATTTTGCAGGTTCAGGGGTTGAGCATTGAAGAACTGTTTCGTGAATAATTCGTGACGAGTTACTGATGTTTTGAAATAAACGTCTTGAAATAAAAAATGGTGGGTTTCTCCACCATTTTTTTATGCCTGTATTCGCCCTTTCACACGAAAGGGCGGTCCGAAGGCGATTAGCGGATGATATTCGCCAGCAGGAAATCGACGATTTCGCTAGTTTTAATCATTTGCTTTTCACCGACCCGACGGTTCTTATATTCAATCTCTTCGCTATCCAGATTGCGATCGCCAATCACGATGGTATGCGGTACGCCAATCAACTCCATATCGGCGAACATCACGCCCGGACGTTCTTTACGGTCATCAAGCAGAACTTCAATGCCTTTAGCGCGCAGTTGCTGGTAGATATCTTCAGCCACTTCCTTCACGCGGAAAGACTTGTGCATGTTCATTGGCAGAATAGCAACGTGGAAAGGTGCAATCGCGTCTGGCCAGATGATGCCGCGTTCGTCATGATTTTGCTCAATTGCCGCTGCGACAACGCGCGTCACACCAATACCGTAGCAACCCATCGTCAGCGTCTGGTTACGGCCGTCTTCACCTTGAACTGTGGCTTTCAGCGCTTCAGAATACTTACTGCCCAGTTGGAAGATGTGGCCTACTTCGATACCGCGTTTAATTTGCAGTGTGCCTTTACCGTCTGGGCTGATATCGCCTTCAACCACATTACGGATATCTGCAACCTGCGGTAGCGTAACGTCACGTTCCCAGTTGATGCCAAAATAGTGTTTGCCATCGATGTTCGCGCCAGCGCTGAAGTCGCTCATGGCCGCTACGGTACGATCGACAACGACAGAAATTGACAACTTGATCGGACCCAGAGAGCCTGGGCCTGCGCCGATAGTTGCACGAATCTCTTCTTCCGTTGCGAACGTCAGCGGGCTGGCTACCTGAGCAATTTTCTCAGCCTTGATTTCGTTCAATTCGTGATCGCCGCGAACCAGTAATGCAACCAGTTTATGGCCGCTTTCTTCTGTTGCCTTAACCAGCAGCGTCTTCACGGTTTTTTCTACTGGCAGTGTAAACTGCTCAACCAGCTCGGCGATGGTCTTGGCGTTTGGCGTATCAACCAGACGCAGCTCTTCCGTCGCTTCGGCGCGGCCTAACTTCGGCGCAACCGCTTCTGCCAGCTCAATGTTTGCTGCGTAGTCGGATTCCGTTGAGAAAACGATATCGTCTTCACCGTTGGTCGCCAGTACCTGAAACTCATGGGACGCGTTACCCCCGATAGAACCGGTGTCTGCCTGAACAGCTCTGAAATCCAGATCCATACGGCTGAAAATCTTGCTGTAAGCGGCGTACATCGCGTCGTAAGTGACCTGCAACGATTCCTGTGAAGTGTGGAAAGAGTAGGCGTCTTTCATCAGGAATTCACGCGAGCGCATTACGCCGAAACGCGGGCGCACTTCATCGCGGAATTTGGTTTGAATCTGGAAGAAATTCAGCGGCAGCTGCTTGTAAGAGCTGATTTCATTGCGAATCAGGTCAGTAATGACTTCTTCGTGTGTTGGGCCGAGCACAAATGGGCGTTCGCCACGATCGACAAAACGCAGTAGTTCCGGGCCATAGTCCACCCAACGGCCACTTTCCACCCATAAATCTCCAGGCTGAACAACGGGCATGGAAACTTCAATCGCGCCAGCGTTGTTCATCTCTTCGCGCACGATATTTTCAACTTTTCTCAAAACACGTAAACCGGTCGGCAACCAGGTGTAAAGGCCGGAGGCCAGTTTACGAATCATTCCTGCCCGGAGCATCAACTGATGGCTGATGACTTCTGCATCGGCTGGCGTCTCCTTGAGTGTGGAGAGCATGTATTGGCTAGTACGCATGGGGTTTTAGTTCCGTTAGAACGACAAGTAGCATAGGGCTGCCGTGCAGCCGAAGGCACATAAAAAGTGTCTTAGTTTACCAGCGTGGGCGGCGTGTCAAAAGAGAGCAGGGACAATTTTAGAATATATTGCTGCGGTTCGTGTATTAACACGTGTGTGACGGGTCGAGACTCAGCACTTCGGTTTGTTCTTCGCAGACGTGCCAGCGCACATTGAATTCCAATAGCAAAACGGCGTATTCCCGCGTGGTACTTTCCCCTTTACGGTAGGCGGGGCGCGGATCCTGTGCCAATACCTGCGAGATAAAGCGTTTCAAATGGGGATATTTCTTGTGGTGTTCTGCGATCTGGCTTTCCGCGAGGGCGGAAAAAACTACCGGCATCGCGGCATCGGGTGCCTTTTGGGCAAAACCTGCTCGCGCCTGAGGATGGCTTTCTGCAAAGGGTAGGTAAGGTTTGATATCAACGACCGGTGTGCCATCGACCAGATCAAGACTGCCTAGTTCGAGCGTAATGGCATCGCCTTTTGCACGGATCCCTTTTAGCTCAACCAGCGACATACCAACAGGGTTGGGGCGGAAGGTAGAACGCGTAGCGAAAACGCCTGTACGGGTGTTTCCTCCCAGACGCGGTGGTCGAACCGTCGGACGCCAGCCGCCGTCCATCGTTTGATGAAAGATGAACAGGATCCAAATATGACTGAAATCTTCCAGCCCCCGCACACATTCTGCCTGATTGTACGGTGGTAATAGCTGAAGCTCTCCGTCTCCGTCTTCAATCAGACCCGGCTGCCGAGGAATGGCAAACTTTTCTTTATACGGTGAGCGGATAATCCCGATCTGATTGAAAACAAATTGACTCATTGTGCAGAGACTTTCAGTGCGGTGCCTTGGCAAACGACCTGGCTATAGCAACCCGCTACGCCGCTGACGGTTTGGCATTCATGCAGTAAAACCGCATTGGCTTTCATTGCGGTTGCACGGTTTTGCATTCTTTTACGCGCATTTGCCGCGTTAGGGGGAGAATCCTGAGCGCTGACCTGACATGAGGAGCCTGAAACTTCGCCCATATCACGGAAAGGTTTACCGACTAATTCTTCTGCACTTTTATATAACACCGCTGGCGTCGGGCGAGCTGATGGCTTCGGTTTAGGCGCAGGTTCTACAGTCTTGGTTTCAATAACGGGTTGAGGTGCCGGTGCCGGTGGCTTCTGAAATAAAGAACAGCCTGTCAGCGACATGGCCAACAATATAAAGGGAACAGCACGCATTAAGGATTCCTCTGCTTTTTCTCAAAGAGCGGGTATTGAAGCAAGCAATTGCACAAATAACAAGACGGGCCGTAGCCCGTCTTGCAGATATCTTTTAATTAAACGCGTATACTCGTCATACTTCAAGTTGCATGTGTGTTGGCTACGCTACTCGGCCAACGTGCGTGGGCCTCGCCCCGTTGGGGCCGCTGCAAGCAGCGTTCAAATCTACCTTTGGCAGATTTGTCAGTCACCCGAATCACTTACTTGAGTAAGCTCATCGGGATTCCTTCTCTTGCCGCGTTATTCGGCCTTATGGCCTCCCCCTTCGGGGTCAGCGCAAGCGCTGTTCAAAAACGCCTTGCCGTTTTTGTCCTGAAACTTGAATTATTTAGCGTATGATTGCTGGATTACCAGCCTTGCACTGCGCCGCCATTAAAGGTTTTGTTTGCTGCGTCATTTACTTCGTCAGACTGATAAGCCTGAACGAATTTCTTCACGTTTTCAGCGTCTTTGTTGTCTTCGCGTGAAACCAGCAGGTTTACATACGGAGAGTCTTTCTCTTCAACAAACAGGCCATCTTTGGTTGGCGTCAGGTTAATCTGGCTTGCGTACGTAGTGTTGATTACCGCCAGCGCGATTTGTGCGTCATCTAAAGAACGTGGCAGCTGTGGCGCTTCCAGCTCAACCAGTTTAATGTTTTTCGGGTTTTCGGTCACATCCAGTACGGTTGGCAGCAAGCCGACGTTGTCTTTCAGTTTAATCAAACCGACTTTCTGCAGCAGCAGCAGGGAACGGCCCAGGTTGGTTGGGTCATTTGGAATAGCGATTTGAGCACCATCTTGAAGTTCATTCAGTGATTTGATTTTTTTGGAGTAACCAGCAATTGGGTAAACAAAGCTGTTGCCGACAGAAACCAGTTTATAGCCACGATCTTTGATCTGTTGATCCAGATAAGGTTTGTGCTGGAAGGCATTCAGATCGATGTCACCTTTGCTCAAGGCTTCGTTTGGCAAAACGTAATCGTTAAATGTGACTAACTCAACGTCCAGACCGTATTTGTCTTTTGCCACTTTCTGTGCAACTTCTGCAACCTGTTGCTCTGCGCCAACGATAACGCCAACTTTAATATGATTAGGATTCTTTTCTTCCTGACCACATCCTGCGAGTGCCAGAGCACCAATGAGTGTGCCAATGGTCGCAATAGATTTCAGTTTAATCGCCATATCCTTACCCCTAATTAACTATTTTCTTGGCAGATGCCATCAGGCAAATGCGTATTGTGGTGAGATTACTTGTGTGTGACAGCTTTTACTGCCCTGTCGCCGCAGAATTGAATCAGGTAAACCAAAACAACCAGTAATATTAATACCGTATTCATGACCGTCGCGTTATAACCAATATAACCATACTGATAACCAATTTGACCTAAGCCGCCTGCGCCCACGGCTCCACCCATAGCAGAATAGCCTACGAGAGTAATTAGCGTGATGGTTGCGGCATTAATTAGCCCCGGTAATGCTTCCGGCAGCAATATCTTTCTGATGATCTGCATCGGCGTCGCACCCATCGCACGGGCGGCTTCGATCAGGCCAGTAGGAATTTCAAGCAGCGCATTTTCCACCATGCGGGCAATAAACGGTGCTGCACCTACGGTAAGAGGAACGATCGCCGCTTGCAGGCCAATAGAGGTTCCGACAATGATGCGGGTAAAAGGAATCATCCATACCAGCAAAATAATGAACGGAATCGAACGGAAAATGTTTACCAGTGCAGAAACGGTCCGATAGATCTTGGGATTGGCGATGATTTGCCCCGGACGCGTGGTATACAACAAAACACCCACAGGTAAGCCAAGCACAAAGCCAAAGAAACCAGAAACGAACGTCATCGCGACGGTTTCCCATACTCCCTTAGCCATTAACCACATCATTGCTTCAGACATAACCCAGAACCTCAATTGTAACGTGACTTTCCTGCAGGAATTGGATTGCGGCTTTGATATCCGCATCGTTGCCGTGCATTTCTGCCAGCATGATGCCGAACTTGACGCCACCGGCGTAATCCATCTGGGCACTGATAATGTTGTTGTTGATGTTAAAGCGTCGGGCAACCTCGGACAGCAGCGGAGCATCCACCGACTTACCCGTAAATTCCATCCGTAATAATGGTGTGGTATCCGGGCGATAGTCAGGGGACAGACGGGCAAGGTAATCGTCTGGGATGTCCAGGTGTAACGTTGACTGAATGAATTTCTGCGCCAGCGGTGTTTTTGGATGTGAAAAGACTTCGCTTACGGTGTCCTGCTCGATGAGTCGCCCATCGCTGATCACCGCAACCTGATCGCAAATGCGTTTCACCACGTCCATTTCATGTGTAATAAGAAGAATGGTTAGGCCGAGACGGCGATTGATGTCTTTCAGTAATTCAAGAATCGAGCGCGTCGTTGCAGGATCTAAGGCACTGGTTGCTTCGTCACACAGCAGAACTTTAGGATTGCTCGCCAGTGCTCGGGCTATAGCGACGCGCTGTTTTTGCCCGCCGGACAAATTGGCTGGATAGACATCGCGCTTATCTGTCAGGCCAACCAGCTCCAACAACTCGTTGACTCGTTTGGTGATGTCGGCTTTCGGCGTATTATCCAATTCCAGCGGTAGCGAAATGTTGCCAAAAACGGTGCGTGAAGCGAGCAGGTTGAAATGTTGGAAAATCATGCCGATTTGACGGCGTGCGCGCGTCAATTGACTATCTGACAGTTGAGTCAATTCTTGCCCATCTACCAGAACTTTCCCTTCTGTCGGTCGCTCCAATAAATTGACGCAGCGGATCAATGTACTTTTACCTGCGCCCGATGCGCCGATAACGCCATAAATTTGCCCAGTGGGAACATGAAGGCTGACATCAGCAAGCGCGGTAATTGTCCGCCCGTTCTGCTGGAAAACTTTAGTAATATTAGAAAGTTCAATCATATGTTTTTATCGTGACTGCCTATGGCTGGATAAATCAGTTTCTGAATTAACAGAATACGAAATGGATGTTAGGGCGTCTAGACGTCTAAGTCAATCGGGATTGTCATGGCTCTGCATTCTCCCTATCGGCGAAAACATGCGATACTACCGCGTAATTTAGGCATTCAGGAGCAAAGTCAGTGGCACAAAGCGTTCCAGCAGTTTTTCTTGATCGTGACGGCACGATCAATGTCGATCACGGTTATGTTCATGACATTGACCATTTTCAATTTATTGACGGTGTCATTGATGCCATGCGTGAGTTGAAAAGCATGGGGTTCGCGCTGGTTGTGGTGACGAATCAGTCCGGCATCGCCCGCGGTAAGTTTACAGAAGATCAGTTTATGCAACTGACGGAGTGGATGGACTGGTCGCTGGCCGATCGTGGTGTTGATCTGGATGGCATCTATTTTTGTCCGCATCACCCTGAAGCTGGGGAAGGTGAGTATCGCCAGAGTTGTGATTGTCGTAAGCCTGAGCCGGGCATGCTGCTTTCTGCACAGCGTGAGCTGAACATTGATATGGCGGCGTCTTATATGGTGGGAGACAAATTAGAGGATATTCAGGCTGCAATGGGTGCTGATATAGGAAAAAAACTGCTGGTTCGTACTGGTAAACCTGTTACTGAGCAAGGCGAATCACTGGCTGATGGCGTGCTGGAAAGCCTCGCAGACCTGCCAAAATGGATAAAAACGCGTAGTTAACAAGCGGAACGAATGAAAGATGCGCAAACAGAAAAAAGTTTACGAGATTTGCTTGCGCTTCTGAATCTGCTCCCTATAATGCGCCTCCATCGACACGGCGCTGTGAACACACAACCGGGTCGATAAAGAAAGAAAAAACGCTTTAAAATAAGCGTTGACTCTGAAGGTGAAAAGCGTAATATACGCCACCTCGCGAAGTGGTTAAGACCACAACGCACTGCTCTTTAACAATTTAATCAGACAATCTGTGTGGGCACTCACAAGACCGTATCTTAACGATATAAAAAGTCTTGAAGAGTGAACAACAGTAAATTCATTACGAATAAACAGTTACTAATTCTTTGAGCATCGCTGACGAGTTCAGCAAATCAAACAAATCTTAAATTGAAGAGTTTGATCATGGCTCAGATTGAACGCTGGCGGCAGGCCTAACACATGCAAGTCGAGCGGTAGCACAGGAGAGCTTGCTCTCTAGGTGACGAGCGGCGGACGGGTGAGTAATGTCTGGGAAACTGCCTGATGGAGGGGGATAACTACTGGAAACGGTAGCTAATACCGCATAACCTCGCAAGAGCAAAGAGGGGGACCTTAGGGCCTCTCGCCATCAGATGTGCCCAGATGGGATTAGCTAGTAGGTGAGGTAATGGCTCACCTAGGCGACGATCCCTAGCTGGTCTGAGAGGATGACCAGCCACACTGGAACTGAGACACGGTCCAGACTCCTACGGGAGGCAGCAGTGGGGAATATTGCACAATGGGCGCAAGCCTGATGCAGCCATGCCGCGTGTGTGAAGAAGGCCTTCGGGTTGTAAAGCACTTTCAGCGAGGAGGAAGGCAGTCGTGTTAATAGCACGGCTGATTGACGTTACTCGCAGAAGAAGCACCGGCTAACTCCGTGCCAGCAGCCGCGGTAATACGGAGGGTGCAAGCGTTAATCGGAATGACTGGGCGTAAAGCGCACGCAGGCGGTCTGTTAAGTTGGATGTGAAATCCCCGGGCTTAACCTGGGAACTGCATTCAAAACTGACAGGCTAGAGTCTTGTAGAGGGGGGTAGAATTCCAGGTGTAGCGGTGAAATGCGTAGAGATCTGGAGGAATACCGGTGGCGAAGGCGGCCCCCTGGACAAAGACTGACGCTCAGGTGCGAAAGCGTGGGGAGCAAACAGGATTAGATACCCTGGTAGTCCACGCTGTAAACGATGTCGATTTGGAGGTTGTGCCCTTGAGGCGTGGCTTCCGGAGCTAACGCGTTAAATCGACCGCCTGGGGAGTACGGCCGCAAGGTTAAAACTCAAATGAATTGACGGGGGCCCGCACAAGCGGTGGAGCATGTGGTTTAATTCGATGCAACGCGAAGAACCTTACCTACTCTTGACATCCAGAGAATTAGCTAGAGATAGCTGAGTGCCTTCGGGAACTCTGAGACAGGTGCTGCATGGCTGTCGTCAGCTCGTGTTGTGAAATGTTGGGTTAAGTCCCGCAACGAGCGCAACCCTTATCCTTTGTTGCCAGCGATTCGGTCGGGAACTCAAAGGAGACTGCCGGTGATAAACCGGAGGAAGGTGGGGATGACGTCAAGTCATCATGGCCCTTACGAGTAGGGCTACACACGTGCTACAATGGCGTATACAAAGAGAAGCGACCTCGCGAGAGCAAGCGGACCTCATAAAGTACGTCGTAGTCCGGATTGGAGTCTGCAACTCGACTCCATGAAGTCGGAATCGCTAGTAATCGTAGATCAGAATGCTACGGTGAATACGTTCCCGGGCCTTGTACACACCGCCCGTCACACCATGGGAGTGGGTTGCAAAAGAAGTAGGTAGCTTAACCTTCGGGAGGGCGCTTACCACTTTGTGATTCATGACTGGGGTGAAGTCGTAACAAGGTAACCGTAGGGGAACCTGCGGTTGGATCACCTCCTTACCAAGAAGATGTGCGTTAAGTGAAGTGCTCACACAGATTGTCTGATGAAAATACTGAGCAAGCGCACCTGTTGATGCGATGAGTGTAAACTCATGCTGACGCGATAGTGCCGGGTTTATGATCCGGTACGGATTTTTCGTGTCCCCATCGTCTAGAGGCCTAGGACACTGCCCTTTCACGGCTGTAACAGGGGTTCGAATCCCCTTGGGGACGCCAATCCGATAATGAGTGAAAGACATTATCATGAATATCTTAAAGATGATTCTTCGGAGTCATGTTTACGATATTGCTCTTTAACAATCTGGAACAAGCTGAAAATTGAAACATGACAGCTGAACATACTGATATGACATTTATGTCATGTGAGTGATGCGTCAGTCTGTCAATGAGTCTCTCAAATAATCGCAGCACGACAGTGACTTTGATTAATCAAAGACACCTTCGGGTTGTGAGGTTAAGCGACTAAACGTACACGGTGGATGCCTAGGCAGTCAGAGGCGATGAAGGGCGTGCTAATCTGCGATAAGCGTCGGTAAGCTGATATGAAGCGTTATACCCGACGATACCCGAATGGGGAAACCCAGTGTGTTTCGACACACTATCATGACATGAATACATAGTGTCATGAGGCGAACCGGGGGAACTGAAACATCTCAGTACCCCGAGGAAAAGAAATCAACCGAGATTCCCCCAGTAGCGGCGAGCGAACGGGGAGGAGCCCAGAACCTGAATCAGTTTATGTGTTAGTGGAAGCGTCTGGAAAGTCGCACAGTAAAGGGTGATAGTCCCGTACACAAAAATGCACAAGCTGTGAGTTCGATGAGTAGGGCGGGACACGTGACATCCTGTCTGAATATGGGGGGACCATCCTCCAAGGCTAAATACTCCTGACTGACCGATAGTGAACCAGTACCGTGAGGGAAAGGCGAAAAGAACCCCGGCGAGGGGAGTGAAATAGAACCTGAAACCGTGTACGTACAAGCAGTGGGAGCCTACTTGTTAGGTGACTGCGTACCTTTTGTATAATGGGTCAGCGACTTATATTCTGTAGCAAGGTTAACCGTATAGGGGAGCCGCAGGGAAACCGAGTCTTAACTGGGCGTTAAGTTGCAGGGTATAGACCCGAAACCCGGTGATCTAGCCATGGGCAGGTTGAAGGTTGGGTAACACTAACTGGAGGACCGAACCGACTAATGTTGAAAAATTAGCGGATGACTTGTGGCTGGGGGTGAAAGGCCAATCAAACCGGGAGATAGCTGGTTCTCCCCGAAAGCTATTTAGGTAGCGCCTCGTGAATTCATCTTCGGGGGTAGAGCACTGTTTCGGCTAGGGGGTCATCCCGACTTACCAACCCGATGCAAACTACGAATACCGAAGAATGTTATCACGGGAGACACACGGCGGGTGCTAACGTTCGTCGTGAAGAGGGAAACAACCCAGACCGCCAGCTAAGGTCCCAAAGTCATGGTTAAGTGGGAAACGATGTGGGAAGGCACAGACAGCCAGGATGTTGGCTTAGAAGCAGCCATCATTTAAAGAAAGCGTAATAGCTCACTGGTCGAGTCGGCCTGCGCGGAAGATGTAACGGGGCTAAACCATGCACCGAAGCTGCGGCAGCGACACTTAGGTGTTGTTGGGTAGGGGAGCGTTCTGTAAGCCGTCGAAGGTGGCCTGTGAGGGCTGCTGGAGGTATCAGAAGTGCGAATGCTGACATAAGTAACGATAATGCGGGTGAAAAACCCGCACGCCGGAAGACCAAGGGTTCCTGTCCAACGTTAATCGGGGCAGGGTGAGTCGACCCCTAAGGCGAGGCTGAAAAGCGTAGTCGATGGGAAACAGGTTAATATTCCTGTACTCGGTGTTACTGCGAAGGGGGGACGGAGAAAGCTAGGTTATCCGGGCGACGGTTGTCCCGGTTTAAGCGTGAAGGTGGATGACTTTGGTAAATCCGGGTCATTGTTAACACTGAGGCGTGATGACGAGTCACTACGGTGATGAAGTAACCGATGCTACGCTTCCAGGAAAAGCCTCTAAGCTCCAGGTAACATCAAATCGTACCCCAAACCGACACAGGTGGTCAGGTAGAGAATACTCAGGCGCTTGAGAGAACTCGGGTGAAGGAACTAGGCAAAATGGTGCCGTAACTTCGGGAGAAGGCACGCTGATGGTAGGTGAAGTGACTTGCTCATGGAGCTGAAATCAGTCGAAGATACCAGCTGGCTGCAACTGTTTAATAAAAACACAGCACTGTGCAAACACGAAAGTGGACGTATACGGTGTGACGCCTGCCCGGTGCCGGAAGGTTAATTGATGGGGTCAGCCGCAAGGCGAAGCTCTTGATCGAAGCCCCGGTAAACGGCGGCCGTAACTATAACGGTCCTAAGGTAGCGAAATTCCTTGTCGGGTAAGTTCCGACCTGCACGAATGGCGTAATGATGGCCAGGCTGTCTCCACCCGAGACTCAGTGAAATTGAACTCGCTGTGAAGATGCAGTGTACCCGCGGCAAGACGGAAAGACCCCGTGAACCTTTACTATAGCTTGACACTGAACCTTGAGCCTTGATGTGTAGGATAGGTGGGAGGCTTTGAAGCGTGGACGCCAGTCTGCGTGGAGCCAACCTTGAAATACCACCCTTTAATGTTTGATGTTCTAACGTAGACCCGTAATCCGGGTTGCGGACAGTGTCTGGTGGGTAGTTTGACTGGGGCGGTCTCCTCCCAAAGCGTAACGGAGGAGCACGAAGGTTAGCTAATCCTGGTCGGACATCAGGAGGTTAGTGCAAAGGCATAAGCTAGCTTGACTGCGAGAGTGACAGCTCGAGCAGGTGCGAAAGCAGGTCTTAGTGATCCGGTGGTTCTGAATGGAAGGGCCATCGCTCAACGGATAAAAGGTACTCCGGGGATAACAGGCTGATACCGCCCAAGAGTTCATATCGACGGCGGTGTTTGGCACCTCGATGTCGGCTCATCACATCCTGGGGCTGAAGTAGGTCCCAAGGGTATGGCTGTTCGCCATTTAAAGTGGTACGCGAGCTGGGTTTAGAACGTCGTGAGACAGTTCGGTCCCTATCTGCCGTGGGCGTTGGAAGATTGAGAGGGGTTGCTCCTAGTACGAGAGGACCGGAGTGAACGCACCACTGGTGTACGGGTTGTGATGCCAATTGCATTGCCCGGTAGCTAAGTGCGGAAGAGATAACCGCTGAAAGCATCTAAGCGGGAAACTTGCCTCGAGATGAGTCTTCCCTGGGCACTAGATGCCCCTGAAGGGCCGTTGAAGACGACGACGTAGATAGGCTGGGTGTGTAAGCGTAGCGATACGTTGAGCTAACCAGTACTAATGACCCGAGAGGCTTAACCTTACAACACCGAAGGTGTTTTGAGATGACTCAAAGACAATACTCAGCTTGTTCAAAGATTGGTTCTGATGGTTGTACAGATAAGAAGCGAAAGCAACTTAAGTGCAACGGTTGGAATGAAACAGAATTTGCCTGGCGGCGATAGCGCGGTGGTCCCACCTGACCCCATGCCGAACTCAGAAGTGAAACGCCGTAGCGCCGATGGTAGTGTGGGGCTTCCCCATGTGAGAGTAGGGAACTGCCAGGCATCAAATTATACAGGTGCGCTGATATGGCTCAGTTGGTAGAGCGCACCCTTGGTAAGGGTGAGGTCCCCAGTTCGACTCTGGGTATCAGCACCAGTTATTTGGGTTAATGTTCGGCTTAAAAAAGAATTTACCTGGCGGCGATAGCGCGGTGGTCCCACCTGACCCCATGCCGAACTCAGAAGTGAAACGCCGTAGCGCCGATGGTAGTGTGGGGCTTCCCATGTGAGAGTAGGGAACTGCCAGGTTTCAATTAAGATAAAAGGCCATCCTGTTAAGGATGGCCTTTTGTTTATTTGTATTTCAGGATAGTAAATTCTTCCTTTTACCGGAATAGACTCTGCTTATCTTCTTATTACCCCACCTCATAATAACGTCCTGTTTGTTGTCGCTTTATTTATCCGTTTTTCAGTTAAGGATAATTAAAGGCACTGTTTGCGTTGTTACATTAATAAATTATTACAATCAGGAACTTTTTGCCTCAGGGTTTAACTGCTGCTTTACTATAGCGGGCATCGTTTTATGCTCGGAAAAACAGGAGAATAAAATAGGATGACTGATCTAACGGACAATGCGAAAGATACGCGTCAGCGTATCCGAGCTATAGTTGGCGCTTCATCGGGTAATTTGGTTGAGTGGTTTGATTTTTATGTTTATTCCTTTTGCTCAATCTATTTTGCCCATATCTTTTTCCCTTCGGGAAATACCACCACTCAATTACTACAAACCGCAGGGGTTTTTGCAGCAGGCTTTTTAATGAGACCGATAGGCGGTTGGCTTTTCGGTTACATTGCAGACAAGCATGGTCGTAAAAATTCAATGCTAATTTCGGTCTGCATGATGTGTTTTGGATCTCTGGTTATTGCATGCTTACCGGGATATGAAACCATTGGCACCTGGGCTCCTTTTTTACTCTTATTAGCCCGTTTATTTCAGGGGCTTTCTGTCGGTGGAGAATACGGCACTAGCGCGACGTATATGAGTGAAGTTGCCGTTGAGGGAAGAAAGGGATTCTATGCTTCTTTCCAATATGTCACGCTGATCGGCGGTCAGCTACTGGCGTTGTTAGTCGTTGTGATATTACAACAGGTTTCTGAGTAATGAGGATTTGCGTGCGTGGGGATGGCGTATTCCTTTTGCTCTCGGCGCTGTTTTGGCGATTGTTGCACTTTATTTACGCCGTTCTCTGAATGAAACGTCTGATAAAACAACTCGCGGACACAAAGATGCTGGCTCGCTTGCGGGGTTGTGGAAACATCGTCGCGCCTTTATTACCGTACTGGGTTTTACAGCCGGTGGTTCTTTAGCTTTTTATACGTTTACCACTTACATGCAAAAGTATCTGGTGAATACGGCAGGAATGGATGCGAAAACGGCTAGCGGGTTAATGACCCTCGCACTGTTTATTTTTATGCTGCTACAGCCGTTCTTTGGTGCGATGTCAGATAGGATTGGCCGTCGTAGCTCAATGCTCTGTTTCGGCGGATTTGCAGCGTTGCTGACAGTTCCCATTCTGACGGTACTGCAGAGTGTGACGAGCCCTGTCATTGCCTTCTCATTGGTGATGCTTTCACTGATTATTGTCAGTTTCTACACGTCCATCAGCGGCATTTTAAAAGCAGAAATGTTCCCGCCTGAAGTCCGAGCGTTGGGCGTAGGCTTATCTTATGCCGTTGCTAATGCGCTGTTTGGTGGTTCGGCTGAGTATGTTGCACTTTCGCTGAAATCGTTTGGTATGGAAACGGCTTTTTTCTGGTACGTATCAGTGATGGGGGCGATTGCGTTTATTGTGTCATTGACGCTGCATCGCAGAGGCAAGGGAATGAAGCTTTAGTTTTCAGATCGCTGCCATAACGCCTGGTCGGTAGTTGCACTGGCCAGATTCCCAAATGACAATAAAAAAACCTCGGCTTCCGAGGTTTTTTTAAAGCAGAGCACAGGTCTTAGAGAATACGACTGATGAGCCGGTCGATACGGATACGGCGCAGACGTCGTATCAGCTTGCGGACTTTCACTGGATATTGCGCAATGCTCTCCAGTTCCGTATAGCTTTGTACGACGTGAGTATGCGTCCTGATCGTGTCCAGTTCGTCCAGACGCTGCTGTAATAGAACCTTCTGAGGATCGTGAATCAGGATGGCATTTTCCAGATCCAGACGCCATGCGCGCGGGTTAAGGTTATTCCCCGTCAACAGTTGCCACTTGTCATCTACCCACATGCCTTTCAGGTGGAAGCTGTTATCACCGTCTTTCCATAGCCGCACAACAAGCTGCTGATTCTCAATATAGCGCTCCAGACGACTCAGAAAACGGCGAAGGTTGATCTCATAGAGATACGGTAACGCACCGATGATTTTGAAAGGCTGGTCTTCTGGAATATAGAAGTCGTTAGCGGTTTTATCTCCGATAATAATTTCTACTTTTTTACCGTCTCTCAATAGCCGGATGATATTTCTCACCAGCAGCGCTGGCAGGTTGAAATAGGGGGTACAGATAACCACATGCTCGTCAGCGCAATACATCAGGTGATGTATGGTTTTATTCAGCGGGCTTTGTTTCCCTAGCCCGACCAGTGGCGTGACGGTTAATTCGTTTGCGTCCGCGCTGTTTTCCGGGGCTTGATAATTGGCAGTACGCAACGTTTGGCGGAACTGCTTAATATCATTTTTGATTTCCAGACTCTTGGGGCGATCGGTATGATCCAACCGCTGTACTGCCGGAGCCGATAGCATGGTCTGGATATATTGCACCATCGTATCGGCCAATGCCGGATTATGAATCAGCTGATAGCGGTCATAACGGTATTTCTGATGTTGGTGCAGATAAACATCATTCAGGCTGGCCCCGCTGTAGATGACGGTGTCATCGACAATGAACCCTTTCAGGTGCAGCACGCCCAACGCTTCGCGTGTGTTGACAGGAATGCCATAGATAGGGAAATGCGTGTCTGGATGTTTTTTCGCCATATCGCAATACCAATCGGCATTGGTATTTTCTGCCGCTGCGCCGATCCTGCCACGCTGAGCACGATGCCAGTCTACCAGAACGCGGACATCCAGCTCTGGGCACTGCCGTTTGGCTTCATAAATTGCGGATAGAATCCCCATGCCGCCATCATCGCGCTCAAGATATAACGCCACGATATAGATGCGCTTTTTAGCACTCAGAATGGCGTTAATTAGCGTCGTGCGGAAAAGCTCAGGCGAATGCAACGTCTGAACATCATCTGCGTTCTGAGGAATTCTGGGCAGTTGTGCAAGGTGCTGTTGGTATTTATTGCGTTTAAAATTTGACAGCATCACAGTGCGATTCTTCTCTCATTAGTTTATACCCACCATACTTCGAGCTGTACTAGGGTATATGACCTTCTGGTCATTATCAAAAGTTAAGGAGTAGCCGAATGGGCGATAATACCATTACTTTCCGGCTGTTGTGAGTCTGTTTTGCCATTGAATGGGTATCACAATTCTCGTTGCACGAGCCATGTCACGTCGTGCTATCCATTCTTCAGCGGCAATTCCAGTGTCACAATTCCCTCTTCTAATTGTACGTCGATGTGAAAACCGAGCTTTTTGGACAGCTGTATCATGCCTTGATTATGCGGCATGGTGATGCCGGTCAAGCGGGAGAGACCATGCGCTTTGGCGTAATCGATCAGCTTTTCCAACAGGCGTCTGCCAAGGCCCAGCCCTTTTAGATCGGATCGCACCAGCACGGCAAATTCCGCATCCGTATTATCCGGATCGGAAATCGCACGCGTCACGCCAATAATCTCCGTCTCCTCACCGCGCTGGCGCACGGCAACGAATGCCATCTCACGATCGTAGTCAATTTGTGTCATATTGGCTAAGTCTTCGTGAGTAAATTCATTAATTTCGCTGAAATAACGGTAATACAGGTCTTCCTTCGTCACTCTTGCAATGAACGAACTGAGCAGCGGTTCATCTTCTGGCAAAATTGGTCGGAACAGACAACTATCACCATTTTTGAGGGTGATCGTTTCTTCCAACTCGTGTGGATAGGGGCGAATTGCCAGCCTTGATTGCGGGTCGCCACTGAACGGCGTCAGATGCAGCGTGACATCCAGCAGCGTAAACGTATCCCCGGATGCCAGCAGAGGATGAATATCTAGCCGAGAAATTTCAGGGCAGTCGAGAATCAGGTTGGAAACCTGAACCAGCAAGCGGCTGAGCGCGGGAATGTCCAGCGGACGCAGCGCGCTGTATTCCCGAATTTTTCCGCCTTTTACCGCTTGCAGCACCAAATAGCGGGCTAACGTCATATTCAGCGGAGGCAGGGCGACGGCAGCCTGTTTTTCTCGCCACTCAACGCCGCCTTCTCCTAGCATAATCAGCGGGCCGAAAACGGGGTCTGGCTCGACGGCAATCCTGAGCTCCTGCGCACCGGCGCGATTTGCCATACTCTGCACCAGCAGACCGTAGATGCGCGCCTGTGGATAAGTGCGTTTCACCCGGTCAAGAATAGCATCTGCCGCCTGTTGGACTTCTCTGGCGGTTCGCAGGTATAGCATGACGCCCTGAACTTCCGATTTATGCGGGATATCTGGTGACCTCAGCTTAATTGCGACCGGGTAGCCAATTTGCTCGGCGATATGGACGGCTTCTGCGCTGTCGCCAGCAATCCAGGTCGGTAACGTGTCCAAACCGTAGGCTTGCAGGATCGGCTGAACTTCATGCGTGTCGAGCTGTGTTACGCCATCTGACAGTGCCTGATGAATCAGCGCATGTGCCTGACTGGCGTTAATGCCTAAATTCAGCGGCAGCGCTGGGGTTTCCTTTAGCTGTTTCTGATTACGTCGATATTCGACGATATGCATAAATGCTGTAACCGCGCCTTCCGGTGTGCGATAGGTCGGAATGCCTGCGTCGTTAAACAAACGTCGTGCTTCCTGCGAGGAGAATTCGCCGCACCAGTTGGTCAGCAGCGTAATTCTTTTCCCACGCGGATGCTGTTGGAAGAGCGTGATCAACTGAGATGCACTATCGGTGCCGGGAGCCGCGGCGCTGGGCGCGTGAATGATTAAGAGTGCATCGACTTCATCGCTGTCCAGTAATACTGAAACCGCTGCCAGATAGCGAGCCGCGGTCGCATCATCACGCAGATCGAGCGGATTGCCGATCGTGACGGTTGGCGGTAGCGCTTCCTGTAGCGCTTGTCGGGTCGCCTCGCTGAGCTGTGCTAGCTTGCCTTGTCGGCTGAGGAGCTGATCCAGCGCCTGTGCAGCGGGCGATGCGCCATTGCTTACTAGCATCAGGCGTTCACCGCGCAGCGGCCGCAGGTGGCTTAAGGTTTCCACCGCGGAAAAAAGCTCATGCGTATCCCGTACCCGCAGTAAGCCTGCGCGTTGAATTGCTGCGTCATAGGCGGCATCCAGACCGTGGCGCTGGTCATTCAGCAACTGCTGTGCCTGCTGGCTACGCCCGCTTTTGATCACCAGTATCGGTTTATTCCGGGATGCGCTACGAGAAGCGGAAAGGAAACGGCGCGCATCGCTGATGTGTTCCAGATGCAGCAGAATCGCACTGGTTTTGCCATCGCGTGCCAGAAAATCTAACAGGTCGTCGACATCGATATCCAGACTGTCGCCCAGAGCGATAAAATAGGAAAAGCCAATACCGCGCTGCTGCGCCCAGTCCAGTATCGTGTTGGACACGGCGGCCGACTGCGAAATGAATGCCAGCTTGCCTTTCATAATCGGCACAGGGGAGAAACTGGCATTCAGGCCTTGCCAGGGCGCGAGTAGCCCGAGGCTATTAGGGCCAAGCAGACGCATGTGGTAGCGTACAGCGCAGGCCTTTAATTCGCTGAACTGGGTCGGTGGTGCGGAGAGGATGATGACCGTTTTGCAGCCTTTCTGTCCCAGATCGTCTAACAGCGTGAGATTACGGCTGGCGTTGGTGCAAATCACGGCAAGGTCGGGCGTCATGGGCAGGCTGGCAACAGTCGGATAGGCCAGCACGCCGCAGACGGCACGATATTTCGGTGTAACAGGCAGCACGGGGCCGCTGAAATGGCCGTCCAACAAATTTTTCATCATCAGAAAACCGGCTCTTCCCGGTTTTTCGGACGCGCCGAGAACGGCGATAGACTTAGGGCGTAACAGTGCTTCCAATCCGCGCTGGCTCATGCGTCACTCCTTCACATCAATCCCCTTTGATACTAAACGCTTTCTGCCGGTTGTGCTGTGACGGTGGGTAAACTTTCTCGCAAGCTGTGGTGTGATTTCCCCGCCAGATAGTGTTGCCGGAAACGATCAAAATGCTGGGATAGCGCGTCGGCCGCGACGATATCCCCCGCCTGTGCGAGCAGGGCGATGGCAATTTCGGCGGTGCAGTGTTGCCCTGCGCTGCTGGCTTCACGCAGTTGATAGCGGGACAGTGCCTCTACATTCAGCGACAGGATCGGCAGGTTGTCCAGATAAGGGCTTTTGCGGAACATTTTACGTGCTTCTGGCCAGGTTCCATCGAGTAAGACAAATAGCGCGGGCTTTTCCGTTACGGGAAGTTGGTGAAACACCTGACGTCCTTCTTCCGCTGCATCGGCAAGGAAGACCAGATAGGGCTGAACGTCTGGGTTTTGCAGCGTAGCCAGCAATTCGGGGTCTGGCTCGGTGCGTGACCAGCGAAACGCCTGCGTCTCGGGAAGAATATCGGCGATAAGACGTCCGGTATTGCTCGGCTTTAACGGTTCGGTATCAAACATGATCAGACAGACGCGGCTGCGGGACTCCTGCGCCTGAATGGTGTGACACAGGCAGTTGGTTGCGGGTAATAAACACTGCTGGCAGCGTATTACGCGACAGCCACGGGCGCGAAACGGTTTGGTTGACTGTTCAAGACGTTGCTGGCGCAGACGGAGTACAGCATTGTCTGTGAGGGGACGGTTAACCATTAAAGGATGGTTGATCATGAAATAGATGACGCCATGAGATTCTGCAACGAACCTGCTTCTTTCTCATCATTGAGAAGCCGATTCAGAAAGGCGACATTCTAATCGACAGGCGAGTTGACCAAAAGGGTAGGAGGCAATAATACCTGCGTTCCTACCCTAATTAATTCTCTACAGTGATTCGTCCAGCCAGCTCTCAAACTGTGCTTTTGGCAATGCGCCGTTGAGGATGTCGACCATCTGGCCCTGTTTAAAGATCATGAGGGTTGGAATACTGCGGATACGGAAACGTGCGCTGAGTGCCGGTTCGGCTTCGGTATTGACCTTAATAAAGCGGATTTTCCCGCTACGCTCCTGCGCGACGTTTTCAAACACCGGGGCGAAGTTGATGCAGGGGCCGCACCAGGGTGCCCAGAAATCGATCACAACGGGAAGATCGTCCTGTAACAGCTTATCGAGCGTCGCTTCTGTGGCATTGGTAACGTCACCGCTGAATAAGGTTTCTCCGCAACGACCACACTTTGCATGGTCATCAACACGCTCTTCTGGCAGGCGATTGGTTGTTTGGCAAGATCCACATACCGTATTCATAACAGGGCCTCAGATAAAAGGGCTAAAATAAAGATGTCGCTGATAAAATGCGCGCAATACGGCATTGGAAAGTCAGCGGTATGTTGCTTAAGCGTGAATAAATTATGGTGGGGAGACATTATGGCAACAACGTGGTTTGCCCAATAGCTACAATAGCTTCTGACTGTTAGCGCTCTTTTACCACAAGCGTGTGGCTAAGCGGGTGTACATAAGGTAATCTTCGCGCCCAGCGCGTAGGTGGAGAGAACAATGAGCGATTCATTCAATAGTAAAAGCGGCAAAGTCCGTGTGATGTACGTCCGCAGTGATGATGAGGGCGAGAAAGAGAATAAAAACAAGCGCCCTGCTGAAAGAGATCGCCGTGGCGATCGGCGTGATGGCGGCGGCTCACGGGATCAGCGTGAAAAGCCGAAGCATCCACGTGATGTTAACCCGCGCTATGCCCGGGAAAATCCGTCCCGTGACGGCGATAGCAATGCTAAGTCGCCGTGGGGCAATAAAGATCGTAATGAACGCAGCGGTGATAAGCCTCGCCGGCCGCGCGGTGACGATACCGGTGGCTATGAATCACCGTGGAAAACCGTGTCTCGTGCGCCAAGCGATAGCGAAACGCCGGACCATGGCGGTATCACAGGCAAGAGCCATATCGATCCTGAGCAACTGCGTCGCCAGCGTCAGGAAGAAACACGTGTCTACGGCGAAAATGCCTGTCAGGCGCTGTTTAAAAACCGTTCTGAAGTGATCGTTCGTGCCTGGTTCCTGCAAGAAGTGACACCGCGTTTCCGCGATGCACTGCGCTGGATGGCGGCAAACCGCAAGGCTTACCACGTTGTGGAAGAGGACGAGCTGATTAAGGCTTCCGGCACCGAGCACCACGGCGGCGTGTGTTTCCTGATTAAAAAGCGTCAGGGAATGGATGTGCGTGAGTACCTGAAAACGGCTGGTGAGCAAGACTGTGTACTGGCGCTGGAAGATGTGGGTAACCCGCACAACCTCGGCGGCATTATGCGCAGCTGCGCGCATTTCGGCGTGAAAGGTGTGCTGGTGCAGGATGCGGCGCTGCTGGAATCTGGCGCTGCCGTGCGCACGGCAGAAGGTGGTGCAGAACACGTTAAAGCGATTAACGCTGACGATTTCCTGTCCGTGCTGACGGAATTCCGTAACGCAGGCTACACCATCGTGACCACCTCCAGCCATAAAGGTACGGCATTGTCGCAAGCGACGCTTCCGGCGAAAACCGTGATCGTGCTGGGCCAGGAAGGTGATGGTCTGTCGGATAGCGCTTGGCAGCAGGGGGACGTGAAAGTCTCTATCGGCGGTACCGGTAAGGTTGAAAGTCTGAATATTTCAGTCGCTACGGGTATTTTGCTGTCCGAGTGGTGGCGACAGAATCAGGCCTGATATCGCGCGTCGACGCTCAGGGAGCATGGGCTCCCTGAGTAGGTGTAACCACGGATGAGAGAACGAGTGATGAAGCAGAAAATTATCGCGGTATCGTTACTGTTGGGTACATTGCTGGTAAGCGGTTGCCACTCGCTGCCGCGCTCGTCTGTTGCTGCTGCGCCAGCCGCTGAGGCGTGTCAGGTTGGCGATAAACAGGTGCAGACCACACTTTATTTTGGTTTGAATCGTCCCGCTGGCCCGGCGATTTCAGATGCCGAGTGGAAAGCGTTTCTGGATGGTGACGTTACGCCACGCTTTAAAGAAGGGCTGACGGTGTTTGATGCCAAGGGACAATGGCTAGGGAACGATGGCGTGGTTGCTCGGGAAAACAGCAAGGCGCTGATGTTGATTCACGGCCCCGATCGGGAGCGTGATATTGAAGCGCTGCGCACTACCTACAAATCACGTTTCGCGCAGGAATCCGTCATGCGGATTGATGCTCCCGTCTGCGTTGCGTTCTGATTTTTTCATCAGCCCCGTTTCAGGGGCTGATGATTTTCAATATAGGTGATTTTCAGTATATCAGTATTACAGCACCAGTCCCGCCACTGCCGCAGACAGTAAACTCACCAGCGTAGAACCATAAACCAGCTTCAGGCCGAAGCGCGATACCACGTTGCCCTGTGCTTCATTCAGCCCTTTGATTGCGCCTGCGATGATGCCGATTGACGCGAAGTTAGCGAAGGAAATCAGGAACACGGACAAAATGCCCAGTCCGCGTGGCGACATCTCTGCTGCGATCTTCTTCAATTCGATCATAGCAACAAATTCATTCGCCACCAGCTTGGTCGCCATGATGCTCCCTGCGTTCAGAATATCGGAAGACGGGATGCCGATAAGCCACGCCAGCGGTGAAAAGACATAGCCCATAATCGCCTGGAAGCTAATGCCGAAGACGGTGCTGAACAGTGCATTCACGGCAGCAATTAACGCCACGAAGCCGATCAGCATCGCCATGATAATCATCGCCACTTTAAAACCGGCAAGAATGTATTCCCCCAGCATTTCAAAGAAGCTTTGGTCTTCATGCAGCTTTTCCAGTTTCAGTTCTGGTTCGTCGTCAGGCTGATAAGGGTTGATAATCGACAGAATGATAAAGGTGCTGAACATATTCAGAATCAGCGCCGCAACGACGTATTTAGCGTCCAACATGGTCATGTAGGCGCTGATAATCGACATGGACACGGTCGACATTGCTGTTGCCGCCATCGTGTACATCCGACGTGGCGACATGTCGGCGAGGATGCCCTTATAGACGATAAAATTCTCTGACTGCCCGAGCATTAGCGTACTCACGGCGTTAAACGACTCCAGTTTCCCCATCCCGTTTACTTTGGACAGCAGCGTGCCGATGCCTTTGATAATCAGCGGTAAAATGCGCCAGTGCTGCAAAATGCCGATCAGCGCAGAAATAAAGACGATAGGGCAGAGCACATTGAGGAAGATAAAGGAAAGCCCTTGTGCGTTCATCCCGCCGAACACAAAATCGGTGCCTTGATTAGCAAAAGATAATAGCTTTTCAAACAAACCGGCAAAGGCGCTAATCGCATTAAGCCCGATGCTGGAATGTAGAAGGAAATAGGCCAGCAAAATTTCAATCACCAGCAGTTGCACAATAAAGCGCAGTCGGATGCGTTTTCTGTCATGACTGACGAGCAGTGCCAGCAAAAAAATGGCTGCTGTTGCCAAAATGAAATGTAAAACCTGTGACATAGAAAAACCACTTAATCCCCGAATAAAAGAGGCGCATTGTAATCGGAATGTGAAAATATGTTTATCCCGAATCTGTAAATCCTTATTCGCTACAGCGCTATAAGAAGGGGGGATGTATTCGAGTCATCAGGGGACGGTGGGAAGGGTAAAAGAGCATTCCCCTTTGGCCAGTTGCTGGCAGAAGGGGAAAGAAAGTTTACGGCGAGTTAGTGCGCGCCACCACCTCCACCACCAGTGGTAAAGGGCGGTTTAGCGAACCAGACCAGCACCAGAAGAACCAGAAATACGGCCGCTGCGGCCCAGAAGATTTCGTTGGCGGAAATAATCAGCCCCTGTGCGGTAATCTGCTCTGCGATGTAGGCTGAAGCCTGCGTTTGGCTCATTCCCATCGCTTGAAGCTGCTGGTACGTTTCCTGCGCGATCGGATTATACGGCGTGATAGATTCCGTCAGGTGCGCATGGTGTAGCGATTCGCGCTGTGTCCAGAGCGTGGTGGTCAGCGACGTCCCGATCGATCCCGCCAGCGTTCGGGTAAAGTTCGACAGACTTGATGCTGCCGCCAAACGTTCCGGTGGAAGTCCCGACAGCGTGATGGTGGTCAGCGGCATGAAGAAGCAGGCGACGGCAAACCCCTGAACGAACTGTGGCCAGGCCGATGCGCCGAAATCCATGCCAGGCTCGAAGGTGTACGCACGCCAGTAAAAACAGACGGCATACATGATAAAACTGAACGTCACCAGTTTGCGCATATCCAGACGCGGCGCGAATCGACCGATAATCGGCGACAGTAACACTGGCATCAGCCCAACCGGTGCTGACGCCAGCCCGGCCCAGGTGGCGGTATAGCCATACACCTCCTGCAACAGCTGCGGCAAGAGCACGATCGCCCCGAAGTAAAACATGTAGGCGAGGCTGATACACAGACAGCCAATGGTGAAGTTGCGCGATTTAAACAGGGATAAATCCACCACCGGGTGGTCGTCCGTCAGTTCCCAGACAATCAGGAAGGCGATTGCAATCACCGCCACCACGGTCAGGGTGATGATTTCTGTCGAGTTAAACCAGTCCAGCTCTTTGCCCCGGTCGAGCATCATCTGAAGGCTACCGATACCGACAACCAACAACGCCAGCCCGATGGTATCGATAGGCCTGATCTCGGTTTTGGTTTCCCGTCCGCGCAGCGTTTGCATGGCAATAAACACCACGGCGATGCCCAACGGAACGTTGATGAAGAATATCCAGCCCCAGTGATAGTTGTCGCTAATCCAGCCGCCCAGAATCGGGCCACAGATCGGCGCGACGACCACGGTCATCGACCACAGCGCCAGGGCGATGCTGCGTTTGGCGGGGGGATAATTGCTTAGCAACAGACTCTGTGACAGCGGGATCAGCGGCCCGGCGACAATCCCCTGCAAGACGCGGGAGAAAATCAGCATTTCCAGGCTGGTGGACATTCCGCACAGCCAGGACGTCAGGGCGAAGAGTGCCGTTGACCATAAAAACAGGCGGACTTCCCCAAACCGTTTGGCCAGCCAGCCAGTAATAGGGATAGAGATGGCGTTGGCGACCCCGAACGAGGTGATGACCCACGTTCCCTGTGAGTTGGACGCACCCAGATTACCGGCGATAGTCGGAATAGCGACGTTGGCGATGGTGGAGTCCAGCACCTGCATAAACGTTGCCAGCGACAGAGCAACGGTCATCCAGGCCAGACTGGCACCTTTAAGCGGTTCTCTCTGCACGTTTCTCTCCTGCCCGATTAACCGGCGTTCGCCTGAATAATGGCGCTGATTTCCTGATTAACAGGCGTGAGATCCAACGTCAGAGCATCACTTTGGTAGGCTGGCGTGGTGCGTGAGGTTTCTGCTAACGCGCTGCCTTCCGTATTGGCAGTATCAACATTAACCAGCGCGGACAGACCGATACGCAGCGGATGGTCGGCGACCTGCTTCGGATCGATCTCAATACGCACGGGCAAGCGCTGAACGACTTTGATCCAGTTGCCAGTCGCGTTCTGGGCGGGCAGCAGAGAGAACGCGCTACCTGTACCCATATCAAGGCCGACTACTTTTCCTTGGTACACGACATCGTCACCGTAGATATCCGCGATCACGGTAGCCGGTTGGCCAATGCGCATATTGGCTAACTGCGTCTCTTTGAAGTTCGCGTCGACCCACAGGTGATTGGCAGGAACCACGGCCATCAGTGCTGAAGTCGAAGAGATACGCGCGCCAATTTGCACGCTACGGCGTGAGACATAGCCGTCGATCGGGCTGACGATTTTGGTGCGCTGTAGTGCCAGCCAGGCATCGCGCATTTCTACGGAGGCTTGCTGTATGGCGGGTTGCTTCTCAAGCGGCGTATCCAGAATCATTGCCTGATTCGCCTGATATTGCTGCCTGGCGACTTCCAGCGCGGCTTTGGCGGTCGCGACGGCATCGCGAGCATGCTGCACTTCTTCGCGCCCGATAGCATTGGCACTGCCCAGCGCTTCCCGGCGGCTCAAGTCACTTTGTGCCTTGTTCAGTTCGGTCTGGCGCAGTTCAATATTGGCCTGATACTGCTTACTGTTGATGATCAACTGGTGCGTTTGGCGGACGCTGTTGGCCAGCCCGGTTTTCGCACGCTCAAACGTCTGCTGGGCATCGGTCGGATCTAACTCCACCAGCACCTGTCCCTGCTTAACAAAATCGGTATTGTCGACGTTAACATGGGTGACGCTGCCGCTGACCTGCGCCATGATCTGAATCTGATTGCCTGCGACGTAGGCGTCGTCGGTGCTTTGGTGGTGTCTGAGCACCAGGAACCAGTAAACCAGCCAGGCACAGCCCAGCACGACGAAAATAAACGTCAGCAGTGATAACACGCGTTTGCGCTGCTGTTTTTTGTTTTTCTGTGGCGTCTGCGGCACCTGATTTTCCACACTTTCACTCATGCTGTTCTCTCTCTTTTTATTTTCTTTGTATCGGCTATTGCACCAGACAGAGCAGTCTGGCGATAGTCGCAATGAATTCATTTTGCTGTACGGCCCGGGAGGGCTTAAAGTCGCCCGCCCGGCGCGTGAGATTGCCGTTTTGCTAAGCCGCATACCGCGGTTGCGGAGAGGTCATGCCTATTTTTTGCAGCAAAACGCCTCTGCCCGATACATAAGCATCGGGTCATTCCGGGTGGAAAGGTGCTGACTAGTATTTTTTGTTGTTGTTTTTTCTGTTATTGGTTGACTGACTCGTCCATCTCATCCAGCCGGACCAGCAGCTTTCTCATCAGGCTTTCGAGCTGCTTTTGCTCACCAGATTCAAGCACGGAGCAAAGCACATGGAGGCTATGGTGCTGCGGTGGAATCAGTTGACCAAGAAATGCTTTACCTTCTTCTGTCAGATGCAAATGCAGGCAGCGTCTGTCGCTGCTGCTCTCGCGTCGTTCAATCCAGCCTCTCTTCTCCAGATCGTCGGCAATGCGCGTCGCATTGGTGCGTGACGATCCCAATGCGGCACTGAGTTCAGAGGGCTGAATGCTATAAGACTCTTGAGATTCCAGCGTCAGCAATGCCATGAAGAGGGTTTCATTGATGCCCTGTTCTTTCAGAATTCGGTTTCTGTGTTCCAGGATTTTGCCCTGTACGTGCATGAATAAACGCAGCAATAGCACTTCCTGACGTGGGAAGTCGGGCTTACGCAAAGCACGCAGATCGAGCATTTGTTCTATAGGAGTGAATGAACTGTCCATTTTTTATATAAACCTCATTAATCACAGAGTGCATAGTAACTAATGTTACTAACTGGGTAAACGGCATTAAGGTGGGGAATTGTGCTTATTTCTGTGACAGAAAGTAAGCGGGGAATCGCTTAAAATGAAAACTATTCGCCGCTTACTTTATTTAAATCAAAATGTTAGTTGATAATTCTCACTGCGGATTCAAAGCAGTTTAAAGGCTACTCCGTAGCAGAGCGCGCCCAGTAACGTTGATAAGACAATACTGCGGGTTTTGTAAAAACAGGCGGTCAGCGTAATAAAGCCTACCAGCGTTGGCAGCAGCTTTTCGTGATGCGCGAGGATATCCGGCACGCTGGAAACAATCAGCAGCGCACAGATAGAAGCAATGCCGATGCTATCAAGCAATAGCGCTTTTTTACCGCGTTGCAGCGAACCGGAAGCGCGTGAGGCGCTCAGTCGCAGGGGAAGGTAGCGGAAGAGGTAGTTCACCAGCCCGACAATCAGCCCGATAAGAATGACTTCTGTACTCATGCGTTCACCTGTGGCGTGGCAGGATTAACCAGCGAAGCCAGGCAGCCGCTGAGAATGCCGAACAGTATTGCGGCCGGGATGGAGGAAAGTAGCAGACCAAGCAGCGCGCCACCGAGTGCGCAGGCGACGACCAGACTCTGTTTCCGCCTGAAGGACGCGAGTAAAAAACTCAGGAACAGTGCAGGCAGCATGAAAGACAGTGCCGCTTCAACGGCTGGGTAATCATTCAGCGGGCCGTTACCGAACACGGCTCCGATCACCGTGCCGAGCACCCATGAAAGCCACGCTAGTAGCGACACCCCCATCATCCACTCTTCTGACCAGCGTCGGTTATCTTTCGCCAGTCGGGTGGCTGCGGCGGCAAAGACTTCATCCGTCAGGCCGAATGCCCACAGCGCGGTTTTTCGCGTCGGCAACCGTTGTGCAATGCGATGCCGTAACGCAGGTCCATACAGCACATGACGGACATCCATCGCCATGACGGTCAACGCCGCCACCCAGATGGACATGCCCGCGCTGAGCAGGGCGGTGATAACGAACTGGCTGGCTCCGGCGTAAATGATGCAGGAAAGGAAAATGCCTTCCAGCGGGGTAAACCCTAGTTTGACGGCGTTCATGCCAAACGCGAATGCCACGGGCATGTAGCCGATAACAATCGGCAGACTGTCAAATACGCCTTCGCTAAAAGACGCAGATTTTGTCGGTACAGATGATGCGGGTGTAGTTGGTGTCTTCACTGGCTTGATGTTTTTTTGTACTTAAAGGGAATTAACCGGTAACACTAGCAAAGCGTTACCGGAATTTCACGTTATTACGGAACGAGCGTGATAGTCTCTGGCGGAATCTTCTCATGAGAAACTGTCTCACATGAGAGGGTCTCAACCGTGATAATTAAAAGTGCGATAGTTGCAATGCGAAGGTCTACAGCGCCGCCATCGCTTCCTGCGTTTCGTGATGATGGCTTCGCCACCACACCAGCAGGTTCAACAGACTGATAATGCCGCCAGCGGCACAGACGCCCAGCCAGCCCCACTGCTGGTAAGCCGAGGCTGAAAGGAGCGAGCCCAGTGCGCCACCGATAAAATAGCTGGTCATATAGCCTGCTGTCAGGCGATTACGTGCTTCGGGCATCATACGGTAGATCACGCTCTGGTTGGTCACGTGTACGCCCTGAACCGCCAGATCCAGCACGATAATACCAATGAGCAGCGCCGCCACGGAATGAATACCGAGCGCGATAAAGCCCCATGACAGCAAAAGCAGGATAATCCCCACGCTGGTGGTCGGCTTGGCCTTGCCCTGATCGACTAAACGCCCGGCGCGTGATGCCGCTAAGGCTCCGGCGGCACCGACCAGTCCAAACAGGCCGATAACGCCTTCGGAATAGCCGTAGGGCGGAGAGGCCAGCAGGAAGGCCATTGACGTCCATAGCATGCTGAAATTGGCAAAGGACAGACAGCCCAGGATGGCACGCGTGCGCAGCAGCGGGGTGGCAGAGAACAGGCGGAAAATTGAGACGAGCAACTGCGGATAGTTCAGCGTGTTTTGCTGAGGAATGCGCGGCAATGCCCGCCACAGAACTAGCGCCATGATGACCATCAGCGTGCTGGCAACCCAGTACACGGTGCGCCAGTCGCCGAGTGAAGCCAGCGCACCCGCGACGGTACGCGCCAGCAGAATCCCCAGCAGCAGGCCACTCATGATCGTGCCAACGACTTTACCGCGCGTTTCTGGCGTCGCCAGCGTCGCGGCAAGAGGCACCAAGAGCTGTGCGACAACGGAGAACAGCCCGGTTAATGCTGTACCGGCAATCATGATCCAGAGCGTGGGGGCAGAGGCGGTGATCAGCATCCCACCCGCGGCGAGTAACGTCATGCCGACAATCAGCGTTCGGCGTTCAAACATATCCCCCAGCGGCACCAAAAATAGCAGACCGACGGCATAACCCAGCTGTGCGGCGGTGACAATGAACCCAGCCTGATTGACGGAAAGCGCAAAGACTCTGGCAATGGTCTCCAGCAGCGGTTGGGCATAATAGTTACTGGCGACGGCAAGGCCGGTCGCGACAGACATAATCAGGGTCAAAGACAGGCTAAGCCCCGGTTGCGGCTGGGGTGATACAGATTGTTGCTGAAGAGACATAGTGTGAACGTTAATATGATGTTAAAAGCAGAAGGTATAGTATCCGGCAGAGCCTAATGAGATACCAGAATATCTTTACGCTTCTTAAGTTTGTTTTGTTTTTCCTGAGATTGATTTAGCTTATTGCCAAAGTCATAACATTATCGACAGGGGACATTATGTTTAAGCATTATCAGATGGTTAAGAAAAAAAGCGTTGCAGTGTTAATAGGATGTGCATTTCTTCCCGCGGCGCTGTGGTCGATGGGCGCGCAGGCGGTCACGGCCGTCTACGTCTCTGCTGCCACTGACGGCGCAATCGATGCCTACACACTCAACACGCAAAGCGGCGAATTAACCGCTATTGGGAAAGCAGCCGCTGGCGCGAAAGTGATGCCGATGGCTATTAGCCCCGATAAATCCTTCCTCTATGCCGCCACACGCGGTATTCCTTACTCGGCGGTTAGCTATAAAATCGATCCTAAAAGCGGGGCGCTGAGCCCGTTAGGCAAAGCTGAATTGCCGGACAGCATGGCTTACATCTCGACGGACCGAACTGGAAAGTGGCTGTTCAGCGCCTCGTACGGCGGTAATAAAGTCGCCGTTAATGGCATTGATAACGACGGCAAAGTGAACGCGAGTGTCGTCACCGTGGTACCGACAGGTGAGAAGGCACACAGTATTATTGCCGATCGCAAAAATAAGTTCGTTTTTGCCAGCAACCTGGGCAGCGACCAAATTGTACAGTTCCGGTTTGATGCAAAAACGGGCACGCTGACGCCGAATGAACCAGCAGAAATTACGCTGCCTAAAGGAAACGGGCCGCGCCATCTGGTGTTATCACCAGATAATAAAACGCTCTACGTGAGCAATGAACTGTCCGGCAAAGTCGCGCGTCTGTCGCTGAATGAAAAGACGGGGCAGCTTACGCTACTGGATTATACGGACACCGTGCCAGCCGATGCAGGAATGCGAGCGGGAACGATTACGCCGGAGAAAAATAGCACCGACAGCCGTCCACAGATATGGAGCGCTGATTTACGTCTGACGCCAAATGGACAATTCCTGTACGTCTCGGAACGTACTAAAAGCACGATTACGCTGCTGCGGGTAGAACCGAAAACCGGACAGTTGCAATACATCACGCGCTACCCGACGGAAACGCAGCCGCGCGGCATTCAGATCGATCCAAGCGGGAAATTCCTGATCGCCAGCGGTGAAAAATCGACGTCGCTGTCGGTGTATCGCATCAATCAGGATAACGGGGATTTAGTGCGAGTAGGGCAATACCCGACTGGAAAAGGCGCAAACTGGGTCGAAATCGTTAACCTGCCGTAATTATCTCCCATCAATGAAAAACGCCCCTTTCCTGTGAAAGGGGCGTTCGTCTACCGATGATTATTTCGCGGCATCGGCAGCGGTTTTCACCCAGCCGTCAAACAGCTGCTGGTGGGCTTTAATCCAGCCATCAACATGACGTTCGATATCCTTCTGTGAACCTTGGCCTTCATGCATACGCAGGTTCTGCGCATTCACATCCGCAATCGGCAGCTTCATGATAGCGAACAGCTTCGCCGCTGCCGGGTTTTTCTCGGCCCAGGCTTTATTCGCGGCAATCTTCATCGTGTTGACAGGGAAGCCATAGTCAGCCCCGTTTGGCAGCTTGGTGCTGACGTCTTTCATTTCCCCCGGTTGAGAAGAGAAAGGTACCTGCAACCAGACCACATCACGTCCCGGAACCAGCACATCACTCACCCAGTACGGCGTCCACGTGTAGTACAGAATTGGCTTGCCTTCTTTGTAGCGGGTGATGGTATCGGCGATCATCGCCGCATAGTTCCCCTGATTATGTTCTACCGTGTTGGTTAAGCCATAGGCAGGAAGGTGGTGGTTGATGGCGGCTTCACATCCCCAGCCCGGCGTACAGCCCGTCAGATCGGCTTTGCCATCGCCATTGGTATCAAACAGCTTGGCGATTTTCGGATCTTTTAGCTGCGCAATATTGGTGATTTTGTATTTATCAGCCGTTTTCTTATCGATCAGGTAACCCTGTGCTGCACCGGAGACATATTCACCCTGACGGTAGAATTTCGCATCCCCGCCAGCGGCTTTGTACTGATCGGCGTGCAGCGGGTCCCAGTTAACCGCGATAAACGTTGCATCGCCGGAGGCAATCGAGGTGTAGGCCACGTTGTAGTCCACTTCACGGGGGGATTGCACGTCATAGCCTAGCTTTTCCAACGCGCGGCTGACCAGCAGCGTCTGGAACGTTTCCTCGGAGATGGTGCTTTGCACCGGAATAACGGAAATACCTTTACCAGGTTGCGCAGTGTCTGCGGCGTAAACCTGCGTACTCAACAGGACGGTAGTCAGGGCGGTGGCCCAAAGTGTGGTGTTACGCATCATGATTCCCTCTGTTTTTATCGTGCGTTGAGATCGTAAATATTGCTGATAAAACGAATAGTGAATGCCGCCGCTTGTCTGACGTGTGCCAGACAAGCGGGACGAGCGTTATTGCTTGATGAAAGGACGGGTCAGCAGGCCAATCGGGCCGCTGGCGTACCAGCTTTTGTTGCCTTTGCTACGACGATCGCGCCCCAGAGATTGGGTAAGACGGTCAAGAATAATGGCCAGAATGACGATCCCGACACCACCGACGGCAGCCAGACCCATATCCAGACGGCCAATGCCGCGCAGTACCATCTGACCCAGACCGCCTACGGCGATCATCGAGGCGATAACGACCATCGACAGCGCAAGCATCAGCGTCTGGTTAACGCCTGCCATGATGGTTGGCATGGCCAGCGGGAGCTGAACCTTAAACAACATCTGGCGCGGGCTAGCACCGAATGACTCGGCGGCTTCAATCAGATCGGCTGGCACCTGACGAATACCCAGAATCGTTAAGCGAATAATCGGCGGCAGGGCAAAGATAATGGTCACCACCACGCCTGGCACATTACCGATACCGAACAGCATGACGATAGGCACCAAATAAACGAACGCGGGCGTCGTCTGCATGGCATCCAACAGCGGCCGGATGAACTTTGCGGCTCGTTCGCTACGTGCCAGCCAGATCCCAACGGGGAGCCCGATGAGCACGCAGAAGAACAGCGCAGTCAGTACCAGCGCTAACGTGATCATAGCCTGCGACCAGGCACCAATCGCACCAATCGCGATGAGAGACAACAGGGTAGCCACGCCCATACCGAGGCTGGACATCTGCCAGGCAATCAGCGAAAACACCAGAATGGCGATCGGCGCTGGCATACCCAGCAGGAATTGTTGAAAGCCGCCCAGAATAAAGTCAACTGGGACGCGAACGCCCTGGAAGATCGGTCTGAAGTGCAGTACAACCCAGTCGATGCCGTGGGTGACCCAGCTGTCCAGTGGGATCAACGTGTCTTTAAACGGATCGAGCAGATTGAAATGCTCGGGCGTCGCTGGGGCAGCGCTGTTTAACCAGTCACTGCCGGATTGCGTAGCCTGATGCGCGGCGTCGACAGAACCATCGGGTGCCGGAGCACTGCTCCACGCATCGCCGCCGTTAGCCGGTGCATCCTGAGCGGGCGCGCCAGTGGACCAAGGGTCGCTCTGTGCTGCACTGTCAGGTGCAGCACCATCATTCGCTGGTGCAGAATCGGCTTGAGCGTTTTGCGAGCTGGCCGCCCACGGATCGTTTTGCTGTGCGCCATTAGCCTGCTCAGGGGTTGTACCTTGATCGGCCGACTGGTTTTGTGCCGTGGTCGCATCCCACGGATTCGATGTTGATTTACTCATTGGTCACTCCTTCCTTATCCAGTGCCTGTAGCAGCATTCCTTTGGAAATGATGCCTATGTACTCATTGTTCTCGCCGACGACAGGGACGGCACAGGGGGCCTGTGCGACCTGAGAAATCAGCTCGTTGAGTGACATATCTGCGGGCACGGGAACAGGTTCGGGCAGTAACGCCTGTTCCAGCGGCTGCTGTTCTTTCAGCGCCTGCTTCAGTGAATCAATAGATACGATGCCAATGAAACGTTTCCCACCTTCCAGCACGTAGCCGTAATCACGGTCTTCATCCTGAAGGATTTTCAGCGCGGAACGCGGGCCCACGCCGGGGGTTTTACGAATCAAGGTGACCGGGCGACGACGGGCGATATCTTTGGCGCTAAACACATGGCTGATATCGACACCGCGGAAAAAGGTGCGTACATAGTCATTGGCGGGGTTATTCAGGATTTCATCGGGTGTGCCGACCTGAATCACTTCACCGCCGTGCATGATGGCAATCCGGTCACCGATGCGCATCGCTTCATCCAGATCGTGCGAGATAAAGATGATAGTGCGTTGATGACGAGACTGGAGTTTGATCAACTCATCCTGCATTTCAGTACGGATCAGCGGATCGAGCGCGGAGAACGCTTCATCCATCAGCAGGATATCGGGGTCGTTTGCTAACGCACGGGCCAGACCGACACGCTGTCGCATCCCGCCGGAGAGCTCATCTGGGTAAGACGCCGCGTAGGCTTCAAGTCCTACCTGCTGCAACGCATCCAGTGCTTTTTGCTCACGTTCCGCTTTCGGTACACCAGCCAGTTCCATACCAAACGCGGTATTGTTGAGGATGTTCAGATGCGGCATGAGCGCAAAGGATTGGAACACCATACTGATCTTCTTGCGGCGCACGTCGCGCAGCGCGGTATCGGATATCCTAGAGATATCCTCGCCATCGATCAGTACCTGACCCCGAGTGGGTTCTATCAGACGATTGAGAAGGCGTACCATGGTTGATTTGCCGGAACCGGATAATCCCATGATGACAAATATC
Source organism: Pectobacterium odoriferum (assembly GCF_009931295.1). Lineage (NCBI taxonomy): Bacteria > Pseudomonadati > Pseudomonadota > Gammaproteobacteria > Enterobacterales > Pectobacteriaceae > Pectobacterium > Pectobacterium odoriferum. Next base: position 3,870,862 of record NZ_CP034938.1, on the reverse strand, counting down.
TCGCCTTCTTCAATGGCCAGACTGGCATCTTTTACCCCGACAGTAAGCCCTGTTTTTTCAAATACCTGATCTTTGCTCAGGCCTTTATCAATCAGTTTAAATGCTCTGTCTGGGTGCTCACCAAATATCTTATAAAGATTCTTTACTTCAAGTTTAATTGCCATGAAATTATTGTTTTCCTGTGTCGTTTATAATTCTATAACGTAACCCTGATAATGATTAAACATAATCTACCCTACCATACTCAGATTCTGAGACAACCCTTGATTGCCACAATCACATTTCCCTGGAAGCTAATATTCGCGATAACAGCAATGCTATTATTACTGCCTTATCTTCATGATTTATGTGATCTTTATGATTTTTGGTTGGGGTGGTAATTCTTTTTATAACAGTATGTTACCTATTGATTTCTACGTGTTGGATTCGCAGAGGATATAACCTTTTCTGATGGTGGATAGACCGCGATTTATAGTGAATTTCACTAATCGGATAATATGATAAATAAATCACATTTTTCGGGCTATAGACACCCAAATAGGCCGACGTAAGTACATTTTTTACTTATGCTATCTGTCGGTATTTTATACAGTATAGCAAAGATATAGTGGGTTAAATGATTGCATTAATTCCCACCAATAAATGAGAGTGTTCCGAATAATATATCTGTCATATTTAGAGGATAACGCCATCGGCAAGTGGGGATTTTTGAGTGTTTTTAAAAATTGCGAAGCAAAACCAGAAAGAGAAATAAGGACATTGTCACAAGAAAGGTATTTTGGTTATCTGCTCATCTGATTTCTGCTAAGGAAAAGCTAAAAGTGGTCACTTGGGAATACCATGATTTCGAAGACTATACAGGGAATGGTGAGTTGCTTATGCGTCAGTTTATCGTTGGTGGCATGGTATATGCCATTGGTTTCCAAAAACTCCAGTCAGCGGAGGAATTGCTTAATAAAGGGATTGATGAGAAACATAACATACCTGGTTTTCAAATGCCCCAGTCGGGTCTTTGGACGGTTGCTTTTGATAAAGTTGAGAATCAAGAGCGTTTGGAAGCTTATCGGCATGTTGAGCTCAATTCTGGGCAAATTCTAAAGGTGATTACGTCGGTTGCTAGAGCGATTTTTGACCACTACAATGTTTCCCGATCAGGGGCTTACTATTGGTGCGCAGCCCCCGACCTTTCAGGGAAAAGGAAAATCGATCTCGCGGATTTATATGATGGTTTACTGGGGTTAGCAGGGAAAAGCAGATTTAACATTCGTATCCCAGGTATGCAGTCATTTAATCGACTTGGTTCAGATAGGAGAAGCTATGTCATCCTCACACGATATTACGACGTTAAGTCTTCAGGAACAGGCATTTTTCGCCTTGGGGAAAAAGCTGCAAATGGCGGCGCGTGATGTGATAAAGCGTAAGCTGGCTTCTGGTGAATATGTGCTTATTGATGGCAAATATTATCTAGCCTCAGATGCGCCTAATTTGGCGGATAAGTAGATTAGTGGGAACTGAAACAAGCGCATAGTGATGGCGCTTGTTTCCTCCATTGTTACTCACTCATCAGGCTGACGTGGGCGGCGACAATGCGCCAACCTTCTGGCATTCTTACCCAGGTTTGCATTTGGCGGCCGATCTTCGCGCTGCCTGTGCGGGTAAATTCCGTGCTGGCGACGGCCATATCATGACCATAAGCGGTGATGACCGTATTACGCAGCGTTCTGTCCAGACCGGCAGAAGGGCGAGCGAGGCGAAAGGCTCGGATTTCCTCGATTCCGTACAGATTTTCTCCTGCACCGTAGCGTACCGTTTTTTCATTGTGCCAGAACAGTTCATCCAGCACCGCAATGTCATTACCCGTTAAGGCTTTCTCATAGCGATAGAACGCGTCAGTCACGTCGGCCAGCACATCCGGCTGATTGATATCGTCAGGCAACATATTTTCTTTCCTCTACGGTATAAGTTAGTCCTTGCTGCTCCAGCGCCCACGCCGTCCGCAGGCAAAGATCCTCACGCCACGGTGCGGCAATAATCTGCACGCCTATTGGCAGGCCGCTCGCGGTCGCCATCGGTACCGTCACGACGGGTAGCCCGACAAAAGAGATCGGCTGCGTCAGCATGCCCATACTGGCGCGGACGGGCAGGTCGGTATCATTAATGCGCATAGTTTCCTGCCCGATAAGCGTGGCGGAGCAGGGCGTTGCTGGGGCGATCAGCAGGTCGGTGTGCTCAAACAGCGCCAGTGTCTGTTGACGGAAATAATTACGGAAACGCTGAGCCTGCACATACCAAGCGGCGGGGATCATGGCGCCAGCCAGCAGGCGCTCGCGTGACAGGGGCTCGAAGCGCTCAGGCTGCGAACGTAAGGCTGGCAAATACTGGTTGCCCCCTTCGCTGGCCGACAGAATAAAGGCGGCGCTACGTGCCAGTGCGGCATCGGTTAGCGTAAGGCTGTCCTGCGCGCCCAGCGCCTGTGCGACTTGGCGGACGGCGGTGTTGGCTTCCTCGCTGGCCCAGGAGGAGAAATAGCCATCGAGCACCGCGTAGCGTAATCCGTCACTGCCCGTTTCCAACTGTGCAGCGGTATGCTGCGTTTCCCGCTTGGCCTGAAAACGATCGTGTTCATCGCGACCTTGTAAGGCGTCAAACACCAAGGCCAGATCGTCTGCACTACGCGCCAGCGGACCGATATGGTCGAGGCTGGCGACAAACGGGTGGCTGCCGTGGCGTGATAAACGGCCAAACGTCGGCTTTAGCCCGAAAATGCCGCATAGCGACGATGGCACGCGGATCGAGCCATTGGTGTCGCTGCCCAGTGTGAAGTTAACCAAGCCTGCTGCGACGGCGGCGGCCGATCCGCCAGACGATCCACCCGCGATGCGCTGTGTATCGAGCGGGTTGCGCGTGGGGCCGTAATGGCTGTTTTCGGTGGTAAAGCCGTAGGCATAGGCATCCATATTCAACATGCCGGACAGCAGTGCGCCCTGACTGGCAAGCTGACGGATGGCAAAGGCGTCCTGTGCCGCGGGTGGTCGCTGGCTGAAAAGCTCGGCACCTGCCAACGTGGTTGCTCCGCTGACGTCAAACAGGTTCTTGACGGCGTAAGGCACGCCGGCTAGTGCGGGCAAGGCTTCCCCGCGTTGACGGCTTGAGTCGATGCGCTCAGCCTCTGCCAACATGCGTGTACCGGTAACGTGGGTATAGGCGTTAATCGTGGGGTTGACCTGCTCAATGGCGCCCAATGCCTGCTGTGCAAGCTCCTTGGCGGAGAACGTGCCAGCCTGCAAACCTTGCTGAATCTGCCGGATAGATAACGCTGAAGGTCTATTCATAGCGTATAAACCCCGGCAATTTCCTGATGTTCATCAAGAGGGAATTCCATTAACGGCTGCGCCATGGCGTGAATGCGGCTAAACTGAACTAACAGCTCCTGACGCCGCTCCTGACTCAGTTGCAGCGCTAGCAGCGTTTCCATGTGTTGAAGATAAGCGGCCAACGTGTCGCTATCGATTGAGTGGGTCGTCATACATATTCTCCCGGTTGATTCATGATTAGAAGCCAGCCGCGCTGCCGTTGCTGCGCGGATCGAAGGCACCTTCCAGCATGCCGTTGGTGTGGCGTACGATGGCACCGGCGTGGCCGACCGTTTCGCTAAAGCTGCTCAACAGCTCGACGTCGTGACCGAGCTGACGTAGGGCATCCACGGTCGCAGGTTTAAAGCGATCTTCGATTTTCAGCGTATCGGAAGCTTGTCCCCAGGTACGGCCCAGCAGCCAGCGCGGGGCGGTAATCGCCTGTTGTAGCGGCAGCCCTTGCTGGACGTGACGGATAAAGATGGCCGCCTGCGTCTGCGGCTGTCCGTCGCCGCCCATCGAGCCGTAGACTAGGGTTCGACCGTCGGATAAACGTGCGGCGGCAGGGTTCAAGGTATGAAACGGCTGTTTACCGGGCTCTAACGCCAGTAAGTGTGCCGGATCGAGGCTGAACGAGGCGCCACGGTTCTGCCAAAGCACGCCCGTTCCCGGCAACACCACGCCGCTGCCAAACTCGTGGTAAATGCTTTGAATGAAAGATACACACAGGCCACTGCTGTCGCAGACGCCCATCCAGACGGTGTCGCCGGGGCCTTTGCCTTCTCCCCACGACGCGGCTTTGCGGGTATCGACCTGACGAGCCAGCACGCCGAGCGCATCGTTTTCCAGCAACGCCTGAACGTCCTGCGTCATTTGCTTAGGATCGGTAATGAAGCGGTCACGCAGGCCAAACGCCAGTTTGGTCGATTCGACAATGCGGTGGATCGTCTGGCTATCGTTCAGATCTTCCATGTCTAAATGATCGGTCAGGCCGAGAATCGCGAGCGACACCAGACCTTGCGTCGGCGGCGCGAGGTTATAGATATCGCCTTTACTGTGCTTCAGCACCAGCGGCGTGGTTCGTTTGGCGCGGTAATTTGCCAGATCGTCCGCCGTCAGCGGCATACCAAGCTGAGCCATCTGTGCCGACAGCCGGGCGGCGACGGAGCCGCGATAAAAACTGTCCAGCCCTTCAAGGCTCAGCATTGTCAGGGTATCGGCTAAATCCGGCTGCGTGAAACGGCTGCCCGCGCGCGGGATATTCCCCTGCGGCATAAACAGCTGGCTAAAGGCCGGAAAATCGCTCAGTTCGTGGTAGCGCTGTGTGAGCGCATCCTCCTGAGATTGTGTGACGGGAATGCCGTCAGCCGCATAGCGAATCGCGTCAGATAACAGGCGGGCCAGCGGCATCGGTGTGCCGTCTATTTCTTGTGAATAGGCCAGTTCTTGCGAATAGTTCAGCGCTTCCTGCCAGCCGCCGACGGTGCCCGCGACCGTCAGCGCCGCTTTGGGCCCCCGGTGTGGAATGCGACTTTCACCTTGATACCACTCACGGCAGGCCAGTGACCCCGCAGCCCCGCTGGCATCAATAGCAACGGGTTCACCGTGTGGGGGCACAATCAGCCAGAAACCGTCGCCGCCGATCCCGTTCATATGTGGGTACACCACGGCAATCGTTGCCGCCGCTGCGACCATAGCTTCAATGGCGTTCCCGCCTTCGCGCAGAACGGCCAATGCGCTGGCACTGGCTAAATGATGAGGTGCTACCGCCATACCCAGCGGGGCGGTGTTGCTTTGCATCATTTCAGGATTCCTTTTTTAAATATTATGTAGGGTAAGAGTTATTAACCTTAGCGATAAGCAAACGGCGTTCCAGTTTTTAAGCAAACGGCGTTCCAGTTTTTTAGTGCAGCAGAAAGTCCGCATGCGGTGCCGGAAGGGGTACCTATATCATCCTGACAATCCTGTGCTATGTTCTGCGACATGAAACAAACGTTACAGCAAGCGCAACGGGTGAGAGACGATGATGCAAATAGATGAACGATTACGGGATCGCTATGGCGAGCTTTCACCGCAGGAACAGCGCGTCGCGGATTTCATCTTCGATCACTTTGACGATTTAATTAGCTACAACAGCGCCGAGCTGGCGCGGCTCAGCGGCGTTTCCAAAGCGACTGTTAGTCGGTTGTTCAAACGGCTGGGTTACCCCAGCTACCGCGATATGCGCGATGAGCTCAGAACGCTGCGCCAGAGCGGGATGCCGCTGGCGGATAACCGGGATGCCGTGCAGGGGAATACGCTGCTGGCGCGGCATTACAAGCAGGAAATGGCGAACTTGACGCAGTGGATAAACCAGATTGACCCTGTGCAGTTTGGCGCAGTGATTCAGGCGCTGATGCAGGCGCAGCGCCTGTGTTTGATTGGGCTGCGCAATAGCTATCCGGTGGCGCTGCACCTGCGCCAACAGCTGCTCCAGATTCGCCAACAGGTCACGCTGCTGACACAGCCGGGGCAGACGTTATCCGAAGAGCTGGTGGATCTCACCGCGCAGGATGTCGTGATTGTGGTGGCGTTTCGCCGCCGCCCGCGCCTGATCCAGCCACTGTTGGCACAGTTGCAAAAGCGCGGCGTGCCCGTGCTGCTGCTGTGCGAACCACAGGCAAGTACGCTAATGTCGCTGGCAACCTGGTCGCTGTGCGTCCCGCTGGACAGCGTCTCGGCGTTTGACAGCTATTCCTCCGCGATGAGTTTGGTGAACGTGATCAGTAACGCGCTATTACATGAAATGCTGCGTGACGGACGCCAGCGCATCCACCAGATCGCGGATCTTTATGGTGAATTGGATGAGCTTGAGCAACGCTGATGGTGCGTTGGGATGGTGCTATTGCACTAATGTAGTGCGAATTAATTGGTTGCTATATAGTCATGTGGATCGTTTCGGGCGTGATAGCACCGGATTATTTTTGTGACGCAGCGCTGTGGATTGTTTCTCGTTGTTATCTGTTCATAGGCGTAAAAAATTATGATGAGAAATGTGGATCATCTCGAATGAGCAGCATGGACGCTGCGAAAGCCTGTGCCGCGTCGGGAGCGCGTCGCAGGCGGTTCGACAGGATGACACACGTTTCGAATGTACCGCGTAGCGGCATAATTCACGCCGAAAGCCAGGGTTCGTAGGGCTGCGGCGACTGAGCAGCCCTACGTCGGGCGTGGTGCATGAGTTGCATAAATTATCTTTCTGCAATCACGCACGAAATTTTTCACAAATATTTCATATCCATAGCTATGCCTTGTTTTAGCAAAATCATTTGACCTTCTACGCTGTTCCCCATCGCCAAGAGTACCCATGCGATCTGGCATGCTCCTTGCTTAATTCCTGCAACGATGGTTTCAATTTTTGTTTTTAAAGAATCTTTCGTTTCAATTACACTAACCGGGGGCAGAGACGATGTTGATCAATAAACTGGGCATCAAAAAAGGGTTACTGGCAGTGATGGGCGCGGCAATGTTACTGGTTCAGGCCGGTAGCGCGATGGCCGATCAGTTGCAGGATATCGAGAAGCGCGGTGTGCTGCGTGTCGCTGTCCCGCAGGATTTCCCGCCGTTTGGATCGGTGGGGACGGATCTGCAACCGCAGGGGTATGACATCGATATCGCCCACTATCTGGCGAAAGAGATGAAACTAAAGTTGCAGTTGGTTCCGGTAACCAGTGCTAACCGCGTACCGTATCTGCAAACCAACAAAGTTGACCTGGTGATCTCCAGTCTGGGCAAAAACGCCGAGCGTGAAAAAGTGATCGATTTCAGCCGCGCCTATGCACCATTTTTCCTCGGCGTATTTGGGCCGAAAGACAGCATGCTGACATCGTCAGACGCGCTGGAAGGCAAGAGCATCGGTGTTACGCGCGGTGCAGTAGAAGACATGGTGCTGACGGATATCGCGCCGAAGGCCGCACAGATTAAGCGCTACGAAGATAACAACACCACGCTGTCGGCGTACCTATCTGGGCAGGTGGAATATGTTGCAACGGGTAACCTGGTTGTCGCCGCTATCGCCGAGCAGAATCCGACGAAAGCACCGGTAGCGAAGTTTATGCTGAAAGATTCGCCGTGCTACATCGGGCTGAAGAAGGATGAACCCGCGCTGAAAGCGAAAGTTGATGCGTTGATTGAGCAAGCACTGAAAGACAACACGCTCAATAGCCTGTCGGAAAAATGGCTGAAAGCGCCGCTGCCGGCCAGCATCAAGGCTTAACGGGAGCACGCCATGACCTATCAGCTTAATTTTTCCGCGCTGTTTCCGTTCTGGCCTGAGCTGCTGGAGGGGTTGTGGGTCACCATTGAGCTGACGGTCATGGCAACCCTCGGCGGCATTGCCATCGGCATCTTCGGTGCGGCTTTGCGCAGCGGCAAGCCCACCCTGCTGAGTCGGCTATGGGGTGTCTACGTCGAGTTGATCCGCAATACGCCGTTTGTGGTTCAGCTGTTCTTCATCGTTTTCGGCTTGCCGAGTCTGGGCTTGAAGCTCACCGCCGGACAGGCCGCGCTGTTGGCGATGCTGATTAATCTGGGGGCGTACAGCACCGAGATTATCCGCGCGGGGATTCAGGTAACGCCGAAAGGCCAATGGGAAGCCGCCCGTGTGCTGGGGCTGACGCGGATGCAGACCTTCCTGCGTGTGATTCTGCCGCCTGCGCTCCAGCGGATTTATCCGGCGCTGGTCAGCCAGTGCATCATCGTCATGCTGGGATCGTCAGTGGTGTCGCAGGTGTCTTACGAAGAACTGACTTTTGCTGCCAACCTGATTCAGTCCCGTACGTTTTTGAGCTTTGAAGTGTATCTGGCAACCACGCTGTGTTACCTGATGCTGTCTGTTCTGATGCGACAACTCTTACTGCTGGCAGGTCGGCGCTTTCTGGGGAATCAGTCATGATGACATTTACCGACTGGGATATTGTGCGCAACCTGCTGCTGGCAGCACGTTGGACGCTACTGCTGTCGCTGACGGCTTTCATTGGCGGCGCGATAGTGACCTTTCCGCTGATGCTGCTGCGGTTGACTAAACGCAAATGGCCGACGCGCCTTGTCCATTTGTATTCCGAGCTGTTTCAGGGGACGCCGCTGCTGATGCAGCTATTTCTCGCTTTTTTCGGGTTGGCGCTGTTCGGCATTGATGTGAGCCCGTGGACGGCGGCAGCCCTAGCGCTGACGCTCTTTACCAGCGCCTTTCTGGTGGATATCTGGTGTGGCAGCGTGGAAGCCTTGCCGAAAGGGCAGTGGGAAGCATCGCGCTGCCTCGGACTGGATTTCGGCCAGACGCTCTATCAGGTGATTGCGCCACAGGCGATGCGTATCGCCATCGCGCCTACCGTGGGGTTTTCCGTGCAGGTGATTAAAGGCACCGCGCTGGCGTCGATCATCGGATTCATCGAACTGACGAAGGCGGGAACCATGTTGAATAACGTGACCTATCAGCCGTTTAAAGTGTTCGGATTGGTGGCGCTGGGCTATTTCCTGATGTGCTATCCGCTCTCTTACTACAGCCGCTATCTGGAGAAGAAATTCAATGCCGCTCATCACCATTAATCAGGTTCAAAAATATTACGGCCAGAACCACGTCCTGAAAGGTGTGGATCTGGATATCGAAATGGGTGAGGTCATTTCGATCATCGGGCGCAGCGGCTCCGGTAAGAGCACGCTATTGCGCTGCATGAACGGTCTGGAAGGCTATCAGGACGGCAGCATCAAGCTGGGTGGGATGACCGTTACCGACAGGGATTCGCAGGCGCGGGAAATCAGCCGCTCGGTCGGGATGGTGTTCCAGAACTTCAATCTGTTTCCACACATGACGGCGCTGGAAAACGTGATGCTGGCACCGCGCCGCGTGCTGGGAAAAAGCGCGGCGGAATGCCATGAACTGGGTGAACAGATGCTCAATAAGGTCGGGCTGGGCGAGCGTCTTCACTACTATCCCGCCAATCTGTCGGGTGGTCAGCAACAGCGCGTCGCGATCGCCCGCGCGCTGGCGATGAGCCCAAAAGTCCTGCTGTGCGATGAAATTACCTCGGCACTCGATCCTGAGTTAGTCGGCGAAGTGCTGAAAGTGCTGGAACAGCTGGCTGCCGAAGGCATGACGCTGATTCTGGTGACGCATGAAATGAATTTTGCCCGTGAAGTGGGCGACCGCGTGGTGTTTATGCATCAAGGCACGGTCTGGGAGCAGGGCGACAGCAAAACGCTGTTTGCTAACCCGCAGACCCGCGAACTGAAACAGTTTATCGCCTCGGTCCGAGGACTATCGGAAGCGTAAGGCTTCCCTCTTTTGAGCTAATCACGCACGGAAACGCGCATCAAATCATGCGATTAGCAGAGCAGTAACGTAAAGAATCTGGAGCACATAACCATGAACAGCGAACTGTACGCGCAAATCAATCCACCTCATCGCCTGCTGATGGGGCCGGGACCGATCAATGCCGATCCGCGCGTATTACGGGCAATGGCCAGCCAACTGGTGGGGCAATATGACCCCGCGATGACGAACTACATGAATCAGGTCATGGCGCTCTATCGTCAACTTTTCCGTACGGAAAACCGCTGGACGATGCTGGTAGACGGCACCTCGCGGGCGGGGATCGAAGCGATTCTGCTGTCGGCGATCCGCCCCGGCGACAAAGTGCTGGTGCCGGTGTTTGGTCGTTTTGGTCATTTGCTGTGTGAGATTGCCCGTCGCTGCCGTGCTGACGTTCATACCATTGAAGTGCCGTGGGGTGAGGTGTTTTCACCAGACCAGATCGAAGATGCGATCAAAGCGGTACGCCCGCGCTTACTGCTGACGGTGCAGGGCGATACATCGACCACCATGCTACAACCGCTGGAGGAACTGGGCGAGATTTGCCGCCGTCACGGCGTGCTGTTCTATACCGATGCTACGGCGTCTTTCGGTGGTAACCCGCTGGAAACGGACCTGTGGGGGCTGGATGCGGTTTCCGCAGGGTTGCAGAAATGCCTCGGCGGGCCGTCCGGCAGTTCACCGATCACGCTCAGCCCGCAGATGGAAGCGGTGATCCGCCGGCGTAAATGCGTCGAACAGGGGATCCGAACGGACGCGCATCAGGACGGCGACGACGAGATGATCTATTCCAACTATTTCGATCTGGGCATGGTGATGGATTACTGGGGGCCGGAGCGCCTGAACCACCATACCGAGGCGACGAGCATGCTGTTCGCTGCACGCGAGTGTGCCCGAACGATTCTCGAAGAAGGGCTGGATCGCAGTATTGCCCGTCATGCGCTGCACGGAAGTGCGCTGGTGGCGGGGATTAAAGGAATGGGGCTGGATACCTTTGGTTCGCTGACCCACAAAATGAATAACGTGCTGGGCGTGGTGATTCCTGACGGCGTTCACGGTGAGCAGGTGCGTAAGCTGCTGCTGGAAGATTTCGCCATTGAGATCGGCACCTCGTTTGGCCCGCTTCAGGGCAAGATCTGGCGTATCGGGACGATGGGCTACAACGCGCGTAAAGACTGCGTGATGCAAACGCTGACGGCGCTGGAGGCGGTGCTGAATCGCCTGGGCTTCCGTACCGTGCAGGGCGAAGCCTTGCAGGCCGCCTGGAATTGCTACGCGGCGGATGAGGGGCGTGCATGAGTGAAATGTTGATGTTGCCCGCTGCCGCACAGGTTGCCGCTGAGCAGATTATGTCGCGCTGCGATGCGCTGGCTGCAATTAGCGAAACGCCCGGCCAACTGACCCGCGTTTATCTGTCGCTGGAGCACCTGCGTGCCAACGCTCTGGTGGGGGAATGGATGCGCGAAGCGGGCATGAATGTCTGGCAGGATAGCGTTGGTAACATTTGTGGTCGCTATGAAGGATTAACACCGGATGCGCCAGCGCTGCTGCTCGGTTCGCATCTGGATACGGTGCGCAATGCTGGACGGTATGACGGCATGCTGGGCGTATTGACGGCGATTGAAGTCGTGCGTGCCTTCCATCAGCAGGGGACGCGTTTGCCCGTGGCGCTGGAAATCATCGGTTTCGGCGATGAGGAAGGTACGCGTTTTGGTATTACGCTGCTGGGCAGCCGAGGGTTAACGGGCACCTGGCCGGAGAACTGGCTGGATTGTCAGGATGCAGAAGGCACCAGCGTGGCGCAGGCGTTGACCATTGCGGGGCTGGATCCGCTTGAGGTAGCGCTGGCGGCGCGTCCGGTCAGCGACATCACCGCCTATCTGGAATTGCACATCGAACAAGGGCCGTGTCTGGAACAGCAGGATCTGGCGCTGGGTGTGGTCACCGCGATTAACGGTGCGCGGCGGCTCAACTGCACGTTCCTCGGTCTGGCGGGGCATGCGGGCACGGTACCGATGACGCAGCGGCAGGATGCGCTGGCGGCGGCGGCTGACTGGATGGCGCAGGCAGAGAGGATGACGCGGGAAAGCGATCCCCATCTGGTCGCCACGTTTGGTACGTTGCAGTGTTTACCGGGCGCGGCGAATGTCATTCCCGGCGAGGTGAAGATGACGCTGGATATTCGTGGGCCGGAGGATGCGCCGCTGGATGCGTTGCTGGAAAAACTCCTGACACTGGGACAGGCTATCGCACACCAGCGCGGCTGCCAGTTCAGTGCCGAAGAGTATTATCGTATTGCGGCAACCCGCTGCGATCCCGCGTTGCAGTCGGTATTAAACGACGCCGTGACGCAGGTACAGGGGAAAACGCTGATGCTGCCAAGCGGTGCGGGGCACGACGCCATCGCCATCGCTGAACGCTGGCCGGTGGCGATGCTATTCGTCCGCTGTCGCGGCGGTATCAGCCACCATCCTGATGAATCTGTTACCACGGCAGATGTGGCGCTGGCGCTAGCGGCGTTCTATCAGGCGGTGTTTAAGGCAGCATAATGGCGCCTCTATTTATATAACAGTTACAGGAAATAATTATATAACATGGCCTAATTATTTAGAGCGTCGAAATAATTATTTGACACATATCTAAATTATGCTCACTCCACATTGAGTTCGTTTTTTCATCTGGCGTAGTCTCATCTCGGGAAGGATATTCAGTTTAAAAATATCGCGCGTAAATAATGGATGTATTTAAAAAGAGTAATGTCGACTTAGGTGGGCATTACTTTCATCGCGTGATGGATATTTACTTTGATGAGAGTAGCCATAATGAGAAAAAACAGACTGCATTTTGCATTATCTTTAGCAGCACCACTATTTTCCTCCGTACCTCTATTTTTTTCTCCGATTGCTTCTGCAATATCACAAGCGGAATTAGGGTATCGTGATGTGCCAACCATTATGCTGGATGGCCTGACATTTAAAGACCTGAATCGTGATGGAAAGGTCAATCCATATGAAGACTGGCGTTTATCTCCCGAGCAACGAGCGAACGACCTGGTTACGCGTATGACGCTGGCGGAAAAAGCGGGATTGATGATGCATGGTTCCGCCCCGACGACGGGGAGTGTGATTGGCGCAGGATCTGCTTATGATATTGATACGGCTAGAAAAATGATTGCTGAAAGGTCAATCAGCAGTTTTATCACTCGCCTGTCCGGTGACGATCCTACGCAAATGGCGGAGGAGAATAATAAATTACAGCAGATTGCAGAAAATACGCGATTGGGGATTCCTCTGACCATCAGCAGTGACCCGCGCAATGCTTTCCAGTATTTGGTGGGGGCATCGGTTTCCTCTGGGAAATTTAGTAAATGGCCTGAAACGCTGGGATTGGCTGCCATTGGTGATGAATCGCTGACCCGGCAGTTTGCCGATATCGTGCGGCAGGAATATCGTGCGGTCGGGATCACCGAGGCGCTATCGCCGCAGGCCGATCTGGCAACGGAACCGCGTTGGTCAAGGAGTAGTGGAACGTTTGGCGAAGATGCGGAACTGACCAAAAAAATGGTCAGGGGTTATATTGAAGGCATGCAAAATGGCAGAAACGGCCTGAATCCACAAAGTGTCATCAGTATCGTTAAACACTGGGTCGGATATGGCGCTGCACAAGATGGGTGGGATAGCCACAATGTTTATGGCAAATATGCCATCTTCAAAAAGAATGATCTCCAACAGCATATCGAGCCTTTTACCGGAGCATTTGAGGCGCGTGTCGCAGGAATTATGCCAACCTATTCCATTTTGAAAGACGCAACGTGGCAAGGAAAGTCGATTGAGCAAGTCGGTGCAGGGTTTAACCGTTTTCTATTAACCGATCTGCTGCGTGGGGTTTACGGATTTGATGGCGTCATTCTTAGTGACTGGCTTATCACCAATGACTGTAAAGATGACTGTGTCACGGGGGCCAAGCCGAATGAAAAGCCGGTACCGCGTGGCATGCCGTGGGGCGTTGAAAGCCTGACGGTAGAGCAGCGATTCATTAAAGCGGTAGAGGCGGGTGTCGATCAGTTTGGTGGTGTCACTAACTCTTCGGTACTGATTAGCGCGGTACAGGGAGGCAAACTGACCGAGTCGCGTCTGGATGTTTCTGTCAGACGTTTACTGAAACAGAAATTCCAGGTTGGTTTGTTTGAAAATCCTTATGTTAATGCTGGGCAGGCAAGCCAGGTGGTGGGTAAGGCTGAATGGCAGAAGCGGGCTAACGAAGCACAGAAACGTGCGTTGGTGCTGTTGCAAAATAAAAATATTTTGCCATTGCGCGCGGGAAGTAAAGTCTGGCTCAGCGGAATCGATAAGAACGTCGCTCAGGCCGCAGGGCTTATTGTGGTAGAAACGCCAGAGCTTGCCGATGTCGCGTTGGTTCGTAGCGTTGCACCGTATGAGCAACCACATAAAAACTTTTATTTTGGCGCCAAACACCATGAGGGCTCACTCGCTTATACCGAGAACAATCCAGAATACCAAGCCATTGTCAGGGCAACAGCCAGCGTGCCAACTATCGTGACAGTGTATCTGGATCGCCCGGCTATTCTGACCAATATCGTGGATAAAGCCCAGGCTGTTATCGCCAACTTTGGGATCAGTGACGATGTGTTACTCAAGCAACTTATGTCTGGAGAGGCATATACCGGGAAACTCCCATTTGAGTTACCGTCTTCCATGAAAGCGGTACTCAATCAGCAACCCGGTGTGCCCTATGACAGTAAAAAACCGCTCTTTCCCTTTGGATTCGGCTTAACAAAATAATCATGATTTGATTCACATCAGCGGCCTGTTTATTGACATAAATGGGCCTTTTTTATTCTACTGATATGTCTTTTAACTATATTAAATAATAATTTGTTCTGTCTTCTGTTACGCGTTAACTCCTTATTTTATCTACGGCATTTACTGTTATAGGTGAAAGCGAAAGGACTGTATCTGTATACGCAGAATTATCGCTGTTTTACTTCGTTTGTATTATTCCAATAAATAATAACGAGTGAGATAGCATAATGAGTGATAAGAAACTGTCGGATAATGAACGGCTTAAAACACAAAGTAATTATCTGCGAGGAACCATTCAAGATGATTTGGCTGACCCGCTAACGGGAGGGTTTGTCGCAGATAACTTTCAGTTAATTCGCTTTCATGGGATGTATCAACAAGACGATAGGGACATCAGACAAGAACGTATCGCTCAGAAATTAGAGCCACTGCATACCGTTATGCTGCGTGTCCGTTTGCCGGGCGGGATCATTACGCCGCATCAGTGGTTAGGTATTGATGCCTTTGCGCGTGAGCACACGCTCTATGGCAGCATTCGTATTACCAATCGA
The DNA here is from genome assembly GCF_009931295.1 of Pectobacterium odoriferum. Lineage (NCBI taxonomy): Bacteria > Pseudomonadati > Pseudomonadota > Gammaproteobacteria > Enterobacterales > Pectobacteriaceae > Pectobacterium > Pectobacterium odoriferum. Next base: position 3,855,786 of record NZ_CP034938.1, on the reverse strand, counting down.
CAGACGGTGCAATTGCACGGCGTGCTGAAAGATGACATCAAGCCCGTGCATAAACTGCTTAATCATCTCGGGCTGGATTCGCAAGCCACCGCAGGGGATGTTAACCGTAATGTATTGTGTACGGCTAACCCAGTTGAATCTCTTTTGCACCGCCAGGCCTGGGAATGGGCAAAGAAAATATCTGAGCACCTTTTACCGCGTACCAATGCTTATGCCGAGGTGTGGCTGGATAAAGAGAAAATTATTCAGACGGATGAAGAACCGATTTTGGGGAAAAGTTATCTGCCGAGGAAATTCAAAACGGCAGTGGTTATTCCGCCGCAGAATGACGTGGATATTCACGCCAACGATCTGAGTTTTGTTGCCATCGGTGAGGGTGACCAGTTAGTTGGTTTCAATGTATTGGTGGGAGGCGGGTTGGCGATGACGCAGGGAGACACCAGCACGTATCCTCGTCTGGCAACGGAGTTTGGTTTTATCCCATTGGCGCATACGCTGGCGATTGCCGAAGCGGTGGTATCGACCCAGCGCGATTGGGGGAATCGTGAGAATCGCCGTAACGCGAAGACAAAATATACGCTTGAACGTGTCGGGGTCGATGTCTTTAAAGCTGAAGTCGAGCGGCGTAGCGGAGTGACGTTTTCTCCGCTGAGACCTTATGTCTTTTCTGAACGTGGCGATCGTATTGGTTGGGTTGACGGGATTGATGGCAAACATCACCTGACCCTGTTTATTCCCAGCGGGCGTCTGTTGGATAAACCGAGCTTCCCGAATAAAAGCGGGATTGCGGCAATTGCCAACGTGCATAAAGGCGATTTTCGCCTGACAGCGAATCAGAACATCATCATCGCTGGGGTGGCGAGTGAAGACAAAGCGCAGATAGATACGCTAGCTCGTCAGTATGGATTGCTGGGGTCATCGCTATCGTTACAGCGTAAGGATTCCATGGCCTGCGTCTCGTTTCCCACTTGCCCGCTGGCGATGGCCGAGGCAGAGCGAGTCCTGCCGGATGTGGTTTCGGAGATAGAACATCTGTTGCACAAACATGGCGTGGGTGATGAGTCGTTCGTTTTTCGTATTACCGGATGCCCAAATGGCTGTGGACGGGCCATGTTAGCGGAGTTGGGACTGATTGGGCGAGCTGTGGGGCGCTATAGCCTTTACATTGGTGGCAATCGTGAAGGGACGCGCATTCCTCGCTTATATAAAGATAATATCGACGTACCGACATTACTTAGCGAAATCGAACGACTGATTGGTTTATGGGCGAAAGAGAGAAAGGCGGGTGAAGGCTTTGGTGATTTTGTTATCAGGGCGAAAATTGTTATGCCTGTACTTAATGCGCCCGTGGATTTTCATACGGCGCTGTAGCTGAAACGGTTTCCCAACCTCATCTTTATATGACGGGGTTGGGATGATACGTTCGGTTTCTACAGCGTAAAGCGATCGGCATCGCGCCAGGCAGGGAAGGATTCCCGGTAGCTTTGCAGCGCTTCCAGCGACAGTTCGGCGTCCAGACGGGCAGGCTGATTGGGGGCGGCAGAGGCCAGAATGTCCCCTTGAGCATTAATAATCAGGCTATCGCCACGGTAGCTGTGGCCGTTGCCGTCGGTACCGACGCGGTTACAGCCTGCAACGTAGGCCTGATTCTCAATGGCGCGCGCCGCTAGCAGCGTCTGCCAGTGTGCCGCGCGAGGCGCAGGCCAGTTGGCGACATACAGCGCCAGATCGTAATCCTGTCGATTGCGCGACCAGACTGGGAAGCGCAGGTCGTAGCAGATCATCGGGCAGATGCGCCAGCCGCGCCATTCAATGGTCACTCGCTCTGTTCCTGCCTGATAGTGGTGGTGTTCATCCGCCATGCGGAACAGGTGACGTTTATCGTAGTGATACACCTCGCCGTGCGGATCGACCAGCAGGAACCGGTTCACCGCGCCTTTTGGCGTGTTCACGGCGACACTGCCGCCGATCAGCGCATTCGTCTTCCGCGCCCACTGGTGCAGCCACGCTTCTACGACTGATTGATCCAGACTGCCTTTGGCGGCTTCCATCGCAAAGCCGGTGGTGAACATCTCCGGCAGCACAATGACATCACGCCCTGCCATCTCCGCTAATAAGGTATCGAAGTGGTGCAGGTTGGCTTCGCCATCGCGCCAGACCAGAGGCTGTTGCAGTAATGAAATCTTTAAAGTCGACATAAACGCTCCGCAGCGGCATCCAACGTCACTTCCTGTTTAGCAAAGCATAGTCGAATCAGCGTATGTGGGAACGGATCGGCACAAAAGACGGACAGAGGAATGGCGGCAACGCCAACGTGCTCGGTCAGCCAGCGGCAGAAACTGACATCGTCCAGATCGGAAATCGCCCGATAGTCTGCCAGCAAGAAGTAGGTGCCTTCGCAGGGCAGAATGTCAAAACGGCTGCCTGCCAGCGCCTTGATGAAACGATCGCGCTTGGCACGGTAAAAATCGGGTAGTTCGCGCCAGTGTTGCGGCTGTTCACGCAGCATATCGGCGATGGCGAACTGCGCAGGCGTGTTCACGGAGAACGTCAGATACTGGTGAACCTTACGGACTTCCGCACTCAATGCGGCTGGCGCGACGCAGTAGCCGACTTTCCAGCCGGTCATGTGGAACGTTTTGCCAAACGATGAAACGGCGATAGCGCGTTGACGCAGCGACGGGTGTGCCAGCACGCTAGCGTGTCCTTCACTGTCGAAGCAGATGTGTTCGTAGACTTCATCGCTCAGTACGAAGATGTCGCGTGTGGCAATTGCCTGCCACAGTTGCTCAAAATCAGCCTTCTGCCAGACGGTAGCGGACGGGTTGTGCGGTGTATTCAGGATGACCAAACGAGTACGGTCGCTTAGCAAACCGGTAAAATGCGACCAGTCCACGCGAAATGCAGGTGGCTGCAAGGCGATGCGTTTGAGTACGCCGCCAGCCAACGTCACTGCGGGCGCATAGCTGTCATAACTGGGATCGAAACAAATCACTTCGTCGCCGGGGCGCACCAGTGCCGCAATGGCGGCAAACAGCGCTTCTGTCGCGCCCGCCGTGACGGTGACTTCGCTATCGGCATCCGGTCGCCAGCCGTACAGCTCTGCGGTTTTTTCAGCAATCACCTGACGCAGCGGCGCAACACCGGTCATCGGCGCATATTGGTTTGCGCCCTGACTGACATGATACGCCAGCCGCTGTTGTAAATAATCCGGGCCGTCAAAATCAGGGAAACCTTGTGATAGATTGATGGCCTGATGCTGTTGGGCCAGTGCACTCATCTGGGTAAAGATGGTGGTGCCCAGCGAAGGCAGTTTACTGTCGGGGATCAGAGCGGCGCTCATAGCGGGGTGGAACTCCTGCAAGCCTGTATTGCTTGGTAATATAACATGCTGTTAGTATTTGGCAATCAAGACGCTTGGACGTTTAAACGGCTAAATGCCATTATGTACTAAGACATAACGAAAGCGTCTAAATCTCCAAAAAGTATCCAGAAAAAGTTGTTAGAAAAATGGACCAAAAACGGGAAGCCTCATGACTGAAAATCAACAATTGACGGCGCTGCTTGCGGCCTGCCACTGGATAGGCGAGAAGGGCTGGTGTCCGGCGACGGGCGGCAATATGTCCGTACGCCTTGATGAAGCGCAGTGCCTGATTACCGAATCGGGTAAAGATAAAGGCCGTCTTCAGGCAGAGGATTTCCTGCTGGTGGAGATTGCCACTAACCATGTGCCGAGCGGCCGTACGCCGTCGGCGGAAACGGGGCTGCATACGCTGCTGTATCGCTGTGAGCCGACTATCGGTGCGGTGCTGCACACGCACTCGGTGAACGCGACGGTGCTGTCTCGGGTAGAGAAGGGCGCTGAACTGGTGTTGCACGGCTACGAAATGCAAAAGTCGCTGGCGGGGCAAACCACCCATTTGGATCGCGTGGCGATCCCGATTTTCGATAACGATCAGGATATTCCGGCGCTGGTGCAGCGGGTAACCGAGTACGCCAGCCACACGCCGCTTCGCTACGGCTTTCTGGTGCGCGGCCACGGCCTTTACTGCTGGGGCGCGACGGTGAAAGAAGCGCGTCGTCATCTGGAAGGACTAGAGTTCCTGTTCCAATGCGAATTGCAGCGTCGACTGCTGGAGGCGAAAGCATGATTAACGCGATCGTGACCGATATTGAAGGCACCACCAGTGACATCCGTTTTGTTCACACTGTGTTGTTCCCTTATGCCCGTGAACGACTGGCCGACACCGTGCGGCAGCAGGGTAGCGATCCTGAGATCGCGCAGGCGCTGGATGCGTTGCGTCAGGAACTGGGTCAGCCCGATGCGGATAATGATGCACTGATTACCGCGCTGAATCAGTTTATGGATGAAGATCGTAAATCCACCGCGCTGAAACAGCTGCAAGGCATTATCTGGCGCGCGGGCTACCGTAACGGCGATTTTCAGGGACATCTGTACCCTGAAGTGGCCGCGCAACTCGCCGCATGGCAGCAGCAGGGCCTGCGCCTGTATGTGTATTCATCAGGGTCGGTAGAAGCGCAACAGTTGCTGTTCGGCTACAGCAACGCGGGTGACTTGCGTCCGCTGTTCAGCGACTATTTTGATACTCGCGTCGGCGCGAAGCGTGAGACCGATTCTTATCGCACGATTGCGCAAGCCATCGGGCTACCTGCTGAGCAACTGTTGTTCCTGTCGGACATTCGTCAGGAGCTGGATGCCGCGCAGGAGGCCGGTTGGCACACCTGCCAGCTTATTCGTGATGATGCGGATAGCGTAAGCCGTCACCGTCAGGTGGCACGTTTTGACCAGATCGACTTACCGGAGTACGCCCAATGAGTGGATTAACCATTTTTAGCGACAGCGATGCAAGCCAGCCGATTTGGCAAAGTCAGGATGCCGAGGCGATTCAGAAACAGCTGAACGAAATCGGCGTACGTTTTGAACGCTGGGAAGCCAGCCAGAAGCTGAGCGACGCGCCATCGTCTGAAGAAGTGCTGGCGGCCTACCAGCATGAAATCGATAAGCTGGTAGCAGAAAAAGGCTATCAGAGCTGGGACGTTATCAGCATGCGTTCTGATAATCCGCAGCGTGCGGAACTGCGCACCAAGTTTTTATCCGAGCATGTCCACCATGAAGACGAAGTGCGCTTTTTCGTGGAAGGCGCGGGGCTGTTTTGCCTGCATCTGAACGGAAAAATTTACCAGATCCTGTGTGAGAAGAACGATCTGCTGTCCGTACCCGCAGGCACGGCACACTGGTTTGATATGGGACCGGAGCCGCACTTCACCGCCATCCGCCTGTTCGATAATCCGGAAGGGTGGATAGCGCATTTCACCGGCGATAAGATCGCGGATGCGTATCCGAAATTGGAGCGCTAGCGCGTAGGGTTTTATGCCCTTATTCCACGGACGAAAATGGTTTATCAATAGTCTAAGAACAGGGTAGATGCTCTGTTCTTAGATGATGATTGAGTTTTTTAGTTAGTTATCTAATTTATTCTTAATGATATTATTTTAATATTAATCAATGGACTTGCTTCGTTTTAGTCCTTTTTTTGCGCTATTGGCTCTGCAAACATCTTGTTATTCTTTACGCGTATTTTCTTAAAAGGAATAGCGTCAAGGGTGCAACATGGAACGTTTTCATTACGCTTCACACCACCGCTTCAACCCTGCGATTTTCTTGTTTCCCACGACGTGAACACACTGCATCTCTGCTCGATTTAAATGCTCTGCGCTTTTCACCTGCGTGGCGTTTTTGCTCATGTGGCGTTTAGCCAGAATGGCGTGCATGCGGTAGCCGTGGCAGTAGTACAAACATAAAAATAAGGAGAAAGCAGGTGGCAAACAGTACAGGATTACAGTTCACCGTAAAGGTTGGTGCCCTGGAAGCAGGCACTTTTGCGGTGGTGGATTTCAGGCTGGATGAGGGACTAAACCGGCCTTTCAGTCTGTCGCTGAGTCTGGCAAGCGCGTTGCCGGATGTCGATTTCGGCGCGGTGCTGGACCAGCCGTGCGAGCTGATGATGTGGTATGAGGGTGAGCTAAAGCGCCGGGTCAGCGGGATTATCAGTGGCTTCACACAGGGCGATACCGGATTCCGGCGCACGCGCTATCAGATGGAAGTCCGGCCAGCCCTGTGGCGGCTGGGATTACGCACCAACGCCCGTATCTTTCAGGCACAAAAGCCGGAAGCGATTATCGGTGCGCTGCTGGAAGAAGCCGGTATTACCGATTACGCCTTTGCGCTGCGTAACGAGCACGCGGTGCGGGAATACTGCGTGCAGTATCGGGAAAGTGACTTGGCGTTTATCACCCGACTGGCTGCCGAGGAGGGAATGTACTTCTTCCACGAATACGAAGAGGGAAAACACCGAGTGGTGTTTGCCGATGATGCGGGTGCGCTGACCAAAGGCCCTGAGCTGTTCTTCAATCTGGCGACGCAGGGACTGAGTGAAGGCGAATATGTCCGGCGTTTCCACTACGCGGAGCGGGTGAGCACATCGGACGTCGAGTTGAAGGACTACAGCTTTAAGACGCCGGCTTACGGGCTGTCGCACAAGAAGATGAGCGGCGAGCTGGCGCACCAGCGCGAAAGCTATCAGCACTACGACTATCCGGGGCGCTATAAGCAAGACCCGAGCGGCAAGGCGTTCAGCGGTTACCGACTGGATGCGCTGCGCTCAGGGGCGGTAACGAGCGAAGGGGAATCCAACTGCGCGGGGCTGATGCCGGGCAACACATTTACCCTGACGGAGCACCCGAATCCGACGCTGAATGCGGTGTGGCAGACGGTGAGCGTAACGCACGTTGGGCAGCAGCCGCAGGCGCTGGAAGAGGAAAGCGGCGGCGAACCGACCACCATGAGCAACAGTTTTGCCGTGGTGAAAGGCACGACGACATGGCGCGCAGCCATGCCCTACAAACCGATGGTGGACGGCCCGCAAATCGCCACCGTCGTCGGCCCGACTGGGGAAGAAATCTACTGTGATCAGTTCGGTCGGGTGAAACTGCAATTCCCGTGGGACCGCTACGGCGCGAGTAACGACCAGAGTTCCTGCTGGGTGCGTGTCAGCCAGGGCTGGGCAGGCGGGCAGTACGGCATGATCGCGATCCCACGTATCGGCCATGAAGTGATTGTCAGCTTTCTCGAAGGTGACCCAGACCAGCCGATTGTGACGGGCAGAACCTTTCATGCGACTAACCGCCCTCCTTACGATCTGCCTGCCCACAAGACACGCACCGTACTACGCACGGAAACGCATCAGGGAGAAGGATTCAACGAGCTGCGCTTTGAAGATCAAGCCGGACAGGAGGAAATTTACCTTCACGGTCAGAAGGATCTCAACGCGCTCATTGAAAATGACGTTGTCTGGCACATCAGGCACGACGCGCATACGGATATTGATAATGAACGCGTCACCCGCATTAAAGCTAACGATCATCTGACGGTCGAGAACGAAAAGCGTGACCATGTTAAAGGGGATCACTCACTGACCGTTGATGCCTCAATGCACCAGAAATTGGGTCAGGCATTACTGGTTGAGGCTGGGCAAGAGATTCATCTGAAATCCGGCAACAAGATAGTGCTGGAAGCCGGGGCTGAACTGACGCTCAAGGTGGGGGGCAGCTTCGTGAAGATTGACCCCAGTGGCGTGACGCTGGTCGGCCCCAGCATCAAGATGAATTCAGGCGGCAGCCCGGGCTGTGGCTCTGGCTGGGCGGGCCACATGCCCACCTTACTGGGAGAAGTTGAGATTATTGCTCCACCTAAATTGCCCAAAATACCGCCTCTTGAAAAGCCGGTCTGTATTCCTTGTCTGCTGCGTGCCATGGCGCAGGGCAATGCGTTGATACAGGGAGAATAAGATGCTACCCGAATCAATCTGGCATCAGGGTGCCTGTATCGTCCTGTTGGAAGGGGCTTACCTCACCGCCGAACAGCGTGAACGGTTGAGTGAAAGGCCGTTTTTGCCGCTCTATTTTCATGATGACTTGTTTGAACTGATTAATCTCGGTCCGTGGCTCTGGCAGTGTCCGCATGAGGAAGAAAGATTACTGGCTACGCTCGTTCAGCAAGGGCATGTGGTTGGCCTGCTTGAGAGCGGCCAACCTCTTAGCGCCTTGCAAAAGCAGTTGGCTTTGGGGGTGAGGGTGATTGAGCCCGAAGGGCAATTTAGCCAACTGCTGCGATTCTATACCCCCCACGCGCTGCCTCTGCTTGTCGATCAACACGATGCCCCGTGGTTCGGTGGGCTTTTCGGGGGAATCGAGCGCTGGTGGTTGCGAGAATGCGACGGCGGTTGGCACGAACTGAGCCTATCGCTCCCCCCAGATGACCCTGTTCCGGTGAAACTGACACCGGAGTTATACCGGGCGTTGCAAGGTTCACCTGATGAACATCGCGTACTGGCCCTTTGGCAAGGGGGAGAACGCTGTGGGCATTTCCCTGCCTGTGAAAGGATGAGTATGGTTCGCAAGGCGCTAAGAAAAGCCGATCAGGCCGGCGCGATAGAGGCTCAAAGACGGTTGTGGGCATTAGCCTATCTGGAAGGTGGTCGTCAGGCTTTAGAAGAACAAAAGGGACGAACATGAGCGCAGCAAGCGGTTTGACGAGAGCGATTTCAGGGCTGATCACGGCAATATGGCAAATATTGCCGCGCTGGGGACGGTGGACGGCAAGCATTCTGCTGGTGCTCTGGCTGGGTTGGACGTTCCTGATACAGGAGCGGCATGGCGGGGCGTCATTGGTTGTCCATTCGGTGATCGATCGCCCCATTAGCTATGTGTACGTCAACGGTAATATGGGTGGGAATACCTTTGCGTTTGATGGGCTTAACTCGGGTGGCAGTATTGCTGGGCCGTACCGTATAGACGGAGATACGGTCAAAATAGATTGGTTATTAAGCGCCACTTTAAAACAACAGGAAGAACAAGGCCTCCGCCCAGAGAAACACACTATAACTCTACCTATGCCCAAGCGGGAGAAAGGGCAAGATAATTTCTATGTGCTGTTTCTGCCGGATAATCAAGTGATGGTGCGTTGGGTGGAATGGGGCATTCCTGGCATGAAAGATGTGATTGATACTTATCGGACAAGGAAATAGAAATGGTGGATTGGGATGATCTGGAGTGTCGGGTAGCGCGTGAAGAGAGCCGTCATCAGGCGGGCATGATAGCGACCCAACGTGTGGCAAAGGAATTGAACCAGCAAGAACAAAAGGGACGAGCATGAGTGCGGCAACTGGTTTGACGAGAGCAATTTCGGGGCTGATAACGGCGATATGGCAGATATTGCCGCGCTGGGGACGGTGGGTGGCAAGCATTCTGCTGGTGCTCTGGCTGGGTTGGACATTCCTGATACAGGAGCGGCATGGCGGGGCGTCAATCGTTGTCCATTCGGTGATCGATCGCCCCATTAGCTATGTGTACGTCAATGGCAATATGGGTAGCAATACTGATGCGTTTGATGGATTTCATGCCGGGGGCGGTGGGAGTGCTGGCCCCTATCGGATAGAGGGAGACAAGGTCAGTATCAAATGGGAACTTGCTATGACTCGGCAGCAATATGATGAACTTGGATATCGTCCAGAGATTCATACTGTAGTGCTACCGATGCCAAAGCGTGAAAAGGGGCAAAATGGTTTCTGTGTGCTGATATTACCTGATAATAAACCGACGGTAAGGTGGGCTGAAAGCTGTGTCGTTGAAATGGATAGTATCGTCGATACCTATAGAACGAGGAGATAAATAAAGTGGATTGGGACGATATGGAGTGTCGGATTGCTCGTGAAGAGAGCCGCCATCAGGCAGGTGTGGCCACCTGCTCTCTGGCGTTGCAGATAGGTTTCTTTTTTGATGGTCTGAAGCGAAATATCAATGTGGATGAAGAGAGCCAGCGCCTGACTAATGTAGGGCGTTTGTTTCGTGCTCACCCTTTTGAGATCAAAGCCAGTCTCACTTCTTCATATTCGTATGCCAAAATCTATGTCCCCGGCTTAGGCACAACCCTTGACGATACACCGTCCGAAAGGCTGGACAGTATTATGGATGCTAGACAGAAGGCGCTGCCTGAGGACTATACCGATGCGCTGGTTGAACAGGGGAAAGAAACGGCGGTAGATACCGTTAAAGGTGTTTTTAAAGGCGACTGGAGTCAGGTGCTCTCCAATAAGCTGGACGACCTTCGGACCATGAAGAGTGGCCTCGATGCCGCAGCGTCCGCTGCCAAAACGGCGGCAACCCGCGCCCTGCTCGAAGCTGCCGAACCTATTCGGGATAATCCGATCGTGGCTGAGTTGCTAATGACTGGTGTCGATGCTCGGGTGGATTCAGCAAAGAACCAGTTCAAGCTAAGCGTGGCGGATGTAAAAAAAATTAACCAACTGCCTATCAAACTGATCCAGATTTCGGTGTTCGGTTCCGATCTAGGCGCCGCGTTGGCCCGGCGTTTTATCGATGAACTGCTGGAGTCGGTCTGTACCAAAGTGGAAAACGAATACCGTTATGAGGACAGTAAAGTCGAGGTCATTTTTGCTGGCCTGTTCGACTGCACGCGCCGCAGCTCGCTGGACATGGGGGATACCGTTGCAAGCGTCTCTGACGGGGCCGGACTGGTTGCCCGGCATCCTGTTGTTGGTATGATCACCACGGCCTTTGGCGCGAAAGTGATTGAGTTCGACAAGCCTCTCCACACCGCGGTCAAAAACGCCCTGCACCTGATAGCGGCGCACGAGCGGCGCGAATCCCGCCCTCTGTTGCCTCTGGGGCCGCTCAAATCAGGCTGGCGTGAAGTGCTTTGCCCCGGCATCAGTGAAGACGTGACGGGAGGACTGCTACCCAACGAACAGCGCCCCAGTGCCGAGCTGTGTCGGGTGCCGTTGCGACAGATGTTCGAAACGGCGCGCAGGGCACAGGTGCCTTTCCCCAATTTTCTCACTCTTGATGCTAAAAACCCACGAGTAGCCCAATATTTCATCATGCAGGACAGCAGGCTGGGCTACTCGGCGAAGGCATACAGTGAGTTCTACAGCAAATGGGTGGGGAAAATGAACCCGACACCGGAAGCGTTCGAGCTGCACATGCTCCACTATTGCGTTTGGCTGGGGGAAAAATTGCATGATTACAAGATACTTCGCCAAAACGCGACAGGAAGTGAGCGGGATAAGCTGAACGCGCAGTGGGGCTGGTTGATACAGGTCGGACGCGATGCGGAGAACGTGTTGAGAAGCAGGGGGCTGCGTCGGCAGATGTATCAGGGAGCCAATTTGGTGAAATTTTTTGATGAAACTAAGCGGGTGCCTCATGAGGCGGATATTTTCTTCAATTATTTTATGCACGACTTCGCATCAGAGGAACTCAAGTTCGCTACGCTGAACGATCAGGCGGGTACGATGTTGAGGAACAATAATTTCTTCGTCCCACGTGGAATCGAGGTATTAACTGCTGATGACAAGGCCACAGTATGAGCGCGGCAAGCGGTTTGACGAGAGCGATTTCGGGGCTGATCACGGCGATATGGCAAATATTGCCGCGCTGGGGACGGTGGACGGCAAGCATTCTGCTGGTGCTCTGGCTAGGCTGGACGTTCCTGATACAGGAGCGTCATGGCGGGGCGTCAATCGTCGTTCATTCGGTGATCGACCGCCCCATTAGCTATGTGTACGTCAACGGTAATATGGGTGGGAATACCTTTGCGTTTGATGGGCTTAATACCAGTGGTGGTACAGCAGGTCCCTACCGTATAGACGGGGATACGGTCAATATTAAATGGCTGCTGAGTGCAACCCTAAAGCAACAAGAAGAACAGGGACTTCGTCCAGAGAAAAATAGTATCACCCTGCCGATGCCAAAGCGTGAGAAGGGGCAAGATGATTTTTGTGTGCTTTTTTTACCTGATAACAAACTGGTCGTGCGTTGGGTTCGAAGTTGCTACCTTGATATGGATGATGTTATTGCCCCTTATCGCACAAGGAGAGGACGATGATCGACAGGGACGATATGGAGTGTCGCGTTGCGCGTGAGGAAAGCCGTCATCAGGCGGGGATAGGAACTTGTTCACTGGCGTTACAGATAGGTTTCTTCTTTGATGGTCTGAAGCGAAATATCAATATGGACGAAGATAGCCAGCGGCTGACTAACATTGGGCGTTTGTTTCGCGCCCATCCTGAAATAATTTTGGCTGAACTCACCTCTTCATATTCGTATTCCAAAGTCTATATCCCCGGTTTAGGTTCCCCCCTAGAAGATACACCGTCTGAAAGACTGGACAGTATTATGGATGCCAGACAGAAGGCGCTGCCAGAGGATTATGCCGATGCGCTGGTCGAGCAGGGTAAAGAAACGGCGGTCGATACCGTTAAGGGGGCTTTCAAAGGCGACTGGAGTCAGGTGCTCTCCAATAAACTGGACGACCTGCGCACCATGAAGAGTGGCCTCGACGCGGCAGCGTCTGCTGCCAAAAAGGCGGCGACCCGTGCTTTGCTCGAAGCTGCAGAACCTATTCGAGATAACCCGATAGTGGCTGAGTTGCTCATGACCGGCGTCGATGCGCGGGTAGACCTGGCTAAAAATAAGTTCAAAAAAAACCTGGCGGATATCAAAAAAGCAAATCAACTGCCCATCAAGCTAATCCAAGTTTCCGTTTTTGGTGCCGATCTAGGAGCTGCGTTGGCTCGGCGCTTTATCGACGAACTGCTGGAGTCGGTCTGTACCAAAGTGGAAAACGAATACCGTTATGAGGACAGTAAAGTCGAGGTCATTTTTGCTGGCCTGTTCGACTGCACGCGCCGCAGCTCGCTGGACATGGGGGATACCGTTGCAAGCGTCTCTGACGGGGCCGGACTGGTTGCCCGGCATCCTGTTGTTGGCATGATCACCACTGCCTTTGGCGCGAAAGTGATTGCGTTTGATAAACCCCTTCATCCGGCGGTAAAAAGTGCCTTGCACCTGATAGCGGCACATGAACGACGAGAATCCCGTCCTCTGTTACCTCTGGGGCCGCTCAAATCAGGCTGGCGTGAAGTGCTTTGCCCCGGCATCAGTGAAGACGTGACGGGAGGGCTGTTACCCAACGAACAGCGCCCCAGTGCCGAGCTGTGTCGGGTGCCGTTGCGACAGATGTTTGAAACGGCGCGCAGGGCGCAGGTGCCTTTTCCCAACTTTAAAACGCTTAATCAGAAAGACCCTTACGTGGCAAGCTACTTCATCATGCAGGACAGCAGGCTGGGCTACTCGGCGAAGGCATACAGTGAGTTCTACAGCAAATGGGTGGGGAAAACGTCCCCCACCCCGGAAGCGTTCGAACTGCACATGATCCACTATTGCGTCTGGCTAGGGGAAAAACTGCATGATTACAAGATACTTTTCAAAAACGCGACAGGCAGTGAACGGGATAAACTCAACACGCAGTGGGGCTGGCTGAAGCAGGTCGAGTACGATGCAGATAATGTGCGAAGAAGCCGGGGGCTGCGCCGGCAGATGTATCAGGGTGCCAATTTGGTGAAGTTTTTTGATGAAACTAAGCGGGTGCCTCATGCGGCGGACATTTTCTTCAATTATTTTATGCACGACTTCGCATCAGAGGAACTCCGGTTCGCTACGTTGAACGATCAGGCGGGAACGATGTTGAGGAACAATAATTTCTTCGTCCCACGTGGAATCGAGATAGTCGCTGCCGATGACGACGCTGCCGCATGATCGTTGCAACAAGACTGACTATTTAGTTAAAAGGACTCATCAGCTAAAAGGACTAAAAAATGGGTAATGCCGTTAAATTAGGTGATAGCGATACCGGACACGGTAGCCATCCACCGACGCCCGTCGCGGCGGGTTCATCAACGGTTAAGGTTGACGGTCTACCGTTGGCCCGACAAGGCGATCCGCTGACTCCTCACGGCCATGACCGGAGCATTAGCAGCGGTTCATCCAGCGTACTCGTTGACGGTAAACCCGCGGCGCGAACGGGTGATGCGGTGAGCTGTGGTGGTGTGTTAATTGGCGGGGGAACGGTCACCATTGGGTGATAACTTCGCCGCGTCCGTGCGGCGTATCCTGAAATTTTTGGAAATGCTTGGGTTTGTCGTCACTTCAACGCTGTCTGAAAGATCCCTTCTTTCACGTCCTGTGGGGTGACTACGCCGGTGTCGAGCACCCAGCCGCTGATTAATTTGGCGGGGGTGACGTCGAATGCTGGGTTGTAGACGGCGGCGTTCTGCGGTGCCCACTGGCAGTGGCCGAAGCTGCCGGAGACGCCGGTGACTTCGGCGGCGGCGCGCTGTTCGATAGGGATAGCCCGACCATCTGGGCACGCGGGATCGTGCGTGGTGTGCGGTGCCGCGACGTAAAACGGAATCTGGTGATAGTGCGCCAGCACCGCGAGGCTGTAAGTGCCGATCTTATTGGCAACGTCGCCATTAGCCGCAATGCGGTCTGCACCGACCCAAATTGCATCGACCTGACCCTGCGCCATCAGGCTGGCTGCCATCGAATCACAAATCAGTTGATAAGGGATGCCCAGCTCGCCTAGCTCCCAGGCCGTGAGGCGTCCGCCCTGCAATAGCGGACGTGTTTCATCGACCCACACCTGCGCGACTTTCCCCTGCTGATGCGCACGCAGCAGCACGCCGATAGCGGTGCCGATGCCCGCCGTTGCCAGCCCGCCGGTGTTGCAGTGGGTCAGTAAGCGGCTGTTGGGGTTGACCAGCACAGCGCCGCGATCGGCAATGCGTTCACACAGGGCGCGATCTTCTTCTACCAGGCGCAGGGCTTCCTGCACCAGCGCATCGACAAACTGCGGCTGTGTCAACGCCAGCTTCATACGATCCAGATTGTTCATTAGGTTCACGGCGGTAGGACGCGATGCCCGCAGCGTCTCCAGCGCCTGCGCCAGTTCGGCTTGTGATAACCCTTTCTCGGCCAGCAGCGCGAGTAGCAGGCTGGCTGACAGGCCAATGAGCGGTGCGCCACGAACTCGCAGCGTCTGGATATGCTCAACCAGTGACGCGACATCCGGACACGGGCTCCAGCGTTTTTCTTGCGGTAGCGCCTGCTGGTCGAGGATCCACAGTTGGTTATCAACGATTTTCAGGCTGGTTGTGTTAAGTGTCTGCATAGGTCGTTAAATCCATGTTGCATCGATATTCTTATTCTGCCAAGATGCCTGATGGATGTATAGACGTCCAAACGTTTTTATGTCCGTATCTTTAATTTAAGAACAGTTTTAGTTCAAAAATAGTTTTAATTTAAGAACAGTTTTGATTTCAGAATAGCGAGGAGTTGGAATGTCACTTTACCGCACTTTTACGGCGGATGACGCTGTTGAATATGCCCGCCAGTACGGTGGTGTCAGTCAGCCGCAAACGCTGGTAGCCGCAGAAGAGATCGGCGATGGCAATCTGAATCTGGTGTTTAAAATTAAAGATGAAGCGGGCGTCAGTCGGGTAATCGTTAAACAGGCGCTGCCCTACGTGCGCTGCGTCGGGGAATCCTGGCCGCTGACGCTTGACCGCGCCCGCATTGAAGCCGAAACGTTGCTGACGCACGCGCGTTTTTGTCCGCAGCATACCGTGACCGTGTTATATCACGATCCCGAACTGGCGGTGATGGTGCAGGAAGATCTCTCCGATCATCGTATCTGGCGTAGCGAGCTGGTTAACGGCGCGGATTATCCTCAGGCGGCGGCACAGCTGGGGGAATACCTGGCGCAGACGTTATTCCATACCTCTGATTTCTATCAGCACCCGCATGAGAAGAAAGCGGCGGTAAGCCAGTTCACCAACCCTGAACTGTGTCAGATTACCGAAGATCTTTTCTTTACCGACCCCTATATCGATCACGAAAGAAACCAATTTGATGCTGCGCTGACGCCGGATGTGCTGGCCTTGCGTGACGATCGGGCGCTGAAGCTGGCGGTTGCCGGACTGAAGCATAGCTTCCTGAGCAAAGCGGAGGCGCTGCTGCACGGCGATATCCACAGTGGATCGCTTTTTGTGGCAGAAGGACGCTTAAAAGCGATTGATGCTGAATTCGGTTTCTACGGGCCGATTGGCTTTGATGCCGGTACGGCAATCGGCAATCTGCTGCTGAATTATTGCGGCCTGCCGGGGCTACTCGCACCGCGCGAGGCGGCGGCTGGACGCGAACGACGTTTGGAAGATATTCGTACGCTGTGGCAGACCTTTTCCGCCCGTTTTCTGGCATTGAGCGAAAGCGAAAGCCGCGATCCTGCGCTGGCGGAATCGGGTTATGCCGCGCTGTTTTTACAGCAGGTCTGGCGGGATGCCGTTGGCTACTGCGGCACCGAATTGATTCGCCGCACGATTGGGCTGGCGCACGTCGCCGATCTGGACAGCATTCAGGAGACGGAAGCGCGTTTAGCGTGCCAGCGGCATGCTATTTCGCTGGGCAGAACGTTAGTGCTGGCGGCCCCGCATATTGCTGATGTGGATGCGCTGCTGGCGCGAGTGCGACAGAGCGGCGCCTAACTCGTTAACTGCGTATGCGAGTAACCGCTCCCGCCAATGAATCGGTGGGAGCGGCAAACAGACTATTTCTTCCCTTTATTCATCATGGCCTGCAAATTCGCGAAAGGATTATGGGTGGCAACCCCGATATCCTTCTGCGCATCTTCGCCTGCAACGACGGTCGAACCGTACATATCCGCATCGGTATATTTCGAATGCTCATGGTCGTGGCAATAGAGGCACAGCATTTCCCAATTACTGCCATCTTCTGGGTTATTGCTGTGATCGTGATCGATGTGGTGAACGGTTAATTCACGCAGGTTGGAATAGACGAATTCGCGTGAACAGCGACCACATACCCACGGGAAAAGTTTGAGCGCTTTTTCGCGGTAGCCGCTTTCAAGTCTGGCATAGTTCTTGGGGATGTAAGCCATGTGTCAGGTTTCATTCAGAAGAAAAGATGGCGTAGATTTTACAACTGATGTGCCTTTAAAGGAAAGAACAGGCCGGTATAACCGGCCTGATTCTGTTTATGCTGCTTCGGTTTTTCTTTCCGGCTGCGCTACGGGCGTGGGCTTGTTGGCGGCCAGTGCGTCGAACGCAAAGTCATCGACGTTGATTGAGCGTAAGCGACTGGCTTCCGCTTTGGTCAGAATTTTCGCTTCTTCCGCAGTAATCTGACCTTCCACCAGTGCCTGTTCTGCTAACTGATCCAACCGCATGAACGGCACAGATTTATCGCTGGCTTTCGCTAGGCGTTGGTAAATCGGCTCGGCGGCCATGATATCCAGTAACGCCTCTTCCATCAGACCGGCAGGGTTGTGCTCGCTGGCAACCAGATATTGGCCGCGTCCCAGACGGCTGCGCGTTTCAGATGGTGTTTGCAGAATCTTCGCGACCTCATGGTCGAGGCGGTCAGACGGCGCAGCGCAGCGCAGGCCCAGCGGGAAGATGATGAACGTCAGCAGCCCCGCTACAGCACGATTCGGGAAGTTACGCAGCAGATCGTCCAGCGCCTGCTCGGCCTGATGCAGGCTGTCCTGAACGCCCCAGTGCACCAGCGGTAAATCCGCTGTCTGACGCCCTTCATCCTCATAGCGTTTCAGCGTCGCGGAAGCCAGATAAAGCTGGCTGAGAATATCCCCGAGACGCGCGGAGATACGCTCACGACGTTTCAGGCTACCGCCGAGTACCGCCATCGACACATCCGCCAGTAGCGCCAGGTTCGCGCTGAGTCGGTTGAGCTGCTGATAGTAGCGACGTGTTTTGTCATTGACTGGTGCACTGCTCAGGCGGCCGTTGGTCAACCCAAGCCAGAAGCTGCGCACTGTGTTGCTGCCGACGTGGCCGATGTGACCCACCAGCGCACGGTCAAAGCGTGATACGTCGTTATCCTGCGCGGCTGCCATCTCTTCTAAAACGTAAGGATGACAGCGGATGGCGCCTTGCCCAAAGATGATCATACTGCGCGTCAGAATATTCGCCCCTTCCACGGTGATCGCAATCGGTGCGCCCTGATAGCTGCGCGCCAGAAAGTTGGACGGGCCAAGACAGATGCCTTTACCGCCAGCGATATCCATCGCATCCATCACGCTGCGCTGACCGCGGTGGGTACAGTGATATTTGACGATAGCGGAGAGCACCGCCGGTTTTTCTCCCTGCATGATGCCGCTGGTAATCAGCGTCGCGGCGGCATCCATCACATAAGCGTTACCCGCAATGCGTGCCAGCGGCTCCTCAATACCTTCCATCTTACCGATGGAGATTTTGAACTGGCGGCGAATGTGGGCGTAAGCACCGATGCCGAGGGCAATCGACTTCAGCCCGCCGGTAGAGTTGGACGGCAGCGTAATGCCGCGCCCGACTGACAGGCACTCCATCAGCATACGCCAGCCCTGACCCGCCATCTTCGCGCCGCCGATGATGTAATCCAGCGGAACAAAAATATTCTCACCCTGCGTCGGGCCGTTCTGGAACGGCACGTTCAGTGGGAAATGGCGGCGGCCGATTTTAACGCCGTCGGTGTCCGTCGGAATCAACGCACAGGTAATGCCTACGTCATCTTGATCGCCTAACAGATGGTCGGGATCGTACAGCTTAAAGGCCAGCCCCAGCACGGTGGCGACAGGGGCGAGTGTGATATAGCGTTTATTCCAGGTCAGGCGCATGCCCACGACCTGTTCGCCGTGCCAGTTGCCGTAGCAGACTATGCCGGTATCGGGAATCGAGCCCGCATCGGAACCCGCTTCTGGGCTGGTCAGCGCAAAACAGGGGACTTCCTGACCGCGTGCCAGACGTGGAAGGTAGTGATCTTTTTGCGCTTCCGTACCGTAATGTTGCAGCAGTTCACCGGGGCCGAGTGAGTTAGGCACGCCGACGGTGATTGCCACAATGCTGGAAACACCCGCCAGTTTTTGCAGCACCTGTGCCTGTGCATAGGCAGAGAATTCCAGCCCGCCGTACTGCTTCTTGATGATCATGGCAAAGAAGCGGTGTTCTTTTAAATATTCCCACAGTTCTGGCGGGATATCGGCGCGTTCGTGGGTAATTTCAAAGTCGTTTGCCATTCGGCAAGCTTCAGCAACCGGCCCGTCGATAAACGCCTGCTCTTCGGCGGTCAACTGCGGACGCGGGTAGTTATGCAACTTTTTCCAGTCCGGCGCGCCGCGAAACAGGTCGCCTT
Organism: Pectobacterium odoriferum; assembly: GCF_009931295.1. Classification (NCBI taxonomy): domain Bacteria; kingdom Pseudomonadati; phylum Pseudomonadota; class Gammaproteobacteria; order Enterobacterales; family Pectobacteriaceae; genus Pectobacterium; species Pectobacterium odoriferum. The sequence goes on along the minus strand of NZ_CP034938.1, from coordinate 3,836,640 downwards.
CCCACCAGGTTGTCCCAGCATCAATCGCTTCTTTCTCCGTGTTCGACATCGGCGGCATGACCTTCTGGAACATGCGCAGCGCGGAAGCAGAAACCAGCTTTTGGCGCAGGGCGGGAACCGTAATCGGAACCAGCAGAATCACGAGCGGAATCATTAACCAGACGGGCCACAGCAACATGGCGGACATGGCCACGAAGTAGGCCAGTAGGATGGCACTGCCGAGCAGCAGACTGAGCCGATGATAAAACATCGCTCCGATGATAATCAGTAGGAGGAGGATACTGACAGCAACCATAACGTGTCTCCAGCATTGTGATCGAATTGAGCGTTTTCAGCTTTCCACCGAGCGTTGTGCGGCAGAGAAAGTGAGAACCGTTTCATCAGTGAAATAAGGCGTAGTAGGTCAATATCATAAGAGGTCTGACCTGTTGCTTATATTCGTTGTAGTTTATCTGATTATTTTTATCAATTCGTTTACATCATAATTACAACTCACTTCACAAACCGAGCAGCAGTCGTGCGTTTTCTGACGGGCATCAGCGATCCTCTCAATCCCGTGATTACGCGCTTCTCGCTGTTGGCACGATCCGCTACACTGCTGAACAGAAAAGAATGTTGTCACCAGACAAAATGAGAGGATTCCATGTATCAGGATTTAATCCGTAGTGAACTGAAAGAAGCGGCAGAAACACTGAATAATTTCTTGAGTGATGACGCGAACATTCAGTCGATTCAAAATGCTGCGGTACTGCTGGCTAACGCGTTTAAAGCGGGCGGTAAAGTGATCTCCTGCGGTAACGGTGGTTCACACTGTGATGCCATGCACTTTGCCGAAGAGCTGACGGGCCGCTACCGCGAGAATCGACCGGGCTATCCGGCCATTGCGATTTCCGATCCGAGCCACCTGTCCTGCGTCAGCAACGATTTTGGCTATGACTTTGTTTTCTCTCGCTATGTTGAATCGCTGGGGCGTGAAGGCGATGTGCTGCTGGGGATTTCCACTTCGGGTAACTCCGGCAACATTATTAAAGCCATTGCAGCGGCAAAAGCGAAAGGCATGAAGGTCATTACGCTGACCGGAAAAGACGGCGGTAAAATGGCAGGTTCGGCCGACGTGGAAATTCGTGTTCCGCATTTCGGTTATGCTGACCGTATTCAGGAAATCCATATCAAAGCGATTCACATCCTGATTCAGCTGATTGAAAAAGAGATGGCGGATCAGTAAGCCGCTTAATAATAGACTCTAAATAGTTCGAGTTTCAGGAAGGCGGCAAGGGAAGGAATCCCGATGAGCTTACTCAGGTAAGTGATTCGGGTGAGTGAGCGTAGCCAACGCACATGCAACTTGAAATATGACGAGAAGGGAAGGGTAGGAAGTCAGATGTGTGAATTGCTGGGGATGAGCGCGAATGTGCCGACGGATATCTGCTTTAGCTTTACCGGGCTGATACAGCGCGGTGGGAAAACCGGACCGCATCGGGATGGCTGGGGAATTACCTTTTATGAAGGGAACGGCTGTCGTACGTTCAAAGATCCGCTGCCAAGCTATAACTCGCCGATTGCGCGATTGGTGCAGGATTACCCTATCAAATCGTGTGCGGTGGTTTCACACATCCGGCAAGCCAATCGCGGCGCGGTGTCGCTGGAAAATACCCATCCCTTTACGCGTGAGCTATGGGGGCGGAACTGGACGTACGCCCACAACGGGCAACTGAAAGGCTACAACACCCTGAAAACGGGCATGTTTCGCCCTGTTGGCCAGACGGACAGCGAATTTGCTTTCTGCTGGCTGCTGTCCCAACTGGCTGAACGCTATCCGCGTACGCCGGGCAACTGGCCAGCGGTATTCCGCTATATCGCTAAGCAGGCCGATGTATTGCGGGAGAAAGGCGTGTTTAACATGCTGCTGTCGGACGGGCGCTTTGTGATGGGGTACTGCTCAACCAAACTTTACTGGATCACTCGTCGCGCGCCGTTTGGTAAAGCGACGCTGTTGGATCAGGATGTGGAGATTGATTTCCAGCAGCAGACGACACCCAATGATGTCGTCACCGTGCTGGCAACGCAGCCGCTAACGGGCAACGAAACCTGGCATCAGATTATGCCAGGTGAATTCGTTCTATTTTGTTTCGGCGAGCGCATACTTTAAGGTCGGCTGACTGGTCATCAATGGTGGGTTAACGACGTATTGTCCGTTAAACACCGTGACGGCCGGTGGCTGATTATGCTGATTAAAATAGGTGTACCCCGGCTGAAGCTGTTTCCAGAAGCTGGCGTAGGTGGAATTACGGTGGCGCTGCATGTTCTGTTCCGTCATACGGAACGGGTAGATGGCGATATCAATTTTCGCCTGCCCGTTGCGTAGCGCCGCTTCGGCATAACGATAAATCTCATCCATATAGGTGTTGGTCATGGCATAGCAGCCAACCGACACACACTCACCGTGGATCATCAAATAACGACCGGAATATCCCTGTGATTTATCATAGTCGTTGGGGAAACCGATATTGATCGCGCGGTAATATTGGCTGTCTGGCTTAAGCTGACGCAGGTCAACCTGATAGAAACCTTCTGGGCTTTTTAAATCACCCTCAACGCGTTTTGGCCCTAATCCGCCCGAATATTTACAGATGGGGTAGTGTTCCAATAAACGGTATTCGTTACCGACTTTCGCATAAAGTTCGAATATCCGCTCTTCTTTAAAGATCTGAATATAGATCGGAGAGCCTAATAATTGCTGTTTTAATTCTTTTGCTATCGGCGCTAGCGGCGGTACGGTCTCACTGGCGGCGCTGGTAACAACAAGAGAAGGCAAAAAAAACAACATCGCAAACGACAGCGCGATTTTTTGCATTATGGTTCCTGATAATAAAATTGCCTGCTATATACGGCATCAGCATCGCGTTCTCCATTCGTTTGGCGAGAAAGCGTTGGAACAACCGTTATCGGTATCTATTTCGTCGGCGAATAGGTAACGACGAAAACGAAATCACATTATCATTGGTTTCGTATTAATCAAGTGTTGAAAAGCGCTAAAAAATAACATTTACAAAAAACGACCCGAAAGGATGCGGGCCGTCCAATTTGAGATCGTTTTGAGGTCGTTAATTGCGGAGAAAGCGTATCAGGCGCGGCTGGCTTCTATCATCATAATGTCGGTGACAAAGGAACCGTCTGCCTGTACGTCAAAATGCTGTACCACCTCATCCGGCAACGTTTTTTGCAGTTCACGAATCGCAACAGCGAAATGCTCTGGCGTGCGCATACGTGCGATCCAACTGCTGAACTCCAGCGTCAGCCTGTCGCTGGTGACGTTACGCACGATAAACCCAGCGTCGGTAAACAGGCTCAGCCATTCGCCCGGCGCGTAATTGCGCACGTGTGAGGTATCGCGCAGCTTTTCTACCGTTTGCAAATAGCTGTCCAGCAGCGGATGACCGGGCGAAACGACATCCATCATGATAACGCGCCCACCCGGTTTCAGAACGCGCCGCATTTCCCGTAATGCCTGTCCGACATCATGCCAGTGATGCGCAGAGTAACGGCTAATGATGATATCTGCGCTGCTATCGTCAAACGGCAAAGACTCGGCTACGCCTTGCTGAACGCGGATATTATGCAGTCCTTTTTCTACGGCAGCCTGACTCACCACGTCCAGCATTTGGGAGGACAGGTCGTAGGCGACAACCTCTGCGACGGCCTGTGCGGCAGTGAAGCTGGCATGGCCGGCACCGCAGCCGACGTCGATCACGCGCGCCTGCGGGAAGGGCGCTAATAAAGCAGCCAGCCGGGTTAAATCTTTGCCCTGCGCATGCACCGCACTGGTCAGGTAGTTCTGCGCCTGTGAGCCGAACTGATGTTCGACGCGATGATTATGGTTCTGCTTTTCTTCCATCATTGCTCTCGCTTTATCTGAATTGCTTTCGTTTCATCATGGGGTAAACGGCGGCGCGCCAGCCACTAAAGAAGACGTCGGTCTGAGAACACTATAATGAGGGAAAAATACGGGTACAATATGAGCATTTATACGGGTATAAAATACTCCCTGTTTGATTAACACCTCTTTCACTCATGCTGTTGTCATCACGAGCTCATCTTGACGAGCGGGATGAAAAGGATACCTGACTATGTCTGCACATTCGTTTATGTCTGCCAATTCTCTGAGCGGTCCAAAAGCGCTGGGGGCTTTCTTACGGGCGCTGCGTGAGCGGACTACGCCGGAAATGGTCGGCTTGCCAGCGTCTGGGCGGCGGCGCACCAGTGGGTTACGTCGCGAAGAGCTGGCGCAAATCGCCCGAATCAGCACCACCTGGTATACCTGGCTTGAGCAGGGGCGTGATGTGTCCGCTTCGGCATCGGCGCTGCTCCGCGTGTCGCAGGCGTTAAAACTGGAACCCGCAGAGCATGACTATCTTTTTAGTCTTGCTGGCGTGAAGGATCCTCAGAAGCAGAATAGGGCAATGTCACCGGATGCGCAGGTTGCCGCTAGCCTGCATCACATTACTTGTCCTGCGTATCTTCTGGATGGTAGCTGGAATATGCTGGCGTGGAATGCGCCGTCGGAACAGCTGTTTGCCGGATGGCTGGGACACGATCCCGAACCGAACCTGCTGCGTTTCATGTTTCTGAATCCGCTGGCTCAATCTCTGGTGATCAATTGGTCGGAACGAGCGAAGCGGGTAGTGGCGGAGTTCCGTGCAGAATCAAGCCATTACGCGCCTACTGAATCCGTTCGGCACATCGTGATGTCGCTGTGTGAAGAAAGCCGCGAGTTTGCTCTCTGGTGGTCGCAGCAGGCGGTAACTGCGCGTGAAGGCGGCGAGCGACGTTTCCACCATCCTTTGCTTGGCGATGTGGCCTATCATCAACAGACTTTCCATCCAGCCGTGCAGAGCGAATTTAAGCTGGTTATGCTGATCGCGCAGTAAACGCCGCAGGCATCGCGCAGCTTGTCTATACTGACTTTGATCTGTATATTTATACAGTATCATCGGAGGGCCAGTATGCGCAAAATCATTCATGTTGATATGGACTGCTTCTACGCAGCAATTGAGATGCGTGATAACCCGCGCCTGCGCGATATTCCTTTGGCGATTGGTGGAAGCGCCGATCGCCGTGGCGTCATTAGCACCGCGAACTATCCTGCCCGACGCTACGGTGTCCGTAGCGCGATGGCAACGGCAACCGCCTTGCGCCTGTGTCCACACCTCACGTTGTTGCCGGGTCGCATGGAGGTGTATAAGTCCACCTCGCGCCAAATCCGTGAGATCTTCTCCCGCTACACGTCGCTGATCGAACCCCTTTCTCTGGATGAAGCCTATCTGGATGTCACCGATAGCCCACACTGCAACGGTTCGGCGACGCGTATCGCCGAAGAAATCCGTCGAACCATCGCCGATGAACTGAATCTGACCGCCTCGGCGGGGATTGCACCCATCAAGTTTCTGGCGAAGATCGCGTCTGAATTAAATAAGCCGAATGGACAATATGTGATTACACCGGAGCAGGTGGATGATTTCCTGCTGACGCTACCGCTGGAGAAGATACCCGGCGTTGGGAAGGTGACGGCGAAGCGGCTGGAAGAACGTGGCCTGCATACCTGTGCCGATGTTCGGGTGTATGCGCTGGCGGACCTGCTTAAAGAATTCGGTAAGTTTGGCCGAGTGCTGTGGGAGCGATGTCAGGGGATCGATGAGCGACGGATTTCACCCGATCGGCTGAGGAAGTCGGTCGGCGTGGAGAAGACGCTGGCGCAGGATATTCACGACTGGGAACAGTGTGAAAATCTGATCGAACAGCTCTATGAGGAGCTGGAAGTCCGCCTGAAACGGGTGAAGCCCGATCTGCATATTGCGCGTCAGGGCGTCAAACTCAAGTTTGATGATTTTCAGCAAACGACGCAGGAACATGTGTGGCCAGTATTGAATAAACAGGATCTGTTGAAGATTGCGCAGCAAACCTGGCAGGAGCGGCGTAAATCCAGAGGCGTCCGGCTGGTTGGGCTACATGTGACGCTGCTCGACCCGCAAATTGAGCGACAGCTGGTATTTGATTGGGGATAAGGCTGTTTAGTTGAGGATAAAAAAGGGCGACGTCTATGCGCCGCCCTGAATTTTACGACTACGCGATTACGCGCGTGGCGGAATCGCTTTCAGCAGCGCTGTCAGCAATTTCCAGTACAGATCGACGCTGCCGATATGCACTTGCTCATCCGGCGAGTGTGGCCCGGTGATGGTCGGCCCGATGGAAACCATATCCATGTCTGGGTACGGTTTTTTGAACAGACCACATTCCAGACCGGCGTGAATCACCATGATGTTCGGCGTCTTGTTGAACAGCTTCTGATACGTTTCACGCACCAGCGCCATGACCGGCGAATGGGCATCCGGCTGCCAGCCAGGGTAGCCGCCTTTCGGTGACGTTTTCGCGCCAGCCAACTGGCCCAGCGCCGTCAGCGTACCGACGACGGCGTCTTTACCGCTGTCGATCAGGGAACGAATCAGGCAGATAATTTCCGCGTGGTCGTCTTCCATCGTGACAACGCCGAGGTTCAGTGACGTTTCTACCACGCCTTTGACTTCGTCGCTCATGCGGATCACGCCGTTCGGCGTGGCGTTGAGCAGTGCCAGCAGGCGATCGCGGCTGTCCTGCGTCAGTGGGTGCTCGTTGCTGTCGCTGGCTTCCACCAGTACGGTCACGTTTTTCTCAACGGCGGACAGTTCATTTTTCAGCACGGCCAGATAGTCTTGGCTCAGCGCTTTCAACTGCTCGACGTTAGCGGCAGGCAGTGACAGCGTGGCGAAGGCTTCACGCGGAATCGCGTTACGCAGCGTCCCGCCGTTCAGATCGAGAATGCGGATATCCAGCGCTTGCGTCTGCTCGAACAGGAAACGTGCCAGCAGTTTGTTGGCGTTGCCCAGCCCCAAATGGATGTCACCGCCGGAGTGGCCGCCTTTCAGCCCTTTGATCGTCAGCTTCAGCGTGTGATAACCAGCAGGTGGCAGCTCGCGCACCAGCGGCAGGTGGGTGATGAAGTCAATACCGCCGGCGCAACCCATGTAGATCTCGCCTTCTTCTTCCGAATCGGTATTGATCAGGATTTCGCCCTGAAGCCAGTTAGGTTGCAGGCCAAACGCGCCATCCATACCGGCTTCTTCCGTCATCGTCAGCAGCACTTCCAGCGGACCGTGCTCGACGCTTGGGTCGGCCAACACCGCCAGAGCAGAAGCCATACCGATACCGTTATCCGCGCCCAGCGTGGTGCCGCGTGCTTTCAGCCACTCACCGTCAACGTAAGGTTGGATAGGATCGGTGGTGAAATCGTGTACGGTGTCGTTGTTTTTCTGCGGCACCATGTCCAGATGCGCCTGCAACACGACAGGTTTGCGATTTTCCATGCCTGCGGTTGCCGCTTTGCGCAGCAGAATATTGCCGACCTGATCGCGCTCGGTATAGATGCCTTTCTCTTTAGCCCATTCCAGAATGTGCGCGGCCAGCGCTTCTTCATGATAAGAAGGGTGGGGGATGGAACAGATCTTGGCGAAAATATCCCACAGAGGCTGGGGGGAAAGTTGAGATAATTCAGACACTATTTGAGTCTCCTTTTTAGCCACCTATCTTCGCACTCTGGCGTGCAGGCGCTACAGGTTAAAAATCAATCGCGGTTAGCCACGGAACATGGCGCGTCAACGCAGAATATCATTTTCCATCAAAGCAGGGGAATTGCCGTCGGCTCTGCCTTATTTTTCCTGCTGCAATATGAACCAACGGGCTCGACAGGGTGCAGGCTGACAGGAAAAACTCAGTTCCTCCGTTGAGAAAAACTGGTTTTTATGTTGTTGGCTATCTATAATCTCGCGCAACCTTTTTCCCCCCTCAGACTCAACTTAAGCCGTTTTTTATTCGGCTGGGATATATTTTATGAGCGAAAAGTACGTCGTAACCTGGGATATGTTGCAAATTCATGCCCGCAAACTGGCACAGCGTTTACTGCCTGCCGATCAATGGAAAGGCATCATTGCCGTCAGTCGCGGTGGTCTGGTTCCTGGCGCGCTGCTGGCGCGTGAACTGGGCATTCGTCACGTTGATACCGTTTGCATCTCCAGTTATGACCATGACAACCAACGCGAAATGAAAGTAATCAAGCGTGCCGAGGGAGATGGCGAAGGATTCATCGTGGTTGACGATCTGGTTGATACCGGCGGTACGGCGAAGGCGATTCGTGATATGTACCCGAAAGCGCACTTTGTGACGATTTTCGCGAAACCTGCTGGTCAACCGCTGGTTGACGATTACGTGATTGATATCCCGCAGGATACTTGGATTGAACAGCCGTGGGATATGGGCGTGGTGTTTGTTCCGCCGTTGTCTGGCCGTTAATTGCCTAAGCGATTTCCCCCAATGCCCGGTTTAGCCGGGCATTGTTGTTTCTGACGGCTGCTGTTTCTGAACGGTCAGCATTTCTGTCACAGGATTTGATCCGATCGTGTGTTTCTGCCGTTGATATTTGTCTTCTCTGGCCTGAGTTCGTTACACTTTAGCGGGTGACGAAGAAGTCGTCTGATGTCCGCTAACAGCGGTTTACATTAACGGAGGCTGCTGTGGCGCAAGCTAACCTGTCTGAAACGCTATTCAAACCATCCTTTAAACACCCAGAAACCTCGACGTTGGTCAGACGTACGCGGAATAGTGAGGATGTGCAGGGGCTGCATTCTACGCTGGAAGGGGAGAAGACCCGCAGTTGGTATCGAATGATTAACCGGCTGATGTGGATTTGGCGTGGTGTCGATCCGTGGGAGATCGAAGACGTGCTGTCGCGTATTGCTGCCAGTAAGGCCGACAGAAGCAACGAGCAACTGCTCGATACGGTGATCGGCTACCGAGGCGGTAACTGGATTTATGAATGGGCGAAGCAGGGCGCAGACTGGCAGCAGCGGGCCGCGGAAAGTGAAGATGACGCGCAAACCGGGCAACTCTGGTTGAATGCGGCCAACCTCTACAGTATTGCTGCCTATCCGCATATTAAAGGCGATGAGCTGGCGGAACAGGCGCAAACGCTGGCAAACCGCGCCTATGAAGAGGCCGCCAAGTACCTGCCTTACGAACTCAAAGAACTGACCTTCCCGATTACAGGTGGCGGCACGCTGACCGGTTTTCTGCATATGCCATCGCAGGCGAAAGCGCCTTTCCCAACTGTCCTCATGTGCGGCAGCCTGGAAATGTTGCAGAGCGATTATCACCGCCTGTTTCAGGACTATTTTGCGCCAGCAGGCATGGCAATGCTGACGATTGATGTCCCCTCCGTTGGCTTTTCTTCCCGCTGGAAGCTGACTCAGGATTCCAGTTTCCTACATCAGCAGGTCTTGCGCGCGCTGCCGGATGTCCCGTGGGTCGATCACACCCGCGTTGCCGCGTTTGGCTTCCGCTTTGGCGCCAATATTGCCGTTCGGCTGGCGTATCTGGAATCGCAGCGCTTGCGCGGCGTGGCCTGCCTCGGCCCGGTAGTGCACCATTTGTTAAGCGATCCGAATCGCCAACAGCAGGTGCCGGATATGTTTATGGATGTGTTGGCGAGCCGGCTGGGTATGCCGTTCTCGACGGATGCCTCGCTGAAAACCGAGCTGGGGCGCTATTCGTTGAAAACTCAAGGGCTGTTAGGGCGCCGCTGTCCGACGCCGATGCTGGCAGGCTACTGGGATAACGATCCGCTCTGCCCGAAAGAAGAGGCCAGCCTGATTGTGAATTCATCCGCACAAGGGAAGGTGCTGGCGGTTAATCTCTCGCCGGTATACCAGAATTTCCATCGCGCACTACAGCAAATCAGCGGATGGTTGCAGGATAAAGTGTGTTGAATATGATGTATAAACATTGGAGTATCGTGCAGTAACCTGATCCCAGGCGGTTGATAAATTGCCATTCTCTGCTAAAAAGAAGGTTCAACCAGAGGAGATCGTAGATGATATTACCGAGTGGACACCCCAAAAGCCGACTCATGAAAAATTTTACGTCGTTGGGGCCTTATATCCGTGAAGCGCAGTGCGAGGATACCGCGTTCTTCTTTGATTGCCTGGCGGTTTGCGTCAACATCAAGCCCGCGCCAGAACAACGGGAGTTTTGGGGCTGGTGGCTGAATTTGGAAGATACTGGCAAAGGCTTTACCTATGAATATCACTACGGTCTGTTTGATAAAAAGGGCAACTGGCGTGAGGAAAAAATCAAGGATAAAGCCGTGATGGATCAGGTGGAAAATGCCAAACAGGCTTTCCATGTTCGATTGGAGAAGCAAATTAACGCGCTGGAACCCGCCTGTACCCTCGTCGCCCGACCGTGATATTTTCCTGACGATCCCCGATTTATTCGTAGGTTTTCGCGTTGTGCCTGTTGGCATAACGCGTCTGTCCTGCTACAACGTTTTCCTTATTCTTATTTTTTGACATTCAACGGCAGAAAAATTATGAGCGGCAGCCAGACTTTGGTTGTGAAACTGGGCACCAGCGTGCTAACCGGCGGTTCGCGCCGTCTTAACCGCGCCCACATTGTTGAACTGGTGCGCCAGTGTGCGCAGCAACATGCGGCAGGGCATCGGATTGTTATTGTTACCTCTGGGGCGATTGCCGCCGGGCGTGAACATTTGGGTTATCCTGAACTCCCAGCTACGATTGCGACCAAACAACTGCTGGCCGCCGTGGGTCAAAGTCGCCTGATTCAACTGTGGGAACAGCTGTTTTCCATCTACGGTATCCACGTCGGACAAATGCTGCTGACGCGTGCGGATATGGAAGATCGTGAGCGTTTCCTCAACGCGCGTGACACCATGCGAGCGCTGCTGGATAACAATATCGTCCCGGTCATTAATGAAAACGACGCCGTTGCGACCGCTGAGATCAAGGTCGGTGACAACGACAACCTGTCTGCGCTGGCGGCGATTCTGGCCGATGCGGATAAGCTGCTGCTGCTGACCGATCAGGCTGGGCTGTTTACCGCCGACCCGCGCAATAATCCTGATGCGGAACTGATCCGTGAAGTCACCGGCATCAACGATGCGCTGCGCAGCATTGCGGGTGACAGCGTGTCTGGTCTCGGAACGGGTGGCATGTCGACCAAATTGCAGGCTGCCGATGTGGCCTGCCGCGCCGGTATCGACGTGGTGATTGCCGCAGGCAGCAAACCGGGTGTGATTGGTGATGTGATTGCGGATATTTCTGTCGGAACGCGTTTTCATGCACTGGACGTGCCGCTGGAAAGCCGTAAACACTGGATTTTTGGCGCACCGCCGGCGGGGGAAATCACCGTTGATGACGGCGCGCTCTCGGCGATCCTTGAGCGCGGCAGTTCGCTGCTGCCTAAAGGTATCCGCACCGTAGAAGGCAATTTCTCTCGTGGTGAAGTGATCCGCGTGCGTAGTCTGGCGGGGCGCGATGTGGCGCATGCTGTGACGCGTTATAACAGCGATGCGCTGCGTATGATTGCCGGACACCACTCTCAACAGATTGCCGATATTCTTGGCTACGAATATGGTCCGGTGGCTATCCACCGCGACGATATGATTATCAATTAAGGAGTTCGCGATGCTTGAACAAATGGGTAAAGCGGCAAAAGCGGCCTCTTATCAGCTAGCGGTCTTGAGCACGGCTCAGAAAGATCGTGCGTTGCTGACGATTGCGGATTTGCTGGAAGCCGAGAGCGAGACGATTCTGGCAGCTAACGCGCTGGATTTAGCCGATGCACGCCAAAATGGCATGAGTGCGGCGTTACAGGATCGTCTGCTCTTAACGCAGGAAAGACTGAGCGCGATTGCCAGCGATGTGCGTCAAGTATGCCGTCTGACCGATCCGGTAGGGCAGGTGATTGACGGCAGCATGCTGGATAACGGGCTTAAGTTGGAGCGTCGCCGTGTGCCGCTGGGTGTGGTCGGCGTGATTTATGAAGCGCGCCCGAATGTCACCATTGATGTGGCTTCTCTGTGCCTTAAAACCGGTAACGCGGTGATTCTGCGCGGTGGCAAAGAGACGTATCGCACTAATGCAGCAACGGTAAAAGTGATTCAGCAGGCACTGTCACAGTGCAGCCTGCCTGCCGCTGCGGTGCAGGCAATTGAAAGCCCAGAGCGTGAGCTGGTCAATCAACTGCTGAAGCTCGATCGCTACGTGGATATGCTGATTCCGCGCGGTGGTGCAGGTCTGCATAAGCTGTGTCGCGAACAATCGACAATTCCGGTCATCACTGGTGGTATCGGCGTTTGCCACATTTATGCTGACGACAGCATCGATTTCGACAAAGCGCTGACAGTCATTGAAAGTGCTAAGGTACAGCGCCCTAGCGCCTGCAATAGTCTGGAAACGCTGTTGGTCAATCAACGTATCGCTGACCGTTTCCTGCCGGAACTGAGCAAAAAAATGGCGGCGTCTGGTGTTACGCTCCACGCCAGCCCGTCAGCGATGCCTTACCTGACCGGTGGCCCTGCGAGCGTCGTTGCCGTGGAAGAGGCCAACTACAATGATGAATGGCTCTCTAACGACCTGAACGTCACGCTGGTGGACGATCTGGATGCGGCGGTTGCCCACATCCGCGAACATGGTACACAGCACTCTGATGCGATTCTGACGCGCTCCTTGGGCAATGCAGAACGCTTCGTGCGTGAAGTGGATTCCTCTGCGGTGTATGTCAACGCGAGTACGCGCTTCACCGACGGCGGCCAGTTCGGTCTGGGGGCGGAAGTGGCGGTCAGTACCCAGAAACTGCATGCGCGTGGCCCAATGGGGCTGGAAGCGCTGACCACCTATAAGTGGATTGGTTATGGCGACGATTTGATTCGCGCCTAATCGACAAATGGCTGCGCATATCAAAGTGATATGTGCAGCATTATTTGCACTCCGTTTTTTGCTTCATTATTTTTTATAAATAAGAAAGATCATTCCAATTGTGATTTTTTCTATGTTGCATTTATTTAAATTAAAACTTAATACAAAAATACAACCGCAATAAAATAACCGCATAATAGAAATATCCCCCGATAGTAACAGGCTATGCTTTGTGCGGCGTTTCACAAATACATAACCTGTCTTGCTATCGGAGGATAAAGGGTAATTGTTATTTATCCTCTATTACAATAACGCATTATTTCATATTAACGCTGATGCTTCTCTGCGGCGTTGTGGATTGAGTCGGCGGTTTCGCGAGCATTTTTCTCCGCGCGGCTGTTAAAATTATCCGCTTTAGATTTAACGTCGGCCCAGCCTTTTTCAGCGTCTTTTCTGGCTTCGGATTCTCTGGATTTCACATCAGCTTTGATTTTATCTGCCTTTTCTCTGGCTTCTGGCTCCCTTGATTTGAGATCTGCTTTGAAGTCATTCTCTTTTTCCCGTGCCTGAACGTCATGCTCATGCGCCTTGGCTCGCGCCTCTGACGCTTTTTCTCTCGCTTCAGCGCGATCGTGACTGAAGGCCGATTCCGCTGAAGCTCGGGCAGAACCCAGATCATTTGCTGCCGCCATGCCAATGTAACTGGTTCCCAGAATTAAGCCTAAAAAAAGTGGTTTTATATTCATGGTCTATTTCCTCTTACAGTGCTTAATGACTACGCTAACAATAATCTTGTCGTCGATAACGTATTATTGAAAGCTTCGTGTTAAAACCACCTCCTTGTCGTCTTGGTCATTTAAGTAGAGCAAAATAAAAAGAATAGAGAATCATCCTAAACCGTACACTTGAATTTTGTTATGTATTGCATTTATATCAGAGAGGTAAAAAGATGTTTTTATTGTAAATATCACTTTCTATAAAACAGAATATTTACTTTAAAGGAAGACGGCGTTTTCCTCTTATGAGGAACACTCTTTCTGGTACTTCATGCGAAGAAGATGGTGGGTTAGGATACGTGGTGTACAGCGCGTCCGTTAAGCCGAAAAATTATAGCGTATGGTGTTATTAGTACGGAAAATTATCAGAACTGCCGTATCAACATAAGGGTGATGATAAAATCGGCAGACGATCGCCAAACGCTTGACTTGATGTACCATTATCACTAATTTGTCACCCCGTAGTCCACGTCTGGCTCTCGCCACGACGATCCCAAAGCCGATATAGCTCAGTTGGTAGAGCAGCGCATTCGTAATGCGAAGGTCGTAGGTTCGACTCCTATTATCGGCACCATCCTACCTATTTTAACGTCTCCCCAAGTCTACTCAAACACCCTTAAAATCCTTATAATACGCGGTTTCACGGCCTTCATAGTCAATACTCGTCTACTCGCGTTGATGGAAATCTACGATTGGTTGGGGGTATCTGTGGGGGTATTCGCTGTTCGGTCTAGAGGAGATACCCCCAGATGAAACTCAATGCCAGACAGGTAGAGACTGCCAAGCCCAAAGATAAGCCCTACAAGATGGCTGATGGCGGTGGTTTGTATTTATTAGTCAAAACCAATGGCTCACGCTACTGGCGTTTAAAGTATCGTATCGATGGAAAGGAAAAGTTATTGGCGCTGGGGGTATATCCCGATGTGTCCTTGGCTGATGCCAGAGCAAAACGTGATGAAGCTCGAAAGGGTATCGCTGGGGGTATTGATCCATTAGAAGTTAAAAAAGAACAAAAAATTGAGCGTGAAGCTCAGGTAAAAAACACCTTTCAGGAAATTGCGCTCGAATGGCATAGCATGAAAGTGAAGAAATGGTCTGCGGGGTATGCCTCTGACATTCTCGAAGCCTTCAACAAAGATGTCTTCCCGTTCATTGGTCAACGTCCTATTGCAGACATTAAGCCGCTGGAACTGCTAAACGTGCTGAAAAAGATGGAAGACAGGGGAGCAACCGAAAAAGCCAAGAAAGTGCGTCAACGCTGTGGTGAAGTGTTTCGCTACGCCATCGTGACAGGCAGGGCTGAGTATAACCCCGCACCAGATCTCACCAGTGCCATGCAGGGGCATGAGTCTACACATTACCCATTCCTGACCATTGAAGAGCTTCCTGCTTTCTTTAAAGCCCTTGCTGGCTATTCTGGTAGTGAGTTGGTGGTGTTAGCCGCCTGGTTAATGATCATTACTGGTGTTCGAACGGGGGAATTACGCGGGGCGTTATGGTCTGAAATCGATACTGATAAAGCGCTATGGGAAATTTCTGCTGAACGTATGAAAATGCGCCGTCCTCATATTGTTCCGTTATCCGTTCAGGCATTGGAAATTATTGAAAAAATCAGGGCAATGACGGGTAATTTCCCTCTATTGTTCCCCGGTCGTAATGATCCAAGTAAAACGATGAGCGAAGCCAGTATCAATCAAGTGTTCAAGCGAATTGGCTATACCGGCCGCGTTACGGGGCATGGATTCCGTCATACCATGAGCACCATTCTTCATGAACAGGGCTATAACACCGCGTGGATTGAAACCCAATTGGCGCATGTTGATAAGAATGCTATCCGTGGCACCTACAACCATGCGCAATATCTCGATGGCAGACGGGAAATGCTGCAATGGTATGCCGATTATATGGATAGCCTTGAGAACGGTGGCATTGTGGTTCATGGGATTTTTAATCGGAGAGTGGGAAATAATAAATAAAATAGGAGTTACTTTGGTTGGTCATAACCGTTTATTCATGTTCATATTAGTTTACACCGGTTTATCAATTTGGTGTTATTCTTTATTTATATGAATTGAACGAGATGAATTAATTTATATTTATTTTGCGATGTTAAATTGGAATTGATAACGGAATTATTCTGAAAATGTAAAATTTATCTGTGATAGTTGATTTATTCTTTACGAAATATTTTACATATTATAAAGGAAGTCTTTATTTAAAGGGCTTGTAGCGGTTTTTATAGGTATCAGGTGTGCATAATTTTATGCACACCTGATACCTAAATGTAAATTATTTAGGCTGGTTCAGACCGAATTAGAGTGATTAAATTAATTTTTAACGATTATTATTTTGTAAACTATACTCTCAATTTTTTAATATATGTGACACCGATACTTTTTTGTAAAGTATTTCATGAGTTTTTTAATAAAAACAAAATTACGAGCCATTTAATTAATCACTATTCAATGAATATATTAGATGTAAGTATAATATTCCACTGTAAATGTATTTTTACATATCACTTGGTTTTTAATTTAATGGTGATATTTATACGTTGTCAGGATGACAATATTAATCATTTTTGAATGCAAGGATGCATAGTTATGAAAAAAATAAATATGAGTTTAATGGAAAGGTCTCTTCTGTTGCTGGACAGGTTCGTTGATAAGCTCGATGAGTCGGGCTTTTCAGAAGCAGAAATCACCGAGCAGTCTTATCTTTTTTGTGCCGGATTTTATATTAAATACCAGCAGGACATAGAGAATCTGACATTTTCAAACCGAGAAGTGGTGCTGAGCTTTTTACTTCTCTCTTACTACTGCCATATCGAGAAAATCAGTGATGATTTGATTGATAAAGCCCGTCTGAATAAAGTCTTTCTCTCTATCATCAGTTTCATCATCAACAACGGTGGAAGAACCGAGCGAATCTACGTGCATGAGAAAAAGAAGTATGACGCCAACAAGCTGATAAGGGCTTCAACGAACGTTAAGAGAAGTGGTTGCCGGATGTGATATTACTTAATGTAAAAGGTATCACTTAGGCGATACCTTTTATTATATAATTACTACTCTCCATAAAAAACTGTTATCCATAAATAATGGTTTTGTGTGTTTTAAAACCTTATCTGAGAGAGTATTATACCCATGCAACAGAGACTACGGCTCCGAACCGTAGAATGGAATTTCTTTGTATGGAGGCATAATGTCCAATCTTATTTATCTTAGCGTTACCGGGGGAAAACAGGGACTGATATCAGCAGGATGTTCATCTCTGGACTCTATTGGCAACAAGTATCAATCGGCACATGAGAATGAAATTTTTGTTTATGAGTTGGTGAACAACATTAGTCGGGAAGAGAATATTTCAATGCTTCCTGTAGAAATCAGAAAACCAATTGATAAAGCCACACCATTGTTCGCTCAGGCAATCAACGATAAGGAAAAGCTGGAGTGCATTTTTTCGTTCTACCGAACGGCGCAGTCTGGTGGAAATGAACTTTATTTTAGGATGAAGCTTCGGGATGCTCTTATCAGCAATATACGCTTTTTCTACCCTAATTCACTGACACATAATGAAGTTCAGCCACAGGAAAGCGTATCATTCAAGTTTGCTTCTATTGAATGGGAGCATGTTATTGCAAGAACAAGCGCTTACATGCTTTGGCAGAATGTAGCCTACTAAGATTATATTAAAGGCTGAATTATTTTCGGCCTGATTTTTTTGAAAAAAACTTTATGTCTACATAAACGATAATAACAATCGAAAGAATAGTCAGCTTACCCCAATGGTCAGGGATGAATTCGTAGAATAAAATCCCCAAAACAATCATTAATGCCATCGTGGTATAGGTGTTAATAAACTCTTTAACGGCATAAGAAATTATTTTTTTTAAGCTCATTTTTTTAAAATTCCGTTTATTGCTTCTGTGATATCGATTTTGTCATAGGGATTTTTGGGCACGTAGGGAGACAGGCGCTCTTCAAATACGAAGTATAACATCTCGACCTGCATAGCATAGAGAGACCAATATAGCTCCGGACATACGTCATGCAGATGTCGTGCAGACATTGCCGCCTTCTGAACTTTCCCATGAAATGTGAGAGCACTCATCCCTATTAGCGAGTATTTATTAATCGTTCTGCGAATGGATAGTGAAAAATTCAGCGAAGTTGCAATATGCTTTGCAAGCAGATAAGCGACTGACATTTTTATTGCCCGGCTTGTTGCGAACTCTGATGCGACTGATACGCCTAATATGGCTTTAGCTATTAATTCCTGCTCTCTTTCTTCGGTATCTTTTAAAAGTATTTTAAGATACGCTATTAGCATATCTATTATTACATCTTTTCTCTTGTATATTTGTTTAATAGCCAGATACATTCGTTCATTTTCAGATTTTAGTTGCTGGCAGTCAGAATTATATTTCTCTATGAAACAGGATGAATACCATGTTGCTCTTTCTATACCACTATATAAATCATCACCAATTTTTATTGTATTATCCTTGATTTTATCTGCCATACTGTCCAAATGAGTGGCGAGAACTCTGTCAGAATCCATTTTGTATTTTAAATATTCTGATAGTTGCATATTACATCCATTTTATTAGGCTGTTCCTCTCCCTTTATGTGGGTAGTTTACCCGAATAACTGAGGATATTTCAATATTTTTACTTGACTGGTAATTTGCATTCTATTAATTACAGTATGAAAGTATTGTTTTTTGAGAGAATACGACAATATATCCTTATATAAATAAAATTTAGTGATTGTCGGATGTGATGAAAAAAGCCCGTAGCGGTGAAACTACGGGCTGATGCTTTCCCTGATGTTGCTTATGACTTATAGGTTATTTCGACGGCGAGACTTTCCACTTGCCTTCAAATTTAAAGAACTTGAGCTCCATGGTTGATGTTCTTTCACCCAAAAACGGGATCTTCGCATTGTATTCGACTGTGCATCTGTAACCACCGTCACTGTCTTTGTCTTTACAGGCGATTTTCTTGGCTGAATTGAAAACGACTCTTGCTGATTCGGACGGTGCGCCTTTGTTCATTTCTTCAGTAAAAGACTGCATTGCTTTAGATACGTCAGCATCTGATGGTTCGCTGTCACAGCCGGTGAGAAAAAAGGACAGCACCAGTAATAAACCTAAGGATAATTTTTTATTCATCATGGCTCTCGTTTTGAGGATTGATCCTACCCAACAATCGTAGACACGTGACTAAGTGAGTAAACTCAGTAACAGAGGAAACTCACATGACAAAATCAGCATCAACCAGCAAAAAGCCACGTAAACAATACACACCTGAATTTCGCCAGGAAGCCCTGAAACTTGCCGAACGTATCGGCGTTCCCGCGGCCGCCCGTCAACTCTGTGTATATGAATCCCAGCTCTATAACTGGCGAACCAAACTGCAACAGCAGCTCACGTCATCCGAACGTGAAAATGAGCTCGCCACCGAAAACGCCCGCCTCAAACGGCAACTGGCTGAACAGGCAGAAGAGCTGGCCATCCTCCAAAAGGCCGCGGCATACTTCGCGAAGCGCCTGAAATGAAGTATGTCTTTATCGAAAAACATCAGGCCGAGTTCAGCATCAAGGCGATGTGCCGCGTGCTGAGGGGTGCTCGCAGTAGCTGGTATGTCTGGCTTACCCGGCGTCATCTGAGCTCGTCACGACAGCAGTTCCGAGTGTGCTGTGATGAGGCGATTCGTGAGGCTTTTTTTAAAGCAAAACAGTATTATGGCGCACCACGTCTGGCTGATGAGTTACCGATGTACAACGTAAAAACCATCGCGTCCAGTCTGCGGCGTCAGGGGGTACGGGCAAAAGCATCGCGAAAATATCGTCCGGTGAATTACCGTGAGCATCACCTTCCGGTATCAGAAAATCGGTTACAGCAGGATTTTAGTGCCAGTGGTCCGAATCAGAAGTGGGCCGGCGATATCACCTACTTACGAACCGATGAAGGCTGGCTGTATTTGGCGGTGGTTATCGATTTATGGTCACGGGCGGTTATCGGCTGGTCAATGTCATCGCGGATGACGGCCCAACTGGCCTGCGATGCCCTTCAGATGGCGCTGTGGCGGAGAAAACACCCCAAGCAGGTTATCGTGCATACAGACAGAGGGAGCCAGTATTGCTCAGGGGATTATCAGGGATTACTGAAGCGGCATAAGTTGCGCGGCAGCATGAGTGCTAAAGGGTGCTGCTACGATAACGCGTGTGTGGAAAGCTTCTTTCATTCACTGAAAATGGAATGCATCCACGGAGAACGGTTTAGTGACTGGGAAATAATGAGAGCAACGGTGTTTAATTATATCGAGTGCGATTACAATCGCTGGCGTCGCCATGTAGTAGCCCCCATTTAAACCGGACACTTCATCAATAAGACATAGGCATAGACCTATGTTTAAGGAGTGTCTTGTGCAAAGAATCGAAGTGATCACTGGCGAGCAGAAGCGACGCCGTTATACTGCCGAAGAAAAATCCCGTTTTGTTGCGCTGTCCATGCAACCCGGCTATTCCGTTTCTCTGGTTGCCCGGCAATATGGCATTACACCCAGTCTGCTTTTTAAATGGAAACGACTTATGAACGAAGGTGGCCAATCTGCGATCGCTGCTGGCGATGACGTTGTCAGTGTTGCTGAAGTTAAGGCACTGGAAAAAAAGGTAAAACAGCTTGAGCAGATGCTGGGACGTAAAACAATGGAAGCCGAAATCCTCCGCGATGCGCTGGAGATAGCGCAGTCAAAAAAGTTGATATCGCGCATGCCATTGCTGCCACCGGACGATATCCCCTAATCCGGATAACACAGGTACTGCAGGTATCACGCTCTAATCTTTATGAACGCCTGAGTGGGCAGCGACTGCCCCGTATGGCGCGTTACAGCAAAGAAGCGGATGAGGAATTATTGCCATCAATCAGACAGATATGCAGCCAGCGCTCGACAAATGGCTATCGCAGGGTCACCGCACATCTGAATCGCAGGTTAAAGGAAGACGGTCGCCGGGTAAATCCAAAGCGGATATACCGGATCATGAAACACCATAACCTGCTGCTGGCAAAATCGGGTCATGAGAAAAAACACCGCAACCATATCGGTAGTGTGATCACACTGAAACCGGATACCCGGTGGTGCTCTGACGGCTTTGAAATCCGCTGCTGGAACCGTGAAGTGGTACGAGTGGTGTTCAGCCTGGACTGCTGTGACCGAGAGGTTATCGGCTGGAGTGCCACCACAGGGGGTATCAGCAGTGTAATGGTACAGGATCTGCTGACAGAAAGTCTGGAGAAGCGGTTCGGTAACGCACTGATGGTCCCACATGCAGTAGAATGGCTGACTGATAACGGCAGTTGCTACATAGCCGATGCCACGCGTACGTTCGCCAGTTCACTGGGGTTCATCGCGTGTACCACCCCAGTACGTAGCCCGGAAAGCAACGGCATGGCAGAATCGTTCGTCAAGACGTTCAAGCGGGATTACGTCTACGTAAATGACCTGCCGGATGCAGTATCAGTGATGGAAAAAATGGCAGAATGGATGGAGGACTATAATAACCTGCATCCGCACAAGGGGCTGAATATGAAATCCCCACGCGAATATCGCGATGCCATGTTAGCTGTTAATTAGCCGTGTCCGTTTTAGTAGGGGCAACTCCACGCCACAGTGCCTGTGGCGGTCTCAGCCCGGAACAATTTGAAAACCAGAATCTCGCTTAGGACTGTGTCCACTTTACGTGGGTAAGATCAGATCGGGCTCAACTATCTTGTTGTGCGACATACCTATCATCAAGGTGATGAGTAACTCGTCACCTGTTCACCAACTCATTACCCTTTAATCTATTGATTAATAAAAATAAAAAACCTTGGTGAAGAGGGTGAGCAGTTTTTTGAAAAATCTTTTTATTGGGGATGTTAGAGAATACTTTTCTCAAAAATATCGGCTAATGGCCGAGTATTACCATTGTATCCTGCCACGTTAGCCGCTAACCATTCCTGAACGCCGATCTTTTCAAAAGAGACACCATAGCCACAATTGATAATTATATGCTCGAACAATAAACGCTGAGAACGTCCATTACCTTCCCGAAACGGATGAACCACATTTAAATCTGAATAATATTCAGCTAACTGAGTGATTAGAGCCGGACGCTCAAGGCCTTGTAAAAAATCATCATTGGAGAGCTGCGTAAAAACTTTATTGGCTTCAATTGCAATGCGGGATACGGTGCAAAAACGTGTCTGACCTTTAGAAATATCGATACGCCGTATTTCTCCTGCCCAATCGAATAAATACCCGAATATTTTCCCGTGCAAATCACACCAATAATGTAGATCGTAGGGAGGCTCTTCAAATTCAATATCGAGAACGGCCAGTTCGGATAGCTGACGCTCTGCATCATCGAATTGACTGTCATCATTGATGCCGAGCTTATTTATCAGAACATCGCTATCGGGGTAGGTATAAGGATCTTGCCCTGAGCCGTATTTATCAGACATAGCCACCCGCTTTATACATAGCAATCAGATTTTTTCTCAGCGCATCTCTTTCCTGCTTGTCAGCGGGAAGCGGAGTATCCTCAACGCTAAACCCTTCAAGACGCATACTGTCCCGATAGTTTTTGAGTTTCACCTGATTGTAGTAATCACGCTTTTCTTCCAACGTCACCATGCGCGAGGATCGCGTTTTGTTTGGCAATGCTTTTGTGGTGATTTTACGATGTTGTTTGAATATCAATAGATCGGTATTTTTCAGTTTCTCGATCAGCCGTTCCCCGTCGCCAAACACGCCCCATGACGCGATAGACAAGGCTTGCCGCTTGCCATTTTTTACTCGCGTAATGCTGATATCCATCGTTGACTGGAGCGTGTTTAACACGTCCTGTACTTTTCTTTCAGAGATACCCGTAGCGGTGACGATAGATTGCGTATTAGGAGAATCCTCTTGTACCAGAGCTGCGAGTACCGCCATTTCATAACGCATGTGCCTTCACCTTTAATCCGCATATATATGCGATAAAGAGTACCACAATTACGACCTAGACGTATCTTACCTGCATGGGTGATGAGTGACCCGTCACCTGTTCACTTACTGTTAACCGCTTAACTCGCTAAAAATAAAGATAAAAAATGAAAGGTTAAGAGGGTGAACAGTTTTTCGAAAAATCATTTTATTGGGCGGTATTGTGTATATTACACAGCGAAGTTTTGCGTTTGCTTTTTGGGGCTCAAGCGCTGATGTGTATAGGTATGTGTATAAATGAAATTTACATAACAAAAAATAATCAATAAAAACAATGTCATGATGTGACTGGTTCGACTCCTATTATCGCGGTGCTGATCAAGTACAAGCTGGGCAGCTTCGAGGCGAAACTCGGGGCTAAAATTGCGTCTGTTATGTCCGGCCATAATGTCACCTGTTTTGACTATGAGGTGATGATATCACCTCTATTCAGGTGGCCAAATTCACTATGCTATATATGGACGTCCCGTGTTGTGCAAGCACTGAGTTGATACGGTTTGCTGCCATATATCCGGCGTCATTACTGGGTTAAACAATCCGCGCCATGATGTCATCCGCATCCTGTTTCCTTATCACTACACCGGTATGTCACTACCTCGGCACACTTCAGGCTATTACAGGGTCGGTTTACCGTTTTCTCATCAGTATTTGCACACTCAGGAGGAATACTATTCCCCGGATACAACGACGGTTAGTTCATAGCGAAAGCCCTGTTGATGTTAAAACTTGTAGGTTCTGTCAATAATCGCCAGACAATGCGTGTCATCTTATTGGCCAGCGCAACCGTGGCTTTCATTTTGCCTCTTCGTTCAGTAAGCCGTTTCAGCCACACACCCAGTGCGTCATCGCGTTTATGAGCCCAGTGCACTACAGACCGCGCACCATGAATGATCAATGTCCGGAGGTCACGATTACCGTTTTTGGTCATCGAAGAAAGGCTGCTTTTGCCTCCTGAACTGTGTTGCCTGGGGACCAGACCACACCAGGCAGATAATTGCCGTGCGTTAGTAAACTGCCCTGTGTTCACTTCACTCAGAAAGGCTGCTGCAATAAGTGGACTGATACCCGGTATTGTCATCAGTACTTTGTATTTGGGTTGTTGCTGGCAAAGAGCCGCAAGACTGTGTTCTACAAAAAGAATACGTTCATTAAGTGAATGTATATTTTCGAGCAACGAGAACAGTAATTGGCGGAGCACGGGAGAAATTAACTGCTCTGCATCTTCAATAATGTCGGGCAGTCGTTGCTGTAAAATATGAATCCCGACAGGGATCTCGACACCCTGTTCTGCCGCCAGTGACCGAGCCTGATTTGCCAGCGCAGTACGCTGTTCTACTATCAACTGACGGGCTGCTCTGAGAGCCTTAATATCCTGTTGTTCAACTGTTTTTATAGCTACGAAATGAATGCCCAGGCGAAGAGCTGTCTCACAAATAGCCAGCGCATCGTTGGCATCGTTTTTCTGGTGATGTGTTAATGCTTTTACGTGTTGAGTGGGGATCAGTTGGATCTGAAAGCCGATTGACTGAAAAGTGCGACCCCAGTAATGGGAAGTAGCGCAAGCCTCCATTGCAATCATTGAACCGGCAGGAAATTGACGAATGGTATCCAGCAATTTAGCCCGGGAAACCTTACGGTTAGATGCAATACTCCCGTCACTCATCCAGACGCAAACCTGAAAGACAGATTTAGCCAGATCGATACCGATAACTTTTATCTTGTTCATGATGCGGTACCTCTGTGAATAAGATCGCTCAGCATAAGTATGGCAGGACTTACACAGAGGGAGGGGCGTCCATAACATCACTACAGGGACTTATACGTACCGAGCCATGAAAGGACCACTAGCGACGTTTGGATAGAGGGAAATAATTTAGCTACAGAAGCGATACAGCGACATTAAACAGACGATCCGTAGTGATACCAAATACCTCGAACAGTTGTTCTGCAGGTGCAGACTCACCGAAGGTGGTCATGCCGACGATGGCGCCGTTCAGGCCCACATATTTGAACCAGTAGTCTGCAATACCGGCTTCCACAGCAACACGTGCGGAAACGGCTTTCGGCAGTACGGATTCACGGTAAGTGGCATCCTGCTTACCGGCAGTATCTTCGTTGATCGCTTTAGAACCGGACCACAGGGTCAGGTTGCTTGGTGCCAGGTCAGCGGAACCGCCGAGGAATTCAGGCAACAGCGGACCAAATGCTTCGATCGCATTCTGAGATGCTTTACGGCTGGCGATTTTGGACGGGTTAGCCTGCAGCTTAGCAATAAACTCGTTCGCTTTCGCATCGAAGTCAGACGGCATTTCGCCCTTCATGCGACGGGTGAATTCAGCAGCTTCCTGCGGGAAGGCTTTCGCGTAAGCGGCGAATTTCTCGTTCCATGCGGATTCTTTCGCCTGGCCTGCTTCTTTCGCATCCCACTGCGCGTAGATTTCAGACGGGATTTCGAACGGCGCGTATTTCCAGCCCAGTTGCTCACGGGTCAGTGCAATTTCTGCATCGCCCAGCGGCGCACCGTGGGAGTCGTGAGTACCCGCTTTGTTCGGGGAACCGAAACCGATGATGGTTTTGCACATCAGCATGGACGGTTTGTCGGTCACGGCCCGCGCTTCTTCTACTGCGCGTTTAATCGCTTCCGCATCATGACCATCAACACCACGTACCACGTGCCAGCCGTAGGTTTCGAAACGTTTAGCAGTATCGTCAGTGAACCAGCCTTCAACATGACCATCAATAGAGATGCCGTTGTCATCGTAGAACGCAACCAGTTTACCCAGTTTCAGCGTACCGGCCAGGGAACATACCTCGTGAGAGATACCTTCCATCATGCAGCCATCACCCATGAAGGCGTAAGTGAAGTGGTCAACGATGTCGTGGCCCGGACGGTTGAACTGCGCTGCCAGCGTTTTTTCTGCGATAGCCATACCGACTGCGTTAGCAATACCCTGCCCCAGCGGACCCGTGGTGGTTTCAACACCTGCGGTGTAACCCACTTCCGGGTGGCCTGGGGTTTTGGAATGCAACTGACGGAAGTTCTGCAGCTCAGACATCGGCAGGTCATAGCCGGTGAGGTGCAGCAGGCTGTAAATCAGCATGGAGCCGTGGCCGTTAGACAGCACGAAGCGGTCACGGTCAGCCCAGGCCGGGTTCTGCGGGGTGTGGTTCAGGAAATCACGCCACAGGACTTCGGCAATGTCAGCCATACCCATTGGGGCACCCGGATGGCCGGATTTGGCTTTCTGTACTGCGTCCATACTCAGCGCACGAATAGCGTTGGCAAGGGTTTTTCTGTCTGACATGACGTGTTTCCTCAGAGGTAGGGAGTCAGGAACTGTTCCAGTCTGGCAAGATCAGCGGCAAAGAGTCGGATACCTTCAGCGAGTTTTTCTACCGCCATGGCGTCCTGATTGTGCAGCCAGAGAAATTCTTGCTCGGTCATGGCATCAGGCGCTGGCTCACCCGTGGCGCGGGCATTCAGCAGCAGTGAAACCGGCTCGTGGCTATTACTCAGTTCCGTGAGAAGCGGCGGGGAGATCGTCAGTCTGTCGCAACCCGCCAGAGCAAGAATCTGCTCTGTGCGGCGGAAGCTCGCCCCCATAACAATGGTGTTGTAGCCGTAGTGTTTGTAGTAACTGAAGATCGTGCGCACCGAAGCAACACCCTGATCCCCCGCCACGTCATACTCTGCTGGCGCCCCATGAGCCTGATACCAGTCGTAAATACGCCCGACAAAAGGCGAGATCAGGAAGACGCCCGCTTCTGCACACGCCCGGGCCTGAGCAAAGGAGAAGATCAGTGTCAGATTGCACTGGATCCCCTCTTTTTCCAGCACTTCGGCCGCTTTTATGCCTTGCCAGGTCGCGGCAATTTTGATGAGTACGCGCGCTTTATCGACGCCATTTTCTTTATACAGTCGGATAAGTTCATGCGCTTTTTTGACCGTTCCTGGCGTGTCGAACGACAAACGAGCATCCACCTCAGTGGAAATACGGCCTGGAATGATTTTGAGGATCTCGGCGCCAATATCCACCGATAATTTATCAATGGTCAGTTCCAGGACCCGGGAATTATCCGCGGCATGCTGCTTTGCATACATCACTGCGTTATGCAGCAATGTCTCGTACTGGGGAAGTTGCGCAGATTTATAGATCAGTGACGGATTCGTTGTCGCATCCTCAGGCGAGAAACATCGGATAGCCTCAATATCGCCGGTGTCCGCCACAAGGGTTGTAAACTGTTTCAATTGCTCAAGTGCGCTTTTCATAGGTGTATTCATCCCGATATTACAGCGCCTCTTCCTGCGAGGCGGGTTAACGTTTGGTTATTCACTGTGGGCGTGGAGGTTCGCAACGGTCAGCGGGGGGTTAACCAGCGCCGTCAGCAGGTGATGTAAAGAGTAATAGCGGCCAGTGGCGGCCTGAAAATGAGGATACATATAGTCCGGAGAAACGACCGTCGTTCGGATACCCGCCGCCTGTGCGGCATGAAAGCCATTAAGACTGTCTTCCACGACCAGACAATCTGCCGCCGACAAATTCAGTTTTCGCAGAGCTGAGAGATAGACCGCCGGATGGGGTTTCCCCAGCAGTTCATCCTCGGCGCTGGAGATCACATTAAAATAGCGCCACAAATTCAGTTTATTAAACACGGCCTCAATCACCTGATGAGATGAAGAGGTCGCAAGGGCGATTTTAAAGCCCAGATGGCGGAAGTATTCCAGGATGTCATAGACCCCCTTCATCGCTTCGCCTTTGGTGCTGATGAGATCGGTAATACGACAAAGGATCGCGTCTTCCAGTACGGCAGGGGCAACAGGCAGCGCGTAGCGACTGCACCACACCATGGCGATTTCATCCAGTCGTTTGCCGCGGGTCAGGTTTTCACACTCTTTGCTGGTCACAGATACGCCCCATTTCGCCATCGCTTCAATCTGTGCCTGACACCACAGCGGTTCTGAGTCAATGATCACTCCATCCATATCAAAAATAACTGCTTTTACATTCATCACTTACCTCAGAAGTCAGGCATGGGAACCATGCCTGCCAGGTCATGTTACGCGGGCTCAACCTGTTCTTTGTTCAGCGCTTGATGAGGCTGCGCGAAACCAGGTTGCTCGACACGAATTAACGGGCACAGGAAGAAAGCCAGCACATAGAGCGCGGTATAAGCCACGACCACGCCAATGGTGCTGAAGTAAGGCAACACAATTACTGCGATCGCTGGGGCAAGGAAGTTAGATAAGCCGGCAGAGAGGTTGTAAACCGAAATCGCCGCGCCTTTATGCTTCGGTTCCAGAGCTGGGAACACAGCCGCCATCGGAACAAAGGCAGCGACAAAAATCCCCAGTGAAATGGCCGGAATCAGTGCTATAGCGAAGTTATGGCCGAAATATTGAGGGATGTAGTAAAACGCCAGACTGGACAGCGCCATACCCACACAGCCGAACCAGCGAACCACTTTCATCCAGCCCATTTTTTCGCCCACAATCCCCCAGAAGACGTTGGAGAAAATGGTGGTGAAGAAGAAGACCGCCCATACCTGCAACCATTCGGAGGTGGTGAAGCCCAGGTCGTCAACAAACATCATCGGCATGATGACCGCAAAGCCAAACAGGGACAGGGTATTCACGATACGCACGATGCTGGACAGCATAATATTGCGGTTGGTGTAGATCAGCGTCGCTGCCCGACTCAGCTCAGCAAATTTCTCGCGAGTCGTCAGGTTTTGCATATGGCGCGGCGTTTCAATGTTGCGCATCGAAATGATCGCAATCACACCACCCACCATGCAGAACGCCAGCGCCAGCCACAGGGTACCCAGCTCACCGATATGTGGGATGGTAAAGCTTGGGATATAGCTGCCGAACACGCCGATACCGATGGAGTAAACCGTCCAGAACCAGCCCAGCGCAGAGCTGGCGCTATCACTGCGGACGTTATGAATAATGGCGACGATAAAGGAGTAGAGGAACAGGGGATACGCAAAGCCGCGAATACCGTAGAACAGCAGGATCAGCGCATAATTGGCTTTGCCGAGACCAAACACCAGGAACAGGACGTGGAACACACACCACAGGACAAAACCGATGGCCATGGTTTTGCGCGGGGTAATAATCTCCGCAACAACGCCGGAGATCCAGGCTGACAACGCCGCCGCCAGACCGTAAAGCGTAAAGGCGAAGGACGCTTCCGCTGGGGAGAAGCCCAGCTCTTTAATATAGTGTGACAGGAAAGCCAACTCGAAACCGTCGCCGGTCATAAACACCGCAATGGCGACATACCCCCAAATCAGATTCAGGGGTAAACCGAGCCATTGTTTATTATTTACAGACATAATGACCTCGTTTTCAGGGTACAGAAGGGCCGCTCTGGTGAAATCACCGGAGGGACTCTATCGCTATAAAAATCAGGAATGCCGGTAATTCAGGTCGTTTAAATACAGGGCATTAAATTGTTGGTAGCGTTGCGCCAGTGTCTGGTGCCGCGCGGGTTCGGCATGCCAGATTTTATACACTTCCGGTTTATCACAGACGGTGTGCAGCGGCTTCCCTGCCGCAAGGCAGGCCAGACGCGCCGCCCCTAGTGCGCCTCCTGTTTCCCCCCCTTTATGGGTAACGACCGGCATGTTCAGGATATCGGCCAGCAACTGCGCCCAGAATGGGCTGCGGGCACCGCCCCCCACCAGCGAACATTGCTCGATTTGGGTGCCGCTTTCCTTCAGCACACGTAATCCGTCGGCGATACCAAAACTGACGCCCTCCAGTACCGCATAACCCAGCTGCGCACGCAGGCTGGAATGCGTCATCCCCCAGAACATCCCGCGAACGTCAGGATCGTTGTGCGGTGTGCGCTCACCGGAAAGGTACGGCAGGAACAACGGCGCGCTGGCTTTTTCGTCATCACTCAGTTGTTCAATCTCTTCCAGCAGTGCAACCTCTGTGGTTCCGGTCAGGCGGCAGAACCATTGCAGGCAACTGGCCGCGCTCAGCATCACGCTCATCTGGTGCCACAGATTCGGCAGGACATGACAGAAGGCATGTACCGCCGACTGCGGTGCAGGACGATAAGCATCGGTCACCACAAACAGCACACCCGATGTCCCCAGCGAAATAAACGCATCTCCCGGAGAGACAGCACCGACACCAATCGCACTGACGGCGTTATCTCCTCCGCCCCCCGCCACAATGACCGAGGCCGTTAATCCCCAGCGTTCGGCGATCTGCGGGGCGAGGGTGGCGGAGACATCGCAGCCCTCCACCAGTTCCGGCATATGGCGCCGGGACAGTCCGCATTTTTCCAGCAACGCATCAGACCAGTCGCGCTTTGCGACATCGAGCCAGAGCGTCCCAGCGGAATCCGACATATCAGAGATTTTTTTGCCGGTCATTCTGTAACGCAGATAGTCCTTTGGCAGCAGTACCGTCGAGACGCGCTTAAAGTTATCCGGTTCATGCCGCCTTACCCACATCAGTTTGGGGGCCGTGAAGCCTGGCATCGCCAGATTTCCCGCCACCTGATGCAATTCAGGGGCGATCTCTTCCAGCTCCTTGCACTCCTGCGCACTGCGCGTGTCATTCCATAAAATCGCCGGGCGAATCACGTCTCCGTCGGCATCCAGCATCACGGCGCCGTGCATCTGCCCTGAGAGGCCAATCGCTTTAATGGCCTGCCAGTGCTGACCACATTTTTCCCGCAGGGTGGTCATCAGGTACTCTGTGGCCTCCCACCAGGCCTGCGGCGCCTGTTCTGACCAGTGGGGATGAGGACGCTGAATACTCAGCGGTGCGCTATGGGTAGCAACAGGCTCATTGTTTTCATCAATAATTAGTGCCTTCACTTCTGAAGTGCCGAGATCGATCCCTAAATACATAGCCACCTCTCACTTAATCAGCGTATAAACTGCGTCGATTTTCTCACGCAGCAGCGCCATGAAATCGTCGTTGTCCGCCAGCTCGCCGAACAGCGCCTTATCTTTGGCATACACGGCAATCGGATCGGCGGAAGCAAACATGGCATGAACCGTCTGTTCATCCAGGATGCCGTCCTGGTAGGTGTAAGGCAGGGTGCCTTTGTGCCACTGTTCCATAAACACGAAGAACA
Organism: Pectobacterium odoriferum; assembly: GCF_009931295.1. Lineage (NCBI taxonomy): Bacteria > Pseudomonadati > Pseudomonadota > Gammaproteobacteria > Enterobacterales > Pectobacteriaceae > Pectobacterium > Pectobacterium odoriferum. The sequence goes on along the minus strand of NZ_CP034938.1, from coordinate 3,805,928 downwards.
GCGCAGGCAGTGTTGCGGTGGCCTCAGGACGTGCGCCGCGTCTGTAGCACTCCTGCAGCGTTGGGGCGATCATCGCCGGGATTTTAGAGAAGCCATCCGCAGCAACGCGCTGGTTGGTGTCCTGGATATGCGGGTTGGTAAAGCGCTTAAGCACCACATCACGGTAAGTAGGCAGATCAATACCGTTATCCCCCAGAGAAGGAATCACATCTTCGGTGACATAACGATCGGCGATGGCATAGATAAAATCGGTCAACGTACTTTCATGAATATACTGCTGGCCGATTAGCGTACCCGCCCACGCGATGCAGCTATGGGAGGCATTGAGAATACGGATTTTGGCTTCTTCGTAAGGGATAACCGACGCCACCATCTCCACGCCAACGGCTTCCAGGTTTGGACGCACATCGCGGAAATGGTCTTCCACCACCCACTGAATAAAGGTTTCACCCATCACCGGCGCTTTATCATCAATACCTGTCTGCGCCTTGATGCGTGCTGGGAGATCTGCCGCCGGACGTGGCGTGATGCGGTCAACCATGGTGTTCGGGCAGGTCGCATTGGTTGCCAGCCAGTCTATCACCTGCTGCTTACCGGTTAACTGCAGGAACTCCACCAGCCCGTCATGGAAACGCTCACCGTTATGACGAACGTTATCGCAGTTCAGCAGCGTCAGCGGCCCAGCGTTGTCCACCATACGTTTTTCGAGAATGCGGGCAATGGTGCCGTAAATAGTTTTGCAGTCACCGCGCAAATCACAGGCTAAATCCGGGTTGGTGGTTTCCAGGCGGTGGTGGGTATTCAGGTAGTAACCGCCTTCTGTCACCGTGAAGGCAATCACTTTGGTCTGCGGCTTAGCGCCTTCTTCAATCAAGGGTTGTAAACCTTCCTGCCATGGCAGCAGCTTCTGAATAGAGGTGATTTGTTCATATTCCCGTTCACCCTCCGGGCTAACGGTTTCCAGCATGTAGCGGCCATTTTGCGCAATCAGTGCCTGCACGACATGCTCAGCATCATTGCGAATATTGCCCGCAGCGATGTGCCAGCGGTTATCTCCGGAAGCGATCAGGCGATGCAGATACCATGCCTGGTGAGCGCGCTGGAAAGAACCCAAACCGATATGAAGCCATGTGAATTGATTGTTCATGCTCTGCTCTCCTTGATGTGTGTGATGCACTGTAATTTATCATTTGATCTCTTAAAGAGCCTTGGATCACAAAAGATCAAAAGACCAAAAATATTTCAAATGACCAAAATCGAACAAAAGCTTGCTTCTATCGAAAGCGAGAGACAGAATGTGGTTACTCTGGCAGCGAATTTTTCGTTACGGCTGGACGTTTAAGGCAGGGGACTGTGAATAAAGAAGATGATATCAGGCTGGATCAAAAAGTCCGCGCAGCATGGATGTACTACATTGCCGGGCTTAATCAGAGCGAAATAGCGGTTCAACTGGGAACATCAAGACCGGTTGTTCAACGACTCATCGCTGCCGCTAAAGATGAAGGAATCGTTTCGATTAGCCTTCACCATCCTGTAGCCAATTGCCTCGATTACGCCCAGTTGCTGCAGGAAAAATACCAGCTCATTGAATGCAATATTGTCCCCACCTACAGCCAGGAAAGTACGCTGGACAGCGTTTCTTTCGGTTGTTATCAATTGATCGCGCGCTATCTGCAAAGCGATAAACCAAAAACGATCGGCATTGGCTCCGGGATGACACTGAAAAAGACCATCCAGCGAATCGACTTCGATAGCGCCAAAACTCGCTGTGTGGCGTTAATCAGTGCGATGGATGCCAATGGCGAGTGTAACTATTATGACGATGTTCCCCTGCTGTTGGCGCGAAAAATTCAGGCGAAATATTATCAATGGCCTGTACCGCGCTACACGCAAACGCAGAAGGAACATGAAATGTGGTGTTCCAGCCGTCTCTTCTGCAATGTCTCCGCTGTGGCTCAGGAGTCAGATGTTATTTTCATTGGTATCGGTTCATTAGATATGCAAAGTCCTATATTCAAAGATGGATTTATTAACCAGGTGCAACTAAACGAGCTGACAGAACAGGGGGGAATTGGCGAAATTCTGGGATGCTTTATCAATGCTGATGGAGGTGTAGTAGACAGTGATATTAACCGGCTAATTACCAGTTATGATATTCGCCGTAGCCAGTGCCCACGAATCGCGGTCGCATGCGGAGAATACAAACGCCCTGCAATTCTGGCGGCACTGAAAGGTGGCTGGATAAACGGTCTGGTCACAGATGAACAGACCGCACGGTGGTTGCTGACCCGTTAACAATTTCATTTTCCGCAGAATTGAAACGGGTACGAAATTCATCGACGCATTGTTTGTACTCCAGAGTCGAAAAGACCTGCATTTATTAGTTGCTATCAGGTCTTTCACCGCTCCCAGCATATCTTCAATGGTTATATCTGAGGCGGAAGATATAACAGAATAATGACTGCTGTATTCGGCGTAGTTATGACATTAGCATTTAGTAATATCTGATATGAAATTTTTTTCGGATTGAGAAGACCGTTACTGGGTTAAACTCTGGACTCGTAAATACGGCAATGATCCTACCCACGTAATGTGGACACAGCCCTAAGCGAGGTTCTGGTTTTCAAACTGTTCCGGGCTGAGTCCGCCACAGGCACTGTGACGACGCCAGCGATTGTAATCGCACTCGATATAATTAAACACCGCTGTTCGCATCATTTCCCAACTGGAAAATCGTTCTCCGTGGATACATTCCACCTTCAGCAAGTGAAAGAAGCTTTCCGCACAGGCATTATCGTAGCAGCAGCCTTTTGCGCTCATACTGCCTCGCAGATTATGGCCTTTCAGCATGGTCTGATAGTCTGCTGAACAGTTCTGACCGCTACGATCAGTGTGAACAATGACGTTTTGAGGCCGTTTTCGTCGCCACAGTGCCATGTGTAGAGCCTTACATGCCAGCGCCGCCGTCATTCTCGATGACATCGACCAACTGATAACGGCACGCGACCACAGGTCAATGACCACCGCCAGATACAGCCAGCCTTCATCTGTACGTAAGTAAGTGATATCTCCTGCCCATTTTTGATTCGGACCGCTGGCGATAAAATCTTGCTTCAGCAAATTTTCAGACACAGGCAGGCCGTGCTCCCAGTAGCTGACCGGACTGAACTTCCGGGCGGCTTTTGCCCGCATCCCCTGAGCGAAAGTGTCGCACCGTTTATCAACGCAGTGGTTGAATCAATAAGCGCATTTTGCCGATATTGATGTGTCGAAGCTAAAGCATCACGGAAAAAAGTCTGGCATACTTTACGGGCAGGTATGGGGTGATCTCATTGAATTTTTTGGCGAAAACCAGTAGATCATAAAACTCTATGCTTGTCTCCTTTTCTAGGGATTCGTCAGCCCCTAGGGCGTCCTTATTCCACGATATTGCTGATAATCCATTTCACGATATCTTTTTATGGCCTCATGCCTTTTCCCTCATTTCCTCTTTCCGTCGTACACCAAAAATCACGTTCAGTCTGGAATAGCCTTCTGCCGGATAACTGCCATTTTTTAACCTGAAAGTGACATAAAAAAGATCATTTCACTGTCTCTTGTGGTGATTTTTGTTATGAAATAATGAAATAATATCATTATCAGTCATTTGTGCTTGCTTTGTGTTTTTTGATAGTTAAAAAAACCAATAATTTTCATTATAAAATAAATGATTGCTAAATTATCTAATATTTATATTTTAATCAGGAAATAATTTACGAAAGTAATGTAGCTGTTTGTTCTGCTAAAAGTAAAAAATAGAGGTTAATTTGTTTTTCTAAATTAAAATTAAAGCATCGTTTGTAATTTTTTTATTTATTAGTCTGTTAAGTATTTCGTTATTAACGAAATTAAAAGGCACAAAATATATTCCTTTTCCGTTAATTGAAAATCAGCGTAATAGTCTTTTTTATTTTGTTTATTTTTGCTTAAAATTTGTCTAATTTATTGTTTTTGTTGTGTTTTGTGTTTTATTGATTCCATTTACTTGCTCTGCTATATAAGCATTGACCGTGTGTTTGTGTTGTGTGTATGATCCAAACTCAAAATATAAATGTATTTAACTCCTTCTTGGTGTGATTTTTTTACGCCGATATAAGCCGCAACGTTACGGTTTTATTATGATTTTTAATTCGATTTTAATTTATTTCATCTCGCTGGTCGAAAAGCAAATGTGTTATTTGTTTGCCGAATCGCTGCCGTTCTTATGAATTACGGTGGGCTTTTGGTAGGAATCGACTTTACTTCTCCGGGCCCGAGTGCCCTTACGTTGGTATAGACACATGGCAAAAGGAACTGATGGTGCATCTGTCGCACCAAAGGAACGTATTAATATCAAATATGTTCCGGCCACTGGTGGTCAGCAGGCGGAAATAGAATTGCCGTTGACGCTGATGATCGTGGGAAATATGAAAGGGCGCACAGAGGAAACGCCGATCGAAGAACGTCAAACCGTATCGATCGATAAGAACAACTTTACCTCGGTGATGAAAGAAGCAAATCTGGAATTGAATTTCAGTGTGCCAAACCGTCTTGAAGAAGAAAGTCAGGACGACCTGCCAGTGAAACTGAGCATCGGCGGTCTGAATGATTTCTCCCCTGACCGTATTGCCCAACAAGTGCCTGAATTACGTAAGTTGCTTGATTTACGTGAAGCACTGGTCGCGCTGAAAGGCCCTCTCGGCAATATTCCCTCATTCCGTAATCGTTTGCAGGATCTGTTGTCCAGCGAAGAAGCCAGAGAGCAGCTTTTGAAAGAGCTCGATCTGGTAAAACCCGCCGAATAATTGACGAAATAGGGAAATAAATATGTCAATAATTGAAGAACAGGTTCAGGCAGGCGCTGCCAGCGCTTCTGGATCGCTGCTTGATGACATCATGGCTCAAGCGCGTATCAGCCCGGTTGATGAAGGCTACAGCGTGGCTAAACAGGGTATTGCCGCACTGGTCGCTAACATTCTTGATAGCGGTAATGCAGCAGAACCCGTGAACAAAGCGCTGGTCGATAGCATGATCGTCGAACTGGACAAAAAGCTCAGCAAGCAGATTGACGTGATTCTGCATGCTAAAGAACTGCAGGAACTGGAATCTTCCTGGCGTTCGATGAAACTGTTGGTTGATCGCACCGATTTCCGTGAAAACATCAAACTGTTGGTGTTGCATGCGACGAAAGAAGAGCTGTTGGAAGATTTCGAATTCGCTCCTGAAATCTCCCAGTCTGGCTTCTATAAGCACGTCTATTCCAGCGGTTACGGCCAGTTTGGCGGCCAGCCTATCGGTGGCGTGATTGGTGACTATGCGCTGACGCAAAGCTCACCAGACATCAAACTGATGCAGTATGTCAGCGCCGTTGGCGCGATGGCGCATGCGCCGTTTATCTCTTCTGTTGCACCGACCTTCTTTGGCGTTGATCGCTTCACCGATCTGCCTTCCATCAAAGATCTGAAATCCGTTTTCGAAGGCCCAGCCTATACGAAATGGCGTTCGCTACGTGAGTCCGAAGATGGTCGCTATCTGGGGCTGACGGCACCGCGCTTCCTGGCTCGCCTACCTTATGACCCAGTAGAGAACCCGATTAAGGGCTTCAACTACAAGGAAGATATCAGCACCGATCACGAACACTATCTGTGGGGCAATACCGCTTACCTGATGGGAACGGCGCTAACGGACAGCTTTGCGAAATACCGCTGGTGTCCGAACATCATCGGTCCGCAGAGCGGCGGTGCGATTACCGACCTGCCTGTGCATGTTTATGAAGCTATGGGCCAACTTCAGGCCAAGATCCCGACTGAAGTCCTGATCACCGATCGTCGCGAATATGAAATGGCCGAAGAAGGCTTTATCACGCTGACGATGCGTAAAGACAGCGACAATGCAGCCTTCTTCTCGGCTAACTCGGTGCAGAAGCCGAAGGTGTTCCCGAACACCAAAGAAGGCAAAGAAGCGGAAACCAACTACAAGCTGGGTACGCAACTGCCGTACATGTTCATCATCAACCGTCTGGCGCACTACATCAAAGTGCTACAGCGTGAACAGATTGGCTCATGGAAAGAGCGTCAGGATCTGGAGCGTGAGCTGAATACCTGGATTAAACAGTACATCGCCGATCAGGAAAACCCGCCGGCAGATGTCCGTAGCCGTCGTCCTCTGCGTGCCGCACAAATCAAAGTGCTGGATGTAGAAGGAGAACCAGGTTGGTATCAGGTCACCATGTCTGTGCGCCCGCACTTCAAGTACATGGGGGCGAACTTTGAGCTGTCGCTGGTAGGGCGTTTGGATAAGGAATAAGGCTGATGCCGTCTCTTTCTGCCTGGGAAAGGGGAAACGCGGCAAGTCTGTTTGATCGTATCCGTGGGGAGGAGCGACGCTCCTCCCCTGAAACGGACGTTGAAGCACTGATCGAGTCCGTTAAGCGTCAACTGGACAATGTGCTCAACACCCGGCCCGGAAATTGCCGCAGCGCACCTGAGCTTGGCGTGATTGATTTTAATGACGCGACGCAAGGTGGTGCGGATATTCGGGGGAAAATCCGGGAGGCGATCCGACAGTGTATCTGTCGCTTTGAACCTCGAATTGTTCATGTGGATGTCAACACATCGGACTATTTATCGAATCCGATGGAGATGTCGTTTCAGGTTACCGCTCGGGTCAGATTGGAAGATCTGGAGCAGGTTGCCTCTTTCAATATCCATATGGATAGCCACCGCCACTACAGAATGATCTGATTATGTCACTGGAACATTTTTTCAGGGATGAGCTGACCTACTTGCGCCTGCAAGGGCGTGAATTCGCCAAGGCGCACCCTGAGCTTACCCGATTTTTGTCAGAACAAACCACGGATCCAGACGTCGAGCGTCTGCTGGAAGGGTTCGCCTTTTTGACAGGGAGCCTGCGGGCGAAGATCGAGGATGAATTTCCGGAACTGACACACGGTCTGCTGGGCATGCTGTGGCCTAATTACCTGCGCCCCGTACCGAGCATGACGATTATGCAGTTTTCGGTACTCCCTGGCGCGATTGCCCAACCCGCGTTTGTTGAGCGCGGCTGTGAACTTGATAGTCTGCCGATTGATGATGTGGTTTGCCATTTTCAGACCTGCCACGATGCCTGGATTTATCCGGCGGATATCCGTGATATCAAGGTACAAAGCGGCAACGATCTTTCCACCATTACGCTGGACGTTGGACTGCATGGCCCGCTATCGCTAAGCGACCTGCAACTCGACAAACTGCGCTTTTATCTGGGTGGTGATACCTATACGGCCTACGAACTCTATTTCTGGATTGCCAGCCAACTGTCGCACATTGAGCTAGAAGTCGATGGGCAACGCTTCCGTCAGGAAGCCAATGTGCTGAAGACGGTCGGCTTTGAGCGTGAAGATGCGCTATTGCCGTATCCCGGTAACGTTTATTCGGGCTATCGTATCTTGCAGGAATACTTTTGTTTTCCTGAAAGTTTTCTCTTTTTCCAACTCGCTGGCGCGGTATGGCCTGATCTGCCGCTGACGGTAACGGAATTCCGCCTGCATTTCTGCTTTGATCGTCCGTTACCGGCGGAACTGAAGATCCGCCCTGATTCGTTCATGCTCAACTGCGTGCCTGCGATCAATCTCTTCCAGCATGATAGCGAACCGATCAACCTCAGCGGGCGCCAGACGGATTACCCGTTGAAGGCCAGCTACCGTGACGCGGATAGCTTTGAAATTTTCTCTGTGGATAAAGTTGAAGGTTGGGTTGAAGGGAACTCAGGCCGTGCTCGCGGCATTCCGCGCACGTACCAGCCTTTTGAGAGCTTTCAGCACCAAATCGAACGTGCTAAAGGGCGGCTGGCGCTCTATTACCGTATTCGGATAAGAGAAGCGGTGAACGGCAATGGTTTTGATCACATGCTCTCTTTTGTCCGCGGCGATGAGCAGGAAGTGATTGATTTGGATGAATCGATCTCGGTGACGTTGACCTGTACCAATCGATCGCGTGCAGCACAGTTGTCCGTTGGGGCGATCTGCGTGCCAACGGGGAATTCCCCGTCTTTCGCAACGTTCCGTAATCTGGTTCGGCCGACGCGGCCGCTGCGGCCTGCGATGGATGGGAGTCTGCACTGGACGCTGATCTCCAACTTGTCTTTGAACTATGTGTCGCTGCTACGGCGTGATGCGTTGGTACAGATTCTGCGTACTTACGATTTCCCAGCGCTGCACGATAAGCAGGCAGAGCAAGCCTCGCGTAAGCGTCTGGCGGGTATCGACTCTATCGAAACCACCCCTATCGATCGTCTGGTTCAGGGGATGCCGGTTCGCGGCTTGAAATCCATTCTGTCAGTACGGCAATCCGCGTTCTCCAGTGAAGGAGAACTCTATCTGTTTAGCACGGTGCTGGCGCACTTCTTCTCGCTATACGCCAGCGTCAACGCTTTCCACCTGTTGGAAGTGGTCAACATCGATAACAAGGAGCGCTACCGATGGCCGGTACAGATAGGTCAACACTCAATGATGTGACGTTCCGTCAGGATGTCTCACGCTTTAATTTTTTTCAATTGGTGGAGTTACTTAATCAACTGGAAGGCGTGGATCTGGAACAAGAGCTGGATTTCCGCCCTGAACAGGAACGCCTGCGCTTTCGCTCTACGGCCTCCATCGGTTTTCACCCCAGCGATATCTTGCAGGTGGGGCGCGATGACGAGGGCCGTCAGGAGCTGGAAGTCGCGTTTCTTGGCCTGCACGGCAGCCAGTCGCCGATGCCCGGTTATTACCTCGAAGAGCTGGCCTGGGAATACGCGCAGGGCGAGCAGAAGCTTGGCGTATTTCTCGACTTCTTTCACCACCGCTTACTCACGCTGTTGCATCGCGCATGGCGTAAATACCGCTATCACGTCCGCTTTCAGAATGAGGGGGAGGATGGATTCTCCCGCCTGATGTTTGCGCTCGTGGGGTTAGGGAATGACGCCGTACGCGACAGCCTGCCTGTTAACCGCGCCAAGATGCTCTCCTACGCCGGAGTACTCGCCAGCCCCAGTCGCTCACCAGAAGTGGTCGCGGGGTTAGTCATTCACTGTTTTGACCTGGATGACGTCGCCGTTCTGGCCTGGCAGCACCGTCGCGTGCCCATTCACGAAGGGCAGCAGAACCGTCTGGGAAAAGCAAACATGATGCTGGGCGGTGATTTTGTTATCGGTGACAAAGTAAATGACTGCGCTGGCAAGTTTTTGCTCAAGGTTGGCAATCTCAGCTTTAGCCGCTTTCTCAGTTTTTTGCCCAACGGCGAGCATTTTCAGCCGTTGGTGCGTTTTGTCTCTTTCATTCTTCGCGATCAGTTGGCCTGGGATCTGCGTCTTGGCTTTGCGGAAGGTGAAGCTAAGGGCTTAAGCCTGGGCAGTGAGCAAAGCAGCCGATTGGGATGGAGCAGCTTTCTCGGGCAGCCGCCCGCGGACCCCTATGTGACGATTTGTGTGCAGGAGTAAATGTGAACGTAACCCATCCACTCACGTTGGTTGTGCTCAACAGTGAGCAGCTCGATATCAATTCTCAGGTGCAGCACCAGTTCGATCATCGTGGTGGCACGCTGGGTGCGTCGGAAAAAGACCAATGGCAACTGCGGGATCGGCTGGGCTCTGTCGTGCCAGAGCACGCCCGTATCGAAGTGACCGATGGTTATTTCAGCCTGTGTGATCTGAGCGGGCAGTCTTTTATTAACGGTTCTCTGTCGCCGATTGGGCGAGATCGCAAAGTCATTCTGTCGCACGGCGATGAGCTGGTTATCGGGCCTTTCCGGTTGGGCGTTTATATCGGCGATCCCACCACGGAACAGGATATCGATCAGGTATTAGGGCAAGGCACGGTCGATGTGCTGGGCGGCTGGCTAAGTGAAGATAAAAAAAGGCGCTCAACGGATCTGGCCGATCCCACGGTTGTGTTGAATGACCCGCTGTGGGCGCTACAGAAAGAACAGAGCCAGCCACTCTTGCCATCAGACAGTGAGACGGTCGGAGCCTCACTCACGACCTCTCTTTCTTCTTTTTCTTCTGCTGAGGACACCATGGATCAGAAATTTGTGGAATTACCGACCATCAACACACCGTACGCGGGAGACGGGCTGGAAGGGTACAGCGATGGCACCTCTCTGGCTCCGCTGATGCGCGGGCTGGGGCTGTCGCTTCAGCCGGGCGATGATGCGCGATTGCGCGAAATGCTGGAAGAGATGGGAAAAAGCCTGCGCGCGATGGTTGAAGGCCTGCTGGCATTGCAGACGGAACAGGCTGCACTGGCGGACACGCATTTACGCCCGATTGAAGATAACCCGCTGCGTCTGGGGTTGGGCTATGTGGATACGCTGTCGGTGCTGTTTGCCGAAGGGAAAAGCCCGGTTCACCTGTCTGCGCCCGCTGCGGTGGAAGAAGTGTTGAACAATGTGCGGGTGCATCACATCGCGAATCAGCAGGCGATTGCCGTGGCGTTGGAAAATATTCTTCAGGCCTTTTCGCCTGCTGCGCTGCTCAGCCGTTTTGAGCACTATCGCCGCAGTAGCGAACCGCTTGCGGCAGATGACGGCTGGGCGTGGCAGATGTATCAGCACTATTACCGAGAATTGACGTCACCACGCCAGCAGGGGTTCCAAAAATTGTTCCATCAGGTGTATGCGCAGGCGTATGACCGTTCCGTGCGTCAGCAGCAGGAGCAAAAATGATGCTACGGGCATTGTGCTTATGTTCCCTGATGTTCCTGCTGTCGGGGTGTACCACGCTGGGCAAAATGGCGCAGGTGGCGGCGAACCCTGATATCCAGGTGGGCAGCAATAATCATCAGCCTTCTACCGTGGGGTTTAGCCTGCTGGCGGAACCGGACGTTAACCCGAACGACAGCGGTGAAGCTGCCCCTATCGAATTCCAGCTGGTTCTATTGGCGGAAGATTCGCGTCTGTTAGCCACCGATTACGACCAAATCACAACGGATATCGAAAAGGCGTTAGCCAAGAATTATCTCAGCCATCAGGACTACACGCTGTTGCCGGGGCAGTTCAAATATCTGCCGCCCGAAGCGCTGGATGAAAAAGTGCACTACCTCGGCGTGGTGGCGCGCTATGCGGATTCTGAAAGCGCCGAGTGGCGCAAAGTCATCAAACTAAAGAATACCGGGCAGACGTATCAGATCCTCGTGCACCTGCGCAGGGATGAAGTCGAAATCAAAAAAGACCAAGAAGAAGAATAATTATGTCGAGTCGCAATCGCATTATCTGGCGGGAAGGTCTGTTCATTAAACCGCAGCATTTTCAACAACAGCAACGACACACTGATTACGCACTGCACGCGCGTCTCAGCGCCCTCAGTGACTATTTCTATGGCTTGCAGTCGCTGGCGATTAATGAGGAATATCTCAATTTTGGTCGCATCGCGCTGGTTAACGCCAGCGGTGTGATGCCTGACGGCACCGTGTTCAATATTCCGGGTGATGACGCTCTGCCGCTACCGTTGGAGATTACCGATGTCGCGCTGGCAAACCAGAAAGTGTATCTGGCGCTACCGCTGGCGGTGAATGGCGTTAGTGAAGTCGGTCAACCGGGGCAGGGGATCGCCAGCCGTCTGCAATCGCACCGGCATGACGTGCGCGATTTGCACAGCGACGGTGGCGATATCGTTTCTCTGGAAGTCGGTAAGGTCAGCCTGCGTCTGATGCTCGATCGTGACGATCGCAGCGCCTATGCCTCGCTGGCGATTGCCAACATTCTGGATAAGCGCCCTGACGGCGGCTTGATTCTGGATCCTAACTTTATGCCGTGCAGCATCAGCGTCACTGCGATCCCCACCCTAAAACGCTTTTTGGGGGAATCTGCCGGTTTAGTGGCAGAGCGCGCACGCAGTCTGGCGCAGCGTATTGCCGCCCCGGGACAGCAGGGCGTAGCGGACGTGGCCGAATTCATGATGCTGCAATTGCTTAACCGCGCTCAGCCTAAACTGTCACATCTGGCGCGCCTTGGCACGTTGCACCCTGAACGCCTGCACGAAACGCTGGTTGAGCTGTGCGGTGAACTGATGACGTTTACCGATGAGTCGCGTCTGCCGCCGGAGTTCCCCGCCTATCGTCACGAACATCAGCAGGCCAGCTTTGAGCCGCTGATGATGGCACTGCGCCAAGCCCTGAGTACCGTGCTGTCGCCGCGCGCCGTTTCCATCCAACTGAAGAAACAGCCGTATGGTGTGATGGTGGCGATGGTGGGCGATGCGGAATTGATGGCTAGCGCCGAGTTTGTGCTGGCGGTGCGCGCGCGTATGCCGCAGGAGCATTTGCGTAAACAACTGCTGCAACAAACGAAGATCGCTTCCAGCGAGAAGATCCGCGAACTGATCAGCCTGCAATTGCCTGGCATTCCGCTGCTGCCGCTGCCGGTCGCGCCGCGTCAGTTGCCTTATCACGCAGGTTACAGCTATTTCCAACTGGATAGGCAAAGCCCTGCCTGGCAGGTGCTGGTGTCTGGCAACACGCTGGCGTTCCACATTGCTGGTGAATTCCCAGAACTGGATATGCAGCTTTGGGCTATTCGTGGTCAGTAGTCAGGAGAGGAAGAGATGAGCATCGAAGTGATTAAAAATGAGCAACTGGGCGATCTGCTTTTTGACCATGCCCGACAAATGGATATGGACTCTGACTACTGGTTCCGCCTGCGTGGACAAAGCATCAATCCGATGGTTGATGCGGTTACACCGCTGCTGGGCATGGTAGAGCGGGTCCGCCAACTGTCTGCCTATGGGGGTGTGGAGGATCTCTATCAGCGCGTGGTGTCTGAAATTCAGGCCATTGAGCAGGAATTGCATTCTCATGGTTATGAAAACGGTGTGATTTTGTCTTTCCGCTACATCCTCTGCACCTTCATTGATGAAGCCGTGATGGGGCGGGAGTGGGGTGGCCAAAGCATGTGGTCGGCACATTCCCTGCTGACGCGTTTTCACAATGAGACCTGGGGAGGTGAAAAGGTGTTTGTCCTGCTGGAGAAGCTGCTGGACGATCCCACTCGCTATCGCGACATTCTGGAATTTATCTACCTCTGCCTCTGTCTGGGGTTTGAAGGACGCTATCGGGTGATGACGCAGGGGCGTGAGGAGTTGAACCGCGTTGTGAGTCAGTTACATGACTCCTTGCACCCTGAGCCCACTAATGCACCTACGGTATTCCACCTGAATTTGGGGCAGCAAGCCTCGCGCTACCAACTGCGCAGACAGGTGTCACTGCGCACGCTGTTTGTCGGCGTGTGTGTGGTTCTGGTGGCCGCATTCGGCCTGTACCGCTATCAGCTAACTCATCAAACCCAGGACGTACTGCGTCAGCTGGGAGAATTATTACAATAACAGGAGCTACACCGTGATTCGAATTGAACTGCCGACACTGGTTGAACGACTCAACCCCGTGTGCCGTCATATGCTGGAAGAAGCGGCGGCACTCTGTATTCAACATCAGGGTGCGGAAATCCGTATTGAGCACCTGTTGATGAAAATGCTGGAAACGCCGCTGTGCGATGTACGCCAGATCCTCAAGCGTGCAGGCGTGGATGCGGATGAACTGTCTTCGCTGCTGTTGCCTTCCTCCATGGATAAAGAATTTGACGCGGGCTACCCTTCTTTCTCCCCTCTGCTGGTGGAGTGGTTACAGGATAGCTGGCTGCTGGCCTCGGCTGAGTTTCAACACGTACGCCTGCGTAGCGGCATCTTACTGCTGGTCTTGCTGCTGACGCCCAATCGCTATGTGGCAGGCGCGATATCCCGCCCGTTGGCGCAGATTAACCGTGAGCTTTTACGCCAGCAGTTTGATGAGTGGGTGAAGGATTCGGTTGAAACGGAAGTCGCGGTGCAGTCCGCCACGGCCGAACAGGCTGCTGCGGCGAACACGCAACTCTCTCGCTATACCCAAAACGTGACGGAATCTGCCCGACAGGGGCAACTGGATCCGGTGCTGTGCCGCGACCATGAAATCGATCTGATGATCGACATTCTGTCCCGCCGTCGTAAAAACAACCCGATTGTGGTTGGGGAAGCGGGCGTCGGTAAAAGTGCGCTGATCGAGGGGCTGGCGCTGCGTATTGTTGCGGGTGCCGTACCGGAAAGATTACGGGATGTGGAACTGCTTACCCTCGACCTGGGGGCGATGCAGGCCGGTGCCTCGGTGAAAGGCGAATTTGAGAAACGCTTCAAAGGCGTGATGCAGGAAGTGAAAGATGCGCCGCGCCCTATCATTCTGTTTATCGATGAAGCGCATACGCTCATCGGGGCTGGCAATCAGGCCGGTGGGCTGGACGTTTCCAACCTGCTTAAGCCTGCGCTGGCGCGCGGTGAACTACGCACCATCGCGGCCACGACCTGGAGTGAATACAAAAAATACGTCGAGAAAGACGCCGCGCTCTCCCGCCGTTTCCAGCTCGTCAAAGTCGGTGAACCGAATGCTGAAGAAGCCACGGTTATCCTGCGTGGGCTGCGCGGCATCTATGAAAAAGCGCACGGTGTCCTGATTGATGAAGACGCGCTTCAGGCGGCCGCGCAGCTGTCGGCGCGCTATATCTCCGGTCGCCAGCTCCCCGATAAGGCGATTGACGTGCTGGATACTGCCAGTGCGCGTGTCGCCATTAACCTGACGACGCCACCGCGTGCGGTCAGCCAGCTACAGACCCGCCTGCGCCAGCAGGAAATGGAAATCACCCAGCTTGAGCGTCAGGCACGCATCGGTTTGGGCAATACCGAAGAGCGGTTAGTCGAACTGCGTGACGCCCGCGAAGCTGGTGCGGTGCAACTGGCACAGTTGGAAGCCGATTGGCAGCAGCAGAAAACACAGGTTCAGCGCGTGATTGAACTGCGCACGGCGCTGCTGGATGAAGAGCAGTCTGTCGATTTTGATGCGGTGTCGGCGGCGGCGGAACTGGCTACCTGTGAACAGGCACTGGAAGCGCTGCAACAGTCCTCCGTGCTGGTCTCTCCTCACGTTGATAAAACGCAGATTGCAGCCGTTATTGCCGAGTGGACGGGCGTGCCGCTGAACCGTATCTCACAGAGTGAAATGGATGTCGTCACGCGCCTGCCTGAATTCCTTGGGGATTTAATTAAAGGACAGCAGTTGGCGATTGCCCAATTGCATAAGCACCTGCTGACCGCGCGTGCGGATCTCCGTCGTCCGGGACGTCCGTTGGGGGCTTTCCTGTTGGTGGGGCCGAGCGGCGTGGGTAAAACGGAAACGGTGGTGCAAATTGCCGACCTGATGTTTGGCGGACGTAATTATCTGACCACCATCAATATGTCGGAATATCAGGAAAAACATACGGTTTCGCGTCTGATCGGTTCACCTCCCGGTTACGTCGGGTTTGGTGAAGGCGGTGTATTGACCGAGGCCATCCGCCAGAAACCGTATTCTGTGGTGCTGCTGGATGAGGTGGAGAAGGCACACCCGGATGTCCTGAACCTGTTCTATCAGGCGTTTGATAAAGGTGAACTGGCTGATGGTGAAGGCCGAGTCATCGACTGCCGCAACGTGGTGTTCTTCCTGACGTCCAACCTCGGGTTCCAGACAATCGTGAACTACGCCGAGCAGTCGGATGTGTTGCTGGATGCGCTTTATCCCGAATTGGCGGCCTTCTTTAAACCTGCGCTGTTGGCGCGTATGGAAGTCATCCCTTATCTGCCGCTGGCGCATGACACCATGGTTGAGATTGTACAGGGCAAATTGTCGCGTCTGGTGTCTCTGTTGCAACAGCGCTTTGGCGCGGAAGTCATCATTGAGGACGAAGTGCCGGAAGAGATTCTGCGGTTGGCGAATCGCAGCGAAAACGGCGCACGTATGCTCGAATCGGTGATTGATGGCGCCTTGCTGCCACCGGTCTCGCTACAGCTGCTGCAACGTATGTCGGCGGGTGAACCTGTCAGCCGTATTCATTTCCGCGTCGAAGCCGGCCAGTTCCAGACTGAGGTTGAGGGCTGAGTATGCAACATGCCCTCGAACTGGCGCTTGCACTCACCCGACAGCATGATGAGGCCGGTCTGTGCGACTGGCTGCTGGAGACGATGCAGGCCGCCTGGCAGCCTCAAGGGATGCTACTGGGTATGGTGGATGTCAGCGGCAGGCAACTGACCTGCCAGGGGCGAGTGCATGAAACGCCGGTGGCGCTGAATTTGGGCGTGGATGACTTTAGCCACCCGCTGGCTTATGCGCTGCATAAGAATCAGGCGCGCACTTGGGATTCTCTCTATGGCGGTGCCCGCATTGAGCACCGTGAATTTCGGCAGATGCTGGTCTCTGTCGGGACGAACTGCGGGTTGCACGCGCTGCCGCTGCTGTCGGATAGCGGCAAACCGCTGGCGGTGTTGGCGCTGCTGGATACGCCGACGCGTCTGCAAGCGCTGCATCAACGAGGCGAATGCGAACGGCTGGCGCAGGTGTTTTGCCGTCAGCTTATGCTGCTGCGAGAGCTGGCGCATACCCGGCGGGAGCAGGTCGCACTGAGAGATTCGCTCCGCCAGATTAAGGATGAAGGGCAGAGCCGTCGTGAGCAGAAAAAGCGGGTAGAAGCCACGCTAATTGGTCGCTCTGTCGTCATTAAAGCGCTGCATCAGCAGATCTATCAGGCGGCAAAGCACCGGCTTTCGGTGCTGATTCAGGGCGAAACCGGTTCAGGGAAAGATGTGGTGGCGCGTTTGCTGCATCAGTGTTCCGAACGTGCCGACAAACCTTTTATCGCTATCAACTGTGCTGCAATCCCAGAAAACCTGATTGAAAGCGAGCTGTTTGGCTATCAGAAAGGGGCGTTCTCTGGTGCACAAAGCAACAAGATTGGTCTGGTCGAGCAGGCTAACGGCGGAACCCTGTTTTTGGATGAAGTCGGCGATATGCCGCAGTCCATGCAGGCCAAGCTGTTAAGGGTATTGGAAACGCATAGCTTCCGTCCCCTCGGTGCGGAGAAAGAGGTGCATTCCGATTTCCGTCTGATTGCCGCGACCCATCAGCCGCTGGAGCAGCAGGTGTCTGACGGTGTGTTTCGGCAGGACCTCTATCATCGCCTTTGCCAATGCCTGTTGCAGGTCGCACCGCTGCGTGAGCGGCCGGATGATATTCGTCTGCTGTGTGAGCACTTCATCGGTCAATTTGCAGATAAACAGCAAAAACACGTGGGGCCGTTGAACCGGGCCTTCCTGCGCCAACTAGTCGCATATGACTTTCCCGGCAATGTGCGGGAACTGCGTAATCTGCTGGAAGTCGCCTGCGCGCATACGCCAGACGGTGAGGCGTTGTCTCTGGCATCGCTACCGCCTGAACTGCGCGATCGGCTGAGGAGCAGTACAGCTGAGGAACAGGATCGTTATCAGCATATCCACGATTTACGTATCGCCACACAGCGGTATGAAGCGGCTGTTATTGAAGCACGCCTGCGCCAGTTTCAGGGCAACCGCCTGCTGGTAGCCGATAGCCTCAATATTCCTAAACGCACTCTCGACCACAAATGCCAGAAGCTGGAGGTAAATTGATGTTTCTGACGATGGCACCCTTACTGTTGGCAACCGCTGCGACCCCCGATCCCGCCTGGCAGTCGTTATGGGAACAGTGCCGCAATGAGACGGCTTCAGAGCTCCGGCTGGCCTGTTATGACGCGCTGGGCCGGGAAGCAGAACGCAGCGGCACGCTGTCCCCACAGAGTGATAACGCCGCGACGGGCGGAACGTTTCAACTGGGACGTGAAGTAGACAGCGGCGATATGACGCTCACCCGCGTGCTGGCCGATGGCAATACGCTGGTGATTAGCTGCGCCAGCAATATTACGCACTTGCGCTTAACGCTCAGCGAACCCTGGGCAGGTGAGTCCGTCACATCGCAACTGGATGGTGTGACGGTGTCCGACAGTTGGTTTATCCGCAACCGTGGGCTGCTGCTGGAGTCGGGACGCGGCCTGCCAGCGATTGATGCGTTAAAGCGCTGGATTGGGCATCGCGAACTGGTGCTTAACGGCGCGGACGGTCATGCGCTGCGTATCGAACTCGCCGGGCTGGGCGAAGCACTCGCGCCGCTGCGTCAGCAGTGTCACTGGTAAAGGAGGCGTTCATGCATGCACATCCCTGGTGTAAACGCCTGCAAACCTCGTTGCCGGATGAGAAATTGCGCGCGGCGGTATTGGCTGACGATCCGCTCTGGGAAAAGGTCGAAACGGAGCTGGTCAAGCTGGGATCGCTGGCGCATAACCAGGTCGATCTTAACGTGGTGGCAGGGTATTGCCTGACCTTGCTGGAAAGCAAAACCAAAGATATGCGGGTACTGGTGCAGCTATTGCGCTGCTTACAGCACCCGGCTAAAGCGACACCGTTTTCTACCGCGCTGATGCTGCTGGATAGCTGGCTGGAGAGTTACTGGGTGCCTGCCTGGCCTGCCAGTCCGGTTCAGAAACAGAAGTTGATGCTCCAGATTGTTCGGCGTTTTGAGAGCGCGCTGCCCCGCATTGCAGAAAGTGCCTCCAGCGCAGAGCTGGAGCAATTACAGCAGTTAACGGAACAGGTGGCGACCCGCTGGGGTGAACTGGCGAGCGACAAAGCGGCGCTGATGGATGAACTGGTGCAGGGTGTTAAGCGCGCCAGACAGCGACAGCAGGCGCAGGAACAGGCGAATCAGACGGCAAAACCGCCTCCGACAGCGAGCGGTAGCTCAGGCGGGAGTGAAACCAGCGCGAGCGCGGCCTCGACACCCGTCAGTTCGGTGGAGATTAATTCATCCGACGAGCGCGGTTGGCGGCAAACCCAACTGAACGTCGCGGCGCTGCTGGTTGAGCGCCATCCCGATTCACCGATGGGTTACCGTCTGCGACGCCACGCTATCTGGTCCGGTATTGCCACACCGCCGATGTCGTCCAAGGGAAATAAAACTCAGTTGGCCCCCGTCTCGTCAGACCGCGTGGATGAATACCAAAGTGCGCTGGCTCAGGCTGATTTGGCGCTGTGGGAACGCATAGAACAAAGTCTGGTGCTGGCACCTTACTGGTTTGATGGCCACATGTTGTCCGCTTCGGTGGCCTCACGGTTGGGGCATGCCGCCGTCGCGACGGCGATTGCCGAGGAGCTTTCTGCGTTTATTCAGCGTGTGCCGGAGTTGCGTGAATTGGCGTTCAGTGATGGTGCCCCTTTTCTGACGGGGAAGTGTAGCCAGTGGTTGCAGTCCAGCCAGCCGGTTCGCGGCGGCGGCGGGGTGCGGCAGGACGATCTGGCGACGGAGGCGGCAGCCTGCCGAGATGAGAAAGGTATTGGGGCGGCGATGCAGCTATTGGATGAACGCATGCGTCGCCTGAAAGAGCCTCGCGATCGCTTTTATGCCGAGTTGGTACTGGCGGATTTACTTGCCGAAGAAGGGATGAAGTCACTGGCAGCACAGCACTATCAGCACATGTGGCAGGAAAGCCAACAATTGGGCCTGATGCAATGGGAACCGGGACTGGTCAGCCGCGTGGAGCGGTTGGCGGCATCCCGCAAAAAATAAGACATTCGGAGTGAATGGTCACTTATGTTTAAAACAATCATAACCTTTCTACGCAAGCAGTTGCCTAAACTGAAACCCTCCTGGCTACTGTTGGGCGTGCTACTGTGGGTCGTCGTGTTGGTTCTGGCCTGGTGGCTGGGGCCGCGTTTGACGGTGGGCGAGTCCCGTCCGTTGCAGGGAATCTGGGGCCGCGTGGTGTTCACGCTGGTCTGGCTGTGGCTGGCGTTCTCCTACAGCGCCTGGCTGGTCTGGCGTCGTGTGCAGCAGATGCGTGCGGAGCGTCATGAACAGCAGGTGATTGAGCAGGATCCCTTGCAGGTGTATGTCGACAGCCAGCAGACGTTTCTCGATCGCTGGCTGGACGCGTTTCAGACCCAGTTGGGCAAAAGAGCGCTGTATGCGATGCCGTGGTATCTGACTATTGGCCTGGCGGGCAGCGGGAAAAGTAGCCTGATCCATCGCGCCAATCCGGCAAACAAAATGAATCCGAAGCTGGATGCTGAGCTGCGAGATGTGGCGGCAGGCCAGCAGGTGAGCAGTTGGGTTGGGGAATCTGCGGTGATTTGGGATCCCAGCGGACAGCTACTTGCCCAGCCTGAACTGGAGGGCGATTCACTCGGGCAGCGTCATGCTCGTCTGTGGCAGCACTTGCTACAGTGGCTCAGTGAAAACCGCCGCCGCCAGCCGCTCAACGGTCTGGTGCTTACGCTGGATATCTCGTGGCTGGCGCAGGCTGGGGTCGCGGATCGCAAAGCCTACGCGCAGGTCATGCGTGCGCGTTTGCAGGAAATTTCCGTCAACATCAATACGCGCTTACCGGTGTATATCGCGCTGACCCGGTTGGATATGCTGAGCGGCTTCGACAAGGTTTATCGCCAGTTGAACCGTGAAGCGCGTCAGGCGGTATTAGGGGTCACGTTTACTCCGCAGGCGAGCAACAGCAAAGGCTGGTTAGAAGAGCTGGAACGCTTCTGGGACGAGTGGGTCACGCACCTGAATGACAACCTGCCAGACATGCTGTTGACGCAATCGGACAGAAGTGTGCGCAATTCGCTGTTCTCGTTCGTTCGCCAACTGGCTGGCGTGAAAGATTACGTGATGGACGTGCTGACGGAAACGTTAGCGACGGGTGAGGAT
Source organism: Pectobacterium odoriferum (assembly GCF_009931295.1). Taxonomy (NCBI): domain Bacteria; kingdom Pseudomonadati; phylum Pseudomonadota; class Gammaproteobacteria; order Enterobacterales; family Pectobacteriaceae; genus Pectobacterium; species Pectobacterium odoriferum. The sequence continues at coordinate 3,785,281 of NZ_CP034938.1, read as the reverse complement.
CGCGCGTTCCTGATTCGCGGTGTCTACGTCAGCTCTGTCTATCAACAAGGGGTGCCGTTCGATGCCTTTGCGCAATCGGCGTCCCGGCGTTATCAACTGCCCGAGCCGATTAACCCTGCGCTGCGCGGTGAATCGAACACGTTCTTCGTGCAGCGCCTCTTCCCTGATGTCATTTTCCCTGAGGCCAGTCTGGCGGGCGAAAACCGGCTGCATAGCCTGTATCGTCGCCGTCGGCTGAGTATCGGTGTGGGCTGCATGCTGCTCGCCAGTCTGGCGCTGGTTGGCAGTTGGCACCATTTCTATCGGGTCAACGAAGAGGCTGGGCGTAACGTCCTGACGAAAGCACAGGCTTTTATCGGTACCAATGAGCTGGAAGGCCAGCAGGGCTACGGCTATCAGCAACTGCCGCGTCTGAATTTGATTCGCGATGCGACCTTATCCTTTGGTAATTACCATGAGCGCACGCCGCTGCTAGCCGACCTTGGCCTGTATCAGGGCGACAAGATTGGGCCTCATGTTGAAGGCACCTATCTGCAAATGCTGAATCAGCGCTTTCTCCCTGCTGTGATGCAAGGGCTGCTGGAAGATCTGAATCAGGCACCGGCCAATAGCGAGCAAAAGCTGACGATTCTGCGCGTGATGCGGATGCTGGATGATGCGTCAGGGCGCAATAAATCGCTGGTCGAGCAGTTTATGGCGCAGCGTTGGCAGAAGGCATTTCCCGGACAGGGCAACGTGCAGGAACAGCTGATGCAGCATCTGGATTACGCCCTTGAGCACACCGATTGGCACAAGGCGCGTGAGCAAAAAGATACGTTAGCGATCAGCACCTTCGCGCCATTTAATCAGCCGATCACGCTGGCTCAACAAGAACTGAGCAAGCTGCCGATGTATCAGCGTGTTTATCAGAGTCTGGTGATGAAGGCGACGCAGGTACTGCCGCCAGATTTAGCCATTCGTGATGAAGTCGGGCCGACGTTTGATCCGGTGTTTTCCCTGCGCAATGACAAAGCGGGAAGCGTGCCTCGACTGCTGACGTATCCCGGCTTTAGCGATTATTACCTCAAGCAGGACAAAGCGCTATTAGAGCTGACGGCACTCGATGCCTGGGTGCTGGGACAGCGTGAGCGTGCGCAGTTCAGCGAGGCCGATCGGCGGGAAATTCTGCGTCAGGTGAATGACCGCTACATTACGGATTACATCAACCAGTGGCAGAAAGTGCTGGCGAACATTGATGTGCAAACGCTCGATACGCCGGAGCAGGCGCTCGATATCCTCACGGATATTACCGGCAACGATCAGCCCTTCCAGCGTGTGCTGACCACGGTGAGTGATAACACCCGTATCCGCAAGTTGGCTGATGATGATAACGACACGGCGCAGAGCATTAATACGCGTACGGGCCGTCCGTTTATGACTATCAATGCGGCGCTGAGCGGACGCGGTGAGCAGGGGCCGCTGGTGCAAGAGGTTAATCAGAAACTGACGGATCTCTATCACTATCTCGACCAGATCGTCAACGCGACCGATCCGGGACAGGCGGCGTTGAAAGCGGTGCAGGCGCGGCAGGGAAATAAATTTGCCGATCCGGTGTTCGCATTACAGCAATATGCCCGCAGTTTGCCTGCACCGCTGGATCGCTGGGTAGGGCAATTAGCCGGAGAGAGCGCCAGTCTGGTGACCGGGTTGGCGATGTCGTCGCTGAATCAGGAATGGCTGGATAAAGTCGTGACGCCATTCAATGAGAAGCTGGCGGATCGTTATCCCTTCGACCCGTCATCGAACAAGGATGTGCCGCTATCGGAAATGGAAATGTTCTTCATGACTGGGGGTACGCTGGATAGCTTCTACCAAACCAACCTCAAGGCGATGATGGAAAGCGGCATGCTGGAAGAAGGCATGGCGTCGCCTTTGCAGGCTGAGCTGGTGAAGCAGCTTGAGCGTGCTAATCGCATCCGCCAGACCCTGTTTAATGCGCAGGGCAGCCTGGAAGTGCATTTCGTTCTGGAACCGCTGGAACTGACGGCGAACAAGCGCCGCAGCGTACTGAATCTGGACGGACAGTTGCTGGAATACAGCCACGGTCGTCGCCAGAAAACGCCGTTGGTGTGGCCAAACAGTATGCGTGACGGTGCCGAAAGCAAGCTGACGTTAGTGCCGGACGATCGTGAGCGTTCACCGCGCAGCCTGAGCTTTAGCGGGCCGTGGGCGATGTTCCGGTTAGTCAATAGCGATCAGTTAACTCAGGTGAATGAGAACACCTTTGACGTGCGCTTCTCGCTGGAGAACGGGGCGATGACGTATCGCGTGTACACCGATGCCAGCCATAACCCGTTTGCCGGTGGTCTGTTCAGCCAGTTCACGCTGCCTGACTCGCTTTATTAATTAACTCTCGGGAGCCTGCTCAGGCTCCCTATTGCTGGATGATGTGATATGCAAGATGCACAACAGGCCCTGAAAGTGGGCCGCGATCCACGGATGCTGCCGGAGTTTGACGCACTTCGGGCTGAAATTAACAAGTTGAGTCACGCATCTCGCCCTGATGTGGATTGGATGCTGGTGCACGATATGGCCACCACCATCTTTGAAAAGCAGGGCGTGGATCTTCAGACTGCGATCTACTTTACGCTGGCGCGTTCACGGCTGGCGGGATTGACCGGCTTCACGGAAAGCTGTGAGTTTCTGGCAAACCTGATCGTGACGCAGTGGGATAACTTCTGGCCGCCGGTACATCAGGAACGGGCGCGTATTGAGATGCTGGACTGGTTTATTGCTCGCATCAGCGAAGTGGTGCGGCAGTACGCCATCAGTCATGAACACAAGCGGCTGGTTTACCGTTGCGAACGTGCGCTGCAATTGATGAGTGAAAAGCTGCATAACTCTGGGCTGAGCCGCATTCCTCGCGTCGAGAATCTGCTGCACTTCGTCGAAGGCTATACCCATTTGTTTGATGAAACCGAGATTGTCATTGTGTCGGACGATCAGGAACTGAAAAAGCAGGATATGCAGATTCCCCCCATGGTGTTCTTTCACTCAGACATGGAACCCGGCGCGACGGTGCAAAGCGGTTCATCAGGCTCGGGTCAGGCTGCTCTGCCTGCGGGCAGCATTCTCATCGGACGGGAGAAAGGGCAAATGAAACCGACGGTATTGAAAATTGAGGCGCACAAAAAGCAGAAGCCAGCGTGGTTCTGGTTTGTCTCTGGGCTGCTAACCTGCGCGTTGCCTGTCGCTGCGATTACAGGCTGGCAGTATTGGCAGGAACAGAAGGCTGATGCGCTGGCGTTACTGCAACAGCCAGCCTACGCGTTGCCCGTCGCCCCCGATCATAATGACATTCGCCGGGTGCGTATTGCGCTGGGCGAGCAGAAATTGCAGGGCATGGAAGGCGAGCTGATCAACCGCTATCAGGCACAGTTGGAGCAGGTGAAAAATGCCTCGCCGTTCTATCTGTATCAATACGGCAACGGCTTGAAAAACGTGATGCAGCAGCTCTATCCCGATTCGTTGGCGGTGAAGGAGATGGAACGCCAGTGGCAGATTGCGCTTGAACGTCAGCAGGGCGATGAACCGAAAACGCGCGGGTACGAACAGGCTCAGGCCCGCGTCAACGAGACGTTGCAGCAACTGCTGGAACTGGAACGGCAGCGCCGGACGGTGACGATTTCCTATCTGAAATCAAAGCTCTACGATATGCAAAAAGACCTGATGTCGGACGTTCCCTTCGGGATACGACTGCGAGAACTTGAGGCACGTAAAACCAAGAGCCAGTCGCTGACGCCAGCGGAGCTACGCGCGATGGAAGACGAACTGCGCGCCTTCAACGTTCGCTTGTACCGTTTGCAGCAGAGTAATTCTGCCAGCTGATTGTCGTGAAGGGAAAAACGCTGAGCACATGATGAAATACAAAAAATTAGTGATAGGCCTGTCGGCCTGTTGGCTGGTGTCATGTCAGGCACCCGTCACATCGCTGTCTGAACCAGAACTCGTGGCATCAGCGAACCGGGGAAACGGAGAGGCGCAATATCAGCTGGCAAAGACGCTGGCCGCGCGCTCGCAGTACACCGAGGCGATGCAGTGGATGCAGAAGGCGTCTGGCCTGTCTGAACTTCCGGGCAATCAGGAACTGCGCGCGGCCGCCGCACTTCAGGTGGGGGATTGGTATCAGGCCGGGCTGGGTGCGCCCAAGAACAGCCCGTTTGCTCGCCAGTGGTGGGCAACGTCCTCACGTTTGGGAAATGGCGAAGCGGGGCATCGGCTTGGTATGGACTGTCAGGTTCAGCATCAGGGAAAGCTGGTGGCGGCCTGCCTGAGTGCTTTTGAATCCGCTGCGGCAAATGGTTATCCCCCCGCGCAGTTGATTGTCGCCCAGTGGCACGCAACGCATGCGGGCGGAGAAAAAGATGCCGTAGCGTGGTTGCTGAAGGCCTCCGAACTGGGTAATCGGGATGCGCAATACCAGTTGGCGCAGCGCTATGAGCAAGGTAAAGGCGTGGTGATCCGTCGCGATCTGGCCGAACGCTGGTATTTCCGCGCGGCGACGCTAGGTCAGGCACAGGCACAGCTGTGGATGGCGCGACACGAAGACGGCGAGAATGCGTTGAACTGGTATCAAAAATCCGCGTCATCAGGTGATGCTGAAGCACAGCTTTGGCTGGGCAAGGCATACCGCGAAGGTAAGCGCTTACCTTGGGATGAGCAAAAGGCGCGTTATTGGCTGGAGCGCGCCGCGTCTGGCGGATCGGGCGAGGCTGATTATTTGCTCAGTCAGAGCCAGACAACCCATGAAAAGCGTGAACAGTATCTGGTTCAGGCCTCCTCTGCGGGCTATATCCGGGCGCAACGCGAACTGGGTGAGCGGTTATTTAACGCGAGCGAGTTTGCGCGTGCGCGTGAAGAATATGCCAAAGCGGCATCAGCAGGAGACACCGAATCCCGTCTGGCCTATGGCGAGATGCTACGGTTGGGGCAAGGCGGCAAAGAGGATTATGTTGAGGCGATGAAGCAGTACCGCCTGGCGGCAAATGACGGCAACCGTATGGCTCAATATCGTATGGGCATGATGCGTCAGGATGGGCTGGGCGCTTCCCGCAATCGTATTCATGCTTACGCCTGGTACGCGATGGCAGCAACAGAGGGAATGAGCGAAGCCATTCATGCACGTAACGATCTGGAAGCGACGATGCAGCCTGATGAAATCAAAGCCGGGCAGCGGCTGGCGATGCACTGGTCATCCGGAAAAACAGAGTAATCCGTGATGGTGCATTGAAGGGCAATATTTTCATCAGGATAGCGACGTGTCGCTCCAACGGGAGCGGGGGGCGTGCGGTAGCCATGGCGAAGGAAAAAGGAGAAGGCAGGTGGCAAATAGCACAGGATTGCAGTTCACCGTAAAAGTCGGCGCGCTGGAGGCAGGCACCTTTGCGGTGGTGGATTTCAGGCTGGATGAAGGGCTGAACCGGCCTTTCAGCCTGTCGCTGAGTCTGGCGAGCGCGTTGCCGGATGTGGATTTCGGCGCGGTGCTGGACCAGCCGTGCGAGCTGATGATTTGGTATGAAGGCGAACTGAAGCGTCGGGTCAGCGGGATTATCAGTGGCTTCACGCAGGGCGACACCGGCTTTCGCCGCACGCGCTATCAGGCGGAAGTCCGTCCGGCGTTGTGGCGGCTGGGGCTGCGTACCAACGCCCGCATCTTTCAGGCGCAAAAGCCGGAAGTCATTATCGGTACGTTGCTGGAAGAAGCCGGTATTACCGATTACGCCTTTGCACTACGCAACGAGCATGCGGTCCGGGAATACTGCGTGCAGTATCGGGAAAGTGATTTGGCGTTTATCACCCGTCTGGCGGCGGAAGAAGGGATGTATTTCTTCCACGAATACGAAGAGGGTAAACACCGCGTGGTATTTGCCGATGATGCGGGTGCGCTAACCAAAGGCCCCGAGCTGTTCTTAAACCTCGCCAATCAGGGATTAAGTGAGGGCGAATATGTCCGTCGCTTTCACTACGCAGAGCGGGTGAGCACATCGGACGTCGAGTTGAAGGATTACAGCTTCAAGACACCGGCTTACGGGCTGTCGCACAAGAAGATGAGCGGCGAGCTGGCGCACCAGCGAGAAAGCTATCAGCACTACGACTATCCGGGGCGCTATAAGCAAGACCCGAGCGGCAAGGCGTTCAGCGGCTATCGGCTGGATGCGCTGCGGGCAGGGGCGGTGACAAGCGAAGGCGAATCCAACTGCGCAGGGCTGATGCCGGGCAATACCTTTACCCTGACGGAGCACCCGAATGCGGCGCTGAACGCGGTATGGCAGACGGTGAGTGTGACGCACGTCGGGCAGCAGCCGCAGGCGCTGGAAGAGGAAAGCGGCGGCGAACCGACGACCATGAGCAACAGCTTTGCGGTGGTGAAAGGCACGACGACATGGCGTGCGGCCATGCCGTACAAACCGATGGTGGACGGCCCGCAAATCGCGACTGTCGTCGGCCCGACGGGGGAAGAAATCTACTGCGACCAGTACGGTCGGGTAAAACTGCAATTCCCGTGGGATCGCTACGGGGCGAGCAATGACCAGAGCTCCTGCTGGGTGCGAGTCAGTCAGGGCTGGGCGGGCGGCCAGTACGGGATGATTGCCATTCCGCGCATCGGCCATGAAGTGATCGTCAGCTTCCTTGAAGGCGATCCGGATCAGCCGATTATCACCGGGCGTACTTTCCACGTTACCAATCCGTCCCCCTATCCGCTGCCCGCTAACAAAACGCGTACCACGCTTCGCTCCAAGACCCATAAAGGCAAAGGATTTAACGAACTCAGCTTTGAGGATGCGACCGACAACGAAGAGATCTTCCTCCACGCCCAGAAAAATATGGCAGTGCGGGTGCTCAATTCCAAAGATGAGCGCGTGGACTATAACCGCACAACAAGCATCGGACATGATGAAGAGCTGGTGGTCGCCAACGATCGTAAAGTCACGGTGGAAGGCAATCAGGATCACAAGACCACAGGCAACCATTTATCGCTGACCGAAGGCGATCGGGGCATACAGGTTAAGGGGGATCTGACGCAAAAAATCAGCGGCGTATTCAGCGTAGACAGCAACGGCGATCTGACGCTGCAAAGCGGCAGCAAATTAACGCTCAGGGTTGGGGGCAGCTTTGTGGTTATCCACGCCGGTGGGGTCGACATCAAAGGGCCGGCCATCAATCTGAACTCAGGTGGCAGCCCCGGCGATGTGGCACTCCCTGCCGATCCGGCGATATTGAAAGCGGCTGCTGCCGCAGGGACGCTGTTTGTGGCGCACTGCCCGGCAAAGGAGAAAGAAAACCGTGAGTGAGACTGTGCAATATGCCGTTATAGATGGCTCAATTGAAGAAGGACTACTGGATTTTTTGGCTGAACACGACCCGCCGCATTGTTGCTTATATGCAGAGCCCTTACAGCAGGAGTTAGTCCCGCTGGCTCCCTATTTAGTTGAAGTCACGCATGAGGTTTCATCCTGGCTGGTGAATAAAACCTCGGCGTGGGGGATCTATCTATTTACGTCGGTGAGCATGAAGGATTTACGCCACCATCTACGTAAATATTTACAGGTTCTTTTGCCCTCAGAAGATAAACCCGTGTTTTTCCGCTTTTACGATCCGCGAAATATCTGGAACTTATGCCATGTTCTGAGTGAATGGGAATTGCATTGTTTTATGGGGCCGATTGAAAAGATGATGACGCTCCATAATGGAACCATTCGGGAAGAACATTTTCAGCCCATCCGTGCCCAGTTTCCGCCAACGGCTAAAAGCCGAATGAAATTGTTCAGAATCAGCCAGCCACAGCTTGATTTACTGAATCAGTATGCAGAAGTGAAATACATTGAGGGGTTAACGGCTAAAACGATGACTCAGTACGCAGAAAAAATACAACATAGTGCACCGTATGTTCCCGAATGGAAAATGAGCCAGACGGAGGACATTTATAACGGCTTAAAAGATAGCCCTGAGCGCCTAACAGTCAACGAGTCTGTGAGCGAGTGTTATTATTTTTGTAAGGCAAAAGGTATTGAAGACGATCGCGCTATTCGCGGATTACTGCATTTATTGATAGAAAAAGAGATGTATTCAATAAAAAAACTCCCTGTGCTATGGCAGGACTTATTAAGTAATGAAAGCGTTCCCGGCCATTACCGAGTTGAACGTTTGCTTAAAGATACACTGGGATATATTCCCCGCTAAAGGAAAAGCGCATGTCTGAAGGAAAAGTCTCACTTGCGGCGGGCAATGCCTGCGCAACCTGTAATCATCCCGATCCCTGTACCTATGAAATAACACTTGATGCATTTGATGAGAAAATCCATGTCTGGCCTGTTGAGCAGAATATTCATCTCAAAGTCCTGGATGATGGAACTGGCAGTCAGGGAACGATAAAAATAGAAGGGAAGTGCGAGAAACCCACCTGCCCGCAGGCTACGCTGGAAAGTGGAAATGAGAAAATTGCGTTAAAGAACGGCGCGCCAAACCCCATCACGCTCTATTACAAGAAACCCGCAGATAGCGATCAGGCTGATTTGCCCGTCGATCCAATATGGTCCTATTTCAATCGTATTCACTTGCCTTCTGATGCCATTGCCGCCCCCCATCGTTATCAGTTGATTACGCAGGGCTGCACGGGTAAAGCGAGTTATGCACAAATAGATGTTTATCCTGAAGTGGAGCTACGGGCTGTTATCGGTTTCAGCTATGAGCTAAGGGGAAAAGAACGCACCTGGAAAGAGCGGCGGGATGAACAGGCGGCTGCCAGAAAAAAGATGGAGAATACCCAGCCTAAAAATGGCAATAAACTGCGGAGTGGCTGGACATTGCAGACCGATCAGTTCCAAATCACGCAGGAGCAGAAGCTGAATATTGAGTACGGGCTGAAAATCGGTGGTACGGAATATTCGGCTAAGTTTGCCGAATTGACCCGTAATAAAGTCAAAACGGTCAAGACACTGGAACAGATTGGCAAAGTAGAGCGCTTTTTATCGAATATCAACAAATATCTCCTGCCCGATCCCGAAAAAAAGGGAACGCGCGAATATCGCCTCTTTGATTTCTCCGTTGAGCCGATTAATCTGGGGGTGTCCTATGCGTATCAGTGCAAGGACCGTGTTGATGATGCCACGCATTTTATGGGGCTGTACGCGGCACCCTTCCTTAGCATGAGTATGAAAATAGACCTGATACAGCTTCTGGCGGCCTATTGTAAAGTAGAACGTATTGCCGCGAAGTGCCGGGAATATATCGCGAAGGGCGGCAGTTCCCTCGAGTGTTATATAAAATTGACGGCAGAGCTGCATTTCTCTGTCGGTGCGGCCTATAAACAAGCGCAATGGACCTTCGCGCCAGAGGACGACAACAACAAGCTGGCTTTTCTGCTACAGGGGGTTGTCAGCACAGCCTTTGAAACAAAAGTGTTGTTTGTTGAAATTGCGCTAAAGGCCGAAGGAAGTCTTAAAACGGAAGCAGGAATGAAGCTGGATCCACATGATGATGGTATTGATTTGGTCGGATATCATGATGGTATCATGGCCGAAGTGGCATTAATGGCTGATTTTAAATCATCACCAGATCGTGGAATGAAAGGCAGTACAGACGATGAGTATTCCTACGAATCAACAACCGAACTGGCTGGGCCACTAAAAGCGGATGAGTCTGCGATGAGAATTAATTTGTTTGGTAAAGAGAGGGTTATCACTAAACCGGAAGTGATACCCGCTCAGCCGTGGGCAATGGGGTCTAACCCTAAATACAATAAAGCGAAAAAAATGAGTCAGGAGCCCTGGGCGATGGGCTCCAATCCGAAACGTTAGGAACACAAGGAAAGAAAATGGTCGGGAAATTTTTTCAATGGAAATGCCTAATACTGTCAGGAGTGATGATGATGTCTACCGCCAACGCAACTAATGAGCCGTTAAGGATCCGCAGCGTATTCGATATTAACTCGGCGTTTTGCGCTATCAAAACCAACGGCGTGCTTGGAATGGATAACCGAGATTCAGCGGTTGCAGGAAGAGGGTTTGGTACATCCAGCACTAACGCATTGCTTGCGCTGGAAAATGGAGAGAATGAAATTACAGTTGAAATCGGGGCGCTGGATTGGTTCTCACAGGAAACAATTGGTGATAATGAACGCAAAACATTTAAGCCAGATGCGGGGTGTAAAGTGGCCCTCACTGCATTTAAAGGCGAACAGTCAAAGGTATTAAGCCAGCTCACGATTGCTATCGGTAAAGACGGTATGCCTTATGCGCAATCAGGTGGAGAAGCGGACAGCGCTAAAGCTGAAAAAGCTACTGTAAAAAAAATCACTGCTCAGCAGGTTGAAATGGGACACCTCTCCTCGGATTATCTGATCGATAACTATTTCCCTGCTGGTATGGAGCTCTATCAGTTTACGCAGAAGGTTTATCTTAAAGGTATTCCTGAGTGGAAATGGACAAAAGCAGCCCCGTTTACAGGCAAGCCAGAACAGATTCAAGCGCTAAAAATCGCTTACCTCGATCTCTGGTACCTCCTAGCAGAAAAGAATGATATAGAAATAAAGAGATATCTTAATGAATCTTTGAAAGCATGGGCAATGACTACTGGAGATAGTATTGATGATGTTTACAAAAGTAATACATTTGTAGATGATTTAAAAAACCATGAATTTAAAATGATCAATATCAACTGGAATGATTATGAATTTGAGGTGATGAATGATAATAGAATGGTTCGATTTATAAATAAATCTGACCCAAGTTTTTCTCCTCTAATTTATTTCATAGTAAATGAAAATGGTAATAAGCGGCTTAGGGGGTATTCACCAATTTTTTCCTTCATTGATGGAAAATTTATTCCTGTTATTTGATCGCTGTTTACACTAAGGATTGTCGCATGGGAAACGCAGTTAAATTAGGCGATAGCGATACCGGGCACGGTAGTCATCCACCAACCTCCGTCGTGGCGGGTTCATCAACCGTTAAGGTTGACGGCCTACCGTTGGCTCGACAAGGCGATCCTCTGGCTCCGCACGGGCATAGCCGCATCATTAGCGGTGGTTCATCCAGTGTCTTTATTGACGGCAAACCCGCTGCACGTACGGGAGACACCGTTAGCTGTGGCGGTGTTATTATCGGCGGTGGAAGTGTGGCGATTGGGTAACTGGCTGTAATTCTTATGCACCATCCAGACGCTGGGAGCATATTTGCCGAAACTTCTTTTCCACTCAGGACGAACCAATAACGACAGGAGCGTTGATGTATCAATATGTGGCTTAAATATCTGTCTCGCTTTTTTAACGGCCCCGGTTTTCTGCTGTTACCGGTCATACTCTCTATCCTGCTTATCACTGCGGGTAAAGTTTGTCATCTGATCTTTGGCGATGCTTTTTTCAATATGCTCTTAACACCTGTTGGGATTATTGCACTGATTGTTGTGCCCGCTCTGCTATTTTATGGCATTTCGGCACTGCTGAATATCGCTAAGGATGATGACCTAGGTACGCCTGAATCTCCACAGGAAAAGGCCGCCCCCCGCAACGTTGCTACCCGCAGTCCAACAATAGACATCACTACCATTACGACAAAACGTACGCCGTTGTGGAAAATTGTGCTGAATAGTCTGACGCTTATCGCGCTAATACTGATTCCTTTTTTCGGCGTATTGGCCATTATCGCGTTTATGGGTATCGTGATTTTCCGCGTTGTGCAGCCATCAGCGCAGAGCCGTTTTATGCGTTTTCAGGAAATGTTACCCAGCAGTAAAGTGCGTTCAATGACGACCGGCATGGTTCAATTGGAAGGCAAACTGGTGGCGCAACAGCAGATGTTGGCACCACTGAGCGAAGAGCGCTGTATTGGTTACTACCACTGTGTTAGCGAAGAAAAGCGCGACCGTGAGGGGAGAACGCATTACCGAATAATTCATGAGGAGCAGTGCTGCCATCCATTTCTGCTGCGTGACAGTACAGGTAGCGTGCTGGTTGATGGCATTGACCTGGATTTCCATCTGTTATCGGCGAATGCACAGCAACGTAGTGGACGCGAAATTGAGCGAGAATATATTATTAAACAAGGCTCTAATTATCGGTTGATTGGTAACGCAGTACGTCGTGATGATGAATGGGTGATCACACGTGACAAACTGCATCGTGTATTTGGCATTGCCCCCATCGGCAATATTCAGCGCCGCAAAAAGTTAGATGTTGTGTTTGGCCGCGCTCGTTACTTTTTGGCCGGCACCGCTCTGGCGATAGCGTTGATACTCGCGGTTCCCATTGAAGTAAAACAAAATCAGGTTGTTATCCACTTCGAGCAGTTGTTTCCGTTCTCTTTTTCCTTTCCCTCACTGTAAACGAGTATGAAATGAGTTATCGCGTTGTTTTCCGCTGCCTTTAACCGTGGCATCAATGTGCTTCCCGCCCTGATGTTGGCGAAGATGATGTGTGATCATTTCCATCCGCTATTACAATTATCTCTGAAGAGACATGTCATGCTGACCTTACCTATTAATTTTCTGTTTCTGATGCAAGAGCCGGGCTACGCACTGTTAATCACTATCCTAAGCCCGTTGGCAACAATTATTATTGTTGGACCTTTCTTACACTCCCCGACATTTAAGTGGCTGAGTGGGGTATTGGCAGGAACTGCCGCAATCGTGTTTTTTCCAGGATTCGCACTGTCCATTATTCTGTTTTTCAGCGGGGTCAGTGGAGTAAAAATTTTGTTCTGCTGGCTGGCGCTACTTTTAGGCGTTCTGAGTTTTGTGCTGCTTAATCACCGCCAGCTCAGTGTGGTGGTCAGTGAATATAACCGTAAGACTGACCCTGACCTAGGTTGACACGTTTTCGATATTAAAACGCCCGATTAGGTGCATCAAGCGTTTGGTATTTTAGGGAGAGATGAAATCGCTCACGGTTATAGATTCGCACTGACTCATCAACCATCTCAGTAGATTACTGGTAGCCTTATAACACAGATAATATTTCAGGTTTGTCAGGTATTTAGGGTATTAGCTGAAGGCATACACGGCTAAAGTCACGGAATGCAACCGGAACTATTTTGGAGTTGAATCCGCCGTAAACGCTTACTCTTATTGTTATGGAAATGAGCGACTTATCGCCAAGTATAGTTTTTTACTATTAATAAGTACTCCTTCTATCGGTCATTCATTTCGTTAATTTACCACTAATTCAAACTTTCAGCATAATTGCGCATTCTGCGCAACTTCTTGCTCACTTTCTGGTTGAAATCACTTTTTGCGCAATGGATGCCGTTTTTTCACGAGGTCTGCGCAATTTTTTGCTCAAATTTTGCTTAAGTAAAATTTGAGTTAAGTTTTTTTATATTAAAAACAACAAGATAAAAGTTGGCATGTGAATTGCTATACAGAGCGTGAAGTTATTCAACTCGTTCAACAACAAGGAGCAAGACTATGCCAACTCCATGCTATATCAGCATCGAAGGGAAAACTCAGGGCAACATCACCGCGGGTGCTTTCACCTCTGACTCTGTCGGCAACATCTATGTGGAAGGCCACGAAGATGAAATGCTGGTGCAGGAATTCAAACACATCGTCACCGTACCGACCGACCCGCAGTCCGGTCAGCCATCTGGTCAGCGTGTGCACAAACCGTTCAAATTCACCGTGGCACTGAACAAAGCGGTTCCGCTGCTGTACAACGCGTTGTCTACCGGTGAAATGCTGCCCACCACCACCCTGAAGTGGTATCGCACCTCGGTGGAAGGCAAGCAGGAGCACTTCTTCTCTACCATCCTGACCGATGCCACCATCGTGGATATCGACTGCAAAATGCCACACTGTCAGGACCCGTCAAAACTGGACTACACCCAGTTGATTGAAGTGTCGCTGGCCTACCGCAAAATTGACTGGGAGCACACCGTTGCCGGGACTTCCGGCTCTGATGACTGGCGTGCACCGGTCGAAGCGTAATTCCCATCTAACCCGGGCTTGCCCGGGTTTTCTGTTTTTTTCTTTGGCGTGAGTTGTGATGTGAGCAGGCTCAGACCACAACTCAGGTATTTCATTTTAATCAGGATAGCGACGTGCCGCTCCAACGGGAGCGGGGGCGTGCGGTAGCCATGGCGAAGGAAAAAGGAGAAGGCAGGTGGCAAATAGCACAGGATTGCAGTTCACCGTAAAAGTCGGCGCGCTGGAGGCAGGCACCTTTGCGGTGGTGGATTTCAGGCTGGATGAAGGGCTGAACCGGCCTTTCAGCCTGTCGCTGAGTCTGGCAAGCGCGTTGCCGGATGTCGATTTCGGCGCGGTGCTGGACCAGCCGTGTGAGCTGATGATTTGGTATGAGGGCGAACTGAAACGTCGGGTTAGCGGGATTGTCAGTGGCTTCACGCAGGGCGACACCGGATTCCGACGCACGCGCTATCAGATGGAAGTCCGTCCGGCGCTGTGGCGACTGGGATTGCGTACCAACGCCCGCATCTTTCAGGCCCAAAAGCCGGAGGCGATTATTGGCGCACTGCTGGAAGAGTCTGGGATTACCGACTACGCCTTTGCGCTGCGCCATGAGCACGCGCCACGCGAATACTGCGTGCAGTATCGGGAAAGCGATTTAGCCTTTATCACCCGTCTGGCCGCTGAAGAGGGGATGTACTTCTTCCATGAGTTTGAGGAAGGCAAACACCGGGTGGTGTTTGCCGACGATGCGGGTGCGCTGACCAAAGGCCCCGAACTGTTCTTCAATCTGGCGACACAGGGGCTGAGTGAAGGCGAATATGTCCGGCGTTTCCACTACGCGGAGCGGGTGAGCACATCGGACGTCGAGTTGAAGGACTACAGCTTTAAGACACCGGCTTACGGGCTGTCGCACAAGAAGATGAGCAGTGAGCTGGCGCACCAGCGCGAAAGCTATCAGCACTACGACTATCCGGGGCGCTATAAGCAAGACCCGAGCGGCAAGGCGTTCAGCGGCTACCGGCTGGATGCGCTGCGCTCAGGGGCGGTGACGAGCGAAGGGGAATCCAACTGCGCGGGGCTGATGCCGGGCAACACGTTTACGCTGACGGAGCACCCGAATGCGACGCTGAACGCGGTATGGCAGACGGTGAGCGTCACGCACGTCGGGCAGCAGCCGCAGGCGCTGGAAGAGGAAAGCGGCGGCGAACCGACCACCATGAGCAACAGCTTTGCGGTGGTGAAAGGCACGACGACGTGGCGTGCGGCCATGCCCTACAAACCGATGGTGGACGGCCCGCAAATCGCGACGGTGGTTGGCCCAGCGGGAGAAGAGATTTACTGCGACCCGTATGGTCGGGTGAAACTGCAATTCCCGTGGGACCGCTACGGCGCGAGCAACGACCAGAGTTCCTGCTGGGTACGCGTCAGTCAGGGCTGGGCAGGCGGCCAGTACGGCATGATCGCCATCCCGCGCATCGGCCATGAAGTGATCGTCAGCTTCCTTGAAGGCGATCCGGATCAACCGATTGTGACAGGCAGAACTTTTCACGCGACCAACCCGACGCCATATGTTTTACCCGCACACAAAACGCGCACCACGCTGCGTACCGATACCCATAAAGGCAGTGGCTTCAACGAACTGCGGTTTGAAGATGAGGCGACGCGTGAACAAATTTATTACCACGCGCAGAAAGATATGGATGGTGTCATCAACAACATTCATCGACAGAGCGTGGGGCGCGATCAGCACCTCAGCGTGACTCAGGATCAGTTCCAGCGGGTCGATCGCCACCGCCATCGAACGATAGGGAAAGATGATTTTGAGAATATTGGTCAGGATCATCATCAGGAGATTGGGCGGAGTTTTATTCAGAAGATTGGTTCTTCCTTCAAGCGCTTTATCGGCGGGGGAGAAATTACCCGTATCGAAGGGAGTCGTCAGACCACGATGTCTGGCTCTGAAGAGACGCTGATTGGGGCGCACCAGCGTATTCTGGTCAATACGGACAGCTATCTGAAAGCCGCAGATATCGTGCTGGAAGCGGGGCAGGCTTTGACCATTAAAGCGCCTGGTGGTTTTATCAAGATTGATAGCGCGGGTGTCACAATTTCTGGGACGATTGTGAAGATCAATGATGGCGGTGCGGCGGGTGTAGGGACTGCGCCGGTGTCGATTACGCCAGAAGACCCTACGAAGCCGACGCTGCCGGATGCGCCAGACAGACGTTAAGGAGGAACTATGCCAGGTGCTGCACGTTTAGGGGATAGCTGTGCGGGTCACGGCTGTTTCCCTGCCACCCCGATTATCGAAGGCAGCGGTGATGTCATCATCAATGGCAAACCAGCGGCCCGTAAAGGCGATGGGGTTTTGCTCCATGCCTGCCCTTGCCCAAATATGCCTCATGGTGTGCACAATCGTGCCATATCCGCAGGGTCTGGTACTGTTATCATCAATGGAAAGCTGGCGGCGCGTATCGGTGATGCGATCGGCTGTGGCGGCTCGGTCGCTGCGGGGAGTGGGAACGTCATTATTGGCGACTCGCCCTATCAGTCCCCAGTGAAGCCGTGCGCTGAGCAATCGGCAAAAAGCCGTGCGCCTCTGCTGGCATTGACGCCAATGCTATTGCCGACGTTAATGGAGTGGGCTTCGGTCGCCGAGCTGCCCATTCTTGATGACCTGCTCTCCGTTGCTCAGCGTAAAGATCGCTATCTGGCGCGTGCCAAGTTGGCGACTGAAGCCGCGACGCTGCCGGGGTTAGCCGATGCGGCAAAACGGTTAGCGTTTAACAACGACAGTATCCTACGTGCCGAAGCGGCTCAGTACGTTTATTCGGTCGATGAATTCCGGCGAGGCGTGCTGGATAAACTGCCTAAGGCACCGGTTGGACTGGATATTCTGGATACGAGTCAGCTTCCTGGCCTGACAGACAATGATTTTATGGATAAGAAAACAGGGTTTGGTTCTGCCCTGTTCAAATCAGCAATTAATGGCGAAACGATGTTGACCTACCGGGGCACCAATAATGCGGTGACAGGCGTTAAAGACTGGTTGACTAACGCTGGGCAAGGTATGGGATTGGAGACGGATCAATACAATCAGGCTATGTATTTGGCAAAGCGGGTAAAAAACGTTCTTTCTCCGCCACCTGTCATCGTGGGGCATTCATTAGGCGGTGGTTTGGCATCGGCTGGCGTTGGCGTCACGGGATTGCCCGGCTATACCTTTAATGCTGCGGGTTTGCATAACAATACTGTGTCACGTGCAGGTGGTGCCGATTTGGCGAAAACAGCCTCTCTGATAACGACGCAGGCGGTGGATGGTGAGGTATTAACCATGGCACAAACCTACGGTAAGGCTTTGATTCCAGGCTTATTGTCTGGCGCAGGCGCATTGATTGGTGGAACCGCCGGTGCAGTGCTCGGGGGCGTCATCGGTGTTGCAAAATTACTGGAAGGGGGCCTGCCGAAAGCAAGCGGTGATATGATGGCACTTCCCGCAGTAGGGGGCTCGCCGATTGCGCGTCACGGTATGGATCAGGTGATTGCGGGTATTGAAAGCCAGAAAAAGGAAGATATCGGGAAGATAACCAATACATTCAGGGGAATATAATGCAATGGTTGGCACGTATAAAATGGGTAGGCGTCGTTATTCTGGGATTATTAACCGCTTGTCAGGCAGGAGGACACAGTATGCGGGCGAGTGAACTTTTTGAGCCTCCTGTGGTGGCGGTACTGGAAAATATTCAAAAAGGTGATGAATCAGCAGCTCGTCATCAGTTGTCACAGGGCGTTAACCTGAATATTCAGGGAAAAGAAGGTATCACGCCGCTGCTGTGGCTGATTTATGAAACCAAGGATAAAAAGGCCGTCACGCTGGCGCTTAAATTGGGTGTCGATCCAAACTATAAAGACGGCTTTGGTGACAGCGCCGTCAATTCCGTGGCGGGCGCAAAAGACCCTGACTGGCTGCGCATTATTCTGGATGCGGGAGGCGACCCGAATGCGATTGGGCGTCGTGGCCAGCCAGCAATATTTAGTGCTATTGGTGAGGAGCGCTGGGACGATATCAAATTACTCGTAGAGCGGGGAGCTGATTTGAACCTCGTTGATGGCTCCAAAGTAAACAGCGCCCACTATGCTGCTTATCT
This sequence comes from Pectobacterium odoriferum, assembly GCF_009931295.1. NCBI lineage: Bacteria > Pseudomonadati > Pseudomonadota > Gammaproteobacteria > Enterobacterales > Pectobacteriaceae > Pectobacterium > Pectobacterium odoriferum. The sequence continues at coordinate 3,767,192 of NZ_CP034938.1, read as the reverse complement.
GAATAAATATGAAGTCGCCTATTGGCTGATAGAACAAGGCGCAGATAGTAATATTTATGATGATACAGGAAGTAATCTCGCTTTTACCGTGGATGACAGCTTATCCATTATGTCTCCTAAATCGCCTCACTACCCTTGGGCACTAAAGGTAAAACAGCTGTTGCTGGATCGCGGCGTTAAATTTCCACCGCTGTCACCTGCTGAAGTTCGGGATCGTTGGGAAAAGGGACTGCCAGTATAATTTTATTTTGATTCACGGTTTTTATTATTTTCCCTACGTCATAAAAATAAACTGCACTTCCCGACCAGATAATCATGCTGATTATCTGGTCGTTGCTGTCATGCTTAATACACGCCCAGGGTATTAAAACTTATCCCATTTAATTATAGGTAAATAGCCATGATAACAAACAGTTATACTCTGTTTGAAATCAGCCAGGTTGATGCGCCGTTGTACGCTATTATCTCGCCGCTGAGTTATCCCGAATTACCTGAATATTGGCAGGCTTTTCAACCTGCGGCGTCAGATATATGGCAGCAGCTGCATTTTGGCAAGGATACCGAAAACTGGCAGATGTGGGCGCCTATTGTGGTGAAAATAGAAGAAGGAAAACCAGGAGAAACATTACTGCATTGGCTGAATGAGACACAGCCAGCGCGACAGAGCGGTGTGATCCTCATGCATTGCGAGCTGGCATTGCAGCAGGTTATTGATTTTTGGCAGCAGCGCATTTTTTTGTCTCTGGCCTGATGGCACTCGAGCGCTATTTCGTAGCTATGCACCAGACGTTTTATCGGCCTGGTGGTCCACTCTGGATCGTGCTGCTCAAACGGATTTCCTCGGCTCGCTGAATAATATGTATTTACCCATAGTGAGTAGCGAACGTGGGGAATATCAGTTATTCGCACAACAGGAAATGAATAACGAAAATAAGAACGAAATTAAGAAAGACTATCAAATTAATTTAACGCGTTATCAATATTATCTTCTCGCTAATGACAATCGCCTACACCGGTTGGCAAATGAACTCTTTCTTTTTGTCAGCGCGAAATGTGTTTTTCCACTGGACATCGAAATAGTAAAAGCACGCTTTATTAGCGGCATTGCATTAGCAGAAAAATATTATCCCAAAGCCAGCGAAGCGGAATGTGAAGCCTGGTCCGCTCATCGCTGGGTACTCGGTAGTGAATTCTATTTGCACCCGATTTTTATTCATCTGACAGAGCGCTATTCGATTGCGGACAGTATTCGGATTTTTAAATCCGAACCTGAACGCATTGAGAGCGTGCAGCTTAATTACCATCGACCCGGTTGGATGCGGGGAGAGTTACCTGACATAACGGAGGTCACGCTGTGAGTGTATCGCAACCTTTCCTTGAACTGATGCCGGAAGATGACGCCGTCTGGCAAGCGCGTATTGCTCAGGGCGGCTGTTTTGTTATCGCCGAAGCGTCGATGAACGATGCTGTGCCGTGGCTGGCCGAACGCTGGGGGGGTAGCCTGGAACAGACGCGTTTGTACTGGGGTGAAGCGGGGCGCGTTCATGCCTCGGTATCGCCCTATTGCATCCCACTTCACGTCGCTAACTGGTCGCAGGTGAAAGAACACATCATCACTCAGCTGGGTTGGGGAATGGGTCTACAGCTGGAATGGTTTATGCAGGCATATTCGCCGCTCGATCAACTGCTTGAGGTTACGAAGCATCTGCGACAGTGGAGCCTGGTGACCTCACCTTCCGGGGAGAATGCCATCCTACGCGTGGGTGACTGGCAGGTGGTGAATCAGCTGTTATCCGCCAGTTCCGCACAAGAAGCCTGTGCGCTCTATGGCCCAATAGCCAGCTTCTGCGACATTTCCCCTGACGGCGTGGTACGTGCCTTAAATCTCACTGCCCGCGAACCACACTCTATTCCAGACATCCTGCCGCGCCAACTGAGTGACGAACAATGGCAAGCCATCATGGTGCCTTACGGACATCACAATCTGGCGCGCTATAGGGAACATCTGCGTGCTTACCATGCTGACTGGCAAAACGCGCCTGATGATGAACTACAGGCGTTTACTCATCAGCAGACGGAACAGGCGAAAAACAACGGCTTTAACAACGACCGCGATATCGTGCGCTGGCTGGCATTGGCGACAGAACTCTCGCCGGAATTTATTCATCAGCCCTGGGCAAAAAACATTCTGGTACAGCCTGAATACATTGGCACGCAAAGCCGTATGGATCGCCTGTATCAGGCAGCCATTGACCACCTGGACGAAGCATAAAATAAAAAGGACGTCATTTCATGAGTCAGGATAAAAGCAGCGCGTTAGCTGCCAGCGGGGATGCCGCAAAGCGTAATTTCACCACGGATAATAAAATTTCAGGGGGATGTACAACCTGTGGCTGCGAAATACTCGTGTATTACCACTACGATTCAGGCGACCCAATACCGAACGCCCCTTTTCAATTAACCGATAGCCGAGACCACAAGATAGAAGGCAAAACCGACGATAACGGAATGTTTTTTATCCATGATATGGGGTGTGGCACGTTTGAGCTGTTGATGGGGGAAGGCAGCGATACGTTTGATCCTCAGGAAACGGTGCAGAATAACCCCGTATTCCAGTCAAATCCGGAATATATGGCATTGTCTGGGGAGTATTTCTCTCTGTTCATCATACTGAGAGAAAAGGGATTTCTGGAATATAATGCTGTACAAAATGCGGTAGTGAGCAAGCTCAGTTTTTGGGAGTCTGTTCCTGACGAATACAAACCAGCTCTTAAACGTTTCCAAAAATTGGAAATGATCATCCGGCGTGACAACGGCCCATTAAAACAGGAGATCCGCCGGATTCAGCACCGACTGTCGGCAGAGGTGGCAAGTAAAGCAGCAAGTATTGATGATGCCGTGCTGTTGTTCTGTGAAGTGATTCTGGGCTGTATTCCCGTGGTCGGGCAAGCGATGGACGTCTATTTCCTTGGGGAATGGTGTTGGGATAGCTACAAAAAGCCCGAGCTGATGGAGGATACCATGCACCGTATTGACGGTGTGCTGTGTGTAATCGGCTTTGTTCCTGGTGCGGGTGATGCGCTGAAAATCAGCGGCAATGCCATTACTAAAGCCATGAGGAAATTTAAGGGTAACAAAACTCAGGATATTCAGGAAGCAACTCGAACTATTCGAAGTTTGAGTAATGGTGACGTGGTTAAATGGCTCACTGCTATACGCGGCGATATTAGGAAATACGCGCAAGATGGCAAAGCGCTGCTGATAACGATGAAGCAAGCGCTGAATTTACTGGTGACCGGCGCTTCTGGTGGGCGCAGTTGGATTGTTACCCTGATGGCGGATACCTTCCAGTTGCTTGTCAATGTACTTGGCTTATTAATTGAACTGTTTGACAGCGTAGTGGGCTTAATTGAAGCCGAATTCGCGGCGTTCATCCCTAAAATTATGACGCAGATTATCGCGAGTTCACTTCCAAAAGGAAGTTGTGATCTCTCGGCAATGGCAATGGATGTGCAAAAAGGTGAATCAGGCGACTATCGTACTGATGAGGAAATCGATGAGCACACTAAGCGAGCGTCAGCGTCTGACGGCTCTCTTGGCATTATGGCAACGGTGTTAGCGGCGACGATGGCTCTGGGACGTGGTGGCGGACATAACAAAGGTAAGCTCGGCGTATCTGAGACGGGGGCTGCTGGGGGGAAAAGCAATTCAACCGGATCGACACATGCTTCTCAGACTTCCCATACATCATCTGAGCAACCTCATTCCACGTCATCGGAAACGCCGCAGAGCGCTAAACCCAAAAGCGAGGCTAGCAGCGATAAAAAACCACCACAAAAACCTGACGAAGTAAAAAGCAAAGATGAAGCCACGCCGAAAGATGATAAGGAAACGATAGAACTACCTAAAGGTACGCAGCCTATAACGCCCGGTGCTGCTCATCCATCGAAGTCGGGTGACGATGGTGCAGCACAGAAGAAGGCTCGGGATCAGAACGACGGCACTGAGGCTGATTCTAATAATGGTGAGCAAAAGGGCGATCCCGTCGATATGGCAACCGGCGCGGTGGTGGAACAGCGCACCGACATTCAGGTAAGTAGCCCACTATCCCTGTCACTGCAACGCTACTATCGCTCCACGGGAAAACGTCACCCCGGTTTGCTGGGGACACTGTGGCGGACTAACTGGGATATCAGCCTGACGCTCGACAACGGGGTGGCTACGTTAACGGATGGTGAGTTCAATCAGGCATTCTTCGCCCTGCCCAATGAAGGGGAGATCAGTCGTTCATCGTCAAACCCACAATGGCGGTTGACCCGGCAGCAGGGTGAATTGGTGCTCCAGCATGTCGGTGGCCTGCGCTATCGGTTTGAATATGCGCTCGGCCTCCAGCTTTGTTTGACGTCTATCGACGATGCTGCGGGTAATCGAGTGACTTTCGAGTGGGTGTTGGGTGAACTGCGTTGGGTTGCGCTGTCGGACGGGCGTTTAATTCACGTCATATCGGAACACCAAAAGATCACGACACTTACGCTATGCACCCCGCAGCGCCAGCCCTTAAAAACGCTGGCGAGTTATACCTATGACGACCGTGGGCATTTACTGAGCGTACGGGCAGATGAGGGGCGTAATTTTGATTATCGCTACTCGTCGGAAGGCTGGCTGCTGCGCTGGTCGGATTTAGGCTCGACCTGGGTTGAGCACGATTACGATAAAAAAGGCCGGGCTATCCGGGACAGAACCTCGGAAGGCTACTGGCCGGGTCACTTTGAATACGACGATGACACCTTGACCAGCCATTACCATAGCGGGTTTGGTGGAGTATTCAGCTATGTGCGCGATGAGCGCAACAATATCCTGCTCAAACGTACACCCGACGGCGGTGAGACTCAGCTTGAATGGGCAGACAACCAACTGGTGGCAGAGACCGACCCGTTGGGTGGCCGCACGGCGTATCAGCGCAATGACTGGGGGCAGGTGACCGAGGTTACCCTGCCAGACGGCGCGACGCACCACTACGCGTATGACGATAACGGACAACTGCTGGCCTATATCGACCCGCTGGGCAGCGAATGGCATTACCAGCGTAATGCTGCCGGGCAGGTTGTGGAAGTGAACGACCCGGAAGGGCGCGAGTGGCTGTACCGTTATGGTGAAACAGGGCAACTGTCGACGGTGATAGGCCCGGATGGCGTGTTGCAGCGTTATCACTATAACCGCCGTGGCCTGCTGAGCCGCCTTGAGCGGGATAATGCACCGGCGGTGATGTTCCGGTATGACGACCTTGACCGCCTGACGGAGCGGCATATCGGGCATGAAGCGGGTGTGCAGGTGCGACGCTGGGAGTATGACGGCGTGCGCGAGTCACCGTCGAAAGTGGTGTACGAAGACGGCAGCGAGACGCGGTTTGGTTACGATGTGGAAGGTAACCTGACGGCGGTGACGGATGCGCTGGGGCAGCGCTACCAGTTCCGCTACGGGGCGTTCGATAACCTGCTGGAAGCGACCGACCCGCTGGGGGCGACGGTACGCTACCACTATAACGCGGAAGCGGAGTTCGCCGGGGTGACGAACAGTCAGGGACGGGACTGGACGTACAGCTTTGACCCCAGCGGTCGGCTGAGCGAGGAGCGGCATTACGACGGCCGGGTATACCGGTATCAGTACGATGTGGCAGACCGTCTGGTGCAGCGTACCGCGCCGGATGGCAGCGCACTGCATTACGAGCATGATGCGGCAGGGCGGATAACGCGCATTACCGCACAGAAAGCGGACGGGGAAACCGACGGCATTACCGAACTGGCGTATGACGTGGCCGGTCGGTTGACCAAAGCCGCCAGCCCGGATGCGGTGGTGGAATACGCCTATAACCGGGCGGGGCAGGTGACGTCGGAAACGGTGAACGGCGAGGCGGTACAGAGCGGTTATGATGCGGGCGGTCAGCGTGCGGTGGTCGAGGGGATACTGGCGCCGCTGCAACTGGCGTGGCAGTCGGGTCGGCTGTCGTCGTTGGGGATTGGCTCACACCAGCCGCTGCAGTTCAGCCACACGTCAGCGGGAGAAGAGCAGCGGCGCACTAACGGCAGCGGGTTTGCACTACGCCACGAGTGGAGTCCGACAGGGCTGCTGCAACGTCAGGCGCTGGAAGGGGCGGATGGCCGGGTGAATGACGTGCTGGAGCGGCGCTATCAGTACGATGTGCTGGACCGTCTGACGGGCATCAGCGACAGCCACTGGGGTGAGCAGGCATTCCGGCTGAACGGGGCGGGTCAGGTGACGGCAGAGCGTCGCGATGAGGGACGGCGGCGTCAGGCACGGCTGTTTGGCTACGACAGCGAACAGAACCTGTGCGAGGTGTCGCAGATAGCACCGGGTCTGGGTGAGACGCTGAAGGTGCAGGATGCGGTGGTGCAGGCGTCGGCGCGATACGATGCGGCAGGCCGGGTGGTGGAGCGGGGTCATACGCAGTACAGGTATGACGACTGCGGGCGTCTGGCGATGAAGCGGGAAACGCGTCCGGGGTTCAGACCGAAGGACACGCACTTTGACTGGGACGTGCAGGACCGTCTGGTACGGGTGAGTTTGCCGGACGGGGCGCGGTGGCGCTATCGTTACGATGCGTTTGGTCGCAGAGTCAGCAAGGTGCGCGAGGGACAGGTTCCGTCGGCACAGGCGGTGGCGCGGGTGGCGTACCGGTGGGATGGCGACCAGCTTATCGGTCAGCAGCAATACTATGCAGATGGCAGTGCCGCACGGGAAGTGCAGTGGGTATATGAGCCGGGTAGCTTCCGGCCGCTGGCGCAGGTGGAGGCGCAGGGCGACAGCACGCAACTGCACTATATCGTGACCGACCTGACGGGGACGGCGAGAGAGTTGTGCAGCGAGGAAGGGGAAATCCGCTGGCGCGGGGAACAGGGGCTGTGGGGCGCCCACCGCGAAGAGCGACGGCCTATCCCGCTGCGGCGCTACCTGGGTGATGCAGCAAACGAGGAAGTGTACTGTGAGCTGCGCTATCAGGGGCAACTGTACGATGCGGAAACGGGACTTTACTACAACCGGCATCGTTACTATGATACGGAGAGCGGGCAGTATCTGTCGTCGGACCCGATAGGGCTGCTGGGTGGAAATAGGCCTCAAGGTTATGTGCATAACCCGCTGGAGTGGGTTGACCCGCTCGGGCTTACGCCGAAGGAAGGCGGGAAAGATAAAACTGATGAGTCTTATAAAAATAGATCCTTACCCAGAGACAAACATGGGAATCCTGTTCCTGATGTTGATGCGCCTCATACTCAGTTGGGAATGAAGAAGGGTAGAAAAGGTGATTATCTTCAAGGTAGGGAATGGGGATACGATGACAATGGAAAACTTGTTCCTAAGAGGGATATAGATTTTACAGATCATGGTCGCCCAGGTAATCACCCTAATCCTCACCAGCATGATTTTGTCCCTAACCCGACTGGAGGAACACTTCAACATGGGCCAGCTAAGCCATTGGAGTATCCATGATGAAAGTTAAAATGGGTAAAATGTTTTCTCGCGAAAATATTAAGTTGCAGCTAAATGATCTAATAAAAAAAATTCCTGATAATAATTGGAATTGGCGTCTGTATGAAATAGATGCGATAGGTTGTGCGTTATATGGATTGTCTATGCCTGACTTCGAAGAATTGGTTTTATCGAAAGAGTACGGGTTAGAAATGTCGTGGGGTGAGGTGAAGTTACTAGCTAGTTATCTAGACGACATAAAGACATTTTTTATCGTGGCCAGTTCTGATTTATTATCATATGAGGATATTGATGTTGATAATTTAACTAATTGCTTTGCGATAATTAATGTCTTCGATAGTTCATTTTGGGAAGTTAAAATAAAATAGATAATAGCCGGAAGTGATCGCCACGATCCTTCCGGCTTTTTTATTTTATCGGCTTGCGTGTTACGCCAGCATATTCCCCACCTCTGCCCGAATGACTATCTTACCGGGCAGCACGTCAATGCTTAACGGCTGACCGAGTAACCCGCTCAGGGTGAGCCAGTCGCCTGCCAGAGTCAGTTCTCCGTTGTCACTGACCCAGTCTGCGCCTTCCGTCTCGTTGCCGCCGAGTTCCGCCATCAGCGCGGCAATATCAGTATCCTCATCCAGTCGTGTGAGTATCAGCCCGTTGCGATAGAGACTGATACGGAACATCGCCTCGGCGGTAAAACCCGCCTGTGCCAGTTCGTCGCCTGTTCCGGCATCATCCTTCAGCTAACATCAACGTCAACAGAACAGGGGTTGTCGGCCTGCGGCCTCCGCTGAAGGGCTTCACCTCGCCCCCGCCCCAACCCCGCTGCACTGGCTGCGCCCGGCTCGCAGTCGCAGGCTCCTTGCTCGTTCCCGTGCTCGCCATCTCCGCCCCGTGCGGCCCCCGCCGGGGGCCTCCCCGTTCAACATCTTGTCTTGTGGGCTTCGCCAGCCCGCACCCGGCAGACGCTTCACCGTCCCACAGGCAAGCTGCGGAACGGCTCGCGCCGCGATAAAACCCGGTTCATTAACACAACGACTAATGGCAGCGGCTGCCGCCGCTGCTATGATGCGAGGCAGGCAGACAGGGACGTCACAGCATGGCGGTAGCGTGTCCGGGGGTAAAAGTGCGCGTCGGGGTGTTCGGGTTACGGGCGTGTTAATGTGGCCGAAAACGCCTCCTGAAAAGGGTGTTGCTTCAATGGGTTAAGTGCGCTAAAAAGTACGACCGTGCCGGGATCGTCCCTATGACCCGATAGGGCTGCTTGGAGGCCGCAGACCGCAAGGGTATGTTCATAATCCTTTCATTTGGGTTGATCCGCTGGGACTTGCGCCGAAGGAAGGTGTTAAGTCTAGAGATATATTGAAAAAAGCTAGGGATGGAAATTATGCTATATCGTCAGAGCAACGTCAGAAGATAATAGATTCTATCGATAACCCTAAATTAAAGAGCATGTTTTCTGAATTATATCGTCCTGGCGCAAATGTTCCTGATGGAGGTACGGCAGCTTCTATTCTACATACAAAAAATACTGGGCAATTAATTGGTGGGTCTGACCATATAAATAAAGGTGAAAGTTATTTAGGTGCGCTTAAGAATCTTTCGAGTGGTTCAGGAAAGTACAAAAATGAAGTGCTGAGTGGTTCAGATAGAAGCTTGGCAAATTATATGATAGATGATTTAAGGGGAGCACTGGGAGATCTATGAAAAAGAATGAGTTAGTTAGTGTGTTGAGAGAAAAATTTCCTCTTTTCTCTCAAACTAATGACGATGATGATATGTATTTGTTATATGGATCTTTTGGATCATTTTTCATTGATTTAATTAATTTCCAATTTATAAATAGATGCGAGCCTAGGAATTATTTCTATGGTAACGTTGAAGTTATTTATAAAAATAAAGAGCTTATTGATAAGGAAATAGAAAAGATTTTTTTGTTTATTGATGAGGTTTATTTAAATTCAGATTTTGATGTCCGCGATGTATTAAATACATGTGTATTTGAAGCGATGGTGGGTAATGGTTTTAGCTATAATTTGGCTAGAAAATTCCTTAGCAAAGAGACTTACAGTCATTATCTAGAGATAACTAAAAGGGTTGTTTAGAAAAAGCCGGAAGTGATCGCAAAGATCCTTCCGGCTTTTTCATTTTATTAGTGGTAAGGTCAGTCGCTATAAATTAATCTGCGTCTCAATAATAATCCTGCCGCGCTCCACCGTAACGGTAACAGGTATTCCGGTAATAAAGCCCAATTCTTTGAGTCTGCGGCCTTTAAGGTTGATGGCGTAATATAAGTCGCTAATGCTAAACACATGAAAATCAGTATGATTGTATCGTGCAGGCAATATAACGTAATGCCAAGGTATGGCGGTAGCATGTAAAGTTCATCGTGAAGCGCCGCTACGGTCACTTCCAGTATCCCAGTAGAGTAGAAGACAGAATGAAATATATTACCTGTCAGAATTGTTATTCTAGTTACGAATCAGAAGAAGAACGTTGCCCGGACTGTAACGCGTCACAGGGAAAAAAAGATGATGGGTTGATTGTTTTCACAGATGATGTTCGAAGTGAAATATCTTGGCTTGGTGGTATTCTTTATTACATCATTCCACTTTTCTTTGAAAGATATATAGTTCCATGTGAATGGGGAGTGATATTTTTTGATAATAAAAATCAGTTCTCGTGGAATTATCTTTGCGGGATAATTGACTCTGTAGAAGTGAATGAATATGTTGAGGTTATTCATGGTAATGATAAAGACTATCTCTCTGTTGACAAAGGTAATCTAATTAAAAGAGAGACATTAAAATAAATAAAAGCCGGAAGCGATCACACGATCCTTCCGGCTATTTTATTTTAGCGTCTTGAGTTTTACGCCAGCATAGTCCACTGTTCAGCCCGAATGATTATCTTACCGGGCAGCCCCTCAATCCTTAACGGCTGGCCGAGTAACCCGCTTTGGGTGAGCCAGTCGCCTGCCAGTGTCAGTTCTCCGTTATCATTTACCCAGTCAGCGCCTTCCGTCTCGTGGCCGTCGAGTTCAGCCATCAGCGCGGCGATATCGGTATCTTCATCCAGCCATGTCAGTATCAGGCCGTTGCGATAGAGACTGGTGCGGAACAGGCGTATGATGTGGCTGGCCGGCTGACTAAAGCCGCCAGCCCGGATGTGGTGGTCGAAGGGATTCTGGCGCCGCTGCAACTGGCGTGGCAGTCGGGTCGGCTGTCGTCGCTGGGCATTGGTTCTCATCAGCCGCTGCAGTTCAGCCACACGTCAGCGGGAGAAGAGCAGCGACGCAGTAACGGCAGCGGGTTTGCATTGCGCCACGAGTGGAGCCCGACGGGACTGTTGCAGCGTCAGGCGCTCGAAGGGGCGGATGGCCGGGTAAACGACGTGCTGGAGCGCCGTTACCAGTACGATGTGCTGGACCGTCTGACGGGTATCAGCGACAGCCACTGGGGCGAGCAGGCGTTCCGGCTGAACGGGTCAGGTCAGGTAACGGCAGAGCGTCGCGATGAGGGACGGCGGCGTCAGGCGCGGCTGTTTGGCTACGACAGCGAACAGAACCTGTGCGAGGTGTCGCAGATAGCGCCGGGTCTGGGTGAGACGCTGAAGGTGCAGGATGCGGTGGTGCAGGCGTCGGCGCGGTACGATGCGGCAGGCCGGGTGGTGGAGCGGGGCCATACGCAGTACCAGTACGATGACTGCGGGCGTCTGGCGATGAAGCGGGAAACGCGGCCGGGGTTCAGGCCGAAGGACACGCACTTTGACTGGGACGTGCAGGACCGTCTGGTGCGGGTGAGCCTGCCGGACGGGGCGCGGTGGCGGTATCGTTACGATGCGTTTGGTCGCCGGGTGAGCAAGGTGCGCGAGGGACAGGTAACGTCGGCGCAGGCGGTCGCGCGGGTGGCGTACCGGTGGGATGGCGACCAGCTTATCGGTCAGCAGCAGTACCGGGCGGACGGGTCGGCAGCACGGGAAGTGCAGTGGGTATACGAGCCGGGAAGCTTCCGGCCGCTGGCACAGGTGGAAGCGCAGGGTGACAGCACGCAACTGCACTATATCGTGACCGACCTGACGGGAACCGCAAGAGAGCTGTGCAGCGAGGAAGGGGAAATCCGCTGGCGCGGGGAGCAGGGACTGTGGGGGGCACACCGCGAAGAGCGACGGCCTATCCCGCTGCGGCGCTACCTGGGTGATGCAGCAAATGAGGAAGTGTACTGCGAGCTGCGCTATCAGGGGCAACTGTACGATGCGGAAACGGGGCTTTACTACAACCGGCATCGTTACTATGATGCGGAGAGCGGGCAGTATCTGTCGCCGGACCCGATAGGGTTACATGGTGGCATTCGACCTCAGGCGTACGTCCACAATCCGCTGGAGTGGGTTGATCCGCTGGGGTTGGCACGGTCTGTTTGTCAGGCTCGCTATGAAAGGTATAAAGACTATCGCTCACAAGGATATTCGGCTGAAGAGGCTGCGAAATTATCCAAAGGAGCTAACCCTGCAATGATTACCCCTGGCTCTCTTCCTGCTGCGGAAGAAGCAGCAGTAAATAGAACGCTAGGACATATTGATAACGGAGATAAACCTGCTGGAGCTCTTGGGAAAAAATGGGGAACTACATTTAAAAATCATCAAGGTGAATTGCCTGGTGGAAGTGGTGCAAATTCTCCTTATAGCGAGTATCGAGTAGATCCCGGTCCCGGTGTAAGTGGAGCTGGAGCTAGACGAGTTGTTGTCAACAATAATACAGGTGAAACATATTATACATGGACGCATTACGGTGATTCAGGAAACCCATCTTTTGTGAGGATTAGATGATATGTCTTTTAATTTTTTCCAAGCAAATGAATTGGATGCTCTATCTAGTGAGTATGAGAAAAATGGATATGTGATAATTAAATCCTGTTTCAGCCAAGCGAATGATATATATGACGTTTTTTATGAAATAAGAATATCTCTACCTCTAGATCCGCCATTATATAGTAGATGCAATTTTGATGCTTTTTCTGATTCTATGTTTAGTGGTTTGGACTCACTTGAAAATGATAAAGTGTGTGTCTTTTTAGTGGATATTAAGAAAGCTCTTAGAGATGACAGTAAAAGTTATAATATTTTACTAGATATATTTTCTGATAACTTGTCTTATCTTGAAACTGAAGGGAAAGAGGTTGTTTTATTTATTAGCTAATTAAAAAAGCCGGAAGTGATCTAACGATCCTTCCGGCTTTTTATTTTATGGTCTGGTTAACCGCTATAAATTAATCTGCGTCTCAATAATAATCCTTCCCCGTTCTACCGTCACATTCACGGGCATCCCAGTAATAAATCCCGACTCTTCGAGCCAGCGGCCTTTAAGGTTGATGGCGGAGGGCGGGTTGGCCTGCCGTTTTACTCGCCTCATCCTAAGGCTCGCCCTGCGGGCTAGCTAAAGCTGTTCAAGTCTGTTTGCAACAGGCTTGTGCGGGGCGTATTCCACGGTGTAGTAACGTTCTATTTTGGTGAGTTTATTCTCATGAAGACGGCAGCGAAACGCGGTTTGGTTACGATGTGGAAGGTAACCTGACGGTGGTGACGGATGCGCTGGGTCAGCGTTACCAGTTCCGCTATGGCGCGTTTGATAACCTGCTGGAAGCGACCGACCCGCTGGGGGCGACGGTGCGCTACCACTATAACGCGGAAGCAGAGTTCGCCGGGGTGAAAAATAATTAGGGACGCGGCGTACGATACTGAAAAAAGGAAGAGATCAATCTGTATCGTTACTTATCCTCGTTTTTAATAATTATTTTCTTAATCCTTGTTATATTTATTTATGATCGAATTTAATCATTAGCAGTGTAAATAAAAATACTGAATATGTTATTCAGTATTTTTTTGTATTCGCGTAAAGATTTTATTCTATTGTTTCTACGCCACTGCTATGCAGTTTATTCCCTTTTTTAAACTAATGTAAAGTAATGAGGTTGTTTTGTATATGATGAATAATGAATTAGTTTCATCGCTAATATTAAGTGAGTTAATTCAATATCGGCGTAGATTTACCCAGTCGACAAAATCAATTAGCGAAGAAGAGTCTCAGGTGACTCAGGTTCAATTACCCAGAATTCGAGCGTTTGTTGAAGAGGGGCGTCAAATTGAACTCATTCTTCCTGCGTTTCCAGTTAAATCTCCGAACCCTTATAAAGTGCTGGGTAGAGTACCGGATATGGCGGAGCGTTTGTCCCTGATCTTTCTGAATTCACTATGCCAGCGTATTCAGCTTTATTATCCGGCAGGAGCGCACATCCGTATTTGCTCGGATGGACATGTATTCGGTGACCTGATTGGGACTAGTGACGAAACGATTAACACCTATCAGGATGAGATTGAAAATTTACTGCATGAGTTGGGAGCCGTTCATCTCAGCGTCTTTAATCTTAAGGACGTAGAGAATATGGCGCCACTTACTGCTGACTATGATCATCTTCGTCGGCGGTTGGTTGAGGACTACGCCGAATCAGAAGAGGAGATCAAGGCGCAGCTCATGCAGAGCGAAGAAGGTTTGCAGCTTTATCGTTCAATAACCCGCTTTCTCTATGAGGATAGCCTGCGGCCTGACTATACCGGCTCTAATGCGGCGTTACAGAAGGATGCCAAAAAACGCGCGTGTGGCGTTATTCAACGCAGCTGGGCGTGGGGCAATCTGCTTGCTGAACAATTCCCAGATGCCATCCGGTTGTCTATTCACCCTCAGCCTTCGGACAGCCTGAAGCTAGGTATTCATATGATGCCCACGAAGGACGATTGGTTGACGCCCTGGCATGGTGTGGCCGCCAATGTTAATGGGCAGTTTGTGCTGATGAAGAATGCCGATGCACAGCAGTTGGACGGTGAGGTTGTGGAGATCCGCGGTACGCCTAGCCATTACTTAGTTAAGCAGCCTGATATGGCATAAGCGTTATCGTTCACCGAGACATCGAGATTGTCATCTTATAAAGGAATATACACGATGGAAAATAGCATGAACTGCCGCATTGAACCGCTTTCCCCTTTTGGCGCGCTGCTGACACCCGTTGAAACGGGGCAGAGCATTGCCACACTACCGATTGATACATTGCGTGAGCTCGCCCGCGAACATCATCTTCTGGTACTGCGTGGGTTCTCTTCTGGGTTTTCCGATCCTGAAACGTTGACCGAGTATGCCGGGCACTGGGGGGAAATCATGATGTGGCCTTTCGGGGCTGTGCTGGACGTCAAGGAGCATGCGGATACCAAGGATCACATCTTTGATAACAGCTATGTGCCGCTGCACTGGGATGGAATGTACAAACCAACCATCCCCGAATTTCAACTGTTTCACTGCGTTTCTGCGCCGGGGCAGGATCAAGGCGGGCGTACCACGTTTGTCGATACCACGCGTTTGTTGGCAGAGGCTAATGCACAATTAGTCGATGAGTGGCGGCGTGTTTCTATCACTTACCGTATTAAAGCCGTTGTGCATTACGGTGGTGAAGTCACGTCTCCATTGGTCATCCCGCATCCCAACGGCACGGGTGAGATTATGCGTTATAACGAACCGCCAACCGAAGGGGAGCGTTTCCTTAATCAGCATGCGCTCGAATACCACAATGTTACGCCGGAAACGCAAAACGCATTTAGCCAGACGTTACGGCAGCATTTGTACGATCCCCGCTATTACTATGCGCATCAATGGCTACAGGGCGATGTTGTCATAGCCGACAATTTCTCGCTGCTGCATGGCCGTGAAGCCTTTACGGCGCATTCTGCACGCCACCTCCAGCGCGTGCATATTCAGGGCACCCCGATTTGTGTGAATACCTGCATCGATAACGCAGCATAAGGAAAAGTATCATGGCACATATTCTTATGGCGGCGATGGCGACGCCGGGGCACGTTTACCCTTTACTGACTATCGCTCGCTATCTGGTTGAGCAAGGGAACGATGTCACGCTGTTTAGCGGCGAGTTGTTTCGTGAGCAGGTGGAAGCGGCTGGCGTCGGGTTTATCCCTTTTAGCGATGACATTGATTTCGACTACCGGCACCTTGAGCAGCATTTCCCCCAACGCGCGATGTTGCCGCCGGGTAACGCGCAGATGGCTCTGGCTCTGAAAGATTTCTTTGCGGCCCCGATTCCACTGCTGGATAGCCAACTACGTGACGCATTGGCAAAGACCCGCGCCGATTTGCTCATCGTTGAAAACTGTTTTTATGGTGTCTTGCCGCTGCTGTTCTCCAAAGAGCGGCCGCCCGTCATCGTAATAGGTGTTACGCCATTGTCCTATTCGACGCGAGATTCTGTTTTCTATGGGCCTCGTATTCCTCCCAAATTGTTGCCGCCTGACCTGAGCCATGAACAACTGGTCGATGAAGAAACGCGGGGATTGATGAGCGAGGTTCAGCACGCGTTTAATCATGCGATGGTGCAGTCGGGAGGAAAGCCTCTCGAACAGCCTTTTATGGATACGCTGATTGGCCGTTGCGATCGTTTCTTACAGTTATCCACCACTGAACTTGAGTATCAGCGTGATGATTTGCCACCAAGCGTGCGATTTATTGGGCCCTTATCCCACCACGCAGCAGCAGAGCGTGTTCCGCAATGGTGGGCACCGGACGACAAGCGGCCACTGATTATCGTTTCACAAGGCACATTGGCGAATGTCGATCTCCAGCAGCTCATTGGGCCAACGCTGCGCGCATTAGCTGACTTACCTGTCAGAGTGCTGGCGACCACTGGGGGGCGTTCGGTTGATTCGCTGCAAGCCTCCTTGCCTGAAAATGCCAGAGTGGTGAGTTTCCTCTCTTATGACGATTGGCTGCCAAGGGCGTCGATTGTCATCAGCAATGGTGGATACGGTTCGATTAATGCTGCGCTGAAAGATGGCGTTCCCTTAATTGTGGCCGGTGTTGGGGAAGATAAGCAGGAAGGTGCTGCGCGTGTGGTATTTGCCAAATGTGGGATTAACCTGCAAACCAGTACGCCGAGTGAACAGCAGATTAAGCTGTCTGTTATTGAGATATTAGAGGATCCTGGCTATTTACAGCGTGCAAGGTGGATTCAGGCAGATTATGCAAGCCATGATGCGCTTGCTCTGATTAAGGCCGAAGTGAATGCGCTATCCCTTCCAAATGAATGTCCGCTAAAGGAGGGCGGTATAACATCAGGTAAGGATGTTTCTCTGCTTCGCGTTTAGCCATTATTTCATCGTAATAACGTGCTGAAATCGGTCACGCGTTATGGGGTGAAACCGTGCCCCATAACGCTATTGCGGATCATGTTTTTTAAAATAGAATACGCGCACGGATGTTCTATCGCAGGGTTGCAGTCAATGAAGCTATTTTTGGCCGTGATTTTTTCAGTATTGATGATTCCCCAGACCGGTTTTTTCGGCAACCAAAACGGATGCGCTGACGGTGCTGAAGCATTTGGATGTGACCACTTTCCGCAGTTCTTTTGGGCCGAGACATTTCCCCAAGGGGACGCTGCTGAAGGATACCGGTGACTATGTGTTTAGTCAGGAAAACGACTGGGCAGACGCAACGGAGAAAGATGGCAGTTGGACGTATTCACTACGTATTATCTCGGAAAATGAAAAGGAGGTCATTGCCTGTTTCGTGGATGATGCCCACATTGGGAGTTACTTTTCAAGGAAGCCTTTCCTGATAAAGAAAACGAAAAATACTCAGGCGTATTCCGTGATCGAGCCTGATCGCAATGTAGAAGGATGTGAACTTTATCCCAAGGACCAATAATCCTGATTTCGGTAAATGAACCACGTTATCCGAACGCTGCTAAAAATAAGGAGCCGCTATAAGCCGCTCCTTTGTTGTTTCTATTCTTGCTGTTTTACAGCGCCTTATCGGTCAGCAAGGCAACCTTGCTGGCTGTTGAGACACGCTCAAGGTAGGCGTGAACGTTAGGGCCAAATTGCACGCCTTTCACGATCGTGAGCGACAGTAAGATCGGGAACAGAATAAAATCGGTGGTGGAAATGGTGCTGACGTTTGCTAGACGTGGCTCCAGCGCGTCGAGTTTCTGCTCCACTTCCGTAATCAGCTCTGGCGTTTTTGCGAGCAGTGTATCCAGATCGCCGAAGGCTTTCTCTTCACGCAGAATGTAGGCATGACGCGCCTCTGGCGTGGAAAGCTCTTTGAAATCGGCTTTTGTGAAGCGAGGGATCGCAAGGTTAAACACCGCGCTGGAAACGGATTTACACCAGGCTTCAATCTCGGCATCAACTGGTTTGTCGGCGATTAATGGCGCTTGCTTGCTGTCGACATAGTGGACGATATCCATGCTTTCTGGCATGAAACTGCCATCTTCTTTCTGCAGGATAGGTACCACTTTGCGGCCCACCATGCGCGTTGGCGTGTCGATGTCGCCTTCCATAATGACGGATTGCTCAACAGGCAGATTTTTCAGACCAAAAATCATTCTGGCTCTGACACAGAATGGGCAGTGTTCGTAAATGAAAAGTTTCATGCATCGCCTCGTAAGATTTTGAAAAAGGCAGCAAAAGTTCGCCGGCCCGGTCATGACAAGTCATGCCATCAGAGTAATACCTGATACGGTCGGTGGTAAAGTGAATGTGCCTGACGATGGTGATAACAGGGAAAGGAAGGGCGCGGTGTGGATCCGCCTTATCCTCGTAGGATTCCTGTATGATGCAGTGCCCCCCCTTTTGCGGAAGAGAAATCATGGATCGCCTGAGCGCGCTGGAAACATTTATCTGCGTTTTTGAAACGGGGTCGTTTTCCGCTGCGTCTCGCAGGCTCGGTATTGGGCAGCCTGCGGTGTCCAAAGCGATCATGCAGCTTGAAAATCAGCTGGCAACGCCTCTGCTGCTCCGTTCTACCCGAGGGCTGACACCGACAGAAGCTGGGCAGAGTTTTTATGAGCAAATCTCCCCCGCATTAAAGGTACTGAGGGATGCCCAAGAGCATGTGGTTAGCGGGAGCACTGCGCTGTCTGGGCGGCTACGCATCTGTGCGCCCGTCACCTTTGCCAGACTGCACATTATGCCGCGACTCTATGAGTTCATGGCAGAACATCCGCAGCTAAATATTGATGTCATTCTGGACGATCGTCCTATCGATCTGATTGCTGAAGGAATTGATGTAGCACTGCGTTTGGGTGAAATGAAGGATTCAAGCCTGATCGCCCAGCGTTTGGCCTCGTGTTCCATGCGCCTCTTAGCGACACCCGATTATTTTGCCGTTCATGGCATGCCTGCTTCTCCTGATGCACTGGCTGCGCATCCTGCCGTCATTTATTTGCAGGGAGAGAGAACCGATCGTTGGATTTTTTCTCGGGATGGAACACAGACCACGGTATTCCCCAATGGGCGTATCCGTGTTTCTGCGGCGGAAGGCGTACGTGCAGCGGTGCTGTCCGGCGTAGGGTTGACCATCGCTTCCGAATGGATGTTTGCACCAGAACTGGAGAGCGGACAGGCCGTCACCGCGCTGGATTCATGGTCGCTGGGTAAGATGGACCTGTGGGCTGTCTATCCCGGAGGCCGCATGACATCAGCTCGCGCCAGAATTTTTACCGATTTCGTTCAGCGTCTTTTCTCCTGATTCATTCCTATTCGGAATAGCTGATATTCATCTTGCCTCTCTACTGGGAATGAGTACGACGTCTTATGCTCTGTTCATTGCTTGCCGATTTCCGGCAGGAAACACACAGACAGGTATGATGATGAGCACATTATCCAGTGAAGCCGATGTCAGAACGCAGCAGGTTCCCAGCAAAGTATTGATTTTCTCGATGGCGGCAGCCAGCGGTATTTCTGTTGCCAATATCTATTACAACCAGCCGATGCTGGGCGTGATCGGCGAAAGCTTTACGTCAAGCGGGGCGGTTTCGCTGATCCCAACCGTGACGCAGTTGGGCTACGCCTTGGGACTGCTACTGCTGGTTCCGCTCGGTGATAAGTTCGATCGGCGTCGGTTGATCGTGTGGCAATTTTTGCTGCTGGCGTTGGCCTCTGCATTTGCTGCGTTGTCGACATCGGCTTTTGCCTTGTTAAGTGCCTCGTTGATTATTGGTTTTGGTGCCACCGCTGCACAGCAGATTGTTCCGGCTGCGGCGGCACTGGCCGATGCGAAGCAGCGCGGTGCGATTGTCGGAACGGTCATGAGTGGGTTGCTAAGTGGCATCCTGCTTAGTCGCACGATTGCAGGCCTGGTGGCGGAAAGCGCAGGCTGGCGGGCGATGTTTTGGCTGAGCGTGCCGCTGGCGCTGGCGGGCGCGTGGGCAATGGGAAGAATGTTACCAGCTTCACCATCGAACCAAACTGTTCGTTACCGTGAGCTGATGCATTCACTGGTAACGCTGTGGCGGGATGAACGCACGTTGCGTAAAGCCACGTTGATTCAGGCGCTGCTGTTTGCATCGTTCAGCGCGTTCTGGAGCGTGCTTGCTCTGTATCTGGCAAGCGGACGCTTTCACATGGGCGCTGCCGCTGCGGGTCTGTTCGGCGTGATTGGTATCGTGGGCATTTTTGCGGCGCCACTGGCGGGAAGACTGGCTGATAGAGCCGGCAGCCGCTCGGTTGTGATTGCCGGATCGCTGTTGACGCTGCTCTCATGGGGAATATTCATCGGTTTTGATTCCGTTATTGGCCTGATTATCGGCGTTGTCCTGCTCGATCTCGGCGTGCAAAGTGCGTTAATTGCCAATCAACATGTGATTTATGGACTCGGTGAAGCGGCCAGAGGCCGGATCAATACCGTATTCATGGGCGGGATGTTTCTGGGGGGCGCGGCGGGGTCCTCGTTTGCGATGGCCGCGTGGCATCAAGGAGGATGGTTGATGGTTGGGGGGCTTGCCAGCGTTCTGACCACCGTGGCGCTGCTGGCTGCGCTGATAAAAATCCAAAAAGCCTAATTGCAATCGGAGGAAAGCAGGCTGAAATAGCCAGATATGGTGGCTGGGAAATCTCGCCAATGTTGTTTTACAACCGGTAGATTAACCTTACTTGCCGATGACAATACTATACATTTGGCTTGCTATAGTCCTTGCATCCCTTGTCAGTACCTCACATCTCTGTGAGTGTTGTTTAGTTAACCATCCCTGTCATTAGAATGACCTTACCCGCCTCGTGCGGGTTTTTTTTGTCTACACCTCGCTGGTGGCTGATTAGCTCTGCGCGTGCCTATACCGTATCGTTTTTGACTGAATGATCGGGGACTACTTTGGTAACGACTCGGTTTCTTCCTTCATGCTTGGCCTGATAGAGGGCGTCGTCCGCGATTTTCAAAACGCTATCGATCTGCTCCATTCCAGGAATAAAACAGGTGACGCCTAGTGAAATCGTGATGTTTTCAGGAATCGGCAGCGGCATTTTTTCCACTTTTTTACGCAGCCGTTCAGCAATATCAGCGGCTTGCTTTATGTCCGTATCGGGCAAGAGCGCGAGGAACTCCTCCCCTCCGGTACGACCGATCAGATCGGATTCGCGTGAGCCCTGCTTTATGTTTTTAGCCAGTAGCCTGATGACATCGTCGCCAACATTGTGCCCATAGGTATCATTCACGCGTTTGAAGTGGTCGATATCAATCACGATGGCGGCAACCTGATGACTCTTCGACAGTATGAGTTCGATGTTTTCATAGATACCACGGCGGTTGAGTAACCCGGTGAGCGGATCGGTGTGGGCTTGCAAACTCAGTTTGCCGATTCGTTTGTGCAGCAGCAGAGTACCGAAAAGAATGACGCGTTTTAGCTGGTCAACCTCAAAATACCAGGAAGGGACTTTCTTAATTTTTTCAATGACGTCAGGTTCCTCCATTTTACTGGCAGAAACGGCCAGTAAGCGCAGAGGGTTGGCAATAGAGAAAGCGAGTAGGGTGAGAGCAATAAGCGTTAATATCATCACTGGCGCACCTTCATATAAGACGGAGCGCATCACACTGTCGAGCGAATCGATAACAGTTTGAGAAGGGTGCAAGGTAATGATGATCCAGCCGGATGAATTGACCGTATCAAAACCCGCCAGAGACGGCATGCCCTGCATATCGGGCATGGCGGCGGTGCCACTTTTCTTGTTCCGAAACGCTTCTTTGATTCTTTCGTCGCTGACGGGCTTACCGACCCACTGCTTATCTTGATGGTAGAGAACAACCCCATTTTTATCGATCACGTAAACGCTGGAGTAATCGTTATAGAAATGGGTATTCATGAATTCGTTTAAGACGCTTTCACTCTTTAAATAAATTGTCCCGCCGATGTAACCGAGATAATTCCCCTGTTTGTCTTTTATCGGGGAAGACACCAGTACGATTAAATTCCCTGTCATAGAGACATAAGGCTGGCTGATTAACGGTTTCTGTTCCGCCAATGCCAGCTTACTGGCCTCTGAAGTCAGTGTATTTCCTTTCAGGTTCAGCGAGGTTGGGTAAACCGCGTGTATCTTATTCTGGGTATCCGCAATGAAAATAGAATTAAAACTTTGGCTCATGCGGTATGTCTGTTCACTTTTCTCCAGTAGCGCAGCATTGTCACTAAAACTCTCGGCGACGGATGTCGCGCTGTAAGCCAGCTCCTGCTGTGCCGAAGATAAAAAACTTTCTGTGGTAGCCGCTAATTTGGACGAATAGTTAAGGTTTGAACTCAGTATCTGATCGGTAATGAGCTTCTTCTGTACGTTATAAACGGCAACATAAGCGTTAGTCAGCGTAATGATCATGCTGACAATGGCGAGGGATAAAATGAGTGAACGTAAATTGATTGAGAACCGTTTTCTTATTTTCATGGTGGCCGCACCTACTTTCCGCTAGGTAAGCAAAAATTAATCTTTATTGTTATTATGTAACACTGGCTGAACATCTCTTACGGCCGTTAAATAAACCCCGCTATTCAAAGTTATAGACGCTAATTGGGCTATCTTGCAACGTTTCAACTTAATGGAGAGAATGCACGATCTCCAGCGTACCGTTAATGATGAACTGTACGCCCATGCAAACCAGCAGGAATCCCATCAGCCGTGAAATGGCTTCAATGCCGCTTTTCCCGATCAGACGCATAATCAGGCCAGAACTTTTCAGGCTGAGCCAGACGATCAAGCTGATCAACATAAACGTGAGTACGGGGGCAACGGTAATCACCCATGGTGTGATGTCGACGCCGCTCTTGATTTGTGAGGCAGAACTGATGATGAGGGCAATGGTTCCTGGCCCCGCGGTGCTTGGCATCGCCAGTGGAACGAAGGCGATATTGACGTCATTGGCAGAGAAACTGTCGTTAATTTCTTCTTTCTTGCTTTTGACTTCAGGTGCATGTTCTGGCTTTTGCTGAGGAAAAAGCATGCGAAAACCGATAAATGCGACGATGAGCCCGCCAGCAATGCGCAACCCAGGAATGGAAATTCCGAAGGTATTCATTACGACCTGACCCGCGTAGTACGCGACGGTCATAATAATGAAGACGTAGAGCGAGGCCTGAAAGATCTGGCGATTTCGTTCCCCCTGGCTCATGTTGCCGGACATCGCTAAAAATACCGCTACCGTTGTCAGTGGGTTCGCGAGTGGCAGGATTAACACCAGACCAAGACCAATGGTTTGAATCAATTCCAGCATTCTACGTTCCTTTTAGTGGGGCGCTTTCGTCAGTTCAGGAAAACGGTCAATGATGACCTGTTGCTATGGTGTCTGATGCGGCTTACGCCAGCTCATCCTCCGCTAATTTTTTGAAACGATAGAGCGTTTTCGTCAGCATATCGCGAGAAAACATATCAAACATTTGGCCGATCTTTTTCCCGATCAAGCCCCCTGGTGGGTTGTAGCGAATAGTCAGCGTTACGGTTGTACCCACTTCCGATGTGGCCGGTTGAAAAGAAAGTCGGCCTTCATTGGGAACCCGTGCCCCTGCCAGCGAACGCCAGTGGATATACTCCCCCAGTTTTTCATCAATAATACGAGCCTGCCATTCAATAAACGCGCCAATCGGCGTGTTAATCCGCCAGTTAGAGTCGGTATAGTTCAGTATCTCGATACTGGCGAAATGGCCCATCAGAATCGGCAATGTTTCCGGTTTGCGCCAGAGATCAAACAAGCGTTCCGCTGGGCGATTGATCGTAATGCTGCTGCTGATTTCATTGGCATAGCTGCCGTTTTTCGCTGCTGTTCTTCTTAAAAAAGAGGGAAACACCCGTCATCCTCCCTAATGGATTATTACCCCTTTATGGGCATATGCAGGCCATTCTGACCGATCTCGACCAACGAAGCAAAGCGTAGACGGTGGCGATAGTGTTTGTGCAGGCTATCACAGCAATCGTCAGAATTTTTCCACGCCTAATGTTGCGTTAATGTTCGTTAGGTACTGTAAGTATCAGACAGAAGCCGAATGACGTGCCGCAAAACACCAGGGTTTTTACATAACGATAATAGTCGTACCCCGCCCACTATTTTTAGTGGGCTTTTTTTATTTGAATCCCCCGTTTATATATTTTATTTTTATGTGAATTGATATTTGTCAATTTATTGTTAATGGCTTCGTACCTATTAAGGTGTAATGAATTTGCATCCCTATATTTTGGCGTGTAAATGACACGTTGATTGTGAGGTGATTTACTTTATAAATATGTCGTGATAGGTTTATAACCAGCTTTTATGCTGGTAGGAATAAATATGAGTAACCCATTTTTTGCTAAGTGGAGTCGCAATGGCAACCTGCTTTGCCACGGCCACTGGTTAATATCTTACAAAGAAAAAGAGTTCACGTTACCGGAAAAATATAAAGAAAATCATATGGGAACGATGGGGATTTACTCTATCATCGATCCTGATGATGAAATGTATCGGGACGGGTTAGATGAGGATGATTGGATTCTGGAAAATATCGACTGGCTGGCCGATAGCTTTGAAGAAAATAATATCCCTATCGAAGAGTGCTATTTTAGATATTTCTTTCAGGCTATAAATAAGCAGGACTGGCGATGCACCAGTTGCGCTGGCTGTATGTAAATTGTCCCATCACTATTAATGACTCCTATTTCCTCTGTATTCCTGCCGACCGACAACCTATTAGAGTAGTGCTATTTTCTCTCTGACTATTCGGCGGCGTTTTATTCGATCTTCTTCGGTTTTCATCCCTTTTTCATCTTCTTTGCTATGCGCTTCGCATACCGTGCAGCGGGACGTCTTTTTCGGGGAAAAGTGTTACCCTGACCCAACAATCCTTGATTAAGATGAGGCAGCAATGATGGAAGCTGACATTCTGCGGTTAAGTGCTTTGGTGGGCGAAAAACTGAAGGCGCGTGGTGCCACGTTGACGTGTGCAGAATCCTGCACCGGAGGCTGGCTGGCTAAATCTATTACCGATATCGCAGGTAGTTCTGGCTGGTTTGACTACGGCTTTGTGACATACAGCAATTTAGCCAAGCAGCGTCTGGTGAATGTAAACGCAGAGACACTGGAACGGCATGGCGCGGTGAGTGAAGCCGTCGTCAATGAGATGGCCGCAGGGGCTTTACAGGCCGCCGATGCCGATTTTGCCATATCGGTAAGCGGCGTCGCGGGGCCAGACGGGGGGACCGAAGAGAAGCCTGTCGGCACGGTGTGGTTTGGCTTCACAGATAAACAGGGTGGGGCATTCGCTCGGACAATGCGGTTCAGCGGAGACAGAAACGCGGTACGTCTGCAATCGGTCCATTTTGCGCTACAAACGTTGCTCGACACGTTTCTGAAAAAATAACCTTGATGCTGTATGCGCATACAGTATAATGTCAGTAATTATTCGGCAATTCATGATTAAGCAGCCGCGTAGAGACAGCAGCGCTACGCCGCATGACAGGAGCAGAAATGGCTATTGATGAGAACAAACAAAAGGCACTTGCGGCAGCACTGGGCCAAATCGAAAAGCAATTTGGTAAAGGTTCTATCATGCGGTTGGGCGAGGATCGCTCAATGGATGTTGAAACCATTTCTACAGGCTCTTTGTCCCTTGATATCGCTCTGGGCGCCGGTGGTTTACCGATGGGGCGTATCGTTGAGATTTATGGCCCGGAATCTTCCGGTAAAACAACGCTGACCTTACAGGTGATTGCTGCCGCTCAGCGCGAAGGTAAAACGTGTGCGTTTATCGATGCTGAGCATGCGCTGGACCCGATTTATGCGAAAAAACTTGGCGTAGATATCGATAATCTGCTGTGTTCTCAGCCGGATACCGGCGAGCAAGCGTTGGAGATCTGTGATGCATTAACGCGCTCTGGCGCTGTTGACGTTATCATCGTCGATTCCGTTGCAGCACTGACGCCGAAAGCCGAAATTGAAGGCGAAATCGGCGACTCCCACATGGGGCTGGCTGCACGTATGATGAGCCAGGCGATGCGTAAACTGGCGGGTAACCTGAAGCAAGCCAACACGCTGCTGATCTTCATTAACCAGATTCGTATGAAAATCGGTGTGATGTTCGGTAACCCTGAAACCACTACCGGTGGTAACGCACTGAAGTTTTACGCCTCTGTTCGTCTGGATATTCGTCGTACTGGCGCTATTAAGGAAGGCGAAGAAGTTGTCGGCAGCGAAACCCGCGTGAAAGTGGTGAAGAATAAAGTAGCAGCACCGTTTAAACAGGCTGAATTCCAAATTCTGTACGGCGAAGGCATCAATATCCACGGTGAGCTGGTTGATCTGGGTGTGAAACACAAGCTGATCGAAAAAGCTGGTGCTTGGTATAGCTATAACGGCGACAAGATCGGTCAGGGTAAAGCCAATGCCTGTAATTTCCTGAAAGAGAACCCGACGATTGCTGCGGAACTGGATAAGAAATTGCGTGAAATGCTGTTGCACAAAGGCAATGAGCTGGCGCCAGCCACAGCGGGAAATAGCCGTGACGAAGATGAATTCGCTGGTGAAGGCAACGAAGAGTTTTAATGGTGGCTAAGTGGCTTGTGACAGAGCACTCCAGCGGATAGGTGGATGAATAAACCATTACGCTATGCGATGAATGTGCTTTCTGTTCGCGATTATAGTGAAACCGAAATACGCCGCAAATGTGCGGCGTATTTATATAAATCAGAAAGTGCAGAAGCAGCAGATGAAGCCACGGCTCGAACTGCGGCAGAAGATGTGGAAGCAGCTATTGCGTACTGCAAGGAACACGGTTGGCTGGATGACGAGCGCTATGCTCGCCGTTATATCAGCAGCCGGAGTCGTAAAGGCTATGGCGCCCAACGGATAAAAATGGAGCTAAGCCAGAAAGGAGTCGATAAGACAACGTTAGCCACAGCATTAAACGAGAGTGATATCGATTGGTGTGCGCTTGCGAAATCGGTTGTGGAACGAAAATTCGGGCATCCTCTGTCCGATGAATGGAAAGACAAAGTCAAACATCAGCGATATCTGCTCTATCGTGGCTTCTTTCATGAAGAAATCCAGTCAATTTATACGAATTTTTCAGATTGAACGCACACGGGATTTTACTTCCCATCGAAGAAAATTTATCTTATTCCCACTTTTTGTTCGTGAGTTGCTCGGTAACGTCAGCATGCTGGACTAACCTTGCCCGCGATCTGTTCTTCTAGCTTGATTCCAGGACAATTATGAGCAAGAGCACCGCTGAGATCCGTCAAGCGTTTCTCGATTTTTTCCACAGTAAGGGACACCAGGTTGTTGATAGCAGCTCTCTGGTGCCGAACAACGATCCGACATTGTTATTCACCAATGCGGGTATGAACCAGTTCAAAGATGTGTTCCTCGGTCTGGATAAACGTAGCTATGTCCGAGCGACGACCTCGCAGCGCTGCGTACGTGCCGGTGGTAAACATAATGACCTGGAAAACGTAGGTTATACCGCACGCCACCATACCTTCTTTGAAATGCTGGGTAACTTCAGCTTCGGTGACTATTTCAAGCATGATGCGATTCGCTATGCGTGGGAATTGCTGACGTCTCCTCAGTGGTTCAATCTGCCGAAAGAAAAATTGTGGGTAACGGTGTACGCAACGGATGATGAAGCCTACGACATTTGGGCTGATGAAGTTGGCGTGCCGCGCGAAAGAATTATTCGTATTGGTGATAACAAAGGCGGACCTTACGCCTCTGATAACTTCTGGCAGATGGGTGAAACGGGGCCGTGCGGTCCATGTACCGAGATTTTCTACGATCACGGTGAGCACATCGCAGGTGGCCCGCCGGGAAGCCCTGATGAAGACGGCGATCGCTATATCGAAATCTGGAATCTGGTGTTCATGCAGTTCAACCGTCAGGTTGACGGTACAATGCAGCCACTGCCAAAACCTTCCGTCGATACAGGCATGGGGTTAGAGCGCGTTTCTGCCGTCTTGCAGCACGTCAATTCAAACTATGACATTGATTTGTTCAAAACGCTGATTGATGCGGTAGCGAAAGCCGTCGGAACGACGGATTTAACCAACAAGTCGTTGCGCGTTATCGCTGACCATATCCGCTCTTGTGCGTTCCTGATTGCCGATGGCGTGATGCCATCTAATGAAAACCGTGGTTATGTTCTGCGTCGTATTATCCGCCGCGCTGCGCGCCACGGTAATATGCTGGGCGCTACGGATGCTTTCTTCTACAAACTGGTTGCGCCGCTGATTCACGTCATGGGGCCAGCAGCCGAAGAATTGAAAAAGCAGCAGTCTGTAGTTGAGCAGGCGCTGAAGACGGAAGAAGAGCAGTTTGCCCGCACGTTGGAACGCGGCTTGTCTCTGCTGGACGAAGAAATTAAAAACCTGAAAGGGGATACGCTGGATGGTGAAACAGCCTTCCGCCTGTATGACACCTATGGTTTCCCTGTCGACCTCACTGCGGATGTGTGCCGCGAGCGCGGCCTGAAAGTCGATGAAGAAGGCTTTGAAGCTGCGATGACGGCTCAGCGCCAGCGCGCACGCGAAGCCAGCGGATTTGGCGTAGATTACAACAGCCTCATCCGTGTAGATGAAAACACACCGTTCTGCGGCTATGAAAAAACGCAGCAGCAAGCGAAGGTTATTGCGATTTATCACAATGGAAACGCGGTTGATCAGATTGCGGCAGGTGATGAAGCGGTTGTGATTCTGAACGAAACGCCATTCTATGGTGAATCCGGTGGTCAGGTTGGTGACCAGGGTGAACTGAAAAATGCGGGCGTCAGCTTTGCCGTTCAGGATACTCAGAAATACGGTCAGGCAATTGGTCACGTCGGTAAACTGACTCAGGGTACGCTGCGTGTTAACGACAGTGTCGATGCAAACGTTGATAACCAACGCCGCGATCGCATTCGTCTGAACCACTCTGCGACGCACCTGCTGCATGCCGCGCTGCGTCAGGTTCTGGGCGATCACGTTGCACAGAAAGGCTCTCTGGTTAACGATAGCTATCTGCGTTTTGACTTCTCACATACGGAAGCGATGAAACCTGAGCAGATTCGTCAGGTTGAAGATATCGTTAACGCGCAAATCCGCCGTAACCTTACCGTGCAAACGGATGTCATGGCGCTGGATGATGCAAGAGCGAAGGGCGCAATGGCGCTGTTCGGCGAGAAGTATGACGACCATGTCCGTGTTCTGACGATGGGTGATTTCTCCATTGAACTGTGTGGCGGCACGCACGCAAGTCGTACCGGTGATATTGGCCTGTTCCAGATCATTTCTGAATCAGGCACTGCTGCCGGCGTGCGTCGTATTGAAGCGACCACGGGTGAGAATGCGCTGTCTGCGCTGCATCGCCAAAGTGATGTTTTGCAAGACATCGCGCAACTGCTTAAAGGAGATAGTCACAACCTGACGGATAAGGTACGCTCTGTTCTGGATCGTGCCCGCGCGTTGGAGAAAGAGCTTCAGCAGTTGAAGGCTCAGCAAGCGGCGCAGGAAAGCTCGTCGCTGTCTGGCAAAGCAAAAGAGGTTAACGGTGTGAAGTTGTTGGTTACGCAACTGGACAACGTGGATCCTAAACTGCTGCGCACGATGGTTGATGACCTGAAGAATCAGCTTGGATCTGCTGTTATCGTTCTTGGAACGGCGGCAGAAGGTCGGGTTAGCTTGATTTCTGGTGTAACGAAAGATCTGACTGACCGCGTAAAAGCCGGTGAACTGATTGGGTTTGTTGCCCAGCAGGTTGGCGGTAAAGGCGGTGGTCGCCCAGATATGGCTCAGGCTGGTGGTTCAGACGTGTCTTCACTGCCTGCTGCGCTGGCAAGCGTTGAATCTTGGGTTGCTGCTAAGCTGTAAAACGACAGATAACGTTTTATTCGCGTTATCCGACAAAACGCCATAACTTTCTGGTTGTGGCGTTTTTGTCTGCGGAAAAGGATCCGGCAAGCAGGATAGAAAGTGTGTTACCTTCAGATATTCTGAAGCTTTACATGCTCAGTTCTGTTGTTGTGATAACAGTGATAACAACAGCACAAGCTACTGATATCGACTAAACTAACAAGTAGTGACAAACCGGAGTGTGATGGTGTGGTTATACCATCGTCTAGGTTTACGTTTTCACGGCACATGATGGATAATGGCGGGGAGACAGAGAGACCCGACTCTTTATAATCTTTCAAGGAGCAAAGAATGCTTATTTTGACTCGTCGAGTTGGCGAAACCCTCATGATCGGCGATGAGGTAACGGTTACCGTATTAGGAGTGAAAGGCAACCAGGTGCGTATTGGTGTTAATGCACCTAAAGAGGTTTCTGTCCACCGTGAAGAGATCTATCAGCGTATTCAGGCCGAAAAATCTCAACCAACGTCATATTGATTGACAATGCGTCTCGTGTTCGCGGGACGCACTTGTTATTTCCCGCTTTTCCCCCACACATTTATCGATATATCCATTTTTACTGTGCGCTTCCTTTGGCAAGGTAACCGCCTGTTTTTCTGTCGATAAAATAGACTTTTTGTTGTGAAAGTGCGCGTCTTGGATGCGAATTGTTCAAACGAACACAAGGTGGGAAAAATTGTTTGACTTATAAGTCTGGGAAAGTAATATGTGCGCCACGCAGTACCGGTGAGCACTAACAAGAAGTTCTTAGTAGCAAATCAGGTAATGTAAGGTGAGGTGGCCGAGAGGCTGAAGGCGCTCCCCTGCTAAGGGAGTATGCGGTCAAAAGCTGCATCGAGGGTTCGAATCCCTCCCTCACCGCCATTTAATATGCATCCGTAGCTCAGCTGGATAGAGTACTCGGCTACGAACCGAGCGGTCGGAGGTTCGAATCCTCCCGGATGCACCATTAAATACTGCCTTTGCAAGGCAAGTAGTATTAGTGAAAGCAAGTTTTGTCGCAGATGAAGAATTATCAATGCATCCGTAGCTCAGCTGGATAGAGTACTCGGCTACGAACCGAGCGGTCGGAGGTTCGAATCCTCCCGGATGCACCATTCTTAAGTATCTCGTTTAATTGCTCACCCCTTTATTTCTGCACCACACTCTGCATCCGTAGCTCAGCTGGATAGAGTACTCGGCTACGAACCGAGCGGTCGGAGGTTCGAATCCTCCCGGATGCACCATATTTCGATGTAAATAAAACTCTTACCTTAGTGTTAATTGATAAGCGTAGAGTAATCTTGCTTTAGCAACGTCCTGAAGTACTCAGCAAGCCAGATAATT
This sequence comes from Pectobacterium odoriferum, assembly GCF_009931295.1. Classification (NCBI taxonomy): domain Bacteria; kingdom Pseudomonadati; phylum Pseudomonadota; class Gammaproteobacteria; order Enterobacterales; family Pectobacteriaceae; genus Pectobacterium; species Pectobacterium odoriferum. Next base: position 3,736,145 of record NZ_CP034938.1, on the reverse strand, counting down.
TTCTCCGATGTACCATTTCTGTTTTAGCAACTGCCCTCTACCATACTTTTAGCGCTACAGTGGCACAGGCTCCTATTCTGCTGATATCAGAACGATATTTTTCTCATCACTCCCGTGTATTAATTCTTACCTCTCCCCTGCCTATATATTGAGATTACGCTGAAGCGTAAATGAAGGCTGCCTACTACTATGGAGGTAATAACCTGTTTTTTATAAGGTTATTGAGTAAGCGACAACGTTTTCACTTTACGATAAAGTAAGCTCTCTTTTCAGTGATCATGGAGTCATGATGTACGATCGCTATCAAGGGCTGATCTTTGATATGGATGGCACCCTGCTTGATACCGAACCGACGCACTATAAAGCGTGGGATCAGGTTCTTGCCCGATATGGTATGAGATATGATGCCAGTGCCATGACTGCATTGAACGGCTCGCCCACCTGGCGTATTGCACAGCATATTATTGACAGCCATCAGGCTGAGATTGATCCTCACCAACTCGCGGCTGAAAAAACGGCTGTTGTTGAGGAAATGCTGCTGGATACCGTAAAACCACTGCCGCTGATTGATGTTGTTAAGCATTATCGCGGACGGCGTCCGATGGCAGTTGGCACGGGTAGCACGCATGGCATGGCTGATAGATTGCTAACGCATTTGGGGTTGCATGATTATTTTGATGCAATCGTTGGGGCAGATGATGTTATTCAGCATAAGCCTTTCCCCGATACCTTTCTGCGCTGCGCAGCATTGATTTCTGTCGCACCAGAACACTGTATCGTGTTTGAAGATGCAGATTACGGCATTGAAGCCGCTAAGCGCGCTAACATGGCCGTGGTTGACGTTCGTACATTGTGAGTGAGTTCTGGGCCGTTTTTTCTCTTTTCTGGAGTAGCCTGCTTAGTGCAACACTGCTGCCTGGCAGTTCAGAAGTGCTACTGGTAACGTTATTGCTTTCGGACAGCGCAAAACCCTACCTGTTGGTTGCTGTGGCAACGGTAGGAAATACGCTGGGCGGGTTAACAAATATTTTTATAGGGCGCTTACTCCCTCAGCCAAAACAACAAGCTGGGTATTCGGTGGCCATGCGCTGGTTACAGCGCTATGGCTGCGCTGCGCTGTTATTTAGCTGGGTGCCGGTAGTAGGCGATTTATTGTGCGTGTTAGCGGGTTGGCTACGCATGCCCTGGGTGCAATCGGCGGTTTTCATCGGTATTGGAAAAGCGCTGCGGTATATCGTATTGGCAGGTATAACGTTACAGGGGATGGCGTGGTGGTCTTAACCAGATTGCAATGCGAACTGGTGAGTGCTGCTGAGTTTCAATTATGCTTACAACCATTACATTTTAACAACGGGAGGTCGATTTGATCCCGGACATTTCAGAAGCACTTTCTTGGCTGGAAAAACACCCACTGGCAGTGAAGGGTATTCAGCGTGGAATTGAACGCGAAACATTGCGCGTAACAGCAAACGGACATCTTGCTACAACAGGGCACCCAGAAATATTGGGCTCGGCGTTGGCACACCCGTGGATCACGACAGATTTTGCTGAAGCGCTGTTGGAGTTCATTACGCCAGTCGACAAAGATGTCGATCACCTGCTGACGTTTCTGCGCGATATTCATCGTCACGTTTCCCGCAATCTGGGCGATGAGCGGATGTGGCCATTGAGCATGCCGTGCTTTATCGACAGCGAGCAAAATATCGAGCTGGCGCAGTATGGTTCATCAAATGTTGGGCGCTTCAAAACGCTTTATCGCGAAGGGCTGAAAAACCGCTATGGCGCGTTGATGCAGACTATTTCTGGCGTGCATTATAACTTCTCTCTTCCGCTGTCATTCTGGCAGGCGCGAGAGGGTGTCGCTGATGCAGATAGCGGGAAAAAAGCCATTTCTGCGGGATACTTCAGGCTGATCCGCAACTATTACCGCTTTGGCTGGGTGATCCCTTACCTGTTCGGTGCTTCTCCGGCGATCTGTTCTTCTTTCCTAAAAGGGCGGGAAACCTCACTGCCGTTTGAGCGTACGGAAAAAGGCATGCTTTATCTGCCTTATGCAACCTCTCTACGGCTTAGTGACCTAGGCTACACCAATAAATCACAGAGTAATCTGGGAATTACGTTTAACGATCTTGATACCTATGTCGCCGCGTTAAAGCGCGCGATAAAAACGCCGTCTGAGGAATATGCCCAGGTTGGTATGAAGAAGGATGGCCGTTATCTACAATTGAATACGAACGTCTTGCAGATTGAGAATGAGCTCTATGCGCCGATTCGTCCGAAGCGTGTGACGCGTGCGGGTGAAACGCCATCTGATGCCTTGCTGCGTGGCGGAATTGAATATATCGAAGTGCGTTCACTGGATATCAACCCGTTCTCTCCGACAGGAGTGAGTGAAAGCCAGGTGCGTTTCCTGGATTTATTCCTGATCTGGTGTGCGCTGGCAGATGCACCTGAAATGAGCGCGGATGAGCTACTGTGTACGCGTAAAAACTGGAACCGAGTGATTCTGGAAGGGCGTAAACCTGGGCAAACGGTGGGGATGCGGTGTGAAACCATCCAGCAGCCGATTGCTGAGGTGGGGAAATCTCTGTTTGCGGATTTACGTCGCGTTGCGGAAGTGCTGGACGCTGAAAACAATCAACCGCACTATCAGCAGGTATGTGATGAACTGCTTGTTGGTTTTGACGATCCAGAAACGACGTTCTCTGGTCGACTATTAACGTTGATGAAGCAAGAAGGCAATGGTAGCGTGGGGCTGAATTTAGCGGAAGAATACCGCAAAATGCTCAGCAGTGAGCCGCTGCAAGTGTTGACGGAAGAACAATTGGCTGTTGCGAGTGAGAACTCCTGGCAGCGTCAACGTCAGATTGAGTCTGAAGATCCGATGAGTTTTGACGACTATCTGGCGACGCATTAAAAAGAAAAGGCCACAGAAGCTGTGGCCAAATAAACATCTCTAATAGGGATGATGATAATAAATGCGCGTCTTTCAGTAAGTCAGACTCGCATAAAAAGGAAAAGTTCTCGGAAACGAGAAAAAATGAATTTTTTTCTTTGAGGAGGTGAAATTATGCCGTTACTAGACAGCTTTACCGTTGACCATACTCGTATGGCCGCACCCGCAGTTCGGGTCGCTAAAACCATGAAAACCCCTCATGGCGACAATATCACGGTATTTGACCTGCGCTTCTGTCGTCCGAACATCGAAGTCATGCCAGAGCGTGGCATCCATACGCTAGAGCACCTGTTTGCTGGCTTTATGCGCGATCATTTAAACGGTGATGGCGTTGAAATTATCGACATTTCTCCGATGGGATGTCGTACGGGTTTCTATATGAGTCTGATTGGTACGCCGGACGAGCAACGCGTTGCCGATTCTTGGAAGGCGGCGATGGCGGACGTTCTGAAAGTGACTGACCAGCGTAAAATTCCTGAGCTGAACGAATTTCAGTGTGGCACCTATGAGATGCACTCACTGAAGGAAGCACAGGAGATTGCTCAGCACATCGTGGATCACGATATTGGTATCAACCAAAATGACGATCTGGCGTTGCCGAAAGATAAACTGGCTGAGCTACATATCTAGTTTGTTGGATATGCGCAGATAAAAAAGAGAGCCGAACGTTGGCTCTCTTTTTTTGTACTCGTGAATGTGTCAGACCGCGAGAAAGTGCTGTATAACCCGGCTGCCGAAGTAGGACAGCGTTAGCATCAGTGCGCCGATTAGACTGAACCAGACGACGCGCCGTCCCCGCCATCCTTCATGGTAATGTCCCCAGAGCAGCAGAATATAGATGAACCAGGCAAACAGGGAGAACACGGCTTTGTGCAGGTTCTCTTTGTTATCGATCAGGTCATCCATATAAAACAAACCGGTACAGAGCGTTAGCGTGAGCAAGATGACACCAATCTGCGTGATGTGAAACATCTTACGTTCAATGCCCATCAGCGGCGGCATGTCAGCGGCAAAACCCAGCTTTTTATTCTTGAGCAGATAATCAAGCCAAGCAAGCTGGAGCGCATAAAGTGCCGCAATCAGCAAGGTTGCATAAGAGAAAAGTGCCAGACCGATATGGACCATCAAACCCGGTGACGCTTCCAGATGCGTAATAAATTCACTCGGCATGAAGCTAGCGAAGGCTAAATTGATCAACGCAAAGGTGTAGACGATAGGAAGAATAAACCAGCCGCGATCGCGCGCGGCGACAATCGTCATAACCGTACAGATGATGAGACTGACCAGCGAGCCGATATTCAGCAGGCTAAGGTTTTGACCTACCTGAACATCGAAAATACGTTGATAGAGCGCCACCGCATGGCAGAGTAGCGCAGCGCTGGCCGAGAGTATTGCCAGCCGACGATATGCACTGTTCTTGCGCAGCAGACTGGGGATAATCAGTCCGAGGCTGAGTGTGTAGGCGACAAGCGCCACAATAGCGAAAACAGACATACAAATAGGTTATTAAATATCAACTAGGTAAAATAGAGAATCAGTATAGCGTTAGTCGCCGTAGGCACCAACAGTTCTCCATCAGCAGCGCTGAGATCGTTGCCGCTTTTGTGTATAATCTCTTCCATTCGTGTCGCGCTGGCGGCCTGTCTTACGTTGAGCATGAGATATGTTTGAAAATTTAACCGATCGACTCTCGCGCACATTGCGCAATATCAGCGGCCGCGGGCGGTTGACTGAAGAAAACATTAAAGAAACGCTGCGTGAAGTGCGTATGGCATTGCTGGAAGCCGACGTCGCGTTACCCGTGGTGCGTGATTTTATCAATCGTGTAAAAGAACGTGCTGTTGGGCATGAGGTCAACAAAAGCCTGACGCCGGGTCAAGAGTTCGTCAAGATTGTTAAGAATGAACTCGTCAGCGCAATGGGTGAAATTAACGCCGAGCTGAATCTTGCCGCACAGCCGCCTGCGGTTGTTCTGATGGCCGGTCTGCAAGGTGCGGGTAAAACGACCAGCGTGGGCAAGCTGGGTAAATTCCTGCGCGAAAAGCATAAGAAAAAAGTGCTGGTGGTTTCAGCTGACGTTTATCGCCCTGCGGCGATTAAACAGTTGGAAACATTGGCAGAGCAGGTGGGGGTCGATTTCTTCCCGTCAGACGTGCAGGAAAAGCCGCTTGCTATCGTACAACGTGCGTTACAGCACGCTAAGCTGAAGTTTTACGATGTCCTTTTAGTCGATACCGCGGGTCGTCTCCACGTTGACGATGCGATGATGGACGAAATCAAGCAGGTTCACGCGGCGATTAAGCCAGTTGAAACGCTGTTTGTGGTTGATGCCATGACGGGGCAGGATGCGGCGAATACGGCGAAAGTCTTTAACGAAGCGCTGCCGCTGACCGGTGTGATCCTCACCAAAATTGATGGTGACGCTCGCGGTGGTGCGGCGTTGTCTATCCGCCATATTACTGGCAAGCCAATTAAATTCCTCGGTGTTGGCGAAAAAACCGAAGCGCTGGAACCGTTCTACCCTGAGCGCGTTGCCTCGCGAATTCTTGGTATGGGAGATGTGCTTTCACTGATTGAAGATATTGAAAGCAAGGTCGATCGTACACAGGCAGAAAAACTTGCCAATAAGCTGAAGAAGGGCGATGGGTTTGATTTGACCGATTTCCTGGATCAGCTCAAGCAGATGCGCAATATGGGCGGCATGGCAAGCATGATGAGCAAAATGCCGGGCATGGGCCAACTGCCTGATAATGTGAAGTCACAAATGGATGACAAGGTGCTGGTGCGTATGGAGGCGATCATTAATTCGATGACGCGTCAGGAGCGTGCCAAACCTGAGATTATTAAAGGATCGCGTAAACGTCGTATCGCGCAGGGTTCTGGTATGCAGGTACAGGACGTGAACCGTCTTCTGAAACAGTTCGATGATATGCAACGAATGATGAAGAAGATGAAAAACGGCGGTTTGGCGAAAATGATGCGCGGTATGAAAGGGATGATGCCACCTGGATTCCCAGGACGTTAATCACCAAAATAGATGGTGTAGAGAAACTCTTGGCGTGATTATACGCTTTAGATTGCTTTTTGCGCCAAAATGAGTAAAATTTTCGGGCTTTTTATATGACATACTGGGCTCCGTTCCTCGATGGAGCCCAGTTGTTTTATTCACTAAAGAGGATGTTATGGTAACAATTCGTTTGGCACGTGGCGGCGCGAAAAAACGCCCCTTCTATCAAGTAGTCGTGACTGATAGCCGCAATGCGCGTGATGGTCGTTTCATCGAGCGCGTAGGTTTCTTCAACCCAATCGCATCTGGTCAAGCAGAAGCCCTGCGTCTGGATCTGGACCGTATCGAGCATTGGCTTGGTCTGGGTGCAACTGTGTCTGATCGCGTATCTTCGCTGATCAAAGACGCTAAAAAAGCAGCATAATCTGTTGCGGTGGTGATAATGAGCAATCAACTCAGCCCAAAACCTCCCGTTAACCCGATTGTGATGGGGAAGATTGGGTCGGCATATGGCATCCGAGGTTGGCTCAGAGTGTTTTCATCCACCGAAGATGCCGAGAGCATTTTTGATTATCAACCTTGGTTCATCCAGAGTAAAAGCGGTTGGCAGCTTGTCGAGATTGAAGGCTGGAAGTATCACAATCAGGATCTGATCATCAAAGTGAAAGGTGCTGATGACCGTGATGCGGCTAATTTACTGACTAATTGTGAAATTGTCGTAGATTCGTCACAACTGCCCGATCTGGGCGAAGGTGATTATTACTGGAAGGATCTTATTGGCTGTCAGGTCGTGACCGTAACGGGTTATGAGTTAGGTAAAATCATCGACATGATGGAAACCGGCTCGAACGATGTGATGGTAATAAAGGCTAACCTGAAAGATGCCTTCGGAGTCAAGGAACGGCTGGTTCCGTTCCTCACCGAACAGGTTGTTAAGCGCGTCGACCTTTCTGCTCAAACTATTGAAGTAGATTGGGATCCTGGTTTTTGAACTCTGAATCGACCAGTAGTACCCAGCGGAACGAGACTATGTGGATTGGGGTGATTAGCCTGTTTCCAGAGATGTTCCGGGCAATTACTGATTACGGAGTCACTGGCCGGGCAGTTAAAAATGGCCTGCTGAACGTACAGTATTGGAGTCCTCGCGATTTCACTTACGATCGGCATCGCACCGTGGACGATCGACCTTATGGCGGCGGTCCCGGAATGCTGATGATGGTGCAACCTTTACGGGATGCGATCCACGCAGCAAAAGCAGCGGCAGGCGAAGGCGTGAAAGTGATTTATTTATCACCTCAGGGCCGTAAATTAGATCAGCAAGGCGTACATCAACTCGCTACGAACCAGAAGATGATTCTGGTCTGTGGACGGTACGAAGGGATTGATGAGCGCGTAATTAAAACCGAAATCGATGAAGAATGGTCGATAGGAGATTACGTACTCAGCGGTGGGGAACTGCCAGCGATGACCCTGATTGACTCCGTTGCCCGCTTTATACCGGGCGTTCTGGGGCATCAGGCTTCAGCAGAGGAAGATTCTTTTGCTGATGGATTGCTGGATTGTCCTCATTTCACTCGCCCTGAAATACTGGAAGGCATGGACGTTCCGGCAGTGTTACTGTCTGGCAACCATGCAGAAATACGCCGCTGGCGATTGAAGCAGTCGCTGGGCCGAACCTGGCTTAGAAGACCTGAACTTCTGAAAAGCCTAGCTCTGACTGACGAGCAAACAAGGTTGCTGGCTGAGTTCCAACGTGAATATCAGTCTGAGCAACAAGAGTATTAGGTGGTTACGCCGATTTGACCTGGCGAACCCAACTATCAGTTTACCTAGGGTAAGAGACATATTATGAGCAACATTATTAAGCAAATCGAAGACGAACAAATGAAGCAGGACGTACCTGCATTTCGTCCGGGTGATACCGTAGAAGTGAAGGTATGGGTTGTTGAAGGTAGCAAAAAACGTCTGCAGGCATTCGAGGGCGTGGTTATCGCTATTCGTAACCGCGGTCTGCATTCTGCATTCACTGTTCGCAAAATTTCTAACGGCGAAGGCGTGGAGCGTGTATTCCAGACTCACTCTCCGGTTGTTGACAGCATCGCTGTTAAACGTCGTGGTGCCGTGCGTAAAGCCAAACTGTACTACCTGCGTGAGCGTACTGGTAAGTCTGCTCGTATCAAAGAGCGTCTTAACTAAGATAGCGCTTTCGCAACATCCGAAAGTTGTTATTTTTCAATGGCCTAGCGAATTCGCTAGGCTTTTTTTTGCCTTGATGTCCACATTATGTCCACGGAAAAATAAAATTCAGGTGTCATTGTTATCTAATGGACGTAAAAAACCCGCTTTCGCGGGCTTCGTGGTTGGCTCATCAAATCCAAAGCGACCCTTGATTTGACCGATCAGGATGTGGCGGTACGGGTTTAACATCGCCCGGTGTCATAATAATATCCGCTATAGTTTCCATTGATTTGAATGTACAACCACAGTTGATATTCTGGCACTGGTGATAACGTTCTTTTGTTTTATTTGTAATGTAGCGACTGGATCTCGCGTGCGCTGCATTTTGGCAGAGCGGACAATGCATCATAGAAATCACCTGTCTTGTCTAATAATGTCCGCATTATAGACAAAAACATGAAACTTAAAAATTTAAACTTAATGTTATTTTTTTAAGATTCCTCATCACTCTCATACTCAATATCAGACAGCAACACTTCCAGCTCCAGCGCGGTAACGTACCCTGAATTACTCAAACTGTGCGTCACTTTTGAGATTGTCCATTCCTGCTCATCGATCACCTGTTTGAATCCGCTCACCTGAACGGGCGTTTCCGGGAACAGGTCAGCGCGTCCCATCGCCAGCGTAATAGAAAACTCCGCGACACCGCGTTGCAGCTTGTCCCACTTTGCCTGTGCAGCACGCGTGGCCTGTGCCTTAGTCGCAAAAACCGTGGTCAGCGCCAGCACGTTTTCATCCGTGCCAACCAGATAATCCCCCTCACGGGCTTCTGGCTCCTTCTTTGCCTTTTTCGCTTTAGGGTGCGGCTTCTGGGGTTGCGCTCCCTGATGCAATAACACTTTTTTCTGACGCTTTACCTTTACCGTTTTCGGCTTTTCAGGTTGCGGCTCTTTGGTATGCAGCCAGCTTGCCGTTACGCCTGTGTACGCGCCCCGGTCAGCCAGGCTAAAACTGTGCTGATCGCCGTCGCTGCGTTCAATAATCTGCTGTGGGATAGGTTTGCCGCTGGCCGTCTTCCCCGTTCCGGGACGGATAAACAGCAAACGCCCGGCTTTGATCGCCACAATCGCCCCGTTGCGCTCAGCCAGGCGCGTAATAAATACCGCGTCGGTTTCCTGCGTCTGGTCGATGTGCGGAATTTTTATCCCCGCGAATCCGTCGGCCAGCATCGGCGCAAGGTTGTTACGCTTCGCCACCTGTTCAACAATCGCCCCCAGCGTCGTATCGTGATACGACTGCTCACGCCGGGCGTTCAGCGACCCGCGAAAATCGGCACTCCGCGCCCTGATGGTGAGCGTATCCGGCGTGCCACGGTGTTCTATTTCATCCACCGTAAAATCGCCTTTGCCGATCAGCGCGTCTCCTTCCCAGCCCAAAAACACCGACAGCACCGCGCCCCGGCGGGGTAACTGCAACAGCCCGTCGCTGTCGTCCAGCTCGATGTCGAGCTGATCGGCTTCAAATCCCCGGTTATCGGTCAGGCTCAGTGATAGCAGGCGCGGGCTGATAACGGTTGTGATGTCCTGCTCATTGAGTCGCAGCAGGTACGCCGGGGCAGTTTTACTGCCTGCGCGAACGTTCAGCGGGTTAATCATGCGAATAATCCCCCGAGGGCGGATTGTGCCCGGTTAGCCATTTCCCCGGCGCTGCCGATCAATCCCTCCGCCTGCTGGCGTAAATCGCCCAGCATCGCAGACAGCGACGAGTCAACGCGGGTCAGCGTGATGGTGAACTCAATCCGCCGGGCGCGGCCATCGGTGAAAAAATCGGTTTTCGTCTGGCTGATACTGTTCACCACAAATACACCGTAAATGGTGCCGCTACCCTCAATCAGCGGCCATGCGCGTCCCTGATCGGCCATCGTCTCCAGCATCAACAATGACAGCGTGCCGCCTGTGATTTCCGGCAGCAGCTCCCCTGACAGCGTGATTTTCTCATCTTCAATGCCTAAGAACTGCAACGCCGGGCGCTGGCCGACGCGACTGTTTGACGGCCAGCGGTAATCAACGTTGCGCTGCATGTTCTGGTAAGGCAGGGTCTGGAGCTGGAACACAAACAGCCCTAACGTGAGCATCATCTTATTCACCTCCCTGATAACTATACTGACTGAAGGCGCGTGACCGCGCCGCCCGTTCCCGCTGTTCAAGCTGACGGGCGACTTCCTGCGCGATGCCTTTTTCACTCTGGCCGGGTTGGGCAACGATACTGATCGGCGCGTGAATGCTGACCGGGGATGATGCCGTACTGGCCTGAACTGTCGGTGCTATCGGCCGATAAGCCGACATGTTCATGTTCGCTGACGCCATCGCCGCCGTGTCCTGACGGTGGGTGATGGTCGCCGGATCCGCTACTGTTTTCGGTTTACTCACTCCGCTGTATCGGGCAGCAATCGCCTGTGCGTCATCGCCCTGCGGAACCGGTGCACGGCTCACGCCGACCTTGAGCGCGGCGGCCTCTTGTGGCGGCAGGATACTGTCAGCGGTTGGCAGCTTCTTCGATTTCTCGTCAACCAGCCCCAGTTTTTCCAGCAGCCACGACACGCCTTTTTTCAGCGACTCCAGCGGGTGCATGATAATGTTCAGCCCGTTAGCCAGTGCCTCACCGAACCGTTTCCCCATGCTGGCCGCACCGTCCAGCTCGGCGGCAGTGGATTTGACCGGATTCAGCAGATCGCCGAACCAGCCAAACAGCGCCCGGATTTTGTCACCCATCCACGTAAAGACAGGCTGGAGCGGCTCAAACGCCGCAATAATGGGCGCACTTGCTGCAACAAATCCCTCAACCACGCCGCCGATAAAGGCCTGAATCGGCTCCCAGTATTTCCAGATAAGTAGCGCACCGCCGACAATCGCCGCGACGGCCAGCCCGACGGGAGACAGCAGGACGCCTAACGCACTGCCAACCAGCGTAATGCCAGTGCGCAGCAGTGCCAGCGGTGACGTAAACAGCCACATCAGCACCCGGCCAAACCCTGACATCGCGCCCCGGATAATGGTCAGCGGGTTACTGACCGCCCCGAACACCGAGGTCAGCGCAGAGGTTCCGGCACGTAGCAGCATCAGCGGCGACTTTGCCAGCCAGCCGATCATGCCGCCGAGGCGGTTTAATCCCCCTGACAGCGGCGTAATACCGCGTGTTCCGGCGAACCGTAATCCGGCACTCAGTAAACCCGCTCCGCCGACTAATGCGTTAATCCCACTCATGACAGGCCACGCAACCAGCCCGATCCCGCCCAGCACAGTAATTAACGCCGTGGCAGCGCCACCCACCATCACTATCTGCCGTGTCAGCTCCGGGTTAGCCTTGACCCATTCATTGACGCGGGTTAACCATTCTGTCGCGGCCTGCGTCAGTTTGCGCAGTGCGCCGTCATCGTCACTGAACAGGTTAAATCGCAGGCTGGCCATTGCGCCCTGTAGCCGCCCGATATCCCCCTCAAGGTTATCGCGCAGGGTATCGCCCATGCGATCAGCCGCCCCGGACACATCACCCAGCTTGTTCTCGGCTCCGGCCAGTGCGGTCAGAAATTTCGGTATCTGGTCAATCGACAGGTCTTCAATCGGCGTACCGAACAGGGCGATAGCGGCATTTGCCCGTTCTGCCGGATCTTTAATTTTCAGCAGCCCGTTGGCGGTTTTCTGCATCGCGACCCGCGCCTTATCGCCGCCGCTGGCAATCGCGGTAGACATTTTGGCGGCATTGAGTCCGGCGGCGTCATACGCTTCAATGCTGGCTTTGGACATGTCCGACCCACGGATCGAGAACTCTTTAACCGCGTCGCCTGTCTTGTCCAGCGCAAACTTGCCTTGCTGCGCCATCTCAACCAGCAGCGTCATGGCTTCCGATCCGCTGAATCCCATGTTGCGGAAGTGGGTCGAATATTCGTGCAGGATTTCCGGCAGTTCGCCGCGCATCTGCGCCGACACGCGCTGCATCCCGGATACCATCAAATCAAACGCCTCGTCGCTGTTCTTCGCGAGGCCGTTTTTCATCATGATGGTGGCTATCTGGATACTCTCGGTTGCATCGCCACCGAGCGCCGTTTGTATGTCCAGCGCTTTCCGCGATATCCGCGCCAGCTCGGTTTCCCCGACGTCTCCCATCGCCCCCAATGTGCTGCGCACCGCAGCCACCGCGTCCGCTATCTGGTTGAGGTCGTTACTTACACCCGAGGCGTTAACCTCTTTGATAACGCGGGTGTACTGTTCGCCGTCGGCAGCATTTCCGCCCGTCTGTGCCGCGATACGCGCCCCGTGTCCGTCGGCCTGTACCGAGGGCGCAATCAGGCGGCTTTCGGCATACAGCGCCGCGGAACCGAGGCCAAACGCCGCCGCACTGGTATTGCGCACACCTGCGGTGATTTCCGCGTCTTTCTCGTAGCGCTTTCTGACCGCGTTCAGTTTTTCCTGTTGCTGGCTGACGCGGGAAAGCGCGGCGCGTTGCTGGTCAAGCAGCGTCGTTGTCTGGGTGATGTCCGTGCGTAACTGGCGTTCCGCGCCGGACAGATTGCGCGTGCTGATGCCTGCCTGCTCTAACTCAGTACGCTGGCGCTGTACCGACTGGCGCAGTTGGCCATACTCCGTTTTTAGCGTGGCGGCCTGACGTTTCGCCCGCTCCAGCGCCTGCGCCTGCCGTTTGGTGGGATTCTCGCTATTGCGCAGTTCCGCCGACAGTTCGGCGGCTTTGGCCTGCGCCTGCTGGAGTGCTGCGCCTGTTTCGCCGAGCTGGTTTTTTGTCTTGCGGAAACCGTCGATACGCCCGGCCTGTGCGTTCAGGTCTTTGAGCTGGGTCTGTGAATCACGGATATCGCCCGACAGTTTTTTACTGGCGGTTTGCACCGCCTTAAACGGGCGAGTCGCACTGTCCACGGCTTTCAGCAAAACGCTTAACTGTAGAGTGTTACTCATTGTTATGGTGTCCGCTGCGTTTCAGCGCCTTGTCGCGCCACAGGATCAACTCGGTGAGGGTCATTGGGTACAACTCCGATGGCGGCCAGTGAAAAATTACCGCGATATCCGCCATCAGCTCATCAACACTCAGGCCTCGGGGGAGGTCTCCTGTTGCGATTTCGGCGTCAAAAAACCGATCACCTTGCCTGCGATGGCAATCATATCCGGCAGTTCAAGGCGGGTGATTTCGCTTTCGGTCAGTGCTGGTAGCGTCATGCGCGGAAGTACTTTAATCATCGCGTCGACGTCCGACCCGGCCAGCGCCGCCAGGCTGACGCCGCGCAGTGTTCCGGTAGTCGGTTTAATCAGGGTGATAGTATCGATGACGGTTTCGCCGCGCTTGATAGGGGTTTCCAGTGTGACCACGTTGTCGTTTTTGTTCATGATGTTGCCTCTGTGTTCAGATAGAAAATAGAAAGAAGACGGCCAGCGCCGGGCTGGCCGGATAGGGTTACGCCAGACCAATCGCCCGGCGGTGTTGTTCCAGACGGTCAACGCCGTTGACACGTTCAATCATGTTGATGGTGTCAATCTCGATCATTTCTTTGCCGTCCACGGTCAACTTGTAATAGGTACATTGAGTGGAAATTTTGGTTTCTGTGTCTTCGCCCTGCTTGCTTTCGCCGCCGTCGATTTCTTTATGACGGCCACGCATCACAACCTCTACCGTCACAATTGCCCCGGTGTCGTCACGCTGATACGACCCGGTAAAGCGCAGCAGCACCGCATCGGCACCCGGTGCGGCATACTGTGCCAACAACGTTTCGTCAGCGAATCCGCCCATTGTCCATTCCATCGATAGCGCGTCATCGTCCAGACCAAAATCAATCGGCGCGGTGCCGTTCATGCCGCCGCCGCGATAGTTCTCCAGCTTGCGCGTGAGTTTCGGCAGCGTAACCGCGGTGGCGACACCCATGTAGCTCATGCCGTCATTGAACAGGTTCATAAATTTTAGTTTGCGAGGCAGTGCCATAGCGCTAGCTCCTTAGCTGTTGACCGACGCGGCCAGATTCACCAGATATTTATCGGTGATGCGCTGGCGCAGGGTGAGATTTTCCAGAGGTGGAACGGGGGTATAGTCGTAATCGATATACAGTTTCCCCGATTTCAGCGTTTCCTTATCGTTGGCGGTGTCGTCATACCAGCAATCGGCATCAATGATGTAGCCGTTAGATTTCAGCTCACGGAATTTCGCCTTGATACCTTCGATAATGTCTTTGATAAGCGTGGGTGTAACAGGCTTATCAACCGCCCACATGTGCGCTTCGGCCATCGTATCGGCCAGTACCTGTGCGGTGCGGGTGTAGTTCTCAAACAGGAACAGCGGATCGTCAGAACAGGTGCGGTTACCCCAGAAGCGGAAGCCGTCTTTACGAACCAGCGTGGTGACACCTGCTTCATTCAGTAAATCCGCGTCGGTGCTGGGTGCCTGCAAATCCCAATACACCGAGGCGCTGATACCCGTCACGCCGTTCACGCCGACGTTAGACAGGGTTTTATGCCATCCTGTTTCTTGGTCGATTTTGGCGCGCAGACCGAGGGCGCGGGCGGTGGCATACGCCGTGGCACTGGCGTTGGCAGTGGTGTCCCACGCGATAAAATCCGGCCAGATCACCATCAGTTCCCGCTGGCTGAAATTGTCGCGGTAGTTGATGGCGTCCGACAGGGTTTTGCAGCCCCATGCGCTGACGTAACCGAATGCGCGCAGCGACTGACAGATGGAGGCTAACGCCGTGGCAACGGGCAGCGAGTCCAGCCCCGGCGCACCGAGAATGCGCGGCTTCACGCCTGTTACCGACAGGGCATCTAACAGGGCTTTCATCCCGGTGTATTTGCCGTTTTCGTCACTGCCGCCGATCACATTGCTGATGGTTTTGGCTTCGTCGTCGCCCTCTTCAACACGCACCACAACGGTGACGGGTTTGGACTGGTCGGCGATGGCGGACAGGGCGGCGGCCAGCGTGCCTTTTTTCCCGGCCTTGCCGACGGCGGACAGCACGTTGGTAATCAGTACCGGGGTATTCAGGGGAAAGGTGGCTGCGTCGGCATCGGGTGCGGTACACACCATGCCGATAATGGCCGTGGATACGGTGGAAATAACGCGCGTGCCGTCGTTAATCTCGACGACCTGCACGCCGTGGTGAAAATCACTCATACATTCAGGCTCCAGCTAATAGCACTATTGCTGCATTAGGAGCGGTTATTGTCCGGTGTGGTGCGAGCATGGGCGAGTGATGCGGGTGCGGTGGGGGCTGGTACAACAAAGAGACGGAAAACAGGCACAAAAAAAGCCCACCGTCTCGCTAACGGTGGGCTTTGCTTTCCCTGATATGTCATTATTTTTTAAAACCAACAACATAATGACATTTTGGGGGACTACTTTATAAACGTTTATACAGATCGATTAAGCGTTATTGATCGGCGATGACGATCAATTTGTGTTTGCGTATGAACTGACTGCATGCGATACAACATCAGGTAAATGCACGGTATGCTGATAAATCTTTATCTCTCCATCAACTAGATTCCATAGGCAATGTATGAATATCTACTAACCGCACTCGCATTCACTTTAAATCCCGCTCTTGTAATTGAATTTGGAATAATATTGGCAATTTCAGCTAGACCACTTGTATCCTGACCGGCTCCCATTATTACTGTAAAAACTTTAGCATCGAACGAGCGTGGAAAACTGACTTGGAGTCCATCAACTTCAATGTAAAAACTCCCCCATTGAATAATCAACCCTCCTGGTAAAACCTGATATCCATTCTCAGCTAACAGCGCCTCTCCAAAACCAAGATTTTCAGGGGGCAGTGTAATATCAGCCGTCCCATCGAACGTCACGCCATTAATTTTTCGTGGGGTCGCTAGTTTAGTCGCTGCTGCCGCAGTTCCATCCGCTGGCAACGCTGCGTTCGCTTTTGCAAGTGCGTTAGTTGCAACATTATTAGCTATAGAAACCTGCTGCGCTGTCGCAGCCATAGTTCTGCTACTACTGCTAATTGACGAGCTCAACAACACCACACCCGCCACGTCATATGATGCCGCGGGAACGTTTTTAATCTGTGACCAGTCAGAATCAACGCTAATATCTGCCGAACCGTCAAATGCCACGCCGTTGATTTTGCGGGCTGTAGCAAGCTTAGTCGCCGCAGCCGCAGTGCCACCCGTAGTCAGCGCACCAACGTCACCAGCAGTGAGCGCGATATCTGCCGACAGCGCTTTACCGTTGACAGTACGGCCAGACGGCACGCGGCCATTGGCATTCGTGTTGGCGTTAGCCGCTGCCGTAGCGGCATTATTCGCGGCGGTGGTTGCTGCGGTGACGCGTGTGTCGGTTTCGGCTTTGGTGTATGCCCCCACATCCCCGGCACCCAGCACGATATCTGCCGACAGCGCTTTACCGTTAACGGTACGCCCGGACGGCACGCGGCCATTAGCGTTCGTGTTGGCGTTAGCCGCTGCCGTAGCGGCAGTGTTCGCGGCAGTGGTGGCGACAGAAACAGCCGTATCGGTTTCCAGTTTGGTATATGCCCCGACATCTCCGGCACCCAGCGTAATGTCAGCCGTCAGCGCCTTACCGTTTACCTTGCGGCCAGACGGTACGCGCCCATTGGCGTTATCATTCGCTGCTTTCACCGCTTTAGGGGTTGCGGCCAGTAGCTCACTGTCGCTGTTCGTCGCGCTGCTCAGTTGCACGAACCCTTTTGCCGTCAGTGTCCCGTCAGGGTGTTTGCGGCTCTTTTCATGCTCCGCCAGTGCATCATCCACATAACCCCGCGTTGCCAGCACGACAGCCGGGTCGATTTTCAGCGTCACTGCGTCGGTACTGCTGACAATCAAAATCATGCGCACGGTCTGAATGCGGCCGCTTCCCTGCTGCAATAGCGGTTTGTACGTTTCAGGGCAATTGGCGACAGCAATCAGATTGCCGTCGTCATCAAACAGGCCGACTTCCCGCACCCACCAACCGCCCTCATTTTCGGGGATCACCTGCTCGGCGATAATCTGGCTGGGGTTTTTCGGGTCAATGCTCAGGTTGTTAAGTGCCGCCCGGCGCTTTTCGTTAATCAGCGAGGTTTGTGCCGGGTTTGGGGTTGGCAATACGCCGCCGCCGTCACCGACCGCCATTTGGGTAATATTCAGACGACTACCCAGCGCGGTCGC
Organism: Pectobacterium odoriferum; assembly: GCF_009931295.1. Lineage (NCBI taxonomy): Bacteria > Pseudomonadati > Pseudomonadota > Gammaproteobacteria > Enterobacterales > Pectobacteriaceae > Pectobacterium > Pectobacterium odoriferum. Next base: position 3,718,825 of record NZ_CP034938.1, on the reverse strand, counting down.
GTTAGCCAGTTTGGCCGCGCCGATGTTAGTTAACAGGGCAAAATAGATTGCACTCATGCGGTTACGCTCACGTTGTCGATTAAATGAAGTGCTGCCCCGGTCACATCCAGACCGGACACAGTAATGGTTTCAGGAAAATAGGGGTAAATGGTCAGGTCATCGCCGCTGTATGTTGTAGCGGCAACATAGGCCGCACCTTGTGTGTCGAGGTTGATATTCAGCCCCAACATGTGGCGGGAGGCGGGTTTGGCGTCGGCAATCAGGCGCTCCAGCTCGTAAAAGGTTTCTTCGGTGATGCCGTTATCCTGCACGCCGATGTCCAGTCGGAACGTGCCAGGCTCTCCGCCGTTCTGAAACCATTCGCTGATGCGGATCAGATAGCCGAACGGCTCCACCACGCGACGCAGCGCACCAATCGTGCCTTTGTGACGGTGGATAAAGAACGCATCGCGGATCACCTGACGTTTCACGCTTTCCGGCCACGCCTCATCCCAGCGGTCAACGGAAAACGCCCACGCCAGATACGGCAGCAGGTGTGCCGGGCAGGTATCCGGGTTCCACAACTGGCGCAGCGGAACCGGTACGCGGGTAATCTCGGCGCAGGCCGTGGCGGCGGCCACTTCCAGCGCAGACGACCCGACAGGCAGCAGGCGGGTATCACTCATCGGCACCACCTACACCCAGCCGATAGCCGGAACAGTAGGACGCCTGCGCGGCGGTCAGCACGATATCAGCGGCGGGTGTCGTCAGCTCGACCCGTTGCACGCCCTCGACGTGCAGCGCAGCGTAAATCGCCGAGCGGCGAATATCCCGCCCCAATCGGTGCTGCGCACTGATATAGGCTTTCAGCTTCTGTTCGGCGGCGGCGCGCACTGGCTCCGCTTCAGGACTCCGATATAGATACAGCGTGGCATCAATCTCATACGGCACAATGGCGGCGGATTGCACCGTTACCCGGTCAGCCACCGGGCGCACGTCTTCGCCGTTCAGCGCAGCGGCAACGATGGCGACCAGTTCCGCACTGGCGCTGCCGTCGCCCTCGCGTGACAGTACCGACACCGTAACGCTGGCCGGGCTGGGGCTGATAACCGATACATCTGCCACACGTCCATCGGCGCTGCGTCCGTGATACTGATAGGCACCAACCGACCCGGCAACGCTCAGCCCTTCGAAAGACTGCTGAACACGCAGGCGAAAATCGCTGTCGGATTCCATCAGAGCAGGCGTTGGCGGCAGGGTTGAATCGTCAGCTGGGGTGATAACCAGCCGAGACACGCTGAAATTGGCGCCGAGCTGGTCGAGGTCATCCCCCTGCGCAAACGCCACCATCACGGCGCGTGCGGCTTCATTAACGCGCTGGCGCCACAGCAATTCCCGATAAGCGTTTTCCTGTAGCAACTTGACGAGTGGCTCTGATTCCAGCGTCAGCGTGCGGGCAACGGCGGTGCGCTGGTCTTCCGGGTAGAGTGATAGCAGCATCGCCTTGCGCTCGGTGTAAATTGCCTCGTAGTCCAGTTCTTCCACTACGGCAGGCGCGGGAAGTTGGCTTAAATCAATCATCGCCATCGTGTCAGCTCACAGGAACAGAAAGAGAAACGGCGTTGCTGTCAGCCAGCACGCCCGTAATATCAACGGCCAGCTTGCCGTCGAATGTGCTCGTCAGGTTGATGGCCGTCAGCGTGATGCGTGGCTCCCAGCGCAGCAGCGCCATGTAACACGCCGCCATCACCTGCAATTTCACGGCGGGGTTTTGCGGCTGGTCGATTAATGCTGACAGCAGCGAACCGTAATCCCGGCGCATCACCCGCGACCCGACGGGCGTGATGAGAATATCGCGCACGCTCTGGCGAATGTGCTCAAGGTCGCCGAGGGTCTGGCCGCTGTCACGGCTCATGCCGAGGTAGCGTGCTGTCATCGCGTCCCCTCCGTCCAACCGCCGCCGTTCTGTACGCTACCGTGATTGTGTTTATCCACTTGCACGCCGTTTGAGGTAAACGCGCCGCCGGAATGCTGAATAGTGCCGCGCATTTCCCCGCCTTGTTGCACTTCCAGCGTTCCCGTAATTAGCTTGTTGGTGCAGACCACTTCCGGTGTATCCAGCGTGATGCGGGTTGACGCTCTGACCGTGACCAATGGCACCGTGGCGGTGAGGGATTCAGATGCGGTGATATCTGCGGTTTTAATCCCGCTGACGGTCAGCGCCCCGGTGGCGGGTTCGTACTCGACAACCGCACCATCGGGAAAGCTGATATGTAACGCATCGGCAGACGCCGACGGCGCGGGGTGGTCATTGGAATAGATGCCGGGCAGCACAAAGGCGGTGTCCAGTTCGCCGCCGATGGACAGGATCAACACCTGCTCACCGATGGACGGTGCCCACCAGTCGCGGGAACGGCCAGCACGGCGGGTTAACCAGTTCAACCAGCCTGTCGTCATGCCTCCGGTTTGTACCCGGCAGAGGACGTCCGCTGTGTTGACGTGGGTCACGACGCCGACACGGATCAGATTGCGCAATAAGCGCTGGATTTCGTTAAGGGTGGCTTGTGTTTTCATTGCTTCATGGTGGATACTTTTTGCGACTCACACAAACCTTTGACGTTGTTTCATGCTCGAAACAACGCTATTAATTACTCTAAATGAGATGTATTGAAATGGATGAATTCTTTAAAATAAAAGAAACAAAAACATTAATTCAAAGAAAAATAGCCTCCATATCCGAGGTTATTTCAGGAGGGGATTTCAAAGCATCAAGAAGTTATTATTGTACTGTTATTTTGAAAAGTATGTTCAGCAATGCTGACGATTGGGATAAATACACATCCTTTAATATAAGGGAGATGTCTGGTAATTTAAATGAGTTGCTTGAATTTGGTGGTACTGATGATAATAGTTTAAATCTTTTATTTTCAACTTTATTCAGGTTTTTAATGGAGTATAGTTTTAAAATAGATTTTGAATTAGGCCCCCCGCTAAGTGAGGTTAAATTCTTCGCGATAAAAGAAAGAGGGGAATTTAACGGGACTGCTCTAACAAGAATAGATTTCTCGATAAACATTCTGCCATTTTATTTAATGCGTGAAAAATACCAATCTGATGATGTGAAACATTTCATAAAAGCTGCTGAATCAGAAGGCTCAATGAAAGAGCTTATGACTAGTTGGAATAAAAAAATAGAAACGCAAACCAAGAAAGTTGAGGCTTTAAGTACAATACTTGAAAGGCAAGAAATTGCTTATAATTTTGTGGGGCTGAGTAAGGCTTTTAATAATTTATTAATCATAAAAAGAGTTGAGTCAAGAAACGCTCTTGCATATGTTATTATTTTAGCTACATTAGCATTGTTACCATTAGCTTCTGAGTTTTTTTATTTTCTATCGATTAAGGATGATGTGAAAATTGACCAATCAAAGTTGGCTTTATTAATACCAGCTGTATCAATAACTGCTATAATGGTTTATTACTTTAAGGTTTCACTAAGTAACTTTCAATCAATAAAATCTCAAGTGGTACAAATCGAACTTAGAAAATCGCTATGCACATTTATTCAAAACTATTCAGAATATGCTGAAGATATGAAAGATAAAGAATCATTGCGAAAATTCGAAAATGTAATTTTTTCAAACATCATGCCATCAGAAGATAAGATCCCTTCAACCTTTGACGGAATTGAGCAAATTGCTAAATTGATTGAAAGCGTGAAGGGAAAATAAATGCGTAAGTAGCCCCGCCACAAAGCGGGGCAGTTACCAATAAATCAGTCCTGCTTACTCAATTCCTCACACTCTGCACGTTTATCCTTCAACAACCGCATCAGCAGATTCACGGTATTAACCGCTGAACCGTGTTTGCAATCCAATGTTGGGAACAGCGCTTGCATATGCGGCCAAAAATCCATGGTCAAATATTCCACAGATTTGAATAACGCATTGAGTTGCGAGGTTTGGATATGGTTGAAGATAAGCGGCGTCTCAGGAATATAAAATTCCAGTTCGCAAGGGTGAACAGGTTTTTTAGGTTCTGGCTGAACAACTTTTGCTTGCGGATTGAAGTAGCATTCTTCCAGTTTCTCGAACACATCCCACGCCTGATCGGTTTCAAGCATCTTCGCGTGACGGGCAGCGCCGCGTTCTGTCCAGAGGATGAGGCTACGAGCATTACGGGAAACTTTCACTGAAGGTCTTAAAGACATTCTGTTCTTAAACTCACGAAGAGTATCGCCTTCAAGCAAAAAGTAATGTTTTCCAGCAACGAAACGCTCGGTATTACGACTGTAGTTTTTACGGATGTAATCTGGTTGCGTATTGTACAGATTTGCCAATAACTCAGTCGTGATTACTGGAGCATTTGAGTACAAGATAACGGACAGGCTTTCTACAGATAGTTGGGTAGTCATAACGACCTCACTGATTTCTTTGAGATAACCACTTTTGATGGTGGTGTCGGGAGGCTCAAAACGGCTCAGTGAAGCCGCGGACTTATTCCCCTTTCGGGTGTTGTATTCGTCGCCCTCCCGACATTGATCGGGGTGTGACCGCGCTATGCGTTCACTGAATGACAGGCATAAAAAATCCAACACTAACGGGGTTGGTTCTGACCGCACTGAGAAGAGGTTTTGAGTCCTCGTGGAGCGAACCATAGCGGAAACTGTCAGGTAAAATCAACCGTTTTGTTTATGCACTTGCGCACAGTGCATGAGTGCATTACAATTGCACGCACAACAAATGAGGGAGCGACGGATGCAAAAAATGCGCAGCATTCATAGCTTTCGGGATCAGTGGCTGGAAGATTTTTTTATGTATGGCAAGTCGCATAAAAAGATACCTGTCGATGTGGTTACATCCTTGTCCCGCAAGCTGGATATCATCAACGCGGCGGTTTCAGCAAAAGACCTTAGATCGCCGCCGGGGAACCGATACGAGAACCTTAACCCACCATTGGGGGAATATTCATCCATCAGAGTAAATATCCAATATCGCCTGATTTTTAAATGGGTTGATGGTAAAGCAGAGGATATCTACCTTGACGACCATGGTTATAAAAAGCACAAATAACCCGTAGACCCGTAGACCCGTAGACCCGTAGACCCGTAGACCCGTAGACCCGTAGACCCGTAGACCGAAGGAAAATATATGGCACAGGCACAACGCAAGCCGACATCCGTAGGCGATGTCTTGTTATATGAATATCTAGAACCTACAGGTTTGAAGATTAATGACTTGGCGGAAATGCTGAATGTCCACCGCAACACGATAAGCGCACTGGTCAATAACAACCGTAAGTTAACGGTTGATATGGCGTTCCGGTTGGCGAAAGCATTTGATACGTCAGTTGATTTTTGGCTGAACCTGCAAAATAGTGTTGACGTGTGGGAAGTAGAAAACGACGCACGTACTCAGGAAGAAATTAGTCGGATTACTACGCTGGAAGATTTTCTGGCGCAGCGTGATGAAAATGTGAAAGACGTAGCGTGATGTTTGCCCCGCACTCGCGGGGCTGATTTCATTGACTCAGGTGTTCTATCAGTAATCCCTCAACCTCTTTTATCTCCCGATCGCTAAACCCCAGCAGCGGCCTTGCCTCGTATTGCACATCAGCACCGTTGCGGCTAGGCCGATCACGCAGGCCGTAGTGATGCACCCGCGCCATACGCTGCACCCGTCCGATAAATTCCACGCTGGCCACATCGGCAGTGCCTTTGGCTTTCAGGTATTTAGCGGTGCGCAGTTTCTGGAACATCTGCCGCTTCACCCGACCTTTTTTGCCCTTGATTGGCTGGGCTTTACGCGGGGCATAGGCCGTACCATCCGGTGCGGTCTGCGCTTTGATGTGCTGTTGCTGGCTACCGCGCAGGGCTTTTGCCACCGTTCCGGCCAGCTTTCGACGGCCAGACGCCGACAGGCTGGCAAGCAGCCCGGCCAGCTTGTCGTCAAACGGTTTCAGCTCATTCATGCCACTGACTCACTAACTTGCCGCTGATATACATGGAATCTGGGCGCGTGACGGGAAGCGGTAACGGCGGCTCTGGCGCGTGGGTGACGTGCAGCGCTTTATCTACCTCCCTGACGATCACACGCTCGGTGAGTTTCAGGCTGATGCTGATATCACAGCTACCGTTATCGTTAATGTCGGCGATGTAGGTAAAGCCCTTAGGTTCATGGGCGATATCGGGCTGATTCTCACGTATCCACGCCTGAATCGGCACAAGTAGCCAGTCGATATCGTCAGTAAAATCCGTGATGACCAGATTCAGCGTGTACTGGTTCTCAAACGACAGCGACGCGGCCAACGTGGACACTACCGCGCCACTGTCGATAAAGATATGCAGCATATCCGGGTTATTTTTCAGTACCGGCACCGCGTCACTTAAGGCGCTGCGCAGGCTGTTGGGTTTCAGCATCGTGTTGCTCCTGACAGTGTTTGATGGTTTCGACCTGTAGCGCACAGCTCACCAGCGCGCCTTCTAACTGGCGGTTATCCGCGCTTAAATCACCGTTCGTTTCCGGGCGGCTGCCCGGTATCGGGCAACTGGTGACTTTCGGACAGCCAACGTAAATAATCGTCGGGGTTGTCAAAGGCGGGGCGGTGGTGCAGCCGCTTAAGATCGTCAGGCAAATTAGCGCTGTACCAGCGGCGTAAATCGGCGTTTTCATTAAGCAACCTCGTTAGTGTACGTTCGCGCCCGGCGGCCAGTTGCCCGGCCTGTGACAGTTTCGTGCGGAGTTCCGCCTGTGCCTGTTCATTGCGTATCGCGCTGGACTGCAACGTGTCGATCACCCCCTCCCTGACCAGCAGTTCAAGCGACTGTTTAACCAGCGTTGTGCTCTGTTCGCTAATCAGTTTTTCCGCGTCAGACAGTTGCCGCTTAGTTACGTACAACAGCGCGAGGAACAACACGGCAACAACAATGATTACGCGGGTAAACGTGCTCATGCTGCCCCCTTCAGGCATACGGCGCGCTCACGCTGGCGACGGGTTTCAATACCGCGTGATATCTGGCCGTTGACATAGACCCAGCGTAATAGCTGGTCACAGGCGTTGCGCCACTGGCCTTTGTTGATAAAAAACGCCAGCGTAGATCGGCACGCCGCACCGACGCCGACATTAAACGCAAAGCTCACTATTGCGTCATAGACGGCCTGCGGCATATCAACGGCCATACAGCGCGCTAGCGCCTTTTCGACCCGCAACACATCGGCAACCAGATTAACCGCCGCCTCACGCTCGGTGATGGTTTTTCCCGGCACCACGCCTGCGGTGTGTCCGATCCCGTTTGTCCACACGTTCGCGCTGCACTGATACGGGCTTAAGCGGCATCCCTCAAGGTCGGCAATCAGCGCCAGCCCCTCTTGTGACGTTTTCAGCAAGGAAAAATCCGGCACTAACGCGGCCAGCGCTAACACAGTGGCGATAACGCAGCGTTTAACGAGTGATTTCATTGATAACCTCGCGGGGATCGATAGTCTTCAATAGCTGGTAGCTCTTGCGGCGGTAGTACCAGTTAACACCGACAGTGAACACCACCCCCAGCGCCCCGAAATAGGCCGCGAAATCCTGCGGCGTCATGGCACCAAAAAAGGCCATTGCGACGCTTATCCAGTACGCGATAAACGACGTGATTTTTTCCATATTCAATCCCATAAACTCACCGTTTCTGCGACAGGGGCGGCGGCAATATCCGGCAGGGTGACGGCGGTGCCGTGGGGCAGAATCGCCCCGTATTCGGCTAACCCCGGATTGGCGGCTAATACCGACTCGACAGCACCCTGCGTGCGCCCGTAGTGGCGATAACACAGGGCGTCCAGCGTGTCGCCCTGTTGGGCGATAACGTTCATCAGATATGCCCGATGATGCAGCGGGGCTTGTCCTGCAACTGACTGATTGACCAGCGCGCATCGCGCCACAGTTCATCAATAGTGCCGTCGAGTGCATCGGCTTTGCGGTCGCCTTTGGCGCTGGCGTCATAGCACCGGTAACGCTCGTACAGCGTCGCCGTGGTAATGGCGCTGACGGCGCGTAGGTAGTGATGGTGTTTCTCGCTCTGGCCGTCGAGTCGCTCGGCGGGAACGGCGTCCAGTGTGGTGAATCCTGCCGCTATCTGCTCTCGGCGGAACTCGAACAGCTCCGCGTTAACCTCTGAAATTGCGGTTAATGCCGCATGGCGCAGGCGCTCCGGCGTGACGGTGTTCTCAAGGCGCATCAGCGTGCGCAGCGTTCCCGGCTCCACGGCAGGCCAGAAAAAGGTGTTTTCGATTACGGCATCCTGTTTTACAGGCACAGGGATAACCACCGCATCCGGGTGTGGCTCCGCTTTCGCGGGGAAAATCATTGTCGTCATGACAACCTCTGAATAGGTGGGCGGTGGACACAGGCACAGAAAACAGTGAGCTGTTCCGACCTGTGTGCCGCCCGGCGCGGGGCGCGTTGGGTTAACGGCTGGCCGCTGCTTTGCGCAGCGCGGTTTCCAGCCGCTCTATGTCTTTTTTTACACCGCTTCGGCTATCAAGCTGAAAGGCGCGTTTCAGGTGAAACAGGGCTTGCTCCGGCTTGCCGCTACGCAGTATCAGGCCAATGATTTTGTGCAGCTTGGCGCGCACCTGATCGGGCATGTCCTCTGCATCGGTGAGCGTCAGCGTGTCGATCAGCAGGTCAATGTTGACCGTCTGCCCGGCGGTATGGGCGCGGGTTGCGGCGTCGGCTACATCTTCGGCCAACAGGTACGGCGTCGGGCGGGTGTATCCCTCCGGCATCACCAGTTTGTGCTGAATGGCATAACGGGCAATCTCCAGCGCACCGGGGATGTCTCCGGCGTCGAGCTTCCAGACCATGACCGTCATCAATACCGCATCTTGTGCGCCGCGACCGCTGGCGAGGACACCCGCCACCCACGGTGCATAGCCCGGCAGCAAGACATTTTTCATCTCGGCTTTACGCTCGATTGAGCGCACCTGTTTTAACGTGCGTTTGTCAGCCGCAAGCCGGAACAGCATTTGCTCGTATCCGGTGGCCTGTCGCAGCGGATCATTCTCCCGCTGCGACGCCTCAGCAGCCGACACCCGCATCATGTGACGCTGGGCGGGGCTTAGCATGGTTTAGGCTCCGGCGTTATCGGTTGAGGTTTCAGTCGGGTTTTCAGTACCTGACGGGGCTGGCTCAGCGGCTTTTTCCGCTTCCGGCGGTTTCGGGAACTTACCGAGCTGGATGTTTTCGATCACGCAACCACAGCCATAATCTTCCACGACGTAATCCTGTTTAATGGATTCGTAGTTTTCGATACGGTCACGTTTAGCGACTTCCTCAATGTGTCGGCGGTGGCTATCGTCCATGTAGTAAATGGACAGGTTATCCAGACGGTTCACCATCAGGGCATTGGCCGGGAAATACGGCACACGCACCGCAGGCAGATTGCCGATGCGCTTCTGGCTGACAATCACATCAGCGGCCAGTATTTCGCTGTTTTCCTGCTGTTTGTTGACCAGTGGGAAATATTTATCAGACAGCAACTGACGGCCACAAATCACCACCAAGTCGGGGTCTTCCTGATGCCATTCGTCGATCATGGTGTTGGTCGCATCCATCACCAGCGCGTCGAGGCTTTCATAATCGCCGTTCTCACCGACACGGATTTGCTCGGAAATCACGGTGCCATCCTCCGCGACAACACGCCCCATCACGCGCTTGGCTGATTCGTTACGGTATTTTTGCAGCCAGCCCACCGCCACATCCTGCAACAGCGGGTTTTTAGCACGGTCAGAGGTCGCCGCACGTTTCACGCCATGCCATCCGGCCATGATGTAATCCAGCGACTGACGTTTGGCGATGGCGTTACGTAAACGCAACTGGAAATCCTGAAAACGCGCCCACAGGTCAAGGGTGTTGTAACGGATATGGAAATCAAAATTCATCTGTTCGCACTTGTACTGACGCGCCTCAAGACTCAGTAGATCGGCAGTTTCGCGCTCGTCACCGCTTGAGGTGTCCGTGGTGCTGGCAACTGACCCGGACACGCCGAGGCCGATTTTTTCCCCGGTCAGCTCGGCAACCGGCACGATGTTGATACGGGTCAGGAAGTCGGACGACTCTTGCACAACTTCCATCAGCGCCTGCGTGACGGACGGCTCAACGCTGAATTTCTTGCTCAGGGTTTCCACCTCAACACCATTCAGCGCAGCAAGCTGGGTCATGTAGGCATTAAATTTAAAACGGGTTTCTTTACGCATTGTTTTTCCTGTTCTTTCTGAAAAAGGGGGGCGAGGGGGCTACACCCCGGTTAGCAGTTGGTCAGCAACGAGGCTTCACCGTCGCCACCTGTCGCCGGGGGGCGTCGCTTCTGCGACAGGCTTTCGGTGCCGTCCAGCGTCGCTTTGAGGTCGGTTAACTGCTGCTCACTGGCGCTCAGCTTCTGCGTCAGCGTGGCAACGTCCTGCTGCTGGCGCTGCTCAAGTTGGGTAAAGCGCTGCTCCACGTTGTCGGCATTGGTCTGCACCTGTCCGGCCACTTCGGCCACGGCTTCATGCACATCAGTAAAACGGGTGTCATCGCTGGACTGTTTTCGGCTCAGTAGGGTTTTGATGCGTGACAACAGTGTCGGCTCCACGTCCGGCAGATCTTCAAACTCCAGCGTCACTTCGGTGGCGACAGAAAAGAGGTTTTCCGGGGACGATTTACGGGTTGCCAGCGGGTTGTGTTTGGCTTTGGCGCTGAACTCCAGCATTTCCGTGCCGAGGCTGGCCGGGTCATCAGTGACCGCCAGACCGACCAGATAGGTTTTGCCTGTGTTGGCAAAATTGGGCTGGATCTCCATGGAGGTATAGATTTTCTGACTGGCTTTATTCATTGCCACCAGTTCATCTGTCGGGGTGATTTTGGCGAACAGCGCCAGCTTGCCGTTAAGCACCGAGTCATCTTCAATCTTCTCGGCTTTCAGCTCGACCACATCGCCGTAGCGCCGGAAGGGACTATCGGGCAGCAAGCCTTTCACGTGTTCAATGTTGATGCGGCAACCGTAGACACGCGGATCAAATCCCTCGCCCATCTGTTGAATATCGTTCGCATCAATGATGCGACCATCGCAGGTGTCACCTTCAACACCGACGCGGAACCACTTAGAAATTTTCTTTGCCATTTTCTCATCCGTTGTTTGCGGGAAGTCGGGGCGAGTATCCGGCGTGACGGCATGCCATTCCATTAGTCATGGTTTGCTAAGCGCTTGCACAACAAGGGGTTAAGGCGGTGAGGGGCGGCGCGGACGTAACCTTGCCGTCATGAATACAGCCATCGATACCACCATCATCAGCGACCCACGGCGACAGGCGGCCTTGCTCTATTGGCAGGGCTTTTCGGTGCGTCAGATTGGGGAAATGCTGAACCAGAAAACGCCGACCGTTCAGAGCTGGAAGCAGCGCGACGGCTGGGACGCTATCGCCCCGGTATCGCGTGTGGAAGCCAGCCTTGAGGCACGGTTGATTCAGCTCATCATGAAGACGAAAAAGGAGGGGCATGACTACAAAGAAATCGACCTGTTAGGCCGTCAGATTGAGCGGCTGGCGCGGGTGAACCGCTACAGCCAGACGGGCAACGAGGCCGATCTCAATCCCAACGTTCGCAACCGCAACAAGGGTGAACGCAAGGCACCGGAAAAAAATCTATTCAGCGAGTCGGCCATCGAGAAGCTGAACGACATTTTCCTGAGTGAGATTTTCGAATACCAGCGCGGCTGGCATCAGGCCGGGCTACAACACCGTATCCGCAATATCCTGAAATCGCGTCAGATTGGGGCGACGTTCTATTTTGCGCGTGAGGCGCTGATTGATGCGCTGACCACCGGGCGTAATCAGATTTTCCTGTCAGCGAGTAAGGCGCAGGCACACGTCTTTAAAAATTACATCATCGACTTTGCCCGGCTGGTCGATGTTGACCTGAAAGGCGATCCGATGGTGCTGCCCAACGGGGCGCGCCTGTTCTTCCTCGGCACCAACATTCGCACCGCGCAGAGCTACACCGGAAACCTGTATCTGGATGAATATTTCTGGATCCCCAAGTTTCAGGAGCTGCGCAAGGTCGCCAGCGGCATGTCACTGCACAAGAAATGGCGCAGCACGTATTTCTCCACACCGTCGAGTCTGGCGCACAGTGCTTACCCGTTCTGGTCGGGTGAGCTGTTCAACAAGGGACGCAGCAACAAGGCCGATCACCTCCATCTGGATTTAAGCCACGCGAATTTGTCCGGCGGCGTGCTGTGCGGTGATGGACAGTGGCGGCAGATTGTGACGGTAGAAGATGCGCTGGCCGGGGGCTGTAACCTGTTTGACCTCGACCAGCTCACGCTGGAATACAGCCCGGCGGAGTATCAAAACCTGCTGATGTGTGAGTTTGTCGACGATAAGGCGTCGGTGTTCCCGTTTGAGGAATTACAGCGCTGCATGGTCGATGCGCTGGAAGAGTGGGAGGACTTTAACCCCTACGCGCTGCGGCCGTTTGCCTACAAACCTGTCTGGATTGGTTACGACCCGTCACACACAGGTGACAGCGCGGGCTGTGTGGTACTGGCACCGCCGCAGGCACCGGGCGGTAAATTCCGCATCCTTGAGCGCTTCCAGTGGAAAGGCATGGACTTTGCCGCACAGGCCGAAGCTATCAAGTTGCTGACGGAAAAATACATCGTCGAATACATCGGCATTGATGCAACGGGCATCGGTCAGGGCGTTTACCAGCTTGTGCGCGGCTTCTTCCCGGCCGCACGCGAAATCAAATACTCACCGGAAATTAAAACCGCGATGGTGCTCAAGGCGAAAGACACCATCACCAGCGGGCGGCTGGAGTACGACACCAGCCACACCGACATCACCCAATCGTTCATGGCCATACGCAAAACCATGACGGCCAGCGGTAACCGCACCACCTATGAAGCCAGCCGCAGCGAAGAAATCAGCCACGCCGATGTGGCATGGGCAACCATGCACGCGCTGTTAAACGAACCCCTGACCGCGATTAACGGTCATGTCCCTGTCAGCATTTTGGATTTTAACGAATGAAAAAGCGTAAATATCGCCAGCTAACATCAGCACCCGTCACCCAGGCACAGCCAATGGAGGCGTTTACTTTTGGTGAGCCGTCCGCCGTTCTGGATCGCCGCGACATTTTGGACTATGCCGAGTGTATCCATAACGGCAAGTGGATTGAGCCGCCGATCAGCTTTAGCGGTCTGGCTAAAAGCCTGCGCGCTGCCGTTCATCACAGCTCACCGATTTACGTGAAACGTAACATTCTGGTAAGCACGTTTATTCCGCACCCGCTACTAAGTCAGCAGGACTTTAGCCGCTTCGTGCTCGACTATCTGGTGTTTGGGAATGCATTTCTGGAAAAGCGCCTGAATCGGGTAGGGGGCTTATTACGGCTTGAGTCTAGTCCGGCCAAATATACCCGGCGCGGCGTAGAGGAGGATGTTTACTGGTTCGTGCAGTCATTCAAAGAGCCGCACCGCTTTGAACCGGGTAGCGTGTTCCATCTGCTGGAGCCGGATATCAATCAGGAAATGTACGGCCTGCCGGAATATATCAGCTCGTTGAACTCGGCGTGGCTGAATGAGTCGGCGACGCTGTTCCGGCGTAAGTATTACCAGAACGGTGCACACGCGGGTTACATCATGTATGTGACCGATGCGGCACAAAGTGGCACTGACGTAGACAAGTTGCGCGCCGCGATGAGTAATACAAAGGGGCTGGGGAATTTTAAGAACCTGTTTTTCTACGCACCCAACGGCAAGCCGGATGGCATCAAGATAGTGCCGTTAAGCGAGGTGGCGACCAAAGACGACTTCTTTAACATCAAAAACGCCAGCCGTGACGATCTGCTCAGCGCACACCGCGTGCCACCGCAGATGATGGGGATTATCCCGAATAATACGGGCGGGTTTGGGGATGTGGAAAAGGCGAGTCAGGTGTTTGTCAGGAACGAGCTGACGCCGTTACAGGAACGGATGAAGGAGGTGAATATTTGGGTTGGATTTGATGTTATAAAATTTAGCCCTTACGAGCTTGATTAGTCGTGATTTTTACCGGCCAATATTGGCCGGTTTTTTATTGATCACGCCATTTTAGGTAAAAGGCAAAAAATGGATCAGTGATATGTAATTTTTGCTCTTCTTTCTCCCAATCGATAACTGGGGTTGAGGCTTCATCACTTGAAGCAATTTCACTCATTTTTTCAAGAACCCTTGTTACCTCATGGGCCTGAGGCGGTGCATCGGCAACAATTTCTCTTATTGCTCCGCGCAAAGATTCATATTGAATCGTTTCCATTCCAGGTTTCATTCTAGATAATGCATAAAGCACTACTTTATAAATATCTACTCGCTCCCCATTCTTTAATCCTCGGGCCATACGGTCAGAGCGTTGACGAGGTCCTGTAGCTAACTTATCAAATACGGTTTTACCAGTGGCTTCAGCTACTTTTTTGAAGAGGGTATCGTCAATTTTTTTGACAGGGACTATATTGTCAGATGTCTCAAGTACACCATAGACCTGACACAACGCTCTACAAAATTCCTGCATAAGGTGGGGACTGCCAAGCGCTTCACTACAAAGCCTGTCCATGACAGAATCATCGACAGCCATATTCAAAAGAGGGAAACCTTTTTCTGCTATTTGCCTCAATTCACTCATAGACCAATAAGGGATCTGAATATTTTCCAATCTCCCTGTTATTTCTCTTTCGACTTTTATAGCATCATAACGGCGATGAGGAATTGCTATTAATATTATAGATATTCCATGGAAGACCAATGGTTTTATAGCCCTAACGAAATTACCTTGTAATTCTCTTGGTAAATAATGGAAGTCATCAATGACCAAACTTTTTCCTGATTGTTGAAGTGCTTTTAATGCGGCTGTTTTTGCTGAAACACTTCTGCTCTCTTTAGTACTTGAACCGTTTCCATCACTTTGTGAAACGCTAATTTCTCCAGATCCTTTAACTACCAAGGCACTTGCAGATGCTGATGCCTTACCTTGTATATTTGTCGTTGCCGTATCAGTCACAACGAATTCGCTACTTTGCCAAGCATTAATAGCAACTAGGACTTGTGCCCACAAATCATTTTCGTCGTTAACACTACCGCCTTCAATCCAAATGTTATTTTCATCAATACTTGGAAATACCATTTGAGTTAGAACTGTTTTTCCTGATTTAGTTTGCCCGGTTAGGGTAACCAATTTACAAAGATTATCTTTAACGCCCTCAAGACGTTTTCTAATTTCGCCTTCGGTTCTTTCAATGTATGTTAGTTGAGGCATGCCTCCCGGTACGAAAACTTTTGATGACCGATATTTCATTTCTTTAGTCCATTGGTTAAATGAGGCCAAGGTAATACTAGAGTTTCTATCGCGAAGGTTACCACTATGCTTCAAATCAGTACAACCAGGTATTTTTAACTGTATAACATACAGCTAAGCGCTTCGCGCGCAATGCTATCCCCGCCACGCCTGCCCGCTTTGTGTGTCGCTTTTCATGCACTCGCACGATCCAGCGCGATCCGCGCCAGCCGTGGCGTTAACGGGGATAAATTAGCAGTAGATCATCATGCAAAATCATGCGGGTTATGCATGCATTGCTAGAAGACGGCTTCCTCTAATCGTTTTTTCAGGTATTCGACCAGTTCCGACTTATCAGTAATCTGCCGATATTCTCTGGTTTCTATCGTGCCGTTCGCTAAATCCGCAATGATTGACATCGCGGTTTTTAATTCGTCTACATCGCACTGAGCCACTAACGATATGTCTGCGATTAACTGAACCCGCGACAAAACGGCTTGTATGTGTTCCGTGTTTTCCAAGGGGTGCCATTTCCTTATTTTACTGTATGCGTATACAGTATTTTACATATTGAAATTTTCGTCAATCACTTAGTGTGCTACGGGTGACTGATTGGTTATGTGTTCAGCGCGATTAATGCGGCGTGACATGTCACTTAAACATTTCACGCCGTGACACGTCACAGAATTAACTTTAAATCATGCCAGCCCTGCGTGTTCCAGCACTCAGACGCACCGGACAGGCAACACTTAGCGACGGGTAATTTCTCTCCGCATTTCTGGCAGTTACGCTTATTCAGAACGGCTATTTTTTGCTGTAGGGCAGCAGCATCCTGACGAATTAACGTGGTCAGGTACTCGTCGATATCATACGGATCGCGCCCTGGACGACGAAGGGCGCAGTTGCGCTTAAGCATCTCCAGCTCTTGCGCATCAACATGAATCTCGACCTTCACCACGCCAGCATCACGCTGACGTGCGCGCTGTGCGGCTTTACGGTCTGCGGGGGATTTAGACATTATTTCCCCCGTTTTTTCTCTGCAAAACGAAATCTATTCGCCTCTGGCTATCTCTGACCGCCTCAGAACAACTAACCAGCTCATCTGGTGTAATATTTTCGTTAACCATGATGTCCTGTAAGCGTTGAATTACCCCAGCTAATTTCAGGTGGCGCAACGTAAATTTAGGAACTTCTCGCGTTAACTGATGCATTATTTTGCCCTTATGCCTGCGGCGTTTATTGCCCCTATACAATCTTTCCGCATAGAACGCGCCCCGGCAGCAAACCCCTGATACCACTCCGCATCGCTACCGAGAACAGGCAATCGCGGCAAGCTGATTGACCGCACCTCTAGCTTTTGAATCTTCTGGTCTTGCATTTCAATCGTGGCGATTAGAGCATCGTTGTTTTGAAGTAGCGCCTTGACGTTCTCAGCACTGAATACGCTATCTGCGCGGTCATACAGATGTATTAAGTCACTCCCACCACGTCCTTCCGCTTGCAACTCCAGTATCTCTTCGGCTAACTCACCCATCTGTTTGATTAATTCATTGATTTTATTCATTTACTATCTCCATCTGATTACTAAATCCCGGCCACTCATCAGCCGCCGGGTATGAAATAAGTTCGCCGTCAATCTTCATCTTTGCCCCACGCGCCAGCGCTTCCAGCTCCCAGCGTTGAACGCTGATACCACGCTGGGATAAATCACGCTGGATACGGGGTATCCGCTCCCGTTCCTCGCCCGTCAATCTGGCCGACGGTGACGGATCGCGGAGGGTATTGGGGTTAAAGTCGCGTTGCTTATGGTTTTTCCTGACGGATTGTTCACGCAGACGCATTCCTAGCGCCCTCACAGCCGCGTCGTCACTCCAGTCAATCGCTGGGTTGTCGGTTTCTGATGTCGCCGCTATGCCGCTGTTTTCAGCCTTCTTTTTGACATCTGCGCCCGACCGTTGAGAACCCAACCCACAGTTATTGACAGGACTCCGAGGCGCGCCGGGGGCGCTTTTTAAAGTCAAAGGCTCAAGGTCAACGGCTTTAGAAACGATGCGCCACTCGGTTGTCCGGGTTTCAAAAACATGACCGGCACCCAAATGCGGGGCGAAAATCCCGACAACCCGTTGCACTTCTTCGTCATACTCGTTGAGCGTGTCCGACACCCGGCGCGCAACACGCACCGTTTGCAGTTCGCGGGAAACATTCGCGCCGCCCTGCGCTGTCATGTATGTGGCAAAGTCGCCAGCATCGGCGGCACAACGAACGGCTTCGACTTGCTCATCGAACTGGTCAGTGAGATTGACGGTACGCAATGGGCTACTTCGGCATTCACGGTACGCGCCCATTGTGGGGATGCCGATAGCCTTAAATTGAGGGATGCGCCACGTTGACGCCCACGCTGTGACTGCGGCGGCCATATCACGCAACGGCTTTCCGGTTTCGCTATCCAGTTGACCGTCGAGCGCGTAGCCATCAATGTTTTTACTGATATATTTTGCGATATAGCCAGCCGCGCCGCCCTTATTTAGGTGTTTACATTCAAAGCGGTACTTAGCTGCGCCGCGCTCGTCGCCATCTTCTTTCAGGGCGTAGCGGCGCATAATATCGATGACTGACTGGCGATATGCGCGCTTGCAAAACAGCATCATGTGCCAGTGGGGGGTCCCGTCGTGATGCGGCTCGACAACGCGCATCCCGTAAACCTTCAGGTCTGCGTCTTTAAATGCCGTGCGCATCTTGCTCCAAATTTTTACCAGATAGCGCTGGCCGTCTTTCGGCGTAAACGCTTCACCGTCCCAGCTCCGGTTAAACTGGACTTTCTCGTTTTCGCCCTTACCGATCACGCGGGTCGGGTGATATTTCGACGGGGTAGTAATAGTGATAAACATCCCGACGTCTCGCTGTTCGCTGGCGTAACGCTCAATCCCGGCGATAGTGCTCATCAGCTCCATACGGCGGATTTCAGGGTTAGAAATACTCGCCATCACTTTATCGATCAGGTCGATACGTTCGCCTGTTGCGACGTTCTCAAGCTCACAGTTTTTCAGGTAATCCATGTTGGCAAGGCGACGCGCCTGTACATCGCGGATCGCCATCTTGCTGGCATAGGGTGACGCTTTCTTACTGACCTGACCGACGGCAATATTCAGCGCTTCACGCCAGCGGGTGCGCTGGGCTTTAAGCTGACGAACCCACCATTCCTCATTAATCAGGCGGGAAACGCTGGCTATCGCCTTGCGTATATCCAGCGTACCTTTGCGGTAGCTCTTCCAGAAAAGTGGGGTGATATTGAACGCACGCGCCATGCTGGCGACATGGCCGAAAAGCTCGGCCTGTGCTGCATCGGTAAAGAGATCATCAGGCTGGCCGCCGTGCTCCTCTTTCATGGCATCGCTCATTTCCTCATACGCTGAAAATATCTGGCCGGAAATACGCGCAGCCAGACGCCCCAGCGCTTTGTCATTCATGCCGGGCAACGTTTGATAGGCGTCAGATTCAGACAGGAAACGCTCGGAGGCGTGGCGATTCATGGCATGGCGGGTATTGATTGCATCGATACGCGGCCACATGCGCTGCATAAAGCTGTTAGTCAGAAAACGATTAGCGCTCAGCATCCCTTTATTTTTTTTCAGGTACGCGTAACGATTCAGGCAGATTTCGCGTAGGAAATGCGGTTGCTGGTTAATTTTCGCTAAAACGGCTTGCCCCTGAGTCCATTCCTCACGGGTAAGCTGTCTTTCTTCCGGTACGATGGCCGGGCGGGGAGCGTTCCACGAATGCGCCCATTCGGCTGGCTTTTGAATCTCCGGGCTCATAGCTCAAAAGCCAGTTGCGGTTGAAAGCGGTCTTTTTCTTCGCAGTAGTTGAGGGAGGACGCGCTGTTATATGACTCAATACGTTCAGCCAAAACATGAGCACGAGTTTCTTTACTGGCTGGAGAATATGAACCTTTCCAGTTTTTATCGATGCCAATATTGCGCGCTATATTCGTACTGTCTGCCGATGCTAACGGAATGCGTGTAAACACCGCTCGATTTAGCATTCTCAGACCGTGTAATTTACATATTGGATAACCGTTCTCATCAACAACATGCCGAATGACATCACGCAATTTCATCAACGCTTTAGCGGGTTTTCTCACGTCATATTCACCACATGATCCGATAGCCACGCGAGGGAATGATTTACATAATTCAATGAATCGCTGCTCACTTTCATTCATATGCCAGACAGGGACGCCGACAATAGAACCATGCGGCCACGATTCAATTAGCCGATCATTTTCACAGGCACCACCGCCAATAACATCAGGGATGATTGCGAATGCGAAACGGGGATGATTTTTCCACTTACTAATAAATTCATAATACGCCGACCAATCAATCTCTCTGCCTGATTTCCAGAATGTAAACGCACCATTATCGATGGCAAAGGATTGTGTTATTTCACTGGCTAGACCTATTTGAGCTGGGTTAGCAAAAGAAATAAAAGCATGGCGCGCACGCCATGCCTTAATTGCACACGTATCGGGGGTAATCGGCCCACCGTGAAAATGAATCACAGGCTTCCGGCCTCCATTACCGCCCTGACACGCGCCATTAATACGGCCTGCATTTCTTCGGGCGTCACTGGTGCGCCGGGCTGGCCGATACCTGCAAAAAAATCACTAATTTCGCTGAGTACCAGTTCAGTTAAATCGGTTTTTTCTCGCCCCTGCGCGGCAATCTCTTGTGCTAATGCACGCGCTTGGTTTGCTAACCCTATCGCCTTAAGGTATGGAGACGGCGGAGACGGTGGGCAATTGGGACGAACAAGCCCGGCGGGCATAATGCGAGGACTCATGCTGCACCACCTTGCGCTACTCGTCGGCAATTCCAATCTGTAGCGGCGGCTTCTTTAGTTTTGTACCAGCCTGACCCCGCGTAGTTTCTTACCGGACCGTTCATTAGTTCGCATGTGCATTCGGTACATGCGGGGGCGTAAACCCGTTCATCGGACATGAGATGTTCACTGACCGAGTCAAAATGTGCTTCTGAACCGCAGAACGGGCAAGGCAGCAATTTGAGCTGGCTTGCGCTGGCTGCTACCGATACTAAAAAGTTCTGTTCGTACTGCCAAACACCATCATCAGCGACTAATGCGCCTCCAGAAACACCACTATCTGGATCACGAAATATGGCAAGCCCGATGGGGTGCATAATTTCGTTATTTATGCGGACTAAAAGCCCGCGGCGTGAAATTTCGTTCCAATCAATAGACTGCATAATTACTCCACCTTATCGCTGTTTAACTGGTCAAAGGCTGACTGGCACAGCGCCGCAAAGCGTTTGCTTTCTGTCAGCAGCTTCTTTGAATCGGTGACATTGCCGCGCCAGATTTCGGTGGCGATAGCACGATGCACAAAATCGTTAATGAGGCTGACGGGATTCTGATAAACGGCCAGCGTGGATAAATAAGGCTGATCGCCGTCTTCTTTTCCGCATTTAACTTCGCCCAGCGCAAAGTCATAGCCAACTTTAGCTATTGCATAATTGCCGTTAATATCGACGCGGTTATAAGCGGGGTTTTCCATTACATCACCGCCCTAATATCTGACCCGGAATTATTAAAGGCTGCGGATTCCTGCCGTAATAATTCGATAATTTCCACACTGCTTAATTCGTGGATAGCGGCATGAGTCGCCAGCTTATCCAGACGTGAAGAAAAAGACGTGTGTGCATCGGCTTTCGCCTCGGTGCGTGCCTGAGAAAGCATTAACTGAATGCCCTCGCTTTCAGCCTTGCGATGCATCGCCTGACCGACTGTTTTATACATGTGCATATAATCCTCAGATAAAGGGAGTCCCGACGCGGTTAAGCGCCTAATTAATTTCAGGTGGTTATTTAATTCAGATATTCTTCGGGTTTAATTGCCGTCAGAATGTCGGGAGCAGCGTCAAATAAGCTGAATAGCTCATTTAATGCATGTGATATTTTATTCCGCCACGGACATGAAATATCATCAATCCGCCAATAGGGCTGATTAAATTCATTCTCAGATAATCCGGCATGGAAAAATAACGTCCGTTTTTCGCTGACGCTTAACCAGCTCAGAAACGTTGACGTATTCACACCACGGATGCGACCTTTTGAGAAAGCCCGGCGCAGTTCATCAATCGCGCAAACAATCCGCTCACGCTCTGCGGTTGGCATTTCGTCAAGACGGTAAACTGTCTGGCTCTTTTTCATCTGCGCATGAAAGCAGATGGTCAAACGGTCACGCTCATGCAGGCTGTTGTAATAGGCACAGGTTTCACGCCAGCGGCTATCGGCAAAGTGTTTGCCGATCACGTTGCGCAGCCCGGCGGGTAAGTTCTGCATACTGCTGACAGTAAAGGCTGTCATGCGTTCCCCCGTATCACTGACTTGATAGAACGGATAACCCTCTGGGCATAATTTGCCGAGCGGGTACGGATGATGATCCCCTGACGGCCTTTGCCTTTGGTAATCGTAAAATCGGGCTTTGTCTCCGTCTGGTGCCACCAGAGGAACGGCGCGATTGATATCGGTGCTTGCATGGTTTCCTCCTTCCTATTGGTAACCGCCCACGGATAGACGGTTGCGAATAGGTGCCGGGTATTTAACAAAGGCCACATATGGCTATATGATTAACCGCTAATGTTTTTTGACTTTCTCGATGGACTGACCCCATGCTTAATGACGCTGAATACGAAAAAATCCAATTCCTTGAAAACCAAATAGATACACTGCAAGATAAAATTAACCTCCAAAACATTGTTATCACTGGGCTACTTTCTCAGGTCTTGAACCTTGCTCAGGGTGACTACACTCAACTCACCGAGACTATTCGCAAAGAACTTAACCAATATCCTCCTCAAAGCGATCAGCGTGAAACCTACCTTCATACAATCCAAAGCCTGATTGACAGATTTACACGCTGATTAATCTCTAGCGGCAGACCGTAGTTAAAGAGCTAAATGACTCTCGCCCTTGTGTAACGATTTCCCTGACGTTTTTAGCCCGGAATGTTCTGCCGCTCTTTGTAGTCAAAAAATGACTACCGTCATCTGCAATAGATGGATAAAAAAACGCGACATCATCCCCATCTATACAAACTTCCTTCCCCACACTCTCAAAAATAAAGCGTGTGCCCGAATACATGCTGTTACCCAATATTCAACGACGCACTAATACCGCTCAGTGCATCTACGGTTGACGCTAACGCGGGGTTAGCTTGAATACGCGTCTGTAACGTTAAGCCGACCAGCGACAAATAACGCACACCCGCGTTGATACGCTCGATCACGTTATGCCGACGCGCTGGCGTCATTCGCTCATCTGATACGCTTTCAGCAGCGACCGCGCCCACTGCGGCGGTTGCCTGCAATACATACGTGGTTAGTCGTTCTGCCTTAGCCTCGTTGACTGGCACGGCTGGCAGACAATTAAGCTGTGCCAAAAGCCCATCGATCAGCGTGGCGTCTTCGGTTACATCGGTGAGGGTCATTAATTCGTCACAGGTCAGCTTGTGCGGCTGGTCTGGATTCAGTTTGTTACGCAACATTTGCGCATTCATGCCGATGCGTTCGGCCACATCGGCCAAATTCTGCTTGTTAGCGAATGCCCGGCAAGCATTGTTGAAGTGCGGTTGTTTAGTCATTTGGTAATCAAACATAGCCATCATTCCTGTTAACTTAAATAATTAAGTTCAACTTACGCGGCGACGTAACGGCAATTGATGCCTTGCTGTAGTAACCGTGCCCGAAAGGCCACCATGTTGATGCGGGCTGCGCTGCCTTCTTTTTTTCGAGGCATGATCAGCAGATCACCATCGGCAACCATCTGCTTAACAGTTCGCAAACTGTAGCCGTAGGTTTCGGCAAACTCGTCATATGACATGACATCTTTGCCTGATGGGATTGCAATTTGCGGAGTCATAAATCAATATCTCCAGTTGGTTGTTGTTTTAGTGCATTGGCGTGCATTTTTGTCTCTGTGAGAGGCACTCTAAAACATCATTTGGTTTGTGTAAAGTCTTTTGGTTTTGGGACGCCTTATGATCGATGAAACTTTGAATGCTGAAGAAGTGCTGGAGAGGCTCTATGCCTCTTATAATGTCTCTTCCCAAAAGGCTTTAGCGGAGAAGATGAACATTCATCCCGGTAATGTAAGTAACTGGATGCAGAGAAACAGTGTTCCCAGCAGCGCCATTCTTACCTGTGCTATTGATACAGGTGCAGATCTGCAATGGTTGTTAACTGGGGAACTTAAAAATTTAAGTTTTGAGGGTTTAAAAGACAGGCTCAAAGGTCTATCAGGGAAAAGCCTTTATGATGAAGTGTTAACAGCCGGTGGAAAACCTATCCTCAGACGCATGCTGGACGCTTACGGCTTTGAGTTGCAGAAAGACCTTGGCGATCGGTTCAATCTGTCATCCGGTACGATCAGTTCATGGGTTCGCCGTAATTTTTTCCCCGGCGATATCGTTGTGGCCTGTGCTCTGGAAACGGGGGTTTCGCTCCGGTGGTTGGTAACAGGGCAGGGGGATATGAAAGGTGAAGCGGCGTTCTCTCTACCAGCGAATGAGAACGTAACGGATATCCCTAAATACCAGCTCTTGTCTGGCGAGTTAAAATCCGTTGGCTCATGGGCGTGTGATAAAGCTCTTATCCCTGTTTCTGTATCCTCTCCCGCGTTTGTGGATGGCACTAAAAATTCTTGGGTAATCGATAGAGACGCAAAAACCCTTAGCAATGGGCGTTGGTTCGTTGATTTAGACGGGGCTATTGATGTTTGTGATATTGCTCGGTTGCCGGGGAACAAGATCAAAGTAAGCAGCACCTCTGCGCAGTTTGATTGTGATGTCAGTGACGTTAAACCTGTCGGTTTAGTTTTCTTAACGTTGGAAAAACATATTTAAATAGCAGGCATTAACGTTATGGCTGTAACTAAACTCCCGTCAGGGGAATGGCGCGCGGATTTTCGTATTAACGGGCGCGACAGTAAGCGCGTTCGTAAAACCTTTCAGACCAAAGGCGAAGCGGTTGCATTCGAACAATTTACGCTAAATGAAGCCAGTGAAAAGCCGTGGTTAGGAGAGAAAGAAGATCGCCGCCGTCTTAGTGAAGTTATCGATCTCTGGTATCACTTACACGGCCAATCCCTCACGGCGATAGAGTCCCGCATGGGAAAGCTAAAAATCGTCTGTGATGGTCTGGGCGATCCTGTTGCTTCGCGTTTCACCGCTAAAGATTTTGCGCACTATCGTGATAAACGACTACGGGGTGAAATCAGCAATGGATACCACGAAAACCCTGAGCGTTGGGCGGTGAAGCCGATCACGGTCAACCGTGAACTACAGTACCTGACTGCGGTATTCAGTGAGCTGAAAAGGTTAGGGGAGTGGACGCTACCGAACCCTTTGGATGGTATCCGCGTTTTCAAAGAAGAAGACCGCGAAATGTCGTGGTTGACTCATCCACAAATACACGAATTACTGGGGGCATGTGACGCCTACGGCAATCAGGATTTAGCGTGGATTGTGAAAGTGTGCTTGTCTACCGGCGCACGTTGGAGTGAAGCGGAAAATCTAACTCGTTCTCAGTTGTCTCCCTGTAAAGTTACCTTCTTCAAAACCAAGGGGAAGAAGAACAGAACGGTGCCGATCTCGCAGTGGTTGCACGATGAATTAGCAACAAGACAGGGGCGTATGTTCAAACCCTGTTACCAGATCTTTAAGAAGGTGCTGGCGAGGACAAACATCATTTTACCTGAAGGACAAAAAACGCACGTTTTGCGACATACATTTGCTTCTCATTTTATGATGAATGGGGGTAATATTTTAGTGCTTCAGCGCATCTTGGGGCACGCCAATATTCGTGAAACTATGAGGTATGCTCACTTTTCGCCAGATCATTTAGAAGAAGCTAGATTATTTAATCCGATATCAAAATATGATGAGTGGTTGACAAAATGACTAATTTTTTAGATGAGTATGACAATATACGACCTCTCTACGATAAATTAAAAAATCACTTGAGTGATATCATGAAGGACCTTTTAGATACTCACTCAGTCGAAATATTCTCGATCGAAGGAAGAATTAAAGAAAAAGAATCAATAATATCTAAAGTATCTCGTAAAACCTATGTAAATCCTTCGGTTGATGATATTGAAGATTTGTGTGGAATAAGAATAATTTGTTATTATGAGTCAGATTTAAATAAAATAGAAAGTATAATAAGAAAAGAGTTTCCAGTCATATCTGGTTCAGATAAACAATTGGAAATAGATGTAGATCGGTTTGGGTATTCATCGAGACATTTCATTGTTAAATTTAATGCTGAATGGTTGAAATACCCAACAGCAAGAGGGTTAGAAAATTTAAAGGCAGAAATTCAAATTAGGACTATGTTGATGCATACATGGGCCGCAATAAGTCATAAACTGTTATATAAACAAGAAGATGACGCTCCTCGAGAGATTAAAAGAAATTTAAGCATGTTGAGTGCATTAATCGAGTTGGCAGATGAAAAGTTTGATCAAATAAAAGAAAATAAATTACAATATCAGGATAAAATATCAAAAAATAAATATGTTGCTCATGATAATGAACCATTGAACTCTGATAATCTTATTTTTTTAGTTTCTAAATATTCACCTAACAGAGAAACAACAAAAGAAAATCTTCCGAAAGTTTTAAACGAAATTAAAAAATATGATAATAATATTGGAGATTTTGAAAAAAGAATTCAAGAGTGTTTGCCATATATTGACAAGTTGGAAAGTGACGAAGCAGGTTATTCTGGTGAGTCTAAATTACCAATGTGGGCTGTGGAAGGCTTCTGTCGAACAGTTTTAGATCTGACATGTGATGACTATTTCTATAGTCGCTGGAACAGGTCATCTGATAATGAGTTGCAGGTTATAACAGAAAAATACCGTAATCTGATAAAAAATAGACAGTGAGATGATTGGCCATGTTGATGTCCACAATCTGTCCACGCAGCATGTTTTAGGCTACACTCGGTTGCACCAGAGATACACATAACTAACTGTTTTTAAAAAAATATCTATATTTATCAATAGCTATTCATAAGAGCGTCTTAACTAAGATAGCGCTTTCGCAACATCCGAAAGTTGTTATTAATAAGGGGTTTAGCCAAAGGCTAAGCCCCTTTTTTTATGCTGGATGGCCGCAAAATGTCCATAGAGCATGGTTGTGTGGTAGTTCTCTTTCTGGAATGAGGGCTTTGCTTAAGGCTCGGGTCTAAATGATGGGCCGTGTTGGTAGTAAAAAGCCCACCATTTTGGTGGGCTTCGCTTTCCCTGGTGCCATCATTATTGTTTGAATTTCAGTACCATGATGACATTAGGTGTGGTTATTTTATAAACGTTTATACAGATCAATTTTTCAATATTGATCGGTTACGGCGATCAAAATATCGTGTTGATACCGTTTTTTACTCTTTTCAGAACGGCTTATTCGCGATGACTGTTGGGTACATATGCATACGATCGTTAATGAATTGAATATCTGTAAATCCTGCCTGCTCTAGCTGCGACTGTGTTTTTTGGTGGGTACGAAACGCTGTCCATGTTGCCCCAATAATGCGTGAGAAAAGCACATATTGGAGGGCTAGCAATTTTGGATTGGTGTTTATCCATGGGGAATCTTGCGACAGCGTAGGAGGCGGTGTCATAAAGCTGGTGATCAGCGTACCTCCTGGCTTTAAACTTGAGTAGAATACGTGGTAAAGCTTGGTAACTTTGTCATCATCTTGCTCATAAACATTGAGTCCGTTGCTGGTAATCACATCCGCTTGTGCTGCCAAATCCATTGTCCAGGCATCAGTAAGCACCAACGATATCTGGTTTTCTAAACCTTGCTGACTGGCAAGTTTATAAGCTTCTTCCAGCGCCTGTTTATCCAGATCGATTCCGATTAATTTCACATCTCGATACCGCGTATAGTCCAGCAGCAGTAAATCGGCCATGACGCCGCAAGGGACGGACACCATGATGGCATCTGGACGCAAGAGTTCTTGAAGCAGACGTTGGAAAATACTGAATCGTTCGCGTGTCGCTAAAACATTGGGTAACTGGGTGTAGATGATTTCTTCGAGCGGATTAACATAGTGAGCTGGCTGATGTGTTATCACATTATGCGTCCAGTACGCATTTAACCCGTGATGTTTCAGTAAAAACTGGCCTAACTTGAGGTGAGAGAAAGCGTCCAGAAGCGCGAGTTGCTCTTCTACGGAAATGCCGGGATAGTCGCCGGATTCGATAATGTTGTTCTTTACCGCGGCGACTCGTTCATCATGGCTTTCCTGCGATGAGGTCGCATGTGATAAGAGTCTTGGGCTGCTATTTAGAGACGAGTTATGAGGCTTGCTTAAACCGGACATATGAGCACTCCATAATATCAATCGCTATCAGGAATAATGGTTTTAACTATCAGTGAGGTATGCCTTTCGTTATCCCAGCATCAGATTATTAATAACCTAAAGTGACTATTTAATGTGAGCGATAATAGAGGGGAGGTATGTCTGACGTATTTCTGTGTGAGTACAAAAGTGAGTAGAATTGTTACCAGATGCGATGAGCCATAGCGCTTTGCCAGCTAAATTGCTAATGAGTATGGATCATCGTTTTATCCTCGGGAGGATATCAAGGCAGGCTCTGTTGCCAGCGAGTTCGCAGTGTCTCCGCATTCTCTACGCCATCGCAGCTGGCGGGAAAATTTTTCCCTGCTTTTCCCCATTCTTCCATGTTATCAGCACCACAAAAAGCCGACTGCCCAGCCTGATAGCCACGTAGGTAGGTTTCACGGTCTATCTGTGGATTACCAAACCATTCCTGTAAGGTGCTATCGTCCTTTACGACCATGCCAGAGGTTGCATCCTGATAACCCGCTTCGTACCAGAATCCTGATTCACTTTTAGCAGGTAACGACGGGACGTTGCTTTGGCATGCTGTCATTAAAAGAATTACAGCCAAGACATAACTGTATTTCATCATCAAACCTTCAATGTTTCGGCCATCGGCCTGAAGAAGCATCGCATCAGGCGATGCCCAATTTTTCTTTCAGTAATTTGAGGTAGCGGCGACTGACGGGGATGTGTTTTCCCGTATGCGTCAATACTTCTGCTGCGCCGTTCTCCATTAACTGGATTTCTTTCAACTGTTCCGTGTTAACCATATATTGCCGATGACAACGGACGAAAGGCGTTTTCTCTTCCAGCGTTTTCAGTGAAAGCTGGGTATAGCCAGATTGACTGACGCCCACGACGTGCACGCCGCTGAGTTCTGAACAAAGATACTCGACTTCCTCAATCTTGAGCAAAAAAATACGATTGTGTCCGTTACAGGGGATGTGGCGAAGCAAGGGTTCTGAAATTATCTGTACGTTTTTGTTTACACTTACGCCGCGGCGTAAACGATTTAGCGTTTTGCTTAGTCGCTGTGCATCGAGTGGCTTGAGTAAATAGTCAAAAGCATGTTCTTCAAATGCCCTCACTGCGTACTCATCATAGGCTGTCACGAAGACGACATAAGGCATATTTTCTGGATCCAACATAGCCACCAGCTCTAATCCGCTGACCTTTGGCATCTGTATATCCAGAAAAATCACATCCGGTTGTAGCCGATGGATAGCCGGGATCGCCTCCAGCGCATTGCTGCATTGTGCAATGATGGTGATATCAGACTCATTTTCCAATAGTAGGCTGAGCTCTTCACGTGCCAGCTGTTCGTCATCGATGATTATGGCTTTCAGCATCCTTCCCCCTTGTTGGCGTGATTCTATCACTATTCCCGCCAGGGATTCGCATGGTTGCGTCGGGAAGTGATAGGCCAGACAGATATCGTTTTTCTGGCAATATTTAGGGTGGTAATTTTTTATTTACACTAAGTGGATTGAAATCTTTACGGTTCATGTTATGGTGTAAACATCACGCGTAGGCAGGTTGTACAGACAGCCGTCTTTACAGGCGATCGCGAACATACCGAACTTTTCAGGAATGGGATCATGCAAAAAGATTCACTTAACAATATTAATATTAGTGCAGAGCAAGTTTTAATTACTCCCGATGAATTGAAAGCCAAGTTTCCGCTTAACGACGCAGAGCAGCGCGATATTGCGCAAGCGAGAGCGACCATTGCGGATATCATTCATGGTCGTGACGATCGGTTGCTGATCGTCTGCGGGCCTTGCTCGATTCATGACACGGATGCTGCGTTGGAATACGCGCGCCGCCTGCAGTCGCTTGCCGCTGAACTGAACGATCGCCTCTACATTGTGATGCGCGTTTATTTTGAAAAACCGCGTACCACCGTGGGCTGGAAAGGGCTCATCAACGATCCGTTCATGGATGGTTCATTTGATGTGGAATCCGGGCTGCATATTGCGCGCGGATTGCTATTGGAACTGGTGAATATGGGACTGCCGCTGGCGACGGAAGCGCTTGATCCGAACAGCCCACAATACCTGGGCGACTTGTTCAGTTGGTCGGCTATCGGCGCACGTACAACGGAATCACAAACGCACCGTGAGATGGCTTCCGGTCTATCGATGCCTGTTGGGTTCAAAAACGGCACGGATGGCAGTTTGGGAACGGCGATCAATGCGATGAGAGCCGCTGCCATGCCACACCGCTTTGTTGGTATCAATCAAACGGGCCAGGTCTGTCTGCTGCAAACGCAAGGAAACATTGATGGCCATGTGATTCTGCGCGGCGGTAAAACACCAAACTACAGTGCACAGGATGTCGCCGAATGTGAAAAACAGATGCAGGAAGCGGGACTGAGACCAGCGCTGATGATAGATTGTAGTCACGGCAATTCGAATAAAGACTACCGCCGTCAGCCACTTGTTGTTGAATCTGCGATTGAACAAATCAAGGCGGGGAATCGTTCCATTATAGGCTTGATGCTGGAAAGCCACCTTAACGAGGGGAGCCAGTCTTCAGAACAGCCGCGTTCAGATATGCGCTACGGTGTATCGGTCACGGATGCCTGTATCAGTTGGGAAAGCACAGAGACGTTGCTGCGTTCCGTTCATCAAGAGCTGAGTGCTGCACGAGTGAAACATTCAGGAGAGTAACAAAATATGGTAGCTGAACTGACCGTATTGCGTGATCAGATAGATGAGGTAGATAAGGAGCTTGTTGCGCTGTTATCACGTCGGTTGCGTTTGGTGGCGGAAGTGGGTGAAGTGAAAAGCCGCCATGGTTTGCCCATCTATGCGCCCGATCGTGAAGCGGCCATGCTTAGCTCGCGTCGTAAAGAAGCGGAGTCGATGGGGGTTCCGCCGGATCTCATTGAGGATATCCTGCGGCGTACCATGCGTGAGTCTTATACCAGTGAAAACGACAAAGGCTTTAAACCGCTGTGCCCGCAGTTGCGTCCGGTTGTCATCATCGGTGGCCGGGGTCAAATGGGCAATCTGTTTGAGAAAATGCTGACGCTGTCGGGCTATCAGGTGAGAATTCTGGAGCAAGATGACTGGCCGCGTGCGGACGAGCTGCTGTCTGATGCTGGCATGGTGATTGTTAGCGTGCCGATTCACGTGACTGAGCAGGTGATTGCTTGTCTGCCTGCTTTGCCAG
Organism: Pectobacterium odoriferum; assembly: GCF_009931295.1. Lineage (NCBI taxonomy): Bacteria > Pseudomonadati > Pseudomonadota > Gammaproteobacteria > Enterobacterales > Pectobacteriaceae > Pectobacterium > Pectobacterium odoriferum. Next base: position 3,687,907 of record NZ_CP034938.1, on the reverse strand, counting down.
ATGACTGTATTTTGGTTGATTTGGCATCGGTAAAAAATGGCCCGCTTCAGGCAATGCTGGCTGTGCATAGTGGTCCCGTACTTGGGTTACATCCTATGTTTGGGCCAGACAGCGGTAGCCTTGCTAAGCAGGTTGTCGTCTATTGCGATGGGCGGCAGCCGGAAGCCTACCAGTGGTTACTGGAACAGATTCAGGTGTGGGGCGCGCGTCTGCATCGTATCAGTGCAGTCGAACACGATCAGAACATGATGTTCATTCAGGCGCTGCGCCACTTTGCGACATTCGCGTATGGCCTGCATTTAGCGGAAGAGAATGTGCAGCTTGAACAGCTATTAGCGCTGTCATCGCCAATCTATCGTCTGGAATTGATCATGGTTGGACGGCTGTTTGCGCAGGATCCGCAGCTGTATGCCGACATCATTATGTCTTCAGAGGATAATCTGGCGTTGATTAAGCGTTACTACAAACGTTTTGGCGAGGCGATTGAACTACTGGAGCAGACGGATAAGGCTGAATTTATTAACAGCTTCAAGAAGGTCGAACACTGGTTTGGCGACTATGCCAAACGCTTTCAGGCGGAGAGCCGGGTGCTTTTGCGTCAGGCAAACGATATTCGTCAATAAGTACGTTTACTATCTTGGTTGTGTTTAAGAAGCCATCCCGGGGATACCAGGATGGCTTTTTCAATTCTTCGTTCACATCGACTATTCGTTCACATCGACGGGTACGACGTTTTCACTCGGGTAGCAGCCCAACACTTTTAACGAGCGGGTTATAGGGGCTAATCCTTTTAGCGCTTTCTGCATGGCATCGCTGCGCAGGTTGGCTTGTACGTCCAGATAGAACATCTCTTCCCACGGGTTACCGTTGATCGGTCTGGATTCCAGCTTGGTCATCACAATGCCGTTATCACGCAATACCAACAGAGCTTCCACCAGCGCACCTGACTGTTGGCCAGTTGCCATAATTAGCATGGTTTTTGCTGGCACTTGTTCCGTCACGTCAATGGGCTTACGTGCTAATACAATGAAGCGGGTGATGTTTTGCGACTGATTGGCCAGATCGTGTTCCAGCATCTGTAGCTGATAAAGCTGACCACCGGCTTCGCTGCCGAGCGCTGCTGCTTTTGGTGAGTTGAGCGCCGCGACTTTTTCCATCGCCGCAGCCGTGCTCTCACAATATTCAATCTTCCAGTGTGGAAAACGGTTAATGAAATGGCTGCACTGCTGGAACGGTTGCGGGTGGCTGTAAACCGTTTCGATCTGTTCCAGTGACGTATCGGTGGCAACTAAAACGCAGTGATTTATCGGATTGGTTAATTCGCCGACGATGGATAAAGCCGTGTGTTGCAGCAGGTCGTAGACGTCGTTAATCGAACCAGAGCTGGTGTTTTCAATCGGCAGAACGGCATAGTCTGCTTGCCCTGTTTCCACCATGTTGAAGATGTCCTGAAATTTCTGGCAACCACATTCGATAAATTGTTCGAAGTGTCGCGCGGCATATTGGCGAGCGGCAAGATGGGAATAAGATCCTTTCGGACCGAGAAACGCAATACGGGCAGAGTGTGACGTTGTTTGGTTGAGGTGATGCTGTAAGAGTGCCTGCTGCGTCAGTACAGAATCTTCAATGATGAGCTGGAATAAGCGGGTAATGTAGTGGCCATCAAGATGATGCTTTTTCCCAGCAGCGGTCAGTTTATCTAGCAAATCACGCTCACGCTCTTTATCACGGATTGGGCGATGCGAATGCAATTTGCTGCGGGCAACGTCCAACGCGAGTTCTCGTCTTTGTGCCAACAATTCAATTAATTGCAGATCCAATGCGCTGATGCGTTCTCGCAGTGCCAGTAATGGGTTGTCTGTCATGATGCTGTTACCTGTCTTATGTTCTTATATAAAAAAAGCCTCCTGGTCAGGAGGCTTTTTTGTTCGTCTTCGTATTCTTGCTCTTACGACGAATCGCCTCCCAAATCAGGGGAAGGTGAAAAAGAATACGAAGAAGAACAGTTTATTTATCATGTTTACTCGGTTAGTCAGGAGGATATCCAGATTCTGAGTAGGTAAGGTAACTGTTGGCTTTTCATCCTGTCAATACAAAATCGCCGAGCGCAATTTTAAACTAGGGATAGCATTGGCTCTTTAGGGTGCGGATTGCGGAGTTTGATATGCAAAAACGCGCCCTCAGGCGCGTTATATTGAGGTAAAGAGAATGAATTACTCTTCTTGAGTCGGCTGGAGATTCGCTTCTTTGACGCTAGCTACCGCACGTCTGGCTTCACCTTTATGCTGGAGTTTGTCCAACTGGCGTTCGAGCTTGGTAATGAGCTCATTGATGGCGGCATACATATCGTCATGCTTGGCACTGGCAACCAGCGGGCCATTTGGCGTACTGATAGTGCCATCAGCTACAAAACCCTGAGGCTCTTTTGACAGAATGATATGCGGATTAATCAGCTGGGTTTGCCACTTATCCAGCTTAGAAAGACGGTCTTCGACATGTTGACGAATTGCGGGGGTGATATCCATTTGCTTACTGGTAATATTAATAGTCATATAAACTTACCTCTCTGCCTATGTCCGTCTTGGATAATTTCAGCATACAGTGAGTTGTGACAAAAAGCGTGATATTGATCGCTTTTTTTCGTCACTTTTTGTCAAGAAAACGCGATTTGTGAAGCATCATCGGGAATAGGAGGGAAGTACTTGAGGGGGCATCTGGCCTGTGCCATTATTGATAGGATGTATTGACGTTACCGCGCTGTTGTTGACTTCCGTCGACCCGCTTTTTTCTACATCATCATCGATGTATAGCCAATCGCTCGAACCATAAAAAAACGGCAACCGAAGCTGCCGTCTTATTACTCTGTGTCGCTTGTCGTTTATGCTGGGTTCGCCGCGATAACTTTTGCGACTTTGTCCGCCAGTGCGGCCAATTGCAATTCGCGATAGGCATTTTCCATCAACGGCAGGGCATTTTTTGTTGCCTGGGTGTCTGGGTAATCACGCAGCATTTGCTCAACGCGATTAACTACTGCCACATAAGCGCCGCGTTTCGTGTAGTATTGCGCGACAGAAAGTTCATACTTGGCCAGACGCTCTTTGAGATAAACCAAACGCTTGTTTGCGTCGGTGGCGTATTGGCTGTTCGGATATCCCTGAATGAGCTTACTGAAATCCCGAAAAGCGGTGTGAGCATACTGCGGATCGCGATCGGAACGATCAACGCCGAAGAAGCCTTGTAACGCACTATCATCCAACGCCATGTCGGTCAGGCCGCGCATGTACAGGACATAATCCACGTTTGGATGGGTTGGGTTGAGTCGCAGGAAGCGGTCAATAGAAGCTTGGGCCAATGGCAGCTCTGCGGATTTGTAATAGGCGTAGATCAAATCCAACTGTACTTGCTGCGAGTAGGGGCCAAAGGGATACCGGTTATCCAGTGCTTCCAACTGCGTGATGGCTGCTTTAAAGTTGCCGTCTTGCAGTTTTTGTTGAGCATTGGCATAGATTTCAGATGGCGGACTATCAGGAACCGCATCTTTGGAATTGCTGGAGCAACCAGCCAGCGCCAGGCTCAACGTGGCGGCAGCCACCAGATATTTCATACGCGTCATGACGTTTTGATTATCCTCAGAATGTTATTCCGGGAGACTGTCCGTGAAGCTCCCGATTTAGACCAGCTACAATAGTACATTATTTTAAACGGCGTCGCCGTCAAAACCCAACGTTAACGAAGAAGCTGCATAATATGGCACAACAAGTACAACTCACCGCAACGGTGGCCGAATCTCAACTCGGACAACGTTTAGATCAGGCTTTGGCCGAATTGTTCCCTGATTATTCACGATCCCGCATAAAAGAGTGGATTCTTGAGAATCGAGTACAGATTAACGGCAATGTTACCAATAAGCCAAAAGAGAAAGTACTTGGCGGCGAATCGGTAGCGATTGATGCGTTGATTGAAGAAGAAGCACGCTGGGAAGCACAGGATATCAAGCTGGATATCGTGTACGAAGATCAGGATATCCTGGTCATCAATAAACCCAGAGATCTGGTGGTTCACCCCGGTGCGGGTAACCCAGATGGCACGGTATTGAATGCCTTGTTACATCATTATCCCGAGATTGTCGACGTGCCCCGTGCTGGGATTGTGCACCGGCTTGATAAAGATACGACTGGGCTCATGGTGGTTGCGAAAACCGTACCAGCACAGACGCGTTTAGTTGAGGCGCTACAGGCGCGTGAAATTACGCGTGAATATGAAGCCGTTGCGATTGGTTCGATGACCGCGGGTGGCATGGTCGAGCAGCCTATCGCTCGCCACGCAACCAAGCGTACTCATATGGCCGTGCACCCAATGGGTAAACCTGCCGTGACGCATTATCGCATCATGGAACATTTCCGTGCGCATACCCGCTTGCGGTTGCGTCTGGAAACGGGGCGAACCCATCAGATTCGTGTGCACATGGCGCACATTAATCATCCTCTGGTTGGCGATCAGCTATACGGTGGTCGTCCTCGCCCGCCAAAAGGCGCGTCGGAGGATTTCATTGAGACGCTGCGTGGGTTCGATCGTCAGGCGCTGCATGCCACCATGTTGCGTTTCTACCATCCTATTACTGGCATTCACATGGAATGGCATGCGGAATTGCCACAGGATATGGTCGATCTGATTAATGCACTGAAAGCGGATACCGAAGCGTTTAAGGATCAGCTCGACTGGTAATGTATTCAATACGATAAGTGCCGATTTATAGAGGTGACGGACTATGCTGATATACCCCGACTGGCCTTTGCCAGAAAGTGTGAAATCTTGTAGTACGACGCGTGTTGGCGGACGTAGTGTTGTACCTTATGATTCGCTGAATTTAGGGAATCATGTGGGCGATGAGCCTGCGCATGTTACCGCAAATCGGCAAACGCTGGTGGAGATGGCTGGCCTTCCCGCTATGCCGCATTGGTTGGAACAGGTTCATGGCACCGATGTGATTCGTATTGGCGAGACGTCCCCAACGTCCGTTTGTGGTGATGCTGCTTATACGGATAAGAAAGGAAAAGTCTGTGCGGTGATGACGGCTGACTGCTTACCCGTGCTTTTTTGTGCAATCAACGGCGACGAAGTCGCTGCCGCCCATGCTGGCTGGCGGGGATTGCACGCCGGGGTACTGGAAGAAACGTTAGCCTGTTTCCGTGCGCAACCCGCGCAAATTATGGCGTGGCTGGGGCCTGCTATTGGGCCTGATGCCTTTGAGGTCGGTCCTGAAGTTAGGGACGCATTTATTCAGCATGATATGGTTGCGGCCTCTGCATTTCGGCCAGAAGGAAATAAATTTTTTGCCGATATCTACCAACTGGCAAGTCTGCGTTTACGTGCCGCAGGGGTAACGCAAATTTTTGGTGGAAATACCTGTACTGTGAGTGAATCTCACAAATTTTTCTCTTATCGACGTGATGGTGTGACTGGCCGTATGGCAAGTTTAATCTGGCTGATATAACCTATTGAATTAAGACGATCCGAGACAAGTAACGTTTAAATCCTGTCACGACTGGCAAAATAACCTTGAAATTTTTGAGGGATGACCTCATTTAATCTCCAGTAGCAATTTTGACCAGTGTACGGGAGGTGTTATGCGTCTGGATCGTCTTACCAACAAATTCCAACTTGCTCTTGCTGATGCCCAGTCTCTTGCCCTTGGGCGCGATCACCAGTTTATTGAACCACTTCATTTGATGAGCGCTTTGCTTCATCAGGATGGTGGAACTGTTGGTCCACTTCTGACTGTTGCCGGAGCTAATCTTAATCACCTGAAAACTGAAATCGACCAGGCAATCACGCGTTTGCCGCAGGTTGAAGGCACTGATGGTGATGTCCAACCTTCTAACGAGTTAGTCCGCGTATTGAATATGTGTGACAAACTCGCGCAAAAGCGCGGCGATACCTTTATTTCCTCGGAACTTTTCGTGCTTGCTGCTTTGGAGTCTCGCGGCACGCTGGGGGATATATTGAAAAAGGCGGGCGTCACGCAACAAGGTGTAACCAACGCTATCGATCAAGTGAGAGGAGGGGATCAAGTGAACGATCAGGGGGCTGAAGATCAGCGCCAGGCATTGAAAAAATTCACGATTGATCTCACGGAGCGTGCGGAACAAGGCAAACTCGATCCTGTGATCGGGCGTGATGAGGAAATTCGCCGCACTATTCAGGTTCTGCAACGTCGAACCAAAAATAACCCGGTATTAATCGGTGAACCCGGCGTGGGTAAAACCGCGATAGTAGAAGGGTTAGCCCAGCGTATCGTTAATGGCGAAGTGCCGGAAGGCCTGAAAAACAAGCGCGTACTTTCACTGGATATGGGCGCGCTAGTGGCGGGTGCGAAATACCGTGGTGAGTTTGAAGAGCGTTTGAAAGGCGTGCTCAACGACCTGTCTAAGCAGGAAGGCAACGTCATTCTGTTTATTGATGAACTTCATACGATGGTGGGGGCAGGCAAAGCCGATGGCGCGATGGATGCCGGTAATATGCTAAAACCTGCGCTGGCTCGTGGTGAGTTGCATTGCGTCGGGGCGACAACGCTCGATGAGTATCGGCAATATATTGAAAAAGATGCGGCCCTTGAGCGTCGTTTCCAGAAAGTGTTTGTCGCTGAACCTACCGTTGAAGACACGATTGCTATTCTGCGTGGGCTAAAAGAGCGTTATGAATTGCACCATCATGTACAAATTACTGACCCGGCAATTGTTGCGGCGGCAATGCTATCTCATCGCTATATCGCGGATCGCCAGTTACCGGATAAAGCCATAGACCTTATCGATGAGGCTGCATCCAGTATTCGTATTCAGATTGACTCGAAACCCGAGCCTCTCGATCGGCTTGAGCGTCGAATCATCCAGTTAAAGCTGGAGCAACAGGCGCTGAAAAAGGAATCAGATGAAGCCAGCCAAAAGCGACTTGAATTACTGAGTGCGGAACTTGATCAAAAAGAGCGTGAATATTCCCAGCAAGACGAAGAGTGGAAAGCGGAAAAAGCGTCACTCACAGGAACGCAGAATATTAAGGCGTCTTTAGAACAAGCGAAAATTGCGCTGGAACAGGCTCGCCGTCAGGGAGACTTGGGGAGAATGTCTGAGCTGCAATACGGAAAAATCCCTGAGCTGGAGAAACAACTGGCAGCAGCAACGCAGCAGGAAGGGAAAACGATGCACTTGCTGCGTAATCGGGTAACAGATGCTGAAATCGCTGATGTGCTGGCGCGTTGGACTGGGATTCCTGTTTCTCGCATGTTGGAAAGCGAGAAAGCAAAACTATTGCGAATGGAAGATGAGCTGCACCAGCGTGTGATCGGACAGAACGAGGCCGTCGAGGCGGTAGCGAATTCTATTCGTCGCAGTCGGGCAGGGCTATCCGACCCAAATCGTCCTATTGGCTCGTTCCTGTTCCTTGGGCCAACAGGCGTTGGGAAAACGGAACTTTGCAAAACGCTGGCGACTTTCCTCTTCGACAGTGATGACGCCATGGTACGTATTGATATGTCTGAGTTTATGGAGAAACACTCGGTTTCGCGTTTGGTCGGTGCGCCTCCTGGATATGTTGGTTACGAAGAAGGGGGCTATTTGACAGAAGCAGTGCGCCGTCGTCCTTATTCGGTCATTTTGCTGGATGAGATCGAAAAGGCACACCCTGATGTGTTTAATATCCTGCTTCAGGTATTAGATGATGGCCGTCTCACTGATGGGCAGGGTAGAACGGTCGATTTTCGTAATACGGTGGTCATCATGACGTCAAACCTGGGATCCGACCTTATTCAGGAACGTTTTGGTGAGCGTAGCTATACCGAAATGAGAGACATGGTTCTCGAAGTCGTTAGCCATAGTTTCCGTCCTGAATTTATTAACCGTATCGATGAAGTCGTCGTCTTCCACCCATTGGGAAGGTCACATATTACGTCGATTGCGCAAATTCAGCTTCAGAGACTGTACAAGCGTCTTGAAGAGCGTGGATATAGTGTCACTATCACGGATGCGGCTTTAGATATGCTCGGGGAGGTCGGTTTTGATCCTGTTTATGGTGCACGTCCGCTTAAAAGAGCAATACAGCAACTGATAGAGAACCCACTTGCTCAGCAGATACTGGGTGGGAAATTGATACCTGGTAAACCGATCACATTAGATGTCGAAGGAGAACAGATAGTCGCACGACAAGAATAATGTGAAACGGTAAGTAATCAACGGGGACATTTGCCAATCGATGTCCCCGTTTTCATGTCTCAAGCTCAAATTACATTCATTTTTTGTATGGAGAGTGCACGAAACACTGGTTTTTGGTTTGTTTTTGAACGCTTGAAAAATAATTTGCATTTAGCGCTTGTCAGCGTGCAAGAAGTCCCTATAATGCGCCTCCACTGACACGGCAACAGCGACACGCGGTTGTGGTGACAGGAAAAAAGATTCAACGAAGGCGGTCAGTAATGACTTGACTTCACAGCGGAAAAGCATAGTATATGCAGCCCGCGCCACCGATGAAGTGGCACTGCTCTTTAACAATTTAATCAGACAATCTGTGTGGGCACTCACAAGACCGTATCTTAACGATATAAAAAGTCTTGAAGAGTGAACAACAGTAAATTCATTACGAATAAACAGTTACTAATTCTTTGAGCATCGCTGACGAGTTCAGCAAATCAAACAAATCTTAAATTGAAGAGTTTGATCATGGCTCAGATTGAACGCTGGCGGCAGGCCTAACACATGCAAGTCGAGCGGTAGCACAGGAGAGCTTGCTCTCTGGGTGACGAGCGGCGGACGGGTGAGTAATGTCTGGGAAACTGCCTGATGGAGGGGGATAACTACTGGAAACGGTAGCTAATACCGCATAACCTCGCAAGAGCAAAGAGGGGGACCTTCGGGCCTCTCGCCATCAGATGTGCCCAGATGGGATTAGCTAGTAGGTGAGGTAATGGCTCACCTAGGCGACGATCCCTAGCTGGTCTGAGAGGATGACCAGCCACACTGGAACTGAGACACGGTCCAGACTCCTACGGGAGGCAGCAGTGGGGAATATTGCACAATGGGCGCAAGCCTGATGCAGCCATGCCGCGTGTGTGAAGAAGGCCTTCGGGTTGTAAAGCACTTTCAGCGAGGAGGAAGGCAGTCGTGTTAATAGCACGGCTGATTGACGTTACTCGCAGAAGAAGCACCGGCTAACTCCGTGCCAGCAGCCGCGGTAATACGGAGGGTGCAAGCGTTAATCGGAATGACTGGGCGTAAAGCGCACGCAGGCGGTCTGTTAAGTTGGATGTGAAATCCCCGGGCTTAACCTGGGAACTGCATTCAAAACTGACAGGCTAGAGTCTTGTAGAGGGGGGTAGAATTCCAGGTGTAGCGGTGAAATGCGTAGAGATCTGGAGGAATACCGGTGGCGAAGGCGGCCCCCTGGACAAAGACTGACGCTCAGGTGCGAAAGCGTGGGGAGCAAACAGGATTAGATACCCTGGTAGTCCACGCTGTAAACGATGTCGATTTGGAGGTTGTGCCCTTGAGGCGTGGCTTCCGGAGCTAACGCGTTAAATCGACCGCCTGGGGAGTACGGCCGCAAGGTTAAAACTCAAATGAATTGACGGGGGCCCGCACAAGCGGTGGAGCATGTGGTTTAATTCGATGCAACGCGAAGAACCTTACCTACTCTTGACATCCAGAGAATTAGCTAGAGATAGCTGAGTGCCTTCGGGAACTCTGAGACAGGTGCTGCATGGCTGTCGTCAGCTCGTGTTGTGAAATGTTGGGTTAAGTCCCGCAACGAGCGCAACCCTTATCCTTTGTTGCCAGCGATTCGGTCGGGAACTCAAAGGAGACTGCCGGTGATAAACCGGAGGAAGGTGGGGATGACGTCAAGTCATCATGGCCCTTACGAGTAGGGCTACACACGTGCTACAATGGCGTATACAAAGAGAAGCGACCTCGCGAGAGCAAGCGGACCTCATAAAGTACGTCGTAGTCCGGATTGGAGTCTGCAACTCGACTCCATGAAGTCGGAATCGCTAGTAATCGTAGATCAGAATGCTACGGTGAATACGTTCCCGGGCCTTGTACACACCGCCCGTCACACCATGGGAGTGGGTTGCAAAAGAAGTAGGTAGCTTAACCTTCGGGAGGGCGCTTACCACTTTGTGATTCATGACTGGGGTGAAGTCGTAACAAGGTAACCGTAGGGGAACCTGCGGTTGGATCACCTCCTTACCAAGAAGATGTGCGTTAAGTGAAGTGCTCACACAGATTGTCTGATGAAAATAACGAGCAGAAATACCTTAATAGGCTTGTAGCTCAGGTGGTTAGAGCGCACCCCTGATAAGGGTGAGGTCGGTGGTTCAAGTCCACTCAGGCCTACCAACTCTTCCATGAGTGGTATCTAAGGTATCTGTAAGCAACGATGGGGTTATAGCTCAGCTGGGAGAGCGCCTGCCTTGCACGCAGGAGGTCTGCGGTTCGATCCCGCATAGCTCCACCATCACTACTCGCTATATAGAAAACTTCAGAGTGTACCTGTTTGGGTGCACTGCGACGTTTTGCTCTTTAACAATCTGGAACAAGCTGAAAATTGAAACATGACAGCTGAACATACTGATATGACATTTATGTCATGTGAGTGATGTGTCAGTCTGTCAATGAGTCTCTCAAATAATCGCAGCACGACAGTGACTTTGATTAATCAAAGACACCTTCGGGTTGTGAGGTTAAGCGACTAAGCGTACACGGTGGATGCCTAGGCAGTCAGAGGCGATGAAGGGCGTGCTAATCTGCGATAAGCGTCGGTAAGCTGATATGAAGCGTTATACCCGACGATACCCGAATGGGGAAACCCAGTGTGTTTCGACACACTATCATGACATGAATACATAGTGTCATGAGGCGAACCGGGGGAACTGAAACATCTCAGTACCCCGAGGAAAAGAAATCAACCGAGATTCCCCAGTAGCGGCGAGCGAACGGGGAGGAGCCCAGAACCTGAATCAGTTTGTGTGTTAGTGGAAGCGTCTGGAAAGTCGCACAGTAAAGGGTGATAGTCCCGTACACAAAAATGCACAAGCTGTGAGTTCGATGAGTAGGGCGGGACACGTGACATCCTGTCTGAATATGGGGGGACCATCCTCCAAGGCTAAATACTCCTGACTGACCGATAGTGAACCAGTACCGTGAGGGAAAGGCGAAAAGAACCCCGGCGAGGGGAGTGAAATAGAACCTGAAACCGTGTACGTACAAGCAGTGGGAGCCTACTTGTTAGGTGACTGCGTACCTTTTGTATAATGGGTCAGCGACTTATATTCTGTAGCAAGGTTAACCGTATAGGGGAGCCGCAGGGAAACCGAGTCTTAACTGGGCGTTAAGTTGCAGGGTATAGACCCGAAACCCGGTGATCTAGCCATGGGCAGGTTGAAGGTTGGGTAACACTAACTGGAGGACCGAACCGACTAATGTTGAAAAATTAGCGGATGACTTGTGGCTGGGGGTGAAAGGCCAATCAAACCGGGAGATAGCTGGTTCTCCCCGAAAGCTATTTAGGTAGCGCCTCGTGAATTCATCTTCGGGGGTAGAGCACTGTTTCGGCTAGGGGGTCATCCCGACTTACCAACCCGATGCAAACTACGAATACCGAAGAATGTTATCACGGGAGACACACGGCGGGTGCTAACGTTCGTCGTGAAGAGGGAAACAACCCAGACCGCCAGCTAAGGTCCCAAAGTCATGGTTAAGTGGGAAACGATGTGGGAAGGCACAGACAGCCAGGATGTTGGCTTAGAAGCAGCCATCATTTAAAGAAAGCGTAATAGCTCACTGGTCGAGTCGGCCTGCGCGGAAGATGTAACGGGGCTAAACCATGCACCGAAGCTGCGGCAGCGACACTTAGTGTTGTTGGGTAGGGGAGCGTTCTGTAAGCCGTCGAAGGTGGCCTGTGAGGGCTGCTGGAGGTATCAGAAGTGCGAATGCTGACATAAGTAACGATAATGCGGGTGAAAAACCCGCACGCCGGAAGACCAAGGGTTCCTGTCCAACGTTAATCGGGGCAGGGTGAGTCGACCCCTAAGGCGAGGCTGAAAAGCGTAGTCGATGGGAAACAGGTTAATATTCCTGTACTCGGTGTTACTGCGAAGGGGGGACGGAGAAAGCTAGGTTATCCGGGCGACGGTTGTCCCGGTTTAAGCGTGAAGGTGGATGACTTTGGTAAATCCGGGTCATTGTTAACACTGAGGCGTGATGACGAGTCACTACGGTGATGAAGTAACCGATGCTACGCTTCCAGGAAAAGCCTCTAAGCTCCAGGTAACATCAAATCGTACCCCAAACCGACACAGGTGGTCAGGTAGAGAATACTCAGGCGCTTGAGAGAACTCGGGTGAAGGAACTAGGCAAAATGGTGCCGTAACTTCGGGAGAAGGCACGCTGATGGTAGGTGAAGTGACTTGCTCATGGAGCTGAAATCAGTCGAAGATACCAGCTGGCTGCAACTGTTTAATAAAAACACAGCACTGTGCAAACACGAAAGTGGACGTATACGGTGTGACGCCTGCCCGGTGCCGGAAGGTTAATTGATGGGGTCAGCCGCAAGGCGAAGCTCTTGATCGAAGCCCCGGTAAACGGCGGCCGTAACTATAACGGTCCTAAGGTAGCGAAATTCCTTGTCGGGTAAGTTCCGACCTGCACGAATGGCGTAATGATGGCCAGGCTGTCTCCACCCGAGACTCAGTGAAATTGAACTCGCTGTGAAGATGCAGTGTACCCGCGGCAAGACGGAAAGACCCCGTGAACCTTTACTATAGCTTGACACTGAACCTTGAGCCTTGATGTGTAGGATAGGTGGGAGGCTTTGAAGCGTGGACGCCAGTCTGCGTGGAGCCAACCTTGAAATACCACCCTTTAATGTTTGATGTTCTAACGTAGACCCGTAATCCGGGTTGCGGACAGTGTCTGGTGGGTAGTTTGACTGGGGCGGTCTCCTCCCAAAGCGTAACGGAGGAGCACGAAGGTTAGCTAATCCTGGTCGGACATCAGGAGGTTAGTGCAAAGGCATAAGCTAGCTTGACTGCGAGAGTGACAGCTCGAGCAGGTGCGAAAGCAGGTCTTAGTGATCCGGTGGTTCTGAATGGAAGGGCCATCGCTCAACGGATAAAAGGTACTCCGGGGATAACAGGCTGATACCGCCCAAGAGTTCATATCGACGGCGGTGTTTGGCACCTCGATGTCGGCTCATCACATCCTGGGGCTGAAGTAGGTCCCAAGGGTATGGCTGTTCGCCATTTAAAGTGGTACGCGAGCTGGGTTTAGAACGTCGTGAGACAGTTCGGTCCCTATCTGCCGTGGGCGTTGGAAGATTGAGAGGGGTTGCTCCTAGTACGAGAGGACCGGAGTGAACGCACCACTGGTGTACGGGTTGTGATGCCAATTGCATTGCCCGGTAGCTAAGTGCGGAAGAGATAACCGCTGAAAGCATCTAAGCGGGAAACTTGCCTCGAGATGAGTCTTCCCTGGGCACTAGATGCCCCTGAAGGGCCGTTGAAGACGACGACGTAGATAGGCTGGGTGTGTAAGCGTAGCGATACGTTGAGCTAACCAGTACTAATGACCCGAGAGGCTTAACCTTACAACACCGAAGGTGTTTTGAGATGACTCAAAAGACAATACTCAGCTTGTTCAAAGATTGGTTCTGATGGTTGTACAGATAAGAAGCGAAAGCAACTTAAGTGCAACGGTTGGGATGAAACAGAATTTGCCTGGCGGCGATAGCGCGGTGGTCCCACCTGACCCCATGCCGAACTCAGAAGTGAAACGCCGTAGCGCCGATGGTAGTGTGGGGCTTCCCCATGTGAGAGTAGGGAACTGCCAGGCATCAAATTAAGCAGTAAGCCGGAGCAATCTGGTGGTTGTAGAGAAATTCGGTGGAGCGGTAGTTCAGTTGGTTAGAATACCTGCCTGTCACGCAGGGGGTCGCGGGTTCGAGCCCCGTCCGTTCCGCCACTTATTATGAAAAAAGCCCTAAGCGTTAGCTTAGGGCTTTTTTCATATTTGAATATTAGAATTTTTAGATGAATCTTCCTCTTTGTTTTGTCGATCTGATCTGTCCTTGATTTAATGCCCACCTTGTTTTCAAATCAGTCAACGAAAGCGAGGTCACAATGACGATGTAGTAGCCCCCATTTAAACCGGACACTTCATCAATAAGACATAGGCATAGACCTATGTTTAAGGAGTGTCTTGTGCAAAGAATCGAAGTGATCACTGGCGAGCAGAAGCGACGCCGTTATACTGCCGAAGAAAAATCCCGTTTTGTTGCGCTGTCCATGCAACCCGGCTATTCCGTTTCTCTGGTTGCCCGGCAATATGGCATTACACCCAGTCTGCTTTTTAAATGGAAACGACTTATGAACGAAGGTGGCCAATCTGCGATCGCTGCTGGCGATGACGTTGTCAGTGTTGCTGAAGTTAAGGCACTGGAAAAAAAGGTAAAACAGCTTGAGCAGATGCTGGGACGTAAAACAATGGAAGCCGAAATCCTCCGCGATGCGCTGGAGATAGCGCAGTCAAAAAAGTTGATATCGCGCATGCCATTGCTGCCACCGGACGATATCCCCTAATCCGGATAACACAGGTACTGCAGGTATCACGCTCTAATCTTTATGAACGCCTGAGTGGGCAGCGACTGCCCCGTATGGCGCGTTACAGCAAAGAAGCGGATGAGGAATTATTGCCATCAATCAGACAGATATGCAGCCAGCGCTCGACAAATGGCTATCGCAGGGTCACCGCACATCTGAATCGCAGGTTAAAGGAAGACGGTCGCCGGGTAAATCCAAAGCGGATATACCGGATCATGAAACACCATAACCTGCTGCTGGCAAAATCGGGTCATGAGAAAAAACACCGCAACCATACCGGTAGTGTGATCACACTGAAACCGGATACCCGGTGGTGCTCTGACGGCTTTGAAATCCGCTGCTGGAACCGTGAAGTGGTACGAGTGGTGTTCAGCCTGGACTGCTGTGACCGAGAGGTTATCGGCTGGAGTGCCACCACAGGGGGTATCAGCAGTGTAATGGTACAGGATCTGCTGACAGAAAGTCTGGAGAAGCGGTTCGGTAACGCACTGATGGTCCCACATGCAGTAGAATGGCTGACTGATAACGGCAGTTGCTACATAGCCGATGCCACGCGTACGTTCGCCAGTTCACTGGGGTTCATCGTGTGTACCACCCCAGTACGTAGCCCGGAAAGCAACGGCATGGCAGAATCGTTCGTCAAGACGTTCAAGCGGGATTACGTCTACGTAAATGACCTGCCGGATGCAGTATCAGTGATGGAAAAAATGGCAGAATGGATGGAGGACTATAATAACCTGCATCCGCACAAGGGGCTGAATATGAAATCCCCACGCGAATATCGCGATGCCATGTTAGCTGCTAATTAGCCGTGTCCGTTTTAGTAGGGGCAACTCCAGACGAGACAACAATATACCCCAGAGTTCAAGCGCAGAGCTGTCGCGTGACTGCTCGAAAGCGGCAAGCCTGTTGCCCGTATAGCACAGGAGCTTGATATTAAAGAGAACACGCTCTACAACTGGAAAAAACTCTATCAGGATAAGGCGGGGGGCTTTGCGCGGGAAAGCCGCTAAAATACGCCATGGTCACTCAGTTATCGGCTTTCCATGCGGTGAAACGCATTTGCCTGTTGCTCAATGTCAGCATGCGGGGTTATCGCTCATGACGCAACCGAACACCCAGTCAACGACAGGTGGCTGACGACATCCTGAACCTGAGTAACAGACTGAACACTCAGGTTGTGATTGAGGCACTGGAGAGGGCGATAAAGCGGCGAAAGCCGACAAGGCAGGTGATAGCGCATTCGGACAGAGGGCGTCAATATGCGAGCCATCGATATCGGGACGTGCTGAAAGATAACGATTTACGCTGCTCAATGAGTGGAAAGGGTTGCTGTTACGATAATGCAGTAATGGAAAGCTTTTATCACACGCTGAAAACGGGGCTGATGTGTGGAAAAGCGTTTGTCAGCAGAGAAGAGGCGCTGAACGTGATATTCGATTATATCGAGGTGTTTTATCATCGTCGTCGCAACCATTCAACGCGGGGTTATCAAACACCGGTGGATTATGAAATGATGGCGTAATTAGGTGGGAGTAATTTCAGGGACAGATCACCTATCACTGAGCGTACATTGCAAGTCGGCGATAAAATTCTTATAACGGAAGTGGGCTCTTTTTTGATAGGGTATTTGGTGTATTGAAACTGATAGTGGATGAGGCGTGCGGAAAAGAACCTATGCAATGAGGTATGTTGCCGGCCAACCAGCTGAACGTATCTTTCCTCCCGGGGAAATGCATTATCCGGGGCAAGTGCTACCGACAGGCTCATTGTTGCTGGAGGGGGATGTTTTACGTGTAATGGTGTGGAACATTTTTAAGCAGCAACGAATGAATTGGCTTTCCGTATTGCAGAATTTTGGCAAAGGTACCCAATTAGTCCTGTTGCAGGAAGCGCAAAGTACGCCAGAGCTCATCCGTTTTGCAACCACCAACTACCTCTCAGCCGATCAGGTCCCCGCCATTATCCTCCCGCAACATCCATCCGGTGTAATGACGCTATCAGCAGCCCAGCCAGTATATTGCTGCCCCTTACGTGAAAGGGAACCCTTGTTGCGTTTGGCTAAGTCCTCTTTGGTGACGGTCTACGCGCTTCAAAATGGCCAAAGACTGATGGTTATTAATATCCATGCGGTTAACTTTAGCTTTGGTGTTGAGGTTTATACTAAGCAGTTGGCTACAATTGGGGAGCAACTTGTACATCATCAGGGGCCCGCTATTATGGCTGGAGATTTTAATGCATGGAGCCAGCAGCGTATCAACGCACTTAATCGGTTTGCGGCAAGGATGGGGCTGCAGGAGGTACATTTCGTTGATGACCACCGGCGCAAGGCTTTTGGTCGACCACTCGATTTCGTCTTTTACCGTGAGCTGACTGTTAACCAGTCTTCTGTATTAGTGACTCAGGCCTCAGATCACAACCCACTGCTCGTCGAATTTAGCCTGAGTTTATCGCTATAAAAAAACAGCCCTCTACATCTGTAGGAGGGCTGTTTTCCATTACTGATTCTGATATGACGTTAAGAATCAGGTTTTATATTGCTGCTAACATAAAGCGTCAGACGATCGCCTGGCTGAATATTGGCATTCTTGTTGATAACCGTATTCCAGCGCATCACATCAGCGATATTTACACCGTGACGTTTGGCAATGCTTGCCAGTGAATCACCCTTCCTAACCTGGTAGGTGATAGAACTACTATTGCCTGAAGCTTTGGCAACTTGCAGCGTTTGACCAACCTTGAGCGCACCTGCGCTACGTAAATTGTTCCAGCTCTGCAAATCTTTCGTGCTGACATTAAGCCGTGCCGCAATGGCTGATAAGGTATCACCTGAGCGTACCTTATACTGCTGTGATGCTGGCGTTGACTGTGTTTGCGCTAAGCGTGTTGGTTGAATCGCTGCGATGTCACCATCAGCCAGTGAATCTTTCAACTGCTCAACGTGAGCTTTAGGAACCATAATGTAATGTGGCCCATTTGGCGCGGTAACATTACGTTTATAGCCCGAGTTATAGCTCTTCAGCTTATTCAACGACAAACCAGCCATCTCAGCGGCTTGTGTCAATTCTATCTGCTGCCCCAGCTCGACCTTTGCTAATGCACGGCTTTCATTGGGCTGCGGTAGGCTCACGCCATACTTCTTACTGTTTTTAAGAATATCGCTCAAAGCCAGCATCTTAGGAACATAGATCGACGTTTCACGCGGTAACGCCAGTGCCCAGAAGTTGGTTGATTTCCCTTTTGCTTTATTCGCTTTCATCGCCTGCATGACGCGGCCTTCACCACTGTTATAAGCAGCAACTGTCAATAACCAGTCGCCATCAAACATTGTGTTAAGTCGTTGCATCATATCCAGCGCAGCTGTCGTAGACGCAATCACGTCGCGACGTCCGTCGTACCACTGGTTTTGTTTCAAACCATAATTACGTCCTGTGCCAGGGATAATCTGCCATAGCCCAGCGGCATTGGCGGATGATGTGGCACTTGGATCAAAAGCGCTCTCCACTATGGGTAGCAGTACCAGTTCCATCGGCATTTTACGTTGCTTAATCTGCTCGACTATCCAGTACATGTACGGCTCTGCCCGTAATGTTACATCGTGGAGATAGCTCTTATTTTTCAAATAACGCGTTTTTTGTTCGCGGATCCGGGCGTTTTCCGGAACCTCCATCTTCAGCTCGTCGCCAATGAAGTTCCACAGATCTCGTTGCGCGAGGCTATCGTCATCTAACCATCGCGCGGAGGCCTTTCGGCCATCTGTGTACTTTCCTGCTTCACTTTGACTTGCCGAAGACAAACTCTGTTGCATGCTGTTTAGGTTGCGAGGTGTCATGTGGTGAGACCTGACAACCCGCCAGCAAGACTGAGGCGATGAGCATCGCTTTAGCCTTCATATGTTGGTCAATAGTTGCTTAAAAAGACGAGCAAGGATACTTTGATTAGATGAATAGCACAACCTAAACCTTCAGAAGCAGTCTTTCTTGCTGCGTAGCATCTCAAAAACTTGCCAATTCTCTATATCTTCAGGTTTCTTTGATAATTTCCTTTTTAAATCAATTTCATGACAGCGTAGGAATAGGTTAATTCTTCTCTCCAGCCCTAATGTGGTAGGTAAGCTAGACTGCAATTTTTCTCGTATCTGACTGATTTCATGGAGATAAGCTTCAATATTGGGATCTTCTGGCAATATCGCATTAGAAAATCTTAAGTTTGATAGTGTGTATTCATGAGCACAGACACTACCGTATCATTAGGGAGTTTCGCTATTTTTTTGAATTGATTCCATCTGTCTCGGTGTGCCTTCAAGAATACGACCGCATCCCGCTGAAAATAGGGTGTCACCACAGAACAAAAATGGCGCATTGTAGTAAGCAATATGACCTGATGTGTGTCCTGGAACCTCAATTACAGAAAATTCCGAATTTAACAAAGAGACGGTATTTCCTTCTTCCACCAGGTAGGTTGCGCCGCATTTAGCGGTTTCTTTTGGACCAAAAAACAGGCAGATTAGGGTAATGCCTGAGGAGCTCACTGACGCCTCCTACATGGTCATTATGATGGTGAGTGAGTAAGATTGCTTTGGGGAAAAGTGAGTGTTGAGCGAGCGCATTAAGCACTGGGGTCGCTTCACCAGGATCGACGATCACACAGCGGTTTTCTTTATTGCTCAATAGCCAAATGTAGTTGTCCTGAAGTGCGGGGATACTGATAAGATTCATTCATCACCCTTTTTTTCTAGCAGCCTGAGGACGAGAACAGAAGATGAAATTAGCACGAACCCCTCAGACCATGGTTGCACCTGATTCATGGGATTATATCACCTGCGGGCAATTTTATCGCGAGTCGATTGAACTGGCTTTGTTGCCATGGTGGCCAAAACTCTTGGTTTTCATCTTATTAAGGTAGGAGCGCTAAGCGCGGGAATCCATGTAACAGAGTGCGCGATTGCGCATCAGGTTAATGTTGCTCCACATGGTGTAATCTTCAGGTTATAGCAGATGCTCATCAATTACCTTTCTCTGAAAAGTCGATCGATGCCTGCTTGCTTGCTCAAACGCTGTCTTATTCATCGGACCCGCACCGTATTTTGCGGGAGGTTGATCGTGTCTTGATCGATGACGGTTGGCTAATTCTGAGCACGTTTAACCCGATCAGTCTGGTTGGTCTGGGTAAACTGATCCCCAGACTCAATAAAAAACACCCTTATTGCAGCCGCATGTTTACTCAAATGCGTATTACGGACTGGCTGGGAGTATTGAATTATGAGGTTATCCATCAAACCCATTTTCACGTTACGCCATGGCGAAGAAACAAGGGGAAGTTGAATAAACATATTCCGATGCTGGGGTGCCTGACGCTGATTATTGCCCGGAAGCGCACCATTCCGCTGACGTTTACGCCGATGAGGGCGAGGTTGCGCAAAGCATCAGTGCGCCGCACGGTGGGCGCAACAAAGATATATCGGAGATGAGGCGGACGCCTACGGTGATTTACTCAGCCTGATAACCGGTGTCTTCAAGCGTTGGTGCACTTGCGGCTGCGCGAGCGAGTTCATCACAGCGCTCGTTTTCAGGATGCCCAGCGTGTCCTTTTACCCATTCCCATTGCACGGAATGGTGTTGAATCGCGGCATCCAGTTTTTGCCAGAGATCGACGTTTTTGACCGGTTTTTTGTCGGCGGTTTTCCAGCCACGTTTTTTCCAGTTATGAATCCAACTGGTTATTCCCTGACGAACATATTGGCTGTCAGTGCAGAGCACCACATCGCACGCGGTAGTCAGTGTTTCAAGTGCTGCAATCGCAGCCATCAGCTCCATTCTGTTATTCGTCGTAAGACGATAACCTGCACTTAACGCTTTTTCGTGCTGCTTGTAGCGCAGCAGGGCGCCATAGCCGCCGGGGCCGGGATTACCGAGGCAAGATCCGTCGGTGAAAATTTCTACCTGTTTGCGCATCTCTGGTAGACTCTCCCTTATGGTAAAAACGGCAAGTCTGACATAAAACGAAAACGATGAGCACTGAAATTACGCGACAAATCGTCCTGGATACAGAAACCACCGGTATGAATAAGCTGGGGGTTCACTACGAAGGGCATAAAATTATCGAGATCGGTGCGGTCGAAGTGATTAACCGCCGCCTGACTGGCCGTCATTTTCACGTCTATATCAAACCCGATCGTTTAGTCGATCCCGAAGCGTATAACGTACACGGTATTAGCGATGAGTTTCTTGCTGACTATCCGACGTATGCCGATATCGTGGATGAGTTCCTCGATTTTATCCGTGGCGCGGAGCTGGTCATTCATAACGCGACGTTTGATATCGGCTTTATGGATTACGAATTTCGGTTGCTGAACCGAGATCTTCCCAAGACGGAGACGTTCTGTAAGATCACCGATAGCCTGTTGATGGCGCGGAAGATTTTTCCCGGTAAGCGTAACAGTTTGGATGCGCTCTGCGATCGCTACCAGATAGATAACAGCAAGCGTACGCTGCACGGCGCATTGCTCGATGCCGAGATTCTGGCAGAAGTTTATCTGGCGATGACTGGCGGTCAAACGTCTCTGACTTTTTCTATGGAAGGTGAAACGCAGCAGAAGAGCGAGAATACCGAAACGATCCAGAGAATCGTCCGCCCTCAATCGGCGTTAAAGGTACTTTACGCTGATGAGGCAGAGCTGTTGGCGCATGAACAACGTCTGGATCTGATTGCTAAAAAAGGCGGTAGTTGCCTGTGGCGGGCAGAATAGCACTGCCGTAATATCGTCCTTTGCGCAGTAAAAAGAATCGGTTGATCGCACCGTGGGTGAGAGAATAGCCAGTAAGATGAAATTATAAGCAAACAGAAGCGGTTAGTTATAAAAAGCATTGACGTAATAGTGCCATCATCTTAGTATTCATCCCGCTCAATGAGCGCGAGTGGAGCGGTAGTTCAGTTGGTTAGAATACCTGCCTGTCACGCAGGGGGTCGCGGGTTCGAGCCCCGTCCGTTCCGCCACTTATATGAAGACCCTGAATCAGCAATGATTCAGGGTTTTTTCATTTCTGGCTCTGTAGAAAAAGGGCTGTAGAAAAAATTCGGCCACCCAGAACGCGGTGGCCGTTTTTTTAGAAGTCCCAGTCTTCGTCTTCGGTGTTGACGGCTTTACCGATCACATAAGATGAACCTGAGCCAGAGAAGAAGTCGTGGTTCTCATCAGCGTTTGGCGATAGCGCCGAGAGAATCGCGGGATTCACATCCGTCATGCTGGCGGGGAACAACGCTTCATAGCCCAGATTCATCAGCGCTTTGTTCGCGTTGTAGTGGAGGAATTTCTTCACGTCTTCCGTCCAACCGACGCCGTCATAGAGTTCCTGCGTATACAACACCTCATTGTCATACAAATCCTGTAGCAGATCGTAAGCGAAATTTTTCACCTGCTGCTGACGAGCGGGATCGGCCTTCGCCACCCCGCGCTGGAATTTGTAGCCAATATAGTAGCCGTGTACCGCTTCGTCGCGGATGATCAGTCGGATCAAATCCGCTGTGTTGGTCAGTTTGGCGCGGCTTGACCAGTACATTGGCAGATAGAACCCAGAGTAGAACAGGAATGATTCCAGAAACACGCTGGCGACTTTCTTCATCAGCGGATCGTCACTGCGGTAGTGCGACAGAATAATGTCGGACTTCTTCTGTAGCGCCGTATTCTCTTCGCTCCAGCGATACGCATCATCAACTTCGCTGGTAGACACAGCGTCGAGAAAATAGAGCTGTATGAGCGGGCATGCACCGCTTCCATAAAGCTGATGTTAGACAGCACGGCTTCTTCATGCGGTGTCACCGCATCGGGCATGAGCGTCGGCGCGCCCAGCGTATTTTGGATGGTATCTAACAGCGTTAGGCCGGTGAACACGCGGATCGTCAACTGACGCTCGTGAGCATTCAGCGTACTCCACGACGGAATATCGTTAGAAAGCGGCACTTTTTTCCGGCAGCCAGAAGTTAGACGTCAGCCGGTTCCAGACTTCCAAATCTTTGTCGTCTTCAATTTTGTTCCAGTTAATCGCCTGGACGCGAGTGAGTGCGGTCATGCTTCGATTTCCTTCCGCGATGGCTTATAGCGCACAGGACACGCAGCCCTGAACTTCGGTGCCTTCCAGCGCCATCTGCCGTATGCGAATGTAATAAATAGTCTTAATGCCTTTGGTCCAGGCGTAGATCTGCGCTTTATTGATGTCGCGCGTGGTGGCGGTATCGCGGAAAAACAGCGTCAGCGACAGCCCCTGATCGACGTGCTGCGTGGCGGCGGCATAGGTGTCGATAATCTTCTGCGGCCCGATTTCATAGGCATCCTGGTAATACTCCAGATTGTCATTGTTCATATAAGGAGCAGGGTAGTAGACGCGACCGATCTTGCCCTCCTTACGAATTTCGATACGTGACACAATCGGGTGAATGCTGGATGTCGAGTGGTTGATATACGAAATCGAACCGGTCGGCGGAACCGCTTGCAGGTTCTGGTTGTAAATGCCGTGCGCAATAACAGATTCGCGCAGTGCCGCCCAGTCCTGCTGAGTGGGAATGTGGATGCCAGCCTGTTCAAACAGCTCACGTGCGCGCGCCGTTGTGGGTTCCCAGCGTTGCTCAATGTATTTATCAAAATACTCGCCTGTGGCGTATTTGGAGAGTTCAAAGCCTGAAAAACGCTGGTTCCGTTCTATTGCCAACGCATTCGATGCCCGAATCGCGTGGAAGGCGACGGTGTAAAAATAGATATTGGTGAAATCAACGGCTTCTTCTGTACCGTAAAAAATACGTTCTTTCGCCAGATAGCCGTGCAGGTTCATCTGGCCTAAACCAATCGCATGCGATTGGTCGTTGCCTTTCTCGATGGATGGCACGGAGCTGATGTGGCTCATATCGGAAACGGCGGTCAGCGCGCGGATTGCCATTTCAACTGTCTGACCGAAATCGGGCGAGGCCATCGCGTTGGCGATATTCATCGAAGCGAGGTTACAGGAGATGTCTTTACCAATATGGCGATAGCCAAGATCGTCGTCGTACAGGCTGGCCTCGTTGACCTGCAAAATCTCAGAGCACAGGTTACTCATATTGATGCGGCCGTGAATTGGGTTCACACGATTCACGGTATCTTCAAACATCATGTAGGGATAACCGGACTCGAACTGGATTTCAGCGAGAATCTGGAAGAATTCGCGTGCCTTAATTTGGGATTTGCGGATGCGCTTGTCGTTTACCATCTCGTGGTATTTTTCGGTCACGCTAATTTCTGACAGCGGCACGCCATAAACCTGTTCGACGTCATACGGCGAGAACAGGTACATCACCTGATTATTCTTCGCCAACTGGAACGTGATATCGGGGATGACCACACCTAAAGACAGCGTTTTGATGCGGATTTTTTCATCGGCATTTTCCCGCTTGGTATCCAGAAAACGCAGAATATCCGGGTGATGCGCATTGAGGTACACCGCCCCTGCGCCCTGACGCGCACCAAGCTGGTTGGCGTAGGAGAACGCATCCTCCAGCATTTTCATGATCGGGATGATGCCGGACGATTGGTTTTCGATGCGTTTTATCGGCGCGCCGGTCTCGCGGATGTTGGTGAGCATGAAGGCCACACCGCCGCCGCGTTTTGAGAGCTGAAGCGCGGAGTTAATCGCGCGACCAATCGATTCCATATTGTCTTCAATGCGCAGCAGGAAGCAGGAGACCAGTTCGCCGCGCTGCTTTTTACCGCAATTGAGGAACGTGGGGGTGGCTGGCTGGAAGCGTCCGCTGATGATCTCGTCGACCAGCGCGCTAGCGAGTGCAGTATCCCCTTTGGCGAGGGTCAGTGCCACGAGGCAGACGCGATCTTCGTAGCGTTCCAGATAGCGTTTGCCGTCAAAGGTTTTCAGCGTATAGCCGGTGTAGTATTTGAACGCACCCAGAAAGGTTTGAAAGCGGAACTTGTGAGCGTAAGCCTGCTGGAATAGGCTTTTGATGAAATCGAAGTGGTATTGATCCAGCACGTCCGCTTCGTAGTAGCCTTCTTCAACCAGATAACGCAGCTTTTCTTCCAGATTGTGGAAGAACACGGTGTTCTGGTTCACATGCTGTAGGAAATAACGGCGTGCCGCGAGCTTATCCATCTCGAACTGGATATTCCCCTCTGCGTCGTAGAGGTTGAGCATCGCGTTCAGCGCATGGTAGTCAAGTGTATGGTAATCGAGTGAGTGGGCATCCGCTTCGGCTTTGGTTGCCTTTGCACTCACGTGGTCTGTTGTTGCCAAAATTCAGTTACTCCCTTACGCACGTTTGCAACGTCTTCTGCCGTGCCGAGCAATTCAAAGCGGTACAGGTAGGGCACCTGACATTTCTGCGCAATGATGTCGCCAGCGATGCAGTACGCTGCACCGAAATTGGTATTGCCTGCGGCAATCACGCCGCGCAGATAAGCGCGATTGTGCGGATCGTTGAGAAAGATGATGACCTGACGCGGCACAGCCCCTTTCGTGCTGCCTCCGCCGTAGCTGGGGACAACCAGAATATAGGGGCGATCAACTTTCAAAGCAGGCTGTTCTGTCGCTATCGGGATTCTCAGGGCTGGTAAGCCAACCCTGGAAATGAAGCGATGCGTGTTTTCCGACTGGCTGGAGAAATAGACCAGCGGGTTCATATTCCCCCCTTACTGCAATTGCAGGGCGGCGTTCAAAGTACTGATCTTATCTGGGCGGAAGCCGCTCCAATGATCGTCGGCCGTCATCACGACGGTACCTGCTGATAGCCTAACGCTCTTACCTGCTGTAACGCCTGTTCATCTTCAGTTAAGTCCACCAGTTGATAGTTAATTCCTTGCTTGTCCAACGCACGGCATGTGGCGTTGCATTGAACACAATCTGGCTTAGTGAAAATAGTAATACGCATGATTCGTATTTACCCTTTGGCGTGAAAGAAGTATGTCGGAGCGGCTATCTTCAGGGCATGTGTGCCCGAACCGATCCACTGGGTAGCGACCCCTTACGCGAGGGCTACACAAAGAATACTAGATGTAGGTGTTTTAAATTTCAACCACACAAGATATATGATTTTTAATTGACCTTATACAAAATGACGCAAACCTAGATGCAGCAAGGGTGAGAGAGAATGCAAGTAAAAAATGCAGAAAGAAATAAATGTGACGCGCATCATTTTTGACGAAATAGTGTGCGACGAAATGAAAGATATATGAACGTGTTACACCTCAACCCTCCTCAGGCGCTGTACCTTATACATTAATACAGGGAGTCATCATGGGCTTTGTCCTTATCCGGCGTAAAAATTATGCAGCGGTGAACATGAACACCGATGGCACCGCGTAGCGGCATAATTTAGCCGGAAGCCTGGGTTCGCAGGGCGGCGGCGACTGAGCGCCCTGCGTCGGGCGCGTGCTACGGGGTAGCATGAAAATGACGGCATCATCGCGCACGAAATAGTCTCTTAGTCGGCATAAAAAATGTGACTAAGAGACAACCCTGTGAAGGGATATGTATTGATTACAGTACTGGCAGGTTTCTGCCGTAATAGATTTCCTGCATTTCGTGATACAGCAGATCGGTGATTCTTTTCCGTTCAGCCGTGCTGAGTTCTTCAGGGCTGACGTTGAACAGGTAGTGTTTCAGGTCGAAGTCTTTCAATAGCATCTTGGTATGGAAAATATTTTCCTGATACACGTTCACGTCCATCATGTGATAGAGCGCTTTCATATCCTCGGACATGAAGTTCTGAACCGAATTGATCTGATGATCGATGAAATGTTTTATGCCGTTGACATCACGGGTAAATCCTCGCACGCGATAGTCGATGGTCACAATATCAGATTCAAGCTGGTGGATGAGGTAGTTCAGTGCCTTCAGCGGCGAAATTACGCCACAGGTAGAGACTTCGATATCCGCACGGAAGGTACAAAGCCCACCTTCCGGGTGGCTTTCCGGATAGGTATGAACGCAGATATGGCTTTTATCCAGATGCGCAACAACGGAATGGGGCAGCGGCCCTGGATGTTCTGAGGTATCGACATCTCGTGGATCGATGGGCTCTTCGCTGACCAAAATGGTCACGCTGGCACCTTGTGGATCGTAATCCTGACGCGCGATGTTAAGGACGTTGGCACCGATAATTGAGCAGGTTTCAGTGAGGATTTCTGTTAAACGGTTAGCGTTATATTGTTCGTCGATGTAGGCGATGTAACCATCGCGATCGTCGGCCGTTTTGGTGTAACAGATATCGTAGATACAAAAACTCAGGCTTTTCGTCAGGTTGTTGAAGCCGTGTAGTTTCAGCTTGTGCAATTTACGTCACCCCCTTGTGGTTGTGTGGTTACCCTAAGTGATGGGCTATTGCGCATTCTGTAACGCGCTCAACAGATACTGTGGCAGGGCAAAACTGCCGACGTGAACATCCGGTGTGTAATAGCGACAGGTGATACCAGAGTGTGCAAAACGCTGGCGCAGCGTGGCGGTGTCTATCTGACGCAGCGCCGGGTTATTGCTGGCCCAGGCGAACGTCATAATGCCGCCGTAATACGTCGGGATCGCTGCCTGATAAAAGCTGACATCGTTGAAATAGTGGCTGAGTTTTTTATGGCTGCCGACGGCTTCATCCTGTTGCAGGAAGCACACGCCATTCTGAGCGACGAAAATCCCGCCTTCGTTCAGGCAACGGGCGCAGCCCTGATAGAAATCGGAGGTGAACAAGCTTTCGCCGGGGCCGATAGGGTCGGTGCAATCGGAAATGATGACGTCAAATTTTTCGCTGCACTGTCTGACGAAGTTAACGCCGTCATCAATCACCAGATTAAAACGCAGGTCGTCATAGCTACCGGCGCTGTGATTGGGCAGGTACTGGCGACAAAACTCCACCACGCCCGCATCGATTTCTACCATCGTGATCTGTTCGACGCCGCGGTGTCGGCTGACTTCTCGCAGCATACCGCCATCGCCGCCACCGATAATCAGTACGCGTTTGGCGCTGCCGTGTGACAGAAGGGGAACGTGGGTGAGCATTTCGTGATAGATGAATTCATCGCGCTCGGTGGTTTGCACCACACCGTCAAGCGCCATCACGCGACCTAATGCGTCGTTTTCAAAGATGATGAGATCTTGATGATCGGTCTTCTCGTGATACAGCACGCGATCAACCGAAAAGTACTGACCAAAGTTGGCATGTAGGGTTTCATACCAAATTTCTTTCTGGGACATGTTAGGGCTTCCTCCGCGATAACAGCCATGAAAATTGGCGCGCCATCATAGCCGACTCTTTTGCCGCTTGCACGGTCAAATTTCAGTCAGCGCGGAGGAGGGGGGAACTACTGTGCGTAGGAGAGCAGACCGAGTGAATTACGTGCCAGAGACTGGCATTTCTTCGGCGTCGGGATAGCGATTTTACTCAGGTCGCGATAGCTGTCTTCACCCATCGCCGTCATATCGTAAGCGTTGTAATTGCTGAGATCCCAGCGATTTTGCTGAGCAAATGCGACCAGTGTCCGACGAATCTGTTCATTCGGCAGATCTTGATAGCCACAGTGGTTTTTCAGATAAACAAAGATTGCGGTCAGATCGGCGAGATCTTCCGCTTCAAATTCATTCAGCGCCTTGCTGGCGGAAGAGAAGCTCATCAGGCTTAGCAGGAGCAGAGCCAGCGCAGAGTTTTTCATGGTTGAACCTGTTCCAAATGTTGTCAGATGACGTTATCACAGATATCCCGTGAGGTTCCAAGTTTTCTTACGGGAAACCTCTGATTGCGATAAAAAATGAATGGCGAAAAGGCGGAAAACTCATAATCGCAATCTATTGAAATGGTTGATTTTTATTTTGGTGACAGTCGGCGATGGCAATCGCCTCAGGTTAATCGCAGGATTAAAGCCCATTTATCGCTGTTTGATACGATGACGCCACCGTCAGCCTCTGTTATTAATAACAGCGATCTCACCTAATACAGTTTTTATTCTATGATCTCCGGTGTCTGGCGCGTCAGTAGTTGGTTGTTGGCGGGACTGTTGCTGCTTCCTTTAGCAACGGTTTTTTATCAGGCTTTTTTTGCCGATGGGATGGGATTTACCCAACTGTGGCAAATCGGGTTACCCACCTATCTGATACATTCAGCGGTCATCGTAATTGGCACGCTTTTCTTCAGTTTACTGTTTGGATTGCCTTCCGCCTGGTTTATCGCCATGTACCGTTTTCCCGGTCATCGCGTGTTGCAATGGGCGCTTTGCCTGCCGCTCGCGATGCCCGCGTTCCTGCTCGCCTACCTTTATACTGATGTGTTACGGCATCTGTCCCGGTTGTTGCAGGAAGGCGGGTGGCAGATAGCCCCATCGTGGGGAGAATCCCACGTTGCTGGGCTACCCGTTGCGCTAGGCTGCATAAGTCTGGTGTTGGCACTGGTGCTCTATCCCTATATTTACCTGTTGGTGCGCGAAGCGCTGGTGAAACAACCTGCCAGCCTTATCCATTCGGCGCGTTTACTGAATCAGACGCGCGCTCAGGTATTCCGCCGCTTATGTTTACCTATTGCACGGCCTGCGATTGCCTGCGGCGGTGCGCTAGTGGTGGTTGAAACATTGGGCGATTATGGTGCGGCGTCTTATCTTGATACCCCAACCCTGACAACACAGGTGCTGGATATCTGGCAGCAGCAGGGCGATCTCGGTGCGGCAGCACGCCTTGGCGTGTTGATTTTACCTGCGATCTTCCTCTTGATGTTTCTGGTTAATTTCTGGCGTCGCAAGCAGAGAATTTATCAAGCTCAAGCGAATCCTTCTCAGGTGGTTCCGCCTGTGTTGAGCGGGTGGCGCAGCAGGGTAGTACGTGGCTACTGTTGGGGAATCGTTTGTCTGTCGTTTCTGTTCCCGCTGTTGTATCTACTCTTTTTGGCCCTCCGACACATGCTGTCGGTGTGGGATATGACGTTCCTCCATGCAGTGATGAATAGCCTGTTGGCGTCCGCCATCGCGACAGCCGTTATTACGCTGATGGCGCTGTCGTTTATCTTCTATACACGCACGGCTGGAGTGTTTGCCAATCAGACGCCGGTTCGGCTAGTCAGCCTGAGTTTTGCTTTGCCTGGCGCGATACTGGCTGTTGGGCTATTTACCTTGCTGTCGCTGGTGGACAGCGGAATTAATCTGTTTGCCAGCGCGGCGGGGTTACCTCCAACGGATGCCTTGCTTGCGGGATCGCTGTTTATTCTCATCCTCGCCTATAGCGTTAAATTTGGACGCCTGATGCTGGACAGCCTTGAGCGCAGTATGGAAGCCATCCCGCGTTCGCTGGATAGCGTGAGCCTTGTACTGGGCGCTTCTCCCCTCAGCCGCTGGTCACGCGTGCATATTCCTCTGTTGCGCCGTAGCCTGTTCATCGGGGCGCTGCTGATTTTCACGGAAAGCATGAAAGAGCTGAATGTGTCGCTGCTGCTGCGCCCTTTCGGGATTGATACGTTGGCAACGTATGTTTTTCGCTTTACGGCGAGTGAGCAGATTGCATCATTTGCTTTTCCTGCGTTTGTGCTGGTGGCGGTAGGGCTAATCCCTGTTTTCTGGCTGAATCGCGTACTGAATATAAAAGGATAATGACATGGCCGCGTCGATAGATATTCTGAGCGTTCAGGCGGTAAGTTGTACGCTACAGCAGTCTCCCGTGTTGGAGAACATCTCGTTTGCCGTGCGTGATGATGAGACGATTTGCCTGCTGGGTAGGAACGGCTGCGGTAAAACGGCGCTATTACAGGCGATCGCTGGCCTGCTGCCGATTACTCAGGGCAAGATCTTGCTGGAGGGTGAACCCGTCAGTTCACCGCAAGAGTATGTCCTGCCTGAGCTGCGTCAGGTTGGCCTGATTTTTCAAGACTATGCGCTCTTTCCGCATCTGACGGTGGAAGGCAACATTGCGTTTGGTTTATATGGCCGCCCGGAAAGCGAGGTGAAGCCAATCTGTGCGGAGATGCTGACGCTCTTGCAACTGGATGATGTTGCCGCGCGTTATCCGCATGAGCTATCGAATGAACAGCAACAGCGTTTGGCGATTGCCCGCGCGCTAGCCTGTGAGCCGAAACTGCTGTTGCTGGATGAACCCTTCCCAGGGCTGGACAGCCAGACTCGCTACCGCTTGATCACCGAATTGCGGCAGGTTCTCAAACAGCGCCATGTCGCGGCGGTTTTTGCCACGCACAGCCGAGAGGAGGCTTTTGCCTGCGCCGACCATCTGATTCTGCTGGATGAAGGGAAAATTATGCAGCAGGGCTATCCCTCCGAGCTGTACCATCGGCCGAATAGCCGCTTTGTCGCTGATTTTATGGGGAATACGAACTATTTGCCTGTGAAAATTATGAGCGACCATCAATGGCAAAGCCCATTGGGCGATCATCAGGCGACACATCCGCTCAATCAGCCGATGGATTCACAATGCGACTGGATGGTGCGCCCAGCAGACGTGGCGCTGGCGCTCGATCCCGATGGTCCGGCGTCGATCGAAGATAGGCTATTTATGGGCACATCAAACTTGTATCGGGTGAAGATGGGAGAACTGATGCTGCTGGTGCAGACCGGCAACTGGTTTGAACCGGGACAGCAGGTGCGTTTAAGCATTAAGACGGATCCGCCAGTCTTGTACCCTGCTTTACCCGCCGCCAGCGGTCTGGCTGACGGCCCTGAAACGAAATGATTATGTCTCTGCATGCAGGTCTGCTGCTGGCATGAGCCACGTGCTGTTGTGTTTTTCAAACCCTAATTTCGGGTAGTAATCCACCGCCAGCGGCGCGGCCAGCAAAATAATTTTGCAGCCTTTTTTAAGCTGTTGAGCGGTTTGTTGAATCAGCTTCTTACCTATTCCCGCATGCTGACAGTCCTCTGATACCGCCAGATCGGACAGATAACAGCAAAAATGAAAATCCGTCACGCTGCGCGCGATCCCAACCAGTGTCTCCCCTTGCCAGGCGGAAACCAGCAAGTTGGCGAGCTTAAGCATACCTGCAATTGCCGCCTCATCATCCAGTGGGCGGCGTGGCCCCAATGAGGTTTTCGCCAACAGCTCAATGAACTGCTGGCTGGAAAGTGGGGCATTCACTTTGTAGCAAACATCCACTGGTGGTGTACGCATGGTGTCTCCTTCATGGTGTAGTTTCTGATATACTTCGCGCGCTTGGGCATTGCCCGGGCTGATTCAAACGTCAGCATTGGCGCATCATCGATAATGAATCTGTCATTTTGCCGATGGTGCTGAATACCTTACTTCAAAGAGTTATCAGTATGATGAAACATACCGTGGAAGTCATGATTTCTGAGCAAGAAGTGATGGCGCGGGTTACCGAACTGGGGCAACAGATCAGCGAACACTACCGTGATAGCGGCAGCGATATGGTGCTGGTGGGGTTGTTGCGCGGATCGTTTATCTTTATGGCCGATTTATGCCGGGCGATTGATGTCCCTCACGAAGTGGATTTCATGACGGCATCCAGCTATGGCAGCGGTATGAACAGCACGCGCGATGTTAAGATCCTGAAAGATCTGGATGAGGATATTCGCGGCAAAGACGTGTTGATCGTGGAAGATATTATTGACTCGGGCAATACGCTGAGCAAAGTGCGGGAAATTCTGCAACTGCGTGCGCCGAAATCGCTGGCGATCTGTACGCTGCTGGACAAACCAGAGCGCCGTGAAGTGGCGGTGAAAGTCGAGTGGGTTGGGTTCTCGATCCCTGACGAATTCGTCGTGGGTTACGGTATCGACTATGCTCAGCACTATCGCCATTTACCTTACGTCGGCAAGGTTGTTCCACAGGAATAGCGTACCAGATAAGGCTGATGCCGTGAGCGACGCCCAGCGAGTGGGCGTCAGACAGCGTATCAAGGCAGAGAGGAAATCGCGCGGCGATAACGCTGTTCCAGCGTCTCCCGGTTGGTTGCGGTCACTTCCAGATCGCGCAGACGGCCATCCTGAATACCGTAAACCCAACCGTGGATGGTGACTTTCTGCCCACGCTTCCAGGCGGACTGCATGATGGTGGAGTGGCCGAGGTTATAAACCTGCTCGACAACGTTGATTTCACAGAGCGTATTCAGCCGCTGTTCGGGAGGCAATTCCCCCAGCAGCGAACTATGCTTGTACCACAAATCACGGATATGCAGCAGCCAGTTGTTAATCAAACCCAATTCTGGGTTTTCCACCGCAGCCTGAACACCGCCGCAGCCGTAGTGGCCGCAGATAATGATATGTTCGACTTCGAGAACTTCGACGGCATATTGCACGACAGACAGGCAATTGAGGTCGGTGTGAATAACCAGATTGGCGACGTTCCGGTGAACAAACAGTTCACCTGGCTCAAGGCTGGTCAGACTTTCCGCAGGTACGCGACTGTCCGAGCATCCAATCCATAGAAAACGGGGTCGTTGTGCCTGCGCCAGACGTTCAAAATAGCCAGGATCCTCTTCCACCATCGTTTTAGACCAAAGCTGGTTGTTCGCGATGAGCGTTTCAATTTCTTTCATGAAAGTAAATGACCTGTAACAAACAAGGGGCAGTGAGGAGTAATATAAGGCAACATGCGTCGTTTGAAAAACGATAGTTTATACTCGTCATACTTCAAGTTGCATGTGCGTTGGCTGCGTTCACTCACCCGAATCACTTACTTGAGTAAGCTCATCGGGCTTCCTTCTCTTGCCGCCTTCCTGAAACTTGAATTATTTAGAGTATATATTTGTCACACTTTGAATCTGTAGAACCCACTGATAATAAGGCAATCCATTTCTTATGACATATGCACTGGAACTGGCGCAATTAACCAAAACCTATCCGGGAGGCGTCCAGGCGTTACGGGGGATCGACCTGAACGTGGAAGCGGGCGATTTCTATGCGCTACTGGGCCCGAATGGCGCGGGAAAATCGACTACGATTGGGATTATCAGCTCGTTAGTGAATAAAAGTGCCGGGAAAGTTCGCGTCTTCGGCTATGACCTTGAGCGGGATAAAGTGAATGCGAAACGCCAACTGGGGTTGGTCCCGCAGGAATTTAACTTCAATCCTTTCGAAACGGTATTACAGATTGTGGTTAATCAGGCCGGCTATTATGGCGTGAAACGTCAGGACGCGTTGCAGCGTGCCGAAAAATACCTGAAACAGCTCGATCTGTGGGAGAAACGCAGCGAAAAAGCGATGATGTTGTCCGGTGGGATGAAGCGTCGCCTGATGATTGCGCGTGCGTTAATGCATGAGCCTAAGCTGCTGATTCTTGATGAGCCGACTGCGGGTGTAGATATCGAATTACGTCGTTCCATGTGGGGCTTTTTGAAGGAGCTGAACGCGCAGGGCACCACGATTATCCTGACGACGCACTATCTGGAAGAAGCGGAAATGCTGTGCCGCAACATCGGGATCATTCAGCGGGGTGAGCTGGTGGAGAACACCTCGATGAAGCAGCTGCTTGCTCAGCTGAAGTCCGAAACGTTTATTTTCGATCTGGCGGCGAAAAGCCCGCTGCCACAGCTTGAAGGCTATGCGTTCCGCCTGATGGATACGTCAACGCTAGAAGTCGATGTGATGCGCGAGCAAGGTCTGAACGCGTTATTCAGCCAGCTCAGTGCGCAGGGGATAACGATATTAAGTATGCGTAATAAAGCGAACCGGTTGGAAGAGCTGTTTGTCACGTTGGTTAATGGGGACGGGACGAACGGTAAGGGAGAAAAGGCATGATGCACTTGTATTGGGTAGCACTACAGAGTATCTGGGTGAAAGAAGTCACTCGATTTGGGCGTATCTGGATTCAGACGCTGGTGCCGCCAGTGATCACCATGACGCTGTATTTCATTATTTTCGGCAACCTGATCGGCTCACGTATTGGGGAAATGCACGGTTTTACCTACATGCAGTTTATCGTGCCGGGTCTGATCATGATGGCGGTGATTACCAACGCCTATGCCAACGTCGCTTCTTCCTTTTTCAGCGCCAAATTTCAACGTAATATTGAAGAACTGCTGGTCGCGCCTGTTCCGACCCATGTGATTATTGCGGGTTATATTGGCGGCGGGATCGCGCGTGGCCTGTGTGTGGGGGTTCTGGTGACGGCGGTGTCGCTGTTCTTTGTCCCGCTGCATGTTCATGCCTGGTGGATCATCGTTCTGACGCTGTTGCTGACGGCGACGCTGTTCTCGCTGGCGGGCTTATTGAATGCGGTCTTTGCGAAAACGTTTGATGATATCAGCCTGATTCCGACATTTGTGTTAACGCCGCTGACCTATCTGGGTGGGGTGTTTTACTCACTGACGCTGCTGCCGCCGTTCTGGCAGGCTGTTTCCAAGCTGAATCCGGTGGTGTACATGATTAGCGGTTTCCGTTACGGCTTCCTCGGGATTCAGGATGTGCCGCTGCTGTTCACGATGTCGGTACTGATTGCCTTTATCGTGGTGTTTTATCTGCTGGTCTGGTGGCTGATTGAGCGCGGACGCGGACTGCGGACGTAGTGTGTGAACGCTGCAAATGAGAAGGCGGTGGTAACACCGCCTTTTGCTTATCTAAAACGATCAGGCGACCTGAACTGGAATCGCTTTTGCCTGACGTTGCAGCTCGTTATCGCCAGAGAAATAGGCGACCTTCGGGCTGTGGCTTCTGGCTTCCTCGTCGGACATCTGCACATAGGAGCAGATAATCAGTTTGTCGCCCACGCAAGCAAGGCGAGCGGCAGCCCCGTTCACGGAGATAATGCGTGAGCCTCTTTCGCCCGCAATGGCGTAGGTCGAGAAACGCTGACCGTTATCAACGTTGTAGATATCAATCGCTTCGTATTCCAGAATGCCAGCGGCATCCATAAAATCCTGATCGATGGCGCAAGAGCCTTCATAATGCAAGTCGGCCTGAGTCACTTTGACTCGGTGCAGCTTGCCTTGCAGCATGGTACGTATCATCGCTTTGTTACCTCGGTTCATACAGTCAAATCGACCTGGTGGTTATCAATCAATCTGGCCTTGCCTAACCAGGCAGCCATCAAAATCACTGCTCGTGTGCTGGCCGCGTTCAGCGGTTGCAACGTATCAGCATCGCGGATAAACAGTTCATCAGGCGTAAAGCCCGCTTCACGCAGCTTGTCTGCCGCCTGTCCCAGCAAGGTGTCTATCTGACGATCGCCGTTGTCCAACTGTGTCGCCATGTCCATCATCACCTGATAAACATGCGGTGCCCGCTGGCGTTCTTCCGCACTGAGATAGCCATTACGTGAGCTCAATGCCAAACCGTCTTTTGCACGCACGATAGGGACACCAATAATATCAATGTCATAGCCCATATCGCGGACAAGCTGCCGAATCAGCGCTAACTGCTGGTAATCTTTCTCACCAAAGCAGGCGACATCCGGCTGTACCATATTGAACAACTTACTGACGATGGTCGCAACGCCTCTAAAATGGCCAGGACGGCTGGCACCTTCCAACAGGGAAGACAGACCGGGCACATCGACAAACGTTTGCGACTCCAGTCCATTGGGGTATATCACATCCGGGCTCGGTGCGAAAACCAGATCGGCACCGCGGCGATTCAATTTCTCGCAGTCTTCCTGCAACGTCCGGGGGTAGCGGGCTAAATCATCTGGCCGCTCAAACTGCATAGGATTGACAAAAACGCTGACAATAACGATATCGGCACGCGCTCTGGCTTCATCGACCAGCGTCATGTGCCCGTCATGCAAATTACCCATGGTGGGAACTAAAGCAATGCGTTTCCCTTCCTGACGCCAGCGACGGATTTCGCGGCGTAGCAGCAGAGGGGTTTCGATTATTAACACACTCGTACTCCTAAAAAATATACCCGTCATCTTTCAAGCTGCATGTGCGTTGGCTACGCTACTCGGCCCACTCGCGTGGACCTCGCCCCGTTGGGGTCGCTGCAAGCAGCGTTCAAATCTGCCTTTGGCTGATTTGTCACTCACCCGAATCACTTACTCAAGTAAGCTCATCGGGATTCTTTCTCTTGCCGCGTTATTCGGCCTTATGGCCTCACCCCTGCGGGGTCAGCGCAAACGCTGTTCAAAAACGCTTTGCCGTTTTTGTCCTGCAACTCGAATTATTTAGGGTATAAGCCCGATTAACGGAATGCTCGTTTTTTAATGAAACGATTGTTCTTTAATGAAATGAATGCGCTTCGGCCGGGTAGGTGCCCTGTTCGACTTCTTGTGCATACAAACGCACTGCCGCGCGGATATCCCCCCCGCTGGGCGCCAGAAAGTTCTTGGCAAACTTAGGCGTGTTGTCGCCGGTAATGCCGAAGGCATCATGCATGACCAGAATTTGTCCGTCGGTCACGTTGCCTGCGCCAATGCCGATCACCGGAATCGACAGCGCTTCCGTTACGCGTTTCGCCAGCGCGACAGGCACGCATTCCAGCACGAGCAGCTGCGCACCGGCTTCTTCAAGCGCAAGGGCATCGGCCAGTAGCTGATTGGCATCGCTTTCGCTCCGGCCCTGAATTTTATAGCCGCCGAAGATGTTAACGGACTGCGGCGTCAGACCCAGATGACCGCACACCGGCACGGCGCGTTCTGTCAGCATTTTTACCGTCGGGGCAAGCCAGCTTCCGCCTTCCAGCTTCACCATATTCGCACCGGCACGCATCAGTTCTGCGGCCTGGCTGAACGTTTGTTCTGGCGTGGCATAGGTCATAAAAGGCATATCGGAGAGAACCAGAGCCAGCGGTGCGCCACGGCGGACGCACCGCGTGTGGTAAACGATATCGTTTGTGGTCACGGGCAATGTGGAATCGTGACCCTGCACGGTCATTCCCAGTGAGTCACCCACCAGCATCACGCGGATGCCTTGCTCGAAAAACAAGCGAGAGAAACTGGCGTCGTAAGCAGTAATCGTAGCGAATTTTCGCTGCTCTTGTTTCCATTGGCGCAAATGGGAGATAGTCGTCGGTTTCATGACGGTCTTCCTATGTCAATAGGGCGAAGAATTGAGGGGGACATTCTAATGTAAGCCGACGTGTAGCGATATACCCGTCGCGCTTCAAGTTGCAGATGGGGAGTATTATTAGTGGTCGACTGTTCCGGTCAGCTTCTCGTCATCCCAACGTTGATTATCCCACTTTTTATTATCCCATAAGGTCAGACCGTTGCGGTCGACATGGGTTAACCGCTGGGCGAGTGTGTCGCCGTCGGGGAATGCCAGTTCTGGGGCGATTTCTGCGAGTGGGTAGAGCATGAATTCACGGTTCTTCATGTCGTAATGCGGCACAGTCAGACGATCAGTCTGGATGACGACATCGCCGAACAGCAGAATGTCCAGATCCAACGTGCGTGGACCCCAGCGATGTTCCTTGCGTTCGCGACCTTGTTCCAGCTCGATGGCCTGTGTGTGGTCCAGCAGCGATTCGGCCGCTAATGCGGTTTCCAGTTCAACGACGGCGTTGAGGTAGTCTGGCTGATCCTGCGGGCCAAGCGGGCGGCTACGATAAAATGAGGAGCAGCAAACGACGCGCGTATGTGGAATTGCATCTAGCGCAGACAATGCCGCGCGCACCTGTTGCAAAGGCTGGGCAAGATTGCTGCCCAGCGCCAGATACACGCGCGTCATTAAGCTGGATCTCGACGTGCTGTTGTCGGTTTACGCGGTCGACGAGGGCGGGAACGACGATGTGGCGTCGGGCCGTCATCCAACGATTTCAGCATGTTTTGCTGACGTGGCGGTGCGGCTACCTGGAATTCTCCCCACCACTGAGCCAGGCGCAGCAGCTCCTGGTGGTTTTCGATTTCGGCACGCAGGCAAAGCAAGTCATACGCGGCGCGGAATTTAGGATGTTCCATCAGCTTATAAGCGCGTTTACCTTGACGGCGAGACAGCCGCGTTTGCAACTGCCAGATATCACGAACTAAAGAAGTAATGCGTTTAGGGATCGCCAGAGAACGGCACTGTTCATCCAGTACATCGTTCATCGCTAGCGAGAAGGCATCGAAGTAAGCCAGCCCGCTTTCCTGAGCCAACTTTTGTGCATGCTCAACCAGCGGATACCACAGCATGGCGGAAAACAAAAACGCCGGATTGACCCGCATGTCATTTTGCAGACGCTGATCGGTATTTTTCAGTACCTGTGCAACCATGCGTTCCAGCGTGGAATCGCCATTTGGTGTGAAATAGCGACTCAGCAGCGGGAAAAGCGGCTGGAACAGCTGGTATTCACACAGCATTTTATAGGTCGGGTAGCCATAGCCTGACTGAAGCAGCTTCAGCGACTCTTCAAACATGCGCGCCGCAGGGATATCGTGCAGCAATGAAGCCAGACGAGGAATCGGCTCTGCGGTTTCCGGGCTGACCGTCATGTTCAGCTTAGCGGCGAAACGGACGGCGCGCAGCATCCGCACCGGATCTTCACGGTAGCGCGTTTCAGGATCGCCAATCATACGGATGACGCCCTGACGCAGATCGTTCAGGCCATCGGTATAGTCACGTACGCTGAAATCAGAAATGCTGTAATAGAGGCTGTTGATCGAGAAATCGCGGCGCTGGGCGTCTTCTTCAACGGAACCGAAAATATTGTCGCGTAACAGCATGCCGCTTTGGGCCTGCTGAGAGGAGTTTTTGACTTCTTGCTGTTCCTGATGCTGTTCGTGGTGACCACGGAACGTGGCAACTTCAATCACCTCTGGCCCGAACATGATATGGGCGAGACGGAAACGACGCCCGACCAAACGACAGTTGCGGAATAACTTGCGCACCTGATCGGGAGTGGCGTTAGTGGTGATATCAAAATCTTTCGGCTTTTTGCCCAGAAGCAGGTCGCGTACGCCGCCGCCAACCAGATAAGCCTCGTAGCCCGCTTTGTTCAGGCGATAAAGTACTTTCAGCGCGTTATCGCTGATATCGCTGCGTGAAATAGTATGTTGGTCACGCGGAATCACCGTCAGATGCTGGCGCGGTTCCTCTGATTCGACCATTTCGTTCTCACGATTCAGTACCTTACGACAAAAATTAGCAACTCGGGAAAAGATAATACACCTCGATAGTGATGGATAAATCAACGGCACAGCAAAAAATTTCCGGGAAACGTTTTTGACGTCGACCCAGTGACGGCCTGCAAATGTGACGGCCAAAGAGAGTGCGTCACTAAAAATAGCGGCTAATCATAGCTCACCAATGCCCCTTTGAGAATGCCGATGTGATCGTGGATGGGTTTATTGCCGCCTGTAACGGGACAACATCAAGGGACCAGTGCGCGACAGACCAGGCCAGAAGGGCGGAAAGCGTCATATCCTGACCGTTCTCCGGCAGCGGTTGGTTCAAGAATTGCAGTGCAGCCAGCAGCACGGGACGCGGATCGCTATTCGGCAGTGCCGGTGCATGATTTTGCTTAGAAAGCTTATTTCCCTCGGTATTCAGCACCAGCGGCAGATGAACGTAGGTAGGGATCGCGTAGCCTAACTGCTGATAGAGCGAAATTTGCCGCACTGTCGGTTCGATCAGATCGGCACCGCGCACAATCTCCGTAATCCCCTGATCGTTATCGTCGATCACGACGGCCAGATTATAGGCAAACAGCCCGTCTCGGCGGTGGATAATAAAATCTTCCTGCGCGAGTGCCGTGTCGGCATACAGCTCGCCACGCAATTTATCGTGAAAGTGAAATACCGGCGTTGTCTGGCGCAGGCGTAGCGCGGCGTTATCGGGCGGTAGGTTACGCGTCCGGCAATAACCGTCATAATGCCCGCCTAGCTGCTGGATACGGCTACGCGTACAGGTGCAGTAGTAGCTCATGCCCTGCTGTCGAAGCTGCTGAAGGATCTCGCGGTAACGCGCATGCCGCTGTGACTGGTACATCACCTCGCCGTCCCAGTGCAGGCCGTAATGGTCTAATTGTGCAAGGATACGGGAAGCGGCGCCGGGAATTTCCCGTGGCGGATCGATGTCTTCAATGCGTACCAGCCAGCGCCCTTGTTGGGAACGAGCTTGCAGATAACTACCGAGTGCGGCGATCAGTGAGCCAAAATGCAGGTCACCAGAAGGAGAGGGAGCAAAACGCCCGACGTAATGATGTGTTTCCGTGAAACCAGTTGTTCCAGACATAAGAGGTTGGTGCTATCTCGTCAGCGTTTTATCCAGACAGAAGATAGAGTGATGAACATCATTCATCAACGGTAGAGTATCTGAAGTCGGCCCCCACGACGGGCAGGAGCCGATTCGGGACAGGAAAATTAGCCTGCCATTTGCTTTTCGCGTATCTCTGCCAACGTTTTGCAGTCGATACACAGATCGGCGGTCGGACGGGCTTCCAGACGGCGGATGCCAATCTCGACGCCACAGGATTCACAGAATCCGAAATCCTCATCTTCGATTTTCACCAGCGTTTTGGCGATTTTCTTGATCAGCTTGCGCTCACGGTCACGGTTACGCAGTTCGAGACTGAACTCTTCTTCCTGCGCTGCACGATCCACGGGATCGGGAAAGTTAGCGGCTTCATCGCGCATGTGCGATACCGTACGATCCACTTCATTCATGAGTTGGTTGCGCCATGCTTCAAGAATACGCTTGAAATGAGCTAGCTGAGCGTCGTTCATATACTCTTCGCCCGGCTTCTCCTGGTACGGCTCTACTCCGGCAATTGCGAGAATGCTCAGAGAAGATGTCTTACGGTTTTGCCCTTCTTGCATGTTGCTTCTCCTACATAACACGACACGCATAATACCCTTTTATGCAGTGAAGTTGCGGCGTTGTTGGCCATAAACTTCAGCTATCTGGGCATATCGGCCCCCAAAGGGGGAAAAAACAGGCCGCTATAAATAGCAGATGAAGATGGGGTTGGCAATGCTTCCTGACACCGGCCTGATAAAGTGTGAGGAACAACCTGCTTAACCCGTCATACTTCAAGTTGCATGTGCGTTGGCTACGATACTCGGCCCACTTGCGTGGACCTCGCCCCGTAGGGGCCGCTGCAAGCAGCGTTCAAATCTGCCTCTGGCAGATTTGTCAGTCACCCGAATCACTTACTTGAGTAAGCTCATCGAGATTCCTTCGCTTGCCGCATTATTCGTCCTTATGGCCTCACCCCTGCGGGGTCAGCGCAAACGCTGTTCAAAAACGCTTTGCCGTTTTTG
Organism: Pectobacterium odoriferum; assembly: GCF_009931295.1. Classification (NCBI taxonomy): domain Bacteria; kingdom Pseudomonadati; phylum Pseudomonadota; class Gammaproteobacteria; order Enterobacterales; family Pectobacteriaceae; genus Pectobacterium; species Pectobacterium odoriferum. The sequence goes on along the minus strand of NZ_CP034938.1, from coordinate 3,646,183 downwards.
TCCTGAAACTTGAATTATTTAGGGTGTACATTAAATAATAAACAATGTTTTACGCCTTTGGTGGTACGTTCGGCGTGTTATGCAATGCTTGTACGTCATCCCAACAACGGTAGCTTATGCGTCAATTTAATACCATCAGGGCATAATGTGGAGCCGTAACATAAAATTTCAACCCCAGCCTGTTGTGCTTCGATAAATAATTCCGCATAGCGTGAATCAATATGCCGGGCGGGAGAAACCTGCTGGATGCCTGAATGGAGCACGGCGAAAAAAAGGACTGCACGTTTTCCATTGGAAACCATCTGTTGTAGCTCACGCAGATGCTTTTGCCCTCTGAGTGTAACCGCATCCGGAAAGTAACCACATTCATGTTGCAATAATGTGACAGATTTCACCTCAATATAGCAGTCAATCCTGTCCGGCGCCTGTAAAAGCAGGTCGACTCGGCTATTTTCCGTACCGTATTTTACTTCCGTTTTTACGTCTGGGTAGCCTGCTAGCTCTTCTATGCGATTCTCCAATAAGGCTTCGTACAATAATGTGTTGGCACGCAGAGTATTGACACAAATCCAGTGATTTTGTTGTGTTTCAGTCAGTTCCCAGCTCTGGGCGTACTTGCGCTTAGGGTTATTCGATGTGGAGTACCAGACGGTATCGCCGGGCGTGGCACAGCCTGTCATCGCACCGGTATTGGCACAGTGCAGCGTGAGCGTCTCGCCTTCTGGGGTTACGACATCGGCCAAAAAGCGTTTGTAACGTTTAATCAACCGGGCGGGTTGTAAGCGTGGGGTATAGTCCATGTATATCCTGTTTTTTTCATTTATTCACTCGACCACTTATTTTATAAATGACCAGCTTTCCAACTGCTGATAGCGGGTTTTGCCATTATCGAAAAGTGACTCGAAAAGTGAAAAGTGCGTCATGTCGACCTGCCAGCTAAAGGTGGCGGGGGGAATCGCAACGGGGCGAGTCGCGCCACGTAATAGCGTAATGTGCGGATGAAACGGCAAGGCCGTTTGATAGCTGCCGTTGCGCGCGGCCTGAGAACGCAGCAGTTCCGCCAACTGTGACAGCCCGCGCGGTGCACGACGGCATCCCAGCCAGACCACGCCGGGGCGCGGCCAGTGTCCAGCGTCATTCAGCGTAAGGGAAAAAGCGGGTTGATGGATGCGGCCCGCCAATGTCTGCAAGACCTGCGCTTTTTGCTCGCTGACATCGCCCAAAAACGCCAGGGTCAGATGAAGATTCGCGGCGGCGACCGGACGACCCGCTTCCAGAGGGAAGTGTTCGGCACGCCAGCGGATAATCTCTTGCTGTGTGGCTTCTGGCAGTGATAAGGCAAAAAACAGGCGGCGGGTGGCTGACATGGCGATCTCTCTGTTCTGATTCCATCAGATACTGCATTCATCCAGATGCTACAATGCTCGCCGCTGAAAGTTAACCTTATACGGAGATGTCTGTGATTTTACCGCCCGTCAGCGCCGTGCTGGATGATGTGATAACGGCGCTACATACCGCGCCTCAGGTGCTGCTTAATGCGCCAACGGGGGCAGGGAAATCGACCTGGCTGCCGTTGCAGTTGCTACAACAGGGCAATGTGAACGGGCGCATCATCATGCTGGAGCCACGCCGTCTGGCGGCAAAGAGCGTGGCTTGGAGGCTGGCGCAGCAGCTAGGGGAAGAGCCGGGGAAAACCATAGGCTATCGCATGCGGTCGGAAAGCTGCGTGAGTGACGCAACGAGGCTGGAAGTCGTCACCGAAGGCATGCTGACTCGTTTGCTGCAACAGGATGCGGAACTGCAAGGCGTGGCGCTAATCATCCTTGATGAATTTCACGAGCGCAGCGTGCAGGCCGATTTAGCATTGGCGCTGTTGCTCGATGTGCAACAAGGGCTGCGTGAAGACTTAAAGCTGCTGATTATGTCCGCCACGCTCGACAATGCGCGGCTGGCGACGCTGTTGCCGGGAGCCGTCTGCGTGGTTTCCGAAGGTCGCAACTATCCGGTAGAGCGGTGTTATGCGCCATTGAACAATCAGGAGCGTTTTGAAGAAGGCGTTGCGCGACAGGTGCGGCGTTTGCTCAGCGAAGAAGCCGGTTCGCTGTTGCTGTTTTTGCCCGGCGTCGCGGAAATTCGCCGTGTGCAGGCGCTGCTGGAAAATAGCGTGTCAAGCGAGACAGATCTTTGTCCTTTATATGGTGCATTGACGCTGGCGGAGCAGCAAAAGGCAATTCTGCCTGCGGAATCGGGTCGTCGTAAGGTGGTGTTAGCCACCAATATTGCCGAAACCAGCCTGACGATTGAAGGTATCCGACTGGTGATGGATAGCGGCCTTGAGCGCGTAGCCAGCTTTGATGTAAAAAGCGGTGTCACCCGACTAGTGACGCAGCGAACCAGCCAAGCGTCGATGGTGCAGCGCGCCGGGCGTGCTGGACGTTTAAGCCCCGGCATATGCTGGCATCTGTGCTCGCGTGAACAAGCAGAGCGCGCGGCGGTGCAAAGTGAAGCCGAGATATTGAACAGTGATTTAAGCAGCATTTGGCTGGATTTATTACAGTGGGGCTGCACTGATGTGGCGCAGTTAACCTGGCTGGATACGCCGCCAGCCTCTGCGCTTTATGCTGCACGTCAACTGCTGTGCCAGCTTGGTATTACCGATGAGCAGGATAGGTTAACCGCCGAGGGGCGGAAGATCGCCGCGTTAGGCTGCGATGCCCGATTGGCGACGATGCTGTATGCCGCATCACAGCAAAGTTCAGATGCGTTGGCCACGGCTGGATGTCTGGCGGCGATACTCGAAGAGCCGCCGCGTAGCGGGTCGATCAATCTGGCTGATTGGCTACATCGCCCATTGCCACACTGGCTGCGGCGGGCAAAACAGCTGACGCGTCGTTTATCGACGACCTCGGGACGTATTAACGGCGGCGAAGCCGACTGGCTGTTGGCACAGGCTTTCCCCGACCGCATCGCCCAGCGGCGTAGTCAGGATGGGCGCTACCAGCTTGCTAACGGCAGCGGCGCGATGATGTCGCCTGATGAGGCGCTGTCAGGTACGGAGTGGCTGCTGACCCCAGCGTTGCTACAGAACGATCGATTAGTGCAAAACAAGCAAAGCGCAGAGGCACGGATCCTGCTGGCGTTGCCGCTGGATATTGAACGTCTGGAACGGCGGTTACCTGGATTAATAAATGAACGTAACGTGGTGCACTGGGACGAAGAAAAGGGTACTCTGCGCGCCAGCCAGCGCGACCAGATAGGTTGTCTGACTCTGCGAACGCGCCCGCTGAATAAGCCATCCGATGAGGCACTACAGCAGGCGATGTTATCCTGGATTCGGGAGCAGGGGATGGATGCATTAAACTGGGATGCTGCGGCGTTGCAGTTACGCGCCCGGCTACAGTGCGCGCACCAGTGGTTGCCTGAGCTTGACTGGCCGCGAGTGGACGATGAAGCGCTGCTGGCAACGCTGGAAGTCTGGTTACTGCCGTCACTGGCTGGCGTGCGTGATTTACGGGCGCTGCACCAGATTAATTTGAGCGATGCGTTGCTGCGGCTGTTGGACTGGTCGCTGCGCCAGCGGCTGGATAGCGCATTGCCCACGCACTATATGGCCCCCGGCGGCAGTCGCTTGCCTATCGCCTATTATGACGATAAGCCACCGGTGCTGTCGGTGCGGATGCAAGAAATGTTCGGTGAGCAGCAGAGCCCGCTGCTGGCGGAAGGGCGTGTGGCGCTGGTATTGGAACTTTTGTCACCCGCACAGCGTCCACTACAGATTACGCGAGATTTAGCGGCATTCTGGCAAGGCACCTACCGCGACGTGCAAAAAGAGATGAAGGGGCGTTACCCCAAGCATGTCTGGCCGGACGATCCGGCGAATACGGCTCCGACGAGACGTACCAAGAAATATCAGAATCACTAATTTCAGACGTTTCCGCTTTCCCAAAAAAGGGGCTGGAAACAGAGTAGGCGGCTTGAGCGCAGAGCAGATAGCCGTGAACAACCTGATGGAGAAGTTATTGTAATGTCTCGGGATGACCGCGAACCTATCGGGCGCAAAGGGAGAGCGCCAAAACGTAAGCCTGAACGCAAGCAGGCCATACGCCGTCGCAGGGATGACGACTATGATGATGAAGACTATGACGATTATCAGGACGACTATGACGATGATGATGACGACGGCGATGACACCATGACGCGTAAATCGCAGAGAAGACGGCGCTGGCTGGGGCTGGCGATCAAGCTGTTCCTGATCTTTGCCGTGGCGATGGCGATCTATGGTGTGTACCTCGACAGCCAGATCCGTAGCCGTATTGAAGGCAAAGTCTGGCAGTTGCCTGCCGCCGTCTATGGCCGCATGGTTAACCTTGAGCCGGGCATGGCCTATAGCCAGAAAGAGATGATCAGTCTGCTGGAAGGCATGCAATACCGTCAGGTGAGCCGCATTACCCGTCCGGGTGAATTCAGCGTGCGTGGCAACAGCATTGATATGCTGCGCCGTCCGTTTGACTTCCCTGATGGAAAAGAAGGGCAGATTCAGGCGCGCCTAATGTTTGCCAACGATCGTCTGTCGCAGATCCAGAATCTGGACAACCAGCGTAACTTCGGCTTTTTCCGTCTCGATCCGAAACTGATCACCATGATGCAGTCGCCGAATGGCGAACAGCGTTTGTTCGTGCCGCGTGCCGGTTTCCCCGATCTGCTGGTTGATACGCTGGTCGCGACCGAAGACCGTCATTTTTATGAGCACGATGGTATCAGCCTGTACTCCATTGGCCGTGCGTTCTTAGCGAACATCACGGCGGGGCGCGCGGTACAGGGCGGCAGTACGCTGACGCAGCAGTTGGTTAAGAACCTGTTCCTGACCAACGAGCGTTCGCTGTGGCGTAAAGCTAACGAAGCCTATATGGCGCTGATCATGGATTATCGCTACAGCAAGGATCGTATCCTTGAGCTGTATCTGAACGAAGTGTATCTCGGTCAGAGTGGTAACGATCAGATTCGCGGTTTTCCGCTTGCCAGCCTGTATTACTTTGGTCGTCCGGTAAATGAACTGAGCCTCGATCAGCAGGCACTGCTGGTGGGTATGGTGAAAGGGGCGTCGCTGTATAACCCGTGGCGTAACCCACAGATTACGTTAGAGCGACGCAATCTGGTGCTGCGTCTGTTGCAGAATCAGCAGGTTATTGATGCCGATCTGTACAACATGCTGAGCGCGCGCCCATTGGGCGTACAGCCGAAAGGCGGCGTCATCAGCCCGCAGCCGGCGTTTATGCAACTGGTACGTCAGGAACTGCAACAGCGGCTTGGCGACAAGGTTAACGATCTCTCCGGCGTGAAGATCTTTACCACGCTCGATCCGGTCTCGCAGGATGCGGCGGAAAAAGCGGTGGAAGTCGGGGTTCCGGCACTGCGTGCTGGTCGTAACGTCAGCGATCTGGAAGCGGCGATGGTGATTGTCGATCGCTTCAGCGGCGAAGTTCGCGCGATGGTTGGCGGAGCTCAAACGCAGTACGCCGGGTTTAACCGTGCGCTACAGGCGCGTCGTCCTGTCGGATCGCTGGCGAAGCCGCCGACCTACCTGACCGCGCTGAGCCAGCCGGACACCTATCGTCTGAATACCCTGCTGGCGGATGAACCGCTGTCGATCAAACAGTCTAACGGACAGCTATGGCAGCCGAAGAACTACGATCGTGAGTTCCGTGGCCGCGTCATGCTGGTCGATGCGCTGGCGAACTCGCTGAACGTGCCGACCGTCAATCTGGGGATGGCCGTTGGGCTGAATCAGATTACGGAAACGTTGAAGCGTTTAGGGATTCCTGAAAACGTGATCCAGCCTGTACCGGCGATGCTGCTGGGGGCGATCAGTCTGACGCCGATGGAAGTCGCGCAGGAGTACCAGACGATCGCCAGCGGCGGTAATCGCGCACCGCTTTCCTCACTGCGTTCGGTGATTGCGGAAGATGGCACGGTGCTGTATCAGAGCTTCCCGCAGGCGGAACGCGCGGTTCCGGCGCAGGCAGCCTATCTGACGCTGTATGGCATGCAGCAGGTTGTTGAACGCGGTACGTCGCGTTCGCTGGCGGTAAAATTCCCGAATTATCATCTGGCAGCGAAAACCGGTACGACTAACGACCTGCGTGACAGCTGGTTTGCTGGGATCGACGGTAAAGAAGTGGCGATTAGCTGGGTAGGGCGCGATAACAACGGCCCAGCCAAGCTGACGGGGGCGAACGGTGCGCTGACGATTTATCGTCGCTACCTGGAGAACCAAACACCGCTGCCGTTGATGCTGACGCCGCCGGAAGGCATTACGACCATGACGGTGGATGCCAGCGGTAACTTTATCTGCAACGGCAGCAGTGCCGGACGTGTATTGCCAGTCTGGACGGATAATCCGCAGGCACTGTGTCAGGCTAGTCAGCCGCAGCCTTCAGCACAGCAGGACCAGCAAAACGGAGAAGGCGTCGCTGACTGGATCAAAGAAATGTTTGGGCAATAAGCTCTCATGACTCCAAGGAGTTACTGTCTCTTAGCCAGATTTTTATGCAGACTGAGAGACGGTTTCGTGCGCTTACAATACGATTATTTCATGCTATTCCGTAGCACGCGCCCGACACGGGGCGGTTCAAGCGCCACTCGCCCCGTGACCCCTAGGCTTTTGGCGGAAATTATGCCGCTGACGCGGTGCCTTCGTCGGTATCAGGCTTAACGGACCGCTTGCGACACGTTTACTCGCCCCATTAATGGGACTCGCCCTTCGGGCCAGCACAAGTGCTGTTCAAAAACGTCAGAGACGTTTTTGTCCGACGTGGCGCAAGCTTTCGCCGCATCCATGCGGCTCATCCTAAGCCCGCTATCTCCTCAGCATAATTTTTTACGCCGGGGCACTCTGGTGCTGACAGGTAAAAGTCTTGCGATTGGCATTCCGTTGCGCCTATCATGCTGCCTTTATCGTAATCATTATCGTTCTCTTTTAGGCCGACGATTACGGAAATAGTGAATTCTGCTCACCCCTTTCCTTCGGTGACATTAAAAAACCAAAAGCGCTATGCAAAATCAAACTGTACTGCCTGACACTACCTTCAGACTGGACGACGTCAGCTTTTCCGTCGCCGGGCGCACGCTGCTACATCCGTTATCTATCACGTTTCCCGTGGGGAAAGTGTGTGGGCTGATCGGGCACAATGGCTCAGGCAAATCGACATTGCTGAAAATTCTGGGTCGCCATCAGTCCGCCAGCAGCGGAACCGCATTGTTGGGTGAACAGGCGACCGGAAGCTGGGACAGTAAATTGTTCGCCCGTCAGGTGGCTTATTTACCGCAGCAGCTTCCCGCTGCCGAAGGGATGACCGTGCGTGAGCTGGTTGCTGTGGGGCGCTACCCGTGGCACGGCGCATTAGGCCGTTTCGGCAGCGCCGATCGGGAAAAGGTCGAAGAAGCCATCACGCTGGTGGGATTAAAGCCGTTTGCTAACCGTCTGGTGGATAGCCTGTCCGGCGGTGAACGGCAGCGAGCCTGGCTGGCGATGACGGTGGCACAGGATAGCCGCTGTCTGCTGTTGGATGAGCCGACCTCCGCGCTGGATATTGCGCATCAGGTTGAGGTGCTGGCGCTGATTCAGCGTATGAGCCGCGAGCGCGGCATCACCGTCATTGCGGTGTTGCATGATATCAACATGGCTGCGCGCTATTGCGATCATCTGGTGGCGTTGCGCGGCGGCAAAATGATTGCGCAGGGTGAGCCTGTCGCGCTCATGCAAGGGGACGTGCTGGAAAATATCTACGGCATTCCCATGGGCATTCTGCCTCATCCGGCGGGTGGTGCGCCGGTCAGCTTCGTTTGTTAACTCGGTTTTCCTGCTCATGATGCCTGAATTTTCTTCTTCTCCATCCTCTCCCGATCCGCTACGCCGTCGTTTGCTGACGGCGCTGCTATTGTCCCCGCTGGTGTATTCTGCGGCGAGCCGGGGAGCCACTGCCACATTTCCCGATGTAAACCGCATTGTGGCGCTGGAGTGGTTGCCTGTTGAACTGCTTCTGGCGTTGGGCATCACGCCCTTCGCGATTGCCGATAAACATAACTACAACCTGTGGGTGAAAGAGCCAGCACTGCCTGAATCGGTGATTGATGTGGGGCTGCGTACCGAGCCCAATCTGGAATTGCTGACGCAGATTCGCCCGTCCCTGATTCTTTACTCTGAAGGCTACGGTCCTTCGGTCGCGAAAATGTCCCGTATTTCTCCGCTGCTGGGCTTTGGCTTCAGCAACGAACAGGGAAAACCGCTGACGTCGGCACAGGCCTCGGTCATGAAACTGGCCGATGCGCTCAATATGAAAGCGGCCGGAGAACGGCACCTGACGGAGCTGGCGCAGTTTCTCCAGCAGGAAAAAATCACGCTCCAGCCTTACACCCAGCGGCCTCTGTTGCTCATCACGCTGGTCGATAGCCGCCATGTGTTGGTGATCGGCAAGAACAGCCTTTTTCAGGAAGTGATGGATCACATCGGAATAGAGAATGCCTGGCGCAGCGAAACCAGTTTCTGGGGCAGTACGATTGTCGGCATTGAGAGCCTGGCAGAAATCGGCGATGCCAACGTACTCTGTTTCGAACATGGTGATAGCGCCATCAGCGCTCAGCTTGATAATAATCCGCTTTGGCAAGCCATGCCGTTTGTGCGTAACCAGCGTTTGCAACGTGTGCCAGCCGTCTGGCTGTACGGCGGAACGCTCTCGGCGATGCGCTTCTGTCGCGTATTGAATCAGGCATTGGAGGCGAGAACGCATGCCTAACTCTCTGTCTGCCGCGCACAAGCGTGCTGTGCATCCGCTGGTGCTTCCTGTTGCTTTAATCGGTTTTCTGCTGTTCGTGATTCTGGGAATGGGCAGCTACAACTTGCAGCAGCAATTGCCTACGTCGCAGTGGCTTCAGGGGCTGACACAGCCCGCCTTGAACAATATGCAGCAGCTTCTGTTTCACTACAGCTTGTTGCCGCGCATGGTACTGGCGCTGCTGATTGGCGCGGGGCTGGGATTGTGTGGCGTGCTGTTCCAACAGGTCTTGCGTAACCCGCTAGCTGAGCCATCAACGCTGGGGATCGCCACGGGTGCACAGCTCGGCATCACGGTGGTCACGCTGTGGGCGCTGCCTGGTGGCGTATGGATCCAACAGGCTGCTGCGATGATCGGGGCGCTGGTGGTTGGCGCGCTGGTGTTTGGCGTCGCCTGGGGCAAGCGGTTATCGCCGGTGACGCTGATACTGGCGGGGCTGGTACTGAGTTTCTACTGTAGCGCGGTCAATCAACTGCTGGTGCTTTTCCATCATGAGCAGCTTCAGGGCTTGTTCCTGTGGAGCAGCGGCGTGCTGAACCAACAGGACTGGAGCAATGTGCAGTTTGTTCTCCCGCGTCTTCTGGTGTGTTTCTGTCTGGCGCTGTTGTTGATTCGCCCGCTAACCCTGCTGGGGCTGGATGACGGCGTTGCACGTAATCTGGGGCTTGGGCTGTCGCTGGCACGTCTGAGCGCGCTTGGGCTTGGGATTTTCCTGTGTGCCCAGTTGGTGAATGCGGCAGGCATTATCGGTTTTATCGGCCTGTTTGCGCCACTTCTGGCGAAAATGCTGGGCGCACGGCGTTTACTTCACCGTCTCTTATTAGCGCCGTTGCTCGGCGCGTTGCTGCTCGGCGTCGCCGATCAGGGCGTTATCTGGCTGAGCCGCGTGTGGCTTGATGTCCCAACGGGCGCAGCGACGGCGCTGATTGGCGCGCCGCTGTTACTGTGGCTGCTGCCGCGCCTGCGTAATAGCGGCCAGCCCGCGATGATCGACAGCAACAGCACGCCGACGGCTGAACGTCGCCTGTGGGGAACGTGGCTGGTACTCGGCATCACGCTGCTGGGAATGGTGGTGATCGCGGCGCTGATGTTGGGGAAAGATGCGGAAGGTTGGCAGTGGGGCGGTGGCGATGTGTTAGCGCAATTGCTCTCATGGCGCTGGCCTCGGGTGCTGGCGGCGCTAACTGCTGGGGTGATGCTGGCGGTCGCGGGAACGCTAATACAAAAGCTGACGGGCAACCCGATGGGGAGCCCAGAAGTGCTGGGGATTAGCTCTGGCGCCTCGTTTGGCGTCATTGTTTTGCTGTTCTTCATTCCTGGTAATGCGTTGGTGTGGTTGCTTCCGGCCGGTAGCGCGGGTGCGGCGTTAACGTTGCTGGTTATGGTGATTATCGCCGGTCGCGGTGGGTTCTCCACGCAGCGTATGCTGTTGGCGGGGATTGCGCTCAGTATGGCGTTTTCCACCGTCATTGCGCTGTTGTTAGCCAGTGGCGATCCGCGCATGGGAACGGTGCTGACCTGGCTGTCGGGCTCAACCTATGCGGTCGAACCGACTGACGCGATACGCACGGCGGTGATTGCAGTTTTGCTGTTGTTGATCGTCCCGCTCTGTCAGCGTTGGCTGCGTATTTTGCCACTGGGTACGACAACGGCCAAATCGCTTGGCGTAGCTGTCACGCCGGTTCGTCTGCTGGTGTTGCTGCTGGCATCGGTGCTGACCGCGATGGCAACCCTGATGGTTGGGCCGATGAGTTTTGTGGGCTTAATGGCACCGCATATGGCGCGGATGCTGGGCTTTAGCCGCGTGTTACCACAAATCGCCAGCTCAGCACTGATTGGTGGGGCACTGATGGTGATTGCTGATTGGTTTGGTCGGATGATCCTCTTTCCGGCGCAGATCCCAGCAGGGCTGCTCGCGACATTTATCGGCGCGCCTTACTTTGTTTATCTGCTACGCAAGCAGGTGAGATAACGCGAACTTCGGCGGGTAGATTAGCCCGCCGAAATCGTGTGATTAACCCGTGACGTTGATGGCTTCGGCCAGCATCCAGAACGTGGTAAGCACCAGAGAAAGCGCCATGATGCCGTTGAAGGCTTTCAGTTTCCACGGTTCCTGAAGATGTTTGCCGATACGATCGCCGAGCACGGCCCAAACGAGAATGCAGGGCAGATTGAGCGCCATAAAGGCGATCATCGTGGGGAGGATACCGTTGCTGGCGGTATACAGCAGCGCGATGTTGCTGGACATCAGCCAGGCTTTTGGGTTTACCGCCTGAAATAACGTCCCTTGCAGTACGGTCATCGGCTGTACTCGCCCTTGTAATTCCGGTGCCGATGAACGCACGATTTTCCACGATAGCCACAGTAGATAGACGCACCCCAGCACGGTAAGGGGCAGGCGGATCATGCTCAGCCAGCTCAGCAACAGCTCCAATGCCACACCCATCAGCGCCGTTTGTAGCGCACAGCCAATTAAAATACCCATCAGCATTGGTAACGTACGACGCAGACCAAAATTGACGCCTGACGTCGCCAGCAGCAGATTATTGGGCCCCGGCGTGATCGACATGACGGTGACGTAGCTGAAAAAAGAAGGGTCGAGCATGGTGTTATCCTGATGATGGGGTGAGAACACTATGGTAGGCAGAAAAAAGAAATGGTTACAGATACACAAAATGATTATTGTAATGGGTACAAATTGCATTAATCGTTAACTGTACTCATTGGCTGGCGGGGGAACTGTGTCCATCATCGACTCACAAGAAAGTACGCTCTATCAACAGCTCGCGGAAACCTTCGCCACAGCCATTCATCAAGGGACGTTAGCGCCGGGAAGTCGCCTGCCTTCTATTCGTCGCGTCGCCGGATCGCATCAGGTGAGTGTGAACACGGTATTAAATGCCTGGCGTATTCTCGAAGATCGCGGGTTGATCGAAGCACGGCCGCAGTCCGGCTATTTTGTTCGGGGGCGTCTGCCGTCGCTAACGGAAAGCAAGCCCCACCGTGCGCAGGTGATTGTGCCGGGCAGTGAGCAACTGGATCTGATTGATACCGTGTTTGCTGCTCAGACGCACCCAGATTACATCAACATTTCTCTGGCGTGTCCGCAACATTCCGATTTCTACCCTACCGAAAAGATCAGCCGTATTGCCGCTTCCTTGCTGCGGCGGCAGCCTGAACTGATTGGTCGCTATGCGCTGCCGCCGGGTAGTGAACGACTGCGGCGTGAAGTGGCGCGACGGGCGATGGACTTAGGCATGACATTGACCCGCGAGGACATCACGATCACCCACGGCTGTATGGAAGCGCTACAGCTGGCGCTACGCACGGTCACGCAGCCGGGCGACTGTGTGGGCTTGGAAACGCCAACCTATTTTTATCTCTTTCCCCTGCTAGCCAGTCTGGGGCTGAAAACGGTGGAGATTCCCACCGATCCGCAACGCGGTCTCGCGCTGGATGCGCTCGAGCTGTTGCTGTCAGAACAACGGTTACAGGCGATTATCGCCATGCCGAACGCGCAGAATCCGTTAGGGTGCAGCATGACGCTGGCGGATAAAAAGCGGCTGGCAAAGCTGGTGAACGATTATCAGGTGCCGCTTATCGAGGATGGGTTATACAGCGAACTTCAGTTTACCTGGCCGCTGTCGCCGACGGTGAAAGCCTTCGACCGCGAAGGTTGGGTGATTTACTGCTCCAGCTTCACGAAAACGCTGGCGCCCGATTTTCGTATCGGCTGGATGGCGTCAGGCCGTTTCCGCGCCAAAGTTGCGCGGCTGAAAGCGGTATCGTCAATGGCGGAATCGGCGCTGCTATCGGAAACGCTGGCGCAGTTTCTGGAGTCTGGCGGTTACGATCACCATCTGCGCACGCTGCGCCGCCGCTATGCCGTGCAGATGGATGAGGCGCGCGGGCTGATTGCCCGACATTTTCCGCAGGGGACACGCGCGACGCAGCCGCAGGGCGGTTTTGTTTTCTGGCTGGAATTGCCGGGTAATGTCGATGGGGTGGAATTATTCCATCGTCTGTTGCAAGAGAAAATTTGCGTCACGCCCGGCGAGCTCTATACGCTAAGCGGCCGCTGTAAGCACGCGCTTCGGCTATCGTGCTGCTACCCGTTTGATGAACGCTACACGTATGCGCTTAAGCGTGCGGGAGCGCTGGCGTGTGAGATGAGCGGTATCGAGCCGGGTAGCGTAGCCTTATCAACGTAGTCTTATCAATATAGCCTTATGGCGTGCCGTTTCGTCCCCAGGTCAGGTAGCCTGCGCGTTCGCTTAACCGCTCATAGTAGGCGCGGACAGTGGGATAAGAGAGTTGGATCCTGATGCGCGGGAGACTGGCATACCAGCGACATAAAGACGTAACGCCATGAGGGATTGAGTTCGGAGGCCTGCCAGTCGATCCATTGATCGAAGCACGGCTACACGGATCTTGCGGGTAGAGCTAGGCTCCGTCCTTCGCGTTGGCGAGGTAACGTATAATTGCGTTCGATTCCCACATGACAAAATTGTCGTCCTGAATAACCGGTATCATGGCATTGGGATTGAGCGCCAAAAATTCCGGTGACTGCGGTGACTGATAGCCTTCGCCCCAGTCTTCGCGGTGAAAGGGAATCGCCAACTCATCACACAGCCACAGTCCTTTCCGAACGTTGATCGACGACGTGCGCCCTAGAATCTTTGGCATGACCTCTCCGCTATTTTCAGGAACATAGACCTACTCATAACCAATTTGAGAGGGCTTGTCATTCTCGAACGACAGTCTTGGTGAAAAAGTAGGTGTGACGGGAGGGGGGAATGAAGGCGGAAACAAAAGCTGAAGGCGACGGCGTCAGTGAATGACGCCGTCGAGGTACGCTTTTACAGGCGTGAGAAGCAGAGCTGTGCGGCTTCGATGGTGCGATCGATGTCCTGTGGCGTGTGTGCCAACGACATAAAGCCCGCTTCAAACGCGGACGGCGCGAGGTAAATCCCTTCTTCCAGCATCATGTGGAAAAACAGCTTAAAGCGCTCGACGTCGCACTTCATCACATCCTGATAGCAGGTGACGCTCTCGGCATCCGTGAAGAACAGACCGAACATGCCGCCCGCCTGATTCACCACCAGCGGGATATTTTCAGCTTGCGCGGCAGCCAGCAGGCCATCAGCCAGTTGATTGGTCAATTCGGTGAGCTTTTGGTGTACGCCAGGTTTTGCCACTTCAGTCAAACAGGCAAAGCCTGCGGCCATGGCAATTGGGTTGCCGGACAGCGTTCCCGCCTGATAAACCGGGCCGGTCGGTGCCAGCGCCTGCATAACTTCACGCTTGCCGCCGAATGCGCCGACTGGCATGCCGCCGCCGATGATTTTTCCCAGACAGGTCAGATCCGGTACCACGCCGTAGTGCGATTGCGCCCCCGCTAGTGCGACACGGAAGCCGGTCATCACTTCATCGATGATGAACAGGGCGCCAAACTCATCGCAGAGGGCACGCAGGCCGGGAAGGAAATCTGGCAGTGGTGGAACGCAATTCATGTTGCCTGCGACAGGTTCGACAATGATCGCGGCGATATCATCGGGGTATTGTTCAAATGCAGCGCGAACCGATGACAGATCGTTATAGACGCAGGTCAGCGTGTGGCGGGCGAAATCGGCTGGAACGCCGGGGGAATTAGGTTGGCCCAGCGTCAGCGCGCCGGAACCGGCTTTCACCAGCAGGCAGTCGGCGTGGCCGTGGTAGCAGCCTTCAAATTTGATAATTTTGTCGCGGCCCGTGTAACCACGCGCCAGTCGGATCGCGCTCATGGTCGCTTCCGTACCGGAGTTGACCATCCGCACCATATCCATACTCGGCACCAACGAGGTGACAAGACGCGCCATCTGCACTTCCATTTCTGTCGGTGCGCCAAAGCTCAGGCCGCGTTCTGCTGCCGCGATCACGGCATCACGAATTGCCGGATGATTGTGACCCAGCACCATCGGGCCCCACGATCCCACGTAATCAATGTACGCTTGCTCGTCAGCGTCGTAAAGGTAAGCGCCATCAGCCCGTTCGATGAACAGCGGGGTACCGCCGACGCCGTTAAAAGCACGAACGGGTGAGTTCACTCCGCCGGGAATAAGTTGCTGTGCCGCAGCATACAGGCTTTCAGATTTGTTCATTACGCGGTCCTGACTGGTCTTGATCGTAAAATGTAGGGGTATTCTAATGAACTGACCGCCGTTATGAAATCGCTGTGCGGGTTTTCACTTGAAAACGCGCCGCATCATACCCACTGAGAGTACTGGTTGTGTGGTAGATAATGCGGCGATTATTTCAACAGCAGCTGTCAAATCTTGAACGTTTTCGCATACTGCCGGATAATAAGCGTATGAATATGGGTCTATCACCTGATAAGCCCTGAGTTGGGAGTAAAAATATGAGCGATGATATAGCAGCACTGCCTCTGCAATTTACCGATGCGGCGGCAAGCAAGGTGAAAAACCTGATTGCTGATGAAGAAAACCCAGAGCTGAAACTGCGCGTGTATATCACGGGCGGCGGTTGTAGCGGTTTCCAGTATGGTTTTACCTTTGATGATCAAATCAACGACGGCGATATGACCATTGAGAAACAAGGTGTGGCGCTGGTGGTTGATCCGATGAGCCTGCAATATCTGGTTGGCGGTGCGGTGGACTATACCGAAGGGCTGGAAGGTTCTCGTTTCATCGTGACGAATCCGAATGCGAAATCCACCTGCGGCTGTGGTTCCTCTTTCAGCGTCTGATCCTGCATTGCGGTTATTCACCGACTAAAAAAACAAAAACCGTGTCTTGTTGCTGAGACACGGTTTTTTTATAGCAGACATTTTTTATCGCAGACAATAAGCCAATGATAGGAAGCGTTAAAAAACACGCCCCCTGTTTTTACTGTGACTACCATTCGACCGTAATCAGACGTGTTTCCGTACTCTGTGCGGTTTTTGCCGCAGAAGTCGAAAGTTTTGCCTGATCGACCTGAATACGTGACTCAGTAATCTTAGGTTGTGGTACAGAGGCTACGTTACAATTCATTTGGTATTGACCGGATTGAGGTGTTACGCCGCACGCCGGTAGTATCGTCAGTTGAGCGTTAATTTGCCCACTCTGACTCCCTGCATATGCCGTGCTACAGGCCGCCATGAGTAAGCCCGCGTAAAGCAACGCATTTTTCATATTTAAAGCTACCTGGTGTTAAAGGAACCGATATCGGTTCAAAATTTTCTCATTTCGCCTTGCTTTGGCTTTATCGCCAGATGGTAATCAAAACCATGAGTGCTGTTTATGATTCCACCGTTGCGTTCAGATTATCGGCAACTATTGGCGAAATAAAAGCCTGTTAGTGTTACAACTTGTATACTAATGAAGTTATTGTTAGCGGAATGGTTTCACTCTGTTAATTAACAATCACTTCGCTGACGAAAGCGTGGGTTTTAACTCTGCTAATTGAGAACAAATTTGCTGGGCTGCCAATAGTAAACGAGGGCCGCTGCGGCTAAACCAATCTTCATTGACGGTAATTACCGGAACCGTTAATTGCGGCTGCCAAAACGCCTGCACACTGGAAATCCTCTCTGGCGCACCGCCGACAATAATGGCCTGCGGTTGGCGTCTTAACACCTGTTCACGACTGACCTGCGGCCAGGGCACTGGACTGTCGCTAAAGACATTTTCGGCACCACACAGTGAAGCGATCTGGCTTTGCAGCGTTGCTTTCGATGAGGTAAACAGTGGCTGAGTGCCGAATTGAATGAATACCCGCAATGGCGTGGCGTTATGCCTCTCGTCAGCGTGCTGGAGTTCACCTATTTCCTGCTGAAAATTTGTTGCTGCTCGTTCGGCTTGTTCAGGATGGCGGCTATAGGCCGCCAGCTGTCGCAATGACGGGGGGATATCGTCTAACGTCTTCGCATCCAGATAAACGATGGGAATCGAGAAATTGGCGAGCTGTTCCAGCGGACGCTGCGGGTTACCCTCGCGCCAAGCCAGAATCAGATCGGGCTTGAGGGCGAGGATCCGCTCAAGGTTGATTCCCTGCCAGGAAGCCACCTGTTCCAGCTTTTCCGCTTCTGGTGGGTAATCTGACCAGGCGCTGACCGCAATCAACTGTTCGCCCATGCCTGCCGCATAGGCCATTTCCGTCGCGTGTGGTGCGAGACTGATCACACGCTGCGGAATGGCATAAGCGGCGGTGCAGAGCAGTAGCCCGGTCAGCCAGCAGAAGAACCTGAAAATCACGATTAGCGTGCGGCCAGCTTGGCCAGAATCGCTTCTACCATCCGCGTTGATTGCTGTGCCGCAACGCTCAGGAACTCATCGAAACTCAGGTGTGAGGCTTTATCGGCCACATCAGAAATCGCGCGCACAACTACAAACGGGACGGCGAACTGGTGGCAGACATGGGCGATCGCAATCGCTTCCATTTCTACGGCAATCGCCTTCGGGAACGTGGTGCGGATACGGGCTAACGGCTCTGCGCCGTTAATGAAGGCATCACCGCTGACAACCAGACCGCGCACGGCGTTCAGCTGTAACTCGGCAATCGCCTCCTGCGCCAGCGCGATGAGTTTTTCATCGGCAAGGAAAGCCGCAGGGCAGCCTGCCATCTGGCCGGGTTCATAGCCAAAGGCCGTGACGTCAGCATCGTGGTAGCGCACTTCATCGGAAACCACGATATCACCGACGTTTAATGTGGGCGCCAGTCCGCCAGCAGAACCGGTGTTAATCACCACGTCTGGCTTGCTGTGTTCCAGCAGCAGCGTGGTACCCAGCGCGGCGGAGACTTTACCGATGCCAGATTTCAGCAGCGCGACTTCTACGCCGTTGATTTGTCCGGTGTAGATTTCGCAACCCGCACGCTGGAAGGTCTGACGGTTTTCAATCCGATCGCGCAGCAGCGTTACTTCTTGTTCCATCGCACCGATAATACCGACTTTCATAAGGTTCCCCGCAAATTCTGTTATAAATGGAAGGCGTATACCTAATGCTGGTCACTGAAGTCCCATTTTAGGGGAAACACAGGGGGAGGTTCCCGCAGGGATGCCTCACCCCTGTGGTCGCACCGTGTATCTCGATCGTTAAATGACCAGCATTAGGTGTATATCGCGGACGTTAGTCTATCATGGCTAGCGGGATGAGATGGAGTGTCCATCATTGTGCTGTAGCGGGATGACATGGAGAACCGTATGTCTGGTATCGATTTCGCCAAAAAAATGAGCTTTCAGCGCCATTTCAGTCGGACTAAAACGGCTGAGGATGAATATACGATAGTGCGCCAGTTTGAGAGCGATCGGGGTCGTATTATTAACTCCGCTGCCATCCGCCGCTTACAGCAAAAAACTCAGGTCTTTCCGCTAGAACGTAATGCGGCCGTCCGCTCCCGTCTGACCCATTCGATGGAAGTTCAGCAGGTTGGCCGCTATATCGCCAAAGAGATTTTGCACCGCCTGCAAGTCGACGGGCGGCTGGCATCGCTAGGGCTGAACGACAGAGAAACGCCGTTTGAAAGCCTAGTTGAAATGGCGTGTCTGATGCATGACATCGGCAATCCGCCGTTTGGACATTTTGGCGAATCCGCGATTAATCAATGGTTCAGAAAATTGCTGGATAGCCACTATCTGGACAGTGAATCCTCGGAACGCGTCGATGACTGTAGAGTCCCTACGCTGCGGATGCAGCAAGATGGACTGGACGAATTACGCGGGCAGATCCGGCAGGATCTGAGCCATTTTGAAGGCAACGCACAGGCGATCCGTCTGGTGCATACGTTGCTGAAGCTTAATCTGACCTACGGGCAGGTCGCTTGTATCCTGAAATATACCCGCCCTGCGTATTGGCACGGCGAGCTTCCGGCGGATTACCATTATTTGATGAAGAAGCCGGGCTACTATCTGGCAGAGGAAGCGTTTGTCGCCACACTGCGTGAAGAGCTGGATATGGGCGAATTTCACCGTCATCCGCTGAGCTACATTATGGAAGCGGCCGATGATGTGTCTTACTGCATCGCCGATCTCGAGGATGCTGTCGAGAAAGATATTCTCACGATCGAAGAACTTTACGACCTTTTACGTGAAAATTGGGGTGAAGGAACAGAGAAAGACATTTTCGCTAAAACGATTGAACATGCCTACAAAGGACGTGAACGTTTAAAATGGCGCAGCCACGACGATCAGTTCTTCATGAATCTTCGCGTGAATACCGTGGCGCAGATGGTGCCGCATGCCGCGAAGCGTTTTATCGATAATCTGCCGGAGGTCTATGCTGGATCGTTTAATCAGGCATTGCTTGAGGACGACAGCCCGCAGAACCGCCTGTTAGGCATTTTCAAACGCGTCGCCTTAAAGCACGTTTTTAACCATCATGAAGTTGAACAGTTGGAGCTACAGGGTGACCGCGTGATTCGCGGCTTGCTGGATATTTATAGCCCGCTGCTCGAGATGCCCTATCAGGATTTCAGTCAGCTTGTTAGCGACGATACGCACAAGCGCTATCCGATTGAAACGCGGCTTTACCACAAGCTATCCAGCAAGCACTGTCTGGCCTATTGCGAAGCGGTTACCGAGTTGGAAGGATTACCCGAAACCGAGCGTGTCATCCGTGAATATTATTATCGGGCTCGCCTGATTCAGGATTACATCAGCGGTATGACGGATTTGTACGCCTACGACGAATACCGCAAGCTGATGGCGGCAGATTAGCGATGAAC
This sequence comes from Pectobacterium odoriferum, assembly GCF_009931295.1. NCBI lineage: Bacteria > Pseudomonadati > Pseudomonadota > Gammaproteobacteria > Enterobacterales > Pectobacteriaceae > Pectobacterium > Pectobacterium odoriferum. The sequence goes on along the minus strand of NZ_CP034938.1, from coordinate 3,626,651 downwards.
AGGCAGCAACGGAAATCACGACTTTTGTAAAGCCGTTCAATATTTCCTTACGCTTCACGATCTTCCCCTTTGGAACCTTGTTGGTCCATATTTATCTCATACAGCACGACCACTGAGTGTACCCGGTGTCGGGTACACGGGCCGTAAGACTCGCGTGTTGATTACTATGAGATAACGTCCTATGAAAAGAAAATCACTGGTTCTGAGTGCGCTGGCGTTAAGTCTGGCGATGGCGATGGGTTCTACCACGGCGAATGCCGCTGAGTCAGCGGCGTCTGCCGCGTCATCGGGTCAATTACCCAGCCTGGCCCCGATGCTGGAAAACGTCATGCCTTCTGTGGTGAGCATCTACGTGGAAGGGCATACCACCCATGCGGGCAATGAGGGAAAAGAAGGGATCCCACCGCAGCTTCAGCCATTTTTTGGTGAAAACTCGCCTTTCTGTCAGGAGGGATCGCCGTTCCAGTCATCGCCAATGTGTCAGGGAGAAGGTGACGACGACGGTCAGCCACCGCAGCAGGAAAATTTCCAGGCATTGGGCGCGGGCGTCGTGATTAATGCAGAGAAAGGCTATGTGGTGACCAACAGCCATGTGGTGGATAACGCCGACAAGATTCAGGTTCGACTCAGCGATGGCCGCAAGTATGACGGCAAAGTGTTAGGCAAAGACACACGTTCCGATATCGCGCTGGTGCAGTTGAAAGATTTTAAAAATCTGACGGCGATTAAGGTCGCGGATTCCGACCAGCTGCGGGTCGGTGATTATACGGTAGCGATTGGTAATCCGTACGGTCTGGGCGAGACGGCGACATCGGGCATTGTGTCCGCGCTGGGGCGTAGCGGGTTGAATATTGAAAACTACGAGAACTTTATTCAGACCGATGCAGCGATCAACCGGGGGAATTCCGGTGGTGCGCTGGTCAACCTGAACGGAGAGCTGGTTGGGTTGAATACCGCGATTCTTGCTCCAGATGGCGGCAATATCGGGATTGGTTTCGCTATCCCTAGCAATATGGTGAAAAGCGTCGTTGCACAGATTGTCGAATTTGGCGAAGTGAAGCGCGGCGAGCTGGGTATCACCGGGACGGAGCTGAACTCCGAACTGGCACAGGCGATGAAAGTTGATGCGCAGCGCGGTGCGTTTGTAAGCCAGGTGCGGCCGAAGTCGGCGGCAGATGAGGCGGGCATCAAGGCGGGCGATGTGATCGTCACGCTGAATGGTAAGGCGATCAGCAGCTTCTCTGCACTGCGTGCGCAGGTTGGATCGCTGCCGGTGGGCAGTAAAGTGGCACTGGGGCTGCTGCGTGAGGGTAAACCGCTGACGGTTGAAGTAACGCTGCAACAGAGCAATCAGGCTCAAGTGGCTTCCGGTAATCTCTACTCTGGCATTGAAGGTGCCGAGCTCAGCAATACTCAGGTGGACGACAAAAAAGGCGTCAAGGTGGATAACGTTAAACCCGGTTCCGCTGCGGCTAAAATTGGCCTGAAGAAGGGCGACATTATTCTGGGGGTTAACCAACAGACCGTACAAAATATTGGCGAGTTGCGTAAAATTCTGGACAGCAAACCGGCCGTATTGGCCTTGAATGTGCGTCGTGGTGACAGCACGATCTACCTGTTTGCTCAGTAATCGATCTGTTTAGCGCGTAAGTTAATAATTATCTTTTAAGACAGTTTGTTACGTTAGTCTTTTGGCTGGGCACGCGGGTGCCCGGCTACCTCTCGCTTCTCCCTGAAAGTACTTTTGTGAGTTCTTCCACAGATTTAACCTAATTCCCGTTTCTTTGTTAATTTGCACAATGTGTGGCGCACCGTGTGGCGGTATGCTGGTGCAATTGTCAATGTTCCTCTCAGAGGTAAAAATGGCGTCGTATCATCTCAATGCCAAGATGGCGCAGGATATTGTCGCGCGGACCATGCAGATCATTGATAGCAATATCAACGTGATGGATGCTCGCGGTAAGATTATCGGCAGTGGCGATCAGGAACGATTGGGGGAACTGCACGAAGGCGCGCTGCTGGCGCTTTCGCAGGGGCGAGTCGTCGATATTGATGATGCCGTCGCGCGTCACCTGCACGGTGTGCGTCCGGGTATCAATTTACCCCTGCGCATTGATGGCGAAATTGTTGGTGTCATTGGTCTGACGGGGAATCCCAGCCAGCTACGACAATACGGCGAGCTTGTCTGCATGACGGCGGAAATGATGCTGGAGCAGGCGAGGCTGCTGCATATGTTGGCGCAGGATAGCCGCCTGCGTGAAGAGCTGGTTCTGAACCTGATTCGCACCGACGATCTGTCTCCCGCTCTCATGGAGTGGGCGCAGCGCTTAGGCATCGATATGAATAAGCCCCGCGTCGCTGCGGTGATCGAAGTCGACAGCGGGCAGCTCGGTGTCGATTCCGCCATGGCAGAACTACAGCAGTTGCAGACGTTGCTGACCACGCCGGAGCGCGACAACCTGATCGCTATCGTTTCCCTGACGGAAATGGTGGTGCTAAAACCGGCGCTGAACAGCCACGGGCGCTGGGATGCAGAGGAACACCGGCGTCGCGTGGATACACTGATGTCGCGTATGGCGGAAAGCAGTCGGCTGCGGGTACGGCTGGCGCTGGGGAACTATTTTGCGGGCCCAGGCAGCATCGCGCGCTCTTACCGCACGGCACGAACGACCATGAGCGTAGGCAAACAGCGTATGCCCGCTCAGCGCTGTTATTACTATCAGGATTTGATGTTGCCTGTGCTGCTGGACAGCCTGCGCGGTGGCTGGCAGGCGAACGAGCTGGTGCGTCCGCTCTCGAAGCTTAAAGCAATGGACGGCAATGGTCTGCTGCGTCGGACGCTGGGTGCCTGGTTTCGTAACAACGTTCAACCTGGTGCGACGGCAAAAGCGCTGTTTATTCACCGCAATACGCTGGAATATCGCCTTAACCGCATCTCTGAACTGACGGGGTTAGATCTGGGGAATTTCGACGACCGCCTGCTGCTGTACGTGGCTTTGCAACTGGATGAAGAAGAGTAGGGCAGAAAGGTGCTTACCTACTTAAGCCGATACTTCTAAGCCTAGCCTCCACCGTATTCACCTGATGCCGTATGGCATCAGGGTTACCTCATATCCAGTCGTAAAAAGAGTTCCGCTGCAACAAAATTGCTTAGATTGAAAACTATTACATAACCATTAACAATATAACGCGATAGCATAAATTATCGCGAAACAATATTTTTGCCCCCTCCTTATATCCACTATTGTCACTCCCATATTGTCGTTGTCAGTTCGATAACCGCATAAACGGCCTAACCAGCCACATTCATCATTATTTTATCTAAATACTTTCAAGCATTAAGGTTAGGGAGTGATAAGAATGTCAATACGTCGTCTGGGGTTATCTGTTGCTACGGCAGCGCTGTTATTTTCTGGTGTGGCCTCGGCGGCTACCGAATTATTAAACGTGTCTTACGATCCGACGCGTGAACTGTATCAGCAATACAATGCGGCGTTTATCAAGCATTGGAAAGCGACCACGGGTGAAGATATCACCATCAAAAATTCGCACGGCGGTTCTGGAAAGCAGGCGCGTTCTGTAATTGACGGCTTGCAGGCTGACGTGGTGACGTTGGCACTGGCTGGTGATATTGATGCATTAAACCTGAACCAACAGCTGATCGACCCTAAGTGGCAGGCACGTCTGCCTGACAACAGCACACCTTATACTTCCACCATCGTTTTTCTGGTGCGTAAAGGTAATCCAAAGCAAATCAAAGACTGGAACGATTTGGTGAAGCCGGGCGTTGAAGTGATCACGCCAAACCCGAAAACCTCCGGCGGCGCGCGTTGGAACTTCCTGGCTGCATGGGCTTATGCCAAAGCGCAACCGGGTGGTAATGATGAAACCGCACTGAAATTTGTCACTGAATTGTATCGCCATGCGCCAGTACTGGATACCGGTGCACGTGGGGCAACGATTAGTTTTGTACAACGTCAGCTAGGCGATGTGCTGCTGGCATGGGAAAACGAAGCGTACCTGTCTCTGCAAGAGCAGGGCGGCGATCAGCTTGAGATCGTGACACCGTCTCTGTCGATCCTGGCTGAACCGCCGGTTGCCGTTGTGGACAAAGTCGTTGAGCGCAAGGGAACGCAGAAGCAGGCTGAAGCTTATCTGCAATACCTCTACAGCGATGAAGCACAGCGCATCATCGGTAAAAATTTCTACCGTCCGCGCAACGCCAAGATTGCCGAAGAGTTTAAGGATCAGTTTGCACCAGTGAATCTGGTGACAATTGATAAGGATTTCGGTGGCTGGAAAGCGGCACAGGACAAATTCTTTAACGACGGCGGTGTGTTCGACGCCATCTTTAAAGAGATTAATAAGTAAGTTTTTAATGTCTGACGGATTAAGGCCGCTATTACCATAGCGGCTTTTTTCAGGTTAAGAAGGCAGAGGATCTGCCGACTTAACCTTTCTGTCAGGTAGCGCGCGTCGGCAAGCAGTTGTTGGCTGGGTAGTGAGTATGAAAATTAAAGGCACGGTATGTCACAACGTTCTTCCTCAGTGATTCCCGGTTTCGGGCTAACGTTAGGGTTTAGCCTGAGCTATTTAGGATTAATTGTCCTCATTCCGTTGGCGGGGATGTTTTTGTATGCCAGCCAACTAACGTTTGGTCAGTTTTGGGATCTGATCACCAGCCGTCAGGTGCTTTTCTCCCTGCGGCTTTCGTTTGGTACGGCGCTGGCTGCGGCGTTTATTAACGGTATTCTCGGGACGCTGCTGGCCTGGGTACTCGTGCGTTATACCTTTCCCGGCCGTAAAGTGATCGATGCCATGATCGACATGCCCTTTGCGCTGCCAACCGCCGTGGCGGGGATTGCGCTGACGGCGTTGTATGCGCCGAATGGCCTGATCGGTTCTCTATTTCCGTTCAAAATTGCCTATACCAGCATTGGTATCACACTAGCGCTGATCTTCGTTACGCTGCCTTTCGTGGTCAGAACGCTGCAACCGGTATTGGCCGATATTCCCAAAGAAGTGGAAGAGGCCGCTGCCTGCCTTGGCGCGCGCCCGCTTCAGGTTTTCCGTCATGTGCTGCTTCCTGCGCTGTTACCCGCGTGGCTGACGGGCTTTGCGCTAGCCTTTGCCCGTGGCGTCGGGGAATACGGTTCCGTGGTGTTTATCGCGGGAAATATTCCGTTTAAAACCGAAATCCTGCCGCTGCTGATCGTCTCCAAGCTCGATCAGTATGACTACAAAGGCGCAACCGGGATCGGCGTGTTCATGTTGCTGGTTTCTTTCATTATGCTGCTGTTGATTAACGTGTTGCAGCGCCGCATTCAACCGAAACTGTAAGGGCTGGTCGTCATGGAACAGGTTATTTCCGCTCAGGCCAGCGCGGCTAAAAGAAAAAAACAGCCCGCAGCCTATTACATTCTGGTTTCACTAGCGTGGGTCGTCTTTTTCCTGATTCTGGTGCTGCCGCTGATGATGGTGGTGACTCAGGGGCTGGATAAAGGCATCGGCGCATTTTGGGATGCGATTACTGAACCGGATGCGATCTCTGCGCTTAAGCTGACACTACTCGCGACCGTTATTTCTGTGCCGTTAAATGTGGTGTTCGGGCTGGCGACAGCGTGGTGCGTGACGAAATTCGAATTTCGTGGCAAGAGCTTTCTGCTGGCGCTGATCGATTTGCCGTTCTCCGTTTCGCCCGTGGTTGCGGGGCTGGTGTATGTGCTGCTGTTTGGGGCACAAAGCTCGCTCCACCCCTTTCTGCTCGAACACGATCTGCAAATTGTTTACGCCGTGCCGGGCATCGTACTGGCGACAATTTTCGTCACGCTGCCCTATGTTGCGCGTGAGCTGATTCCGCTGATGGAAGAGCAGGGCTCGCAGGAAGAAGAAGCGGCGCGGTTGCTAGGGGCGAACGGCTGGCAAATGTTCTGGCACATTACGCTGCCGAATGTGAAATGGGCGTTGATCTACGGCGTGGTGCTGTGTACCGCGCGTGCGATGGGGGAATTCGGTGCCGTTTCCGTTATTTCCGGCCATATCCGCGGTCTGACTAACACGCTGCCGCTGCATATCGAAATTCTTTATAACGAGTACAACATCGTTGCGGCTTTCAGCGTGGCGATCCTGCTGCTAATTATGTCACTGGTCGTACTGCTGCTGCGCCAGTGGAGTGAGAGCCGATTGACGAAGCAAATAGAGAAACAACAGGAGTTGGCCAAAAATGAGCATTGAGATTCGCAATATTAATAAACAATTTGGTCAGTTCCGGGCGCTGAACGAGATTAATTTGTCGATCCACAGCGGCGAGCTGGTGGCGCTGCTGGGGCCATCGGGCTGCGGTAAGACCACGCTGCTGCGTATTATCGCCGGGCTGGAACAGCCGGATAGCGGCAGCATTATCTTTCACGGCCAGGATGTGTCCGTCCACGATGTGCGCAAGCGCAACGTGGGATTCGTATTCCAGCACTACGCGCTGTTCCGTCACATGACGGTGTTCGACAATGTCGCGTTTGGGCTGCGAATGAAGCCGAAAAATATCCGCCCGTCGAAGAGTGATATTGAAAAGAAAGTACATGAATTGCTGAATTTGGTGCAGTTGGACTGGCTGGGAGATCGCTATCCTGAACAGCTTTCCGGCGGTCAGCGTCAGCGTATTGCGCTGGCGCGTGCGTTGATCGTTGAACCGAGCATTTTGCTGCTGGATGAACCTTTTGGTGCGTTGGATGCCAAGGTGCGTAAAGAGCTGCGTCGCTGGCTGTCTCAGCTACATGAAGATATCGATCTGACGTCGGTATTTGTGACGCACGATCAGGAAGAAGCGATGGAAGTCGCCGACCGCATCGTGTTGATGAACAAAGGCGTGATTGAACAAATCGGCACACCGGCGGAGGTGTATAACAACCCAGCCAGCGAATTTGTTTACCATTTCCTTGGCGACAGTAACCGGTTGAAAGTGGCGCAAACGGAAGAGACGATTCTGTTCCGTCCGCATGAGGTGTCGCTATCCGTTCAGGCTCAGGACGGCTATCAGGCGGTAACGGTGCGAGATATTCGCCCACTCGGTGCCTTAACGCGTCTGTCGCTGAAACTGGGCGAGCAGTCGGAGCTGATTGAAGCAGAAGTCGCAAAAGATGATGCAAGCCTGCAGGGGCTACAGAAAGGTGATGTGATTCAGTTCAAACCTAAGCGTTACAGCCACGATTGGGAAATTTAATCGGCAGATCTCAGGCATGAAAAAACCCGCGAAATTCGCGGGTTTTTGCTTTTGTCGTCAATACCTGCCGGAAGCGGGGATTAGCGATAAGCGGGATTGGAAGCAACAGAGTAGCGACCGCTGCCAACCAGCATGATGATAATGCCTGCAAAGAAATAGAGTGCTTCAACTTCCAGCGCCCATGCACCCACGTTAGTCAGGGTGAAGAATTTACCAGTGCCAACCATCAGCGTGGCAACAACCAGCGTCAGTGCGGCAATCAGGCCAGAAACGCGGGTAAACACGCCCAAAATAATCAGGATTGGGGCAACGATTTCGCCTACATAAACGCCATAAGCGATAAAACCTGGCAGGCCTGCGCCTTGCAGTATCTGTACGATCCAGCCTACGCCGTGCTCAACTTTTGCTACGCCGTGAAACAGCAGCAGAATACCTACGGTTAAACGCAGTAAAAGTTTACCGGCATCAGGATGATCGGTTAAACGCGTGAACCACTGATTCAACTGAGAAATCATAATAGACAACCTCATAAGTGAGCAAAAATGCTGATTGGGAATGCTTGTTTATATAGTGCGGCAGTGTCGTCGATTTAGGGACAGAATAGAAAACCAATAAATTTGATATTTTCTGTCAAAAAATTACGTGAACAGGGCAAACGCAGATAAGCATAACACTGCAATTGCGGCGGTCTAATGATGGATGGGAATAATGCAATAACAAGATGTTATGAAAAAGGGGCTTAGCCTGAATGGATGATGATCAGAGGAATGAATGGCACAAAGGGGATATTGTTAAGAAAGGGGCGGTTTGGAGCCTATCTTGGATGCGATAGGCTCCTTCATTAACATGTTTATGCTTCGCCAAGCAGCGCTTTTTTGGCGGCGATAAGAAAGTCGTCCGACAAAGGATCGCCAGCCGTTGCGCGTGCTAACGTTAACGCGCCGGATAACAGGGCGAATTGCGCCAGAATATGCAGCCTGCGCTGTTCTTTATCTTCTATCGTGGATAGTGACTCCAGCCTGTCCAGCATGGCTCTGACACCGCTGAGATAAACCTCACGCACTGGTTTGTCCTCACTTTCTCTGGCGATGTCACTGGCTAACGCGGTGATCGCACAGCCATTTTTCGCGCCGTCACGATGGGTGGAGGAAAGGTAGTGTTCCACGATCGTTTGCAGGCCATGCTGATCTGGACGCTGGCTTATCTCTTGCCAGCGGGAACCGGAATCCTCAAACGCTTTTCGGCTGGCGATGGCAGCGAGCTCATCTTTAGAAGCAAAATGACCATAAAAGCCACCGTGGGTTAATCCGGCCGCGGCCATCAAGTCGCTCACGCTGACGCCGTTCAGGCCCCGTTCACGAAAGAGCTGTGAAGAAACCTGGATGATTTCCTCTCGGTTACGCTCCATCTGTTGTTTTGATACACGGGCCATGTTGTTCTCCTTTTTCTGTCAGGCATCATCTTAGGGTATGAAAAAACCAGACTCAATAGATGATGCCTTTCATCAATAGCCAGATTAGGCTCGTGGTGGCCACGGCGTAATGATATGAGCGCTGTTACCTCCCTGAGCCCGAGGCAATGTACCTGCGATCTGATCGTGTGGCGTTCCCAGCGAAATAGCACTGACTTCGTCCAGTCGCGCGACCTGATCGTCACTTAGCGTCACACCTAATGCAACCAGCGTATCGTCCAGCTGTGCCAGAGTTCGGGAACCCAGAATGGGGATCAGGCTGGTGCTAGTGCGGGCGGATTTATGTCGCAACCAGGCGATGGCAACCTGTATTGGCATCACGTTCAGGTCGTTTGCAACGCGAAATACTTCATCCAGCAAGGTTGTATCTTGCTCAGTGTGTACTAATCTTCCGCCAAAACCGATCAGACGACCTTCTTTACTTTTACGGTATTTCCCCGTCAGCAGGCCACCACCCAGCGGAGACCAAAGCGTTGCAGCCAGTCCCATTGCTTCTGCCATTGGCAGCAGTTCTCGCTCTGCGGTGCGCTGCACCAGACTGTATTCCACCTGAATACCAGCAATTCTCGACCAGCCGCGCAGTTCCGCTATAGTGTCCGCTCGGGCAATGCGCCAGGCGGGGAAATTAGAGAAACCTGCGTACTGGATTTTTCCTGATCGAATGAGATCGTCGAAAGCGCGAACAATCTCTTCAAGCGGGGTTAATTGGTCATCAAAGTGCGCCCACAGCACATCGATACGATCGGTATTCAGTCTCTTAAGGCTGTTTTCTACCGATGAGATCATATTCTTACGGCTATTGCCGGTTCGAGATATCCCAGCTTCCGGCATCGCGCTTAAGGTGTATTTTGTCGCCACGACGAAATGATCGCGGTCGGCGGCAATAAATTCTCCAACCATCTGCTCAGATTGACCGAATTGGTAAGCATCCGCCGTATCGATGAAGTTGCCGCCCGCGTTGGCATAACGATCAAATACCTGTTTAGCCTGTTCTTTTTCAGAACCATAGCCCCAACCAGTGCCAAAATTTCCTGTTCCGAGGGCCAGCTCGGAAACGCGTAAACCTGTGTTACGTCCAAAAGTGGTGTATTTCATACCGTTCCCCTTTCATTTAAATGTTGATTGACATTTATTATATATGTCATACATCATCTATAAGTGCAAGCAAAGTAGCATTCTCTTTACGAGAGGCAATGCTAACGGGGGTTGCTTAACTGCATGAATTGAGTTTTTAATCAATGTTCAACGCCACTATGGCGTTAAACCTTAAAAGGAAATATCCATGTCTGACGATATTCTGTTTAGTCCCTTCACGGTGAAAGGGTTAACCCTTCCCAATCGCATCGTTATGGCACCCATGACGCGAAGTATGGCGGAAGAGGGGATTCCCGGCCCAGCGAATGCGGAATATTACCGCCGCCGCGCAGAGGGAGGCGTAGGACTGATTCTGACGGAGGGGACGGTGGTCGATCGTCCTGCTTCGCGCAACACGCCAGGGATTCCGTTTTTCCATGGTGAGGCGGCGCTGACAGGTTGGGATGCGGTGGCTAAAGCGGTTCATGCCGCAGGAGGCCGTATTGGCCCACAAATTTGGCACACGGGCTCAACGCGCGGCCGCGGCTGGGAACCGGATGCCCCTGTTGAGAGCCCGTCGGGGTTGGTTGGCCCCGATGAGCCTCGTGGTTTAGTGATGACAGAAGAAGATATCGCCGATACCGTGGCCGCTTTTGCCCGTGCGGCAGCGGATGCCAAACGGTTGGGGTTTGACACGCTAGAGTTGCATGGTGCACATGGCTACCTGATCGATCAGTTTTTCTGGTCGGGTACAAATAAGCGTACAGATGCTTTTGGTGGAGCAACGATCCGTGAGCGTTCCCACTTTGCCGCAGAGATTATCCGCGCTGTCCGGGCCGCTATTGGTGAGGATTTCCCGCTGATCCTACGTGTGAGTCAGTGGAAACAGCAGGATTACAGCGCACGGCTTGCCACCTCCCCACAGGAAATGACGGACTGGCTGGCACCGCTGGTTGAGGCGGGTGTGGATATTCTTCACTGTTCGCAGCGCCGTTTCTGGGAGCCGGAGTTCCCAGAGATTGATGGGGCTGAAGGGCTGAACTTCGCCGGTTGGGCGAAGAAACTGACAGGTGCGGCGACAATCAGCGTTGGCTCAGTGGGGTTGACCTCGGATTTCTTTGCTGCGTTTGGCGGTGAAGGTTCAGGTACGGCAGCGCTGGACAATCTGTATGCGCGGATGGAGCGCGAAGAGTTTGATTTGATTGCTGTCGGTCGGGTACTGCTCTCTGATGCGCAATGGGTGCAAAAAGTGCGTTCTGGACAGACTGATAAATTACGCGGTTTTGACGCAGCAGATTTAGCCGTACTGGCGTGATATTTAGGTGCCGTAGCTGAGTAAGGCTGCGGTACTTTATCGAATATTGGGAAAGCTAATGCGGAAAAATCGAAGAGAATTTTATCTACACGACACGTACAATAGATAATGTTTGGTGAATTTACTTCAGAGAGGAATCACTTTGCGGAAGTGGTGGGTCGTGCAGGATGACTCGGCCTTTGGCCTCGCCCCTTCGGGGTCAACGCTAACGCGTTGCTGTCTCGCTTCGCTCGGCTCGAACCTGAACGCAGGTTCTCATCTACACGACACGTGCAATAGATAATTTTTGGTGGATTTACTTCAGAGAGGAATCACTTTGCGGAAGTGGTGGGTCGTGCAGGATGACTCGGCCTTTGGCCTCGCCCCTTCGGGGTCAACGCTGACGCGTTGCTGTCTCGCTTCGCTCGGCTCGAACCTGAACGCAGGTTCTCACCTACACGACACGTGCAATAGATAATTTTTTGTGGATTTACTTCAGAGAGGAATCACTTTGCGGAAGTGGTGGGTCGTGCAGGATTCGAACCTGCGACCAATTGATTAAAAGTCAACTGCTCTACCGACTGAGCTAACGACCCGCAGAAGTGGTGGGTGATGACGGGATCGAACCGCCGACCCCCTCCTTGTAAGGGAGGTGCTCTCCCAGCTGAGCTAATCACCCACTTCTGAACTACCTTTACTTCAACTTCTAATAAGAAGACCAGCTGGTATGAGATTGGTGGGTGATGACGGGATCGAACCGCCGACCCCCTCCTTGTAAGGGAGGTGCTCTCCCAGCTGAGCTAATCACCCAATCTCAAATCTTCTTACTCTACACAGCGAGACACTTTTACTTAAAATTCGTAAAGAGTGGTGGGTGATGACGGGATCGAACCGCCGACCCCCTCCTTGTAAGGGAGGTGCTCTCCCAGCTGAGCTAATCACCCCCGCTGTGTGGAGTCGCATTATAGGGATCCTTGAATGTGAGTCAACGCTTTTTAAAACTAAAATGATTGTTCGTTGCAAAATTAGTCAAGGCGTCGTATTTATCGCCGTTGGTGCTGCATCCTTGCGCAATTCGGCCTGTTATCTTGCTATCGCTAGCAGAATAAAAGCACGTGCGGCATGTTACGGCGTTGAGGAATCGAAGCAGAGTGATAGAATGTTGCCCACTTTTGTTCTCTGAGCTTATGTCGGTCTATGCCGACAGCCGTTGCGTAATAAGGCTGTAATCCCAAATGAAAATCAAAACCCGTTTCGCCCCTAGTCCTACTGGCTATCTTCACGTCGGCGGCGCTCGCACCGCACTGTACTCTTGGTTGTTTGCCCGTCATCATGACGGCGAGTTCGTGCTGCGTATTGAAGATACCGATCTGGAGCGTTCAACTCAGGACGCGATTGATGCCATTATGGATGGTATGAACTGGCTGAGCCTGAACTGGGATGAAGGCCCGTACTACCAGACTAAACGCTTTGACCGTTACAACGCCGTTATTGACCAGATGCTGGAAAACGGTACGGCATATAAGTGCTACTGTTCTAAAGAGCGTCTGGAAGCACTGCGTGAGCAGCAGATGGAAAAGGGTGATAAGCCACGTTACGACGGCTGTTGCCGTGGTTCTCACGCGCATCATGCTGATAATGAACCGCACGTTGTGCGTTTCCTCAACCCGCAGGAAGGCTCGGTCATCTTCAATGACCGCATTCGCGGGCCGATTGAATTCAGCAATCAGGAACTCGATGATCTGATTATTCGCCGTACTGACGGTTCACCGACCTACAATTTCTGTGTCGTTATCGATGACTGGGATATGGAAATCACGCACGTTATCCGCGGTGAAGACCATATCAACAACACGCCGCGCCAGATCAACATCCTGAAAGCGCTGGGCGCACCCGTGCCAGAATATGCGCATGTGTCGATGATTCTGGGCGATGACGGTAAGAAATTGTCCAAACGTCACGGCGCTGTTGGCGTAATGCAATACCGCGATGACGGCTATTTGCCAGAAGCACTGCTGAACTATCTGGTGCGTTTAGGCTGGTCTTCTGGCGATCAGGAAATCTTCTCTATTGATGAAATGAAATCGTTGTTCTCGCTGGATGCTGTGAACAAATCGGCGAGTGCTTTCAATACCGAGAAGCTGCAATGGTTGAACCATCACTATATTAACCATTTACCCGCAGAATACGTGGCGACACATCTGTCATGGCATATCGAACAGGCAGGGATTGATACCCGTACCGGGCCGCAGTTGAGCGAACTGGTTGGTTTACTGGGCGAGCGTTGCAAGACGCTGAAAGAAATGGCGGATTCTTGCCGTTATTTCTATGAAGATTTTGCTGAGTTTGACGCCGATGCCGCGAAGAAACACCTGCGCCCGGTTGCGCGTCAGCCGCTTGAACTGGTTCGCGAGAAGCTGGCTGCGATTACGAGCTGGACGCCAGAGAACATCCACCACGCCATTCAGGGCACGGCGGATGAGCTGGGTCAGGGCATGGGTAAAGTCGGTATGCCGCTGCGTGTTGCGGTAACGGGCGCGGGTCAGTCTCCAGGTGTTGACGTTACGGTACACGCGATTGGTCAACAGCGTTCGCTGGCGCGTATTGATAAAGCGTTGGCGTTCATTGCTGAGCGTGAAGCGCAGCAGTAATCCCTACTGCATGAATACACAAGAAGCCCCGGTCAAATGCTGGGGCTTCTTATTTTATGACTTAGGGGATTATTGACCGGCGATAGCAACTGCTTTACTGATGGCATCAGGGATCACGTCGCCGTGCCCTTTACCAGGGAACAGAATAAAGTCGGCTTTTGTGCCTTGTTCGTTGAGCTGTGCGACCAGTGCCGTTGCTCTTTCCACCATTTTTCTTTGGCTGAGCCGTTCTGCCCGCTTTTCATCAACGGGTTTACCCGCCTGTGTTTTGGCTGGCTCATCTTCATTTGCCCCTGCCGTGACGGTTATTGACAGCGGTGGTGTAGCGAGCAGCGGCGTTCTTGCCGGAATCACGACGCCATTTCCCCACCAGATAGACGGGCTCGCGGCAACATAACGCTGGAAAGATTCGGTGTGGTTAAACAGCGTATAGAGCGTAAACAGACCGCCGAAAGAGTGCCCGGCCAGCGTTTGTTTTTGCTTATTTACAGCGTAGTTCGTTTCAACCCAGGGCTTTACCGTGGATTGCAGGAATTGATAAAACGCTTCGGCTTCGCCGCCTGCGGCAAAATCTGGATCGGTGAGCGTTGTCGGCGGCGTGTAGTCGCGCGTTCTGGCGGGAACATCGTAAGGTTTATCGATTGGATAACCGATGGCGATAATCAGCGGTGCTGCGCCATTTTTTGCATTGTAGCTGTTTACGGCAACGGGAAACTGAGCGTTGCCATCCAGCATGTACAGAACCGGATAACCGCCTTCAGGTGCGGGTTGGCGGGGACGTGCGATGAAAAGCCGATAGACATGCTGTGCATCGCTTTTCATTTCAACGTGCTTGATCTCAAATTGAGCTTTTGCTTGTTCGGTCATATCAGGAATGGTTGGCTGTGCCCGAACAGGCAACATGCCAGAAGCAGATACCATCAGAGAAAATACAATCATAGGAAAATAGCGCATGTGATGAGGCTTATATAAGAGGCAGAAGCGTAACGTGAAATGATAATAAATCGCGTTATCGTTAGCAGCTTTTTTATTGTGCTTATGATGAGATGACATCGAAATCGCCGCCTGTTTTTTCTCACCTTTGGCGTCTTTTTCAGCGGTTAATCGGATAACCGGATTTAGCCGTTGACACTGCGAATCGGGTTTCATATTATGCGACGCGTTCGCACAGTACTTGCCTTCGCGGTGATGCTGTAAGATACGGGGCTATAGCTCAGCTGGGAGAGCGCTTGCATGGCATGCAAGAGGTCAGCGGTTCGATCCCGCTTAGCTCCACCAAACACTCCCTCTGTTTGGTTGATTATTAAGAACATTCCACACGTTGTGGGGCTATAGCTCAGCTGGGAGAGCGCTTGCATGGCATGCAAGAGGTCAGCGGTTCGATCCCGCTTAGCTCCACCAAATCATCGAATTAACGCTTATTTATCCCTTTCTCAATATATCTGCATTCATCAACGTTTTTTATTTGCTCAATACGTTAGTCGGCGATTTCTTGTAAACGATTCCTTGTAAACAATTCCTTGTAAACAAGAGTTGGCCGCCTTCATTTTTTGAAGACAACCAACCCGTTATCGCTTAAGCCTCTTCTGGAAGCCTTGGCGTCCAGTCTATTGGCGACAGCCCTTGCTGTTCCAAAAGCTGATTAGCCTGAGAAAAATGCTTACAGCCCAAGAAACCACGGTGTGCAGATAGTGGGGAAGGGTGCGGCGATTTCAGAATATGGTGGCGCTGCTGGTCAATGATGTTGCCTTTTTTCTGTGCATGAGAGCCCCACAGCAGAAAGACCAGGCCTTCCCGCTGTTCATTCAATGCCGCGATGACGCGGTCAGTAAACGTTTCCCAGCCCAAATTAGCATGCGAGTGCGCCTGTCCAGCTTCAACGGTTAATACCGTGTTGAGCAGTAAAACGCCTTGCTCTGCCCAGCTTTGCAGAAAACCGTGCCGTGGAATTTCAAATCCAGGGATGTCGCTCGCCAATTCTTTATAAATATTACCCAGAGAAGGTGGAGCGGGTACGCCCGGACGTACAGAAAATGACAGCCCGTGCGCCTGATTCGGGCCGTGATAGGGATCTTGCCCAAGAATGACGACTTTGACCTGATGCAGTTCAGTAAAGCGGAATGCGTTGAAAACATCCTTCTGCGGGGGATAGATAGTTTTACCCGCTGCACGTTCTTTCCCAACGAATTCAAGGGTATTAATGAAGTAAGGCTGCTGCTTTTCTTGTGCCAGCACGTCATGCCAGGTGAGAGAGGTCGCCATCATGCACTCTTTTTTTACAGGTTGAATGGTGTTGTTGGTAGCTTACCGATCTATCGTCCCGAGGTAAAACCGTAACCGCTATTGTCGGGATGAAAGGATTTTTTTTGAAAAAAAATTGAAAATTTACAAAAATATTTGCAATTCATTGTGTTGGTAAAATTGATATAAAACAATATATTGCCATTGGTCTGCCAAGTTGTGGACTTTTAAAATTGATTTAAGTCAAGGATGTCTGGTTATCAGACTGGTATATAAGAGGCAGATACAAACGGTTTTATACGATCGTTACGAAATTTAGCAGTTTTTTGCTGATAGCGATTTTTACTCAGTTAGTTTTTAACTAAGACAATAACACGCCGTTTTACGGAGGCAATTATGGTTACTGGTATTCAAATCACCAAGGCTAACGACAGCACGCTGATCAATTCCTTCTGGTTGCTGGATGAAGAAAAATCACAGGCGCGTTGCGTGTGTGCTAAATCGGGTTATAGCGAAGATCAAATCGTACCGATGAGCGATCTGGGTCAGATCGAGTATCGTGAAATCCCGTTGGAAATCAAACCTGAAGTGCGTGTGGAAGGTGGTCAACACCTGAACGTAAACGTTCTGCGACGTGAGACGCTGGAAGATGCCGTTAAGCATCCGGAAAACTATCCGCAGCTGACCATCCGCGTATCTGGCTACGCTGTGCGTTTCAACTCACTGACGCCAGAACAGCAGCGCGACGTTATCGCTCGTACTTTTACCGCAAGCCTGTGATTCAAGCCTTAGCAAAAAGGGAGCCGAGGCTCCCTTTTTTATATCTCTATTTTATATAAATTTTATTCGGCAGAGGGTTTGTCGGTTTTCTGCGTTGGTTGACGACGCTTACCCACATTTTTAGCATCACGCTGGCGAACCTTTACCTTAACCTTTTCTTTTTCCTTCTCTTTTTTCTCTTGTCGCTTAGCCAGTACTTTTTTCGACGGTTTCCCCGTCGTTTTGGCGCTTGGTGCTTTCGTCTCTGGACGGAGTTCTTCAATGACGCGCGGTTTTAGCGGTTCATTCAGGTAGCGACTGATTTTCCCCAGCAGCAGATGGTCGTGTGCTTCGACGAAAGAGATGGCACAGCCTTTACGACCGGCGCGACCAGTGCGACCGATACGGTGAAGATAGGTGTCCGAGGTGCGCGGCAAATCGAAGTTAAATACGTGGCTGACATCGTTAATATCAATACCGCGTGCCGCGATATCCGTTGCTACCAGCACGTTGACACGCCCGTCACTGAGACGTTTGATCGCCTCATTACGTTTGGCTTGCACCATTTCGCCTTCGAGATAGCAAGAGTTAATGCCCGCTTCACGCAGCCAGGCAACCAGCTCATGCACACGCTCACGCTTGCGTACAAAGACGATAGAACGCGTTACGTCAGGCTGTTTTAACTGGTGGCAGAGCAGCGCCGTTTTGTGTTTGAGATCGTCGGCGCGGTAATACCATTGCAGAATTTTTTTACGTTCCCGACGCGATGGGTCGGATTCGATTTCAACAGGTTCATTGAGCAGGCGCTCGGCGAAATCTTTGATCGCGTCCCCTTCCAGCGTCGCAGAAAACAGCAGCGTTTGCTTGCGCCAGCGGGTTTCTCCGGCGATGTGTTCAATATCCTGGGCGAAGCCCATATCCAGCATTCTGTCCGCTTCATCCAGAATTAGCGTTTCTACCGCGCGGCAATCGAAGTTTTCTTCTTTAATGTATTGCAGCAGACGGCCCGTCGTCGCGACGACGATATCCTGATTTTCACTGAAGACTTCTGCGTGGTTCATGTAGGCCACGCCGCCAGTGATCGTGGCGATATCCAGGTGCGTATGTGCAGCAAACGCTCGCGCCTGATCGGCTACCTGCATGGCGAGTTCACGGGTTGGCGTGAGGATCAGAATACGAGGTGGACCCGATTTTTTACGAGGGAAATCGATAAGATGCTGCAAAACCGGCAGCAGATAGGCGGCGGTTTTACCTGTTCCTGTTGGCGCGGAGCCTAGGACGTCGCGGCCTTCCATCGCCGGAGGGATCGCCTCTGCCTGAATCACGGTCGGGCGCTCGTAGCCCATGTCACGCAGGGCGTCTAACAGGCTTTCATCAAGATCGAGCTCGGAAAAATTGGTTACAGTCATGGTCTACCTCTATTTGGGGCGCCGATTATAGACGGATTGGCCGGTTTCTTCACCTGTTTAAGCAGACATCGGCACTTTTCCTGCATTGATGTTTCACCTATGCTACTGCGGTTTGCGTTTGGAATCTTATTTTCATGAGTCATCAGGCTGATAATAAACTGACATTGCGTCGGGATGGGTTTACCTTCAAGCAATTCTTTGTGGCGCACGATCGCTGTGCCATGAAGGTGGGGACCGATGGCATTTTGCTGGGAGCCTGGACGCCGGTGTCTTCAGCCACGCGGATCCTGGATATCGGTAGCGGTTCTGGTCTTCTCGCGCTGATGCTGGCGCAACGTTCTGAATCGCATGTTCGGATTGATGCCGTCGAACTGGATAGCGCCGCCAGCCAGCAGGCGAAGGAGAACATTGCCGCTTCACCATGGGCTGACAGAATCACGGTGTATGCTGAGGATATCGTCGGTTTTGCTGAGACGCGAGCCGCCGACTATTCGTTGATTATCAGTAACCCGCCTTATTTCCCGCCGGGGATCGCGTGCGGATCGGCTCAGCGCGATCAGGCTCGCTATACCACCTTGTTAACTCATGAAGCGCTGTTGCGCTGTGCTCATCAACTGTTGATGCCTGAAGGGCTTTTCTGCGTGGTGCTGCCGGTTCAGGTTGCTGAGTCTTTTATTCCGCTCGCGCAGCAGAATCATTGGTATGTTCACCAGCAGCTTCGCGTATCAGAGCATGAAGAGAAACCTGCACATCGCGTTTTGCTGGCGCTGTCTCGTCAGGAAAGAGAATGTGTGAATTCCTCACTGATAATTCGTGATGCAGAAAGGTGTTATTCGACGGATTTCCAGCAACTGACAAAAGATTTTTATCTCTTTATGTAGATGGCAGACGCCTTGTTGCTGCGCCTGCCTTTGCTGAGTGAACTATTTTTATGAGTTATTTTTTATGAACTATGGCACCAGAATGGTTGGCGTTGGAGCGTCGAACTGTTCTGGGTAGTCCAGTGTGTAATGTAGCCCACGGCTTTCTTTTCTTTCCAGCGCACAGCGGACGATGAGTTCGGCAACCTGCACCAGATTACGCAGTTCCAGCAAATTGTTGGAAATGCGGAAGTGGGCGTAGTACTCATTGATTTCCTGCTGAAGCAGTTGAATGCGGCGTTGTGCCCGCTCCAGTCGCTTAGTCGTCCGCACGATCCCAACGTAATCCCACATAAACAGACGCAGCTCGTGCCAGTTATGCTGAATCACTACTTGTTCATCTGAGTTATCGACCTGGCTTTCATCCCAATCTGGTAGTTTTTTCACCGCTTTGATTTGCGGTAAGCGCTGCAAAATATCCTCAGCGGCTGACCAGCCGTAAACCAGACACTCGAGTAATGAGTTGGATGCCATGCGGTTTGCGCCATGCAAACCGGTATAGCTGACTTCGCCAATCGCATACAGGCCGTCAAGATCGGTACGGCCATGCTGATCGACCAGCACGCCTCCGCAGGTGTAGTGTGCTGCGGGGACGATCGGTATTGGTTCACGCGTCAGATCGATGCCGAGAGACTGTAGCTTTTCATCGATAGTGGGGAAATGCTGTTTGATGAATGCTTCAGGCTTGTGGCTGATATCCAGATACATGCAGTCTGCGCCAAGCCGTTTCATCTCATGGTCAATCGCACGGGCGACCACGTCACGCGGTGCCAGTTCGCCTCTGGCATCGAAATCGGGCATAAAGCGTGTGCCGTCAGGACGTTTAAGGTACGCGCCTTCACCGCGCAGCGCTTCCGTCAGCAGGAAGTTTCGTGCCTGCGGGTGGAACAGGCAGGTCGGGTGAAACTGATTGAACTCCAGATTTGCCACGCGGCAACCCGCGCGCCAAGCCATGGCGATGCCATCGCCAGAGGAAATATCGGGATTCGTGGTGTATTGATAAACTTTGGATGCGCCGCCGGTCGCTAAAACTACCGTTTTCGCCCGGCAGGATTCTACGCGCTCCCGTTCACGGTTCCATATGTAAGCACCGACAATACGGCGTGTACCGGGTAAACCCAGCTTATTCGAGGTAATCAAATCGACGGCGTTACAGCGTTCCATAATCCGAATATTCGGGTGGGATAACGCTTTCTGCACCAGCGTGTTTTCCACTTCTTTTCCGGTTGCATCCGCCGCATGCAGAATTCGACGATGGCTGTGACCACCTTCGCGCGTGAGATGATAGCGTTCTTCGCCGCTGGTGCTGGTTTCGGTATCGAATAGCACGCCTTGTTCGATAAGCCATTGCACACAGTGTTTGGCATTGCTGGCGATAAACTCAACGGCTTCCCGTTCACACAGGCCATCACCAGCGATCAGGGTATCTTCGATATGGGAGTCAATCGTGTCGGTTTCATCGAAAACGGCGGCGATGCCACCTTGAGCATAAAACGTTGCGCCTTCGTTGAGCGGGCCTTTGCTTAATACCGTCACGTTGGCTTGTGAAGCCAGACGCAGCGCCAGTGAAAGCCCAGCAGCACCGCTGCCAATGATTAAAACATCACAGACGTATTCAGTGGTCGTTTGCATGGTCGTGTCGTGGATGCAAAAAGAAGAGGAAATCCGATGGTAGCACCCAATGGTTGATTGCTGTATTGGTTTTTATCCCCCTCTCTACGCTATAAATAAGCGAAGAGTAGGGCATGCTGAATCGTGCGAAGACCCCAGATTTATCGTATCATCCTCGGAGGAGCGTAGAGCCTCAGATGAAGAGAATGCGTCATAGGTACGCATCGCAAAGACGAGTAACGGCGCTAAGCAAAAGAAAAATGATGACCCGGAACTTTATTGAATGTCTTGGTTCTAATTAGGAGCTTGCTCTAAATATGACTTATATAGCTGGCAGTACTATTTTACGCGTGGAGAACGGTTTGAGTAGAGATTACCTCGGATGAGCGAGCAACTGGCAGATCAGGTTCTGGTCGAGCGAGTCCAAAAAGGCGATCAAAAATCGTTTAACTTGTTGGTCGTTCGTTATCAGCATAAGGTAGCGAGTCTGGTATCACGGTATGTTCCCCAAGGCGACGTGCCGGACGTGGTACAGGAATCGTTTATTAAAGCCTATCGCGCGTTAGAGTCATTCCGCGGCGATAGTGCGTTCTATACATGGTTGTATCGTATCGCAGTGAATACGGCCAAGAATTATCTGGTAGCTCAGGGCCGCCGTCCGCCGTCCAGCGACATTGATGCTAATGACGCGGAAAATTATGAAAATGCGGGCGCACTGAAAGAAATATCGAACCCTGAGAATTTAATGTTGTCAGAGGAATTACGAAGCATCGTTTTCCGAACTATCGAGTCTTTACCGGAGGATTTACGTTTAGCGATTACGCTGCGTGAGTTGGACGGTTTAAGCTACGAAGAGATTGCCGTGATTATGGATTGTCCCGTCGGCACTGTTCGTTCTCGTATTTTCCGGGCTAGGGAAGCGATTGATAATAAAGTACAACCGCTTATTCAGCGCTAGCGAGCGTTTTCAGCTATCCGCATGACTAATGATGGATTTGACAAGGTAAGGGTGTCGGTATGCAGAAAGAGAAACTTTCCGCTTTAATGGATGGCGAAGCAGTAGATTCCGAACTGTTAGGCGCACTGTCACGGGATGATGCGTTGCAGCAAAGTTGGCAAAGTTATCATCTGATTCGTGATGTGGTGCGTGGTGATGTGAGTGAAAACATGATTCACCTGGACATCGCTTCTCGTGTTGCCGCTGCAATCGAAAAAGAACCTGTTCGTCTGGTTCCACAAGTGCATCCTGAATCTCAGCCACAACCTGTTGAGTGGACGAAGATGCCTTTCTGGCACAAGATCCGCCCGTGGGGCAGCCAACTGACGCAAGTCGGTGTCGCAGCCTGCGTATCTTTAGCGGTGATTGTCGGCGTACAAAATTACCAGCAAGGTAATGCTTCTGAACATGTTGTGGAATCCGGCGTGTTCAGCACCTTACCTGCTATGGGCACTGCCTCTCCAGTGAGTCTAGGCGTGCCGTCAGAAAATGTTGCCCCTAACAGTGGTCAACAAAAATCCGATATGCAGCGCAATCGCCTTAACGCTATTTTGCAGGACTACGAATTACAGCGTCGGCTGCATGCCGAGCACGCTCTGCCGCAGGACGATCAGCAAGCGGCAATTCAGGTTCCCGGTACTCAATCATTAGGAACACAGCCCCGGTAATGAAGCGTGTTTGGTTCGCCGCCTGTTTTCTGATTGGCAGTCTGTTTTATTCTACTTTCGCCTCGGCTCAGAATGTTGAGCCGAGCGCGTTGCTGCAACAGATGAATGGCGCTACTCGTTCTCTGAATTACGAAATTTCCTTTATTAACATTACCCTGCAAGGCTTTGAGTCGGTACGGTATCGTCATGCTGTAGTCAACAACCGTGCCTTAGCGCAGTTGTTGTTTATGGACGGACCGCGACGCGAGATCGTGCAGCGTGGTAATGAAGTCAGCTATTTCGATCCTGGTTTTGAGCCGTTTACGCTCACCAGCGATCATATCGTTGATTCTCTCCCTTCGCTGGTCTTTGCTGATTTTCAGAAACTATCGCCCTATTATGATTTTGTTCCTGCTGATGGACGGGTACGCATTGCCGATCGTCTGGCATCAGGCATTCGGGTCATCTCACGCGATGGCACACGCTACAGCTATACGGTGTGGATTGACGCGGATTCGAAACTTCCACTGCGCATTGATTTACAGGACCGCAATGGTGACAAACGGTTGGAGCAATTCTTAACGACATCATTGATTGTTGACGATGATGTCGTGAGCGTGATGCGTCCGCTGGAAGGAATCAAACTTCCTCCTGCACTCCCCACGCCTGCTGCGGAAAAAGGTGATTTTATCTGGGTGCCAGAATGGCTGCCTGCGGGGATGAAAGAACTGTCGCACAACAAAAAAGTATTGCCAGGTTCATCCATTCCGATTGAAACACGTCTGTATAGCGATGGTTTATTCAGCTTTTCGATTAACATCAGCCCGTCTTCTGACGTGAGTGAGGAACAGTCTGTGCTCACGGGACGACGTTCCATCCACACTGTCATGAAAGGCAACCGAGAGATTACCGTTGTCGGCGATATTCCTCCTTCTACGGCTAAACGTGTGGCTGACAGCATTATTTTGAAGGCGCAACCGTGATCAAAGAGTGGGCGACAGTGGTTTCATGGCGGGATGGTATCGTGGAACTGCGGTGCGAGCCGAGCGCGGGCTGTGGCACCTGTAAATCCCGCTCGTCGTGTGGTACGGGTTTATTAAGTCAGCTTGGGCTCTCTGCCGAAAATACGCTGTATGTTCCTTACGATCGGCCTTTAGAAGTGGGACAAAAGGTGGAGTTGGGCATTTCTGAGGGGCGGCTGCTGTTTTCTGCTGCTCTGGTTTATTTCGTTCCGCTGGTTGGGCTACTGCTCGGCGCGGCGATCTGCCAAACGTTATTTGGCACCGATCTGGCCGCGGTTATTGGTGCACTGCTGGGGGGGGCGTGGCGTTTATCGGCGTGAAGCGCTGGGCGAAGCAGTTGGGTAAGAATAAGCGTTATGAGCCTGTTATCCTGCAAATCGCACTGCCGGGCACTCTGTTACAAAATTGACCTGTTCACCCGAGCGTAAACGGCGCGCGCTGCGGAAACATTGCTTACTTGTTTGTTATCTTTCGACACGATGTTTGCCACGTAATGACACTTTACTTCCTGCTTTCCTCTTGTTGTTCTGCTATTCCAAATAAAACCGTCATAATCAAGGGGAATGCACCGGACATGACTAGGTTTTCACGCCTCTCGCATGTAGAATGCTGCGATTCAGGTGGAATAACATCGCTGCTGTTTTCACCTATGCGCATGCCCATCGGCAAGAATTTCAGGAATATCAAGGTAGAAAAATTTTTATAATGAAGCATATACGAAATTTCTCCATTATTGCCCATATCGACCACGGTAAATCGACGTTATCTGACCGTATTATCCAGATTTGCGGCGGTTTAACCGAGCGTGAAATGGCTGCGCAGGTTCTGGATTCCATGGATCTGGAACGTGAACGCGGAATCACAATTAAAGCGCAAAGCGTAACGCTGGATTATAAAGCGCAGGACGGCCAAACCTACCAGTTAAACTTCATCGATACGCCTGGGCACGTTGACTTCTCTTATGAAGTTTCCCGTTCGCTCGCCGCCTGTGAAGGCGCGCTGCTTGTCGTTGACGCTGGGCAGGGTGTCGAAGCTCAAACGCTGGCTAACTGCTATACCGCGCTGGATATGAATCTGGAAGTGGTGCCGGTTCTGAATAAGATCGACCTGCCTGCTGCCGATCCGGATCGTGTTTCTCAGGAAATTGAAGATATTGTCGGCATTGATGCTACTGATGCGGTGCGCTGCTCTGCGAAAACGGGTATTGGTGTGCCGGATGTTCTGGAGCGTTTAGTGCGTGATATCCCGCCGCCGGAAGGCAGCCCAGATGCACCGTTGCAGGCGCTCATTATCGACTCTTGGTTTGATAACTACCTTGGCGTTGTGTCGCTGGTGCGTATCAAAAACGGCACGATGCGCAAAGGCGACAAAATTAAGGTGATGAGTACGGGTCAGGTTTATAACGCCGACCGTCTCGGTATTTTTACACCGAAGCAGATCGACCGCGATGTATTGAACTGCGGCGAGGTAGGCTGGTTAGTGTGCGCCATCAAAGATATTTTGGGGGCGCCAGTCGGGGATACCCTGACGCTGGCGCGTCAGCCAGCTGAAAAAGCGTTGCCGGGCTTTAAGAAAGTCAAACCTCAGGTCTATGCCGGTCTGTTCCCGATCAGTTCCGACGACTACGAAGCATTCCGTGATGCGTTAGGCAAGCTGAGCCTCAATGATGCCTCTTTGTTCTATGAGCCAGAAAGCTCTACCGCGCTGGGCTTTGGTTTCCGCTGTGGTTTCCTGGGTCTGCTACACATGGAGATTATTCAGGAACGTTTGGAGCGTGAGTACGATCTGGAACTGATCACTACGGCACCGACGGTAGTGTATGAAGTAGAAACGACGGCGAAAGAAACCATTTATGTGGATAGCCCGTCTAAACTGCCGCCGCTGAATAATATTCAGGAACTGCGTGAGCCAATTGCCGAATGTCACATGTTGATGCCTCAGGAATATTTGGGCAACGTGATTACGCTTTGTATTGAGAAGCGCGGTGTGCAAACGAACATGGTGTACCACGGTAATCAGGTTGCGTTGACGTATGAAATCCCGATGGCTGAAGTGGTACTCGATTTCTTTGATCGCCTGAAATCAACTTCTCGTGGTTATGCATCGCTGGATTATGGCTTCAAACGTTTCCAGACATCAGACATGGTGCGCGTTGATGTATTAATCAACAACGAGCGTGTCGATGCATTGGCCCTGATTACTCACCGTGATAATTCACAATATCGTGGCCGTGAATTTGTCGAAAAGATGAAAGAACTGATTCCGCGTCAGCAGTTTGATATCGCGATTCAAGCCGCTATTGGTAACCACATTATTGCGCGTTCTACGGTTAAGCAATTGCGTAAAAACGTACTGGCCAAGTGTTATGGTGGCGACGTCAGCCGTAAGAAGAAACTGTTGCAGAAACAGAAAGACGGTAAGAAGCGTATGAAGCAGGTCGGTAACGTCGAACTGCCGCAAGAGGCGTTTCTGGCAATCCTGCACGTCGGCAAAGACAGTAAATAAATTCTGAGGAGTTGGCATGGCCAATATGTTTGCCGTAATTCTGGCATTGGTGACGCTAGTCACAGGGATTGTCTGGTGTTTAGAGCGTTTCGTTTGGGCACCTGCTCGCCGGAAGAAATTTGCCGCCATGAGCGGCGCCGATCTGGCTGATGGCGCGGTTTCATCGAAAGCCATTGAGCAACCAGGCTGGATTGAGACGATAGCATCCGTATTCCCGGTAGTCGCTTTGGTATTGGTTGTGCGCTCCTTCATTTATGAGCCGTTTCAAATTCCATCCGGTTCGATGATGCCGACGCTGTTGATCGGTGATTTTATTCTGGTGGAGAAATTTGCCTACGGCATTAAAGAACCCTTCACGCAAAAAACGCTGATCGAAACCGGTCACCCTAAGCGTGGCGACGTGGTGGTGTTTAAATACCCGTCCGATCCTAAAGTGGACTTCATCAAGCGCGTGGTTGGTGTACCGGGCGATCGCGTCAGCTATAACCCGATAACCAAGCAGGTGACGATTCGTCCATCCTGTCAGGGGCAGCAAGCGTGCGATACGGCACTGGCCGTCACATACAGTAACGTACAGCCTAGCGATTTTGTTCAGACCTTCAACCAGCCAGGACTGGAATCGCGCAGCGGATTTTATGAGGTGCCTGCTAATGACAACAGCGTGGAAGGGACCCGCATGGGCGCACGCAAAGAGTCATTAGGTAATGTAACGCATAATATTCTGTTGGTGCCAGGTCAGCAGGATCAGCTCGGTGGTTATTACCAGCAATCGCAGCAGCAGCTTGCGACATGGGTTGTCCCATCTGGGCACTACTTCATGATGGGTGATAACCGCGACAACAGTCTGGATAGTCGCTATTGGGGCTTTGTACCAGAGAGAAATCTGGTCGGTAAAGCTACCGCTATCTGGATGAGTTTTGAGAAACAGGAAGGTGAATGGCCTACCGGCGTACGTTTGAGTCGCATTGGTGGTATCCATTAACTAAAGTAAGCATTAACCGAAATAAGATACAGGCAGCATTCTGATGCTGTCCGATGTAGAATATTTTCTGTAACGCTCTTTTTGAAAGAACATGCCCTAAATAGTACGAGTTGCAGGACAACACGTTAGCGTTTTAACCACGCTAACGTACAGGCAACGCGAAGTATGACGGGCAAAAAGGCAGGCTCCCTATGGGAGCCAATGCAAACGAAACAGTTTTGACCGAATTGGTAAGCAGGGCTGTTCCGTATGCTGCTGTTTTTGACGCATCGTTGATCTATTGGTAACACATGAATCCCATCCTGATAAATCGTTTACAAAGAAAGCTGGGCTATACTTTTCAGCAGTACGATCTTTTGTTACAGGCGTTGACGCACCGTAGCGCTAGCAGCAAACATAATGAAAGACTCGAGTTCCTGGGTGACTCCATCCTGAGTTTTGTGATCGCCAATGCGCTGTATCACCGTTTCCCCAAAGTTGATGAAGGGGACATGAGTCGGATGCGAGCGACACTGGTGCGCGGAAATACGCTGGCGGAAATCGCACGTGAATTCGAACTGGGAGAGTGCTTACGCCTCGGTCCCGGTGAATTAAAGAGCGGTGGTTTCCGTCGTGAATCGATCCTGGCTGATACGGTCGAAGCGCTGATTGGCGGTATTTTCCTCGACAGCGACATTCAGACCATCGAACGTTTGATCCTGAACTGGTATCAGACGCGTCTGGATGAAATCAGTCCCGGCGATAAGCAAAAA
This sequence comes from Pectobacterium odoriferum, assembly GCF_009931295.1. Lineage (NCBI taxonomy): Bacteria > Pseudomonadati > Pseudomonadota > Gammaproteobacteria > Enterobacterales > Pectobacteriaceae > Pectobacterium > Pectobacterium odoriferum. The sequence goes on along the minus strand of NZ_CP034938.1, from coordinate 3,599,100 downwards.
GATCCGAAAACGCGATTGCAGGAATTTCTGCAAGGGCGTCACTTACCTCTGCCGACCTATCTGGTGGTGCAGGTTCGTGGGGAAGCACACGATCAGGAATTTACTATTCACTGTCAGGTGAGCGGCTTTAGTGAGTCGGTCATTGGTACAGGATCGAGCCGTCGTAAAGCCGAACAGGCTGCGGCTGAACAAGCGTTGAAAAAACTGGAGCTTGAATGAGCGAAGTACAGACACACTGCGGTTTTGTCGCGATTGTTGGTCGACCAAACGTCGGTAAATCGACGTTACTGAATCAATTACTGGGGCAGAAGATTTCTATTACGTCACGTAAGCCCCAGACGACGCGGCATCGCATCATGGGTATTCATACTGAAGGGCCTTATCAGGCTATTTATGTGGATACACCGGGATTGCACATTGAAGAAAAACGGGCGATTAACCGCCTGATGAACCGTGCCGCCAGCAGTTCGATTGGTGACGTTGAGCTGATCATTTTCGTTGTTGAAGGGACACACTGGAACGACGACGACGACATGGTATTGAATAAGCTGCGCGATCAGAAGCTTCCTGTGCTGTTGGCGATCAATAAAGTTGATAACGTCACGGATAAAACTAAGCTGCTGCCGCATATCCAGTTCCTCAGCCAACAGATGGACTTCCTTGACGTCGTTCCGATCTCGGCTGAGAAGGGCACGAATGTCGATACGATTGCCAGCATTGTGCGTAAACACTTACCGCAGGCAACGCACCACTTCCCGGAAGATTACATCACCGATCGCTCACAGCGTTTTATGGCATCGGAAATTATCCGTGAAAAACTGATGCGCTTCTTGGGTGAAGAGCTGCCGTATTCTGTAACGGTTGAAATTGAGCGTTTCGTGACGAACGAGCGTGGCGGTTATGACATCAACGGCCTGATTCTGGTTGAGCGTGAAGGTCAGAAAAAAATGGTTATTGGCAACAAAGGTGCCAAAATTAAAACCATTGGTATCGAGTCTCGTCAGGATATGGAAGAGATGTTCGAGGCCAAAGTGCACCTTGAGCTGTGGGTTAAAGTGAAATCCGGTTGGGCAGATGACGAACGTGCCCTGCGCAGCCTGGGTTATAGCGAAGACCGGTAAGGTTCACGCCGATGGAAGGCTGGCAGCGCGCATTTGTCTTGCATGGGCGACCTTATAGCGAAACCAGCTTATTGCTGGATCTGTTTAGTGAAAGCGATGGTCGAGTTCGTGTGCTTGCCAAAGGCGCGCGAGCCCGACGCTCTAGTCTGAAAGGCTGTTTACAGCCTTTCACTCCGCTGCTGGTGCGCTGGAGTGGTCGGGGAGAAGTAAAAACATTACGCAGTGCCGAGCCTGTCTCGCTCGCGCTACCACTCACTGGCTCGATGCTTTATAGCGGTTTATACGTTAACGAACTGCTGTCTCGCGTGCTGGAACATGAAACCAATTACTCCGCTCTTTTCTTCGATTATCTCCACTGTTTACAACATCTTGCTGCACAGGATGCCTCTCCCGAACCCGCATTAAGACGCTTTGAATTAGCGTTACTGGGCTATCTGGGATACGGCGTTGATTTCCTGCATTGTGCTGGTAGCGGCGAACCGGTGGCAGATACCATGACTTATCAGTATCGAGAGGAAAGGGGATTTATTGCCAGCCTGGTTGTCGATAATAAAAGTTTTACCGGGCATGAGTTACGTTCTCTGGCGTCGCGTGAATTTCCTGATGTTGGCACATTGAAGGCAGCAAAGCGTTTCACTCGTATCGCGTTAAAGCCGTATCTGGGGGGAAAACCGCTGAAAAGTCGTGAACTGTTCCGCCAGTTTGTTCCTGCTGCTAATTTGTCCAAACCCGCATCTTCTGATAAATAATCCCACCTCCTCAGTACCCTGACGCCGTGACATCAGTGTAAACTGCCACGTATCGTGCATGACTTTACCGAGGATTTATCATGGCTGAACTGCTGCTTGGCGTTAACATCGATCACATTGCAACGCTGCGTAATGCGCGTGGAACAGCGTATCCCGATCCCGTTCAGGCTGCTTTTATCGCTGAGCAGGCGGGGGCGGATGGCATCACCGTGCATTTGCGTGAAGATCGTCGCCATATCACGGATCGTGATGTGCGGATTCTGAGAGAAACGCTCCAAACCCGCATGAATCTGGAAATGGCTGTCACGGAAGAAATGCTGAACATCGCCTGTGAGGTGAAGCCGCATTTCTGCTGTCTGGTACCGGAAAAACGTCAGGAAGTCACGACCGAAGGCGGGCTGGATGTCGCGGGACAACAGGAAAAAATCGATAGCGCGGTAGCCAGACTTAGCCAGGCTAACATCTTGGTTTCACTCTTCATTGATGCGGATAAGCGGCAAATCGATGCCGCCGTGGCCAGCGGTGCACCCTATATCGAAATCCATACCGGAGCGTATGCCGATGCGCCAGATGATGAAGCGCGCCAGCATGAGTTCGAGCGTATTCGTGATGCGGCGACTTACGCTGCAGCGAAGGGGCTCAAGGTCAATGCTGGCCACGGTCTGACGTACCACAATGTTCAGCCGATTGCCGCCTTGCCAGCAATGCACGAATTGAATATTGGGCATGCGATTATCGGGCGTGCGGTAATGAGCGGTCTGAAGGATGCCGTTGCCGAAATGAAGAACCTGATGCGAGAAGCACGCCGCTGATGGCGATTCTTGGGCTCGGAACCGATATTGTCGAAATCGCCCGTATTGACGCGGTGATTGAACGTTCAGGCGAGCGATTGGCTCGCCGCATTCTGACGGATGCTGAATGGGTGCACTATCAGCAGCATCAGCAGCCTGTCCGTTTCCTCGCCAAGCGCTTTGCCGTGAAAGAGGCGGCTGCAAAAGCCTTCGGTACTGGAATCCGTAACGGGCTCGCGTTCAACCAGTTTGACGTTTTTAATGACGAGCTGGGTAAACCTTGCCTGCGGTTTTTTGCTAAAGCGGCAGAACTGGCTGAACAGATGGGCGTCAGACACGTCCATGTGACGCTGGCTGACGAAAGACGCTATGCCTGTGCGACGGTAATTATCGAAAGCTGAACGTTCGTAAACTGATGCTTAAATCCTGTCGGCATGGTGCATGAGCACGTATTTTTCCCACAACTGCTCATTGCCTTCAATATGGTTTGGATCTTTGACGATCGTATTGTCGATCGGACAGACTTTCTGACACGTAGGTGTGTCGTAGTGGCCAACGCACTCAGTACAGAGGGTGGAGTTAATTTCATAAATGTCCATACCCATGGAAATAGCCTGATTAGGACATTCGGGCTCACACATGTCACAGTTGATGCATTTATGGGTGATGAGTAACGCCATGATGTTCTTCTACCTTACAAACAGGGCGCAGATTATACCCGTTGATGCTCGTTTAAACACGCGTAACTGTCATTGATGGAAAATATACTGGCAAATCGGCTCCCCTGCCTTCACTGTGCCTTTCTTCCTAGGCCGTTTGCTGCGGGTTTCGCGTGTTTTCGGAGGCCCTCAGCATGCAACCTATTGGCAGCATAAATAGTGAGGTTACAGGGTAAAATTACCATCTGTTCGTTAAATTGGTTTTATACCTATCCTTTAAACTGTATGAATCAGCCAGTGCGACTGTGTTTCTTGGGTTTTAATTTATTGATTTACAATTTAAATAAATTTAGTTGTGATATTGAACCACTTATTTTTGTAATATCATGGACATTGATTTAATCGGTATTGCCGATGACGTTTGCATCTGGAGAGTCGATGACGGTGCATGTCCGTATGATATAATTTTATAACTAATAGTGTCAGTTTAATGGCGGAACTCATAGTGCAGCAGGAAGGTCATCTTAATCAGGTTGGGGCAGGATTTTTCCAACAGGGAGACTCGGAGCCATTAGGCGCTGATTACTGGCTTCAATGCCAACGGCGGTATACTTTTCAGCCCATTTACCGAACATCAGGTAAATTAATGGCTATTGAATTACTGACTTCCGTTTTTTCTCCTACCCTGCCACAAAAATTCATCTCTCCTGAAAAATACTTCGCGAATATCGACGTTGAAACCCGCCTGTTAATTATTGTAGAACAACTGCAACTTTTATCTCAGTGGAATTTTCGATTTACTCGCGACGATCTTTTTGCCTCCGTCAACATTGATGGTATGACGCTACTGGCGTTGCAAAATAATCTGGAAGCCAAACGCCTGATCGCAGCAATGCCTTGGATTCGTTTTGAAATGGTCGAAAATCAGGGAGGGCTGCCAAAAGAAATTTTAACCAAGCTCCCAGAAGCGCAAACACTGTGGCTGGATGATTTCGGTTGCGGTATGGCGAATTTTTCATCACTGATGCTGGCACAGTATGACTGCATCAAAGTGGCACGTGAGCTCTTCATTCTCCTGCAACAAAGTGGTGAAGGGAAAACCGTTTTCCCTGCACTGATCGCTTTGCTATCGCGTTTTTGCAATTATGTGGTCATTGAGGGAATAGAAACACAGGAAGAGTGGGCAATTGTTCAGGCATCGCATGCTTATGCAGCCCAAGGATACTACCTCTCGCGCCCTCAGCCGTTTGAGAATTTTGAGACGTTGAAGCTCGAACTCTAGGTGATAATCTGTTGTTTAGGCTATCACTTTGCACAGTAGAGTATTGCTGTATACCCATCCATGTTTTCTTCTTCATAGTAATTCATTATATTTCCTAATATTTCATTTCTGTACAAAATATCGCCTCTCTGGCTGTCTGTCTTTTTTTTCTAATTTTTAATGTATAATGCTGTATTTTGTTTTATTTTTGTTATTTAATTCTTATTTTATTTGTTATGGTGGTGTTTAATTTCAATGAAACAATGGGGAGTAGGACTTCAGATTTTGCATCAAATTATGACATATATAATCAGACGCTTACGTTAATGATTTTATTTTTTTTCTTTTAATTATTTGATTTTTAATGGTAAAAAAATATAATGTTTACTGTTAACGATCAAAAATCACTTTGTGATAGATTTTGTTGATTAAAACAATGATACTTATTGGTATAATTGATTTGCTTACAAAAATTTGATGTTCAGAATATATCGCCATGTACCCTTAGGAATATTCTTTTATTCCATTAGAGAAGCTTATAACCCGAACAATTACTACTATTAAATTAAGATACCCCTTTGAATTTGTTGTTTTTATCTGCGCACAGTCATATGCGAGGGCTTTATGCTTACGTTGCTATGTTTCTAAACACTCCTGCTTCACGGAGCGTTTTTTCTTTCATCCTTTCTGCTCTCTGGAAATGCACCCATCCTGAAAATCTACGGGGGAGGGGCTTGTTACCGGGATTTTTCGTCATCAGCGTTGTGATTTGTACGATCAGGACCACTCGGGCCTGAGGAGAGTGTTATTGTGTATGAAATTATAATAACCCTACTGTTGTTATTGTTATTATTTTCTTCTGTAAAAAATAGAAAAATTAAACAAAAGTTTAAAATTGAGCAGAAAAAACAAGACTTCCTCAACATGACTTTCTTTGCGATGGAATATAGTCCTGCCTCAATTATGATCGCAGATGAAAATTGTGAAATTATTTACGTCAATCGCCAGTTTATTACCATGTCTGGCTATATGCCGGATGAAGTTATTGGGAAAAAAACGAATATATTAAACTCTGGCATGACCAACGCCAGCGTCTATGAAGATCTGTGGGCTACCATAAATAAAGGTAATGTTTGGAGCGGTGAGTTCGTTAACCGGCGTAAAGATGGGCAGCTGTATTGGGAAAAGGCCAATATCGTTAAAATATATAATAAGGCGAGTAACACGACCCAGTATGTCGGCATTAAACTAGATATTACAGAGCGGAAATCGCAGGAACATCATGATAATTCATACAATCGTGCGCTGGAGCTGTTATCAAGCGGTGCGCCGCTGAAGGATATCCTGGATGCGATCATTTTCAGCGTTGAGGAAAAAAATCCTGGTCGTATCGTTTGTTCTGTACTGCTCGTTGATAAAGAAAAGAAATGTTTGACGCTTGGATCGGCACCGAGCCTGCCAGGTTTTTATAAAAATGCCATTCACAACGTGAAAATTGCCGATGGTGTGGCTTCTTTTGGTACTGCGGCCTATACCGGAAAACGCGTGATTGCTGACGATATTTCCGTGCATCCGCATTGGTCTTTATATAAAGGACTCGCATTATATGCCGGGTTGCGTTCCTGCTGGTCTGAACCTATCATTGGTCAGAACAAAGAAATACTAGGTGTTTTAAGTGTTTATCATCGTAAAGTGTATGTGCCGACCGAAGAAGAAATTTTCTCTATCGAGAAGTCGGCACAGCTGATTGCGATCGCCATAGAGCGATATCATGCTATTGATATGCTGCGGCGGAGCGAGGAACACTATCGGCAACTGGCGCACTATGACTCATTAACGTCACTGGCTAACGGTCTGACGTTTGCTGAGCAAATGGAACAGGCGATTCTGTTATCCAAACAAACGGGTAGAAAAATCGCGCTGATGTTCCTGGATCTCGATAAATTTAAACAGATAAACGACTCGTTTGGGCATGCTGTTGGCGATTTGCTATTAAAAGAAGCGGCTGCACGTATGCGTGGTGCGGTTCGGGATTCGGATACGGTATATCGTCGTAGTGGTGATGAATTCATTATTCTGCTTCAGGGTATTAAGGAAATTGATAATACACTCTATGTTGCAGATAAAATCCATAACGCATTGAATAAACCTTTTGAAATCAATGGGAAAAAGCTGGATATATCGTGCAGTATCGGTATTGCACTGTATCCAGAACACGGCTCCGATTCTCTGACGTTGGCAATTAATGCCGATTCTGCCATGTACCAAGCTAAAGCCATGGGGCGCAGTCAAACTCAGATTTATCACAACATGAACGATCATTGATAAATGAAATAAAAAAGGCGCTCTATTGGGCGCCTTTTTTATTATCTTTCTCGTAGTGCTTCTGCTTTCGCCCGAATAATCGGCTTTAACAAATAGCTGAGGATAGTTTTCTTACCCGTGATTATATCAACAGAAGCCACCATGCCTGGAATGATAAGAAGCGGTTTATCGGCTGAGCCTAAATAATTTTTATCAGTCCGTAAGCGAATAATATAAAAGCTGTTCCCTTCTTTATCAGTAACAGTGTCTGGGCTGATTTGTTCCAACTGACCTTTTAGGCCGCCATAGATAGTATAGTCGTAGGCCGTCAATTTTATTATGGCATCCTGACCTGGGTGTAAAAACGCAATATCCTGAGGGCGAATTTTAGCTTCGACCAACAGCTTGTCATCCAGCGGAACAATTTCTACCAGATCGCTACCCGGTTGAATCACTCCTCCGATGGTATTTACCAGAACCTGCTGCACGATACCGCGAACAGGGGAGACGACTAGCGTTCGGTTTACCCGATCTTCGAGCGCTTTACCCGTGGCTGCAATTTTGTTCAGGCTGGTTTGTGCTTCACTAAGTTGAGATAACGCCTCGCTTTTGTAGCGGCTGCGCGTTTCCTCTATTTTATTTTCGCCCTCTTTAATCGCAGACTCCGCCCGCGGAATGGAAAGTTTGATGGAATCAAGCTGACCACGAGTTTCGACTTCAGCACGGCGTAAGCGTAAAACTTCCACTTTAGAAATTGCGCCTTCCGCGATCAGCGGTTCTGACATTTTAATTTCTTGCTGGAGCAGGCCAAGACTGTTGCGGAACTGAATCTCCTTGGCTGAGAAATCCCGCAATTCCTGCTGGCGCTGGATCAACTGCTCTTCCAGACCAGATATCTCATTATGCAGTTGCTGGCGGCGGCTGTTATAAAGCTCTTTTTCTCCTGCCGCGATTTTAGGTGCTTGCGTCGTGATTTCTTCGGAAAGCACGAGCTCTTGACCGTTGACTTCGGCGCTCAGGCGCTCAATTCGCGACAGCAGCGCAAGCCGATCGGCTTCGGTTTCACCGACGTTGGAGGCAAAGCGGGTATCATCAAGGCGCAGCAAAGGATCGCCTGCATTGACGACTTGTCCCTCACGAATGAACACTTCCGTGATAATGCCGCCTTCCAGGTTTTGGATTTTTTGCAGCCGTGAAGACGGGATCGCTTTACCATCGCCGCGAGTAACTTCATCGATATTCGCGAGTCCGGCCCACAGGATGAAAAACAGAAAAAAAGCACCGATAGCCCACAGCGTAAAGCGCATAGAACGTGGGGAATCTTCAGCCATTGCCCGACTCACTTCTGGCATGGTTTGTAGGCTTTCTTCATCTCCGCCGACAAAATACCGTTTGATTCGTTTGATATATTTACCGAGACGCATTGATCTGCCCCTTCTTCAACGCATCCATCACGATTGCTTTCGGCCCATCAGCAATAATTTTACCTCTGTCGACAATCACTAAACGATCGACCAGCGCCAGCATGGAAACCCGATGGGTAACGAGCAAGAGCGTTTTCTCTGCAATCACGGGGGCCAGAGCTTGCTTTAGCCGGTCTTCGCTAGTGTTATCCATCGAACTGGTGGGTTCATCTAGCACCAGAATCGGTGGATCGAGCAGCAGCGCTCTGGCTATCGCGACAGCTTGACGCTGCCCGCCGGAGAGTTGTTGGCCGCGCTCACCAACCTGGAGGTTATAGCCATCGGGGTGCAGGCGAGCAAACTCATTCACCCCTGAAATTTCTGCGGCTCGCAGCATGGCTTCGTCTTCGACATAGCGTGCGCCACTAATCAGGTTATTGCGCAGTGAACCACTAAATAGCTGAATATCCTGAGGAACATAACCTATATTGTGGCGTAAATCGCTGACATCCAACTGACGAGCATCGACGCCGTCGATCAGAATATTGCCCGTATTAGGTTGATAGAGGTTTACGATCAGTTTTTGCAGTGAACTTTTTCCCGAACCGCTACGGCCAATGACGCCCACCTTTTCACCGGGCGCGATGGTCAGGCTGATGCCTTGCAGCGAACTGGTTTTTTGTTCCGGGTAATTAAACGTCACATCGCGAAACTCGATACCACCCCGGATGCTCTCGCGCTTCAGCGGGCGTTCGTTATCGCTACGCTCTTGCGGTAGTTGCATCATTTGTTCAGTGGTTTGCATCGTTAAACGTGCCTGCTGGTAACGGCTGACCAGACCAGACAGTTGGCCCAACGGCATGAGCGCTCTGCCGTTCAGCATGTAACAGGCAATCAGCCCACCCATACTGAGTTTTCCGTTAATCAGCATATAGACGCCGACGACAATCATGGCAACGCCAGCAAATTGCTGGAACCACTGTGTTAGGTTTACCGCCAGTGAAGACAGCGCCTTGGCCCGCATTTCCAGCTTGCTCAGGCTGCCAATGGTCTGTTCCCACAGGTGCTGCCGTTCACTTTCCGCATTATTGACTTTGATCGCGTCCAGACAGCTTAAGGTTTCGATTAGCGTAGCCTGCCGTTCGCTGGCAAGGTGCATCGTTTTTTCAATGGTAGCGGACAGCGGCTTTTGCATCGCCCAGCTCGCCAGCAGGGCGATAGGGTAGGCCAGTATGGAAACCCAGACCAGCGGGCCGCCGATGATGCCGATAACCAGCAGCAGAAGCAGCGTAAAAGGAAAATCGATCAGCGTCGTCAGCGTCAGTGAAGAAAGAAAATCTCTGAGCGATTGAAATTCATGAATATTCTGCGCAAAGCTCCCGACCCGTGGCGGTCGGGCTTTCATCGACATACCGGTAATGCGCTCAAATAACGTGGCGGAAATAATCAGGTCGGTTTTTTTGCCTGCCATATCGAGGCAAATGCCGCGCAGCGTTTTGAGAATCAAATCGAAAACAAAAGCGCCAGTAACGCCGATAGCCAGCACCCATAGTGTTGCCGTTGCCTGATTGGGCACAACACGGTCATAGACATTCATCACGAACAGCGGTGTGGCAAGTGCGATAATGTTCACCAGCAAACTGGCAAGGACGGCATCGAGATAGAGCGAACGCGAAAGCTTAAGCGTATCTTTGAACCAGGATTTGGTTCGGGGGATCAGCGACGGGTTTTGCAGATCGAACTGATGGCGAGGCTGGGCGAACATCACCAGACCGAGGTAATTCTGTTGCAGCGTATTGTGCTCAACGGAAATTTCACCGCCTTCTGTTTCACTGGGCATCAGACGTGCGCTGCCGTCAGCGTTCCAGCCTAACAGAATCGCCGCGCGTCCTTCCCGTAACAGCAACATCGCGGGGAGCGACATCTCGGAAATTTTATTCAGAGAACGTTTGAGTACGCGCCCTTGCAACCCCGCGCGTGCGGCAGCTCTTGGGAGCAATTTTACCGATAACCGCTGATTGGCTAAGGGGAGCCCGGCGGTGAGGGTGGTACGGCTGACGGATTTCCCCTGCAAAGTGCAGAGGATCAGCAAGCAATCCAATAACGGGTCGTCATGACGGCTGCGAGGGTCACTATTTTCATGAACGATGGGCTCATGGGCGATCTGCGATTCATGAACGCTCTGTGGTTCATGAACAATAGGCTCTTGGGCAACTGATTTATCAGAACCATTTGTCTCTTGTACTGAATGCAACTTCATTTAACTAAACGTTCCCTTACGCAACGTAATTCCCTCGCATATAAACCATAATTGATCGCCCTCTGACCAATGAAATATATTAATTAAGGCTCGGCAACTCTGCGTGGGGGGTTACGTTTGTCAAGCTGGTACCCGCATCAGGCGCCGGGATCGCCAAACGGTTTAATAGCTCTCCCATACGGGATGCGATCCGGTATTCGGTGTAGAGGGAGGTGAAGCGAACCTCAACCAGACGGCGCTGTGCGGTGAACAGCTCGTTTTCACTGTCCAGCAGGTCCAGCAGCGTCCTTTCTCCTAGGCCAAATTGCTTCTGATAGGCGGTACGCACTTTCATACTGCGGTCGGCATATTCGGCGGCAATCGGCAGCTGCTGACGCGAGTTATTTAACGCTGACCAGGCTAGTTTTAGCTCTTCGCTCAGCAGGCGCAGGGCATTATTTCGCACATCCTGCGCTTCTTTTACCTGATAGGCTTTTGATTCCATGTTGGCTTTGCTGCTACCGCCTTCATACAGGTTGTAGCGCATCCGCAGCATCGCCTGCCACTCATTATTTTGACCGCGCGTCCCGTCAACATTGTTATCCATCGTGCGAGAGAGTTCAACGTTGAGGCGCGGGTAAAACGTTGATTTTGAAGTCTCGTATTGCTGCTGAGTGGCTTCAATATCTGATTCTGCAGACTTCAGTGCCGGGCTGTTAGCTAGCATGATGCGCTGAGCTTCATCCAATGAGGAAGGAAGCTTTATCGCAGAAGCATCGGGCATCACCAAATTCTCCGGCACCTTGCCCACAACGCTCATGTAGTTGATTTTGGCATCGTCCAGATTGGTTTTTTCCGTCAGCACGTTGTTACGGGCCTGTGCAAGACGTGCTTCAGCTTGATCCAAATCGGCCAATCGCCCAACGCCTTGTTCGCTGCGTAGCCTGATTTGATCGTAAATACGTTCATGGCTTGCAAGGTTGGCTTCTGCCAGACGAACGAATTCCTGGCGTTGCAACACATTCAGATATACCTGAATAGCATCTAACGCCGTTGCTTCACTGGTATTTAATACCTTATAGGCACGTGAATTGACGGTGGCACGCTGTCTGCCCACTTCGCTGGAGGTGGCAAAACCATCAAATACCGTTTGGCTCAGATTGATGCTCGACTCTTGGCGGCTGAGTTCAACGCGTTTATTGATGCTAGCGCGTGTCGAGGGGCTATCTGTTTCTTCGCGGCCAACACCTGCACTCAGTGTGATGGAAGGAAGATATCCCCCTTTTGCCGCTTGTAAATCGTGTTCGGCAGAAAAACGACTATTAATGGATGCACTCACTTCGGGGTGTGTATAGAGCGTGCTTTTTACTGCTTCTTGGATCGTGTCGGCATACGTCGCGGTGGAAAAAACGGTAATAAAAGATAATAAAGTAAAACGGTATTTACACATCATCATCAGCAGTTTTCCTTCACAAAGAACTTTATTTGTGATTATTCCTATTAAAGTGTTGGGGTGTTATATAAATGCCTAACGAATTTGTTTTATTTTATTCCTTTTATATCAATACTTTAATTTATTTTTCTGAAAAAACTAATGCAAGAAAAATAAGAGTGACTCAAAGTAAGTAAAGTTCTGGAAAGAATATTCTGAATTTTTTATTATATCGTTCATTGAGTCAAGCGTTTGCACTCAACAACAGCACTATCGTAACGCTTTTTTTTAAAAAAAAGTCAGGACGACACAGCAAGTCAACCTTATCAGGATGATAGCCAAGATCTATAGCCGCAATATCGCAATATCATAAAAATAATTATAGATATCAAGGAGACAGTATTTTGAATAGTGTAATTGGCGTTATTAAATTCGTTATTGGACAGGTTTTTATCGTTGCGCTTGATGGGAGTCAGAGGCTGCTGATTGCTGGCGATCGGGTTTACCGTGGTGAAGAAGTGGTGACGGGTGCCAACGGTGCGGTTTCAATCACATTACCTGATGGTAAGACGCTTGATCTGGGGCGTGATAGCCGCTGGAGTGATGTAAGCAGCGCGTCTTCCCTGCAAAATACGGATGTCGCCAGTGATGTCGCTGCTATACAGGATGCTATCGCTCAAGGTGCCGACCCAACCCAAGTGTTAGAGGCCACTGCCGCGGGTAATGATGACACCGGAGATGCAGGGGACGGCGGCGGCGGGCATTTCAATCCAACGGTAGTACTGAATTTAACGGCTGATGTCGTGACTGCCCCGATTGGTTACGAGACCGCCGGCATATCGTTTACTGACAGAGCCTCATCGGTTTTGGATGGTGCAGATTCATCCACGTTGCTGGCTGCGGCAACGGATACCACCGATACCACACCGCCTTCTGTCACCATTGTTATTAATCGTGATGGCACAATCAGTTTCGTTTTTACAAAACCGCCTGTTGGTTTTGATCTCAGTGATATCACCGTAGCAAATGGTTCTGTAACCAATCTAGTGCAGGATCCTAACGATCCTACTCGCTGGACGGCGACATTGACGCCAGCCGCCAATTTTGAGGGAGAAGTCCGCGTCAGCATTCCTGACGGCAGCTACACCGATGCTGCGGGCATTCTTGGTACGGGTGGAAGTGAAACGGTAACGGTTGATACCTTGCCCCCTGTTGCCTCAATCTCTATCGATAATGTCACGTCGGACAACGTGATTAATGCTAGCGAATCTGGTCAGACGATCGCCGTGACGGGTAAAGTCGGCAATGAGGTTAAAGCGGGCGATGCGGTTACCGTAAAAGTCGGTACTGAGACCTATCAGACGACAGTCAATACCGACGGTAAGACCTGGAGCGTCAACGTTCCGGGTTCCGTGCTGGCTGCGAACAGCGATGTGAGTGCCACGGTGACCACGCGCGATACCGCAGGTAACGTCACCACCGCCAATACGACTCATGCTTATAGCGTCGATACGGTTGCACCAACGGCGTCGATTGCTATCGATAATGTCACCAGCGACAACGTAATCAATGCCAGTGAATCCGGCCAGACGATTGCGGTGACGGGTAAAGTCGATAATGAAGTCAAAGCGGGTGATGCGGTTACCGTGAAAGTCGGTACTGATACCTACCAGACGACGGTGAATACCGATGGCAAGACCTGGAGCGTGAACGTTCCGGGATCGGTGCTGGCCGCAAACAGCGATGTGAGCGCCACCGTGACCACCCGCGATACCGCAGGCAATGTCACGACTGCGAATACCAATCATGCCTACGGTGTGGATACGGTCGCACCTGTGGCTTCAATTTCAATTGATAACGTCACTTCAGATAACGTGATTAATGCCAGTGAATCCGGCCAGACGATTGCCGTGACGGGTAAAGTCGATAACGACGTTAAAGCGGGCGACGCCGTTACCGTGAAAGTCGGTACCGAAACGTACCAGACCACCGTGAATACCGACGGTAAGACCTGGAGCGTGAATGTTCCGGGTTCTGTTCTTGCCGCCAACGGCGATATCTCGGCAACGGTGACCACCCGCGATACCGCAGGCAATGTCACCACCGCGAACACTAGCCACGCTTACGGTGTCGATACGGTTGCACCAATAGCCTCAATCTCTATCGACAGTGTCACGTCAGACAACGTGATCAATGCCAGTGAGTCCGGCCAGACGATTGCCGTGACGGGTAAAGTCGATAATGACGTGAAAGCGGGTGACGCGGTTACGGTTAAAGTCGGCACCGAGACCTATCAGACGACGGTGAATACCGATGGCAAAACCTGGAGCGTGAACGTTCCGGGCTCCGTGTTAGCGGCCAATGGCGATATCTCAGCAACGGTGACCACCCGCGATACCGCAGGTAACGTCACGACAGCCAATACCTTGCACACTTATGGTGTCGATACGGTTGCACCGACAGCGTCTATCTCTATCGACAATGTCACGTCGGACAACGTGATTAATGCTAGCGAATCTGGTCAGACGATCGCCGTGACGGGTCAGGTCGGCAATGAGGTTAAAGCGGGCGATGCGGTTACCGTTAAAGTCGGTACTGAGACCTATCAGACGACGGTGAATACCGATGGCAAAACCTGGAGCGTCAATGTGCCGGGATCGGTGCTAGCTGCAAACGGCGATGTGAGTGCGACCGTGACCACACGCGATACCGCAGGCAACGTCACTACCGCCAATACGACTCATGCTTACGGTGTAGACACCATTGCACCGATTGCTTCTATCTCTATCGATAATGTCACGTCCGATAACGTGATCAATGCCAGCGAGTCCGGCCAGACGATAGCGGTGACGGGTCAGGTCGATAATGACGTGAAAGCCGGCGACGCGATTACCGTTAAAGTCGGTACCGAAACGTACCAGACGACGGTGAATACCGATGGCAAAACCTGGAGCGTGAATGTTCCGGGATCGGTGCTGGCCGCAAACAGCGATGTGAGCGCCACCGTGACCACCCGCGATACCGCAGGCAATGTCACGACTGCGAATACCAATCATGCCTACGGTGTGGATACGGTCGCACCTGTGGCTTCAATTTCAATTGATAACGTCACTTCAGACAACGTGATTAATGCCAGTGAATCCGGCCAGACGATTGCCGTGACGGGTAAAGTCGATAACGACGTTAAAGCGGGCGACGCCGTTACGGTGAAAGTCGGTACCGAAACGTACCAGACCACCGTGAATACCGACGGTAAGACCTGGAGCGTGAACGTTCTGGGATCGGTGCTGGCCGCCAATGGTGATGTGAGCGCCACCGTGACCACGCGCGATACCGCAGGTAATGTCACCACCGCCAATACGACTCATGCTTACAGCGTCGATACTGTCGCGCCTGTCGCTTCTATCTCTATCGACAATGTCACGTCCGATAACGTGATTAACGCTACCGAATCCGGCCAGACGATAGCGGTCACGGGTCAGGTCGGTAATGAAGTCAAAGCCGGTGACGCGATCACCGTTAAGGTGGGTACCGAAACCTATCAGACGACGGTGAATACCGATGGCAAGACCTGGAGCGTCAATGTTCCGGGTTCTGTTCTTGCCGCCAACGGCGATATCTCGGCAACGGTGACCACGCGTGATACCGCAGGTAACGTCACCACCGCCAATACTTCTCATGCTTACGGTGTGGATACGGTTGCACCGACAGCGTCTATCTCTATCGACAATGTCACGTCAGACAACGTGATTAATGCGGCCGAATCCGGCCAGACGATTGCGGTGACCGGTAAAGTTGGCAATGAGGTTCAGGCTGGCGACGCGATTACCGTAAAAGTCGGTACCGAGACGTACCAGACGACGGTGAATACCGATGGTAAGACCTGGAGCGTGAATGTTCCGGGATCGGTGCTGGCCGCAAACAGCGATGTGAGTGCGACGGTCACGACGCGTGATACCGCAGGTAATGTCACCACGGCAAATACTAGCCACGCTTACAGTGTCGATACGGTTGCACCAGTCGCGTCGATCTCTATCGACAATGTCACCAGCGACAACGTCATCAATGCCAGCGAATCGGGCCAGACGATTGCGGTCACGGGTCAGGTCGGTAATGAAGTCAAAGCCGGTGATGCGATCACCGTAAAAGTCGGCACGGAAACGTACCAGACGACGGTGAATACCGATGGCAAAACCTGGAGCGTGAACGTTCCGGGCTCCGTGTTAGCGGCCAATGACGATATCTCAGCAACGGTGACCACCCGCGATACCGCAGGCAATGTCACGACGGCCAATACCAGTCACGCTTACAGTGTTGATACCGTTGCACCTGTTGCCTCAATTTCTATCGATAATGTCACGTCGGATAACGTCATCAACGCTACCGAGTCCGGTCAGACGATAGCGGTCACGGGTCAGGTCGGTAATGAAGTGAAAGCCGGCGACGCGATTACCGTAAAAGTCGGTACCGAAACCTATCAGACGACGGTGAATACCGACGGCAAGACCTGGAGCGTGAATGTTCCGGGAGCGGTGCTGGCGGCTAACGGTGATATCTCCGCTACAGTGACTACCAGTGATACGGCGGGCAATGTCACGACGGCCAATACCAGTCACGCTTACAGTGTTGATACCGTTGCACCTGTTGCCTCAATTTCTATTGATGATGTCACGTCCGACAACGTGATCAATGCCAGTGAGTCCGGCCAGACGATTGCGGTGACCGGTAAAGTCGGTAACGAGGTTAAAGCGGGCGATAGCGTTACCGTAAAAGTCGGTACCGAGACGTACCAGACTACGGTGAATACCGATGGCAAAACCTGGAGTGTGAATGTTCCCGGCTCTGTGCTGGTTGCGAACAGTGATGTGAGTGCGACGGTCACCACGCGCGATACGGCGGGCAACGTTACCACAGCTAACACCAGTCACACTTACGGCGTGGATACCGTTGCACCAACGGCTTCGATTTCTATCTACAATGTCACGTCCGATAACGTGATCAATGCCGCTGAATCCGGCCAAACCATTGCAGTCACTGGTCAGGTGGGCAATGAAGTGAAAGCCGGCGACGCGATTACCGTAAAAGTCGGTACCGAAACCTATCAGACGACGGTGAATACCGACGGCAAGACCTGGAGCGTGAATGTTCCGGGAGCGGTGCTGGCGGCTAACGGTGATATCTCCGCTACAGTGACTACCAGTGATACGGCGGGCAACGTTACCACAGCTAACACCAGCCACACTTACGGCGTGGATACCGTTGCGCCAACAGCTTCGATCTCTATCGATAATGTCACCAGCGACAACGTGATCAATGCCAGTGAATCCGGCCAGACGATAGCGGTCACGGGTAAAGTCGGCAATGAGGTTAAAGCCGGTGACGCGGTTACCGTGAAAGTCGGTACTGAGACCTATCAGACGACGGTGAATACCGATGGCAAAACCTGGAGCGTGAATGTTCCGGGTTCCGTGCTGGCCGCGAACGGCGATGTGAGTGCGACCGTCACTACCCGCGATACCGCAGGCAATGTCACGACGGCCAATACCAGTCACGCTTACAGTGTGGATACGGTTGCACCGACAGCGTCGATTGCTATCGACAATGTCACGTCAGACAACGTGATCAATGCCAGCGAATCCGGCCAGACGATTGCGGTGACGGGTAAAGTCGATAATGACGTGAAAGCCGGTGACGCGATCACCGTTAAAGTCGGTACCGAGACCTACCAGACCACGGTGAATACCGATGGCAAGACCTGGAGTGTCAATGTTCCGGGATCGGTACTGGCCGCTAATGGCGATGTGAGTGCGACGGTCACGACGCGTGATACGGCGGGTAATGTCAGCACGGCAAATACTAGCCACGCTTACGGCGTGGATACGGTTGCGCCGACAGCGTCGATTGCTATCGACAATGTCACGTCAGACAACGTGATTAATGCCAGTGAATCCAGCCAGACGATAGCGGTGACGGGTCAGGTCGGTAATGAAGTCAAAGCGGGCGACGCGGTTACGGTTAAAGTCGGCACAGAAACGTACCAGACGACAGTGAATACCGATGGCAAGACCTGGAGCGTCAATGTTCCGGGATCGGTGCTGGCGGCTAACGGTGATATCTCGGCAACGGTGACCACGCGCGATACCGCAGGTAACGTCACCACCGCCAATACGACTCATGCTTATAGCGTCGATACCGTTGCACCAACGGCGTCTATCTCTATCGATAATGTCACCAGCGACAACGTAATCAATGCCAGTGAATCCGGCCAGACGATTGCGGTGACGGGTAAAGTCGGTAACGAGGTTAAAGCGGGCGATAGCGTTACCGTAAAAGTCGGTACCGAGACGTACCAGACGACGGTGAATACCGATGGCAAAACCTGGAGCGTGAATGTTCCGGGATCGGTGCTGGCGGCTAACGGTGATATCTCGGCAACGGTGACCACCCGCGATACCGCAGGTAACGTCACCACAGCGAACACCAGTCACACTTACGGCGTGGATACCGTTGCACCAACGGCTTCGATTTCTATCGACAATGTCACGTCCGATAACGTGATCAATGCCGCTGAATCCGGCCAAACCATTGCAGTCACTGGTCAGGTGGGCAATGAAGTGAAAGCGGGTGACGCGGTTACGGTAAAAGTCGGCACGGAAACGTACCAGACGACAGTGAATATCGATGGCAAGACCTGGAGCGTGAATGTTCCAGGTTCTGTTCTTGCCGCCAACGGCGATATCTCGGCGACCGTGACCACGCGCGATATCGCAGGTAACGTCACGACAGCCAATACCTCGCACACTTATGGTGTCGATACGGTTGCACCGACAGCGTCGATTGCTATCGACAATGTCACGTCAGACAACGTGATTAACGCGGCCGAGTCCGGCCAAACCATCGCGGTCACCGGTAAAGTCGATAATGATGTGAAAGCGGGCGACGCGATCACTGTTAAGGTCGGCACGGAAACCTATCAGACGACGGTGAATACCGACGGAAAAACCTGGAGCGTCAACGTTCCGGGGGCGGTGCTGGCGGCTAACGGTGATATCTCCGCTACAGTGACTACCAGTGATACGGCGGGCAACGTTACCACAGCTAACACCAGCCACACTTACGGTGTGGATACGGTTGCACCGACAGCGTCTATCTCTATCGATAATGTCACGTCCGACAACGTGATTAATGCGGCCGAATCCGGCCAGACGATTGCGGTGACGGGTAAAGTCGATAATGACGTGAAAGCCGGTGACGCGGTTACGGTTAAAGTCGGCACCGAGACCTATCAGACGACGGTGAATACCGATGGCAAAACCTGGAGCGTGAACGTTCCGGGCTCCGTGTTAGCGGCCAATGGCGATATCTCAGCAACGGTGACCACCCGCGATACCGCAGGTAACGTCACGACAGCCAATACCTTGCACACTTATGGTGTCGATACGGTTGCACCGACAGCGTCTATCTCTATCGACAATGTCACGTCGGACAACGTGATTAATGCTAGCGAATCTGGTCAGACGATCGCCGTGACGGGTCAGGTCGGCAATGAGGTTAAAGCGGGCGATGCGGTTACCGTTAAAGTCGGTACTGAGACCTATCAGACGACGGTGAATACCGATGGCAAAACCTGGAGCGTCAATGTGCCGGGATCGGTGCTAGCTGCAAACGGCGATGTGAGTGCGACCGTGACCACACGCGATACCGCAGGCAACGTCACTACCGCCAATACGACTCATGCTTACGGTGTAGACACCATTGCACCGATTGCTTCTATCTCTATCGATAATGTCACGTCCGATAACGTGATCAATGCCAGCGAGTCCGGCCAGACGATAGCGGTGACGGGTCAGGTCGATAATGACGTGAAAGCCGGCGACGCGATTACCGTTAAAGTCGGTACCGAAACGTACCAGACGACGGTGAATACCGATGGCAAAACCTGGAGCGTGAACGTTCCGGGATCGGTATTAGCGGCGAATGGCGATGTGAGTGCTACCGTGACCACGCGCGATACGGCAGGCAACGTCACCTCCGCCAATACGACTCATGCTTACGTCGTGGATACGGTTGCACCGACAGCGTCTATCTCTATCGACAATGTCACGTCAGACAACGTGATCAATGCCAGTGAATCCGGCCAGACGATAGCGGTCACGGGTCAGGTCGGTAATGAAGTCAAAGCCGGTGACGCGGTTACGGTGAAAGTCGGTACCGATACCTACCAGACGACGGTGAATACCGATGGCAAAACCTGGAGCGTCAACGTTCCGGGCTCCGTGTTAGCGGCCAATGGCGATATCTCAGCGACGGTGACCACGCGCGATACCGCAGGTAACGTCACCACCGCGAGCACCAGTCACGCTTACAGTGTCGATACGGTTGCGCCAGTTGCGTCGATCTCTATCGACAATGTCACCAGCGATAACGTAATTAACGCCAGCGAGTCCGGTCAGACGATAGCGGTGACGGGTAAAGTCGATAATGACGTGAAAGCCGGTGACGCGATCACCGTTAAGGTGGGTACCGAGACCTATCAGACGACAGTGAATACCGACGGCAAAACCTGGAGCGTCAATGTTCCGGGTTCTGTTCTTGCCGCCAACGGCGATATCTCGGCAACGGTGACCACCCGCGATACCGCAGGCAATGTCACTACCGCGAACACTAGCCACGCTTACGGTGTGGATACGGTTGCGCCGACAGCGTCTATCTCTATCGATAATGTCACGTCGGACAACGTGATTAATGCTAGCGAATCTGGTCAGACGATCGCCGTGACGGGTAAAGTCGGCAATGAGGTTAAAGCCGGTGACGCGGTTACCGTGAAAGTCGGTACTGAAACCTATCAGACGACGGTGAATACCGACGGAAAAACCTGGAGCGTCAACGTTCCAGGGGCGGTGCTGGCGGCTAACGGTGATATCTCCGCTACAGTGACTACCAGTGATACGGCGGGCAACGTTACCACAGCTAACACCAGCCACACTTACGGCGTGGATACCGTTGCGCCAACAGCTTCGATCTCTATCGATAATGTCACCAGCGACAACGTGATCAATGCCAGTGAATCCGGCCAGACGATTGCCGTGACGGGTAAAGTCGATAATGACGTGAAAGCCGGTGACGCGATCACCGTAAAAGTCGGCACCGAGACCTACCAGACGACGGTCAATGCGGATGGCAAGACCTGGAGCGTGAATGTTCCGGGATCGGTGCTGGCGGCTAACGGTGATATCTCGGCAACGGTGACCACCCGCGATACCGCAGGCAATGTCACGACGGCCAATACCAGTCACGCTTACAGTGTTGATACCGTTGCACCTGTTGCCTCAATTTCTATCGATAATGTCACGTCGGATAACGTCATCAACGCTACCGAGTCCGGTCAGACGATAGCGGTCACGGGTCAGGTCGGTAATGAAGTCAAAGCCGGTGACGCGATCACCGTAAAAGTCGGCACGGAAACGTACCAGACGACGGTGAATGCGGATGGCAAGACCTGGAGCGTCAATGTTCCAGGTTCTGTTCTTGCCGCCAACGGTGATATCTCGGCAACGGTGACCACCCGCGATACCGCAGGCAATGTCACGACGGCCAATACCAGTCACGCTTACAGTGTTGATACCGTTGCACCTGTTGCCTCAATTTCTATCGATAATGTCACGTCGGATAACGTCATCAACGCTACCGAGTCCGGTCAGACGATAGCGGTCACGGGTCAGGTCGGTAATGAAGTCAAAGCTGGCGACGCGATTACAGTAAAAGTCGGTACTGATACCTACCAAACGACGGTCAATGCGGATGGCAAAACCTGGAGCGTGAATGTTCCGGGCTCCGTGTTAGCGGGCAATAGCGATATCTCAGCGACGGTGACCACCCGCGATACCGCAGGTAACGTCACCACCGCGAACACCAGTCACGCTTACAGTGTCGATACGGTTGCACCGACAGCGTCTATCTCCATCGACAATGTCACCAGCGATAACGTGATTAACGCGGCCGAATCCGGCCAGACGATTGCGGTGACCGGTAAAGTTGGGAATGAAGTGAAAGCGGGCGACGCGATTACCGTCAAAGTCGGTACGGAAACGTACCAGACGACGGTGAATACCGATGGCAAGACCTGGAGCGTCAATGTTCCGGGATCGGTGCTGGCGGCCAATAGTGACATTAGCGCCAGCGTGACCACGCGTGATAACGCGGGGAACGCCACCACGGCGAATACTCATCATGCCTACAGTGTGGATACGACTGCCCCAGAAATTGATATTACGAATTTCGCGGATAACGATGGGTATGTCAGCCAGAGTGAGTCGAAAAATACCGTAGTCAGCGGCACCAGCAATGAGAAGAAGGTCGATCTGGTCTTTACCGATGTGAATGGTAAGTCGGTTACGCTGCATGACGTGCCCGTGACGAACGGAAAATGGCAGACGAATGTCGATCTGAGCACGCTAGCGGAAGGCAAGATTACCGCAGGGGCGACGGCGACCGATGCGGCAGGCAATCAGGCGCATGATAACAGCCAGGCCATCATGGATATTACGCCGCCAACTGCACACAACAACACGGTGTCGGGTACAGAAGATACACCGCTGCACATTGGCTGGAGCGATCTGGGTGTATCGAGCGATACCACAAGCATCGTGATTTCGTCTCTGCCGCCTGCTGCCGCTGGCACGCTCTATTTTAATGATAACGGGAGTTGGAAAGCGGTCACCGCTGGCCAAACCTTTACCGCTGGCAACACCGATCTACGCTTTACGCCAGCGAGTAATGTCTCTGGTTCATCGCTGGGGGACATTGCTTACCGACCTGTCGATAGCGCAGGGAACACAGGCGATAAAGCCGCGCTGCACATTGGTATTACGCCAGTAGCCGATGTGCCAGTCGTAAGCTTGAGCACCTCCAGCGTTACCACGACGCCAGCCTCTGCGGAAGTCATTAAGGTGAATGGGGGAAGTGGGCAGTCTGGCGGGTTTGATGTGCAAGATGGGAAAATTGTTAAGATCGGCAGTGGTGTGCGCGTTTGGTTGACAGAGGGTGATACTGCGCCTGCTGCTGCTAACCCTTCGGAACAGATTAAGTATTACGGCAAAGATAACGGCAATGGTAATCCTGGGGGATCGACAAGCTATGCTGACATTTTTGTTGTTCATTCCAAAAGCGGTTATTTCTACCGTCAGTCTGATTGGACTGAAGCACAGAAACAGTATAACCAGCTTGATTCTGTCCACGGAAATAGTCAGTCACAGTCGAGTAATCCAGGTAAAGATTATATCTTTGTCCAAAAAGAAGAGGGTTTTACCTATAAGGCTGAAAACTCGACGAATAATAGAAATAATAACTTCAACACACTGGATGGTGTGAAAGTTACCTATTCTGATGGAAAGGGGCATTCGGGATCTTTAATCAAGCAGGTAAGTAACCAGCTTGAAGGCGTGATCTACAGCGATGGTTCGACGTATACCGCCGGAAATAGTGCGACGGTGGACAAAGTCCCCGGTCAGGCGGGAAAACAGACCTATACGCTCGATGTTTCAGCGGCATTGACTGACCGTGACGGTAGCGAAACGCTATCTGGTATTCGGTTGACGGGGATCCCGACGGGAACGGTGCTGACCGACCAAATCAATAACGTGAAGTATACCGTCGGTGCCGATGGCTCGTATCTGATTCAAAATGCTCACAATGCCCAGACGCTGGCCGGGAAAATTACGCTTGAGGTGCCAGCCGATGCGGGTAAATTGAATGTCGTGGCGCAGGCGACCTCGACAGAAATGGGCAACCACGATACGGCAACTGGCTATTCGGCAGAAGGTGCTGAACAGTATGGACTGAGTGTCGGTGCGGTGGGCAATGACACGATGTCTGGCACGTATAATGATGATGTGCTGTTCGGCGATGTTGTCTCGTTCCCTAACATCGACGGTACTGGCATCGCAGCCTTGCAGAACTACATCGGCAAGCAGTTAGGTATGCAAACAGGCGTCCCGACGACGAAGGACATGCATAACTATATTGCCGCGCACAGTTCAGAGTTTGATCTGTCGTCGAAGGGAGGGAATGACATACTCAATGGCGGCGCAGGGGATGATATTCTCTTCGGCCAGGGAGGAAATGACACCCTCTATGGTGGGGCGGGGAATGACCTGCTCTACGGCGGTAGCGGAGACGACATCCTGATTGGTGGGGCGGGGGGCGATACGCTCATTGGCGGAGCTGGCGCGGATACCTTCAAGTGGCAGGCTGGCGATATCGGCAACGATGTGATCAAAGACTTTAACGCCAAAGAGGGTGACCGGATTGATTTAAGCGATCTGGTTGGCGAACTGGAGGAAGGCACCGATATCAGCCGCTATATTCGCATCACCGATAATCATGGTTCACCGACGATTGAAGTGAGCACGGCAGGGAACTTTACGGCGGATAAAGGCGGAACGGTTGCAGTGTCGATTACGTTGGAACACTATAACGGTGCATTACCGTCGCTGGAGAGTCTGGTCAGCAAGCCAGAACCGTCTAGCTGACGAAAAGGGGGAGCCTGCTTGGCTCCTTTCTTTATCAAAAACTTAAAAGGTCTCCGAACATGTTTTATATCCAACGCGACAGTGATGGTCACCTGATGAAGGTAGAAAAGAGTCCTTTTCCTGAAATGAATGGCGAACTGCCTGATGATTCGCGCGAGGCGCAGGCCTGGTTCCGCAGCCATCAGGCAGCGATGTCCAGTCTCCAGCAACTGCGGCAAAGCGATCTGGAAATGGTGCGCGTGCTGGAGGATTTAATTCAGGTTTTGATTCAGAAAGGTGTGGTCAGCATTACTGATTTCCCTCAGGCGGCACAGCTGAAGTTGATCAACCGTGCACAGGCGCGTGAAGCGCTAAATGGCGGATTAAACAAGCTGATTGGCGACGATGAAGAGACGATGTTTTGAAGAAATGATGTTGTAGAGAGATGATATCTTAACGTCGATCCTCGCTTTTCAATACAACCCCGGCTTCTCAATATCGTAGTGAGAAGCCGGGGCCGTTAAACGCCGTTAGCCAAAAATAACGCCGTTAGCCAAAATAATGTCGCATCAGACTCTGACCGCTGGTGCCGGTTCACCCAGCAGCCGTCCCATCGCGCCCTGTAATCCCATCTCCTGAAGCACCTTCAGCTCACCTGCGGTTTCAACACGTTCGGCGATAAGCGGGAGGGCAATACTGTTGGTGGCGCGATACAGCGCTTCGATAAACATTTGCTTATCGTCTTCCTGATCGATATTGCGGATGTAGCTGCCATCGACTTTCAGATAAGCCAGCCCCCATTGGGACAGGTTGCCAATCATATTAAAGCGCCCACCAAAATGCTGTAGCCCCAGTGCACAGCCATGTTCATTCAGCAGTTTGATTAAGGCTTCCAACTGGGCGCTGTCTGGCAATTGGTTCTCATCCAGCTCCAGAATCAGTCGTCTGGCGACGTCAGGCTGATGCTTCAATGGGGCAAGCAGATCGGCGAGCAGATGAAGATTCAGTACCGTGGTGCCGGACAGGCTCAGCGCCAGATTGCCGTCGTGCTGACGGAGATAGTCCAGCACTTCGCGCAGCATAGTCTGATCCAGACGGGTATCCCAGCCAAAGCGTTGAATCCACGGCAGGAAGCGGCCTGCGGCGATGCTGTTTCCTTGCGCATCCTGAATACGAGCCAGTACCTTATGATGTAGCACCTGACTGGGATCGTCACACGCTACGACCGGTTGCAGGAAAAGCTGCAAGCGTTCCTGTTCCAAAATGGGATCGAGCAGGTTAAACCACATATGGCGATCGGTTTCGACCTGTTCGGCACTGACGGACGGCATCGTGTGAGGCGCGGTGGTATCGGTATCGCTTTCGGCCCGCGTGAGCGCCTGATCGCCCTGAATAAACAGAGATTGCGCGGTGTCGCCGGGGCGGAAAGGCACCATGCCGAATTGGGCAACAGGGGAGACATCGGTTTCGCCTGTCAGGTGCAAGGTTTCAATGTTGCGCGTCAGTTCGCCAATCAGTACATAGGCTTCTTTAGCGACCAACCCTGGGCAGAACAGCGCAAACTCCCCGCCACGGATACGTGCAAGAAGGCTCTCTGCATTCGTATGCTGCTTTTGCGTTTTACGCAGGATATGCCCGACAGAGGCTAATAGCGTATCGGTACGCTGACCGCCCAACCGTTGGTTCATCCCCGCCAGATCCTGAACGCGAATCATGATAAGAAAACCGGGGGCGGTTTCTTCATCGGCCAGTTTATCGTTGAACTGCATGTCAAACGCGCGGCGGTTATTCAATCCGGTTTGAGGATCCTGATAGGCTTCCTGACGTAAGCGCTCGCTCCGCTCCGCTTCCTCTTCGAACAGCGTTTTGAGCTTGCTGACCATCAGGTTCATCGCCTGTGCGACGCGGCGAAATTCGGGCGTATTGGGTAAATCTGGCTGGCTAAGGAATTCACGACGGGTAATCGCCAGCGACTGGTCGACAATATAATCGAGCGGACGTAGCTGGCGGCGCAGGAACAGCGCACCAAGGAACACACCCAGCGTGCCACAGCCGAGCAGCCACAGGAAGGTGGCTGTGCTGCTGCGCCACAAACGGGTGACTGCGAACATCGGGTGGCTGACAACTTCCACTTTTGCCGCCTGCTCCCAGCCGCGCATTACGATGGCTTCGCCCGCGCCGGGTTGAAGGTTCACCAACCGGACAAACCAGAGCGGGACGTCAGGGATATCCGGCGATGCGGTACGTTCCAGCGTGACGTTGTCGGTTTTTAAATCCCGCACGCGAATACTGGAAAAATAGCCGCTGTCGAAAATCGAGCTGACCATCAGCTCCACCATCGCCGGATCATCAATATTTGGCGTCAGGGAAAGCCCCAATGCGGTAGCGGCATCCTGCGCGTGAGAGTGAAGCTGGTTATTGTACTGTTCACGCGAATTTTCCAGGCTGACGAAAAAACTCCCGCTGAAAATAATTAGCACAAACAGGCAGATGGCTATCAGTAATTGTTTGTATAGAGACATAGCCTACCCTTACTCCTCAATTGAAAACCCTTCGGCACGCATTTTGGTTAATACATCCTGCCAGCGTGAAAGTCGTTTACTGTCACCGACGCGTTTGTTGCTGCCGCTCGCGCCCGGCAGCCAGAGACCGCCGCCGTTAAAGGCGTACACCGGAACTAAATCGTTGCGCTCTGTCGCAGGTTGGATCTTGTCGGTCAGATTGTCCAACACCAGTGGAATCGAGGTTGGCGTGGGATAATAGGTCACTACCATGTGTGCTTTATTCAGACGCAGGGCTTTAACATAGGTAATGCGTAATTTGTCCGCTGAGACGCCTAAATGGCGCAGCGTAAAATACTTGGCAAGCGCATAATCTTCGCAGTCCCCGGCACCTTTACGCAGCGCTTCAATCGGCGTAGCCCAGTAATCTTCCTGATTCCAGACGACAATATCATCGCGAAACAGCATACGGTCATTGAAAAATTGGTTCACGCTGCTCAGCAGCGCCTTTTCCTCTTTATTGCGGGAATTGACCAACAGCGTCTGCCATTCATCTATTCGGCGGCGAGCATCAGGCGTAGCCGGGCCATAAAGCTGCTCGGTTCGCTGATTAATGGTAATAAAATCCCAGTCCGCACGTAGGGAACCCGCCAGCAGAAACAGCAGACAGCTAATAAAGAAAAGCGTGTAACTGGAAATTCTGAACCCGGGGAGCCGCACTGAGGTTTCTCTGTTTACCTTGCGAGATGCATGTGGAGAGTGAATTCGATGCAGAATAGCGTACTTTCATAGGCCCCAAAAGCATATATACCCTAAATAATTCGAGTTTCAGGTAGGCGGCAAGAGAAGGACAAATTCGTCGGGAACGAATTTGACCAGCCAAAGGCTGGCCTTCGGTGAGAGACAGGATGTCTCTCATTTAATCCCGATGAGCTTACTGAGGTAAGTGATTCGGGTGACTAAACGTAGCCAACGCACATGCAACTTGAAGTATGACGGGTATAGTGGTGAAAATGATTGTTTGTCATAAGCGTGTAGCGCGCTGATATAAAGCATGAGGTAGCTGAATGCGTTCAGATGTGATGGATGGAGAGAATCTTAATTTAGGGAAACTGGTTTCCGAAACGCGTAATCCGGCAACGATGGCGCTGGATCAGCTCTCTACGCTGGAGATGATGCACGCGTTTAATCAGGAAGATCGGAAAGTGCCTGAAGCCATTGCGCTGGTTTTACCCGCGATTGCCGAGGCTGTCGATCTGGCTGCGGCG
This sequence comes from Pectobacterium odoriferum, assembly GCF_009931295.1. Lineage (NCBI taxonomy): Bacteria > Pseudomonadati > Pseudomonadota > Gammaproteobacteria > Enterobacterales > Pectobacteriaceae > Pectobacterium > Pectobacterium odoriferum. The sequence goes on along the minus strand of NZ_CP034938.1, from coordinate 3,570,863 downwards.
TCGTTGCAGGAAGGTGGGCGGCTGATCTATTTGGGCGCGGGGACCAGCGGCCGTTTGGGCGTGCTGGATGCCTCAGAGTGCCCGCCGACGTTTGGTGTACCGCATGGGCTGGTTATCGGCCTGATTGCTGGTGGGCCGGGCGCACTGCTGAAGGCGGTTGAAGGGGCGGAAGACGATCCCGCACTCGGTGAGGCGGACTTAAAAACGCTGAATTTAACCGCTGCCGATATGGTTGTCGGCCTTGCGGCATCAGGCCGGACGCCGTATGTGATTGGCGCGTTGCGCTATGCGCATGACGTTGGCTGCCGGACGGCGGCGATCTCCTGCAATCCCCATTCTCCCATCGCACAAGAAGCACAGGTGGCGATTTCTCCGGTAGTTGGCCCGGAAGCGTTAACGGGGTCGACGCGGTTGAAGTCAGGAACGGCGCAAAAATTGGTCCTAAATATGATTTCTACCGGCGCAATGGTTAAGCTGGGGAAGGTGTACCAGAATTTGATGGTGGATGTGAAGGCAACCAACGTGAAGCTGTTAGACCGGGCTTGCCGCATCGTCGTTGAAGCAACGGGCGCCGAGCGGGAGCAAGCGCAGCAGGCGCTGATGCAGGCGGATAATGAGGTTAAGCCTGCAATTCTGATGCTTCTGGCTAATATTGACGTGGCAGCGGCGCGTGAGCGCCTGAAACAGCACAATGGTTATCTGCGTGAGGCGCTAATTGGCGGATAAGATCATCTTGGGGTAAGTCGGGAGAAACGTTTTGAGTGATAAGCGAGAGCAACGCATTGTTTTTTTTGATCTGGATGGCACGTTGCATCAGCAGGACATGTTTGGCAGCTTTTTGCGCTTTTTACTTCGTCGGTTGCCGTTAAATCTCGTTCTGGTTATCCCGCTATTACCGATTATCGGGCTGGGGTTATTGATTCGCGGTCGCGCGGCCCGATGGCCGATGAGTTGGCTGCTGTGGGCGATTACGTTTGGCCGCGATGAAGACGAATTGGTTCAACTGGAAAAGCAGTTTGTCGGCGCGTTTCGTCATGATGTTATTCCGTTTCCGCAGGTTCAGCAGCGGCTGAAAACCTATCTTGAAGACAGCGAGGCGCAGGTCTGGCTGGTGACGGGATCGCCGCAGCGGCTGGTGGAACAGGTTTATCATGATTCGCCTTTTCTGCCCGGCGTGCGCCTGATGGGAAGCCAGATTACACGCCGCTATGGCGGCTGGATATTAACGTTGCGCTGTCTGGGGCATGAAAAAGTGACGCAGATGGAGCAGCGTCTGGGCGCGCCGCTCAAGCTCTACAGCGGTTACAGCGACAGCAAACAAGACAATCCGCTGCTCTATTTCTGCGAACACCGCTGGCGAGTCACCCCCGAAGGTAGCCTGCAACAGCTGGAATGATTTTTTCACCCTTTCATCTGATTTTTTCATCTCTTCATATAGGTATAATGCGCCGCCAAAATATGAATGATAAGAGCCTATTCCAGTAGGCGTTATTGATGCAGCCAGTTTGGACACGGACAGCGCGCAAAAACCGGAGCGTACACGTAGTACGTGAGGATTATTCGCTATGCTCACCCTATGGGCCGCCCTGAGGGCGTTCAAACGCAATTGCGTTTGTTTGAGCACTGCCCAGGTTCAAAATGGCAAGTAAAATAGCCCTAATGGGATAGGTTCTAAGAGAGGAAACGTGGTTAGCTTGCCTAACGATGAATACTGGATGCGCTATGCATTAACGCTGGCTCAGCGTGCTCAGGATGAAGGCGAAGTGCCGGTTGGTGCGGTGCTGGTGCTGGATAATGAAGCGATCGGCGAGGGGTGGAACCGGCCGATCGGGCATCACGATCCTACCGCACATGCTGAGATTATGGCACTGCGGCAGGGAGGTCAGGTGTTGCAGAACTACCGCCTGCTGGAGACAACGCTGTATGTCACGCTGGAGCCGTGCATCATGTGTGCGGGTGCGATGATACACAGCCGTATTGGCCGTTTGGTTTACGGTGCATCAGATGAGAAAACGGGGGCAGCGGGCTCGCTGGTGGACATTCTGCGCCACCCCGGTATGAATCATCAGATCGTGATTGAATCGGGCATTCTGGCTGATGAATGTTCTGCAACGCTTAGCGCGTTCTTCCGTCTGCGCCGTGAACAGCATAAAGCCCGACGTGCCGCCGAGAAAAACGCCGCGCAGGAGTAGCGGCGTTTTATGCAGGTTTATTCCGGCACCTTATTGATAGAAACCGCCGGATAACCTTGTGCGATCTGGGTTTGTTGCTGCGCTTTGGTTTCTTTTTCTATCAGATAACCTTCCAGACTCACCATATAACGCCGAATGTTTTCCACGTAGTTATAGGCTTCATGTCCGCGCGCGTAGCCGTAGGTGGTTTGAGTGTAATAGCGCTTCTGGCTCAGCATCGGCAGGCGCATTTTCACATCGACCCAACTGTCAGGGTTACCCTTCTGTTTTTCGGTCAATTTTCGCGCATCAAGCAGATGGGCGTATCCCATGTTGTAGGACGCCAGCGCAAACCAGATTTTTTCATCTTCCGGGATGGTGTCCGGCATTTTCTGCATCATATGCGACATATATTGCGCGCCGCCGCGAATACTTTGCTCTGGGTCGATCCGATCGGTGACGTTCAGGCTTTCTGCCGTGTTACGCGTCAGCATCATCAGCCCGCGCACGCCAGTAGGGGAAGTCGCCAGCGGGTTCCAGTGTGATTCCTGATAGGAGATAGCGGCCAGCAGCTTCCAGTCGATATCGGTAGCGTATTTTTCAAACAGTGGGCGCAGATCCGGCAGTGTTTCATCAATCGCGCTCAGGAACGTAGTGGTATCGACATAGTCAAATTCGCCAACATGGCCGAGGTACTTCTCCTCCAGGCGGGCGAGTGTCCCGTCTTCGACAATCTGGCTAAAGAAATCCAGCAGCGCGGCGGACAGACTGTCATCGTGTGAACGCCGCATATACCAGATAACAGGCTCTTCATCGCTGAGATCGAAGGCGACGGCGAGCTGTGGATGAATTCGCTGCATTAAGCCAATGGTGACCGAATCACCCAGCGTATAGTCCAGTTTGCCGTCGGCAACCTGCTTCAGTAAGTCCTGTGTGCTCTGATCGGAAGCCGATTCCCAGTTTAGCTGCGGGTATTTTTCTGCTTTTAGATCGCGCAGGGTAGCGGCGTGGGCCGAACCTGACGTCACGACGAGGCGGCCTTGCAGCTTATCCAGCGTTTTTGGGCGAGGTGAACCAAGGCGATACACCATCTGTTGTGAAATGGAATAGTAGGTTGGGCCGGCACGGAAGCGTTCCAGACGCTCGTGGTTGTAGATCAGCCCGGCTGCCAGCAGGTCTGCATCGTCACCGTCCAGATCGTCGAACAGCTCGTCAAGATTCTTGCGTGACGAGACCACCAGCTTGACGCCGAGGTAATCGGCGAACCGTTTTGCCAGTTCATAGTCCAGACCTGTCGGGGATCCGTTGCTCATTGCATAAGTCAGCGGTGAGTTGACCGTGCTGATACGCAACTCACCGCGTGAGAGGATCTGCCTGAGCTGTACATCCTGACTACTGCGCCAGGGAATACTAGGCCATAGCGCTAACGCCAGCAGTAACGTGATAATCCCGATGAAAAAATAATTTAATTTTAACGGCTTCAAATAGTTATCTCTCGGCGGCCGTGTGGCCAGGCTGTCTGTAACGGCAGTTTTTTTATACGTCATTTCCCAGAGTGGGGGCATTTTGCTTAACAAAGCGCCAGTGTGCAACTTTTATTGATTTGGTCACCAATTAATCATTCGTCGGACGCGAAGTGAAATTATCGCCACGCAAACGGTTTCGTCCGAGGGAAGGATTCTCTATAATATGCGCGTTTCCCCCCTGTTGTGCCCCATGGCTGTATCGCAGCCAGTGCATCGAAGACGAGAGAACTTTAGATTATGGAAATACTGCGTGGTTCACCTGCTTTATCGGCTTTTCGTATTAATAAATTGCTGGTCCGCTGCAAAGAGCACGTTTTGCCGGTCAGTGATATCTATGCTGAATACGTACATTTCGCCGATGTCAGCGCCCCGCTGAACAACGATGAACAGGCCAAACTGACACGTTTGCTGAAGTATGGTCCTTCTCTCGCGGAGCACGAGCCGCAAGGCCATCTGTTACTGGTCACGCCGCGTCCCGGCACGATTTCACCGTGGTCTTCCAAAGCAACGGATATCGCCCATAACTGTGGATTAAACAAAGTACTGCGTCTGGAACGCGGTCTGGCTTTCTATATTCATGCGCCGACGCTGAGCGATGAACAGTGGCAGCAACTGGGGGCACTGCTGCATGACCGGATGATGGAAAGCGTATTTAGCGACCTGAAACAGGCCGAAGCGCTGTTCTCTCATCATCAACCTGCACCTTTCAAGCGCATCGAAATTCTGCTGCAAGGGCGTCAGGCACTGGAAGAGGCGAACGTCCGTCTGGGCCTGGCATTGGCAGAAGATGAAATTGATTATCTGCTGGAAGCCTTCACCAAACTGGGCCGTAACCCAACCGATATTGAGCTGTATATGTTCGCACAGGCGAACTCTGAGCACTGCCGGCACAAGATTTTCAACGCGGATTGGGTGATTGACGGCGTCACTCAGCCGAAGTCACTGTTCAAAATGATTAAAAACACCTTTGAACACACGCCCGATCACGTCCTCTCTGCCTATAAAGATAACGCCGCCGTCATGGAAGGCTCCGCCGTCGGCCGTTTCTACACCGATACCAACGGACAATATACTTACCATCAGGAAGACGCTCATATCCTGATGAAGGTTGAAACGCATAACCACCCAACCGCCATTTCACCGTGGCCGGGCGCAGCAACAGGATCCGGCGGTGAAATCCGTGACGAAGGCGCGACAGGTCGGGGTTCCAAACCGAAAGCGGGTCTGGTGGGCTTCTCTGTATCGAACCTGCGCATTCCTGGTTTTGTCCAGCCGTGGGAAGAAGAAGAGTTCGGCAAGCCAGAGCGTATTGTCAGTGCGCTGGATATCATGACCGAAGGTCCATTGGGCGGCGCGGCATTCAACAACGAATTCGGTCGTCCTGCACTGACGGGCTATTTTCGTACTTATGAAGCGCGCGTCGATAGCCACAATGGCACAGAGCTGCGCGGCTACCATAAACCGATCATGCTGGCGGGCGGCATTGGTAACATCCGCGCCGATCACGTCCAAAAAGGCGAAATTATCGTCGGGGCCAAACTGATTGTACTGGGCGGACCGTCCATGAATATTGGTCTGGGCGGCGGTGCTGCCTCTTCTATGGCATCGGGTCAGTCTGATGCGGATCTGGATTTTGCTTCTGTACAGCGCGATAACCCGGAAATGGAGCGCCGCTGTCAGGAAGTGATCGACCGCTGCTGGCAATTGGGTGAAGCCAACCCGATTCTGTTTATCCACGATGTCGGCGCGGGCGGTCTGTCCAACGCCATGCCGGAACTGGTGAGCGACGGTGGTCGCGGTGGGCGCTTTGAACTGCGTGATATTCTGAACGACGAACCGGGCATGAGCCCGCTTGAAGTCTGGTGTAATGAATCGCAGGAGCGCTACGTTCTGGCCGTTGCGCCAGAGCAGTTGGCACAGTTTGATGAAATTTGCCGCCGTGAACGTGCGCCTTATGCGGTGATTGGTGAGGCGACGGAAGAACTGCATCTGACGATGAACGATCGTCACTTCAACAACCAGCCTATCGACTTACCGCTGGATGTGCTGTTGGGCAAAACGCCGAAGATGCTGCGTGACGTTGAGCGCAAGCAGGTTGAAGGCACGCCGCTACAGCGTGATGAAATCTACCTGGCTGAAGCGGTCGAGCGCGTGCTGCATTTGCCTGTTGTCGCCGAAAAAACCTTCCTGATCACCATTGGTGACCGCTCTGTTACCGGTATGGTGGCACGCGATCAGATGGTCGGTCCGTGGCAGGTGCCGGTGGCTGACTGTGCGGTGACCACCGCCAGCCTTGATAGCTATTACGGCGAGGCGATGTCTATTGGTGAACGTGCGCCCGTTGCGCTGCGTAACTTTGCGGCTTCCGCACGTTTGGCTGTGGGTGAGGCGCTGACGAACATTGCGGCCACGCATATCGGCCCGCTGACTCGTGTGAAGCTGTCTGCGAACTGGATGGCAGCAGCAGGGCATCCGGGCGAAGATGCTGGACTGTACGATGCGGTGAAAGCCGTGGGTGAAGAACTGTGCCCGGCGCTGGGTCTGACGATTCCGGTGGGTAAAGACTCCATGTCAATGAAAACTCGCTGGCAGGAAGAGGGCGAAGATCGCGCGGTAACCTCGCCGATGTCGCTGGTGATCTCTGCGTTTGCCCGCGTGGAAGACGTGCGTAACACGGTAACGCCACAGCTGCGTACCGGACAGGATAATGCGCTGCTGCTCATCGATCTGGGTGCTGGTAATAAAGCTCTGGGCGCGACAGCGCTGGCGCAGGTTTATCGTCAGTTGGGTCGTAAGACGGCAGATGTTCATAGCCCAGAGCAACTGGCAGGCTTCTTTAACGCCATACAGCAACTGGTCGCGGACAAAGCGCTTCTGGCCTACCACGACCGCTCAGACGGCGGCCTGCTGGTTACGCTGGCAGAGATGGCGTTTGCTGGTCATTGCGGTGTGACTGTTGATATCGCCTCTCAGGGCGAGGATACGCTGGCGACGCTGTTTAACGAAGAGCTTGGCGCCGTCATTCAGATTCCTGCTGCCCGTCGTGCGGAAGTGGAAGCGGTTCTGGCTCTGCACGGTTTGGCTGGCTGCGTGCATTACCTTGGTCATGCTGAAGAAGGCACGCGTTTCACCATCAATCAGGGTGCAGAAGCCGTCTATCAGGAAAGCCGTTCAACGCTGCGTCGCTGGTGGGCTGAAACCAGCTGGCAGATGCAGCGTCTGCGTGATAACCCGCAGTGTGCCGATCAGGAACACATCGCCAGACAGGATGATAACGATCCTGGCCTGAACGTGTCTCTGACCTTCGAGCCGCAGGAAGATATCGCCGCACCTTATATCGCTAAGAATGTCCGCCCTAAAGTGGCAGTCCTGCGTGAGCAGGGTGTGAACTCTCACGTAGAAATGGCGGCAGCGTTCCACCGTGCAGGCTTTGATGCCATCGACATTCATATGAGTGACCTGCTGGCAAATCGCCGTAATTTGCAGGATTTCCAGGCGCTGGTGGCGTGTGGCGGCTTCTCTTATGGTGACGTGCTGGGCGCGGGTGAGGGCTGGGCTAAATCCATTCTGTTCAACTCTCGCGTACGTGATGAATTTGCTGAATTCTTCCTGCGTCCACAGACGCTGGCGCTAGGCGTCTGTAACGGCTGCCAGATGATGTCTAACCTGCGTGAACTGATTCCGGGTGCCGATCTCTGGCCGCGTTTTGTCCGCAATAAATCCGATCGCTTTGAAGCGCGCTTCAGCTTGGTCGAAGTGGAGAAAAGCCCGTCGCTGTTCATGAATGACATGGCAGGATCGCGCATGCCGATTGCCGTTTCACACGGCGAAGGGCAAGTTGAAGTCCGCGATGGTGCGCATCTGGCGGCGATTGAAGAGCACGGTCTGGTGGCGCTACGTTATATCAACCACTACGGTCAGGTAACCGAGAACTATCCGGCTAACCCGAATGGCTCGCCAAACGGTATTACGGCAGTAACCAGCACCAGCGGTCGGGCAACCGTCATGATGCCGCACCCTGAGCGTGTGTTCCGTACCGTCAGTAACTCCTGGCACCCAGAAGAATGGGGCGAGGATGGTCCGTGGATGCGTATGTTCCGCAACGCACGCAGACAGTTGGGCTAAGTTAAGGTCAGTCAGAGAAAGGGGCTTCGGCCCCTTTTTTGCGTCTGTTTTCTCAGTTTGTCGTTTTTTTGCGACGAACAGGTTTTTTGATGTCTCTAATTAGTGACATTTAACTGTTTGATTTATATGAATGGTGTAATGACGTCATAAAGCTGTCTGTTTTTAGCGACATAAATCGTCTCTTTGGCGTGTATTTTCGTTATTCATACTCTGAACTGTATATTTATTGGTGAGTTTTAAATTAAAAATCATTAATAATCAGTGTTTTGATTTATTTTTTTCAAACTTGGCATACTAAGTGCATTTTAATTAGAGTTGCTCATTCAACTGGTTATGATTGCGTTGCTAACTGGCAAATATTTTCGCTCATAACATCTGGAATGATGCCAAAAGAAAGGGTGCCTATCGTCCACCAAACCGATAATCGGGCGTGAAAACGAACGTTATCAAGCATCGGGCGACACGTTGAGTGAGGCACCGCCTATTCAGTTACGCGGCCAGAGGGAGCGATTCTTCTGGCCGCGTGACGTTTCATACCCGCCACCTCCCCCAGAGAATCCCCCTGATTGATTTTTACGGCGCTACTTTTTACGGCGCTACTTTTTACGACGTTACTTTTTACGTCGTTACATGGGTATTCATGCCGTATTGCGAAGTGTTGCGCATGCCGCAAGGGAAAGCATTGACGTTTTATAAGACTCAGTTAGCATCAGAGCGGATTCGATAGGTAACGAGATGATTTCTTTGAAACGATGGCGTTTATTCCCGCGTTCCCTGCGGCAATTAGTAATTATGGCGTTCTTGTTGGTTTTGCTGCCGCTGTTGGTGCTGGCCTATCAGGCTTATCAAAGCCTGAACATGCTGAGCGAACAGGCCGCGGAGATTAACCGGACAACGCTGACGGATGCCCGCCGCAGTGAGGCGATGACCAGCGTCGCGCTGGCAATGGAGCGTAGCTACCGGCAGTACTGCGTATTGGACGATCAGACGCTGGCAACGCTCTATCAGAACCAACGTAAACAGTATTTGCAAATGCTGGATTCTCACGCGCAGGTACTGCCCGATCCCCGCTATTACCAGACGTTACGTCAACTCCTTACTCAGCTCGGCGAAATTCGCTGCCATAACAGCGGCCCGGAACAAACGGCGTCTAGCCTGCTGGAAGGGTTCTCTCGTGCCAACGGACAAATGGTGCAGGTAACGCGTGACGTCGTTTTCTCCCGCGGGCAACAGCTCCAACAGGCAATTTCCGAACGCGGCCAGTTCTTTGGCTGGCAGGCGCTGCTCTTGTTTCTGGTCAGCGTGCTGTTGGTGGTCCTCTTCACGCGGATGATTATCGGGCCGGTTAATGGCGTCGAGCGGATGATCAACCGCCTTGGAGAAGGCCGTTCGCTGGGTAACACCAGCACCTTCAAAGGGCCGCGTGAGATTCGAACGCTGGCGCAGCGCATTATCTGGCTGAGCGAGCGTCTGTCCTGGCTGGAGTCGCAGCGACATGAGTTTTTACGCCACATTTCCCATGAGCTGAAAACACCGCTGGCTAGCCTGCGAGAAGGCACCGAATTGCTGGCCGATGAGGTGGTCGGTCCGCTGACTGCCGATCAGAAAGAGGTGGTTGCTATTCTTGATAGCAGCAGCCGCCATCTGCTACAGCTGATCGATCAACTGTTGGACTATAATCGCAAGCTGGCGGATACGCCGACCGAGCTGGAGCGGGTTGAAATCGAAGAGATTGTCGAGATTGTCGTGTCGTCCCACAGCTTACCTGCCCGTGCCAAAATGATTCATACCGATGTGACGCTGGCCGTTGAGCACTGTTGGGCGGAGACGACGTTGTTGATGCGAGTGATCGATAATCTCTATTCCAATGCGGTGCACTACGGTAAGGAATCCGGTAACATTTGGATTTATAGCCGTCAGATTGGCAATCGCGTTCAGATTGATGTCGCCAACAATGGTACGCCTATCCCCGATGCAGAGCGGAGCATGATTTTTGAGCCCTTTTATCAGGGAAGCCATCAGCGCCGTGGTGCCGTCAAGGGAAGCGGGTTGGGGCTGAGCATCGCGCGTGATTGCATTCGTCGTATGCGTGGTGAACTTTGCCTAATCACCGTGGACTATGCTGATGTGTGTTTCCGCATCGAGCTGCCCTTATTGTCTGATAACGAATAGTCCGAGAATGAATAAATAATGAATGTAGGGTTTATGAAGGGATGGCTTGCGAATAGCGTATTTTCCCGTCTTTTGACAGCGGCGGTTGTGTCGTCGCCGCTCGTTTTGGCCGCGTGTAATAGCCATGTTAGCAGCGGCACGGCGCTGCTTGAGGCAGAGGCTACACCGCCGAAAGAGCAGGTTGCCGATTTCCGTATCGCGCAATGCGAGCATCTGTGGCAGATAGACGATCGTGAATCCATGAATAACGCGCTTTATTGGCTGCGGGCGATGGACTGCGCAGGGCGTTTGACGCAGTTCCAGGCCCGTGAGGAAGCTGGGCAGGTTGCGGGAGATAGCTGGGACAGCGTGTTTAAGCAGGGCATCCTGCTGGATAACGCTGGCATTACTCAGGCTGAACGCCGTCAGGTGCTGGAACAGATCAATTTATATCGTCTGGCTTTCCCTGCGGCGCTGCGCCCGCTGATGCAAACTTGGCGTGACAGACAAACGCTGTTTCTGGCGCTATCGGATGAGCGACTGCGCTATAAGCGCTTGCAGGAATCCAGCGACAAACAGTTAGACGCCCTGCGTGTGCAGCAAGGTCACCTGCAATATCAGTTAGAAACGACCACGCAGAAACTGGAAAATTTGACGGATATTGAGCGTCAACTGTCATCTCGTAAGCAACTGTCGGGGGAAATGCCGGATAACGACGGCGATCGTCGCGGTAGCTCCGGCGCGAATAGCGGTAGTGCAAATAAAGACGGTTCGCGCAATTCGGCAACGAAATCCCAAAATGAGCCAGTTGATGCGGACGACACCTATACGCCGCCGATGGAATCACATACGGACAACGCGACGACGAAGAAGGAGTCAACAAGACAATGACAGCCCGAAAAACGGCGAGTTTATTGCTCGTGGATGATGACCCCAGCCTGCTGAAACTGTTGGGCATGCGCCTGACCAGCGAAGGATTTAGCGTGATGACGGCGGAGAGCGGCCAAGAGGCGCTGCGGCTGTTAACGCGTGAGACGTTCGATTTGGTGATTAGCGATCTCCGAATGGACGAAATGGATGGCATGGCGCTGTTTTCCGAAATTCAGCGCTATCAGCCGGGGATGCCGGTGATCATTTTAACCGCTCACGGTTCCATTCCCGATGCGGTTGCGGCTACGCAGCAGGGCGTATTTAGCTTTCTGACGAAGCCCGTTGACCGTGATGCGCTCTACAAAGCGATAGACGAAGCGTTGGCATTGTCTGCCCCCGCGGGCGATGAAAGCTGGCGTGAAACCATCGTGACGCGCAGCCCAATTATGCTGCGTCTGCTGGAACAGGCCAGAATGGTCGCGCAGTCGGACGTCAGCGTGCTGATTAATGGTCAGAGCGGAACCGGGAAAGAGGTGCTGGCTCAGGCCATTCATGCGGCAAGCCCGCGAGCAAAGAAAGCCTTTATTGCGATTAACTGCGGCGCGTTGCCCGAGCCATTGCTGGAATCGGAACTGTTCGGCCATGCGAAAGGGGCTTTTACCGGTGCGGTCAGCAGCCGTGAAGGGCTTTTTCAGGCGGCGGAAGGTGGCACGCTGTTTTTAGATGAAATCGGCGATATGCCGCTGTCTTTACAGGTTAAGCTACTGCGCGTTTTGCAGGAGCGAAAAGTCCGCCCGCTGGGTAGCAACCGCGATTTGGACATTGATGTGCGGATTATTTCCGCCACGCACCGTGATTTGCCGAAGGCGATGGAGAAGAACGAATTTCGTGAAGATCTCTATTATCGGCTCAATGTGGTGAATATGAAGCTGCCAGCGCTGCATGAACGTGCTGAAGATATCCCGATGCTGGCAAACCATCTGCTGCGCGAATCCGCCAATCGCCACAAGCCTTTTGTGCGCACCTTCTCAACCGATGCGATGAAGCGCTTGATGACGGCAAGCTGGCCGGGTAACGTGCGTCAACTGGTGAATGTCATCGAACAGTGTGTGGCGCTGACCAGCGCGCCAGTGATCAGCGATGCGTTGGTTGAACAAGCGTTGGAAGGTGAAAACACCGCGCTGCCAACGTTTGTTGAAGCACGTCATCAGTTTGAGCTTAACTATTTGCGAAAACTATTACAGATCGCAAAAGGTAACGTGACGCAGGCCGCGCGAATGGCTGGGCGTAACCGAACGGAGTTTTATAAACTGTTGGGCCGCCACGAGCTGGATGCCAACGATTTTAAAGACTAGCGCAGAGAGAGCGGGTAGCACGCCTGCAGCGTGATGCCGGGTGGATATGGATGGATTGTCCGCCTGAGTTCTGACATGCTGTTCACTTGCTGATGCTCGGCTTTGGCCGCAACATAGATAACACAAAGGTTCCTCCATGAAGAAAATTGATGCGATTATTAAGCCGTTCAAACTGGACGATGTACGTGAAGCGTTAGCTGAAGTGGGCATCACAGGGATGACGGTAACGGAAGTTAAAGGCTTTGGTCGTCAGAAAGGCCACACCGAGCTGTATCGTGGCGCAGAATACATGGTCGATTTTCTGCCAAAAGTAAAAATCGAAATTGTCGTAGCGGATGATATCGTCGATACCTGTGTGGAAACTATCACGCAAACCGCGCAGACGGGTAAAATCGGCGACGGTAAAATCTTTGTCTTTGATGTGGCACGTGTTGTCCGTATCCGTACCGGTGAAGAAGACGAAGAAGCGATTTAATCGTTTCGCCAGTATCGCTCTATACTCTAAATAATTCGAGTTTCAGGACAAAACGTTAACGTTTTGAATAATGCGAAGCGTTAGCCCTTTAGGGCGGTGCTCATTTATGAGCATCGTAACGCGGCAAGAGAGGGAATCCCGATGAGCTTACTCAGGTAAGTGATTCGGGTGAGTGAACGAAGCCAACGCACATGCAACTTGAAATATGACGAGTATAGAAGCCAGCCTGATGAGGGCTGGCTTCTCCACACTTACTTCCCTTTAGGCGCAGTGGGAACCCAACCCGCCAACACCTTGTCTGCCGTATATTCTGCTGCTTCCGCGTTGCTTAGCTGACGGCGCTGATCGTTTTTCTCTGCGCCTGCGCCTTTGGATTTATACTCGAAAAAGCGTGAATCCTGTGGATAGAACCAGATTGTCGCACCTTGTTTATCTTTACCGGACATTTTGTCCCAGCCATAGATATGATCATCCATGCTGGTGTTCAGGAACACTGTTTGCCCGATGGCGTTAGGGTTTGCATAACGTCCATCTGGAAAGGTCGTTGTTGGGTGCCAAGGTCGACCCAGGCCATAACTTTTCGCGGGGACGCCTTTCTCTTTAATCACCCGGCTATTGGTAATGACCAATCCATATTTTTGCTTAATATCCGTGCTGGGTGCAGTGAGATAACCAAGCGGCTGACCTTTCACGTCGGTACGGTTGCGTGAGACGATGTCGCAATTGTCAAATAATGCCGTGCCGTCGCCAAAGATGAAGTCAACGGTGCCGCTGATTCGACATTGTGAGAAGAAGCTGCGTCCGCCTTTCACATATAACGTGTCCTGATACCCGACCAGGCTGACATCATGGAACCACGCACGATCGCTATTTTCGGCAACCAGCAGCGCAACGGCCTGCGAGTCTTTTAGTTTAGTCGGATCGTCGCTGGCTTTAGCCTGATTGGCGGGGTAATCGAAATCATTACGGATGGTCAGCGAACGGGCACTGAAGTCAGGCGCATCGACTTTCACCGTGTTGCTGCCGTAAGTTCCCCATTTGCTGCCATCGGGTTTGAGCGTCCCAGCTGCGGTGGTCGCGGTGATCACGGTGCCGTTACGGCTTTCTCCCTTTAGATGAATGTTGGGGCGCGTAATCGTCAGACGCTCATGGTAGACACCATTTTTCACATAGATAACAAATGGCGAACTGTCTGCTGGGGCGCTGGCAATCGCTTCAGTAATGGTTTTGTAGGCCTTGGCGTCCCCTGAGTTGGCGGAAACCAGCGCATTGTAGTCGGCTGCCTGTGCTAACGACAAAGGGGCGGAAATTAACATGGCTAAGGTCAGCGTCTTGCAGAGGTGTGAGGTGTCTATCATGTCCATAGTCCTTTAATTGGTATAGGGAAGGGTACATAACGCGCGACGCTTAAGTACGCCGCGCGCGATTCGGTCTTATCGTTTTACCTGACTGATGACTACTTGTGCTTGCTGGTCGTTTTTTCCGCCAGCGACGCTAAAGCGGGTTCCTGCCGAATGGCATCAGCAACAATCCCTGCCACGGCGATAGCGCCTTTTTTCTGAAAATGGGTGGTATCCGGCTTGCTCAGGCTACCCGCCTGATCGCGATAAAAAGGGTATTGCTTAGGATCGATCACCAGCCAGTACTGTTTCCAGTGGTCGTTGTTGCCCTGATTCGCCAGCGCGATAGTGGCTGGCTCAACGTCCAGTAAAATCACCTTGTTATCTATTGCTGTATTCTTGATGGTCTGGCTGTAATCGCCGATGAACGCGTAGCCGTTATCTGCATTTTGCTTGGTGAAGTGGCTATGTACCGCTGGCGTGCCATCTTTGCCTTCTGCTGTTTTCACTCGGGTGGTTGGGGTAAGCAGAACCGGTGTGAGTTTGTGCTGGCGGGCAAAAGTGATGTAGCGCTCCAGCGATGTCTGGAACGACATATCGGCTTTCCCCTGTGGGGCCTGTTTTTTCCCTGCCGCATCATTCGGGTAAGTACAGAGGTTAGCGACATCGGCTGGGCCACGTACCGCTTTCGCCCCGTTGCAGTTTTGATCGTTATGCCCCATTTGGATAAACAGGAAATCACCTTCCTTCATCAGTGGCTGCATCTGGCGGAACCAGCCTTCGTAGAAATAGTCGCGTGAGCTACGGCCTGAACGTGCGCCATTGACGACTTTTACGCCGCTATTTTTACTGAACTGTTGTTCAAAAACCTGTCCCCAACCCATACGTGGGAAGCGCCCCTTTTCATAGGTGGCTGCTGTCGAGTCGCCGACGATAAAGATTCGAGTTTGTGCTTTCTTAATTGCATCCAGATTCTGACGTGCAGCGCGATAATCCAGCGGTTCATAGTCGCCTTTGTCGTTCAGGCCAACAATCGGGTGAAATGCGCTGTCAGTCAGCACGGTGTGGCCGGAGTAACCCGTATTGTTGTGATAATTGCGGTTGTGGTTAATGACGCTGACGATTTTGGTGACTGCATCCTGCTGCGTCGCGGGGTAAGTCAGAGGATCGAAACTCTTGGGCGCACTGACGCCTGCCTGCTTTAGCGCGTCATTAAAGCCTGCATGAAAATCAGTGTAGGCTTTTTTCCATGCGGCGGCGTCCAGTTTCGGTGATGCCGTATCATCTGCTAGCTGCTGTGGACCAATGTAGCCTGCTGCTACCGCGATATCTGAAGTAATGCGGTCAGTCAGCGGGTTGATATTGGCAATATTCTCTTTACCGTCATGCAATGATGGAGCGACAGCGGACAGGCAGATTGCACGGGAGATATTATTCAGCAGGCAGTTATTGCCGCCAGATTCGACGGCTAAAAGACGTAATGGCGGTGTGAGGCCAGAGATATCAAGGTGATATTTTCCTTGCTCATCGGTCTGTGTCTGCCGTTTCTGGCCCTGTTGGTCTCTGATAATGATGGTGGCAGGCAGATGAATATCCCGTACCGTGACATGACCGGATAAGCCGGTTTTTTCACCCAGCGTTGAACCTGATAGTAAATTAACACTGTCCGGTGCGGCGGTCTGGTGTGCCGCTGCGGGCGTTTTAGCGTGTACCAGTGTGAAAGGGGCGGAAAGTATCAGGGCTAAAGCTACACTTTCTGAAAAACGTTTTGCCATGGTCAGACATATCCCTTGTTGGTTAGTCGAAAACGGTTAATGAACCCAGGCGTTATCAAAGGAAGGTCGCTGTTTTTTATCGCTCTTGTCACGGCCTTTAGCGAGAACGTCGGGCTTTTATTGTGCACCCAAGCTGATGCCTAAACGAGGCCTCTTTGATGAAATAACTATTCATTAAAAGTGAAATGTTATTTTAATAATGTCTTGTTTTTTGTGACCCACCTCTTTTTTAGCGGAGCACTGCCGTACTGGCATAGAGATTTGTGATCAATAAGGTGTTTTATACCCGTCATACTTCAAGCTGCTTGCGCGTTGGCCGCCCTTACTCACCCCAGTCACTTACCTGTGTAAGCTCCTGGGGACTCGCGCAGTTGCCGCCTTCACGCAACTTGAATTATTTAGGGTATGTTCTGGTGGTTTTCTGAAAGATGAAAAAAAGGCCGCAAAAGCGGCCTTTGGGTTTGATCTGTTATCAATGAGGGTTAGACAACTTTATGCGGACCAAAACATTCGTAATGCAGTTGCTCCATGGGGATGCCCATAGCCAGCAGTTGTTGTGCGACAAACTGCATGAAAACCACAGGGCCGCACAGGTAATAGTGCATATCAGGCGTGGTTAATTCCTCTTTTAACGAGGCCAACTGCATCAGCCCGCTGTGATGATAATCTTCGCCCGGACGATCGGCCTGCTGCGGTTCCCGATACCAGATGTGGTGCTGAAACTGCGGCAGAGACTGTCCCGTTTTTCCGATTTCATCCGCAAATGCATGCGCTGTGCCGTTTTCTGCCGCGTGCAGCCATAGCACCTTCGCCTGATGACTCTGCTGTTTTAGCGTATGCAGCATGCCCAGCATCGGGGTTTGCCCCACGCCACCGGAAATCAGGGCAACCGGCGTGGAAGCAGGGATATCAAGGAAGAAATCGCCATGTGGAGCCGCCAGATGAATGATATCGCCTTCGCGAGCAGTATCATGCAGATAGCCGGAAACGGTGCCTTGTGCTTCGCGTTTAACCGCAATTCGGTAGGATTTTCCGTTCGGCGCATGAGTCAGAGAGTATTGGCGAATCTCCTGATTGGCAAAACTGTCATGCTTGATGTAAACCGCCAGATATTGGCCCGGCTGAAAATCAGCAATAGGCTGGCCGTCGGTGGGTTCCAAAGTGAAGCTGGTAATCACCGAGCTTTGCGGCTGCTTGTTCACAATACGGAAAGGTCGCACGCCGCTCCAGCCGCCGTTTTTTGCTTCGGTGCTGCGGTAGATATCGCCTTCGCGCTGGATGAAGACATTCGCCAGCACGCCATAGGCTTTACCCCAGGCATCCAGCACGTCCTGACCGGGGCTAAACAGTTCATCCAGCGTGGCTAATAAGTGATTACCCACGATCTGATACTGATCGGCCTGAATGTTAAAGCTAGCGTGCTTCTGGGCGATGCGCTCCACCGCAGGCAGCAGCGCGGCCAGGTTTTCAATATTCGTTGCATAAGCACAAATGGCATTGAACAGCGCTTCACGCTGATCGCCATTGCGCTGGTTGCTCATGTTAAAAATATCTTTGAGCTCAGGGTTATGCGTAAACATGCGATCGTAAAAATGCGCGGTCAGTTTCGGGCCGGTTTCCGCCAGCAGAGGAATGGTCGATTTAACGATGGCGATAGTTTGGTTATCCAGCATGGTGACTCCTTATTTATTGGTATGACTTATAAGTTGTATTTTATATGAATCTTATTGAGTTTGTCCGCTGCTGTAAATTACCTTTTTGGTGGTAGGGGTTTTTAGGCGGAGCCAAAGGGAATAACATGAAGAAATAGCAGGTTGAGAATGAAGAAAAATCCGTTTACCACTGCGCAACAGATATTTGCTGAAGCCTTGTGCTGCCTGTAGCTAATCGTTTGCGTAAAAACCTCTGTCAAGACCTATCTTCATTAGGGAAAAACGGTTTACACTATACGCCATTCCCCAAAAGGGTAGCCCAATTCCCAAATGGGCCATTAATTTCCAGTATATTTATGTTAGCTGAGTCAGGAGATCCGGATGTTAAAGCGTGAAATGAACATTGCCGATTATGATGCCGACCTGTGGCAAGCAATGGAGCAAGAAGTGGTGCGTCAGGAAGAGCACATTGAACTGATTGCATCAGAAAACTACACCAGCCCACGCGTTATGCAGGCTCAAGGGTCTCAGCTGACGAACAAGTATGCTGAAGGTTATCCGGGCAAACGTTACTACGGCGGCTGTGAGTATGTTGATATCGTTGAGCAACTGGCGATCGACCGTGCGAAAGCGCTGTTCGGTGCAGATTATGCCAACGTGCAGCCGCACTCCGGCTCTCAGGCGAACTTTGCCGTTTACACCGCGCTGCTGCAGCCGGGCGACACCATTCTGGGTATGAACCTGGCACACGGTGGTCACCTGACGCACGGTTCTCCGGTTAACCTGTCGGGCAAACTGTATAACGTCATTCCTTACGGCATCGACGAAAGCGGCAAGATCGACTACGACGAAATGGCTGAACTGGCGCGTACGCATAAGCCAAAAATGATCGTTGGCGGTTTCTCCGCTTACTCTGGCGTGGTTGACTGGGCGAAGATGCGCGAAATCGCTGACAGCATCGGTGCTTACCTGTTTGTTGATATGGCGCACGTTGCTGGTCTGATTGCCGCCGATGTTTACCCTAACCCGGTTCCTCATGCTCACATCGTGACCACCACCACGCACAAAACGTTGGCTGGCCCACGCGGTGGCCTGATTCTGGCGAAAGGCGGCGACGAAGAGCTGTACAAAAAATTGAACTCTGCTGTTTTCCCTGGCGGTCAGGGCGGCCCGTTGATGCACGTTATCGCGGGTAAAGCGGTTGCGCTGAAAGAAGCAATGGAGCCTGAATTCAAGGTTTATCAGCAGCAGGTCGCGAAAAACGCCAAAGCAATGGTGGAAGTTTTCCTGTCACGTGGTTTTAACGTCGTTTCTGGTGCAACCAGCAACCACCTGTTCCTGCTGGATCTGGTTAGCAAAAACCTGACCGGTAAAGAAGCTGATGCTGCGCTGGGCCGTGCAAACATTACCGTGAACAAAAACAGCGTGCCTAACGATCCGAAGAGCCCGTTTGTGACTTCTGGTATCCGTATCGGTACGCCAGCGGCAACCCGTCGTGGCTTTAAAGAAGCGGAAGTGCGTGAACTGGCTGGCTGGATCTGTGATGTGTTAGACAACATCAACGACGAAGCGACCATTGAACGCGTGAAACAGAAAGTTCTGGATATCTGCGCCCGCTTCCCGGTTTACGCATAATTCGGCATTTTCTCTGACATCACTGTCGGAACACTTCCCAAACGCCAGCCTGAGTGCTGGCGTTTTTTATGGCGGCCATCCCTGGCCGCCACCCTTACGGGCCGTCGCAAGCGACGTTGAAAAACGTTCCCTACGTTTTTTTATGGCGTGCCATCCCTGGCCGCCACCCTGCGGGTCGAGATCTCCGTTCGCGTTTAATGACGAATAACGCATTGCGCCGCCGTGTGCACTCTGACACAGTAACCGGCAAAAAAGTGCCGAAGCTAGGGGAGTTCGTCACTGAAAGGGAGGAATCATGGTTTTGCAATCGACGCGCTGGTTGGCGCTGAGCTATTTCACCTACTTTTTTTGCTATGGTGTTTTCCTGCCGTTTTGGGGCGGATGGCTGAAAGGCGAGGGGCTGTCCGCTGAGTCGATCGGCATGCTGTTGGGTGCTGGGCTGGTGGCGCGCTTCGTCGGCAGTCTGGTCATCACGCCCAGCGTGAAAGATCCGTCCAAATTGATTACGGTACTACGTGGGCTGGCGTTGCTGTCACTGGCGCTGGCCGTCGGTTTCTGGCTCGGGAATGCCTGGCTGTGGCTGATGATAGTGATGATCGGGTTTAACCTGTTTTTCGCACCGCTGGTGCCGCTGACCGATGCATTAGCCGCGACCTGGCAGCGGCAGGTCGTGATGGATTATGGCAAAGTGCGCGTCTGGGGCTCAATAGCGTTTGTTATCGCTTCTGCTGCAACGGGTGAACTGGTCGCTATTTGGGGACATCCGGCGATTCTGGCCATCCTCAGTGCGGGGCTGGTTGTGATGCTATTAGGCATGCTGCTTCGCCCCAGCGTGATGCCGCAAGCGGCAACGTCGACAACTCAGTCGGTCAACGTCACACCGTGGAAAACGTTGCTGACTGAACCGGCGGTATGGCGTTTCCTGCTTTGCGTGTCCCTGCTGCAAGGTGCACACGCGGCTTACTATGGTTTCAGCGTCATTTATTGGCAGGATTCGGGCTATTCCGCCTCGATTATCGGCTATCTCTGGTCGTTAGGCGTGGTTGCGGAGATTGTCATCTTTACTTTCAGCCAGCGCCTGTTCCGACGCTGGAGTGCGAGACAGCTTCTTTTGCTCTCGGCCGTATGCGGCGTGGTGCGCTGGGGCTTGATGGGGGCGACGGTGGCTCTGCCGTGGCTGATTGTGATACAGATATTGCACTGTGGAACCTTCACCGTCTGCCATCTGGCGGCCATGCGTTTTATCGCGGCACGCAGCGATGGGGACGTATTGCGGTTACAGGCGGTGTATTCGGCGCTGGCAATGGGCGGGAGTATCGCGGTGATGACGATGGTGTCCGGTTTCTTGTTTGAACATCTACAGGGCGGCACGTTCTGGGTGATGGCGCTGCTGGCGGTTCCGGCCCTGTTTATTCGGCCTTCTGTCAGCCACCATACTGCTGTCGAAAAGGCGTAAGAAATGGCGTGTACTGTCAAGATAACGTAGTGTGGTAAAAATAATGTTACATTATAACGCTTTGAAACGGTGGTGCGGACGGATAACGTTGCTGATGCTAGGTTTGGCATTCGGCCAGCCCGTTTTCGCTCACCCACACAGTTTTATTGATATGCAGACGACAGTTGAGAGCAAGAACGACAACATCACCGGTTTACGTATGCTGTGGACGATGGATCCCATCACGTCTGCTGACCTGTTGTATGACGCGGGGAAAGCGAAGAAAGACTCTGAAGTCTGGAAAAAGCTGGCGGCGGAAGTCATGGCGAATGTGTTAGGGCAGCACTATTTCACCGATATTTATCGTGATGGTCAGCCCGTGAAATATGCCCCGATGCCAACGGAGTATCATCTTTCCCGCAAAGGCAATCAGGCGGTACTGGAGTTTGTGCTGCCGCTGGCGCATCCACAGCCGCTGGCGGGCAAGCCTTTGCTGATTTCTACTTACGATCCTACCTACTTTGTCGATATGTCCTACCAGAATGACAGGGCCATTACGCTCGCCCCTGCGCTGGCTTCACGTTGTAAAACCTCGCTCGTCACGCCGGAACCTAACGCTGAACTGCAATCCTATGCGCTGTCGCTGGATAAGAACGATGCGCCGGATGAAGACATGGAGCTAGGGAAACAGTTTGCACAGCGGGTGACGTTGCAATGTCAGTGAACCTCGGCTCGCTGCCGCGTCAGCGCCCGTTGTTGAGCCGATTGCGCGATCTGTGGCCGCTGTGGCTGTTTTTGGTACTGCTGGCCTCGGCGTTGCATTACATCGTGGGATACTGGCCGCAAATCGTGCTGCAAAGCGCGATCTGGCAGAAATCGCTGCACCAGCAGATGTCGCACCTGTTGCAGATGGTGGAACAGCAGCCGCATCAGGCGGGGCTGAGCCTGATGATGTTCAGTCTGGTCTATGGCGTGCTTCATGCCGTCGGGCCGGGGCACGGTAAAGTCGTCATCATGACCTATCTGGCGACACACCCGTCGAAGCTGAAAAGCAGCCTGAAGTTGACGCTTGCCGCCTCGTTGGTTCAGGGGCTGATGGCAGTCGCGCTGGTGACCGTGGTATTAGGGATTTTGCAACTGTCGAGTCGAACGTTGCATAGCAGCAGTTTCTGGATGGAAAAGGGGAGCTTCGTGCTCGTTGCGGGGCTGGGGCTACTACTCTGTTTCCGCGCGTTGAAACAGCTGTATATCGCCCTTTTTCGGCAGCCTAAACCCGCGACGATTTTGCGCGTGACGCCTTTGCACGTAGATTCTTTGAATGCAGCCCAGCTCAATGTACCGACCGATACACGTAGGGTGCTTCGTCCGATGCCTGTGCTTTCCTCTTCTCCTCATCAGCACGATGCCGACTGCGGCTGTGGGCACCGCCATCTCCCGAGCAATGAGGAACTTGAGCGCGATAGCAGCTGGCGTACGCGTCTGATGATTGTGCTGGCGATGGGGATGCGCCCGTGCTCTGGCGCTATTCTGGTGCTGCTTTTCTCTAAAGTGATTGGCGTGTATTGGTGGGGCGTGGCCTCTGCGCTGGTGATGGCTGCCGGAACGGCAATTACGATCTCGGCACTGGCTGTGTTGGTTTTTTACTGCCGTCGTGTGGTTGAGCGCTTAGGTGCAAACCGCGCCTCGCCCGTGTGGCAACGTGCGGCTTTTTCTCTTCTGGCTTTTGCTGGCGGGCTGATTTTAGTTGGCTCCGGCGTCCTGCTTTATCTCAGTGCACAGCCCGCGATGATGGGCGGCATTCGGCCATTCTCCGGCTAATTTTACCTTTTATTAACGCTGCGCTAAAAACCCATTGCTTCTGATAATCACGGCAGGATATCATTTCAATAATGATAACTATTATCATTTATAACCATAATCGCAGAAGGGAATAATAATGAAGAAATGGCTGTTTTCAGTCGTTGCTCTGTTGGGGCTGAGTGCTAGCGTTATCGCCAGCGCTAACCCGATTGTTATTGAAGACGTTAGTGGCAGGAAGGTAGAAATCAAATCCGAAGTGAAGCGGATTATCTTAGGGGAAGGTCGACAGATTTATCTGCTGGCTGCCTTTGATACCGAGGCACCGTTCCAGCGTGTAGTTGGCTGGCGTGACGATTTGCCGAAAGCCGATTACGACGGCTATCTGGCTTACGAAAAGCAATATCCGGAAATTAAAAAGCTGCCGACCTTTGGCGGAGCGAAAGACGGCACTTTCAACGTCGAGCAGGCATTGACGCTGAAGCCGGATTTGGTACTGATGAATCTGGAATCAAAAGCGGCGACGGATGAAGGCAAACTGATCGAGAAACTCAGTTCGCTGGGCATTCCGGTGGTGTTCATCGATTTCCGCGAGAAGCCGTTTGAGAACGCAGAAAAAAGCATTCACATCATGGGCCAACTGGTCGGCAAACCACAGCGTGCGGAAGAGATTATTAAGT
Source organism: Pectobacterium odoriferum (assembly GCF_009931295.1). Classification (NCBI taxonomy): domain Bacteria; kingdom Pseudomonadati; phylum Pseudomonadota; class Gammaproteobacteria; order Enterobacterales; family Pectobacteriaceae; genus Pectobacterium; species Pectobacterium odoriferum. Next base: position 3,547,876 of record NZ_CP034938.1, on the reverse strand, counting down.
TCCGTCGTGAGCAGATTGAGCTTGTCACCGATCGGTTGAAGAACTATCAGGGGCCACGCCCGAAAGTGATGATCGACCGTGCAGGCGGCTATGACGAAGAGTGCTGCATGTCATTTGGTGATGAGAACTTTGGCCGTATGGTTGAGGCCGCTGGCGGTGACAACATTGCCAAAAACATCATCCCCGGCACGTTTGGTACGCTGAATCCCGAGCAGATTATCAGCTCTCGCCCGGATGTGGTGGTGGTGACAGGGGCTAACTGGAAAAACTATAACACGGCGAATGGCTGGGTTGGCGTTGGACCAGGAGCCGATCAGAAGGAAGCGCTGCAACGCTTGCAAAAACTGATGGAACGCTCAGCATTCAAAACGTTGCCGGTAGCAACCGATGGCAACGCGCATGCCATCTGGCATCAATTCTATGACAGCCCGTATCAGTTTGTAGCGATTCAGGTATTAGCAAAATGGATGCACCCAGAACTGTTTAAGGATATCGATCCTGATGCAACGTTCCGTACCTTCCATGAGAAGTTCCTGCCGCTGCCCTATCAGCCAGGCTATTGGGTTACGCTGCCAGCGAAGAAATAATTCTGCCAGACAGTAAACCAAATAATGCAGTAAACCAGATATAGAAAAGCACTGAACCTCATCGGTCAGTGCTTTTTTTTGTGCTTTTTTCGCTGATTCTATCGTCTATCAACAGCAGCACTGGCGATGTTTATTTCACCGCATTCTTTGTCCTGCCGGAAAATAAAGCAAACGTTTCCCTTCCTACAATCTGATTACAGGATCGTTAGATGTTTATGACGATCGATTATCTTATTTTGATAGTTTTTGACTATTGTTTATTGATTATTAAGTGATTTTAATGATCGGTACTATCAAGGTGTCCGCTTCTGTGGCGATAATTGAACGTGGTAAAGGTATGTCTGATTTTTATGCAAAACGCCACGTAGGGAGGGAAATACAGGTTATTCGGCATACCGGAATCAGGAAAAAATACGGTATAAAAATTCAAAAAATGGAGCGGTTATGAATATCACGCAACGCCTGCTGTTGACGTTTTCGCTAATGTCGCTGGCGCTTATTTCATTGGTTATTGTCACTTTATCGTTGTTATCAGGGTTCCAGTCTCGTTTTGAATATGTTCAGGATAATGCGATTCCGAGCATTAAAGATTTGAACAACTTAGTAGATAAAAGCAATTCGCTGGTGCTTTTTTTGTATCGTCACCAGACCACGGATGATGACCGTAAATTACCCGCAATTGAGCAAGACATTAGTAAAAATATCGAAGAGATGCAGGCACTCAATGAGTATTACCTGAAAAATAATGCTTCCAGTGAGGAAGATCGCCAACTGACCCATACGGCGATTGACCTGACCAAAAAACTACAGGCATCTCTGCCCGTTTTTCTGAACGCATCAAGAACGAACCAGAATGACCTCGCACTCGGCCTGCTTCAGGGAATGGACGGTCCGGGAAAGGTCGTTCGTGATCTGCTCGCCAATTACCGTAAGCAATTCGATCTGAATGTTAAAATGGGCGACGATCTACGTCAGGTGAATAAACAGATCTATGAACAAACGTGGTTTGGTTTGTTGTCCAGTACGTTACTGATCGTGTTGTTGATCGGCTTTTTCGCGGTGAGAACCATTCTGGGTATTAGAAAAAGTTTGAATAACATGAGTCAAACGATGGAAAGCGTGAGTACCCATCTCGACCTGACGATTCAAGCGGACGATCGACGCAAGGATGAAGTGGGAAATACCGCCCGTGCCTTTAACAGCTTGATGCAGCGGGTATCCTCTGCGCTGGCTTCGGTGAGTGCTTCATCGCAGTCGGTGAGCAGCGCGGCCACGCAAATTGCGGCGGGGAATGAAGATCTGTCATCCCGCACCGAGGAACAGGCTGCTTCGCTGGAGCAAACTGCGGCCAGTATGACGGAAATCAGTGAGACAGTGCGCCAGAATGCGGAGAACACGCAACAGGCGAGTCTGCTGGCAGGTAATGCCAGCAAGATCTCCATCAATAGTGCCGATTCCGTCAATACGATGCTGAATACGATGGAACACATTCGCACCAGCTCTGGCAAAATCACTGAGATCATTGCGCTCATCGAGGGCATCGCGTTTCAGACCAATATCCTTGCCTTGAATGCGGCAGTAGAAGCCGCTCGTGCCGGTGAGCAGGGGCGTGGTTTTGCTGTGGTTGCGGGAGAGGTGCGTACGCTGGCACAGCGGTCGTCTACGGCGGCACGTGAAATCAAGGATTTGATTGATGCCTCAAACTCGCTGGTGTCGGCGGGCGTTGATCAAGCCAGCGATGTAGGGAAAAACATGTCAGCGATGAAGGATGCAATCCAGCAGGTGACGGATTTAGTCAATGAAATCGCGGCGGCGACTGAGGAACAAAGCCAGGGTATCAGCCAGGTGCATCTGGCCGTTAACCAGATGGATGATGTGACTCAGCAAAATGCCTCATTGGTGGAAGAAGCGTCTGCGGCGTCGCAGTCATTGCAGGAACAGGCAAGTACGTTGAGCCAACTGGTGGGGCAGTTCATTGTGGGGCAGGTTACCCCTCTGGCGCTGGCTTCCGTTTCTGCATCCGCATTACCTGGAATATCTGCGTCGCGTCTTGCTCCCGTGAGGAAAAAAAGCGCCGTTGCTCAGGATGAAGCGGACTGGCAGCGTTTCTAACCTATCGTGCCGCGTGCTGTGCAGTGAGGCAGCATGCGGCTATAGGCTCGATTGACCAGTGGCGAAAGCCAAGGGAGATGACAGTATGGAATCGACTGAGCACAGTGCGGAAAATCTGGGGGATTATGCGTCGCTACTGACGGAATTTGAGCATATGACCGCGTTGCTTACTCAGCTAATGAAAAGCGATTACCGCACGCTTGATCTCTATCTCAATAATTGTAGTCACCTTATTTTGCGATTTACTGCAATTTATAAACTGCTCGATAAACCAGAGTTTGAACATTATCTAAAGCATTATGACGCGGCGCTCTACTACAACGTAAACAGCGTGGGTTTGGCATTGCGTTTGTTTGAGAACATGCTGACGAACATGCGCGATATGCTTGCCTCTGAGCGTTTGTGTTGAATAACGGCAATGCTAAGCGCAGTGAGTACGGTGTGAAAAGGGTCCTGGCGTGGTGAATCCGCGTTGTCGCGTTTGGTAAGGTAAGACGGTGAGGGGACTCACCGTCTAGTCGTATAGAGAAAAGCTTAAATGGTCGGTTCGCTGACCAGCCCGTCGATAATCACCTGCGGCACGCCCTGCGAACAGCGCTCGATGCGTCCGCGTACGCCATAGACCGCTGACAGGCTTTCAGGGCTAATCACCTCGGCCGGTGCGCCATTGGCAATCAAATTACCGTTTTGCAGCATTAATACATGGTCGCCATGACGTAGCGCGATATTGATGTCATGCACCACCACGACGGTGATGATGTTGCGCTTGCGCGTTTCCTTGCGTACCAAATCCATCACGTGGAACTGATAGTTCAGATCGAGTGCACTAAGCGGTTCGTCCAGCAGGAGCAGCGAAGGTTGACGGATCAGCGATTGTGCCAAACCAACCAACTGTTTCTGTCCGCCGGAGAGCTGATCGAGATAGCTCAACGCCAGATGTTCAATGCCTAACTGACGCAGCAGGCTCATCACTTCATCCTGCTTTTCGGCGTTGTGCATGCCGCCGGACGCGCGTTGTGCGACGATAATCGATTCCAGCACGTGCAGGTGAACGCCGGCTGGCAAGGATTGCGGCAAATAAACGACTTTTTCCGCCCGCTGAGCAAAAGGCAATGTCATCAGATTGGTGTCATCCAACCACAGTTCGCCTTCGGAAGCATTCAGACCTGCCATTGCACGCAACAGCGTTGATTTACCGCTGCCGTTGGGGCCGAGCAGCACGGTAATTTTCCCGCGCGGCAGCTGCGGGACGGACAGATCGCGAATCACCTGACGCTTGGGGTAACCGGCGCGAAAGTGGGAAAGGCGTAATCCAGAAGAGGTTTGCTGGTTCATACGTTTCCTCTGTGGCGCAGGATGATACTCAGGAAGAAGGGGACGCCAACCAGTGATGTGACGATCCCGACCGGGATAATGACGCCGGGGATGAGGTTTTTCGAGGCAACGGATGCCATCGACAGCACCAGCGCGCCAGTTAACGCACTGGCAGGCAGATAGAAGCGGTGGTCTTCACCGAAAATCATACGTGCGATATGCGGAGCAACCAGACCGATAAAGCCGATGGGGCCAACAAATGCGACCGAAATGGCGGACAAAATACTGATGCGCAGCAGCGTCGCCAGACGCAGGCGGCGGACGTTAATGCCAAAACTAACGGCGCGATCTTCACCCAACCGCAGCGCGGTCAGCTTCCATGAGCTCATCAGTGAAATTGGCATCACGATAGCCAGCACCAGCAGCAGGATGCCCAATTTTTCCCACGAGGCACGGGCCAGACTGCCCATCGTCCAGAACACCAGACCTTGTAGCGTGTCTTCGTTGGCGATGAACTGGAGCATGGATACCAGCGCGTTGAAGGTGAACACCAGCGCGATACCGAACAGCACGACGCCGGAGGTCGCGACCTGCGTCCAGCGCGTAATGCCATCAAGCAGCAACGCGGCCAGCAGCGCAAAGATAAAGGCGTTTGCGGAGATAAACCACTGAGCCGGAATACCGGGGATACCGATACCGAGGACGATAGCCAGCGCGGCGCCGAATGCGGCGGCGGAAGAAACGCCGAGCGTAAACGGACTGGCTAGCGGGTTGTTCAGGATAGTTTGCATTTCTGCACCGGCCAGACCAAGTGACAGTCCGACCACGATAGCCATCAGTGCGTAAGGCAGACGAATATCCCAAACGATCACGCGCGTACCGGCATCGGCGCTGGCCGGATCGGTCAGCGTCTGCCAAAGCACATCAAGCGTCAGCCCTGAAGGCCCCATCGTGAAATCCAGCAACAACGAGCCGATGATGATCAACAGCAGTATCGCCATAACACCCACGCGGCGTCGAATAATGCCGCGATAGTTGTCCATAATGGTGTTGGCATCCGCGGCAGTATTGCGGATACCCGGTTCAGTGGTTGTACTCATGAAAAATTACTCACCTTGTTTCCAGGCAAAGATAAAGTCACTGTCAGGCAGCGAGGTAAAATTCTGAATGATATGGTGATACGTGTCATCAGGATTCAGGCTGGAAAACGCCTGAGGATAAATGTCCTTTGCCAGATACTCCATACCAACAATGTTGTAAGGATGGTTGTAGAAATGGTGGTAAACGCCGTAAACGTGTTTCGCCTGAACGGCCGGAATTTGGCTGATGCCAGTGCGGTTTAGCAGCGTAGTAGCCTGATTACGAACGTCTTCTACGCTGGCGCCATAGCCTAACGGCAGTACTTGGCTGTTACCACGCTTAGAGCCTGTCATAATGTAGACGTCAGGTTTCATGCTGATAATTTTTTCCAGTGAGACAAAGCCTGACGCGCCCGGCAGTAAATCCGAACCAATATTTTTCGCGCCGACCGCTTCAATCAATCCGCCCCAACCATTGTGGCCGTGCGTGAAGCAGCAGGAATCGGAATTGCCGGCGATAGCTTCAATAAAGACGCTGGGTTTCGGGGTGATTGCAGCGGTTTTCTGCTGAATAGCATCGAAGTGTTGACGATAAAAATCGGTATACGCTTTGGCATTAGCTTCACGATTCAGAACTTTACCCAGTAGGTCGATACTGGATGCCGTATCTTTAGCCGGATTTATTTCATAATCGACAAACAGTACAGGAATGTTCAGCGCGCTGAGCTTGTCGACCACGCCGCTTTCCGTCAGCGCTGCTTTGGCACGTAACTGGGCAACCATCAGATCCGGCTGTTTTGACAGCACGCTTTCCAGATCAACGTTGCCTTTGTCACTGAATCCCATATCCAGAATACCGACGGACTGTGGCCACTTTCCTTTCAGCATGTCCCAGGTTGCCGTGTCCTGCTTTTTCGCTAGATTGTTCCAAGCGACCAGACGCTGAAAGGGATTATCGCGGTCAAGCAATGCCATCGTCATAATATCGCGCCCATCTTGCAGAATGATGCGCTGTGGCTCTTGTTTAATGGTTACACTTCTGCCGTCGAAATCGGTGACAGTAAGAGGATATTGGGTGGCGTAGCTGAAAAGGGGGGCGGTGAAGAGTGCAGTTAGAAAGAACGATCTTACTGATTTTCTTAACATGGTGGCAATCCTAGTTCACAATCTATCAGTGTAATGAGTTTGATAGTTATTATCGTATAAGGATAAACAATGCGTATACAGGATTCATATGTAAAGAAAAATAACAACTCCGGCCCTGTTTCATTTTTATGTAAGTGGGCCGGAGTCGGTTGAGATTAGCGTTTCAGCGCGTCGCTCAGTTCTTCACGGATAGTGCCCAAAATGGATTTCACCACACGCGGGTTGCCTGCAACCAGATTGCCGGATGTTAGATAGTTATGGCCGCCAACGAAATCTGTCACGATCCCGCCAGCTTCACGTACCAACAGCTCGCCACCGGCAAAATCCCATGGCTTCAGGCCGATCTCAAAGAAACCGTCAACGCGACCCGCGGCCACATAGGCCAGATCCAGTGCAGCAGAGCCCGTGCGACGGAAATCTGCACAATGAGTGAACAGCGCGCCGATGACGTTGATATAGCTTTTGCTGTGCTGTTTTAATTTGAAGGGGAAGCCTGTTGCCAGTACGGTGCCTTCAAGATCGCGGGCAGTGCTGCTGCGCAGACGGTAGCCGTTCAGCTGTGCGCCTTGGCCACGGGTCGCGGTAAACAGTTCATTACGCATAGGATCGTAAACAACGGCAACTTCGGTACGGCCTTTAATGCGGACCGCGATAGAAACAGCGAAGTGAGGTAAACGTTTGATGAAGTTGGTGGTGCCATCCAGAGGATCGATAACCCATTGTACTGCCGGATCTTCGCCAACCAGCTCGCCACATTCTTCACCAATAATGGTGTGCTGTGGGTAAGACTTACGGATGACTTCAACGATCAGACGTTCTGCATCCCGATCAACGTTGGTCACAAAATCGTTGCTGCCTTTCTGGCTAGCTTCGACGGCGTCTGGCGTTTCATAGTTTTTGGCAATTAAATTACCGGCTTTACGCGCAGCGCGTATAGCGATGTTGAGCATCGGATGCATGGTATCGGTCCACTGGAATGTTAAAGAACGGAAAGCGGCGCAGAGTATAGCAGGAGAAAAGTCAAATAGCGAAGTTTGTGTTAGAGTACGGCGGTTTCCTTTTCGCACGACTTCCTTTCGCACAATAGAGTACATATGTTAGACAATATTCGCATTGTTCTGGTTGAAACGTCGCACACTGGCAATATGGGGTCAGTGGCCAGGGCGATGAAAACCATGGGATTAAGCAAGCTTTATTTGGTCAACCCATTGGTGAAGCCTGATTCGCAGGCAATTGCGTTGGCGGCAGGTGCCAGCGATGTTATCGGCAATGCCACCATTGTGGATTCGTTCGATCAGGCGCTCGAAGGGTGTGGTCTGGTCGTTGGCACCAGCGCACGTTCTCGAACCTTACCTTGGCCGATGCTGGAACCGCGTGAGTGCGGCGTTCGTAGCGCGCAGGAAGCGGAACACGCGCCGGTCGCGCTGGTGTTTGGTCGTGAACGCGTGGGGCTGACGAATGAGGAGCTTCAGAAATGCCATTATCACGTGGCGATTCCTGCGAACCCGGAATACAGCTCGCTCAATCTGGCAATGGCGGTACAGATCATTGCTTATGAAGTGCGCATCGCACATTTGGATCGCTTACAGGCTGGGCAGCCGGAACACGAAGAATCGGCGTACCCGCTGGTCGACGATCTGGAGCGATTTTATCAGCATCTTGAACAGACGCTGCTGCAAACCGGATTTATCCGACCAGCACATCAAGGGCAGGTGATGAACAAACTGCGTCGCCTGTTTACCCGCGCCAGGCCTGAAAGTCAGGAACTGAATATCCTGCGTGGGATACTGAGTTCGGTACAAAAAACACACGACGAATAATACTTGAGTGTTTTACTCGGTTAAATAGTTGACTAAAACACTCAGGAATGTCAGACTCGCGGTATGTTCTGCCAATACATGTTTTCATAATACATGTTTTATCTACAGGTACTACTATCATGAGACTGACATCCAAAGGCCGTTACGCCGTTACCGCCATGCTCGATGTGGCTCTGCACTCCCAGGAAGGACCCGTTCCATTGGCGGATATTTCTGAACGTCAGGGTATTTCACTGTCTTACCTGGAGCAGCTGTTTTCGCGCCTGCGCAAGAACGGACTGGTTGCCAGCGTTCGTGGCCCAGGCGGCGGTTACCTGCTGGGTAAAAGCGCGAATGAAATCGCTGTTGGTATGGTCATTTCGGCTGTCGATGAATCTGTTGATGCAACGCGTTGCCAAGGCCGCGAAGGCTGTCAGGGTGGCGATCGCTGCCTGACGCACACGCTGTGGCGCGATCTGAGCGACCGTATTACCGACTTCCTGAATAACATCACGCTGGATGAGCTGGTGAACAATAAGGAAGTACTGAACGTTGCGGATCGTCAGGATGCTGACACGCGCCGCACTGCCAACGGACGTATCCAGGAAACGATCAACGTTAACCTGCGCGCCTGATACACCTTCAACGTGACGAGCACCCTTACTCGTCACGTTTTGCCTTTCCGATAGCCGCATAATCCTGACCACATTACTCAATGTGGTGTTGGCGTTAGTCCGACTGTCACGGCGTGTTCTGACGATAATGTGTTCCGACGATAAATTGTTCCAACGATAACATCGTCAGATTTTTTGCATTGGCCCGAGAGGTTGCGGGTATAAACAACCTGTCAATAAAACAAAACGCATTGTACGTTTTGAAGTGATGTACGGAGTTTATGAGCAATGAAGTTACCTATCTATCTTGATTATTCAGCTACCACGCCGGTTGACCCGCGCGTCGCTGAGAAAATGATGCAGTGTTTGACGTTGGACGGTACGTTCGGTAACCCGGCTTCCCGTTCCCACCGTTTTGGCTGGCAGGCGGAAGAGGCGGTTGATATCGCCCGTAACCAAATTGCCGAACTGGTCGGTGCCGACCCACGTGAGATCGTCTTCACGTCAGGCGCGACCGAAGCCGATAACCTCGCAATTAAAGGTGTTGCCAACTTCTATCAGAAGAAGGGCAAGCACATCATCACCAGTAAGACCGAACACAAAGCCGTGTTGGATACCTGCCGTCAACTCGAACGCGAAGGCTTTGAGGTGACTTATCTGGCCCCGCAGCGCAACGGGATTATCGATCTGGCTGAACTCGAAGCGGCAATGCGTGAGGACACCATTCTGGTCTCCATCATGCATGTCAACAATGAAATCGGCGTTGTGCAGGATATCGCTGCTATCGGTGACATGTGCCGTAGCCGGGGCATCGTGTTCCATGTTGATGCCACGCAGAGCGTAGGCAAGCTGCCTATCGATCTCAACCAGTTAAAAGTGGATCTGATGTCTTTCTCCGGCCATAAAATCTATGGGCCGAAGGGAATCGGGGCACTGTATGTTCGTCGTAAACCCCGTATTCGTCTCGAAGCGCAGATGCACGGCGGCGGCCATGAGCGCGGTATGCGTTCTGGCACTCTGCCTGTGCACCAAATTGTCGGCATGGGTGAAGCCTACCGCATCGCGAAAGAAGAGATGACCGCAGAAATGGATCGCCTGCGCACGCTGCGCGATCGTCTGTGGAACGGTATTAATGATATTGAAGAAGTCTACCTGAATGGTGATATCGAGCAGGGCGTGCCCACTATCCTGAACGTCAGCTTCAACTATGTTGAAGGTGAATCGCTGATTATGGCGCTCAAGGATCTGGCGGTATCGTCCGGTTCTGCCTGTACGTCGGCCAGTCTGGAGCCCTCCTACGTGTTACGTGCGCTGGGCATGAATGATGAGCTGGCACATAGCTCGATCCGTTTCTCGCTGGGGCGTTTTACCACCGAAGAAGAGATCGACTACACCATCGAGCTGGTACGTAAATCCATCGGTCGTCTGCGCGATCTTTCTCCGTTGTGGGAAATGTTCAAGCAGGGCGTGGATATCAGCAGCATCGAGTGGGCGCATCATTAATTCACTAGAGCGGGGACGACTATCATGGCTTACAGCGAAAAAGTAATTGATCACTATGAAAACCCACGCAATGTGGGTTCGTTTGACAACGCCGATCCGTCTATCGGCAGCGGCATGGTCGGCGCGCCAGCGTGCGGCGATGTGATGAAGTTGCAGATAAAAGTCAACAATGAGGGTATCATCGAAGATGCCCGCTTCAAGACATACGGTTGTGGTTCTGCCATTGCCTCCAGCTCGCTGGTCACCGAGTGGGTAAAAGGCAAATCGCTGAATGAAGCTGAAGCGATTAAGAACACGCAGATTGCCGAAGAGCTTGAGCTACCGCCAGTGAAGATTCACTGCTCCATTCTGGCGGAAGACGCTATCAAAGCAGCGATTGCGGATTACAAAAGTAAACGCGACGCGCAGTAATCTCTGCGGCTGAACTCGTCGGGGCACCGTTTATCTCGGTGCCTGATTCCGTCGAGGTGGCGAACGATCGAGGTAACAGTATGTCGATTTCTCTGAGCGAAAGTGCGGCACAACGCGTGAGTGCTTTCATCGCAAACCGGGGCAAAGGCCTCGGGCTGCGTCTTGGCGTACGGACATCCGGCTGTTCCGGTATGGCGTATGTGCTGGAGTTTGTTGATGATTTGAACGACGGTGATACGGTCTTTGAAGATAAAGGCGTCAAAGTCATCGTGGACGGCAAAAGTCTGGTCTATCTTGACGGAACCGAATTGGATTTCGTCAAAGAAGGGCTGAACGAAGGCTTTAAGTTCAATAATCCGAACATTTCCGGCGAATGTGGTTGCGGCGAAAGTTTCAACGTCTGACCCCTCTTGGGTAGTGAACGTGCGATCGATTAATGGCCTGCGCTGCTACCCAGAACTCCCAGAGTACCACTATGGATTACTTTACGTTATTCGGGCTGCCCATTCGCTATGATGTGGATGGCGGCCTGCTTGCATCCCGTTTTCAGGATTTGCAGCGGCAGTTCCATCCTGACCGTTATGCTGCCAGCCCAGAGCGAGAACGTATGCTGGCGGTGCAGCAGGCGGCGACAATCAATAACGCCTATCAGACGCTCAAGCATCCGCTGAAACGCGCGGAGTATATGCTGTCGCTGCACGGTTTTGATGTGAACAACGAACAGCATACGATGAAGGACACGGCATTCCTGATGGAACAGCTGGAACTGCGCGAAGAGTTGGAGACGATCTCACAGCGACCCGATGCGGATGAGGCGCTAACGGCCTTCGCGGAGCGGTTGCAGGCAACGATCGTTAAGCGTCGTTCGCATATGCGTAATGAACTCGATAATGAGACGTGGACAGACGCTGCGGATACCGTGCGCAAGCTACGCTTTTTAGACAAGCTCCAGCAACAGGTTGAAGAATTCGAAGAACAATTGCTGGACAGATAACTGGTTAATCCGGCGGGAAACCCGATGGTGTGATTACCATACCGGTTTTTTCGCCAGCCAATTGATGGAAGCTCAATATGGCCTTATTACAAATTAGTGAGCCTGGCCTTAGCGCCGCGCCGCACCAGCGCCGTCTGGCTGTCGGTATTGATTTAGGCACGACCCATTCTCTTGTTGCTACCGTACGCAGCGGCGAAGCGCAGACGCTGGCGGATAGCGACGGACGCGACCTGCTGCCGTCTGTTGTCCACTATCGTCACGATGGCCACAGCGTCGGCTGGCACGCGCGCGACAATGCTGCCCACGATCTGGAAAATACCGTCAGTTCAGTCAAACGCCTGATGGGGCGTTCTCTGGACGATATTCAGCAGCGTTACCCGCATTTACCCTATCGCTTTCATGCCAGCGATAACGGTCTGCCGCTGATTCAGACGTCGGCCGGCAACCTCAATCCTGTACAGGTATCGGCGGATATTTTGTCCGCGCTGGCTGCGCGTGCGGAAGCGGCGTTAGGCGGTGTGCCTGATGGCGTGGTGATTACCGTTCCCGCCTATTTTGATGACGCACAGCGTCAGGGCACCAAAGATGCGGCACGTCTGGCTGGGCTGCACGTCTTACGCCTACTGAACGAGCCGACCGCGGCCGCGATTGCCTACGGGCTGGATTCCGGTAAAGAGGGCGTGATCGCCATTTACGATCTGGGCGGCGGTACCTTTGATATTTCCATTCTGCGCTTAAGTCGTGGCGTCTTTGAAGTGCTGGCGACGGGCGGCGATTCTGCATTGGGCGGTGATGATTTCGATCATCTGCTGGCGGAGTGGCTGCGTGAGCAGGCGGATATTGACGATCGTGACGATCGCCAGTTGGATCATGCCTTTCGTGATGCGGCGGTGAAAGCCAAGATTGCGCTAAGCCGCGCCGAGTCAGCCTGTGTAGATGTGGCAGGCTGGCAAGGTGACGTGACCCGCGAGCAGTTTAATTCACTGATCGCGCAATTGGTGAAACGCACGCTGCTGTCCTGCCGTCGTACGCTGAAAGACGCGGGGCTGACGGCAGAAGACGTGCTGGAAGTCGTGATGGTGGGCGGATCGACGCGTGTTCCACTGGTGCGCGAGCAGGTGGGAACGTTTTTTGGCCGCACGCCGCTGACGTCGATCGATCCAGACAAGGTTGTGGCTATCGGCGCGGCGATTCAGGCGGATATTCTGGTGGGCAACAAGCCAGACAGCGACATGCTGCTGCTGGATGTGATCCCCTTATCGCTGGGGCTGGAGACGATGGGTGGGCTGGTGGAAAAAATCATTCCGCGCAATACCACGATCCCGGTTGCCCGCGCACAGGAATTCACCACCTTCAAAGACGGCCAGAGCGGCATGATGATCCACGTCTTGCAAGGCGAACGCGAAATGGTGGCGGATTGCCGCTCGCTTGCACGCTTCTCACTGCGCGGCCTGCCGCCGCTGCCGGCTGGTGGGGCTCACATTCGCGTGACCTTTCAGGTCGATGCGGATGGCTTGCTGAGCGTGACGGCGATGGAGAAATCGACGAGCGTTGAGGCATCCATTCAGGTGAAACCGTCATACGGTTTGAGCGATACGGAAATTGCCACGATGATCACCGACTCGATGCTGAATGCGAAGGAAGATGTCGGCGCGCGTCGGCTGGCAGAGCAAAAAGTGGAGGCGGCACGCGTGCTGGAAAGCTTGCAAAGTGCGCTGATGGCCGACGCAGAATTATTGAACCATGACGAAAAAGGCATCATTGTCGCGGCATCCGAACACCTGCATACGATGATGCAGGGAAGCGATCCCGTGGCGATTGAAGCCGCGATTAAAACAGTCGATCAACAAACCCAGGAATTCGCCGCTCGTCGCATGGATGCCTCTATCCGTCGCGCGCTGGCAGGCCATTCTGTGGATGAGGTGTAACATGCCTAAAATAGTTTTTTTACCGCATCAGGACCTGTGCCCTGAAGGGGCGGTTTTGGAAGCGGAACGCGGTGAAAGCATTTTGGAAGTCGCCCTGCGTAACGGTATTGACGTTGAACACGCCTGCGAGAAATCCTGTGCTTGCACCACTTGCCATTGCATCGTGCGCGAAGGTTTTGACTCGTTGGTGGAAAGTACGGAAGAAGAAGACGACATGCTGGATAAGGCCTGGGGTCTGGAGCCGGAAAGCCGTCTGGGCTGTCAGGCGCGTATCGCCGGGGACGATCTGGTTGTCGAGATCCCGCGCTACACGATCAACCACGCACGCGAGCATTGATCTGAATAAGGAGAAACCGCGATGGGATTAAAATGGACAGACAGCCGGGCTATCGGCGAAGCGCTTTACGACCAGTTTCCCGATCTCGATCCGAAAACCGTGCGTTTCACGGACATGCACCAGTGGATCTGCGAGCTGGATGAATTTGACGATCGACCGGACGCTTCCAATGAAAAAATTCTGGAAGCGATCCTGCTGGTCTGGTTAGATGAAGCAGAATAGAAAGATTACGGGGCTGCCTTGGGTGGCCCGTTTTATTCTCGTGCCAAAATTCGTAACATTTGCATGTCATGATGCACCGTTTATTTATCTGCAAACTGAGTATTTATAAGCGAGAGCGTTTATATACCCTAAATAATTCGAGTTTCAGGAAGGCGGCAAACGAAGGAATCCCGATGAGCTTACTCAGGTAAGTGATTCGGGTGACTGAATGCAGCCAACGCATATGAAACTTGAAGTATGACGGGTATAAACACGCATTGATAAGCAGAATGTCTGCAAATATGAACATCACCTGCAAACATGAAAAGTGGCAGGAATACCTATTATCGGAGAAGCACTATGACGAACAATACCATGCTGATTTCACTCTCCACTCAACCTGCTGACGCGCGCTGGGGAGAAAAAGCGACGCTGAGTGTGAATGAGCAGGGTTTTACCATTCATGCAGGGGCGTCCCTGAATGGCAAAGCTGCACTGGCGGTGATCCAACGTGCTGCCCGCAAAATTGATGGGCAGGGGATTAAACACGTTAAGTTAGCGGGTGAAGGCTGGGATCTGGCAAACAGCTGGGCATTCTGGCTGGGATATCGCGGGCCGAAAGGGCAAAGAACGGTTGAATGGGCGGAACTGAACGACGCCGACAAGCAAGAGCTGAAGGCTCGCCTGAAGATTGTAGACTGGGTGCGTGACACCATTAACCTGCCTGCTGAAGATTTGGGGCCAGAGCAACTGGCGACCCGCGCGGTCGATCTGCTGTGTGACGTAGCCTGTGATGCCGTCAGCTACCGCATCACCAAAGGTGAAGATCTGCGTGAACAGAATTATGCCGGTCTGCACACGGTGGGTCGCGGTTCTGAACGTCAGCCAGTGCTGCTGGCGCTGGACTATAACCCAACGGGCAACCCGGATGCGCCAGTGTTCGCTTGTCTGGTCGGTAAAGGTATTACGTTTGATACCGGCGGCTACAGCTTGAAACCCAGCAGTTCTATGGATTCCATGAAATCGGACATGGGCGGCGCGGCCACCCTGACGGGCGCACTGGCGCTGGCGGCGGCGCGTGGTTTGCAACAGCGCGTGAAGCTGTACCTGTGCTGCGCGGACAACATGGTGAGCGGCAATGCATTCCGACTGGGCGACATCATTCGCTACCGCAACGGTAAAACGGTTGAGGTAATGAACACCGATGCGGAAGGGCGTTTGGTGCTAGCGGATGGCCTGATCGATGCTTCTGAGCAGAATCCACAGTGGATTATCGACTGCGCAACGCTGACGGGCGCAGCAAAAACGGCGCTGGGCAATGACTATCACGCGCTGTTCAGCTTCGATGATGAGCTGGTGGCAGCATTGCAGGAAAGTGCGAAAGAAGAAAACGAACCATTCTGGCGTCTGCCGTTGGAAGAGTTCCATCGCAGTCATCTGCCGTCCAGCTTTGCGGATCTGAATAATATTGCCAGTGGTGCACACACGGCTGGTGCCAGCACGGCAGCGGCTTTCCTGTCGCACTTTGTGAAAAATTACCAGCAGGGCTGGCTGCACATTGACTGTTCCGCGACGTACCGTAAAGGCGCGGTAGAGCAGTGGGCGACGGGCGCAACGGGGCTCGGCGTACGCACGCTGGCTAACCTCCTGCTGAGCAACGCCAAATAGTCGGTTCAGGCCTTAAAGCGTCGGTTTTTAACGTAATCATGTTGAGGAAAGTATGGAGTTTTCGCCACGTAATAAACTGGAAGAAGTGTTGATTCTGGCTGCAACGGAACCCGCGCATCGTCCTGAGTTTTTCAGTGAACTGATGGAAGCCACGGTGTTTGTGCTGGGCACTACCGATGACGGGGATGAATCCGGTGAGGTGGTGTTGCACGCGGGCAGTAATGTGAACATCCAACACTGGGAAAAAGACGATGGCTCATCCGCTATTCCTTTCTTCTCTTCTCTGGAAGCATTACAGAGCGTGATTACGGAAGAAGCGCCTTTTCTGGCGCTACCGACGCGTTCGCTGTTTGAAATGACGCAGGGCGTCACGCTGTTCCTCAATCCTAAGTTGCCGTATGGCAAAGAGTTTTTGCCACAGGAAGTTGAACATATTCTGTCTGGTGAAAGTAACGGCTTTGTTCAGCAACGCGTTGTTGAAGAAGAGATGCAGGTCATACTGAGCCAGCCAGCTGAGATGCCAGCACAGATGATTGATTCCCTGACGCAGCTATTTACCAAACATCGCCATGTAAAACGCGCGTTTTTGGCGCAGATTCAGGAACCGGGTGAAGAGCAACCGCACCTGCTGATTGGTATTGATGCCGATCAGGATGAAGAAACCATCATCCGTGAAGCGGGCAGCGTCGCCAGCGATACGTTGCCAGATGAGCGTCCTGTCGACCTGTGTCTGGTGAAAGAAGGCGAGCCGGGCATCAGCCACTACATGATTAAGCACTCCACGCCGTTCTACGAGCGCAAGTGGGGGAGTTTCCTGAGGGAGTTTAAGGCCACCGGCAACGTCTGATACTGGGTGTCAATTTGATACAGGCAACGGCGGATTACGATTTTTCCGCCGTTGCCTGCAACAGCAGTAAATCGATCAGCATCACCAGATTCGATTCAAATGAGCTAATCTCACCGGCTTCCGCCGCATAGTGAACCGCATCATCGTAGAGCCGGAAGTGTAAATCGGCTAACTCGCCTAACGAATTCAACGACGCGCGGGTAAACGCGATCACCTTCATGCCAATGTTTTTGGCGATACGCGCCTTATCCAATACCTGCTCGGTTTCCCCACTGCGAGAGATGGCGATAAACACCTGATATTTCGGCGCGTTATTGAGAAAAATGCCTCGGCTATCTCCTAACCCAGAGGAGAAGGCATCTTTCCCCAGCACCTGTAGTTTCTTCGCCAAATATTCGGCAAACAGATGGGAAAACCCCGCGCCGTAGAGGAAAAAGTGGCTTTCCTGCCGCAGGATAGCGCTGAAAGCGGCCCTATCCTGATGGCTAATGTAGGCAAACGTACGCTGATAATTGTCGATAAAATGCTGGAAAGCATCAGGAAGCGAAGCGTCATTGGGCGTAACGACAGGCGAGGGGGCAAGACGTGGATTGTCCGTGAGCAGCGTTTTGCAGTGATAAATGAATTCACTGTAGCCGCTAAAGCCGATTTTCTGGCATAGCCGCATGATCGTTGCCGTGGAAACATAGGTTTTCTGCGCCAGCTCCCGCACCGTGATTTTGCCTATCAGTGATGAATGTTCGGCGATAAAAGCTAGCACGCGATATTCCGCGCGCGTCAGCGCCTGACCGTGCTGCATTAAGGATGCCAGCCGATTATCCACCTACTACTCCTGACCAACAGGCGCTAAAACACCGAGCGAGATTAATCACGCGCAATGGGAACATCATCGCGGCTACCCCAATCGCTCCACGAACCATCGTACAGCGTCACATTCGGGACATTTAACTGCGTCAGCGCCAGCACGACGACAGATGCCGTTACGCCGGAGCCACAGCTGGCGACGATAGGACGAGTGAAATCCACACCGTGCTTATGAAGAATGGTTGCCAGTTCGGCATTGGGTTTTAGCGCACCATGGCTCACTAAATCGGTCCACGGCACGTTCAGGCTGTTGGGAATATGGCCGCGATGCAGGCCGGGGCGCGGTTCATCCACTTCAGCATTAAAACGCGGAGCGGGGCGGGCATCGACGATCTGTTCTGATTTATCCCGACAGATGGAAAGCACGTCATCGCGTGAGCGAATGGCGTTTTCATCCAGCGTAGCGTGGAACGTCGTTGGTTTTGGTGTCACATCACCCTGTTCCAGCGGTAGGTTCTGTGCTGTCCAGCCCGCCAGACCACCGCTCAGGATTGAAAGGGATGTCGCGCCGAAGGTGTGCAGCATCCACCACGCACGCGGCGCGGAGAAGAGGTTGCCTTCATCGTAAATCACCAAATGCTGCTGGTTATCGATCCCCAACTCGCCCATTGCGCGTGCGAAGTCTTCGCGCGTTGGCATCATATGTGGCAGGTCGGTGCTGTGATCGGATAGCGCTTCAATATCAAAAAAAACCGCGCCAGGCAGATGACCGGCGCGGTATTCAGCATGAATATCACGGGTGGCGTTGCCAGGAGGCAACATGCGGGCATCGATGAGCGTGATGCTGCTGTCATTCAGGTGGCTGGCAAGCCAGTCTGCGGAGACAAACCGTTCATGAGAAACGGGCAAATCAGAAGACGATGCTGACATAGATCCTCCACGTTGGGGCCGACGAATTCGACCCCGAATCTATCATTGATGTGCAATGATAGATTCATTGTCAGCGATTTTCCCTAATCCGACAAGTAGCGGATTATTGGGCGATGCCGTCTCTATATGCTTGTTTTAATTGCGGCCAGTAATCCTGATTGGCTTCAATCATCTCGTCCAGAATCGCTTTGGCGTGCTGCATCGTTGGCACGGTTCGGTTCAGGGTAAATGCCTGCAACGCCTTCTCGTAGCTGCCTTCCAGCGTGGCTTCAACCAGCAACTGTTCCGATGCCAACTGCTGCTCCAGCAGGGCGCGATGGAACTGCGGAACATTCCCCATCCTCACCGGTTCTGGCCCTTGGGCGGTGATATAAGCCGGGACTTCCACCATCGCATCGTAAGGCAGATTGGCGATAGCGCCTTGGTTTTCGACGATGACCAGATGGCGCTGGCGCAGATCGAACGCTAGCGAGCAGGCGACATCAACGATGAACGAGCCGTGCACGCCAACGTGGAACGCATCCGACAGAATACCGGTTTCCTTGTAGCTGGCCGCCGCCGCAAACAGCTTCTTCTCACGCCCGTCCATCACTTCATTGGCGCGCGTGTAGTCAGGATCCTGATGCTCAACGATCTGGTTCGGCATCAGGTAGTACTGCAAATACGGATTCGGCACGAATTCTGGGAAATGATCCATGATCGGTTTGATGTTGCGCCAGGTTTTCACCCATGACGGATCGGCGTGCTGCGGATCGGTATCAGCGGCATCGGCGGTCAACAGGCCGTAGCGGGCGATATGCTGGCGCAGTTCTGGCATACGATCGACACCGTCGACCAGCACGCGGGTAAACCAGCCAAAGTGATTCAGCCCGAAATAGTCCACCGTGATGTCGTGACGATCGACGCCCAGCACGGCGGCGATATTACGCATCGCGGCAACGGGCATATCGCAAATATTCAGCACGCGGGCGTTAGGACGCAGACGACGAACGCCTTCTGCAACAATCGCGGCAGGGTTGGAGTAATTGACGATCCACGCCTCTTTATGCGCATAGCGCTCAACCAGATCGATCAATTCTGCCATTGGCAAAATAGTACGCAGGCCGTAGGCCAGCCCGCCGGGGCCACAGGTTTCCTGCCCGACGACGCCGTGGCGTAGTGGGATTTTTTCATCCTGTTCGCGCATTTTGTATTGGCCGACGCGCATCTGGGCAAAGACAAAGTGAGCGCCGGTAAATGCGGTTTCTGCGTCGGTTGTGACGGTAAAGACAATGCTGTCACTGTGGTCGCGAATCACCTTTTCCACCACTGGTGCGATGATGTCCTGCCGCGAGCCGTCGATGTCATACAAACGAATCTCTGCCAGCGGGAAATCCGCAAGACGTACCATCAGACTTTTTACAATGCCCGGGGTATAGGTGCTGCCGCCACCGGCAATCGTCAGAATAAATGGGGGTTTCGTCATGGTCAGTCTCCTGTTAAAGCGCGTTTTCAACTGCTTCGCGTATCGTTTTGACGTGAAGTCCGTAAACCACCTGTACGTTGTTACCCTGTCGGATAACGGCTTTCGCACCGGTGTTCTTAAGCTGTTGTTCGTCTACCAACGCGGGGTCGATGAGCGTGACCCGCAGGCGGGTGTAGCAGTTATCCACCACCTCGATATTGGGTTTACCACCCAGCCCGGCGATGATGGTGGCACCAACAAGTTGGGCATCGCCTTTCGCCGCATCCTGCGTTTTTGCCTGATTCTCTGTCTTGAACTGATATTCGGTTTTGGAATAAAGCCGCGTCTCTTCCTCATCGATTTCACGCCCTGGTGTTGGCATGTCGAAGTACAGAATCAGGAAGCGGAAGACGAAAAAGTAAATCACCGACATAGTCAACCCAACCACGATGTACATCGGCCAGTTGGATTTCTCGATGCCCAGCGGCAGGTTATAAAGCAAGAAGTCGATGACGCCGTTGGCACCAATCGCATGCACACCCATGATGGAGAACAGCATCATCCCTATGCCGGTCAGTACGGCGTGGACGGCAAACAGCATGGGCGCGACAAACAGGAAGGAAAACTCCAGCGGTTCGGTGACGCCCAGTAAGAAAGAGGTAAACGCGGCCGGAATCAGAATAGCTTTGGCGGCCAGCCGCTTTTCTGGCTTCGCTGTCACGTACATCGCCAGCGCAGCGGCCGTCAGACCAAACATTTTACTGATGCCGCGCGCATCCCAGACCACGGTAGAACTCAGCTGTTTGACGTCCTGACAGGCCATTTCAGCAAAATAGATGTTGCGTGCGCCCTGATACAGCTTGCCGCACACCTCTGCGGTTCCGCCCAATTCGGTGTACAGGAACGGGGTATAGACCAGATGATGCAGCCCGGTGGGGATCAGCACGCGTTCGAGAAAGCCATATATCGCGATGCCAACAGGGCCCGCGCCTTTGATAGCGAAGGCTAGCCAGGTAATGCCGTGCTGAGCAAACGGCCACAGGGTGCTCATCGCAAAGCCCAGCGCAATCGCCAGCGGAATCACCAGAATGGCGACGAAGCAGTGGCCGGAATAGATCGCCATCACGCCGTTAAACTGTTTACTGGAATAGCGGTTATAAAGATAGCCTGCGAATCCACCGATCAGGATACCGGCGAAAACGCCCATTTCCAGCACCTGAACGCCCAGCACCATGCCTTGCCCGGCAGGGCGCATTTCTGCGGCAGGCACGAGCTTGCCCTGCAATTGCAGCGTGATGTTCATGGCATTAATGAAGATGATAAACATCACCAGACCAATCAGCGCAGCGTAGCCCTTATCGCGCTTTGCTAGTCCGATCGGAATCCCGACGGCGAACACCAGCGCCAAATTAGCCAGAATCGCCACGGCAGATTTGGAAACCAGTTGACCAAAATCCTGAATCAAGGGGTGATTAAGTAAAGGGACATAGCCCGCTAAATTACCGTTACCGAACACATTCCCAAATGCGATGAATAACCCGACAATCGGGAGTATCAGCACCGGCCCATACAGGGACTTGCCGAAATTTTGCAATGCATTGACCGCTCTCTTCATTATCAGCCCTCTTACTGGCCATTATGGTGGGTACAGCAGCAAGGCTAGCAGTGAATGACAAAGAGATTCCAGTTATCTTATTGTTTTAAAAACAAATAACCTATAACGTTACAAGTAACCTTCAGAACTGTGATCGCCGATGATTTGTTACATTCAGGACTGAGCGGTGGGAAGCGAAAAAGCACGAGGCGTAATCGTTAATGAAGAGAGGGTGAGAGGTAATATTTTTTTTAATAAAATGTTATCTCCTTGGTAGGCAACAAAGGCCGCTACCCCTATAATTTGCGCCACTTTCACTGGCTGGGTATACAATTCTTATAATCCGGCTGTAATCTGACAGTTTAGTTAATGAGGTCAATATGACGATAGAACGTACCTTCTCCATCGTAAAACCTAATGCGGTTGCTAAAAATGCCATCGGTGCGATTTACGCACGCTTTGAAAGCGCAGGTTTTACCATTGTTGCGGCTAAAATGCTGCGTCTGAGCCGTGAGCAAGCGGAAGGTTTTTACGCTGAGCATCAAGGCAAGCCGTTCTTTGATGGCCTGGTCGAATTCATGATGTCTGGCCCGATCATGGTGCAGGTGCTGGAAAGTGAAAACGCCGTCCAACGTAACCGTGACATCATGGGTGCCACTAACCCAGCAAACGCATTGGCGGGAACGCTGCGTGCTGATTACGCGGACAGCTTCACGGCGAACGCGGTACACGGTTCTGATTCTATCGAATCTGCTCAGCGTGAAATCGCTTATTTTTTCAGCGATGACGAAATCTGCGCGCGCGCGTAATGTTGCGTGTGATAAACAGGTTAGTGCGTGTGATGTTGCTTCCTTTTCGTTGCGTTAGTGTGCAGTGTCGAAGTAATGACACAGAAAAAAAGCGGTGATGGTAGCTTACCTGTTTTAAACTTTGTACAATGCTGCGCCCCGGATGAGCCTGCACTTATCCGGGGCGTTTCTTTGGTCATAACCATCGAATTCAACCTTCTTTTTAGTGCCATAACGTGTAATAACGAGGCCAGGATTGACAATGTCTAAGCAAATCGCGTCTGAAACCGTCGTGTCTGAAATGACGGCATCTAACACTACCGCATCTAAAACTACCGTATCCGAGCAAACTGTGTCCGAATTCACTCCGGCGTCCGCTGATGCCTCTCAATCCGTCAAAGCCAGTGCGGAAAAAATCAACCTGTTGGATCTTAACCGCCAGCAAATGCGTGACCTCTTCATGTCGATGGGAGAGAAACCGTTCCGCGCCGATCAGGTCATGAAGTGGATTTATCACTACTGCTGTGATGACTTCAACCAGATGACGGATATTAACAAAGTCTTCCGCAGCAAATTGCAGGAGATCGCTGAAATTCGCGCCCCTGAAGTGGTGGACGAACAGCGCTCTTCCGACGGCACCATCAAGTGGGCGATTCTGGTGGGCGGTCAACGGGTTGAAACGGTTTATATTCCAGAAGAAGATCGCGCCACGCTGTGTGTATCGTCTCAGGTAGGCTGTGCGCTGGAGTGCAAATTCTGTTCAACGGCGCAGCAGGGCTTTAACCGTAACCTGCGCGTATCGGAAATCATCGGTCAGGTGTGGCGTGCGGCGAAGATCATCGGTGCGTTTAAAGTCACCGGTCAGCGCCCGATCACCAACGTCGTGATGATGGGCATGGGCGAACCGTTGCTGAACCTGACTAACGTGGTGCCGGCGATGGAAATTATGCTGGATGATTTCGGCTTTGGTTTGTCCAAGCGTCGCGTGACGTTGTCTACGTCAGGCGTAGTGCCTGCGTTGGATAAATTGGGCGATATGATCGATGTCGCGCTGGCGATTTCTCTGCATGCGCCGACCGACGACATCCGCAACGAAATCATGCCGATCAACAAAAAGTACAATATCGAAATGTTCCTGAGTGCGGTACGCCGCTATCTGGAGAAATCCAATGCGAATCAGGGACGTGTTACCGTTGAGTATGTGATGTTGGATCATATCAATGACGGCACCGAGCACGCGCACCAACTGGCTGAATGCCTGAAAGATACGCCGTGCAAGATCAATCTGATTCCGTGGAACCCGTTCCCGGGCGCGCCGTATGGCCGCAGCTCAAACAGTCGCGTTGACCGTTTCTCCAAGGTACTGATGGAGTATGGCTTCACGACGATCGTACGTAAAACCCGTGGGGATGACATTGATGCTGCCTGCGGTCAGTTGGCGGGTGAAGTCGTAGACAGAACCAAACGTACACTGAAGAAGAAAATGGCCGGTGAACCTATCACGGTGAAAGCAGTCTGATAGCAAATGGTCGCGGGTTAACGTGGAAGCGCTAACCCGACGCCGTCCACTGAGCTAATTTGCAGGGGAAAAGTAAGCAAATTGCGAGGCGCGCCGCGTTGTTGTCAGGTCTGACTGCCACCCTGTTCATATTCAGGTAACCTCTTTGGCAAGGACGACAAAGCGAGGGAACAGGGATGGCAAAGCCACTATCACAGGGACTTTCTTTATTACAAGGAATGTCTTTATTGCAGGGAACGTATTGGCTGAGTGGCTTGTTTGTGCTGCTGTTGCTAGTGGGGTGTGTGAAATCGCCTCAGGAGACGACAAATCCCGCGGTCGCCCAAACCCGCTTGCAGTTAGGGTTGACCTATCTGGCGCACAATAATCTGGATTCGGCTCGGCAGAATCTTGAGAAGGCGGTAGCGATTGCTCCGCAGGATTATCGAACACAATTGGGGATGGCGCTTTACGAGCAGCGGATAGGTGAAAATCGTCTGGCCGAACAGCGTTATCAGCATGTGTTGAAGATGGCGCCGGAAAATGGCAGCGTCATGAATAATTACGGTGCGTTTCTGTGTAGTTTAGGGCAGTATGTAGCGGCTCAGCGACAGTTTAGTGCGGCTGCACAACTTCCTGATTACAGTCAGGTTGCTGATGCGTTGGAAAATGCGGGATACTGCTTTTTCAATGCCGGACAGACTGAAGACGCGCGCAATTTATTGAGTCGGGCGCTGAAGTATGACCCGACGAAAGGCAGTGGCTTGCTGGCGGAAGCAAATAAACAGTTTGCTGCCGGGAAAAATGAGCAAGCGCGGCTGCTGATTGATGTTTATCAGCATATTCTTCCGGCCAGTGCCGAAAGCTTATGGTTACAGATTCGTTTCGCCGCGTTAGCGGGCCATGATGGCGATAAAGAACGTTATGGCAACGTGCTGGCGCGAAGTTTTCCACAATCTAAACAGTACCAGCATTTCTTAGCTAATGAATACTGAAGCCACCCAAGATACAACAGAAGCAAAACTACCCGGCGAACGTCTGCGTGAGGCGCGTGAACGCCTTGGGCTGACTCAGCAAACTATTGCTGAGCGTTTGTGCCTTAAAATCACCACCGTTCGCGATATTGAAGACGGTACGACTCCAGCCGATTTAGCGCCGACTTTTCTGCGCGGCTATATCCGTTCTTATGCCAAACTGGTTCATTTACCCGAAGATGAACTGCTTCCTACCGTGGATAAACAGTCCATACCTAAAACGATCTCCGTCTCGCCGATGCAGAGTTTTTCGCTGAAAAAAAGCCGCAAAAAGCGTGATGGCTGGTTGATGACAATCACCTGGCTGGTCGTGTTGGTTGTTCTGGGGCTAACAGGAGCATGGTGGTGGCAAAACCATCAGGCTCAGCAGGCGGAAATCAACAGCATGGTCGATCACGCCAGCTCGATACAGGCACAAACGGAAGGGCAGTCTGTTCCGCTAATGGACAACAGCACCGCGCAGGAAACGGCGACACCGAGTTCTGCTACAGCACCGGCTTCTACACCAGTCGAGCTTTCTGCCACTGGGTCGGAGACACCGTCAACGCCTTCTTCTGCTTCTACACCGTCTGCTGCACCGTCCAGCCAATCACCTTCACACGCGAACGCCGCACAGCCACAAACTGCGGGCAATATTCTGTTGGGGGCTGGGGCTGTCGCACCTGCTGCGGGTACGGTAGCGGAAGCTAATCCCGTCTCTGCGGCTCATGCAGTGGTAATGACTTTCACGGCTGATTGCTGGTTAGAAGTTACGGATGCCAGCGGTAAGAAATTGTTCAGCGGCATGCAGCGCAATGGTGGCACACTGAACCTTGATGGTCAGTCACCCTATAAACTTAAAATTGGTGCGCCTGCTGCGGTACAGATTCAATTTCAAGGTAAGCCAGTCGATTTAAGCCGATTCGTGCGCAGCAGTCAGGTTGCACGCCTGACGCTGACCGCAGAATGACATGTTGTTCAAGTAAGACTGCAATGTTGGAGATGAAGTAATGCATAACGCTGCACCCATAACCCGTCGAAAATCAACACGGATTTACGTCGGCAAGGTGCCTGTTGGTGATGGCGCACCGATTGCAGTGCAATCTATGACCAACACCCGAACCACCGACGTTGAAGCTACCGTCAACCAAATCAGAGCACTGGAACGCGTTGGCGTCGATATCGTCCGCGTCTCCGTGCCAACAATGGACGCGGCCGAAGCCTTTAAGCTTATCAAACAGCAGGTGAATGTCCCGCTCGTCGCCGACATTCATTTTGACTACCGCATTGCGCTGAAAGTCGCAGAATACGGTGTCGACTGTCTACGCATCAACCCCGGCAATATTGGTAACGAAGAGCGCATTCGCTCGGTTGTCGACTGTGCGCGTTACAATAATATCCCGATCCGCATTGGTGTTAACGGTGGTTCGTTGGAAAAAGATTTGCAGGAAAAATACGGTGAGCCAACGCCGGAAGCGCTGCTGGAATCAGCAATGCGCCATGTCGATATTCTCGACCGCCTAAACTTCGATCAGTTTAAAGTCAGCGTCAAAGCCTCGGACGTATTCCTTGCCGTGCAATCCTATCGTCTGCTGGCTGCGCGTATCGATCAGCCGTTGCACCTCGGTATCACCGAAGCGGGTGGTGCACGTAGCGGTGCGGTGAAATCGGCTATCGGTCTCGGTCTGCTGCTGTCTGAAGGTATTGGCGACACGCTGCGCATCTCACTGGCGGCCGATCCGGTTGAAGAAGTGAAAGTTGGCTTCGATATCCTGAAGTCACTGCGCATTCGTGCGCGCGGAATCAACTTCATTGCTTGCCCGACCTGCTCTCGCCAGGAATTTGACGTGATCGGTACGGTGAACGCACTGGAACAACGACTAGAAGATCTTATCACGCCGATGGATGTCTCGATTATCGGCTGCGTGGTGAATGGCCCCGGTGAAGCGCTGGTGTCGACCATTGGTGTCACGGGTGGACATAATAAGAGCGGCTTCTACGAAGACGGTGTGCGGCAGAGAGAGCGCTTCGATAACGAACAGATGATCGATCAGTTAGAAGCCAAGATCCGCGCGAAAGCCTCCATGATGGACGAAAATCAGCGTATTACCGTCAATCTGGTGGATAAGTAACCTTGACGGCGTGGCGGTATGCCTCCACCCGCATAATTCACGATTCCTGAACCCGATGGGGATGCTCCGCATTGAAGATGCGACGACAATCCCTCTATAATCGGGTTTATTTTTTGAAAAACGCATAGAGAACTGACGTGGCAAAAAATATTCAAGCCATCCGTGGCATGAACGATTACCTGCCAGCCGAAACGGCATTGTGGCAGCGTATTGAAAACAGCCTGAAACAGGTGCTCAGCGGCTACGGCTATAATGAAATTCGTTTGCCGATTGTCGAGCAAACGCCGCTGTTTAAGCGTGCTATCGGTGAAGTGACCGATGTCGTAGAAAAAGAGATGTATACCTTTGACGATCGCAATGGCGATAGCCTGACTCTGCGCCCGGAAGGGACGGCAGGCTGCGTCCGCGCCGGTATTGAGCACGGTATTCTCTATAATCAGGAACAGCGGCTGTGGTATGTCGGCCCAATGTTCCGCTACGAGCGTCCGCAGAAAGGGCGCTATCGTCAGTTCCATCAGTTGGGCTGTGAAGTGTTTGGTCTGCAAGGGCCGGATATTGATGCCGAACTGATCCTGATGACGGCCCGCTGGTGGCGTGTGCTGGGCATCGCTGAGCATGTGAAGCTGGAACTGAACTCGATTGGTTCATTAGACGCGCGTGCGCGCTATCGCGAAGCACTGGTTGCATTTCTCGAACAGCATAAAGATCAACTGGATGAAGACTGTCTGCGCCGGATGTATACCAACCCGCTGCGCGTTCTGGATACGAAAAATCCGCAGATTCAGGTGTTGTTGAACGACGCGCCAGTGCTGACGGACTATCTGGATGACGAATCGCGTGCACACTTTGAAGCGCTGGGTGAACTTTTAACGCAGTCCGGCATCCCATATACCGTTAATCCACGTCTGGTTCGCGGTTTGGATTACTATAACCGCACCGTATTTGAGTGGGTGACGACCAGTCTGGGCGCGCAGGGCACGGTCTGTGCCGGTGGGCGTTATGATGGTATGGTGGAACAGCTTGGCGGGCACGCGACGCCAGCGGTGGGTTTTGCAATGGGTCTGGAGCGTCTGGTGCTGCTGGTGCAGTCTGTCAATCCAGATTTCAAAGCACAGCCGAATGTGGATGTTTATCTGATTTCTTCCGGTACAGGAACGCAGGTTGCCGCGATGCAGCTGGCGGAGAAATTACGTGACGCGCTGCCACAGTTGAAACTGATGACCAACTACGGTGGTGGCAACTTTAAGAAGCAATTCGCCCGTGCTGATAAATGGGGCGCACGCGTCGCATTGGTATTAGGCGAAAATGAAGTGGCGGCCGGTCAGGTTGTGGTTAAAAACCTGAGCAATGGCGAGCAGGATACATTGGCACAGGCCGACGTCGCATCGCGGCTGGCAACGTTACTGGATTGAGGAGAGAGACACCGTGGAAGTCTATACCACAGAGAATGAACAGGTTGATGCACTACGTCGTTTCCTCGCGGAGAACGGAAAGGCGTTAGTTGTCGGTGTTGTGCTGGGCGTTGGTGCGCTGGTTGGCTGGCGTTTCTGGCAAAGCCACCAAAATGACAGCGTGATGGCGGCATCTTCATCTTATCAGCAGGTGACGGAGCAATTGGCCGAAGGCAAAGCCGACGCGATTACGGCAACCGAGAAATTTACGGCTGAGAATAAGAATACCTATGGTGCGCTGGCTTCTCTGGAACTGGCTCGTCATTACGTTGATCAGAAAGATTTTGCTAAAGCAGCACAGCAACTGGTGCAGGCGCAGTCGCAGACTAAAGATGCTGACCTGCTGGCGGTAGTGAATCTGCGTCTGGCACGGGTTCAGCTACAGGAAAACAAAGCGGATGACGCGCTAAAAACATTGGATGCCATCAAACTGGAAGGTTGGGCGTCACAGGCTGCGGAAGTGCGTGGTGATATCCTGGTAAGCAAAGGGGATAATCAGGCTGCGCGCGATGCCTACAACAAAGGGTTGTCTTCCAATCCATCGCAGGCACAGCAAGCGTTACTGCGTATGAAACTGAATAACCTGTCCAGCTAAGAGGAATTCCATGCAATTGCGTAAAACACTTTTGGTAGGACTGGTTTCTGTTGCCCTGCTGAGCGGATGCTCGCTGTTTAACAGCGAAGAAGATGTTGTCACTATGTCTCCACTGCCGCAGGTGGAAAACCAGTTCACGCCAACCAAGGTGTGGAACAGCTCGGTTGGGAGTGGTATTGGCGAGTTTTATTCTAATCTTCACCCCGCATGGCAGGATAACCGCGTTTTTGCTGCCGATCGTCGCGGTACCGTAAAAGCGATGGATCTGAGTGACGGCAAAGAGATTTGGCGCGCGGATCTGTCAGAGAAGACCAATTTCTTCTCCCGTAATAATCCAGCGCTGCTGTCCGGCGGTGTAACGGTTTCTGGTAACCATGTCTACGTCGGCAGCGAAAGGGCGCAGGTCTATGCGCTGAATGCGGAAGATGGTACGCCGGTATGGCAGACTAAAGTGGCTGGTGAAGCATTGTCTCGCCCTGTCGTCAGCGACGGTGTGGTGCTGATTCACACCAGCAACGGCATGTTGCAGGCATTGAATGAAGCAGATGGCGCAATCAAGTGGAGCGTCAATCTGGATATGCCGACGCTGTCTCTGCGCGGCGAATCTGCCCCGACAACCGCATTTGGTGCGGCGATTGTGGGTGGTGATAACGGTCGTGTGAACGCCGTGATTATCAATCAGGGTCAGCTTATCTGGCAACAGCGTATTTCACAGCCGAGTGGTGCCACCGAAATCGATCGTCTGAACGATGTCGACACAACACCGGTTGTCTCGGGCGAAGTGGTTTACGCGTTGGGTTACAATGGTAACATGACCGCGCTGGATCTGCGTTCTGGTCAGGTTCTGTGGAAGCGTGAATTGGGTTCAGTGCATGATTTCATCATTGACGGCGACCGCATCTATCTGGTCGATCAAGACGATCGCGTTATTGCGTTGAATACCAACGGCGGCGTGAGCCTGTGGCGTCAAAGCGATCTGTTGCACCGCAACTTAACGGCTCCGGCACTGTATAATGGGTATTTGGTTGTCGGCGATACCGAAGGATATCTGCACTGGCTGAATACGGCGGATGGTCGTTTCGTGGCGCAGCAAAAAGTGGATAGCTCAGGTTTCCTGAGCAAGCCTGTGGTTGCCAGCGACAAACTGCTGATTCAGGCGAAAAACGGTGATGTCTACGCGTTCACTCGTTAAGTAACCGTATTGATTTGGAGCACAGCATTTTGGGGTGTGCTCGTATAACGGCTCCTGACACTATCAGGGGCCGTTTCGTCTTTTTATTGTCAGCGAGTATTTCGCTGTAACGTATTGAAATATAAGTAATGAGGTTGTAACAATGATACCTGTCGTCGCGCTGGTCGGGCGCCCGAATGTGGGGAAATCCACGCTATTTAACCGCTTAACGCGCACTCGTGATGCATTAGTGGCGGATTTCCCTGGGCTGACTCGTGACCGCAAGTATGGTCGTGCAGAAGTGGAAGGGCATGAATTTATTATCGTCGATACCGGTGGGATCGACGGCACAGAAGACGGTGTGGAAACGCGCATGGCGGGCCAATCGCTGGTAGCGATTGAAGAAGCGGATATCGTGCTGTTCATGGTGGATGCACGTGCGGGGCTGATGCCTGCGGATGAAGGCATTGCCAAGCATTTGCGTAGCCGCGAAAAGACGACAGTGCTGGTCGCTAACAAAACCGATGGCCTTGACCCGGATATGGTCACGGCGGATTTTTACTCGCTCGGAATGGGCGAAGTGTACGCGATCGCAGCGTCTCATGGCCGTGGTGTAACGTCGCTGCTGGAAACGGTTCTGCTGCCGTTTGTGCAGGATGAAATAGAAGAACCGGTCGAGCTAACAGAAGAAGAAGAGAACGCGGCTTATTGGGCAGCGTTAGAAGCGAAAGAGCAGGCTAGCGAAGAAGAGGCTGAAGACGATTTCAATCCTGAAGATTTGCCGATTAAACTGGCGATTGTTGGGCGTCCGAATGTGGGTAAATCTACGCTGACTAACCGTATTCTGGGTGAAGAGCGCGTGGTGGTGTTCGACATGCCCGGTACGACGCGTGACAGTATCTACATCCCGATGGTGCGTGACGAACGTGAATACGTTCTGATTGATACCGCTGGGGTACGTAAACGCGGCAAAGTGACGGAAACGGTAGAAAAATTCTCTGTCATCAAGACATTGCAGGCGATAGAAGATGCCAACGTAGTGCTGCTGGTTATTGATGCGCGCGAAGGCATTTCCGATCAAGATCTCTCTCTGTTGGGCTTTATCCTCAATAGTGGGCGCTCACTGGTAATTGTGGTGAACAAGTGGGATGGCATGTCGCAGGAAGCGCGTGAGCAGGTGAAAGAGACGCTGGATATGCGCCTCGGCTTTATCGATTTTGCCCGCATTCACTTTATTTCTGCGCTACACGGTAGCGGCGTGGGTAACCTATTTGAGTCGGTAACCGAAGCCTATTCGTGCGCGACTCGTCGCGTTAGTACGGCGATGTTGACCCGCATCATGCAAATGGCATCAGACGATCACCAGCCGCCGCTGGTGCGTGGTCGCCGCGTGAAGCTGAAATATGCGCACGCCGGTGGTTATAACCCGCCGATTGTGGTGATCCACGGGAATCAGGTGAAAGACCTGCCGGATTCTTACAAGCGCTACCTGATGAACTACTATCGTCGTTCGCTGGAAGTGATGGGCACGCCAATTCGTATTCAGTTTAAAGAAGGGGAAAACCCCTTTGCGGACAAGCGCAACACGCTGACGCCAAACCAGCTACGCAAGCGTAAGCGGCTGATGTCGCATCTTAAAAAAAGTAAGTGATGTATTAACGGGGCGAATAGCGATATTCGCCCCGTTTTGTCTCTGACAAAGCGAACCGTAGTTAACAAAACAAATAATCATCAAGGAATGTCATGTCCTGGGAAACTTGGAGTTTTGCGTTTAACGTTACGATGCCTAATGTACTGATGTTGTTGCTTGGTATCGCGTTACGCAAACTCAATCTGCTTAATGATGCGTTTTGTGATACCGCTATGCGGCTTGTATTCAATCTTTCTCTTCCCTGTCTGCTGTTTTTTAGCGTTGCAGGCAACCACCAATCTTTCGCAAGTCAGTGGCCGTTGGTGGTTTATGGAACGATAGGAACATTAGCGACATTTCTGTTACTGGAAATCGCGGCGGTGCGCTTAGTTAAAGACCCAAAGGAACGTGGCATTTTTGTACAAGGCGGGTTCCGTTCTAATACGGGTGTGATGGGGTTGGCTTTTGCGATGAGTGCTTATGGCGATGAAGGTGTCGCTATCGGTTCTCTGTATCTGATGGTGACGGTGATTATGTTCAACGCGCTGTCTGTTATTACGTTAACACGCAGCTTGCAGCGGCAATCGCCTGAACAGAAGATTCCGGTAAGCCAACTGCTGCGGGGTATTGTGACAAATCCGCTGATTATCGGTCTGCTTCTTGGCGCGGCCTATGGGCAAAGCCAACTGCCGATGCCTGGCGTCATTAAGCAGACCGGTGGCTTTATTTCCTCAATGGCGTTACCGCTGGCGCTATTGTGTGCCGGAGCCAGTCTGGAGTGGCGCAGTATGTTCCGTTCGTCCAATGTGGCTGTGCTGGCTTCGGTGGCGAAGATATTGGTTGTGCCGGGGTTGCTCACGTTGGGTGGATGGCTGGTTGGATTTCGCGGTGTTGAGCTGGGGATTATCTTTCTGTTTTCCTCAACGCCAACCGCAGCAGGTAGCTATGCAATGACTCGTGCGATGGGCGGAAACGCCACGCTGGCAGCGAATATTATCGGATTGACGACGGTTGGCGCGTTTTTCATGATTGCTATTGGGTTGTACGTGCTGCGTTCACTCGGTGTTATTTAATGTCTGACACCGCTTGTTATTGATAGCAAAATGGAGGAGAAAAGATGGATGTGCTTTGTCCTGATTGTCACCACGTGATGCTGTGGCAACCTGATGGTTCGTTCCGATGTGAAGAGTGCCAACAGCGTTATCTGCGTGAGGCCGCGTGCCCTGAGTGTAAGCACTCGCTTCAGGAACTGAAAGCCTGTGGTGCGGTGGATTATTTTTGCCAGCAGCACGGGATGGTTTCCAAACGGCGAGTCGTGTTCAGCTACGCGCTTGCCGATTGAATCATTACTTAATCAATGGTGACTCCTGTACGCCGTTGCGCCACAGTTCAGTCAGCTCCGGTGGCGCACGCTCTTCGGGGATCAGCAGGATGACATTGGTATATTGATTCTGTTGCGGTTGGCTGTAGCTGATGTGGATACGGTAATAGAACTGGTCGCCACGCCCAGGGCCGTCGGGTTCGCCGGGTTCGCGAGCCTGAGGAAAGGCATGACGGATCGCGTTACAAATACGCTCCCGTTCGGATGGCGGTACGCTGGCGAGCGCGAAGCGTCGCGGCCCCGCCAGCTTAGGGATAAAGGCAAATCCCCCTTCACGCGCTAGCTCGATGATTGCATCGTCGTTGAGCGCCGGCAGCGTCTTCATAGGAACTCCTGCCGAACCTCCACGCCCACGGTTTCCCACGACTGCTGGACGATGTCAGCAACAGTGTGGTTAAAACGCTTAGCGGCATGTTGAATGGTATGGCGCGCGAAAATTTCGAAATCCGCATTTTGCGGCAGCGTTTTATCACACAGCGTGTCGTACCAGATGCGACCCGCTTTTTCCCATGAATGGCCGCCTAGCGCGATGGCCGCCAGATAGAATGCCCGGTTGGGGATGCCTGAATTCAAGTGTACGCCGCCGTTGTCTTCACGGGTATTCACATACTCGTTCATGTGAGAGGGCTGAGGGTCAATACCAAGAAGCTCATCATCATACGCTGTGCCCGGATGAGACATCGACCGCAGCCCCATGCCGTGAATGCCATCAGCCAGAAGCTCGGCACCGATAAGCCAATCGGCCTGCTCAGCGGTTTGCCCCAAATGATACTGTTTGACCATGGAGCCAAAGACATCGGACAGCGATTCATTTAGCGCACCGGACTGGCGGAAATAGATCAGACCCGCTTCGTTTTCGGTTATGCCGTGAGTGAGTTCATGTGCGACCACATCAAGCGCAATCGTGAAGCGATTAAAGATTTTGCCGTCGCCATCGCCAAACACCATCTGCTGCCCGTTCCAGAAGGCATTCTGATAATCCTGACCGTAATGCACCGTGCCGGTTAGCGACAGCCCCTCGGCGTCCAGCGAGTTGCGTTGAAAAATCTTCCAGAAGAAGTCGTAAGTGACGCCCAGATAGCTGTAGGCCTCATCTACGGCGATATCGCCTTTGCTGGGTTGACCTTCTGCGCGCACCAGCTTGCCGGGCAGTTGTTGTTGCTGTTCGGCATCGTGAATGCTGCGATTTGCCTGTCCGGCGGGTAATTTCTCATGGGGTTCCGGGCGCGGATTGTGGCTGACCATTAATGACTGAACGTGCATCAGCGTTTGTTGCGCACAGTGGCGCTGCTCGTCTGTGCCGTTTGCGATAATACGATGCAAAATGTAAGGGGGGATCACGCTACAAATCGGTCTGGACTTCATACCTCATCTCCTTGAAAACGCTCATCAGGGGTAACACAGACGATCAACAAAGCTCACTATCTTTATCCACTTCTTTCGCCACGCGGAGGCTAGTAACCCATGCAGTGAAAACGGTGAATATGAATTAGTGAACTGGAAATGAGTATAGTTCAGATGCCAGGGGGTAAGAATGGGGGATCGCCGTTGTTTTAGGACAAATCCCCATTCATGCATTTTATGCTGTTCACGTTATTTTTGCGTCTGGGATGAGGATTTTCGCCGCTTTTTCGCGGAATTTGGATTCGGAACCAGCGTCGTGACCTGACTTTCTACCCAGCCGTCCTGTAAGCGAGTTTTCAGTGTTTCGCCGGGGGAAATTTGTGCGAGGTTTTTCAACACTTTACCGTCCGGATCTGTGGTGACGTTATAGCCGCGTGCCAGCGTCGCCAGCGGGCTAACGCCTTCCAGTCGTGAACAGGCGATGCCCAGCTTCTGCTTGTTCTGATTCAACTGACGTTCTACTGCGCTTTGCATCTGATAGCTAAGCTGCTGCAAACGCTGCTGCGCACGATGAATCCGGGTCTGCGGCTGCTGTTGCATCAGGCGCTGTTGTAAGCGTTCACTTCGGCGCGAGGTCTGCCGAAGCTGCTGCTGCATGGCGTCATCCAGCCGCTGACGCAGTTTAACTAACTGTGCCTGCTGGCGTGCCAGCCGCAGTTGCGGATGCTGCTGCTGTAAGCGGTGGTGCAGACGGGTAAAGTCCCGATTGCGCTGGGCAAGGTAATAATCCATCGCCATTTCCAGCCGCTGACGCTGGGACTGTATCTGACGCAATAGCTCAAGTTGGTTACGACTCACTAACTCGGCAGCAGCGGACGGCGTGGGCGCGCGCAGGTCGCCGACGAAATCGGCGATGGTGACATCGGTTTCGTGGCCGACGGCGCTGACGATAGGAATACGGCTGGCGAAAATCGCGCGGGCTACCCGTTCGTCATTAAAACTCCACAGATCTTCCAGTGAACCGCCACCGCGCCCGACGATTAACACGTCACATTCATCCCGCTGGTTAGCCAGCTCAATAGCGCGAACAATCTGTAGCGGCGCTTCCGTGCCTTGCACCGACGTGGGATACACGATCACCGGCAGCGACGGATCGCGGCGCTGTAACACCTGCAAGATATCGTGCAGGGCGGCACCGCTGGCTGACGTAATCACGCCGACCTGTTTGGCGGGAGAGGGAAGCACTTGCTTAAACTGTTGGTCGAACAGCCCTTCGGCGGCGAGACGCTGCTTGAGCTGCTCAAACTGCTGCTGTAGCAGGCCATCGCCAGCGGGCTGCATGCTTTCCGCCAGCAACTGATAGTCACCACGGGGTTCGTAGAGCGTAATGCTCGCCCGAATCAGCACTTGCTGACCGTTTTGCGGGCGGAACGTTACTTTACGGTTGCTGGTACGAAACATCGCGCAGCGCACCTGTGCACGTTCGTCTTTCAGCGTGAAATACCAATGGCCGGATGAGGGCTGAGAAAGGTTGGAGATTTCGCCGGAGAGCCAAATCTGGCCCATTTCCATTTCCAACAGTTGTCTAACCGTCTGATTCAGGCGGCTAACGGTAAAAATTGCAGAGGAGGGAAATTGAGACATTGTGAGCCAGATCAAATTTTAAAACAGTCACTTAATTGATCGATACTACCTACCTGAAACAGGTAATCAAGCATTTTAGTAAAATAATGCTGGAGGCAACCGATTACGCTCTGTATAATGCCACGGCAATATTTTATCTATTCTTACATCCACCTTGGTGAGATATTGCCCATGCTACGTATCGCTAAAGAAGCACTGACGTTTGATGACGTCCTCCTGGTTCCCGCTCATTCTACTGTTCTGCCTAACACTGCCGATCTGTCCACGCAGTTGACGAAAAACATCCGCCTGAATATTCCTATGCTGTCCGCAGCGATGGATACCGTTACCGAATCCGGCCTGGCCATTGCGCTGGCGCAGGAAGGCGGTCTGGGCTTTATTCACAAAAATATGTCCATTGAGCGTCAGGCTGAAGAAGTTAGCCGCGTGAAAAAACACGAAAGCGGCGTAGTGGTTGATCCACAAACCGTGACGCCAGAAACCACACTGCGTGAAATGAAAGAGCTGACCGAGCGCAACGGCTTCGCTGGCTATCCTGTTGTGGCAAAAGACAACGAACTGGTCGGTATCATCACCGGTCGTGACGTGCGCTTTGTTACCGATTTGGAAAAACCGGTTAGCGCGTTCATGACGCCGAAAGCGCGTCTGGTCACCGTCAAAGAAGGCGAAGCGCGTGACGTTGTGCTGCAAAAAATGCACGAAAAACGTGTTGAAAAAGCGCTGGTGATTGACGACCAATTCCACCTGATCGGCATGATCACGGTAAAAGATTTCCAGAAAGCAGAACGTAAACCGAACGCATGTAAAGACGAACACGGTCGTCTGCGCGTAGGCGCAGCGGTTGGCGCGGGTGCAGGTAACGAAGAGCGTGTTGATGCGCTGGTTGCCGCAGGCGTTGACGTCCTGCTGATCGACTCCTCACACGGCCATTCCGAAGGCGTATTGCAGCGTATTCGTGAAACGCGCGCTAAATACCCGAACCTTGAAATCATCGGCGGTAACGTGGCGACAGGCTCTGGTGCGAAAGCGCTGGTCGAAGCGGGCGTGAGCGCAGTGAAAGTCGGTATCGGCCCAGGCTCTATCTGTACGACGCGTATCGTGACTGGCGTGGGCGTACCGCAGATTACGGCTATCTCTGATGCGGTTGAAGCGCTGGAAGGCACGGGCATTCCGGTTATCGCCGACGGCGGTATCCGCTTCTCCGGCGACATCGCTAAAGCCATCGCGGCAGGCGCAGCCTGTGTCATGGTCGGTTCTATGCTGGCGGGTACGGAAGAATCCCCGGGTGAAATCGAACTGTATCAAGGCCGTTCATTCAAATCTTATCGCGGCATGGGTTCACTGGGCGCAATGTCCAAAGGCTCATCAGACCGTTACTTCCAGACCGATAACGCCGCCGACAAACTGGTGCCGGAAGGTATCGAAGGCCGCGTAGCCTATAAAGGCCGCCTGAAAGAGATCGTTCACCAGCAGATGGGCGGCTTGCGCTCTTGCATGGGCCTGACCGGTTGCGCCACTATCGACGCACTGCGCACGCAGGCTGAGTTTGTACGCATCAGCGGTGCGGGCATTCAGGAAAGCCACGTTCACGACGTTACCATTACTAAAGAGTCACCGAACTACCGTATGGGTTCATAAGGTGATTTAATGCCATAAACCCTGTACTATTTTGCGCCGCTCTGCCTTTGAATGAGGCGGAGCGGTTAGCTGGGTTTACTTTTCGCTTTTGTCTTTTGCTTTTTGGAACATGCTCCTCATGACTCAAAACATTCATCAACACCGCATTCTTATTCTGGATTTCGGCTCACAGTACACGCAACTGGTTGCACGTCGCGTGCGTGAACTGGGCGTTTACTGTGAACTGTGGGCATGGGATGTCACGGAAGCACAGATTCGTGGGTTTAATCCGAACGGGATCATCCTGTCCGGCGGCCCAGAAAGCACCACCGAGTTTGGCAGCCCGCGTGCGCCAGAATACGTTTTTAATGCTGGCGTACCAGTATTAGGCGTGTGCTATGGCATGCAGACGATGGCGATGCAGTTGGGTGGCCACGTTGAAGGTTCCAACGAGCGTGAGTTTGGTTATGCGCAGGTAGAAGTGAAAACGGATAGCGCGCTGGTGCGTGATATTCAGGATGCGTTGAGCGCCGCAGGCGCACCGCTGCTGGATGTCTGGATGAGCCACGGCGACAAAGTAACGGCGATCCCAGAAGGGTTTGAGACCGTTGCCAGCACCGATACCTGCCCGTTTGCCATCATGGCTAACGAAGAGAAGCGTTTTTACGGCGTGCAGTTCCACCCAGAAGTGACGCACACCCGTCAGGGCCAGCGTATGCTGGAGCGTTTTGTTCTTGATATCTGCCAGTGTGAAGCGTTGTGGACGCCAGCCAAGATTATCGACGATGCGGTGAACCGTATTCGAGAGCAGGTAGGCAACGATCACGTGATTTTGGGCCTGTCTGGCGGCGTGGATTCTTCTGTTACTGCAATGCTGCTGCACCGTGCGATTGGCGATCGTCTGACCTGCGTGTTTGTTGATAACGGCCTGCTGCGTCTGAACGAAGCCGATCAAGTTCTGGAAATGTTCGGCGATCAGTTCGGTCTGAACATTGTTCACGTGGCGGCGGAAGATCGCTTCCTGAGCGAACTGGCGGGTGAAGATGAGCCGGAAGCCAAGCGTAAAATTATCGGTCGCGTGTTCGTTGAAGTATTCGATGAAGAAGCCAGCAAGCAAGAACAAGTGAAATGGCTGGCGCAAGGCACCATCTACCCAGACGTAATCGAATCCGCGGCTTCTGCCACTGGCAAAGCGCACGTGATCAAGTCACACCACAACGTGGGTGGCCTGCCGAAAGAGATGAAACTGGGTCTGGTTGAGCCGCTGAAAGAGCTGTTCAAAGACGAAGTACGCAAGATCGGTTTGGAACTGGGGCTGCCATACAACATGCTGTATCGTCACCCGTTCCCGGGCCCAGGTCTGGGCGTGCGCGTGCTGGGTGAAGTGAAGAAAGAATACTGCGACCTGCTGCGTCGTGCGGATGCGATCTTTATCGAAGAGCTGCACAAAGCCGACCTGTACAACAAAGTCAGTCAGGCATTCACCGTCTTCCTGCCAGTTCGTTCCGTGGGCGTGATGGGCGATGGCCGTAAATACGATTGGGTTGTTGCGCTGCGTGCGGTAGAAACCATCGACTTTATGACCGCGCACTGGGCACATCTGCCATACGACTTCCTTGGCCGCGTCTCCAACCGCATCATCAACGAAGTCGACGGTATCTCCCGCGTTGTTTATGACGTATCGGGTAAGCCACCTGCGACGATCGAGTGGGAATAAGCCTGCGTCTGAAATAGCGTTGTGCTAAACAGTAAAAAATACATCTAAACCCGCGTAACTGCGGGTTTTTTTACGTCTGACTACGTATTTCTACGTGATCGAGCTACTGATATTTTTAATTATGATGAGTATGGGGAATAAGCCGAACGCCCGCGGCTCTGGTGATTTCGGTGAGTGTCGTCAGCGTTGGGTTGCCATTTGCAGACAATGTTCTGTATAGCTGTTGGCGAGACAGTCCCTATTTTTTGGCTATTTACCCACCCCATCACGCGCTTCAACGACACGGCTGCAAAGTAGTCTTCATGAGATGGATGTTTCGGGATTAGACAGATTTAAGTGGTGACAAATCATCCAACCACAAACGGTGGCGCAATCTTTTTCTGTACGGTAAAATTACGTACAAAAGGAGGCCACTATGACTACTACTGCTCGTTTAGATCTTCGGTTGAATGCTCACGATAAAGAACGCATCACTAAGGCTGCCGCATTACGTGGTATCGCTGTTTCTGCATTTGTGCGTGATGCGGTGTTGCGTGAAGCGGATACCGCCATTGCCGCAGATACCGCTGTTACGCTTTCTGAGCAAGAATCTCGCCGTTTCTTGGCTACGTTGAATCAGCCATTTTTGCCTAATGATCGTTTGCATAAAGCGATGGAAGGGGCTGCCAATTTGATGAAACGCTAACCTATGGCTCTGATATTTTCATTGTTGGACGGCCGCCGCCATGACCGTTCAAGTTTTTCTTGTGGTGTTTTGGCTCTTGATGATTATCTACAAAAGCGAGCCTCGCAACATCAGCGTGATGGAATCGCTACGACTCATATCCTGCTCGATGAGTCTCAGCCTACCTGTATTCTGGGCTACTGCTCATTGTCCGCAGCACACTTATATTTGCACGAGCTCAGTGAAAATGACCGTAAGCGACTGCCTGGATATCCAGTGCCTGCTATGCGTATGGGGCGTTTGGCGGTATCGACTGCTGAACAGAAGAAAGGTTACGGACAACTTTTGCTTGGACATGCTGTGAATATGGCGTTATCTGTGCGTAATACGATGGGTGTGCGAGTGCTGATTGTTGATGCGAAAGATGCACGGGCTGCTGCTTTTTATGAGGAGTACGGTTTCCGAAAAACAGCTAGCGAAGCGTTGACATTGTATCTACCAATATCGAACGGCTAGGTGAGTGCAATTATCCCCACGGAATGTGAAGTGACTCATACTGCTACTTCCTGATATATAGGCCTGCCTGTAGAAATCTAATCCCCCGCGTTTCCCCTAAAACGCAATAGCGCTTTAGCGAGTCATAAGCTAACACCTTAAATATGTGACTCATCGTCCGTGGTCTTACTCATCACAAAGCGCGATCCTACCCACACGGAAATCAAAATGGTTTTTGATAGGTGGAGGGAAATGGAATGAATCACACTGACTGGCACCCGGCGGATATTATCGCGGGATTACGGAAGAAAGGGACGACGCTGGCGGCGGTTTCCAGAGCGGCGGGGCTGGCGTCATCCACGCTGGCGAATGCGCTCACCAGACATTGGCCGAAAGGAGAACGCTTGATTGCCGAAGCGATGGAGAAAAAGCCGGAAGAGATTTGGCCATCGCGTTATTCAGGCGTGAAGTGAGGGTTGGGAGTAGGGGAGATAAACGAGAAAGCGCCACTCATGGATGGCGTTTTGTTTACATG
This sequence comes from Pectobacterium odoriferum, assembly GCF_009931295.1. Classification (NCBI taxonomy): domain Bacteria; kingdom Pseudomonadati; phylum Pseudomonadota; class Gammaproteobacteria; order Enterobacterales; family Pectobacteriaceae; genus Pectobacterium; species Pectobacterium odoriferum. The sequence goes on along the minus strand of NZ_CP034938.1, from coordinate 3,506,889 downwards.
GCTCAGCCAGATGACAACGTCATGCTGAGAGCACCGCTATGATGCTAATTTTGGGCTACCCATTCTTTCCTCAATAAAAAGAATGAGTGACTCAGCTTCTTTTTTATCAGAAAAACCACGCAGAGAAATAGGGATAGCAATCATATTATCAACGATTAAAAATAGATAATCGTCGATTTTATTGATGTGAGAAATCGCGTGCCATTTATAGCAGCTGTGTGAGCTTTCCGTTTCTCCGTAGATGCCATCATCGTTTATTGTTATTTTTAACTCTGCTGGAAATACCCCTGAAGGATAGCTTTCTATTTTGCTAGTGAGTAATGAAAGTAAAATGGAAAGTACGGCTAGTGAAGCCGTAAGGTAAGAAAATAATTTTATGATCGGGTGGGCTTCGCGTTCGTTGGATAAGAAAATGATCGCCAGTAATATAAAGAGAGAACAAATTAACAAAACAGATGAAAGCATTAACAGAGAATTAATTATCCTGTGCTTATAACTCTTTCTTTTTTCATTCCAGCTGGATATCGACTTAATAACCTTTTCATAGTCGTTTTGTGTTAACGTCTGATGAATAATGAATTCTTTATTGTCTTTTTCCATTTTTTTGCGATCTCTGTTGTCTATTCAATATTATATTCACATCGTGGATGGATAATGTCTATACCCAATAAACCTCAAGATGCAGGTTTGAGCACCTGAAAGCGATCGTGGATTCTGGATGTCAGCGAGTCCGCTATTTCTGGCAGCGTGGTTGAGAAAAAACTGAATATCGCATTCCGAAAATCGCGCGTGTTTTCAAAATATGCCCTAAATAATTCGAGTTGCGTGAAGGCGGCAACTGCGCGAATCCCCAGGAGCTTACAGCAGTAAGTGACTGGGGTGAGTAAGGGCAGCCAACGCACAAGCAGCTTGAAGTATGACGGGTATAGCGATTATTCCGTGCATGCTCATTCATCACTTTCCATAAGCGCTCTATCGCATTCAGATTCGGACTGTAAGGCGGTAAATAGTGAAGCTCTATATTCACGACAAAAGCCCAGTCTTTAATCAATTGGGTCCGGTGATAACCCGCTCCGTCCAGTATCACATGGATTTTCTGCCGATAATCGGGGTAACGTTTACGTATCTCTATGAAAAAAAGAGCAATGTTGTAGTCATTAATCGTTTTGTCATCGTGAATAACCGTGTTGCCAATATCGCTAAGATTCAGCGCACCCAGTATACTCAGACGGGTTCGGCTTCCCGTTGTTTTCACTGACTTTTTATGTCCTTTCCGTATCCATCCATAACTGAGCTTTGTCGCCTGTGTCGGATGCACTGCATCGATAAACAGAATCGGTTCATTACCTGCCGTTTTCTTTAAATTTTCATAATATTCAATGAACTGCTTCTGTTTTTGCTCACTGAATTTATGGGGTATACCCACTGGTTTTTTGTAAGTGAAACCCTGACGGTGCAGCCACTTGTTCATGCCGGGAATGCTGAACCGGATAGCCCAGCGCTGTTCAACATACGCCACGATATCGCGAGTATGATGGAACAGATGCAGAGATAACTGACTGATGAGGTTTGCTGTTTGAGTGGCGCTGAGCATGCTGTTAGAGCCACCGTTTTCAGGCTTGAGTTTGCGGGTGTTGACGTAATCGTTGATATGCTGGTTTACCGTCGTTTCGTGCAGACGCAGAGCCTGCGCAATCATCGCAGAAGTCCAGCCTTCTGAGGCAAGAAGGACGGCTTTAATGCGGTCACGAACACGGCCATCACGAGTGGTGTCATGAAGGTGCTCAAGTTCGGCTTTCTGTTCGTCGGTAATAAATATCTTCATAGTGGATGAGCTTGATCTTCTCGCCACATAAAATCAAGCATCTTCAATGATCACGGGTATAGTTCGTTTATTTTAGGTTTATTTTCAATAGATCCTCGCATTAAAACGAACGTTGCATAAAACGCGTTGAGACGGTTGTCGTCGCACCCACATAACGTAAAAATAGGTCAATATTTCACCCAGTGCTTAACCTAACCGCCAACTGGCGGTAAACTGACGGAATGATTTTTTGAGCGATCTTTACTGTGGGCGCTCGCTCTTGCATGCGTATCGATTCCGTTCCATCTTTTTTCAGTGAGCTATCTGGCCTATGACGTACCTCAAATTCTTGGGGATTGGGTTTATTTGTGTGCTGTTGCTGTCTTTTTGGCAAAGCTGGGCGCAGTCAACGCGTAACGGCGAAACGTTTAATGGGCAAAGCTGGTGGTCTGCCAAACGTGATTCTTCCGGCTTGGCGCCGAACCCTGTGCAATTTCGCCAGACTGCCGTCGTGCAGGTTTATGCTGCGCCGACTTACGGCTGGCGTGGGCTGGTGGCGGTACACCCGTGGATCATTTTCAAGAACGCAGGGGAAACCCAATATCGCCGTTATGAAGTCGTGAGCTGGGGGAGCGATAACGTCGTCCGTCTTAACCGTTCGGTGGCCGATGCGTATTGGTATGGTGCGAAACCGAAGCTCTTGGTAGAGCACCGTGGCAACAACGCGGAAGCGATGATTCCACAGATTGAAGCTGCGATAAAAAGCTATCCGTGGCCGAATACCTATCACGCCTGGCCGGGGCCGAACAGCAATACGTTTCTGGCACACATTGGCCGCGAAGTGCCCGCGCTCAAGCTGGATATGCCAGCTAATGCCATTGGTAAAGATTACCGTCCGATCACGCGCCCAGTGGGGCTGTCGCCATCGGGAAGCGGCGTGCAGATCTCGCTGCTGGGCGTGCTGGGTATCACGATGGGTATTGAAGAGGGAATTGAGGCCAACATTCTGGGGCTGAGCATGGGCGTGGATATGAACCCGCCCGCGCTGCGTTTACCCTTTGTTGGCCGCCTCGGCTATGAAAAAACGGGTAGCGAAGAGGGCTGAGGCTCGCGCTTCACCTTTACGCGCCGCATTGTCGCAGGTGTGTCAGCAGATTGGCGACTTCGGGTTGTAATGTCGCGCCGGATTTCACGCCCAGCCAGAGCTGGCGTGAAGCCCACTCGTCAGTGAGACTGATGGCGCGTAACCCGGTGCCGAGCATTCCAGGGCGAATTGCTCCTTCCGGCAAGACGCTGATCCCCAGTCTTGCTTCGATCATGCGACAAATGCCGTCAAAGCTGCTGACCTGCACCCGCAGGCGCAGCACTCTCCCCAGCTGATCCGAGGCATCTTTCAGCTGTTTCAGCAACGAGCTGCCGTTATTGAGGCCGACGTAGTCGTAGCCCAGAGTGTCGTTAAAGCTGACTTCTGGCCTTGCGGAAAGCGGGTGCTGGGGCGGAACGAGTACGACAAGCTTGTCCTGACGATAAGGAATCTTCTCGACCCCCTGTGAGCCGACATTGTCAGCGAAGATGCCGATATCGGCTTCTCCCATCACGAGTGCTGTCACCACGGTCTTACTGAGCTTTTCCTCCAGGTTAATACGAATAAGCGGCCGAGCGAGAAGGAACGACGCCAGATCCTGAGGAAGAAACTGAATAATCGCCGAGGTATTCGCCCACATGTGTATGTGGCCGCGCACGCCAACGGCGTAGTCGTTCATTTCACTCGCCATACGCTCGACGTTGCTCAACACATTGCGCGCGTGATTTACCAACTCCTTACCGGCTGGGGTTAACGTCAGGCCGCGCGGCATTCGAATAAACAGCGCACAGTCCACGGTGCGCTCCAGCTCGGTGATACGCTTGCTCAGGGCTGAAAGCGTAGTGTGGAATTTTTCTGCGGCTTTGGTCAGGCTGCCGGTTTGAGCAACCTGCAAAAAGATACGGAGAGACTGGAGGTCAAAGTGCGTCGGGTTAATCATGGTGTATCGAGAGTCCTCAGCAGAGCTGGAAAACGGCACAAGAGCTGGCAGTTTGATTCCGCGCAGCATGTTGGCACATGTCTTATGTCAGGCTGTAAGTTAACACAACCGAAGGTTTTCTTGGTAGGAAAGGGTCATTGACTATTCAGGGATTATCAAAAGACCGCGTTACTCCTAGGATGTGAGAAATGTCGTTCATGATAGGACTTATCAATGTCATTTATCGATCATATTGATCACCTTGTATTGACCTGCGTTGATCTCTCAGCGACCCGGTATTTTTATGTTCATGTGTTGCAAATGCGGGAGGAAACGTTTGCGAATGAGCGCGTTGCTTTTCATTTTGGTCATCAAAAAATCAACGTGCATCTGCGCGGAGCCGAGCATGAGCCCAAGGCTCATCTGCCCGTTCCTGGCTCGCTCGATCTGTGCTTTATTGCGTCGGTGCCGCTGGAGCAGGTTATGGATCATCTGGCACGCTGTCGCTGGCCAATTAGCGAAGGACCGGTGATGCGAACGGGTGCAACGCAGCCAATCCGTTCTCTCTATCTGCGCGATCCCGATCTTAATTTGATCGAAATCGCGGAATATTTACCCTAAAACCATTGTCTGCCTACCGGCCTGAAACGCGGTTCTCCAGATAGTCTTGTCATATATAGGTCATGCATTTTTTATGTTTAGCTTAATGATGTTCAGCGATATTTTGTTGTGTTTGCTTTTGGGGGTCGGGCTGGGATTTTGCGGAGGAATGCTGGGGATTGGCGGTGGGCTGATCGCGATTCCGGTTCTGGGCGTGCTCTTCGGCATGGATCAGCATATGGCACAGGGAACTGCGCTGGTGATGATTACGCCTAACGTGCTGATTGGTTTTCTACGCTATCGCCAGCGTAACCGCATTGATACGCGGGTGGCGTTGACCATGTGTGCTTTCGCGACGGGGTCCGCTTACCTTGCGGCTCACATCGCTTCATCGATTGATGTTCACAATCTCCAGCGTGCCTTTGCCACTTTCCTGCTGGTGTTGGCGGCGTTCTATATGTGGCAGTGGTATAACAAGAAGCGCAGCCAAACATCGGAAATTGTGCTGTCGACCAAATACCTCCCGCTGCTCGGCGTCGCAAGCGGATTTATGTCCGGTATTTTTACCGTCGGCGGCGGTCTGGTGGTGGTGCCAGTGTTGGTTACGCTGTTTGCCTTTGCGCAAACGCAAGCACAGGGCATGGCGTTGATACTCGTTGTTCCGGGCGCATTGGCGGCGCTGCTATCCTACTCGCAGGCGGGGAACGTTGACTGGGGTATTGGTTTACCACTGGCGTTGGGCGGGATCTTTAGTGTTTCCTGGGGCGTGGCTTTAGCACACAAGCTGCCAGTTGTTTACCTGCGTGGGGCGTTTTGTCTGATGCTGATCGGCGTGGGAATCACTATGCTGGTGCTGAAATAACAGGGTGATCCGCCCTACTTATCGCTTTTAATTCCTACCTATTCAGCCTAAAGTTTTCAGCGATTTCTCCGTTGATAGGTAGGAAGCCATGCGGTCAGACTGTGATTCCTTTCAGATTTCTGACCGCTGCTGGAACGGCCCGAGTGAAGCAGGGTTGCGTCCTCTCTGAAGTCCAATCTGAATAAGGCGTGATGTATGAGTCTCGTGAGCTATCTAGGAAAGCAAACTCTCGGTGTACTGGCGGGGTATAAGCAGGATGGCATGGTCATCCATATTTGCGGCGTCTATCCCAATGCGGATAACAGCCTGCGCGTTTTTTTCCCACACGGGCATGAGTTTGCCGTTGGCGATCTGGCAACTATCCACCTTGATAATCGCTCCGGCGTTGATGAATTTGATGCCAATATTCAGGTTTATCGTGCTTCTTACAAAGGGCGTGTCATCGTCAGCGACGGAGATTGGGTCGTGCTGGAACCGCGAGAGTGTCAGCTCCTGCACGGTTTCACGCCCGTGCTGGATATCCGCGAACCGGGCTATCAGTTTCCACAAGACGATCGCCCGTTGATGCCGGTGCCCTTGACGCCAATGGTTGATTTTCCACCGACGGAAAAGCAGGATTTCTCCAATAAGGTCGGTGTACTCATTACCATGGCCGCCGAACAGCCGCATACTACGGTGCTGGCATTCCTGTCGTCCGTGGATAACGATATCTTCCTGATTACGTTCCCCGAGACCTTTAAATCTCAGTTGCTCAAACGTAATCCACACTGCTTTTTTGCGATGGATGAACGCAGTCATTACACCTTCGAGCGAGCCATTGAATGGAACTACACCATTATTGAAGGGGAAGCGTTTATTATCGCGCGTGATAATCCGCTCTATGAAAAAGTACGCCATGAATTCGTCACCAAGAACCCGTGGGAAATCGCCTTCTTCACGCGTCCTGACGTCGAGGTTTACCATATTAAAAGTAAACAGCTCGTGTGCCCCGGTAATACCCAAACGCTTAACTGATACTAAAGAATGAACGGGATAGCGTTGCGCTATCCCGTTTTATACCCGTCATACTTCAAACTACATACATGTGCGTTGGCTTCTCTTACTCACCCCCTGTCACTTACTGGTGTAAGCGCCTGAGGATTCACGCGGTCGCTGCGTTATTCGGCCTTGTGGCCTCAGCACTTTGGGGCCAACGCTTTGCGTTGTTCAAAACGCTAACGTTTTGTTCTGTAATTTGAATTAGTTAGGGTATATCAGTAAACCTCTGCTTACATTGACAGGTCGATCACCATACGGCCAGTGATCTTTCCGCCTTTCATTTCAGCGAAAATGGCGTTGATGTCTTTCAGCGGGCGGCGGGTTACTTTCGGTTTAACTTTTCCTTCGGCTGCAAACTGGAAGGCTTCTTTCAGATCTTCTCGCGTGCCCACCAGCGACCCCAACACCTGAATACCATCCAGCACCAGACGTGGAATGTTCAGATCCATGGATTCCGGTGGTAGGCCGACGGCAACAATGCGTCCACCTGCGCGAACGGAATCTACTGCGGAGTTAAATGCTGCACGGGCGACGGCAGTGACCACGGTCGCATGTGCGCCACCTACTTTTTCCTGAATGATTCTGGCGGCATCTTCTTTGGCTGGATTGATGACCAGATCTGCACCTACCTCTGTAGCAAAGGCCAACTGTGCATCGTTCACATCGATAGCGATGACTTTCGCGTTAAAGACATTTTTGGCGTATTGCAGCGCCAGATTGCCTAATCCGCCCAGACCATAAATGGCGATCCACTGTCCCGGCTTGATTTGCGAGACTTTCACCGCTTTGTACGTTGTTACGCCCGCGCAGGTAATACTGCTAGCAGCGGCAGAATCCAGGCCATCTGGTACTTTTACCGCGTAATCGGCAACGACAATGCACTCTTCAGCCATTCCACCATCGACAGAATAGCCAGCATTTTTCACCGCGCGGCACAGGGTTTCGTTACCGCTATTACAATATTCGCAGTGGCCGCAACCCTGATAGAACCAGGCTACGCTGGCGCGATCGCCGGGTTTTAGCGATGTGACACCCGGACCTACTTCTTTAACGATACCGATACCTTCATGGCCGAGGGTGATGCCGGTAACATCGCCAAAATCACCGTCTTTGACGTGCAAGTCAGTGTGGCACACGCCACAGCATTCCATTTTTAGCAGGGCTTCACCATGCTGGAGGGGGCGCAGTTTCTTATCCTGAATCTCAATGGAATGATCTTTCGTAACAATGGCTGCTTTCATTAGTCTTCCTTTTACTGAATGTGTTGTGGATTATGATGTGTTTCGGTTCTACCTATAAAAGAGTACACGGTGGTTAGCGAGTTAATTAATCAGGAAGTGTTTAATTTTGTTACAGGGTGATAGCTGAGTAGGCGATGGCTCGCAGTGGTGGGAATGAATAGAGTTTATGATGAGTCAGAGAGGACGGCGCGTCCATGCGGCCGTGTTGTGGGGATAAGAGGGGCGGGCTACAGGGTTTTTTCTTTCGGTTCCCGAGTCCATTCAACCTTGCCTTTACCCGTGCTTTTGGCCTGGTAAAGTGCAACATCCACGCGCTTCATAAAGTGTTCAGTGGGTTCCTGAGGCTGTTTCTTACCCGCCCCAATACTGACAGAAAGATGATGCCTATTTTTAATTATGATTTTGTTCGCATTTTTTAATACTTCTCTTGCCAGCTTCTCTGCCCGAGCCTGTGTCCCGGCATACAGAATAATCGCGAATTCTTCGCCACCTATTCGGGTTGCGACGACTTCACTATTATCGAAACGGGAAAGAATATGGCCAAATTTACTTAATATTTCATCGCCTTTCGTATGACCATATTTGTCATTGATGACTTTGAAATTATCGATGTCGATAATAAATAAATAGGGTGTTTTCGTTTCGAGTTTTTTTAATTCGTTAATAAAAAACCGACGATTAGGAAGTTGCGTGAGTTCATCGCTAAATGACTGTATTCTGGCTTCGACGTACTTATTGTTGATTTGCTGTATCAGGTTATAAACACCAAATCCAACGCCAAACATACCAATAATTTTCAGTAAATCCTCAACGTAATATCCAATAAATTTAGTCTGATAAACAAACTCATCCATAAAATCAAACGTGGCGGAGCATATCCATACGTGTAACCCGAGGCGAATGGATAAGGCCGAAGTGTGATTAAGTGATATTTTACTGGTACACGATAAGATAAAAAAAAGAAAAATCAGTGCGATCGCATCGGTATAAAACCCAGGATTGTTGTGCAACTGCTCCTGAAAATCTCGATGCTTTAAGAACAGGACATTAAATATAACGATCAGCGCTGACGATAATAGGGCGAGCCTTACCGGGCAAGATGTCTTCTTGTTTTTATCAATGAAATCATGATCATATTGTTTAAAAGGCATCGCTCACCTCCTCTTGTATCACCTTTTAATCCTATCATGAAATAGATTGAATAGATTCAGTATTATGCTAACCGGTGGTGTACTCCAGAAGATGGTGTAGGGCGGACTGATTCTGCAAAAGCAGACGCCTGATTGATCAGGCGTCTTTACCGATTAAAAATCGGCTTTCAGTACCACGCGGTAGCGGGCTTTGCCGTCACGTACGTGCTGGATGGCATCATTGATTTTCGACATCGGGAACAGTTCCGTCTGCGGTTTCACGTTGGCACGCGAGGCGAGTTTCATCAGAGAACGCAGCTCATGCGGTGAGCCGGTAGAAGAACCAGAAACGCTGCGGTCGCCCGCGATAAGCGTGAAAGCTGGAACGCTGAATGGCTTCATCACCGCGCCGACGGTATGGAACTTCCCGTTATAGGCGAGCGCATTGAAGTAGGGCTGCCATTCCAGATCGACGCTCACGGTGTTGATGATCAGATCGAACTGGCCTGCCAGTGCGGTCAGCGCCTGCGGATCGCGGCTGTTGACGACCTTATCGGCACCCATCGCCAGCACTTCTTGCTCTTTGGCCGGGTTGGAACTGAATGCTGTGACTTCACAGCCCATCGCGTGCAGGAGCTTAATCGCGATATGCCCCAGGCCACCGATACCGATCACGCCGACGCGGCTGGTTGCGGTGACATGGTGCATTAACAGCGGTTTGAAGACGGTGATGCCGCCGCACAGTAACGGACCCGCCGATTCGATATCAATGGAATCAGGAAGCGGGATAGCCCACTGCCAGTTCGCGCGAATCTTATTGGCAAAGCCGCCTTTATTCAGGATGGTCGGCACGCTGCCTTGCTGACAGTTAGTTTGACTGCCGCTGATACAGGCATCGCAGTGCCCACAGCTGCGAGCCGTCCAGCCAATCCCGACGCGCTGACCAATCTTTAATCCTTTGCTTTTCGCCGCGTCACCCAGCGCGTGTACACGGCCAATCACTTCATGCCCGGCAACCAGCGGATAGCTCGACATCCCCCATTCGTTATCGATCATTGAGAGATCGGAATGGCACACGCCGCAGTAATCAACCACGACTTCGACGTCTTCCGCTTGCAGTTCACCCGCATCAAACTCATACAACTCCAGCGCTGCGCCTGCTTCCGGTGCGGCATAACTCTTTATCATCGTCATCACAATTTCCTCAGTATGGGTTTGATTAACCAGTCTAAAGGGTTATGGCATTTTTCTCTATGTCACAACGTGCCTGTGGGTTTTCATTTTGTGTCAGGTGGGAGTCGCGTGGGCGATGGCTTGCTTTACTGGCGTCACTTACTTATGCTGCGAAGCGTAAGATCCTATCCCATTAGGGCTATTTCATTTGCCATTTTGAACTTGGGCAGTGCTCAAAATCCTCACGTACTACGTGTACGCTCCGGTTTCTGCGCGCTGTCCGTGTCCAAACTGGCTGCACCATAACGCCTACTGGGATGGTTCTAATACATGACTCGGGGTGCCCTTCTTTGTGAAGGCTGAGAAATACCCGTACCACCTGATCTGGATAATGCCAGCGTAGGGAAGTCACGGTATGCCCACCGGTAGCCGCCTTCTTCCACGCCGGTTGGGAGACCTATGAACACTCGACCTGCCGACTTTTCTGCCGCTCAGGCAGCAACATCACTAACCCAATTCCGTTCTGCCTCGCCGCTGGTGCACTGTTTGACCAACGATGTGGTGCAATCTTTTACCGCTAATGTGCTGCTGGCGCTGAATGCGTCACCGGCAATGGTGGTCGATCCTGAAGAAGCTGCGCAGTTTAGCGCGGTGGCCGATGCGCTGCTGATTAATGTCGGGACGCTGGAACGTACGCGCGCTGAGGCGATGCGGGCGGCGGTAAACAGCGCACATCAGGCGGGTACGCCGTGGGTGCTCGATCCGGTTGCCGTAGGCGGGTTGACCTTTCGGAGTGAGTTTTGTCGAGAATTACTGGCGTGGAGGCCGACGGCGATTCGCGGCAATGCGTCTGAAATCATGGCGTTGGCGGGCTTAGCCGCACAGGGGCGTGGCGTGGATAGCGCCGATGATTCGCTGACGGCGCTCCCTGCCGCGCGCGAACTGGCTCGGCAAGTGGGGACGATTGTTGCAGTGACCGGCATGGTGGATTATGTCACGGACGGTGAGCGAGATATCGCGGTAACCGGCGGCGATAGCATGATGACGCGGGTGGTTGGCACGGGCTGTGCGCTGTCGGCGGTCGTCGCGGGTTTCTGTTCCTTAGAGGGGGATCGCTTATCCCACGTAGCGGCGGCGTGCTATGCCATGGCGTTAGCGGGGCAGCAGGCAGCTTCGACGTCGCAAGGAACGGGGAGTTTTATTCCCAATTTTCTCGATCGGCTTTATACCCTGTGCGCGGAGGATCTGGCATGAAGCGCATCAATGCGTTGACGATTGCGGGCACCGATCCGAGCGGCGGTGCGGGGATTCAGGCGGATTTAAAAGCGTTTTCTGCGCTGGGTGCTTACGGCACGTCGGTCATTACCGCGCTGGTGGCGCAAAATACGCGTGGCGTGCAGTCCGTCTACCGGATTGAACCGGATTTTGTCGCAGCGCAGCTGGATTCTGTGCTGAGCGATGTGCGTATCGACAGCGCCAAGATTGGCATGCTGGCGCAGACCGATATTGTTGAAACCGTTGCCGAGCGCCTGCGTCATTACGCCGTGCCTTTCGTGGTATTGGACACCGTGATGCTGGCGAAAAGTGGCGATCCGCTACTGGCTCCCGAGGCGGTGGAGTCGATCCGTCGTGAGCTGTTGCCGCTGGTGTCCCTGATTACGCCGAACCTGCCGGAGGCCGCCGCGCTGCTGAATACGTCATCGGCTACCAATGAGCGGGAAATGCGTGAGCAAGGGGAAGCGCTGCTGGCGATGGGCTGTCAGACGGTGCTGATGAAAGGCGGTCACCTCAGTGAAGCGGAAAGCCCGGACTGGCTGTTCAGCCGGCAGGCCGAACCACAGCGCTTTAGTTCCCCGCGTGTGAATACACGCCATACGCATGGTACTGGCTGCACGCTGTCTGCCGCGCTGGCGGCGCTGCGGCCACGTCACGATAGCTGGGGTGAGACAGTGAAGGTAGCGAAGGGCTATTTACAGCAGGCGTTACAGCAGGCCGACACGCTGGAGGTCGGGCACGGAATCGGCCCTGTTCATCATTTCCATCGCTGGTGGTAAAACGCACATGCAACCTGAAGTATGACGGGTATAAGTAAATTGACTTGTACTTTGCGTGACATATTTGCCAGTAATTTCAAATTAAATTAAGCGTATTCGGCATAGACAGTACGCGGTTCGTCCGGTTACTTTGCTGTGAAATCGTGGCGTTAATGTGAAATAGGATGTGGGGATAACATATGGCAGGTTCTGCTCGTAGTGCGATGGCTGCCAAGGCGCTTCAGACGATACTCAATATCGGCCTGCTAGTGCTGGCGACCATTCTGGTGATTTTTTTAGTCAAGGAAACGTTCCATCTGGCGAAAGTGCTGCTGATCTCCAACGAGAAAGATTCCTCCTATCAGCTGATAGAAGGCATTGTGATCTATTTCCTGTATTTTGAGTTCATTGCGCTGATCGTGAAGTATTTTCAGTCCGGTTATCACTTCCCGCTGCGCTATTTTATCTACATCGGCATTACGGCTATCATTCGCCTGATTATTGTCGATCACAAAAGCCCGTCGGATACGCTGATTTATTCCGCGGCGATTCTGCTGTTGGTGGTAACACTGTATCTGGCAAACAGTAATCGCCTGAAGCGGGAATAGTTGAAACAGGAATAATCGAAACGCGCCGCTATTCCAGCAGCGAGCACTGGGGCGGCAGCCGGCAGTGAATCGCTGCGGGAAGCACCTCGATATGGAAACGTTTGGCTGTGAGCGGTTCACCGTCCAGATTAAACGTCATATCGTCCGGGGCGGTAATCTCCAGCCAGGGCAGGGTAGCGGAAATCATGTTCTGGTTTTCGCTGCCGGTAAACCAGGCTTGAAGCATATTCGGCAGCAGCTCTGTTGCCGACAGCACGCTCAGTTCCAGCAACCCATCGTTGATTAGTGCTTCCGGGCAAAGCTGCTGCCCGCCGCCAGCCTGACGACCATTGCCCACCGCGATAACCAGCGTATCCCCCGACCAGTGAAAATCCGGCCCGCGAATCTCACAGCGCTCGGCTTGCAGCATGTCCATGCGAAAGAGCGCGTGTAGTACGTATGAAGCGCTTCCCAGCGCGGCCTTCATCTTGGCCGGTGTCTCGGTGGTGATGCGCGTGGCGAAGCCGCCCGTTGCCATGTTGATGAAGTAATGGCTGTCGTTCACCTTGGCGATATCAATCGCGGTGGCGCGGCCTTTGATCGCCAGCGTCAACGCGTTGTGCATTTCCATCGGAATCTGACAGCTGGTGGCGAAATCGTTGGCTGTACCCAGCGGCACAATTCCCAGACACGGACGCACCGCTTCCGGCTGTACCGCTAATGCGGCGGCAACTTCATTGACGGTGCCGTCGCCACCGGCTGCGATCACGTTATCCGCGTTGAGCTGAATCGCCTCTTCTACATAGCGTTTGGCATCGCCGTATTCCCAGGTTACGCGGACATGCAGCGTATAGCCGTCCTTGCGTAGCTCATCAATGGCCTCGCGAAGTTCTTCATTACCCGCGCTTTTCCCATTCAGAATCAGCAGCGTCACCGGATTTTTTTCCATGGCCTATTTCTCCTAAGCAGGATAGTGGAATTAATAATAGACACTAAATCGGTAGGTAGAAATCAGAAGAGTCAGGGAATGTTTGCGGTAGGGAAATGGGGGGCGTGAGAAAAAGAAAAGCCAGCTCAAGGGAGATTGAGCTGGCCAAGGAGGTGGTTCCTAGTAGTATCACTACGCTTGTTTTTCGTTCTATGTTTTCTCAGCGACGCAATATTAACCACAAGACTGGCGAATTGATGTGATCTGTTTCTAATATTCGTAAAAAACCCCTGAGCTTTGTAACGATACCTTCGCGCGATTGACGTACCGAGTCGCGGTTGAGAAAGGTTGATAATAGGGGGGCATACGATAAGCAAGGGATCGCCTTGTGGGAGGCATTGCCGGATGTACGTGACATCCGGCGCTATTACCAGTTTATTCCGCGTTGGGATTGCGCGTGGTGGTGCCCGGCAGATTGCGCAGCAGCAGTGCGTAATCCAGCGAGACATCGTCCGGCACGGGCAGATAGACGATATGGCCGTTACCCGGTGCCACATCGGTCGGCTGCCCTTTGGTATTCTGCATAGATTCGATGGTGAATTGAATATTGCCGTTCGGCGTCATCATCTCTACGCTGTCGCCGCATGAAAACTTGTTCTTCACCTCGACTTCCGCCAGCCCATCGCGGCGCACGCCGGTGAATTCACCGACAAACTGCTGACGATCGGAAACGGAGTAGCCGTAGTCGTAGTTCTGGTAATCTTCATGCACGTGGCGACGCAGGAAGCCTTCGGTGTAGCCACGGTGCGCCAAGCCTTCCAGCGTTTCCAGCAGCGTCGGGTCGAACGGTTTCCCCGCGACGGCATCGTCAATGGCGCGGCGATATACCTGTGCGGTACGGGCACAGTAATAGAATGACTTGGTGCGGCCTTCGATTTTCAGCGAATGAACCTGCATTTGCGTCAGGCGCTCAACGTGCTGGATCGCACGCAGATCGCGGGAGTTCATGATGTAGGTGCCGTGCTCGTCTTCAAATGCGCTCATGTACTCGCCGGGGCGCAGGTTTTCTTCCAGCATAAAGACTTTGTCGGTCGGTTCGCCGATGCCCAGCGCAGGCTCAACGTTTTTCACCGCGATAGGTTCGTGCTGATGAACGATATTCCCGACCTCATCCTCTTTGCCTTCCTGAACCTTATATTCCCAGCGGCAGGCGTTGGTGCAGGTGCCCTGATTCGGATCGCGCTTGTTGATGTAGCCGGACAGCAGGCAGCGACCGGAATAAGCCATGCACAGCGCGCCGTGAACGAAGATTTCCAGTTCCATATCTGGGACGTTCTGGCGGATTTCTGCAATCTCTTCCAGCGACAGTTCGCGGGACAGAATCACGCGCGTCAGCCCCATCTGCTGCCAGAATTTCACTGTCGCCCAGTTGACCGCGTTGGCCTGAACGGAAAGGTGAACATCCATCTGTGGGAAGTTTTCGCGCACCAGCATAATCAGGCCCGGATCGGACATGATCAGCGCATCCGGCCCCATTTCGATCACGGGTTGCAGATCGCGCAGGAAGGTTTTCAGTTTGGCGTTGTGCGGCGCGATGTTAACGACGACATAAAATTTCTTGCCCAGCTCATGCGCTTCGTTAATGGCTTGCGCCAGCGTCTGATGGTTGAATTCGTTATTGCGCACGCGCAGGCTGTAGCGGGGTTGACCGGCATAAATCGCGTCCGCGCCATAGGCAAAGGCGTAGCGCATATTTTTCAGCGTACCGGCCGGAGAAAGCAGTTCCGGTTTAAACATGGTATCTCTCGATTCTGATCACAAGTCAGGCTGTTCCACGGCGGGAGCAGTAAAAGCGGAGGATTCTAGCGCTAATAGGGGGAAATTGCAGTAGACGACACGAAATGTGGGGCCTTTGTTTGACGTAAATCAATCGTTTGACGTAAATCAATTTTTTTGACCTAAATAAAGCATGGCCTGCCATTAATGGAACAGGCCAGATAAGGCCGTATTAACGCGTGGCGATACGGGATTTCCCGAACGTTTCGCGGTTGTGGAGCTGATATAAATCGACCTGTGGGCCAACCGGCACAATCTGCGTCGGGTTCAGCCAGGCAATACCGTAATAGCCTGCTTTGATGTGCTCGATATTGACCGTCTCTGCGACGCCCGGCCATTGGTACAGTTCACGCAGGTAGTTCGACAGGTTCGGGTAGTCGGCAATGCGCTTCAAATTACATTTGAACGCGCCGTGGTAGGCCACATCAAAACGCACCAGCGTCACAAACAGACGCCAGTCGGCCTCGGTCAGCGTGTCGCCGATGATATAACGATGGCGCCCCAGATGATCGTCCAGTTCGTCCAGCGTGGCGAAGAGCGTGGTGACGGCATCGTTATAGTGTTCCTGCGTTTTGGCGAACCCGGTCTTATACACGCCGTTGTTGACGTTGTGGTACACGGTTTCGTTCCAGCGGTCGATCTCGCTGCGCAGCTCTGACGGGTAGAAATCAAGGTGGTTGCCGGTCAGGTCGTTAAATTCGCTGTTCAGCATGCGGATGATATCCGCCGATTCGTTGTTCACGATGCGGCCTTCTACTCGATCCCACAGCACAGGAACTGATACCTTTCCGGTGTAGTCGGGCACGCTGGCGGTGTACAGCTGGTGCAGGTAGTTTATTTCACCCACATGCTCGCCGGCATCCTGTGGCGTGGCAAATTCCCAGCCGTTATCGGCGATTCGCGGGTTGGCAACGGAGAGGGAAATGATGTTCTCCAGCCCTTTCAGCTTGCGGAAAATCAGCGTGCGCGATGCCCACGGGCAGAGGTAGGAGACAAAAAGCTGGTAACGCCCGGCCTCTGGCACCAGCTCGGTTTGCCGAAATTTGGTTTCTTCGCGGTGGAACGCCCCGTTTTTGATCTCTTCCGCTGCGACATCGCCGTTAACCCATTTGCCATTCACTAAGCCTGACATACACTTTTCCCCTTATCCGTACTGTTGCAGGTGACCCCTGTCCCGCACGGTGTGCGGGGTGATACCCGTTATTATTGTAGGCTTAAAAGAGTAACAGCCTTGGGAAAAGAGAAAATGACAAAATTTTCATTAAGTCAGACAGTATTTTTGACCAGCATGGGAAGGGGCTGGCTAACGCTTAGCCGCCAGCAGGCCGTATAACGCAGAGTCGGACACCTCGCCGTCCACGATCCACCGCTGCTTTAACAGCCCTTCCTGCGTGAACCCCAGTCGTTCCAGCGAGCGGGCTGAGGCCACATTGCGGGGATCGATTTCGGCTTCCAGTCGGCTGAGTCCCGCCGTTTCAAAGGCAAAATCCCGCAGCGCAGAGAGCGCTTCCGCCATATAGCCTTTGCCTTGCGCACTTGCCGCCAGACAGTAGCCGATTTCGGCGCGTTTAGACTCAATCTCAAGGTTGAACAGCACGCAGGTGCCGATCAGCTCGCCGCTCTCTTTGACTTCCAGACCCAGCTTCATGTGCTGCTCGGCGCACAGCGCGCTCCAGTGTTCGTCAATTGCGTCATGTGCCTGTTCGATGTGCTGCCAAGGCGGATGATTCCAGAAGCGCATCACAACCGGGTCGGACATAAAGGCGAATAGCGCAGGTGCATCATCACGATAGAGCGGACGCAGCAGCAGGCGAGGTGTCTCGATTTTGGTGGTTTCGGAAAATAGCGCAGTCATTAGCGTGGGAGCCTCTTCTTCGTGTGGAATGGATTCATGTGGAACGGAAAACGGTTACTCTGGCAGATAGCCAGCTTGCAGTGCCGCCATATCGCCAGCCGCGAGGGCTTCCAGATGACGCGTGATTTTTTCTATCGGCCAGTCCCACCAGCACAGCGTTTCCAGTGCATCGATGACGTCCGGCGCAAAACGGGATTTAAGGATTTTGGCCGGATTGCCGCCAACGACCGTATAAGCGGGCACATCGGCGGTGACCACGGCGCGTGACGCAATGATGGCACCATTTCCAATGCGGATGCCGGGCATGATCAGCGCGTCATAGCCAATCCAGACATCATTGCCGATGAGGGTGTCGCCTTTGTAAGGCAACTCTCCGGGGTGGGGCATCACTTTCTCCCAGCCGTTGCCAAAAATCTGAAACGGGTAGGTAGACAAGCCGGAAAGCCGATGATTGGCCCCGTTCATGATAAATTTTGCGCCACGCGCGATAGCGCAAAACTTACCGATGATTAATTTATCGCCGAGAAACGGATAGTGGTAGAGCACATTTTGCTCGAAATTTTCCGCGCCATCGGGATCGTCATAATAGGTGTAGTCGCCAATTTCGATATTCGGGTTGGTGACAACATTCTTGATGAAACACACTTGGGGGAAACCGGCCATGGGGTAGCGGTTATCAGGGTCTGGTCCGTTCAACATGGTCTCCATAACATCATAAGGCGGTGGGCGTTATACCTCATTACAGGGCGCGGCTTCCCAGCGATAGCCGATGCCGTATACCGTGCGGATAAATGAGGTCTCTTCGTCCAACTGTTCCAGCTTGCGACGCAGGTTTTTGATGTGGCTATCGATGGTGCGGTCGGTCACGACGCGATAATCGTCGTAGAGCTTATCCAGCAGCGCCTCGCGAGAAAACACCTTGCCCGGCTCGGTGGAGAGCGTCTTGAGCAGGCGAAACTCCGCTGGCGTGAGATCGAGATTCTGCCCCAGATAGCTGGCCTGAAAGCCGCTTTTATCAATCAACAGGGCCGTTTCGGTTTTCTCTGCGGCTTTCAGCCCGTCATTTTGCCAGCCGCAGCGGCGCAGCAGCGTTCTGACGCGCACGACCACTTCGCGCGGACTGAAGGGTTTGCAAATATAGTCGTCGGCACCAATTTCCAGCCCCAGCAGGCGATCGATCTCTTCGCTGCGGGCGGTGACCATAATAATCGGCACGTTGGAAAACTGGCGGATGGTGCGACAGAGCGTCAGGCCGTCGCAGCCCGGCAGCATTAAATCCAGCAAAATGAGTGAAGGAGAACGCTGCCGCACCCACTCGACGACATCGTTGCCGTTGGGCAGCCAGTGCGTGGCATAGTCCGCTGCCTGAAGGTAATCCACCAGCAGTTGCCCCAATTTGGGCTCATCTTCGACGATCAGAATCGGTGATGCCATAGCGAAATCGGGTGCGGTTGTCATAGCTCTGCTTATTTAGGTGTGGATCTTAATCAGGTTCGTGCAAGGGAAGCTTGATGGTAATCATCACTCCCCCTAATGGCGAATGTTCAGCATACAGCCGTCCGCTATGCGCCTCAACGATATTATTGCAGATCGCCAGCCCCAGCCCGGAGCCGCCGCTGGCGCGGTTACGCGAACTTTCTGCACGGTAAAAGCGCTCGAAAATCAGCGTGAGCTGCTCGTCGGTCACGCCGGGGGCGCTGTCCTGCCAGATAATCGCCCAGCGTTTATGCTGCTGAACCACCGTAATGGTCAACTGACCCTGCTCATCCGTGTAGCGCAGGCTGTTTTCCAGCAGGTTATTAAATAGCTGGCTGAGCCGGTCCGGGTCACCAAAGACGCCAGCCTGAGTTGGTAACGCGGTGGTGAGCGTAATCTGCTTTTTCTGGAAACGCTCATGAAACGCGGCGATAGCAATATGCAGAATTTGCACCACGTCCACCGCCGTTTTGCGGTAGGCCAGCGCCCCGCGATCGGACAGCGTAAGCTGATGCAGATCGTCCACCAGTTTGGTCAGCGTCGCGACTTCAGACTGGAGCGAATGCAGAGAATTCGAGTCGGGTTTACGTACGCCATCCTGCAAGGCTTCCAGCTCGCCACGCAGCACCGCCAGCGGCGTTCTCAACTCGTGAGAGACATCGGCCATAAACGCGCGACGGGACTGCTCGTTTTTTTCCAGCGTGATGGCAAGCTGGTTGAAATCCTGTGCCAGCCTGCCCAGTTCGTCGTGCGAGCTTGCCGTTACCCGCGTACTGAAATCCCCCGATGCCAAACTGTGCACGCCGTTGACCAGTCGCTTGACGGGGGCGAGCAGGCCACGTGCGGTGAGCCAGGTAGCGATAATCGCGAGCAGCGTCGAGAGTGCGACAATCAGCCAACTGGTGCGCTGTTGCTGTTGATCGAAACTGATATCGGCGTTGCGGGTCAGGCGTTCAACAGGCGAGGCGACAATCCAGCCGACCGTCTGGTTTTGCACCTGAATCGGTTGCCAGGTGCCTTCGTTCGGTATCGGTGCTGGAGATCCAAATAGCTTGCGTTTGCCGGTATCGAGCACCCACAGACGTACGCGTAGCCCTTGCATACTGTTGTCGGTGTCGTTGTTTTGATCCAGCGAGTGCAGCATCTTGAACACCAGACGCTCATTGTTACGCAGGAATGACCAGTTGCCGTGCTGCTGATATTGCTCCGCCAGTGCATCGCGCAGTTGCGTGACCCGCTGTTCGTTGCCGCGCTTAATGTAGTCGATAAAGCCGCGCTCGAAGCTGGCGCGCACGCCCCAGTGCATGGTAATCAGCACCAGCATACAGGTGGCGAAAATCGCGAGGAACAGCTTGGCGGTGATTCCGAATTTCATGACGACCTCACGATTTACGCGGCAGCGTTGACTGCTTGACGCTGTCCATTGGCACGCGATTAAAAATCAACACGGGCAGGGCGATGATAACGATCATGCTGAGATAGGTGTAAATAAACACCAAATGTGTTTCCGCGCCTCCCGCCGCCATATGCGGCTGAGAAAACATCCCCAGCAGAATGCCCGCGATACTCACACCGAGGCTGGTGGACAGCTGCATGGTCATCGACAGCAGGCTATTGCCGCCGCTGGCCAGCGTATCCGGCAGATCCTTCAAGGTCAGCGTGTTCATGGTGGAGAAGCGAACGGCGTTTACCGTACCGAGGAAGAACAGCACAATCGGGATCATCCAGATCCATTTCATTAGCGCAACCAGAGCGAACAGCGCCGTGACCAGAGCCAGCAGCAGCGTGGAGACAATCAGCACGCGGCGGTAGCCGAGTCGGTTGACGACCTGCACCACGATCCGCTTCATTCCCATGCTGCCTAGCACCATTGGCACCATCATGAGTCCGGCATGGAAGGGAGAAAATCCCATCCCCAGCTGTAAAAACAGCGGCGTCATAAACGGCAACATGCCGCTGCCGATGCGGGCCAATAGCCCGCCTGTCAGGCCGATAGAAAAGGTGGATGTGTCGAACAGATGCAAGTTAAATAGCGCCCGTTTGTTGTGACGGGCGTGCAGCCAATAGCTCAATAGCGCGATCAGCCCGACGGCGATCAGGGCGAAAATGGCAATTGGCGGAATGCCCAGACTGCGGTTGCCGTCCAGCGCCAATGTCAGCGTGGCCATCCCAACGGCGAGCCAGAGGAAGCCGCTGATATCGAAGCGTTGGGTGCGCATGGTGTAATTGGGCATCAGGAACCAGGTTGCCAGCGCGCCGATAATGCCGACCGGCAGATTGATGAGGAAAATCCAGTGCCAACTGGCGTATTCCACCAGAAAGCCGCCGAGCGCGGGCCCCATTAATGGGCCAACCTGGCCGGGCAGCGTCACGAATGTCATCGCCGCCATATACTGATCGCGTGGGACGATCTTCATCACTGTCAGGCGGCCTACCGGCACCATCATCGCGCCGCCGACGCCCTGAATGACGCGTGAAATCAGCAGTTCGTTCAGCGTTTCCGAACGGGCGCACAGCAGCGATCCGAGCGTAAACAGCAGAATCGCGGCGAAAAAGATGTTCTTCACGCCGATACGGTCCGCTAGCCAGCCGCTGGCGGGCAGCATCACCGCGACGGTCAGCACATAGGAAACAATCACCGAATGCATATGCAGCGGGCTTTCATTCAGACTCGCGGCCATCGAAGGCAGCGCGGTATTCACGATGGTGGTATCCAACGTCTGCATAAAAAAGCCAAAGGCAACAATCCAGAGCTGCCAGCGGACAGAGGCGGAATTCATCATGTTTCAGATTCCCCCTGATTAAGTGATAAATGGATAGTTGGTGAATACATATGCCGACACCCGATTGTGTAACTTGTTATTTTAGCGAGGTTTCGTGCGCTTAACATTTGTTTTTCTCTGCATGCTTTCTGTATGCGCACGACACAGGGGCGCTCAGTCGCCGCCGCCCTGTGAACCCAGGCTGTTTGGCGGGAAATGATGCCGCTTCGCGGTTCCTTCGTCGTCAATGCTCTCCTGTTCGGACCGCCGCTGACGCGTTTCCGACGCGGCAGCGGCTTTCGCAGCGTCCTGCCGCTCATCCGAGAGGTCATCTCCTCCTCAGCATCATTTACGCCAAGGCGGGAGTTCGTTGCGATCTATATATTTCTTTTCTGTCACTTCGTGTGCTTAACATTTTTTTCTGGCGTAAAAAATTGTACTGAGACGGAAGCTGGCTCACGGGTGAGTGGCATGGACGCCACGAAAGACAGTGCCGCGCCGGACAAAAACGTCTCGACGTTTTTGAACAGCACTTGTGCTGGCCCGAAGGGCGAGCCCCATTTATGGGGCGAGTAAACGCGTCACTGGCGGCCCGTAAAGAGACGGCTTTCGGCGAAGGCACCGCGTAGCGGTACAATTTAGCGCCAAAAGCCAGGGTTCCAAGGGCGACGGCAATTGAGCCGCCCTTGGTCGGGCGCGTTCGGGGCGCTATTAGAAAAACAGTGAACGTTAAGCGCACGAAACCTCTCTAGAAATAACATGTTATTAGGTCTTACCGTTACTCATGTCCAGTCATGATAGTGACAAATCCTGCCGCTCATCCGAGAGTTTTTTTCGCACTAGGAATTCGCTTCCAGTTCTCGTGGGGCTTTGCGCCGAATATTCCTCAGTTTGTCGAAAAACAGATACACCACTGGGGTGGTGTACAGCGTGAGGATTTGACTCATCACCAGCCCGCCGACAATCGTGATGCCGAGCGGTTGGCGCAGCTCCGCGCCGTCGCCGCTGGTCAGCACCAGCGGCAGTGCGCCAAACAGCGCGGCTAACGTGGTCATCATAATCGGACGGAAACGCAGCAGGCAGGCCTGAAAAATGGCGTCCTGTGCGCTTAACCCGTCGCTGCGCTGTGCCACCAGCGCAAAATCCACCATCATGATCGCGTTCTTCTTCACGATCCCAATCAGCAGCATAATGCCAATTAGCGCCACCAGACTAAACGGTGCGCCGAACCACTCCAGTGCCAGCAGCGCGCCCACGCCTGCCGAGGGCAGGGTAGACAGAATCGTCAGCGGGTGCACATAGCTCTCATACAGCACGCCCAGCACGATATACACGGTGATAATCGCTGCCAGAATCAGCAACAGTTGGGAAGACTGCGACTGCTGGAACGCCTGTGCCGTACCGGAGAACTGACCGCGTACCGCTGACGGCACGCCCAGCGACGTCATGGTTCTTTCTATCGCTGCCGTCGCGCTGGAAAGATCGGTGCCTTCCGGCAGGTTAAAAGAGATCGTCGAGGCGGCAGACAGCCCCTGATGGTTCACCGACAGCGGCGCGTTGATCGGCTTCCAACTGGCGAAATAAGAGAGCGGGATAGGCTTACCTTCGTTATTGATCACGAACATCTTGTTCAGTGAACTGACATCCTGCGTGTAGGCGTCGTCCACTTCCATCACCACCTTGTATTGGTTTAACGGCTGGTAAATGGTCGAAATCTGGCGCTGTCCGAAGGCGTTATTGAGCAGTGCGTTAGCGGCAGAAACGCTGATGCCGAGCTGCGCTATCGCATCGCGATCGTAGGTGAGCGCCATTTCTGCGCCTTTATCCTGCTGATCGGAGTTCACGTCGGCCAGCTCAGGCAGTTTGCTGAAAGCAGCACGAATCTTGGGTTCCCATGTGCGCAGTTCACTTAGATCATCAGACAGCAGCGTGTACTGGTATCCCGCGCTCGATTCCCGCCCGCCGATACGAATATCCTGCACCGGCATTAAAAACAGGTTAGCGCCGGGTTCTTTTGCCAGCTTGACGCGTAGGCGGCTGATTACCTGCTGCGCCGATACATCACGTTCGGACAGCGGCTTAAGTGAGATAAACATCGACCCGCTGTTGGTGCGCGATCCGCCGGTAAACCCGTTCACGTTATCCACCGCAGGATCGCTGCTGACAATGGTCATGAAGTTCTGGAGTTTCACCGTCATGGCCTGAAAAGAAATACTCTGATCGGCCTGAATGAAGCCCATCAGCCTGCCCGTATCTTGTTCCGGGAAGAAGGTCTTCGGGATGCTGATATACAGCCAGACGTTGAGCGCGATGGTGCCCAGTAGGAGCAGCAAAACCCAACGTGCATGGTTGAGCACCCATTTCAGCGAGCGCCCATAGCCTTGCTGCATGGCGAGCAGTACACGGTTAAAACCACGGGTGCGCGGCTGGCTACGTTTGGGAACGGCACGTAGCAGGCGGGCGCACAGCATCGGCGTCAGCGTCAGCGAGATCAGCAGCGAAATCATGATCGCAACCGACAGCGTGACGGCGAATTCGCGGAATAACCGCCCCGGCAAGCCATCCATCAGCAGCAGCGGAATGAACACCGCAACCAGCGACAGACTCATCGATAAGACGGTAAACCCCACTTCGCGCACGCCCTGAAGCGAGGCCTGTAGCGGCTTCATGCCGGCTTCGATGTGGCGGGAAATATTCTCCAGCACCACGATGGCGTCATCCACCACGAAACCGGTGGCAATGGTAAGCGCCATCAGCGACAGGTTGTTCAGACTAAAACCGCACAGATACATGGCCGCGAAAGTGCCGATAAGCGACACCGGGACGGCCAGCGCTGGAATGGCGGTTGCACGGGCTGAACGCAGGAACAGGAAGACGACCAGAATAACCAGCGCGACGGCGATAATCAGCGATTGCTCGACCTCCGCCAGCGAGGCGCGAATGGTGGGTGAACGATCCTGTGCGACGTCCAGCTGTATTTCGGCAGGCAGGCTGGCACGTAGCTCTGGCATCGCGGCGCGGATATTGTCTACCGTGGTGATAATGTTGGCATCCGGCGCGCGGCGAATCATCACCAGAATCGCAGGCTTCGAGTTCGCCATCCCCGCGTTACGGGAGTTCTGCACCGAATCTTCTACCGTGGCGACGTCGCTCAGGCGGACGGCGGCCCCGTTGTTGTAATGGATAATCAGCGGCGCGTAGGCATCGGCGGTTTTGAGTTCATCGTTGGTTTGTATCTGCCAGCTTTTCTGGCTGTTTTCCACGTTCCCCAGCGGCTGGCGCACGTTCGCCTGCGCGATAGCCTGCCGTACCTCATCGAGGGAAATACCCTGATTAAACAGCGCCACTGGATTCAGCGCGACGCGCACGGCAGGCAGCGAACTCCCGCCAATGGAGACATCGCCAACGCCTTCCATCTGCGAAATTTTTTGCGACAGCTGGGTAGAGGCAAAGTCGTACAGCTGTCCCTGACTGTAGGTGTCCGAGGTCAGCGTCAGAATCATGACGGGGGCGTCGGACGGATTGACTTTGCGATAGGTCGGGCGGCTGGACATGCCGGATGGCAACAGATTCTGTGCCGCGTTAATGGCCGCCTGTACATCACGCGCCGCACCGTTGATATCCCTGTCGAGATTAAATACCAGAATGACGCGCGTACTGCCGAGCGAGCTGGTGGAGGTCATTTCGCTGACGCCCGCGATCCTGCCGAGTGCCCGCTCCAGCGGCGTGGCGACGGCAGAAGCCATGGTTTCCGGCGAGGCACCGGGCAGCGAGGCGCTGACCGAGATCACCGGAAAATCCACCTGCGGCAGCGGCGACACCGGCAGCAGGCGGAAACCCAATACGCCACAGAGCGCGATGGCCAGCGTCAGCAGCAGGGTGGCGACGGGGCGGTGGATGAACAGGGCGAAGAACTTCACTCGGTTTCTTCCTCCTGACGTGGCGCACGGCGGAATCGCGTCGCCAGACGATCAAACAGCAGGTAGATCACCGGTGTGGTAAACAGCGTCAGGACTTGGCTCATGATCAGGCCGCCGACCATACAGATCCCCAGCGGCTGGCGCAGTTCTGCGCCGACGCCGGTACTCAGCATCAGCGGCAGCGCACTCAGCAGCGCCGCCATAGTGGTCATCAAAATCGGCCGGAAACGCAGCAGACAGGCCTGATAAATCGCGTCATACGGTTTCATGCCCTGTTCTCGCTCCGCCGCCAGCGCGAAGTCGATCATCATGATGGCGTTTTTCTTCACGATTCCGATGAGCAAAATGATCCCGATAATGGCGATCACATCCAGCTCGTTCCCCGCCATCATGAGCGCCAGCAGTGCGCCGACGCCCGCCGTTGGCAGCGTAGACAAGATGGTGATCGGGTGAATAAAGCTCTCGTATAGCACGCCAAGCACAATGTACATCGCGACAATCGCCGCTACGATGAGCCACACGGTGCTGCTCAGCGCTGACTGGAACGCCAGCGTACTGCCCTGAAAACGAGTGGTGATATCCGCAGGTAGGTTCATCTGCTGCTCGGCCTGCGTGATGGCATCAACCGCTTCGCCCAGCGCATAGCCTTTAGCGACGTTGAAGGAGATTGTCGTCGACGGGAACTGATCGATATGGTTGATCGCCAACGGCCCCTGACGCTCTTCAATGGTGGCAATGCTGCTGAGCGGAATGGTTCCGCCGTCGCTGCTGATGAGGCGTACATCGTTCAGCGCGTCCAGACCGGTGTTGTTGGTCGTATCGTGCTCCAGCACCACGCGGTACTGGCTGGCCTGCGTATAGATGGTGGAAACCAGTCGCTGACCAAAGGCGTTGTACAGCGCGCTATCGACCTGTGACATCGTGATGCCCAGACGGCTGGCGCTGTCGCGGTTGACGTTGACGTAGGCGACCGCTGCGCCGTCTTGCCAGTCGCTACTGACATCCTCTAGCTGCGGCAGCTTTTTCAGCTCGGTCATCAGCTTTGGCACCCACTCGCTCAGTTCGTCCAGCGACATCGCCTGTAACGTAAACTGGTACTGCGTGCGGCTAATCTGGGTGTCGATGGTGAGATCCTGCACCGGTTGCAGATACAGCTGAATACCGGGGATCTGGGCGGTTTGCTGTTGCAAGCGACTGATGATCTCTGGAATACGTTCGCTGCGTTCACTGAGCGGTTTCAGGTTGATTTGCAGTCGGCCGCTATTTAGCGCGGCATTCGTGCCGTCAACGCCGATGAACGAGGACACGCTCTCCACCGTCGGATCTTTCATGATGATGGATGCGACGCGCTGCTGGCGGTCGGCCATATTGCTGAACGAGACCGTCTGCGGTGCCTGCACGGTGCCCTGAATGATGCTGTTATCCTGTATCGGGAAGAAGCCTTTCGGGATCCAGATATAGAGCAAAACTGTCAGCAGCAGCGTACCGAGCGCGACGCTGAGCGTCAGCCACGGATGATTCAGCACCTTGCGCAGCCAGACGCCGTAGGCATCAATCAGGCGAGTGAAGAAACGTTCGCTGGCGCGGGTAAAACGGTTCTGTTTACGCAGCGACTGGTGGCTCAGCATTCGTGCGCACATCATGGGTGTTAGCGTGAGCGACACGACGGCGGAAATCAGAATAGATACCGCCAGCGTGACGGCAAATTCGCGGAATAGACGCCCGACGATATCGCCCATAAACAGCAGCGGGATCAGCACCGCGATGAGCGAGAAGGTCAGAGAGATAATGGTGAAGCCGATTTCCCCCGCGCCTTTCAGCGCCGCGTTAAGCGGTTTTTCCCCTTTTTCGATATAGCGGGCGATGTTTTCAATCACCACGATGGCATCATCCACCACGAAACCGGTGGCGATGGTCAGCGCCATGAGCGTCAGGTTATTGATGGAGAAACCGAGAAAATACATCGCGGCAAAGGTGCCAATCAGCGACAGCGGCACGGCAATGCTGGGGATCAGCGTGGCGACGGCGTTACGCAAGAACAGGTAAATCACCATCACGACCAGCGCGATCGCCAGCAGCAACTCAAACTGGACGTCTTTCACCGAGGCGCGAATGCTGGTGGTGCGGTCAGTCAGCGTGGTGACTTCGACAGAGTTCGGCAGGCTGGCTTTTAACGCGGGCAGCATCTTGCTAATGCTGTCCGTGGTCGTGATGACGTTGGCACCCGGCTGACGCTGAACGTTGATAATGATCGCCTGCTGCCGATTCGCCCAGGCACCGAGATGAATATTCTCGGCGGCCTGTTCGATAGTCGCGACATCCTGAAGCCGCACCGGTGCGCCATTCTTCCACGCGACAATCAGCTTGCGGTAATCATCAACGGATTTCATCTGATCGTTGGCGGAGAGCGTGACCGAGCGCGTCGGACCATCCAGACTCCCCTTGGCGGAATTCACGTTGGCGGCGGTAATAGCGGTGCGGATCGTTTCGCTGGTCAAACCGTACGCCGCCAGCGCAGGGGCGTTCAGCCTGACCCGTACTGCCGGACGTTGGCCACCGGCTAATGACACCAGACCGACGCCCGCCACCTGTGAAATTTTCTGCGCGATGCGGTTGTCCACCATGTCCTGCACCTGCGTCATCGACATGGTGCTGGAGGTGACGGCCAGCGTCATAATTGGCGGATCCGCCGGATTCACCTTGCTGTAGGTTGGCGGGTAGGGCAGATCGTTAGGCAGCAGGTTGCTGGCCGCATTGATAGCGGCCTGTACATCCTGTTCGGCGACGTCCAGCGATAGCTCAAGCTGGAACTGGAGTGTGATAACGGATGCGCCGCCTGCGCTCTGCGTCGACATCTGTTTTAGCCCAGACATCTGGCCGAACTGCCGTTCCAGCGGCGCGGTAATCGCCGAGGTCACCACGTCGGGGCTGGCACCGGGATACAGGGTAATGACCTGAATCGTCGGATAATCGACTTCGGGCAGTGCGGACACTGGCAGTGCCCGGTAGCCGATAATACCGGCGAGCAGAATGGCGATCATCAGCAGCGTCGTGGCGACCGGACGCAGGATAAACAGGCGCGACGGGCCACCGCCGCTGGCTGGAACGGTATCCTGCATCAGGATTTCTCCCCAGCGATGGCGGGCGTTTTCTCCGTCAACGCCGAGGGCACGACTTCCACTTTCGCGCCTTCGGTCAGGCGGTCGATACCGTCAGTCACAACCTGAACATTGGCGTCCAGCCCGGCGGTCACCACAACCAACTGGCCGTACTGAATGCTGGTGGTAACCTGACGCTTACTCACTTCATTTTTATCATTCAGAATCCAGACAAAGCGGCCTTCATTGCCCATTTGTACGGCGGCGGATGGCGCGACGACGGCATTTTTCAGCGTGTCGACCTTCATGCGGATATTCACGAACTGGTTCGGGAACAGGGCATCGTCCAGATTGTCAAAACGTGCCTTGAGCTTGATCGTGCCCGTGGTGGTGTCGATCTGGTTGTCCATGCTCAGCAGGATACCCTGCGAGAGTTTCGTTTGATTGGCACGATCCCAGGCTTCTACCACGGGCGGCTGACCTGATTTCTGCGCACTCAGAATCGTGGAGATTTCCGCTTCCGGTACGGTAAAGACCACATTGATAGGGTAGGTCTGCGTAATCACGACAATCCCATTAGTGTCGCCGCTGGTGATGTAATTCCCGACATCGACCTGCTTTAAGCCGATCCGACCGCTGATTGGCGCGGTGATTTTGCTGTAATCCAACTGGAGCTGGGCGCTGGCGACGGCACCTTCATCGGCTTTTAGCGTGCCTTCTGCCTGACGAACGGCGGCGGTCTGCGCATCCAGCTCCTGACGGGAGATCAAATTGGTTTTCACCAGTTGCTGATAGCGTGCTAAATCCTGTTGGGCATTAGCCAGCACGGCCCGATCTTTTGCCAACTGTCCCTGAGCCTGCGTCAGCTCAACCTGAAAAGGACGCGGGTCGATTTCTGCCAGCAGCTCGCCAGCCTTAACCTGTTGCCCTTCCTGAAAGTGTAACGCCATCAATTGCCCGTTCACCCGGCTACGCAGCGTCACGGTGTTGGCCGCCGTCACGGTGCCTAAACCGGACAGATAATAGGGCACAGAAGCGGATTGCGTCATCGCCGCCTGCACAGGGGCCAACGTGCGCATAGCGGCGCGGCGTCCACCGCCACTGGTATTATTTCCCGAATGTGACGTACGGGCGGCGTGCAGTTCACTCGTGCCAGAGGCGGCAGGCGGTGTCTGGGTAAAATGGCGCCAGATCAGGACGGCAATAGCGATAACGGCGGCAAGTACCAGCAGGCCTCGGATACGTTTGGCATTCATAGTGATGGATTACTCTCTCCAGGTTGCGCGGGAAGCACGGCGTAGCCGCATACTTCACGTTGCATGTGCGTTGGCTGTCATACCCAGCACGTTATTAGACCAATGGCCTTATTTTACTAGTTTAAACAAGGGATGCCGGACAAAAATGAAGGAATTATGGAAGATATGTCAGGGTTTGTAGGAAAAAGAATCCGGCAGCACAAGGCTGCCGGATAGAGATAAAAAATTTTATAACGTAGTGAAGGATTACAGCACCAGACCAGCGATAGCGGCGGAAAGGATGCTCACCAGCGTAGAACCGTAAACCAGTTTCAGGCCAAAACGGGAAACCACGTTGCCCTGTTGTTCGTTCAGGCCTTTAATCGCACCGGCAATAATACCGATGGATGAGAAGTTGGCGAAGGACACCAAGAACACAGACAGGATGCCCACGCTGCGCGGAGACAGTTCGCCTGCTACTTTTTGCAGTTCCAGCATTGCCACAAATTCGTTAGAAACCAGTTTGGTTGCCATGATGCTACCAACCTGAAGGGCTTCGTGAGACGGGATACCCATGATCCAGGCGAACGGATAGAACACGTAGCCGAGGACTTCCTGGAAGCTGATGCCAAAAATGGCGCTGAAAATCGCGTTGACCGCAGCAATCAGTGCAATGAAGCCGATCAACATGGCCGCAACGATAACGGCAACTTTGAAGCCTGCCAGAATGTATTCGCCCAGCATTTCAAAGAAGCTCTGATTTTCATGCAGATTACCCAACTGCAATTCCTGCTCTTCACCGACTTTGTAGGGGTTAATCAGCGACAGCACGATGAAGGTACTGAACATGTTCAGAATCAGCGCGGCAACGACGAATTTAGCATCCAGCATAGACATGTACGCACCGACGATAGACATCGAAACGGTCGACATGGCGGTTGCTGACATGGTGTACATGCGTTTTTCGGACATCTTGCCCAGAATGTCTTTGTAGGCAATGAAGTTTTCTGACTGGCCGAGAATCAGTGAGCTGACTGCGTTAAAGGATTCCAGTTTACCCATGCCGTTCACTTTGGACAGAACCGTACCAATCGCGCGGATGATGATGGGCAGCACTTTAATGTGTTGCAGGATACCGATCAGCGCGGAAATGAAGACGATAGGGCAGAGCACTTTAAAGAAGAAGGAAATCAGGTTCTTCTCACTGTTAACCATGTCACCGAATACGAAGTCTGTCCCTTGACCTGCAAATCCGAGTAGTTTGTCGAACAGCGCTGCGACCCCTTTGACTGCGCCTAACCCAATGTCGGAGTACAGGAAGAAATAAGCGAGCAAAATTTCGATGACGAGTAACTGAATAATAAAACGAATACGAATACTTTTACGATCGCGGCAGACAAGCAGCGCCAACGCTGCAACAACAACCAGTGCCAGAATAAATTGCGCGATATGGGACAGGGACATGTGTGCTCCAAATATGAGGCAGGCCTAATTTTCCACGTCATTTTATGTAACGCGTGCATTAAAAATGAGAGGAAGAACGCAAAAAAACAATTATACCTTGGGATTTTATCTAAACTAAATGCTACGTCTCGTTATTCGCACTTTTCTGATCATTCATTATTCTTATTCCACACATACCCGTCATACTTCGAGTTGCATGTGCGTTGGCTGCGTTCAGTCACCCGAATCACTTACCTGAGTAAGTTCATCGGGATTCCTTCGCTTGCCGCCTTCCTGAAACTCGAATTATTTAGGGTATAGAAAACGAACCGCCGTGTTTTACGTTGCAGGCTGGCGGGGCTTTTCATGATGTTTTCTGCATGATTCAAAAGGAGAGTGATTATGTCAGTATCAGATACCACACGTGAGCTTGGACGTTCTGGGGTCGTGGTTCCACCTTTTTCTTTCGGCGGTAATGTCTTTGGCTGGACGGTTGACGAATCGACGTCGTTCAGCCTGCTGGATGCGCTGCTGGCGCATGGGCTGAATTTCATTGATACCGCCGATGTTTATTCGCGCTGGGCTCCCGGCAATCAGGGCGGTGAATCTGAAACGATCATCGGTAACTGGCTGAAAAAAACCGGCCAGCGTGACAAGGTCATTCTCGCCACCAAAGTAGGTATGGATTTAGGTGATGGCAAGAATGGACTGTCTCCCCGTTATATTCGACAGGCGGTCGAGGCCTCATTACAGCGCTTGCAAACTGACTACATCGATCTCTATCAGGCACATACTGACGACAAAGATACGCCGCTGGAAGAAACGCTGGCTGCGTTTGATGCGCTGATTAAAGAGGGCAAAGTGCGCGCGATTGGGGCGTCTAACTACAGTGCGGCGCGTTTTGCAGAGGCGCTGAAAGTCAGTAAAGCCAACCATCTGGCGCGTTATGAAACGCTGCAACCGGAATACAATTTGTACGATCGGCAGGGTTATGAGGCCGCGCTAGAGCCGTTGGTGCGTGAGCAAGGGGTTGGAGTCATTAGCTACTATTCGCTGGCTAGCGGGTTTCTGTCAGGCAAGTATCGTCAGCCGAAGGATGCGTCGAAAAGCGCACGCGGGCAGGGTGTAGTAGAAAAATACCTGAACGAGCGCGGTCACACCATTTTGGAAACGTTGGATAGCGTGGCGAATGCGCATCAGACGACGCCATCGCAGGTCGCGCTGGCCTGGCTGATTGCACGCCCGAGCATCACGGCCCCAATCGCCAGTGCGACGTCGCTGGAGCAGGTCGCAGAACTGGCGGGCGCGACGCGGCTGGTACTACCAGCAGAAGATATCGAGCTACTGGATCGGGCGAGTCGCTATTAGGAAGCGGCTTTCTTCGTCACATTCTATGCAGGCTTGGAGATGGTTTCGTGCGCCATAAATGTCGTGACTTATGATGACCTTGTTGTTATCCGGCGTAAAAAATTATGCATCGGTAGGCTTGACCGCCGAGTGAGCGGCATGGACGCCGCGAAAGCCAGTGCCGCGTCGGACAAAAACGTCAGAGACGTTTTTGAACAGCACTTGTGCTGGCCCGAAGGGTGAGCCCCATTTATGGGGCGAGTAAACGCGTCACTGGCGGCTCGATTAGCGGGCATGAATACCGATGGGACCGCGTAGCGGCATAATTTCCGCCAAAAGCCTAGGGGTCACGGGGCGAGCGGCGTTTGAGCCGCCCCGTGTCGGGCGCGTGCTACGAGGTAGCATGAAAATGACGGTATTATCGCGCACGAAACCGCCCTAATAGTGGCATAAAAGTGACTACCTAAAACCACTACCGCGCTTCTGCTCCATCATCCTCAAACCAGGCGGCTAACTCGCGCCGCAGGTTATCCGACTGGGTGCCGAAGATGGCCTGCACCTGATGGCCGACGATGATCACGCCGATGGCGCCCAGTTTTTGCAAGCTGTCGCTGTTAACCAACCGTAGGCTGTGAACCTCGACCCGCAGGCGGGTGATGCAGGCATCCAGACTGACGATATTTTCTTTGCCGCCAAAGGCGGTTACCAACTGCTGCAAGTTTTCTTTGTCTAGCGGTGAAGCGATTTCAATCTCGGTAATTTGCTTACCCAACATTGATGCGAACAATTTCCGAAAATTGTGAATCTTGCCCATCGTAGTCACCTCTTCGTTTGTTTATCAGCGTGCGTATGATAATGCCGTTCACGTAACATTACTGTTAGGCGAAACACGGTGATGAGGTTCCGTAGGAACGTCTGCACTGTGCTCGCCCAGTAGCGTAATGCTTAACCGCAAGCATGAGCCTTACTGTAGCGCGCGGCGTAGAATCCGGCAGCCGTAGCCTGACAGGTCAATAACCCCTGAAAGCGTGCTGCCCGTCGTCATTTCCTCGTAGGTGGCAGGCAACGCGATCTGTTGCGGTGTTGCGGTGTAGTTCTGTACAAAGATGAACTCACTTTCCCCGTCATCGCGGCGATGAGCGACAATGCCGTAGGGCAGGTCGGTCGGCAGCGCACGCGGTAGATCCAGCGTCTGTATCAGCGTGGTGAAGAAATCACGCTGGAAGGCGAGATCGTTGCGCGACGCGATGTAATAGGCCTGCCCTTTGCCGTGATCATTGACCGTAACGGCCGGACGACCCGCGTAGAAATCGCTGTCATAGGTTGCCAGCGCCCGCGCGCCTTCCAAATGAATTAGCTCGCACAGGTGGGTGACCTGATACGGGCCGACCAGACGTTGCTCGTTACCGTCCAGACCGCTGATGCTGTTGCTTTCATGATCGTACAGCCCATCGATTTCTTCTGCCCAGATCCCCATGATCGGACGCAGCGGGCCAGGGAAACCGTTTTGGTGACACAGATCGGTTTCGTTGACGACGCCAGACCAGTAGGTGGTGACGAAGCGGCCGCCTTGTTTGACGAAGGCATCGACGCGTTCGGCAAAGCCATCGCGTACCATGTAGAGCATCGGTGCGATCACGAGCTGATAACCGCTGAGATCGACATCGGCGTTGATGATATCCACCGCCACGCCCTGTTCCCAGAACGTACGATAATGCTCGGTGACGGTTTTTTCATAGAACAGCCCCGCGTTACGCGGCCCTTGGGCGTTATCCATGGCCCAGCGGCTTTCCCAGTCGAAAATGATGGCGACTTTGGCGTCAACACGACTGCCCGCTACCGGTGCGAGTTTGTTGAGTATGTCACCCAATTCCTGCACTTCACGCCCAACGCGGGTGTCGATATGTCCGACATGATCGACCACGGCACCGTGGAATTTTTCAACGGAACCGCGGCTCTTACGCCACTGGAAATACTGCACGGAGTCTGACCCGTGCGCGACGGCCTGAAGCGAAGACAGGATATGCATGCCCGGCTTTTTCAGTTTGCTGATCGGCTGCCAGTTGGTCAGGCTCGGCGTTGACTCCATCAGGTAGAACGGTTTTCCACCTTTCAGCGTACGCATCAGATCGTGATACATCGCGGTGTAGGCACCCAGCGTGCAGTCATCTTCCGCATTATGCCACAGCGGGTAGCTGTCCCAGGAGACGAAGTCGATCACCTTCGCCAACTGCCAGTAGTCGTAATCATAGAAGTATTCCATGAAGTTCGTCGTCGTTGGCAGAGACGGATTTTCGGCTTTTAGCGGTGCAATTTCGGCGGCACAGAAATCGCTGACCTGTGAGGTGTTAAAGCGTTTCCAGTCTAGATTCAGGCCGTGAATAGACATTTCACCGATGGGCGACGGGGGTTCTAACTGTGACCAGTCGGTGTAGGTGTGGCTCCAGAAGGTACTCCACCACGCTTTATTCAGTGCGTCTATCGTGCCGTAGCGCGCTTTCAGCCAGTTCTGGAAAGTGCTGCGGCAGGTATCGCAGTGGCACTCGCCGCTGTATTCGTTGGAAATATGCCAGCCGATCACCGCAGGATGGTGCGAGTAACGCTTTGCCAACTGGGTGTTGATTTGTTTTACTTTCTCGCGATAGTTCGGCGAGCTCAGGCAGTGGTTGTGGCGACCGCCGTGCAGCGCCTGCACGCGGTTGCTGCCTACGCGCAGTACGTCTGGGTATTTCTGCGATAGCCAAGCTGGGCGTGCGCCGCTCGGTGTCGCCAGAAAAACAAAGATACCGTTGGCATACAGCGTGTCGAGGATGCCATCCAACCAACCAAATTCGTAGCGCCCTTCTTCCGGCTCAATCCCAGACCAGCTGAAAATACCCACGGACATGACGTTGCACTGGGTCTGCTTCATCATCTCAATGTCTTTTTCCAGAACCTCTGGGTCGTCCAGCCATTGGTCAGGGTTATAGTCTGCGCCGTGCAGCAGAACAGGCACTTTGCTGCTTAGCGGGGGGAATTTGAACATCGTTCTCTCCTAAACGGGTTGTCACGCTCTGAATACGGTTTACGGCTTAAACGCTTTGATGGAAGGCAGTACGTTGCCTTTGCAGTCGAACAGCGCCTGATTTTCCCGCGCGTTGCCTTCTTTCCATTCGTCGTTGTTGTATTTCATACCCGCTTTCGTGGCCCAGGTTGCGCCGGGGGTAGGCAGCCAGATTGGCTCCCAATAGAAGACGCCTTTACCACGCTGATTGGGGACGTTGATGACGCTTTGCATCAAATCGTGCAGGTAATTGGCCTGACCCTGAACGGAAGCGGGGTAACCGCCGGCATCCAACTCTTTTTGCTGGAAGCTGTTTTCCGCGTTATCGCAGTTTTCCAACGTGTAAGCATAGGCGGCTTCAACCACGATGATGTCTTTATTGTAGCGTTTGGTGACGTCGTTCATGTTGTACTGCAACGCGCTGATGGGGCCGTTCCAGTAGGTGTAGAATGAGGCACCGATGACGTCAAACGGGACATTACGTTTGACGATTTCATCGAACCACCAGATAAAGGTATCGTTTTTGGTGCCTTCCGCCAGATGCAGCATGATCTTGACGTTATTCGCGCCCTGTACGTCCTTCACGCCCTGAATACCGGCTTTCAGCATCGCCGCGAGGCGATCGAATTCGCCGCCACCCTGACCCCAACTTTTTCCTTCCGGCCACAGCATTCCGCCGTTCAATTCGTTACCGATCTGCACCATATCCGGCATGACGCCCGCTTTCTGGAATTCGCTAATCGTGGCCTTGGTGTAGTCATGTACGGCAGTCGTGAGCTGCGCTGCGTTTAGGCCAGACCAGGCTTTGGGCTTGTTCTGGTGGGCCGGGTCGGTCCAGAAATCGCTGTAGTGGAAATCCAGCAGTATTTTCATTCCGTTCGCTTTGGCGCGTTTAGCCAGTGCCAGCGTGGTCGCCAGATCGTTGTTACCGCCGCCGTAACCATTGCCCGCTGCATCTTTCGGATCGTTCCAGATGCGCAGACGGATATAGTTAATGCCGTTCTCTTTCAGGATCAGCATGGCATCTTTCTGTTTGCCATGTTCGTCATAAAATTTTCCGCCGTGCTTTTCCACCTCGTTCAGCATGGAAATATCCGCGCCTTTAATGAAATCGGCAGGGACGTTCGTCAACTTATTGATCGTCACATTCTCTGCGGCATACAGGGTTTGCGGCAGGGATAAGGTCAACAGGCCAGTTGCCAACATGGCGGCCATCAGTACGCGTTTTTTCATTTTCATTTTACGTTCCTGGAATAGGTACAGATGTTGAGTTATTACCCTTTGGTTCCGCCTGAGGTCAGGCCGGAGACAAAGTACTTTTGCAATGAAAGATAAAGAATGGCGACCGGTACCGCGATCAGCACGGCTCCAGCGGCGTAGGTGGTGTAGCTGGCTCCCATCTTCTGCGAGACCAGGTTGTACAGCCCGATGGGCAGCGTGTACTGATCCGGCGTGCGCAGGATGGTGCTGGAGAGAATGAAGTCGCCCAGCGGGCCGGTAAACGAGAACAGGGCGATCACTGCGATGATCGGTTTGGACAGCGGCATGATGATCTCGATAAAGATGCGAAAGTTGCCTGCGCCGTCCATACGTGCGGACTCATCCAGATCTTTCGGAATGGCATCCAGATAGCCTTTCATCAGATAGGTATTCATCGGGATCATGCCGCCGACGTAAACCAGCACCAGTGCAATATGGCTGTTCACCAGCCCCAGCATCTGCGCCAGTACGAAGATGGCGATCAGCGCGGAGAACTGCGGGATCATCTGCAACAGTAGAAACAACATCAGCCCACTCTGGCGGCCGCGAAAGCGGAAGCGAGAGAAGGAATATGCAGTGAAGCTGACGCTGACGAGCGTCAGAATCATGGTCAAGAAGCTGATTTTCATCGAGTTCCAGTACCATGCCGCGTAGTCAATCTGGCCGTTAAACAGCTCCTCATAGTGAATAAAGGAGAAGTTATCCGGGATGATTGAGGTGTTGAGCAGGCTGTTGCCGGGGTTCAGCGACGCGCCAACCGTCCAGATCAGTGGATAAATAATGATGACTGCCACGATCGTCAGCAGCAGGTAGGTCAGGCTGATTTTGATAAAATTCTGGCGTTTAACGCTGTGTTTTTTCATCTGCGCGCTTTCCTATGCCATGTTGTCTTGTTTGAAGGAATTGGTGGCGCGGAACTGCCACAGCGCGACGCCCACGACAAAAATCGACAGCAGAATGGTGATGCTGGCTGCGATCGCATACTGGGAAGAAGACATGGTCAGCTTATAAATCCAGGACACCAGAATATCCGTCCCGCCCGCGTTGGAGCCGATCACCGCCGGTCCGCCGTTGTTGAACAGATAGATGATGTTGAAATTATTAAAGTTGAACGTGTACTGCGTGATGATGATTGGTGCAATGGAGTAGAGCACCAGCGGCAGCGTGATGGTGGTCAGCTTGTACCAACTGCTGGCGCCGTCAATGGTTGCGGCTTCGTACAAATCGTCAGGAATCGCCTGCAATACGCCTGTCGTCATGGCGAACACAAACGGGAAACCTAACCAGGTTTGCATCAAAATCAGCGCGGTTTTGGTCCAGAACGGATCGGTCATCCACGCTTTAGGCTCAATCCCTAATGCGGCCAGAATGCCATTATTAATCACGCCAAACGTTTCGTTAAACATCCCCGCGAAAACCAGAATAGTGACGAAACCCGGCACCGCCCACGGCAGGATCAGGATGGTGCGGATCAGCGGTTTGAAACGCAGGCCCTTCTGGTTCACCAAAATCGCCAGCAGGATGCCTACGGCGCACTGGAGTGTGGTCGCAATCAGCGTCCAAATCACCGTCCATTGCAGCACGTCAAAGAACGTTGAGCGCCAGAGATCGAGCCGGAAGATGTTGATAAAGTTCGTCATCCCTACCCAATCGACCAGCTTGGCGGGTGGCGTGTGATAGAGGTTGTAATTGGTAAAGGCAATGGAAAAGCCGAAAATAATTGGGAAAACCACGACAAAGACCAACAGGATGAAGCCAGGCGTGATCATCAGATAAGGGAAGCCTTCGCTCAGCAGCATCTGATATTGCTTTTTCACGCTGTTCAACGGCAGACCTTTATCGCGTCTGGCACCGCACGCGTAGGCATCGCGCAGGCTCAAATAGTAAACGCCAACGCCAAAAGCGGCGACGATCACGCTGATAATGCCTTTTGCCAGCAGAAAAATAGAGTGATCGCGCGGCAACTCAGTGCCCAGCGTGATGAGCCCCCAGGCGCCGTTGCGCAGGAAATCATGGAATATGCCGATGAAGCAGGCCATGACGATAAAGAAAAGTGCGCCTTTGACGAACTGGCGATTATAAATCTGTCCAAGTCCGGGGACGATCGCCAGCAATACAGCCGTTCTGGCGTGGCGACATCCTCTCTCTTGTGGCGTAAGGCCGCTGGCGTTGACGGTCACATCTACCTCCATTTTCTTAAAACATGGGTATCCCTCACATCCCGAAACCGATTGGGGAGAAATAAGGGATCCCATGTTGACCCACGGTGGTGCGGGGGATTACTGGTTACTGTGGTTAGCTTCGATCTGCATTTTGATAATCTTCACGGCAGATTCCAGCGCCGCTTTGGTGTCCTGCTTGCCCGTTACGCTCAGTTGCAGCGCGCTGTTCGCAGGTGTCCAGACTTCCTGCATTTCCGGTACGCTCGGCATAGGAACGGCATAGCCAGACTGGATCGCGACAGCACGGGATTTTTCGTCATCCTTAATCAGCGGATCGTCAACCAGCGCCGCGATAGGTGGGATTTCACCGGTTAACTGGAAGCGAATTTTGGCGTACTCAGGCTGATTGATGAACTCAATGAATTTCTGCGCTAGCGCTTTGTTTTTAGAGTAGGTGGAGATGCTGTAGCCTTTCACGCCCAGCAGCGAACGCGGATGCTCGCCGTTTGGCAGCAGCGGCAGTGGGGCTACACCATAGTTTACGCCCGCGTTTTTGTACGGCTGGAACGCCCACGGACCGGTAATCACGGCAGCGGCTTTTTTCTCGGTAAACAGGGAATCGATGGCGTTAGCGCCGGTTTCACCGACGATGCCCGGTGGGAACAGGCCATCGGCATAGAATTTCTTGATGTAGTTGACGGCATCGATAGTGGCTTGTTTATCCAGACCGATGTCTTTTACGTTTGGTGAACCGTTGCTGTTCTGCCCGAAAATGTAGCCACCCATCCCGGCGATGACGCCATAGGCGTAATAAATTTCATCAAACTTCGCCAGCAGGCCATAGCGGCCTTCCGCACGTTGCTGTTTGGAGAAGGTGAACAGATCGTCAAATTTTTCCGGCGGCTGTGGCATCAGGTCTTTGTTGTACACCAGCACGGTGGTTTCAACCGCTTTCGGCACGCCGTACAGCTTACCGTTATAGGTTTGTGCTTCCAGCGCTGGTTTGGTGAAACTCGACAGGAACGTCTGATCCAGCTTCAGTTCGCTGATCAATCCCTGAACGACGGCGGTACCCACCTGATCGTGTGGCATCACGATCACATCTGGGCCGATTCCTGCTGGGCCATCCAGACGGAGTTTCTCAATCTGCTGCGCGTAGGGCGTTTCCAGTACTTTTATTTTGACATTATTCTGTTTTTCAAAGGCTTTGATCGCCTCGGCGATGCCGTCGGATTTCTTGATATCTTCCCATACCAGAAGTTCTTTGTCGGCTGCCAGCGCTGATTTGCTGAGTACGCCGGTGATACCCAGTGAAATCATAATGACGGTGGCCAGTGTTTTCATTTTCATCATTAGTCCTCAAAGCCCTGGTGGGCCCATCATGGTAGGAAATCGTCGCGTACTTTCCGCTTTCGCCGTTTTTGCTGTCTCTGTGCGATGTTGGTGTAACGTTACATCACACGGCAGTACACCGCAGGGAATGGGGCATCTAACAGTACACGTTTTTTGGCGATCGTCGCTGTGTGGTGCTTGACGCTTTATTACGCGTTTTCCACAAACTAGGATAACGGTTACACCAATGGCGATTACATTAAGCAGAGTGCGCCACGTCTGCCAGCGAAACATGTAAAGGCTGTGATCTTATGCACAAAAGTAACCCCCTGTTTGTGCAAACGGTTACACCATGCTGTTATATTGCAATTATGACCAGCGTGCAGGTAAACCTGGCCGGATGCTAATGCATCTCGAAGGGCTACCGAGCCATTTTGAGTCGACGACCACTGGGCCGTTGTGACTCAGCGCTTATATCCTGAAAAGCAAAATTATCAAGAGGTTACCGTTATGGCGTCGATCCAGTTGGATAGAGTGAGTAAGCATTTTGGCAAAACGATTACGCTTCACGATGTGAATCTGACGATTGCGGATGGAGAGTTCGCCGTTTTTGTTGGGCCGTCTGGCTGTGGTAAGTCGACGTTGCTGAGAATGATTGCCGGGCTGGAAGATGTCACGGGCGGTGAAATCATGATTGATGAGGCAGTGGTGAATGATGTTGCCCCTGCTCACCGTGGTGTGGCGATGGTGTTCCAGTCTTATGCGCTGTACCCGCACATGACCGTCGCTGAGAATATGGGCTACGGCCTGCGCGTGAATGGCGTCCCGAAAGACCAGATTAAGCACCAAATCGAGATGGTGGCGAAGACGCTGCAACTGTCTCACCTGCTGGAGCGTAAACCGAAAGAACTATCCGGTGGGCAGCGCCAGCGCGTGGCGATAGGGCGTGCTATCGTGCGTAACCCGAAAGTGTTCCTGTTTGATGAGCCGCTGTCGAACCTGGATGCAGAGCTGCGCGTGGATATGCGATTGCACATTGCCAAACTGCATCAGGAATTGAAAACGACGATGATCTACGTGACGCACGATCAGGTCGAAGCCATGACGCTGGCCGACAAAATCGTGGTCATGAATTACGGCAAAGTCGAGCAGGTCGGATCGCCGATGGAGCTTTATTATCATCCCGTTAATCAGTTTGTCGCGGGCTTTATCGGCTCGCCAAAAATGAATTTCCTGCCTGCGCAGGTTATCGATTGGACGCCGGATAGCCTGACGGTGAATGTTGCCGAGCAGTTGCAGCTTGAGCTGCCGATTCGCACTGGCGAACTGACCGTTGGCAGCACGATAACGCTGGGGCTGCGGCCGGAACACGTGTCACCGGAAGGTGAGGGGATACCTCTGTCATTCGGTTGTGAAGTCGTCGAACGTTTAGGTAACAGTACCTACCTGTTCGGACAATGCTGTGGCATCGATAGCTTCAAACTTCTGCTGGCGGGCGACAGTGCCTTCAAGCCTTATGAACATATTGAGGTCTTCTTCTCCCCGAATAACTGTCTGGTGTTCAACGCCGATGGCCTGCGTATCAGTGAGTAGTTAAGTTTTTGAATCGCTTGATCTGAATAGCAAAACCCCTACTAAACAGCGCCCGCGAAGGGCGCTCAACCTTAATTGCTGCTGATAAAATCATCTGTCTCTCAATATTCCGCTGTTTTGGGTTTCTCTGGCGTAAAAAATTGCGCTGAGGTGGGCGTGGCCGTCGGGTGAGCCGCATGGATGCGGCGAAAGGCAGTGCCGCGTCGGGAACGCGTCACTGCCGGTCCGAATATCGGCCACGAACGCCGAAGGCATCGCGTAGCGACGCAATTAGCGCCGAAAAGCCAGTGGTCAAGGCGCTGCGGCGATTGAGCGCGCCTTGTCGGGCGTGTGGTGAAATCACAGATTTGCTCGGTAGTTAACACGCACGAAATTTTCGCACTACCACACAGGATGCAGTGAACATTTTACAGCGGATACCATCCGCAACAGAAAAAGGCTTTCCGTAGAAAGCCTTTTGGGAAACGCCCGACGGGAATGATGGGCCCGTCGAGCTGAGGGTTAGTGCGGTATTACCACCAGGCTTCTGCCTGAATGCCGAAGTTCACTGCATTGCTGCGAGCGTCGTTGAAGGTGTTGCGGTTTTCATTTCCACGGTTTTGGTAAGACACGAAGAAGCGCAGTTCCGGGCGTGTCATCATGGGAATATCGGCGGTGAAGGCGTGTGCCAGCGTGTATTTCTCACCACTGTATTTGGTTTCTGTACCCGCTTTCCAGCTATCTTTTTTCTGATATGCGCCGGCTTCCAGATAGGTTTTTTGGTTCTTGGTCCAGACATATTGGCCGCGACCTACCGCAGACAATAATTCTGTGCTGTCGCGCCAGCGGCTGATTTCATCCGCTTTACCGTAGGTCAGAACATGGCTAAGAGAAATATTATCAGTGATTGGTAGGTCACCGGTCTGAATGACGCGGTAGCCTTTGGCGCTGTCGTTGATGCTCCAGACGTCATACCAGCCGCCGCCCTGATCGACCATGTTGTGCGCCAGCCCTTTGTCGGCATATTGCAGCACCAGTTTCTGGTTAGATTTGAGGCCGGAGAAGTAGTGGCTGAGCTCGCCAGTGATCATCATCGAATTTTTAGGATCGAATTTTTGCCCTTCCGCGAGGAAGATATTTTTCTGCGTGTCCGCTTCATTTGGCATCGCGTAGGAGATACCGAACTCCGTCCACGCGCCGTCCCACGGTTTCCAGCCTGCATAGCGTGCGTCCAGATAGTTGATATTCAGATCGTCGTAGGTATCTGTTCTGCTTTGACATTCCTGACTGTTAATGCTGTTGCTACAGTCGACGTTCATGTTTTCAGCATCGGCACGGATCCAGGCAAAAGAGAACGCGCCTTCGCCCGCTTTGACGTTTTCGATCCCGGCACCCGCACCGGAGATATTCCAGTATTTGGTATCGATGATGTGCAAGTCATGACGCTGATAGTAGCGTTTCCCCGCCCAGACCGTGGCATCCGGCAGTCCAGGTACAAAGCCTTTTGCCTGAAGGTTTAACTGGCGCAAACCAAACTCGGCATCGTCATTTTTTGTCGTTTCATTATCGTTCGAGCCATTGGAGAACATGGAAATCATGCTATCGAAGTAAAACGTTTTCCCATTTTCGTTATACAGCTGCTGCCCTAATTGGATTTCGCCGTAGGTGTCATCTTCGTTACCTAATCTTCCCACATAACTTTTATCGGCTGCCTGTTGTTTTCCGTGGTTTGATGCACCCACGCCAGAACGGAAGTATCCTGAAAAATCAACAGAATAAGAAGGGGATGCCAGCATTGCCAAACTCAGCGCAATGGATGTTGTCAGCAGTTTTCTTTTCATAATATACCTTTCGCTTATTCGGGTAAGAATGTGGATGTTCCAAATAACATGACGTGAACGGAGGTAAAACGTTTCCACTCATGGCGAAGGATTATGGGGGAATAAAATGGCGTGTGACATGATTGTTCTCACAAAATACAAAAGAGTTACACCAATATTTACACTGATGTAACGATGTTACTGGTGGTGTTTTGATTATTTATCAGCGCTGGAGCGGTGTTATTCGCTGCGTAATGATGTGTAACTGGTTACACGTTTTTCTGGCGCGTCTAAAATGCAGCATAAAATTTTTTTATGTCAGAATCGGTGGCGTTACATAAAAGGAGTGATGCGATGCCGAGTAGGAAACATTTTTGGAATAGAGGGAAAGGAGGTCAGTTAAAAGGAAAGCGCAAACAAGGGGTGAGGTCAGAAGGCAATGATGTCGCTACCTGCCTGATGCAAATGAGTATTGCGTCAGGCAAGCGACATTGGTGAAAGGCGACTACTTCTTACGGGCCGGGGGACTCACCGAATGGCGGCGTACCAGCGTCGGGCTAAACATATTCGTGGTTTCACTGAGCTGTTTACCGTGAGATAGCGCGATGGCTAATTCTGCGGCCTGAATTGCCATGGCGGAAACCGGATAGTGCACGGTGGTCAGGCGAGGGCGGAGGTAGCGAGCGATCAATACGTCATCAAACCCAATCACCGACATATCCTGCGGTACGCTGATGCTGTTATCACTCAGGACAGAAAGCGCGCCTGCGGCCATGGAATCGTTGTAACACACGACTGCCGTCATGTTGCCGCCCCGACTCAGGAGTTCCATCATGGCCGATTCGCCGCCCACCTCGTCTGGCGAGGCGCGGGCAATGAGACGTTCATCCCGTGCGATGCCGTGCTCTTGCAGCGCATCCACATAGCCTTGCAGGCGGTCGGCGGAGTCGGAAATTTGGTGATTAGAGCAGAGAAAACCGATCCGCTGATGTCCTTCCTGAATTAAATGACG
The DNA here is from genome assembly GCF_009931295.1 of Pectobacterium odoriferum. Taxonomy (NCBI): domain Bacteria; kingdom Pseudomonadati; phylum Pseudomonadota; class Gammaproteobacteria; order Enterobacterales; family Pectobacteriaceae; genus Pectobacterium; species Pectobacterium odoriferum. The sequence goes on along the minus strand of NZ_CP034938.1, from coordinate 3,462,317 downwards.
TGTTGCCAGCCAGGAGCCGTAGCGATCGTCGAGTGCAACGCAGCGGTTTTCATAACCGGGTAAGGTGCGGTTGATGAGCACCATATCAGGAATGTGACTCATCAGCGCCGCCAACTCCTCATCTGAAAGCATTTTTGCATGCACGATCAGCCCCGCGCAGCGGTGGCGAATTAGCTGCTCAATGGCTTTCTTTTCCTGCTCGGCATTGTGGTAGCCGTTACCAATCAGCAGGAAGTTTCCCGTTGCCTGAGCAATTTGTTCGACAGATTTAACCATCGTCCCGAAAAAGGGATCGGATACGTCTGCAACAACCAGTCCCATGGTTTCTGCACTCTGGTGTGCGAGCGCTCTGGCATTGGCGTTCGGATGATATTGCAACTCCGCCATGGCCTTGTGTACGGCTTCCCTTGAGGCGGTACTGGCTTTGGGCGAGTTATTAATCACGCGCGAAACCGTAGCGACTGATACACCTGATAGACGAGCAACATCCTTTATTGTGGCCATTGGCATTCCTGAGCGGTCAAATGCGTGGTGAGGCGGACCGCAGCCTAACGCACACGTTAAAAGAAAAAATCGATTACTTATATTTATAAATGTACAGGTTTTTGGGGGATGTTACCTATCCGACCACCTTTCCTTTTTGATCCAGACCGTACTTATGTGATCGCTATCAACAATCATCGGTCATTTCTCTCTTCCAAAATACCATTTCGGGGTTTAAATTTAGGGTAACCGATTACACTTATATGGTGACTGAAAGATAGCTGGCTATCTTTATTCAGCATTATTACAGCTATTTTATCCATGCCATATAGTGAAACTGATTACATTAAGGGGTTTTTCTGGCTGAGTTTACAGACAGACCTGATGCCTCTCTGAGATCTCTGACGGACTGTTAGCGCCATACAATGGGTTGCGGATGGTGCCGCGGTTGTACCGAATTTGTGTTTTGTATTGAGGAATAGCTTATGCAGTTTGAGCCGACTGAACATCCGCATCGCCGTTTTAACCCGCTGAAAGGCGAATGGATTCTGGTTTCTCCGCATCGTGCCAAGCGCCCCTGGCAGGGGCAGCAGGATGAACCGGATTGTGCCACGCCGCCACCTTACGATCCGACCTGCTATCTGTGTGCGGGCAATAAACGCATTACTGGCGATATCAACCCGCACTATCAGGGCACCTTTGTTTTTACGAATGATTTTTCGGCTCTGATGGAGGACACGCCGGAAGCACCGTCGGGCGACGACGAACTTTTCCGCGTGCAGCAAGCCCGTGGCGTCAGCCGTGTCATCTGTTTTTCCCCCGATCATAGTAAAAGTCTGCCACAGCTTTCGCTGCCAGCGCTGAAAGCGGTGATCGATACGTGGAGCGATCAGACTGAAGAGCTGGGCAAGCGGTATCCGTGGGTTCAGGTCTTTGAGAATAAAGGGACGATGATGGGGTGCTCCAATCCCCATCCGCACGGGCAGGTTTGGGCTAACGATTTTCTGCCGAACGAAGTACAGCGTGAGGATGAGCAGCAGCGAGACTATTTCTCTCGTCACGGTTCGCCTCTACTGCTGGACTACGTTCGCCGCGAGCAGGCTGACGGTTCGCGCATCGTGGTGGAAACGGAACACTGGTTGGCGGTTGTCCCTTACTGGGCCTCGTGGCCGTTTGAAACACTGGTGCTGCCCAAGTTCGCCGTACAGCGGTTGCCACAGCTAAATGACGTTCAGCGTGACGATCTGGCGCTGCTCCTGAAAAAGCTGACCAGCCGTTACGACAATCTGTTCCAGTGTTCATTCCCCTATTCGATGGGGTGGCATGGCGCGCCGTTCAAGGGTGATGACATCGCACACTGGCAGCTGCATGCCCATTTTTATCCCCCGTTATTACGTTCCGCCAGCGTGCGCAAATTTATGGTCGGCTATGAAATGTTGGCTGAGGCACAGCGTGATCTGACGGCAGAGCAGGCCGCTGAACGTTTACGCAGCGTGAGTGATATCCATTTTCGTGAGCAAATTTGAGGTCATTTTATGAGCCGTATTGATTCTCTACGTCAGTTAACCGAGTCTGTTTTTGTCCGATTATTTGGCTATGCGCCGCACGCGGCTATTCAGGCTCCCGGTCGGGTCAACCTGATTGGTGAGCACACCGACTATAACGATGGCTTTGTCTTGCCTTGTGCTATCGATTACCAGACGGTGGTCAGCGCGGCGGTACGTCAGGATGGCATCGTGCGGGTGGTAGCGGTGGACTTTGACAACCAGCAGGATGAATTCGATCTCGCCAAAGAGATCGTGCCTCACCCGGACTATACCTGGGCGAACTATATCCGTGGAACGGTGAAATTTTTGCTGGCGCGTGGCCTGCCGCTCACTGGCATGGATATGGTTGTCTCCGGTAACGTGCCTTCTGGCGCAGGGCTAAGTTCATCGGCCTCGCTGGAAGTGGCTATCGGGCAGACGTTCAAAGAGCTGAACGATCTGGACATCAGCCAGTTGGATGTGGCCTTGAACGGTCAGCAGGCAGAAAACCATTTTGTTGGTTGTAGCTGCGGCATTATGGATCAGTTTATTTCCGCTCAAGGGCGTGTCGGTCAGGCGCTGTTGATCGACTGCCGCTCTCTGGAAGGGCGTTCTGTACGTATGCTCGACGGCGTTGACGTGCTGATCGTGAATTCCAACGTGCGTCGTGGGCTGGTGGACAGCGAATACAACACACGTCGCCAGCAGTGTGAAGCCGCGGCGCGTCACTTTAACGTCAAGGCGCTGCGCGATGTTTCACTGTCGCAGTTTGAAGCGGGAATCGAGGGGCTGGATCCGGTAGCGGTACGCCGTGCGCGACATGTTATTACCGAGAACCGCCGTACGCTGGAAGCGGCCGATGCGCTGGCGCGTCAGGATGCACACCGTTTGTTTACGCTGATGGCGGAATCGCATGTCTCCATGCGCGACGATTTTGAAATTACCGTGCCGCCGATCGATGCGCTGGTGGAACTGATTCAGGAGTATGTGGGTGAGCGAGGCGGTGTACGTATGACAGGTGGCGGTTTCGGTGGCTGCATTGTCGCCCTTATCCCCTCGGCGCTGACAGACGAAGTCAAACAGGTGATTGAACGTGAATATCCGGCGCGTACCGGCCTTCAGCCGTCCATCTATTTGTGTCAGGCATCCGGCGGTGCAGGCCGTGTGAGTTAAGTTCAGGTTGGGAAAGGTGAGCGAAAAGGGCTTTGATTAAAGCCCTTTTTACATTTCATGTGTTTTACATTGCATATGTTTAAGGCAGCAGGAACAGCGTCGCCAGCCCAAGGAAGATAAAGAAGCCGCCGGTATCCGTGATCGCCGTAATCATTACGCTGGAGCCGATGGCTGGATCGCGGCCGAGTTTCATCATGATTAGCGGAATAGCGACGCCCATCAGCGCGGCGAGCAGCAAGTTCAGCAGAATCGCCAGCATCATCACGCCACCCATCGCGGCGCTGCCATAGAGTAGGAAGGTTACCAGGCCCATAATCGTGCCCCATATCACTCCGTTTACCAGCGCAACACCTAATTCTTTAAGCAGCAGGTACGATTTCTTGCCGTGTTCAAGCTGATGCAGCGCCAGTGCACGTACAATCATGGTGATCGTCTGGTTGCCGGTATTTCCGCCGATACCGGCAACAATCGGCATGAGCGTCGCTAGCGCCACCAAATGGGACAGAGTATGTTCGAACAGGCCGATGACGCGCGAGGCAATGAGCGCCGTACAAAGGTTGATGGCCAGCCACGCCCAGCGATTGCGGAACGATTTATACACGGGTGCGTAGACATCTTCAGAGGGCGTTAACCCCCCTGAACGCCGCAGGTTGCTGTCGCTTTCCCGGTTCACGACGTCGAGGATATCCTCAATCGTCAGGCGTCCCATGAGTTTCCCTTTGCTATCGACCACGGCGCTGGAAATTAAATCGTAACGCTCAAAAGCCCCTGCGGCTTCTTCGATTTTATCTTCAGGCTGGAACCGCAACGGCTGATCGTCCATGACGTCAGTAACCAGAGCATTAGGCGAATGGAGCAGAATGTTGGCCAGTGATAGCTCGCCGATCAGCGTGTTCTTGCGATCGGTAACAAACAGTTTATCAGTGGAATTGGGGATTTTTTTGCGATAGCGCAGATAGCGCTGTACGGCCGCGAGCGTGACGTCGGCGCGCACGGTGATGAGCTTGAAATCCATCATGTGGCCGAGGCAGTCTTCATCATAATTGATGGCGGCGCGTAACTGCGCGCGCTGCTTCGGCTCAAGCGAAGTCAGTATTCTGCCCAGCAGATGGCGGGGGACGAGGCGAGATAGCTGAGCCTGCTCATCAACATCCAGTATCCGAACCGCTCTCAGGATTTCTTTGTCCTGCATATCGCCGATCAGATCGTCAGAAATGCTATCAGAGGCCTCAATCAACACGCGGCCGCGCTTCTCTATGGGGATAAGCCGCCAGAGCGCAAGCCGTTCATCCTGCGGTAAGGACTCCAGCAGGTCAGCAAGGTCAGCGGCATGCAGCCCGATGATAAGCTCGCTAATTTCTGCGGTTTGATCGAGCAGGATGCTTTTTTCTCGCAACCTGATTTTGTTATTTAATGCAGCATTGTCGCCCAACGTTGCGTTATTGCCTGTTGTAACGCGCGGTTGCCGGTTGATAATGTCTTCAACCAGTTCTTTATTTTCCAATAGCAGAAGGGAGATACGGCGTCGGAGGTCGGTAAGTTTTTTTACACTCGACATAATGTTTTATGCTCGATCTGTTTTTTATCCGTGTTTTATTAAATGTAGCTCAGAATCAGTAGATTAAGAATAGGATTACTGGCGAATTGCTGCCTGAAAGGTGTGCGATAGCGCACCCAGGCGTATTTTTTATGAAAAATTTTACCTAACGAGTTATTAAATCGCTTGCTACTTAGTTTTTGGCGATATACAGTCAGTTCCAGAAACGTAACAGATACTGATGGCAGAGACGATGAACGACAACGCTTACAAACTGGATGGGCAACTGTGCTTCGCACTGTATTCAGCCAATCTGGCGATGAATAAACTGTATCGTCGTTTGCTGTCTGAACTGAATCTGACCTATCCCCAATATCTGGTGATGCTGGTGCTGTGGGAGCGTGATGGTTTGACGGTGTCTGAGCTGGGCGAGCGTTTGTATCTCGATTCCGCCACGCTAACGCCGTTGCTCAAGCGGTTACAAAGCGCGGGCTTAGTGGTGCGTAATCGGGGAACCGAAGATGAGCGTCAGGTGCTGATCGGGTTAACTGAAGCTGGGCGAGCACTTCAGCAACAGGCACGAGCGATTCCTGAAAGCGTGTTTTGCGCGACGGAATGCCACCTTGACCAGTTGCAGACGATCAAAAAAGATTTAGAGACGCTGCGTAAGAATCTGATTGGGCACCTTTGAAGATACTCGCGGTTGCCTTGGGCATCCGAAGCCTGTCAGACAGCGTCACATTTGCTAAGTAGCCTGTTTTTAAGTGTTTTGTTTTAAGTTTCTAAGTAGTGCGCGATTTAATTTTTCGCTATTTAATTGGGCCTGAGTAGCATCTATACTGCCTTAGGTCATTCCTTAACTGTCTGGAGTCACATTATGTCTATTGAAAAAGTATTATACGTTGCTCATGCTCAAGCTACCGGTGGTCGTGATGGTCGTGCAGTGTCTTCCGATAAAGCGGTTGATATTAAATTGACGACCCCACGTGAGCTGGGTGGCGCAGGCGGTGAAGGGACGAACCCAGAGCAGCTGTTCGCTGCGGGCTATTCTGCCTGTTTCCTTGGCGCGATGAAGTTTGTCGGTGCGCGTGAGAAAATTGCTGTCCCTGCTGATACCACGGTAAACGGTAGCGTAGGTATCGGTGCCATCCCGACAGGATTTGGTATTGAAGTCGAACTGAAAATTTCTCTGCCGGGCCTGGATCGTGCCGTGGCCGAAGATCTGGTGCAGAAAGCTCACATCGTTTGCCCATATTCCAATGCAACGCGCGGCAACATCGACGTGACCCTGACTATCGTCTAAGTCCGTTTTGAAGCAAGTGCATTACTAGTTGATGAAAACGATTGATTGATGAAAACGGTGGCTGCGAAGATTCGCACTGCCGTTTTTTTATGACGGACATCCTCGTCCGTCACCCTTCGGGCCGTTGCTACGCAACGTTGAAAAACGTTCCCGACGTTTTTTATTGGTACGGCATCACTTGAATGGGCAACGGCGTGAATGACAGGTACAAGAATACGAAGACAATAAAGCCTGATAAAAAAAGAGAATATAAGGAACGGGTTGGTTAAGCGCTACTCTTTCTGATTGACGAGTACGTTGGCAGGAAGCAGTAATTGTTCAGCACGCTGCTGCTGTTTGTCTTGGTGATGACCAAACGCGGTGATGGTGGAGTAAGCAAAACGGCCTAAAAGAATGATGAAGCTGATGAGTAAAACGGCACGGGCGATCCGAGAGCCACTTCGTCGCGGGCGTATCGATAATCGTCGTTTGTGGGTAAGCGTGGACATTACCAGTTAATCCTCTGTGAAAGCGAACATTCGCTGTTGTTTATTTAGGCACAAGCAGTAGGGGAGGTCAATCTACCTCAGTGAAAAAGATGATGGTCGATCCGGTTTTCGCACGTTCGGTGCAAGGAGAAGGGGGATAAACCCGCGTGAAGAGGAAAGAGCATAAAAGGGACAAAGGGAATCAGTAAAAAACCCGCTCAAAAACGGATAAGCGGGTAGTGTGGTACAAGGGGATTACGCCGTGGTATTGACGTTACGCCCAATTGCCGGATTTGCTGGCAGAGGGGGTAATGCCTGTAAAATACCTAAAGCAACAGCCTCTTGGCTATCGAGCGCTTTTTTCAGCACAAGCGCACTGGCCTCACTGCTGGTACGCAGGTTGCTGAGGTCGGTAGCGAGTGATGCAATCTGTGATACATCCATTTCACTCTCCTTAACACTGAGTTGGATTGATATCTGGTATGGAAAGGAAGCGCCCCTTTCCGCCGAGCTTGCATGATGTTGGCGAAAATTCTCGCCAGCCATCATTTGGGTATCGGCCCCATCTCTGTAAACTTTACGTTAACCGGCTTTCACCGGCCAGCCAAGTTGCACATTTTTGCGCCACTTTACTGTTCGGCGTAGGCTCGGTTTTCCACGTAACATTTTCATCAATCAGGCTTTCTCTTCCTCAATCATCAGCTTCCAGCCGGTGACATCCTGCCAATATACCTGTTCCCGTTCCAAATCCAGCTGTACTAGCGTGTTGTTGGTAAAGAAGTCGCGTGGGAACGTCAGCGTCCAGTAGTTATCATCGGTATGCAGCTGTAATGATTCCGGCGTTGTTGTTGCCTGACGCTGGTTATTCAACAGTGTGGCAAGGCGCAAGAGCTGCATCATGGGCAAATACTGTTTCTTTTTGAACAGGTTCAACCGCGGCAACTCTTCCAGCTTGATCGCTTTACGGTGCAACCGCACGATCATGGACAGCACAAGCTGCTGTTCCTGATTGAAGCCGGGCAGATTGGTATTTTGCAGAATGTAAGCGGAATGACGGTGCATGCCGCTATGGTTAATGCCCAATCCAACCTCATGCAGCATGGAAGCCCAGTTCAAAATAGCCTCAAGCTGTGGATGCACCAGATTAGGATTTTGCTCTGCCCACTGCGCATAAAGCTGCTGCGTGGTTTCCCGCACGCGTCGCGCCTGCTCACGGTCGATATTGTAATGGGTCGCCAGGCTCTGCGCGGTACGGATACGAATATCCTGATGGCGGAAACGCCCTTCCATTTCGTACAGTACACCTTCGCGCAGCGCACCATCAGACAGACGTAACTCTTTGATCGCCAATGCATCGAAAATACCACACAGAATAGCCAGACCGGGCACCAGCACCGACTGACGGTCTTCGGACAACCCCGGCAGACTCAGCGCTTTGAAGTGCTTAAACTGCAAGATCTGCGTGCGTAGCATTTCCAGCCGCTCAGGCGTAATCAGGCCATCTTTCTCTCCCATCTCCACCAAAATTTCATGCGTGGCTTTGATCGTTCCAGACGCGCCGAGGGCGAATTTCCAGCCATATATACGGTATTCCCAGGACAGCGTTTCCAGCTTTTGCGCGGCGGCCAACCGAGCGCGCTTGAAGTTGGCTTCGCTAATTTCACCATTTGGGAAAAACTGCTGTGCGAAGCTGACGCACCCCATACGACGACTTTCCACCAGCATCGGCTCGAAATCCTCACCGATAACCAGCTCTGTAGAACCGCCGCCGATGTCGATGACCAGCTTGCGGCCTTTTTCCGGTTGCGTATGCTCCACGCCCATAAAGATCAGGCGGGCTTCTTCATGGCCGGAAATGATCTCTATCGGATAGGGAATGATATCCGCCGCGCGGCGCAAAAATTCCTGCGCGTTAGCCGCCTGACGCAGCGCGTGCGTTCCGACGATGGACACGTTCATTGCTGGGAAGCCTTGCAGGCGTTCAGCAAATAGCGCCAGACAGCTCAGGCCGCGTTGAATAGCTTCTTCGCTGAGCATGTTTTTGCTGTCCAGCCCGTCGGCCAGGTGCACCCGCTGTTTTAAACGTCCCAATACCTGAAGCGCACCGTTTACCACGCGTGCGATCACCATGTGAAAACTATTGGAACCCAGGTCGATAGCCGCGAATTCTTGCGGCTTTATCTCGGTTTTTTCATTGTTCGTTAACGGCATTATTCAGACTTATCTCCAGGTTGTTCCAACGCCTTGATGTAGTCGTAAATGGCATTTTGCGCGCGTACTTTACGCTTGTTGCCGCGTGAGACATAGCGGTTGCTCGATTCTTTATCAATGACACGGGCTTTTACCGTATCGCTGAACAGAATATCCAGCGTCTCCAGCACGCGGTTTTTCAAAATGGGATCCAGAATTTCCACAGCGACTTCAATGCGATAATCAATGTTGCGTGTCATCCAGTCTGCGGAAGAGAGGTAGACTTTCTTATCTCCGCCGTTGTTGAAGACATACACCCGATCGTGTTCCAGATAGCGGTCAAGAATACTGATGACCTGAATATTTTCGCTGATCCCCGGCAAATTAGGGATCAGCGAACACATGCCGCGTACCAGCAGATTGATTTTTACGCCCGCAGACGAAGCCTTATACAGCTTTTCTGCCAGCCCCTTATCCACCAGATTATTTACCTTAAGCGTAATGCCTGCATCACGATTCGCCAGCGCGTTTTCGATCTCGGTATCGATCAGTTGGTAAAGCTTGTCGCGGGAATTTTGCGGTGACACCAGCAGGTGCTCGAAGCTGACCGGACGGTAGGGGTTTTCAATGAAGTTGAAGACGCGACGGACTTCGTTGGTAATGCGTTCGTCGGCGGTCAACAGCGAGTAATCCGTATACAGGCGGGCGGTTTTCTCGTTGAAGTTACCGGTGCCGATGTGCGCGTAACGCACGATGTTTTCCCCTTCGCGACGGGAAATCAGGAACAGTTTGGCGTGAATCTTCAGCCCAGGCACCGAGAAAATGACGTGCACGCCCGCTTCCGTCAGGCGCTTAGCCCAATGGATGTTTGCCTCTTCGTCAAAGCGTGCCTGTAGCTCTACCACGACCGTCACTTTCTTACCGTTGTGCGCCGCATGGATCATTGAGGTAATGATGCGTGAGTCTTTGGCGACGCGGTAAATATTGATTTTGATGGACAGCACGTTAGGGTCGAAAGAAGCTTGTCGCAGCAGTTCCAATACGTGCTCGAAGGTGTGGTACGGGTAATAGAGCAGAACGTCGCGCTCACGGATCGCATCAAACCCATTGCGAAAATTGTTGAACCCAGTGTGCCGCAGGCGGGGCAAGGGTTTGTTGACCAGATTGGCGCGTCCGACGTTCGGGAAAGAAATAAAGTCTTTGAAATTATGATAACGACCGCCGGGGATAACGGAGTCAAAAGAAGAGATCCCCAGTTTCTCTTGTAGCATCGCGACCATGGCATCCGGCATGTCGCGCTGATACACAAATCTCACCGGCTCGGCGGTTAAGCGCTGCTTCAGGCTAGAAGACATCAACTCCAACAGGCTGGATTCCATTTCCGTCACCAGATCGTATTCTGCATCGCGCGTCATCTTCATGGAGTACGCGTTCAGCGCATCGTAATCAAAGAAGCCCTTGAAGATATCATCCAGACAGTAACGCAGAATGTTATCGATGAGAATCATGGTCTTACGGCGGCGCGGCGCTTCCGCTGGCAGGTTGACGAAGCGAGGTATTTTATCCGAAGGAATTTCCAGCAGGGCATAATTGATCTCATTGCCACGAATAATCTCGACGGCAAGATAGGTATAGTTATCCTTCAGGAACTCCACCAGATTGGTTTCGTTAAAGATGAGTATTGGCGTGATGTGCGGGCGCAGATATTGCCGGAAGTAGTCCCTCAGCCACTCTTGCTGATTAGGGGAAACCTGACGCTCGTTGACCAGAAAAATTTGGTTACGCGCCATCTCCAGCAGCAGCTCGTTGTACAGACTATCGAAAATTTGATCGGTTTTTAGTACGCGCGCCTGAATTTTGCCTAAAAGGTGACGCAGATTACCGTCCAGACCTTGTTCTTCGTTAATCAGAATGCGTCTTTTCAAGTCGGCAAAACGGACTTTATAAAATTCATCAAGGTTGCTGGAGTAAATGCCAAGAAAGCGCATGCGTTCGATTAACGGATTGCTTTTATCTGCTGCTTCCTGAAGTACTCGTTCATTAAAGGATAACCAACTTAATTCTTTCTCTATGTAGAGTTTGTCCTGACCCATTGTCACTCCGCTCAACTCATGTACTGAAGGTTCATCCAATATTCATACCCTTCCTCTATGAGGATAGGGTACAACAACATTATGGCGTGTTGATGACGATAAAATCTAATTCATAGACAGACTTACCATTGTCATATTATGGGCGTAAAGGCAACATATGCTACCCGCAATACGTTAGCAACACGACTCTGGCGGCTTCACTCTAACGGCGAGAATAATGGTAAACACAGGCAACACATCACAGTATCGGGATCGTCGGCGAGCGTGGATCGATCGTTTCGTTCACCGCATTGTTGCGGGCAGCGGGCTGCTGGTGCTGGCTATGCTGTTGTTAATCTTCTTCTATCTACTGTATGTAGTGACGCCACTGTTCCTTTCCCCCACCGTTAACGGCCAAAAAACGGTGCAACGCCACAATGCGGAGCCGTCGCTGGCGCTGGGGCTTAGCGACAACGGGCAAATCGGTTTTCGCATCGATAGTCAGGGCTATGGCGAGTTTATTCCGTTTGCGGAAAACCAGCCTATGTCGCGTATTCAACTGGTGCCTGCGCTGAGTTTGTTGGCGCAAAGCCAAGGTGAGCGACAGGTTTATGCCCTGAGTCAGCCTGATGGCCGTCTAATTTTCGTTCAGCCTGTGTTATCGCGTACGGAAAACCGTTCTCCTGTCTGGGATTATCCGCTGGGTGAGCAGGCGTATTCGCTTGGGTTACCTGCGCAGCCGTTGCGTCATCTGGCAGTGGCTGCGGTGGGGGAAAAGCATGTCGTTGTTGCGGCGATCGGGCAGGAAAATGCCTTGATTATTGCCGATGTTGATAAAAATGGCGTGCGGCAACGGGCGCAGATTACGCTTCCGGCGGGTACGATTAGCCAACTGCTGCTGACGCCGGACGGGCAGCAAGTGTATTTGCTCAGCGGTAAGACATTAACGCTGTGGCAAGTGGGAGCGAACGCGCTGACGCTGCGGGAAGAGCGACAGTTACAACTGGTGGAACCGCTGCATCTGGCGTTGTTGTCCGGTGGACGATCGCTGCTGGTGCAGGCTGCTGACGGGCGGATTAGCCAATGGTTTGAGGTTCCGGGCGAAAAGGGTGCGACGCTGACGGAGATTCGCGAGTTTCCGCACGTTGTGGGCGAGTCGGTGTTGTTGGCAACGGAGGCGCAGCGACGAGTATTTGCCACATTGAACGCGCAGGGTGAACTGTCGCTGTTTGCCAGTAAACAGTCTCATGCGCTGCTGACGCAGACGCTACCGACCTATGCACAAACGCTGGCATTTTCGCCTCGCGGTTCTGCCATCTTGGTTGAAACGGCGCAGGGCTGGCATCGCTATCAGGTTGATAACCCGTATCCCGATATTGGCTGGCGCGGGCTGTGGCAAAAGCTGTGGTACGAGAACTACCCGGAGCCTGCCTATATTTGGCAATCCACGTCTGCGGACGACAGCTATCAGGCCAAATTCAGCATGATGCCGCTGATGCTAGGCACGATGAAAGCGGCGATTTACGCCATGCTGTTTGCGACTCCGCTGGCGCTGTCCGCGGCGATTTATACCGCCTGCTTTATGTCGCCGACGCTGCGACGCTGGATTAAACCCACGCTGGAAATCATGGGCGCGCTGCCGACGGTGGTTGTCGGCCTGATAGCGGCCATCTGGCTGGCCCCGCATTTTGCGACGTATTTGTCCGCGATTCTGGTCATGCCGATTTTATGGATGCTGGCCGTGCTCGGCTGCGGCTGGCTGATTGAGTGCCTGCCAGCGCGCTGGCGCGTCCGTTTCCCTGCGGGCTGGGACGTGCTATTCCTCATCCCCACGATCTTGCTGACATTTGTGGTCGGCTGTTGGCTTGCGCCACGGATGGAGATCTGGGTGCTAGGGCAGCCGCTGTACCAGTGGTTAGGTGATGATTTTGTGCAGCGTAATACGCTGGTGGCGGGCGTTGCCCTCGGCTTCGCGCTGATCCCGCTGATTTTTTCGCTGGCGGAGGATGCCTTGTTCAGCGTACCGGCTCGTTTAAGTCAGGGATCGTTGGCGCTGGGGGCGACGGCGTGGCAAACCCTGTGGCGCGTTGTGCTGCCGTCCGCCAGCGCTGGGATTTTCGCCGCGTTGATGCTGAGTTTTGGTCGTGCCGTGGGGGAAACCATGATTGTGCTCATGGCGACGGGCAATACGCCGATTATGGATGAAGGTCTGCTTCAGGGGCTGCGTTCGCTGGCGGCGAATATTGCCATTGAAATGCCGGAAGCGGTGACGAACAGCGGTCACTATCGGGTGCTGTTCTTAACGGCATTAACGCTGTTTGTTTTCACGTTCATCGTGAACACGCTGGCTGAAACTATCCGGCAGCGCTTACGCCAACGCTACCGTGATGAAGGAGAAAACGCGTGAAGCGCTGGTTCCGTTCGGGAAGGCCCTGGGTGTGGCTGACCGCATCGTCCATTTCCATTAGCTTGCTGGCGATGCTGGCAATCATCGTGCTGCTGGCGGGACAGGGCATGCGCTATCTGTGGCCGCAGCCCGTTTGGTTGCTGACGTTGCAACCTGAACACGGTGCGCAGCGTGCGCTGATAGGGGAAATTTATGCGGAGCAGACGCTTTCGTCCCAACAGTTAGAACAGGCCGGTTTGTCCTCTTCGTCCGGGGACGCTGAAACCCGCTATTTGATCAAAATTGGCCAGCGTGAAATTTATGGACAGAGTTTCCGATCCCTGCTGTCGCGTGACATTGTCCGCTTTGATAAACCTGCTGATATTCTGGTGTTGAAGCGGACGAACAATGGCACGGCCTATGGTTATCTGGCTGGCATGCTGGAGGGCGGGCAGTCGCTGGTGGCGACGGATCTCCCTGCCACCTTACAGCATCGCATCGAGCAGGTGCAGGGGTTGCTGGCGAAGACTCAGGCCATCCGCATGGGGGAGATGGCGAAGATCAACCAGCAGTTTGAAACGCTGCGGCTGGAAGAGAAAAAGCGGCAGCAGGCCAAGACGCTGGATAATCAGGCGTTAGCCCGTCTTCAGGCTGAACGTATTGAACTGCAACGCCGCTTCGATGAGCTGTCGCGTCAGTTAACCTCACTCAATATGGACATTAATCGCGATACCGTACAGCTACGCGATGCGAATGGCAGCGTCCATCTTATTCCGCTCAGAGACATTGAACAGGCCTGGTTCCCTAATGCGATGAACCTGTGGGAAAAAGTCAGCCACTGGGGCGAGCAGGCGAAATTCATGCTGGTGCACTATTCGCCGGACAGCAACAGCGCTGGCCACCTTTTTCCCGCCATTTTTGGCACGGTGCTGATGGTGGTGCTGATGTCTATTGTCGTGATGCCGTTGGGCGTGATCGCCGCGGTTTATCTGCATGAGTACGCGGGGGAAAACAGCTTAACGCGCTGGGTGCGGATTGCCGTGGTCAATCTGGCTGGGGTGCCTTCCATTGTTTATGGCGTATTCGGGTTAGGCTTTTTTGTTTATCTCATCGGCGGCACGCTGGACCAGCTGTTCTATTCCGAGGCGCTGCCGAATCCGACGTTTGGGACGCCGGGGCTGCTGTGGGCGTCACTGACGCTGGCACTGCTGACGTTGCCAGTGGTGATTGTGGCGACGGAGGAAGGGCTGTCGCGCATCCCAATGTCCGTGCGCCACGGTTCATTAGCGCTGGGAGCGACCAAAGCCGAAACGCTGTGGCATGTTGTGCTGCCGATGGCGGTTCCCGCGATGATGACGGGCTTGATCCTCGCTGTAGCGCGTGCCGCGGGGGAAACCGCGCCGCTGATGTTGGTTGGCGTGGTGAAGTCGGTGCCGGTTTTACCGGTGGATGACATTTTCCCTTATCTGCATCTTGAGCGAAAATTTATGCATCTGGGATTCCAAATCTACGATCTGGCGTTCCAAAGCCCGGATGTGGAAGCGGCAAGACCGCTGGTGTACATCACCGCACTGCTGCTGGTGTTGATTGTGGTTGGGTTGAACCTTGCGGCGATAGGGATTCGCCATGTTCTGCGTGAGAAATATCGTTCGTTATCACTTTGAAAGTAGGATGAAGTTATGGGATTTATGACACAAAAGGAGATGGCACCGCTGCCTGATGTTCATCAACTGAGTGATGAGCAGACGACGTTAACCGTGGAACATCTGAATCTTTACTATGGCGACAAGCAGGCACTGAACGATATTTCGATTCGTATTCCGAAGAATCAGGTAACGGCGCTGATCGGCCCGTCAGGCTGTGGCAAATCCACGCTGTTACGCTGCTTTAATCGTATGAACGATCTGGTGGACGACTGCCGCACCGAAGGCGATATCAGGCTGAATGGGATGCCTATCAACGACTCGCAGCTGGATGTTGCCACGTTGCGCCGTCGGGTGGGGATGGTTTTTCAACGACCGAATCCGTTTCCCAAGTCGATCTATGAAAACGTGATTTATGGCCTGAGATTACAGGGGCTACGCGATCGCCGTTTTCTGGATGATGCCGTTGAGCGTGCGCTACGTGCGGCGGCACTTTGGCATGAGGTCAAGGATCGATTAAGCGACAACGCGCTGACGCTATCCAGCGGGCAGCAACAGCGTTTGGTGATCGCCAGGGCGATTGCTATTGAGCCGGAAGTGTTGCTGCTGGATGAGCCGACCTCCGCGCTTGATCCCATTTCGACTCTGGTTGTCGAGGAACTGATGGGAACGCTAAAGCAGCATTTCACTCTGGTGCTGGTGACACACAACATGCAGCAGGCGGCTCGCGTGTCGGATTACACCGCGTTTATCAATCAGGGCAAACTGATCGAATACAATCGTACGGACGATCTATTTACCTCTCCGACACAGCGCCGCACAGAGGATTATATTACTGGGCGTTTTGGTTAGAATCGTACTTAAATAATAGAATGCAATATCATTTCTATGCGTATCATTTTATTATGAATGGCAATGATATTGCGAATATTTTTAAACTTTTCATAAAAATAAATAACTGATTAATTATTATTTTTTTAATTTAAAAATTTTTATTTTTTGTGATTTAATTACTGAAAAAAATAAAATTTTGATTCATATTTTATATGCAGCGATTGGCTGTGTTTAAATGGAATTACTCAGGATGAGAAAGAAAATATATATTGGCGTTGCATTCAGTATGTTGGTTAGTGTGATGTTTCCGGTTTATTCTCAGGCTCAGGAAGAGCCAGTGGCGGAGGTAATTACAGCATTCGACTCTCCCCTTCTGGAGAACCCAACATCTGCAAATGAATCCTTTTCTCAGGACTATAAGCCTCTTAGTGCGCCAGCGCCTGCATTGAGTTCTGTCTATGTCTATGCTGTGGCGTCAACACAGAATGGTGGAGCCTGGGAATATATTGGCCCAAATAAACTTGCGACAACTCAGGATCATGGCGGAGCGCAACTGCGAATTGCAGTGCTGGAAGTGGGCTATGGTAATAACCGCTTTGGCTGGGTGAATGGTACGCAAAAGAGTCCCTATCAGGTTAATGGCGTCTGTGTCGTCGGTGGTTATTATACCGAGTCATGCCCTGTAGGTTCGACTTATGTGGGATGGATGGCTTATTTCAATGGCGATGGCATGCAGTCAGGTCCTTTCCGCTATCAATCTACTTCGACTAATGCACCTTTTAGAACGCTTAGTACTTCACTGAATATTCGATAATACCGCCTTCTCAACAGGTTCTCTTAAAAGAGAACCTGCTTTTCATTATGCCTTCACGCTAATCGGCGTGTAACTAAGTTGTGCTAGTTTATCTAATACTGATTTTTGCTGTTCTGCATGTAAATGCTCGCCGCGTGATAGCGAACCGCTTATCCCATTTTTTAGCATTTGTATAAAATTGATTTTCCGATTGGGGTCGGTGGAGGAGACATCGTCAACAGGAGGATGCAAAATTAGCAGTGCCGCCATACCGATTTCCAGACTTTCTTCAAATGACATATCGCCGGAGGCGGTGAGCTCTTTTGTCGCATCAATCGCTTCCTGTGGCGTCATATTGGAAAAATCATAACGCTTGCTTGACTGAATCGTTGAAGGGGGATTAGTCGTAGTGGAAACTGAATGGAGGTTTGGCTTTGATGTGTTGCCACTGAGTGAAAACGCATTTTCCGCAGATTCCTTACGGTTCACCGAGGGGACTGAGTAGTTGATACTATTAAGGTTCGTGATGCTCATTATGGAAGTTCCTTTCCTATGGGATTGAGGTTCAATAGTAGAGAATCAGCGTACGGTGCAATCGTACGAATATGGAATAAAGTTTACCTTAATTTATGTGTTTTTATTTATTATTCGCGATCTAAAATTTACATTGTTATTTTAATCATATAAATCAAATGGTTAATTTTTTTGATGATTTATTACTGATTTTAATTATTCAATTAAGTAATGTTTTGAACTAAAAGTAATCAGTGCTGATAGTGAGATACAGTGGTCTCCTTGTCAGTGTGTATCGACCATAAAAAAATTATGGATACCGTTCATCAATTGTCCGTGCCATTTGAAAAATTGATGATAAAATGCGCGCAAATTTTTTGACTCTGGCAAGTGGCGGGTAAGATGAAATTCAGCACCATGAACGAAGGCGAAATTATTACCGAATTGTGCCGGAGAATAAAAGACTCCAGAATTCAGCAACGTCTATCGCAGGTCGATCTTGCCGAGCGGGCGGGGTTGGGAATCGCGACGATCAAGCGTGCGGAAATGGGCGAATCCATTACGCTCAGCAGCCTGCTCTCCATTTTGCGCGGGTTAAATCGTCTGCATCAGATTGAAGGCGTGCTTTTCGATGCCGAAGTGGAATCCTTCCATGCGCAGATCAGCGGTGAGAAAAAACAAACGCCGCTGCGTATCAGAAAGAAAGCCGCCACGTTTCCTGCCAAAGCGCTCACCAAGCATGAAAATATCAAAAAACCTGCTAACAGCACCGTGGACTGGTACATCGCGGCGGCTGAAAACAACATTGTCTGGTCGCTGCCTGAAAGCGATAAAAAATAAAGGGCTAATGCGAAACCATACGCATTAACCCCTGATTGTCGCGTTAATCTGCCGAGAATTTAACGCGACAAGGCTGTATCCCCTGCTATTTCTTACTCACACAGCACGACTTTAATCGCCAATCCCCCGCGAGACGTTTCACGGTACTTGGCGTTCATGTCTTTGCCAGTTTCATACATGGTTTCAATGACCTTATCCAGCGATACACGTGGTTCGCTGGTGCGGCGCATTGCCATTCTGGCGGCGTTGATCGCCTTCACGGAGGCAATGGCGTTGCGTTCAATGCACGGCACCTGAACCTGACCCGCTACCGGGTCGCATGTCAGCCCCAGATTATGCTCCATACCAATTTCCGCCGCGATGCAGACTTGTTCAGGATTCGCGCCGAGTAGCTCAGCCAGACCGGCTGCGGCCATCGAACAGGCCACGCCGACTTCTCCCTGACAGCCTACTTCCGCACCGGAAATAGAGGCGTTCATTTTGTAGAGCATGCCGATAGCGCCGGATGCCAGGAAGTAGCGTAGGTAAGATTCTGGGGTGACGGGTTGAACGTAGCGATCGTAATAGGCCAGCACGGCGGGAATAATGCCGCACGCGCCGTTAGTTGGTGCGGTGACGACGCGTCCACCAGCCGCATTTTCTTCCGACACGGCCATCGCGAACATGTTCACCCAGTCCATCGCATCCATCGGGTCGTTAGAAAAGCGATCGTTGATGAACAACAGGCGATGCAGCGCTGATGCCCGACGGGGAACGCGTAATGGGCCGGGCAGCACGCCTTCCGTATTCATGCCGCGATGCATACAGTCCTGCATGGTTTTCCATACGTCGGCAAAATAATGCTCAAGCGCTTCCCGACCATGCATCGCAATCTCGTTTTTCAGGACGATGGCGGATAAAGACAGGCAGTGATCGTGACAGTGTTGCAGCAACTTCTGGGCAGAAAAGAACGGGTAGGGCGCGCTTTCCTCTGCCAGATTGGGTTTGCCGAAGTTTTCCTGATCGACGACGAACCCGCCACCGATGGAGTAATACGTTTTGCTATAGACTAACTCTTGCTGGTTATAGGCGCGAATGGTCATGCCGTTTTCATGCAGCGGCAGGTTTTCCGGCTGGAAACGCAGGGAGGATTCCAGCGGGAAGCTGACCTCATACTGACCGTTGAGCATCGGCAGGCGCTGAGTGTCTTTCACCTGTTGAATAAACGCCGGAATACTATCGATATTTACGCTATCTGGCAGATTACCCGCGAGCCCCATAATGATAGCGATATCGGTGTGGTGCCCTTTCCCCGTAAGGGAAAGTGAGCCGTAAATATCAACGACAATACGTGTCACCGATGAGATAAGTGCGCGGTTCACCAGATCGTCGGTGAACATTTTACCCGCTTTCATTGGGCCGACAGTATGAGAACTGGACGGGCCGATACCGATTTTGAAGATATCAAATACGCTGACCATAGCGATTTCCTTGAAAAAAAACGCCGGATACCCGTCATACTTCAAGCCGCATGTGCGTTGGCAATACTCGGCTCATCTCTGAGCCTTGCCCTGAAGGGCCGCCGCAAGCGGCGTTCAAATCAGCTAAGCCGATTTGTCCTCACTCACCCCAGTCACTTACTTGAGTAAGCTCCTGGGGATTGATGAACCTCATTTATGAGGTTCACCCTTCGGGTCAGTGCTAGCACTGTTCAAATCGGTCTAAGACCGATTTGTCGTGTGGTTACCGCCTATCTGCAACTCGAATTATTTAGGGTATGACTAGAAAACAACGTGCCGGCGTTAAATTAGGGTGGGGGGCTTACAGCAGATCGCGCAGGCTGTAAACGATGGCGGAAATAGCGATCAGTCCCATCAGGGTGACAAAGACGTTGCTGATGTGGCCGCTGTATTTCTTCATCGCTGGGACTTTCTGGATGGCGTACATCGGCATCAGGAACAGCAGGCACGCGATAATCGGGCCGCCCAACGTTTCGATCATGCCCAGAATGCTTGGGTTCAGCGTCGCGACAATCCAGGTGGTGATCAGCATGAACAGCGCAGTGATGCGGTTCAATTTGGTGTTGGAAATAGTTTTGCCTCTGCTGCGCAGGGATTTCACGATCATGCCGTTAAAACCTTCGCCTGCACCCAGATAGTGACCCAGGAACGATTTAGAGATCGCGATGGTGGCAATAACTGGTGCCAGATAGCCGATTACCGGGTTGTTAAAGTGGTTCGCCAGATAGGACAGAATAGAAATGTTCTGTGTTTTCGCTTCCATCAGCTCAACTGGAGAAAGGCTCAGTACGCAGCTGAAGACGAAGAACATCACGGTCAACACCATCATGATGTGGCTGTAAGACAGAATGCGTGAGCATTTTTGCTCTGCGTCATCGCCATATTCTTTACGTTTGGCAACGGCGAAAGAGGAGATGATTGGTGAGTGATTGAAGGAGAAAACCATCACCGGAATAGCCAGCCATAATGTCGCCAACAGACCGTTGCCCGTGACGCTGGAACTCAAAGAAATGTTTTCAAAAACAGAGGTGTTCCAGTTCGGAATTAAATAAATCGCCAGCAACATCAGCACGGCAACAAACGGGTAAACCAGAATACTCATGGCCTTAACGATCATCGCTTCACCGAAGCGGACAATAAACATTAATCCGAGAATCAATATTAATGACAGCAGGGCACGTGGCGGAGAAGGCAAGTGCAATTGGTGAGTAATAAAGCTATCTACCGTATTGGTGATGGCGACGCTATAAACTAATAGGATCGGATAAATAGCGAAAAAATAAAGCAAAGTGATTAATTTACCTGCACCAACGCCGAAATGTTCTTCAACGACTTCGGTAATATCTTCGCCACCTTTCTTGCCGGATAATACAAAGCGGCATAATGCACGGTGAGAATAATATGTCATCGGGAAGGCAATCAGTGCCATGATAATTAACGGAATTAATCCACCAATACCGGCATTGATAGGTAAGAATAACACGCCAGCGCCGATGGCCGTGCCATAGAGGCCCAGCATCCAGACGGTGTCGCTTTTACGCCATCCTGAAGCCTGTTCTAACACCTGGCTGCTATCTTGAATGGTGCTCATATACTGATTTCTCCTCGGTGAACATATTACCCGTTACAAGGGTATTGCCACATGATGTGGATTATAAAAATTACAGTATCGGCAAGTTGCCGTTACGGAGTTTAAAAAACGAACGAGACATGTTGCTAATTATGTCAGTAGGTCAATACTGTTTTGTGGCGGCATTCTATATCGTGGTGGTCAGCGAATAATATTGAGGCGATCACAGAAATGAATTGACGGGAAATATTTTAATAAATTTTCGCGCAAATTAAAATATCAATCTTGATACTTTATTTTAAATATTTTTAACGGCTCGTTATTGATACTTTATTTAATTGCTGAGTGATGAGAAATGAACGATAAATAAAATAAAGGGCAGATGAAATAATAAACGCAATTTTGCTGATGTCACGCGTAATGATGGTTTTTCTCTTTTGTCGACGTATCGATGGTGCGGTTCCTGTTGTTGCATCACCTCAGACGAGAGTTATCCGGCAGATTGCAACCTGCCGGATAACGGTCACCGATCTGTCAGGTCGTGAGTTTTTCTTCTGCCCATGCCAGACCGCTGTGGTATTCCTCGGGTAAGAGAGGTGCCAGCGATTGCAGCGTGCGTTGCAACTGTGCGGTGTCCGACGACGGTAGATTGAGGTGTCCCACTTTGCGGCCAGGACGAACGTCTTTCTCATACCAGTGCAGGTGTACCAGCGGCAGCGCCAACCAGTCGATATTTACGTCAGTGCCGATCAGATTGACCATCACCGACGGCGTTTCGACAACCGGTACTGGCAGCGGCAAGTCCAGAATAGCGCGCAGGTGCAATTCAAACTGGCTGATCGACGCACCATTTTGCGTCCAATGCCCGCTATTGTGTACACGTGGAGCCAACTCGTTAATGAGCAGGTGGTCGCCGACAATAAAGCATTCCATCGCCATCACCCCCACATAACCCAGCGCATTCATTATTGCGGACAGCATCTGTTCGGCCTGCTGTTGCAACTGCGGATCGGGTTGAGGGAAAGCCACGCTGGTGCGCAAAATGCCGTCTTGATGCAGGTTATGAGTGAGCGGGTAGAACACGCACTTGCCGTGCGTATTGCGTGCACCCACCAGCGAAACTTCACCGGAAAAATTAATGCCTTGCTCAACGATGCACTCGCCGTAGCAGTCAGCGGGCAGCGTCTGTTGTTCGCCATCGCGCAAGCGCCACTGCCCACGACCGTCGTAACCGCCGACGCGGCGTTTAACGATAGCGAGTTCACCTAATGAGGCAAAGACGTGTGGCCATTCGTCGGCGCTAGCCAGCAGTTGCCAAGGTGCGGTTGCCAGATTCAGCGAATCCAGCAGCTGCTTTTGCGTCAGGCGATCGGCCAGACGTGGGAAAATATCGCGGTTCGCAAACGCCGTGTGCTCGGCCAACTCGCGGGTGAGGGCGGTTTCCGGCCAGCGTTCGATCTCGGCGGTAATGACACTGTTATGAAACGGAACCGATTCCGGCTCAGCATCCAGTCCCACTGGATAAACCGCAATGCCTAGCGGTTCACCAGCCTGACGCAGCATTCTGCCCAACTGACCATTGCCTAATACGCAGACCGGTTTCATGCCTCCTCCCGCGGATCGGGATGAGAAAGCACATCATCGGTTTGCGCCTGACGCCAGTCTGCCAGTCGGGTAGCGATGTCTTTGTCGTGCAGGGCGAGAATTTGTGCGGCCAGCAGAGCCGCATTCGCTGCGCCCGCTTTGCCAATCGCCAACGTGCCGACCGGAATACCGCGAGGCATTTGGACGATGGAATACAGGCTGTCTACCCCGCTCAGCGTTGAGCTTTGTACCGGCACGCCAAGTACAGGAACCAGCGTTTTTGCTGCCAGCATACCCGGCAGGTGTGCTGCGCCGCCTGCGCCCGCGATAATCACATCAAAACCGTTCTGTGCCGCTTGCTCAGCGAAACTGAATAGTTTGTCCGGCGTCCGGTGTGCGGAAACGACTTCGGTGTGAAAAGGAATGTTCAGCGTGGTGAGGATTTCCGCAGCAAACTGCATGGTGGCCCAGTCACTCTTTGAACCCATGACGATGGCAATTTTAGCCGGGGCAACGTTGGATGACATGCCTGTAATGCTCCTGTGATTGTACGTGTTCGTGACGCGTTCGCGTCGGGCCAGACAGGGAGGGTCTGGCGTTGAGGGCGTAGAGCATATCATGCCATTATGGCGAGGAAAACGGTTGCGTATGCGGAAATGCTGGGGGAATAAGGCGAGAGGCCGTTAAGTCAATGGCAGGAAACGCATTAAAATGGGAAGGAAATCAGTTCGATATTTTGTGGCGTGACCTTAATCATCGACCCTTCTTCATGCCAGGCTCCGAGAACGGCGCGACGACCAGACGATTCACCGAGAGCGACCTGATGAATGGCCGGACGGTGCGTGTGACCGTGGATCATCGTCTTCACCTGATAATGTCGCAAACGTTCAAGCACGGCGTCGTGATTGACATCCATAATCTGCTGCGACTTCTTCTGGTTTTCGTGCTGGCTGGTTGCCCGCATCTTCGCCGCAATTTTCATACGTAGCGACAGCGGTAATAGCAGGAAGAGTCGCTGAATAAATGGGTTGTGTACCCGACGGCGGAATTGCTGGTAATGCCGATCGTCAGTGCACAACGTATCGCCATGCAGAATGAGAATCTTTTGGCTGTAGAGATCGAGCACCGTTTCTGTCGGTAGCAGCGTCATTCCACTCTGCTTGGCGAAACGCTTACCGATCAGGAAATCACGGTTACCGTGCACGAAATAGCAGGGAATGCCGCGCTGATGTAAGGCATACAGTTCCGTGGCGACAGTCGCATGCAGTGGCTGAGGATCGTCGTCACCTATCCAGGCGTCGAACAGGTCGCCAAGTATGTACAGCGCATCGGCATGGAGCGCGTCATGGCGTAAAAAACGCAGAAAACCGGCGGTAATCGCCGGTTCATGAACACTTAAATGCAGATCGGCAATGAACAGCGTTGCCATGCAGGTCGGATTATTCGCTGACCGTTACGTGGGTAATCACCACGTCTTCTTTCGGTACGTCCTGATGCATGCCGCTGCGGCCAGTAGCCACGCCTTTGATTTTATCAACAACGTCCATGCCTTCGGTGACTTCAGCGAAGACGCAGTAGCCCCAACCATCGGCACGCTCTGAACGGAAGTTCAGGAAATCGTTATCAACGAGGTTGATAAAGAACTGGGCAGTCGCAGAGTGCGGATCGTTGGTACGTGCCATCGCCAGCGTGCCACGGGTATTTTTCAGGCCGTTGTTGGCTTCATTTTTGATTGTCGCATTGGTTTCTTTCTGATCCATGCCGGGAGCGAAGCCACCGCCCTGAATCATAAAACCATTAATCACGCGGTGAAAAATCGTGTTGTCATAAAAACCGCTGCGACAGTAGTTCAGGAAGTTTTCTACGGTAACCGGCGCTTTGTCTGCAAACGTGTTAATAACGATATCGCCGTGGTTGGTATGAAGCGTAATCATAATAATGAACCCTAGATAGCCTTAGTGATTAAGAGTGCAGTTCACAAAAGACGGTGAACAACAAGAGCGCTGTTATAGCACAACTGGTCGATTGAGTCAGTACTTCGCTATTGCCGTACAGGTGTTGGCGGTTGGATGGATGAGAAAATCGTATAAAAAGGTTTACTACTCTGATTTTGGTAGGCGTCAAATAATATGTGCACTTAGGAATAGTGCGCAATAAGGTGTTAATCAGGCAATAGGGACTTTTAAAAACAAATAAATTGATCAAAATTTCAAATAACAGTTAATTAATTTGAATGAGATTTTTGTTGCCCCAGATCAATGTTTTGCGTAATCAACGTGTTCTTTTTTTGTGGCTCAGATTAATCTGAGAGTAATTCTTATTCTTCATAAATAACTCTAAAGAGATAGGTGAACTATGCTGGGTATTCTGGATAGTGTTAATCGTTTATTAGACAAACCGGATTTTGGCAAACTGTTTTTGCGCGTATCTTTCAGCGTTTTGATGCTGTTTCATGGCTGGCATAAGGTACACGGTGGAATCGGTGCCATTGAAGGCATGCTGGCCTCGGCAGGGCTCCCTGCTTTTGTTGGTTACGGTGTCTATGTCGGAGAAGTCATCACCCCGATTCTGATGATTCTCGGGATTCTTACACGTCCTTCTGCGCTGATCTTCTCTTTCACAATGGTGGTGGCGACATTACTGGTTCACCCTGGTGGTTTCGTCACGCTGGCCAAAACCGGTGCCTGGGGTGTTGAAGGTACGGCGGTGTTCTTCTTTGCGGGCATCGCAATTGCCCTGCTCGGCAGCGGAAAATATTCTGTGATGTCCAACCCGCGCTGGCGTTAATGGTTTTTTGTCGGCGGATTGCTTTTGTCAGTCATCGCCAATGATGTGAAATGGCCCGGATTTTCCGGGCCATTTCATTTTTATCCTTTCTCGCCGATTCCCTCTTCTTATTAACCTTGCAATACAGTAGGGTTCAGGTTTCAATACGCTGTTGGGGTGTAAACCCTGAATACATTGATATTACTGACGCTAGCAGCGAATGTGATTGACCTATCGTGTGAACACGATGTCTTTGTTAAGACCACGTTTTTGTGAAGCCCATTTTTTTGTGAAAACCATTTTTTATAAAAACACTGGAACGCCCTGATGCTAAAGATTTTTAATACGCTGAGTCGCCAAAAAGAGGAATTTAAACCCATCCACGCCGATCAGGTGGGAATGTATGTGTGTGGCATCACCGTTTATGACTTATGTCATATCGGTCACGGGCGTACTTTCGTGGCGTTTGATGTAGTGGCGCGGTATTTGCGGTATCTGGGATATTCACTGAAGTATGTGCGTAATGTCACCGATATTGACGACAAGATTATTAAACGTGCGATCGAAAATGGGGAAACCAGCGACCAACTGACGACCCGTATGATTGCAGAGATGCACGCCGATTTTGATGCGTTGAATATTCTGCGCCCGGATGCTGAACCGCGTGCGACGCACCATATTGCCGACATCATCGAAATGGTGGAAACGCTGATTGCCCGTCGCCACGCCTATGTCGCGAGTAATGGTGATGTGATGTTCTCCGTTGATACCGCGCCGGGCTACGGCGTGCTGTCTCGTCAGGATCTGGATCAGTTGCAGGCTGGCGCGCGCGTTGAAATTACCGAAGTGAAGCGTAACCCGATGGACTTCGTGCTGTGGAAAATGTCCAAGCCGGGTGAGCCTCACTGGTCCTCTCCGTGGGGAGAAGGGCGCCCTGGCTGGCACATCGAATGTTCTGCCATGAACTGCAAACAGCTGGGCACGCATTTTGATATTCACGGCGGCGGTTCAGATTTGATGTTCCCGCACCACGAAAATGAGATCGCGCAGTCCAGTTGTGCACACGACGGCTCGTATGTGAATTACTGGATGCACTCCGGCATGGTGATGGTTGACCGCGAAAAGATGTCAAAGTCGCTCAATAACTTTTTCACCGTACGTGATGTGCTGGCGTATTACGATCCGGAAACCGTGCGTTACTTCCTGATGTCAGGCCATTATCGTAGCCAGTTGAACTACAGCGAAGACAACCTGAAACAGGCGCGTGCAGCGTTGGAACGTTTGTATATCGCGCTGCGTGGAACGGATGCTGGCGTTGCGGCGCATGGCGGTGACGAGTTTGAAGCCCGCTTCCGTGAAGCGATGGACGACGATTTCAACACGCCGGAAGCCTATTCGGTACTGTTTGATATGGCACGTGAAGTTAACCGCCTGAAAACGGAAGATGTACAAGCGGCGAACCAGCTGGCATCGGCACTGCGTAAACTGTCCGGCGTGCTTGGCCTGTTGGAGCAGGATCCTGAGCAGTTCCTGCAAAATGGCGCGCAGGTGGATGACGATGAAGTGCAAGAAATCGAAGCGTTAATCCAGCAGCGTAAAGATGCGCGTGCGGCGAAAGACTGGGCGCTGGCGGATCAGGCTCGCGATCGCTTGAATGACATGGGGATCGTGCTGGAAGATGGCCCGCAGGGAACGATCTGGCGCCGTAAATAACGCTTTCTTCTCGTTATACTCCTTCAGTAAATAAAAAAGCCCGCGACATGAATCGCGGGCTTTTTTTCGCCATGATCGACGCCGTCAGGGTTACTCGGTCACTTTTACCGTTTCGCCATTGAACTGAACGGTTTGCCCGGCAACGATTTTGCAGCGCTTGCGTGTTTCCGTCTGGCCGTCAACGGTCACGTCGCCTGCGGCGATAGACAGTTTGGCTGCTGCGCCACTTTCGCTCCAGCCCAGCAGTTTCAAGAGATCGCACAGTTCAACGTGTGGATGCTTTTCGAGATTAAAGGTTGCCATAAATTCCTGTTTATCGGTGTTTGACCTTATCGCCAATTATTCGGCGTGGTCATGATACTCTTCGCACGCCTGTAGCGTGTTTTGGATCAGTGTGGCAACGGTCATTGGGCCGACGCCGCCCGGTACGGGGCTGATGTAAGATGCTCTTTCCTGCGCCGTTTCAAATTCCACATCGCCGACCACTTTGCCGCTTTCCAGACGGTTAATCCCCACGTCCAGCACAATCGCGCCCGGTTTAACCCATTCGCCGGGGATAAAGCCCGGTTTACCGACCGCGACAACCAGCAGATCGGCGTTTTCAACATGGTGGCGCAGGTTTTTGGTGAAACGGTGCGTGACGGTAGTCGTGCAGCCAGCCAGCAGCAGTTCCAGACTCATCGGACGGCCAACGATATTGGACGCGCCGACGACAACGGCATTCAGCCCGAAGGTGTCGATATTATAACGCTCCAACAGCGTGATGATGCCGCGTGGCGTACAGGCTCGCAGCATGGGCGCGCGCTGACACAGACGACCCACGTTGTAAGGATGGAAGCCATCCACATCTTTACTGGGTGCGATTCGTTCAATCACCTTGGTGTTATCGATGCCTTCCGGCAGCGGAAGCTGAACCAAAATACCGTCAATTGTCTGGTCGGCGTTGAGCTGGTCGATAAGCGCCAACAGCTCAGATTCCGTTGTGGTGATGGGTAAATCATAAGAGCGGGAAATAAAGCCGACTTCTTCACACACCTTGCGCTTGCTGGCGACATAAATCTGTGACGCTGGATTCTCGCCGACCAGCACAACAGCCAGACCCGGCGCGCGTTTTCCTTCTGCTAAACGCTGCGTGACTCGTGCGGCAACTTCGTCTTTGACCTGCTGCGCAATCGTTTTACCATCAATAATCTTTGCTGCCATCTGAGAAAAGACCCATCAATTTGAAATAGGGGGAGATGGCCGCTATTTTGTCAGAAGCTGCGTGCGCTGTCAGGTATTGCATCAACATTAATTGTATCTATACCCGTCATACTTCAAGTTGCATGTGCGTTGGCTGCGTTCACTCACCCGAATCACTTACCGGAGTAAGTTCATCGGGATGAAATGAGAGACATCCTGTCTCTCACCGGAGGCCAGCCGCTGGCTGGTCAAATTCGTTCCCGACGAATTTGTCCCTCGCTTGCCGCCTGCCTGAAACTCGAATTATTTAGGGTATATGCTCCAATTGCTCTCGCTATTCACTCACCTCGAACCGGTTTTTACCGCCACGTTTGGCGCGATATAGCGCGGCATCGGCAATATCGATAACGGACGACGCCGCTGGTGGCGAGCTATCGGCGCAGAATACGTAGACACCGGCGCTAATGGTGACGATTTTTTCCGGGAATAGCGTGGTTTCATGCGGGATCTTTTCTTCGCGCACTAAATCCAGCGCACGCTGAGCAAGCGCCGCCGCGCTTTGTTTATCAGTCTCGGTGATAATGATAGCGAACTCCTCACCGCCATAGCGGGCGACCAAATCTTCGTGACGCCTCAGCATATTGCTCAGGATGTTACCAATTTTGCGCAGGCACTCATCGCCCGCCACATGCCCATAATGGTCGTTATATTTCTTGAAAGCGTCGACGTCGATCATGATCAGCGCGATACACAGCTGCTTCTCTGCAGCCTGCAATAGAGTTTGTTGCAGGAAAATATCGAACTGGCGGCGGTTGGCTAACCCCGTCAGGCCATCGAACAGCGCCAGCGTTTGCAGCGTGTGGTTAACCGACGTGAGTTCATCACGCACGATGGTCAAATCGATCTGATTTTTCAAATTCATACGAATTTGCCTCAGCACGATCAGGCCGAGCAGGGTAATAGTGAACAGCAGGATTAAGGTAATGACACCGTAGACCAGACTGTCTGTTTTCCATTTATCGAGCACTAGGTTGAGATCGTAACCTGCGGCAATGACGATAGGATAGCGCTTCAGGCGCGTATAGCCGTAGATGCGTTCGATATGATCGATGATAGAGACGAATGTCGCTGTTCCGCTTTCGGACTTTTTCAGGTGTTCTGCAAACAGTGGGCCGTTGGACACATTACGGTTGACGTAGGAATCGTCATAAGGCCGACCATACAGAATACGACCATCGGAAAGCAAAATGGCGAGTACATCCATGTTCCCCATGGAATAGTAGCCGTAATACTGCTTGAAATAGTTTAGTGAGAGCGTGGCGAGCAAGACGCCGTCAAAACTGCCGTCTGATTTATTGATACGCATAGAAACAGGGATAATCAGATCGCCAGTAGAACGGCTCTGAATCACGCTGTCGATGTGCATAGTCTGGCTGACGTTGTTCTGGTGATATTTGAAATACTCTCTGTCGGCGTTATTGGCATTGGCGGGTTTTGCTATGCCGGAGTTCACTACCCATTCGCCTTTGTCGTCGTAAATGAAGATGCCATGCAACTGCGGTAGCGCCGCTTTACGGCTTTTTAGAATATCGCCCAGACGGTTCAGTTGCTCGGGGGATTGACCATCCTGCTCGATACGCTCTTGTAAATCCTGTAGTAGGATGTCGACTTGTAAAAAAGTATCTTCGGCATGGCGTGCCAGCGAAAGAGACAGGTTTTTAGCGTTTCGCTCGGTGGAATCGATAAGCTGTTGGTGAGAATTGAAGACTGCCCATCCGTTCAGCGCCACTACTGCGGTGATGATGAATAACATAAAGATGATCATCAATTTTTGCAGCGGCATTTGATACTGGTTGGCCTTGTCACTTGTGCTGACCTTCATTGTCCTTCCCATCCTTAGCCAAAGAAATGACTGATGATTAGTGTAGACGTTTCTGCCAGTTGCGCTGTTATTGATGAGGTTTGCTTATGATTTTTTGCCGATTTTTATCGAATAATAAATCGCTTTGATAAAACGTAACCTATCTACATATCTTATCCATGTACCATTGATAAAGACGTTAAAATAAACATGTGTCATCGTGTTTATTTTCCAAAATCGTCTAAGATAAATAACGTTGTGTTACAGAATTTCATAAAAATTTGTTTTCATGCTAAGTATTAAGCAATGTCACAAGGCGTAAGGGGATCTTTATTTATCATTAAACACGCTATGTTTAATTTTCGTTTAACTGGAATTGCTAATGATAAGGGCATTGTGCTTCTGACGTTATCGATGGATAAGGAAAATGCGTATTTGTGAATGATGGTGACGCACCGTGGGAGTGAAACAAGAAATAAATTGACATGTTACGCCTCTATTCAGATGAAAAAAGAAGAAAGATACTGCGGAGAAATAGGTTTTTTAGCCAGTGATGAAATCAAGAGCCCTTCATGAAAATAGCGATTAGCGGAACGGGATATGTCGGTTTATCGAATGGATTATTATTAGCGCAGCAACATCAGGTTGTGGCGTTGGATATTGTGGCTGAAAAAGTGGCGTTATTGAATCAACGAAAATCGCCGATTAATGACGCCGAGATTGAGTGTTTTTTACAACATGAAACGCTGAATTTTTCCGCTACGCTGGATAAGTATGAAGCGTACACCGATGCGCAGTTCGTGATTATCGCGACGCCGACTGATTACGATCCGCAAACCAACTATTTCAACACATCGTCAGTAGAAGCGGTTATTCGCGACGTTCTGGTGATTAATCCGCAGGCGATTATGGTGATTAAATCGACAGTGCCTGTTGGGTTCACCGAGAAAATCAGCCAACAGTTGGATACGGATAACATCATTTTTTCGCCCGAGTTTTTGCGTGAGGGAAAGGCGCTGCACGACAATCTTTATCCATCACGGATTGTGGTGGGTGAACGGTCAGAAAGGGCAAGATTTTTCGCTAACTTATTGATGGGATGTGCATTAAAAAAAGATATTCGCGTGTTGTTTACCGACCCGACAGAGGCAGAGGCCATAAAATTGTTTGCGAATACCTTCCTGGCGATGCGCGTGGCCTACTTTAACGAGTTGGACAGCTATGCCGAATCACTGGGGCTGAATACTCGGCAGATTATTGAGGGAGTGTGTCTCGACCCTCGTATCGGCGATTACTACAACAATCCTTCTTTCGGCTATGGCGGCTACTGTTTACCGAAGGATACTCGGCAGCTTTTGGCCAATTATCGTACCGTACCGAATAACCTGATCAAGGCTATCGTGGACGCTAACCATACGCGAAAAGACTTCATTGCCGACACGATTATTCGTCGCCATCCGAAAACCGTCGGCGTCCACCGTCTCATCATGAAAGCAGGATCGGATAATTTTCGCTTCTCCTCCATTCAGGGCATTATGAAAAGGATAAAAGCGAAAGGAATCAATGTGGTAATTTACGAACCTGGAATTGATGATGATGATTTTTTAGATTTCCCTATCATTCATCAACTCGACTGTTTTAAACAGCAGTGTGACATTATTATTACCAATCGTTATGCCGATGAATTAAAAGATGTGATGGGGAAAGTCTATACGCGAGACTTATTTGGCGAAGATTGATTTCTTGCTGTAAATCAATAAATCGATATTTTTATTCGGCTATTCGCGAAAAGTTCATTTTTGCATTGTAATTAGTTATGTCTTTTTGCTGTTTTTGTCATGTCGTGCCGTTTATCTGTAGTTTTAGGATTGTCGCAATAAATTAAGGTTGGCTTAAGGTTTCATTATTTAGACTGCTGAATAATGATTTCTCGCCATTATTTATTTTGGGAATACATTATGACGGATTTTTTGCCTTTTTCCCGCCCGAACATGGGCGAAGAGGAAATTGCTGCCGTGGCTGAAGTATTACGATCCGGCTGGATAACCACGGGGCCGAAATGTCAGCAGTTAGAGCAGGCGTTTTGCCAGCGAATAGGGTGCCGACAGGCGATAGCGGTCAGTTCGGCGACGGGCGGGATGCACGTCACGCTGATGGCGCTCGGTGTCGGCTTCGGCGACGAGGTGATTACGCCATCCCAAACCTGGGTTTCAACCGTCAATATCATCACACTCTTGGGCGCGGAACCAGTGATGGTAGACGTAGATCGGCATACGCTGATGGTGCGACCGCAGGATATCGAGGCGGCCATTACACCGAAGACCAAAGCCATTATTCCCGTGCATTATGCCGGTGCGCCTGCCGATCTGGATGCGCTGCGTGCACTCAGTGAACGCTACGGCATCCCGCTGGTTGAGGATGCGGCGCACGCCGTGGGTACGCAATATCGCGATGCGTGGATCGGCGCGAGCGGAACCGCCATTTTCTCGTTTCACGCGATTAAAAATATCACCTGTGCGGAAGGCGGCATGGTGGTGACGGACGACGAGGCTCTCGCCGAACGACTACGCAGCCTGAAGTTTCATGGGCTAGGCGTGGATGCGTTCGACAGGCAGTTACAAGGGCGCAAACCGCAGGCCGAAGTGGTGACGCCGGGGTTTAAATACAATCTGGCGGATATCAATGCAGCGATTGCGCTGGTTCAACTGGACAAACTCCCGGCAATCAACGCCCGCCGTCAGCAGCTTGCGGCGCGCTATCTCACCCAACTGCGTTCGCTGCCGCTCCAGCCGCTGGCCGTGCCTGACTATCCCCATCTGCACGCCTGGCATCTGTTTATGGTACGCGTAGATGAAACGCAATGCGGCATATCGCGTGATGATTTGATGGCGGCATTACAGGCGCTTGGCATTGGCACCGGGCTGCATTTCAGAGCGGTGCATACGCAGAAATACTACCGTGAGCGCTATCCCCATTTGCACCTGCCGGCAACGGAATGGAATTCGGCATCGCTGATGACATTGCCGTTGTTCCCCGATATGCAGGACAGCGATGTCGATCGCGTCGTCGCGGCGTTAACCTCGATTTTGGAGTCTGTTCGTGATTGATGACATCAAAAATGTTTCTATTGTGATTCCCGTTTATAACGAAGAAGAGAGCCTGCCGGCACTGATCGAACGCACGCTGGCAGCCTGTCGGCAGGTCGGTAAACCCTGGGAGATCATTCTGGTTGATGACGGCAGCAGCGATCGTTCGGCGGATCTACTGACCGAAGCGGCGAGTGACCCAGAAAAGCACATTATTGCCGTGCTGTTGAATCGCAACTATGGCCAGCATTCGGCCATCATGGCGGGATTCCAGCAGGCGGTAGGCGACGTGGTGATCACGCTGGATGCCGATTTACAGAATCCGCCGGAAGAAATTCCGCGACTGGTGGAGTACGCCGCGCAAGGGTATGACGTGGTCGGCACCGTGCGGGCAAACCGGAAGGATTCACTGTTTCGCAAACTGGCCTCGAAAACCATCAACATGATGATCCGGCGTTCAACCGGGAAATCGATGGTGGATTACGGCTGTATGCTGCGCGCGTATCGTCGTCACATTGTCAGCGCGATGCTGCGCTGCCACGAACGCAGCACCTTTATTCCTATCCTTGCCAATACCTTCGCCCGGAAAACCATCGAGATCGATGTGCTGCACGCCGAGCGCGAATTCGGTACGTCCAAATACAGCTTTCTGAAGCTGATTAACCTGATGTACGACCTGCTGACCTGCCTGACGACGACACCGCTGCGCATACTCAGCCTGATTGGCAGCGTCGTTGCGCTGTCGGGATTCCTGCTGGCGCTGCTGTTGATCGGCCTGCGTCTGTTCTTCGGTGCGGAATGGGCGGCAGAGGGCGTGTTCACGCTGTTTGCCGTGCTGTTCATGTTTATCGGCGCACAGTTCGTCGGGATGGGGCTATTGGGGGAATACATCGGCCGTATCTATACCGATGTCCGTGCCCGACCACGCTATTTTGTGCAAAAAACAGTGAGTGCGGCAACGCCACTGACCACCAGCTTACGGGATGAAGAAGAATGAAAGCGATCGTATTTGCCTACCATGATATCGGCTGCGTCGGTCTTGAGGCGTTAAAGCTCGCGGGCTATGAGATTCAAGCCGTGTTCACACACAGCGATGCGCCGGGCGAGAACCACTTCTATGCGTCGGTGGCGAAAGCGGCCGCCGAGATGGACGTGCCGGTGTTTGCACCGGAAGACATTAACCATCCGCTCTGGGTGAACCGCATTCGGGAACTGGCACCGGATGTTATTTTTTCCTTCTATTATCGCACGTTATTAAGCGATGACATTCTCCAGTTGCCAGCGTTTGGCGCATTCAATCTGCATGGTTCACTGCTGCCGCACTACCGGGGACGTGCGCCAGTGAACTGGGTGTTGGTGAACGGTGAAACGCAGACGGGCGTGACGCTGCACAAGATGGTTTCTCGCGCTGATGCGGGCGATATCGTTGCCCAGTCCGTGGTGGCGATTGACGAGGAAGACACCGCGCTGACGCTGCATGGAAAATGCCGTACCGCCGCTGCCACTTTGCTGGCGCAGCAATTACCGCTGATCCGCTCGCGTGAGATTACGCTGACGCCGCAGGATGAAAGCCGGGCCAGCTATTTCGGACGTCGCACGGCGGCAGATGGGCTGATCGACTGGCACAAAAGCGCCCGTGAGATTAACAACCTGATCCGCGCGGTGACGGAGCCGTATCCGGGCGCGTTTACGTTTATTGGTGAGCGCAACGTGACGATTTGGCGCGCTCGTGTTGTAAAGGACAAGATCGGTGGTGAGCCGGGCGCGATTATCTCGACGTCGCCGCTGGTGGTGTCCTGTGGTAAAGACGCACTTGAGATCGTCAGCGGACAGAGTGAGACCGGGCTGTATATGTCTGGCAGCCGACTGGCGGCGGAAATGGGCATGGTGCCGCAGGCGCGACTGGGTAACCTCGCCAGCCGTGTGCAGCGACGCCGCACGCGCGTCCTGATCCTCGGCGTGAACGGTTTTATCGGTAACCATCTGACAGAACGCCTGCTGCGTGACGATCGCTATGAGATCTACGGGCTGGATATCAGCTCGGATGCCATCGCCCGTTTTCTTGGCGATCCGCGTTTCCATTTTGTGGAAGGCGATATCAGCATCCATAACGAATGGATCGAATACCACATCAAGAAATGCGATGTCATTCTGCCGCTGGTGGCGATTGCCACGCCGATTGAATACACCCGTAACCCGCTGCGCGTGTTTGAGCTGGATTTTGAAGAGAACCTGAAAATCGTGCGCGACTGCGTGCGCTACAACAAACGCATCGTTTTCCCGTCCACCTCAGAAGTGTACGGCATGTGTGATGACAAAGAGTTTGATGAAGACACCTCGCGCCTGATTGTCGGGCCGATCAACAAGCAGCGCTGGATTTACTCCGTATCCAAGCAGTTGCTGGATCGGGTGATCTGGGCCTACGGCGCGAAAAACGGCCTGCGTTTCACGCTGTTCCGTCCGTTTAACTGGATGGGGCCGCGTCTGGATACGCTGGATGCGGCACGTATCGGTAGCTCCCGTGCCATTACTCAATTGATCCTTAATTTGGTGGAAGGATCGCCAATCAAGCTGGTGGATGGCGGGGCGCAGAAACGCTGCTTTACCGACATTCACGATGGTATTGAAGCGCTGTTCCGTATTATTGAAAACCATAACGGCCAGTGTGACGGCCAGATCATCAACATCGGCAATCCGCATAATGAAGCCAGTATCCGCGAACTGGGCGAAATGCTGCTGACCAGCTTTAATGCGCACCCGCTGCGCGATCGCTTCCCGCCGTTCGCCGGATTTATTGATGTGGAAAGCAGCAGCTATTACGGCAAGGGCTATCAGGACGTGGCGCACCGCACGCCAAGCATTCGTAACGCTAAACGCCTGCTGGCATGGGAACCAACGGTGAAGATGGAGCAAACCGTCGCGGAAACGCTGGACTACTTCCTGCGTACCGTTGACCCCCTGCAATCAGACAACGCCACGGATGCACAGAGATGACGCGTGTTGGCCTGCGGATAGATGTCGATACCTGGCGCGGTACGCGGGACGGCGTGCCTGCGCTGCTGGATGTGCTGGCAGAGTTCGATATTCAGGCGAGTGTCTTTTTTAGCGTCGGGCCGGACAACATGGGGCGTCACCTGTGGCGTCTGCTGCGTCCACGCTTTTTATGGAAGATGCTGCGTTCCAACGCGGCCTCGCTCTACGGCTGGGATATCTTGCTGGCCGGTACGGCGTGGCCGGGGCGTCATATCGGCGCACGGTTTGGCTCGTTAATCCGCCAGACGCACGACGCAGGCCATGAAGTCGGGCTACATGCCTGGGATCATCATGGCTGGCAGGCGAATGTCGCCCGCTGGTCGGATGCGCAACTAGCTGCGCAGTTCCGTGAAGGAATGGACGCGCTGACATCGATTCTGCCATCGCCGGTGCGCTGTTCCGCTGTGGCGGGCTGGCGAGCCGATCCGCGTGTTGTAGAGATGAAGCAGCGCTGGAATCTGGACTATAACAGCGACTGCCGCGGCACTCGACCTTTCCGACCACGCCTGAAAAATGGTGATTTGGGTACCGTGCAGATCCCAGTCACATTGCCGACCTACGATGAAGTCATCGGCGAACGCGTGAGTGACGACGAATTTAACGACTTTATTCTTGAGGCGATCCAGCAGGATCGCGGCGTGCCGGTCTACACCATCCATGCGGAGGTTGAAGGTGGTGCGAAGCTGGTGTTGTTCCGTCAGTTACTGCTTCGCGCCCGTCAGCAGCACATCGAATTTTGTCCGCTTTCCTCATTGCTGCCTGATGACCGAGCCACGTTGCCCGTCGGGCGGATTGAACGCGCGCCGTTTCCTGGGCGGGAAGGGTGGCTTGGTGTGCAAACGGAAGAATAAATCAAGCAGGAGATAGCATGGAAAAAGGCATGATAAGGCTGAAAAGCACCATGATATTGGTGCTATTTGCTTTGCTCTACCTGTTGCCGCTTAACGGTCGCTGGCTGTGGTCGCCGGACGAAACGCGCTATGCCGAAATCAGCCGCGAGATGCTTCAGCGTGGCGATTGGATCGTGCCGCATTTGCTGGGTATTCGCTACTTTGAGAAACCCGTTGCGGGCTACTGGCTGAATAACATCAGTCAGTGGTTATTAGGTCATACCAATTTTTCCGTGCGTTTTGCCTCGGTATTTTCTACCGGGTTGAGTGCGCTGCTGGTGTTCTGGCTAGCGATGCTGCTGTGGAAAAACCAGCGTACCGCGCTGTTGGCGGCGACGATCTATCTGACATCGCTGCTCGTGTATGGTATCGGCACGTACAGCGTGCTCGATCCGATGGTGACGCTCTGGATGACGGCGGCGCTGTTCAGCCACGTGCTGATTCAGCGTGCTACGCTGACGCGTGAGCGGCTCGCGGCTTGGGGGCTGATGGGACTGGCCTGCGGCATGGGATTTATGACCAAAGGCTTTCTGGCGCTGGCCTTGCCGGTCATCAGTGTGCTGCCGGTGGCGCTGGCCTTGCCGGTCATCAGTGTGCTGCCGGTGGCGCTGGCGCAAAAGCGGATTAAGGAATTGCTGCTGTTCGGGCCGCTGGCGATTGTCGTCGCGGTATTGCTGAGTGCGCCGTGGGCGCTGGCGGTGCATACGCGAGAAGCCGATTACTGGCATTACTTCTTTTGGATTGAACATATCCAGCGTTTTGCCGAAGACGATGCGCAGCATAAAGCGCCGTTCTGGTATTACCTGCCCGTTTTAATTCTCGGGACGTTCCCTTGGCTGGCGCTGCTGCCGGGCGCGTTGCGTAGCGGCTGGACGGAACGGAAGGCGTACCCGGAGCGGTTCCTCCTGCTGTGCTGGATGGTGATGCCGCTGCTGTTTTTCAGCATCGCTAAAGGTAAGCTGCTGACCTACATTCTGCCGTGCTTTGCACCGCTGGCGCTGTTGATGGCGGCGTGGCTTTCCGGGCTGGCACCCACAATTCGCGAACGAGTATTGCGCATCAATAGCTGGCTCAATATTGCCTTCGGCAGCGTGCTGGCGCTCGCTGTTGCGGCACTTGGCCTCGGCATCATCGTGCCGCATTTCTATCAGTCGGGAGAAGGGCTGACCATCGTCTCGGGGATTGTCTGTTTTATCGGCTGGGTGATCTTTGCCGCTGTCAGCCTGAAAACGCAGCGGGCGTGGGGCTATCTGGTCGCGGGCTGTCCGTTATTTCTGGCGCTGCTTGTTGGCGGGAGTATTCCGGCGAGCGTGGTGGATTCAAAGAACCCCCAAACCTTTATTCGTAGCCATCAGCCGTTGCTGCAAGACAGCCGCTATGTGCTTAGCGACGAGGTGGGGCTGGCCGCCGGACTAGCGTGGGAGTTGAAGCGTAGCGATATCACGTTATTTAAGGTGCGGGGCGAGCTGAACTATGGGCTGAACTATGCCGATTCTGCTGATCGCTTTGTCGATGAAGGGGCTTTTCCAGCCTGGCTTGCCGAGAAACGGCGTAGCGGAAATGTCGCGCTGGTGCTGAAGATCGACCGTGACAGCGATGATGAGTATCGCAATCTGCCTGCACCTAATCAGTTGAGAAAATCGCACCGTTACGTGCTGCTGTTTTATAGGCAGGTAGCGCCATGAGTTATCTATTGGTTGCCATTGTCTGCCTGCTGACCAGTTTAGGGCAACTGTGCCAGAAACAGGCGGTGGAGTGCTGGCGGCGTTTACCGACGCATCGACGCCAGCGCGTGACGCTGGGATGGCTGATGGTGGCGGCCTTGCTGCTCGGCATCGGGCTGCTGTTGTGGCTTGTGGTGTTGCAGCATCTCCCGCTCGGTGTGGCGTATCCGCTGCTGAGTATCAATTTTGTTCTGGTCACGCTGCTGGCGCACTACGGGTTTGGTGAGCGTGTGGATAGGCACCACTGGTGGGGCATTGCGCTGATTGTCACCGGTATCTATCTGATGCAGGGGGGATGATGGCGAAAAGAGGCTATATCTGGGCGATTATCAGCATTGTGCTAGCCAGCACCGCGCAGGTGTTAATGAAAAGCGGTATGCTGGCGCTGCCGAGCATTTCCTTCGCGCACTGGCCGTCGCTCAGCTCGTTGGTAGCGGGCTGGCCTGCGGTTGCGGTGCTGGTCGGGGGGATTTGCTACGGGCTGTCGATGGTGTGCTGGTTCATGGTGCTACGCTATTTGCCGTTAAGCCGCGCCTATCCGCTGATTAGCTTAAGCTACGCAGTGGTTTATCTGGCGGCGGTTTTCCTACCGTGGCTGAATGAACCGATGAGCCTGCGTAAAACCCTCGGCGTCCTGATTATTCTGCTGGGTGTCTGGCTGGTGAGTCGTAACGCACAGGCGGTGCGTTAAGCCGCCTGCGAAGGTGATTATTGACTGAAAACGTGTGCCGCACCGTTCACGCTCAGGCTGACCTGCTGGCCGACGGCAAAAGCGGCGTGGCTGACGGTTTTCAGTTCAATGATACTGGCATCTGCGCGGTGGACGTGCAGAGTCAGCGTGGAAACAAAGCCGGAAAAATCAACTTTACGGATGGTCGCGCGAATCGTCGCGGCGCTATTGACTTCAACGCTATCAACCTCAACGTTATCAACCCCTGCATCCTGAATCACAATCTGCTCCGGTCTGAGCATGATTCTTGCCTTCCCGTTTACTGCTGGATGATCCACCGCGATACGCCCAAGCAGGCAGTCAGCCCGACCGCCGTCAATCTGCGCATCGAGAATCAGCGTTTCGCCGAGGAAGGTCGCGATGTCCTCACTGTTAGGCTGGTGGTAAAGCGCCCACGGCGAGCCGGATTGCGACAGCTGGCCATCACGCATGACAACAACCCGATCGGCAAAGGACAGCGCCTCTCCCTGATCGTGAGTTACCAGAATCGATGCCACGTTAGCCTGCTGCAAGACGTCCATCACCGCTTTACGGGTGGCGGCACGCAGGCCGGTATCCAGCGCGGAAAACGGTTCATCCAGCAGCATCAATGCAGGGCGCTGCGCTAGCGCGCGAGCCAGTGCGACACGCTGCTGTTGACCGCCTGAAATTTCATGCGGTGAGTGCTTCCGCAAATGCGCCGGAAGGGAAACCAGCGCCATCAGCTCATCTACGCGCTTTTGCTTTTCCGCCTTCGTGCCTTTTAGCCCAAAGGCGATGTTGTCCGCGATGCAGAGATGCGGGAACAGCGCGCCGTCCTGCGGTACGTAGCCGATTCTGCGCTGATGGGCAGGAACGGACAGCCCGTTATCGCAGAGCGTCTGCCCATTTAGCGTGATGATGCCGGTATCCGGTTTTTCAAATCCGGCAATCAGGCGCAGCAGTGTGGTTTTCCCCGAGCCGGACGGACCGACAACCGCGGTGCGGCGGCTGTTTTCTAGCGTCAGATGAATGTCAGACAGCACGGTGTGCCCGTTAAAGCTTTTACTGACGCGATGAAGTTCCAACATGATTACCGCCCCGCCATTTTTTGTGATTGCGTGTAGAGAAACCAGGTCCACGGCAGCGACAGTAGGACCAGAATAAGTGCGTAGGGTGCCGCCGCAGGATAATCGATCTCACTGGTGAGTGCCCAAAAGCCGGTCGCCAGCGTGCGGGTGCCGTTGGGAGCCAGCAGCAGCGTGGCGGTCAGCTCGTTAATGATCGCCAGAAAGACGAGCGTTGCCCCGGTTGCAACGCCGGGTGCCGCGAGCCGAATGGTCACGGTCATTAACGTCTGCAACGGCGAACGCCCCAGACTGGCTGCAACCTGCTCCAGTTCTACCGGTGCCTGTGCGATACCCGCGCGTAGATTAACCAGCGCCCGTGGCATAAACATCAGCAGATAAGCCAGCAACACGGTAAATTCGGTCTGATAGAGCGGCCTGATGAGGTGAATGGTGGTAGTCACCAACGCCAGCGCAACGACGATACCCGGCAGAGAGCTGGTGATGTAATTACACCCTTCCAGAAACCGAAACAGGCGGCTGGGGTGGCGGATTGTCAGCCAGGCCATCGGGATCGCGGCGAGCGTTGTCAGGGCGGCCCCGCTCAGCGCCAGCGTCATGGTTTGGCGAAAGGCATCAAGCAGTTCGCGGCGTTGCCACACCTCCCAGCCGCCAAACCACAGCCAGCGAAACAGCGTAATAAAAGGCACGCCGAGTGTCAGCACGACCAGCGCTGTCAGTAACAGCAGAGCCAGTAACCACGGAAGCGGCGACAGGCGTACTGGCGTGACAACCTGCGGCGCGCCAGAGCCGACATGGGCATAGCGCGTAACACCGCGCACGCGGGCATCCGCACACAGCAGAAACAGACACAGCAATGCCAGCACGCCAGCCAGCATGTTGGCCGCGGGGCCATTAAACGTTGACTGAAACTGATCGAAAATCGCGGTAGTAAAGGTATCGAAACGGATCATGGCAAACAGGCCATACTCCGCCAGCAGATGCAGCGCAATCAGCAGCAGCCCGCCGCCAATAGCCAGCTTTAGCTGCGGCAGCACCACGCGGAAAAACACGGTAATAGGAGGGACGCCCAGCGTAGCCGCGACATCTTCCAGCGCCGGGTTAAGGCGTCGCAGCGTTGCGGCGCAAGGTAAATACAGAAACGGTAAATAGGCGACGACGGATAAAAACACGCCAGCCGGCAGGCCATGTAGACCGGGCGCCGCGCTGATCCAGGCATAGCTCTGGACAAATGCGGGGATCGCCAGCGGCGCGGTGAGCAGCAGTGACCACAGGCGTCGGGCAGGCAGAGTCGTGCGCTCTGTCAGCCAGGCCAGCAGCACGCCCAGCACCGTACAAATCGGCAGCGTCAGAACCACCAGCAGCACCGTATTTGTCAGGAGTTCACCGACGCGTGGGCGGAAGAGCAGGGCGCGGGCCGTTTCCCAGCCGGTATCAATGCTAACGCCAATCACAAAGCCCAGCGGAACAAATCCCAACAGGGATAGCGTCAGGGCGACGATCGTAAGTAGCGCGGCGGGCTTGCGTAATGGCGGAGAGGGGGCGGTGAACGTGGTGGTTTCGCTATAGCTAACGTTTGTCATACGGCCTGTAGCTGCCTCGTCAAGACGGTATTTTAAGACGGTGAAGCCGCGCTGAGCGGGCATTCGGGTGAAGATTCGTCAGGACGCGAACGCCCTGACGAAAGGGGCTGTCGTTACAGCCTCTGTATTACAATCCACGCGTTAAGAACGATGCGTTACAGCAAGCCAGCTTGCGTCATCAGATCCACGACTTTTTTGCTGTTGAGCTTGGCGGCATCGACTTTTGGTGCATCCAGATCTTTCAGCGGAACCAGTTTGTCATTTGAGGCTGCGTTAACGCCAACGGCATATTCAAACGCATTGTTGGTACGCAATACCTCTTGACCGGATTTGCCCGTAATCCACTTAATAAAGGCCTGTGCTTCTTTTGCATGCTTGCTGGATGCCAGTACGCCGCCGCCTGAAATGCTGACGAACGCGCCCGGATCTTTATGCTTGAAGTAGTACAGCTTCGTGTTGTTACTGTTTTCGCCGGTTTTAGCCTGATCGACAAAACGGTAATAGTGATAGATCACGCCGCTATCAATTTGGCCCGCGTTCACAGCCTTCATCACCGTGCTGTTGCCTTTGTAGGCGGTGAAGTTCTCTTTCATGCCTTTCAGCCATTCTTGCGTGGCTTTCTCGCCCTTCAGCTCCAGATAGGCGCTGACGATGGCCTGAAAATCTGCACCGGATGGGGACGCCGCCCAGCGGCCTTTCCATTCTGGCTTCGCCAGATCGGCTAAGGATTTCGGCAGTTGAGCGTCGGTAAATTTGGTCGGATTGTAGACAAAGACGGTGGAGCGTGCGGCAATTCCGATCCAGCGGCCGTGGGACGGACGATAGTCAGACGGCACCTGAGCGAGGGTGTCTTTATCCAGTGGAGCAAAGAGATCGGCATTATCGACCAGCACCATCGACGGTGAGTTTTCAGTCAGGAATACATCGGCAGGGGACGATTTCCCTTCCTGCACCAGTTGGTTGCCCAATTCGGTGTCGCTGCCATTGCGCAGTGTCACCTTGATGCCGGTTTCTTTGGTAAAACCATCAACCCAGGATTTCACGAGGTTTTCATGTTGGGCATTGTAAATCACAATCCCTTCATCGTTTTCTGCTGCAGTTGCCGATGCGCTGAGAGCCAAACCGGAAGCGAATAAAACGGCAGAACTCAGTAATCCAAAACCAAGCTTCATATTATGTACCCTTATCAATACCTGTCGTGTTTGCGTATTGCTGGCCTACATGCGTTCCCCACGCCGCTCACGATAGCCATGCTATTTGGCGACACAGGACGGGGTGTAGTGGCAGTCGGAAAAGAATTCTACATATCGGTAATAATAATGATAGTTATTATTATTTCGCTTTCTTAAGGTTAAATTAAGGTTCCGGTGAATGTGATATTTCGGGCATCACTTTATTTCAACGCGTGTCGCAGTGTGAATGTGTATAAATCTATCGCCTAAAAAGCAGGCTGACGCTTCTGTGAAATTTATTTCATCGGAAATGAGACATAACGTCATGATTTACAGAAACAAATACTGATTCATCATCTATATTTACTGTGCAGGCTGTGAGTAGCGATACAACAAATGCACCGTATTTGCTTCGGTGTCACGTGCGCTTGTCTGCAATTTGGGGTTAATTGACCGACAAAAAGGTGACACAGCAACTGATATTCGGGGGATGGAAAAATGGATGTAGAAACGCGGATGATTGAGCTTATCGTTAAATCTGGCGAAACACGTTCCTGCGCAATGGAAGCACTGAGATCCGCTCGTCGAGGGGAGTGGGATCACGTCGATGAACTATTAAAAATGGCGGCGGTGGCGCTGAACCGGGCGCAATTGATCCAGACCGGATTTATTGGCAACCAGAGTAAGGAAAAAGCCAATATCGAACTTATTGTTGTACACGCACAGGATCACCTGATGAATGCGATGCTGTGCCGTGAGCTGGCTGAAGAGATTATTGAACTCAGAAAAGAGGTCTCTGGCGTCAATCTCCACATGCGCTAACCGCATCGTTGAGCAAAGGAAAAAGCCATTCAGTTTCACACTGAGTGGCTTTGCTGTTTCTACCCTTTGCCGATTTTTTCCTTATGGTGCTACTTCCCGTTTTCGTACTGCTCGTCGCTCACTTTTTCCAGCCAGTCGACTGGGCTGCCGTTAAGTGACTCGGCAATGGCAATGTGCGTCATCGCGGTTTGTGCCGTCGCGCCGTGCCAGTGTTTTACGCCTTCGGGTATCCAGACGATATCACCCTGATTGATCTCCTGAATG
Source organism: Pectobacterium odoriferum (assembly GCF_009931295.1). NCBI lineage: Bacteria > Pseudomonadati > Pseudomonadota > Gammaproteobacteria > Enterobacterales > Pectobacteriaceae > Pectobacterium > Pectobacterium odoriferum. The sequence goes on along the minus strand of NZ_CP034938.1, from coordinate 3,418,032 downwards.
TCGCCCCCCCATTCCTGAAGCCAGCCCCGACCCTGCGTGACGATCAGCGTCTGGCCGAGCGGATGGGTATGCCATGCGGTGCGTGCGCCGGGTTCAAAGGTGACCGTCGCGCCGCCAACCTGAGCGGGGGCGGTGCCCTGAAAGGGCGCATCAATACGAACATTGCCGGAAAAATAGCTTTCCGGGCCAGGCTGGGACGGGTGTGAACCACTGCGGGTAATTTTCAATTTTTCCTCCCTTTCGGCAATCGCAGCTGAGGCTAACATGGATAACATCACGGCAGAGGCAGCAAGCCATTTCACTTTTTATGACGGACATCCTTGTCCGTCACCCTGCGGGCTGTCGCAAGCGATGTTGAAAAACATTACTGCGATTTATGAGAGAGCACCAGAGGGCAAAACCAGCAAGCGGCTATGAATTATATTCATTAATTGCGCCGCGTAATGCGGGCGTTATGTCCCGCTGTTGATTTTCAGCGTAGCTTAATTAGCGATTGATCGTTTCACATGGGCATCATTCATGACACCACTCTTTGGATACTCTGATGTTAAAAGAAAATTTTAATGACCTCATTTCATTCCTTGTGGTGGCAAGAGAACGCAGTTTTACCAAAGCGGCGGCGAAGCTCGGGCTTTCTCAGTCGGCACTAAGCCATTCAATTCGCGGCCTTGAAGAACGGCTTGGCGTGCGGTTGCTGACCCGAACCACGCGGAGCGTCGCCCCGACGGAGGCGGGAGAGAAGCTGGCACATAGCCTCGGCCCGCACTTCGCGGATATTGAAAGTGAGCTGGTGGCGCTGGGCGACATGCGCGAGCGGCCTGCGGGGAATATTCGTATTACGGCAGGGGAGCATGCGGTTGATTCGGTATTATGGCCGGTGTTAAAGCCATTTTTGGCGAATTACCCCGATATTAACGTCGAAATTACGATGGATAACGCTTTAGCCGATATCGTTCTCGGCCGCTTTGATGCGGGTATTCGCCTGGGTGAACAGGTGGAGAAAGACATGATCGCCGTGCGTGTCGCACCGGAAATGAGCATGGCGGTGGTCGGTTCCCCGAACTATTTCGCACGCAATCCGGCCCCCGCGACGCCACAGGATTTACAGCATCACCGCTGTATTAACATGCGTCTGCCGACGATGGGCGGTATCTACGCGTGGGAATTTGAAAAAAACGGTCGGGAAATCAAGGTACGTGTTGAGGGACAACTGACCATGAATAGCCTGCGTCAGCGGATCGACGCGGCACTCATCGGGCTTGGTCTGGCCTATGTGCCGGAAGATTCGGTGCGAGATGACATTGCCTGCGGGCGCCTGATTCGGGTGCTGACGGAATGGTGCCCGCCATTCCCAGGCTACTACCTGTATTATCCCAGCCGCAAACAGCATACCACCGCCTTTTCACTGTTTGTGGAAGCGCTGCGCTACCCGCGTTAGCAGCTACGCGGCAGTGATTTTAATGGCATTTCCCCTCCGGTCAAAAAATATGGTGATTATATTCTTGAACATGATGTACTTCATGTTGTAATGTTATCTTATGAATAACGACAGCGTATAGACTAGAATGGAGTGATGATCATGGAACCTATCACGAACGAATCCCAGTGCATTGAAAATATTGAAAAATTCAACGATGAACTTGTGTCGTCAACCGACCATAAACTCTATGATTACCTGCCTTATTTTCGGGCCTGGTACGCCTATAAATCACAGGATGGCTGGCTTCTTGCACCGAGCAAATATGTCGGCTATGCAGGGATGGATAGAGACAAATACATTCAACATCTGGACAGCCTTGATGGGCGAACGTCCGAAAGTAATCTATCGCGCTTCTCCGTTGCCGCAGAAGGAAAAGAAAAAGAGCTTCTGATGGGGAAGGTTGCTGAGCTGTTGTCTTCATTTGGTAAATTGCCGAATAAGTTGCTGAGAGTCTCAGTGATGAGAAACAGCAGCGTGGCTGATGAAGAAAATAGCACCATTGATGCCATTGTGACGATGATAAATTCACTACCGCCTTATATGAGTCAGGCGATTAAAAAGCGGTTGAGATAATCGGCTCTGCTACCACATCTTGAATATTCAAGGAAATGAAATGTGCTCTGATAATAATGAAGCGCCTTTAGATATTTTTTCCGGTGAGTTTAGCATGAGCGACGATACCTGGACGCTTGATGCTGTGCGGTGGGTTTTTGTTGAGAAGAAAAAAATTATTGCCAGCCTGAAAGGGAAAATGAGTAGCGGCCCATTTAATGCAGAAATAACTTTATTTTGGCGAGAAGATGTCGGGCGTTATTCTGATAAAGGAGGGAAGATAGCCTATCGTAATTTCTGTTCTAATTATAAATATAATGATTTCTCATTGGAAGTTAGACAGTTAGATATTTATATAGAAGAAGATATTTGTGTCATAAAAAAAGCAACGTGGGGTGAGAATGGGCGTACGTATTCATTCTATGGTGAGTTGGAGCGGATGGGGGCGTGATGGAAATAGCGATAACCACGCACGATAGAAAAGGAATATGCAAATAGCACTACTCGCGGCCCACTAGCGTGTAGTTTTGGCATCCTGCCATGTTACATTGCTCTAAATCGAATCCGCCGTACAAGAGGGGAGGTTGCGCTCTGATTGTTATTTATAGTGGCAAGCGCTCCTGACCCTCCATTATCCCAACACTCACTTTAAAACTGGGAATCGGCGGTGCCCAGAGGCTCAAACTATGGATCTTTCCCCCTCATATTCAGACCGCGTAAGGGCGAATGAATGGCAGAGAACTCTTCTCCTGTCTCGATCTCGTGGGGCGCGTCAGCCTTATTCTGTGACGGACATAAACACTGTACATACCGTTACACAGCAACGCTCATCATCTAGGATAAGCCTAGTATATAATCCAAAAATACAGGGATCGATTTACTGTGAAGATAAAAATTCACAAATTTCAAACAATAAATATTATGTAGCCTTACTTTATAATGAAAATCAAAAATACTCTCTGCTTACATATCCTGATGGCTACCCTTGCCATCCTGTTTCTTAGCGTTCCCCCGCTGGTGAAAAGCATTGATCCGGCGCTGACATTCCAGCCACTGATTAACACAATGGAAGGGACGACAAAGGAACAAAAGGAAAAAATGGCCACCATTTCCCATGCGTTACAGGGGAATGCCATTTTCTTTCTCGGGGCTTCAGAGGTCTCGACCTCTGAAGACGAACATTACGCTGTATATAATTACTTTAATAACCAGCTACATCGTCCGGTCGTGGCGTATGGCGATAGCTATGTCGATAGCGTCACGCATTTTTTACTGCTCTCGCGCTTTAAAAACGATCTTAACGCGAACAGTAAGGTTGTTTTGCTGCTCGCGCCCGATAGTTTTTATTCAGCCGGTATTCCCCCGGCCATTTTTGCCAACAATTTCCCTGCACCTGTTTTTAATCCGCTGATGAAGAATGAGCGGGCGCGTCCCTTTTTAGTCAATTATCTACAACATATCGATAAAGAAGAGATAAGCCATTTAACCTTCGGCCAAATGAAGGTCTATGGCTGGGATCCGCAAATTATCTGGCAGGAAGTGAGTTATCAATTTGCTAATTTCTGCGAGCTGATAAAAAACGACTGGCTGGCGATGCTACATATTGTCCCCCAGTCTGCACAACCGTGGCCTCAGCAGCCAACCTCCAACATGACTCCAGACTGGAATCGCGAGTTGGCGCAGGCTCATGTGCTGAACCAGTCCCGCCAGCAAAGCGCAGAGACATTGTGGATGGATAAAACTGTGTTTGCAGACGATCAAACGCCGGAAGAGTGGGATAACGCACCGATTGTTCCGGCGCAGATGGAAGCATTACGGGCGACGATCCAACTGCTGAAAGCGCGTAATGCCCAGTTTGTGGTCATTGTCGATCCGATTAATCCGTGGGCGATTAATAACTCCCAGAAATTCCAGCCAGTCGACAGCCAGATCAGGTCGATGCTGGAAGAAAATCAGGTTCGTTATTTTGATATGTATGCGCAGCCTTATCAGAACGGCTGGAATTGGGATCGCCTGCATCCCACTGAATCGGCATGGGTCGCGATGGATCAATTTATTGCAGAGAGTTTTAAATGATGAAAACCGCCATTCGCCTTTTTTTCCTTTATCTCTTTCTGGCAGTCACCATTGCCGCGTGGACCTCTGTTGATGAAAGCATGAGTTTAAAAGTGCATTTTGAATATCAAAAATTCTGAAGGATGAATGATGTACAGCTCCGGAATGTTTTTTTTCCTTCTATTTTCATCAGCATTATTGTTTGCGCTGGTTAATCGCGTATTCAGTTATCGGCTGACGTATTTATCCGCCTTTTCCGTATTGGCGGTATTCGGCTGGGGATATATTTTCCAGGGGGATTATATTGTTCCCGTGGCCGTGTTCCTGAGCTTTTATGTTCTCGTCACCTTAAAAGAGAAAGGTTGGTTAAAAACCTGGCAAGCGGTCAGCCTGACGCTGCTGCCGTTGTTTTTGGTGAAATTACACCTCAACAACCACTGGGGCATGATCGGCCTGTCCTTTATGACCTTCCGCGCCATTGATGTGCTGCTTTATCGCAGCAAAAAAGATGGTCATAACGTCCTGCATTACTTCTGCTACCTCTTTATGCCTTTTATTATTCTGGCTGGCCCGATGTATCGCTGGCGGACATGGGTTAATGACATTAATAAACCGGTCTTCATCATTACTCGTGAGCAGTTTTTAGTGGCGATGGAGCAAATTTTTACCGGTATTATCCAGAAGTTCCTATTCGCTATGCTGATTAATAACCTGGTGATTGAGTCGTGGAGCCATCGCCCGTTTACATTAAGCGTGGGTGTCGTGATGTCGCTGGCCTACAGCGCCTACCTTTATTTTGATTTTGCCGGTTACAGCAATATGGCTATTGGGGCAGGGCGCTTATTTGGCCTGAACATCCCAGCGAACTTCAATATGCCTATTCTGGCGAAAAACCCGCAGGACTTCTGGCGACGCTTCCACATCAGCCTGTCTGAATGGCTGAGGGATGTGGTCTTTATGCCAATTTATATGAATCTGATGAAGCTCGACTTTTTCCGACAGAACAAAACATTGGCGCAGAATATTGGCATCTTCTGCACCCTGTTTTGTATGGGGGCATGGAACGGGCTCGAACGACACTATGTCATTAGCGGTGCGCTGTTTGGCGCCATTTCCGTTGCTCACAACATGTTGCAGTGGTCAGCTAAACGCAGCCCGGCGCTGAGCAGTTGTCTACATCATCCGGTTATTGTGTTCATCGGTCGCATTCTGACGCTGGCAAGCGCCGCGGCCTCCCTCTACATCTTTAGCGGAATGTCTCCTCTATGAACCTTCACTCAGAGCTTCAGGAACTGCAAGATTTCCTCCGGGCGGCATTACTCGACCCCGCGAACCCAGATCAGTTGGCGATTAGCGGAAGCGATGACGCGATGACCTGGCAACAACTCTCTGTCGCCGTTACCGACTGGTCGGATCGCTATCAGCATTGTCAGCAGCCTGCTGGCTCGCCGGTTGTGTTGTACGGACATCAGCAGGCGGAGTTTGCCGTGGCAATCTATAGCTGCTTGCTGCACAACATTCCGTATATCCCAGTGGATTGCATCTATCCACAGGAGCGGCTTAACGAGATTTGTCATCTGGCGAGCGCCCCTTATTATTACGATGTGGTGACCAGGCAGTTCATTGCTACCGGTGAGGCGGGGCAGGCGCTGGTCGAGCAAGATCTCGCCTATATCATGTTCACCTCCGGCAGCACCGGAAAACCCAAAGGGGTGCAGATTGGGCGTGAAAGCCTGTGGCATTTCATGAAATGGGTGCGCGAGGACTTTGCGCTGCCTGACGTGCCGGTGCTGATGAACCATGCGGTGTTCAGCTTCGATCTCTCTCTGATCCCGCTGCTGGCGAATCTGGCAACTGGAGGGCACATCGTTCTGAATGCGAAAGAGGATATCGCGGCAGAAAACTGGCTCGACCGCCTGAAAGACAACGGCGTTTCCGTCTGGGTTTCAACGCCCTCTTTCGCCTACCAGAGGCTGCTGTCTCCCCAGTTCAACAGTGAATATTTACCTGAACTCAACGTCTTCGTGTTCATTGGCGAAGTGCTGAACAAAGCGCTGGTAAAACAGTTACGCCGTCGCTTCCCGCATGCCAAAATTCTCAACTCCTATGGCCCAACGGAAGCCACTATCGCGACCACCGTCATAGAAATCACCGATGAAATCCTGCACAGTGAAAACGACCTGCTGCCAGTTGGCGCGATGATGCCGGACTCCAGAATGGAAATTACGTCTGAGGGCGAGCTGATTATTTGGGGCAAAAACGTGATGCGTGGCTACCTCGGGCTCGCGAAAGAGAATGCGGAAAAACTGCTGCATCGGGAGAGCGAAGCGTTCCGGGGCTACAGAACCGGCGACTTGGGCTACGAAGACGGGTTGCTGTACTGTCAGGGCCGCAATGACAGCCAGATCAAACTGAATGGCTACCGCATTGAAATCAACGAGATTGAAAATCGCCTGCTGGCGATATCCGACATCAGCGAGGCGGTTGTTTTGCCGTTGATGAAATCGGGTGGTGGCGTTCTTCGCATCGCCGCGTTCTGCGTGACGAATTTAGCGCCAGAAGCAATTAAAACGTCGCTCTCGAAGGTGATTCCGCCCTACATGGTGCCTTCCCAAATTATTATCAAAGATGCGTTGCCGCTTAATCCTAACGGCAAGATTGACCGTAAACTGCTGGACACCCATGCCCGCACGATCTAATTACCCAGGAAAAATGATGGAACAAGAAATACTCGCGCTGTTTGAAAAGATCTTATCCCGTAAAGTGGGCTTTAACGATGAGCTGATTGAGTCCGATATTCTTGACTCTATTCTGGCAGTCGATCTGGTGCTGGAAGTGCAGGACGTTTACGGCTGCGTGATCCCACCGACCGAAGTCGCCACCGTTCTGAAGACCCCTGCGGATTTGGCTCGTTACATTGAAGAGAACCGCGGCTAAGCCTGAAACAGCGACGGCTTTTGCGACTGTTAAAGACCCCGGATAGGTTTATCTGGGGTTTTTTAATTGGGGGGGTATCAAGGTCTATTATCTATTGGTGAAAAGAGGAGGGCAGTGATTCTCTATTCAAACCCTCCTAATTATTAAAATTGTATCCGTGGTGTTGAATATTTGTTGCCGATATTATCTGAAAAGATCTTTCAGCGATGGATAATACACGGAGAAGTAAAATGGACGCATTCACTTTAGAAGATCGATTTGATTATTATCCTTTAACCCATTCCCAAGGGGAAACCTGTCATTTTGGTGTACGTATTGAGCCTAAACAATCAGGCGTACATATTGGCGAGTTATCACCTAACTGGCTGCGTACACTGGTAGAAAATCAGCAATTAGTCATACTGCGGGGCTTTGATAGCTTTGTGAGTGCAGAAAATTTAACAAAATACTGTTCCGCTATTGGCGACATCATGCAATGGCCATTTGGCGCGGTGTTAGAACTGGTTGAACAACCCGATGCTACCGACCATATTTTTGCTAACAACTACGTCCCCCTGCATTGGGACGGGATGTACCTGAAAACCGTGCCTGAACTACAAGTTTTTCAATGCGTATCAGCCATTGGCGAAGATCAGGGAGGGCGCACCACGTTTTCGAGTACCACTGCGGCGTTACGCCTGGCATCACCCGAAACCAAAGCATTGTGGCAACGTGCAACAGGTCAATATCAGCGTGCAGTCGAGCTATACAGCAGTACCGCGCTGGCCCCTATCATAGAACAACATCCCTACCGCACTTATCCCGTCATTCGTTTTTGTGAGCCGCCGATTGCTGGTGATAAAGCGTTTTTGAACCCATCAACTTATCATTTTTCAGGCATTGAACCTGAAGAACAAGAGCAATTACTTAGCAGCTTGCAACACGCCTTATATGATCCACGGGTTTATTATGCTCATCAGTGGCAAAGCGGCGATATTGCGATTGCAGATAACTACTCGTTATTACACGGTCGTGAATCTTATTCGAGTCAAAGTGGCCGCCATCTACGCCGTGTGCATATTCATGCTAAACAACCACTGAATAACCCACATTTGGTGCAACCGTCATGAAACCACAAGATGTTGATCTCATGATTATCGGTGCGGGGCCTGTTGGTCTAGCCTGCGCCTATCTTGCTCAGCTGTCAGGTTTAAGTACCGTCATTATCGATAAATCACAAGGGCCGCTCACGGTAGGCCGCGCTGATGCGTTAAACGCGCGCAGCTTGCAGCTGTTTGAAATTATCGATTTATTCGATGAGCTTTATCCCTTGGGCAAACCCTGCAATACCAGTTCAGTCTGGTCAAAAGGCAAATTTATCTCACGCCAGTCCACATGGTGGGATTCCTTACAAGGCTGTTTTCACAAGCATTTTTTAATGATTGGTCAGGCTTATGTGGAACACGCGCTCGATAATAAGCTCACCGAACTAAATCATGGCGTACGCCGCAATACCTCTGTGCAAGATATTGTGCTGGAGGAAGACGGCTGCCTCACCACGCTTTCCAGCGGTGAGGTCGTTCGCTCCCGGTATTTGATTGGCGCAGATGGGGCACGATCGTTTGTGCGCCAACACTTTGCTATCCCGTTTGAGATCACTCGACCACAGATTACCTGGGCAGTGATTGATGGCGAAATAGAAACTGATTTCCCAAAAGTACCGGAAATTATTGTTTTCCAGACAGAAACCGCCGATGTCGCCTGGATACCACGTGAAGGTAAGATTGATCGTTTCTATATCCAGATGGAAAGTGAGGATTTCACGCAACAGCAGGCGATAGATAAAATTAACCATGCTCTGCAACCACACCGCCTGTATTTCAAATCGATTGAGTGGTACTCACAATTCTCGGTTAAAGAGTCTGTCGCAGAACACTATAGCCTTGAAAATAAATTATTTATCGCTGGTGATGCTAGCCATATTCACTCGGTAAATGGTGGGCAAGGGTTAAATACTGGGTTGGCTGATGCATTTAACCTCATCTGGAAAATGGCGATGGTTACTCATCATCATGCGCCCCAGACGCTGCTACACACTTACGAAACAGAGCGAAAAGCGGTCGCGCTGGAAGTCGTAAAAACGTCAGCGGAACTCGTGCGTTCAACCAAAACCTCAGAGACAGGCACCCATGCCGATGATTATGTAAAGATTGTCGAAAAACGCTCGGGTTACATCACAGGTATGGGCGTGCGCTATGGAACCGAGGTGAGTGTTGGCGAAAGGCTGCATGATTTTATGTGGAGGGATTCTCAATCTGGTCAGACAGGCAGAATTTACTCACAGCTAAATTATCGCAATTACAGTTTGTTCATCATTGGCACGGCAACTGTACCTGCATCATTGCCTGATATCGTCAATGTTCTGCACGTTGAAACGGGAAGTAGCCCCTATTCCGATCAATACCTGTTAGTTCGGCCAGATGGCTATATAGCGGCCACTGCTCCTCTCGACCAACCTTCCGCGATCGGTCATTACTTCAGTGACTGGCAAGCATCAGCAGTATAAACTCCGCTGGCTCAGTGCAGATTGCACTGAGCCTATTTTCCTCTGTCGTGCAAAGTGAAATAGACCTGGACGCATCACAAGGCAGGAACGTCTGGTTATGCATTGTGGGAAATAACGAAGTTTATGAACTAAACAAGTGCAGGGGATACCCTGCATTCATTTTTCATCAAACTATGTGAATAACTTCCCTAATCCTAAGCAGACTGCAATGGCGATGACGAAATGAATGGTTTTTTCATTCCACGGAGCATATCCAACTAATAAAATATAGATGATACAAAGAAAGGATATGCTGAAAAGAACAAATATGATGTTTTTAAATAAAAAATATGCCGATTTTTTTAAGAGTTTAAGCATATCATTTCATCCGGTATTCAACTTTATCAATCAGATTGCTAAACATACCTGCGCCATAAGTTCTGCTCATCTTTATCGCTTCAACCAATGGCTCGACTTGATCTTCGAAAAGAAGATCTAAGCCATCTCTTCTTAGCTCTGAATAAACTTCAGGATTCTGCTCTCTCAACGACTGGGATCTATATATTTTTCTACCCACCATTCCACCTAATAGCAATACATAATACACCATTGCGGTAGATACTTTTGACATATTACCAATGCGCTTGGATGTGGTTATCTCAGCCTGATAAACAATAAATCCATTGCCCATCAACTGAATTAAAATGCATAAATATTGAAATAATTATCACACTAAGAAATGAAATTATTTAGTAACATATTGCAATATATAAGCTCTATTTATAAAGCCTTAGAGATTATCAACCTAAGTAAGGTTGTTTATAATGCTGATTTATAAGCATTTAATTTTGTGAATTATTTTTATACAAACGTTCACCTTTTAAAAATTTATGTAATTCCACAATCGGAGTATGGTTATATAACTGCGTGAGTTTGCAGTTAAAACACATATCCAAACAATATGTAACAAGGAGTGAGTACATGAAAAACATGAATATTGCATCAGGTATGATTGGTGCTGGGATAATTGGTGGATTGGGATTGGCTGCTTTTAGTGCTTCAGCTAGTGTAGATACAACGTCAAGCAAAACAGCAACTCAGGTTGCTCCTGTACAAACTGAACAAACACAAGATAAAACGGCATCAAATAGCAAAAAAGTAGAGATCAAAGAAGCGACTCTGGCTTGTATGGCATGTTCAAACATTTAATGGAATAAACCAAGGGGGAGGGAACTCCTCCTTTTTTAAACAAGGATATGTCATGCAAGGATATTTAAATAAAAGTATTTTGCTCGAAAATTTAGAGAAATATTTAAAAAAAAGGAGCGTATTATTAGCTGAAGTTGTTGAAAAAATTAAAGCTAATGTAAAGTGTAATGTTGCATATCTAGGTGGTTCTATAGTTTATGGAATAAATAATATTTACTCAGATATAGATATATTGGCTATTGTAGATGATAGCTATAGCCACTTACCTGCTCAGTTGACACAATTTGAGATAAAAGGAGTAAGAGTCGATTGTCGGACCATATCTACCAGTAAACTAAAATCTGTAATAGACAACATACAAAAAAAAGCAGATATAATTGCAGATAATAAAAATCCTTTCAGGATTGGTTTAAGAAATGATGAGCATGAAGCTTTGGATAGAATATCAAATGGGATATGTTTACATGGGAAAGAGTTCAAGTATAAAAATTATGATGATTCGCTATCACTAATATTAACCTTCGATAGAATCAATGACTTTTTCGGCATATATCAAGATGTTGTAGGAGCACTACTATCAGGGCATCGATATTATGCATATACGCGCATAAATGAATGCGCAGCAAAATTGGTTGACATATTCTTATCAAGTAAAAATTATATAAATCCTTCTGTTAAGTCCAGGGTATTGGTGCTTGAAAGATTTTATCCAGATGACGCTATCACATTATGGTACAAATCAATTCTGGAAAATATAAGTATATTAAAAACTTCAGATGGTGAGATGCGTAATCACTTAAGAAAAATGAATTCAATGATTATTGATTTGCAATTAGAAAAATTAAAAATGATAGAGGGATATCATGGATAGTCAATACTATATCATGGAGGTGGATGTAAGAGTTGTAATAATAAATACTACTGAAGTTGTTGTTCAAAAAATGAACTCAATGTCAATGGATTCAAAATGCGTCATATTGAAGAGCGAACGATGCATTGAATTAATTAAGTACCTGATGAACTCACACTCTTACTTAGAAATAAATCAGTGTTTTAACGCGAATATTCAAAATTTAAATGATGTTATGATGACACTTATAAAATACAACATCCTTACTATAGGGCAAAGAAATGTTGTTCTTTAGTGAAATTTTAATTTTTTGGGGGTTATTTGTTTTTACTCCACCAAATTATACTAACACTTTTCCCTGTTCGCCAATCCCTTTCATACAAAATGGGATGTCAGAGAATTGGTCATATTTCGAAGATCATGAAAATAGTCAATATGAAAGAGTTGGTTATGATTTTGACGATACTATTTTAATATCCCAAAATGGTAGCGTAATAGATGGCAAACCAATGTTAAATTTTACTATTGTGAAGCAATTACTTTTAGATATTAAACTTAAACGGAAGGTTTACTTAATTTCAAATAGGAATGAAAAGCAAAGAGGTGAAATTATAAATTTAATGAGAACTATTGTTTCTCCGCAAGCTTTAATTAGTATTAATATAATACTTCTTGGTGGCACGAATGAACTGAAAGCTAAATACATAGAAAGCAATAAAATAGATGTTTATTATGGTGACTCAGATTCAGATATGGTATACGCAATAATGGGTGGAGCCAAACCTATCAGGGTATTAAGAAACACTATCTCTAAAGATAAACACGGCGCAAACATTGGCATCTTTAAAGAATTTATTATGGGGTGCTCGCAGAGAGCAAGTTGAGGATTTATGGGAGAGAATAGAATAGGAAGTCATATTGTTGCAGTTATTGGGTTGGGCTATATAGGCTTACCTGTAGTTTGTGAGTTTTCTAAATACTTCAATGTTATAGCCTATGATTGCAACCGAACCAGAGTTGAACAGCTGAGTAACAATATAGACTCAACTGGGACAAATTCATACAGATGTAGGAATGAGAAAAACATAAAATGGACTAATGATGAGTATGACCTTGAATTGGCTGATTTTTTTATAGTTTGCGTTCCTACACCTGTCGATATAAACAACAAACCAGACATAACATGTCTGATAAAAGCAACAACAACTGTTGGTCATTATCTAAGAAAAAATAGCATAGTTGTATATGAGTCTACTGTATCGCCGGGAACAACTGAAGAAGTATGCCAACCACTTCTTGAAGAATACGCGAAACTGAAATCTGGAAAAGATTTTTTTATTGGATTTAGTCCTGAAAGATTGTGCCCAGGGGATGATCTTCACTCCTTAGTAAATACAGATAAAATTGTATCATGTGCTCATGAAAACGGATTGCAGAAAATTTTTATGGTATATAAGCATGTGTATAAGAAAGGAATACACAAAACCTCAAGCATTAGAAGTGCAGAGGCCGCTAAAATATTAGAAAACATACAAAGAGATGTTAATATTGCATTAATAAATGAAGTGCATGAGGTTTTTCAAAAAGATAACATAGATACTTATGAAGTTATACGTCTAGCTTCAACAAAATGGAATTTTGGGAAATACTTTCCCGGTCTTGTTGGAGGACATTGCATAAGTGTTGATCCATATTATTTTATTGATTATGCAAATAAATCCGGGCATCCTGTTCCACTAGTAAGCGTATCGAGGAAGATTAATGAGGATAAAAAAGACATTATCATTGAGAAAGTCAATTCATTCATAAAAAATAATAAAATTACGAACCCTAAGATTGCCATCTTTGGAGTTACGTATAAAGAGAACTGTACAGATACGAGAAATTCAAAATCTTTATTGATGTACCAATCCCTTGTTAATAGTGGGTATGAAGTGCATTTAAATGATATTAAACTACTGAACAAATCGAAATGCATTACTAATTACGATATAAATATCACGTCGGTTGAAAATATATCTGGCTGTGATGTTCTTATCATTTGTGTTGCTCATAATGAGTATAAAAAAATGATTCTTTCAGACTATAAAAAAATCATTAATAATGAGTCTTTGATTATAGACATGAAAAATGTAATCAATGAAAAGCTAAATTTACAACTCTCTGAGCATAAGATTAAGTTAATTAAAGGATAACAAATGATAAGCTTAAAGGATTTGATTAGAAATGACCTTCCAGGTAATTTTAATGAGGCATACAATCTCTATAAAAGAAAAGAACTGGTGCTTTGTAACCTAAACGGAATTATAGTACCACCTTATGAAATTCTTATACACCCATCGAGTTACTGTAACTTAACTTGTCAGTGGTGTATTGGAGAGCATATACATGTCGAGAGCAGCGATGATATGGAGCCTCATTTTGTACCAAAAAAAAAATGAGTCTATATTGCCGAATATTCTTCATGATGAAAGTGCATTGCTTGCAGTTGTAGAAAATATACTTTCGTATAAAAAGACAGTTAAAACTGTCATTGACGGCATACAAATCGATAAAGTCTTTAGTGTAGAGAATTTTAGTTTTTCAGGTATTACAGGGGAACCTTTGGTAGCTAAAAAATCGATTATCTCAGCTATCAGAAAAATAACATCAAAAGGTAAACGAACTGGTATGTTTACTAACGGATTAAAAATCTCATCAGATTGTTGTGATGTATTATCTAGATTGTCTTATATCAATATAAGTGTTGATGCAGGAAGTAACTCAACTTATAATAAACTCAAGTGTTCAGGACGAAAATATCAAAGCTCAGATCTCGATAAAGTTTTTTCAAAAATCTACCTTTTAAATCAATTTAAAACTCTTAACGCTACCAGCCTTGAAATTAATTGTTCCTGTATATTATACCCAGAGAATTATCGTGAAATCTATACACTCGCCTCAAAATTAAAAAAATTAGGAGTGTCGAACTTAAGGTTAAAAAAAGATATTTATGGTGAGAAGGTTTTAAATGAAATCGAGAGAAAAGAATGTCTTGAGTTAATAGAGAGAATCAAATGTGATCTTGAAGATACATCATTTAAACTAATTACTGTACACGATTTGAATAATCAAAAAGAGCAATTACAGGATTTTAGCTCCTGTCTGATTTCTAAAATGATGGCAGCGGTAGGTTCTGATGGTATGTTGTATCCGTGTAATTATCACCCGAGACCAAATGGATACGCATTAGGAAATCTCGTGGAGAACTCACTTGAGGATATTTGGGAGTCACAATACCGAGCAAATATCGATAAACAACTTCCCTGCATATGCCCGTCAGTATGCGATCCATTCAAAACCAGGTCGAATAGACTATTTGATAGATTAGAAAATGAATACAAGACTAATGACCCAAAATTAATTCATGAATTTTTTCATGAATCCGAGACTATTTTTGGAGGTAAGTTAAAATGAGACAACCAGCACAAGTACTAGTAGTACCATTCAAAATTACTAAAGGTGAATTATTATTAGCAATTTTAAAGCGTCACGATATGGACATGTGGCAGTGGGTTGCAGGTGGAGTTGAAGAAAATGAGTCTATACAACAAGCAGCTTTAAGAGAATCCCAAGAGGAGCTTGGAGTTCTCTGTAGTGATTTAAAAATCATTACATTAGAGTCAAAATGCTCTATCCCTAAGATATATTTCGATGGAAATGAAAACTGGCCTAAAGATAGATTTACTGTCACTGAGCATTCTTTTGCAATTGAGATACCTGCAAATCAGGAACTTTCTTTAAGTTTAGAACATTCTAGTCATCAGATTATTAAATACTCCGAACTGTGTAATTTCCACACATGGGACAGTAATCGTACAGCTGCATGGGAACTTCACCAGAGATTATTAACTACTGGAGTTATTACACGATGAGAGGCTACCCATCCTTGCCCGTAAAAGCTTTTTTTGATGGTTTTGAATGGAAAAGTGGTGGGTGGATTTTTAAACAAATAGATAAGAGTGGGAATTTTGTTATTGAGTTTAATAAAACTGCTGAAAAAAGTAACTTTTTGGCAATTTCAAGTTTTATAAACACACATGCTCATATTTCACATCTCCCAAGATATAGCAATCAATGCGGTTCAGATGTTTTGGAAGGAAAACCTAACATAGGTGGGGTATCTTTTACTGATAATGTTTTCAATTCTTCAAATGATTGTACTATCAATGGTGTTAATATTGTTTGCTCTAGTATTAGGCCTGAAAATATAAATGATCTCCTTAGTGTATATAATGACTTACCCATTAATGTCGTACCATTTATAAGTGTTAAACATTATCATGACAAAAAATTAATTATATTAAAACTAAATGAGATTATTAGGTTTTTTGAAGCGTACAATATACCAATTAGACCTGCCATTATAATTCACTCGTTATATAACATAACAGAAGATGACTTGGCTTTTTATTGTGAATACTCCTTGAAAAATCGGATTGTTATTAGTATTCATCTGTTTGAGTGGGAGGGGGAGTTATTATTTTATCAGAAACCATATGCTGATTATAACGACAGCATTTATTTAAGAATGAAACGTAATTGGCAGTCTATAAATTTGGATAATTGCTTGGTTAAAATCCTCAATAACAAGTCCTTAATGAAAATTCTTGTTCATTGCAGTTACATCCCCAAAGAATTGTTAAGCATAAATTGTAATGATAGTACATTAATTACTCTTTGCCCCTCATCATGTATAAGGCTTAACAATCCAGTTTTACTACCGATGGACTTCAATAATATTGCTATAGCTACCGATGGCTATTACACAAACATGGGTTATAATCTAATCAATGAGTTGAAAGTTTATAATGTTACATCGCGAGTTCGTAATAACTATTATGAAGCGAATGCTCTTTTATCTAGCATTACGGGTAATCCACAAAAATTCATAATTCATTCTGGTTTAATAACAAGCAGAAAACTAATTCATAACTTCAGGAATTTGAATTTTTTTAAAAAAACATCTGGTTATATACCTGATGGTTTTATTGGTGCTGATTTTATTAACTATAACGATAGCTATCAAAGGTTTTTTTATTATGAATGAATTTATGTGTTTTGGTGAACCGAATATCGGTTGTAACATTGACGACGAATTTGTTGATAGGTATATTAACCAACTATCAAGCATTATGAAGAGTAAAAGCTTTTCTGCAAATTCATTGATTGAAAAATTTGAGAGGAAATTTTCTTTTACTTTTAATGAAGCAAACTTTTCACTCATAACAAATGCAACCACCGCGTTAGAGTTAGCCTTGTATGTTGTAAAACTTGAGTCAGGTTTTGCACATGTTGTGACTCAAGCCATTGGTTTTTTCGGCGTGCACTCTATGGTATTAAGTCGTGGATATTCTTTGACATTATGTGATGTGCAAAAAACTTCTTTTGACTTCGATTATTCCGAGCTAGAAAAAAAACTACTTAATGGCGCAAATGTGATTCTAGTCACTCATATGAACGGGATCCCTGTAAATATGAATTCAGTAACAGATATTGCAAAAAATGTTTCCCACATAACAAAAAGGAAAATATGGATAATAGATGATCTTTCAAGGAGTTTAGGTGCTAAAATTGATTCTTGTAATATTTCTACATTTAGTGATTTTTCCGTATTTTCATTTCAATCAAAAAAACATATGACGCTGTTAGGGGAAGGCGGAGGGGTTGTTTGCAAAGATTCAGCACATATGGATTTTATCAAGGCAGCCCGTGGTTTTGGGAATAAAAAAACATATGGATTCAATCATAAAATATCTTTTTCACAAGTATTGTTCGGATTGAGTTTTTTAGATGTAGTCCAAGAGCAAATTGATAAAAGAATCTCGATGGGATTATCAAGAGACAAAGCTATATCAAAAATTGGATTTTTTGATTTCCTATATCCCGATACCATTGATTTTAAATGTACTTACTATCTTTACACTTTGAAAATTAATGAAAATTATCCTTCTGAAGTACGTGATCACATTATTAACATTCTAAAATCCAAAGGAATAGGATGTTCAATTGCCAACTTGCCTGTATACAAAACATCAGTTTTTCTAAATTCTCACTTAAACTTTCCCGTCTGCACAAATGCTGATAACTTAGGGCAAAGAATTTTTTCCGTATCTATGCATCCTTCTTTCAGCGACAAAGATGAGGAATATGTAATTAATTCTTTGTGTGAGATTGCAAATGCATATAAATAATACATTAGGTGAGGTTCAGAAGTTATTCGTAGGCTTTCCGAATTATCGTCGCTTCAAAACACTGAATGATAATATTTTAGTCATGATTGGCCTTGGCCCTTTAGCTAATCAACAAGTTTGTTTAAAAAAATGTGTAATTAAAAATCCAGATTTATTCAATAGTTTCTTTGAAAGGATTATCAATAATAAAAATCCCTTAGTTTATCAACTTTTACCTTCCATTAGTGGTGGTTTTATATATCATAATAATGATTACTATATTTATGCCTACAAAAAAGTATCAGGTGACGTATTCACGTTCACTCGAGAGAAGGCAATAAATTTAGGTCAATCCCTTTCACGCTTGCATAACCTATTGAACGTTGTTGATGTAAAGACAAACCCTACTATTTTAGAAAATATGATTGAACAATTCCTATCACGCAATCTAACTTCATTAAGTAATGGGATTCTCAGGAGTCAATATGTTTTGGATTATTTAAGAAATCACCCTGACATATATCAAAAACCGCAATCTCTGGTCCATGGGGATATGTGGGCTCAAAATATTATTACAAACCGTCATGAAATTACATTTATTGATTTCGACTGCATAAGAATTTTTTATAACGATTATGAATTGATGAGGTGTTTTTTTATCTCTCTCATTGACTATATAATAAAAGAAACAGTACCTATCCAAAATTATATATTTAAGTTCAAGGGATATTTTAAGTCGTATAGGAAAAATTGCGACCTTGATTTATTATCAGCTTTCGAGTTTTACCTCTTCATTTTCTGTTTAGAGTGTGAAGTGGAAGATATGGCACGCCATAATGCAAGGATGCATACTTTTCTCCGCAAAAGAAATGTACTCCAATTTATCTTGCTAAAGAATCTAAAGGTTATTTTTTATGAATTTAATAATTTAATGGTGGAATAAATCATGTCGCAACACAACTTTTTTATCAAACTAGATTTGCATTGTGATGTCAAAATTATTTGCATCGAAAGCAATGATAATGAATTTTTGTTTTTTTTGAAATCGTTATTCTATAGTCATTTATTTAATGTAGAAGGTGAGTTTAATGTAGACGTTACAGTTTCTGCTGAGTTTGGGTTACCATTAATGGATTTTACGGAATTAAGTAAATCCTTTAACTCGGCACGTTGTGGTTTATTAGCAAGCTCTTCATGTGATTCAACTCGGCTTCAATTGTTTGGGTTGTTTAAATCGAAGGGGTTATATAAGGCTGCGTTTAGAGAGATACGTGACCATATTGATACATTCATTATAAATAATAACGTCATGACCTTGCATGCTTCCTGTGTTAGCGATAGCCGTGGTGCGATATGTGTTATTGGTGATAAGTTTGCAGGTAAAACAACGCTCATGCTTAAGTTGCTCTCGCTTAATTATAATTTCATATCAAATGATAAACCATATATATATAAGTCAGAAGATAATTTTTATGTCTTTTCTTTACCTGTAAGTGCTGGTATTCGCTACGGAAGTTTAGATATTTTTCCTTATTTAAAAGATAGTATACAAGATCGTTCTTCCTCTGATGAAGTTGAATTTTCCACACAAGGTAGAGTTCATTTGTCACCAAGAATAATCTGCGATATTTTTAACACAAGTTACTGCAATCACTCTGCTATCAGAAAGTTTATTTATCTAGAAACGAATTATAAAAAGGATAAATCTCTTCTTTTTTCTAGTGAAAAACTCGATGAAAACATTCTAAGTTGTAAAGACCTAACTCTGCGTGATTCCTTTCTTGATGCAGAGATCAAGATCTGCTCATCATATGAAGAAGCTTTATCAGAAGCTATTTGTTAAATTTGGTAATCTATAGTAATTACTTCCAAAAGAGACTAAATAACTTCACCAAATAGTAGATCACTCGCCCAGGTTGTGCGACCTGATCAATCGCCAAATATCCCAAATCACCAATCGGGCTGAGTGGTGTCGATCAATCAAGATCAGGTCTTCAGCGTCCCCCTTCGACCAGTTAGGGCGTTTGTATTCATGCCATTCGAGAGCGATGCTTTGAAGGTGTTATCAACGAGCGTTTGGCGCAGTTGTTTGTCCACCTTCTTCTGTTCGCTGGGGTCAGTCCCGGTAGCAATTTGGCGTTTGGCTTCATCACGGCGTTGTCGGGCTTCAGACAGGGTAATTTCAGGATATACCCCAAGCGCCAGTGTTTTCTGTTTACCGTCGAAGCGGTATTGAAGACGCCAGTATTTTGAGCCGTTAGGGTGGACCATCAGATGCATCCCTTCACCATCGGTAAGTTTATAAGCCTTGTCTTCGGTTTGGCTCTTCTGACTTTTACGTCGGTGAGTGGCATAGCAGATCTCCATATTGAGGTGTCGGCATACGCTGGCTGTTGGTATAAGAATTCATTGAACGGGCTTGTACCATCACTTATACCAAAAAATCCTACTTGATGTACGTAGATATCGGTAGAGTCTGGTTGACTGAAAGCAGCGAATTTATAGCTAATTCACTGAATTTTAGGCATAAAAAAAGACGTCGGTTGACGTCTGTTTACTTGAAATGGTACGCCCTACAGGGCTCGAACCTGTGACCTACGGCTTAGAAGGCCGTTGCTCTATCCAACTGAGCTAAGGGCGCATTTCAAAAAAGAAATGGCTGTTGCTTGTCACAACAGTGGGCTGGATTATACCCACACGTCCCAGTGAGTCAACGGGTTGGCGCTGGATTTACGCTATACGGTGAATCCCTGTACAACTTTGGTGAATGTTGCTTTCTCTGGTGTGACTTTTTTGCACAATTGCGAGCCTCGTCCACATGAACTACACATAGCAATGAACATTTCAGTTTTATCTGCTAGATGCGTTCAGTAATTCTTTTCAAGTTATGATCGAGCGTATTCTGCATCCTGCGCTATTGGTACACTATGCCCGCATTCGTTGGGTTTTGGATGAATGTGGGCTGCTTTCACGTGCTGGGTTTGTCGCCCGGTCATTTGTGGATCCGCTATTTTGTCGAACTTTGGAACCTTTTGATTTATGAACATTCTTTCATCCGCATTCTTGCGTGTTTGTCTGCTGGCGATGTTGTTGCTGCCTGTTGGATATGCATCGGCGGCGAGTGCGGATTCTGATCCTGACCCACAGCCCGCGCAGACCGATGCGCCCGTAAAAATTAATGTTGATGCCGAGTTGATCAAGCTGCAAAAACAGTTAGATAACATCAAGCAGCAGGTTTCAGGCACAAATAACGACAGCAAATTTGGTGCGTTGAATGACACAACGCAGGAATTGGTCAATAACGCTAACGAGCTTGCTAATGCTGTGGCACCGCAGCGGGCTCAAATTCAGGCTCAGTTGGATGTCTTAGGGCCTGCGCCAGAGTCCGGCTCCAGTATTAATGAAACCAGCGAAGTGACGCGTAAGCGAAACAGTCTGAATACGCAAAAAGCAAAAATGGATGCGCAGATCGAGCAGATTCAGGCTTTACGCATCGGGGCGGCCAATTTGTCTGCGCAAATTGTTACTCTGCGCCGTAATGCGCTGAAAACGCAACTGGCATTGAATTCCGGTAGCATTCTGGGTGGGCGCTTCTGGGCTCCGCTTGTGGCTCCGCAGGCTGAAGATGTACGTCGCCTGAACACCTTTCAGGATCAATTAAGTGATGCCTTTACGGTGGCCTGGGAGCCGGACTGGCGTTACGGTTCTGCACTCCTGGTTTTGATCGCCATGGCCATGAGTTCGGCGGGGCGTCGGTATCTGGAGAAATGTCTGGCCTGGGCGGGAATTCACTGGCTGCCGGAAGGGCGTCTGCGGCGGAGTTTTTTAGCCACGGCGTCAGTTATTTCAACCGTGGCCACGATCGGTATCGCGGTGAATCTGATCGACTTTACGTTTACACGTCATGGTGAGGCTTCAGAGCGTGTCGTGTCGTTCCTTGATGCGCTGGTGCGACAGGCAATTTTCTGTTCGATGATCGCTGGGTTGGGGCGCGCATTCCTTTCTAATCAGCGCCCTTCATGGCGCTTGCCCGCGATTGCTAACCCTGTCGCAAAAGCGATGAAGCCGTTTCCCGTGGTTGCCGCTGGCATTATTCTGATCTTCGGTTTTATTGAACAAGTTACGGCGACGGTAGGGACATCGGTCGCGGCAACCATTATGGTGAACGGCTTATCTGCACTGTTCCTGGCCTTTACTGCAGGGACGATAACGCTGAAAAGCGATCAGATCCGTCGGCAGATGGTGCACTCCGGGGAACAACCGGAAGCGCGTTCGACATTATCTGGCATTATTCATCTTGCGGTATTGGCAACGGCGTTTGCTATTTTGGTGTCGCTGGTCATCGGTTATATCTCACTGGCTCGCTTTCTGGCTTTCGAACTGGTGTGGATCGGTATGGTGTTCTCCTGCCTGTATTTGTTCTCAACGTTTATTACCGATATCTGCGAAAGCCTCTTTTCTCCCAACAATGCCTGCGGTAAGCGAATGAAGAATTCGCTTAATCTGGACGATCGGCATTTGGCTCAGGCCACATTGATTCTGTCGGCCGGCGGTAAAGTCCTGTTAATTTTAATGGCAGCCGTCGCCTTACTTAACGGAACGTTTGGTACGACGACCCCGCTGGAACTCGTGCAAAAAGCCGTTGAAATTTGGGGCGGGAAAGGTCTGGAAACCTTAAGCATCGTGCCGGCGCATCTGGTCAATGCTGTGCTCTTTCTGGTGGTGGGGATTTATGTTTTACGTTCCTCAAAACGCTGGCTGGAAGATGAATTCCTTCCTAAAACGACGTTAGAACGCGGTATCCGTGCGTCGCTGGTGACGCTGTTCAGCAACATCGGCTACATCCTGATTATCCTGCTGACGTTGGCGACATTGGGGATTGAATGGAACAAGCTGGCATGGATTGTCAGCGCGCTGTCGGTGGGGATCGGTTTTGGTTTACAGGAGATCGTGAAGAACTTTATCTCCGGCCTGATTTTGTTGACGGAACGCCCGGTGAAAGTCGGGGACTCGGTCAGTATCAGTGGAGTTGAAGGGGATATCCGGCGGATTAACGTGCGGGCGACAGAAATTCAACTGGGCGACCGTTCGACGGTGATTGTGCCGAACTCTCAATTCATTTCACAGAATGTACGCAATATGACGATGGGGAACCCGTTTGGGGTCGCGACGCTGGCGCTGACGTTCCCGCTCGATGTCGATCCTGAAGAGGTTCGGACACTTTTGCTGGATGCTTACATCAACCATGATGCGATTCTGGAGTCACCGGCACCGTCAGTGAAATTCAGTCAGTTGAACCCAACGGGCATGGTGCTGAGTGTCACGGGCTATGTCAGCAGTCCGAGAATGGTATCGGAAGCGAAGAGCGGTCTGCTGTTTGAGATTATCAAGCGGCTACGGGCATCAAACATTCCGCTGGCCGTACCGCAGAAGATGGTTCTGGAAAACTCAGGGTTTGCGCTGCCTGACGGCATTTCGGGTGAGGATAAATAATGTGCTCAGCCATCCGTTATCCGGCATTGAACGGGTAACGGATGAGTATCTAAGCCGTGCTTACAGGACGTGAGGTACGGCTATTCTCCCTGCTGTTTAATCATATCGAGATAGATTTCACGCAACCGCTGAGTAATTTTTCCGGGCTTGCCGTCGCCGATTGTTTTTCCATCCAGCATCACGACAGGGAGAACAAGCATGGTGGCTGAACTGACAAAAATCTCTTTGGCGTGATACGCCTCTTCCGGCGTAAAAAAGCGTTCCTCCAGCGCAATGCCATCCTTTTCTGCCAGCTTGAGCAGTGACTGACGCGTAATGCCGTGCAGAATAGCGTTGCTCAATGGGCGGGTCACAACCGTGTTGTCATGCAGGACGATATAGCAGTTACAGGAACTGCCTTCGGTAATGAAACCTTCTTCAACAAAGAAAGCATCGTCGGCCTGATTGGCATGGGCATACTCTTTTGCCAGGCTTGCGGCGAGCAGGCTGACGGTTTTGATGTCCCGACGTTGCCAGCGAATATCCTCGGTGGTGACAACGTGCAGGCCCGTTGTGGCTTTCGGGTTACCGACCAGCGAACGTGCCTGAGTGAATAAAACCAGCGTGGATTTGACGTCGGCAGAAGGGAAATAGAAGTCACGATCGCCCGCATTGCCGCGGCTAAGCTGTAAATAGATCGCGCCTTCTTTCAAATCGTTTTTATTGATCAGCTCATCGTGAATATCTTTGAGTGCCTCAGGTGTAACAGGCAACGTGAGCGATAGCTCGCGGCAGGAGCGTTGCAGGCGAGTGATATGGTCGGGGAAATCAACCAGTTTGCCATCAATGACCGCTGTCACTTCATAGACGGCATCGGCAAACAGGAAACCACGGTCAAATACAGAAATTTTTGCTTCGTTTTCTTCTAAATACTGTCCATCAACATAAACAAGACGTTGCATCACAACACTCCTTAATAGTTGCTCAATGCAGGTTAACGCGCGTTATCCCCACAATAATGCGTCGGGCGGTAATATTTCGCTACCGTTATAGTGCAGCCCGTTAGTGCGATCGTGTTGCAAGAGCAGCGGGCCATCCAAATCGACCACGGCGGCACCTTGCGCCACGACAAAAGCAGGTGCCATCGAAAGCGATGTACTCACCATGCAGCCGACCATAATTTTTAAACCTTGCGCCTGTGCGTATTTTCGCAGACGCAGGGCTTCAGTCAGTCCGCCGGTTTTATCCAGCTTGATGTTGATCATGTCATAGCGGCCGACCAGAGCGGCCAGCGACTGACTGTCATGACAGGATTCATCGGCACAAACGGGAATCGGGCGGGGCAAGTCTGCCAGCACATCATCTTTGCCTGCTGGGAAAGGTTGTTCGATCATCGTTACGCCAAGCGCAGCGAGTTCAGGAACCAGTGCCAGATAGCGTTCGGTGTCCCACCCTTCATTGGCGTCCACAATCAGACGTGCTAACGGTGCACCTTCGCGCACGGCAGCAACTCTGGCCAGATCGTCGGTGTCTGCCAGTTTTAGTTTGAGAAGAGGGCGAGTGGCATGATGTATTGCGGTGTGGCGCATATGGTCTGGCGTATCCAGCGATAGCGTATAGGCCGTCTCTAAAGCCGTAGGCGAAGGGAGATCCAAACGCTGCCAAATGCGCTGTTGGTGTTGTTTGCACTCCAGATCCCAGAATGCACAATCGAGCGCATTGCGTGCCGCGCCGGCAGGCAGGATGGTTTGCAGCGTCTCCCGATCTAAACCGTTACGGAAGTCGCTGTGCAGTGAGGCAATCTGTTCCATTACGCTGTCAACGGACTCGCCATAGCGTGAATAAGGGACGCATTCGCCGTAGCCTGCCACGTTGTCAGACTGGAGCGCCACAACAACGACATCCGCCTGACGCTTGCTGCCGCGTGAAATGGTAAAAGCGCCTTCTATTGGCCAACTCTCGGTGAAATATCGCATCTCAGTCATAAGCTTACTCTCGGACTAACTATCCTGTGCCTCACTGGCATAAATGCCTTATTTACAAGGCCTGAGCGGGTTATCAAGTGTAATGCTTCTTCCGGTACGTATTCTTCATTTTTCGCGATTTTAGCCAGAAATTGATGAGGCTTAATTCCGGGCTGGAAAAATTTATGAGCACGGTATCGACAGGACGAATTATCTGAGATAGCTTGAATAAGCTCATCACACTTCAGGTCGCCTGTACCCTTGTAGTTAACGAAAGCTGTAGTTAACGAAAGCTGTCGCCAACGAAAACGGGTTCCTGCGATTTGAATGATGCTGAGTAGAGTGCCTTTACAGGCACTGCGTCGCTCGGACGGTCCGGGCGCTCACGTTAAATTGAGGATGTTATGGCTGATTCTACTTCTCCGCGCCGTTTTACGCGCATCGATCGTCTTCCCCCGTATGTATTTAATATTACTGCTGAATTAAAAATGGCTGCGCGTCGTCGCGGCGAAGATATTATTGATTTCAGCATGGGTAACCCTGACGGCCCGACACCTCCTCATATCGTGGAAAAACTCTGTACGGTTGCACAACGCGAAGATACTCACGGGTATTCGACCTCCCGAGGTATTCCGCGCTTACGCCGTGCGATCTCCCGCTGGTACGCCGATCGCTATGAGGTTGATATCGATCCTGAAAGCGAAGCTATTGTCACTATCGGCTCCAAAGAGGGGCTGGCGCACCTGATGCTGGCAACGTTGGATCATGGCGATACGGTGCTGGTGCCTAACCCCAGTTACCCGATTCACATTTATGGTGCGGTGATTGCCGGGGCGCAGGTGCGTTCTGTGCCGCTGGTAGACGGTGTCGATTTCTTCAATGAATTAGAGCGCGCGATCCGCGAGAGTATTCCGAAGCCGAAAATGATGATTCTCGGTTTTCCGTCGAACCCGACAGCGCAGTGTGTCGAGCTGGATTTCTTTGAACGCGTTGTGGCGTTGGCGAAACAGTACGGCGTGTTGGTGATCCACGATCTGGCTTATGCCGATATCGTGTATGACGGTTGGAAAGCGCCGTCGATCATGCAGGTTCCCGGCGCGAAGGACATCGCGGTAGAGTTCTTCACGCTGTCAAAAAGCTACAACATGGCGGGCTGGCGCATCGGCTTTATGGTCGGTAACCCAGAGCTGGTCAGCGCGCTGGCGCGGATTAAGAGCTACCACGATTACGGTACGTTTACGCCGTTGCAGGTGGCGGCGATTGCTGCATTGGAAGGCGATCAGCAATGTGTGCGGGACATCGCCGAGCAGTATCGCCAGCGTCGTAACGTTTTGGTGCGTGGTCTGCACGAGGCAGGCTGGATGGTTGATGAGCCGAAAGCGTCAATGTACGTCTGGGCGAAAATTCCTGAAGCCTATGCGTATATGGGGTCGTTGGAGTTTGCCAAGCGACTGCTGTCGGAGGCGAAGGTTTGCGTTTCCCCCGGTATTGGCTTTGGCGATTATGGCGATACCCATGTGCGGTTCGCCTTAATTGAGAACCAGGATCGTATTCGGCAGGCGGTGCGCGGTATTAAGGCCATGTTCCGTGCTGACGGTCTATTACCGACCACCAAATCCTTACCCGGCAAGGGCTCGGCTGCCTGATGTCCACGGCTCCCGGTTGTCTGACCGGGAGCACATAAACATGCCGTGACAGCGGCTTATCATTTGCTAGAATGCCTACCGTTAATCTCAATCAGGATGAGTTCGTCATGTCATTATCTCTGTCTAAAATTTCTGCGTTAACGTTGCTTTGCGTCACGCTGGCCGGGTGCCAACAAACAGGAACGTCTGCCCAAAAAGGAACGGTGGCAGGTCAGTCTTCTGTGGTAACGGTTTCTCCTAACGATCAAATGAATCAACTGGCGTCGCTGGTTGCGGCTACCCGCTATCTCAAATCGAAGTGTAACCGCAGCGATCTGCCCGATGATGCGACGATTGCTAATGTCGCGTTGGCTGTAGCGAAACAACGAGGCTGGAATGTCGCGAGCTATCAGGCTTTACCGCAGCGCAGTGAAAGCCTGTATCAAGGGTTATTGAAAGACAGTACGCCAAAAGAGGCGCAGTGTTCGGAATTTAACCGTACGCTGACGCCGTTTATTGATGCCATTCGTAGTCGAGGCTAAGGCGTAGCGTTTACACTTTCATCGTCGGCGGAACGTTCATTCTCGTTGAATTTTCCGCCCGGCCAATCTTCCAGCGCTTCCAGAATAAACACCTCGCCCTCTACGTTGAAAATGGTCATATCCTGCTGGATCTGCTCTATGGTCAGTCCTTCTACTGGCGAATCCCCTTCACGGAATTGCAGACCGTTGAGCGTGATGCTGCGCTTGGCTTCATCCGACGTGTACACGTGTGCGCTGTAGGTCAGCGGTGGAATCTCACCATTGCTGATGGCGGGTAACGGCAGTGTGGTCCTTTTCTCTGGGGGAACAGGCGTATCGGTATGGGGCGCATCTTGATGAGGCGTCGCCGCTGGAGTTGCTGGCGTTTGCTCTTCTGCCGCAGGCAAGGTAGCAGCTTGAGCAGCTAAAGCGAGCTCAGGAGAAGCGGGACTCCCCCAGCGCTGATGGCTGAACCAGCCGAGCGCGATAAAAAGCAGGGCATAAATAACCATCAGATAACCGGGCATTGGGTATCTGGCAAGCAGCGCTGGCTGTGAGTGTGTCTGTGCGTCCGGTGCGTTATCCACGCGCTCATCCTTAATTATTTAGGGCGTATCTTAGGCTGTGTAGCATCACATCATAAACGAAAGTCGAGTGAGTGGGATGGTGCCGTCTGCCTTATTTTGCAAAAAATAGAAAGAGCCAGAAAACTGAATCTCTCGGTTATGTGACAGTTCCTCCATTTTGATTAAAAACTATTACACTCATAATAATCACAGATGGAATCTTGATGCGGGTCGCAAAAAAAACGTGTGAATTTGCTTTAATGAAACCATGTTTTACCATTGTGGGTATAACGTTTCTTTTTTGTTCGATAATCAATCAGTGTGGGGTGGCGCCATCATCGTTTAATTAACAGTCCCGAGCGTTAAATGGGCAGTATTGTTATGTGGTTTTTTACTACAGAGAGTGCGCTGCTTTTTTATCAATAAGGGACGTGTCAATCTGCCACGACATTAAGAATAAAAGTACTTTTAAAGTATGCGATTTATATCGCAGGGTTTTGTGCGGATTTATTTTTCTATTTTAATAATTTAAAAATACTGAGGGATAAAATGTTTAAAACGGTTATTGGGACTGGTCGTTTACGCACCTGTGCGGTAGCTATTGCTCTTTCTGGGATCGTGCTTTCTGGGTGTGATAATAGTCAGAAGCCCGTGGAAGAAGCGGCCCCACCAGATTTACAGGTGAAAATGGCACCGTTTGGTTGGGCTGCGCAATATCATAATACGGATGGTAAATTTTATGCGACGACGGGGGGCGAGGGCGCACATGAAAATAGCATTTATGTCGTCACCAGCCGTCAGGAATTAAAAGATGCATTAAATAATATCCGCAGCCCCCGTTATATCGCTGGTGATGCTGATGCGGAATTGAAGGCAAAGTTAGAACCCAAAATTATCTACTGGCAAGGGACTATCCGTGGTGATGATTTAGGCAATGGACGCTATGCCAACGCCGAAGATTATAAAACCAAACCGAATAAAACAACGTTTGATTTTGATTTATACGTCAAAGCATTCGATCAGAATTATATGGCGCAGTTGAAAGCGACGGCAGATGCCGGTGGAAGCGACGCGGCTGCCGCCAGCACACAGCTTAGCCTGTTGAAAAAACAAAATGGTCAACGTTCGCAGTATGCCAACAACCAGAAGGCGCAGATTCAATTTCAGGTACCGCCAAATACCACGATTTTAGGTGTGGGTAGCGAAGCAAAATTGGTGGAAGGCTATTTATCCCTCAATACCTTGAGCCATACGTTCGGCAAAACGGATAACAGCAACATCATTATCCGTAATATTACGTTTCAGGCACCGCGTGACTTTGCCCCAGCCTGGGATGCGGGCGACGGCGATAAAGGTAACTGGAATGCGCGTTATGATTCCGTATCGATTAATGCGAGTAAAAATGTCTGGATCGATCACTGCACGTTTACGGACGGTGAATATCCAGACCATTTAGAGCCGGAGCTATTTGGCAAGCCTATCCAGCGCCACGACGGCTTACTGGATATAGAAGACGGTGCCGACTACCTGACGATTTCCTACAACATTTTCTCCCAACATGACAAAACGGTATTAATTGGCTCTGGCGATGGTGATAAGGGGGAATACCGAATCACCTTTGAAGGCAATTTATGGGACAACAGCGTGCAGCGTTCGCCGCGTGTGCGCTTTGGTCAGGTGCATTTGCTGAATAACTACCATCGCGGGGCAACGGATACGAATTACCCCATTCTGTATGCCATTGGGATGGGCTTCGATTCATCCATTCTTTCCGAAAGTAACGTGTTTAATTTCCAGGGCGGCGGTGCGGATGAAAATTTGATCATCGGTGCCTACAAGGGAAGCAAATTTAAAGACAACGGCTCCTGGTTCAATGGCAATCCAGCAAGCAATTTGAATCAAATCGCAGTAGACAAATGCGTCGCATTGCAAGAAGCCGAGAAGGCCGGCGCTACAAATTCTGGGAAAGCCGTACCAGCATGGGCGCTGGAAACCTGCACCAATGAACTGGAATGGAGTCCGCCTTATGTGTATAGCGCAGGGAAATCCATCTCCGCCGTTGAGAAATATGTATTGGAGAATGCCGGCGCGGGGAAACTGGATATTTCTCTGCCGTAGAGCGTCTGTTCCAACGCATTATTTTTATCTGTAAACCCTCTGCCGATAGGTTTCGCTCTGTGGCAACGATCCTGCTGCGGGGCGAAATACATCGGGAAAAATAATAGTAAAAATACAGGAAATGCTATGACTGATTTTTTACCTCGTACCCGTCTTACGCTCTGCGCGACATTAGTTCTGAGCGGCTTGATTGCCGGATGCAGCGATAGCGACTCAACGCCGGATGTCGGTGTTGATCGTTCCGCCGCGCCACAAAATCTTAAAGTGCCGACGCTGGCTTATGATGATAGCAGCGTGGTATTGGCCTGGGAAAAACCGACCAAACCTGCCGCTGGCATTAAGGATTACCGTGTCTACATGAATGGAACCTTACTGGGCGGAACTATTGATAACCAGAACACCCATTCGCCGGCCAAGCCGTATATCGATAACTTCTACAATTCGATCGATACCGATAACTGGCATGTCCGCGTCAGCTTCCATAATTTCAAGGTGGCTAATCTGTCGCCGGAAACGGAATACCGCTTCACGGTGCGTGCGCTTTATGATGACGGCAAAGAATCCGTGGATAGTGAAACCGTCGTGCAGAAAACGACGGCGACGCCAGCTTCACTGAATGTGACCAACTATGGTGCGAAAGGGGATGGTGTAACAAACGACACGGTGGCGATTCAGAAGGCGATTGATGACTGTACGCCAACTGCGTATCCGAAAGGGTGTAAAGTTGTGGTTGACGGTGGAACGTTTAAAACAGGGGCGCTGTTCCTGCATAGCGATATGACGTTTGAAGTCGCGAAAGGCGCTATATTGCTCGGGTCAGCAAATGGTGATGATTACCCACTCGCCCGCGGCTACTATCTCTACCCTTACAGTTCACCTAAGTTGCCGAAGCGTCCACCTTCTCTGATTAACGTACTGGAAGCGGACGATCAGGGCAGCAGCCATGCAGGCACTTTTAAAAATATTCGTATCGTCGGACAGGGCACAATTGATGGCAACGGCTGGACGCGTGGTATTAAAGCCAGCGATACAAATATTACTGAAATTGATGAATTAAAGAACGAGTTACCGCTCTACCGTGCGAGTAAAGCGGCCAACGTTGGCAGTGACGGTATTCTGGCAAAAGACCAAACGGCAAAAGCCGTTGCTGAAGGAATGTTACTGGATGAGGCGTACAAAAACCGACGCTCCAGCCTGATGACGCTGCGCGGCGTGAGCAACATGTATCTGGAAGGTCTGACGATTCTGAACCCGGCTTTCCATGGTGTGATGGTGCTGGAATCCGAAAATGTGGCGATGAATGCGCTGGTACATACGACGTACGACGCCAATAATGCGGATGGCATTGAATTCGGCAATAGCCAGAACGTCATGGTATTTAATAACTTTTTTGATACGGGTGATGACAGCGTAAACTTTGCAGCAGGATACGGTGCCGAAGTCGTCACGCTGGGGCAAAAAGCGCAGAGCGGTGCCTGGATCTTCAATAACTACTTCCGCCGTGGGCATGGCGCGGTGGTCACGGGTAGCCATACCGGTGCCTGGATTGAAAAAATTGTTGCTGAAGATAACGTAATGAATAAGACGGATGTTGGCCTGCGCATGAAGAGTCGACCCTATTATGGTGGCGGCTCGCGTGACGTGGTATTCCGTAATAACGCGATGCGTGATATTGTCAATGAGCCGTTTGTGTTCACGATTAAATATAAAGCGGACGTGAACGATACCCAGCCTGCCGCTGAGCCTGCACAGTTCCGTGATGTGACCGTTTCCAACGTCACGGTTGATGGTACAGCGAAGAAAAACAGTATCATGGTCGATGGGATGACTGTGGCTGAAATGGCTGATGCGTATAAGTTCTCTTTTGGACGTGATGCCTATCACCAAGGCTTGCATTTTGAGAATGTAAAATTCAAAAATGTAAAAACGACGGACATTACGTTCCTGAAGAACAGTGAATTTAAAAATGTCATTTTTGAGAATGTACCGGGAGCCTGGAATTTCGGATATATTGACAATATCAGGCTCGAAGACCGTGTAAATAATGATGCCACGCTGACGACCAGCGGTGATGAGACCATCACCCGGGAAGCCGCAACGGAATAAGGCATTTTCCCCACGCTAATCGGCGTGGGGAGTATTATGGATGATTACCTATGGCACGATTGCAAGCTTTCAAAGATCCGTCTTTTAATTCGTTGGTTGCCACTTTTCGGTCACTGCCAGCTCCGCTGATCCGACGTATTGTGTTGGGGCTGATTTTGTTGCTGATTTGTCAGCAGTTGGCCGTATTGACCTGGCGCTTTCTCCTACCCGAAGACTCACGCATTGTTGGCGTGTCGGTCACGCCTGCCCAAGCGAAAGAAAAACCCACTACGCTGGGTGATTTTACCCTATTTGGTCATGCCCCCGATGCGGATGCGTCTGCCGTTAACGACGCCGCATTATCCGGCGATATTCCACTGACGTCGTTAAATATCAGCCTGACTGGAGTGTTGGCGAGTGAAGACGCCAAGCGGTCTATTGCCATCATCGCTAAAGATAGTCAGCAATACAGCCGTAACGTCGGCGATGCCATACCGGGCTATGAAGCCAAAATTGTGACTATCTCTGCCGATCGTGTCGTGCTCCAGTATCAGGGGCGCTATGAGGCGCTGCATTTGTATCAAGAAGAAGAAGCGGCTGGCGCGCCGTCGTCTTCTGGCGCATTTAATCAGGTGAAAAATGAGATACAAAAAGATCCCTTCTCGGCGCAGGACTACCTGACCATTTCTCCCGTCACGGAAGAAGAAGTCCTGAAAGGATATCAGTTAAACCCCGGCAAAAATCCCGACCTTTTCTACCGCGCAGGCTTGCAGGATAATGATCTCGCCGTGTCATTAAATGGCATGGATTTACGTGATGCGGATCAGGCACAGCAGGCGATGGCGCAACTGGCAGGGATGAGCAAATTTAATTTGACCATCGAGCGTGATGGTCAACAGCAGGATATATATCTGGCATTGGATGGAGACCACTAATTTGTTTAGCAAGGGACAGGGATTTTTTAAGCGTCAGGTTTTTTCAAAACATAAAAACCAATGGCTTGGTCAGGTACGCCGCAAGAGCATGCTATTGCTCAGCGGGAGTGTTCTGTTGATGGCGTCATCATTGGCGTGGAGTGCCGAATTCTCCGCCAGTTTTAAGGGCACGGATATTCAGGAGTTTATCAATACCGTCAGTAAAAATCTGAATAAGACGGTCATTATCGATCCGTCGGTTAGTGGAACGATTACCGTACGCAGCTATGACATGATGAACGAAGAGCAGTATTACCAGTTCTTCCTGAGCGTGCTGGATGTCTATGGATTCACCGTGATTCCGATGGATAACAACGTCCTGAAAATTATTCGCTCGAAGGATGCGAAATCGACGTCGATGCCGCTGGCGACGGATGAACAGCCGGGCATTGGCGATGAGGTGGTGACGCGCGTCGTGCCAGTCAACAACGTCGCGGCCCGCGATTTGGCACCACTGCTGCGCCAGTTGAACGACAACGCTGGTGCTGGGAGTGTGGTGCATTACGAACCGTCGAACGTGCTGCTAATGACCGGCCGCGCGGGTGTGATCCAGCGGCTGATGACGATTGTCGAGCGGGTTGATCAGACGGGCGATCGGAATGTGACCAGCATACCGCTGTCTTACGCTTCCTCGACGGAAGTGGTGAAGATGGTGAATGAGCTGAACAAGATGGATGAGAAATCCGCCTTGCCCGGCATGTTGACCGCCAACGTGGTGGCTGACGAACGAACTAATTCGGTGTTGGTGCGCGGTGAGCCGAATTCACGCCAGCGCGTGATTGATATGATCAAGCAGCTCGATCGCCAGCAGGCGGTACAGGGCAACACCAAAGTTATCTACCTTAAATACGCCAAGGCTGCCGATCTGGTCGAAGTGCTCACTGGTGTCGGCGACAGTATCCAAACCGATCAGCAAAATGCGCTGCCTGCGCTGCGCAAAGACATCTCGATTAAGGCACACGAGCAAACCAACTCCCTGATTGTGAATGCCGCACCGGACATCATGCGCGATCTGGAACAGGTGATCTCACAGCTGGATATCCGCCGTCCGCAGGTGTTGGTCGAAGCGATTATTGCGGAAGTGCAAGATGCCGATGGGATGAACCTTGGCGTGCAGTGGGCCAATAAAAATGCAGGGGTAACGCAGTTCACGAATACTGGGTTACCGATCACGACCATGATGGCGGGAGCGGACCAGTATCGGCGTGATGGAACGCTTGGCACGGCAGCGACGAGTGCACTTGGCAGCTTCAACGGCATTGCCGCAGGCTTCTATCAGGGCAATTGGGGCATGCTGATGACGGCGCTGTCCAGCAATAGCAAGAATGATATTCTGGCGACGCCCAGTATTGTGACGCTGGATAATATGGAAGCGACGTTTAATGTCGGTCAGGAAGTGCCTGTATTGGCGGGTTCGCAGACGACATCCGGTGACAACGTTTTCCAAACGGTAGAGCGTAAAACGGTCGGTATCAAGCTGAAGGTGAAGCCGCAAATCAACGAAGGTGACTCCGTCTTGCTGGAAATCGAGCAGGAAGTCTCCAGCGTGGCAGATGCGGCCTCCAGCAGCAGTACCAATTTGGGGGCAACCTTCAATACGCGTACCGTTAATAACGCGGTGCTGGTCAGCAGCGGCGAAACTGTGGTGGTAGGCGGCTTGCTGGATAAAAGTACCAATGAGTCTGCAAGTAAGGTGCCGTTTTTAGGGGATATTCCCGTTCTGGGATACCTATTCCGTTCCAACAGTCAGGAAACGAAAAAACGTAACCTGATGCTGTTTATCCGTCCTTCCATCATTCGCGATCGCAGCCAATTCCAGAGCGCCTCTGCCAGTAAGTATCACTCGTTCAGTGCTGAAGAAAATAAACAGCGAAACGTGAGTAATGGTGAGGGAGGGCTTCTGGATAACGATTTGCTGCGTCTGCCGGAAGGTGGGAATGCCTATACGTTCCGTCAGGTTCAGTCCTCCATTGTGGCGTTCTATCCGGCGGGCGGGAAATGAGTGACGTTGCCTCCCAGATTATAGAATTACGCCCCATACTGCCTTTTGCCTATGCGCGATCGCAGCAAATTCTGCTGTTGCAGAGGGAAAATGACGCGAGCCTGCAGACGATTTGCGTCGCGCAAACGCCGCCAGCCGCTTTGCTGGAAGCGCGTCGGATTGCGGGCTGTTCGCTCAAGATTGAGCGCGTTACGGATGAAGAATTTGAACGGCAGTTGGTCATTAGCTATCAGCGCGACTCGGAAGAGGCCCGCCGTATGATGGAGGACATCGGTAATGAGATGGACTTCTATACGCTGGTGGAAGAACTGCCAGATAGCGATGACTTGCTTGATGCTGATGACGACGCGCCGATTATTCGCCTCATCAACGCCATGTTGACCGAAGCGATTAAGAGTAAAGCGTCAGATATTCATATCGAAACGTATGAGCGCTATTTGTTGATCCGCTTCCGCGTTGACGGCGTATTGCGTGAGATTTTGCGTCCACAGCGTAAGCTGGCTTCGCTGCTGGTGTCGCGTATCAAGGTCATGGCAAAGCTGGATATTGCCGAAAAGCGTGTCCCGCAGGATGGACGCATGGCGTTGCGAGTGGGGGGGCGGGCGATTGATGTCCGTGTCTCCACGCTGCCGTCGAACTACGGCGAGCGCGTCGTGCTGCGTTTGCTGGATAAAAATAGCGTTAAGCTCGATCTTGAGCTGCTGGGTATGTCGGAACGCAATCGACAACTGCTGGACAGCCTGATCCATCGCCCCCATGGCATTATTCTGGTCACCGGCCCAACCGGTTCGGGGAAAAGTACCACGCTTTACGCTGCGCTTAGCCGCCTGAATGCCTCGGAACGTAACATCATGACGGTGGAAGATCCCATCGAATATGAGCTGGAAGGCATCGGGCAAACGCAGGTCAACACCAAGGTGGATATGACGTTTGCCCGCGGGTTGCGTGCCATTCTGCGTCAGGATCCGGACGTTGTGCTGGTGGGGGAAATTCGTGATGGTGAAACGGCACAGATTGCCGTGCAGGCCTCGCTGACCGGTCACCTCGTGTTATCCACACTGCATACCAATAGTGCGTTAGGTGCGCTGTCTCGTTTGCAGGATATGGGCGTCGAGCCTTTCCTGCTGTCAACCTCTTTGCTGGGCGTACTCGCGCAGCGTCTGGTCAGAACGTTGTGCTCTGACTGTAGCCAGCCGCAGCCGGTCGATCCAGTTCAGGCTGAACAGATGGGGATCGCGCCCGGTACGCTGCTGCATAATCCCGTTGGCTGTCCGCAGTGTAGCTTTACCGGCTACCGGGGACGTATCGGCATTCATGAGTTGGTGCTGATTAATGACGACGTCCGTGCCGCGATCCACCGCAGTGACGGTGAAATGGCGATTGCGCAGATTCTGGGAGGGAGTCGAACCACCATCCGTCAGGACGGGTTGGATAAGGTACTGGCGGGGCTCACGACCTGGGAAGAAGTGATCCGCGTAACCAAAGAGGAATGATATGGCACAGTACCACTATCAGGCGCTGGATGCGCAGGGGAAAAAATGCCGTGGCACTCAGGAGGCCGACTCTGCCAGACAGGCGCGTCAGCTATTGCGGGAGCGCGGGCTGGTGCCGCTGTCGGTTGATGAAAACCGAGGCGATCAGCAGAAATCCAGTTCTACAGGACTCTCCCTACGCCGCAAAATTCGGCTCAGTACTTCAGATTTGGCGTTATTGACGCGCCAGTTGGCTACGCTGGTGGCGGCGTCGTTGCCGCTGGAAGAAGCGCTGGATGCGGTGGCAAAACAGAGCGAAAAGCCACATCTGAGCCAGTTGATGGCGGCGGTGCGCAGCAAGGTCATGGAAGGCCACTCGCTGGCCGATGCCATGAAATGCTTCCCCGGCAGCTTTGAACGGCTGTACTGCGCGATGGTCGCCGCAGGCGAGACGTCCGGTCACCTTGATGCCGTGCTAAACCGGTTGGCGGACTACACCGAGCAGCGCCAGCAGATGCGCAGCCGTATCCAGCAGGCGATGATCTACCCGTGCGTGCTAACCGTGGTCGCGATTGCCGTGGTCAGTATTTTGCTGTCCGTCGTGGTGCCGAAAGTTGTCGAGCAGTTTATTCACATGAAGCAAGCGTTGCCGCTTTCAACCCGCGTGTTGATGGGGATGAGTGATGCCGTGCGCACGTTTGGACCGTGGATGTTGCTGGCATTGCTGGCGGGGTTTATGGCGTTTCGCGTGATGCTGCGGCAGGAAAAGCGACGCGTCAGTTTTCATCGACGCCTGCTGCATTTACCGCTCATCGGCCGCATCGCGCGTGGCTTAAATACGGCACGTTACGCGCGGACGCTCAGTATTCTTAACGCCAGTGCGGTGCCGCTGTTACAGGCGATGCGCATTAGCGGTGATGTCATGAGTAATGACTATGCCCGTCATCGGCTCTCTCTGGCGACGGATGCGGTACGAGAGGGTGTCAGTCTGCACAAAGCGCTGGAACAGACGGCGCTCTTCCCCCCAATGATGCGCCATATGATCGCCAGCGGTGAACGCAGCGGCGAGCTGGACAGCATGCTGGAACGTGCGGCAGATAATCAGGATCGGGAATTCAGTTCGCAGATGACGCTGGCGCTGGGGTTATTTGAGCCTCTGCTGGTGGTCAGCATGGCGGCGGTGGTGTTGTTCATCGTACTCGCGATTTTACAACCGATTCTGCAAC
The DNA here is from genome assembly GCF_009931295.1 of Pectobacterium odoriferum. NCBI lineage: Bacteria > Pseudomonadati > Pseudomonadota > Gammaproteobacteria > Enterobacterales > Pectobacteriaceae > Pectobacterium > Pectobacterium odoriferum. The sequence continues at coordinate 3,380,188 of NZ_CP034938.1, read as the reverse complement.
TGAATACGTTAATGAGTTCGTAAGAGAACCAACAATTGAACGAGGAAAAGTAAGGATGCAACAGTCTCAGCGTAGTTATGGGCAGCATAGTTATGGTCAGCGTGGTTTTACCCTGTTGGAAATTATGGTGGTGATCGTCATTCTCGGCGTACTGGCGAGCCTGGTAGTGCCCAATCTGATGGGGAATAAGGAAAAGGCGGATCGGCAAAAAGCCGTCAGCGATATTGTGTCTCTGGAAAGCGCACTCGACATGTACAAGCTGGATAACAACCGCTATCCGTCCACAGAGCAGGGCCTGAAGGCGTTGGTGACGAAGCCGACGGTACAGCCGGAACCGCGTAATTATCCAGCCGATGGCTATATTCGCCGTCTGCCGCAGGATCCGTGGGGCACGGACTATCAACTGCTGAATCCCGGCCAGCACGGCAAACTGGATATCTTCTCTCTGGGGCCAGATGGCATGCCGGGAACGGAAGATGACATCGGCAACTGGAATCTTGATAAAAAATAAAGACGTCGGTCTTTGTTGCAGATGGGTTGTGGGTAGTGGCTATCGATGGCGGCGGGAAAAGGACGGCAAAAGCGCAATGAAGCGGTCGATGAGGAAGCAGCAGGGGTTCACCCTGCTGGAAATGATGCTGGTCGTGTTACTGGCTGGCATCGCGGCTGGCATGGTGGTCATGGCGTTTCCTCCCGAGCGCCAGAATGACAGTGCCTGGCAGTTGGCTCGTTTTCAGGCGCAGCTAGAGTTTGCCGCTGAAAGCAGTCAGGTTAACGAATACATGCTGGGTGTTCGTATCTATCCCGATCGCTGGCAGTTTTATCAGCTCCAGCGACCCGCTGCATCAGAAGGGATACCGATCCCGAGTGGCGATCGCTGGCAGGGCTATAAGTGGCAGCCGTGGCAACCGCATCGGGTGAGCCCATCGGCGACGTTGCCCGAGGCATTACGGCTTGAGCTATTACAGGCCGATGGGAAAAAGGTGGATAAAACGCAGAGCGGCGACGACCCCGATATCCTGATTTTGCCCGGTGGCGAAATCACGCCTTTCCGTCTGCTCGTTAAATCTGAAAACAAAGCGCTCTCGAATTGGCTCCAGGTGGATAGCAACGGACGGTTTGTGACGTCGATGAGTCAGGGTAAGAAACGATGAGACGACAGAAAGGGATGACGCTGGTGGAGGTGCTGGTCGCGCTGAGTGTTTTTGCGCTGGCGGGCATTGCCGTTTTACAAACGACAGCCAGACAGGCAAGCAGCCTGAGCCGACTGGAAGAGAAGACGTTTGCAGGTTGGGTGGCGGAAAACCAGCAGGTTCAACTGCGGCTGGAACAGCGCTGGCCGGAAGCATCGTGGGTGAAAGGCGAAACGCAGTTCGCAGGCCAGCGCTGGCATTGGCGCTGGCAGGGCGTAGAGACTGGCGATCCTCAGACTAAAGCGCTGGATGTGGAAGTGCGACGTAATAAAGATGCTTTTGCCGCTGATGCTTCGCTGCGCACCTATGTGGTGAAGCAATAATGTTTAGTAAAACAAGGATGTGTAGCCAAACAAGAAGCGCACAAGAGCCCGCTCGACAGAAAAGCCAGCAGGGGTTTACGCTGCTGGAAATGATTCTGGCGATCGCTATTTTTGCGGCGCTGAGCCTCAGTGCGTTTCAGGTGCTGAACGGCGTGATGCGTAATGATGAAATTTCGCAGCACAAGGCTGAGCGACTGGCCGAAATACAGCGCGCATTTTCACAAATGGACAACGATTTCTCCCAGATGATCGCACGCGGCAGCAGAGGAAGTACCTCGATATTTTACGCCGGTCGCGATCAGTTAAAAAGTGATGACTGGGGCGTCAGCTTTATGCGTAATGGCTGGCAGAACCCATTTGGTATTCTGCCGCGCTCTGAACTTCAGCCTGTGGCCTATCGGCTGCGGGAACACACGCTGGAACGGTTAACGCACGTGACTCCCGACCCGATTGAGGGGCTCGATCCCGGCGTAAAACCGCTTCTCACGCAGGTCGACGGTTTCCGGCTGCGCTTTTTCAGTAATAAAACCTGGCGCGATCGCTGGGACAACAGTACGCAATTGCCACAAGGGATTGAAGTGGTGCTGACCTTAAGGGATTACGGAGAAATGTCGCGTATATTTTTGATTACCACCGGACCGGTTAAATGAGGTCGCGTCAGCGCGGTGCAGCGCTGCTAGTGGTGCTTCTGATTCTGGCATTAATGGTGACGATTGCCGCAGTGATTACGGAACGCACGGGTAAAGCGTTTTTGCGTACCGAAAGTCACTTGAGCCGTCAGCAGGCGAAGTGGTACGCATTAGGGGCGGAAACGCTAAGCGGGCAGATATTACAGCGCGATGCGCGAAATATGCCGGGGCGCACGTTTGCCGGACAGAACTGGTCGCAGCCGGGGCAACGTTTCCCCGTGGATGGTGGGGAGATCACTGGCCAGATTAGCGACGCGCGTACCTGTTTTAATGTGAATGCGATCAATCAAGGCGTGGATAACGAAAGTACGCTGGTGAAGACGCCTTATCCGGCGCAGGTTTTCCGTTTGCTATTGAAAAATCTGGGCGAGGAGACGGATCGTGCAGAAAAAATTACCGCGGCGGTGCGTGACTGGATTGATGCAGATAACTATCCGTCGGCGAACGGTGCGGAAGACGACGTCTATGCCACGCTGCCAGTGCCTTATCGTACCGCGAATCAGAGAATGAGTGAAATCAGCGAATTACGTGCAGTGTATGGCATGGACAGCGATCTCTATCGTCGGCTATTGCCTTATGTCTGTGCGCTACCGGTGGATGCGATGTCCATTAATATCAACACGCTAACCGAATTTGATGCCCCGCTGTTATCTGCCGTATTCCTGAATGAAATGACGATGTCGCAGGCAAAAGCACTGGTGCAGCAGCGGCCACGTATGGGGTGGGCAAGTCTTGAGGTTCTGCAACAAACCGGGCTATTGCCCCCTAATAGTAAAAATACCGCGCAGCGAGTGCTGGCAGTAAAAAGTGAATGGTTCTTTGTAAAACTCCAGGTGCGTGTCGGCGACAGCGATTTCCATCAACGTAGCTTGCTTCATCTGAGTGGACAAAAGATAGAGGTTGTGCAGCGGCAATATGGAGGATATAGGACGGTGAATCCATGAAAATAGCGGGAAAATGGAAGCGAAAAGCCGCAAAAACCCCATTAAATCGAGGAGCGATCGCTCGGCATCCGTGCCTCATTGTTCGTCTTCCGGTAGAAGAGCAGGGAGAGATCGAATGGCAGGTGCGTTCATCCAATGGGGACAGTTTACTGAGTCAGGGGCGCGGTAGCATAGAGCAGGTTCGCCCGGCGTTGGCGGCCTACCCGTCCGTGACGTTTACCCGTGTTCTGGTACCAGCCACTGACGTAACGTTTTATGCCCTGACGTTGCCCCGACAGGCGAGGCGTCAGTTGACGCAAGTCGTGCCGTTTATGCTGGAAGACCAACTGGCGACGGAAATTGAAAAGCTGCATTTTGCTGTGCTGGAAATTCATGGCGATGACGGCACGGTTGCCGTGGTGGAAAAAAACCGGATGCAACGTTGGCTGGCACAGTGTGATTCGCTGGGCCTCAGCGTCGATACGTTATTGCCTGACGCTCGCGTATTGCCGAAACATCAGGATGGCTGGAGTGCGTTGCAGCATGATGACATGTGGCTGTTTCGCCAGCCGACGGGTCATGCGATGGCGGCGGAATCCTCTTGGTGTGGTGATCTGCTGAAAGCCTCTATGCCGCTGCCTGCGATATACAGCTACAGCGCGTCATCGGTTGGCGGTGAGCTAGCGCAATACGAATGGCAGGAAGAGGGCGAATGGAAGGCACAGCCGGAAACAGATCTCTTCACGCTGGCGGCAACGGTGCAGTTACCTGCCTCGGCCGATCTGCGGCAAGGCGATTATGCGCCGGATAAAGCCTGGCAAAACACCCTGCTGCCGTGGCGCGGCGTTGGGATCGCGTTTGCCTGTTACCTCCTGCTTGTCGTGGCGGATACTGGCTGGACGCACTATCAGCTTTATCAACAGGCCGAGCATTGGCGGCAGGAAAGTGTGCGTGTCTATCGGCAGATTTTTCCTTCCGAGACGAATGTCGTTAACCCGCGCGCGCAGATGCAACAGCACCTGCAACGTGCGGCAGTTGGGGGGGCTGGGAAAGCCCTGCTGGATCAATTGACCCCCTTGCAGCAGCTCATGACGCAAAATAGCGCTATCAAAATTCAGTCGCTGTCTTACGATGGCGCAGCGGGCGAGTTCCGGCTGGCGTTGCAGGGCACGTCATATCAGGAGCTGGAGCAATTTCAGCAGCAGGCTACCGCTTATTATCAGGTACAGGCGGGAGAGATGCGGCAGGAGAACGATCGGGTTGAAGGCCGCTTAACATTAAGGAGCCAGCAATGAATGAATTACGGCAACGCTGGCAGGCGATGAGCCAGCGTGAGCGCCAGCTTATGGTGGTGTGTGCGGCGGTGCTTCTGCTCTGTGTGGTGTATTATGCTGTCCTCCAGCCGTGGCAGGAGCGGGAAGATCTGTGGGAGCGCACCATTTCCCGCGAGCAGCAGACCGTCAACTGGATGCAGAAGCAAGCTTCATTGATTCCGCAGGGAAATCAGGCGCAGGGGGACAATAGTCAGCGAGACGTCAGTCTGCCGATTTTGATTTCGCAAAGCACCAAGCGTTACGGACTAAGCGTTGTGCGTTTGCAGCCACAGGGCAGTCAGGCATCGGTGACGCTGGGGCAGAGTGACTTTACTAGCTTGCTGCGTTGGCTTGGCGAACTGGAACAGAAAAACGGCGTGAAAGTGATATCGCTGGATGTGAATGCCGTCGAGCAAAGCCCAGGAATCGTGGATGTCACCAGACTGATGCTGGAACGGACGGATGACGCTTAAGTCCGGCATCGGCACAGGTGTCGCTCTGGTTCTGGCCTATGGGCTGTTCCTGACATGCTACGCACCTGCCCGTCTGCTTACGGCTGTACCGCTGCCCGCTGGAATGGTAGTCGCGGAGGCCGCCGGAACGTTATGGCAGGGGAGCCTGCAACGGTTTAGCTGGCGCACGTTAATGCTGGATGATGTGCGCTGGAACATCACATTCTCAGATTTTATGCCCGCGCTGGAGATTGCGTTTAAAAACCCAGAAGGTATTGCAGGCCGAGGGATCATTCGCGGCTGGCAGCAGCCGCAGTTTTATCAATGGCAGCTTTCTGTACCGGCAGGCTATTTATTCAGCCATATGCGTTTTATTGTGCCAATTGGGGCCGAAGGAAACGTGCAGCTAAATTTACAAGAGGCGACGGTAGACCGTTCGGGCTGCCAATCGCTGGATGCCAACGTAACCTGGCCGGGGGCTCGGGTGAAAACACCGCTGGGTGGACTGATACTCGCTACGCCGCAGGCCACGTTACGCTGCCAGCAAGGCGCGCTAGAAGCGAGCCTGCGGCAGACCTCCTCACATCTGCAATTGTCTGGCAAAGGCAGCGTCACCCCGAAAGGCGAATATCGTTTTACGGGGCAGCTTAGCAGCGGAAATGACTTACCCGCGACGATGAAAAAACTGCTGGCAACCACCGGTAAAGCCGATGAACAGGGTGCCAGAACGCTGAATTTTCAGGGGCGCTTGCTGTAATAGCGGTGAGTGTTGTCATTGCTGCGTAATCGAGCGCAAAAATAAACCGCTCATTCATACCGTTTCTTTATCAACAATCAGGGACTAACGTGGACGATTTAAGGGAATTCGCACAGCTGTTTCCGGCGTGGTGGTTTGGGGCACTGGGCGTGTTGGGGTTGATTGTTGGCAGTTTTCTGAACGTGGTGATTTACCGCTTGCCGATTATGCTGGAGCGTCGCTGGCGGCAGGACATCGAGCTTGAAACGGGCGTGGCCGATTCCGATCCTGATACGCGCTACAACCTGTGGTGGCCGCCTTCGTCTTGCCCGCACTGCCAGCAGGCTATTGCGGTAAAAGATAATATCCCGCTATTCAGCTGGCTGTGGCTGCGCGGCCGATCCCGCTGCTGCCATCAATCGGTGTCTGTGCAATATCCGTTAGTGGAAGTCATCACCATGCTGGTTTTTCTGGCGGCAGGTTTGCTCTGGTTACCCGGTATGGCGCTGTGGGGGGCGTTGATCCTGCTGTCATTCCTGCTGGTGCTGACCGTTATTGATATAAAAACGCTGCTGCTGCCGGATGTGCTTACGCTGTCGCTTCTGTGGATGGGGTTGCTGTTTAATCTGTCGGGGACATTTGTTTCACTGAACGATGCCGTAGTCGGCGCGATGGCTGGTTATTTATCTCTGTGGCTACTTTATTGGGCATTCAAATACGCAACGGGCAAAGAAGCGCTGGGGTACGGTGATTTTAAGTTGCTGGCTGCGCTGGGAGCCTGGCTGGGCTGGCAGGCATTGCCGAATCTGGTTTTGGTGGCAGCGTTGAGCGGTCTGGTCGTGACTCTCATCTGGCGCGGGTTGCGTAAAGAGGATACGACTAAACCGCTGGCCTTTGGCCCCTGGCTGGCAATCGGCGGGGTGTTCGGCGTGATAATGAACGGATTCAATCTGTAGAGAATGACAAAGGCAATACGAATTATCGGCTGAATAATCGTCGGCTGAACATAGATCGGCAGGCATAAAAATAGGCTGAGGGTATAAATACCATCAGCCTTTTTTATCTTTATCTGTGTGTGCCCTTCAATGAATAAATCTTTGCCGGGCAAATGACAGGTTATTCTACCATCAGCATAAAGGTACTCACCCAAACGACTAAACAGAATGAGATACCCATAAAAAAATACTTCACCGATTTATTCTCCAGCAGAAACCACGCCAGCAACGATCCCGATTGTGCGTTTTATTATGGAAGGAAATAATTACGCTGCCGGTTATATCACCGAAGGGTAATCTTTCCCGTTGTCATCACCAGAGTCACACCAGTTATGACGGGATCGGCGCTAAATCTACGCCCAGTGAGGGGGGGAATTCAAGAGGTCCAGAAACTATATTTTCAAAATAGCATTAAAAAGCGTTGAGCCGTTTCACAGGCTGAAAAAACCGGGGGGATTCGAGTGAAAATAGCCCCTCAATCTCCCCGATTCTTGACGCTGTTATCGTCGGTTTTGCGCCTGCTGGATAGGCTTTCATTTTTAGGCCGTAGGCCTAATCCCGCCACCCCATCGCGGGCGCGACATGTTTCAGGATTGATTCGATCACATGCGCATTGTAATCCACGCCCAGTTGGTTCGGCACCGTTAGTAATAGCGTATCCGCTTCAGCAATCGCTTCATCCTGTTTTAACTGTTGGATGAGCGCGTCCGGCTCGGCGGCATAGCTGCGGCCGAAAATCGCGCGCGTGTTTTCATCCAGAAAACCTACCTTGTCACTATCGTTACTGCTTCCGCCGAAATAGGCGCGATCGCGGTGATCCATCAATGCAAAAATACTACGGCTGACGGAGACGCGTGGTGCGCGCGTATGACCCGCCTCAGCCCAGGCGGCTCGATAGGCACGAATTTGCTGTGCCTGCTGGATATGAAAAGGTTCGCCCGTTTCATCATCTTTTAACGTGGAGCTTTGCAGGTTCATGCCCAGTTTCGCTGCCCATACTGCCGTGGCATTCGATCCGGCACCCCACCAGATTCGTTCACGTAACCCATCAGAATGAGGTTCCAGACGCAAAAGGCCTGGCGGGTTTGGGAACATAGGTTGTGGATTTGGTTTTGCAAACCCCTCGCCACGTAACATATCCAACAGCACTTCGGTATGACGCCGTGCCATGTCTGCTTCCGATTCTCCTTCTGTCGGCTGGTAGCCAAAGTAGCGCCAGCCATCGATCACCTGTTCCGGTGAGCCACGGCTGATGCCGAGCTGCAAGCGTCCGCCAGCGATCAGATCGGCAGCGCTGGCGTTTTCAGCCATGTACAGCGGATTTTCGTAGCGCATGTCGATGACGCCAGTTCCAATCTCAATGCTTTTGGTTTTTGCCCCAATCGCGGACAGCAGTGGGAAAGGCGAACCCAGTTGGCGGGCAAAGTGGTGCACCCTGAAATAAGCGCCGTCAGCACCCAGCTCTTCAGCGGCAACGGCAAGGTCGATAGATTGCAGTAGTGCGTCAGCCGCCGAACGTGTGCCAGACTGCTGTGATGGTGACCAGTGGCCGAATGATAAAAAGCCGATTTTCTTCATAGGGTATTTATCCTTATATTCAGGCAAAAATTTAGTACATTCGCCCTGTACAGCAAAGTGCTACAGATTAAGTAATAGAATCACTCTACGTGATTAATACTGAGAATAAATATGATTTTTTTAACGTAATAATTCAGTTTATCTGACTAATCGTTCGCAGAATAAATATCCGGTTGAGCGGGTGATTTTTTGATTTTATCTCGTAATAAACCGTCTGTTATTTAGGTAAAAGCACTACCCATGCTTATCTACCCCCAAATCGGTATCCAAATATTATTATGAGCGAGATCAGTATTTTCTTTGTCGCTAGCGCTGTATTATTTTATATATAGCGAAAATCAGGATACCACCATGATAAAGAAATTTGGCTACACGCTGTGGATTGCCGGGCTGTTTTTAGTGTTTTCCAATGCCTGGGCGGCGCGTCAGGTGACCGACCAACTCGGGCGCAATGTAACGATTCCCGACCACGTTAATCGCGTGGTGGTGTTGCAGCATCAAACCTTAAATCTGCTGGTGCAATTGGATGCACAAGAGAGCATCGTGGGGGTGCTTTCCAGTTGGAAGAAACAGCTGGGCGAGCATTATGTGCGGCTGGCTCCGCGTCTGGTGGATTTGCCAATGCCGGGCGATCTCACGCAGGTCAATATCGAAAGCCTGCTGAAGCTGTCGCCGCAGGTGGTTTTTGTCGCTAACTATGCGCCGCCTGAAATGATTGCGCAGATTGAGCGGACAGGTATTCCGGTCGTGGCGATTTCGCTGCGTCAGGATCAGCCGGGAGAAGCCGACAAAATCAATCCTACGATGAGTGATGAAAACACGGCGTATAACGAAGGGCTTAAGGCAGGGATTCGGCTGATTGGTGACGTCGTTGAGCGTCAAAAACAGGCGGAAGCGCTGATCGACTATACGTTTACACAGCGGCAAAACGTGAGTGTGCGTCTGGAGTCGATTCCAGAAGAAAAGCGAATCCGCGTGTATATGGCTAACCCAGATCTGACAACCTACGGTTCAGGAAAATATACCGGTTTGATGATGTCGCATGCGGGAGCGCTGAATGTGGCGGCCGCTTCGATAAAAGGCTTTAAACAGGTATCGATTGAAAATGTGCTGTCCTGGAACCCACAGGTGATTTTCGTGCAGGATCGCTACCCGGATGTCGTGACACAGATCGTCAACGCTCCGGCCTGGCAGGCGATTGATGCGGTGAAACAGCATCGCGTGTATCTGATGCCGGAATACGCCAAAGCCTGGGGTTACCCGATGCCGGAAGCGTTAGCGATTGGTGAACTGTGGATGGCGAAAAAGCTATATCCTGAACGCTTCGCCGATATCGATATGCAAAAAGCGGCCGATGCGTATTACCAACGCTTCTACCGTATGGACTACCGTGCGGACGCCTCTGCGGCACAATGAGTTATCGCACCTATCAGATCACGCTGCTGACGGTGGTGGTATCCACGCTGTTGATTGCCGTGTGCTCACTGGGGATAGGGCGTTTTAGCTTATCCCCGTGGCGCATCGTCCAGATCCTTGTCGAGCCGCTGTCTGGCAACGATCTGCTGTTCGGAAAAAAACCGTTGCTTGGGGATATCGAACGGCAAGTGGTGTGGAGTGTGCGCTTACCCCGCGTGTTATTAGCCTGGTGTGCAGGTGCGGCGCTGGCGCTGAGCGGGGCTACGCTGCAAGGTGTTTTCCGTAACCCGCTGGTCGATCCGCATATCATCGGCGTGTCCGCAGGCGCGGCCTTCGGTGGCACGTTGGCGATTCTATTAAGCTGGACGCCACTGCTTTTACTGCTGTCTGCGTTTACGTTCGGCATGCTGGCGCTCTTGCTGATTTTCATGATGGCTGCCGCATTCGGCAAACAGAACGTGCTGATCCTGATTCTGGCTGGCGTTATCCTCAGCGGCTTTTTCGGTGCGTTGGTCAGCCTGATGCAATATCTGGCGGATACCGAAGAGAAGCTGCCGAGCATCGTTTTCTGGCTGTTAGGCAGCTTTGCTACCGCACACTGGAACGCGCTGATGACCATGGCGGTGCCATTAGCCCTTGCGGGTGGACTACTGCTGCGGCTGCGTTGGCACATCAACGTGTTGTCGATGGGGGAGCAGGACGCGCGTGCGTTGGGTGTCGCCGTACAGCCCTTGCGCTGGCTGATTTTGAGCTTGTGTGCCGCGATAGTCGCCGCGCAGGTGGCGGTCAGCGGGAGTATTGGCTGGATTGGGCTGGTGATTCCTCATGTCGCACGCATGCTGGTGGGGGCCGATCATCGTCGCTTGCTGCCAGTGTCGCTGTGGTTGGGTGGGGGCTTTATGGTGCTGGTGGACGATCTGGCGCGGAATCTCAGCGAGGCGGAGATTCCGCTGGGTATTCTGACGGCGCTACTTGGCGCGCCACTTTTTGCCGTGCTGTTATATAAAATGCAGCGGCAGGGTAGAGGACGCTAGCATGCCGACCATCAGGTTATCGACAGAAGAATTGGTGTATGGCTACCAACAGGGGCAGGGCTTTTTTTCACCGTTGAATCTGTGCTGTCAGGAAGGGGAAATTACGGCGATTCTGGGCGCGAACGGCAGAGGAAAAACGACACTGCTGAATACGCTGATGGGGCATTTGTCGTCGCTTTCCGGGACGATCCAGCGCGATGGATACATTGGTTTTGTGCCGCAGATATTTACGCCGCCGTTTTCTTATAGCGTTCTGGATATGGTGCTGATGGGGCGTGCGGCGCGTGTTCGGCTGTTTGCCATGCCTTCTGCGCATGATATCACCGTAGCCCTGAATGCACTGACCATGCTGGGAATTGCATCCCTTGCTGAATGTGAATTTAGTTCGTTGTCCGGCGGGCAGCGACAGCTCGTGCTCATCGCGCGTGCGTTGGCCTCGGAGTGTCAGGTGCTGATTCTGGACGAGCCGACGGCGGCGCTTGATGTGCAAAACCAGGCGCAGGTACTGCGGTTATTGAAGCATCTGGCTAAAACGCAGCGTTTGAGCATTCTTCTGACCACACACGATCCCTCTCACGCGTTGGCCATTGCCGATCGAGCACTGCTTCTGATGGATAACCAGCACTATCTTTATGGCCGCTGTGATGAGGTTGTGACGGAGGATAACCTGTCGCGGCTGTACGGCATTCCGATGCGGCAGGTCTGCGTGGAGATCGCACCGCAGCCGTATTATGCGCTGATACCGATATTGACCATGACGGAGCCACTATGACTACCCCCCTTCGCCTGTATGCAGCTGGCAGCCTGCGCCTTGCATTCGCTCCGCTGTTGGCGACGTTCAGCGAACGTTATGCGATAGACGTGATGCCGACTTTCGGCCCGGCGGGGCTGCTGAGTGAAAAAATGATGCACGGCGATGCGGTGGATATTTTCGCCTCAGCGAATTGCGCGCACCCTTTACGCTTGAGAGCGCTGGGACTGGCGGAGGAAACCACCGTATTTACGCGCAACCACCTTTGTATAGTGATGCGTAACGTACCGGAGCTGACCACGCAATCCTGGCTGATGGCGCTGCGTGACCCGCGTTTTGTGCTTTCAACCTCAACGCCCGGCAGCGATCCCAGTGGGGATTATGCGTTTCAACTCTTTGATCGCATCGAACGTTTGCATTGGGGGTGGGGAAATCAATTGCGCGACAAAGCAAAACCGCTGGTGGGCGGCGGGCTTGACCATGCCATTCCGGCTGGCATGACGGCGGGAAGTTACCTGATTCGGACCGGACAGAGCGATATGCACATTGGCTATGCCAGCTATCTTCCGTTACTGCTCAATCAACCGGATCTGCATGTGGTTCATTTACCCGATCTCTATCGTATTGATGCCGAGTATATGCTGGCCGTTATGAAGCCTGCCCGGCGTGAGGCGCGGCTGCTGGCGAACTACCTTTTATCTCCTGAAGGACAAGGTTTTCTGGTGAGCGAAGGATTCGCCTCGCTGTTTTAGTTGCAGAGTGGGAGGTAAATCGGTCAACGATGAGGAACTCTGCTATGATTGCGGCATATCTGCGCCGCTTTTTAGCACGGCGTCACCTTCCGTTATCTCGTCCTTGGTAGAGTAATCACTGTGAGTACAACCTCTTTTTCTTCCCTCGCGCTGCCCGCAGAGCAGTTATCCAATCTTAATGAACTGGGCTATACCGACATGACGCCAGTCCAGGCGGCAACGTTGCCAGCCGTTCTGAGCGGCGCAGACGTGCGGGCCAAGGCGAAAACCGGTAGCGGCAAAACGGCGGCATTTGGTATTGGGCTGTTGGATCGTATTGTCGTGAGCGATTTTACCACGCAGGCGCTGGTGCTGTGCCCAACGCGTGAGCTGGCCGATCAGGTCAGCAAAGAGTTGCGTCGTCTGGCGCGTTTTGCACAAAACATTAAAATTCTGACACTGTGCGGTGGTCAGCCGATGGGCCAGCAGCTTGATTCGCTGGTTCATGCTCCGCACATTGTTGTCGGGACGCCGGGCCGTATTCAGGACCATTTACGCAAGCAGTCGCTGTCTCTGGATAGCCTGAAAGTGCTGGTGCTGGACGAAGCGGATCGCATGCTGGACATGGGCTTTACTGATGCGATTGATGATGTGATTTCCTACACGCCGTCCGATCGTCAAACCCTGTTATTTTCCGCGACGTACCCGGAAGAGATCGAACAGATCAGCGCACGCGTTCAGCGTCAACCGCAACGTTTCGAGGTTGCGGACGGTGTAGAAGAGTCGGCTATTGAACAACGTTTCTATGAGACAACGAAAGATCAGCGCCTGCCGCTGTTGATTGCCATTTTGGGCCATTATCAGCCTGCGTCCTGCGTGGTGTTCTGTAACACGAAGCGTGATTGCCAGAGCGTATTTGACGCGCTGGACATGCGTGGGATTAGCGTATCCGCGCTGCATGGTGACCTGGAACAGCGCGATCGCGATCAGGTTCTGGTGCGTTTTGCTAACCGCAGCTGTCGTGTGTTGGTGGCAACCGATGTTGCGGCTCGCGGCCTCGATATCAAAGAGCTAGAGCTGGTCGTGAATTTTGAGCTGGCTTTCGACCCTGAAGTTCACGTTCACCGCATTGGCAGAACGGGCCGCGCCGGTACGAAGGGGCTGGCGGTGAGCCTGTGTACACCACAGGAAATGAACCGCGCTAATCTGATTGAAGATTATCTCGGTATGCGCATTAAATGGACACCGTCGGATGAGATTATCCGCAGTGGCGAGGTTGCGCTCGAACCTGAGATGATGACGCTGTGCATTGATGGTGGCAGAAAAGCCAAAATTCGTCCCGGTGATATCCTAGGGGCGTTAACCGGCGATGCAGGATTAACGGCAGCGGAAGTGGGGAAAATTGATATGTTTCCGATGCATGCCTATGTGGCAATCCGTAAAGCCAGCGCCAAACGTGCGTTGCAGCAGCTCCAGAAAGGCAAAATCAAAGGAAAAAGCTGCAAGGCCAGATTGTTAAAGTAACCGGTGGCTGATATACCAGACAGAAGGGGCTCGGGTAACTGACAGGAGTGTTAAGGGCGGATGCAGGCAACAGAAATCGATCGGCGGCTAACGGAAGTGAGCCAGCAGCTAACGATGGTGCTAGTGCCGGGATTGCGGGACAGCGATGATGAACACTGGCAAAGCCATTGGGAACGGCGTTTCCCTCACTGGCATCGTATACGTCAGCGGGAATGGTATCAGGCCGATCTGGATCGCTGGGTGTTGGCGATCCGTCGTGAGCTTAGCGTCTGTACACAGCCCGTGATTCTGATCGGCCACAGCTTTGGCGCACTGGCTTCCTGCCATGTGGTGCAGCAGGGTCAGGAAGGGATTGCTGGTGTGATGTTGGTGGCACCTGCCGAACCGATGCGCTTTGAGATTGACGATCGCATTCAGGCTGCACCGCTGTCTATTCCGACGCTGACATTTGCCAGTCATAACGATCCACTGATGAGTTTCACTCGCGCCCAATACTGGGCGCATGCATGGGACAGTGAACTGGTTGATGTTGGTGAAGCAGGGCACATTAATGCAGAAGCAGGATTTGGTCCCTGGGAATATGGACTGACAAGATTAGCTGAGTTTTCAGAAGCACTCGTTGCTAATCGTTAATCGGCCAGTTTCCATCAAATAATAATCTTACAGTATTAAGATTGCGTTATATCTTTCTTTAATGCCAGGGCAATGAATAAAGTTGTCTTGGCATTTATTTTTTATTAAGCCAGCTCTTCTTGATCGCCTGAGCCATGCAGCATTTCCTGAATCTGCTGATAAACTTCGGCAGCAGACAAATTGCTGTAGGATGTTTTACTCTCGAAATGCAATACCTGTTCTCCATCTGAACCATGAAGTGCGCTTATGAATGCCAGGTCTTCTTGCGTGATACGTTGCCCGGTAAAGGCATCAAACATTTCAGAATTTCCATCCGGGTACTTAATCACGGAAATGAGCTTGCCGTTGTACAGAGGAATACCTGTCGTCGCCAGAGAGTATTCTGCTGCGGCTTTCTGCTGTGCTTTGATCTGTTCAGGCGGTGGGGTATCGTTCTCTGCGGCTGCACGTTTCTTTTGGGAAGACAGCGTGACTTTGGTGCTCTCGTTCGAGCCCGGCATATTTTGAGAATCTGAGTTTGTTGATGTGTCTGCTTTATTCCCCGGACTGATGGCTGCAACGACAGTCGGGTTGGCGGCCGCGCCAATAGCAGGCATGGTTGCCGGGGTAGTTGCATTCACGAGTTGAATATCTGGAATCACCACAGTATAACTCCTTCTTATATCTATTTAATGCTGGTAATGATTTTACCAGTGAGTTACTTCAGTGTGTTAAAACCATATACGTTAATACCGCAATCGTTGAAATTCAGGTCACCAACACCAGCAGGATAATTATCTTTCGTGAAAATGGATCAATCTGCTGGGGATAATTTCCTATTATTCAACACTATGACGTTAACGAAATGGCTCAGTGAAAACACGGTTAATGTAAAAAAGTATTTATGCCAAACACTATTTATGCAAAACGAAATTGCATTAAAAAACACCCTATCGGAAAAGGTATCGGCTGTTTTTTCTGCTTCATTAATATCCAAAAGGTATAAGATTTAACTTTTTGATTACCAATTTTGCGAATTTATGTGACCAAACATCCCCATTTTTAAAAAATATAACGCTATCATAGTATTAGTGTGATGCAGTGATAACCCGTTCCCCATATCTGCTCTACAAGCGCTGGGGAACGCGATACACTGTTTTCTTGTTTTTTCCCTGTTAAGAAGTGCTATGCCCAGTATTAAACTGACGGTTAATTATTTGTATCGGCAAGCCGGCGAAGTGCGCAAAGCCTCGCAGGCAACGGCCCGCGTTTTTGTTGGTGATGAACTCATCGCCACGGAGGTGATTACCGGTATGACGGAAAGCCCAGTCGATAAGTATTTGCACCACTTAGTGCGAGAAGCGCAGCCAGTACGTGTCGAATGGGATTGCGAAGACACAACAGCCATGACGGTGTCTGAGGTAGAAATCTGCCCCTGCTGCCACCATGATTAGCCTGATATGCGAAGCCGTTTTTGAATGATTCGGTGTCATGATTGACACGCTAAAACACAACGCGAGTTGCAGATAAACCAACGTATAAGCAGCTTGAAGTATGACGGGTAGACAAGGTGAATGTATGAGAGCAGCAGTATCAACCTTAATAGCCTGTGGACTGTGGGCGGCAACATGGGGTGCGCAAGCCGGCTGGTATGTCGTGAGCAATTACGAAGGTCACATTGGGCCTTATCCGGTACATTTTTCATTGCAGAAATACAGTATTGACCAAGATAAAAACCTGCTTGGGAGCTACTTTTACGATAAATACAGAGCGCCGATCCCTCTGTATGGGCGACTCTCCGAAACCTCGCTTGAAATCTGCGAAATCCATACCCCCCAGGACTACGATAAATATATCGTTCAGGGCGTTAAGTCCGGCATCGATATGACGCACTGCCCCTTTAAATTGACCGAAGTAGGGGAAGAACTCCGCGGAGAGTGGTCAAACGGAAAGACGCATTATGATGTTAGCCTACGGCGCGTGGCATCCTTTGACGATAGCGAACAGCCCGCCAAGGTCCAAGGGCAGGTTGATATTCCTTTCTGGGGACAAACGGCGACTCACAGTTTCGTCGGCGTGTATCAAAACAGTGATGCAGGTATGGTCGTTGAGGGAATCAAGGCGATTAACAAGAAGAGCGGCAATGTCGATCAGCTTCTTCAGCCTGATTTTCAACAATGCCAGTTTGGCTTCTTCATGACTCCCATTTATATGAATATTGAAAATGGTGAAGATAATCGCAGCATCCTGCTGAACTGCTATTCCCACGGCGGAGGCGATATTCTGCTGGAATACCGTTTTGATGCGGCAAGCCAGCGTTATGATGTGGTCGGTGAGTAAGGGTAAGGGTAAGGGTTCTAACGCGTTAGGAACGTTAGCGGTTTTTAATTGATAAATACGCTGCATTATTTTGCAGGCTAAATATGTTTGTGTTCATTGTTGGAAATAAATGATTTTTATTTCCACGCCTTTCTTGTTAAAAATATTCCCGCCTTCATTTTTTATCAATATTGCGTTTTATACTCTAAATAATTCGAGTTGCAGGCAGGCGGCAAGAGAGGGAGTCCCGATGAGCTTACTCAAGTAAGTGATTCGGGTGACTGAACGCAGCCAACGCACATGCAGCTTGAAGTATGACGAGTATATATTCATTGTAACTGCAAGGGTACGAGTCCATAAAAGGGCTATTTTCTGCTAAAGGAGTGAAAATGCTTTCAGGAAAGAAAACGATCATGGCGATATCCATATTGTGTGTCGCTTTTTCTGCGCATGCGGATAATTTCTCCAAGTTGGATCAAGCGCTACCGTCGGGCATTAATGCGCTTGCGATTGCGCCGGTATTTGATTTCGACAGTGATGGCTGTTTACCCAGTGCCGGATTTAGCCGGGGCGGGATACAAAATGGTGGCTTGAAGCCGACAGGAAGTCTGACAGGCGGGTGTCGATGGGGTAACTTTCTCGACTCGTCAAATACATTGCACCGATACGCCTGTGTTGATTCCGATGGCTCTCGCTATTGTGGTAGCTTCTATGCGCTCTATTTCTTAAAAGATCAGGTATTGGGCGGTTTGAATACGGGTCATCGACATGACTGGGAACATGTTGCCATCTGGACTAAAAACGGCGCAGTAACGCACGGCAGCTTCAGTGCACACGGCAAACTGACGACGGAAGCCGCAGCAAATATCGATAAGCAGGGCGGTCGTCTAAAATTTGTGTACCACAAAGATGGGGTGTTAACGCACGCTTTCCGGTTTGCCAAAACGAATGAACAGGCGGAAAATCCTTACGGCAACTTTGTGACGCCGGATATTGTCAGCTGGTATGCGATGTCGGGTGACGGTATTAGTAACGAAGAACTGCGTAACCGATTAAATGCATTCGATTATGGTTCAGCCTCGATTCCGCTTAAAGACAGTAATTTCCTGACTAACCTGAATAATGGCCGACCAGCTGGTTACCCAGAATTTACGGCTGCCAGTTTAACGGCATCGAAATAGTTATGATGGTAAGGGAGGTGTAATTTTTTATACCTCTCATTACTAGGTTTATTTCCCTGCTACGCGTTTTTCGATATCTGGATGTTTTATATTTATTTTGATACGGATCTGTCCCTGAAATTACTCCCACCTAATTACGCCGCCATTTCATAATCCACCGGTGTTTGATAACCCTGCGTTGAATGGTTGCAACGACGATGATAAAACACCTCGATATAATCGAATATCGCGTTCAGCGCCTCTTCTCTGCTGACAAACGCTTTTCCACACATCAGCCCCGTTTTCCGCGTGTGATAAAAGCTTTCCATTACCGCATTATCGTAACAGCAACACAAGAACAGAAAATAGATGTAAGTCCTGAAATACCGTCAGGGCACCGCTCAGGCAACGGCTCCAGGCTGCTGTCGACCACAAACCTCGGTTTGCGGCTTCTCGATTTTTTGCCACACGTCATGGCGGTGTTCTCCAGCCGGAAATGACACCACATCGTCGATACCCCCTTGTTGCTAGCGCAGAAACCTCTGCGTGACACGCGACGGAAGGTAATTGCAGGCCCTGAATATTCATTATTGTTGATGGCTTGTAGGCATAATCTTAGCGTTTCACTGTCGCACTAAACATTCTCTTTTAAGGCGCACTAGCCCTTGGGGAAAATATTGCTATGACGGTCACAAACACACCACAGTCGTGCGAAAAATACGGTGTCGTTAACCCTACGTTTATCTTCAAAATTGATTATCCATCCACTTTTACTTTACTGTCGTGCACAGTTCAAAACCGTAACTATTTTAGTGGTGGATAATTACTTAGCTAATTATCTGTATCGATACACCACTGCATGTAGAACCGTAAAATCAACCGCTAAACAATGGCATTGTAGACACAGAAAGGGGTGGTTAAATGGCTGATAGTTTCCAGAATGAAGTGCCAAAGGCACGTATTAATCTAAAACTTGATCTGCATACGGGGGGCGTAAGCAAGAAAACTGAACTTCCCCTGAAATTACTTGTGGCGGGCGACTTCAGTAATGGACAGGGATCTGCCCCACTATCTGAGCGCAAAAAAGTTAATCTGAATAAAAACAACTTTGACAACGTGTTATCCGAATTTTCCCCCTCAATAAACCTTTCTGTAGCAAATACCCTGGCCGGTGACGGTAGCGAAGACAGCATCAGTCTGACATTCCAGAACATGAAAGACTTCGAACCTGAACAGATTGCCCGTCAAATCCCGCAACTCAAAGCCATGCTTGCCATGCGCAGCCTGCTCCGCGACTTAAAAGCAAACCTGCTGGACAACGCAACCTTCCGCAAAGCGCTGGAGAAAATCCTACTCGACCCAACGCTTAGCGCTGAACTGCGCAGTGAGTTGTCTGCCCTGGCGCCGAAACAGCCATAACGGTCGCGATACTTAACGGATTAATGAAGGAAATGCTGATGTCTGTAAAAAATGAGAATGCCGCTGGTGGCGAGAGTGTGGTGCTTGAACGTCCTGCTGTTGGTGGGGTTTATGCGTCCCTGTTTGAAAAAATCAATCTGAACCCGGTGTCCGAGCTGAGTGCGCTGGACATCTGGCAGGATGCGCAGGCGATGTCGGATGCGACTGCGGATGAACGTTTAACGGCTGGGATGCAGGTTTTCCTGGAGTGCCTGACAAAATCGGGCTCAAAAGTTGAGAAGCTCGACAAAAACCTGATTGACCATCATATCGCTGAGCTGGACTACCAGATTAGTCGTCAGCTTGATGCAGTCATGCACCATGAGGACTTTCAGGCGGTAGAAAGTCTGTGGCGCGGGGTGAAATCTCTTGTCGACAAAACTGATTTCCGCCAGAACGTGAAGGTTGAACTGCTGGATATGTCCAAAGCAGACCTGCGTCAGGACTTCGAAGACTGCCCGGAAATCATCCAGAGCGGGCTGTATAAACATACATATGTTGATGAGTATGATACACCGGGTGGAGAGCCGATCGCCGCGCTGGTTTCTGCCTACGAATTTGATGCTTCTGCGCAGGATGTCGCGCTTCTGCGCAACATCTCTAAAGTGTCTGCCGCAGCGCACATGCCGTTTATCGGCTCAGCCGGCCCGAAATTTTTCCTCAAGGACTCAATGGAGGATGTGGCGGCCATCAAGGACATTGGTAACTACTTTGACCGCGCCGAGTATATCAAATGGAAGTCGTTCCGTGAAACAGACGATTCCCGCTATATCGGTCTGGTGATGCCGCGTGTACTGGGCCGCCTGCCGTATGGTCCGGACACCGCACCTGTACGTAGCTTCAACTACGTCGAAGAAGTGAAAGGCCCGGATCACGACAAATACCTGTGGACCAACGCCTCGTTTGCCTTTGCGTCTAACATGGTGCGCAGCTTCATCAACAACGGCTGGTGCGTACAAATCCGTGGCCCACAGGCCGGTGGTGCCGTTCAGGATCTGCCTATCCATCTGTATGACCTCGGTACGGGCAATCAGGTGAAGATCCCGTCTGAGGTGATGATCCCGGAAACCCGAGAGTTTGAATTCGCCAATTTGGGCTTTATTCCCCTAAGTTACTATAAGAACAGAGATTATTCCTGTTTCTTTAGCGCCAACTCCACCCAAAAGCCAGCACTTTACGATACCGCCGATGCAACGGCAAACAGCCGTATCAATGCGCGTCTGCCGTACATCTTCCTGCTGTCGCGTATTGCTCACTACCTGAAGCTGATCCAGCGTGAAAATATCGGGACGACCAAAGACCGCCGTCTGCTGGAACTTGAGCTGAACACCTGGGTTCGCAGTCTGGTGACGGAAATGACCGATCCGGGCGATGAGTTGCAGGCTTCTCACCCGCTGCGCGATGCGAAAGTGATTGTGGAAGACATCGAAGACAATCCGGGCTTCTTCCGTGTCCGACTGTTCGCCATCCCGCACTTCCAGGTGGAAGGGATGGACGTCAATCTGTCGCTGGTATCTCAGATGCCGAAAGCGAAATCATAAGCAAAGGCAGGAAGCCAATGAAAACGGAACAACCGTTATGGGGCAGGGGCCAGATGGTCTCTCCCCAGCACTTCCAGCAACAGGCCGCGTATGCGTCCTGGTCTGCGGAATGCATCGCCCGACTGGGTCTCTCCCATCCCTGGGGGATGATTGATGCCACTTTCGAACCGGATGCACTGAAACTGGGCCGTCTTCAGGCTCTGCGCTGGCAAATCAGCCAGTTGCGTAAAGAAACGGGTCATTCTGTGCCGCTGGTTCTGAATGGTCAGGTTGGCTGCGCGATGACGAATGACATGCTCTGGCAGGCGGCATATCGATAACACCGGCAATCCGCAACTGAACCAGACGCTGTCCCAGAAACGTGCCGAAGCGGTACGCGACTGGATGCGTGACACCGGCGACGTGCCGGAAAGCTGTTTTGCGGTGCAGGGCTATGGCGAAAGCCGCCCTGTCGCAACCAACGACACTCCGGAAGGGCGTGCGCTCAACCGCCGTGTCGAAATCAGTCTGGTACCGCAGGCCATGGCCTGTCAGATACCCGGCAAACACCCGGTGCCATCGCAGGGTGATGGCGCATCACAATTAAATGGAGAGTAATTCCATGGCAATTCCTGTTTATCTTTGGCTGAAAGACGACGGCGGTGCGGACATCAAAGGGTCTGTGGACGTTCAGGAGCGTGAAGGCAGCATCGAAGTGGTCGCTCAGGAACATAACCTGTACATCCCGACCGACAACAACACCGGCAAACTGACCGGTACCCGTATCCACACCCCGTTCCTGTTCACCAAGGAAATCGACTCGTCCAGCCCGTACCTGTACAAGGCCGTGACCACCGGTCAGACCCTCAAGTCTGCGGAATTCAAGTGGTACAAAATCAACGACGCGGGTCAGGAAGTGGAGTACTTCAACACCAAACTTGAAAACGTGAAAGTGGTGAAAGTGAATCCGGTGATGCACGACGTCAAGGATCCTTCTTTCGAAAAGCATAACCACCTAGAGCGCATTGAACTGCGTTACGAAAAAATCACCTGGACCTACAAAGACGGCAACATCATTCATTCCGATTCGTGGAACGAACGCGCCACGGCGTAAGCCCGATGCGGATGGGATTTCCTGTCCGCAGTTTTTGCTGAGAGCCTGTCTGAAACGGGCTTTCAGCAAAGAAAACCACAAACTGCCAGCCGACCGTATGCGCTCTGGTCCCCCTTCGCGGGAAACAGCGATGGGCGGTAGCGTGTCCAGGAACCGACAAAGAGAGAGAGTCATGGAAAATCCAGCCATTCTGTTGCGACGTCTGAACCCTTACTGTGCCCGTGCGATGGACGGCGCGGCGTCGCTCTGCCAGACCCGTGCCCATGCGGAAATTTTGCCGGAGCACTGGCTGCTGAAGCTGCTCGAACAAGGGGAAGGTGACCTGACGGTGCTGGCTCGTCGTTACGAATGGGATATGGATGCGCTGTGGCAGGCGTTGCTCGGCTGGCTGGATAATCAACCGCGTTCGGTACGCCACCGCCCGCAGCTGTCTGACGCCATTCAGACCCTGATGCAGGAGGCCTGGATGCAGGCCTCGCTTGCCGGAGAGGAGCGTATCCGCAGTGTGCACCTGCTGATGGCGCTGGTCGATAAGCCAAAACTGGCTCGCTGTGACGGACTGTGGCCACTGCTGACGCTGGGGCAGAGTCAACTGGAACGTCTTCGCCCGCTGCTGGATACGCAGTCAGACGAACGGCCGGATCTACAGCTGGAAGCCGAACTGGGCCAGGATCACGGCAGTGAGGTGGTGTTTGTGAGCCGTCCTGCGGGTGCAGAACTGAAAGAGGGGGAAGTGAACCCGGCGTTACAGAACGCGCTGGATAAATTCACCCTCGACGTCACTGCCAAAGCCAAAGCGGGCAAGATTGATCCGGTGTTCGGCCGTGATACGGAAATCCGCCAGATGGTGGACATCCTCTCCCGTCGGCGCAAGAACAACCCGATCCTGGTCGGTGAACCGGGTGTCGGCAAAACGGCACTGGTCGAAGGCCTGGCGCTGCGTATTGCCGAAGGCAATGTACCGGAATCCCTCAAACCGGTTATCCTGCGCACCCTTGACCTCGGTCTGTTGCAGGCGGGCGCCGGCGTGAAAGGCGAGTTCGAACAGCGCCTGAAAAACGTCATCGATGCGGTGCAGCAGTCGCCGGTGCCGGTTCTGCTGTTTATCGACGAAGCCCACACTATCATCGGCGCGGGTAATCAGTCAGGGGGCGCGGACGCGGCGAACCTGCTAAAACCGGCGCTGGCCCGCGGCGAACTGCGGACCATCGCGGCGACCACCTGGTCCGAATACAAGCAGTACTTCGAACGCGATGCCGCGCTGGAGCGCCGCTTCCAGCGGGTGTTGGTGGACGAGCCGGACGATGACACGGCGTGTCTGATGCTCAGGGGCTTAAAATCCCGCTATGCCGAACATCACAGCGTGCACATCACCGACGATGCGGTGCGTGCCGCGGTCACCCTGTCCCGCCGTTACCTGACCGGCCGCCAGCTGCCGGACAAAGCCGTTGACCTGCTGGATACCGCCGCCGCGCGTGTGCGTATGAGCCTCGATACGGTGCCTGAACAAATTGTGTGCCTGAAAGCACAGCTGACCGCACTGGCGCTGGAAGAGCAGGCGCTGCTGGAAGATATCGCCGCTGGCAGCAACCGTCATGGTGGCCGACTGGGTGTGATTGAGCAGCAGCGGGCTGAACTGGACGCGCGTATTCAGGAGCAGGAAGGCCGATTCAGCAACGAGAAGGCGCTGGCACAGCAGCTGATGGCCAGCCGGCAGGACATCAGCCAGCAGGCTGAAATTGCTGACCTGCAACAGCAACTGGAGCAGGCTCAACAGGGCGACGTACTGGTTCAGGTGGATGTGGACACCCGCACGGTTGCCAACGTGATTGCCGACTGGACCGGCGTACCGCTGTCTTCCCTGATGAAAGACGAGCAGACCGAACTGCTGACGCTGGAAAATGAAATTGGCAGCCGTGTCGTCGGCCAGGATGTTTCCCTTGAGGCCATCGCCCAGCGCCTGCGCGCGGCGAAGACCGGACTGACGTCAGAGAACGGCCCGCAGGGCGTGTTCCTGCTGGTTGGCCCGAGTGGTGTGGGCAAGACGGAAACCGCGCTGGCGCTGGCGGATGTGCTGTACGGTGGTGAAAAATCGCTGATTACCATCAACCTGTCTGAATATCAGGAGCCGCATACCGTTTCCCAACTGAAAGGCTCGCCGCCGGGCTATGTTGGCTACGGCCAGGGCGGTATTCTCACCGAAGCGGTACGCAAGCGCCCGTACAGCGTGGTGCTGCTGGATGAAGTGGAGAAAGCGCACCGCGACGTGATGAACCTGTTCTACCAGGTCTTCGACCGCGGCTTTATGCGCGACGGCGAAGGGCGTGAAATCGACTTCCGCAACACCGTCATTCTGATGACTTCCAACCTCGGCAGCGACCCCCTGATGCAACTGCTGGATGAACAGCCAGACGCCACCGAAGCAGACCTGCACGAACGGCTGCGCCCGATATTGCGCGACCACTTCCAGCCGGCGCTGCTGGCCCGCTTCCAGACCGTGATTTACCGGCCATTAGCCGAAGCGGCGATGCGCACCATCGTGGAAATGAAGCTCGCACAGGTCAGCAAGCGCCTGAGTCGCCACTACGGCCTGACCACGCATATCGAAGAGAGCCTGTATGACGCGCTGACCGCCGCCTGCCTGCTGCCGGATACCGGGGCGCGCAACGTCGACAGCCTGCTCAATCAACACATTCTGCCGGTGCTGAGTCAGCAGTTGCTGACTTATATGGCGGCGAAACAGAAACCACAGTCGCTATGCCTTAGCTGGAGTGAGGAAGCGGGTATCGGGCTGGAGTTTGACCGGATACAAGGAGTGAATGCATGAGTACCAGCCTCCCGATAAGATTCAGCCACAACCATCACAGGCTTTCGGTGAAGGGATGTGCAGCCGAGCTCGATGTACTGGCGTTTGAAGGCGATGAAGCCCTGAGCACGCCGTTCAGTTACCGTATTGAATTCACCAGTGGTGACCATGCCATCAGCAAAGAGATGATGCTGATGAAAGCGGCCTCCCTGACGTTGCTGGCCCCGGAAGACCTGGGATACGGCATCAAAATGCAGCAGGCCGTGCGAACCCTTCAGGGGGTGGTGAGCGGTTTTGAACGTCTCAACACCTCAAAGGATGAAACCCATTACGCGCTGACGCTCCAGCCCCGCCTGGCGCTGCTTAATCGGTCGCACCAGAACGCGATTTATCAGGACATGTCGGTGCCACAAATCGTGGAAAAAATCCTGCGCGAGCGTCACAACCTGCGCGGTCAGGATTTTCTGTTCTCGCTTGAAAAAGAGTACCCGCGCCGTGAGCAGGTGATGCAGTACGGCGAAGACGACCTGCACTTTATTACCCGCCTGCTGGGTGAAGTCGGCATCTGGTTCCGCTTTACCACGGATACGCGCCTGAACATCGACGTCGTGGCGTTCTACGACGGTCAGCAGGGCTATGAAAAAGGCCTGACGCTGCCATCGATTCCGCCGTCGGGCCAGCATTCGGACGGAGTGGACGCGGTCTGGGGCATGGAGAGCCACCACAACGTGGTGCAGAAGCAGGTCAGCGCCCGCGACTACAACTACCGCAAGGCGACGGAAGACATGAACACCCAGGTCGATGCGACCCGCGGGGATGCGACCACCTACGGTGATGCCTATCACTATGCGGATAACTACCTGACAGCGGGTAATACCTATGACCGCAATCCGGCACCGGAGTCCGGGGCGTTTTATGCCCGCATTCGTCATGAGCGCTACCTGAATGGCCAGACGCAGACCCGTGCCATCACCAGTTGCCCGACCCTCTCTCCGGGTCAGGTAGTGAAGGTCACCGGCGGGTACGAAGTGGCGGAGACCTTCAGCAAGGGCATGGTCATCACGGCGATGCACAGCCATGCGCGGCGTGATGAAGATTTTGGCGTCAGCTTCGACGGTATTCCGGACAGCACGGATTTTGGTTTCCGTCCTGAGCCTGGCTCACGCCCGGTGATGGCCGGTACATTACCGGCCCGCGTCACCAGTACCACTGAAAATGACACCTACGGGCATATTGATAAAGACGGCCGCTATCGCGTCAACATGCTGTTTGACCGTGATAACTGGGAGACCGGATTCGAGAGCCTGTGGGTGCGCCAGTCCCGCCCCTATGCCGGCGATACCTACGGCCTGCACCTGCCGCTGCTGGCGGGCACCGAAGTGGCGATTGGCTTTGAAGACGGCAACCCGGACAGACCGTACATCGCCGGCGTGCTGCATGACTCGGCACATGGCGACCACGTCACCATCCGAAACTACAAACGTAACGTTCTGCGCACGCCGGCGAACAACAAAATCCGCCTCGATGACAGCCGTGACCAGGAGCATATCAAGGTCTCCACCGAGTACGGCGGCAAGAGCCAGCTGAACCTCGGGCATCTGGTCGACAGTGAGAAGAAAAAACGCGGTGAAGGTTTTGAGCTCAGAACCGACAGCTGGGGAGCCATCCGGGCGCAGAAAGGGATATTTATCAGTGCTGATGGGCAGGCAAAGGCACAGGGGGATGTGCTGGAGATGGGTGCGGCGCTGAGCCAGTTGCAATTGGCCTTGAACCAGGCCGAGGCCCTGAGTAGCGCGGTTGAAACAGCCAAAGCTGAACTGGCCGATATCCAGACCCAGAAGGCACTACTGCAACAAACGCTGACCGATTTGAAACAGTCTGCGCTGTTACTCTCTGCCCCGGAGGGCATTGCCCAGAGCACGCCAAAAAGTGTGCAACTGTCAGCGGGTGAGAATGTTATCAGCACCAGCGGCAAACATACTGATTTCAGTGCATTGAAAAGATTTACCGTGGCGGCCGGGGAGAGGGTCAGTTTGTTTGCCCAAAAGTTGGGTATCAAAATTTTTGCCAGCAAAGGGAAGGTGGAGATACAGGCGCAGGGGGATGAGATGACGCTGGATGCGCTGAAAGATATCCGCATAAGCAGCAGCGAGGGCAAGCTGGTCATCAGCGCGAAGCAGGAAATCATTCTGACGAGCGGCGGCGGCTATATTCGCATTGCTGATGGTGTCGTGGAGTGCGCGGCACCGGACAAAATCATCCAGCGTGCGGCGGTGTGGCAGAAGTTTGGTGGGCAGAGTATGAGTCAGGCGGCGCAGAGCTGGGAAAGCAGCGAATTTGAAATGGGACCTGAAGTGCTGTGGCCCTATTCTGAGACACCCGTAGCGGGTCAGAAAATCAGCCTGACGCACAGCGATGGTACCGTGCAGGAGTTAATGACCTCTGCATCCGGCCGTGGGGAAAAACAAAACCTGGTGGACCCTGCATCAGTGCAGATAAACCTGAAGGATGAGGGCTAACAGATGATTGAAGCCACTGAAAGCAATAGTGTCCTGCTGGGATACGACAAGTTTGGTCATCCACTCTATAAGGTCATTGCCACGCCGAAAGACAAGGAGCAATGGCTCAAACTTTATAAGATGCCGGACAGAGTCATCCCGGTTGTGTTTTTACCGGGGGTGATGGGGAGTAATTTGATGAACCCAGATGATGGTAAACCGGTCTGGACCGTCAATGGTCATGCAAGCATGTTACCCTGGATTGGAAGGGGGCCAGCGAAAAGAAAAAAATTACTGGATCCCATCAAAACCGTGGTTGATCCCAGCGGGAAAATCAAGACTGAAAGCCCGGAAGAACGCCTTTTATTTTCATCGCGCAGGGAGAGAGGCTGGGGGGAAGTGGGGGCAATGAGCTATGGCACTTTCCTCCCTTGGCTTCAGGAAGCGCTGAACGATAACCAGACAATGTTAAAAAATAAGACCAGCAAAAATGGTAGCCTGACCTCGCGTGAGAGGCTGCTGGATAAAGCATTGGGAGCCGAAACGGGTGAGAGTAACCTGACTTCTGAGGAAGTGGCACTAAGCTATCAGTACCTCTTTCCGGTCCATGCAGTGGGCTATAACTGGCTACAGTCGAATGTGGAGTCAGCTGAAATGCTGGCCAAGCGTATTGAAAAGATTATTGGCGATTACAAAGCTAGCGGACGCAAATGCGAAAAGGTGATCCTGGTGACCCATTCGATGGGGGG
Organism: Pectobacterium odoriferum; assembly: GCF_009931295.1. Classification (NCBI taxonomy): domain Bacteria; kingdom Pseudomonadati; phylum Pseudomonadota; class Gammaproteobacteria; order Enterobacterales; family Pectobacteriaceae; genus Pectobacterium; species Pectobacterium odoriferum. Next base: position 3,352,294 of record NZ_CP034938.1, on the reverse strand, counting down.
GCTCGTCGCCCGTTACTATTCTGAAATATTGGAAGGAAACTTAGGGCAGAAAAATATACTGGGTATTGTGCACGGGGTGATGCCGGATCGTGGCGCCCCGATGGCCTATAAGCGCATGAAAGCGGGGGAGGCAGGAATAACCGGTTTAGTCATTGGCGGTAATGGCGCTGAAATGACCGCCGTGCTGGCGCAATCGCCGGGCCCTCTACAACTCCTGCCAGGCAATGGATACGGTATGGGGTGGTTTCACGTTGAGGGTCTTCAGCAGCCGTTGCCCCAGACTAGCCCCTACACGGAAATCTACACTCAAAGGTCGGCGTGGTGGGGGTTATGTGAGGAGCGCTTTATTAATCCGGATAATAAAAATATGGATAAAGCCCAACTGGAGCAGGACTGGCAATCATATGTGGACATTATTGATAATAAAGTTAGAAAGTTTATAGAGGGACTTAATGGACACTACCATGAAAATACCTATGCCTTTTACGGTAATGACGGGAAGAAATACCCCTCTTATGCTGAACTGTACTGGAAAGATACGAGCGGGAAACATACCCAGGAAGCCTACCGTTCGCAGGTCAGCGAACAGGGGGAGATTTTCTACCCAGCAGACAAATTTAACCAGACTATCCGCTATGCAACGCTGGAAACACCGGACCAGGGTTATGTTATCCGCAAATATGAATTATCGCGTCCAGCGGAAGACGGCGACGGGACTGTGCCGGTCAGAGCGGCAGTGATTAATTCTCCGAAGTTAAAGGCCCAGCTCGGTGTGGGTGTCGACCACGAGGGGGCGTACAAATCTGACAACACCATGGATGCGCGCTGGTTTACTCTTCGCTCAATTATAAGAATTGCACAGCAGGTGAAAAATACAGGGCTTGCTTACCATGAATAATATAAAGAAAAATGTAGTTATCGTTGCCGCTTTAATCGTAGCGGGATATGGGCTGTATCAATATTTCCGTCCTTACAACCCTTCGTCACAAACACTGACGTCATCACAGCAGGAAGCCATGAACAAGATAAACGCTGAAATGAAACCCTACTGCGTCGGACGCTATATGCTCGATCTGCCATCCTCCTTTACGGCTTATAATGACTCTACTCCGCTGGATAAAAATATCTGGGCGGTGGTGATTTCCCGGCCAGAGGATTCGTATAAAACCTATCTGGCGACAAAGAAGATGTATCATCCGGGTTTTGTGCAGTTAATCGCATTACGTGAAAAGGCGCTACAAAACAGTAAAACCATAGACGCCCAGGACATGCCCTTTTTAAAAAAAGTCTGGCCGTTACCCATTGGTATGGACGGTGTGATTTTTGAAAGAAATGAAAATGGAAGCGTTGCGGATGCAATGCGTATTCTGGAAGGTTATCTGTATACCAACGGCGTGGTTATCAAACTACAGAAGCAGACCATTAATGATTCGAGCTCTATATATAATGAGCAACGAAGGGGGCGACCACCCAGAAACTACGTCGCAAGAGATGTCAGCCAGATGCAATCGCTGATGGCGAGGATCAGCGGCAGGGATAATGACATCATTCCGACAAAGCCTGGATCCTGTATCACCCATGCGTTTATTGCCACCGACCCGACGGCGAGGGAGCGGGAGGATATTAACATAGGACTCATCAGTAATACTTTCGATAATATACGCGTTGCGGTTTCTAATGATAACTTTACGCGTGAGGAAAACACGGTGCTGGACAGAATGGGAGAAATAAAAAGCAATATTTCCCGCTCACGGGGCGGTATAGAAAGAAAAGGGGCCTTTAGTGTTTATGGACTTCAGGCGCAGGAGTTTCTGGCAACGGGCTTGCAGGAAGACAACGATGAACCACGATATCAATTTGAAATGTATATCAATGAAATGACGGCCAGTTATAAGACTCCGGGATTTATGCTGACCCTGGATAATCAACGCATGTCGCCAACCTCCTACAGTAAAGAGGAGATTATCGCCTTCTGGGACACGATCAGCCGTAGCGTGCGTGTGCGCCCCGGCGCGTTTTGACCGGCCGGAAAGGATTGCGGATAAATAACAGGGAGGCTTCACAATGGATAAAATAAAACGGAAAGTCATTATTTTTGCTGTTTTTGTCGCGCTGGGGTACGGGGTATATCAATATTTTCGCCCTTATGACCCATCCCCACAAAGACTGACGTCATCACAGCAGGAAGCCATGAACAAGATAAACGCCGAAATGAAACCTTACTGTGTCGGACGCTATATGCTCGACCTGCCATCCTCCTTTACGGCTTATAATGACTCTACGCCGTTGGATAATAATATTTGGGCGGCGGTAATATCCAGACCAGAAGACATGTATAAAACCTATCTGGCGACAAAGAAGATGTATCATCCGGGTTTTGTGCAGTTAATCGCATTACGTGAAAAGGCGCTACAAAACAGTAAAACCATAGACGCCCAGGACATGCCCTTTTTAAAAAAAGTCTGGCCGTTACCCATTGGTATGGACGGTGTGATTTTTGAACGGAATGAAAACGGAGGAGCTGCGGACGCAATGCGCATTCTGGAAGGATATCTCTATAACAATGGTGTGGTTATCAAATTTCAGAAGCAAACGGTCAATGATTCAGCTTCGCGTTATGTAATACAACGCAATGGCGATCCAATTCAAAACTATGTCGCAAGTGATGTCGGGCAAATGCAATCGCTGATGGCGAGGATCAGCGGCAGAGATAATGACGTCATTCCGACGAAGCCTGGCTCCTGTATCACCCATGCGTTTATTGCCACCGACCCGACGGCGAGGGAGCGGGAGGATATCTCCGTTGGGCTTGAAAGTAAGACACTGGAACATATCAGAATTATTATCTCCACTGATAACTTTACCCGTGAGAAAGACACGGTGCTGGAGAGAGCTGGTGAGATAGAGAGTAACTTGTACCGTGGCCAGGTGGAAAGAAAAGGGGCCTTTAATGTTAGCGGGCTGCAGGCCCAGGAGTTTCTGGCTACGGGTTTACAGGCATCTCAAGACGAGCCGCGTTATGGTTTTGATATGTTCATCAATGAAATGACGGCCAGCTACAATACCCCCAATTTTATTCTGACCCTAGAGAATGATTCCATGCCGCCGACCTCCTACAGCAAGGAGGAAATTATCGCCTTCTGGGACACAATCAGCCGTAGCGTACGCGTGCGACCCGGCGCGTTTTGACCGGCCGGCAAGGATTACGGATTAATAACAGGGAGGCTTCACAATGGATAAAATAAAACGGGAAGTCATTATTTTTGCTGTTTTTGTCGCGCTGGGGTACGGGGTATATCAATATTTTCGTCCTTACAATCCTTCGCCACAAAAACTGACGTCATCACAGCAGGAAGCCATAAACAAGATAAACGCTGAAATGAAACCCTACTGCGTCGGACGCTATATGCTCGATCTGCCATCATCCTTTAGGGCTGAGGAATCCCCAGAAAAAAAGACAGGCATAGAGTTTTATGATCTACTGATTTTCGCCAAAAAATTCAATGAGATCACCCTATGCTTGCCCGTAAAATATGCCAGACTTTTTTCCGTAACGCTTTAGCTTCAACGCACCAATATCGACAACATGCCCTTATTGATTCCACCACCGCGTTGATAAACGGTGCGACACTTTCACTCATCCGTATCGGGCGTTATTTACCCGGCCCTGCTCGCGTGAAAGATAAAATAAAACGGGTTGACCGCCTTTTGGGAAATACTGCGCTTCATAACGATATCTCGAAAATATTTAATCAGATTACGTCCATGATGACCAAAAACATGCCGTGGTGTGTCATTGCCGTTGACTGGAGTGGCTATCCCTCTCAGGCTTTTCATGTCCTGCGTGCCAGCCTTGCCTGTGATGGTCGCGCTATCCCCTTGATGAGTCAGGTGGTTCCGTCAGAAAAGCAAAACAATATTTTGATACAGAAGGCCTTTCTTGACGCGCTTGCCAGTGGCATCTCACCACAAACGAAAGTCACCCTCATCACCGACGCGGGCGTCCACAATAAATGGTTTCGGCATATCAGAGCACTGGGGTGGGACTTTATTGGCGCAGGGGGATGAGATGACGCTGGATGCGCTGAAAGATATCCGTATCAGCAGCAGCGAGGGCAAGCTGGTCATCAGCGCGAAGCAGGAAATCATTCTGACGAGCGGCGGCGGCTATATTCGGACTACCGACGTGGATCATGAAGGCGCTTATGCCGTGGGGGATACCGGTACGGAAAATGGCCTTTCTGTAGCGATGAAGTTCACGTTACGCTCGATTATAAAAATGGCCGGGGAGGTCACCTCATGCGGGTAAGGCATTTATGGCTGGGATTAATTGTTATCGTCCTTATTCTCGGTACGATTTTCTGGTTGCTCACCCGCCCGTGGCCGGTAGCCCCTTTAACGGCAAAGGAAAAACAAATGACGGATAAACTTTTTGAGCAAACCAAACCCCAGTGCATTGGTCGCTATCTTTTTGATGTGCCCGTTTCATTTAATAATGCTGCGGTCGGTCAGGTAAAAATTAATGAGATGAGAATTGCCAGCAAGCAGCTGTATCCTCCGGCGTTTGCACAACGTATCCGTTTACGTGAACAGGAGTTAAACAATAGTCCTACAGTTGATCCCGAGGACCTTCCTTATCTGAAACAAATGTATCGGATAAATGACAATACAATCATTTTTGATCGCAATGTAAATGAAAGTGTTCCGGGTTTCGGGCGAGTTCTTGAAGGTCATCTGTATAATAATGGAGTGGCATTTATTGTTACTACAGAAATCACTGACTTATCCGATCCAAAATATAAAAAGGACAGAGACGATTATTTAAACAGCGGTTCGAAGGAGAGCGACCTGAACGATAAGCCTCAGAAACTGGCAGAAATGCAAAGCCTGCTTTCCAGACTAAAAGGAAGAAAGGATGATGAAGTGCCAGCACAACCCGGTATCTGTATTCCAGAAGGTTTTATTAGTGACGAGGGTGTGATATCAAAGGATGATATTACTTTGATATATAAGCAGGGTGATTTTGAGATTATTGTTAACAGTAATAATTTCTTGGGTAAAGACAATACATTACTTGAGCGAGGGAGTGAAATAAATTCCACTATCATCAGGGTTGGAGCCCATACTCTGAAGAAAGGGACTGTAAAGCTTCCAGAGATAAATGCAGAAGAGTGGTTGATGAAAGGTAAACAAGATATCTATCATCCGGAAGAGAAAAACGTTCCATACTATACATTCCATTTTTACGGTAATGAAAAAATTGGCGATTTGAAGCATCCGGTATTTTCTATTGAGTTGCATAATTCTGATAAGGAAACGAAAGCTTATAATGATTCACAACTGGTCGATATCTGGGACAGAATCACCAGAACGTTCAGATATCGCCCCGGAGCTAAGTAGTCGCTACTGAAATTAGTAGTGCTTTCCGCACACTTCCACAATATTTGAAAATAAAGGATACACAAAATGAGCGTCGGCTATTTTTTAAGAGTTGGTGATAGCACCACCTGCGGTGGGAAGATCCTTACAGGCGATCCAGCGTTTCAATGGTACGGCGTTTCTGCTGCCAGAGAAGGAGATATGGTTAACTGCGGTAAGCACTCCGGAACTTACAAAATCTTAGGCGGAGCCGCAGACACATTCGATGGAAGCCAGGTTCTGGCGGGGTCGCTTGATAGTTTTAGTTCGTGTCCGTGCCATGCAAAGTTTATCCCTAGCCTTCAGGATAGCTATTCTAAGGCCTAAGGAAGATGTGGGGATATTTGAAAAATCCATCGCCACTGAAAAATATTCAAAAACTGCATCCCCCTGAGCTAGAATATAAAAAGGAATGATTAATGAAATATAACCCTCAATATAGATTATTGCTTGTCAGCCTGGCATCTCTGATTTTCATCACCGCCTGCCAAACGGAACCAGTCACCATCGAACGTAATAAAAACATTAAAATAGTCAGCCCATTCTCAGGTTCAAGCCCTGATGGGCAATGCTATAAAATAACTGCTGAGAATAAGGATTATTACGGACGCCTAGACAAAGATGGTCACCCATTACAAATTCCTGAGATTGAAAATAAAGATATCAAAATCAGTCTAAGGCTCTTAAGTGATAGCGATTGTAAAGAGAAAGGGATCTAATTTGGTTCTACCACATTAATCGCAGATGATTATTGAAATTCACCACGGCGAGGAGTTTACAACGTGGAAGATAAACTAGTTTACTTCGATTTGTGTGGTGCATTATCAGATATATTTGTAGATAACGAAGTTGATTTTAAATATATCTCCTCAATAGCAAAAAAATTCCCTGTCGCTATAGTTGAAGAGATTTTATTTGAATGGGTTGCCCCTGTTTGTTACACCAATCTCCTGACCCCGGCACCTTCTGTATGGAGTGGGTTTGATAAAAAAACTTTATGGATCGATATTTGCGACTATAGAAATAAAAAAGGCTTTACCGCAAAATGCAAACATAAATTGCTTGTGTCTATTCTCAAAATAACTTACAGGAAAGAATGGAGGGCTCTGAGAAATGAAATGCTATAGCGATAACGCTAAAATAACGCATGGTTTAATGTTCAATTCAATTTTATTAATGAACAGCGTGGCGCTCAGTTAATCTGAAAGCTTTCTCATGACTCTTTTAATTTCCCCCTTGAGTCTTAAATAAAACATAAAAATATCGAGTTTTACTATGGTATGGCCTATACCTGATATTCCTGATAAAAAAATTCTTCCATCACCAAAGTATTGGTTATGGATAATAGTATTGATACTGATGTTAATCGCGGGTGCTATTTCCAGCTTATGGTTCTGGAATAAGGAAACCTACGCTAAAGTTTTCTTCTACGGTATCCTGCCTGCATTGCTGGTTTGGCTATGTTTATTCGGGGTAATGTTAAACCGCTATGAACAGTCTGTCGTAGCCAGCCGAGCCTGGAAACTTGAAACAGAACGAACCAAAGCTGAATGGTGCAGCTGGAGCCAACAGCAGATTGCCGTGGTTGGCAATGTTTTATTTTCCCCGGAAGAGGAAGGAATGGAAGCACTATTGGGGGAGTTGGATAAGGTGCCAGCATATCCTAAAAAAGCTCGCCCGTTATTCAATTCCCCGCATAGTTTTCCAACTTTAATGAAAGAAACAGACCGAGAGCTGGAGCTGCAATATCCGGGGTATCGTCATTTTCTACACTCTATTTATGTTTTTCAGTCGCCAGACAGATTTGATGAATATCGTAATGAGTTGATTTTTCAACAATGGGATCTCATACCTACTTCAGTCTATTCCTCGGGAATTTTAGAATCTTTCTATGATGCAAAAATTTCTGACGGGCTGATATTAATTCTTTGTCTTCAGGATTGGCCTGCCCGAAGCGTCGGGGAGTCAAGTGAATTTATTTCTGCTCAGCTTATCGCTTCACCTACCTTTACTCGTCAGCATTCACTGCCTGTTATCGCCGGCATAACTCGGATGATGCCGATGGAAGCAGGGCAGCTTATTAATGAGTTAGATATGTTATTTGAATATATACAGCCTGATAAGGAGAATCTGGAATACGTTTGGCTGTTGGGGGCTGCTGAAAAAACGGCCGTAGAAATAATGCAATACGCAACTCTCCATCAGTGGCCTCTGCCGGAAAAAAGGCCGCTGCATTCTATCGATCTCTCCTTTGGGCCGCCTGGAGAGATGGCTTTACCACTTTCCTTAGCCATGATGGCCGAAGCCGCCAACAAAACGGGTAAGGATCAGCTGCTTGTTAATCAGAAGCCGCAGCAAACAGGGACACTTTGCTTGATTGCCAGGGAGCTTTACTCATGATCGAACAAAAAATATTGCCAAATACACGCTATGGCTCATGGGGATACTTCCTCCTGGTTATTGGTCTGGCGGGAATAAGTGCTTTTGTACTTTTTATCAACCAAGACAGTTTGAACAGCATCGGGATTTCAACTCAAAAAATCTGGACAATTTGGGGAGGCGTGTTTGCTGTCTTGCTCCTTGGCCTGATTGGTTCACCTGTCTGGTGGCGATGGAAGCAGAGAAGAAATCAGGCCGTCTATAAGCCGCAGGCGCCTGGCGAAAATCTCGGGCCGCTCTCCGTTGAGAATAGAAATACGGTTCAGTCTTGTCCTGGCCTTAAAAAACACCTTCGCCGCCGCTACAACCTCTTCTGGCGCCGCAAAGTCCGTCTGCTGCTGGTCACCGGTGATGAAGTTGCGATTGAACAACTGGTACCAGGCCTGCGGGAAAACCAGTGGCTGGAAGGTCACCGTACCGTACTGATTTATGGCGGGAGTCTGACGGCAGAAATTGATGCAGAAAAATATACCGCACTGCGCAAGCTGCGCCGCGGGCGTCCTCTGGACGGGATTGTCCGTGTTATGCCTGAGTCGCTTAACCTGACATCACAAATCAGTGATAACGATTTACGCGGGCTGGAAAAAATCGGTGAGCTGCTGCGTTATCAGCCGCCCGTCTGGCTGTGGCAACTCTGCGACAGCGCCTGGTCGCAGAACGGACGCACTGAACAGGCAGTGGGTGCATTCTTCCCACTGCGTGCTAAACCCGATGATATCACTCGCCAGTTGGAAAACCTGCTGCCTGCACTGAATGCTCAGGGCATGAGTCAGGTGGTTGAAAATAACAGTCACGACTTCCTGCTGCGCCTGGGCCAGCACCTCAAAGAAAGCGGTATTAGCCGCTGGGCACAACAACTGACACCCTGGCTGTATGCCAACCAGCAACGCGTTCCGCTCCGTGGTCTGGTGTTCAGCCTGCCAGAAGCGGCTTCAGCGGACGGTGAAAAAGCGGCTAACGAAGCCGGCATGCTCTCCTCTTCTTCCCACAGACATGCGCTGGCTCTTCCTGCACGCTGGCAAGGGGTGACGGACGACTGTACCCGCGTACGCGGTCGCCGCGTCGGCATGGCCTGGGAGCGTACGCTGGCCTGGGCAGTGTTGGCCGTGCTGGGGGTATGGGCCGCAGGTTTGCTGCTGTCGTTTGCCGTCAACCGCCAGCAAATTGTCTCGGTGGCGGTAAAATCTCACGCGCTGGTTGAGCATCCTTCGGTATCAGACCAACAGCTAACGGCGCTGCATGATTTGCGCAATGACGCCGGGCGTCTTAAATATCGTGTTCAGGAAGGCTCTCCCTGGTATCAGCGTTTTGGTCTTGACCACAATTCCCGGCTGCTCGCTGCCATGCTGCCCTGGTACGGTGTTGCCAGTAACCGTTTGATCCGCGACCCGGCAAATGAGGCGTTACAGCAAAAAATCAGCAGGCTGGCCAACCTGCCACCGGCCAGCCCACTGCGCGGCGAATTGGCGAAGACCGGCTATGACCAGTTGAAAGCCTGGCTGATGATGGCTCGTCCGGATAAGGCCGATGGTGCGTATTACGCGCAGACCCTGAAAGCCGTGCAGCCGACGCGGATGGGTATCTCAACCGGCCTGTGGCAAAGCCTGTCGCCGGATTTGTGGGCCTTCTACATCAACGAATTACCGAAGCAGCCTCAGTGGAAAATCACGCCGGATGCCGGGCTGGTGGCGCAGGCACGTCAGGTGCTGTTGGAACAAATTGGTCGTCGCAATGCGGAAAGCACGCTGTATGAGAACATGCTCAAATCCGTGCGTCGTAACTTCGCCGATGTCTCTCTGGAAGACATGACCAGCGGCACCGATGCGCGGCGACTGTTCACCATCGGGGAGGTGGTGCCGGGCATGTTCACCCGCCAGGCGTGGGAAGGGGGCATTCAGCAGGCTATCGAAAAGGCCGCAAACTCCCGCCGGGATGAAATTGACTGGGTGCTGAGTGATTCCCATCAGGCCGTATCAGCTGACCTGTCGCCGGAAGCCCTGAAAGCGCGTCTGACGCAACGTTACTTCACCGACTTTGCCGGCAGTTGGCTGAGCTTCCTCAACAGCCTGCGACTTAACCCGGCAAACAACATTGCGGACGTCACCGACCAGCTGACGCTGATGAGCGATGTCCGCCAGTCGCCACTGATTGCCCTGATGAATACCCTCGCCTGGCAGGGACAGACCGGCCAGCAAAGCGAAGGCCTTTCGGATTCCATCATCAAATCGGCTAAAGACCTGGTAGGCGGAAAAGACAAACCTGCGATTGACCAGTCTGCGTCAGGGCCGCAGGGGCCACTCGATGAAACTTTTGGCCCCCTGCTTCAGCTTCTGGGTAAAAACAAGGGCAGTAACGTCATGTCGGCTGACAACTCACTGAGCCTGCAGACGTATCTGACCCGCATCACCCGCGTGCGTTTGCGTCTGCAACAGGTGGCCAGCGCCTCTGACCCACAGGCGATGATGCAGACCCTGGCGCAGACCGTGTTCCAGGGCAAAAGCGTGGACCTGACCGACACCCAGCAGTACGGCAGTTTGATTTCAGCAAGCCTTGGCGAGGAGTGGAGCGGATTTGGCAGCACAATGTTTGTGCAGCCGCTGCTCCAGGCCTGGGAGACGGTGCTTCAGCCGTCGGCGGCGAGCCTGAATGACAAATGGAACCGCTCCGTGGTGGCGAACTGGCACACCGCCTTTGACGGGCGCTTCCCGTTTGCGGCGAGTAAAAGTGATGCCTCCCTGCCAATGCTGGCTGAGTTTTTGCGTAAAGACAGCGGACGTATTGAGCGTTTTCTGACGACAGAGCTCAGCGGTGTGCTGCACAAAGAGGGCAGCCAGTGGGTACCGGATAAGGTCAACAGCCAGGGGCTGACCTTTAACCCTGCCTTCCTGAAAGCGGTGAACCAACTCAGCCAGCTTTCCGACATTCTGTTTACCGATGGAGCGCAGGGTATCAGTTTTGAGTTGCAGGCACGGCCGGTACCGGAAGTCGTGGAAACTCAGCTCACTATTGATGGTCAGCCGCTCCATTACTTTAATCAGATGGCCGACTGGCAGTCGTTCCGCTGGCCGGGAGAGACGTACAAGCCGGGAACTATGCTGACCTGGAGCACGGTCAACGCTGGTGCGCGCCTGTTCGGAGATTACAGCGGGACCTGGGGCTTTATTCGCTGGCTGGACCAGGGCAAGCGCCAGCAGCGTGACCGCAGCCAGTGGATGATGAGCTTTACCGCCCCGGACGGTCGGACCCTGCAGTGGGTCCTGCGCTCACAACTCGGGAAAGGTCCGCTGGCGCTACTGGAGCTGCGCGGTTTCACGCTGCCGGATCAAATATTCAGTGTCGACAGCGCGGCCACGGCTCAGGCGCTGATGGCCAACACTGGAAACAGTGACATGGATGGAGTCGAATAATGAGCATTTTGCAGAATCTGGTCACCGCCTGTCAGGCTGACGATACTCAACTGCGGCAACAGGCGCAGGCACGCACGGAAAACTGGCAGCCCTGGCTTGCGCCGGTAAGTGACACCAGTCCGACCGGAGAAGACCCCAGCTATGACGATGATTTTCAGCGCATCCGCGAGGAGGTTAATAAACTTTCCGGCATTGATACTGGGCTGATTTGCACGCTTGCTGAAAAGTTACTGACCACTGGTGCTAAAGATATCCGGGTTGCGACTTATTACTGCTGGGCGCGCCTGCACCAGGATGGCGAAGCCGGCTTTGCCGAAGGGCTTGAACTGCTGGCAGGATTGCTACAGCGCTATGGCAGGCAACTTCATCCGCAGCGCGAGCGAAGCCGTAAACCGTCGCTGGAGTGGCTCGCAGGCTCTCGTGTTCTCGACAGCCTGTCACTCTGGCCAGAAGTGGTGCGCGACGATGCACTGCACACTGTCGGTGCGCTGCTGCTGATCCGCGACAGCCTGGAGGCAGAGCCGGAAGCGTCACGACCAGAGCTGAATGCCCTGTACAGCGCGCTGGAATCTCGCCTGATGAAGGCCGGTGGCGTGGATGCTGTGGTGCCGCAGAACGCCGGTAATAAGGCGCATTCACAGACCTCCACGCATACGACGGAGTTTGACGCGCCGGTTCTGAGTCGCATTACCTCCGGTCAGGATTTGCTGGCCCAGGCTCGTACCCTGACGGGATATCTGCGTGAGCAACCCGATGGCTGGCTTGCCGCACACCGGCTGATGAAAAGCCTACGTCATGACACGCTGAGTGCTATTCCTGCACCGGATGCTGAGGGGAAAACGCGCATCGAACCGCCGCGGGCTGACCAGCGGGCGATGCTCAAACGCCTGTACCTGCAGCAAAGCTGGCTGGAGATACTGGAGCAGGCAGACAGCACCTTTTCGCGTGGCGCTAATCACCTCTGGCTGGATTTGCAGTGGTATATCCACCAGGCCCTGATGAAATCGGGACAGGATGTGCTGGCTGATATCATCGCCGCCGACCTAAAAGGACTGCTGCGCCGCCTCACCGGACTTGAAACGCTGGCTTTTAATGACGGGACGCCGTTTGCCGATGAGGTCACGCTGAACTGGATAAATCAGAGCGTGCTGGACGATATGTCCGGCTGGCGGGACGAGCCGGTCAGTGCCGCCAGCACGTCTGACAACAATATTCTGGCGCTGGAGCCGGAAGCGCTGGATAAAGCGGACAGCGAAGGACTTGATGCCACACTCCAGTGGCTTCAGACACGCCCGGGCACCGATTCCACAAAAGACAAATGGCTACTGCGTCTGCTGATGGCCCGTGTAGCCGAGCAGAAGGGCAAGAATGAACTTGCGTTGCATCTGCTGGGTGAGCTCGACAGTGCCGCACAGACAATCACCCTCACACAGTGGACACCAGCACTGTTGTTTGAAGTGAAATCGCGCCGCCTCAGGTTATTGCGCATGAAAGCCACACGCAGTGAAACCGATAAATCACGGCTTCAGCCTGAGATGGATTTGCTTTTGTCCGGTCTGATTGCGCTCGATCCGGCCAGCAGTGCAGTGCTTTGCGGGTAAAACGCCTAGCATACCTTTAAAACACACATATTCAGGTTTTTATGGACGACTTAACCCTGCGTTATTATGACGCCGAAATGCGCTATCTGCTGGAAGCCGGTGAAGAGTTTGCCCGCGCTCACCCTGAGCAGGCAGCAATGCTCAATCTCGACAAAGCGGGGGCGCGCGACCCGTACGTAGAGCGGCTGTTCGAGGGCTTTGCCTTCCTGATGGGCCGGCTGCGTGAAAAGCTCGATGACGATCTTCCAGAACTGACCGAAGGGCTGGTCAGCCTGCTGTGGCCGCATTACCTGCGCACCATTCCGTCGATGTCGGTGGTGGAGTTCACCCCTGACTGGCGCGAGATGAAAGAGCCGATGCGCATTGTCAAAGGTTTCGAGGTCAATTCGCGGCCGATCGGGGAGAAGGGCACGCGCTGCCGGTACACCACCACCAAAGAGATAACCCTTCAGCCGTTGTCACTGGAGCACGTCCGCCTGTCGACTGACCCTGACGGGCGTTCGGTCATCAACCTGCGGTTTAACTGCAGTCATCTTGCCGACTGGAGCCGTGTCGATCTCAGCCAAATCCCATTCTACTTCAATGCTGACGCACCGCTGGCCTGTGCCATGCATGAAGCCTTTACTATGAATACTGCGCGTCTCTGGCTGAGCATGCCGGGTGACACGGACAGAAGACCGCTGGACGGGTATTTCACCGCACTGGGGTTTGGTGATGATGACGGGTTGTGGCCGAAGGGTGACAGCAGTTTCAGCGGTTACCAGTTGCTGCTGGAGTATTTCACCTTCCGCGAGAAATTCATGTTCACGGGCCTGCGCGGGCTGGAGACCGTGATCTTTCCGGCTGAGCTCCCCTGGTTCGAAATCGACGTGGTACTGGCGGATCGCTGGGAGCATGACTTCAGCTTTACCGAAAAGCATCTGCGCCTGAACTGTGTGCCGGTGATTAATCTGTTCCCGCTGGAATCTGACCCGCTGACGCTCAACTCTCTGCAGACCGAATACATGCTGCGTCCGATGCGGGTGCAGGATGGCCATACCGAGATTTATGCTGTCGATTCGGTGATGTCATCAAGCCAGCATACCTACGTGCCATTCTCAAGCTTCCGCCACAAAGGCGGGATGATGCGCCATGAAGCCCCAGAATATTACTACCACACCCGCGTGCGCCGCGGTCCGTCCGGGCTGCATAACACCTGGCTTATCCTCGGCGGTGAAGCGTTTGATAACCACACGGTGCCGGAAGACGAGAGCCTGTCGCTGACGCTCACGGGTACCAACGGTCAGTTGCCAAGACGTGCACTGCAGAGCACCGTGCTTGATACGGTGATGAAAACCACCTCGGCCAGCATCGCCGTGCGTAACCTGTGTGCGCCGACACTGCCCTGTTATCCGCCAGCGCAGGACCGTTTTCACTGGCGTGTGCTCAGCCATCTCGGCAGCGGATTTCTGTCGATGATGGATAATGCCGACGTGCTGCGCGGTACCTTGGCTCTGTATGAATGGACCGACAGCGAGATGAACCGCCGTCGCCTAGAAGCCATCATTGATGTGAAGCACAGCGAAACCGAGCGCTTTGAGCAGGGTTACCTTGTGCGTGGTGTGCAGATTGAGGTGACGTTGGACAGCCACGGCTTTGCCGGACGCGGCGACATCTGCCTGTTTGGCGAGATGCTGAGCCGCTTCTTTGCGCTCTACACCGATATCTATCTGTTTAACCGCCTGATTATCATTCTGCAACCGACAGGAGAGCGTCTGGAATGGGAAGAGAAGCACAACCGCCGTATTCCCGGCTGACCCCGCGGCTGGAGGCTGACCTTAACCGCATTAACTTTTACCGTTTCTGCCAGTTGCTGGAGAAGATGAATCCGGGCAGGCCGCTGATGGGCTCAACCGGCCATCCGGCTGACGACCCTGTGCGTTTTGCCCCGCATCCGGGAATGGGGTTTCCGGTCAGTGAACTGAAGGCCATCGAATACGATGAGGATGATGACAGCAAACCGCCTGTCATCCGTGCCACGTTTATGGGGATGTACGGCGTCGATTCGCCACTGCCGACGGCCTATCTCGATGACATCACCCAGCGCCGTGAAGGGCATGAAGCGCTGCAGGGTTTTCTGGATATTTTCAGCCACCGCATCCTGACGCAGTTTTACCGCATCTGGCGAAAATATTCCTACCCGGCCACGTTTGAGCCGAGCGGAACGGACAGCATTTCGCAGTCGTTGCTGGGTCTGGTGGGGCTGGGCATTCCGGGCACCGCAGAGCATATTGCCACCCCGGTGTCCCGTTTTCTGGCGCTGCTGGGTGTGCTGCAGCAACCGGGTAAAACGCAGGAGGGCATGCAGGCCTTGGTGACCCTGTTGGCCCCGGATACTACCGTAAAGGTCAGCCCGTACTGCCTTCGACCGGTGGAGGTCAGTCAGCCACTGGGCTTTTACGGTGATGACGATTTTCTGCTGGACGGCAATACGCCACTGGGTGATGAAGCGATGGATGCCGGCAGCCAACTGCTGGTTGCACTCACGACGGATAACGAACAGGAAGCGCAGGGCTGGAAACCGGGTGACCTGCTGTATAAGGACTTTCTGGTGATGCTGCGGGTCTATCTCGGTTGGCGCTTTAAGGCAAAAATCACACTGACCACTCGGACCCGCCTGCTGGCCGCTCCGCCGCTCGGCGAAGGCCCATTCTGGCTTGGGATGAATGGTGTACTGGGCGCGGAAGACGAAGACCTCCTGGACGATATCCCGCAGACCTTTACGACGGAACTGGGCTATTACACCGGCCTGCAGCCCGCAACACCACAACAAGGAAATCGACATGTTACGTACAAATTTAACTAAAACTGCGCGCTGGCTGTTGCCGCTGCTGGCATTCAGCCTGGCTGGCTGCGGGCTGACGCAGGGCGTCACCGATGGTACCAAATCGGCGTTTAATGCTGTTTTCTACAAAAAGATTAAGGTGCTGCGCCTGGATTTCACCGCGCGTGAAGCGCTGAACACGGATTCCCGCGAGAGTAACTCACTGTCCGAGCCGGTGGTGGTCCGTATCTACCAACTGAAAGACCGGAAAACCTTCGACAAAACGGTCTACCAGCAACTGCTCCAAGATGGGGGCACCATTCTGAAGGACGACCTGCTTGCCAGCCGTGATGTGGTGGTAAAACCGGGCGGGGATGCAAACCTTGATATGCCAATGGAAGAGGACGCGCAGTTTGTCGCAGTGGTCGGGTTATTCCGCCATCCGGATATGGTCAATAACACCTGGAAACACGTAATTCAGCGCGAAGATCTTGATCCGGATAAGCCGCGCATTCTGGAAGCGGGTAATAACCATCTGACGCTGCAACCGCTCAAGGATGAATGATGCCCCAGAGACACAACACACCTTCGCTCTATGAAATGCTCACAGGTCATTTTATCGGTGGCCTTGGCCTCAATCAGGTCAGTGAAGAAAATCAGGTCATCCTGTCAGTACTCGACAATATGCAACGTATCCTCAACAGCCGTGCAGGAACGCTGGCGCACCTGCCTGATTATGGTCTCCCAGATATGACCAAAATCCTGCAGGGCATGCCGGGAACGGCCCATGAGCTGATGGGCACCCTGTCGGCTGTTTTGCTCAAATATGAGCCACGTCTGAAAAAAATAACTGTTGTCCTGCTGGAGCAGAATGTTCCGGGCGAACTGCGCTATGCCATTGATGCTGAACTTAAAGGTGTCGGTCTTGTACGTTATGGCACCGAGTTTATGCCTGAAGGGCGGGTCCTGTTACGCCATCTGAAGCAACAGCAATATCTCGACACGACAACACGTCTGTAAGGCCAGATAACACCATGACAGTAAAATCACAGTTCCTCAAAAAACTGCAGGCCAGACAGCCCGCTCCGTCTTCATCTGTTAGGAAGAGTCAGGCTGATATTGCAGAGTTTCGCCTGCGAATAACGCAGCTTCAGGAGCAGATGGATACGTGGCTGGTGGATACCGGACTGAACGTGGAGACGTTTACTGTCTCTGTTACGGACCTGCTGGTGGAGGGCGGTGCTTTTGATCTTTCCGCTATTGTTCTGCATTACGACGACCGGTCCGTAAAGTTTGTGCCGGTATTTTTGTACGGCAAGGGTGTGATCGGGTGTATAGAGGCGACCTTCAATAATGGTGCGTACATGACTTCACTGGGGCGTTTATTCATGCGGTCAGGTACTGTGAGCGACTGGACCTTTGCTCCGCCTGGTACTTTACCCTGCACTGGGCAGGGTTTTGATGAGAGCACGTTTTTTGGGCTGACTATCGCGCTTCTTTCATAGCGGAACCGGAAGGAGTAATAGTTATTTTTTTCCTATTCGTCATTGCGTATTTACCTGGCGAAACAGTCAAAGCTGACGGGGAACAGAGCTCCAAAATAACGAAATAAATCACGGATATGGAAATGAGAAAATTAATCTTCCTGCTGGTTTCAGAAATGCTGTTTACGGCACAAGCTGATGCTGCGCGTGGAAGGCAGACCCACAGAGAAGAGCTGGAAAGACAGCGTCTGGAGCTGGAGCAGAAAATTCAGGACGTGCATCAGCAGTATGAACGCGCCAAATCCATGGCCCAGCTTACAAAGCAGGGTCATGTGTATGTGATTTCCAATATCGGCTCCTTCGGTGAAAACGTCTTCAAAATCGGTATGACCCGACGGCTGGAGCCTATGGAGCGAGTGAAAGAGCTGAGCGGGGCAGCCGTGCCGTTTGATTTTGACGTTCATGCCATGATTTCCTGCGATGATGCCCCCGCACTTGAAAAGACGCTACACGACCATCTTGAAAGCTACCGGATTAACAGGATTAACCTGCGTAAGGAGTTTTTCCGAGTCGAGCTCAGCATAATTATCGATGAGGTAAGCCATTCCGGCGCTTTATGTGGCGTTTACCCGCGCGACGCGTTCGTTACTGGTGACCTGCTACAAAGAAAACAGCATCAGTCGTCAGCTGACGAAATATGCTGGCGTGGGCCTGCAGGAGCGACAGGATGACTATGCATAAAACGATTAAAACCGGTTGCGACCCACGCTCGCTTCCGGATTATTCCGCCCTGCGCGATGAGCTGAGTAAGCTGACACATCCGGCACGTCCGGATGTGAACTGGCAATATGTCGAAAAACTCTGTCTCTCACTGTTTGAGCAGAACGGTGTAGAGCTGCAGACGGCGGCCTGGTATACGCTTGCGCGTACGCAACTGGCCGGCTTATTCGGACTTAATGAAGGGCTGACGATACTCGAGGCACTGATAAGCCATCAGTGGGGCGCACTCTGGCCGCAGCCAGTCCATGCCCGCATGGAAATTCTCAGCAGTCTGAGTCTGCATCTGCAGCAACGAATGCGCTCGTTCCCGTTAAATTACAGCGACCTCAGCCAGTTGTATCGGGCGGAACAACTGCTTACCGGTCTGGGGCAGATACTGCAGCGTCTGGAGCTTAAGCATCTGAGCCAGCTCGATACGTTGCGTACCCTGATGCACAACAATGCTGTCAGGTTGGAAAACAGCGATAGCATAACCAGCGCTGGGCCGAACATTCAGCCAGGTATCGTGTTGCCTGCCCCGGTGATGAATGATGCGGCAGCAGCCACGAGGAATCTCGCTGGTAGTCCGCCTGAAGATATGCCAGACAGTGCCGTGAAGCGGGTGTACGTCATGCAGTCGGAACACCAGGCGAATGTGGAAGTACAGACGGCAATGCCCGCTCCGGTAAAAAAATGGAAATCCTTCGCCGCCGGGATGTCTACCATGCTGGTGATAAGCGCCGTCGCAGTGTGGAGCTGGCAGGTTATTCACCGGCCACAACCGCTACAGACTCAGCTTGCTGCCTCACTGGCTCCGTTACCTGCACCTCTTGCGCCTGAAACGCTGGATATATTGCGTCAGCAATCTCCGTCATCACAAACAGTGATAGCACAAACACAACAGCAGCTTGCCCGACTGGATAAATTACCTCCTGACTGGAATATCACTTACGCCAGAAAACTTACAGAACAGGCTCAGGCGCTGTGGCCGGAACAGGCTAAGCCCCTGGTGCAACAGTGGCAGCAACAACTTAATGCTTCCGCATTACCGGTAGAACAGCTCAATGGCTGGTATCAGGGAATGACAACGCTACAAAAACTGAGTGATCGGCTAAACGGGCTTGATGAGCAGAAAGGCAAATACATGACGGTCAGCGAACTTAAGTCCGTTGTATTTTCCGTCCGACAGTCTTTTAACCAGTCCATACCGGCTGAAGAGCAACTGCGTGTATTGTCAGAAAATCCTGCTGGAGTACCTTTACCTGCCGCAGCGAGGTCTCAACTGGAGATGCATCTTAAACAATTGGCAGCCCGCTATGCTGAAATAAAACAGAATGCATCAGAGTAAAAATGGTGCTAAAAAATAGCAGTGATTCAGTGTGTTACCGTAATAACCGTGCCAGATGGACAGTCGGGGATTTAACCTTTCTGGAAAATAACTATGCTTCCATACCTGTCGCGGAAATTGCTGTGCGGCTGGGACGGACGCCTGGCGCAGTGAGGCTGAAATGGATTGATCTGTCCTTGATTTAATGCCCACCTTGTTTTCAAATCAGTCAACGACAGTTGGCTGAAGACATCCTGAGCCTGAGTAACAGACTGAACACTCAGGTTGTGGTTGAGGCACTGGAGAGGGCGATAAAGCGGCGAAAGCCGACAAGGCAGGTGATAGCGCATTCGGACAGAGGGCGTCAATATGCGAGCCATCGATATCGGGACACACTGAAAGATAACGATTTACGCTGCTCAATGAGTGGAAAGGGTTGCTGTTACGATAATGCGGTAATGGAAAGCTTTTATCACACGCTGAAAACGGGGCTGATGTGTGGAAAAGCGTTTGTCAGCAGAGAAGAGGCGCTGAACGCGATATTTGATTATATCGAGGTGTTTTATCATCGTCGTCGCAACCATTCAACGCGGGGTTATCAAACACCGGTGGATTATGAAATGGCGGCGTAATTAGGTGGGAGTAATTTCAGGGACAGATTAAGACTATATGTTGATTGTATTCGTTGTTTTTAAATAATTTTTTAGACTTTCGGAGAGCGTGTAAGAGAGGGTTATGGTGTCCCCAGCAGGAATCGAACCTGCAACTAGCCCTTAGGAGGGGCTCGTTATATCCATTTAACTATGGAGACGTGAAGCACTGCTATTATACGCATTTTTGCTCTGAGAATAAGCACTTAACGGCGCGTTTGCTCAAAGTGTCGACAATCAGCGTTTCTGCTGGTGTTCTTCTCCCTCATTCCCTTGCTCCTTTTGGCGTTTTCCGTGAGATGAACTGCTCATGTCATTGCGGATTTGTGCGTGGCTGATGAGTGCGAAAATAAAGGTGCCGCCGATGATATTCCCCGCCAGCGTGGGCAGAGCAAACGGCCAGATAAAGTCCTGCAAGGGGATGTGGCCAATGAACACCAGATAGAAAATCTCTGAAGCACCGGCCACGATGTGGGTGAGGTTACTGAAAGCAATCATCCAAGTCATAATGATAATAATCCACAGTTTGGCGGAGTAGGCGCGAGGCAGCATCCAAACCATCGTGGCAATAATCCAGCCGGAGACAACGGCATTGGCGAACATCTCCGTTGGTGAGTGCTTCATGACCTTCATCGCAATGTTGACCAAAGCTTCCCGCGTTTCGCCATCAAAAACGGGCATGTAGGTAAAGGCGAGAGCGGCCAATGCTGTGCCGATCAGGTTGCCAGCCAGCACGACGAACCATAATCGGCCGAGTAGGTAGAAGTTACTGCGCGTGGGCTTATGCATGATGGGAAGCACCGCGGTCACGGTGTTTTCCGTGAACAACTGCTGGCGTGCCATGATGACAATCACAAAGCCGATGGTGTAACCGAAACACTCCAGCAGAAAGCCGCTGGGCACGCCAACCAGATGGTTGTGTAGCATGCCAACCGCCATGAATGAGGTTCCCATGGAGATCCCTGCCGCAGTCGCTGACCACAATAATGCCATTGCATCGCGTTCCAGTTCCTTTTGCCCTTCCTGACGAATCTCTTCATGGATCGCGGCCGCAGGGGAAGGTAAGTGATCTTCGTCTATATCTATCGTTTTTCCTTGCATGCTTTCCTCACTCTCTACCACAACCTCTTCTTCTTTCTCTTGCTGGGTTTGTCTGGATTTTGAAGGTGGATTCATAGCGATTCTCTCGACGAGTGGGCCGGTTGGTGCCTGGCTAACGGTGCTGAGGTTGAGGGGCGATCACCGACAACCCCGATGATAAGCGTAGTCAGTTTTTACAACACGGGATGGCACAGCATGGCTCATTGATTTAGGCTGGTGGTGCTATGCTGTGAGGGGAGCAAGGGAATACCGTGCTGTCGCCCACGCTGGAGCGCGTGTCGCAACGATGCCGCGAGTTGTCCCCACAAAAAAATGGCAAGCCTCTGAAAATGCAGTAATGCGTAAGCCAACGTAGCGATGGAGCGATAAAATGTTACACTGTTGGCCGATATCCCGTCCTTGTCGCTCAACCTGATAGGCTGGGCTGATACTGGGAATACCCATTTTCGGTCGCGGGTATGTACCCTAAATAATTCGCGTTGCAGGACAAAACGTTAGTGTTTTGAACAACGCAAAGCGTTGGCCCGTAGGGCGAGGCTCATTTATGCGCCTCGTAACGCGGTAAGTGAAGGAATCCCGATGAGCTTACCCAAGTAAGTGATTCGGGTGAGTTAACGTAACCAACACACATGTAACGTGAAGTATGACGGGTATAGCACACTATAAATCAGGGAGAACAGATATGAATTACCGCCTGAGTGGGGTGGTGTTTGCCAGCGTGTTACTGATCGGCTGCGCCAGTTCCGGGGATCGAGCTCAAGAAGGACGTTCTGATCCGCTTGAAGGCTTTAACCGTACCATGTTCAGCTTTAACTACGACGTTCTGGATCCTTATCTGGTGCGTCCTGCGGCTGTTGCCTGGCGCGATTATGTGCCGACGCCTGCGCGTAATGGGCTTGGAAATTTCTTCAGCAACCTAGAAGAACCTGCAACGATGGTGAACTACTTCGTTGAAGGCAAGCCGTATAAAGCAATGATTCACTTTAACCGTTTCTTCCTGAATACCTTGCTCGGGATGGGCGGTCTGATTGACGTGGCCTCAATGGCAAATCCGAAACTGGCGAAAGAAGAGTCTCGCCGCTTTGGCAGCACATTGGGTCATTATGACGTGGGCTACGGGCCTTATGTGGTGGTGCCAGGCTACGGTAGTGTGACACCTCGTGAAGACGGCGGTGGCGTAGTGGATACGCTGTATCCGATGCTAAGCTATCTGACGTTTTGGATGTCCGCAGGTAAGTGGGCTATCGAAGGGCTGGAAACGCGAGCACAGCTGTTGGATTCTGACGGGCTGCTGCGTAACTCTTCCGATCCTTACTTGATGGTGCGTGAAGCCTACTTTCAGCGGCATGATTTCCTTGCCAGTGATGGGCAACTCACTCCGCAGAAGAACCCGAATGCTTCAGCGATTGAAGACTCGCTCGACGAGATCGATTCAGCGAAATAGTGTTGCGTCGCATCGCTCATTATACAGGCACCTGCGGGTGCCTTTTGCTTTTATAAAACACTGCTAAACTTATTTTTACCATGATGAATCTGTGGTTTGTTTCTTAAAAGTTATGGCATTGTTGTCTATTTATTTACTTACTAAAATTTATTTCCTCTCTCTAGATAACAATAATGCTACGTCGTTAACCAGTACCGATGTCCATCATGGTTGAAATGTGTCTGCACGCTGATTTTTTTGTTAGCAAGATGATTAACAAAAAGGTCATAAGAATGATGCCTTTTACGGGTGATGGTGTGGTCGTGTGTTAATGAATGCCTGGAATTCTATTTACCTGCACTTATAAAAATAGAGATATAAGCATGAAAAAACTACTTGCTATGTTCTTCTGCCTGAGCGTGGTGGTTAACGCCCCACTGGCGATGGCTGAAGATGCTAAAACGACAGAG
The DNA here is from genome assembly GCF_009931295.1 of Pectobacterium odoriferum. Taxonomy (NCBI): domain Bacteria; kingdom Pseudomonadati; phylum Pseudomonadota; class Gammaproteobacteria; order Enterobacterales; family Pectobacteriaceae; genus Pectobacterium; species Pectobacterium odoriferum. The sequence continues at coordinate 3,329,412 of NZ_CP034938.1, read as the reverse complement.
AAGACAACGGATGTGGTACTGATCGGCGGGGGCATTATGAGCTCTACGCTGGGCGTGTATTTACAGGAACTGCAACCAGATTGGTCTATCGACATGGTTGAGCGGATGGATAACGTGGCGGAAGAGAGCTCTAACGGCTGGAATAATGCCGGTACGGGTCACTCTGCTTTCATGGAACTCAACTACACGCCGGATAATCCCGACGGCCCAATCAATATCAGCAAAGCGCTGGAAATTACCGAAGCCTTTGAAATCTCGCGCCAGTTTTGGTCCTATCAGGTGAAAAACGGCGTGCTGAATAACCCGCACTCCTTCATTAACAGTGTGCCGCACATCAGCTTTGTCTGGGGTGACGAGAACACGGCTTTCCTGAAACATCGCTATGATGCGATGCAGCACAGCACGCTGTATCGTGGCATGGAGTTCTCTGACGATCCTAATACGATCAAAGAGTGGGCTCCGTTGGTAATGGAAGGTCGCGATCCGGCTCAGAAGATTGCGGCGACTCGTATGCCTATCGGGACCGACGTGAATTACGGTGAAATCACGCGTCAGCTGGTTAGCGCGATGAAAGCCAAGCCCAACTTTGCGCTGCACCTGAATTCAGAAGTGCGTGATATCAAACGTAATGCGGACAACACCTGGAGCGTGACTTACGCCGATCTGAAGAACGGCGAAAAAGAAAGCGTGATTAAGGCGAAGTTCGTCTTTATCGGTGCGGGTGGGGCGGCACTGCCGCTGTTGCAGAAATCCGGCATTCCTGAGGCGGATCTGTACGGTGGCTTCCCAGTTGGTGGCGAGTTCCTGGTGACAGAAAACCCAGAAATCGTGAAGCGCCACATGGCAAAAGTGTACGGTAAAGCTTCCGTCGGTGCGCCACCGATGTCCGTTCCACATCTGGACACCCGTATTTTTGACGGTAAGCCAGTCCTGCTGTTCGGGCCATTTGCCACCTTCTCCAGCAAGTTCCTGAAAAACGGTTCGCTGTGGGATCTGATCGGTTCTGTGACTTTCTCCAACGTGATGCCGATGACGCACGTCGGTCTGGATAACTTCGATCTGGTGAAATACCTGGTCAGTCAGGTCATGATGGATGACGATGACCGTTTTGCGTCGTTGCAGGAATATTTCCCGAACGCCAAGAAAGAAGACTGGAGACTGGCGATTGCCGGACAGCGTGTTCAAATTATCAAGAAAGATGAAGATAAAGGCGGTGTGCTGAAGCTGGGTACCGAGATCGTCAGCTCACAAGATGGTTCGATTGCCGCTCTGCTGGGGGCCTCTCCGGGCGCGTCTACCGCAGCACCGATTATGCTGAGCCTGCTTGAAAAAGTGTTTAAAGATAAAGTGGCGACGCCGGAATGGCAGAGCAAGCTGAAAGAGATTGTTCCGTCTTATGGTCAGAAGCTGGACGGTAACATTGAAATGACCAATAAAATCCGCAGCTACACCAGCAGCACGCTGGGTCTGGATTATATTGAGGTTAAGCCTGAGTAATCGGGTTCGCTGGAAGTCACGATGTAAGGCCGCGAAAGCGGCCTTTTTTGTGCTTTCCAGCCCAATGCGAATTAGCGGTAGTGATAGCCAGTATTGAGCCCAGGGATCCTAGAAAACGCTTCTGCAATGAAGTCCATGAATACAATGGCTCGCTTCGGTAGCAGGCGATTGGCGACATAGAGAAACTGGATTGGCACCGGCGGCGCTTCGTAGTCGCACAGCACCTGACACAGCTTGCCGCTTTTTAATCCACCCTCGTATAACCACTTTGGTCCGCTGGCGATACCAAGGCCGGCGATGACGGCTTCCTGTACCGCCTGGGGTGAGTTGACTCGGAATCGCCCCGAAACGTTGATTTCGGTATCTCGAAAATGCCATGTATTACCCGTGTTTAACAGCGAGTACAGAATACAGTCATGATCGCACAGATCTTCCGGCGTTTGCGGTGTGCCGCGGCGGCTCAGATAGTCTACAGAGGCTACGTACACGCGTGTAAAAAGACCAATCCGGCGTGCGCGTAGTGCACTGTCGTTAGGATGACCTATTCGGATCGCCAACTCTGTTCCTTCTTCAACCAGATCCACGAAACGATCGCTAAGCTGCAAGTCCAGCGATAAGCCGGGGTAGCGGGCCAGAAAAGCGGGTATGTGTGGCATAAGGAAGGCATGCGCCATTGCCGTTGGGCAGGCCACTCGCAGGAGTCCTGTGGGTTCAGCCTCATTGCTCAAGGACGATTCGGATTCTGCAATCGCATCGAGAATTCGGCTTACATCTGCGTAGTACCGCTCACCTTCAGGCGTCAGCACAAGTTGGCGTGTTGTCCGCTGAAGTAATCTTGCGCCCAGATGCTCTTCTAAGGCGGCAACATATCGACTGACGTTGGGTTGCCCCATACCTAGGTCGCGGGCTGCTGCAGAGAAACTCCCCGTCTCGACAGTCCGTTTAAAACAAGTCATGAGTAGAAAGCGATCCACGTGAAGACTCCTCGATTCATGCGAATTCGGAATGAAATATATGCAAAAGCAGAATCTTATCATTGTTTCTGCATATACGTATGATTAGCGCTGTCTCAGGCAGCACATTGCTGCATCCCGCTATGATTATCAGGAGTTCCTTATGTCTCGCTTACACAATAAACGTACCCTTATCACTGGCGGCACCACCGGCATTGGGCTGGAAACCGCAAAGCAGTTTCTTGCGGAAGGGGCCCGTGTCATCGTTACCGGGGTCAATCCCGATTCTATTGCCGCGGCAAAAAACGAGCTTGGCAGCGAGGTGCTGGTGCTGCGCGCCGATTCGGCCAGCGTGAGTGCACAAAAGGAACTGGCGCAAGCTGTGGAAGCCCATTACGGAAAGGTTGATGCTGTCTTTCTCAACGCTGGCGTTTCCGTTTGGCAACCGATTGAGGAATGGACGGAGGATATGTTTGATCGCTCCTTCGACATCAACGTCAAGGGGCCGTACTTCCTGATCCAGTCGCTGCTGCCCGTGTTCGCTAACCCTGCTTCGGTCGTGCTCAATACGTCGATTAATGCGCACGTAGGATCGGCTCGTTCCTCGGTTTATTCTGCGACCAAAGCGGCTTTCCTTAGCCTGTCAAAGACGCTGTCGAGCGAACTGATGGCACGCGGTATTCGCATTAACGCGGTTAGCCCTGGGCCAATCGATACTCCGCTGTATGACAAACTTGGCATTCCCGATAGCTATCGCAAACAAGTCAATGAGGAGATCGTCAAAAGCATTCCTTCAGGCCGTTTCGGCACGTCGGAGGAGGTGGCTAAGGCGGTGTTGTACCTGGCTTCAGATGAGTCCCGATGGACCATCGGCAGTGAGATTGTTGTGGACGGCGGTCGTCTATTGAACGATTGATCCAGCATGACGATTTGCGTGCGGTGTTCATCATTAGCTAATCACTACGCCAGTAAGAAAGAGATAAATGCCTTGTGGTGAGCAATAAAAAAGCAGGTAAGTTGCCTTACCTGCTTTGTCACGTTATGGCTGATGTGATTAGAACGCGTAGTTAAAGTTCACACCGTACAGCCAGGCTTTACCTTTGGAGCTGAAGTTGTAACTTGGAGAACCTGCTCTATCAGAGATAGGTTCGCTGATATCAACTTGCTTACCATGCATATAAGACACGCCAACATCAACAGACGCGTCTTTATTGAAAGCATAGGTCGTGCCTGCGCTCAACCAGAAACGGTCCTGATCGGGGATAGAGATAGAACGTCTGTCGGCTGGTATTGGGCTGTCATCAAACGCGATACCGCTACGGAACGTCCAGTTATCGTCATGATAGTAGGTGGTGCCGAGTGCGATACGGTAGGCATCACGGAAGCCTTCCTCTTTCTGGAACAGCGTGTTACCACTGTTACCTGTCGCTTTCAGCTCCTGGAAATGGCTCCAACTGGTGTAGGTCAGGCTGTAGTGAACCGCCCATTTCGGCGCTACACGGTGGTAGGCAGACGCTTCCCACATTTCTGGCAGATTAAGTGTTAATTGACCTGGTATTGTTGCGCCATTGAGGGCACCAGGTCCAGCGGACCGTTGGTTACTGTAATCGCCATTGAAATCGATATCGACTTTGGAACGATAGGTCAGGCCGACGCGGTTGTTTTCATCGATTTCGTACAGGATGCCGGCATTCCAACCGTAGCCCCATTCTTTGCCTTCCAGACGAGCCATCTCTGAAGACGGACCAGCAACGGCACCTTGAGCGCCACCCGCACCGGCAGGAATATTAGCCAGTTCACCAGCGCGCCGAATAAATTTGGCATCGGCATAAACGGCGTTAACCCCTAAACCAAAACTGAAATGTTGGTTCAGGCGATACGCGGCGCTCAGGTTCAGGTTTGACGTCAACAGGTCGGTTTCTCCGCCGATAGAACCTGCTGCATAGTTGTCATTAAATTTAGTCGCCAGACCATAGTTAGTGGTGGCGGAAGCACCAATCGCCCATTGTTCATTCAGCGGCATGATGAAATGCAGGTTCGGTACCCAGGCGTGTGGCGCGATATTTTTGGCGCTGGTATCTTGCCCAGTCAGGGAGTTTTTCCCCTGAACATCGATATCTGGGTTGATATAGGTGACACCACCGGAGAATGACGGGCGGTCAAACATGGTCATGGTCGCTGGGTTACGGCTACCTGAGGTCGCATTATCGGCTACGGCACCTTCACCAGAAAACGCACGTCCCAGACCCGATGATGAGTATTCATTTAGCTGGAAACCAGCTGCGGACACATTTGCTGAAAACAGGGCCACCGCAACAGCAATTGTGGATTGTTTGAACAGGTTTTTCTGGTTCATGACCAAAACCTCTTTATATGCTTGTTATTTAACGTTGTTACACGGGGTAACAAGGGACGCGCATTGTAGGGGGCGCACTCAGCCTGACAAATCAGACCAGTTGCCAAAGTATAAGTTGGGAATACGATAATGTTGCGTTTGTGTATTCGAAATATTTCCAAAATGATGCGAAATTTAGATCTGCTTAACGTTTTGGTTAATTTGTGTGAAGCGATATGACTCGATTTTACTGTCGCATAACACCGTAATGTGATTGATATCACTAAAATTACTGGTCAGCATGAAGTGCTGGCACTGCTTCGGGATGAGGGAGTAAAATATAAGGAAGATAAAAATATTTGAACTTGATCATATACGCTAAATAATTCGAGTTGCAGGAAGGCGGCAAGAGAGGGAGTCCCGATGAGCTTACATAAGTAAGTGATTCGGGTGAGTGAACGTAGCCAACGTACATGCAGCTTGAAGTATGACGGGTATATATCTCCCGCGTCTTAAGTCTTAAGAGGAAAGTAGCATGACGAACGTAATCAACAAATGCAGTGCTGAAGAAACCGCAGCCTGCTGCTGTGTCGATGTCGGCACAATCATGGATAACACGGATTGCACGGCGTCTTACAGCAACGTTTTCGGCGGTCGTTCTGAGGCGGAAGCGGCACTGGCCGCGCTGACGGAAAAAGCGCGTGCGGTAGAGTCTGACCCTTGCGAAATCACCAGCACGCTGGAAGATGTAGACGGCGGCGTGAAACTGGATATTGATTTCACATTCAGTTGCCAGGCCGAAACGATGATTTTCCAGCTCGGCCTACGTTAAGTATTCCTCTGGCAGGTATGGCCTCATCGCCTAGTCTGCCAGACTCTTTTTTGCTTCTCCCTGCTGTTTATCTCCTTCTCCTTTCATGCTGAATTGATGTTGTCCAACACGATAACGTGTTGCGCTGAAATTCATCCTTTCTTTCCCCTTCTGCCACGTCTTTAGCTAACAATCGCAATTGGATAGCATTTTTTGTTTCTGGTAGATAACTCTGTGATTCTATTTAATTTAAGTATTATTTTTTACATCAAGTTGAGTCCTGTTTTGATCAGTTTTGAGCACGTTAGTAAATCGTTTACGACACAGGGTAAAACGCTTTATGCGGTGAAAGATGTCACGCTGGATATCGATAAAGGGGAGATATTCGGCATCATCGGGTTCAGCGGGGCGGGGAAAAGCACGCTGTTGCGTCTGGTTAATTTGCTGGAGCAGCCAACGGAAGGAAAAGTGACGGTTAACCAGCAGGATATTACCGCGCTTTCCGCAGAAGCGCTGCGCCAACTCCGGCGGCGCATCGGCATGGTCTTTCAAACGTTCAATTTATTTCAGTCGCGAACGGTGGCGGGAAATGTTGCCTGGCCGCTGCGTTTGGCTCGAATGGATCGCCAGCAGATACAGCAACGTGTTGATGAAGTGCTGCGCTTTGTTGGTCTGGAAGATAAGAAGGATCACTATCCCGAACAACTTTCCGGAGGACAAAAGCAGCGCGTTGGCATTGCCAGAGCGCTGGTCAGCTCACCGGATATCCTGATTTGTGACGAGGCCACCTCGGCGCTGGATCCCGAAACCACGGAGGATATTCTTCAACTGCTGGAGAGTATCAATCGGCAATATAACATCACTATCTTGTTGATTACGCATGAGATGAATGTGATCCGTCGCATTTGCCATCGGGTTGCGGTCATGGAACAAGGTCGCGTCATCGAACAGGGGCGCGTGGTCGATATCTTCACTCGCCCCGAGCATAAAACCACGCGCAACTTTGTGCGTTCTATTTTTAACGATCGTCTTCCTCCTCGGTTATTACAAACGCTGCAATCACGTCATTCTGGCGCGTTATACCAGCTCATTTTTCATGATGGCTCAACCAGCGTGCCGTTGCTGTCACAGACGGCACGCCTGCACTCGCTTATCGATTACAACATTATTTACGGCAACATCAGCGAGTTGCAGGGTGCACTGTTCGGTAGCCTTATTGTGGAATTTATTGGCCCGCCGGACAGCATTGCTGCCGCGCTGGAAACGCTAGCGCAAACGGTAGAAGTCAGGGAGGTGAGCGATGAAGGTTGATTGGACGACATTCTGGCAGACGCTGCTGGTTGCCACAGGCGAAACGCTGGCAATGGTGCTGGTGACGCTATTGTTCGCCAGCGTGCTGGGTATTGGCCTGGGCCTGCTGCTGTTTCTGAGCCGCGCAGGTGGCTTGTTTGAGAATCGCGTGCTGTTTGTGTTGCTGAATCTGCTGATCAACATCGTGCGCCCCGTTCCCTTCATCATCTTTCTGGTCGCGGTCAGTCCGATGACGCGCATGGTTGTGGGCACCACCATCGGTATTGCCGCCGCCATTTTCCCCATGATTCTGGTTGCCGCCTGTGCGATTGCGAGGGTGGTGGAGAACAACCTGATGTCGGTCGATCCCGGCATGATTGAAGCCGCCCGCGCATTGGGAGCCACGCCTTTGCAAATCATTACCGGCGTGCTGATTCGGGAAGCTCTGGGCCCGCTGATTATGGGGCTGACATTTATTACCGTGGCGCTGGTCGATTTCTCCGCTGTTGCCGGAATGGTTGGCGGCGGCGGGTTGGGAAATCTGGCGATGACCTACGGCTACAACCGGTTTAACACCTCCGTCATGGTGGTCACGGTGGTCATTCTGATTGTGTTGGTTCAACTGGCACAGCATGCGGGCAACTATTTCTCTCGTCGCATCATGCGGCGCTAGCACGGCGTGTCAGGTGCGCGATATTCAAAACGGTATTCATTTAAGGAGCGAACAATGAAATGGCAAAAGATGGTATTGGGGGCGCTTTTGACGCTCTCCTTGCAGGCGGGTGCAGCACAAAAACCGGTGGACGTGACAATCGGCGTGGCCGGAAGCGAAGACGCGTATTGGAAGGTACTGGCGCAAAAAGCGAAAGCGGAGAACATCAACATCAAACTCATCAGCTTTTCGGACTACGCATTGCCGAATAAAGCGTTGGCCAGCGGCGATGTCGATCTTAATGCGTTTCAACATCTGGCTTTTCTAAGCCAGTTCAACGTGAACAACCAACTGACGATTGTGCCGATCGGTGCGACACAAATTGTGCCTATGGCGCTGTATTCGGAGAAGTATCGTGCTCTGGCGGATATCCCGCAGGGGGCGCAGATTGCCTTGCCAAACGATCCTTCCAATCAGGGGCGTGCACTCAATGTGCTGCAATCCTCTGGCTTATTGAAGTTAAAGGACGGCGCGGGCTTGCACGCGACGCCTGACGATATTATTGAGAATCCGCGCAAACTGAAAATTCTGCCGGTAGTCGCACAGCAGACGCCGCGCGTGCTAGCGGATGTGGCTGCCTCGGTGGTCAATCAGGGCGTGGCGGTCGATGCTGGTTTACCTGCCGATAAAATCCTGTTTCAGGACGATCCTACCGCACCGTCTGCGTTGCCTTACGTGAACGTGTTTGCCGCCCGTGAAAAGGACAAAGACAACCCGGTCTATCAGCGGATTGTGGCGTTGTATCACCAACCTGATGTGATCGCTGCGGTGAAAGAGGATACGAAAGGCGTTGCGGTTGTGGTGGATCTGCCAGCCAAAGATTTGCAGGACAAGCTCAAACAGCTGGAAGACGATTTGAGAAAACAGTGAGCCTTTCGCTTAAATCCAATTTGCTGAAGCCAGGTTGCTTAACCATGCCAGCTTAAGCTGGCAGCTAGCGCAACGATGACGTCAGGAGGCGCAAAATGAGTGAATTAACCCCCCATCATCGCGGCATCATTCGGTCCCATGTTGAACAGGCCGCGCAGCGATATCTAGAGGTCAGCCACCAGATTCATGCCCGGCCGGAGCTGGGCAATCAGGAGTATTTTGCCGCTGAAACCCTTACCGATCTACTGCGTGACGCTGGTTTTACCGTAATGCGGGATATCGCCGGGCATGAAACGGGCTTCGTCGCGCGCAAAGGACAGGCAAACAGCGGGCCACGGATTGGCTATCTAGCCGAATATGATGCGCTGCCGGGGTTGGGGCATGCCTGCGGCCATAACCTGATCGGTACCAGCAGCGTGGCGGCGGCCATTGCGCTGTCCCACGTTGTGGATCAAACCGGCGGAGAGGTATGGGTATTTGGCACTCCGGCAGAAGAGGGCGGTGCCAACGGCAGCGCCAAAGGAAGCTTTGCTGATGCTGGCGTGTTTGATGGCATTGATGCCGCGTTCATGATCCACGGTTCAGGTAAAACACAACTGACTTCCGCCAGTCTGGCGGTCGATCCGCTGGATTTCCATTTTACCGGTCGAGCGGCACACGCGTCGGCTTCGCCGGAGGAGGGGATTAACGCGCTGGATGCGGTGATTCAACTCTTTACTGGCATCAATGCGCTACGACAGCAGTTACCGGGTGATACGCGCATTCATGGCATTATTACCCATGGCGGAGAAGCGCCGAATATTATTCCCGAGTATGCGGCCGCACGGTTTTATATTCGCGCTTCAACCTGGCAACGGGCGCAGGCCGTCAGTGAAAGAGTGCGGGCAGTGGCGGAAGGGGCTGCGCTGGCGACGGGCAGTACGCTGAACGTTGAGCGATTCCAGAATCCCGTTAAGGATTTGATTATCAACCGGCCATTGGACACTATCGTCGGAGAGGAACTGGTGGCGCTGGGTGAAGGGCTTTCTGATCAGCCGCGTCGTGGTCTCGGTTCGACGGATGCCGGTAATGCCAGCCACGTCATCCCCGTTAGCCATTGCTACATTAAAATTGGTCCTGACGATCTTATTGGCCACACGCCTGAGTTTCGTGAAGCTGCCGTTTCCCCACAGGGTGACCGTGCATTGCTGGTGGCAGCACAGGCGCTGGCGCTCTCGGGCTACCGTCTATTGACCGATCCTTCTCTGCTGGAAAGCGTGAAAGCCGATTTTCTCCGTACCCATTCCCCTGCCTGACGGCAATAGATAACGGTTGCTGCTGAAATCACCGTTTCAGCGGCAATCCCGAGTGCCCTGTTGGCTGACAACCGCATGCTCTTCACACTTTTGTGTTGCGCAGCTTTGCGTAATGTAACTATCTGGTTAACAATGAAATCAGGTCTGACCTGTTGTGCGCATACTTTATTTTTGGTTAACGGGAATATTTTCGGTTAACAGGAGCGTTTATGAGCGAGGTATTACCTCTGATAACCCACCGTGGCGATCGCATTGCGATCGTGAGCGGATTACGCACCCCATTTGCCCGGCAGGCAACGGCCTATCATGGTGTACCTGCCATCGAATTAGGAAAGCTCGTCACCAGCGAATTACTGGTTCGCACTGGGATCGATCCTGAATTGATCGAGCTATTGGTCTTTGGGCAGGTGGTCCAAATGCCGGAAGCGCCAAATATCGCCCGAGAGATCGTGCTCGGCACGGGCATGAGTGTGCATACCGATGCCTACAGCGTGTCGCGCGCCTGCGCCACCAGCTTTCAGGCGGTTGCTAATGTGGCGGAAAGCATTATGGCGGGTACGGTGGACGTCGGCATTGCTGGCGGGGCGGATTCCTCTTCTGTGCTGCCGATTGGCGTCAGCAAAGCGTTGGCCAGAACGCTGGTGGATATGAACAAGGCTCGGACACTGAGCCAGAAATTGAAACTGTTAAGCGGCCTGCGCCCGAAAGACCTGCTACCGGTTGCGCCCGCCGTGGCGGAGTATTCTACCGGATTGCGCATGGGCGATACCGCCGAACAGATGGCAAAAACCTACGGCATCACGCGTGAAGAGCAGGATGAACTGGCGCACCGCTCACACAAGCTGGCGGCTCAGGCTTGGGAATCCGGCGTGCTGCGCGATGAAGTCATGACGGCTTACGTCCCACCTTATGACAAGGCGCTGAGCGAAGATAACAATGTGCGTCATGATTCCGCACTGGATCAATATTCCCGTTTACGCCCGGCGTTCGATCGCCGACACGGTACGGTCACGGCGGCGAACAGTACGCCGCTGACGGATGGTGCGGCGGCGGTGTTGATGATGAGTGAGTCTAAGGCCAAAAGTCTGGGGCTCACGCCGCTGGGTTACCTGCGCAGCTATGCATTCAGTGCCATCGGCGTGCAGCGTGATATGTTACTGGGGCCGGCTTATGCCTCCCCGCTGGCGTTGGCAAGGGCCGGCGTGACGCTGGCCGATCTGACGCTCATTGATATGCACGAAGCCTTTGCCGCCCAAACGTTGGCAAATCTCAAACTGTTTGCCAGCGATGAATTCGCCCAGAATCAACTGGGTAGAAACGCCGCGCTGGGCGAGGTGGATCGCGACAAGTTCAATGTGTTGGGGGGATCCATTGCCTATGGACACCCCTTTGCTGCCACCGGGGCGAGGATGATTACCCAAACGCTGAATGAACTGCGTCGTCGCGGCGGCGGGTTGGGATTAACCACCGCCTGCGCGGCTGGCGGGCTGGGGGCGGCAATGGTACTGGAGGTGACGCCATGAACGATCAACAGCCTTTCTCCGTGACAACATCGTCTGCAATGGAAACAACATCATCTGCAACGGAAAAAACAGTGCCTGCAACGGAAAGCCCGTCTGCCTTTTCCCTTACTATCCGGCCGGACAATATCGGTGTTATTCGCATTGATGTCCCCGGCGAGAAGGTGAACACGCTAAAGAGCGAATTTGCAGAACAAATTCTCTCGGTCTTCAAGCAGGCGCGGCAGCATGCGACGCTCAGGGGGCTGATTTTTATTTCCGCCAAGCCTGATTCGTTTATCGCCGGTGCGGATATCACCATGTTGAACCAGTGCAGCAGCGCCGAACAGGCAGAAAATCTGGCGAAACAAGGGCAGGAAACGTTCGATCAGGTTGCCGCGCTGCCGTTCCCCGTGGTAGCCGCGATCCACGGTGCCTGTCTGGGCGGTGGTCTGGAACTGGCATTGGCCTGCGACTATCGCGTCTGCTCGCTGGATGAAAAAACGGTGCTGGGGCTACCCGAAGTTCAGCTTGGCCTTCTTCCTGGTTCGGGTGGAACGCAGCGTTTGCCTCGGTTAATTGGTTTGGATAGCGCGCTGGATCTTATTCTGACGGGTCGTCACCTCCGTGCGAGTCAGGCACTACGACAGGGGCTGGTTGATGAGGCCGTCCCGCACGATATCCTGCTGGAGACGGCGGTCGAGATTCTCAAAAAAGGAAAACGCAAAGCGGTGCCGCTGGGCTGGCATTCACGTCTGCTGAGTAGTCCGGGCATTCGCCACATGCTGTTCAAAATAGTGAAACGCAAAACGCGTGCGAAAACACACGGCAACTATCCGGCCACGGAAAAAATCATTCAGGTGGTGCGTCAGGGCATAGAAAAAGGCCGTGAGGAAGGGTATCGGCACGAGGCGCGAGCGTTTGGCAAACTGGTGATGACGCCGGAATCGGCCGCGCTACGCCATCTGTTCTTTGCCTCCAATGCATTAAAGAAAACTGTCGGTGCGGCCTCTGAAGCGAAGCCGATCCACCGCGTCGGTATTCTCGGCGGTGGGCTGATGGGCGGTGGGATCGCTAGCGTTACGGCGACGCGCGGGCAGGTGCCGGTGCGCATTAGAGACATCAATGAACAGGGCATTAACCATGCGCTGAAATACAACTGGCAACTGCTGACCAAGCGCGTCCAGAGTAAGCGGATGAAGCCGACGGAGCGCCAGCGGTTGATGACGTTGATTTCCGGCAGTACGGATTATCGCGGTTTTGAACATGCGGATATCGTCATTGAGGCCGTTTTTGAAGATCTGGCGCTGAAGCGGCAAATGGTCGCGGAGATTGAAGAGCACGCTGCGCCGCACACGATCTTCGCATCGAATACTTCCTCGCTGCCGATCCATCAGATTGCAGAGGGCGCGCGCCGTCCGCAACAGGTTGTGGGTCTGCACTACTTTAGCCCGGTGGACAAAATGCCGCTGGTTGAAGTTATCCCTCACGCTCACACCAGCGCAGAGACGGTCGCAACGACGGTGGCTCTGGCGAGAAAGCAGGGGAAAACCGCGATCGTCGTGGGCGACAGCGCCGGTTTTTATGTGAACCGCATATTAGCGCCTTATATCAACGAAGCGGCTTATTGCCTGCTGGAAGGGGAACCGATCGAATCGATTGACTATGCGCTGGTGCGTTTTGGCTTCCCCGTCGGTCCGCTCGCACTGCTTGATGAGGTCGGTATTGATGTCGCGACCAAAATTGTGCCGGTGCTGAGTGAAGAACTGGGCAACCGCTTTACCTCTCCCCCCGCGTTTGATGCGATCCTGAAAGATGGGCGCAAAGGGCGTAAGAATGGGAAAGGGTTCTATCGATACAATAAAACACGCCGTTTTTGGCACGCGGGCAGAGAGGTAGACAGCTCGGTTTATCCGCTGCTGGATGTGACACCGAAGGCCCATATTGACCCTGCATTAATCAGCCAGCGTGCTGTGATGATGATGTTGAATGAGGCTGCGCGCTGTCTGGATGAAGGCGTGATTCAATGCGCTCGCGACGGTGATATCGGCGCGGTATTTGGCATTGGTTTCCCACCTTTCCTCGGCGGGCCGTTCCACTATATGGATCGTCTGGGGGTGGAAACAGTAGTGAAAACGCTGCTGGTATTACAACAACAGTATGGCGATCGGTTCGCACCCTGTGAACGTCTGCTCGCGATGCGGGAAGGTCGGCGGACGTTTTATCCGCCAACCAATGAAGACCCTGGCACTAGTTGATCGTGACGTTAATCGTGACGGTATCTTTATACGCGCCCTCTGGCTTACTGGCCTGACTGGCGTTAATGCGGGCGGTGTACGGGATACTCTGCGTAATCCCCGTACCCGTTCCACTGTAATCGTTGGTCTCTGTCCAGGCGATGTTCCCGGTGCGATAGAGTTGATATTGCAAATAAGAGGGAGCCCCCCCGACGGTGGCCGTCATTCTGCGCCAGTTGGCATCGTCGGGGTGGGTGCTGACCAGCTTGACGGTATACGCCCCCAGCAACGTACAGCGAACGCCGAGGCTACTGTTGACCGCCGCGAAATCGGCGGGAAACGCTGCAATTCCAAAACTGACATTCGGCGCACTGGTGATCTGGCAATCATTGGTGATAGTCATGGTGATATTGAGGGTTGAGGTGGTTGAGCCTTCTTCGTAAATGCAAGCACCTAATAAGCCCACTGAACAAAGTCGATAATCCCATTTGATGGTTACCGTATCGGTATAGGTTCCGGCAGAAACGTTGTTGCCGATACTGGTGCGGATATAGATCGGCATGGAGCCATCTGCTGAATTGAACAGGCCTAAGATTCCCAGAAACGTCGTCCGAGACCAGATATAGGTTGAACCGATTTCATAAAGCGTACCGCAGCCAGAATCGATACACAGACTATAGGGAACGTAGTCTGTGCTCGTCCCTCTGCGCATCCGCATGGCGGTACCGCTGGGGTTACTGTCATCCAGTATTGTGATTTGAATTGTATTGGTACTGGCTAAACTCAACAGGCTTCCCGTACAGCGGAACCCACTCCCCGATGTCACGATCTGGGGAGTGCCGTTAACACCGACAACGGAAGAGGCATAAGGCCCCAGCGTGGTGGAGCTCGGTGGGGTCGTGCAGGCGGCGTAGCTAACTGGCGCGTAATACAGCGCCATCAGCAGGAAAGCCAGACGTAGCCAACGGGCCGCTCGCCGGTTAGCGGGGGAGAAGTGCTGGATTTTCGGTATCGGAGTCAGCATCGTTTTATCCTTTTGAGTCAGTCTGGCAGGTCAGTGGGCCGATGGCCGCCATCATGGTCTGTGATTCCGGTAGTGAGAACTCCACTCGGCAAAGCCGCCCGTCCTCTTGTTTAAAGCGTAGGCGGTTAGCCGTTCCCAGATTGGTGAAATAGACCAGACCATCGTAGCCGCTGATGGTGGTATCGCCGCTGATGTCGTCTGTTATCCAGGTGCCGATGGTTAGCGGGTTGCCATCCGTATTGCGCAGCTTAATGTTGGCGGATCGCACGGCATGAACGGGGAACGTAACGACGGTGCCGCTGCCTTCTTTGACCGACACGCGCGATTCCACCTGTGGGGTGGCGACATTGGCTGGCAGTTGTAACGTATCGATTTCCACTTTCGCGGGGTAGTTGGACACGACCCACGGCACGAGTAAATGGCCGCGTTTGTTGGTTTTACCCACCAGTTGGTTTTCATATTTTACTGGGACGTCAGGGTATCCCTCGGTATCGACCACAATAAAAGCGTCGTTGATACGGTTACTGGCGAAAAGCCCGCTATTCATGTAGATCAGCGAGCCGCTCAGTTCCCCCCACTGCGTGGTATTTCCTTCATTGCCATAGGTTCCGCCGGCAAGCATGGCATAAGGGCCGCGCCAGTTCAGCGAACCTTGGTGATAAGGGGCTTTTCCTGCGCCATACGCGGCGTTCCAGCCTAATCCACCTTCTGTCGGCACGGTACGGTTCACTCCGACACGCGGTGAATAATCGCCATTGCTGTCGCGCTGAACGCCGGCATTAATACTGCCGTTTGTACCAAAAGGCATTACGAACTGGATCTGGGCGCTGTAGCCGTTTTCTCCCAGTTCTTTGTTAAAGGCGAGGTAAATAGAGCTGTCTTGCCAGACCTGGCGGCTAAAAGAGAAATTAAGCAAGCGGGTACGGATTGAATCGTACGTACGGATATCGAAATACCCCACGCCGAATGAACCGTTGCCTTCACCGAAGAGTTGGCTGCTGAGCGTTGCCTGATAGCTTTCCCGGCTGAGGCGACCTTCCGTGAGTACGGCGGTTAAATCGCGGTAGGCTTCACTGCGTTTAGCGTGTTGAACGCTCAGGCCAAATGCGGAGGTGTAGTAGGAGTAGCCCGTGGTGTATTGGTGTCCGGTGGCTTCTTTTTCACTCTGACTGTAGGACGAACTCAGCGTGCCCCAGCGGCCGACGGTAAAATCTGCCCCTGCGCCGAGCAGATAGAGATCCTGTACCGCTTCGCCATGCGCCGATACCGTCAGTTTATTGGTCAACCCGTAGCGATAGATGCCGCTAACGGCAGGATCGTCAGTATAGGCGTTATTCTTTACCCCATAGTCCTGACGCAAAACGCCAACGGACAGATCGAAATCACTTAATCCCTCCCTTAGCAACGAGTTGGAGACGTAAAAGGGGATCGTGGTGGAAACTTGCCGCCCCTGCGCATCCGTAGTGATGACAGTCGCTTCCCCTGCGCCGTTAAGGTAAGGCGTATTCGTGAGGGTGAAGGGGCCAGCATTCAGGCTGGTGCTGTTCGCTTTATAGCCGTTGATAAACAGATCCAACGTGCTGGGTACGGCAGCCGTACCGGTATATTGCAACATCGGATAGGTCACGATATCTGGGCGGAGGGCGAAATTGCGAGCGATGCGCAGGCCGCCCATGCGCACCGAGTTGCTCCACGTCAGGGAGTTGCTGATTAGATCGCCAACCTGATAGGTGAGCATGCGTTCGTTATCGTTATAGCGCCAATAGGTGTCGAAACGCTGATAGTCACCTTGCTGCGCGGTATTGCCGCTCGATGTGAAATAGTAAATCCCCGTGTTGGATAAGGTTCCATAGGGACTGAAAACGCGCTGTTCCATCCAACTGTTGAGTGAATCTGCATTGCCACGGGATGAGGTGTAATAAAGGTTATAGTTGAACAACAATCCGGGGCTGCTGCGGGCGGGGATACGTGCCATGTCTTGCCCTCCGCCTTCAACAGATTGCTCGGGTAGCCAGAGCGTGGGCACCGTGAGTTTTAGCTGCTGTATGGCCTGATCGTAATCGGCAGTTACCTCTGGCAGAGCGCTAACATTGACCAGCCCCGTACTTTGCTCCGGTAAGCGGATGTGATTCAAACGCAGCGTTGCCGCATCCACATAATAGCTCCCGGCACGATACGTGACAGGAACAACCGTGTTATCGCTCTGTCCGTTAACGGAAAGCGTTAAATAATAAACGGACTCGCTGAGCGAGGGCATGGCGCTGGGGGGAGCGGGAAGATCGGTATAGTCTTCCGCGAGAATCGTCGCAGAATAAAACAGCGCAAATGGAGCGTACATGAGCAGGGGGAAGGCAACTGTTTTGCGCTTCATACCTGGCTTCACCATAGCTTCACAGCCAATAGACACGCTTCTGCCGTTAACCGAGCCATCATTCGCGTTTAATCAAAATGGGATCGGTGATATCGATCAGGTTGGTGAAGAGCTGCATCGCCGCACCTGGTGTAGATACGCCCGCAGGCAACGACCAGCGCATCTCTTGCCCCGGTAGCACATAGCCTAAAAAGCCGTCGGTTACCTTTATCCGGCTTCCTTTCCCGCTTTGGTCGGCTGACCAATAGACGTTACTCAGGCGAGCATGGACCACGCCACGATTACGGACATAAAGGTAGTTTTTCCCCCCAACTGCACTGACTCGCCAACTGAGCACGGGCAGCGTTGGTTCTGCGTTGGCACGTCGTTTACCCGGGCGAGTATGTGTCCAGACGCCTGCACCATCAAGGAACAACGGCAGTAGGTAGCGCATCTGGAATTGCAGACCCATCTGTGGTGCGTTTTGCTGGTTGGGAGCGGCAATTTCATCAACGATGATGCGATAAGCCTGCTCGGTATTGGCAGACGCGGGGTTGACGCGAATCAGGCGCACCATATTGCGCTTACCCGGTTCCAGCGTCATGAACGGCGGTGTGGCAATCACGTTACTTTGTTCTGCATAACGATCCTGAAAATCTATCTGCTTCCACGACATGATGCGGATTTGCAAGCCGACGGGCGCATTCCCCTTGTTTTCCAGCCACAGCGCTGAGCTGCTCTCATCGGACTCAATAACCTGATAGATCGGCCAAACAAGAATAGAGCTGGCGGCAAAGCAAGACGAGGCGAAACCGCTTAATAAAAAGACCATTGCCCGAATAAAAAACGTCATTTTCCTTTTCATCCTGTGTTCACCCTGTTTTGTTTTTAATAAGTCAGGCTGACGGTCACGTTATCGGTATAAACCCCTGCGGGAGGAAGAGGCGTGCCGCCAAAATAGCGGGCATAAACGGTGTAGGTCTGGGTTGTGGCCGGAAAAGAGGCGATGTTGAGTGCCAGACCTCCCGTTCCCCATACCTGTGTGTGTGCCGCATCGCGGTAGAGCTGATAAGCCAACAGGCGCGTTCCTGCTGCATTTTTCAGATAACGTTGTGTGCTGTCACCGCCATTAGTGCCGTAGCTCAGTTCAATAACGGCGCTGATGCCTGGCGTACAGGTCGCGATAATCGACCCCCCGCCGCTGGTGCTGGCGATATCCACGTTGGTCGCCGTGGCGCTGCGCGTCCCAAAATTCAGCGTGCCCATGTTGGGCTGGCTGCTTGCCGTGCTAGTGCCAAAAACACAGCCTTTTTGTATCGTTGCCGTGACATCGAATGTACTGCTCACGGTGAGCGCCATCGCCACCGTAGGGACGATGGTGCCCGACAGCAGAAATGACAAAATCAGAACCGACGAAAAACGCATCGCAATACCAGCGGTTACGTAAATTGAACGGCGACACGAGAAACGCCTGAAGTCAAAAGGAGCGACGTGGCGTAGTCAGTAAACGCCACATCGCGTATGAGATGTGGTGACATAACGGCTCCTTTTCTTGTGGATCAATGACCCTAAAAAGGCCGACATACGAGCATGTCGGCCTGTAAAAAATTACCATACGATAGTTGCTGCGACGGTGTCGGTGTAAGAACCCGCAACGGGTGACAGAACCGTTTGGTCTGATGGCAGAATACGGGCATAGACCGGAACTGGCTGCGGGTTGCCAGTGGCGACAATGGCAATACCCGTACTCCCCGTAGCCGTAAGCTCGGCACTACGGTTGCTGTCGCTGTATAAACGGTAAGGGATGTTATACGTGCCTGTTCCTGGTGCGAGTCTGCGCAGTGCGCCGCTGTCGTTCAGCCCGGCATCGATGTTCAGGGTAGCTGGGGTGCCAACAGAACACGTGACCGTAATCCCGCCGCCTCCTGCGCTGGTGGTCTGACTATCAATATTGGCGGTCAAATCGGAATGGGAACCAAAATTAATCGTACCCCATATGCCGCTTTGGCCCGCGCTTCCGTTGTTGATGGTACAGGCGGCAGTAATCGTTAAGGATACGGGTATCTGGCCGTTAATCGTCACGCTGCTTGCGGTGTGGGAAAAGCCGAATGTGGTGAAAAGTGTAGCCAGAATAGGTAATGTTATTCGTTTAGAATTCATAACGATTCCTTTATATTCCTCTAACTTATTTTCATCGAAAATGTCTTCACGAAAGCGCATTGATTTCCGTGAAAACTGCTCGTCACGAATGACTATTACAAAAGTAATCATAACGAGTATTTTTAATCAGTACGGATATTTATATGGCATGGATTAACCGATCGGGAAAACACAGAGCATGTATTTTTTTCCTGATCGTCTAAGCCACTGACACAAAAACATCGCACTACTGAAATAGATATCGCTATTACTTTCAGTACGTTCTGTATGGTTCAGGTCATGCTATCAAGAAAGCGTATTACTTATTTTATCTTCCGTGGTGTGAATAATTTCGGACATATAAATAACAGAAAAATTCTTCGGGATTGATCCTGAATTGCACATTCGTCCATAAGAAGAGTAATCTATTTTTTATTATATGACGTTATATTCTGTGTAATTACCTTATTTATAAAAAATGAATAGTGAAGAAAAGTGCTATTTAAGATAAAGATAGAACCAGAGTGGTTTTTTAACAATGTCACAAAAATTGATATGCGTTAAAAAAGTGCAAGAAATCGACATTTTTGATTTTATTAGTGTTTTATGCTGATTTTTTTGTTCTTTACTGAATTCTGTATCCTATTTTTTGATTTTATTGTAGGCGTTCATAATGACCGTTATAAAGTTATGGTTATGTGTTTTGAGCGGGTAGATTTTACCGTATATTGATAAAACTTTTATTTATCATGTGATTAATGATGAAAGGAGAGGTCGGGGGGAGCCTGATGACTCTGCTGATACATTACAATTATTGACTCGTTGGCGACGGAACCGCTAAGAACGCGCCTTGAGAATAGTTAATGTTATAACAGTATTCTGCCGCATTTTGGGCTGACAACCTGTGGGTGGGAAGCGGAGATAATGCATTTTTCTACCAAAACCTGATCTCTGGTGAGTTTACATAGCGAGAAACTCAGGTAACCTACAACAATAAAGCGGTTATACCCGTCATACTTGAATGATTTAGGGTATCTACCTTATCTATGGCTTCTATTGCAGGTATGCCAAAGAGGCAGCAAAGCCAATGCTCATACAACATTTAAGTATGAGGATATATCATATATTTCATTAATATAGCGGTGTAATATGCAAGTGTTGATAATGCGTCATGGTGATGCGGTACTTGATGCAGCGAGTGATGCTGTTCGGCCATTGAGCGACGCAGGTCGTGATGAATCCCGTCAGATGGCGTGTTGGTTGAATGAGCAAAATATCGATATTGAGCGCGTTCTGGTGAGCCCTTATTTGCGCGCCCAGCAAACGCTCGAGGTGGTGAACAACGTGCTGCCGCTGCCGGAAGAAGCGGATTGCCTGAATGAACTGACGCCCGGTGGTGATGCCCTGCTTGTCAGTTATTATCTGCAAACGCTGGCGAGAGAAGGCGTGGGGGCGGTTCTGGTTGTGTCGCATCTGCCGCTGGTGGGCTATCTGGTTGCCGAATTATGCCAGAATGAAACCGCGCCGATGTTCGCTACCTCTGCTATCGCCTGCGTGAAAGTGGACGTGGAATCCGGTCATGGCGTTCTGCACTGGCAAGTCAGCCCGGCCCAACTGAACGCAAAATCCTGATACGACTAACCCAAAATTCCTGAATTCATACGGTATGAGGCGTGTAATGAACTGACACGCCTTGTCGTTCTTCGAAGAAGGGCGGGGTTACTCAAGCGAAGGGGCTTCCAACGCCACCAACACCAGCAACGCGGCACTCCCACCAAATTCTTTCGGGGCCTGATGAAAAGCCAGCACGTCAGGGTGCTGTGCCAGCCAGAGCGGCGTTTGTTGCTTAAGGATATGTTTGCCGTGCCCGTGCATCACGCAGGCGCAGTAAACGTGCTCCCGCCGACAGGCCGCCAGCAGCGCGCCCAGTTCCTGCTTCGCCTGAAGCTGTGTCAGGCCGTGCAAATCCAGAAACAGCTCCGGTGAATAATCTCCTCGTCGAAGCTTCTTCAATTCATAATGGCTGGCACCCGGGCGGACATAGCGCGTTGGGCCTTCTGCATCCAGCTGTGGCTGAAATTCATCCGAAAAATAAAAACTGGCATCAACCTGCTCCTGCAATACCCGTTTGGCGGGCAATTCGCCCGGTTTTTTGCGCAGCGGTTTGTGGGTATAGGTATCCTGATGCAACTTTTTTGTGCCAGTGATGGACGTGCGAAAAAGCTGCAATTCGTCGTCGTTCAGCGAATATTTATTACTCATGTTTCATTCATCTTGCGCCAACATTCGATCAGTTTACCTTGTCTCCCCGCTGTCGCTAAATAAAAGTCTGTATTGGAGCGCGTTCAGTCGGTTATATCTGCTGATTTGTCGCGGGCTTCATGGCAAACTAAGCGCCAATTTGCCATTCAGAACTGTCTGCGGAGGACACCCTTGGACAAAATTTTCGTCGATGAGGCCGTCAGTGAACTTCATACCATTCAGGATATGTTGCGCTGGGCTGTCAGCCGGTTTAACGCAGCCAACGTCTATTACGGTCACGGGACGGATAATCCCTGGGATGAAGCCATACAGCTCGTCTTGCCTAGCCTGTATCTGCCGCTCGATATTCCTGAAGATATGTACACGTCCCGTTTGATCAACAGCGAACGGCAGCGCATTGTTGAACGCGTGATCCGCCGCGTCAATGAGCGTATCCCGGTTGCCTATCTGACCAACAAGGCCTGGTTCTGCGGCCTGGAATTCTACGTGGACGAGCGCGTGCTGGTGCCACGCTCTCCCATCGGTGAGTTGATCAATAATTATTTTGATGAGCAACTGCCAAAAACGCCAAACCATATTCTGGATCTGTGCACGGGCAGCGGCTGTATTGCGATTGCCTGCGCTCAGGCGTTCCCGGAAGCGGAAGTCGATGCGGTCGATATCTCCAGCGATGCGCTGGCGGTAACCGAGCAAAATATTCAGCAGCACGGCCTGGAATACCGCGTGACGCCGATTCGCTCTGACCTGTTCCGCGATTTACCGGCGATTCGCTATGATCTGATCGTGACCAATCCACCGTATGTGGATGAAGAAGATATGTTCGA
The DNA here is from genome assembly GCF_009931295.1 of Pectobacterium odoriferum. Classification (NCBI taxonomy): domain Bacteria; kingdom Pseudomonadati; phylum Pseudomonadota; class Gammaproteobacteria; order Enterobacterales; family Pectobacteriaceae; genus Pectobacterium; species Pectobacterium odoriferum. Next base: position 3,307,314 of record NZ_CP034938.1, on the reverse strand, counting down.
TCTGCCGCAGGAGTTCCGTTTCGAACCTGAGTTGGGGCTGGCGGCGGGCAACGACGGTCTGGATCTGGTGCGTCGTATTCTGGCCTGCGCGCCAGACTATCTGAGCGACGATGGCGTGCTGATTTGCGAAGTGGGCAACAGCATGGTGCACCTGATCGATCAATACCCAGACATCCCGTTCACCTGGCTGGAGTTTGATAACGGCGGTGACGGCGTGTTTATGCTAACGCAATCACAGCTAGTTGATTGCAAAGCGCATTTCAGCGCTTACCGTGATTCGGATAGCTGATAAACCTATTTGCGAAGTGAGGGCGGGAGTAACGGAATAGAAGAGTAAAGCGTTTGCGCCAGGGATGGCGCAATCCGAGCTTACAGGGATGTACTTGCAGCGTCTTTACGATCTATCCGTTACTACCGTTCAACGACCTCTGTCAGCAGCCGTGATTAAACGGTCGTAACGATATTTATTCGCCTTACTGTTTAGACGGTAAGGCAGAAACAGAACACATGCGAAGGAGTTGTGATGGCAGGCAACAGTATTGGGCAATTTTTCCGCGTCACTACATTTGGTGAATCCCACGGTCTTGCGCTGGGATGTATTGTTGACGGCGTACCGCCGGGAATCCCGCTGACGGAAGCGGATCTGCAACACGATTTGGATCGTCGCCGTCCGGGGACTTCTCGCTATACGACGCAGCGTCGCGAACCCGATCAGGTCAAGATTCTGTCCGGTGTTTTTGAAGGCGTGACAACAGGAACCAGCATTGGCCTGTTGATTGAAAACACCGATCAGCGTTCTCAGGATTACGGTGCGATTAAAGATGTCTTTCGCCCCGGTCATGCCGATTACACCTATGAGCAAAAATACGGCCTGCGCGATTACCGTGGCGGTGGTCGCTCTTCCGCGCGTGAAACGGCGATGCGCGTTGCTGCGGGCGCGATTGCGAAGAAGTACCTGCAACAGCAACATGGTGTGAAGGTACGTGGCTATCTGTCACAGATTGGGGATGTCACCTGCGACCTGAAAGATTGGGAACAGGTTGAGCAAAACCCGTTCTTCTGCCCGGATATCGACAAGCTGGAAGCCTTGGATGAACTGATGCGTGCGCTGAAAAAAGAGGGTGATTCCATTGGCGCGAAGGTCAGCGTCGTGGCGGAATCGGTACCCGTTGGATTAGGCGAACCGGTCTTTGATCGTCTGGATGCCGACCTGGCTCATGCACTGATGAGCATCAACGCCGTGAAAGGCGTCGAAATTGGCGATGGCTTTGCTGTTGTCACCAAACGTGGCAGCGAAAACCGAGACGAAATTACGCCGGACGGTTTCCAAAGCAATCACGCTGGTGGCATTTTGGGCGGGATCAGCAGCGGCCAGAATATTGTTGCACATCTGGCGTTGAAGCCGACCTCCAGCATTATGGTGCCGGGCAAAACGATCAACCGTCAGGGCGAAGCGACTGAAATGGTCACGCGCGGGCGTCACGATCCGTGTGTGGGTATTCGCGCGGTGCCGATTGCCGAAGCCATGATGGCGATTGTGTTAATGGATCACCTGCTGCGCCAACGTGCACAGTGTGGGGATGTGAACAGTCAGATTCCTCGCTGGTAAAAAATAATGAAACAAGGGTTAATCGGGGTTCTCGCGCTGGCACTGAGCGCGCCGCTGTTATCGAACGCCGCATGGGCGAAAACGCCCTGGCAGGAGATCGCGCATCCGGTTGCGGGTACGCCGCAGTCAATTGGTAGTTTTTCCAATGGCTGTATCATCGGTGCCCAGCCGCTGCCATTGCAGTCGCTGGATTATCAGGTGATGCGTGTCGATCAGCGCCGCTATTTTGGTCACCCCGATCTTCTGGCGTTTATTCACCGCCTGAGCAACGAGGTTAAGCGCATGACCTCCGGTAATGTGCTTGTGGGGGATATGGGGATGCCGGTCGGGGGACGCTTCAGCAGCGGCCACGCCAGTCACCAATCCGGGCTGGATGTCGACATCTGGCTGCAATTGCCCAGACAGCGCTGGAGCGAGCAGCAGTTACTGAAGCCGCAGCCTATCGACCTGGTTAACGCCAGCGGACTGAACGTTAACCCACGCGTCTGGCGACCGGAAGTCACCACCCTGATCAAAACCGCTGCGCTGGATAGCGACGTAACGCGCATCTTCGTCAATCCGGCGATTAAAAAACAGCTGTGTGTTGAAGCGGGCCACGATCGTGACTGGCTGCGCAAAGTTCGCCCTTGGTTTGCACACCGTGCGCATATGCATGTGCGACTGCGCTGCCCGGCGGACAGCCTTGAGTGTCAGGATCAGGACGAACCACCCGTCGGTGACGGATGCGGTGCCGAGTTAACCAGCTGGTTCCAACCAAAGCAGCCGAGTACCGAAGCCCCGGAAAAAACCACGCCGCCGCCGTTGCCGCCGTCTTGTCAGGCATTGCTCGACAGACATTTTACCGCGAGATAACGAGTCACTATGTCGCGAGATAAAAAATAATTATGGACTGGTTAGTTCTTGGGCCAGAAATGCTGGCCGTGCTGTTTTTTGTCGGGGCGTTGGCAGGGTTTATTGATTCGATTGCGGGTGGCGGTGGTTTATTGACGATCCCTGCCTTGCTGGCTGCGGGGTTATCCCCGGCGCAGGCACTGGCAACGAATAAACTTCAAGCCGTCGGTGGATCCTTTTCCGCCAGTCTGTATTTCATCCGTCGCCGTGCGGTGAATCTGGGCGAACAGAAGCTGGCGATTGCGCTGACGTTTGCCGGCTCGACCTTTGGTGCCTGGCTGATCCAGCAGATCAATGCTGATTTTCTGCGTCAACTGCTGCCAGTGCTGATTATTGGCATCGGTCTCTACTTTTTATTAACGCCAAAAATCGGCGATGAAGATCGGCAGCGTCGGCTGTCACCGCTTCCGTTTGCGATTGTGGCAGGCGGCTGCGTCGGCTTTTATGACGGCTTTTTTGGCCCCGGTGCTGGGTCGTTTTACGCGCTGGCCTTCGTCACTCTGTATGGTTTCAATCTGGCCAAAGCGACGGCAAATGCCAAGATCCTAAACTTTACCTCTAACTTCGGTGGGCTGTTGTTTTTTATGCTCAGCGGAAAAGTAGTCTGGGTGGTCGGCGGCGTCATGCTGATCGGGCAGATCCTCGGGGCACGGCTTGGGGCCAAAATGGTGATGACGAAAGGGCAAAAGCTGATTCGTCCTATGCTGGTGCTGGTTTCCGCCATCATGAGCGGCAAGCTGATTTATGACAGCCACGGGCACGACATTGCCATCTGGCTGGGACAGTTTTTATGATAGCAAGCTTATGATAACAATAGATAACATGACAAATACTCACCACTATCAACAACTGATTGATATTTTTAATGATTGCTTTGGCGATGAATACAATACTCGTCTGGTAAAAGGCGACGATGAGCCGATTTATCTGCCAGCGGATGATGACATTCCGTATCACCGGATTGTGTTTGCTCATGGTTTTTATGCCAGCGCGCTACACGAAATTTCTCACTGGTGCATTGCGGGTGCCCAGCGGCGTTTGCAGGTCGATTTCGGCTACTGGTACTGCCCAGATGGCCGCGATGCCTCGACGCAAAGCCAGTTTGAGGTGGTAGAGATCAAACCGCAGGCCTTCGACTGGTTGTTCTGCGTGGCAGCAGGCTTTCCGTTTAACGTCAGCTGCGACAACCTGAACGGCGACTGCGAACCGGACCGTATTGATTTCCAGCGGCGCGTGCATGCGCAAGTGATGCAGTATCTGGAAGAAGGGATTCCCGCGCGTCCGGCCAGCTTTATTCGTGCATTACAATCGTTTTACAATACGCCACCGCTGACGGCGGCGAGCTTCCCGTATCCAGCCGATCTGTGATGCGCGGGAATCGCAAAAATTTGAGGATAAGAAATGATCGCAGAATTTGAAACGCGCATTCTGGCGCTGATTGATGACATGGTAGAGCATGCCAGCGATGACGAACTGTTTGCTGGCGGCTATTTGCGTGGTCATCTGACGGTGTCGGTGGCAGAAGCGGAAGAGAACGGTGAACAGACGCTTGAAGCACTGCATGTGCGCGTTAGCGACAGCATTAATCACGCCATCAAAAATGGTGAACTGTCACCGCCGGATCAGGTGCTGGTTAACGGGATGTGGGAACGTCTGTTCCAACAGGCGCAGAATAACACCCACTGATTTCCATGTGTGCTAATCGTTAATCTGTCAGTGCTGGTTTAGTAGAACCAGCACTGCTTTCTTCCCCATTAATCCTTCGTTACAGGCTTACCTTTCAGCAGTTTCCTTATCCAGAAACGATTCGGGTTTAGCGCGGCGAGCGTGTCGCGATCCAGCGGTAGCGGTTCGCCATACATCTGCGAGGCCAGAATTTCCGCCGCGAGTGGGGCGGAGCACAGGCCGCGTGAGCCTAACGCACCGATGATAAACAGATCCTGCCAATAGGGTGCGCTTGGCGCCGCGTCGGTACGGTGTTGAGGATGCAGTCGATCTTCATACTCGGCCAGCGTTTGTTCATAGTCCGGCACGGCGCCAAGCAGCGGTAGATGGTCGCGCAGCGCGCAGCGGACGCCCTGACGCGCCTGCGCATCACTGACATCGATCGTCTTGGCCCAGTCTGCATCAGGCAGACAATTCAGCAGGCGCTGGCGATTCTCTTGCTGCTCGTCTTCCCGATAATCACAGTGTGTTTCGCCCCGTAAATAGCTCGCCCCGATGCAGTGCGTTTGATGTTGCGGACTCACTGGCGTCAGGTAGCCGTCGTAGCACAAGACCTGTTTAAGCTTCCCCAGCACCGGGTTGGTCGGAATATGGCTTACTTGCCCGCGTACGGCGTAGGCGGGTAAATGGCGGGTTTGTGGCCAGTCGGTAATGTGATGACCATTTGCCAGCACCACGACCGCATGGTTTACCTGCTGGCCTGTGCTCAGGGTGAGCGCCCAGCCGTCGTCCGTTTTCTCCAGTGTGGAAATGGCAGTACTCATCTGTACCGATAGACCGTTTTGTTCTGCCAGCTTCAACGCAGAAGCCGTCAGCTCTGCCGGACACAGCCATCCGCCGTCAGGATAAGTGATGCCGTTTACGTCGGGATTCAGGCCGCTCTGATTTTCCAGTTGCTGCGCATCCACGCTGGCGACCAGTTCTTCCGGCCATTCCCCTTGCAGAATCTGTTCGATTTTACGCGCACTTTTTTCATCCCAGGCGAGCTGGCTGACGCCGCACCACTGATGCTCAAACTCCAAACCCTGCTGCGCCAGCGCGGTGTAACTGCGGTGAGCAAAGTCAAAGGCGAGGGAGAAAAAACGGGACACCGCATCATGGCGGTTATTCAACAGAGGATATAGCGCGCCCTGACGATTGCCGGATGCGCCCGTGGCAGGCAGCGCGTCCGCGCAGTAGAGCGTGACGTTTGCACCGCGACGTTGCAGCGCCAGTGCGGTAAGCACGCTGGCGATGCCGCCGCCGATAATCGCAATATCGTCAGTCGTGCTGGCGGCGGGGCGTGTGTACCACGGTGTTGGCGACGTGACCGAAAGTTCGTCGGGAAGGATGCCGCTCAGCATCTCGCGTTTCTGCCCGAATCCTTTGATTTTGCTGACCTGAAACCCTGCCTGTTGCAGACCGCGACGCACAAAGCCTGCGGCGGTAAAGGTGGCGAATGTGCCTTCTTTACGGCACAGACGTGCCATTGCCTGAAACAGATTATCCGTCCACATGTCTGGGTTTTTGGAGGGCGCGAAGCCGTCCAGAAACCAGGCGTCGACCTGATGATTCTGCGTATCATCCAGTTCAGGTAGTAAGACGTTAACGTCACCGAACCACAAATCGAGCGTGATAGTGCCTTGCGCCAGAATCAGACGATGGCAGCCCGGCAGCGGTAGCGGCCATTGCTCTCGCAGTTCATCTGCGAATGCGGCCAGCTCCGGCCACTGTGCGTGTGCGGCAGCCAAATCATGCCGACGCAGGGGGAATTTCTCGAAGCTCATGAAATGCAGGTGGCGCAATGTCGCCTGTGGCTGCTGTTGACGAAAGTCGGCAAAAGCCTGCCACAGCGTCAGAAAATTCAGACCCGTGCCAAAGCCGGTTTCTGCTATCACACAGGCTGCGCGCGCGTGTGTAGCGAAACGCTCGGGAAACTGATTGCCCTTTAAAAACACATAACGGGTTTCTGCCAACCCATCCTGATTCGAAAAATAGACGTCATCAAACTGTTGCGATACAGGTGTACCCTGAGCGTTCCAACTTAACGACGCGTGTTGGATGGGGAGGTTAGCCACGGTAAAAGCTCATTATTCAAGTGATGGCGAGATTTTAACGGGCTGAAGATCGTGGCGCAAATTTAGCAGTAATTCACGGTAGTTTGGCTGATCGGACTTGTTCAGCTTACAACTGTACGCTAAAGTGCGAAGCGAAATCCCAAACTCTATAAGTGGAATGAAGAGGTATTAAATGAAACGTGCAGTGATTACTGGCCTGGGGATCGTATCAAGCATCGGTAATAACCAGCAGGAAGTTCTGGCATCATTGCGAGAAGGCCGCTCGGGCATTACTTTCTCTCAAGAGCTGAAAGATTCCGGCATGCGTAGTCACGTCTGGGGGAATGTCAAACTGGACACCACTGGCCTCATCGATCGCAAAGTTGTGCGTTTTATGAGTGATGCATCGATTTATGCTTACTTATCCATGGAGCAGGCGATTCAAGATTCTGGGCTGTCTGATGAGGTTTATCAGAATAACCCACGCGTTGGCCTGATTGCCGGTTCCGGCGGTTCTGCGCGCTATCAGGTGTTCGGTGCTGACGCCATGCGCAGCCCACGTGGTCTGAAAGCCGTTGGCCCTTACGTTGTAACCAAATCCATGGGTTCTGCTGTATCCGCCTGTCTGGCAACGCCATTCAAAATTCACGGTGTGAACTACTCCATCAGTTCTGCCTGTGCGACTTCTGCACACTGTATCGGTAATGCGGTTGAGCAAATCCAGATGGGCAAACAGGACATCGTGTTCGCTGGCGGTGCCGAAGAACTGTGCTGGGAACTGGCCTGTGAATTTGATGCGATGGGCGCACTGTCGACCAAATACAATGAAACACCAGAAAAAGCGTCCCGTACCTATGACGCCGGCCGCGATGGTTTTGTCATTGCAGGCGGTGGCGGCATGGTCGTCGTAGAAGAACTGGAACACGCACTGGCGCGTGGCGCGCATATCTATGCGGAAGTAGTCGGCTACGGCGCGACGTCTGACGGCGCGGATATGGTTGCTCCATCGGGTGAAGGTGCGGTTCGCTGCATGAAGATGGCGATGAACGGTGTGGATACGCCGATCGATTATCTGAACTCTCACGGTACGTCTACGCCAGTTGGCGATGTGAAGGAACTGGGTGCGATTCGTGAAGTGTTTGGCGACAACTCGCCAGCTATTTCCGCGACGAAAGCGATGACCGGTCACTCTCTGGGCGCAGCTGGCGTTCAGGAAGCCATTTACTCACTGCTGATGCTGGAACACGGCTTTGTTGCACCTAGCATCAACGTGGAAAATCTGGACGAGCAGGCTGCTGGTTTGAACATCGTGACTGAACCGACGGAACGTGAACTGACCACAGTGATGTCTAACAGCTTCGGTTTTGGTGGTACGAATGCGACGCTGGTAATGAGAAAACTCGATAAATAATCGGTTTATCATTCAAACGTTCTCATTGAAACGTTCTGATTGAAATAAAGAAAACCCCGCTGGCGCAAGCCGCGGGGTTTTTTGTTGGCGCTGGCTTTGTTGAGGATGGTGTTGTTGGCTCATGGGCATGAGCGATAAGTCTGGCCTTAAGGTATTAGCGCTTAGATCAATACCCAAAGCAAAAATGCAGCCACGCAGGTGCTGACAATCACCAGGAACATCGGCTTATGGAACAGGGATTGCCAACTGAGCGGCAGTGACGCAATCAGCGGGTTAAACAGCGGATGCAGCAACTGTGAGGTCGTGGTCCAGTCCGTTTCCTGTGCGCGCTGAATGCGCTGCGTAAACAGGAACGTCAGCAGATCGCTGACCTGCATCGGCGTCAGCGGAGTTTGTAATCCAATATTGAAGCGATTTTGCGTATAATCCATCAATAAATGCTGTTCCTGCGCGGTCATAGGCTGTTGTAGCAAAGCCTGCAACGGGGCGAGATTCGGGGAAAGCAGCGCGTTCTGTGCCGGTAGCGGCTGTGATGATAGATTCGCTGTGGATGACAGATTCGCGTTAGCCGTATTGGTGGTGTTGGTTGTCAGCGGTTCTGGCGATGCACCCGCTGTGCCTGCATTTGTCGGTGCTCCCTGTGGCGCTGGCGAGGTGGCGCGCAGCAGCGTCTGCGTCTGTTGTAGTTCAACCTGTGCTTGCAGGAACTGCGTGATCAGCGGCAGATGTTTTAACGGGATAGCGTCGCCTGGGCTAAGGTTCTGCATCATCATCAGATTGTTCAGCACTCTTGCAGGCTGTTCCCCGGTCATGGTCGCTAATCGGGTGACTAACTGATTCAAGCCGCGCTGTTCCGCAGGAGAAAGCGGACGATCGGGCGAGTTGGCGACCTGAGCGGTTTGCGACGCGGTGGTTGATGCCGTTGACTGCGGGATTTGCCCGTTTTGCAGCAGCGTAACAACTTGCTGTAGCTGCATTTTATCCAGCGCGCTTAGCGTGGTGCTACCGAACTGTTGCTGGATGAAATTGCTGACCGCCTGACGATTATTTCCCTGAGACAGCATATCGGTCAGACGCTGAAGCAATTGTTGACGTCCACCGCTATCTTGCGCCTGCGTTAAGCGAGTCTGGAGTATCTGCTCGGCAGGCTGGTAGTGGCGGGACAGCAGTTCATTATTTTCTGCCAGACCTAATCCCTGTTTTACCGTCGTCCAGACTTCCGCTGCCTTTGACGTGGTCAGCGCGGCAACTTTAAGCACCAGATTTTCCAGCGTCGTGCGCTGCGCCAGCGTCAGCGGTCGATCGCCGTTGGATGAACCTGCGGCGTTAGCTGATGATGTAGAGGTTGACGATGTGGTGGTCGGCGTAACCGAGCGTTCGCCAGGCAGCGGGGCACCTGGGCCACTTACAGGTTGCATATCGGTTATCCTCACTGCCGTCATGATTGAGATGAATCATAGCAATCTCCCGTGACGGCCGATAGTCATGCGTCGCCTAAAACGGCACTAATCTTATGGGGTAGCTTATGAGCTACGTCCTAGCGGGATGCGCAAGCGCTGGGCGAGGATAACGCCGAGTAGTGTGATGCCCCCACCAACCAGATGATAATGGTGCAAAGGCTCGTGCAAAAAGCCGATCGCGATCATCGCCGTAAAGATCGGCGTCAGATTCATAAAGATGGAGGCTTTGCTGGCTCCCAGACGCATAACCCCCTGAATCCACAGAAAAGGGGCAATGATTGAAGCCATGATGCCAGCGAAAATCACCAGCGGCAGATTGTCGGCATTGAGCTGTACATTGTCCGTCAGCAGGAAGTTTGGAATCAGCACGACGACGCCAAAGGCAATTTGCACATAGAGCGACAGCCAATTGGGCAACGGGATGCTCCAGCGTTTGGTCAGCACGCCATAGAGCGCATAGGACAACGACGCACAAAACATCATGAATTCACCGGGGCCGATACCCTGCGCCAGAATCTGTTCTGGATGTCCCTCACCGATCAGCCAGACAATCCCGACCAGCGACAGCAGGCTACCGAGCACGACGCCCAGTGTGGGTGCCAGACGCAGCAGAGGGATGCTGAGCAGGACGGTGAGTAGCGGGACTAATGACCCCATGATCCCCATCATCACTGCGCTGATCGTGTGTGCCGCGTAATAGGCCAGACTTTGATACAGCACCATGCCAAGCAGACCCAGCACGAGCAGTTTCCAGGCGTGTTGACGAATGGCCACTGCATGATGGCGAAGCGTTGGCAGCATGAACGGCGTCATGACGAGGAACGCAAGAAGCCAGCGATAAAACGAGATAGCGGCCGGGTCAATAACGCTCGCGGAGAGCTTGTTGACGATGACGTTAATTGACCAGATCAGGACGGCAATGGTGGGAAATAGGGCGTTCAACGTTGGGTTTCTCATAACGAACCAGACGAAAAACGCACCAATTGCCAGTCTGGTCGATAAAAATGGGGCAAGTGCGGCAATGGCAAACAACATAACAGAGCCACACGATAGCTATCAACCATGTAATTGCCTTGGGTTTCTGCACCATTCGGTGGCAAAATATCTCCCCGCTTTTTTTGGCTGGCTACCGATGTCGGAGAAGACAATGAAGATTCTGGTTGATGAGAATATGCCTTATGCCCGCGAGCTATTTAGCCGTCTGGGTGAAGTGCAGGCCGTGCCGGGACGTCCTTTGCCACGCGATCTGCTGGCAGACGCGGATGCGTTGATGGTGCGTTCGGTTACGAAGGTGAACGCGGATCTGCTGTCTGGTTCGGCGGTAAAATTTGTTGGCAGCGCGACGGCAGGCACCGACCACGTTGATGACACGTGGCTTAACGCCAACGATATCGCGTTTTCTGCTGCCCCCGGCTGCAACGCCATCGCGGTAGTTGAGTACGTCTTTTCTTCTTTGCTGATGCTGGCCGAGCGTGATGGCTTTCAACTGCGTGATAAAACCGTAGGGATTGTCGGCGTGGGCAATGTTGGCAGACGTCTGGATGCGCGACTGAAAGCCTGGGGCGTGAAAACACTGTTGTGCGATCCGCCGCGTGCCGATCGCGGTGAGGCGGGCGATTTCCTGCCGCTCGACACGCTGGTGCGCGATGCCGACATTCTGACGCTGCATACGCCGCTGTATCTCGACGGCCCGTACCGTACTAACCATTTGATTGATGCCGCTGTACTGAACGCATTTGCTGACGGACGTATTCTGATTAACGCCTGTCGTGGCTCGGTGGTGAACAATGCTGCATTGCTTGAGGCGCTGCAACAGGGTAAAAAACTCAGCGTCATTCTTGACGTATGGGAGCCAGAGCCCGCGTTATCGACCGACTTGCTGGCGCGGGTAGACATCGGCACAGCGCATATCGCTGGTTATACCTTGGAAGGAAAAGCGCGCGGCACCACGCAGGTGTTTGAGGCGTGGAGCGAGTTTATCGGAACCCCGCAGCAGGTGGCGCTTTCGTCGCTTTTGCCTGCGCCAGAGTATGCCGAAGTGACATTGACCGCACCGCTGGATGAGGCGCTGCTAAAACGTCTGGTGCATCTGGTGTATGATGTGCGCCGGGATGATGCGTTGTTGCGCCACGTTGCGCATCAGGAAGGCGAATTCGATCGCCTGCGTAAACATTATCAGGAACGACGCGAATGGTCGTCACTCCATGTTATCTGTGCCGATGCTGACAGCGCAGATTGCCTGAACGCGCTGGGATTCACGGCGTCAGTGCGGGATGCGCGTTAACGGTGTTCCTCTGACGGCGGTGTTGCGCGAGTATCACACTTTTTTATTCATAAACTGACAGACGGCATCACTATCGTCTGTCGGTTCCATTCATGATTTGTGTTTCATTCAAAATTTGGGAGAGAACCAAATGTCTGACGGCTGGAATATTGCTCTGCTGGGCGCAACGGGCGCAGTAGGCACGGCGTTACTGGAATTATTGCAGGAACGCGAATTCCCAGTGGGTGAACTGTATCCGCTGGCCAGTGAACGTAGCGCGGGTGAAACCATACGTTTTAACGGCAAATCCTGTCTGGTCACCGATGTGGCCGATTTTGACTGGTCACAGGCGCAGCTGGCATTTTTTGTCGCCGGTCAGGATGTCAGCGCCCGCTATGCGGAAGACGCGGGGGACGCGGGTTGTCTGGTTATCGACAGCAGCGGTCTGTTTGCGATGGAGCCGGATGTCCCGCTGGTCGTACCCGGCGTGAATACACATACGCTGGCAGATTATCGTAACCGCAATATTGTCGCGGTGGCCGACAGCCTGACCAGCCAACTGCTGACGGCGATTAAGCCGTTGACCGATGCGGCTGGGCTATCGCGTCTGCATGTCGTCAATATGCTGTCGGTTTCCGCACTCGGTAAAGCAGCGATAGACGATCTGGCCGGACAAAGTGCCCGTCTGCTGAATGGTGTTCCGCCTGAGGCCGGGCTTTTCCCGAAGCAGCTAGCATTCAATCTGTTGCCTTTATTGCCTGATGATGCGGGCAGCGTGCGTGAAGAGCGCGTTCTGGTCGATCAGGTGCGTAAAGTCTTGCAGGATGACGGATTGCCGATTTCAGTGACCTGTATTCAGTCCCCTGTGTTCTATGGTCACGCGCAGGTTGTTCATCTTGAATCACTGCGTCCGCTGTCTGCGGAAGAAGCGCGTGACGAACTGCTCAATGCTGGGAATATTGAGGTAAGCGACGAGCAGGATTACCCGACGCAGGTTGGCGATGCGTCCGGCAATGGGCAACTGAGCATCGGCTGCCTGCGTAATGATTACGGTATTCCTGAGCTGCTGCAATTCTGGTCGGTCGCCGATAACGCTCGCTTTGGCGGCGCGCTGATGGCGGTGGAAACGGCAGAATGTCTGGTGCAGGAGTATCTCGGGTAATGTCGGAAACCACTCAGGCGGAGGCTATTCAGGCCGATGCCGCAGCGGAAAACGAACGCGCCCCGCTGAAAATCGCGCTCGGCATTGAGTACGACGGTAGCCTCTATTATGGCTGGCAGCGTCAGATTGATGTCGCTAGCGTGCAGGCCTGTCTTGAAAAGGCGCTGAGCAAAGTCGCGGATGAACCGATAGAGGTGTTTTGCGCCGGGCGAACCGATGCTGGCGTTCACGGCACCGGCCAGGTTGTGCATTTCACCACGCATGCGATCCGAAAAGATGCCGCCTGGACGATGGGCGTGAATGCAAATTTACCGCCAGATATCGCGGTGCGCTGGGTGAAAACGGTGGATGAGGATTTCCATGCGCGTTTCAGCGCGACGGCGCGTCGCTACCGCTATGTCATCTACAATCATCGCTATCGTCCTGCGGTGCTTTCACGTGGTATGACGCACTTTTATCATCCGTTAGACGTGGAACGCATGGAGCGTGCCGGGCAATGCCTGTTGGGGGAAAATGATTTCACCTCTTTTCGGGCGGTGCAGTGCCAGTCGCGCACGCCGTGGCGCTATGTAAATCATTTAAAGGTTACGCGTCACGGTGACTATATCGTGGTAGATATTAAGGCCAATGCGTTCGTTCATCATATGGTGCGTAATATCGTTGGTAGCCTGATGGACGTCGGCTGTGGTAATCGCCCCGAGTCGTGGATTGCAGAGCTGCTGGCGGCCAAAGATCGTACGTTGGCTGGTGCAACGGCTAGAGCCGAAGGGCTGTATTTGGTGGCGGTAGATTATCCCGCGCGTTTTGCTCTACCGCGGCCTACGATGGGGCCGCTCTTTTTAGCCGATTGACGTTTTTGTTGTAACGAGTGCGCCTTTTACCTGTCGCACACTGCCAGATGGCCGTAGGTCAAAAGGCAGCGTGCGACGCATATTAAGGACGAGGCTATTCAGCGTGCTATACGCAAGGCAACACGGATAGTGCGGCTGCTTTGCGTATATCGACCGCGTGCGTTCGATAGACACTTTGGGGAGAAGAAGTGGTGATGGAGTTTATACAGTTTATTATTGATTTTATTCTGCACATTGACGTTCATCTGGCGGAACTGGTGGCGCAATATGGTGTCTGGGTTTATGCCATTTTGTTCCTGATTCTGTTCTGTGAGACCGGGCTGGTGGTGACACCGTTTTTGCCGGGAGATTCGCTGCTGTTTGTCGCAGGGGCGCTGGCGGCGCTGCCGTCGAACGATCTGAATGTGCACACGATGGTGTTCCTGATGATCGTTGCCGCGATTACGGGCGATGCGGTGAACTACACGATTGGACGACTGTTCGGTGAGAAGCTGTTTAGCAACCCGAACTCAAAGATTTTCCGCCGCAGCTATCTGGATAAAACGCATGCGTTTTACGAGCGCCACGGTGGCAAGACGATAATTCTGGCGCGCTTTGTCCCGATTGTGAGAACATTTGCGCCGTTTGTCGCTGGGATGGGACACATGAGCTATCGGCATTTTGCAGCCTATAATGTCATTGGTGCGCTGCTGTGGGTGTTGTCATTCACCTATGCGGGCTACCTGTTTGGCGATTTGCCAGTGGTGCAGGAAAATCTGAAATTACTGATTGTCGCGATTATTTTTCTCTCTATCCTGCCGGGCATTATTGAGATAGCCCGTCACCGTAGAGCGGCTTCGCGCGGCAATGTGAAATAAGTGAAGTATTTTAACATCCGGTTTGACCAGTTTTTTATCCACAGTACCGGAACGTTATGGTTTAATGGGCAGCATTTATGGTCTGTTCTTGGGAACACCCTTGGTGCCGATGCCTTTGGATCGCGATTGTTGTGCGTCTCAGGCATTTTTTCATTGGCAATGTTGTCAGGGAATAACATGAACAGCGGACTGGCATTTGCCAGGTTCAAGCAGAAAGGTTATCAATGAGCTGGATTGAACGAATTCTTAACAAAAGCAATATTACACCGACCCGTAAAGCGAACATCCCTGAAGGGGTCTGGACAAAATGTGATAGCTGCGGTCAGGTTCTTTATCGTGCTGAGTTGGAGCGCAATCTGGGTGTCTGCCCGAAGTGCGATCACCATATGCGCCTTTCCGCGCGCGCCCGTCTACAGGCTTTTCTGGATAAAGAAAACACTGTCGAGTTGGGAAGCGAACTGGAACCGAAGGATGTCCTGAAATTCCGGGATTCCAAAAAATATAAAGATCGTCTGGTTTCTGCACAGAAACAGTCCGATGAGAAAGACGCGCTAGTCGTGATGAAAGGCACGCTGTACGGCATGCCGATTGTCGTCGCGTCGTTTGAGTTTGCTTTCATGGGCGGTTCAATGGCGTCTGTTGTGGGTGCGCGCTTTGTGCGTGCCGTTGAGCAGTCGTTGGAAGACGGTTGTCCGCTGGTGTGTTTCTCCGCCAGTGGCGGTGCGCGTATGCAGGAAGCGCTGATGTCGCTGATGCAAATGGCGAAAACCAGTGCCGCATTGGCCAAAATGCGCGATCGTGGCTTGCCTTATATTTCAGTACTGACCGATCCGACTATGGGCGGTGTTTCCGCGAGTCTGGCGATGCTGGGCGACCTGAACATTGCCGAGCCGAAAGCGCTGATCGGTTTTGCCGGCCCACGCGTTATCGAACAAACCGTGCGTGAAAAACTGCCGCCGGGCTTCCAGCGCAGTGAATTTCTGATTGAGAAAGGGGCGATCGATATGATCGTTCGTCGTCCAGAAATGCGCTACAAGCTGGCCACCATTCTTGCCAAACTGACGAACCATCCAGAACCGGGCGACGATGACGTGGAAATCCGCAGCGATGCGCCGTCTGAATCATCACAGGATGACGCATAATTGACATGATGGGCAGGACGTGTGGTACTCGACCACGTCGTTCTCGACCGAGTAGCAATACGCAATCTCTGCCCGCAATGAACCGTAAGCTAGTGAACGGGACTCATGGATACTCTTCAAATACCTCAAGCCACGTCACCTTTGGTCACGTGGCTTCATTATCTTGAGCACCTGCACGCTCAGGCCATTGATTTAGGTCTGGAGCGCGCTAGGCAGGTTGCTGAACATCTCCAACTGCTCCAGCCAGCCGCCACGATTTTCACCGTCGCGGGGACAAACGGCAAAGGAACGACCTGCTGTACGCTGGAGTCCATTCTGTTAGCCGCCGGGCTGCGGGTGGGGGTGTACAGTTCTCCCCATCTTGTTCGCTATACCGAGCGAGTGCGTATTCAGGGCAAAGAATTGCCTGAAGCGCTGCATACTCAGGCGTTTGCGGATATCGAAGCCGGAAGAGGGGCGGTATCGCTCACCTATTTTGAATTCGGTACGCTGTCGGCACTGCAACTCTTTAAGCAGGCGAATCTGGATGTCGTTATTCTGGAAGTAGGGCTAGGCGGGCGGTTGGATGCCACCAATATTGTGGATGCGGATGTATCCGTGGTAACCAGCATCGCGATCGACCATACCGATTGGTTAGGTAACGATCGGGAAAGCATTGGCCGCGAGAAAGCTGGGATATTCCGACAGGGTAGACCTGCCGTTGTTGGCGAGCCGGATATGCCAGGAACGATTGCCGATGTTGCCGCTGAGAAAGGCGCGCAACTGCGCCGCCGTGGTCGCGACTGGGAATATTCAATGCAGCGCGAGACGTGGAGCTGGCAGGATAAACAGCGCGAGCTGTCACGGTTGCCGTTACCCAACGTTCCGTTAGCCAATGCCGCCACGGCACTGGCTGCATTGCACTATTCTTTACTCAACGTGAGCGAAGAGGCGATTCGACAAGGCTTGCAGCACGCCGCATTACCCGGTCGTTTTCAGACCGTGCAGGCGTCACCGCGATTGATTCTTGATGTTGCGCACAACCCTCATGCGGCGGCGTATTTGGCAAACCGTTTGGCTGTGCTGCCGAAAACCGGAAAAGTGCGGGCTGTCGTCGGCATGCTGTCGGATAAAGACATCGCCGGTACGCTGGCTCACTTAACACCTGTGGTGGATGAGTGGTATTGCGCACCGCTGGAAGGGCCGCGTGGCGCAACGGCGCAGCAGATTGCTGAGCACCTTACGCGCAGCCAATCGTTCCCCGATGTCGTTACCGCCTGGCAGCAGGCGATGTCCGAGGCGACGGAGCAGGATATCGTCATTGTATGTGGATCTTTTCATACGGTAGCGCATGTGATGGAAGCGCTGGATGAGGAGAAGGCGAATGGCGAGTAAATTTCAGAATCGGCTGGTCGGTACGGTTATTCTGGTCGCGTTGGGCGTGATCGTTTTACCCGGCTTGCTGGACGGCAAGAAAAAGCACTACGAAGACGAGTTTGCATCGATTCCGCTGATCCCCAAACCGGGTGACAGCAATGAGATGGAAGCGCTGCCTGCGCTGAACCCGTCGTTGCCGAGTCAGCCGCCGGAAGGGGCGGAAGCGGCGATGCAAAACAGCGCGGAAGCCGAAGCGAGATCATCTACACCATCCACAACGACAGCACCTGAAACCACGACGCAGACGCCGCCATCGTCCCATTCTGGCACGAATACGCCAGCCATGACGGCACCGCCAGTGGTGGTTGAACGTCCGCCGGTTCAGACGCCCGCGCCAGTGACGCCGAAGCCTCAGCCAAAACCTGAGGTGAAGCCAGAAGTGAAACCAGAGGTGAAACCGAAGCCAGAGCCTAAACCGGAACCCAAACCGGAAATGAAGCCTGAAACGCAGCCGACGCAGCAAGCGCCTGTCGGACAGGCCTATATTGTGCAGCTTGGTGCGCTGAAAAACGCGGATAAGGTGAACGAGATTGTCGCTAAGCTTCGTCTCTCTGGTTACCGCGCGTATACCGTACCATCAACGCCGGTGTCAGGCGAAATCACCCGTATTTACGTGGGGCCGGATGCCTCGAAGCAGAAGCTGGAGTCTTCACTGGGCGAGCTGAAACAGCTCAGCGGGCTAAGCGGGCAGGTGCGAGCACATTCCGTTCGTTAAGGTCGTCGAGCGGATGATTACGTGATGGATGGTTCGCAGTCGAGCACGTAAATAAGCAAAAGCAGGCCGCGGGGATGAGGTTCACATCAGTGATACGTCGCCCCGCATCTGTTTTAAGATGCCTGCTGTGAGTTTTGAGATGCCGAGAGTTAATAGAATCAGGCATGATGTCTTGTCGGTTTTTTCGCCTGATTATCTATCGATGAAATCGGCGGAAATACGCTACGCAAACGTTTTCTTTTTCTGTTAGAATGCGCCGCGAACAGGATGACGTAGCGGCTTATTGGTAGCATCGTTCATTATTAGGATAGTTCATGGTTTGGGTTGATTACGTCATTATTGGCATCATCGGATTTTCGGCTCTGGTTAGCCTGATCCGGGGGTTTGTTCGCGAAGCGCTGTCGTTAGTAACCTGGGGATGTGCTTTTTTTGTCGCCAGCCATTACTACGCTTACCTCGCGGTCTACTTCACCCGTTTTGATGATGAGCTGGTGCGTAACGGCATTGCGATTGCCATTCTGTTTATTGCAACGTTGATTGTGGGAGCTATCGTCAACTATGTGATTAGTTCACTGGTTGAACGTACCGGATTATCCGGCACCGATCGCGTTCTGGGCATCTGTTTTGGTGCGCTGCGCGGGGTGCTGATCGTTTCCGCACTGCTATTCTTTCTGGATACGTTCACCGGTTTTTCACAAAGTGATGACTGGAAGCAATCCCAGTTAATCCCGCAGTTCAGTTATATTATCAGGTGGTTTTTTGACTACCTGCAAAGCACGTCAAGTTTCTTGCCGCAGCATTTACCGCTGCGGTAGCGCTGATGAGGAAAAGACACCATGTGCGGTATTGTCGGTATCGCCGGTTTTACACCGGTCAACCAGTCGATTTATGACGCGTTAACGGTGTTGCAACACCGTGGGCAGGATGCTGCGGGTATTGTGACCATCGATGCCTTTAATTGTTTTCGCCTGCGTAAGGCCAATGGCCTGGTGAAAGATGTGTTTGAAGCGCGGCACATGCAACGCTTGCAGGGCAACATGGGGCTTGGCCATGTGCGTTATCCGACTGCGGGTAGTTCCAGCGCTTCGGAAGCACAGCCTTTCTACGTTAACTCTCCGTTCGGCATCACGCTGGCTCACAACGGTAACCTGACTAACGCCCACGAACTGCGTAAAAAGCTGTTCGAGCAGGAGCGCCGTCACGTTAACACCACGTCTGATTCTGAAATTCTGCTGAATATTTTCGCCAGAGAGCTGGACCGTTTCCAACACTACCCGCTGGAAGCCGATAATATTTTTGCGGCCGTTGCCGCGACGCACCAGCAAATTCGCGGTGCCTATGCCTGTGTTGGCATGATTATCGGTCACGGTATGGTGGCTTTCCGCGATCCTAATGGGATTCGTCCTCTGGTTATCGGTAAGCGCGATCTGGAAGATGGCCGCAGCGAGTATATGGTGGCGTCAGAAAGCGTCGCGCTGGATACGCTGGGCTTTGAATTTTTACGCGATGTGGCGCCGGGAGAAGCGATCTACATTACGGAAAAAGGGCAGCTGTTTACCCGCCAGTGCGCAGAGAATCCAAAGAGCAACCCGTGCCTGTTCGAATATGTCTACTTCGCTCGCCCGGACTCTTTCATCGATAAAATCTCGGTCTATAGCGCGCGTGTTCGCATGGGCCAGAAGCTCGGTGAAAAAATTGCGCGCCAGTGGGAAGACCTCGATATTGATGTCGTGATCCCGATTCCTGAAACCTCTTGTGATATCGCGCTGGAAATCGCGCGCATTATCAACAAGCCGTATCGTCAGGGATTTGTGAAAAACCGCTATGTTGGTCGCACGTTTATCATGCCGGGACAGCAGGCGCGTAAGAAATCGGTACGCCGTAAGCTGAACGCCAACCGTGCTGAGTTCCGTGACAAGAACGTGCTGCTGGTGGATGACTCCATCGTGCGTGGTACAACGTCGGAGCAGATTGTCGAGATGGCGCGTGAAGCAGGAGCCAAGCGTGTTTATCTGGCCTCGGCAGCACCGGAAATTCGCTTCCCTAACGTGTACGGCATCGATATGCCAAGCGTCAATGAGCTGATTGCCCACGGTCGCGAAGTGGATGAAATCTGTAAGATTATTGGTGCCGATGAGCTGATATTCCAGGATCTCGACGATCTGATTGAAGCCGCGCGTGAAGATAACCCGGATATCGCTCAGTTTGAATGCTCGGTGTTTAACGGGATTTACGTGACGAAGGATGTCGATCAAGGCTATCTGGATTATCTGGAAGTCTTGCGCAATGACGATGCCAAAGCGCTGCGTAGCCAGAATGAAGTCGAAGATCTGGAATTGCACAACGAAGGTTAACGGCTAGTCGCACATTAAGGCTGTATTGAAGGGGGAGGGCGCGAAAGTGTCTTCCCCCTTATTGTATCTGGAAAACAGTTGTATAAAGAAAACAGGCTTTCGGCGCTTATCCTTGCTTATCGCTAATCAATACGGCAAAGTTTGCGCAGATGATTTTTCCGCGTTTCTGCTTGCGCGGCCAGCCAGAGGCAGTATGAATGAAGCGACTCATTGTAGGAATTTCCGGTGCCAGCGGCGTCATTTACGGCATCCGGCTGCTACAGGTTTTACAGACGCTGGAAGGTATCGAAACCCATCTGATCATGAGTCAGGCCGCCCGGCAGACGCTGGCGTTAGAAACGGATTTTAGCCTGCGTGACGTACAGGCACTGGCCGATGTGGTACATGACACGCGTGATATTGCTGCCAGCATCTCTTCGGGGTCGTTTAAAACGGCGGGGATGGTGATTCTACCCTGTTCGATAAAAACCCTGTCCGGCATTGTGCACAGCTACAGCGACAACCTATTGACCCGCGCGGCCGATGTGGTGTTGAAGGAGCGTCGTCCTCTGGTACTGGGGGTACGTGAAACGCCGCTGCACTTAGGGCATTTGCGGCTGATGACCACCGCCGTTGAGCTGGGTGCGATAATCATGCCACCTGTGCCTGCATTTTATCATCGCCCAGAAAGTGTGCAGGATATTGTCGATCAGACAGTGAATCGTATTCTGGACCAGTTTGACATCGACCTGCCAAAAGATCTCTTTATCCGCTGGCAAGGTGCGTCGTAGCAGGATAGAGACCAAGGCATGCTATTTTTTTCTCTCAGGGCGGTAAACTTTTACTGCCCTTTTTTTGTGCCTTTTTATCACATTGCACTAATTTTGTGCGCAAAAGCACCAAAATAGTGCAATTGAGTTTTGGTATTCATGCCAATGTTATCTATCCTTATTGTTACGCGCCAAAAAACAACCACTAAAAATATTTCAAAATCAAACGGTTAACCGTTATTTTCTGTGCGCTTCGCTCATGAGTTTTTTACGACATCCCTACGTTCATTGTGGCATGAAAACTGCTACAAAAACGGTAATAGTCGGCGTAGAAAACAAATAGCACTCATATCGTTCATTTTTAAAGCAATACACTCTAAATAATTCCGACATTGACGACACATGACATCAATCACTCATGATAAGGGTAGCAATATGAAGAAACTGATCAAAGTCTTACCGTTGGCACTCATTTTGGCTGCGGGTAGCGCGATGGCGGAGATTCCTAAGAATATTAAAATTGGTACCGATCCTACCTATGCTCCCTTTGAATCCAAAAACGCCAGCGGTGAACTGGTTGGGTTTGATATCGATCTGGCGAAAGAGCTGTGTAAGCGTATTCAGGCTAACTGTACGTTTGTCGAAAGCGACTTTGATGCGTTAATTCCGTCCCTTAAAGCTAAAAAAATCGATGCCATCATCTCTTCTCTGTCCATCACCGAAAAACGCCAGCAGGAAATTGCCTTCACCGAGAAGCTGTATGCGGCCAATTCACGCCTGATTGCGAAGAAAGGGGCGAGCATTGAACCTACGTTAGCTTCTCTGGGCGGCAAACGTGTTGGCGTATTGCAGGCATCAACGCAGGAAGCCTTTGCCAATGCTAACTGGCAGCCGAAAGGCGTTGACGTTGTTGCTTACCAAAATCAGGATCTGATTTATGCCGATTTGGCCGCAGGCCGTATTGATGCAGCCTTTCAGGATGAAGTCGCCGCAAGTGAAGGTTTCCTGAAGCTTGATGCGGGTAAAGACTATGAATTTGCTGGCCCAGCGGTAAAAGATGACAAATTTTTCGGTGTGGGGACCGGTATGGGTCTGCGTAAAGCGGATACTGAGCTGAAGGCCGCGCTGGATAAAGCCTTTGAAGAAATGCGTAAAGACGGTACCTACGATACCTTCGCGAAAAAATACTTCGATTTTGACGTCTACGGCGGCTAATGCTGCCACTGTGACTCTCATTTCTTTATCACATGTGTAGCGGGATCGTAGGGCATGCGGCACGGGATCGTTCCTCTCGTGCCGTATTCCTGACTGATGACGCAGCGTGCCATTAACCGCTATTTCAACGGATATCATTGATGCTCTATGGCTATTCCCAGCTAATTCTGGATGGTGCCATCATGACGCTGGAGCTGGCCGCGAGTTCGTTACTGCTGGCGCTGGCTATCGGCCTGATTGGCGCGTCGGCGAAGCTGTCTTCCAACCGTCTGCTGGCGGGGTGTTTTTCCTGCTATACCACGCTGATTCGTGGCATTCCCGATCTGGTACTGATGCTGCTGATTTTCTATGGTCTGCAAATTGTCTTAAACGGTGTGACGGAATCGATCGGTCTGGATCAGATTGACATCGATCCGTTGACTGCTGGAATTATTACACTGGGCTTTATTTACGGCGCGTATTTCACGGAAACCTTTCGTGGTGCCTATCTTGCCGTGCCGCATGGGCAAATTGAAGCTGCCGTCGCGTTCGGTTTCTCTCCCATGAAGGTGTTCCGCCGTATTCTGTTTCCTTCCATGATGCGCTTTGCGCTACCGGGCATCGGCAATAACTGGCAGGTGATCCTGAAAGCGACGGCGCTGGTGTCACTGCTTGGCCTGAATGATGTGATTAAGGCGACGCAACTGGCCGGCAAGGGCACACACGAACCGTTTTATTTTGCGCTGGTTGCCGGGGCGATGTACCTGATTTTTACCACCATTTCTAACGGCGTGTTGTGGTGGCTGGAAAGACACTATTCGCAGGGAGTCAAAAAAATAAACTATGAGTGAGATCCTGCAACAATATTGGCAGCCGCTCCTGTGGAGCGATGGTTACCGCTTGACTGGGCTAGCGATGACGCTCTGGCTGCTCATTTCCTCAGTCGTTATTGGCGGGCTGATGGCGCTACCACTGGCGATTGCCCGTGTGTCGCCGCGACGCCGATTCAGCTTTCCGGTTTGGCTATTCACCTATGTGTTCCGCGGCACGCCGCTCTACGTGCAGCTTCTGGTGTTCTATTCTGGCGTGTATAGCCTGGAGATTGTGCGCGGCACCGATCTACTGAATGCCTTTTTTCGCAGCGGGCTAAACTGTGCCATTCTGGCGCTGGCACTGAATACCTGTGCGTACACGACAGAGATTTTTGCGGGGGCAATCCGCTCAGTACCTCATGGGGAAATTGAAGCGGCCAGAGCATACGGTTTCTCCCGATTTAAGCAGTATCGCTGCATTATTTTGCCGGGTGCGCTGCGTATTGCGCTGCCCGCCTACAGCAACGAAGTGATTCTGATGCTGCATTCAACGGCGCTGGCCTTTACCGTAACGGTGCCGGATATTCTGAAGATTGCCCGTGATATCAATGCGGCAACCTACCAGCCGTTTTATGCCTTTGGCATTGCGGCGGTCATCTATCTGGCGATCTCGTTTGTGTTAATTGGGCTGTTCAGAAAGGCGGAACGGCACTGGTTACGTCATCTTTATACCCGTTCATCTCATTAAACGCAGGAAAAAAGAGTATGTCGAATAACAAACTGATGGTGACGGAACTGCGTAAACGTTATGGCCAGCATGAGGTGCTGAAAGGGATCTCATTACAGGCGAAAGCGGGTGACGTTATTTCGATTATCGGATCGTCCGGTTCGGGAAAAAGTACCTTACTGCGCTGTATTAATTTTCTGGAAAAACCCTGTGAAGGCGCGATTTACGTCAGCGATCAGGAAATTCGCATGGTGCGAGATACTGATGGACAGCTGAAGGTATTTGATAAAAAACAGCTTCAGATGCTGCGGACGCGCCTGACGATGGTATTTCAGCACTTCAACCTGTGGAGCTTCATGACGGCGTTAGAGAACGTGATGGAAGCGCCAATTCAGGTGTTAGGGCTCAGTAAAGCGGAAGCGCGTGAGCGGGCGGTGTTCTATCTGAACAAGGTCGGGATCACGGATGCGGCCCAACAGAAATACCCGTCGGATCTCTCCGGTGGTCAGCAGCAGCGCGTTTCCATTGCACGGGCGCTGGCGATGGAGCCGGAAGTTTTGTTGTTTGATGAACCCACGTCAGCGCTGGATCCCGAACTGGTCGGCGAGGTGTTGCGCATCATGCAGCAACTTGCGGAGGAAGGGAAAACGATGGTGGTGGTGACGCATGAAATGGAGTTTGCCCGCCATGTTTCCAGCCACGTTATCTTCCTGCATCAGGGCGTAATTGAAGAAGAAGGGCCACCGGATCAACTGTTCGGTAGCCCGAAAAGTGCGCGTTTGCAGCAGTTTTTGTCCGGTGCGTTGAAGTAGGTTTGGGGGTTGATGATGTGCATTGAGCGATGATAATGGGTAGATCGTAAAGACGCTGTGAATACATCCCTGTACGCTCGAGCCGCGCCATCCTTGGCGCGGACGCTTTACTCTTCTATCCCATTATCATCGTTCCCGTTCTGCGAAAAGGCTACCAGCAACCTGAGATGGATAGTTATCAGCTCGGTTTTTTGATGACGTCTTGTAGGGCTTCTTCCAGCTCAAGGAAGCGGAAAGTAAAGCCTGCGGCTTCTAACCGCTGCGGAATGGCGCGCTGTCCACCCAGTACCAGCGTCGACGCTTCTCCCATCAGTAGTTTGATCACAAAAGCGGGAGCCCGCAGGAAACCGGGACGATCCAATACGTGTGCCAGCATGGCAGAAAATTGTTCATTATGAGCCGGATAGGGCGCAACCATATTGAAAGGGCCGCTCAGTATCGGCTGGTTCAGCAGATAAATAATGCCGTTCACCATGTCATCAATATGAATCCACGGCATATATTGCTTACCGGAACCCATTGGCCCGCCAAGTCCGAGGCGGAAAATCGGCAGCATTTTTGCCAGCGCGCCGCCCTGTGCTGACAAAACAATGCCGGTGCGCAGCAGGCAGACGCGGGTTTTATCACTTTCGGCGGACTGCGCCAGCGCTTCCCAGCGGGCGCACAGATGATGTGTGAATTCATCGACTGGGGATTCATCTTCCGTGACCAGCGCTTCTCCCTGATCGCCATAATACCCGACAGCGGATCCCGAGATAAAAACCGCTGGTGGCTCACTGCTGGCCTTTATCAGCGTGGTAAGCTGCTCGGTGATGTTCCAGCGACTCTTTGCCAGGCGCTGTTTTTGCTGTGGCGTCCACCGTTTGTCAGCGATAGGTTCGCCCGCCAAATTGATGACGCCGTCAAAGTTGTTCAGTGAGGTGACATTATTCAGCGTGGACCAATATTCCACCTGATTGCCGAGAACGCCTCGAGCGTGCTCAGGATCGCGTGTTAGTACCGTGATGTCATGGGAAAGCAGCTGTAATCGTTGGATAAGATGGCGGCCAATAAGGCCGGTTCCGCCTGTTATGAGTAGTTGCATCGCTTCCCCTTATCTTTATGCCTTGTGATAACGCAGGGTCATGGAAACCGAATCGGCGTACCGCAGGGCAAACGGTTTATCTACTTCTACTTCAGCATAGGTTATCCATTCGTGCTCGCTGGCGATGTTGAGCACATCCTGCGTTAATTTCTCCAGCAAAGCGAAGCGGTTATCTTCTACGTGGCGAATAATGTTTTTGGTGATGGTGCGGTAGTTCAGCGCATCGGCAATATTTTCGCTGTTGCGCGCTTGTTCTGCTGGGTAGTGAATCACAACGTTGATGATCACATCCTGCTTATTCGTGATTTCCTCATCTTTGATACCGATGAAGGTGCGTAGCCGCAGATTTTTTATACGAATAATGGCGTCAGAATGGTGATGTGGCATTGCTCGGCCCTCGGTTGCTTCTGTTACTGCGACTAAACCGCAGCGTCAGGGGGATCGTTAACGACAATATGTTGATTACCATAGCAGAAGATACCCAAAGGCCGAATGAGATGATGCCAGAATTTTATTGCTCGGCGAGCTGGTAAGCCCGTTGCGTTGCCGGGCGCTCACTGATACGCGTATACCACGCCTTCACCGCTGGGTAATCATCAAGGTCGACGCGCTGGCGAGCATAAGAAACGACCCACGGGTAGGTCGCGATATCGGCAATGCTGTAATTTTCTCCTGCTAGCCAAGGGTTGTCTTGCAGATGTTTATCCAGCACGCGATACAGGCGCTGCGTCTCCTGCTGATAGCGTTCAATGGCGTAAGGCACTGGCTGAGGGGCATAGTGGTTAAAATGATGATTCTGCCCCAGCATTGGCCCGAAACCGGCGACCTGCCAGAACAGCCACTGTAGTGTGGCCGTACGCTCACGTAATGACGTGCTCAATAGCACGCCGTGCTTTTCCGCCAGATAGAGCAGAATCGCGCCAGATTCAAACAGGCTAATTGGCGTGTCACCTTCCGCGGGCTGCGTATCGACAATCGCGGGGATTTTGTTGTTAGGCGAGATAGCCAAAAACTCCGGTTTGAACTGTTCGCCTTTGCTGATATTCACGCGGTGGAGCTGGTAGGGGAGATTAGCTTCTTCCAGAAACAGGGTGATCTTGTGCCCGTTAGGGGTTGGTGCGTAATACAGGTCAATCATGAATCAAGTCTCCGTTTTAATTCAGAAAAACATCATGGACTGTATGGCAGTTGATCGCTTCAGAGAGCGATGCGCTGTCAGAATAGCGTATTGAGGAACGGGCTCTTACCCTACCACTTCTACGAGTGAAAAATAAACGATGGCGGACCTCGTTATACGATCTTTACCGGAAGCGTGCTGCCAACTTTGGTAGACTACGTCCGATGAAGGATACGGGTGTTGTGGGTGTAGCATTGTTGATATAAATGTTGTGGAGATAACGATGAAGTTGATGTTTGCGTCCGACATACACGGTTCCCTCAGTGCGACGGAGCGCGTGCTGGAAATCTTTGAGCAGAGTCAGGCCGATTGGCTTATCTTGCTGGGCGATTTTCTCAATCATGGCCCACGCAACCCGCTGCCGGAGGCGTATGAACCTGCGGAAGTGGCTACCCGACTGAACGTTTATGCGTCACGTATCATTGCCGTACGGGGGAATTGCGACAGCGAGGTTGATCAGATGCTGCTGACCTTTCCGATAACGGCACCCTGGCAACATGTGCTATTGCCGCAGAATCGCCTTTTCCTGACGCACGGTCATCTTTATCATCCAGAGAATATGCCACCGCTACACGCGGGGGATGTGCTGGTATATGGTCATACCCATATCCCCGTTGCTGAGCAACGCGGGGAATATTACTTTTTCAATCCCGGCTCAGTGAGCTTGCCGAAAGGGGGATACCCCGCGAGCTACGGTTTACTTGAACAAGACGAACTGCGGGTTCTGCCGTTACACGGCGGCGAACCTATTGAACAGGTCGTGATTAGGCACTAATTTAGCGTATACTCGTCATACTTCAAGCTGCATGTGCGTTGGCTGCGTTCAGTCACCCGAATCACTTACCTGAGTAAGCTCATCGGGACTCCCTCTCTTGCCGCCTGCCTGCAACTCGAATTATTTAGAGTATATACCCTGTTTTTGACCTTGAATAACGGCAAGGCAACAGGGAATATTCACAGCAAAGTTCGATCATTTAAAACAGACGCACGTAGCAACGTGCCAATACTAAAGGGTTTCAGAGGATGGCGGAACAAAGTCAGGCAGCAGGCACAGAGTGGGTTGATATCGTCAATGAAAACAACGAGGTAATTGCTCAGTCAAGTCGTCAGCAGATGCGTGCTCAGAGTCTTCGTCATCGTGCTACTTACATTGTTGTGCATGATGGAATGGGTAAAATTCTGGTGCAGCGCCGGACGAAAATCAAAGATTTCTATCCAGGCTGGCTGGACGCGACCGCTGGCGGCGTAGTGCAAAGCGGTGAGCAGATGCTGGAATCCGCACGCCGTGAAGCCGAAGAAGAGCTTGGCATTGCGGGCGTGCCGTTCGCAGAGCACGGCTTGTTCTATTACGAAGGCGAGAATTGCCGGGTATGGGGCGGGCTGTTTAGCTGCGTCACCCACGGGCCGTTTGCGCTACAGGAAGAAGAGGTTGATGAGGTCAGCTGGCTGACGCCGCAGGAAATCACCGCTCGCTGCGATGAATTTACGCCGGACTCGCTGAAAGCCCTGTCGCTGTGGCTGACGCGCTATAGCGATCAGGATTATGGCAAGCCGATTTCACGTAAGCTGAACGAGGCGCTAGACGCTGCTGAGACACCTGCTGTTAATAATAAAAATATTCATGATGAAAATGCTCATGATGAAAACGACAGCAACGTCGTTGCTCCATCAGACGCTGATTCACAGAAATAATGCCTTCCCTGTCTCGCCGCTGCTTTTTCTCCGCTGCGGCGTCTATTTTTCCGAGTGATAAACTGCGGGTTATCACTCGGGAACATGAATACTTTTCTTGATGTCCTTCAGGTAAATCACGATGGTGAACGTCATGATCACCAACAAAGCCCACGAGCTCCATTTCCCTACGTGAACCATCGACCAGGCTCCGAGCTGTTCTGGATAGCTCCAGACACTGAAAAGCGTACTGATATTTTCAGCCAGCCAGATAAAAAAGCCGATCAGAATAAAGGCCAATGACAGCGGCATTCGTCGTTCCCGATCGTAAGGCGTGAAAATGACGGTGGTGCGTGCATAGAGCCCGACAGCCAGTGCGGCAATGTACCAGCGATAGTCGCCGATGTAGTGGTGGGTGAAGAAATTGGCATAAATGAGTAGTGCGACCAGCGTTGCCAGCCAGTAGGGCGGGTGATGGCGAATTTTAAGATCGAATAGCCGCCAGGACTGAATGATATAGCTACCGACAGAGGCGTACATGAATCCGGCAAATAGCGGCACACCCAGTACCTTGGTGTAGGCGAAATCAGGGTAAGACCAGGAACGAATACCTGATGAGGTTTTAAACACCTCAAGCGCAAAACCTACGAGGTGAAACAGCGTAACGGCTTTTAACTCATCCCAGGTTTCCAGCTTGCTGGCGATCATCCATCCCTGAATCACAATGGCGAATATCAACAGCAAATCATAGCGAGGGATAGCGAACCAGCCCGCTTTCGGCACGCTGAAAACAGCAAGAAAGAACAGGCCTACGAAGATACAGGCGCGGGCTTCTTTGACGCCGAAATAGAGAAATTCAATCAAAAAACGGGTTAACCCTGTTGGCGATGAAGGCGTGATCCCTTTTTCCAACTGCTGCTGAAAGTGTTGATCCAATAATCGTATTACAGTCATCCATAGACCCTGTTTATGGTTATTCTTGAGCCTGCTCGGTGTGGTTTTTTGTGCGGAGAGCAATAAAAAATGCCAGCGCTGAGGCTGGCATAAGATAACAGAATTAATCTGAATATATCCGTCATACTTCAAGCTGATTGTGCGTTGGCTTCCTTTACTCACCCCAGTCACTTACTTGAGTAAGCTCCTGGGGATTCGTGCAGTTGCCGCCTGCAAGCAACTCGAATTATTTAGGATACAGATTAGAGCTGTGTAGCCTGAATGGCGGTCAGGGCAACGGTGTAAACGATGTCGTCTACCAGTGCTCCACGAGACAGGTCGTTAACCGGTTTGCGCATGCCTTGCAGCATTGGCCCGATGGAGATCAGGTCGGCAGAACGCTGTACCGCTTTGTACGTGGTGTTACCGGTGTTCAGGTCAGGGAAGATGAACACGGTAGCTTTACCCGCAACTGGCGAGTTCGGCGCTTTGGACTGTGCAACGTCAGCCATGATAGCGGCGTCGTACTGCAGCGGACCATCGATGACCAGATCAGGGCGTTTTTCCTGCGCCAGACGGGTCGCTTCACGCACTTTCTCAACATCGCTACCCGCGCCGGAGTTACCGGTAGAGTAAGAGATCATTGCAACGCGTGGGTCGATACCGAATGCGGTAGCGGAATCAGCAGACTGGATAGCGATTTCAGCCAATTGCTCTGCGGTTGGATCTGGGTTGATGGCGCAGTCGCCGTAAACCAGAACCTGCTCAGGCAGCAGCATGAAGAACACAGAAGACACCAGCGAGCTGCCCGGTGCTGTTTTGATCAGCTGCAACGGTGGACGGATGGTGTTAGCGGTGGTATGAACGGCACCAGAAACCAGACCGTCAACTTCGCCCTGTTCCAGCATCAGCGTACCCAGAACCACGTTGTCTTCGAGCTGTTCGCGCGCAACCACTTCGGTCATGCCCTTGCTCTTACGCAGCTCAACCAGACGCGCAACATAGCGCTCACGCACGACAATCGGATCGACGATTTCGATGCCTTTGCCCAGTTCTACGCCCTGAGCGGCAGCAACACGTTGAATCTCTTCTGGGTTACCGATCAGCACACAGTGAGCAATACCGCGTTCAGCACAGATAGACGCTGCTTTAACGGTACGTGGTTCATCACCTTCTGGCAGAACGATACGTTTGCCTGCTTTACGCGCCAGCTCAGTCAGCTGATAGCGGAACGCTGGTGGAGACAGACGACGTGAACGCTCAGATGCTGCGCTCAGTGAATCGATCCACTGGGTGTCGATGTGGCGTGCCACATATTCCTGCACTTTCTCAACACGTTGACGGTCATCAGCTGGCACTTCAAGGTTGAAGCTTTGCAGGCTGAGTGAGGTCTGCCAGGTGTTGGTGTCGACCATAAATACTGGCAGGCCAGTCTGGAAGGCACGTTCGCACAGCTTGGCAATGCTCGGATCCATTTCGTAGCCGCCAGTCAGCAGCAGGGCACCGATTTCCACGCCATTCATGGCAGCCAAACAGGCGGCAACCAGAACATCAGGACGGTCAGCGGAGGTCACCAGCAGTGAGCCCGGACGGAAATGCTCCAGCATATGAGGGATGCTGCGTGCGCAGAAGGTTACAGACTTAACGCGACGCGTCTGAATGTCACCTTCGTTGACGATACGGGCATTCAGGTGCTTCGCCATATCGATGGCGCGCGTAGCAATCAGGTCAAAGCTCCACGGGATGCAGCCCAGAACCGGCAGCGGGCTGTTAGCGAACAGCTGCTTCGGATCGATGTTGGCAACGCTGGCTTTCGTGGAATCATCAAAGATTTCAGACAGGTCAGGGCGAGTACGGCCCTGGTCGTCTACTGGCGCATTCAGTTTGTTGATGATCACGCCAGTGATGTTTTTGTTTTTGCTGCCGCCGAAGCTGGAACGCGCCAGTTCGATACGGTCTTTCAGCTGTGCCGGGGAATCATTACCCAGCGCCAGTACGAAGACGATTTCTGCATTCAGCGTTTTGGCGATTTCATAGTTCAATGCGTTAGCAAACTGGTGCTTACGGGTAGGAACCAGACCTTCAACCAGAACGACTTCAGCGTCTTTGGTGTTTTCGTGGTAGCGCGCGATGATTTCTTCCATCAGCACGTCTTGCTGGTTGGAGCTCAGCAGGGCTTCAACGCGGCTCATCGCCAGCGGCTCGGCGGCGCTGATGGCGGAATTAGCACGAATAATGGTGGTCGTTTGATCTGGCGTATTGTCGCCACTGCGCGGCTGGGCAATAGGTTTGAACACGCTCAGGCGGACGCCTTTCTGTTCCATGGAGCGGATGACACCCAGGCTGACGCTTGTCAGACCAACGCTGGTGCCAGTTGGGATCAACATGATTATACGGGACACGGCCGAACCTCTTTACGGTTGCTCGTTAGTCAAAAACAACACCGTCAGCCTTGGCTGACGGTGTTGGGAGTTACGTGTTTTACGCGGTCAGACGGTAAGCGTCTTCGGCGATGACCAACTCTTCATTGGTCGGGATAACCAGCGCCGCGCGGGTGCCATCTTTAGCGATGTTGCCACCTTTACCGAAGCGTGCAGCCAGGTTGCGTTCGTGATCGACGTCGAAGCCCAGCAGACCCAGTTTTTTCAGTGACAGCTCGCGAACCATTGCCGCGTTTTCACCGATACCACCGGTGAAGATGACGGCATCCAGGCGGCCTTCCATCAGTGCAGCGTAAGAACCGATGTATTTAGCCAGACGGTGGCAGTAAACGTCCATTGCACGTTTAGCATCTGCTTTCGTCTCGTAGTTATCTTCAACGTAGCGGCAGTCGCTGGTCACTTCAGTCAGACCCAGCAGACCTGATTCTTTGGTCAGCATTTTGTTGATAGCATCAACACTCATGCCCATTGAGTCATGAAGGTGGAAAATGATCGCCGGATCGATATCGCCACTACGTGTACCCATCACCAGACCTTCCAGCGGCGTCAGACCCATAGAGGTGTCAACGCATTCGCCGTTACGGATTGCAGTAACGGAACCACCGTTGCCCAGATGGCAAGTGATGACGTTCAGCTCTTCTACGGGTTTGTTCAGCACTTTGGCGGCTTCACGAGAAACAAAGTAGTGGCTAGTACCGTGTGCGCCATAACGACGGATGTGGTTTTCTTTATACAGTTTGTATGGCAGTGCATAAAGGTAGGATTCTTCCGGCATGGTCTGGTGGAACGCTGTGTCGAAAACAGCGACGTTTTTATCAGCCAGGTGTGGGAAAGATTTCAGTGCTTCGTCGATGCCGATCAGGTGCGCCGGGTTGTGCAGAGGTGCAAAAGGTACGGAATCTTTGATACCCTGAAGAACATCATCAGTGATGATCGCGGATTGGGTGAACTTCTCACCGCCGTGAACGATACGGTGACCAATAGCAACCAGTTGAGCTGACAGCTCAGGTTTCTGAGACAGAATGGTATTGACGATGAAGTTCAGCGCTTCGCTGTGAGCTGCACCGGCACCCAGTTCGGCGTCTTGTTTACCGCCGTCCATTTTCCATTTGATGCGGGCTTCAGGCAGGTTGAAACACTCGGCTAAACCAGACAGGTACTCTTCTCCGTTAATCGCATCGATGATAGCGAATTTCAGGGATGAACTACCGCAGTTAAGAACCAGTACTAACTTACTCGACATGGAAGTACCTACTTGTTATACATGGTTAAAAAAATGTCATACAGGGCATAGCGTATCGCATGCCGCCGCTGGCATTTATGATTAACATCATACCTTGGTGTGATACACCAGACACGATGATGAAATAGGGTCGATACTATGATGTAGGTTATATCGGATAATCGATACACAATTAATCGATATAACTAATCTCTATAACAACGTGACATCGACCTGATGTAAACCGCAGCTTTTAAAGCGATGGATAACCGCGTTATGGCCGTTGGCTGCGCTTATGTCGCGAAGGGAATTATACTCCTTGCGTGTAGTCATACTACTTTAGGTATACAGCGGCCAAAAGGCCGATCTAGGATACCGATAGCGTAGGCTAAACACAAAATATATTTTAACCTTATCAACTTGAGTTGTTGATTTGTGCAAAAGTTTTATTTTTTATCTGTAAAGTTGAGGTGTGGCTATGGCGACGAAACCAGACAGTAGAATCAGTTGGCTACAGCTACTCCAACGTGGGCAGCATTACATGAAAACGTGGCCAGCAGAAAAGCGGCTGGCTCCGGTATTTCCTGAAAACCGCGTGGCGCGAGCGACGCGGTTCGGTATCCGCATCATGCCGCCGCTGGCGGTGTTTACCTTAACGTGGCAGATTGCGCTCGGTGGTCAGCTCGGTCCGGCCATCGCCACCGCACTGTTTGCCTGTAGCCTGCCGTTGCAGGGGCTCTGGTGGCTGGGTCGCCGTTCTGTGACGCCTTTACCGCCGACGCTGGCACAGTGGTTCCATGAGATTCGCCATAAGCTATTGGAGTCAGGACAGGCATTAGCACCATTGGAAGAAGCGCCGACTTACCAAGCGTTGGCAGATGTGCTGAAACGTGCGTTTAACCAGCTTGATAAAACCTTCCTGGATGATTTGTGATCGGCGTCAGGCTGTGTGCGGGTTGATGGCTATTTTGTTCTTTCCCCTGTTTCAAATCAAAGAAGCGGTGGCTACCGCTACCGTGACACGATTCAGTATGCGATTCTGCGGTTAATACCTATTTAGCGATATTGGCTTACCCCAAAAAGGGTTCAGGAGAGCAACATGGAAATGACAAATGCCCAGAGATTGATCCTTTCAAATCAATATAAAATGATGACGATGCTCGATCCCGACAACGCCGAGCGCTATCGCCGGTTACAAACGATTATCGAGCGTGGTTACGGTTTGCAGATGCGCGAACTGGACCGAGAGTTTGGCGAGCTGACCGAAGAGGTTTGCCGCTCGATTATTAACATCATGGAAATGCATCATGCCTTGCAGGTGTCGTGGACCAATCTGAAAGATAAGCAGGATTTGGATGAGCGTCGCCTGACCTTCCTGGGCTTTGATGCCGCAACGGAAGCACGCTACCTCGGTTTTGTACGCTTTATGGTACATGTTGAAGGTCGCTATCCCCACTTTGATGCGGGCACGCATGGGTTTAACGCTCAGACAAAAATGTGGGAAAAATACAACAGAATGCTGGCTGTCTGGCAATCTTGCCCGCGCCAGTATCACTTGAGTGCGGTTGAGATCGCACAGATCATCAACGCCTGATTAATGAAAAAGGGGCTTTCTGTGGAGTGTAAAGGTTTTCTGTTCGACCTCGATGGTACGCTGGTTGATTCACTGCCTGCTGTAGAACGTGCGTGGATTAACTGGGCAAAAGATCACGATATTGAACCACAGGAAGTACTGGATTTTATTCATGGCAAGCAGGCAATCACCTCCCTGCGCCACTTTCTTCAAGGGCAAAGCGAAGAAACGATTCAACAAGAGTTTGACGCGCTGGAGAAAACAGAAGCGTCTGATACGCAGGGTATTGTTGCCATGCCAGGGGCGAAGGCGCTGTTGGAACGTTTGGATGCACTGGATATTCCTTGGGCGATTGTGACATCCGGCACGGTGCCGATTGCCAGCGCACGTCATCATCGCGGAGAACTCCCCGCTCCTCGTGCCTTTATTACGGCGGAGCAGGTTGCCAAAGGTAAGCCTCACCCTGATGCCTATCTACTGGGTGCACAGCAGTTAGGGCTAAAACCGGAAGAGTGTGTCGTCGTTGAGGATGCGCCCGCAGGCGTGCTATCGGGTCTGGCGGCGGGTTGCAAGGTCATTGCGGTGAAGGCACCAGCAGACACACCGAAACTGGATCAGGTCGATCTGATCCTTGATTCGCTGGAGCAGATAGAAATAGAACCATTACCGAATGGCGCTAAGGTGCTTCTGCGCCAGTAGGTCGTCTGTAACACCATGACAAAACTGTGACTAAATATGATCAGACCTCGCATCCGCGAGGTTTTTTTATGGCAGACTATACCCGTCATACTTCAAGCTGCATGTGCGTTGGCTTCTTTTTTATGGCATGCGGAACCTATACCTCTCAACATGCATTTTTCCGTCAGGGGAACCTGTTTTGAATAGCGAACTTCTCTGGGTTTTATCCCTGTTGCTGATCGCCATTGTGTTGTTTACCACCAATAAATTACGCATGGACGTCGTCGCGTTGTTAGTCATCATCGCGTTTGTACTGAGCGGTACACTGACGCTATCTGAAGCGTTGGTAGGGTTCAGCGATCCTAACGTGATATTGATTGCAGCCCTGTTTGTGATTGGTGAGGGGTTGGTTCGTACCGGTGTTGCTTATCAGGTTGGTGATTGGTTGGTTCGCGTGGCGGGCAGCAGTGAGATGAAGATGCTGATCTTATTGATGGTCACCGTTGCGCTGCTGGGGGCATTCATGAGCTCCACTGGCGTTGTTGCGATTTTTATTCCCGTGGTGCTCAGCGTTTCCGCTCGGATGAAAATTTCCCCCGGAAGGCTGATGATGCCGCTGAGTTTTGCCGGATTGATTAGCGGCATGATGACGTTGGTCGCGACGCCGCCGAATATGGTGGTGAGCAGTGAGCTGATGCGTGAAGGTGTTGCGGGCTTTGGGTTTTTCAGCGTGACGCCGATAGGGATGGTGGTATTGCTGCTGGGCGTGGCGTATATGATAGTGGCGCGTTACTGGCTTGGCGACGCCGAGACGGCAACAGCAAAAGAGATGTGGAAGAGAAGAACGTTTCGCGATCTAATTCGTGATTACCGACTGACGGGCAGGGCGCGTCGGCTGGCGATTCGGCCAGGATCGCCTTTTATCGGCCACCGACTTGATGATTTACGCCTGCGTCAGCGTTTTGGGGCGAACGTGGTTGGGATTGAGCGCTGGCGCAAATTCCGCCGCGTGATGATCAGCGTGGCGGGCAATACCGAACTTCGCCTGAATGATGTCTTACTGATCGACATGTCGGCGTCTGAGGTGGATTTACGCGAATTTTGCACCGCACAGCGGCTTGAGCCGATGGTGCTGCGCGGTGAATATTTCTCCGAGCAGGCGCGTGATGTGGGAATGGCGGAAGTCTCTTTGATTCCCGATTCTGAACTGTTGGGGAAAACGCTGTATGACGTCGGATTCCGAAGCCGCTACGGCCTGAGTGTCGTGGGGATTCGCCGGTCAGGTGAAGCAATGGAAGGTATCTTGGCTGATGAGCCGCTCCAACTTGGTGACATTCTGCTGGTAATGGGTGACTGGCGCATGATTAGACAGCTGCACACGCAGAAAAACGACTTCCTTTTACTTAATCTCCCTGCCGAAGTGGATGACGTTGCGCCCGCGGTGAGTCAGGCACCACACGCGCTGTTTTGTCTGGCGCTGATGGTAGCGATGATGCTGACGGATGAAATACCGAATGCGGTTGCCGCGCTGATCGCCTGCTTGCTGATGGGTAAATTCCGCTGTATCGACATGGAAAGCGCCTACCGGGCGATCCACTGGCCGAGCATTATTCTTATCGTCGGGATGATGCCGTTTGCGCTGGCGTTGCAGCAAACGGGCGGTGTGGCGCTGATCGTTAAAGGGCTGATGGATGTTGCTGGGAACGCTGGGCCGCATGTGATGCTGGTGTGTTTGTTCGTGCTGTGTGCCGTGATCGGCCTGTTTATTTCCAACACGGCGACGGCGGTGCTGATGGCGCCCATTGCGATTGCCGCAGCGAAGCAGATGGGCGTGTCGCCTTATCCTTTTGCGATGATCATCGCCGTGGCGGCATCTGCCGCATTTATGACACCCGTGTCGTCACCAGTGAATACGTTGGTACTGGGGCCAGGCGGTTATAAATTCGGGGACTTTGTACGCATTGGCGTCCCCTTTACTGTTCTGGTGATGTTGGTCAGCGTAGTGATGGTGCCGTGGCTGTATCCGTTCTGATGAGGTTTGCCCGTTATAGCGGCGAATCCTGACTGATTTCGTCAAGCGACAGGCTAAAGCTGGGAACGAACACCGTCATGAAATAGTCCATTTCTGGGCTGTGGCGCAGCTGCAATGTTTTTTCCAACCGTGCTTTGGCAAGCGTGAATTCCGCGTTGCCTGCCGATAATTCTTCCAGACATTTCAGGTAGGCGCAAAGTGCGTCTGCCTGTTTAACGATGAGGCGTTCTTCTTCGCTGGTGTAGTGATCATCCAGCAGCATGCGATAATCCTGCTGTAACTCTTCCGGCAACATCTCAACCAGTTTCTGCTGTGCAATCTTCTCTATCTTCTTGTACTCATGTGCGATCTGCGCGTTGTAGTACTTGATGGGCGTCGGCATGTCACCGGTCAGCACCTCGCTGGCATCATGATACATCGCCAATAGTGCGATGCGTTCTGCATTCAGGTTACCCTCGAATTTGCGGTTTTTGATTACCGCCAGCGCGTGAGCGACGAAGGCGACCTGAAGACTGTGCTCGGAGACGTTTTCCGTGCGCACGTTGCGCATGAGCGGCCAACGGCTGATCAATTTTAGACGGGATAAATGGGCGAAAAAGTGGCTTTGATTCATGGCGATCTCTCAGACAACAGCACGGTGAAATAGCAATATCGTGGGAATCTATTGTGGGCACTTGCCAGAGATTATGCAAACGGAGGTGAGGTATTCGCCGAGCGGTGATTGCCCGGCGAGGATAGGCGCGATGGCTGCTGGGCTATTGGTGATAGTGACCCAGAAAACGACCTAACTTGTGGATTGCCATGTCCAGTTCATCAATACGCGGCAGCGTGACAATGCGTACATGGTCCGGGTAAGGCCAGTTAAACGCAGTTCCCTGAACCAGTAACACTTTCTCCTGCAACAGGAGATCCAGCACCAGTTTTTGGTCGTCGTGGATATTAAAGCGCTTAGCATCAATGCGTGGAAACATATACAGCGCGCCGCGTGGTTTTACGCACGATACACCGGGGATCTGATTGATCAGTTCCCAGGAACGGTTGCGCTGCTCGTACAGGCGTCCGCCGGGCTGAATAAATTCACTGATGCTCTGATAGCCACCTAGCGCGGTTTGAATCGCATGCTGCATTGGCACGTTGGCACACAAACGCATGGAAGCCAGCATTTCCAGCCCTTCAATGTACCCTTTGGCGTGCTTTTTCGGGCCGTTCAGTACCATCCAGCCTTGACGGAAACCCGCTACGCGGTAGGTCTTGGAAAGCCCGTTGAACGTGACGGTCAGCAGATCCGGCGCGAGAGCGGCAATAGAATGATGCTGCGCGTCGTCATACAGAATTTTGTCGTAAATTTCGTCGGCGAAAATGATCAGGTTATGTTCGCGTGCAATCGCCACGATATCCAACAGCAGCGCTTTGCTGTAGACCGCACCCGTTGGGTTATTCGGGTTGATGATGACAATACCACGCGTATTGGACGTGATCTTTTTGCGGATATCATCCAGATCGGGGAACCAATCGGAGGACTCATCGCAGAGATAGTGAACGGCGTTGCCGTTAGACAGGGAAACCGCTGCGGTCCAAAGCGGGTAGTCCGGCGCAGGAACCAGCATTTCATCGCCTGGGTTAAGCAGCGCCTGCATGGATTGCACGATGAGTTCGGAAACACCGTTACCAATATAGACGTCTTCGACCGTCATATCGCGCATATCCCGCGCCTGATAGTGCTGAACGATGGCTTTGCGGGCGGAATACAGACCTTTGGAATCACAGTAGCCCTGTGCGGTAGGCAGGTTACGGATCACATCGACCAGAATTTCGTCCGGTGCCTCGAAGCCGAAAGGGGCAGGGTTGCCAATGTTCAGTTTAAGGACTTTATTACCTTCTTCTTCAAGCCGCTTGGCTTCCTTTAAGACTGGACCACGGATGTCATAGCATACGTTCTCCAGTTTCTTGGATTTTTCAATCGGAGACATAAATAGTACGAACCTTCTGCAGAGAGCGCATATTCCCAGACGGAATAGCATAACCTGCTTAATGTACTCCTCCTGTAGTACCTTTTGAAGAATGATTATCGCTTTTGCTGCAAATGGTTGCGCATCTGCACTATATGGTTGTGTACTCGTTGGATGGTGCGATATGGTAGGGGGCGGACAACTGTTCATGCCGCACTTTTTTAGCGCCAGAATAGGGTGGCAGGGAGAGCGTGTTTATTTAAGTGTGGAGCGTATTTATTTCGCAAGATGAAATAAAGGGAAGGCGACGTTGTTATTGAATTAAGGATTAAGGCTGGTGAGTCATTTAATTACATGATGTCTTACCAATGGAAAGGCGATAGTGGTAACGAAATATAAGTATTTTTTTGCCCTTATCGTGCGTCTGCGATAGTGTCTTTAAATGTATCGGTCATTACCTGTACATGTAATAAAACACCAGGAATATTTTGTTAAAATTAAAATAGATAAGTGAAAAATCGTATGACCAGTGCAAATCGACCAGTACTTAATCTCGATCTTGATTTACTGAGGACGTTTGTTGCCGTTGCAGATTTAAATACATTTGCAGCGGCGGCGACCGCAGTCAATAGAACCCAATCGGCTGTCAGTCAACAGATGCAGCGGCTGGAGCAACTCATCGGAAAGGAGCTTTTTGCCCGACACGGGCGTAATAAATTGCTGACCGAACATGGTATCCAGTTTCTGGGTTATGCCAGAAAAATATTACAATTCAATGATGAAGCTTGTATTTCATTAATGTACAGCGATATTCAGGGTACGCTGACCATCGGGGCGTCTGACGATACTGCAGATACCATCCTTCCTTATATTTTGCATCGGGTGACATCCGTATTTCCTAAACTCTCTGTCAATGTCAGCGTAAAACGTAGCGCTGAAATGATGGAAATGTTGAATCAGGGGAAAATAGATCTAGTTATTACCACAATGAACGGTGTGGTGTTCCCTCATGTGTTATTACGCAGTTCTCCAACGTTATGGTATTGCGCAGCGGATTATCAGTTCCGATCGCAAGAACCTGTACCTCTGGTTGTTCTGGATGAGCCAAGTCCTTTCCGTACGTTGGCTACGCAGCAACTGACGGCCGCTGGGATCCCCTGGAGAATTGCGTATGTGGCTTCAACGTTGTCTGCTGTACGTGCAGCGGTGAAGGCCGGCATGGGTATTACCGTGCGGTCGGTGGAAATGATGAGCCCAGAATTGCGGGTGTTGGGCGAAGAGGAAGGGTTGCCGAGATTGCCTGAAACACGTTATTTCCTCTGCCAGAATCCTAATCAGGAGAATGAGCTGGCAACGGCAATTTTCAATGTGATTGAATCAGGGAAGCCCTCTCACATTACGCCTGTCAGCCTGTTAGCAAACAGCACGAATGAAAAACTGTCTTCCGACCCGTCGCTGAAGGATGCGATCTAATCGTAATGGGTAGTTAACTATCATTCGGGGAGGGTAGGGATGCACCCCGAATGATGATGATTTATGACTAAGGTGTTAAACCCACATCGGTAGAGGCTTCTTGGCCTCATTTCTTCACGTCGATCCCACTTTGCGTTTTCCATTTCACATCAATAGGCTAGGCGTGGCGAGATTAATGATTTTTTCATTTTATAAAACGCCGGTTCTTTTTTTTTAAAATAATGTTACGGAAAATGGCGTCAAACCTTGTCCAGCATCATCTTGATTTTTTTACTAACTAAATTGGTAAAAATGTGTGCTGGATCAAAAAATACCCCTAATAACCACATGGGGGAACAGGCATTTTCTGTGAAAATGGTATAGTGACGCGGTGAACTTGCTTCCTGTGCTGCTACATATTGGTTAACTGACAAAAGTACTGACTCGATTTAGCTGCGGGTGAGAACACAAAATGTTAACAAAACAGCGTGCATGTAAAGTAATGTACTGTTATTTTTAGTAAGGTTGAAAAAAAGGTTACAAATTTAGGGGCTCAACCATACCAAGCAAGGCTTACCTGATACGTTTCCGTGCTTTTTTGTGGTTATTAATCCTTCCTTTTAATCGATGTGGCGCATTAACTGCCGATAATAGAGCAGAGATGTTACCCGCCACTTTTGATGAGTAAGCAAAGAGAATGTCAACAACTACTGAAATCCTCGCCCATCATTGGGCATTTGGGCTATTCCTTATCATTGCCGTAGGCCTTTGCGTCTTCATGCTGACCGGTGGATTCTTGCTGGGGGGAAGAGCAAAAGGCAGGGCCAAAAACGTACCTTATGAATCCGGTATTGACTCCGTAGGTTCAGCGCGGTTACGCCTGTCTGCTAAATTTTATCTTGTCGCTATGTTCTTCGTTATCTTCGACGTTGAAGCCCTCTATCTCTACGCTTGGGCTGTGTCTATCAAAGAAAGCGGCTGGATTGGCTTCATTGAAGCAACCATTTTCATTTTGGTGCTGTTGGCTGGTTTGATTTATCTGGTTCGCGTTGGGGCACTTGACTGGACCCCAGTACGTTCCAAGAGACAAGTCGTTAAATCAGACATCATCAACACTACCAACAATCATCCGCAGTAACAGCGAGGCATTTTAAGATGGACTATACGCTCACCCGCATAGAGCCGGACGGTGAGAATGACCGTTATCCCCTGCAACGTCAGGAGATCGTTTCCGACCCTCTGGAGCAACATGTTCACCGCAGTGTCTATA
Organism: Pectobacterium odoriferum; assembly: GCF_009931295.1. Taxonomy (NCBI): domain Bacteria; kingdom Pseudomonadati; phylum Pseudomonadota; class Gammaproteobacteria; order Enterobacterales; family Pectobacteriaceae; genus Pectobacterium; species Pectobacterium odoriferum. The sequence goes on along the minus strand of NZ_CP034938.1, from coordinate 3,265,646 downwards.
TGGGCAAACTGGAACATGCATTACACGATACGGTGAACTGGGGGCGTCAGAACTCCCTGTGGCCGTACAACTTCGGCCTGTCTTGTTGCTACGTAGAAATGGTGACGTCATTTACCGCCGTTCATGACGTTGCGCGTTTTGGTGCTGAGGTTTTGCGTGCGTCGCCACGTCAGGCCGACTTCATGGTGGTAGCGGGGACCTGCTTTACCAAGATGGCCCCTGTTATTCAGCGTCTGTATGAGCAAATGCTTGAGCCTAAATGGGTTATCTCCATGGGTGCATGTGCTAACTCCGGCGGTATGTACGATATTTATTCCGTCGTTCAGGGCGTAGATAAATTCCTACCTGTTGATGTGTATATTCCGGGCTGCCCTCCGCGTCCTGAAGCCTACATGCAAGCACTGTTGCTGCTGAAAGAATCCATCGGTAAAGAACGCCGCCCTCTGTCATGGGTGGTGGGTGAACAAGGCGTTTACCGCGCCAACATGCAATCTGAGCGTGAGCGCAAACGCGGCGAGCGAATCGCTGTGACCAACCTGCGTTCGCCTGATGAGATTTGACCTGTAGATGATAAACCCGGTGGCCGTGTAATACCTCGATAATAGTGTGCGGTCATTATCAGCTACAGAAATAGCACATTTAATGTGGTGACATATTTATGACAGATTTAACGACACACGATCTCGCTCAGCCAGGCTGGCAAACCCGCGATCATCTTAACGATCCGGTCGTTGGCGAACTGTGTAACCGTTTTGGACCAGATGCATTTACTGTACAGGCAACCCGCACAGGTATCCCTGTTGTGTGGGTCAAACGTGAGCAATTACTGGATGTTGTCGCATTCCTGAAAAAACAGCCGAAGCCTTATGTCATGCTGTTTGACCTGCACGGTATGGATGAGCGCCTGCGCACCCATCGTGAGGGTTTACCTGCCGCCGACTACTCCGTCTTTTATCACCTCATTTCCATCGAGCGTAACCGCGACATCATGCTGAAAGTCGCGTTGGCTGAAAATGATATGCATTTGCCGACCGTGACCAAGCTGTTCCCGAATGCCAACTGGTATGAGCGGGAAACTTGGGAGATGTTCGGTATGACCTTTGATGGTCACCCGCACCTGACGCGCATCATGATGCCGCAGACGTGGGAAGGGCATCCGTTGCGTAAAGATTATCCGGCGCGTGCGACCGAATTCGATCCTTTCGAGCTGACCAAGCAGAAAGAAGATCTGGAAATGGAATCGCTGACGTTCAAACCGGAAGAGTGGGGAATGAAGCGCGGTACTGAAAATGAGGACTTCATGTTCCTCAACCTCGGTCCGAACCACCCGTCTTCACACGGTGCCTTCCGTATTATCCTGCAATTGGATGGCGAAGAAATCGTCGACTGCGTGCCTGATGTGGGTTACCACCATCGCGGTGCGGAGAAAATGGGCGAGCGCCAGTCTTGGCACAGCTACATCCCTTATACCGATCGTATTGAATACCTCGGCGGCTGCGTTAACGAAATGCCGTACGTACTGGCAGTGGAAAAACTGGCTGGCATTGAGGTGCCGGATCGCGTCAAGACGATTCGCGTCATGCTGTCTGAGCTGTTCCGCATTAATAGTCATCTGCTGTATATCAGTACCTATATTCAGGACGTCGGTGCGATGACACCGGTGTTCTTTGCGTTTACTGACCGCCAGAAAATTTACGATTTGGTTGAAGCGATTACCGGTTTCCGTATGCACCCAGCGTGGTTCCGTATTGGCGGTGTGGCGCACGATCTACCACGCGGCTGGGAACGTCTGCTGCGTGAATTCCTTGACTGGATGCCGGCTCGTTTGGACACCTATGTCAAATCTGCATTGCAGAACACCATTCTGAAAGGCCGTACTCAGGGCGTTGCTGCCTACAATGCGAAAGAAGCATTGGAATGGGGCGTAACGGGTGCAGGTCTGCGTGCTACTGGTATCGGTTTTGACGTGCGTAAATGGCGTCCGTATTCCGGCTATGAAAACTTTGACTTTGAAGTGCCAGTAGGCGACGGCATCAGCGATTGCTATAGCCGCGTGATGCTGAAAGTTGAAGAACTGCGTCAGAGTTTACGTATTCTGGATCAGTGCCTCAAGAACATGCCGGAAGGCCCGTTCAAAGCGGATCACCCGCTGACGACGCCGCCGCCAAAAGAGCGCACGTTGCAGCATATCGATACGCTGATTAACCACTTCCTTCAGGTTTCCTGGGGACCGGTTATGCCTGCCAATGAATCATTCCAGATGGTTGAGGCAACGAAGGGCATTAACAGCTATTACCTGACCAGTGACGGCGGCACGATGAGCTACCGTACCCGTATTCGCACGCCGAGCTATGCGCATCTGCAACAGATTCCTTCTGTAATTCGCGGATGTCTGGTATCCGACCTGATCGTTTACCTCGGCAGTATTGATTTCGTAATGTCAGATGTGGACCGCTAATTATGCATGATCACAACAATCACGATCATATTGACGCACAGGGACAACCTGCTGCCGATTCGCTGACAAAAGACAATGCTTTTGTATTGAGTGACGCCGAACGTGACGCCATTGAGCACGAAAAACATCACTACGAAGATGCACGCGCGGCGTCAATCGAAGCACTGAAAATTGTGCAAAAAGAACGTGGCTGGGTGCCTGATGGTGCTATCCATGCGATTGCCGATCTGCTGGGTATCCCCGCCAGTGACGTGGAAGGCGTGGCAACGTTCTACAGCCAGATTTATCGCCAGCCTGTTGGACGCCACATTATTCGCTATTGCGACAGCGTCGTGTGCCACATCAATGGCTATCAGGGCGTTCAGGCAGCGCTTGAGCGTAAGCTCAGCATCAAACCGGGACAGACAACGTTCGATGGACGTTTCACGCTGTTGCCGACCTGCTGCCTGGGGAACTGTGATAAGGGGCCGTCAATGATGATTGACGACGATACCCACAGCCATGTGACGCCGGAAGGAATTGAATCGTTATTGGAGCAGTATCAATGAGTAAAGACATTGTTCTGACTGCTGAGCAGCATCCTCTGACCTGGCGTTTACGTGCAGACAAACAGCCAGTATGGCTGGATGAATATCGCAGTAAAAACGGCTATGTCGCCGCGCAAAAAGCGTTAACCGGCATGGCGCAGGATGAAGTGGTCTCACTGGTTAAAGACGCTGGCCTGAAAGGGCGTGGCGGCGCGGGCTTTTCGACAGGCTTGAAGTGGAGCCTGATGCCGAAAGACGAAAGCATGAACATCCGCTACCTGCTGTGTAACGCGGATGAAATGGAGCCAGGCACTTATAAAGACCGCCTGCTGATGGAGCAAGAGCCTCATCTGCTGGTTGAAGGCATGCTGATCAGCGCCTTTGCGCTGAAAGCCTACCGTGGCTACATCTTCCTGCGCGGTGAATACATCGAAGCGGCTGTTCACCTGCGTCGCGCAATCGAAGAAGCGAAAACGGCTGGCCTGTTGGGCAAAAATATTCTGGGTAGCGGGTTCGATTTCGAACTGTTCGTGCATACGGGCGCTGGGCGTTACATCTGCGGTGAAGAAACCGCATTGATTAACTCACTGGAAGGCCGTCGTGCCAACCCACGTTCCAAGCCGCCATTCCCAGCGTCTGCGGGTGTTTGGGGCAAACCGACCTGCGTCAACAACGTGGAAACGCTGTGTAACGTGCCAGCGATTATCGAGCACGGTGCGGCGTGGTATCAGGGGCTGTCTGCGGGTAAAAGTAAAGATGCAGGCACGAAACTGATGGGCTTCTCCGGCCGTGTCAAGAATCCTGGCCTGTGGGAACTGCCGTTCGGGACCACGGCGCGTGAGATTCTGGAAGATTACGCGGGCGGTATGCGCGATGGCTTGAAGTTAAAAGCTTGGCAGCCGGGTGGTGCAGGTACAGATTTCCTGACGGAAAACCATCTCGATCTGCCGATGGATTTTGAGCACATTGCGAAAGCAGGTAGCCGTATGGGCACTGCGCTGGCGATGGCCGTCGATCACGAAATCAATATGGTTTCGCTGACGCGCAATCTGGAAGAGTTCTTCGCCCGTGAGTCCTGTGGCTGGTGTACGCCGTGCCGCGATGGTTTGCCGTGGAGCGTGAAGATTTTGCGTGCGCTGGAGAATGGCGAAGGTCAGCCTGGCGATATCGAAACGCTGGAGCAGCTTTGTCGTTTCCTCGGGCCGGGCAACACCTTCTGTGCGCATGCGCCGGGTGCGGTCGAACCGTTGCAAAGTGCCATCAAATATTTCCGGGAAGAATTCGAAGCGGGTATCTCTAAACAGTATTTAGGCAATGTCAAAGCGATTGGCGGTATTCAGCCTAACCTGTTGAAAGAGCGCTGGTAAGCTATCGCTCAACACGTGCGAGATGCAGTGAATGTATCCGCAGGGTGGCGCAAATAAGCCACCCTCATAAACCCAATAGATTTCAAGGCGCAGGTAGCCAACGCATTTGCGATTTGAAAGTGAGGGTATACAGAATTTTTGATTAGCGCTCGTGGTAACACGGGCCATTATGGAAGCATGCTGACTATGGCTACTATTCATGTAGACGGCAAAGAGTATGAAGTAAACGGAGCAGACAACCTTCTGGAAGCTTGCCTGACTCTGGGACTTGATATTCCTTACTTTTGCTGGCACCCCGCGCTCGGGAGCGTCGGATCCTGCCGCCTCTGTGCGGTAAAACAGTACCAAAACGCGGAAGACACCCGCGGTCGTCTGGTGATGTCTTGTATGACACCAGCAACCGAAGGAACGTTCATCGCGATTGAAGATGAAGAAGCGAAACTATTCCGTAAGACGATAGTTGAGTTTCTGATGACCAACCACCCGCACGATTGTCCGGTGTGTGAGGAAGGCGGTAACTGTCATTTGCAGGATATGACGGTGATGACGGGACAGAACTTCCGTCGCTATCGCTTCACTAAACGTACCCACCGCAATCAGGATCTCGGACCGTTCATTTCTCATGAGATGAACCGCTGTATCGCGTGCTATCGCTGCGTGCGTTACTACAAAGACTACGCGGATGGCAAAGATCTCGGTGTTTACGGCGCACACGACAACGTTTACTTTGGTCGCCCAGAAGATGGCACGCTGGAAAGCGAGTTCTCCGGCAACCTGGTTGAAGTGTGTCCTACTGGTGTTTTCACCGATAAAACGCACTCTGAGCGCTATAACCGTAAATGGGATATGCAGTTTGCACCGAGCGTCTGCCAACAGTGCAGCATCGGTTGTAATACCAGCCCCGGTGAACGCTACGGCGAACTGCGTCGTATCGAAAACCGTTTCAACGGTAGCGTAAACCACTATTTCCTGTGTGACCGCGGCCGTTTTGGTTACGGCTATGTCAACCAGAAAGATCGTCCGAATCAGCCGTTGCAACGTCGTGGTAATGACTGGATCGCGCTGAATGCCGATCAGGCATTGCAAGGTGCGGCGGATGTGCTGCGTCAGGCGAAGAAAACGATTGGTATCGGCTCACCGCGCGCCAGCGTTGAAAGTAACTTCGCCTTGCGTGAGCTGGTGGGTGCAGAAAACTTCTACACGGGTATCGCGCAGGAAGAACAAAATCGTCTGCAACTGATCCTGAAAGTGCTGCGCGAAAGCGGTGTGAGAACGCCAGCGCTGCGTGAGATCGAAGGCTACGATGCGGTTCTGATTCTGGGTGAAGACTTGACGCAGACCGGTGCACGTATCGCACTGGCCGTTCGTCAGGCTGTTAAAGGCAAAGCCCGTGAAATGGCGGCAGCGCAGAAAGTGGCTGACTGGCAGATTGCGGCGATCATGAACATTGGTCAGCATGCCAAGCACCCGCTGTTTGTCACCAACGTCGACAACACCCGTCTGGACGACATCGCTGCATGGAACTACCGCGCACCGGTTGCCGATCAGGCACGTCTTGGTTTCGCTATTGCACACGGTCTGGATAGCAGCGCACCGGCAGTTACCGATCTGGCTGCGGGCCTCGACCAGAAAGTCGATATCATCGTACAGGCGCTGGCCGGTGCGAAAAAACCACTCATCATCTCCGGCACCAATTCCGGTAGCGAGGAAGTGATCTCCGCAGCGGCGAACGTTGCCAAAGCGCTGAAGAATCGCGGTTCTGACGTCGGTATTACCTTTGTTGCGCCTGCTGCTAATAGCATCGGGTTGTCAATCATGGGTGGCGGTTCGTTGGATGACGCGCTGGTGCAGTTGGAAAACGGCGACGCTGACAGCGTGGTGGTTCTGGAGAACGATCTCTACCGTCATGCCCCAATCGCTCGCGTTGACGCGGCGCTGGAAAAAGTTGAGAACCTGATTGTGGTTGACCATCAGCGTACTCGCATCATGGATAAGGCCAGCATCATTCTGTCTGCCGCCAGCTTTGCTGAAAGCGACGGTACGTTGGTGAATCAGGAAGGCCGCGCTCAGCGCTTCTTCCAGGTTTATGACCCAACGTACTACAACGACAAAATTGTGATGTTGGAAAGCTGGCGCTGGCTGCACTCGCTGTATATCACCTATAACAGCCGTCAGGTTGACTGGACGCAGTTGGATAACGTGATTGATGCCTGTGTTGCTGCTCTGCCGCAGTTGGCTGCAATCAAAGATGCCGCACCGGACGCGTCGTTCCGTATTCGTGGTCAGAAACTGTCGCGTTCACCGATCCGCTCCAGTGGTCGTACGGCGATGCGTGCCAATATCAGCGTGCATGAACCACGTCAGCCCGTCGATAAAGACACTATGTTTGCCTTCTCAATGGAAGGGAACAACAGCCCGACAGCCAATCGTCAGCAGATTCCGTTTGCCTGGGCGCCAGGTTGGAACTCACCGCAAGCCTGGAACAAATTCCAGGACGAAGTGGGTGGACATTTGCGTCATGGCGATCCGGGTGTGCGTATGATCGAAGCTGGCGAAGGTTCACTGGCGTATTTCGACAACATTCCTGCGGCCTTCGTCCCACAAGCGGGTCAATGGCGTGTTGCGCCGTATTATCACCTGTTTGGTAGTGATGAAATGTCACAGCGTTCTGATGTGATTCAGCAACGTATGCCTGAGCCTTATGTGATGGTGAACCCGGCTGATGCGGCAACGCTGGGCGTGAACGCTGGTACGTTGCTGGAGTTGACCTGTGCAGGACAAACGCTACGTCTGCCACTGCGCTTAAGTGCGGCATTGAGTCAGGGACAGGTTGGTTTACCGCTGGGCTTACCGGGTATTGCGCCGGTGCTGGCGGGTGCAACCGTTGAAAATCTGCGGGAGGCCGCACAATGAGTTGGTTAACACCAGAATTAATCGAGATTCTGATCTCCGTCGGAAAAGCGGTCGTGATTCTGCTGGTTGTGGTGACCTGTGGCGCATTCATGAGTATGGGTGAACGTCGACTGCTCGGCCTCTTCCAGGGACGTTATGGACCGAACCGGGTAGGTTGGGGCGGTTCATTGCAGCTTGTCGCTGACATGATCAAGATGTTCTTCAAAGAAGACTGGGTGCCGAATTTCACCGATAAGGTGATCTTCACGTTGGCACCGATGATCGCATTTACGTCAATGCTGATTGCCTTTGCGATTGTGCCGATCACGCCAACCTGGGGTGTCGCCGATCTGAACATCGGTATCCTGTTCTTCCTGATGATGGCGGGTTTGGCCGTTTACGCGGTGCTGTTTGCTGGCTGGGCAAGTAACAACAAATACTCGCTGCTGGGTGCGGTACGTGCTTCTGCGCAGACCGTGAGCTACGAAGTGTTCATCGGCCTGTCGCTGATGGGGGTTGTCGCGCAGGCGGGTTCGTTCAACATGCGTGACATCGTCGATTCTCAGGAACACCTGTGGAACGTTATCCCGCAGTTCTTCGGCTTTATTACGTTTGCCATCGCAGGCGTGGCGGTGTGTCACCGTCACCCGTTTGACCAGCCTGAAGCTGAACAGGAACTGGCAGATGGTTACCACATTGAATACTCCGGTATGAAATTCGGTCTGTTCTTTGTTGGGGAATATATCGGGATCGTGACTGTTTCCGCGCTGATGGTGACCTTATTCTTCGGTGGCTGGCATGGTCCAATCCTGCCTCCGTTTGTCTGGTTTGCGCTGAAAACAGGCTTTTTCATGATGATGTTCATCCTGATTCGTGCTTCATTACCCCGTCCGCGTTATGACCAGGTGATGTCTTTCGGTTGGAAAGTCTGCCTCCCGATAACGCTTTTGAATCTGCTGGCGACAGCGGCCGTCATTTTGTACAACGCTTAAGAAGGGGTGAATAAACCATGACATTGAAAGAGTTAGTGGTTGGTTTCGGCACCCAGATACGCAGTATCTGTATGGTGGGATCGAATGCTTTTAAGAAGCGCGAAACCAGAATGTATCCAGAAGAGCCTGTGAATCCACCGCCGCGCTACCGTGGTCGTATCGTGCTGACGCGCGATCCAGATGGTGAAGAGCGTTGCGTGGCCTGCAACCTGTGTGCGGTGGCCTGTCCGGTCGGCTGTATCTCATTGCAGAAAGCGGAAACCAAAGATGGTCGCTGGTATCCCGAGTTCTTCCGCGTTAACTTCTCGCGCTGCATTTTCTGTGGCTTCTGTGAAGAAGCCTGCCCGACAACCGCGATCCAGCTGACGCCGGATTTCGAGATGGGCGACTACAAACGTCAGGATCTGGTGTACGAGAAAGAAGATTTGCTGATATCGGGGCCGGGTAAATATCCGGAATACAATTTCTACCGGATGGCTGGTATGGCAATCGATGGGAAAGACAAAGGCGAAGCTGAAAACGAAGCCAAACCCATTGATGTCAAAGGCCTGTTGCCCTAAGGAGCTAGCATGGAATTCGCTTTTTATACCACAGGCTTGATTGCGATACTGGCGACACTGCGCGTCATTACGCATACCAATCCTGTGCATGCATTGTTGTATATGGTCACCTCGCTCATGGCGATTGCGGGCGTATTTTTCTCGCTGGGGGCTAATTTTGCTGGCGCGCTGAGCATCATCGTGTATGCGGGTGCCATCATGGTGCTGTTTGTGTTCGTGGTCATGATGCTCAACCTCGGTAATTCCGTAGAAGAACAAGAGCGGAATTGGCTGAAACCCAGCGTCTGGATCGGTCCGAGCATTCTTTCACTGGCGTTACTGGTGATTGTCGTCAATGCCATTCTTAGCCTGAAAGATCAGGGCATCACGGGTACGCCTGTTGAGGCGAAAGCCGTGGGTATCAGCCTGTTTGGGCCTTATGTTCTGGCCGTTGAATTGGCATCAATGCTGCTGCTGGCGGGATTGGTCGTCGCTTTCCACATTGGTCGTGAAGATAAACGTGGTGACGTTGTCAATAAAGAAGGCGCGAACCAGGACGTTGAGAAGAAAATAACGGGGGAACGCGCATGATTCCGTTACAACATGGATTGATTTTAGCCGCTATTCTGTTTGTTCTCGGGCTGACTGGTCTGTTGATTCGTCGTAACCTGCTGTTTATGTTGATCAGTCTTGAAATTATGATCAACGCTGCCGCGCTGGCCTTTGTGGTCGCAGGCAGTTACTGGCAGCAGCCGGATGGTCAGGTGATGTACATTCTGGCGATTACGCTGGCAGCGGCTGAGGCCAGTATTGGTCTGGCACTGTTGCTGCAAATGTACCGTCGTCGTCAGACCCTGAATATTGATACAGTCAGTGAGATGCGCGGATGAACTTACTCTATTTAACAATACTCTTCCCGCTGCTCGGCTTTCTGTTGCTGGCATTTTCCCGCGGTCGCTGGTCTGAAAATACGTCCGCGACCGTCGGTGTTGGCTCGATTGGTCTGGCAGCGTTGGTTACTGCTTGGGTTGTGGTCGATTTTATGGGCCAACAGCACGGCGGCGTGACCTTCTTTAATCAACATCTATGGACATGGATGGCCGTCGGCAACTTCGACATCAGCGTCACGCTGACGCTTGATGGCCTTTCGGTGACGATGCTATCCGTTGTAACGGGTGTCGGCTTCTTTATCCACCTGTTTGCCTCTTGGTACATGCGTGGGGAAGAGGGATATTCCCGCTTCTTCGCCTACACCAACCTGTTCATCGCGAGTATGGTCGTTCTGGTACTGGCAGATAACCTGTTGTTGATGTACCTCGGCTGGGAAGGGGTGGGGCTGTGCAGTTACCTGCTGATTGGTTTCTACTACACCAATCCGAAGAACGGCGCGGCGGCGATGAAAGCCTTCGTCGTTACGCGTGTGGGTGACGTTTTCCTCGCCTTTGCGCTGTTCATCCTTTACAAAGAGCTGGGTACGCTTAACTTCCGCGAGCTGATGGTATTGGCACCGCAGAAACTGGCTGAAGGTTCACCGGAAATCACTTGGGCTACGCTGATGTTGCTGGGTGGTGCGGTTGGTAAATCGGCACAGTTGCCGCTGCAAACCTGGCTGGCGGATGCGATGGCTGGTCCAACACCAGTATCTGCACTGATCCACGCCGCCACGATGGTTACCGCGGGTGTTTACCTGATTGCGCGTACTAACGGCCTGTTCCTGATGGCTCCAGATGTCCTTCATCTGGTGGGTATTGTGGGTGCAGTCACGCTGGTGCTGGCTGGTTTTGCCGCTTTGGTTCAAACCGACATCAAGCGCGTCTTGGCCTACTCAACCATGAGCCAGATTGGTTACATGTTCCTGGCGCTGGGCGTTCAGGCATGGGATGCCGCGATTTTCCACCTGATGACGCACGCATTCTTTAAAGCGCTGCTGTTCCTCTCGTCTGGTTCGGTGATTCTGGCCTGCCACCACGAGCAGAACATCTTCAAGATGGGCGGCCTGCGTAAAACGATTCCGCTGGTTTATGTTTGCTTCTTGGTCGGGGGCGCAGCGCTGGCTGCACTGCCGCTGGTTACCGCAGGCTTCTTCAGTAAAGACGAGATTTTGGCTGGCGCATGGGCAAATGGTCACATCAATCTGATGGTGGCTGGATTGGCCGGTGCCTTCATGACCTCGCTGTATACGTTCCGTATGATTTTCATTGTGTTCCACGGTGAAGAGAAAACCAAAGCGCATGCAGGAAAAGGTATTTCTCACCACTTACCGCTGGTTGTGCTGATGATTCTGTCCACCTTTATTGGTGCGATGATTGTTCCGCCGTTGCACGGTGTATTGCCGGCGACGACTGAGCTTGAACACGGTCAGTTGATGACGCTGGAAATTACCTCTGGCGTGGTGGCGATTGCCGGTATTCTGCTTGCCGCTGTGCTGTGGCTGGGTAAACGTCAGGCGGTGAATAGCATCGCGAAGAGTGCTCCAGGTCGTTTCTTCTCGACCTGGTGGTTCCACGCGTGGGGCTTCGACTGGTTGTACGACCATGTCTTTGTTAAACCGTATCTGGCTATCGCGAAGCTGTTGCAGCGTGATCCGTTAAATGCATTGATGACGCTTCCGGCTACGGTTACTCGCTGGGGTAACCGTGGGCTGGCGCTCAGTGCGAATGGTCAGTTGCGCTGGTACGTTGCTTCTATGGGCTTTGGTGCCGTGCTGGTGCTGGCCTTGTTACTGCTGGTCTAAGGCAGTATCCGGTAACGTATAAAAGGTAGGGCATTCCGCAGACAGGGATGCCCGCCACGGCAAGTTTTCAGATTTCTTTAATTTAGGGACACAAAACGCCATGCTACTACCTTGGCTAATTCTTCTCCCCTTTATCGGCGGTCTACTGTGCTGGCAGTTAGAGCGTTTTGGTACGAAAGTACCGCGCTGGATAGCGTTGATTGCAATGGGGCTGACACTCGCACTGTCTCTGCAACTGTGGTTGCAAGGCGGTTACTCACTGACGGCGCCGACAGGCGTACCACAATGGCAATCCGAGTTTTATGTGCCATGGATCCCGCGCTTCGGCATCGGTATTCATCTTGCGCTGGACGGCCTGTCACTGCTGATGGTGGTGCTGACGGGGTTGCTGGGCGTGTTGGCAATCCTCTGTTCCTGGAATGAAATTCAGCGCTATCAGGGCTTCTTCCACCTGAACCTGCTGTGGATTCTGGGCGGCGTTATTGGCGTGTTCCTTGCCATCGACATGTTCCTGTTCTTCTTCTTCTGGGAAATGATGCTGGTACCGATGTACTTCCTGATTGCGCTGTGGGGCCATAAAGGCTCTGACGGTAAAACCAGAATTACAGCGGCGACCAAGTTCTTCATCTATACCCAGTCAAGCGGCCTGATCATGTTGATCGCGATTCTGGCGCTGGTCTTTGTGCATCACAATGCCACTGGCGTTTGGACGTTCAACTATGAAGACCTGCTGAAGACGCCGATGTCATACGGTGTTGAATATCTGCTGATGCTGGGCTTCTTCATCGCGTTTGCGGTAAAAATGCCTGTCGTGCCGTTGCACGGTTGGCTGCCAGATGCACACAGTCAGGCACCAACTGCGGGTTCTGTTGACCTGGCAGGGATCCTGTTGAAAACGGCGGCCTATGGCCTGCTGCGTTTCAGCCTGCCGCTGTTCCCGAACGCCTCTCATGCCTTTGCACCGATTGCCATGTGGCTGGGTGTGATTGGTATCTTCTACGGTGCCTGGCTGGCGTTTAAACAGACGGATATCAAACGTCTGATTGCTTATACCTCTGTGTCCCACATGGGCTTCGTGATGATTGCCATCTATTCCGGTAATCAGCTGGCTTATCAGGGCGCGGTGATTCAGATGATTGCGCACGGCTTGTCCGCTGCGGGTCTGTTCATTCTGTGTGGTCAACTGTACGAACGTCTGCATACCCGTGACATGCGTGAAATGGGTGGCCTGTGGTCGCGTCTGAAGTTCCTGCCTGCGCTGTCTCTGTTCTTTGCTGTGGCAACCTTGGGGATGCCGGGCACAGGTAACTTTGTCGGCGAATTCATGATTCTGTTCGGCAGCTATCAGGTTGTGCCGGTGATTACGGTGATCTCAACCTTCGGTCTGGTATTTGCGTCGGTCTACTCACTGATCATGATTCAGCGTGCTTATTACGGTACGCCTAAATCTGATGAACCATTGAAGAGTATGTCGCTCCGCGAATTGTCTATCGTGATGCTGTTGGTGGTATTACTGGTGTTGTTAGGGGTTTACCCGCAACCGATTCTGGATACCTCCAGTGCCGCGATGTCAAATATCCAGCAGTGGTTTATGTCGTCTGCTCCAGATTCAATTATTTCAACAACAAGGCCGTAATTCGCCATGACAATAACTCTTCAACAACTAATTGCGCTATCGCCGCTGTTAATCGTCGGATTGACGGTAGTGGTTGTGATGCTGTGCATTGCGTGGCGACGCAACCATTTTGTCAACGCAACCATGACGGTTATCGGCCTGAATATTGCGTTGCTGTCACTGTACTTTGTCGGCCAGGTTGGCCCAACGGACGTGACGCCGCTGCTGCGTGTTGATGGCTTCTCGATGTTTTATACCGGACTGGTTCTGCTTGCCAGTCTGGCTACCAGCACGTTTGCCTATCCGTGGCTGCAAGGCTACCCAGACAATCGTGATGAGTTCTACCTGCTGGTGCTCATTGCTGCGTTGGGTGGAATCCTGCTGTCGAGCGCCAACCATCTGGCTTCGCTGTTCATCGGGATCGAACTGCTTTCTCTCCCGCTGTTTGGTTTGGTCGGCTATGCCTTCCGCCTGAAACGTTCGCTGGAAGCCAGTATTAAATACATGCTGCTGTCGGCCGCGGCGTCTTCCTTCCTGCTGTTTGGTATGGCGCTGATTTATGCTGAATCAGGCGATATGAGCTTCGCCAGCCTCGGTAAGAGCCTGAGCGATCACCAAATCCATGAGCCGCTGTTGCTGGCAGGCTTGGGGATGATGATTGTCGGTTTGGGCTTCAAGCTGTCTCTGGTTCCGTTCCAGCTGTGGACGCCTGATGTGTATCAGGGTGCACCTGCGCCCGTGTCTACGTTTCTGGCGACCGCCGGTAAAATTGCCGTTTTCGGTGCAGTCATGCGTTTGTTCCTGTACGCACCGATGGCTGACAGCGAGTCCGTCAGAATCGTGCTGGGTGTCATCGCATTCGCGTCGATCCTGTTCGGTAACGTGATGGCGGTATCGCAAACCAACATCAAACGTCTGCTCGGTTACTCTTCTATCGCGCACTTGGGCTATTTGCTGGTTGCCCTGATCGCGGTTCAGAGCCATCAACTGGCGCTGGAAACTGTCGGTGTTTATTTGGTGGGTTACCTGTTCAGCAGCCTGGGTGCGTTTGGTGTGGTTAGCCTGATGTCTAGCCCGTACCGTGGCCCTGATGCCGATTCACTGTTCTCTTACCGTGGTTTGTTCTGGCATAAACCAATTCTGTCTGCGGTGATGACGGTGATGATGCTGTCATTGGCAGGTATCCCGATGACGCTGGGCTTCTTCGGCAAATTCTATGTGCTGGCTGTTGGTGTTAATGCTGAACTGTGGTGGCTGACGGGTGCGGTCGTGCTGGGTAGTGCCATTGGTCTGTACTACTATCTGCGCGTGATGGTGAGTTTGTTCCTGAATGCGCCACAGGTGTTGCAGCGTGATACGCCAAACAACTGGGCTTTAACCGCTGGCGGTGTGGTCGTGCTGATCTCCTCCATCGCCGTACTGTTCTTTGGTTTGTATCCGCAGCCTCTTATCTCTCTGGTGCAATTGGCGCAGCCAATGATGTAACCACTGACGAGAGTCTGCTTGAGTAATGAAGCGCCGTTGATGAGAATCAACGGCGTTTTTTATGGCGAGCTTCCTGCTCGCCACCCTTCGGGCCGTCGCAAGCGACGTTGAAAAACGCTCCCTGCGTTTTTTTATGGAAGCAAAATACGTTTTAGGAATGATCTGGTCTGTTGAAGCCGTAGGAACGGCGCAAAATTGTCTATAGTTAATCAGCAACGATTTATAACTAATGACTTTTCATAACAGAAGGGAGCACTTTATGGCAGCGACCAAAAAACAGCCTGAAGAAATTCGTGTCGATGATGATTTAAAACTTCTGTCTGAAACGCTGGATGAGGTATTGCGCTATACGGGCGATCAGGCAGACCAAGCCTACCTTGATTTGAAGAAGGGCGCTGAAAAAGCGCTGTTGGAAGTCAAAGCCCGTATTGGCGTAACCGACAGCTATTATGCACGCGCCAAGCAGGTGGCCGACAAAGCCGACGTCTATGTGCATGACAAACCCTGGCACGGTATCGGTATCGGTGCCACCGTGGGGCTGGTATTAGGGTTACTGCTGGCTAAGCGCTAGTTCCTGCCAATCTAGTTTCTGGTAATTGAGTTTCTGGTAATAATGTAGCGGGGTTACCCGCTACATCTCACGATATCCTCTAGCCCTGAATCTTATCCTCTTTCTCCAGCATTCCTTGTACCCAATAGATAGCTTCAAACGGGCGTAGCGCCAGTATGGCGGGCTGAGGCTGTGTATCAGAGTAATTACTGAATAACAGTCTCCAGCGGCGGTCATGGGTATTAATTGGAGGCTGCCAGCGCTGCGTCTGTTTGCTGAGATTTGCCAGAACCAGAAGCCGCTGTCCCTCCCAGATGCGCTGATAGCACCAGACGTTAGGGTGATCGGGTTGCAAATCCTGATAGTCTCCATACGTCAGCAGCGGAAGCGCTTTACGCATAGCAATAAGCTGCTGGTAGGTATAGAAAACGGAGTCTTTATCCGCCAGCGCCTGTGCTGCGTTGATGTGGTCGACATTCTGGCATGGGGTTATCCACGGCGTACCGGTCGTAAACCCAGCATGATGGCTGTCATCCCACTGCATCGGCGTACGGCCGTTATCGCGTGATTTGCTGGCGAGGATTGCTAAGATTTGTTCGTCCGGCTGACCCCGTTCGCGCTGTTCAGCAAACTGATTCAGGCTTTCAATATCGCGGTATTGTGCAATCTGCGTATAGCCGGGATTGGTCATACCCAGTTCTTCACCCTGATAGATATAGGGTGTGCCTTGCATACCGTGAAGCACCATTGCCAGCATCTTGGCGGATTGCACACGGAATTCGCCTTCGTCACCAAAGCGCGACACGATGCGCGGCTGGTCGTGATTACACCAGAACAGTGCATTCCAGGCATGATTGTGCATCCCCTGCTGCCAGTGATTAAATATCTGCTTGAGCTGGATAAAATCAGGTG
The DNA here is from genome assembly GCF_009931295.1 of Pectobacterium odoriferum. Lineage (NCBI taxonomy): Bacteria > Pseudomonadati > Pseudomonadota > Gammaproteobacteria > Enterobacterales > Pectobacteriaceae > Pectobacterium > Pectobacterium odoriferum. Next base: position 3,249,575 of record NZ_CP034938.1, on the reverse strand, counting down.
CCGCCAGCGCCCACTTTTCCCCATTTGGATAATCGACTTTCAGATGATGGAAATTGAACGTCATGGAGAGTTCATTGCCGTCCAGCGCAGCGTAGCGGCGGCAGTGCTCCAGCGAGGTCGATGACATCTCACCGACGGTCATCAAGCCACGGGGGTGAAAAACATCCCGGCTGAACTCCTGTAGGTAATCATGAATCAGGGGGCCATCGGTATAGAAACGGCGTCCATCGCCCTGAGCATCAGACGGGAAATCCTGCTGCTTGGAAACCAGATTGATGACATCCAGCCGCAGTCCGTCCACACCTTTATCCGCCCAAAATGCACAGACCTGCTTTAATTCATCCCGTACGCGCGGGTGTTCCCAATTCAGGTCGGCCTGTTCAGTGGCGAAAAGATGCAGATAGTACTGTTTGCTTTCTTCGTGCCATTGCCAGGCTGGGCCGCCAAATTTTGAACGCCAATTATTAGGTAGCGCTCCGTCATTACCATCACGCCAGATATAAAAATGCCGGTACGGACTACGGCGATCCTGTGCGTTCTGGAACCAGTGGTGTTGCGTAGAGGTGTGGTTGAACACCATGTCCATCACGACACGGATACGGCGCTGATGCGCTTCCGCGAGCAATGTTTCCATATCGGCCATCGTGCCATAGGCAGGGTCGATGGCGCAGTAGTCGGCGACGTCATAGCCGTTGTCAACCTGAGGAGAGAGGTAAACCGGTGTCAGCCAGATCGCATCGACGCCCAGCTGTTGCAGGTAATCGAGCCGGGCGGTGATGCCTGCGATGTCGCCAATGCCATTGCCGGTACTGTCCTGAAAGCTCTTCGGGTAGATTTGATAAATTACGCCGTTTTGCCACCAGGGAAGCGAGGCGTTCATGGTCATGAGGTCGCTCCTTTATTACAGTGGGCCGTGCAAGCACGGCCTGAGTTGAGACAATAATTATATGCCACCGCTATGCTGGGTCGAGTGTGCCATTGCGGCTTTTGCGTTTATAGACCAGCGATGTCAATGCAATCGGAATGACGGTGGCAACCAGCGTGGCAAGGGCGAAGATTCCCCAAAACTGTGGCTTGATGGAGAGAATACCCGGTAGCCCACCCACGCCGATGCCATTTGCCGTTACGCCGTACAGCCCGCAGATGAGTGCAGCCGCAGCGGAGCCGATCATGGCGCACAGCATCGGAAAGCGGTATTTCAGGTTGATACCGTACATGGCGGGTTCGGTCACGCCAAGAAAGGCGGAAATCGCCGCAGGGACAGAAATTTCGCGTTCGTTGGCTTTCCGGCTGACGAGAATCACCCCGACGACGGCAGCCGCCTGTGCAATGTTGGACAGTGCGATGAGCGGCCAGACGGGGGTGCCGCCCATGCTTTGAATCATCTGCATATCAATCGCTAACGTTGTTTGGTGCACGCCCGTGATGACCAGCGGCGCATACAGGAACCCAAACAGCGCGGCGCCAATGGGAGCGAAGCTGCCTGTCATCACAGCCTTAACGGCCCAGGCGACGCCATCGCCAATCATACGACCAAACGGGCCAATCAACGTGTGTGCCAGGAAAACGGCCAGAATGAGCGAGGTTACGGGCACGACCACCAGATAGAGGTAATCCGGCACGATTTTTTTCAGCCGCGTTTCGATCAGGGCCAGCGCCATCCCGGCCAAGACGGACGGAATGACCTGTGCCTGATAGCCTATCTTCTCGATCGTGAACCAGCCGAAATTCCACACTTCAGGCGTTTGCTGACCGATGAGGTAGGCGTTCATTAGCTGTGGCGATACCAGCGTGATACCGAGCACGATGCCGAGGATGGGCGTGCCGCCCATTTTGCGTACGGTTGACCAGCAGACCGCAACGGGAAGATAGAAGAAGATGGCTTCGCCCAGCAGCCAGAGGAAATCGTAGATGGTTTGCCAGGTCGGGTAGAGCTGTACCAGCGTTTGCCCGTCGCGCATCGGAATATCGCCAATTACGTTACGTGCGCCGAGGATCAAGCCCCCGCTGATGAGCGCGGGAAGCAGCGGAAAAAAGATCTCGGCAAAATGTGAAATGCTGCGTTCAAACCAGCTCATGTTCTGGCGAGCGGCGACTTTGGCTTCTTCTTTATTAATCTCGCCTTTTCCCGTGGTGGCGAGCAGCGCTTTGTAATATTCATCCACGTTGGTGCCGATCACGACCTGAAATTGTCCGGCGTTGGTAAAACACCCTTTAACAATACGCAGCTCTTCAATGTTCTTGGGATGGGCTTTGGATGAGTCGTGCAAGACGAAGCGGAGACGAGTAATGCAGTGCGTGACCGCCGCGATGTTCTCACGCCCGCCGACCAGTTCGATCAGACGGTCAATATCCTGTTGTTTAACTTTACTCATAGTCATGTCCTTTTTATCTTTTTGCGCAGACGTCGGGGACGCGAAGTAAGTACAAAAAAGCATAGTCTGTTAACGGTGGTTTTGCCGTGAAAGGAAAATGCATTGAGCTGTTTTTAAAAGAGAATGTTCAGGCATGCGGTGTACTGCACAAATCTGCGACGTGTGGGTAGACAAAAAGGAAAGGGGAATGAACAGGGTGTGAGAGAGGATGAAAAAACAAAAGCCGCCTGTAGGAGGCGGCTTCAGAGATTGTTTATATCACAATCAGAACGGGCTGATGATTGACCCAATACGTTCACAGTAACTGACATAAACATCTCCCATTCTTTTAAAGAATTTGCTGATTTTGCGAATCATTTTCATTATCAGGCTCCTCTAACGGGTTAGTTAAATGTGATGTTCATCACGTTTTTAATGTTAGCGAAGATGAAATTGGATTTCAACATTTTTGTGATTTCAGTCACAAAAATATAACGATATGGTAAAGGGAATGCGTCATGAAGAGAAAGAATCTGATGCGCAGCCGGAAGGTCAGCGCATCGGGTAATGGATGGTATTCGGGGGAATATCAGGCAGGATAGCGATAAATATTGTGATCGAACCACTGCTCGCCAATCTGCTCAGCATCTTTCTCCGTATGGTGAAAGCGGAAGCCGAGTCGTTGAGCGACAGCGTTGCTACGCGTATTGGCGGTTGAGGCTCTGATGACGCAGCGGTCAACGAGGCTCGCATTGGTATAGGCCGTTATCAGCGTGCTGACGGCCTGAGAAACGATGCCTTTGCCTTCAAAGGCTTCGGCGATCCAATAGCCAATGACGCCCTCTTTATCCTGAATCGTGTTGAAGGAGACGATGCCAGCCAGCGAGTCGTCCCAGCGGATAAGATACACGGCGGCTGATTTGGCGAGGAATTCTTCTCTGTTGGCGCGAATGGTTTCACGTGTGTCATCGACGGTCTTAACAGAATCCGGCCAGGGTAACGTACGCCGCAGACGCGCTTTTTCCTGCTGAATCAGGGTAAAGAGCGCATCGGCATCGCTTTCTTCCTGAATCGTTAGGCACAAATGGGGCTGATGACGCAATGCATACAATGCATCTGTAAATGACGTATCGGCAAATGGCGTTGCCATAAAATCCCTCCTTTATCCCTGCAACGTACCGTCAACGATCGTGACGCTGTGCCCGCCGATCCACGGTTCATCGTTCAGGTAAGTGACGGTAATCTGGCCATCGCGCTGTAGCATAGTGCCCTGTCGCGCAAGGTAGCTAAGTGGTGCGGTGACGTTATTCGTTGAGTGCTGCTGGCGAAGCAGCGCAGCCAGACAGGCATTGGCGCTGCCGGTAACCGGATCTTCCTTGAGATGGCCGCGTTCGATGTAGAACGCGCGAACTTCATAATCGGCTGGCGTTGCGCCATCGTATGGGCCATAGATGGCGATGCCATTGGTCTGGCTGAGGTTTTGCACAACTGCGAGTGCCTCTGCATCCGGTGTGATGTTCAGGCAGGTGTCGGCGCTGTCTACGCGAATCACGAGCCAGCGAATGCCCATGTGTACCGCGGTGGGCGGGTAGCGGGTATCGATAGCGGCACGATCAAAACCAGCAATGCCCAGCGTTTTTTCCAGCAGTGGCAGGTGTTCACCGTCAAAGGGAACGAGGGTGGCCTGAGGCGCGTGAAAAGCGAGGCTCTTATCCTCACCGATGTTGATCGGCACGAGGCCAATACCGCATTGTTGCACCAACTGGCCCGGAGATTTAGGACGCAATCCTTCTTCCAGCAGGGCATGTGCGGTGCCTAGCGTAGGGTGTCCGGCAAAGGACAGCTCCGATTCTGGCGTAAAAATGCGGACGTGGTAATCCGCTAAAGGATCGGTGGCTGGCAGGACGAACGTGGTTTCTGACAGGTTTGTCCAGCGAGCGATCTCCTGCATTTGCGCATCGGTTAATCCCTTTGCCTCCATAATGACGGCAAGCGGATTGCCCTTGAAAGGCTGCTGGGTGAAAACGTCGACCTGTTTGAAACGACGTAGTATAGGCATCGCATTTCTCTCCTGTATGCGCTATCGCTTAAATATTACTCAAAACTAACCGCGATCCTATCGCGCGCTTGTGGCATAATGCGCGCCAAATCACATTCCGACTCGAGTATAAGTGCTGTGTTAAGTACCAACAATATCACCATGCAGTTCGGCAGCAAGCCGTTGTTTGAAAACATTTCCGTTAAATTTGGCGGCGGCAACCGTTACGGTTTGATTGGCGCGAATGGTTGCGGAAAATCCACATTCATGAAGATTCTCGGCGGCGATCTGGTGCCGAGCGGCGGTAACGTCTTCCTCGATCCTAATGAACGTCTGGGTAAACTGCGTCAGGATCAGTTCGCTTTTGAAAAATACAGCGTGCTGGATACCGTGATCATGGGCCACGGTGAGCTGTGGGCGGTAAAAGAAGAGCGCGATCGTATCTATTCATTGGCTGAAATGAGCGAAGCCGACGGCTATAAAGTTGCCGATCTGGAAGTGCAATACGGTGAGATGGATGGCTACAGCGCAGAATCACGCGCGGGCGAATTGTTGCTGGGCGTGGGGATTCCCGTTGAGCAGCACTATGGCTTGATGAGTGAAATTGCTCCCGGTTGGAAGCTGCGTGTCCTGTTGGCGCAGGCGCTGTTTGCCGATCCCGATATCCTGCTGCTCGACGAACCCACCAACAACCTGGATATCGATACGATCCGTTGGCTGGAGCAGGTGCTGAACGAGCGTAACAGCACCATGATCATCATCTCGCATGACCGTCACTTCCTGAACATGGTCTGTACGCACATGGCGGATTTGGACTACGGCGAGCTGCGTATTTATCCCGGCAACTATGATGAATACATGACGGCAGCGACGCAGGCTCGTGAGCGTTTACTGTCCGATAACGCCAAGAAGAAAGCGCAGATTTCCGAACTGCAATCGTTCGTCAGCCGCTTTAGCGCCAACGCCTCTAAATCCAAGCAGGCGACATCGCGTGCGCGCCAGATCGATAAAATCCAGCTGGATGAAGTGAAAGCGTCCAGCCGTCAAAACCCGTTTATCCGTTTTGATCAGGATAAGAAACTATTCCGTAATGCGCTGGAAGTTGAAGCGTTGAGCAAAGGTTTTGATAATGCTCCGCTGTTTAGCAAGCTGGGTTTGATGGTCGAAGTGGGTGAAAAAGTTGCTATTTTGGGTGCCAACGGTATCGGTAAATCGACATTGCTGAAAACGCTGGTCGGTGATTTCGAACCGGATAGCGGCACCGTGAAATGGTCTGAAAACTCAAAAATTGGCTACTACGCGCAGGATCACGAATACGAATTCGATGAGACGCTGACCGTTTTTGATTGGATGAGCCAGTGGAAACAGGAAAAAGACGACGAGCAAGCCGTGCGCAGTGTACTCGGTCGTTTGCTGTTCAGCCAGGATGATATCAAGAAGAAAGTGAAGGTGTTATCCGGTGGTGAAAAAGGCCGCATGCTGTTCGGTAAGCTGATGATGCAGCGTCCGAATATTCTGGTGATGGATGAACCGACCAACCACCTTGATATGGAATCCATTGAATCGCTGAATATGGCGCTGGAAATGTACGAAGGGACGCTGCTGTTCGTCTCTCATGACCGTGAATTTGTCAGCTCGTTGGCGACCCGTATTCTGGAGATTACGCCAAATAAAGTGATCGATTTCACCGGCAACTATGAAGATTACCTGCGCAGTCAGGGTATTCAGTAAGCCCCATACCGACTTTCAGGCCTAAATCATGGCCTGAAGGTCGGCTCTTTTCCTTTCTTTCGTTCTTTTTATGCTCTATTTGTTTCTTTTCGCTGATGCCATCGGACGGAAACATTCACCGATCCTGCCTGTATTTATTACCCAAATTAACGAACTTTAATAAACGCTGTTTTTTTTTCGTACTTGTTAAAAAAACAAAGAGAGATACACCGTAACCCTCTGAAATAAAACAGCAGTATGGTTTTTGGGCATAATTTTCAGTTTGCACAAAAGAAAACAATTTGTTAATCCCTGTCGTTATTTTTCTGTATTCAAATTCAGCCCATTCATTTACGTTTTCTCCTCGTTGCCAAATAAAAATAATTATCATTTAATTTATTTTATTGATTATTTGGGGGCCGTTAATGAACATCGATTTGACGCCGTATTATGCCGAGCCCGGTGAGCAGCCTTTTGGCGCCCGACGTATGGCAATGCCTTGGCGCAACCATGTGCCGCTTTCACCAGAACAGATTCCGGCCGGTTGGCAGACGCTGAAGCAGCAGACTGTGCCTGCGCGTAAGCGTCTGCTCTACTTGCACATTCCTTTCTGCGCTACGCACTGCACGTTCTGCGGTTTTTATCAAAACAAGCTGCGTGATGACAGCACGGCGACCTATACCCGCTATCTGTTGCAGGAATTGGCGATGGAAGCGGACAGCCCGCTGCATCAGTCTGCGCCGATTCATGCGGTGTATTTTGGCGGGGGGACGCCAACGGCGCTGGCGGCCGATGAACTGTCACAGATCATCCGCGCGATTCGTACCTCTCTGCCGCTGGCACCGGACTGTGAAATCACGGTGGAAGGGCGGGCGATGGATTTTGACGATGAGCGAATCGATGCCTGTCTGGATGCGGGAGCGAACCGCTTCTCCATTGGGATTCAGACGTTCGATACTCGCATTCGTCAGCGTATGGCGCGTACGTCAGATAAGCAGCAGTCAATTCGCTTCCTTGAGCGCCTGTGCGAGCGAGACAGAGCTGCCGTAGTGTGCGATCTGATGTTCGGCCTGCCGGAACAAACGCCGGAAATCTGGCGCGAAGATCTGGCGATCGTCAGTGATTTACCGTTAGACGGCGTCGATCTGTATGCGCTTAATCTGTTACCGACCACGCCGCTGGCGAAAGCAGCCGAAAACCAGCGCGTCGCGTTGCCTGATGTGGTGGCCCGTCGTGATTTTTACCGGACTGGCGCGGCATTTCTGGCCGATGCTGGCTGGCACCAGCTTAGCAACAGTCACTGGGCACGCACCACGCGTGAACGCAACTTGTACAACCTGCTGATTAAACAGGGCGCGGACTGTCTGGCAATGGGAAGCGGTGCGGGCGGCAATATAAACGGGCAAGCCTACATGATGGAACGCAGCCTGGAGCGCTACTACCAGCAGATCGATCAGGGGAAAAAACCGATCATGATGATGACGCCAGCCAGTCCTACCGGGCCGTGGCAGCACCAGCTTCAGGCGGGTATTGAGGTTGGTCGTATCAAGCTGCCTCAACTGACTCGACATGCCCGTGAACTTCAGCCGTTACTCAGCCAGTGGCATCAGGCCGGGCTGACCTGTGACGATTCCACCTGCCTGCGCCTGACCAATGATGGCCGCTTCTGGGCGAATAACCTGATGCAGGCATTACAACAAATTATCCCCCAGCTTAATGCCGAAGAGCATGCGCACTAACCGGAGACGCAACGATAACCATGACACTGAATGAATTACTGGCAACCAACCCTGATGGCACACTGGAAGAGATTGCCGGAAAGTATAATACCTCGCTGTTTGCTGTCGTTGAGGCCTTGCCTGCGGCTCAGCGTACGCTGGCAACGGGCGATCGTTTCGATCAGGTCTGGGACACGATTGCGACCTGGGGGGAAGTGACGCTCATCAGCCACACGGCAGACGCGATTCTGGAATTCAAGAGCGAGCTGCCAACCGGTACGCACCGTCACGGTTACTTTAACCTGCGCGGCAAAAATGGCCTGAGTGGGCATATCCGTGCAACGAGCTGTCAGCACATTGCATTTATTGAGCGTAAGTTCATGGGGATGGACACGGCGTCCGTGGTGTTCTTTAATGCCAGCGGTGCAGCGATGTTTAAAATTTTCCTTGGACGAGACAACCACCGTCAGCTGCTGAGCGCTCAGGTTGAGGCGTTCCGCGCGCTGGCGAGTGAATGACAACCGGAGCAGGTATGACGTGGTTACTTTTCGGCGCAGGCAATGGGGTTGGCGCCTGCTTATTACAGCGCGCCATTGAGTGCGAGCAGGCGGTCGTACTCGTCTTGCGTAATCCTGAACAGGCCAAACACTGGCGTGAGCAGGGAATGACGGTAGTGGAAGGCGATGCCTGCGACTCGGAAACGGTCGCGGAAGCCTGTCGCGTGGCGGGGCCTTCTGCCATTGTGGTATCAACAATGGGCGGAGGCACGGTAAATTATCAGGGCCATCGTATGGTGATCGATGGCGCAGAGCAGGCTGGCATCAAGCGTATGCTGCTGGTGACGTCACTGGGCTGCGGCGATAGCTGGCCGCTGTTGTCGCCACGCGCCAGAGCCGCATTTGGCTTCGCGGTACGCGAGAAATCACTGGCAGAAAGCTGGTTGCAGAGCAGTACGTTGGATCACTGTATCGTTCGTCCCGGCGGCCTGCTGGACGTGGTCGCGACGCACAATGCAAAACTGACGCAGGGTACTGCTACGCTGGGATTGGTGTCACGCTGGGATGTTGCGCTGGCGGTTGATCAACTGTTGCAGCAACCCGTGTTTGGCAATCACATCTACAATCTGATCGATCCCGATCTCACGATGCCCGCCATTCCGTAACTCTCGCTATTTTGTTGTCAATGTTGCTGGGAGAATTCCTCCCGGCATCAGTCAAACTGTTATAGTCAATCTGTCGAAAACTGTATCTGTTATCTCTCATGTGGCTATGTTCTAATCGATGCAAGCAGTGTTGTATTCCTCAAGCACGATGGTGATGACGATGGATGAAGTAAAACGCCTTCTGACCGAAGAGATCGAACGTATTAATCGGGAAGAAAAACGCGACAATAAAATACGTTTTAGCCGCAAATTCATGCAGTCTCACCCCTATCTGTTTGCCGCGATGCTGGTGAGCTACGTGCCGGTCGCGATCATCCTTTTTTATGCCCCTTATTTTGGTTTGCCCTACCTGATCGGCTTTACCGTTTTCCTGCTGGTGATGACGCTTGCCCTTTCAGTGGATATCAATCCGACCTATCGCTTTGAAGACATTGATACCCTGGATCTCCGTGTTTGCTATAACGGCGAGTGGTTTACTGTCCGCCACGTGTCGCAGGACACGCAGGATAAGTTGTTACACAACGAGCAGGTGCCGTCAGCCGTGAAAGCGGGGATAGAGAAAATTCGACGCACGAAAGGTGACGTTGATTTTTACGACGTCTTCTCGCTGGCCTACCACCAACAGCCTTCCCGTTAGCAGGCTCTTTCTGCCCTCAAACTGCCCATTCCGCGATGGCCAAATAATGCGCATGGCTTTTTCTATGCGCAGATTTTCATGGTGGCTGGTTTTCGCCGGAATACTGGTTTTCATGTAGTCATAATGCTACGTTCGTTATAAGCGGCGAGCGCCGCATTCTTGTGGTTTTTCAGACCGATGGTTTTTCAGGTTGATGGTTTTTCAAATACGGGCAGAACAGGACGATGAGCGAAAAGGTATTGCTGGTGATTCAGTTGGGCCAACCGCCGGAAGGCATCGCGTCTCAGGTGGGGCAGCAGGGGAAGTGGTTTACCGATGCGGTGCAGGGTAAGACGCAGCCGGTGCAGGTGGTTCGTCCCGATCTTGGGGAGCCGTTACCGCCGTTTGATACGCTGGCAGCGGTGGTGATTTCCGGCTCGTGGTCGATGGTCACGGATCGGCTGGACTGGAGCGAATACACCGCTGGCTGGCTGCGTGAAGCGTATTATGCGGATGTTCCTCTGCTAGGCGTGTGCTATGGGCACCAACTGCTGGCCGATGCGTTGGGCGGTAAAGTGGGGGATAACCCGAACGGCAAGGAAGTCGGCGTTCAGGTCGTGACAACCCATGAAGCCGCTGTGCACGACATTTTACTGCGTGATTATCCGCAGCAGTTTGGCGCTTATCTGACGCATCAGCAATCCGTGCTGGAACCGCCTGCGGGCGCGCAGGTGCTGGCGAGTTCAGAGATGGATGGCTGCCAGATTATCCGCTACAGCGATAAAGTGTTGACTGTACAATTCCACCCGGAATTTAGCGCGGACATCATGTTGACGTGCCTGCGTCATAATGAAACGGCCCTGCGACAGGGTGGGTGGGATGTCGATCGGATGATGGATATTCCGCAGGAACCCGTCTGGGCGCGCAAAATCCTGCTGGATTTTGTACAACGCTACGCGGCGAAATAGCCCTCGAACAACGTATTATTGTCGATAAAGCGTCCTTCTCGATCGTCACTCATCGGTGATGATCGAGCCAAAAATCATGACAGACTCATCCACCGAAACCGTCGCGCTATGGCAAAGTTTGAACAGCTCGCTCACCAGATCCGTGAGCAGCTTCAGGAAGGGATCTGGCAGCCGGGCGACAAACTGCCCTCGCTGCGGGAAAAATCACTGCACTCGGGCATGAGCCTGATGACCGTGCTGCACGCGTATCAGCTGCTGGAAAGTCAGGGGCTGATTGTGTCGCGTCCGCAGTCGGGTTATTACGCAGCACCGCAGTTGTCCGCACTACCGGCAGACAGCCTGCATTCGCCTGTGGGGCAGGAGCGCGTTCAGTTGACCGAAGACGTGGACGTCAATGCGTTCATTTTTGATGTGCTTCAGGCCAGCAAAGATCCGGCGGTGATGCCGTTCGGATCGGCGTTTCCCGATCCGCAGCTCTTTCCACAGCGTCAACTGACGCGCTCGTTGGCCTCGGTGGCGCGTCATATGCAGCCACAGAGCGCGCTGGATAATTTGCCGCCGGGTAATGAGAGCCTGAGGAAGAACATCGCCCAGCGCTATGCGTTGCAGGGGATTGCCGTCTCGCCCGATGAGATTGTGATTACGGCGGGGGCGATGGAGTCCCTCAATCTCAGTCTTCAGGTACTGACGGAGCCGGGCGATTACGTGGTGATTGAATCTCCGGCTTTTTACGGTGCGCTACAGGCGATCGAACGCCTTAAACTCAAAGCGATTGCGATAGCGACCGATCCGCAGCAGGGCATCGATCTTGACGCGTTGCAGCAGGCGCTGAATGATTACCCGATCAAAGCCTGCTGGTTGATGACCAATTTTCATAACCCGCTTGGCTGCACGCTGTCCTGGGAGAAGAAACAGCGGCTGGTGGCGATGCTGGAGACACACGGTGTTGGACTGGTAGAAGATGACGTCTACAGTGAGCTTTACACTGGCCTGCAACGTCCGCTACCCGCAAAAGCGTTAGATAAAAAAGGCACGATTCTGCACTGCTCCTCGTTTTCTAAAAATCTGGTGGCAGGGTTCCGCATTGGCTGGGTAGCGGCAGGGAGCCATGCGGGAAGCATTCAGCGTTTACAACTGATGAGTACATTATCAACCAGCGCACCGATGCAGCTGGCGATTGCAGATTATCTGGCGACCAGCAGCTATGACAGCCACCTGCGCCGCCTGCGGCGGGCGCTGGAGCAGCGCAAACATGCGGCATTACAGTCGCTACGCCGACACTTTCCCGGTGAAGTCCGCATTAATCATTCGCAAGGTGGTTATTTTCTCTGGCTGGAGTTGCCTGAAGGTGTCAGCAGCACGGAGCTATACCGTCGTGCGCTGGAGCGGGGCGTCAGCATTGCACCGGGGAAAATGTTCACGACCGGCGACAAATACGATCGCTATTTCCGCTTTAACGCGTCCTACGAATGGGACGATCGCTGCGAACAAAGCGTGATCGTCTTAGCATCGCTGATTCGGGCGCAGATAGCGAGCGTCTGACCCGATCACCCCTTTAGAGGTGTGGAGATGTTTGCCGCTTTTCTGCTACTGTTTCCGTCATGGCGGAAGGTGGCGGCATTGATGGCGAAAAACAGCCATAACCTTGCCGGAAATCAGGAAGTCGATAGGCACGATGCGTATAATCCCGGCTAAAGTTGAGCGATACCCGAATGCTGATCATTTAAGCTCATTTTTAGGGGAAACACAGGGGGAAGTTCCCGCAGGGAGGCCTCATCCCTGTGGTCGCCCCGTGTATCTCGATCTTTAAGCGATTGGCATTAGCTATTATACCCGGACCGCGCTGGCGGCCTTCCTGCACCCCGAAACCTATCGGATAGACAACGTAAATAACAGGAAAAACCACCCTGATGAGTATTCGCATTGTTCCTCAGGAACAGTTAGAACAGAACGAAAAATCGATGCCGGAAGGGAACATCCCTCCGCTGCTTTTTGCCAATCTGAAAAGCCTGTACAGCAGCCGCGCGGAGCGTCTGCGTCAGTTAGCTGAAGAGCACCCGTTGGGGGATTATCTCACCTTCGCCGCAGGCGTGGTGGAAGCCCAGCAGAAGGTATTGCACGATCATCCGTTGAAGCTTGACCTGAGTGACGTGCTGAAACAGTCCGGCGAACGTCCGCCGCTCGATATCGCGGTGTTCCCGCGTGATGCGCACTGGCATACGCTGCTGCGTGCGCTGATCGAAGAATTAAAACCGGATGCCAGCGGGCAGGTGTTATCCACGCTGGAGAATCTGGAAAAAGCCTCAGAGCAGGAGCTTGAAGAACAGGCGACAGCACTGCTGCAACACGAGTTTCGTGCCGAGAGCAATGATAAAGCCCCGTTCATCTGGGCAGCGCTGTCGCTGTTCTGGGCGCAGATGGCAAGCCAACTGCCCGGTAAAGCGCGTGCAGTTCCCGGCGAACATCGCCAGTTCTGCCCCGTGTGCGGCAGTATTCCGGTATCGGGCGTGGTGCAGTTAGGCACCTCCAGCGGGCTGCGTTATCTGCACTGTAATCTGTGCGAGAGCGAATGGCACATGGTGCGGGTGAAATGCAGCAACTGTGAAGAATCGAGCGAGCTGAACTATTGGTCGCTGGATAGCGAAAATTCCGCTATCAAAGCGGAAAGCTGTGGTCACTGTGGCACGTATCTGAAACTGTTGTATCAGGAAAAAGATCACCGTGTAGAAGCCGTCGCTGACGATTTGGCATCGCTGGTACTGGATGTGAAAATGGAGGAAGAAGGTTTTTCTCGCAGTAGCATCAATCCCTTCCTGTTCCCGGAAAGTTCGATCGAATAGCCACTCTAATCGGTGAAGCACGTTCGGGCTTCACCGCCTTTCTTGCAAAAAACCTATCCTTGCCACACGCCGCTGAAGTGCAGCAGCAAAACCAGCGCAGTTATCGCGATTGACGATGACGTAAGGACGATCAGCCCGTGGCTGGCGCGTGATAACACCGGTTGGCAAGAGGCGTTAAAGCGGTAGCGCAGAATCGCCAGCACCGACATCAGAGCAGAGACGCACAAAAGCAGGATGGCGCAGGCAAAAACGGCGCGGCTGTCATCTACCATGCTTAAACGAAAACACAGCAGGCTATTTATCAACATCACAAACAAGGTGCGTGTCCAGGCCATGCCGGTTCGCTGCGGCTGTAAACCGGGATCGCGTGTTGTCTCCATGTGCTACCCGAACAGGATCATGGCGGCAAGCGCGATGGCAATGAGGGTGATAAACAGCGTCACGATCAGCAGCATTGGCGTATACGGTATATCACTTTCCTGACGCATGGCTTTCTCATTGCTGGCCCAGCGACGATAGGCCAGACCGCCGAGCAATGCCGCACAGACGACTAGCAGCAGAGCCAGCCCCTGACGCACCAGCGGATCGAGATGAACGGTAAATTGATCGATACCCACCGCACCTGCAAGAAACGCCAGCGCGGTGCGAATCCACGCCAGAAAGGTGCGCTCATTCGCTAATGAAAAACGGTAGTCCGGGGTTTTCCCCTGACTCCACCACGGCGTTTTGTCCTGTCTGGGTGTTGTCATGTCGTCGTCTGATTTCAGGTTAAAAGAGGGCATCCGATTGGGCGCAGCGTCTGCATTCTAGCGCCCTTAGCGGGTTTCGTCTGCCCTGATGACTGTCTCAGTACAAAATGATGAAGCGCCCGATGGTGGCGCTTCGTTCTCTCAAGGGGCGTCTTTGCCCGCTTCATGGTTCTCAACCGCCAGCGCGGTGACCAGCGCGAACGCGCAGGCCAACAGCGTGCCCAGTATCCAGGCGAAATACCACATTTTCTTTCTCCTCAAATCGTTAGTAAACGGAGTGCTTATTTTCTTCGATGTAACGCGCATCGACCCGACCGAACATCTTGTAGTAACACCAACTGGTATAAAGCAGGATGGTGGGGACAAAAATGCAGGCCAGAATGGTCATCACCTGAAGCGTAAGCTGGCTGGACGTCGCATCCCAGAGGGTCAGGCTGACGTTGGGATCGAAGCTGGAAGGCATCACGAACGGGAACAGCGTAATCCCAGCCGTCAGAATCACGCAGACAATCGTCAATGACGAGGTCAGGAAACCCCAGCCGCAGCGGTTCACACGCGAGAAGAGACAGGTGAGCCACGGCAGAACTACACCCAATGCGGGGATCGCCCACAGCGACGGATACGCATTAAAGTTGGTTAACCAGGCACCGGCCTGCTGGACCACGTCTTTATTCAGTGGATTAGATGGAGCCGCTTTATCCAGCGTGGAGGTAATCAGGTAGCCGTCGATTCCGGTAACGACCCACAGGCCAGCCAGTAAGAAGGTGAGGCTCATCAGCGCGCTGGCGATTAGGACGGTTTTTTGCGCGCGACGCTGAAGTGCATCTGTGGTGCGCATTTGCAGGTAAATCGCGCCGTGTGCGACGATCATCGCAACACTCACGACGCCAGCCAGCAGCCCGAACGGGTTCAACAGGCCAAAGAACCCGCCGTGGTAGGTGAGGCGCAAATACTTATCGACGCTCAGCGGCACGCCCTGCAACAGGTTGCCTAATGCGATGCCGAACACCAGCGTGGGGACGAAGCTGCCGATGAAAATGCCCCAATCCCACATGTTGCGCCAGCGGTGATTTTCCAGCTTGGAGCGATAATCAAAGCCAACCGGGCGGAAAAACAGGGCGGCCAGCACCAGAATCATAGCGAAATAGAAACCAGAAAACGCGGCGGCATAAACCATCGGCCAGGCGGCGAACAGTGCGCCCGCCGCGGTGATCAGCCAGACCTGATTGCCGTCCCAGTGCGGTGCGATCACGTTAATCATCACCCGTCGTTCGGTATCGGTCTTGCCCAGCAGGCGCAGCAGAATGCCCACGCCCATATCAAAGCCGTCGGTGATAGCGAAGCCGATGAATAACAGGCCAATCAACCCCCACCAAATCAGACGTAATGTTTCATAATCCAGCATTATTATGGCTCCTGTTAAGGTTTTGCAGGTGTCGCGAGGGATTGTGTCGTCGGTTGTTCAAAGTGGTAGCGGCCGGTTTTCAGGCTACTTGGCCCCAGTCGGGCAAATTTGAACATCAGATACATTTCTGCGATCAGAAACAGCGTGTACAGTCCGCAAATCAGCCCCATCGACAGCAGGATGTCGTGTGCCTCAAGGGAGGAATTGGCGATGGCGGTAGGCAGAACTTCACCGACTGCCCACGGCTGGCGGCCGTACTCGGCGACGAACCAGCCGGATTCAATCGCGATCCAGGGCAGGGGGATGCCGTACAGCGCCACGCGGTGCAGCCATTTGCGCTGCCCCATGCGGCCGCGTATGACGCTCCAGAACGACAGAGCAAAAATGCCGAGCATCAGCACGCCGCAGCCCACCATCAGACGAAACGCGATATACAGCGGCGCGACGCGAGGAATCGAATCTTTGGTTGCCTGCTGAATCTGGTTTTCGCTGGCGTTGGCGACGTCATCGGTATAACGCTTAAGCAGTAGACCGTAGCCAAGATCGCGCTTGGCGGCCTCAAATTGTGCGCGAACGGCGGGGTCGGTGTTACCTGAGCGCAGTTCTTCCAGCAGGCCATAGGCCGTCATGCCGTTACGAATGCGAATCTCATGTTGCGCCATCAGGTCTTTAATGCCGACGACGGGTTTGTCGAGTGAGCGTGTGGCGATGAGTCCCAGTAGGTAGGGAACGTGGATTGCATAATCGTTCTGCATCGTTTCCTGATTGGGGATGGCGAACAGCGTGAAAGACGCGGGGGCGGGCTGCGTTTCCCATTCGGCTTCGATCGCAGCCAGCTTGGTTTTTTGTACGTCGCCCATCACATAGCCGGATTCATCGCCCAACACGATGACGGACAGCACCGAGGCCAGACCAAAACTGGCGGCAATCGCGAACGAGCGTTTGGCAAAGGCGATATCGCGGCCTCTCAACAAATAGTAAGAGCTGATCCCGAGAACAAACATCGCGCCGGCGGTGTAACCTGCGGCTACGGTGTGCACAAACTTCACCTGCGCGACCGGGTTCAGCACCAGTTCGGCGAAGCTCAGCATTTCCATGCGCATGGTTTCATAATTGAATTCGGCGGCAATCGGGTTTTGCATCCAGCCGTTGGCGACCAGAATCCACAGGGCGGAAAAGTTGGAGCCTAGCGCGACGAACCAGGTCACCAGCATATGTTGAACTTTGGTCAGACGATCCCAACCGAAAAAGAACAGGCCGATCAGCGTGGATTCGAGGAAGAACGCCATGAGTCCTTCCATTGCCAGCGGCGCACCAAAAATATCGCCCACGTAGTGAGAATAGTAAGACCAGTTGGTGCCGAACTGGAATTCCAGCGTCAGACCAGTTGCCACGCCCAGCGCAAAGTTGATGGCGAACAGCTTGCCCCAGAATTTGGTCATATCCTTATAGATTTGCTTGCCGGTCAACACATAAGTGGTGTTCATAATGGCCAGCAGGAAAGATAACCCCAGTGTCAGCGGGACGAAAAGAAAGTGATACATGGCAGTCAGGGCAAATTGCAGCCGCGACAGCTCAACGACATCAAACATGTTAGGCTCCTAGCTTCAGGCAGGAAAATGCTGTTATTCCGATGCTTGCCGGAATAAATAGTGATGAATAAAATGCGAATAAATTACCGCCGACGATATTTGCATCCGTCAGAAATTAACGTCACTGATTGAAGTGAGATAAAAATGAATAGTGAATAAAACGTGTGGGGATTATAGCGTGCAAAAACTGAAGGATAAATAGTACAGTTTGTTGATTCGGTTTTTTTATCTTTTATGTCATTATTTTGGTTTTATATTTTAATCTTACATTACTTCTTGGTGTTTAATTTTATTTGATTTTAATTTTTGGGTTTTTGTTCTGTATATTTGTTGGTGTTGGAAATTTAATTTAATTAAAATAGTACAGATTTGAAATGTATAAATATAACAGTTTCATTTTTTATTTTATTTTACATTTGACGATAAAGATAATAGGAAATTATCAGAATATCCTTACTAAAGAGGCGAAGATGATGTGCGTGTGCCGTATGCTAAATACGGCACACCTAATTGATATGATGAAATACGGGTGCCAGCGATTACACGGAAGGTGCTACTGGCCACACAACTGGCGCAGCGGTGAGATCAATGCGGTTCAACGTCACCAGATAAATTTTCCATTGGGTTAGCCGCTCTTGCTCTTCATCCGTGGCAATAGCCAAATCCACTGCGTAGTTCAGCTCGGCAATTCGGGTATTTGCTGTCGCGCGCCGTGCTGCCAGTTCCTGCTGTAGGCTTTTGGTTGCGGCAAGCTGTTGCGCTTCTAAGTTTGTCACCCAAGCCGCCCCATTCCACTGATCAAACTCGGTTGCTGGAGCCAGAAATGTCATATTGTCAGGCAGTTCACCGAACTGCGTCACCGTCTGCGCCTGTCGTGTTTCCGTACTGTAAACCGTCTGGCCGCGATAGTCTGGCACCGGTTCCCATGCCTTACCGTCTGCACTACGGCGCAAGGCTTGGCCGACAGGCGGCAATTGCGGTTCGTCTGCGTAGCTGTCGGCGGGCAGGCCAACACCTTGCATAACATACTCATAGCTCGCTGACAGGTATTCCCGCGTAGCCGGGTTAACGTGATAAACGGTAATCCATCCCGTATTGATGGCTAATCCGCGTTCGTTCAGTTCTGCGTTTTTAATTTGTGTTGAATAGTTGCTCATTATGCTGCTCTCACGATGTAGTTAAAGGCGATATTGCGGGGACGGGTTTCACTCTCACCAAACGAATACATCGGGTTACCCGTTCCAGATGATGATGATGATGACCCATCAGGCTGACTTTCACTGTGAACAACAAATGGGCCAGTTGCATCCAGCGGCGGGAATCCCCCTCCGTCGTACTGACCCCCTCCCTCGTGCGATAGTTTGAGCGCATGCTTGTGGCTGCGTATCGTATCGCCCTGTACTGATAGCAACGCACGCCCAGCATCAGCGCCGCGTCCGTCATCCCAACCGCGTACAAATTCGCCGCGTAAATCGGGCAGGAAACCGTTCGGATAACGGGATGCCAGAACAGGGTATTGTGCCGTATCGAACTGCTGACCGTTGCATTTCAGCCACCCTGCTGGCGCAACAGCGCCAGGGAATGGCAGCGGCATGCCGACCAGTTCGGATGTGGGTAGTGCGCCGATGGTTTGCGGGGTTAGGTTTCCATCATGATAGATTGAACGCCATGCCCCGCCTGCGGCTGCGATGTAAACGCGGTCATTGGTATGAATAACCGTCGAGCTATTCGGATTGCCAACAACAACAGTATTATCGGGTGATAACGACAGCATTTGTCTGTAACTCGCATCGGGCATCACACCGACTACTGCATCTCTAGCATTGAGGTCTAAATTCCCCCGCAGCCTAACTCCGCCCTGTAGATGACCGCCTGTAATTGGCAATGCGCCGACATCAGCCGCAGTCGGTTTAAATTGGGTTGTGTAAAATTTTTCCCACGGATGTTCAAATCCCATGCCATCACGCGCTGTGCGGTATGACAGCCCGCCATTTCCATACTCAGCCAAAAATTGCAATGATGGGCAACTGGACGCACCACCAAAAAAATGCACAACCATGTTGCTTGCGCCGGGAAACAGTGCCTGATAAACGCCTGAATTCGCATCCCACGCCACGTCACTATTATTTACATGACCTGTAAATCCCAGCGGGAATGCGCCAATATCCGTCGCGCTGGGTTTATTCGCTAAGCCGTCAAGCATGACATTCCAGCCCAGACTGTAGGAAATCCCATCCCAATTTTGGCGCGTTGCGACGGGGCCACGGTGAGGTAAATATATCTGGCTAATGACACCTGCTATTTCATCTACCAGTAAAAAACCGTATGAATACAGAATTTCCCCACGAATGTTTTTGGGCATATCTGTAACGGTATTACCGTCATTAATAGCTACTCGATACACTCCTACCTGATTACATGCCGCAAACGTTCCGCCATTTACCAATTCGCCGCGATAAACAAGTGTCGAAAGAAATCTCGCCTTATCAGGAATATCCGCACCGTTCTGATCTTTTGCCAGCTTACCCGCTAGTGCATTCAACACCGTTGTGCTGAAGTTCGGATCATTACCTAATGCGTTCGCCAATTCTTGCAGCGTATCGAGCGCCGCAGGAGAACCATTAACCAATGCTGCTACGGCGGCTTTCACAAAGGCCGTTGTCGCCAACTGTGTGTCATTAGAACCGGATGCGGCAGTCGGCGCGGTTGGCGTGCCCGTGAATGCAGGACTGGCTTTTGGGGCATACTGAGGATGCGCATCGAGGATGGAAGCATGGGCATTCAGCTTATTGGCTACGTCAGTTTTCACATCAGCAATGGCATTCACCACGGTGGTACTGAAGTGCGGATCGTTGCCCAACGCGTTCGCCAGCTCTTGCAGCGTATCCAGTGCTGCCGGAGAGCCATTGACCAGTGCGGCAAGGGCCGATTTCACAAATGCTGTGGTGGCAATTTGCGTGTTGTTTGCCGTTTGTGCTGTCGTTGGCGCGGTGGGTGTTCCTGTTAGCGCCGGGCTATTTTTGGGGGCATATTGCGAATGCGGGTCGCTGGCAGCGAGATGTACCTGCAAACTCTCACCCGTGGTTTCCTGCATTTTTTTCAGGTAAGCCGTGCGGCTGGCTAATTGCTCTGCCTGACGGTTAGAGATCCCCCCTGGGCCTGCGACAACGGGGTCCGATGTCTCAAGCTGATAAATTCCATCAATCCAGCTTTCTTGTTCAGATAAATTCGCCATGTTCATGCGTTCCTATGGTTGTGACGTCGCTACGATGCGGTTTTAACAGCGATTCTTTCTGTTTCCACGCCGATGTCAGCATCATGCCGATGGCTATAAAACAGTTTTAGTAACGATGATGAGAGTACCTTTTGCGATGGGGTTGGTTTAGTAACGGAGTTTAAAAATTGAAGTGAAACGTGTACGAACTCAGCAGCCATCGTGCGGACAACATGCCCTTGCTTTCCGCTAAATGTGAATGAGTGCAAATGGCGCGTTAATTGCATATTTCTGAACGTGGTTTTTTCAGGAGAGACAGTAATGGTGGCGGAGCCTTCAACGACAATTCGATTTTTACTTGCCTCGCGCCAGTGTGAGCTGAACAGCCTGCGTTACCTGCTGCAAAGCGGTGAGCTGGTGGGCAAAATCAGCCAACTCGTCCATCTATTGCAGCGTGAACGGGGAACAGCCAACCTGTTTCTTTGCTCCGATGGTCGACTGTTCGCCGACGAACTGGCGCTACGTGAGAAAGACGTGCAGGCGGCACAGGCGCATTTGATGACGCATCTGGCCGGGTTGGAAAAAATGACGGCGGAATTGCCGCAGGCGAGCCGTTTATTCAGCCGTGTTGCCAGCGTGGTTTATGCGCTGAGCCTGCTGCCCGCGCTGCGCCAGCAGATTTGCCAGCGTTTGCTGCCTCAGCCGCAGGCGATGACGTTTTTCAACGACATTGTTCGCAACCTGCTGGCGCTGGTTTTTGAGGTCTCGGATACGGCAGCCGATCCGGGGATTTCCCGCGCGCTGATTGCCATGTTCAGCTTTATGCAGGGGAAAGAACTGGCGGGGCAGGAGCGTGCTATTGGCGCGGCAGCCTATGCGGCGGGCAGTGTCGATGAGGAAACCCGGCAAAAGCTGCTGGATTTGATTGAACGGCAGGAGCGCTGTTTCGATACCTTTCTGAGTTTTAGCGATGAAGAAAACCAGCAGCGCTGGCGGGCTATCGCGGTAGACAGCGAATTTGAGCGCCTGCGCCGCATTGTGTGCACCCGCAGCCCGATAGAAAAGCTGCCGGAAGCCGATAGCCTGCACTGGTTTTCGATTGCCACGCGGCGCATTGATGAAATGAAGCAGATGGAAGATGAACTGGAGCAGACGCTGATGCAGCGCTGCCGTACCCGTATTGCGTCAGCGGAGAAGGCATGTAGCGATCAGCGCGCAGATCTCGACGCACTGATGGCACAGCAGGAGCATGACGATCCCGGTTATTCGATATTTATCGCCGGTCATGGCGTGGAAGGGCAAAGTGCGCAGCCCAACTGGCTACATAGCGATGGTGTCAGCCCACAGCTGGGGCGTTCGCTACTGTCGCTGGTGCAGCAACAGTCGCGTCGCTTACAGGCGCAGGATCATGAATTGGCTGCGCTGCGAGCCACGTTGAATGAAAGAAAGCAGATCGATCGTGCGAAGGGCTTGCTGATGCAGCACCGTGGATTAAGCGAAGAAGAGGCCTACAAAACCCTGCGCCGCATGGCGATGAGCCAGAATAAAAAGCTGATTGACATCGCGACGGCGATGCTCGCGGTGGCCGATGTATTTGGTGATACCCCTTAAGAGGTATATGCACATGAACTGTGCGTGTTCTGCCAGTTGGCGGTGCAAGACCTCGTTTTGTTAGAGGGAAAATAGCGGAGTAACTGACAGTGTTAAGTGATTTCGTGCGTAGCGGGTTCTCGCTGTCGTTGTGCTGTGATAAGCGTAAATAACGCTGAAGAAAAAACAGGCTTAGGATGAGCGGCAGGGAAGCCGCGAAAGCCGTTGCCGCGTCGGGAACGCGTCAACTGCGGTCCGTTAAGAGGCTGTTTTTTCTGAAGGTATCGCGTAGCGACGTTATTTTTCGCGAAAAAGCCACGGGTCACGGGGCGGCGGCGACTGAGCGCCCCGTGTCGGGCGCGTGCTACGACGTAGCATAGAAATGGCAATATTCTGGCGCACGAAACAATAACCTTAAATTACATATTGTTACCTAAATTTCAGTTCACCTCACGATTAAACCACTCCCCTCGGCAATATGTAAAAGTGTGATAGCTGGCACAAACCTTGCTTTAAGTCATTAGCAACAACCAAACATTCATAATGCGTTTCGGGCCAACGGCGGTGCGGAAGGTGTTAATCGGACAACGGCGTCCATAAGCGTGCAGATTCTGCATGGGCTTGTGGACGCCGTTTTTTTTTTACCGCTTGAAAAGGCGTTTTTTCGTAAGGGTGTCGTTGATGAGTGATTCCAAAACCAAAAGCATGACCGTCTCTCGCCGCCAGTTTCTGTTGGGGAGTGCTGCACTGGGAGGCAGCCTGATGCTGCCGGGGTTGATGAATAGCGCCTGGGCTGCCGGTTCCGATGCGCCGGAGAAAAAGGAAATTCGGGTTGGGTTTATCCCGTTGACGGACTGCGCCTCGGTTGTGATGGCGGCAGTGAAAGGTTTCGATAAGAAATACGGCATCACCATTGTTCCCAGCAAAGAAGCCAGTTGGGCCGCGGTACGCGACAAGCTGGTATCGGGCGAGCTGGATGCCGCCCACATTCTGTATGGTCAGCTGTACGGTCTGCAAATGGGGCTGTCTGGCTCGCAGAGCAACATGGCGGCACTGATGACGCTCAACCAGAACGGACAAGGCATCACGCTGGCGAACCAACTGCGTGCAGCCAACGTCACGGATCTCGCCGCGCTGCAAAAGTATATCGCTGCCAGCCCGGCGGGCACCTATACCTTCGCCCAAACCTTCCCTACTGGCACACACGCCATGTGGCTTTATTACTGGCTGGCTTCCGCCGGCATTCATCCGCTGAACGACGTGCGCACCGTGGTGGTGCCGCCGCCGCAGATGGTGATGAACATGAAGATTGGCAACATGGTCGGCTACTGCGTCGGCGAGCCGTGGAACCAGCGTGCCATCAGCGAAAACATCGGCTTTACCGCCGCCACCTCGCAAGACATTTGGCCGGATCACCCTGAAAAAGTGCTGGGCACCCGCGCTGACTGGGTAAACGCCAACCCGAATAGCGCCCGCGCGCTGACCGCCGCGATCCTCGATGCCTCACGCTGGATTGATGCCTCGGACGACAACCGCCGCGAAACGGCAGGCGTCGTTGCCGGACGCGCGTACATCAATGCCAAAGAAGAAACCATCGTCGGACGCATGCTGGGTCAGTACGAAAATGGGCTGGGGAAAAGCTGGAAAGACGAACACGCGATGCGTTTCTACCACGACGGTTCCGTGAACTACCCGTACCTGTCCGACGGCATGTGGTTCCTCACCCAGCACAAACGCTGGGGCTTGCTCACCGAAGAGCCGGATTATCTGGCTGTCGCGAAGCAGGTTAACCGTATTGATATCTATAAGCAGGCGGCCGATGCCGTGGGGAATGTGCCATTGCCCGGTAGCGATATGCGCAGCAGCGTACTCATCGATGGCCGTCGCTGGGATGGTAGCGATCCAGCGGGTTATGCCAACAGTTTTAGCGTGAAGAAATAAGTGAGGTTGATGATGAAAAACCAGGCCCAGGTCATTCCAATTACCGCGGATAACGTCCCGGAAACCGTACACAGCGCCGACATTACGCCGCTGCCAACTAAACCCGCAACGCCTGCAAAAGCACCGGTGGCATCGGCTTTCGTCTATCGCCCACTGCTGCGCAAGCTGTTTCAACAACTTTTCCCTGCGGTACTGGGGCTGGGGTTGCTGGTTGCGGTCTGGCAGATTGCTGCACTCAACAGCGAAAACTTCCCGACGCCGTGGACGACCTGGCTTGCGGCGCTCAGCCTCTTTGCCGATCCGTTTTACATCGCAGGGCCGAACGATCAGGGCATCGGCTGGAACGTATTGGCCTCGTTGCAACGTGTTGGTATTGGCTTCGGACTGGCGGCACTGGTTGGCATTCCTGCTGGTTTCCTGATTGGTCGGTTTACGTTTCTGGCTAACATGCTCAACCCGATCATTTCGCTGCTGCGTCCGGTCAGTCCGCTGGCCTGGCTGCCTATCGGCCTGCTGCTGTTCCAGCGTGCCGAACCGGCATCCAGTTGGACCATTTTTATCTGCTCCATCTGGCCGATGATCCTTAACACCGCCGAAGGTGTGCGCCGCATCCCTCAGGATTACCTGAACGTGGCGCGGGTGTTGAAGCTCTCCGAATTTACCATCATGCGCAAGATTCTGCTGCCTGCGGTGCTGCCTAACGTATTGACCGGTGTGCGTCTGTCGATTGGCGTCGCCTGGCTGGTGATTGTGGCGGCGGAAATGCTGACCGGCGGCGTCGGTATCGGCTTCTGGATTTGGAACGAGTGGAACAACCTGAATGTAGAAAACATCATCATCGCCATCGTGGTGATTGGCGTTATCGGCCTGCTGCTTGAGCAGGGACTGGTGTGGATTGCTAACCGTTTCAGCTATGACAACCGCTAAGGAGCCGACGATGCGTACAACACCCATTATTCAAGTGCAGCAGGTGAGCCAGCGTTTCAATACCGCCAGCGGTGAGTTTCTGGCGCTGGATCAGGTGAGTTTTGATATTCACACCGGTGAGACGATCAGCCTGATCGGCCATTCCGGCTGCGGCAAATCTACGTTATTGAACCTGATTGCGGGTCTGACGCTGCCGAGCAGCGGCGGCCTGCTGTGTGACAACCGTGAAATCGACGGCCCGGGGCCGGAGCGCGGCGTGGTCTTTCAGAACCACTCACTGCTGCCGTGGCTGACCACCTATGAAAACGTGGCGCTGGCGGTACGCCAGGTGTTTCGCGGTCAGATGAACAAGCGCGAAATGCACGAATGGATTATCCACAATCTCGAACTGGTACATATGGAGCATGCGCTGAACAAACGGCCGAATGAGATCTCCGGCGGGATGAAGCAGCGTGTAGGTATCGCCCGCGCGCTGGCCATGAAGCCGAAAGTCCTGCTGATGGATGAACCGTTCGGTGCGCTGGATGCGCTGACTCGCGCACATCTTCAGGATGCGGTGATGGAGATTCAGCAGCGGTTGCAAACCACGATTGTGCTGATTACCCACGATGTCGACGAAGCGGTACTGCTGTCGGATCGCGTGCTGATGATGACCAACGGCCCTGCGGCGACGGTCGGTGAAATCATGAATGTCGAGCTGGAACGTCCACGTTCACGCGTGGTGCTGGCCGACGATCCACGCTACCACCACTACCGCCAGCAGGTGCTGCATTTCTTATATGAAAAACAGCCTAAAGCAGCCTGACAGCGAGGCCGGAACGATGATGAAACCGCATCTGATTGTGATTGGTAACGGGATGGCGAGTGCGCGATTCGTCGATGTACTGCGCCAACTGGCCGCCACGCGCTTCCGAATCACCGTAATTGGTGATGAACCGCGTGCCAGCTATAACCGTATCCTGCTGTCGCCAGTATTAAGCGGCGAGAAAGCGTTTACGGATACGCTGCTGACGCCAGCGACGCTCGACGACGATGCGGCGCTGCCGGTGAACACTCTGCTGGGTGAGCGGGTCATGCATATCGATCGCCAGCAGCGCGAGGTGACAACGACGCAACGGCAGTTGCATTACGATCATCTGGTGTTGGCGACCGGATCCACGCCGTTTATGCCGCCGATGCCCGGTATCGATCTGGCGGGCGTGTGCGGCTTCCGCACGCTGGATGATGTCGAACTGATGTTAACAACGATTGGTCAGTCCGTCCCTGCGGTGGTGATTGGCGGTGGCCTACTCGGCATTGAAGCCGCCGCGGCGCTGCAACTGCGCGGTGCCGACGTCACGTTGCTGCATCGCGTCCCGGTTCTCATGGAGCGTCAACTGGACGCCACGGCGAGTGACCTGCTGTGCGACAGCCTGCGAGAACGCGGCATTGCCTGCGAGACGGATGTGCAGGTGGTGGCGCTGCATGGAGATGAACGCGGGGTGACGGCGGTCGCACTGGCCGATGGCCGCACGATTCCGGCAGGTCTGGTGGTGGTGACGGCGGGCGTGATTCCTGCCAGCCAACTGGCGCGGGAATGCGGCTTGCCCTGCAACCGTGGCGTGCTGGTGGATGGACAACTGCAAACCGCCGACCCGTATATCAGCGCGATCGGCGAATGCTGCGAACTCAATGGCGAAACCTTCGGGCTGGTTGCCCCGTGTTTCGCCCATGCCACGCTGGTGGCACAGCGCCTTGCCGGACATGCACCGAAAGACTATCAGCGTGAGCAGGCGGCAACGCGACTGAAGGTCACCGGTATTGGCGTGGTCAGCGGCGGCGATATTAACGTTACACCGGATGATGAGGTGTACACCCTTTTTGATCCGCAGACGCAGCACTATCGTCGTCTGCTCGTTCGCGACGGTCGGCTGAGTGGTGTCCTGCTGTATGGCGACACTGACGACAGCCAGCGCCTGCTGGCCGCGATGGATAGTGCGACAGAAGGCGAGATGATTCCGCCTGCCTCGCTGCTTTTCGGCCTTTCTTCCCCTGATTCTGACCCACAGCCTGAAGCTGTAAGGATTCCTGTCATGAGCAAACCTATTTTGGTGGTCGTCGGCCACGGTATGGTCGGCCACTATTTTCTTGAACAGCTGGTTGAACGCGACCTGCATCAGCATTACCACATTGTCGTATTCGGTGAAGAACGCCATGAAGCCTATGACCGCGTTCACCTCTCCGAGTATTTTTCCGGCCGCAGCGCCGCTTCTTTGTCACTGGTAAAAGACGGCTTTTTTGCCGAGAGCGGCATTGAGCTGCGCAGCGCCAGTGAGATCGTGGCTATCGATCGTGAGCGTCAATGCGTGTGTGATGCGCAGGGCAGAGAAACCGCCTACGACAAGTTGGTGCTGGCGACGGGCTCTTATGCGTTTGTTCCGCCGATTCCCGGCAATACGCGCCCCGGCTGTCTGGTGTATCGCACGCTGGACGATCTGGATGCGATTGCAGCACAGGCTAAAAAGGGCAAGTCTGGCGTGGTGATTGGTGGCGGCTTGCTGGGGCTGGAAGCCGCAAACGCCTTGCGTCAACTGGGGCTGGACACGCATGTGGTGGAGTTTGCTCCGCGTCTGATGGCGGTACAGCTGGATGACGGCGGTGCCACCATGCTGCGCCGCAAGATTGAAGCGCTGGGCGTACAGATTCATCTCAGCAAAGAAACGCGGGAAATCACCGACGGTGAGCAGGCGCTACATCGCCTCTGCTTTGCCGACGGCAGCGTGCTGGAAACCGATCTGGTGCTGTTTTCCGCCGGGATTCGCCCACGCGACAAACTGGCGGATAGCTGCGATTTAGAGAAAGGGCCGCGTGGCGGTATCGTGATTGATGACCACTGCCA
This sequence comes from Pectobacterium odoriferum, assembly GCF_009931295.1. Lineage (NCBI taxonomy): Bacteria > Pseudomonadati > Pseudomonadota > Gammaproteobacteria > Enterobacterales > Pectobacteriaceae > Pectobacterium > Pectobacterium odoriferum. The sequence goes on along the minus strand of NZ_CP034938.1, from coordinate 3,221,873 downwards.
GACTTCCGATGACGCGATTTTCGCCATCGGCGAGTGTGCGCTGTGGAAAGGGCAAATTTTCGGGCTGGTGGCACCGGGCTACCAGATGGCTCGCAGCGTGGCGGATACGCTGGCGCAGCGCGATACGCCATTTACCGGCGCGGACATGAGCACCAAGCTGAAATTGCTGGGCGTAGAAGTCGCCTCGATTGGCGATGCACATGGGCGCACGGCGGGAAGCCAAAGCTACCAGTGGACGGATGGCCCGAACGAAGTCTACAAAAAAATTGTCGTCTCTGCCGACGGCAAGCGTTTACTGGGGGCGGTACTGATTGGCGACAGCAGCGATTACAGCACGCTGCTGCAAATGATGCTCAACGACATGCCGTTGCCTAAACAGCCGGAAGGGCTGATTTTGCCCGCGCGTTCCGGTGATGCGCCGAAAGGATTGGGCGTGGCAGCGTTACCCGCTAGTGCACAGATTTGCTCCTGCCATAACGTCAGCAAAGGCGATATCTCGGCGGCGGTGGCAGGCGGCTGCGGTGAACTGGGCGCCCTGAAAACCTGCACCAAGGCGGGGACGGGCTGCGGTGGCTGTGTGCCGTTGCTTAAGCAGGTGATGGAGTACGAACTGACGCAGTTGGGCGTTGAAGTGAAGAAGGATATTTGTGAGCACTTCGCTTATGCGCGTCAGGAGCTGTATCACCTGATTCGCGTGCATGAGATCCGCTCGTTCGACAGCCTCCTTGAGCGTTACGGCCATGGTTTGGGCTGCGAAGTGTGTAAGCCGCTGGTGGGCTCTATGCTGGCCTCCTGCTGGAATGACTACCTGCTGCAACCGCAGCATCTGCCGTTGCAGGATACCAACGATCGTTTCTTTGCCAACATCCAAAAAGACGGCACCTATTCCGTTGTGCCGCGCGTTCCGGCGGGGGAGATCACGCCAGAAGGCCTGATCGCTATCGGGCAGGTTGCGCAGCGCTATAACCTGTACACCAAGATCACCGGCGGCCAGCGGGTGGATTTATTCGGCGCTCGCTTAGAACAGCTTCCAGCGATCTGGCGTGAGCTGATCGATGCTGGATTTGAAACCGGCCATGCCTACGGTAAATCGCTGCGTACCGTGAAATCCTGCGTGGGCTCGACTTGGTGCCGCTACGGCGTACAGGATTCCACCGGGTTAGCGATCCAACTGGAGCACCGTTACAAGGGGCTGCGCTCGCCGCATAAAGTCAAAATGGCCGTTTCTGGCTGTACCCGCGAATGTGCGGAGGCACAAAGCAAAGACATCGGCGTGATTGCCACCGATAAAGGCTGGAATCTGTACGTGTGCGGCAATGGCGGCATGAAACCGCGTCATGCGGATCTCTTCGCCAGCGATCTGGATACGGAAACCCTGCTGCGCACCATCGATCGGGTATTGATGTTTTATATCCGCACCGGCGATCGCCTCCAGCGCACCAGCACCTGGATGGATAATCTGGAGGGTGGTATCGACTATCTGCGTCAGGTGATTCTGGAAGACAGCCTGAATATCGGTGAAGAGTTAGATAAAGAGATGCAGCGCGTGGTGGATGCCTACCAGTGCGAATGGCAAACCACGCTGGAAAGCCCGGAACGTCTGGCGCTGTTCCGCGGCTTCCTGAACAGCGATAGCCCGGATGAAGCGGTGGTGATGGTGCCTGAGCGTGGGCAGATCCGTCCGGCACAGGATCATGAGAAAGCGGTATCGCCAGAACCCGCTGTGCTGAAACCCGCCGCGCATGAAGCAGAGTGGGTACAGGTGGCGACGCTGGGCGATATTCCGCGTCATGCTGGCATGGCGGCGCGCCTCGGACAGCAGCAAATCGCGCTGTTCCACCTGCCGGGCAGCGAGCAGCAGGTGTACGCGTTAGAAAACCATGAGCCGGGCAGCGGGGCGAACGTGCTGTCGCGTGGGCTACTGGGTGACGTGGCGGGGGAACCGGTGGTGATTTCTCCGCTGTACAAAAAACGCTTCAAGCTGCGAGACGGTGTGAGCCCGGATGACAGCGCGCTGTACGTGCGTGCCTGGCCGGTGCGCGTGGAAGACGACGAGATTTGGGTATGCCGTCAACCGCTGGCCGTGCCTGAAGGCGTCGTTCTGGCAGACACCGCCATGGCGAAAGCATCATGAACGCGCGCGTCTGTCGGACAACCTGCCCCTATTGTGGCGTCGGCTGTGGCGTGCTGGCAGAACACGATGGGCAAGGTGGGGTAAAGATCAGCGGCGATCCCGCACACCCGGCGAATTTTGGTCGGTTGTGCGTCAAAGGCTCCGCGCTGGGAGAGACGCTGGATTTGAAAGGCCGGCTCTTGTGGCCGTTAGTGGAAGGGCGTCGCGTTAGCTGGGATCAGGCGCTCGATACGGTAGCTGAACGGCTGCTGGCGACCATGCAGCAGCACGGCCCGCAGTCGGTCGCGTTTTATGGGTCAGGTCAGCTGTTGACGGAAGATTACTACGTCGCCAACAAACTGATGAAAGGCTTCATTGGCGTCGCCAATATGGATACCAACTCGCGGCTGTGCATGGCGTCTGCGGTGATTGGCTATAAGCGCGGACTAGGGGCGGATGCCGTTCCCTGTAGTTATGAAGATATCGAACTGGCGGATGTGGTGGTGCTGGTCGGTTCTAATACCGCCTGGGCACATCCGGTGGTGTATCAGCGGCTGGTGCAGGCGAAACAGCAGCGGCCACAGATGCCGGTGGTGGTGATCGATCCTCGACGTACCGCAACCTGCGATATTGCCGATCTGCATTTGCCGCTGCAACCCGGCAGCGATGCGGGGCTGTTCAATGGCCTGCTGCATTGGCTTGCACAGGGTTCGCGCATCGATGTCGCTGAATTGGCCGAGCGCTTTTCCGGCGTGGAAGAGGCATTACAGTCAGCGCAGGCATGGTCGGTGGCGCAGGTCGCGGAGTTCTGTCGGTTAGATGAAGCCGATATCGAGTGTTTCTATCGCCTGTTCAGCACCCGCGATAAAGTGGTCACGCTCTATTCGCAGGGCATAAATCAATCGTCCTCGGGCAGTGATAAATGCAACGCCATCATTAATGCGCATCTGCTGAGCGGTAAAATTGGCGTGTCGGGTTCTGGCCCCTTTTCGATAACCGGACAGCCAAATGCGATGGGTGGACGGGAAGTCGGCGGGTTAGCTAATCAGCTTGCCAGCCACATGGGTTTTACGCCACAGGACATCGAGCGCGTAGGGCGCTTCTGGCAGAGCGATAATGTGGCGACGCAGCCCGGTCTGAATGCAGTGGAACTGTTTCGCGCGGTTGAACGCGGCGATATTAAAGCGGTGTGGATCATGGGCACTAATCCGGTGGTGTCGATGCCAGACGCTGACCGGGTGAAACAGGCGCTGGAACGCTGCCCGCTGGTGATCGTTTCCGAGGTGATGCGTTACACCGATACTGCAGAAACCGCTGATATCTTACTGCCCGCGCTGGGCTGGGGAGAAAAAGACGGCACGGTAACCAATTCCGAACGCCGGGTGTCTCGTCAGCGTGCCTTTCTACCTGCGCCGGGGGAAGCCAAAGCCGACTGGTGGATACTGAGTCAGGTAGCGCAGCGTATGGGTTTTGCTGAGGCATTTACTTATCAGCACCCAGCGGAGATTTTTCGTGAACATGCGGCGTTGTCTGGGTTTGAGAATAATGGCAGCCGGGCGTTTGATATCAGCGGGCTGGCGACGCTCAGCAATCAGCAGTGGCAGCAATTGGAACCGATACAGTGGCCGGTGAATGCGGCATCTCCACACGGACGCGCCCGACTGGGTGACGATGGTCGATTCTGGCATCCCGATGGTAAAGCGCGTCTGGTGGCCGTAACACCGTCGCTGCCACAAAGCCCGTGGAGCGAGGCGTATCCGCTGATACTGAACACTGGGCGTATTCGCGATCAGTGGCACACCATGACGCGTACCGGCAAAGCGGCTCGGCTGATGCGTCATATCAGCGAACCCTACTGCGAGCTGCACCCACAGGATGCGCAGACACATGATATTCAGGCGGGCGATCTGGTGCGTCTGTCGTCGGTGCACGGCTGGATGCTGGCGCGAGCACGACTCGACGCTGGGCAGGCGCGCGGCAGCGTGTTTGTACCGATGCACTGGAATCAGCAGTTCAGCGCTCAGGCGCGGGCTGACAGTTTAGTCGCACCGATTACCGATCCCTATTCCGGTCAGCCGGAAAGTAAGCACAGCCGGGTGCGTATCCAACCCTGGCATGCCGCATGGCAGGCAACGCTGTTTTTTGCCGACGAGCTGCCAACTGCATCATTAACGTTACCCGCAGAGCATGACGTTCTGCCGCCGCCCACAACCTACTGGAGTAAGATCCCTCATGAAGGCGTGACGCAGTATCTGTTTGCCGATCGTGTACCAGTAGACGATTGGCAGGCATGGCTGACTGAACATTATGGGTTGGAAAATATGCAGTGTCAGGTTGCGCAGGGCAACGGCGTATTTCACCTGATTGGCTGGCGCGATGGCCGCGTGGTGTTGGCCTGCTATGTGAGTGCACAGGCGCTGCGTATCGACAGCGATGCGGTGCGTCAGGCGTTTGCCACCCCACCGCAGCTACCGCACGAACGCCATGCGCTGCTGGCGGGTCAGGCTCCACAAGGACAGGTGAAGCAGGGAGCCACGATTTGCAGTTGCTATAGCGTTGGCGAAGCGATCATCGTCGGTGCGATTCGTAAGGGGTGTCACAGCGTGGAAGCGTTAGGCGGTACGCTGAAATGCGGTACCAACTGCGGTTCCTGTATCCCCGAACTGAAGGCGTTATTGAGTCAGCATGTGCCGATAACGGTCAATGAATTGAAAAAAGCAGGTTGAGCGCCACGGCGTAATGAGGTGTGACATGATGACAACACAATCAATATTGGCGAAGGGCCAGCGGCGTCAGCCCGTACTCGGCGGTGAAATCTGGTTAGTGGGCGCAGGGCCGGGCGATGCAGAACTGCTGACGCTGAAGGCGCTGCGGGCAATCCAGCAGGCGGATGTGGTGGTCTACGATCGGCTGGTGTCGGCGGAGATTATGGATTTGGTGCCGGAGCAGGCGCTGTGTATCGATGTCGGAAAAACGCGCGGCTGCCACCGTTTGTCGCAGGAGAAAATCAATCAGCTGTTGGTTGAACTGGCGCAGGCTGGGCAACGGGTGATTCGTCTCAAGGGTGGCGACCCCTTTATTTTTGGTCGCGGCGGCGAAGAGATGGACTATGCCCAGCAGGCCGGGATTGTTTGTCATGTGGTGCCCGGTATTACTGCCGCGACAGGCTGTGCGGCAGCAGTGGGGCTACCGCTGACGCATCGTGCCTGTGCGCAGTCGGTACGCTTTGTGACCGGCCATTCGCGCGATGGCGAACCGCAATTGGACTGGCCGACGCTGGCGGACAGTCAGCAAACGCTGGTGTTCTATATGGGGCTGAGCCACAGCTCTCGGCTGTGCCAGCGCCTGATCGAACACGGCTTGTCAGCGCAGATGCCCGTTGCGATTATCGAACGCGGCACCCAGCCAGATCAGCGGCTATTGACCGCGACGCTGGCAACCTTACCCGCACTGTTGGCTCGCTATCAGCCACAGTCGCCGAGCCTGTTGGTGGTGGGTGACGTTGTTCGCTTCTGCCGTCATCCGGCGCTGCATGGTGATGCAGCCCCTGCACGTTTGATGATGGAAAAGCATGCAGCCGCCTGACGGCAACAGATTCCTTTCGATGATTAGCGCCTCGTTTTGCATGTGAAGTACTTTTTAACGTGAAAGAACGTGTTTTTCTTCGAGGCGCTTTCCACTTTCTCCGCTGTCTTCTGTTTTGTTATCGCATCCCCGTTACCCTCCCTACTGAATTTTCAGTCATGGTCTACAGGGAAGGGGACGAGATGCCATCGCATGATGCGATCTTCAAACAGTTTCTCAGCGATATCGCGGTCGCACGGGATTTTCTGACTATTCATCTGCCGGATGACATTCGCGAGCGATGTGATTTCAGCACGTTGCAGCTGGAGTCCGCGTCATTTATTGATGAAAAGCTGCGCGCGCGGATATCGGACGTGCTGTACTCGCTGCGTACTACCGCAGGTAAAGGATATATTTACTGTGTGATTGAACACCAAAGCCGCCCGGAAAAGCAGATGGCTTTCCGGCTGCTGCGCTATTGTCTGGCTGCTATGCAGCAGCATCTGGATCAGGGACACGATCGCTTACCGCTGGTGGTGCCGCTGCTGTTTTATCATGGCAGAGCGCGTCCTTATCCCTATAGCCTTCGCTGGCTGGACAGTTTCACCGATCCCGAACTGGCAAAAGCGCTGTATGAACAGCCTTTTCCACTGGTGGATTTAACCGCTATTTCGGATGATGAGATTCGCACGCACCGACGCATGGCGTTACTGGAACTGGTACAGAAGCATATTCGTACCCGTGATATGCTGGAGCTGGCGCGTGAGATTGGGTTACTATTTGAACGCTGGTCGGTGCCGCTGACGCAGCGTCGTGCGCTGTTATTTTATATTGCACAAACGGGAAGCACATCCAAACCCGCAGATTTTATTGACGCACTGGCTGCACCGCTATCAACCGGTCAGGAGGACATTATGACGATTGCAGAACAATTGAAAAAAATGGGATTCGAGGAAGGCATCCAACGCGGTATTCAGCAAGGATTAGCACAAGGGAGAGAACAAGGATTGGAGCAGGGCATTGAACAAGGGATGAAAAACAGTGCCAGGCAAATTGCCCGTAATTTATTGCTAACGGGGATGGATAAGAACAGCGTGCAGCAGGTCACTCAGCTTGAGGAAGAAGAGCTGGAGCAGTTGGTCACGGCTATTCTGCATGACACACAGCATTGATACCGTCCTAAACGATATTGCACTAAACAATACCGCACTAAACAATACCGCACTAAACAATACCGCACTAAAGACTGAGCGTTGCTGATGCCTTTACAAGAAAAGGTCAGTCAGGCAACGCTCACGTCTTTCGTTAACGGCGCTTTTAGCCTTTGCGTACTCGTGCCGTCAGCCCTTTCAGGAAGTAGCGGATCACCTGATCGCCGCAGGTGCGATAGTTTTTATGGTCAGGTGCGCGCATCATCGCGGTGACTTCCGGCACTGAAATACGAAAATTTTGTGCCAGCAAGATCGCCTGAATATCATCCGTTTTTAGTGAAAACGCGACACGCAGCTTTTTTAGAATAATATTGTTGGTCATCTTGCGCTCAAACTGCGGCGCAGGCTGGTTTTCATCTTGACCGCGTTTTTGCAGAATCAGCCCATTCAGGAAATAACTCATCACGATATCCGGGCAAGGCTGATAGCCTTCCTCTCCCTCTTTTTTGACGTAGCTCGCCAACTGCTGGGGAGGGACGGTCATCTCCACCAGCGCCAGGATCTTCAGCAGGTGGTCATTATTGAAATTCAGCATATAGCGCACGCTGCGCAGGACATCGTTGTTCATCATTACGGAGGGGGTCTCGCCGTTCGTCTTCGTACAAAACGCACAGTATAAAGGGAACGGCGGAGAAATGCAGAAACGATCGTGGAATTAGTGAAACGTCTTCCGTCCGGTAAAGTGCCCAACCCAGCCTTCTGGATTGGTAAAAATACGGATCGCGACAAAATCAGGGAATTCGCCGCAGTCAAACCAGTGCGGCGTGTTGGCGGGAACGCGTAAGAGATCGCCGGCCTCACAGGTAAGCTGGAAAACCTGCTCGCCAATCGGCACAAAGAAGCTTCCGCTGCCGCGCACGAAGAAGCGCACTTCATCTTCACTATGGGTGTGTTCCTGAAGAAACTTTTCCCGCAGCGCCAGTCTCTCGGCATGATCTGGCGTCAGGCTGATCACGTCGGCAGAGGTGTAGCCTTCCTGCTGTTTGAGACGTTCAATATCGGCACGGTACTGCGTCAAAATGGTTTCGCTGCTGGCGTCGAGCGGAGGTGCGTCGGTCTGCCAATGCTCTAACTGGATCCCAGCGCTGGCGAGCAGGGAAGCGATGTCATTAAACGTGGTGATCTGCTGGACGGGCTGTGTGATCTGCGGACGGTGGTAAATCGATAACGTTGTCATGTCTGCTTTCCCTTAGGTATAGAAGAACCTTAACCATTAACTTTATAGGGATAAAAAACAAGATGCTTTTTTTATAACTTATTCCTGCAAATTCAATAGGTAATAATCATTACATCTGTGTATCAATGCTATTTCTATTTAATCACTAGCCATTATCATTTTTGTTATTTCGATTTAACTTTTCCCGTTGCTAATCTCTTTCACTGCTAATAATTTTATAAAAACTGGGATAAAAATGATGAAGACTCGCTTTTCTCGTCTGGCTGCGTGCGTGCTGGCTGCGGGGGTAATGACCTCTGTTCAGGCGGCTGATGAGACACTGTCATTGAAGGGAAAAACCATTGGTGTCGCCGTCGTGGGGACACAGCATTTTTGGGATCGTGAGGCCTATAAAGGGGCGACCGAAGAAATTGAGAAACTCGGTGGACAGGTCGTGGGCGTGGATGGCGGGCGTGATAATCAGGTTCATGCCAATAACCACGATATCCTGCTGGCACGTAAGGTGGATGCGGTGATCAGTATTCTTGGTGACAGCGCGGTAGAACCGAAATTTAAAGCGCTGCGTGACGCGAAAATTCCGGTTTTTACCGTCGATCACGTTTCGTCTTACTCCATTAATAACACGACGTCGGATAACTACGCGATCGGTTCGACGATCGGGCGCTACACGGCGGATGCGCTGGGCGGAAAAGGCAATATTGCGGTGTTTAACGCCTTCTCCAACGCGCTGCGCATCTGTGGTATCCGCTATGATTTGTGGAAATACGTCCTACAAGATTATCCGGGTATCAAAATCATTCAGCCTGAGCTGGCTGAGCAATATTCCAACTCGCCGGAAGATGCGCGTAAGAAAACCCTTGAGCTGCTGAGCCAGCATCCGAAAGGCACGCTGGATGCGATCCATGTTGCCTGCTGGGATCAACCTGCCATCGGCGTGGTGCAGGCATTGGAAGAAACTGGGCGTGACAAGGATGTGAAGGTTACGGCGATTGATGCCGGGCCAGAAACGCTGGAAATTATGGCGGAGAAAGGCAGCCCGTTTGTTGCCAACGTTGCACAGCAGCCGCGTCTGATTGGCACCACATCGGCGAAAAATGTCGCCCGCTACTTCGCCGGCGCCACGCTACTGCCGCAGACATTTGTGCCGGTGTTGCCCGTCAAGGGAGAGGCGGAAGCCAAAGCGGTCTATAAACAGCTTGGCTATGGCGAACTGAAATAACGCTATGGTGGGATATCACTCAACCCCGTCGCCATCCGGCGGCGGTCTGGCAATGACGCACATCAGTAAGCAGTTCTCGGGGATTTCCGCGCTGGACAACGTATCACTAACGGTTCGGCCGGGAGAAATTCTCGGCCTGATTGGGGAAAATGGCGCGGGGAAATCAACTTTAATCAAGGTGCTGGCTGGGGTCTATGCTGCGGACAGTGGCGAGATTGCTATCGATGGACAGCGGCTGACCGCCGTGACACCCGCGGTTATTCACGCGCACGGCATTCGTTTTATCCATCAGGAACTGCATCTGATTCCCCATTTTACCGTGGCGGAGTCGGTGTTTCTCGGGCAGGAACTTGTGAGCCGCTGGCGAGGCGTCGATCGTCGGGTAATGCGGTGTGAAACCGAACAGTTTTTTCAACACACGTTCAATTTATCGATAGATGCCAACCAGCTCATTCGGGATTTAAGTTTGGCGCAACGTAAACTGGTACAGATTGCGCGGGCACTGATTGACGGCAAGGCGCGGCTGGTGGTGTTTGATGAACCGACCGCACCGTTGGAGGCGCGTGAAGCCGCGCAGTTGCTGCATACGCTCCAGACGTTGAAACAGCGCGGCATCGCTATTATCTATGTTTCCCACTATCTCAATGAAATTGCGGATATTTGCGATCGCGTCACCGTGTTACGCAATGGTAAGGGCGTGACGACGCTGGACGATCCTGAGACGAAGGATATCGATGGAATGATTCGTCTGATGGTGGGACGAGAGATCGCCAGCCTGTTTGACGGAAAACGAAAGACAGAGAAAACTGAGACGCCTTTGCTACAGGTTGAACAACTCACGGATCGACAACATTTTCAGCCGATAAGTTTTCAGGTGGCGGCGGGAGAAATCGTCGGCATTGCAGGACTGTTAGGCTCGGGGCGTGAGGCGCTGATTGATGCGCTCTATGGTATTTCGCCTGCCCGTGAGGGGCATATTGCGATCAATGGTCAGACGCTGCGTCCGCGTTCTCCGGTACAGGCCATCGCACAGAAAATGGCGCTGGTGCCGCGCGATCGTCGTCATGACGGGCTGATTTTACCGCTATCGGTGGCGGACAATATCAATCTGGCTTCTTTACCTGCGGTAGCCTGGCGCGGTTGGCTGCGGCGTAAGCAAGCGGTAGCACAGGCGAATCATCTGGCGCAGACGCTGGATATCCGGCCGCGCGATGTCAGCGTTCCTGTGCGCAATTTAAGCGGCGGCAACCAGCAGAAGGTGATACTGGCGCGCTGGCTAAAGACCGATACCCAGCTGTTTATTCTGGATGAACCGACGCTGGGCGTCGATATTGGCGCGAAAGCCGAAATTTATCAGCTTACCCAGCAGCTCGCGGCAGAAGGGCGGGCCGTTATTGTCTCTTCCAGCGATGACGGCGAACTCCTGGGGCTTTGCGATCGCATTCTGGTGATGTGGCGCGGTGAACTCATCGCCGATGTGCCGACGGAACACCTCTCGCTGGATAGCCTGCTGGCGTTGACCAGCAGCGGCCGAATGCAGGAGGCGATATGACTCGTGCCCTACAATTCATCCGCTCGGCGCCATGTTTAGCCCGACTTTTCAATCATATTCCCTTACTGCTGTTTGCGGCGCTGCTGTTGTTCCTCTGCCTGAGTGCACCTTATTTTCTCAGTTGGCAAAATATCACCATTATTTTGCGGCAAAGCGCGCCGCTGGCGATCCTGTGCTTCGGGTTGGTCTGCGTCATTACGGGCGGCGGTGATGATGTTGTCTCCGGCGGTATCGATCTCTCACTGCCCGCGATTGCGGTACTTGCCGTAGCGATAATCAGCGACGGTTTGACGAACGCGGATATCAGCTATTTGTGGTTGATTGTGTGCGTAGCGGGGGCCGCGCTAGTGGCGGGCGCGGTGAATGCGGCTCTGGTGGTGGCGGTTCGGCTACCGCCGCTGTTGGCGACATTAGCCTGTTCCGTAGCCGTTATTGGACTCACCAATTTGCTGACCCAGCAGCGACGCATCAGCGTGAGCGATCCGATGATTGTGGCATTTCGTGATAGCACTTTGCTGGGTTTGCCGCTAGCGGTCTGGTTTATGCTGCTGGTCTTCCTCTTGTTTCAGTTTATCGTTCACCATAGCCGCTGGGGTCAGCATTTGCAGGCCGCCGGTGGAAACCGTGAAGCGGCGCAGCTGTCGGGTATTTCCCACATGCCATTGGTTATCGGTTCGTATCTGTTAGGTGCGCTGGCGGCGGCACTGGCCTCGCTGACGCTGGTGGCACAAGGATCGGGCAGTTCTCCCGGCACGGCAGAACCGCTGTTACTGGAGATGGTACTGGCGACGTTTCTTGGCGCGGCGTTCTCTCGCCGTCGGGTGGTCACCATCTGGGGCGCATTGCTGGGCACGCTGCTGGTGAACGCGCTGTCGAACGGTCTGGCGCTGCTGCGAGTCGATATCTTCTGGGTTGGCGCGATTAAGGGCGTACTGATTCTGGTGGTGCTCGCCGCCGCCTCGCTACGCAGGCAAAGGAGTCACGCGTGAAAAGTTCTTCTTTGGCGGCGCAACCTGCGTTGCTGGGCGGCAGACTGGGGCTGTCGTTCTTTATCCGCTATGGTTTTCTGGTCATTCTGCTGGCTTTTCTGGTGTTTTTCTCGCTGCAAAACCCGATATTTTTGACGTTAGGCAACTGGGGGAATCTGCTGCAAGGTAGCGCAGTGCTGTTGATTGTGGCGTTGGCCATGACGCTGGTGGTGACGGCCGGTGGGATCGATCTGTCGGTGGGCGTTGCACTGGACTTTGGCGCTGCCTTCGCGCTGGTGGCACTCAAAGTCTATGGTCTGCCATGGCAGGCTGCGGTATTGGCCGCGTTGGCGGGTGGTGCGCTGGTGGGGTTGGTTAACGCGGTGCTGATTATTCATTGCCGGATTAAGCCATTCTTGGCAACGCTGGGAACCTGGTTTATCGGCAGCAGTATTGAGCGAATCTATACCGAGGGCGGCGGGCCGATCGCTTACCGTCGGATGGCACCGCAGTACCACGAGCTGGCTGTAGGTGACCTGTGGGGTATTCCGGTGCCGATCGTGATTGTCGCGGTGCTGTGGTTTGCCTATTACCTGTTATTTGAACGAACGATTGTGGGTAAACGTATCCATGCGATGGGGTTGAATGCGCCAGCGGCGCTGATTGCGGGCGTTAACGTACGACGCACGATGTTCTGGCTGCTGATTGTTACGTCGGTGACGTGCGCCATCGGCGGCGTCGTGTTATCCGCCAATCTGCGTCAGTTTACGCCGCTGGCCGGACAGGCTTACCTGATGGACGCGATTGCCGCCGTTTTTATCGGTACCGCGTTTCATGCGCAGGGACGGCCCAACGTGACGGGGACGCTAATCGGCGTGTTATTTCTCGGCATGATCGCCAACGGTTTGAACCTGATGGGGCTGAACTTCATCGTAAAAGATGCGCTGAGCGGCGTGATTTTGGTGCTGGCGCTGGCGCTCTCTTTCCTGCAAGGGCGGCTGCGTCAGCGGCAATAAATGTTCAAACATGAATAAAAAGCAGAACACGAATAAAAAACAGAGGGTGAAGGAGTCAGCGTGAGTCAATTTGATGCAGTTTTTGTTGGGTTAACCATTCTGGATGTCGCCGGTCGGCCAGTGACCGGTTTGCCTGAAGGCGGCGGCGTCCACTTTATTGACGAGATCCGCCTTAATCCCGCCGGAACGGCCAGCGGTGCGGCGATGAACGCCGCCAAACTAGGTATCCGCACGGCGACGGCGGCCTGCCTCGGTGAGGATGAAAAAGCCGATTTTATTTTGGCGGCCTATCGCAAGCTAGGCATCGACTGTTCGCTCGTACAGCGAACGACGGCGGCGTCGACCTCGGCGACGATTCTGACCATTCGCCCAGACGGCGAGCGTCCGGCGCTACACTATCGCGGGGCGTCAGATCACCTGTTCATCGACGATCAGGATTTTGACGCCGTGTGCAATGCGCGTTTCTTACACCACGGCGGTACAGGGCTGCTGGCGAAAATGGATCAGGGGCAGAGCGCGCGTCTGCTTCGCCACGCCAAATCCAAAGGGTTGACGACCAGTTTCGACCTGATTGCACCGAATGCAGAGACGCTGTCGCTGCTGACACCGCTGCTGCCGGATGTAGACTACTTTATGCCGTCGCTGGAAGAGGCTGCGTTTATCTCCGGCCTGACTAAGCCGACAGAGATTGCGGCTTTCTTTCTCGATCGCGGTGTTGGCACCTGTATTTTCAAAGCGGGCGCGGCAGGATCTTACGTGTTCAGCGAGGATGTCACGCTGCGCATTCCCGCCTATCGCGTGACGGTATCGGATACCACGGGCTGCGGCGACAGCTACTGCGGCGGCTTTATTGCTGGTCTGGCGAAAGGCTGGGATCTGGAACAGGCCTGCCAGCTCGGTTCGGCGGTGTCAGGGCTGGTGGCTACCGGGCTGGGCTCCGATGCGGGCGTGATTGACTGGGAACAGACGCTGCGGTTTATGGCAGAAGCGCCTACCTATTATACTCGTCATACTTCAAGCTGCATGTGCGTTGGCTGCATTCAGTCACCCGAATCACTTACTTGAGTAAGCTCATCGGGACTCCTTCTCTTGCCGCCTTCCTGCAACTCGAATTATTTAGAGTAAAGATCAGTGTTGAGTCTATTTCCATTCGTAAAGCAGCGGTTCGCCGCGAATGAACCGCTGTAGGTCGGCGGCGATCATCGCGGTGTGTTTCACCAGAGTTTCGCGTGTTGCGCCAGCAATGTGCGGTGTGAGTACCACGTTATCAAATTCGGTAATAAACGGGTGATGACGCCAGAGCGGCTCGCTGTCATAAACGTCAAGTGCGGCACCTGCCAGCCACTTTTCGCGTAGCGCCGTGATCAGATCGGCTTCGACAACGACGGCGGCACGCGAGGTGTTGATCAGATAGGCGTTGGGACGCATGGTTCTGAGCCTGTCGAGGTTGACGAGCCCTTTGGTCTGCGGCGTGCTGTTCAGGTGCAGGCTGACGAAATCGGACTGCGAAAACAGCTCGTCCAGCGTGGTTTTACGAATGCCCGGTTCGTCGATCTCTTCGGCGGCAACGTACGGATCTGCAATCAGCAGTTGCATACCGAAGGCGCGAGCCAGTTTCCCGACCCGATGACCAATGCTGCCATAGCCGATGATGCCGAGCGTCTTATTACGCAGTTCGCCGCCTTTGAACACTTCATACGGGCTGTGCTTGTCTACGTCCCACACCACATCCTGACGTAATCCGGCCTGCGTCTGTGTTGCGGTATGGGTTTCGCGCGTGAACTCCCCGCGTTTGAGCGCGCTATGGGCCTGAGGGATGTGGCGTGTGGCATTCAGCATCAGCGCCAGCGTTAATTCTGCTGCGGCATCGGCATTGCGTCCGGGGGTGTAAAGGACCGGAATTCCCCGGCGGCGTGCGGCCTCAATATCGATGTTTACCGGGTTGGCGCGGGTACAGGCGATGAGCCGCAGGTGAGGGCAAGCCTCAATGACGCGGGCGGTAATATCGTCATAGCTGGTGACGATAACGTCGGCGTTCTCCGCCAGATGAATCAGCGCCGCTTCGCTCAGTTTGGGCTGACCGATAGCCCAGCCGTCTACTACCAACTCCCCTAGCGCCTGAAAGGCATCAAGGCTGCCGCCATATTCGGCGGTAAATACGATTTTCATGAAGCAATACTTTCCTGTGAGATAGGAACCGTGTGCGAGTGTGCTGTGCTCTGATGGTCTAACGCACTAAGCGCCTGAGCCCGTGCCTGCCAGAGCGGCTGTAGCTGGTCGCGCAGTTGGCGAAAAACCGGAAACAGTGTCTGATACTGCCTATGGGCGTCGGCGTCGGGGAGAAACGTCGACGCCTGCGCGTTGGCAGCGGGAACGATGTTGGTGCTTTCTCCGACGGACAGGGCGGCAAGGCGCGCAGCACCGCATGCGCTGAGCTCTTTGACCGAACTGGCGATCACCCGCCGTCCGGTGCAGTCCGCGATGATTTGCAGCCAAGTCGCTGAAGCGGCTCCGCCACCAGCGATGTAGAGATCGCCGTGAGCAGGGTAGCCGCTGAGCGAATCGGTAATCGCGTAGGCGAGCCCCTCAAAGACCGCGCGCAGTAAATGCGCGTTAGTCGTGGATTGTTCGATACCAAAAAATCCCGCCCGTGCCGATGTGCTGTAAAACGGTGCGCGTTCACCATTAAGGTAAGGCTGATAGAAGACGCCGCCGCTGCCGGGTGGCACGCGAGAAATACGCGCGTTGATCGTCTGAAAATCGGCCTCGTCAGCCAATGTGCTCAACGCCCAGTCGATATTCGGCGTGCCGGACTGCATGGCGAACAGGTTGAGATAGTGGCCCGGCCAGGCGTGTGCGACAAACCGGGTTTGCAGGCTCACCTGCGTTAAGCCACGGCACACAATGCCGGTGCAGCAGGTGGTGCCGAGAATGGTGAAAATGTCGCCGTCGTGAATAGCGCCGATACCCAGTGCCGCGGCAGATACATCCAGTGCGCCTGCACAGACGGGGATTCCCGTGGGCAACCCCGTCTGTGCGGCGACGGCGTCGCTCAGCGTTCCGGCTATGTCATCGGGATAAAGTAACGGTGGGAAAAGCGACCTAATCGCGTGTAAGTCCAATTTATCCAGCACGGTTTTTGACAGCGTTTCGCTATGCAGATCCAGTAACGACGTCCCCGCATCCGTCAGCTCCAGACTCGCCTGTCCCGTCAGTCGAAAACGAACCCAGTCTTTGGCAAAAAAGAAGTAATCGGCCTCGTTTAGCGCATCCGGTTGATGCTGTGCCAGCCAGCGTAACTGCTGCGCGCTGTTACAAGGGAGCAGGGGAGAACCGGTTTCCGGAAAGAGCGTCGCTTCCAGATTCGGGCGCTGTTTAAGCTGATGAACCTGTTCCGCTGTGCGGGTATCGCTCCAGAGAATGGCCTGCCGAATGGGTTGCCCGTGGCGATCGCTCAACCAGACGCCTTCACCTTGTCCGGCCAGACCGATGGCGCGCACGCGACCCTGTTGTAGCCGCGGTGAAGCAGCCAGCGTTTTCAGGGTAGAGAGCACACCGTCCCACACATGAGACATATCTTGCTCAGCGTAGCCGGGCAGCGGAGAGTAGGTGACGGTGTTGGCTGACGCAATCAGTAGTTCATTGAACTCGGCATCGAATAGTACCGATTTGACCTTTGAGGTCCCGATATCAATGCCAATGTAGTAGTCCATCCACGCCGCCTCATAAAACCTGTATCAGCATCAGAGTAATGGAAAAATGGCGGTCGCTATATTCATAGAAATGCAAAGCAAAGCATCAATGCTGGAATAGCGGAGAGGTTGGAATCACGGAGGCGGTGCAATGGCGGAAAGGCCGCCATTGCTGCGAAAAGTTACTCGGCGGGTTGAGACAGAATGGCGTCGAGCAGGCCGGGAAAGCGCTGTTGCATGTCGCTGCGGCGCAGTCGGTTGATGTGCGTAGTGCCGATGTTGGTGGTATGCAGCAGGCCCGAGTCACGCAAGACGCGAAAATGGTGCGACACGCTGGATTTCGGGCGACCGCCGTCAAGCTCGCTGCATGTGGCTTCTCCTTGCACGGCCAGACAGCGGACGATTTCCATGCGCAGGGGATCGCTCAAGGCGTACAGGACGCGCTCAAGGGTAAACTCATCGGGGGTAGGGTGCTTAAAAGGTCTCATGGGCGAATTATAGCGTCAGAGTTGTCTAAAATCTATTATTCGAATAATATCGAAATATCGAAGTAACCAGACAAGGTAGGAAATTATGTCCGCACTGTTTCAACCCTTTAAGCTGAAAGACATTACGTTACGCAACCGCATCGCTGTTCCACCGATGTGTACCTATTCCGCGAATGATGGTCTGATCAACGAGTGGCATCAGGTGCATTATGCCTCGCTGGCGCGCGGCGGTGCCGGGTTGGTTATCGTGGAAGCGACGGCTGTTGCACCTGAAGGTCGCATCACACCGCACTGCACGGGTATCTGGAACGATGAGCAGGCGCAGGCGTTTGCCAAGGTTGCTAAATCCATTAAGGATGCAGGCTCCGTGCCGGGAATTCAGATTGCGCATGCTGGACGCAAAGCCAGCGCCAATATTCCCTGGGAAGGCGACGATCATATTCCTGCTGGTGACTCACGCGGCTGGCAGACCATTGCCCCTTCCGCAGAAGCTTTCGGCGCAAACCTGTCCAAACAGCCGCAGGAAATGACGCTGGAAGATATCGCCCGCGTTCGTGATGATTTTGTCGCTGCGGCTCGCCGCGCGCTGGAAGCCGGGTTTGAATGGCTGGAACTGCATTTTGCTCACGGCTATCTGGCACAGAGCTTCTTCTCCGCTCATTCCAACAAGCGTAACGATCAGTACGGCGGCAGTTTTGACAACCGCAGCCGTTTTCTGCTGGAAACGCTGGCTGCCGTTCGCGACGTGTGGCCACAACACCTGCCGCTGACCGCCCGTTTTGGCGTGATTGAATTTGACGGTCGTGATGAAGAAACCTTGCAGGAATCCATTGAACTGACGCGCCGCTTTAAAGCCGCAGGGCTGGATATGCTGAGCGTCAGCATTGGTTTTTCTACGCCGGCAGCGAATGTGCCGTGGGCACCTGCCTTTATGGGGCCGATTGCTAAACAGGTACGCGAGCAGGCCGATCTTCCTGTCTCTTCCGCATGGGGCTTCGGCACGCCGGAACTGGCTGAACAGGCTGTCGCATCGGGTCAGTTGGATCTGGTGATGGTAGGCAAAGCGCATTTGGCGAACCCGCACTGGAGCTATCAGGCTGCACGCGAACTGGGCATCGAACGCGCCTCGTGGACGTTGCCAGCGCCTTACGCCCACTGGCTGGAACGTTATTAATCCCTGATAAATATCTTTGTGAAAGTTAGATGCATTCCAATACAAAGAACAGTAGGGTTTCGTGCGTGATAAGCCGCGGAATATCTCTGTGGCATTGATGCCACGCCCGACTTAGGGCGCCCAATCGCCGGCGCCCTAAGAACCCAGACTTTTGGCGGGAATTATGCCGCTAACGCGGTTCCTTCGATGTTCATACCCGCCCTACGGACCGTCAGGGGTGTGCACCAGATGTATTAGATCTGAGCTGACACCTTCGTTTCTCTGAATCATTCCTAATCCGACAGACTGCTTTGCCAGAAGTGGACGTTCTCATATCGCGGTCTATTGATTTAGGGGAGGGGAGCTCGCTCTCCCACACGGATTGCACGCGTCACTTTCTGAAAAATGTTTTCAGGCTGACGCTTGACTGGGTAGAACGATCGTTCTACCATTAATTCATGAACAAAAAGCCGAACGATACCCGAGAAAAAATCCTGTCGACCGCTGAGCAACTTATCTATCAGAACGGCATTCATGCCACAGGCATGCACCTTCTGGTCAAGACCTCTGGCGTCGCAAGGAAAAGTATTTATCGCTATTTCGCGACCAAGGATGACGTGGCAGCCGCCGCGTTGAATGCGCGTGATGCCCGCTGGATGCACTGGTTCAGAACTGAATGTGATAAAGGCACTACCCCTCAGGAGCGCATCCTGAATATGTTCACTGTACTCAAAGGCTGGTTTGAGTCAGATGGCTTTCGTGGTTGTGCCTTTATTAACACGGCTGGAGAAGTCGGTGACCCTGCCGATCCCGTGCGCCAGATCGCGAAGCTTCATAAACAAAAATTGCTGGATTACACGCTTGAACTCACCGGGCAATTACATATCGAGCAACCGTCAACCCTAGCCAGACAGTTACTGATTCTGATGGAGGGCGCTATCACCATGTCACACGTGATGGGCGATTACAGCGCGGCCGATAGCGCAAGAGAAGTGGCGCAGCTGCTGTTGAAACAGGCCTCTCACTAAGGCCTGAGTTTCAAAAAAACCGTTCTACTGATATATACCCCAAATAATTCGAGTTGCGGGAAGGCGGCAAGAGAGTGAATCCCGATGAGCTTACTCAGGTAAGTGATTCGGGTGAGTGAACGCAGCCAACGCACATGCAGCTTGAAGTATTACGGGGATATCCAAATTTTCTGGAGGCTCTACCATGTCCGATAAACAGATTCGCCCGCCACTTCCTCCTTTTACTCGCGAAACGGCGATTGAGAAGGTGCGACTCGCTGAAGATGGCTGGAACAGCCGAGATGCCGAAAAGGTATCGCTGGCCTACACGCTGGACACCAAATGGCGTAATCGTGCCGAGTTTGCAACCAATCGTGAAGAAGCCAAAGGTTTCCTCACGCGGAAGTGGAAAAAAGAACTTGAGTATCGTCTGATTAAAGAGTTATGGGCGTTTACTGACAATCGCATCGCCGTTCGGTACGCCTATGAATGGCATGATGACTCGGGTAACTGGTTCCGCTCTTATGGCAATGAAAACTGGGAATTTGAAGCCGA
The DNA here is from genome assembly GCF_009931295.1 of Pectobacterium odoriferum. NCBI lineage: Bacteria > Pseudomonadati > Pseudomonadota > Gammaproteobacteria > Enterobacterales > Pectobacteriaceae > Pectobacterium > Pectobacterium odoriferum. The sequence continues at coordinate 3,202,158 of NZ_CP034938.1, read as the reverse complement.
TGGACTGATGCATCGCCGCTTCGCCTGTATAAACGACATGCCTATTAAAGAGAGTGAACGCAAGTTCCACTGGCCATTGGGTCGCCGTCCGGATGATCATCCAGGTCTGTCGGAACTGGGCCTTTAACTTTCTCAATTTTTTTCCGATAAGCCCCCGACGACTGCCTCAGCCGGGGGCTTTTTCTCAACCTAAAAATGACGACATCAATTTATCGTACTCATGATGCCATTCGGATGAGGTTATTTTCGCTACACTTTTGACCGGCAGTAGCATGATTCAAGTTTGTCGAGGAACGTGAATAAAACCTTGTTCATTTCACTGTAATCATGAGCCCGCAGTTCTTCTGGGGTATTGATGAAACGATATGCTGCGGCCTGGCTTAAATCCTTCTCTGAGTGTGCAATTAATAATTCGACGACGTCCGGTGTGAGTTCCATATGGCATTGAAAGCCGTAAACCAGTTCGGAATAAGCAATTATCTGGCGTGGGCATCCTTCGCTGTAGGCGATAATTTTAGCCTCAGGCGTCAGGCCCGGCATATCGTTATGCCAGTGACCTACGTTGAGCCGACTTCCGAAGTGAGAAAACATCTCGTTTTGGGTGCCCTTATCCGTCAGGAAAATCGGAAACACGCCTATCTCTTTTTCCGGACTGTGAGCAAACGGGGCATCCAGCGCTTCGCCAATCAGTTGAGAGCCCAGACAGACACCAATGATGGCTTTACCAAAACTTACTGCAGAGGCAATCAGCGCTTGCTCAGCTTTTGAATCGAAATGGGCGCATTGATCTACGGTGAAGGCAGGATCCTGTGGACCGCCCATCACGATCAATAAGTCGATGTCCCGAACATCTTGTGGAAGTTTTTCACCCGCATAAACACGGGAAAACGTTATCTCATGACCACGACTCGTGGCCCAGGTTTCATAAGCGCCGGGCGCTTCGAAACTTTCATGCACAATAAAATGTACTCGCATTGGCGTATGCTCCTGTAATGCTTGTCACAACCTTAATTCAGTACGCGTTACCCCGCCCAAAATTATCAGCCGGGCAGCGTTAGCGGAATCATGGTAAACAAAGGGATTAAATCTGAGATGTCAGTCTGCATAGATAAAGCGCCAAGACACGATGAGGCGATTGGTTGGTCAGGGACTGCCATATCTTATCAACGTGGAGAGGTCGATCCCCCGCATTACCATCTTGAAGGGCAACTCTTGTTTGCCACCAAGGGGGTTATGCTTGTGGAAACCGCAGACAGGCGATGGGTTATCCCTCCTCAGCGTGCGCTGTGGATCCCACCGTTTATGACTCACTCTTACAGCCTTCTGTCCCATACAGAATTACGTGCTATCTACGTCAGCAGCAGCCTTATTGCGGAGTGCTCAAATTTTACGAAGAACAGCCAGGTTCATGTCATTAACGCGACAGCGCTGTTGAAAGCGTTAATAGCGGGTCTGTTTATTGATGAATACAACGGTGCGGCTAAGCGAAAAATGGCGCTTTTGCTACTGGAAATTCTTAGTGAAGCGCCATCTGTGACTGCGGAACTCCCTATGCCGCGTGATGAACGTTTATTTCGTGCAGCAAGAGAGCTGATGTTCAGCCATCGGTGGGAGGCGACCTTAATTGACATGGCGGATATTGCTACTATGTCGGAACGTACTTTCTCCCGTCATTTTTTACGTGACACAGGTTTCAGCTTCAGAATGTGGAAACAGAGAGCCAGAATATATACATCATTAGACCTTCTATCTAATGGTGTATCCGTTAAACAGATCGCTTATCAACTCGGCTTTTCCTGTCCTGCCGCGTTTTCTGCTGCATTTCGTTCAGTGATGGGTACAACCCCAAGCGAGTTCTAATCTGGCTTTGACGGTTTCTGCTTAATAAATTTACTCACTGGAGCACAAATGTTCGCCTTTGCTCAGAGTGGCTCTTAACCCTTTCAGGAACGATATGAACTTTTTCGGACGTTAACTTTCTCGCCAGTAAGTTTTTCAACAACTTCAATTGCGTCTGGATCGCCATGCCAGGCCATACAACTTAAACAATCGCCGCCACAATCAAGATTTAGCGTTTCTGGCTCTTTGCTCATTGGCTGGCCACAGGCCAGGCAATGGTCGATTTTCACTGGAAGTGACTTCATTTTGAGGTTTCAGATTAAATATGTCTCATGTTGTCTAACATACCACTGTAAGGTCTGTTCCTGGCTCATAACTGCCTCATGTGGGAGAAGGCAGTTTCGTGTCAGATGCGGACAGTCGGCTCTGACTTTAATGTTACTTATTGCCTTAAGTGAAAGTGATATTTAATGTTTTTATATACAGTGTTATTTAAAATATCAGGAATTTCAGGTCAGATATCCTATTAAGATTGCACATAAGCAAATTGCTGATTTTGTTTACATGCTATAAATTAGGTCCTTACTGCAGTGGGGCCAGAAATATAACGAATGCTCGTTTCCCCACAATGTGAAAGTGAAATTATGAGAATTTTTTATTTTACAATAGTATGCTAAAAACCGTTTCCTCTATCGAAAATGAGAAAACGAACATGCACAATAATAAAATGTTAGGCATACAATAAAGCTCAGGGGGACTTGATGCAACATAAGAACACTATCAATCAAATCATTGATGAAAAGAAGGAACTAATTCAACTAGTTTTGGTTGCCGTAGTTTTAACTATATCCCTTGGGCTTCTTACAAACCTTGTCGCGGCCAAGCTGGCATTCTGGACAGTTTGGATATTCGCGTTTGCCTCTATTGTATGCCTCGGAGCTTTTATAAACAGGCTCGTCAAGAAGCTCTCATTTGACGAAGAAGTTTCGGCAGTTGTCTTCTTTCGACCCACGAAGAACTCATTGGTTTCTGTAAAGGGTTATGACTTTGCTCAAGACATGGCTCGAACGATCAGAGCCATAGAGGCAGAAAACAAATCTATTTTCTCGAACTGGGCAAATGACCCACTCTCAAAACCTCGCGAACCAGCAGCGCCCACAGAAGGAGAGCGCGAGAAGCAGTATATTGCGATCTTGCGCGTGAATGTAGAAGACTCGGAACTACCCCAAAAACCCCGATCGGTCGAACTCCTCGAAGAAACGGCACAGTTTTGTCTTTTAGAGTCTCTATCCACCCATCTGAGGGATTACTTTGATCATACAGACAGTGGGGCGATTGAAGAACTACAGAGAAAAGACATCCCCGAACTATTGCACGCAAATCGCGTTCTAAACCTACTGACAACTCCGATTGAGCAACGTGATGTATTCATTGAGGCCTTCCCTGATCCTGATAAACGCCCAAGAGGTGAAGTACACAGCCTCTGGTCCTCTGATGGTGCTATTTACAACCGTTTTGATCTAGTTCTACCGAAGAACAGCACGGTCACAATTCCTGAAACAAAGACTGTGCGCCTAGAAACAAAAAGGTTGATCGTCGAAATTAAAGTCGGTTATCCCGGGACATCTGTAAATACGCCTCCCCTTTTCGAAGAGGCCTATCTCAAGATACCGGGCCATGAAATCGAGACTAGACATCTGATTGTTGAGCTCAGGGGGCGTATTAAACCTTTAGCCCTTCTCTCGTCAAAAGGATGGGCTGATTACCAATGGATCGACTCTTTCAGGGTGCGCGTACGCTCTGAATGGGACTTCGAAGAGTTCCTTCAGCGAATCAATTGGACTAGCATCGAAGCCATGCTCTATTGTCAACGGAAATCTAAGTAAGAGCATATCTAGCAATTTATTCAAGCCGACGCCACTTCGTGGTGTGGTTTCATTCAACCATCATGGCTCGTCGAAAATCGAAGATATAATGCAATGGATAGAGTTCCTACCTACCAGATGAATTTTCAAAAAAACAGGCAGCGGTTAAGAAAAATGCTTTATGCTATGTTTTAGTGTATCCATCAAAGCTAAAGTCGGAAAATACTAAACCTCACATTATAAATATATCTATGACCACCAAGATTGGTCACGGTGCTAGAGGTTTTGTTACACTTTATGGTGATAGGATGAAGCAAGATATAACAACTCAATTAACTTCGTGCCTACGACTCCGCTGGTTATTGAACGTTATGTCCGCACCTCGCCCAAAGCAGACAACTCCCGACGAGATCTTAAACCTGAGGCGTCGCTGAATAATACCGCTGAGCGGCCTATAAACCCCCAGCGACTCAATTTCCCCGAGCAGACGGCGGGGCTTATCGTTATCCCATTGAGTGAGTAATGGAAAGTAGCTGCCTCCATATAACCTCACTCAATGCGATGCCACTTTCGAAAGGATATGAATCACCCGCGCAGAATCATCGATTCCTGAGCGTTTCTCCTGTGTGGGATATCAGCGTTCATACTCCCATTTCGGAATCACGCAGCCTTTAGGGCCGGGGGCGGTCTGTTTTCCGTTCTCATCGAAACGGGTTTCACAGCCAGTGGTCATGTAAGCACACCCGTTTTAGTTCCACGCACTTTTTGAGATTTCCGGTTTTTCTGCCATCAGCCTGTACTCTTCCGGCGTCAGGTTATTCAGGGATTCATGAGGCCGCTCACTGTTATATTCAGCCAGCCAGCGCTCGGTGATTTCCCTCGCTTCATTCAGGGTCCTGAACAGATAAAAATCCAGGATTTCTGTCCGGTACGTCCGGTTGAATCGCTCGATAAAGGCATTCTGCGTCGGTTTACCCGGCCTGATAAAGTCCAGCATCACCCCGTGTTCTTCCGCCCATTGTGCCAGCGTCAGCGATACCAGTTCTGGCCCGTTATCCATCCGCATCTTCAGCGGATAACCCCGGTTTGCCACGATCCTGTTCAGGACCCTGACCACCCGCTGAGCCGGGATATTCAGGTCAATTTCTATCGCCAGTGCTTCGCGGTTAAAATCATCCACCACGTTGAAGGTCCGGAAACGTCTGCCGCAGACCAGCGCATCATGCATAAAATCGATGGACCAGCTCTGATTGAGCGCCTCCGGCGTGGCCAGTGGCGCAGGATTACGCACCGGCAGACGTTGTTTTCCCTTGCGACGAAAATTCAGTTTAAGCAGGCAGTAAATTCGATGAACACGTTTATGATTCCAGGCATTGCCCTGTCTGCGTAATACCTGAAACAGCTTCTTAAAGCCGTACCGGGGATAACGTTCAGCCACGTCTGTAAGCGCCAGGATCACCGGTTCGTCACGCCGGGTATCGGGCTGATAAAAGTACACCGTCCTGCTCAACGATAATGTCCTGCACGCCTGGCGTAAGCTCATGGCAAATTGTGCTGTCAGATAGCTGACGAGCTCACGCTTTATCGCTGGTTTTAAAGCTTTTTTTCGATAACGTCTTTCAGGGCCCGGCATTCCAGACTGATATCGGCAAACATTTGCTTGAGGCGACGATTCTCGTCCTCAAGATCTTTTATTTTCCGGATATCAGAGGCTTCCATTCCGCCGTACTTTGCTTTCCAGTTGTAGTAGCTGGCTTCAGATATTGCCGCTTCGCGGCAGACGTCCTTAACGGTGCGTCCGGCTTCAACGGACTTCAGAACGGCGATGATCTGGTGTTCGGTAAATCGGGCTTTGCGCATGGTGATCTCCTCCGGGAACATAATCAGTATGTCGGAAGATCTCTAAAAGTGAATGGTTCGGTTAAGCGGGATACTTACAATCAGCCTGCCGTCTTTCCAGACTCCGCTGCTTTTGACTTTGCCATCGGGGTAATAACAGGCGCTTTCGCCCTGACGCAGCGCGCCCTGATAATCTTTGTACTCTTTGCCATCGACCACCAGCGGTTTGAAACCCTGCGCGCGACTAAGACATTGCATCTGGCCGTTAGGGTAATAGCTGATTTGGGTGTAGCTGTCATCGGTGCCGATACGCGTTTCATCCTGACGCTGACCGTTCGCATACCAGGTATTATTGGTTTGTTGGCGGTTGAACAGATAATCGGCTTCGGTGAGGGGCGTGCCGTCAGGGTTGAAGGTTTGCTGTTTACCGCAGTAGCCGCGACCGCTCATCGACAGAGGGCAGTAATTGCGCTCGGTAATTTTGACGCCAGTGGCGGTAAATTCCTGCATCAGTCCGACTTCATAACCGTGGTCAAGGGTTGATATGGACTTCGGTTTGCCGTCGGGGAAATTATAGATATTCGGGCCGTCGAGTTCGCCATTGCGGTAGCCGCGATCGGCGCGTACAGTGGTGCCATTGTCATAATATTCGATTTCACGGCCCTCCAGTTTGCCCATGACATAGTCAGCCTGATAAACCATTTTTCCGGCAGCGTTGAACTTTTGGTACAAACCGTGGGGAAGATTATCTTTATAATGAATGATTTGTGTCAGACGGCCTTTCTCATCACTCCAGCGCAGTTCTCCCTGCTTTACGCCAGCGATCAGTTCGACCTGCTGGCTCTCGCCGTCAGCCGTCTTTAGTTTCCACATACCATTAGCCACGCCTTTCACAAACGGGCCCTCGCCGTTTTCGGTGATCCACATGCCTTCAGGTTGGTCATCAACATAATCGCCTTTCGAGCGCAGCACACCCGCCAGACGGCGCTCGCTTGGGCCATGACGCTGGCCATTGAGGTAAGTATCGAAGCCACCCAACTCTGGTGTATTGCCATCCATGCCGTCGGTGATCTCCCAGCGGCCTTCACGTTCATCGTCTTTCATCAACCCCGTTGCCGTTTCTTGCCCATCGCTGATGGTCCACTGGCCTTGCTGTTGTCCCGCTATATAGCTACCTGAACTGCCGAAGTTCTCGCCGACGGTGGTCCATTTTCCGTCAGGAACGCCATGTAGGAAAAACCCTTTTACTAAACCATATTGCGTCGAGTAATAGACATAAGGCCCATTCTCGCTGCCGCTGAATTTAGTTGGGTCAGCTTGCCAACTGATGGCTGTCGCGCGAAATCCGGGTGTTGCGCTGTCTTCCACGCGACGGAAAGTTACGGTGAGAAATAAACCGTCTTTTTCCGCAAAGGTTTTTTTATAAGCGTAGACGTTGTCTGCTGGCTGTTTCGCAGCATGAGAAGGTGTGCCATCGTCAAGATACCAGCCGACAACGTTGCCCTGAGTAAAGTCGATGTTATCGAAATCGTGATTATCGAACTTAGGGTACTGCGCGCTGTAGTCATAAGGTGGAAGCTTGCCGAGGGCGCGTTTCACCAGCGTTGAATTGAGATCCTTATTCTCGCGAACCAGCTTGTCCAGAACCGACTGTAAACTTAGCACCGGAATATAGCTGCCGTTTTCAATGTAACGCCAACCGCGCAGGGCGAACTTGCCGTGGCTTTTACTCAACACTAGCGTGATTTGGCCAGCGTGGTCCACGTCGGCATAAAACACGGATTCAATGGTGGAATCGGGGAAGGTACCGAGCAGGTGGGGAAGGTGATCGACACTGTGATCCTCTTCGCTACAGAAGCAATAATAGCCTTTGACCACCTGGTTTTCCTGAATGAAAACCAGAAGGGCGCTGCTGTCGCGTGCACCCGAAATAATCGGATGCGCCAGCGTTTTACCCGCGTAAAAAGGGGGGGGGTGTCGTCCGGGGCGGCGATAGCCGTGCTGACCCCTATGACCATATTCAGTAGTAGGATGCCAAACAGTAACTTTACGGCTTTCATTCCCTGACCTGCTCTTTTGAAAAAGTGGCGCTTAGGTTACATGAAATATTTCTAACGGTTAATATTTCGTTGAATCAATTCGTTGCTGAACTTAGCGCATTAAACCGCAGCGGTGGTCACCCACGTTTACGTCAAAGGTATTCAGCTGGCAGAACACAGGTATCGTGAGGTTCTGGGGGCTTCTGGGAAATGCTTTGTTTCACGACGATGTACCTCAATCACTGCGCATGCAAATACGCCTCATACCAGCGGCTGAGCTGTTCGGTCACTGGGCGGTGTTCGGGATTAAACGGGCGGCCATCCAGCGCTTTTACCGGGGTGATGCCCGCCAGCGTGCCGGTGACAAAGGCTTCATCGGCGGTGAGGGCTTCTGCCAGCGTAAAATCCTGAGCCTTGACCTTGAGCCCGTTGGCCTGCGCGAGGTTGATAAGGGTCTGGCGGGTAATGCCGTTGAAGCAGTAGCGGCCCGACGACGTCCACAGTTCACCGCGGCGGACGATAAAAAAGTTGGTGGAGTTACAACTGGCGACAAAACCGTGCGGGTCCAGCATCAGTGCCTCATCGGCACCGGCCTGCAACGCCTGTAGCAGCGCCTGAATAAGATTGAGTCGACTGTGCGAATTCAGCCGCAGATCGAAGACGTCTGGCGTGCTGGTGCGGTAGGTGGAGGTAAACAGCGTCAGCCCGCGCTTTTTCGCTGCGGTATCGACCACCTTATACTCTGCCACGCACACGATGGTTGCGCCGCCGATGATGAAGCGGGGATCCTGATTCGGCGTATGCTTTTTCCCACGGGTAATCATCAGGCGGATATGCGCGCCATCGGCCATGCCGTTGACGGCCAATGTCTTGTAGAGAATATCGGTCAGCGCTTCCCGGCTATGGCCGATATCTAACTGGATCGTGGCGGCACCCTCAAACAGGCGATCGAGATGCGCCTCCAGCGCGATCAGGCGGCCGTTAACCAAACGCAGGCCTTCCCATACGCCGTCGCCGCACACGTAGCCGGAATCAAAAATCGACACCACCGCGTTGTCGCGATGAACAAATTCCCCATTTACATACACCTGTACGTCGTTGTTCCGTGGATCTTGCAAATAAGCCTGGCTGCTCTGGCTGGATAATGTGGGTTGCATCGTGCTGTTCCTGAATGTGAATGATGAGCTAAAAGGATCGCTCGGCAAAGCGAGCAAGAAAGGCTTGTGTGCGAGGCTGCTGTGGATTTTTGAGCACCTGTTCGGCGCTGCCCATTTCATGGATCACGCCATTCTCGATAAAGATGACGCGGTCGGCGAAGTGATAGGCAAATCCCAGTTCATGCGTGACCAGCAGCAGCGTGCGACCTTCCTCCGCGAGCGCCCGAATAGTGTGCAGCACTTCGCCCACCAGTTCCGGGTCCAGCGATGAGGTCGGCTCATCGAACAGCATAATCTCCGGCGACATCGCCAGCGCACGGGCAATCGCCACACGCTGCTGTTGCCCGCCGGACAGGCTGGCGGGGCGAGCCTCTTGCTTATTGCCCAGCCCGACTTTTTCCAACTGTGCCTTGGCGATGGTATCCGCGTCATGGCGTGGCATTTTCTTTACCGACAGCAGTGCTTCACGCACATTCTCCAGCACAGTCAGGTGGGGAAACAGATTGAATTGCTGAAACACCATCCCTACGCGTTCCCGCACGGCGCAAAGTTGCTTTTCCGGGTAATCACGCTGGCCTTTGGCATCCGTTTTCCCCAGAACCACACCATCCAGTTCGATGGTGCCAGCGCTGGGGATCTCCATGAAATTCAGGCAGCGCAGCAGCGTACTTTTCCCCGAGCCGCTGCCGCCGATGATGGCAATTTTTTCACCGCGTCGCACATCCAGATCGATACCTTTCAATACCTCAACGGCACCGAAGCGCTTCTGGAGTCCGCGAATGCGCAGAACGACATCCTCATTCAAGTCTATATCTTCACGCAGAACTTTATCTTCACTCATAGCAATCCTGTGTCGCTGTCAGGCTAGGGGGTGGAACGGAAACGACGTTCAAGTCGTGCGGCAAGGTAGCTCCCCGGCCAGATCAAAACGAAATAGAGCAGCGCCACCACCGTCAGAATTTCCAGCGGACGATAATAGGTGCTGCTCAGCAGTCGCCCTTGGTACATCAGTTCGTTGACGGCCAGTATCGAGGCCAGCGAGGTGACTTTAGCCAGCTCGATCATCCGGTTGGTTAAGGCGGGCAGCATGTTGCGCAGTACCTGAGGCAGAACCACACGCCGTAAAATGACCGAATGACGCATCCCCAGCGCTTTCGCTCCCTCCCATTGCCCGTGGTCGATGGATTGCAGCCCAGCACGGAAAATTTCGGTACAGTACGCCGCGCTATAGAGCGTCAGGGCCAGTGCGGCGGCGCCGAACGTACTGAACTGCAAACCAACCAGAACCGGAAAGGCGTAATAGAACCAGATCAGTTGGATCAGCACTGGCGTATTACGGAAGATTTCGACAAAAAGTCTGGCGGGCAATGACAGCCAGCGCTTGCCAAACACGCGAAACAGACCGAGAACCAGCCCCAGTGCGGTTCCCAGCACGCCGGCCAGCAGCCACAGTTCGAGCGTGACGCCAAGGCCTTTCAACAGCACGGGAATGTTGTGCCAGACCAGCGAGAAATCCCATTGATAATGCATGCTGCTCCTTATGCGAGTCGACGGTCTGCCAGTGACAGCCGTTTCTCAATATGTTGACTGAACAGGCTAATCAGCAGCAGCAGGGTGAAATACATCACCGCCACCAGACTGTAGACTTCCAGCGGTCGGTAGGTTTGGCTGTTGATCTGCATCGCCTGATAAAGCAGTTCGCTATAGGCCAGCGATGACGCTAGCGACGTGGATTTGATGAGTTCAAACGAACGCTCAATAAAGGGCGGGATCATCCGGCGTAACGCCTGTGGGAGAATAACCCGACGCAGCGCCGTTGATTTCGACATGCCCAGCGCTTTGGCACCTTCCCATTGCCCCGTGTGAATAGAGGCGATCGCGCCACGATAAACTTCGGCATAGAAGGCACCGGACTGTGCGGACAGCGCGATCACGGCGGCGGTGAAAGGCGAAAACGTTAACGGCGTAATGACGGGCAGGGCATAGTAAATCCAGAAAAAATGCACCAGTGCGGGCGTATTACGATAAAAACCAATCAACATTGCGGCGGGAAGACGCAACAGCCGTCGGTGCGACATTTTCATCGCAGCGAGCACCATGCCAGCGATCATACCGATCAGGATGCTGGTAGCACCGATCTTTATCGTTCCCCATAGCCCTTCCAGCAGCAGTTGGTGATAGGGCCAGATGGCGGAAAAATCCCACTGATACGACATAGATAAAGAACCCCTGAAAAGTGCGTATACCCGTCATACTTCAAGTTGCATGTGCGTTGGCTACGTTCAGTCACCCGAATCACTTACTTGAGTAAGCTCATCGGGATGAAATGAGAGACGTCCTGTCTCTCACCGAAGGCCAGCCGTTGGCTGGTCAAATTCGTTCCCGACGAATTTGTCCCTCGCTTGCCGCGTTACGAGGCGCATAAATGAGCCTCGCCCTGTGGGCCAACGCCTTGCGTTGTTCAAAACGCTAACGTTTTGTCCTGAAACTCGAATTATTTAGGGTGAATTAGGAAATACGTTTCTTATTTTGTTAGAACCTATGCATCTTAGCAGGTCGAAAAAATGATAAATAAATAATAAAACGTGGTGCTAATATTCCTTTTATGTATAACAAATGACGATTTTTCGATGACTCACTCTGCCGTATTACCTCTGACGCTGCGTCTGGCGACCTTTGCCCACCGGTTGACGATTCGGGACATTCCTGCGGCATTAAGACGAAAAATTGTGCTGCATTTTATCGACAGCCTCGGCTGCGGCATTGCAGGCGCACATAGTCAGGTGGTACGGGACTGTGCGCGCGTCACCCGTTTGCACTATGCGGCGGGTAACAGTCCAATAGTGGATGGCGGAGCGCCGCTAGCCGCTATCGGCGCGGCCTTTTTGAATGCAGCGGCGATCAATGCGATGGATTATGACGACGGTTATGAAGTTGCTGGACGCGGCATGGGGCACCCCGGTGCCACACTGGTTGCTGCCGCGCTGGCTGCACTCGGATCGCGCCCGATCGACGGCGAAACGCTGATCTGTGCGCTGGCTGCGGCGTATGAAATTAATGGCCGGATCATTCAGTCTCAGCAGCCGACTCAGGCGCGTTTTCAGCAGGTCTATGGCGTATGCCAGCATGAATCCATAGGTGCGGCGGTGGCCTACGGATTACTGACGGGATGTGATGCCGAAGGAGTAGAGAACGCCATCGGTCTGGCCGCGTCGTTGACGCCGTTGCCCAGCTTACACAAATACAACTGGCAGCAGCGGCCGCTGGTGTCTTTCAAGGATTACAACGCCCCTGCCGCAGAATCGGGCGTCCGTGCCGTTGAGCTGCATCGTGGCGGGATTATCGGCCCAAGAGATGTGCTGTCCGGCGATCAGGGATTCTGGCGCATGATGGGATCTGACCGCTTTGATGAAGCGGCATTGATTACCGGCCTGGGGGAACAATGGGCGCTTCAGCACGCCAGTTTCAAAGCGTATCCGGCCTGTCGCTGGATACATACCGCGCTGGAATCCTTCGAGCGCCTACAGCACGAATTGGCGTTATTGCCGCAGGACATCGACGTTATTCGGGTAAAAGGGAGCCAGAGGCTGGCCGCTGATTTTATGGACACGCGACCGCAAAATGAAACGGATGCACAGTTCAGCCTGCCGTTTGCGCTGGCGTGTCTTGCCTACCGTATTCCGCGCCATCGCTGGAGTGCCGATGAGACCTTAGCCAACCCAGTGCTTCAGGCGCTGGCCGATAAGGTTCACGTTGAGGTGTCTCCCGAGCTTGACCAGCTTATGGCGCAGGAACGTCGTCCGGTGTTGCAGGTTGATGTTGTTACGCAGGGAAAGGTGGTGAACGGTGAGCGCATTGCGTTTCCGCTGGGGTGTGCGGAACATCCGTTAGCGGAAAGCCGCATCATGGCGAAATTTGCTGAGAATCTATCGTCCCGACTTGCCCCAACACATGTTGCGGAGGCAACGGCGGCGTTATCCGACCTTGAGCACTGTCAGGATGTCGCCACGCTGCTGACCCCGCTAATGGGGGTGTCCTGAATCCGTTCAGGACCGTTCTGTTATCTGATACCAATTATTTCCAGTCTTCTTTAATGACCGATGGCACTTTGCTGACGTCCACGCCGCGCAATTTGAGGGCTTGTTCATAGTAGTGCTGTGTTTTACCGGATTTATACAGCTTGGCAAATTCGTCATTCAGGAAGTTATGGAAGGTCTGGTCGGTTTCTTTACGGATGGCTCCGCTGGTGCTGACCTCGATAATCGGCTTCGGCAGAATCAAATTACCTTTGCCGACTTTAGCCTGTTGCAGTGCCAGCGCCGGATGGAAGTAAGACAGGGCATCGACGCGGCCGGCATAAAACGCCGCTACGCCTTCATCCATATTCGGGAAGCGCACCAACTGTGCTTTGGGCAGGCGTTTGGTCAGAATCAGATCCGGGCTGGAACCCAGCGTCACGCCGATCTTAACCTCTTCCCGATTGAGGTCGTCCCAGTTGGTCACCGCGATACCATCACGAATCAGCACGCCTTGCGCATACCAAAAGAAAGGCTGCTCAGGAAAATCGACCGCTTTTTTCCGCTCTTCCGTCGGGTCGAGCACCAGCATGGTATCGATCTGGCCGGTTTGTAAGGCAGCGATAGCATTGCCCCACGTGGTTTCCACCGTCACCAGTTTTACCCCCAGATCGTTTGCCAGCTCTTTGCCGATGTTATAGCCGATGCCGTCCCATTCTCCGGTCGACGGATTTTTAAAGTACCACGGCTCGCCCTGTGCCACGCCGATGCGTAACTCACCGGTCTGTTTGATGTGTTGCCAGGTTGAGGTTTGCGTTTCCGCGGCCTGGCTAAAGAAGGAGGCGCTAATCAGCGTTATCGCCATGAATACCTGGTGAAGAGAACGTTTCATTATAATTACCCTGATGGTTGAGTTTTAATCGAGGCGATATATTTCGCTCATGCAGAGTAGCGAAATACTTATAGCGAAATTAGTTCTTTTCGCCTTATCTCATTCCAGATAAATATAACGATTCATTGAGAGGACAATCACGTTGGCATGCGGTCAGCCCCCGCTGTAGCGCGTGGCGTCTGAGGTTGTTCTGTTTGTCTCGCCATGTAGCCGATGAGTATTGCCACGATTTACCGTGTTTTTTCCCTGCGGCAGGGCATAGCAATAATTTCGCTATGCTTTTTCGTTATTGGCAATTGCCGACGGTGCGCCGCTCTGTCATGCCGTACGCGGCAGGGTCATGATGATAACCAATCCACCGTTCGCCCCTCGTTCTGCATGACTTTTCGCATGAGATTCAGCCTTAATCGTGCCGCCATGTGCGGTGATAATGGCCGACGCGATGGAGAGTCCAAGCCCGCTGCCGCCGGAGTGCCTTCCGCGCGAATGCTCGGCACGCCAGAAGCGGTCGAACAGCAGGGGCAGCGATTCTGGCTCAATCCCCGGGCCGCGATCGGTGACGGTAATCTGCCAGCACGGTGCGCTTTCTCGTACCGCTATTTCGCGCACCTCAATCGCCAAATAGCGGCCATCGCTGGCGTAGCTTAAGGCATTCTCGATCAGGATAGAGAACACCTGTCCTAACCGTTCACGGTCGGCAAGGCAAAAGTCGTTCTGTGCGATATCAACCTGCGTCTGAAATCCGGCTTGTTCTAACTGAGGTCGATACCACGTCAGCCGCTCCGTCACGAGCTCGTCGAAGTAGAAAGGCGTGTGCACCAGTGGCAGTTGTCCGGCTCTGGCGAGCGACAGAAAATGCAGATCCTGAATCACGTGATTGAGCTGTTCGAGCTGTTTGATGACCATTGCCAGCTGTGATTTATCCTGCGGGAAGACGTCATCCATCATGCCCTGAACGCGGCCCATCGCCGCATTTAACGGTGTACGCAGTTCATGGGCTAACGCCGCGCTGGATTCGCGCAGTTCCCGCTCATAGCGTTCCAACTGTGCCGTCATGTTATTAAAGTCGTCCGCTAGCGTGATGAGTTCCATCGGTGCCTGCTCGACGCGCTGCGTGCGGGTATCGAATTTTCCCTGTGCGACGTCGCGTGCGGCGTTGGCGATATTGGAAAATTGCTGTGATAGCGGGCGCGCTCGCCACAGCATCACAACCACCATGGTGGGCAAGGCGATAAGAACCATGATCGCCAGTATCAGCCAGTCGCTGCTGGCAATATTAGGGGCGAAGACTTCTGGGCCATAGAACTGATTGACAATCTCTTGGTAGCGGGGGTTACCGTAATCTTTTTGTGCAGTGAATTGCTGAAATTCCGTGCGTACTGCGTCCGGCATGTGCTGTTCAATATAGATACTGTAGATGGCAAAGCGCAGCCACATCAGACCCGCAATGATGATCACGGCAGCAAGCAGCAGAGAAATAATGCGAAAACACAGCCAGCGCCACAGCGACATGTTTTCTGACAGAAAAATCGATTTTTTCATCATACTCACCGGAATCGATAGCCGACGGAGCGGACGGTGACGAGCACATTGATGATGTTGTACTGATTGAGTTTTTTTCTCAGGTTGTGAACGTGGGTATCCACCACGCGTTCCAGCGCCTCGCTTTCCGGCAGACAGGCTTCGAGCAATTCTCCACGGGTGAAGGCGCGGTTCGGCGCTTTGAGCAGCGTCACCAGAATATTGAATTCGGTCGGCGTCAGATCGAGAACGACGGAGTCTGATGGCGATACCGCAATACTGGCCGTCACGGAGGTCGGATCAACCGAGAGATTTTCGAATGTCAGGATAGCGTCTTCCCGGATGGCGTAACCGGTTCGTCGCAACACGGCCTGCACCCGCGCCATCACCTCCTGCGGGTTATAAGGCTTGACGACATAATCATCCGCGCCGTAACGCAGTGCGCCAATTCTTTCCGGGTCGTCACCGATGGCTGAGACCATAATCACCGGGATATTGCTGCGCTGTCGCAGGGCGGACAGCACCTCGGAACCGTTCATCTTCGGCAGCATCACATCCAGCAGAATCAAATCGGGTTTGTTGGTCAGCGCCATGTGCAGGCCTCGTTGTCCATCAGACGCAATAGACACCTGATAGCCATCGCGCCGGAGATAGGCTTCGAGCACGCTGGCTGCATCCATGTCGTCTTCAATAATCAATACCCGTTTTTCCGCCATCGCGAACCTCTTGATGAAATCTTAAAAAACCACACAGCGTTTCTTGACTATGCATCAGCATAATCCGCCACGGTGCTGAAAAGCCAATAACTGTTGTACTAAAAAAGTGTACTGAAAAATGTGTGCTGACAATCCGGTGAAAGATGGCGGATGCACGATTACCGCATAAAAAGAGGTGCTGTGTGAACATAACAAAAATGATTTTATCCACTTGTCTGTCTACCGTCGCGCTGTCCAGCGCGGCATTTGCTGAGGCGGCGGAAGATGTACCTGCGTCATTTTGGGGCGACCATACGGACGTTACCGTGGGGGCTGTTGGACAGAATGCACCACGTTACTCGGGGAGCAAAGACCGTCAGACCCGTTTGATGCCTACCCTGACCGTGCAGCGTGGCGCACTTTATGCGGATTCTTCGCACGGCATCGGCTGGCAATACCAGTCTCCTTCCGGTTTTTATTTCGATAACGCGGTGGGATATGACATGGGAAGGGATGACAAAAAAAGCAGTTGGCGTGCGGGTTCGAACCACCTGAAAGGCATGGGGAAAATTAAAGGATCGGTGATTACCACCGTCACGGCGGGATATCAGTTTGCACCCTGGCTGGCGCTGGAGGCGAGTGGCGAATTTGCGCTGAGTGAGCGTGCGCGCGGTAATCAGTATCGCGTCGGAGCAAAGAGCACCGTGTGGCAATCGGCAGAAAAGGATGACGTGCTGGCGCTGTCGGCGGACATGCTGATAGGGGATGCCCGCTTTAACCAAACCTATTACGGCGTGACGCCGCAGCAGAGCCGCCGTTCTGGCTTGGCCGCCTATCGTGCCGACAAAGGCGTCTATGGCTATGCGCTGGGGGCGAACTGGACGCATCAATTTAGCCCCGCGTGGTCAACTAACGTGGCAGTGACGTCAACCTGGCTCACCGACAAGGTGGCGGACAGTCAGGTTGTGGAGCGACGCAATGATACTGGCGCCACGTTGGCCGTTCTGTATTCGTTCTGATGCCATTTGTTGAGAGGTTGTAATGATGGTTAGCCGTTTTGCCTTCTGTCTGCTGTCAGCCGTGTTCCTGAGCGGCTGCGACAGCGCTGATGATTCGCCTGTGTCATCGCCCGTCAGGCCGGTGAAAACGCAGCTCGTCATGCCGGCGATGAATCGTGAACCTGTGTCGTTGACGGGAGAGATTCGTCCGCACGAAGAAACGGTACTGGGTTTCCGTCTGGATGGACGCGTGCTTAATCGTTTGATGGATGTCGGTGCATCCGTGAAGCGCGGCGATGTGATTGCGACGCTCGATGCGCGCGACAGCGAAAACCAGTTGCGCAGCGCACAGGCGGATTTAGCCAGTGCAGCCTCGGCAGAACGGCTGGCGAAAAGCAATTTCTCCCGTATGAAGGCGTTGGCACCGGGTGGGGCAATTGCGCGGGTACAGCTTGATGAAGCACAGGCAAACTGGGATGCCGCCGTTTCCCGCCGTGAAAGTGCACAGGCTACCGTCAAAGGCGCGCAGGAGCGCCTTAGCTATACGCAGCTCACGGCGGCACAGGATGGTGTGATCACGACGGTCAGCGTGAACCCCGGTCAGGTGGTCAGTGCCGGGCAGGAGGTGGTCCGGCTGGCTTCGCTTGACGGGCGTGATGCGGTGTTTGATGTGCCGGAGCGTTTGGTTAATCCGTCGCTGCCCTCGCGCGTTATCCGCGTGTCACTGCTGTCTGAACCGAGCGTTCAGGCAGAGGGGCGCGTACGCGATATCAGTCCGCAGGCCGATCCCGTTACGCGAACCTTCCGAGTGAGAGTCACCTTAACCTCGCCACCGGCGGCGATGGTGCTGGGGGCCAGCGTGAATGGTGCGATACAGCAGTCCGACACCGCTGTCATTGAACTCCCCGCGTCTGCGCTCACGCGTCAGGGGGACAAACCTGCGGTCTATGTCGTGAATGCGGAGACCCAGACGTTGCGTTTACAGCCGGTTAGCGTCGCACGCTATAGCGATACGGCGATTTTCGTCGCCGAGGGGCTGAAACAAGGCGACCGTGTTGTCACTGCTGGCGTCAGTAAATTACGGCCGGACGAGAAAATTCGGCTAAGTGATGAGGAGCGCCACTGATGTCTCGTGAATCTCAACCGTCTACCGCCACGCGTTTTAATCTCTCCGCCTGGGCGTTGGCGCACCAGCAGTTTGTCGCGTTTATGATGCTGGTGATCGTGGCCGCAGGCGTGATGAGCTACCAGCGTTTGCCCCGCAATGAGGATCCTGCGTTTACCATCAAATCTGCCGTGGTGTCTGCGGCCTGGCCGGGAGCCACGGTGAACGATACCGTGAATTTCGTCACCGATAAGCTGGAGAAAAAATTACAGGAAACGCCGTATCTCGATTATGTCGAGAGCTATACCCGCGCCGGGGAATCGGTGGTTTTCGTTAACCTGCGCGACGATACGCCGCCTTCCGCCGTGCCGAATATCTGGTATACGGTGCGTAAGAAAATGACCGATATCGCCAGTTCGTTGCCTGATGGCGTCAGCCCACCGGCCGTGAATGACGAGTTTGATGATACGTTTGGCACGATCTACGGCTTCACCGCAGAGGGATTTTCACCACGGGAACTGCGCGACAAGGTTGACGATATTCGCTCTGCGTTACTGAGCGTGCCGGATGTCGGTAAGGTCGACATGCTCGGCGTGGAGGAAGAACAGATTGTGGTGACGTTCTCGCCCCGACGGCTGGCCGGGCTGGGGTTAGATCCGCAACAGGTGATTGATTCACTCAAGGCGCAGAATGCGGTCACGCCCGCCGGCATTATTCGCACCGATGATGAGAAGATCGCTGTACGCGTCAGCGGGGCGTTTACCTCCGAGCAGAGCCTGCGGCAGATTACCTTACGCATCGGTGGGAAATTTGTTCCTCTGACCGATATCGCCACCATTAGCCGTGAAACGGCGGAACCGCCGTCGCCGACGTTTCGCGTGAATGGCGAGAAAGCGATTGGGCTGGCAATCTCCATGGCACCCACCGGCAACATGCTCAATTTCGGTCAGGCCATTCGCGATAAAATGAACGTGATTGCGACGCAGTTGCCGCATGGGATTGACATGACGCGCGTGGCCGATCAATCGGAAGTGGTGAAAGGGGCGGTCGGCGGTTTTATCAAAGTGTTGCTGGAAGCCGTTGCCATTGTGTTGGCGGTCTCGTTCGTCTCTCTTGGCAGCCGCGCTGGATTGGTCGTTGCCGCGTCCATCCCGATTGTATTGGCGATGACCTTTATTGGCATGGAGATAACCGGTATTGGCTTACAGCGCATCTCGCTCGGGGCGCTGATTATTTCGCTGGGGCTGCTGGTGGATGACGCCATGATTACGGTTGAAGCGATGGTGTCGCGGCTGGAAGAGGGCTGGGATCGCAAACGGGCGGCTGCCTGGGCGTATGAAAGCACGGCCTTCCCCATGCTGACGGGGACGCTGGTGATGATTGCCGGGTTTATTCCCGTCGGGTTTGCCTCATCAAGCGCGGGCGAATACTGTTTTTCACTCTTTGTCGTGGTGCTGATCGCGTTGCTTAGTTCCTGGATCGTGGCGATTCTCTTTTCCCCGCTGCTCGGTGTCTGGCTGTTGCCAAAAACGTTTCGTCACCAGCATAACGAACCGGGACGAGTGGGCCGCCTTTATCGCCAGTGGTTGCAACGGGCGTTGGCAAAGCGGGGAATGACGTTACTCATCGCGGTGCTCTTGCTGGTTGTCGCCCTGTTTGGTGCCACCCGACTGGAGGGCGAGTTTTTTCCCGCATCGGATAGGCCGGAACTGCTGGTCAGCCTGACGCTGCCCGCGAACGCCTCACAGACGGTGACGGAAACGCAGGCAAAACGGCTGGAAGCCATTCTGAAAGATGATCCGGACGTTGACCATTTCTCCACCTATGTCGGCTCGGGGGCGGTGCGCTTTTATCTCCCGATGGATGTGTTGCTGAGTCACGAAAATATCGCGCAACTGGTGGTGGTGGCAAAAAGTCTGGAGGCGCGGGATGCGCTGGCGGCAAAATTGAATCAGGTGCTTGAGCGCGATTTCAGCAACATTGTGGCGCGCGTGTCCGCATTGGAATTGGGGCCGCCGGTCGGCTGGCCGCTTAAATATCGGGTTGCGGGGCCGGATATTCATCGCGTCCGAGATATTGCCCAAGGGCTTGCCAGTCTGGTGGGCAATCAGGCCGATGTGCGCGAGGTCAACCTGACGGCGGGAGAGCCGGAACGTTCGGTGAACGTGGTGCTGAATCAGACCGAAGCGCGTGCAGTTGGCATCAGTTCGCAGGATGTGGCTAGCATGCTGGCGGCGATATTCTCCGGTTCAACGTTGACCTCGGTACGTGATGACAATCGACTGGTGGATGTGGTCGTTCGCGGTACGCCGCAGGAGCGACGGGATGTTGCTACGATCGCGAATCTGCAAATCCCGATTGCAGATGGGCGTTCCGTCCCGCTGGGACAGATTGCTACCGTGGCGTACGGCGTCGACGATCCCATTATCTGGCGACGTCAGCGTGAACCGTTCATTACGGTGCAAATGGATGTCGCACCTGGCGTGCGGGCACCTGCTCTGTCTGAAAAACTGGCACCTGAAATTGAACGCTATCGCGCCGCGTTGCCTGCGGGGTATCACATCACGGAAGGCGGCGTGGCGGCGGAGTCTGATAAAGGTAATGGCTCCGTGTATGCAGTGTTGCCGGTAACGCTGTTGGTCATGCTGGTGCTATTGATGATTCAGCTGCAGCGTATTTCCCGTATGGTACTGGCCTTCCTGACTGCGCCGTTCGGCCTGATCGGTATTGTCGCCGCCATGCTGCCGACCGGCACGCCGATGGGGTTTGTGGCGCTGCTGGGGGCGATTGCACTGGCGGGAATGATTATTCGTAATGCCGTTATTCTGATTGGCGAGGTCGATCTGAATGTGAAAAACGGACAGCCTGCGACAGAGGCGATTGTGAATGCCGCCCACCATCGTTCACGCCCGATAGTATTAACCGCGCTGGCGGCGATCCTCGGCATGATCCCGATTGCGCATCAGGTGTTTTGGGGGCCGATGGCGTACGCAATTATCGGCGGATTGATGGTGGCGACGCTGCTGACGCTGCTGGCACTGCCTGCCGCGCTGAGCCTGTTGATGCAGTGGGAAGGGCGGAAAGCGGTTAATCCTACGGCGTAGGTGAAACGCGACAGGTCGTGGCGCGATGCGTGGTCGCCACGACCTGTCGAGACGCCGCTATTGATCGACGACGGAACCGTCGACGTGCAGTCGGGTTTTCAGGCCACGACGGCGATAGGGGAAGCGGTTCTCCAGATCGTCCGCCAGTTCAATACCGATGCCGGACTGCGTCGGTATTTCCATAAAGCCATCCACGCATTTGAAGGTGTTCTTCACCACGTCTTTTTTCCGCACGCCGTTCTCGACGCCCGTCGCACCAAATTTTTCCGACAGCGCCGGTTGGTCATCTCCCGGATACTCCAGCAGAGCAAAGTTCGGGATGCTGACGGCGATCTGTAAACAGGCGGCGGTAGATACCGGACTAAGCGGGTTATGCGGCACCACCATCAGATCATTGGCCTCTGCCAATGCGGCCACTTTCTTCGCACCGGTAATCCCGCCGCACATGCAAACGTCAGGACGCACATAGGCGACCGCGTTGCGGCGAATCAGCATCGCGAACTCCTGCGGGTTATTCAGGCGTTCACCGGTGGCGATAGGAATATTGATTTTGTCGGCTACTTCCGCCATCGAATCGAAGTTGTCTGCACCGATAGGGTCTTCAATAAAATAGGGATAAAACGGTTCAATGCCGCGGGCGAACACCACGGCATCGGCGGGCTTCAGGCGGCGATGGACTTCAATACACAGGTCGACATCGTTACCGACCGCTTCCCGATAGAGGCCGATGCGTTCGATGGCTTCACCGATCTCTTTGGCGTGGGTGGTGAAATAGGGCGTATCGCGTGACTCATCCAGAAACGGTGTGAGATGACCAATTGCGGTAAAGCCGTCGGCTTTGGCTTTTTTCAGATTGGCGATGGTCTCTTCCGTGGTTCGTCCTCCCGCGTGGGCATAAACGCGCGCCTTATCGCGGCAGCGGCCGCCCAGCAGGTTATAAACCGGCGTGTCGTAATACTTGCCCGCGATATCCCACAGGGCAATATCAATGGCGCTGATGGCACCCATGATGGCCGCACCACGGAAATGCCAGCAGCGATACATATACTGCCAGTGATGCTCAATGCGCAGCGGATCTTGCCCGATCAGGTACGTGCGCAGTGCCTCAACGGCCCCTTTGGAGGCATCGAGAAAGCCCCAGGCACCGGATTCGCCAATACCCGTCAGTCCCTCGTCAGTGGTGACCTCAACAAACATATAGCGGTTCGCGAGAATCACGCGCACGTCAGTAATTTTCATCAATCCTTTCCTTAAGTTAGCCTGCTTAGCATTGAGTCTAATCACAGAGGCGTGCGGGTTGTCAACGTTGACGTCAGCAGCGTGGTTAGCGCATCCGGTGCGTCAATCATCGCATCGTGGTCGCTGTCGAGCGTCAGAAATCGCCAGGTTGGATCGGTCTGAGCGCGTTGTACTGAGGTGGTGAGATAGTTGCCCGCCGCGCGCGTGCAGCGAATGTAGGTCTTCTTCAGCGTCGGTGGTGCGGGTGCCAGTGCGACGGATTCAAAGTAGGTATTTACCGGCTGCGGTGTCAGGCGGGAATCGACCCACTCGCGATCGTCTTCGTTCACGCCAAACAGCAGCGACGGAAGCGGAGGAATGTGCCACGTGGGGTCGCGCGCCGCCTGTGTCTGGTAGGCGGCGATGAGAGCAGGCGCGTGATCCAGCAACTTTTCGCTCGGTGCGGGTAAAAACGCATCCAGCAGAATCAGGTGGCTGACGACGTCAGGCAGTTGATACGCGGCGGCCGTAGCGGGAAAGCCGCCGTAGCTGTGGCCGACCAGCGTCACATCGCGCCAACCCTGTTGGCGGATCGTGTCGGTAATATCGTGAATGTGGGTGGACAGGTTAATGCCGCGCGATAGCTCGTCACGGCGTTCTGCCAGCCCGGTGAGCGTCAATGCCGAAGAGGCAAAGCCTGCGGTGGTAAGCCGCTCGGTCACACGCGACCAGCACCAGCCGCCGTGCCAGGCACCGTGTATCAAGACAAACGTGGTGGCGTGGGCGTCAACGGTCATGGGAAGGATTCTCCTGATTCTGCGTATGCAGCGCCGCATCCAGCCGTATCAGCGCAATCACATAGACTGGCAGTGCCGCCAGCAGCGAGGGCAGATGGATCACTTCGTCTGCGCCGTGCGGTAAGCCGTGGCCTGTGGGTAGGAAGTCTGGGCTATTGGCCTCGGTACGCAGGTAGCCGGGGCCGAACGTAATCGCACGCGGCAGCACTTTGGAATGCGTTACGCCTCCCATTGAATAGGCAGGGTCCGCACGACCTGTCACATCGTGCCAGCTCTGCTGCAAGACCTGCCGCGAGCTGTTCTCTTCCGGCAGATAAAACGGTGGCACGTCACGCCAGCCGTCCACCAGCGAGATGTTGGTTGCCACTGTGGCAAGTTGGTCGCGTAATGCCGCGATGATCGCGTTTCCTTCCCGCGTCACCGGATAGCGAATGTCGGCAAGGAGAGTCAGTGAACCGGGAGTGGTCGACTGCCAGAGACCTGCGTTCAGCGTCAGCCTGCCCGACGGCGCATCCTCCTGCGCCAGCCCAATAGGCTCGCCATAGGGAGAAGCGAAAATCTGCTGTAACTGCGCGGCTAGCGTGCGTTCCGGTTCTGGCAGCAGCTCCAGCTCGCGTAGGGCATCCAGCAGCACTACGGCGGCGCTGAGCGTGCCGTCAGGGAAGGCCGCATGGCCGGCAATACCCTGTGCCTGTAGCGTGATCCCCTGTTCAGTGGGGATTAGCGTGATGCGTCCGGCCCCCAGACCGCGCAGCCTATCGACGCTGAGATCGCGGGGGGCATCGGCGAGCGTGATGTGCGCAGTAGCCGGAATGCTGTTGGCCGCATTGCCAGCGGTCAGGTTCGCCAGCACGCCCGCGTCGGCAATGTGCAGGCGGAACGCGATTTGCCCTTTCTGCGCATAGTTCACTGGGAACTTCCCGTCGGTGACCAGCGAAATACGCGGTACTGGCCCGTGTTGGGCAAACCAGGCGAGATCGGCCATGTCGGTCTCTTCCGCCAACCCATAAACGATGCGCAGATTGTGGTGTAGGGGAATATCCAGCGCGCGGATCAACTTGAGCAAATAGAGATCGAGGATCGCGGGGCCTTTGTTGTCAGCTACGCCGCGTCCGATCAGAAAATCACCGTGACGCGTCAGCGCAAACGGCGGGTACGTCCAGTGTTCACCCGCGGGCACAACATCAAGGTGGCTAATCAGGCCGATATCCTCGCTGTGCTCGCCGTAAACCACCGAACCCGCGTAGCCCGCATGGCGCTCGGTACGGAACCCGGCCTGTTCCGCTAACGTCAACGCGGTATTCAATACGCGGGCGCACTCGGGGCCAAATGGCGCGCCCGGCTGAGCGAGATCGGCGCGGCTCACGCTGGGAATGGCAATCCACGTCGCCAGCTCATCAATCAGCGAGTCACGCTGTGCGGCAATCCACCGCTCGATTTTGGGTAACAGGGCGCTTTCTTGTGGGGTAAGGGCTGTGGACATACTTTTCTCCATTAAGTGACCAAATAACATAAAACATCTGCCCGCCACGCTTTAGCATGATTCCTTTCATGCATATCCACAGAAAATATATATACCCGTCATACTTCAAGCTGCTTGTGCGTTGGCAATACTCGGCTCATTGCTGAGCCTCGCCCTGAAGGGCCGCCGCAAGCGGCGTTCAAATCGGCTAAGCCAATTTGTCCTTGCTCACCCCAGTCACTTACTGGTGTAAGCTCTTGGGGATTCGCGCGGTTGCCGCGTTACAAGGCCATGCGGCCTTGTCCTAAAGGACCAACGCAGAGCGTTGTTCAAAACGCTCACGTTTTGTCACGCAACTCGAATTATTTAGGGTATAGCGATTGTTATTCCTGCCCGCTGTATAGGCATTATTCATTTTTCGCTGCAAGACCAATAACGCGTGCAATACCGTTTATCAGATATCCTTATCCTGAATCTCTATAAAAGAAATGACAGGTTGCCGTTATAGTGATGGTGAAATAAGTAATTAGAAGCACCCTTATTATTTTTAACGTCGTTTGAGCATCGTCCAGCGTGGCGAGTAGTCATCGTAAAAAACACAGTATTGATTGTTATTCCCTGCCGTTGTCGGCGGGTGGGTATTTTTATCGCTAAATAAAGGGATTCACTGATGTTGTCGGGTTTTTTAGGGATGAAGGGCAACACGATGCGATGTATTCCGTAAGCGGCGGTGAGGTAGACATATTTATTTTATCGCGCGATATATTCATAGCACATAAAAAGGTGAGCAAGATGGGAACTCTCGCATTACAGCAGCGTATCAGTAGCAGTATTGAACAGCATCGCGAAGAATATATTGCGATTTCCCAGGATATTCATGCGCATCCCGAAACGGGTAATAATGAATATTACGCCAGCGGGCTATTAACGGATTTATTAAGGAAGCATCACTTCACGGTAACGCTGAACGTTGCCGGACATGAAACGGCCTTTTATGCGGAAAAAGACAGCGGCAAACCGGGGCCGACCATTGCTTACCTCGCTGAATACGATGCGTTAATCGATATCGGCCATGCCTGCGGTCATAACATCATCGGAGTAACCAGTCTGGCGGCTGCGATTGCACTGGCAGAGGTTATCGATCAGACCGGCGGCAAGGTGGTGGTGTTGGGTACGCCAGCCGAAGAAGGCGGCCTGCGCGGGAAAGGCGGAATTAATGGCAACGTGAAGGCGCGTTTTGTTGAACATGGCTTCCTTGATCGGGTCGATGTCGCCCTGATGGTTCATCCGGCAGGAAAAACGCGGCTCACTGGGCCGTCGCTGGCAAACAATCACCTCTATTTTCATTTTTACGGTAAACCCTCCCATGCAGGAAGCTCGCCGCATAAAGGCGTGAACGCGCTGGATGCGCTGGTGCTGCTTTACAACGGAATCAGCGTGCTGCGCCAGCAACTGCCGGACGGCGTTCGGGTTCACGGCATTATTACCAACGGCGGGCAGGCGCCGAATGTGATTCCAGAATACGCCTCCGCCCACTATTACATTCGTGCCAAAACGCGCGAAGACGTGGTGGCGTTAGAACCGCGTATTCGCGCGATTGCGGATGGCGTCGCGCTGGCAACGGGCACCACGGTGAAAATTGAACATCAGGTTGGCCCGCGTGATTTCCTGATCAACCACTCGCTGAATGCCATCCTGCTGGAAGAATTCACTGCCGCAGGGGAGGTGGTCGATCAAAAAGCGAAGGAGGGCATCGGTTCGACGGATGCCGGAGATATCAGCCATGCGGTGCCGACGGCACACCCCACGATTAAAATCGGTCCTGACGATCTGATCGGCCACACCGTGCCATTCCGTGAAGCGGCAAATTCCCCGCTCGGTTATGCCGCGCTGCTGACGGGCGCGCAGGTTCTGGCTCGAACCGGTCTGCGACTGTTGACGGATCCCCGCGCGTTACAGGATGCCAAAGACGAGTTTGCTGGCCGTCGCTCGGTTACCGACGCCGCCTGATGCGGCGTCTGCACAGGCTGAATATCATAAAAATAGTGGAGTTTCCCATCAATGAAATGGTTTAACTTTCCTGCCGCTGCACTCTTGCTCGCGGCCAGTTTACCCTGGGGAATCGCGCTGGCGGAAACCGTCAATCGCGATGCAACGCTGAATATCGCTTATGGCAAACGACCGGGTACGCTCGATCCTTACCTGACAACCAACAGTGCGACCACGGATGTGGTACGCCACATTTTTGAACAACTTTTTACGATTAACGATCGGTTTGAACCGGTGCCGGAACTGGTTGAACGCTATTCGCTGAGTGATGACCGCAAGGTCTATACCTTTGTGCTGCGCGACGGTATCCGCTTTCATGATGGTCAGCCGCTGACGGCAGACGATGTGGTGGCATCGATGAACCGCTGGCTGACCGTCTCTACGCAGGGGAAAGCCAATCTGCCGGGAGCGCAGTTTAGCCGGATTGACGATCGCACCGTACAGCTGACGGTACAGACGCCGTCTCTGATTACCCTGAATGTGCTGGCCGATTTGAAGAACCTGCCTTCGATTATGCCTAAGCGCCTGATCGACGAAGCCAATACCAGCAAAAAACCGGTGAGTGAACTGATTGGCACCGGTCCTTACAAACTAGCGGAATTCAAACAGGGGGATTATCTGCATCTGACGCGCTATGACGGTTATGTCTCGCGTAGCGAACCTGCGAATGGTCTGTCGGGCCAGAAAAAGGCCGAGGTGAAAGATATCTGGTTCCGCTACATCACGGATGAATCTACCCGGTTGGCAGGCGCATTGACCGGTGAATATGACGTCGTTTTCGATTTACCAAAAGACAACATTGACGCGCTGAATAGCGCCCGCGATGTGAAGCTGTATCGTCCCGAAGCGGGAGGATCGCTGATCACCTACCTGTTCAACAAGAATCGCGGACCGTTTGCCGATGTGAAACTGCGTCAGGCATTCAATCTGGCGCTCGATGTCCATCAGGTGCTGCTGGCGGGCTACAGCGATCCACGCTTTTTCAGGGAAGATTCATCGTTAGGTTTTCCTGAGCAGGTGGACTGGCACAGTGAAGCTGGTAAGCCTTACTGGAATCAGCACAAGCTGGACGAGGCCAGAAAGCTGGTAAAAGAGTCCGGCTATAACGGTGAAGAAGTGGTGATCATCGCCACCAAGGAATACGCCGAATTGTACAATTTGGCGATTGTCGCACAGCAGGTGCTCAAACAGATTGGCGTGAAATCTCGTCTTGATGTCTATGACTGGGCCACGGTGTTACAGCGGCGTCAGGATCCTAAAAACTTCGACCTGTGTGCGCTGGAATTCTCGATGCGTCAGGTGCTGCATCAGTATCCTTTCCTGGATTCCCGCGCCAAATTCCCCGGCCTGAGTAACAGCCCGGAAATTGATGCGCTGCTGGATGATATCAAGCAGGCTCCGTCGCTACAGGCGGCAAGAGGACTGGTGGATAAACTCCACGTGCAAACCTGGACCTATCTGCCGGTGATTGTGCTGGGGCGCACCACGCCTGATGCGGTCGCGATCAAGCACCATGTTCACGGCTATCGGGATTTAATCGGCCCCGTCCTGTGGAACGTCAGCATCACAAAACCGTAAGCGGAGAAGCGAATGGGATGGTTTATTTTCCATCGGCTGCTGGCGCTGATACCCGTGCTGCTGGTGGTTTCCATCGTGGTGTTTTGTCTGGTACATCTGGCACCGGGCGATCCGGTGTTGGTGATTCTGGGCAATGATGCCAGTCCGGGGGATGTCGCCGCGCTGCGTCAACAAATGGGGCTGGATAAGCCCCTGCTGACACAGTTTGTCGTGTGGTTTGGCGCAGTGCTGCGTGGCGATCTCGGCCATTCGCTCTTCATGAATGCCAGCGTCATGTCGCTTTTCTTGCAGCACCTGCAACCTACGCTGGCACTGGCGCTCTATGCGCAAGGGTTGGCGCTGCTGCTTGGGCTGGCGGCTGGCGTGCTTAGCGCATCGCAACAGGGACGGTTTCTGGATCGCCTGATTATGGGGCTGGCGGCGGTGGGGATGTCGATTCCCGGCTTTTTACTCGGGCTGTTTCTGATTTTCTTTTTTGCCGTGCAGTTGCGCTGGTTTCCGGTTGTGGGATACAGCTCGACGCGCGGCGATGTGCTGGTCAATCTGTGGTATATGACGCTTCCGGCGCTGGCATTGGGGCTGCGCATCGCGGCGCTGATTGCCCGCATGACGCGCGCGGTCATGCTCGATGTGTTGAGCGAAAACTACATTAAAACGGCGCGTGCCAAAGGCGTAGCGGAATACCGGGTTCTGCTGCGTCACGGCCTGAAAAATGCGCTCCTGCCTATTCTCACCATCTGCGGTGAATCTTTCGGTTCGCTCGTGACGGGAACGATTGTGATTGAAAGCGTGTTCGGCATTCCCGGCGTCGGCTCGCTGGTGGTGGATTCCATCGAACGCCGCGATTTCTCGGTGATTCAGGGGGCAGTGCTGCTGATTACCGTCAGCTATGTGCTGATTAATTTGGCGGTGGATATTCTGGGGCACGCCGTTGACCCGCGTCTCTCCCTGTCTGGGGAGAAGGAGTGACATGAAAGCGCTGTTTGCCAATCAACTCCTGACAACGGGCATCGCGATCCTGCTGCTTATTCTTGTTGTCGCGGTGGGGGGCGCGTTTCTCAGCCCTTACGATCCCTATGCCTTAAATCCTCTGGAACGGTTGTCCGCACCGACGTGGCAACACTGGTTTGGCACCGATAATTTTGGCCGCGATGTGTTTGTGCGGGTTGCGATTGCGGTCCAGATCTCGTTGTCCGTTGGGGGCGCGGTCGCGCTGATTTCAGGCGCGATTGGCACGCTAATCGGCCTGCTATGTGTTTGGTATCGCCCGTTGGATATGGTCATCATGCGGATTTGTGACGGATTGTTTGCCTTTCCTTCTCTGCTGCTGGCCATTTCCATCGTCGGTATTCTTGGTCCGAATCCCGCCAATGTCGTACTGGCGCTGTCGCTGGTCTATGTGCCGTCGGTGGCGCGCGTGATGCGGGCGGCGGCGCTGGTGATCAAGGAGAAAAATTACATCGAGGCGCTGCGTGCGCAGGGGGCAAAGAGTCGCCGGATCATCTGGTTGCACATTTTGCCCAACGTGGTATCGCCGCTGATCGTTCAAGTGTCGTGGATCTTCTCGGTCGCGATTCTCACCGAGGCGGCGCTGAGCTTTTTAGGTTCGGGGATCCCTGCGCCGACGCCCAGCCTTGGTAATTTATTGCTGGAGGGGAAAAAAGTGATTTTTACCTCCTGGTGGATGACCTTTTTCCCCGGTATGGCCATTGTGCTCTTGATCCTGTCTCTGAATATGATTGGAGACGGCCTGCGCGATATCTCCGATCCTACGCTTAAGCCGCTCTCACGTCGGGTTTCCCGTCTGCTGAAAGCGGTTACGACACCAAAGTGAATATGATGAGTGAAACGCCGCTACTGTCTGTCAAAGACCTGAGAGTCACGTTTGCCGCGCCGTCTGGCCTCTTGCACCCTGTCCGTGGGGTCTCTTTTGAGGTGAACCCGCGTGAGACGCTGGGCATCATCGGTGAATCTGGCTGTGGCAAAAGCGTCACCGCCGATGCGCTGATGGGCTTGTTGCCTGCGCGCGCTAGCCGGGTCGGCGGTGAGGCCTGCCTGAACGGTCAGCCGCTGCTGTCGCTGTCGGATGAGGCGCGACGACGCCTGCGGGGCAATGCGTTGGCCATGATTTTTCAGGACCCGCTCTCCAGCCTTAATCCCGTCTATACCGTGGGTGAACAGATCGATGAAAGCCTGCGGCAGCACACCACGCTCTCGCGTCAGGCGCGAAAAGCACGGGTACATGAACTGCTAACCCAGGTGGGGATGCCCGATCCGGCCGCCTGTTCCGTGAGCTATCCGCATCGGCTATCTGGCGGGATGCGCCAGCGAGTGATGATTGCTATCGCCATTGCCTGCGGACCGGGATTGCTGATTGCCGATGAACCGACAACGGCGCTCGATGTCACCATTCAGGCACAGATTCTTTCGCTGTTGGATAAGTTAAAAACCGAAACCGACATGGGTATCGTGCTGATTACGCACGATCTGTCGGTGGTGGCGCAGATGTGTCAGCGCGTGATCGTGATGTATCTGGGGGAAGTGGTGGAGCAGGCGGATGTGTTCACGCTGTTTGATAACGCGCGCCATCCTTACACGCAGGCGCTGCTGCGGGCGGTACCTAACCTTGATGCGCCGCGTAAAAGCGAGCTGCCGGAGATAACCGGCAGTGTCCCACCGTTGTCTCATCCGCCTATCGGCTGTGGTTTTGCTCCGCGCTGCCCGCTGGCGGATGAACGCTGTCACCAGTCTCCCCCCGAGCTTTCCGTGGCTGACGGGTCGGGCCATCGCGTACGTTGCTGGAAGGCAGATAGCCTCGGGAGTGCCGTATGAGCGAACCGTTATTACGAGTGAAAAACCTGCGTAAAACCTTTCGGGTCGGGCAGGGATGGCGTAAAAAAACGCGGGTAGCGCTCGATGATGTCAGTTTCCATATTTTCCCCGGTGAGACTTATGCGCTGGTTGGGGAATCAGGCAGTGGAAAAAGCACCACGGGACGCAGTATTTTAGGCCTGACGCCCGCGAATGCCGGGGAACTGCACTTTGCCGGCCACGATCTCCGGCAGCAGAACGCAGAGCAGTTGCGACTACTGCGGCGCGACATGCAGATGATCTTTCAGGACCCGCTTTCCTCGCTCGATCCCAAGCGTAGCGTCGGGTACAGCATAGAAGAACCGCTGATTATCCACGGCATACGCGATAGCGAATGGCGCAAGGCGCAGGTGATCAAGATGCTGACGCGAGTCGGGTTTACCGCTGCGGATGCCGGACGCTTTCCACACGAGTTTTCCGGCGGGCAGCGTCAGCGTATCGGGATTGCCCGCGCACTGGTGCTGGAACCGAAATTGATCGTGTGCGATGAGCCGGTTTCGGCGCTGGATGTCTCTATCCAGTCGCAAATTCTGAATCTGCTTTTGGCGTTACAGCGGGAGCAGGGGCTGGCGTATTTGTTTATCGCGCACGATCTGAGCGTGGTACACCATATTGCCGACCGTATTGGCGTGATGTATCGCGGGCGCATTGTCGAAGAAGCGCCTGCGGCGACGCTGTTTTCACAGGCGCGTCATCCGTATACCCGTTTCCTGTTGGCCTCGATTCCGCCCGCGCATCCACGGTTAAAGCGGGCTGTTCAGGTGGACGCGCAGCAAGGGCAAGAGAGCGGGTGTCAGTTTGACGAACCGACACCCGGCACGTCGGCGCGATGCCGCATACATCCAACGCAAGAATATTGGATCAATGCGGAACACCGCGTCGCCTGCGCCCGATCAGAGATGCCCTGACAGTCGCTGGTGAATTTTGGTGCTGTGGGTATCCAGCCCGATGATAGTGACCTTCGCCTCGTAGCGATGATAGCGGGTTTCGATCGCGTCGAGCGCCGCCACGCTGGAGGCATCCCAGATTTGGGCGTGCGTCAGATCGATGGTGACGTTTTGCGGGTCTTGCGCATAAAGAAAGTGCTCGAAGAGATCGTTGCTGCTGCCGAAGAATAGGGGGCCGCGTACCATGTAGTGCACCGACTGTCCGTCTTCGCTCACCTGACGCTCCGCGTGAATGACGTGCGCCACGCGGCGCGCAAACAGCAAGATGGCAAAGATCACGCCGCCCGCCACGCCGATAGCCAGATTCCCCGTCGAGACGGTCGCGACAACCGTCACGATAACCACCAGCGTTTCCGATAGCGGCATACGCTTCAGCGTGGTTGGGTGCAGGCTATGCCAGTTCATCGTTTTCAGTGCGACGATCATCATAATGCCTGCCAGCACCACCATCGGAATTTTCGCCATGATTTCGCTCAGCCCAGTCACCAGCAGCAACAGCACCAGCGCGGCGGCGAGGGTGGAAATGCGTGTGCGCGCTTTACCCAACTCCACGTTGACCACGGTCTGCCCGATCATCGCACATCCGGCAATGCCGCCATAAAATCCAGCGAAGATATTGGAAATGCCCAGCCCCCAGCATTCCCGGCGCTTGCTGGACGGGGTATCCGTGATGTCGTCGACCAGTTTGGCGGTTAACAGCGATTCCATCAGCCCAACAAAGGCGATACTCAGCGCGGTTGGCCAGATGATGTGTAGCGTTGCAAGATTGAACGGCACCAGCCACTGGGTGAAACTCGGTAATCCGGGTTGCATGGGACCCGCATCACCGACGTTAGGCACAGTGATGCCGGTAAACATGGCAATCGCGGTCACTGTCACAATGGCAACCAGCGGCGCGGGAATGCTTTTCACCACATAAGGCAGCAGCAGAACAATCGCGAGCGTCAACGCAAACAGCAGCCAGACGAGCGAAGATTGCCCGTAAATATGCGGCACCTGCGCGGCAAAAATCAGGATGCCCAGCGCGTTCACGAAACCGATCATCACCGAGCGGGGGATGTAGCGCATCATCCTCGCCAAGCCAGCCAGCCCAAACAGAATCTGGATGATCCCCGCCATGATTACCGCTGGCAGAATATAGGCTACGCCGTGCGCATGTACCAGCGGGCCGATCACCAGCGCCACGGCACCCGCTGCGGCGGTCACCATCGCCGGTCTGCCGCCGAGAAAGGACATGGTAAAACACAACACGATGGAGGCGAACAGGCTGACTTTGGGATCAACCCCCGCGATGATGGAAAAGGAAATCACTTCTGGGATAAGCGCCAGCGCGGTGATGGTGCCCGCCAAAACTTCGCGCATCAGCAGCGAGGGCGAGCGTAATACAGCAAGCGTTGACGTAGCCGATGTCACTGGCGTCGGCGTTGCGTCGGGTGATGAGATCATAAGTGCAGGCTCTGATTTTTTCTTAATTATCGGTCGATGACGAAAGGGCGGGAGAGGATAAATTATCGGCAGGATAAAAGATACTGTCCGTCATCGACAGGCAAGGAAAAGCCAGTAGGGAAACGAAGGGGCGGATAGCGCGTCGTTCTATCCGCCCGCTCGTTGTGCTTTTCCGTTAATCACTAGACATCAATAATCACTAGGCATCAATCGCCAGAATGGCCATAAATGCCTCGCGGGGAATGTCTTCGCGCGCGACAACGCGATGACCGACTTTTGCCTGAGCTGGAACGGGATACAGCTTACGCGGAATCACGTATTTCAACGCTTTCACGATCTCGGTTGCCCGCTCCCATGCCTTATGACGCTTTCGCTATGGCTTCTGGAGGCTGCCAACCGCCGCCGAGAGCCTTGAATGTGGCGACGGCTGCGCGCGCCGATTCGGTTTGAGCCTGAGCCCGGGCATCGGAGGTTTGTAGCAGGGTTTCATCGGCGTGAAGGACGTCAATCAGGCTGCTTGTCCCTTTCTGGTAGGCGATGAAAGACGACTGTCGCGCGCTGGCTAACGATGTCTCACCAGCGGCTAACGTTGTGGCCTGCGTTTCGCGATTAACCAAGGCCGAGAAGGCGTTCTCAACATCTTCGGTCGCACGGAGTACTGAGAGGCGGTAAGCCGCCAGCGCTTCGGCTTCCTGTCCCTTAGCCTGATCGATCTGGGCGTTAATGCGGCCGAAATCGAAGAGTCGCCAGCGTAGTCCCAATACGCCCGCTGATTGGCTGGCACCGTTGGAGAACAGATTGCCGCTCGACACCGACGTTGCGCTGCCGAGTAAGGCGCTGAGCGAGAATTTAGGATAGTACTCGCTGATGGCTACCCCGATACGTGCGTTGGAGGCCGCGAGATGGCGTTCGGCCACGATAATATCGGGTCTGCGGCGCAGCAGATCGGCGGGTGTTCCTGTCGATATGAGCGCCGGAGGCTGTGGAATGGCCTGCGAGGTAGATAGCTGGGCTCGATGGGTGCCGGGAGGCGTGCCGAGCATCACGTCCAATGCGTTCATCGCGGCATCTATCCCAGTCTCGAGAACTGGCACATTGGCCTGAACCTGTGAAAGCGTGCCTTCGGTCTGGCGGATTTGATATTCTGCGGCGAGTCCTTTGCTGTGCAGTAGCTGTACTTTATCCAGCAGTTGTTGCTGCGTGTTGACCTGTTTAGTGGCGATCGCCAGACGCGTTTGTAATCCGCGCAGGGTGATATAGATGTCGGCAGTCTGAGCGGCAACAGCCAGACGTGTGGCCGCGACGCCTGCCTCGGAAGCCTGATAATCAGCCAATGCCGCCTGACGGCCGCGTCTCAGGCCACCGAATACATCAAGCTCCCAACTGGCGTTAAGGTCGGCTTCATAGGCATTGCCGTAGCGACTATAGCCAGGAACCGTGTTAAGCAACTGGCCCTGTGATGTTTCAACCGACTGATAGGCGCGGGCACTTTGTCCGCTGATGTTGCCCGATGGCAGCAGCGCCGCCGTTGCTGCGCCAAGCCCAGCCCGTGCCTGACTCACCCGTGCGGACGCCTGGGCTAAATCAAGATTCTGTGCGAGCGCGCTTGAAACTAACTCGCTCAGTAAGGGATCATTGAAACTTTCCCACCAGACCGCCACGTTGGCAGCCTGGGTTGCGTTCCCTGATTTTGTGACAGGCTGTTTTGAGACAGATCGTTCTGCGGCGGATTGCGTCTGATAACGCGCCGATAGCGGCGCATCTGGGCGGTGATAATCCGGCCCAACGGCGCAACCTGCCATTAAGCTCGTGGTCACCACCAAGGAAAGGGTACGGAGGGATAACATAGGAATTCCTTGAGTCAAAAGGTGGTGACCACATTACCATTTGGTCACTCATTGTCAATCAGGGCTCGGTGAGCTAAGCTTGAAAAATGACTAAACATATGAATACACATCCCCCACGCGGGCCGTCGGACCATAGCGTTCGAGATCAGGTTGTGGAAGCGGCCAAAGCGCACTTCGGACACTTTGGATATGAAAAGACAACCGTGTCCGATTTAGCCAAAGCGATTGGTTTTTCTAAGGCATATATCTACAAATTTTTTGATTCCAAGCAGGCGATAGGTGAGGTGATCTGTGCCAGCCGGCTGGCGATGATTATGGATATTGTCAATTCAGCGATTGCTGATGCGCCAACGGCATCAGAAAAACTGAGACGCCTGTTCAGAGCCTTGACAGAAGCGGGCAGTGACTTATTTTTTCACGATCGTAAGTTATACGATATTGCCGCTGTAGCCAGCCGCGATCGGTGGCCTTCGGCAGCGGCACATGAAGAAAAACTACGCCAGCTTATTCAGCAAATTCTTCTGGAGGGACGGCAGTCCGGGGAGTTTGAGCGCAAGACGCCACTGGATGAAACGGCGGATGCGATCTATCTGGTCATGCGCCCTTATATCGTCCCCGCTCAACTGCAATATAACCTGGATACGGCAGCGTCCGCTGCGGTGTTACTGTCGTCGTTAATATTGCGTAGCCTGTCACCTTAAGGATTCTGGCATATTAAAAATGTGACCATTGACAATATTGGTCACTAATCGGAGAATGCGGTTTCTGTCCTGCTCATTTAAGAAGGGAACCCATGCTTCGGCTCAAATCCGCCACTCTTGCTGTTTGCCTGTTGCCTCTCGCCCTGGTGGCGTGCGGCGACGCTACCAACGTTGACGATCCACGCAATCAGCCTCCTTTAGTGAGAGCGGCTACCGTGGTGAGTGCCGCCGAAACGTCGCGCTCGTTTACTGGTGTTGTTGTCGCCCGCATTCAAAGCGACCTTGGTTTTCGGGTACAAGGCAAAATACTTGAACGTCTGGTTGATACCGGCGAAAGCGTCAAACGCGGTCAGCCTTTGATGCGTTTGGACCCCATCGATCTCAGCTTACAGGCACAAGCACAACAGCAGACGGTTGCCGCTGCGCGGGCTCGTGCCAGACAGGCTAGCGATGATGAAGCACGTTATCGAGGTTTGGTTGCCGCAGGTGCTATCTCCGCGTCAGCGTACGATCAGATCAAGGCGGCGGCCGAGACGGCGAAAGCGGAACTGAGCGCCGCGCAGGCTCAGGCCGATGTGGCACGCAATGCGACGGGGTATGCCGTTTTGATGGCTGATGCTGATGGCGTGGTGGTCGACACGCTGGCGGAACCGGGGCAGGTGGTTAGTGCCGGGCAGCCTGTTATCCGGCTGGCGCGTGCGGGACAACGGGAGGCCGTCGTACATCTGCCTGAGACGCTACGCCCCGTGGTTGGGAGCGAAGCCATGGCGATGCGATACGGTTCTGGTAATCCCGCCATTCCCGTGAAACTGCGACTGCTGTCCGACGCTGCCGACCCTCAGACTCGCACGTTTGAAGCGCGTTATGTCCTTGAAGGCGCGCTGGCGAACACGCCGCTCGGTTCCACCGTCACACTGAATATTGCAGAAGATAAGTTATCTGAGCCGGTTCTTCAGGTGCCTATTGCCGCGCTTTATGATGCGGGGAAAGGGCCGGGCGTGTGGAGTATTTCCGGTGAGCCCATCAAGGTGTCGTGGCACTCTGTCAACGTGCTTGGGTTGGGTGATGACACGGCAAGAGTCACTGGCGGCCTACGGCCCGGTGAACAGATTGTGGCGTTGGGCGCGCATCTGCTGCATGAAGGCGAAGAGATCCGCATGGCAGAACCGCGCGCTGCCGACACGGCGGGGAACCGACCATGAGTGAGCTACGCTTCAACCTTTCGGCGCTCGCGGTGCGCGAACGCGCCATCACACTCTTCCTTATTATCCTGATTACCGTGGCCGGTATTCTCTCGTTCTTCGAACTGGGACGGGCAGAAGATCCACCGTTCACTGTCAAACAGATGACCATTATCTCTGCATGGCCGGGGGCGACCGCTCAGGAAATGCAGGATCAGGTGGCCGAACCGTTAGAAAAGCGTATGCAGGAACTGAAGTGGTACGACCGTTCAGAAACCTACACGCGCCCGGGACTCTCCTTCACCATGCTGTCGCTGCTCGATAGTACGCCTCCGTCACAGGTACAGGAGGAATTCTATCAGGCGCGCAAAAAGCTCGGCGATGAAGCCAAAAACCTGCCGACGGGTGTTATTGGGCCGATGGTCAACGATGAGTTCTCGGACGTGACGTTTGCGCTCTTTGCACTGAAGGCGAAAGGCGAGCCTCAGCGTGCGTTGGTTCGTGATGCCGAATCGTTGCGTCAGCGTCTGTTGCATGTGCCGGGCGTGAAGAAGGTCAATATTATCGGGGAGCAGTCTGAACGGATATTTGTGTCGTTTTCGCATGACCGACTGGCGACGCTGGGGATTTCTCCTCAGGACATTTTCTCTGCGCTGAACAACCAAAACGTACTGACGCCTGCCGGTTCGATTGAAACAGACGGCCCGCAGGTTTTTCTTCGCTTGGACGGTGCCTTCGACACGCTGGAGAAAATTCGTGACACGCCGATTGTCGCACAGGGCAGAACACTGAAACTGTCGGATGTGGCGACGGTGAGCCGTGGCTATGAAGATCCCGCGACCTTTTTGGTCCGTAATCAGGGCGAGCCAGCACTGTTGCTGGGCGTGGTGATGCGTGAAGGGTGGAACGGTTTAACGTTGGGGAAAGCGCTGGATGCGGAGACTGCCAAGATCAATGAAGGCATGCCGCTGGGGATGACGCTGTCGAAGGTTACCGATCAATCGGTGAACATCAGCTCGTCCGTTGATGAATTCATGATCAAGTTCTTCGTCGCGTTGCTGGTGGTGATGGCGGTATGTTTCGTCAGCATGGGCTGGCGTGTGGGTGTCGTTGTCGCGGCAGCGGTGCCATTGACGCTGGCTATTGTTTTCGTCGTGATGGAAGCATCCGGTAAGAACTTCGATCGCATCACGTTAGGATCGCTGATTCTGGCGCTGGGGCTGTTGGTAGATGACGCCATTATTGCCATCGAGATGATGGTGGTGAAAATGGAGGAGGGCTACGGTCGCATCAAAGCCTCAGCCTATGCCTGGAGTCATACGGCTGCCCCGATGCTGGCCGGTACGCTGGTCACCGCCGTGGGGTTCATGCCTAACGGTTTCGCGCAGTCTACCGCCGGTGAGTACACCAGCAACATGTTCTGGATCGTCGGCATTGCCCTGATAGCTTCTTGGGTGGTTGCGGTAGTCTTTACGCCTTATTTAGGGGTGAAGATGCTGCCGGAAATCAAAACCGTGGAGGGGGGACATGCCGCTATCTATAACACCCGCCATTACAACCAATTTCGCCGTTTACTGACGCGTGTTATCGCGCAGAAATGGATGGTTGCCAGCACCGTTATAGTCTTGTTTGTTGTGGCTATTCTCGGGATGGGTATGGTCAAGAAACAATTCTTCCCAACGTCCGATCGTCCTGAAGTGCTGGTGGAGGTGCAGATGCCTTATGGTACGTCCATTGAACAGACGAGTGTCACGACGGCGAAGATCGAAGACTGGCTGAAACAGCAGGACGAAGCAAAAATCGTCACGTCCTACATCGGGCAGGGCTCGCCGCGTTTTTATTTGGCGATGGCACCTGAGTTACCTGACCCGTCGTTTGCGAAGATTGTCGTACTGACGGACAGTCAGGAAGCGCGTGAGGCACTCAAATTTCGGCTTCGTGAAGCGGCGGCTGGCGGCCTCGCGCCCGAAGCGCGTGTCCGCGTGACGCAACTGGTGTTTGGCCCGTACTCACCTTTTCCCGTTGCCTACCGCGTCATGGGGCCGGATCCTGCCACATTGCGTGAGATTGCCGATAAAGTGAAAGCGGTGATGCAGGCCAGCCCGATGATGAGGACGGTCAATACCGACTGGGGGCCGCGGGTGCCGACGCTGCATTTCACGTTGGATCAGGATCGGTTGCAATCGGTTGGGCTGACATCCAGTACGGTTGCTCAGCAACTTCAGTTCCTGCTCTCTGGCGTCCCAATTACGTCTGTGCGTGAAGACATCCGTTCTGTGCAGGTAGTGGGGCGCGCCGCGGGGGAGATTCGCCGCGATCCCGCAAAAATAGAAGGCTTTACGTTAGTCGGAGCGGCTGGCCAACGCATTCCTCTGTCGCAGATCGGTGAGGTCGAGGTACGAATGGAAGATCCTGTGCTTCGACGTCGGGACCGCACACCGACGATTACCGTTCGTGGCGACATCGCCGAAACGCTGCAGCCACCGGATGTGTCCGCGACCATTGTGAAATCATTGCAGCCCATCATTGATACGCTGCCTGCCGGATACCGTATTGAGCAGGCCGGTTCGATCGAAGAATCGGCAAAAGCGACCAAAGCAATGGCACCGCTGTTCCCTATCATGATTGCCATCACGCTGTTGATCATCATCCTACAGGTGCGCTCAATGTCGGCGATGGTGATGGTCTTCCTTACCGCGCCGCTGGGGCTGATTGGTGTGGTGCCGACGCTGCTGCTCTTCAACCAGCCGTTTGGCATCAACGCGCTTGTCGGACTGATCGCGCTATCGGGCATCCTGATGCGTAACACGTTGATACTGATAGGACAAATCCACCATAACGAGAAGGAAGGGCTCGATCCGTTCCACGCCGTGGTGGAAGCAACGGTGCAGCGCGCTCGGCCCGTGTTGCTGACGGCGATGGCGGCGATTCTGGCGTTTATTCCGCTTACCCATTCCGTCTTCTGGGGCACGCTGGCGTACACGCTGATTGGCGGGACGTTGGGGGGAACTATCATGACGCTGGTCTTCCTGCCCGCGATGTATGCCATCTGGTTCAAAATACGTCCCGATAATCAGACGCATGTCGATAAGCCCGTATCGGTATAAACCGTAATCCATATGAAAAGCACTCGCCACACATCACACATTGTGGCGAGTGCCATCCAGCCTGTGGGCGTGGAGCGTATTCCCACGCCACTCGTTGGCGTTGAGGCCACCATGAGTACTGAGATTATGGCGAAAACCCATTATTCCGAAGGCCCGCGACTAAGCGGAAAAATTGTCGCGCTATTGGCTGGTCTTTCTGCTATTAGCATATTGTCTACCAATATCATTCTTCCTGTATTTCCCGATATCGGCGAGCAGTTTGGGGCGTCGGCGCGTGAACTTGGTCTGACGCTTTCCAGTTTTTTCATTACTTTCGCGCTGGCTCAATTGGTTGTTGGCCCGCTATCGGATCGCTACGGGCGTAAGACCCTCGTTCTGGGAGGGCTCGCCATATTCATCGTTGGCACGGTAGTCGGCGGCCTTGCTGGCTCACTCGAAACGCTGATTGTGGGAAGAGTCATTCAGGCGCTGGGGATATGTGCTGCTGCTGTGTTAGCGCGCGCGATTGCACGTGATTTATTTGACGGTGAAACGCTGGCGCGTGCGCTATCGCTGACGATGATCGCGACGGCGGCGGCTCCTGGATTCTCGCCGCTGCTGGGAAGCGTATTGACCACCACATTGGGGTGGCGAGCGATCTTTATACTGGTGGGATTTGCCGCTTTTGTCATCGCGGTCTTCTATGCTCACGGGCTGGGAGAAACGCATCCCGCTGAGCGTCGCGCACCGAACTCCATTTCGAGCGTCATCGTGGCGTACGGCAAGCTGATTGTTGATGGGAAGTTTATCCTTCCAGCACTGTCGGTGAGTCTGTTGATGAGTGGCTTGTTTGCCTCTTTTGGCGCTGCACCTGCGATTCTGATGAGTGGGATCGGTCTATCCTCACTACAATCTGGGCTATATTTTGCCTCTACCGTGTTCGTTGTCTTTGGTGCTGGTATGGCCGCGCCGCGACTGGCTCGCCGTTATGGCCCGAGAAGGATTGCGTCGGCGGGGCTCGCTACCGCGTTAGCCGGTGGGTGTTTGCTGTTGCTTGGGCCGGAATCGCCAAGCCTGAGCGGGTATACCTTGTCGATGATCATCTTCCTCTGGGGAATGGGCTTGGCCAATCCACTGGGTACGGCCATTACGATGGGGCCTTTCGGGAAAGAAGCGGGCTTGGCATCTGCGCTGCTTGGTTTTTTGACGATGGGAATGGCAGCGCTAACAACCTGGCTGGGCTCGGTACTGCCGTTTCCCGCGGTCACAACGCTGGGCGGTATACAGGCGACGGCCTGTCTGATAGCACTAATATTGTTTCTCAGTGGCTCACCGACGAGAGCGAATACGCGCTCAAAAGAGTAATGCTATAAAAGCACGGGCTTGATTAAACCGATACGGAAACCCCCGCAAGGCTGAGGGATCCCCACAAACCCAGTACTAATAAACCAGCACCATATTTCGATAGGTGCTGGTGAGTTGGGCTAAAATATTCTCCAGTTTTACCCGCCTTGCTATTTGAGGTGAATGCCGCAATATATTTTCCGCCAGTGTCAAAAACGATATCACTCTTCGACTTTTAAGGCAGTTCGCCTGATAATGAAGGTGAAGACCTTTATTTTCAAAATGATATCCTAATAACCAAAGAACAATTGATGCCAGTGTCGCCAGCAGACTCAGCACCCAAAGCCGCTCACCCGTTTTGCTTCCACAGGCGCGTAAGCCAAAACCAAATCTCTCACTCTTTTCAGTAGATCATAAAACTCTATGCCTGTCTTGTTTTCTGGGGATTCCTCAGCCTTTCAAGGGCGAAACGGGTATTCAGATGGTACGTACCTGATTGGCTGCAATGTAGTCTTAGATCTATTACTAGTCAATTCAATTAGTTAATGTGATACAAGAAAAGTTACAGCGGGAAGATTTCCGATGTTTCAAATCTGCATAGCTTCGGAGCTGCCTGATGAAGTGGCGGAGAATGCGACTTGCTGAGGCTGATTATAGTAAATAATACATTTTTTAAGGATGATTCTATGTCTAATTCTAATCTCGGGAATTGGGTTGCTATTGTTAGTGTAGTTGCTTCCGCAGGCTAAAAAGCACCAAGGAGCGATGATGAGTAAAAGCATGGGAAGATGTAGCGCTGTTGAGGCAGCAACTCTTTTACCACCAGAAGAACCGTTAGATTGGGATAATATTTAAGGGTATTTACACAGATGATGTGTAGTGATTGAGTAAATAAGATGAGCGAGAATGCTTAATATATAAATATTGTATGAAGTGTTATTTGTATAACCTAAGTTAAATTTGATTTTTTTGAAATAAATATGGTATTAAAAATAAAACAAAAGGAAAATCAAATAATGAATAATATTAAAATCATTTCGCTCTTTAATGCCAATGAACATATACCGTTTATGACCTGTACAGTTAAAGATGTTGAAGAGAATGAGCACGGGATAAAATTTACTCTCGAAAACGACAATAACATCTTTATCAAAGATTACGGTTCATTTTTTCTGTCTGAATCAGCAGATGATTACGATAAGGCGCGAATGGTAAATGTGTATGGAAGATTGATTTCTGAACTCAGCCAAGTCAGCGAAAAAACAATAAGATCGCTGATGTCAGAAACCCAAACCTACGACAGTCAACATCTCAACACGCCAGTTAGTGTTCTGGATGAATTACTATTACTGTTGTGGCAGGATAAAAGCTAATGCACCAGATGAATCCGCTGGGCCTAAGGATCTACGTGAAGCAATAGCCGAAGATAACTTCTTATTCGAACTGGAAGCCTCTGGCGGTATCGAGCTTCACACCGATATGGGCTATCCAGTAGCTGAATATTTACATTCTGGTATCAGAATAGCGATAGAACCGATAAACCTTGCGCACATGCAAGATCTGACCGATGGCTATGTGGTAATGTTCAGGAACGGTGAGTATGAGCAGGAGATGAAAGGAGACCTCCATGAGGCCTTATCTCTTGCTGTTGATAGGCTTAAAATCACGCTTGCGATACGTGAATGATCGTAACT
The DNA here is from genome assembly GCF_009931295.1 of Pectobacterium odoriferum. Lineage (NCBI taxonomy): Bacteria > Pseudomonadati > Pseudomonadota > Gammaproteobacteria > Enterobacterales > Pectobacteriaceae > Pectobacterium > Pectobacterium odoriferum. Next base: position 3,158,867 of record NZ_CP034938.1, on the reverse strand, counting down.
ACCTGTTTTTGATGTTTTTTCAATCACTCTTGTTGGCAATTTGTTTTTACTACTACTTGCCCAGCATTGAGTTTTTCATAGCGAAGTATCATGGTAAAATTCTATCATCTATTTATAAATAGCTAGTGCGCAACACTGGTCATTGCTCGATAGTAAGGATATCGATTTGGACATTCAGATTACTCCTGTCTTGATTACGTTAGTCTATGAGGCTCTTTTGAGATCATTTTGGCGAAAACCTGCGTTGAAAAAATTTTTGTTATCTTGCCATATCTCAGAAAGTTTTATATCAACATGGCGTGAGGATGAATCAAAGCGGAATTTTTTAGACCGCTTATTTCCAAAATTGCAGAGTAATCCTAAAGGAAATAGTGTTATTTTTACAATGGCAATTAATTTGTCTGAGCAAATATCATTTCCTGATCTAAGGGGGTGGGAGGACTCTCAGCAAATGATATTATCGGCAAATAAATCAGTTCAAGAATTAAGGGTATATATCTCAAAACAGAAAGAGAAAGCTCAAAATGAGAGAGAAAAAAAAGAATATAGAGACCGGTCCAAAAAAGAAAGGGAAGAAGTAAAACGTTCTGAAACTGATTTACTAAAATTAAGATCAGAGTTTGAAAATTTGCATAAAGACATTGGAACACAAAATGGCGGTTATGCATTTGAAGAATGGTTTTTTAGGCTTGCTGATTTCTGTGAGATAATTAGCAGAAAACCATACAAAACCAATGGTAGCAGGTGGATGGTGCGTTAACTATTGAGGGAACCACATATATAGTTGAGTTGAAGTTCCAAAAATCACAGTCTGATGCTATAGATATTGACACTTTGAAAGCAAAAGTTAACAAAATGGCAGACAATACTATGGCAATAATGATATCGATTTCTGGATATTCATCAGTTGCTATAAAAGAGTCATCTGGTAGTCGCACCCCACTTATACTGCTAGATTATAGCCATTTGTATTTGTTCTTATCTGGTGGTATGAAATTTGACGATATAATTTCACGAGTAAGAAGACATTCATCACAAACAGGGGAAGCATATCTTGCTATTAGCTCTTTTGGTGGGCTTTAAAAATCGATATATAGTTTACTTTCTGGTTCGGTTCAGAGTATTTGAGGTGCCGTCTGACGGTTTGGTCAGAGTAACCAACCTGAGTCGCAATATCAACAATGTATGCGCCCTTAATGGCGCATTCGCTTTATCATGTAAAAGTCCTTTCTGGTTAACATGTTGATGTCTTTTCTGGTGTCAGGGCCTCAAGGAAAAAACATGTTGGGTGGGGCGGAGCATTCTGATGGTGAATTACCGTCTTATACCACTGTCATTAACTGAGATTGAGAGTGATCTCTATAAGACGTTTTCTGAGGCCGTAGATAGACTGAGAATCGCAGTTGTGGCTATAGAAAAATTATTGCAAATTTAGGCAGCTATACGAAAGATGTGCATCTTTAATTTTGAACCGAGCTTTTCATGAAAATTAATTAATGGCTACGGATAATAAATAATATTATCATCATCATTTAGCATGATGAATTTATCGTTATTTGAAAACACTCTTTCTTCAGAAGCGTTCCATATAATAGTGTTAATGTTAGCAACATCATATTTGCTAGCGTAATGTGTTCCATTTAATGGTATATCTTTCGTTCCTACAATGTACATGTCTTTATTTATAGGAATAACTAATATAGTTCCTTTTGATAACAAACCAAAAGTTTTTCTGACAGGATTAGCTAAAACAAACGGGGAGTCGCTTGTGATTATATTTATATTGTCTTGGGTTATACATAGCTTAAAATTGAAATGAAATAAACTATTAGCAACTGTTTTTATCTGCTCTAGCTCAATGCAAATAATATCATCATTTATAAAATTGGCATTAGAAATATCTAAATTTCCTCCAGCAGTATCAATGTCATTTTTCATGCTTATCGCTATTTCTTTACATCTCCTAAGTGGAGATTCAACGTTATTCCTCCATAGGGGTGGTCTCAAGAAAAGTGAGGATAATAACCAGATAAATCCTTCATTATTTCTATCAAGAGTCATATTTGATTTTAAATCATCAAGGAAACTACCAATTTTAGGTTCAATAACATCCCCATACCATTTTTCTATTAGTAATGGTTTCGTGTTATTTTCAAGTTTATAATAATTATTTTTTGAACAAGCATTATTAGGATTTGTTCCATATGCCTTTTTTACCCCATCTTTCGGGAAAGCCCAAAGTCTGGAATCCCTATCCCCATCATTGGTAAAACCTTTAAGGTAACAGGCTGGAATGAAATGGTGATTAGTTTGTTTTCCCACAGATACGCCTTGTTAAATGCTCTGTTCTAAATCTAGATAATTGGAATAATCTTTAAGAGGAGGTTACTATTCTACCGCTCGTTTTGATGATTGGCAATAGGAAGTGAACTAACAAAAAAATGTCTTTTATGTTAATAAATAAAAAATAGCCTTATGTGGCTGAATTTTTTTATTTTGCGAGATATTTTATATAATAAACATATGGTTAATGCTTAGATGAACTTGAATTTAATATTATGCCGTCAAGGAAAAATGACGGCATTCCGTATATAAATATTTAATCCAACAACCCACGAGAAACCTTACTCGCTGTCTGACTGAAATTATATCGGTCAACAACATTTCCCTTGAACCAAATCTCTAACGAATTCATATGCGCTGTGCTGCTATTTTTCAGCAGAGCCAATCCGGGGATATAGTTCGAGATCTGGCTTTCGCCTGACATGCTGGAGTATGACCACATTTCCTGACCGTCATTGGTGGCTCGCGTTTGAGGCTCACCAAATGCATTAATAACATCTTGCTGGGTAGTTTTCCCTTTAACGATCTTGGTTTGTACAGTTTGTTGGGATTCGTCTTTCAGGGATTCATTGCCATAAGTAGTGCAAGCAGTAAGCGGCAGGATCACCAGTGCCGCGATAAACAGTTTTTTCATGTTAACTCCATATAAACAGTAAACGTAAAAATAAGTGTAAAGAGTTCATAACCAGCGCTGTATTGTCGCTGGAGATCAAAAAAGTTGTGTCAATTGATAGTGAAAGAAGCCTATGACCTTTTTATCCAATCAGCTAATGGCATCTTTCATTGTGGCTTTCCCTGATGTTGCATTAATCAAAGCTATCTAAAGGCCATAAATCGATATTAACTGCTTGTCTCATGGTTCAACGCTCTATCCACTTGAATCAGCTCGTAAACTGTCTGGTGGTCCTCTGGTTTACTTTACTCATTAACGATTCCTCTAGCAAGAAAATGATCGGTATTGCAGATCGATAATAATTTATTGATAGTCTATAGCGATTAAAAATGATTTATCGATCGGTGTTTTAATTGATTTGACCGATCGATATATATTTAATGATAGGTATAATCTATCATTATTTTGTTTTTGATCGTTACAAACGATATGACGGCCCTCAAAAATAATTGAATCCTATCAATTGGTTAATCAGGTGGCTTTGCTTCGTTATGTCTGTCAGAGCAAGCTGTAACGGCTACAGGCAACCAGAAAAACATCAAAACTTAATAGCATTTTTGATTATCAGGATGGATAGGAAGATGAAGAAGATTTTACTCGTTGCTTGTAGTAGCCCCCATTTAAACCGGACACTTCATCAATAAGACATAGGCATAGACCTATGTTTAAGGAGTGTCTTGTGCAAAGAATCGAAGTGATCACTGGCGAGCAGAAGCGACGCCGTTATACTGCCGAAGAAAAATCCCGTTTTGTTGCGCTGTCCATGCAACCCGGCTATTCCGTTTCTCTGGTTGCCCGGCAATATGGCATTACACCCAGTCTGCTTTTTAAATGGAAACGACTTATGAACGAAGGTGGCCAATCTGCGATCGCTGCTGGCGATGACGTTGTCAGTGTTGCTGAAGTTAAGGCACTGGAAAAAAAGGTAAAACAGCTTGAGCAGATGCTGGGACGTAAAACAATGGAAGCCGAAATCCTCCGCGATGCGCTGGAGATAGCGCAGTCAAAAAAGTTGATATCGCGCATGCCATTGCTGCCACCGGACGATATCCCCTAATCCGGATAACACAGGTACTGCAGGTATCACGCTCTAATCTTTATGAACGCCTGAGTGGGCAGCGACTGCCCCGTATGGAGCGTTACAGCAAAGAAGCGGATGAGGAATTATTGCCATCAATCAGACAGATATGCAGCCAGCGCTCGACAAATGGCTATCGCAGGGTCACCGCACATCTGAATCGCAGGTTAAAGGAAGACGGTCGCCGGGTAAATCCAAAGCGGATATACCGGATCATGAAACACCATAACCTGCTGCTGGCAAAATCGGGTCATGAGAAAAAACACCGCAACCATACCGGTAGTGTGATCACACTGAAACCGGATACCCGGTGGTGCTCTGACGGCTTTGAAATCCGCTGCTGGAACCGTGAAGTGGTACGAGTGGTGTTCAGCCTGGACTGCTGTGACCGAGAGGTTATCGGCTGGAGTGCCACCACAGGGGGTATCAGCAGTGTAATGGTACAGGATCTGCTGACAGAAAGTCTGGAGAAGCGGTTCGGTAACGCACTGATGGTCCCACATGCAGTAGAATGGCTGACTGATAACGGCAGTTGCTACATAGCCGATGCCACGCGTACGTTCGCCAGTTCACTGGGGTTCATCGTGTGTACCACCCCAGTACGTAGCCCGGAAAGCAACGGCATGGCAGAATCGTTCGTCAAGACGTTCAAGCGGGATTACGTCTACGTAAATGACCTGCCGGATGCAGTATCAGTGATGGAAAAAATGGCAGAATGGATGGAGGACTATAATAACCTGCATCCGCACAAGGGGCTGAATATGAAATCCCCACGCGAATATCGCGATGCCATGTTAGCTGCTAATTAGCCGTGTCCGTTTTAGTAGGGGCAACTCCAATTTTATCTGAGGTTTGCTTATTGTTCGTACTCATAACCAAATTCCTTAATACAGAGGTAGTCAGGATCGGGTGACTCATGTTGTGTCAGTAGATAATAGATAACACAATATGATGTGGTTATATTAGAGACAACTGGTTAAAGCATCAATAGGTGTTCTGGACATATTTACAGTGATTTACAATGGGTAACACAGCAGCGACTTTAAGGTTTTACAAAATGTCTTATGAAGACACACAGCAGACGGTGATGGAATACTGGAAAAACCTTATGATTGAAATGAATTTTATAATATACCTCCTTCTTGCCAATTCCCATATTGTTTGGTCATACCCTGATGTTCATCAGGAAGGATGATTGATATAGCTGCATACTCTCTTCATAGACCATGCCGATCTACCGTTTCACACTCGAAGATGCTATCTATATCGCTCCCGAACAACTGGAAAAAGGTATCGTGAAAGCGTGGTTTACTTTCTGCAGCGTAATATATTTTTATTTAAGAAAACATTTGTATAAACATGAGAGGTTAGAATAACAAAAATTAGGTGCGTTGATAAGATGGAAGTATTTTTAATGGGCGCTAATTCTGTGGTGTGAGCTATTAATGTTAGCTTTTTTAAATTCGTACTTCATTAAATAAAATTACCTTTCTGTATTGATAATTACTCAAAATGTGTTAAAGGATAACCTATAACAAAAACAAGGAGGTGTAATGTATAAGAATAATGATGAAGCCATTGATTGGGAAGCAAAGCGACTTCTTGATGATGGGATCTATACCGATACGGAACAAGCCTACTTAGAGGCGGAAAAGATAGTAATCAATATTAGGGAACAAGCAAAGCAGCGCCAGATTAAACAACAGTTCAAGATGAAAATAAAATCAATCAAGAAAAAAATTGGCAACGACTATGACTATGCTGACATCCCTTATGCCAACAAGAAAAAACATTGGGGAGAACATAAATGACCAGAAAGGATATCAAACAACAAATTGCTTCAGCACAGGAGCGTCTATACTTCTTGGAAGCTAAAAAGAAACAACAAACAAAAAAAGAAAATACTCGCCAGAAAATTATTTTCGGTGCAGAGGTTGCCAAAGTCTTAGGATGTGATATTGGTTATGTAGATAAAGAATTAGTCTTTGGGATTCTGCTTAACATATCTAATCTACCTGAGCGAGATATTGAAGGGTATAGAGCACAGGGCCAAGTCTATATCGAAAATGTTATAAATAAATCCAAATGTTAATTATGTTTTTCACGTCCGAACGGTGAGCCGACCTAAAACTTGTTTTTAGGTCGGTGAACTGTTGAGCAAGCCCCAGAGGGCGCGGTAGCTCATTTATTGTCAACACTATCTCAGGACGAGATTTGCAGCATATTCACCATTAATAAAAACATCACATTCATGATCTGGTGCTGAAAATGCGTGGGTTTCTCTTTTGCATCGCGCCATGACTTTTTTACCGTTGTAGGTAGCTGTATAGACATTAGTGTAACTATTACTAAAGACCCCAGCTAAACTTTTATCTTGATTCAAGAATGATTCATTTATAATCAGCGTTTCATTTATCCATAATTTTAAAATACCGTTTGGCATGTTTGCGCTAATTAGAAGTTGTTCGCCATCCTGAGTTCGGTAAGGTTGTTTTGCTGAAAAATTGGTACAACCTGCCAGAAAAAGTACTCCTAGAAGTAAGACTCTGCCTGTCATTTACTATCCTTAAGTTAAATTTTTATATTTAATCTTAGAAAAATCCCCTTTAAATAAAATTCAAAGGGGAGGGTTTTATCAGATCTCAAAATCTTCCAGCGTTTTACCATTTTCAAGCGCAGCAGCGATAGCTTTAGGAGTACGCCCCTGACCTGTCCATAACTTTTCATTGCCATTTTCATCAGCGTATTTGTATTTGGCAGGACGAGGTTCACGTTTAGATTTTACAGACTTGGATGATGCACCGCCAAGTAGCTCTGATGGATCAATACCATCTTCTAACAGTCTGGCACGTAAGGCTTCGATTTTGGCCTGACGTTCAGAGTTTTGCTGTTGTACGCTGGCTTCTTCTTCACGACGATCTTCAACAATAGTCGTTAGCTTCTCCAGCATTTCTTCCAATGTTGCCAAATCGGTCTCACGCGCCTGAGCACGCAGGGTACGAATATTGTTTAATACTTTAAGCGCTTCACTCATTGTCATTTATCCTGCTGGTTGAAAATCGGATTTAGCATACAGGAAATTCATCAATAAAACGAGATCTGAGCGTTATATCATGGATGTCGTAATTATAGCCTGTCTGACTTTCACATGAGATATTTATTGGAATAGGCATAAGTAATGGATTTCGACATAAATTAAATTTGAAATTAACAATGTATTAATTGTATTATGAATATAAATCCGGAACAGGCAGTATCATAGATACTCGTATTATAATGTATTTGGCTTGCGATGCTATAGTTATAAATATATATATTCATAATACTGGTGGGGTGTCTGGTTTCTACTACCATACTCTCCGATAAGAGCATCATTATTTTAATTGAGATGTGGTAATTTATGGAAAGGGGTGGACATGTATTACTCAGTAAGAAAGAATCGCTCCAACAATCTGAACATTATTTCGTTTAAAAAATCATTTTTTAAGCTGATAGAAAATGAAGATGGTTGGGTTATCAGAGTGTTTGTTTATATCTTATTAAATAAGATAAGAGTATTTAAACCTAATGCTGTTTTTGATTTGGATTCTGAAGACAATATCAATGAAATCATAAAAATAAATGGTGAATGTCACTTTAACGATCCGATTTTTCATCATATCAGTGAATGTTTTATTGATGGACTAAGACATTCAACGATCAAAGATAGTGATGTTATTTTTAATGCTATCAGAGTCTTTTTTATAAAAATTCAGTGTGAATAAATATTAAAGCAGTAAAGATGAGGTGATTTGTTATATTGCAAAAATAAATAGTATTTAAATATAAATGGATAGGGGGATGAAAAAGAGAAAATCAAAGAAAAATCCACTTGAGGATACAGCGGTGTTAAGTCGAATTGCTCAGGCAGCATCACAGAAAGCGATTAAAGAAGCGTTCGCCGCAGGAATAGCTATCCACTATATTTCAGAGGGGAAGCTGATCAAAGCATATCCTGATGGAACAAAAGAGTGTGTCAAAGAGTTGGATATGCAACCCCTTTCTCTCGCATCAGCCGTTCGTCAGTTAACCCGCTAATTACATACCGCTATCTATTGTTTTATCTTATGTAATTTTTTATTTGTTTTTCATCGTTCGGATGAAAAGGAGTTAAACAGAGTGTTATTGAAAAAAAGAAAATATAGAAAAGGGTTCTCTCTGCTTGAGTTAATGTTGGTTTTAGGTGTTATTGCTGGATTAATTGTCAGTGCGTTTATGATTTACCCCAAGGCTCAGGCTGCACAGCGAGCTGAGATTGAAGTGAAAAATATTACAGCTATCGTGTCCGGGATAAATGCCATTTATGGCTCCAGCAGTAACTATACAGGGGTCAATGCAAGAACATTAATTGACGCGAAAATCATACCAAGTCAAATGAGAGTCGGAAATACTTATCAGGTGGTTAATATATGGAAAGGACCCGTGAATTTTAGCTATGGTAATAGTAATTTTTCTATTACATACAATAATGTTCCATCTGTTGAGTGTGCAAGGATAGTGTTAGCAACGGCATCAATGTTTTCAACTATATCTATTGGTGATAATGAAGGTTATGATGAAAATGGTAATGAAGTCGGAAACAGTGGGGTTGTTAAACAGGGAGTTAAAAACATCGATGAAGTAACCAAATATTGTTCTAATGAAATGAATGTCATCTCATTTAGTTATTGATGAAGTTATTGATTTTTTATTTCCTATCTTTGTGTTAATAAACGGGGTGATTGTTTTTAATAAGTGAAATGACGTGATATCTTGACCGCTTTTTTTTTTTGCTAATTAACATGTATGTAAATAAAAAAGGACGGTGATAAATGAAAATAACAAATAAAAAAGGGTTTTCCCTATTGGAAATAACATTGGTATTAGGTGTTGGTTCAGCAATGGCGTTTATGAAGTTTCAGGACATGAAAAAAGATCAAGAAAACATTATGGCGAATACCGTAGGCTCACAGATGAAACAGATGGGAGAGGCGGTAAATCGTTATATCAGTATCCGCTATGACAAGCTTTCAACCCTAACTTCCAGTAGCAGCCAGAGCAGCGATCCGGGACCAAGAACCTGTTCGGCTAATGGCTGTGAAATTACGTATCAGACGCTGTTAAATGAAGGGTTGTTGCCTGTCAGCTATACCGGAATCAATGCGCAGAAATCAGCGTATAAGATTTTATTAAAACGTTCTGGCACTACACCTAACTACGTTATTAACGGGCTTGTTATCACTACGTTGCCGTGGTCAGAGGGAAACCGCATTCGTTATGACCTGTTAGGCCGTGCCATGCAAACGGCAGGTATTGATAGTGGTATGACGCAATCTGCTTCTGTTGCATCAGGTACCGGAGGTCAATGGACCGAGAGCCAAAATAATTATAGTGGGATAAATGCTGCGGGGTTGTTGGCCTACCGTGTTGGATATGACAGCTCTATGTATTCAGTTTATCTACGTCGTGATGGAACATTACCAATGACGGGTGATCTGAATATGGGCGGTCATAGTATTAATAACGTCAAAGATATTACCGCATCGGGTGATGTTAATGCTGTTTCGTTCAATGGTTCCTATGGACGCTTTGCCAAGAACGTTAATGTGTCTGAGGATTTCAATGTGATTGGTTTTTCCACCTTTGGTAAGAACGTATCGATGAACGGCCAGCTTATGGTAAAAAATGGTATCAACTCTGAAAGCTATGTTTCAGCCAGAACCCAAGCCAGCAAACTTCAGATTGGTGGCGGCGGCACCAGCGATCCGAATATGATTCTGTTGAATGTATCTGGCGGAGCAGGTGATGGCTACCTTTCCCTGAATGGGAATAACAATTCCTCTGTTAAGCTGGATATATGGGGAAGCCAAAGAGTGAGAGGCGACCTCACATTATCGGGTTCAAATGATGGAAAAACGACAGGAGCGATTTCTGCATCAGGAAATATTACAGGTAAATATTTTCAGCCGACTTCAATATCAATTGCAGGTGAGGTTTGTTTACCTGATGGTCTGATAAGCAGAGATCAGACTGGCGCGATATTATCCTGCCAGAATGGGGAATGGAAAGGAACAGGTGGCGGCAGTATCACCCGAACTGCCACTGACAGTTTACGTTTTCAGTCCACGGGGGATTTTAATTATCTCAATGTTTTTGTGGCGTCAAAATTTTATCCGGCAGATGGTACACACACGGGTTCAGCCACGTTTAATGTTCTGGTAGCGGGCAAGACGGTGGGACAAATCACGACTTCCATTACGGTCTGGAAAGCGGGAAGCCGTGGACATTACTGGGGTTATGAAAATACGGGTGCGACATTGCGTATGTTTACGACGGCAGTAAAGCAGGGCGATGTTGTTCAGGTGGTTATGGCAAGTTCTGGATTTCATAGCAGCAGTGATATCAGCGTTTCATTATCTCAGTAAGCGTAGGGAGAATAGGGATTTTTTGACAGGTTTATGACTTAATAAGAAATAATATCTGACCCTAAATAAAAATCTTATTCATCATCTCTGTATCGACGCCTGATACGGGTTTCGGTATTGAACCATCTATAAAAAGCGCCCAAAATCCAGTCCTCAAAAGGAATAGCTTACTGTCAAAGGAAAATGACAATGCCGGGTGCTGCCCGTCTTAATGATATCGGAAGTGGTCATGACTGCTTCCCTGAAACCCCGATAATCGAAGGCAGCTCTGATGTAATTATTAATGGTCAGCCTGCTGCCCGACAAGGTGATGCTGTTCTGCTTCACGGTTGTCCCTGTCCCAATGCACCCCATGGTGTTCATTCCCGAAAAATCGCTGAAGGTTCATCGACCGTCATTATTAACGGCAAGCCCGCTGCGCGTATTGGGGATGGTATCAATTGCGGTGGTGTCATTGTCTCCGGCAGTGGCAATGTCATCATTGGTGATACACCCCATCGTTCTCCGGTTCAGGAATGCGCGAAACAAGCAGCATTAACTCGTGCGCCATTGCTGGCGTTAACACCGATGCTGGCTGTAGAGCCTGTTTTTGCCAAATCCTGCTTACGTGTTGCGGGTTGTACCGATGCGGGAAAAGAAGAGGAGCCACAGGGCAACATAGGGGAAATGAGTATCTATTTCTCTGAGCCTGTTGGTGAATCCATATCATCGACTGATAAATCGGGTGAAGTGAAACAGTATGCGCAGTCAGCGAAAAAGAAAAACACGTCTTCTGCTGTTTCCGCTCCTCAGTCATTTGCCGGAAAAAATGAACCGTCACCTAAGACATCTGTCGGTGCGATTAACAAGCCTCAGATCCCCCCGATGGAGCCGTGGTATAAAACGATATTTGATCTGTTAGTGGGTAAAGCGGATGCGGCAATGCTGCCGCCCCCTCAACAAGTGGTAATGGCAGGTACGGCAGCACAGGCGGGGGCGACCGCTGCTGCGGGGGGAGCGGTAGCGCAGGCCAATCAGGATGCAGCAAAGGCACTGACACATCAGATGAAACGCCTTTCAGGTCCGTCTATCTGGCAAGGCCAGTTGCAGATGGCGCAAAGTTTCCTGCTAATGGGAGCATTGATTCAGCAGCACCTGAAAGGTGAAAAAGACGATTTGCTGACACAGGAAAAGCTACTGGAGGTGGCGAAAAAACAGGGAACCGTCCCCAGCCGTGTTCGTTATCAGTGGATGGAAGATGAGGAAACAGGCAGATTGAAGGCGGTTGGCTACCACACCAGTATGGAAAGCGGGCGCGATCAGGTGCGCGTCAGACTGCTGAAATACGATTTCCCCAACAACCGTTATGAGTTCTGGGAAGAGGGGGCAACCGGACCAACGATTCTATGGACACCGGACAATCCGGGCATGGAATTACCCACAGATACGTCACACGGTGAACAGCCTGTTATCCCATCAGCAGTGCCGGGATTTGAAATTCCAGAAATGGATGATGTCAGCATTCTTGCGACACCAATGCCGGACGAGAAGGATTTTCGGGATTACATTCTGGTGTTCCCGGAGAATGCGTTTCCACCGATTTATATCTATTTGAGTAAGAATCCGCTTGATCCAATCTGGACTCGAAGAAAGAAAATTACGGAGGTTAGAAATGCTTACAAACATTGGGAAAAACATGGGCATGAGTTTCCTGAATTAAAGAATGCAAAGCAATATGTTGATACCGCTCATGATTTTATGAATAACCCTCCCGATGGAACGTTAACTAAAACTCGTGACAACGGTGATGAACTTTTCTATCATCCAGAAACTAATATATTTGCTTCAAAATCTAAAGATAACGCGCCTCGGACAATGTTTAAGCCCACAGACAAAATGGATTACTGGAATGACCAATGAATATGATTACCCCTGTCCATGCTGCGGCAAGGATGAATTTGAAGTGTTAGGTGAATATGATATTTGCTCTAATTGTGGATGGGAGGATGATCCTTTTCAGTCTAAGAATCCTGATAGAAGTGGAGCAAACAAGATGAGTTTAAATGAGGCTAGAGAAGCTTTTAAAAATGGCCAAAAAGTTAAATAGTGTAATGGTATGAATAAATGGCGAGTTATTCTTTGTTTGATGTTATTTCTTTAAAAAATGATCTTCCAGAGGAAGGGTTGAAAAAAGGAATGCTAGGGACTATTGTTCACATTTATGACGAGCTATCTCCTGCATATGACATAGAGTTTTGTGATGATAATGGTGAGACACTGGCTTGGATAACATTAAAATCAGACTGTTTCAATAAGGTTGATTTTAAAAAATAGTTTGATGATTCACTCATTAAAATAAAAATCTCATAACGATGAACTGTAATCAAAAAAATTAAATAGCAGCACACCAACCTGTATGTGCTGCTAACTTTTTCAGAATAATTAAAATTGTGGACTTAATGCGTTATTCTCATGGCTGTTTCCTTAGTCTACGGGTATCACTTTTGGCGTATGAAAAGTGCGGAATAACAGATCAAGTCGTTCCCAAAGAACGAAGATCAAAATCTCTTTTGCCTTGGGTTCATCCAGTTCAACAACTGCGTAAATTAATGCCCGACACTGATCGATGATTTCTTCCAGTTCCAGCGGTGTGCTATCGAACATGATAAGCCTCCGTTGCTGGATATGGCAAAAAAGCAGTAGCCAGATGCAGATTTTCAGGAAGGGAATAGGTAAACTGACAGATAGCCATAGCGTTAGTCCTTATAACGTTGAGGTTAGCCCCTGTCTGGTATTGCAGTACCTTTCAGGGGCGAAACTGGTGTTCAGGTGGTCTTTTGTTAAATACGTACCTGCTCGGTTGCAATTTAAGGCTAGGGCTGTTGCTAGTCAATTCAATTAGTTAACTCGATATAAGAAAATCCACGGAGAGTGAGTTTTTCGGCTTTTAAGTTTGCATCGTCACGGAACTGATTGATGAAGTGGTAGAGAACGCTTGTATGAGTCTGGGGAATTGGTTTAAACAATTGGCTAATCAGAGGCTGAGATAACAGAGGATTTAACCGAGAAGATGAGTGAACTGCTGTTACTTCTGTGATGGAATCATAATCGTTTGGATTAACTGTATCTATTAGACTAAGGATATATTTATAAATGGCTTTAAAAACTGGTCGTGTTTTTAAATATGGAAACCAGCCGATAAGAAAAACTACTGTTGAGGTGGTGAGAGAGTTGGGAGGGTCAGCAACGGTATCTGAGGTTGATAATTATCTGAAGGCTAAGTTTTTAAACTATAAAGATGATACCTATCTGAATCTTATTGCTAATTCAGTTAATTGCAAGCGGAGTTATTGGGGCTTTAACAAAACAGCCGGACGGTCTGACGATGAAACTCATCGTCATCATGAGTACGATAAATTATACAAGCGTGGTGATAGGTATGAAATTTACCAGCCTTCTATACACGGCGTATGGGAGTTGTATGAAGATATTTACGGGAAATGGTGCTTCAGGGAGGTCGAAACTACGGATGAAGCAAAACGTCTCCGGACGGAATTCGAAATAGAAGTAAGAAAAGCCTCTCAATTAACTTCTAAGGAGCGTAAACAGTATTTAGCAGTAAGTAATATGCCGGAAATGAAGGAAGTTATTACTAAAATTTTTGTTCGTAATCCGTATGTGGTGGCTGAGGTGTTGCATAGAGCACAAGGTAAATGTGAACTTTGCAAATGTAATGCGCCATTTCTTCGTGGTAAAGATGGCACCCCATATCTTGAAGTTCATCATTGTGTTCCGCTATCTCAAGGTGGGGAGGATACGGTTGAAAATGCAATTGCTGTTTGTCCAAATTGCCATAGGCAAGCCCATTTTGGCTGAAATTATTATTTAGTGGCTTAAAAATATCCCTATCCATACCTAAAAAATTCATCCATGTGCGAAATTCAATAGATATCTCCCCATACTTCTCAGTATTAGGGGAGATAAATTACCTACGGCTATGACCAATTGGCAAACTCAAACGGCCTAATCATCCCGCTGTTGTTAGCATCCAGAAAATCAGCCCACCACTGCAACATCAGGCGACGCTGTTCAAGGTGTTTGGCCTTATGGGTGTAGGCAGCGCGAACGTTGTTCTTTTCCATATGGCTCATTTGGAGTTCTACAACATCTTCAGGCCAGATACCCGATTCAATCAAGGCACTACATGCCAGCGTTCGGAAACCATGACCACACAGATCGGTTTTGGTGTCATAGCCCATTTTGCGTAGTGCTTTGTTGATGGTGTTTTCACTCATCGGTTTCATCGCATCATAACAGCCAGTCAGAATAAAGCCGTCATCACCGTTAACGTCATAGGTGAGGTCTTTTAGTTCTTTCAAAATTGCCAGTGCTTGATCGCATAGAGGAACATAATGTTTCCTGCGCATTTTGGTACCACGGCCTGAATGTTTGATCCCTTCAATGGCTTCACGTTGTTCAGGGATAACCCACAAGGCGCTTTTGAAATCGATCTCTGACCATCGGGCAAAGCGGAGTTCACTGGAACGCACAAAAATCAGCAAATTGAGTTTTATCGCCAATTGGGTCAGTCTGCTACGGCCTTTATAAAATTTAATACGTTCCAGTAGGGTAGGTATCTCTTCCAGTTCAATAGCGGGGCGGTGTTCGGTCTGGGGCTTCTGAACCGCACCTTCCAAGTCATAGGCTGGATTGAAACGGATCATCTTTTGCTGGACGGCATAACGCATGATGGCGGTGGCGTACTGTTTCACCCGCATAGCGATTTCCAGATAACCCAGCTTCTCTATCTTTTTGATGGGAACCAGCAGATCGCCTGTATCCAGCTCAGCAATATCTTTGTTACCAATGTCAGGGAACAGATAAGTTTCCAGTCGTGTCCAGACAGAACGCTGATAATCTTCCGACCATGTGGTTTTGGTGGCAAACCAGCTTTTGGCAACAGTTTTGAAAGCGCGGGTGTTGTTACGCTTCTCTTGAATAGTTTTGTTGTCAGCCTGCTTTTTAGCGCTCGGATCAATTCCAGAAGCTAACAGCTTTTTTGCTTCATCTCGTCGTTGTCTTGCATCCGCCAGCGAAACAGCAGGATAGACGCCGATGGAAAACACCTTCTGCTTTCCTTCGAAGCGATAGCCCAACTGCCAGTATTTTGAACCGTTGGGATGTACCAGCAAGTAGAGGCCGAACCCGTCAGTAAGTTTTACCGCCTTTTCTGACGGCTTGGCATTTTTTACTTTAGTATCAGTAAGTGACATGACGGCTCCCTCCGATTGCTGGTAAAAACGAAATCGAACCAGCTTTACCAGTATTTTTACCAGCAAAAGGGTATGGCTTCGAGCGTTTTTTAGTGGACGAGGGTGAACCTAAAGAAGGGTATAACCAATTGATTAAAATCAAAAAAGCAGGCGTCAGTGAACGTCTGCTTTCTCTAAATTTGGCTCCTCTGACTGGACTCGAACCAGTGACATACGGATTAACAGTCCGCCGTTCTACCGACTGAACTACAGAGGAATCGTGTGAACGGGGCGCATGATATCCGCCACCCGCGGTACTGTCAACGGCAAAATCAGCTTTATCGTCTGACTGTCTAGGCTGTGTACAATTCGCTGTTTTTTTATGAGTTAGTAAATGGATGGCGCACGGTAATTGGTGCTGCTTTGCCAGCTTTTTAGACGGACGAGCGGCTCCTGTCGATAGAACTTTTGGAAGCAGCGGTACAGATCGGGGAAACGCTCTTCGAGAAGTTCGGGGGCGCTGAAGAAGTATTCCGACAGCACCGCAAAGCACTCTGCCGGATCGTGGACGGCGTAGGGATCTATGCTGGCGGCCTCTTCGCCGACCAGATCTATCTCTTCCTGCATGGCATCCATCGCGCCGTGCAAATGTTGTTCCCAGACAGCAATCTCACGCAGTGGAATCAGAGGAACGCCTGTTGCTTCACCGCTGCTGCGAATATCCAGCTTGTGCGCGACTTCATGAATGATGAGGTTGAAACCGGAGAGGTCGAAGGAATCCTGCACTTCCTGCCAGTTGAGGACAATCGGCCCCTGATCCCAACTTTGGCCGGATTGCACCATTTTCCCCTTATGCACGAGTCCAATATCGTCCTGCCACTCTTCTTCAACAATAAACGGGCTGGGGTAAATCAGAACTTCATGGAATCCATCCAGCGCATCCATTCCCAGCGACAACACTGGCAGGGAAAACAGCAGGGCGATGCGCTGTTGCATGATGTCCGTTAACACCAACTCCTGCAACGGAATCAAGCGCTTTTGCTTCAGAAATTGATCGGCAAGGGCGACCAGTTTCTGGAGCTCTTCGTCGCTTAAAGGCGCGAGAAGCGGGATGGAAATCGCAGCTTGCCAGTGTTCAAGCGTCTGCACCTGAGGTTGAGTGTTTTTCCACGGCCATTTAATCATTGTTATTGCTCGTTCAGTCGTCACTTGAATTTAAAGGCGAGGGCGGGTGCTGTTAACATGCCGCAAAAGTAGGCATCATGGCAACTGCTAAACGAAGAGATGCCGGAGCGGCTGAACGGACCAGTCTCGAAAACTGGAGTAGGGGCAACGCTACAGGGGGCTCAAATCCTCTCTCTCCGCCACTATTCAAACACTTACCCCGTGTTTATTCTGTGACGCTTTCCACACTTGGCGGTGGCTTAAAGTGGGCAGCTCAAATTCCCTTCTTCACAACGTAGCATGGTTTTGAACTCTTTTACGCGCTCGGCAGTTTTCTCCGTCAGGCACTGGGAATACACCATGCCATGCACCGATCCTCCGGTTGTCGGGAAAGTCTGAAACTCACAGTCAGCGTCGCGATACGCGATCCATTTTCTCTGGGCTGACTTGAGTAATGCCTTGTGTTCTTCAATAACGACCCGCTTTACGACATTCTGATAAAGCCGATTCAGCTCGCCATCCACTTTTTTATATTCATCAGCAGCGCACTGGTTCATCTCCAACTGTGTGTTGGCATTATTACAATCTAAAGCCGCTGTGGGCCGCCAGCGTTGTCATGTTTGCTAGGCAACGTACGGGATTTCCCCGTGAGCAGCTTCGCGTAATGCTCAGCTAAATGTAACGATCCGGCGGCGAGTGCGATACACTTCGGTCATCTTATCAATGGGGTATGTTAGCGAATTATCTGGCGTGAGCATTAAACGAGTAGCAGCCTGCCTGGCCATTTTTTCTATGATGATGCTGTTTATTGCTCCCGTGATTTCCAAATCATTGGTGCAGTTAGCGGTCTGTCAGGTATCCACTCACCACATGCCTGCTGTGTCGCAACATCATCATGGCGCACATGAGCATGAGGCATGCCACCATGGCAGTACACCGCATAATCTGATGATGTCGAGCGTCGGGCTTTCGCCGATGGAGGACATTGCCTGCGGATACTGCCAGCTGCTGGTGCATTTACCGTTTATTCTTTCGGTCATATTACCGTTGCTCTGGCTGCTATTGTCTGCCAGCAGGCCGACCTATTCTCCTGATTTTGTTTGCCCAACCTTATTCCGGCCTTATTGCCCACAGCGCGCCCGTGCACCTCCTGGTGCGGTTTCTTTGTTTTGAATCTTTTTAATTAAATTAACGACATCCGTCGGCGTACTCCCTTATGGTCGGGCGATCCCTCCATAGGTGTTTTGCCGCACGTCGTTATGGCATAAGAAACCGTAAGGCAACACGATGAAAAAAATTGAATTGGTATACACGCCCGCCGCTTCTCTGGTGCTGGTGGCGTTATCCTCTTTACCTGTGATGGCGCAGAGCAATCACGATCATTCCGCTGCTCACGCCACGCTGAACAATGATGATGCTGTGATGGTGGTGACCGCACCGGAGACGTCTCCACTCACGCTGGTGACCTCGCCGAAAACGCCGCGCCAGCCTGTACCGGCCAGTGATGGTTCGGATTATCTGAAAACCATTCCCGGTTTTTCGCAAATACGCAACGGCGGCACAAATGGCGATCCTGTCTTCCGGGGCATGTTTGGCTCAAGACTGCGTCTTCTTTCTAATAATGGTGAGATGTTAGGTGCCTGTCCGTCACGCATGGATGCGCCAAGTTCGTACATCTCGCCCGAAAGCTATGACCTGTTAACCTTTACCAAAGGGCCGCAGACCGTACTGTGGGGGGCAGGAAATTCAGCGGGAACCGTGCGGTTCGAGCGGACGCCACCGCGTTTTGATAAGCCGGGGGTACAGGGCAATGCCAGCGTGCTGGTGGCGTCAAACGATCGCCATGATGAAAATGCCGATGTCAGCTTCGGGAGTGAAGAAGGCTATGTTCGACTCATCGGTAATAAATCACAGTCAGGCGATTACAGAGATGGCGAGGGGAAACGCGTGGCCTCAAAGTGGGATAAATGGAATGCGGACGTGGCGCTTGGCTGGACGCCAGACAGCGACACCTTGTTGGAGCTGACCGCAGGCAAAGGCGATGGAGAAGCGCGTTACGCAGGGCGCGGCATGGACGGTTCGCAATTTAAGCGTGAGAGTTTGGGTATCCGCGTGGAGAAATCAAATATAGGAGACGTATTCGATAAATTTGAGGCGAGTGCGTACTACAATTATGCCGATCACGTTATGGATAATTACACGCTGCGATCGCCGAGCGGCATGGGAATGATGGGTATGCCTATGGCCAGCCAACTGGATAGAAAAACGGTTGGCGGACGGATGATGGCAACGTGGGTATGGGCCGACTATGAGCTGAAAAGCGGGGCGGACATGCAGACGAACACGCATCGCCGCTGGCGAAATGATAGCTGGAAGAAAGATGCACAGTTTAATACCTATGGTGTCTTCAGCGAGCTGACCTGGCAAGTTTCTGGGCAAAGTAAGGTCATCGGGGGAACGCGCTTTGATAAAACTAAGGTCGAGAACGACACAGGCACTAGCGTGAACGAGCGTCATGATACGCTACCCGCTGGCTTTATCCGCGTTGAGCATACGCTGGCTAACAGCCCATTAATGTTGTACGCAGGAGTGGGTTACACCGAGCGCTTTCCTGATTATTGGGAGCTTTTCTCGCCAACTTATGGGCCGGGAAGAACGCAGAGTGCATTCACGCATGTTAAAACCGAGAAAACGACCCAGCTCGATATCGGGGCGCAGTACAGCGGCGAGCGTATGAACAGTTGGGTCTCTGCCTATGTGGGACGGGTTAATGATTTTATTCTGTTCCGCTATGATCCGCTGAATGCCAGAGTCAGTGAGGCGGATAATGTTAATGCGACCATCATGGGTGGAGAAACGGGGTTCAGTTATAAATTAACGGATAGCTGGAAAACGGACGCCAGTCTGGCGTATTCCTGGGCGAAGAATACCGATGATCATCGGCCACTGCCGCAAATGCCACCGCTGGAAGCGCGCCTTGGACTATCGTGGGAAAAAGGGAACTGGAGCAGCACAGGCTTGCTGCGTCTGGTGAGTCAGCAAAATAGGGTCGCGGTTAGCGAAGGTAACGTTGTCGGGAAGGACTTTGATAATAGCCCCAGTTTTGCGATTTTCTCGGCTAATGCGGCGTATCGCGTCAACCAATACGTCAAGCTGAGTACGGGTATCGATAACCTGTTCAACACCACCTACAGTGAGCATCTTAACCTTGCTGGTAATAGCAGTTTCGGTTACTCAGCCAACACGTCCGTAAATGAGCCGGGTAGAACTTATTGGGCGAAGGTAAATGTCACCTTCTGATTAAGGGCTTTAACGTACGGATAAACTGCACCGTAGTCATTCTTTGACGGATTACGGTGTGGTTCTGGGGTGATACGCTGCATGAAACATGTCATTGCATTTTCTCTGTGAAGATTCGTCTCAATTATTCCGACGAATGCTGACAAATCCCGAACGCTGAACTATTTTCATAAATAATTATCACGTTACGGAGGTTGATATGGGATTTTGGCGCATCGTACTGACTATTCTTCTGCCCCCGTTGGGCGTGTTATTGGGGAAAGGGATTGGTGGAGCATTCATTCTGAATATTATTCTGACGCTATTAGGCTATTTTCCCGGTTTGGTGCATGCATTTTGGGTGCAGACAAAAGATGATGGGATTTAATGGCTGAAAAGCTGAATAACGGTCATGATGCAATAACGGGAGGCAAATGGCCTCCCGTTATTTTTACGGACGAGTAAGACCGACGATCAATAATAGCCAATCAGTTTCCACCACGCTAAGCCGACGATAAAAATCAGGGCGACGTTAAACGTGACGATGCAGAAATTGATTTTATAGAAACGGTGCCGTTCAAAATATCCCTGAGCAAAATAGATCGGGCCGGGGCCTCCGCCGTATTCGGTATTTCCCCACATTAGGTTGCTAAAAATCCCAAAACAGATGGCGACCATCATGGGCGGCGCGCCTGCGGCTATTGCGGTGGCGGCGAAGGGCGCATAGAGCGCGGCTACGTGACCAGAGGCGGTTGCAAACAGATAATGCACATAGATATAGAGGATGCCGAGAATCACGAAGGTTTCCATCGCGCCGAAACCCTGTATGGAATTACCCAGTTTAACGGTCATCCACTTGATGAAGCCGAGGTCAGACAATCCTGCGGCGAGGCTGATAATGACGCTGAACCAGATGACCGTATCCCAGGCTGCGCGATCGCTAAGTACGTCTTTCCACTGGACGGCCTGAGTGACGAACAGGTAGGCAACCAATGCCAACCCGACGGACGTGGCGGAAAAACCGGTGATCAGGCTGGTGCCCCAGCCAAGCAGCGCGAGAACAAAGCCAAACGCGACTTTTTTCTCTGCCGATTTCATGCCGCCCAATTCCGCCAGCGATCGGCGTCCCATCTCTTTGGCTTCTGGTGTTTTTTTCAGTTCCGGGTTCAGTATTTTGTACACCAGCAACGGCATCAGGCAGAAGCAGCACATGGCGGGTACGACAGCGGCAATAAACCAGCCGCCCCAGGTAATATCCACGCCTAATGAGGTTTTCGCCAGACTGCCGACGAGCGGGTTGGCGGCCATGCCGGTGAGGAAGATCGCGCCAGTGATCGGAGTAAACTGAAAGCAGACCATGATCAGGAAGTCCCCGATCTTTTTACCGCTAACGCCGGGTGTTGAGCCTAATACTTCATTAATGGAACGCACGATAGGAAAGATAATTCCCCCCGAACGCGCCGTGACGGATGGCATGGCGGGCGCCATGATGAGATCGGAAACGCCCAGTGAATAAGCAATCCCCAGGCTGCTTCCGCCGAATAGCGACAGCATTTTGTAGGCGATGCGTTTTCCTAATCCAGATGTCACAAAACCCAGAGAAAGAATATAGGCACAAAAGATGAGCCAGACGGTACCGCTGGAAAAACCGGCTAATGCTTTCGCTTCTGTTAATGTTCCAGTGAAAATAGTGATGCAAAGGACAAGCAGCATAATCGCGCCCGACGGCAGAGGCTGCGTCAATATTGCTGCGATGGTGGCGGCAAAGATCGCGAACATATGCCATGCCTGCGGCGTAAGGCCATCGGGCACCGGAGAAAACCAGATAATCAGGCCCAGCAGGAGAGGAATAATAACTGCGACTATTTTTTTCTTGGTGGATGATTCGGATGACATAACGTCTCCTTAATCGTGCAAGCCATTATTATCCGCCATCATTCCCGGCAACAGAGAGCCTGCCCAGACGCGTTATTATTTTGCGTCTGGGACGTATCGATCTCAGTCTGTTAATTAGGGTGATACCGGATAATCGCCGGTGATGACTACTTTCTTTCTGTTTTATTTAATACCTGGTCAACCATTTCAGGGGCGCTGCCCAAATAATTGACGGGATTAGTCAGGTCTTCGATTAATTTGGGGTCGAGTCGGCTGGAGACGCCAGGCATGGCATTGAGAACATCGGCCAGCGTGCCGCCTTTCTCATTCACGATACGGCAGGCATCGTAAACGATGTCATGAGCTTCCTGACGCCCAATATACGGTGCCAGCCCCATCATAACGGCTTCTGCCACAATCAGGCCGTTGGTCATATTGAGGTTTTTCAGCATCATTTTCTCATCAACAATAAGACCGTTTAGCATGAAATTGGCCTGATGAAGTGCGCCCGCAGAAAGAATGAAACTTTCCGGAATAGCGATCCATTCTGCGTGCCATGGGCCTGTAGCGCGTTCCAGATCTTGCACCATCGCATCCAGCATTAATCCAGCCTGTTGGCGAACGCCTTTGGAACAGGCTAACATCAGTTCGCTGGAAATGGGGTTACGTTTTTGCGGCATGGTGCTGCTGGCTCCACGGCCTTTGACAAACGGTTCATACAGTTCGCCGAATTCGTTGGAGGCCATCAGCATGACGTCATAGCCAATTTTCCCCAACGAACCCGTGATTACTGCCAGCAGGTTGACGGCTTCGGCAAATCCATCACGAGCAACATGCCAGGTTGAGGTCGGTACGCCCAGGCCAAGCTCGGCCATTAGTGCTTTTTGTACCGCCAGCCCTTTGTCGCCTAACGAGGCCAATGTCCCTGCTGCACCCGCGAATTCGCCTACCAGTACGCGAGGGCGCATCTGGGCAAGGCGTTCTGCATGGCGGTCGAACATATCCAGCCAGATGGCAGCTTTGTAGCCGAACGTAATCGGTAATGCCTGTTGTAAATGGGTACGTCCAGCCATTGGCGTATTGCGGTAACGTGCGGCCAGCCCGGCTAAAATAGAACGCAGTGCGTCGATATCCGCTTCAATTAACGCGAAGGCATCACGGATTTGCAGCACGACGGCAGTATCCATAATGTCCTGTGTCGTTGCCCCCCAGTGTACATAGCCGCCAGATTGACCAGCCTGTTTGGAAATCTGATGCACCAGCGGCAGGATAGGGTAGCCCACAATTTCTGTTTCATGGCGCAGCAGCTCAAAATCGAGCGTGTCGGCGTTACAACTGGCCGTAATTTCTGCGGCAGCGTCTTCTGGAATTACGCCACAGCGCGCCTGCGCGTTGGCCAGAGCGATCTCTACTTCTACATACTTACGGATGAGTTCCCGATCATCGAAGATCGCCCGCATTTCCGGGGTACCAAATGAATCACGGAATAGGACTGAATCAAGTACATTCGAAGCCATAACGCCTCCTGAAGCGAGTGTATTAGTGATAAGATGCAGGCCATATCCGCAATAAAATGAAGCGTGCTTCCGTTGATAATTGATATAACCTGAAAATTTAAATATACGGACAGGTTTAAATGTCCGTACATGTTGTACTTATGACAACATGTACGGACAAGTTAGGGAAGCAACTGAGTGTCATTTTGTGATGCAGGGCATCAATATTGATTAAGAGCGTGAGCCGATGAAAGAACCCTTGTATAAGCGTATTGCCCGTGAACTCAGCCAGAATATTACGCTAGGCCAGTATCCGGCGGGGTCGTTAATCCCCTCCGAGCTGGAGCTCTGTGAGCAGTATCAGGTCAGTCGGCATACCGTCAGGGAGGCGCTGCGCGATCTAACAGAGGCGGGTTTGCTATCCCGTCGCAAGGGCGTGGGCTCCGTTGTTGTCGATAATGATGAAAAGCGCGAACGCAACCATCCTCTGGCTAGCCTTGAGGATCTGTTCGTGCTGGCAAAAACCAACCTGCGTGTAGTGAAGAAGATTGATGAAATCGTGGCGGATGTTGAACTGGCACAGATTATCGGCGGTAAACCGGGCGATCGCTGGCTGCATATTGCCAGCATTCGTGAAGACAGCGAGAAAAAGGACTTCCCGATCTGCTGGACTGATAGCTACGTTAGCCCGGATTATGCCAAGGTCAAAAGTTTGGTACGCAGCGATCCGTTTGCTTTGATTAGCGATCTGATTGAAAAGCACTACGGCGTGCAGGGGGAAGAAGTACGCCAGACGATTTCTGCCGTGGGTGTTCCGGCCAAAATAGCGAAAACGCTGGGCGTTGATGTCGGTTATCCGGCATTAAAAATCATCCGCCATTATCTGGACCGCTCGGGAAACGTCTTTGAAACCACGGTATCGATCCATCCTGCAGACCGATACACCTGCTCTATTACGCTGAAACGTCAAACGGGAAACCGAACGTAATTAGATAAATATGTTATTGAAAAATTTTGATTTTATATCGAAATGTGCCTGCATGATTAATGTAGGCACGATCTTTTCCCTTGTCCCTACTGTGCGCGTACCACTCGATTGCGCCCTTGTTGTTTGGCCTGATAAAGCGCGATATCGGCGCGGTTAATCAGCATACTTAGCGTTTCGCCTGCCCGGTATTCGGCGACACCGCAGCTGACCGTCACCTGAATGGTTCCTTCACGGCAGGGAATCTGGGCTATCTCAATACTGTGGCGTAGCGCTTCTGCACGCTGTTGCGCAGCGTTGATATCACAATCGTCGAGTAGAATAACGAACTCCTCGCCTCCCCAACGGCAGGATTGATCGCTGGAGCGGGTATTGCTCGATAAGAGGGCAGAGACCCCTTGCAGGACAAAATCACCGACGTTGTGACCATACTGGTCATTGATTCTCTTAAAGTGGTCAATATCAATGAGAAGAATGGAGAGTGATTTGTGCCGTAAGGCATTCTTCGCACCGAGACGGAGGAATAAATAATCAAATGCCTGACGGTTCATCAAGCCTGTTAATTTATCGGTTGTGGCCATTTGTTCCAGTCGGCGTTGATAGCCGCCAATGGTCAACCACAACAGTAACAGGAAGAGGATGCTGACGAACGTGCTGATGCCCAGATTCTTTAGCAACGTGGCGAACAGCCGTTTTTCACTGGGATGGCTGATTTGCTCAACCATCAAATACCAGCCGAATTCAGGGATTAGCCGAGTGTTGAGGAAGATACGCTCTCCGTCTAACTGATACTCATAAGCACCGCTAGGAGAGGTCAAAATCGTGGTCGCGATCCGGTTCAGCCCCTGCTGTTGCTGAATTTGCAGCGGGCGCGTGTAGGTTTTCCCGTGTAGCGTAATGTTGCCTTCTTTATCAATGAAATAGATTGTTCGGTTATAGCGCTGTTCGTATTTTTCAATGAGGTGCTTAACGCGCTCAACTGGGATGCCTACGCCAGTAATGCCAATAAAATTGTCTTCATAATCCATGACTTTATGGTTGATGAAAATATCCAGACGAGTGCGTTCTTCGGGGTCGATGCGGAGATCGACGACATAAGGCATGTCATCTGACAGCGCTCTGTGCTGGAAATACCATTGATCGTCGGGAGATGATTCCGAGACGGTTTTCAGGATGCGCTGTTGATCGTAGTAGAGCCCGGTTTTATCAGAAATGAAAAACGAAAATACGGTGTTGAAACGGCGATCGATCTCCTTCAGATAGCGGAATAGGGCCTGCGGATCGTTTTCATCTTTCAGCACCCAGTCGCGTAAAAAAGTGTCGTGCGCCATTAGCGACGAAATAAAGATAGGTTTTAACAAATCCTGCTGGATTTCCGAATAAACGTTATCGCTGGTCAACGGCAGGGTATTTTCTTCGATTTCTTCTTCCAGTGATTCTTTAGCCACTTCATAGCTGGTCCAGCTAATCACCAGGAATGCGGCGAGCAGCATGGAACCAAATATTAGGATTGCGCGTGTCTTGTCCAGCCAGCGTGAGGTGTTGATAAATCCGGTCTGCAAAATAATCTCCCCAGAGAAGTATTGGTGGGATAGGTGAATAAGCCTCTGTTTTCACCTAAAAATAGTGGTGCACGTGCTACTGGAATAATGGTGTAACAAAGCGGGCAAAGGAATCGCTGACTCGTAGGATTCAGTATAGTGGTTTCAGTGTGGAAGTATTAGCGCAGATTGTCGGAACGTAATGTTTTGTATTGTATTGTGGGCTTGTTAAAGCTCTCTTGTCAGTTTGATTATCCCTATGGTTAGATTTAATCAAACAGTGACGTTGGGTAGATGACCATGAGCCATTATTCAGCAGCGAAGGAATCAGGCCCAACAGCGCTTTTATTTATTAATAAACAGGCGCGGAACGGTGATTCCTCCGCACGCTATGTAAAAGAATTATTACAACAAAGCCAGATCGGCATCCTCGAAGCGGATGAAAAAGACACGGGTTCGTGCAGCGATATTATACGTGCGTATGCGGATCGGGTGGATTTTGTGATTATCGGCGGTGGCGATGGCACGCTGAATTCAGCCGCGTCCGGCCTCGTAGATACTGGGTTGCCACTGGGCGTGTTGCCATTAGGGACGGCGAATGACTTTGCCCGTACGGTGGGGATCCCCAGAGAGATTCGGCAGGCCGTGCAGGTTATCGCTAACGGGGGGCGGCGTGCCGTTGACTTGGGTGAGGTCAACGGGCATCTGTTCTTTAACGTTTCCAGTATAGGGTTTTCTGCTGCATTGGCGCGCGGGCTATCGGCGAAATCCAAAAAACGATGGGGAACATTAGGCTATGCGCTGGCGGCTTTTAAACTCTTGAAACAAAGTCGTCCTTTCCGCGTGGAGATTGAGCATGACGGCATCAAAGAGCGAGTGAGAACGGTACAGGTGTCGGTGGGAAACGGGCGTTTCTACGGTGGTGGCATGGCGGTAGCTGACAGTGCCGCGCCTGATGATGGTCGGCTGGATGTGTATAGTCTGGAGGTTTCTCACTGGTGGGAAATGGTGGCTCTGATTCCCTTTATCCGCAAGGGAACGCATGGTCGCTGGCGCAAAGTCCGCGCCTTTTCAGCCAGAGAACTAACGTTGAGTACCTCGAAGCCGCACGATATCAATGCCGACGGCGAGCTGATTGGCAAAACGCCAGCGGTATTCGGGATCAGAGAAAAGGCGATTCAGGTTTTTGCACCACCGGTGCCTGATTAAAATCTGAACCTAAAACAAACAGGGGCACCGCATGGTGTCCCTGTTGATGTATAAAGAATGAGTCAGCGATTATTTAAATACGCGGAAACGTTCTTCAAAGGAAATATAGGTTTTCTCACCGGCTGGCTGCTCGATTGAGCCAAATGGCATTTGAGCACGCAGTTTCCAACTGGCTGGCAGATCCCACTGTGCTTTCACATCATTGTCGATCAGTGGGTTGTAATGCTGGAGTGAGGCACCAATTTTTTCCTGCGCCAGCGTAGACCACACGGCAAACTGAGCGATACCGGTTGAGTGTTCTGACCAAACCGGGAAGTTATCGGCATAAAGCGCGAATTTTTCCTGTAGTGATTCAATCACGGCGGTGTCTTCAAAGAACAGGACGGTACCCGCGCCAGCGGCAAAGGAAGCTAATTTGCTTTCTGTTGGGGCGAAAGCGTCCGCCGGTACAATTTTCTTCAACTGCTGCTTAACAATATCCCACAGTTTGTGATGCTGCTCGCCGAACAGAATCACAACGCGTGAGCTTTGTGAATTAAAAGAGGAGGGGCTTTCATTAACGGCTTCGGTAATGAGGGCGGTAACCTGATCTTCTGATATCGGTAACTTATTGCCGATGGCATAGATTGAACGACGGGCCTTGATTGACTGCAAAAAAGCATTACTCATGGTGTGTTCCTCAGTTTACGTGATGGCTTACCTTGATACTGTGTCACCGATTTTCGCCGTATTCAATGGCTTATCGTGCCGGATACCAATCTTTCCACTTTCTGCCTTATCCGCCGCAGACGTCGCAGTGCGGGTTTTTCGGCAGCATCATTTCGCGAAATTGCAGCGTCATCGCATCGAACATCAGCAGTCTCCCTGTCGCCAACCTGCCGTAACCGGTCAGCAGCTTAATGGCTTCCATCGCCTGCAAACTTCCGATGGTGCCCACCAGCGGCGACATCACGCCTGCTTCGACGCAGGTCAGCGCATTGGCACCGAACAGACGACTGAGACAATGATAGCAAGGTTCATCGGGCTGATAGGTAAAGACGCTGATTTGGCCTTCCATCCGAATCGCTGCTCCGGAGATCAGCGGTTTCTTGAGCTGAAAGCCAATGCGGTTTAGGCGGTTACGAATGGCAACATTGTCGGTACAGTCCAGCACCGCATCGTATTTGCTGACCAGTTTGCTCAACGCCTCGTCATCAAGATCGCCATCAACCGTATCGAGCGAAAGATGCGGATTCATGTCGGATAACGTTAGACGTGCCGATTCAACCTTCGCCATGCCGATACGGGCATCGCGGTGCAAAACCTGGCGTTGCAGGTTAGACAGAGAGACGGTATCAAAATCCAGCAGCGTTAAATGGCCGACGCCCGCCGCAGCCAGATATTGCGCGGCGGCACAGCCTAGCCCACCCAGCCCGACAATCAGCAGGCGTGAAGCTTTCAGTTTTTCCTGTCCGTCAAAATCAAAGCCGCGCAGCACAATCTGTCGATTGTAGCGCAGCATCTCTTCATCGCTCAGCTCCGGCAACATGCTCAGTGCCCCAGCAGCGCGTTGAAGGGCTCGATTTCGACCCATTCGCCAGCGGCGACGCGACCACGATCTTGCTCCAGTACGATGAAGCAGTTACCGAGGCTGAACGAGCTGAAAACGTGTGACCCTTGATGCCCAGTGGTTCTCACTTCCAGTTCACCCTGTGCGTTACGGCTGAAAATACCGCGCTGGAAATCGGTGCGCCCCGGTGTCTTTTTCAGTGCGCTGGTGGTTTTGACGCGAACACGCGGCGGCAGGCGCCATTGCGTATAGCCAGACAGGCGGGCCAGCAGTGGCTGAACCAGTTGATAGAACGTCAGCGCAGCAGAAACCGGATTCCCCGGCAGGCCGCAGAACCAGGCGTGTTGCAATTTGCCGAAGGCGAAAGGTTTACCGGGTTTGATCGCCAGCTTCCAGAAGTGGATATCGCCCAGTTCATCCAGCATTTGCTTGGTGTAATCCGCCTCGCCAACGGAAACGCCGCCGCTGCTAATCACCAGATCGGCAAGTTGATCGGCCTCGTGGAACGCAGCGCGCAGCGCGGCCGGATCGTCACGGATAATCCCCAGATCGTGCACTTCGCAGCCCAGCTGTTCCAGCATCAAACGGACGGCGAAACGGTTGGTGTCATAAATCTGACCGCCTGCCAGCGGTTCGCCGACGGGTTGCAGCTCATCACCGGTTGAAAACACGGCGACTTTCAGGCGGCGCACCACGTCAATCTGCGCAATCCCCAGTGATGCCAGCAGCGGCAGTTCCGCCACGCCCAGCTTGGTGCCTGCGGGTAACACGCTGGCACCCGCCTGAATATCTTCCCCCGCCAGACGAATATTTTGGCCGGGTTTTACCTCATGGAGAAAGCGGATGCCGTCCTCGCTGACTTCAGCCTCTTCCTGCATGATCACCGTATCGGCTCCGGCGGGAATCGGCGCGCCGGTCATGATGCGAATGCAGGTTCCGGCAGGCCAGTCGCCAGTGAAGGGCGCGCCAGCGAACGCTTTACCCGCCAGCGGCAGCGTTGTTGAAGCGGACAAATCGGCGCAGCGTACGGCATAGCCATCCATCGCGGAATTGGCGAAAGGTGGGACGTTAATCGGAGAGGCAATCGCATGGGCGGTGATCCGTCCTGCGGCGTCGAACAGGGATACGCGCTCTGCCTCGGTAAGGGACGGAACCTGAGAAAACATGTTTTCCAGAGCTTGTTCAAGAGTCAGTAAACCTGCGTTAACGCCTTCCATCTTCACTCCACAGTGTGTTTCATCAATACGACTGATTTTATTAATATGACGTATTTCATCAGTAAGAATCGTGTTCCGGCAACGC
Organism: Pectobacterium odoriferum; assembly: GCF_009931295.1. Lineage (NCBI taxonomy): Bacteria > Pseudomonadati > Pseudomonadota > Gammaproteobacteria > Enterobacterales > Pectobacteriaceae > Pectobacterium > Pectobacterium odoriferum. Next base: position 3,128,699 of record NZ_CP034938.1, on the reverse strand, counting down.
GCCGTTCATAGGCGAAAACCCGTTTCCTATGCCAGTATTAATTATGTCAGAGTTCGTCACGGGGGTGAATGTAGGCAGGTCAAGGAATAGGGCTTTTGGCGCGTGAATCCCCGTCATGAATCAAACGGCAAGGACATGGTGTGAAACCGGCGCTTTTTTCCCACAACTCGAACCATTTCGGGCAAAAGTGGGCGGATTTGCAGGACATATTGCCTCTGATGGCCTGTCTTTACGGCAATTAACTTAATGTTATAAAAAGAAATTTTTCACCGTGCCGATTTCAGTTTCCGCTTTACATCATACCTTGCGCTAAATATAGTCGAAAATCGCTGATAATTTGTCCCTGACCGCGTTGCGCTGATTCCAGCCGCATTTATATGGAGATTCGCTGTTCATGTTGCCCACACAGGATCATTATGCCTCGCTATCTTCCCCTGTTCCGGGGCTGGTTTTGCCTGAAAAACGGGTGGTGGAGGTGCGCAACCTGAGTGTCTATTTTGAGCAGCAGGGGCAGCGGACAGATGCGGTGCGTAATTTGACGTTCTCTGTCGATCGGGGCGAAACGCTGGCTATCGTCGGAGAGTCTGGATCGGGTAAGTCGGTGACGTCGCTGGCGCTGATGCGGCTGGTTGAACATGCAGGCGGCGTGATTCATCAGGGAGATATGCTATTTCGCCGTCGCGATGGGCAGGTGCTGGATCTCCGTGGTGCCCGTCAGCGTGCGATGCGCACGTTACGCGGTGCGGATCTGGCGATGATTTTCCAGGAGCCGATGACGTCGCTGAATCCGGTTTTCCCCGTCGGTGAACAGATTGCCGAGTCGATTCGTTTACATCAGGGGATGGACAGACGCGCCGCGCGAGCAGAAACCTTGCGCATGCTGGATCTGGTCAGAATACCGGAAGCGCGCAACGTGCTGGATCGCTACCCGCACCAGCTGTCTGGCGGTATGCGCCAGCGGGTGATGATTGCGATGGCGCTCTCCTGCAAGCCCTCATTGCTGATTGCCGATGAACCGACGACCGCGCTGGATGTCACCATTCAGGCGCAAATTCTGCAACTTATCCGTGTGTTACAGCGTGAAATGGAAATGGCTGTGATTTTCATCACTCATGACATGGGCGTGGTGGCGGAAATGGCCGAGCGCGTACTGGTTATGCACCGTGGGGAAAGCGTCGAAGCGGGGGGCGTTGGGCAGATCTTTACTGCACCGCAGCATCCTTATACTCAGGGGCTGTTGGCGGCGGTACCGGCGTTAGGATCCATGCGCGGCCAACCTTTCCCGGAAAAATTTCCGCTGCTGGATCAACGCGCGGGGCGTATTGCGGACAACGTACCGCAAGATACCGTTCCCGCACAGTCGGAACCGATCTTGCGGGTTAGCAATCTGGTGACGCGTTTTCCCATTCGCAGTGGTTTATTGAACCGCGTGACCCGACAAGTGCATGCGGTGGAAAACGTCAGCTTCGATCTCTGGCCGGGCGAAACGCTCTCGCTGGTTGGCGAATCGGGATGCGGCAAGTCCACCACTAGCCGTGCGTTGCTCCAGCTCGTTGAAAGCCAGAAGGGTGAGATTACCTTTAACGGTCAGCGAATCCATCAACTGAAAGGGGGCGCGTTACAGCACCTGCGGCGTGATATTCAGCTGATTTTTCAGGATCCCTATGCATCACTGGATCCTCGCTTGACGGTCGGTTTCTCGATTATGGAACCGCTGCTGGTGCACAACATTTGCCGTCGGCAGGAAGCGGAAAAGCGCGTTGAGTGGCTGTTGTCGCGCGTAGGGCTGGAGCCAGAGCACGCGAGGCGCTACCCGCATGAGTTTTCCGGCGGCCAGCGGCAGCGCGTTTGCATCGCCAGAGCGCTGGCGTTGAACCCTAAAGTCGTGATTGCGGATGAAGCCGTATCCGCGTTGGACGTGTCGATTCAGGCACAAATCATCAACCTGATGCTGGAACTGCAACGTGAATTCGGCATCGCGTTTTTGTTTATCTCACATGATATGGCGGTGGTTGAGCGTATTAGCCATCGCGTGGCGGTGATGTACATGGGGCAAATTGTCGAGATCGGCTCAAGGCAGGATGTATTTGAACGACCTCGGCACCCTTATACCCGCAAGCTGATGTCGGCAGTACCGGTTGCCGATCCCTCACGCCGCCAGCGTGAGCAGGTGCTGCTGGTTGATGAAATACCCAGCCCGATTCGGGCGCTTGGCGACGAGCCGACCACGGCGCCTCTGGTTCAGGTCGGTGAGCGGCACTTTGTTGCGCACCATCCGATAGCCGGCGCGTATTGACAGGGATTCACAAGGAGAACGTAGCATGAGCGTAATGACGATAAAGCGGCGCTGGTTAGTGGCCGCAGGAGTAACCGCTGCCATGGCGACTTCACCCGTCTGGGCAGCCAAAGATGCGGTTATCGCCGTGGGGTCCACGTTTACCAGCCTGGATCCGTATGATGCCAACGATTCGCTATCGCAGACGGTAGCGAAGTCCTTCTATCAAGGGCTCTTTGGCTTCGATAAAGAGATGAAGCTGGTGAATGTACTGGCGGACAGCTATGACGTGAGCCCAGATGGCCTGACGTATACCGTCAAGCTGCACCCGGGTGTCAAATTTCACGATGGCTCGGCGTTCAACGCCGCCGCCGTGAAAGTGAATCTGGATCGCGCCAGTAACCCCGACAATCGCCTGAAGCGATATAACCTGTTCAAGATGATCGACAAAACCGAGGCGGTTGACGATCTAACGGTGAAAATCACGCTGAAGACGCCGTTCTCCGCGTTCGTGAATAATCTGGCACACCCCGCGGCGGTGATGATCTCGCCGGCAGCATTAAAGCAGTACGGCAAGGACATTGGTTTCCATCCGGTCGGTACCGGTCCGTACCGTTTTGTGGCCTGGAATCAGACCGACTTTGTCAAAGTCGAGAAATTCAGTGGTTACTGGAAGGCGGGGTTGCCGAAACTGGACAGCATTACCTGGCGTCCGGTGGTGGATAACAATACGCGTGCGGCGCTGTTGCAAACCGGTGAAGCGCAGTTTGCTTATCCGATACCGTTCGAGCAGGCCAAGGTGTTGGAGAAAAATGACAAGCTGGCGCTGGTGGCGTCGCCGTCGATTCTGCACCGCTACATCAGTATGAATGTCACGCAGAAACCGTTTGATAACCCGAAAGTACGCGAGGCGTTGAACTACGCGATCAACAAAGAAGCGCTGATTAAAGTGGCCTTCTCCGGCTATGCGACGCCAGCCGAAGGGCCACTGCCGAGCAGCATTGATTATTCGGTAAAATATCACCCGTGGCCTTACGATCCGGCCAAAGCGCGTGAACTGCTGAAAGAAGCGGGCTACCCAGACGGCTTCACCACCACGCTCTGGTCGTCACATAACCACAGCACGGCGCAGAAAGTCTTGCAGTTCACGCAGCAACAGCTGGCGCAGGTTGGTGTGAAAGTGCAGGTGACCGCGATGGATGCGGGGCAACGCGCCGCCGAAGTGGAAGGTAAGGGCGTTAAGGAAACGGGCGTTCGCCTGTTCTACACCGGCTGGTCAGCCTCGACGGGGGAAGCGGACTGGGCGCTGTCGCCGCTGTTTGCCACGGCCTCCTGGCCACCGGCGCAATTCAACACGGCCTTTTACAGCAATCCGCAGGTGGATGCGGATCTGGCGAATGCGCTGAAAACCACGGATCGGACGGAAAAACAGAAACTGTACAAAGATGCGCAGGACAAAATCTGGGCGGATGCGCCGTGGATTTTCCTGGCGACAGAGCGTTTGGTGTCGGCTAATAGCAAAAAACTGACCGGGTTCTACGTGATGCCGGATACCTTGTTCAGTTTTGAAGAGGCCGACCTGAAAGAATAACTCGCCGTAAAAGAATGACCAAGGAGTCGGGTGGCCGTTAGGCTGCCCGCAGTGGTCAACACACGTTCACTCATAGGGAGTCCGACGCATGTCTGTGGAAAACCGTTCATGCTGAATTATTTTATTAAACGACTACTGGGACTGATTCCCACGCTCCTGATTGTGATGGTGCTGGTGTTCCTGTTCGTTCATCTGCTACCCGGCGATCCGGCGCGTTTAGCTGCCGGACGGGAAGCGGATGCTGCCGTTATCGAAATGGTCCGGCAGGATTTGGGGTTGGATAAACCGCTGCCGCAGCAGTTCTGGCACTTCTTTACCAATGTCCTACAAGGGGATTTTGGTACGTCGATCGTATCGAAACGCCCCGTCACCGAAGAGATCGCCATGCGCTTTATGCCGACCTTTTGGCTGACGGTGTGCAGCATGGTGTGGGCGGTGATTTTTGGCATGGCGATCGGCATCGTGTCCGCCGTGTGGCGCAACGGCTGGCCGGACAGAATCGGGATGACGCTGGCGGTATCCGGCCTCTCTTTCCCCGCGTTTGCACTCGGAATGCTGTTAATGCAGGTTTTTTCCGTCGAACTGGGGTGGCTGCCGACGGTGGGGGCGGACACCTGGCTGCACTACATTTTACCCTCTCTGACGCTGGGCGCGGCGGTGGCGGCGGTGATGGCGCGTTTTACTCGTGCGTCGTTTGTCGATGTTTTGCAGGAAGATTATATGCGTACGGCGCGAGCAAAAGGCGTGCGTGAATCGCTGGTTGTGGTGAAGCACGGGCTGCGCAATACGCTGATTCCGGTGGTTACGATGATGGGGCTGCAATTTGGTTTCTTGCTCGGTGGCTCAATCGTCGTGGAGAAGGTCTTTAACTGGCCGGGGCTAGGACGGCTGCTGGTGGATGCGGTGGAGATGCGCGACTATCCGGTGATTCAGGCCGAGGTACTGCTGTTCTCGCTGGAGTTTATTCTGATCAATCTGCTGGTGGATATGCTGTATGCCGCGATTAATCCAGCCATTCGTTATAAATAAGGAAAGGGAATGAGACACTGGCGACGTAAAGCTATGCTGGCGACGCTCCCTGTCATTAGGGATAAATCCGTTCGCACGCCGTGGCGTGAATTCTGGCGGCGCTTTCTTCGGCAGCACGTCGCGGTCACCGCTGGCGTGTTTGTACTGCTGCTGATTGTGGTCGCATTTCTGGCACCGTATCTGATGCCCTATGATGCCGAGAATTATTTCGATTATGAGCGCCTGAATGAAGGCCCGTCGGCGGCACACTGGCTGGGGGTGGATTCATTAGGACGTGATATTTTCAGCCGGATCCTGATGGGAACGCGCATTTCTCTGGCAGCGGGTATTCTCTCGGTGCTGGTCGGGATGATTATCGGCACGACGCTCGGCTTGGTGGCGGGCTACTACGAAGGGTGGGCGGACAGAATCATCATGCGCCTATCCGATGTGCTGTTTGCCTTCCCCGGTATTCTGCTGGCGATTGCCGTTGTGGCGATTATGGGCAGTGGGATGGCGAATGTGATTGTCGCCGTCGCGATCTTCAGCATTCCGGCTTTCGCCCGTCTGGTGCGGGGGAATACGCTGGTGCTGAAGCAGCTTACCTACATCGAATCGGCCCGCAGCATTGGTGCCAGCGATCGGACGATCCTTTTTCGACATATTCTGCCAGGCTCGGTGTCTTCCATCGTGGTGTTTTTCTCGATGCGCATTGGAATGTCGATCATCACCGCCGCCAGCCTGTCATTCTTAGGGCTTGGCGCACAGCCGCCGATGCCGGAATGGGGAGCGATGCTGAACGAAGCGCGATCGGATATGGTGATTGCTCCGCACGTCGCGATCTTCCCTAGTCTGGCGATCTTTCTGACGGTGTTGGCGTTTAATTTATTGGGAGACGGCCTGCGCGATGCGCTCGACCCGAAATTGAAAAGCTGAATAAAAAAAGCGCGGCATTTGCCGCGCTTTTTAGCAGTAAGGCAGTTAGAACGAGGTACGTTTGTAGCTGCGGTACTGTGGTTGCCAGAAGTTATGGTCAATCGCCTTCTGCAACGCATCGGCGGAGGTCACCACGGCTGCGCCTTGCAGCTGTGCGGCTTTACCGACGTCCAGTGCAATACGTTTGGACACCTGCTGGATATCGGACAGATCCGGCAGCAGAGCGCCTTCGCCGTTATTTGCCAGCGGCGAGCAGTCAGCCAGAGCGCGACTGGCGGCCATCAACATACCGTCAGTGATACGTTTGGCACCCGACGCCAGTACACCTAACCCGATACCCGGGAAAATGTAGGAGTTGTTGCACTGTGCGATAGGGAAGACTTTGCCCTGATAGTTAACCGGAGAGAACGGGCTGCCGGTTGCGACCAGCGCTGAGCCTTCTGTCCAGCGAATGATATCTTCTGGACGTGCTTCCACGCGGGATGTCGGGTTAGACAGCGGCATCACGATAGGACGTGCGCAGTGCTTGTGCATTTCACGGATGATTTCTTCCGTGAACAGACCCGGCTGGCCGGATACACCGATCAGAATGGTCGGCTTGGCATTGCGTACCACTTCCAGCAGTGAAATCGCGTCGCTGTTGCAATCCCAGTCAGCCAGCAGTTCACTTTTCTGCACCAGCTTGCTCTGGAAATCGAGCAGGTTCGGCAGTTTGTCCGTCAGCAAACCGAAGCGGTCAACCATGAAGACGCGTGCGCGTGCTTCTTCTTCGCTCAGTCCTTCAGACTTCATCTGCGCGACGATTTGCTCAGCAATACCACAGCCTGCGGAGCCCGCGCCCAGGAAGGTAACGGTCTGATCGCGTAGCTGAGTGCCTGCTGCACGGCTGGCGGCAATCAGGCTGCCGATAGCCACGGCGGCGGTGCCCTGAATGTCATCGTTAAAGCTACAGATTTCGTCACGATAGCGGTTCAGCAGCGGTGTCGCATTTTTCTGCGCGAAGTCTTCAAACTGCAACAGCACGTTCGGCCAGCGGCGTTTAACGGCCTGAATGAATTCGTCAACGAAGGCATAGTATTCGTCGTCGGTGATACGTGGATGACGCCAGCCCATGTACAGCGGATCGTTCAGACGCTGTGGGTTGTTGGTGCCAACATCCAGAACGACAGGCAGGGTGTAGGCTGGGCTGATACCGCCACAGGCGGTGTACAGCGACAGCTTACCGATTGGAATCCCCATGCCGCCGATACCCTGATCGCCCAGACCCAGAATACGCTCACCGTCGGTCACAACGATGACTTTCACGTTCTGCTTGGTGGCGTTTTGCAGCATATCGTCGATATGTGCGCGGTTAGGGTAGGAGATAAACAGGCCGCGTGCGCGACGATAGATATCGGAGAAGTGTTCACAGGCTTCGCCAACGGTCGGGGTGTAGATGATCGGCATCATCTCACTGAGGTGACCGTCCAGCAGGCGATAGAACAGCGTCTCGTTGGTGTCCTGAATGTTACGCAGGTACACGTGTTTTTCAATATCGTGTTTGAATTCCTGATACTGACGCCAGGCGCGTTCTGCCTGTTCTTCGATGGTTTCGACGGCTTCAGGCAGCAGACCATGCAGGTTAAAGTTAGCGCGTTCTTCTTCGGTAAACGCACTGCCTTTATTCAGCAGGGGAAATTCAAGCAATATTGGGCCAGCGTAGGGAATATGGAGAGGACGTTTGCTTTCGTATTCTAATTCCATGACTTTTTACTCTCGGATAACAGAAAAAAACTCAGGTGTTGTCGATAAAAACTGTTGCGGATCTTAAATTACCCAGAGAATATGTACAGAAATTGTTAATTAAAATAGTTACAGATGGCTTGCATCTTAGTAAAAATGCAGGCTTTATCGATTCACCTCTCGTTTTTCCCCCCTTCCCTTTGCCGAAATCCTGCGCTGACCTCGATCGTTATTCCTCAATAAAGTGATGTTCAATGTCGGTGCAGCCCAATTCGGCCAGCATAATTTGCGAAATGGCCCAGTGGCTGACCACGGCATTACGACGCTCAACGACAGCTGCGTGTTTAATGGTGCACGGATCGTCGCCGGCAAGGTTCATCAGATTCAACGCGACTTGCAAAGGCGGCAGGCTAGGGTTAAATGCCGCATTTTCTGCGTAGCATCCGGTATAAATGTTGCCGCTTAAGGTTTCCAGCGCAATGCCGCTGATGGCTTTGCTATAGGGCGCGTGGCTACGGTTGGCGGCATCCAGCGCTTGACGCGCAAGCGCGCCCACATTTTGCAAGGTTGCGCCGTGGTTGATGTCATCCATCAACAAGGTATCGATGTGCAGATCGACGGGACCAAAGGAATCCGGCAGATAGTGGCTGAGCACGGCAGGCTGTCGACCCGGTAGTTGAATGCGCAGCGATGCGGCATTGCGCAGCTCATTCATAAACTGACGACAGTGGCCGCATGGCGTGTAGTTCACGGTCACGGCTCGCAACCCACGTTCATTGCGCATCCAGGCGTGGCTGACGGCGCTTTGTTCGGCATGCACCGTTTGCTGCAACTGAACAGCGCTGAACTCCATGTTGGCACCAAAGTAGAAATTACCGCTGAGTCCTTGCGCAATTGCGCCAACCTGAAAATTCGAGATAGGTGCTTGTGCACAGGCGGCCGCCAGAGGTAATAGCGCAAAAGCCAACGCATCGGCGTCTAGCTGGCTGGCTTCACAGACGGCATTCACGTCGTCAGCCGTTAGCATGGCGGCGAAATCCGGTTTATCGATCAAGGGACCGATCGCGGCTTGCAGACTGGCAGGTAATTGCTGGAAAGCGTTTTCAAATCGTGGATGCATGGTGGCGTACTCTTTTTACCCGTCGATGACGTCATGTTAGGGAGCAGAGTAGCAATAAATTGTGATTGAAATCTCTTTGTTGAATGAAATGGCTGCAAATTAACTGTTAAATGCGAGATGTATCTCAATTTTATAGCGGGATGATGCGAGCTACGCACCATCCCCCGCTAGATTCAGCCGGCAACATGCAAGAGTAGAGGGAAAACTAACGGCGCAATCAGCGACGTGATGATCCCGCAGATGACCAGCGCCAGCGAACTGAATGCGCCTTCCTGATAATCAACTTCCGCGCAGCGCGCCGTACCGAGTGCATGTGAGGCGGTGCCCATTGACAGCCCACGTGCGGCTTTGGTTTTAATACCGACGCGGTTGAACACACTGTGGCCTAAGACTGCGCCGAGGATACCGACGAAAATCACGCAGACGGCGCTGATCGCCGGAATCCCGCCAATCGAGCTGGCGACGGCCATCGCGATCGGCGTGGTGACGGATTTAGGCAGCACCGAGGCGGCGATTTCTGGCGAGGCACCCATCCACAGCGCCACCAGCGTGCCGGAGATAATCGCGGTCAGGCTGCCGATGAAACACACGCTGATGATCGACTTCCAGCGGGCGCGAATTTGATGCAACTGCTCATAAAGCGGGAACGCCAGCGCGACCACCGCCGGTTGCAGCAGGTCGTTAAGGATTTTGCTGCCCTGAAAATAGTGCTCGTAGGGAATCTTCAATACCAGCAGCAGCGGAATAATAATCGCCATCGACACCAGCAGTGGGTTCAACAGCGAAATTCTGGTCAGTGCGGCCAATTTACGTGCGGCGAAAAAGACCATCAAAGTGAGGGGCAGCGACCACCACAAATAGCTGAACATTATTCATTATCCTTCGGCGGCGTGCGATCGCCAGCCACGGCTCGTTCACGCTGCATTATCTGGGTACTGAAACCCACAACCAACATTACAATAAAGGTACTGATCAGGCAGGAAACCACGATGGGGCCGAACTGTTGGCTGACCAGATCGTAATAATTCATCACGCCGACGCCGATAGGGACGAACAGCAGCGCCATGTGACGAATAAGCAGGTGGCAGCCCGGTTTTACCCACTGCGCGGGCAGGATTTGCGAGGCAAGAAGGGCGAACAAGACCAGCATGCCGATGATACTGCCGGGGATAGTGAATGGAAGTAACGCGGATACCGCATTGCCTGCCAGCAGGCAGAGATAAATCAATGCGAAAGCGCGTAAATACTGCCAGCACACGATGAACGTATTACGCATGGGAAATTCCTGATTAGCAGAGGGGATTATCATAACGCTAATGGAATTTACGTGCCACAGCTCACGAATTTTGTTGGGAAGGAAAGAATGGCCCGCCTAAAATATGAGCGACATCTGTCCAAGCTGAAATGAAGCGTGAAGCCGATGAGATAAATTCGGCTCAACCCCACGCCAGCGTGGCAAAGAGGTTGAACCGGAAAAGACAGAGATTATGGACGCGTTATTTTACGTCTACGCTCCACTTGGTGATGTCAATCTGCCCATCGCCACCAAAGATCTCGGTGCCAAACTCAACGCTGCTGATATATTTTGTATTACTCATCCATTTCTTGGTTCCCACCAGATAGTTGGTGAAATGGCGAATATTGAGCGATGCGTTGTTGGTATTGGAGGTGCGAACAAAGGAAAAGACATTCCACCCTTTGCCATTACCGGCGCTGATCCAGCCTTTGAATACGTTCCAACTGCTGCCACCGAGGAAAACTGTTTCAATATAATCACCCGCTGGGCCTGCATTGGTATTATTTAGCCAGATCATTAATTCATCGGTAGGGGGAGAATCCCAACTGGCTTTGTCGGTGGTGTGGAACCAAATGTCATAAGCCGCGTTGTAAGTGCCGGTGGATTTGATGGAATAGGTGACGTTACTGGTAATATTTTTATTACTGGACAATTGTATCGGCAAGCCGCTATTTGCCGTATAGCCCGCCGTCCAGTGCCAACCGCTCACCAGCGATGGATAGGCTTTAACGCTGGAGGAGCTACTTGGCCAGTGCCAGTTCCACCCCATGCTGGTTGGGCTGTTATAGAAAACCGTTTGCTGCCATCCTTTTACTTCATCTTTTCCCCAGACGTTATTGAATACATAATATTTATTATTCTCAAAATAGAGTTTGTCGGCGTCTTTGGAGGAACTGACCGCAGAAGCGGTGAATGGGGAAAGTAACAAGGCAGAAAATAATACGGGAAATAATGTGTGGAATATATGGTGTGGTTTCTTATTTACTGTAAGCATAATAAATCTCCTTTTAAATATATGCTTGAGGTGTTTCATGTTAAAATCTAACACGTATTCATCAGGTGTCTACGGTTGGTTGAATATAAACTGTGGCGTGCTTAACATTTTATATTTATTTCATCGATGCCAGAGTAATTCAATACGTTAACCATGAATAAAATGAAAAACTTATTCGTGTGAATAATTATAAGAGCGGTAATGAATGGTTATCATGTGAAATGAAAATAGAGGACATGTTTTTGCGGCGCACGAGTGCGTGCGCCTTGGCTTACCGGTTAGTCAAATAGCTGTTCATCACGGATGGCCGCACAGACGGCGTCGGTCAGCTTACGCAGTTCATCAGGCTGAATGATAAACGGCGGCATCAGATAAATGAGTCGGCCAAACGGTCGAATCCAGACGCCACGCTCGACAAAGAAACGCTGTAGTCGCGCCATATTGACCGGACGCTGTGTTTCCACCACGCCGATAGCACCCAGCACGCGAATGTTAGCCACCAGCGGAGAATCCGCGCAGGGTTGCAGCGCGTCTCGCATCTGCCGCTCAATATTTTGCACTTGCTGCTGCCAGCGGTTCTCCGCCAACAGCGACAAACTGGCACTGGCTGCCGCGCAGGCGAGCGGATTGCCCATAAATGTGGGGCCGTGCATAAAACAGCCTGCCGCACCGTTGCTGATGGTTTCAGCGACTATCCGCGTGGTCAGCGTAGCGGAGAGCGTCATATAGCCGCCGGTAAGCGCTTTTCCCAGACACATAATATCGGGAGAAATGCCTGCATGCTCGCAGGCAAACAGCTTGCCGGTGCGGCCAAATCCGGTGGCGATCTCATCGGCAATCAGCAAGATCCCCCATTGATCGCACAGTTCCCGCACCCGACTCAGGTAGGCCGGATGATAAAAGCGCATCCCTCCCGCGCCCTGCACGATGGGTTCCAGAATTACGGCCGCGATCTCATAAGCGTGCGCCGACAGCATCGCCTGTAGCGGCGCGATATCAGCTTCCTGCCAGTCGTCGGTAAAACCGCCTTCGTTGATAGCGGCGCATGGCGGCGCATCGACAAACAGATGGGTAGGCAGGTAGCCCTGATACAGACTATGCATCGAATTCTGCGGATCGCACACGGATATCGCACCGAAGGTATCACCGTGATAGCCGTGACGCAGGGTGAGAAAGCGTTGACGGGTTTCCCCCTGTGCTTGCCAATATTGCAGCGCCATTTTCATCGCCACTTCGACAGCCACCGAGCCGGAATCCGCCAGAAAAACGCATTCCAGTGCTTCTGGCGTGATGTCCACCAGTTGGCGGCACAGTGCCACCGCTGCCGGATGGATGATCCCGCCAAACATCACATGCGACATCTGGCTGAGCTGAGCCTGCACCGCTTGATTGATCGCCGGATGGTTGTAGCCGTGAATCGCCGCCCACCACGATGACATGCCGTCAATCAGGCGACGTCCGTCATCCAACTGAAGCTCGACGCCGCTAGCCGCTATCACCGGATAGCAGGGCAGCGGTTCGGTCATTGAGGTGTAGGGATGCCAAATATGGCGCTGGTCAAAAGCAATGTCTTCCGGGCTCATGATGATCTTTCGTAAACCAAAATGGATTCTATTTGGTTGACAGTATATCGGGTTAATTTACACTGGCGAAACGTTTTTAGTTTGGAGATGCCGAGATGGCTGACCGCATGTACTGGACGCTTGAGCAAGCGCAAGACTTATTTAATAAACCATTTCTGGAACTGATGTTTGAAGCGCAGCAGATCCACCGTCAGCATTTTGATCCCCGTCAGGTGCAGGTCAGTACGTTACTGTCGATAAAGACCGGTTCCTGTCCTGAGGACTGTAAGTATTGCCCGCAGAGCTCCCGTTATCGCACTGGGATTGATACCGAACGCCTGATGCAGGTTGAACAGGTGCTGGAATCGGCCCGTCAGGCGAAAGCCGCAGGATCGACGCGCTTTTGTATGGGCGCGGCGTGGAAAAACCCGCACGAGCGCGACATGCCGTATCTGGAACAGATGGTGCAAGGCGTTAAAGCAATGGGGATGGAAACCTGCATGACGCTGGGAACGCTGCACAACGATCAGGCCGAGCGTCTGGCCTCTGCTGGGTTGGATTTCTATAACCATAACCTCGATACCTCGCCAGAATTTTACGGCAGCATCATTACTACCCGCACGTATCAAGAGCGTCTGGATACGCTGGATAAAGTGCGCGGTGCGGGCATTAAAGTCTGTTCCGGCGGCATTGTTGGGCTGGGTGAAACCGTGCGCGATCGTGCCGGGCTGCTGGTGCAATTGGCTAACCTGCCGACTCCGCCGGAAAGCGTGCCGATCAACATGCTGGTTAAGGTGAAAGGCACGCCGCTGGCGGATAACGATGATGTCGATCCGTTTGATTTCATTCGTACTATTGCCGTTGCGCGTATCATGATGCCGGCTTCTTATGTACGCCTGTCCGCCGGACGCGAGCAGATGAGTGAACAAACACAGGCGATGTGCTTTATGGCGGGGGCGAACTCCATTTTCTACGGCTGCAAACTGCTCACGACGCCAAACCCGAAAGAAGACAAGGATCTGGCGCTGTTCCTCAAACTGGGTCTGAATCCGCAACAGACGGCGACCGAATACGGGGATAACCAACAACAACAGCGGTTGGCGGAACAGTTGATTAACGCCGATAGCGAGCAGTTTTATAATGCTGCGGTATAACGTCGGGTCTGCAAACTGCTGGGTAAGGCGTGCTGAATCATGAGCTGGCAGCAACGTATTGACGCCGCGCTGGTGCAGCGTCAGCGCGATGATGCCTACCGTATGCGGCGGGCTAATCAAGGCGGCAGTGGGCGCTGGCTGATGCAGGGCGATCATTGCTACCTGAATTTTTCCAGCAACGACTATCTGGGGTTGAGCCATCACCCAGAGATTGTACGCGCCTGGCAGCAGGGCGCTGAGCAATACGGTATTGGCAGCGGTGGTTCCGGACATGTGACGGGCTATACCGATGCCCATGCCGCGCTGGAAAGTCAGCTTGCCGATTGGCTGGGTTATCCGCGTGCGCTGCTGTTTATTTCCGGCTATGCCGCGAATCAGGCTGTGGTGGCCGCGTTGGCACAGGCGGCAGACCGTATCTTTGCCGATAAGCTCAGCCATGCTTCGTTGCTGGAAGCGGCTGCACAGTCACCCGCGACCCTGCGGCGCTTTAAACATAATCAGCCCGATAATCTGCAAGCGCTGCTGGAGAAACCTACGGACGGCCAGACGCTGGTGGTGACCGAAGGCATTTTCAGCATGGATGGCGACACCGCACCGCTGTCGGCGTTGCAAAATCAGTGCAGGGCGCACGATGCCTGGCTGATGGTGGACGATGCGCACGGGATTGGCGTGCTGGGTGATGAAGGTCGCGGGAGCTGTTGGCAGCAGGGCGTCAAACCCGAGTTGCTGATTGTCACGTTCGGCAAGGCGTTTGGCGTGAGCGGGGCGGCGGTACTGTGCGCTGAACCGCTGGCAGAGTACTTCCTGCAATTCGCTCGTCATTTGATTTACAGCACCTCGATGCCAGCGGCACAGGCCTGTGCGCTGAGCGCGGCAGTCAACTGTGTCCGGCAGGGCGACGCGCGGCGTGATGCATTACGACGCAACATCGCCCAGTTCCGTGCGGGCTTTTCCAACTCCACCTATCAACTGATGGATTCACAGAGCGCGATTCAACCGCTGATTGTTGGTGAGAACGCGCGGGCAATGGCACTGATGAGCCATCTGCGCGAACAGGGCGTGTGGGTCAGTGCGATGCGGCCACCAACGGTGCCTGTCGGCAGCGCACGTCTGCGCATTACGCTGACGGCGGAACACCAGCCGGAAGATATCAGTCGCTTGCTTACGGTATTACACCATGCTGACAGAAAACTATAACAAGCAGGCGATTGCGCAGGCGTTTGGGCGAGCAGCAGGGGGCTATGACCGCTTTGCCGAACTGCAACGCACCAGCGGAGAACGCCTGCTGGCGCTGATGCCGTCGCACAGCGGTTTACAGGTATTGGATGCGGGCTGCGGAACTGGGCATTTTAGTCGCCACTGGCGTCAGGCTGGTAAGAATGTGACGGCGCTGGATTTGTCGGTGGACATGCTGGCGCATGCCCGTGAGCAGCACGTTGCCGATCGTTATCTGGAAGGCGATATCGAAAACCTGCCGCTGACGGATTGCTGTGTGGATATCAGCTACAGCAATCTGGCTGTGCAGTGGTGCGATTCGTTACCGCGTGCGCTGGCCGAGCTGTATCGGGTCACGCGGCCGGGGGGCGTTATTGCGTTTGCGACGTTAGCGGACGGGTCCTTAAGCGAACTGTCACAGGCGTGGCAGCGTCTGGACGGCACACAGCGGACGAATCGCTTTCTGTCGCTCTCCGCTATCGAAGCAGCCTGTCAGCCTTATCGCCATCATGTGGTTCAAGAACGTGAGGTTTGCCTTTTCCCAGATGTATTGGCATTGATGAAATCACTGAAGGGGATTGGTGCGACCTGGTTGCACGACGGGCGTGCACCGGGGCTATTGAGCCGGGCGCGTCTGACGGCGCTGTCTGCTCATTATCCGCAAGAACAGGGCGGCTACCCGCTCAGCTATCAACTGGTTTATGGAGTGATTTATCGTGATTGAGCGCTGGTTTGTGACGGGCACGGATACCGAAGTCGGGAAAACGGTCGCCAGCACGGCGCTACTTCAGGCTGCGAATCAGGCAGGATACCGCACCGCAGGCTATAAACCCGTAGCGTCCGGCTGTGAAATGACGGTTGACGGCATTCGCAACAGCGATGCGCTGGCGCTTCAGGCCAATAGCAGTGTCCGGCTGGATTATCAGGCGGTGAACCCGCTGGCGTTTATGGAACCGACTTCACCGCATATTATCAGTGCGGTGGAACAGCGGCCTATCCATCTCCCAGCGTTGTCCGCAGGGCTACGGGAATTAGAAACGCAGGCGGATTGGCTATTGGTCGAAGGGGCGGGCGGGTGGTTTACGCCGCTGTCGGCGCAGGACACGTTTGCCGACTGGGTTGTTCGGGAACAGCTTCCCGTGATTTTGGTGGTCGGTATCAAGCTAGGTTGTATCAACCACGCGATGTTAACGGCCCACGCCATTCAACACGCTGGGTTGCGCCTTGGCGGCTGGATTGCAAATGACATTACGCCACCTGGAAAATGGCATCAGCCATATCTGCAAACGCTGCAACAGCGCCTGCCCGCGCCGATGCTGGGCGAAATTCCTTATGTATCGGATCTTCAGCAGCATAATCTGGGGCAGTACGTTGATATTACATTATTAGCGAAATAAGTAACGCCACTAAAAACGTTGGGATGTTTTTTTATTATTGGCTGACTATTTTATGCCAAATGATAATGGTGTTATTTATTATTTCCTCACTCAATGGATTAACGCGATGTTTTTAATAAAAGCGCTAATCCATTTATTTTTAAAACCACGTTTAATTAATCTCTGGTTGCTCGTGAAATAAGGGTGGTAGAATAAATACCGTAATTTTTCTTTTATTAGGTGTGTTTTTATTAAAAGTATTTATGCGAACAACTAACGTGATTCAAGGAACGTATCATGGCGAATATTATTTACCTTTCACTTAATGGCGATAAACAAGGATTGATATCAGCAGGGTGTTCCACTATAGCATCGATAGGAAACCTGCATCGGTCAGGGCATGAAGACGAAATTTTTGTTTACGAGTTAAATACCAGCGTTATGCGGGAAGATAACGTTTCGTTCTATCCCCTCCAGATTAGAAAACCCATAGATAAATCAACCCCGCTAATATTCCAGTCCCTGGGCGATAAAGAGATATTAACCTGCGAACTTTCTCTCTATCGGACAGCAATGGCGGGCGGTAATGAGCTGTATTTCAAAATAAGGCTATTAGGCGGAATTATTTCGGGTATCAATGCTGTGTATCCTAATTCTTTGACGCATAACGATTTACAGCCAAGCGAAAGCGTGTCTTTTAAATTTAACACCATTGAATGGGAACATGTGGCTGCACGCACCAGTTCCTATCTGTTCTGGCAGGATGCCGCTATGTGAAATGATGACTGATTCATTTCATTCTGGCTATTTCTATCTTTCTGCGCTATTGCCTATAAATAAGAAGGCGTTGAGGGTTTTATGAGTAAACGATCGAAGATTGTGGGTGGTTCAACGGCAACGACGAATAAGAGCGGTTTAATTTACAGTGAGGTACTTGGCTGGATTGATTTAGGTCATGCCCAAGGAGACGATATCAGAAAGTTGTTACTGCAATTTGAGGCAGGCGAGAGTGGGGATAAACCGTATTACGATGTGAAATATTTCCAGGATATGCGGAAATTTAGGAAAAGAATCGGTACATCTAAATATACCGTCTGGCGCATCAAGAAAGGCGTGTCACGGAGCGAGCAGTTCAGCATCGCGTTAGCGATGATGATGGCAGTCGCTCCCCGTTTTGAGGGGTTCCAAGATGGCTTTCCGTTTAATTTTTTCACCGACAGCGGGTTTAGCGCCGAAGATCTCGTCTCGGATTTATTGGGCTTTTATCGCGTCGTTGATGGCATACATTACTTCTCTGAACTCAAACCGATTAGCAGGGATGAGGCATTAAAACGCTGGGATTTTTACGGTTCTATCGGGGCTTTCAAGAATAAATCATTCAGGCCGCTGCTCTTCCCCGATCCAGAGCTGAACCCGAATGCGCAGCCCTATTTCGGCGTGTTGCCTGCATTTATGACGAGAATAAAACCCTACACTTCCGTTCCGTCTGAACGGGTTGATATTGTGATTGATGATGGAACCGGGTGGCACCTGAATTTTTCAGGAGGGTAAATGGCGACGCTATATCGTTTGCTGCAAAATCTGCTTATGGGTTGTCTCATCGCTGTGGGGCTGTTGTGGTGGTTTTCGACTGGTTCTGATTCTGGTTTTGAATTTTACACAGTGGAGGACCAAGCCCTGTACGAAACGCTCACTGACGATATTGTCAAAGGCGCGCCGCGCATCTCGACAAATTATCGGTTTGTTTACTATCCACCACAGGAATCGGCATCGGAAGTGAGCGCGGTGTATTTTGAAGACACCACGGATGTCGCCTCGTTGAGAGACTACCTTATTTCCATCGGTTGTACCCTTGATAGGACGGAAGTAAATGTCGAAAACTGGCTAAGTAAGGATAAGACCAAAGCAATAACGATTTTTGTCGACCCAAAGGGAAAAACAGTGGGTTTGGAAATTCGATTGCCGCCACCGTCGTGGTGGTGATGAACTGGGGGACATGAGTGCTTTTGGGGAGGATAAATGGCGACGCTATATCGATTTCTGTGTGACTTGGGTATGGCTTGTATCATAGCGGCGGGGTTGCTGTGGTGGTTTTTTTCAGGCTTCGATCTTGAAAGTAAACATTACACTATGGAAGACAAAGCTCTCTACGAAGAGCTTACTGACGATATCGTCAAAGGTGTACCTCGTATATCGGCGGTTTATCAGTTTGTGAAAGCACCTCAAGAGGGCCCTGCATCGGAAGTGAGCGCAGTATATTTTGAAAACACCGCGGATATTGCCTCATTGAGAGACTACCTTATTTCCATCGGCTGTACCCTTGAGAAGGTGGAGGGAAACGGCGAAGAATGGCTGAGCAAGGATAAAACAAAAACGGTAGTGATTTTTGTCGACGCTAAGGGAAAAAGGGTTGGTGTGGAGGTTGTACTGCCAAAACAACTGTGATGGTGACTGTTGGCAAACCTTCGTCTGCGTTTAATCACGCAACGGTTTTTGTTGTTTTTTACCACCATCTGTTTCATGAGTGTAAAACCTACATTTTTATGCCGATTAATAGCTAAAACCTTCTTGAGTTTTCCCCTAACTCCCCGCTATGCCTGAATTGTTGCGATTTAGCCTTCTGCTGTTTTTAGTCTTTTTCCGTCTAATACTTATGCGATAAATCACAGAAAGAGTGTGAAGAAAATCCATATCAGGGGGGATCGCGAATGAAGCGGGTATTTCTCTAACTCAGTGCTGATGCGGTGTTGTGGGAGTTATCCACCATTTCTGTGGATAACTATGTGCATTATGGATAGACAACGCGTCCTAACCGAGAGCTGGCGCGGGTTGTCGCTGGGTTGGCGCTATTCTCCACGGTTTTTCTAATCTATTTATTATCATATGCTTAAGTAAAATCAAGCGTCTTGAACATCAATGGGGTGTAGTTGCATAAATTAGCGTCACCGCTCATCCCCGCATGTTACATTTTTACCAAATCTGGGGATAAATCACGATGATTTTATCTGGTAGATTGAAGAGGGATGTGCTAGCAAATTCATTTGTCGATTAATCATCCAATCCAGCGATAATTTCCTTGATGCTGTTTTTATATCCAGTATCATTGCGGTGGCGAATTTCATCATTGGGATTCAGAATAAAGTTCTGAGTATCCACCCACGAACCTCGCATTGCGCGATGGGTAATAACGATAAGTAGCGTGCTTAACGATGAGTAAAGTATTTACACTGAATTCCGACTTTAAACCGGCAGGCGATCAGCCTGAGGCCATTCGTCGTTTAAAAGAGGGTCTGGAAGACGGGTTAGCGCACCAAACGCTGCTCGGGGTAACGGGCTCAGGTAAGACGTTCACGATCGCCAATGTGATTGCCGACCTCAATCGGCCGACGATGATGCTGGCACCAAATAAAACGCTGGCAGCCCAGCTGTACGGCGAAATGAAAGAATTCTTTCCCGATAATGCCGTCGAGTACTTTGTCTCGTATTACGATTATTATCAGCCAGAGGCCTACGTTCCCAGCTCGGACACCTTTATCGAAAAAGATGCATCGGTTAACGAACATATCGAACAGATGCGTCTTTCCGCGACAAAAGCGCTGCTGGAGCGACGCGATGTCATCGTCGTGGCCTCGGTATCCGCGATCTATGGTCTGGGCGATCCCGATCTCTATCTGAAAATGATGCTGCATCTGACGCAAGGGATGCTGATTGACCAGCGGGCTATTTTGCGGCGTCTGGCCGAATTGCAGTATGCCCGTAACGATCAGGCGTTTCAGCGCGGTACGTTCCGCGTGCGCGGTGAGGTGATCGATATCTTCCCTGCGGAATCTGATGAAATTGCGCTGCGCGTTGAACTGTTCGATGAAGAAGTGGAACGGCTGTCGCTGTTTGACCCGCTGACGGGTCACGTTCTCCAAACGGTGCCGCGCTATACCATCTATCCCAAAACGCACTACGTCACGCCGCGTGAGCGTATTTTGCAGGCGATGGAAGACATCAAGGTTGAACTGGCCGACCGTAAAAAGGTGCTGCTGGCTAATGACAAACTGGTGGAAGAGCAGCGGTTGAGTCAGCGCACTCAGTTTGACCTGGAGATGATGAACGAACTGGGTTACTGCTCCGGTATCGAAAACTACTCACGCTACCTTTCCGGTCGTGGTCCCGGTGAGCCGCCACCGACGCTGTTTGACTATCTGCCTGCGGACGGGCTGCTGGTTATTGATGAATCCCACGTTACTGTGCCCCAGATCGGCGGTATGTATCGTGGCGACCGCGCGCGTAAAGAGACGCTGGTTGAATACGGTTTCCGGCTGCCTTCAGCGCTGGATAACCGACCGATGAAATTTGAAGAGTTTGAAGCGCTGGCTCCACAGACAATTTACGTGTCTGCGACGCCGGGTAACTATGAACTGGAAAAATCGGGCGGTGAAGTGATCGATCAGGTGGTGCGCCCCACTGGGTTGCTCGATCCGATCATCGAAGTACGACCTGTTGCGACACAGGTGGATGACCTGCTTTCCGAAATTCGTCTGCGTGCCGCGATTAATGAGCGGGTACTGGTGACCACACTGACCAAGCGCATGGCGGAAGACCTGACGGAATATCTGGAAGAACACGGCGAGCGGGTACGTTATCTGCACTCGGATATCGACACCGTCGAGCGAGTGGAAATCATTCGTGATTTACGTCTTGGCGAGTTCGATGTGCTGGTTGGGATCAACCTGCTGCGTGAAGGGCTGGATATGCCAGAAGTGTCGCTGGTGGCGATTCTGGATGCCGATAAAGAGGGTTTCCTACGCTCTGAACGTTCCCTGATCCAGACGATTGGCCGCGCAGCGCGTAATCTGAGTGGTAAAGCTATTCTCTATGGCGACAGGATTACGGCGTCGATGGCGAAAGCGATTGGTGAAACGGAGCGCCGCCGCGAGAAGCAGGAAGCCTACAACACCGAGCACGGCATTGTGCCGCAGGGCATCAATAAGAAGATTTCCGATATTCTGCAACTGGGTCGGCCGACGAACAAAGGCAAAGGGCGTGGCAATCGCAAAGCGGCGGAGCCAGCAGCACGCTATGAACTGATGACGCCGAAGGCGCTGGAGCTGAAAATCCGCGAGCTGGAAAGCAAAATGTTGACGCACGCACAGAACCTTGAATTTGAAGAGGCTGCCGCCCTGCGCGATGAAGTGCAGGCACTGCGCGCACAATTTATCGCTGTATCCTAACGATGCAAGCGCTCACTGAGGATCAATGATGGATCAGACTATACCGGGTGTTGAGGTGCTTTTTGTGGCAGGTTTTGGGCCGATTGTGAAATCCCTTTCTGCCAGCCATGCGCTCTATGTTGATACGCTGAAGTTGCCATTGAAGCCCGTTGCGGAAGGGAGCGACTATCTGGTGAGCGATGAAATGGAGGGCGTGAAGCATTTCGCGCTGTGGCCGCTCTCACAGGCTAGCGAGTCCTGTTTCGGGCACGAAAGTTGGCCTGCGGATCTTCCTGAACCGCAAAGCTGGCTGGAGTTCGAAGTGGCTGACATGGTGGAGGCGACCAGCACGCTGAAAGCGCAAGGCTATGCGTTGCTGGTGGAAAACCGTCTTGAGCCTTGGGGACAGCAGGTCACGCGTTTCCTGAGTCCCGAAGGCATTCTGATTGGTGTGACTTATACGCCATGGCTGCGGGATTGAGATCCCAGCAGCTGTAGCGCACGTTCGATGGCCTGACGCAGTAACTCACGGTCATGATGGTGGGGAACATCTTCTGCGGCCAGCGTCTGCTGCACGACCAGACGATCGCCGATCTGGCTGATATCGACTTTTGGACCGACAATCGCGACATCAACCACGGGTTTCCCTACCTTGTGTTCAATCCAGGATAGCTTCTCCACCAGCGTCAGGCGGGCTGCGGGGTTGCTCTGCTCATTGCCCAGATTGCCGATGTACACCATAGGGGCGGGCGTGCGGCGGAGTGCCTGTGTCAGATCCTCCAGCAACAGCAGCGGCATCAGGCTGGTCAGAAAGCTGCCGGGACCAATCAAAATCAGGTCGGCTTTTGCGATGGCATCAATCGCCTCGCGCGTGGCCTGCACCGTTGGATACAGCATCAAATCCTGCGGCAAGGCTGCCAACTGATCGATCTCGACTTCACCATAAACGGGGTTGCCCTGTTCATCAATCGCCATCAAATCGACAGGATGCTCGGACATCGGAATTAAAAACGCGTCTACCTTGAGCAGGTTGCGAATCAGATTGATAGCTTCCAGCGGACGCACGCTCAGGTGGTCGAGCGCTTTTAGCATTAGATTACCCAGATTGTGTCCGGCAAGTTCACCGTTACCGTTAAACCGGTACTCAAACATTGCGGATGCCACGCTGGGCGTTGTAATCAGTTGATTCAGGCAGTTGCGGGTGTCGCCCCAGGCAATGCCGCCTTCAGAACGACGGATGCGGCCCGTTGAACCGCCGTTATCTGTCGTCGTGACAATGCCGGTTAGCCGTGAACCCAGGGAAGAGAGCGAAGACATCACACGACCTAAACCGTGCCCGCCTCCGAGTGCGACAACCCTGTCGAGGTCGGCCAACGTGCGATTGCGCATAGAAAACCTTATGGATGAGCCAGAGTAATATGAATAACGTGTATACCCGTCATACTTCAAGTTGCATGTGCGTTGGCTGCGCTACTCGGCACACTTACGTGTACCTCGCCCCGTTGGGGCCGCTGCAAGCAGCGTTCAAACCTGCCTCTGGCAGATTTGTCAGTCACCCGAATCACTTACCTGAGTAAGCTCATCGGGATTCCTTTTCTTGCCGCGTTACAAGGCTTATAAATAAGCCTCGCCCTAGCGGGCCAACGCTCTGCGTTGTTCAAACGTTAACGTTTGTCCTGAAACTCGAATTATTTAGGGTATAAGAATTGTCGCTAAGGTAGCTGATTTCACCTTAAAACGCGAAAAATCCTCACGCAGGCATGACCTGAGACAATTTCTGTCGCGTATTTTTCCGTATGCTGTGCACCATAAGATATTGAAAATTCGATATATATTTAATTATATACCGATTTTGAGAGTGGTTGACTGTGCTTTTTCGCAGTAGACTGCTAAATGAAATCACGATTCTTGAGCGGTTATCTCGCGGCTGTTTAACGGATAACTGATAGGAATCAAACTCCTAGCCTTGGTGCCTAAGTGATGCGCTTGTTGCGCGTGATACGGTGCCTTGGCCGTGGCCTTCGCGGTCACCAGGGTGCGAGGCAGAAATGCCTGCATCTCCCGTATTTGGAAAGGTGTTTATGGTGAGTCAACTGACTGATGCGTTTGCGCGCAAGTTCTACTATTTGCGTCTGTCTATTACAGACGTCTGCAATTTTCGCTGTACCTACTGTCTGCCGGATGGCTATCAGGCCAATGGTACGAATCCACATCGCTTTTTATCACTCGATGAAATTCGTCGTGTCAGCCGCGCCTTTGCCGAATTAGGGACGGAAAAAGTCCGCCTCACCGGTGGTGAACCGTCTTTACGCCGTGACTTTGTCGATATCATTGCGGCAATCCGTGAAAACCCCGCTATCCGCACGCTGGCGGTAACCACCAACGGCTACCGTTTGGCTCGCGACGTTGCTCAATGGCGAGATGCAGGCCTGACGGCGCTGAATGTCAGCGTCGACAGCCTTGATGCACGCCAGTTTCATGCGATTACCGGGCAGGATAAATTCCGGCAGGTGATGGACGGCATTGATGCGGCCTTTGACTGTGGCTTTGCCAAGGTCAAAGTCAACACGGTGCTGATGCGCGATGTTAACGCCGGCAGCCTGCAAACTTTCCTCGACTGGATTAAACACCGCCCGATTCAACTACGCTTTATTGAACTGATGGAAACGGGGGAAGGGGGCGACGTGTTCCGCCGTCACCACGTTTCCGGTGAGGTGATCCGCCAGCAACTACTGCAACAAGGCTGGCAGCAGCAGCAACGTGCACGCAGCGACGGCCCGGCTCAGGTGTTCAGCCATCCCGACTATCAGGGAGAAATCGGGCTGATTATGCCGTATGAGAAAGATTTCTGCCTGAGCTGCAACCGCCTGCGAGTCTCTGCCATAGGGAATCTTCATCTGTGTCTCTTTGGCGAACAGGGCATTCCGCTGCGTGATTTGCTGGTCGACGATCGTCACCTCGATGATTTGAAAATGCGTATCTCGGGCGGGCTATCGGCGAAAAAGCAGACCCATTTCCTGCATGAAGGGAATAGTGGCATCACGCAAAACCTGTCATTTATCGGCGGCTAATCCGCGACATCACTGATTCTTAAAGGAGCCTGACATGAGCAAAGTCAGCAGCGAATTCGTTTCTCTCAATCTTGCGGTTCTAACCGTGTCCGAACGTCGTACGGCGGAAGATGACACCTCTGGCGACTATCTGCGCGAAGCGGCGCAGTCCTCAGGACATCGCATTGTCGACAGCGCCATCGTGAAAGAAAATCTGTACCAGATTCGGGCACAGATCTCGGCGTGGATTGCCAGCGATGAGGTGCAAGGCATTTTGATTAATGGCGGGACGGGCTTTACGGCTGGGGATGTGGTGCCGGAAGCCATCGGCGTCTTGTTCGATCGGGAAATCGAAGGCTTCGGCGAGCTGTTTCGCATGGTGTCGTACGAAGATATTGGCACGGCGACGCTGCAATCCCGCGCGCTTGCCGGTCTGGCTAACCAGACGGTAATTTTCGCTATGCCGGGTTCGACTCGCGCCTGTCGAACCGCATGGGAACGCATCATTCAGGAACAGCTGGATGCGCGCCAGAAGCCGTGCAATTTTTACCCGCACGTGAAAAAATCCTCTTAATGGTAAGCCTTATTCACTATGTCATCACTTAAGCCACAATTGACCCACATTAACGCCGCTGGCGAAGCCGCGATGGTAGATGTTTCCGCCAAAGTTGAAACCGTGCGTGAAGCCCGCGCGGAAGCTTTCGTTGAAATGGCACCGCAGACGCTGGCGATGATTATCGCTGGCAGTCACCACAAGGGCGACGTGTTCGCCACCGCGCGCATCGCTGGGATTCAGGCGGCGAAACGCACCTGGGAACTGATTCCGCTTTGTCATCCGCTGTTGCTGAGCAAAGTTGCTGTCGAGCTGGAAGCGCAGCCGGAGCACAATCGGGTTCGGATAGAATCCGTGTGTCGCCTGACAGGGAAAACCGGCGTAGAGATGGAAGCGCTGACGGCGGCTTCTGTTGCTGCGCTGACCATCTATGACATGTGCAAGGCCGTGCAGAAAGACATGGTGATTGGTCCGGTGCGTCTGCTGGCGAAAAGCGGCGGCAAATCCGGCGACTTTACGGCGGAGGGAGCATGATCAAGATTCTGTTTTTTGCACAAGTCCGTGAACTGATCGAGACAGACAGCCTGTCGTTGCCTGCCGAGTATGCCACCGTAGAGGACGTCCGACAGGCGCTATGTCAACGCGGCGCGCGCTGGGCGCTGGCGCTGGAAGCGGGCAAGTTGCTGGCTGCGGTGAACCAGTCGCTGGTTGAGCTCACGCACCCGTTACAGGACGGCGATGAAGTTGCATTTTTCCCACCGGTAACGGGAGGTTGATCGTGGCGGACACGCGTATTCTGGTTGGCGAAGAGAACTTCAATGTAGGGGATGAATATCAGTGGCTGGCGCAGTGCGATGAGGACGGCGCGGTGGTGACGTTCACCGGTAAGGTGCGTAATCACAATCTGGCGAAAAACGTTAGCGCGTTGACGCTGGAACATTACCCCGGCATGACGGAAAAGGCGCTGGCGGAGATTGTTGAGCTGGCACGCGAGCGCTGGGAACTGCCGCGTGTAAGTGTGATTCATCGGGTGGGCGCACTCTATCCGGGGGATGAAATTGTGTTCGTTGGCGTCAGCGCCGCTCACCGCAGCGCGGCGTTTGATGCCGCCCAATTCATCATGGATTACCTGAAAACCCGCGCGCCATTCTGGAAGCGAGAAGCGACGCCGGAAGGTGAGCGCTGGGTGGAATCACGCGACAGTGATAAACAGGCCGCGCAGCGCTGGTAGTCCATTTCTGTGTTAGGATAAAAGGATGGTGGGGAGAGAATATTCCGTCTCGATCCCCCAATCAGGCGGTTCGCGCCGCGTTAATCAGATAACTTCATGCAAAGGTAACATCATGGACAGATATCCACGCTCGGGTTCAATTGTTGAGCGCTCGCAGTCTGGTCTCCAGGCCTATATGGCACAGGTTTATGGCTGGATGACCTGCGGTCTGCTGCTGACGGCGTTCGTCTCCTGGTACGCAGCGAATACGCCTGCCGTACTGAATTTTGTTTTCTCCAGCCAGATCACGTTCTTCGGCCTGATCATTGCCCAATTGGGGCTGGTCTTTGTGATTTCCGGCATGGTGCAGCGCCTGAGCGGCACGGTCGCCACGTCGCTGTTTATGCTTTATTCCGCGCTGACGGGGCTAACGCTCTCCAGCATTTTCATCATGTACTCCGGTGAATCCATCGCCAGCACCTTTGTGATTACGGCGGGGATGTTCGGAGCGATGAGCCTGTACGGCTACACCACGAAGCGTGATTTGAGCGGCTTTGGCAGCATGCTGTTCATGGCGCTGATCGGGATTGTTCTGGCTTCGCTGGTGAACCTGTGGCTGAAAAGCGAAGCGCTGATGTGGGCAGTAACCTATATCGGTGTGGTGGTGTTTGTCGGCTTGACCGCCTATGACACCCAGAAGCTGAAAAACATCGGCGAGCAGCTGTCCGTTGATGACAAAGACAGCTTCCGTAAATACTCCATCGTGGGCGCATTGACGCTGTACCTCGACTTCATCAACCTGTTCCTGATGCTGCTGCGTATTTTCGGCAATCGTCGTTAAGGACAGCGCGATAATTTAAATGCTTCACTGCTTTATGTTAATCAGTGCAAAGGTTTCGGGCGTGTCAAACACCGTGTTTTTTGTGCCTCATCACACGCCCGACAAGGAGCGCTCAGTTGCCGCAGCTCCTTGACCTATGGCTCTATGGCGTTAATTGTGCCGCTACGCGGTGCCTTCGGCGCTCATGAACGCTGTTCGTGCCGCCAGTGACGCGTTTACTCGCCCCATAAATGGGGCTCACCCTTCGGGCCAGCACAAGTGCTGTTCAAAAACGGCTATTGCGTTTTTGTCCGACGCGGCACTGGCTTTCGCGGCGTCCTGCCGCTCACACATGCGGTCATGTCACCTCAGCACAATTTTTTACGCCTCTCTGGTTATGTGCTTCCCTTACCTGTCTGCTATTAAGCAATATTCCGTCTAAAAATGGCGTAGGCTGCCGAGCCAGTGGTTAGCGTGATGATAAACAGCGGCCATAGACTGCCCCAGATGATGCTGAAGTCCGCATCCTTGAGGTAAATCTGCTTGGTGATGTCGGTGAAGTGACGAATCGGGTTAATCCAGGTGATGTGCTGCAACCAGATCGGCATATTCTCAACCGGTGACACATAGCCGGAAAGCAGAATAGCGGGCATCAGGAAGACGAACACGCCGATAAACGCCTGCTGCTGCGTTGAACAGAGCGAGGAAATCAGCAGGCCAAAGCCCACTAGCGACAGGCCATAGATCAGCATCGTGGTGTAAAACAGCAGCAGCGATCCGGCGAAAGGGATATGGAAAATCAATATGCCCGCCAGCAGCACGATCGTAGCCTGAAACGTGGCGACAATCAGCGCGGGGATGGCTTTGCCAATAAAGATCTGGCTGGTGGACAGCGGTGAAACCAGCAGCTGTTCCAACGTACCCTGTTCCCGCTCACGTGCTACGGAAAGCGCGGTGACAATCAGCACGCCGATAGTGGCGATCATGGCAATCAGTGATGGCACCACGAACCATTTATAGTCCAGATTCGGGTTATACCAGTGGCGTACCACCAGCTCGCTGTTGTTTGGATTTGAATGGTTCTGAGTGGCGGCGTTTTGAGCCGGTCTGGCCGCCAGCAATGCTAACTGATAATCCAGTACGATGTGCTGCACGTCGTTGGCGGCGATCTGCGCGCTGTTTGAGCGCCTGCCATCCAGAATAAGTTGGATCGATGTACTGTTCCCGCTGGCGATATCGCGCGAGAACTGCGGGGGGAAGCGCAGGATGAGAAGCGCGTGCTGGTTATCCAGCGTCGGAGCAATATCCTGCGAGTGATGTAGCATCAGCACGTTAGAAAAGGATTTTGCCTTGGCAAAGCGCTGCGTCAGCTCTATGGCATGCGGCCCGTTGTCCTCGCTGTAAATCGCAATAGTCGCATTGGTCACGTCGAGCGTTGCGGCGAAAGGGAACAGGGAAACCTGAAGAATGACGGGCAACACCAGAATGGAGCGTGTTTGCGGATCGCGCAGCAGCGATTGCAGTTCCTTGATAATCAATGTCCACAGACGATGTAGCATAGTGGCTCCCTAATCCAGCCTGCGCCGGGTTTGCCAGGCCGTCAGGCCAATAAAGACCATCGCGGAGAGAATCAGAAACAGCAGGTTAGTCATCAGCACCGTACCGATATTTCCCGCGAGAAACAGCGTTTGCAGCGTGCTGACAAAATAACGTGCCGGGATGAGGTACGACACGCCGCGGACAAATTCCGGCATGCTGTCGATTTCAAAAATAAAGCCGGACAGCATGATAGCTGGCAGAAATGCAGCATTCAGCGCCACCATTGCGGCGTTGAACTGGTTGCGGGTGAGGGTGGAGATCAGCAGCCCCATGCCCAGCGTGCTGGCAAGAAACAGGCTGCTGATAACAAACAGCAAAATCAACGAACCGCGATAGGGCACCTGCATGATGAAGGTTGACACCAGAATACACAGCGTCATAGCGATCATCCCAAGGAAGTAATAAGGGATAAGTTTGGACAGCAGCAGCTCGGCACGGGTGACCTGCGTAGAGAGCAGCGCCTCCATCGTCCCACGCTCCCATTCACGGGCGATCACCAGCGAGGTGAGAATCGCGCCAATCACCGTCATGATGATGGTAATCGCACCGGGAATGATGAAATGCTGGCTGATGGCGGCCGGATTAAACCAGTAGCGCGATTGCACTTCGATAAGCTGCTCGAAGGTATCACCGCGATCTTCCGCCCGCTGCTGTTGCCAAAGTAGCCAGATGCCTTCCGCATACCCCTGCACAAAATTCGCCGTGTTGGGTTCGCTGCCGTCGGTGATGACCTGGATCGGCGCGCGATCGCCCGGCCGCGCCAGCCGTTCGGCAAAGTCCGTGGGGATGACGATCAGTCCGCGAATACTGCCGGCCTGCATCTGTTGAATCAGATGCTGACGATTATTGCTGATGGTCGGCGCGATAAACGACGAGGCTGCGAAGGCATTCGCCAGATCGCGTGCGTCTTCGCTCTGTTGCTCCATCAGGATACCGACGTGCAGGCGGCTGGAATCCAGATTGATACCGTAGCCAAAGATAAACAGCAACAGCAGCGGAATGACGAATGCAATCAGCCCGCTGCTGGGATCGCGCAAGATTTGGCGTGTCTCTTTCAGGCACAGCGCCCGCAGGCGACGCGTGGAAAAGTGCGTGCTGCCGCGCTGGTTCGTTTTATCCTGCTCAGATCTATTCTGTTCAACCATGTTCCGCCTCCCCGTCGTACGCCTGAATCAGCGCGATAAAGGCTTCCTCCATCGTCGGCGATGGTGTCTGTGTGCTGGCCGCCTGATGCTTCAACTCGTCCGGCGTACCGCTGGCGATCAGCTTGCCGTGATACACCAGTCCGATGCGGTCGCAGTATTCGGCTTCGTCCATGAAGTGCGTGGTGACCATCACTGTGACGCCACGATTGACCATGCCGTTGATGTGTATCCAGAACTCGCGTCGGGTGAGCGGATCGACGCCGGAGGTGGGTTCGTCGAGAAACAGAATATCGGGTTCGTGCATCAGCGCGCAGGCCAGCGCCAGCCGCTGCTTGAACCCCAACGGCAAGGCATCTGGCGTTTGGCGATAAATCGGCTGGAAGTTGAAGGCGTCGGTCATTCCGGCCATTTTATCGCGCTGCGCCTTGCCCTTAAGCCCATAGACGCCGGAAAAAAATCGCAGATTCTGTTCGACGGTCAGATTGCCGTAGAGCGAGAACTTTTGCGCCATATAACCCAAATGCTGACGGGCTTTACCGGAGCTGGTTTTCAGATCCATATCGAGCACCAGCGCTTTGCCGTCAGTCGGCACCAGCAGGCCGCACATCATCTTGAAGGTGGTCGATTTTCCCGCACCGTTTGGGCCGAGCAGGCCGAAGATTTCTCCTCGCTTCACCTGAAAACTGACGTGGTCGGTTGCAGCAAAATCACCAAATTTTTTCGTCAGCGCCTGGGCTTCAATCACCGTTTCACCGCCGCTGACGTCAATCTGCGGCATGATGCTCGCTAGCGATGAATCACTGGCCGGGCCGCCGCCCAACAGGTCGATAAAGGCATCTTCAAAGCGCGGATCGGTGTCGTGCAGGCTGCCAGCTTCCAGATGCAAGGCGGAGAGCAGCGATGCCCGATCCGCATCGGGCTTTAGCATCAGCCTAACGTACTGCCCCTGAATCACACCGTCGCTGACCTGTGGCAGGCGCAGCGCTTCCTGCAATACATCCCGATGTCGGCGATCGCCAGTATCCATCAAGATACAGCGTCCCGTCATGCGTGCGGTCAGATCGCGCGGCGCACCGCGATACAGCAGTTCGCCCTCGTTTAGCAGCAGCACATCCCGACACTGCTCCGCCTCATCGAGGTAAGACGTACTCCACAGGATCAACATGCCGTCGTCGGCCAGTTCGTGCACCATGTGCCACAGTTCACGACGAGAGATCGGGTCGACGCCCACGCCCGGTTCATCCAGCAGAAGCACCTTAGGTTGCCCCAGCAGCGTACAGGCCAGCCCCAACTTTTGTTTCATACCGCCAGACAGTTTGCCTGCCAGCCTGTCGGTAAAGCGGGTCAGGTCGGTAAATGACAGCAAGCGATCAAAGGTTTCTTTGCGCACATCGCCGGTGATACCGCGCAAATCGGCATACAGCGTCAGGTTTTCCATCACCGTCAGATCTTCATACAGACCGAATTTTTGCGGCATATAGCCCAAAATGGCATGGAGCTGACGATCCTCTTCGATGGGATCCAGATTTGCCACGCGCAGCGTACCGTGGCTGGGCGTTAATAATCCTGCCAGCATGCGCAGCAGGGTGGTTTTCCCTGCGCCGTCGGGGCCAACTAATCCGGTAACCGCACCGCTGCTTATCTCGGCAGTAAGGCTGGCGAGCGCGGGCTTTTCCTGTCCGGCGAAGCGTTTTTCCAGCCCGTCCAACGTAATCTGCGTGGAAGCATTAGTCATGACGAACGGGTTCGTTGGCGCGATTGGCATCTCCTATGTGCGCATCCTCAAAACGCAGCGTGACCGGCATCCCTTGCCGTAATCCATCATCGGGATCGGTAACGATAATGCGCAGTCGGTAAACGAGATCGGTGCGGAGATCTTCCGTTTCGACGCTTTTCGGCGTGAATTCGGCGCTGGGTGAGACAAAACCGACTTTACCTCGATAGGGCTGGCTGGGGCGGCCATCGGTGTAAATCAGCATTTGACTACCGGGCACGACGCGGCCGAGATCTTTCTCGCTCACGTAGGCGCGAACCCAAACCGGGCGAGTGAGGGAGAGGGTGAAAACGGTACTGCCCGGTGCCAGCATACTGCCTTTTTCGGCGGCGCGAGTGAGGATCACGCCGGGAGACGGCGCAAGCAGTTCGGCGTCCTGCTTATTCAGTTCCGCCTGAGCCAGTCCGGCTTCGGCCTGTGCCACCGCTGCCTGCGCAGCGGCAATTTCCTGCGGTCGGTTACCGCTTTCGAACTGGCTCAGCTTGTCTTTCGCCGCCTGTAGTGTTGCAAGCGCTTGATTGCGCGTCGTTCTGGCGTCGTCCAGCATGTTGGCGGAAATGGCGCGTTTGTCCCACAGCCCTTGCTGACGCTGGTAGAAGCTGTTGGCGTAATCATAGGCCGCCTGACTCTGGACAACCTGAGATCGCACCTGCGCGATCTCTTCCTGCCGGTAGCCTTCCTGCGCAAGCTGAAGCTGTGCTTGCGCGCTGGCGAGGTTCGCCTGTGCCTGATTTTGTGCATTCAGGTAAGGCGCGGCATCGAGCGTTGCCAGCGGTTGGCCGGCCTGCACGGCATCGCCCTCATCTACGTTCAGCTCGGCCACTCTGCCGCCGACGCGAAAGGCCAGATTGACGGTGCGGATATCGATATTGCCGTAGAGTGTGAGCGGTTTTTCCTGCTGCTGATGGTGGTGATAAAAGCCGTAACCCGCGCCGAGCAGGATAAGGACGAGGGAGGCGAACGCCAGTTTTCTCTTGTTCATCACGCATGGTTCCTTGTTTATCACGCATAGTTACTTGTTTGTCAGCGGTGTGCTTGTCGGCGGTAGCGATCCCGCAGGCCGTTAAGAGGGCAGTCGTCTCTTATTTCTGAAGGTTATTAATCATATGACGGGTTACAGGGGTTTATAGCGATTTAGAGTGATCTAGATCACAAAAATGCGTTACATCTGGTCGAGATTTTTGCGCAATACCGATGTTATCTGGCGTAACGCCTTTATTTTGTTAAAAAATGGAAGGAATTAGAAAAAATTGTAATTTATTCCGTTGAATGATAATAATTGCTATTAGCAATTACATGTTTATTGCTACCGATATAGTGATCCGGCAGCACTGGCGCGGTGTACAGCGTGAAAACCCTGTGTTCAATGCCTGAACCGATCATAACCCGCCAAGATGTTTCGCGTGAAACGAAGCATTTTGGCATTTTTTTGTCCGTGTCGCGGTGCCTGTTTTTTAGATAAGCCACCCGTCACCGGTAATGACTTTTATTCACGGTTGGATACATAACCAAAGGGGAAGGACAGTGAACCAGATGCGTACTTTACTCGCACTGATGCCATGCGTGCTGATTGCTCCGGCGTATGCACAGGATGACACGACCAAAAAGGATGAGGCGAGCGGCGATGAGATGGTGATTACCGCCTCACGCTCGAATATCCAGCAGCAGAAAGCGCCGCAGGTGGTCACCGTGATTACCAAAGAGCAAATCGAGCAGCAGATGCAGGTCACCTCCGACTCATCGCAAATTCTGAGCAATCTGCTGCCTTCGTTCTCCCCCAGCCGGCAGAAAATGAGCGGCAGCGGTGAAACCTTCCGCGGTCGTGCACCGTTGGTTCTGATCGACGGTATCCCGCAATCCAACCCGCTGCGTCCGACTTACCGCGAGATGCACACCATAGACTACTCGATGGTCGAGCGTATTGAAGTCATCCACGGTGCCAACGCGACCAACGGCATGGGGGCGACAGGTGGGGTGATTAACATCATTACCCGTCGCCCGGAAAACGGTTCGTTTAATCAGCACATCAATGTGCAAACAACAGTCCCAACCGAGAAGATTCGCGGTGAAACCGCCAGCTATAAAACCACCTATCGGGTCGATGGGCGTGAAGACTATCTCGACTACCTGTTCTCCATTGGTTATGAGAATCAGGGGCTGTATCTGGACGGTAACAATCGACCTGTCGGTGTGGATAATACCCAGGGCGATACTATGGACTCCCGCTCTTACGATCTGTTAGCGAAAGTCGGCTACTGGCTGGATGACTATCAGCGTGTTCAACTGAGCGTGAATCGCTATAACATCAAAGGTGAGAATAACTACCTCAGCGTAGACGGCGTGCGCAGACTTGGCATTCCAACAACGTCGGTACGCGGCACGCCGCCGGGTGAAGCGCCGCATAACAGTGTATGGACAACGGGGTTGACTTATGAACACCACGATCTGGGGGGAATGAAGCTGTCTGCGCTGGTATTTAATCAACGCTATGAGGCGCTGTTTGGTGCAACCCTGTCGGATACTTTTCAGGATACGTCCATTGCGCCAATAGATACGCTTTACGATCAGTCGCGCGCGATTTCCAATAAGTACGGTACCAAGCTGGCGCTGACGAAAGATGACCTGCTGGATGACACGCTGAAAGTCACGGTCGGTTTCGATACGCTGTACGATAAGGGTAAGCAGGATCTCTACCTGACCAAGCGTACCTATGTGCCCGAGATGGAATACACCAACTATTCGCCGTTTATTCAGGGCGAATATCAACTGCTGGATAACGTCACGCTGCACGCGGGCGTCCGCCATGAAATCGCTAAGCTTCAGGTCAACGATTACCAAACGCTAGCGTACTACAAAAATGTGACGGTACAAGGCGGCAGTCCGAAATTTAATGAGACGCTGTATAACGCGGGTATCGTCTATGCCGCGACGGATTCCCTCAGTCTGTTTGCTAACTACTCGGAAGGATTCGGTATGCCGGACGTGGGGCGTGCGCTACGCTCGATCAACCGTACGGGTGTTAACCTGAAAAATTTTGACGGCTTTAAGCCGATAGTCACGGATAACGTAGAGACGGGATTCCGCTTCAAGAAAGATCGTTTCGATCTCGAAGCCAGCTACTATCAATCCAACGCGAAACTGGGTGAACGCGTGGTGCAAACTGGGGATGTCTTTACTTCCCAACGTCAGCGAACTCGTATTCAAGGCGTAGAGGTCACGACGGGCTATCAGATCAATGAGCAGCATAAAGTCAATGCGTCTTACGCCCATATGGAAGGGAAATATGACAGCAATAGCGACGGTAAACTGGATAAGAAGCTTAACGGTTTGAACAATATTGCGCCTGACCGGGTTATTGCCAGTTGGTCGGCGAACTGGAACGATAAGTGGAGTTCATTTGTGCAGGCGAATTATGCTTTTGGCCGTAGCTTTGATGATGCAGGATTAGCGTTTGACGGTTACTTGCTGATGGATGCGGCTGTGGGGTACAAACTGCCGTATGGCCGACTCAATGTCGCAGTGGCTAACCTGCTGGATAAGCAATACATCACCTATTATTCACAGGCGGCGCAGGCCAATGATACGCGCTATTTCTCCGGCCGTGGCCGCACGGTGACGCTGGGTTATTCGATTGATTTCTAAGCTTAACCGGTTTAATTCCGCTCTCAATTCAGCAACACGACCGCGTTTTGCGCTGGCCGTGTTGCTGTCTTTTTTACTGGTGACGTTGGCGCAGGCGGCAGAGCCACCGCGTCAGATTCGGCACGCGCTGGGTGTGACCACGGTAACAGGGACGCCGCTGCGTATCGTGACGCTGTTTCAGGGCGCGACGGACTCTGCCGTCGCGCTGGGAATCAAGCCGATTGGCGTGGTGGAATCGTGGACGGAGAAGCCGATTTACCGCTACCTTCGCCCCGCCTTGCAGGGCGTCACGCAGGTTGGACTGGAAACGCAGCCCAGTCTGGAAACCATCGCGCTACTCAAACCTGACCTCATCGTGGCGTCTACGTTTCGGCATGAGAAAATCTACGGTCTACTGTCGCAGATCGCGCCGACGATTGCGTTGGACAAGGTGTCTGAATTTAAAGAAACGGTGCAGATGATGGGCGTAGCGCTGAACCGGGAAGATAAGGCGAACGAAATTTTATTCAATTGGGATCGGCGCGTGGATTCCCTGCGCGATCGGCTGAAAACCCGGTTCGGCGAACGCTGGCCGCTCAGCGTGTCTATTCTTGAATTCCGTGAAGATCACCTGCGTACCTATCTGCCCGCCAGCTTTGCTGGATCGGTGCTGTCGGAAATTGGTTTTGTCTGGTCGCGGCCGGAAAGCTATACGTCAGGCGTGATGCAAAAGCTTACGAGCAAAGAGAGCATTCCGGTGGTGGATGCCGATCTGTTCTTTGTTTTGCTGCGGTCAGACAAACCCGCGGTAGCGCAGAACTATCGTGACTGGCAGGCTCACCCGCTCTGGCAGCGGCTGCATGCGCCCCAGCAGCAACAGGTTTATTCGGTGGATAACGTAGCCTGGAGCCTGTCTGGTGGTATTTTGGGCGCGAATAATATGCTGGATGATATCGAACGGCAGTTTGCTGGCAAAGCTGAGACCGTGGGTAAAAAAAGCGATATCACCAAGGAGAACCCTACGCGATGAGACAGGGCATCGTGACGGCAGCGGGTGTCGTATTGCTGCTGCTGAGTATCGTCGCCAGCCTGATGCTGGGGCAGTCGACGATTTCATTTAGCGCCATGTTCAACGCGCTATTCCATTACGATCCGCAGCAGATCGATCACATACTGGTGCTGACGACCCGCCTGTCGCGGACGGTGATTGCCATCGTTGTCGGTGCCAGCCTTGCCGTTGCCGGCGCGCTAATGCAGGCGCTGACGCGCAACCCGCTGGCCTCGCCGGGGATATTTGGCATTAATGCGGGAGCCATGTTTGCCATCGTCCTGCTATCTTCGCTATTTACCTTTTCCTCGCAGATCGCGCTGGCGTGGACGGCCTATCTGGGCGCGGCCGTTGCTGGCGTCATGGTGTACGTGCTGGGAACGTTGGGCAATGCTCGTTCTAGCCACTTACGCATTGTGCTGGCCGGAGCCGCCATTAGCGCACTGTTTATTTCGTTTACGCAGGCGCTGCTGGTGATCAATCAGGACGGGCTGGATAGCATGCTGTTCTGGCTGGCCGGGTCGGTGTCCGGCCGCAGTCTGTCGATGCTGTTACCGCTCCTGCCGTACTTTGTTATCGCGCTATTGCTCGCGCTGCTGCTGGCGCGTCACCTGAATATTCTGGTAGCAGGTGACGAGATCGCCAAAGGGCTGGGACAGCGAACGGCGCTGGTGCGTGCGTTGTCTGGGCTGTGCGTGATCGGGCTGGCGGGCGGCGCGGTGGCGATAGCCGGAAATATCGGCTTTGTCGGGCTGATCGTGCCGCATATTGTGCGCCGCGTGCTGTCTGCCGATCACCGCTGGCTGCTGCCCGGCTGCGCTATTTTCGGTGCCACGCTGTTGCTGCTGGCTGATGTCGCCTCGCGTCTGCTGATCGTGCCGCAGGAAGTGCCGGTCGGGGCAATGACTGCGCTGCTGGGGGCGCCATTCTTCATTTATCTGGCGAGAAGGGGAATGCGGCATGGGTAAGGTGTATACCGTGCGCGTGGGAAGGGTCTCGCGCCAGATTGATCGCCGCACGTCTGCGGTGGCCTTGCCGCTCCTGCTGGTACTGTTAGCTGTCGTGTTCCTCTCGCTGTCGCTGGGCGAGGTAGTGCTGTCGCCCGCGCAGGTGATGTCTGGGCTGTTGGGAAAGGCAGACCGCGGCGTGCACTTTATCGTCAACGACCTGCGGTTGCCGCGTGCGCTGCTGGCGCTGTTGGTGGGTGGCGCGCTGGCGATATCCGGCTTGATTCTGCAAAGCATTGTGCGCAATCCGCTGGCCTCGCCGGATATTCTGGGGATTACCAGTGGCGCATCGGCAGCGGCAGTGTTCTTTCTCTCGTTTCTGGCGACGGCGATAAGCCAGCGCTGGCTTCCTGTGGCAGCGATGGGCGGGGCGTGGATCACCGCCGTCGCCATTTATCTGCTGGCCTGGAAACAAGGCGCATCGCCGCTGCGGCTGGTGCTGGTCGGCGTTGGGCTGTCTGCCATTATGGGCGCGGCGGTGACTATGATGCTGGTGTTTAGCCCGATAGGTACCACGCTGACGGCCTATGTCTGGCTGACGGGCAGTATTTATGGCGCACAGTGGCAGCATGTGTCGGCGCTGGCGGGCTGGCTGCTGCTCGGTGCGACGTTTCTGGTGGGGCTGGCGCGACACGTTAATGTCCACGAGCTGGATGACGCGCTGGCCTGCGGTGTCGGGCAATCTGTCGGGCGCATCCGGCTCGCGCTGTTGACGCTGAGCGTCGCGCTGGCAGGGGCGGCGATTGCCTATGCGGGCGCGATGGCGTTTGTCGGCCTGCTGGCCCCGCATATTGCGAAAAAGTTGGCGAGCCGTTCATTCCCCGGACTGGCGCTGGTGTCGGCGCTGACGGGCGGATTGCTGGTGATGGTGGCCGATTTGATTGGCCGCACGGCGTTCTTACCGCTGGATCTGCCTGCCGGTATTTTTATCTCCGTGCTCGGCACGCCTTTCTTTATCTATTTACTGCTTCGGCAACGTTACTGAGATCGCAAGATGATGCTAGAAAATGTGTTGCCAACACACGTCCCCCCAACTGACCGACAGGCGATTGCCAGCCAGTCGCTAACGCTGAGTTACGAAAAACAGGTCGTGATTGATGCGCTGGATATCACACTGCCCGCCCAGAAAATTTCGGTGCTGGTGGGCAGTAACGGCTGCGGCAAGAGCACGTTATTGAAGTCGTTTGCCCGCCTGCTGAAACCCACGAGTGGGACGATTATCGTCAACGGGGCGGATATTCATCGGCAGTCCACCGTTGAGGTGGCGAAGTCATTGGCGATTCTTCCACAAACGCCGACTGCGCCGGAAGGCCTGACGGTCTATCAACTGGTGAAAATGGGGCGCTACCCGCATCAGTCATGGTTGAAGCAGTGGTCGGCAACGGATGAAGAAAAAGTGCTTCAGGCGTTGCGCAGCACTGGCGTGCTGGCATTAAAGGATCGTGCGGTGGATTCGCTGTCCGGCGGGCAGCGCCAGCGCGTCTGGATCGCGATGACGCTGGCGCAGGATACCGATATCGTTCTGCTGGATGAACCGACGACCTACCTCGATCTGGCGCATCAGATGGAGGTGTTGGATTTGCTGCGGGAACTGAACCTTCAGCAGCAGAAAACCATCGTTATGGTACTGCATGATTTGAATCTGGCGTGTCGCTACGCGCATCACATGGTGGCGGTACATAACCGGACGGTGTTTGCGCAGGGAAACCCGCGCGACATTCTCACGGAAGCCACGGTAAAGACGGTGTTTAACCTGAACTGCCGCATCATTGACGACCCGTTCTTCGGCACGCCGCTGTGCATTCCATTTGGACGTGAAGCGGTGGAGCACGTGGCCGATGTCGGCTAACCGCCTGACGGCACCGCAGTGGGCGATGCTCTCCGGCACGCTGCAATTAACGGATGCCTCACAGCGGGCAGGGCAGGAGAGTTGCCCGAGCCGTCGGGTGCTGGATCCTGAGTATTGCCGCTGGCTGCTGGAAACGCTGACGCCGGTGTTGCTGTCGCCATCGATCAAGATTACCGCCTCGCTGCTGGCGAAGCGGATAGGGTTCTTAACCACGGCCGCCAGCCTGTACGCCATGTCGGTGTATAACAAAGGACTGAACATGACGCTGGATAACAGCGTGCTGGAATTCGGACACAACGGCCTGTGGACGTCCACCATGCCGCTTTACGATCTGACGGTGTTCCTGCCGGAACTGGGGCAACGAGACGTGTGGCGCGATAGCCTGTTCGACACGCTGTTTGCTCAACACGTGTCGCCGATCTTGCATACGCTGGCGACGGTGTCGGGCGCACCGCTGCGCATTCTGTGGGAAAACGTCGCCGTGCGGGTGTTTTCGTTATACGAGCAGCGCATTGAGTGGGACGATCCGGCGGCGGCATGTTCGCCGGGAATGACGCTGATACAGCAGGTGCAGCAGGATTTCGACGCCTTGCTGGCTGCGCCCGGCGAACGTTTTGGCTGTGATGACAACCCGCTGAAACCGTTCTTTCGTGCGAAAACGCGGGTTCCCGTCGTGGGGCGTTCGGTGAACTTTCGCGACGTGCGCTTTCGCCGCACCTGCTGTTTTTATTACAAGGCGTCGCAGCCGCAGGAATACTGCCAAAACTGCCCGCTACTGCGTCCCACTAGAAAAACGTAGGGAACGTTTTTGAGATTGCTGACAAAGTCCGTAGAGCGGGAATAACGGATAGATCGTAAAGACGCTGTGAATACGTCCATGTTCGCTCGGCTTGCGCAGATATGAATCTCATCCCTGCCCGCCATACAAAAACGGGCTAACGCAGATAAAAATCCCTTAGTGGTCAGAATCTCTGCTACAATCGTCGGCAGTCATGCACCGTAGTTGTGCTCGTTCACCGTGGTTGTGCGTATGTCATTGTTTTACGTAGATTGTTAAGTAAGTTGTTACGTTAATCGTGGCCCGCCAAACCCGTCTTATTGACCCTCTGAAAACTACACCGGCTGCTGTCCGGTCAGAGCGGATCTGGAGTTGTTCTTTTTATGTCATTTGATTCTCTCGGCCTGAGTGCCGATATTCTGCGCGCGATTGACGAGCAGGGTTATCGCGATCCTACTCCCGTTCAGCGTCAGGCTATTCCTGTCGTGCTGGAAGGGCGCGATTTAATGGCCAGCGCGCAAACTGGTACGGGCAAAACGGCGGGCTTTACGCTGCCGTTATTACAATTGCTGACCAGCCGTGAAGCGCAGCACAAAGGGAAAGGTCGCCGCCCGGTACGCGCGCTGATCCTGACGCCAACCCGTGAACTGGCCGCGCAGATTGATGAAAATGTGAAGGCGTATAGCAAGTATCTGAGCCTGCGTTCACTGGTCGTCTTCGGTGGGGTGAGCATTAACCCACAGATGATGAAACTGCGCGGTGGCGTAGATATTCTGGTGGCGACACCGGGGCGTCTGCTCGATCTGGAGCATCAGCGCGCCGTTGACCTGTCACAGGTTGAAATTCTGGTACTGGATGAAGCGGATCGTATGCTGGATATGGGCTTCATTCACGACATTCGCCGTGTACTGGCGAAGTTGCCTGCTAAGCGTCAAAACCTGCTGTTCTCCGCGACCTTCTCTGATGAGATCAAGGCGCTGGCGAACAAGCTGCTGACTAATCCCGCCTCGGTTGAAGTCGTGCGTCGTAATACGCCGTCTGAACTGGTTACGCAGCATGTGCATTTTGTTGATAAGCGCCGCAAGCGTGAACTGCTGTCGCAGTTGATTGGTGAAAATAACTGGCAGCAGGTGCTGGTCTTTACCCGCACCAAACACGGCGCTAACCATCTGGCTGAACTGCTGGAAAAAGACGGCATTACTGCCGCGGCTATCCACGGTAATAAAAGTCAGGGGGCGCGTACTCGTGCGCTGGCGAACTTTAAAGACGGCAGCATTCGCGTGCTGGTCGCCACGGATATCGCCGCACGTGGTCTGGATATCGACCAACTGCCGCACGTGGTGAACTATGAGCTGCCAAACGTGCCGGAAGATTATGTTCACCGTATCGGCCGTACCGGTCGTGCGGAAGCAACGGGTGAAGCGCTGTCACTGGTCTGTGTGGATGAACACAAACTGCTGCGTGACATCGAGCGTTTGCTGAAGCGTGAGATTCCACGTATCGCTATCGAAGGCTACGAGCCGGATCCGTCCATCAAGGCAGAGCCGATTGTGAATGGCCGTCAGGGCAACCGTGGCGGTGGCAGCAGTGGTGGACGTAACGCATCTCCTCGCGCACAGTCTGGCGCGCCACGCGGTCAGTCCGAGCGCAGCCAGAGTCAAGGCGAACGCCGTCCGGCCGATGGCAATCGCCAGCCGCGTAAAGCGGGCGGTAGTAGCGATAGCCCGTGGGGTGGTAATAAAGGTAATAGTGGTAAGGGCAGTGGCGAAGGCCAACGCCGCGCGCCGCGTCCGCAAAACCGCAGTAAGCCAGCGGACAAGTAAAATCGATAGGGAGCCCAGCGGCTCCCTTTTTTTATCACGTTATTTTGCTGTTGCAGGTTGCGCAACGGGACGACGTGGACGATAGAACATCGCTGCGTTGCCCGCCAGAATCAGCAACAGGCCGATAAGCGCGTTGGGCCGCCACTGATAATCTTCAAACAGCGTCGAAATCGACAGTGCCACCAGCGGAAAGAGCAGCGTGGTGTAAGCCGCCTGACTGGCACCGATGCGACCGATCAGGCTGAAGTAGGCTCCGAAGCCGATGACTGAACCAAAGACAGCCAGATAGAACAGTGAACCCAGCCACCTGAGCCAGCAATTCAAAAAGGAATACGGCCTGACGCCGTCGGCGCTGCGGCTGGCACAGAAGTAGGTGGGGCGGACGGATGTCCGCCTTTCTCTTTTCTGGACGCGATTATTTCGCCGCCAGCAGGCATAAATTCAGCGCCACTTCATACGATTTTACAAACGACGGTACGGGTAAAAATTCAAAGCGCGAATGGAAATTGTGCGCGCCGGTGAAGAAGTTCGGTGTGAGCAACCCTTTGGCAGACAGCGCCGCACCGTCCGTGCCGCCACGCATTGGTGTCACCTTGGGTTCAATGCCCAGCGTGTCCAGTGCGGCAAACAGCAGGTCGATGGCCCGGCGATCGTCAGTGATGGCGTTGCTGATATTGCTGTAGATATCGGTGAGGGTGTAGGTCACGCTGCCAGTCGGGTACTGCGCGCCAATCTTCTCTGCGATCGCGGCGATCTGCTGCTTCCGCTGTTCAAACGTGGCTAAATCAAAATCGCGGATAGACGCCTTAAGCTTCGCTTCATTGGCATTCGCCGTCAGATCGTTAAACCAGACATAGCCCTCGCGTCCCTCTGTGTGCTCCGGCGTCTGCTGGCGATCGAACTGGCTGATAAAGTCATGCGCCATGAGTAGCGGGTTAACCAGCACGCCTTTCGCCGACATCGGGTGAGCGGGCACACCGGTAAAGCGAATTTCCGCGGAAGCCGCATTGAAGTTCTCATACACCACTTCACCTAGCTCGCAGCAGTCGATGGTGTAGGCGAAATCGACATCAAAGCGTTTGAGATCGAGCGCTTTTGCCCCACGCAGCCCAATTTCTTCATCCGGCACGAAGGCCACCACGATATCGCCGTGCGGCGTCGCGTCGGTCAGGTTTTCCATGAGCGTCATCACCACGGTAACGGCAGCCTTGTTGTCCGCGCCGAGTACGCTGGTGCCGTCGCTAAAAATAATGTCCTGCCCAACATACGGCAGAATTTCCGGGTGTTCCGCCGTGCGCAGCCAGATGTCTTGTTCGGCATTCAGACACAGGTCTTCACCGGTAAAGTGCAACGTTTGCGGATGAATATGCGGCGACAGGCCGACGTCGACCGTATCGATATGGGTAATAAAACCGATGCGCGGTGCGGACGGA
Source organism: Pectobacterium odoriferum (assembly GCF_009931295.1). NCBI lineage: Bacteria > Pseudomonadati > Pseudomonadota > Gammaproteobacteria > Enterobacterales > Pectobacteriaceae > Pectobacterium > Pectobacterium odoriferum. The sequence continues at coordinate 3,085,538 of NZ_CP034938.1, read as the reverse complement.
CAGTTGCCCGGCTTCACGGCTGTCACGGTGGCGTGCTCATCAATGACCACATCCTGTAGGCCCAGTACACGCAGCTCGTCCGCCAGCAATCGCGCCATTTCATGCTGTTCCGGCGTGCTAGGCAATGTTGTCGAACTGGCATCGCTTTGGCTGGTGACGGCGAGATAACGGTAAAAACGCGTGCTGAGCTGGTGAGCCAAACGGTCTGTCATAACGAATCCTTTTTATTCAGTAATAGCTACGACAGTTATCCTAACGTAGAAATTATTTCATTCGATGGTTTTATTTGTCATTTTATGGTCATGGTTTTTATATTTCAGACAGCGGAAGTAAGAAAGCCAACGCACTAAATGGGACACGAATAACACTAAATAGGACACGAATAACACAATAAGCGAGGACTGGAATGAAAAAAGCAGGAATACGATTGACTCTGGCAGTGTTGACGCTGGCGATCGCTTCAGCGGCCTCGGCGAATACGCTGGTGTACTGCTCTGAAGGATCGCCGGAAAACTTTAACCCGCAGCTTTATACCTCGGGTACCAGCGTGGATGCCAGCGCCGTGCCGATTTATAACCGTCTGGTGGATTTCAAAGTGGGCACCACGGAGCTGGTGCCGAGTCTGGCAGAACGCTGGGACATTAGCGCCGATGGACGCGTCTATACCTTCCATTTGCGCAAAGGCGTGAAATTCCAGAGTAATAAATACTTCAAACCTTCGCGTGATTTTACCGCTGACGACGTTATTTTCTCCTTCATGCGGCAAAAAGATCCGCAGCATCCTTACCACAGTGTCTCGAAAGGGACCTATGCCAATTTTGAAAGTTTGTCCTTTGGCTCGCTGATCCAGAGCATCGAGAAAGTGGATGACCACACGGTGCGCTTTACGCTCTCCCATGCGGAAGCCCCGTTTCTGGCTGATTTAGCCTGGTACTTCGCGTCTATCCTCTCTGCGGAATATGCCGATGCGATGCTCAAAGCTGGGACGCCGGAGCGCGTGGATATGGAGCCGATTGGCACCGGACCTTTTGAATTAGCGCAGTATCAGAAAGATTCCCGCATTCTGTTTAAAGCGTTCCCTGCTTATTGGGAAGGCAAGGCCAAGCTGGATCGGCTAATTTTCACCATCACGCCGGATGCCTCCGTGCGGTACGCCAAGCTGGAAAAGAATGAGTGTCAGGTGATGCCGTTCCCTAATCCTGCCGACCTGCCGCGTATGAAAGAGAACAAGGACATCGTGCTGATGCAAAAGGCCGGATTGAACACCGGCTTCCTGTCATTCAATACCCAGAAGGCACCGACGGATAATGTGAAAGTGCGGCAAGCGTTAACGATGGCGATTAACAAGCCAGCGATTATCGAAGCCGTTTTTCAGGGAACCGGAACGGCGGCGAAAAACCTGCTGCCGCCAGGTGTCTGGAGTGCCGATAGCGACCTGAAAGATTATGACTACGATCCTGAGAAGGCGAAGGCGTTACTGAAAGAAGCGGGTTTGGCAGAAGGCACTGCCATCGAGCTGTGGGCGATGCCGGTACAGCGTCCGTATAACCCGAACGCCCGCCGCATGTCGGAGATGATTCAGGCAGACTGGGCTAAAGTCGGTGTGCAGGCCAAAATTGTCACCTTCGAGTGGGGCGAATACCTGAAAAGGGTGAAAGGCGGTGAACATCAGGCGGCATTGATGGGCTGGACAACGGCGACGGGCGATCCTGATAATTTCTTCGGACCGCTCTTTACCTGTACGGCAGCCAACGGTGGTTCTAACTCGGCAAAATGGTGTTATGCGCCGTTTGATAAAATCATTATTGAAGCGCGCGCTTCACAGGATCACGAGCAGCGTATTGCCCTATACAGGCAGGCACAGCAGATGATGCACGATCAGGCACCGGCCGTCATGATTGCGCATTCCACCATCTTTGAACCCGTGCGTAAGGAAGTGACTGGATATGAGGTCGACCCGTTCGGTAAGCATATTTTCTATCAGGTCGATGTGAAGAAGTAAGACGCAGAAAGTCCGGTACTGTGTGCTGGGCTCAGACTGTTGACAAACTTATTTGTCGAACGAAAACGGGAGTAACGGAATAGAAGAGTAAAGCGTTTGCGCCATGGACAAAAATGTCAGGAACGTTTTTGAACGTCGCTAGCGACGGCCCTGAAAGGGTGAATCTCAGGGATGAGATTCATATCTGCGCAATCCGAGCGTACAGGGATGTATTTACAGCGTCTTTACGATCTATCCGTTACTACCGCTCTACGGACTCTGGTGTGATGCGGTTACTCGGTTTCATCACCGTAATACAGCTTACCGATGCGGATAATATCGCGCCCCTGTGATTTGCGATGCTTATTGGAATCGCGCAGGGAATAAATGCAGCCGCAATACTCCTGTTGATAGAAACGTTCGCGTTTGCTGATTTCGATCATGCGCGACGAGCCACCGCCTTTGCGCCAGTTGTAATCCCAGTAGGTGACGCCGGGATATTTCTGCGCGGCGTTATGTCCACACTCGGTAATCTGCTGCATGTTTTTCCAGCGTGAAATCCCCAGTGAACTGGAAATGACGCTAAAGCCATTTTCTGCGGCGCACAGCGCCGTACGCTCGAAACGCATATCAAAACACATGGTGCAGCGAATGCCGCGTTCAGGTTCCCATTCCATGCCTTTGGCGCGTTCAAACCAGTTATCCGTATCGTAATCTGCGTCGATGAAAGGCACGTTATGCTGTTCGGCGAAACGGATATTTTCTTCTTTACGGATCAGATATTCACGCTGCGGGTGGATATTGGGGTTATAAAAGAAAATGGTGTAGTCGATGCCTGAAGCGGTGATGGCTTCCATGACTTCACCCGAGCAGGGCGCACAGCAGGAGTGCAGCAGCAGCTTGTCGGCATTATTCGGCAGAGAAAGCTGTGGGCGTTGCAGCGCGCCGGTTTTGATATTCGACATAGTTTTGACATTCGACATAGTTTTGACATTCGACATAGTTTTGACATTCGACATAAATAGACTCGTCATACTTCGTTGTGGTCCGCAAGGACGGCGTCGGCACAAATTCGTCACGAATTATTGATGATATGTTCACAAGAGGCAACCTCATGGTCCTTCCAGCGTTATCTTTCCCGTTGCGTTCCCCGTACAATACCCACTAACATTGCCTAATGCCGATCGTTTAAGGATCGAGATACCGGAGGCTACCACGGTGCGAGGTATCCCTGCGGGAACCTCATCACCGTGTTTCCTCCTAAATCCACGCTTAAGTGAACAGCATTACCCTAAGTTGCCTGCTTTTTTTGGCCTGACTGGCTGTGATTAACGATCGAATGGTTACCGAGTAGCGTTATGCGTGTTCTGCTTGCCCCGATGGAAGGGGTTCTCGACTCATTAGTGCGAGAACTGCTGACTGAAGTAAATGATTATGACCTGTGCATCACCGAATTCTTACGCGTGGTGGATCAGTGCCTGCCGGTTAAATCCTTTTATCGCCTTTGCCCGGAATTACACCATGCCAGTCGCACGCCGTCGGGTACGCTGGTGCGTGTGCAGCTACTGGGGCAATATCCGCAGTGGCTGGCGGAAAATGCGGCGCGGGCGGTAGAGCTGGGCTCGTATGGCGTCGATCTCAACTGCGGCTGCCCGTCGAAGCTGGTGAACGGCAGCGGGGGCGGGGCGACGCTGTTGAAAGATCCCGAACTGATTTATCAAGGCGCAAAAGCGATGCGTGAGGCGGTGCCCGCACACTTGCCGGTCACGGTGAAAATCCGGCTGGGCTGGGATTCGGGCGCTCGCCAGTTTGAGATTGCCGATGCGGTGCAGCAGGCGGGTGCAAGCGAGCTGGCCGTGCATGGCCGCACGAAGGAAGACGGTTACAAGGCCGAATGCATCAACTGGCAGGCGATAGGGGAAATCCGCCAGCGTCTGCGGATTCCGGTGATCGCCAACGGTGAAATCTGGGACTGGCAAAGCGCGCAGGACTGTATGGCGACGACGGGCTGCGATGCGGTGATGATCGGGCGGGGCGCGCTGAATGTGCCAAACCTGAGCCGCGTGATTAAGTATAACGAACCGCGTATGCCGTGGCCTGAGGTCATGCTGCTGCTACAAAAATATGTGCAGTTGGAAAAGCAGGGCGACACGGGACTGTATCATGTCGCACGCATCAAACAGTGGCTCGGCTATTTGCGTAAAGAGTATGACGACGCCACCGAATTATTCAGCGAGATCCGCACCTTGAAGACTTCGGCGGATATCGCCCGTGTGATTGGTGAGCCATAGGCGCTCACCGCTTTCCCGTTCTTGGTTTCCTGACAGTGTCTGTTCAGATTTAACGCACCTCATCGCTCTCCCGCTGGCCTGTACTTTACTTTACGAATCGGTTGACGGTATAACACTCCATCTATCTGGAAGTTTAGACGTCTATAAAGAAAGGTCATCATGGAACAACACGCATCAGGCACGGAAGGGCAGTTTAAGCGCACCATGAAAGCTCGCCATTTGGTGATGCTTTCTCTTGGCGGCGTCATCGGTACTGGCCTGTTTTTCAATACGGGCTACATTATTTCGACGACGGGCGCGGCCGGAACGCTATTGGCGTATCTGATCGGCGCGCTGGTGGTGTATCTGGTGATGCTGAGTCTGGGTGAGCTGTCCGTTGCCATGCCGGAAACTGGCGCGTTCCATGTATATGCTTCCCGCTATCTCAGTCCCGCAACGGGCTATACCGTGGCATGGCTGTATTGGCTGACGTGGACGGTTGCGTTGGGCTCCAGCCTGACCGCTGCCGGTTTTTGCATGCAGTATTGGTTTCCGCAGGTGCCGGTCTGGACCTGGTGCTTGCTGTTTTGTGTGCTGATCTATTTGCTGAATATTGTGTCTTCCCGCTTCTTTGCCGAAGGAGAATTCTGGTTCTCTATTGTTAAAGTCGTCACGATTCTCGCTTTTATCGTGCTCGGTGCTGGCGCGATGTTTGGCTTTATTCCGATGCAGGACGGTTCACCCGCGCCGTTCTTCCAAAACATTACCGCGTCTGGCTGGTTTCCACACGGCGGCCTGCCGATTCTGATGACGATGGTGGCGGTGAACTTCGCCTTCTCCGGCACGGAACTGATCGGCATCGCGGCTGGCGAAACCGAGAATCCGCAGAAGGTGGTGCCAATGGCGATTCGTACTACCGTCGCGCGGCTGGTGATCTTTTTTCTGGGGACGGTGTTGGTGCTGGCGGCGATCATTCCGATGGAAGAGGCCGATATTGCTAAAAGCCCGTTTGTGCTGGTGTTTGAAAAAATTGGTATTCCTTACGCGGCCGACATTTTTAATTTCGTCATTTTGACGGCGATCCTGTCCGCTGCTAACTCAGGGCTGTATGCCTCGGGGCGTATGCTGTGGTCGCTGTCTAACGAAGGCACATTGCCGCGCCGTTTTTCTCGCCTGACGCGTCGTGGCATTCCGCTTTTTGCCATTTCCGTCAGTATGCTGGGCGGGCTGTTGGCGCTGTTTTCCAGCGTGGTTGCACCGGATACCGTCTACGTGGCGCTGTCCGCGATTTCCGGCTTTGCCGTCGTGGCGGTGTGGCTGAGCATCTGCGCCTCGCACTATATGTTCCGCCGTCACCATGTCCGCGCGGGAAAACCGCTTTCCGACCTGCAATATCGCGCCCCTTGGTTCCCGATCACGCCGATTCTTGGTTTCCTGCTCTGCCTGCTGGCCTGCGTCGGGCTGGCGTTTGACCCAAGCCAGCGGATTGCCCTGTGGTGTGGAATTCCGTTTGTCGCGCTGTGCTATGGTGCTTATTATTTCACGCAGTCAATGAAGAAACGTAGATTAATGGGAGCGGAAGACATTGCGTAAAAATACGGTTACCGAAATGCTGGCGACGGCATCAACGATTGTGCTGGACGGTGCGTTGGCAACCGAACTGGAAGCGCGCGGCTGTGATTTAACGGATCCGCTGTGGTCGGCGAAAGTGCTGGTTGAAAATCCGGCGCTGATTTATCAGGTGCACCTCGATTATTTCAAAGCTGGGGCACAGTGTGCGATTACGGCTAGCTATCAGGCGACGCCGCAAGGGTTTGAGGCGCGCGGGTATAGCGAAGCAGAATCACTGGCGCTGATTGCCAAGAGCGTACAGTTGGCGGCTCAGGCGCGGGATGATTACCGGCGCGATAATCCGCAGACTGGCACGCTGCTGGTGGCGGGATCGGTGGGGCCGTACGGTGCTTATCTGGCGGATGGTTCGGAGTATCGCGGTGATTATCAACTGCCGCAGGCTGAGATGATGGCGTTTCATCGGCCGCGCATAGCGGCGCTGCATGAGGCGGGTGCCGATCTGTTGGCCTGCGAGACGCTGCCGTCTTTTGCCGAAATAGAGGCGCTGATTGCGCTACTAGCCGAGTTCCCTCAGGCGCAGGCCTGGTTCTCCTTCACGCTGCGTGACAGCGAACATCTCAGCGACGGCACGCCATTGCGCACGGTGCTGGATCGGGTCAACGCCTGCTCTCAGGTGGTCGCTGTGGGTATCAACTGCATCGCGCTGGAAAACGTGACGCCCGCGCTGACGCACCTGTCCTCGCTGACGGATTTGCCGTTGGTGGTTTATCCCAATTCCGGCGAGCAGTATGATGCGGTAACGAAAACCTGGAGCAGCGCTCACGACGACGCCTGCTCGTTGACTGCGTATTTGCCCGAGTGGCAGGCAGCAGGCGCACGGCTGATTGGCGGCTGTTGCCGAACCACACCCGCCGATATCGCCGGTATTGCACGCTGCTGCCAGCATGAGGGGCAGCACTGAATAAGGGGATGCCGTGATGGAAAATGATGTGAACCTGCAACAGGCGTATTCGCTTGCCAGACAGCGCGTCGCGCCGGATGTGCCGGTAACAGTACTGTATATTGGCGAGCAGCAGACGACCGTCGTCTGTGGGACGGCATCACAACCGTCTGCAACCCTGCAATTAACCATCGGTTTTGACAAAACGGCAGCGGCATTTTTCAAGCATCTTCCTCCAACGCCGGACGAAATGGAGCGGGCGATCATGGCGGTTGAGGATGAAATGACGCGTATTCGCCATGACATCCCTGCGGATTCCGTTCTGTTTTCTTTCGACTCCGCATTGGTGACCCTCGCACAGATTTCGGGAGCAGAAGAAGAGGACGCAGGCTGGCGTTTGCCACAGGATGACATGGAGCGGACATTTAAACGTCTGGAACGCGTCATGCTGGGGAGTCCGGCGACCTGGGAAGGGATTCCGCTAGAGAACGCTTTCTCCGCCCGATTGCTGATTTTGCGTGAGTTTATGCACCATCACGGCTTCGATTCTGCCCTGATTCTGCTATTACCTACCGTTGCGGCGTGAAGAACTAGCGGTTTTTCCCTTCTCAGCTACTATTAACGGCGGTCAGCGTCCAGCAAGGATTCTGACCGCATTTTTTTGCTGGGAAATCGCCGATAGCATTCGTCAACAGATATTCGTTGCCTAGAAATTGCGCTCGGGATATCTGCCGTTGTAAGGTAATAACGCCGCATGATTATCGCGGTGACAGGACGTAAGGTGTTAATCAAGGAGGGTGAGAGGACGGCCATTCGGCCATATTATGTTACCTGTATGATCTATTTTTGCGGATGACCGAATCATTATTATCTTGAATTTCCGTATGGCAGCGTAATAAAACGCTGTTTCGATATGGCGGGGAGTCAATGTTATTTCAGGGAGTCCAGTGAGGGGAAAGAACATGGTTGAACATTTCACAGGGAAATATGAAGTTGAACTTAAATTTCGCATCGACGATATAGCGGTTTTCAGAAATACGCTTTTTAGCCTTCACCCAGAGGCTTTCGTCTTTGAAAATAAAGAACACGATGTTTATTACGATGATGCAGAGAGGTGTTTACAGAAGCAAAATATCAAAATGCTGGTGCGACGTATGGAGCCATCGGGCATTAAGCTCTGGATCGTAAAAGGGCCGGGTGTCGATCGCTGCGAAGCGGTTAACGTTGAAGGTTTTGAAAAAACCGACAGCATGCTACAGACATTAGGGTATCAACCCCTTTTTGAAATTCATAAAATTCGCAGCATCTACTTTTTAAATGCCTTCCACATTACGCTCGATTATATTGAATCACTGGGTTATTTTGTAGAAATATCGGTAATGACCGATGATGAAACCCAGTTGAAAGCACTCAGAGATCGGTGTATAGAGTGTGCGCTACGGCTTCAATTGCCATTGGATAATATTGAAACGAAATCCTATTATCAATTATTAGGTTTTAATTAATTGTTCTATTCTAGTTATTGAATTGTTGTTTTTTATTGTTCGATTTACACACGGGGAAATGATGAAAAAATCTATTTCGGCGGTGCTGGTCACGTTAGTGATGGCTTTTTCTCTGGCCGCTCATGGTACCGATGTGGTGCACTATAAAGACGGTGCCTACATCGGTAAAGCGCAGGGGAGGGCGGCAGACGTTGAGGTCACGGTCAGCATTAAAGACGGGAAGATTGCTAATGCTGAAGTGCTGAAGCATGGCGATACCGAAGCGATGATGCTGAGCGCGACGGATCAAATTGTGCCAGAACTCATTGAGAAGCAGGACATTAGCAAAGTAGATGCGGTAACGGGGGCAACGTTATCGAGTCAGGGGGTGATTAACGCGGTGAAACAGGCGCTGGAACAGGCCAAAATCACGCCATAGTCGCACAGTTTTTGGACTATCACCGTTTATGAAAGCTTCATTGATGAAGGCTTAATTGATAAAGGAAATGGTACAGCCGTGGAGAACCTGCTGATTATTCTGCGTCACACGCCTTATTGGGTGTGGATCGTTTTGGGTTATCTGATTTATGTCGGCGTAAAAGCCAGTCGGCCGCGACAGCAATCACTGGTACGGATGTTAGTTGTGCCGATGGTTTTCATGGTGTGGGGTATTAGCGCAATTTTTCACACGTTGATGCTCCCGCTGGCGGCTGCGGGGGGATTTCTACTGGCGTTGATTATTGGGCTGGGCATCGGCTGGGCGTGGGGGAAGACGTCAGGAACCTACCTACCGGAATTGCGCCATTTTCAACGCACCGGCTCGTGGTGGCCGCTGGTCTTGATGCTGTTGACGTTTTGTTCTCGTTTCTATTTTTCCGTCCAACTGGCTCGGTTTCCCACGCTGGCGCATGACCCCGTGTTCTGCCTGTTGTCCGGTGCAGCGAGTGGGATTACCGCGGGGATATTCAGCGGCGTCAGCCTGCGTTTGCTCAACCACATGCGCAAAATAAGACCGCTTCTGACGTAATGCCATAAAAAACAGTGGGTTGCTATAATCGTTTGTCAAAATTTGTCACAAAGCTTTTTCTGCTGCACGAGTGCGTGGGAAAGGGCGGTAAATTATAATGCTGGTGCCTATCCCTTTCATTTAACAGAATACTGTTTAAGTTATTGAAGAATGACTAAAAATTTTAAGCTTTCTCTTTTTGGCCTGTTGTTGCTGTCAACCCATGCTGTGATGTTGCCTCAGGCTGTGGCGAAAGCGCCGACGTATTCCGCCGGCACTGCGCATCAGGAAATTGCTTCCGGTAGCGCTATGGTGGTGGATCTGCGCGATAACCATATCCTTTATTCCAGTAATCCTGATGTGGTAGTACCGATTGCTTCGGTGACGAAACTGATGACGGCGCTGGTGGTGCTGGATGCCAATCAACCGCTGGATGAAATCATCTCTGTCGATATCAGCCAGACGAAAGAAATGAAAGGGGTCTACTCGCGCGTTCGTCTAAACAGTGAGATCAGCCGCCGCGACATGTTGCTACTGGCGCTGATGTCATCTGAAAACCGCGCGGCGGCCAGTCTGGCGCACCACTATCCGGGCGGCTATCAGGCGTTTATCCGCGCGATGAATGCCAAAGCCCGTGCGTTGGGTATGGCCCACACGCGCTATGTGGAGCCGACTGGGCTGTCTATCAATAATGTCTCGACTGCCCGCGATCTCACCAAACTCCTGATTGCCAGCAAGCAGTATCCGCTGCTGGGTCAGCTTAGCACCACTCAGGAGAAAACGGCGACGTTCTCCCACCCGGCGTACAGCCAGCCGTTCAGAAACACGAATCATCTGGTCTATAAAGAGGACTGGAGCATTCAGCTTACTAAAACGGGCTTCACGAATCAGGCGGGGCACTGTCTGGTGATGCGTACGGTTATTAATCAGCGGCCTGTTGCGCTGGTGGTGTTGGATGCCTTCGGGAAATATACGCACTTTGCGGATGCTAACCGCCTGCGTAAGTGGATTGAAACCGGTAAGGTCAGCGAGGTGCCAGCCGCCGCGTTGAGCTATAAGAAACAAAAATCACTGGCTTCCCGCCAACCGCAGAGTATGGCGAACATCGAAATCGAATAACAGGTTCCCCCTTCCCAATGCTGTGGGAGGGGGACGTTTTGACGGTGGTCAAACAGGTTATCGCCTGCGGTGCCGCTAGGCGCGAGCGCGAAAATCTTCTATCACTTCACCCGCTTTTTTCACTTCATCATCATGCTCAGCTTCACGCCAGGTTTCTGCTAATGCATCCTCTAGCCAACGCTGCATGGCGGGCTGCGCTAACAGATGATCGCAATAGGCAGTGGCTTCCGGCGAAACGGTAAGTTGATAGGTTTTGATGCGGAAGACAACTGGCGCAAAAAAGGCATCCACGGCCGAAAATTGTTCTCCTGCCAGAAACGGTCCGCCAAAGCGCGTCAGCCCTTCCTGCCACAGTTCGCAGATGCGGTTAATGTCGTTGCTGAGGGCTGGTGATATTTCGTTCATTTTAACGCGCACGCCGCAGCTCATGGAGCAGATGTTACGCAGTGCGGTAAAGCCAGAATGCATTTCGGCAGCAGCACAGCGTGCCCAGGCGCGGGTTTTGGCATCGGCAGGCCAGACGCCGGGGTGCTTTTCAGCCAGATATTCGGTAATCGCCAACGAATCCCAGACGGTGGTCTCGCCATCGATCAGGCAGGGGACTTTTGCCGTCGGCGAAAAAGCCTTAAATGCCGGTTGTGACATCCCCGGCGCAAAAGCGACCAGTTTCTCTTCGAAAGGAATCGACAGTACTTTCAACAGCACCCACGGACGCAGTGACCAGGACGAATAGTTTTTATTGGCGATATACAACTGATACATGTCTGATGCTCCTTGTGTTAACGAAGCCTTAGGATTAGCACGAAAGGTGGGATAAATCATCCTCCTCTCCGTGGCTTATCTATCGGTTTTGCGCATCGCTATCAGGATGATGATGCAAACGGAAGGTAGGGAATGTGAATTATGCGTATCGTTTAGCATTATTCTTGCAGTTTTTAGTAAATGAAACCCCAATAAATGCACTATATTACGCGCTGTGCATTTGAGTGCGTCGGTGCGGCAACCACTATCGGGAAGCCTTATTTGCTTAAGGCAGGAGAAGGTGTTTTTCGCCTTGTCAGAGAAGGGATGTGACCGTCGGAATCTTCAACCTGTCTTGTGCTTCAGCGCTCTGTTCAGACTCTGACGCCTGGATTGACTGGGTCTTTATAACGAATGAAATGGCTTACTTCACTGACTATAGCAATTGGACTTGCCTGTAATCCGGCATTTGCGCAGGAGTTGACGTCTGCGCCGACATCAATATCGCCTTCACATCAACAACGTGATGCGTTTGTCACGGATCTGCTGAAGAAAATGACGCTGGAAGAGAAAATCGGCCAGCTCCGATTAATCAGCGTCGGGACGGATAACCCGAAAGAAGCCATTCGGGAAATGATCAGAAACGGCCAGGTTGGCGCGATTTTTAATACGGTGACCCGCCCGGATATTCGTGCGATGCAAGATCAGGTCATGCAGCTCAGCCGCCTGAAGATTCCACTGTTTTTTGCCTACGATGTGGTACACGGCCAGCGCACTATTTTTCCTATCGCACTGGGGCTGGCCTCTAGCTGGGATATGGATGCGATTGCGAAAAGCGCACGCGTAGCAGCTTACGAGGCGACGGAAGACGGTCTGAACATGACCTGGGCGCCGATGGTGGATATCACCCGCGATCCGCGCTGGGGCCGCGTTTCAGAAGGCTTCGGTGAAGACACTTGGCTGACCAGCAAAATTGCTGGTGTGGTAGTCAAGTCCTTTCAGGGCGATGACGTAACCGGACGCCACTCGCTGATGACCAGCGTAAAACACTACGCACTCTACGGTGCGGTGGAAGGGGGACGCGATTATAACACCGTGGACATGAGCCCTCAGCGCATGTTCCAGGACTATATGCCGCCTTACAAAGCGGCGATTGACGCGGGCAGCAGCGGCGTGATGGTCGCGTTGAATTCAATCAACGGTACACCAGCCACCTCAAATAGCTGGTTGCTGAAAGAGGTTCTGCGCGATCAGTGGAATTTCAAAGGCATCACTATTACCGATCACGGCGCGATTAAAGAGCTGATTAAGCACGGCGTGGCCAGCGATCCGCGTGATGCATCGCGTCTGGCGGTTAAATCCGGTATCGGCATGAGCATGAGCGACGAGTATTTCGTGCGCTATCTGCCTGAGCTGGTGAAAAGCGGGGCGGTGAGCGTGCAGGAGATTGACGATGCCAGCCGTCAGGTGCTGAATGTGAAATACGATATGGGGCTGTTTGAAGATCCGTATCGTCATTTGGGGCCAGTCGGTTCCGATCCGGTAGATACTAACGCGGAAAGTCGCTTACACCGTCTGGACGCGCGTGACGTGGCGCGTAAGAGTCTGGTGCTGTTGAAAAACCGCCTGCAAACGCTGCCGTTGAAGAAAGAAGGCACGATTGCCGTGGTGGGGCCATTGGCTGACAGCCAGCGCGATACGATGGGTAGCTGGTCTGCCGCAGGCGTCACGAAACAGACGATTACCGTTTATCAGGGCCTGAAAAATGCCGTCGGCGATAAAGCCACGATTCTTTATGCTAAAGGTGCCAACGTCAGTAATCACAAAGGCATTATCGATTTCCTGAATCAGTATGAAGATGCCGTTCAGGTGGATAAACGTCCTCCGCAGGTGATGATCGATGAAGCCGTAGCCGCAGCGAAAAAGGCGGATGTCGTCGTCGCGGTTGTTGGCGAAGCGGCCGGGATGGCGCATGAAGCGTCCAGCCGTTCGAACATCGACCTGCCGCAAGGCCAGCGTGACCTGATTGCCGCGCTGAAAGCCACGGGTAAACCGCTGGTTCTGGTGCTGATGAACGGACGCCCTCTGGCGCTAGTGCGTGAAGATCAGCAAGCCGATGCGTTACTGGAAACCTGGTTTAGCGGTACGGAAGGCGGCAATGCGATCGCCGATGTGCTGTTTGGCGACTATAACCCATCTGGCAAGCTGCCGATGTCCTTCCCACGCTCCGTCGGCCAGATCCCGATTTATTACAATCACCTGCCGTCAGGTCGTCCTTACACGCCGGAAAATCCAGGCAAATATACCTCTCACTACTACGATGAAGCTAATGGGCCGCTCTATCCGTTTGGTTACGGCCTGAGCTACACCACGTTTAGCGTGTCAGACGTGCGTTTGTCGAGCCAGACGATGAAGCGTGACGGGACGATCAACGCCAGCGTAACGGTGAAAAACACCGGTAGCCGCGCAGGGGAAACGGTCGTACAGCTGTATCTCCATGACGTGGTGGCTTCCATCAGCCGTCCGCTGAAAGAGCTGCGTGGCTTTGAGAAAGTGATGCTACAGCCGGGAGAATCCCGTACGGTCACCTTCACGCTCGATCAGGACGCACTGAAGTTCTACAATGCCCGCATGCAGCAGGTGGTGGAACCCGGTAAATTCGACGTGATGATTGGTCTGGATTCACAGCGTGTGAAGAGCGACAGCTTCACCCTGCTATAATGATGTTTGTCTCGCCGTCGAAAACGTCGGCGGCGAGACGCGTTGTGATGATCGTAATACAGTGTAATCGTCGGAGAATCAGGTATTGCAGGAGAAAGGTATGCCGTTGACTGAAGTGGTGCTGGTTGATGAAAATGACAGGCCAACGGGCGTAATGGAAAAGCAAGAAGCGCATGTAAAAGGAGCATTACATCGTGCGATTACCGTCTATATTTTCAACTCTCGCCAGCAGTTGTTATTGCAGCAGCGGGCAGAGGGGAAATATCACAGCGGCGGTTTATGGAGTAATACCTGCTGTAGCCACCCTGCGCCCGGTGAAGAGACGTTGCAGGCAGCACATCGCCGCTTGTATGAAGAAATGGGGCTACGCTGTGCGCTGACGCCGATGTTCACGCTGACCTATCGTTTGCCGCTGGATAACGGGCTGATTGAGCATGAACTGGGGCATGTGTATTTTGGCGTGACGGACGACGTTCCGCAGATGAATCCCGATGAAGTGTCGAGCTATGAATATCAGTCGATAGACGAGATTGCACAGCGGATGGCGACGACACCTGAACAGTTTACGGCCTGGTTTCAACTGACCTTCGCGCGTATCCCTGATTATTGGCAGACGTTTCAGTCTGAGCAATCGCATGAGTCAAAACAATTGCATGAGTCAAAACAATCACGTTAGCGTAAACATTCACGTAACGTAAACAACCACGTTAGCCTGGACAAGCGCGTTAATTGCCTCGTTTCCATGCTGCACCGTTCGTGCATTCGTGCCGTAGAAATTGGGGGAGTGCTGCGGGCCGAAAGCCTCAGCCCGAGTGCACGATAATAATGTAACCCACCAGCATCATGCCGGAAATGCCTCCTAAGGCAAGCAGGGCAAAGAGACCGATAATACCGATTTTTTGAAGAGTCATCAGGTTGTCCTTTTGTTAATTGCCCCGAATTATAAAGCCTTCCGTCCATGAAACAAGGTCGAAGCGCCCCCCGTTTTTTAAATACACCACATTACCGAAATATCTATTAGCGAAATAACAATTACCGAAATAACAACAGCAGACCGAAAAACATCAGAATGACGCCGGCTCCGCGCTCAATCGGGTTAAGCCAGCGGGTTAAATGCTGTTGAATCAGCGGACGAGCGATCAGCGCGGCGATCAGCAAATCCCACACCAGAACGACAGAAAACATCCAGCTACCGCTGACGACTTGCTGCGTAGGTGTCACATGTTGCCCAAGAATACTGGTCATCAGGCTGATGTAGAACAGCATATTTTTGGGGTTTAACAGCGCTGAACCAAGCCCCAGCAGGATTTGTTTACGCAACGTCGGGCAACGATCGGACTGCTGTTCCGCCTGTAGCGATAGCACAGAGCGACTTTTCACTAACTGATAGCCAACCCAGAGCAGATAAGCCGCCCCGGCTAATTCGATGAGGATAAACAGCGTGGGCGAATGTTGAATACCTGCCCAGCCGATCGCTGCCAGCAGAATGTAAATGCCGTTGCCCAGTGCGATGCCCAGACAAATTCCCGCACTGCCGCGCAGTCGGTAGCGAATGGCGTAGGCCGTCAGCAGAAAGAAGTCCGGGCCTGGGCTCAGTAGCGCCACAAAATGCGCCAGCGCCAGAGCAGGAAAGTGGGTGGGAAAGAGAGATTCGGCGGAAAAAAGGGTATTGATGAACATGCTATTTCTGACCTCGATAAGTAATCGAGGTCAGTCTAGACAAGGTGTTCGGCTATTTATTGTCAAATATTGATCGCGCGTACTGACCCGGTGTCGCAGCAGTGTATTGCACAAACGTTTTGTGAAAGTGGCTTTGATCGCAGAAGCCGCTTTGATAGCTGACATCAACCAGCGGCGTGCCCTGTTTCAGCAGCGATTTGGCATACTCAATGCGGGCATTATTCAGGAAGGCCATCGGTGTAATGCCGGTATCGTGACGAAACTGTCGCACGATGGTTTCACGTCGCAGGTTTAACTCCTCTGCCAGCGTTTCCAGCGAGGGTGATTCTTGCAAATTATTCAGCAGACGCTCGCGTACGTGGCGCGTCGTGGTTTGCGAAGCATGACGGGGTAAGGCGGGCAAACAGGACGGCGCAGGCAGGCAATATTGCCGCCAAATCGGCTCCAGCATTGCTCTGAGGTGATGATCTGCCGATGTGATTTCTCCCCGATACAGCAGGGTCACTACGTGCTGATAACGTATAAACAGTGCGGGATCGCGCAGGACAACGCGGCTGCAACGCAAGGTATCCGCTTGATAACCACAGTGAGTCGCAATCTGATCGAGACACCATTCGGTATCCAGATAAAGCATGTGATAACTGCGTGTTTTTCCTGGAAGTGGGTTACAGCTGTGCGGCTGTTGAGGATCGATGAAAATCAGATCGCCAACCTGTAAGTGATGGGTATCGTTGCGATAATGGCAAAGCGTTTCGCCGTGTTCTATCGCCCCAATCGAGAATTGCGCGTGGCTGTGTGTTTTATAGGCGTGGCTGCTATTGCGCGTGCTACGGCTTTCAACATGCGGTAACCGTGGCGAAAACCAGTACGATTGGTTAATGGCGTGGACTGAAGACATAATTTACCGAAGATATAGGTTACCGCTCGCGACACAGGTAGGGTTTACCCTAATCGCTGAGCGGAAGATTGTCGAGATCGGAATTGTCGCGAACGTGATATCGGCTGACGTCGCCGGGCGTCTGTGGGACAATGGCCGTCAGATTACACAGATATAGAGTATGCATGACGCTGTCCCCCGCAATAAAATTGCAGATTGGTCAATGGTATAAGGCCCTGCAAGCGCAAATCCCGGATTTTATTTCCCGCGTTCCCCAGCGACAGATGATTGCCGAAGTGGCGAAAGCGCTAGCGGGCGATTACCCGCGCCATTTGGCTATTGAAGCACCAACCGGCGTCGGGAAAACGCTTTCTTACCTGATTCCGGGTATTGCGGTAGGGCGTGCGGAGGACAAAACGCTGGTGGTCAGCACCGCGAATGTGGCGTTGCAGGATCAGATTTACAGCAAAGATTTGCCACTGTTGCAGAAGTTTATTCCCGAACTGAAATTCACCGCTGCATTTGGCCGTCGTCGTTATATTTGCCCACGTAATCTGGCGATGTTGGCAACCGATCCCGATGCGCAGGGGGATTTACCACTCTTTCTGGACGATGAAGTCATGTCTGCCAGCAAGGAGGAAAAACGTACCTGTGTGCGGCTTGAAAAAGCGCTGCAAGGTCATGCTTGGGATGGGCTGCGCGATCATTATAAGGATTCAATTGACGATAGCCTGTGGCAGAAATTGTGTACGGACAAAGCGAACTGTCTCGCACAAAACTGCCATTATTACCGCGAGTGCCCGTTCTTTATCGCACGGCGTGAGATCGAACAGGCCGATGTTGTCGTCACCAACCATGCGTTGGTGATGGCGGCGATGGAAAGCGAATCGGTACTTCCTCCCCCTAAAAATCTCCTGTTGGTGCTCGACGAAGGGCACCACATTCCCGACGTTGCCCGCGATACGCTGGAGATGTCTGGCGATATTCATCCGGCTTATATGATGGCGCAACTGGAACAGTTGGTGCAGCTTGTCGGCCAGTGCATGGCGCAATTTGCCCCTAAGTCACCGCCGCGACTCGCTAACAGCGAGCGGTTAACCAGCCACTGTGAGGAGATCCGCGAGTGCGTGCTGTCTTTCTCGCAAATGTGCGGGTTGTTTCTTCCGCATGACGGGCAGGAAACCGAATACCGTTTTGCGATGGGCAAAATGCCGGATGAAATGCGTGAACTCTGCGTGCGGTTGTCCAAACTGACCGACACGCTGCGTGCGCTGGCAGAGTATATGCTTAACGATCTCAGCGAGAAAACCGGCAAACATGACGTGGTGCGGGTCTATCAGGCACTGCTGAAAATGAGCCGCCAACAGGGTTATCTTGAGTCAATGAGCAAGCTGTGGCGGCTGGCGGCGATGGAGAAATCGTCGAACGCGCCGGTTTCCAAATGGATCACGCGGGAAATGCGCGATAACCAGCCGCATCTTCACCTGCACTGTGCGGGGATTCGCGTCTGCGATCAGCTTGAAAGGCTACTGTGGGGGAAGGTGTCGCACGTCGTGATGACTTCGGCAACGCTGCGCTCGTTGAACAGTTTTGCGCGTATACAGGAGCTTTCTGGTCTGAGCGAGCAGGAGGGGGACACCTTTATCGCGCTGGATTCGCCGTTCAACCACCGTGAGCAGGGGCGTCTGGTGATTCCCAAAATGCGTTATGAACCGCTGATGGAGTCAGAGGCGCAGCATATTGCTGAAATGGCAAAATTTTTCCGGGCAGAGTTAAAACAGGATAAGCATAAAGGGATGCTGATGCTGTTTGCCAGCCAGCGTGCCATGCAACTCTTTCTGACGCAGGTGACCGATTTACGCCTGATGCTGCTGGTTCAGGGAGATAAGCCGCGTTACAGGTTGGTCGAGCTACATCGTCAGCGGGTACAGGAAGGCCAGACCAGCGTGTTGATTGGCTTACAGTCCTTTGCGGAAGGGTTGGATCTGAAAGGGGATCTTCTTTCTCAAGTGCATATCCATAAAATTGCGTTCCCGCCCATCGACAGCCCCGTGATTCTGACGGAAGGCGAATGGTTAAAAAGTCTCAAACGGCATCCGTTTATCGTACAAAGTTTGCCCAGCGCCTCGTTTAATCTCATCCAACAGGTTGGACGCCTTATTCGTAGCCATGACTGCTTTGGTGAAATCGTCATTTACGATCGTCGTTTGCTGACCAAAGGCTATGGCGCACAGCTACTGGCGGCGCTGCCCGTTTTCCCGATCGAACAGCGGGATATGCCATAGCAAATTCCTATATATTCGTTTGCAGAATAAAGGGGTAATTAATCCCTATTTAGCGCTATATTTTTTTATTCTTATTTGTTAGATTTGTCTCGGAACAGCAAGGATGCCGTTAATACGTGTGACAAAGTGTGTCATTACGCAGTGCGGTTTTTATCAACCAAGGACAGGTATCATGATGAGAATTAACGCAGTGAATAAAATTTCCTTCCTTTTCAAAAACGAATGCTGTCTGGCATCCGTTTCTCTTGCTGTTCATATCAATACCAATAATAAAAACTAGTCACCGTGACTTTATTATTTATCATTTGATAATAACGAAAATAATTGACGTTTTTTCTTAATTATTTCCTTATAGAGATAGTTTTTATTTATATGCGTTTTTTGGATATAAATATTTTTAGTGAGCGTTATCTAGCCAGGAGACGATTAGACTGCGGCTATGCGCGGTACATGCAATACCTCGATTGCATGAAGGGATTTAGGATTCTGATCATCCCGATCAGACTTATGGAGAAGAAAAGATGGCTTTACGAGATGAAGATAAGGATACCGCTGAATCGGCATTGCATGCAGCGGGTACGGGATATAGTGATGTGTACGATCTGTATAATTACCACTCCCGTGGCGATGGACAGTTAAATGGCAAACCCTCGTTCACAAGCGATCTGGCAGCCAAGGAAATTGTCCGCGACGGCCTGACCTGGAATGGCACGAACGTATTCGGTAAATCTGCTAATTTGACCTATTCGTTCTTGCAGAACGTGCGGTCTATCCCTTCTGGCGATCAGGGCTTTGTGAAATTCAGCGCAGCTCAGGAACAACAAGCTAAACTGTCTCTGCAATCCTGGTCAGATGTCGCTAATATCACGTTTACTCAGGTTAGCCCTACCCAAAAAGCTACCATCACGTTTGGTAACTACACCCGTGATTCAAGCGGTCGGATGGACTACGATACTCAGGCTTACGCTTATATGCCGGGTAACCACTCGGCAGCGGGCAGCGCCTGGTTTAACTACAACTCCGACACGGTGCGTAACCCAGCAACGGAATACGGCAAGCAGACGCTGACGCATGAAATCGGTCATGCGCTGGGCCTGAATCACCCAGGGTCTTACAATGCGGGCGAAGGCAACCCGACCTACCGCGATGTGACCTACGCGGAAGATACTCGCCAGTTCAGCCTGATGAGCTACTGGAGTGAGCAAAACACCGGAGGCGATTTCCAGGGGCACTATGCTGCGGGTCCGCTGATTGATGACATCACGGCAATCCAATATCTGTACGGTGCAAACATGAACACGCGTACCGGTGACACGGTATACGGTTTCAACTCCAATACCGGCCGTGATTTCTATACCACCACCAGCAATAGCCAAAAACTGATTTTCTCCGTTTGGGATGCAGGTGGTAACGATACATTTGATTTCTCTGGTTACAGAAACGATCAGCGGATCAACCTGAATGAAGGCGGATTCTCTGATGTTGGCGGCCTGAAAGGTAACGTGTCCATCGCCCACGGTGTCACGATCGAAAACGCCATTGGCGGCTCCGGCAACGATATTATTATCGGCAATGACGCGAATAATATTCTGAACGGTGGTGCAGGCGACGACGTCATTTACGGCGGCGGCGGTGCTGATACGCTGACGGGCGGTGCGGGCAAAGATATTTTTGTCTATGCCAGCGCGAGTGACTCTTCCTATAAGAACGGCTATGACACTATCACGGATTTCCAACGCGGCATCGACAAAATCGATCTGTCAGCATTGAATCAAAAAGGTGATTTGCAGTTTGTCGATTCCTTCACCGGACGTGGCAATGAAGCACTGCTTAACTGGGATGCAGGTAGCAATACCACCGATTTGTGGCTGAATTTTGCGGGTCAGACCACGCCAGACTTTGTTGTGCATATTGTTGGTCAGCCTTCTGTGGCAACCGATTTTATCGTGTGATGTAGCAAGGACGGGGTGATCCCCGTCCTTTTCTGTTATCGACTTGGGGCCACTATGAAAAAGTTAATCATCGCGGCGCTGTTAAGTGCAATAAGCGGGGGATGTATGGCGAGTAGTTTGAAGTTGCCTTCAGCAAGTGAGCTAAGCGGCGTATGGCAATTGCGTGGCGGGGAACAGCAGTGCGAGGTTGTGCTGCACAATACGCCGTTAGCGGATAACACCTGGCGTTTTGAGGGTGATGCGCCATGTTTAAAAGCGCTGCTGCCGGATGTGCCTGCGGGATGGCGGCCGACGCCGGACGGTATCACGCTGACGAAAGAACAGGGCCAGTCCGTGGCGTTCTTTAGCAAGGAAAAAGAGGGCTATACGCTGATATTGCCTGATGGCAGTGCACGTACGTTGCATAAACAGCCCTGACAGGAGAGGCAAACGCAGTGAGTCAACTAGCAAATAAGGAACGTTCGTTGTTGAGTATACTGCGTCCTTTCCGGCGCAGCTTTTGGAGCATTGGGATTTTCAGCGCCATCGTTAATTTACTGATGCTGTCGCCTTCGATTTATATGCTGCAGGTTTACGATCGCGTATTGGCTTCGGGGAATGGCACCACGTTGCTGATGCTCACCCTGCTGATTGCCGGTCTGGGGATATTCATGGCGGCACTCGAATGGGTGCGAAGCCTGGTTGTCGTGAGACTTGGCACTCGTATAGACCTACAGCTGAATCAACAGGTTTTCAACGCCGCGTTTGAGCGCAACCTGGAGGCCGGTGAGGCCAAAGCGGGTCAGGCGCTGAACGATCTCACGCTATTACGGCAGTTTATTACGGGCAACTCATTGTTTGCCTTCTTCGATATTCCCTGGTTTCCCTTCTTTTTACTGGTGCTGTTCCTGATCCATCCGGTGCTCGGCCTTCTGGCGCTGGGGGGAACGGTGGTGCTGGTGCTGCTGGCATGGCTGAATCAGTATCTCACCACGTCGCCTTTGGAAGAGGCAAACCATGAAGCGCTACAGGCAACCCATCTTGCAGATACGCAATTGCGTAATGCAGAAGTCATTGAATCAATGGGGATGCTGCCTAATTTACGCCGCCGTTGGCTAGGGCAACACTACCGTTTTATTACGTTGCAAAATCTGGCAAGTGAACGTGCCGCGGTTGTCGGGGCCGCATCAAAACATGCGCGTATTTTTCTGCAATCGCTGATGCTCGGCGTGGGGGCCATGTTAGCGATTAAGGGCGAAATTACGCCGGGGATGATGATTGCGGGGTCAATTCTTGTCGGGCGCGTGTTGAGCCCTATCGATCAGTTTATCGGTATTTGGAAGCCGCTGAGCAGTGCACGGCAGGCCTGGTATCGACTCAGCCGTATCATGACGGCTTATCCGCCCAAGGCGGAGGCGATGGCGCTGCCTGCACCCGTTGGCCAGCTCAGCGTCGAGAATGTGTTATTGCAGACGCCGCAAGGGGCATCAAGATTGCAGGATATCCATTTCTCGCTTCAGGCGGGAGAAACGCTGGCGGTTCTGGGGGCATCGGGTTCAGGGAAATCTACGCTGGCACGTCTGCTGGTTGCGACGCAAGCACCGACGCGTGGCAAGGTTCGACTGGATGGGGCCGATCTTAGTCAGGTAGATAAAACGGCATTTGGCCCGGCAATGGGCTACCTGCCACAGGATGTGCAGCTCTTTAAAGGCACGCTGGCGGAGAATATTTCCCGCTTTGGCGAGCATGACGCGGAAAAAATTGTCGCAGCGGCGAAGCTGGCTGGCGTCCACGAAATGATTCTTAGCCAACCGCAGGGATATGACACGACTCTTGGCGCTGACGGCAACGGGCTGTCGGGCGGACAGCGGCAGCGTATCGCTCTGGCGCGTGCGGTGTATGGCGATCCCTGCCTGCTGGTACTCGATGAGCCCAATTCCAGTCTCGATAACGAAGGTGAAATGGCACTGGCGCAGGCGATCTCGCATCTTCAGAAGCGGGGTGCGACGGTGGTTCTGATTACGCATCGTCCTGCATTAACCACGCTGGCGCATAAAATTCTGGTGCTCAATCAGGGTAAGCAACAGCGCTTTGGGCCAGCGCGCGACATTCTGAACGAATTGCAGCCGCGTCGTGCCGCCAATCAAGCACAAATGACACCTGCTGCCGCTGTCCAGCAGTAACAGGGAATGACGAATACAGGGAAAGACATGTCCGCATCAGAAATAAGTGAAGAGAGTATGAACCAGACGGCGCGGTGCGATGAAAAACGTGCAGTGCGTCTGGGGTGGTTGCTGGTGCTCGCTGGGTTCGGCGGTTTTCTTCTGTGGGCGCTGTTTGCACCGCTGGACAAGGGCGTCATGGTTAATGGCAGCGTTGTGATTTCCGGTAACCGCAAAGTTGTGCAACACAATCAGGGCGGTATCGTCGATAAAATCCAGGTGAAAGACGGCGACAGGGTTGAAGCCGGTCAGATTCTGCTCACGCTGAATGAGGTCGATGCGCGTTCGGCGAGTGAAGGGCTGGATGGTCAGTATTTACAACTGGTGGCGCGTGAAGGTCGGCTGCTTGCTGAGCAGCAGCGCCTGGGTGACATGGTGATGACACCTCGCCTGCAACCGCTAGCGGAAAAGCCGGAGATGCGCGTGATTACGGCATTACAGCGTGATTTACTGCACAGCCGTCAGCAGTCGCTCAAGCTTGAAGCGGAAGGAATGCGCTCAAGTATCGCGGGGATGGAGGCGTCACTCAGCGCCCAGCGTCAGGTGATGTCCAGTAAGCAGAAACAGCGGGAGACGCTGGAACAACAGCTGCAAGGGCTGCGTTCACTGGCGGCGGAAAATTATGTGCCGCGCAACAAAATGCTGGAGAACGAACGTCTGCTGGCGCAGCTTAACGGCGATATCGCCCAGTTGGCGGGGGATATTAATCGTACCCGTCGTGATATTGAACAACAAACGCTGCTGATTGCCCAGCGTCAGCAGGAATACGACAAAGAAGTGAACAGCGAGCTGGCCGAGGTGCGGGCGCTGCTGAGCGATGTGGGCAGCAAGAAGGAAAAAGCCGATTTCAATCTGGCGAATATCCAGATGCGCGCGCCGGTTTCGGGTACGGTGGTCGGGCTGAAAGTGTTTACGGAAGGCGGTGTGATTGCGCCGGGTCAGACACTTCTGGAGATCGTACCGGACGATCAGCCTTTATTCGTGGATGCGCGTCTTCCCGTTGAGCTGGTAGATAAAGTCTGGCCGGGATTACCCGTTGAACTTCAGTTCGTCGCGTTTAATCAAAGCACGACGCCACGCGTGGCGGGAACGGTCGAACTGCTGTCCGCCGACCGCCTGCTGGATGAGCGGGACGGCTCACCCTATTACAGCCTACGCGTTCAGGTGGATGAGGCTGGGAAACGTGCGCTGGAGGGGCTGGAAATCAAGCCAGGTATGCCGGTGCAAGGATTTGTTCGTACCGGAGAGCGGTCGTTTGTCAATTATCTATTTAAGCCTTTAATGGATCGCCTGCATCTGGCATTAACGGAAGAGTAATCATGCAAAGGATCGCGATAATCGTGCTGTTTGGGCTGTTTTCTTCAGGTGCCAACGCATTAGGGCTGCTTGATGCGTGGGAGTTGGCGCTACGTAATGACGCGCAGTTTCGCGCGGCGGGGTTTGAGCATGCCGCGGGTCAGGAAGAGGAGACGATCGGGCGTGCCAATCTGCTTCCTAATCTCCAGTATGGCTATAGTGCTAACCGTAGCCATTCCAAAGTCACTCAAACGGATAGCTTCACGGGTAACACATTAAAACGCGATTATGACAGCTACACGTCAACGCTGTCACTGCGCCAGCCGCTGCTGGACTATGCGGCCTGGGCACGTTATCAACAGGGTGTTGCCCGCACCTTGATGGCCGATCAGCGTTTTCGCGATCGCAGTCAGGATTTGATGGTGCGGTTATATAAAGCCTGGAGCAGCGCGCTGCTGGCGCAGGAAAAACTGCAATTGCTGGATGCGGAGCAGCGGGCGTATCAGGAACAGCTGGCGCTGAATAAACGCCTGCTGTTGGCGGGCGAAGGCACGTTAACGGATGTACGCGAAACGGAAGCGCGTTTTACGCTGATCGAAGCGCAGCGGATTGAGCAACAGGACAACGTGGATGCTGCGATCACCGATCTGGAAAATATGACGGGGACGGTGCTGGATATCACGACGCTGTATCCTCTGGCGCTCACTCAACCGCCGTCTGCGGAGTCAAGTAAGCAGACACTGGCACAGTGGCGCGATCTTGCCGTGCAGCACAATGCCAAACTGGCGACGCAGCGTGAGGGGCTGGCGGTCAGCCGCTATGAAGTCGAACGCAGCCGCGCCGGGCATTTACCTACGCTGTCGCTGGTGGCATCGTCGCGCAATAGTCGTTCGGAAAGTGAATATAACTACAATCAGAAATACGACACGCAGAGCGTCGGTTTGCAGCTGAATGTCCCACTTTACTCTGGTGGTTCCGTCTCGGCATCAATGCGACAGGCCGCAGCGGAATATCAGCAAAGTCAGGCGGAGCTGGACGATCAAACCAAGCAAACGCTGGCGGAATTGAAAAAGTACTACAATCTGTACAATAACGGGTCGGCGAAAATTAAGGCTTGGCAAATGACGGCCTCATCTGCCCAAGAAGCCGTTAATGCCACACGGCTGAGTGTTGCCGGGGGAGAACGTATCAATCTGGATATTTTGCTGGCCGAGCAGGATTGGTATAACGCTCGACGAGAGCTGGCGGAAGCGAAATACAGCTGGCTTCAGGCATGGCTATTACTGCGCTATACCGCAGGTACGCTGAACGAGAAAGATATTCTGGAACTGGCGGCCTGGTTTCAGCCTGCAACAGCGTCATTAGCCAACAACAAGATCAGCAGAAACTAAAACAGATGATAAAAATCATATACGGATAATCAGTTATGATTTTTATCAGCAGGAAGTCTAGGTATGGGCAATGTGAAGGATGAAGACTAGAAAGGGATGACGAATAGAAATGGTTCGATTCTGTGGGATCTTGCGCCTTAGTAATACTTAAACTCCTTTAAAATCATCAAACCCCTTCATTTTGCATAATGGCCTCCATTCTTATCAGGAGGCTTTATCGTGAAAAAAATCAAAAAACCGCGTCTTACTGGCTGGATTGTGACATCCGCTTTTCTCTTTGCTGTTATCGGGCTGATTTCACCGCAACAGCTTCCCGTCACCGTCTATAAACTCTCGCTTATTTCACTCGCTGCGGTATTAGGCTATTGGCTGGATCGCTCGCTGTTTCCTAAAGCACGTCCTGGTCTGTTCCTCGAACAAGGTGATGAACCTGTACCGCGTGGACGTTTCCCGGTTCGGGACGGTCACCACACCGTATTTGCCGCCGCGATGTTACGACGTGCGCTGATTGTGTCAGCCGTTTGCATCGGCGTAGCGATGGGGTTGTGATATGCGACACCTCCTCATCACGCTGTTTGTTAGCCCGCTGCTTTTTAGCGCGACGGTCTGTGCCGACACGATCCCTCGTGCTGCGCAGGCGTACCGCAGTGATGTGATCCGCAGCGCACGGTTGGATTGGGGCATGAATGCCCCGATTGCTGACTTTGCGGCGCAGTTGCATCAGGAAAGCGGCTGGAATCCTCGGGCCGTTTCACCCGTCGGTGCGCAAGGGCTGGCGCAGTTTATGCCGACCACCGCCGACTGGTTTAGCGGTATCGTTCCTGAACTTCGCGCTAATCAACCGTTTAATCCTGCCTGGGCTATTCGTGCTCTGACCGGCTACGATCGCTGGCTGTGGACGCGAATCAGCGCCAGCAACGACTGCGAACGTATGGCAATGACCTTGTCGTCCTACAACGGCGGGCTTGGCTGGTTACAGCGTGATAAACAGCGCGCGAAGATCGCCGAGAAGGACATACTCCGCTGGTTCGATCATGTGGAAACCGTCAATGCCGGGCGCAGTGCCGCCAACTGGCGTGAAAACCGCCATTATCCCGACCGCATTTTGCATCAGCTGGCGCCACGGTATTTGAGCTGGGGGAGGGCGAGCTGTGTGGAATAGTCTGTTTCTCAATAGCCTGAAATCCTTTCTTTCACCACGCGTGGTCGCGGTCCTGCTTGTCGTGATGTTGTTACTCGTGGTCTATCTGACCGGTCGTAATCAGGGTTATCAACTGGCGCAAGCACTGGGGGATGCTGCGCTGGCGAAACAGCAGGCGGCATTCAACTTGCTACAGCAGCAGCAGGCCGAAACCCAGAACCAGCTACTACGTGTGGCGGCGGAGCAATACCAGCAACAGGTAGAGCGTGGGAATCAACTCGAACAGCGCTATGTCGCAGCGCGTCAAAAACTGTCGGCGGATAACGCCGCGCTACAACGGAAAATTGACCATGTTACTCAGCAATATATTGACGAAAAAGGCAAAGTTCAGCCTGTGCAGTGCGTGTTTACTCGTGGCTTCGTGCAGCACTACAACGCCGCTTTCGGTCTGTCCGCCAACAGTGCTTCAGACATTACCGCCGCTGCCCGCCGCACTGGCGCAGCGTCCGGTGCCAGCGCAACCGCTGACGCCGAATTACAACGTTCAGGCGTCTCCCAGCGCGATATTCTCGCCAACATCAGCGACAACGGAGAGCGCTATCAAGCACTGAGTGCGCAGGTTAACGCGCTGCTGGATTACATAGAAACGTTACAACAGGCAGGGGAGGTAACACGTGAAGATTGAAGTGGAATTCTGGTCGTTGGTCGGCCTGTTGTTGTCGTTTATGAGCTTCCTGTTTGCCGCTGGGCGGATTTTGCTCACGCAGATTGAAAAGCGGCTGAACGAGCGTTTCGCCGCCCTTGAGAATGCTCGCCAGAAGAGCGAGCAGGGATGGACGCGGCTGGAGCGTGAGTTTCTGGAATTCCGCGCCGATTTACCGCTGGTTTATGTACGACGTGAGGATTACATCCGTGGTCAGACGGTCATCGAAGCCAAACTGGATGCGCTTTATAACAAGCTGGAATTGGTGCAGCAGCGGTATTCGGGAGGCAATCATGGCTGATACGCAGCGTATCCGACAGGAATCGATGCGTTGGCACTTGCTCATCGCATTAAATAAAACGCGGCCTTACACCGCGAATGAAATGTTCCTGCTAGCGCTGATGCAGCGGCTGTATGCCGATGCTTCAGAGCCGGAGCTGCGTCATGCACTGGATTATCTGGCCGATCGCAAGATGGCGGTATTGACCAAGGAGGTGGGCGGTGTCTGGCTGGCGAATCTCACCCGCCTTGGCATAGATGTCGTGGAATATGCGGTTGATTGTATGGTTGGCATCGCCCGGCCGGAAAAATATTGGGATCGGTAATCCCATTGCATTGCTTTCACTTCTGTCTTTACGCGTTATCAGTGTCGTCATCTTCCTTTGCGCCAGCACGATTGTGCTGGCGTTTTTTTATCGAAATAATTTTTATTTTTCAGCGTATTAACCGTATTTTTTCAAATAAATCACGTCGCTGTTTTTTCTAAAACAGATTAAAAGCCGCAGCCAACCCTTATCCGGATACTAGCGCCATCAACACGATGTGCCACCAAAACAGTGTGCCATCAACACAGTGGGTGAACGGATATGAATACCAGACCAATTATCGATGCGGTGATAGCCCGCCTCCAACAGCACTTACCGGCACGGCGGATTGTGTCCTGTCCAGAAAACATTCTGATCGGGCCAGACCTTCTGACTGCTGGCGATGTGCTGGTGGGGTATCGCGGTTCCGAATTTTCCGCACCGGAAGATGCGGATTCTCCGGTTCAGACGCAGCGGCCACAGCTGATGGTTGCCGTGCTGTTACCGGAGCTGGATGGCGAAGACGGCGTACTGGCCACACTCGATACCGTCCGTCAGGCGCTGGGAGGATACCGACTGCCTGACTGTCATCGCGGTATTCGGCTAGTACGTGACCGTTACGTTGGTCACACCGAAGGACGCTGGCATTACGCCATCGATTGCACCACAGAAACCCTTTTTATCGAAGACCGCGAGCAGACGGATGGTCCGCTGCTTACCACGGTTAATTATGAGGAGAAAGACGCATGAAATACCGCTATACCGGCCCCGCCAGCGGCGTCACGCTGGCAGATGGTCAGGAAATTCTGCTTTGGCCCGCTCAGGTGACTGAACTGCCAGCAGATCATGAGTACGTGAAAACGCTGATCGCGCTGGGCTATTTGCTGCCTGTCGCGGATCAGGTTCTGGCTGATAGCGCAACGGAGGTGACCCTTGGCCGCTAATTATTTACATGGTGTAGAAACAATTGAAGTTGAAACCGGTGCTCGTCCGGTGAAAACCGTCAAATCTGCGGTGATTGGGCTTATTGGTACGGCGCCGCAGGGTGCGGTAAATGACATTACGCTGTGCCTGTCCGAAAAAGACGCAGCACAGTTTGGTAGCCAGTTCGGCGGCTATACCATCCCGCAGGCACTGGATGCGATTTACGATCATGGTGCGGGTACGGTTCTGGTCATCAACGTGCTGGATCCGGCGAAACACAAATCGTCTGTGAGCGCAGAAAACGTCACGTTTGACAAAGCGACTGGTACGGCACAACTGGTAAACCGTGTGGTTGCCAAGCTGGTGCTGACAGCGGCAGAAGGCGGTCAGCCGTTTATCGAAGGTCAGGACTATACGCTGGATGCGCAAACCGGCGTCCTGAAAAATCTGGGTAAAAATATTGATGTTGCTGCCGTAGTTAGCGCGTCTTATGACTTTGCTGATGTCACGAAAGTGACTGCCGCCGACATCATCGGCAGCATCAACGCCGCGGGCAAACGCACCGGTATGAAGCTGCTGAACGATACCTACAACCTGTACGGCTTCTTTGCCAAGATTCTGATTTCGCCGGTGTTCTGTACGCAAAATAGCGTAACGACCGAGCTGATCTCGCTGGCTGACAAACTGGGCGCGATTGCCTATATCGATGCGCCAATCGGTACCACGTTTGCGCAGGCGCTGAGCGGTCGTGGCCCAGAAGGCACGATCAACTTCAACACCAGCTCTGAACGCGCTCGTCTGTGCTATCCGCACGTAAAAGTGTACGACGCGGAAACCAACAGCGAACGTCTGGAGCCGCTGTCGGCGCGTGCCGCTGGCCTGCGTGCCAAAGTTGATCTGGAGAAAGGTTTCTGGTGGTCGTCATCCAATCAGGAAATCAAAGGGATCACCGGCGTAGAGCGCCAGCTGTCCGCGATGATCGACGATCCGCAGAGTGAAGTGAACCTGCTGAACGAGCAGGGCATCAGCACCATTTTCAACAGCTATGGTTCTGGCCTGCGCCTGTGGGGCAATCGCACCGCTGCCTGGCCGACCGTGACGCACATGAAAAACTTCGAAAACGTGCGTCGTACTGGCGATGTGATTAACGAATCCATCCGCTATTTCAGCCAGCAGTACATCGACATGCCGATCAATCAGGCGCTGATCGATGCGCTGGTGGAATCCGTCAACGCCTACGGCCGCAAGCTGATCGGTGACGGCGCACTGCTGGGCTTCAAGTGCTGGTTCGATGCTGCGCGTAACGAGCAAACCGAACTGGCGGCAGGACACCTGTTGCTTAACTACAAATTCACTCCGCCGCCGCCGCTTGAGCGTCTGACCTTTGAGACGGAGATCACCTCGGAATACCTGGTAACGCTGGAGGGCACTAACTGATGGCCGGGAAAATTGAAGTAAACCGTATTACCAACGCCAACATCTATATCAACGGCACCAACCTGCTGGGGCGTGCGCAGGAAATCAAACTGCCGGATGTCTCCATGATTATGCAGGAGCACAAGGCGCTGGGCATGGTCGGCAAGATCGAATTGCCTGCGGGCTTCGACAAGCTGGAAGGCGAGATCAAATGGAACTCCTTCTACCGCGAAGCGATGCTGGCGGCGGCGAATCCTTACCAGTCGCTGGCGCTACAGTGCCGCTCCAGCGTGGAACGCTACGGCTCTCAGGGCCGTATCGAAGAAGTGCCGCTGGTGACGTACATGACTATCATGTTCAAAAAGAACCCACTGGGCACGTTCAAACAGCACGAAAACCCGGATTTTAGCAGCGCGTTCAACTGTACCTACATCAAGCAGGTGATGAACGGTGAAGATCTGCTGGAGCTGGATTATATGTCCAACATCTTCATGGTGGGCGGCGTGGATCAACTGAACAGCTACCGCGCCAATATCGGCGGTTAATTGATCTTCCAAGCCCGCCAGTGGGGCGGGCGTTTCTATTAATCAATGAGGTGACTATGTCAGCAAAAGTATTTGATATTATCGACTTGGGAAATAATATTCATTTCCAGTGCCGTGAGGATGTCTACATTTTGGATGCCGCAGAAGAAGCGGGTTTTGATTTACCGTATTCCAGCCGTGCTGGTGCGGACTCGGCATCTGTAGCCCGCTTGATCTCTGGCCAGGTTGATCAGAGTGATGGTTCATTTTTAGATGATAACCAGAAGGCCGCGGGGTTCTTTCTGACAGATACCTCTTACCCGCTAAGTGATTGTTTTGTTCGCTTCTTTGCAGAAGAAGAGTTGCGACGTTAATTACCTATGTTCACGTTATCGTAATGAAAGGGGCTTCGGCCCCTTTCTTATTCCCGCCCCTTTCGTTTTCTAATTCACTTTAAAATCGTTATTCCTCGCCACACGCGATACTGCTCCCGACATTTACTAAGGAGCCGTTATGCACACTGAAACCTATTCTCTGCAATTCCCTTACACCACCTCCGCCGGTCAACGCGTGGAATCCATTTCGCTCAAGCGTCTGAAAGTCAAAGACATCAAAGCGGTGAAAAAAATCAGCGATGACCCAAGCAACTGGGACGACGCACTGCTGTCGCGTATGACCGGTCTGGTGCCGGAAGACATCGATGAGATGGACGCGCAGGACTACATGGCGCTGCAAAAACGATTTCAGCAGTTACTTGGGTTGGATAACGCAGCCGGCGCTTCTGTGGAAAGCGCAAGCCCTGCTGGCGAGGTGGTTTCGCTTTCAGCCGAGTGAGATTGATGCGCTGGAGCTGGACGACTTTGAACGCTGGCTGGATGAAGCCAGCGAACAGATAAAACGTGAGAACGGTGAGGAAGACTGATTACTGACAGGATTACTGAGTCCACCATCCACCCTAACCCGGCCAGCGATAAGGACGCTGGCCGTTTTGCTCCCTCACCATCTGTCTTCTTCTCCTGCTTATCACCCGTCCTTTTCCTCGTCTTATCCCCGGTTTGTGATGGGGAAACCAAGCTGGAGCGGCGTAAGCCGCCGTCTCCGATCCGTCCCACAAGGGGCTTTTCTGAATGAGAGTGAACCGTGGATATGCTTTTAAACGGTGTCATGCTGGGCAGGGCGTTTGGCGCCACGCTAGATGACACAAAAAAATCGCTGCAGCCACTTAGCGATAAACTCAAACAAGCTGAGGAGTGGCAGCGTCTGTTTAATCAGTCGCTAGAACGCTTTGGCAATGTCAGTTTGCGCAGCACACAGGTGACATCCCGACTGAGCCAATCGCTACGTGAATTAGAAACCAATCAGGAACGGCTGGCGCGTAGCCAGTCACGTCAGGAAACACTACGTAGCCGTCGGGTTGAACTCGCCGGTGATTTTGAGACTAAGCGTGCACAGTTTGGTTCTGTCATGAAACCGATTGTGGCGTCGGTCACACGCTTTGCTTCATTTGAGGCGCAGTTGCGCGACATCAGCGTTGCTCATGGGATATCGAGTGAGCAGGAAAAATTGATGGGGCAGCGCCTGCGTCAAGATTCTCAACGGGTGAACCAAACACCGGATGCATTGCTCGGTAGTGCCGGACAACTGCTTGCTCACGGCATGTCGCCGGATCAGGCAACGGATGTTGCGGCGGTGCTGGGGAAAACGTCAACGGCCTCTGGTGCGGCGCTGTCCGATCTTACTGCACTTTCTGTCACGTTGGATGACGTGTTTAACCTGAAAGGCGCGAAGGCGTTGGAGGAATCCTTCTCCCGCATGCTGGCGGGCACTAAACAGGGTTTCTCCATGGCGTCGATGACGCAATACGCGACTGCGCTGGCCCCAGGGTTTACGGCGATGGGGGCGACGGGCAATCAGGCATTGAGTCAGTTGGTGTCCAGCCTGAGCGCGACAAAAGGCGCGGATACAGAAGCGAACACGGCTGCCCGGTTGGGGAGTTTCATGAATTCGGTGGGACGAACTGACATTGCCGACAGCTACTACAACGCGGGCGTAGATTATAACGCGTCACTAAAAAGCTACATGAAAGGTGGGTATTCACAGTACGACGCTGCGGTTCAGATTAGTAACCGATTCATCGACAGCAAAGGCAGTCAATTCCAGCAACTGTGGGATAAGGCCAGTAAAGCGGGCAACGTAGACGCACAGCAAAGTTTAATGCAGCGCTACGGGTTGCAGGAGGTATTCCGTACGCCAGAAGCCGTGAATTATGCGATGTCGATGAAGCAGAACTGGCAGAGCTATCAAGCGAACCAACAGCGGATGAACAGCCCGGCAGCCACGCAAACGCTGGGTCTCGACTTCGCCCGGCAGAATGACACATTGACCGGGCGCTGGAATCGAATGACAACGTCAGTGATGAATATTGCACTCAATGTGGGTGAAGCGCTAACGCCAGTATTGGTTTCCTTGAGCGACATACTGATTCCTATTCTGGATCAACTGGTGACCTGGACGGCAGCGAACCCTGAACTGGTTCGTGGGATCGTGATGGCCGTTGCCGGTTTCTTCGCGTTCAGAATGGCATTGAGCGGGGCGAAGTTGGGGATTACCACACTGTTATCGCCTTTACTGAGCGTTTGGGACGGTATTTTGCAGGTTCAACGTGGCTGGCAGCTATTCAATGCGGGATTAAGAACGACAGGAGTGTTGCAAGGTATTGGGGGGATTTTGAGCCGGTTGGTTGGTGGAGCCGGAACATTAGCACGCATGCTTGGCGGCGTGTTACGTAGCGGCTTGATGATGGCGGGTCGAGCAGTATTGTTTCTAGGCCGTATGCTGCTGATGAATCCGATTGGCTTGGCAGTAACGGCAATCGCAGGGGCAGCTTATCTGATTTACCAGTACTGGGAACCGATTAGCGCATTCTTTAAAAACCTCTGGTCACAAGTCAGTCAGGCCTTTAATGCGGGCTGGGAGGCGCTCAATAATGCGGTATCCGGCGGCGTAGTGGGTATTACCGCTTTACTGCTCGATTGGTCACCATTCGGCGTGCTGTATTCCATCTTTGCCGATACCGTCAGCGAGTTGGGCATTCAACTTCCCGGCAGTTTAAGTGCCCTCGGTGGCGTGATTATCGACGCATTAGTCAATGGCCTGATGAGTGCTTTCCCCGAGCTAAAAAACGTCCTGAAAACGATCGACGAATTGGTTCCCGATAGCGTTAAAGACTTTCTGGGTATCGGGTCGAAAACCGTGTCTATCGACGCTAGCGGTCAATCTGTGGCTGCCAGTACTGTAGCCCCGCCAGTTCTAAAACCTACCTCGGTATCTGCATTGTCGCTACAGCCGACAGCGCGTGTTGAATCACCTAACGCTGAGAACACTGCGTCAACCCCGCAACAGCGTGTTGCACTGACACCAACTGTCGGTGGAGCGAAAGGTAAGTTAGTCACCGCAGCCCCTTCCGAGCGTGTTCAGGTTGCTTTCTCACCCACCATTTATCTTAACGGCCAGAAGGCTGCGCCAACGCCTGAAATGACGAAGACGCTGACGCTTAGCATGAATGAACTGGAAAATATGTTGAACAAGCTGCTCGCTCAGCGTGAGCGCAGGGGGTACGCCTGATGTTTGCGGTATTAGGAAATATTGAATTTAAAGTGACCGCCTACTGGGACGGCTTTAATACGTCATTCGGGGCAGATTATGCCGAGCATGGCCGCATTGAGGGTAAACCCGGTCTGCAGTTCATCGGTGCGAAGCTGGACGAGATTCGCATTAGTCTGGTGTTTCATAAGCAGTACTGCATGCCGGATGTGGAGTTGAAGCGGTTGACTGAGGCGATGCGAGCGCATCAGGCGATGGCGTTGGTCTTCGGTAATGGGGACTATCGCGGCTGGTTTGTGATTACGGCACTGACCTCGACCAGCCAGCATACTGATGCGAAAGGCAACGTGTTGGCCATGAATGCCGAGCTTACGCTGCGAGAATATATTGGCGATCCGAAGAATCCACTCAAGCCACCGGCGATACAAACGCCTGTTCCCAACGTCAGCGCAATCACTAAGGCGGTCGAGAAAGTGAGTGATTTTGCGACCTCGCTACGCACGGCCGTCACGTATGCCAAGAAGGCGCAGTCTGCCTTTAAGGCGGTGAAAACCACCGTACAGATTGTGAAACGGATGAAGAGAAATCCCGAAACCGCGTTGTTGCAAATCCCTGGACTGCTAACGCAAGTCGGGAATGTATTGACCCCGTTAAGTGAGGTGGAACCGGCGTTTAAAAAAGCGGCGGAGGCTATTTCTGATACGGCGGTTCAGGCGGAGAAGATGATGCCTGAAATTACAGCGGTTAATAAAGCGGCGAATGAAATGCTGAAACAGGTCAAGCAAGTTGCCAACTTGTTGCAGGACGTCGACAGCAAAAATGTTATCGAGAAGCTTGAAGCCATCAGTAAACATGTTGATGCCGCGAGCGACACATTTAAAGGCGCTGAACCTGCGCTCAGCAAACTGACGGCGGAAATCGTGAAGAGGGTTGAAGCATATGCACCTTGAACATATCACTACACAGGGCGAACGCTGGGATACCTTGTCCTATCGGTATTACGGCGATCCGCTTGGCTACCCACGTATTATTGCCGCTAACCCGCATGTCCCCATTGTGCCGCTGTTGCCATCGGGTGTGGTGGTGCTGATTCCGATTATTGAACAGTCGGAGGCCAGTAAAGCGGAGGACACCCCACCATGGCTGCGTTAACGGAAGAACTCAAGCTGATCTCTCCTGCGGTGTCGGAAGTACTGCAACCGGCGTTTACCCTGTGGTATCAGCAAAAAGACATCACCAATGATATCGCACCCTATGTCACCAGCGTGACGTATAGCGATAGCATCAAGAATGAATCGGATTCGATCGAGGTCAGGCTCGATGATACCGATGGCCGCTGGATGGATAAGTGGTATCCCGGTACGGGCGATACGTTATCGCTCAAGCTAGGCTATCTCGGTGAAATGCTGTTTGACTGCGGTACTTTCTCGATTGATGAGATTGAGGTTAGTGGACCGCCCAGCGAAGTCATGATTCGAGGTGTCGCGACATCGGTCAATCGTGCGTTACGAACCAAATCAAACCGCGGTTTTGAGGATACGACGTTAGCCGCCATTGCGACGCGCATCGCAAAAAAACATCAACTGATGCTCGTGGGGAAGATTCAGATCATCAAGATCGATCGCGTTACGCAATATGCGGAAACCGATGTCGCTTTTCTAAAGCGGCTCGCCAGTGAATATGGCTATGTCGTGAAAGTGGTCAGCGACCAGCTGATTTTTTCCCATCTGGCAACGCTGCGTAATCAGGCGTCTGTTCGACAAATTAAGCCAACGGACGTCGCGCGTTTTTCATTGAGCGACACGATCAGCCACGTCTATAAAAACGCCAAGACGAAATATCAGAAAGGGAGTGAAAAGAAACTGATGGTTTATGAAGCCAACGGTGGCGCGAACAACGAAATGAAGTCTGCCGGTGCTGAGACCAGTGCGGATACGTTGAAAGTTAACGTGCGCGCGGCGGATGCTTCTGGAGCGAGGATGAAAACGGATGCTGCATTGGATGCGCACAACGAAAAGCAACAAAAAGGGTCGATGACGCTGATGGGCAGCCCGCAGTTGGCGGCGGGGAATAAAGTGGAGCTGGTGTCGTTCGGCCAACTTTCTGGCCATTGGTTGATCGAATCGGCTCGCCATGCTCTGGAACGTGGCAGTGGCTACACCACGGAGATTGGGTTGATTCGCGGGCCAATTACGGCGGGTAAGCGGAAATCGGACGGCGGAAAAACGCTGGTGACGTATCACCCGGATGGCAGCCAGACAACACAGACGGTCAAGAGTAAAAAGGATATAGGTTTATGAGTTTATCTCGTCGAATTGGCACGATCAGTGCGGTAGATGAGGTTCGCGTCATGGTGCGCGTTCGTCTACCAGAGTGCGACAATCTGCGTACGGCCTGGCTGCCGGTATTACAGCGCAATACGCAGAATAATAAGGATTATTGGTTGCCGGATATTGGCGAGCAGGTCGAAGTTCTGCTGGACGGCAACGGCGAAGACGGCCTGGTACTGGGGGCGATTTACTCCGCCGTTGATGTGCCAATACTGGCAAATAAGGACAAAAGGGCGGTAACGTTCTCTGACGGCGCACATATTGAATACGATCGTCGAACGCATACGTTAACGATCAACGGCGGCGTGCAGCATATTGCGATTAGCAGCGGGACTGACGTGGTGGTTAACGCTCAGCGTGTCACCATTAATGCGCCAGAAACGACGGTGACGGGCAAGCTACTGGTGCAAGGACAACTCACCTACGAGAGCGGGATGTCCGGTTCCGGCGGTGCCAGCCTCAATGGTAATGTCAGTATCTCTGGTAACGTCAGCGCCAGCGGCAGCGTCATGGATGCTGGCGGCAACTCTAATCACCACTCGCACTAACGTTTCCCTAAACCGCTTTAATATTCCTTCCTCTCACCGGGGGCGACAATGGCCCCCTATGAAAACTCAATCTGTTTTTTGGCAACCGGCGCTGCAACGTCCCGGCGACATCGTCGAAGGAACGGCAGATATCATGCAGGCGATTCACATCATCCTGCGGACACCCTGCGGCAGCGACCCACATCGGCCTGACTTTGGTAGCAATCTACATCTGTATCTCGATTATCCGATCGATCGTGTGATCCCGCATGTCGTTCGGGAATCGGTAGAAGCGATCAAACGATGGGAACCTCGCTGCCAGCTACTGGCGGTTAAACCTTCTGTGAATGGGGCTCACCTGACGCTGCACGTTAGCTGGAAAACCGCTAACGGCGCGACACAGACCACGGAGTTGTTATGGCGCTGACAGAACCCAATTTTATTGAACGCGATGCGGCGAAGATTACCGCCGAAATGATCGCGAAATATGAAGCTGATTCAGGGAAAACACTCTATCCGGCGCAGGCAGAACGCCTGCTGATCAACCTCTTTGCTTACCGGGAAACTTTATTGCGTAGTGCGGTCCAGGAAGCCGCCAAGCAGAACCTGGTTGCGTTTGCTCGTGCACCGATGTTGGATTATCTGGCAGAACTGGTCGGCGTCTATCGTTTGGCGGCGCAGCCAGCGCGTGCAGAACTTCGCTTTACCCCTGAAACGCCGTTAGTCAGCGATCTGCTGATTCCTGCGGGTACTCGCGTTAGCGCATCAGACAGCGTGATTTTCACCACCGACAGCGATGCGCTGCTGAGAGCGAGCGGCAGCGGGGTCACCGTGCTGGCGACCTGTACCGAAAGTGGCGATGTGGGCAATGACTGGCTGCCTGCTCAGATCAGTACGCTGCTGGATGAGATTGGCGACAGCGATTTAAGCGTTATCAATATCACCAAAAGCAGCGGCGGTTCCGCAGAAGAAGATGACGATCGCCTGCGTGAGCGTGTTCAACTGGCACCGGAATCGTTCAGTACGGCGGGATCGAAATTGGCGTATCGCTTCCATGCGCTGCGAGCACACCAAAACATTGTTGATGTTGCGGTGATGTCGCCTGAACCGGGTGAAGTGGTGCTTTATCCGTTGCTCAGCACTGGCCTGCCGGACAGCAGCATGCTCTCGCTGGTGGAAAGTTTTTGCTCCGACGAACAGGTGCGTCCACTGACGGATTTTGTTTCCGCCAAATCCCCCACGCAGGTGGATTACGCCATCAGCGCTAAATTGACGCTGTTTAACGGCGAACAGGCTGGCGTCGTTCAGGCCGCTGCGGAGAAAGCGGTGCAGGCCTGGGTTGAAACCCGTACCGCTACGCTGGGGCGTGACATTGTCCCAAGCCAAATTATCGCCACGTTATCCATCCCCGGCGTGTATCAGGTGGAGCTCGTTTCACCGTCATTGATGGTGTTGGATGACAGCGAATGGGCGAACTGTACGGGCATCAATGTCAGCGTCGTCGGGGTGTCGAATGGCTGATTCACTACGACTGTTGCCACCGCCGCTGGCGGCTGACACCCGCTTTCGTTCGCTGGCGGAATTGGCCGACCGCGTTGATGACATCGATCTGAATGCCTTGCTGGTTTATCTGATCGACATTGCCGATAGCAGCGCGTTGCCCTGGCTGGCAGAACAGTTCTCGCTGTTTGGCGACGGCTGGGAACTGGCAGAATCGGATGACTCCAAACGTGCGCTGATCAAGGCCGCTATCGATCTGCATCGCAGCAAAGGTACGCCCTGGAGCATTAAAGAGATCATCCGTCGTTTTGGATTCGGCGAGAGCACGCTGATCGAGAATATTGGCCGCCTGAGCTACGACGGTGAAGCCACCTACAACAACCTTTATGTGCACGGCGACAAAGCGGCTTGGGCGGTTTATCGCGTGCTGCTAAAACAACCGATTACCAACGATCAGGCCAGAATGCTGCGCAATGCCATTGGGATGTTTGCCCCAGCACGCTGTCATCTGGCCAGTATCGAATATTGGGAAGTGCCTATCCGCTACAACCGGACGGCAATATACGATAGTAACTACAATCATGGGAGCGCTTGAACATGGCGAATTTGTCAGAGAATCCACAATGGGTTGACGGCATTTACCAAATCGAAACGTCAGATCCGGTCGTGGGTGGACCGGACGGTGTTTCAAACCGACAGGCTAAAGAATTGGCTAATCGTACCCGCTATTTGAAAAAAGAGCAGGAAAAAACGGGCAGCGATCTGGCGACACACGCTGCCGCCGCCGATCCGCATACGCAATATGCGCCGAAGGCGAATCCCACTTTCACTGGCACGCCGAAAGCGCCAACGCCTGCAACCGACAACAATAGTCAGCAGGTTGCTACTACGGCGTTTGTGAAATCGGTTGGTGCGACGAAACTGGCGAAGGACCAAAACGGTGCAGATATTCAGGATAGAGAACTGTTTAACCGCAACCTTGGTTCATCGCGTGCATACAGCTCATCGATCCCCATCGGAGGCAGTGCTGGTTTATGGACAACCGCTGAGTTTATTGGCTGGTTAGAAAGCCAGGGTGCCTTTGTTCATGCCTATTGGGTTTGCCGTGGATCGTGGTCATATGCCCACAATAAA
The DNA here is from genome assembly GCF_009931295.1 of Pectobacterium odoriferum. Classification (NCBI taxonomy): domain Bacteria; kingdom Pseudomonadati; phylum Pseudomonadota; class Gammaproteobacteria; order Enterobacterales; family Pectobacteriaceae; genus Pectobacterium; species Pectobacterium odoriferum. Next base: position 3,045,636 of record NZ_CP034938.1, on the reverse strand, counting down.
ATTATCTCTGATACAGAGTGTGGTCAGATACCACTGGCTGGCTCCGTGGTTGAGGTCATGGGACAACACGATGCCACGACAATCAGGATAACTACACCTTCAACAACGCCAACTGGGCTTAGTGATTCAGCGAATGCACAATTCACTTATATCTATAACGGGGTTGATTATTCTCCTAGCTGGAGACGTGATTACAATACAAAGAATAAACCTACTGCGGCCGATATTGGTGCGTTACCAGAGAAGGCAGTTGCTCAGGCTGCCGCAAAACTGGCTACGCCTCGCACCATCAACGGTGTACCGTTTGATGGCACGGCGAATATTGCCCTGACGCCAGCAAATATTGGTGCGTTGCCAGTGGCGGGAACGGCAGCAGCCGCGACAAAATTGGCCGTCGCGAGAAAGATTGCTGGTGTGGCATTTGACGGCACGGCAGATATCGATGTGAATTCTCAGGGTGTTTTCTCGGCATCGTTATCTATCGGCAATGCTGTTGATTTGAATACCTATACTACGCCGGGGCTATACCATCAGGCGGCAAATGCGCAGGCTGCATCGGGAAAAAATTACCCGGAAGCGCAGGCCGGTTCGCTGGAAGTGCTGAAACATGCTGGCATTACTCAGGTTTACCGTATTTACAACAACTCCCGCTGTTACAAACGAACCCAATATTCGGGAGCATGGTCTGCCTGGGTGTTGGATTACGATACGGCAAATAAGCCTACCGCAGCAGATATTGGTGCTATAGCAAAAACAGATGCCGATAATAATTATGTTCGACAGGGCTCATCAGGTGTCGTTTATAAAAATGATGATCTTGCATGGAATAGCCCCACTGGTGCTTATTTAAAAGATAATGGAGGGGATGCCTCTCTTATTTGGCATATAGGGCTAAATACCGGTTCAACATCAGCCGCCCAGTTTCACTTCAACTATGCGAATGGTGGACTGAAATACCGGAGTTCCCGTGATAGCCTCGGTTTTGAAAAGCCGTGGGCGCGTATTTATAGCGATCAAGATAAACCGACTGCTGCTGATATTGGGGCATTACCCGCCGCAGGAACTGCGGTGGCGGCTACCAAGTTGGCGACACCGCGAAAGATTAACGGTGTTGAGTTTGATGGGTCAAAAGATATTACTCTGACTCCCGCAAACCTCGGTTTTAAAGAAATTATTGAGACGGGTGCTGGTGCAGGATATTACTGGCGAAAATATGCGGATGCGATGATAGAGCTTTTTGCCAGCGAAGATGTCGTAATGGGTTCTAATAAAAATGTTATATTTCCAATTAATATCAAGGAGATGATTTTTATCACTGCAAATGATATCGGAGGATACAATGGTGGAAATGCTTACACAGTACGGATTTCTAATGTAACAAACACTGGTTTTTTGGTTTCATGGGATAGATTTAATGAAAATGGTATTTGGAACAAAAAAACACTTTACTACCATATAATTGCTAAATCAGCATAGGTTGTGGCCCTATTGGGCCACTTTTCATACTAAATATATATTTTAGGATTTTTATTTAATATCGTAAACAATGATAGTTGCCATATCTGTTGGTGACGGTGAAGCTGAATCTGTATCAGATATAGCAAATGAAACAGTGTCATATCCGAGCATCGTAACACTTATCGCTGATGGTTGGTTATCTGCGTCAATAGTCGTTACTCCCAGTGAATCATCGAACCCATATGTATTAGTAGATGCCGTCCCCATTACAGGCATATTCGGTGATGATAGAGGAGCTTTCAGCCTCATATAATGCGAATTCATTGATGTACCAGAAGTACTGACATGTCCCATCCATGAGCAGCCGATTTCACGATATATGAATCCTGCCACCCTAAATATCTTGCCACCACCAACAGTAACCCCATGATTTTGATAGTAAATTTCAACGGTTGCTAGATTATTATTTTCAAAAGGGAACACTATTGACGTAACAATAAACTTCCCAACTGGGTTGAAGCGACTAGTCCCTTTTCCTGATATAGCAGTTGCATTATCGTCCAACATAAACAAACGAGTTTTGTCCACTTCAATGAAACGCCCATGTGATTTAATTTCAATATTTACTTCGAGAATATCATTGCTAATTGCTTTGAAGTTCAATCTTTGCAATAAATTCGATGAAAATTGCAGTAATGCAACAGGCATCAAATTAAATTCTCCAAAACCGAGGTTTGCGAGAACCTCGTAATAAAAATACAATCAATCATTTCATGGGGTTATGAAATGTTGATTGGCTATGCGCGAGTGTCTACTACCGATCAAAATACGGAATTACAGAAAAAAGCGCTGATTCGCGCAGAATGTGAGCTGATTTTTGAGGATACCGCCAGTGGGAAAAATGCACAGCGGCCTGGGTTAAAAAAGGTGATCAGGCGGTTGCGGCGTGGCGATACGCTGATGGTATGGAAGCTGGACAGGCTAGGGCGCAGCGTGCGTGATTTGATTGAGCTGGTATCCGCATTGCAGGCGAAAGGCATCCATTTTCGCAGCCTGACAGATAGTATTGATACCTCTACGCCCGCTGGTCGTTTTTTCTTTCATGTGATGAGTGCGCTGGCGGAAATGGAGCGTGAGCTGATTGTCGAACGGACACGGGCCGGACTCGATGCTGCTCGGTTGCAGGGGCGCATCGGCGGGCGTAAACGGCTGATGACGCCCGATGCGCTTTGTCGAGCCGAATCAATGTTGGCAACAGGGGCGACGCGCCGTCAGGTAGCGAACATCATCGGCGTGTCAGAAAAAACCATCTATAAGTACTTTCCCGCGCGGGATAAGGATGGCGTTCCTACTGCTGGCTAAAAAACCGCGCAATCGCAATTTCCTCTGCGCCAGAGTGACCAGAAACTCGGTAAACATGTTATTTTCATTGATAAGTTCTTTACTGTGTCGCCGCAAATGAGAGGCCAGCATGGATTACACCAAAATTATCAAAGAAGTGGGGCGCGGGAAAAATCATGCGCGTGATATCGATCGGGCCACGGCTTATGAACTGTATAGCGCGATGCTGCGCGGTGATGTGCCGGAGCTGGAGCTCGGTGGGCTGTTGATTGCGTTTCGCATCAAAGGAGAATCGGAAGCCGAGATGCTGGGTTTTTATCAGGCGATGAACGAGCATGTACTACGCCTGACGCCGCCTGCGGGCTTTCCTATGCCAGTCGTGGTTCCTAGCTATAACGGGGCGCGAAAGCAGGCAAACCTGACGCCGCTGCTGGCGCTGCTGTTGGCAAAACTGGGTTTTCCGGTTGTGGTTCACGGCGTCAACGAGGATCCGACCCGTGTTACCAGCGCCGAGATTTTGCGTAACCTCGGTGTGACGATTGCCGAGAATGCTGAGCAGGCTCAGCAGGAGCTTGATAACGGTAGCCCGGTATTTATCCCTGTTTCGACGCTATGTCCGGCTATCGATCGCCAGCTACAGCTGCGCTGGCGTATGGGCGTGCGTAACAGTAGCCACACGCTGGCTAAGGTGGCGACGCCGTTTGGTGAAAGCGACGCGCTGCGCGTCGCCAGCGTTTCCCATCCTGAGTATGTTTCCCGCGTGGGAACGTTTTTTAATGACATCAACGGGCGCGCACTTCTGATGCACGGCACGGAAGGAGAGGTTTACGCCAACCCGCAGCGCTGTCCGGAAATTCATTTTATCCATCAGCAAAATACCAACGTGCTGCAACTTCGGCAGGATATCAGCGTCGCACCTGATGCGCTGCCGATTGCGAAGGATGCCGTAACCACGGCGCGCTGGACGGTACAGTGCCTGACGGGGGAAATTGCGATACCACAGGCGATCCGTCTGCAACTGGCGTGCTGTTTAGTTGCTGCCGGCGAAGCGGCGACAATGGAGCAGGCTGTCGCCACAATTAAAAAACGCCTTGGCTGATCGGTTTGCCGGAGCGGATTCGGACGCGTTTATCGCGCCACTTCACGCAGCCAGACGGCTGTCATTTGAAGAGAGAAGGAATAGCATGCAACAGGTAGCGGACTATTTTAACGCTTTGAATCGCGACTATCTTGCGGTTCATCAGGCGAAAGAAGAACTGTTTTGGCAACTGTATATGGGAACGGGCAACGATGAGGTGTCTGAGCGTTTCTCCGCCGCAGAAAGTGCCTATAAGCGCTTTATTTCGCAGCCACAGCGTCTGGCTGAACTCAGAGCCCATCTTACGACACTGAAAAATAGCCCGCGCGATGAGCAACAGCAGGCGCTGTCGCACGGTTTGCAAGGCTGGTATCGATTTTTCGACTGCAACGTGATTGAAGACCCGCAGGCGCAGGCGTTGATGGATGAAATTATTGCGGCCGAAAGTGCGCTATATGCCAAGCGTAAATCCTATGAAATGACGCATCTGGATGCCAAAGGGGAACGGGTTTCCGCTTCGCTCGGAGAGCTGCTGACCAATCAGACGACCAATGATACCGAAGCCTACCGTCAAAGTTCCCAGCAGGCGCTGCGCGATCTCGAACAGTGGCTGTTGCAGAATGGCTTCCCTGAGCTGATTTCACTGCGTAACCGCTTCGCCCGTCAGATGGGCTACCGTAACTATTTTGACTATAAGGTCAACAAGACGGAGCGGATGACGCCGGAGCAGCTTTTTGCCATCCTCGATCCTTTTGAAGAACAAACGCGTGAAGCGAATGCCCGTAGCCTGAAAAATCTGGCGGATGAAAAGGGCGAAGAGGCTCTGCAACCGTGGAATATTCGCTATGCCAGCGCCGGTGATGTGACGCGTCAGCTCGATCCCTACTTCCCTTTCTCTGCGTCGCTGGAGCGTTGGATCAATAGCTTTAAGCGTTTGCGCATTGGGTTTAACGGTGCAGAAATGCAGCTCGATTTACTGGTGCGCAAAGGTAAATACGAGAACGGCTTTATGCATGGCCCGGTGCCGCCGTTTGTGCAGGAAGGAAAATGGGTTCCTGCACGGATTAATTTCACCAGTCTGGCAAAACCGGATCAGATTGGCAGCGGTGCCAGCGGCATTAATACGCTATTTCATGAAGGTGGGCACGCCGCGCATTTTGCTAATATCCGACAGAATGCACCCTGTTTTTCACAGGAGTTTCCTCCAACCTCAATGGCTTATGCGGAAACGCAGTCCATGTTCTGCGACAGCCTGCTGGGTGATGCTGACTGGTTAAAACGCTATGCAAAGAATGCACAGGGAGAGACGATTCCTGATGAATTGATCCGCGCGGATATCAGCACGCAGCAGCCGATGCGCGCTTTCAATGAGCGGCACATCCTGCTAGTGCCGTACTTCGAGTGGCAGCTCTATTCGTGGGACGACGAGGCGCGTACGCCGGAAGCGATGACAAAACTGGCACGTGACACCGAACAGCGTATTTTGGGTATTAGCGGTAGCCCGCGACCGACGTTGGCGATTCCGCATCTACTGTCTATGGAGTCCGCGTGCTCTTATCAGGGATATCTGTTGGCGTTGATGGCGGTGGAGCAGACGCGCAGCTACTTCCTGCAACGCGACGGCTATTTGACGGACAACCCAGCCATTGGCCCCGATCTGGCGCAGCACTATTGGTTGCCGGGTAATAGCGTGGGCCATGACGATACGCTGCGCAGCCTGACCGGAGAGGGGTTTAATCCAGCCTATCTGGCAAAAGCCTGTAATCTGACGGTGGAAGAAGCCTGGAAACAGGCGGAAAGCACGATGGCGCAAGCGGCGGGTCGGCCTCAACCTGCCGCGGATTTCGATCTGTCAGCTCGTATTCGCGTGGTCGATGGTAGCCGCGTGCTGGCGGATAATGAGCAAAGCGATGAGAAAATGTGCCAGGATTTTGCGGCGTTTATTGAACGAGAATATCCGCGTTCTCCGGCATAACGTTCGCTGATATTGCGAGTAAGAAAAAGGGGGCTTTCGCCCCCTTGTTGATCAAGATACGTGTTGCAGAAATTCGCGCAGGCGCTCGCTGGGCGGATTCGTAATCAACGTTTCTGGGTCGCCATCTTCTGCGATGCGACCTTTATCAATAAAGATCAGGCGTGAAGCCACTTTATGGGCAAAGCCCACTTCGTGGGTGACGATCACCATCGTCATACCTTCCTCGGCCAGATCTTTCATGACGGTCAATACTTCATGACGCAGTTCCGGATCGAGTGCAGACGTCGGCTCATCGAACAGCATCAGCTTCGGTTTAACCGCGAGTGCACGGGCGATGGCGACACGCTGCTGTTGGCCACCGGAAAGCTCGGAGGGGTAGTGATGCGCGCGTTCTGACAGACCCACTTTCGCCAGTAATTCCAGCGCCAGTTTCTCGGCATCGGCTTTATTCGCGCCGCGAACCCGAATAGGGCCGAACGCGACGTTTTCCAGCGCCGTAAGATGCGGGAACAGATAAAACTGCTGGAACACCATCCCTGCTTCCTGACGGATTAAACGCTCGTCAACACGCGGATCGTTCACTTTGAGGCCGTCAACAATCAACTCGCCGCTGGTAATCTCTTCCAGTTTGTTGATGCAGCGCAGCAGCGTGGATTTACCCGAGCCCGAAGGCCCGATGATGACCACAACTTCACCCTGGCCGATGGTGAGATCGATATTGTGTAAGACCTGCGTCTTGCCAAAGTGTTTGGATACGTTTTTAAATTCAATCATATAATCTTAAGTCTTCTTTCCAGACGACGCAGAATAAAGCTGAGGATCAGCGTGATGCACAGATAAATAATGGCAACCGCAGTCCAGATTTCCAGCGCACGGAAATTGCCCGCGATGATTTCCTGACCTGAGCGCGTGAGTTCAGCGACACCGATCACAATAAACAGTGACGTATCTTTGATGCTGATAATCCACTGGTTACCCAGCGGTGGCAGCATGCGGCGCAGGGCGAGTGGGGCAATGACATGGCGTAACGTCGCGCTGCGTGACAGCCCAAGTGCAAGACCCGCTTCACGGAAGCCGTTATGAATCGACAATACCGAACCACGAGTAATTTCCGCGATGTAAGCACCAGAGTTAATCATGATGGTCACCACGGCGGCGGCAAAAGGATCAATCCTCACGGACGTGAAAATCATCGGCAGGGCAAAGTAAATAAACATCACCTGCACAACAATCGGGGTGCCGCGAATAATTTCAATAAAAACGAGCGAAATGCGGCTGGAAAACCAGCCGCCGTAGGCGCGGGCAAAACCCGCGACCACGCCAATCACGAGGCCGCCAAGCAGACCCAGAACAGAAATCAACAACGTCATTTTTGCCCCTTCCATCAGGAGGGGCAGAGAAGGCCAAATGGCGCTCCAATCAAACTGCATGGAATATCTCCAGATTAAATCGGCAATTACTTAGGTTCTACGCCAAACCACTTCTTGTAGATCTCAGCATAAGTGCCGTTTTCACGCAGTGTTTTCAGGGCGCCATTCACTTTTTCACGCAGCTCGTTGCTGCCTTTCGGGAACGCGATGCCGTATTGCTGGGCTTTAATGGAATCACCTACCGCTTTAAACTGGCCGTTGCCTGCGGTTTTGATGAAGTAGAGGATATTTGGCGTATCGTGCAGCACGGCATCAGCACGGTTGGTGCCCAGTTCCATGTAGGCGTTGTCGATGTTCGGGAACTGGCGCAGATCTTTGGTTTTGATATTGGCTTTCGCGTAATCAACGGAACCCGTGCCGCTCTTCACCGCAACGACTTTACCCGCCAAATCCTGCTCGCCTTTGATATCGTTGTTGTCCGCTTTGACCATCACGAGCAGGCCGCTATCGTAGTAACCGTCAGAGAAATCGATTGCTTTTTTACGCTCTTCAGTAATGGTGATGCCTGCGAGCGCCAGATCGATGTTACGCGTTTGCAGGGCAGGAATAATACCGCCGAAGTCCATTGGTTTCAGGGTGTATTTCAGGTTGAGTTGCTTAGCAATAGCATCCCAGAGGTCGATGTCAAAGCCGACGTACTTGTCACCTTGTTTGAATTCAAAAGGGACGAAAGCGGTGTCGGTTGCGACAATCAGTTCTTTCTCAGCCGCATAGCTAGAAATACTCATCATCAGCGTCAGGGCAGCCAAAGAGGCCTTAAGTCGTGATTTCATCAAATCCTTCCTATTAGCAGTTGTGGGAGCTTTTTGTTTTACAGGCGTTTTTAAGCATAGTACGAAAGTAAAACCCATTCGAACATGAGGCCAGTGACCATGCATTGTGCTTAACCTGTTGCTTTTTATTTTATCACCTTGCCGGCGGTGAAATTTTCATCTCCGATTCGCTCAGGCAAAGCGCTGTTATGATTAACTGATTTATACGAGGGAAACAACCGTTGATTAGCGTTCTGCCCAATTAATGCAGGCAAAAGCTAATTTTTTGAGCGTCTTAACGGATAAAATGCGTGATTTATGCGGGTTGCACGAAGAAAGAGCATGGCTTGAGTGGGTTTTCTGGGCAGTAAAAAAGGCTGCCTGAGCAGCCCTTGAGCACGTTCGCAGAAAGTAATGCGGACGATAACGCCGATTATTCGATGTTTGATTCAATAAACCACAGGAACTGGTCCAGATCGCGTGATGCGGCAGTCAGAATATCCGCAGAGGCTTCATCTTCCGTTTTACCAATTGCCTTGCGTACGTTGTTGGCGACAATCGCATAACGTTCGGCCAGCGCTTTCAGATGATCCTGAACGCTATGGATATTGGTTGGGTAGCTTTTCAGCGAGGTTTGTTTCCCCACAATTTGCACGGTACCCAGCGCAACACCGCCTATCTGTACCACGCGCTCGGCGATGGTATCCTGATGGTCAATAATCGAGGTGCGGAAGCCGTCCAGCATTTCATGAACGGCGATAAAATTTGCACCACGCATGTTCCAGTGTGCCTGTTTGGTAATCAATGACAGGTCGATGAAATCAACAACCAGTTGGTTTAACAGCGCGATCGTCGAGGTCTTCACGCTATCATCCAAATCATTGCGAGTGTAAAGCAGTGCGGACGGTGCTGATTTCACGAGTTTGGCGGTAGACATAATAGTTATCCTCTCTTTAATTATTGATAGTCTTACTGTTCAATGTGATTAATTATAGCAGTGATAAAAATTAATATTGAAAAGAATCACCTATCAAATGGATAGCTATAGCATAACGATGGTGTAGGTATTTGTAGTCAGGATTTATCTGATATCAATAATGTGATGGCGGTGATGTAAACGTAATATTTTAATTGTCATTGAAATATCATGTCATATATTGATAAATATCATCATTGGTTAGATGAAAATAATTATTATTCTCCGCTATTGTTTAAATAGAATGACAACGTCGTTTCTCTCTTAAAATATAGCGTGTGCGAGTAAAAGGAGTTGTGACGAATGAGAGTGAATATTATTGGCACCCGTGGAAGCGGTAAATCTACGCTCGCTCGCCGCTTGTCTGAAAAGCTGGCTAGTCCGTACATTGAAATGGATGCATTATTTTGGCTTAAGGACTGGCAAGAACGGGCGGGTGCCGATTTTTTTCAACAGCTTGAAAGGGCTCTGGAACCTGAAAGCTGGGTATTGGATGGCAACTATAATCGAACGCGAGATATCAAATGGCGCAATGTTGATGTCGTGATTTGGGTTGACTACTGTTTTACCCGCACGCTTTTTCAGGCGGTTCGGTGTGCCTATCTTCGGGTATGGCGCAAAGAGGAACTTTGGAGCGGCACGGGCAATAGGGAGTCTTTTCTCCGCAGTTTCTTTAGTCGGGATTCAATTATCCTCTGGACGATGAAAACCTATTCAAGCAACCGGAAACGGTATTTGGCGGATTTAGCCGATCCTCGCTATCACCATATCCGTTTTATGACTTTGCGTTCTCCTCGGGAATGTAAAATTTTTCTGCAACATTTCCCCAAGGAAATACGCACTCATTCTGCTTGAGTCGTCACTTTGGCTGCGCCCGCGGGTTTTATTGTCAGCGTTGCGCCGATTGACGCGATGATAATAAAGATAAGCGCCATCCACTGTATGAACGATAAATGTTCACCGAGAAAAAGGATCCCAGAGAGGGCGGCAATAGCGGGTTCCATACTCATCAGCGTGCTGAACGTTCTGGCAGGCAGACGAGTTAATGCCACCATTTCCAGAGAATAGGGGAGCGCGGTGGACAGGATGGCGACGGCAATGCCGAGTGGGAGTATCGAGAGCGAAAACAGCGTGCTCTCGGCGTAATACGCGCCAATAGGGCAGAAGATCAGCGCGGCAATACAGGAGCCGATAGCGACCGTTCCCGGCCCATGATTTGCCCCCGCTTTTTGCCCAAACAGGATATAGAGCGCCCAGCAGGCACCTGCACCCACGGCGTAAGCCGCACCCGTCAAGTCAACATTGCCGATATTGTGACCCAGTGGTAATAAGAACCACAGCCCAGCAACGGCCAGAAAAATCCATAGAAAATCAATCGGTCTGCGTGAGGCTAACATAGCAACAGCAAGCGGGCCGGTGAACTCCAATGCGACAGCAATGCCGAGCGGCACCGTCTGCAATGAGAGATAGAACAGAAAATTCATCCCGCCTAGCGTAATGCCATAAACTAACAGCGGCAGGCGATTACTGCTAAAGCGCATATGCCACGGCTTGAAGATGATGCACAGAATTATTGTACCAATTCCCAGACGCAGTGCGGTGACGCCTGTGGCCCCAATGAGCGGAAATAGGCTTTTTGCCAGAGCGGCTCCACTTTGGATAGAAAGCATCGAGATAACGATAAGCAATACAGGGACTAATGATGACGAACGGCGGGAAAATAAGGTCATTCTTTTGGCCTTAAAACAGGTATAACATTCCGTTGCTATTATATCCAATTGTAAACAATTTGTCTGGTATGAATTGACTTTTATTGACCTTTATTTACGCAGCATTTGATTGCTTTATTTTTTGCACGGTACTATTAGCATGAAAACTGAGCGGAAAGTTCAGAATTATCTGTTTTACTACCCAGTAATGAATTTATTTTTAATCTAATTGTCACAATAAAAAATTCAATATAATTAGAGTGATAGGTTTGTTCTGACAATATTTGTTACATCTAAAGCCTAATTGATAAATATTTATAGGGCGGCAATTTCCGAACTTCTTTGTTATATTTACTGCGTTAGTTAGTCTTTCATAAAATGAATCTGAGGCTGTAAATATGAAAAAAATCGCGTGTCTTTCCGCTCTGGCTTGTGTATTAGCCGTTGGCGCAGGTTCTGCATTTGCTGGTCAAAGCACTGTAACTGCAGGCTATGCTCAAGGTGATGCTCAGGGCGTACAAAATAAAGTTAAAGGTTTTAACCTGAAATATCGTTACGAGCAAGATAATAACCCATTGGGCGTTATTAGCTCTTTCACCTATCTGGAAAAAAATAGCAGCGATAGTGGTATCTATGACAAAGGCCAGTACATGGGCTTTACTGCCGGTCCTGCTTACCGTTTGAATGACTGGGCAAGCCTGTACGGCGTTGTTGGTTTCAGCCATGGTAAAGTAACGAGCAACAATACCAACGGTCAGGATAACCGCAGCAATGACGATTACGGTTTCACCTACGGTGCTGGCGTTCAGTTTAACCCGATCGAGGACGTTGCTCTGGATGTCGGTTACGAACAAAGCCGTATCCGCAGTGTTGATGTTGGTGCTTGGGCTGTTGGCGTAGGTTACCGCTTCTAACCTAACCCTGTAGGGTTTACTTACCCTCAGCGTTGGTTGTTAACTGTGTCGGAAGAATCCGCTCTTTTCAGGGCGGATTTTTTTATGGCGCTAAATCAGCGACGAGTTTCGCCAGTCATTTATCCAGTCACTTTCCAGTCGGTCGACATCCCGTCGTTCTTGCCAGCGTTGATCAAATGCATCCGGTATCGGTCTGTCATAAGATTTTATCTTGACGTTAAGATTCTTTATGTGAAGATAATGTTCATCAAGTCGTAGTGATTTGCTCAAGCTATTGAGGTTATACATGGTAGTGATATCAACGGCCCGCACGCGGGCTTTTCTGTTCTTCACGATTATCCTGTTGGGGCTGAATTTGCGTCCTGTTCTGGCGGGAATTGGTCCGCTGCTGAATCAGATTCAGGCTGCAACGGGTCTGGATGACAGCATGGCGGGGATGTTAACCACGCTCCCGGTGTTCGCTATGGGATGGTGTGCGTTATATGGCGGTCAGTTACAGGCGCGTCTCGGTGAATATCGGGGGATCACGCTGGGCATCGTGGTGATTGCCTTGGCGTGTAGCGCACGCTGGTGGCTGAATAGCGGTATTGCGCTGCTGGTTAGTGCCGCGCTTGCTGGAATCGGGATTGCCTTGATTCAAGCGCTGGTGCCGTCGTTTATCAAGCTCCATTTTGGTCGCCATAGCAGTCTCCTCATGGGTTTTTATACCACGGCGATTATGACCGGTGCGGCGTTTGCGGCTTCATCGGTTTCTCCGCTGGCAAATGCGTGGGGCTGGCAAAGTGCGCTGGCCTGCTGGGGGATTGTGGCGCTAGTTGCTGCGGTGGCCTGGCGGTGTATCCCGAAAGCGTATACCGTGAAACAGGATGCGGTGGCTATCGTAGCAACGCGCCGAAGCGGAATGGACTGGCTGCTGATGGTGTTCTTCGGCATTGGTACGGGGGCGTATACGCTGGTGCTGGCATGGCTGCCACCGTATTACATTCAACTGGGGTTAGATGCGACGCAAAGCGGCCTGATGTTGGGCGGATTAACGCTGACGGAAGTGATTTCTGGCCTGTTGGTGTCAACGTTCATCAACCGTTTTCCCGATCGACGTAAACTGCTGCTTCCTATCCTGAGTGTGATGCTGGTGGGGATGATTGGGTTGATTGTAGCTCCGCTGACGTTCACGTATCCCATCATTATCATGCTGGGCGTTGGCATTGGTGCGCTGTTCCCGCTATCGCTTATCGTGGCGTTGGATCAAGTGACCGAATCACATCAGACCGGTTCACTGATGGGTTTTGTGCAGGGCGGCGGTTACATCCTTGCCAGCCTGATGCCTTTGCTAGCTGGTTTTATACGTCAGCATACGGCGGGTCTGGAGCAGGCCTGGATGATTATGACCGTCGGTGTGGTCGTGTTGATTATCATGGCGACCCGCTTTGCTCCGGTGAAGGGCCCGAATCGCTAGCCGTTTGTTGTGTTATAAGCGAGCGGAAACCCGCTCGCTATCATTAATTTGTCGGTGGACGATAGCGCCATAGCCAGCGCCCACTCATCAGGCGACGGTAATAGAAGAACCCGCGAACAATCCAGTCAAAGAACATCCCCATCCACACGCCGATCACGCCAAAACCGAGCACCACGCCGAGGATATATCCCGCGATGACCCGACATCCCCACATCCCTGCCATTGCCACCCACATGGTATAGCTGGCGTCTTTCGCGCCTTTCAGACCCGCGGGAAGTACCCAGGATGCCGCCCAGATGGGCATAAATAGGGCGTTGAGCCACAGGAGATGTTTTGCCACTTCAATAACTTCCGGCTCATTGGTGTAAAACGACGCCAAAAAGCTGGCGCTCGGCACCGACAGGACGGCAAGTACACATAGACCGATATTGGACAGCCAGAAGATGTGCTTCAACTGGCGGGTGGACTGCATGATCTGGCCTTTCCCCAGCCGTGTGCCAACGATAATCGTGGCGGCGGCACCGAGTGAATTACCGGGAAGGTTGATCAGCGTTGAGATGGAGAAAGCAATAAAGTTTCCGGCAATGACCTCAGTTCCCATATCTGCCACAAAACGCTGTGTGATGAGCTTGCCGATGTTAAACATCACGGATTCAATACTGGCGGGAATACCAATACTGAGCACTTCATAGAGGATCGACAGGGTAAAAGGCGCAAAGTAAGACTTGAAGGGAATACGCAGCGCACCGTTAAAACCGTGCATCAGCGTCAGAATCACGAATACCGCACCGATATAGCGCGAAATGGTAATACCAATGCCTGCGCCAACAAAGCCAAGGCCATCCCAGGAAAATGCACCGTAAATCAGCAGGCTACTGATAGCAATATTGAGAATGTTCATCCCAATGTTGATGACCATGGGCAACTTGGTATTGCCCGCGCCCCGTAACGCGCCACAGCCTACCAGCGCGATGGCGACAGCCGGATAGCCCCACACCGTCCAGCGAAGGAACGTGAGAGCAAGGGCTTTAACCTGTACGTCGGCCTGTCCTGCGATCAGATCGATAATCGCTGAACCGGCGAATTCAACCAGCGCGACCAACAGAAACGATGACAGAACCAGTAATGACATCGATTGACGAGCGGCAGATCGCGCCTGCTTTCTGTTGCGCTGTCCCAGGCTGAACGCGACAACAACGGCGGTCCCTAATGCGACAGCGGTAAAGAACGCGATGATGACCATATTGAAACTATCGGCCAAACCGACGGCCGCCATAGCCTCTTTCCCCAGCCAACTGACTAGGAAGGTGCTGAAAACTCCCATCAACACGACGCAAAGGCCTTCAATAAAGATCGGGAAGGCTAGCGGTGAGATTTCTCTCCAGAAGAGAACGCGGTTGGAGTAACGCTTTTTATACCAGTCTGTGTCTTTTAATTTTTTCATGAAACGATCTTGGCGGTATCTCAAGTTTCCCAGTCGGCACGGTAAACAGAGCCATAAGGTGGCTCGCAAATAGCATTATTTTTGCACAGTACTTATTCATACAGTGACTTACCCATACTGTTACTGATCCATTTTTGTACGATCGCGGCAGCATGGTTGTTTTTTAAAATAGCGTTTCTATTTACAGAGTATCAGCCGCTAAATCGATGTCCAGTCTGGATTGCTTTCCCCGTGTGGAAAGTTGTTGCGTGTGTCCATTATTTAATTTAGATTTTGCTTAATTAGGTTTTTCTAAATTAAAGGTGAGACGCGGACAATCAGCGGTCTCACCTTCCTTGTCGACTGAATGCCGTGTTTAACGAGTGCATTATGACGAGTTTCAACGGCTCAAAAGAGGATCACGATCATGCCAACACCCGTTTCTATCTCACCCGCTCAGGCTCGCAAATTGTTAGATGAAGGGGCGGTACTCATTGATATTCGCCAGCCGAGAGAATATGCCCGCGAGCACATCGCACAGGCAACATTGCACCCACTGAATTCCTCTGTCGGGTATGTTCTTCCTGCTGATGAGAGGGAAGGAAAGATTGTGATCTTCCATTGTTTGTCTGGCATGCGTTCGGAGCAGAATGCCGATTTGCTGGCGCAGGCGGTTTCACCTGCAACAGTATTGCTTCTGGAAGGGGGAATGGCCGCATGGAAAAAGGCAGGATTTCCAACGGAAGTGAATCGTAAGCAGCCGATTGAACTCATGCGGCAGGTTCAAATCGTCGCTGGCGTACTGATTCTGGGTGGTGTATTACTGGGCTACAGCGTAAACAGCGCTTTCTTCCTGCTCTCCGGTTTTGTCGGGGCAGGGCTGCTGTTTGCTGGTGTGACGGGGTTTTGTGGCATGGCAAGGCTGTTGATGAAAATGCCGTGGAACCGTACCGCCAAACGCTGATGTGCTGGGATGGCTTGCCAGTAAGCGGAGTGTTAACCGATAACGTTAAAGAATAGGGGCAGTAAGATGGACATGAAAAACATTCCGTTTGGTACGACCGACTGGTCGCAAATAGAATCCACCGAACATCGGGGTGAGACGGGGATCGCCTATTGGCGAACACAGCGCTTTGATAATATTCGGGTTCGTATTGTTGAGTACACGCCAGGCTATCTGGCCGATCACTGGTGCTCTAAAGGGCATATTTTGCTGTGCCTTGAAGGTGAACTTCATACGGAATTAGATGATGGTCGTGTTTTTGTCCTCAAACCGGGAATGAGCTATCAGGTTGCGGATAACGCGGAATCCCACCGTTCCTATACCGAGACAGGCGCTAAGCTGTTCGTTGTCGATTGATGCCAGAGGGCTAACTCGGAATGACGGAGAGTAGCCCTCGATTTAGTTAATCTCACTATGATCTGATTCCATAACAATTTGCCGCCTACAACAAAGTGATCTTGACCCACCATCTCCGGACAGCTTTTGTCTCTAAGTTAACGTTATCCGCTGGCTACGGTATTCTCTCGGTGAGAGGTACCCCAACGCTTTTGCGCTCGTTAAAACGATTGCGTCAAGATCGGCCCCCAGTGAATCTGCATATTTCGACAGACTGGTGTCGATGATTTTTAGATAGGTAAATGAATCAGACTCGGAATCAATGACGTCAACGTTATACCCGATTACAGAACCACGATTGGTTGTCGTCTGAGCGGATGCAGGATTAATTGTTAGTACCGATGTAAAAATGACCCACATGCCAATGTAAAACGGACCCACCTAGGGTAAAAATGGCAGCTTTGTAGCTGCCTATGTTGACATTGGAGTTACGCGTGGAGATTGCAGTTCTTTTACGTCACGGCATGTCTATTCGGGGTATTGCCCGGCAGCTTTCATGTTCCCGGCAGACTGTCCGCCGTTATATTCGCATGCAGGACTCGCCTGCTAAAGCCCGTTATTCTGCACGCCTTCCCCGACCCAGGAAGCTGGACCCGTTTAAACCCTATATTCTTGAACGTGTTGACGCTGCCAGGCCTCATTGTATACCGGTCAGCGGTATGCCGAGTGAGATCCAACTTCGCGGGTACGCCGGTGGATACAGCATGCTGACGGCTAGAACTTCCGCGGGCGCGGGTTGATTCATGTCACAGGTGCGACGAACTACATGCATTGTGGTGCGGTATTGGGCTTGGACTTGACTGCTAAACCTCAGCTATTAGAACAGGACATTTATGCGATGCGTTCTGCTGCATGGTTCTGGAATTCACGCAAATGCGGCGCTGTGGCTGATGACGTTGTTGCTGTAACCCGATTGATAAACGGCGGGAGTAACGGGTTGGTCGATCGGCGTGAGCGCTTCGAACGTGCCCGACAAGTTCTGGTATGAGTATCATTCCTAACTGGAAATTAGCCACTGGCACGCTGGTGGCTGGAATAGCGCTCGGTTGGTATGTGCAGGGGTGCGGTGGGATGCAGATGCTGCGGAGTTTGGTCGTCAGCAGTCTGACAACATCAGCGCGGGGCAGCAGGCAATTATTGCAGGGCAGGCGCTGGAATTTCAGCGCTTCAATGATATTGCCCGTCAAGCTAATCAGCATGGCACAAATATTAAAGTGAATTCAGATGAAACACAGATCGTTTACAGGACAATTATCAAACGTGACCCAGTTGGTCGTCAGTGCGTTAGTGATGATGTTGCTGATCGGTTGCTCGGCTACACGTACCGTTTACGTGCCAGCACAATGCGTACCGTTACCAGCGGTAACTGACTCAGTCGGTATTGGTTCGACGGCGCTTGATAAAGCTAACAATCAGCTTTCTGGAATACGTAGAACGGAATCCATTTATTCCTCGCAATAGTGGGGATATTTTATCAAGAGGAAGTGAAATGAAAAAATACGTTATTGCGCTAATGTGCCTGTTTTCAGTTTCAGCATTTGCAGAGACCTATAAAGGCTACCCCGATATTCCAGGTACCGCAGTCGGTTTTGCTACGGAGGTCGTCAGCTATACTCCCGGTCCTAAGGTGTCATCGAGTTTTAAGGATCCTAAGCGTGCCCTTGGCGCCCCTAATCGTTACAGTTCAGGAGAAACGACGTTCTCCCTTGGTGCAGCAGGTAGTCTTGTTTTGCGTTTTAGTCCATTAGCTATCAAGAAGGGTGGAACAGTAGACGCTGATTTTTACGTCTATGAAGTCGGGACATATGAGTCGTGGGATGCCTATGTATCAGTGGATGGAAATGAATGGATAAAAGCGACTCCTGTATTTAAGGATATCAACCCAGCTCCTAGTAATGTGGCGACGAATAGAGGCTCCGTAATTGGTTATGACGTTGATGTTATTGAGTCTACATCTGACTCATTTGCCTATCTAAAAATTGTAGACACCAGTTTGTCAACATATGCGGACTCGCCAGGCGCTGATATTGATGCAGTTGTCGTGACGAGCGCGAAAGCTCTGGGAAGTGAAGTATTTGTTGATACGGATTCCCGTAACGGAACGATTTACAATCTGTATCAAAATGATGTCACTGGCGCTGTAGGTGTCAAAATCATCAATAAAGATAACACCGTTTCGTATGTCCCTTTCTCTACCGATGATTCTCTGAAGGCCGTAGCATTGTCGCTACAAGGTGATTTCAATTGTGATGATGAAAAAGACATCAATGTGCTTGCGACAAAAACCGCAGACAATGTGCAGGTGAACATCATCAAGCAGCAAAATGGCACAGCCATTAAGACTATCGATAACTCAGTAACCAAGTAAGGCATTACAGCAGGCATTCACTGAGTGCCTGTGATAATGAATCGTTATCACGAGAGCATTAAAGTAATGAATTTAACTTTATGAAATATATAATTTATTTTTCATGTTGATATTTAGCGTATGCCTATAGCTATGCCTAAAAGTCAAAGTCATCCCATCAACAGAAAATATTGCCTCAAACTTCGAACCTTCAGACGATAAAGTATTACATCGGATCTACGCTGTTCAAGTGACAGAAAAACTGAAAAGAGTGGTGAATAGTTAGTCATTCAGCCTGGTTCAACTATCCTTTTTTAAGGAAAGGACAATTGATAGCGGATGATCATATGAAAAACTTGTCGGACAAAGACATTAAAGAAATCAAAAAATGGCTAAATATTGATACCTATCGGCAGTTTGAAAACATATCTCTTGAGCGGCTTTATCTTGAGCTGGTGATGAGGTCGCTGTTTTTTAGTTCTGACCATAGTGATTATGATCGCTGGGTGGTTAAAACTTATGCCAACAGTCTCTTCAGTGGGGATCCCTTCCTCATTACAGATAGTCATATGAATCAGCTTAAAACAAAAGCCAGACTTTTGGTATCCCCATACTTTTCTGTAACAACGACCGGAAGGGTGGCACATCTTTGTTTTGAAGGGATGAAGAAGTCGTTATTTGGCTGGAACAATGTTGATGATTATTGGATAGATGAAAAAGTCGACGAGCTCCCTGTTGCAGAGGCTATGCCGATATTATGTGAACACCGGGTTATGATAGAGATAAATCTCACCAGTGGCTCTGACGAAGAAATCGCTGAATCACTGAAAGCCATGCTTCCTAAGTGGCGTAAAATCCGGAAGATTGAGCCGGAGTCATTAGACACCATTCGCTTTGGTCACAGCACAATCAAGAAAATTATCGATTACAGACTGATCCCATTACTCGACATACTGACATGGGCAAAGCACCATGATATTCGGGTGTCAGATAATCACCTTTCCTCTCTGCTTCACTGCGATTCTGATGAGGAAAATAAAACAAGAATGGGGAGTCATATAAAAAATACTGACAAACCCCTTGCGCTTAAAACCGCCAGCAAGTCATTCATCCTTCAGTTTCATCATTTTCTTAACAAGAACAACCATTTGAAAGAAATGCGGGTTTCTGATGTTATAACGCTCGCAGACAAGGACTAAAAACACGCTAATTCTGGATGTGCTGAAATTCGCTTGTTTCCCTGAATTTTTCATATAGTCTCTTCTAAAAAGCGAGGAGAGACTATGAATACCCAGAATCGCCTTATTCGTTTCCCCGAAGTAATGAGAAAAACCGGATTTGGAAAAGCCTGGATCTATCGCCTTATTAGTGAAGAACGTTTCCCCCGACCTGTGAAAATTGGTATCCGTGCTGTCGCATTTGTTGAAAATGAAATTGATGAATGGATATTGACCGCGATTGAAAAAAGAAATGTATTTTAAAAGTGTAAAGAATTTCAATCAATAAAGGCTATATATTTTACAGAATATTTGACAGTGTTTAATGAGGGCTTTTGTTTAAAGGTTTCGCGGGGCGTTATTAAGTCTCAGGTGTACTTAATCTAAATTAAGTACACCATAGATATTAAATGTAAAAAATATCGTTATTATCCTATTGATTAAAAATAAATTTAATTATTATTGTCTTGTCATTTTCTTAAGATTTTTTTGTAAATTTATTATTTGTAATTTAATAATATATTGCACCTAGAGTGCTTTTGTAAAATATTTTAAGGAGAGAATATGGATCATATTAGAACGAATGCATTTATGTTTGATAATGGTGAGCGATATTGCCATGTTATTAACAGTCTGACAGGAGATCCGCTTTTTGATCCTAATATTTATATAACGACAAACGTCAGGAGCAAATCGGTGTCGATTAATACAATGGAGGTGGTTGCCGGAAGTCTGGTATTACTTTATCGATTTTTTCATATGAGAAAAATAGACATCGTGGATCGGATCACCCGAATGGAATTTTTAAGTTCTTATGAAATTGATGCGCTGGCTGATTTCGCTTCGGAAAACTTCAAAAATAGGAAAAAAACGTCCGGTAGCAGAAGTGTGAAAGCGCCGACAAAGTATTTCAGACTGACGTTTATTTGCCATTACCTTGACTGGCTATACCATCATCACTTACCGCATTCGGTAGACGTAAATCTTGACGCCCGGATCACAAGGATGGTGGCTGAACTGAAAAATAAAAGACCTGATTCTGACGGATATCGTGACTATATCCCTGAAAAGTCCTTAACGAAGGCGCAGCAAGATATTCTGTTTAACGTAGTCAGCGTCGGGTCTGCATTAAATCCGTTTTCTCCTGAGGTTCAGACACGGAACAGGCTCATCATTTTATTACTGTTCAGTTACGGGGTCAGAGCCGGTGAGCTTTTAAATCTCCGGATCAGTGATATTGATTTTGCCTGTTCCTCTATTACTATCCAGCGCCGCGCCAATGACAAATCAGATCCAAGGGTTAAGCAGCCGCTTGTCAAAACGCGGGGAAGGGTGCTCCTCTCTGAGGAAGCGGTCATGTCTGAATTATATAATTACATCCAGCAAGACAGGCTAAAAATAAGAAATGCAAAGAAAAATGATTTTCTTTTTATTACCTATAAGAAAGGGGATACAGAGGGAAATCCCCTGTCGATGTCGGCTTACCGGAAAATTATCCATACGATTAGCCAGTGCTCACCGGAGTTGTGCGGGGTAACCGGGCATCAACTGAGACACACATGGAATGATCACTTTTCTTCCATGTCAGACGCCCATGGTCTTTCTGAGGTGAGAGAAGGGCAATGCAGAGTGTATTGTATGGGCTGGGTGCCGGGCTCTGAGATGGCGATGATCTACAACAAAAGACATCTTACTAAAAAGGCAAATGAAACCTCACTGGCTGTTCAGCAAGAAATCATCAGGGAGATGTTATGAATAAAGTGAAAGAAAACAAACCCTGTTTAATGGCAACACGTTCAGGTTATTCATTTTCTCTCTCCGATACACGGTGGCATCTGGATAAGGATAATACGGTCAATATTTATTCTGTATTGCAAACATTAACCCCGTCATTGCATGAGGGGTATCTCAATACACTGGCTTTTTTTGCCTGTAAACGGAGTGCGGGTTATGTGGTGATGATCAATAACAGCATGAGGCGGTTTATCCGTGAGATGTCCCCTGATTATATTGATGAGTCAGCGATCCTGAATTACAGAGCTTCACCTGCAACACCGCTGGCAAGTCTGATGGTGCTGAGATGTTTTCTGATTAAGTGGCATTCCCTGGGTTATGCGGGTATCGATGACAATGCCATTACGCTGTTGAAAGCCATGAGAATAAAGGTTAAAGCGCCCGGAGACGTTGTAAAACAGGAAAGCCCTGAAAAGGGCCCCTTAACGGATACGGAGCATAAGGGATTAAATAGGGCGATCCACCATGCCGGGAAAAACGGCAGGATCACGCTGTCTGAGTCTGCAATGGCATTGCTGGTCAGCCTGACCGGAAGACGACCCTTGCAAATCACCTCATTAAAATATCAGGACATAAAAGAAGAGAATAATAGTGATTCTGGCTATTTCATCAACTTCCCCAGGATCAAACAGGGGGGCGGATTCAGGAGGACCTTCAGGCTCCTGAACGTTGATAAATATCTGTTTGATATTGTCAGGCAACAGGCAGAGGCGTCGGTAAGCCGGATTGAGAAGGCTATCGGCAGGGCGCTTCAACCGGCAGAAAAAGAGGATGTGCCTGTTTTTCTGTGTGAGTCGCAATGTCGTCTGAGCGAAGGTCAGAATATGACGGCGTTACTGGCGTCGGACAGACTTCATGCTTCCCGAAACGGGGTTAATGATGCACTGATCAACGTGGTTAATACCGAGCAGGTCATCTCTGAAAGAACCGGTGAAATCATGAAAATAAGTCCCCGACGACTCCGTTATACCCTTGGCACCAGGATGGCGCGTGACGGGTATGATGTGCAATACATTGCAGAGTTGTTAGATCACTCTTCCACGGCCTGTGCCGGGATTTATGTTGAAAATTTACCGGATAGTGTCGTCAGGATTAACGATGCTGTTTCTGACAAATTATCCTTTATTGCCGATGTTTTTCTTGGGAAAGAAAAGCCGAAAGTAAAAAGCTGTTCATCCTGTGCGACAGCCATTCCGTGTCATCAGTGCCTTTATTTCAGACCTTTCACTCACCAGAATAATGACGAGGTGGCGCATGGGTAACGTGACCGTATTCAAATCTCAGGTCGGGTTGAGTGCGGAAAAGAATACCGGTGATTTTATTGTTTTTTGCCGGGATAAGCTGACCGTATTTGGTGCGGATTTAAACTGGCATTCACCTGTCTGGAAAGGCATTGCAACGTTTTGCAAGCTGGGGACGGGGAGAGGCGCAGTCAGCAATGAATGTGCCATGGACAGCGATTTCATTTCTTTTGCCAAAAGCTATATCCGTTACCAGCAGGCGTTACGCCTGGTCAAACATCACGGTGCGGCACTCATGGCACTAAAGTGTCTGGAAAAAGCGCTGTTGCAGGTTTGCCGGAATGCCCATATCTATAACACGTCGGTTCTGGTGCTGGATGAAGCGATGCAGACCGCCAGACAGTATTATAAAGATAATGTGTTATACCAGTGTGGCACACAGCTTGAAAAACTGGCGCAGTTTCTTACGACCCACCGCTTCGTTAGCTGTGGTTTTTTTCGCTGGTGCAATCCGGCTAAACCCGATTTCAAAAATCATTACCTGCCTGAGAAAGAAGATCCGGACAGAAAGCATAAATTACCGGACGAACGGGCTTTACTCGCTATCGCTGAAATTTTTTCACGACCGAATGATGAACTCAGTGAGCGGGATTTGTTTACCACCTCGGTCTTTGCCCTGCTGATGTGCTCACCAAACCGTATTTCAGAAATTCTGGCATTACCGGCAGACTGTGAGATCACCCGGAAAGATAAAAATGGCGTGGAGCGTTACGGGCTTCGCTTTCATGCCGTCAAGGGCTATGGGGCCACTATCAAGTGGGTGCCTGATGTTATGGTGCCGGTTGCCAGAAAAGCGGTCAGCCGGTTACGCTTTCTGTCGGAAAACGCCCGTTCAATAGCGAAACGGGCAGAAAATCAAACATGTTCAGCAAAACCTAAGACTGCTGCACGCTCTGTAAACGAGAAGGTGATGCCGTGTCTGCCTGCGGATTTTCCCTGGTTTGATAAAGAAAAGTCTGTGCGATATAGCAATGCGCTGTGTCTGCTGAACAAATATCAGGGCTGTGAGAAAAGGGAGACGCGGGACGTTCAGATTTGCAGGCCAGCGTATTATTTCTTTGCCTCTGATATTGCAAAGATGAGACCTTCCGGCACGGTGAAGAATATCTTTGCACGTCATGGTTATACCGATGATGAGGGGAACCCCTTATTTCTGCGCTCCCATCAGCCGAGGCACCTTCTCAACACGCTGGCGCATCAGGGGGAACTTTCAGAAATGGAGATCGCCAAATGGTCAGGCAGAGTCAGTGTCATGCAGAACCGTGCCTATAATCATGTCTCTCAGGAAGAGATGCACGAGAAAATCAAAGAGCTGAAGCTGGGTGCTCATGGCTACGCTCTGCCTGTCAGTATTCCGGTTATCACAGAAGAGCCGGATCACGGTGCGGTTCACGTCACGCCCTACGGTTATTGTGTTCATGACTACCTGATGCTCCCCTGCAAGAAATTAGCCAGCACGTTGCATTACGGCTGGGCAGGGGGAATGAACGGGCATGAGCCTGTCAAAAAAGTCCGTCAGCACCTTCGGATGGCGAAAAAGGCAGTGAAAGACGCGTATTTTGGTGCGGATAAATGGGTGGCGCACCACGAAGCCGTATTATCTGTTTTAGATAAAATGCAGAGCAAAAAAATGAAAATATCTTATAAAAATTAATCATCAGGAGGCCGTATGGCAAAACATTTAACATCATCAGATATCACAGTCATTAAAAAAACGCTTCAGGGCTGGCAAGGAAAATTAACATGGGAAGCGCTTTGTATCGAAGTTGAAAAATTTATCGGAAAGAAACCCAGTCGTCAGTCATTGAATATGCATGAAGATATCGTGGCTGCCTATTTAATGAAAAAGAAAATGATACAGACAAGCCGCGTTGAACCAAAGAAACCCGCCAGCCTGAAAATTGCGGCGCAGAGAATACGACATATTGAAAACGAGATGGCAATGCTTGAGCAGCAAAACAACCGTTATAAAGAGCAGTTTTCCCTATGGCAGTATAACGCCAATAAATATGGGTTGAAATCGCACCAACTTAATGAACCGTTACCTGAAAAAAAGTGACTATAAACGAAAGCAGGTAGCGTAAATATATTTTTATAAATTGCTTGATTTTTAATTCAATGGTGATATTGATACGTTGTCAGGATGACAATTAATAATAATTTAAATGCAAGGATGCATAGTTATGAAAAAAATAAATATGAGTTTAATGGAAAGGTATCTTCTGTTGCTGGACAGGTTTGTTGATAAGCTCGATGAATCGGGCTTTTCAGAAGCGGAAATCACCGAGCAGTCTTATCTTTTTTGTGCCGGATTTTATATTAAATATCAGCAGGACATAGAAAATCTGACGTTTTCAAACCGAGAAGTGGTGCTAAGTTTTCTGCTTCTCTCTTACTATTGCCATATCGAGAAAATCAGTGATGACTTGATCGACAAAGCCCGTCTGAATAAAGTATTTCTTTCCATCATCAGCTTCATCATCAACAACGGTGGAAGAACCGAACGAATCTACGTGCATGAGAAAAAGAAGTATGACGCCAACAAGCTTATAAGGGCTTCAACGAGCGTCAGGAAGAGTGGTTGCCGGATGTGATTAAATGTATTAGCTAAGACCCGACTTGGCACAGTTGCTGCGCAGAGCTAAGAGTAATTTGACAGGCGGCTCTGTGCCAGAAACGGACCATTGATTGTTTTTTAAACTGCTAATTTATTTGGCCGCGGATCAATCTGGCACTGACCGGATCATTATAGAATGGATAGCGCAGCATTGAAGTTGAGGATGCGTGGGAGATATCTTAGTCATTTTAAATATTTGTTTGATATGGCTGCGAAAGTCTCCACCCCCGAAAAGATATTTACCAACCCGTCACTTACCATCTTTTTGAGTTGAAAAATGATACTATTTATGTTTCATTTACTGTATATTTGAGTGTCATAAATTAATCACAAACAATAATTAACTCTTTAACAAAGGATGTTGAAAATGGCAAATTGTTATTATCCGGGTTGTAAAAACGTTGCGAATACAAGAGAACATATACCACCAAAGTCATTTTTCCCAACTGATAAAACATTAAACCTGATGACAGTAAAGTCATGTGAGAAACATAATAATTCAAAAACTAAAGATGACATTTATGCTTTAACTCAGATATGTCTGTGTTGTTTAACCTCAGATGCAGATGAGAATGTTAATAAGGTTTTTAGTAGTAGCGTGATTGAACAATTGCAACATAATAACAAAGCGTTGCAAAGAACTATTTTTAAAAATTCCAAATCCAGCGATAAAGGAACCATCGTTCCTGTTGACACAGAGAGGATGAATAACTTTATGAACTGTTTAACCTTTGGTGTGATATACAAAAAAATAGGGAAAACAGTTAACTTAGATGATTATGTTATAAATAATGTCTATTTGGATTTCAACAATGAAAGCAACTTACCCCAAAAGATGAAAGATTTCTTCATTGGTCTTTACGGATGTTATTTCGAATATAATAATGAGTTTGAATTTTTGAAAAGCTCTTTCGAAATCAAGAAAGGATATAGCGAAGACATATATAAAGTGAACATAATGGGGATGGACTCCTTAAAAATGAATAAAGAGAATGAGTTTGGACACAATGTGACTGTTAACCATCTTTTTTTTGGAAAGTTCAGAGTAACGACTCTAATTACAAGAAGGTCATTACCAAAGAGCTGAATGAGTTTTCCAGTATTGAAATGAAACAGACTGTACTTGCCTTGCTACTGCGACAGCTAATAAATGCACCAGTGTTGCATTTAAAATTATTGCACTCAGGCAATTTTTAAAGAGCGCCATATGGCACCTTTTCACTCACAGCAGACCTCTGCTCAATTAACTCGTCCGCTCCGTACCAGAAGCAGACGTTCATAATTTTGATTCTCATGCCAGGGGTAGTTCAGCTATATTACAGAATCTTCTGCTGGCGGGTTTTAGCCCATATAGTGGATAGGAAGATTGTAACGGTGGATTGTATTTAAAAATGACAGATGTAAAAGCATTCATGGCTAAAGAAGTCGGCGAGTATCTTGTCGATATGTGGTGGGGGAGCATCAAGTCTTCACATGAAGAAGCTAGGAAGCCAATTACGTTAGATTATGATGAGGCGCTGGCTGTTTATGCATATACAAACTGCATGCCGCCATTTTTTGAAGATATTAATGGTGCTCTACGATGTGGAGAACACCACTACTTGGTCGATCTAATTGATTCTGCATTGCAAAAACTTCCTGTTCACTCTGAAAGCTTGACCTATCGCTGGGGAAACATTGGTAATGATATACAGCTTCTTTTGTCTAAAGGCGTAATGACCAATCTGGCATATACAAGCACAAATCTACAAACTCGTCGTTATGATGGCACTGATTTTGATGCTGATTCAATGCGTATTTTTATGCATTTAGGTAGAGACATTTCTTTGTATTCTGATGATAACAGCCTAGGTCTTCAGGAAGCTCTTATCCCAAGAGGATCAAGCTTTCGTTTATTGGCGCAAAATGTTGTTCCAGAATTCATGTACGATTTGATACAAATAGCTTAGCTGTTATGTAGAAAATTAAACCTATTTTATTGCTAACTAAAAACCACATCTTGTGGGCGTGGTCATCAGTAGGTTTTGGTTCTACCTTATTGTCTTTTTATTTAGATTTAACAGGACTAGCAGATACTTCTTTTTAGGGATTTTCAGTACGTCCCTATGGGGCGCATTCAATGTCACCCGCTATGCGGGTGGATTTTTACTAACAGCTAAATTGAAATTCAATTGTATATTTTCTTATTAGGCATTTTCGAAATATTTTTCCATGTCATCAACTTCAGTACCTACAATTTCAGTAATTCCCGGTATCAGTGGAAAGAGTGGATTTTTTTTATCTTGATCAAAGAAGAATTTAAGCAGTTTCTCACAAGATTTAACGTATTTGTCAATATCACCAGACAGCAACTCGCTCAGCACTTGAGAAGTTGAATTCGATTTACTATGAACTATATTATTTCTTAGTTCCTCCAGTTTTTTAAAATGTCCCCAAAATGACTTTTGTGCAGGAGAATCGCAGCGATAAATATCTGGAAGTATTTTAGAAACCTTTTCTGTTGTGGTTATCCACCTTTCAATCCCTAGTTTGTCATAAACCTCAATAACCCCCTTTTTGTTTGAGTCTCTTTTATAACTATAATCATCAGGTATAGCTGAATTACACATTGCTTCGATAGCTTTGTAACTGAATACTATTGTCTTTTGAACCTCCTCTAAGTAATCATAAATATCACCAACATCATTTTCAAAAAAATTTTTTCTTTTATCACTTTCTATTTTTTGGATGATCGATTTTCTAAGTGATTGTGATTTTTTAAGTGAATTATTGGCAATATTCATTGATAAAGATATTTCATTTGGTCTAGATAACGATATTTTTTTATTTCCTATTTTGGCATCTATGGTTTCTTGCAAAAGAATAAGTTTATCTTTTTTCAAATCTACGATCATCAAAGGTGTATTTGAGCGGGCTATGAAATTAATTTTCTGTTTTCCATTTGATATGGAAGACCAGTTTTCCGTAATTTGTGAAATTATATAATTTAAACCTTTTTTTAATGAAATTGTATTTTCTCTCATGATTAACCCTGTTTTTATATGGATAATAGCTGTGGTATATATATCTTAGCATTAATACTACAAGGGTTATAAGACCTATATGAAATAAAAATACTGACATCAGCATTGTATTGATGTGTCATAGTCCGGCTACCGTTAAGTCGTTCTAGTTCTTGGTGTCGGTTGGAGCTAACATTGACTAACTTCCTGTTGATTAAGAAACTACAATGTTAGTGATGTCTTCATCGTTTCTGATAGTAATTGCCAACTTCTTCTGTTCGCTCAACGCAGCCTGTCAGATTTGATTGTGCTCTGCCAGAGAAAACTTCCAGTTCAAGTCTAAGCTAATGCAGATGAAAAAAGCCCGTAGCGGTGAAACTACGGGCTGATGCTTTCCCTGATGCTTTCCCTGATGCTGCTTATGACTTATAGGTTATTTCGAGGGCGAGACTTTCCACTTGCCTTCAAATTTAAAGAACTTGAGCTCCATGGTTGATGTTCTTTCACCCAGAAACGGGAGCTTTGCATTGTATTCGACTGTGCATTTGTAACCGCCGTCACTGTCTTTGTCTTTACAGGCGATTTTCTTGGCTGAATTGAAAACGACTCTTGCTGATTCAGATGGTGCGCCTTTGTTCATTTCTTCAGTAAAAGACTGCATTGCCTTAGATACGTCAGCATCTGATGGTTCGCTGTCACAGCCGGTGAGAAAAAAGGACAGCACCAGTAATAAACCTAAGGATAATTTTTTATTCATCATGGCTCTCGTTTTGAGGATTGCTGAATTTAAAAGGATTTAAAATGCACCGCGTTTCATTTCACTGGCACCGGCAGTGAATTCATAAGAACTGACTTTTTCACCTTTAAACGTGATGAGAATTGATTTTTCTTCAATATCCGTTCCGCCAGTCAGTATTCCGACAATCGGAATATATGATGTTGGTTTACTGCGGTAGTTATGCATAGAATAAGACCATTTCTCCTCATCATCTGAGGTGATACGTTTATCCGGCTCACCAAAGGCAGTTAATACTTCTGACTTGGTGGTTTTTCCTTTTACAATTTTAGCTTTTACGTCTTCCTGCGTTACATTTTTCAGAGTCTGATTACCGAAGGAATAACATCCAGAGAGAGTGAGTGATACCAATGTTACGATGATAAATTTTTTCATTAATTTAAACCTTTAAGGATTTACTATTATTAGGTCTTAACGTGTAAATGAACTAACCAGATTTCTGAATTCGACATTAAACTTGCTAGCCCTGATGTTTAACCATCTGATGAGGACATGACAGACCAGTGTTGATAACAAATAGATATCCCATAAATCATCATTTTTAAAATCAAAAAGGAAAATAATAAATGAAACGGCAGAGATAATATTAGTTACGATAAAGGTAACAGGGAAAAAGCTTGGGACGGGCATAGCAGAACTATAGACACTAGCAGTAAATCTTACTATAGGTCGAATAAACAAAAGCAGAGTCAATGTCGTTAATCCGAAGACAATAAAACATTTTTCCGGCATGTTTACATGTCGTTCTTTGGTGGTTTCATTAACGATCAGTGCATCATGAAATGATGCATAGGAATGATGGTCATGATAGCCATTGAATTCGTATTTTTTAATACGATGTGATTCACGGAACGGTAGGCCATGCGCGGAAATTTGTGTCTCATCCCCAGCATCTGTTTTTACCCAGATAGTGTCATTGTTCGGGTTGTAGCTGATGACAGTGCCTGAGAGGGTTTCCTGAAACGTATATGCGCGACCGCAAAATTCAAATTTTTCGGTAGTGATTTGCTCTTCCCACTGTTGGCGGATCCAGATTCTGGAATCTGCGTCTTCTTTCCTATTTTTGTTGTAGGCAAAAAAAGCCCAGATGAGCAGGGGAGCACTGACGGGTAGCCAAAGCCACCAAAGCTGAATTGCACCTGCCATAAAAAGCCAGTCGATAAACACAGGAAGCAATACGCCGATCCAGAAACGTCTCATGAATAAAAGGCTCATACAAATTCCTTAATAGCTGAGTGAAAGTCATATTCGATGTATGAAGAGGTCAGGAACTATGTATGAGACGAAGTTTGTCATTGCTGAACCTATATCGTTAGTTGAATAAGTAAATAGACCAGTTAAATCAGTCTATTATGGGAAAAGGAACAGCTACATTTTGAACAGTTGTGATCAAACAAAGCAAATCGCTTATAACGATCGATGGTTTACTTGTGATAGTTAAAAGCTATCATAAATTAAATATAGATCGGTATTAACGATCGTTAATCTTGTCTTTTTTGTATGAAGAAAGGCTTGTAGGGCGGCTTCTCAGCCCTACATTTGGAATGATGATGAGTGTGATTTTTGCGGAGTTTGGATGGTGGTTTTTGGTGTCGCTGTAATTTCTATCATCTCCATGCCCGTGATGGTGTTGTGTTTTCTGGGGCGTTTGAGCATAGGGATTTTGAGTTTTTTCAACATGCCAATGATGGTGTTGAGGTAGGGAATGGTTTCTAACCATTTGAAACCCGTCAGCACCGTAGCTGCGGATTTTCTGCGATGAGCTTCTTTTGCCGCTTCGGTTGCATGTGCTTCTTTACCATCTGCACCAGCTTCTTTTACTGCTTCGGTTGCATACGCTTCTTTGTTACTTGCAACAGCTTCATTGTGAAGCGTTGTAGGATAAGTGATAGCGTATTCGTCCTGACCGCCGTCTTTATTGGGGGCAAGCGTTTCGGCGGGGCTGTTAACGTCTTCTTTGATGATTTCAGGGGTATCTATAGCATTGGTCATATCAAGAGCTTCGCTAACCGATGCCTTACTGACTGAGGGCATTTTCAATGCAAACAGGAAAGCATTGTCGCGTTCCGGCTGGTAATCGAGTTTGTCTTGTAGGGTAGACCAGGAATAACCTTTACCTAACTGCGAAGCTTTGAAGCAATCCCCTGGTATTCGAATGAAAACCCATTCATCTTTCCGACAGAAGCGATATTCGGGACTGCCATGATATTTCGTGCCACAAGCTGTGTCACAAACTCAGTGGTGGATGGTTTACCGACAAGTAATGCTTCCAGAGCTTCCTGGATTACCGATTTTGGCGATAGCTCTCCTTTATACTTCTCCATCATCGCTTCGTTACGTGACAGCTTTTTAGGCTTTGGTTTTGCGCCCATCGGTTTCTGTGTCGGGGATTTTCTGGATAGCGAAGGAGGGAAGGGTAAAGCTGGAGATGCTTTAGTTTCCGGTCCTTTGGTTATGGTCAGTGAATAATCGCGTTCAAGCTGCTGAATGATACGGGTGCTGATGAGGTTTTCATTTTTGCCCAAGTAAAGGCTTCCGTTGGTGAGATCGATACGACTGGCAATAATGTGAATGTGCTGGCCTGCTGCGTCGTCATGAAGGATATAACATCTCAGGTGCGTTTCAGCGAAGCCCATACGAGCCATGTAATCATCGGCTATCTTTGACCATTCCGAATTCGTTAACGCTTCGTTCTTCGGTAATCGAAGCGAATTATGCCAGACGGGTTTGACCACATCCGGACGAAGCGTTTTTGTGGTATTGAATTCGGCGATCAGATCTCCGGCTATATCCCCCAGCATGTTCCCACCAATCACAATCGGATCTTTTTTATGGTGAGAGCCTGGCTTTAATGCGTAGAGAACAACACCGGCGAAACCCTTACCCCGCCTGATCTTCTGCATTCCCTTCATGGGAAGCACTCCACATATTATCGGTGATCAGATTTGTGCGAAGCTCTGAGATCTGACGCTTCACTGCAAAGAGTTCAGTTTGTGAGAGAGAACTATCATTGCTCTTGCTATCCAGATGAGCGACAAGCCTGTTTAACTTCTGCGAAATCTCACCAAGGGTTTTCCATGCTTCGAGATTAATAGAGGGAATAACAGAGGGAAGGTTATGCAGAAACGCCATACGCAGCCATTCACCTTTGCGGTGACCGCCACGCCTTTTATTCAGAAGCGATAATTCTTCATTATTTAATCTGACACTGACGCAATGGCTGCGAAGGATATTATTAAAAGTATTATTTTCGATCATATGAACTCCTTTTCATAAATTCTTTTATACATATAGCATAAAAAATGGAAATAATCCTTTATTTCCATTTTATTGCTAACTCAAAACCACGTCCTGTGGGCGTGGTCATCAGTATGTTTTGGCTCCGCCTTATTGTCTTTTGATTTAAGTTTAACGGGACTGGCAGAGACTTCTTTTTAGATATTTTAGTACGCCCCTATGGGGCGCATTCAATGCCACCTGCTACGCAGGTGGATTTTTACTTTTCATATATTATTAATCGGGGAGTTTCCCATTTTTCCTTATATAGTTTGTGAAATAATCTTTTTCTGGCTCATTTATAGATAGAATTGATGTTAAATCTTTATGGATTATTTCGTTCCCATTTGCATATAATATGTTTTTACATTTTTCAAATTTATCGAAATAAATATTTTTTATAAATTTAAAGTTTTTTTCGTTGCAACTAATAATCCATACTCCATCAATATGTAGATATTCTTTATTATCAAAGTAACTGGATCTAAAATTAGTCAGGTTTTTTTTGTGTACATGAAAGTCTCGATCTTCAATACTATGAGTAACATTCTTGTTCTCATCTATGTTTATCATTATAATTTCTTGTTTTTTAAATAAATTTTTTAAATAATTATAGTCAATAAACTCATTGTTTTTAATAAATCCTAGATTTATACATACTATATTAAAATCATCAGGATTAATTGTTTCTTTTGATAAGTATTTTTCGTATTTTTCACTTTTTTCTTTTAATGACCCTGTGATTCTGGCATGTAAACTTTCCATCTCTGGAATATATTGCTCTACAGACCCTCTTCTCTCTGCTACAGGGTTTGAAGGGGACTCGTTACTAAATAATGCAAGTGATGATTTTTTTTGATCGACCTGAATAGGCGTTATTATTTCGATGTTTATTTTCTTTTCTGAAAAATTAAAACTAATATCAGGGCCTTCATCTTTACTATTTATTTTTACACCAATGCTAGATAGAGAGTCTTTACAGTATTTTAATATTAACAATTCAGACAATCTCTGAAGTGTTTTATCTAACGAACTCATTTGCGTTATGAAATTACTATCTAGTAAATTTTCATTTTTTGTTTCATTAAAGATTTCAGAGTAAAAATTAATTGAATTTTCATCGGTTGTATAATGTCTCTTTATAGCATCGTGAAAATGTGAAATATCTAACATGTTAACTCCTGATTATATTTTGATTTCTGGTTTAACTTTGTGGCGTATTTATTATTATATTATTGCTCTAGTCTGTAAAGTTCATTTTCTGTTTTTATGTTTTTAATTATTATAATGAATACTATTATCTTGGTAATTAATTTATCTTTATGCTTTCCGCGTTTTTTATATCTTTTTATTATATATGAAATATTTGTTAACATTGAATGCGATTTGCTTTTTTATCAAAAAGATCATGTTTTCCGACATGAATATATTTCTCATTACTGAGAAAAATTCAATTAGTAAGCCTGTGCGACTCCAGAAATAATAATCAGGTACTGATATTCATCGACAGTATTTTTTATTGAATGATTTATTATAGTTAATTATGTTTATTTATTATTTATAAAAGCTATTTAATTAATTAAGCTTGAAAAATAAGGGAGTGGTTGTATTAAAATGGTTTCTTGGTAAGGTGTGATAATTATATTGTGATTTTTATATATCCCTCCTTCATTTTTAAATTATTTCTAATAAATTTTTTATATTTTACCGAGTGAGTTACTTTTTTCAACCGAAGGGCGAAAAAACAAGGGAGAACTCGAAGAAGCAGCGTAGCGCTTCGTAGAGTTAGCCCTTGCTATTGACATCAATAAATAATGTGTTATTTGTTTAATAAATTTATTTATTAGAGGTGTATAATGTTTAGGGATATAATTTCTCAGGTTTTACCGGTTTTTATAATTATTTGTTCATGCTATCTTCCAGTAGCAATTCATCGAGATTTGAAAAAAATGTCAATAAATAATCTTACTGATAAGAAAAGCGATTAAAAAAATTGCTGCTATTCCAGAGTATAATAAAATCGCATTTTTAAATGTGGATTTTGTTTTATTGGATTTAATGTGATGATTATAAATCACATTGCCAATATAACCAGTTATTGCAATGAATAAAAAGTAAATAATAAATGTTAACCATAAAGGATGGATCTTAGATATTACTCCTTCGTATGCAATAAAATATCCGCCTGAGATCACCGCTGCCAAAATGAAACTTTCAACTCTTTTTCCCATTTCATACCTCACTCATTTTTAGTAAGATTCATACAAGTGGCTTACGCATATGCCACATACTTTTCTACCAATTTTTGCAATTTTCTCTCTGGCTTCTTGTTCTGTCTTACATGAAAATTTATTAAGTTTACTCTCACTCTTTTCCATTTTATTACAAATGGACTTTGATTTTGAATTACATTTGAAATCAGGGTTGTTTATATACATATCACCCTCGAAAAGGTGTAACTCCCCAGACTCATTGTGTTCTTTAAGAGTATAAGCCTTCATGATATTTTCCTTTTAAACTTCACCTGATGTTTATATCTTATAACAAGTGACAAAATCAATGAAAAAATATTATCAATGTTATTTTTTAATGAAATTGTTTTTTTTGTAATCATTATCAAGCGAATTTTTTATTGATTGATACGTGATTGAATTTATTTTGACGTGGCTCTATTATAATGATCGGTGTATATATTAAAAGGATATGTTTTATTAATCTTTGCAGTTTTTTATAAAAAATAGTTTATCTATCTAGCATACCTAACTAAAAACCATAAAATATAAGGGATTACCATGACTACTTGTAGAATCTGCGGGTTAACCTATGATCCGTCTTACCCTTACGATGTAAAAATCCATATAGATAAGCACAAAAAATTAGCGAAAGGTATACAGCCACGTATGGTTCGTGAGTTCTCGAAATCTTTTGGCTGGGCTATTGCTTATAATGATGGTGGGATTGAACGTATAGAAAATTATTTCGATCCAGAGCTTGGTAAGTTAGTGGTTGTTTTCTCTTGGTGGAGTCGAGCTTTAGAAAATGGCGTATCTCAAAAAGATTTTGATGCATACATGGATGCTCATCTGAAATTTGCTGACTCATTGGTAAGTGGTAACGGTGTAGCTGAAGCCCGTATAGCAATCAAAAAGTGGGAGGTATATGCAGGATAATTGAGATTGTTAACATGGTCGATAATTTTATCTTATTACATTGCTATTTTTAGAAGGGGATTACTGGGGGATTTATTTTAGCTATCGGGTGGATCTTTTTCGATAGTAGGGCTATATCGTATAAGCAGTATTTTAAAAATCATTAGCATAAAAATATTTTACATCTGTAATTTTTTTAATTGTGATTAATTAGACAGGACAGCAATGTTTATAAAAACTATAGGAAAAACAAACCATTCTGAGTGGGTGGTGAGAAATAGTTTGTATTGGATGTCTGCTTACACAAGATGGCAACTGGGGGCAGATGACAACGACTGGATCGTCTCTTTTGAGTCCTTTGACGACACCATCAAGTTTGAATTTGAACGACTCCTGAATGATTACAAGCTCCGCGAAGCTCATCAAAGCCATACCGGACATATCAGGGCTTCAATCATCTCCACGGTGCTGAGAAGCATTGATGTGAGGCTGACCGAATGAAGCCAATGCCATTTAACTTTGACAGGTTGAATGATGGCAGGGTATTCATCAGCAATCTGGCTGGTTTTCATCACTTCATCACTAACGATGAATTAGAAAGCCTTTCCTGCAATAAATGGTCGCCGGAGTTCCGGTCTAGTGAGATTCTGGAAAGTAAGCTATTCATTGCCGACGATGTTTCCGAAGACCTGGCTTCTGCTTCACTCAGTTCAGGATTTGCTAAACGACTGATGAGCGATCTGGCTGTCAGACCGATTTTCATGATTGTGCCAACATTGAGGTGCGATCATACCTGCAAGTATTGTCAGGTTAGCCGGGCGGCAATCGGTGCTGAAGGTTACGATCTTGATCCGCTTCTTATCCCTGATATCGTTCAGACCATTAAAAAACTGTCTTCTCCTCCCTATAAAATAGAAGTGCAGGGCGGGGAGCCTTTACTCCGGTTTGATCTGATCCAGGAAATATACGCTGAGTGTGAGAGAACGCTGGGTCAGCAATGCTTTGAAATGGTGATTGCCACAACGCTCTCACTGCTTGAATCGTCCATGATGGACTGGGTTAAAGATCGCAATATCACGTTCTCCGTTTCTCTGGATGGTGGTGAGGATATCCACAATAAAAACCGTCTCCTTGCCGAAGGTAAATCCTATTCAAAAGCCGTTGCGGGGATGCTGGCGGTGCGAGAGCAACTTGGCGCAGGTCGCGTGGCGACAGTCACGACCGTTACCAAGGCATTGATCCAACATCCGGGTTCAATCATTGATGTCCATCTGGGATTAGGCTTGACTGATATCTTTGTCAGACCTGTTAGCCCCTACGGATTTGCCCATAAAGAAAGTTTCACTTTCTCGATGCAGGAATATTTCGACTTTTACGCCGCGTTGATTGACGAAATTCTGTGGCATAACCAGAAAGGCACTGCTGTGGTTGAACACTCAGCCGCGATACATTTAAAGCGGATTTTCAATCCGGGTTTTAGTGGCTATGCCGATCTGAAATCCCCCAGTGGCGTCGTATTGAACTGTATTCTCTTTAACTATGATGGCCGTGTTTATGGCAGCGACGAAAGCAGAATGCTTCAGAAAGTAAATGCAGATGCTGATTTTAGTGCCGGGGCTGTTTCAGGATTGTCTTTTTCTCAAAGCCCTTACTATCAGTCAGTCCTGAGTTCATCGTTCAATTTCGCTCTACCGGGTTGTGATACCTGTGCTTACCAGCCATTTTGCGGAGCAGATCCTTGCCAGAACATCAGTGTTCAGGGAGAGCCGGTAGGCGACAGAAGCCGCTCCATCTTCTGCCAATATCATAAGGGAATGTTCCGGTTCCTGATGAATGCCATTGCTCAGGATGGGCCTACCGCAACGATGCTGAAAAGGTGGGCTTATGTCTGAGGTGCTAAGAAACGATATTTTCCGTTTTACGGTAAAAAACACGGTTGAAATGGGTTTCTATCGGCTGTGCAAAAAGAAGCCCGTTGACCCACAGTTTTTTCTGCCAAATTTACTGATCCAACCTTCTTTTGATGATGGTGCGGTTGCCCCTTATTATGCAGGCTCTATCGTCAGTAATCAGCTATACGAGTCCGTAGAAGATGGCGATATTGGCGTTGTGAATAATGGCAATATGCTCAGAGTGATTTTGTCTCGCAGAGCAAATCATAATACTGTCCTTGTGACGGAAAGATGTAATAACCGATGCCTGTTTTGTTCTCAGCCACCAAAAACACCCAATGATGACTGGCTTCTTACACAGTCTGCCCTTGCGATTGCGGCATTTAACTTTAATGGGCTTGTCGGGGTCAGTGGTGGTGAGCCGCTGCTATATGGCGAAGAATTTCTCTCGTTTCTTGATTTCGTTATTGATAATGCTCCTGATACCTCTCTGCATGTATTAACCAATGGTCGACAGTTTGCTGATGCTCGGTTTGCTGAAAAGGTGAGGGAACGAAGCAAAAGAATGAACATCACCTTTGGGATCCCGCTTTATTCTTCACGACAACACATTCATGATCATCTTGTGGGGAGTGATGGTGCTTTCAGGGACACCGTTAAGGGGTTAATTAACGCTGGAAATTCAGGTATCAACATTGAATTAAGGATCATCCCAACAAAGGCGAATTACCACGATCTTGCTGACGTGGTGGAATATATTGGCAGGGTTTTTTCTAACATCAGTCAGATCTCCATTATGGGATTGGAATCTATTGGCTGGGCAAGAAAGAACTGGGATGAGATTTTTGTCAGTCACGATTCGTATGCGACCTCTCTGTCCTTAGCTACCGACACGGCCAACAGAGCGGGAATCCCGTTGGTGATATTCAATTATCCGCTGTGTCACCTGCCTGAGTCTTTATGGGATTATTCAACACAATCTATTTCTGACTGGAAAAACTACTATCCAGAAGCGTGTGATTCATGCAGTAAAAAATCATCCTGCGCAGGTTATTTCTCCTCATCAAAAGGCCGTTTTCATCAAATGCCGAGACCAATACTATGAAAAGATTAAAGTTAGCCGCTTTATTACCTGGTTTTTTAGCACTCAATAACTCTGTGTGGGCCAGTGATGCAGCGATGAATATTGAAGAGTTTGGCTACTCTCCGTTAAATGATCACGATCTTGTGCTGGCACCACTCAATACCGAAGTGCCTTTTTATATTGCCGGTCACCGAAGCCACAGCTCTCATCGTAGCCACAGTTCGCACAGCTCCCACCGTTCTTCATCCGGTGGTGGATATTATGGTGGTAGTGCTACACCATACTACCCTCGCAGCAGTGATTCATCTTCCGGGAGTAGCGGCTCAGGAGTGACGTCATCACCGTCTTCGCCAGCGGCATCTTCACCTTCAACGAGAGCGCTTCGTCCTGAAACCGGAAATTCTGTAAGCTCTTCAAGATCTGGAACGAGCCAAAATACCAATACATCCATGAATGGTGTCTCTTCCGATCAGGAAAAAAGACGCAGGCTTATCATGCGTGTGCAATTTGCCTTGTTTGATAAAGGCTATTATGAGGGCATCATTGATGGCGTCATGGGACCAGGAACCCGATCTGCTATAAGAACATATCGAATTAATAAAGGTCTCCCTTTACCAGCCACTGAAACGTTAGATACCCAGTTACTGAATTCATTAAATGTGCTTGCACGATAATTATTCTTAGAGAAGGTTATTTATGGCTAACAACTGATGACCGTATTGATGGAAAAGGATCTGGATAAATGTATACCAGATCCATTTAACAGAGGGAGTTGAGATAAATTTACATCGCTAGATTAGTGCATCTTCTGTCGAATGAAAATCCTGATATAACCAGTCAAGCCTTTCCCAGAGGATGAACGTTAGAATTTCTTTGACCTGTGGCTGTTTGGTCTCGATAACGGCATAGATCAACGCTCTGCACTGATCGATGATTTCTTCCTGCTCTAAAGGTGTGTTATCGAACATAACGCACCTCTGTAGCTTGTTGCTGAAACTGATTAAAATAACGCTTACTCGATTGCTTAAAGTGCTGATCTTCCAAAAGAGAATTGCTAGACTTGCTGATAGCTATATCGTTACTTCCTTAACGGTGTGGTTAGCCCCTGCCTGGTATTGCATTACCTTTCAGGGGCGAAACTGGTGATGAATGTGAGGTTTGTGATAGTGTACGTACCTATAAAACTCAGCATAGTTAAAAAGGTACGTACATGTCAACGATTAAACGCGATACGAAAAAATCTTCATCATTGGGGAAATCACCCACTTTTCAGATACGGATCTCGCCTGAACTACGTGAGCAGCTTGATGAAGTTGTGGCGAAAGAAGGTGTTAGCCTTGGGAACTGGTTCAAAGAGCTTGCCCGTAAAGAGCTTCGTAAGCAGGGGATTGAGCCGAAGGGGTAATTTTCGACCCCATACAGTTATCTTCAGAGGATATAGAAATGATACTGAGCAAAACAGGTTATCCCGAAGGTGAGAAACTACGCGCCGTATGGGATTGCTGTCACGAGCTGTATGAGAAACTTGGCGGCAAGCCTCCTACCCGAAAGCAATTCTATGAAGAAATAAACAAACGAGAGCCGGATAGAAAAGGGATAAGCACCCATTCACGTCAGTGGGGTGACTGGATGAGACATCATGGTTTTAGATGAAATAGGTTGTTAGATAGTAAGATATGAGACTTACTATATCGACCATCTTACTTGTTTATCGTGTGATAATATGAGGAGTTGTAATGAAAGAACATATCCATTCTATGCCTTACCTTGCTCGTTTTGCTTCTAAAAGAACAGAGGAAAACAATATACCTGGGTATTATTCATCTGAGCAAGATGTATGGGTCATTGAAGATGGTGATAAAGAGCTGCCAATAATATTTAAGGGATGTCTGCCTGAAACTCTTACAAAAACAAATGCTAACCAAGAAGGAGATGATGACACCTCTTATGTAATGATTGAACTTGCAACAAAAACAGCGGCTGAACTTGAAAGAGACGATACAGATTTAAGTATGAATCATCTATTAGAATTGGTTACAAAAACAGATACTATTCAAGAACGAGATGATAATAATTGGGGAGGTAGCCATTTAATTGAACTTGCTACAAAGACTTTTGTAGCTGTTGAAAGAGATGAGGAGTTTTCCTTCCTTCATCTTTTGGATAAAGAAAGTATTATAAACTAAGGATGGTTTCGCATGATATTGTTAGTAACAAATCAACGTGATATTACTACGGATTATATCATTTTAGAGCTAAGAAGACGTGGTGTTGATTTTTTTCGTCTTAATACAGAAAGTTTACCTGGCTCTTATAGTTCTATGTCGAACTCATCCAAAATGGACTGGAGAATAAAAATAAATGAAAGGGAAGTGAACGGGAATGATATCAAAGCCGCTTATTTCCGGAGACCAGGTAGACCTAATATCCCTGAAGACATAACAGACAAAAATGTTAGAGATTACATTGATGGAGAATGGAACGGTTTCCTTAAAAGTTTATATATGCGTCTCGATGGTTTTTGGTTTAATTCACCAACTAATATTATTTTAGCAGAAGATAAGCCTAGGCAACTTTTATTAGCAAAACAGATCGGATTTGATATTCCAGAGTCTTACATTACTAATTCATTCGATGAAGTAAATGAATTTTCTAAAAGGGCTAATGTTATAGGAAAACCGCTTAGGCAAGCTGTAT
This sequence comes from Pectobacterium odoriferum, assembly GCF_009931295.1. NCBI lineage: Bacteria > Pseudomonadati > Pseudomonadota > Gammaproteobacteria > Enterobacterales > Pectobacteriaceae > Pectobacterium > Pectobacterium odoriferum. The sequence goes on along the minus strand of NZ_CP034938.1, from coordinate 3,004,553 downwards.
TTACCGAAGGCAATGCTGAAGGTGTGATATTTACAAACAGAATAAATGAATTAAGTGAACAAGACTCTACCGCATTATCTCTCGTTCCTATAATTGTTCAGACTGAAATAATTAAAAAATACGATGTCAGAGTGACAGTTGTTGGAAGTAAGGTGTTCCCTGTGGCTATTCTTTCTCAAGCTCACAAGGAAACTGAGGTGGATTGGCGAAAAGGTTCAAGAATAGATTTAAAGCATGACCCCATAGAATTACCTTCTTCAATAAAATTGAAATGTATAGAGTTAGTTGAATCACTAAATCTTCGATTTGGTGCAATAGATTTTATTTGTGACAAAAATGATAAATTTTGGTTTCTGGAAATTAATCCTAATGGGCAGTGGGCGTGGATAGAGAATCAGACAAGTCTTCCTATCGCAAGTGCGATTGTCGACGAACTTATAAGGATTAGTGAACATGAAGTGTAAAGATATAAGGGAGTTATTTTGGCCTATTTTAGAAAAAATGACCGAGCAGGAGGAAAGAGAAGACAGAGAAAATCTTAATAGAGATATTTTAAGGATAAAATCTACTGATTGGAGTGAAAATAGTGATTTAGCTTTAGATGAAGCTAAAAAACTTAATGAATTAGAAAATCAAAGAAGGGGAAGTGCTGATAGCAAAGCTGCTATATATTTAACAGCAATTACAGCACTTGCCCCTGTTTTAGTTTCATTAATCCCTGGTATCATTAGTAATGGTAAAAATCCTAAAGTGATTGATTTTTTATCATTTATTATATTTTTTTATGCAATGATTAACCTACTTAGAGCTGCACTTTGGGCATTTGATACCTTGAAAGTATCTGCTTCAAATAGAGTCGATGTCATTGATTTGACAAAAATTTGGGATATTAAAAGTTTTCATAAGGAAAAATTAATAAAAGAGAATCTTTTTACTGTACGGAGAAATCGAGACGGTGTTAATAAAAAGGTGACTTGCATCAAAATGACACACGAACTTCTCTTAAGAACTTTTTTAGCTTTTGTTTTTTTGTTGACGGTCCAGACTACATCCTCATTTTTTTCTGATGTTATTTTCGATAAAAGAGAAGATGATAAATTTTTTGAGGAAAAAAAGTACCATACTAATGATGGTTATTATTCAGAAGGAAGTGATTCGTGGATTTGAATGTGAAAATAAGTATTCGATTAATTGAGTATATTAGAGCCTATCCCAATAGGCTCTAAATCTCCAAATATCATTAGCTAAAAATCACCCTCCCTTTTTTCGCTGCTTTCGCTATATCTATCAGTTCGTATTTGGTTTTACTACTGCTGTTTTGCACTTCAAGTGAGTGCCCATTCAAAATAACTTCCGCAACATCAATGATTTCATACTTGGTGAATTTTGTGCCATCAATAACCAAGCTAGCTCCAGCTTTAGCTATATCAATTAAATCATACTTTGTTTTGCTCAATTTTTCGCCCTTTTTTATAAGAAATGATTTTAGTATAATTTAATAATTGAACAGAATTAAAAACATATCCAACTATAATCTATACCTAATGTCTGTAGTGCTTTAAATATATTTCAACAAACACATCACGAGGCTCAACTTCACTGCCAAGAAGCTGCTTCTTAAACTCGTATATTAGGGTTATTTCGTTCTCAGTCAATGGAGAACGCCCATCATAGTTTACGAATGAGCAAATCGATTCGCTGAGCTCTTTGATATCCATATCATCCTAATAATTATAATTGCATCAATGGTTTTGAGTGTTCATTAGCGATAATATGCAGAATGCAAAACCATTGAAAAGGAAATTTATATGGCTAATTATGCATACATGACTATCGAAGGTAAATCACAGGGATTGATTTCTGAGGGTTGCTCCACATTAGAATCTATCGGTAACCGATATCAGGCAGGGCATACCGATGAAATCATGATCCTGGCTTTTAACCATATGATGAGCAATGACGGTCATGCAGTCCATAACCCTATCACCCTGGTAAAACCTATCGATAAGTCAACGCCGTTACTGGTGGAGTTGCCCCTACTAAAACGGACACGGCTAATTAGCAGCTAACATGGCATCGCGATATTCGCGTGGGGATTTCATATTCAGCCCCTTGTGCGGATGCAGGTTATTATAGTCCTCCATCCATTCTGCCATTTTTTCCATCACTGATACTGCATCCGGCAGGTCATTTACGTAGACGTAATCCCGCTTGAACGTCTTGACGAACGATTCTGCCATGCCGTTGCTTTCCGGGCTACGTACTGGGGTGGTACACACGATGAACCCCAGTGAACTGGCGAACGTACGCGTGGCATCGGCTATGTAGCAACTGCCGTTATCAGTCAGCCATTCTACTGCATGTGGGACCATCAGTGCGTTACCGAACCGCTTCTCCAGACTTTCTGTCAGCAGATCCTGTACCATTACACTGCTGATACCCCCTGTGGTGGCACTCCAGCCGATAACCTCTCGGTCACAGCAGTCCAGGCTGAACACCACTCGTACCACTTCACGGTTCCAGCAGCGGATTTCAAAGCCGTCAGAGCACCACCGGGTATCCGGTTTCAGTGTGATCACACTACCGGTATGGTTGCGGTGTTTTTTCTCATGACCCGATTTTGCCAGCAGCAGGTTATGGTGTTTCATGATCCGGTATATCCGCTTTGGATTTACCCGGCGACCGTCTTCCTTTAACCTGCGATTCAGATGTGCGGTGACCCTGCGATAGCCATTTGTCGAGCGCTGGCTGCATATCTGTCTGATTGATGGCAATAATTCCTCATCCGCTTCTTTGCTGTAACGCGCCATACGGGGCAGTCGCTGCCCACTCAGGCGTTCATAAAGATTAGAGCGTGATACCTGCAGTACCTGTGTTATCCGGATTAGGGGATATCGTCCGGTGGCAGCAATGGCATGCGCGATATCAACTTTTTTGACTGCGCTATCTCCAGCGCATCGCGGAGGATTTCGGCTTCCATTGTTTTACGTCCCAGCATCTGCTCAAGCTGTTTTACCTTTTTTTCCAGTGCCTTAACTTCAGCAACACTGACAACGTCATCGCCAGCAGCGATCGCAGATTGGCCACCTTCGTTCATAAGTCGTTTCCATTTAAAAAGCAGACTGGGTGTAATGCCATATTGCCGGGCAACCAGAGAAACGGAATAGCCGGGTTGCATGGACAGCGCAACAAAACGGGATTTTTCTTCGGCAGTATAACGGCGTCGCTTCTGCTCGCCAGTGATCACTTCGATTCTTTGCACAAGACACTCCTTAAACATAGGTCTATGCCTATGTCTTATTGATGAAGTGTCCGGTTTAAATGGGGGCTACTACAACTGGCAATGGCATTGAACGAGCAAGAGAAGGTCAAAGTGCTGCTCGACTTTTACCGCACGACGCAACATGCCAAACAAGAGAAATTTTTCTCGATTCAGATCAATGATGGACTCATATCAGATATCAACCTCGTCATGCCTAACATCATTGATGATGGTGCTGGCCTGATATTGGAGCATATCTCTATCAGATATAAAGATGTGACATGGACGCATCATAAGGCTGGGACGTCTGGTTATGCACTGTGGGAAATGACGAAGTTCATGAACTAAACAAGTGCAGGGGTGACCCTGCATTCATTTTTTATCAAACCAGTCAGATAATTTCCCTAACCCAATGAAAACAGAAACGGCAATGATTAAATGGACTGTTTTTTCACTCCAAGGGGCATATCCAACAAATAGAATATAACAAATCCAAAAGAAGCATATGCTGAAAAGAAACATGGTTATGTTGTTTAATATGAAAATAAATGCCTTTTTTAGAAAGGTAGTCATATCACTTAATCCTGTATTCTATTTTATCAATTAATTGATTAAACATGCCATTACCATAAACTCTCCTCATCTTTATTGCTTCGGTTAGTGGTTCAACATTTTCTTCAAACAGGAAGAAAAGAAAATCCAAATCATCTCTTCTCAACTCTGAATATACTTCAGGATTGTGGCTCCTCAAATACATTGATCGATATATTGACCGTTTCGCCATACCACCAAGCAACAAAATATAATATACCGTGCCAGTAGATACTTTGGGGGCATTGCCGATTCTTTTTGCTATTTGAAAGACTGCTTGTGAAACAAGCATACTACCGACTACGGAGCCTACTGCCTTATTATAAATCGACTCTTTTTTAGACTCCGAGGCATCTCGGTTAAAGACCTTAAATATTCTTTTTATTGCCTCAATGATTTTTTCTCTTGATACAATTCCTCGATGAATCGCTTTTATCAATCTTTCCATTTCTCGTGATTTGGCATACCGTGTATCCGTATCAATAAAATCATAGGCCAGATAGCCAAAATTCTTACCTATCTCTGATATGCCAGAGCCTATCCCTTCATAAAAATCCGTAGTGGTTAGCATCTTCACTATACGGTCAGCCAGTTCATCTAAGTCTGCTTCGGTCATTGTTATTCCATCCATGAATTACATGATTTGTCACAGTTGATTGTAGTGTAATCAACTAATGAGCGGAATACATTCTTATTACATTAATAGCCTGCTATTTATTTGGTGAGGATAACCGCTACTTGGTTCATCATGGTTGAAGGTATGCTCATGTCTCAAAAAAAATGTAAAAGGCGGTTATCAGAGGGGATGTGTTGATTTTCAGATATAGATAACCTTTAGGTCGCGAATAACTCAATGAATTTTTAACGAAAGACGGTATCATCTATGTCACTGACTCAAAGAATTCACTGGTCAGTAACTGAGCGTAGAAAATGACTGAGTTACAGAAACTATTTTTATGATTGAATTATTATATGAGGGATTATGAGCGGAAATATTTTTCCAGATGATTTCCTGGAACAACTTAGCAAGATAACGATTAAAGAAATCCCTGAGCCTAACTTCTTTGATGTAGGTGGATGTGGTTATTTTGAAAACCCTACATCAGATTTAATGGCATTGTTTATGGGAGGTCATGAAAAAGTAACGCCGTGGCTGTTGAAGGCATTATTAAAACTATTAAAAGTAGATGCTGAGAATATGGATTTTTCGTCACTCACTGCTGACAGAGAAGTTGGGTGTGAGGATGGAGAAAGAATCGATATCGTAATATATCATGACGATTTTATAATCGGCATAGAGAATAAAGTCATCTCCGGTATTAACAATCCGTTTGATAAATATGAGGAGCAACTTAAAAAACATATTGATAATAATCAAGATGTATATAAGTGCATACTTAAGCCCTCATGGAATAAAAGTTCAGTAAATAATGACTGGAAAGTTATCACCTATGCTGAGTTGGCTGATATGGCAATTTCCCTTCTGGGTCAGGATATGATTAATGAACCATTAAGTAAATGGACGATTTTCTACAACGAATTTTTATCCCATCTGTCTGCATTGAGTGAGGAAGAAATGAGTGATTTATTGAGTAATGAACAGTCTGATTTTATCACGGAAAATTTTGGAAAACTTATAAAAGCTAAACAGCTTTTGGAGGTGTTTGAAAATACTATCTCTCAGGAAGGGAAAAGTGTCATTTCCAAAATATTTCCTGACAGCAATATCACCAATCGTATGAATAATTGGGATGGGGATTATAAAGCATTGCACTTTTATCCAAGTGAGTGGGGAGGCGAAAAAACGTATATGACTTTGGTTTATAGTCCTGATGGGGATGGAATTGAATTCTATGTCAATGCTGAAATTAATAAAAATCAATATCCCGATATAGCCTATCTCAAGGATGAAGTAGAAAAGAGCATAGCCAGGAATGATTTCATACCGAGTGCAAGTAATGAAGATTACTCTGTCTCTTCCTCAAAAAATGGAGCCAATCTTTCTCTCAGTTTCTGGGGGCTATCGAAAGATAAACAGGGAGCAATGACGCTGCTGCATGATATGACTGTGTGGGTGAATGAAAAAATAAAATCTGTTCTGTAAATGCGGCTTTTTTTGCACGATATGGGCTACTTTCCTACAAAATGTAGCCCATCTATGGTGAAGCGCGTTGCCCGAAAAGCCCCAACGACCATGAAGGGGCTAAAAGGGCAGGGGTTATTGCTTCCTGTTGGCAAATTTAGCCAGCGACAGAAATAATGCTTGTTTTACCATATGAAGCTGACTCAACATGCTCTCCCCACCAAGCCATCATTTCCCTACGTTGTTCCAGATATTGAGCTCGATTGTAGGCTCTCCTGACTTCATTAGTATCGATATGCGCTAACGCTGCTTCGATCACATCAGGGGGAAATCCTTTTTCATTGAGGATGGTCGAAGCAATGGCTCTCATTCCATGAGCTACCAGCATATCTTTGAAGCCCATACGTTTGAGTGCCATGTTCGCGGTCTGGCTGTTCATTGGCTCAAGCGGGTTACGATATCCGGGGAAAACATAATCCCTGTGCTTACTGATGGGCTTCATGACTTTCAGAATCCCCAGCGCTTGCTCTGAGAGCGGGATAATGTGCTCACGTTTCATCTTCATGCGACCGGCAGGAATACGCCATTCTTTTGCGTCAAAATAGATTTCATCCCAGCGCGATTCGGCGGCTTCGGCTGGTCTGGTCATAGTGAGTAATTGCCATTCGATAAGACAACGGGTTTGTCTCCCAATGCTGGCAAATGACAGTGTTTTCATCAGAAGTGGTAATTGCTCTGGCAAGAGGGCAGGGCGATGCTTCACCTTCGGCTTATGAAAAGTGCGTCCGATTCGGGCGGCTGGATTTACTGAGACCAGACCAGACCAGAGTTGAGGGCATAATCCATGATTTCATTGATACGCTGACTCAGACGTTTAACAGTTTCAAGTCTGCCTGCGGCATGAGTGGGTTCTAACGCTCCAATAAATCGTTGAGCCGTGATGTTAGCAATCGGCATAGAGCCAATGTGTGGGAATACATACTTGCTCATGGATCGCCAGATATCGTTCAACGTATGTGTTGCCAAACCTGCTGATTCTTTAGTTTTAAACCATTCGGCAGCAACTTTTTCAAATGTGTTCTCTGTGGCATTTTTTTGCCGTGATTGCTCTGCTTGCTTGTGCTCCTGCGGATCAACGTCTTTGCCAAGAAGAAGGCGTGCATCTTCACGAAGCTTACGCGCTTCGGCAAGAGATACCGAAGGGTAAGCGCCAAGGCTAATCATTGCACGTTTGCGAGTGAAGGGTTTGTAGTAGCGAAAACGCCAGAGTTTTGAACCGCTCGGAGTGACCTGTAATTCTAAACCGTCTCCATCGTAGAGGATGATAGCACGGTCAGTTGCCTTGGCGCTTTTGACCTCAGTATTGTTCAGGGGCTTTGTCTGACGTGCCATATCGCTCTCCAATCAAATCCGCAAAGCTGTTTAGGCATAGGATTGAGGCTACATGTTGCGTCGTATGCCTATATCTATGCCTAAAAAGTGTGGATTTCAATGTATCAATATGGAATTCAGTAGACAACAGAAAAACAGCGGGTTTATACAACCCACTGTTTGATCTGTTATTTATAGTCTTGTCTGGACTTCTGTAGACAAAACGTTGGGGGAAATTTGGTCGGCACGAGAGGATTTGAACCTCCGACCCCCGACACCCCATGACGGTGCGCTACCAGGCTGCGCTACGTGCCGATGCTATGGGCATTTATACTACCTTTTCCTGACCTTATTGCAATAGCCTGATGGAACGACTGCTTTAGATTTAGGCAGTTAGTTGGCAATAAAGCGCCTTTCGTTCGTTAGTACCTGCAAGAGTAGGGCAAGCTGCGGTTTTTCATCATTCAGCCGATTTCCTGCCATGTCGTAAGCCCGGTAGTTGCCGTTGCTTTCCAATATGATGAGCTGATCCGGCGTCGTGATGAGCAGCGTGCCGCCGTTGCCGTTAATCAACCACGGGTAGCGTCGTTGGGCAGAGAACAGGTCTTCGCCCTGTGAATAATCATCCGTGCTGTTTTTAACGTGGAGCAGGCGCTGCATTAGCGTAGTCATGACGTCTTTGTTGTCCGTCATTTTGGTAATGGTTTGTGCAGGTGTGTTCGGCCAGTGAACAATGAGCGGCGTTTGCCACAGTGTACGGGCAAAACGTGCCGCGTTGCTGGCATTCGCATTCTGGTTTTGTGCAGTTGTTACGATGACGACTGTGTTATTCAGAATGTTTTTTTCCTGCAGGGTATGAATGATTTGCCCAATCTGGCGGTCAACGTCCTGAATATTCATGCGGCCGTTAGGCTCAGCACCTTTGCCATCTGCGGTTTTCGGTGCGCTGCTCAGTTCAACGTAAGAGAACCAAGGTGCCGGGTTATTATCGCGGCTGAGCCATTCCTGCCATTGCGTAATGATGGCATCGCCGCCTTGCTGCTGCGGTGCAGGTAAGGAGAAATCAGAAAGCAGCGCCTGACGATAAAGCGGACTATTGAAGCCGTTCGCCGAAAATAGCCCAAACTGATAGCCCTGTTGGCTTAACGCGGTGATCAAGGCAGAAGGTTTACGCGCACTCAGGATGCCATCCATATAGGTCGTCGAGAGGCCGTAAAACAGGTTAAACAAGGCGGCGTCTGGCTGAGATCCTGAATCGTAATGGTCACTGAAGCGCACGTTTTCTGCGGCGAAACGCGACAGGTTCGGCATCCGATTTTGAATGGCGTCTGGTTGCGTATCGTCGATCATCACCATCAGCAGGTTGTAGCCGCTGCCGCTATCGCGGAAGGTGATGTTATTGAGCGGATACTCCACTGTCATGGCTTCAGGGTTGCCTTGTTGCGTCAGCCGACGCTGATATTCCTGTGCATCCAGCAGACCGTGTTTTTCCAGAAAACGACGCGCCGTCATCGGATAAGACAGCGGCAGGTTGGCGCGCTGCATGGTAATCGGGCGATAAAAATTCGCATCGGCCCAGATGTACATCAGATGTGACGCGAAGAATGCCGAGATGAAAACGCCCGCTAACGGTTTGCCAAAGTGGCGGCGGTTCAGGCTGCGGAGTTTTTGCCAGCACCAGGTGCCGAACAGCATTTCTGCCATGAAAATCAACGGAATGCCGATAAACATCCACTGCCAGTCGCGGGCAATTTCACCCTGTCCCGGATTGACGACGAGTTCCCAAACGGTGCTGTTGAGGTGCAAGTGAAAGCGTGTAAAGACCTCAACATCCACTAACAGTATCGTCAGCCCGGCCGTTGCCAGTGCCGCAGACAGGAACCGTAGCAAGCGCTGTGACATCACAATAAACGTGAGCGGGAAGATGACCAGCAGATAGGCGGCAAAGACGATAAAGCTAAAATGACCAAGCCAGCTAACCAGCGCGTAAAGTCGACCGAACAGGGAGGTCGGCCAATCGGCAACAAACAGGTAGCGGCTACCCAGCCCCAAAGTGAGCAAAATGTTGAATAAGGCGAACCAGTGTCCCCAACTGATCATCTGGGAGACTTTTTCGCGGTATCGCTGACGGTTGGTTACCATACGTTGGTCAAAACTTAGTGAGCTTTATCGGCTTTTTTAATCGAAGCCTGTAAGGCTTCAGCGAAAGAACGCGCCAGAACCTGACGTTGTGCAGGTGCGATGCTGGTGTTAATCAGGTTCGTCACCATGTTACCGAGCACCATCAAAGCAAGATCGGTTGGGGCGTGGTGCTTTTCCAGAACATTGACCATCTCAGAAAGCAGTTGTTCAACGTGTTCGTCACTATAACGGGATGATTGTGGCATAAAATGGCGTATCTCAAGCTGGTAAAGTCGCTTATCTTACCGTATAGGCTTATGCTTTTCTGCACTTTTATCATTAACGTACTTTTATCACTGGCGTACTTTTATCAATAAGTAGTGTAGACGCTTAGTGCGCGTACAGATGTAAAGGGCCAGCTTTAATGTGTTGCGGGTCGTTCGTATCAGTGTTTGAATACGCGCCTTGCCAAAAGGAGAGTTTATCATGAGTCTGGATATCGCCCAGATTGCCCTGCATCAGCTAATTAAACGTGACGAACAAACGCTGGAAATGGTGTTACGTGATTCCCTATTGCCAACCAATGCGGCAGTAGAAGAGATGATGGCTGAACTGCATCGCGTCTACAGCGCCAAAAGTAAGGCCTATGGGCTGTTTAATGAGCAAAGCGAGCTGGCGGATGCGCTGCGAGCTTGTCGCAAAGGGGATGAGGATTTTCTAAGTTTCTCACGCGCCGCGACCGGACGCTTGCGTGACGAGCTGGCGAAGTACCCGTTTGCTGAAGGCGGTATCGTGTTGTTCTGCCAGTATCGTTATCTGGCGGTCGAGTATTTGCTGATATCGGTGCTCAATAGCTGCAACAGCATGCGAGTTAATGAACAGCTGGATATCAGCACCACGCACTATCTGGATATCAATCATGCCGATATCGTTGCGCGTATCGATTTGACGGAATGGGAAGTTAATCCAGAATCCACTCGCTATCTGACGTTCCTCAAAGGCCGCGTCGGGCGCAAGGTATCTGACTTCTTCATGGATTTTCTGGCCGCGTCAGAAGGGCTGGACACCAAAGCACAAAACCGTGGCTTGCTGAAAGCGGTCGATGAGTATTGTGACGAAGCGCAGTTAGATAAAAACGAACGCCAAAATTATCGTCAGCAGGTGTATAGCTACTGCAATGAGCAGTTGCAGTCCGGTGAGGAAATCGAGCTGGCATCGCTGTCGCAGGAGCTGCCACCGCTCGGAGAGAAAACCTTTCAGCAGTTTTCAGCCGATCAGGGCTATGAGCTGGAAGACAGTTTCCCTGCCGATCGTGGGACGCTGCGCCAACTGACCAAATTTGCTGGCAGCGGCGGCGGCATCAGCCTGAATTTTGATGCGCTATTGCTCGGTGAGCGAATTTTCTGGGATCCGGCGACGGATACGTTGACGATTAAAGGCACGCCGCCGAATCTGCGCGATCAGTTACAGCGTCGGACGAGCAGCGGTAAGTAGTCGGCGCCAGAAGATGCTGCCCTTTTTCTTACTTCAGGAAAAGGGCAGTGGCTGATAACGGTTTGAAACGATAGTGATTAGAAGTATTTAAGCCAGCGGATGTCTCTGCGGCGGGCTTTTAGGCGGGCAAACGCGCGAACGGGCGAAAATAACACGACCATCAGCACCAGAGTACACACCCACAATTGCCAGACGGCGGAAAAGCCGAACCACTCCCCCTGATTTTTCCCCCACATCGCGACAGCGGTTAAATACATCCCTTTTAAAACATACAGATGCAGTAGGTAGAAAAACATCGGTGCGGCACCGAAGCTCGCTAGCATCACCAACCAGCGCTTTTGTTGCCGACGCTCGAATATGGCAAGCAGGCAAAGCCCGATGCTCAGCGTCAGACAGAGGAACAGCAGTGATGGCGGGTATTTCATGATGTTGAAATAGCTCATGAGCGTTTGTGTGATGACATCACCCTGTTGCCAGGGCTTTTCGCCATACCGATTGATGCTACGCAGAACGAAGAACAGCGCTAGCGTGATCCCAGACAGAGCGAGCAGGGCTTTCTGACGCTGAAGCGGAAAGACCTCTTTTCGATATAGTGCGCCAGCCGCATAGCCAAGTGAAATGACACCAATCCAGGGAAGTACCGGATATGAAGTACGCATACGGAATGTGTCGCCGATGTCTATCCAACCGCGATCGTGCAGAATCGCCCAGGGAATGGACCAGATGGAGCCTGCGGAAGCCTGCAGAGGGTCCAGTAGGTTATGTCCGCCCACGATAACGATGCCCAGTATCAAAACCAGCCCGGCAGGGAGCCAGAACAGCGCACTGAGGGCCAGCATGCTCATGCCGATTGCCCAGATTACTTGTAAATAGATAACCTGTGGCGGGAATTGGAACGTCCACGCGAAGTTGATTAGCGTGAGCTCAAGAAGGATAAGAATTAAGCCGCGCTGAAATAGAAAGAGGGCGGTTTGTCGGCGATCTTGCACTTTCTGATAGTAAAGCGCTGCGGAGAGCCCAGTTAAAAACACAAACACGGGGGCACACAGGTGCGCCAGCGTACGGTTGATGAAGAGGATGGGGTCGGTACTGGTTACATCAATCGGATCGGCGAGTTGCAGGTGCAGATAAAAGGTTTCCCGCACATGATCCAGTAGCATAAGTACCATAACCAGACCGCGCAGGGCATCGATAGCGATAAGTCGCTGTGAGATATCACGAGACATGTTCACATTCCTTTGTGAATGAATAAATTTTTATAAAAAAAACGCCGCATAAGCGGCGTTCTTCTTTTCCGGCGTCCCGGAAAACAACTTCAGCGCAAACTAAACGCGAACGAAGTCGATGTGAGTCAGTTTTGGCTTGTAAACGTGACGTTGTACAGCCTGAACTTTAACTTGAACTTCTTTGCCATCGATAGACAGGATCACTGTTTCACCATAGAAGCCATCTTTCACTTCTTGGTTTTTTACTGAATCGTGATCCAGTTCGATAGATACTGGTGCTTCTGAACCACCGTAAACGATGGCTGGGAATTTACCAGCTGAACGCAGGCGGCGGCTCGCACCCTTACCCTGACCTTGACGTGCTTCTGCTTTGATAGTAATCATTTTCTTCTCTACTTATATAAAGTAATCCTGCTACAGGCGACCCAGCAGCAGGTTGGGTTATTCAGCTTTTGCGAACAAAAGCGGGCTGAATTCTAGCGGAATATGGCTCTGCGGGCAAATGAATCCCAAAATTACTTAGCCGCGGAGCTCGTTGGCGCGGCGGAAGCGCCCCTGATAATCAAAGAGCTTTTCGCGTATTTGCCAGAATTTTCCGTGTTTGCGGGCGACGACAAAATCAGGCGCGCGTAATAAAGGTTGCTGTGCGATGACGTCAGCGGCATTGTGCCAGTTAAACGGGGTTCCCGGTGCACGTTGGTGAACACGCAAAAATTGTTGCAGGAAGACGTGGCGCTGAGCGGTAGTGTGCAGACGAAAACGTTCGCTAACTTCGGCACCTTCCTCATCGTGGTAGGTAATCTTCAGCCATTCTCCTTTCGCATCCTGCCCCTGCTCGAAACTCATGCCGCTACAGCGCAGAACTAGCGCATCTTTCAGTTTCAGCGCCGCTTTTAGCATATCGTCAGGATCAACCAATACCTCGTCACACTGGTGGCAGCGCCGTGCGGCAATATCATTTTCCGCACCGCAGTGTGGACACACTTTAAACCGAAACCGGAAATTACACTGCTTGCGTTGGCCGCTTTCCGCCATTTCCCAACCCTGACAGCGGCGGCCATAGTGTTCGATGATGTCGCCATCTTGGGTGGTTTTTCCCCAGAATAGATTGGCAAAGCCACATTCAGGGCAGAAGACCTGTACCGGTTGGCTACCAGCATGCGGTTTACTGTTGCCTACCTCGGGCGTATAGAGATCGTGCGGATTACCAGCGTAATCCAGTATCAGGCAGTCCGTTTTCTCCGGATACAAACGTAAACCGCGCCCGACGATTTGCTGATACAGGCTGACGGATTCTGTTGGGCGAAGGATGGCGATGAGATCGACATGCGGGGCATCAAAACCAGTTGTCAGCACCGCCACGTTGACCAGATACCGCAGCGACTGCTGTTTAAAAGCCTCAATCAGCGCATCACGTTCCGCTGCTGGCGTATCGGCGCTGACCAGCGCAGCCTGACCGTTTGGTAGCAAGGCCGTAATTTCTTTGGCATGTTCGACGGTGGACGCAAAAATCATCACGCCGCGCCGCGTTTGCGCATAATCGATGACCTGGCTGATGATGTGCGGCGTAATACGCTGCTGACGTTTGAGTTCGAGGTTCAGGTCGGCTTCGCTGAATAGCCCGTTGCTGCGGGCGACGAGCTTACTGAAATCATATTGCACCACTGGCATATCCAGTCTGTCTGGCGGCACCAGAAAGCCATGCTTGATCATATAACGCAGCGGCAGCTCATAGATGCAGTCGCGGAACAAACTGCGTTCGTCGCCACGGATCATGCCGTGATAGTGATACTGATATATCCAGCCTTTGCCAAGCCGATAGGGCGTGGCGGTTAAGCCGAGCAGCCGAAGCTGTGGGTTAGTCTTTTGCAGGTGCTGAATGATTTGTTGATATTGGCTGTTATCGTCGTCGCTAATGCGGTGGCATTCATCAATGATCAGCAGGGAGAAGGCATTGTCGAACTGGTCGAGATTACGCGCAACGGACTGCACGCTGCCAAAAACCACCTTTCCCTGACTCTCTCGCTGCTGTAGCCCCGCCGCGAAGATATCCGCTTCCAAATCCAAGGCACAGTATTTGGCATGGTTCTGTGCGACCAGTTCTTTGACGTGAGCGAGCACCAGTACGCGACCACGAGCAAGCCGCGCCAGCTCGGCAATCACCAGGCTTTTCCCCGCACCGGTAGGCAAAACAATGACGGCCGGTTGGGTGTGACGGCGAAAATAGTCGAGTGTGGCGGAAACTGCCTCACGCTGGTAAGGCCGTAGTGTGAACGAGGCAGACTGTGTGAACGACATAACTAGTGCTGGCAGATTTTACTGGCGCTGGTGGTAAAGCCTGCATCGTGCGGGATGAATTTCCCGCGCTCAGACAGAAACTGTACCAGCATTGAGGCCGTCATATTTTCGGCGGAACAGGTGTGAAAACGCGCTGCGCGGCCGAAGCGGGCTTCTATAGTGCTAATCAGCTGTTCGGTGGTAAACGACTCATTGGATGCGAGCATCATTTGCAAAACTTCATGACCGTGAATAGATGACATGCGATTGCCCTCAAAAGATAGAAAATTGCCCCTATTATGCCTGTTGATAATACCCGGCGCGAGAGATAAGCAAGGGGAGTGCAGCCTGAAGGTTGGCTAAAAAGAGCAAGTTATGGACGGTGAATTGCAGGACGAGCAGGCAAAGCCCCGTTATACTACGATCTCACAATTTAGGGTCTCACGATTTGAGACTGGCAGTTATTTGAGACAGGTAGTGAGTTTTAATGCGATTGGACAAATTTTTATCCCAGCAATTGGAAATTAGCCGCTCACTGGTAGCGCGTGAACTCCATGCACAGCGTGTTACCGTTGATGGTGAAGTGGTAAAAAGCGGCGCGTTCAAGTTATCCCCTGAGCATAATGTTGAGTTTGATGGCGAACCGCTGAAACAACAGAATGGCCCGCGCTATTTCATGTTGAATAAGCCTCAGGGCTATGTCTGTTCAACGGACGATCCCGATCATCCCACCATTCTGTATTTCATGGATGTCCCGGTGGCGTACAAACTGCATGCAGCGGGACGTCTGGATATCGATACCACCGGATTGGTACTGCTAACTGACGACGGGCAATGGTCGCATCGCATTACCTCGCCTAAGCACCAGTGTGAAAAAACGTATCTGGTGACGCTGGAACAGCCGCTGGCCGAGGACACCGCCGCACAATTTACGGCGGGCGTGCAATTGCATAACGAGAAGAACCTCACCAAACCTGCTACGCTTGAGAAGATAACGGATTATGTCGTTCGACTGACGATTAGCGAAGGTCGCTATCATCAGGTGAAAAGGATGTTTGCTGCGGTGGGGAATCGGGTCGTTGAGCTGCATCGTGAACGAATCGGTGGCATCTGTCTGGATAGCGAACTGGAACCGGGGGAATACCGAGAGTTAAGTGCAGAGGAGATCGCCAGCGTAAAATAATGCATGCATAGCATGACCTTTTTTCTAATCTGGAGTTATTAGTGCAATTACGCCGCTCTTCTCATTTCGGGCTGATTTTTATTCTCGGCCTGATTTCGATGCTAATGCCATTAGCTATCGATATGTATTTACCTGCGTTGCCGACCATTGCTAACGAGTTTGGCGTGGGGGACGGTCATGTCCAAATGACGCTCAGCACCTATGTGCTGGGTTTTGCGATTGGCCAGATGTTTTACGGGCCGATGGCGGACAGTCTGGGGCGCAAGCCTGTCATTCTCGGCGGTACGCTGGTTTTTGCGTTTGCAGGCGTGGCCTGTGCGCTGGCACAAACGGTAGAACAACTGATCTACATGCGTTTTCTGCACGGCGTCTCCGCTGCGGCGGCTGCAGTGGTGATCAATGCCCTGATGCGCGATATGTTCTCGCGGGATGATTTTTCTCGCATGATGTCGTTTGTCGTGTTGGTGATGACCGTCGCACCGCTCATTGCGCCCATTGCCGGTGGCTGGCTGCTGCTGTGGTTTAGCTGGCATTCCATTTTTTGGACGATCTCTGGTGCGGCTTTTCTGGCGTCAGCGCTGATTTTCTTTTTTATCAAAGAAACCTTACCGCCTGCGAAGCGACAGAAATTTCATTTGCGCACCACCATCGGGAACTTTGCCATCTTGTTCCGCCACAAGCGGGTGTTCAGTTATATGGTGGCAAGTGGGCTTTCGTTTTGCGGCATGTTTTCCTTCCTGAGTGCCGGGCCGTTTGTGTATATCAACCTGTATGGCGTTTCTCCTCAGAATTTTGGTTACTATTTTGCCCTTAACGTCGTCTTTCTGTTTGTGGTGACGCTGTTTAACAGCCGTAATGTACGACGGTTGGGTGCGATGGCGATGTTCCGCACGGGGCTGGTCATTCAGTTTGTGATGGGGATATGGCTGGTTATTGTCTGCCTGTTCGATCTCGGCTTCTTACCGCTGGTGTTTGGCGTGGCTCTGTTTGTCGGCTGTATTGCGATGGTGGCGTCGAATGCGATGGCGGTTATTCTTGATGACTTTCCTCATATGGCAGGGACGGCATCGTCATTGGCTGGCACACTACGCTTTGGTCTGGGCGCGATTGTGGGGGTTATCCTTTCTCTGGCCTCATTCAACAGCGCCTGGCCGATGGTGTTATCGATGGCAATCTGTTCGATAGGTGCCTTTATGCTGTATCTGTACGCAACCCGTTCTCCCGCGTCCTGATTTTCCCTTCTTCTCAGATGCAGGAAAGGTGTTCCTGCATCTGAGTCTGTGCTCTCTTATTCCTCATTGTCCTTCTTAAGGCGATACCCAGGCATGGTTTTTTGTTTTGTTAATGTAAAATATTTGACCCAAAAGTGAACGGACGGGCTAAAAAGGGTTGAGATATTAAATGGAAAAGGTTACATATAGCCGGAAAAGAAGAAAGATTCGTGATCGATTTGGCATTAATAGTCCTTGCAATAAAATCTGTTAGCCACTATCACGATATGAAAAAAGTGTGTTTGTTGTTTTTTTGTTCGCTAAAAGTGGCAAGAAATGGTGTGAACACGCTACTATGATAAATATGTTACTATTTTGTGAATTATTACCTGAGGAAAACAGTAGTGGACAGTTTCCAACTTTCGGTAGTTCATCGTTTGCCGCAAAGTTATCGCTGGTTATCGGGTTTTACAGGTATCAATGTTGAACCGATTCCGCTGAGCGGCAGAGAAGAAGAAAACAACCTGATTGGTCTCAAACTATTGAGCCACGATGGCGATATTGCATGGAACATCATGCGCCAGCTGAATCAATCCCTGTCTGAAATACAGGTTGAATGCGCCGTTCTGGAATGGGAAGGCGAGCCGTGTCTGTTTTTACATCGCAATGATGAAAGCACAGCAATGTGCCGTCTTAAGAATGTCGGTGTCGCTATCGCTGAGTCCGTATCGGCACAATATCCCTTTTAAATCGCAGCGTCAGCAGATTGGCGCTGCGGTATCCCCGCATTTTATTCCGACTGCGTTTCCACCGTGTAGGATGAAAACTGTAGCAGTTCCTGCGTGTAATGTTTGGCAGGGTGCGCGAATACCTGTTTGCATTCTCCCTGTTCGACCACTTCGCCTTGTCGCAACACAATAACCTGGTGGCACAGAGAACGGATAACCTGTAAGTCATGGCTGATAAACAGGTAGGCGATTTTGTGCTTTTCCTGTAATGATTTCAGCAGCGCCAGAATTTGCGCCTGAACCGTTCTGTCCAGCGATGACGTGGGTTCATCGAGGATCAGCAGCTCGGGTTGCAGTATCAGGGCGCGAGCGATAGCGATACGCTGACGCTGACCACCGGAAAACTCGGATGGATAGCGGTAGCGGGTTGTGGGATCCAGTCCGACTTCCTGCATCGCCTCAACCACGCGCTGGTCGCGTACCTCTTTGCTCAACTTATGATGGACGGTCAATCCTTCCGCAATAATCTGCTCCACATTCAGCCGCGGGTTTAGCGCGGAATTTGGATCCTGAAAGACAACCTGAATCCGGTGGCGGAAAGGCAGCATTTGCTTGCGGGTTAGTCCTTGCAAGGGCTGGCCGTCAAACCAGATATCGCCGCGTGATTGAATTAGGCGCAGCAGCGCTAATCCAGTCGTGCTTTTTCCTGAGCCGGATTCCCCCACCAGACCCAGACTTTCGCCACGTCGCAAGGTGAAATTGATATTGCTCACTACCTGCTTTTCGTCAACGGTACGGCGCAAAAGGCCACGTTTGATGGGAAACGAAACGTGCAGTTTTTCCACCCGCAAAAGAGGTTCGCCGTCATCCGTTACCGGAAGCGGCTCGCCCGACGGCTCCGCATCCAGCAACTGGCGCGTGTAGGGGTGCTGCGGTGCGCTGAAAAGCTGCTGGCAGCTATTGTGTTCCACTGCCTGACCCGCTTTCATAACCGACACGTTATCTGCCAACTGACGGACAATATTCAGGTTGTGGGTGATGAACAGTAAACTCATCCCCAGTTCCTGCTTCAGCTCGTTCAGCAATTTTAATATTTGCGCCTGAACGGTCACGTCTAGCGCCGTTGTGGGTTCGTCGGCAATCAGCAAATCCGGCTGTGTCAGCAGCGCCATCGCAATCATGACGCGCTGGCGTTCCCCGCCGGAAAGCTGGTGCGGGAAATCATTCAATCGACTTTTAGCCTGCCGAATACCCACGCGATCCAGACAGGTGATGACTTCGCTGCGGGCGGCCTCGGTGAGCATGCCCCGATGGAGCGAAAGCACCTCAATCAGCTGTTTCTCGATGCTTTGCAAAGGGTTAAGCGACACCATTGGTTCCTGAAAGATCATCGCGATCCGATTGCCACGTATCTGACGCAGTGTTTTTTCATCGGCGTGCAGCAACGATTGCCCCGCAAAGCGGATATCCCCTTGCGGATAAACCACGGGCGGGGAGGGGAGCAAGCGCAACACCGATAGCGCGGTGACGCTTTTCCCCGAACCTGATTCACCGACCAGCGCCAGCGTCTCACCTGCGTTTACCGCCAGTGAAAGCTGGTCGACAACGCGCTGCTCCTGACCGCCTTTGCGGAAGGCAATGCTGAGATTATCTATCTGCAATAAAGGTGAACTGGACATATTAATGCGCCTTGCTGGGGTCAAAGGCGTCGCGCACCGCTTCGCCGATAAAAATGAGTAAGGAAAGCACGATGGAAAGCACCATAAATACGGTAATGCCCAGCCACGGTGCCTGAAGGTTATTTTTCCCTTCCAACAATAAGGTGCCTAGTGATGGCGAGCCCATCGGCAGACCAAAGCCGAGAAAATCCAGCGATGTCAGCGTGGTAATCGAGCCGCAAAGAATAAAGGGCAGATAGGTCAGCGTAGCGACCATCGCGTTTGGCAGCATGCAGCGGAACATAATGGCACGGTCGCTGACGCCCATCGCCTGCGCCGCACGAATATAGTCAAAATTTCGGGTACGCAGAAATTCCGCCCGTACCACGCCAACCAGACTCATCCAGCCGAAAAGCACGGTAATGCCTAATAACCACCAAAAATCCGGCTGAATCACGCTGGACAGCAAGATAATCAGAAATAGCGTCGGCATGCCGGACCAGACTTCGATAAAACGTTGCCCCCATAGGTCGAAACGTCCGCCGTAATAGCCCTGCGTCGCCCCGACGACGATACCAATCACGCTGGACAGGATCGTGAGCGCCAGACCGAATAGCAGTGAGATACGGAAGCCGTACATTACCTGGGCGACCACGTCTTTCCCCTGACTGTCCGTGCCCAGCCAGTTCTGCCCGTCTGGTGCAGAGGGGAAGGACGCTGTCGTGGCGTAGTTTATGGTGTCGTAGCTGTAGTGAATCAGCGGCCAAATAGCCCAGCCGTGGCTGCTGATATGCTTGGCGATATAAGGATCGCGGAAGTCAGCGGTGGTATCCAACTGTCCGCCGAACGTCCGCTCGCTGTGGTCAACAAGCACCGGCGTATAGAACTGGCCGTCATACTTCACCAGCAGCGGTTTGTCATTGGCGATCAGTTCGGAAAATAGGCTGACGATAAACAGCACCATGAAAATCCACAGCGACCAGTAACCGCGACGATTACTTTTAAAACGCGCCCAGCGCGCCTGATTAATCGGGCTTAAGCGGCTCATTGGCGTCCCTCAAAATCGATCCGCGGATCCACCAGCGTATAGGTTATGTCGCTGACGATATTCAGCAATAAGCCGATCAGCGTGAAAATGTACAGCGTGCCGAACATGACAGGATAGTCACGTTGCAGCGTGGCGTCATAGCCCAACAAGCCGAGCCCGTTGAGCGAGAACATCACCTCAATCAGCAGCGAACCGGTGAAAAACATACTGATAAACGTGGCGGGGAAACCTGCAATGACTAGCAGCATGGCATTACGGAACACGTGGCGGTAGAGAATGCTCTTTTCATCCAGCCCTTTAGCGCGCGCGGTAACCACGTACTGCTTGCGAATCTCATCCATAAAGGAGTTCTTGGTGAGCATGGTTAAGGTGGCGAAACCGCCAATGACGGAAGCCAGAACCGGTAGGGCGATATGCCACAAGTAATCGGTAATCTTGCTGTACCACGGTAGGGTGTCAAAATTGCTGGAAACCAGCCCTCGAAGCGGGAACCAGTCCAGATAACTGCCGCCTGCGAACAGTACAATCAAAATGATCGCAAACAAAAACGCGGGAATGGCATAGCCGATAATGATTAACGTGCTGCTCCAGGTGTCGAACGGTGTGCCGTTCTTCACGGCTTTTTTGATGCCAAGCGGAATGGAAATCAGGTAAACAATCAGCGTACTCCACAGCCCCAGCGTGATAGAAACCGGCATACTCTCTTTAATGAGTTGCATCACCGAAGAACCCCGGAACAGGCTGTCGCCGAAGTCAAAACGCACGTAATCCCACAGCAGGGTAAAATAACGTTCATGGATCGGCTTATCGAAGCCATAGCGCTTGGTGATTTCCTCGATGACTTCTGGGTCAAGCCCGCGCGAACCTCGGTAAGCGTTCTCGATATTCGGTGCGCCGCTGGTGCCTGTTCGTGCCATTCCGGCATCCATTCCGCTACTGGCGGTGTAACCACTGCCGTGTCCCATTTCAATTGCCGCGATGGCTTGATCTACCGGGCCGCCGGGGGCAATTTGCACAATGAAGAAATTAATTGTGATGATCGCCCACAGGGTTGGAATGACCAGCAAGAGGCGGCGTAACAGATACGTTCCCATTTTTA
The DNA here is from genome assembly GCF_009931295.1 of Pectobacterium odoriferum. Lineage (NCBI taxonomy): Bacteria > Pseudomonadati > Pseudomonadota > Gammaproteobacteria > Enterobacterales > Pectobacteriaceae > Pectobacterium > Pectobacterium odoriferum. The sequence continues at coordinate 2,983,201 of NZ_CP034938.1, read as the reverse complement.
TTCCTTAACGTCGCTCTGCGGGCAGCGTAGCCGCCTGTTTGGTGTCAAACCACCAGCCATCAAAGCCAAGCGAATAGGCCGGGCGTACAGCAGGCATGGCAAACTTGTTCCAATAGGCGAAACGGTCATGATTGAAATACCACATCGGGATCATGAGCTGATTCCAGGTCAAGACCCTGTCCAGCGCGCGGCCTAATGACAGCAGGGGGACTTTCTGCCCTTGATGCTTAACGATTTCCTCGATGAGAGAATCAATCGCGGGATCGCTGACGCCCGGTCTGTTGTAGGTCGAATCGATATACTGCGAGCTCCAGCGGATTTGCAGGTCATCACTGGGGTAAAGGAATGCGCTGTAAACCGTGGCCGTCATATCGAAATCCCGCTTACGGATACGGTTGTTAAACTGCGTGCTGTCGATGTTACGTACGTTCATGGTGATGCCCAGCTTTTTCAGGCTCTGCTGAAAGGGCAGGACATACTGCGAGTTGCCAGCGCTGGGCAATAGCAGTTCAAAGGTAAACGGCTGTCCGGTTTTGCTATTGACCAACTTTTGATCTTTCAATTCCCAGCCAGCCTCTTCTAGCAGCTTGAGTGCCTTCAGCCAGTTTTGCCGATCATAGCCGCTTCCGTCGGAGGAGGGCGGTTGATAACTGGGGCCAAAAACCTCGGCTGGCACCTTGTCCTTCAGCGGCGTCAACCATGCCAGTTCCTCTGCACTGGGTTCGCCTTTAGCAGCATACTCTGTATTCTGGAAATAGCTGTCGGTACGTTGATAGGCGTTGTAATACAGCGCCTTGTTCATCCAGTTGAAGTCAAATGCCAGTGCTAACGCCTGACGAACTCGGCGATCCTGAAACAGCGGTCGCTGGATATTGAATGCCAGCCAGCGCGTATCCTGAGCGGATTGGTTGACCTGATCCTGTTTGATGATGTAGCCGCGCGCAAAGTTGCCGCCCTGATATTGCGTCGCCCAATGCTTTGGCGAGCCTTCTTCACGCAGATCGAAAGCGCCAGCTTTAAAGGCTTCCAGTGCAACGCTGTCGTCGAGATAGTAGTCGTAGCGGATTTTATCGAAATTGTACTGGCCTTTATTTACTGGCAAGTCGGCACCCCAATAGTCTTTCACGCGAGAGTAGGTGACATATTGTCCGGTACGATAGGCGGTGATGCGGTAAGGCCCACTGGCCGGAGGTGGATACGATAGCGGATCGCTGAGTTTATGATTCTTCCAGAATTTCTCTGGCATGATAGGCAATGTCATCAGACTGAACATGCGGTTTTTGTCGGATACGGGAAAATCGAAGCGTACGGTCAGCGGTGCAACGGCCTTGGCGGTGACATCTTTAAAATAGAGGCGAAACTGTGGCACGCCCTGCGTCATAAACATGTTGTAGGTAAACGCGACGTCAGCAGCGGTGATGGGTGAACCGTCATGAAAGCGGGCTTTGGGATTTATCTCGATCTCAATCCAGCGGAAATCCGCCGAATGACGTGTCGTCAGGGCGACCAGCGGATAATAGCTGCCGGGTTCGTCATCAGAGGAGACAAAGAGCGAATCGTAGAGGCGGTTAGTTCGTGCCGCTGCCACGCCACGTAGCGCGTAACGGTTGAAATTGTCAAAGGTACCCAATGAGCTGAGGGTGATGCTACCGCCTTTGGGAGCATCAGGATTGACGTAATCAAAATGGCTGAAGTTCTCGGCATATTTGGGATCCCCCAAAAGTGCAAAGCTGGTGCTGTTTTCAGTCGTCTCGGCATACGCACCAAGATGGGCCGTGCAAAGCAATACGGCAGCGATAACGCGCTTTAACATCTGACGGTAATCTCCTGCGAGTGGACGTTATCTGGCTAGGCATCGTCTGATGTGGACACACCATATCGTAACGTCAACAATGCCGATTTTCGCGGCATAAAGTTCTTGAAATAATTAACATTCCCATCGGGAAGTTACGTGTTTTCTTTTTATCATGAAATCAGGTGATAATCCTACCTTAATCACGGCCTGCTAATGTTTCAGGTTGTTGAGTCAGTCATATTTTGCGCAGTATGCCGCAGAAGAGGGGGAAGCTGCGGTATTTGGGGGCTTTAAATCGGAAGGGTTCGTCTACAAATGCCAGTTTAATGGGGGCGCAAAGACCCCCTCATTCAGGCTATCACCACGGAGTTGCGAGCACTGGCGACGCCTCGTGCGATGGGAAATGTGGTAGTACGTCCTCAGCCAACTCTTGAATGACCTCCGCGGCTGGCCGCTCCGAGAACTGAATACCCAGCGCAGCATGGTTGACACCTGCTTGTTGCCATTCCTCCAGCAAAGCGATGAGACCTTTACGTCCCGTGCGCAAAACATAGCCACCACGCAATGGGGTGCGCGGGTGATCGGGGTCGTCTACCAAGTCTAGCCATTCGTTGGTCATGTGCGGCCGGAATCCACCATCGGGAATCAGGTTGCGCCAGGCTCGGATCTTTTCTGCCAGGCGTTGTGGCCCCTGACGGTTGTGTGTAGCTTCGGGATAGGTCAGCCAGCCATCTGCATGATCGGCGATCCATGCTAGGGACTGGCCGGACGAACTGGTAACGATTAGCGGAATTGCGCCAGTGGTGGGCTTGGGTAAGAACTCTGCACCGTCGATTCGGCCCAGAGGAGAATCAATAGACGGGGTGGCCGCTTGCATCAACTGGCGAAAGTACGCCACTGTCTGCGAAAATCGTTCGCCGCGCTCACTATGTTCTAGTCCATACGCGGGAAACTCGCTGGCTCGGTCACCGGAGGCGATGCCCATCACCAATCTGCCACCCGATAGCTGGTCGATGGTCGTAGATGCCTTGGCTAGGTCGATCGGATGACGTAGGGAAAAGACTGCGCTGCCTGTTGCCAGCGCAATCCTCTGCGTTTTTGCTGCAAGGAAAGCCAGATAGGTGAAAGGATCGAATACCTGTCCTGCATCGCCGAATGACGGGTCAAACAGCGGCACATCGCGCACCCATACGGCGGCGAAGCCGCGACGGTCGATGTCCGTCACCAGGTCCGCTTGCCCAGCCAACACACGCATGTCACCTTTGTAGAAGCGTAGCGGCAAGAAGATTCCGATGGTCAATCGGTCAGGAGCGAACATCCGCCGATAACCCAGATGTGTGGAAAATGCGGCAAAAGAAGCACCGCCTGAAACCTGGATAGCTGTCATGATTAGTATATCCTTGCGTAGTCTCTGATTCATGCGCCCGTTGCGGGGGCGGGGAGCGTGATGCCCTTGCGCACGGCGGGTCTTGCCGCCACACGCTCATGCCAGTCAGTCAGGTGCCGATATGCACTGAAGTCAAAATCGATGACTCGCGCAATGTGCGTCCAACCGAAGTGGGCGATATCTGCGATGGAATAGTCATCGCCAGCCAGATAAGGGTGTTCGACCAGTCGGGCATCTAATGTGGCAAACGCGTCATGGGTCAGGTGACGATAGCGTGCGATGTTGGCGGGCTGCCTATCTTGGGCGAACAGCTCAAAATGCACCCTCTGACCCAGGATCGGCCCAACGCTTGCCGCGTGAAATACCAGCCATTGGATGGCCTCCCAGCGTTTCTTGGGCTCTGCCGGAAGTAGCTGCCCGGTTTTTTCGGCCAGATACAGCAGGATGGCTGCGGACTCGAACAAGGTAATGCCTGTTTCGTCGTCTTTGATCACAGGAATACGCCCGTGCGGATTGAGACGCAGGAACTCGGATTTCCGGTGTTCCCCATTGTCGATGTGGATGTGGTGCAAGGTGTACGGTAAGCCTAGTTCTTCCAGAGCAATGGTGATCTTGAAGCCGTTGGGCGAACTGTCGGTGTAAAGCTGAATCATCGTGCAACCTCCACAACGGCCGTCTTACTCGGCAGGACAAGCGCCGCGCAGGCTAAACCGACCACTACCAAGCTAGCAGACACTAAGACGGCATAGCTGAAGCCTTGCGCAGCGCTGCCCCCATTAGCGAGCACCGCGATGCTGACGGCGACGCCAACTGCCAAGCCGATGGCGGAACCGACCTCTTGTGTTGTCGTGAGCATGCCGCCAGCTACACCGTGATCGACGGCATCAATCCCTTCGATACCGGCCACCGTCCAAGCGGGGAATGCGATGCCGTAACCGATGCCTGCCAACAGGGTGCCGGGCAGGATGGATGTGCTCCATGAGGCATCAGACGTCAGTGATGCGCCCAGCAAAGCTAGCCCGCCGATGAACAACGTCAGGCCGCCCAGAATGACGGGTTTGGTGTCCATCTTGGCGATCAGTGCTGGGCCACCCCAGGCACTGGCCAGCGTGAAGGCCGTTGCCATCGGGAGCAGCCCCAGCCCTGTCTGCGTGGCGGTGAAGCCTAGGATTTCCTGCATGTAGAGCGCAATGACCACGAAGGTCGGGCCTAGAGCGGTATTCGCCAGCAATGACACCAGATTGGCCCCTCCCGTCATACGCCGCCAGAAGATAGAGAGAGGCATCAACGGAGCTTCAACCTTACTTTCCACCCAGATGAACAGCGCCAGCAATCCCAAAGCCAGACCGATTAGCCCGAATGTGATAGGAGAAGACAGACCGACATGCTCGCTATTGGCAAAGGCATAGACCAATGTTGCGGCACCTGCGGCGACCAACAGCGCACCCCCAATGTCCAATTGTCGGGCAACTGTCTTGGTCTCGGGCTTACCATGCGGTAAGGCACCAGCCAAGGCGATGACCAACAGGCCGACAGGGACGTTGATCCACAACACCCAGCGCCAGCCCATCAGGTCGGTAATGATGCCGCCCAGAATCAGACCCGCGACAAACCCACTGGCCGCTACAGCTGTCCAGGCCCCAAGCGCACGGTTACGCTGCTTCTGTTCGGGAAACACGGCCAGAAGTAATGAAAATGCAGAGGGTGAAAACAATGCAGCGCCAAATCCCTGTAAGGCGCGGGTGGCGATCAGCATCATAGGGCTCTGTGAGAAACCGCCAAGCAAAGAACCGACAGTAAAGATTGCCAGCCCAATCAGGAACATGCGCCGACGGCCAAACATATCGGCGGCACGCCCACCCAGCAGTAGGAACCCTGCAATGGCTACACCATAGGCATTAATGACCCACTGCAAGGCGCCCGGCGTGAAGCCTAGGCTGTCCTGAATCTGCGGCAAGGGAATCATGGTGATGGAGAAGTCGAGTAAGGCGACGAACTGCGTCGTGCAAAGCAGAATCAGGCAAAGTCGCCAGCGTGGATTGTTCATATAAGCCCCCAAGTTAATATACTTTATCTAAACCTATCTATTGCTTCTAAACAGGCGGTATGATGGGCGCTAATCTCCGTTATCGGAAACGATCATTTCTTCTCTTGAAATTTAGGAAAACTAAATCTGATGACAATATCGCTCCCACTGTTGGCGTTGCGCACCTTTGTTGAGGTTGGGCAGCGAGGTAGCATCAAGGCTGCGGCTGAAGCACTGAACGTAACGTCTGGCGCAGTTAGCCAACAGATTCGGGTGCTGGAAGAGCGGGTAGGGGTGGTGCTTTTCACACGAGAGCGGCAGGGGCTGCGGCTCACTGAGGCGGGGGCTGATGTTCATCCCTCGCTGCTTCAGGCTTTTGAGCAAATCGAAAAGGCAGTGCAGACTTTAGATCAGATTAAGGCCCGCCAGACCCTGACAGTCAGCACGGTTGCCACTTTTGCAGCATCATGGCTAGTGCCGCGTTTGGGCCGATTCAACCATCGCTATCCGCACATCGAGGTACGGGTCGAGGCGACCTCGGCTGTGGTAGACATGCGGCGAGATCGTGTCGATGTCGCACTGCGACATGGGTTGGGTGTCTACCCTGGTCTGGATGTTACCCGGCTGATGGCACCTGTACTGGTGCCGGTGGCTTGTCCTGGATTGGTTACTACGGATGCTACACTCAAAGAACCTGAAGATTGCCTGGCTTACCCGTTGTTACACGATAGCGATCGTGCAGACTGGCCGCTTTGGCTTGCTGCGCATGGGGTTGCAGAAGACCCTCGCGCCGAGCGAGGAACAGCGTTTGAGGATGACTTCCTGTTGATCCGTGCGGCGGAAGCTGGCCAGGGACTCGCGTTAGTGCCGTTAGAGTATGCGGAAGATGAAATTGCTGCGGGGCGCTTGGTGCAGGTGCTCGACAAGCCGTGGCCCGCGCGGTTCGCCTATTATGTGGTGACGAAACCGGGCGCCATGCAGCGGCAAGAGGTCAAGGCGTTTGTGGACTGGATCTTGGAAGAAGCACAGGGCATTGCATGACGCAATCCGTCCGACAGTGTGGTCAGGTATCACCCTAAGATTTTGATAGTCCTGCTGGGGCAAGTCCAGATAGAGTCGAGCGAATTTCGGAACTGGGTCATCATGGTGAAATAAAAAACGCCGCTTATGGTGATAAGCGGCGTTGATGTTGTCTGGTTTCGTTGGCTAACAGCAAGGTTCTTTTACTAATAAAACAATATCACAGCAAGGGAGCGATATTGTTTAGCTGGTTTTTCCTTTACTCAGGACACGGCGTCCTTCCTGATAACGCTTATTCCAGTAGTCTTCGGTCATTTTAGAAATGATGACACCACTGCTGGTTGACGCGTGGACGAACTGATCGTTGCCGAGATAAATGCCAACGTGGCGCCCGGTTGAACCTGCACGGAACAGAACAAGATCCCCAACGCGCAATTTGCTGCGCTGAATTTGCTGGCCCATCTCTTGCTGTTCATAGGTTGAACGCGGTAAATCCATACCAAACTGTTCGCGGAAGGTGCGCTGAACGAAAGCTGAGCAGTCAATGCCACGGCGACTATCACCGCCTAAACGGTAACGAACACCTTTCCAACTGGCATATTGGTTAAGTAATTTAGACTTGATGTCCACGTTACGAACCAGTGCTTCAAATTCATCCTGAGAGGCTTGCAGTAAAAGACCATCTTTATCATTAACTGCATGCATATCAGTTTGAGCTTTATTGTTGTATGCACTATTACTTCCACAGGCGGAGAGCATCATTGCTACCGCGACGGCAGGCACTGCCCGCCAGATATATCTCAGAATCGGTTGAGACTTGACCATTGTTGTTATGTTCCCTTGCTGTCCTTAACGATAAATATCGCTATGTAGTATCCCCATTTCATTGGGGTATAAATGCCAAACGAAAACGAGACTCAGACTAAATCAGAGTTTCTTCTTAGCCAAACACTCATCGGCGAAAGTGTGCCGGAATGCACATTATTTCTCTTGCCGCCGCTAGTTCAGTGTGCGCTAAAAAGCAAACTTGAACGAGACTACCGTAACAGCAGCAGGATTGCGAGCAGTTTTAACTATTTTATTTATAAGATTTAATGATGTGTTCAGCTAAAAAATGTCGATGTAAAAAATCTGAAATCATGTGAATTTATACTGTCGATTTTTTAGGTAATAGTCGGTTTAACAGGGCAATAGCGGCATCGCTTGCTGGTGTTAATAGCCACCAGCTTAGCCCGACTAGAACAACGGAGAGCGAACCGACGGCAATATCGGTAAACCAATGTGCACCAATCATGATGCGAGGCAATGAGAAAATCACCATGATGGCCAGACCGATAGCGAAAGCGGTACGGGTAAAATAGCGCAGCATAAAAGCAGCAAAGATCATCAGCATCATGCCATGGTCGCCGGGGAAGCTGTCAGATGAAGCATCTTTGGTCGGAATACCGGTTAAATCTGAAACGCGGTTGACATCACTAAAATAGAGGGTCGGGCTGGCGTGTTGCACCGGTAATAAATGTCCTGCCTGATTCAGCACGACGGCAGTTAACAGCATGACAAAACCGAGGATCAACAAACGGCGACGTTCTGTGGGCGTAGCTTTTAGATAAAACGACAGGTACAGCAACCCCATCGCAACGAGCGCACAGCCGTCAAACGCGCGGTTATTCGTAATAGCAACCAGATGTAAAAACGTCGGGCTATCAACCAAGAGGCGGTTGAAATAGAAAAAGATATGGCTGTCGAGCGTGAGCCAAAAACCATGATTTTCCGGTAGATACCAGGATAAAAATAGGCCGATGCCCAATACATTGAGCATTAAAATAGAAGAAAAACGAGCAAATGACATAAGGCAAAACATCCAAACAAAGATGAAAAAACTCCAGTTTAGTCCACGTTAGTTAAACGAGCCTTTAACAATGAGGCTTGTAACGTATTCCATTCTGCTGGTGTTTCATTAATGACTTCGATACGGCTATCAATCGGTGCTGCCGATCGGGTTTCTATATGAAGATCGTGTCCCTGACGGTTCACGACGAGCGTCCCTTCTTTTATACGCATTACCCCTTTAACCCGACTCACGGGAGAAAGGCGGACCCAGTCCAGCAGCGCGGCGGTATCAAAAGCGGTTTCAGGTGCGAATATCCAGCCGCAGGCGTGGTAACCCTGTCCCTGATTGAGAGAGCGGCGCCAGGGTTGCCCACCCAGTAATTGCAGCGCGGCCAAGCCATTTTTGGGCTGATGCGCGTGGTGATGTGCACCATCTGGAAGTTCGCGTATACGTTCTTGCGATGAATGGGGGCGCAGTTGGTCGAGCTGCTGCCGGTCAACGTTTCCCTGACTAGCCTCGATAATTTGCCGACCATTGCCGCTTGCCTGCTGCCACTGTTGTAAGGCCGCGAGATCGTCGGCGGTATAAGTATCGCGCTTGTTGGCGATAATAATGTCAGCGGCGGCAAGCTGATCGCGGAAGTTCTCATTTTCCGTGTAACGGGTCTCTCTTAGCTGACGTGCATCCAGCAGACACAGCGTAGCCTGTAATGTCAGCCAGGGCTGATAGATATCACTCGTTAGCAAGGAGAGAATTTGTTTCGGATGGCCGAGCCCCGTGGGTTCGATGAGCAACCGATGAGGCTTTTTCTGTTGCAGCAGCATATTCAGGCCAACCTGCATCGGCAAGCCGTTCACGCAGCACATGCAGCCGCCGGGAATTTCTTTCAGGACGGCACCGCTGTCCGCCAGTAACGCACCGTCAATGCCCACTTCGCCGAATTCATTGACCAGCACCGCCCAAACTTCGTCCTCAGGCTTTTGCGATAGAAGATGACGAATCGTGGTGGTTTTTCCACTACCGAGAAATCCCGTAATCAAATTGACTTTCGTTAGCATGGCAGGCTCCTAATGCGGGGGAGGGTTGACGTGTGCCGGATTGGTCATCCGGCGACAAGTATTGTGCGGAAAGCACAATGTAGACTGTTAGTCTGCGCGACCCATGTAGCGACGTTCTGGAATATGAATGCGGATCTTTTCACCTGCGCTCAGATATTCTGGAACAGGAATAACCAGACCGGTGCTCATGGTCGCAGGTTTGTTGCGTGAACTGGCGGAGGCACCTTTAATGCCCGGTGCCGTCTCAACAATTTCCAGATCGACCGTTTGTGGCAGTTCCAGCGCGATGATTTGGCCGTCCCAGCTCAATACCTGAATTCCCGGCATCCCGCCTTCAGGGATAAACAGCAGCTCTTCTTCTATTTGATCTTTTTTGAAGAGGTAAGGAGTGTAGTCCTCATCATCCATAAAGACGTATTCGTCGCCGTCAATATAGGAGAAAGTAACCGTGCGGCGCGTCAGCGTGATGGTATCGATAATGTCGTCGCCTTTAAAACGCTCTTCCACTTTCAAACCCGTGCGGACATCAGAAAAACGCATTTTGTACAGCGTGCTGGCTCCGCGGGCGCTAGGGCTCTGGACGTCAATGTCCTTTACCAGCAATAACTTGTCGTTATAGTTAACGACCATTCCGCGTTTAATCTCGTTCGCTCTTGCCATAAAAAGTACCTGCTATAAGGAGTGTGATTTTTGTGGCGACACGTTACTCGCGCCGAAGAATTCAGGCAAGCATAAGATACGTGGTCTTATATTGGTTTTTGGTAGAAGGGCTGTTATGGTGGCGCGCTCTACTTCTTGTCAGCCCACCGGAGAGCTTGCTGATGGACTGTCGCCCCCATTGCGGTGCCTGCTGTATCGCGGCATCGATTTCAACGCCGATGCCGGGTCTGCCGCACGGCAAGCCTGCAAACACGCCCTGTATTCATCTTGATGACGCGATGCGTTGCGGGCTGTTCCATTCTCCATTGCGGCCTGCGGTTTGCGCGGGGCTAAAACCGCGCGCGGATATGTGTTTCAGCCATCGTGATGAGGCGATGATTTACCTGCTGAAACTGGAAGCCGACACCGCCCCTTAATGTGCAGCGATCAGGCGTCTTTGATGCGCCACATACAATAGATGGAACCGGTGATCATCAGCAGCGCGAAGAAGAAGACGGCGTGATAGTTCCAGATTTCAGCAACAATCCCAGCCAGTGAGCCAGAGATGATCCAGCCAACGCGTGTCGTATTGGTAAACAGCGTGGTTGCCGCACCTGCCTGTCCGGGCATCAAGTCCTGAAAGTAAAGCATGCCGATTCCGGCCAGAATGCCAATAAAGATCGCGTTCAGTACCTGTAACGCCAGCAGCGCCATTTCGCCATCAAGAACCAGCAAGCCGCCGAAGAATGGCAAACCCGAGGCAACGGCAAGCCGCATCAGGAAGCGTTTACCGAAGCGTTTGGCAACGTAGCCAGCAATCAGCATCACCGGGATTTCCAACCCTGCGGCTACACCCATCATGATGCCCGCTAGTTTTTCTGGCAGATGCAGCTCATGTACTAGATATAGTGGCATGTTAATAAGGTAAATGCCGTTGCAGGTCCACATCAAGGTACACGCCACGAACAACAAGAGCGTGTCACGGCGGTTACGGCGCGGTGATTCCAGCGTAGAGGTGGTCTTTTCCACGGCTTTGGGCATGGAAGGCAGAAAGAGCTTGACCAGAATGCCGCACAAGATAAAGACGACAGCGGCGGTCAGGTACATCGTCGTGAAGCCGAATCCCAGTGCCAGCGCAAAGGCGATAGGCGGGCCGACAACCCAGGCGAGAGAAATTTGCGCGCGGAGAATGGAGCTGAACATCGCCGCTTCACGACCGGTTTTATCCGCGTGCTCTCGCGCCAGTGCAAAAAGCTGCGGGTTAGCGGTCGAGCCAAAGCTGCTCAGTAACACGCCAATAAAGAGCAGAATAAAGTAGTTACGGTTCCATGCAAACAGCATGCAGGCGAGTGCGCCTAACAGACAGCAGACGAAGATCAGTGATTTGCGATCGCCCTGACGATCCGAACGCGTAGCCAGCATTTGGCTGACGACAATGCCGATAACCGCGCTGCCGGTATAAAACATCCCGACTAAGAAAGGACGAGCCTGTACTTCGCTGGAAAGAAAGAGGCTGAGCGTAGGAAGTTGCAGGGCACCGGCCGTTCCGGTCAGGAAGGCTATAACTAAAAATGCTGACGATGTCAGGTCGAGCGGACGTCGCGTTGTGTTTGCAGGAGTGAACATAAATTGATAGCGCTTGGAAAATAGGCAGAGGCTGTCGAGCGCGACATAGTACTCGGGTTTATAATGAAACAGAAATCTTGTTTCATTATTTTTCGTCAGCACGGCTTCAGCCATTGGGTGATTTTTGTTGGCGGGCAGCGCGTCATCCACGTTAAAATGTGCGTGATGTCAAAATTCTGTTACGTCAGCAGCGCAGAAAGCTTGCATAAATGGCGTAATAGAATAAGACTTTTGAAACGTTTCAGCGGATTTTTTTTGAAACGCCCTAACAATCGACACATTTTTTTCTCATAAAAGCTGAAACGATTCAACTTTCAGCAAGAGAGGAGTGCCATGTTCCAGTTGTCACAGCAAGATATTCATTTGGGCGCAGCGGCCAGTACTAAGCAGGAAGCTATCCAGCTTGTTGCTTCAGCACTGACCGAGGCCGGGTGCGTTAACGCAGGGTATGTCGACGGCATGCTACAGCGCGAACAGCAAACATCCACCTATTTGGGAAGCGGCATTGCTATCCCTCACGGCACAACCGATACCCGCGATCTGGTATTGAAGACCGGGGTTCAAGTATTTCAGTTTCCTCAGGGTATTTCCTGGGGTGAAGATCAAACCGCCTACGTGGTGTTGGGGATTGCAGCCCGTTCTGATGAGCACCTTGCGTTGCTGCGTCAACTGACCCACGTCCTGAGCGACGATCGCGTAGCGGCACGTCTGGCAAGTACAACGTCAGCAGAAGAACTGCGTAGCCTGCTGATGGGCGAGCAGCAACTGGCGGAGTTCCGCTTTGATACCTCACTGATCGCGCTGGATGTGGCAACCGATAATCTGTTGACGCTTCAAGCGCTAAATGCGGGTCGTCTTCAGCAGGTTGGTGCAGCAGACGCCAGCTTCGTCAGCACCGCAGTCAGCAATAAGCCGCTGAATTTGGGACAAGGCGTGTGGTTCAGCGATAGCGCTGTCGGTAACCTCAGCAGCGCGGCTGCGGTGGCACGTCCGGCTACGCCTTTCAGCGTTGACGGCGAAAACGTCGCCTTACTGGTGACGGTAGCTGCGGCTGACGATCAGGCTTTTGCGCCGATTGATTACCTGAGCAACCTGCTGATTGCGCAAAAAGCGGAACGTCTGCTGACGGCTGACGCGCCGACGCTGCTGGCCCTTTTGACCAGCGACGTACCGGAAGAGAGCGAAGTGCTGACGGCAGAATTTAGCATTCGCAACGAACACGGCCTGCACGCGCGTCCGGGCACCATGCTGGTGAACGTGATCAAGCAGTTCAGCAGTGAGATTACCGTCACCAATCTGGACGGCACAGGCAAACCGGCAAATGGCCGCAGCCTGATGAAAGTCGTCGCGCTGGGCGTGAAGAAAGGTCACAAATTACGTTTCACCGCGAGCGGTAGCGATGCAGAACAAGCACTGGCCGCGATTGGCGAAGCGATTACGTCCGGTTTGGGCGAGGGGGCAGCATGAGCAGGAGAGTAGCCACAATCACCCTGAATCCAGCTTATGACCTGGTTGGCTATTGCCCAGAAGTTGAGAAAGGCGAAGTCAATCTGGTTCAGACAGCGGGTCTGCACGCCGCAGGCAAAGGTATCAACGTTGCCAAGGTGCTGAAAGATCTCGGGATTGATGTCACGGTAGGTGGCTTTCTGGGTAAAGACAATCAGGATGGTTTTCAGCAATTGTTCAGCGAGCTGGGCATTGCCAACCGTTTCCAGGTTGTGCCAGGACGTACGCGTATTAATGTCAAATTAACCGAAAAAGATGGCGACGTAACTGACTTCAACTTTTCCGGTTTTGAAGTGACACAGCAGGATTGGCAGCGTTTCGTCAATGACTCGCTGAGCTGGCTGGGGCAGTTCGACATGGTCGCGGTGAGCGGCAGTCTGCCTGCTGGCGTCGATCCTGATGCGTTTACCGACTGGATGTCGCGTCTGCGCACGCAGTGTCCTTGCATTATTTTCGACAGCAGCCGTGAAGCGCTGGTGGCGGGACTGAAAGCCTCTCCTTGGTTGGTGAAACCAAACCGCCGGGAGCTGGAGATATGGGCTGGGCGTAAATTACCTACGCTGGCTGATGTGGTGGATGCCGCCCACGCGCTGCGTGAGCAGGGTATCGCGCATGTTGTGATCTCACTGGGTGCGGAAGGCGCCCTGTGGGTGAATGCATCGGGCGCGTGGCTAGCAAAACCACCGGCTTGTGATGTGGTAAGTACGGTAGGTGCGGGCGACTCCATGGTTGGGGGGTTGATTTATGGCTTATTAATGCGTGAGTCCAGTGAGCACACTCTGCGTTTGGCTACGGCGGTTTCAGCGCTGGCCGTCAGCCAAAGTAATGTTGGTATTACCGATCGTCCTCAGTTGGCCGCAATGATGGCGCGTGTCGACCTCAAACCCTTTAACTGATACAGCAGGAGATAAAAATGAAAACGCTGCTGATTTTGGATAAATCACTGGGCCTGGCGAGAAGCCAACTGGTGAAGAACCTACTCGGCGCTGCCGCTGCGAAAGCAGGGGTGACGTTTACAGAACAGGCTAACGACGCTGAACTGGCGATCGTTCTGGGTGCATCCGCCGCGGCGGATAGCGCACTGAATGGCAAGCAGGTGTATGTCGGTGATATCGAACGGGCTGTTTCGCAGCCGGACGCCTTCTTGGCGAAAGCGCAGGCTGAAGCCACGGTCTATCAGGCTGCGGCGTCAGCTCCCGTTCAGCAGCCCGCAACTGCCAAACGTATTGTTGCGATAACGGCGTGCCCGACGGGCGTCGCGCACACGTTTATGGCGGCAGAAGCGATTGAAAGCGAAGCGAAAAAACGCGGCTGGTGGGTCAAAGTGGAAACGCGTGGCTCTGTTGGCGCGGGCAATGCGATTACCCCTGAAGAAGTTGAACAGGCCGATCTGGTGATCGTCGCGGCGGACATTGAAGTCGATCTGGCGAAATTTGCTGGTAAGAAGATGTATCGCACCTCGACCGGACTGGCACTGAAGAAGACGGCGCAGGAGTTAGATAAAGCGCAGGCTGAAGCTAAAGTATATCAGCCATCCGGGCAAGCCAGTACGTCAAGCGCTAGCGAGTCTGGCCAAAAAGGCGGAGCAGGCCCGTATCGTCACCTGTTGACCGGCGTGTCTTACATGCTGCCGATGGTGGTGGCGGGCGGTCTGTGTATCGCACTGTCGTTTGTCTTTGGTATTGAAGCCTTTAAACAGGAAGGAACGCTGGCAGCGGCGCTGATGAAGATCGGCGGCGGTTCTGCTTTTGCGTTGATGGTGCCAGTGCTGGCGGGCTACATCGCGTTCTCCATTGCGGATCGTCCGGGCTTAACGCCGGGTCTGGTTGGCGGGATGTTGGCGGTGAGTACGGGAGCGGGCTTCCTCGGTGGGATCATTGCCGGTTTCCTGGCGGGTTATATTGCCAGAGCGATCAACAATAAACTGATTCTGCCGCAAAGTTTGACTGCGCTAAAACCAATCCTGATTATTCCGCTGTTCGCTACGTTGATCACCGGTCTTATCATGATTTACGTCGTTGGTACGCCAGTGGCGAAAATCCTGACTGGCCTGACAGGCTGGCTGCAATCCATGGGCACGGCGAATGCGGTGATTCTGGGTGCGATCCTGGGGGCAATGATGTGTACGGATATGGGCGGGCCGGTTAACAAGGTGGCTTACGTCTTCGGTACGACCTTGCTCAGTAGCCAGATTTACGCGCCGATGGCCGCGGTTATGGCTGCCGGTATGGTGCCACCGCTGGCAATGGGCCTGGCGACGGTGCTGGCAAGCAAGAAATTCAACCCGACCGAGCGTGAAGGGGGTAAAGCGGCGTTTGTACTGGGCCTGTGCTTTATTTCCGAAGGGGCGATTCCTTACGCGGCGCGTGATCCAATGCGCGTTCTGCCTTGCTGCATCGTCGGTGGCGCACTGACTGGTGCATTGTCGATGGCGGTGGGCGCTAAGCTGATGGCACCACACGGTGGTCTGTTCGTGCTGTTGATTCCTGGCGCGATTACCCCAGTTATTGGCTACCTGTTAGCGATCATTGCGGGAACCGCAGTGGCTGGCGTGCTGTACGCGCTGCTGAAACGCTCTGATGAACAACTGGCGAAAGTCGCGTAAGCCTGATTATCATCGTGAATAAAAAGTAATGCCATAACACAAGGATGTGGATGAGAGAGCGCCAGTTGGGTAAATCAACTGGCGCTTTTTACTATTATGGAGTCAAGAAGCTAGTTAGCGCTGCGCTTCGGATTTGAGCCAGGCGATTTCGTCGGCCCAGATATCGGGATTGATCGTTTCCAGAATCATCGGGATACCATCAAAGCGGGCATCTTTCATGATATAGCTGAAAGCGGTTTTGCCGATATTGCCTTCCCCTAGGCTATGGTGTCGGTCAACGCGACTGGCGAACGCGCTTTTGGCATCATTCAAATGCATTCCGCGCAGATAGCGAAAACCAACAATGCGATCGAATTCAGAGAAGGTGGCTTCGCAATCGGCTTCTGTCCGCAGGTCGTAGCCACCGGCGAAGGCGTGGCAGGTATCGATACAGACGCCGACGCGGCTTTTATCTTCTACGCCGTCGATGATGGCTGCCAGATGCTCAAAGCGGAAACCCAAATTACTGCCTTGTCCGGCGGTATTCTCAATCACGGCGGTGACGCCATCCGTTTCCGCCAGCGCGATGTTGATAGACTCGGCGATACGTGCCAGACAGTCAGCTTCCTCGATTTGCTTTAGATGGCTGCCGGGGTGAAAATTCAGCAGGCTTAGCCCAAGCTGCTGGCAGCGCGACATTTCATCAATAAACGCGATGCGTGATTTCTCCAGTGCCTCGGCGTCTGGGTGACCCAGATTAATCAGATAGCTATCGTGCGGCAGAATCTGTGCGGACGTATAGGCGTACTGCTCACAGGCGGCTTTAAAACGGTCGATAACCTCTGTGCTGAGCGGCGAGGCCTGCCATTGGCGCTGATTCTTGGTAAATAAAGCGAAAGCCGTCGCCTTTATCTCATGTGCGCGAATCACGGCCTGATCGACCCCGCCAGATGCGCTAACGTGCGCCCCGATGTATTTCATGTTGGTCTCCTCTGGTAACGGAGACATTATGCAGGTTAATGAGACGTTAACAGGTAAATAATTTATCGTTAGCCGAATAAATGTTCGAAAAACAAGTTAATGCCTGCACCGCCAACGACCAGCCAGAGAAACAGAACGAGTGCCAGCAGCAGCGGCTTTGCACCTGCCTGCTGGATGGCGCTGAAGCGGGTCGTGAGCCCTAGCGCAACCATTGCCATGGTCAACAGCACATTATCGAGTTGTACCAGCTGTGTGACGAGTGCAGGAGAAAGTAGCTGGAAAGAATTGAAGGCGGCTACGGCAATAAACCCTAGCGCAAACCACGGAAACATCAGTGGAATAGCATCTTCCTCGTCATTTTTTTGCGTCGTTTTTTTCAGATAAAACCCAAGAATGAGAAGGAAAGGGGCCAGCATCATCACGCGCAGCATCTTGCTGATGACGGCGATGTTCTCTGTTGCACCATCAATGGCATGTCCTGCGGCAACAACCTGAGCGACTTCGTGTATTGTTGAGCCAAAGTACAGGCCGACGATCTGGGGTGTGACGTCAATCCAGTGATGATCGAGATTGAGCTGATAAAGCCACGGGTACAAAAACATCGCCGTCGTACCGAAAATCACCACGGTAGAAACGGAGACTGCAATCGCATTGCTGGATGCTTTGACCACGGGGGCTGTTGCCATGATCGCCGCCGCACCGCAGATGCTGCTGCCAGCACCGATGAGCATCACGGTTTCATTGTCGAGTTTCAGCCAGCGCTTGCCTATCCAGCAGGCGAATAGAAACGTCAACGTGACGACGGTAAGATCGACCACGACACCGGTAAAGCCAACGGCAGCAACTTGCTGAAAGCTGAGGCGAAAACCATAAAGGATGATACCCCAGCGTAGTAAGTGCTGTTTTGCCCACTGTACGCCCGGATCGCACAGAGGATGAAGACGCGGATAAACGCTATTTCCCAGCACGATCCCAATCAGGATCGCTAATGTCAGTGAACCGGGTCCCCAATGAGCGATTTTCGGAATATTTGCCAGCCAGAGGAGCGAAAAAGTTATTAAACTGACTAACAGCAGACCGGGCAATCGCGCTTTTGCTCCATCGAGTGGGGTTATCGTAGGTAATGTCGCAGGAAGAGCCATGGATGTAGTGCCTATTCTGACTGTACCGAAAATTGAGAAGCCAGCTTATAATCCACGAGATTAAAAGAGAAATTGATTATATATTTATAACCTATAAGTATTTTAGATAAAGAGCGCACTATGCATATCACGTTACGTCAACTGGAAGTCTTTGCCGAAGTCCTGAAAAGTGGTTCAACGACACAGGCCTCCGTTGTGCTTGCCCTGTCTCAATCAGCCGTCAGCGCTGCTCTGGCGGATTTAGAAGGGCAGTTGGGTGTTCAACTTTTTGATCGCGTCGGCAAGCGTCTGGTGGTTAATGAACATGGCCGCCTGCTATATCCCAAGGCACTGGCACTGCTTGAACAATCGATGGAAATTGAGCAACTGTTCCGGCGTGATAACGGAGCGCTGCGTGTGTATGCCAGCAGCACCATCGGCAACTATTTATTGCCTGCGATGATTGCCCGCTATCGTCATGACTACCCTGACATTCCGCTAGAGTTGCATGTTGGCAATACGAAAGATGTGATTACCCGCGTGTCTGAATTCAGTGTCGATTTGGGCTTGATCGAAGGGCCTTGCCATCACCCTGATTTGATTACGCAGCCCTGGCTGGAAGATGAGCTGGTGGTGTTTTGTTCTCCTGAACATCCGCTCAGCCGGGGTTCTGTATCATTAACGGCGCTGGCGGATGCGCACTGGATCCTGCGTGAACGTGGATCAGGCACGCGTGAAGTGCTGGATCATCTGCTGCTGACGCACCTGTCGCATTTCCATCTGGTGATGGAATTAGGTAATTCAGAGGCGATTAAACATGCGGTTCGCCACGGGATTGGCATTAGTTGCCTGTCACGGCATGTCATTGCCGAGCAGTTGGCGTCAGGTTCGCTGGTGGAGTTGAAGGTGCCGCTGCCTAAACTCACACGGACGCTGTATCTGGTTCATCACCGACAGAAACATCTTTCAAATGTGCTACAGCGTTTCTTGAGTTATTGCTGCGAAACGGCATAGCGAAAATATTTTCTGCTGCTAATGATCGAGCGCGAGTTATTAACCTCTCTTATAACTCGACGATCTTAACTATTCAGCACAACGCTATTTGCTACAATCCCGCCTCGATTTTTAGCACGAGCACGCAGGATAACAATGGCTCAGCACGATATTCAACAACCTACACAGGGCGCACCGACCCTGCGCCGTGAACTGAAAGCACGGCATTTAACGATGATCGCCATTGGCGGATCGATTGGCACTGGGTTATTTGTCGCTTCGGGTGCAACGGTTTCACAAGCAGGCCCTGGCGGCGCACTTCTGTCTTATGCGCTGATTGGGCTGATGGTTTACTTCCTGATGACCAGTCTGGGTGAATTGGCGGCGTTCATGCCGGTTTCTGGTTCGTTCTCCAGCTACGGTTCCCGCTATGTAGAAGAAGGGTTCGGTTTCGCGCTGGGCTGGAACTACTGGTACAACTGGGCGGTGACCATCGCGGTTGATCTGGTGGCGGCGCAACTGGTGATGGGATATTGGTTCCCCGACGTCTCCGGTTGGATCTGGAGTGCGCTGTTTCTGGCGCTGATGTTCCTGCTTAACTACATTTCCGTGAAAGGATTTGGCGAAGCAGAATACTGGTTCTCACTGATTAAAGTGGTCACAGTCGTCGTTTTCATTGCTGTTGGCGTGATGATGATTACGGGCATCATGAGCGGTGCGGAAAATGCTGGATTCCACAACTGGGAAATTGGCGATGCGCCCTTTGCTGGTGGTTTCTCTGCCATGATCGGTGTGGCGATGATCGTCGGCTTCTCTTTTCAGGGAACGGAACTGATCGGTATAGCTGCTGGGGAATCTCAGGAGCCGAGTAAAAACATTCCGCGTGCCATCCGTCAGGTTTTCTGGCGTATTCTGCTGTTCTACATCTTCGCGATTCTGATTATCAGTTTAATCATTCCGTATACCGATCCGAACCTGCTGCGTAATGATGTAAAAGACATTACGGTGAGCCCGTTCACGTTGGTGTTTGAGAACGCGGGCCTGCTGTCTGCGGCGGCGGTGATGAATGCGGTCATTCTGACGGCGGTGCTGTCGGCGGGTAACTCCGGGATGTACGCCTCTACACGTATGCTGTTTACGTTAGCATCGGAAGGGAAAGCGCCGCGCATTTTCGCCAGGCTGTCAAAAGGCGGCGTGCCGCGTAATGCGCTGTACGCCACCACCGTGGTGGCGGCGCTGTGTTTCCTGTCTTCTTTATATGGCAACCAAACGGTTTACCTGTGGCTGCTGAATACCTCCGGTATGACAGGCTTTATTGCCTGGCTGGGGATCGCGATCAGCCATTACCGGTTCCGTCGCGGCTATGTTATGCAAGGTCATGACCTGAATCGTCTGCCTTATCAATCGAGCTTCTTCCCGCTGGGGCCGATCTTTGCGTTTGTGCTCTGTCTGATCATTACGCTGGGTCAGAACTATCAGGCGTTTCTGGAAGATAAGATCGACTGGTATGGCGTGACGGCAACGTACATCGGTATCCCGCTGTTCCTGCTGATTTGGTTCGGCTATAAGCTGTATCGTGGAACGCGTTTCGTTAAGTATCAGGATATGACGTACCCCGATCATAAAGACTAAATCGTAAGAACGCGGTTAACGGGCGACTCCCAGACGGGCGTCGCCTTTTTTATTTTTTCCGTTTCAGCGTTGCTCTCCATGTTTTTCCTCATCTTGATGTGTTTATTTAAATCAAATTTATTCACCTTGATTTTTCGGGTTATTTCTCATTAACTCTATTTAATAATTATTTTTTAAATTTAACTTATTGTTTTATATGAATAAATAATAAAAACGCCTTCCTTTTATTGCGTATGCAAATGATTTTAGTTTTCATTTACAAATTTTCTTTGCTCATTACAATGTGTCAGACAAAAAAATTCAATGTGAATGATTCGTTTTTGAGGACACAGACGCATGGCAATAAGTATAAGAAAATCGGTGGTATTGGCGCTTGCTACAACTGTATCTACACCCGTTATAGCCGCACAGGACGATACGCTGGTTGTAACGGCTTCTGGCTATGAACAAAAAATCACTGAGGCAGCGGCGAGTATTTCCGTTGTCAGTCAGGATGAACTGACGAAGCGTAAATATAACGATCTTGGCGAAGCGCTCAGCGACGTGGAAGGCGTAGATGTGCGTAGTTCAACGGGAAAAACGGGCGGACTGGACATCAGCATTCGTGGTATGCCAAGTGACTACACGCTGATTCTGGTTGATGGTATTCGCCAGAATGGTTCATCGGATGTCACCCCGAATGGGTTTGGTACGATGAACACGGGTTTCATTCCACCGTTGGCGGCAATAGAACGTATTGAAGTTATTCGTGGGCCGATGTCAACGCTATATGGCTCTGATGCGATGGGCGGTGTGGTTAATATCATCACCAAAAAAGCGTCGAAAGAGTGGGTTGGGAATATCACGCTGGATCATACCTTCCAGGAAGACAGAGACTATGGCGATGCTTCCAAGTTTTCGATTTATTCCAGCGGTGCGCTGATAGAAGACAAACTGGGGCTTTCCCTGCGCGGCAACATCTTCCGTCGCGATGCATCAGAAGTGAAATCTTCAGAGGGGGTTTTACTGAATCAGCGTGGCGCTAACCCTGTAAAATCAGATAATTACTTGCTAGGCGGTAAGTTAACCTGGATCCTAAATGATAAGAATTCTCTATGGTTGGATGGGGAAGTTGCCAACCAGCAATATGATAATAAGGAAAACCAGTTAGGAACGATTGGTGCTACAGGCGGCTATGAAGACTCATTACATTATCAACGTCGTAAGTTAACGCTGGGGAGTGATAATCAACTGAGTTTTGGCTCATGGAACTCTAGCTTGTCTTATAGCGAGACGAATAACAAAGGCCGCCTCATTACAACCGATTCTGTTCCTGTGGGTTCACCAGCGGCAGGTCAAAAACGTCGTCTGGAAAATACCAACATTATTCTTGACTCGAAGCTGGTTGCTCCAGTAGGTGAAAGCCACTTGTTTACTATTGGTGGTCAGTACTGGAATGCAACGATGAAAGATGGTGTCGTTTTGGCTAACGATGGGAATAAGTTTAAGCAAGATTCATGGGCGCTGTTTAGTGAAGATGAATGGCGCTTGCTGGATTCATTGGCTTTAACCTATGGTGCACGCTATGAGTACCATGAAACCTTCGGTGGTCATGTCAGCCCACGTGCTTATGTCGTTTGGAATGCATTGGATGACCTGACGATAAAAGGTGGTGTCAGTACGGGTTATAAAACCCCGTCACTGGCGCAACTCCATAACGGCGTTAGCGGGGTAACGAATCAGGGAACGGAGACTGTCATTGGGAACCCGAACCTGAAACCAGAAGAGAGTACAAATACTGAACTGGGCGTTTACTATGAGAACTATACTGGGTTCGCTGCGAATGCAACGCTGTTCAATAATCATTCCCGCAATAAAATTGACAGCTATGATGTGGCGACTAATCCTGCGATTAGAAGTTACCGAAACATCGGCAAAGCAGTGACTCAAGGGGTTGAGTTGGGCTCCACAATTCCACTGTGGTCAGAGGATTGGACGCTGAATGTAAACTATACCTTTACGGATAGTGAGCAAAAAGGTGGCTTAAACCCAGGAGCGCCTCTTACCAACACGCCGAAGCACATGGCTAACGCACGGCTTAACTGGAATGTTAATGATAAACTCTCAACGTGGTTGAAAGCAGAATATCGCGACAAAACTGCACGCTATACGCAGAATTATAGTAGCTTGCCTGCTTCTCAGAAGGCTGCATATGATGATAAAGGTGCCTACTTTAAGTCTTTCACGGTGGTTAATTGGGGCGGTTCTTACAAGGTTTCAAAAGATGTGACCTTGAATGGAGCAGTAAACAACCTGTTGGATAAAGATTTCACCAGCGGTATCCGCACTTACGGTTCAGGGAGAGGGGCATTTACTACGGCTGATTATTATTCTTTCAGTCGAGTGACTTCAGGCTCTGTACTACCAGGTCGTAACTACTGGCTATCAGTAAACGTCAACTTCTGATGTAGCACCTTCCCGGAATGGGTCAGCTCATTCCGGGGCATTATGACCCTCGCTTGCTTCCTCTCCCCAACGACATGTCACCACTTCTGCGTTTTTTCTCGCGCATTTATTCTTTCTGATTAACGATGGTGCTTCGCCGTTACCCGTTATTACTATTATCGCTTTTCCGATATCATGAGAACAATGAGCAATTATCAGCAGAGATTTATTGTTTTTGTGATATTTCTGAATATCGACGCTAACAATGTCGATGAATGAAATTCATTATATTAGGTATTGTTAATTGCTTTAATGCTGACTACGCTTCACGTTACGGAGTGATGGATTTCCAATGAGGCAGGAAGTGTAACGTTATTAATACGTTCGTTGTCTTGTGTCATACAGAGAATTTAATTCATTATTTTTGTATGAGAATACCTGTCGTGATTGCCGACTGCGGAGCCCTTGATATCTGCAAGCGGAAATCAGTGTATGAATAGCAACCAGGGCACGATGATGTTAAAAATTACCTTTTTGGATAAAGGCTCACTGCCTGAGACCATTTTCCTGAAAAAGACGAGTTTTAGGCGTCCACAGTGCCGCCATGAATGGATTGAATATAACTATACCTCGCCCGATCACGTTATCGCCCGAGCAAAAGACACCCACGTTATCATCACGAATAAAGCCCTATTAACGCGAGACACCTTGGCCGCGTTGCCTGCGTTGAAGCTGATTGCCGTAACGGCAACGGGAACTGACAATATCGATCTTGTTGCTGCCAAAGAACTGGGCATTACGGTCAAAAATGTACCGGGCTACTCGACGCAAGCCGTATCCGAGCACGTAATTGCCATGATTTTTGCGCTAAAGCACAGCCTGATGGCGTGGTATCGCGATCAACTGAGTGACCGCTGGGCCAGCCAGTCGCAATTTGCGTATTTTGATCATCCGGTTAAGGACATCGCAGGCGCTACGCTGGGCATCATCGGCGCGGGTACGATTGGGCGAGAAGTCGCGCGGTTGGCGCAGGCGCTGGGGATGAAGGTGATTTTTGCCGAGCGCAGAGGTGTCTCACAGTGTCGCGCTGGGTATCTACCGTTTGAAGACGTTCTGCGATTAGCGAATGTGATTTCACTCAACTGCCCGCTGAATGCGAGCACGCAGCATCTGATTAATGCGGAGACGCTCGCTCTGTGTAAGCCCACCGCGTTTATTATTAACACCGCCAGAGGCGGGCTGATTGATGAAAACGCGCTAGCAGCGGCATTGCAGCAGCGCATCATTGCGGGCGCAGCACTAGACTGCCTGACGCAAGAACCGCCAGCAAAAGATAACCCATTAATGGTTGCGGCGAAAACCCTGCCTAATCTTCTGATTACTCCGCATATCTCCTGGACTTCTGCCTCATCGTTGCAGTTGTTGATGGAAAAGACGATTGAAAATATTGATGAGTATGCTCAGCAGAATGGATACAAATAAGCTGTAATTTGATTTCGCCGGGTATGAAGGAATATTGCCCGGCAGAGGTATTATGATATTCATCAATTTTAATTGGTTATCAAAGTTTAACGTTTCATCGGATTGATTCTTTCATGGTCGATTATCTATGCCATTCTCGCTTTATCGACAGGAAATGAAAACAGCGCATGCCAGACCTAAAGTGAAAACATTATTATTTGTGATTATTCCGAATATCCTCTTAGTTGTGTGAGGAAATATTTATTTTTTAATAATAACGAAGGTAAACAATAGAGTGAATGCAGTGATATTTTTCGGCGGCAAAACGCCGCGTAATGAAGAAGGTATTGGTGAGTTGTATTATGAATCCGCCCCGAATTCGGATGAAGGGGGCGGAAGCGAGAAGGTACTAAAAGCGAGACGTTACTGAAAACTATAGCTATTAGCGCTTCTGGATATACGTCATGGCTAGCGCGAGTGCCAGAACCAGACCTTTGATGATATCCATCGCGTAATAAGGCACGGAGAGCATCACCAGTCCATTCTGCAAGACACCAAGAATAACGGCACCGAGCAGCGTACCCAGCGCGTTCGGCTTGCCGGATCCCGCCAGCGAGAAACCGATGTAGGCCGCGGCAACGGCATCCATCAAATAGCCGCCCCCTGCATTGACCTGCGAAGAGCCGATGCGTGATGCAAGTAATATACCGCCTAACGCCGCGAGCAGTGAGGAAAACACGTACGCCTGTACCCGATAACGTGCCGTGCGAATGCCCGCCAGCCGCGCGGCTTCTGGGTTGCCGCCGATGGCATACATCCGGCGGCCGTGCTTGGTGAGGGACAGATACAGCTGCACCAGTACCGTAACCGCCAGCATGATGACAACAATGACCGGCACCTGGCCCAGCGTGGCAAAGAATTCAGGAATGAGGCCTTCCGCCATTTCGCCACTCGGCAGCACCATGTTCTGCGTGATGGAACCGCCGTAGCTGTAGGTCATCGCCACGCCCTGAATGACGAACAAACTGGCGAGCGTCGCCAGCATATCGGGAATCTTCAGCACGACGATGAGGAAGGCGTTGAATAGCCCGACCAGCGTACACAGCAGCAGCGTCAGGACAATCGCGCCTGTGGTGCCAAATCCATGCCAGACGAAAAGCGAGATAACCAGCGCATTAGCCAGCGAGGCGGTCGATCCCACGGAAAGGTCGAATCCGCCCACGGACAGCGAAATAGAGACGCCAATGGCAATCACCGTAACGATGGCGATAGAACGCAGAATATTGATGATGTTATATGGGTCGAGAAAGTTGTCCGACGCCAGCCCAAAGAGGGCAATCAGCGCGACAACCGTAATCAGCATGCCCCACTTATAAAGAAACTCGAAAACGTGGTGACGGAAGGGGAGCGCCCCGTTAGATGAAAGTGGCTGACTCACGCGGGAGTTCCTCCAGTTGAATATAAAAGTAGGGTTTCTTCGTCAATCTCAGCGGCATTCAGTTCAGCGACAATGCGTCCATCCCATAGCACGCAGATACGGTCGCAGAGCCCGACCAGTTCGGAAAACTCGCCCGAGGCATAAATAATGCCTTTGCCCTGACGAGCAAGGCCGTCAATCAGCGTGAACAAGTCCTGTTTGGCCTTGATATCGACGCCTTTGGTGGGTTCATCAAAAATCAACACCTGTGCTTCACTACGTAGCCACTTGCCGATCGCCACTTTCTGTTGATTCCCACCCGACAAGCGTGCCAGCTTTTGCGCCGGACCGGTGGTGCGAACGGCAAGTTGCTCAACGATCTGTTTCGCCCAGTTCACTGCTTTGCCACGGCTAAATAGGCTCCAGCGGGAAAAACTATCGGTGGCGGTGATACTGAGATTCATGGTGACGGATTCGTCGATAAAAATGCCTTCCTTGCGCCGTTCTTCGGGAACCAGCGCCAGACCTTGCTCGACGGACTGATGCGGTGAATGTGGTCGCCAGGGTTTGCCGCGATATTCTCCCTGTGCGATCTGGCAGGGTTCCGCGCCGAACAGCGCTTTACACAGCTCGGTTTTACCCGCACCCGCTAAACCGGCAATGCCCAAAATTTCGCCTTTGCGCAGCGTGAGAGAAATATTGTGCAGCAGGGTTTCGTCGTGCAAACCGGTGACCTGAAGCAGCGTCTCTGCGGCAGGTGTCGTTCGGCGCGGAGGGAAGATATCGTCGAGCCGATGCCCTAGCATTCTCTCTACAATCTCTTCGCCGCTGAGCCCCTGCATCGCACCGCTGCTGACAAACTCGCCGTCACGCAGAACGGTCAACGTATCGCAGATTTCGCTCAGCTCATGAATACGGTGGGAAATAAACACGATCCCGATGCCATCAGCCTGTAAACGGCGTACCACCTGAAAGAGACGCGCGCTTTCGGCCTGATCCAGTGGCGCGGTGGGTTCATCCAGAATCAGGAAACGACACTCGTGGGATAACGCGCGGGCGAGCAGAATTTGCTGTTTCTCCGCGAGCGAGCAGGTATCGAGTCGTTGGCGAACATTGAGGTGAACGCCAAGCTGATCAAGTAGCGCCTGCGCCTGACGATAGATCTGCGGCCAACTCAGCAGATGTCCGTCCTGCGCCAGCGTATCCAACATAATGTTTTCCGCCACGGACAGCGTAGGAACCAGCGCGACATCGACTTCCTGCTGTACCAGATGAATGCCGTATCGCTTGGCATCACGCGGTGAGTGGACGTCGACCTGCTTACCATTAATCAGAATGTCGCCCTGATAGTGATCGTAAGCGCCTGATAAGATCGTCATGAGCGTGGATTTACCCGCGCCGTTTGCGCCAGTCAGGGCATGAATCGAACCACCTTCCAGTGTGAAATTAACCTGCTTGAGGGCGTGGAAACCAGAAAAGGAGATGGAAATGTTGTGCATTTCCAGTCGGCTTTGGGAGGTAGGAATCATGGTCGGTAACGCTCTTGGCGGTCAAGGTCATGAAATAACGGAAAAGAAAGGTAGCACATATCTCAGAGAATTTAATACAGCTTCAAGTGCTTGAGAGGCATCGGCTATGAACGAAAAGGCATAAATTAAATAAAAAAGTTCTTAAGCTGGCGCAGGCAAGTGAATAAGATGGGATTATCAATAGAGTAGCGCAGCAGATTCGGCTGTCAGACAAACATAAGATAAGAACCGTGCTCAAGAGAGGGCACGGCGAGGAATATTCAAACATGCACACAACGACAGTCCGCGTACAGGTTGGCCCTGCCAACTATTTCTCTTTCCCCGGCGCTATCGATAAGCTGCTGGAGTTTTATCCGCCAGACGTGCTGAAAAACGCGCTGTGGATCTACGGCGAGCGGGCGATTGCTGCGGCTCGACCGTATTTACCGGCCGAGTTCGATGCGCCTTCAGCCCGCCGTGTGCAGTTTGGCGCGCATTGTAGCGAAGGGGAAGTGGCAAAGCTGGTGGCGCAAGCGGGTGATGAGTGTCAGGTCGTCATTGGCGTCGGCGGCGGAGCGGTGTTGGATACCGCGAAGGTCGCCGCGCGTCATATTGGCGTGCCGCTGGTGGCGATTCCGACTATTGCAGCGACCTGTGCGGCCTGGACGCCGCTGTCCGTGTGGTATAACGATGCCGGGCAGGCGTTGCGCTTCGAGATTTTCACTGATGCTAACCATCTGGTGCTGGTGGAACCACGGATTATGCTGGCGGCACCGGTGGAATATCTGCTGGCTGGCGTCGGTGATACGTTGGCGAAGTGGTATGAAGCTGTCGTTCTCAGTCCACAGCCAGAAACGCTGCCGCTTTCTGTTCGGCTGGGCTTACAGGCCGCGCTGGATATCCGCAATGTATTGCTGCAACAAAGTGCAGCGGCGCTGGAAGCCGTCGAGCGTGGAGAATTGACGCAGGATTTTCTGGATGTCGTGGATGCGATCATTGCCGGAGGCGGCATGGTTGGCGGGTTGGGTGAGCGCTACACCCGCGTGGCTGCGGCGCATGCGGTTCATAACGGTTTAACGGTGTTGCCGCAAACCGAACGCTTCCTGCACGGCACCAAAGTGGCTTATGGCATTCTGGTACAAAGCGCGTTACTGGGCGATAACGACACATTGCTCCAGTTGAAGGAGGCGTTTAAGGCGTTTGGTTTACCGACCTCGCTGGCTGCGCTGGATGTGGATATTCACGATCGCGCTGCGATTCAGGCTGTTATTGCTCGCACGTTGCAGGCGGGTGAATCCATTCATTATCTGCCGTTGACGCTCAATGAAGAGGTCTTGCTGGCCGCGTTTAACACCGTTGAGTCTACCGGGAAATAAGCGGATAGGAAGAGGAGGGCGGAGAGGATTCCCCGCCCCAAAGACTTTATCTTTAAAAACTATGTTTTATCTCTAAAAACCATGTTTTATCTTTAAAAACTACTGCGTTTTCTCGTAGGGGAATGAATTTTTGATGTAGTTGGCGTAGTAACGATACTTCGTCTTGCTGGCCATCAGCTCTTCATAAATCATGCGTGCGACGCCGCTATAGAGATAGATGCTCCCATTCAGCAGTTCGACTTCCAACTGGCTTTTTTCTGCATCGTACCCGACTGAAAACAACTCTGTTGATGAAACTCGTTTTCTCTGCAAAATTAATCACTCCCAACGTATCAATACCGCATCCTGACGATATACCACCTTTTGGGTTTTCTAACCATATTGTGTTATAGCTCGAAATATATCGGGGTTAAACAGCAGCATATCTTTATTAGATCATGAATAATCAGTAAACGCTCACAGAATTCTTGCTCTGTCGCCCATCGACCCGCTTTGTTTGTCGTCGATGAGGTGATATTCCGATCGCACCATTAATCCTGAGCAATAGCCCGCTGAAAAGCTGGCTGGCTTTCTATCCGCTCAATGTATTGTTTGATGTGCGGGTAGTGGCTGAAATCCAAACGTGTTTTCGCCAACACCAGCGGGACGGCCATTTGGATATCGGCACCGCTGAGCGACTCCCCCGCAAACCAATCTTGTTTAGTTAAATGCTGTTCGATGAACTGAAGTTGCGTCGTCAACCGTGGCACAATAAAGGCCTGCTCGATGCTTTGCACAATTTTGCGCGCGATAGGGCGGATGAAAAACGGCATCGGCGCGGACTCTGTTTTCGCCAATACTAAACGCATCACCAGCAGCGGCATGAAGGAACCTTCGGCAAAATGCAGCCAGAAGCGATAATCCAGCAGGGCTTGCCCGCTCTGTGGACGGAGCTTGCCGTTGCCGTAAGTCTCAATCAGGTATTCCACAATAGCCCCGGATTCGGCAATCGTCAGTTCGCCATCGGTAATCACCGGCGATTTCCCTAGCGGGTGAATCTGCTTGAGCGACGCTGGGGCACTAAACGTTTTTGGGTCACGGGCGTAGCGAATGATTTCATAGTCAACGCCCAGTTCTTCCAGTAGCCAGGTCGCGCGGGTTGAGCGGGATTTTTCGAGGTGATGAACGTGTATCATCAAGATTTCCTTTTTATTTGTCTTGGTTCCGTTATTCAGTACGGTGCAGGTGTGTGATTGTTTTACTGAGATTTGCTGTAACAGGGAAGTGAAAATAGCACTCGGGAGATATCCCCGAGTGCGGTTATCAGCTAGATGAGCAGAGCCCATTATTGGTATCGCGATTATGCATACAACTATTTATGCGTACAAATAGTGGGCGTGGAAGTGCAGGTGATCTTCGATGAAGCTAGCAATGAAGAAATAGCTGTGGTCATAGCCGGACTGTGTCCGCAGCGTCAGCGGCCAGTCATACTGGCTTGCCAGCGCTTCCAGTTTCGCCGGTTGCAGCTGATCGGGGAGGAACTGATCGCAATCGCCCTGATCGACCAGCATGGGCAGCTTCTTCTGGCTATTCGCCAGCAAATGGCAGCTGTCATACTGCAACCACTGTGTTTCATCCTCGCCGAGGTAGGCGGTAAGCGCCTTGCGCCCCCACGGAACCTGGCTTGGGTTAACGATCGGTGCGAACGCCGACGCAGACAGAAATTGGTCTGGGTTGCGTAGCGCCAGCATCAGGGCACCGTGCCCGCCCATCGAATGCCCACTGATGGACTGACGGCCGTTCACGTTAAAATGTTGCTGGATCAGCGCCGGTAATTCGCTGCTGATGTAGTCATACATCCGGTAGTGTGCCGCCCAGGGCGCTTGCGTGGCATTCACGTAGAATCCCGCACCCTGACCCAGATCGTATCCCGCATCGTCCGCTACGTCATCGCCGCGCGGGCTGGTGTCCGGCATGACCAGCACCAGACCCAGCTCGGAGGCAACGCGCTGCGCGCCGGCTTTCGTCGTAAAGTTTTCGTCATTGCAGGTTAACCCTGACAGCCAGTAAAGCACGGGCGGCGGCGTGTCATCCTGTGTCGGTGGCAGATAAATGCTGAATATCATGGTGGTGTTCAGCGTTTCTGACACATGGCGGTAGCGCTGTTGCCAGCCACCAAACATACGGTGTTCTTCCAGCAGTTCCAGTGATGAATTCATCGCTGTACAGCCTCCTTATTTTGTTCCTGACGGTGGTGCAATTAACCGAAATGAATCACTGAGCGAATCGATTTGCCTTCATGCATTAAATCGAATGCCGTGTTGATGTCGTCCAGCCCCATGGTGTGGGTGATGAAGTCATTCAGCGGGAATTCGCCTTTCAGGTAACGATCGACAATACCTGGCAGCTCGCTACGGCCTTTCACGCCGCCGAAAGCGGAACCGCGCCATACGCGACCGGTCACCAGTTGGAACGGACGGGTTGCGATTTCTTCGCCAGCGCCTGCCACGCCGATGATGATGGATTCCCCCCAGCCTTTATGACAGCACTCTAGCGCGGAACGCATGACATTGACATTACCGATACACTCGAAGGAGAAGTCAACGCCACCATCGGTCAGTTCAACGATGACGTCCTGAATCGGCTTATCGTAATCTTTCGGGTTGATCAGATCGGTAGCACCCAGTTTACGCGCCAGATCGAATTTGCTGGTGTTGAGATCGATACCGATGATGCGTCCGGCACCTGCCATTTGCGCCCCGATAATCGCCGACAGACCAATGCCGCCGAGACCGAAAATCGCAACCGTATCGCCTGCTTTCACTTTTGCGGTATTCAGCACGGCACCCATACCGGTGGTGACGCCACAGCCCAGCAGGCAGACTTCTTCCAGCGGCGCTTCTTTATTCACTTTCGCCAGAGAAATTTCAGGCACGACGGTGTGCTCTGCGAAGGTGGATGTGCCCATGTAATGGAAAATCGGCTGGCCGTTTTTGGAGAAACGGGTAGTGCCGTCCGGCATCAGACCTTTACCCTGCGTGGAGCGAATAGCCTGACACAGGTTAGTTTTGCCGGAGCGGCAGAATTTACATTCGCCACATTCTGGGGTGTATAGCGGAATAACGTGATCGCCGACGGCAACGCTAGTTACGCCTTCCCCAATCGCTTCCACAATCCCGCCGCCTTCATGGCCAAGAATCGCTGGGAACACGCCTTCAGGATCTTTGCCGGACAGCGTGTAGGCATCCGTGTGGCACACGCCGGTTGCGACGATGCGAACCAACACTTCACCTTTCTGTGGTGGCATTAGATCCACTTCTTCAACCGACAGTGGCTGGTTGGGACCCCAGGCGATGGCGGCGCGGGTTTTAATCATTTGCATGGTGGAGACTCCTAATGGCATTCCGTTATGGGTTGTAAGTTGAATGACAGGACGTAGCATTGCTCACTGTATCGTCCTCTCTTGAAAAAGGTCGTTCATGGAAAATAATGGGTTCATTCCGACTGAGCGGATGGTTCAATCATGCTGCTCTGTTCAATAATGAGCTTTTTAAGCGCCTCGACATTCGGGCCGAAGGCGTCGCGTCGCCAGACGAGCCAGGTGGACGCGGCGGCGATATCGGGCGGTAACTCATGTATCTGAACGCGCGCGCCAGCGGGCAGCGATTCAAGGACGGCATACGGGAGCATGGCGAGCCCGGCACCGCTGGCTACACAGGCAAGCATGGCATGGTATGAGTGGATTTCCATGATAGTGCCGGGCACCACGCCATCCTGCCGGAACCAGTTTTCAAGGCGCTTTCTGTAAGAACAGCTGGGGCGGAAGGCAAACAGCGTATCGTGACTGGCATCCCGAGCATGGGCAATCGGCGCGTGCGTCGTGTCCGATATCAGGACGAGTTTTTCCGTAAAACATGAACACCCATTTAGCTCATCGTAAACAACGGGGCCATCGACTAACGCGGCTGCCAGCGTTCCCGCCCGCACGCGCTCAATAATTTCCCCAGATGTACCGGTATTCAGAGACAGTGAAACATTGGGATAGCGCTGATGATAAGCCGCCAATAGCGCAGGCAAACGGGTTGCTGCGGTGCTTTCCATCGAACCGAGCGCGAAATTACCTGCGGGTTCACCCGTGCGCGTCATGCTGATCGCTTCTTCGCTAAGTGCTAGGATGCGCTGTGCATAACATAAGAAATTGTGCCCAATAGGTGACAGGCGCAGGCGCTGTTTCTCACGGATAAACAGATCGGTGCCCAGTTCCAGTTCCAACTGGCGCAACCGCGTGGTCAGATTGGAGGGTACCCGATGAAGCTGCTCTGCGGCGCGTGCGACGGAGCCCGTTTCGGCGACGAGACAGAACATGCGGAGCTGGGTCAAATCCATATCTTTCTCTTTTTGTAATGAACTGGTGTTTGATTATTCATTTTTTGTGAAGTGTAGCGGCAAGCTGCGCATTTCGCAACTGGCTTACGCCACACTAAATGCGAACGCAACGTAAACCCAGCGCGATGAGATGTGCTCGCAATCATGAAAATGACGGACGTAATCATCATCAGGATTAATATTCGGACGGAGAAAGAGAAGAACGCGATAAAATGATCGCGGCCGGAATTAATAGCACCACAATCAACTATTGTTGCGAATAGGGACATATTTTCTAATGAATAGGGCAGAATGAAAAAATAAGAATAATCACAGAAAAATAAATCCGTATTTTCCCTGACGCAATAGCGAAGGCGTGAAAATAAATAGACAATTAAAATAAACAGTTAAATGCACATGTGAATTGTTGTATCAGAGCAATAGCCAGAAGCTATCGCAATTCTTCATTTTGATCGCATTTATTGATGTAAGAGCGTAAAGTGCCCGCCTAAAGTGCCGATAATGTTAATGTATAGTAGGAATATCTTATCGTTATTGTAAGGAAGTGTATCTTTTTGTCATTAAAGGAAAATAACTCTAACTAATGAGAGCCTCTGCTCTTCATTAAATGACGTAACACCCGGCGTATTTCCAATTAAAAATGTGCGGCTATCTTGCAGAAAGCGCAGAGGAAAATCGCCAGATAATTTATAGGAGTCTTCTGTGAATTTTTTAAAAAATATCACCATCAGGGCAATGCTTTTAACAATATTGGGTCTGTTTCTGGCTGTATGGGGGGGAGCGTCTTTCTTTACTACCACCTCATTAAGCAGCATGACCAAACTATTGGAGTCCGGCGAAACTCAGCGTAAAAACGTAGAGATGCTGGTAAAAGGCAATGACCAGTATTTTCGTACGGTTACTCGCTTGTTGCGTTCTATGGATTTCCAGCAAACAGGTGAAACTGCTGAAGCAGAAAAAGTATTTACGGCAGCAACAACCGCGTTTAAAAACACGTCAGATCAACTGGCTGCGTTTAAAGCCGCCGGGCATGTTGGCGTCGATAAAGAAACGGCAGACAATATGATCGCCGCGTGGACCCTGATATTAGATAACGGGTTGACGCCGATGCTGAACGCCGCGCGTGAGAATCGTCAAGAGGAGTTTCGTCAACTTTTCCGTAAAACCTACCCGCCGCTGAGCGTGGCGTTTGGCGCGAATATGGATAAATACCAAACCGCGATGATTTCGTCGTCAGAGAGATCAATGAGTGAGGTCTACGGTCTGGTTGGCTGGAGCAACCATATTCTGCTGGGCGCGATGGTTCTTGGATTGCTCATCCTGCTGCTGACGGATCGCTATCTGGTTCACTATCTGGTCAAGCCGTTGAATATGATCAAAGGGTATTTTCAGGTGCTGGCTGCCGGTCAGCTTGGTCACCCGCTTGAAGAGTTTGGCCGCAACTGTGCCGGACAGCTGATCCCTTATCTGAAAGAGATGCAGGGCAGCCTGGTTAATACGGTGTCCATCATCCGAGACAGCTCTGCATCGATTCATCAGGGCTCAAGCGAAATTAAAAGCGGCAACAACGATCTGTCAGCACGTACCGAGCAGCAGGCCGCAGCACTGGAGCAGACCGCTGCCAGTATGGAAGAGCTGAGCGCGACGGTGAAACAGAATGCCGATAACGTCCATCAGGCTACCAAGCTGGCGCAGGACGCTTCCGTTGCGGCGAAGAAAGGCGGTGACGTGACGGCAGATGTGATGGCGACGATGGCAAGTATTACGACCAGTTCGAAGAAAATTGCCGACATCACCAGTGTCATTAACGGTATTGCCTTCCAGACCAACATTCTGGCGCTGAACGCAGCGGTAGAAGCTGCCAGAGCCGGTGAACAAGGCCGCGGCTTTGCGGTCGTTGCGGGCGAAGTTCGTAATCTGGCGCAGCGCAGTGCTCAGGCAGCGAAAGAAATTGAAAGCCTGATTACCGAATCGGTTGAACGTGTCACCATGGGGTCAAATCAGGTCACACAAACCGGCGAAGCGATGGATTCCATCATTTCCGCCATTACCCGAGTGAACGATCTGATGGGCGAAATCGCATCGGCATCGGATGAACAGAGTCGCGGTATTACTCAGATTGGTCAGGCTGTTACCGAGATGGATGGCGTGACACAGCAGAACTCCGCACTGGTACAGGAATCTGCCGCCGCTGCTGCATCGCTGGAAGATCAGGCTCGTCAGTTAACTGAAGCGGTATCGGTGTTCCAACTGTCAGGTTCAGAGGCACTTCGTCGTCCTCAGCAGCGTCTGGCGGAGAAAGCGCCAGCAACGCAAAAACCGATGTTATTAGCGGCCGCTGGCGGTAAGAAGGGTAATGCTAACGACAACTGGGAAACCTTCTGATAGCTTCATAGCACGGAACGTCAGGGCGCTGACGACCGCAAAAATCAGATGATTTATCGTTAAAAGCACTGGGATAGCCTCTCGGTGCTTTTTTGTTTATCGCTGACTTTTTTGTTTATCACTGAATAGCTACGACTGAATAGGCGTTTTTCTGTGCATATGATTCGACCTTGTCACGACACACGCGCACATTCGCCACGCTTGATAACTTGAATCTATTTCAACCATCATGACATACAATCGCTGGATAATCGTGACTCTCTCAACTAGAGTGTTGACGGCGCTAGGGTCTGACCAAGACCGTGATAGTGCGATAGGCATAGTTACACCTGCAGGAGAATAATAATGTCATCACTGAGTAAAGAAGCCGTTATGGTGCACGAAGCGCTGCTGTCACGCGGTCTGGAAACGCCGCTGCGCGGCGCGTTGTTGGAGCGGGATACGCGTAAGCAACGTATTGCCGAACATATGACGGAAATTATGAATTTGCTGAGCCTCGATCTGGGCGATGACAGCTTGGCTGAAACACCGACGCGTATCGCCAAAATGTACGTTGATGAAATATTCTCCGGTTTGGACTACGCCAACTTCCCCAAAATCACCATCATTGAAAACAAAATGAAGGTCGATGAAATGGTTACTGTGCGGGATATCACCCTGACCAGCACCTGTGAACACCATTTCGTGACGATCGATGGAAAAGCCACGGTGGCGTATATTCCGAAAGATGGCGTCATCGGTTTGTCGAAGCTCAATCGAATCGTCCAGTTTTTCTCTCAGCGCCCTCAGGTGCAAGAGCGCTTAACGCAGCAGATTCTGGTCGCGCTGCAAACGCTGTTGGGAACCAACAACGTTGCGGTCTCGATTGATGCGGTGCACTACTGCGTGAAGGCTCGCGGTATCCGTGATGCGACCAGCGCCACGACTACCACATCGCTCGGCGGGCTGTTTAAGTCCAGCCAAAATACGCGTCAGGAATTCTTGCGCGCGGTGCGTCACCACAATTAAGCCCTCTCTTATTGGCGATGATGAAGGAAATGCGCTTTGTCATCGTCAAATCGGTCACTGCTAAATCAGCAAGCATCTTCGCTTTTTCTCCGTCTGTGCATACAATCGCTACTTCGATGATTTGAAAATGTAATTTGTATGCTTTCTCACACTATACCGTCACCTCTATTACTCCCTTCGCGGATCGTTGCGCTGGATTTCGCGCGCGGCGTCGCCATCTTGGGCATTGTGCTGCTGAATATTACGGCGTTTGGTTTACCGCATGCGGCCTACCTGAACCCAGCCTGGCAGGGACAAACCACATTATCTGATGCTTTGACCTGGGCGGCGATGGATCTGCTGGCGCAGGCGAAATTTCTGACGCTGTTTTCTCTTCTTTTTGGTGCGGGGCTACAGTTGCTGCTGTCGCGGGGAAAACGCTGGGTACATGCACGTCTGTTCTGGTTGATGATCATCGGGCTGATTCATGCCATTTTCCTGTGGGATGGCGACATTTTACTCGACTATGCACTGATTGGGCTGGTGTGTTACGGCATGATTCGCCATGCGGAAAGCAGCCGGTTGTTAATGCATACCGGGGTGGTTCTGTATCTGGTGGGGATCGGCGTGCTGTTTGTGCTGAGCCAAATTTTGAGCCTACAGCCGGGACGTTTCTGGCTGCCGGGCATGGCGGACATCGCCTACGAGGCCTACTGGCGGGCGTTAGGTGGGCCGGAAGCGTGGGGGAACCGTGTCGATCTGCTCACGGAAAGCCTGCTGTCACTGGGCGTGCAGTACGGCTGGCTGCTGGCTGGGTCGATGCTGCTAGGTGCAGGGTTAATGCGCAGCGGCTGGTTGAAAGGTGAATTCAGTGCGGCACACTACCGTAAGGTTGCGCTGTGGCTGATTCCGCTGGGTATGGTAATTAACAGCATTGGGGTGGTAGGACAGTGGCTGGTGGGGTGGGAGTATCGCTGGAGCGGGCTGTTATTGCAGATTCCGCGTGAATTGAGTTCACCGTTGCAGGCGATAGGGTATCTCGCACTGTGCTACGGCTTTTGGGCCACGCTGTGCCAATGGCGCATCACGTACTGGGTTACGGATGTCGGGCGCATGGCGTTAACCAACTATTTGCTGCAAACGCTGATTTGCGTCGCGTTGTTTAATCAACTTGGCCTGTTTATGGCGTTCAGCCGCCTGCAACTGCTGGCACTGGTTCCCGCTATTTGGATCGTCAATCTGGTCTTTTCTCACTACTGGCTGCGCTATTTTCGTCAGGGACCGCTCGAATGGCTATGGCGCAAACTCACCGATGCGATAGGGAAAACGGCGTAGAGAAAGACGCTACGGTGCAGTGTGCTCATTGCGCGATTCGGCTTTCGTCGGTTGGTCTAGTTTAGCCTGCTGCGCTGGTGCGGGAAGCACCTGTTCCGGCAGGACGGCAGGATAATCCGGAGCATCCTCTGGAATGGTATGCTCAGCAGGAATCGGCACCTGTGGCCCTAAAAAGCGCGGCTCGCGTTTGAGGATATATAGATCGAACAGCGCGCCCAAGCGAGCGCCAAATTCACGAACTCGCACCGTCATCATATTTTTCGGGGAAGGCACGGCGTAACACTGCGCCTGAATGCCAAGATGCAGCGCGATGAAGAGCGCCCGTTCGCAGTGAAAACGCTGGGTGATGATGGTGAAATCGTTGGTATCAAACACCTTACGCGTTCTGACGATGGAATCCAGCGTGCGGAACCCTGCATAGTCCAGCACGATATCCGAAGGCGGAACGCCTGCGGATATCAAATCACGACGCATCGTCATCGGTTCATTGTAACTTTGTAGCGCGTTATCACCGCTTAATAGCAGATAGCTGACCTTACCGCTGTTATAAGCGTTAATCGTCCCTTGCATACGGAACAGGTAATACTGATTGATCACGCCGGTACGGTAGTATTTCGCCGTTCCCAAGACGACGCCGACCTGACGTTTCGGCAAGGTCTGAAGCTCATCGTAAATAAATGGCGCGGTTTTCCAACTGATCCAACGATCGAGGGCAAAAGCAGAGAGCAGCAGCACGCCAATGAGGGCTAACAAACCGAATGTCAGGCGTTTCCACATGCTTATGCCTCAGGTAAGGCGAGTAGACTAATCATGCCTCAAGGCTACTTTACCTGACAGGGGGACGCAAGACGCAGGCGAGGAATGGGCGGTTTATTGATTGAATTTTCAGCGTTCGGGGCGAGGTGGTGTAAAAATAAAACGCCAGCTTTTCGGGCTGAAAAGCTGGCGTGATAAGCGTATTAAACGCGGCTACCCCACAGATCGTACTCGTCTGCGTGTTCGACCTTCACCTTAACGATGTCACCGACTTTCACGCCGGTTTCGCCGTTCAGGTAAACTGCGCCGTCAATTTCAGGGGCGTCAGCCATGCTGCGGCCAATCGCGCCTTCTTCGTCGATTTCATCGATCAGTACCAGCACTTCACGGCCAATTTTATCCTGCAAACGCTGGGTGGAAATCGCCTGCTGAAGTTGCATGAAACGATGGAAACGCTCTTCTTTGACCTCTTCTGGCACCTGATCTGGCAATTCATTTGCCGCTGCGCCTTCGACCGGACTGAATTTAAAGCAGCCTACGCGGTCAAGTTTGGCTTCTTTCAGGAAGTCGAGCAGCATCTGGAAGTCTTCTTCCGTTTCGCCGGGGAAGCCGACAATAAAGGTAGAACGCAGCGTTAAGTCTGGGCAGATTTCGCGCCAGCGTTTAATGCGCTCCAGCGTCCTTTCTACCGCGCCCGGGCGCTTCATCAGCTTGAGAATTTTCGGGCTGGCGTGCTGGAGTGGAATGTCCAGATAAGGCAGGATTTTGCCTTCGGCCATTAATGGGATCACATCGTCTACATGTGGGTAAGGGTAGACATAGTGCAGGCGCACCCACACACCCAGCGAAGCCAGTTGTTCACACAGGCTGACCATGCTGGTTTTGACCGGTTGACCGTTCCAGAAACCCGTACGTTGCTTCACATCTGCGCCGTACGCTGAGGTATCCTGAGAAATCACCAGCAGCTCTTTTACCCCAGCATCAACCAGACGTTTCGCTTCATCTAGCACCGAACCGATTGGGCGGCTATCTAAATCGCCACGCATGGAAGGGATGATGCAGAACGTACAGCGGTGGTTACAGCCTTCTGAGATTTTCAGATAGGCGTAATGGCGTGGCGTGAGTTTCACACCTTGCTCGGGAACCAGACTGGTAAACGGGTTGTGCGTTGGTTTGGGAACATATTGATGCACGTGCGACAGCACTTGCTCGTAGCTGTGTGGGCCGGTAATTTCCAGAACTTTTGGATGCACTTCGCGTATTTGGTTTTCTTTGGCACCCAGACAGCCCGTGACGATGACTTTACCGTTTTCATTCAGCGCTTCGCCGATGGCTTCCAGCGACTCTTGCACGGCGCTGTCAATAAAACCACAGGTATTGACGATCACCAGTTCAGCGTCGTCATAACGTGGGACGACCTGATAACCTTCAGTACGCAGTTCGGTCAGAATCCTCTCGGAGTCGACGAGGTTTTTCGGGCAACCGAGGGAAACAAAGCCGATACGTGGTTGTTGCATATTATTCGCTCACAAAATAAACAGAAAATAAAAACCGGAGGATTCTACACCATAGTTGATTATCCTTATAGTCAGTGGTGTAAAACTCAGCATTTTATCGCTGTGGCGATGGTATTTTTAACGGCTGAATTTCTTCAATAAATGTAAACCTTGCCCCGTTTTTTTGCACAAATATCGCCTGCCGCCTAAATTTACAGGACTTTTTGTTGGATGGAGACAACGCTATGTCCTACTGCCTGATGCCTCGCAATTCTGCTTCCCTTACCCTGTTACGACGATTTTCTGCTGCGCCGCATTGGTTGCTGCTTAGCGCAACGTTGCTGTTTTCCAGCCAGACCTTGGCGGCGGAACCGAAGGTGACGGAATTGCAGGATAAGCTGGATCATCCGTGGTCATTAGCGTTTTTGCCGGAAGAACAGGGGATTCTGATTACGGAGCGCGCCGGAAATTTACGCTTATGGAAAGCGGGCAGCGCGCTGTCTGCGCCGATAGCCGGTGTACCGAAGGTTTTTGCTAAATCACAAGGCGGATTGCTGGAAGTCGCGCTATCGCCGGATTTTGCGCAGAATCGGCGCATCTACCTGAGTTTTGCCGAAGAGGGGAGTGAAGGTAAAGCGGGAACCGCTGTCGGCTACGGAAAACTCTCCGAGGATAATAAACGGTTAGAGAATTTCACGGTCTTCTTCCGTCAGGAACCGAAGCTGTCGACGGGTAACCATTTCGGCGGCAAGCTGGCCTTTGATCGACAAGGGCATCTGTTTATTGCGCTGGGTGAAAATAACGAGCGTCCGACAGCACAAGATCTGGATAAATTACAGGGCAAAATTGTTCGCCTGACTGCGGAGGGTAAAGTGCCGTCCGATAACCCGTTTGTGAATACGCCTAACGCGCGACCGGAAATCTGGTCTTACGGCCACCGCAACCCACAGGGATTGGCGATTAATCCGTGGTCTGGTGTGCTGTGGGAAAATGAGCATGGCCCGAAAGGCGGCGATGAAATCAACATTCCCAAAGCGGGCGAAAATTACGGCTGGCCGATTGCGACACACGGTATTAATTATTCCGGGCTGAAGATTCCAGAAGCGAAAGGAAAAGAGATCGCTGGGATGGTGAACCCCGATTTTTACTGGGAAAAATCTCCGGGAATCAGTGGAATGGCGTTCTATAACAGCGATCGTTTCCCGCAGTGGAAAAACTCCGTCTTTATCGGTGCGCTGGCAGAAAAGAACCTGATTCGTCTGACGCTTGATGGCGACAACGTCGTGTCCCAAGAGCGCTTGCTGGGCGACCGCGGTGAACGCATCCGTGACGTAAGGCTGGGGCCGGACGGCTATATCTATTTGCTGACCGATCATGACAATGGCAAATTGCTGAAAGTCGGGCTGGAGTAAAAAATCAGGCACCTTG
Source organism: Pectobacterium odoriferum (assembly GCF_009931295.1). NCBI lineage: Bacteria > Pseudomonadati > Pseudomonadota > Gammaproteobacteria > Enterobacterales > Pectobacteriaceae > Pectobacterium > Pectobacterium odoriferum. The sequence goes on along the minus strand of NZ_CP034938.1, from coordinate 2,942,064 downwards.
CGGTGCCTGTTTCACTTAAGACAGTGGAATCATGACGTGTTTCTGATACGCCGGACGTTCTGTGAGTTGCTCATACCAGCGTTCCAGATGAGGATGTGACTGCTGCTCAATCGGCATATTCAGCCAGCCGTAAGCAATGCAGCCTAGCGGAATATCGCCAACGCCAAACTGTTCGCCAGATAGCCACGGCTGATTAGCCAGAACGGTATCAACAATATCGAACAGACGTTCGCATTCGGCGATGCCTTTCTGTACTAACGCCATATCGCGTTTTTCCGGCGCGACGCGCACCATATTAATGAACACCGGCCCGAAAGAGACGGCGAAGGAGGTGGCCCAGTCCATCCACTTCTCGGCACTGGCGCGTTTGCCTGCATCGGCAATATACAGAGAATCCTGACCATACTGTGCCGCCAGATAACGCACAATGGTGTTGGATTCCCACAGTACCAGATCGCCGTCCCGCAAACAGGGGATGAGGCCATTAGGGTTCATCGCCAGATAATCGACCTCATGGTTAAGACCGAATTGTCCGCCCGCTGCAATAGGCTGATAAGGCAGTGCAAGTTCTTCCGCACACCACAGGACTTTCTTTACGTTGGTCGAGTTATCACGACCCCAAATCGTTATCATAGTTGCCCCTTTCTTCGTGAAGCCTGTCCCGATTATCCGCGACAGCCGATGAGAAATAATGATATGCCTTTTTAGTCTTTATGATTTAACTTGTCATTCCTAATAATGACAGCAAGTTACATTCAGACAGGAAAGTTACACAATGACATTGACGCATTCTGTTCGCGCCGCTCTCGGCATCACACTGCTTGCTGCTGGGATGCAACTGGCGCTGGCCAGCAGCGATCCACAGACGATCACGTTTGGCGTGGCACCCGGGCCGTATGGCGATATGGTAAATCTGGCGATCAAACCTGAGCTGGTGAAAAAAGGCTACAAGGTCGTCGTGCGTGAATTCAGCGATTACGTTCAGCCCAATCTGGCGCTGGCCAACGGCAGCATTGATGCCAACCTCTTCCAGCATACGCTGTATCTGGAGAAATTCGCTGCCGATAAAGGGTTAAAAATTTCCCCACTGATTATCGTACCTACTGCCAGCATGGGCTTCTATTCGAAGAAGATCAAATCGCTGGATGAGCTGAAAAAAGGAGACGTAGTCACGCTCTCTAACGATGCCACCAATCTGGCACGCGGTCTGCGTTTCCTACAATCGATGGGGCTGATTACGATCAAGGCTGATATCGATCCGACCAAAGCATCTGAGAAAGATATTCTTGAAAACCCGCGCGGCTTGGTCTTCAAACCGATGGAAGCGGCGCAGTTACCCCGTACGCTGGATAGCGTGACGGCATCGCTGGTGAACGGTAATTTTGCGCTGGCGTCCGGTATGAAACTGTCATCGGCCATCAAGCTGGAAACGCTGGATGAGAACCTGAAAAATGTTATTGCCGTGCGTACCGACGATCTCGATAAGCCCTTTGTTAAAGAGACAAAAGCGATTGTGGAATCACCTGCGTATGCCGCGGTGATCAACGATCCTGCGTTGATGTATAGCCAATTCCAGAAACCGGAGTGGATGCAGGCGAAAACGCCAGCGCCCGCACAGTAACTTTCAGGCTATACAGAATATCTTTTGGCCGGTCTATGACCGGCTTTCTTCTTTTCCGCTCAGGCCAGGAGTTTGCGGATAATGATTCAGTTAGAAGGGGTAAGCGTTGACTTCTCGCAAGAGAAGCAACCAGAAAACCGCGCGGTAGACAACGTGTCGTTGCACATTCAACGTGGCGAGGTTTACGGGATTGTCGGCACCAGCGGCGCAGGGAAAAGCACACTGCTGCGGACCATCAATCTCTTGCAGCGACCGACTGCCGGCCGCGTGCTCGTCAATGGCGTGCTCATCAGCGAATTAGCTGGGCAACCGCTGCGAGAACAGCGGCAAAAAATTGGCATGATATTTCAGCATTTCAACCTGATGCAGACGCGTACCGTGGCGGAAAACGTGGCGTTCAGCCTGAAAGCTGCGGGGAAATCCAGCGCGGTAATTGCTGCCCGGGTGCCAGAAATTCTGACTCTGGTGGGACTGACGGATAAAGCGTCGTCTTATCCGGCGCAGCTCAGCGGCGGTCAGAAACAGCGCGTGGGCATCGCCAGAGCCATTGCCAACGATCCCGAAGTATTGCTGTGCGATGAGCCAACCTCGGCACTCGATCTGGAAACCTCTGCCGCTATTCTGGCGTTGCTGAAAGAGATTAACGAGAAACTGGGCATTACCATCGTGCTGATTTCTCATGAAATGAGCGTGATTAAGGCGGTCTGCGATCGGGTGGCGGTGATGACGGGAGGTCGGGTTGTGGAAGAGGGCGATGTTTTCGATATTTTTGCGACGCCGCAGCACGCATTTACGCGTCAACTGGTATCCCACACGCTCGATCTTGCATTGCCGCCTCGCTTGCTGGTGGATTTACAGGGCACACTACTGAAGATTCTGTTTGTCGGCGAATCGGCGGAGCAGCCCGTGCTGTCGGACGTTGCGACGCGTTTTGGCGTGTCCGTCAATATCCTGCATGGCAAGATCGAATACATCGGCAATCGTGCGCTAGGCATACTCGTCGCACTACTGACTCATCCTTCCGATCCCGGAAAAGTGACCGAAGCAGTGGAGCATATTCAGGTCAGAACGGCGAACGTGGAGGTGCTGCATGGCTGATTTATGGATCGATCTGGTCGCAGCGTTCGGCGAGACATTCCAAATGGTGGGGATTTCCACGCTATTTGCCGTGATTGGCGGTTTACCGCTGGGGCTGCTGATTTACGTCACCGACAGGAACCTGTTCTGGCAAAACCGCGCCGTCTATCTGTTTGGCACGGTGCTGGTGAATATTATCCGTTCTATTCCTTTTGTGATTCTGTTGGTCCTGCTGTTACCGCTGACGCAGATCCTGTTGGGGAATACGATTGGGCCTGTAGCGGCGGCGGTGCCAATGTCGGTCGCCGCGATCGCGTTTTATGCGCGTCTGGTGGATAGCGCGCTGCGTGAAATCGATCCCGGTATCGTGGAAGCGGCCGAAGCATTTGGAGCCAGCCCGATGCGTATTATCGGCACGGTGCTGCTGCCAGAGGCGAAAGCGGGACTATTGCGTGGCCTGACGATTACCCTGGTGAGCCTCATCGGTTATTCGGCGATGGCGGGCATTGTCGGCGGCGGCGGGGTGGGTGATTTGGCGATCCGCTTCGGTTATTACCGCTATGAAACCGAGGTGATGGTGATTACCGTTATTGCGCTGGTTATTCTGGTGCAGGTGGTACAGACGCTGGGTGACTGGCTGTCAAAACGTGCCGATAAGCGCGAACGCCGCTAAGGGTATTTCCAACTACAGTGCACGAGGGAGGGGAGGCTGCGCTGCCATGTCCCTCGTGCTATCCGCTATTTTCTGGTAGTCCTGCCGTCTGCATTTTCAGACATTCCTTACTTTTTCCTAAGTCCTTTTTTTATCTACCTTTTTTTAGAAATTTTCATTTCTTTGACTATCTTTACAGAATGAACGGTTTTCATCCCACAGATGACGCGTTACCTTTGTATGTTACTAAAGTTTTCAAAACATATTGAAAATTAAGAATTTTTAACGACTGATGGATATCTCGGCGAACTCATGAAAACAACTCCTTTCCTGACCAGACTCACGTCTTTCTCTGTAGGTACGGTATTGCTTGTTGGTTTAGTGCCATTTACCTATGCGGAACAGTTGCCAGCGGTGCCGCAGATTGATGCCAAAGCCTATATCCTGATCGATCACCACAGCGGTAAAGTGCTGGCGGAAAGCAATGCCGATGAGCGCCTTGACCCTGCCAGCCTGACAAAAATTATGGCGAGTTATGTGATTGGGCAGGCGATCAAATCCGGTAAAATTCGCCCGACGGATGAAGTGACCGTCGGAAAAGATGCCTGGGCAACCGGTAATCCGGCGCTGCGCGGTTCGTCGCTGATGTTCCTTAAGCCGGGTGACCGCATCCCTGTTTCTGAATTAAATAAAGGCATTGTCATTCAGTCAGGCAATGATGCCAGCATCGCGCTGGCGGATTACGTCGCGGGTAGTCAGGATGCGTTCGTTAGCCTGATGAACAATTATGCGAAAGCACTTAACCTGACGAATACGCATTTTCTGACCGTGCACGGTCTCGATGCGCCGGGGCAGTACAGCACCGCGCGTGACATGGCGCTATTAGGGCAGGCGCTAATTCGCGATGTGCCGGAAGAATACGCGTTGCACAAGGAAAAAGAGTTCACCTTCAATAACATTCGCCAGCCTAACCGCAACCGTCTGCTGTGGAGCACTAACCTGAATGTGGATGGCGTGAAAACCGGTCATACCAGCGGGGCGGGCCATAATCTGGTGGCCTCGGCTACCGAAGGCAATATGCGACTGATTTCCGTGGTATTGGGGGCGCAAACGGATGCCATTCGCTTTCGCGAAAGTGAAAAACTGCTCACCTGGGGCTTCCGCTTTTTCGAAACGGTAACGCCTATCAAGACGGATGCGCCTTTTACCACGCGGCGGGTCTGGTTTGGTACCGAGAAAGAGGCACGGCTCGGCGTCGCACAGGATGCTGCGCTGACCATCCCGAAAGGACAAATGAAGAACCTGAAAGCCAGCTTTACGCTCAATCAGCCGCAGCTTTCCGCACCGTTAACCAAGAATCAGGTTGTCGGCACGATCGACTTCCAACTGGACGGCAAGAGCATCGGAAAGCGCGAACTGGTCGCGATGGATGATATTCCAGAGGCCGGTTTCTTTAGCCGCCTCTGGGATACGGTGATGATGAAGGTGCAGCAGTGGTTCGGCGGGGTATTCGGTTAATTCTCTGGGTGGATAAACTGAATGTCGTTGTTAGAAAAATAGCGTAAGTAGGATTCGCTCGGGGCGCTGTCGGAAATGACCGTATCAAACAGCGTCATCGGGCCGATACAGGCGCGTTTTATCTGGCCGAATTTGCTGCTATCCGCCACCATAATAATTCGCTGCGCGGTCGCCATCGCGCGTTGCTTCATGCCCAGTTCGGCAAAGTTAAAGCAGGTGGCACCCGCAGTCAGTTCGATACCTGCCGCAGAGATAAAGGCTTTATTCGGGCAGATGTTGTCCAGCTCGCTTCGCTGGTTGAGTGGGGTAAAAATCGCGTTATCTGGATGGTATTCCCCGCCGCAAAAAATCACTCTGCACGCCTTTTTTTCCTGTAGCGCTAAAAACGTGTTCAGGGAATAACAAATCGCGGTAAAGGGCAACTCGTCAGGAATGGCATCAATGATGAAGGGAATCGTGGTGCCACAGTCGAAAAAGACGGTATCGTTTGCTTCCACCAGATAGGCCGCAGCGGTACCGATAGCCTGCTTTTCTCTTACGTGCTTGCTCTGCTGGTCGGAGACAAAATAATTCGTGACACCGTTATTCTTCAGATCACTAACCACGTAGCCGCCGAGCAACATGACGCTGGTGGAATCTGCATTCAGATCGCGGCGCACGGTCATCTCGGACACGCCGAGTAGCTGTGCGGCGTCTTTAAGATGGAGCTTATCGGTTTTCTTTAATGCCTGAGCCAGTCTGCCGATTCGTTCGTCGCGCCGCGTTTCCATAAAATTCCCTGCTAGTAAGCTATTTTCTGTTGTTAGTAGTTTCCTGCTGCGGCCGTTTCACCTGAAACGATAGCGACGCCAGAGCTAGTGCCGATACGCGTGGCGCCTGCTTCAATCATACGCTGTGCCGTTTCGCGATCGCGAACCGCGCCGGATGCTTTGACACCCATCTCGTTGCCGACGGTGCTACGCATCAGTCGAACGTGTTCTTCACGTGCGCCACCCGTACTGAAACCAGTAGACGTTTTGACGAACGCGACATCCAACTGACGACACATCTCACATACCAGGATAATCTGTTCGTCATCAAGCAGACAGGTTTCCAATATTACCTTCAACGGTATAGCGGCGCAAACCTCGCGCACGGCCTGAATATCTGCTTTGACGGCGGCAATATTCCCGCTTTTCAGCCAGCCAACGTTAATCACCATATCGATTTCCTGAGCACCGGCATCAATCGCTGCTTTCGCTTCAAAAACCTTGCTGGATGTCAGGCCTGCACCAAGAGGGAAACCGATAACCGAGCACACCTGCACTTCAGTACCTTTCAGCTTTTCGGCTACTAAAGGAACGTAACCTGAGTTAACACAGACGGCATAAAAACGGTGAGCGATCGCTTCATCGCACAGGGTGGCAATTTGCTGTTCGGTGGCATTGGCCGCCAACAGGGTGTGGTCGATATAGCGTGCGTAGTCAGTCATGGTAAATCCTCGATGATATCGATTAGAAATCAGATAGCGTGATTATGACACTCAATGATTTCTATGTCACAAAAATAACAATAAAATCAAATCTTGTTATTTTAATAACAAAAAATGAAGTGAATGTGATACCAGATGTGTGGATATCGGGAAATAGGGAAGAGGTATACTCTAAATAATTCAAATTTCAGGACAAAACGTTAACGTTTTGAACAGCGCTTGCGCTGACCCCGAAGGGGTGAGGCCACAAGGCCGAATAACGCGGCAAGCGAAGGACAAATTTGTCGGGAACGAATTTGACCAGCCAACGGCTGGCCTCTGGTGAGAGACAGGATGTCTCTCATTTCATCCCGATGAGCTTACACAGGTAAGTGATTCGGGTGACTGACAAATCTGCCAAAGTCAGATTTGAACGCTGCTTGCAGCGGCCCCAACGGGGCGAGGTACACGCAAGTGTGCCGAGTAGCGTAGCCAACGCACATGCAATTTGAAGTATGACGAGTATAAGCAGAAAAGAAAACGCCCATCGTTCTTGAACCTGAAAGGCGGGAACGATGGGCTCCTCAATAAGGGGAATCAAAGAAAAGCAGTGGCACTTATTCAGACTTTAGGGCAAAGAAAAAGTTCTGGCTTTTAAAAAATAATATTGACGATTTTTTACATTTTTTCAGCTGGGCAACTCAGGCCAGATAACCACGATAAGTGAACCCGCTAAGGTGAGTAGCACGTTAGCGATGGCATAGGTCCCCGCATAGCCGAGTGCAGGGATGTTACTGCGCGCCGTATCGCTGATAATTTCCATCGCGGGGGCGCAGGTTCGTGCCCCCATCATGGCGCCAAACAGCAGCGCACGGTTCATTTTCAGCACATACGCACCAAACAGAAAACAAATCACCACTGGCAGCAGACTAACAATCAGCCCTGAAGCCAGCATCTGGATACCGACTTCTCCCAGACTGCTGTTGATGGTGCTACCTGCACTCAGACCAACGCCCGCCATAAAAACCATCAGGCCGAATTCTTTGACCATGTTAAGTGCGCCTTGCGGAATATAGCCGAAGGTCGGGTGGTTGGCGCGCAGGAACCCCAGCATGATACCAGCGAACAGTAATCCAGCCGCGTTGCCGATGCCAAAGGTGAAGTTGCTGAATTGGATGGTGATCAGCCCGACCATCACGCCGATGACGAAAAAGGCGCAGAAGGCAAGCAGATCGGTGACCTGACTATGAATAGAAATAAACCCGATCCTATCCGCAATGCTTTTTACCCGTCTGGCATCACCGCTGACCTGCAAGACATCGCCTTTATTCAGGACGACGTTATCGTCAATCGGCATTTCAATCTGGCTGCGGACAATGCGGTTAAGAAAACAGCCGTGATCGGTCAGCTTCAATTGGCTCAGGCGTTTGCCGACGGCATTGTGGTTCTTGACGACGATCTCTTCCGTCACGATGCGCATGTCCAGCAAATCGCGGTCGAAAACTTCTTTGCCATCGCGGAAATTGGAATTCAGGCGGGAATGGGCATCGGGATAGCCGACCAGCGCGATCTCATCGCCGATTTGTAAGACGGCGTCACCATCAGGGCTGGCTAGAATTCCGTTGCGTCGGATGCGTTCGATGTAGCAGCCAGTTTGTCGATAGATCCCCAGCTCGCGCAAATTCTTGCCGTCCGCCCAATCAACCAGTTCCGGCCCGACGCGATAGGCGCGAATCACCGGCAAATAGACTTTTCTCTGGCTGTCTGGGTCTAATCCGCGCTCGCGTGCAATCTGCTGAGCACTGGTGGGTAAATCCTGATGCTGGAGTTTAGGCAGGTAGCGTGCGCCAAAAATGAGGCTGACCAGACCAACCAGATACGTTAGCGCATAGCCCAGACTCAGGTGGTCTTGTTCAATACCGAGCTGGTTACCCAAGCTGGCGGTATTGCGCAGCGTGTCGCCCGCCCCGACCAGCACCGGCGTTGAGGTCATGGAGCCGGCCAGCATCCCCGCCGTCAGGCCAATTCCCCAACCAAAGAATTTGCCTAAGCCTAACGCCAGTAACATGGCGCTGCCGACCATCACCAGCGCCAGCATGAAATAATTCTTTCCGTCGCGGAAGAAAATAGAAAAGAAATTCGGCCCGGCTTCCACGCCCACGCAAAAAATAAATAACATAAAACCGAGGCTCAGCGCTTCGGTATTAATCGAAAAATGCTGTTGGCCGAGTAATAAAGAAACAACTAAAACTCCAATAGAATTACCGAGTTGTACTGGCCCGAGGCGCAACTTTCCCAGACAGAGTCCTAATGAAAGAACCACGAATAAAAGTAGAATGTAATTCCCATTTAACAAATCAGCGACGTTTATGTTCATGGAATGTAACTTGTTGTTTACCAGTAAGTTCTTGATGTTATTGATTATAGCGGCTAGATTTAGCCATGAAATGCATGAATTCCCGTGACGGTATCAACATGCGTCAGCTGAAAGGAATCAGCCTCGTTCAGTATAATTTATCCGATGAAAATTGTTCAGTGTAATTATTGTTTAATTTAATGATTGTGGTGTCGCTGTTGAAGAAATACGCTGGGTTATCGTCTTTTCCTGCGGACAACCGTATGTCGAATAAATCGTAGCGAAGCCTCATGTTTTTCGTATCGGGGAATAGATACACCAATCATTTTACCATGCCGCATATTTTCGGTCTCTGGTTGATGCAGGTTGGGAGGCATATTGAGTGGGGGCGATTTATGGCAAGAAATAAAGGCTGGGTCGGTGCGACCTGCTGTTTTTTATTGTTCACCGTCGTGTTTCTGAGTCAAAAGATTGAGGTGTCAGAGGTTGCGGTGAGTGATGGGCTACGCGGTAGTCCAGGAATGTTGCTTTTTCTGCTGCCTGGCATGGTGGCCTGTTTTCTTTCTGCGCGCGGTCGCCTGCTTTACCCGCTGTTTGGCGCGCTGGCAGCAATGCCCGTATGCTTGTTGGTGCTCCACTTGTGGAATACGCCGATGCGTTCTTTCTGGCAAGAGTTGGCCTACGTAATGAGCGCGGTCTTTTGGTGCGTGCTGGGTGCAATGGGCGTGCTGTGTTTACGGAGTCTGTATCGACGCTATCTTCGTTGAGAGGGTTCTATTCTGAATCTATAAAAAAGCGCGGACGGTCGCCGCGCTTGTTTTGTCAGTTTGATGATCTACTGTTTTGTCAGCTTGATGATTATGACTGGAATAGGGCCAGGTGCTCTTTGGCATAGGCTTCAAAATCAGTGCAGCCGCCGATGTGTTTTTCATCCAGGAAAATCTGCGGTACGGTTTCAACCGGCTTTCCAACCGTCTTGGACAAATCTTCTTTCGAAATGCCTTCTGCGTGGATGTCTACATAGCGAAAGCTGAAGTCATCACGTTGCTCGGCTAGTTTCTCTGCCAGTTCTTTCGCACGTACACAATAAGGGCAAGCTGGGCGCCCGAAAATTACAGCGAACATGTAAACTCCTTTGTAAAATTAGAAAAATGTTCTCATTCTTGAAACGGATAGCGTGACGCCTATTACAGACAAGGTCACGGCTAAAAGTGTTACGGTCAATGAGGTTACTGCGAATCGCGCTACTATACCGAAATTTATCAATACTATGCCCGCATTCATTGATGAAAAAAAGTAGTCATTGCCTGTTACAACGATTTGCTGAAGCTATTATACCCGTCATACTTCAAGCTGCATGTGCGTTGGCTGCGCTACTCGCTCCACTTGCGTGGACCTCGCCCCGTTGGGGCCGCTGCAAGCAGCGTTCAAATCTGCCTCTGGCAGATTTGTCAGTCACCCGAATCACTTACCTGAGTAAGCTCATCGGGATGAAATGAGAGACATCCTGTCTCTCACCAGAGGCCAGCCGTTGGCTGGTCAAATTCGTTCCCGACAAATTTGTCCTTCGCTTGCCGCGTTACGAGGCCCATAGATGAGCCTCGCCCTAAAGGGTCAACGCTTTGCGTTGTTCAAAACGTTAACGTTTTGTCCTGCAACTTGAATTATTTAGGGTATAGATGATGCAATAACTTTACCGACTGAAGGATGCCAGTGTGACACCAACGATTGATTTGCTACAGCGCCACCGTTCTATTCGCGCGTTTACGTCTCAGGCCATAACGGATGAGCAACGCCACGCCATCATTACCTCTGCACAAAGTGCGTCCAGCTCCAGCTTTTTACAATGCAGCTCAATTATCCGTATTACCGATCCTGCCGTGCGGGAAACGCTCGTTCATTATACCGGTGAGCAAGGCTATGTGGCGCAGGCGGCGGAGTTTTGGGTCTTTTGTGCCGATTTCCACCGGCATGTGGCGATCTTCCCACAGGCAGAAACCGGGCTGGCGGAGCAATTGCTGATTGGCTGCGTTGATACCGCTATCATGGCGCAGAATGCACTGGTTGCTGCCGAGTCATTGGGATTGGGCGGGGTATTTATCGGCGGGATCCGCAATCGAATCGCTGACGTGACGCGGTTGTTGCAGCTGCCAACGTTAGTTCTGCCGTTGTTTGGCCTGTGTCTGGGGCATCCGGACGCGGAACCGATGCTGAAACCGCGCATGCCAACCGCTATGCTGCTGCATGAAAATGTCTATCAGCCGCTCGACCACGATGTGCTGGCGCAATACGACCAGCAAATGGTGGAATATTATCTGCAACGTACTGGTAGCCGTCGTGAAAGCTGGAGTGAGCACGTGGAACGGACGCTGAAAAAAGAGTTACGTCCCTTTATGCTGGACTACTTACATCAACAAGAATGGGCGATACGCTAGTATCCGTAGGATATTTATGAAGATAGCCATTCTGTCTCGTGACGGGGCGTTATATTCCTGCAAACGTCTGCGTGAAGCGGCTGAGGCGCGCCAGCACAGCATTGAGATTATTGACCCACTTTCCTGCTACATGAATATCAATTCGGCAGCGCCATCGGTGCATTACCGTGGGCGTCGGCTGGATAAATTTGATGCGGTTATTCCGCGTATTGGTTCACAGATCACGTTTTATGGTACGGCGGTATTGCGCCAGTTTGAAATGCTGGGCAGCTACCCGTTGAATAATTCCGTCGCTATCATTCGCGCCCGCGACAAACTGCATTCGCTGCAACTGCTTGCCCGCGAAGGAATTGACTTGCCGATCACCGGATTTGCTCACTCGCCGGATGATACCGGCGATTTGATTGCGATGGTGGGTGGTGCGCCGCTGGTCGTAAAACTGGTGGAAGGCACACAGGGAATCGGAGTGGTATTGGCCGAGACGCGACAGGCGGCGGAAAGCGTGATTGATGCTTTTCGCGGGCTGAATGCGCACATTCTGGTGCAGGAATACGTGCATGAAGCGCAGGGTAAAGATATCCGCTGTTTTGTGATCGGCAACCGAGTTGTTGCGGCGATTGAGCGGCAGGCAAAAACAGGGGAATTTCGTTCAAATCTGCATCGCGGCGGGTCAGCGAATAAAGTGAAAATTACGGCGAAGGAGCGAGCGATCGCCATCAAGGCGACAAAAACGCTGGGGCTGAATATTGCAGGCGTCGATATTTTGCGTGCCGATAGAGGGCCGCTGGTGATGGAAGTCAACGCCTCGCCGGGGCTGGAAGGGATTGAAACGACGACCGGGCTCGATATTGCCGACATGATGATTGAGTTTATTGAGCAAAATACCCAGAGGCGCTTCGCAATATCGACAACAATAAGCAAAAGTTAGCTTTCTGAAACAGAGACCGCGCCGTAAAATACGATGTTGCTTATTGGCGTGTAGGCACCGGACAGCGGCGCTCTCCGGCGTGTCACCGTGAAGCGAAACGAGGAAAGCGGGTGGCGGGGCGCTTTTATCATGGCATCGTCGCGCAATATTCCGTAAGCTATGTGCCGTTTTTAGCCGCGTTTCTGTTTTAGGGCGGTTTCTGTTTTAACATCGCTCCTGAGTGAGCGGTGCTCTTTTTTCAACAACGCTGTCTTTACGGCGACAGGTATGAGGCAACTATGATGGATTCACTCATCGTCCCGGATTTGGCTATGCTACGGCGGTGGCTGGATCAACTGAATATTCTGTATTTCGAATGTGATTCCTGTCAGGCGCTCCATCTTCCTCATATGCAAAATTTTGATGGCGTGTTCGATGCGAAAGTTGATCTGGTAGATAACGTAATCCTGTTTTCCGCACTTGCCGAAGTGAAGCCCAGCGCGTTGATTCCTCTGGTCGGCGACCTGAGCCAAATCAATGCTAGTTCGTTGACCGTCAAGGCGTTTATCGACGTTCAGGACGATAATCTGCCGAAGCTGATCGTCTGCCAATCATTCAGTGTGGCTGCTGGCATGACGCTGGAACAATTCAGACATTTCATGCAGCAGTCCGAAGAGCAGATCTCAATGGTGATTCTTGAGGCCAGTGCTAATAATCTGCTGTTTATCGGCGAAGAAGAAGAGGGCTCTGCTGCCAGAGTCACCACCTCACATCTGCATTGATACGGTTGCTGCCAGCGGCAGCAATTGGTTTTACTTATTTTCCTTTCACCGCCATTTATTCTGGTTATTTCGCATTATTGCCAGATATTTCTCTTTGTTTACCGCTAAACGCCTTCATCACATCGATAAAATGTGAATAAATAATCGTTAAAACCCATTTTTTACGTTCAAGTATGGTGCGCACGATGTTGTGGGGTTATGCTTTATTCCTGTAAGACACAGACAGCGAAATCAGGGCTATGTCTGTGTCTGAGCGAATAAAAATCGGTGCATACTCATTCACCGGTTGGATAGCGTGGCAGGATATATTTTGTATCGGAACGATACAGATTAACTCCCATGAATTACCCCCTTGTATGGAGGAAGGAACGGATGTTCACCCAACGTAAAAAATGGCTATCGGGTGTTGTTACCGGCTTGCTGATGGCCGCGTCCGTCACCGCATCTGCGGAAGAGAAAACGCTGCATGTTTATAACTGGTCCGACTATATCGCACCGAACACGTTAGCCAATTTCCAGAAAGAAACCGGTATTAAGGTCGTCTATGACGTGTTTGACTCCAACGAAGTGTTGGAAGGCAAGCTCATGGCGGGCAGCACGGGTTTTGATCTGGTCGTGCCTTCTGCTAGCTTCCTGGAGCGCCAGCTCTCTGCGGGAGTGTTTCAGCCATTAGACAAGAGCAAACTGCCGAATTACAAAAATCTGGATCCTGAGCTGATGAAGTTGATCGCACAGCACGATCCAGACAATAAATATGCCCTGCCTTACCTGTGGGCGACCACGGGCATTGGCTATAACGTTGAGAAAGTCAAAGCCGCGCTGGGTGCTGATGCACCGGTTAACAGCTGGGATTTGGTGCTGAAGCCAGAAAATTTGGAAAAGCTGAAAAGTTGTGGCGTCTCCTTTCTGGATGCACCGGAAGAGATTTTTGCAACCGTGCTGAACTATCAGGGTAAAGATCCGAACAGCACCAAGCCGAGTGATTACACCACCTCTGCCACCGATCTGCTGCTGAAACTGCGTCCGAACATTCGCTACTTCCATTCGTCGCAATACATTAACGATCTGGCAAATGGCGATATCTGCGTCGCGGTAGGCTGGGCGGGTGACATTTTGCAGGCAGGGAACCGTGCGAAAGAAGCGAAGAACGGCGTGAATATCCAGTACAGCATTCCAAAAGAAGGCGCGCTGGCATTCTTTGACGTTCTCGCCATTCCGAAAGATGCTAAAAATCTGGATGAAACCTATGCGTTTCTGGATTACCTGATGAAGCCAGAAGTGATGGCTGAAATCAGTAACCACGTGTATTACGCGAGCGGTAATCTGGCTTCCTTACCGTTGGTGAACGAAGAAATTCGTAATAACCCAGGCGTTTATCCGCCAGCGGATGTGCGCGCCAAACTGTTTACGCTTAAAGTGCAATCTCCTCAGATTGACCGTACGCGTACTCGTGCATGGACTAAGGTTAAAAGCGGCAAATAGCCTCTTGGATCTGAATCGTTACCCACGCGCTTGACGGTTGCTGGTTTCAGCAACCAGAGAATGGATGGGTATAAAATGTGGCGAACAGGCGGATAATCCGCCTGTTCGCGCTCTATATTGTGTCACACTGCTGAATGCAAAAGCCCTGAATGGCGGTATCCACGGTGTGACTTGTTCTGCTTTTGCCGGAGAGCAATGCGAAGTGAATGACGCGATCCCCCGCCCTCAATCAAAACCTCAAAAAGCGGCCACGCCGCTGCTGGAAGTGCGCAACCTGACGAAGTCGTTCGATGGTCAGGCCGCCGTCGATGATGTCAGCCTGACGATTTATAAAGGTGAAATTTTTGCTCTGCTGGGTGCCTCTGGCTGTGGAAAATCCACGCTGCTGCGCATGCTGGCAGGTTTTGAGCTTCCCACACAGGGGCAGATTGTTCTGGATGGTCAGGATTTGTCATTGGTGCCGCCTTACCAGCGTCCTATCAATATGATGTTCCAGTCTTATGCGCTGTTCCCACACATGACGGTGGAAAAGAATATCGCGTTTGGTCTGAAGCAGGACAAGCTACCGCGCGCAGAAATTAAAGATCGTGTGGAAGAGATGCTGTCGCTGGTGCACATGCAGGAGTTTGCCAATCGTAAACCGCATCAACTTTCCGGCGGCCAGCGTCAGCGTGTTGCGTTGGCTCGTAGTCTGGCGAAGCGTCCCAAACTGCTATTGCTGGACGAACCAATGGGGGCGCTGGACAAAAAATTACGTGACCGTATGCAGCTTGAAGTTGTCGATATTCTGGAACGCGTGGGCGTGACCTGCGTGATGGTGACGCACGATCAGGAAGAAGCGATGACCATGGCGGGTCGTATTGCTATTATGAATCGCGGTAAATTCGTACAGATTGGCGAGCCGGAAGAGATTTATGAGCACCCGAACACGCGTTTCAGCGCGGAGTTCATCGGCTCAGTCAATATGTTTGAAGGGATCTTGCAGGAACGTCAGGACGATGCGCTGATCATTAAAAGCCCCGGACTGGTGCATCCGCTGAAGGTGGATTCGGATGTCTCGGTGGTCGATGGCGTTCCGGTCTACATCGCGTTGCGCCCTGAGAAAATCATGCTGTGCGAAGAGGTTCCGGCCGATGGTTGTAACTTCGCGGTAGGGGAAGTGGTGCATATCGCCTATCTGGGCGACTTGTCGATTTACCACGTCAGGCTCAACAGCGGGCAAACTATCAGCGCGCAGTTACAAAATGCCTACCGCTATCGCAAAGGCATGCCGACCTGGGGAGATGAGGTTCGGCTGTGTTGGGATGCGGATAGCTGTGTGGTTCTGACGGTGTAGCGAGGAAAATACCATGACTTCATTTCCCGAACATAACACGGCGGAACCACCGGGCAAGGCCAGACTCTGGCTCCGCGTACTCATAGCGCGCTGGCGTCAAAAACACGGGCGCAAGCTAGTCATCGCGCTGCCGTATCTGTGGCTGCTGCTGCTGTTCATGCTGCCGTTCCTGATCGTGTTCAAAATCAGTCTTGCAGAGATGGCGCGGGCGATCCCGCCTTATACCGATCTGGTTTCGTGGATGGACGACAAACTGGATATTTCCCTGAACCTTGGGAACTACCTGCATTTGTTGGACGATCCGCTGTATTTCGATGCTTATATGCAATCGCTTCAGGTTGCTGCTGTGTCGACGCTGTGCTGTCTGCTCATCGGCTACCCGCTGGCCTGGGCGGTGGCACACAGTAGGCCGTCAACGCGTAATATCTTGTTGTTGCTGGTGATTCTTCCATCGTGGACATCATTCCTGATTCGCGTCTACGCCTGGATGGGGATTCTGAAAAATAACGGAATCCTGAATAACTTCCTGCTGTGGCTAGGTGTGATTGATGAACCGCTGGTCATTTTGCACACCAATTTGGCGGTTTATATCGGCGTCGTGTATTCCTATCTGCCGTTTATGGTGTTGCCGATCTATACCGCGTTGATGCGGCTGGACTATTCGTTAGTGGAAGCGTCGTTGGATCTGGGCGCGCGACCGCTGAGAACCTTCTTCAGCGTGATCGTCCCCTTAACGAAAGGCGGAATTATTGCGGGTTCAATGCTGGTCTTCATCCCTGCGGTAGGGGAGTACGTGATTCCAGAACTGCTCGGCGGGCCGGATAGCATCATGATTGGCCGTATTCTGTGGCAGGAGTTCTTCAATAACCGCGATTGGCCGGTAGCGTCTGCCGTTGCCGTCGTCATGCTGCTGCTGTTGATTATGCCGATTATCTGGTTCCACAAACATCAGAGCAAAAGCGCGGAGGGTGAAGCGTGAATAATTTACCTGTTGTTCGCTCACCGTGGCGTATTGTGATTTTGGTACTGTGCTTTACGTTCCTCTATGCGCCGATGCTGATGCTGGTGATCTACTCGTTCAACAGCTCCAAGCTGGTGACCGTATGGGCTGGCTGGTCGGCACGTTGGTACGTCGAGTTGTTCCACAATACGGCGATGATCAGCGCCGTGCTCTTGAGCCTGACCATTGCCGCCGCCTCGGCCACGATGGCGGTGATTCTTGGAACGATCGCCGCCGTGGTCATGGTGCGTTTTGGCCGCTTCCGTGGCTCCAATGGCTTTGCCTTTATGCTGACGGCACCGCTGGTTATGCCTGATGTGATCACCGGTCTGTCGCTGCTGTTGCTCTTTGTGGCATTAGGGCATGCTATTGGGTGGCCAGCAGAACGAGGAATGTTCACCATCTGGCTGGCGCACGTCACGTTCTGTACCGCGTATGTCACCGTGGTGATCAGTGCTCGCCTGCGTGAACTTGATCGTTCGATTGAAGAAGCCGCGATGGATCTGGGTGCGAATCCGCTCAAGGTGTTCTTCATTATCACGGTGCCGATGATTGCTCCCGCGCTGCTTTCCGGCTGGCTGCTAGCGTTTACGCTGTCGCTGGACGATCTGGTCATCGCCAGCTTCGTAGCAGGGCCCGGCTCGACAACGTTGCCAATGCTAGTGTTCTCCAGCGTCAGAATGGGCGTTAATCCACAAATTAACGCCTTGGCTTCCCTGATATTGTTAGTCGTTGGTATTATTGGGTTTATCGCTTGGTGGTTTATGGCGAGAGCAGAGAAGCAGCGCTATCGCGATATGCAAAAAGCGAGACGCGGCTGATTCGATTTCTCATCGTAATTTGTTAGCCTAGCGAAGATTTCCAGCAACGCCGCCAGAGTATGGGGGCGTTGCTGTTTTGTATGGCAATCAAATTTTGTATGACTAGCAAGTTTTATATTGGCATCAGACTTTATATTGATGCTGTATTTTTGGCGGGTAAATACCGCATGAAGGGAGAGCGTTGAAATTCTGTATATGAAAAAGGAAATAACACAACGCAAAGTTTATGCCCCGGTGCCCGTGATGGTGGCGGGGATTGCGATTATTGCTACTCGTGTTTTGGGGATTCTGCTGCTTGTCTGGGAGCTAGGGTTCAGCGATTTGAGCGGCTGGATTGGCAGCAACGCAGAGGCTTGGGATTCGACGCTGGTGTTACTGCTATCGCTGGTTATCGTCGGCGTTGAAATTCGCTGTGGCTTTGCTGTTTTGGCGGGGGCGAACTGGGGACGGTGGGGCTATGTGGCCTGCCAGGCTGTCGTCGTGTGTTACCTGCTGCTGGCGTCGCTCAGTGAACTTATGCCGGCGATATTTCATATCTCAGGAGAGAACAATGCTGCCGTGCTGCATCAACTTCTGTTGCAAAAGATCCCGGATCTTCTGGTGATTGTTTTATTGTTTTTGCCACGACGCAGTAAGCGTTTTTTTACGCGGCAGAAATAGATATGTCTCTCTTATGAGCTAATCTGGCTGCTGGCGTCACCATGAATCAGTAAAAGGTCGCAGGGTGACGCCGCCAGAGTGATATAATCCTCGCATTCCGTATTATTTTAATAGTTAGATTTTTATGCATTGTGCCCGCTACAGCACGGGAACCTGTCGTTCCTGCCAATGGTTGGAAAAAGCCTACCCGCAGCAATTGTCTGATAAGCAACAGCATCTTGAAGATTTGCTGCAACCGCACGCCGTGCAGCGCTGGTTGCCCGTGCAACCCTCTGCGCAGTCTGCATTTCGTAATAAAGCCAAAATGGTGGTAAGCGGCAGCGTGGAACGCCCGCTGCTGGGGATGCTGCATCGTGATGGAACGGCGGTGGATCTCTGCGATTGTCCGCTTTATCCGTCCAGCTTCGTGCCGGTTTTCGATGTGCTGAAAGTCTTCATTGCTCGGGCAGGGCTGACGCCTTATAACGTGGCTCGACGTCGCGGGGAACTGAAATACCTGCTGCTGACGGAAAGTACGC
This sequence comes from Pectobacterium odoriferum, assembly GCF_009931295.1. Lineage (NCBI taxonomy): Bacteria > Pseudomonadati > Pseudomonadota > Gammaproteobacteria > Enterobacterales > Pectobacteriaceae > Pectobacterium > Pectobacterium odoriferum. Next base: position 2,923,449 of record NZ_CP034938.1, on the reverse strand, counting down.
AGCACGGTACGTTCATGCTGCGTTTTGTCTTGCGCTCAGACACCAAGCTGGCGCAGTTGCGTGCCGCATTGCCGTGGCTACAGCAGCAATTACCTCAGCTTGAGGTGATATCTGCCAATATCCAGCCTGTACATCAGGCGATTATGGAAGGGAAAACGGAGATTATCCTGAGTGACGCAGCTGCGCTGGCTGAACAATTCAATCAAGTGCCGCTGTATATCCGCCCGCAAAGCTTTTTCCAGACGAACCCGCAAGTGGCAGCCGCGCTCTATGCGACGGCACGCGATTGGGTTGCAGAGTTGAACATTACTAGTATGTGGGATCTGTTTTGCGGGGTAGGGGGTTTTGGCCTGCACTGTGCGTCACCTGAGATGCGTCTGACGGGCATTGAAATCAGCGCTGAGGCGATAGCCTGTGCGCGTCGCTCTGCGGAACAGTTAGGATTGAAGCAGGTGGAGTTTCAGGCGCTGGATTCAACGCAGTTCGCGACGGCTAAAGCGGAAATCCCCGATCTGGTGTTGGTCAATCCGCCGCGCCGCGGTATCGGCAGCGAACTGTGTGCCTACCTGAGCCGCATGGCACCGGGCTATATTCTCTACTCCAGCTGTAACGCTGAAAGCATGGCGAAAGACATGACGGAACTAGCGAATTACCGTGCGCTGCGCGTACAGCTGTTCGACATGTTCCCGCATACGGCGCACTACGAAGTACTGACGTTACTGAAGCGCATTGATGACTAGGGCAAAGTCAGGACATCTGAATGCTTTGTGGGATTTGCTATAAAAGGCGTAAAAAATTATGCATCGGTGGGCTTGACCGCCGAGTGAGCGGCATGGATGCCGCGAAAGTCAGTGCCGCGTCGGGAACGCGTCACTGGCGGCTCGATTAGCGGTCATGAACGCCGATGGGACCGCGCAGCGGCATAATTCACGCCTTCAAAGCCAGAGGTCAAGGAGCTGCGGCGGTTGAGCGCTCCTTGTCGGGCGTGTGATGAAATGACAAAAGAATACTGTAATTAACACGCACGAAACCTTTAGACTATCTGACATGGAATAGTGGAAACGTTCAATAACGCGGTGTATCACACCGCGTTAAGCTAAGTGGATCTTATTGTGGGAACCACTTGTCGTTAATGGTTTTGTAAGTGCCGTCAGCTTTGATGGCATCCAGCGCTTTGTTTAACTTCTCCAGCAGTGCTTTGTCATCGGGGCGAACGGCGATGCCCAGTCCGGTGCCGAAGTATTCTGCGTCAGTCACATGTTCGCCAACCGTTGCCAGTTCAGGATTCGTCTTGATCCACTCGTTGACGACAGCGGTATCACCGAATACGCCATCAATACGGCCATTTTTCAGATCCAGCACCGCATTCTGATAGCTGTCATAAGAAACGGTTTGCACTTCCGGGTGCTTATCGTGCATGTATTTCTGGTGCGTGGTGCCGTTTTCCATACCAATGCGTTTGCCCTTCATCGCGGCAAAGTCGCTGAATTTCCCTTTCTGCGCGATAACCACGGCGGAGTTGGCATAGTAAGGCTGCGTGAACGCGACTTGCTTGCTACGCTCTGGCGTGATGTCCATACCGGAAATCACTGCGTCATAGCGACGGAATTTCAGCGCAGGGATCAGGCTGTCAAACGCCTGATTGGTGAACGTACAAGTAGCCTGCATTTGCTTACACAGCGCTTTCGCCAGATCCATATCGAAACCGACGATTTCGTTACTGGCATCCAGTGACTCAAATGGCGGGTAGGTGGCTGATGACGCAAAACGGATGGTGTCTGCGGCGGTGGCGCTGAAGGCGATTCCTGCCAGTAACGTGGCGAGCACTAATTTTTTCATTACCTACTCCTGTCTGTTTTTCTTATAGTTCATACCCGTCATACTTCAAGTTGCATGTGCGTTGGCTGCATTACTCGGTACACTTACGTGTACCTCACCCCGTTGGGGCCGCTGCAAGCAGCGTTCAAATCCACCTCTGGCAGATTTGTCGCTCACCCGAATCACTTACTTATGTAAGCTCATCGGGATGCCTTCTCTTGTCGCCTTCCTGAAACTCGAATTATTTAGGGTATGAATATATGTGCGGAAGGGTTCCGACGTCATGGCGATTACCATGCCATTTATTGAATTTATATGCAATTAAAATGATTAACAAGTCGATTTGTTGCATGTTTTTACATCAGCACGCCATAAAAAATTTTCGGGAGAAATTTTTAACGTTGCGTCAGCAACGGCCCGTAAGGGGGCGGCCAGGGATGGCACGCCATAAAAAAGCAGGCTATCAAAGCCTGCTTTATAATCGGATAATGCGCGGATAAGGGCGATAAGGATTAATTACGGCGCTCGAATGCCAGTGAGCGACGCTCAACCCAGCGCATTAGCAACGTCAGTAGCCCATTGACGCACAGGTAGATAATCCCAGCGGCACCAAACACCATCACATCATACGTCCGGCCGTACATCAACTGGCTGTAGCCCATGACTTCCATCAGCGTGATAGTGTAAGCCAGTGACGTACTCTTAAACACCAGCACCACTTCATTTGAATAAGAAGACAGAGCACGTTTAAACGCAAACGGCAGCAAAATACGTAATGTTTGCTTCTGATCCATGCCCAACGCGGCACAGGATTGCCACTGTCCAGCGGGAATCGCTTTTACTGCACCATAGAACAGCTGCGTAGTATACGCTGCACTATTGAGCGCCAGCGCCACCATCGCACACAGCCACGGCTGCGAAAGCAGGTGCCACAGCCAGGGGATTTGCTGGATAGAAGTAAACTGTCCGGGCCCATAGTAAATCAGGAAGATTTGCACCAGCAGCGGCGTACCGGTAAACAGCGTAATGTAGCCTTTCGCCAACAGCGATATGACAGGCGTTTTGAGCGTCAGTACGACAGTCAGCAGCAGTGATAACACCAGCGCTACGACGATGGAAACGGCAGTTAAGGTCAGGCTGGTATGCAGGCCTTTTACTAGCTCAGGTAAATAAGCGAGCATCAGGAAGGCCTCCGCTCAAAACGCGTGGTGCGCAGTTCAATGCGTTTCAGCACATACTGACTTAACAGCGTAATAATCAAATAGATCGCCGCCGCGACAACGTACCAAGTGAAGGGCTCTTGCGTCCGTGTCGCAATACTTTTGGTTTGCAGCATCAAATCGTTCACGCTGATCAGCGATACCAGCGCGGTATCTTTCAGCAATACCAGCCACTGATTGCCTAATCCCGGCAGGGCGTGACGCCACATCTGCGGCATGATCAGACGGAAAAAGATCGCGGATTTACTGAGCCCCAGCGCCTGACCCGATTCCCATTGCCCTTGCGGGACGGCTTTCAGTGCGCCGCGCAGCGTTTGGGAAGCGTAGGCCGCATACAGCAGCGCCAGCGCAATCACGCCGCACAGGAATGGGCTGATTTCAAACATGCCGATATCCAGTTTTACCGGAATCTGCACGATGAAGAGATTCAGAGTAAAGCCGTCTGCCAGCATCATCAGCAGTTGAGAAGAGCCGAAATAGATGAACAGCACGACCAGAATTTCTGGCAGGCCGCGCAACAGCGTCACGACGGCGGTTCCCGTCCAGCTAACAGCTTTCCAGCGGACAGTTTCCCAAACGGCAAACAGCATCGCCAGCACGAGGCCGAGCACCAGTGCACAAACGGCAAGGCCGACGGTCATCCCGGCGGCGCTTGCAAGAGGTTGAAATTCAATCATTGAGCGTCAGATTACTGCTGGAACCATTTTTTGTAGATGGTCTCGTAAGTGCCATCCTGCTTGATTTTGTTGAGCGCATCGTCGAATTTTTTCAGCAACTCATCGTTGTTCTGGCGCACGGCGATGCCCAAACCGATACCGAAGTAACCTTTATCCGTCACGTTCTGACCAACGGTTGCCAGCGCATCGTTCTGTTTCAGCCATTCGTTCACCACGGCGGTATCACCGAACACGGCATCCAGACGACCATTTTTCAGATCCAGCACGGCATTCTGGTAGCTGTCGTATGGCACGGTTTTGATATCGCTATGTTTTTCCATCAGGTATTTCTGGTGGGTGGTACCATTCTGTACCCCAACGCGTTTGCCGGTCAGCGCGGCGATATCGGCAACTTTCCCTTTCTGGGCAATAAACTGAGCGGAGTTGTCATAGTAAGGCTGGGTGAATGACACCTGCTGCTGACGTTCAGGCGTAATATCCATTCCCGCGATGACCGCTTCAAAACGACGGAATTTCAGACCAGGGATCAGGCTGTCGAAAGCCTGATTGCTGAATGTGCAGGTCGCCTGCATTTCTTTGCACAGCGCATTGGCCAGATCGATATCAAAACCTTGGATCTGGTTATTGGCATCGACAAATTCGAACGGAGGGTAGGACGCTTCAGTCGCGAAACGGATGGTGTCCGCAGCATTAGCAGAGGCGGCACCAACGGCGAATAAGGCTGCAACAATCAATTTTTTCATTATCATTTTCCTGATAGTAATCAATGTGACAAATAACCCGCGAATTCAGGCGTCTGCGGCTGGGTAAAGTGCGTCGCATCCCCTTGTTCAACGATACGGCCGTTTTCCATGTAAACCACACGGCTGGCCGTTTTACGGGCAAATTCAACTTCGTGGGTCACAATCACCTGCGTAATCCCGGTTTCTGCCAATTCACGGATGATGTTGACGACCTGAGCGGTAATTTCTGGATCCAGCGCGGCAGTCGGTTCATCAAATAGCAGAACCTGAGGTTCCATCATCAACGCACGGGCAATCGCGACACGCTGTTGCTGTCCGCCAGAAAGATGGAGAGGGAAGCGATCGGCAAAGTCATTGAGGCGCAGGCGCGTGAGCAGCTTGTCCGCCCGCGCTTTCGCTTCTTCTTTACTCAGCCCCAGCACGCGGCAGGGCGCTTCGATAAGATTCTGCACCACGGTCAAATGTGGCCACAAATTATATTGTTGGAACACCATTCCGACGTTCTGACGCAATTCACGGATCGCGCCGTCGGATGGCGTGCGCTGAAAATCAAACTGATTACCGGCGATGGAAAGCTTGCCAGAACGCGGCATTTCCAACAGATTAAGAACGCGTATCAGCGAGCTCTTTCCCGCACCGCTGGGACCAAGGAGCACGAGTGTTTCGCCCGCAGGACAATCGAGGGTGATATCAAATAGCGCCTGGTATGTGCCGTAGAAACAGTTAATGCCGTTTAGTTGAATACTCATGCGTAAGAATTGAATAGACATTGATGCGGCGAATGTTAACGTCGGCAGAATAGTTATGCAATCACCGTGGGTTAAAATTTGCCAATAAGCGATTTGTTGATTAAATAATAGCACAAAATAGCGGCTTACAATCTGGGCGCTCGCTTTCTCATCGCGGGTGCTAACAGTACCGCCGACTTATATTTACGTGTACTTAACATCCATTAGAAAAGCAGTGAAGGGAGACAACATGCAATTATCCACCACACCAAGTCTGGAAGGTTTCACCATCACTGAATATTGTGGTGTCGTGACCGGCGAAGCCATTCTGGGCGCAAACATCTTCCGGGACTTTTTTGCCAGTATCCGTGATGTCGTCGGCGGCCGTTCTGGTGCCTATGAGAAAGAGCTGCGTAAGGCGAGGCAGATTGCGTTCAAAGAGTTACAGGAGCAAGCCGAAGATTTAGGGGCAAACGCGATTGTGGGCATTGATCTTGACTATGAAACCGTTGGGAAGGACGGCAGCATGCTGATGGTGACCGTGAGCGGTACTGCGGTAAAAGTTCGCCGCTAGTGACGAGAATCGCTTGGATAACATGGTGAGTTGGCAAAGAGGCGGTGTGGAAAAGAGACATAATAGTGGAATAACAATGTTGAAATGGATGGTCTGCATAGCGCTGGGGCTGTTGGCGGGTCGCCAATCGGCTCTTTCGCTGCCATTTTCTATTGATGTACGCTAAAACGCGATGAACCTCAATAGATGAAGGTGAAAAGGGGTCGTTCTGTCGCGAAGTGGCATGCTTCTGAAAGATCAAGCACAGGAAGCGGATGATGGCATGTGAGTTCATTGAACACTCTCCCTTTCGGGAGAGTGTGATACGGTGAACATGAATGCTATGTTCGTAGATTGAAACCGCTATCGTGAGAAATCAAAAATGTAGCGAGTCTGTTTTAGGCTTCTACAAATGTGCAAACATAGATGTATTGACCGTCTGCCCCCTTGTTTAAATCGCCAGGTATTTTTTTATACCCGTAGGGTGCATTAATGTCGGCATTATTTCCGCCTATGACGGTGATTTTTTTGATTGCTGTATCAAGGTGATAATCCTCTTTTTTATAGCAAAGGTAAATATAAGCGCCATCTGCGCCTTTATTAAGATCTTGCGGTAACTTTATATAACCTGTGGGTGTTTTTTCATCATTGTAAATAATCTGAATGTTCGTGATGGCTTGTTTAGGGTTATCAGAAATCCATTCTTGTTCATGATAGCAAAGATAAATAAAATATCCGTCAGAGCCTTTGTTCAAATCATAGGGGATTTTAGTATAGCCAGGCGGGGGGTGATCGTTGAACTGCCACCAGTAATGACTATCAGCTCATTAATATAGTTTGGGTTTATTTTATATTTAGCGGATTGTTCTGGTGCCCAAACATTATTGTAGTGTGATGCCATTGCATTGGCTTGCTGCTCGTTCTCACACAGCCGCCAAATTTCTTCCATGGGCATTGTAGGGACGAAATCCACAAAATCTGGTGACGAACCAACACTGTCCACCCATTTCTGATAGCCTTCCTTGCCAGTGAAAACCCCGCTTGCTAAACCACCATTACCGCCAAGTACCTCCTGATGCGATGTTGAATACTGCGAAAAACTGGAGATGGATTCACCGTATTTTGTGCGATTTTCTGCACTTAATTGGCCGGTTAACCCTTCGTAGCTGGCTTGGGCGACCATGGAAATAGAGGGTTATTGGTATCCAGCTCATCTAACTGTTCTCTTATCTCTGCTTTCATAAGGCTCCGCAAGGATTTAATAACGTACAATCGAAGAGACCAAAGGTTGATCGTTTGCTGAATACGGGTGAATTCATTTTCGGCATTACGCAATGAATTTTCTTCATAATCGATTGACAATGATCCGCTAAAGAAATGGTAGTTCCCTTTCATGGCAACGTTTGTTGCCAGTTTACTTTGGTACTCTGTAATCGTTTTACCTGTGATATTTCTATAGCTTGAGCGATCCTCCTGTTGCACATCTACAACGTCTGGCACCTCAAATTCTGGCATGAAGGAAACTTTCTTCATGTTTGCATAAGCCCAATCAAACAGTTGGACAGTCCCACTGCTTACGGTTGCATACCCAGCATTCGGGATAAATGGATTATATCCCAGGCCAATCGCTTCGACACCGAGAAGAATATTTTCACCTAATGATGATTGTAGTCGCAGAAGTTTTAGGCTGTGGTCGTTTGTGTACTTCAGATTTCCTTTAGGAAAGGCAATGTTATCCATATCAATCTCCTGATTTAAAAATAATAATGTTCGCCAATACGGTAGCTTGGTGTTTATTTATATTAGTTTGTTTTTAAAAATGTGTTTTTTGTTTTGTATGTGTTTAATGTTTGTGTTTCATAATTCACCACCAAATAAATAGCGCGAACAATATTATTGTTCTAAATGTTTTAACTGTAAACGAGTGTTTTTATTTCATTTTTTGTTCGGTGAAATGATAAATTTTCGTGTTTTACGAGGGGCGAAAGAAATCTATTTCAATCCTATAGCCGGTAACGCTGAGGACTGCATAAACAGCAAGTATCAAAAGAGTTGCTTGGTAGAGCGTAAATTAAATTGTGTCATTGCCTGTTTTTGATATGTTCACTCCAGCAATGGGGACAGATACATGAATGATATAAACAAACGGTGGAGTGACAAAGGCCTGTGGAGGAATAACAATGTTGAAATGGATGGTCTGCATAGCGCTGGGGCTGTTGGCGGGTTGCCAGTCGGGTTCCTCGTTGAAAGAACAGAATAATTATGTGCTGGAGACCGCAGTGCAGTCGCGGGCGCAGGAATCGCGTATCCGCTTTCTGGTGATTCACTATACGGCGGAAGACTTTGCCACCTCGCTGAATATTCTGACGGATGAGCATGTCAGCGCCCATTACCTGATTCCAGCACATCCACCTTTGCAGCGCGGCAAGCCGCTTGCCTGGCAACTGGTGCCTGAATCTCAGGTTGCCTGGCATGCGGGAGCCAGTAGCTGGCGCGGATTTAGTCGACTGAATAATTCTTCGATTGGTATTGAGATTGAAAACGCCGGCTATCAGCGCACGTTAACAGGCTATACGTGGGAGCCGTTTACCGCCCCGCAGATTCAGCTCGTGACTGCGATCGCCCGCGATATTGTCGATCGTTACCAGATTGCCCCGCAGAACGTGGTGGCGCATAGCGATATTGCTCCACAGCGCAAACAAGACCCCGGGCCGCTGTTCCCCTGGCAGGCGTTAGCGCAAGCGGGCATTGGTGCCTGGCCGGATGCGCAGCGGGTCGCGTTCTATTTGAACGGACGACTGCCGATGCAGCCGGTGGATGAAGCGGTTCTGCTGGAGAAACTGGGGCGCTATGGTTACTCCGTGCAAGACTTGATGACCGCGCGTGAGAAGCGGCAGGTGATTGCCGCTTTCCAGATGCATTTCCGCCCTGAGAACTATCAAGGACAGCCCGATGCGCAGAGTGAAGCGATTGTCGACGCGCTGCTGGAGAAATACGGCAGCCGCTAAATAGCTTCCTTCTCTGCCAGTTTCGCAATACGTGCCGCCATGCCACGGAAGATAAACAGGTGAGCGGGCATCATCAGAAACCAGTAGACCAGCCCGTTGAACCCGGAAGGGTGCCAGCGGGCGCGGACATCCACGGTTCGGTGAGTGCCTTTGTCCGTGATGGTAAAGTTGAGTTTACCCAGCCCCGGCGCTTTCATGCCGAAGAGCAGCACCAACTGACGCTGTGGCTTGATCGAGATAACCTTCCAGCCGTCAATCTTGTCGCCCACTTCCAGCGTCGGACGCTCAGGGCGTCCGTAAGTCACGCCGTTGCCGCAGAGATCGTCCAGCCGGGCTCGGATATTCCACAGCGTATTCGCGTAAAAATAGCCTTCTTTCCCGCCGACCTGCTGGATGACCTGCCAGAGCGCCTGACTGGAAGCGGTTGTCTCCATCGTATGGCCCGCCTGTTTAGGGTAAAAGCCGTAATTGGGCTTCCAGCGTGCGCGGACCTCGGTATCATCACCCCAGTCGGCCTGCTGCATGCTCTCCATTTCGCTTTGCAGCGTGAAGCGCACGGCGTCATCAAAGCTAATCAGCGTTTGTGGGATCAATGCCTGGAGTTCGCGGCCATCGGCCTGTAAATCGTGTTTTAATCCCTGAATCAGCGCGCGGGCGATAGACGGGGGAACCGATGTCACCAAATGCAAGAACCAGACGGACACCAGATGCGTTGGCATGGGAACGGGAATCAGCAACCGGCGTTTGCCACTGATCTGAATGAAACGCTCGAACATGGTCTGGTAGCTGATGTATTCGGGGCCTGCGGCATCCATGATGCGGTTTTCTGTTGCGGGGTGCTGCGCGATACCGATCAGATACACCAGCAGGTTTTCCAGCGCAATGGGGGACGATTTAGATCGCACCCAGCGCGGCGGCGTCAGTATCGGCAGGTTATAGACCATATCGCGCATGATCTCGAACGCCGCCGAACCGGTACCGATAATAATACCCGCACGCAGCTCTGTGACGGGAATACCGCTGCTGCGTAAAACATCTCCCGTGATCTGGCGTGCCTGCATATGTGGTGAGGTATCGTCTTTCGCCTGAAGAGACCCCAGATAAATAATCTGTTTTACCTTGCTGGAGGTCAGTGCCAGCAGCAGGTTCATGGCGGTCATTCGTTCTCTTGCGACGAAGTCCGCACCGTCGCCCATGCTGTGCACCAGATAATAGATCGTCTCCGCGCCCCACAGACCATCAGGCAGGCTTTCTGGCTTAGCGAGATCAACCTGTTGGCAGTCGACGCCCGGCCAATTCCGTGACGCGAGGGATTCGGTATTCCGACCGGCAGCGATGACTCGGTTGCCTTGTTTGCTCAATCGCTCGGTTAAATGGCGGCCAATGTAGCCAGTTGCGCCCAGAATCAGGATCGGGGCTGAGGGGGATGTCATGTGCCAGCGGCTCCACAGCAAAATATAACCATGGCTTACTATAATCGGGAAAAGGCAAAAAGCGATGAAAAGTATGAGGTTAATGCTCGCCTGAAACCAAGCGTAATTTAGCATGACCTACCTGCCCGATAGCAGAGGCTACCGGACAGAAGGGGGTAAAACGCGGGCGTATCAGGCCAGAACGGTGTCACCTTGCAACTGGCAACTACAGGCCAAAACATAGCCCTGTTCGATCTCAGTTGGTGTTAGCGTCATGGTACTGCTGGTGGTGTAATTACCGGATAGCACACGGGTTTTACAGCTTCCGCAAACACCAGCGCGGCAGGCGGCGATAACCTGTACCTTATTGGCTTCCAGTGCGGCCAACAGGCTGATACCCACTGGCACGCGCAGATTTTTCAGCGGACGGCTGATGGTCAGCGTGAGCTGATCGGCGTCTTCATCCAGCACGTCATCTGCCGAGCGGAACTGTTCTTTGAAGATGCGGTTTGAGGCAACGCCAAGCTGCTGACTCAGAGTTTCAATCTGATTCATGTACGGCGCTGGGCCGCAGGTCATCACGGTGCGACTGGCGATATCCGGCACGTGTTCGACCAGCAGGTCGCCGCTGATACGTCCAGAGAGGAAGCCGGGCGCAGCGTCAAATTCTGCCATCAGCGTCAGATGCAGCTGTTGTGGATAGCGCTGCACCAGATCCTGCCATTCTTTGGCGAAGATCACCTGTAGCGGATTGCGCACGTTGAAAATAACGTGGATATCGGTTTGCGATTTGTTTGCCAGCAGCCAGCGGCACATCGACATAATCGGCGTGACGCCGCAGCCTGCCGCTGCCATCAGGTAGCGATCGCTGACGGCGTTGGCGCAGGTAAACTCGCCCTGAGCATCGGACAGCCACAGATAATCACCGACTTTCAGCGTTTGGGTCAGCCAGCGTGAGCCGATACCGTCATCCAGCCTTCTCACCGTCAAAGTAACAAAACGGCTGAGCCCCGGAGAAGAAGAGATCGTATAAGCCCGTAGCGTTTCCGCGCTGTTAGCAATGCTGACTAACGCATACTGACCCGGCTGATACGGATAAAAATCATGATTAACCAGTGAAATCGTCCAGACATCAGGCGTTTCCTGAGTAATCGAGTGTACCTGCATGCGGTTAGAACAAAGCGGTGTCGGCCCAATCTGTAGTGCGGGCATGGTCATAATCAATCTCCATAACAAACGGGTACGGTGAAGCGTGTAAAAATGGCAGCCCATAAGACCGTGGGCTTAGCGTGAGGCATCAATGCCGACACCTCACGCTGCGTGACGAGGAACGCGCTCCTCCGTCCGCATTGATTCATCAAGCGGCCAGAATGGTGTTCATGTCCTGTTCAACGGTGGTAATCGCCCGCATACCGAATTTGTCGTTCAGAATGGCAAGCAGGTTGTCCGTCAGGAAGCCCGGAGCCGTCGGCCCGGTGTAGATATTCTTCACACCGAGGGACAGCAGAGTGAGCAGGATGACAATCGCTTTCTGTTCAAACCAGGACAGCACCAGACTCAGCGGCAGGTCGTTCACGCCACAGCCCAATTTTTCCGCCAGTTTGACGGCCAGAATAATTGCCGCGTAGGCGTCATTACATTGGCCGACATCCAGCAGACGCGGCAGGCCTTCCAGCGTACCGAAATCCAGTTTGTTGAAACGGTATTTACCGCAGGCCAGCGTCATGATCAGACAGTCTTGCGGAACGTTCAGCGTAAAGTCAGTGAAGTAGCTACGTTCTTCACGGCTACCGTCACATCCGCCAACCAGGAAGACGTGGCGTAGTTTTTTCTGTGCTACCAGATCGATCACGGTATCCGCGGCGCTCAGCAGCGTTTCACGACCAAAGCCGACGGTGATCATGTGTTCGATTTCGCTGTATGGGAAACCAGCCAGACCCTGTGCCTGTTCGATAACGGGGCTGAAATCGTCGCCTTCCAGGTGGTTCACGCCCGGCCAGCCAACGATGCTACGCGTCCAGATACGGTCGCCATAGTTACCTACGTTTGGATCGATAATGCAGTTGGAGGTCATGACGATCGCGCCAGGGAATTTGGCAAACTCAGTCTGCTGGTTCTGCCAGCCGCTGCCGTAGTTACCCGCCAGATGTGTGAATTTTTTCAGCTCTGGGTAACCGTGCGCAGGCAACATCTCACCGTGGGTATAAATATTCACGCCGGTGCCTTCGGTTTGCTCCAGCAGCATGCGCAGGTCTTTCAGGTCATGACCGGAAATCAGAATCGCTTTACCCGCAATCGGGCGGACGTTAACGGAGGTTGGCTGTGGATGACCGTAAGCATTGGTTTCGCCATGGTCGAGGATCGCCATAACGTTGAAGTTCATTTTACCGATGCCCATTGCGTTGTTCAGCAGGGTGTCAACATCGGATGGCTGCGTGCCCAGCCATGCCATGAAGGCATGATATTCGGCATAAATCGCGTTGTCATACTGACCGAGAACGTGAGCGTGTTCCATGTAGGCCGCCGCGCCTTTCAGGCCGTAAAGGTTGAGCATGCGCAAGCCGTGAACATCGTCCCCCACGCTGGCTTTATCGCTGTCCAGCGCAAAATCTGCTGCCTGTTGCAGCAAGGTCGGAATATCGTTGCCAGCCAGTTGCAGGGCTGCCATTGGGTGATCCACGGTCGCGGTGGCATCGTGCAGACGGCAGCGAACAGCCAGAGATTCACGCAGTGTAATGGCTTCCTGTGCGTAGCCAATAATGCGTTGGGAATCGAAGTTAACGTTGGTCAACGTCGAGAAGAAGGCGCGTGGCGCAAAGTTGTCGACATCGTGATCGATGATATCCAGCTCGCGCGCTTTCAGTGCCCAGGCAGAAAGCCCTTGCAGCACAGCGACCAACAGGTCTTGCAGATCGGAGGTTTCTGCGGTTTTGCCGCACATGCCCTGCGCGTAAGAGCAGCCGTTTCCAACAGGGGTACGAATCGTTTGTTCACATTGCACACAAAACATAATGACTTCCTTTTTTAAGTTGCATTTTAAATGCTTGTTTAAAGCATAGTGTTAGCCGAGGCAGGTAAAAAGGCTTTTTTACTGCAACTTTAGGTAAATTTGATTTAGCGCAAGTTTGGTGATGGGCAATGAAAATCACTCTCAATCACAGCCCATAAACGAGGGGGAAAACGGTGTTTAGTGTGCGCTTATGAAGAAAAGAGCGCCATCAGTATTGGTGCCGCGAGGCTTAATAAGAAACCATGTACGATAGCAGCAGGCACGACGTCGATACCCGCGCTGCGCTGCAAAACGGGCAGCGTGAAGTCCATCGAGGTTGCACCGCAAAGGCCTAATGCACAGGAGCGATTACGCTGTGCCAACACGGGAACCAGCATAATCGCCAGTAGCTCGCGAGTCAGATCGTTGAAAAACGCGGTGCTGCCGATGACGGGCCCGAGAGCATCGGTCAGCAGAATGCCTGACAGCGAATACCATCCATAGCCGGATGCCATCGCCAGACCGGTTTTCAGCGGTAGTCCCAGAATCCATGCGGCAAGCAGGCCGCCACCGAGCGCGCTAATACCGACGATAAGCGCAATGACCAGACCGCGACGGTTTAAGACGATTTGGCGCAACGTCATCCCGCTGTTACGCAGTTGAACGCCGACCAAAAAGAGCAGGAAGATCAGGGCATATTCGCTGCCTTTGCTGGCGTAGGTGAATCCCGGCCATTGCGTTAAGCCCAGCAGAAAACCACCGAATACCACGCCGCAGAGTTTGAACGATTCAAGGATCATTCGCAGTCGGGAAGGCGGCGCCTCATCTCTGTACTTGCTACGCCACGCGCTGCGTTTTTCCCACAGCCACAGGGCAATGCCGTTTGCCGCGACAATACAGAAGGCGAAGACGGCAGTGTAGCGGAAGATCAGTAACAAATTGCTGCTGAGATTTTCCAGAAAGGCCAAACTGATGCCCATCAAAAACAGAATAACGTACACCATCCAACTCAGCAGTTGGTTAATCCGCTGTAATGCTTTTTTGCCGCGCAGCGGTACCAGATAGCCAATGATGAGCGGTAATAAAATAATTAATAATCCTGAATACATCACAGAATTGATGTCCTTACGCGAGAAAAACGGCGCTAACCCGTATTTTAGGATTGACGAGGGTTGCCGTAGTCAAACCATGAGGCTTTTCTTCTTCGTTTCTACCCCGATAGATATCGGCACGGCGGAAACACAAACCGTGCGTTAACAACATCGTCGTTAACAATATTGTCATTAACAACATCGTGGGATTCATCGGCTACACTTGGCGGGAAGAAAAACGATAATCTATTAAAATTAAACAAATTATCGGGGTGAGTAAAGCACTGTCTGGCAGGATATTCTATACAGTGTACGTTTTTGCAGCAGAAACTCGCAGGCAGCTGCTACAGGAGAGAAGGATGCATCTGGAAAGTATTGAAATCCTGGGATTTCGGGGAATCAATCGTCTGTCGCTGACGCTGGACGAGAACAATGTACTGATTGGTGAAAATGCCTGGGGGAAATCAAGCCTGCTGGATGCGCTTTCGCTGCTGCTGGCACCGACGTTGCCGCTTTATCATTTTGATATGCAGGATTTCCACTTCACGCCGGGAGATGAAAATAGCCGGGAAAAGCATCTTCAGGTTATTTTCACGTTTTGCGAAACGGCACCCGGCCATCATCTATCCCCTCGCTACCGTTCGCTAAGCCCCGTTTGGATAGAGGGAAATGAGTCGCTCTACCGCGTTTTTTATCGGCTGGAAGGTGAAGTGGACGAAAGCCAGTCGGTTTTCACCTGGCGCAGCTTTCTGGACGCTGACGGGCACCCGATACCGCTGGATGATATTGATGAACTGGCCAGAGAGATTATCCGCCTGCACCCGGTGCTGCGGCTGCGAGACGCGCGTTTTATGCGGCGACTGCGTTCCGGGACGCTGGCCGCGACGTTAGATAACAGCAATGAAAAGCTGGCTCAGCAGTTTGAGCAACTGATGCGCGAGCTGGTGCAAAATCCGCAGAAGCTGACGGATAAAGAGTTGCGTCAGGGGTTAGTGGCGATGCGGCAACTGCTGGAGCACTATTTTTCCGAGCAAAGCGCCACGGATAATGACCGACGCCATCATCGGCATGCGCGAACGCACAATGGTAAATCGTGGCGATCGCTGGACAACATCAACCGTCTGATTGCCGACCCCAATAGCCGCAGTCGCCGAATTATCCTGCTGGAATTGTTTTCTACGTTGTTACAGGCGAAAGGATCGGTGGAGTTGGATCCCCATGCGCGTCCGCTCTTGCTGATTGAAGACCCCGAAACCCGGCTGCACCCGATTATGCTATCGGTCGCTTGGGGGCTTTTGGTGCAGTTGCCACTCCAGAAGATCACAACCACGAATTCAGGCGAGCTGCTGTCGCTGGTGCCGATGGAGCAGGTGTGCCGTCTGGTGCGGGAGTCTTCACGGGTGGCGACATATCGCATTGGCCGTCAGGGTATGAATGCGGAAGACAGCCGACGCATTGCGTTTCACATTCGTATGAATCGACCTGCATCACTTTTTGCCCGCTGTTGGCTGCTGGTGGAAGGGGAAACCGAAGTCTGGATGCTGAATGAACTGGCGCGCCAATGTGGACACCATTTTGAGGCGGAAGGGGTGAAAGTGATTGAGTTTGCCCAGTCTGGACTCCGGCCATTACTGAGGTTCGCACGGCGTATGGGGATTGAATGGCATGTGTTGGTCGATGGCGACGACGCGGGGAAGAAATATGCCGCGACGGCGAAAAGCATGTTAACCGCACAGGACGAGAGCGAGCGCGATCATTTGACCGTCTTGCCCGCATCGGACATGGAACACTACATGTATCGTGAGGGATTCAGTCACGTTTATCACCGCATCGCGCAACTGCCGGAGAAAGTGCCGCTCTCGATGCATAAAATCATCATCAAGGCTATCCATCGTTCATCCAAGCCCGATTTGGCAATTGAAGTGGCGATGGAAGCCGCGGCGATGGGCAGCGATGCCATCCCACCGCTTATTCGCAGCATGTTCTCTCGGGTGCTGTGGCTGGCCCGCGGGCGTGCGGATTAACGGTATCGACCAATAAAAAAATGCCGTTCGATATGACGAACGGCATTTGTCGCATTATAGTCATTTTACGGTTTAGCGTACGTGTTCTGAGTAGACGTGTAGGGCGTAGCAGGGGTCAGGATGCGGCCTCGGCGATTTGCGGCACGATCAGGCAGGCATGATCGCCTTTCGGCCCTTGATGAACATCAAACCTGACAACCTGTCCGGCTTTCAAAGTCCGGTAGCCATCCATTTGAATGGTTGAGTAGTGCGCGAAGATATCGTCACCGCCCCCTTCTGGACAGATAAAACCAAACCCTTTGGCATTATTGAACCATTTAACAGTACCTGTCTCCATGCATTGACATCCTTCGCAAGAGTATTCTTTTCAGTAAGGTGTGGTTATTTGGTTACTACGAATACGAATTGATTAAAACCCCATCAATTCATCCGTACACTTTAGTGAAATCGATCGCGGCGTCAAGCGATCCACCGCGCGGTGAGGAGGGCAGTTTGCCAAAATTTGATGCAGATAACGCTATTGATGAATCCACGATCGCGTTGCGTCATCAAGATATCGGTTACAGGCCTTGAATTTTGCTTTCCGGGAACCATTTAATCCCTCAGGTGGTAAAATAAAAAGCAGACGTGCTACTGTAAATGTAGCGATACCCGTCATCTTTCAAGTCGCAGGCGCTCATTTCCTGCTTCTCGGATCTATTAGGAATAAACAGACCAATGTCGTGAGTCGCGATATTCGTTGCATGATGTGGATAGAGAATGGGAAACAACAGTACGTGGTCACAATCTGAGAATCTGACCACCGATAAACAGAAAGAAAAATTGCAGCCGCCTTCCATGTATAGCGTGGTGTTGAATAACGATGATTACACCCCGATGGAATTTGTTATTGACGTTCTGCAAAAGTTCTTTTCTTATGATATTGAACGTGCCACACAGCTTATGTTAACTGTGCATTATCAGGGTAAAGCGATTTGTGGCGTATTCAGCGCTGAAGTGGCTGAGACCAAGGTCGTACAAGTCAATCGTTATGCCAGAGAAAACGAGCACCCGCTGCTCTGTACGCTGGAAAAAGCCTGAAATCAGGCGATTTATTGGGAGAGGTGCCTATGCTCAATCAAGAACTGGAACTCAGTCTCAACATGGCTTTCGCCAGAGCGCGTGAGCACCGACACGAGTTTATGACCGTGGAGCACCTGCTGTTGGCTCTGCTCAGTAACCCAGCCGCCCGTGAAGCATTGGAAGCCTGCACGGTAGATTTAGCCGCGCTGCGTCAGGAACTAGAAGCGTTCATTGAGCAAACCACACCAACATTACCGCAGAGTGACGACGAGCGCGAAACGCAACCCACGCTCAGCTTCCAGCGCGTACTCCAACGCGCCGTCTTCCACGTGCAGTCCTCTGGCCGCAGCGAAGTGTCTGGCGCCAACGTTCTGGTTGCGATTTTTAGCGAGCAGGAATCTCAGGCCGCCTACCTGCTGCGCAAGCATGACGTCAGCCGCCTGGATGTCGTGAACTTTATTTCTCACGGCACACGTAAAGAAGAATCCGATCAGGCGCCAAACCCTGAAAGTCCCGTCAATGAAGAACAGGCAGGAGGGGAAGACCGTATGGAAAACTTCACCACCAATCTGAATCAACTGGCTCGCGTTGGCGGTATCGATCCGCTCATTGGCCGGGATAAGGAACTGGAGCGCACGGTTCAGGTATTGTGCCGTCGCCGTAAAAATAACCCGCTGCTGGTCGGCGAATCCGGCGTCGGTAAAACCGCGATTGCTGAAGGGCTGGCCTGGCGTATTGTGCAGGGCGATGTACCGGAAGTGATGGCGGAGTGCACCCTGTACTCGCTGGACATCGGCGCGCTGCTGGCAGGCACCAAATACCGTGGTGATTTTGAAAAACGCTTCAAGGCGCTGTTGAAGCAGTTGGAGCAGGATAAAAATAGTATTCTGTTCATTGATGAAATCCACACGATTATCGGCGCTGGCGCGGCGTCCGGTGGTCAGGTCGATGCCGCTAATCTGATTAAGCCCCTGCTTTCCAGCGGCAAGATTCGCGTTATTGGCTCGACCACCTATCAGGAATTCAGCAATATCTTTGAAAAGGATCGGGCGTTGGCGCGTCGTTTCCAGAAAATCGATATCACTGAACCGAGCGTGGAAGAAACCGTACAAATCATTAATGGTCTGAAGCCGAAATATGAGGCTCACCATGATGTTCGCTATACGTCGAAAGCGGTTCGTGCCGCAGTAGAGCTGGCTGTGAAATATATCAACGATCGTCATCTGCCGGATAAAGCGATTGATGTGATCGATGAAGCGGGTGCGCGCAGCCGTCTGATGCCGGTCAGCAAACGTAAGAAAACGGTCAACGTGAGTGACATCGAATCGGTTGTCGCTCGTATCGCCCGTATTCCAGAAAAAACCGTCTCCGCCAGCGATCGCGATGTGCTGAAAAACCTCAGTGACCGCCTGAAAATGCTGGTATTTGGGCAGGACAAAGCAATCGAAGCCCTGTCTGAGTCTATCAAGATGAGCCGTGCAGGGCTGGGTCAGGAGCGTAAACCGGTCGGTTCCTTCCTGTTCGCGGGGCCTACCGGTGTCGGTAAGACGGAAGTGACGTTACAACTGGCCAAAGCGCTGGATATTGAACTGCTGCGCTTTGATATGTCCGAATACATGGAGCGTCATACGGTTAGCCGCTTGATTGGCGCGCCTCCCGGCTATGTGGGCTACGATCAGGGCGGTCTGCTGACAGATGCGGTGATTAAGCATCCTCATGCGGTACTGTTGTTGGATGAGATCGAAAAAGCGCATCCTGACGTCTTTAACCTTCTGTTGCAGGTGATGGATAACGGTACGCTGACGGACAACAATGGCCGTAAAGCCGATTTCCGCAATGTTATTGTCGTCATGACCACCAACGCGGGCGTGCGGGAAACACAGCGTAAATCCATCGGCATCATCCATCAGGACAACAGTACTGATGCGATGGAAGAAATTAAGAAGGTGTTTACGCCGGAGTTCCGTAACCGTCTGGACGGCATTATCTGGTTCAACCATCTGTCGACCGATGTCATTCAGCAGGTTGTCGATAAGTTTATCGTAGAACTTCAGGCGCAGCTGGATGCCAAAGGTGTGTCGCTGGAAGTGAGCGATGAAGCACGCGATTGGCTGGCAGAGAAAGGCTACGACAAAGCAATGGGTGCCCGACCAATGGCACGTGTGATGCAAGAAAGCCTCAAGAAACCGCTGGCCAACGAGCTGTTGTTTGGTTCGCTGGTGGACGGGGGTTCTGTGACGGTGGAACTGGATAAAGAAACGCAGCAGCTGACGTATGGCTTCGTGAGTGCGCAGAAGCGAAAAGCAGAAAGCGTTAATTAATCAATATCGTGTGTTATCTAAGAGGGATGCTGAGGCATCCCTTTTTTATTGGGGCGCCGACCACTTTTGGTGCGCTATTTCGCATCATGGCCCAGTTAGAAGTACGATTCTTGGATCTTTTCGGATAGGCCAAGATTTTGCACAATCATGACTACCGAGTAGTCGGCCCTGTGCGTTGTCGCTGGCGTGTGGCTGTCTCTCTTCTCTTTCATCCATCTCGTTTTGGAGTTCACTATGAGCCAACGTCTTGATTACTACAGCAAGTCTCCCGATGCCGCCAAGAAGTATCTGGAGTTCAATAACATTCTGCATAAGAAACCATTTCTGGCTGAAATAGGCCATCTGGTTACGCTGCGTGCCTCTCAGCTTAACGGCTGTGCATTTTGCGTTGATATGCACGTTAAAGAAGCCAAGATTCATGGGGAACGCGAGCTACGCCTGCATCATGTGGCTGTCTGGCGTGAATCACCGCTTTTCTCCCCGCGCGAGCGTGCTGCGCTTGAGTGGACAGAAGTACTGACTCATCTTCCGCCGCATGGCGTGCCGGACGAGGTATTTACGCGCGTTCGTGAACAGCTGTCAGAAGAAGATCTGGCTGACTTATCTTTCATGATTATCGCGATTAATGGCTGGAATCGTCTTGGCGTCGCGTTTCAGGTCGTTCCCGGCTCCGCAGATAAACTGTACGGGCTGGAAAAAGCCAACCTGAGCTAATTAGCTCCCGTGCTGTTCAAGCTCGGCAAGGATCAACGTGGCAAGCCGTTCCGGTTCTGCCGTCGTGGCGCAGTTGGTGAAACTGACGAGTAGCGCGTTATCACCATTTCCTGATACTGTCCAGCGTGATAGCGGTTGAACGGCAATACCCTGAGTCAGCAGGCGGTCGGCAAGCTGCCGATCGCTAATGCTATCCGGCAGGTGTAACACTAAGTGCATCCCGCCGGGCTGCGAATCGATGTGTATGCGGTCTCCCAAAATACCTTGTAGCACAGCGATGGTGGCGGTGCGACGTTCTGCATAAAGGCGTCGCGTACGCTGAATGTGCCGGGCAAAATGGCCTTCAGCGATGAAGCTGGCAACGATAGACTGCGTCATTGTTGGCGATGCGGAAGCGAAGAAAATTCGGCTGATGTGTTCAAAGGTGGCAATCTGTGCCTGCGGGACAACCAAATAAGCCAACCGAATCCCTGGGAATAACACCTTGCTGAAGGTGCCCGCATACAGAACCCGCCCATTGCGATCCAGACTGGCGAGCGCTGGGAGCGGGCGACTGACGTAACGATATTCCCCATCATAATCATCCTCCACTACCCAGGCGTTCTGCTCGGTTGCCCACTGCAATAATGCCTGTCGCCGAGGGAGCGATAACGACATCGACAGAGGACTTTGATGTGCGGGAGTGACAACTGCCATACTGGCGTCATTCGCCAGCGCGATGCCGCGCTCCACGTTGAGTCCTTCGCGATCGACGCTTACCGGAACCGGACATAAGCCAGATTGCGATAGCAACTGGCGAGTGGGGGGATAGCCGGGATCTTCAACCCAGACGCGCTGCCCGGATTTCAGCAAGGCTAGCGCTGCGAGTTGCAAGTTGGCGCGCCAACCTGAGGTGATGAATACCTGATTTGCAGTACAGTCAATGCCACGAGCCACTTGCAGATAAGAGGCGATAGCGTTTCTTAGCGCTGGCAAGCCATAAGGTGCAGGGTAATCCCAATCCGGTAATTGCATGCTGCGAAGATAGCGTGCGCCCAGTCGAGCCCAGAGTTTGCGCGGAAAGGCATCAAAAGCGGGAACCCCCATTTGAAAGGGCAACAGTTGCGATGGACGCCACAGTAGGTTCTGTTCATCGTTTGGTGCTGAGGGGGATACCGTTGCATCGGTAACGGATGTTGGCGCTAAGGGTAAATCGGGATTCACAAGCGTTCCTGCTTGCCCGCGTGTCTGAAGATAACCTTCGGCAATCAGCAACGAGTAGGCCTGTTCTATTGTTCCGCGTGCGACGCCGAGCTCTTTCGCAAGCATACGTGCGGAAGGTAGACGGTTACCTGGAGACAATAGGCCTACGCTGATAGCCCGACGCACCCGCTCGTAAAGCTGGCGATAGAGCGGCATACCTTCCTGAAAGGAAAGAGGGAAAAATAGGGGAGAGTCAGGCTTCATAGGCGGAATCCATGACAAGCAGGCTGTTGACCTTAAAACGGTTGCCCTCCCAAAAACAAAAGCCCTTGCCATGAAGGGAAGGGCTGGGGAGGGAGTCACATCCTCATATATCGCTAATAATAGCGATGAGCGAACCGGTTAACGGCTGCGGAAGACAATGCGGCCTTTACTCAGGTCGTACGGGGTTAACTCTACAGTGACTTTGTCACCCGTCAGGATGCGGATATAGTTTTTACGCATTTTACCGGAGATATGAGCGGTAACCACGTGCCCGTTTTCCAATTCAACGCGGAACATGGTGTTGGGCAGCGTATCAAGCACGGTGCCTTGCATTTCAATATTGTCTTCTTTGGCCATCGAATCCTCTAGGTCTAACTACCTTTATTTTTTAACCGCAAGATAATGCCGAAAAACCGACATTATGTAAAGAAGCGTTCACGTTTGGGGCGTTATTTACACGGTTTCCTCTATCACCCTGTCGGTTCGGCGAGCTGTTGTGGTAGCCAACAACCGTCATCGACGGCAATATCCTGCCACTGGAAAAGCAGTTGCAGAAAGCGTTCGCGGGGAATTTCACTCACGCCCAGTGACGCCGTATGGGAATTTAACACCTGACAATCAATCAAATGACCGCCGTGGCGAATAAAATGCTGCTGGAACGCCAGCAGTGCATATTTTGAGGCGTTATCCATGCGGCTGAACATCGATTCACCGCAAAATAATCGCCCTTGTTCAATACCATATAACCCACCAACCAGTGCGCCATTGTGCCACACTTCGACGGAATGTGCTTTCCCTACCTGATGAAGCTGGCGATAAGCTGAAATTATGTCTGGCGTAATCCAGGTGCCATCATGGTGTTCATGCGCGCAGGCGTGGATGACATCATCAAATGCCTGATTGAGCGTGGCATGAAAAGTATGACGTTTTAGGAATTTTTTCATGCTGCGGCTGAGATGGAATTCACCGGGAAAGAGAACCGCACGCGGATTCGGAGACCACCATAAGATAGGTTCACCGGGGGAGTACCAAGGGAAAATGCCCTGTCGGTAAGCCGCTTTCAGCCTGGCAACGGAGAGATCGCCGCCAACGGCCAGCAGGCCGTTGGGGTCATCCAGCGCATGATTCGGATCAGGAAATTGAAGCGATTGAGGCGATAGCTGGTATAGGCGCATATTTTTCAAACGTTGTGTTTCACTGAAATTGCCTTAAACGTGTTGGCGGAATTGCCAATAACGACCTTGCTGTGCCATTAAAGCTTGATGGCTGCCCTGTTCGATCACTTTGCCATCGTCTAAAATACAGATGCGATCCATCGATTCTAAGCCGTATAGCCGATGAGTGATGACGATCAGCGTCTTATTGGCACAGTGCTGGCGGAGCAGTTGCAGAATACGCTTTTCGGTTTCTGCATCCAACCCTTCAGTAGGTTCATCCAATAGAACGAGCGGTGCGTCGTGCAATAAGGCACGTGCCAACGCGATACGGCGCTGTTCGCCACCGGACAGTTGTCGACCGCCTTCTCCCAGCCAGGCATTCAGTCCCTCGTTTTCCAGCAGTTTTTCTAACCCAACCAGCTGTAATACCTCGGCTAGCTTTTCATCTCGTGCCGTCGGCGCTGCTAGCAGTAGGTTATCACGCAGCGTGGCGCTGAAAATATGCACGCGTTGTGGCACCACGCTCATCATGGCGCGGAGATCTTCTTCTCGCCAGTCGGCAAGGGGGTGACCATTCAGCGTAATGTCCCCGTACTCACAGTTCCATGCTCGGGTCAGCAATTGCAATAGCGTTGATTTCCCGCATCCGGTACGCCCCAGCAGCGCCAGATGCTCGCCCGGCTGAATGGAAAGGGTAATATTCTGTAGCACGGGCTGGGGTTGACCAGGATACGTGAAACCGACATGTGAGATGTCTAGCGACGCCTCATGCGAGGTTTCTGGCCCATGCTCTGGGAACGTGACGTCAACGGGCTGGCGAATGATTTGATCGACCCGAGCCGCGGAGGCAATCACTTGTCCCATATGCTGGAAGGCTACCGTGACGGGGGCCAGCGCTTCGAAGGCGGCAAGCGAGGCGAACACAAACAGCGCAATCAATGCACCGGGCTGTGGATTACCACCAACGCCATCGGCTGCTAGCCACAGAATCAGGGTAGCGGTCAGTCCGCTGCATAAAATCATCACCGCCTGAGACAGGCCGGTAAGGTTGGCTTGCTGACGCTGGCGACGCAGCCAGTTGATTTCCACCAGAGCCAACTGCTGACGGACGCGACTGAGTGCGCCGAAGACGGTGAGTTCCGCCTGACCTTGTAGCCAGGTCGTTAGCTGAAGGCGGTATTGTGCACGCAGCGCGGTCAAATCCTGCCCGATGCCGTTTCCTGCTCGATAAAAGATAATCGGCAGGCACAGCAGCAGTACTAGCATAATGGCACCCAGCGTCAGAGCCAGTGAGGCATCAATGAAGCTCAGGCCGTAACAGACGATAAGAATGACGGCGAATGCGCTGACGATGGGGGAAATCACGCGAAGATAGAGGTGGTCGAGCGTATCGACGTCCGCCACCAGCCGGTTTAGCAGTTCAGCCTGACGAAATTGTGCCAGTCCACCCGGAGAGAGCGGCAGAATGCGAGAAAAAGTGAAAACACGCAAACGCAGCAGAACGCGGAAGGTGGCATCGTGGCTGACGACTCTTTCCCCGTAGCGCCCGGCCGTACGTGCGATAGCCGCGCCGCGCACGCCAGCGGCGGGCAGCATATAGTTAAAGGTGAGCAGCCCGACGATCCCCGCCAGCGCAGCACCCGCCAGAAACCAGCCAGATAGGGCGAGTAGACCAATACTGGCCAGCAACGTAGCAATGGCCAAGACCACGCCCAGACTCAAATACCAGAAGTGCTGACGATAAAGTGCCAGAAACGGTTTTAATACCTGCATCGTTTTCATCTGAGCCATTACAGCGCCTCCTGTCGTTGTGCCAGCAGCGTCGCGAAGGGACCCGCTTCGGCTCGGAGTGTTTGATAATCACCCTGTTGAACTAACTGACCGCTGTCCATTACCCAGATCGCGTCATATTCGACGATCTCGGTGAGCTGATGCGTGACCAGCAGCGTGGTCTGCGAACGCGCTGCGTCATTCAGCGCCGTCATGACGAGATCTTCGCTATGGGCATCCAGACTGGCTGACGGCTCATCCAACAGCAGTAAGTTGCAAGGATGAATAAGCGCACGGGCAACGGCGACGCGCTGTGCCTGTCCGACGGAAAGGCGTGCCGCACTGTCACCGGTCGTCGTTTCCAGACCCTGCGGGAGCTGCGGTAAAAATTCCTGTACATGCGCGCGCTCAATCGCCTGCTGCAATTCCACAATACTGGCCTGCGGATTACCCAGCAGAATATTGCTGCGTAGCGTCTGTTCCGGCAAATGAGGATTTTGTCCTACCCAGCTCAACTGCTGACGCCATGATTCAGGCGTCAGCGTGTTCAACGCCTGGCCGTTGACGGTGAGTGAACCGCGATAGGGCAGGAATCCCAGTAGGACATTCAGCAGTGAGCTTTTTCCTGCTCCGCTGAGACCGACCAGTGCGATACGTTCACCTGCGCGAATCTCGAATGTCAGCGGTTGGGTCAGCGGTGTGCCATTTGGCGCGAAGACAACCAGATTTTCCGCCCGGATAGCAATGGCGCTATCGCTGCTGAATTCGTGTGTGCCAAAGCCGACCGTTTCACCTTCCTCTGACAAAAACGTCACCAGCGATTCTGCTGCCCCGATAGCCTGAGCTTTGGCATGATAGAAGGTGCCTAAATCGCGTAAAGGCTGAAAGAATTCTGGAGCCAGAATCAATACGAGAAAGCCGGCGAAGAGCGTCACGCCCATGCCGTAATGACCAAAATCGAGTTCCCCGAGATAAGAGAAACCGAAATAGACGGCGACAACGGCGATTGAAATGGAGGCGAAAAATTCCAGCACGCCCGAGGAGAGAAACGCCATGCGCAGTACTTCCATCGTGCGACTACGGAAATCCTCAGAAGCATGACGGATTTGTTCGGTTTCAGCCTTGCCACGATGAAACAGGCGTAGCGTCTCCATCCCGCGCAGGCGATCGAGGAAGTGTCCGCTCAGGCGTGCCAGCGCCAGAAAGTTACGTCGGTTAGCATCCGCCGCGCCCATGCCAACCAGCGCCATAAAAAGCGGGATGAGAGGAGCGGTTAGAAACAGAATCAGACCCGCAGCCCAGTTGAGCGGAAAGATCGTGATCAAGATAAGCAGCGGGATCAGCGCGGCAAGATACATCTGCGGCAGATAGCGTGCGTAATAATCCTGCATGTCATCAACCTGTTCAAGAATCATCGTTGCCCAACTGCCGGCGGGTTTGCCCTGTACCCAGGCAGGGCCAAGCTGTTGCAATCGATCCAGTACCAGCTTACGAATTTTCTGTCGAACGGCTTGTCCGCAAAGAAAACCAACACGCTCGCGTAACACACTGTTGAGTGCGCGCAGAATAAATGTGGCAATCAGCAGAAGGAAGGGGGAGAACAAGGATTCGCGAGTGGCATGCTCGATGATCAAGGCATGAAGCAGCGTCGCTAACAGCCAGGCTTGTGCCACGATTAACGCACCGCTCAGGAATCCAAGCAGTAGTGAAATCCGTAGCCAACGTTGCGCCAGCTTACTCTGCTGTTTCAGCCAGGCGGTCAGTTCTTGCTGTCGGGTTTTTTTCATCAGGTACCAGTTCGTTATATTGCAGAAACGGACTTAACAGAAAATAACTCTCATGTAACTGTTAGTTAACAAAATTATCTTCTATCACGCAGAATGAGGCCATGTTACCGCGACAAGGGCGCGCTGCAAACGAAAAGGAGAGGGGAAATGGGTGAGGCGATCAATTTTCGTGTTGCGGAAGGCAAACCAGAAGGAAGTAAACGGAACGGCTATTGCCGCTCCGTTATCAGTACTGTCTTACTTGTTGACGGTCAGCCCATCCAGATAGCGTTCAGCATCCAGTGCTGCCATACAGCCGGTACCTGCCGAGGTAATGGCCTGACGGTAGATATGATCCATGACGTCGCCTGCGGCAAAGACGCCAGGAATGCTGGTCTGTGTCGCATTGCCGTGAATACCGGACTGTACTTTGATATAACCGTTTTCCAGTTCCAACTGACCGCCAAATACGGCCGTGTTCGGGCTGTGGCCGATAGCGATAAACACGCCAGCCAGCTCCAGCTCTTCCGCTGCGTCGCTTTGCGTATCGCGGATACGCACACCGGTTACACCCATGTCATCGCCCAGCACGTCGTCCAGCGTACGGTTGGTATGCAGGATGATGTTGCCGTTTTTAACTTTGTCCATCAGACGGTCGATCAGAATTTTCTCTGAACGGAACGTCTCGCGACGGTGGATCAAATGCACTTCCGCAGCGATGTTAGACAAATACAGCGCTTCTTCAACCGCGGTATTCCCGCCGCCAACCACGGCGACTTTCTGGTTACGGTAGAAGAACCCGTCACAGGTTGCGCAGGCAGAAACCCCTTTGCCTTTAAACGCTTCTTCAGATGGCAGGCCAAGATAACGAGCCGATGCCCCCGTGGCGATGATTAGCGCATCACAGGTGTACTCTGCACTATCACCGAATAAACGGAAGGGACGGTTCTGCAAATCAACACGTTCAATATGATCGAAGATCACTTCAGTATTGAATTTGGTCGCGTGTGCGTGCATACGTTCCATTAACAGTGGGCCAGTTAAATCATCGGCATCACCTGGCCAATTTTCTACTTCGGTCGTGGTCGTCAGCTGACCGCCTTTTTCCATACCCGTGATTAATACTGGCTGTAAATTCGCCCGTGCAGCATAAACAGCGGCAGTGTAGCCAGCCGGGCCTGAACCCAGAATCAATAACTTGTGATGTTTAACAGTACCCATGCTTTCCTCATTTCATGACGGCGGATAATGTTCATATGAACGGTTTTTACGAAAACACGTTTCCTTACTACGAACAATTTACCTACAAACAATTTATGACTACGTACAATTTATGACTACGAACAGTATCTACCACGGACAATGCGAACGATTGTAAGGAAATTACAAGAGTAAAAAAAGTATGCAGAAAAGTTGCTGACTATTTGTTTAATCGTTAATGACGATGGAGACGACAAATCGCTGAAAAATCAGCCACATTCATAAGTAAAATGATTGAAGTCACCTCGGCGGATGGCTCTGGCTTATCCAATCTGGCAGTTTCTTCTGATTTTCGTTGTTTTGCTTTGACAATCGGCTGTGCATTTGCGAAAACATCTGGGTAAGAGGAAATTTTTTGTATGTGAACAGTTAAAAGCTCGGCTTTTTATTCGTTTTTGCGCAGGTAGTAGGCCTTTGGGCCACGGATATGACGTGATGGTCTTTTCGCGGGTGAGCAATACGTAGGGCGAGAACGAGAAGTTAATGACTGTTGATATACAAAATAGGCAGCGTGTCTTCTTTAGGGTATCTCTGATACATGAGGTCTATCGGGGTAAAGCGGGTGCAGGGAAAAGTGAAGAGAGACAATAATAATGGTAGACACTAAAAAACGGCCAGGAAAAGATCTCGATCGTATTGATCGTAACATCCTGAACGAATTGCAAAAAGATGGGCGTATTTCCAATGTCGAGCTTTCCAAACGTGTAGGGCTGTCGCCAACACCTTGTCTGGAACGTGTGCGTCGTCTGGAAAGACAGGGTTTTATTAATGGCTACACAGCGCTGCTAAACCCACATTATCTGGATGCGTCACTGCTGGTTTTTGTTGAAATAACGCTAAACCGCGGCGCGCCTGATGTGTTTGAACAGTTTAACTCTGCGGTGCAGAAACTGGAAGAAATTCAGGAGTGTCATCTGGTTTCTGGTGATTTTGACTACCTGTTGAAAACGCGTGTGCCGGACATGTCTGCTTACCGTAAGCTCCTGGGTGAAACGTTGCTGCGTTTACCGGGTGTAAACGACACCCGTACCTACGTGGTGATGGAAGAAGTGAAGCAAAGCAACCGTCTGGTCATTAAGACGCGATAAACGTGTGGGTGCAAAACCCGATAAATTCAGCTACACTCCTGTGAATTTATACAGTCCCAGCGCCGGGTTTTCTCGGCGCTTTGTCATAAACCTTACAGGCCCCTGGAGAGACTCTTGAGCCAGGAATATACAGAAGATAAAGACGTTACCCTGAAAAAGCTCAGTGGAACACGTCGTTTGCTTGAAGCGATTTTAATCGTTGTGGCACTTTTTGCGGTTTATCTTAGTGTCGCACTACTCAGTTTCAGCCCCTCCGATCCCAGTTGGTCACAGACTGCATGGCATGAGCCTATCTACAACTTTGGTGGTGTGGCGGGTGCCTGGCTGGCGGATACGCTGTTCTTTATTTTTGGTGTGCTGGCCTACGCCATTCCGCCCATTATGTTATCCCTGTGCTGGGCTGCTTTCCGTCAGCGTGATAACCAACAATCTATTGAATATTTTACCTTTTCACTTCGCCTGATTGGGACATTGGCGCTGATCCTGACCTCTTGTGGTCTGGCTGCGTTGAATATTGACGATCTCTACTATTTTGCTTCCGGTGGTGTTTTGGGAAGCCTGTTGAGCAGTTCAATGATCCCACGTTTCAACAGCATGGGGGCGACGCTGATTCTACTGTGCGTGTGGGGCGCAGGGTTAACGTTGTTTACTGGCTGGTCATGGTTAACGATCGCTGAAAAAATTGGTGCGGGTGTATTGGGCTGTCTGACGTTTATGTCAAACCGTTCACGCCGTGATGAGGACTACCGTGAAGAGCACGATCGTGAAGAAGATGAACGTGATGTGCTTAACCTGCGCCACGATGAGGCCTCTGGTGAGGTAGTAACACAACAGCGTGATGATGATGACGTCCTGTTTTCTGCGCCTTCCGTTGCTGATGCGATAAACGACACGGCGGCAGACACTGAGATAGTGGAGTCATCACCGTTAACTGAGAACGCGCCGACAGCGACACACCCAGCGATCTCCGCTGAAGCGCCAGTGGCAGGGTCACCATTGTCTGATGTGGTAACGCCTGACTCTGCATTACCAGGAGCCGCATTCTTTGGCTCATCGTCTGGCATTGTGCCGCCTGTTACCCCATCTGCGATTGATTCGACACCGTCGCTAAATCCACCGCTGTATTCGTTTGACGTCCCTGAAACGCCCGCGATCGCAACCTCACCTGAGCTCCATAGCAGTGTGTATGCACCTTACGGAAATAGTGATGGAGAGAGTGCCGTACCGCCGGTTGTCACGGCACCAGTGGTTCAACCGTTTGCTGAACCACCACAGCCTGCGCGTGATACGGATTCCAATGTGAATAACACCTTTATGCCTGCGTTCAGTGCCGATGGGGATGATAACCCGCAGATTAAACGTGGCGTAGGACCGGAACTGCCGCGTCCTAATCCGGTACGTATTCCTACTCGCCGCGAGCTGGCGTCATACGGAATCAAACTGCCGTCGCAGCGGCTGGCGGAAGAGCAAGCAAGGTTACAGGCGCAGAACGGTAGCGTAGAAACGGAATTGGCGAATGATGTGTATCAGGAAGAGACGCCGGATGACATCGCCCAGCAGGAAGCTGCATTGCAGCAAGCATATCTGGATCAGCAACGTCAGCGTTATGGTGATGAGTACCCATTACAGGACGACGATGAAGACGCGCTTCTGCAAGCGCAGCTAGCCAGAGACTTCGCGGCACAGCAGCAGTCACGTTATAACGCCAGCGCATTGCAGCACGATGAGGAAATCCCTGCTCCGACTGCACCACCTGTGGTCAGTGAGCTCGTTCAGCCAAACCCTGTAGTACCACAGATAGTACCACAGATAGTGCCACAAATGGCGCCGCAAACAGTGTCGCAAGTGACGCCGCATAATGATTTTTCATTCTCACCATTCAGTGCGGAGAATGAACGTGAGCCTGAACCGCATACATTCAGTGAATCCACGTATACACAGCCGTCCTATCGTGCTGAACCCGATCTTCCACCGATGCATGCCGGTGAAGATGACGACGAGCGCAGCCCGTTGACGTTTAGTCAGCCAGCGCAACCGACGTCAGCACCTGTTGACGTTGCGAAACAGGAGAATGCGCCATCACATCATCCGGCAATGGATGGTTTGATTCACCCGTTCCTGATGCGTAACGAACAGCCGTTGCAGAAACCAACGACGCCGCTGCCAACGCTGGATTTGTTGACTCCACCTCCGGCTAGCGAAGCGCCTGTTGATAATTTCGCATTGGAACAGACGGCGCGACTGATTGAAGCACGTCTGGCTGATTTCCGGGTAAAAGCCGATGTGGTCGATCACTCTCCTGGGCCGGTGATCACGCGGTTTGAATTGGATCTAGCGCCGGGTGTTAAAGCGGCTCGTATATCGAATTTATCGCGCGATTTGGCACGCTCACTGTCGGTTGTCGCGGTGCGTATTGTTGAGGTTATCCCCGGCAGACCGTATGTCGGACTGGAATTGCCGAACGCGCATCGCCAGACGGTTTATCTGCGAGAAGTACTGGACTGCGATCAGTTCCGGGATAATCCATCACCACTGTCGATTGTGCTGGGTAAAGATATTGCGGGCGAGCCTGTCGTTGCCGATTTAGCGAAAATGCCACACCTGCTGGTTGCGGGTACGACGGGGTCGGGTAAATCGGTCGGCGTCAACGCCATGATCATCAGTATGTTATATAAAGCCACGCCGGAAGACGTACGCTTTATCATGATTGACCCGAAAATGCTGGAGCTCTCGGTGTACGAAGGCATTCCGCATTTGTTGACGGAAGTCGTGACCGACATGAAAGATGCGGCCAATGCCCTACGCTGGTGTGTCGGTGAAATGGAACGCCGCTACAAGCTGATGTCAGCGCTTGGCGTACGTAATCTGGCGGGATACAACGAACGGGTAATGATGGCAAATGCTATGGGGCGTCCGATCCCCGATCCGTTCTGGAAGCCGGGTGACAGTATGGATATGACGCCGCCAGTGCTGGAAAAACTGCCCTATATTGTTGTTATGGTCGATGAATTTGCTGACCTGATGATGGCGGTGGGTAAGAAAGTTGAAGAACTGATTGCCCGACTGGCGCAAAAAGCGCGTGCGGCGGGGATTCATCTGGTGCTGGCGACGCAGCGTCCTTCTGTTGACGTCATCACCGGGCTGATCAAGGCGAACATTCCGACGCGTATCGCGTTTACCGTATCCAGTAAGATCGACTCACGGACTATCCTCGATCAAGGTGGCGCGGAGTCGCTATTGGGGATGGGGGATATGCTGTATATGGCGCCTAACTCTTCTATACCTGTCCGTGTTCATGGCGCTTTTGTGCGCGATGAGGAAGTTCACGCTGTTGTTCAGGACTGGAAAGCGCGCGGTCGCCCTCAATATATCGATAACATTGTCAGCGGTGGCGACGATGCTGAAGGCGGAAACCTCGGTCTTGATGGCGATGAAGAACTCGATCCGCTGTTCGATCAGGCTGTAGAGTTTGTGGTCGATAAGCGGCGTGCATCCATCTCTGGCGTACAGCGTCAGTTCCGAATCGGCTATAACCGCGCCGCGCGAATCGTTGAGCAAATGGAGGCGCAGGGTATCGTCAGTTCTCCAGGGCACAACGGTAACCGTGAGGTATTGGCACCGCCATCAATGGAATAAACATGCTGTACTGATTGACGTCACTCCACGATAAGGGCTGCGCGAGCAGCCCTTATGCAAAGAAGCGTAAAAGCGGCAATAAGCAGATAATTCACCTATCACCGTCCGAGTGGGTTCAGATAACATAGATCTATAGATAACGTAGCTCGACGAATAACACCGATCTGTAAAGAACATAGGCGCTAGGCAAAGCGTCTGACCTCGATAGATGAAGGTTCGTTATATTAAGAAATTCAAAGGATTATGCGTATGAAAAAGTGGTTAGCTATCAGTTGCCTGATTGCAGGTGTTACCTCAACCGCTGTCTATGCGGACGCGGCAAAAGATTTGCAGGGTCGCCTCAATAAAGTAAACAGTTTCCACGCCAATTTCAGCCAGAAAGTCACCAGCGCTGACGGCGCAGCGGTGCAGGAAGGGGAAGGCGAACTGTGGTTGAAACGTCCGAACCTATTTAACTGGAAAACCACATCACCTGACGAAAGTACGTTGATTTCTGACGGCAAAACACTGTGGTTCTACAATCCGTTTGTTGAGCAAGTCACGGCAACCTGGCTGAAAGATGCGACAGGGAATACGCCGTTCATTCTGATTACGCGTAACGATGCCAGCGACTGGAATAAATACGATGTGCGTCAGAAAGGCGATGATTTTGAGCTTACGCCGAAGTCAGCGAGCGGCAATCTAAAGCAGTTCGCGATTAATGTGACGACAAACGGCACAATCAAGCAGTTTACCGCGACGGAACAAGATGGGCAGCGAAGCACTTATGTGCTGAAGAACCAGCAAAACGGTGCTGTTGATGCCGCGCAATTCACGTTCACACCGCCGAAAGGCGTCACGCTGGATGACCAGCGTCAGTGAGGCCTGAGTGAGCAATCTGTCCCTGGATTTTTCCCATAATGAATTCCAACCGCTGGCCGCGCGTATGCGGCCAGCGACGTTGGCACAGTATATCGGTCAACAGCACCTGTTAGGTGCCGGTAAGCCTCTGCCACGGGCCATTGAGGCAGGGCAGTTGCACTCAATGATTCTCTGGGGGCCGCCAGGAACGGGAAAAACCACGCTGGCAGAACTGATTGGGCATTACGGGCAGGCGGATGTTGAACGTATTTCTGCCGTGACGTCCGGTATCAAGGAAATTCGTGAAGCGATTGAGCGTGCCCGACAAAATCGCAATGCAGGGCGCCGCACTATTTTGTTTGTCGATGAAGTCCATCGTTTCAACAAAAGTCAGCAGGATGCGTTTCTGCCACATATTGAAGACGGAACGATCACCTTTATTGGTGCGACAACGGAAAATCCCTCTTTCGAACTCAATTCCGCGTTGTTATCTCGCGCCCGCGTCTATTTGCTAAAAGCGCTGACGGCGGAAGATATCGAGCAGGTCTTGCAGCAGGCAATGAGCGACAGCGAGCGAGGATACGGCGGACAGAATGTTGTCCTGCCTGCCGAAACCGCGCGAATGCTGGCCGAATTGGTTAACGGCGATGCCAGACGTGCACTGAATAGTCTGGAAATGATGGCGGATATGGCGGAAATCGACGCTCAGGGCATGCGTATTCTGACGTCGGCACTCCTCAACGAAATCGCTGGCGAGCGTAGTGCTCGCTTTGATAACAAAGGTGACCGCTATTACGACCTGATTTCGGCGTTGCATAAATCGGTAAGAGGCTCTTCGCCGGATGCGGCGCTTTATTGGTACGCCAGAATCATCACCGCCGGTGGCGATCCGCTGTATGTTGCGCGACGGCTGTTGGCGATTGCGTCGGAAGATGTCGGCAATGCGGATCCGCGTGCAATGCAGGTCGCTATTTCCGCCTGGGATTGCTTCACTCGCGTTGGCCCGGCAGAAGGGGAACGCGCTATTGCTCAGGCGATTGTTTATCTGGCCTGTGCCCCTAAAAGTAACGCCGTCTATAGCGCCTTTAAAGCCGCGATGCAGGATGCGCGCGAGAAACCAGACTATGATGTTCCCGAGCATCTGCGTAATGCGCCTACTCGGTTGATGAAAGAAATGGGGCTCGGCGCAGAGTATCGCTACGCGCACAATGAACCCAATGCCTATGCCGCTGGCGAGAGCTATTTTCCGCCGGAAATGGCCGATACGCACTATTACGCGCCGACCTCACGCGGCCTTGAGGGCAAAATTGGTGAAAAGCTCGCCTGGCTTGCCACTCAGGATCAAAATAGCCCGACAAAACGCTACCGTTGAACTAAACGTTGCGGTAAGGTTATTACGGTATTTTCTGAAACCGGCCGCGTAGCGCGCCGTGTCCGCCACCATTTCATTTGATAATCATAAGCACAGGATTAGCATGCTCGATCCCAATTTACTGCGTAATGAGCTAGACGCAGTCGCCGAAAAGTTACTGGCTCGCAGAGGCTTTAAGCTGGATGTTGAGACCCTGCGTAAGCAGGAAGAACGTCGTAAAGTATTGCAGGTAGAAACCGAAAACCTGCAGGCAGAGCGTAACTCCCGATCGAAAGAGATTGGTGCAGCGAAAGCACGCGGTGAAGATATCGAGCCTTTGCGTCGTGAAGTTAACACATTAGGCGAAAAACTGGATGCCGCGAAAGCCGAGCTGGATCAGTTGCAGAATGAAATTCGCGATCTGGCGTTAACGATTCCGAACCTGCCGGACGACTCCGTGCCGCTTGGAAAGGACGACACGCAGAATCAGGAAGTGACTCGCTGGGGTGAACCGCGTAAATATGATTTCCCCGTGCGCGATCATGTTGAACTCGGTGAGATGGCTGCCGGGCTGGATTTTGCCGCTGCGGTGAAATTAACCGGTGCGCGTTTTGTCGTGATGAAAGGACAGATTGCCCGTCTGCATCGTGCTCTTGCCCAGTTCATGCTGGATTTGCATACACAACAGCATGGCTATCAGGAAGCGTATGTCCCTTATCTGGTAAACCACGCCACGCTATACGGTACAGGCCAACTGCCTAAATTTGGCGAAGACCTGTTCCATACCACTCCGCTGAGCGAAGAAGCGGAAAGCAGCAGCTATGCGCTGATTCCGACTGCTGAAGTGCCGTTGACCAACCTGGTGCGTGACGAGATTCTTGATGAAGAATCCCTACCGCTGAAAATGACTGCACACACGCCGTGCTTCCGTTCAGAAGCGGGCTCGTATGGTCGTGATACGCGTGGGTTGATTCGTATGCACCAGTTTGACAAAGTTGAACTGGTACAAATCGTCCGTCCTGAAGATTCCATGCAGGCGCTGGAAGAATTGACGATCCATGCCGAAACCGTGCTGCAACTGCTGAAATTACCTTATCGTAAGGTCTTGCTGTGTACAGGTGATATGGGCTTTGGCTCCACCAAGACTTACGATCTGGAAGTCTGGCTGCCGGCGCAGGACACGTACCGTGAAATCTCTTCCTGCTCAAACATGTGGGATTTCCAGGCGCGCCGTATGCAGGCTCGCTGCCGCAGTAAGTCCGATAAGAAGACTCGACTGGTTCACACGCTGAACGGTTCTGGTCTGGCAGTCGGTCGTACACTGGTGGCCGTTCTGGAAAACTACCAGCAGGCTGATGGCCGTATTGAGGTTCCAGAAGTGCTGCGTCCGTATATGGGCGGGCTGGAATTTATTGGCTAATTGCGGTTACCTGAATAAAGCGCCTAAGGGCGCTTTTTTTACGCTATAGGTTCGGTAATATTTTTTCATCGTAAAAATAATCTCTCCCCCTTAAACAACCCGCGTTACTGAAATTTTAAGTTAAAACTGATTTAAAATCAGCGGAGTAGCGGCTTTCTGTTTTTAAGCGTAGCGGGCTTCCTATTTGTGTTGATTAATTCTTTCAATCCATAATTTGAGAAAGGGCTTTTAGCACTTTTTGCTCGGATTGACTTTTATATACGCAGTGGCATGATGCGCTCACTCTTCTCCGGTTGTTTGGTTATCCACTTCGCTATGTCTGCTTATTCCCGCCCAGTGCTGTTATTGCTCTGCGGACTTTTGCTGCTGACGGTTTGTATTGCGGTATTAAATACCCTGGTGCCACTTTGGCTGAGTTATCAATCTCTTCCTGTCTGGCAGGTTGGCCTTGTTGGTTCATCCTACTTCGGCGGCAATCTGGTTGGAACGCTACTAGCTGGTAAATTAATCAAACTTTATGGGTTTAACCGTAGCTATTATTTCGCGGCTTTATTATTTGGTATCGCGATCGTTGGCCTCGGTATTTCTCCGGATATCAGCAGTTGGCTGTTATGGCGTTTTCTTGCGGGGATCGGCTGTGCATTAATCTGGGTTGTGGTCGAAAGCGCCTTGTTATGCAGCGGAACGCCGACGCAGAGAGGGCAACTGCTGGCTGCTTATATGATCGCTTACTACCTCGGCAGTGTGATTGGACAGCTTCTGCTTGGCGTGTTACCTACGTCACTGTTGAGCGTGTTGCCGTGGATAGTCGCATTGGTTATTTTAGCGGTATTACCACTGTTGTTCACTCGTCTTCCCGCCCCGCCAGAACAACACGAAAAGCATGTCAATATGTGGAAAATGCTGACGTATCGCAGTGCCCGCTTAGGCGTACACGGCTGTATCATTTCCGGTGTCATTTTAGGATCGCTGTATGGCTTGATGCCGCTGTATCTCTCCCATCAGGGAATGAATGATGCGCAGGTTGGATACTGGATGGCGCTGCTGATCAGCTCCGGTATCATCGGTCAATGGCCTGTTGGACGCATGGCCGATCGTTATGGGCGGTTGCTGGTTCTGCGGGTATTAGTCTTTGTGGTGATTATTGGCTGTATTGCGATGTTAAGTATTAGCCACTATGCCATGGCTCTGTCGCTGTTCCTGCTGGGATGTGCAGGGTTTACGCTGTACCCTGTTGCCATGTCGTGGGCATGTGAAAAAGTGCGCCCTGATGAACTGGTCGCGATGAATCAGGCTCTGCTCCTCAGCTACACGCTTGGCAGTCTTTGCGGGCCAAGCGTCGCTGCGGTGTTGATGCAGAACTACTCCGATCGATTGCTGTTTGTATTGATCGCAGTTGTCGCCATGATCTACCTGATGCTGTTGCTCAGAAAAGCCGATCATCATCCAACGCCATTAGCTGCTGCCTGAGCTAACGATATCAAGGCTGGCTAACGAACTTTGTCCAGCTTCTACCATGTTATTCCACAGCGCTTCGGCTACTGGGCTAAGGCGCTGTTTTGCGTTTCGCACCAGATAAAATATGCTGGTGAGCTTTAAATGATCTGGAGCAACTGCTGCAAGCCTCCCTTTTTCCACCCAGGATGCTGCATAATGGTCGGGGAGAAAACCAATATGGGTTCCTGCTAGCAGAAGTAACAGGCTGCCTTCAAGATGCCAGGCTGTCTGGTGGTAACCTTGCTTTGATACCGAGCCTAGTTGTTTAGATATCTCGTTGACGGCGTGTCCGCCAATTAACAGCCTGCGAGGATTTAGTTCACCATTGAGCCATTCACGTTCGATCGTTTCAGCATTTTCTGCTAGAGAATAAAAATAGCTGTGTTCAACAAAGACAGGCTGATAAAAAATGTCTGCGGGAATGTCATCGGGTAGGGCGCTTAGAACAACATCGAGATGACCGTTTTTTAACCGCTCCATGAGCGGAAGGTATTCCATAATTTCGATTTCGACATTGACATCTGGGCTTTGGTCATAAAGATGAGATATCGCTTCTGATACAACGTTATTCGGGTGTGTGGCTATATTATCCAAACAGCCTAATTTTACCTTACCTATCAGTTGATGTTTGATACGGGCTAGCCTGTTAGCAAAATCATCGAGCGTGGAAATGACAGATTTTGCTTCCTGATAGACAACTTCACCTTCAGTTGTTAAGGCAAACCCCCCTCTGCCACGTTCACACAAAACAAGCCCGAGTGTATCTTCAAGTCGAGACAGGTAGTGACTTAGGACGGGTTGGCTTAAGCCTGTTGCGGATTGTGCATTAGTAATTCCTTTTTTTTCAACGATTTTGCAAAAAAGTTTTAACCAGCGGATCTCCAGTTTATCTAAGCGCATAGCATGTCCTTCGCATACATTACATCTCTGAATGTTAACATCAAAATATATCTGTATTAATCGATATGAAACCCATTTATCTTATTGTCACGCCACATCGTTGATGTGGTTGCCACAAAAGTGTGGTTTTATGCGTCACATCAGGGCCTTTCATAAAGCACAATGGTGTCGTTAGCTTGCTGGCGACACCATTGTTCTATACGTCACCAAACAACCTCTATAAAATATCACAACGATACAATAATTATTTGCTGCTTATTTAATGGAGGAATTATGTCTCAAGGGAATGCTGTGCCTGAAAAAGAACAACAGGAGCGGCAAATCTATGATTACGAATACGAACCTGTCCCTGCCGAAGCCAGAAAAAGCTGGTATGTCATTACCTTGATATGGCTGGCTATAGGGATCGATATTTCTGGTTTGTTTCTAGGATCTTTTCTAAGTAGTGGATTATCATTTTCTCAGGCTGTTAGCGCCACGCTTATTGGCTCAGCCTTGCTGGGTGTGCTTGCTGCCTTATGTGCGAACGTTGGCTATGGATGTGGGTTATCAACCACACTACTAAGTATCTCCGTTTTTGGGCGATTAGGTGGGAAACTGATTGGCATATTTTCCGCTATTTCACTGGTTGGGTGGTTTGCCTTTCAACTCGATTTCTTTGGTGTGATGCTGCAAAAAGCACTGTCACATTATCAACTGGAACCTGGGCGCTTTTTTATCCTGCTTTTTGGCATGGCACTAATGGCATCGACGGCCATTTGGGGCGTTAGGGCTTTAGGGAAACTAAGCGCATTAAGTGTCCCGTTAATGCTTATACTCATCGTCTCAGGAATATATCTTGCGGCTAATGGTCATTCTTCTCCTACCGAAGTTGTCATTAAAAACCCGATAAGCTTAGGGAGTGCTATTTCTTACGTGGTGTCTATCTGGATAGTAGCGGCAAGTATCATGTCGCCTGATATCGCACGTTATTCCAGAACACGTAAAGATGCCATACTAGGCTCAGGCTTGGGGTTCTTACTGGGAAACAGTGCAACGATTCTTGTCGCACTCATATTGACCCGTATGGTTGGTAGTGACGATTTGGTCGAAATATTTTTTACTATAGGGCTCGGTGTTTCAGCGATTGTGATTTTAATTTTCGCGCAATGGACGACGAATAGTTCTAATTTAATTTCAGCCTCATTAGGCCTCTCTGTTGTTGTCAGAGTAATATCCCGGCCAATATTAGTTATATTGATGGCATTTGCTGGTCTGTTTCTGGCTTATAACGGCATGATTAATAATTTTACTCAGTTTTTGTCGTTACTGGGTGTCCTGATTTCCCCTATTGCAGGGGTTTACCTTGCTGAATATTACTTTTTTGACTCTTCGCGTCTAAAGCAGGATGCATCACAACCACCATTACTGAATATTTGTGCCTCTATCGCATGGTTATGTGGCAGTTCTGCCAGCTTATTAACCGCTACAGATTTTTTTGATTTGTTTACGATCACATCTGTTTCTACGCTGGATGGCATAATAATCAGCCTTGTGATGTATATCGTTATGCGGAAAATGTTCCCGCAGTTGGTGGAGTCTTCCCACCCGCACTCTAAATCCTAGGTTGCTCAGTGGGTATTGGATAAGTAATGGTCCGCTATATTGATTTTGAAATGATTGATGACATCGCGCTGGGAGCCTCAATTCTTGGCACTGGCGGCGGTGGGGATCCTTATTTGGGATCGTTAATTGCAAAAAATGCTTTGCGCCACGGGAAACCCGTAACGTTATGCAATTTGGATGACGTAAATGATAACGATCTTTTTATCCCATGCAGTACGATGGGGGCGCCGACAGTCTCTGTGGAAAAAATTATTTCACCGCGGCAAATTCTTCTGGCATTTGAAACAATGGAGAATTATCTCGCTGAATCAGCGACTGGGACTTTTTCTATCGAAGTCGGCGGCATCAATTCGTTAATACCATTAGTGGTTGCGGCCGCAAAAGGGTTACCTGTTATCGATTGTGACGCGATGGGGAGAGCCTTCCCCGAAGCGCAGATGGTGACCTTTTTTCTCGATGATTTAACCTCTGCTCCGAATACATTGGCGGATGAGAAAGGTAATGCAGTCATCCTTAATCCCATTGATGGTACGTGGTCGGAACGGTTGGCCCGCTCAATTGTGGAACAAATGGGAGCCACCTGCGCCATGTGTGATTACCCATTGCGCGGTAGTCAACTCAAGCGTAGCGCCATCAAAGGAACGCTGACGCTAGCGCAGGATATCGGAAGAATGCTTCGTCTGGCTCACAAGTCGGGCAGCCATCCAGTGCAGTCTCTACTCACAGTGTTGAATGGCCATATCGTTGCATCAGGAAAGATTGTTGATGTAGCCCGGCGCACAGCCGGCGGTTTTGCTCGGGGCAAAGTGGTGCTGGATGGTATGGGAAACGACAAAGGCGAGTCGTTTACGGTGCTTTTCCAGAATGAGTTATTGCTCGCTTATCGCTCATCACTGGTGAAAGATCCTACGCAGGATAATCTGCTGGCCGTTGTGCCTGATTTAATCTCCATAGTAGATAGTGAAACCGGACGTCCGATCATCACGGAACATTTACGTTATGGGCAGCGAGTTGATGTGATTGCCTATCCGTGCAATGACAAGTGGCGAACGCCAAAAGGGATTGACGTTGCGGGGCCGGAGTATTTCGGTTATCCGGTGCAGTATGTGTCGATAGAACGGCTTGCAAATCGCTGAGGCTTTCCTGATGTTACATAAAAATGATTACCGACTCGGGATTGATGTCGGCGGCACCAACACGGATGCGGCAATTTTAGATGCAGACCTACGCTGTATCGCGACGGCCAAATTTCCGACCAGTCTGGATATCTACAGCGGCATCGAAAAGGTGATTGCGGAAGTATTGGTGCAGTCTGGCATCGCACCGCAGCATATTCGCTATGCGATGTTGGGCACAACCCAATGTACCAATGCGATTGTTGAGCGGAAAGGGCTTGATCGCGTTGGACTATTGCGCCTGAGCCTGCCAAGTAGCGATAGCGTCCCGCCGCTGTTTGGCTGGGATGATGAGTGGCAAAGGACATTAGGTGAGCATTTCTACCAGATTCATGGCGGCTATGAGTTTGATGGTCGAGAGATTCATTCTGTACTGCGGGATGAAGTGCTCGCGGTTTGTGACAAGATGCGCGGGCATGTCGATAGCGTGGCTATCTGTGGCGTATTTTCTCCCGTAAATAATGAGCAGGAACTGCTGGTCGCCCAGTGGGTGAATGCGGCATTGCCAGAGGTTTCCGTGTCGTTATCCCACCGGATAGGCAGCACGGGATTATTGGAAAGGGAAAACGCGACGATCCTGAATGCATCGTTGCAAAGCACCGCGAACCGCTTTGTTAACGGCTTTACGCAAGCGCTAGTCCGGCATGGCATCAAGGCTGCGCCATTCTTCGGGCAAAACGATGGCACATTGATGTCCGAGAGTATGGTGAAGCAATACCCTATTCTGACGATGGCCTGTGGACCAACGAACTCGATTCGCGGAGCGTGCCACCTTTCCGGGCTGGATAATGCGTTGATTATCGATGTTGGTGGCACGACAACGGATATTGGCGTGTTGGTGAATGGCTTCCCGCGTGAATCGGCAATCGCCGTTGAAGTTGGCGATGTACGGACGAATTTCAGAATGCCGGACATTATTTCTATCGGCATTGGCGGTGGAACCTGTGTGCGGCAGTCTCAGGATGGAAAGCTTACCCTTGGACCTGACAGTGTCGGCTATCGCCTGCTTGAGCAGGGCGTCAG
Organism: Pectobacterium odoriferum; assembly: GCF_009931295.1. Taxonomy (NCBI): domain Bacteria; kingdom Pseudomonadati; phylum Pseudomonadota; class Gammaproteobacteria; order Enterobacterales; family Pectobacteriaceae; genus Pectobacterium; species Pectobacterium odoriferum. The sequence goes on along the minus strand of NZ_CP034938.1, from coordinate 2,881,155 downwards.
CTTTGGCGGGGAGACATTAACGCTCAGCGATATCATGCTACAACTACATCGTGAACGATGGATTGCGGATCTTCCTCGTCCGCTACCCAAGCTGGATAATGCATTTTGCCAGCAGGCTTATCGCCAGATGATTGAGAAAGTGGAAAGCGCTATCGACCGGATTAAATCGTCAAGCGCAGCAATCCCTGCAGTGCTTGTGGGCGGTGGCAGCATTTTACTGCCTGACGTTTTATCTGGTGTCAGTCAGGTCATGCGTCCGCAGAACTTTGATGCGGCCAATGCGGTTGGTGTGGCGTTAGGGGCGGTGGGCGCACAGATCGAACGTGTGGTTAAAATGCCGGATAACGATCGTGAAAAGATAAAAAACGAATTGCAGCAGCAAACCATTTGTCTTGCAGAAGAGATGGGGGCTAGGCCGGGCAGTGTTGAAATCATCGACTATCAGGAAATTCCGTTGGCTTATCTGCCAGGGAATGCGGTACAGGTGAAAATCAAGGCAGCAGGAAATCTGGCTTAGCGCAGCGTAGTAACATTGCAGAGATTGTTTACCTGCCAAAATGAAAATAGCGCGCCGTGAGCGCGCTATTTTTTCCAGAAAGCGTCAGAAGTTAGTACATGACCTTGTGACCATAACTTTCAAGAATCGATTTAACGCGATCCATCGTATCTGCCTTCGGCGGTTTAACGCCGTCTAATTTGTATTCTTCACCCATCGCAATCCACTTGTGTTTACCAAGCTCATGGTAGGGGAGAAGCTCAATTTTCTCGATGTTCGTCATATCTTTGGTGAATTCGCCCAGCTTGTGTGCGGACGCATCATCGTCAGACCAGCCGGGAACGACGACATAACGTATCCAGGTACGCTGGTTGCGCTTTGCCAAATAGCGAGCGAAATCCAGAGTACGGTGATTGGATACACCCACTAAATTCTGGTGTATGTCGTCATTCATTTGTTTCAGATCGAGCATCACTAAATCGCTAACATCCAATAGCTCGTCAATGACGGGGTCGTAACGACGCACGAAGCCATTGGTGTCGAGACAGGTATTGATACCTTCTGCCTTACAGGCACGGAACCAGTCGCGCACAAATTCGGCCTGGAGAATGGCCTCGCCGCCGGATGCCGTTACGCCGCCGCCGGATGCATTCATAAAGTGGCGATAGGTCACGACTTCTTTCATGAGTTCTTCAACCGTCACTTCCTTACCGCCGTGCGTATCCCAGGTATCACGGTTATGGCAATACAGGCAGCGCATTAGGCAGCCTTGAAAGAAGATGATGAAACGGATGCCTGGGCCATCGACGGTGCCACAGGATTCAAAGGAGTGGATGCGACCGATAAGTGACATTGCGAGGTTTTCTCCAAAGTTGACCGAACAATAGCGGTCTTTATGAGCGCAGTCATAAGAAGGCAGATGCTGCTCTGACAAAAGTTTCTGACAGAAGAACACCGTGTGACAGATGCTGCGTCGAATCTGTTTTGCGAGCCATCCACATAATGAGGGCAACATAGCGGGCTGGCAAAACAGGCTAACAATCTGAACGACAAGCGAGGGTGAGAAAAAGGCCCCACTGACGTGGAGCCTTTATTTTACGCCTTTTCAGACAGTCATGGAAATTACATTGACTGTGTGAAAGTACGGGTGATGACGTCTTGTTGCTGTTCTTTCGTCAGTGAGTTGAAACGCACTGCGTAGCCAGATACACGGATAGTCAACTGCGGATATTTCTCCGGATTTTCCATCGCATCAAGCAGCATTTCACGGTTCATGACGTTAACGTTCAGGTGCTGGCCGCCTTCGATGCTGGCTTCGTGGTGGAAATAACCATCCATCAGGCCGGCAAGGTTAGCTTTACGCACGTTGTCGTCTTTGCCTAATGCGTTAGGGACGATGGAGAAGGTATAAGATATACCATCTTTCGCGTAAGCAAACGGCAGTTTGGCAACAGAAGTCAGAGAAGCAACTGCGCCTTTCTGGTCACGACCATGCATTGGGTTAGCACCTGGTCCGAACGGCGCACCTGCGCGGCGACCGTCTGGTGTGTTACCCGTTTTCTTACCATATACCACGTTAGAGGTGATGGTCAGAACAGACTGCGTTGGTGTTGCGCCACGGTAGGTATTCAGTTTCTGAATTTTCTTCATGAAACGTTCAACCAGATCACAAGCCAGTTCATCTACGCGAGAATCGTTGTTACCGAATTGTGGATATTCACCTTCGATATCAAAGTCGATAGCCAGGCCATCTTCATCACGAATTGGTTTAACTTTGGCATATTTGATGGCAGACAGGGAGTCAGCAGCAACAGACAGACCAGCGATACCACACGCCATAGTACGGAACACGTCACGGTCATGCAGTGCCATCAGCGACGCTTCGTAGCTGTATTTGTCATGCATGTAGTGAATGATGTTCAGAGAGGTGACGTATTGTTTAGCCAGCCAATCCATGAAGTGATCCATACGCTCCATCACTTCGTCGAAGTTCAGAACGTCGCCTTTGATCGGTTCTGATTTCGGACCAACCTGCATTTTCAGTTTTTCGTCCACGCCGCCGTTGATAGCGTACAGCATGGTTTTCGCCAGGTTTGCACGGGCACCGAAGAACTGCATTTGTTTGCCAACGATCATCGGGCTTACGCAACAAGCAATGGCGTAGTCATCGTTGTTAAAGTCAGGACGCATCAGATCGTCATTCTCGTATTGCAGAGAAGAGGTATCGATGGAGACTTTAGCCGCATAGTTTTTAAAGCTTTGTGGCAGTTTTTCAGACCACAGAATGGTCATGTTTGGCTCTGGAGACGGCCCCATGGTGTACAGGGTGTTCAGGAAGCGGAAGCTGGTTTTGCTCACCAGAGTACGACCATCCAGCCCCATACCTGCCAGAGATTCTGTTGCCCAGATTGGGTCACCAGAGAACAGCTCATCATACTCAGGCGTACGCAGGAAACGCACCATACGCAGTTTCATGACCAGATGGTCAATCATTTCCTGAGCTTCTTCCTCAGTGATTTTGCCTGCTGCCAGATCGCGCTCAAGGTAGATATCCAGGAAGGTGGAAACTCGTCCGAAGGACATTGCTGCACCATTCTGTGATTTCACTGCAGCCAGGTAGCCGAAGTAAGTCCACTGTACGGCTTCTTGAGCTGTCGCTGCTGGGCCAGAAATATCACAGCCGTATTTAGCTGCCATTTCTTTAATTTGGCTCAGTGCATGATGCTGATCGGCAATTTCTTCACGCAGACGGATTGTTGCTTCCAGATCTTCGCCGTTTTCCAGTTTTGATTGCAGAGAAGTGAACTGAGCAAATTTGTCTTTCATCAGGTAGTCGATACCGTACAGCGCAACGCGACGGTAGTCACCGATGATACGGCCACGGCCGTAGGCATCTGGCAGACCAGTCAGAACGCCTGATTTACGACAACGCAGGATATCTGGGGTGTAAACATCGAACACGCCCTGGTTGTGCGTTTTGCGGTATTCAGTGAAGATTTTTTTCAGTTGAGGATCCAGTTCACGACCGTAAACTTTGCATGAGCCTTCAACCATTTTGATGCCGCCGAACGGAATTAACGCACGTTTCAGCGGAGCATCAGTTTGCAGACCAACGATTTTTTCCAGACCTTTGTTGATGTATCCCGCATCGTGAGACGTGATAGTTGCAGCAACATTGGTATCAAAATCAACAGGCGCGTGAGTACGGTTTTCCTGTTTGATGCCTTCCATGACGCTGTCCCACAGCGCTGAGGTCGCTTTGGTTGCGCCAGCCAGGAAAGACTCATCACCTTCATACGGCGTGTAGTTTTTCTGGATAAAGTCACGAACGTTGACGTTATCCTGCCATTCACCTTTGCTAAAGCCTTGCCATGCATTGGCCAATTTTTCATTCAGCTCGGTCATTTTACACCTACCTTTGATATGGATTTCTTAAAACCCGACGTTGCGGCCGATTGCACCTTAGTGGTGCTTGTCTCCACCGCGCAAATAAATTACCCAATATGTCAAACCGACCATTACGCCGCCGCCGATGATGTTCCCCAGGGTGACGGGAATCAGGTTATTGGTAATAAAGTGGCTAACGGTTAAATGTTCAAACTGAGACGGCACCATTCCGATTGCATTCCAGAATTCTGGGGCCGCAAAATTTTTGATAACAATGCCCATAGGAATCATGAACATGTTGGCGATACTGTGCTCAAAGCCGCTGGAAACGAACATGGCAACAGGCAGAATCATGGCAAACATTTTGTCGGTAAGCGTACGGCCGGAATAGCTCATCCACACGGCCAGACAAACCAGCAGGTTGGCTAGAATCCCCAGACACAGCGCTTCAACGAACGTGTGCTCAAGTTTGTGTTCTGCCGTTTGTAGGACGTTGAGGCCCCACGCACCGTTTGCGACCATGTGCTCTCCCGAGAACCAGATAAGCCCAACGAAGAAAAGCGCGCCAATCAGGTTGCCGACATAGACATTTGCCCAGTTACAGGCTAGTTGTTTCCAGGTAATACGTCCACTGGCTTTGGCAATCACGATGAGAACGGTTGAGGTAAACAAGTCCGCACCGCAGACGACAACCAACATGAGGCCAAGGGAGAAACAGATACCACCGATCAATTTCGCGATGCCGAAAGGAATCGTCGCGGTCCCCGTGGTAGCCGTAATATAAAAGACGAAGGCGATCGAAATAAACACACCCGCAGTGATCGCTAAATAAAACGTCGTACACGGTTGTTTTGTAGCTTTATAGACTCCGGCGTCTTCAGCAACTTTTGCCATGGCGGCCGGGAGTAATAGAGTAAAGGGGTTGTCAGCTTTCACACTAACTCTCTCTTAAAAATTATCAGCGTTGAGATACTAACAAAGCAGTATACGGTAAAATTTGACGTGGATCATATTGCAAGAAATTAACAGGTTGGTGGGGAGGGTGGAATACCGAGGTTTTATGGTTAAGCTATTGAATTTTATAATGAAAAAATATTTTAAATTTTACAAAAAGAGTTGAATGGCATACGTTAAACCTACCGATTTAGCGTTAATAAAAATCATGTTTTGTAGAATTTCAGTACCACCTTGTCGATGTAATTTAATTAAAACTTCACCATTCAATAACAATGTTCTGATTATGCATTACGAATAATAAATATTGCCCTTTGGACAATAAAATAGCCCTTTAAGATAAAGGGCTATTTTTCGGTTGCTATTTGTACTCAATCGCACTCATCGATATAAAATGCGTGCTGATTGCATCACTCTGGCATTATTTTGCTTGCCAATAACGACGTTTCGCCTGTTGCAGTTTTTCATAGGCGGCTAGCAGCGATCGGTGTGCAGGTAAAGAAGCAAAGGTGTCATCCACGGCAAACAGACCATAGAAGCAGGCTTCGCCAGCAACGGCGGCACTGGCGGCATCGACCGTCTCACTGCCGTACATTTTGATAAAGGCATCGTAGTATTCTGCTGGATCGCGTTCAGGCTCTTGCGCCAGTAACAGCAGCGTTTGCAGGCAACGGTAATAATTGCTGCGTTGTGCCGTAAAGACGGAGTCGTTGAAATCCTGCGTCCACTCTGTCCAGGTCAGAGCCTGATCCAGATCGCCGCCAGCCAGAGCCAGCATGGCTTTCAATTCGCCAACGCGCAGAGTGAGCCAGCCATTATCTTTGCCAGTGGCAATACCAAGCAGCTCGCGTACGCGGGTGAAATCATCCAGCCCTTCGTCATCCAACTGTTGCAACAGAGTCAGATAGTCTTCTTTTTCCCATTTGCTGTCAGGCAGCGCCAGCAGCGTGTCACGCAGATGAGCCCCCATGCTGTTATTGGCCAGCAACAGATCGTCAGCAGGGTAGATGTCCGACATTCCCGGTACGATGATGCGGCAGGCATAAACGGCCAGATGCTCATAGTCAGCAATGTAGACTTCTTTATCTTCCTGCTTGAAGATCGCCATCAATGTAGCGAATTCTTCTTCCGTCGATCCTTTAAAGCTCCAGTCAGCAAATTCATAATCCGCTGTTTTCTTGAACGTATCCCAGGAGATCAGACCGCTGGAATCGATAAAGTGGGTTTCCAGATTGGCGTGCTCGGCAACTTCTTCATCATCGAACGTCGGTGGGGTGAACACGTCCAGATCTTTCAGGCCACGACCTTGCAGCAGCTCGGTAACGGTACGCTCCAGCGCCACGCCGAAGTCAGGATGTGCGCCGAAGGAGGCAAAACAGGTGCCGTTAGCGGGGTTAAACAGCACCACGCAGATAACCGGATATTTCCCGCCCAGTGAGGCATCGTAAGAGAAAATCGGGAAACCTTCTTTTTCCAGCGTTGCAATCGCTTCGACCACGCCTGGGTAGCGGTTAAGCACCTCTTGCGGAATTTCTGGCAGGCTGATGGATTCGGCAATGATGCGGTTTTTGATGCTGCGCTCAAACACTTCAGACAGCCCCTGAACGCGGGCCTCGTTGGCGGTGTTACCTGCGGACATCCCGTTAGAAACGTACAGATTACCGATGATGTTCATCGGAATATAGACAGTTTGCTGATCGGACTGACGCGTAAACGGCAGCGCGCAAATGCCTCTATCGGCATTGCCGGATTGCAGATCGATCAGATCGCTAGCGCTCAGTTCCTGCTCAGGATCGTAAAACTGGTGCAGACGGGCATCCAGAATACCTTCCGGTAGCGCATCATCTTCCGGAATAGGGAACCATTTTTCATTCGGGTAGTGAACGAAATCGCCGTTAGCGATGCTTTTACCGAGATAGAAGTCAGCAAAGAAATAGTTGGTGGACAGACGCTCGAAATATTCGCCTAACGCAGAGGCCAGCGCCGCTTTCTTACTGGCACCTTTACCGTTAGTGAAGCAAAGCGGGCAATCGCGGTCTCGAATATGGACAGACCAGACGTTTGGCACCGGGTTCAGCCATGACGCTTCTTCGATGTTAAACCCCAGGTCCTGGAGCTGTTGTTGAAAACGGGCGATGGAATCTTCCAGGGCGGCGTCTTTGCCTGGGATAAACGTTTGAGTCATGGTGTTCACTCTTATCGAGATTAGCGGAAGCGGCATGATACGGATTTTTCTGTTCAGACTCTATTTATTCATAACAGAGCGGCAACAGTGAAAAAGAACAGACTGCGTAACGTGCCGTTTTGCATAATGAAAGCGCAATAAGCGTTGCAGCCGCGATTGACGAGTGATAAAACCGATAGCAGGGTAAAAGTAGTGTGGTTATGGCGGCTGTTCCGTTATAACTACTATCTTGTAACAGCGGTATTTTTATAACCGTCAGGTTTATAAAAATGGTATTTGTAATAACGGTGATAAAAAGAGCCGCTATTTTTCAGGTGTGGTGAGGGGAAATGACTCAGATTTTTAATTTTAGCGCCGGTCCAGCAATGCTGCCGGTTGAAGTACTGCGTCGTGCTGAACAGGAATTGTGTAATTGGAATGGCCTGGGCACATCGGTTATGGAAATCAGCCACCGCAGTAAAGAGTTTATGCAGGTTGCCGCTGAATCCGAACAAGATCTGCGTGATTTGCTGAAAATCCCCTCCAACTACAAAGTGCTTTTTTGCCACGGTGGTGCGCGTGCGCAATTTGCGGCAGTACCGTTAAATCTCCTGGGCGAACGCTCAACGGCCGACTACATCGACGGCGGGTATTGGGCACACAGCGCAATCAATGAAGCAGAAAAATACTGCACACCTAACGTGATTGACGTGAAAACGCGTGTAGGCGATCTGCGCGGCATTAAGCCGATGCGTGAATGGAAATTGTCTGATGACGCCGCGTTTGTACATTACTGTCCGAATGAAACCATTGACGGTATTGCGATCGAAGAAGAGCCGGATTTTGGCGATAAAATTGTGGTCGCCGACTATTCTTCCAGCATCCTGTCTCGCCGTATTGACGTTAGCCGTTACGGCGTGATCTATGCCGGTGCGCAGAAAAACATCGGCCCGGCTGGTCTGACGCTGGTTATCGTGCGTGAAGATTTACTGGGCAAAGCGCGCCGTGAGTTGCCATCGATTCTGGATTATCAGGTTCTGGCGGATAATGACTCTATGTTTAACACGCCGCCGACGTTTGCCTGGTATCTGTCCGGCATGGTCTTCAAATGGCTGAAAGAGCACGGTGGTCTGGCTGAAATGGAAAAACGTAACCAAGAGAAAGCCGACCTGCTGTATAGCGCGATTGACGGTAACGGTTTCTATCGTAATGACGTCGCGGTCGCGAACCGTTCTCGCATGAATGTGCCGTTCCTGCTGGCGGACTCTGCGCTGGATAACGTCTTCCTAGAGGAATCAGTCGCTGCGGGTCTGCACGCGCTGAAAGGTCATCGCGTAGTGGGCGGCATGCGTGCTTCTATCTACAATGCGATGCCGCTGGAAGGCGTGAAAGCGCTGACGGAATTTATGGCTGACTTCGCGCGTCGCCACGGTTGATTAAGACCGCCCTTCGATACATTTTGATCAGCCCCGGACTTTCCGGGGTTTTTATGTCCACGTTGAAAGAATAGGCTTTACATGCAGGAATCCCTGACTCTACAACCCATCAAACTGATTAACGGTACCCTTAACCTTCCTGGTTCAAAAAGCGTCTCTAACCGTGCGCTTTTGCTGGCGGCCTTGGCTGAAGGAAAGACTCGGCTGACTAACCTGTTAGACAGTGATGATGTTCGGCATATGCTTACCGCTCTAACGGCGCTGGGAGTGGAATATCATCTGTCGTCTGACCGTACCGTGTGTGAGATTACAGGTCTGAGTGGGGTGTTTACGGCATCGCAACCGCTGGAGCTGTTTCTAGGGAATGCAGGTACAGCGATGCGCCCACTGGCTGCCGCGCTGTGTCTGACAGATGGCGATATTGTGCTGACAGGCGAACCTCGGATGAAAGAGCGTCCGATCGGGCATCTGGTCGATGCACTGCGTCAGGGCGGGGCGAAAATTGACTATCTGGAGCAGGAAAACTACCCACCGCTTCGTCTGCACGGTGGTTTTCAGGGCGGCGAAATCAGCGTAGATGGCAGTGTATCAAGCCAGTTCCTGACTGCGCTGCTGATGACTGCGCCTCTGGCCGCGCAGGATACGCAAATCAGCATTCAGGGCGATCTGGTTTCCAAACCGTATATCGATATTACGCTGCATATGATGAAAGCGTTTGGTATTGAAGTGCGTCATGAAAACTATCAGCAATTCTTCGTGGCGGGTCGCCAGCAGTATCGCTCACCGGGCGACTATCTGGTGGAAGGTGATGCGTCATCGGCTTCTTACTTCCTGGCCGCCGCGGCGATTAAAGGCGGTGTTGTGCGCGTGACCGGGGTAGGCCGTAATAGCGTACAGGGCGATATCCGCTTTGCTGATGTGTTGGAAAAGATGGGCGCGACTGTTCGCTGGGGTGAAGATTATATCGAATGCGAACGTGGTGAACTGCACGCGATCGACATGGATATGAACCACATTCCTGATGCGGCAATGACTATCGCGACGGCGGCACTTTTCGCTCAAGGCGGTACTACCACGCTGCGTAATATCTATAACTGGCGCGTGAAAGAGACCGATCGTCTGGCAGCAATGGCGATTGAGTTACGTAAAGTTGGCGCGGAAGTGGAAGAGGGCAACGACTACATTCGCATTACGCCGCCGACCAAGCTGAAAGCGGCAGAAATCGGCACGTATAACGATCACCGTATGGCGATGTGTTTCTCGCTAGTGGCGCTATCGGATACCCCCGTCACGATTCTGGACCCGAAATGTACGGCTAAAACCTTCCCTGACTACTTTGAACAACTGGCGCGCCTCAGCGAGCTGGCTTGATCCCCCTCTTCTAAGGCACGGTTTTCGTGCCTTTTTGCTATCAACTTTCCCCCAAATTTCTCCTAAACTATGCTCACCTTTTCTTCTGAAATTGCGTAACGCATTCATAGAATGCCTTATTTTTCGCACCATTCCGGCATTGGGGTAACCTTTCTCTGTATTGATGCGTATAATAAGGCTCCGTGATGCCATAAAACGGCATAAGCGGAACTTCCCAGTATTAAAGGAGAGATAAATGACGGTGATGGCACCGGTAATTACGGTTGACGGACCGAGCGGCGCAGGCAAAGGTACCTTGTGTAAGGCATTGGCTGAAGCTTTACAGTGGAACCTGCTGGACTCGGGGGCTATCTATCGTGTTTTGGCTCTGGCGGCATTGCACCACCATGTGGATATCGGTTCGGAAGACGCGCTGGTCCCGCTGGCCTCTCATCTTGATGTGCGCTTTGTCGCAGAAGACGGGCAGTTGAAAGTCATTCTGGAAGGTGAAGATGTTAGCCATGAAATTCGTACTGAAGCGGTAGGCAATACGGCGTCTCAGGCTGCGGCTTTTCCTCGCGTTCGTGAAGCATTATTACGTCGGCAGCGTGCATTCCGCGAGGCTCCGGGGCTGATTGCTGATGGCCGAGACATGGGAACGGTAGTCTTTCCTGACGCACCCGTGAAGATTTTTTTGGATGCCAGTGCGGAAGAACGTGCACAACGTCGCATGCTACAGTTGCAGGGGAAGGGCTTTAATGTTAACTTTGAACGTCTTTTGTCTGAGATAAAAGAACGGGATGAGCGCGATCGCAGCCGCCCCGTTGCGCCGTTAGTGCCTGCTGCCGATGCGTTGGTGCTGGATTCAACGGAAATGACAATCGATGAAGTGATAGCGCGCGCGTTGGCTTATGCCCGCGAAATTTTAGCGTAATCACAGAAAACTGAATTTTTACCTCGCTGTAAGGATGCACAGCGGGGCATGTTAAACAACCCCATCGAGCAGGATGCCAGATGGACGTTAAATTGAAACCCTTAAGATTATCAAACATGACTGAATCTTTTGCTCAACTCTTTGAAGAATCCCTGAAAGAAATCGAAACCCGTCCTGGTTCCATCGTACGTGGTGTTGTTGTTGCTATTGATAAAGATGTCGTACTGGTTGACGCCGGTCTGAAATCTGAATCTGCCATTCCGGTAGAGCAATTCAAGAACGCACAGGGCGAACTGGAAATTCAGGTTGGTGATGAAGTTGACGTTGCTCTGGACGCTATCGAAGATGGCTTCGGTGAAACGCTGCTTTCTCGCGAAAAAGCTAAACGTCATGAAGCATGGCTGACGCTGGAAAAAGCCTACGAAGAAGCTGCAACCGTTACCGGTGTTATCAACGGTAAAGTTAAAGGCGGTTTCACTGTTGAGCTGAACGGCATTCGTGCGTTCCTGCCAGGTTCTCTGGTAGACGTTCGTCCGGTTCGCGATACGCTGCATCTGGAAGGCAAAGAGCTTGAGTTCAAAGTTATCAAGCTGGATCAGAAACGCAACAACGTTGTTGTTTCCCGCCGTGCAGTTATCGAATCTGAAAACAGCGCTGAGCGCGATCAACTGCTGGAAAACCTGCAGGAAGGCATGGAAGTTAAAGGTATCGTTAAGAACCTTACTGACTACGGTGCATTCGTTGATCTGGGCGGCGTTGATGGCCTGCTGCATATCACTGATATGGCTTGGAAACGTGTTAAACACCCAAGCGAAATCGTCAATGTGGGCGACGAAATCACTGTTAAAGTGCTGAAATTCGACCGCGAGCGTACTCGTGTATCTCTGGGCCTGAAACAACTGGGCGAAGATCCATGGGTCGCTATCGCTAAGCGTTACCCAGAAAGCACGCGTCTGACTGGCCGCGTGACCAACCTGACTGACTACGGCTGCTTCGTTGAGATCGAAGAAGGCGTTGAAGGTCTGGTACACGTTTCTGAAATGGATTGGACCAACAAAAACATCCACCCATCCAAAGTTGTTAACGTTGGTGATGTAGTGGAAGTAATGGTTCTGGACATCGACGAAGAACGTCGCCGTATCTCTCTGGGCCTGAAACAGTGTAAATCCAACCCATGGCAGCTGTTCGCAGAAACTCACAACAAGGGCGACCGCGTTGAAGGTAAAATCAAGTCTATCACTGACTTTGGTATCTTCATCGGCCTGGATGGCGGCATCGACGGTCTGGTGCACCTGTCTGACATCTCCTGGAACGTGGCTGGCGAAGAAGCCGTTCGCGAATTCAAGAAAGGTGATGAAATCGCCGCTGTTGTTCTGCAGGTTGACGCAGAGCGCGAGCGTATCTCCCTGGGCGTGAAACAACTGGCTGAAGACCCGTTCAATAACTACCTGTCTGTTAACAAGAAAGGTGCTATTGTTACTGGTAAAGTTACAGCAGTTGACGCCAAAGGTGCTACAGTTGAATTAGCAGACGGAGTTGAAGGCTATCTGCGTGCTTCTGACGCTTCACGTGACCGTGTTGAAGATGCAACGCTGGTACTGAGCGTTGGCGACAGCGTTGAAGCGAAATACACCGGTGTTGATCGTAAAAACCGCGTTGTTAGCCTGTCTGTTCGTGCGAAAGACGAAGCTGACGAGAAAGATGCAATCGCAACTGTTAACAACAAGCCGGAAGAAAACAATTTCTCCAGCGCGATGGCAGAAGCGTTCAAAGCAGCTAAAGGCGAGTAATCACAACGGTAGAATGAGCAGCGCAAGTTGCTCATTCTTGTAACGGTAGTTAGTTATCCTGGTTATTGATAACCGCACTTGGAGGAGCTATGACCAAGTCTGAACTTATTGAAAGGCTTGCTGGACAGCAATCTCATATCCCAGCCAAAGTGGTTGAGGATGCAGTGAAAGAAATGCTCGAACAAATGGCTTCTACGTTAGCCGAAGGCGATCGTATTGAAATCCGTGGGTTTGGCAGTTTTTCACTTCACTACCGTGCACCGCGTGTAGGTCGTAATCCGAAAACGGGTGACAAAGTTGAGTTGGAAGGTAAGTACGTCCCTCACTTTAAACCGGGCAAGGAACTCCGCGACCGCGCTAATATTTACGGCTAATCATTAGTCTTAAATAGCAGCTTTATAAAAGCACCCATTTGGGTGCTTTTTTACGTTTATAACCTGCATCTTCTCCGTACTTCCGTCGATATGACGCGGTTATCTGACAGCGTATAGGCTATCCCGCGTTATCAGCGATCGATAACGCGGGGAACAGGTTTACTTATTGTGACGCGCTTTCAGGCGATTGATAATCGTCGCCAGATCTAAATCCTGATCCTGCAACAGCACCAGTAGATGGTACATTAAATCCGCGGCTTCGTTGGTCAGTTCTTCGCGGTCATGCACCGTGGCTGCTAATGCCGCTTCCAATCCTTCCTCACCGACTTTCTGCGCAATGCGCTTGGTGCCGCTGGCATACAGACGCGCAGTGTAAGAACTATCTGGGTCAGCATGCTTACGCTCGGCTAGCAGTTGCTCCAACTGATAAAGGAACGTCCAGTCGCTGGCAGCAGGTGAGAAGCAGCTACTGGTGCCCAGATGGCAGGTTGGTCCGATAGGGTTAACCAGAATCAGCAGGGTGTCGTTATCGCAGTCCGGCGTGATAGAGACGACATTCAGGAAATGGCCGGAAGATTCGCCTTTCGTCCACAACCGCTGCTTGGTCCGCGAGAAAAACGTCACTTTGCCGCTCTCTTCCGTGGCCTGCAACGCGTCCTGATTCATGTAGCCCAGCATCAATACTTCACCGGATACCGCATGTTGCACGACAACCGGCAGCATACCGTCCGTTTTTTCCCAATCGAGTTGGTTTCGTTGTTCGTCGTTTAGAAAGAACTCTTCGCTTAACACACTCGAATCTCCACACCCTGTTGCTTAAGATATTGTTTCAGCTCGCCAATATTAATAATTTGCTTGTGAAACACCGATGCGGCCAGCGCGCCATCAACGTGGGCGGTTTGGAACGCATCCAGAAAATGTTCCATGGTGCCTGCGCCGCCGGAAGCAATGAGCGGGACATGACAGACATCACGCACCAAGTTTAACTGGTGTAAATCATAGCCATTGCGCACGCCGTCCTGATTCATCATGTTCAGGACAATCTCACCCGCGCCGCGCTTCTGCACTTCTTCTACCCAATCCAGCGTTTCCCAGGTGGTGACCTTGGTCCGCGCTTCATCACCCGTGTATTGATTGACATGGTAGCGGCCCGTCGCGGCATCGTGCCAGGTATCAATCCCGACGACGATGCATTGCACGCCATAGCGGTCAGCCAGGCGGGTAATCAGCTCTGGGTCGGCCAGTGCCGGTGAGTTGATGGAAATCTTATCTGCGCCAAAAGAGAGGATTTGACCCGCTTCTTCCACGCTTTTAATGCCACCTGCCACGCAAAAGGGGATATCAATCACTTCTGCGACGCGTGATACCCAGCTTTTATCGACTACACGGCCATCGGAAGAGGCAGTGATATCATAAAAAACTAACTCATCGGCCCCTTCCTGCGCGTAGCGCTGCGCCAGTGGCACGATGTCACCGATGATTTCGTGATTGCGGAACTGTACACCTTTGACGACCTGACCGTTACGCACGTCCAGACAGGGGATTATCCGTTTTGCCAGCATGAAATAGCCTCCGCGACGTTGAATTTACCTTCCAGCAGCGCACGACCCACGATCACGCCTTGTACACCGCTGCCGCGCAAATTGGCGATATCCGTCAGATTACCGATGCCGCCGGATGCCTGAAAGGCAATCTGCGGATAGCGCTGGCTGATTTCACGATAGAGCTCGACGTTGGAGCCGCTCAGCGTACCGTCACGAGAAATGTCAGTGCACAGCACATGTTTCAGACCAAACGGCAGATATTGTTCGACGACCTGCTCAAGCGTGGCGTTTGAATTTTCCTGCCAGCCGCTGATAGCGACGAACTTCGTGCCGTTGGCGTCGATTCGCACGTCCAGCGCCAGCACCAGCGCTTCTGCGCCGTAGCGGGTGAACCATTGCTGAACGAGTTCCGGCTGCTTAACGGCGGTGGAGCCGATGACGACACGGCTGGCTCCGGCTTTTAATAACGCTTCCACGTCCTGTTCGGTGCGGATACCGCCGCCAATCTGAACGGGGACAGTAACGCCAGCCAACAGCGTCGTTAATAGCGGAATCTGGCGGGCAGAGGGATCTTTTGCACCGGTCAAATCCACCAGATGCAGCACACCTGCACCTTGCTGCTGGTAATCCTGCAAGCGGGGGAGCGGATCGCTGCCGTACTGGCGCTGTTGGCCATAATCACCCTGATGCAGACGGACAACCTGTCCATCAATCAGATCTAATGCGGGAATAATCATGACGCTCTACATCTCCAGAAAGTTTTTCAGCAGTTGCGCGCCCGCCGCACCCGAACGCTCAGGGTGGAACTGCACGCCAAAGAAGTTATCTTTTTCCAGCGCGGCGGTGAAGGCTTCGCCGTAGTTGGCTTGGGCAATCGTGTTTTCGCAGACCGGCATGGCATAGCTGTGAACGAAATAGAAATAGGCACCGTCATCGATATCGCGGAACAAACGATGTCCGGCCTTCGGAATGACCTGATTCCAGCCCATATGCGGCAGCGGTAAGCCGTGGTCAACCATCTTTTTCACTGGCGAATCAACAATGCCGAGCGTGGGAATGCCGCCATTTTCGTCGCTGTTTGTGCCCAGCAACTGCATGCCGAGGCAAATACCGAGAACGGGCTGGGTACAGGCTTTGATCAACGCAATCAGGTCGCGCTCTTCCAGTTGATTCATCGCAGCCTGTGCGGTGCCAACGCCCGGCAGAAACAGCTTGTCCGCTTGCAGGACAATCTCTGCCTCGCGGCTCACAACGGGCGTATACCCCAACCGCTGCACGGCGTAGGTCACCGAAGAGAGGTTAGCGCAGCCGGTATCAAGAATGACGACCTTCATCAGAGCACTCCTTTCGAGCTCGGCAGCGTGTCACCCTCGACGCGGATTGCCTGACGCAGCGTGCGCCCGAAGACTTTGAACAGGCTTTCCACACGGTGATGATCGTTACGCCCTTTAGTTTTCAGGTGCAGCGTACAGGCCATGGAATAAGACAGTGAACGGAAGAAGTGTTCGACCATTTCTGTACTCAGGTCGCCAACGCGCTGGTAGCTGAATTCTGCTTTGTATTCCAGATGCGGGCGGCCTGAAATATCCAGCGCACAGCGTGCCAGACACTCATCCATCGGCAGAACAAAGCCAAAGCGGCCAATACCGCGTTTGTCGCCCAGCGCTTTATTCAGGGCTTCGCCCAGCGCCAGACCAGTATCTTCTACCGTGTGGTGATCGTCGATGTACAGGTCGCCTTTCACTTCAATGTTCATGCGGAATCCGCCGTGGGTGGCGATTTGATCCAACATGTGATCGAAGAAGCCGACGCCGGTGTTGATTTTGCTGCCACCTTCCTGATCCAGCCAGACGTTCACATCAATCGCGGTTTCACGCGTGACGCGGTTGACGTGCGCATGGCGGTCACGCTTGGTCAACTGGTTGGTAATCGCTTGCCAGTTTAGCCCGCCACGCTGATAGAGCAGCCCAGTTATGCCCATATTCTGCGACAGTTGAATATCGGTCTGGCGGTCACCGATGACGTAGCTATTCGCCACATCCATCAGGCCGTTGTTCAAATAGGCAGTCACCAGCTCGGTCTTGGGCTTGCGACAGGTGCAGTTATCCGCGGGTAAATGCGGGCAGATCAGCACTTGCTCAAAGCGGATGCCCTGCGATGTCAGAATCTGCATCATCAGATTGTGCGGTGGATCGAAGGTTTCCTGCGGAAAGCTCTCGGTTCCCAATCCATCCTGATTCGTAATCATCACCAGCGTATAACCGGCTTTTTGCAGCGCCAGCAGCGAGGGAATGACATCTGGTTCCAGCGCCAGTTTATCCAGACGGTCAACCTGAAAATCTTCAGGCGGTTCAGCGATCAATGTTCCGTCACGGTCGATAAAGAGGTATTTCTGGCCCACGTGAGCTCCTTAAAATTAAGCGTTGATGCCCGGCAATGATTGTAATGCAGCAACAACGCGTTCACATTCGTAGCGGTTGCCGATAGTAATGCGCAAACAGCCAGCGAGGCTCGGTTGCTTATTTTGGTCACGCAGAATAATGCCTTGATCCCACAGCGTTTTAAATACAGAGGGGGAGGCGGTAAAGCGCACCAGCAGATAGTTACTCTCGCTGGGGAAGATTTCTTCAATGCAGGGAATCTCTTTTAAGGCATCGCTCAGCCAGCGGCGAGCGGACGTAATCTCCTCAACATTCGCCTTCATTTTGGCGATCCCGTCGTGGCTCAGCGCTTGTGCCGCGATATCCGCGACGGGAGTGGACAGCGGATAAGGGGCAATCACCTTCAGCAGAAGTTGAATCACTTCAGGGTTCGCCAGTGTGAAACCACAGCGCAATCCAGCGAGTGAAAAGGCTTTGGACAAGGTACGCAGAATCACTAAATGTGGGAATTCATCCAGCCAGACCGAGGTAGTCGCCTGCGGACAGAATTCAATGTAGGCTTCATCAATAACGACCAGCGCTTTTCCCTGTGCCAGTGTGAGCAACTGACGCAAATCCTCCCGCGCAATCAGGTTGCCAGTTGGATTGTTCGGGCTGCACACATAAATGACCTTAGTGCCGTCCAACTGTGCTTCAATCGCATTGAGATCCAACTGCCAGTCTGATTTGCTGGCTACGGTGCGGCGTTCCACGCCAAACGTCTCGGCGCTGACAGCGTACATGCCGTAGGTTGGGGGGCAGAACAGGATGGCGTCTTTCCCCGGTTCGCAGAACGCGCGGATCAGCAGCTCGATACCTTCGTCAGCACCGCGACTGACCAGAACCTGCTCTGGTGTTACACCTGCATACTCGGCGTAACGGCTGATCACTGTGACTGGCTGGCATTCCGGATAGCGGTTCAGTGTCTGTAACGTTAACTGAAATGCTGGTGCTTCAGGGTATTCATTGGCATTCAGCCAGACATCGCCGTTACCGCCCAGACGACGGGCAGACATATATGGTGTCAAGGCACGGACATTGGCGCGTGCCAGCTCTTCAATACTGCTCATGCTTGCTCCTTCAGTGCTGCAACACGCAGGGTAACGGCGTTTTTGTGGGCGGTCAGCTGTTCGGCTTGTGCCAATATTTCTATGGTCGGCGCCAGTTGCAGTAACCCCTGCGGCGTGAGCTGCTGTACGGTCATGCGCTTCTGAAAATCGGCCAGTCCCAGGCTTGAATAGGTCGAGGTATAGCCATAGGTCGGCAGAACGTGGTTGGTGCCGGAGGCGTAGTCGCCCGCGGATTCCGGTGACCAGTCGCCAAGGAAAACTGAACCTGCACTAGTAATGCTATCAACTAGGGATTCGGCGTCGCGCGTCTGGATGATCAGGTGCTCTGGACCATACTGATTGCTGATTTCAATACACTGTGCTAAATCACGCGCGACGATGACGCGGCTGCTGGCAAGTGCCTGACGCGCGATGTCCGCACGGGACAGCTGCGTGAGCTGGTCTTCAACGGCGTCTGCCACGGCTTTGGCCATTGCTGCGTCGGGCGTGAGCAGAATGACCTGTGAATCTGGGCCGTGTTCCGCCTGCGACAGCAGGTCAGACGCGACAAACGCGGGCGTCGCGCCGCTGTCGGCGATCACTAATACTTCGGATGGCCCTGCGGGCATATCAATAGCCGCGCCATCGAGCTGCTGACTAACCTGACGCTTGGCTTCCGTGACGTACGCGTTGCCGGGGCCAAAGATTTTATCCACTTTCGGCACGCTCTCTGTGCCAAATGCCATCGCAGCAATCGCTTGCGCGCCACCGAGCTGAAAGACTTCTTTGATGCCGCACAGCTGTGCGGCATACAGAATTTCATCGGCAATCGGCGGCGGTGAGCACAGCACCACGCGACCGCAGCCTGCGATGCGTGAAGGTGTTCCCAGCATCAGCACGGTTGACGGCAGCGGGGCAGAGCCCCCAGGAATATACAGCCCGACGGTTGCGATGGGGCGAGTGAGTTGCTGGCAACGTACGCCTGGCTGTGTTTCGATATCGACAATCGGCAGCTTTTGCGCGTTGTGGAATGTTTCTATATTACGCACGGCGATCGCCATCGCCTGTTTGACGTCATCGCCCAAACGGGCGGCGGCGGCGGCAATCTCGGCCTCGGTCACGCGAATCGCATTGACCTGAACTTTGTCAAACTGTGCACTGTAGTCGCGTAACGCGCTATCACCACGGCTTTTCACGTTTGTCAGAATATCGCTCACGACGGCGGTAATGCGATCTGACGCGGAAATCGCCGGGCGAGTCAGTAGCTGACGCTGCTCTTCTGCTGAACAGCGCTGCCAGTCAACGAGCGTGCTGAAGCTGCCAGTGCTTTGGGTGTTGTCAGCCATCGCCATCACTCCATCATTTTTTCAATAGGCAGGACCAGAATGGAGCTGGCACCCAACGATTTCAGTTTTTCCATCGTTTCCCAGAACAGCGTTTCGCTGCTGACCATGTGCATGGCAACGCGGCTTTGGTCGCCAGCCAGCGGCAGAATGGTTGGGCGCTCAGCGCCAGGCAACAGGGCGATGACTTCTTCCAGACGTTCGCTAGGCGCGTGCAGCATGATGTATTTCGATTCACGTGCCTGAATCACGCCTTGCATACGGGTCAGCAGTTTATCGATCAACTGCTGTTTTTCTTCTGGCATTTCGCCGTCACGCTGAATCAGACAGGCCTTGGAACGGTAAATCACTTCGACTTCGCGCAGGCCGTTGGCTTCCAGCGTGGCACCGGTAGAGACCAGATCGCAGATGGCATCGGCCAGACCAGCGCGCGGCGCCACTTCGACGGAACCGTTGAGCAGACAGGATTTGAAATTGACGGATTGTCTGTCGAGATATTGTTTGAGCAGGTGAGGGTAAGAGGTGGCAATACGTTTGTTTTGCAGACATTCAGGGCCGGTGTAGGCTTCATCCAGCGGCATCGCCAACGACAGGCGGCAGCCGCCGAAATCCAGACGGCGCAGCGTGAAATAACGCGGATCTTCGCCCTGTGCACGACGGTTTAACAGCTCTTCTTCCAGCACGTTTTCGCCGATGATGCCCAGATCGACGACGCCATCCATGACCAGTCCGGGAATATCGTCATCGCGTACTCGCAGGATATCAATCGGCATATTTTCTGCGAATGCAATCAGACGCTGTTGCTGTAAGTTGATTTTGATCCCGCAGCGCGCCAGTAGTTCGCGTGAATCGTCGCTCAGGCGGCCTGACTTCTGCATTGCTATCCGTAAACGTGTTTTATCCAGCATGGAAACCTCATTAACCTGTCAAATTTAAAATTGTTAGAAACATTGGGCCATAAAAAAACCCTCGGAAGATGATCTTCCGAGGGCTCTCTTTGTGTTCTGCGCCACTGGAAGATCTTAACGTCTTCCAGCACCAACTGCCCGAAAGACTAATCAGGATGATGGTGATGATGGTGGTTAAACAGAACGCGTGTCATAAAGTGTCTCTTTGTTGTATCAATGTTTATTAAATCAATAACGATTTCTGTTGAATAACCTAAACCATGTTCGGGCTGTTGTGCAACATTTTTTTAGCAGATGTGGGAAGTTCGTTTTTGTTGAGTGATGTGCCAGCATAATCGCGCTGGATATCCGCTTTTGATAGGCAGAAAAGACTACGGAAATCGGACAGGCATCCGTAGCGGTGGGCATGAAAGCCGTTTACTCTGTAGGCGTGCATGATGTTAATTAACAGGCTCCTTGCAGGGGAGAACGGCTGATGAAAAAAGTATCGATTGTGGGATTGGGCTGGTTGGGTATGCCGTTAGCTCTGGCGCTGAATGGGCACGGCTACCACGTGACAGGGACGAAAACCACTCAGGATGGCGTGGAAGCGGCGCGTATGAGCGGCATTGAGTGCTATCAACTGGCGCTGACGCCTGAATTGGAATGCGACGCAGACGAGCTTAGCGCATTACTACAGGTTGACGTATTGATCGTGACCTTGCCCGCAAGCCGAACGGCGGAAGGGGGGGAAGGGTATGCGCAAGCGGTACAGCAGTTGGTGAATATGGCGCGCGTGTTTCATGTCCCGCGTATTATCTTCACCAGTTCAACCTCGGTTTATGGCGATAGCAGCGGCACGGCAAGAGAAAACTCGCCGCTACAGCCGACGACGGTAGCAGGGAAGACGCTGGTGTCCCTCGAACAGTGGTTGCAGCATCTACCTGATACCTCCGTGGATATCTTGCGTCTTGCGGGGCTGGTCGGTGGTGAACGCCATCCTGGACGTTTCCTTGCGGGCAAAACCAATCTGCCGCGCGGTAATCATGGCGTGAATCTGGTACATCAGGAAGATGTGCTGGCGGCGATTCTGTTGCTGCTTAAACTTCCGAACGGCGGGCATATCTATAATCTGTGTGCGCCAGAACATCCTGCCAGACAGGATTTTTACCCTGAACAGGCGCGCAGATTGCACCTGTCTCCGCCGCAGTTTGCGCCAGTAAGCGACAGCGCTCAGGGGAAGATTGTTGATGGACAGCGTATCTGCCATGAGCTCGGGTTTGAGTATCAGTACCCTAATCCTTCAACGATGCCGTTGAACGAGGGCCTGTAGTGCTAACCGCAATGCGTGCTGGTTTGTGTTGATACTACGATTTTTTTGATACCGCTACAGGGTTTCTGATACGCCCGAATGTGTGTGAAGCATCCGGGCGTGGGGCGTTAAAACGACGTCCAGTCGCTTTCTGATGATGCGGCTTTTTTGTCTGCCGTTGACACACGTTTTGGCAGCGCGTGTCGTGACGCAGAGGATGATGCGCGTGAGCCTGCGTGGTTATCAGATTGGGACACGCGGAAGTGCTTGAGCAACTTCTCTAACAGCACAGCCTGTTCTTCCAGCGAGTTGGCGGAAATGGAGGATTCCATTACCAGTGAGGCGTTCTGCTGAGTGGTGGTGTCCAACTCACTGATTGCCTGTGCGATTTGCCCAATTCCCCGGCTCTGTTCTTCCGAAGCAGATGAGATTTCCCCCATGATGTCGTTCACGCGAGAAACGGAATCGACGATTTGCTCCATGGTTTCTCCGGCAACCGCCACAAGATGACTACCCGCATTGGTACGTTCGACGGACTCTGAGATCAACGCTTCGATGTCTTTAGCCGCCTGAGAGCTGCGCTGCGACAAACTGCGTACTTCGCCTGCTACCACGGCAAAACCACGCCCTTGTTCACCGGCGCGTGCGGCTTCTACCGCGGCGTTCAGTGCCAGGATGTTGGTCTGGAAAGCAATGCTATTGATGACGGTGGTGATATCGGCGATTTTTTTTGAGCTGGCCGCGATATTGTCCATGGTCGTCACAACCTGTTTCACGACTTCGCCACCTTTCAGCGCATTCTTGGAGGCATCGGCAGCGATCTGGCTGGCATGTTTAGCGTTGTCGGCGTTGTTTTTCACCGTTGATGTCAGTTCTTCCATGCTGGCTGCGGTTTCAACGACGGCAGCCGACTGCTGTTCGGTGCGCGAGGAAAGATCGCTATTGCCTGTGGCAATTTTACTTGCTGACTGGCTAACGCTACCGACGCTGTCCCGTACTTCGGAGATAACGTGGCGCAACTGCTCATTCATCGTTCCCATGGCCATGGTGAGTCGGCCGAGTTCATCGTGACGATCGGTCTGAATTGTCGTCGTCAGGTCACCACTGGCAATACGTTCCGCCAGCGCCAGGTTATGGATGATAGGTCGGGTGATAATCCGGGTAATGTAGATCGAAATGATGATACCGATAATGACGGCAATGAGGCCGATAATCATCGTAATGGTGGCGGAGTTATAGGCCAGTTCATCGTTTTTCGCTTTGATGATGGCGGTCAGCGCATTAATGTCGGCGCTGCTTTTCGTTCCTGCTCTCATGACCAGCGTTTCTGCTTTTTTCACGTCATCGAAAGCGGTGTAGTAGTCCGCATTAAGCTGTTGGTATTGCTTGATGTAATTGCGTAACGCGTCAGCCTGATCTTTCAGGTCAGAAGGTAAAGTCGGTAATGCCTGATAGGCTGATTCCGTCTCTGCATAACGAGTATTCAGCGCAGTTAATGTTTTCTCATCTTTTGTTGTTTGCAGCTCATAGCTCAGCTTTTGCACCTCACTCAATAAGAAAGCCAGTTTGCTCATCGCGTAATAAGCATCATTATCGGGGAATGCGCTGGTGTTATGAATGGTCTGAGCAACAGGTTCCAGCGTAGCTTGTGTATGCAATGCGTTGACTTTTTCCTGAATTCCAACCGCTTTTAGTGTTGCGGTGGACATTGCGGAAACCGATGCCTGAAATCCCTCTAAATTTTCTTTTAAATTGTTGATGTGACCTAATTCATCAGTGCTCCAGGCTAGGTTTTTTGCACTGTCAGTTAAGTCTGTCGCACTCTTGACAAATTTTGCCAGAATATCTTTTGTTTTTTCATCTGGTGCGTAGAAATATTTAACACGATTTATTTTTGCCTGAAAAACCTCAATGTTGACGCTATAAATAAGATTGGTTTTTTCATAAATATCTTTAATGTCTTTAAATCTTTTTGCGCTAAGTGTTGAGGCAATAATAACGAGTAATAAGATAATGCCAAACCCAGCATACAGTTTATGTGCGATTTTTGTGTTACGAATTTGACTAGCAAAATGCTGCATTATAACTCTCCATGTGCGACTCTTTTTTTAGTAAAAATACTGTTCACGATTTTATTGCTAACCATTATTTATTCCATTGCCAACCATGACGTTATTGCTAACCACTATGAGTTATCGGGCTATGCTATCGCGATGTTAGTGCCAGATTGGGTGATAATAACGTTCTGTGATGGATATCAAAAAGCACTGTGCAAATGCATGGTGTTTTATGGAGATATGGCTAAACCAGTGGGTAATGTCTCTAATTAGTTGAATTGATGTGTAATGCCCGCTTTGAGGTGTGCTCATGGCTCGCGTTTATGTTCATTGTCCCCGTTGTCAGTCTGTTCAGGTTTACCGTCACGGGCAGAATCCTAAAGGCCGTGACCGGTTTCGTTGTCGTGACTGTCACCGTGTGTTTCTGCTCACCTATACCTATGAAGCTCGTAAACTCGGTGTCAAAGAGCAAATTAGCGAAATGGCATTCAACGGCGCTGGCGTTCGTGATACTGCCAGAACACTGAAAATCGGCATTAACACCGTCATTCGCACGTTAGGACTCGTATTAAACGTTTGGTTCGTAAAAAAATCTGCTTCTCACGCTCGATTGAATTGCATGAAAAAGTCATCGGGGCGTTCATTGAAAAATACATGTTCGACTAATTGGATGCATCACCCGTTACTCTTTCATTGGGCTTTTTTATCTCACGTTTCATCGCATATCGTCGTCTGTCTCTGCCGGATACGCTATGGCGGCGAATATTACCGCCATAGCGTACGGGGCGCGACACCTACAGGGGGCTTTTTGTACGATACAGCCGACGCGGGTGGCCAATCTTGCCATAACGCATTTCGATGTCGAGGAACTGGTTTTCAACGCAAAACTCCAGATAACGGCGCGCCGTCGTTTTACTGAGCCCCGTTTTTTCGACGATATCATCGACAGAATAGAGTGTATCGCCGCCATCGTTGGCAAAAATCTGCTTGATCAGCCCCAGCGTGTTCTCTTCAATGCCTTTTGCTGACGAGGAGGTGGCTGTGCCGGATGATTGCAGTTGATAGAGAATATCGACGTTCTGCTGATCGACGATTTTGTAAGTGTGCTGAGTTTTCACGAATTGAATAAATCGCTCCAGCGAAGAGCGCAGCCGGGGGTAGGAGAGCGGTTTGATAATGTAGTCAAAGGCTCCACAGCGAATCGCCTGAGCGCAGGTATTCATATCGCTGGCGGCGGTAATAAAGATGACGGAACAGTCCATCCCCTTGAGCAGTTGGCTTTCAATCAGCGAAACCCCTTCGCCGTCGGGCAAATAGTTATCGAGCAGGATCAGACGCGGCCTGTGCTGCTGAAGGAGCTTTTTGGCTTCAAAAAGCGTAGCGGCAATCCCGACGACACGCAGATTGAAATGTTTCTCAATAAATTCAGCATGAATATTTGCCAGCTTACTTTCATCTTCAACGATTAAGACATCGAAATGTTCAGTGTGCTGCATGGTGTAAATCCCTGTTAGTATCTGAATTATAAAACAAAATAGTGTGTCCGTTATACCTCAAGCGGCCTGTGCGTTATTCAATACGCGCTGCTCAAATTATTGGGGGGACATCGGAATAAATAGGGAAAATATGCTGCCATTCGGCTGGTTGGCCGAGACTTCGATCATTCCCTGAGCCTGATTGACGTAGCTGGCGACCAGATGCAGCCCCAGCCCGTGGTCGCCCTGTGTTTTGCTGGTCACGCCCATTTCAAACAGGCTATCGGCAATAGCCGGATCGATACCTGTTCCCTGATCGGCGACTTCAATGACCAGCTCTTGTTCGCTGTTATAGATATACACCTCGACAGGATAATGTGGCGCGGTGGTGGCTAATGTGGCTTCCATCGCGTTATCCAGCAAATTACCAATGATGGACATCAGTTCCGTTTCACTCAGCGTGGGTGGAATGTGGGTGAGCTGGCAGCGTGGATCGAAAACAATCTCAATGCCTTTTTCCCGTGCCGTCGCGTACTTGCCCAGCAGCAGCCCGCACAGCGCGGGCGAACAGAAGCGGCGCGAAACAAAATCCAGCACCACCTGTGCGCTTTCGGACTGCGCTTCAATATATTTGATGGCTTCGTCATAGCGTTTTAGATGCAAAAGCCCGGCCAACGTCGCCGTCCAGTTCAACTGCTCATGGCGCAGAATGCGCAGACTATTCGCGTAACGTTTCACCTGACTGAGTTGCATGCTAAGCGTATGAATATCATTTTTACCGCGGAAGCTGATGACCCAGCCCTGAAGCTCATCCTTCAGCATGATCCGCACCCGGCTGGCAATCACGGTAGCGTGGTTAAAACGGCAGATCTCATCGTGGGTGTCGCTGTTCCACATGGCCTCGCCGGAGAAGAAGGGGACGGGTTTAATGACGGTATCAATCGGCTTGCCGCGCAACAGATAGGACGGTTCGTTCAGCCCGAGGATTTCTTTGGCGGCATGGTTAATGGCGGCAATGCGGTGCTGCTTATCGATGGCGATCACCCCTTCGTAGATCGATTCGAGCAGCGCCTTCTGCTGCCTGACCAGCATACGAATCTCAAGCGGTTCGAGGCCAAACATCTGTTTCTTCAGATTACGCGAGAACCACCAGGAAAAGATAAACAGCGCGACAAACATCGCCAGAATCGCCAGCAGGATGTGCGCCAGTTTACTGAACGTCAGGTTATCGATATGGGTTTTCAGATAGCCGACGGAGACAATACCAATAACCTGACCGTCAGCCACGATCGGCGCTTTGCTGCGTAGTGAGATGCCAATGCCGCCCCGACGCACCGTGATAATACTTTTCCCGGCGAGAACCTCAACGTTATCGCCGCCCACCATCTGCGTGCCGACAAGACCGGCATCTTCAGAGTGAAACAGGTGATGCGCCTGATTATCTCCGATCACGATATAGCTGGCGTCGCTGCGCAGCTTCAATTGTTGAACGAGCGTGCTTATCTGCTTGATGTCTTTATGCTTCACCGACTCAATCAAGGACGGGATGATGGCGATTTCTCTGGCCTGTACCTGCGCTCGTGCACCCAGCTCGGAATACAGCTGTTTATCGATATCGTGATAATAATAAATGCCCGTCATTAGAAGCAACGAAGAGAAGAAGACGATCAAATAGATAAATAATTTGATATGA
This sequence comes from Pectobacterium odoriferum, assembly GCF_009931295.1. NCBI lineage: Bacteria > Pseudomonadati > Pseudomonadota > Gammaproteobacteria > Enterobacterales > Pectobacteriaceae > Pectobacterium > Pectobacterium odoriferum. Next base: position 2,854,490 of record NZ_CP034938.1, on the reverse strand, counting down.
AAGGAAAGTCTTACTCTCATGATGTGCGGTAGCCTGCCGGTGAACGAAAAATAGCTGATGAATTTATCACGAATGGTAATAAGGATGGACTGAGAGGAAAAAACTTGTGAGCAATAACACATTTAAATATGTTGTTGCCAATACGATGTTAGTAATAAGCAGATAAAATTAAACGCATCTGTTTTCTTTAATAAACAACTTAATTACGTTTTATCAACATAGTCATTTTTAGGAAATAAAAACCATAAACTCCATAGAAATCGTAAAGTTTATTTTGATCGTAAAATCATCTAACCGCCTGCGTAATAAACGTTTTTTGAATATAAACCATAAAAACCATAAACACCTTTAAAACTCATTTTTTAATTTGAAGGGAATCACATAATAATAGGTGGCCGCCCCCTATCATTCGCGGACAAAATAAAACGGGGACAGAGTTATGAGCACGACTGATGATTCATATATTGTGGTAAATAATGAGGCGGCTGGGAAGGCCTCATTAAAGGAAAAATGGTGGCACGTTCTGGATACCTATAAAGTCGGTATTATCCCAGTACCGCTCTTTGTGCTGGCGGGGGTATTAATCGGCATCGACTGCCTGAGTGGCAAGTTGCCGAGCGACATCGTCGTGATGGTGGCGACGCTGGCATTCTTTGGGTTTGCCTGCGGTGAATTTGGTAAACGTCTGCCGATTATCGGCAAGATGGGGGCGGCGGCAATCTGTGCGACCTTTATCCCCTCGGCGATGGTGCATTACGGCCTGCTGCCGGACGTTGTCGTTGAATCCACGACCAAATTCTATAAAAGTACCAACATCCTGTATCTCTACATCTGCTGCATTATTGTCGGCAGCATCATGAGTATGAATCGGCAGACGCTGATTCAGGGCTTCCTGCGTATTTTCTTCCCTATGCTGTGCGGTGAAATCGCCGGCATGCTGGTGGGCATGGGCGTCGGTATTGCACTCGGCCTGGATCCGTTCCAAATCTTCTTCTTCCTGATTCTGCCGATTATGGCGGGCGGGGTGGGTGAAGGTGCTATCCCGCTGTCTATCGGCTATGCCACGATTCTGCATATGGATCAGGGTGTTGCGCTGGGGCGCGTCTTGCCTATCGTGATGCTGGGCAGCCTGACCGCGATCATCCTTGCCGGTGTTCTGAATCAGTTGGGTAAACGCTTTCCACATCTGACCGGTGAAGGCGAACTGATGCCTAATAAAGACAATAACCTGGGCGGCGGCGCAAGCAGCACACCGGCTTCTGCCTTTAGCGGCAAAGCCGACGTCACGACCATTGCCTCTGGCGCTCTGCTGGCAATCCTGCTGTATATGGTGGGTATGCTTGGCCACAAAGTCATTGGCCTGCCTGCACCGGTTGGCATGCTGTTCGCTGCGGTGTTGGTGAAACTGGCTCACGGTGTTTCACCGAAAATGCTGGAAGGTTCTCAGGTCGTTTACAAGTTCTTCCAGACCTCTGTGACGTATCCGATTCTGTTTGCCGTTGGCGTGGCGATTACACCGTGGCAGGAATTGGTGAACGCTTTTACGATTCAAAACCTGCTGGTGATTATTTCTACCGTAGTGACGCTGGTCGCAACTGGCTTCTTTGTGGGTAGAAAAATAGGTATGCACCCGATTGATGTTGCCATTATTTCCTGCTGCCAGAGCGGACAGGGCGGTACAGGTGACGTTGCGATTCTGACGGCAGGTAACCGTATGGTGCTGATGCCATTCGCGCAGATCGCCACGCGTATCGGCGGTGCAATTAACGTTTCGATATCACTGCTGGTGCTCGCCAACTTTTTGGTCTGATGTCATTCAGAAAATAAAAAGCGCTGAGCTATACCCGTCATACTTCAAGTTGCATGTGCGTTGACTGCGTTCACTCACCCGAATCACTTACTTGAGTAAGCTCATCGGGATTCGCTCTCTTGCCGCCTTCCTGAAACTCGAATTATTTAGGGTATATAAATATTACGTTGAAAAATGAGCTGAGTTAACAGAATAAAAACCGCCAATGCGCGTGGGTTTATTTTGCACAGGAAATATTATGAAACTTGCAAGCTATCGTTATAACGGTAAGGACAGTTACGGCATTTATACGCCAACGGGATTAATCGATCTCGGCGGTAAAATTGGTCACCGCTATCCCGATCTGAAAACACTGCTGGCGCAGAATGCGTTACACGTGGCACACGAATTCAGTATGAGTACGCCGGATATTCCGGTCGCGGATGTGACATTTTTACCGGTTATTACCGCACCAGGGAAAATACTGTGTGTGGGGATGAATTACGCCGCTAAACGTCAGGAATTTAATGAAGAGAATCCCGCGCCAACATTATTTGTGCGCTTTGCGGATTCGCAAACCGGGCACGCGACGCCAGTTATCAAACCGCATTATTCCAGCGAGTTCGATTATGAAGGCGAGCTGGCGGTCGTTATCGGTAAAGGTGGACAGAATATTTCTCAGGATGTCGCGCTCTCTCATGTCGCAGGCTACAGCTGCTACATGGATGGTTCTGCGCGTGACTGGCAGCACAGTTGGTTTACTGCGGGTAAGAACTGGCAGAAAACCGGTGCGTTCGGCCCTTATCTAACCACTACGGATGAAATTCCCGATCCTCATGTACTGGCGATCCGCACGTATCTGAATGGCCGCATGGTGCAGGACGACAATACCAGCAGCATGATCCACAAAGTCGCTGAACTGATTGAATACATCAGCACCTTTACCGAGCTGAGTGCCGGCGACGTGATCATCACGGGTTCGCCGGGCGGCGTGGGTAAAAAACGCAATCCACCGCTGTTTATGAAAGCGGGTGACTGCATTGAAGTTGAAATCGAAAACATTGGCCATTTGCGTAACACGATCGTGGATGCCGCTGCGCCGTTGAAATCGGTTCAGGCAACGGCTGAAGCCGTCGCGCACTGACTATCCGTGTAAGTACCAGGCTGTCGGCGCTAAACCGGCAGCCTGCAATAGATTGCCTAAATAATTCGAGTTGCAGGAAGAACCGTGATGTATGCCAATGATTCCGTCTTTTTTGACACGCTGGATGTGCGCCTTCGGGAGCAGGAGAGGGAGGCCGTACGACAGTTCCTCGCACACTGCCAGCTCGGCATGGATGACGATATTGACATCGTGGTGGTTGGCAAACGGGGCGGGCGGCTGATCGCCTGTGCGGGGCTAGCCGCCAACACCATTAAATGCGTTGCGGTCGATCCTGAATTCAGACACCTCAATCTGGGCGTGCAGGTGGTGAATGAAGTGATGCAGCAGGCGGCGCAGCGCGGCCATTTCCACCTGTTTCTCTATACCCGACCAGAAAATGTCGACATCTTTCGCGGATGTGGTTTCTACCCGCTGGCGTGCTATCAGGACAGCGCGGTGTTGATGGAAAACACGCCGATTGGCATTCAGCAATATTGCCAGTCTTTGGCGGCGTTTGCGCACCCTGAACCGCTTGCGACGCGGACAGATAAAAAGATCGGCGCGATTGTCATGAACGCGAACCCCTTCACGCTGGGCCACCGCTATCTGGCGGAGCATGCGGCGCAGTCGTGTGACTGGCTGCACGTTTTCGTGGTGCGGGAAGACGTGTCCTTTTTCCCATTCAGTGAACGTCTGGAGATGGTACAGCGCGGCGTGGAACACATCCGCAATGTGACAGTACATGCCGGTTCTCACTACATGATCTCTAAAGCGACGTTTCCCGGCTATTTCCTGAAGGAAGAGAAGCTGATCACGCGCGCCCACGCGGCGCTGGATTTAATTATTTTCAGGAAATATATCGCGCCAGCGCTCGACATTACCCAGCGCTTCGTCGGCACCGAACCTTTTTGCCCGGTGACATATCAGTACAACCAGGACATGCACTACTGGCTGGAGAAAGACCAAACGATGTCTTCCCCGGCGTTAAGCGTGGTTGAAATTGAACGCAAACGGCAAACCTCAGGACTGGCAATTTCCGCTTCGGAAGTCAGGAAATTACTCAAACTTCGGCAGTACAGCCGTATTCAGGACATCGTGCCGGCCTCAACCTTTGCGCATTTACAGCACTACTACGAACCCGAATACGCGTAATTAAAATTAATCAGGATAAGTCTATGAAGATTGTTAAGGAGTCCCTGGCGGGCACCTTTGAATCCAGCGATTTGCTGGTCAAAGTGGCACCAGCAGAGGGGAAACTCACCGTGGTCATCAACAGCGAAGTCATGAAACAGTTTGGCCACCAAATCAAACAGGTTGTGAATGACACGCTGAAAGCGCTGGGCGTAGAGGAAGGGACGATCATTGTGGATGACAAAGGCGCGCTGGATTGTGTCATTCGTGCTCGCGTGCAAAGTGCAGTATTGCGCGCCGCAGACGGGCAGCAGATTGAATGGGAGAAATTATAATGAATAAGCTTCGTCGCAGCATGTTATTCCTCCCCGGCGCGAACGCCGCCATGCTGTCCAATGCGTTTATCTACAAGCCTGACTCCATTATGTTCGATCTGGAAGATGCCGTTTCCCTGCGTGAGAAAGACACCGCGCGCCTGTTGGTTTTCCATGCGCTCCAGCACCCGATGTACCGTGATATTGAAACCGTGGTACGCATCAACCAGTTAAGTACGCCGTTTGGCCTGCTGGATCTTGAAGCGGCCGTGCGCGGTGGTGCCGATGTGATTCGTCTGCCGAAAACCGATTCCACTGACGATGTCGATGAGCTGGAACACCATCTGGTTCGTATCGAAAAAGCCTGCGGTCGTGAAGTCGGCTCCACGCGCATTATGGCGGCGATTGAGTCTGCGGTGGGCGTGATTAACGCCGTTGCGATTGCCCGTTCTTCCGAGCGCATGATCGGGATTGCGCTGGCAGCGTTCGACTACGTGATGGATATGCAGACGGAACGTGGTGACGGCACAGAGCTTTTTTATGCCCGCTGCGCGGTACTACACGCGGCTCGCGCTGCCGGTATTGACGCCTTCGACGTGGTTTATCCCAACGTCAATGACGATGCGGGCTTCCTGAAAGAGGTCGATCTGATCCGCAGACTGGGCTTTAACGGTAAATCCCTGATTAACCCACGCCAGATTGAGCTGCTACACAACGCCTATGCTCCCACGCAGGATGAAGTGGACTATTCCCATCTGGTGATCAAAGCCGCCGATGAGGGCGAGCGTGCCGGCTTGGGCGTGATTTCCCTGAACGGGAAAATGATCGACGGGCCAATCATCGACCACGCCAGAAGAGTGCTGGAACGTGCTCAGGCCTCCGGCGTTCGCAAATAGCCATTGCGTGATTACACCGCAATGGCCGCTCTCAGGAATTACAGGATTAGACAATGAGTCATTTTATTGAAGCACTGCAAAAGCAGTACCCGGAAAAACGTCATCTGCAACCCTTCGTCAACGCCAACCACAATACGCCGTGGTTGAATGATGTCGCCCAAAAACATGAGCGCAAACTGTGTGCCGATCTGGAAGAGGCGATTCGCCACAGCGGACTGAAAGATGGGATGACGATCTCTTTCCACCACCATTTCCGCGAAGGCGATAAAGTCATTAATCGGGTGATTGATACGCTGGCACGGATGGGTTTTCGCGATTTGACGCTGGCATCCAGCTCGCTGATGAGCTGTAACGCGTCGCTGATCGAGCACATCAAAGCGGGCGTGGTCAGCCGGATTTACACCTCGGGGATGCGCGGCAAATTGGCCGATGCGATTTCTCACGGATTAATGAAAGAACCGGTACAGATTCATTCCCACGGTGGTCGCGTTCATCTGCTGCAAAGCGGTGAACTGAATATCGATGTCGCTTTCTTGGGGGTTCCGTGCAGCGATGAATTTGGCAACGCCAACGGCACCGCGGGAAAATCCAGCTGCGGCTCGTTGGGCTATGCGATGGTTGATGCGCAGTTTGCCCGTAAAGTGGTGCTGCTGACCGAAGCGCTGGTGCCGTTCCCGAACATGCCAGCCAGCATTGTGCAGGATCAGGTGGACTACATCGTTCAGGTCGATGAAGTGGGCGATCCGGCCAAAATCAGCGTGGGCGCGGCGCGCGTCACCAGCAACCCGCGCGAGCTGCTGATTGCCCGTTCTGCGGCAGACGTGATCGAACATGCCGGTTATTTCAAAAATGGTTTCTCGATCCAGACGGGTTCCGGCGCGGCTTCTACGGCCTGTACGCGTTTCCTCGAAGATAAAATGCGTCAGCAGAACATCGTGGCGCGCTTCGCCCTCGGCGGCATCACGGGCGGGATCGTCGATCTGCACGAAAAAGGGCTGATCGAGAAACTGATCGATACCCAGTGTTTCGATGCCAATGCGGCCGCATCGCTGGCGAAGAACCCGAATCACGTCGAGATTTCCACTAACGTTTACGCCAACCCAAGCTCTAAAGCGGCCTGCTGCGATCAGCTCGATATGGTGATTCTCAGCGCGCTGGAAATTGACACCGATTTTAATGTCAACGTCATCACCGGTTCAGACGGCGTGATGCGCGGTGCGTCCGGCGGACACTGTGACGTCGCAACGGCAGCGAACCTGACCATCGTGGTTGCGCCGCTGATTCGTAGCCGCATCCCGACCGTGGTGCGTCAGGTGACGACGCGGGTTACGCCGGGAGAAAGCATTGACGTACTGGTGACCGATCACGGCATTGCCGTCAACCCGGCGCGCCCTGAAGTTGCTGAACGCCTGAAACAGGCGGGTCTGACGGTGATGACGATTGACGATCTGTATCAGCGTGCGATTGCGCTGGTGGGTGAACCACGTGCTATCGAGTTTCACGATCGCATCGTCGGCGTTATTCGCTATCGCGATGGCAGCGTGATTGACGTCGTTCGTCAGGTGAAAGAAGCCGACGAATAAGCGTAAACGGATGAGGGAATCGACGATGACAAAGACTGTTTCCATCTCGCTGGAAACCTTACTCGCGGCGAAGGAACGCCGCGCAGTTCGCCAGCAAGAATGGCTTGCCCGCCACGGTACGACACTGGTGTCGCTGACGCTGGTCACGCCGGGGCCGGTAAAAGATAGCGAAGGCTATCGGCAGGTGATGGCCGAAGCCATCAAATCGTTCGCTTCGCTGTGTCAGACGCGAGGATGGACGGTGCTGGAACAGCAGATATGCTGGCTGGCAACGGGTGCGGAAGGGCTATGGGCGATCACTAAAGATGCGCTTTCGGTGAAAGCCGCGACCATTGCGCTGGAAGATAGCCATGAGCTGGGGAGACTATGGGATTTCGATATCTTCAGCCCGGAAGAAGGGTTGATTGGCCGGTCGATGCTGGCGCACAGCGGGCGCACCTGCCTATTGTGCGATCGGGTGGCACACGCCTGTAGCCGTTCACGTCGTCATTCGTTGCCTGAGCTGCTTGAGCACATTGAGGAAAAGGTTAATGCCTACTTTACGCCAGCCTGACGGTATTCTGTTTGCTGCGGTATCCCGTTCTGCTGTCGGCGATTATCGGGAGCGCGACGTGTTACCGGATATCGACCAGCGGGTGGCGCATGCGCTGACGATGGAAGTCATGCTGACACCGAAGCCCGGACTGGTGGATTGCGCCAATAACGGATCTCACCGCGATATGGATGTCGCGTTGTTTCAGACCAGTATTCAGGCGATCTCCCCCTGGTTCCGGCATTTTACCGAGGTGGGTTATCAGCACGCCAGTGTACCGCTAGCGCAGTTGCTGTCTCAGGTTCGACCTATCGGCATCGCCTGTGAACAGGCGATGCTGTCAGCGACGAAAGGTGTGAATACCCATAAAGGTGGGATTTTCGCGTTTGGCCTGCTGTGTAGTGCTGCCGGTTGGCTGGCAGGACGGGGAGAGCGTGTGACGCAGCGCAGCCTGTGCGATAGCGTTGCGATAATGTGCCACGATGTGGTGCGGAATGAGCTGGAGACGTGTTCTGGCGCCGCGACGGCGGGTGAACATCTCTATCAACGTCATGGACTGACGGGCGCGAGAGGGGAAGCCGCCAGCGGTTTCAATACCGTATGTCAGTACGCGTTGCCCGCTCTGCATCAGACGATTGCCACCGGAGAGGGTGACGAAACCGCGCTGTTACGGACGCTGCTGGTGTTGATGGCTCACAATCCTGACACCAATGTCGTTTCACGCGGCGGAATGGACGGGCTGGCGTTTGTGCAAGATTACGCACGGCGATTGCTGGCGGGGCCGCTGGATCGTCAGGCACTGAGGGAGATGGACGACGCACTGATTGCCAGAAACCTTAGCCCAGGCGGTAGCGCCGATCTACTGGCCTTAACCTGGCTGCTGTATCACTATCCTGCTGAATAGCGAACGGGTGTTATATAAGGAGCGGCTGGCCTTGCGATGACTGGCGTTGATAATTTTCATCATTTGACGGCTCCTTAACACTTTTCCTATTGTTCCACTAAAGTTATTGAGAAAATTGCCGATATCGTTTTCACCAACTTCTACCTGTCATGCTTCGAGTTACGTACGTGCTGGCTGCTCAAATTCTTTTCCATGAGTTTGTTCTTTGCTTGCCACGTGATGAGGCGCATAAATGTGCCTTGCCCTAAAGGACCAACGTTTGTCCTGTCATTCGATGTATTTAAGGTAGGTTTCATGCTGTTTCAGGTACTCCGAGTCATCGTTTTCAATATGCAGCCAGTACAGTGCATCGTGTTGGCACACATGGGACTTGAAAGATAACGAAGAGGCGTACATCAATATAAGCCATTGACACATAATCCGTGTAAACAATGGTAGGGATGAAAGCGGTGAATGAAAATTTGAAAGAGCAGTTTGTTAAGCGCAACAAACTGGCAATCTGTGCAACATTGCGCGAGTTAAAGAAGAATGATACGTCTCTGATGGTTCATCATTCTCACGGACAGTTCATCAGTAAAATTCTTGACGTCGTGCCCGACAACAACCTGTTTGTCTTCGATTTAGGCGGCATTGAGCGTGAGAATAGCCGCGCACTGTATGCCGGCGCACTGTCTTTTGTCGCTGAACCCGCAGGTGCAAAAGTCGAATTTAATGCCGAAATTGCAAAAACGGTGGACTACGACGGGCTGCCAGCCTTTAGCGCGCAGATTCCTGAATTGCTTTATCTTATCCAACGCAGAACCTATTTCCGCATTAACACGCCGCTGTGGCCGCCGTTGACGTGCCGTGGCGAACTGCCGGATGAGAGTGTTTTCCTGTTCACCATCAAAGATCTCTCTCTGGGGGGATTGAGCCTGTATACCGACCGTGACACCACGGGACTGTTGACCGAAGGCGACATCATTAAGAGCGTCGAGATGGACCTGGCTGACCACGGTTTCTTCTGCGTTGATTTACAGTTTGTCGGTCAGGCAATGGTGAAAATCGTCGATAACAAAGGCGAATTGAAACTGACGCAGCGTTTGAGCTTCAAGTTCCCTTCACTGAACGCGGCGCAGGAACGTGATCTTCAGCAGGTGATTTTTGAGTTGGAAAGATTACAAAACGAAAAGAAAAAACGGTTCCAGGAGTTGTAATTTTTAAGCACAACTTTTTGTGTAGGCTTCACACATAGCAGCAACGTTTTTATAACGAGTATTATCTTATTTATCCTACTTATTTACCCATAAGTCATGCGAAAAGCCAATGTACAGGCAGCTCGAAGAAGGGGGGGATAAATAAATGGTTTCCAACGTTCTCAGAGCCTTGTCAGATGAGAACGAGTGGTGCAGAATACGCGCCTTGCAAAATAACCGACGTCTAATAGCGTCGGTTATTTTTTTACATTTATGCTCGTCATACTTCAGGTTACAGGGGTATTGGTGTAGTTTCTTACCTTTCTCTGTAGCTCAGGTTGGCTGGGTATAGGGTCTTCAACCAAAGAGGCCGGACAACGATCCGGATAGATAATTTTGTGTGTGCCTGTGAGCACAGTGAGGAAAGGAAAGATGGGGCAATTAACATGTTTCGCACCGGTGCCCGCCGGTTTGTGCTGCAAAGGTATTGGTTATGGCGCGACGCAGTCGCAAGTTATCTCTGGTGCTGTTACAGCCACCTCTTCTCATCGTGATTCAGGCGAGTCCTGTATCCACTCCCTAATTTTTAGTAGTGCTGCCTTTGCTGTGACTGACGGAGGTGCGCGCCATGTCGCTTGATTCTCAACTGCCTAATGCTGGCGCAAAACGTGCCCAGTTAAAAAGAACGCTCACGCTGTGGCCTGTCGTTATGATGGGGCTGGCGTACATGCAGCCGATGACCATTTTTGATACCTTCGGTATCGTGTCTGGCCTGACCGACGGTCATGTGGCGACTGCCTATGCGTTTGCGCTGGTCGCTATTCTGTTCACGGCGCTGAGCTATGGCAAACTGGTAAAACGTTTCCCGTCTGCGGGTTCTGCTTATACCTACGCGCAAAAAGCGATCAGCCCGCACGTCGGGTTTATGGTCGGCTGGTCGTCGCTGCTGGACTATCTGTTCATGCCGATGATCAACATCCTGCTGGCGAAAATCTATCTGGAAGCGATCTTCCCCGGCGTGCCGTCATGGATTTTTGTGGCGGCGCTGGTCGGTTTGATGACGTTGTTTAACCTGCGTGGCATCAGCCTGGTTGCTAACTTGAACTCCATTATCGTGGTGGTGCAGGTTGCTATCATGGCGGTCTTCCTGGGTCTGGTGATTCACGGTGTTTATCTGGGCGAAGGTGCCGGAACATTGACCAGTACGCGTCCATTCTGGTCAGATAACGCCCATGTGGTGCCGATGATCACCGGGGCGACTATTCTTTGTTTCTCATTTCTGGGTTTTGACGGCATCAGCTCGCTGTCGGAAGAAACACAGGACGCAGGCCGAGTGATTCCAAAAGCCATCTTCCTAACGGCGCTGATTGGCGGCGTGATCTTTGTTGCCGTGGCGTATTTCCTACAACTGTATTTCCCGGATATCTCGCGCTTTAAAGAGCCGGATGCGTCTCAGCCGGAAATCATGCTGTATGTCGCGGGTAAATTCTTCCAATCCGTTATTCTGGTGTTCTCCTGCGTTACAGTGCTGGCATCGGGTATGGCCGCACATGCAGGCGTGTCTCGCCTGATGTATGTCATGGGTCGTGATGGTGTATTCCCAGAGCGCTTCTTCGGTTACATCCACCCGAAATGGCGTACGCCGTCTTTGAACGTCTTGCTGGTTGGCGTCATTGCATTGTCTGCGGTGTCGTTCGATCTGGTGACGGCAACTGCGCTGATCAACTTCGGTGCGCTGGTGGCGTTTACGTTCGTGAACCTGTCGGTCATTTCACAGTTCTATATTCGTGAACGCCGTAACCGCACAGTGAAAGACACCATTAACTTCCTCGTGATGCCTGTGCTAGGCGCGTTGACGGTGGGGGCGCTGTGGGTGAATCTGGAAGCCAGTTCGATGACGCTGGGTCTGGTGTGGGCAACGATTGGATTGCTCTATCTGGCATTCGTGACGCGCAGCTTCCGTCAGCCAGTACCGCAATGCAGTGAAGAGCCGGTTTAAATAAACTGACGGCTTACATAAAAGAGAAAAGCGGAGCCACTGTGCTCCGCTTTTTTATGCTTTAGCCCACCAGTTCTTGCGCATACGCGTACAGCGCTTTTAGCTGTGCCATCTTCTCTTTATCGTCTTCATGCAACTGATACAGGTTGCTGAGTTCTGACAGATAGGACTGCAAGCGCTCCGGCGTAAATACCGTACGCCGATGTTGCAACCAACGCTGCTGTTCCCGGTCGTCCAGCGTGCCGGGGAAATTGCGGGCACGGTAGCGGAAGAACAGCGGTTCCAGACGATTATCGGCAAATGTGAGATCCAACGCGGGAAGGTTCTGCGGGGCGGTCTCCTGAATAATCTTCATCGCCATGCGGTCGGCATCGCCAAAGAAGCCATCATAAAGCCGCAGATCGACATCATCAGAGGCGGCGAAAGCAGGGGCGTCGGCAAACAGTTCCACCACTTTTTCTCTGACGCTCGCGTTGTTACGCAGCACGGCCAGATTGTCTAAACAGCGTTGACGATCGATACCTAATCTTTCTGCGTCTTCTAGCCGTAAGGTATTGGCCGGCGCTAATACTGGACATTTGTTGATGTGCACTAGCTTAAGTGGAACCGCACTCTGATTGGCTTCCAGTGCATCTCGGCGGGTGTATAACCGCTCACGCAATGCTTCGCTGTCCAACTCCAGCAGCGGCGTCATATCGCCAGCCAGATCGCACATGATGACCGCATTACGGTTGTCCGGGTGCCAGGCGAGCGGCACAACCCAACTGGTGTTGCTCCTTGCCGCGCCAAACATGCCAGACACGTGAACAAGCGGCTTCATTTGCGGGATATCAATCAGCGCGGAAATTTTGTTTTTGTTACGCAACGGGAACAGATAGTCAAACAGCTTGGGCTGCGCTTGCTTAAACCGTTTCGCCATAGCGATGGTGGCATAAACGTCGGACATTGCATCATGCGCTTGCTCGTGCGCGATGCCGTTGGCTTTTGTCAGATGTTCAAGGCGGAAACTGGGCAGGCCGTCATCGTTTTCCGGCCACACGATGCCTTCCGGGCGCAGGGCATAGCAGGCGCGTAACGCATCCAGCAAATCCCAGCGGGAATTCCCGTTTTGCCAGCTGTAGGCATAAGGATCGTAGAAGTTGCGATAGAAAATATTACGGCTGACTTCATCATCAAAGCGAATGTTGTTGTAGCCCATGATGCAGGTGCCAGGCACGCTGAATGCCTCATTGATCTGACGGGCGAACGCCGCTTCATTGACGCCTTTTGCCAGCGCGACCTGTGGCGTAATGCCGGTGATCATCACCGCTTCTGGTTCCGGCAGGTAATCATCCGACGGACGGCAATAAATGACTAGCGGCTCACCGATAATATTGAAATCCATATCGGTACGGACACCCGCAAACTGCGCGGGACGATCGCGCGCCGGATGCTTGCCGAACGTCTCGTAGTCATGAATGAAAAAAGTGGGTTGTGTTTTCTCGGCCATATATGCAGTTAGCTACGTGTGCGCTAAGCCTGAAATCAGGCAAAACAATCTGGAAAACGGCAAGGATACCATTGAATCGACTTTTCTGTGGCGCTTTCCTGATTTGCATCACTTCCCTGACTTACATCAATAGGAGGGTAGACATAATCGCTAGGCATGACTGTGTCCATTCGGTTACAATTTTCGTTTTAATGCGAATGATAATTAAATTCTTTATTGCCGCGTAGCGTCCGCTGCGGGGTAGCATTCGGCGACAAACAGCGAAATGGAGAACACACTTATGCGGTTAAATGCGGTGCGATTGAATGCAACGTTTGCAGTGAAGGCGACGTTATTGGCATCTATGTTTGTTCTGGCCGGCTGCGATCAGCAGGCATCGTCTTCAGAAGGAAGCCACACGGTCAGCATTGAGCATGCGCAGGGCACCACTCAGGTTCCACAGCCGCCGAAGAAAGTGATTGTGTTTGATCCTGCCTCATTGGATACGCTGGATGCACTGAAGGTCGACGGGATTGCCGGTGTACCGAAAAGCAGTACGCCGCTGCCTGCATTTTTATCAAAATACAACAGCGATACTTACCTGAATGCGGGGACGCTGTTTGAACCTGCCTATGAAGCGCTCAGCAGCGCTAAACCCGATCTGATTATTGCCGGTGGACGTACGCGCGACGCCTACGACAAGCTGAGCGGTATTGCACCAACGATTTCGATGGATGTGGATGAGCACCAGTTTATGGCGAGCTTTATCCAACGCATCGAGCAACTGGGCACCCTCTTCGGCAAAGAAGAGGAAGCGAAAAAACAGATTGATGATTTCAAGCAGCAGATCGCCCAAACGCGCGCCAAAACAGAAAACGCGGGCAATGCGCTGGTTCTGATGGTTAGCGGCGGCAAGATGTCGGCCTACGGTCCTAAGTCGCGCTTTGGCTTCGTGTTTGATGAACTGGGCTTCAAACCAGCGACCGAATTCCCTGAATCTGGGCGTCATGGCAACGTGGTGACCTCAGAATTCTTACTGAGTGTGAATCCGGAATGGCTGTTCATCCTCGATCGTGACAGCGCGATTGGTCGCCCGGGCGGGGAATCGGCCCAGCAGGTGCTGGATAACCCGCTGATTCACAAAACCAACGCCTGGAAAAACAATCGCGTGATCTATCTGGATTCTGCATCGCTGTATATCGCTGGGGGGCTGCAAAGCTATAAAAACCTCGTGACTACCGTCAGCGACGCGTTAGATAAGCAATAACGGCAGGGTTACGGCAGAATCAATGAAGTCTTTTTACTATTTGCTGGGTCTTGCGTTTCTGGCCTGCATGATTGTTGTCAGCCTGTTTGTTGGGGCAGGGCAACTGAACATGCAGGCCGTCTGGAACGACCCGGAAATGCGCGATATTTTCTTTATCAGCCGCGTTCCCCGCACGCTAGCTTTGCTACTGGCAGGCAGCGCCATGAGTGTGGCGGGTCTCATCATGCAGTTGCTGACGCAAAACCGTTTTGTCGAACCGTCTCTGGCGGGGACCACACAGTCGGCTAGCTTAGGTTTGCTGGTGGTGATGATCGCCGTGCCCGGCGCGACGATTTTCACCAAGATGGTGGTAGCGAGCCTGTTCGCTTTAGCGGGTACCTTCCTGTTCATGATGCTGCTACAGCGGATTGTGCTGAAATCCGCGCTGGTGGTGCCGCTGGTCGGCATTATGCTGGGTGCGGTTATCAGTTCAATCACCACGTTTGGCGCGATGTATTTTGATCTGCTACAGGCGCTCGGCAGTTGGGAATCCGGTGATTTCTCCGGTGTCTTGCAAGGGCGTTACGAGCTGCTCTGGCTGGTGGGGGCGTTAACGCTGGCGGCCTGCTGGATTGCTGACCGCTTCACGGTCGCAGGCATGGGGCGTGAATTTTCCGTCAATGTCGGCCTCAACTATCGGCAGGTGATGCTGATGGGCCTGAGCATTATCGCCATCGTCAGCGGCGTGGTGGTCGTGGTGGTGGGTAGCCTGCCGTTTATCGGGCTGATTGTGCCGAATTTGATCAGCATGATGATGGGCGACAATGTGCGCAAAACGATCCCGTGGGTGTGCCTGCTTGGCGGCGGCCTGGTGCTGTGCTGCGATATTATCAGCCGCGTGATTCGCTATCCTTTCGAGATTCCAGTGAGCGTGATTCTTGGCGTCATTGGCGCTGCTGTTTTCCTTCTCTTATTGCTAAGTCAGAAACGCCATGTCAGTCAATGAACGTAATACGGTGCTGACCGGAGCCGTTAGCGAAAAACGTACGGGGTTATCGCCGACGCAGCGGTTGATGTGGCTGGCTGGCGCGGCTGTTGTGGTGATTGTGCTGTTTATGACCATCAATCTAGGCAGCAACCTGCGCTACATTTTGACGCACCGTGGGTTGATGCTGACGACGATGCTGTTGGTGGCATTTGCCGCCAGCGCGTCGACGGTACTGTTCCAAACGGTGACGAATAATCGGGTGCTGACGCCGTCGATTATGGGGTTTGAAGCCCTGTTTATCCTGATTCAGACCTCGCTGGTGTTTGTTTTCGGCATCAGCGGTATTCCGGGTCTGGGCGTTGAAGGCAAATTCGTTCTTGAGACACTGCTGCTCATTCTCTTCTCCGCGCTGCTGTACCGCTGGCTGTTCACCGGCAGCCGCAATAACCTGCATCTGGTTTTACTGGTCGGGATTATCTGCGGCACACTGTTTCGCAGCATGGCGGGCTTAATGCAGCGTCTGCTGACGCCCGGTGAGTTCGCCATTCTACAGGGGCGGATGTTTGCCACCTTCACCCGTACCGTGCCTGAACTGGTGGCGCTGTCGGTTGGTATTACGCTGGTGGTCGCGGTGGTGATCTGGCGCATGCGCTTTCGGTTTGATGTGCTGGCGCTGGGGCGTAATAACGCGATTAACCTGGGTATCGACTACAAGCGCAGCGTCACGGTCATTCTGCTGCTGGTTTCTGTGCTGGTCGCCATTTCAACGGCGCTGGTTGGCCCGCTGACCTTCTTAGGTTTTATGGTCGCGAACCTTGCCTATTTAGTGATTGGCTCCAGCCAGCATCGCCTGTTGCTGCCCGCGGCTTTCCTGCTGGGCGTGATTTCACTGGTTGGCGGACAACTGGTGCTTGAGCATCTGCTGAATATGTCTGGGGCGCTGTCGGTCGTGATCGAATTTGTGGGTGGATCGCTGTTTATTGTGTTGCTACTGAAAAAGGTTTCCGTGTGATTGAGATCGGCAATGTAACTAAAACGTATAATAACGTGACGGTATTGAATAATGTCACGGCGACGGTGCCTCGTGGTGGCGTCACGTCGATTATCGGCCCGAATGGTGCAGGGAAGTCGACATTGTTGTCCATCATCAGTCGCCTGCTTGACGCGGATCGCGGACAGGTCAAAGTCAACGGCATGGATGTGGTGACCACGCCAAGCGATAAGCTGGCGACGTGTTTGTCCGTGCTGCGTCAGGAAAACCAGTTTACCAGCCGCTTAACGGTAGCGGAGCTAGTAGGGTTTGGTCGCTATCCTTATACTAAAGGGCGGTTGAATGCTGACGATCGTGAACGTATCAGCGCTGCGCTGGCGTTCCTCAACCTAACCGAATTGAAAGATCGGTTTTTAGATGAGCTTTCCGGCGGCCAGCGGCAGCGAGCCTATGTCGCGATGGTGCTGTGTCAGGACACGGAATACGTGCTGCTGGATGAACCGCTGAATAATCTGGATATGAAGCACGCCGTGGCGATGATGAAGCAGATTCGCCGTGCAGCCGACGAGTTAGGCAAAACCATCGTGCTGGTTATCCACGATATCAACTTTGCTTCCGCCTATTCGGATTACATTATTGCGATGCGAAAAGGGCAGATCATCTACACGGGAAAACCGGAAGACATTATGGTATCCGAGGTGTTGGAAGATATTTTCGATACGGAAGTGGCCATTGAGCAGGTTCATAATCAGCGTATCGCGGTATATTACCGCTAAATACCCGTCATACTTCAAGCTGCCTGCAGGCAACTCGAATTATTTAGGGTATGGTTTGCTGACAGATTATCCGCTCAGCGAGGTGTTAGCGCAAAGGGCGTAAGCACTGCTTGAAAGACGCTGGGTATAACCTGTATGGTGAATGCATAAAGAATTTATGTATGACTTAAGGTAAGGGTAAAAGATGGATAAGGACACTAAGCCGTGTTTCCAGGATGTGCTGGAATTCGTGCGCATGTTTCGTCGTAAAAACAAACTTCAGCGTGAAATCGTCGACAACGAGAAGAAAATTCGTGATAACCAAAAGCGCGTTCTGCTGCTGGACAACCTGAGCGAATATCTTAAACCTGGCATGTCCATTGAGGACGTACAGAACATCATCGCTAACATGCGCGGTGATTATGAAGACCGTGTTGATGACTACATCATCAAAAACGCCGATCTGTCGAAAGAACGCCGTGAGCTGTCTAAAAAGCTGAAAGCGATGGGCGAAGTTAAGTAACCTGACGCACCGTGTTTTACGGTAAATAGCTACGGTAAATAGCTCCTGTAAAAGGATCGCTTCTGCGGTCCTTTTTCTTTTTAATCGCCTCACTATTCACCTCCTTTTTTGCAATCAATTTTTCCGTCAATTATCGCAGTATCAAACGCCTGAAAAACTGGAATACAGCTCGCACGCTGGATGCCATTGTTCGTAAGTCTATCGCTTTCTTGCGAGGCGTTTCCCCACCTGAATTTTTTGTCCTGTTGCATCAGCTTGGGTTACTGCAACATGCCAGGACGAACCACAGGGAAAACGGAAAGGTGTATCATGGCAAGGGACGATGTCAGTCAATAGTCTGGCTTGGGCGAGTGTGCTGGGTATTCTGCCGTTGCTTTTTTTACCGCAGATTCCAGCACAAATGCTGCTGTGGTGGGGGGGCGGGCTATCCACCTGCGTGATGTTAGTCGGATATCGCCATGCGGGGATACGCTGTGTGGCGCTTGTTGCCATGAGCTTTTGCTGGGCATCGTTGAATGCTCAAACCTTACTGCTACAAATTGAGCGCGTTACGCAGGGTCAGGTTAACGCTGTCGTGACGATAAGCAGCATACGGTTCAATGAGCATGATGATGATTTGATCACGGTTCGACTGGAAGAGATCAATCAGCACAGAATTTTCCCCCCATTATATGCGCAACTGACCTTATCACCGGCTATGGAAAGCTGGTGTGGTGGCCAACGTTGGGCAATCAGTGTCAATTTTCGGCCTATTCATAGTCGGTTAAACGAAGGCGGTTTTGATAGCCAACGCTGGGCAATAGCCAAACGGCAACCCGTGTCGGGTCGTGTGCTAATGGCAACTGTGGTTGATAGCCAGTGTGATTTTCGCCAGCGCACGATTGTACAGGCGGAGCAGCAGGTGCAGGGGCTAGCGTGGCGTTCTATTTTATTGGCACTGACGTTTGGTGAGATGAAAACGGTTAGCCCAGAACTCAAGGCGCTACTTCAGAATACTGGGACGATGCACCTGATGGCGATCTCTGGCCTCCATATCGTGCTTGCGGGTCTGGTTGGCTGGGGAATGGCGCGGGCCTTACAGTATGGTTTTCCCGTGCAGTGGATTGGCTATCGCTTCCCATTGCTGACGAGCGCTGTGGTTGCATGGGGATATGTCTGGCTGGCTGGAGGAAATCCGCCAGCGGTGCGATCTGCACTGGCGCTTAGCGTATGGGTTTGCCTAAGAATGTGGAGTATCAACGGCTCAGCCTGGCAGGTCTGGCTATGGTGTGTCGCGTTGATTCTGGTCAGTGATCCATTGAGCGTACTGTCAGACAGTTTTTGGCTATCTTGCCTTGCCGTTGCGTCGCTGATTTTCTGGTTTCAGTGGGCACCACTTCCTCATCGGCTACAGACCCGGCGACGGTGGTTCTGGCTGCGCTGGATCCACCTGCAAACGGGAGTCACGCTGCTATTGATGCCCTTGCAACTTCATATTTTCCACGGTTTCAGTATCACTTCTCTGCCCGCGAACCTTTGGGCTGTGCCTTTGGTGTCCTTCGTTACTACACCGCTCATTTTGCTGGCATTGAGCACGATGGCATTTGCGCCGCTGAGTGAAATGCTCTGGTGGCTGGCGGATATTTCGTTGCGCGTGGTATTCGCCCCGCTGACGTATCTACAAACGGGGTGGGTGTATCTTGATGCATCGCTGCTGCTAGGAAGCGTCGCGGGCTGGGGCGCGGTGGTGATATGGCGCTTTAGCTGGTGGCGTATCTATCCGGCGAGTGTCAGTATTCTGATCCTGGTTTTATTGGTCTTCCGCATAAAGACCGATGAGCCGGATTGGCGTGTGGATATGCTTGATGTCGGTCATGGTCTGGCGATTGTTATCGAACAGCGTGGGAAAGCGGTGCTATACGACACGGGAAACCGCTGGGAAGGGGGCGATATGGCGACGCGAGAAATTCTACCTTACCTGCGATGGCGGGGCGTCGACGTGGAAAAAATTATTCTGAGTCATAGTCATAGGGATCACATCGGCGGACTGGAAACGCTACAGGTGGCTTACCCTAAAGCGATGATATATAGCGCGACCAACGCGATGAATCATCGTTCTTGCCAACGCGGCGAACGTTGGCACTGGCAGGACCTCACGTTTACCGTGTTGTGGCCGTTAGCGCTCGTAGAACGGGCGGAAAATAACGACTCCTGCGTTATCCGTGTTGATGATGGAAAATACAGTGTCCTACTGACGGGCGATCTGGAGTCAGATGCGGAAAACGGATTGATTAGGTTAGATCGCAGTGCCCTGCGTGCGAATTTGTTACAAATCCCTCACCATGGCAGTAAGACATCATCATCGCCTTCCTTTATTCGTGCAGTTAATGCCGAGTTTGCTATGGCTTCTGCGGCGCGTTATAACCCGTGGCGATTGCCTTCCGTAAAGATTGTTGAACGATATCGGCAATATGGTTACTCATGGCTGGATACCGCGTCATCTGGGCAGTTAAGTGCACGTTTTTTCAGCGATTCATGGCACATACTGCGGTTCAGGGATCACATATCGCCTCGTTGGTATCATCAGTGGTTTGGCGTAGAGCGGTATAATGAGTAAAATGGTCGGCTATTTCTTCCCGATTCAGGTTCACTACATGCTGAATGATAAAGATCTCTCCACCTGGCAGACCTTTCGTCGCCTATGGCCGATGATCTCTCCTTTTAAGGCAGGGCTTGCTGCTGCTGCCATCGCACTCATCATTAACGCCGCTGGCGATACATTGATGCTTTCCCTGCTTAAGCCTTTGCTGGATGAAGGGTTTGGCAAAGCGGAACGTTCCGTATTGCTCTGGATGCCGCTGGTTGTCATCGGGTTGATGCTAGTAAGAGGCGCATCAGGCTTTGTTTCCAGCTACTGCGTTTCCTGGGTTTCAGGCAAAGTGGTGATGAATATGCGTCGCCGTCTGTTCTCCCATATTATGGGCATGCCAGTGTCGTTCTTCGATCAGCAGTCAACTGGGACGCTGTTATCCCGCATTACCTATGATTCGGAACAGGTTGCGGCCTCTTCATCCGGCGCGTTGATTACGGTTGTCAGGGAAGGTGCATCGATTATCGGCCTGTTCATTCTGATGTTCTACTACAGCTGGCAGCTTTCCATCATCCTGATTGTTATTGCACCGATCGTCTCAATTGCTATGCGCATGGTGTCCAAACGATTCCGCAATATCAGTAAAAACATGCAGGATACGATGGGGCATGTTACCACCAGCACGGAGCAGATGCTTAAAGGCCACAAAGAAGTGCTGATGTTTGGTGGTCAGGAAGTTGAAACTAAACGTTTTGATCAGGTCAGTAATCGGATGCGTCAGCAGGGCATGAAAATGGTGTCCGCCTCGTCAATTTCCGATCCCATCATTCAGTTGATTGCTTCGCTGGCATTGGCGTTTGTGCTGTATGCCGCTAGTTTCCCCAGCGTGATGGAAACCTTAACGGCCGGGACGATCACGGTGGTGTTCTCTTCCATGATTGCGCTGATGCGTCCGCTAAAATCACTGACCAACGTGAACGCGCAGTTCCAACGCGGGATGGCTGCATGCCAGACGCTATTCGCCATTCTGGACATGGAACAAGAGCGTGACACTGGCAAACGCGAAATTGAACGTGCGAAAGGTGAACTCGAATTCCGTCAGGTGAATTTTGCCTATCCAGGAAGAGAAAATCTGGCGCTCAAAAATATCAATCTGCATATTCCCGTGGGTAAGACGGTGGCGTTGGTTGGCCGCTCTGGTTCGGGTAAATCGACTATTGCCAGCTTGATCACGCGTTTTTACGATATTCAATCAGGCGAGATTCTGCTCGACGGTCACGACCTACGTGAGTATCGCCTGTCCTCCTTGCGTAATCAGGTCGCGCTGGTTTCTCAAAACGTTCACCTGTTCAACGATACGATAGCGAACAACATTGCCTATGCTCGCAATGAGCACTATAGCCGTGAGGAAATTGAGCGGGCAGCGACAATGGCGTATGCAATGGATTTCATCAATAAGATGGAACACGGTCTGGATACGGTCATTGGTGAAAACGGCGTGATGCTTTCTGGCGGACAACGGCAGCGCATCGCAATTGCCCGTGCCCTGTTGCGTGATAGCCCGATCCTGATATTGGATGAAGCCACGTCGGCGCTGGACACGGAATCCGAACGCGCCATTCAGGCGGCATTAGACGAGCTGCAAAAAGATCGTACCGCACTAGTGATTGCACATCGCCTTTCCACGATTGAAAAAGCAGATGAGATTCTGGTAGTTGAAGACGGCAGAATCATTGAGCGTGGTAATCATGCTGCGTTACTGGCGGCGAACGGCGCCTATGCTCAGTTGCATAGAATGCAGTTTGGCGAATGATTGAGCGCATCTGGTCCGGGCGGTCGCCGCTCTATTGGCTGCTGCTGCCGCTCTCGTGGTTATACGGGTTCATCACGTTTCTGATCCGTCAGAGCTATCGACTGGGGTGGCGGAAAAGCTGGCGATCGCCTGTTCCTGTTGTGGTCGTGGGGAATCTGACGGCTGGCGGCAATGGGAAAACACCGGTAGTCATTTGGCTCGTCGAACAGCTGCAACGCAGAGGCTATCGTGTCGGCGTGGTGTCACGCGGTTACGGTGGGAAAGCTGAACGTTATCCGCTACTGCTGGATGGGGCAGTGACGACGGCGCAGGCAGGCGATGAACCGGTGCTGATTTTCCAGCGTACCGGTGCACCCGTTGCGGTCGCCCCCCGTCGGCGGGATGCCGTGAGTGCGTTATTAGCACAGCACACGCTAGATGTGGTGATCACCGACGATGGATTACAGCACTATGCGTTGGAAAGAGATATCGAGCTGGTGGTGATTGACGGGATGCGGCGTTTTGGCAACGGATGGTGGCTGCCCGCAGGCCCAATGCGGGAAAGAGAAAGCCGTTTGGCGTCGGTGGATGCGGTCATTGTTAACGGCGGCACGCCACGAACAAATGAGATAGGCATGACACTCACGGCGGGTATGGCAGTTAACTTGCTTTCCGGTGAATCGCGCCCGCTGAGCCAGTTGCATGATGTCGTTGCGATGGCGGGCATCGGACATCCTCCACGTTTTTTTGCTACGCTGCGTGACGCTGGTGTTCGCATTGCACGTGAAGTCGCCTTTGCTGACCACCAGTCGTACCAGCCAGAACAGCTCGACTCGCTGACTCAGGATGCGATGCAGCCACTGCTGATGACGGAAAAAGATGCTGTAAAATGTAAGGCGTTTGCTCAGAATAACTGGTGGTATCTGCCCGTCGATGCCGTGTTAGCTGAGCCCTACGGCACGCAATTGCTCGACAAACTAGAAAATGTGCTTAATCGGAATGCGGGCAGCAGAACATAAATTAGTCTGCTACTACGGTTTCAGATATTCCTTGTGGATATCACCTTATTAGATCGCTGTCATAGCGAGAAAGAACATGCCGGTCATCGATCGGCCAAAGATGGAGGAAGCATGGATCACCGTTTACTTGAGATTGTTGCCTGTCCTGTTTGTAATGGTCGGCTGTACTTTAATAAAGAGAAACTGGAACTGATATGCAAGGTCGATGGTTTGGCCTATCCAGTTCGTGATGGTATCCCTGTGCTGCTGGAAAACGAGGCGCGTAAACTCGGGGCTGATGAGATAACACAATGACCTTTACTGTGATCATTCCTGCGCGTTTTGCGTCAAGCCGGCTGCCGGGTAAACCGCTGGCGGACATCAACGGCAAACCGATGGTCGTCCATGTGATGGAGCGGGCGCTGGAATCGGGGGCGCAGCGCGTTATTGTGGCTACCGATCACCCCGACGTCGAGGCTGCCGTGCAGCAAGTTGGTGGCGAAGTATGCCTGACCCGCGCCGATCATAATTCTGGCACGGAGCGTCTGGCTGAAGTCATCGAGCGTTACGGTTTTACCGATGACGACATCATCGTTAACGTTCAGGGCGATGAACCGCTCATTCCTCCCGTTATCATTCGTCAGGTGGCGGAAAACCTCGCTGCCAGTAAAGCGGGAATGGCAACGCTGGCGGTGCCGATTGAAACCAGCGAAGAAGCATTCAACCCGAATGCGGTAAAAGTGGTTACCGACGCTGAGGGATACGCGCTGTATTTTTCCCGTGCGACCATTCCCTGGGACAGAGAGCGTTTTGCTCAGTCTAAGGAAACCATTGGCGATCACTTCCTGCGCCATATTGGTATCTATGCTTACCGTGCGGGTTTTGTGCGTCGTTATGTCAGTTGGGCACCGAGCCAACTGGAGCAAATCGAATTACTGGAGCAATTGCGTGTGCTGTGGTACGGCGAGAAGATTCACGTCGCGGTCGCCAAAGCTGTTCCTAGCGTCGGCGTGGATACCCCAGAAGATCTGGCCCGTGTGCGGCACGTCATGGCAGGCCAGTAACACCTCTCACATCCGCCTGCTATAAACACGTCATGGGGAATCTATTCTTGCTGGAATAGATTTTCCCCATGACGTTTCTTTTAATACGGTATTTTATCTTTTAAATTATTTAGCACTTATTTAGATAAGTATTCTTAAAAGTTCTTAAATTACGCGGCGTCGCTTTATTTATGCGGATGGCTTATTCCCATGCTGAATTGATTCGTCGCGAGGGGGACTTTTATTTTCATATTTAAATGCTACTATCAATTCGCCATGTTTTCGCATGGCGTTTTTGTTATTTCAACTAAGGACGGTAATGATATGAATGCTAAACATTATATCGCAAAAATTTTTCTTGGCGGCATGTTAATGGGGGCTGCAGCGGGCAGCAGCGCGGCGGTTTATTACATGGCACCCAACGGCAACGACGCGAATAACGGCAGTAAAAACTCCCCCTGGAAAACAATCGACCGCGCACAGAAAACATTAAACCCTGGTGACCGCCTGTGGATCCGTGGCGGTAAATACGTGTTTACCAAAGGGCTGAACGTCTGTACGACACGTACCGATGTGGTGAATGCGATCACGCTGAGTAAGAGCGGTACTGAAGGTAAACGCATTGAATATTGGGCCTCTAGCGGGGAAGTACCGATTTTTGATTTCAGCCAGATGCAGGATGATTGCCGGGTCAAAGGGTTCAACGTCGTTGCAGATTGGGTTTCCGTAAAAGGGCTGGAAATAACCGGTGTTCCACAGCGTAATAACCTTAACCATGAATCCTGGGGCGTGTGGATAAGGGGCAGTAATAATATATTCGAGCAGTTGAATATTCACCATATTATGGGGACAGGGCTGTTTATTCAGCGAGGGGGGAATAACCTGGTATTGAATAGTGATTCTCACCATAATTACGATCCACTGACCTCTAATGGTGCAGGCCAAAGTGGCGATGGTTTTGGTGCACATATCCCTGCTAACCAACCGGGCAATATTTTCCGCGGTTGCCGGGCGTGGTCAAACTCGGATGATGGTTTTGATTTAATTAATGCCTATTCTCCGGTGCTGATTGAAAATTCCTGGGCCTGGTCACACGGTTATTTACCAGGGACGACACAATCACTGGCTGCGGGTAACGGTAACGGTTTTAAAATAGGTGGCTACGGTGGCGTCTATGTGGCGAATGCGGTGAAACATACCGTGCGTAATTCGGTTGCGTTTTTAAATAAAGCGGCCGGATTTTATGCTAACCACCATCCGGTAGCGAACGACTTCTTTAACAACACCGGCTATAAAAATAACCCGAACTTTAATATCCGCGGCATCGACGCAAACGGAAAAGCGATTGGGCTGGGTACGCTGCGCAACAACGTTTCTCATGGCGGTAAAGACCTGTCGTTCTCCGACGGAGCGAACATGCGCTATAATTCGTGGGATCTGAAAATTGCGGTATCAGATTCTGATTTCGAGAGCGTGTCCGTGACCGGATGGGATGCACCGCGTCAGGCTGACGGCAGTTTGCCAGTGCTGAAAAGCCTGCGCCTTGCTTCAGGTAGCGCGCTGATCAACAAGGGGGGCGATGTCAAGCTGCCTTACAAAGGTTCAGCGCCAGACCTGGGGGCCTTTGAACGCGAATAATGGCGACGTATTAACACGCTAGCCTGTCACTCACGATATTCCCTGCTGACGGGCAGGGAATATCGCTGAAACACCCTCAGCAGGAGTTCTCCCTGCCGCCATTGATCCCCTTTTATTTGATCTGCGTTGAAGTATTTGTCATCCGCTCACCGCATCATGGTGAGTGGAGCTATTTGGCTCAACTGAGGTATCGCCGTTTATGGAACAGTTGAAATCGGAACTCAGTACGGTGTTAGGGGAAAGCCTCAGCCGACTTGAGCGCATAAGCGAACAGCCGTATGCGGATCTGTATGCCTTGTATGATAAAGAAGGCAACGCCATTCCTTTGTTGGCTAAAAGTTATGTTTGTCAGGGCGTGGCACAGCAGGAAGCTTACAAACTCTCGATGCTGGCGCGTGAGGGCGACGTGCGTCTGCCAACCGTTTACGGACTGGTGCTGACGCAACAGCAGCCCTATCGGGAACTGCTGCTGATTGAGCGCTTGCGCGGTGTGTCGGTGGAAGCGCCACCACGAAGCGGCCAGCGCTGGACGCTGCTGATGGACCAAATCGTTGAAAATGTATTGGCCTGGCACCGAATTGATAGCCATGGCTGCGTCGGTTCGGTGGACAGTACGCAGGACAATGATTGGTTCAGTTGGTATCAACAGCGTCTGGAAGTCCTGTGGTCCACGTTGCTCAATGTCAATGCACCACTGCTTACGCAGCAGGACCGGAGCATGCTTTATCGTTCGCGCCAGTGTTTAGCGATGCTGTTTGACGATTTCGAGGATGGCTGTGTGTTGGTACACGGTAACCTTTCGCTGCGTAGTATGTTGAAGGACGCGCGTAGCGATCAGCTATTGGCCATGATCAATCCGGGAATGATGCTGTGGGCACCCAGAGAGTACGAACTCTTCCGGCTTTGTGAATCTGGCATGCCGGAGCAACTGCTTTATCACTATCTGAAACAGGCACCGGTATCTGAATCCTTTGTCTACCGGCGCTGGCTATATGTCATTTGGGAAGCGGTGTCCCGCTATATCCACACGGGACAGCTAGACCGTCAGCTATTCGATGTGGCTTCCCGTGAGTTGTCCCCTTGGCTGGAATGAGCCTGCGGTTGTTCCGCGTCGTGTGGTGCTGCCGTGTTTCCCTTCAGTGACTGCCAGAGGCGACCGAGTGTTTCGTACCAGGCTCGCTCGCTGTGCGATAAATAGTAAGCGGAAGGGAATACTTTTTCCCACGGGTTGAGCGCGGAGGTGATCGCCATCTGATTGGCTGGTGCGGGAATCGGCGCTAACCCCTGAGCCTGGAAGAATCGCATGGCGCGAGGTAAATGGTTGGCTGAGGTCACCAGCAAGAAAGGGCGTTCGCCAACAATCTTAGCGGTTGCTACCGCTTCCTCTTCTGTATCCCTTGGCGTATCCAGAATGATGATGTCCTGCTGGGGAATGCCCAAGCTTTCGGCGACCAGCGCCGCGGTTTTCGCACTGCTGACAGGGTTCCCCTGCGCGGCTCCACCGGTAAAAATCAATTTTGCGCCGGGATTGGCATGATAAAGGCGAACGCCTTCCGTGACGCGCGGGAGGCTGTTGCTGATGAGATTAGAACTGGGTGCCCATTCCGCGTTATAGGTATACCCCCGCCTAACACGACAATATACTCGGCTTTGTTCGCCTGCGGCGTTTGTCGCCAAGTTGGGTAGTGTGATTCCAGTGGTAACAACAGTCGATCGGCAACAGGCTGCAGGCTGAGCAGAATAAGCATCAGCCAGCTGGCTAATATTATCGTTTTCCCCGCGCGCTGCCGCTGGGTAAACCAGAGTAGCAACAGGCCAACACCCATCAGAAGCAATAGCAATGGCAGGGGCTGCATAAGCCCACCAACGAACTTTTTGAGTGTGAAAAGCATAAAATTGCATTCCTTTTGAGTGAAAAAACCGCATTTGGGAAGATATCATGCGGTAAGGCCATTTATTCTAAGCCAGCCTGTGCCAAAATGGCAGGCTGGAAAAATCGCATCGCGCAGACATGACCTGCACGAGATCCCCGTTTATATGATGCGGAACAATGACTGATGCAGGATCGCAATTTTAACGATATCGCCGAAAAATTTGCTCAGAATATCTATGGCACGACGAAGGGGAGACTTCGGCTGGCGGTATTGTGGCAGGATCTTAGCCATCTTTTGACCCAGCTTCCGGCACGGCCTTTGCGCATCCTTGATGCGGGAGGCGGTGAAGGGCAGATGGCTTGTCGTCTGGCGACTTTAGGACATCAGGTCTTGTTGTGTGATGTTTCCGGTGAGATGATTCAGCGCGCCAAAAATGCGGCAGCGGAGCAGGGCGTTACCCATAACATGCGGTTTGTGCAGTGTGCCGCACAGGATGTCGCGCAATATATGGACGGCCCCGCCGATCTGATATTGTTCCATGCGGTGCTGGAGTGGGTCGCGCAACCGCAGCAGGTACTGAAAATATTGTACGATTGCCTGTCGCCGGGAGGGGCATTGTCCCTGATGTTCTATAACCATCATGGGCTGTTGATGCGTAACATGGTGGTGGGCAACTTTGATTATGTGCAAGCCGGAATGCCTAAGGGAAAACGGCGATCGCTCTCGCCGGATCACCCGCTGAACCCGCAAGAAGTGTACGGCTGGCTTGATGAGATGGGGCTGACCATTAGCGGGAAAACCGGCGTGCGCGTGTTTCATGACTACTTGAAAAATAAACAGCAGCAAGTTGAGAAATTTGACGACATTCTGGAGATTGAACAGCGGTATTGTCGGCAAGAGCCTTTTGTGAGTTTGGGCCGTTATATCCATGTCATGGCGCATAAACCCCATTTGAAGGATGCATTATGAGTGATTTTTCCCAGACTGTACCCGAACTGGTCGCCTGGGCACGAAAAAACGATTTCTCCATTTCCCTCCCCACCGAACGCCTGGCGTTTTTGATGGCGATCGCTACGCTCAACGGCGAGCGTATGGATGGTGAAATGAGTGAAGGCGAGCTGATTGATGCCTTCCGTCATGTGAGTCAGGGATTTGATCAGACGAATGAAACCATTACCGTCCGCGCCAATAACGCGATTAACGATCTGGTGCGTCAGCGGCTGCTTAATCGCTTTACCAGCGAGCAGGCCGAAGGTAATGCAATTTATCGTCTGACGCCGCTGGGGATTGGCATTACCGATTATTACATTCGGCAGCGTGAGTTCTCGACGCTGCGCCTTTCCATGCAGCTCTCTATCGTGGCGCAAGAGCTCAGCCGTGCAGCCGATGCGGCGGAGGAAGACGGTGATGAGTTTCACTGGCACCGCAACGTATTTGCGCCACTGAAATATTCCGTTGCAGAAATTTTTGACAGTATCGATCTGTCACAGCGCGTGATGGATGAGCAACAGCAGGGCGTTAAAGACGATATTGCAGCGTTGTTAAATCAGGACTGGCGAGCAGCGATCAGTAGCTGTGAACAACTGCTGACGGAAACGTCATCGACGTTGCGTGAGTTGCAGGATACGCTTGAAGCCGCAGGCGACAAATTGCAGACGAGCCTGTTGAGCATTCAGGATGCGATTATGAATAATCCGCATAATCTGGAGTTTGTCGACAAACTGGTGTTTGATCTGCAAAACAAACTCGATCGCATTGTGAGCTGGGGGCAGCAGACGATAGATTTGTGGATTGGTTACGACCGTCACGTGCATAAGTTTATCCGTACCGCGATTGATATGGATAAAAACCGCGTCTTTGCCCAGCGGTTGCGTCAGTCGGTGCAGAGCTATTTCGATAGTCCTTGGGCGCTGACGTTCGCCAACGCCGATCGTCTGCTGGATATGCGTGACGAAGAACTGACGCTGCGTAGTGAAGAAGTCACCGGTGAACTGCCGCCGGAGCTCGAATATGAAGAGTTTAGTGAAATGCGCGAGCAACTGATCGCGCTGGTCGAGCAGGCGCTGCATAAATATAAAGCGCAACAGATTCCGCTGGATTTGAGTGAAGTCATGCGTGAATACCTCGCGCAGCATCCTCGCTCGCGGCATTTTGATGTTGCCCGAATCGTGGTCGACCAGGCAGTACGTCTGGGCGTAGCCGAAACAGATTTCACCGGATTGCCTGCATTGTGGCAGGCGATCAATGATTACGGAGCCAAGGTGCAGGCCCATGTCATCGACAAATATTGAACAATTTATGCCAGTGAAGCTGGCAACCGCGCTGTCGAATAATCTCTTTCCTGCGCTGGACAGCCAACTGCGCGCCGGGCGCCACGTTGGCATTGAAGAACTGGAAAACCATGTGTTTTTGATGGATTTCCAGGAGGTGCTGGAAGAGTTCTACAGCCGTTACAACGTGGAGCTGATCCGCGCGCCGGAAGGCTTTTTCTATCTGCGTCCGCGCTCCACGACGCTGATCCCTCGCTCGGTACTGTCTGAGCTGGATATGATGGTAGGGAAAATTCTCTGCTATCTCTATCTGAGCCCGGAGCGTTTAGCGCACGAAGGCATTTTCAGCCAGCAGGAGCTGTATGAAGAGCTGCTGAGTCTGGCGGATGAAAGCAAACTGCTGAAGTTGGTTAACCAGCGTTCGACCGGTTCCGATTTGGATCGCCAAAAGTTGCAGGAAAAAGTCAGAACCTCACTTAACCGCTTACGTCGGTTAGGTATGATCTACTTTATGGGCAATGACAGCAGTAAATTCAGAATTACTGAATCGGTGTTCCGCTTCGGGGCTGATGTGCGCAGCGGTGATGATGCCCGCGAAGCACAGCTACGCATGATTCGCGATGGTGAAGCGATGCCTGTTGAAGGTACGTTGTCGCTGAAAGATGACAGCGACGACAATGATCGCACCGATGATACCGCGCCAGAAACGGGCGAGGATGAATAAGTGTTGAGGATGAACAGGAATGATTGAACGCGGTAAATTTCGCTCACTAACGCTGGTCAACTGGAACGGCTTTTTCGCCCGCACCTTCGATCTGGATGAACTGGTTACCACACTATCCGGTGGTAATGGTGCCGGGAAATCCACCACGATGGCCGCCTTTATTACGGCACTAATCCCTGACCTGACGCTGTTGCACTTCAGGAACACCACTGAAGCGGGGGCCACCAGCGGCTCACGCGATAAAGGCCTGCACGGTAAATTGCGCGCGGGTGTCTGCTACTCCACGCTGGATGTCGTTAACTCGCGTCATCAGCGCGTGCTGGTTGGGGTTCGCCTCCAGCAGGTTGCAGGGCGCGACCGTAAAGTTGATATCAAGCCTTTCACCATTCAGGGGTTACCGACGGCAATACAGCCTACGCAAATTCTGACGCAGGTGGTCGGCGA
Source organism: Pectobacterium odoriferum (assembly GCF_009931295.1). Lineage (NCBI taxonomy): Bacteria > Pseudomonadati > Pseudomonadota > Gammaproteobacteria > Enterobacterales > Pectobacteriaceae > Pectobacterium > Pectobacterium odoriferum. Next base: position 2,823,700 of record NZ_CP034938.1, on the reverse strand, counting down.
TCGTCAGGCGCGCGTGCTCTCATTGCAGGAGTTGAAAGATCGCGTCGAGGAGATGGAAGGCGTTCAGTTCAAGCAGTTTAACTCCATCACTGACTATCACTCGCTAATGTTTGATTTGGGCGTGGTGCCGCGTCGCCTGCGTTCTGCATCCGATCGCAGCAAGTTCTATCGTCTGATCGAAGCGTCGCTGTACGGCGGTATCTCCAGTGCGATTACTCGCTCGCTGCGTGACTACCTGCTGCCGGAAAACAGCGGCGTGCGTAAAGCGTTTCAGGATATGGAAGCCGCACTGCGTGAAAACCGCATGACGCTGGAAGCGATCCGTGTCACCCAGTCCGATCGCGATCTGTTCAAACACCTGATCTCTGAAGCGACCTCTTATGTTGCTGCTGACTACATGCGACACGCCAATGAACGCCGTATTCATCTGGATGGGGCGTTGGAACTGCGTCGTGACCTGTTCTCCAGCCGTAAGCAGCTGTCGACGGAACAATATCGTCACGTAGAAATGGCGCGGGAGCTGGCGGAGCAGAGCGGTGCCGAAGGCGATCTGGAAACAGATTATCAGGCGGCCAGCGATCACCTGAATCTGGTGCAGACCGCCATGCGCCAGCAGGAAAAAATCGAGCGCTATAATGCCGATTTAGAAGAATTGAGCTATCGCCTCGAAGAACAGAATGAGGTGGTGGAAGAAGCACGGGAGCAGCAGGCGGAAAACGAAGAACGTGCCGATGCTGCCGAGTTGGAAGTGGATGAACTGAAAAGCCAGCTTGCCGATTATCAGCAGGCGTTGGACGTGCAGCAAACGCGCGCCATTCAGTACCAGCAGGCGCAACAAGCGCTGGAACGCGCTCGCACGCTGTGCCAATTGCCGGATTTAACGGCAGACAACGCGGATGAGTGGCTGGACAGCTATCAGGCGAAAGAGCAGGAAGCGACAGAAATTCTGCTGATGTTGGAGCAGAAACTGAGCGTGGCCGATGCGGCGCACGGCCAGTTTGAACAAGCTTATCAGCTGGTGAGCAAAATTGCGGGTGCGGTGAATCGCAATGAGGCCTGGCAGGTTGCGCGCGATTTGCTGCGCGACAGCTCTTCACAACGCTATCAGGCGGAGCGAGTACAGCCGCTGCGGATGCGTTTGTCTGAGCTGGAACAGCGCCTGCGTGAGCAGCAAGATGCCGAGCGATTATTGCAGGATTTCAGCAAACGCAACGGTCAGGATTATCAACCGGAAGAGCTGGAATCACTCCAGCAAGAACTTGATGCCCGCATCGAAACGCTGTCATCGCTGGTGGCGGAAGCGGGCGAGCGGCGCATGGCGCTGCGTCAGGAACTGGAGCAAACTCAGCAGCGCATTCAGAAGCTGACGGCGCGTGCGCCAGTCTGGCTGGCCGCACAGGAAATGCTGACGCAGTTAAGTGAGCAGAGCGGCGAAACGTTCGAAGATAGCCGTCAGGTGACGGAATTCATGCAGCAGTTGCTGGAGCGCGAGCGTGAAACCACCGTTGAACGTGATGACATCTCCGCCCGCAAGCGGCAGATCGAAGCGCAGATTGAGCGGCTGAGTCAGCCCGGTGGTTCGGAAGACCCACGCCTTAACGCGCTGGCGGAACGTTTTGGCGGCGTGCTGTTGTCTGAAATTTATGATGACGTGACACTGGATGATGCGCCGTATTTCTCGGCGCTTTATGGCCCCTCCCGCCATGCAATCGTGGTGTCCGATCTCTCGCTGGTGCGCGATCAGCTTGCCGGTCTGGAAGACTGCCCGGAAGATCTGTATCTGATCGAGGGTGACCCGCAGTCGTTTGATGATAGCGTGTTCGCCGTTGAAGAACTGGAACGCGCTGTGGTGGTGAAAGTTGCGGAACGCCAGTGGCGTTATTCTCGCTTCCCGGAAGTGCCGCTGTTTGGCCGCGCCGCGCGGGAAATGCGTCTGGAAAGTCTGCGTGATGAGCGCGAAGCGCTGGCCGAACAGTACGCGACGCTGTCGTTTGACGTGCAGAAAACGCAGCGCCTGCACCAGTCTTTTAGCCGCTTTATCGGTACGCATCTGGCCGTTGTTTTTGATAACGATCCCGAAGCGGAAATTCGTACGCTTAGTTCCCGTCGTGGCGAGCTTGATCGTGCGATGGCCAGCTTTGATGGTGAAAACCAGCAGCAGCGCCAGCAGTATGAGCAGGCGAAAGAAGCCAGCGTACAACTGAATAAACTGATTCCGCGTGTTAGCCTGCTTTGCGATGAGACATTGCAGGATCGTGTGGAAGAGATTCGTGCGGAACTGGACGAAACCGAAGAGTCTGCCCGCTTCATTCAACAGCACGGAGCAACGCTGGCTAAACTGGAACCGTTAGTTTCTGTCCTGCAAAGCGACCCGCAGCAGCATGAGCAGTTGCAGGAGGATTATACTCAGGCGCAGAACGCACAGAGGCAGGCAAAACAGCAGGCGTTTGCACTGACTGAGGTTGTGCAACGTCGTGCGCACTTCAGCTACGCCGATTCTGCTGGCATGCTGGGTGAAAATGCCGGTCTGAATGACAAACTACGCCATCGTTTGGAACAGGCTGAGGCAGAACGGACAAAAGCGCGTGAGCAACTACGCCAGCATCAGGCACAGTTGACGCAGTACAGTCAGGTTCAGGCCTCGCTGAAAAGCTCTTACGATGCTAAACAGGACATGCTGAAGGAACTGACGCAAGAGCTTCAGGATATCGGCGTACGTGCGGACGCGGATGCTGAAGCGCGTGCCCGTCAGCGTCGTGACGAGCTACATGCTGCATTAAGCACCAACCGCTCTCGGCGCAATCAGTTGGAAAAACAGATTACGTTCTGTGAAGCGGAAATGGACAGTTTGCAGAAGAAACTGCGCAAGCTGGAACGTGATTATCACCAGATGCGTGAGCAGGTTGTTACGGCGAAAGCGGGCTGGTGTGCGGTCATGCGTTTGGTGAAAGACAACGGCGTCGAGCGTCGCCTGCACCGTCGTGAACTGGCGTATATGGAAGGCGATGAACTGCGTTCCATGTCGGATAAGGCTCTGGGTGCGCTGCGTCTGGCGGTTGCGGATAACGAACACCTGCGCGATGTACTGCGGCTTTCCGAAGATCCTAAGCGACCCGAGCGCAAAATCCAGTTCTATATCGCCGTTTACCAGCATCTGCGTGAACGTATCCGTCAGGATATTATCCGCACCGATGATCCGGTTGAAGCCATTGAGCAGATGGAGATCGAGCTTAACCGCCTGACTGAAGAGCTGACGGCGCGCGAGCAGATGCTGGCCATCAGTTCTCGCAGCGTGGCAAACATCATTCGTAAAACGATCCAGCGTGAGCAGAACCGTATTCGGATGCTGAATCAGGGGCTGCAAGCGGTCGCGTTTGGTCAGGTGAAAAGTGTTCGCCTCAATGTCAACGTGCGCGAAACGCATACCACGCTGCTCAATGTGTTGTCTGAGCAGCAGGAAATGCATCAGGATCTGTTTAACAGCAACCGTTTGACCTTCTCGGAAGCGTTGGCGAAACTGTATCAGCGCCTGAATCCTGAAATTGATATGGGACAGCGCACGCCGCAAACGATCGGTGAAGAGCTACTGGATTACCGAAACTATCTTGAAATGGAAGTTGAGGTGAATCGTGGCGCGGATGGCTGGTTACGAGCGGAAAGTGGGGCGCTGTCGACTGGGGAAGCCATTGGTACCGGGATGTCGATTCTGGTCATGGTGGTGCAGAGTTGGGAAGAAGAGTCTAAGCGTCTGCGCGGCAAAGATATTATTCCGTGCCGTCTGCTCTTCCTCGATGAGGCGGCGCGTCTGGATGCCAAATCGATCGCGACGCTGTTCGAGCTTTGCGACCGTCTGGAAATGCAGTTGGTCATTGCAGCACCGGAAAATATCAGCCCTGAGAAGGGAACTACCTATAAGCTGGTGCGTAAAGTCTACCAGAACAACGAGCATGTCCATGTGGTCGGGCTGCGTGGTTTTGGAACGGAAGCGGCAGAGACGCAAGAGCAAGTCTCATAATGAAGAGCGGTAAATTTTACCGTTGCAAACCTTGGCGCTATTTTCCTCTATAATGATAAAGCCGCTTTTTTAAGCGGCTTTGTTTTTTCGTAAAGCGTTGCGTAAAGAGAATGCTGACAGCGAATAGCGTCATCAAACGCGTAAGATAATAACCAGAAGAAGAAGCAAAAATATTTTTCTCTTTATATACTGACGATAAAACGATTGCAGGTCGTAGAAGGATTTACGGTTTTATGTTGCAAGGTGGTGTACCGTAATAACGGACGCTATATAAAATGATCATATTTCATTCTTTCTCGTTTTCTACACAAAAAAACCTAAAGAATGTGCTTACGCCAGTGTGACCATATACGAGCGAATTCGGTTTGTTATTTCCATGTTTACCGTGGATTGTCGTGAATGCATAGTGATTAATGAGTACAGAGGATAAACGGATGTTGTTACATAAACGAAAAATGGTCAGGCTGCTGTTGCGCGTGGGTTGTATTTGGGTCGGAAGCCTGTCTCCTTCGTTTTCGGTGCTGGCAGCATCTCCGATGGTGATATCCGGCTTATCGCAAAGCTCGGGCGTGGTGTCTGTAGAAAATAGCCGTGCAGGGCTTTTGGCTGCACTGCCGCACGGTATAACGTTACATTATCTCTCTGATTTATCATCGCTTTATGCTCAACACCAAATGCAACCTATGTGGGCAGATAATCGCGCGGTTCAGCAGTTTCAACAACAGCTGGCCGAATTGGCAATAGCGGGCGTACAGCCGCAGTTCACCACGTGGGTGACCTGGCTAACCGACCCGCAATTGACCGGATTTGCACGTGATGCCGTGCTATCGGATGCGATGCTGGGTTATTTGCAGTTCGTCTCTGGTGTCGAAAGTCGCGGTAACGACTGGCTGTACAGCAGCGTGCCTTACCGTCTGCAATCGCCGGCGCTCAATATCGTTTCGCAATGGCAACATGCCGTGAAATCCGGCACCAGTGCGGCCTATGTCGTTTCGCTGTCACCGCAGCATTCGCAATATACCAAAATGCATGACGCATTGAAGACAATGCTGACGGACAATCGTCCGTGGCCGAGCCTGAATCTGGCGGAATCTCTGCGCCCGGAACAGCAGAGTCGGGAACTGGCGGTACTGCGTGAAATTCTGCAACGTACTGGCATGTTGTCACCAACGGAAAGCATTACGCTGTTTAACGAAAATACCGCTGCGACGACAGTATCGACAGGACAGTCTCCGTTGGTCGATGGCAGCGGGACTATCGACGATCGTTATACTGGCGAACTGGTTGACGCGGTTAAACGCTTCCAGCATTGGCAAGGGTTGGAGGATGATGGCGTTATTGGTAAGCGTACGCGCGATTGGCTCAATGTGTCCCCGCAAATGCGCGCAACACTGCTGGCGTTGAATATCCAACGTCTGCGCCTGTTACCGGACAATGTTCACACTGGTATCATGGTGAACATCCCCAATTATTCACTGATCTATTATCAGGATGGCGCGGAGCGTTTATCGTCGCGCGTCATTGTTGGGCAGCCCAAGCGTAAGACACCGTTGATGAGCAGCTCGCTGTATAACGTCGTGGTCAATCCGCCGTGGAATGTCCCGACGACGCTGACTCGGCAGGACATCATTCCTAAAGTGGTGCGTGACCCCGGTTATCTACAACGTCATGGCTACACGGTGTTGTCCGGTTGGAGTCAGGATGCTGAAGCGATCGATCCTTCGATGATCGATTGGCAGGGCGTGTCAGCAGAGCGTTTCCCATACCGCCTGCGCCAGGCTCCTGGTGCGAACAACTCGTTGGGACGCTATAAGTTCAATATGCCGAATTCGGAAGCGATTTATCTGCACGACACGCCTAATCACAATCTGTTCCAGCGTGATATCCGGGCGCTGAGCTCTGGCTGCGTGCGGGTTAATAAGGCATCGGAGCTGGCTAGCATGCTATTGCAGGATGCGGGATGGAATAATAGTCGTATTTCTTCCACGCTGGATCAGGGGAATACCACCTTTGTGTCAATGAAACATCGGATTCCGGTCAGCCTCTATTATCTGACCGCGTGGGTGGCTGAGGATGGTAGACCACAGTTCCGAACAGATATTTACAATTATGATGACACCGCGCGTGCTGGGACGAAAGTGCTCTCCAGAGCAGGGCTGTTGCTTCAGTAAGTATTGAAAATACGGGCATTAGCGGCATTGGTATTTTATCGTTTTGCGGAGGATCGATGCGATCTTCCGCAAACCCCTTAGCAAAGCGGGTTGACTCACTTTTCTCTGGAAGTTAAGGTTCAAGGCGGTGCGTTTTGCGCCTCCTTTTATACCGTCTTCTAGCCAGGGTACTTGTTCTATGGATCACATTGACAATCATCGCCGTAAGTGGCTTGCACTGGGTGGTGCCGCGTTGGGCATCGCACTGCTTCCCGGTCAGGCATTTGCGACGTTATCGACACCCCGTCCACGAATTTTGACGCTGAATAACCTGAATACCGGAGAGCGGCTGAAAACGGAATTCTTTGATGGCAAACGGTATAACAAATCAGAACTTTCCCGCCTGAATCACTTTTTCCGCGACTATCGCGCCAATAAAGTCAAAACGATTGATCCCCAACTTTTCGATCAGCTCTATCGCTTACAGGTAATGTTGGGCACCAACAAGCCCGTACAGCTGATTTCTGGTTATCGCGCGATAGATACAAATAATGAATTACGTGCGCATAGCAGAGGTGTGGCAAAGCAGAGCTACCACACGAAAGGGCAGGCGATGGATTTCCATATCGAAGGCGTTCAACTCGCTAATATTCGTAAAGCGGCGATGAAAATGCGTGCTGGCGGCGTTGGCTACTACCCACGCAGTGATTTCGTTCACATCGATACCGGCCCCGTCCGCACCTGGTAATTCGCTACCGCAGCGTTAAATTTTTTCTGATACGGTTCGCTAATGCAGAGCGAGCCGCTCAGTTTATTCAACATGGAGTGATATGAAATATCAAATAGTCCCGGTGACGGCATTTAGCCAGAACTGCACGTTGTTATGGTGCGAAAAAACGAATGAAGCGGCGATTGTCGATCCCGGTGGCGATGCAGAAAAAATCAAACGTGCCGTTGCGGATGCAGGGATTGCGGTTAAACAGATTCTGTTAACGCACGGCCATTTGGATCATGTGGGGGCGGCTGCAGGGTTGGCCGAGCACTATCAGGTAGCAATTATTGGCCCGCAGATTGAAGATGCTTTCTGGCTGGAAGGGTTACCGGCACAGAGCCGCATGTTTGGTCTGGAAGAATGCGCGCCGCTGATGCCATCGCGTTGGCTACAGGAAGGTGATGAGGTTAGCGTGGGCGAGACGACGCTGGCGGTTTTCCATTGCCCAGGTCATACACCGGGCCACATTGTTTTCTTTGATGCAGAATCGCGCTTGGCACAGGTCGGCGATGTTATTTTCAACGGCGGTGTAGGGCGTACCGATTTCCCACAGGGCGATCATCAGGCGTTGATCGCGTCTATCAAAAATAAGCTGTTGCCGTTGGGCGATGATGTGACCTTTATTCCAGGACACGGCCCGATGTCAAACTTAGGACATGAACGTAAAACCAATCCTTTCCTGCGTGAAGATGCGGCGATTTGGTAGTTTCTGTGCTTTTTATCAGTAAAGGGCAGAAATTTATCAGTAAAGGACAGAAATGAAAAAGCCGACACAGGGTGTCGGCTTTTTTGATCGTAGAACGATCAGAGTACGGCAACAATCGCTTCGCAAAGTGGCGCCATGTTTTCTGGCGTCATTCCTGCAACGTTGATACGGCCAGAATTCACCGCGTAAACGCCGAATTCATCACGCAGACGCAGAACCTGCTCTTTGGTCAAGCCGCTGAATGAGAACATCCCATTCTGGTCGATGATGAAGGAGAAATCCTGCTGCGCGCCTTTTTCCTGCAAGGTATTCACGAACAGCTGACGCATGCGTTGAATACGCTCGCGCATCGCCGTCAATTCCTGCTCCCAAATGGCCTTCAGTGCATCGTTGCCCAGAATGGTCGCAACAACGGTCGCGCCGTGTGACGGTGGGTTAGAGTAGTTTGCGCGAATAGCGGCTTTCACCTGACTGAATGCTTTGTCTGCCGTGGCGGCATCGGCGGCAACCAGCGTACAGGCACCGACGCGCTCATTGTACAAACCGAAGTTTTTAGAGTACGAGCTGCATACGATCAGTTCATCGTGTTTTGCAGCGAAGAGACGCAGGCCTTCCGCATCTTCTTCTAGCCCACGGGCAAAGCCCTGATAGGCGAAGTCAAACAGCGGCAGCCAGCCTTTTGCTACTGACAGTTCGGCCAGCGTAGCCCACTGCTCAGCGGTAGGATCGATACCAGTTGGGTTGTGGCAACAACCGTGGAACAGCACCACGTCGCCTGCTTGTGCGGCGTTCAGGCTATTCAGCAGGCCATCAAAATCCAGCGCATGGTTCGCTGCATCGTAGTAATCATACTGGCACACTTCCAAACCGACAGCAGAGAAGACGTTATTGTGATTTGGCCAGGTTGGGTTGCTGATCCAAATGCGCTTCGCAGACGTTTGATTTGCAATGAAATCAGCGGCTACGCGCAACGCACCAGTTCCGCCTGGGGTTTGCGCCGTACGGGCGCGTTTGTCGGCAATGATGGCATTCTGCTGGCCAAACAACAGCTCCTGCGTGCACTGACCGAATGCTGGCAGACCGTCAATGCCCAGATAGTTTTTGGTGGTTTCATTTTCCAGCAGATAGTGTTCTGCTTTTTTCACGCTGGTCAGAACCGGGGTTTTACCGGTTTCATCTTTATAGACACCAATACCCAGATTGATTTTATTCGCGCGGTCATCGGCGCGGAAAAGATCGGTCAGCCCGAGAATAGGATCGGCCGGTGCGGCAGAGATATTTTCAAACATTGCCAGAATGTTCCATAACTGAGATGAAATAAGAATTCTCAGAGTACCGTCAGTAAAAGGCTTTGCCAACCGTTGATGTCAAAAAGAAAGGGAAATAACAGGGAGAAGGAGAGAGACGAAATAAAAGACTGGTTAGACGAGAATAATTGGCGCAGCGTGGCGTAAAGCAGAAACCAAAAAACGCGGGGGCGTTTTTCAACGTCGCTGGCGACGGCGCGTAAAGGTGGAATGCTATCCAACTCACAATAAAAAAGACAGAGCCAAGGCTCTGTCTTTTCATGCAATACGAACGATTAACTCGTTACGTTATGCTGCGACAACTTAGAACTGGTAGATTACACCGACGTTCACGATATCGTTGTTTTCAATACCGTAATCGTTGTTTTTGTCCAACAGGCTGATGTCGTATTCAGCGTAAGTAGAGAAGTTTTTGTTGAATGCATAGGTTGCACCAATACTTGCATACTTAACGCCATAGTCGTTTACAACATTGCTGATTTTGTCTTTACGAGAAACGTAAGCAATTGTTGGAGTCAGACCGAAATCAAAGTTGTACTGTGCAACCACTTCGAAGATCTTGCTCTCATCAGCAATAATGCCATCGATTGGTGCATAGAAATTACGAGCTTCGCCGTAAGTGGCTGCAACGTAGATGTTATTTGCATCGTATTTCAGGCCAGTTGACCATACGTCTGCGCGCTCACCACCAGCACTTGATGTGCGTTGAGCAGCGGTACGCTCATAAGAGCCGTAAGAAGCAACCGCACCTACGCCGAAATCAGTATCATAAGACAGAGACGTCGCCCACGCATCGCCGTGATTGCGTTCAATGTTCTTGCCAGTAGTTGCGCTAACGGTAGAAGAAGTATCGTCTTTAGCAACGTATTGCAGACCGAAACCTAAGCCGTCAACCAGACCAAAGAAGTTAGAGGTGTTATAAGTTGCGGCGTTACCGATACGGCCAGTCAGAGTATCAGTAACGCTGCTGTCGCCGCCGTTTTCTGGCAGCACGTCGGTATAAGCCATACCGTTATAAGCTACACCTACGTTACGACCGTAGTCGAAAGAACCGAAATCTCCAAATTTCAGACCAGCAAACGCTTTACGGGTTTTTCCTGCGCTGCCATTGCTATCTTCTGCTTTCTTGGCATCGAATTGGTATTCAAAAGTACCGTAACCAGTCAGATCGCTGGTGATCTGAGTTTGGCCTTTAAAGCCCAGACGTGCATAGGTGTTGTCTTCGTTGTCTGTGTCTTGGTTATTGAAAGTATAACCCGCGTGTACACGACCAGTCAGATCCAGCTTGTTAGCGTCTTTATTATAGATTTCTGCTGCGTTTGCTGCGCCAGCGACTAACAGAGCCGGGATTACTACTGCAAGAATGTTGCGTTTCATCATTATTACCCTCATTGGTGTTATTTGGACACCTGCCACTGCCATAAATAATTCTTTGCGGAACTATTCCTGAAAGTTTGGTGTCTTCCTGTGTCTGAACGCAGTTTTCCATTCACGCGCCCGTTTATCCACCCTAAAGATGCTACAAAGTTCGCAATCAGGTAACAAATGGAAATAATGTGTGTCTAAATGTAAAATTTAGGGAACTTTGTGAGGCATAACAAGAATAAAAAAAAAAGAGCCGGAAAACCCGACTCTTCTTTTCTACATATTTGTTTTACTTATATTAAATTTTTATTTAGAAACTGGCGTTCCGTGGGGTACGCGGGAAAGGAATGACATCGCGCACATTTTGTACACCGGTAACATAGGCAATTAATCGCTCAAAACCTAAACCAAAACCGGAATGTGGAATAGTGCCGTAACGGCGCAAATCACGATACCACCAGTAGTCTTCTTTATTCAGTCCCATCTCTTCCAGACGGCTATCCAGTTGAGCCAGACGCTCTTCACGCTGAGAACCACCGATGATTTCACCGATTCCTGGTGCCAGAACATCCATCGCAGCAACGGTCTTACCGTCTTCATTCATACGCATGTAGAAGGCTTTGATGTCTTTCGGGTAGTTTTTAACGACGACCGGTGCTTTGAAGTGCTGCTCCGCCAGATAACGCTCATGTTCGGAGGAGAGGTCAACGCCCCAGTAAACCGGGTTCTCGAACTGCTTCCCGCAGTTCAGCAGGATCTCGACAGCATCGGTGTAGTCCACCTGTGCGAAATCAGAGCTGACGAATTTTTCCAGTCGAGTGATGGCTTCTTTGTCGACACGTTCGGCAAAGAACGCCATATCATCGGCACGCTCATTCAATACGGCCTGGAAAACATATTTCAGCAGGTTTTCAGCCAGACCGGCAACGTCATCCAACGTAGCGAAAGCGACTTCCGGTTCGATCATCCAAAACTCGGCCAGATGGCGGCTGGTGTTAGAGTTTTCTGCGCGGAAGGTTGGGCCAAAGGTATACACATTGGACAGCGCACAGGCGTAGGTTTCGCCATTCAACTGGCCGGATACGGTCAGGAATGCTTCTTTACCGAAGAAATCTTCGCTGAAATCCACTTTACCTTGTTCGGTACGCGGCAGGTTTTCCAGATCGAGAGTAGAAACGCGGAACATTTCGCCCGCGCCTTCGGTATCGGATGCGGTAATCAGCGGGGTAGAGACCCAGAAGTAGCCATTCTCATGGAAGAAGCGGTGAATCGCCTGTGCCAGCGTATGGCGAACACGCGCCACGGCACCGATCAGATTGGTACGCGGACGCAAATGCGCGACTTCACGCAGGTATTCGATGCTGTGACGCTTCGCCGCCATCGGGTAGGTATCGGGATCGTCAACCCAGCCGACGACGTTAACGTTGGTGGCTTGCAACTCGAAACTCTGGCCTTCACCCGGAGACGCAACGACATTACCAGTGATTTCTACGGAACACCCGGTAGTCAGGCGCAGCACGTCATCCTGATAATTGGAGAGATTATTATTAACGACAGCCTGTAATGGATTAAAGCAGGAGCCGTCATAAACGGCGATAAAGGAGATACCGGCTTTAGAATCTCTCCGGGTACGTACCCAGCCGCGCACGGTGACTTCGCTGTCAACGGCGACACGGCCTTGCAGTACATCGACTACAGGCACTACGCTCATAAAATTCTCTCTTTAATTAATCGTGTTTAAGAAAAATATCGTGGTTAAAACGTAAAATGGCCCAATCCGAGCCATTTGCTATGTTACTTGCGATGCAACAGGACACAAGCAGAAATCACCGGAATGGCGCGAAGTTTTCGCTCATGCTGGTGAATCTGCTGCAAAGTTGGTCAATATCCGTCATAATTCAAGTTGCATATTAGGGGAGGGGGAGACGTTTCAACTGGCCTTTTTCACGCGGGGTAAGTCAAACGCTTTGCGTAACTCACACACGAAGTTCTGATCCTGACAGATGGTTTTACCCGGACTATCGGAGAGCTTTGCCACCGGCTTGCCGTTGCATTCCACCAGCTTGATCACGATATTCAACGGCTTCACGCCGGGGATGTCACACGTCAGGCGGGTGCCCATGCCAAATACCAGATTCACGCGTTGCCAGAAGTGACGATATAGCGCCAGCGCTTTATCCAGATTTAAACTGTCAGAGAAGACCAGCGTTTTGCTCATCGGGTCGATGTTTAAGCGCTGATAATGCGCAATGGCTTTTTCGCCCCAATCGACTGGATCGCCAGAATCGTGACGCAGCCCCTGATAGGATTCGGCGAACGACAAATCGAAATCGCGCAGGAAGGCATCCATAGTGATGCAATCGGTCAACGCAATGCCCAAATGAGTGGGATATTCGCGTAGCCACATTTGCAGTGCGGCACGCTGGCTGTTTGCCAGCGTCGGACTAATCTGCTGATGGGCCTGAAACCACTCGTGCGCCTGCGTACCGACAGGCGTGATATCCAAACGGCGCGCCAGATCGTAATTGCTGGTGCCGATGAGGAAAGGGAAATCGGCTCGCAGCGTCGTAACAATAGTCTGCTGGATATCACGCGAGAAACGCCGGCGCGTGCCGAAATCCATTAGCTTGAATTGGCTGAGATCCACATCCGCGCTGTTCTGGCGGAAGCTCTCCAGTGAGGCAGACAGTTGGGCGAGCGCCTGCTCCGTCGTGACGTCGGGCGAACGATCCCGATGCACAACTTCACTGATCACGGCCAGCAAGGGAACTTCCCACAAAATCACCTCACGCCACGGCCCGGTGATGCGGATATCCAGTTTGCCAGCATGATTCTTGATCGACACCTGCTGCGGATTGAAACGAAAGTCCCGCAGCCAGTGGAGATAGTCCTGTTTAAAGAACGGCAGAGAAGAAAGATAGGTGAACTCGTCGTCACTCAATGACAAGAAACGCATCAGATCGACCTGATGGGCTATCTCATCAGCGTAAACGCCTAATAACTCATCACCGCGACAGCGAAATTCAGCCGCAACGTCGACATCATAATAGTGATGATACACCGCCTGTTGCATGTGCAGCTTGTAGGCGTCGGTATCCAGCAATGAGTGCAGAATCGGGGAAGTGTGCAAAGTCATAATGCGTTACAGCATCCTTGTAAGATGCCTATCCACCATCGGGACAATTAGCAATGTCCGGTCAGTATACCTTGATTATCCGTTTATTACATTACGACAACATAGCGAGACGTGCGGGAATGAACCGCGGTACGACGATTATCCTCATTACTTTGTCGTGGTAACATTAAGATAACAGGCTTAGACTTGATCTTTGATGCTTATGACGAGGTGGAAACTTTATATGAATCAACAGCCGCAAATAAAATATCGCCATGACTACCGTGCACCGGATTACACCATTACCGACATTGCACTGGATTTCGATCTCCATGCTGAAAAAACTCACGTAAAAGCCGTTAGTCAGGTGGTGTTACAGGGGGACGCTGGCGCGCCGTTGAAGCTGAATGGAGAAGGGCTGAAGCTGGTTAGCCTGAGCGTTGATGGCCAGCCGTGGACACATTACCAGCAGCAGGACGATGGCCTGACTCTGACGCAATTACCCGCGCGTTTCACGCTCAGCATCGAAACGGAAATCAATCCTGCCGCCAATAGCGCACTGGAAGGGCTATACCTCTCTGGCGACGCGCTCTGTACACAGTGTGAGGCCGAAGGATTCCGCCACATTACCTATTATCTCGACCGACCGGATGTGCTGGCGAAATTCACGACGCGCATCACAGCGGATAAAGCTCGCTATCCTTATTTACTCTCGAACGGTAATCGTATCGCACAAGGAGAGCTGGAAGGCGGCCGCCACTGGATTGAATGGCAGGATCCGTTCCCGAAACCGGCTTATCTGTTTGCGCTTGTTGCCGGCGATTTTGATGTGCTTCAGGATCGCTTCACGACACGTTCTGGTCGCGATGTGGCGTTGGAGCTGTACGTTGACCGTGGCAACCTCGATCGTGCTGGCTGGGCGATGACCTCGCTGAAGAATTCGATGAAGTGGGACGAAGAGCGTTTCGGTCTGGAATACGACCTCGACATCTATATGATCGTCGCCGTTGATTTCTTCAACATGGGGGCGATGGAAAACAAAGGGCTGAACGTATTCAACTCTAAATACGTGCTGGCCAAGGCAGAAACCGCGACGGATAAAGACTATCTGAATATTGAAGCGGTGATCGGCCATGAATATTTCCACAACTGGACGGGCAACCGCGTCACCTGTCGCGACTGGTTCCAGCTTAGCCTGAAAGAAGGGCTGACGGTGTTCCGCGATCAGGAGTTCAGCTCCGATCTGGGTTCGCGTCCGGTGAATCGTATTGATAACGTGCGTGTGATGCGCGGTGCGCAGTTTGCTGAAGATGCCAGCCCGATGTCGCATCCGATTCGTCCCGATCAGGTGATCGAGATGAATAACTTCTACACGTTGACGGTCTATGAAAAGGGATCGGAAGTGATCCGCATGATGCACACCTTATTAGGTGAGGAAAAATTCCAAGCCGGTATTCGTCTGTATTTTGAGCGTCACGACGGCAGCGCGGCGACCTGTGATGATTTCGTGCTGGCGATGGAAAATGCCTCCGGTGTCGATCTCACACAGTTCCGCCGCTGGTATAGCCAGTCAGGCACGCCGGTGCTGACCGTACGTGATGATTACGATCCGCAGACGCAACAATATCTGCTAAGCGTGAGCCAAAAGACGCCGATCGGTGCCGACAAACAGCCAAAGTTGCCGCTGCATATTCCGTTGGATATCGAACTGTACGACCCACAAGGGCAGGTCATTCCGCTACAGAAAGACGGTCAACTGCTGGCGTCGGTGCTTAATGTGACCGAATCTGAACAGACGTTCATTTTCGATCAGGTGCCTTGCCGCCCGATTCCTTCTTTATTACGTGAGTTCTCTGCGCCGGTAAAACTGAACTATGCATGGAGCGATGAACAGCTGACGTTCCTGATGCGCCACGCGAGCAATGCCTTCTCACGCTGGGATGCGGCACAGAGCCTGCTGGCTAACTATATCCGTCTGAACGTTTCTCGTTATCAGCAGAAACAACCGCTTTCTGTACCGATGCATGTTATCGATGCTTTCCGTGGCGTGTTGCTGGATGAAAAACTGGATCCGATGCTGGCTTCTCAGATTCTGACATTGCCGAGCGAAAATGAGATTGCTGAGCTATTTGATATCATCGATCCTACGGCTATTGCTGCTGTACGTGAAAGCATGACGCGTACGATGGCAAAAGAGATGGCGGATGAGTGGCTGGCGGTATACCACGCGAATCACGCGCCGCAATATCGTATCGAACATGCGGATATGGGCAAACGCGCGCTGCGCAACGTCTGCCTGCATTATTTGGCATTCAGCGATGCGGATCAGGCGGATAAACTGGTGCAGGCGCAGTTCCGTCAGGCGGATAACATGACGGATTCTCTGGCGGCGCTGTCGGCGGCGGTCGAGGCTCAACTGCCCGTGCGTGATGAGCTGCTGACGCAGTTTGATAACCGCTGGCATCAGGATGGTTTGGTCATGGATAAATGGTTTGTGCTGCAAGCCACCAGCCCGGCTGCCGATGTGCTGACCCGCGTACGTGAGCTGCTGCAACACCGATCATTCAGCCTGAACAACCCTAATCGCCTGCGTTCGCTGGTGGGGGCATTTGCCGCGTCAAATCCGTCGGCGTTCCATGCTGAAGACGGGAGCGGCTATCGCTTCCTGACGGAGATTCTGACCGATCTGAATACCCGCAATCCGCAGGTCGCGGCACGAGTGATCGAACCGTTGATCCGCTTGAAACGCTATGATGCTAAACGCCAGTCGCAAATGCGTCAGGCGCTGGAGCAGCTGAAGACATTGGAAAATCTGTCTGGCGATCTGTTCGAGAAGATCAGCAAGGCACTGCAAGACTAATCCTGCCACAGTCATTCTTCTGTCACACGCGGTAGCTTGCCGCGTGTGACATCCTCCCTCGCGCTAATTTCTTACATTCCGCAAACGTTTTACTTTCCGCAGAGATGGCACTACCATCACCGACCGTGAGTTAAACCGTAATCCACTATTGCTTACTTCCAGCGTAGGCAAGATACCTTTGCGATAGGGATCTCAGGAGACAATATGTTCTATCCCGTTATCAAAAAAGCCCTGTTTCAGCTCGATCCAGAGCGTGCACATGAGCTGACCTTCCAACAATTACGCCGTATTACCAACACGCCTTTTGAATTTCTCGTCCGCCAATCTGTTCCTACTAAACCGGTTACCTGCATGGGGTTATCTTTTAAAAACCCACTTGGTCTAGCGGCGGGATTAGATAAAGACGGCGAATGTATCGATGCGTTAGGCGCAATGGGATTTGGTTTTATTGAAGTGGGGACGGTGACGCCGCGTCCACAATCCGGTAATGACAAACCGAGATTATTTCGCGTAGTGGAAGCGGAAGGATTGATCAACCGAATGGGTTTCAATAATAAAGGCGTGGATTATCTGGTCGAGAATGTAAAGAAAACACGCTTTGGCGGTGTATTAGGGATCAACATCGGCAAGAATAAAGATACGCCGGTTGAGCAAGGTAAAGACGACTATTTGATCTGCATGGATAAGGTTTATCCTCATGCAGGCTATATCGCGATCAACATTTCGTCACCCAATACGCCGGGATTACGCAGTCTGCAATATGGTGAAGCGCTGGACGATCTTTTACTGGCGATAAAAAACAAGCAGACGGAATTAAAAGACAAGCATCAGAAATATGTTCCCGTGGCGGTGAAGATCGCGCCGGATCTTTCTGAAGAAGAATTGATCCAAATTGCCGATAGTCTGGTTCGCCATAACATCGACGGTGTGATTGCCACCAATACAACGCTCGACAGAAAACTGATTCAGGGATTAAACCACTGCGGGCAAACCGGAGGATTAAGTGGACGTCCGTTGCAGACAAGCAGCACGGAAATTATCCGCCGTTTGTCACAGGAATTAGCGGGACGTTTGCCAATTATTGGCGTTGGCGGAATTGATTCTTTGGTTGCCGCCCGCGAAAAAATGGCGGCTGGCGCGTCGCTGGTACAGATATATTCAGGCTTTATTTTCCACGGCCCTCGCCTGATTAAAGATATCGTTACACATATTTAATCCGAAATGCCTTTCATTTTTAGCTGGGGGTTTATTTATCCCCCCAGCTAGTCTATATTTTATCCGTTTGCGTAAATAATCTATCAACCGATGTCTGATCGTCTTACCGCAACGTTTATGACGATGAACGATTATTGCAATGTGAGAAAACACAATCAGCCATTTCTGATATTTCTACTGTGAAGGCGAAGGGTAAATAATATGAAGTTAAAACCTGACGATAACTGGCGCTGGTATTTTGATACCGAACACGATCGCCTGATGTTGGATTTGGCTAACGGCATGTTATTCCGTTCTCGTTTTCCATCTAAAATGCTAACGCCGGATGCATTTAATGAATGCGCATTCTGTGTTGACGATGCTGCGCTATTTTTTACCTATAACGACAAATGTCAGAAAGCGGCACTGCACCGTGACCTTCAAGGCGAATTGGTTTTGAATGCGCTGGTCGCAAGCCGATTCTTAAAACCGCTTATGCCAAAAAGCTGGCACTTCATCCAACAGCCGGATGCCGTAACGTATTCGCCGCAGGCGGGTGATGTTGTACAGGTACAGCTCACTGAAACCCATGAAACGGCCTGTTTCCTGGTGGCGGAAGCAGGGGACAAAGCCTGTCTCTGTCTGCTGGCGCAAGAACAGCTATCATTAAGTGGAAAGACTATGGGGCTGGGCGACGCCATAAAAATCATGCACGACAGGCTAATGCCTGCCGTCGTTCAGAATAGAGCTGAGTGGGAAACCGCGTTGGGTGAAGGCACGTCGGCATTTGAGTATGCCAAGGTCGTCTAAACCACTTTGTCATACTTCAAACTGCATGTACGCTATTTTTTCTTTGGCTATTGCAAATGAACGTCACTCTGCGGAATACAGCTACAGCTAAGAATTTCGCCGTTTTCCCTTATGGCACTTTGCTTCAGTGCGGAAACTTCTCCGCTGACCAGCGTCAATTTACAGCAACCGCACAGTCCTGCCCGACAAGAATAGGGGATTCGAATACCCTGTTGCTCCAACTGTGCCAGTAAAATCTGCTGATTGTTTCCTTGTAACGATTGTCCCTGATAGTGGATGGTGACGGCCTGTTCGCTTTTTTCGGGAACGACAAGGCTTTCGACTACCTGGCCGGAGCCATAAGGACGCGGGGGTTTGGTCGCTAAGACTTCCAATGTGTCGCCCACGCGAATGATGCCCGTATTTCTGGCGACCAGATTTTGCCCAAAATCAACGTCGCCGTTCTCGGCAGTACGGAACGATTGCAGCGTTGCCAGCGGTTCTCCTGACGGGTGCTTACGGCCACGTTCGATGCTGACGGTGGTGAAAATGCAGCGGCTACAGGGTTTGACGACGTCAAAAATAACCTCGCCAATCCGAATGGTCTTCCAACTGTCTTCGGCAAAGGCTTCCGCGCCCGTCACGACCAAATTGGGACGGAATTGTTCGATTTTAATGCCGGCGGAACAGCGCTGGCGTAGCGCCTGAAATGAGGCATCATTAATTAACAGAAACGGATAGCCATCGGCAAATGCTAGAGGAACGTCTGGATAATGCTTCACTCGACGCGATGGCTCATTGCCCACCCAACGAAGCTGGACGGTGCGCTGAAAATAGTGGCTTAACCAGACATTGATAGCATCGGGGGCGACGAGTGCAGTGAAGTGCGTCCCCCAGACTTCTGTTGGCTGAGGTGACTCGGTGAAGTCGGCAAAACGAATTGTGGCCGTTTGACCATCCGGCGCGGCAATAAACAGTCCATCGGGTAACAAGGCGGGGGTAAATAACACCATCTGCGGATACTGGCGGGCAGTAATAAATGTGCCATCAGGCTCGGTAATCATGAAGGCACGATCGTTCGCCAAACCGCTGACAGACGCCATTGCGTGGGACAGTTGCAGCCCCCGCATCGATTTTACCGGATGAATATAAAGCCGCGTTACGCCAATCACTGACCTGTTCCTTGCCAAAGTAAAACGGCAACTTTATGACAAGCGTCTCGGATTAGCTATAATGCGCCTCAATTTCTTTTATGAATCTATTTTTTGGTGATAGTGACGACATGAATGCTTTGTTTGCCAGTACGGCGCGGGGATTGGAAGAGTTATTAAAAAGCGAACTCGAATCATTGGGTGCGCAGTCCTGTGCGGTTGTGCAGGGCGGTGTCCATTTTGAGGGTGACAATCGCCTGCTGTACCAGAGCCTGCTGTGGAGCCGTCTGGCATCGCGCATTCTGCTGCCGCTGAATGAATTCAAGGTACACAGCGATCTGGATTTGTATCTGGGCGTGCAGGCAATTGACTGGTCAACGATCTTCAGCATCGATAAAACCTTTGCCGTGCATTTTACCGGTACCAATGAAGATATCCGCAACAGCCAGTACGGTGCGTTAAAAGTCAAAGATGCGATTGTGGATAGCTTCACGCGCAAAACCGGACAGCGTCCAGACGTAGCGAAACAGCAGCCGGATATTCGCGTTAACGTCTTTTTACAGCGTGATATGGCCAGCGTTTCGCTGGATTTAAGCGGTGATGGCTTACATCAGCGTGGTTACCGCGATCTGGCCGGACTGGCGCCGCTAAAAGAGAACTTGGCGGTGGCGATTGTGCTGCGCTCCGGCTGGCAGAGCGGCACGCCGCTGGTCGATCCGATGTGTGGTTCCGGTACCTTGCTGATCGAAGCGGCCATGATTGCATCCGATCGCGCGCCCGGTTTGCATCGTACGCACTGGGGATTTAACGCCTGGTTAAAGCATGATGCCGAACTGTGGCGCGAGGTGACCGCAGAAGCTCAGGTGCGTGCTCGTCAGGGTTTGCAGGCGACAACGTCGCGCTTCTTCGGATCGGATAACGATCGTCGAGTGATCGAGATCGCCAAAGCTAATGCGCGTCGCGCAGGCGTTGCCGAACTGATTTCTTTTGACGTGAGGGATGCCGCACAGCTAAAAAATCCACTGCCGGAAGGCCCGAAAGGTACGGTTGTCAGCAACCCGCCTTACGGTGAGCGTCTGGAAAGTGAACCCGCGTTGATCGCCCTGCATAATATGCTGGGTCGTAAGATGAAAAGCGACTTTGGTGGCTGGCAGCTCTCGCTGTTCAGCGCATCGCCGGAGCTGCTGAGCTGTCTGCAACTGCGTGCCGAGCGCCAATTCAAGGCGAAAAACGGCCCGCTGGACTGCGTACAGAAAAATTATCAACTGGCGGAAACGCAGGGTGAATCTGCGGGTCAAATCGCAGAAGACTTTGCCAACCGTCTGCGCAAGAACCTGCGCAAGCTGGAAAAATGGGCGAAGCAGCAGGGGATTGAGTGCTATCGCATCTATGATGCCGATCTGCCTGAATATAATGTGGCGGTTGACCGCTACGGCAGTTGGGTTGTCGTACAAGAGTATGCGCCGCCAAAAACCATTGATGCGCAAAAGGCGCGTCAGCGCCTGTTTGATGTGATCAACGCGACGTTGAGCGTACTGGAATTACCGTCGAACCGTCTGGTGCTGAAAACGCGCGAACGTCAGAAAGGTAAAAACCAGTATGAGAAACTGGCGCAGAAGGGTGACTTCCTCCTGATGGAAGAGTTTGGCGCCAAGCTGTGGGTCAACCTGACCGACTACCTCGATACTGGTCTATTCCTCGACCACCGCATCGCCCGTAAAATGCTGGGTGAGATGAGCCGCGGCAAAGATTTTCTCAACCTGTTTGCCTACACCGGCACAGCGAGTGTGCACGCTGGATTAGGCGGCGCACGTTCAACGACCACCGTCGATATGTCACGCACCTATCTGGAATGGGCAGAGAAAAACCTGCGGGTGAATGGTCTGACCGGGCGTCAGCACCGTCTGATCCAAGCAGATTGCCTGTCATGGTTACATAACGGGAACGAGCAATTTGATGTGATCTTCATTGACCCGCCGACTTTCTCTAACTCAAAACGGATGGAAGAGTCGTTTGATGTCCAGCGCGATCATTTGGCGCTGATGAAAGATCTCAAACGCCTGTTACGCCGTGGCGGCACCATCATGTTCTCGAATAATAAACGCGGCTTCCAGATGGATATTGCTGGCCTGACCGCGCTGGGGCTGAACGCCAAAGAAATTACCGCGCAGACCCAATCGCAGGATTTTGCCCGTAATCGTCAAATTCATAACTGCTGGCTGCTGACGCATGCCGGTGAGGAAAAGTAACCGATGTCTTTAATCAGTGTTTCAGGTGCGTGGCTGTCGTTCAGCGACGCGCCGCTGTTGGATAACACCGAACTTCATATCGAAGAAAATGAACGCGTGTGTCTGGTTGGCCGCAACGGTGCGGGCAAATCGACCCTGCTGAAAATTCTGGCCAAAGAAATCCCGCTGGATGATGGTCGTATCACTTATGAACAGGATCTGATTGTCGCGCGCCTGCAACAGGATCCCCCGCGTGATGTTGCCGGTAGCGTCTTTGATTTTGTTGCTGAAGGGGTCGCCGCGCAGGCGGATCACCTGAAAAACTATCACGCCATGCTGCGTCTGGTAGAAAGCGACCCGAGCGAAAGGAACCTGAATCAACTGGCTAAGTTGCAGGACGTTCTGGAACATCAGGGGCTGTGGCAACTGGAAAGCCGCATTCACGAAGTGCTGGAACAGCTTGGGCTTGCAGCCGATGCACCGCTGGCTTCACTTTCCGGTGGCTGGCTGCGTAAAGCCGCACTCGGCAGAGCGCTGGTGAGTTCACCGCGTGTGCTGTTGTTGGATGAACCAACCAACCATCTGGATATTGAAACGATTGACTGGCTGGAAACCTTCCTGAAAACGTTCCAGGGCAGCATCATCTTTATCTCCCATGATCGTTCTTTTATTCGTAACATGGCAACCCGCATTGTCGATCTTGACCGCGGCAAGCTGGTTTCCTGGCCGGGTAACTACGATAAGTATCTGGAAGGGAAAGAAGAAGCGCTGCGGGTGGAAGATCTGCAAAATGCGGAATTCGATCGCAAACTGGCACAGGAAGAAGTATGGATCCGTCAGGGCATCAAGGCTCGTCGTACCCGTAACGAAGGCCGCGTGCGGGCGCTGAAGGCCATGCGTCAGGAACGTGCGGAGCGCCGTGAAGTGATGGGCTCGGCGAAAATGCAGGTTGAAGAAGCCGCCCGCTCCGGCAAGATTGTGTTTGAGCTGGAAGACGTGAACTATCATGTTGATCAGGGGTCTCTGGGTGAAAAGAAAGTGCTAACGTGCAATTTCTCCGCTCAGGTACAGCGTGGTGATAAGATTGCGTTAGTAGGGCCGAATGGCTGCGGTAAAACCACGCTGCTAAAATTAATGCTCGGTGGGTTAGAACCGGTCAGCGGACGCGTGCACTGTGGCACGAAGCTGGAAGTTGCCTATTTCGATCAGCACCGTGCTGAACTCGATCCAGAACGTACGGTGATGGACAACCTGGCAGAAGGCAAGCAGGAAGTGATGGTAAACGGCCGTTCACGTCATGTGCTGGGCTATTTGCAGGACTTCCTGTTCCATCCGAAACGCGCCATGACGCCAGTAAAAGCGCTGTCGGGTGGGGAGCGTAACCGCCTACTGCTGGCGCGTTTGTTCCTCAAGCCCAGTAACCTGTTGATTCTCGATGAACCGACCAACGATCTCGACGTGGAAACGCTGGAGTTGCTGGAAGAGTTAATTGAAAGCTATCAGGGAACCGTTCTGCTAGTCAGCCACGATCGTCAGTTCGTTGATAATTCAGTGACCGAATGCTGGATCTTTGAAGGTGAGGGCAAGATTTCTCGCTTCGTCGGCGGGTATTACGATGCGCAACAGCAGCGTGCCACGGCAACGCCACTGCGAACGACAGCCGCTCCGGCAGTCACCACGACAACGGCTGCAACGAGCACCGCCCCGTCCGCTAAACGAAGCGCGGGGAAATTGAGTTATAACCAGCAGCGCGAATTAGAGCAGTTGCCACAGCGCCTTGAGCAACTGGAGCAGGAAATTGCGTCGCTGCAGGTACAAATGAATGATGCTGGTTTCTTTAGCCGCCCACGTGAAGAAACGCAGCAGGTCTTAAGTGCTCTGGCGGAAGCGGAAAGCGCGCTGGAAACCTGCTTTGCCCGCTGGGAAGAGCTGGAAGCACAGAAAAACGGCTAATTCACGTGGTTGTATGACGCCATCAATATGGGGGTAATATCCCGTATTGATGGGGTTTTCAGTCAGAAGCTGACGAATTTTGAAGGAGAGGACGTGTGTGTTCCCATCACGATCGGCATGACTGTAATCTTAAACATGAGCATCGCCATGATGACTATATGCTTTGCCCGCAGTGCGACCTGCTGGTGGAGTTACCTGAGCTGTTACACGGCCAGAAAGCGACCTGCCCACGTTGTAAAACCGCACTAACCAGCCGCCAAACGGAACCACGTAAACGGCCTGTTGGCTACGCGGTGAGTGCACTGTTCATGCTATTGCTGGCAAATCTCTTCCCCTTCGTTTCTATGCGCGTGGCGGGTATCACCAGCGAAATTACCCTGATACAAATACCTAAAGTGATGGTGGCGGAAAACTACGTCAGCGTCGCGACGTTGTTTATGCTTTTTGTCCAACTGGTCCCAGCTTTCAGTATGGCGACCCTCATTCTGCTTTGTCTGCACGCCTCGTTGCCGCTGGCGTTGAAAAAAAGCCTGGGCAAGATGCTGTTTCATCTAAAAAGTTGGGGCATGGCGGAGATTTTTCTGGCTGGCGTGCTGGTCAGCTTTGTCAAACTGATGGCCTATGGTGACATCGGCATCGGCACCAGTTTTATGCCTTTTGTCCTGTTCTGTCTGTTGCAACTGCTGGCTTTCCAAAGTCTCGACCGCCGCTGGCTGTGGAATGACATCGTGCCGCCACCCGCGCTGCTTGCGCCACCGGTTCTGGGGCAAAGCGGGCTATCGCAGGGGCTGCGCTCATGCCCATGCTGTACCGCCATTCTGCCAGCCAACCAGTTAATCTGTCCGCGCTGCCACTCACGCGGACATGCCCGCAAGAAGCACAGTCTGCAATGGACGTTAGCCCTGCTGATTACTTCCATAATGCTCTATATCCCCTCGAATCTGATGCCGATCATGGTGACCGAAGCCTTCGGCGATCGCATGGGGTCGACGATCATGTCGGGTGTCGTCCTGCTGTGGGGGATGGGATCTTACCCCGTTGCGATGGTGATTTTTGTCGCCAGCGTCATGGTACCATCGTTAAAAATGCTGGCGCTAGGCTGGCTTTGCTGGCAAGCCAATGGCAAAACCAAAAAAACGGAAGATAGTGAGCGGATGCATGTCATCTATGAGATGGTTGAGTTTGTTGGACGCTGGTCGATGATTGATGTGTTCGTTATTGCCGTCTTGTCTGCGATGGTGCGCATCGGTCGCCTGATGAGTATTTATCCCGCCATTGGGGCGGTGTTGTTCGCGGCCGTGGTGATTCTGACCATGTTTGCCGCGATGATGTTTGATCCCCGCTTGTTGTGGGATCGTCGCGATGATGTTCTTCATAAGGAGCCTGCCGTTGGCGAAAAATAACCATGCCATTGCGGATGTAGAAACGATTAAACGCTGGTCACCGGTCTGGATTGTGCCGATTGTCACGGTACTGATCGGTGCCTGGATACTGTTTTACCATTTCAGCCATCAGGGGCCGCAAATTACGCTGATTACCAGCAACGCCGAAGGCATTGAAGCGGGAAAAACCACTATCAAAAGCCGTAGCGTGGACGTTGGGATCGTAGAAAGTGTCGTGCTGAGTGACGATCTCCATCGGGTGGAGATTAAAGCGCGTCTACATGACGGTATGGATAAGCTGCTAAAGCAGGATTCCGCTTTCTGGGTGGTGAAGCCGCAAATTGGTCGGGAAGGGGTTTCCGGTCTGGGGACGCTCTTATCCGGTGCTTACATTGAGCTGCAGCCCGGAGCCAGTAAAAATGATAAAAGCGAGTTTACTCTGCTGGATGCGCCGCCGCTGGCCTCGCCGGATGCGGAAGGCATCAGGGTGATACTCGACAGTGAGCAATCTGGGCAGTTGAACGCGGGCGATCCCGTTCTGTTCCGCGGCTATCGAGTGGGGTCGGTGGAGACCAGTGAGTTTGATCCGAAAGCACGCAAGATGCGCTATCAGCTGTTTATCTCCGCGCCGTATGACGGTCTGGTCACGACCAATGTCCGTTTCTGGAAAGACAGCGGCGTTGCGTTCGATATGTCGGCACAGGGCATGCGTGTCGAAATGGGCTCGCTGACCACGCTGTTCAGCGGTGGCGTCAGCTTTGATGTTCCCGCTGGGTGGGAGCTGGGCGATGCAGCCAAGACAATGGCGCAGTATCGACTCTTTGATAGCCAGCGCAGCATTCAGGACTCGCTATACACCGAATATAAAGAGTACCTGCTGTTCTTCAGCGAATCGATCCGTGGTTTACAGGCGGGGGCACCGGTTGAGTTCCGCGGCATTCGATTAGGAACGGTTGCTGAAGCACCGTTTTTCCCGCGCAATATGGAACAGGAACTGGGTGATGACTATCGCATTCCGGTGCTGATCCGTATTGAACCCGATCGGTTCGAGAAGAAGATTGGTGGCTCGTTCGACTTTGAACAGCATCTGAAGCAAGCCCAGCCGATGGGGCTGCGTGCGTCGATGAAGTCGGCTAACCTCCTGACGGGAGCGCTCTATATCGATCTCGATTTTTATCCAAAAGAGAAAGTGGATAAACAACTGTTCGTTCTGGATGGTTACCCGGTTCTGCCTACGATTGACGGTGGCCTGTCACAAATTCAGCAGAAGCTGATGGCGGTGTTGGATAAGGTGAATAACCTGCCGCTGAATCCGATGGTCAATGAAGCAACGAAGACGCTGACGGAAAGTCAGGCAACGCTGCGCGAAATGCAAAAAACGCTGGCGACGCTGAACAAGTTGACATCCAGCAAAGCGATGCAGGATCTGCCGGAAGATATGCAAAAAACCTTGCTTGAGTTGAATCGCAGCATGAAAGGCTTCCAGCCTGGCTCGCCGGCGTACAACAAGATGGTGGCGGATATGCAGCGCTTGGATCAGGTGCTGCGGGAGCTACAGCCTGTGCTGCGCACCCTGAACGAGAAAAGTAATGCGTTGGTGTTTGAGGCGTCGGGTAGTCAGGATCCTCAGCCGAAGAGGGCAAAATAATGATGAAAGCATGGACACTGGTTCTGGCGCTGGTATTGAGCGCGTGCAGCAGCAATATCCAGAAAACGTACTATCAACTACCGACAATCGCGGATACCAATACGACGCAGGCTGCGGCGACACAGGGGCATCCGCTATGGGTTGAACATGTCAGCGTGGCGGATTACCTCGTCAATGCTGGCTTGGTTTATCAGACTAACGATGTGCAGTATGTCATTGCCAGTAATAACCTGTGGGCCAGTCCGTTGGATCAGCAATTACAGCAGGCGCTGGTGGCTAATCTGGGGAATAAACTGCCCAGTTGGGTCGTGACCACGCAGCCACAGGGAAGCGAACAGGCTGTGCTGAACGTGGCTGTCACGGGTTTTCACGGCCGCTATGATGGCAATGTTATCGTCCGTGGTGAATGGATGCTGACCTATCAGGGAAAAGTGACTAAACGCCCCTTTAGCGTGGTACTGCCACAAACGGAAGATGGTTATGACGCGCTGGTAAGAACGCTGG
Source organism: Pectobacterium odoriferum (assembly GCF_009931295.1). NCBI lineage: Bacteria > Pseudomonadati > Pseudomonadota > Gammaproteobacteria > Enterobacterales > Pectobacteriaceae > Pectobacterium > Pectobacterium odoriferum. The sequence continues at coordinate 2,796,561 of NZ_CP034938.1, read as the reverse complement.
CGCAAGGCTGGCAGCAGGTTTCCCAGTCGATTGCTCAGCAGGCTGGTACGCTGAAATAACGGCTACAGGTGCTCAATCTTATTCGATCGCTGTTTGACACAATCAATGTTCTAAAAAAGCAGGCCTCTAAAGATGTAATGCTATGATTGCATTGCGTTTTTAGAGGTTTTCATTTTTTTTCAATGAGTTAGGTTTCCCCGCTTTTTTAGCGGGGAAAATTCCTATTTTGGATCACAAATATGACACTGGCGTGAATTTTGCGCCTTGACCTTTGGCGATAGAATCGGTATTGATAGTCTGTGGTTGCTTATAAAGTAATCATTGTTTTCTTTCCACCAGATAAATGATGAGGGAAATAAGGCATGAAGAGACAGAAACGCGATCGCCTGGAACGGGCTCATTCACGTGGTTATCAAGCAGGTATTGTCGGTAGACCAAAGGAATTTTGTCCTTATCAATCAATTAATGCTCGGTCTTACTGGTTGGGAGGCTGGCGAAAAGCCATGGAGGACAGGGCTGTTACCGCTTAGCGCGCCTTGTCATTAGAGGGAACGCCTCCGCTTTTGCGGAGGCTTTTGTTTTTTAGGGGCTAAATACCTTGATTCTGCATCTCTCTCTGTTCAATCGACACAGAGATCAACTGACGGAAGCGAACGACAAATACATGAGCCTCGCATGACAAACTGGGGCTTTATTGCTTCTGTAACGTCATTTACGCATTTATTTCGATTTCGATCATTTTTCGCCAATTTCTTAGTCGTTATTGCTCGATTGTGGTTTTAAACTGAGCGAATAAGGTGTTTTTTCATTATTTATTGTTAAAAAATCTATCATTACTACCTGAATGGTATGGCTCAAGGCGCCAATGTAGTGTAATTTTTTTCCTCGGAATTTTCTGAAAAGCAGTTAGAGATTAGAGAGAAGAATATAGTGAAATTACGAACCAGAATTGCACTGCTATGCGGTACGACCTTGTTAGGAATGCTAATTTTATCTGCGGTGGCGCTGAACACACTCTATAACACGATGATGAGTGAACGCACCGGCCAGCTCTCTACGCTGGTTGAACTGGCTCATTCTGCGGCACAGAAAGCGTATGAACTGGAGAAAAGCGGCCAACTGTCGCGTGATGAAGCAGAGAAAGAAGCCAAACGGACGATCGGTAGTTTCCATCAGGGCGATCGCTATTTCTTCGTGCGTGGCTACACCAATGACGTGAACTATGTGCACCCGAATCCTAAGCGTATTGGCATCGTCGATGCGAATGGCGGTAAAGAAGCCGGAGAACGCTACCGTGCTTCGCTTCAAGGTAATACGATTGGTACGGTGATCGCGGAAGGGACGCGTCCAGGGCAGCAGAATAAAGTTGAGAAGCTTTATGCCGTCATTAAATTCGAACCTTGGGACTGGACGATTGGCTACGGTGATTACATTGACGATATTCAGCAGACGTTCTGGCACAATGCACTGATCCTGCTGTCTTTAGGTTTGATTCTGCTGTTAATCATTTCCGCATTTGCATGGAATATGTTGCGTACGCTGATGCGCCAACTTGGCGGGGAGCCGCAATATGCGGTGGATGTCGTGCGTGAAATCGCAGAAGGCAATCTACGCATTGACGTTGAAACGAAGCCGGGCGATCAAACCAGTATTCTCTACGCTATCCGCGCGATGCGCGACAACCTATCGCATCTGGTTAATCAGGTTCGCAGCAGCACAAACTCCATTGCCACGGCTTCGACGCAGATCGCATCGGGTAACGGTGATTTGTCTGCTCGTACCGATTCGCAGGCCAGCGCATTAGAGCAGACGGCAGCGGCAATGGAACAACTGACGGCAACGGTGAAACAGAATGCGGATAATGCGCGCTATGCGAATGAACTCGCGGTGTCGGCATCGGATGTAGCGGTGCGCGGTGGGGATGTTGTCAGCCGGGTCGTGGTGACGATGGACTCCATCAGTACATCATCGCGTAAGATTGTGGATATCATCGGCGTTATTGACAGCATCGCTTTTCAGACGAATATTCTGGCGCTGAATGCCGCGGTAGAAGCGGCACGTGCTGGTGAGCAGGGGCGTGGTTTCGCCGTGGTCGCGAGTGAAGTGCGCACGTTGGCGCAGCGCTCGGCATCCGCAGCCAGAGAAATTAAAAGTTTGATTGATGATTCCGTTGCCAAGGTGGGCGAGGGCACGGATTTCGTGAAGCAGGCTGGTGATACCATGAGTGAAGTGGTTGAAAGCGTACACCGCGTAACGTCGATGATGGGCGAAATCAGCGTCGCGAGTGCAGAACAGCGTTCCGGTATTGAGCAGGTCAATCTCGCGATCTCGCAGATGGATCAGAGTACTGAACAGAATGCGGCGTTGGTTGAAGAAGCGCTGGCTGCTGCAAGATCGCTGAGCGAACAGGCACAAGATCTATCACGCACCGTTGAACAGTTCCGCGTCGATGAATCTGCGGGCAACTATCTGGCGCTGGGTGCAAGGTAAGAGGAACAAAACGGCGGGGTTCAGGCATTAATCGAACGCTGCCGATGCTTCTCGTCCGCTCCAGCACCATAAAAGAAAACGCCCCTGACTTGCGTCAAGGGCGTTTTCTTTTATATGGCGGTGAGGAAGGGATTCGAACCCTTGATACGTTTTCACGTATACACACTTTCCAGGCGTGCTCCTTCAGCCTCTCGGACACCTCACCGTGGTCTCGCTGTATCGCATAGTAGCGGACGGCGCTAATGTAGGGAAATTGCCGAACAGCGTCAACAAACTTCTGCATTCAAGGCGCGCAATTAGCTAAAGTTAACGCAATTTGTTGCTTTGCTCACCGTTTTTCGTTCTTGCCCTGGCGCATTCCCCTGCCATGCGCAAACGTTTATGTTTCATTTGTGTTAATCATACGTTGTGGTTTCGTTTGCAGGCTGCGGAATATCCTTGAAAATGGTATGCTGATTCGCAAACGTTGACCCTGGAGAACCTATGTATCCCGTCGATTTACATATGCACACCGTTGCCAGCACACATGCTTACAGTACCCTGCATGATTACATCGTCGAAGCACAGCAGAAGAATATCCGACTGTTTGCCATTACCGATCATGGCCCGGATATGGCGGATGCGCCGCATTATTGGCACTTCATGAACATGCGCGTTTGGCCGCGTCTGGTTGATGGCGTCGGTATCCTGCGCGGTATCGAAGCGAATATTAAAAACATTGAAGGTGATATCGACTGCACCGGGCCCATGTTGGATCAGGTGGATGTGATTATCGCGGGCTTCCATGAGCCGGTTTTTCCACCGCAGGATAAAGACACGCATACTACGGCAATGATAGCGACCATGGCACGTGGCGACGCGCATATCATTAGCCACCCTGGCAACCCGAAATTTCCCGTCGATATCCGCGCGATTGCGGAAGCCGCGGCGAAATACAACGTGGCATTGGAGCTGAATAACTCTTCTTTTATGCATTCACGCCAAGGCAGTGAACCAAACTGTCGGGCGATTGCGGAAGCCGTGCGTGACGCGGGTGGGTTACTTTCTTTAGGTTCCGATTCCCATATTGCCTTTTCTCTGGGAGACTTTACCCACTGCGAACGCATTTTGCAGGAAGTGAATTTCCCGCAGGATCGGATATTAAACGTAAGCCCTCGGCGCGTGTTGGATTTCCTCGAACAGCGTGGAATGCCGGCTATCGCTGAACTTGCTGATTTGTGACGTTGTCACTTAAAGCAATGTCACTTAAAAATAAACAGGATTATGAATGAACGAGTTTTCTATTGTGTGCCGCCTATTGGGCACACTGTTTTATCGCCAGCCGCAGGATCCTTTGCTGACGCCGCTATTCACGCTGATTAAGGAAGGGAAACTGGCGCAACACTGGCCGTTAGAGCAGGATGCGTTGTTGGAGCGTTTGCAAAAGGGTCTAGATTTGCCCGCAATGGCGGCAGATTATCAGGCGCTGTTCGATAGTGACAATGGCTCAGTGTCACCGCTGCGTTCGTCCTATGAAAGTGATGCTGATGACGCGGAAATTCGTACCTTTTTGCAACAGCGCGGCATGCCGTTAAATGACGGTGGTGTGGTTGGGCATTTTGGTAGCTTGTTGCTTGCCGCATCATGGCTGGAAGATCAGGCACAAGAAGACGAAACGGCGGCACAGATTACCCTGTTTGATGAATATCTCTTACCGTGGAGCGATCGTTTCCTCGGGAAGGTGGAAAGCCACGCCACCACTGCATTTTATCGCACACTGGCGATAGTGTGCCGCGAAGCGCTGGAAGCCATGCGGGATGAGCTGGGCGAAAGCGAAGAAGACGACGACGAGTCTGAAGCAGAAGCGTAATACGGTAGACCGACGATGCCGATAGCAAACATTGAGTATGCTATCGGCGAGTCAGCGTTAGTCAGTAAACAGGATGACGATCTGGCCAGGTTTGATTTCGATGCCTTTTGCCATCTTCTTCGCCATCGACTCCGTTGTGCTCTTATCCGCATTCAGCACGTAAGCTGGCTTTTGGTCAAAATAGCTTTTTAGCGATTGGTTAAGATACGGGCTTAGCGTTTTCATTACCGTCTGCATTTTTTCTGGCTGTACGGTGTAATCAACCAGTTCCATGTCTTTCAGGTAAATCGCGCCCTGCGTTTTATCAAATACCGGCTGTGCTTTCAGCGTAAGCTTCATGTCGGCAGCCTGATTGCCCAACAGGGACGAAATATCGACCTTCGCATTGCCCGTCAGGGTAACTTTCCCCGGTTCTGCCCGACCGATCTGGCTGGATAGCTCAGTCAACACGATATGGGCATCCACCACGCCGGGCACGCCCAACTGTTTCTGATAATCGTTGTGTTTTTGCAGGTACTCATTCACTTCCTGCTCACTGAGCGTGTATTGCGTGAGTTTATTACAGCCGCTGAGTGTAAAAGCAAGCAGCACTGCGGCCGCTGCCATCCATCCTGATTTTTTCATTATTCTGACCTCTTGATGCTATTTACGCGCACAATTCATTCCTACGGTAGTCTATTCACATGAACGATCTCTGTATGTGAACCATCAACACGATTCTGCACGGGCAGCGTGCGCCTGATGCGCAGGGTAAACAATAGGATAGCACTGAAATGGCCGATGATGCCGCTTCAGAATGAAGCGGCGGAGTGAAACTAAACGGTTAGATTGCCAGACTGCTGAGTAGCGTGACCTGAGTCTGTTTCGCCATGTTATCCCGATAGTCCGCAACGCGGGAAGGAGGGGTAACCCCCGCAACGATGGACAGCGAACGTAGCAGCGGGAAGAGGTTGATATCGTCCGTTGATAGCACGCCGTTGCAGGCGTTTGGCTGAACAATCAGCGGATCCAGATCCTGTAAGTCGTTGTTCAATTTCTTAATCAGCCCCTGTGAATGACTCAGATGGTCAGCGAAATTGCCTAGCTGGGCTTCCTTCTTATTGACGAAATAGTGTCGGGCTGAAGCGGATGCAAATTCTTCAAAGGCTGCCTGAGCAAAGCGGGGGATAATTAGACGCGGCGTATACTCGGTGACTTTACGCAACCAGGCGGCGATGGCCGGATTAGTTGAACCAGTCAGCAGCGGTTTGCGGTCGTAATTATCGATGTAATGAACGATGTCCATGCTTTCTGGCATGTAGCTGCCATCGTCTTTTTGCAGAATGGGCACCATTTTCTGGCCGATCAATCTCTCTGGCGTCGCAGCGTCATCATTCGCCAGTATTTGCAGTTCGATAGGGAGATTTTTCAGACCGAAGATCATGCGTGCTTTAACGCAGTAGGGACAGTGATCGTAAATGTAGAGCTTCATACGTCGTCTCCTAATATAACAAGGTATAGACAAAGGCCGTTGTGCGACCCAGCGTGTAACCCATTATCAAACAAGATAAGTCGAGTATGCGAGAAGGCCCACGACGATAACAATTGTTTGAATGTATTAGGAAAGTATAGAAGGGCTTTACCGACGAGATCAAACTCGCCGGTAAAATTCAGATTAATGACCACCCAGCATGGCGGGCTCAATGCGGCGTTGATTGAATTGCCAATAGAGTGCGGCTAACGTCAGGAACCCGATGGTGCCTAGCATGAACCACGGTAGTTCCGGTTGATTCAGCGCGTGTCCGGTATCGAATAACCAGCCGCCGCCGCTGTAACCAATCGCGCCACCGAGCGCTAACCCAAGTCGACTGAAACCCATATAGCTGCCTCTGGCTCTGGAGTCTGCCAGCGAAGCGCTCAAGGTTTCACGCGCAGGTTCGGCAATAATCGAACCTACGTAAAACAGGCTGATCAGCAGCAGCAGGGTTTGCAGTTCTGTTGTCATCCCGATCGGGAACATACTGACGGACATAATGAAAAGCCCCGCCATCAGGCGTTGTTCCAGCTGGAAGCGCTTCTCGCTCCAGCGGGCGATAGGGTACAACAGCGTTAGCGACAGCCCCGCTTCAATGGCATACATCCATTTCACCGCAGATGGCGTTCCGGAGATTTCGTTGACCATAATGGGCAACATCAACAGAACCTGCACGGCTAACATGTAGTAGCCCGTCAGCGTTAACACATACATCAGGAAACGGCGGTCGCGAATAACACGTGTCAGACCTTCCAGTATTGGCGTCTTGACCGTCGAGATGCGATAGGCTGGCAGTAGCCAGGCATTGAGTGCAGCGGCAAGCACAAAGATGACCGCGCCCGCCCAGCAGACGATCTCGAAATCATACTGGAGCAACCAGCTACCGATGAGGGCACCGATAACGGCGCCAGCGCTGTCCTGCATCATCAACAGAGAGTAAAAACGCCCACGCTCCTGCGGACGAACCAGTTTGATGACCAGTGCGGTACGCGGCGGATCGAATAGTGTGCCGCCAAGACCGGATAGCGCACAAGACAACCAGAGCAGCCAAGGTTCATCGGCAATTGCCATGAACACAAAACCGGAGGCGCGTAGCAGCATCCCGGTAATAATCATCGGTTTGGCACCAAAACGGTCAGCAATGGCCCCGCCGAAAATACCGAGCCCTTGCTGAATAAACTGGCGCAATCCCAATGCGATACCGACTAATAATGCGGCCCAGCCGAGATCGTCGACAAAACGAATGGAAATAAGGGGAAAGACAACGAAGAATCCCAAAACCACCAGCATATTATCGAGTAATAAAAAATATTTACCCAAGCTCCGAGCTTGCGACATCAGAGGCATGTTTCACCACAACGAAGAAAAGAGGAAAATAACAGACGTGACTATTTTGTACTCTAATTCGACTTTGGTATAGCCTATTGTTGGATAATATTTTTTTATCGATTTAACGTTATGTGAGTAGCATTTCGGCGAGAAAAAATGGCTTTACTGAATCAACTGCGCAATAACTCGGCGACGGGGATTTTACGTCTCTGAATTTATGTGGTTATAGTAAGGATTATCGGAAATACCGATATATTCTGCTTGTACAGAGTAGTTACTTTTTCAGCGGCGATGAATTTTACTTATCGATAACATGGAGAGGCAGGGGGAAAAATGTTTGGCTACCGTTCAACGCCAGCAAGAGTGCAATTGACAACTGACAGGCTGGTGGTGCGTCTGGCCCATGAACGCGATGCATGGCGTCTGGCCGAATACTATTCTGAAAACCGTGATTTTCTTAAGCCGTGGGAACCCGTAAGAGACGCGAGCCATTGCTATCCATCAGGCTGGCAGGCGCGGCTGAGCGTGATTAACGATATGCATAAACAGGGCAGCGCTTATTACTTCCTCCTGTTGGATCAGAATGAAAACGAAGTGTACGGCGTGGCGAATTTCAGCAACGTACTGCGGGGATCGTTTCACGCGTGCTATCTGGGCTATTCACTCGGCCAAAAATGGCAGGGGCAGGGGCTGATGTATGAAGCGCTGCAACCGGCTGTACGTTATATGCAGCGTCAGCAGCATATGCATCGCATCATGGCTAATTATATGCCGCATAACCAGCGTAGTGGGAATTTACTGGCGCGTTTGGGGTTTGAACGTGAAGGCTATGCGAAGAATTATCTGCTCATTGATGGCAAATGGCAGGATCATGTATTAACCGCGCTGACCAACGCCGAGTGGAAGTCTCCGCGTTAAGGAAAAATGATGAAATACCAATTGGATGCTCGTGAAGCCCGCGTGATTGGTTGCATGCTGGAAAAGCAGATCACTACGCCGGATCAATACCCGATGTCGTTAAACGGCATCACCACGGCCTGTAATCAAAAAACCAACCGAGAGCCCGTGATGGAACTGAGCGACAGCGAGGTTCAGCAAACGCTGGATTTACTCGTGAAGAAGCATTTCCTGCGCACGCTCAGCGGGTTTGGTAATCGAGTGGTGAAGTATGAACATCGTTTTTGCAATTCTGAATTTGGTGACCTGAAACTCTCACCTGCGGAAGTGGCACTGGTGACGACGCTTCTGCTGCGCGGCCCACAGACGCCGGGCGAGTTGCGTACGCGTGCGGCCCGATTGTATGAATTTTCAGATGTTGGTGAAGCCGAGTCTACCCTTGAACAGTTGCAACAGCGTGAGGATGGGCCATTTGTCGTCCGGTTGGCGCGTGAAGCAGGGAAACGAGAAAGCCGCTATCAGCATCTTTTCAGCGGCGAGGTCAGTGAGATTATTGCTCCCGAAGCGGACAGCGCAAGTGACAATTCACCGCTAGCCGAGCGTGTTGAGGCGTTAGAAAAAGAGGTTGCTGAACTCAAACGTCAGCTTGCCGTGCTGTTAGCGCAATGAATCTGTATCAGGGAGAAAATGCGTCATGACCCCCCAGTTTACGTCTGCGGAACGTGTTGCAGAACATAGCATTTCAGAAAATAGTATTTCAGAACCGAGTGTCTCCGCCCGACGTCCCCGTATCGGCGTCGTTGGGCTGGGATCTATCGCGCAGAAAGCCTATTTGCCTATTCTCAGTCAGGCTGAGGGCTGGGAACTGGTCGGCGCGTTTTCTCCCGATCGGCAAAAGACGCAGCGAATTTGTCAGCACTATCGGATGACGAGTTTCTCGGCGCTGGATGAACTGGCAGCACAGTGCGATGCGGTCTTCGTTCATAGCAGTACTGCCAGCCATTTTTCCGTTGTGAGCCAGTTGCTTAACGCGGGTGTCAATGTCTATGTGGATAAACCGCTGGCAGAGACGCTGGAGCAGGCGGAAGCGCTGGTCGAATTGGCGGCGCAACAACAAAAAATTCTGATGGTTGGCTTTAATCGCCGTTTCGCACCGTGCTATCAGCAGCTAAAACAGCGGCTGGATCAGCCGGCCTCTTTGCGTATGGATAAACACCGTATTAATGGCGTGGGGCCGCAGGATGTCCGTTTTACTCTGCTCGACGATTATCTGCACGTGGTGGATACCGCACTCTGGCTGGCGGGCGGCGATGCTCAACTGATTGATGGTGTGTTGCATACGAATGCGGACGGCCAATTGCTGTATGCCGAGCACCATTTCCAGAGCGGCGGCTGTCAGGTGACGACGAGCATGCACCGTCATGCGGGAAGCCAGCGGGAATGGGTTCAGGCCGTCACGCATGGTGGGCTATATCAGGTCGATGAGATGCGTGAATGGCGTGAAGATCGCGAAGGAATAACGGTCCGCCCGGCCGTACCATCCTGGCAAACCACGCTAGAACAACGCGGATTTGTCGGTGCGGTACAGCATTTCATCACAGCCATTGAGCAACGGAAACCAGCGGAAACATCAGGTAACCAGGCATTGCTGTCCCAGCGCATGATTGAACAATTGCTGAGAAAAAGCTGAAAAGTTCGACGGTTATGACAATGTTCGGTAGCTATTACACGCGCAATGCGTAGACTAGTCGCACCTCGCAATCAGGATGCCCTCAACGGGTTAATAATCGGTCCTGAACCGTTCAGAAAATAATCGGATGAATTTACTTAAATCACTGGCTGCCGTCAGTTCTATGACCATGCTATCGCGCGTTTTAGGGTTTGTGCGCGATGCGATCGTCGCTCGTATTTTTGGTGCAGGTATGGCGACGGACGCCTTCTTTGTGGCGTTTAAACTGCCTAACCTGCTCCGACGAATTTTCGCGGAAGGCGCATTTTCACAGGCTTTTGTGCCGATTCTGGCCGAATACAAAAGTCAGCAGGGCGACGAAGCTACGCGAACCTTCCTCGCCTATGTTTCCGGTATGTTGACGCTGATTCTGGCGTTAGTCACCGTGGCGGGGATGGTCGCTGCACCGTGGGTCATCATGGTGACCGCTCCCGGTTTTGCCGCGACGCCAGAGCGCTTTGAACTCACTTCGGATCTATTAAGAGTCACGTTTCCCTACATCCTGCTGATCTCGCTGACCTCTATGGTCGGTTCGGTGCTAAATACCTGGAACCGTTTCTCGGTGCCTGCGTTTGCACCGACATTGCTTAACGTCAGCATGATTGGTTTCTCGCTGTTTGCCGCCCCGTATTTTAATCCACCGGTGATGGCGCTGGCCTGGGCGGTATTGGTTGGCGGTTTACTGCAACTCGGCTATCAGCTACCGCATCTGAAAAAGATTGGCATGCTGGTATTGCCGCGTTTGAAGTGGCGTGACCCGAGCGTCTGGCGCGTCATGAAGCTGATGGGGCCTGCGGTTCTGGGCGTCTCGGTGAGCCAAATTTCGCTCATCATCAACACCATTTTTGCTTCCTTCCTCAGCGAAGGGGCGGTGTCATGGATGTATTACGCCGACCGCCTGATGGAGTTTCCTTCCGGCGTATTGGGCGTGGCGTTAGGGACGATCCTGCTCCCGTCGCTGGCGAAGAGTTTTGCCAGTGGCAATCATGACGAATACTCCCGTCTGATGGATTGGGGGCTCCGCCTGTGTTTCTTGTTGGCGCTGCCGAGCGCCGTGGCATTAGGCATTTTGGCTAAGCCCTTAACCGTATCGCTGTTCCAGTACGGCAAATTTAGCGCCTTTGATGCGCTGATGACCCAGCGTGCGCTGATTGCCTACTCGGTCGGACTGATGGGACTGATTGTTGTCAAAGTACTCGTGCCCGGTTTTTATTCTCGGCAGGATATCAAGACGCCGGTCAAAATAGCGATAGTCACGCTGATCCTGACGCAAGTGATGAACCTGATCTTTATCGGACCGCTGCAACATGCTGGTCTGGCGTTGTCTATCGGTCTAGCCTCCTGCCTGAATGCCGGACTGCTGTATTGGCAACTGCGTAAGCAGGATATTTTCCAGCCGCTGCCGGGGTGGCGGAGTTTTCTGGTTCGCCTGCTTGCTGCCGTTATTGTGATGTCGCTGGTTTTACTGGGCATGCTGTGGTGGATGCCCGCGTGGGATGACGGCAATATGACAATGCGTATTCTGCGCTTGTTGCTGGTCGTGGTCGCAGGGGCGGGTTCCTATTTTGCCACGTTGGCGCTGTTGGGATTCCGTCCTCGGGATTTCGCCCGCCGTAGCGTGTGACAACGCGACGCCATTGCGGAATAAAAAAACGTAGGGAACGTTTTTCAACGTTGCACAGCAACGGCCCTCAGGGTGACGGACAAGGATGTTCGTCATAAAAAAACGCCATTGGTTTGTCACCAATGGCGTTTTTGCTTTCAATCGATAGATAAATAAGTTTTCAGTCGATGGAGAATTACATCTTCTCGACGGTTTCGATGCCCAGTGTATCCAGACCTTGCTTCAACGTTTTCGCAGTCAGCAGTGCCAATCTCAGACGGCTTTGACGAACGTCATCACTTTCGGCATTGAGAATCGGACAGTGCTCGTAGAAACCGGAGAACAGGCCCGCCAGATCGTACAGGTAGCTACACATCACATGCGGTGTGCCTTCGCGGGCGACGGAAGTGATGGTTTCTTCAAATTGCAGCAGACGCGTAGCAAGTGCAAATTCACGCTCATCACTCAGCGTAATCGGCTGCGTTAAGCTGTCTTCTTGTATAGCTGCACGCTTGAAAATAGACGCGACGCGCGTATAGGCGTATTGCATGTAAGGCGCGGTGTTGCCTTCAAACGCCAGCATGTTGTCCCAGTCAAAAACGTAGTCCGTCGTGCGGCTCTTCGACAGGTCGGCGTATTTGATCGCGCCGATAGAAACCACTTTCGCCAGCGCGGTTAACTCATCGCTTTCCATCTGTGGATTTTTCTCTGCGATGAGCTTCAGGGCGCGATCGTAGGCTTCATCCAATAGTTCGGACAGCTTGATCGTTCCGCCTGCGCGCGTTTTGAATGGCTTACCGTCTTTGCCCAGCATCATGCCGAACATGTGGTGTTCGAGGCTGACAGAATCAGGCACATAGCCAGCTTTACGCACGATAGTCCAAGCCTGCATCAAATGCTGATGCTGACGAGAATCGATGTAGTAAAGCACGCGATCGGCGTTCAGGGTTTCATAACGGTATTTGGCGCAGGCGATATCTGTTGTGGTGTAGAGGTAGCCGCCATCCTTTTTCTGGATGATGACGCCCATCGGTTCGCCTTCCTTGTTTTTGTATTCATCAAGGAAAACAACCGTTGCGCCTTCGCTCTCAACCGCCAGACCTTTTGCTTTCAGGTCGGCAACGATGCCCGGCAGCATGCTGTTATACAGGCTTTCACCCATAACATCCTGTTTGGTCAGTGTGACGTTGAGGCGTTCGTAGTTGATCTGGTTCTGCGTCATGGTGATATCGACGAGCTTGCGCCACATCTGACGGCAATACTCATCACCACCCTGCAATTTCACCACGTAAGCGCGCGCGCGTTCGGCGAAATCGGCATCTTCATCGTAGTGTTTCTTCGCTTCACGATAGAACGCTTCAAGATCGGAGAGATCCATCTCGCTGGCGCTTTCGTTTTGCATTTTTTCAAGGTAGGCGATCAGCATGCCGAACTGCGTACCCCAGTCGCCAACGTGGTTCGCACGAATCACGTTGTGGCCTAAAAACTCCAGCGTACGGGCCGATGCATCACCAATGATGGTTGAGCGCAGGTGACCGACGTGCATTTCCTTCGCGACGTTAGGGGCAGAGTAGTCAATTACGATCGTTTGAGGCTCAACTGGGGTTAAACCCAGTTTTGGTGCATTCAGGGCGTTTTCAACCTGGCTCGCAACCCACTGCTTATCGAGAAAAATATTAATAAATCCCGGGCCTGCGATTTCTGTTTTTTCCGCAATGCCCTCCAGCGCCAAAAGTTGGACGACTTTTTCGGCCAATTGTCGCGGCGGCATGCCCAGTTTTTTTGCCACGGCCATGACGCCATTGGCCTGATAATCACCAAACTGTGCTTTTGCCGACTGACGAATCTGAGCTTCGCTGTCTGCTGGCGCGCCCGCGGCGGTTAACGCCTGGCTGACTTTTTCGGAGAGAAGAGCCTGAATATTCACCGGTTTACCTTAAATAAAAAATTAAGCCTTGCTTATACCATATTTGCCTTTCCTCGTCAGCAGACGGGGCGAGGCAACGGGATGTTCAGGTGAAAAAACACCCAGACAGCGGGAGATTAAAGAAGAGGGAACGAGATAAAAAAAAGATAAGGAGAACACGACAAAAAAGAAAAAGTAGTTTTAGGTAGAATAAAAATAAATCAAATCGCGATCTTAACGTTTTTTTGACCGACTATTTGCACCAATTTTATGCGAGTCTCTGGTTTTAAAATGACGAAAAATAGCATATGCCGCAATAGCGATAAGTGCGATGGATATAATGAGTAAAACCATGGTGATATCTCTGCGTTATTATTTGTTTTCTTAATTTATACGTTTTCTTTTCGGCGTTCAATGGGGGCCGCTTTATTTAAGATTCCTCCCAGAATAGATTGCGAGAAGTATCGCAACTTACACTTGGTAAAAAACATTTCCGTTTATTAATCAAACAGCATCGTTACCTTTTCTTTGCATTTAATGCGTTTCACGTAATGAAGGTGTAAATAAATGTACATGGAGAAAAATAGAATTTAATTAGGATGCGTCACGGGTGTGATATTCTCACTATGTAAATGGTTATTGATAATGTGAGATGCCGCGAGGAGTGTTACCCGATATGTTACCCGATGATTTGATAACGGATTTAGCGCGTTTTGAGCAGGAGTTACAGGAATTGGCTGATGTGCTACGGCTGGATTTAGGCGCATTTCATGCGGACCATATTTCGCTGCGCTGTCATCAGAATACGACGGCTGAATCATGGAAAGCGGCGCTGCTAAAGTCTGGCAGTCTGCTGTCTGAAAATCCGATCAATGGCCGCACAATCTGCTTGTTTATTCTGAACAATGCCATTGCGGTCGGCCCCTGGCAGATTACCTGTATCGAGCTACCATGGCCGGGGAAAAAGCATTATCCGCATGAAGGATGGGAGCATGTGGAACTGGTGCTGCCTGGTGAGGCAGAAACGCTGCATCAACGTGCGCTGGCCTGTTTGTCTGATGATGCGCTGCGCACGCCGGGCATCAAGCTTAAATTCAGTTCTCCGCAAGGCGAAAAAGAGCGAATTCCTAATCCGACGCTGGCGGTAACCAACGGGAAAGTGACAATAAAGTTTCATCCATGTGATATACGCGATGTGGTCGCAAGCGAAATGTCGACGCTATAAAAATAACGTATGGCTCGTATGTAGCGTAATCAGAAAGATAACATTGGCGGAACGATAAAATGGTGTGCCACGTTATTGATGCCATTTTCTTTTACTGTATACCCTAAATAATTCGAGTTTCAGGCAGGCGGCAAGCGAGGGCATCCCGATGAGCTTACACAAGTAAGTGATTCGGGTGAGTGAACGTAGCCAACGCACCTGCAATTTGAAGTATGACGGGTATAGAACAGATTAATAAAACTGTGGTTTATGTCATGTTTATTTCGGCACTGTATCGCGTTCATTGTGACTCCTGTCTCCTCACGATATGAATGCGAATGCCATAGTTATTACTTTAATCGGCGTGATGATTCGTCGATTTTTCGATAATTAAGAAAAGTAGTCTGGGAGTTTACATGGAGGAGCAGCGATGACGAAACTGGAAGTATGCTGTTATAGCGTTGATTGCGCGATGACAGCAGCGCAGTCTGGGGCTGACAGGATTGAACTCTGTGCAGGACAGCGAGAAGGCGGGTTAACGCCATCCTATGGTGCGCTGCGTGGCGCGCGTGAAAAGGTCACGATTCCTGTTCACCCGATTGTTCGCCCGCGAGGGGGCGATTTTTGCTACAGCGCGACGGAATTTGCTGCCATCAAATACGACATTGAACAGATTCGTGAGATGGGGTTTCCCGGCGTTGTTGTCGGTGCGCTCAACGAGGAAGGGCACATTGATTTGCCCAAAATGCGCGAAATCATGGCGGCGGCTCAAGGCATGGCGGTGACCTTTCATCGCGCGTTCGATATGTGTCTGAACCCATACATTGCACTGGAACAGCTCACTGAGCTTGGTGTGTCGCGCATATTGACCTCCGGGCAGCAGCAGACGGCGGAAAATGGGTTGCGATTATTACGTGAACTAACACAGGCCAGTCGCGGTCCAATTATTATGGCGGGTTCCGGCGTGCGCTTGACTAACGTGCACAAATTTCAGCAGGCCGGTATCCGGGAACTACACAGTTCCGCAGGCCAGTGGACACCCTCTCCGATGCGCTATCGCAAAATTGGCGTGTCAATGTGCTCTGATACGGAATTAGATGAGTTTAGCCAGTATTGCGTGGATGGTGATGTGGTAGAAGCAATGAAGCGGGTCGTCAGCCCGGACCGTGAAATGCAGTACGTGTCATGACGTAAAGAATTTTACGGTGCGGAGGTAGAGCGACAGCGTTGTTCTCAACACCACATCGTCATTCTTCAATTTTGCCGCGCCGCATACCATCAGGTGTGCATGGCAAGTACCAAGCCCCAGCGTGTTGCTGGGGCTTTTTTTGTCTAGCGCAGTAATTTAGGGCTGGTAGATGCCCGGTTTACGGGCAACCAGTACGGCACGTACTGGTGCGGGGTAACCTTCCACCGTTTTCGTTGGATCCTCAGGATCGAGGAATTCAGCCAGCGACTCCGTGATCATCCAGTCAGTCCGACGCTGTTCCTGCGTTGTCGTGGTGCAGATATCGACGACGCGGACATCAACGAACCCGCATTTCTCAAGCCATGTTGTCAAAGCTGCGGCAGAAGGGATGAAATACACATTGCGCATTTGTGCGTAGCGTTCTCCTGGTACCAGCACCTGATTTTCATCGCCTTCAATGACCAACGTTTCCAGCACCAGTTCGCCACCTTCCACCAACTGATTCTTCAATTGCCACAGGTGATCGAGCGGGGAGCGACGGTGGTACAGCACGCCCATAGAAAACACGGTGTCAAACGCAGCAAGTTCGGGGAGTTGCTCAATGCCGAGCGGCAGAACGTGCGCTCGCTGATCGTTGCCGAGCAGCTTACGCACGGCTTCGAACTGGCATAAGAACAACTGCATGGGATCGATACCGACTGCCATCGTGGCACCTTCACCAACCATCCGCCACAGGTGATAGCCGCTGCCGCAGCCTACATCCAGAATCAGGCGATTTTTCAGCGGGCTGATATGCGGGAGAACGCGCTGCCATTTCCAGTCAGAACGCCATTCTGTGTTGATATCCACGCCGTAAAGCGAAAAAGGGCCTTTACGCCAGGGCATCAGGTTACGCAGCAGCTTTTCAATGCCTTCACGCTGGCCGACGGAAATATCGGGCTCCATGCGTGCCGTGACGCTGTCGTTCAAATCCAGGGACGTTGGCGTTAACGACGGGAGATGTTCCAGCGAGTTAAACCAGAGTTTGAACTTACCGTGCAAAGATTCCTGCTGCCAACTGCTGAGCTGTGAAGGCAGCGTGTTAAGCCAGTGGCTGAGTGGGCCTTTTGCGATTTGCTGGTAAAAATTGCCGAAATCGATCACGCCTTTTCCTCTGCTTTCACGGCTAATAACGAGCCAAAATTAAAACACTGAAACCAAATCTCGCTGTGCTCAAAACCGGCATCTGCCAGTCGAGCCTTATGGGTTTCTACTGAATCGGTCAGCATGACGTTTTCCAGCATGCTGCGCTTCTGGCTGATTTCTAACTCGCTGTAGCCATTTGCCCGTTTGAAATCGAGATGCATGTTGAACAGCAATTCACCGACGTCTTTGTCTGCAAAATTGAATTTCTCTGAGAGCACCAGCACGCCGCCGGGATTGAGTCCCTGATAAATACGCTTGATGAGCACCTGACGCTGGGAAGGTTCCAGAAACTGAAGGGTAAAGTTCAGCACCACCATAGACGCATTTTCGATATCAATGTTCAGGATATCGGCTTCTATAATCTCGACGGGTGTATCGGAACGGAAAGCGTCAATGTGGCTGCGGCAGCGTTTCACCATTGCCGGAGAATTGTCTACCGCGATAATTTTGCAATCTGGGACATGAATATTGCGTCGCATAGACAACGTGGCGGCGCCCAGCGAGCATCCTAGATCGTAAACGTGGCTATCCGGGCGGACGAAGCGTTCTGCCAACATGCCAATCATCGAAATGATGTTGGAATAGCCGGGTACAGAACGTTGGATCATATCGGGGAATACGTCGGCAACGCGTTCGTCGAATGTCCAATCGCCTAAATTGGCAATTGGCACAGAAAAAAGCATATCGCGGTTTGGCATGGCAGAAAGTGCACTGAGAGTAATAAAGAGGCGCGTATTCTAGCAGAATACGCTATACCCGTCATACTTCAAGTTGCATGTGCGTTGGCTTCATTCGGTCACCCGAATCACTTACTTGAGTAAGCTCATCGGGATTTCCTCACTTGCCGCCTTCCTGAAACTCGAATTATTTAGGGTATATGACCTTCATCGTCCACAGGGTGTGGACGCGGTTTTTGATTCCCGGACGCATAAATTCCGCGCGTCCGGGAGAAACTGGTCCCGTCTTGTTTCACGCCATCAATACAGCGTGAAAACCAGATCCCAGGGGAGATAATAGAGGTTTGCTGCAATCATCAGGATGAGCGAGGCATAGGTTGCCGCCATACCTGAACGCCGCCAGCGGAATTCGCGATGCCGAAGGCCGTAGTAGTGAACTAAACGTCCGGTGATCAATAAAATGCCGCAGAAGTGGATCATGATGATAAGGGCACCGTTCATTTCCATCAGCACCAGCAGAATTGCCGCAATCGGAATGTATTCCACCGCATTGCCATGTACCCGGATCGCCGTTTGCAATTCATAAAATCCGCCGTCGCCATAGGCCACGCGATACTGCATTCTGAGTTTAACAACATCAATAGACAGCTTTATCAACAAGATTGCGCCAAGCACGATATAGAGCGCACTTACCATGTTTTACTCCGTAACCTAACCGAAAACGGCTTGCAGAATAATAGCTTTACCTAACGCAACTGTCGCCTGTAAAGGCCGATTTTTTTAGCGGAAATGCGTTGCATCGTAAAATTGTTTATAACCAAACGGGCTAACACATGTCAGTAACGGGTGGATCAAAAGAGTGTCGCCTGCTGTGGCCAATCCGGCAGGGGCGGAAAGGTTGGGTCGATCTCGGCGAGTAAGGGCCAAAGCTGCTGCGCCAGCGGTGGGGCATCACCGATATCCGGTGTGTGGATAAAGAAGAAGGGAGTCGCCTCGCGCCACTGCGGCAGCTTGTTACGCCATGATTCGAACCAGCGAAGATTTTCTTCCAGCGTTTCACTGCCGATAAAGCGAATCAGCGGCTGCGTGGCCGTCAGCACGGCGTGTACCGGTACGCGAGGCTTCTTCCGCTGGGCTTCGCGCATGGCGGCGCTTTCTGGAGCGGCGTGGTGAACCGGACGGCTGTCGAGAATCACGCGATTAATACCGCGCTGCTGTAGCCCCTGATTCAACGCGCGTTCTTCATCGCCTTTAGCAAAAAACAGCGGGTGGCGTACTTCTACACCGTAGCTAAATCCCTGCGGCAAGGCATCAAGAAAGCGCCACAAAACGGGCAACTGCACGGGGCCGAAGGTGGCAGGGAGTTGCAGCCATAATTGTCCGATACGGTGTGCAATCGGTTCAAGGCATTGATAAAAAAGCCCGACATCGCTATCACAGTTCTGCAAGGCGGCTTTATGACTGATCGTTGAAGGAAACTTGAAGCAAAAGCGGAAGCTATCATGTGTCATATTACGCCAGCGTTCGACAACCTCACGTGAAGGTAATGCATAAAAGGTCGTATTACCTTCAACACAGGTAAAATAGCGGCTGTAGTCGGCAAGATCGTTTAACCCCAACCGACTCCAGGCGGGATGCTGCCATTGTGGTAATCCGATATACATCATGTCGTCGCCATCAATAGAATGCCGACGATTATCGCGTAATTGTCCGGGCAGCGCGAGTGAACCGAGAGAAATCGTTCATAAAATCTCATCCGCCCACTGTGTTGCTTCCATGATCATGCTAAAGAAGTTTTCCTCATCAATACCCAACTGGGTTAACAGTTGCTCAAGCTCCTCCCACTCTTGCTGTTCGTATTTAGATATTAACGTCAAATAAACCGCGAGCTCGCCGGTATGATCCAATAAGCTCTGGTTAATTTTTTCCGATAGGGCGATTTGCGAAAGTAGCAGCGGCATCGGGGAATCCAATACGGCATCAAGCAGCGATAATAACCCGCAGAGAAATGCTTCGGTGGTATCGTCCTTTATGTTGAAGGACGCATGCAATAACTCGAAAAACCTGGCGCGAATTAAGCTGGTGCGATAAAGCTCGCTGGGTTTATTCTCATTACTGTTGGTAATGCTAATTAATGAAACAAAACGTTTAAGTTCTCGTTGTCCAAGCAGCATCGCCATGGCGCGGAAAGACATGGTGGTTGCCGTAATACCAAAGCGAGTGTTGTATTTGATATTGGTGATGTGGCGCATCAATTTATAATAAAGCGATAGATCGGCGCAGACCAATTCTTCGATCGTAGCATAGTTGATCTCAGGTTTATTGACTTCTCGCAGCAGCCTGATGGTGTTGCTGGAGTTATTGACCAATTTTTTTGATTTGATCATTTCAGGTCGACTGAAAAAATATCCCTGAAACAGTGAGATGCCCAGTTTCTTACTTTGCAGGTACTGCTCATGTGTCTCTACCTTCTCGGCCAGATAGATTAACTTGCGCTGCATGGTTCTTTTGATGAAATTTTCAATATCATCAAAGGTCGACAGAGTTAAATCGAATTTGATGATATCAACGTAAGGCAAAAACCGATCCCATTCTGAATCCATCGAAAAATCATCAAGTGCAATTTTGAAGCCCTTTCTTTTTAGCTTTTTTACGGCAGAAAAGAGATCATTGTTGGGGATTGAATTTTCAAGGATCTCAATAACGACCTTTTCCTGCGGCAGCACTTCAGCCTGGCCATTGATCAACATCTGATGGGGGAAATTAATGTAGTAAGGCTGTTCAACCACAGATTTTGTCAACGGATTGGTTAAGAACTGATCGGAAATAAGCTGTGCGGTTGCAAATTCAGGGCTGACGTCAGGAAATCTATTGGTGATATCTATGCGAAAAAGTAGCTCGTAAGCAACGGTTTGGAGGTGTTGATTTAAAATAGGTTGACGGGCAACAAATGAATACATAGTTGTTCTCCATGTAAACCATACGCATTTGCCAGCAATGAGAAAGCGCTTTTTATTAAAATTTTTATAAAAATAAGCAGTTACTCAGTAATTTTAGCAGGTTTTATTAAAAGAGAAGGTTAGCTTCCGCAAATCCTCACGCGATGTGTGACGGTGAGTTCTGCCTCTTTGGGCTGATGATTGGGGTTTCCTCAGGCGTTCAGTTTTGCAACAACTCTATGCGGATTAGTGAACATTCCGTTAACCGGAACGGAAATTTCGTAAAAAGAGTAGGCGACAGCGTCGCAGAGCGTTACCTTCATGCTTATCGTTCGGGCGAATATCCTTTATAATAGCCGCCTTTTTTCATCAGACAGTAACCCAGAAAAACCATGCCGTGCAGCGAAAATGCCACTGTTTTTGCACTGTGATCTACCGTGAAAACGTGTGAGCTGGCGGATGAGTAAAAGGACATCGTGATGCGTACTAATTATTGCGGGCAGTTGAATTCGTCCCATGTGGGCCAGGAAGTGACATTGTGCGGTTGGGTTAACCGCCGCCGCGATCTGGGGGGTTGATTTTTATTGATATGCGTGACCGCGAAGGGCTGGTTCAGGTGTTTTTTGACCCAGATCGTCAGGACGCATTTAAACTGGCATCCGAGTTGCGTAACGAGTTCTGCATCCAACTTACCGGTGTCGTACGCGCCCGTCCAGAAAGCCAAATCAACAAAGATATGGCGACGGGTGAAGTCGAGATTTTCGCCAACGCACTGACGATTGTTAACCGTTCTGAAGCGCTGCCGTTGGACTCCAACCAAACCAATACTGAAGAAGCGCGTCTCAAATTCCGCTATCTGGATTTGCGCCGTCCTGAAATGGCGCAGCGTCTGAAAACGCGTGCCCGTATCACCAGTTTTGTGCGTCGTTTTATGGATGAGCACGGCTTCCTGGACATCGAAACCCCGATGTTGACGAAAGCGACGCCGGAAGGCGCGCGTGACTATCTGGTACCGAGCCGCGTACATAAAGGCAAGTTTTATGCGCTGCCGCAGTCTCCACAGCTGTTCAAACAGCTGCTGATGATGTCCGGTTTTGACCGCTACTATCAGATCGTCAAATGCTTCCGTGACGAAGACCTGCGTGCTGACAGACAGCCAGAATTTACCCAGATCGATGTGGAAACTTCTTTCATGACTGCGCCACAGGTGCGTGAGGTGATGGAGAAACTGGTGCGTGAACTGTGGCAGGACGTGAAAGGTGTCGATCTGGGCGATTTCCCGATCATGACGTTTGCAGAAGCCATGCGCCGTTTCGGTTCCGACAAGCCAGATTTGCGTAACCCGCTGGAACTGGTCGATGTTGCCGATCTGGTTAAAGACATTGAATTCAAAGTCTTCTCCGGCCCGGCAAACGATGCCAAAGGCCGCGTTGCCGCTATCCGCGTACCGGGCGGCGCACAGCTGAGCCGTAAGCAGATTGATGAATACGGCAAGTTTATTGAAATCTACGGCGCTAAAGGTCTGGCTTACATCAAAGTCAATGAGCGTGCCAAGGGGCTGGAAGGCGTGCAAAGCCCGGTAGCAAAATTCCTGAGCGAAGACGTTCTGTCTGCCGTGTTGGATCGTACTACTGCACAAGATGGCGACATCCTGTTCTTTGGCGCGGACAGCGCGAAAGTGGTGACCGATGCGCTGGGCGCGCTGCGTCTCAAGCTGGGTCGCGATCTGAGCCTGACGAAAGACAACAGTTGGGAACCGCTGTGGGTTGTCGATTTCCCGATGTTTGAAGAAGATGGCGAAGGTGGTCTTGCCGCGATGCACCATCCGTTTACTGCGCCGCGCGACATGCTGCCTTCTGAATTGGCGGCTAATCCGGTTTCAGCGATCGCCAACGCGTATGACATGGTCATTAACGGTTATGAAGTGGGCGGCGGTTCCGTGCGTATTCACAGTGGTGAAATGCAGCAAACCGTGTTCAGCATTCTGGGTATTACCGAACAAGAACAGCGTGAAAAATTTGGCTTCCTGCTGGACGCACTGAAATATGGTACGCCGCCGCACGCGGGTCTGGCGTTTGGCCTTGACCGCCTGGTGATGTTGCTGACGGGCACCGATAACATTCGTGACGTTATCGCCTTCCCGAAAACGACGGCAGCAGCGTGTCTGATGACGGAAGCGCCAAGTTTTGCCAACCCGGCTTCGCTGGAAGAGCTTGCTATTGCGGTTGTTGTGAAAGGGAAAGCGGCTCAGGATGGAAAATCCGAGAACGAATAAGATGGTATACAAGCGACCCGTTTCGGTTCTGGTGGTGATCTATGCCCGTGACTCCGGGCGGGTGCTGATGTTGCAGCGGCGTGACGATCCTGAATTCTGGCAGTCGGTAACTGGCAGCATAGAAGAAGGGGAAAGCGCGCCGTATGCCGCACAGCGTGAAGTCAAAGAAGAAGTTAACATTGATATATCCGCGGAAGCGTTATCACTCTTTGACTGTCAGCGCTGTATTGAGTTTGAGCTATTTGCTCATTTGAGACGTCGCTATGCGCCGGGGGTCACGCACAATACCGAACACTGGTTTTGTCTGGCGTTACCTGCTGAGCGCGAGGTGCAATTATCCGAGCATCTTGCTTACCAGTGGCTGGATGTGCCCCACGCGGCGCAGTTGACCAAGTCCTGGAGCAACCGGCAGGCGATTGAGGAATTTGTTATTTATCCGGCCTGAACAGGCTTTTTTCGGAGATTTTTATGGCAGGTCATAGCAAGTGGGCTAACACAAAACATCGTAAAGCAGCACAGGACGCCAAACGCGGTAAAATCTTTACCAAGATTATCCGCGAGTTGGTCACCGCAGCCCGTTTGGGCGGTGGCGATCCGGGTTCTAACCCACGTCTGCGCGCCGCGATCGATAAAGCACTGTCCAACAACATGACGCGCGATACGTTGAACCGCGCGATTGCTCGTGGCGTCGGCGGTGATGATGATGCCAACATGGAAACCATCATTTATGAAGGCTACGGCCCGGGCGGCACGGCGGTTATGGTGGAATGCCTGAGTGACAACCGTAACCGTACCGTTTCCGAAGTGCGCCATGCGTTTACGAAAACCGGCGGCAACTTGGGTACCGATGGTTCCGTGTCGTACCTCTTCACCAAGAAAGGCGTCATTTCTTATGCGCCGGGTCTGGATGAAGATGCGGTGATGGATGCCGCGTTGGAAGCCGGCGCCGATGACGTTGTGACGTATGACGACGGTGCGATTGACGTCTTCACGCCGTGGGAAACGTTCGGTGATGTGAAAGATGCGTTGGATGCGGCTGGCCTGAAAGCAGAATCTGCGGAAGTGTCGATGATTCCGTCTACCAAGGCGGATATGGATGCAGAAACAGCACCGAAACTGATGCGTCTGATCGACATGCTGGAAGACTGTGACGATGTGCAGGAGGTTTACCACAACGGTGAGATCTCCGATGAGGTGGCTGAACTGCTGTAATGGCAGGTCGGTAATGCAACGTAGCAACAGCAATCCACACGGGCGAATCGGCGGAGCGGCACGATGACAGTCGTAGCACCATGGCAATCCTAGCACTATGACAATAATAGTAGGCATCGACCCCGGTTCGCGCGTGACGGGCTACGGCATTATCCGTCAGCAGGGGCGTCATCTGACGTACCTCGGCAGTGGCTGTATCCGTACCGTGGTGGATGATATGCCCACGCGGCTTAAGCTGATTTATGCTGGCGTTAGTGAAATCATTACGCAATTTCGCCCAGACTGTATGGCAATTGAGCAGGTTTTCATGGCGAAAAACCCAGATTCAGCCTTGAAGCTGGGGCAGGCGCGCGGCGTGGCTATCGTTGCCGGTGTGAATCAGGATCTGCCCGTGTTTGAATACGCGGCACGGCTGGTGAAACAAACGGTGGTAGGAACGGGCGCGGCGGATAAAAAGCAGGTGCAGCATATGGTTCGCTCACTGCTGAAACTGTCGGCCAGCCCGCAGGCGGATGCCGCCGACGCGCTGGCGATTGCCATTACTCATTGCCACTTTAGCCAAAGCCTGCTGCGAACAGCGGCGGCGAAAGTGAATCCGCTGGCAGGAAGACTGCGCTGAAACAGGAGGCTGGATATTTATCCAGCCTTTTTTATGTTATATACTCGTCATACTTCAAGCCATTCATTCCCTATGTAAAAGGAAGCGCAACGTGATAGGTCGTCTCAGAGGCATTATTCTGGAAAAACAGCCGCCGCAGGTGCTGATAGAAGCTAACGGCGTGGGTTACGAAGTCCATATGCCGATGACGTGCTTTTACGAACTCCCTGAACTCAATCAGGAAGCGGTCATCTTTACCCATTTTGTTGTCCGCGAAGATGCACAGTTGCTGTTCGGCTTTAATGATAAGCAGGAGAGAGCGCTGTTCCGTGAGCTGATCAAAGTGAATGGCGTCGGGCCGAAGCTGGCGCTGGCAATTCTCTCCGGGATGTCCGCGACACAGTTTGTCAGCGCTGTTGAGCGTGAAGAAATTGGTGCGTTGATTAAACTTCCGGGCGTCGGTAAGAAAACGGCGGAAAGACTGGTCGTTGAAATGAAGGATCGCTTCAAGGGCTTGAGCGGCGATCTGTTTAATCCAGTCAGCGATATTCCGCTGGCATCGCCCGCTACCGCAGAAAGTCGCGTTGGCGAACCTGAAGCGGAAGCTGCAGCAGCATTGGTTGCGCTAGGTTACAAACCACAGGAAGCTAGCCGCATGATTTCCAAGATTGCGCGCCCCGATGCTGACTGTGAAACCCTAATCAGGGATGCACTGCGCGCGGCGCTGTGAGGTATTCATGATAGAAGCCGATCGTTTGATCTCCGCTGATGCCGTTCCCGAAGAAGAATTTATCGACCGTGCGATCCGCCCTAAATTGCTCACCGAGTATGTGGGGCAGCCGCAGGTGCGTGAGCAGATGGAAATTTTCATTCAGGCCGCTCGCAAACGTGGGGATGCACTGGATCATCTGCTCATTTTTGGTCCTCCCGGTCTGGGTAAAACGACGCTGGCGAATATTGTTGCTAACGAGATGGGCGTGAATATGCGCACGACGTCAGGTCCGGTACTGGAAAAAGCCGGCGACCTCGCCGCGTTGCTGACTAATCTTGAACCACATGACGTGCTGTTCATCGATGAAATCCACCGTCTGTCGCCCGTTGTGGAAGAAGTGCTGTATCCGGCGATGGAAGATTATCAGTTGGATATCATGATCGGTGAAGGGCCTGCCGCTCGTTCGATCAAACTCGATTTACCGCCTTTCACGCTGATTGGCGCAACGACGCGTGCAGGTTCGTTAACCTCGCCGTTGCGCGATCGTTTCGGCATTGTGCAGCGTCTGGAGTTTTATAAAGTCGCGGACTTGCAGTATATCGTCAGCCGTAGCGCACAGTGTTTAGGGCTGGATCTGACATCTGAGGGTGCGCTTGAAGTGGCGCGGCGCGCGCGGGGTACGCCGCGTATTGCTAACCGATTATTGCGACGGGTGCGTGATTTCTCCGAAGTTAAGTCAGAAGGGGCGATTACCGGTGATGTGGCGACACAGGCACTGGATATGCTGGCGGTGGATACCGAAGGCTTTGACTACATGGACCGTAAGCTGCTATTGGCGATCATCGATAAATTCATGGGCGGCCCCGTCGGGCTGGACAATTTAGCGGCAGCAATTGGTGAAGAACGCGAAACGATTGAAGATGTGCTTGAGCCGTTTCTGATTCAGCAAGGGTTCATTCAGCGTACGCCGCGCGGTCGCATGGCGACGCAGCACGCCTATCGGCATTTTGGCTTAACGCGTGAGGATTTAGGTTAACGTGTGGAAGAACGTATCGCCTAAGAAATGCTTTCCCTATTCAGGGAGACCACGCGGTCTCCCTACGTTTGTGTGATTAGAACCAGGCTTCCCACATTGCCCCAACGTTGAACGAATCGAGCTGCGTGTTGACGCCGGTCGTTGTCCGCGCGGTGTGTTTGTTATCGACTTCCCCGCCGGTGACGTAGAAGCGCAGCATCGGTCTGAACTCCGGTCCCATGGCGATCGAGACATTCTGGGAAAGCGTCAGCTTCCACCCTTTGTTATCACCACCCTGACCGTAGTCTACATGTTGATAGCCCGCTTCAAGCCAAGTGGAATGCACATCATTCCAGAAATACATCGGGCGAACGATGGCATTGTAGTTACGACGATCGTCCTGACTGGCTGAGTCATTCGAGTAGTCATGGTAGGCCAGCAGATATTCAACCTGCGTTTGCGGCGTGAATTTGTATTTACCCTCAAAGCTGGCATAGAAGGTTTTCAGGTTGTCCGTTTTGTTGTAAACGCTGTTATCCGCATTGTCCGAGTAGCGAGTGATAAACTGATTGAGGCTATTTTTTCCTGTGTGGCTCAGGACCGCGCCGCCTTGCCAGGCTTTCAGTCGTGCATCGTTATCCACCGCTTTCGAGTCAAAACCGTAGTTCGCGTACAGCGCAAGATCCAACGGCCCCAGCTTGATGCCATGCACTTTGGACGTTAGTGCATAATTGCCTTTATCTCCCGTGCCGGAACTACCAGTACAGCTGATGCGTGAGGGGTTCGCATTATTCGTGATCACTTCGGGGTTACAGGATTCCACGGCAGCGACGGCCGCCACATCGAATTGAATACCACCGAGATCAAAATTCTTTATCCCCGCGCCCTGGCCGTCGTGGTTCATCCAAAAGTAGTCGTTAATACCTTGTTGTGGGCGCTGGTGGAAATCACGTCCGGCCCAGAGATAGGCATTTGGCTGGGAAGCAAAAAGGTTGGTGACGCCAGCATAGGCTTTTTTCAGGTTAACTTCGTCGCCCCAGTGGTCGATCATCACGACGACATCCCAGATTGCGCCGTTGTTACTTTTGAAAGCCTTGGAAAGCTGGAATTCACCGCCATTGCCTTCGTTGCCCAGACGGCCCAGCGCGGAGGCACCGTTATAGGAGCCGTCAACCGCAACATATTTCTGGTCACCGCTCTGGAATTGCGCACCGTAACGCGCATAGCCAGTAAAGTTGATGCCATAAGGTATCGCCATGTCAGGTGTTTTGGGGGCGTCGGGCGTCGTCAGCGGATCGACCTGTTTACTGGCAATCGCGTCTAATTTGGCCTGACGTTCCGCCAGCGCTTTTTCTACGGCCTGAGCAACGATACGATCTAATTGCTCTTGAGTAATCGTTTCTTGTGCGAATGCGGAACCGGAGCAAAGGGCAGCCAGCACCGCCAGCGTAACGGGCAGTTTTTTGGAATTTTTCATCATCATCTCAATTCGGTAAGTCATTTTCAGACAATAACCATCCCGCTCTGATTGGCGTGAATAATGGCACGGCGCTCAGAACAAGGTGATTGTTATTTTTTAAACGGGTATGGCGTAATTAAATAACTGACGTAATCGACCCTCCCTATAAGGGGATTAAAATGAACTATTGCCGCTGATAGAGATGAATAATCTCTTCTGATAATTCGCGGGCGAGCAGTGATGTCATTAAATGGTCTTGAGCATGAACCATAATTAATGTCATCGGCTGTCTGGCTTCTCCCGCATCTTGTTCGATCAGTTGGGTCTGCATATGGTGGGCTTTGCGCGCGTAACCGTCGGCTTCCTTCAACAGATTTTTGGCTTCATCAATGTTACCTTTACGCGCAGCGTGTAGCGCTTCAAAACACAGACTGCGTGACTGTCCCGCATTGACGATAATTTCCATTACTGCATCTTCTAATGTAATCATCATATGACCTATTTTTATGTGAACGAATATTCGCAGCACATATTTTCTATGCCGCGTTCTTGAATGTCGTCCGGGTCGATGAAGGCGAATAATAAAAATATTCCGACCCTAAACGTTTTATTTTCTTTCTTCTATTTAATATCTATCGCTGTTTTGTATTAATCCCATTAATTACTGCTCACTGTTTTTGTCAGAGAAGTATCGCCCTGTATTTTTTGCTCCTCGGTTTTCATTAATGTGCGTTCATAAGCTCGCAGGAACGGCAAATACATCAGCGCGGAAAACACCATGCACAGCAGGCACATGATTAGCGGGCTGAAACTCCAGTTTGCGGCCCACGATGCACCAATGGGGGCCGGTGTGGTCCACGGTGTTAACGACACTACCTGCGCCAGCCATCCCATCTTGGTTGCGGTGTAAGCCAGCACGGCGTTAACCATCGGTACGAAGACAAAAGGGAGAAATAGCATCGGGTTCATAATGATGGGGGCACCGAACATGATCGGTTCGTTGATGTTAAAGAAGCTGGGTACGACGCCCATTTTGCCGATGGTCCGCAAATGCGTGACCTTGCTGCGTAACAGCAGAAATGCCAACGGTAGCGTTGAGCCGACGCCGCCAATCAACAGATAGTGATCCCAAAAACCCTGTAAATAGATATGTGGCAAGACTTCACCGGCTGCCAGCGCAGCCTGATTTACGGCTAGATTGGTCATCCAGAATGGGTTCATTATGCCCGTGACAATCAGCGAACCGTGGATCCCCGAGAACCAGAAAAGCTGGCACAGCAGCACAGACAGAAGAATGGCAGTCAGCGAGTCTGAGGCGGAAACCAGCGGTGCCAGCAGGTGCATAATCGCTTCGGGAATGATCATGCCTGTTTGCGCTTCAATGAAGAGATTGAGCGGATGCAGTGTTGCGACAATCACCAACACGGGAATGAGGATTTCAAACGAGCGAGCGACCCCCGTCGGGACTTCTTTCGGTAAGCGAATAGTAATGTTGTGTTGTTTCAGCGCCGCATAAACTTGGGTGGCGTAGATGGAGGTCAGTAAAGCGGTGAAGATCCCTTGTCCTGACAGATATTCGGTGGAAATTTTGTCATCGGCGTAAGGCGCGGCGACAAGCAGGAAAGCCATAAACGCCAGCAGGCCGGACATCACGGAATCGAGATTAAGCTGTCTTCCCAGGCTGGCACCCACGCCTACGGAGATGAAAAATGTCATCAAGCCCATGCTGAGCTCGAAAGGCAGCATCAACTGTTCGCGATAGGTAATAGAAAAATCCAGCCAGGTACGGGCAAATCCGACGGTCGTATCGGCGGAAAACGGAGGGAAAATAAACACCAGCATAAACGAGCCGATGATCATAAAAGGTAGCGCGGCGGTAAAACCATCACGGATAGCGATCACATACTTTTGCTGCCCCAAACGCCCTGCAAGCGGGGTAATCGATTGTTCGATAGCGGCAATCATTGATTGATATAAGGAACTCATGTGAACACCTTTTCATGTGTCGCCGTAGCAGCGACAGCTCGTCACCCAGTATGTTATCGCCACGTTGTACGCTGTAACTCGTTGTATCGAAAAATCTTACGGGAATGTCGCGTGTGGCAGCCTTTTATAAATGTGAGCCTATACCTGTTATCTTTCTTCCGCTGCGGACCGCATTTTCCGCCAAGCACAATGTAAAAAGTTATTGCTAAGATGATTGGATATCATATGGAAACCGTTTTCCATCCAAAGAAAAGAGAAGTGTGATGACCGTCAAGATGTGATGATTTCTGGCGGTATTAATTAGATTTGCATCACATCTTATTGGCAGAAATACGCATTGGATGTTAAACGGATAATCGGTTTCCATGCTGAATGGAAACGGTTATACTGCGAAGCAACGCAATGCGCGGTTGGTGTTTAGGGTTTTGAGTCGGATTTAGCGTTTTTCAAGGGCAAAATGATGTCTACAATCAACGATGTATCGCGTTTAGCTGGGGTGTCCAAAGCCACAGTCTCCCGGGTGTTGAGTGGTTCACGCGGCGTAAAGGAAGCTAGCCGTCTTGCGGTGTTAAAAGCAGTTGATGAGCTTAAATACCGACCGAACGTCATCGCCCAGTCTCTGCTGAGTCAGTCAACTGGCTGTATTGGCGTCATTTGCGCTCAGGACAACATCAACCAGACGACCGGCTACCTTTATGCGCTGGAAAAACACTTTAGCCGACATCAAAAGCATCTCTTGTTGCGGTTCGCCAGCAGCAGGGCTGAAGTGATGAATGTGCTTGATGAGCTGACCAGTGGCCTGTGTGATGACATTTTAATCATCGGCGCGCGCTTTCCGCTGAATCTGGCCGATAAGAACATCATTCTGATCGATTGTATGGAAACGGATACCACGAACAGCCTGCAATTCGATCACGCTTTCGCCACGGAAACCGCGTGTAATTATCTGATTCGGCAAGGAAGACGGCAAATTGCGCTGATCAATCCCGCCGCGAGCAGTTCAGCAGAACAGGTGCTGTTAGGGTATAAGCGGGCGCTGGAAAATAACTTCTTACCGTTTAACCGCAACCTGATTTTTATGGATGCGTCTTCATCGTCATCGGTGGCGCTGCAAGTGCTGCTCAATAACAGCACGACGCTGAATTTCAATGCGCTTCTGGTGGCGGATGAGCTGGAAGCCAAACGTGTGATTACGCAGCTTCAGGCGTTTAATAAATCTGTGCCAAAAGACATCATGGTATTCAGTCTGGCAGGGTCTCTCGATATTCCGGGCATCCCAGCGATACCAGCAATTGAATATTCGATGGATGCGGTGGCGGCCAGAATCGTGTCGTGGCTCAATGAGAAAACACAGGACGTGCTGGGTTCGTATGTCTTACGGGGTGATTTAATCATTCCAGATATGGCTAACCGTAAATAAACGCGGCTCGTGCCGTCTTCAAAAGCCCTTCTGAATCACGAATTCGTAAGGGCTTTTTGCTATTGATTTTTTGTACTATTGAGCGATTGATAGGCTAGGCGGGTTGTCGCTTAATCAGGCTGACAATAAACAGCAGCGATGCGCACAGTACCACCGACGGCCCAGCGGGCGTATTGTAGCCAGCTGAGAACGCTAAACCGCCTGTTACGGCAATCATTCCCACAATAATCGCGATGCTTGCCATTTGTTCCGGCGTCCGTGCAAAGCGTCTGGCACTGGCAGCAGGAATAATCAACAGTGACGTAATGATCAGCGCACCCACAAATTTCATGGCGATACCAATCGTTAATGCGGTGGTCAGCATCAGGAGCAGCTTGGTGCGCTGTAGTTTTATGCCATCGACGTGCGCCAGCTCTGGGCTGATCGTCATAGAAAGTAGTGCGCGCCATTGCCAGCACATAATGGCAACAACAACGATGACACCAGCGGCGATAACCCACAGATCCTCTGTTGTGACAGAGAGCAAATCGCCAAACAGATAAGCCATCAAGTCCACGCGCACGTTATTCATCAGGCTGACGACCACCAATCCAAGCGACAGGGCGCTGTGTGCCATGATGCCGAGTAACGTATCGATAGCCAGATAGGGGCGTCGCTCCAGCCAGACAAGCCCCAACGCCAGAATGAGCGTCACGGCAATAACGGCAGCAAACAGGTTGATGTTCAGCAGCAGGCCGAAGGCGACACCGAGTAAAGACGCGTGCGCCAGCGTGTCACCGAAGTAAGACATCCGTCGCCAGACGACGAACGAACCGAGCGGGCCTGCCGCAATTGCCAGCAACATCCCCGCTAGCCAACCGGGAAACAGCAGTTCTATCATGCGTCGTTTCCACCTTGTCTTTTCAGAATGATACGTCCCTGTAGATCGTGACGATGATTATGATGATGTCGGTAAACCGCCAATTGCTCCGCACCGCGGTGGCCGAACATCGCTAAAAATTCGGGATGAAGCGAAACGACCTCAGGCGTGCCGGAGCAGCAAACATGTTGATTAAGGCAGAGAACTTCATCGGTTTTCGCCATCACCAAATGCAGATCGTGCGACACCATCAGCACGCCGCAGTGGAATTCTTGCCGCAATTGGTTAATGAGATCGTACAGCGCCAGTTGCCCATTGACGTCGACACCCTGCGTTGGCTCATCCAGTACCAGCAGTTGGGGCTGGTTGAGCAGCGCGCGTGCCAGCAGGACGCGCTGGGTTTCGCCACCGGAAAGTTTCTGCATCGGCTGTTCCAGCAGATGTGCAGCCTGAACCCGCTTAAGCGCCGGTAAAATATCCTGCTTTTTCACGCCGGGGCGCAGTTGCATAAAGCGGCTGACGGTCAAGGGCAGGGTGGTATCCAGATGCAGCTTCTGCGGAACGTAGCCGATACGCAGCGCAGGATCCCGTACCAGCGAACCGGAGGTAGGGGCAAGGAGCCCCAATACCACGCGCACCAGCGTCGATTTCCCTGCGCCATTCGGCCCGAGCAGCGTCAGAATTCGACCTGCCTGCAAGGTAAGAGAGATATCTGACAGAACCTTGCGGCTGCCAAATGTAACTGAAATATTATTAAGTGATACCAATGTGGACATATAATTTGGTTTGCATAACCCATGTAACGTTATAATATAACAAACAACACAGCAAAAATCGATGGGATCGACTTTCATGCAGCAATCTATTCAACAAAAAAAATCTATTCAGCAAAAAAAATGGTTAAAAAATGTGTTTGTTGCCAGCGCACTACTCGCAAGCGGGATGTCAATCAGCGCGGCATCCGCTGCGGTCATTACGTCAATTCGTCCTTTAGGATTCATTGCATCGGCTATTGCCGATGGCGTGACGCCCACTGAAGTTTTGTTACCTGATGGCGCGTCGCCCCACGATTATGCCCTGCGCCCGTCTGATGTCCAGCGTTTACAGTCCGCAGAACTGGTGATTTGGGTTGGGCCGGAAATGGAAGCCTTTCTCGGGAAGTCGTTAGCGAAAGTCTCACCTGAAAAGCAGATTGCGCTTTCCGTGCTGCCAGAGATTAAATCTGAGCTGGAAAAAGAGGCCGGACACGATCATGAGGATGGTCATGAACAGGCGCATGATGACCATGAAAAAGGCCACGATCATAGCCATGCCGCCCATGATGACGGCGATGATGGTCACCATCATGGTGAGTACAATATGCACATTTGGCTGTCGCCGGAGATGACAAAACAGGCGGCAATAGCCATTCATGCAAAATTATTGGAACTTATGCCTCAGAATAAGGACAAACTAGACGCGAATCTGCTTTATTTCACGGATAAAATCGGGCAAGCAGATGAAAAAATTGTTAAGATGCTAGCGCCTGTGCAGGGTAAAGGGTATTTCGTGTTCCATGATGCCTATGGTTATTTTGAGAAACACTACGGGTTAAGCCCCTTGGGTTACTTCACGGTTAACCCCGAAATCCAACCCGGAGCACAGCGTTTACATCAAATACGAACACAGTTGGTTGAGCACAAAGCCGTATGCGTTTTTGCTGAACCACAATTCAGGCCAGCCGTTATTAATGCTGTTGCCAAGGGAACCGACGTGCGCTCGGGTGTGCTCGATCCATTGGGAAGCAATATTGCACTGGGTAGAGATAGCTATGCCGATTTCTTGTTGCAGCTATCGAACCAGTATGTGAGCTGTCTGGAGGAAAAATCATGAGGATACGAATAAGTGCAGCAGATAGTCCGAACTATCGCTCTGGCGTATAACAGCTTACCTCGGCCCCATCGCGTCATGCTGGGGTCGCTTACCGTTGTAACATTGGCCGTTGCTGTTTGGCGGCCTTTTGTTTATCCCCACGTCGATGATGCCCCCGTCATCGTGAAAGATATCGACCTGGAAACCAGCCAACTGCGAACGTTGACGCCTGAAGCCAGTGAACCGATAGACCAACCTTCGCCAGATGACGAGATTCCACAAGATGAGCTGGATGATAAGGTGGCCGATGAAGGCGGCGTACATGAGTACGTGGTCTCTACGGGCGATACCTTAAGCAGCATTTTGACGCAGTACGGCATTGATATTGCGGATGTCACTCAGCTTGCGGAGCAGAATAAAGATTTGCGGAACCTGAAAATTGGCCAGCAAATTTCATGGGCTCTGGCAGAAAACGGCGACCTGCAAAGTTTGACCTGGCAGGTGTCTCGCCGTGAAACACGTATTTATGAGCGCGTGGGGCCTGATTTCAAAGAGCGTATTGAAACGTTGAAAGGCGAGTGGCGCAACAGCGTCCTGAATGGCCGGGTCAGCGGCAGTTTTGTCAGCAGCGCAAAAAACGCCGGTTTGACCAGCACAGAAGTGCGTGAAGTCATTAAAGCGCTGCAATGGCAGTTGGATTTCCGCAAACTACGCAAAGACGATACCTTCTCTGTTCTGATGTCCCGCGAAATGCTCGATGGTAAAAGTGAGCAGAGTGAGCTGGTCGGTGTTCGTCTGAATACGGGTGGCAAAGACTATTACGCGATTCGTGCAGAAGACGGTAAATTTTACGATCGTGAAGGTTCTGGGTTGACGCGCGGCTTTATGCGTTTCCCAACCATGAAACAATTCCGCATTTCCTCCAACTTTAATCCACGTCGTCTGAATCCTGTGACAGGGCGCGTCGCACCACATAAAGGTGTCGATTTTGCCATGCCGGTCGGTTCACCGGTTCTGGCCGTCGGTGATGGCGAAGTCGTGATCGCGAAACGCAGCGGTGCAGCGGGGAACTATGTTGCTATCCGCCATGGTCGTCAGTACACCACGCGCTACATGCATATGCATCGCATCCTGGTTAAACCGGGACAGAAAGTGAAACGTGGCGATCGTATCGGGTTGTCCGGTAACACAGGCCGCTCCACTGGCCCACATCTGCACTATGAATTCTGGATCAACCAGCAGGCGGTAAACCCGTTAACGGCTAAACTGCCGCGTTCTGAAGGGCTGGCGGGTAAAGAGCGTCGTGATTATCTGGCGCAGGTTAAGGAAGTGGTACCGCAGCTTAAGTTTGATTAATGATATCCGTCATACTTCAAGCTGCTTGTGCGTTGGCCGCCCTTACTCACCCCAGTCACTTACTTGTGTAAGCTCCTGGGGATTCATGCGGTTGCCGCCTTCATGCAACTTGAATTATTTAGGATAGATATTGATTGCATGTTATGCCGGTGGGGCTTGCTGCCGGCATTTTCATTTATAGAACATTTGATAGAACACAGGTTCCTGATTTTTTATTATCGAGCAGACGTGTTTTTGCGTAACTGTCGTCGGTGTTGCTAAACGCCGAGCGGCAATTATGATTATGTTTATTGATTGATCTGAAGAGTTTAGGCATGGAAAAAGAAAAAAAATCGAACGCTGAATTTGTTCCCCAGTTTCAACGCGCCTTTTTTCATCCGCGCTATTGGGGCGTTTGGTTAGGCGTTGGTGTGATGGCGCTCGCTGCCTATGTTCCCGCGCGATTAAGAAATCCGGTGCTGGGTGGACTAGGGCGTTTTGTTGGGAGAATATCAAAAGGCGCCCGCCGCCGTGCTCGCATTAATCTGCTGTATTGCATGCCGGAATTAACGGAAGCACAGCGCGAAGCTATCATCGATGACATGTTTGCGACGGCTCCTCAGTCGATGATCATGATGGTAGAAGTGGGAATTCGTAACCCGAAGAAAATCGAGAAATATGTTCGCTGGCATGGCGAAGACATTCTGGATCGCATTAAGGAACAAGAGAAGAATGTGATTTTTCTGGTTCCGCACGGTTGGGGGGTTGATATCCCTGCGATGCTGCTGACCTCACGCGGCCAGCGTATGGCGGCCATGTTCCACAACCAGAAGAATGCGCTGGTGGACTACTGGTGGAATCGGTTACGCCGTCGTTTTGGTGGCCGCATCCATGCTCGTAACGATGGTATTAAACCGTTTATCAGCTCTGTGCGCTCCGGCTGCTGGGGTTATTACCTGCCCGATCAGGATCACGGCGCTGAGCACAGCGAATTCGTTGACTTTTTTGCGACCTATAAGGCAACGCTGCCTGCCGTCGGACGGCTGATGAAAGTGTGTCGTGCTGATATTGTGCCGCTGTTCCCGGTGTATAACGCTAAAGACGGCTGTCTGGATGTGTTTATTCGCCCGCCGATGGACGATTTAGCGGATGCAGATGACGTATATATTGCGCGGCGCATGAATGAAGAAGTGGAAATTCTGGTCAAACCGAACCCTGAGCAGTACACCTGGATTCTGAAGCTGCTGAAAACCCGCAAACCGGGTGAGATTGAACCGTACTGTCGGGATGATCTATACCGCGACTAGTTTATACCGTAGCTAATTGTGGGCTGACTGGCCGCATAGATAAAAAAGCCGGACGAGAAATCGTCCGGCTTTTTGCTGGTATGAACCGTCCACCACCTCAGCAGCAGAGCGGTTATGGTACCGATTATTCCACGCGC
This sequence comes from Pectobacterium odoriferum, assembly GCF_009931295.1. Lineage (NCBI taxonomy): Bacteria > Pseudomonadati > Pseudomonadota > Gammaproteobacteria > Enterobacterales > Pectobacteriaceae > Pectobacterium > Pectobacterium odoriferum. Next base: position 2,759,885 of record NZ_CP034938.1, on the reverse strand, counting down.
AGGATGCGGATCGTGTTAGTGGTGCCCACGGTACCCATGATGTCACCTTGTGTGACGATGACCAGATCCCCAGACATCAGGAATCCTTTGTCGCGCAGCAGGATCACTGCATCATTGGCGGCAGCAACGCCGTCCGTATAGCTGTCGAAATGCACGGGAGTAACACCACGATACAGCGCGGTCAGGTTCAGCGTGTGCTCATGACGAGACATCGCGAAAATCGGCAGACCGGAACTGATACGGGACATCATCAGGGCAGTACGGCCAGATTCCGTCATGGCGATCAGCGCCGTAACCCCTTTCAGATGGTTGGCGGCGTACATGGAAGACATTGCGATGGATTCTTCCGTGTTATCAAACTGCACGTCAAGGCGGTGCTTGGAGACGTTGATGCTTGGGATTTTCTCCGCGCCTAAACACACTTTCGCCATGGCAGCGACGGTTTCAGCCGGATATTGGCCCGCGGCGGTTTCCGCTGACAGCATCACGGCATCGGTGCCATCCAGCACGGCGTTGGCAACATCCATCACCTCTGCGCGCGTTGGCATCGGGTTGGTGATCATCGATTCCATCATCTGCGTAGCGGTAATGACCGCACGGTTCAACTGGCGAGCACGACGGATCAACTTCTTCTGAATCCCTACCAACTCTGGGTCGCCGATTTCAACGCCCAGATCGCCCCTCGCTACCATCACGACGTCGGAAGCTAGAATAATGTCATCCATGGCGGCATCAGAGCAGACGGCTTCAGCACGTTCAACTTTTGATACGATCTTGGCGTGACAGCCCGCGTCACGCGCGAGTCGGCGTGCGTAGTTGAGGTCTTCACCGGTACGAGGGAAAGAGACCGCCAGATAGTCGACGCCAATTTTTGCGGCGGTAATAATGTCGGCTTTATCTTTTTCCGTCAGCGCTTCGGCAGACAGACCGCCGCCGAGTTTGTTGATGCCTTTGTTGTTAGACAGCGGGCCGCCAACGGTGACTTCGGTATAAACTTTCAGTCCTTCAACCTGAAGGACTTTCAACTGCACTCGGCCGTCATCCAGTAACAGGATATCGCCAGGTACTACGTCACTCGGCAAACCCTTGTAATCGATCCCGACTTTTTCTTTATCGCCTTCGCCTTTCGATAAGTTGGCATCCAGCAAGAACTTGTCGCCGATATTCAGGAAAATTTTACCCTCTTTGAAGGTAGAAACACGAATTTTTGGACCCTGTAGATCGCCAAGAATGGCAACGTGGCGGCCTAATTTAGCCGCAATTTCACGAACTTTGTTGGCACGTAATAGATGATCTTCTGCTGTGCCGTGAGAGAAATTCATTCGTACTACGTTCGCACCCGCACTGATAATCTTTTCGAGATTATTATCACGGTCGGTAGCGGGCCCCAGGGTGGTGACAATCTTGGTTCTTCTGAGCCGTCTGGACATGTATAACTCCGTTCACTTGTGAAGCTGTAGTGTTGCGATTAAGCGTCGAATAACGGTGCAAAATGTCACTTTACAACAAAACCATTTCACCTGCGTTATCCGAACATCGTGTTGAGTCTGATTATCATACTGTACAGGTAATCCCCACCATCTTTCCATGCCTGTCGTCTGTGGCCATATCAAGATGAAACAGGTTGATGATACCGCTCATTTTCCATTACCCGTCATACTTCAAGTTTCATGTGCGTTGACTGCGCTTACTCACCCGAATCACTTACTTGAGTAAGCTCATCGGGACTCCCTCGCTTGCCGCCTGCCTGAAACTCGAATTATTTAGGGTACAAAATATAGCTAAAAAACAAAGCATAACGTAAAACTTATCTATCACCTGAAGGGGTTAATCAATCGCTCGTCTTTATCAAAGCGTGACTCACGCAGGGCCTCTTTGACCCGTTTCAGGTTATCACGAAATTTTTCCCCGCGGCGCAGCGTGAAGCCTGTCGCCAGAACATCGATCAACGTCAACTGAGCGATGCGGGACACCATCGGCATATAAACATCCGTATCTTCAGGCACATCGAGCCGCAAGGCCAGCGACGCCTCACGCGCCAGCGGCGTTCCGTCCGAGGTAATGGCGATAACGGTCGCGTCGTTCTCGCGCGCCAGCTGCGCCATTTCGACCAGACTTTTGGTTCTGCCTGTGTGGGAGATTAATACCACGACGTCGCCGTCGCTGGAATTCATACAGCTCATGCGCTGCATAACGATGTCATCGAAATAGACAACGGGGATATTGAAGCGGAAAAATTTGTTCATTGCATCGTGTGCGACAGCAGCGGAAGCACCCAGACCAAAGAACGAGATTTTCTTCGCCTGCGTCAGCAAATCCACGGCGCGGTTGACGGCGGTGACATCCAGACTGGATTTCACCTGCTCCAGGCCAGCCATGGCGGATTCAAAAATTTTACTGGTATAGGCGTCAACGCTGTCATCTTCTTCAACATTACGGTTCACATACGGTGTACCGTTTGCCAGACTTTGCGCCAGATGTAGTTTAAAATCGGGAAAACCTTTAGTTTCAAGGCGGCGACAGAAACGATTAACCGTTGGCTCGCTGACATCGGCCATTTTGGCTAAGGTCGCGATGCTGGAGTGAATGGCTGTCTGTGGCGTGCTCAGGATCACTTCAGCAACTTTTCTTTCTGATTTGCTCAAGAGTTCCAGGTGACTCTGGATTTTTTCCAGCATATTCATACGACAAGGGCCATGTAAGTTTTTTCCAATTTCAACTAAAGGTACAGCTGGCATGTATTACGTGAAAAAATGTTACGTGAAAAAATGCACGTCGTGAAAATATACTACGACCCTGTAGTGGTTGGCAGAGGGCAACAGGCTAAGTTAGGGCCTTTTTTTGCCAGAACATGACATGTGTCTAACTTTCAGAAAAGTAATCGACTGTCAGAAACGACGAAAAATTTCGTTTTAGGGCGAATGCATAAGTGACTTCAGCCACTCTACAGACCGATTTATGCATGGTTTTCAGTCAATACCGACCATTATTTGGCATTTTTATGATGGGTTTACTGGCTGTAGTCAAAAAGAGTACATTATCGCTGTAATAAAATTACAGCATCCTGCAACGAGGAGATGAACATGGCGGTAACTTCAACAGCCCAAGCGTGCGATCTGGTTATTTTCGGTGCTAAGGGCGATCTGGCACGCCGTAAATTGCTGCCTTCCCTTTACCAGTTGGAAAAAGCAGGTCACATCCATGCGGACACCAGAATTATCGGGGTGGGCCGTGCGGATTGGGATAAAGCGGAGTATACCCGCGTCGTGCGCGAAGCGCTTGACACCTTTATGAAAGAAGCCATCGACGATAAGTTGTGGGAAACGCTAAGCAGTCGGCTGGATTTCTGCAATCTTGATGTGGAAGACACCAAAGCCTTCAACAAACTGGGCAAGATGCTTGACCAGAAAAACCGTACCACCATCAACTATTTTGCGATGCCGCCCAGTACATTCGGTGCGATCTGCAAAGGATTGGGAACCGCAGGGCTGAATAAAGAGCCCGCGCGCGTGGTAATGGAAAAACCGCTGGGGACCGATCTGGCGTCTTCTCGCGTCATTAACGATCAGGTCGCGGAATTCTTTAACGAGTGTCAGGTTTACCGCATCGACCACTATCTGGGTAAAGAGACCGTTCTGAACCTGTTGGCGCTGCGTTTTGCCAACTCGCTGTTCTCCTCAAACTGGGACAACCGGACGATCGATCATGTACAGATCACGGTAGCCGAGGAAGTTGGGATTGAAGGGCGCTGGGGCTATTTTGATAAAGCTGGCCAGATGCGCGATATGATCCAGAACCACCTGTTACAGATTCTGACGATGATTGCGATGTCGCCGCCGTCTGATTTGACGACTGACCGCATCCGTGATGAAAAAGTGAAAGTGCTGCGTTCACTGCGTCGTATCGATCGCTCCAATGTGCATGAAACGACCGTACGCGGCCAATACACGGGTGGTTTTGTTCAGGGGCATAAAGTGCCGGGCTATCTGGAAGAAGAGGGCGCGAACAAAAGCAGTAGCACGGAAACCTTCGTCTCGATTCGCGTTGATATCGATGACTGGCGCTGGTCTGGCGTGCCGTTCTACCTGCGTACCGGTAAACGTCTGCCGACCAAATGTTCAGAAGTCGTCGTGTACTTTAAGAACCCTGCGCTGAACCTGTTCCATGATTCTTACCAGCAGTTGCCGCAGAACAAGCTGATCATTCGCTTGCAACCGGATGAAGGTGTGGAAATCCAGATTCTGAATAAAATTCCGGGATTAGAGCACAAGCACCGCCTGCAAACGGTGAAACTGGATCTGAGCTTCTCGGAAACCTTTAATCAGCAGCATTTAGCGGATGCTTATGAGCGTCTGCTGTTGGAAACCATGCGTGGGATTCAGGCGCTGTTTGTCCGTCGTGATGAAGTTGAAGAAGCCTGGAAATGGGTGGATTCCATCATGGATGCGTGGGCGATGGACAACGATGCACCGAAACCGTATCAGGCTGGAAGTTGGGGGCCGGTGGCATCCGTGGCGATGATTACCCGCGATGGCCGTTCTTGGAATGAGTTTGAATAATTTTTTAATAATACGTCAGTAATGGGGAGGCTGATCGAGGACGGTCGGCATCCCACAGTTTTTAATGTATGGCTCACGGTGCGGTCGGACATCTGCGGCGACGCAGATCCCTGTGGCAGGGGCGCGCTATATAATTAATGGTGCCTTCGGGCATGACTGGAGATAACTTTTGATGAAAAACTGGAAAACGAGCGCGGAACAGATCTTGACAACGGGTCCCGTTGTTCCTGTGATTGTGGTTAACAAACTGGAACACGCGGTGCCGATGGCAAAAGCGTTAGTCGCGGGCGGCGTTCGCGTTCTGGAACTGACATTGCGTACCGACTGCGCCATCGACGCGATTCGCGCGATTGCGAAAGAAGTACCGGAAGCCATCGTGGGTGCGGGTACGGTAACAAACCCTGAGCAACTGGCTGCGGTCGTTGAAGCTGGTGCGCAGTTTGCCATCAGCCCAGGCCTGACTGAGCCGCTGCTGAAAGCGGCGACGGAAGGCAACATCCCGTTGATTCCTGGTATCAGCACCGTGTCTGAACTGATGTTGGGTATGGATTACGGCCTACGTGAGTTCAAATTCTTCCCAGCGGAAGCTAACGGCGGCGTAAAAGCGCTTCAGGCGATCGGGGGTCCGTTTGCTCATATCCGTTTCTGCCCAACCGGTGGCATTACGCCGAATAACTACCGCGACTATCTGGCGCTGAAAAGCGTGCTGTGCGTAGGTGGTTCCTGGCTGGTGCCGAACGACGCGCTGGAAAGCGGTGATTACGCGCGTATTACTGAACTGGCGCGTGAAGCGGTTGCAGGCGCGAAAGCGTAAGTTTGTTCGTTACTGAATGATGAAGGCCACTCACTGCGAGTGGCCTTTTTTATGGTGGGCGTTTTATCTGCCGTCAGTGACGTCTGATGTCACCCGTCAGCAATAGAACGTATCAGCCGCTGATTTTTACCGCTGAGGCAACGCGTTTGGCGATTGCCACTGCATCATCCGTGGTTTCCGCACTGGCTAATGCGACACCCATACGGCGCTTACCGCTGATATCTGGTTTACCAAACAGACGAATTTGCGTATGAGGGAGTAGTGCGCTTTCCAGCCCCTGATAACGCGCGTTGTTGCTATCCAGTTCCGGTAAAATCACGGCGGAAGCTGATGCGCCATACTGACGAACTGCGCCAATGGGTAGCCCCAGAAAAGCACGAACGTGCAGTGCAAACTCTGACAAGTCTTGAGAAATCATCGTCACCATGCCGGTATCGTGCGGGCGAGGGGAGACTTCGCTGAAAATGACCTCATCGCCGCAGACGAACAGCTCAACGCCGAACAGGCCATAACCGCCGAGCGCTTTCACGACATCGCTGGCCATCTTCTGTGCGCGTTCCTGTGCCAGCGCACTCATCTGCTGTGGCTGCCAGGATTCACGATAGTCGCCGTCTTCCTGTCGATGGCCGATTGGCGCACAGAAATGAATGCCGTCAACCGCATGGATGGTTAGCAGAGTGATTTCGAAATCAAAATTAACCAGCCCTTCCACGATGACGCGGCCGCCGCCTGCTCGTCCACCCTGCTGGGCGTAGTGCCACGCTTGATCTAACTGCTCAGCAGAGCGAATTAGGCTTTGCCCTTTGCCAGAAGAACTCATGACTGGTTTAACAATACAGGGATAGCCAATCGCGTCTACAGCCTGACGAAAACTCTCTTCACTGTCGGCAAAACGGTAGGTGGAAGTGGGAATGCCGAGTGTTTCGGCAGCCAGACGACGGATACCTTCACGGTTCATCGTCAGGCGTGTGGCTTCGGCACAAGGAACAACATGGTGACCCTGTTTTTCCAGCGTCACCAGCATGTCGGTAGCGATGGCTTCAATTTCTGGCACGATGTAATCAGGACGCTCGGCTTCAACCAACGCTTTTAATGCATCGCCATCCAACATATTGATGACGTGGCTGCGGTGCGCAACCTGCATGGCGGGAGCATCGGCATAGCGATCGACCGCAATCACTTCGATTCCCAGGCGCTGACACTCAATCGCCACTTCTTTGCCTAATTCACCGGAGCCAAGCAGCATCACTCGTGTGGCATCCGCACGCAGGGCGGTTCCAATCGTTAACATAACCTTATACCTGATCGGGTTGTGAAAAATGGCCGCAGTATAAACGAAAACGTTTGCGTGCGCATTAAAGAGGGCGTGCAGTGGAATGCGGTGCGCAAAAGCGCACCAAGAGACAAGGACGTGGCTTGGCATTGCTGGGCAATCGTGCCACTCTTCTTGCAACGCGAAAATTTTATGTCAAGACAACGAGATCCGACGCCATGAAGACACCGCAAGCTGAAAAAAGACCCCACGCACTAAGTACGCATGGCGATACGCGTATCGACAATTATTACTGGCTGCGCGATGACCAGCGTACCGATCCACTGGTGTTGGACTATCTGACGCAGGAAAATACCTATAGCGAAGCCATCATGGCACCTCATGAAGCACGTAAACGGTCGCTGTATGACGAAATGGTCAAACGAATTCCGTCGACGGATATGTCTGTGCCGTATGTCAGAAAAGGCTATCGCTACCAAAGTCGCTATGAGCAGGGTAAAGAGTACGCCATCTATTTGCGTCAGCCTGAGCAGGCAACAGACGCATGGGAAACGCTGCTGGATGGGAATCAACGTGCGGAAGGGCATGAGTTTTATAGTCTCGGCACGCTTGAGGTTAGCCCTGACAACACGCTGCTGGCGCTCTCGGAGGACTTTTTATCCCGTCGACAGTACACGCTTCGTTTTCGCGATCTGAACAACGGCGAATGGCTACCGGATGTGATAGAAAATGTGACCGCAGGGGCGGAGTGGTCGGCGGATTCGACGGTTCTGTATTACGTGCGCAAACATGAGAAAACGCTGTTGCCGTATCAGGTCTATCGCCACCGTCTGGGGAGCGATCCGGCGTTGGATGAGCTGGTCTATGAAGAGAAAGACGATACCTATTACGTTAGCCTGAGCAAAACGACATCAGAGCACTACATCACCATTTATCTCAGTAGTACTACGACGAGTGAGGTGTTGTTGCTCGACGCTACGTGCCCGGACGCGGTGCCGCAGGTATGCATTCCTCGTCGAAAAGATCATGAATATGGCATCGATCACTATCAGGACTCGTTTTATCTGCGTTCCAATCGCGAAGGTAAAAATTTTGGCCTTTACCGTTCGGATAGGCCCGATGAGCAAGCGCTGGAAACGTTGATTGCGCCACATGAACACCGCGTACTGGAAGGTTTTGAGCTGTTCCGTGACTGGCTGGTGGTTGAAGAACGGGAACGCGGTTTGACCAGCTTGCGCCAGATTCACTGGCATACGCGGGAAGAGAAAGCGATCACCTTTAATGATGCGAGCTATGTGACGTGGCTGTCGTACAACCCTACGCCAGAAACGACACTGATGCGGTATGGTTATTCATCAATGACGACCCCCAGCACGCAGTATGAATTGAATCTGGATACGGGCGAACAGCAGTTGCTTAAACAGGCTGAAGTGAAAGATTTCTCCCCAGACAATTATCGGAGCGAACGCTTGTGGATCAAGGTTCGGGATGGCGTCGACGTTCCCGTTTCCCTCGTTTACCATCGCGATCATTTCAGCACAGGTAAGAACCCGATACTGGTCTACGGCTATGGCGCGTATAGCCATAGCATGGACCCGGATTTTAGCGTTAGCCGTCTGAGCTTGCTGGACAGAGGGTTCGTTTTTGCCTTAACGCACATTCGCGGTGGCGGCGAGCTGGGTCAACAGTGGTACGACGATGGTCGCCTGCTCAATAAAATGCATTCCTTCACTGACTTCATCGATGTGTCTCAGGCATTGATAGAAAAAGGTTATGGCGATAGGAACAATATGTTCGCCATGGGGGGCAGTGCAGGCGGACTATTGATGGGGGCGGTAGTGAACATGGCTCCCGATCTATTTAAGGGCGTTGTTGCTCAGGTTCCATTCGTTGATGTGCTGACGACAATGCTGGATGAGTCTATCCCGTTGACGACCGGAGAGTATGACGAGTGGGGCGATCCGAATGAACAAATCTATTATGACTACATAAAACAATACAGCCCCTATGATGGCATTACCGCGCAACGCTATCCGCATTTACTGGTAACTACTGGGTTACACGACTCTCAGGTTCAGTATTGGGAACCTGCGAAGTGGGTGGCGAAGTTGCGAGAAGTCAAAACGGACGATCGTTTGGTGCTGCTATACACCGATATGGATGCGGGGCACGGCGGAAAATCCGGCCGTTTCAAACGGTACGATGATATTGCGTTGGAATATGCTTTTCTGCTGATGGTACTTGAAATGGCTGGGGACGGTCACGAATAAGGGCTAGCAACTGCGGTTATGAGGGTAAACCCGTTTTCGGGTTTACCCTATCAGCATGGCATATTACTTAGGTAATATCAGTACTCAGGTAATATCAGCCTGTGGTTTCTTCGCCTTTTTATCGGCACGTTTTTCGGCTGCCGTTTTTAGTGGCTTCTTCTTACTGTTTTTTTTGCTATCCAAACCTTTACTCATATCTTGCCTCGCGTGATAAAAGGGTAGGTTGCCGCTTCATTAACCTCTTGTGCGGGCCGATATGCAAGCAGAAAATCGTTTTTGCTGTGTAAGAATGTAAATCGTGGAAGAGATGTTTTCCACGGCAAGGTCGTCGTAGGTTGGAATGAAGGATAAGCCTACTTAGACTTAGGTTCGTAGGGTAAACGAGAGAACTGTAGCGACCGCTGGCGGTAAAACATCACGCGTTCGCGAAAATAGTCACGCAAGTACTCGGGTTGCTCTCTCTCAACGACCTCGGGAATGACCGGCATATTGTAACGTTCTTTGAAGGCAACGCCTGACGCCGCCAAGTCTACGTTAACTTTATCCATCTCTTCTTTGGACAATTCTGCCAGATTGTATCCCATACCGTTTTCTCCTGCCTATTGGCCACAGACTGATGCGTGTCACGGTAAAGTAGTGACAGGAAAATGGCAAGCGTTCACCTTATCATGTGGATGTTTATTATTCTCATTACGAAATGGGAATCATTTTTAATACCAATGCCTCATAAATGATATATCTCGTGGTTGTTATTTTTGATAATAAAAATGATTCGCAATAATATATTTCCTTTAAGGGTTAAGTGATAATAAATATCAATAACATGATTTGTAATTTATTGATTTAATTGTATTTTCTGTTAATTAATTATCAATGTTAATAAAGTGTTTTTTATTTTATTTTTTCAGGCATAATGCCCTAAATAATTTCACCTGCCTGGAAAATAGGGAGTTAGCATGTTAAAAAAAGAAATGATTCAGAAGCTGAATGAGCAACTTAATCTGGAGTTTTATTCCGCGAATTTGTATCTGCAAATGAGCGCATGGTGCGGTGACAAAGGTTTTGAAGGCGCGTCCAGTTTCCTGAAGACGCATTCTCAGGAAGAAATGCAACACATGCAGCGCCTGTTTGACTATCTGGACGACACCGGAAGCTTACCGATATTAGGCGCGATTGCTGCACCGCCGATTGATTTCGATTCACTGGCTGATGTCTTCAAGCTGACTTATGAACACGAACAGCTGATCACTGCAAAAATTAATGAGCTGGCACATGAGGCAATGGCGCTGCAGGATTACTCTACATTTAACTTCCTGCAATGGTACGTTGCTGAGCAGCACGAAGAAGAGAAACTGTTCCGTTCTATCCTGGACAAATTGGCGTTAGTCAAAGCCAGCGAAGGCGGCCTGTTCTTCATCGATCAGGATCTGAAAAAAATGTCTGCGGCGGCACCGTCAGCCTAACGACAAGCGACGCTTTTGTCGGCCAATGATTAGTTGAATGACGCGGGATAATGTTTTTCTTATCCCGCCTTTTTCCCTCCCGAACGCTTCTTCTGCCGTTACTGGCTGCCAATATTATTCCTGAACTCCACACTCGACTTCACCTTCCTCTGTCGCTATGATCGCATCAGTCGTGATATACAACGTTCTGTTTTATAAGGTTTGAGGCTGTCTTTCTCTGATTCGGATAAGGCTGCAAAACTCACACACATCATTGTCTGAATACGCCATGTCGGGAATACCATGATGAAGAAATTTTTGCTATCTATCGTGCTTACCTCACTTTCCGTGAATGCTTTTGCTGCCGCTAAACTGGCAAATATCAGCAGGTTTGAATACGGCGATCGCTGGGCTTTCACGCGTGAAGAAGTTCAACTGATTTGCCGTCCTGGCAATGCGCTGTACGCCTTACATACTGGGACGTTGATGCAATATCCGCTAAACGATGTTGCTATTGTGCAAATGAAGTCTGGACAGGTGAGTGCGCAGCCGATAGACGTCATCTGGCTTGATGACCCTAAGCATCCCGGACAGAAGAAAAGCCTGCAACCATTTATCGAACGTGCAGAGCAACTGTGCCAGCCAGACGCTAAGCCATGAAGTGATTGTTTTACTTATTAATGTTAATCAGTTACTTCTTTACGGTTAAAACAAAGTGTGAAATCTGTTCCATTTGTGATGATTGCGAACAGGTTGATGCTGGAAAACGTGAGGGAGTTGGCTAAGCTTAAGTCTACAGGGCTAGTACAGCTTGTATAAATGCCAACTTTTAGCGCACGGCTCTCCCAAGAGCCATTTCCCTAGACCGAATACAGGAATCGTATTCGGTCTTTTTTTAAGTTATTGTTTTTAAGGGGTTTATTTTCTAGATCCCGAAAAATCCCGAAATTTCCCCGAAAATTGATATACGGTCTTTTATAAATAGACGTAATCTTTCCCTCGCATATCCAGATATTTCTCTGTCATTTTTGCTGATTTGTGACCTAGTAACTTTTGAGCAAATTCCTTTCCGCGCTCCTTTTCATACAACCTGCCCGCGAGACTTCTTATCTCATGAAATGTCGGTGGCCTCTCATTCAGCTCAATCCCTGACGCATTTCTCGCTTTAACAAATCCCTTTGTCAGCCCGTTGACCTCAATTGCTCCATTCGGGCTGTTTTTTCTAATCCCAGAGCTAATCATATAGTCGGTTTTACTGGCTTTGCGACATTGTTCAACAACATCGCACAGACGCAACTCTATGGCATCAATTGCTAGGTTTAGCGGCAGTGCCAATTTACTCCCTGTCTTCCCTTGCTCTATCAGCAGTCGATCACTAACAATATCGCTGAATTTAATTGCGACAATGTCCTCTCTGCGCTGTCCAGTAACGAGCGCTAAATCCATGGACAATTGAAACCACACAGGCTGCTTTTCAGCAGCAACGCGGATGGCTTTATATTGTTCAAGTTCTAACCTCTCGCGTTTTACGTTCGGCTGCGGTGTTCGTGTTGGTAATACCGGATTATTATCGATGTGGCCTTCAACAATAGCCTCGCGAAAAATATCAGATAGAACGGATCGAAAACCTGCGGCCATAGATAATTTCTCTTGCTGCAAATAAACCTCTAAGAACTCAGCAATGTCTTTTGTTGTCACCTCTTTTAGATTTTTATTTCCCAGTGACTGTCGAATTGTCGCGAGTTGACCAGACCGTATTTTGTATGTGTTTTCGGCTAAATCTCGGCGCTTAATAATTACACTGTAACGCTCTAACCACACATCAACAGTAATAAGAGCGTCCGTCTTCGTATTCTTTAGTTTTTCCAGTAAAACTACAGGGGAATAATTCTGTTCAATGTAGTGGTTTGCTTCTATGGTTTGCCCAATCGCATCCTTGCGTGATATTCGTCCTAGCGAGATCTCTTGATTGGTAATTGGGTTACGCCAATAGAACGATTTTTCGCGACGCCTGTACGTTAAATTCTTTGGCAGATTGGTATCATACCTCGCTGGCCTTTTTGCCATCGATAATTTTCCTTACAAGTTCCGAATTAAAACCGTTGCTTTCCGCGATTATCCGACGCGAAAGCTTGTAATCTTTTGGATTGATAAATACGGCATCTTCGCTGACTCGATATTCACGCCCCTGTATTTCTGGAGTCGGATAGATCTTCCCAGCTCTAGCCCAACGCTGAACAGTTTGTATTGTTGGTAAGCTGTCTTTTGAGTAACGGCGCTCGCGCCATTCGTTTAGCGTGATGAGCTTTCCCATATTCACCTCATAACGTTATACATTTAGATTTATCAGAATCAGTTTTAGCGGGGAGGGCGAACCTCCCCAGACTATTTAGCTATTGATATACTCGGGCTTCATATCGCACAGCGTTACAGCGAACTGATCATGCAGCTCGTCGCCGAGCTTCCGTTTTGCCGCTGCCAGTGACTTTTCCAGTGCAGCGAATTTTTCAATTGCGCCAGGTTCGTCAGGCTGCGGGAGGGAATTGATCTCTGCCTCAATTTGATTTCTGGCGTCAACCATGTGAAACCGCCTCACAGCATTGTTTTTCAGCTCAGTAAATAACGCGGTACCGAGAACTGATTTTTTAGATTCAATTTCAGCGCGAATGGCCGTGGCTCTATCAGTGTCATTAGCATTTTCGATCTGATCTCGTAAATCATTAGCCAGCGCATCGATGCTGCTGGTGGACTCCTGCGAAGTGGCTGCGCTTTCCGGCGCATCAGGATCCTGCGCAGCGGTGAAATCTTTCAGGCTAGCGCGTGGCGGAGTGATATCCTTCTCTCTCTGCCAGACCATTTCGGTTCCCTGCTCCAGCATTTCCATGATTTCAGAATTGTTAGGCAGGCGGCGGCATAGTCGATGCGCTGCTGATTTCCTTGCCATAGATTCATACCAGTCAACCCACGGCCCTTTGTCGCTGTTTTTACTGGCGGCACGAACTTTTTCAATGTCGTCAAGGTTGAGCCATTCGAACTGAAATTCTCCTGTCTTCATCCGAGCATATGCGACAGACCCGATCATCTCACCCCGAGATCCCAGCGTTGGTTCGTAGTGGATATGTTCACCGCTGTCATCGAGCCAGACGCGAAATTTATCTTTTTCGTAGACCGCTCGAGCAGCGATGATTGATATCTCTCCCGACTGGCGTGCGCGTTTGAGGACGCCATCTATCATAGGCATGTACTGGGCGATCAACTTCCAGTCGCCGTTTGCCTGTTTTTTCTTATAGACCACCATCGCGGCTTCGCGGTTATCCGGAATGAGTCCGTCTTTTGCGCAGGCTGTTAGAGCATTAATAACGGATTGGTGGTCGGCATTATAAAGATCATTGTTAGAGGCCAGAGCCACAGCTGCGGCGTTGGCAAAACGCTCATATGGGACGTGCGCAGGTAGAATGGAACGCACTGGCACTAACTCGACGTCCAGATTTGCTTTTATATTGATCAGTTCATTGGCAGCCATATTTCCCCCTTATGCCTGTGCGCGCAGCGCTTCAAGGCGGCGCACGTCAAAGTCGTTGAGTTCGTCGGCGTAATCATCAGTGATTGGTGCTGGCCACTCACCTGTATCAAATCCTGTAGCGATGGCGCGCATGGATTTTCTGTATTCGAGCATGCCCAATTCCAGCAGTTCTTCCGAGGCCTCGACTATTGCGATCCAGTGGTAGTTCTCGTCTTTGTTTACGAAAATCCAGAAAAACTGATCGAGCGCCGCTGTTTCGCTATACATTGCCGCACTCAGGTGATAATCGCGGTCTATGATTTCACGGTGAAGCTTTGCCCGCAGGCCATCCTGCTTGACGTTCCACATGCTGATTGTTTTCAGATCACAGCCGATGCGCACACCGTCAAGATCGATTTCAAGGTCAGGCCGCACACGGACTTCGAGCCCTGTTTCGTCGTCAAATCCGAAATAACTCACTTCAACGGCGCGGCTCGGGTGAGTCAGCAACTTCCCAGCGGTCGGGTGATTCAGCAGCGATTTCTGAATAGCTTGGGCTGTTGCCAGCTGCGCGCGGGTGACCAGTATTTTTTCTTCTGGATTCTCGCGCCATGCGTCGAGCAGTTCGTCAGCGAATACCGCATCTGGATTAACCGATTTAACGGACTGAATCAGATCGTACTTGGTACCGGAAACTTTAAGCTGCGCGGGCTTCTGTGCTTCCTGCGCGACCAGGTCGGGATTAGTAAGCGCCAGTTGCTCCAGCAGCGCGTCGCGGCTCCCGCTGGTTTTAACCTGCGGTGTCAGGGTGGCGTTGTACTCTTTGATACAGGCTTTCATTGCGCTAGCAGTCTGCTTCTGGCCGTCTTCAATGCGCTGGAATTCAGCAGGAAGCGCCATGTAGCTTTGTCCGGTTTCCTCCAGCGATGCGCCGAGCGCTACCTGCGGCGTCAGGGTGGCGTTGTACTCGTCCAGTAAGGCTTTGATATCATCAGCAGAAAGCGGCGCTGGCAGAGTGCCGTTGTATTTGTCGATAAACGCTCGTATCGTCGCCGTTGTTGTGAACGCGCCAACTGGAATCTCCGGCTCAACGCTGAATTCAGCCATAAGATTTTCTGGTTGCAGCGCCAGCGCATGCACCAAGTTACCCATATCGAGCACTTTTGAGTTCTCACGCGCGATAGTTTTAGCCACATGACGCGCGTTGAAATACATCAGACTAACCCGCGCGTCTTTCACCTGCGTTGAGCTGACGCCGTTCGCCGCGTGGTAATCGTTATTAGGCACGCCCTCATAACGACCAGGTTCAAAGTATGGCGGTTCGTCCGTGACTGTTGGCTCTGCTGGTTCCGCAGCGGCGGCACCTTCGCCAATCCATTTATTTACAGCTGATTCGAGAGCTGCCTGCGCTTCTTCAATAGAGCCATCATCATTCGCTGGCGTCGGTACCGCCGCACCAGCTTCGATCGATTTGTTGCCAGCCGCTTCCATCTGCACATTACTGGTATCTCCTGCTGAAAATTCATCAGTAACTTCAGGGTTTTTTCTTGCGAAATCTGTTTGTAATTGGAGGAATTCCTCGTGAGAGATTTCCACACAACCTTCGTTAATCAACTGGTTAAATTTTCGCAGTGTAAATAGCTCGCTAAAGCGCCCTGTAGCTGGCTGCTTGATATAGAACGGGCCTTTTCGTTCTTCTTGTGTTGCTGCGCAATCACTCACCAACCCTTCAATAGAGAACTTACCGTCACCAAGGTTTTCAACCTGAGGCTGAGTGACTAATTCTTTGTCTGTTTCGGTGTTCTCTTGCTTAGCGGGATTGGCTGGGGTGTGACGTGCCAGCGCCAATAGTTCCTGCGTTGGAGTCGTGTAATATTCAGCCGTTAGCGTTGAGTTAATGTACCGCTGGAGACTGTCTGGGAAGTGGGTGACATCCTGATTCGCTTTGCGAATTAGAGCGCCTATCCCTGCTTTGAATACGCTCAAAATGCCCGGCATTGCTCGCAAAGTTTGACTCCATGTTTTAAATGGCTGTTCTTTGTTTGCGACGATCTCTTTGGCTCGACGAAATACAGGGCCGGGAACATTGTAGATATCGAAGTCGAATGGCGTTGTGAACAACGCGATTTCAATATCAAGAGTGTCCAGAGTGTGCGTGTATCCGCGATCAGTATTGCTACCATCACCAGCAATAGCGCCAGACTCAGTGCGCTGCACACCGGACTTTTTCGCCCACTTCGTTGTAACTTCTGAACGATACGGACCCGAACGCTCAAGGCCGGAATCTTCGTTACGCGCGTTTAACCACTCTTTAGCGAATGAGACGATATCGCCAACGGTAGGCGCTTTGCCGTCCTGCGGCCACACTGATTTGATGGAACCGATCAGGCCGAAAAGCGTCTCAGGGAAGCAGTGTTGCGCCTGCAACAGTTCTTTAGCGTTATTCAGCGCCAGCAGCAGGTTTTGGAAGTAGGTTGCTTCCATATCGTGCTGCAATGCGCTGATCTCACGTTGCTGAGTAACAGATAGCTCTGTGAATGACTCATACAACCAGCTGCCGCCGATACGTTGAATGAACGAGGCCTGATCGATAGTGATTGTGCCGTCAGTTGCGTGATCATCCTGAATGCTGGTTGACGCTGGTTCTGCTGGCGGATAGCCGGTCTCCCATTCTGCGGTTAACGCATTACGGGCATCTGGTTCGGCGGCGATCCAACTGGTCATGAACTCGGCCAGCAGCACGGGGTCGGGCTCATCAGTCAGCGGGAACACTTCTTTAACTGCCTGCACCAGCTTCCACTCGACGTGCAGCGACAGGTCGGCAAATTCAGCAACGTCACTGGTAGCCAGCAGCAAATTCTGCATATAGGTGTTATCAGTTTCGAGAGCGGATTCACCGGAGGCCAGTTCGCTGGCGGCCAGTTGCTGTTCCTTCGTCACGTGGGTCAGGTATTTGTCGTTCTGCAGGTGGATCGCCATGCGAACGCTCTGAGAGCGTTTTTCTACCGGTACAGTTGCTGCTGCAGGTAGCGTAGCAGTGTTCTCGGCGACAACTTCCGTGTATTGAGGTTCGATAATGCAGATTTTTTTGCATGTAACCCCATCTTCAGCCAGTTCGTAGCGATCGAACCAGGTGTAATCAAGACATCCCTCTTCGGGCAAGTCGTTAAAGACAGGGAAATCAATGCGGATTGGCAGGTTGTAATCACCACCGCGGCCAGTTTGGATTTCGGCATCTTCCAAAACGTTCATGATTTCACGATCTGCGCGTGAGTCTGATTTAGCAGAGAGCCAGCAGAAGAGGCTTTTCTTTTCTGATTTGGCTTTTGCTTTGATTAGAAACGCATACGTATTCATTGCGTTGGGACTCCTTGAGGTTGTAGAATCCCCTGAGCCAGTGATTGCGCCCTTTGGGGAGTGGTTATTGGTCAAAACTCGATTCCGGTAAGCTTTGGTCGGCGAACCGGGTAACGAAGCCCACTCAGGTGGGCTTTTTTACAAGTGTCTAGCGAAGGTGCCGTGATATTTATCTCTTGCCTCACTAGCCACTAATTCAGCGAACTCTATTTCTTTAAACATTCCTAAAACTATTCTCCTGCCACTTACACCTATGGAAACCCTCCATTTATTTTCTCTGTTGTGCCAAGTGACCCCCTTTATGTTGCTTATGTTGTCTGCTCTTATTTTTGTGTTTTGGCAGTTTTCTGAATGAGAGCACATGCGTAGATTTATTAGCCTGTTGTCATGCCGGATCCCGTTTACATGATCAATTTGTAATAATGGCCACTCGCCGTAACTCACTAACCACGCGAGCCTGTGTGCTCGATATGGCCTCCCATTCAAAACAATTCGCACATATCCATTTCTGCTTACAGTTCCTGCCACGCAGCCTGAACTCATTCTTCCTCGGCTTACTTTCCACTTAAACAAACCGGTATTTGGTTCGTAAGTAAGAATCTTATTCACGTCAGTAATTGATGGTGAGTCCATAGTTAACATTACCGTTTTTGCGTTTTAAAAAGCGGCGGATTGGCAAAGAGAAACCGCACTGCCGAAAAACATCACAACAAGACACTTCTAAGCACAGCTATCACGGTCCTAACGTGATTCGGTTGTGGCACCGACGCGCTACCGTCACTTACTTCCCGCCGCTCTGTTTTGGTATTGGTCACCAGTACCTGTGACTCAGCCGATTCTCGGGTCTTTGCGTCGGCCGGCGCTGCATCTCGCTTGAGAACACCACAACGATAAGAACATTCTTCACAGGCCTATGAATTCGCCTCCAAACGCTCTTACCTGTTGTGTGCTGGTCTTTCCCAGCCGTCACCGACCTATCGCCTCGGGGCGCTAGGCGCAGGGTGAAGTCACTCGGTTTCTTTTTTGCCAGTCAACGTTCAACAAATTCAGCGAAGCTCAACACCTCATCACCTTCTTTTAGGCTGTTGAAATATTCTTCGTACGCTTGTTCCATCCTCGCGCCCTCATTCAGTAGAGTTGTGTGCCGGGCGCTACTCCGGCATAAGCGCTTTTCCCCGATGCCAGCAATCCGCTAGCGAAAAGTCATTGGTCAGAACTCGATTACTTTGTTGCGGGCCGTTGGTCGTCAGCCCTGATAATCCCTTCAACTGGCCAGCACTCGCCGTTAACTCGTTGGTCGTACATATCAGCAACACAATCCTGCTTCGTGTCGTAAACCCCCAACACAGCTTCGTGTCGTAAACCCCCAACACAGCTTCGTGACATTCGCCAGTCGTTGTACAGATGACGAGAACCAGCGCGAATAGTGTTTCCATCAATTTCCTCTTCCTGTTGCCCTTGCCATGATGCGATTTGCCGCATCCCATTTTTTACTGTCGTTTTGCGCTCTCGCCTTTTGTGCCAGACGCTGAGCTCTGCGAAATTGCCGAATATTCATCGACACCTCTGCCGTTATCGCTCGGCTGGCGGAACGTTGAAACCTGCTGCGCTATTACTTAAATCTCAGCAACTGCCGTCATGTTCTTTCGCCTCAGGCTGGCTACTTAGCCCTTCCACATCACTGAGTAACTCGTGGTATTGCTCAGTGGGTTATGCGTTGAGGCGTTGCTGCGTTTCGATGGGTTCATTAAACACAATGTTTATTGTTGTGTCAACAAAATGAATAATTAAAGATAAACAGAAAGTTTACCCCTTGAGGAGAGGGCTATCTGGATCGCCATGGTCAGATGTGAATTTCAGGCAAAAAAAATCCCGCCGGAGCGGGATGGTAGAGGTAGGGATAATGTTATTTAATGATATCTTTTAAAAATATTTCTACCGGCTGGTATTTATTGTCAGTAGACTTAAGCCTGTAAGTTATTGTGATATCAGCCCTGATAGCAAATTTTCCTTTAAATTCTTGGGGGTTGATTCCAGGCGCCAAGACGAGTTTTATTCTGCGATCAACAAGTCCCGGGATCACTGCTGCCCAGCCTCTCTCTGGATTATCAAGATCAAGAGCTCTAATCTCTACATCGGTATCAAGATAGTCTTGGGTGTATGTCTCTGGGTCAAAACTTACTTCAGTTGGCGCTTGCTTGATGGTCTCAGATGGAATGATGATAGCGGTACTATCAGAGCCTATCTGCAAGGTTGAATTACCATCCCCTCTTGCCGGAACAAGGGTCTTCACTGCGTTTTTTGCTAATGACTTCTTATTTGTTACCGTGCTTTCTATCACGGAATGTAACCGCTCTGGAGATATGTTAGCCTCTCCAGCTCCAATATTTATAATAGTATTATTGTTGGCTTCAAAGTGAGGAGCAACTGCCGGATTCATTGCCTTGGATGCCAAAAGCAATCCATAGCCAACCAACCCTGCGATAACCGCCGTAATGAGAGTATTTCTCATTTTCCCATTCCCGATTTTGTTATGCACACTTTCAAGGAATTTATCCATCTCCTCTTGAGTGCCAAATAGTAGTTTTACGACGATATCCTCGTAAAGACTACCAGCTTCCAGACGCTGGACATGCACTGAAATATCAAGAATATGAGAGCCGGTTATTTCTCTCAATACACCTTCAGACTGCTTAACAATTGCCTCCCAACCTTGAAGAGAAGCAATAACTTCCTTAATACTAACAGGCTCAGAGGTTGAGTAATAAATATTTTCAGTAAATGACAGTGATAGCTCTTGAGACATAATTATCCTTATTAATTATTCGCCTGGTAATAACACTGCCCGCCGGTCTAATGCCAGCTTAGCCGTTACTGTGTGCAACATTAATTAATTAAAAATAAAAAATCGGCACGTTAGCTGAGGGTTTACTCACTCGTTGGCTTATACCTACCCCTGAGATACTTCTCCACGTACTCATCCAGTTCTTTCAGTCGGAGCTGGAAGAGGTCGATCATTCGTTCGCGCTCGGCCTCGGGGAGTTGTCGATAAAGGTTAAGCATCTTCATTTCATCGCTACTCAACCCTGTTGATTCTTCGACATCCTCGCCAAGCAACCAGGCAACAGATACGCCAAGCTCTTCAGCTAACTTCAGAGCAGAACTTTTCCCCACTGTTCCACGGTTAAACCAGTTGTTAACCGATTGGGGGCTGACGCCAGCTATCCGAGCCATCTCTGCTTTCGAGATACCCTTCAACTCCATCAACTCTGTTAGCCGCCTAACTTGCGGGTGTTCTACTTGGTGTGAGTTCTCTTTCATGCGGTCATTTTAAACCATATGTTTAAGGTCATTAACATTCATATTGTTGATCTTTTATTAAACTTATTGTTTAATGATTCGTGTCGATACACAGGAGAACATATGACTGCCCTTGATAAAGCCATCAACAATGCCGGTAGCGCCACTAAATTGGCTGAATTACTAGGCATTTCATCTATGGCAATAAGCCATTGGAAGCGACGCCATGAGGGAGCGATCCCGTCAAATCATGTCCTCGCCATTTACAACGCAACTGGCGTAACTCCCCACGAACTACGCCCCGATCTTTACCCAAACCCGACAGACGGCTTACCAGCGGAACGGAAATAACTATGCACAGCCAAACTTATCAGGATGATAACTGCGCAAAATCGGGATTGCTGAAATCCAGAAATCAATCTCGTCAGTCTGTGTCGGCACATGCTGCTGTTCGTGATGCGGTGGAAACTTGGCAGAAAACTTTGCCGGGAAGGGCGCAGGAGGCGATCGCGCAGCTGGTTGTTGATGAATGGCGCCGTCGTGGTGGGCGCGGTCTGCAACTTGGCGATTCAGCACGGAATAACCGCCAGAACATTTTCCGCTGGCTGGATAACCCGTTTAACTCACGACGTTATGCGGGATATATCGAGCAGTTGGCGCCGGTAATCGCCGACGTAATGCCGATCGAGATTGCGCGCCAGTACGGATTGAAGAAAGGGAAGACAAAAGCGGAGCTGGTGGCCGCTGCGTCGCGCGAATGCTCTGAAGCAAAACAGTCCGCGCTGCTGGGCGAACCGCTGCGTGAACTTGAGCAAAAGATAAAAGAGGGGGTCATGTCGCTTATTCAGTTGGCGCCGCCCGATCGCTGGGCTGCTGTTCTGGATAGTACCGTGACGATGTTCAACGGGATTTTCTAATCGAGTTTTGACCAATGAACCACTTGGAATTTATCGAAAAGCACGTTCGCGAGGACTTGCTGAAAAAGGGCTACACGCCCGGCATCGCTCAGGGGGGGTAGCCAAGGCGCTGGAGTATTACCGCCGCGTATCCCAATCCAGCGGCAAGGGCAAGATGATTGACGACTGTCTGCGAGAAGGGCGGTTGTGGGCTGAGAAGTACAGCACGAAGCAGCCGAAATCACGAACAACGAAGTAACGAGTTTTGACCAATAACTTACTAAGGAGCCCAGCGATGAAAGAGCGCGGGATAATTTTTAACGGCGACATGGTTCGGGCAACTTTGTCCGGTCAGAAAACGCAGACGCGGCGAATCGTTAAGCCTCAGCCTGATGAAGATGGCTTAGCTCGACTGAGTGGCGGGACGTGGATGGATACCAGTGAGAAGGTTTATCTCTGCCCGTTCGGCAAAGTTGGCGATCGGCTATGGGTGCGGGAGACGTTTAACGGATTCTGGCTTGACGATGATGTGATTCAAGAAATTAAGGACGGCATATCAAAAGCGTCAGAGTTTTGTGATTACCGATCTGATTACCCCGACAGTAGCCAGCCAGTGGGAGGCTGGACGCCGTCGATCCACATGCCGCGATGGGCGTCCCGCATCACGCGGGAAATCATTGGTGTGCGCGTTGAGCGCCTGAACGATATCAGCGAAGAGGATTGCTGGGCAGAAGGCATTGATGCAGTTGATGATCGCTTTGAGAACGCAGAGATCATTGATATGGCGGTGAAAATTGGGTGTTGCATTGAAGATGCGAAACCTATGTTTGCGTTGCTGTGGCAATCCATCTACGGGGCTGAAAGTTGGGACGCTAATCCATGGGTATGGGTTATCGAATTTAAGCATATCAAGGGGGATTGATGGCTGCGCTGCCCTATATGCAACTCTACATTGCTGACTATCTGGCAGACACGATGCATCTGTCTACAGAGGAGCATGGGGCCTATTTGCTGCTGATGTTTAACTACTGGCAGACAGGGAAACCAATACCAAAAAACCGACTCGCAAAGATAGCTCGGATGGGTAACGACCGTTGGATTTCCGTTGAAAGTTCGTTGAAGGAATTTTTCAACGATAACGGAGCCGAATGGGTGCATGAGCGCATTGAGCGTGATTTAGATGCGGTGCGCATGTCGTTAGAGCAGAAGTCTGCGGCAGGAAAAGCCTCTGCCGAGGCAAGAAGGGTTAAAAAAGGAACGAACTACCAACGCGGAGGCAACGCACGTTCAACGGGTGTTAAAAATCCGTTGGAACAGAGTGGTAACGGAAATCCAACTAATAAAGATCCAGATAATAAAGAAGATCTAAAAGATAAAACCCCACACATAGCGCGCGAGGAAAATTTACATCCTGCTGAAAACAACGTGCTACCAGAATACCTGCCGGGCATCGATGAACCGATCGGTAAATTCCCGATGTTTTCCGACTGGAGACCGTCGTTAGATTTTCGACAACGGGCTGCGCTGGCTGGGGTGGTTTTGACAGAGGACTACCAGCCAACTGAGTTAGCGGGGTTTGTCATGTACTGGCAGCCTGAGGGGAAAGCGTTCCACCAACATCAATGGGATCAGAAATTAGCTCGGCACATCCAGCAGGTGCGGAGTTCGGCAGGTAAACAAAAAACCGGAGGTTTAAATGCAGCACCAGAACAGACCACCAACAGTGGTGAATCTCGCGCAATGCAGAAATTCAGGACAGCCCAATCCCAGCGCCACGGAACTGATGTTGGACGGGTTGTGGGAGGCGATGATCGAGATCTACACGGATCGCTGGATTACCAAGAACGGGGCGGAACCTTCTCCGGCGTGGGCAGCGGCGATTGGACATCTGACGAATGACCAGATTTCCAAAGTTATTACTGGTTGCCTAAATCGCTGTGCCGCAGGCAATGCGTGGCCACCAGATTTGGCGGAATTTGTGTCGCTGGTGGCTGAATGCGGCGCGAATCCATTTGGCCTGAACACCGATGATGTTATGGCCGAATACAAGCGCTGGCGCAACGAATCGTATCGCTATTCGAGCAGCACTGAATTCCCATGGCGCCAGCCTGTGCTTTATCACATCTGCATTGAAATGCGGCGCGCTGGCGTAGAAAAACGCATGACGGCGGGAGAGTTGGAGCGGTTGGCAGAACGCCTGCTGGCGAAATGGGTGAAAAACATCAGCCATGGGATGAGCATTCCACCTGTTCGGCGCCATCTTGCAGCACCAAAACACTCTGGCGGGCCAACGCCAGCGGAACTGGCCTACGCGGAATTTAAGCGCCGCAAAGCGGCTGGATTAATTTAACCAAATCGAGATTTGACCAATGAAAACTAAAATGCCCGTTTCGCAGCGCATGCTGCGCCACATTCGCCGCCATGAGGGGATGACCCGACAGGAAATCGCGCGCGCCCTCAACATCTCATCGAAAGAGGCTGGTTCAACGCTAAATACGCTGAGAGAAAATCAGCGAATAGTGGCAGTTGGTATGCCAGGGAAATACACGTATTTCCTATTCCGTGAAACCCAACCAGCATTTGGCGTTCACCCCGTACAGGCTCGTTTCACTCAGTTACTGGCAGGAGTACGCGTATGGAAGAAAGTAAGGAATTACACCGTAGCAGGGAACTAATCTTAGTTAATAATAAAAAAATTAACTAATTTGGTTTACTTTTTTCGGTTTAATGGTAAATTGACTTTATTGGTATTAAGTAACCCGCAGGCTCGCTAACTCCGAGCCTGCCACCTACAGCAAATCGAGGAATTAACTATGGCACTCACTGAATTCGGTAAGGCCGTCAGAAAAGCGAGGATAGATACTGATAGTACATTGCTTTCTATGGCTCAAGAGCTAGGTGTTACATCAGCTTTCCTTAGTGGCTTAGAAACGGGAAGCAAGAAAATCCCCAAAAAATGGGTAAAAGAAATCCAGGTATTTTTTAAAGCAAGAGGATGTGCATTGGAGAATCTGCAGGAACTAGCCGATGTATCCAACCAATTTGTTTCATTGGATGGTTTATCACAGAACCAGCAGATGCTAGTTGCGGGTTTTGCAAAGTCCCCTCTGACCCCCGAACAGTTGAAGCGTATTGCTGAGCTGATGAAAAGCATTAATCATTTTGAGGGATAATAATTGGAACCATCAGCTTATGTGTTACGTGGGAACCGTGTTGCACCAATGAGTATGATTGATATAACCAGTCGGGCGATAAACTACACTGCCATTTTCAATCTTAAATCATTGAAAAAAAAGAAGTGTCTGGATAAGGCATTTGAGGGGTTGAGTGAATACGGCATCACGCTGAATGTTGTTGAAGATCATATTTGGTCAAGAGCGACTTACGATTTAACTTCTGGTCATTATGACCCAGTCACCTTGACTATCAGCGTCCCTAACCAGACGTTTGAGCTAGCATGCCGAGGTGACCGTGAAGCTCTTTTTGTGCTTTTTCACGAACTAGGTCATTTGGTATTAGGGCATCGACCACTGTTGCATAAAGCGAACAAGCCACCAGTACAAATTGAAGATGCTGAGTGGCAAGCGGATTTATTTGCTGATGTGGTCTTACAGGAGTTAGGGTTTGATATGCATCAGCTATCGTTTGAATTTTTATGAAAAGCCCTGTCGTGAGAAACAGGGCTTAGGGGTGGAAAGCGTGAGAACTTTCCAGTGTGTATGGAGGCAACCCTCCGCGACACTTAAACTTGACAAAGTTAGTCTAGCGGAACTCCCAACAATGCGCAATCTGTATGGGTTTACAGGTATGCAGGGATACCTAAGCCATGGCAATGGGAACCTGTCGTAAATGTGGAAATGCTTGCGAGATTATTTTCCGCTACAGTGTGTGTGTAGATGGTGTGATTCGTCACGCAAAAAAGGGGAAGCCTTTTCCTATTCCTCTTTGCAGCTGTTCTGAAAAGTAAGCTGTGTAAGGCTGTTTCATTTAAAAAACTCACCCAGTACTGGGTGAGTTTTTTCGTTCTTACATTACTGATGTTATATAGAGAAAGATAAACAGATAACTTGTCCGATGTATAGATGCTTTACATCCGCGTTTCGCGGAAGCGTTAGTGAGAAAAAGTATGGCAAGTTTGCATTCAGCACATGAGCAAGCGGCTTGATATATTTCCCTTTCAACACGGAGGAGATAATGAAAACCAAGATCGGATTGTTTTTAAGCTTTGCACTACTTTACTCGTCAGCATCCAGTGCTGACGGTGGTGATTTTATTTTCCGAGTGAATGATGAAAGTTACCGCTTTCCCGCTGATTGCGTGGAGTCTTTAGAATTTCATGACAAAGAAGAAGGTTATCCAGAGCGTATAGACATGAGACTAACTGACGAGTGCGGAAGAAGAGTCAGTGACCTGACTACCCAAAATATCGGTAAACAGATGACGATTTATTACGAACACAACCAGTTAATGAGCGCTACTATCGCATCCAGATTAAGGTCCAACATAATGCTCCCAACCACTAAAACCCCTAGAGTGGTATTGATGCAAGTCCTGGTCGACTATGGAGTAAATGCTAGGTCGGTTGGGCGCTGATCTAAAACAGTGGGTAATCGAGCATACAAGATTCGAATAAATACAAAAAGAATACACTGAGCCCCATTCATTGGGGCTTTTTGTTGCATATTGAAATATTTTATATAGTATCATTACTGTATGGATATACAGTTAATTAAGGTGATGGATTGGCAATAAAACTACCAGGTTCGGGCTATGCAGTTGTGCGCTGCCGTGACCATGTCGTTGTAGCGACGTTTAAGGATTTTCCAGAATTTGACCGGGCACTAACGTACCGGCAGGGCGATACGATTTCATTTATGCCGCTCCAGCCAGAGGAAATTGTCGGAACGCCGACACTATTCACGCAAATGTTAGAGCGTGCCGGATATCGAGTAAGCCAAGTTTAAAACTTTGTCATATAATTCCCGCTGATGGCCTGAACAACCATCACTGCTGCGCCAACGGAGATAAACCAATGGCGCAAAAAAACGTATCAAATCCCCAGTCACTGACGTTTAACGACGCCAGCGACTTTCTGTATTCAGCGTTTTATCTCTCAGGAGGTAAAGCGTGAGCATTCAAAAAGATGGCATCCGGCTTCATAAATCAAATTTCTTAGCCATAGGTCAGCAGATTCAATCAATGCTGGAATCTGGTGGTTGCTACCGCTTGATTATCAAACCATGGCGCGATAAGCGAACGATCCCTCAAAACTCGCTGATGTGGATGTGGAACAGCGACGTTGCTGAGGCTGCGAACGCCCATTCAAGCGAAAAGATAACCGACGAAGATCTGCATGAATTCTTCAAGAACCTTTTCTGCCCTGCAAAGAGCGTAACCGTACTCGGTGTTACCCAGTGGGTTAAGTCAACCAAGCTGCTTGATACCGAAGAAATGACCTTCTACCTGAACCGTATTGAGGTCTGGTGTGCTGAGCGCGGCATCAAGCTACGCATTCCCGCTAATTCTGAGTATCACGCAAAAGGGCATGATGAGGGCGGTAGGCATGGCTAAATTACCCCGCCGTAAATGCAAAATCTGTGGCGAGAAATTCACCCCGCAATTTGAAAACGTCCGCTGGTGCTGCCCTGAACACGGTGCGCAGTACGCGATACAGCTCCGTGAAAAAGAAAAGCAGCGCCAGCAGCAGAAAAAACAGAAAGCAGATCAGGCTGCATGGCGTGAGCGCAAGGCGGCAGTCAAACCATTATCACACTGGATCAGCATGACACAGCGCGCTGTGAACGACTGGCGGCGGGAATCTTTACTGGCCGCTGGCGACTGCTGCATATCCTGCGGCACGCGCGAAGCGTTCGCCTGGCACGCCGGACACTACAGAACAACCGCCGCCGCATCACACCTCCGGTTTGAGCCTGACAATCTATGGCTCCAGTGCCACACCTGCAACGTCCATAAATCAGGAAACATCGAGGCATACCGCATTTCGCTTGTGGAACGGATCGGGGAGGTTCGCGTGCAGGAACTGGAGGCTAACAACGACAAACATCGATGGACGCGGGAAGAACTCGACAAAATCCGGGCAACCGCACGGGCTAATTTACGTGAACTGAAAAAGCAGGAGGCAGCGTGAAAGCAGCTAAAGATACATCATGGCAAGCATTGGCACGCGCTCCGCGTCGTTCGTATCTGGGTAAATATCGCAGGCTGACGCCAGAGCAAAATCGGTGGGTTCGTTCTCTACTAAATCACTGGGGGCAGTGTACGGCGGCAGTGGCACTGAACACCTGTCAGCTGGTGGCGGCATGTTTTCCCAAGCGGAAACCGGTTGGAGCTGTGAGCAGCAAGAGCGAATGGCGACAGTGCTCGATGGTCTGAGGGACATGGGCTATAAAGGCGATGATTTGCTCATTATGGCTAAAAAAATTCTATGGCCTAAAAAGTCGCTGGGGGACCTGATCGGTGATGCTGGTGACGAAGAAGAAGCTGCGTTCATGGAGCGTGTCATCCTTAATTCATTCAGCAAAGAAAACCCTGTTTATGAAATTGGGCGCGATTATTACACCTGGAACAAAACCATACTGGACATGGCACGCTGGCTTAATCGTAAGCACGCCCCTTTCTTAACGGAAAAACAGTGTATTGATCGGGTTCGCTGGTGCATAGAATTGTTTAACTCCGCTGTCTATTTCACGTTATTTGATGAGTTACGTCGAGAAAATGCAGAAAAGTGTTGAAAACAGGTTTTGAATCTGCATAATTTAGGTACGCTTCGCAAAGCTGTATCCAAGCGACAGAATCACGGAAACCCGCCATCAGTGCGGGTTTTTTATTTCAAAGGAATTGACGTTAATATGCGAAAAATCATTGTGTTAGTGCTAGCGCTTCCATTGACATCATTTGCTGCTATTAATGATATCAGCAAAGCAGCACATGAAATCTGTATGACTGAGTGGAATATCACAGACAAGGTGGGATCAACTGATAGAGATGTGCTAGCAATCATCAATGAAGAGGTATCCAGCTTCAAAGATCGTGGTTTTAGCCTTTCTGATTTCGGTATTGATGAGTCGGAGTATGTTGCCACATCAGCCAGAATTGCCGAATCATTTCGCAAAGATTATCGCCCTCCCAATCGACAATATGACGGCGATACAAGGGACATGTTCAGAGATCTAATGATCCCTGCTTGCGAGAAAAAAGTAAAAGAGAGTTTAACTAACCACTAAACGATAACGTCTCAAGAATCATGGGCTGCGCTAACGCGTGGCCTTTTTTTCGTCACAGTATTCCAGTTAATGGCTTTCGGCTAAAATTCGACGCATTGCAATATGCAGATGGGGAAGAAATGAAAAATCTACCTGATGACTACTTTTTGGATGCGGATGATGATCTTGTATCCTTTCTGGAGAAACAGGGGGAGGACTGTATTCGGGAAATCCATCAGTCCAACGCGCTGAATAAGGAAAATGGGCAAAAGCTGTTGAGCATACTAATAGCAGGCGTTGGCTCATCTTTTTTGTTTTTAACACAGCGCTCCAGTCTGGATTATTTGACCGCAGGAATAGCCGTATTTTTGGTTTATTGGGCGTTGTGTGCCGTGTACCTCGTCCGTTACGTGCTTTCGGTTAGGCTACGCGCTCTCGCTTCGTCAACGCCTTACGCTTTGTACCATGATGATTATAAGGGGTTCAGCGGGACTGATTATGCCAATTTTGAATCGAAGGGATTCACCGCTGGGCGCTCGACGCTAAATATCCTCAGGCGCTATAGGCTTGCAGATTTAACTAGGATGGCCGAGATGAGTAAAAAGGAGAATGCCAGAATAGGCTGTGAGCTTGAAAGAGTAAGGATCGCCACAATCCTTACTCCTGCTTGTGCACTTATAATTTCAGCGCTTACTTACCTTTTTTTCTAAGGTTTTCAGCAGAATCTGCAACGAAGGTATAGCCTGTTCTCAGGTTCCTTTCGGCTGGCTGTGTCGCTGGCTTGGCGGGCGGTGTTGGTGTTGGTTGTGGTTTCTGCTCCCCAGAAGGTTTATTTGATTCGCTCATTTAATTCCTCGTGTTTGATATGGTTACTTTTGGCGATTTAACGATACCAGACCCGACAATAAGCAGCCAGATGTTAACTCTGGCACACCTATAAGGCTCGCGTTCGCGGCCTTTTTTATTTCCTGTAAATCACACACAGCGCCCCGTAAAACGGAGGTGAGGTTATGATCCGTATGGACAAAGTTACCACTGGTATTTCATACGGGGCGTCCGGTGCCAGTTCTGGATATTGGATGCTCCAGTTACTCGATACAGTTTCTCCCACTCAATGGGCGGCAATCGGCGTTCTCGGTAGCCTCGTTTTCGGTCTGCTGACGTTTCTCGTCAATCTGCATTTCAAAATCAAAGAGGATCGTCGTAAAGCGGTGCGGGAGAGCTAATGAGCAAGCGTAAAATTGCAGCAGGGGTTATTTGTTCCGTCAGCGTCATTATTGGGATTGTGCTGGATAACGGGCAACTCAGAACAAATAAAGCTGGGCTGGAGTTAATCGGTAATGCTGAGTCGTGCCGCCGCGACCCCTATGTGTGTCCAACTGGCGTATTGACTGACGGCATCGGTAATACGCACGGCGTTGTGAGTGGAACGCGAAAAACCGACGCGCAGATCGCGGCCGACTGGGAGAAAAACATTCTGGTCGCTGAGCGTTGCATTAATCGTGAATTTCGTGGGCGTGATATGTCAGATAACACGTTTTCGGCGATGGTTTCCGGCGCGTTTCGTCTGGGTTGTACAGGGCTGAAAACCTATTACAGCAGAGCCAGCGGCAAGCGGGTGCAAACGTCAATTCACAAGTGGGCGCAGGCTGGCAACTGGGCAAACATGTGCAGCCATCTGCCAGATTTTGTGAATGGCGGTGGTCAGCGTCTGCCGGGGCTCGTTATCCGGGCGGCGAAGGAAGAATCACTATGTCTATCAGGGCTACAGTAATAACCGTTCTGCTTGCTCTCATTGCTGCGCTGTCATTCGGCGTCTACTACTATCACGACGCATACAGTGATGAGCAGGGCAAAACAAAAAAGCTGGGGCAAGAGGTTGCAGGCCAAACGGCGATAATCAGCCGCCAGGCTTTCGAGTTTCACCGCTTCAACCAGATATCCCAGCAAGCCAGCCAGTACGCCACCAACATCAAGGACAAATCAGATGAGCGACAAATCATTATTCGGACGGTGGTCAAGAAAGACCCCGCTAGCCGCCAGTGCGTGCCTAATACTGATGGCGTTGTTGACCGGTTGCTCGAATACACGAACAGTCTACGTGCCAGCGCAATGTACACCACTACCGGCAAATCTGACGCAGCCAGTGCTAGCGCCATTGCCACCACCTGCCGACTGACTTACGCGCAGGCGGTCTACTGGATTGATCCGCTACTGACTGTGATTGACCAGGCTAATAGCCAACTGGCAGGAATCAGGGAAATCGAAGAATCACGCACCACTGCCGCAGCAATACGTCAGTGAGCAGTGCTTGAAATAACGAGGCAATAAAATGCAAAAAGACAGCAGCACTTCCACTGTTTATAACGCACAGACCTTTGAAGAGGCAGCGAAACCATTAATTAAATGGTTGAACGAAAACGCCAACCCCCATGCTTATGTGATTGTAGATGTCACAACAGCAACCCTGCTTGCAGCAGAAATCGAGTTCCCAACCCAAGAGTTCCTGAAAGACTGATGCCATTACAGGAGTCCTTGCATCAGGGGCTCCGATAATGTCAAACAGGCAGGTGAACAGAGATGGCAAAACCGGACTGGGGAGCACTGCAACACCAGTTCCTCGCCGATCATGCCAAAACCGGCATTTCCCCCAGAGACTGGTGTGAAGCGCAGGGACTGAATTACGCCAGCGCAAAGCGCTATATCAAGGTTACGAATTACGGTGCGAATTCGCAGAAGGTAGCAGTGAAAAAAACTGCGAATTCGCAAAAGGCAAAGGTCAGCAAAAAAACTGCGAAGCCAGAGCCCAAGGCAGCAACATCAGGTCAGCGCAATACCCGGACAACCCCTCATCATACCCATGAGGATTTTGGACTCTCTGACCAGCAGATGTTGTTTGCTCGTCAT
This sequence comes from Pectobacterium odoriferum, assembly GCF_009931295.1. Taxonomy (NCBI): domain Bacteria; kingdom Pseudomonadati; phylum Pseudomonadota; class Gammaproteobacteria; order Enterobacterales; family Pectobacteriaceae; genus Pectobacterium; species Pectobacterium odoriferum. The sequence continues at coordinate 2,728,342 of NZ_CP034938.1, read as the reverse complement.
GTTGTCGATGGAAAGCCACGCGTCGAAGCGTATCGGGTCGCTGGTTATTCAGACGCTGGTCACGGCGCTTACGCCAACGCCAGTCGTTTGATGAGAAATGATAAGGTTTCACGATACATCAGACACCTTCGCAACGAGCGCCAGACACGCTACGCCGCCGAGATTGATGACGTCATTGCCCAACTCAGCGCAATTGTAAACGCAGACCCTAATGACATCGGCCAATACCGCAGAGTGAATTGCCGCTACTGCTGGGGATTTGGCTATCAGTATCAGTGGCGTGACGCTGTCGAGTTTGAAGAGAAGCGTTTGGATGCTGTTGAGCGCAAAAAACCTGAGCCTCAGGACGTCGGCGGGTACGGCTATGACCAGTCAATGGACCCCAATCCCGAATGCCCTCGATGCAATGGCGAGGGGCGAGGCGAGGCGTTCTTTGCCGACACTCGCGACATAGAGGGTGATGCTCGTTATCTGCTGCATGGCGTGAAGCTGGGCAAGTTCGGCATAGAGATTATGACCGCTGATAAGGACGCCGCCAGAAAAGAACTGGCCCGACTTATTCTCCTGCGAGCCACAAATGATCGCCAGTCGCAACTTGATATCGAGCGCCTTGAATTGCAGAACGAGAAGCTGCGTCACGAAATAGAACTAATGAAGGACGGCGACAAGGACAACGCGATCGTCGTGCACAACACGCTGCCTATACCGGGACGATGATATGGCTGATATTTATCTCCCCACGCTGCACGAGGGGCAATTAACGGTATGGTCTGACGCATGGGAGCACCAACTCAATGCTGTTCGCTGTGGTCGTCGCTGGGGCAAAACATTCATGCTGTCCAGCGCCGCGGTTACCTATTCGACTGCGCCATTTAAGCGTCCTGGAATGGATATCGAACTTGGTGGACGCGTTGGAATCTTCACTGCTGAGTATCGACAGTATCAAGAGATCTACGACAAACTGGAGGAGATGCTCCTCCCACTAAAGAAAAGCTTCAGCCGGTCTGAAAAGCGCCTGCTATTGAAAAATGGCGGCAAGATCGATTTCTGGGTGACGAACGATAACAAACTCGCAGGGCGCGGTCGTGAGTACGAAATAGTGCTCATTGACGAGGCGGCATTTACCAAATCACCGGAGATGCTGAAGGAGATATGGCCCAAGTCGATTAAGCCCACCCTGCTTACAACGAAAGGGCGCGCATACGTCTTTTCCACCCCTGATGGCGTAGATGAGGAAAATTTCTTTTACGCCATCTGCAACAACAAATCGCTGGGATTTATTGAGCACCACGCGCCGACGTCGTCAAACCCCTTCGTTCCTCCTGAGGAGTTGGAGAAAGAGCGCCAGAACAATGACCCACGCGTTTTCCAGCAGGAGTTTTTGGCGCAGTTCGTTGACTGGTCAGCCGCATCTCTCTTCGACATCAAAAAATGGTTTGAGGGTGAGGATCAAGATCAACCTGTCGATTACCCCGATTCCTGCCAGTGTGTGTTTGCGGTGTTGGATACTGCCGTGAAAGGCGGTACCGAGCATGACGGCACGGCGGTTGTCTATTACAGCCTCGACCTGAGGCCGGGTCGTGAACGTCTCACAATTCTTGACTGGGATGTTGTGCAGATCGATGGGGCGCTATTGGAAACGTGGATGCCGTCGGTGTTTCATCGTCTCAATGAGTTATCCGGCGCATGCGTGGCCATCAACGGCAGTCTGGGTGTTTTCATTGAAGACGCCAGCATGGGTAGCATTCTGTTGCAGAAAGGCGAGAGCCTAGGATGGCCGGTCAACAAAATTGAATCCGCGCTGACCAGTAAGGGGAAAGACGAACGCGCAATTATGGCCTCTGGATACCACTATCGCGGACTAGCCAAGATTTCCCGCCATGCCTACGAAAAGACAGCGGTATTTAAAGGCGAGACAGCAAACCACCTGTATAAGCAAGTCTCTCGGTTCCATTTGGGCGACAAAAAAGCTCATGTGCGAGCTGATGACCTGCTCGACGACTACACCTACGGATTAATCATTGCCTTCGGCAGTGGTGACGCACTCTGACGAGAAAAACCAATGAACGATGATGAAATTGAACTTGGCAGTAGCGCACCCGAGCTTATATCCCTACTGGATAGTGATGATATTCAACCAGGCGCATCGATTGGCTATCAGACATGCAAAACAATTTATCTTTTCCACCCACTTGGCGGAAAGATGGTCGATCGCCCGATTAAGATGGCAATGAACGAGCCCCGAACCGTCCATGTTTCAGGTACGTTTGGCCTTGAGAAGCGCCTGAGTGATGCGTTTGAGCGTGAGTGGAAATCTCTCGGAGCTGACCGCCACATTGCCAACGCTGCCCGTCTGGCTCGCATTTACGGGACGTCGGCTATTGCCATGCTGGTGGACAATCAGGAGCCAGCTACGGCACTCGACTACCGCACGCTGTACAAGCACAACATCAGTTTCAATATTCTTGACCCGCTGAACACTGCAGGCAGCATTGTGTTGAATCAGGATCCGAACGCGGTCGACTTTCAGAAAGTTGACGGCATCCGAGTTGCAGGAAAGCCATACCACAAATCACGCTGTGTGGTAGTGCAGAACGAAGACCCGATTTACCTGGCCTATAACCCTGCCGCGTTCGGCTTTACGGGTCGCAGTGTTTACCAGCGCGCTCTGTTCCCCTTGAAATCCTTCATTCAGACCATGCGCACCGATGACATGGTGGCAGTGAAGGGCGGGTTGTTGGTGACGAAAATTAAGGGGCCAAGCTCCATCGTCAACAACATGATGCAGAAGCTCAGTGGCATCAAGCGCATGATGCTGAAGCGCGGGAAAACCGGAGAAGTTCTCCAGATCGGGGATAATGACGTTATTGAGTCCATCGACCTGAACAATTTAGAAAAGCCCCTGGACTCTTCGCGCAATCACATTCTGTCCAACATTGCCGCCGCTGCCGACATGCCCGCCATTCTGCTGAACAGCGAAACGTTCACGAAGGGATTTGGCGAGGGTACTGAGGATGCTAAAGCGGTGGCCGTGTACGTTGATGACCTGCGTGAGTGGCTGGCGACGCTGTATGATTTCTTTATCAGAATTTGTCAGTACCGCGCGTGGAGTATTGAATTCTTTGAGTCGCTTCGTGCCGGCATCCCTGAATTGAAAAATACCTACAGCATCTATTTCTCAAAGTGGATTAATAACTTTGAGTATCGCTGGGCGTCTTCCCTGAAGGAGCCAGAAAGCGAGCGGGTGAAGGTCGACGAGACGCGGTTTAAGTCGATAGTAAGCATGCTGGAAGTGGTTCTCCCGCAACTGGTGGCGGATCCCAATAACAGGGCGACGCTAATCGAATGGGCGTGTGAAAACGCCAACGCCAACGAGAACCTATTCCCTCAGAGGCTTAATCTCGATTACGACTCTCTGAAGGACAATCCTCCACCCGAGCCGCCAAAAGCTGAAGCGCCGGGCGACGGGATGATGCTATGAACACCTTCACTCGTACGGTAAGGGATGCGGTACGGTTCTTCCTGCGACACGGATTCTCGTCTCGCGAGGAATTGGAGCGGTGGCAGTCAGTCATACGCCAGGCGGCTGAGAGTGAAACGTCAGGTGATTATGCAAGCATGGTTTCGAGAAACCTTACGCATGCGTATGACCTTCAAATAAACCGAGCGGGCGCGCTAAAGCGCCACCCAGGAATATCGCGTTTCACTATCAACTACCTAGAGCCAAAACTACGAACGGAGTTGGATCGGCGAATCATGGCCAGCGTGGACCTGATATCACTGAATCGCAAAAAGGCCATCGACACCACGTTATCGCGATTTAGCGGTTGGGCCAGCAGCATCCCATCTGCCGATAGCATTGCGTTGACGGGTATTCAAGGAACTATGCTGGAGACAGCAACGCACATTCAGAAGTCCGCGGAACAGGTGGACTATGAGGCGCGCCGGGTGATGATCGACCAAAACCACAAGCTCATCGCTAACATCGATAACGTGATCGCAACCAGCAACAACGCAATCGCTGCTGAGTGGCATAGCCACTGGCGGCAGCCCAATTACAACTACCGAGAAGACCATAAGGAACGGGATAAGTTGATTTATCTCATTCGCGGGAACTGGGCGCAAAAGAATGGCTACGTTAAACCGGGACCAGCCGGTTATCTCGATGCCATTACCCAGCCAGGCGAAGAGGTGTTCTGTCGCTGTTACGTCACCTACATCTACAACCTCCGCAGCATCCCGGAAGACATGCTCACCCAGAAGGGGCGCAAGTTCATGGAGTCAATGAAGGCAAAATAGGAGCATTGAAACGTGGCTATTTTTGGCAGCGGGATAATGTTTCGTCATGGAAAATTCGTTTTTCTTATCCAGCGATCTGACGACGGCACCTGGTGCCAGCCAGGCGGAACGGTAGAACCTGGCGAGTTGCCTGTCAACGCAGCGCGCCGTGAGGTGCTGGAAGAAACCGGCTATCAGTACGATGGGCCGATGACTCCGCATAGCGTTTACGGTGATTACCTGACGTTCCGCGCTGAAGTGTCGGATAAGTTTGAAGCGAAGATTAACGATGAGTCGCTGGCCGCAGGATGGTTTCATATTGACGATCTGCCCAAGCCTCTCCATCAGCCTTTTGCTGAGATGCTGGCGCAGCAGTCGCTCAATGAAACTGAGGTTGGCGCGCTTATCGCTGACGGGACGTTAAGCAGTCCCCAATACTTTATCAACATGTGGCTGTACGCCATTCGCGTAACCGGAACTGGTGTTACCTGGCGCTCCGCAGATCAAGAGATGGCATTCCGTAATCCGGATGACTATCTCACCCCAGGATTTCTCCAGCGCGTGGCCGGTGTCCCGCTTATCTGGCTGCACCCGGAGAAAAACAAGCTCGACAGCGAAGAATTCGCCAAGCGAGTCATTGGCACCCTGACTAATGCGTGGGTTGCCGATAATGGCGAGGTGTGGGCTATCGCTCGAGTCTATGACGCAGAGGCCGCCGAAATAATGGCGACTACGCGGTTAAGTACCTCACCAACCGTAAGATTTTCTGAAGTAGCCAAATCAATCATTGTCGACGGTCAGCCTCTTTTAATTGAGCCATCCCCGGAGCTGCTCGACCACGTTGCAATTTGTGAACAGGGCGTCTGGGATAAGCTCCTGGACCCCACCGGTGTTAAATCTGATTCCATTCAAAGTGAGGCTGAAAAGATGGACGAGGAAAAGTTTGTAGAGCTATTCAATAAGTGCATGGATGCGCGCATGGCGAAAGCTGATGCAGAGGCGGACGCGAAAGCCAAAGCTGATGCAGAAGAGGCTGATAAAAAGGCCAAAGCGGACGCTGAAGGGAAAGAGGCTGAGGATGCAAAAGCCAAGGCTGATGCCGATGAAAAGGCCGCAAAAGAAAAAGCTGATACTGAGGCTAAAGCCAAGGCTGACGAAAGTGAGCTGAAAAAGCTGGAGAACGAAGCGAAAGGTGAAGATGACAAACTGGAGCGCGAGCGCAAAGAGCGTGAACGCGATAAGGCGGACTCAGAGCTTCGTCGTGAAATCGCCGATCTGAAATCACGCATACCAACCGAGCTGACTGATGAAGAACGCAACGAAGTTGCTGACGCGCAGGTGAAGGCCGACAGCGTGTTCTCCAGCTTCGGTAAACGTGCGCCGATGCCACTCTCTGGTGAAAAGCCAATGGCCTATCGCCGCCGAATGATGATCCAGCTTCAGGAGCATTCGCCGGACTTTAAAGCCGTCGACCTGTCATCCATCGCTGACTCCGCGTTGCTGGGATTTGCTGAGAAGCAAATTTACGCCGATGCGCAGTCAGCGGCCAGTCTGTCTGTTGGCCCTGGTATGCTGCGTGAAATTAAACGCTCCGATGCCACTGGTCGCCAGATCAGCACCTTCGAAGGCGATCCTGAAGCTACCTGGGCACCATTCAAATCAGGCAAGCGTCAAGTAATCGGCTTTAACAAACAGGCTTAACGGGAGCGCTAAAGCATGGCAAGTTTATCTCTTAATCCGATGGCAACCACCAATGCGGCTGGTTCATTCGGCGTTCAATCTGACGGCCTGATTCAGGGCGTGGCGCTGGATGACCCAGCAAACCGTTTTAATCTGGCGTCTGGTACCGTGGCGACCTCTGAAACCGCTCCTATGTGGGGCGGTTTGCCGGTGGCTGAGTTGCTGCCTGGTACCGCATCCAGTCCGCGTGGTTCTAACATCCGTCGTGCGACATCTGTTGCTGAACTGGAAGGATTCACCGTCTTTAATCAGGCACACAACGGCCTGACTACACCACAATCCCCTGTTCCGCAGTATGCATCTGGCATGAGCGTTTCATACTACCGTCTCGGTTCAAACATGCGCGTACCTCTGAAGGCATCTGCCGATGTAGTGGCGCTGGGTACCGCTGGCGCATCAGTTAAAACGCCACTGGCGTGGGACTTTGTTAACAATCAGTTGGTGACTGCAGCCGCAGCGGCATACTCAGGCGGTGGCGTCACTACCATTGAGATGACCGTGGACAATGGCGTTGTGACTGCGGGATTCGCGTCGGCACACGGGATAACTGCTGGTAAATACATTACCATCAGCGGCGCTGCTCCTGCGGCTTACAACGGTACCTACTACGTTAAGTCAGCCCCGACAGCGCTGACGCTGACCTTTGTTCCTGCAGTCGCACCTACTGCCGACGCAACAACTCAGGGATCCGTTTCTGCTCCGAATGCTGCTGCTATTGCTGCATTCACCCTGCCACTGAAGCTGATCTCCATTCAGGCTGGTAATTCCAAAACTGTCTCTTACGACAGCGCTACCGGATTCCTGACCTGGAACAACATCGACAGCTGCGCGCTGGTCTTACTTTAATCGGGAGCTGAATTAAATGGCTGCAATTACCCCCAGCTACACAATCGTCAATCCGTCGTACATCGCGCCGGAGTTGATTCTCAGCCAACAGCAGGCGTCCGGTGCATTCGAGACCATCGCCAGCGGAAATCCTCAGGTTCGCCTGGGTGTTGGCGATCAGTACGTTTACATGCGCCGACTGGATATCCGTACGCAGGTAACATCCAGCCAGTCAGGCAACGGTAACCAGTTGCCAAGCGTGGCGATGGAAGCGCGCATGATTTCCACGCCAACCTATCTGTTCCGCTGTCGTGGTATTTACGACCACCACGACATGGCGGCGGCTGGCAACTGGAACGTCGCACTGCCAGAGGCGCAGCGTCTCGGCATGCGTCAGGGCATCTTCCAACAATTGCGCAACTCCCTGCTTTACGGCATGAATCCGGCTGGTGGCGAGGGTCTGATGAACACAGCTGGCGCAACCACTGAAACCTTGCCGCCTGACTCCGACGGTAACACCACTGTTCTGACCTATGACCACGGACAGATGGCGGTTTACATCCTCGGGCACATTCTGGGCGCAATGACCCGCACTATGCAGCTCGGTAAGCAGCAGCGCGTTGTAATTTGCGGACCTCAGCGCATTCTCGGTGCGTTTGAGATTCAGCAGATCGTTCAACTGACATCGTATCAGCGCCCTGGCGGCGGTACGTCAGCCGTTGGCGGTACAGTAGAAAACGTCTCCAAGGATGCTGGCGTGCAGGTGGACTGGGTATATGACGACACGCTAATCGGGAAGGGGGCCGGTGGTACTGATGCTGTGGTGCTCACTATCCCGGAAGTCGAAACGCCGATGGTAAACCCGACAATTAACACGAACGAATTTGCGAAGCTGGCTCCTAACCTGGCAGCGAACGCATTGATGTTCTGCGACATGGCGGCGCCGCGTGAAATTCCGACCCCAATCCCTGGTGGTGCGGTTGACGTTCTCTCTGAGATGCGTTCGACATCTGGCTGGGCGGTGCGTCCGGAAGCTATCACCATCCTGTCGATGGCCTATAGCGCTTAATAAACTTGAAACACCAGGAGCCTCTGCCGTGAAAGCGTCAGGGGCTTTTTTATGAGGATAAAACTGCATGAAACTTTACGTAGCCAACACCACGAAGCAGCGGCATATCTTCACGTACCGCATGCTGGAGACAGGCCGCCTCCGCCAAATTCCCATTGAGCACGGATCTCAAATGATGGTGCTTGATGGCAACACCGAAGAATTGAATGCTGTCATTCAACACCATCAGGTTTACGGGATGGTTGACGCAACAAAAATAGACCAGGCAGGTGAGTTCGTTGGCATCTGTTACAGCATTGATAAACCGGTCGGCGCAAACGTAATCGAAAAAACCATTCGCGATAACGACGCGCACCTGACCAAAGAATCACATGAAATGCGCCAGGCATCACTTGCCGCTCTGGATAAAACTCTCAGCGATAGCGAGACGGGTTACGGAGGCGAGATGGAGTTCAGTGTTGAGCAGGCCAAAGGACGTGACGAAAGCGACGACGAGCCGACCGTTAATGAAACCATTGTTACCGAAAAATCAGGGAACAAGAAAAAATGACAACCAGTCTGTCGGGATTCATCGCTTTCGTTCGCACCGACATGGGCGTGACAGTTGATCAGGTTCCCGACGACTCGCCGTCACTTTCCCTGGCTTATGGTGGTGCTGTCGAGTGGGTTAATCAAGATATCGCCATGGTGATGCCGACGTTCTATTCTGTTGCCGTGTACAACCTCGCCGCGTCTTTTCTGGTGAACTACGGAACTGAATCGGCGTTCTCTGAACTGAGAGCAAAGCTAAAACTGAACGATCTGCACGTGGGTGTAATTTCATCGGCGTCGGATAATTCAACTGGCGCTACGCGGCTGGTGCCGGATTTTTTCAAAGATCTCTCTCTGGCCGATCTTCAAATGCTGCAAGACCCATGGGGGCGTCGTTACCTGATGATTGCGCAGCAGTTCGGGAGTTTGTGGGGGCTGTCGTGATTACATTGCATCTTGGCGTAATTGATATCCCGTATGAGGGGGAAGGAAAAACGACGGGGGATGTAGCGGAACGACTGGAAGAAAAATACCACATCATGCAGACCTTCTTTGATCGCTACGGAAATGATATTGCCGAGATGATGAGTAATGATCTCGCGGCCAATTTGGAAAACATGCTGGCTGGCGCGCCGCCGTCAAGAGATCCGCTTGCAGAGTCTATGTCGCGGATTCACGACCTGTTTGTGGCCTTCCTTGATAACGAAGAGATGAATGGCAAGCCGGGCGTGCCAACTCGCCGCGCGTTGCTTGGCATCTCGAAGCGTTTCAAAAATAAGAAAAGCAATCCCCGCCCTTCATTTATCGACACCGGAACCTATCAAGCGGCAATGCGCGCTTGGGTAAGCGGGGTGCTAAATGCCTTCCCTGAATGAGTTGCAGCAGACAGCAAAGACAGAGTTAAACGCCACTCTGACACAGGGGCTTGACGACCTTAGCCAGTATCAGGTTGTTACTTTCACTCGGTACATTCGAACGGTTCTTCCGTTAGATGGGTTTGTGTTCTGGATTAAGGCGTCACTGATTGAGCCAGATGACACTGCTGATACTGTCGATGTGAAGGGGTACCTGCATCTGACTACCGACAGTATTCAGGACGATGAGCAGATCTATGATCGCAACGTTGTGACGCTCACCGCTCAGTCTGATATTGACCCGTTTAATGATATTGGCAATAGCGTTCTGTACATTGGTGAGTTCTTCGGCATTCAATTTTCCTTCTCACGCCGTACGGGGCTGAATGAGCCGGCCAATTTGTATCACTATACTGGTGAGGCGATTTTTCCTCACATGCGGTCGCAGATAATTAACTCTGTAGATGATATCGACCTCGACGATGTTGTTGTTTCAAGCTCACTTCCTGTCTGGCTGTCCCTGAACAAATACATGCCAATGTTCCCAGCGATGCTGTCATTACAGAACCTGACGCCTCCATACGCGACTGTAAAATGCAGTAACGTCGCGCCAATAGAGGGTGGTTACTACATTGACGCAGAGTCAAATCAATATCAGCTCGTAACTGAGGATGTGACGATATCGATCACCGGATTGAGGAACGCAGAAACCGCAGATTTCCTCTGGTACGTCCAACAGTACACGTTGCGCGATGATGCAGAGATGGGGGTTATGAATATCCCTGTCGTTCAGGATGAGCGAGTGCGGCAAAACGAACTGAACGTTATCGCTATGCGTAAAACCATTAAATTCAGGGTCAACTATTACCAACAGCGGATGCGCAACGTATCACGCCAGTTAATCACATCAGCAATCCCGTCCATTTACCCGGAGAAATAATTAAATGGCAATTGTTAACATTAACATATCGGTGACTAACCCGCCGAAGCCGTCGCAACTGCTCAAGTCTGGGGCGATGATATCAATGGGCGGAACAACGCTGGGCGCTGGTGAGTACCAAGTGCTGACCAGCAAAGATGACCTGAAAAATATCACGGCTCCCCCGAAAAACATCTCGTCGATCACATGGGCGGCAGGTGTTGCAACGGTAACTCTGTCTGTGGCGCATGGATGGAATACAGGCGACACGATACCAGTAATAATCGCTGATGTAGCTCCCGCGGGATACAATCGCGCTGTTGATGCAACGGTGACTAGTGCTACTCAGTTCACGTATCCACTCGCCAGCGATCCGGGTGCAGTGACGGTTATGGGCACAGTTAATACCGTGGCGGCCAGCGAAATCACTCAGATGAACTCCACATTTTGGGCGCAGGGGGCAACCAGAGCTGTTTATGTTCTGGAGTTGGGTGCTGTTTCTAATTCTGCCGCGATCGCTGCATTGAGTGAGTTCATTGACGAAGACACATCCCTTGGTAACACATACCAGAAAATATTTTCGTATCTGGTTCCGAGAGAATGGGATGAGGAAGCGACATTCCAGGCGTTAACCGGGCAGTACACATCGCCAGAATCGCTGGTGTATTTCTTCGTTACAACCACCATCGCAACGTATCAGGCATGGGCAGCTACGGCTAACAAATCGGTTTTCGCGGGAGTCGAGGCTCCTGCAATCCCTGTAACCGAATTTTCCATGGCATTCCCGTTCCAGTCGGCGCTATCTAATGAGCCCGGATCATCAAACATGGTTCCGCCAATGGCGTACCGATTCGGCTACGGCGTAACAGAGTATCCGATAGCCAAAAATGGAACACTGCTTAAATCCCTGCAAGAAAACAGCATTAACTATATCGGAACAGCTGCAGAAGGGGGGCTGAGCAATAAAATGCTGGTAGCAGGGCATATGCTCGACGGCAACCCGTTTAACTACTGGTATTCCGTTGCTTGGGTTGCAATCAATCTGGAGTTAGACCTAGCCAACGAAGTGATCAATGGTTCAAACACCACGGTTAACCCGCTTTACTACGATCAGTTCGGCATTGACCGGCTGCAAAATCGTGCTCTGAAAACAATGCGGAACGGCATCAGTTACGGACTTATCCTCGGGCAGGTACAGGGCGTGAAGCTCATTCAGGAAGCTTTCAATACCGAGTATGCAAAGGGTGCTTATGCGGGCAATGCGGTTATCAACGCCGTTCCATTCAGCAACTACACCAGCCTGAACCCATCTGATTACCAGGATGGAAAATACAATGGCCTTAGCGCCGTGATGACACCTCGCCGTGGGTTTGAGTCGATCACTTTTAATCTCAACGTAACGAACTTTGTAGGGGCATAAAAATGGCAAACCCTTTAGTAGCGCAGGGATTCCTGAACCGTGTTCGTGGTGCTGTGTCTGTTACTGATAATCCGAGCCTGAGCATTACTGCGGCGTATCTCGGTAAAGAAGGGATCAGCCTCCGCCCTGATAACGCCGCCACCGACATCATCCCCACGATGACAGGCACAGTAGGCAGCCAAGCGCCTTACCAACAGGTGACGTTGACAGTTCACCTACTCAGGACGCAGAGCCTGGGTGCTAGCTATCAGCAGCGATTTGCGTCGGATACGTCGCTGGGTGAGGTGGTTGTTACGCCTGACGCTAACACGTTTGGAAACGTAACAGTACAGAATGCGTACCTCGTTAACTTCAACGAACTGCCGCTTAACGGAACGGATGCCGGCTATGTCGTCACCATCAGCGGCTACGTGACCACTAACGACAACATGTGGGTGTAACTAGTGAAAATCGACAAAAAACTGAACCTGGTAAGCCACATCACACGTGAAAACGGGGATGTCGTGTATCTGCATGTTACGCCTCTGCCGTATGAGGTGGTTGAAGAGAACTGCCTGCTGTTGGGAAACCTGTTTACCAATTTTATTTCTCAGGTCGGAGGTCTGGGTGCTGCCCGCGTGGCCGCCATGATGCTGCGGAAGAAGTTAAAGCAGGAGCAAGAAGCTCGACGGGATGCAGGTCTAGCATCTGGGCCAAGTATTGCAGATGACATTCAGCGCATGACCAATGTTGTCTATTGTGATGCCGGAAAATGGAAAACCATCCCGCTCGATACGGCACTGAAACAAGAGATTGTGACCGCTGATGAGTATCGTGAGGTCGAGGGTGAAGTGGTTTTTTTTATGGTCTCCTCTGCCATTCAGAAATCGGAACTGATAGCCCCAACAGTGGGATCGGTGATCGGTATGTACGGTGGTCAATTGACGCCATCCGGCGTTACGGCGTTCCGCGATTCATTGCTGACATTGAGTCAGGATACCGATACCCCGAACCCGAATCCCCCGCAGGAAACGTCATTCATACCCTCTTAGAATGGGCGTCAAATGAGGGTTTCTATCGTGTGATGCGGGAAATTAGCGGTGAAGAGTTCTCCAGCCCCGCACACTACCGTCAGAGATTCATCATTGCAGCGTTAAAAGAACGAGGGTCTTTCAATGGTGGCTAAATCAATTCTAGAAATCGATGTGAATGACGATAAGTTCACATCGTTTATGGAGAAATTCAGAGAATATCAGGCGGCGCTGGACGAACTGCCAGAGGCGTGGCGCGGTGCCGCTCAGGGCATCGGTGACAGCGCAAAAGAAACAGCGAAAGCAAAAGTTGAGGGGGCAGCTCTAGCAAAGGCGTTCTCTGACGGTGCCGATGCGATCCTCTCCATCAATAGCGGGCTGGATCGGCTGAGCACCTCCATTGAAGAAGCCAATAAAAAGCAGAAGGATTTCAATAAAAACGCCCGATCGTCAGGTGGTTTTCTCAAGACCGCGGCTAAAGACGCTAAATCCATTGCCGGGCATATAAAAAATGCGACAACCAGCCTCCTATCATGGGGGAGCATTGTCGGGGTGTTTACTGGCGTTCTCGGTGCTGGTGGCCTGTTTGGTATTAACCGTCTGGCGGCCACCACCGGCGCTCAGCGCTTTACGTCGCTTGGCCTTGGTACAACCATTGGCGGCATGGACGCCGCCGCTATCAACTACCAAAAAGCCCTCGGCAACCCAACCGCTACACTTGGCGCAATTCGTGACGCCAAAATGGACCTATCAAAGCGCTGGACATTCTCGGCGATGGGCATTAATAACCCAGACCAGGACCCCGCAAAATTGCTACCGCAGATGATTCGCAATGCGCGTGACATCTTCGTTAAGAGTGGCAGCACAGCGCAGGGCGCGAATGCTTACGGCCTGACAAACTTCTTCAGTCTCGATGATCTGAACCGGTTTAAAAACATGACCGATGAAGAAATCGACGCCATGCAGAAAAGGGCAGAGAAAGATTCCCAACTATTGCAGATAACCGACCAGCAAGCGCGGCAGTGGCAGGATTTCAACGTCCAGCTCGACTACAGCAGCCAGAGCATCAGGAACGCATTCGTTCGCGGATTGGGGCCACTAACTCCCGCTCTAACCAAGCTGTCCGAGGCGTTGACATCAGCGATCGATACCGTCCTGATATCTCCAGAACTGGGAAAATGGATCGATGGTCTGGCTAACGGGATTCAGCGGTTTGGTAATTATCTGGCATCCCCTGAATTCACCACGGATGTGAATGATTTTATGTCTGGTATCAAAAAAATGGCTTTAGCTGTCATGGATGCCATTAAGTTGTTTACCGGACAAATGAGCGTCAGTGAGTACGCAAATAAGCACTCAACCATGCTCAGTAACGAGACCGTAAAAGACCCGCAGACTGGCAAGGAATACATACCTGGCACGGATGGAGACCCTCGCGTATCCCCTCTCCTTAAGAGAGCTAGATCCTTTCTTGGTCCCGCGCCAACACAATATGATCAATATTTCGAAGAGGCTGCAAAGGCAAACAATGTTGACGCAAGGTGGCTGAAAGCCATTGCTGGTGCAGAATCTTCGTGGGATCCAAATGCAAAATCATCCGCTGGAGCTCAGGGCCTAATGCAGGTGATGCCATTTAATTTCCAGCCTGGCGAAAAGCCTTTTGATCCGCGCGATAACATTATGGCGGGAGCGAGAGTTCTTGCGTGGGCCATGCAGCAGTCGGGAGGTGATTTTGATGAAGCATTACGCTATTACAACGGAGGCAGTAGGAGGGGGAGCGCTGAAAATATTGCCTACCCCGGAAGAGTAAAGGAGCAGTTCGACGCAATGTATGGCGGTCGAGAAAGCACCATTCCCGGCAACACCCCTGATAACGTGGAATTATCCAAAAGCGCACAGAAAACCAATCAACTATTACAGCAACTCGTTGATCGTGGCGTGGGCGGCAATGGTGGCGGGGTTGCGATCTACAACAACACGGGCGGAAACGCAATTATATCGTCCGCTCAGATGGGAGTGCCTGGTTAATGTCATTCACTCGAGGGATCTACACGCTGGGGTTTGAGATATCGCCGGTTATCCTCTGTGGTGGCGTGGCAGAGAGTATTCCCGGAGGAATGCTGCCTATTGTCGCTATTACGCAAAGTGCCAGCTTTGTTACTGGGTTGCTCAGTGGCTCAATTAATCTTATCGATCTGGATAAATATTTTTGTCACTGGCGGCCAGTTCAGGGCGCGACAATGATTGATTACGATATCGCTCGCTATCCGTTCGCAAATCAGCGCGTGGCTGCGAACGCCCTGCTGGCGCAACCCAATCGGGTTAGCCTGATGATGGATGCTCCGGTCAATGAAAACACTGGGGCGATGACAAAACTGGTGACGTTCAGCGCGCTACAGGCCGTACTTCAGGCGCACGCAAACCTCGGTGGTACGTTCATTGTGGCCACGCCATCGTTAATTTACAGCAACTGCATTCTGCGAACCGTTAAAGACGCGAGCGCTGGCAGTGAAGGGTTACCGCAGCGCTCCTGGTTGTGGGAATTTGAGCAGCCGCTGATTACAGAGAAAGATGCAGAAAGAGCCGAAAACAGTTTCTTCAACAAAATTAATGACGGCGACCAGGTAACCGACAGTGCGTGGACAAACACGGCTAACGCGCTGGGCAATACCGCACTTGGTGGGTCTGTCAGTGATGTCGTATCCGGCCTAATCGGCAAGCTTCAGGGGGCGTTCGGCATATGAGCACTGAATATTATCCCTTCTCTGGTAACGAGCAAAAAAGCCTTGCCTTTGCGCCAGTACTCGACGGCATCGTATATAACGCACAGATAAAATGGAATGTCGCTGCGCAACGATGGTATTTGCTGATTACTGATAATTCAGGGAAATCGCTGTTAAATACAGCAATGGTCGGCTCTACATCGCAGGGCGGGATAAACCTTATTTCCGGCGCGTTTTCTGAAACAACCCTGATATGGCGTGAAAAAGACGCTCAAATAGAGGTAACAAGTTAATGCGCTACTACGAGATAAATATACTGGATAGTGACAATAAGATTATCCGGCAATATTCCAGCCTGAGAAATGGGGTATATAACCCCGGCTGCTTGATGGTTGAATTCGATATCCCGCGATATGGAGAATCAACCCCCGCAGGAGAAGCACATCTCACTATATGGGGTATCGGCCCACGGGAAATGCAGCAAGCCAGACAGGATCTGTATGGGAAAAAAATTCAGATATTTGTCGGAATGTCACCTGGCCTGCCTTTGGCTGGAAGGTGGAACCGCCAACTCGCAATTGAAGGAACAATTTTTCAGGTGTTCGGCAACTGGCAGGGAACCGATCTGAGGCTGGATTTCATTATAGTTCCAGGTCCCATCAACGAAAGTGATCCGCAAAACCTTACCCCGATTCAGGTAACGTTCCCGTGGCCAGCAGACAGATCGCTATCCGTGGCGCTAACTCAATGTCTTATGCGAGTTGGCGGGGGGTATAGCTATAATATTAGCGTCAGTAATCGACTCATTCTTAATTATTACCGCGACATGTTCTGTGGAACCCTTAAAAGCTTAGCGCAAGATTTAAAGGCATTTTCGCTTTCCCGCATAAGAGATCCCGGTTACTCAGGGGTGGAGATAGCGATCGTCAACGGAAAGGAAATCAGGGTGTGGGACAATGATTATGCCAACCATCCCGATTCATCATCGAAAAAGAGCGCGACCGCAAGAAAAAGCAGCCCTATCCAGATTGAGTTTATTGATCTTGTTGGTCAGCCGACATGGATAAATTTTGGTGTTGTTAGCCTGATATGCGTAATGCGTGCCGATATTCAAATTGGTGATCACATCCTTATGCCTAAACGTGCCCGACCGATGATTCAGGCATCATCATATTCTCATTACCGTGATGACTCGGCTTTTACCGGGGAGTTTATTGTCCAATCGGTACGACTACTGGGAAACAGCCGACAGCCTAATGCGGAATCGTGGATCACAATCATCGAGGCGGGGATTTATCAGCCGGTAGGTGGAAAATGAGCATTGAGCAGAAGCTGAGTCTTGCACGGAACATGAACAGGTTCATGGATCAACGGATGGAGGAAGCCTTTCAGAGTGCCGGAAAGGTTTTGCCAGCCAGCATTGTTGGTCGATCTGGAAATATGGTTACCGTTTCGTTTGAGCTTCGCGATACCCCGTACGTTTTCCCACAGGTAACCATCCCCCTGTTTGGTCCCGAATATATCCGCTACCCGATGCAACCCGGCGATAAAGGCATCGTTATTCCGGCAGACACGTATCTCGGCGGGGTGAGCGGACAGGGCGGCGGCGTGGCAGACCTTACACCGCCGGCCAACCTTAGCGCATTGGTTTTTTTGCCTATCAGCAATACCGAGTGGGAGGGGGTCGACGGTCAGGTGCTAACACTGTACGGGGCAGAGGGTGTGACTATTCGTGATGCTGGCAGCAACACCACTTTTCTGCTCACTCCGCAAAGCATAGCCATTGCTACCCCGGATTCCTTTGCGGTGACTGTAGGAGGGACGACCCTTACCCTAACCAAGCAGGGATGGTCTCTCGCTGGACAGAGTGGGAGCTTACAGGACGCCACCGCCAACACCAGCCCGAGGATTATGCATGAGGGGTGGCAGCAGTTGCTTGCGTGGCTGAATTCTCACCAACACAGTAACGGCAATGGCGGGGCAGATACGGGCGGCCCGACCAGCGGCTTTAGCGGGAGCATAACCGGATGAGAACGTACGGTAGAGATTCAAGCGGAAAGTGGGTTCTGGTTCAAACCGATGCTAACGGTTTTAATGATGCGGTTTACCTGACCACGCTGGTACAAAATCTAAAGCTGGCACCTGAGGAATCACCCTTCTACGCGCAGAACGGCATTCCTGCCAACAGTTCTGTTATTCAGCAGGTTCTGCCCACCTATTACGTAAACAGATTGCAGCGGCAATTTAGCCAATACTTTTCTTCGTTGCAGATACTGCCAGCGAGCATCGATCCGCCTGTTTACAACATTTCAGCCATCACGAATTCTGGCTCTAAAATTATTACGACGGTGAACGTATGAGTGACATGTCTGTTAGCTATGACGCGGCGGGGCCAATACCAAAAACGGCAGCCGAGCTGCGCAGTGAACTGGTATCCATTGCTACATCACTTTCGCCAGGGTTAACGACGGATTTACCCGGATCGTTGATAGAGGATATTGCCAGCACCGATGTGGGAGCGCTGCTGGTGTGTGACCAAATCCGCGTTGATCTTATCAACTCCGTAGGGCCACTCAAGGCAAACGTGTTCATGCTGAATTTGCTGGCTCAGCAGGCCGGAATTGCCGCCAGAAAAGAGCAGGGCTCGACGACTGTTGCGGTTCAATTTTCCGGCCCCGCAGGTTTCGTTATTCCGCAGGGGTTTCTGGTATCTGACGGGACCCAAACCTATGCCCTGAGTGATGCTACGATTATTCAGGCGTCAGGCGTCAGTTCTGCTTCGACGTGTGAGGCAACCATATCTGGAACGTGGGCTGTGCCAGCGGGAACAGTAACCCAGATCGTCAGCAGCCTACCGTCAGAAATATCACTATCGTGCACAAATCCAACCGCAGGGATACCCGGCGCGGATGCTGAAACATTATATGAATTCCGCGAACGTGTATGGGAATCGCAAATGTCCACGGTTCAGGGCTATCCGGGATTCATTCGCCAAAAGCTGACAGATCTGGAAAACGTTCAGGCACGTCTCGTTTCCATCGTGCAGGATGGAAATTATTGGGTTGTGATGTGTGGCGGTGGCGATATTTACGACATGGCTGGAGCAATCTATAAATCTGCAGGGGATATCAGCAGACTGAGAGGCAGTTCCATTAACATCACGGGGATAACCAATGCTAATCCCGGGGTTGCGACGACGGACATTACGCACGGGTTCACTAGTGGGCAGGTAATCCGCATTTCTGGTGCAAACGGAATTTCCGGTATTAATGACGTTAATCTCATCATTGACGTGATCAGCCCACACTCATTCTCTATTGGCCTGAACACAACGGGGGCAGGTACGTGGACGGGGGGCGGCATTGTTAGCCCAAACCTGAGAAATAATGTTGTCACAGTTAATGACTGGCCGGATAACTACATCATCCCATTCGTTGTGCCGCTACAGCAGCAAGTGACGGTGACATTCAACTGGGCGACCAAAAGCGTTAATTACCTGACGGATGCTACTGTAGCATCTCTGGTTTCATCTCCTGTGATTCAGTACATCAATGGAATATATGCAGGTAAACCACTCAATATTAACAACCTGAAGGATGCATTTTTACAGGCGGTTAATAGCGTTCTTGATATGAGCCTAATCTCTACGCTGAGCATAACTGTAACCGTAAACGGAATTATTACAGAGCCAGATGCGGGAACGAATATTATTAGTGGTGACCCGTATAGCTACTTTTACGTATCACCTGAGGGTGTGATTATCGACGGGGATTAGCATGCTGGATAATATAATTAAATCCTATCTCTACACGCAATATAATGACGATGAAAACCTACAGGCTTTTTTTTCTGCATACAACGAGATGTCGCAAGATATTTATGATTGGATGAAAAACTCCAATCTTCCTGTTTTTTCTGGCGGGTATAATGCTGGCGATCAGTTGAAATGGATCGCTAGGGGGATTTATGGCGTTAAGCCTCCTGTTTTAATTAGTGGGAAACAACAGATTTTTGGTGCCTATAATGCACTGACCTTCAATCAACTTCCGTTTAATGGGAGAGAGGTAGTCAATCAGTCAGAACAGGTTGTAGCCTCTGACGACATATTCAAGCGGATAATGACGTGGAACTTTTACAAAGGCGACGGATTCACTTTCACGATACCATGGCTGAAACGTAGGATTATGCGCTTTATTACCGGCCCCGATGGTGTTGATGTAACGAATGATCAGCGGTGGAGCGTGTCTGTTTTGTTCTCTGGTGACGGGGCGAGCATATCGATCGTCAAAGGATATCGTCGCCTGACCAATACGGCGATGTACAACTCGCAAGCGTTCAACACGCGGTCATTTAATCAGAGCGACAGCGTTCTGATAAAGAGCGGCGAGTATGAGTACGCCGCTCTGTTTAAGCAGGCTTTTGATAGCGGCCTGCTGCACATGCCGTTCTATCAACCCGTGAGCGTGACTATCGTTGGTTGAATGATGTACAATCATTTGTGCTTTCATATAAGGATGGTGGTTAAGGTGATTAAATACGGCATGGTTTTAATATTATTATTATCGGGTTGCGCGGAACCAAGTATCACACAAAAACGTGACATTCTATTAAAAAGAGCCCCTTCTGATTATTTTGAGTACAATGGGAATAAACCACTGAGCATAAATTTAATTAGAAGCGAGCTAGTATCAAATGGATGGGAAAATCAAGATTTTCTAAATAACCTATCAAAAAAATGCTATGGGCTTTCTTATTCAAATTCAGGTGAGTGCACTATATATTTTTACAATGAAGAATTAAAAAATAAAAAAAGAGATAGAGATTATGATACTTGCAGCAAGAGCGTTGATTGCTCAAAAGAAAGAGAAACAAATAATGCGATTAATGAGTTAAATAGTAAGTATTACATAGCCATGGCAAGAAATAGATACACACAAAGCGCTTTGGATTTTGAAATAAGAGAGATGTGCAAGGCGGTGGGAGTAGGTCAAAGAAGGGGATTGACTAGAGAGGATATCTCGAATCATATCAATCAAGTTCCTGGTGTATCACCAGAAAATAGATATTATTTAAGGGATATAGCGGACTCATGCTGGATTTTGAGTAAGAATGGAATTAAAGATGGTGCAACTAGAATAAAGAATACTTATTAAAAGAGATAGCCACCTCTTCTCCAGCCCACTCAAGTGGGCTTTTTGTTGACCGCATAATCGACTAATGCCTTTAATCCAGCAACTAGTGAGTTTATGTCGTCGGTGTCTATTTCGATTGCCTCACCTTCTTTTAGCTTGATTTGAAGGTTTTTAACCTTTCCCTCATCTAACGCATCCTCCAGTATCTGTACGATCTCCGAATTCATCGAACGCCCGTTAGCTTTAGCTCGTTCAGCTATGGCGTCGCGCATTCCGTCAGGGAAGCGAAGATTGAATTTGTCTTGCATTTGGCTTGGATACTTTGCCATTACGGTAACCTCTAACTATTTTTTTTATTATGGTGTGTACTTGACACCATGTGCAATGGTGTTAAATTGACATTAATGGTGGCAAGTTAATCCCAATGAAGGAGATAAAGATGCAAGATGTGATTTATACAGGCCGTAAAAATGTAGTGTTCAATCTGCGCCTGCCGGAGCGTATGGATGGTGAAATCCGCAAATTAGCTGAAATGGACGGTATATCCATCAATTCAGCGATTGTTCAGAGATTGGCTAAGAGCCTGAGAGAGGAAAAGGCGAATGGTCAGTAAAAGCAGCGAAGCCCAGCAGTGCACTAACACTAACCGGGCCTCTATCGAAAATAACCGACTGGGAAATATCGACATGAATAGTATAGCAACAACACCATGCGCCATCAATGTGCCGTTTTATGGAACAGATCTTTATGTCATCAATCATTGTGGCGAACCGTACACACCAATGAAGCCTATCATTGAAGGTATGGGAATGGATTGGGCATCACAATTCACAAAGCTGAAACATCGGTTTAAAGCCTGCGTTGTGAAAATAACAATGCAGATCCCGGGTGACGATCAGCGTCGAGATGTCATTTGCCTTGCTTTGCGTAAGCTGGCCGCATGGCTGAACACCATCAGCCCGAATAAAGTTAAAGCCGAGATCCGCGAGCGCGTTATCCGCTATCAGAATGAGTGCGATGACGTTCTCTACGAATATTGGACTAAAGGGCAGGTGACCAACCCTCGGAAAGCTCGTCAGTCCACAGCCAAGCAACTCACCCCGTTACGCCAGGCTGTTGAGCGACTGATTGCCACTGGCATGGGTAACATCTACGGCGACATTTGGAAACTGGTTCACAAGCGCTATGAAATCGACACCATCAATCAATTGCAGCCTGCGCAGATTGGTGAAGCAGTGGCCTATCTAGATGGGCTGGAGGGGGAATACATCCAGCGCGGACAGCAGACAGCGAAAACCGCCGTTGCTCCAGTTGGTGCCCGCCGCGTTCTGCTGTACCTCGACGCCAACGGCTCCGTGACGGGTTCACTGCCCATCGCACCTGATGAGCTGGTGGCGAGTTGGGATACGTTCGCGCAGTTGGCACGACGCGAGGGCTGGATTGTCATGCACAAGAATGAGGTGTTCGAAAAAATGACCGGAGCAATAAAGAATTTACAGTAGTGCAAAACAACCAATCTAACCCGCCATTGAGCGGGTTTTTTAACGCCTAAATATTGGAGGAATAATGGCTCTATCACTTTTGGCCGCCAACAACGCACAGTCAGTTCTGGCGTCAGGGATAAGCGCAGCGTCCACCACCCTGACTGTTAACACAGGAACGGGAGGGCTTTTCCCATCCCCTACGCCTGGTATCAGTTTTTTCAAACTGACGCTAATTGACTCTGCAACCGGTACTCTCACCGAGATCGTTCACGTCACACAACGAACTGGTGACACGATGACTATCGAGCGTGGGCAGGAGGGGACGGCAGCGCGGATCTGGTCAGCGAACGATATTGCAGCGAACATGATGACCGCGGGCACGCTGTCGTATTTGAAGGGGGATATAGACGGTAAGCTGGCTAAAGACCAGAACGGCGCAGACATCCCAAACAAACCGCTATTTCGGGAAAACGCGGGCATTACTGCGTTACTAAATGAAAAGGCGAACAGCAACTCTGTGTTGTTGCTGAAGGGGCCTATCGGCACTGCTGATTTAGATACGCTGGGGGGGCCGAGTTATCAAGGTCGCTGGACGCAGGGAGCTACAGCTAACGCGACAATCGCAAGACACTACCCAATTGTTTCTGCTGGGTCTCTCGACGTCATTTATAACGCCGTGGCTGGGTACGGCACTGTTCAGATATATACAACGCATATATCAAATAGAATATTTATACGCAGCAAACCATTAACTGCAGACCCGTGGTCTAACTGGGTTGAGGTTTGGACATCTGGAAACCTCCCCAACCCAGCAACGCTGGATACTGCGCAAACATTTTTAGCGATGCAATTATTTAAATCAAACCAAACTCCTGTGAGGATTTTAGCCCCAAACCCCGGCGACCCTGTTTTTATTCCGTTCTATGACTCG
This sequence comes from Pectobacterium odoriferum, assembly GCF_009931295.1. NCBI lineage: Bacteria > Pseudomonadati > Pseudomonadota > Gammaproteobacteria > Enterobacterales > Pectobacteriaceae > Pectobacterium > Pectobacterium odoriferum. Next base: position 2,705,426 of record NZ_CP034938.1, on the reverse strand, counting down.
AACGGAGCGTCAAGAAAGGGGTGGCTAGGGCGTGGCTCTACGAACATTGACACGATTGAATTAGTAAATGATGTTGCAGCTAGCGGATTGGTGTTATTGCACACTGGTGTAGTGAGATTAACGCCTGGAACAGGAGCAAATGCAGTTGTGCGCCGTAATGGCGTAGATCATCAAATATGGGATGCTGGGAATCTACAAAATCCATTAAATGGCGACGTTCTCGCGGGTATACCTCTCCCATTCCCCGCCGCAGTAGCCCCATCTGGCTGGCTCAAATGCAACGGGCAATCATTTGATAAAACCCTGTATCCTGTTTTAGCGTCACGCTATCCGTCTGGCATATTGCCCGATTTGCGCGGAGAATTTGTACGCGGTTGGGATGACGGGCGCGGGGTCGATACGGGTCGTGCGCTGCTGTCAGCACAGAGCGACGCAATCAGGAACATAACGGGGCGGTTTAATCCGGGGGGGAACGGAGTCAGTGCGGATAGTGAATTGTTCACCGCTGGCCCGTGGGGGCAGGCATCAAATGGTGGCGCAGCAGGTGACTCTGCGCTCATTACATTTGACGCATCAAAAGTCGTACCTACAGCTAACGAAAACCGCCCCCGCAATATCGCCTTTAACTACATCGTGAGAGCAGCATAATGAGCAACTATTCAACACAAATTAAAAACGCAGAACTGAACGAACGCGGATTAGCCATCAATACGGGCTGGATTACGGTTTATCACGTTAATCCGACTACGCGGGAATATCAGAGCGCCAGCTATGAATATGTTATGCAAGGTGTTGGCCTGCCCGCCGACAGCTACGCAGACGAACCGCAATTGCCGCCTGTCGGCCAAGCCTTGCGCCGTAGTGCAGACGGTAAGGCATGGGAACCAGTGCCAGACCATCGCGGCCAGACGGTTTACAGTACGGAAACACGACAGGCGCAGACGGTTACGCAGTTCGGCGGCTTACCTGAAGGTGTTACGCTGCTGAAACCCGCGTCAGAGTTTGATGTTTGGAACGGGGAAAAATGGGTGCTCGACAAAGAAGCGCAAGCAGCAGCGGCAGTAAAAACTGCACAGAGCGAGTTAGCATCACGCAAAACGGCGGCAACGTCGCGCATCAACGAACTGACGTATGCAGTTAACCTTGATATTGCGACAGACGCAGAGAAAGCCTCGCTGACAGAATGGCAAAAATACGCGGTGCTACTGAGCCGCGTTGATGTGAATGCTACTGATATCGAGTGGCCCGATCAGCCCCAGTAATCACGCAAAAAACGACAACCTCCCCGCAATAATATCTAGCGCATCCTCGAGCGTTGGCACAGGGTCAATATGAATCGCTGGCGCGTCAGTTTCTCCGACGCGTACAGCGACATAAAACCCTGAATCCCCGATCACTGCGTATGAGCCGACAGGGCAATCAGTCAGCATGTCGCTGTCGTCCAAAATGCAGATCGTCGTTCCGTTATAGTTAACTATTTCCATTTTTTACACCCGAAATTTACCCGTCCATGTCCGAAAAATATAGCATGTGTTTGATTTAAAAGGATAGGAAAGGACGGTGTTTTTGATGGGTTTTTAATCTGCGGGTTTGTTTTAATTGTTATTTTTCAGTTGTTTAGTTATTTTATGGCGACTAAAGGAATCGTACTCGGTCTTTTTTTTTGATTTAAAAATCGATTAATAAAATTATGCCTCTCATCTGCTATGCCTTGGTTTATCCTTCACTTCAGGATCGTACATGAAACAGCGTGGGTTGATTCCTGTTTGGTGGGTATTGGTTGGCGAATCTATTGCTAATGAACGTGTGGAGTGAGGCGGATTTCTTGTCAGTCCGGCTTTTAAAGACTTTTAAGAATAAATGCTTGCTAAAGATTGTTATACATGCGTTAATAGGTGGTCGGTTTGATTCGCAGACCTAAAAAGCAGTTTAGTAAAGCAGTTCTCATTTCAAAGTGTTATCCATAGATATCCCTTCTTTTTGAGCCTCCTTATCGTTGCTAATTAAATTCTGTGCACAGGCCCTATTTGCCGGAAGGCGCTATAAAATTAAGGTAATTTCTATGTCTAATAAAATGACTGGTTTAGTAAAATGGTTTGACGCTGGTAAAGGTTTTGGTTTCATTACTCCTGACAACGGCAGCAAAGATGTATTCGTACATTTCTCTGCAATTCAGAGCAACGATTTCAAAACTCTGGACGAAGGCCAAAAGGTTGAGTTCACCATTGAAAATGGTCAGAAAGGCCCATCAGCTGGCAATGTTGTCGCACTGTAAAAAGTCGCGCCACAATAAAGCCAAATGAATTAATGTTTCTCTTGCGATAGCGATGATGGTTTAAGCCGGAGCAGTCAAGGAAAGCACTAAGAATCCCTAGCGTAAAGCTGGGGATTTTTGTTTATATAACATGCCGAATTATACGGTTTATAATATTCAGACCTCGCCGACTCATATTGTTTTATTACTAACCATCTATGGACGTTCAATTTTATTTGCTACGACATCGTGAACGGACATATTTATTCTCCTTTCATGATAAAAATACCTTTTATCACAGCCCAATTGACAAGAAGACGCGTAACTATTTTTACAATGATGGGCAGGACTCTTTTTCCTGCAATGAAATCATGGTTTTTATTTGATGACTAAACCTAAAAATGGCTTTTTTGTTGATGGTTTTTTAACGTGATTGGTGAATTTATATCTCAGTAATAAAAATTATCGACTAAATTTATAGAACACGATGGATGAGAGAAAATGATGACTGAGAAAAATACGGACGCTAAGCACAAGGGTGAACACGACCATCGGGCAAAAGACGCGCCGAAAGATCAGGGTGAAATTCCGCGCAAACGTGATGACAGCAGGGATGATGTCGAAGATCCGTTTGATGCGAATCAGGATTAATAGGTTGGCGACAGGTTTCTGTCGCCAATGTACAACGAAAGATTAGTGCGCTTTAGACGTTACGGTGACTGCTGAATTGGGAGTGAAATAATCGCTTTCATCCACAATCGGAATATAAATCCTGACCCATTCAGATCCTTCAACCATCTCCCAGCTATGTCCTTCTCCCTGCGTATCGGCGGCAATCAAGACAGTCCCAGGAGAAAGCAGAAAAGTGGAACCATCGCTGACCCGAAATTTCAACGTGCCTTTCAGCGTGATGACATATTGTTTGCGCGGTGCCGGGTGAACGTTCATCTCCCAGGCTTCAGTGGAATTACTAAGCCAAAATTTTTGTGCAGTGATTTTTTCCAAAGCTGGCACACTACCTGTGACGAAAGCTGAGTGATTGTCTGATGTATTGATCAATTTGATGGCTGGTATCCGAGTTTCCTCCGCGTGAAGTGAGGGGGGAACGGTGGAATAAGCAGTAACAGAAACCAATAGTCCAGCAAGCGCCAGAAGAAAACGCGATGTTTTTTTCATTTAAATAAAATCCATATTATTTATGTCTAATAAACAGGTAACCCTATATATGTCAGCTGTTTATGCGTACATCTTACAATGCCGGAGGATAGTACTGCTGAGGCTTACCTTTCACCAGATGGTTAAAGCAATTGCAGTGATTGGTATGTCGCTTGATTTGTTTATATTTTATTCATTATGTGATGGTGTGCCGGAGAGTTTGGACGGTGAAATTGCTGAGCAAAATACGACAGAGTAGCCCTGAGGCTCCTTGCCGTCTGGTACGAAGAGCCGCAGTGCCGTGTAACTGATCGCGCCCGGTAGCGAAAACGATACGATATGACGACGCGCCGGCTATATTGTTCTTTATCGGCTATGCCATCCACATCAGTTCCGTAATCAGATGAGTCCGGCCGAATTCGCGTTAATAGCATAATATTATTCAGGAGAAGACAATAATCGGGAGACGATGCTGATGCGGGGATGGGTAATCGTTGTGGTGATACTGGGGGCGTTAGTCGCTCTGGCGCCCTGGATCCAACGTCAACTCCCGCCCGGCTACGATCCCCTTTCTCCGCTGTCTGTCGATGACCCACCTACGTTTATTACCCGGCTAAAAATGAAGTCTGTCGCCAACGATCCTGAAGCCTGTCTGGCTGTGTTAAAGCAGGCGCAGGAGAGCGGGCGTCTGCGATTCTCCGAGGCCAATGACATCAATGGACAATGTCCGGTTGTGTCACCCGTGCGGATACAAGGTTTTGGTGCTGTCACGCTCAGTTCCAGTTTTCTTGCCAGTTGCTCGCTGGCGCTGAGTAGCACCATGTTTGTGGCGCAGGTCGCGGTGCCGCAGACGCAGTCGCTTGGCACGTCGCTAGCGCGCATCGACCATATGGGCAGCTACGCCTGTCGAAATGTTTATCACCGACCGGAAGGGCGTTTGAGTGAGCATGCGACGGCAGACGCGTGGGATATTGCCGCTTTTCGTCTCTCTGACGGTCGGCAGATTAGCGTCCTGAATCAGTGGTCAGAAGCGGGCGATCGCGGCAGTTACTTGCGTAACACATTCAGGGAAAGCTGTCGTTTTTTCGGTAACTCGCTAGGGCCGGAATACAATGCTGCACACGCTAATCACTTTCATTTTGGCATGCGCGGTTTTGGCGTGTGTCGATGAGAATACTCAGGCGGGAAAACTAAAAATCAGCGTACTCCTGGGCGGGGATCCAGAAGCCATCAATATACTCTTCAATGGGGAAGCAACCCGCGCGACGCAGGCGCTGTTCATCCATCGCTTGCAGACATTGCGCTTCGGTGTTGTAGGCACCGACGACCAAATCGTCACAGCCATGCCCGAGATAACAAACAAATATCACTAACGCAAACATGTCGCTCTCCAGACATTACCGATTTTCTTCTGTCAGGATAATTGTAGATGAAAATCAGTGAGGAAAGGGAGAATGGGCGGTTCATCAGGTGGTTTTATCGCCACCTGATGTAGAAACCGCATTTATTCTTTAGAAAGAGGCTGGGCGGAGGCTGCGCCATCCCGCACTAAGTCGCGCGGCAGGCTGTTTTTTATCCGGCTGCTGATGCGTTTTGCCAGACCGACCGGTGTGTTCTGGTAGGTTAAAATCAGCTCACCCGCAGCAGGAAGCGGCTCCGGATAGCTGTCTTTCCCCTGAAACCACTCGCAGGCGATGCGATCGGTCAGCGCGTAGGCATTCTTCGCGTTCGGATCGGCCAGCGCGACAATCGCTTCATGCTGCCAGCGGAAACCTTTAGGGAAGCGTTCAGCAAGCTTAATGCCTATACGTGAGAATTTGATATTGCCAAAAGCGGAGGTGAGCGCCGCAGGGAAGAGCCAGATCTCGCTATCACGCTGCCACAGTTGAAGTAACGCCTCATCCCAGTGAATACCTTGTTTACCTGCTGCCTGTGCGAGTAACGCAGCCTCTTTGGGGGCAACGGGAGAAAACGGAAATTTACCGACTTTATAGCCCGGACGCGGCAGGGGGGGCACGCTGGCGGTTTTTCGTAAGCGGGCAACAAAGAAGCCTTCGCTGTCATAAATCTGTGGGAAGACGTGCAGGAAGCCTTCTTCCGTTGTGGCGCGTTCGGCGTCGGCGAAGAGATCGTGTAACGATTCAAATTCGCACGCATCAGGAAACTGCGCCTGTAGCCAATGGCAGACCTGCTGGTTTTCATACCGATTCAGCGTACAGGTAGAGTAAATCATCACGCCGCCGGGCTTCAGTGCATGAAACGCGCTCATAATCAGGTCGCGCTGTGTGGCCGCAATATCGATAATGCTTTCTTGCGACCAGTGGCTCATCGCCGCCGGATCCTTACGTACTACACCTTCACCCGAGCATGGCGCATCCAGCAGAATCGCATCAAAATATTCCGGCAGCGCCGCGCCGAAAACCCGCCCGTCGAAGTGTGTAATCGCGGTATTGCTGACGCCGCAGCGGCTGATGTTGGCATGCAGCACCTTTACCCGGCTGGCTGAATACTCGTTGGCGACGATAGCCCCTTCATTATTCAGTCTCGCCGCAATCTGCGTTGTCTTGGAGCCCGGCGCAGCCGCGACGTCCAAGACCGTTTCCAGTGCATCGTTACGATGAAACAGGGCGCTGACGGGCAGCATGGAGCTGGCTTCCTGAATATAAAACAGCCCACTCAGGTGCTCCAGCGTATTGCCTAGCCGCGTGTTTTCCTCTTCTGCATTCAGCAGCCAGAAACCTTCCTGACACCAGGGAATCGGCTCAAGCTGCCAGCCATAGGGTTGCACGAGCTGAAGAAAGGCATCGACGCTGATTTTTAACGTATTAACGCGGATGCTCCGACGCAGCGGACGCTGGCAGGTGGCAATAAAATCCTCCATCGAAAGCGATGAAGGCATGATATCCCGCATTGTGTCGAGAAATTCAGCAGGCAGGTTGGCTGGGGTAAATTTTGCCACGGCGTGGTTCCGTACAGGTTATTCAGTAAAACGAGGGGAAGAAGCGGCGAAGTGTAGCACGGATCCTTCATACATCATGTGAAAACGGCAAAACGACGCGTGAAAACGACAGGGCAACGATCGCTGCCCTGTCAGGTTATAGGTTAATTATTTGGTGTCGGAATCGCCGTACCCCATTGCCGCCACTCTTTGGGCTCTTCGTTTCTCAGCAGGAAATGCTTTCCTTCCTGTGCTTTGGGGGAGAGTGGCGTGCTGGGTGGCGTCGCAAACGCGATACCGCCGCGAATGAACTGCTGGAAGGTTCCACTCTTGATGACGCCCCCCGTCAGGCCGAATTCCAGATTGTAACCCGAAGCCAGCCAGAAGACGGAATTGTCGCGCACCAGATGCTGATAGCGTTTGCTGATGCGCAGCGACACCGCGATACGATCCGAAAGCGTGCCCAGCGACAGCCCGGTTACCGTACCAACTTCAATGCCGCGGAACAGCACTGGCGTACCGACCTGCAATGCGCCCGCTTCCGGCGCATCAACGCTGATATTCAAGCCGTCCTGATAGCGAGAATCAGAGATGGTGGCCTGTTGCAGCTCAAAACTCCGCGTTACGCTGCCGTTACCCGGTTCGACGTTGATATAAGGCTGGAATAGCGTCTCCAGATGATTCACACCAGCGGCGGAAATTTCTGGCGTAACGACGGAAAAACGTGTCCCAGATCGAGCGAAATTACGCACAAATTCAGGGTAGAGCACGGCCTGCACCAGCACTTCGTTACGCTGCTCGGACAGCTTCAGCGAATCCAACTGACCGATATCGATTCCCAGATAGCGGATCGGCATGCCCGGCGCGAGTTTGCTGGCATCGTAGGTGCGCAGAATGATGCGGCTCCCCACGGCGCGCGCCGCCGTTTCGTTGTTGTAGAGGACGCGTTTACCGCCTTTAATTTCTGGTGCACCTTCCAGATTATCAAAACTGATCGCACCCTTAAGCGCTCGGTTCAGCGGGGAAGCTTGCACGGTCAGGCCCGACGTATTCAACTGCACACGGGCACCACCTTCCGCCCAGAACACGCTGTTTTCTGTCAGCAGTTTGCGGTGTTCAGGGCGAATGTAAACCTCAACTTCAAAGGTATCCGCCTTCGGCCGCACTCGCATGATTTCGCCTACCTGGAATTTACGGTACAGCACGATGGAGCCGTCCTGAATATCCGGCAGACTATCGGTCACTAAGGTGAGAGTCGGAGAGGGCGTGGCACCGCGAATGCCTTCCTCGGCTTTTTCGAGATCGCTGAACAGCGGATAGCGCGCCTGAACGTCACCTTTGCTGCCCGGTAAAACCTGAATACCGCCGCTGACCCATTCTTGCGCGCTGGCACCCAGAACTTGAATCCCATCCAGCCCCATCTTCACATTCACACGGCTGTTAACGATGAATTTGCTGTCGCGGTGTAATAGCTGGCGATATCGTGGCTCGATCACCAAAAGGAAGCTGACACCTTGTTCGTCCAGCGTGCGCTTCACGACCTGACCGACCTGCACGCCGTGCAACAGCACGGGTTGACCGCTATCAATGCCATAGCTTTGTGCGGCTGTGAGCTGAATAGAAAGCGCGCCGGGCTGGGTGAGCTGCTGTTGACCGCTATCCAGCACGTCAAAATGCTGGCGTGGTTCGCCTTCACCGGGGATAAGCGTCAGCGTTGGGCCGCTCAGCAAACGCGAAACATTCAGGTCGCTGAGCGAAAGCTGAGGTTTACTGAGTTCGATACGCGTACCTTCCCGCATCAGCGAAACCACGGAAGGATCGATGATGAGCTCCCCGCTGACCTTGCCGTCGTCCGGGGTCAACGTGATTTTACTTAGCGTGCCGACCTCCAGCCCCTGATACATCAGCGGGGTGCGGCCTTCGGATAGGCTGTCGCCAGAAGGTAAACCCAGCGTAATTTTCACACCGCGCTGGCTCTGTGCCAGATCGGGGTAGAGGCGGTAGGATTGCTCGGCGCCGGCATCCTCGCTCTCTTCCGGCGAATCGAACGCGATCGCACCGTTCACCAACGCCGCCAGATTCTCCATTTCAATTTTTGCGCCGCTGACGCTGATGTCGGCATTAAAACCAGAGACATTCCAGAAGCGGCTATTCTTCTTCACCAGATGGGTAAAGCGGCGTTCAACCAGCACGTCAATCATCACACCGCGGCGATCCTGAGAAACCGTGTAATCGTAGACTTTTCCTACCGGAATTTTACGATAATAAACCAGTGAGCCGGTATTCAGTGAGCCCAGATCGTCCGCATGGAGATGAATCAGCAGTTCCCCAGTATTCACGCGGTATTTGGGCTGCGTATCCAGCGCGGAGAAGTGCTCTTGCGGCTCGCCAGAACCGGGCATCATCCCGATGTAGTTACCACCCACCAGCGCATCCAGCCCTGAAACCCCAGCGAGAGAGGCTTTCGGGGTAACCAGCCAGAACTGCGTGCCGCTACGTAACGCTTCCTTCATATCGCTTTTGATACTGGTTTCGACCTGTATGGTGCGCAGATCTTCACTTAGCTTGATATTTTGTACGGTACCGACTTCAACCCCCTGATAGCGCACGGGCGTACGCCCAGCGACAATGCCGTCAGCGGAGACAAAATCGATGGTGACCGTGGTGCCGCGCTCCTGCTGATTGGTGTAAATTAGCCAGCCGGCAATCATCAACGCAATCAGCGGTAGCAGCCAAAAGGGCGACAGGCGACGTTTGTTCTTCACGGTAGCTTCAGTTGGTGTCCCTGGCGTATTATCTTGCATTGTTATTCCACATCAGTGTTATCCCACATCAGTCGGCTATCCAGCCATTCAACGGCAAGGATAGTGAGAATCACCGCCGCGCCAAAGTAAAAAGCAGCAGGCCCCATGGTGAAAGCGAGTAATTGATCGCGGTTGACGAGCGACATCGTCAGAGCAATCACGAATAAATCGAGCATGGACCAGCGGCCGATCCAACGGATAACGCGCAGCATCTTCATGCGCATCATTATGTTGCCTTCCGATCGGAAATGGATACTCACCAGCAGCCCGAAAAGCACAATAACCTTAGTAAACGGCACCAGAATACTGGCGATAAAGACCACCAGCGCAATCGGAACATTGCCTGACGCAAGCGAAAGAATACCGGAAAAAATTGTGTCCTCCGTACGCGCACCGTTGACATAAATAATCGATATGGGCAACAGGTTAGCGGGGAACAGTAAAACGATAGAGGCAATGAGCGCTGCCCAGGATTTTTGCAGGCTTTGCCGCTGACGCAAGCGAAGTGGAATATGGCAACGGGGGCAGCGACCCCGGTTGTCGGGTGAACTGGTGAAATGGCAGGAAAGGCAGATTCGGTAGCGATCCGGCGAAATCAACGGCCTCATGCGCGGATAAAACCGCTGCCAAAGCTGGTCGGTATTTAGGTGAATCAGCGTCAACAGGCTTAAGATCATCAGCGCCAGAAAGGCGACCAGTCCGATTCCCGCCTGAACATCCGCAAATTCACGGACTTTGATTGCGGCAACGGCCATGCCGACCAGATAGATGTCCAGCATCATCCACTCTTTTAGCCGTTGTAGCATGAGCAGAATGGGGCGCAGGTTCATCCCGATGCGGGGAGCAAAAAACAGGTAGAGCAGAGAAAAAACCAGCGTCAGCGGTGCGCCAACGGTACAGAAGGCGACCATGCTTGCCGTGAGCGGATGTCCCTGTCGGGTGATTTGCCAAATGCCTTCAAACAGACTGGCATTGATGGTGACGCCCAGCAATCGAATACTGATCAACGGTTCAGTGAAGGCAAACGGCATCAATACCAGCATGGCGACGGCCATCGCAGCCAGCCGAGAAATGTTCCAATCTCGGCCTGAACTGACTTTGGCATCGCAGCGTGGACAATTCGCCGTCTGGGTTCGCTTCAACGGTGGCAGCGCAAAAAAGGCATCGCATTCCGGGCAGCGATGATAGCGATCGACCGCAGGTACGGTACTTTTCGATCCCCCGGTTAACGGCGGCCGGGGAGAAGGAAACGGCGCAGGGCTGGCTATACTCTGTATTTTCATCTTTCCTGCGATCCGATAGAAAGTGTTAGTCTACGATGGATAACGTATTCACCGCTATTCAGTGTAACTGAAGGCTAACTGAATGATAAATTCATAAAAGGCTCTACCCGCCATCTTTCAAGTTGCAGATGTGTTGGCTTCCCTAACTCACCCCAGTCACTTACTTGAGTAAGCTCCTGGGGATCCTGTGGTTGCCGCCTTCCTGCAACTCGAAATCTATAGGGAATCTGATCTCTGACCGATATTATTTTACAGGTGGAAATAGCACGATATGCACGACAGCGTTACAGTAAAGCGGATGATTCTTCGCGCGAAGGCGCTAATCTTATGGCATTCTGTAACCGATGCTAATGCAGTCTGTGCGGGAATGGTTCGCACTGTTTTGAAAAGACAACGATATACTTTATGAATAAACCAGAATTTTATCAGGATCTCATTCGCGACCTGTCATCGCTTATCGCGGATGAAAACCGTTTTATTACGATTTTATCAAACAGTAGTGCGCTGCTGTTTGAGCGTTTGGATGGGGTTAATTGGGCAGGGTTTTACCTGTTGGATAACGACACGCTTTTCCTGGGACCGTTTCAGGGCAAGGTTGCTTGTGTGCGTATTCCGGTTGGCAAAGGTGTATGCGGTGCAGCGATAGCCGAAAATCGCATTCAGCGCGTGGATGATGTCCATGCGTTCCCTGGTCATATCGCCTGTGATGCCGCGAGTAATGCTGAAATTGTGCTACCGCTTGTCGTTAACGGGCAACCGATTGGCGTTCTGGATATTGACAGTACCCTTTATCAGCGTTTTGACGCGGATGATGAAGAAGGGCTGAAGGCCGTGGTGAGCGTACTTTGTGCTCAACTGGAAGCGAGCGATGTGATGACATTCATCAATTCTCTCACGTTGAGACAAGGTTAACGTGGCAATTGCCGATGGCGTCATTATAATGACGCCTGTTCATGCCTGCGCCGGTTGGCAAACCCGTTGTAATCAGGAAATTTCATGGAAAATCAACCTAAGTTGAACAGTAGTAAAGAAGTCATTGCCTTTTTGGCAGAGCGGTTTCCGCTTTGTTTCACCACTGAAGGTGAAACTCGTCCGTTAAAGATCGGTATTTTTCAGGATCTTGTTGAGCGTGTGCCGGAGTCCGATAACGTCAGTAAGACGCAATTACGCTCTGCGCTGCGTCTTTACACCTCAAGCTGGCGATATCTGTACGGTGTAAAATTGGGTGCCCAACGTGTCGATCTGGATGGTAACCCATGCGGTGAGTTGGAACAGCAGCATGTCGATCATGCTCGTAAGCAGTTGGAAGAAGCGAAAGCACGAGTTCAGGCTCAGCGTGCTGAGCAACAGGCGAAAAAACGTGAAGCGGCCGGAGAATCGGCAGAAGCAGCGCGTACCCCTCGTCCCGCTCAGAAACGTGCGCCGCGCCGTGATGCTTCAAACAATGCATCCCAAAACCGTGCATCCCAAAACCACGCGTCTCAAAACCATGCACCGCGTAAACCACGTCAGCCTTCTTCCGGCCAATCGCAGTCCTCTTCTCAGCAATCCGCTAATGCTCAATCTCGTCAGGCAAAGCCTGCTAGCAATGAGCGTCAACGGGTAGCGGTTACGGATGTTTCCAAACTGCAAATCGGTCAGGAAATCAAAGTCAGAGCCGGCAAAGACGCCATGGATGCCACCGTGCTTGAAATTGCCAAAGGCGAAGTCAGAGTACAATTGGCTTCTGGACTGGCAATGATTGTACGCGCAGAACACTTGCAGTTCTGATACGGAGGCCAACCTGGGCATGAACAACTTAGTCAGAATAACCGCCATCGCAGGCTTACTGCTGGCGGGCTCTAGTTTTGCAAATGAAAACATTACGCGTGTTGAACAGATTCCTCAGCTACATCAGGAACCTCAACATGCTACCGTTAGCGACAGGGTGGCCTCACGTTTCCTGCGTTCGCACTATCGCCAGTTTATGCTGGATGCGCAGTTCTCTGAGAAAATTTTTAACCGCTACCTCAATATGCTGGACTACAGTCACAACGTGCTGTTGGCCTCTGATGTAGCACAATTTTCCGGGCAAAAAGCCCAGTTGGGCGACGCGCTGAAATCCGGTCAACTGGATGTTCCGTATGCGTTGTACAATCTGGCGCAGAAGCGTCGGTTTGAGCGCTTTCAATATGCACTGTCGCTGCTGGATAAACCGGTTGATCTGACGGGCAATGAGACGTTCGAGCTCGATCGCAGCAAAGCCCCTTGGCCGCAGAACGTGGGTGAACTTAACCGCCTGTGGGATGCCAAGGTAAAATATGACTGGCTCAGCTTGAAGCTGACCGGTAAAGATGATAAAGACATCAAAGAGACGCTGACCAAGCGTTACCAGTTTGCCATTCGCCGTCTAGCGCAGAGCAACAGCGAAGATGTTTTCCAACTCGTCATGAACGCCTTTGCGCGTGAAATTGACCCGCACACCAGCTACCTGTCACCGCGTAACACCGAGCAATTTAATACCGAAATGAGCCTGTCGCTCGAAGGGATTGGTGCGGTGCTGCAGATGGATGACGACTACACCATGATCAATTCCATGGTGCCTGGAGGTCCGGCAGCGAAAAGCAAAAATATTACCGTCGGTGACCGCGTGGTTGGCGTAGGCCAAAACGGCAAGCCGATGGTGGATGTTATCGGCTGGCGTCTGGATGATGTCGTTGCGCTGATTAAAGGGCCGAAAGGCAGTAAGGTACGCTTGGAAATCCTGCCTGCTGGTAAGGGGACGAAAACCCGCATTGTTACGCTGACGCGTGAACGTATTCGCCTTGAAGACCGCGCGGTGAAAATGTCCGTCAAGACGGTCGGCAAGGATAAAGTCGGCGTGCTGGATATCCCCGGTTTCTATGTCGGCCTGACGGATGACGTGAAAGTTCAGCTCCAGAAGCTGGAAAAACAGAACGTCAGCAGCATTGTGATTGACTTACGGACTAACGGCGGCGGTGCGCTGACGGAAGCGGTAGGGCTTTCTGGTCTGTTTATCCCTGGCGGCCCTGTGGTCCAGGTGCGTGATAACAATGGCAAAGTGCGCGAAGACAGCGACACCGACGGCATTGTGTATTACAAAGGCCCGCTGGTGGTGCTGGTAGACCGCTTCAGTGCTTCCGCTTCTGAGATCTTCGCAGCGGCAATGCAGGATTATGGCCGTGCTTTGATCGTGGGTGAACCGACGTTTGGTAAAGGCACCGTGCAGCAGTATCGCTCGCTGAATCGGATTTACGATCAGATGCTGCGTTCTGACTGGCCAGCGCTGGGTTCTGTGCAATATACCATTCAGAAGTTCTATCGTATTGACGGCGGCAGCACGCAGATGAAAGGCGTGACGCCTGACGTGATGATGCCAACCGGCACGGAAACGGTAGATACCGGTGAGAAGTTTGAAGATAATGCGTTACCGTGGGACAGCATCAAAGCGGCCAACTACACGAAGAGCGGCGATCTGAAGGCGCTGATTAGCAAACTGAATGAACATCATCAGGAGCGTATCGCCAAAGATCCTGAATTCCAGTATGTGGCGCAGGATATTGCCCGCTACAACGCGATGAAGGATAAGCGTAACATCGTGTCGCTCAATCTTGCTCAGCGCGAGAAAGAGAATGACGATGATGAAGCAATGCGTCTGAATCGGATTAACGACCGACTGACGAGAGAAGGTAAAAAACCGCTCAAATCGCTGGAAGATCTGCCGAAAGACTATCAGGCACCTGATCCTTATCTGGATGAAACGGTGAAAATTGCTAACGATTTGGCACTGGAAGAGAAAGAGTAATACGCTAAAATCGTTCTGATCATCTGAGATCATCAAGCGCCTTGCGGGGTTATCCGACAGGGCGCTTTTTTTTGACGATGATTGTTGTTGAGTGTTGCAGGATGACAGCGCTGTACTGTCAATGACAGATTAACGAATCTTGGTTGGCGAACAGCCAAAACGGGTTTTAAACCGTTCGGAAAAGCGCGCTGAGGATTTATACCCACAGGCTTCGGCCAGACGCTGCATACTCCATGATGTCGTCTGTACCAGCATCATCGCGTGTTGCATGCGCGTCTCCAGCAACAGCACTTCAAAACGTGTCTGCTCGGCGGATAACCTCCGGCGCAGCGTAGCCTCGCTCATCGCCAGCCGCCGACCCGCAGACTGCGCGGTCCAGTGGTGGTCCGGCTCTTCGCTGATAAGCGTACGTAGCTGAGCGGTAACGCCGGGCTGTGGCGGTACGCCAAAGCGGTATCCCCGTTCTGACAGCACAAGCAGCATATCCATCAGCCGCAGTTCGAGACGTGATTCATTGAGCTTGTTGCCCGTTATCCCTTCAATCAGATGTTGTAATGTGCTGATAAGATCGTCATCCAGCGCGAGAGTAGTGAAGGGGCGCGGAGGATAAGTCGGAACGCATTCATCAGGATAGCGATGATAAAAACGCGCCAGAAGCGTGGGCGAAAAGGTCAGAAAGATCGACCGGAAAGCGGAATCGTGACCACCGGGCATTTTTGTCAAATCGGCACTTGCGTCAGGTGTAATCAGGCAGAGCTGAGAAGGCGTATCGATAACTGTCGCTGTATCCTGCTCAAGAATGGTTAATTGGCCAGAGAGAACCAGCAGAAGCGTGGCTTCATAGAAATGGAAACACGTTGTCTTCTGCGGTGTACGCAAGTGGGGCTGAGCGAGAGCGCACAGGCCATACCGTTGCAGCGGCTGGCCTGATGGCAATCGCCAGTCCGCCTCTACAATGAGAGACGGGGAAGCGGGGCGTAAAGCGGTCACGCTCATAGCCGGCCATTCTTATAACGAGGCATTATCATAACTTATTGTTATCACAACAATGCGGGATTCAGCGTATACAGCCCGGTGAGTGTCGCTTCTGCCAATACTGGCGCGTTAGCCAGTGCAGCGCGGACATTTTCCCCATTAAGTTCACCTTCTATCGTTAAAGCAGGCGTCGCGAGAGCGTAGAGAGTGAAGATGTAATGATGGACGATTGCATCGTTCCACGGCGGACAAGGGCCATCATAGCCATAGTAGGTGCCATTCATCTGCTCATCGCTGGCGAACCAGACGGTGTAATCATTAATGCCGTGTCGGAGCCCTGTCGGTGCATCCGGGCCTGCTTTCCCACGTGGCGTGATGCCAGTGGAGTGTGAGGCGGCTGGAATTTCATTGACGCTGGCTGGAATATCCAGCAATAGCCAATGGTAGAAATCGACACGCGGCAGAGAGGCGCTCACCTCGCGGCCTTCCTGATTCACATCGTCACCGCGGCTGGGTACATCTGGGTCGTGGCAGATCAACACGAAAGACTGTGTCTCTTCGGGCGCGCCGTGCCAGGCAAGGTGGGGATTGTGGTTAGAAGACAGCGCAATGTGGCTAGTTGCATCTGGTACGGCAAAGGCAAATTCGCCCGGGATAGTGTCGCCGTCCTGAAAACTGTGACTAGAGAGTTGCAGCATGGTGGTGATCCTTATCGTGATTCCGGTGGGTGTGGAATCATTATAGAAGAAGCTGCGCACAATTATTTTCCTAATACCGTCAGGATAATGCTTTTAGCTGTCAATTTGAGGGCTTGAGATGATATTTGTAATCAGAGTAGAAACATAGTTTATGGTAATGAAAACTAGAGGTTGCAGACAAATCACGTCGAGCGGTAGTAACGGATAGATCGTAAAGACGCGGCAAGTACGTCCATGTAAGCTCGGATTGCGCAGATATGAATCTCATCCCTGAGATTCACCCTTTCAGGGCCGTCGCTAGCGACGTTCAAAAACGTTCCTGACATTTTTGTCCCTGGCGCAAACGCTTTACTCTTCTATTCCGTTACCACCGTTCTTGTTCGGCAAATAGGTTTGCCAACGGTCTGCCGATTCCGATAGAGAAAGCCGATCTGCATCGCGATAGCGTGCGCGATTAACGACCCGCTTTTAGCTGCTGGAAGTAGGTTTCATACAGCGTGCTGGCGCTGCCGACGTCGTTCTGCCATTCGCCTTTCGCGATGGTTTCATCATCCGGGTATAGCGTTTTGTCCCCTGAAACCTCCGGCGGCAGTAATTTTTTCGCTGCCAGATTCGGCGTCGGGTAGCCGATGGTTTCCGCAACCTGTGCTGCTATTTCTGGGCGAAGCAGGAAGTCGATCAGCTTCATCGCGCCGTCAACGTTTTTGGCGTTGGCCGGAATCGCCAGACTGTCCATCCAGAAGATACCGCCTTCTTTGGGCCAAATGACATCCAGCGGGGTACCTGCCTGACGCGCCACGTAGGCAGAACCGTTCCACACCATACCCAAATTGACTTCACCTTCGATGAACGGGTTGCCGGGGTTGTCTGAGTTGAACGTCAGCACGTTCGGCATCAGGGCTTGCAGCTCTTTATAGGCCGCCTCAATCTCTTTAGGGTCGGTGGTATTCGCGGAGTAACCCAGTTTACGCAGAGCGATTTGGAACACCTCACGCGCGTCGTCCGTCAGCAGCAGGCTGTTTTTGTACTTGGTATCCCACAGGTCGGCCCAACGGGTGACGCTGGCAGGATCAATCATTTCATGATTAATGCCAATCGCCGTTGCGCCCCAAATATAGGGAATGGAGTAGTCGTTATTTGGGTCGAAGGATTTGTGCAGCAGGTTCGGATCGAGATTATGGAAATTGCTGAGCCTGCTGGTATCAATCTTTTGCAGCATGCCTTCCTTGCTCATCTTAGAGATGAAATAAGTTGAAGGCACGACCAAATCGTAAGCACTATCCTTATAGGTCTTCAGCTTGGCGTACATACTCTCGTTGGATTCATAGGTGGAGTAAATCACCTTGATGCCCGTTTCTTTAGTGAACTGTTCCAACAGGCCCGGCGGCACGTATTCGGTCCAGTTATAGAAATAGAGCGTTTTGCCGTCGTTGGCGTTGGCGGTGCTGATGCCAAACGCCATCGCGCAGGCTGCCAGTAAATGTGGCCACTTTTTCATTATGTTTACCTCCTTACGAGTCCCAAAGGAAATACCCGCCTGGAACCTATCCCATTAGGCTATTTTGTTTGCCATTTTGAACCAGGGCAGTGCTCGAAATCCTCACGTACTACGTGTACGCTCCGGTTTCTGTGCGCTGTCCGTGTCCAAACTGGCTGCACCAATAACGCCTACTGGAATAGGTCCTTACAAGCAGATATGAAAAAACGATATTTATCGTGCTTGCCGCCACCTTACTTTCCGGTGCGGTCGCGTAAAATCAGCTGGCTACTGAGCACCAGCACGAGCGACAGAATCAGCAAAATTGTTGCCAGCGCGTTGACTTCAGGGGAGACGCCGACCTTCACCATCGAGTAAATCTTCAACGGTAGAATCTCATACGCGGGCCCGGTGACAAATGAGGACACCACCACGTCATCCATCGACAGCGTAAAGCTGAGTAGCCAACTGGCGGCCACGGCCGGCATGGCCAGCGGCAGAATGATTTTGCGCAGAATAATCACTTCGCTGGCGCCTAAATCGCGCGCGGCTTCCAGCATCCGTACGTCAAAACCTTTCAGACGTGAATAGACGGTGACCACCACAAACGGCAGGCAGAAAGTAATATGAGAAAACAGCAGTGACCAGAATCCGAGCGATATGCCCAGCAGCATGAAGAGCACCAGCAGTGAGATCGCCATCACGATATCCGGTGACATCATCACCACGAACAGCATACCCCCGACAAAAGGCTTGCCGCGAAAGCGGTAGCGATATAGCGCGACGGCCGTCAGGGAGCCAATCAGCGTGGCGAACGTCGCGGAAAAAACGGCCATCGTCAGAGAGTGCTGTGCGGCCTGAAGCAGGCTGTCGTTGTTTATCAGCAGCCGATACCAGTCCAGTGTAAATCCCTGCCAGTTGATGCCAAAACGCGCCTGATTAAACGAGTTAACGATCAGAATGATGATCGGGATGTACAGGTAAGCGTAAATGATGGACATAAATCCACCACGGATTAAGCGTCCGGTCATTCCAGCGCTCCTTTTTTATTCAACAGGCGGGCCGTACGGTAATAGATAAAGAGCATCACGCCCATGACCAGCGTCAGGCCGATGCTGGTGGCGGCACCAAACGGCCAGTCGCGGATATTGAGGAACTGGCTTTTAATGACGTTACCGATCAGCAAATTCTTGGCACCGCCCATCAGATCGGCAACGAAGAACAATCCCATCGCGGGCAGCAGTACCAGCAGGCAGCCCGCGATAATTCCCGGCATGGTCAGCGGGATGACGACGCGAATGAAGGTTTGCCACTTATTGGCACCCAGATCGCGGGCAGCTTCAAGGTAGGATTTATCGAGTTTTTCAATGCTGGAGTAGAGCGGCAGCACCATGAACGGTAGCAGGATATAAATCAGGCCGAGAATCACCGCTTCAGAGGTATACATAATCCGCAGCGGCGTATCGATAAGGCCCGTCCAGAGCAGAAATTCATTCAGATGGCCGCGTGTACTCAGAAAGATTTTCAGGCCGTAAATGCGGATTAGCGAGTTGGTCCAAAACGGCACAATCAGCAGAAACAGCATCAGCGGCTGAATTTTTTTCGGTAAGCGCGCCAGAATAAAGGCAAACGGATAGCCGAGCAGCAGACAACAGAGGGTGGCGATAACCGCCATGTTCAGCGAGTGCAGCAACACAGAGGCATAAAGCGGATCGGCCAGTCGCGTGTAGTTTTCCAGCGTAAAGACCAGACTGACGAAATGGGTGTCATCGCGTGTCAGAAAACTGGTTCCGATGATCATCAGGTTGGGCAGGAAAACAAACAGCACCAGCCAGGCCACGATGAGTGTGATAATGATGTTTTGAAAGCGTTTACGCGACTTCTTCATCGTGCAGGACGACCTCCCAACTTTCCACCCAGGTGACGTCTACTTTCTGGTTGAGTGAATGGTCGAAGTCGGGATCGTCTTCGTTAAAGAACTCGCTAACCATGACCATCTTGCCGTTTTCCAACTCGATGTTGGATTCCAGCGTCATGCCTTTATAGTTGCGCTCGCGCACGTAGCCCACCATTCCTTCCGCCTGCATGCTGTCGCCAAGCTCTTCGACGCGTAAATCTTCCGGTCGCAGCAGTACGTTGAGGTGTTGGCCGACGTTGACTGGAAAACTGACGGTGATAACGCAGTCGTGTCCTTCGACCTGAGCACGCACCCGCTGTTCGTCCAACAGCTCCAGCACCACAGCATCAAAGATATTGATTTCACCGATAAAGCTGGCGACGAACAGATTTTTTGGCTCTTCGTAGATTTCACGCGGTGTGCCGTCTTGCTCTACGCGCCCATCGCGCATTACCACGATGCGGTCGGACATGGTCAGCGCTTCTTCCTGATCGTGCGTGACGAAAATAAAGGTGATACCCAGCTTGCGTTGCAGCGCCTTCAGTTCGTTCTGCATCTGCTTGCGTAGCTTATAATCAAGCGCAGACAGGGATTCATCCAGCAGCAGAACCTTCGGCTGATTGACGACGGCGCGGGCGATGGCAACGCGCTGTTGCTGGCCGCCAGACAACTGGTGTGGGCGACGCTGCGCCAGCTCTTCCAACTGCACCATTTTCAGCGCTTCAATCACGCGTGGCGCAATATCTGCGGCGGGCGTTTTCTGCATGCGCAGGCCGAATGCCACGTTCTCAAACACGCTGAGATGAGGAAACAGGGCGTAACTTTGAAATACGGTATTAACGTGCCGCTGTTCAGCGGGCTGGTGGGTAATGTCCTGCTTTTCCAGCATAACGTTGCCGCTATCGACCGTTTCCAGACCGGCAATCAAGCGCAGTACGGTGGTTTTTCCGCAGCCGGATGGCCCGAGGATCGTCAGAAACTCACCGTTATTAATAGTGAGATTAAAATGTGAAATGATGTCTTTGCCATCAAAGCCTTTATGGACGTTGAGCAATTCAACGACCGGCACAGTCAGGGAGTTTTCTTTCATTAAGGTATAGCTCTATGTCCTGATTTGGCCGATCAACGGAATGTCCGTTGCGATCGTGCCAAGGGTTATCACCTTTCAGACAGCGTGCGCAGTTAAGGGCGGCATTTTACGGGAAACGCTGCCTGACGCCAACTTGTGTGACCCACTTACTGCCGATTGGTAAACGAATAAGGGAGATTCAGCCAATGAATTAGGGGGTATGTTTCCTGATTGTTACCTGATTTAGATGTTCTTCGTGACTCGGTTGCTGCTTTTTGGCCTGAGTTCTGGTCTGGCAGTTTGTTAAATCGGGAAAAAACTGACCTGACGCAATATTTACCGGGGTAGCCCTATCCATAATGCCTTTCAGGGTTCTGGGGGCATAAATAAGATGGATAAATTACTCGACAGATTTTTGAATTACGTTTCATTTGATACACAGTCTAAATCCGGTGTTCGGCGGGTGCCGAGCACCGACGGTCAGTTGAAACTGGCGCGTGCGTTGCAGCAGGAACTGCTCGAACTGGGATTTGAGCAAGTTGCACTGAGCAAGCAGGGCTGTCTGATGGCGACGCTTCCGGCAAACGTTGCCTGGCCCGTTCCGGCCATCGGCTTTATTTCACATATGGATACGTCACCGGATTTTAGCGGCAAGAATGTTAATCCGCAGATTCTGGAAAACTATCGCGGTGGCGATATTGCCTTGGGGGTGGGGGATGAAGTGCTGTCACCCGTGATGTTCCCAGTGCTGCACCAGCTACTGGGGCACACGCTGATTACCACAGACGGCAAAACGCTGTTGGGGGCGGATGATAAAGCGGGGATCGCGGAAATTATGACCGCGCTGGTGCGTTTGAAGAAAAGCCAGCTCCCGCATGGCGATATTCGCGTTGCCTTTACGCCTGATGAAGAAATTGGCAAGGGCGCTCAGTTTTTTGATGTCAAAGCGTTTAACGCGCAGTGGGCCTATACCGTGGACGGTGGTGGTGTCGGCGAGCTGGAGTATGAGAATTTTAATGCCGCGTCGGTTCAGGTGAAAATCGTGGGTAACAATGTTCACCCCGGTAGCGCCAAAGGCGTGATGGTGAACGCGCTGACGCTGGCCTCGCGCTATCACCAGCATGTGCCGGAGAGTCAATCGCCGGAGCAGACGGACGGTTATCAGGGGTTCTATCATCTTCACAGCATGAAAGGCTCTGTGGAGCGCGCAGATTTGCATTACATCGTCCGGGATTTTGACCGCAACGGCTTTGAACAGCGTAAACAGATGATGCTGGATATTGCGGAAAAGGTTGGCGTGGGGCTGCACCCAGATTGCTATATTGAAGTCACGATTACCGATACCTATTACAACATGCGTGAGCAGGTTGAGCAGCATCCGCACATTATCGCGTTGGCGCAGCAGGCGATGCGGGATTGCGACATTGAGCCAAATATGAAGCCGATCCGAGGCGGCACCGACGGCGCACACCTGTCATTTCAAGGGCTACCGTGCCCAAATCTGTTTACCGGCGGCTACAACTATCATGGCAAACACGAATTTGTCACGTTGGAAGGCATGGAAAAGGCGGTGTCTGTGATTATGCGCATTGCCGAACTGACGGCACTGCGCGCGAAGCCGTAAGTGCTTCCATTTTCCAGAGAGGAATAAGGCGGGACATTCCCGCCTTATCATTGTGCTAACAATGATTCAAGATTGGTTTTAATCCGCGAAGTACCAGTAACCGCTGTTGATCAACACCGTGAGCTGTGCGAGGAAAGAGGGATCTTCCAGCGCGTCGCCCAGCAGTTCTGCACCAATAGCCGGGTGCTCAGCCAGCGCAAACAGCGCCGCTTTGTGTGTACTGTTCACTTTTTCCCCGTTAACGAAGCAGCTATCTCCGACGCAGATGACACGCAGGCCACCTAAACGACGCAGTGGTTCACCCTGTTGCAGATATTCATACACTTCGCCAGCTTGGTAAGGCGGCTCTGGCGGTGAAAGGTCGAGTTCATGACGGGACTGGGAAATAAATTCGCCAAACCAGTTCTGGAAATGCTCCGGCTGCTGCACCAGCTCTAACATCATTTTTTGCAGCGCATCCAGCTCTTGTGGCAGTACGCTGGCGATATGATCGCGGGAGGGGATCTCGGGATCGCTATAGCGATAGCTGCCGAGTTCGCGGGAAAGTACATAATCCGCAAAGCCGCTCACCAACTCGCGAGCATTCGGCGCACGGAAACCCACCGAATAGTTCAGCGAGTTTTCCAGCGAATAGCCTTCGTGCGGGAAACCCGGTGGAATATAGACGATATCGCCCGGCTCCAGTTCCTCATCAATAATGGCGTCAAACGGATCGACCTGAAGCAGATCGGGATGCGGACAGTGCTGTTTCATCGGTATTTTTTCACCGATGCGCCATCGGCGACGCCCCGTTCCCTGAATGATGAATACATCATACTGATCCAGATGTGGTCCTACGCCACCACCGGGAACGGAAAATGAAATCATCAAATCATCGGTACGCCAGTCCGGCAACTGTCGAAAGGGCTGCATCAAGGCTGAAGAGGGCTCATGCCAGTGATCGACGGCCTGCACCAACAGCGACCAGTTACTTTCCCCCAGATGATCGTAGCTCTCGAAAGGACCGTGGCTTACCTGCCAGCGTCCGTTCTGATGACTGACCAGACGGCTATCAACCTCATTTTCCAACGCCAGCCCTGCGAGTTCATCGGGTGAAATCGGGTCGATAAAATGTGTGAAACCGCCTTTAATCAGGAGCGGACGTTTTTGCCAGTAGTTCGCTAAAAAATCCTGCCAGTCGAGATTGAGCTGATAGTCCATACTGTTTTCCAGAAACGTGTTTTTTTGAGGAAATGACTGTTCTTGAAGATATGATTTTTCTTGAAATAATCAGTATTTTAAAACAATCAGTATTTTGGCGATAAATATATACTCTAAATAATTCGAGTTTCATGCAGGCGGCAAGAGAAGGAGTCCCGATGAGCTTACTCAGGTAAGTGATTCGGGTGACTGACAAATCTGCCAGAGGCAGGTTTGAACGCTGCTTGCAGCAGCCCCAACGGGGCGAGGTCCACGCGAGTGGGCCGAGTAGCGTCGCCAACGTACATGCAACTTGAAGTATGACGAGTATAGCGGAAGCATCGCGCGCTGTACTGCCTTTCATCCCTCATTCTGGCTCAGGTTCTGGCGGGAGAAAATAGCTTCGACTCGGGCACCACCCAGTGCGCTGTCGCTGATGAGTATCTCCCCCTGATATTGTTCGATAATTTCGACGGCAACGGCAAGGCCGATACCTTGTCCGGGGCGCATACGGTCGGCGCGTTGCCCACGCAGGAAGATCATTTCACGCTTGCTTTCGTGGATGCCGGGGCCATCGTCATCGATAATCAGATGCAGTTTGTGATCGGAGTATTGCACGCTAATTTCGACAAATTCCAGGCAGTACTTACAGGCGTTATCAAGAATATTGCCCATGACTTCCATAAAGTCATTCTTCTCGCCCACGAAGGTGAGTTCTGGTGGAATATCGAGCGTCAACACAACGCCCTTGCGCTGATACACCTTATTTAATGCAGAACACAGGCCATCCAGCAGCGCTGGAACTGAGTGTACTTCACGTATCAGTAGATTATGTTCGGAGCGTACGCTGGCGCGATGCAGGTAATAGCCAATCTGCTGAGAGATGCGGCTGATCTGCGACAGCATAATAGGCTCAGCCTGATCGATAGTGATCTCTTTGCCGGTTCGCAACGCACGTAACGTGGTTTGTAAAACCGCCAGTGGCGTTTTTAAACTGTGGGTGAGATCGGTGAGCGTTGTACGATACTTATGGTAGCGCTGGCGTTCGTTATTCAGCAGGATATTCAGGTTCTTTACCAGACTGAATAGTTCGCGTGGTGGATTTTCATCCAGTTGATCGCGCGTCCCTTTTTCCAACTCGGCGATCTGTTTTACCAGATGCTGAATAGGACGCAGGCTCCAGTGAGCGCCCAGCCACAGCAGGGGCAGCACCAGCAGAAGGTTGGCGATCAACACATAGCTGAACCATTCCCACACCATGTCTTCCTGCTGGAGTTCTTGAGGGATGCGATCGACCACAACAATCGTGATGGAAGGGAGATGCTCGGTCTTCGGGTAAACGTTCACGGCAATAGAGTGCGTTAACGCATTGCTTTGCGCGCCATTCAGTTCCCGCAGGCTGCTCAGCAGTAAGGTATTGCCCGTTAATACCGCACTGCTGGTATCGGTGTCAGTATCCAGCTCGTGATAGGCCGTCTTGTTCAGCCATTCCGGCTTGATTAGCGCTTCCAGCTCGGGAACGTGCTTTTCGCGCCAGAGCATGTTGCCATGCTCATCGTATATCAACACCAACGTGGGGAAATTGATGTCAACGTCGGGGGGGTGACGATATTCAGCTGGTTATCACGCCACTGTGCGAGGCTGTAGTAGAGGTTACTTTCGCCGCGCAGCAAGCGGAATGAGGTTTTATCAAAGTTGACGCTGTAACCGATAATGGCGACGACGCCATAGGCGAGCGACAGCGCTAGTACGATGGCCGCTGTCGCGAGTAAAAAGCGAATACGAAGCGAAAAGGGCTGCTTCTTATTGCTCATGCTGAGCCTGAGGGGGTATCAATATCAAAGCGATATCCTTGTCCGCGCACGGTAGTGATCACATCCGGTGCCTCTGCCTGCTGAATTTTCTTGCGTAATCGCCCCATCAGCACGTCAATGGTATGGCTTTCCCGCAGTTCTGCATCTGGGTACAGCTGTAACATCAGCGACTCTTTGCTGACGACTTTTCCTTTGTTGCGAATCAACGTCTCGATAATCGTGTATTCAAACGCGGTGAGCTTGATAGGCGATCCGTGGATCATCAGCTCGCGGCGCGATAAGTCGATCTCAAAGGGCGGCAGGCTGATGACTTGCGATGCCAGCCCGCAGTTACGCCGCATCAGTGCCTGCAAGCGTGCTACGACTTCTTCCATATGGAACGGCTTGGTTACATAATCGTCCGCCCCCGCTTCCAGCACCGCCACTTTGTCCTGCCAGCTTTCACGTGCCGTCAGCACTAGAATAGGAAGCTTGACCTGATGAGTGCGCCAGCGACGGATCATGCTCATGCCGTCTTCATCGGGCAACCCGAGGTCGACAATGGCGATGTCCGGCATATTCTCATGCAGAAAATAATCCGCTTCTTTGGTGTCAGACGCTGCGTCAACCTGATGCCCCATTTCGTTCATCTGAACGGTTAAATGGTGGCGCAATAATACATTATCTTCAACGACCAAAATTCGCATCGCTATATCCTCTGTCAAATAAAAATGGCCATGTTTATCGAAATACTGCTATGCGCCATGTCTTTCATGCATGTCTCTTCCGCGTATCAACATTATACGCAGAGAACGTTATTTATTTTATTTGTTAAATTATCCACAGAGAGGGTAAACCGAGTATAAACAGGCTGGAAATGGTCATACCCGTCATACTTCAAGCTACATGTGCGTTGGCTGAGTTCACTCACACGAATCACTTACCTGAGTAAGCTCGTCTGCCTGAAACTCGAATTATTTAGAGAGAATGTGGTGAGTTTTAGACAACTGGCGGGCAAAATGCCCGCCAGAGAGTGTAAATAGACGTGAGAGTACTTATTTCAGGTCATCGACCATTGCGATAGCACGGCCGATATAGTTGGCTGGTGTCATCGCCTTCAGGCGCGTTTTTTCCGCTTCTGGCAACGCCAGATTATCGATAAATTCCTGAATACCGGCAGCATCAACGCGTTTGCCCCGCGTCAGCTCTTTCAGTTTTTCGTACGGCTTTTCAATCCCGTAGCGACGCATCACGGTTTGGATCGGCTCTGCCAACACTTCCCAATTGTGATCCAGTTCGTCAGCCAGACGATCGCGGTTCACTTCCAGTTTGCTGATGCCTTTCATCGTGGCCTGATACGCAATCAGCGCATAGCCCACGCCCACGCCCAGATTACGCAGTACGGTAGAGTCGGTGAGATCACGCTGCCAGCGGGAAACCGGCAGTTTGCTAGCCAAATGCCCCAGAACGGCGTTCGCCAGACCCAGGTTGCCTTCCGAGTTTTCGAAGTCGATCGGGTTAACCTTGTGCGGCATGGTGGAAGAACCGATTTCGCCCGCAATGGTTTTCTGCTTGAAGTGATTCAGTGCAATGTAGCCCCAAATATCACGGTCAAAGTCGATCAAAATGGTGTTGAAACGCGCGATGCAGTCAAACAGCTCGGCGATGTAATCGTGCGGCTCGATCTGCGTGGTGTACGGGTTCCAGTTGATGCCCAGTGAGGTAACAAAGCTTTCGCTGAATTGGTGCCAATCCACTTCCGGGTAGGCCGCCAGATGGGCGTTATAGTTACCGACGGCACCATTAATCTTGCCCAGAATCTCAACCTGTTGCAGCTGGCGATATTGGCGATCCATACGGTAAGCCACGTTAGCGAACTCTTTACCGATAGTGGATGGCGTGGCGGGCTGGCCGTGTGTACGGGAAAGCAGCGGGATATCGCGATATTCCTGTGCCAGCGTTTTCAGCGCATCAATGATTTGACGCCAGTGCGGCAGGATGACGTCGCGGCGAGCGGTATCCAGCATCAGTGCGTGAGACAGGTTGTTGATGTCTTCTGATGTACAGGCAAAGTGGATGAATTCGTTGACGGCGTGCAGTGCCGGAATAGCGGCAACTTTCTCTTTCAGGAAGTACTCAACGGCTTTCACGTCGTGGTTGGTTGTACGCTCGATAGTTTTAATGCGGGCAGCATCTTCTTCACTGAATTCGGCGACAATTTTATCAAGGAAAGCGTTTGCGTCAGCGTCAAATGCAGGAACTTCCTGGATCTCTGCACAGGCTGCCAGTTTTTGCAGCCAACGTACTTCAACCTGCACACGGAATTTCAGCAAACCGAATTCGCTGAAAATGGTGCGCAACGTGCTGACTTTATCGCCGTAGCGTCCATCAATAGGGGAAACGGCGGTCAGTGAGGATAATTCCATCGCAAGCAACTCCTGAGATTAGTTTCAATAACGATTAATTTCTATAAGGACAATGAATTATTAACAATAATCAATTTCGTGACGCTGGCGTTAATCACACCAGCGTCGATCATGGCGGCAAGAATACCATCAAACGGATGGGCAACGTGCCAATATCTGCTTCGCTTCTTTGACCAACTGGCTTCGTGAAAACATCAGTTGTAAGCGTCCGCCGCCAATCTGTTGCCAGAGCACCGTAGAGCGAATGCCGGTCAGCAGCGCGGCACGCACTTTAGCCTGCACCTGGCTGTTTTTCAGCACGTCCGGTGAACCGGTAACCTGAATCCGTGGCCCCAGCGTGCTGATGACATCCACATAAATCGCGGCCAGCGCGCTCACAATCGTCTCGGAAAGCAGCTCGAAATGCTCCAGTTGGCGCTCCAACTGCCCGATGCGTTTGCCCAGTTCGTCAAGCGCGGCAGACTTCGCATTCAGCTTGCGTTCTAACGCAATCAGGCTGAAAGCGTAGCGTGATAGCTCTGCACCCGTGCCTTTACTGCTGCTGCTATTCAGAATGCCGAGCAGCGTTTCCAGACCAACTTTCAGGTTTTGCTCGTCATTACCGTAAACGGCCAGCGTAGACGCTGGATTGAGATTCAAAACGCTGTTCAGCGAGGTATGCAGCACATCGTTATTACAGTTCCCCGTGTGGGCCAACTGTTGGACTAAGTGTGCCGACTGACAAACGCCCGCTAGTGCTAGCGTGATTTCATAATAGTTCTTAGCCACGGTTACTCCTGTAAGCGTTCTTCGATGATGCCGCCGCCAAGGCAAATCTCGCCCAGATAAAACACGGCAGATTGGCCCGGAGTCACGGCTGCGACGGGCTCATCAAAACGCACGGTAATGCGATCGTCGCCAAGTGGCGTGACGGTGCAGGGGATATCCGCCTGACGGTAACGGGTTTTCACCGTACAACGTAATTCAGCGGTGAGCGGCTGACGGTCGACCCAGTGTAGCTGCTGTGCGATTAAACCGTACGACATCAGGCGAGGGTGTTCGTGACCCTGCGCGACATACAGAATATTGTTGGCGACATCTTTATCCACCACGTACCAGGGATCTTCGCCGCCATCTTTGACGCCGCCAATACCCAGACCTTTGCGTTGCCCCAGCGTGTGGTACATCAGCCCCTGATGCTGTCCCATCGGTTTGTTGTCGTCGACGGATAGAATCGGACCGGGCTGTGCGGGTAGGTAGCGCGCCAGAAAATCAGTGAATTTACGTTCGCCGATGAAGCAAATGCCGGTAGAGTCTTTCTTCTTCGCGGTTGCCAGTTCAAGCGCTTCGGCAATTTTACGTACCTGCGGTTTTTCCAGCTCACCGACCGGGAACAGACTTTGTGTGATCTGTTCATGGCTCAGCGTATAAAGAAAATAGCTCTGATCTTTGTTGCCGTCCATGCCGCGTAGCAAACGGCTTTTACCGTCAACGTCGTGACGACGGACATAGTGGCCCGTCGCGATATAGTCTGCGCCGAGATCCTCGGCGGCGAATTCCAGGAAGGCTTTGAATTTAATTTCTTTATTGCACAGGATATCAGGGTTGGGGGTACGGCCTGCTTTGTATTCTTCAAGGAAGAGTTCAAAAACGTTGTCCCAATATTCGGCGGCAAAGTTGACGGTATGTAATTCGATACCCAGCTTGTCGCAAACAGCCTGCGCATCGGCAAGGTCTGTGGCCGCTGAGCAATATTCCGTGTCATCATCCTCTTCCCAGTTCTTCATGAACAGGCCTTCAACATGATAGCCCTGTTGTTGTAACAGGTAAGCGGAAACGGAGGAATCAACACCGCCGGACATACCGACAATCACTTTTTTCTGGCTGTTATCTGACATGGAAGTCTCACGAACTGAAATTTACTGACGCATTGATGCGAAAAACAAACGGCATATTTTAGCATGTTGAACCGAGGGCTGCATCGCTATTCCTGCCGTGCGGTGGCTAAGTCCGCTTACGGCAGGAATAGCAAGATGCCTAAAATGGCCAGTTAAACGCGCCCAATACAGTTAACGGATAGCGCTCTGGCTGCTGGTAGCAGCGAATACTTTCGGCCACCAGCGGCGAACGAAGCTGATGCGAATGCAGAATGTCCTCGGCGGTCAGCCAGCGGCAACACTCGATGTCGCTGTCGTGCGGCTGGGTGTCGACTCGTGCTGGCAGATCGAGCGCAAAACAAAAGCGTATGAACGGCGTGTTGTCGGGCGCGATCCATTGGTGCAGACGCAGGAAACTTTGCGGCGTGGCCTGAATGCCGGTTTCTTCCCACAATTCACGGCTTGCCGCCTGAATCAACGTCTCGTCGGCTTCCAGATGACCCGCGGGCTGATTCCACAATAATTTATCGTTAATTAACTCTTCTACGACCAGAAAATGGTTTTCGGCCTGTACCACACAGGCGACTGTCACATGAGGTTTAAACATCCGTTATCTCCTTCCATTCTCCGGGTAACAGGTTTTCTACGGTCTGATTGGCCATGCCGTATCGAATCAGACGCAATGTAGGATACCCGATATTCGCTGTCATACGGCGGACTTGCCGATTACGACCTTCAAGCAGCGTGATTTTTAACCAGCAGTCGGGAATGTTTTTACGCTCGCGTATGGGCGGATTACGCGGCCACAGCCAGTCAGGTTCCGGTACGATCTCCGCACCGGCGGGCAGCGTTTTGCCGTCATTTAGGTCCAGACCCGTACGAAAGCGCGTCAGTGCGGCGTCGTCAGGAATACCTTCGACCTGAACATAGTAAATTTTGGCCGTTTTCTTCGTTGGCTGGGTTAGCTGTGCCTGAAGCTTGCCATCATTGGTGAGAATCATCAGGCCTTCGCTATCGCGATCCAGACGCCCTGCGGCATAAATACCGCTAACCGGAATGTAATCTTTCAGCGTCCGGCGTCCGGCTTCATCTGTGAATTGCGGCAACACATCGAAGGGTTTATTGAACAAAACGATGCGGCACGGCGCGTTGTCAGGCTGTCTTTTTCTTGCCGGCTGTGAGCTGAATCGTTTAACTTTGTGATTTTTAACAGAGAATTTATTCATCATCTTTATAGTCGCGGATAACAAAAGCATTATACTCAAATGGTTTGCGATTGGCGCGGGCTAAATATTCAAGTAGTATTGACACGCATCTTACAAGTCATTAACAAAATTGCGCTCGAAGGAGAGGTTAATGGAAAGCAAAGTAGTTGTACCGACAGAAGGTCAGAAAATCACGGTTGATGCTCAAGGCAAACTGGTTGTTCCAAACAACCCGGTCATTCCGTTTATCGAAGGCGACGGCATCGGTATCGATGTAACGCCAGCCATGATCAACGTCGTTGACGCCGCCGTGAAGAAAGCCTATCAAGGCAAGCGCGCGATTTCCTGGATGGAGATCTATACGGGTGAAAAATCCACGCAGGTCTACGGTAAAGATGTCTGGCTGCCGGAAGAAACACTGGATTTGATCCGTGAATATCGTGTGGCGATTAAGGGCCCGCTGACAACGCCAGTCGGCGGTGGTATCCGTTCTCTGAACGTTGCACTGCGCCAACAGCTGGATCTGTACGTTTGCCTGCGTCCGGTACGCTACTACGAAGGTACACCTAGCCCCGTTAAACAGCCTGAGCTGACCGACATGGTGATCTTCCGCGAAAACGCCGAAGACATCTATGCAGGTATCGAGTGGAAAGCGGGTTCTGCTGAAGCAGACAAAGTGATCAAATTCCTGCGTGAAGAAATGGGCGTTAGCAAAATCCGTTTCCCTGAGCAGTGTGGTATCGGCGTGAAGCCGTGTTCCGAAGAAGGCACCAAACGTCTGGTTCGCGCTGCTATCGAATACGCGATCACCAACGACCGTGATTCCGTCACGCTGGTGCACAAAGGCAACATCATGAAATTCACCGAAGGCGCGTTCAAAGACTGGGGCTACCAGTTGGCGCGTGAAGAATTCGGCGGTGAGCTGATCGATGGCGGCCCGTGGGTGAAAATCAAGAACCCGAACACCGGCAAAGAGATCGTGGTAAAAGACGTGATCGCTGATGCCTTCCTGCAACAAATCCTGCTGCGTCCTGCTGAATACGATGTGATCGCTTGTATGAACCTGAACGGTGACTACATTTCTGATGCCCTGGCGGCACAGGTTGGCGGTATCGGTATTGCCCCAGGCGCGAATATCGGTGACGAATGCGCACTGTTTGAAGCCACGCACGGTACAGCACCGAAATATGCGGGTCAGGATAAAGTGAACCCAGGTTCCGTTATTCTGTCTGCTGAAATGATGCTGCGTCACCTGCAATGGTTCGAAGCGGCTGACCTGATTGTTAAGGGCGTTGAAGGCGCGATCAAGAACAAGACCGTGACTTACGATTTCGAACGTCTGATGGAAGGCGCTAAGCTACGGAAATGTAGCGAGTTTGCGCAAGACATCATCGATAATATGTAATCCAGTGTTAAGTGTGGGTTAACAATAGGGGCCACGATTGGCCCCTTATTTTTTGTGCTAAAAACCTTTCCCCAAAACTCTCCCTAAAACCGTTCAAAAACCAGGCTAACTTTGTGCCGATAATCACCCAATCTTTACCTCAGTCATCGTTATATTTGTCAGTCATTTTCCTCGATCTGTGACCTGGTAGTTTCTGAGTGTCGATCCTTTGATCGCGATAAAGTCTTTCTGAAAGAGAGCGTTGTTCGTGAAATGTTGGCTCAGTTCCCGCATCCCATTTCGATCTGCTTTTATCTCGTGATTTTTTGAATGCAGAAGTCAGCGTTTTTGTTGATACGCGTTGCGTATACGGACGATGGTTGGAGAAAAATGGTGTTATGCGGAGTTTTCACACTAGCGGTGATTTTCGCTCTGGAATATCACGACGTCCACAATGAGATTGCCCCATCAGGACAATCAGCACAGCACAAATATTAAAGTGAATTCAGATGAAATGCAGATCGTTTACTGGACAATTATCAAACGTGACCCAGTCGTCAGTGCGTTAGCGATGATGTTGCGGATACACGTACCGTTTACGCGCCAGCACAATACGTCCCGTTACAAGCGGAACTGACTTTCACTGCCACCGGTTGCAAACTGACGTATGCGCAGGTTGTTTATTGGATTGATCCGTTGCTGACGGCAATTGATCAAGCTAACAATCAGCTTTATGGAATACGTAGAACGGAATCCATTTATTCCTCGCAATAGTGGGGATCTTTTATCAAGAGGAAGTGAAATGAAAAAATACGCTATTGCGTTAATGTGCCTGTTTTCGGTTTCAGCATTTGCCGAGACCTATAAAGGCTATCCTGATATCCCAGGCAATGCAGTTGGTTTTGCTACAGAGGTCGTCAGTTATACTCCAGGGAAAAATGTAGACTCAAATCGTAAAGTGCCAGAGCGGGTTTTGGGGGAGCCTACTGTTTACAGTACCGGTAATGCGTCATTATCTCTTGGTTCAGCAGGCAGTATGGTTGTCGGTTTTGCTCCGTACGCTATTAAGAAAAGTGGCACAGCAGACGCTGATTTTTATATCTATGAAGTTGGGATTTACGAATCATGGGATGCTTATGTTTCTAATGATGGCAATTTATGGATCAAGGCTACTGCGGTATTTACTGAGATTAATCCTGAGCCGGACAGTATCGTCGCAACTCGTGGTTCAGTTATTGGCTATGATGTTGACGTTATTGATTCGACAGAAGATTCATTTGCCTACCTAAAAATCGTAGACACGAGCCTATCATCCTATACAGGGTCAGCCGGTTCAGATATTGATTCTATTGTTATTACGAGTGCTAAAGCACTCGGCACTGAAATATTTGTCGACACCGACTCACGGAACGGCAAGGTTTACAATCTGTATCAGAATGATGTCACTGGAGCAGTAGGCGTCAAAATCATTAATAAAGATAACGTTGTGTCGTATGTCCCTTTCTCTACCGATGACTCTTTGAAGGCTATGGCATTATCGCTACAAGGTGATTTCAATTGTGATGATGAAAAAGATATTAACGTCTTGGCAGCGCGTAAATCTGATAACACCCACTTAAACATCATCAAGCAGCAAAATGGCACAGCCATTAGGACTATCGATAACTCAGTTATCAAATAAGGCATTACAGCAGGCATTCACTGAGTGCCTGTGATAATGACTGACCTCAATGCAGCGCTTCATCAGCACCAGTGGTAAATGTAACACCGTTCCTCCTATAGCGAGCCTAGACGGGTTGTATTTTAACCAAATAACGCCATTAATCGGTAAGTCTCAATTCAGGGGAAACTACACTGGGCCGATTTGGCCACTTTTTACGGATGACCAATCCCCTGTGAGTCGGGAATGAGCCGGAAGTACATGTGCTCAGGGATCGGGCTGTCCCAGCCGCCGATGTACATCGCAAAGCCGATCATGCCAAAAAGAATGCTGAGCACCAGTACTGTCATCGTGATACCGGACAGTGCAGTTTGTCGCCATAGCGGTTTGGCTGTTTCGCTGCCTTTTGCCTGCGAGCCTGAGGGCTTCATCAACGAGAAATGGAGCGTTGATGCCACTGGGCAGGATTCGACGCAGGTCATGCAGGCGGTGCATTCCGCCGTTCTCACCTGAATGAGCTTATCCACTGGGATGTTAGACGGGCAGGCTTTCGCACACTTGCCGCAGTCGATACAACGGGTGGCGTTGCGACGAATCTTGAAGGGCGACAGCAGCGAAAATATCCCCAAAAGTGCACCGTAAGGGCAGAGGTAGCGACACCAAAAATGGTGGATAAACAGGCTGGTAAACGTAAAAAGAAAAACGCTGACCGACGTGATAGTGCCGATATTGCGGAAAAAACCGAGCATTTTGACGTCGGCGATCAGACCGTAAGGCGACATCAGGAACATATAAATGCCCTGTGCTGGCATCGATAAAGCGATATAGAGGAAAAAAACTAGTAATAGATATTTCAGGCTACGCAGCGGAATATCCAGCCACTTCGGAAGAATGAAATGACGTCCAAATATCTTTTTCCCCACAGCACCCACCCACTCGGAAATCGTGCCGATAGGGCACAGCCAGGAGCAGAACGATTTCTTCAGTAACAGGCTGATAAAAATAAATGCGACAAGTAATAGCATTGACGCAAGGTGGATAGGGGGAAAATCACCTGTTTCCCAAGTGAACTTCACGTTCATCAATCCGGCAATTGGCAGCCAGCCTTCAATACCACCGGGCCTCGACATATAAAGGCTTGTGCCGCCGGTTTCAAAGTAGCGTACCCAAAAGTAGAAGGTGATGCCGATATAAACGTTGATTGTCAGTAGCAGGATTTGCGTCGCTCTGCGCCAGGTCAGCGCGTTGCGCCAGTCATTCCAGGGAAGTTTACCGCCAGTGGTTCCGGGGCGGCGTTGCCACCGCTTTCTTGCTTTCTCGCTCATTGCTCTCAATTGCTCCCATTTATTTTTTCCACTCGGCGCTTTCAATACACCGAAGGGATCGTGGAACAACGTTATCACGCTCGGAATGGTTAAAAATTGATTTGTGTATTGCAAATGCATGTTTGTGATTTTTTAGCTGATTGATTTGAATAAGAAGCTCGGAAAGCGTGCGGGAGGGCGATCTTTATAAGTGAAAAACGTTAGATATATAAAAAAGAATGGATACGCAAAAGTACCCATTCTATTAATTACCAGACGGTATTATCTTTAAATATATCTTTTATTTTTCAACTTCGTATGTTGCCAGACGTTAGCGTATAGGAATATCTTGCTACATTTGCACAATTCTTATGATTTAGGTTATTTTTATTGAAAGTAAAAAATATAGATTTTATTAAATCATCTGTTTCTATTTTTTCTTTTAATTAGCACCTGAGGTTTTAATTCATAATTTTTACATTATGCCTGAGTGTGCTGTTTTGCCAGTAGTTCCTCTTTTCGCATCGTTCTGACAATTTTATAAATCCATTGCAATGAGACGTTATATTTTTTAGCCAGCGCGCTGTGATTGCGCCCGTCAAATTCTTCATAGATTTGAAGATCGCGTTGAGAAGCTCGCCAGGAAATTCCCATAGGGAAATAAACATTTTGCCCTCCCCATACGGTCATCATATGTTTGGCAACGGCATTGCCGACCAGCTCGGCGGTTTGTGGATCTAACTCCGTAACATTTTTGACCGTATCGGCAACGTGTTGAGAAAGTTCGACCAGAAGCTCAGGACCTTTACTGCGAAATTGTGGTTCAGTCATAAATCACCCTATTGTTATGTGTGTTGTTACTGACGTGAAAACTGGGTTGTTACCTTTGCAGGGATACCCTGCTGCCATGTGCCTATTTAAAACTATAGTTGTTTTTGTGTCAACACCTTTAGTTTTAATTTGAGTTGTTTTTGGTTGTAAAAAGAAATGACAACCCGCGAGGCTACACGCAAAAGAGGCCAGATGAGGGGCAAAAAAAATCCCGCCACAGGGCGGGAAAGGAACAACATAGACAGGATGAATAACACAACATCAACAAGGGTTGATGAAACAATAGCACGGGGATTGTATAAAATTGTTGCGCGTAGGTAAGGTTACTTGGGCGGGGGTAAACGTTTTTTAGCGCTGAAACGTTTGATTACTGGCAACACTTTTATTGGCAAAACAAGCCGGTGTCCGTATCGGTCCACCGGTCTTGATGAGAGAAAAAGAGAGAGCTATGGCGTGGAATACCGCTAATTTCGTGTTACAGCAGAACTGAATACCAGAACACGCGGCCAATGATCTCGACTTCGGACTCGTAGGCTTCTTCGTCAGTCTCGCGATTGAAGCTATGGATGACGAGAAGACCGCCAGGCTTGCGGTAAAGTTGTTTGATCCGTTTTAGTTTGTCGTTGCCGCCGCCTTCCTGAGCGATGGCGTAGAGCTTTCCATCAATGATGCGTTTGTTGTTGGTATCAACCGCGACGGTCGTTCCATCAGGAATGATGGGTTCCATACTGTCACCCGCAGCCGGGAAGCAAAGAACGCCTGAACCGTCCGTATTTGCCCCAACCTTACGCAGTGTAGCTTTAGAGAAACGGAGCTTAAAGCCGTTGTAATCCTCACTTTGAATGCGTCCGTCGCCGCAGGCAAACTCAATATCCTTTAAAAAGGGCACTTCCACCTCGTCCTCTGATAGTTCTGTCGTGCTGTCCCAAGCTGATACGGTGCCCCATTCTGATTTTGGCGGAATGCTGGGTTCCTGGAGCGAACGAGCTACTTCGCTGCTACGCATTGGGTCTTCGCCGTTTGCCAACCATTCAGGACGAACATGTAGTGCATTGGAAAGCTCAACAATCTTGGTTGTCTGCGACGCTTTCCCCACCTCGATCTTCTGTATGGCGGCCTGAGATACGCCAATCATGTCGCCAAGTGCTTTTTGACTAAGCCCTTGGGCAGTTCTGGCGGTCTTTAATCGTTCTGCAAGTGTCGTTTTCATCCGGTCAATATACAACCTAGGTTGTCATTTATCAAGCGGGTATTAATCTTGTTTAAAAAAAACCAACGCCATTCGTCATTAGTACGTGTGAAAATCGCGCATAAATACAACTTAAAATACGACTTAAGTTGTTATGTTGTAAGGCTAACCTTGTGTAGATGGATGAGATAGCGTCGACATCCCTAAACGCTATCGCTCAATTATCAAAAATCCTAATAAGTATCAGGCAGCCATAGTATCGTCTTATTCCACCCCTGATTTGCTTTAAACGTGAGCGTCACTTGATCTAAATCACAATCTGAACGTATGCATTTTGCTTTTATGGAAATCCCGCTGTGGGAAATATAACCAATAAATTCGTTTCATTAAGCATACGCATGACTGCGTGTCTCGGAGGATGTATGTCTGTAATTCGCACGTGTTTAAGTCTGTTTGGGGGTGATACGGTAATTGTCCGGTGTGCTAATACATTTGAAGTGCAAATGAGCAATGGTAAACAGGAAACCATGACCGAAGAGAATAGTGCTACGCAGGGTTTCATTTGCCGTCATGCAGAAGGCGAAGTGTATTTAACGGTGCCTTACACAGGGATTTGGGATGTCGTGATTCGAGCAAAAAACGGTGCACCTGAGCATTCAATAACCTATTTTCCCGCCTAATGATTATCTGGTTGGTTATATTCTGTTAATAACTTGATAATATGTTGTCGTTATCCGGTCGTGAGCACTTGAATATACCAACCATTCTCCTTTCTTTTCTGACCTTATCGCTCAACGTTGTGAGTGCGTCGGTATCTTTCTATTTCGCTTTTCATCTATTATCTTAATTCATGTTTCCACTTGTTATTATTCATGATTTGCAGGGAGGATAGAGTCTGGATCTTTTGCCATACTCATACACCACGCATTTTGATTTTTGGCAAGATAGGGGGCTGTGGTTTGCTAACGTTGGCTTGCTGTTCTTATCGTGCTCATTGCTGCAACATTTTGGATTTATCGCTAAATTTTTGTCTAATCTGAACATTAATACGGTGGGAGGGGGGAACCCATGAGTCGTGCCCCAATAAGCAAAGATGAAGACAAACGTCTTGCTGCTCTTCGTGAGTATGAAATTAAGCACGTATTATTTGACCCAGGTCTGAGTAACCTGATTAGTCTGGCCGCTAACATCTTCAGCGTGCCTATCGTTTTGGTGTCATTGGTAGAGGCAGAGCGCCAACTGTTTGCTGCCAACGTGGGCGTTCCTTTTTGCGAAACGCCTCGCGATATCTCTTTTTGTGCGCATACGATCCGAAAGAAAAAGATCATGGTAGTGCCCGATGCACTCAAGGATGCGCGTTTTAAAAATAACCCACTGGTTGTGGGCGTTCCCTACATTCGTTTTTATGCGGGTATTCCATTAATTACGCCGTCGGGGCATGCCATCGGCACCTTGTGCATTATCGATTTAAAACCCAGAACGATATTCACAAAACGCGATGAGCACAATTTGCAGGATCTGGCTTCATTAGTCATGGACAAGCTGGAAATGCGACGTCTGGAACTGGCGCGTAAAGCTAGTCAGGTACGTTTTGAAAATATTGCCAATACCTCGCCCGATACCATTTTGTGCGTTAATGAGAAGGGGATGATCACCTTCTGGAATACCGCTGCGGAACACATGCTTGAATATACTGACGAGGAAATTATTGGTCGCAGTATTAATACCATCGTGCCCGATGCCTTTGTCGTACAGCTCAATCACCTGGTCACCGATCGGGATTCGCTGATGAAAGGCGTGACGCTGGAACTGAACGTACAAGCTAAAGGCGGTAGCCTGGTTCCAGTCGAATTGTCGGTTTCGATGTGGGAAGACAACGACAATGTTAGCTATGGCGCGATATTGCGTGATATTACAGAGCGGCGACGCAATGAAGAGCGGTTGTTTTTGCTGGCGCATCTGGATCCACTAACCGGATTGGCAAACCGCACGTTGCTGACATCCCATCTGGAAACTGCACTAAAGAATGAACCTGCGGTTTGTATCATGATGGTCGATCTGGACGGGTTTAAGGATGTGAATGACAGTCTGGGGCATTCCAGCGGCGATAATATTTTGGTTCATGTCGCCAAAAAAATAAAAGCCACGGTTCGCTCCGGTGATGTTGTGGCGAGAATGGGGGGGGATGAGTTTGCGCTGTTGTTTCCTGGTCTGAATGACAAAAAGGTCGCAGGCAAAATCGCTGAGCAAATTATTCATGAAATTTCTCAGGCGATGATTATTGACGATCATCAAATCAATATTAGTGCCAGTATTGGTGCGGTGCTATACCCAGAATACGGGCTGACCGTGCAGGATCTGTTGACCAGTGCGGATTTAGCACTGTATCAGGCGAAGTCTGAAGGTCGAAACTGCTACCGCTTTTTTACGCGCGAGCTGCTTGAGGTCTTTCAGGCTAAGCATGCCTTCCAGTTAGAATTTGTGCGCGCTTACGAGCAGCATGAATTTGAGATGTTCTACCAGCCACAGGTCAAACTGGCGACAAATGAGATTGTTGGTGCAGAGGCGCTGCTGCGCTGGCGTCACCCGGAAAGAGGGCTGCTGAGCCCTGCCGCATTTCTTACCGCACTGGAAAACGGTCCGTGGGCAGAACGCGTCGGGGATTGGATCGTCGAAACGGCATGCAGGCAGGCGGCGGAATGGTGCCAGGCGAGCGACAGCTATTTTCGTATCAGCATTAATCTTTTCAGCGCACAGTTTCGTACCGGTATGTTGGCGCAAAAGATTATGGACATTCTTGCGCGTACAGGGCTACAGCCAAGCTCGTTGGAGCTGGAAATCACGGAAAATATCATCCTGCGTTACGATGAAAGTATGCTGCAACCGTTAAATATGTTGCGTGAAGCGGGAATCGGTATTGCCTTTGATGATTATGGGACGGGCTATGCGTCGCTCAGTATGCTTAAAAATTACCCAGTGACTCGGCTGAAAATCGATCAAACTTTTGTCAGAACGATGTGCGAGTCCCCGCCGGATGCGGCTATTGTCCGGGCGATCCTGTATCTCGGGAAAAGTTTCGGTCTGGGGGTGATCGCAGAGGGTGTGGAAACATTAGAGCAGAGCGAGCGTCTGCGGGGTAAAGGATGCGAGGAAGCGCAGGGATATCTGTTTGGGCATCCAATGCCTGCGGAGGAATTTACCCAGTTACTGAAACTGAATAAGCCAATAGACGTTTAAGCAAGATAGACGAGTAACGGTTGTACCATCCTGCCTTCCCAGAAAGCCAGCGATCGCTGGCTTTCATACTTTGCGCTCTCCGCGCGGTTAACAGACTAAAAAGTGGAATCCGGATCACATTTTTTCTATAGTGCTGGCTCGTAACCTTGTACCGGATGTCCCGTGCACGAAATATTTGAGATGCTCCTTGCGGTCTTTGACCGCGCCGCGCTGATGCTGATTTGTCTGTTTTTCCTGACCAGAACGCGCCAGTTCCGGCAATTACTGCAAAAAGAGCAGCATTCGCCAGGAGAGCGGGTGACGGTGACGGCCATCTTTTCGCTGTTTGCGCTGTTTGGTACGTATTCCGGTATTAATGTTGAAGGGTCGCTCGTCAACGTTCGCGTGATTGCCGTGATGTCCGGCGGTATTCTCTTCGGTCCTTGGGTAGGGATTGCGACTGGCATCATTGCGGGGGCACATCGTTATCTCATTGATATCGATGGCATCACCTCCGTACCTTGCCTGATTACCAGCATCATCGCCGGTATCACTTCTGGTTACATCAATAAGAAAGTCAAAAAAGAACAGCAGTGGAGCATCGGGATTCTGGGCGGCATGCTGTGTGAGTCGTTAACCATGCTGCTGGTTGTGGCATGGGCGACGCCAATCGAGTTAGGGCTGGATATTGTTTCAAAAATTGCGGTGCCGATGATTCTTGGCTCCGTTTGTATTGGCCTGATCGTCCTGCTGGTGCAAAGCGTGGCGAATGAAAAAGAGGTCATTGCCGCCAGACAGGCCAAACTCGCGCTGGATATCGCACATAAGACACTACCGTATTTCCGCAATATCAACAGCGATTCACTGACGGCTATCTGTAGAATCATTCGGACTGAAATTAATGCAGATGCGGTGGCAATAACGAACACGCAGCACATTCAGGCGTATGTGGGGATTGGGGAAGAAAAGTATAATATCGGCCACGACATTATCAGCCCAATGACGCAGCAGGCGATTCATGACGGGAAAATCATCATTAAAAATAATGATGAACAGCACCTGACGCCGGAAATCCATTCGATGATCGTCATCCCGCTGTGGGAACATGGGCAGGTAACCGGCACGCTGAAAATCTATTATCGCCATGCGCATAAAATTACTTATTCACTACGCGTGATGGCCGTCGGTTTATCGCAAATCATGTCAACGCAAATTGAAGTGTCCCGCACCGAGCAACTGCGTGATATGGCAAATAAAGCGGAGTTGAGAGCGCTGCAAAGTAAAATCAATCCGCACTTTCTTTTTAATGCGCTGAATGCGATCTCCTCGTCTATTCGTATTAATCCCGATACCGCGCGCCAACTGGTGATCAATCTGTCTCGCTATTTACGCTATAACCTCGAACTCAACGACGATGCGCTGATCGATATAAAGAAAGAGCTGTACCAAATTCAGGATTATATCGCGATTGAGCAGGCGCGGTTCGGAGCCAAACTAACGGTGATCTATGATATCGACGACGATTTAGCGTATAAAATCCCCAGCTTATTAATTCAGCCGCTGGTAGAAAATGCGATTGTGCATGGTATTCAGCCTTGCAGAGGCAAAGGAACCGTTGTGTTATCCGTGAAGGAGCAGGGCGATAAGTTGCTGGTCGCGGTAAAAGACACGGGTAATGGCATTAGTCAGGAAACGATAGATCGCGTCGCGCGTAACGAATTGCCAGGGAATCGAATTGGTCTGCTGAATGTCCATCACCGGGTCCGTTTGCTCTATGGCGATGGTTTGCATATTCGCCGTCTGGAACCTGGGACTGAGATTTATTTCTACATTCCACGAGAAGATAAACCCCCGTCGGCGTTGCCGGATGCCGTTCAGGTACCGCAGCCGGAATATTCTGCTGCTAAACAAACAGGAGGCAACCCATGAAAGCCATTATTGTTGAAGATGAGTTCCTCGCGCAGCAAGAGCTGAGTTACCTTATCAAACAGCACAGTGGTATTACGATTGCGGCGACATTCGATGACGGGCTGGATGTACTGAAATATCTGCAACATAACGACGTCGATGCGATCTTTTTGGATATCAATATTCCTTCGTTAGATGGCGTCTGGTTGGCGCAAAATATCAGCAAGTTCGCGCATAAGCCTTACATTATTTTTATTACGGCGTACAAAGAACATGCGGTTGAGGCGTTTGAAGTTGAGGCCTTCGATTACATTCTCAAGCCGTATCATGAATCGCGCATCATCACGATGTTGCGTAAATTGGAAACAACCTGGCAACAGCGGCAAATGGCACCGGCTGTTGAAACGGGCGCGCAGGCGGGTGCACCGAGAGGCGCACAGCAAACCATTAATTTGATGAAGGACGAACGGATTATCGTCACGGATATTAACAATATCTACTATGCGGCCGCGCAGGAAAAGGTCACGCTGGTTTATACTCGGCGTGAGGAATTCATCATGCCGATGAACATTACGGAGTTTTGCAGCCGCTTGCCAGAAGACTACTTCTTCCGCTGCCATCGTTCTTACTGCGTCAACCTGACGAAAATCCGTGAAATTGTGCCGTGGTTTAACAATACCTATATCCTGCGATTGAACGACCTGGATTTTGAAGTCCCAGTAAGCCGAAGCAAGATAAAGGCGTTCAGGTCATTGATGCGTCTTTAACGGCATTTCATTCCGCGTTTCAGGCATCTCATTCCCCATTCGATCAACCACTGTCAGCCCGCTTGTATACTGGCCTCAGCCCATAAGCTGACAGTGTTTTGATGGATTTTCTCTTCTCCACATCAGCTTATATTTTTTAGCGTGCCGAGTGAATCGGACCAATTTTTGATGTAGGGGAAAGCCCATGAATACCAAACCAGTTAACCGGGGATTGATTGTCCTCGGTACGATCATCACCCAAATGGGACTCGGCACGATTTACACCTGGAGTTTATTCAACCAGCCGCTGGTGGATAAATTTGGCTGGACGCTGAGTTCAGTGGCGACGACATTTTCCATTACCAGTTTCTGTCTGGCCTTTGCCACGCTGTTTGCCGGTAAATTTCAGGAACGTATTGGCCTGCGCCGCTTAACGATGATCGCCGGTATCGCGCTGGGTGCGGGGCTGATGGCGAGTGCAGCAAGCCCGTCACTGACGCTGATTTATCTGCTGATGGGCGTTGTTGTCGGTTTTGCGGACGGCACGGCTTACATCACGACCCTGTCCAATTTGATCAAATGGTTCCCTAACCGCAAAGGGCTGATAGCGGGTATTTCTGTTGGCGCATTTGGTACCGGAAGCCTGCTGTTCAAATACGTAAACAGCTTTTTGATTGCGGAAGTCGGTGTGTCAGAAGCCTTTTTCTACTGGGGCATTATCGTCATGGCAATGATTCTGGTCGGTAGCTCACTGCTGAAAGAACCTGCTGCGGCGCCGGTTCAACAGGCTTCAGTTCAGGGGCAGACGCGTGATTTCTCGCTGGCTGAAATGTTGGCGACCAAAGAATCGTATTTGCTATTTATTATCTTCTTCACTGCGTGCATGAGCGGCCTGTATTTGATCGGCATTGTGAAGGATATCGGTGTGCAAATGGCCGGAATGGATATGGCGACGGCGGCTAACGCCGTATCTGCGATTGCGATTTTTAATACTGTTGGACGTATTGTGCTTGGCGCACTTTCCGATAATGTCGGACGTATGCGGGTGATCAGCTTTACGCTGTTTGTGACGATTCTGGCAGTATCCGTGATGAAGTTCCTGCCGCTTAATCCGATTCTGTTCTTTGCCTGTGTCAGCGCCATTGCCTTCTGCTTTGGTGGCAATATCACCGTGTTCCCAGCGATTGTTGGCGACTTCTTCGGCTTGAAGAATCACAGCAAAAACTACGGCGTGATTTATCAGGGGTTCGGTATCGGTGCGCTGTCTGGCTCGTTTATCGCCGCACAGTTAGGGGGCTTCCAGGCCACCTTTATGGCCATCATCATTATGTCGGTCATCTCGCTACTGATTACCCTGTGGGTGAAACCACCGAAACATCAACCCGTTGAGGCCTCAATGCGTACGGATATGGCACACGCACAGAGCTAATCGAATACCGTGGCGGGCAGTTGAAAGACTGCCCGCCACCGCATTTTTCTGACATAAGGTGTTTCTGCCACACGATTTATCCTCTCTTACCTGCTGAAATATCGCGATACAGTTCATCACCTCTCCAGTCATCTACGTGTCACAGGCGAACCTTAGCGTCGTTATCAGCACGGTTTTATTCCTAAAACACGTTTTCCAAAATGAATTTTCCTAAAAAAACGCGACTTTCCTAAAAACAAATCGTACCGGAGAAAACATCATGATGATTCGGTTTGGGTTCACGTCTGTTTTTTTGATGCTGTTAAGTGTGGTCTTGTTCATTCCGCTGTCTGCCAAGGCGGCTGTTGAGCTGACGTTTTGGCATGGCATGGACAGCAACCTGAACACGGAATTGATACGGTTGGTCAATCGGTTTAACGAGTCTCAGACGAGGTATCACGTTGAGCCTATCTATAAGGGCAGCTATGAACAGACGCTGGCTACTGGCATTGCGGCTTTATTTGGAGCTTTCGACAGATGACAAAGCAAAATAGAGGCATAACTCAGGACGTGATTGCGGCGCAAAACGCGACGGTTCTGGCAGTAGCGCATCGCGGCGTTTGGGCATCGGCACCGGAAAACTCGCTGGCGGCGCTGCGCGAGGCGATTCGTCTGGATGTGGATATCGTGGAGATTGATGCGCAATTGACGGTAGATAGCCACGTTGTTGTGATTCATGATGACACGCTCGATCGCACGAGCGATATGAGCGGTTGCATT
The DNA here is from genome assembly GCF_009931295.1 of Pectobacterium odoriferum. Classification (NCBI taxonomy): domain Bacteria; kingdom Pseudomonadati; phylum Pseudomonadota; class Gammaproteobacteria; order Enterobacterales; family Pectobacteriaceae; genus Pectobacterium; species Pectobacterium odoriferum. The sequence continues at coordinate 2,660,562 of NZ_CP034938.1, read as the reverse complement.
GGCAAGATGACGCTGGCGGAGATTCGTCGGGCACGTCTACGCGGGAGCGACGGTGGTTCAGCATGGCCATTGAGTAACGAAAATGTCCCGCTGCTGTATGACGTTCTTGAAGAGGCGCGAGGGCGTATTGTCATCAATGTGGATGTCAAACATGAGCACGAATTTGGTGCGATCGCCCGCAATATTCGCGATAACGGCCTGAGTGCAGGCGTGATCATGAAAAGCCCGGTTGATCTTGCCTCTGCCCGTTTTCCCCTTGTATCACCGTCGCCGGATACCCAAATACCCTATATGCCGATGATCCACCTCAAACGGGGGGATACCGTCGATATTTTGCGACAGATTGATGATATTGGCGTCGCGATTGTGGAAGCCAACTTTGATCATATTGATGCGGTGACCGAAGCGTATGCCGAGTTTCAACGTCTTGGGGTACGGATTTGGGTGAACACGCTAGATTGCTCGCATTCCCTCAACTATAGCGACACGCGAGCCTTAGCCGAACCTGACGCCGTATGGGGCGCATTAATTCGTGCTGGGGTGGGGGCGATCCAGGTGGATCACGCCGCCGAATTTATCGAATTTCGTTCAACGCTGTCGCGTTAACATATGGAGATTGACAGCCGGCAGGATGCCGCTTTCCTTTTGAAAAGTGTAAAGTTATGTGGATTTAGTAACTGAAAAGTTAAGAATGCTTGAAAATGCCACGGCAACCCATACGATGTATGGGTGCAAACTTTATCTTTCTGCAAGAGGAAATCAGACCTTTATGATGCGTATTGCGCTTTTCCTGATCACCAACCTGGCGGTGATGTTGGTTTTCGGGCTGGTACTCAGCCTGACGGGAATTCAGTCCAGCAGTGTCCAGGGCTTAATGATTATGGCTGGGCTGTTTGGCTTTGGCGGTGCGTTTGTTTCACTGCTGATGTCTAAATGGATGGCGTTACGGTCCGTTGGCGGTGAAGTCATTGAACAACCACGTAACGAAACTGAACGCTGGCTGATGGAAACGGTTCGTTCACAGTCACAGCAGGCTGGGATCGCGATGCCACAGGTGGCAATCTACCATGCACCGGACATCAATGCGTTCGCGACGGGAGCACGCCGTGATGCATCGCTAGTGGCGGTGAGTACCGGTTTGCTGCAAAACATGAGCCGTGACGAAGCAGAAGCGGTTATCGCGCATGAAATTAGCCACATCGCGAATGGCGACATGGTGACGATGACGTTGGTTCAGGGGATCGTCAACACCTTCGTTATCTTTATCTCTCGTCTGATCGCGCAGGTCGTTTCCGGCTTCCTGTCCGGCAACCGTGACGAAGGTGAAAGCAGTAATGGCAACCCGCTGGTTTACTTTGCTGTCGCGACCGTGTTGGAACTGGTGTTTGGTATTCTTGCCAGCATCATCACCATGTGGTTCTCACGCTACCGTGAATTCCATGCGGATGCCGGTTCGGCCAAGCTGGTGGGGCGTGAGAAAATGATCGCTGCACTGCAACGCTTGAAGACCAGCTATGAGCCGCAGGAAGAGAGCAGCATGATGGCTTTCTGCATTAACGGGAAATCGAAATCCTTCAGCGAACTGTTCATGTCACACCCGCCGTTGGATAAGCGTATTGAAGCGCTGCGCTCCGGCGAATACCTGAAGTAATTCAGGGTACTGTCTTCCCAACACTCTCTTCCCAAAGGCCCATTCGGGCCTTTGTTATTTCTGCGTTTATGGGTTCATCGATCCTGCGTTTTCTCCGCCCGAATGTTTTCATTCGATCTGAAACAGGTGGTGAAAATATGAAGAATGTTTTATAAAATAAAACCACGATCACGGAAAAATGAAACATTGTTTCTATAATGCCGATATAACAGGCGTCTCGCGTGAGATTGGTGGCCTGATTTTTGAACAACCGGTGTCGGGATGACCGATTTATCGGGCGATCGAAATGTCAGGTTATCGAAGAGTATGCGCGTGTGGCGTCAAATTCTTCATGATAAGTTCTAAGGATTTACGGATGGCCAAAGGTAACAAGATCCCCCTAACGTTTCATACCTATCAGGATTCAGCAACCGGCACCGAAGTTGTGCGCTTAACCCCGCCCGATGTTATCTGCCACCGCAACTATTTCTATCAGAAGTGTTTCTTCAATGACGGCAGCAAGCTGCTGTTTGGTGCTGCGTTTGATGGCCCGTGGAATTACTATCTGCTGGATTTAAAAGAGCAGAGCGCCACGCAGTTGACGGAAGGCAAAGGCGACAATACTTTCGGTGGCTTCCTGTCTCCGAATGACGATGCGCTGTATTACGTTAAAAATACCCGTAATCTGATGCGTGTCGATCTGGCTACGCTGGAAGAGAAAACGATTTATCAGGTGCCTGACGACTGGGTCGGCTACGGTACTTGGGTTGCCAACTCTGATTGCACCAAAATGGTCGGTATTGAGATCAAAAAAGAAGACTGGAAGCCACTGACCGATTGGAAAAAATTCCAGGAATTCTATTTCACTAATCCTTGCTGTCGTCTGATCCGCGTCGATTTGATAACGGGCGAGGCTGAGACTATCCTTCAGGAAAACCAGTGGTTGGGTCACCCAATTTACCGTCCAGGTGATGACAACACGGTTGCGTTCTGCCACGAAGGTCCGCATGACCTGGTTGATGCCCGTATGTGGTTCATCAACGAAGATGGCACCAACATGCGTAAAGTGAAAGAGCATGCGGAAGGCGAAAGCTGCACTCACGAATTCTGGGTTCCAGATGGTTCAGCGATGATTTACGTCTCTTACCTTAAAGACGATACCAACCGCTACATCCGCAGCATCGATCCCGTTACGCTGGAAGATCGTCAACTGCGCATCATGCCGCCGTGTTCTCACCTGATGAGTAACTATGATGGTACGCTGCTGGTGGGTGATGGTTCCGATGCACCAGTCGACGTGCAGGATGATGGCGGCTACAAAATTGAGAACGATCCGTTCCTGTATGTTTTCAACCTGAAAACCGGCAAGGAACATCGTATTGCGCAGCACAACACCTCTTGGGATGTGTTGGAAGGGGACCGTCAGGTTACTCACCCGCACCCGTCTTTCACGCCAGATAATAAACAAGTCCTGTTCACTTCTGACGTAGATGGAAAACCTGCGCTGTATCTGGCGAAGGTTCCTGATTCAGTCTGGCACTAATAATACTAATAAATCCGCGTCACATTTTATGGCGCGGATTATTTTAAAATATTTTCTTACATATTATTTTGTTAAGTCTCTGACGCGGTTATTTCTCAAACTTAACTTGATTATCGTTATTGCTCCATTGCCATAATCAAAGCGTTCCCTTTATACTAAAACCATTGTTCTATTTTTTTTAAAACAAAAAAACCTGAGTAGGGTAACCACAAAAATGGCTAGTGCAGATTTAGATAAACAACCCGATTCCGTGTCGTCCGTTTTAAAGGTTTTTGGTATTTTACAGGCATTAGGTGAAGAGAGAGAAATTGGTATTACCGAGCTTTCTCAGCGAGTCATGATGTCCAAGAGTACCGTTTACCGCTTCTTGCAGACGATGAAATCCCTGGGCTATGTTGCGCAGGAAGGTGAATCAGAGAAATATTCGCTAACGCTCAAGTTGTTTGAACTTGGGGCAAAAGCATTGCAGAACGTAGATTTAATCCGCAGTGCGGATATACAGATGCGTGAGTTGTCTGCACTAACGCGAGAAACAATCCACCTTGGCGCGTTGGATGAAGACGGCATCGTTTATATCCACAAGATTGATTCGATGTATAACCTGCGTATGTATTCACGTATTGGCCGCCGCAATCCGTTGCACAGTACCGCAATTGGTAAAGTGTTGTTGGCATGGCGCGATCGTAGTGAAGTGGAAGAGGTTCTGTCGACCGTCGAATTCACTCGCAGTACGCCACACACGCTGTGTTCTGCTGAAGCGCTTCTCAATCAATTGGATGTCGTGCGTCAGCAAGGCTACGGAGAAGACAACGAAGAGCAAGAAGAAGGGCTGCGTTGTATCGCCGTGCCAGTCTTTGATCGCTTTGGCGTAGTGATTGCGGGCCTCAGTATTTCTTTCCCAACGATTCGTTTTTCAGAAGAAAATAAACACGAATATGTCGCGACGCTGCACACCGCAGCCAGAAATATCTCTGAGCAAATGGGCTACCACGAATACCCTTTCTAATATTTCCTATCGATTCCTGAGCCTGTCCTTGTAGACAGGCTTTTTTATGGCGTGCTATCCCTGGCCGCCATCCTGCGGGCAGTCGCAAGCGACGTTGAAAAACGTTCCTCACGTTTTTTGTTTTTGCACCAATACGATAGCGATGCGTATCAACATGATGTGGGTAACGGATAGGGTTGGGTATCGAACTTGGCTATGCCACGGTGGTAAGATAGCCCACAGGTACCTGTCATAAGTGGTTATAACTGGAGTCGTTGTGAACATATTAGAAGTGGTTTTTGTCTTGCTGGTTGCGCTGCTGGCTGCACTGGTCTGGTTTTTTGTTAATCGGGCGAGTGTCAGGGCGAATGAGCAAGTGAAATTGCTGCAGGAGATCGTAGAGCAGCAACGCCAGCAGTTAGTGTTATTGAAAAAATTGCTGCCCCAGAATGCAGAGAAAAGCGAGCCTGAGGCGCTTGCCGCTGAGCGCGATGATGTGGAGTTAACGTTTAAAAGTGTCATTCCGGAACGTTAATGACTCAATCACTGTGTAACGCGTAAAACATCTATCCCTTTGCTTGCTTACGTCATCCTTCATGCTGATGGTGTGAGCAGGCATTGTTATAAAATGAAGAAGGCTTTACAGGAAGCACAAAAATAACATGGCAAATGCTCAAAATGACATACCAAATCATCAAAAAAATATAGCAACGGATCAACAGGAATTGGTTTTAAAGCGAGGGTTAAAGAACCGACATATTCAACTGATTGCGCTGGGTGGCGCGATTGGTACCGGATTGTTTTTAGGGATATCACAGACTATTCAAATGGCAGGGCCGTCCGTTTTATTGGGCTATGCGATTGCTGGAATGATTGCATTTCTGATTATGCGACAACTGGGTGAGATGGTGGTGGAAGAGCCGGTAGCGGGTTCGTTTAGCCATTTTGCCTATAAGTATTGGGGCGATTTTGCGGGTTTTCTGGCTGGCTGGAACTACTGGGCGATGTTTATTCTGGTAGGGATGGCTGAGTTGACGGCCGTGGGGATTTATATCCAATACTGGTGGCCTGAAACGCCAACCTGGCTGTCCGCTGCGATATTCTTTGTGCTGATCAACCTTATCAATCTGGTTAATGTGCGGATGTTTGGGGAAACAGAATTCTGGTTTGCCCTCATCAAAGTGCTTGCCATCGTTGGGATGATTGTCTTCGGCAGTTGGTTGCTGCTGAGTGGCAATGGCGGTGAAACGGCAACAGTGCGTAACTTATGGATCCACGGTGGATTCATGCCGAATGGCGCAAGCGGATTGATCATGGCGATGGCAGTGATCATGTTTTCATTCGGCGGTCTGGAATTGGTGGGTATTACCGCTGCCGAAGCGGCCGATCCGAAACGTTCTATTCCGCAGGCGACTAATCAGGTGGTCTATCGCATCCTGATTTTCTATATCGGCGCGCTGTCTATTTTGTTATCGCTTTATCCGTGGGGAAAGGTTGTCGATGGCGGGAGTCCGTTTGTCCTGATTTTCCAGGCGTTGAATAGCAATATAGTGGCAAACGTACTTAACATTGTGGTACTCACGGCGGCATTATCGGTCTACAACAGCGGCGTGTACTGCAATAGCCGGATGTTGTACGGTTTGGCAAAACAGGGAAATGCGCCAAAATCTCTTGCGAAGGTCAACGCGCGTGGTGTCCCCGTTCGTTCTATCGTGCTGTCCGCATTAGCGACATCGTTCGGTGTAGCGATCAACTACCTGATGCCAGGCAAAGCCTTTGAGCTGTTGATGGCGCTGGTGGTATCGACGCTGGTGATTAACTGGATCATGATCTGCTTTGCGCACCTGCGTTTTCGTCAGGCGATGATAGAGAAGGGGATTGTCCCTGCGTTTAAAGCCTTCTGGTATCCGTGGGGCAACTACCTGTGTCTGGCGTTTCTGGCGGGGATTCTGGTGATTATGCTGTTGTCGCCGGGGATTCGTATTTCGGTCATCTTAATTCCGTTCTGGATTGCCGTTATTTGGCTTGGCTTCCGATTCTCCCGCAAAAATAATACAGCGCTGAAGTCGGTGCAGACACCGTAAACACCCCGTGGCCTGTTCATCATGATGCAAAGATGAACAGGCTACCCATCCAGCTTTAACACGCAAGTTATAAGGTGTATTATTGCCCCGACGTTATCCATGTCACGCTAATGCGCTCCTTTAGTGTTCGCATCATGTGTATATATTTCACAGAGTAAAGAGAAATAGCATGGTTAACACTTTTGATTTTCAATTGATATGCGATTTTTTGCATGTGAGCTTTCGTGTGGCTCACCACTGTAAATAAGGGAATTATAATGCCAGTTATCACCCTTCCTGATGGAAGTCAGCGTCATTACGACCATGCCGTTTCTCCCCTCGATGTTGCACTTGATATTGGTCCCGGTTTGGCAAAAGCCTGTATTGCTGGACGTGTCAATGGCGAGCTGGTTGACGCTAGCGATAAGATCGATACTGATGCGCAGTTAGCCATCATCACCGCCAAAGATGAAGCCGGTCTGGAAATTATTCGCCACTCCTGTGCGCACCTGCTGGGTCACGCGATTAAGCAACTGTGGCCAGATACCAAAATGGCGATTGGTCCCGTTATCGATAACGGTTTTTACTATGATGTTGATATCGATCGTACTCTGACTCAGGAAGACATTGAGCTGCTCGAAAAGCGTATGCACGAGCTTGCTGACACCGACTATGACGTCATTAAGAAAAAAGTCAGTTGGCAGGAAGCGCGCGATGCGTTCGCTGCACGTGGTGAGACCTACAAAATTGCGATTCTGGATGAGAACATCAGTCGTGACGATCGTCCGGGTCTGTATCACCATGAAGAATACATCGATATGTGCCGTGGTCCGCACGTACCGAATATGCGTTTTTGCCACCATTTCAAATTGCAGAAAACGTCCGGCGCTTACTGGCGTGGCGACAGCAAAAACAAAATGCTGCAACGCATTTACGGCACCGCATGGGCAGATAAAAAACAACTGGCTTCTTACCTGCAACGTCTTGAAGAAGCGTCTAAGCGCGACCACCGCAAGATCGGCAAACAGCTTGACCTGTACCATATGCAGGAAGAAGCGCCAGGTATGGTTTTCTGGCACAACGACGGCTGGACGATCTTCCGCGAGTTGGAAGCGTTTGTACGCATGAAGCTGAAATCGTACCAGTATCAGGAAGTAAAAGGTCCATTCATGATGGATCGCGTGATGTGGGAAAAAACTGGTCACTGGGAAAACTACAAAGAAGCGATGTTCACGACGTCATCAGAAAACCGTGAATACTGTATCAAGCCGATGAACTGCCCAGGTCACGTACAGATTTTCAATCAGGGATTGAAGTCATACCGCGATCTGCCGCTGCGTATGGCTGAGTTCGGTAGCTGTCACCGCAATGAGCCGTCAGGCTCTCTGCATGGCTTAATGCGCGTGCGTGGCTTCACTCAAGACGATGCACACATCTTCTGTACGGAAGAGCAGGTTCGTGATGAAGTGAACAGCTGCATCAAGATGGTGTATGACATGTACAGCACCTTCGGTTTTGAAAAAATCGTGGTGAAACTGTCTACGCGTCCTGAAAAACGTATTGGCAGCGATGAGATGTGGGATCGCGCTGAAGCCGATTTGGCCGCCGCGTTGACTGAAAATAACATCGAATTCGCCTATCAGCCGGGTGAAGGGGCGTTCTACGGCCCAAAAATTGAATTTACCTTGCATGACTGTTTGGATCGTGCGTGGCAGTGTGGTACGGTGCAACTCGACTTTTCATTACCGGGTCGTCTGAACGCGTCTTACGTTGGCGAAAGCAACGAGCGTCAGGTTCCGGTTATGATTCACCGGGCTATTTTGGGATCAATGGAGCGTTTTATCGGTATTCTGACCGAAGAATTCGCCGGTTTCTTCCCGACCTGGTTAGCCCCGGTTCAAGCGGTGATTATAAATATCACCGATAGCCAGTCTGATTATGTCAACGAATTGACCCGAAAACTGCAAGAAGCGGGCATTCGTGTAAAAGCAGACTTGAGAAATGAGAAGATTGGCTTTAAAATTCGCGAACACACTTTACGACGTGTTCCCTATATGCTGGTTTGTGGCGACAAAGAGGTCGAGGCAGGAAAAGTTGCTGTCCGTACTCGTCGCGGTAAAGACCTGGGGAGCTTGGACGTCAGTGAAGTCATCAGTAAGCTGCAACAAGAGATTCGCAGCCGTAGTCTTCATCAATTGGAGGTATAAGTATTAAAGGCGGAAAACGAGTTCAACCGGCGCGTCCTAATCGCATCAACAGAGAGATTCGCGCACATGAGGTACGCCTGTCAGGCGTCGAAGGCGAACAGCTGGGCATCGTAAGTCTAAATGAAGCATTAGAAAAAGCCGAAGAAGCAGGTGTTGATTTAGTTGAAATCAGTCCGAACGCCGAGCCGCCGGTTTGCCGAATTATGGATTACGGCAAGTTCCTTTATGAGAAGAGTAAGGCCACAAAGGAACAGAAGAAAAAACAAAAAGTTATTCAGGTCAAGGAAATCAAATTCCGACCTGGTACCGATGATGGCGACTATCAGGTCAAACTACGCAACCTGATTCGCTTTCTTGAAGATGGTGACAAAGCCAAAATCACACTGCGTTTCCGTGGTCGTGAAATGGCGCACCAACAGATTGGTATCGAAGTGCTTAACCGCGTTCGTGACGATCTGAGTGAACTGGCAGTTGTCGAATCCTTCCCATCGAAGATCGAAGGCCGTCAGATGATCATGGTGCTAGCACCGAAGAAGAAACAGTAAGGCATTCAAGTAGCAAGACCGTACAACCTTTGTGTTGTACGGCTTTGTTCGCCTTATCTGATTCGTTTTATTAACAATGCGAAGTGGAAATAACAATGCCAAAGATTAAAACAGTACGTGGCGCCGCTAAACGCTTTAAAAAAACCGCAAGTGGTGGTTTTAAGCGTAAGCATGCTAACCTGCGTCATATTCTGACCAAAAAGTCAACTAAGCGTAAACGTCACCTGCGTCCAAAAGGTCTGGTCTCCAAAGGGGATCTGGGTCTTGTTATCGCATGTCTGCCGTACGCATAAGTAACCTTTTTTTAATTCAGAATAAGACTTTAGGAGAGAGCATATGGCTCGCGTAAAACGTGGTGTAGTTGCCCGTGCACGTCACAAGAAAATATTGAAACAAGCGAAAGGTTACTACGGTGCCCGTTCGCGTGTTTATCGTGTTGCCTTCCAGGCAGTAATCAAAGCTGGTCAATACGCTTACCGCGACCGTCGTCAACGTAAACGTCAATTCCGCCAGCTGTGGATTGCACGTATCAATGCGGCAGCTCGTCAAAACGGCTTGTCTTACAGCAAATTCATCAACGGCCTGAAAAAAGCTTCTGTTGAAATTGACCGTAAGATTCTGGCTGATATCGCAGTATTCGATAAGTTAGCGTTCAGCGCGCTGGTCGAAAAAGCGAAAGCAGCACTGGCGTAAGTCAGTTGAGAGAGGGAGCTTTGGCTCCCTCTTTTCGTCGAGCTCTACACGTTTAGTTTTTATTATTTATAAGACAAAGGTAACGCAAGTATGAACGCTGCTATTTTCCGTTTCTTTTTTTACTTTAGCGCCTGAATTCAGGGGGCTTTGCGCGTAAGAAGAGAAACGAAAAGTAGCGCTTAAGCCTCCCCATAGGGAGGCTTTTTTGTTTACAATAATCGGTTTTTACTCTTGTTTTTAGTAACATTTATCGTTTTGAGTAAAACGACATTCTTCAATCATGACCGTTGGCCACATAGGCAGAAAAAGAGGAACACAATGCCACATCTCGCAGAGCTGGTTGCCAAAGCCAGAACAGCTATAGAAGAGGCTCAGGACGTTGCCGCACTAGAAAATGTGCGTGTCGAATATCTGGGTAAAAAAGGTCACTTAACCCTTCAGATGACCTCGCTGCGCGAGTTGCCGGCTGAAGAACGCCCTGCGGCTGGTGCTGTCATTAACCAGGCTAAACAAGACGTTCAGGACGCGCTGAATGCCCGTAAGCAAATGCTGGAGTCCGCTGAGCTAAATGCGCGTCTGGCACAAGAAACCATCGATGTCTCTCTGCCGGGCCGCACCATTGAAAATGGTGGTCTGCATCCGGTGACGCGTACCATCGATCGCATCGAAACCTTTTTCGGCGAGCTGGGTTTTTCAGTCGTAACCGGGCCAGAAATCGAAGACGACTATCACAACTTTGATGCGCTGAATATTCCAGGGCATCACCCTGCGCGTGCTGACCACGACACGTTCTGGTTTGATGCAACACGTCTGCTGCGTACACAGACTTCAGGCGTTCAGATTCGTACCATGGAAAAGCAGCAACCGCCTATCCGTATCATCGCGCCGGGCCGTGTTTATCGTAACGATTACGATCAGACCCACACGCCGATGTTCCATCAGATGGAAGGGTTGATCGTCGATAAAGACATCAGCTTCACCAACCTGAAAGGCACGTTGCATGATTTCCTGCGTAATTTCTTTGAGGAAGATTTACAGGTTCGCTTCCGCCCGTCTTATTTCCCGTTTACCGAACCGTCTGCTGAAGTGGATGTGATGGGTAAAAACGGTAAATGGCTGGAAGTCCTGGGCTGCGGCATGGTGCACCCGAATGTCCTGCGTAATGTTGGTATCGACCCAGAAGTGTATTCCGGCTTCGCGTTCGGTATGGGCATGGAGCGTCTGACGATGCTGCGCTATGGCGTAACCGATCTGCGTGCATTCTTCGAAAACGATCTGCGTTTCCTCAAACAGTTTAAGTAAGGCGGGTATACATCATGAAATTCAGTGAACTCTGGTTACGCGAGTGGGTAAACCCGGCAGTTGACAGTGAAGTGTTATCTGAACAGATCACAATGGCAGGGTTGGAAGTGGATGGCGTTGAGCCTGTTGCTGGCGCATTCCACGGCGTGGTTGTTGGTGAAGTGGTTGAATGTGGGCAGCACCCGAATGCAGACAAACTGCGTGTGACGAAAGTCAATGTAGGCGGTGATCGCCTGCTGGACATCGTCTGTGGTGCGCCGAACTGCCGTCAAGGCCTGAAAGTGGCGGTGGCGACGGTGGGAGCCGTATTGCCGGGCGATTTTAAAATCAAAGCCGCCAAGCTGCGTGGCGAGCCGTCTGAAGGCATGCTGTGCTCATTTTCCGAGTTGGGCATTTCCGACGATCACGATGGCATCATCGAGCTGCCAGTAGATGCGCCGATTGGCACAGATATTCGTGAGTACCTGAAGCTGGATGACAACGCGATTGAAATCAGCGTGACGCCGAACCGTGCAGATTGCCTCGGTATCATCGGTGTGGCGCGCGATGTCGCCGTGTTGAATCAACTGGCGTTGAATGAACCGACTATTGAGCCTGTTGCCGCGACGATTCAGGATACTTTCCCGATTCAGGTCGATGCGCCACAGGCATGCCCGCGTTACTTAGGTCGTGTGGTGAAAGGCATCAACGTTAAGGCGGCAACGCCGCTGTGGATGCGTGAAAAACTGCGTCGTTGCGGTATTCGTTCTATCGATCCAGTGGTTGACGTGACTAACTACGTTCTGCTGGAACTCGGTCAACCAATGCACGCGTTCGATCTTGACCGTCTCAGCGGCGGCATTATCGTGCGTATGGCGACAGAAGGCGAAACGCTGACGTTGCTGGATGGTAATGAAGCGAAGCTGAATGCGGATACGCTGGTTATCGCTGACCAGCAGAATGCGCTGGCGATGGGCGGTATCTTTGGCGGCGAGCATTCTGGCGTCAATGAAGAGACACAAAACGTTCTGCTGGAATGCGCTTATTTCAATCCGCTGTCGATTACTGGACGCGCCCGTCGTCACGGTTTGCACACTGATGCGTCTCACCGCTACGAGCGTGGTGTCGATCCAGCGTTACAGCACAAAGCCATTGAACGCGCGACTCGTCTGCTGATCGATATCTGTGGTGGTGAAGCGGGTCCGGTGGTTGATGTGACTAGCGAGGCAGACTTGCCGACGCGCGCAACGATTACGCTGCGCCGTGAAAAGCTGGATCGTCTGATTGGCCATGTGATTGCGGATGAGCAGGTGAGCGATATCCTGCAACGTCTGGGCTGTAACGTCGCGAAAACCGATGCAGGTTGGCAGGCGACGGCTCCGAGTTGGCGCTTCGACATGGAAATTGAAGAGGATCTGGTTGAAGAAGTCGCGCGTATTTACGGCTATAACAACATTCCGAATATTCCGACTCAAGCTCCGTTGATTATGACCTCGCATCGCGAAGCGTCACTGTCATTGAAGCGTGTGAAGACATTATTAGTCGATCACGGGTATCAAGAAGCAATTACTTACAGTTTTGTTGACCCGAAAATTCAGGGGTTAATCCACCCTAATGAAGCGTCGCTGAGCCTGCCGAGCCCGATTTCCGCAGAGATGTCGGTGATGCGTTTATCGCTGTGGAGTGGCTTGCTGAGTGCTGCGGTGTATAACCAAAACCGTCAACAAAGCCGCCTGCGCCTGTTTGAAAGCGGTCTCCGTTTTGTACCGGACACCAGTGCTGACCTGGGTATTCGTCAGGATCTGATGCTGGCGGGTGTGATTACCGGCACCCGTTATGAAGAGCATTGGGATCTGGCGCGTCAGGCTGTTGACTTCTATGATTTAAAAGGCGATTTGGAAGCGGTGCTGGCATTGACGGGCAAGCTGCCTGAGGTTGAGTTCAAGGCCGAAAATAATCCGGCATTGCATCCAGGACAAAGTGCTGCTATTTATCTGTGCGGAGAACGCATTGGATTTATTGGCGTTATTCACCCAGAATTGGAACGCAAGTTGGATCTTAACGGGCGCACCGTGGTGTTCGAATTGTTGTGGGATAAGGTCGCAGACCGCGTATTGCCTGAAGCGAGCGAGATTTCCCGCTTCCCGGCGAACCGTCGCGATATCGCCGTTGTGGTTGCTGAAAATGTCCCTGCGGGCGATATTTTGGCCGAGTGTAAGAAAGTTGGCGCAAATCAGTTAGTTGGCGTAAACTTATTCGACGTGTACCGAGGGAAGGGCGTAGCTGAAGGTTATAAGAGTCTGGCTATCAGTCTGACCCTGCAAGATACCACGCGTACACTGGCAGAAGAGGAAATTGCCGCTACCGTTGCAGAATGCGTAGCGGCATTAAAACAGCGATTCCAAGCATCCTTGAGGGATTGAACCTATGGCGCTTACTAAAGCTGAAATGTCAGAATACCTGTTTGAGAAGCTCGGGCTGAGCAAACGGGATGCCAAAGAGCTAGTCGAGCTGTTTTTTGAAGAAGTTCGTCGCGCTTTGGAAAATGGCGAGCAGGTCAAGTTGTCAGGTTTTGGCAATTTTGATTTGCGAGACAAGAACCAACGTCCGGGACGTAACCCAAAAACTGGCGAAGATATTCCAATTACGGCGCGCCGTGTGGTCACGTTCCGTCCGGGGCAAAAGCTAAAAAGCAGGGTAGAGAACGCCTCTCCCAAAGAGTAACAGTGTCACCCAAAAAGGCCGCGCAAGCGGCCTTTTCCTATCTTATTCGTCTTCACATGATCTATTTCAACGTCGCGTCGGTATCCGCTGGTGCCGTATGCTGTGAGGCTAAACGCGTTGCCCGCCCGGTTGACACTTTTGGTGCGGTCTCTTTTTTCGGATAGTCCGGCACTGGCCGATGATCGTCAATTAAATGGCGTATTGCCAAAATCGGGTGACGTAACAACATCCGTGGCCCCGACCAGCGCATAATCGCTTTTATCGCCTCACGTCTGGCGGGTTGATAGCAGTGAATGGGGCAATGCTTACACGCGGGTTTATCTTCACCGAACTGGCAGCGTTCCAGACGCTTGATGGCGTAATTGAATAAGTCTTTATACTGCGTGTTATCGTCGGTTTCAGGATGATGCTTTTCATACAGCTCGATCATCAATCCGACGGTACGGATCTCCCGCTGTCGGTATTTTCCCAAGGGTTTTCTCGCCATGTGCGTCATGTCCTGATGAAATCACAATAGATGTATTTTAAATGCAATTTATTGCAAGGGAAACCTCTGAAGTCACATCTATGTGGCAAAGCAGAGAGAAAAAGGCGAGGAGAACCCTCGCCGAGGGAGATAGCAATCAGGCCTGACCGAACTGCGCCTGATGTAATCTGGCATAGATACCACTTTGATCCAGCAGTACCTGATGGCTGCCTTGCTCAATGATGCTGCCGTTATCCACCACCACAATGCGTCCGGCATTCTGTATGGTTGCCAGTCTGTGGGCGATGATCAACGTGGTACGTCCTGCGGAAAGCTCGCTGAGCGACTGCTGTATCGCCTGCTCCGTCGCGGTATCCAGTGCGGACGTTGCTTCGTCCAGAATCAAGATCGGCGGGTTTTTCAGGAAGATTCGCGCGATCGATAAACGCTGCTTTTGACCACCCGATAGCTTAACGCCGCGCTCGCCGACCACAGTATCCAGTCCGTCAGGCAGATTTTCGATCAGCTCATCTAACCGTGCACGGCGTGCGGCTTCCATGATTTCTTCATCGCTGGCATCAAGCTTGCCGTAAGCGATATTTTCCCGAATGGTGCCGCCGAACAGGAAGACATCTTGTTGTACGATGCCGATTTGACTGCGTAGTGACGCCTGCGTCATCTGGCGGATATCCATGCCGTCAATGGTGATGGCTCCGCTGGTCAAATCGTAGAAGCGTGGAAGGAGGGAACAAAGTGTAGTTTTGCCCGCACCGGATGGGCCGACAAACGCCACGGTTTCCCCTGCGCGAATCGACAGGTCGATATTACGCAGAATCGGACGATCGGCAGAATAACCAAAGCTCACCTGATTAAAGCGGATATCGCCTTTCAGCGGCCCTGCATCGTGCGCATCGGGGGCGTCGGCAATCTCAGGAACGGTGTCGATCAGTTGAGTAAAGCGTTTGAATCCCGCAATCCCTTTGGGATAGCTCTCCAGCACCGAGGTAATTTTGGCGACCGGTCTGAAGAAAACCTCAATCAGCAACAGGAAGCCGATAAAACCGCCGTAGCTGAGTTCGCCCTGAATGACATACCAAATACCGGCCAGCATCACGATAAGCTGTATCAGGCGTGTGCTGAGGTAGCTGAGCGTCATGCTGGCGGTCATGATGCGATAGGCCTGCAACTTGGTACGACGGTAGTTTTCGTTGTCGTGGGAGAACAGTTTCTTCTCATGATCTTCATTGGCAAAGGCCTTAACGACGCGAATACCACCCACGCTCTCTTCAATTCGGGCGTTGAAGTTGCCAACCTGACCGAATAGCTGACGCCAGGTCTCTGTCATGCGCGCGCCGTAACGGCTGACGAGATACGTCATGAACGGCACGATAATAATCGTCAGCAGCGCCAGATTCAGGTGAACCGTCGCCATCAGGATGAACGCACCAATAAACGTCATGATCGCGAGGAAGAGGTCTTCCGGGCCGTGGTGGGCAATTTCCCCGACTTCTTCCAGATCTTTGGTGACGTGGGTGATGATATGGCCGGTCTTCATATTGTCGTAGTAACGGAACGGCAAATTTTGCAGATGCTCAAATGCCTGCCGCCGCATATCGGTTTCAATACCCACGCCCAACGCATGTCCCCAATAGTTGACGATGGCCATCAGCGCGGTATTCAGCAGGTACACCGCCAATAGCGCCACTGACGCCAACAGGATCAGCGACCAGTCCTGAGCGGGTAATAGTTTATCGATGAACGCTTTAATCGCCATCGGAAACCCTAATTCAAGCAGGCCAGCGATAATGGCACAGCCGAAATCGAGGACGAACAACCCTTTGTAAGGGGAATAGTAGGAAAAGAAACGCCTTAACATGTGTGACTATTTTTTAGGTAACGAAATGTGGGGATGACTATAACAGGTTAGCGTGAAGAATGTGACCGCGAGCAGATTGGGGGTTTTGTTGGTCAGGAAATCCAGACGAAAACCGTGGGGACGGTTGGGGATCAACTTGTCGGCGTACGCGTCGCATACCAGCAGAGCAGTGAACCTGCCGTGACCATTGCGACGCCTTGCCAGAATGACATGGCAGGCGTGATATTGAGCCAGAGCGCAGCCAATAGAGTGGAAAGCACGGGCGTGAAATAAGAGGCGGTTGCCAGTAAAGTCAGATTGCCATGCTGAATACCAGCATTCCAGGCGGAATAGGCCAATGCGGTTGATGCGCCCATAAAGAGCAGTTGCAGCGAACTCGGCAAGGTTAATGAAATCGCACTTTCGCCACTGAAGGAATACTGCGTCCAGAGTATGAGGGCGGTGATGAGAAAAAACAGCGAGACGCCGCTTTTTCCTTGCCCATAACGCTTAGTGATATTGCAGTAGAGCGCCCAGGTCAAGGCCGCAGAAAACGCAAGACTGTAGGCCAGCGGGTTAGCAAGAACGTTGTTCCACAGCAGTTCTGGTGTCCAGTCGCTTTCTCCTTTCATAATCCACACGATGCCACCCAGCGCGAGCGCGAGACCGGGCCAGAGCAGGAAACGGCTTTTCTGCTGATTGATAAAAAGAGAAAAAAGAATGGTCAAGCTGGGCCACAAGTAGTTAATCATCCCTATTTCTATCGCCTGCATACGGCTATCTGCCAGCCCGATGGACAGCGACAGAAATATCTCGTAGCAGACAAACATCGCACCGCCTGCGAATAAATAGATTCTGGGCAGCGTTTTAATGCAGGGAAGACCATAAAAGGCCAAGAGACATAGCGTGCTGGTGGAATAAATCATCGCGGCGCCGCCGATGGGGCCGAGCGCTTCTGTCAGGCTACGGATAAGCCCGACGGATGTGCTCCATAAAACGATCGCCAGTAGGCCCGTGAGCGTGGCGCGCTGTGGCGTCATATTTATACCCGGTTATAAGGTCTGTGCAGAAAAAACCAAAAACAAACCGGACGCCGTTATCCACGTCCGGTTTGCTCATCACGATGGCTTATCGCCAGAAGTCATCAAAAACAGTAATCGGCGGGCGACGCTTGTGTTCGGTTTTGCGATACCAGTTTTCGATAATGGCCGCATCGTTAGACTCGATCTGCTTACCTTCCAGATAGTCGTCGATCTGTTCATAGGTGACACCCAGCGCGACTTCATCCGGGAGGGACGGACGGTTTTCTTCCAGATCGGCGGTGGGGGCTTTGGTATAAAGATGAGAAGGGCAGCCAAGTTCGTGCAATAGCGCTTTACCCTGACGCTTATTCAGTCGGAAAATCGGGTTGATATCGGTACCGCCATCACCGTATTTGGTGAAAAAGCCCGTTACCGCCTCTGCGGCATGATCGGTGCCGACGACAAGCCCAGCATTCATGCCTGCGATGCTGTACTGCGCTTTCATGCGTTCTCTGGCTTTCTCGTTACCTTTGACAAAATCGGAAAGCTCTACGCCAATGGCACGTAATGTGGCTTCACTGGCTTCGATAGCAGGTTTGATGTTGACGGTTAATACGCGGTCTGGTTGGATGAAGGCGATGGCATCCTGACAGTCGGCTTCATCCGCCTGCACGCCGTAAGGCAAGCGCACGGCGATGAACTGATAGCGAGAATTTCCGGTTTCGTTGCGTAATTCCGTGATAGCCATCTGGCACAGTTTGCCGGTCAGCGTAGAATCCTGACCACCGCTGATGCCCAAAACTAACGACGTAACGAACGGGTGAGCATTCAGATAATTCTTTAAAAAATCAACGCTAACACGGATTTCCTGTGCTGGGTTGATGCTGCTTTTCACTCCCAACGCAGTGATAATGTCGTTTTGTAATGACATGCCATCCTCTCCTGAACTTATTGATACTGCAAAAGAATTATTACGATACCCTGAGTGTAAAACGAATTGGCGTGAAGAAAAAGAACAAGCTGTCAGGTAGTCATTTTCCCTATAGATAACCCGTTTTCGACTATCGGCCAATATGTTACATCCCTGCGTTATGATTTGAAAAAGTGGTCGCTGCCGACTAGCCTTAGGGTGACCCATTAATAATGAGGTGATGAGATGAAGAATAACAGATTACTGGTATGTATTGCGGCAGTTGGTGCTGTCATGCTGGCGGGATGTTCGGCTTATAACAAAGCAGAAAGCTATGTCAATGAGCCTGTTGTGAAAGATGTGAAAGTGGGAATGACGAAGCAGCAGGTTCATCAACTTGCAGGTAGCGGAGTGGAAAAACGACTGGTGAATGCCAAAGGCACCTGTAGCGATTATCTGCTGAAGAACCGTGATGGTACTGCGCAGAACTATTTCGTGAGCTACAACGACACGGGGCATGTTCTCAATAAAGGCTTCCAGAGCTGTCAGGCTTACGATACTAACCCGCAGCGCTAACTAGCCCGATGGCACGGTATCGTTGTTAGAAATGCGTCATAAAAAAACGCCGACAGCATCAGCCGTCGGCGTTTTCTTTTGTACAGCAAGCGTGACTTAGCGGTGCGTCAACTCAGCGTCATCCTGTGCGTTGAAAACCGTTTTGTCCGTCTGCTTCATCAACTGGCTGGTGACGGTGCCTGCCGTCATTGATCCGCTGACGTTAAGCGCGGTACGGCCCATATCGATAAGCGGCTCAATAGAGATGAGCAGCGCGACAAGCGTCACCGGCAGCCCCATCGCGGGCAGAACGATTAATGCGGCAAAGGTGGCACCACCGCCGACACCGGCGACGCCAGCAGAACTGATGGTGACGATACCGACCAGCGTTGCGATCCAGACAGGATCCAGCGGGTTGATGCCGACTGTTGGCGCGACCATCACGGCCAGCATCGCTGGGTAGAGCCCCGCACAGCCGTTCTGACCGATTGTCGTGCCAAAAGACGCGGCAAAGCTGGCGATAGATTGCGGTACGCCAATGCGGCGCGTTTGCGCCTCAATGCTGAGTGGAATGGTCGCCGCGCTGGAACGGCTGGTAAACGCGAACGTCAGTACCGGCCACACTTTGCGATAAAAACGTGCCGGATTGATGCCTGTGAAAGACAGAATCAGCGCATGAACGCCGAACATAATCGCCAGCCCCAGATAGGAGGCGACAACGAAGCTGCCCAACTTGAGGATGTCTTGCAGGTTAGAGCTGGCGACCATTTTGGTCATCAGCGCCATAACACCATAAGGCGTTAATTTCATTACCAGACGAACAAGCTTCATCACCCAGGATTGCAGTGTATCAATGGCGGTTAAAACGCGTTCGCCTTTGACGGCGTCATCTTTCAACAGCTGTAGCGCAGCTACACCAAGGAAGGCTGCAAAGACAACGACGCTGATGATAGACGTCGGATTCGCGCCGGTCAGCTCAGCAAACGGATTTTTAGGGATGAAGGACAGGATAAGCTGAGGCACGTTAAGGTCAGCGACTTTACCTGCATAGTTGCTTTCAATTGCTGTTAATCGCGCGGTTTCCTGCGCACCTTGCACCAATCCGGTAGCCGTCAGGCCAAACAGGTTAGTTACAAATACGCCGACCAACGCAGAAATCAGCGTGGTGATCAGTAGAGTAGACAGCGTCAATACGCTGATTTTCCCTAATGACGAGGCGTTATGCAGTTTGGCAACGGAATTGAGGATGGAGATAAAGACCAGCGGCATGACGATCATCTGCAACAGCTGCACATAGCCATTACCTACGATGTTAAACCATGAGATGGACTGCTTAACGACCGGGTTGTCGCCACCATAAATCAGATGCAGTGCCAGGCCAAATAGCACCCCGACAACCAACCCCAGCAACACTTTCTTGGCCAGACTCCAGGATGGGTTACGGCTGGCATAACCTAATCCGAGCAGTAATACGACAAATAGCAGAATATTTATGAGTAGCGGAAAATTCATCCGGCTTTGCTCCCTATCAGTGAGTCGTGCCACGCTGCCTACGATCTCGCGCGGTAACGTAGATCGGTGGAGGTAGCGTGATTTTTTGCGATGAAAAATAACAAACGCGCACAGGATAGCAGGTCTTTTTCCATCATGTTACAGAGATATGTCTATACCCGTCATACTTCAAGTTGCATGTACGTTGGCTACGCTCACTCACCCGAATCACTTACCTGAGTAAGCTCATCGGGATTCCTTCTCTTGCCGCCTTCCTGCAACTCGAATTATTTAGGGTATTACGCCAGGTAACGTGGTTATTTCACGTATTGGAAGAGGTAAGTTTGCGCTGACTGTAAAAAGCGAAATGACTGCTCATAGGTGCAGCAATCCAGATTCTTTTGTGGCTGATACAGCGAAAAGCCGATACAGGCAAGACACAGAAAGCGTTCCAATTGATTGCCTTTTTGGCTGTTTAAAATCGGCAAGCGGAAACGCCAGCGACAGGGCCAGAGTAGAGGAACGCCAGAGGGTGTCAGCATATCTGCGAGAATGTGGCTCAGATAACCGACGATCATGGCATGGTAGGCATCGGTCGGAATCGGCCAGTCTGGCGGCAGACGCGTCTGAATAAAGAAAATACCGGCGGCGATAGCAAGGAGGCTGTGCGTAAACCCACGGTGACCAAAGAGGCGGGCAATTGGCGAAGAAAGCCACTTCAGGCGCTGCCCGAGGACGGATTTGGGGTGATCAATATCGGGCAGCAGCGCGGTAAGGAGTGCACCGGGAATAATGTGCCACCAGTCTCCGGTAGCCAGCGCTGGCGATAGCTCAACTTTCTTAGCCAGAATTGCGCAGGCAACAGAAAACAGCAGGTGTCCTTCCGCAGTCATGAAACTTCTCAAATAAAACTGTTATTTTATACAGTATAAAAGATTATCTCTGCCTGCGGAAGCGGTGACGGCGTAATGATTTATTTCGGCTGTTCGTTACTTACCGGTAAAACACGCAGCCAATTGTCCAGCAACTGAGGCCAGGCCGCGGCGGGAAGCCCTTTGGTGCCGCGCAGGCCGAAGCCGTGTTTCCCTTTCTCGAAGAGATGCATTTCGACGGGAATCTGTTTTTCCCGCAGCGCGCTGAACATCACCAGACTGTTATCAACCGACACTGACGGATCGTCAACGGCATGCACCAGAAACGTGGGCGGTGTCTGAGCGGTAACCTGCTTCTCTGGAGAATAACGCAGCACCTGCGCTTCCGTTGGCTGTTCGCCGATTAACTGTTTTCGAGAGCCTGCGTGTGCAATATCTGCCTGCATCGAAATAACAGGGTACATCAGCACCATGAAGTCAGGGCGTGCGCTTACGCTGTCAATGGCATCCATCGCGGGGTAAACGGACTGGGCGAACCGGGTTCCAAGGCTGGCAGCAACATGACCACCGGCGGAGAATCCCATAATACCGATGCGCTGTGGGTTAATGTGCCATTTCTCGGCGTTGGCTCTTAGGGTTCTGATGGCTCGCTGGGCATCGGCTAACGGGGCGTCAGCACCTTCTTTATGACCTTCACCGGGCATGCGATAGGTCATCACGAAAAGGGTATAGCCCTGTTGATTAAAGAACGGTGCCAGATCGCTGCCTTCCTTATCCAACACGACGCGCTGATAAGAACCACCTGGCGTAATGAGTAACGCCATACCATTGGGCTTCTCTGCCGGATAAACGGTAATTTCGGGACTGCGAATCCCGGTTGCTGCCCGATCGGGAAGAGAGGGATCTTTGCTACGCTCGACCACTTGCGGCTGTACCGTTGAAGAAGCGGCACCTGGCGCTTCGCCATGTGGCCAGACAGGAAAAACAGGTTGGGCGTAACTTAATCCATTTACAGACATCATAATGGCCCCGGCAAGCAGAGAACGAACAATCATGATAGATCACCTGACAAAGGGAAGAAGGGGGAAAATCGTTGGGCGATGGTAAAAAATAGGGTAGCCATCACATCGGAGAAAAAATGACTACCCTGAACCGCAAACTTTAATAAAGAAATAACATTCATACACGAAGAGGGTAAATCAGACACAGCAATTCCAACAGCTAAAACGCATGTAGCTAAATTACATTTAACGACACCACATGTAACAACGAAACGTAACTAACCTGCTAATCTACGACGGACATCATAATAAAGGGATGCTAAAGCTGAGTGAATCAATTAACAATAACATCCCTTTTGCCAACTAATAACGCTTATTTAAATAACAAGGCCGCTATTAGAAGCTGTATTGCACACCAACACGGTAACGAGTTTGACGCTCGTCGGTGTTTTTATCACCGACAACGTTACCGACAGCCATATAAGGTTTCCAGTTTTTATCTAACTTATAAGCCAGTTTGACATCATGTTCGATTTTCCAGTTTTCTTTGTCTGCTTGAAAACCACTCGGTCCTGCTTTGTTAGCTTTTTTGTAGTCCAGTTCGTAATCAATCTGGTAATCTTTCAGGAATTTATAACTAACAACTGCAGTCAGGTTGTAACCAGTTTCTTGAGTATAGTTGCTGGCACCTGTTTTATTCGTATTTCCGCTTTTTCTTAAATAGTAAGGACGGTAGCGGAGAGAGGTTGACAGATCGTCAGTAATATTCACTTTACCGCGCAGATAAGGGCGGTAGTTGTTGGAGTCAGAGCTTGAATCTAAAGAGAAACCTGGCTCCAGAGAAAAGGTTTTGTTGAAATTGTACACATAGCTGGCAACCACTTCGGTGCCGTTACTAACAGTTTCATTAAATGGTTTATTTGGTGTGTTATCTGAACCAGACTGCTTCCATTTAGCTTCAGCAGATAAACCGAAACCATTGGCGAAACGGTGAGACATTGAAAGACGATCTTTATGGTCGTTTTTGACGGTGTCTTGCATTTCATGACGGTAATCGATCGTTACAGCCATTGCATTCACACTAATTAATGACGTAACAGCCAGAGCTAGTAATTTAAATTTCATTGTTATATTCCCTATTGGTTAGGATATCTCTAATAAAAAACACGCATTATGCTTTTTGGGACAAGTTCTATTCTATTTATTATTAAATTACGTTCTGTGATCGAGATCGGTTTGGGTAACAAAAAGTAAAATGGGGTTTCAAATTGTGAGGGAGATCGAATTGAATATAGGAGTTGTTTTAATTTAAATGAAAAATCCCTGCCGTCGGTGCGGCAGGGATGAATTACAGCTTAAATCGGGTACGACATTACTTCATTGCGCGTTTCAGAATACGTTCTGATTGACGCTGGAAGTATTTCGCTGCGTCTTCCACAGATTTCTGACCGTAATCGATAGACTGGATGGTATCACCAAACAGAGAAACGATTTGCGGGTCGTCGAAATAAGGGGAAACGGCAACGTCATGTGGCAGAGACAGCGCCAGTTTCAACCCTGCAACGGCTGGAGCATCATCTTTAATGACGCCATCAGCAGTCAACTGAGCTACAGCGGCTTTACTCAACGGCACACCACGTTCCAGACCCAGAGCCTGAGCACCTTCTTTGCTGTTCAGCAGGAAGTTGATCAACTGAGCCGATTCTTTAGGATGCTTGGTTGACTTACCGATAGACAGCATCTGTGCTGGTTTGAAGAACAAGCCAGCATCTTTCGCACCAGGCAGCATCGGATAGTTACCCAATGCCAGTTTTGCTGGTGGTTGCAGGTTGTCAGAGTACTTGGTAATGGTGGAGTTCCACATGTAAGTACCAGACCACTCGCCGTTGATCCATGGCTTCATCTCATACATGTTGCTCTTGCCGAAAGAGGCATAGTATTTCGCATCAGGCATGACATGGCCGTCGATCAGTTTCTTATACATGCCAAAGAATTCAACCCATTGCGCATCGGTGTAGGCGAATTTTTGACTTTTTACATCAATAGCAGGGATGTTGTATTTCTGAACCATGTAAGAGTTCAGCAGTGCCAGAGAATCCTGGTGTTCCAACACGATAGGGTAGTATTGGTCGCCCAGTTTTTCTTTGAACACTTTACCGGCGTTCAGCAGCTCGTCCCACGTTTTCGGATATTCCAGACCCGCTTTTTGCCAGCTTTCGGTGTTGAAGTAGAACACGCGAGCAGTAACGGAAATTGGAATGCCGTTCAGTTTCCCTTCGACCGTGGTGCTTTGCAGCTCTTTCGGATCGAACTGTGCCAGATCCAGAGTATCTTTCACTTTGTTCAGGTCATAAAAACCAGTACCGTTTTTAGAGAAAATCGGTAGCCAGTTCCAGTTAGTCTGCATCACATCTGGCTCGGTGTTACCGGCAATCTGTGTAGTCAGACGAGACAGGTGACCATCCCATCCGGTGTATTCCGCTTTCACCGTGATGTTCGGATGCTGTTTATGGAACTCTTCAATGGCTTTGAGCGTCTGCTGGTGACGGCTGTTGCCGCCCCACCAGGACATTCTCAATTCAACATTATCAGCGGCGAAAGAAGGCATTGCCACTAATGCCAGAGATGAAACTATTAACGTGTGTAGGATCGCTTTTTTCATCGGTTACTACTCCTGTTAAAGAGAGATATTTTTTTCTGTTTTTGCATCAAAAATATGGCATTTTTCCATATCGAACTGGAAATACACCGGACGATGCAGGCCCTTCTCGATAATCAGCCGACCTTCGTCATAAGGAATGCGGCTGGTTAATTCAAAGCCATCGACTTTAATGTACATAAAGAATTCGTGACCCATGTTTTCTACGCGAACCAGCTCCCCTTGTGAGTGGCTGCCTTCAAATGGCGTATCTGACACGGAAACATAGTCTGGGCGAACACCGAAGAAGACGTCTTGTCCTACATAGCTGCGGACTTTGTCTTGCTTCCGGCTGTTTAACACCAGCGCGTTATTACCCACCACAACGCCAATCTGACCGTCTTTCTCGACCAGTTTGCACGGTTTAATGTTCATTTCTGGTGAGCCAATGAAACCAGCAACGAACATGTTGACAGGGAAGTGGTATAGGTTATCCGGCGTATCGACCTGCATGATATGACCGAGTTTCATCACGCAGATACGGTCGCCCATGGTCATTGCTTCAGTCTGATCGTGGGTAACATAGACCGTTGTTGCTGCTTTACCGCTTTTCTTCAACTGCTTATGCAGGTCAGAAATACGGATACGCATCGAAGCACGCAGTTTCGCATCCAGGTTAGACAATGGTTCGTCAAACAGGAACACATCTGGCTTTTTAACGATGGCGCGGCCTACGGCTACACGCTGTGCCTGACCACCAGACAGCTGGCGCGGCAGACGATCCATCAGTTCTTCCAACTCCAGAATTTTGGACGCTTCAGCGACCTGCGCTTCAATTTGCTCTTTAGGCAGTTTGCTCAGCTTCAGGCCAAACGCCAGATTCTCTTTTACCGTCATGTGAGGGTAGAGGGCATAGTTCTGGAACACCATGGCAATCCCACGCTCTTTTGGCGCCAGATTGTTAACAACGCGTTCACCGATGCGAACTTCACCGCCACTAATGGTTTCCAGACCGGCCAGCATACGCAGCGTGGTGGATTTCGCACAGCCAGACGGGCCGACGATAACCATGAATTCACCGTCTTTAATGGTCAGGTCGATGCCGTGAACCGCTTTGAAACCGTTGGTGTATACTTTTTCCAACTTTTTGAAAATAACTTCAGCCATGATAAATCCTCTATTAACCTTTAATTCCGCTGCTGGTCACGCCTTGTACGAAGTAACGCTGTGCCAGGAAGAAAACAATAATGGATGGCAGAATGGAGATGCTGGACATTGCCAGAATTTCATTCCACGGAGCGCCTTCAGTAACGTCGATAGACATTTTCAGCGCCAGCGCAATCGGATACTTATCCACGCTATAGACATAAATCAGCGGACCGATGAAGTCGTTCATTGACCACATGAACTGGAACAGCGCAACAGAGATGATGGCTGGTTTCAAAATCGGCACGACCACATACCACAGCACCTGGAAGGAGTTACAGCCATCAATCTGGGCAGCTTCTTCCATATCACGTGGCACACCACGCAGGAACTGGATCAGCATGAACACAAAGAACCCTTGTGTTGCAAACGCCAGCGGTAAATACAGTGGTAGATAGCTGTTCAGCATGCCCATTTCACGAAACATGAGGTACTGCGGAATCAACAGTACGGTGCTTGGCAGCAGCATGGTGGTGATCAGCGTAGCAAACCAGAAGTTCTTCCACGGAATGTCAAAGCGAGCGAAGCCATAAGCCACAATCACCGAGGAAATAACGGTCAGAACCACTTTCGGAATCACATACTGGAACGTGTTAATCATGTAGTGACCGAAATTGTATTCCGTACCGGTTTTCCAACCGTTAACGAAACCGTCCCAGGTGGCGTGTTCTGGCCACAGACCCAACGTGGTGAAGATCTCATGGTTCGGTTTGAACGATGCTGAGAACATCCACGCTAGTGGATAAAGCATCAGCAAGCCAACGAACAGCAGAACCACGTAACGGATAGCGGCACTGATTTTTTCTTTACGCAGCGTGCGGCGTACTTCTGCAGCAGCAATTTCTTGTGCTGTCGTCAGGTTTGAATGCATGTCAGCCATTTTTTCCTCCTTTATCAGCGGAGTAGAACACCCAGTATTTCGACGACTTAAAGGAGATAGACGCAAATACCGCAACAACCAGGAACAGAACCCATGCCAAGGCCGCACCGTAGCCCATATCAAAATACTTGAACGCCGTATCGTAGATATAGAGCGAGAACAGGTAGGTGTAGTGCGTTGGACCGCCGCCAGTAATGACGTAAGGTGCCGTAAACTCCTGGAATGCCTGAGTGGTCTGCATGATAAAGTTAAAGAAAATAACTGGCGTAATCAGCGGTACCGTTACTTTCAGGAACATTTGCCATTTAGATGCACCGTCGATCATAGCCGCTTCATACTGAGATTGCGGAACGTTCTGCAATGCAGCCAGGAAGATAACCATGGCGGAACCGAACTGCCATACGCGCAACAGCGTTACCGACATCAGTGCCAGCGACGGCTCGCCCAGCCAGTTGATGGCGTCAAAGCCAAACACGCCGAGGAAGCTGTTTAACAAGCCATCGATAGCGAACAGAGCACGCCACAGAACGGCGATTGCCACGCTGCTACCCAGAATAGAAGGCACATAGTAAGCAGTACGGAAGAAACCGATACCACGTAATTTGAAATTAAGTACAAACGCAATTAACAATGCGAAGATTAATTTCAATGGAATGGTCAGAAATACATAGGCAAAGGTGACGCCCATGGATTTCCAAAAGAGATCATCTTCCAGGAACATACGGTGATAGTTTTCTAGCCCCGTAAATTCAGGCGGATTGATCAAATCATACTCAGTAAAACTGAGGATAAATGACGAAACAAAGGGGAAAGCGGTAAAAACTATCAGCCCTATAATATAGGGGGAGATATAGGCTAACCCCAGCATTCTGTTTTCATTCATAATGCTTACCTATTGATTAATTGTGAACCATTAAAAAAAACATAAAATTAAGCTGTTAATAACTCTGGATAAATTAATTCCACGTCATAAACAATTCTATTTTCCCCATTAACGTGAAAATCCCCGTGAACATATCCACCTTGTGTCAGATACTGCGGGATATCGTTTAATTTGTTGCGACAAGCGGCAACGAAAGTCAGTAAAGCCAGCGGATAGGTATCATCCAGACGAACATAACGATGCTGTGCGGAGCGAACGAACAAACCACGATGGAAATGTTGTTCAAACAGAACGCCAGCCAACTGTGCGGCGTAATGTGCCCAGGATTCTGATTGTTTGTGATCGGCCAGTTCGATAACGGTTAACAAAAGTACCGGGCTGGCGATGTGCTGAATCTCTTCTTTGTTCAGCCGTGTCAGCATGGTGTTAACTAGAGCATACAGGTCCTCATCGCCGCTCAGACGATAAGCACGAACCAGCGGTAATAAATAATCACCTTCTAATGCAAACGGTTTTAATTCCGTACCCGCTTTACCATAATAGCCATCGCGTTTAAAACGGTAGCCCGTCATGTCCTGGCCGTTGTTCCACATCGGGCGCAGTGTATTGCTGGTGACATCGTAGGCGTACTGATAGTAATTTTTTAACCCTGAAATAACCCAGTTCAGCATTTCTGCATCAGGCTGCGTGCGGAGAATATCCAACATTGCCAGTGGGTTATCAATCAGCAGTGGGCGCATATCGCGGAACAGCACATTGGCTTCACGCGCGATTTCACCGAACTCTGGGCCAAACTGGCGTTGAGCACGATCGCCAAACCAGGACTGCGTCTGGTTATCGTCTTCCGGCACCGGCTGGCGCTGCTGTGGTGAACTGAACTGATACACAGGCATACCAGTTTCTGGGTTGCGGGCCAAAACGTATTGGCGATAAAGATGCTTACCCCAGGCCGCGGCGTGACTATCGCCCGTATATTCTGCGTATTTGAATGCGGCATAAATCAGGTCTGTGCCAGCATTAACAAAAGTTAACCCCTTCGTTAATGGCAGAACAGGCCACTGTGCCGGATCGACGACATCATGGCGGGCATGCAGGAAAACATTTGGATCGCGTTTTTTGCTGTAATCACCATGACGACCCAGATCCAGTGAATCCCAGTCTTCAACGTGTGCGTTCCAGAAACCCTGAAAGAAATTCAGCGTCTTTTCCGCATTAACACGGTGCAACAACGCGTAATAGGGCAGGTGGTGTTTTAATTCATGCACCTGAGCTTTGGATTCTGGCCCTTCGCCTGCCAGCGTATCCAAGTTAATAAAGCGGTGGCCGCCCCAGAAGAACAGGCCGCTATTATCATCAACGAAATGATCCAGGAAATATTCGCTTTGTGCGATAGCGTGTTGCTGGTAACTCTCATTACCTGTAACGACGCTCATGGCGCATAGCGTTCTTAGCCAATTTTGCTGGCTGGCAAAATTAGAAATAGGTGCGCTATGCCCATCTGGGAATTGCCACATCGCAGGTGCATAATTTTCCACATCAAAACCGTCAGCCAATAGTAACGTCGGCTGACTTTGGCTGCGGCCTTTATCCTGAACGCAGGCAATGTGGCTATCGAGTGCTGCAACCCATTCGTCGAGCTGCGATTTCCTGCTGGTGTATAAGCTTTCAAAAATACTCATGGAGTACCTTCTTATGGAACCGTGTGAACAGTTCCTTATAAATAGAAACACTGTTTTGATTGATTATATTGCGCTATTAACCTTGCCGTCATGCACGCAATATCGAAAGTGTGATCAAAGTCGGAACGTTGTTTTGATTTTTTTTAAGAAAGGATTTTGGCAGGAGAAAGAATCATTAAAAACGAAATAACAACTTGAAAAACAAATAAAAAGCACAACCGAAATTGTGCTTTTTATCGTAGGTTGGCGAAATGCCGCTAAGAAAGATTTCCCTTAGCGAGCCAGCCAGCCACCATCAACGGCAATCGTGTAACCATTGATGTAATCAGATGCGCTGGATGCCAGGAAGACGGATGGGCCCATCAGATCCTGTGGCAAACCCCAACGGCCAGCTGGGATACGATCCAGAATTTCTTTGCTGCGTTCTTCATCGGCGCGCAGTTGCTGGGTATTGTTGGTAGCCATATACCCCGGAGCAATTGCGTTGACGTTGATACCGTGTTTTGCCCACTCGTTCGCCATCAGACGGGTTACGCCCATAACGGCGCTTTTTGATGCGGTATAAGAAGGTACACGGATACCACCCTGGAAGGACAGCATAGAAGCGATGTTGATGATCTTACCGCCTTTACCTTGCTTGATGAACTGGCGAGCAACGGTCTGAGACATAAAGAAAACGCTCTTAATGTTCAGGTTCATTACGTCGTCCCAGTTTTTCTCACTGAAATCGATCGCATCTTCACGACGGATGATACCGGCGTTGTTAACCAGAATGTCAACGTGGCCAAATTCAGCAACGGCTTTCTCTACCAGCTCTGCATGACCAGAGACATTGCTCATGTCGGCAGTCAGGCTCAGGAAACGACGTCCCAGTGCGGTGACTTTTTCGATAGTGTCTTTCGGTTCAACGATGTTGACGCCGACGATATCACAACCTGCTTGTGCCAGACCGATAGCCATGCCTTGACCCAAACCCGTATCACAACCCGTGATCAGAGCAACTTTACCTTGCAAATCAAAAGAATTTAAAATCATATCTGTAATCTCTCTATAAGCGACAAAATACTTAGTCGTTAGCTGTTACTGTAGGGAACACCGGTAATTCCGGTCGAAAGCGATTAACGTAACTCGCTAACCTTGACGTGATCCATGTCACCGAAAACGTGATTCTCGCCAACCATGCCCCAGATAAAGGTGTAGCGTCTGGTGCCAACACCGGAATGCATCGACCAGATCGGTGCAATCACCGTCCGCTCGTTTTTTATTCGCTATGATGGGCTTCCTGCTGCTAACCCACCATGTGGAAAACTGCCGTTTCATTACTTACTGTTTCTGGTGAAAGCGCCGGGCGAAACAGATGATGTCGCGTGGCAGTGACAACGTCACCTATTCCTCAACCTGCCCGGTTCTTTCTTGTTATGCGGGATGATAGTTTGGATGGGATGTGAATTCAATAAAAATGAAATAATGTTTTATTTATTTCTTGAGGGCCGTCATGGTTTTGCTTATTTTATGTTTCTTCTGGTACTGATGTGGCTAAAATGTCGCAATCCATAATCATACCCTTGTTGTCGTGCACGGTTTGTTGACGCAATCGAAGGTATGGGCAATAAAAGCGTTAGAGGAGAGATGACGATGAGAAGATACTTTATTGATGATGAAACGCCGTGGGAAGAGCTGGGCGGTGGCATTAAACGTAAAATCATGACCTGGAGCGATGAGCTGATGATGGTTTACGTGCACTTTGATAAAGGTGCGATTGGTACGCCGCACTTCCATGAGATTCACGATCAGATTGCTTATGTTGCCGCTGGCAGCTTTGAAGTCGTGATCGAAGGTGAGAAACGTATCCTGAAAACGGGCGATGCTTATCTGGCAGTGAAAAACGAGATGCACGGTGTGGTCTCGCTGGAAGACGGCAGCGTCCTGATCGATGCTTTCTCGCCTAAGCGAGCGGATTTCCTGTAATGCTTCAAAGCGTGGTCAGCCAGTAGACTGGCCACGCTTTCGTCATATCCCACGATGTCTGCTTTTCTCTTCTTTTACTTCTACTTCTACTTCTTTATTCCTAATTCCTAGATTAAATGTTCAGTAGTCAGCTGATTCAGGGAATCCAGCTTATAGTCTGCCAGCGCCCAGCGAGCGTCATCGCGAAATTCAGCCTGTGGAATAACGATTGAACGCATGCGTGCCGCTTTGGTTGCGATCATGCCGTTCACTGAATCTTCCAGCGTCACACAGTGTGTCGGAGGAACGCCGAGTCCGTTTGCTGCATTCAAATAGACCTCAGGATGAGGCTTGCTATACGGCAGTGTCTCGGCTGACATTAGGACATCAAAGTAGTGTTCCAGATTAAACATGCGCAGCACCTGCTGCTGCATGCGGAGCGGCGAAGCGGAAGCCAGTCCAATTTTGAGATCCTGTTCACGACACAGTTGCAGCGCATGTTCGACGCCGGGCAGGAGGGGACGCTGTTCGGCTACGAGTTCAATCGCGCGATCGATAATACGGCGGACAACCTCGTCTCGGGCAGGTGTCGCCCAGGGAGAACGCTGATACCAGAGTTCGACCACCATATCGATGCGTAAACCCAAAGTATCTTTCATGGATTCTCGTAGTGAAATGTCTACGCCAAGCGAGGCGATAACCTCCAGTTCGGCCTTGTCCCACAACGGTTCTGAATCAATCAGCAGCCCATCCATATCGAAAATCGCCGCTCGTATAGAAGAATCAAAGGACATACCACTGGCTCCGTCAGCAAAGGAAAAGGAAATTTACTGATAAACTATACCCTAATAAGTCGAGTTGCAGGGTACGACTCTGGCTATGCGGGAGATAAAGTGTTGACTGCGCGTAAAGTTACAGTAGGCTACCCGTCGTACTAAAACGATATATTACCGATGTTGCGTCGCTAAGAAGGGGTTCTCATGACGTATCAACAGGCTGGCCGAATTGCCGTCGTTAAACGCATTGCCGGATGGATCCTTTTTATCCCCGCGTTGCTTTCAACCTTCGTCTCGCTGGCTAATTATCTCTACGCTTATACCCAGAAAAAACAGGGTATTGATGCTGTTCTTCTGGATTTTGTGCACCTGATGGTCGACATGGTGCGCTTTAATACGCCTTTCCTGAATATTTTTTGGTACAACTCGCCAGTACCAGATTTTACGCGTTTTTTCAGTGGGGCGACGCTGATGTTTTGGCTGATCTACATCCTGATTTTTATTGGCCTGGCTTTACAGGTTTCGGGAGCCCGGATGTCTCGTCAGGCGAAAGCTATTAAGGAAGGCATTGAAGATCAACTGATTCTTGAAAAGATGAAAGGTGATGGTGGGAACACGCGTGAGACGCTGGAATCACGTGTTATTGTTCCTGGACACACGATTTTTGTGCAATTCTTTCCGCTTTATATCCTGCCGGTGATTATCGCGGGTATTGGCTATCTGGTGTTCCGTTTATTAGGGCTGCCAGTCTGATTAACGATCTGGCGCAGCCGTTGCGCCAGACGCGGTATTTTTCTCACCTTAGATCAAGCTCCTCATATCAGCGCAACCATTTCGCCTTAGATTAAAAGCTGCCGCTCAATGAGCTGTTGCGCTTCAACAATATGTTTGCCGCCGAAAAGATTGGCGCGGTTAAGCAGATAATAAATCTGGTAAATGGGCTGGCGATCGATAAAGCCTTTATCCAACGGCCACACGCTCTGGTAACCATCATAAATCTGTGGCGGCAGGGCTGGGTAGCGCGGCAGCATCGCTAAATCACATTCTCTGTCTCCCCAATAGCAGGCCGGATCGAACAGATAAGCACCATCCTGACTATCCGCGCAATTATCTGGCCATAGGTCACCGTGCAAGAGCGACGGCTGGGGTTGATGTCCTGCCAGACGTTCCTCAACGCGGGCGATTAGCGTTTCAATATGACCAAAATGCATCCCTTTTTCTGCTGCCAGCTGTAACTGCCAGCCAATACGCTGTTCGGCAAAAAAGGTCGCCCAGCGCCGTTGCCAACTGTTTGGCTGAGGCGTTGTTGAGAGGTCGTTATCGAAATCCAGTCCAAATTGTGGCTGATCGCTCCATTGATGCAGGCGTGCTAACTGTTCACCCAGGCACCAGGCGCTGTGCGCATCCAACGGTTTGACGGGCAGATATTGCAGAAGCAGGAAGCTGTGATCGCGTGAACTACCGACACCATAGACGGCGGGTACACGCACCGTATTGCTGCGGCTCAGCAAGTGAAGTTGATCGGCTTCAGCAGTGAATTTGGCCAGCATTTCACGACTATCGCATTTTACGAAAATGTCATGCTCGCCGTAGCGGACATACCAGGCTGGATGTATTTCACCGCCGGATAATTCGTGACGCTCCTGAATATCCGCAGTACCGTGATGTTCTTCCAAAAGTCGGCTGATAGCTTGCCACATAAGGTCATCCTCCCGTTGATGTTGCCCGATACGATGCTGTTCACTGGGGTGATTTGTTCACGGTAACCTATTGAGCACAATAAAAATGGAATCTATCGCACAGTGATAACCGATAGGCCGAGATAACGAGAAACAAGTATAGTCGGAATTAAAAATAGCGGAGTTAGGACGACGCTCATCCGGTAGATAAGGCAATGAAATAGCGTATTAATGACGTAACCGACGGCTGTTTTCCGGTTACGTCATGCTAAAAAACTGAGATCGAGGGGATTACAACGCGTCGGTGACGGCCTGAGATGCCGCCTGACGACGTTGTTTAAGCTGGTGGTAAGTCAGCGCCAGCGTGAAGAACAGTGCCTGAACGATCACAATGCAAGGGCCGGTTGCGCCATCAATATAGAAACTGATCAGGGTGCCGGCAATACAGGAAATGACGGAAACCAGCGTGGCAACAAGCACCATGCGCTCAAAACGTTTACAGACCATGAAGGCAATAATGCCCGGCGCAATCAGCATCGCGATCACCAGAATAACGCCGACGGCCTGTAAGGATGCAACAATCGTCATCGCCAGCAGGCTCAGCAATCCGTAGTGCAGTAGCTTGACGGGCAGGCCGATAACGCGGGCATGATTGGGATCGAAGCAGTACAGCATAAAATCTCGGCGCTTTAACAAGATGATGGCCAGCGTCACCCCAGCGATCAGTAAGATTTGCGTCAGCTCTTGCTGAGTGATGCCCAGCACGTTACCAAACAGAATATGGTTCAGGTGCTGATCGGTATCGATGCGCGCAAACATGACGAGCCCCAGCGCAAACATGCCGGAAAAGATGATCCCCATGACCGTGTCTTCTTTAACCCGACTGTGTTCTTTTACGTATCCCGTCGCTACCGCACAAAAAATACCGGAAACGAAAGCCCCGATAACTAACGGAATCCCCAGTAAAAACGCGACAACGATGCCGGGCAGCACGGCATGGGAAATGGCATCACCCATTAGCGACCAGCCTTTCAGCACCAGATAACACGACAGCACCGCGCAGACCGTACCGGTGACGACGGCAGCGAGTAACGCACGCTGCATGAACGGGTAGGACAGGGGATCGATGAGCCAGCTAATGAGCGTCATAATGCATCTCCTGATTGATCGCGTAACCGCAGGCGGCGCGATGCCAGCAACCCATGCTTGGGTGCAAAGACAAACGCCAACAGGAAGATGACGGTTTGCAACGTGACAATCACACCGCCGGTTGCACCATCAAGGAAGAAGCTCAGGTAAGCCCCGACCGCGCTGGTGATCGCGCCCAGTGCAATAGAAATCACAACCAGACGACCAAATCGATCGGTGAGCAGGTAAGCCGTGGCACCCGGTGTAATCACCATCGCGATCACCAAAATCGCTCCGACGGTTTGCAACGCCGCGACCGTACAGGCACTCAGTAGCGTAAAGAAAAGAATTTTCAGCTTCAGCGGGGAAAGGCCAATTGAGCGGGCATGGTTCTCATCAAAGAACACGGCCAGTAGATCTTTCCACAGCAGGCAGAGAATCACGAACGTTACGCCGATGATGATTTCAACTTGCAGAATATCTTCGTCGGCAATGCCCAAAATATTGCCAAAAATGATGGATTGCACGTTAACCGATGTCGGGTTGAGCGAAATAATCAGCAGGCCTACAGCGAAAAACGTTGAGAAAATAAAGCCGATAATTGCATCTTCACGCAATCGGGTAATGTGGCGGATGAGCGTCATTGCCAGCGCAGCAAGCATGCCGGTAAAAAATGCGCCAGCCGCGTAGGGTAGACCCAGTGCATAGGCTCCTGCGACACCGGGGACGACGGAGTGGGAGAGTGCATCGCCCATCAGCGACCAACCTTTCAACATCAGGTACGCTGAAAGAAAAGCACACACACCACCGACAATCGCGCTGACCCAGATCGCCTTGACCATGTAGTTATAGCTGAATGGCTGCAACAGGATATCGATCATCAGGACTTTTTTTCCTCTGGTACAGCGCGTGATGCAGGAGGATCGCTCTTGGTCGACCCATAGAACACAGCCGGACGTTCATCGTCCGTTAATACTGTCACCGAGCGGACATCGTCATCATCATGAAGATGAGATCCCCGAGGTTGATGTGTCGCAGAACACCACCGAACGTTTTCTCCAAATTGCTTTGGGTAAAGGTACTGTGCGTCGGTCCTGCGGCTAAAACGGTGCGATTGACCAAAATAACGTTGTCGCAAAACTCAGGAACGCTACCGAGGTTATGGGTCGCCACCAGAATCAAATGCCCTTCATCGCGCAAGGTGCGAAGCAGGTCGATAATGGCGTTCTCCGTTTTAACGTCTACGCCGGTGAAA
This sequence comes from Pectobacterium odoriferum, assembly GCF_009931295.1. NCBI lineage: Bacteria > Pseudomonadati > Pseudomonadota > Gammaproteobacteria > Enterobacterales > Pectobacteriaceae > Pectobacterium > Pectobacterium odoriferum. Next base: position 2,624,648 of record NZ_CP034938.1, on the reverse strand, counting down.
GGCTCATCCAGCAACAACACGCTGCCTTGTTGAGCCAGAGCCCGCGCCAGAAAGACACGCTTTTTCTGTCCGCCGGACAATTCACCGATCTGGCGATGTTGCAGCGACGATAGTCCGACGCGCTCCAGAGACTCCGCCACAATAGCGCGGTCCTGTTTACTGGGAATACGCAGGAAATTCATCCTCCCGTAGCGTCCCATCATGACCACGTCGGAAACCAGAACGGGGAAATTCCAGTCCACGTCTTCTGTTTGTGGAACATAAGCAATCAGATTCTGTTTCAGTGCCTGGTAGATCGGTTGCTGGTTGAGCAGTACCTGCCCTGAGGTTGGCTTGACCAACCCCATGATGCTTTTGAACAACGTCGATTTTCCACTGCCATTTACGCCAACCAAGGCGCAAATTGTACCGCCAGTCAGGGAAAAAGCGGCATGGCGAATAGCCTGATGCCCATTGCTGTAAGTAACCGAAACATCATTGACTTCTAATGACTGTACGGCTCGATCACTACTCATTGATTAAATCCTTTAGCGATGGTTTCCACCGTCACTTTCAACAGGTCGATATAGGTCGGCACGGGGCCTTTTTCTGTAGACAGCGAATCAACATACAGTACGCCGCCATATTTCGCCCCCGTTTCTTTACTGACCTGTTTTGCTGGCTTATCGGAAACGGTGCTTTCGCTGAATACGACAGGGATAGCCTTCTCACGCACGGTATCAATAACCCGACGCACCTGCTGCGGTGAACCTTGTTCGTCGGCATTGATTGGCCAGAGATAGACTTCATTGAACTGATAATCCTTTGCCAGATAGCTGAATGCCCCTTCGCTGGTGACTAGCCAGCGTTGCTGTTCTGGGATACGAGCAAGACGCTCACGCAGTGGCGTGTCGAGAGCCTTAATTTTTTCCGCATAGGCTTTGGCGTTACGGTTATATGTCTCGGCATTGGCCGGATCGGCTTGCACCAGACCTTTGCGGATATTTTCGATATAGATTAATGCATTGGAGGGCGACATCCAGGCATGTGGGTTCGGGTTGCCATTATAGGCACCTTCGCGGATCGGAAGCGGCGTGATGCCTTCCGTCACCACAACAGCTGGCACATTTTTCACGTTCTCGAAAAAGCGCGTAAACCAACGTTCGAGATTCATGCCGTTCCACAGCACTAACTGTGCGGACTGTGCTTTAACAATATCACGCGGGGTCGGTTGATAATCATGAATTTCCGCACCGGGTTTGGTAATGGACTCAACCGTCGCGGCATCGCCTGCAATATTCTGTGCGATATCCTGAATGATGGTAAAGGTCGTGATGACTTTAAGTTTTTCAGCCGCCTGAGCGGAGGTGCTGGCTAAAAGTAGTAAAGCGCATGGCAGTGCCATACGGCGGAACAGGGCTGGTAAATGAGCGTGAAAGCCAATCATGTGGATATCCTTACAAACCGTGAAAGAGTTATTTGAGAATAATTATCAATATCATTTAAGTCAAGAGGCAGAAAAGGGCGTGGAGTGAATATTGGAAGGTGTCTCATGACACAAGAAATCACTGTTTTCAGGCATGTAGCACGCGCTTGCGCGGGTAAGGAACGCATCATGCTCCTTTGATAACAGAAATGTTGCTTTAATTTAATGAATCGTACTTAAGGTTACAAAGAAAGTCTAACGGTAACGGTAGTGAACTGTCGCGCAACTATACATAGCTATACGTATGGTGAAATTTACGCCAAAAGAAGAGAAAAATCTGATGCATCCTTAAGAAAATACCGACGACTGCCGATAAACCATAAAGAATGTGGGAGATGTCTCTATTTTATACAAAAGGATTGTAGGTAATATGAGCACAAAATCAGAACGACGTTGGAAGTTGGCAAGTTTAGTTTTATTGGTTTTTCTGGTGGCATTATTAGTGCTGCTGGTTCAAAACAGTTAATTCTTAACGTGACAAAATGTTAGATTATAAATAATTTCTATTATGTAATGTATTAATGCAACATATACAGATAGCATAAAAATGACAATCGATTTTAAACATTGATATAAGCGTGATTACTGATGGTCACGCTTGTTGTTAATGGTCAATATTCTTTCATAACAGAATCACAATTATAGTTTTTTGTTATGATTGCCGATGTCTCTGTGCCAGAAATGCGATGGTTGTCGCGTATTTTTTTGCATAATAGAATCTGAAGTGTGCTTATTGTGCAGTGTCAGAGGTCGCCTGTGAATATAGGTGTCAGCGAGCGTTATCGTGTATTAATGAATCAGGGATGACATGAATTTGTGCGGCATGTCCACGACTGGCAAAAAAGGCCTTGCCATCGTTTGCATAGTGTGTAATAACCCTTCTGGGTAAAACGAGGTACAGTTCTGTATATGAATGGCATTTTCAGTAAAGAAGACTTAAATACAACCTTTAGTGTTGCATACTGCTTCTCTGCCGATCCTTATCTTAGTGCCTCAAGCAGTAACGACTTTGGTTTGTCTGTATAACGCCTTTTTGGCGGTTTAAACAATTAAAGGAAATATTTGAAATGGCAAAGATTAAAGGTCAGGTTAAGTGGTTCAACGAGTCTAAAGGCTTTGGTTTCATCACTCCTGCTGACGGCAGCAAAGATGTATTCGTACACTTCTCTGCAATTCAAGGCAACGGCTTCAAAACTCTGGCTGAAGGCCAGAACGTAGAATTCGAAATTCAGGATGGCCAGAAAGGTCCTTCTGCAGTAAACGTCACTGCGCTGTAATTTTACAGCTCTGTTGCAAAACCCGCCATGGTGCGGGTTTTTTGTTGTCTGCGTTTTATCTGAATCTGTGATGCAATGAAGACGTTATTAATGAGGAAAATGTGCCGATGAGTTATCAGTGTCCGCTATGCCAGTTACCTCTGGAGCGACACCCGCGGCAATGGACGTGTGGTAAACATAGCTTTGACTGTGCGAAAGAAGGGTACGTTAACCTGTTGCCAGTACAGTTTAAGCGTTCAAAACAGCCTGGTGATAGTGCTGAAATGATGCAGGCGCGTCGCAGCTTTCTGGAAGCGGGTCACTATCAACCGCTCCGCGACGCCGTGGCGCAGCACGTTGATCGTATTGTGGCGGATGACGCTGCGGCGCTGCTGGATATCGGCTGTGGCGAAGGGTATTACACCGCCGAACTGGCCCAGCGTCTCACATCGTGTAGAACGATGACGATATACGGGCTGGATGTTTCCAAAGCGGCGATTCAGCGCGCGGCAAAACGGTATGATAACGTTGAGTTTTGCGTCGCCTCCAGCCAGCGGTTGCCTTTTCAAGATCGCTCTCTTGATACTGTGGTAAAAATTTATGCGCCGTGTAATGACGCGGAATTGCAGCGCACCGTTAAGGTTGGCGGTTGGGTGGTGACAGTATCTCCGGGGCCACGACACCTTTATCAACTGAAAGCGGAAGTCTACGATGAGGTGTTATTACACCCGAGCAAAGATGATGTGCTCGCAGGTTTTCAGCTTATGGATCAGCAAACGCTCGCGTATCCGATGCAGTTATCTGGGAATGAAGCTGCGGCGCTATTGCAAATGACGCCCTTTGCCTGGCGAGCAACGCCAGACGTTAGCGAGCGACTGCAGGCAACTGCCGCGTTTAGTTGTGAAACGGACTTTATTATCCGCTTGCATCAGCGTGTTGACAGCGGTGCGGCAGCGTAATCGAGAAGAATAAGAACGGGCAGCACGATAGTCGGGCTGCCCGTTGATGTAAGTCTGAAGTATGATGGGTATATCAGGCGGCGTAGCCGAGGTGTTCATACAGGATATTGCAGCCGATGCCAATCAGAACCAACCCACCCATTACTTCTGCTTTTTTGCCGAGAATCGGGCCAATATAGCGGCCAATCATCATCCCGAGCGTAACCATAATCATGGTGGCACAGCCTATCACCATCGCAGTATGGAAAATGTTGACCTGAAGGAAGGCCAAGCCGACACCAATTGCCATGGCATCTAGGCTGGTGGCAACTGCGGTACAAACTAGCAGTGCCAGACTATGGTTTTTGACTTTTTCGCAGCGGCAGTCTGAAGAACCTTTGAGTCCCTCAACGATCATGCGACCACCCAGAATCAGTAACAGTGTAAAGGCAACCCAGTGATCCCATTCGAGAATATATTGGCTGGCAAAAAAACCGAGTGCCCAGCCGATGAGAGGGGTGATAGCTTCGATAACACCAAAGATGAGGCCAGTGCGAATGGCATCTCGGAAACGGGGATTATGTAGTACAGCACCTTTGCCGATTGACGCGGCGAAGGCATCCATTGACATACCAAATGCTAGGATAAGTGTTGCTGACATATTCATTGTAAAATAGCCTCGGCTGGACGATTAACCATATACACGCAGATCATCCCCAACCCGAATGACGATCTTACGTGTCTATGGTCTCGCCTGCCAAGCACGCTTGGCCGCCCGCACCACGTCTATGCTCCGATGATAGGAGATAAAACGAGTATGTTGATACGAGCATTTCTGATGAATTATTGTGAATGTTAATTAATCAGAAATCGGCTACTCCCCAATGACGGCGCAACCTTACCATATTATTTATGGTGCAAACAACACTAAAAGTTTTACGTGTTAATAATGCAATTGATAATTATTTTCATTTGATTGCCGAGATAGAATGATCGTACAAAATAACGACAAGGTTAATGGGGTTAAAATACCATCTAAAGAGAAGGTGTATAGTCGTGGTTATTTGAAATAATTAGTCAGATAAATTTACCTTATTGATTCTCAATCATAAAATTATATATTTTCTCTAAATCATCCAGCTGTGTAACCTGTATCAATAAACGGCGTCTTTCTAGTTCGATGACTAAAACACCATCCTCAGATAAATTCATATTTTTAATTCTTGTATAAGGAATGAATATATTTGCATAAAAGAAACCGGTTGATTTAAAAACCAGTTTGGGCCGGCGAATATAGGCCAGATAGCACGCCATGAAGGCCAGCGAAATCAAAAGGTAGGTGGTGATAATAGCACCGTTACTCATCACATTTTGATAAATAAGAATCCCCACTAGGCCGATGAAAATCAGCGTATCGAGCCGGTTAATCCGCTTCAGCGGGACGAGGAGCTGTGTTTTCCCTTTGAGTTTGTCCATGATGAACTCATCATAGATGGCATAAGCCAGTGCTAACGCAATCAACACAACCAGCGTGATGTCTGTCATTGTCATCCGTATTACCTTTGTCCGTCATAAAAAATGGCCGGGCGTATTGGCACCCGGCCATTGAATATTACACGCCGAGCAGGCCGATCCAGTATCCAAAGATACCAATGGCGAAGAAGCCCATAATCAGCCACAGCGCATTTACCTTGCGCCGTAACAGCCACATACAGCCAAACGTCAGGAGTAGGGGAACGAGCCCCGGCATAAGCTGATCAAGGATGGATTGAACGGTGGTTACTGTGGTTTCCCCGTTCTGGTTTGTTACCGTCGACACCACCATCGGTATGTTGACGTGAGTCCATTTATTGACCAATGCCCCCATGACGAATAAGCCGAGGATAGAAGCCGCTTCGGTCATTTTTTGCAGGAAACCGCCGCCCATATCACTGACGATATCGATCCCCTTACGGTAGCCGTAGGCGACACCATAGTAACGTACCAGCAGGCGAACCAGGTTAAACAGCACGAAGAAGAGGACGGGCCCCAGCAGGCTACCGCTCATGGCAATCCCTGCGCCTAGCGCAGCAAATACCGGACGAGCGGTACCCCAGAATATTGGGTCGCCGACGCCAGCCAGTGGCCCCATCAGCCCGACTTTCAGACCGTTTATTGCCGCATCGTCAATGGGAGCGCCGTTAGCACGTTGTTCTTCCATTGCCATCGTTACGCCGAGTATCGGAGCGGCAACAAAAGGCTGCGTATTGAAGAACTCCAAATGGCGCTTGATCGCTTGTTTACGCTCTTCCGAATTTTCAGGATAAAGACGGCGAATCACCGGTACCATGGAAAAACAGAAGCCGAGTGCCTGCATACGTTCAAAGTTCCAGGAGCCTTGAAACAGGTTGGAACGGATAAACACCGCGCGGATGTCGCTGTCAGTGAGTTTTTTGACATTCGTATTTTCGACCATTTTTCTCACTCCTGTTAATCCAGTTCGTTATCAAGACCGTTATTGCCTGAGGTGACAGACTGGCCTTGAACCTTGTTATATTTCGGGCTGAGTTGGATATACAGCACCGCCATCACAATACCGATTACGCCCAGCGCCACCAGGTTAAACTCGGTGAAGGCGGCGGTAACGAAGCCAAGATAGAAGAACGGCATCAGGTAACCCGCGCGCATCATGTTGATGACCATTGCGTAACCGACGACGACGATCATCCCACCGGCGATATTCAGGCCATTAGTGACGACGTCTGGTATAGAGTTCAGCAGTGCGTGAACGGCGTCGGTCCCAACGGAAACGGCAACGATCACCGCAGGAATCGCGATACGCATGGCCTGAAGCAGTAGGGCAGAAACGTGAATCCAACTGATAGCTGTTAGATTACCTCGCTCTGCCGCGCTGTCTGCCGCATGCTGGAACGCAACCGTGATGGTACGAACAATGATGGTTAAGACTTGCCCAGCGGCTGCGAGCGGAATTGCCAGAGCAATCCCTGCGCCGATCCCCTGACCGCCGGCGATAACCAGAATGGTTGAGATAATGGACGCCAGTGCCGCATCCGGTGCTACGGCCGCACCGATGTTCATCCAGCCTAATGCGATCATTTCCAGCGTACCGCCGATAATAATCCCGGTTTTTAAATCACCTAATACAGCACCAATCAGCGTACAGGCGACGAGTGGACGGTGGAACTGGAATTCATCAAGAATCGAACCCATCCCCGAAACACACGCGACGAGAAATATCAGCACAATTTGAAGTGTGGTAATCTCCATCGTACTTCTCCTATAAAATGTGTCTGAGTAAAAATAAATCGCCATCCCGTTGATTTTCTATTTGGACATAAATACCTATATTGAAAATCGCCAGGTCTATAAAGCTATTATTGATGGTGACAGTAGCGTTAATACCCTTCGTAGTACGATAGGGTTCAACGCGGCATTTTGTTAATCAAGTCCATCATTTTAATTCGGGAATCGGTTGATACTTTCCGAACCTCCAATTCAATACCGCGTTTATCTAATTCACGGAACGCCGCAATATCCTTCTCATCGATAGAGACAGCATTATTGACCTGCGTTTTCCCCTGTTTAAATGCCATCCCGCCAATATTGACCGAGGTGATGTTTACGCCATTTTCGATCAGCGTTAATACATCCGTTGGATTGGTGAACAGCAGCATCACGCGGTCGGCGGCATATTTCGGGTTGTCATAAACACGAACGGCTTTTGCCACATCCACGACGTGCGCGGTAACGCCCGGCGGCGCAACCTGAGTCAGCAACGTTTTACGCACGTGATCGGCGGCGACTTCATCGCTGACAACAATAATGCGTGAAACATTGGTTTCTTTCGTCCAGCGGGTGGCGACCTGACCATGGATCAGACGATCGTCGATACGTGCCAACCCAATCTTCATATGTTCGCCGGGTCCTGCCGGTGTGGGGATGGTGTTGGTTTTTGTTGGAGGGGGAGAAGAAGGGGACGCTGCTTTGGGGGCTTCTTGATGTTTTAGCGCTTTTACGCCATCTCTGCCAGCTTCCAAAGCAATAGAAACCAGATCGGAAAAGGACGGATTATCATCCCGAGCCATAAAAGTTTCCGCTAGCATGGGAATATTCACGCCGGCGATAACATCATGGTTTTCTTTGTCGGTGACGAGGCGGCTGGCGGCGTTGAATGGGCTGCCGCCCCAGGTATCAACGAGAAACAGCACGCCTTGTGATGTGTCTAACTGCGTGAGTTTTTCCTGATATTTTTCTATCAATGTTTCGGCGTTTTCTCCGGGAACGAAATCAATCCAGGCGACATTACTTTGCTCGCCAAGGATCATTTCCGCTGTCTTTAACAGCGGTCCCGCAGTGGCGCCGTGAGTGCATAACATGATTGCAATACTCACTTGCTACCTCCTCACGTTCACGATCAAAAAAGAGTCAATGTGTCAGGAAACTGGGTTAGCGTTATGGAAGTGAAAACGTTAACCGTCGCGGTATTAGTATGGCTGCAAGAAAAAATTTCACCGTGGATTCATGACATTCACTGTGTTCCTCCAGGTTGTCAGGCTAGAAATCGTGACTGACAGATTTATTTTACTTATCGAAAAAATAAATAGTGTGATGATGCTCTAATGCTGACCAGTTAAACCAAGGGCTAAAAGGGCGTGGAACGGGAAAATCTGGGCGCGTTATCAATACGAAACCGTCCGAAGAAATTCTTTGTGAAAATTGGTAACAACCTGTTAAAGTAAACGTCCCTTAAATTGCTTAGGAGCACTGGGCATCAGCCCTTCCCATGGACTGCCACCGACAAAATGTTCTCTGTTTTCCCGCTAATACTGGCGATTTTCTGTACTCAACTGGTCACTCAGGCCACATTCAGAATCTCTCTGATTCACACCAACTCTTTTTATTATTCAATACGGCTCATGCATTGATGTCGTCTGCTTGTTCATTTTCTGGAGTCTGACATGGAATTTTTGCTAGATCCTTCAATCTGGGCAGGCCTATTGACGCTGGTGGTACTTGAAATTGTTCTGGGTATCGACAATTTGGTGTTTATCGCCATTTTGGCGGATAAATTACCTCCCAAGCAGCGAGATAAAGCCCGCATTATCGGTTTAAGCCTGGCGCTGTTAATGCGTCTGGGGCTGTTGTCTTTGATTTCCTGGATGGTCACACTGACGCGTCCCCTGTTTAGCCTTGGCGATTTCAGCTTCTCGGGTCGTGACCTGATTTTGCTGTTCGGCGGTGTGTTCCTCTTGTTCAAAGCTACGATGGAGCTACATGAGCGGCTAGAGAATAAAACGCATGGTGGCAACGGCAATCGCGCCCACGCCAGTTTTTGGGCCGTGGTGGCGCAGATCGTCGTGCTGGACGCCGTGTTCTCGCTGGATGCCGTGATTACTGCGGTGGGAATGGTGGATCACCTGGGCGTCATGATGACGGCGGTAATCATTGCGATGGGCGTCATGCTGATTGCTTCTAAGCCGTTGACCCGATTCGTCAACAAACATCCAACGGTGGTGGTCCTGTGTCTCAGTTTCTTGCTGATGATTGGTTTGAGCCTGATGGCGGAAGGTCTTGGCTTCCACATTCCGAAAGGTTATCTGTACGCGGCGATTGGCTTCTCTATCCTGATTGAAATGTTTAATCAGATTGCCCGTCATAACTTTATGAAGCATCAGTCGCACCGTCCTTTGCGTGAGCGTACCGCCGAGGCCATTCTACGCCTGATGGGCTCACGGAAAAACACGGACGACGTGGATGCGGGTGAACCGCAGAAGAAACTCACAACAGAGGAATTCGCCGAAGAAGAGCGCAATATGATCAGCGGTGTGCTGACGTTAGCCTCGCGTTCGCTGCGCAGCGTGATGACGCCGCGTACTGAAATTTCCTGGGTGGATAGCGTAAGTTCTGTCGAACAGATCCGTATGCAGTTGCTGGACACGCCTCACAGCCTGTTCCCAATCTGTCGCGGCTCGCTGGATGAACTTATCGGCGTTGTTCGTGCCAAAGATCTGCTGGTGGCGTTGGAAACACAGACCGATGTGGAAAGCTTTGCGGCGGCTAACCCACCGATCGTCGTGCCGGAAACGCTGGATGTGATTAACCTGCTGCCCGTTCTGCGTCGTGCGAAAGGTAGCCTGGTCATCATTGCCAACGAATTTGGCGTGGTGCAAGGGTTGGTCACGCCGCTGGACGTGCTGGAAGCGATCGCGGGTGAATTCCCAGATGAAGACGAAACGCTGGATATCATCCCAGACGGCGAAGGCTGGCTGGTGAAAGGCGGAACGGATCTACATGCTCTGCAACAGGTTGTGGATAGCAGCGATCTGGTTGATCCGAAGGAGGAGTATGCTTCACTGGCCGGAATGCTGCTGGCAAACAGTGATGAGTTCCTGAAAGTCGGCGATACTATTGAATTGCACCGTCTGCGTTTCCATATTCTCGAAGTGTCCGAATACCGTATCGAATTGGTACGAGTGGAACGTATTGTGGATGAGGAAGACGCTGAAGACGCGTAATGAGGCCTGCGTAAGTAGTTTGTAAAATGAAGCCCCGCCAGTTTGGCGGGGCTTTTTCATAGATGGAATAAAGCAGAAGCAGGGTGATGACGTATCACGCTGCTTTCTAATTACAGAGTGTGTTAATCACACTGTACTTTGATCGCCAGTCCGCCCCGTGAGGTTTCGCGGTATTTGGCGTTCATGTCTTTCCCCGTCTCGTACATGGTTTCAATCACCTTATCCAGCGAGACGCGTGCTTCACTGGTACGGCGGGTCGCCATGCGGGCGGCATTAATCGCCTTAACGGAAGCAATGGCGTTACGCTCGATGCACGGGACCTGTACTTGACCCGCAACTGGATCGCAGGTTAAGCCCAGATTGTGTTCCATACCGATCTCGGCGGCGACGCAAACCTGTTCCGGGCTCGCGCCCATCAGCTCTGCCAATCCAGCGGCTGCCATAGAGCAGGCTACGCCAACTTCGCCCTGACAGCCCACTTCGGCACCGGAGATGGAGGCGTTCATTTTGTACAGAATGCCGACCGCGCCCGCCGCAAGGAAATAACGAATATAAATGGTCGGGCTAACCGGCTCGATGAAGTGGTCATAATAGGCGAGTACGGCTGGGACGATGCCGCATGCACCGTTCGTTGGTGCGGTGACCACACGGCCGCCAGCGGCGTTCTCTTCATTCACCGCCAGCGCGAACATATTGACCCAGTCCACTACGTTCATCGGGTCGTTGGACAGCTTATCGGAAGACACCAGCATACGACGCAGTGCAGATGCACGACGTGGCACGCGCAGCGGGCCGGGCAAGACGCCTTCGGTGTTCATGCCGCGATCGATACAGGCACGCATCGTCTGCCAGATATCGGCAAAGTAGGCGTCAATCTCCTGACGGCTGTGCAGCGCCAGCTCGTTACGCATCACCATCCCAGAAAGCGACAGGCCACTTTGTTTGCAGTGATCCAGCATCTCTTTGGCGGAATTGAACGTATAGGGAACGGATACGTCAGTGGTGGCATCTTTGCCAAAATTCTCCGCATCGACGATGAAACCGCCGCCGATGGAGTAATAGGTTTTGCTATAAATTTCTTTATTGTCGGCAAAGGCGGTGACAGTCATGCCGTTTTCGTGCAGCGGCAGATTTTCACTGCGGAAAACCATACCGCCTTCGCGCGGGAAATCTACCTCGTGCTGCCCGTTAGCCAGCAGCAGGCGTTCGCGTTGCTCAACATCGCGGATGAAACCGGGAATCGCATCAATATCCACGGTATCCGGCATGTTGCCCGCAAGACCCATGATGATGGCGATATCCGTATGGTGACCTTTACCCGTCAGCGACAGTGAGCCATACACATCGACGGCAATGCGCGTGGTTGCGGTCAGTCGATCCTGGCTGATCAATTCATCGACAAATTGCTTACCGGCTTTCATCGGTCCAACCGTATGAGAGCTAGAGGGGCCAATACCGATCTTAAACATGTCGAAAACGCTTATCACGCGAAACTCCTCAAAGACTCAGGGTCGTACCCACTCTTTATTATCTGGTCGCCAGCATCCAGTTCCTTCATCACAATCAGATAGTTATGTTGCGAATCATCTGATGATTTCGGTTCTGGCGAGACATGACTTGAATTGTAGTGGATATACACCCAAAAATTAGAATAAAACTCGTCAAATCGCGCTATTGTAGTGTGGAATATGTCGTGTGGCTTTCTTTTTCGCATGAAATAAACTTATGTCATCGCCTAATTTAACTTATCCTAAATACGACTTAAGTCATTGTAAATACTATGTCTGGATGCTTTTTGATCGCAAAGGCCGCTGAACGCGGCATTGAGCTTAGGGCCTGTCGGAAATCTGTAAGGCGAGCTGGTGGATGATAGCGGCGGTTAGTCCCCAGACAAACTGCTGCTGGTACCAGGAAAGATAAACGCGATGGCGCTGTTGCTTGCGCTCAATATCCAGCGGGTAATAGCGCGTTAGCGCGAAGGCCTCGTCCAACGGCATTTCAAACAGTTCGGCGACTTCGTCTTCATTTGGATGAAAGCGAGTCTGTGGGGCGATCAGCCCGACGACGGGTGTGACCTGAAAACCGCTTACGCTATCCAGCGGCGGTAATACGCCTAGCACCTGTACGTTTTCCGGTGGGATAGCCACTTCTTCTTGCGCTTCACGCAGCGCCGTTTCGATGATTGAACGATCTTCTTTATCAGCGGCCCCGCCGGGGAACGCCACTTGTCCAGCATGCTTACGTAGTTCGGCAGAACGTCGCGTCAATAACAACGTAGGCGTAGGGTGACAAATAATCGGCACCAGAACCGCAGCCTGACGCTGCTGGTGCACAGGCCGTAGCGATGGCGGAAGCTGTAACTGAAAGCGCATAATAAAGTCATTCAGCGCAAAAGCCGTTGGCGGCAAGGCGATCTCACTCATTGACTCAGTACCTGAATTGTCTGGGAACCATCTATACTCGTCATACTTCAAGCTGCATGTACGTTGACTACGCTACTCGCTCCACTTGCGTGGACCTCGCCCCGCTGGGGCCGCTGCAAGCAGCGTTCAAATCTGCCTCTGGCAGATTTGTCAGTCACCCGAATCACTTACTTATGTAAGCTCATCGGGATTCCCTCTCTTGCCGCCTTCACGCAACTCGAATTATTTAGGGTATAGCAGGGGAAGAATACGACCTACTTTATCAAACGTTTCCTGATATTCAGCCTGTTCCTGACTGTCGGCGACGATGCCGCCGCCCGCCCAGCAGTAGATTCTGCCGCGTTCGGTTAGTAACGTCCTGATGGTGATATTGGTATCCATAGTGCCGCACAGGCTGATATAGCCGATGCTGCCGCAGTAGGCATTGCGGCGCTGAGGCTCCAGCTCTTCAATAATCTGCATGGCGCGAATTTTGGGCGCGCCGGTAATCGATCCACCGGGGAAACAGGCGCGTAGCAGCGTGGTTGCAGGGCAATCTTCCGGTAGCTGTGCTTCAATTGTGCTGACCAGATGGTGCACTGCGGGGAAAGGTTCGACGACGAACAGTTCCGGCACACGAACGCTGCCCGGCACCGCGACACGACCGATATCGTTACGTAGGAGATCGACAATCATCAGGTTTTCTGAGCGATCTTTCTCCGAATTAGCGAGCCGCTCCGCCTGCTGTTTATCGGCATCCGAGTCTGCGAGGCGCGGTAGCGTGCCTTTAATCGGGCGCGTTTGGATGCGCTGATTTTCCAGCCAGAGAAAACGTTCCGGCGATACGCTGATGACGGTATTTTCCGGCAGGCGCAGGAAAGCGGAAAAGGGCGCTTTATTGCCTGCTGACAGTCGTAAAAATGCCTGCCATTCATCACCATCGTAAGCCGCGGAAAATCGCTGTGCCAGGTTGACCTGATAGCAGTCTCCTGCCAAAAGATAGCCCTGTATTTTGCGGAATTTTTCGCCGTACGCCTCGCGTGACATATTCGGCTGCCAACTACTGGTAAGGCTGAAATCGGCTTTTGGGGCGTTAACGGGCGGAGTCGCTAACCAGTCGAGCTTTGCCTGAAGGGAATGATGTACGATCAGCGTTAACGTCTGCCGATGGTGGTCGGCAACCAGCGCCCAGTCGTATAGACCCACCGCCATATCCGGCAGGTCGATGTCCCGTTCGGCCTGTGCGGGCAGCGTTTCAATCTGACGTCCCAGATCGTAGCCGAACAGGCCAAGTGCGCCTCCCTGAAAAGGGAAATCAGGATGTGTTTCCACGGGCAACGAGAGTGAATCAAGCTGCTCTTGCAATAAGGTAAACGGATCGCCCTCTACGGTTTTCGTGACGCTGTCACGTGTGATTTCTGTCTTGTCTCCGCGCGTGCAAAGCGTGACTCGCGGGTCAGCGACCATAATATCGAAACGGTTATGCGGATGATCGGCAAACCCGGAATGCAGCAACATCGCCCACGGTTGTTGAGAAAAAGGCGCAAAGCGCTCGAGCAGCACCGTTGGGTAGTAAGGCAGTGCGTGATAGATAACGGCGGAGCCCGTCGCTGTGGTTGAATCGCTTGCGTTAGGTACGTGAGTCGTATTGGCGGCAGTCATGTTTTTCGTGTTGTGTTCACTGTGTGGTTGTGTCGATAGCGTATCGATTTTCCTGCCCACAGCGTACCACAAAGCGGAAATGCTGGTGTATGCCGAAGCGGGCGTGCGATGATACAGGCGAATTTACCAACCAGGAAACTATCATGATTGCAGGTATGCCCGCGCTGACGCACAAGCAGCAACAAGATGCCGTAGAGCGTATTCAGGAATTAATGTCTGAGGGCATGAGCAGTGGACAGGCGATAGCACAGGTTGCGGCGGAGATCCGTCAGAATCATCAGGGTGGCAATGTCGCGGTGATGTTTGACGAAGATGATGACGCGTTTAATGACAGCGACGAAGAACACCATTTTGACGATGGAGAAGAGGAAGAAGAGCAATAACCACGCTTCCCCCTTATACCCGTCATACTTCAAGTTGCATGTGCGTTGGCTTCACTTAGTCACCCGAATCACTTACCTGAGTAAGCTCATCGGGATGAAATGAGAGACATCCTGTCTCTCACCGAAGGCCAGCCTTTGGCTGGACAAATTCGTTCCCGACAAATTTGTCCCTCGCTTGCCGCGTGATTCGGCCTTGTGTCCTCACCCCTTCGGGGTCAGCACAAGCGCTGTTCAAAACGCTAACGTTTTGTCCTGAAACTCGAATTATTTAGGGTATAAAAGTGGTGATGGCTTATACCGCCGCAATCGCTTTGATTTCGACTTTGAATTGCGGATGCATCAATTTAGCCTGCACGGTGCAGCGTACAGGCGCGCTACCCGCCACGACCCAAGCATCCCACGCGGCGTTCATCGCAGCAAAATCATCCGCATCGGCGAGAAAAATCGTCACGTCTAACAGCTTGCTCTTATCCGTTCCCGCCTGTTGTAGGATCGCATCTAACGCGCCCAGCGCGTTTTCCGTTTGCGCCTGTGCGTCGTCATCCAGATTTTCCGGTACGCTGGTGTAATAGAGCGTGTTGTTGTGGATGACGGCGTCTGACCAACGTGCTTCAGGATTAATTCGTGTGATCGCCATGAGGTGGGGTTCTCCATGTGGGGATAATTAAAATAGTGACATCAATCAATACCAGCCGCCAAGCCTAACACAGCAGGTTCCGGCACGCTTTCCTGATTTAGGGTGGTAGCGTCGGGTGACTCTTGGCATAATCAGCGCGATATTTTGCCACGGCCTGAAACGGTCAGCGGCTTACAAATTTACTCTAAATAATTCAAGTTTCAGGACAAAACGTTAGCGTTTTGAACAGCGCTTGCGCTGACCCCGAAGGGGTGAGGCCACAAGGCCGAATCACGCGGCAAGCGAGGGAATCCCGATGAGCTTACTCAGGTAAGTGATTCGGGTGACCGAGCGCAGCCAACGCACACGCAACTTGAAGTATGACGAGTAAAAGCATTCCCTTGAAAAAGAGAGCAGGCGTGACGAACGATCGTGTAATTGATGATTTTGCTAATGACGGCGTGCTGGCGAAAGCGATCACGGGCTTCAAGCCTCGTGAACCACAGCGACAGATGGCGCAGGCAGTCATGCGGGCCATCGACGATAAAACGGCGCTGGTGGTGGAAGCGGGAACTGGAACCGGTAAAACCTATGCTTACCTTGCGCCCGCCTTGCGTTCAGATAAAAAAGTCATCATTTCAACCGGTTCGAAAGCGCTACAGGATCAGCTCTATAGCCGCGATTTACCGACGATCGCGCAGGCGTTGAAGTACAAAGGCAAATTAGCGCTGCTGAAAGGTCGCTCGAACTACCTCTGTCTGGAACGGCTTGAACAGCAATCGCTGGGCGGCGGTGATTTACCCGGCGAAACGCTGAGCGAACTGGTTCGGCTGCGCGGCTGGTCGTCGGAAACGACGGAGGGCGATGTCACGACCTGTTCAGGCGTGGCAGAAGACAGCGCGATCTGGCCTTTAGTGACCAGTACCAACGATAACTGTCTGGGCAGCGACTGCCCGCATTATAAAGAGTGCTTCGTGGTGAAAGCACGGCGTAAAGCGATGGATGCCGATATCGTGGTGGTTAACCATCATCTCTATCTGGCCGATATGGTCGTGAAGGAGAGCGGTTTTGCCGAGCTGATCCCAGAAAGTGATGTCGTCATTTTCGATGAAGCCCACCAAATTCCCGATATCGCCAGCCAATATTTCGGCCAGCAGCTTTCCAGCCGCCAACTGCTGGATCTGGCGAAAGACATCATCATTGCTTACCGCACCGAAGTGCGTGACGCTTCTCAACTGCAAAAAAGTGCCGATCGCCTGACGCAAAGTACGCAGGATTTTCGGCTGGCGCTGGGCGATCCAGGGTTTCGCGGTAATCTGCGCGATGTGCTCGAACAGCCGTCGCTTCAGCGTGCGCTGGTGTTGCTGGATGATGCGCTGGAGCTGTGTTACGACGTTGCGAAACTGTCGCTTGGGCGTTCAGCGCTGCTGGATGCCGCCTTTGAGCGTGCCACGCTTTATCGCAACCGCCTAAAACGGTTGAAAGACGTGCAGCTACCGGGTTACAGCTACTGGTACGAATGTAATTCACGTCATTTTGTGTTGGCGCTGACGCCGTTGTCCGTCTCCGATCGCTTTCGTGAATTAATAAAAGAGAAGCCTGCGGCTTGGGTGTTTACCTCCGCGACCCTGTCGGTTAACGACCAACTCTTCCACTTCACCGATAGGCTGGGGCTGGATAACGCGAACACGCTCCTGTTACCCAGCCCGTTTGATTATGCCAATCAGGCGCTGCTCTGCGTCCCCCGTAATTTGCCGGAAACTAATCGTCCCGGTGCGGCAAAAAGGCTGGCGGCGATGTTGCAGCCGTTGATCGAGGCGAATCAGGGGCGCTGCTTTATGCTGTGTACCTCGCATCAGATGATGCGCGATTTGGCGGCCGAATTCCGCGCTACGCTGACGCTACCGGTGCTGTTGCAAGGAGAAACCGGCAAGGCCCAACTGTTGTCGCAGTTTGTGTCGGCGGGTAATGCCTTGCTGGTGGCGACCAGCAGCTTCTGGGAAGGCGTGGATGTGCGCGGCGATACGCTCTCCTGCGTCATTATCGATAAACTGCCGTTTACCTCGCCGGACGATCCGCTGCTCAAGGCGCGTATTGAAGACTGCCGCTTGCGCGGTGGGGAGCCTTTCGACGATGTGCAGGTTCCTGATGCGGTGATTACCCTGAAGCAAGGCGTCGGGCGACTCATCCGTGATGTCGACGATCGCGGTGTGATTGTGATTTGTGATAACCGGCTGGTGATGCGTCCGTATGGTGCCGTTTTCCTTAACAGCCTGCCGCCGACGCCGCGTACCCGCGATATTCGGCAGGCGATTAATTTCCTGACGCGTAACACATAATTCCCAATTGGCGGTTGCCGCATGGCCTGACCGATGGTGGGAAGGGCTGCGGCACGACAGGGGCTTATGCTATGATACGAGCCATTAAGATTTATTTATCCTGCCTGAGGTTGGCATGTCTACGCGAATTCTAGCGCTTGATACTGCAACGGAAGCCTGTTCCGTCGCACTCTGGAATGAAGGTGAAATTCATTCTCTGTTCGAAATTTGTCCCCGTGAACACACACAACGTATTCTGCCGATGGTTCAGCAGGTGCTGGCCGATAGCGGCCTGACGCTCAAGGATCTTGATGCGCTGGCCTTTGGTCAGGGGCCGGGAAGTTTTACCGGTGTGCGGATTGGTATAGGTATTGCCCAAGGACTGGCGTTGGGAGCGGATTTACCGCTGCTTGGTGTATCGTCATTGGCGACGATGGCGCAGGGGGCTTTCCGCTTAACGCAGGCAACGCACGTGCTGGCGGCCATTGATGCACGGATGGGAGAAGTGTACTGGGGCTGCTATCAGCGTGATGCTGACGGTAGCTGGCAGGGCGAGTCCGAGGAGGCCGTATTGAAACCTGAACAGGTGCAGGCGTTAACTGCCGCGCTGTCAGGTAAATGGGCCACGGTAGGAACCGGATGGGAAACCTATCCTGAGCTGGTGAACCATTCCTCGCTGGTGCTAGCAAAGGGCGACGTGCTGTTGCCGCAGGCGCAGGACATGTTGCCTCTGGCCTGTCAGCTATGGCTGGCAGGAAAAGCGGTCAGCGTCGAGAATGCGCAACCGCGCTACCTGCGCAATGAAGTGACTTGGAAAAAGCTGCCAGGACGCGACTAGTCAGAATGCACATTCGGCGTGAAGTATACCCGTCATAAACAGCAACTTATTCGATGCTGAGCAGTCTAACTATCAGATATCTGGTAGAGGGGGTTGTGCCATGTCCGTACAAATAAAGAGCGTACAAATAAAAAGCGTACAGATGAAGCGTGTGCATCTGAATCAGAAAAAAGCACGTCTCGGTATGGTGGTTGTGACAGCGCTGCTGCTTTCAGGCTGTGTCACGGTGCCGGATGCCATTAAAAGCATGTCGCCAACGCCGCAGGACGATTTGGTGCGTGTGATGAATGCGCCGCAGATTTATGTCGGTCAGGAATCACGCTTTGGTGGGCGGGTGGTCAGCATCCGCAATGACGCAAATAAAACGCGTCTGGAAATTGCCAGCATGCCGCTGGATAGCGGTGCGAAACCTCTGTTGGATAGGCCGTCAGAAGGGCGTTTTATTGCCTATGTGAATCGCTTTCTGGAACCTGTCGATTTTAAAGACCAATTGGTCACCGTTGTCGGACCGATTGTCGGCACCGAACAGGGCGCTATCGGGGATAAACCCTATCGTTATGTCGTGATCGATGCGCAGGGCTACAAGCGTTGGAATGTTGTGCAGCGCCTGATAACACCACCCGGCGGCTATGGCTATGGCCCGTGGGGATGGCGAGCGGGTTACGGCTATGGTTGGGGCCCAGGATGGGGATTTGACGGCGGTTGGCTCGGTCCGGCACGGATTGAGAATATCGTGACAGAATAAGAATAGGGCTATTTTACTTGTCATTTTGAACCTGGGCAGTGCTCGCACAAACGCAATTGCGTTTGAACGCCACGTGTGGTGGCCGCAGGGTGAGCGTAGCGAATAATCCTCACGTACTACGTGTACGCTCCGGTTTTTCCGCGCTGTCCGTGTCCAAACTGACTGCGCTAATAACGCCCTGTGGGGTAGGCTCTAAAATTATTTCGTTCAACGTAAAGAGATCAGGCGACGCAGGTTGCCTGATTTTTTTTTGAATAAAGAATAAATTAGTGATCGATCTCGCAACCTTAACATTGTTTATTAGCTAACTGGTAGGCTGAGTTAAAATAATGTTAATAACAATAAGCCTCTGAGGGCGACGACGATGCCACTAAAAAAATATCTCGGGAGTGACGTCTTGGAAAAAATTTGGTTATCACGCTATCCGGCGGATGTGCCGGCGGAAATCGATCCGGACCGCTATTCGTCGTTGATTGAAATGTTTGAAAATGGCGTGAGGCGTTATGCCGATCGCCCTGCGTTTATCAACATGGGTGAGGTGATGACGTTTCGTAAGCTGGAGGAGCGGAGTCGGGCATTTGCGGCCTACCTACAAAACCAGCTTAAATTGCAGAAAGGCGATCGCGTGGCGTTGATGATGCCCAATTTGCTGCAATATCCCGTGGCGCTGTTTGGCGTGTTGCGTGCGGGTATGGTGGTTGTCAACGTTAACCCACTGTATACGCCACGGGAACTGGAACACCAGCTAAAAGACAGCGGCGCCAGCACGATTGTTATCGTGTCTAACTTCGCGCATACGCTGGAAAAAGTCGTTCATAACACGGCGGTGAAGCACGTTATCCTGACTCGCATGGGTGACCAGCTATCCACAGCAAAAGGCACGCTGGTTAACTTCGTAGTAAAATACATTAAGCGGCTAGTGCCCAAGTATCATCTGCCGGATGCGATATCGTTTCGTCGTGTTTTGCAGGAAGGGCGACGCCAGCAGTATGTTCGGCCTGATATCATCAATAGCGATCTCGCCTTTCTGCAATATACCGGCGGCACGACGGGTGTAGCTAAGGGCGCCATGCTCACGCACCGCAATATGCAAGCGAATTTGGCACAGTGCCTTGCGGCCTATGGCCCAGTATTGAGGGAAGGAAATGAATGGGTGGTAACGGCATTGCCGCTGTACCATATTTTTGCGTTGACGGCTAACTGCCTGCTGTTCTTTGAGTTGGGCGGACAAAATCTGCTGATCACCAATCCCCGGGATATTCCCGCGGTAGTAAAAGAACTGAAACAGTATCCTTTTACTGCGATTACGGGCGTCAATACGCTGTTTAATGCGTTGTTAAATAATAAAGAGTTTCATGAGCTCGATTTCTCGACACTGCGATTGTCCGTTGGAGGCGGTGCGTCGGTGCAACGGGCGGTAGCGGAACGCTGGGAGAAGTTAACGGGTAAACATCTGCTTGAGGGATATGGGTTAACAGAAAGTTCCCCCTTGGTGGCCGTGAACCCTTATGATCTCAAACATTACAGCGGCAGCATCGGGCTGCCGGTGGCATCAACGGATGTCAGAATCATTGACGACAACGGTAACGATGTTGGACCGGGTGAGTCGGGTGAACTGTGGGTGCGCGGGCCACAGGTGATGTTAGGCTACTGGCAGCAGCCTGCCGCGACGGACGATGTGTTAAAAGACGGCTGGCTGGCAACGGGTGACATTGTCACTTCTGACGATGAGGGATTCCTGCGTGTCATCGATCGTAAGAAAGACATGATTCTGGTTTCTGGCTTCAACGTCTATCCGACGGAAATTGAAGATGTTATCAGCCGCCATCCTAAGGTATCTGAGTCGGCGGTGATTGGGGTGGAGAATGAGGTCTCCGGTGAGGCAGTCAAAGCCTTTGTAGTCAGGCGTGACAACTCGTTAACGAAAGAGGAACTCATTACGCACTGCCGCCGCAATCTCACGGGCTATAAAGTGCCGAAAGAGATCGAATTCCGTGACGATTTGCCGAAATCTAACGTTGGGAAAATCCTGCGTCGCGAATTACGTGACGAGAAGAAAGCGAAGAATGACGCTGCCGCCTGACGATTTTCCGCGAAAAACGACTGCCAGAGAGAGGCAGGACGCGATATGATGTTTTCACGCCGGTTTATCCGGCGTTCTTTTTTATGGCGAATAACCTATGGGCCGTCGCTCACAACGTTAAAAATGTCCGCCGGGAATTTTTACGGCGATACGGATTTGACCCAGAACCGTAAAGTAAAAACAACCAAGAGAATGACGTTTTGAATTATCAGTTGATCACTTCCGACATCGGGTTACAACAGGTTTGCTCCCAGGCGCAACGCTTTCCGCAGGTGGCATTGGACACGGAGTTCGTCAGAACCCGCACGTATTATCCGCAATTAGGGTTGATTCAATTGTATGACGGCGAACAGCTTTCACTCATCGACCCGTTAACGATTACCGATTGGGCCCCTTTTCAAGCGTTACTGCGTGATGAACAGGTCACTAAATTCCTGCATGCGGGCAGCGAAGATCTGGAAGTGTTTCTCAATGCGTTTGGAACGCTACCGACGCCTTTCATTGATACACAGATTCTGGCCGCATTTTTAGGCAAGCCGCTCTCGTATGGTTTTGCTGCGCTGGTGGCTGACTACATGGGCGTGACGCTGGATAAAAGCGAGTCGAGAACGGACTGGCTTGCTCGTCCGCTGAGCGAAAAACAGTGTGATTATGCCGCTGCCGATGTGTTCTATCTGTTGCCAATGGCCATTCGATTAGTGGCAGATACGGAAGCAGCAGGGTGGATGAACGCCGCGCTGGATGAATGTCTCCTGCTGTGTCAGCGTAA
Organism: Pectobacterium odoriferum; assembly: GCF_009931295.1. Taxonomy (NCBI): domain Bacteria; kingdom Pseudomonadati; phylum Pseudomonadota; class Gammaproteobacteria; order Enterobacterales; family Pectobacteriaceae; genus Pectobacterium; species Pectobacterium odoriferum. Next base: position 2,602,658 of record NZ_CP034938.1, on the reverse strand, counting down.
ACAGGATATCCTGGCACCAGCGCTGGCCTATCGCGAATTTGGCAACGCCTGGCAACTGCGTGGCCGAAATCTAGCTTGCCTTCAGCGTCTGGCTGAGTGGCGTTTGCGTAAAGCGCGTGAGCGAGACAGCGCGGTGAATTTTGTCGTACGTGAAGAGAACCTCTTGCAGGTGGCACGTTGTCTGCCGACGTCGCTGGGTGAACTGAGCTCGCTGGGGCTGAGCGGTCCGGAAATTCGCTACCACGGCAAAATGCTGCTGGACTGTGTTGCACAGACGGACGGTATTACTGATGCGGATTGCCCACCGCCGGTGATTAATTTGATCGACTACCCTGGCTATAAAAAAGCGTTTAAAGATATCAAAGCGCTAGTGCAGCGCGTGAGCGAACAGAGTGGATTATCCGCCGAGCTATTGGCCTCACGTCGCCAAATTAATCGTCTGCTGAACTGGCACTGGAAATTAAGTGGGCAAGATGCGGGGATGCCGGAAATGTTGTCTGGCTGGCGCGGCCAGTTATATGGCGATGAACTGCGTGAAATTGTGCAGGGCTATTAATCACCAGTAAACACGTCTTATCAATACGCCTTATTTGCTGTGATGATGCCATCATGAAACAAGCAGCAAATAGGGTGATAAGAATACGGTGAAAAAAATAAAATAAGAAATAAAAAGACTGGCTAAATATACAGTCTGTTGTGGAATGAAACGCACTTAATTTGATGTATGACGGGAATAGATATCCCCTACGTAAAAGCAGGGGATACTACAGCAGAAAAATCATTTAGGCGTTTCTTCCGCTTCCGGTAAGGTAACGTTCAACTCAAGCACGGAAATATCATCTCCTTTTTGCTCAAGCTGAACCGTCACCATCTCAGGATCAATCTGTACATATCTACAGATAACCTCAAGAATGTCTCGCTTTAATTGCGGCAGATAATGGGGCTCGCTATCTCCCCGGCGTCGCTCCGCGACAATAATTTGCAGCCGTTCCTTAGCAATATTGGCTGTCGTTTTTTTGCGGGACAGAAAGAAGTCCAGTAAAGCCATAATTTATCCCCCAAAAAGTCGTTTAAGAAAACCCTTCTTCTCTTCTTCAACAAAACGGAAAGGACGCTCTTCACCAAGCAGACGTTCAACGGTGTCCGCGTAGGCTTTACCTGCATCGGCTTCCGCATCCAGAATGACGGGTTCGCCCTGATTAGAGGCGCGGAGCACGGATTGGTCTTCCGGGATCACGCCAACCAGCGGAATCCGCAGGATCTCAAGAACGTCTTCCATACTCAACATGTCGCCACGGCTCACCCGGCCTGGGTTGTAGCGCGTCAACAGCAGATGCTCTTTGATCGGATCTTCAGAACGCTCTGCACGACGTGATTTCGAAGACAGAATGCCTAGAATACGGTCAGAGTCGCGAACGGAAGAGACTTCCGGGTTGGTGGTGATAATCGCTTCGTCAGCGAAATAGAGCGCCATCAATGCACCGGTTTCAATCCCAGCGGGTGAATCACACACGATAAAATCGAATTCCATGTCACCCAGATCGTTGAGCACTTTCTCTACGCCTTCATGCGTTAGCGCATCTTTATCACGCGTTTGTGATGCTGGCAGAATGTAGAGATTATCCGTTCTCTTATCTTTGATCAGCGCTTGATTCAGCGTGGCATCACCCTGAATAACGTTGACGAAGTCATACACCACGCGACGCTCACATCCCATGATCAGATCGAGGTTACGCAGACCAATGTCAAAATCGATGACAACCGTCTTTTTTCCTTTCTGGGCTAAACCGGTAGCAATGGCCGCGCTTGATGTGGTCTTGCCAACGCCCCCTTTACCCGATGTAACAACAATGATGCGTGCCATAAATGTTTCCTTGGGAGATTCTAGTCTAGAGGTTTTATCGTTAAAACATTGTCCAGCTGGTGCAGATTGATCCGTGCTGGCTGCCCAAAATACGCTTCAGGAATCTGATCGCTCAGCCAGTAACGGCCAGCAATCGAAACCAGTTCTGCGGCCAGATGCGTACAGAATATCTGGCTCTGAACATCGCCAGAAACGCCTGCGAGGGCTCGGCCGCGCATCATGCCGTAAATATGAATATTGCCATCGGCAATCACCTCAGCACCCGCGCTCACGCTGCTTGTGACGATTAAGTCACAGTTCCGGGCGTAAATCTGTTGGCCGGAACGAACGGGGGTGTTGATGACTTTCGTTTTCACCGCAGCAGGAACGGCGGCGACGGGCTCGACGACCCGGCGTTGTGCCTTACCTTCGCTCAGAAGGGGAAGCCCCGCCTGCGCAATGATTTTCTTTAATACATCGTCAGTGCATCCGCTGACGCCAACGACATGCAGGCCGGTTGACGAAATGGCCTGCTGTAATTTTATCCAGTCGGTTTCCGCTGTTAATGCAGCAACATTAATCACAACGGGGGCATTTTTCAGGAAAGCAGGCGCTTGCTCTATTTTTTCCTGTAGTGCCTGGTAAATTACCTCGGGTTGGGAATCATGCAAATGAACAACCGATAAGGTAAAGCTGCTGCCTTTTAGCTCTATTGGCGTTTGTGACATCTATCCTGACTCAGTTTCAGCATCTTTTAATCCCTAGAGTAACATTTAAGGCATGATATTCCAGAGCGCTGTAAGCATGTTATAGTCACAATTATATACAGGCAAGATGGCATTCCCATCAAATAGAGTAAAAAAAATGTTTTGTGTGATCTATCGAAGTACGAAACGCGATCAGACCTATCTTTACGTTGAAAAAAAAGACGATTTCTCACGCGTGCCGGAAGAATTAATGAAAAGTTTCGGCACACCGCAGTTAGCCATGATCTTACCGCTGGATGGGCGTAAAAAACTGGCGAATGCCGATATAGAAAAAGTGAAACTTGCGCTACAGGAACAGGGCTTTTATCTGCAAGTTCCTCCTCCGGTCGAAAGCTTATTAAACACGCCTGTATAAGTGTAAAAAAATAATACCAAGGCGTACTTTCAGATAAAGCCGCAAACATAATTTGGCGTGGAATATCTCAGCCGTTCGCATGATATTCCGCGCGATAAATATTCACTTTTTGAGTTTTACCCCGCCACAATTTAATTTTTTCCATTTTTGATGGGATAGGACTTCGTTTCCCCATCATGGGGGCCCCAGTCTTGTTCGCCTGAAATCTGTTGGGGTAACCCCCGTTGCGATGATATAACGATGGTTTTGCACCATTGTGTTCTTAATACACCCTAAATAATTCGGGTTGCAGGAAGGCGGCAAGAGAGGGAGTCTCGGTGAGCTTACTCAAGTAAGTGATTCGGGTGACTGACAAATCTGCCAGAGGCAGATTTGAACGCTGCTTGCAGCGGCCCCAGCGGGGCCGAGGTCCACGCAAGTGGAGCGAGTAGCGTAGCCAACACACATGCAGCTTGAAGTATGACGGGTATAGCTGTTTTCCTTTTGGGCGAGTTGTGCGCCATGAAGGCAGCGATAATCCAACAGACAGGGCAGGAGAATACCCATGTATCAACACAGAGACTGGCAGGGCGCGCTGCTTGATTTCCCAGTAAATAAGGTTGTTTGCGTAGGAAGTAACTACTCAGAACACATCAAAGAAATGGGAAATGCGACCCCGAGCGAACCCGTTTTATTCATTAAGCCTGAAACCGCACTGTGCGACTTACGCCAACCCGTTGCCATTCCCAAAAATCTGGGTTCGGTTCACCATGAAGTTGAACTGGCTGTGCTGATCGGTACGCCGCTCAAGCAGGCGAATGAAGAGCGCGTCGCTCGGGCGATTGCGGGCTATGGTGTGGCGCTGGATCTGACGCTGCGTGATTTGCAGTCCGACTTTAAAAAGGCGGGGCAGCCGTGGGAGAAAGCCAAAGCGTTTGACGGTTCCTGCCCGATCTCCGGTTTTATTCCGGTTGCCGAGTTTGGCGATCCGCAGCAAACCGATCTGGGTGTAAAAGTGAATGATGAAGTGCGCCAGCAGGGCAACACGCGTGATATGATTACGCCGATTCTGCCGCTGATTGCCTACATGAGCCGTTTCTTTACGCTGCGCGCGGGCGATATTATTTTGACGGGTACGCCAAAAGGGGTCGGTCCGATCCTGTCTGGCGATATGTTGACGATTACGGTGAATGACCGGACGTTGAGCACACGTATTATCTAATGCCCTGGCTGCCTGCGTTGAATGGCGGGCAGCAAAACTTTCCCGCCGCCCCAGCCAGAATCACGCATCTTTATCTACAACATTCACAACGCAACATAAGTTAACTGGAAGAAACATGACTGAACGCCCTTTTTGGCAGCAAAAAACGTTGTCTGAGATGTCTGACGATGAATGGGAGTCGCTGTGCGATGGCTGCGGTCAGTGCTGTTTGCATAAACTGATTGATGAGGATACGGAGGAGATCTACTTTACCAACGTCGCCTGTAATCAACTGAATATTAAAAGCTGCCAGTGCCGTAACTATGAGAAACGCTTCGAGTACGAGCCGGACTGCATCAAACTGACGCGCGAAAACCTGCTGACGTTTAACTGGCTGCCGGCGACCTGTGCATATCGCCTGATTCATGAACGTGAAGATTTACCACTGTGGCATCCGCTGGTCAGCGGCACTAAGACGGCGATGCACCGGGAGCGTATCTCCGTGCGCCATATTGCTGTACGTGAGAGTGAAGTGGTGGATTGGCAGGATCATATACTGAACAAACCCGAATGGGCGCGCTAGTTTCTGTACGGTGTGGGCGGTTGCTTGGTTAAAACTGTTTACTGGTTAAAACTGTTTACTGGTTAAAACTGTTTACTGGTTAAAACAAGAAGCCCCTCAGTCTGAATCACTCAGAAGAGGGGCTTTTTATCGGGGGGAGCGTCAGTGTTCATTAGTCATCCCATTTGGGGCTTAGGTACGCCGCCAGGAAGCTGAGAAAAAGAATGCCGCCCAATACGGCGATGAAGAGATTGATATTGCCTAACATAGTTGTTTCTCCTGAATAAATCAATTGCGATAAAAATACCTCATAGGGTGGAAAGTCATCGTTGACCTGCGGTAGGTACTATAGTCATAAGGGGCAGGTTAATGAAGAAAAAACGCTCAAAAAAGGGCTGGTGGTTTAAATATCGTTGAGGTAGAGAACGCCAGAGACGAATGTCAGAATCCAAGCGCCCATCTGTTTTTTGCCTTCCATTTCACATTTTTCTTGTTCATTGTGCGAATCATGCTGCCGTCTCCGGCACAAATCGCGACGTGTTGTATAATTTTAGAGCCACGTAACCAGCAGGAGGGAGAGCATGTGATTAACTTTGAGAAAATTATTCTTGAGTACAGCGAGCAGTACACCGACTTTGCTGCCTCCACCATTGCTTTTATGGAAAGTCAGTCAAAAAAGATCGATGCAGATGAAATATCACGAAGAATTCCGCAGGAAAAAAGGCCTTTTTTTAACGAACGATTAGGCCATTATCGCGATATCTACAGACCACAGCCGTGATGGTTGGCACAAGCCTGTGAAGCGTAGAAACAGTTACGAAAAGCCCGACATATCGTCGGGCTTTTCGGGTAATAATTAGCGGCTGAAGAGGTCGCGACGTTTAGGGCGGAAAGGCTGAGCGATCAATACCAGCACGGCAATCAACAGATAAGCGGCAAAGATGCCAAGCAACCATTGCGGCATGTCCATCGAAAGGAATTTCCACTGATGCACTGAGCAATCACCTGTTGCATTGAAAATGGCCGGAAGCCATTTGTCTAAAGGCAGCCATGACGGGAAGCTGACAAAGAAATCACAAATGTTAAACGGCGACGGATTTAACAACATATCCGTGTGTTTCCATGCCAGTCCGACCCCTTCATACGAACTGTATATCCATAGCGCGATGGCCGGATAACGCAATGCAGTTGATGGCGCGATGGCACCAACAATACCTGCTGCGAACACGCCCCACAGCGCACAACGCTGATAGATACACAGCACGCACGGGTTTAATAACATAACGTGCTGAAAATAGAGCGCGACCAATTCCAACGCTAAAGCAGTAAACGCCAGCAGCAGCCACGCACCACGCCCGCGTGAGCAACTATTAAGAAATCGCAACATAAAAATATTCCATGCTAAACATGATTAAAGCAGCAGTGTAAACCGTTCTGGCTTCACTGCCATCATTTCACTGTGCAAAACGTAACGATATGTTTATTTGATGTGTTTCTGTCATTCTGCGGCGGCGAAAATCGCATTGATAACGTCATCAATACCGAAATTATCGCAGCCGCGATTACTATACACGATCGTGATTATGAGTGACTGCCCGATATGATCAAATCTGGCAAAGAAATCCATTGTTTATTCATCAAAAAATCGGTGAACGGCACCAGCGTGAACTCAACGCAAAGTAGCCCGACCAGCGTCATGACAATGGTGTAAGGCAGTGCCATCACCACCATGCGTCCGTAAGACAGACGGATAAGCGGTGCCAGAGAGGACGTCAGCAAGAACAGAAACGCGGCTTGCCCATTCGGCGTGGCGACGGAAGGGAGGTTGGTGCCGGTATTGATCGCGACAGCGAGCAGTTCGAACTGGGGTAGTGAGATATGACCGTTTTCAAAGGCGTTGCGCGCTTCGTTAATATAAACCGAGCCAACGAAGACGTTATCTGATATTGATGATAGCAGGCCGTTGAACAGATAAAACTGCGTCAGCTGCGCACTTTCAGAAGATTGTAAAACGTAATGGATAATCGGTGAGAATAGCTGCTGGTCGATAATAACGGCGACGATAGCAAAGAAGACCGTCAGCAGCGCGGTAAACGGCATGGCATCCTGAAACGCTTTACCAATGGCATGTTCTTCCGTCACGCCGCAGAACGTCGTAACCATAATAATTACGGAAAGGCCAATCAACCCGACCTCAGCCAGATGAAACGCCAGTGCGACGATGAGCCAGACGCCAATCACCGCCTGTATGATTAAACGCGCTTTATCCTGCTGTGTGCGCTTTTCTGTCATGTCCCGATCGTAATCCTCAAGCACGCGACGCACGTTGTCTGGCAGATTGACGCCGTAGCCGAAGAGTTTAAAACGCTCGACCAGCACGCAGGTCAGGATACCGCAAATAAATACCGGGACGGTCACGGGTGACATGTGCAGGAAGAAACTGACGAAATCCCAGCCTGCGCTTTTCGCGATAATCAGGTTCTGAGGTTCGCCAACCATCGTCATTACGCCGCCCAGTGCCGTACCGACGCCTGCGTGCATCAGCAGGCTGCGTAAGAATGCCCGGAACTGCTCAAGCGTACGATGATGCTCCTCGCTGCTTAACGCGCTGTCATCGCTGATATCGGCTTCGTCTTCACCCTGTTGAGAGGCGAAGCGGTGGTAAATGCCATAAAACCCGATAGCAACGCTGATAACAACGGCAATCACGGTCAGCGCATCAAGGAATGCGGAAAGAAAGGCGGCTGCGATACAGAAAGCAAGTGAAAGCAGCGTCTTGGAATGAATGCGCAACAGCAGTTTGGTAAACACAAAGAGCAGCAACTGCTTCATGAAGTAGATGCCTGCCACCATGAACACCAGCAGCATGAGGACTTCAATATTCCCCGTGACTTCATGCCACACCTGCTGCGGGCTAGTCATACCGATGAGGATGGCCTGTAGTGCCAGCAGGCCGCCAGGCTGTAATGGGTAACATTTCAGCGCCATACCTAGCGTAAAAATAAACTCCACGACGAGTAACCAACCGGCCCAAAACGGGCTGACAAAATAGAACAGCAGCGGATTAATCAGCAAGAAGCAAAAAATAGTCAATTTGTACCAGTCTGGCGCGTATCCGAGGAAATTTTTTAATAGCGCACGGTGGAGGGGCATGCCGCTCATAATGGAAGAGGAATCCTTATTCGTTAGAATAGTTTGATGGTTTTTATCATATCGTAAAAACTTTACAAACGGGCAGAAGTCTACCGTTCTACGCCACAAGAGGGCGGTTTGCAGTCACAATTTTTCATTGAAATTGCTCGGTGCCCGAGTGCGGCGCTATATCATGATTCTTTCGTCTGGTATTATGACTTAGCTTTTTTCGGCAATCACCGCTACGGATTATCAAACACATGGTTATAAAGGCGCAAAGTCCGGCTGGATTCGCGGAAGAATACATTATCGAAAGTATATGGAATAACCGCTTTCCTCCTGGCTCTATTTTGCCCGCGGAAAGAGAGCTTTCCGAACTGATCGGCGTGACCCGTACTACCCTGCGTGAGGTGCTTCAGCGCCTGGCTCGCGATGGTTGGCTGACGATACAGCACGGGAAGCCAACAAAGATTAACAATTTTTGGGAAACGTCTGGGCTCAATATTCTGGAAACGCTGGCTCGGCTCGATCACGATAGCGTGCCGCAATTGATCGATAACCTGCTGGCAGTGCGAACCAACATCGCCGCCATCTTTATTCGGACGGCGTTACGCCATAACCCAGAAAAGGTGCGTGAGGTATTAACTCAGACAAACGCGGTAGATGATAGCGCAGAAGCCTTTGCGCAGCTTGACTATAACGTGTTCCGTGGTTTGGCTTTTGCCTCTGGCAATCCGATTTATGGTCTGATCCTGAACGGTCTGAAAGGGCTATATATCCGTGTAGGGCGCTACTATTTTTCCAATCCGGAAGCCCGCAAGCTGGCGGTGAATTTTTACGGTCGGTTGGACGCGTTGCGTAGCGAAGAGCTCTACGATCAGGTGATGGATGTCGTCAGACATTACGGTAAAGAAAGCGGCGCGATCTGGCACAGTATGCAGAGTGCTATCCCGCGGGATATCGCAGAAGTACGCCGCTAAGGCTCATACCGCAGTTTCATTGTGAAAAGGGGATTCAGGTTGTTGCCTGAATCCCCTTTGTCTTTGGTCGTGTCGCTGACCTGCGAACCGAGTTCCGTTATGTGGATGCCGTCCCGTTACGCGGCGGGCAGCGTTCAATCAACTCGATGCTGCCATCCGTGTTAGCCTGTTCCAGATAGACGTCAAATCCCCACAGGCGGTGAACGTGCTTCAACACTTCCTGGCTACTTTTATCCAGCGGTGCGCGATTATGCGGAACATAGCGCAGCGTCAGTGCCCGATTACCGCGCAAATCCACATTCCAGACCTGAATGTTCGGTTCCAGATGGCTCAGGTTGTACTGCGCGGAGAGCTCCTGCCGGATCAACCGATAGCCTTCTTCGTCGTGAATCGCGGCAATTTCCAGATAGTTATTGCGGTCGTCGTCCAGCACCGTAAATAGCCGGAAATCACGCATCAGCTTCGGCGACAGGAACTGGCTGATGAAACTCTCATCCTTGAAGTTCTGCATCGCAAAATGCAGCGTATCGAGCCAGTCTTTACCCGCGATATCGGGGAACCAGTAGCGGTCTTCGTCGGTCGGTGACTGACAAATACGCTTGATGTCCTGAAACATCGCGAAGCCCAGCGCATACGGGTTAATCCCGTTGTAGTAAGGGCTATTGTACGGCGGCTGATAGATCACATTGGTATGGCTGTGCAGGAACTCCAGCATGAAGCGCTCAGTGACCCTGCCTTCATCATAGAGATGGTTCAGAATGGTGTAGTGCCAGAACGTGGCCCAGCCTTCATTCATCACCTGAGTCTGCTTCTGCGGATAGAAATACTGACTGACTTTCCGCACGATACGCAGAACCTCACGCTGCCAGGGCTCAAGCAGCGGCGCGTTTTTCTCCATAAAATAGAGCAGGTTTTCCTGTGGCTCTTGCGGAAAACGTCTGGCTTGTTCTGGTGCGGCACCCTGTTCACGACGCGGTAATGTCTTCCAGAGATCGTTAACCTGGCTTTGCAGGTAGGCCTCACGGCTTTTCTGGCGAGACTTTTCCTCTTCGAGTGAAATCTTCTGCGGGCGTTTGTAGCGGTCAACGCCGTAATTCATGAGTGCATGGCAGGAATCTAACAGGCGTTCCACCTCGTCCACACCATAACGCTCTTCGCATTGCGCGATATACTGCCGGGCAAACAGCAGGTAATCGACGATGGAGCTGGCATCGGTCCAACTGCGGAACAGGTAGTTGCCTTTGAAGAATGAGTTATGCCCGTAGCAGGCATGCGCCATCACCAGCGCCTGCATCGGCAGCGTGTTTTCTTCCATCAAATACGCGATACAGGGATCGGAGTTAATGACGATTTCGTATGCAAGCCCCTGCTGCCCGTGTTTGTAACGCTGTTCGGTTTCGATAAATTTCTTTCCGAACGACCAGTGGGCATAGTTGATCGGCATGCCTATACTGGAATAAGCGTCCATCATTTGTTCTGAAGTGATGACTTCAATCTGATGAGGATAGGTCGCCAGACGATACAACTTGGCCACTCGATCAATCTCATCAAGGTAAACCTGCAATAACTCAAACGTCCAGTCCGGTCCATCACTCAGGCGAAGTGTTTTTTTTACCTGATTATCCGTCGATATAGCCATCAGCGCGCCCCCTAACATAACAAGTCTGTACGTGAGATCTCGTTTACTGCCTTCCCGCTGGCTCCTGTGAAAAAATCATCGTTGTTCATTTAGTTATAGCTGAGCTTTGGCAACGCGGCAATTGACGAATTGAGCGTGTTTGATGGAAAAAGGTCGCTGAGGTGATAAAAAGAAACTGGGTATTACGCTGTCTATTGATAGGGAAATGCGCTCCCCGAAGAGAGCGCGAAAGACCGTTTGGGCTAGCGATGTTGATACCGTTTTAACAGCGCCTGAATATCGTTGAGGCGGGAAACGGCAATCGTAGACAGCTTCTCTTTAGAAACGTTGCGATCGAGCGAGATGCAATCCTTCCACAGTGAACGACCGGCAATCACGCCAGAAGCGCCATTTTTCAACGCACTTTCTACCTGAGGGAGAAAGGTGGCGTGATCGACACCCGCAGACAGAACGGCCCAGGGAATGTTACCGCAGAGTGTGGTTACGCGCGCACAGGCTTCATCAGACCCAGGATAAGGAATCTTTAAGACTTTCGCGCCTTGATCGATACAGGCCTGACAGCCTGCCGGAATAAGTTCGGGCAAGAGGCGGATATAGGCTTCACGAGATTCATTTTCCAGAGGGTAGGTCAGAAACTCAACGACGAGCAGTAAATCTTCCTGCGCAAAGTCCTGAATCACGGTACGGAGTGTGGCAAGGTTACGGGTATTGGCGTCGGGTATATCTGGGCGAAGGTAGATCATGATTTTTCCGCCGGTGGCACCCCATTCGCGGACTTTACGTGCCGTTATGCCGTCAACCATCGTGGAGATCCGGTAGCCTTCTGGCGTTGTTTCCCACCCTGACGCATCGAGCCCGATGAGCAGGCCGGTATCGCGGGGCAAAATCTTTTCGTCTATAAGACCCGGTATGGCGCAGATCGGATCAACCAGGACACAGCCTGCCTCTGCTGCCAGATAGCGAGTGATGTCATATTTTGTTTTTCCTAATGTCTCATTGGTAATCGCGGCCTGTGCTTCTGATGTCGGTGCTAATAATGTTCGCATGCCGCCACGTTGATCGCAGGCAATAACCATCATTGCCCCCGTCGCGTTACAAATTAATTGGTATCCCCGGTGCTCAGCAGTTGTCATGGTGTTCATGATAATTACCCTCATAAAATTAATGTAAATAAGCGATTAATCCAGGTGTGTTTTTATCCATTGAATTAATTCCTGATAATTAATTTCCTTATCCTGATCAACCGTGTAACATTTTCCCATACCCATCGGCAGTGCCTGATGCGCGAGTGAAATTAATTCCGGCAGATACTCACTGCCGGGATGGCCTTTTATCCTGTCATTCATTCTGGTCTGATATCGTTCAGCTACCCGGTCAGGTGAAATAGCATTCCATATCTCAAGCGTATGCTGGATATCACACGCAATCAGATAGTCCTGTAATAGCGATTTTTCGCGAAAACCGAACCAGGCATCAAGAATCAGAATACTATTATCAGGAGCCTGTCTAACGATATTAAACATGACCTGATAGGCGGCGACCCCCAGTTTTCTGTTTAGCGTTCTGTCAATCGTGTCGCAGAACTGCATCATGAACGGCTCTTTTATTTCATCGAGGCTTAACCGTGGGAGATTCAATTCATCCGCAATGATACGTGCTACCGTGCTTTTCCCTGATGCAGGGATGCCATTTACTAAAATAAGTTTTTTCATAATACCCCGACAATATCATCTGACGTAGTGGCACATCGAATACGAGAGAGCATGTCGTCCTTTTCTAATAAATTGATGATTGAGGCGATACCTTCCGTAATATGCGCATCACTGTTAACCCCACCAAACATAATTAAAATATCCACCGGTTCACTTCCATGAATAGAGAGCGGCGTCTGTAACGTCAGCAAACTAAAACAATTCTCCCGAACGCCACATTCAGGGCGCGCATGGGGAATAGCGATGCCTTCATCAAATACATAATAAGGGCCGTATTCCTTCGTGTTTTCTATCACCGCGATGGGATACGCCTTCGTAATACACCCCGCGCTGATTAATGGTTGTGCGGCACAATAAATAGCGTCTTCCCATGTCTTACATATCACGCCGAGTTGAATGCAATTGTGCTGCAAAAGGAAATTTTTTATGCTCATAAAACCTCATATATTTTTCCGAATGGTGTTTCTGAGTTCATCTATCTGAATAAAAATACGATCAACGCGCTCCCGATAGTCAGGATGCGAAGAAAATAGTTGAATGGCCTGATTGTATTTAATCATTAGCATTTTTTGCGTTTCACTATGACCCGGTTCTTGTGCTAAACGAGATTCAAGCTCCGCTAATTCTTCCTCAATTTCTCTGACGCGCTTGTCATCCGTATTATCGCGATGGTCGGATGAGGGGCTAGGGGATAAAAAGCGTTTGAGTAGAGAAAACATAGTGACTCCTTAAGCTATTTGCATCATGACGACAGGCCAGTACGCTATTGCGAGAGTTTACGGTTCGCAATAAAAGCAATGAATGCAACAAACGCGACAAAGGCGGCGACAAATAACCAGTCTTGCTGGAAAGCGTGTCCTAATATCAGGCCAGTGCTGATGACATCGGAATCACTGAAGGTGACGCCGGTAAAGCCGAAAATTTCCAGCAATGGCACCAGAATGGCGGGCAATAGCGTAATGAAAAGGCCATGAACGACACCGCCGATGACGGCACCACGTCGTCCCCCCAACGCGTTACCGAAAATACCGGCTGTTCCGCCCGCAAAGAAGTTGGTCAATAAACCCGGCAAAATCATTGCCAGCCCAAACATCGGGAAGATCAGCATCCCCAGAATGGAACCGACGGTGGTCGCGAGGAACCCGACAATCACGGCGTTCGGCGCATAAGGGAAGAGCACCGGGCAATCCAACGCGGGTTTGGCGTTAGGTACCAGACGCATGGCGATACCTCGAAAGGCGGGAACCAGCTCATTAAGCAGCAGACGTACACCGCTGTAGAGAACGAAAACGCCTGCGACAAACTGCATGGATTGCATGAAGGAATACATCAGATAGTTCACGCCGTTGGCGTACTGGGCGATGTAGGCCGGTCCTGCCGCCACGGCGGGGATGAGATACATCGGCACCATGACGACGGCCATCGACAGATAGGTATCCTGCAAGAATTTGAAGTTATCAGGCAGCGTTAAGTCTTCCGTAGATTTGGAGTTTTTACCGACGACCCGAGCGACGGCAGCCTGCACCAAATACCCGATGGTACAAAAATGTCCCAGCGCAACATCATCGGAATTCGTGATTTTACGGACAATCGGCTGTGCCAGCGCTGGCATCAGGACCGCCATAATGCCGCCAAATATGCCTCCAGTTAAGATCAGCGTCGCGCCGGTCAAGCCCGATTTATAGCCGATCACGGTACCGATTGTTGCCATCCACAGCAGAGCTTGCCCCGTCAGGAAGATATATTTAAAGGGGGTGATTCGCGCGATAAGGATGTTAACGGCAAAGATCACCATGAGCGTCAACGCGACTTCTGATCCGAGCTCGCGGTTTGCCAACCCAGCGATGGCGGCAACATCGGTGATGTAGCCTTTCATGCCAAAGCCTTGGGTAAAGATGCTGTTCAAATACGTCAGGGTATCAACGATGATGTTAATCCCTGCCATCATGATGAGGAAACCCAGCAGTGTCTTGAACGTCCCCTCGGCAGTTTTTCCTACCGATTTCTTCTGCAAAATCAACCCGATCATGGCGATCAGCGCGATTAATATGGATGCCTGGCCTAATAAGTCTTTCACAATGAAATTGATAACGGTGTTCATTTTTCACCTCATGCTATTGATGAGCCTGGATATACGCTAAAATTTTTTCTTCTATTTCATCTTTGTCGGTCAATTTATTAAGAATGATGATTCTTTTTTTCTCATCTTCACTGGCATCGCTATTCAGGATGTCAGCAAATATTTTCTGGGTTAAAATAACGTCATAATTGAAAGCAGAAGCTTCTGAAATCGTGGTGTGATTTATTTCTGCATCAATTCCTAGTTTTTTTAGTACGGATTTCGCACTCATTTCGATAGCGAAACTGGAACCTAATCCACAGCCGCAAACGCAAAGTACTTTCAACATAATCATGGCCTCATATCAGGTGATGAGCTTTCGCGAGCTTATAATAGTGACTGTCGACATCAATCAAACGTCGTTCGGAATCCTCCAGATCGATAGGAATGGCTTTGTTGTTATTATTGATAATGATGATTTTATTGGTTAGTCCGGTATTAATACACCGAACTACTTCTTCTGCTAACAGGATGCCCTGAATAATTTCTTCCCCAGTGGGCGCGCCATTTCGTAAACCATATCCCAAAATGGTTTTTCGGATACGGATGCCAATCTTATGCTCTAGTTTCTTGATAATGGTGTCGATAGCGCCCTGAAAGCCAGGAGTATATTCATGGGTATAACCTTCAGAGCATAAAATGATTACGCTGTTTTGTTCCGCGATTTTATCCCGAATACATTGTGATAATTGTTCAATATCCCACGGTGATTCTGGAATGAGTGCGATATCTGCGTTGCTCTTTAATGCCGCCTGCAATGTCAATTCGCCACAATAACCGCCGAGTAATTCAATCATGAATACCCGCCCTTGTAGTCCACGGCCTGTATTTCGCAATTTCTCTACTTCACTCATTACCTGCTCGCAGGCGGTAGAAAAACCGATCGTATAGCGGTTCCCTGAAATATCATTATCAATTGTCATTCCTACGCCATAGCAATGAATACCATAGTGACTGAGTTTTTTTAGAAATTGGAATGAGCCATCTCCTCCCGCCATAATGAGCGCATCGAGTTTTTGTTTTTGAATGTTTTTGACGATGTGCTCATAGTCTGTTTTTCTACATTTTCCGGTTTTTCTCCCTGAAGTAATCAGGGGCATTGCTGAGAGGGAATAATCCACCAAATCACGGCGAGTGAGCACTTTACAGCAGTTATCGATAAGGCCATTAATTCCACCATCGAAAATGACGATGTCGGAGGCAGTCATTCTATTCACCTGAAAGATGAAGTTATTTATTCCGCTAACGTCGCCGCCGCTAATGACTAATCCAATTTTCATCGTCGCCCTCTGGAAATATGAATAACCACCGTGTGAACACAATGTTATTAAACTGATAAGGCGTTTTTTTGATGAATGTCGCAAATTTGTATTTAATTACGGGGCTGAATGTCTTGACAGTGATGTCGTTAATTCAATTATTGTGATGATTGTCACGATTTTAAAATAAGCAAATTAACTAACTTGTTAATTCATTAGGCATTTAACATTTTCATCTTTTTTATTCTTCTTTATCTTTTCAGCTAAAGAGTGAATACGCATTTTGTGAATGATTTCACAGTTATTTCGTTACGATCATCAGTGATGAATAGATAAGAGAACAATATACCCTAAATAATTCGAGTTTCAGGAAGGCGGCAAGAGAAGGAATCCCGATGAACTTACTTGAGTAAGTGATTCGGGTGAGTGAACGCAGCCAACGCACATGCAACTTGAAGTATGACGGGGATAGATAAATGTTATCGTCGAGGCGGGTGACAATTCCTTCCCAAATGCTAGAGTAGTCTTCAGTTTTATCTTTTAACTAGTGTTTTATTCCATTAAATAAGCATTTTTCCAGTAGATTAGACGGTTTTTAACGGAGAGAAAGGGAGAGCGGTAGCATGCGGGTTGTGATTCTGGGAAGTGGCGTCGTTGGCGTAAGTACTGCTTGGTATCTTGCGCAGGCAGGGCATGATGTTACCGTTATCGATAGGCAACCGGAGCCCGCGTTGGAAACCAGCGCCGGGAATGCCGGACAAATTTCCCCTGGCTATGCCGCGCCTTGGGCTGCGCCGGGCATACCGCTGAAAGCGATAAAGTGGATGTTTCAGCGCCATGCACCGCTGGCCATCCGGCCAGACTTTACGGCCGCGCAGCTTTGCTGGATGTGGCAAATGTTGATCAACTGCGATGCGCGCCACTATAAAACCAATAAAGCGCGGATGGTGCGTCTGGCGGAATACAGCCGCGACTGTTTGCAAGCGCTGCGGCAGGATATCGGTATCCAGTACGAGGGGCGGCAAGGTGGAACGCTGCAACTGTTTCGCACTGAACAGCAATATGACAATGCGACACGGGATATCGCCGTGCTGGAAGAGGCTGGCGTACCGTATCAACTGTTGACTCGCCATGAGCTTGCCTCGGTTGAACCCGCGCTGGCGAACGTGGCGGGAAAACTGACTGGTGGGCTGCGTTTACCGCATGATGAGACGGGCGATTGCCAGCTGTTCACTCGCCAACTGGCGGCGATGTCCGCCGAGGCTGGCGTCACCTTTAAACTGGGGCGTAACGCTCGTCAGTTGCGGGTTGAAGGGCAGAGCGTCACGGGCGTGCAGTGCGACGACGAAATCATCGTGGCAGATGCCTATGTGATGGCCTGCGGCTCCTATTCCACTGGATTACTGCGTCAGTGGTTTGATATTCCGGTTTATCCGCTGAAAGGCTATTCGCTGACGATCCCGCTAGCAGATGACGCCTCGGCACCGGTTTCTACCGTACTGGATGAAACCTATAAAATAGCGATTACCCGCTTTGATCGTCGCATCCGCGTTGGTGGAATGGCAGAAGTCGTGGGCTTCAACACTGAGCTGAATCCCAAGCGCCGTGAAACGCTGGAAATGGTGGTGCGCGATCTCTATCCTTATTGCGGCCCGATTGAGCAAGCAACATTCTGGACGGGGCTGCGCCCGATGACGCCGGACGGCACGCCGCTGGTAGGGCGCTCACCGCTGAAAAATCTGTACCTGAATACGGGTCATGGCACGTTAGGCTGGACGATGGCCTGTGGATCGGGGAAATTGCTAGCGGATATTCTGTCGGACAAATCACCGGAGATTGAGTCCGATGATTTGTCCGTGGGAAGGTATGTTCGTTAGTTTTAAACTACGTGCGGGGCAGTGGCGTAATGCTGCCCTTGTGGTGCCGCGTGAGCAGACGGGCGCGTATCGCCAGCAAGGCGGCACAGAGCATCACCAGCGCCAGGGATATTTTTGACGGCAGCGGGAGCGCCATAGCAATCAGTCCCAGCGCTGCACCGCCCGCCATCTGCACAAATCCTACCATCGCTGATGCAATTCCCGCCTCATTGGAATAAGGCTCCAGCGCATAGCTGGTGGACGGCCCGATCAAAAATGCCAGACCTGCACAGGCCAGCGCGACGGGCAGCATGTAGGTTGGCCAGGTGTTTTGCATCGCTTCGGGTAAGAGAACGACGCCGCTAAGCAGCGAAAGAAAACCCGTACCCATCAGCAGGCTACCAATAGCCAGACAGCGCGGTCGGCCGACTTTGCGGATAATGCGATTCGCAAAGAAGCTGACCAGCATGATCCAAAAACCGTTTACGCCAAAGGCAATCGAAAACTCAAGCGGCGTGAGCTGGGCCTCATTCATCAACACCACAGGAGAGAAGGTGACATAGGTTAACGCCATCCCCATCGCGCCCGCGTTGACTGAGGCGAATCCCAGAAAGTGGCGATCGGATAACAGACGTACGTATTGGCGCAGCGGCAAGCCGTGTACGGGCAACGTTGAATCTGGTCGCGTTTCAGGAAGAAAGCGGATGACGACTGCCAGTACCAAAATGCTGTAGCCCGCGAGGAACCAGAAGGGGGCACGCCAGCCTAAGGCTTCGGCCAAAAGCCCACCGAATAGCGGCGCCAGCGCTGGCACAATGTTCAATGTGCCGTTAAGAAAGCCATAGGTTCTGGCGGCATCGTCACCGTTCAGTTTGTCACGCACGCTGCTGAAAATGGCGACGGCGGTACAACAGACGGCCAGCCCCTGAAAAAGGCGTGAGAGGATGAACAGCGTGGCGCTGGTCGCCAGCGCAGCCATGACCGCGCCGATGAGATAGATAATCACACCAGCCAGCGCCATTGGACGTCGACCGTACTTATCGACCAGCGGCCCCGCCAGAAGTTGGCCTAATCCCATGATCAGAATAAACAGTGCGACGGTGGACTGAATCAGCGATTCTGGGCTGTTCAGCGCCACGGCGATGGCGGGAATAAGCGGTAAATAGATGTCAATGCCCAGCGGGCCGAGTAGAACCAGAGCCAGTAAAATCAGAACAAATCGTTGCATAACAAAACAGAAATCTACGTTTTATGGGTTCGACAGGGTAATGCGCACCGTGGCGGAAGGAAAGTGTTATGTTTGTGACAACGTCACGATAATGTGAGGGAGATGGCGTAGCAAGACAGCATGAAGGCGGTAATCAACAGGGCGGAGCGTCGTCAGCCAGAAATTCTCCGCCCTTTAGTCAATTGTGCTTAATCCACTCAGGCCGTTTCAATGCGGGGATAAAAATCATGATTCTCCCGCTGCATACGCTCATAGACCTTACGCAATACGTTATTGGCATCAGCCCGAAAATCCCTGTCGTGACCAACCAGTTGTGAAGCCGTATTCCAGCGACGGGAAAACGCATCGTAATCGGCGGCAATGGTTTGCATTTCATTCTGGTAATGCTGGCTCATCTTCGTTAACTGCTCGTCACCGCTGCGCTGAAGTGAAGGGTAAAGCACGCGATCTTCTGCGGAAAGGTGCAGCTTGATAGTTGAACTCATGGCGACGATGGCGCGAGCGATATCCGCGGCGTTTTCTGTCACGCCCGCCTTAGACAGCCGGCGCAGGGTATCAATGCTTTCGAGGATATCGTTGTGCTGGTGTTTGAATTTATCAATGTTCATAAGCGATTCTCTGTGCAGGTATAATGCTATTTATAATATATGTATTTTAAATACACGTTTATAGAAAAATGCCCAGAGAGAGAAAATCAGCCAGCTAACGATTAATCATTAACAGATAACTGGCCGACTGAGAGGAGGGTCAATGTCCTACCGTTTGTTTACGGAAGAGTTCACGGAAGACAGGGTAAATATCATCCTGATCGCGGATATGCTGCATAGCGAAATTATCGAACGTATCGCGCAGTGCTTCATATTCGCGCCAGAGCGTCTGGTGTGAACGCCGGGTGATTTCAATGTAGCTATAGTAACGGACCATCGGCAGAAGTTGATTCGCTAGAATCTGGTGACACAGCGGGGAGTCATCAGCCCAGTTATCACCATCCGAGGCCTGTGCCGCGTAGATATTCCACTGCGACGGATCGTAACGCTCGCGCACCACTTCCTCCATCAGCTTTAACGCACTGGAGACAATGGTGCCGCCGGTTTCCTGAGAGTAGAAGAACTCCTGTTCATCGACCTCTTTCGCCTGCGTGTGGTGGCGAATGTAGACGACGTCGACGTTTTTATAATTTCTGCTGAGGAACAGATACAGCAGAATATAAAAGCGCTTCGCCATGTCTTTCGTCGCCTGATCCATCGAACCGGACACGTCCATCAAACAGAACATCACGGCCTGGCTCGACGGCTCGGCCCGACGCTCGTAGTTCCTGTAGCGCAGGTCAAACGTATCGATAAAAGGCACGCGGGCGATCTTCTGGCGCAGTTCGGTAATTTCCTGCCGCAGCCGTTCCTCTTCCAGCAATTGTGCGGGTTCGGTATGCGCCAGCTGTTCCAGCGTCTCTTCCAGTTCATGCAGTGTGCGTCGTTTCCCCGCTGTCATCGCCATACGGCGTGCCAGCGAGTTTTGCAGCGAGCGCACCACGCTGATATTGGCAGGAACACCGTTAGCGGTGTACCCAGCGCGGTGCGTTTTGTACTCGGTCATCTGCCGATGCTGGGTCTTCTTCAGGTTCGGCAGCGCCAGATCTTCAAACAGCAGGTCCAGATATTCGTCTTTGGAGATCTGAAAGACAAATTCATCCTCGCCTTCGCCATCTTTACTGGCATCCCCCTGACCGGAACCACCGCCGCCACCTCCTTGTGGCCGCTCGATTTTGTCATTCTGTACAAAGTGATCGTTGCCCGGGTGGACGCGGTGGCGGCGTCCTCCACGGCCCTGATGGAACATCGGTTCGTTGATGTCTGCATTGGGGATCGACACCGACTCCCCGCTTTCGATGTCGGTCACCGAACGCTTATTAATGGCCTCGGAAATCGACTGTTTTATTTGCGACTTATAGCGGCGCAGAAAGCGTTGGCGGTTCACCGTGCTTTTGTTTTTGCCGTTCAGTCGTCGGTCAATAAAATAGGCCATGTTTCCCCCAAACGCTGTTGCCAGCATCGTGCGTCATTATGATGACTTCCTCACCCGCAGATACCATTCGCACAGCAAACGCACCTGTTTCCGGGTGTAGCCTTTCTCCATCATGCGATCGACGAAATCATCATGTTTTTTCTGTTCATCTGTTGAAGTTTTGGTATTAAACGAAATCACAGGCAGCAGCTCTTCCGTATTGGAGAACATCTTCTTCTCAATGACCGTGCGCAGCTTCTCGTAACTGGTCCAGTTTGGATTCCGGCCGCTGTTGCTGGCACGGGCGCGCAGGACAAAGTTGACGATCTCGTTACGGAAGTCTTTAGGGTTGCTGATGCCCGCAGGCTTCTCGATCTTTTCCAGCTCGGCGTTTAACGATTCGCGGTCAAAAAGCTGGCCTGTATCTGGGTCACGGTACTCCTGATCCTGAATCCAGAAATCCGCATAGGTAACATAACGGTCAAAAATGTTCTGGCCGTATTCGGAATAGGATTCGAGATAGGCGGTCTGGATCTCTTTACCGATAAATTCGGCATACTTCGGCGTCAGATACCCTTTCAGATGCTCCAGATACTTCTCTGCCAACTCCTGCGGGAATTGCTCACGCTCGATCTGCTGTTCCAGTACGTAGAACAGGTGTACTGGGTTGGCCGCGACTTCGCTGTGATCGAAGTTAAAGACGCGCGACAGAATCTTGAACGCAAAGCGGGTCGACAGGCCGTTCATTCCCTCATCTACGCCTGCGTAGTCGCGATACTCCTGATAGGACTTCGCCTTCGGATCGGTATCTTTCAGGCTTTCCCCGTCGTACACCCGCATCTTGGAGTAGATGCTGGAGTTTTCCGGATCTTTCAGGCGTGACAGAATGGAGAAGCGGGCCAGCGTTTCCAGCGTGCCGGGCGCGCAAGGGGCATGCGTCAGCTCGCTGTGATCCAGCAATTTGTCGTAGATTTTGACCTCTTCGGATACGCGCAGGCAGTACGGCACCTTCACGATATACACGCGGTCAAGAAACGCTTCATTGTTCTTGTTGTTACGGAATTGCACCCACTCAGATTCATTGGAGTGCGCCAGAATAATGCCGTTGAACGGCAGGGCGGCAATGCCTTCCGTCCCGTTATAGTTGCCTTCCTGTGTTGCGGTCAGCAGTGGATGGAGCACTTTGATCGGCGCTTTGAACATCTCGACGAATTCCATAATGCCCTGGTTCGCTCGGCACAACGCGCCGGAGTAGCCGTAGGCATCAGGATCGTTCTGGGCAAAATGCTCCAGCTTGCGGATATCGACTTTGCCGACCAGCGCTGAAATGTCCTGATTGTTCTCATCGCCGGGCTCGGTCTTCGCGATCCCAATTTGCGCCAGAATTGATGGCCACACTTTGACCACTCTGAACTTGGTAATGTCACCGCCAAAGTCCTGAAGACGCTTGGCTGCCCACGGCGACATGATGGTGCCGAGATAGCGTCGTGGGATGGCATACTCTTTCTCGAGTATCGCGGCATCTTCCTGCGGGTTGAACAGGCAGAGCGGATGGTCATTCACCGGGCTGCGTTCGCCGTTGGCGCTGAGGATATAAATCGGTACGCGCTGCATCAGCGCTTTCAGGCGTTCGGCCAGAGAGGATTTCCCGCCGCCGACCGGCCCCAACAGATATAGAATCTGTTTCTTCTCTTCTAATCCCTGCGCGGCATGTTTCAGGTAAGAGACAATCTGTTCGATAGCCTCTTCCATACCGTAAAATTCTTCAAAAGCAGGGTAGCGAGCAATTACTCGGTTTGAGAATAGGCGCGACATTCGTGATTCTTGGGCGGTATCCACCATTACAGGCTCACCGATAGCCGTTAACAATCGTTCAGCTGCGTTCGCATAAGCGTTGCGATCCTGCTGACAGATAGTAAGGAATTCCTGCAGAGTGAACTCTTCATCCTTGGCAGCGTCGTAGCGCTGGCGGTAGTGATCAAATATGTTCATAGCGATGCCCGTCCTTCGTCGATTAGCACAGATTAAGAGAGCGTGTGGAATATATGCCTATTAATGTATTGCCCTCCGAAAGAAGAAATCTCCTGAGTCCAGCAACCCTTATGCCAACTTGTAGCGTCAGGGCGTCGTGATTTTATTCATTCCTGCTGGTCAGGAAGACGTCACCTTCTATTTAAAGCGTAGTTTGCATCCGTAAAATTTCCTCTAGTCCACAGACGTATTTTTAAGATATTTCAAGGACTCACTTTCAGGAAAATCCGTGTAACATTATAGGGAATAGGCGCTCAGCCTTAAGAACTCGGCCTATTACCGACGTTAGCGCACGTAAAACCTATCGAATAGTTAGGTTATTCGTTAATGTTATTTTTATATAACCTGAGCACGAACGTGTGTAATTGGCTTATCATGTTTCATGATATTTATCTGTAATAGGAAATAGAAAACTGTGAAAAAACCTCAACTATGTATGCTGGCCGCGCTGGTTTCTGGTGCTGTGCTCCTGCCTTCAGCCTATGCCGCAGATGTCTCTCTGGGCCTTGGCGCTGCGGGTTCAACGTCCGTGTACCGTGGTGTTGATAATGACGTTTATCCACTTCCTGTACTGAATTATGAAAGTGAAAGTTTTTATTTCCGTGGGCTGGGTGGTGGATACTACCTGTGGAATGACGGCGCAAATCGTTTCTCTTTAACGGCGTACTACCTGCCTTTAGGGTTTAAGCCGGGAGATAGCGACGACCTGCGGATGAAGCAGTTGGACAAACGCCGCGGTACGCTGATGGCGGGTGCCGCTTATCGTCATACCGCCGACTGGGGTGAAATTCGTACCGTGTTGGCAGGGGATACGCTGGATTACAGCAACGGCTTCGCGTGGGATACCGCCTATCTTTACCGCTTCTCAATGGGCGATCTGAGCATCACCCCGGGTATCGGCGCCACCTGGTTCAGTGAAAACATGAACCAGTATTACTACGGCGTTAGCGCACAAGAATCTGCTCGTTCCGGCTTTAACCAATATAGCCCTGGCGATGGCTGGGCTCCGTATCTTGAACTGAGCGCAGGCTATCAGATTAACCAAAGCTGGAGCGCTTGGGCCGTGGGCCGTTACACGCGTCTGTCTGACGAAATGAAAGACAGCCCGATTGTTGATAGCAACCACAGCATCTTAATGAGCGCGGGCGTCAGCTATCGCTTCTGATGCTTTTCATGAGCGCTTTTAATGCTCTTCGTAAGCATAGTGCATCTGCCGTACAATAATGGGGTGATATCACCCCATTTGCACATTTATGGTGCGCCGAATGCCATGTTAGGTTTGACGGTATAACAAGGAGAGATCGTGACAAAAGCGATTCGTTTTCCAGATAACACCCGCGTACCAGCAATCGGTCAGGGAACGTGGTTCATGGGCGAAGATGCCCGTATGAAAGCTCAGGAAGTGACGGCGCTGCAAGCAGGTATCGACCTTGGATTAACGCTGATTGATACCGCCGAAATGTATGCGGAAGGCAGGGCGGAGGACGTAGTCGGCGAAGCAATACGCGGCCGTCGTGACAGCGTTTATCTGGTATCGAAAGTGTACCCGCACAATGCGGGAGGCGAAAAAGCGATACAGGCATGTGAACGCAGCCTGAAGCGGCTGCAAACCGAGCGTATTGATCTGTATCTGCTGCACTGGCGTGGTGGCATTCCGTTAGTGGATACGATCGCCGCAATGGAGCGATTGCAGCAGGCGGGAAAAATCGGCCAGTGGGGTGTGTCCAATCTCGACTTTGAGGATATGCAGGAGCTGTGGTCGCTCAATGGCGGACAGCACTGCATGACTAATCAGGTGCTTTACCATCTGGCCTCGCGCGGTATTGAATTTGATTTGTTGCCGTGGTGTCAGCAACAGCAACTTCCCGTGATGGCGTATTGCCCGCTGGCACAGGCAGGGCGCTTGCGTGAGGGGTTATTCTCGCATCCGGTGGTGAACCGCATTGCGCGTGAACATAACATCACGCCTGCTCAACTGTTACTGGCGTGGGTGATTCGCCAGCCGGGCGTGCTCGCGATTCCAAAAGCCAGTTCTGTGAAGCATGTGCAGGAAAATGCGAAAGCGCTGGACGTGGTGTTGTCTGAGGATGATCTCGGGCAGTTGGATCAGGCCTTTCCACCGCCGACGCGCAAACAGCATTTGGATGTGGTGTAGCGGAAGCGAAAGGATTTGCAGAAGAGGTGTATGGCGGTTTCGCCATACACCCATATATACCCGTCATACTTCAAGTTGCATGTGCGTTGGCAATACTCGGCTCATATCTGAGCCTCGCTCTGAAGAGCCGCCGCAAGCGGCGTTCAAATCGGCTAAGCCGATTTGTCCTTACTCACCCCAGTCACTTACTTGTGTAAGCTCCTGGGGATTCGTGCGGTTGCCGCCTTCACGCAACTCGAATTATTTAGGGTATAGCTACGTTATAGCCGTGGTTATTTCTTGATGCGGATAACCGTCGCCAAACGAGCCGGCGCTTTGGCGGATGCGACAAACGGTTGATTAATCCGCGCGGTTTCTACACACACGAACGTTTTATATCCCTCATCGGGCATATCGCTAATCGTACGAGACAGCTCTGCTCCGGGGTTCCATGACACTACATCGCTATGGTGCATATGGTGTACTTCGATAGTGCGTTTCAGTACCGCATCATGTACCACGCTGGTGTCCTGCGGCTGGGTATAAATACGGTCTGTACGGTCGGTAAAGACCAAATCGCCTTGCTGCGTAGCCAACTTGCCCTGATCGACTTTATCGATGAATGATTCACCCAGACCGGCAATGCGAATATCGCTGATGTCGCCGATGTTGAAATAGGTGTGCAGCGCGCTGGTGATGCTGTAATCGCCATGTGCTTCCAGCTCAATACCGCACTCTTTGCCCAGCTTGAAACGAGCGATGAGCGTGAATTCATGCGGCCAGCTCTTACGCGTTTCTTCATTGTCCCGCAGCGTGAATGTGAGCTGCACGCCGTGCTCATCTTCACTGTGAGCGGTAAATTCCCACGGCAGCAGACGGGCAAATCCGTGGTTAGGATCGGCGAAAGGGCCAAACCAAGGGAAACAAATTGGGACACCGCCGCGAATCGCAACGTGATGAGTAAAAGGCGTATTGTCGCTCAGCCAGAGCACCGGTTCTTCGTTTGTCGGCTGCCAGCTGAGTAGGTGCGCCCCTTGCAATGCGACCGCTGCGCGCACTTCTGGATGATCAACGACGATGATAGGTAGTTGATCCAGCTGACGCTGGCTGAGGGTTGCGCTAATTTGCTTAGTGACGGGGAGTGAGAAAATTGTGTTATGCATGATAGTGCCTTTTTTTGATTGTTTTTCGTGGTAAAAAGAAATCTGCAATTAACAATAAAAAAGGGCGACATTACGTCGCCCTTTTTTCACAGAATCATCGCTGACGCTTATTTAGAGATGTGAGCGATCAGATCCAGAACTTTGTTTGAGTAACCTGTTTCGTTGTCGTACCAGGAAACCAGTTTCACAAAGTTATCGCTCAGTGCGATACCAGCTTTAGCATCGAATACGGAAGTCAGTTTTTCACCGTTGAAATCGGTAGAAACCACTTCGTCTTCGGTGTAGCCCAGAACGCCTTTCAGCTCGCCTTCAGAAGCGGCTTTGATTGCTGCACAGATTTCTTTGTAAGACGCTGGTTTTTCCAGACGTGCAGTCAGGTCAACAACAGAAACGTTCGGGGTAGGAACGCGGAACGCCATACCAGTCAGTTTGCCGTTCAGCTCAGGAATCACTTTACCTACTGCTTTAGCAGCACCGGTAGAAGATGGGATGATGTTCTGTGCTGCGCCACGGCCGCCGCGCCAGTCTTTGTGAGACGGGCCATCAACCGTTTTCTGCGTTGCAGTGGTTGCGTGAACAGTGGTCATCAGTGCTTCAACGATACCGAAGTTGTCGTTGATAACTTTTGCCAGCGGTGCCAGGCAGTTAGTGGTACAAGATGCGTTAGAAACGATTTCCTGACCTGCGTAAGTTTTGTGGTTTACGCCCATAACGAACATCGGGGTGTCATCTTTAGATGGACCAGTCAGAACGACTTTCTTCGCACCAGCAGCGATGTGTTTACGTGCAGTTTCGTCAGTCAGGAACAGGCCAGTTGCTTCAGCAACAACGTCCACGTTGACTTCGTTCCACTTCAGGTTTGCAGGATCGCGCTCTGCAGTAACACGAATGGTTTTGCCGTTAACAACCAGGTGGCCATCTTTAACTTCAACGGTGCCGTCGAAACGACCATGAGTTGAGTCGTACTTCAGCATATACGCCATGTACTCAGCATCTAACAGGTCGTTGATTGCAACGATCTCGATGTCAGAACGCTCTTGCGCAGCGCGAAAAACAATACGGCCGATACGGCCAAAACCGTTGATACCTACTTTGATAGTCATATATTCCACCAGCTATTGGTTTGTGAATAAAAGGTTGGTTGTAAAATTACAAAAACCTTGCTGAGCGTCAAGCGGAATCGTGTCAATAGTTGCTGTAAGTCAAACCTATGACCAAACTTTGTGCGAAAACCGCTCGACCCTGTAACTAAGTAACATCTAAGACTGATATGAGGGCGGAATGCATCATATAAAGCCTGTGTTATCCCAATATGTGACGTGCATCACAATTAAATATTCATGCTAATAACATTCCTAATATTAGGCCAGAACGGCCTGTTAGGTTGTTAATTTTTTGTTATAATCAATGATTAATTGAATTGATAATACCCGCTGTGAGACTTCCATGACTAACGACTCTGCTTCGTATACCCCGTCCGACAACACTGAATTGACAGAGATGCAGCGCTATGTCACCCAGCAACGCGGTACGGAGCCTGCGTTTTCAGGCAAATTGCTGCATAACAAGCGCACTGGCGCTTATCACTGCCTGTGCTGCCAGGCTCCGCTGTTTTATTCCGACAGCAAATACGACTCCGGCTGTGGCTGGCCGAGCTTCGATCAGCCCGTATCCTCAGAGGCGATTCGCTATCTGGAAGATGATTCACACAATATGCGCCGCATCGAGATCCGCTGCGGGCAGTGTGATGCGCATCTGGGGCACGTTTTCCCTGATGGCCCGAAAACCACGGGAGAACGCTACTGCGTGAATTCTGCTTCGCTGAGTTTTATCGATGACGTTGATGGCGAACGCGTTGACGGGTAATCTGTCCGCGATAGGTGTGGCAGTGACAGGCTGATAATGTTTTAGCTTTAAACGATTCAGCTACAATGAAACGCTACATAAACTGGAATTCAGTAATAATAAATCTGACCTTTCTCGGAGCAGAAACCGGATATGGAACTCAATGATCTGATCGACGCCATGACGCCAGAAATTTACCAACGGTTAGTCACGGCGGTGGAGTTAGGCAAATGGCCAGATGGTGTCGCGTTGACGGCTGAACAGAAAGAAAACTGCCTGCAAATGGTGATGATGTGGCAGGCGCGTCATAACGAAGAGGCTGAGCACATGACGATTGGCACTGATGGCGAAATTGTGATGAAGAGCAAGCAGGAACTGAAGCGCGAATTTAACATCGCTGACGCCATTATTACGCTGAAACCCAACGCGTAACGTGTGAGCAGGCAGCCGCAACGGCTGCCGCTATTTTCAGTCGTCAGTCGCGCTAACGTGCAGAAGACAACGTAGTAAGAAACTGCGTCATATCCGTCAGTATCGCGCCACGTTGCGCCATTTCCCGTAACGCAGATTCGCTGTCGTCGGGCAAAAGATTAACACCACGACAGCCGTCCACCAGAACTTCGGTGTGATAGCCCAGCGCAATGGCATCCAATACGCTGAATTTGACGCAATAATCTGTCGCTAGCCCCAAAATCGTCAAATGGGTGATGTGATTAGCGTGTAGCCACGCATCCAATTCGGTTTTAACACGATGCCCATTATCGAAAAAAGCGCTATAGCTATCGATCTCCGGCTGTGTCCCTTTTTGTACGATCCACTGAATGGCAGACTGATTCAGCGCGGGATGAAAATCAGCCCCGGCAGTTCCCTGCACACAGTGAACTGGCCACCAAATCTGCGGCCATCCGTTTAATTCACCGAGTTCTCCGACCTTAGTATTCGCATTAACCGCAAAGCTGCCGTGATTAGCCGGATGCCAATCCTGACTGGCAATTACCGTAACGCCAGCGGCCACGCAGGCCTCAATAGCACGATTGGCAACGTCAATGACGCGGTCGCCTTCGTTAACGGCCAATGCGCCGCCGGGGCAAAAATCATTTTGCAGATCAACTAATAGCAATGCTTTTTTCATGACGACTCCGTGATTAACTCAATCTTTATCGCTCAATTCCCCATGCAGGTTCTGCTGCATCAACTGGCGGATTTTATCGGCGCTTAAGTCTTGCTGGCTCAATAAGTAATGCAGCTTGGTCAAGGCGGCTTCGACAGTCATATCAAAGCCACTGATGACGCCCGCATGCGCCAGCGCATTGCCCGTCGCATAACCGCCCATGTTCACGCGTCCGGAAATGCACTGCGTCAGGTTGACGACCACAATGCCGCGAGCGGAGGCTTCACGTAACTCGTGCAGTAGCCCAGAGCTTTGCGGCGCGTTGCCAACGCCGTATGAGCGCAGGATAAGTGCTTTTACTGGCTGACGGAGGAAATTGCTGATGACATCGGCAGAAATACCAGGATA
Organism: Pectobacterium odoriferum; assembly: GCF_009931295.1. NCBI lineage: Bacteria > Pseudomonadati > Pseudomonadota > Gammaproteobacteria > Enterobacterales > Pectobacteriaceae > Pectobacterium > Pectobacterium odoriferum. Next base: position 2,573,333 of record NZ_CP034938.1, on the reverse strand, counting down.
AATCGTAATCACCCCGATAGGCTGTGGCGTAATGTGATGCACTTTGAGCGGCGGACAGTTGCTACATTCCACGGTAGGTGCCAGCCGACGAATATGGATACCGGCTTCCAGCAGCGGCGGATAGTTGGGGGAGGCGAAGGCATCAAAACCGTCCGCATGGGCTTTGGTAGTGCGGTTGCCGCGCAGCAGTTTATTATTGAAGAAGAGGGCAACTTCATTGATAGGATGATTAGCGGCAACGTACAGCGCGTTCAACAGGTTAGTCTGGCCGTCCGAACGCAATTCTGCTAACGGAATTTGTGACCCTGTCACGATAACCGGCTTGGCAAGGTTTTCCAGCATAAACGAGAGTGCAGATGCGGTGAACGCCATCGTGTCAGTACCATGCAGAATCACGAAACCGTCGTAATCATCGTAGTGGTCTTGAATATCGTCCGCGATGGATTGCCAATCCGCTGGCGTCATGTCAGACGAATCGATTAGCGGGTCATATTCATGAATCGTGAACGATGGCATTTCTTCGCGGTGGAATTCCGGCATTTTTGCCAATTGCTGCTGTAAATGACCGGATACCGGAACATAGCCATTGGCGGAGCGCTGCATACCGATGGTGCCGCCCGTATAGGCGACATAAATGGATTTCTTTCGCATGGTGGTGTGAGTCAGGATTAAACCGAGAATTATAGAGGGAAAAACAGCCCGGTAGTATCATCATAAGTAATGACTATTACCGGGCCAGGCCCGTCATACTTCAAGTTGTTTGTGCGTTGGCTTATTTCACACAACTCGAATTATTTAGGGTACATACAGCGACCAACGTAAACGCTACCGGACTTCTCCGCAGGTGAGGCAAAATGCGTATCGGTTCTGCGGGTCGTTCAGGTTATTCATGATGGCCGGCTGTGACCGCACCACTTCCGCCAACTGGGCGACCGGTGCTGGCAGCATAGACTGGACGGCAACGGGCAGCAGGGCGTAAACAGAGGCGTTCACCTGATTCAGCATCGTGTCGAGCAGGCCTGGCTGTTCGGCATACCAGTTCAACTGATATTGCCCCAGTTTTGCCAACTCGGCCGCTTTCTTCACGGCGTCATCAAAATCGCCAATCTGATCGACCAGACCATTTTCTTTCGCATCGCTACCGACCCAGACGTGGCCTTGCGCGATCTGATCGATTTGCTCTGGCGTTTTCTTACGTGCCTGCGCAACGATATCGACGAAGTTCTTATAACCACGTTCGATACTCAGTTGCATCATCTGCGAGAATTCAGGCGGCAGCGATTTCGTGATTGACAGATCGGACAGAGGGGAAGTGGCAACGCCATCCGTGTGGACGCCAAGGCTTTCCAGCGAATCTTCGAACGTGGTAATCACGCCAAAAATACCGATAGAACCTGTCAGTGTACTGGCGCTGGAGATGATTGCGTTCGCTGGCGTCGAGATCCAGTAACCGCCCGATGCTGCCATACCGCCCATGGATACCACGATCGGTTTACCCGCCAAACGGAGTGCCATCAGTTCTGAGCGAATCAGCTCCGACGCGGTGACGCTACCGCCAGGGCTATTGACGCGCAGTACCAGCGCTTTGACTTTAGGATCGAGGCGGGCGGCCCGAATTTGTGCCGCCGTGGTATCACCGCCGACCATTCCCGGCGTTTCCGGGCCATCAATGATTGCCCCACTGGCAAACACAACCGCGATCTGGTTGTTGTTTTGTACTGGCGGTTTGATGGTGTAGTCGTAAATGCTGATGAAATTAAAATTGTTCTTCTGGCTATTCCAGCCGAACGCTTTAACCAGCGATTGCTCGGTCACGGAACGTGATGCCACTTCATCGACCAGCTTGTTATCCAGCGCATAGCGTGCGGTGTCGCCCTGAACGGCCTGCAAACCTGCAATGATGCTGGTTGCGCCCGGGAAAAGCTGCTGAGGCGTAATCTGGCGGTTAGCAGAAACGGTATTTAAATACTGTTGCCACAGAGCGTTGATCCAACGGCCATCGGCATCGCGTGCAGCAGGTGACATATCGTCACGCAGATACGGCTCAACGGCTGACTTATAGGTTCCCACACGGAAGATATTGGTGGTCACTTTCAGCTTGTCCAACATGGATTTGAAATAGAGATTGTTGGTCGCAAAACCGTGCAGATCAACACTGCCTTGTGGCGTCAATGACACCGTATTGGCAAAGCTGGCCAAATAGTATTGAGACTGGTTGTAGCTGTTGCCGACCGCATAAATAGGCTTGCCACTATCGCGAAATTCGCGCAGCGCTTTACCGATGTATTGCAGAGACGGCTGGTCGGCACCGGTAAAGTCGCTGAGATCCAGCACCATTCCCGTGATGTTGTCGTCACTCTTTGCCTGACGAATACTGTCGACGATATCAAACAGTGAGTTCTCCTGGCGACGATTGTTCGATGCGCCGAAGAATTCGCGTCCTAATTGACGCAGTTTGTTGTTAACGGTGGGTTGATCAATGACCACGCCCGTCAGATCGACTAACAGCGCACCCTTCGTGGCCGCTTCCGGCGTCGTTTTTACCTGCGCGTAGATCCCAACACCCACTAAAATCAGAGCAATAAGGAAAATATTGAGAATAAATTCTCTGATAAAATTAAGTAGACGCCATGTCCACTTAAAAAATCCGCTAAAAATTCGCCACAATGTGCGCATGATATCTCCATGAACGGGTAAACAGCGTGTGCCCTACGTCCTTCAACTCGCCCACTGGCAAGTGATGAAGCACAAGGAGTGATAGTATCCTAATGAGCGGACAGTAAAAAGTCAGCATTAAATCGCCGCAGAAGCACGCCCTGTCAGGGGTTATCTTGTAACAAAACTTCTACTTGTGCTAACGTGGCGCGCAACGTTGCCGTACAGTCATTTCTACTGTAGAAGTCGCTTGCCGTAGAACTGAATTGTACCGCAGAAATTATATTGCCAGACAGGAGATATGCGATGGATGCTCTTGAATTGCTATTGAATCGTCGTTCGGCCTCGCGCCTGACCGCACCCGCACCGACGGGGGACGCATTGAATAACATTATCCACGCTGGTATGCGTGCGCCGGATCATGGTGCGATGCAGCCGTGGCGTTTTTTTATGATCGAAAATGACGGTCTGGATCGTTTTAGTACGCTACTGACCCGTGCAGCGCAGCAGGAAGGGCTGGACGACGCTGGTATTGATAAAGCGCGTCAGGCGCCTTATCGCGCCCCGCTGATTATTACCATTGTCGCGCATTGTGAAGAGAACCCGAAAGTCCCGCTTTGGGAGCAAATTGTCTCCGCAGGCTGTGCGGTTCAGTCCATGCAGATGGCGGCATTGGCGCAGGGCTTTAACGGCATCTGGCGTAGCGGTGCCTGGACGCACAATGCTTTGGTACGCGAAGCGTTCAACTGCCGTGAGCAGGATGAAATTGTCGGTTTCCTCTATCTGGGAACACCACAACTCAAAGCCTCGACCACGGTCACGCCGCTTGATACCGACGCGTTTGTTCACTACTTCTGATCGTCATCTTTTGAATAATATCGATTTCCACTCCGTTTTACAGCGTGCTTTCCCGCGAGTTACGCGGGAAATGCCCAGTCTGCTTGATGGTGAATAATGCGACTTTTTATTGCCGAAAAGCCCAGCCTTGCGCGGGCGATTGCAGACGTGTTACCCAAACCGCATCGACGTGGCGATGGCTTTATTGCCTGCGGCCAGAATGATGTTGTGACGTGGTGCGTGGGGCACCTGCTGGAGCAAGCGCAGCCGGATGTTTATGATGCGCGCTATGCTCGCTGGTCGCTCACCGATCTACCTATCATTCCCCAGAAATGGCTGTTGCAGCCGCGACCTTCGGTCAGTAAGCAGCTCAACACCATAAAAAAGCTCCTGAATGACGCCACCGAAGTGATTCACGCAGGAGACCCCGATCGTGAAGGACAACTGCTGGTGGATGAGGTGCTGGAATACCTTTCCCTGCCGGAGGAAAAACGCCAGCAGGTACGCCGTTGTCTGGTGAACGATCTTAACCCGCAGGCGGTAGAGCGTGCCGTTTCTCGTTTACGTGAAAACAGGGAGTTTATCCCCCTGTGTGTGTCGGCGCTGGCGCGCTCCCGAGCGGACTGGCTCTACGGCATTAACATGACCCGCGCCTATACGATATTAGGGCGCAATGCGGGCTATGACGGCGTGCTGTCAGTTGGTCGCGTGCAAACGCCAGTGCTAGGGCTGGTGGTGCGGCGAGATGAAGAGATAGAAAACTTCGTTTCCAAAGATTACTTTGAAGTGAAAGCCCATATCGTGACGCCTGCCGATGAGCGTTTTGTCGCGCTATGGCAGCCCAGCGAATCCTGTGAACCTTATCAGGATGAAGAAGGACGCTTATTGCATCGTTCGCTGGCGGAACATGTTGTCAAACGTATCGAAGGCCAGCCCGCGTTTGTCACCAGCTATAATGATAAACGGGAATCAGAAACCGCGCCGTTGCCTTATTCGCTGTCGACGTTACAGATCGAAGCCGCGAAGCGTTTCGGGCTTAGCGCACAGCAGGTGTTGGATGTGTGCCAGAAGCTCTATGAAACCCATAAGCTGATTACGTACCCGCGTTCTGACTGTCGCTATTTGCCAGAGGAGCATTTTGCCGGGCGTCATGCCGTCTTGAATGCCATCTCCGTACATCAGCCAGACCTGTTGCCACAGCCGGTTATGGATGTGGATCGGCGTAACCGCTGCTGGGACGATGGTAAGGTCGATGCTCACCACGCGATTATTCCTACCGCCCGCAGTGCAAGTGCCTCGCTGACGGAGAATGAGCGCAAGGTGTATGGTTTAGTCGCGCGGCAGTACATCATGCAGTTTTGCCCGGACGCCGTGTTTCGCAAGTGCGTCATTGAACTGGATATCGCGGGTGGTAAATTTATTGCCAAAGCGCGATTTCTGGCCGAAGCAGGGTGGCGCACGTTGTTAGGCGGCAAAGAGCGGGACGAAGAAAACGAAGGCATGCCGTTGCCCGTAGTGGCAAAAGGTGATGAATTACTGTGTGAACGTGGTGAGGTCGTTGAGCGCCAAACACAACCGCCGCGGCCGTTTACCGATGCCACATTGTTATCGGCGATGACGGGTATCGCACGTTTTGTGCAGGACAAAGAACTGAAGAAAATCCTGCGGGCGACCGATGGATTAGGAACCGAGGCGACGCGTGCGGGTATCATCGAGTTATTGTTTAAACGGACATTTCTATTTAAGAAAGCCCGCTATATTCACGCGAGTGAAGCGGGGCGGGCGTTGATTCACTCACTGCCTGCGAGCGCGGCGCATCCTGACATGACCGCTCATTGGGAAGCCACGTTGACGCAAATTAGCGAGAAAAAATGTCGCTATCAGGATTTTATGCAACCGCTGACGAACTCCTTGCAGGAGTTGATTCAGCAAGCGAAACAAAACGGTGCGGTGAGGGCGTTCAAAGGGCTTTCTGCACCGCCGTCGGGAGCCTCAAAACGGCGCAAGCCTCAGGCTAAAAAAGCGAAGGAGCAGGAGCAATGAAATCGTTAGTGTCTTTGTGTGTCGCCAGTGTGATGCTAGTGCTGCCCGCGCTGGCGCAGGCTAATCGTGGCGGAACAGATATTGTTGTTCCCGTTCCACCGGAAGTGTGGGGGGCTGGGACGGCGGTGCGTGAGCAAAATAACAACTGCCTGCGTTGCTGCGTGTATGAAAATCGGAATTATTCTGAAGGCGCGGTGGTAAAGGTCGAAGGTGTGATTCTGCAATGCGTACGGGACAAGCAAACGTTGGGAACGAATAACCTTATATGGCAGTTGGTTAAGTAATAACGGTGGGTTAAAAAGCCCGACGCTTAATATACCCTAAATAATTCGAGTTTCAGGACAAACGTAAACGTTTGAACAACGCAAGGCGTTGGCCCGTTAGGGCGAGGCTTATTTATAAGCCTTGTAACGCGGCAAGTGAGGGAACCCCGATGAGCTTACTCAAGTAAGTGATTCGGGTGACTGAATGAAGCCAACGTACATGCAACTTGAAGTATGACGGGTATACTCCTGCGAATTTTAATCACCGCTGTGGCTTGGATGCACAGCGGTGATGTTATTTTCACCGCGTATTATCTCTGCAACGAAAGTTTCTACAACGAAAACGCCTACAACGAAAACTGCGCCCAGATCGGGGCATGGTCGGACGGTTTTTCCATTCCTCGAATATCGTAATCAATGCCGGTGGCGACGCAGCGCTCGGCCAGAAAGGTACTGGCAAGAATCAGGTCAATACGCAGGCCACGGTTGTCATCGAACCCGGAAGAACGGTAGTCAAACCACGAAAAACGATCGTTGCTCTCTGGGTTAGCGGCACGGAAGGTGTCGATAAGCCCCCAGTCTTGCAAACGCGCCATCCATTCACGCTCTTCCGGCAGGAAAGAACATTTACCGGTGCGGAGCCAGCGCTTACGGTTCTCTTCACCGATCCCGATATCCAGATCGGTGGGGCTGATATTGACATCACCCATCACAATCAGCGGTTGTGTCGCGCTATGGTGCTGTTCCAGATAGGTTTGCAGATCCTGATAAAAGCGCGTCTTGGCGGGGAATTTCACCGGGTGGTCGCGGCTTTCTCCCTGCGGAAAATAGCCGTTAACGACGGTGAGTGTGCCGTGCTCGGTGGCAAAATCTGCCATGATGATCCGGCGCTGTGCATCGTCTTCATCCGTTGGGAAACCGCGACGAACCGCAATGGGCTGCTCTTTACACAGCAGTGCGACGCCGTAGTGACCTTTTTGTCCGTGGTAATAAACGTGGTAGCCGTACTGGCTGACATCCTCTAACGGAAACATGTCATCGTGGACTTTCGTTTCCTGTAGCCCGATCACATCCGGCTGGTGTTGTTCGATAATGGCGGCCAACTGATGAGGGCGCGCCCGCAGGCCATTGATATTAAAAGATACAACTTTCATGTTCGCTGCCATTCGCTAAAAAATGTGACCAGATGGTAGCAGAAAATGGGGCATGGCGTCACGGCGAGGCTACGCTTTCGAATGGGGCTACTGGGCTTGTTGCCGTGGCTTCAGAGACGGTTGGCGCAGATGAGAATCGTTAAAAATAAGATTCACTTATATTCAGTTGAACATGAGGCTTGTCGACCGCTATACTCCGCTCCTCGCAGGAGAGAGGGCGCATACCCGTCATTATTTAGGGTATAAAATGACGCTCCGCCGAAGGCGCAAACTCCCATAATCGCTCAGGCTACCCTAACTGCGAATTCCATTGAAGCCAACTGGAGAGAGGTTGCAATGCAACCCACCGAAGGGGCAAGCAGCACTGCTGCGTAAACTCTCAGGTAAAGCGGACAGAGGGAGTGGCACATTTCACAGGATAACTTGTGTGCTGACTTACATCTATCTGATCGCGATTACGGCAGAGGGGATGTCCGGGGCGCTGGCTGCCGGGCGTCGTAATATGGATATTTTTGGCGTAGGCATGATTGCCTTCATCACCGCGCTTGGCGGTGGCACCGTTCGCGATATTCTCCTCGGTAATTATCCCATCGGCTGGACGCAGCATCCCGGCTATATCTACCTCACCATCGGTGCGGGTCTTTTCACGATTATCATTGCGCGCTTCATGCACCATTTGCACCGACTCTTTCTGGTGCTGGATGCAATGGGACTGATTGCCTTTACGGTCATTGGCTGTAACGTCGCACTGCAACTGAATTATTCAACGACGGTGGTGGTTATGGCAGGTATCGTAACCGGGATTTTCGGTGGAATATTGCGTGATATTTTCTGTAACCGTACGCCAATGGTACTGAAAAAAGAGCTGTACGCCAGCGTCTCGCTTTTGGTTGCACTTCTTTATCTTGGGTTAAAATCGCTTAACGTTAATCACGACATTAACCTGCTGGCGTCATTCAGCATTGGTTTGGCCGTGCGTCTGGCAGCCATTCGTTGGTCGTGGCAACTCCCCGTGTTCTCTTATGTTCCTGGACGCTGGAAAGGGAAGGCGTAATACTATCTTTCCCCATTCCATACTATTGCGCTGATTATTAGTGCGAGTGGTAGTGGGGAAATAACGCTATGCGTTGCTCAAAACCGTGCCGGTTTTGTCGAACCTTGGTCGAAGGCTCTCACCTTCCCCTAATGGAAATCTGACACTTTGGCGTTGGGATTTAATTCAGAAGTGTTGCTTTGAAATGGTGGTGGGGGAAGGATTCGAACCTTCGAAGTCTGTGACGGCAGATTTACAGTCTGCTCCCTTTGGCCGCTCGGGAACCCCACCACTGGCCTTGCTGCAAGACGCTTTCGCTTCAAGCGGGGCGCATCATATCAAATGATGCGCCCCTGTAAAGCGGTATATATCAAAAATAAATGCGGTTGCCGTTTTTTTATTCCCTTCGGCGCATCCTTATACAAAAAGATGCCCGATCAACCAATTACAGAATAATGGTGCGGTTACCGTAGACAAAAACACGCTGTCCCAGCACGCGGTACAGCGCACGACTCAGAACATTTTTCTCAACGTCTCGGCCTGCACGCATCATGTCGTCGCCCGAATAAGTATGGTCGACGTGAATAACGTCCTGCATGATGATCGGACCTTCATCCAGATTATCGTTGACGTAGTGTGCCGTCGCGCCAATGATTTTTACACCGCGCTCATAAGCCTGATGGTACGGGCGAGCACCGATAAAAGCGGGTAAGAACGAATGGTGAATGTTGATCACCTGATTCGGGTAGTGCTGAACAAAAGCCGGTGTCAGCACTCGCATATATTTCGCCAGCACGACGTAATCGGGTTTGTATTGGTCGATCTGCGCGATCATCTTTTGATCGTGCTCTTCGCGAGTCAGTCCTTCATGGCTGACCAGATGGAAAGGAATATCAAACCGCTCAACCAGCGTCTGCAAGGTATCGTGGTTGCCGATGACGGCAGAGATTTCGACATCCAAACCACCGTAGGCGCTTTTCATCAACAAATCGCCCAAACAGTGGGCTTCTTTCGTCACCAGAACGACGATGCGACGACGGCCGGCTGCGGTTAATTCGCGAGAAGATCCTTCGGGAAGCGCGCTATCCAGATCGGCTAACAGCGTGGTGTCGTTGAAAATCCCTTCCAACTCGGTCCGCATGAAAAAGCGGCCAGTGCGATGATCGACAAACTCATTGTTTTGCACGATATTCAGTTCGTGCTTATAACAAATATTCGTAATTTTCGCGATGAGCCCTTTTGCGTCGGGGCAAATGGTTCGTAATACTTTTCTTTGTATATTTTGGGATTGCATGAGCGTGTGGATCCTGTCCAAAAACTAAAATAACGATCTTATGGTAACGCAGCACTAAGGCCGCGTGGGCGACTGCCTGTGTTCTATTGTCCGCAACACTTTTTGTATTTTTTGCCGGAACCACACGGGCAAGGTTCATTTCTGCCTGTCTGCAAATGAACGCCGTCTATATAGTACCAGCGATCCTGCTGGCGAAGGAAGCGTGAGCGCTCTCGCATCACTTCTGTCCGCTGGTTGTCGCTTTCAGATATATAACGTGCGGCGAATTCCACATAGCCCTCATCGGGCGTTTTTCCGGGAGACGTTGCCAGTATAGTAAGGCCGAGCCACTGCGAATTTTGGCAGCTTTCTGCAAGGGACTCGCGCCATTTCTCGGGCTGAATGTCGGGATGCCAGGTGGCGATAAGGTAATCGACATCGTGTTTGACATAGGCGGTATAGCGCGATCGCATTAAGATGGCGGGCTCAGCCGCTGTTGCGGCATGCGTAAGGTAGGGGTGGCAGCATGCGTTATACTGCAACCCACTGCAACAGGGGCAAGATTCTGACACGACGTCTCCTGAAGAAAATTTAAGATAAAAACTGATAGATAATAAACAGATCACTATGCAGGATGCCGATATGTTACCTAAGAAACTCTAGGTGTAGCAATGTGCGCTAAAATGAAGGCAGGTGGATCAATCATGCAGCGGAAAAAAATTGGCATAGCCTTGGGAGCTGGGGCAGCGAAAGGATGGGCGCATATTGGTGTATTTAATGCGTTAACCGAAATGGGGATAGAGGTTGATGTTGTGGCTGGTTGTTCTGTCGGCGCGCTGGTTGGTGCGGCGTATGCCACAAACAATCTCTCCTCAATGGATCGCTGGGTGAGGGCGTTTGGCTACTGGGACGTGATTCGACTGATGGATCTCTCCTGGCAGCGCGGCAGTTTGTTGCGTGGCGATCGTGTTTTTAATAGTGTGAAGCATTTGTTACATACAACACAGATTGAAGACTGTGCTATTAAATATGGCGTAGTGACGACCAACCTCAGTACAGGGCGTGAGCTCTGGCTGACGGAAGGCGACTTGCATCAGGCTATGCGGGCGTCTTGCAGTATGCCCGGCCTGCTATCCCCCGTTCGATTTAACGATTACTGGCTGGTGGATGGCGCGGTGGTTAACCCTGTTCCCGTTTCTCTGGCGCGGGCAATGGGGGCCGACATCGTGATTGCGGTTGATCTCCAGCACGACGCTAGCCTTAATCATCAGGATTTGCTGTCGATCAAACCGACGGCGTCAGACATTGATGTGGAGAATGTTCCGCAAGATTGGCGTAGCAAAATTCGGGAACGCTTACTGCGAGGCCGCCGTCAGCAAGCGGAAAGTTCGCCAACGGCGATGGAGATAATGAGTACGTCGATTCAAATTCTGGAAAATCGGTTGAAGATGACGCGGATGGCGGGTGATCCGCCTGATGTACTGCTACAACCGCATTGCCACCAGATTGCTACCTTAGATTTTCATCGGGCGCAGGAGGCGATTGAGGCGGGTTATAAGGCGGTGGAAAAGATGCGTGATGAATTGTTGCCGCTCGCGAAAGAGGCATAGTGAAACGCGCTGCATGTAGTTAAAGCACATGCAGTGAAGAAGACTGGGTGTGCCGTCTACTCGGCACCTTGGCGCTAAAGCAGGTGTGATTATTCGGTGTTTGAAGTAAGGGGTACTGATGGAACAACCACTAGCGGGTAAGCATATTTTAGTCATTGATGACGAGGCCGTTTTTCGATCTGTGCTCGCTGGTTATCTGACTTCTCTTGGGGCTTCAGTTCAGGAAGCGGTTAACGGATTAGATGCGCTAAGTACTCTTGAACATTACCAACCCGATTTAATGATTTGCGATCTGAGTATGCCGACGATGGGAGGAATCGAGTTCCTTGAACGTCTGCGCTTGAAAGACAACGACACGCCAATACTGATCATCTCTGCAACCAGCCAGATGGCGGACATTGCCAAAGTCTTGCGGCTTGGTGTTCAAGATGTGTTGCTGAAACCGATTCGTGACTATGGACGTTTGCGTGAAGCTGTGATGTCCTGCCTATATCCTGATATGTTCACCTCACAGCTGAATGAAATGGATCAACTCATGCAGGACATGGATTCCCTGAATCAATCTCCTGAAGCCGTCACCAAACTGCTTGCCCAGCTACAACCGCCCGTTCAGCAAACGCTTGCTCGTTGCCGTATTAACTATCGTCAGTTGACGGCAGCGGAACAACCGGGGCTGGTGTTGGATATTGCGGCACTTTCGGAGACTGAGCTAGCCTTCTATTGCCTTGATGTTACTCAGGGCGTCAACAATAATGGGACGCTGGCAGCGTTACTGCTTCGAACCTTGTTCAATGGGGTGCTTCAGGAGCATTTGGCCGATCAACAACACCGTTTGCCGTATCTGCCGACGTTATTAAAGCAGGTAAACCAACTGTTGCGGCAGGCGAGCCTGGATGGCCGTTTTCCTTTACTCGTAGGGTATTATCATCAGCAGTTAAAACAGCTGATACTGATCTCCGCTGGGCTAAATGCAACGTTGAACGTTAACGGGCAACAGATAGCGTTGAATAGCGGCGTCCCTTTAGGAACGCTTGAAGGCGCTTATCTCAACCAACTGAATTATCAGTGTGAAGCATGGCAATGCCAGATATGGGGTGGTGGTGGCCGTTTACGACTAATGTTGACGACAGAATAGTCTGATAGCGCGAGATGGTGCGGGTTTCAGGTAATACTCATCTTTCGGTATTATTTTTTATTTCCTGCTATGTAGGGAGTTATCTTATTTTTATTGAACGGTAACGTTGGGACAAGCGTGCTCTTGTTAAAGTCGTTATACTCTTGCGGTTATCTTGATTAGATAAATAAAGTTCATTATTTGAACGGTATATAAGAGGCTGTTTATGTCTATTGTGAATAAAAAAGTAAAAAAAGCGGTCATACCGGTTGCTGGATTAGGGACGCGTATGCTGCCTGCCACCAAAGCCATTCCTAAAGAAATGCTGCCGTTGGTAGATAAACCGCTGATCCAATATGTTGTTAATGAGTGTATCGCCGCAGGGATTAATGAAATTATTCTCGTTACACACTCTTCTAAGAATTCTATCGAAAACCATTTCGATACCAGTTTTGAACTGGAAGCCATCCTGGAAAAACGCGTTAAACGTCAGCTGTTGGAAGAGATTCAATCTATCTGTCCTAAGCACGTCACCATTATGCAAGTGCGTCAAGGGTTAGCCAAAGGGCTTGGTCATGCCGTATTGTGCGCGCACCCGTTAGTCGGGGATGAGCCTGTCGCGGTTATTCTGCCAGATGTGATTATTGATGAATACGAATCCGATCTGAAGAAAGATAACCTGAGCGAAATGTTGCAACGTTTTTCTACCACAGGCCATAGCCAGATTATGGTTGAGCCTGTTGAAAATGTAAGTAGCTATGGCGTGGTTGATTGCAAAGGCGTGGAATTAAAAGCAGGGGATAGCGTACCAATGGTGGGCGTGGTTGAAAAACCTAAGGCTTCCGAAGCACCCTCTAATTTAGCCGTCGTTGGCCGTTATGTACTCTCTGCGGATATTTGGTCTCTGCTGGAGAAAACACCGCCAGGCGCAGGTAATGAAATTCAGTTAACCGATGCCATCGCAATGTTGATGGAAAAAGAAACAGTAGAGGCGTATCACCTGAAAGGTGTGAGCCATGACTGTGGTAATAAATTAGGCTATATGCAGGCATTCGTTGAATATGGTTTGCGCCATGATGGTTTAGGCCAGGAATTTGCGCAGTGGCTGCAGGAAACGATTGAAGCCGAAGAAAAATAACAGAATGTAATGATTGCTCTCTGTTTACAAAAAACAGAGAGCAGCCAAAAATGGTGACATATCTGTTTTTCTTTGCAATATGCGTTACCAAAGAAAAACCCCCGATAGTTATCGGGGGTTTTTTCGTATTCAGTACTTATAAGCGATTACAGCAGGAAATCATCTAAAGATTTACCTTGCTCTTCGATCGCTTTCTTGATTACTGCCGGTGTACGACCTTGGCCAGTCCAGGTTTTAAGTTCGCCGTTTTCGTCAGTGTATTGATATTTTGCTGGGCGGGCAGCGCGCTTGCTTTTACCTGCAACCTTAACCGAACCTAAAGACTGCAATAATTCGTTAGGATCAATACCGTCTGCAATCAGCATATCGCGATATTGCTGCAATTTACGCGCACGTTCTTCAACTTCAGCCTGAACCTGACTATCTTCTTCGCGGCGTTCATTAACCACGACTTCCAGTTTTTCCAGCATTTCTTCCAAAGTATCCAAGGTACATTCTCTTGCCTGGGCACGCAGAGTACGGATATTGTTAAGAATCTTTAGTGCTTCGCTCATTGTGATAATCTCAAATAATATTATTGGTGGCGTGTAGTGTGATAATAGAGTGCTATTTTCCTTTCTGCAATAGTCAAATTTGTAAGTTTGTTAAAAAACATCATTTTTAAAACAGATCTCACATCGTATGTTACATAAATATAAATACTTTTCTGTTATCAAAAAAATACATTTGGTATGCCGTTTTTCTCCCTCAAAAGGCAGAGAATGACTTATTGATGCCGTGCCGTTGTTATAAGGAACGTTTATATCCTTTATCATAACAGGCCGCCGCTAGCGGGTGGATGGACAAAATGTGGTCGGAGAATAGGCCATTGCGCAGCGCGAAGACGAGTTGTTACAATAAGTGTTTACGACCCGAAGATCATATACCCCAAATAATTCGAGTTTCAGGCAGGCGGCAAGAGAAGGAACCCCGATGAGCATACATAGGTAAGTGATTCGGGTGAGTGAACGTAGCCAACGCACATGCAACTTGAAGTATTACGAGTATATAGCCTGCCTTTTGGAGTGACCGAGTGGCTCAACTTTATTTTTATTATTCTGCAATGAATGCAGGGAAATCGACGGCACTATTGCAGTCGTCATATAACTACCAGGAGCGTGGGATGCGCACGCTGGTGTTCACGGCAGAAATAGATAATCGACATGGCGTGGGGGTCGTAAGTTCACGGATCGGCCTTTCTTCCCCGGCATTATTGTTTAATCCGCAGACATCCTTATTTGGATTGCTGGAGAAAGAACACCGCGCTCAGCCCGTCGATTGTGTATTAATTGACGAATGTCAATTTTTAACCCGCGAGCAGGTGAGTGAGCTTTCCGATGTCGTGGACCAATTAGATATCCCGGTATTGTGCTACGGGTTGCGTACTGATTTTCGTGGCGATTTGTTTTCTGGGAGTCACTATTTATTAGCATGGGCAGATAAGCTGATCGAGTTAAAAACGGTCTGCCATTGCGGGCGTAAAGCTAACTGCGTATTGCGGTTAGATGCACAAGGTAATGCCGTCCACGAAGGGGAACAGGTCGTTATTGGCGGCAATGAGAGCTATGTTTCCGTATGCCGTAAGCATTATAAAATTGCGCTGGGATTAACCCGTAAAGAAAGCGAGTAAGGCGGTTAAATATCCGACAGGCGGGGCGATGAATAAACGGCATATTGATACGTGTCTATGCTGAGTACGAGTAATAAAAATGCCCAACCTTAAAGAGGTTGGGCATCATTGAGAGATAAACCGCCTTTAGGCTAAGGCGGTAACAGCCAGAACATTAATGTGCAGCTTTCTTGCTGGTTTTAGCGGCCTTGGCTACAGGTTCAACTGCTTCTGTTTTTTCTTCTTCAGAGAACTTACGACCATAGTAAGTATCCAGCAGAATTTGTTTCAGTTCGGAAATCAGCGGGTAACGCGGGTTAGCGCCAGTACACTGATCGTCGAACGCATCTTCTGACAGTTTATCGACCTTAGCCAGGAAATCGGCTTCCTGTACGCCCGCTTCACGAATGGACGTTGGGATCCCCAGCTCAGTCTTCATTTCTTCCAGCCAGTTCAGCAATTTCTCGATTTTCTGCGCGGTACGATCGCTTGGAGCAGTCAAACGCAGGTGGTCGGCTATTTCCGCATAACGACGGCGAGCCTGCGGACGGTCATACTGGCTGAACGTCGTCTGCTTGGTCGGGTTGTCGTTCGCGTTATAGCGAATCACGTTTGAGATCAGCAGGGCATTAGCCAGGCCGTGCGGAATATGGAATTCAGAGCCCAGCTTATGCGCCATGGAATGACAGACGCCGAGGAAGGCGTTGGCAAACGCGATACCTGCAATTGTTGCGGCGTTATGTACACGCTCACGGGCAACCGGGTTTTTCGCGCCGTCACGGTAGCTGTCTGGCAAGTTTTCCTTCAGGAGTTTCAGCGCTTGTAACGCCTGTCCATCTGAATATTCGTTTGCCAGCACAGAAACATAGGCTTCCAGTGAGTGGGTTACGGCATCAAGTCCGCCAAACGCACACAGCGATTTCGGCATATTCATGACCAAATTGGCATCAACAATCGCCATATCTGGCGTCAGCGCGTAGTCCGCCAACGGATATTTCTGTCCGGTAGCATCGTCAGTCACTACGGCAAACGGTGTGACTTCAGAACCGGTACCGGATGTGGTGGTAATCGCCACCATTTTGGCTTTGACACCCATTTTCGGGAACTTGTAGATACGTTTACGGATATCCATAAAGCGCAGTGCCAGCTCTTCGAAGTGCGTCGTAGGGTGCTCATACATCACCCACATGATCTTCGCGGCATCCATCGGAGAGCCGCCGCCCAGCGCAATAATCACATCCGGTTTGAAGGAATGCATTTGTTCCGCGCCTTTACGCACGATGCTTAGCGTCGGGTCAGCTTCAACTTCGAAAAACACTTCGGTTTCCAGTCCGTGCTGTTTCAGTACAGACGTCACCTGATCGACATAGCCGTTGTTGAACAGGAAGCGGTCGGTCACGATAAATGCACGTTTTGCACCATCGGAGGCGACTTCTTCAAGGGCGATAGGCAGTGAACCGCGACGGAAATAAATGGATTTAGGAAGTTTATGCCACAACATATTCTCTGCTCGCTTGGCTACCGTTTTCTTGTTGATCAAGTGCTTCGGACCGACGTTTTCGGAGATGGAGTTTCCGCCCCAAGAGCCACAGCCCAGCGTCAGAGACGGAGCGAGTTTGAAGTTGTAGAGATCGCCGATCCCCCCCTGAGAAGCCGGGGTGTTAATCAGGATACGCGCCGTTTTCATCATATTACCGAAATGATTCACGCGTTCTGGCTGATTGTCCTGATCGGTATACAGGCAGGATGTGTGACCGATGCCACCCATTGCGACCAGTTTTTCCGCTTTAATGACAGCGTCATTGAAGTCTTTCGCACGGTACATCGCCAGCGTTGGAGACAGTTTCTCATGGGCAAACGGTTCGGATTCATCGACGGCCGTCACTTCACCGATCAGCACTTTGGTGTTTGCAGGGACGGTGATACCCGCCATTTCTGCGATCTTCGATGCAGGCTGGCCCACAATGTCGGCGTTCAGCGAACCGTTTTTCAGCAGAATACCCTGTACGGCATGCAGTTCTTTGCCTTTCAGCATGTAACCGCCGTGGGTGGCAAAACGTTCACGCACAGCATCATAGACGCTGTCCACCACGATGACTGACTGTTCTGACGCACAAATTACACCGTTATCGAAGGTTTTCGACATCAGAATAGACGCAACGGCACGCTTGATATCTGCGGTTTCGTCAACGACAACAGGCGTGTTACCGGCGCCGACGCCGATTGCCGGTTTACCGGAGCTGTATGCGGCTTTCACCATACCTGGGCCGCCAGTCGCCAGAATCAGATTGATATCTGGGTGGTGCATAAGCTGATTGGACAGCTCGACGGAAGGCTGATCGATCCAACCGATGATATCTTTCGGTGCGCCTGCCGCAATGGCTGCTTGCAGAACAATGTCAGCAGCTTTATTGGTCGCATTTTTTGCACGCGGATGAGGAGAGAAGATAATCCCGTTACGGGTTTTCAGGCTGATCAACGCTTTAAAAATCGCGGTAGACGTGGGGTTAGTGGTGGGAACAATACCGCAAATCAGACCAATAGGTTCAGCGATCGTAATGGTACCGAAAGTGTCATCAGTAGAGAGGACGCCACAGGTTTTTTCATCTTGATAGGCATTATAAATGTACTCGGAAGCGAAGTGGTTTTTGATGACTTTATCTTCCACGATCCCCATGCCAGATTCGGCAACCGCCATTTTTGCCAGCGGGATACGGGCATCCGATGCAGCGAGTGCGGCAGCGCGGAAGATTTTATCCACTTGTTCCTGAGTGTAAGTGGCAAATTCCTGCTGTGCCTTTTTCACTCTTTCGACCAATGCGTTAAGTTCAGCAACGTTGGTTACGGCCATAATGCTCTCCTGATAAATGTTAAACTCTTTCAGTCAATTGTTCGCCGGATAGAACAGTATAGATAAACGAGCGGGGTACGTTCCCGTTACTGGGCCATTCTTTCCTACCTATCACACGTTAATTGACTCAAAGAGCTTGTTAGTCGACGTTGTGGCGCGATTGTTGCTTTTTAAAATACTGTAACCGCCGATATCGTAAATTTTTGAAGTATTGTTTTGAAATCACATCAAAATTAAGAAGATTTACGTGTTCACAACGGTATGGGATGAGCATACCTATTTATAGGTGCCTTTTTTGTGATCAATATCGAATTTTCTTTAAGCTGACACCATTCAGCAGGTTGATTTTGATAACGATTATCATTAACCAGACAGGAACAGCGGCTTTTCTACCTAAAAGGGATTGGTAAGGGATAGAGAGAGGCACTGAAGTGGGGCGTTGTGGGAGGGATTCTAGGCTCGCTGTGGTTCACATTATGGGAGTGACGTGTTCGTATAAAACGTGCTCGTATAAACAGTGCTTATATCTTAATCGAGTTAGTTATTTTACGCACAGCCTATAGCAGGGAAATAGGGAACTATTGTGGTGCTAGGTGAGTAATGGAATTGTTAAAATAATAACATTATGGTCAGATAATGACGCGGACAGGTAAGCATACGTCATCATTTTTGTGCTGTGAAAATGATAAAACCCACTACGATGTTTTTTTGTTCAAAGCTTATAAATTGCTGAATATTTAAAAAATACTTGAAGGGGAATCGAAAAAACATTGTTTATCATGAGGTTAATGATTGTCATAACGATTGAAGTAAAATATTTACCGATTTGTAGTAAAGAAAATTAAGCAACATCAATGTAAAAATATTGGCGAATGTGTCCGCTTTTGATAGCTTCGAGTGTCGACCCGCTATTCGTTATTCATCCATAAATTAATTTTATGATTTATTTGGATAATGGGCGATCTTTTCTGCTCTATGTAACGGTGATTTTTACGCATAGAGTCCGGTATGGCGCTGTATCAAGACAGGGGCGTTTATAAAGTGAAAACTCGCAAAACAAAACGATGCTTTGTTACCAGTATGATTGCCGCAGCAGTGATGGCGTCATGCGTGAATGTTCAGGCTGCTACTGTACCTGCCGGTGTTGAACTGGCGAAAGAGCAAGTTCTGGTGAGAAACAATGGCGCTGAGGTGTCATCACTGGACCCACATAAAATCGAAGGTGTTCCGGAATCCAACGTCGCGCGCGATTTATATGAAGGGTTGGTGATTTCCGATCCGGATGGACACCCGATTCCAGGCGTGGCCGAGCGATGGGAAAGCAGCGATTTTAAAGTCTGGACATTCCATTTACGTAAAGATGCCAAATGGTCGAATGGCGAGCCGGTTACCGCACAAGATTTCGTTTATAGCTGGCAGCGTCTGGCCGATCCGAAAACGGTTTCTCCTTACGCCAGCTATTTGCAATATGGTCATCTGCTGAATATTGATGACATTATTGCCAGCAAAAAATCTCCCGATACGTTGGGCGTAAAAGCACTCGACGACCATACGCTGGAAGTCACATTAAGCGAGCCGATCCCTTACTTTTATAAATTACTGAATCACTCATCCCTGTCCCCGGTAAATAAAGCGGCGGTAGAGAAGTTTGGTGATAAATGGACCCAGCCGGAAAACTGGGTAGGAAATGGCGCCTACCGTCTTAAATCCTGGGTTGTGAATGAGCGGCTTGTGCTGGAGCGTAATACCCGATATTGGGATAACGGCAAGACCGTGATTAATCAGGTCACCTATCTGCCTATTGCTTCTGAAGTGACGGATGTTAACCGTTACCGTGCGGGTGAAATTGATGTCACCAATAATAAATTGCCCATTGAGCTATTTCAGAAGCTGAAAAAAGAAATCCCGCAAGAAGTTAACATCAATCCCTACCTCTGCACGTATTATTACGAAATCAATAATCAGAAACCGCCATTTAACGATGTACGGGTACGTACGGCTCTGCGCATGGGGCTTGATCAAGACATATTGACCAATAAAGTGAAAAATCAGGGCGATATTCCTGCCTATGGTTATATTCCTCCGTTTACGGACGGCTTGAAAGCGCATACGCCAGAGTGGTTTACCTGGCCACAGGCGAAACGTAATGAAGAAGCGAAAAAACTGCTGGCGGAAGCGGGCTATACCGCAGAGAAACCGCTGACGTTTAGTTTGCTCTATAACTCGTCAGATCTGCATAAGAAGCTGGCGATTGCAGCGGTCTCGGTCTGGAAACAGAATTTGGGCGTTGACGCGAAATTGGAAAATCAGGAATGGAAAACTTATCTCAGCACGCGTCATCAAGGCAATTATGACGTTGCGCGTGCCGGATGGTGTGCGGACTATAACGAACCGACATCGTTCCTGAATAGCATGCTGTCAGACA
The DNA here is from genome assembly GCF_009931295.1 of Pectobacterium odoriferum. Lineage (NCBI taxonomy): Bacteria > Pseudomonadati > Pseudomonadota > Gammaproteobacteria > Enterobacterales > Pectobacteriaceae > Pectobacterium > Pectobacterium odoriferum. The sequence goes on along the minus strand of NZ_CP034938.1, from coordinate 2,553,289 downwards.
GTAGCAACAACACAGCGCATTATAAGAGCGCGGCGTTCGACAAGCTGATGGCGCAGGCGGTTCAGGCAAAAACGGACGATGAACGCGCAGAGATTTATCAGCAGGCGGAATCGCAGTTGGATAAAGACGCGACGATCGTGCCGGTCTATTACTACGCGAATACCCGACTGATAAAACCTTATGTCGGCGGTATTACCGGCAAGGATCCTTTGGATAATATACGGGTGAAGGATCTCTATATCATTAAGCATTAATCCGCGGCTGTTTACGGTTTGATGCAAATGAAATGAGCGAACAGTGATTAATTTGGTGTTTAATCTCTGGTTACCCATTCTTGCTCTGTGGGAATGGGGTGTGAGTCGAATCGATTAATCGTTTTCTCACAGGGCTCTAATTCAGGAATCGTGCTGGGATAACTAACACGACAACATTACAGGAGAAAATAATGACACACATCACAACTAAAAAAAGAGTAGCTGCCGCTATTATCGCGGCATTAAGTAGCACGATGGCTGTTTCTGCCTTTGCCGCGACCGTTCCCGCAGGCGTTCAGTTAGCAGAAAAACAGGAATTGGTTCGTAACAACGGTGCTGAAGTTTCTTCCCTCGACCCGCATAAAATCGAAGGTGTGCCGGAATCCAACGTGTCACGCGATCTGCTGGAAGGGTTGGTTATTGCTGACGTTAACGGCAAAACCAGTCCCGGCGTAGCGGAAAGCTGGGATAACAAAGATTTTAAAGTGTGGACATTCCACCTGCGTAAAGATGCCAAATGGTCCAACGGTGAGCCGGTTACCGCACACGATTTCGTCTATAGCTGGCAGCGTCTGGCCGATCCAAAGACGGCATCACCTTACGCCAGCTATCTGCAATATGGTCATCTGCTGAATATCGATGACATCATCGCTGGCAAGAAATCCCCTGATACGCTGGGCGTAAAAGCGATCGACGATCATACCTTTGAGGTTACGCTGTCCGAAGCGGTGCCTTATTTCTATAAGCTGCCTGTTTACGTTGCGATGTCCCCAATCAATAAAGCCGTTGTTGAAAAATTCGGTGAAAAATGGACGCAGCCGCAAAACTGGGTCGGCAATGGTGCTTACAAGCTGAAAAGCTGGGTTGTGAACGAAAAAATGGTGCTGGAGCGTAACCCGCAATATTGGGACAACGCCCATACCGTGATTAACCAAGTGACGTATTTGCCGATCGCGTCTGAAGTGACGGACGTTAACCGCTACCGCAGCGGTGAAATTGACATGACGTACAACAACCTGCCGATCGAACTCTTCCAAAAACTGAAGAAAGAAATCCCAGATGAAGTGAAGGTTAACCCGTACCTGTGTACCTACTACTACGAAGTGAACAACCAGAAGCCGCCGTTTAACGATGTACGAGTTCGTACCGCGCTGCGTCTGGGTCTGAGCCAGGATATTCTGACCAACAAGGTGAAGAATCAGGGCGATATTCCTGCCTATGGCTTTGTTCCTCCGTATATCGATGGCCTGAAAGCGTCAGTACCGGAGTGGTTCACCTGGTCACAGGCGAAACGTAATGAAGAAGCGAAAAAACTGTTGGCAGAAGCGGGTTATACCGCAGACAAACCGCTGACGTTGAACCTGCTGTACAACACCTCCGATCTGCATAAAAAGATGGCGATTGCAGCGGCTTCTATCTGGAAACAGAATATCGGAGTGGACGTTAAGCTGGAAAACCAGGAATGGAAAACTTTCCTCAGCACCCGTCATCAGGGAACCTATGATGTTGCACGCGCCGGATGGTGTGCGGACTATAACGAACCTTCAACCTTCCTGAACAGCATGCTGTCCGACAGCAGCAGTAACACCTCGCACTATAAGAGCAAAGAGTTTGATGCACTGGTGGCGAAATCCTTGCAGGTGAAAACCGATGAGGAGCGCGCTGCGGTTTACCAGCAGGCGGAATCGCAACTGGATAAAGACGCTGTCACCATACCGGTCTATTACTATGCGAATACCCGACTGGTGAAACCTTATGTTGGTGGATTAACGGGCAACGATCCGCAGGATAATGTTTACGTGAAAGATCTTTATATCATCAAGCACTAATAATAATGGCTGGCGCACGCAGCTGTGCTGCCAGCCTTTTATAGGTACGAGCAATGTTAAAATTTATTCTTCGCCGCTGTTTAGAGGCGATTCCAACACTATTTATCCTGATCACCATCTCGTTCTTCATGATGCGATTGGCACCCGGCAGCCCTTTTACCGGTGAGCGTAATTTACCGCCGGAAGTGATGGCGAATATTGAAGCCAAATACCATCTGAACGATCCTATCATGACGCAGTACGGTAACTACTTACTGCAATTGGTACAGGGTGATTTCGGTCCTTCTTTTAAATACAAAGACTATTCCGTGAACGATCTGGTCGCGACGTCTTTCCCTGTTTCTGCAAAACTCGGGGCTGCGGCATTCGTTCTGGCGGTTATTTTTGGTGTGAGTGCCGGTGTGATCGCCGCGCTGAATCAGAATACGAAATGGGACTATACCGTGATGGGCTTTGCCATGACGGGGGTGGTGATACCCAGCTTTGTCGTCGCGCCGTTGCTGGTGCTGATTTTCGCTATTACGCTGCGGTGGCTACCCGGTGGTGGCTGGAATGGTGGGGCACCCAAATATATGATTTTACCGATGGTGGCGCTGTCTTTGTCTTATATTGCCAGCATCGCGCGTATTACCCGAGGATCGATGATCGAGGTTTTGCATTCTAACTTTATCCGCACCGCGCGCGCCAAAGGGCTACCGATGCGCCGCATCGTCCTGCGCCATGCGTTAAAACCTGCGCTACTGCCCGTGCTTTCCTACATGGGGCCGGCGTTTGTGGGGATTATTACCGGCTCGATGGTTGTTGAAACCATTTTTGGTTTACCCGGCATTGGGCAACTGTTTGTGAACGGTGCACTGAACCGTGACTATTCACTGGTACTGAGTCTGACGATTCTGGTCGGCGGCTTAACCATTTTATTTAATGCGATCATTGACGTGCTCTACGCTGTTATCGATCCGAAAATTCGCTATTAATTGGGGGCGTTATGTTTTGGAATCGAAAAAACGTTGAAGCGTTAGAGAACTTCACCGAGCAGGCTGAGATTGAAGGGCGCAGTTTGTGGCAGGATGCGCGTCTGCGCTTTATCCACAACCGTGCGGCGCTGGCCAGTCTGTTTGTTTTAGCGGTGATTACCGTGTTTGTGATTTTTGCGCCGATGCTGTCGGCATTTGATTACGCCGATACCGACTGGGGAATGATGTCAGCCGCGCCGGATATGACATCGGGTCACTACTTTGGTACGGATTCCTCCGGTCGTGATCTGCTGGTCCGTGTTGCCATCGGTGGACGTGTGTCGCTGATGGTTGGTGTAGCCGCGGCGCTGGTTGCCGTGATCGTCGGAACGTTGTATGGCGCGATGTCGGGTTATCTGGGCGGGAAAGTGGATTCGGTGATGATGCGTCTGCTGGAAATCCTCAACTCATTCCCGTTCATGTTCTTCGTTATTCTGCTGGTGACGTTCTTCGGGCAGAACATGCTGTTGATCTTCGTGGCTATCGGCATGGTGTCCTGGCTGGATATGGCGCGTATCGTGCGCGGCCAGACGCTGAGCCTGAAACGTAAAGAGTTCATTGAAGCGGCGATGGTTTCCGGTGTCTCCACGCGCGGTATCGTGCTGCGCCACGTTGTGCCTAACGTGCTGGGCGTGGTGGTGGTGTATGCCTCTCTGCTGGTGCCAAGCATGATCCTGTTCGAATCCTTCCTGAGCTTCCTGGGGCTGGGAACGCAGGAACCGTTAAGCAGCTGGGGTGCCTTGCTGAATGATGGTGCGAACTCAATGGAAGTGTCGCCGTGGTTACTGTTCTATCCGGCGGCGTTTCTGGTTGTCACGCTGTTTTGTTTTAACTTTATCGGCGATGGCCTGCGTGATGCCCTCGACCCGAAAGATCGCTGAGGAATATCGACATGAGCAAGATTGAATTAACTGGCGCGCACGACGCGCTGCTACATGTTCAGGATCTCCGGGTAACGTTCAAAACGCAGGATGGCGATGTGACGGCGGTTAACGACCTGAACTTCACGCTCAACGCCGGTGAAACGCTGGGGATTGTGGGTGAATCCGGTTCCGGTAAATCACAAACCGCGTTTGCGTTGATGGGGCTGCTAGCGCGTAATGGCCGTATTGGCGGCTCGGCGCGTTTTCGTGGCAAAGAGATTCTCAATTTGCCGGAAAGCCAGCTGAATAAGCTGCGTGCTGAAGAAATCAGTATGATCTTCCAGGACCCGATGACTTCGCTGAACCCATACATGCGCGTCGGCGAACAGTTGATGGAAGTGTTGATGTTGCACAAACGCCTGAGCAAAAGCGAAGCGTTTGAAGAGTCGGTAAAAATGCTGGATGCGGTCAAAATGCCGGAAGCGCGTAAGCGTATGAAGATGTATCCGCATGAGTTTTCCGGTGGGATGCGTCAGCGCGTGATGATCGCAATGGCGCTGCTGTGTCGGCCAAAGCTGCTAATTGCCGATGAACCGACAACAGCGCTGGATGTGACGGTTCAGGCGCAGATTATGACGCTGCTGAACGAGCTGAAACGTGAGTTTAATACATCTATCATCATGATCACCCATGACCTGGGCGTGGTGGCTGGTATTTGTGACAAAGTGCTGGTGATGTACGCCGGACGCACCATGGAATACGGCGCTGCACGCGACGTCTTTTATCATCCGAGCCACCCGTACTCTGTTGGCCTACTCAACGCCGTGCCGCGTCTGGATTCGGAAGATGAAGTACTGGCAACCATTCCGGGTAATCCGCCTAACTTATTACGCTTGCCGAAAGGCTGTCCGTTCCAACCACGCTGCCCGTATTCAATGGATGTCTGCCATAGCGCACCGGCGCTGGAATCTTTTGGTGATGGCCGCTTGCGCGCCTGCTTTAGAGCGATTGAGGAGGTGGTATGAACAACGCGGACGAGAAAAAGGTGTTGTTAGAAGTGGACGATCTGAAAGTCCACTTTGACGTCAGAGATGATAAGCAGTGGTTCTGGCAGCCGCCGAAAAAACTGAAAGCCGTTGATGGCGTGACGCTACGTTTATATGAAGGCGAAACGTTGGGCGTGGTGGGTGAATCTGGTTGCGGCAAGTCTACGCTGGCGCGTGCCATTATCGGTCTGGTAAAAGCGACGGATGGGCGAGTCACCTGGCTGGGGAAAGACCTGCTGGGCATGAGCGCCGATGAGTGGCGCGCCGCGCGTAGTGACATTCAGATGATATTCCAGGATCCGCTGGCATCGCTGAATCCGCGTATGACCATTGGTGAAATTATTGCCGAGCCGTTAAAGGTTTATCACCCAGAGCTGGATCGACAGGCGGTAAAGGATCGTGTGAAAGCGATGATGCTGAAGGTTGGGCTGCTGCCAAACCTGATCAACCGCTATCCGCATGAGTTCTCTGGCGGGCAGTGTCAGCGTATCGGCATCGCGCGCGCGCTGATTCTGGAACCGAAGCTGATTATCTGTGATGAGCCGGTTTCCGCGCTGGACGTATCGATTCAGGCACAGGTGGTTAACCTGCTGCGTCAGCTACAGCGTGAAATGCGTTTGTCGCTGATTTTTATCGCCCATGACTTATCGGTTGTGAAGCACATTTCCGATCGCGTGTTGGTGATGTATCTGGGTCATGCGGTAGAACTGGGGACGTACGATCAGGTCTATAAAAACCCGCAGCACCCGTATACCCGCGCGCTGATGTCCGCTGTGCCGACGCCCGATCCCGATCAGGAGCGGAACAAGAAGATACAGCTGCTGGAAGGGGATTTACCTTCGCCAATCAATCCGCCATCGGGCTGTGTGTTCTGTACCCGCTGTCCGATTGTCGGCCCTGAGTGCTCGAAAACCCGACCACTGTTGGAAGGGAGCTTTACGCACGCGGTTTCGTGTTTGAAGGTCGATCCGCAGGCGTTGTTACCGGCGCAGGAAGCGGAAGTTCAGTAACCCGTTTATCGGTGACTGATGTAAAAAAGGCGTCTCCTGCGGGAGACGCCTTGCGTTGAAGCGAGATAACTTATTCTTTCCACAAAATGTGGCAAAGTTTGTGATCTTTTTCCCGACAAATCAGCACGCGGGCAAAAATATCCGTGATCTCGTCACCTTCATTCTCGGCAAGCCCAATGACGACTTCGGCAAAAAAGTCAGGGTTCAGATCGAAATCAACGTGCTCGGCCCAGTCTTCCGCAGGGTCGAATAACTCTGCGCCACCGCGCTCTTCGAATTGCAGGTTGAACAGCAGAATATCGGCCGGATCGAGATTATCAGCCGCGAGTTCTAAAAAGATATCGTAGGCCTGTTCCAATGCTTCGTCTTCGGTCAGGCGATTATTCAAATCCATAACGTAATTCCTGTTAATTCCCAATAGCCTTATTAGAACACGGGAAAACGCGTATTTATAGCAGGGGGCTGAAAAAGTAGAACAGCCGCTCGACGATGCGTTGCCAGTAAGGACGATTTTGCCACTGCGTGGCGTTTAACAGACGTGAGCGGGCGATATAGTCTTCCTGTACGCAGGCTAAATCGCTGCCGAATCCAGCATCGTCAATCACCAGCGTAATTTCAAAATTCAGCCACAGGCTGCGCATATCCAGATTCACCGTGCCAACCAGGCTGAGCTGTCCATCAACCAGTACGCTTTTGGTGTGCAGCAGTCCGTCCTTGAATTGATAAATTTTTACGCCAGCGGCCAGCAGTTCTGTGAAGAACGCACGACTGGCCCAGCCGACCAATACCGAGTCGTTTTTGTGTGGAACAATAATGCTGACATCGACACCACGCTGTGCGGCGGTGCAGATGGCGTGCAGCAAATCGTCGCTGGGCACGAAGTAGGGGGTCGTCATGATCAACTGCTTACGCGCCGAATAGACGGACGTCAGCAGCGCCTGATGAATCATCTCTTCCGGATAACCGGGGCCGGAAGCAATAACCTGAATGGTGTGGCCGCTCTCCTGTTCGAACGGCATAACGTTAACATCCGGCGGCGGCGGAAGCAGGCGCTTGCCCGTCTCCATTTCCCAGTCGCAGCAGTAAATAATCCCCAGCGTGGTCGCCACTGGGCCTTCAATACGCGCCATCAGGTCGATCCATTGCCCGACGCCGGCATCTTGTTTGAAAAAACGGGGATCAACCATATTCATGCTGCCGGTATAGGCAATACGGTTATCGATGAGGATAATTTTACGGTGCTGCCGCAAGTCCATGCGGCGGAGGAACGCACGGAACAGGTTCACTTTCAGAGCTTCAACCACTTCAATCCCAGCGGTGCGCATCAGCTCGGGGTGATGCTGACGGAAAAATTGTACGCTGCCGGCAGAGTCCAGCAGAATGCGGCAGTGCACCCCGCGTCGTGCCGCGGCGATAAGAGAAGAGGAGACTTGCTCAACCAGGCCGCCGGGTTGCCAGATGTAGAACACCATTTCGATGTTGCTGCGTGCGAGTTCAATATCACGCAATAGCGCTTTAATGGTGTCATCAAACGTGGTCATCAACTGCAACTGATTGCCTTTGACTCCGCCAACGCCTTGTCGCCTTTCACACAGCTGAAATAACGCGCTGGCGACTTCACTGTTTTCCGTTGCGAAAATACGGCGATATTCTTTTAATTCGCGTAGCCATTTTGCCGTTGATGGCCACATTTTGCTGGCGCGTTCGGCTCGGCGTTTGCCGAGATGGAGCTCGCCAAACGAAAGATAAGCGACAATACCGACAAGTGGCAGAATATAAATCACCAGCAGCCAGGCCATCGCAGAAGGCACCGCCCGACGTTTCATCAGAATACGCAAGGTCACACCAGCGATCAGCAACCAGTAGCCAAAAACCAGTAACCAACTTATTACGGTATAAAATGTCGACATAAAAGCAGCACAGTTCCCTTCTGCAAAGAATTAACAAAGTGTACGCATAGATTTATAAAAGGGGAAATGCCTTTCCTCTGAATAAAATAGCGTAGCTGGCTAAGAAGAGAATGGCGGTGAGCGTGATTCACTGATTGTCGTCACGCAATCGGGGGGTATAATGCCCAGCGCGAGTGAATTAACAAGAGCCGCATAATGAAACGCAGTCGGAATGAAGTGGGTCGCTGGCGGATGTTACGTCAGGTCCAGCGTAGAAGAAGTCGCTGGTTGGAGGCTCAATCACGTACGTATCGTCATATTCGCTCTGCCCGTTATTTGCAACAAAAGCAGCAACGACGGGCATTGCTCTATGCGGTAACGTACGACTGGTAAGCCAGTGAGGAAAATAGCGACCCGAGGTATGGTCGCTATTTTTTTATCATACTTTTTATCACACCCTGAGCTTATTCCCTCATCGGCTCATCCCATAGCCGGAATGCGCGGTGTCATTTCTCTCTGATCAATCATCAAATTAACTTCAGCCTCTGTTGAGGGCAGGATGAACAGCGATACCGACGTATTTAAGCGTTCCGTTTGCTCCAGCAGTGAGGCAAAGGTGTGTGCGGAGGCTTCAACCTGTCCCGCATTTTCTCTGACGGTATCGTTCAGCGTGCTGAGTCGGGCGGTGACTTCATGAATGCTTTCGTTCTGCTGGTGCGATATTTCCGAGATTTCGCTCAAAAACGTGCCAGTGCCTTTCGCTGTCTGAATAATGTTCTGTAGGCTGTCATTCAATTTGTTCACCAGCCGCGTGCCTGCGGTTACGCTATTGTCTGAATCACGAATCAGTACATTAATATTTTGTGCAGAATGGCTGCTTTGCGAAGCCAACGTGCCGACTTCCCGCGCGACAACGGCAAAGCCTCGTCCCATCGTCCCAGCTCGAGCTGCTTCAATGGCGGCATTCAACGACAAAATATGTGTCTGAAACGCCACGTTTTCAATCATCCCAATGGCTTCTGTCATCTCACGCGTTCTGCCTGCAATATCTGACATCGCCGCTTTGACGTCATTCATCATCGTCTCACCCTGAGCGGCGATCTTGCTGGTGTCTTCTGCATGCAAATTGGCCTGTTGGGTATGCTGGGTATTTTGCTCAAGATGCTGGCTCAGTTGAATAATGTGCTCCGTGGTGGCTTTGAGCTCGTGAGATTGGCGCTTCGCCTGTTCGGAAAGCCGATGGTTATCTGCCGCGACCCGATCGACCTGCGTCACCATGTGGTCAACGCCCTGACGAACCTGATTGACCAAGGTCACCAGACCTTCCTGCATTTGGATCACGCTGGTATTGAGCTGTTCAACTTCGCGTGTACCTCGCGTCTTTGTACTGACCGAATGCGAAAGGTCGCCCGCGGCGATCAGTTTTAAATGAGCGATGATGTGCGTCAGCGGACGAATAATGATCCGACTCACGCCAATCCACACGGCGATGGCGATAACCAACAAGAGGCCCAGAACCGTAATGAAAATTGTTTTTGCGTTATCGAGAGAGGATAAAAATTGTTGGCCATGCTGTTTTTGCAACGCATCGGTGTCTTGCAAATAGTGTGAATACTTCTGGGTAAAATCGCTTTGATAGGCCTGTACCGGAACGGCAAAGAAAATATCGATCTGATTGGTGGTTTTTATTCCCTCGACTAGCTCGACGAGCCCTGAATAAAGCTGGCTATAGCTCTTTTTCAAATCCACAAAAGCCGTCGTGTCTGCTTCAGGTGTCGTGGTTGTTTCCAGTTGCTGGTAATACGTTTGTGCCTGTTTGAGAGATACTTCAGCCTCATCCATCAGGCTATGCCAGCTACCTTCAGATCCGGTTTCTTTGTCTACCAACAAATAAATGCCCGCGCGGTTAAGTTTGTCGCTGGCATTCATCACTTCCATTCGCGCTTTATCCATTAACGCTTGCTGCTGGCGAAGACTCTCGTTAGCGGAAATATCCTGCCGAACCTGAGTCATCGTTTGCGAAATGACGCCGACGGAAACCAATTGCAGTAAAGAAAACAACCCAATGATCAATAACAATCCGGAGAGAATACTGAGGCGATGACGGCGGCGGATCGTAGTAACTCCGTTTCGCAAAATCGCAGGCATTAACATGATTGTTGATCCTCTATAAATGAATAGCGGTCAAACTATCACTGTTAAATGACTAAAATATTTCAGCTTTTGGCGAGGGCGAAAAGGGTCATGGCTTTTTCGCGTAGCCATGACCTATATCAAGGGAACCCTTAAAACACTTTCTTGAATGGCTTCACGCTGACGTGTTTATAGACGCCTACCGTGATGTAAGGGTCGGCGTTGGCCCATGCCGTTGCCTCATCCAGCGATGTGAATTCGGCGATAATCACGGAGCCGCTAAAGCCAGCCTGACCGGGATCGTCGCTGTCGATCGCAGGTAACGGGCCCGCAGTAATCAGTCGGCCCTGATCGCGTAATGCCTGTAAGCGGGCAAGATGGTCCGGCCGGACCGACAGGCGTTTTGCTAATGAATCAACATTATCTTCAGCATAAATGACGTAGAGCATAGCGACCTCACAGGTGGGAAGGTACCCTTTTTCGTTTTGGGGCCGGGGTTGAGACCCAGCGGTCAAACGCTATCGGGTAAGAGAAACGTGTTTCTATCATCATACGTGATGTTGTTTGAAGACAATAGTGCGAGGACAATAGGTTGATTTACCAGAGTAATCCCCCACGACTTCGGTTTTTTTAACAATTCCACGGGTTGTTATTGAATATGATTGCTATTTGCATTTAAACTTGGGCGGCATAAGAGGATAAAGACAGACTATGCCGCAAAAAAAGTTTTTTTTGACCCGCCGTTACTCATGGCCATTCATACTTTCAGTCGGTTTTCACGGTTCACTGATTGCAGGATTGCTATACGCATCATTTAATAATTCAATCGAATTACCGCAGGAATCTAAGCCCATCAGCGTTGTGATGGTGAACCCAGCGGCCTATGAAGCGGCACCTGCTGCTAAATCTGCCCCGGAGCCAGAGCCGGTTAAGCAGCCTGAACCTGAGCCGGAACCGATTCCAGAACCGGAGCCATTGCCGCAGCCGGTTCCTATGCCATTACCTGAACCAAAGCCCAAGCCGAAACCTAAACCGGAACCTAAGCCGGTGAAGAAGGTTGAGCAGCCGAAGCCGGTTAAACGTGAACCGACCGTTGAAAAACAGCCGCCTTCTCCGTTTACCAGCGAAGAGCCAACGCGCAATGTGAATAATGCCCCGGTGAAGCAGGCACCTGCGCCCGCAGCAAGCACGCAGTCAAGTGGGCCGCGTCCGTTGAGCCGTGCACAGCCTCAGTATCCGGCGCGCGCGTTTTCCCTGCGCGTTGAAGGGCGGGTAAAAATGCAGTTTGATGTGGATGAGTCTGGACGTGTTGACAACGTGCGCGTGCTTTCTGCCGAACCGCGTAATATGTTCGAACGCGATATCAAACAGGCCATGCGTAAATGGCGTTATGAAGCCGGTAAGCCGGGCAAAGATTTGGTTGTGACCATCGTCTTTAAAATTGACGGCGGGGCGGCAGTCGAATAATTCATGCTGATATGAAAAAGAGACGGGGCGTCATCTTTGCAGATGACGCCCCGTTTTCGTTATGCCTTTATATCCGGTAAAAACATATCCGTTCACAAATTAAGTGCTTACGCTACCCGATGTCACTCGCTTGGTGTGAAGTTGCTTTTACCTGCGGGCAGCTCGCGCGGATGACCTTCTTCATCTACTGCGACGTAGGTGAATAACGCTTCGGTAGCCCGATAGCGCTGGCCAATTGGCTCAGAAGAGACTTTCTTTACCCACACTTCAACGTTGACGTTGATAGAACTGCGGCCAGTGCGTAAGCAACGCGCATAGCAACAAACCACATCGCCGACGGCGACAGGTTTTAAGAACGACATCCCATCAACCCGTACGGTAACGACACGTCCCTCGGCAATTTCTTTCGCCAAAATCGCGCCGCCGATGTCCATTTGCGACATCAGCCAACCGCCAAAAATATCGCCGTTCGCGTTGGTATCGGCTGGCATTGCCAGCGTGCGGAGAACCAGTTCGCCCTGTGGTAACACGTTTTGTGTGCTCATTGTGTCTATCTCGCTTTGGCTATTGCTGTTGCTCGCTTTTTTCTTCTTCTGACTTTTCCTGATCGTTAGGCAAGTGACGATAGATATAAACGCCACAAATCAGCGTAAACAGCAGCGTCACACCGGTCAGACCAAAGACTTTGAAATTAACCCAAACGTTTTGCGGTAACCAGAAAGCAATATAGATGTTAACCAGTCCACACACCAGAAAGAACATGGCCCAGGCGAAATTCAGTTTCCCCCAAACGGGCTGCGGCAAGGTTAACTCTTTACCCAGCATCTTCTGAATCAGAGTCTGTTTCATCACAAATTGGCTAACCAGCAGGGCAATCGCGAATAAGGCGTAGATGATGGTGACTTTCCATTTGATAAACAGATCGTTATGGAACACCAGCGTTAACGAACCGAACACGACGACCATTGCAAAGGTGACCAGCGTCATTTTCTCTATTTTACGATACATCACCCAGGTGACCACGAGTGACAGCGCCGTTGCCGCAATCAGTGCACCCGATGCGATATAAATGTCATAAAGTTTATAGGCCGCAAAAAAAACGACCAACGGTATAAAATCAAGAAGTTGCTTCATTATGTCAATCCATCACTCAACAGTGTCGTAGTCATAACCCGCGAGAGTTATCCGATAGCTCATGCCATTATCCTTTATTGTGGAACACCATTCCCAAGATATTGTAATAATTTGCAGAAAATTACGATTGGGTAGATAGCGAACGGAGATCTGGCGGAACCTATGCCACCAAAGCGGTGGCATAAGCAAAGGGCAGTAATTAAGCGCGCAGCAGCATATAAAGGCGGAACAGATAAATGAGCAGGATCGCGGAGATCAGGTTGCCCAAACCGTTCAGAACCACGCCGAGCACGGTCGGTGAGGAAATCGGTAACTTCGACACAATCAGCAAAATAGCGATTTTAGCCAGTAGCCACATCACGATGGCAGGCGCGGTTGCACGCAGGTTACCGTAAGCCAGTTTGGTACTCACTTTAATGGCATTGAAAATCCCGCTTTTTTCCGTAACGACAATGACGGGTGACAAACTCAGCGCAATAGCGAGCAGCACGCCAGGAATGACCAGAAGCATCATGCCAAGCTGGATGAGCAGGGTGCACAGCAGGATCAGGATAAGCAGACGCAGTAAAAAAGGTGCAGCGGCGCCAATTGCTCGCAGTGCACTGGTGCGCTGTCCGTCAGAAACCAGTTGGATCAGCATCAGAACTCCGCCCGTCAACAGCGCATTGCCCACTAACGCAGCAAAGGTGCCTGCTGCCGACATTTTCAGTAACACGGTTTGTTGTGCCGGTGTCATCTGCTGAATCATATCCATCAAACCAGCTTCGACAGAAGATGACAGATCGCTGCTGGAACTGCTCAGAATCCGTAACTCGTCTCCAGAAGGCGATAGTGCATGATTCAGTATGACAGTAATGAATGCCGTCAACAGTGACATCATTAAGATGCTGATGAACTGGTTGCGGGTGAAATTCATTGTGTCACGGTACAACGTGTTAGCCGTGATAGGCATGCAGGCTCCTTGAAAAAGATAAATCGACAGAGAGAACTTAACTCCCGATTGTAACCTGTTAATTCGCGCTGTGGCACCCCGTCAACGATGCAATGCTGCTTTTCCCTTCACTAAGAAGTCAGCATGGCATGGTTACCCAGAGTGGTTCTCCTTGCCATAGGCCGTATACTTTATGCCTTTGCGCTATTTTTGATCTAAATCAATTTCATGTTTTTTAATGGGTTAGTGATAAATGATTCAGTTCAATTTTGGCGTAAAATTTTAAAAAGATGTGATCTGGCTTAAAACAAGAATACCTACTTAGGGGTATATTCGTTCGTAATTTAAACCCTATAAATGGAGTGGGTAATGAAAAAAACATCTTTCCTGTTGTTGGCTGCGGCGCTTATGCCTGCATTGGCACAGGCTCATGAAGCGGGGGATTTCATTGTTCGGGCGGGTACGGCCACTGTGCATCCAAGTGAAAGTTCGGACAATGTGCTGGGGTTGGGAGAATTTCAGGTAAACAACAATACGCAGTTGGGCCTGACCTTCAGTTACATGGTGACAGATAATATTGGCGTTGAATTACTCGCCGCCACGCCGTTCAAACATAAAGTCGGAACACCTGGTACCGGAACGATTGCGGAAGTGAAACACCTGCCGCCTTCACTGGTTGCGCAGTATTATTTTGGTGATGCTCAAGATAAATTACGTCCCTATTTGGGCGTTGGCCTGAATTACACGATGTTCTTCGATGAGAAATTTAATGATACAGGGAAGGGCGCAGGGCTGAGCGATCTGAGCCTGAAGAATTCTTGGGGTGTTGCTGCACAAGCGGGCTTGGATTACAACCTGGATAAAAATTGGTTGGTAAATATGTCCGTGTGGTGGATGGATATCGATACGGATGTGAAATTTAAAGCCGGTAACGATCAGCAAAGTATCCATACGAAGATTGATCCATGGGCCTTTATGTTTGGTGTCGGTTACCGCTTCTGATTGCTAACGTAATTTTTCTTGAAGAATAAAAAACGGCGAAGTAAATAACTTCGCCGTTTTTATAGACAGGAAATAACAAACCAATAAAGAGAACGCTATTTTATTACAGCAATTATCTAGATGGTGTTAGCCATTAGAAATTGTATTGTACGCCAACGCGGTAGCGAGTTTGACGCTCGTCAGTAGTTTTGCTACCAGAAACATTACCGACTTGAACGTAAGGTGTCCAGTTTTTGTCGAATTTATAAGCCAGTTTAACATCGTGGGTCATGTCATAGTTCTCGTTGTCAGCGAGGTAGCCAACAGAACCGGATTTAGTTTTCTTGTCGTATTCAAATTCGTATTCAATGACAAAATTCGCTGGCAGTTTGTAACCCAATGTACTGGTGATAGTGTAGCCTTTCATATCTGAAGGGGCTGAAGTACCAATGCTGTCACTTTTGCGCAGGTAGGATGCACGGTAGCGCAGGCCATAGTACAGAGAATCTGTGATGTTGGCTGTGCCTTTGATATAAGGACGATAGTTGTTGTCTTTTGAAGAGGAAACCATATTTAAGCCAGCTTCCACACCAAAGGTTTTATCGAATTTGTACAGGTAGCTAGCGGTGACTTCGGTACCGGTGCTGACCGTTTCGTTATAGGGTTTATTTGGCGTATTGTCTTTGTCAGATTGACCCCACTTGGCTTCCATTGACAGGCCAAAACCGTTGTCAAAACGGTGGGACATCAACAGACGATCTTTATGATCGTTCTTTGCTGTATCTTTCATTTCGTGACGATAGTCAATCGTCACCGCCATGGAGCTTAAGCTGATTAAGGAGGTTACCACCATCGTCAATATTTTAACTTTCATTTTATTATCCCAAGTCAAAGAGAATTATTATTTAAAAACGCGCTGCCACTTTTGTTCAGCGGTTCCATTCTATTTATTATTTCTTACAGTAATGTGAACAAGATCGTTAAAAAGAGAAAATTTAAAATGATCTCATTTCTGTGATTTTCTTCGTATTTTATTGGTGGGATTTATGCGGTTTAAAAATTAATGGTTATTTGATTTATTTCTTTGATGTGGAATTAAATAATTATTTCAATTTGAAAATATTGCTTACAATTATAATGAATTGGACATTAAATAACAATTGAAGATACTGATGTTTAATTAAATGAGAAATAATTTGAAACATTATTCGGCGCGCGACATTGCTTGCGTTAAGCACAAATCGCGCGCCTGAAACGTGTTATGAACGCGTAGCTGCTTTCATTTCACTCACAAAGGCGTGTAACTCGGACAGCATCACATCAGGCTGGTTCAGATTTTTTTCGATAATCCGTACGATCGCGGAGCCAGAAATAGCACCCGCTGCGCCTGAGGCTAACGTTTCCCGCACTTGAGCCGGATCGGAAATGCCAAATCCTTGCAGCGGCGGGGCGGCATGATACGTGTTCAGCTTGGCAACCAGATGATGCAGCGGCAGCTGTGCGCGCTTTTCTGCCCCGGTCACGCCCGCACGTGACACTAAATAGGTATAGCCACGGCCATAAGAGGCGATCTCACGCAGCAGTTCATCGTCAGCATTGGGCGGACAGATAAAAATGGGGGCAATGCCGTGTCGCAGCGCAGCCGTACGGAACGGTGCAGACTCCACCACCGGCACATCCGCCACTAACACCGAATCGACGCCAACCTGCGCGCAGCGCTGATAAAATTCATCAATACCGTTGCTGAAGACCAGATTGGCATACATCAGCAGGCCAATCGGGATTTCCGGGTATTTTTGACGTATTGCCGCCAGCATTTCGAAGCATTGGTCTGGTGTGACGCCTGCGGCAAAGGCGCGCAGGTTGGCGTCCTGAATGGTCGGGCCATCCGCTAACGGGTCAGAGAAGGGCACGCCCAACTCCAACGCGTCGGCTCCGGCGGCAATCAGCGTGTCGATAATTTTCAGGGATTGGCCGGGAGAGGGATCGCCCAGTGTAACAAACGGAACGAACGCACCTTCCTTTTTCTCTGACAGGCGGTTAAATAACTGTTGATAGCGTTCCATTAGATTTCTCCCCGATCTTTCAAAATATCGTGCACGGTAAAGATGTCTTTATCACCACGGCCGGACAGGTTTACCACCAGCAGTTGTTCTTTCTCCGGTTCCGTTTTAATCATCTTCAAGGCGTGTGCCAGCGCGTGGGAAGATTCCAGCGCGGGAATAATCCCTTCACCGCGGCAGAGCGCTTTGAAGGCATCCAACGCTTCGTCATCGGTAATCGAGACATAGTCAGCGCGGCCGATGCTGTTCAGATAGGCGTGCTGCGGCCCTACCGACGGGAAATCCAGTCCAGCAGAAATAGAATAGGATTCTTCAATTTGCCCGTCAGACGTTTGCATCATCGGGGACTTCATGCCGAAATAGATGCCGAGACGACCGTGTTTTAACGGCGCGCCGTGCTGCCCGGATTCAATGCCCAAGCCGCCAGGCTCAATGCCGATCAGACGGACGTCAGTATCATCGATGAAATCAGCGAACATCCCAATCGCGTTAGAGCCACCACCGACGCAAGCGAGTACCGCATCCGGCAAGCGACCTTCTTTTTCCAGAATCTGCGCTTTAGTTTCCTCACCAATCATGCGTTGAAACTCGCGCACGATAGTCGGGTAAGGATGCGGGCCAGCGGCCGTTCCCAGCAGATAGTGTGCCGTTTCATAGCTGCCGGACCAGTCACGCAGCGCTTCGTTACAGGCATCTTTCAGCGTGGAGGAACCGCTGTGAACCGGAATCACTTCTGCACCCATCAGACGCATGCGGAAGACGTTCGGCGACTGACGCTCAACGTCTTTTGCACCCATATAAACGCGGCATTTCAGGCCAAGCAGGGCGCAAGCCAGCGCCGTTGCGACACCGTGTTGGCCCGCACCCGTTTCGGCGATGATTTCGCTTTTACCCATGCGCTTAGCCAGTAGAGCCTGTCCGAGCACCTGATTGGTTTTGTGCGCACCGCCGTGCAGTAAATCTTCACGTTTCAGGTACAGCTTGGTTTTCGTCCCAGCGGTCAGATTTTTACACAAGGTTAACGCTGTTGGGCGACCCGCATAGTTTTTCAGCAGATCGGTAAATTCGGCCTGAAATTCAGGATCTTTCTGTGCACTGACGAAAGCCTCTTCCAACTGGCGTAACGCCGGGATGAGGATCTGCGGAACAAATTGTCCGCCGAATTCACCGAAGTAAGGGTTGAGTAATGTCATAATTTTCCCGTCTGTTTTAGTGTTGGGGCTGACGTAATGTCGCAAAAACCGCAGCAATTTTATGTGAGTCTTTTTTTCCCGGTTCGCTTTCGACCCCGGAATTGAAATCCAGTCCTGCGCAACCTTGCTGTGCCGCCAGTGCGCAGTTATCGCTATTCAGGCCACCGGCCAACAGCACGTTATCCAATGACTGATTCGCCAGCAGCGACCAATTAAAGGTTTTACCGCTGCCGCCCTGACCGTTGTCAAACACGTAGCGATCGACGTGGGTAAAATTGCGTTCTGGCAGCACATCCGCGATGCTTAATGCTTTCCAAATCTGGCAGGTCGCTGGTAATTGCTGACGTAACCGGTCGATGGTCTGTTGATCTTCATCACCGTGCAGTTGAACGGCTGCTAACCCTAACTGCGTTGTGATAGCCACGATGTGTTCGACGGGCGCATTGCGGAAAACACCGACATAGCGCAGTGGGGCACCTGTCATAACGTCAGTGGCTTGTTTGGCGTCAACATAGCGTGGGGAGCTGGCGACGAAGATTAATCCGCCGTAGAGCGCACCCGCTTGATAAGCTGCCTGTGCATCTGCGGCGCGCGTCAGGCCGCAGACCTTGTTTTCTCCCAAAATAGCGTTCTCACCTAGAATAACGCGGCGTACTGCGTCGTTCAGATCTGGCTCGGACATCAGTGAGCTGCCGATCAGGAAGCCCTGAGCAAACGCGCTGAGTTCACGAATCTGCGTCTGGCAGTTGATTCCGGATTCACTGATCACGGTGACGCCTGCGGGCAGACGCGGCGCGAGCGTCCGAGTACGGTTGAGGTCAATGGAGAGATCGCGCAGGTCGCGGTTGTTGATCCCGACGACGCGCGCTTCGAGCTGAATAGCCCGCAGTAGCTCTTCTTCGTTACTGACTTCTGTTAACACGCCCAGCTTCAGGCTGTGCGCTACCTCGGCCAGTTGCTGATACTGCTCGTCGTCCAGCACGGACAACATCAGCAGAATGGCATCAGCCTGATAGTAGCGAGCCAGATAGATCTGGTAGGGCGAAATAATAAAGTCTTTGCACAACACCGGCTGATGTACTGCCGCGCTAACCTGTGGCAGGAAGGCAAAATCGCCCTGAAAATACTTCTCGTCGGTTAAAACGGAAATAGCAGACGCGTAACCTTTATAGACCTGAGCAATCGCTACCGGGTCGAAATCATCGCGAATCAATCCCTTCGACGGTGAAGCCTTTTTGCATTCAAGAATAAAGGCGGGCTTATCTTGTTTCAGCGCCTGATAAAAGTCGCGCTGGCTGGGAACGATCTCATGCTGAAAAGAGGCCAGCGGCTGTGCTTTTTCTCGTTCCGCAACCCAGAGCGCTTTATCACGCACAATTTTATGTAATACGGTTTCCTGCATGGTTCCATTATCCTCTGGCAGACAGGGCGATAACGCGCTGATAAGCCTGTCCACTATGAATGACTTCAAGCGCCTGTTGCGCATTCTGGCGCAGATCTTCTTGTCCGAATAATCTCAGGAGCAGCGCAACGTTGGCGGCAACCGCCGCGGCGTGCGCGCGTTCACCTTTACCTTGTAGCAGTGACGCGAGAATGTCACGATTTTCTTCTGGCGTACCGCCTTGTAATGCCGACAGCGGATACGCATCCAGACCGAAATCGCGGTGCGTCAGTTCGTAGGTTTCGATCTCGCCATTGTTCAACTCAGCAACCTGCGTCGGTGCATGAAGCGCGACTTCATCCATCCCGCCGCCGTGTACGACGGCAGCACGTTGGTAGCCCAGCACCTTCAGCGTTTCGGCGATAGGGCGAACTAATTCGGGGCTATACACGCCAATCAGCGCCAGTGGCGGGCGAGCGGGGTTAACCAACGGCCCCAGCACGTTGAAGACGGTGCGCGTTTTGAGCTGCTGACGAACTGGCATGGCATGACGGAAGCCCAGATGGTATTGCGGAGCAAACAGGAAACACACGCCCAGATCGTCCAGCGCCTGACGGGAATCCTGCGCGCTCATATCCAGCTTAATGCCGAAAGCGGAGAGCAAGTCTGAGGAACCGGAGCGGCTGGATACGCTGCGGTTGCCGTGCTTGGCGATTTTCAGTCCACAGCTGGCAGCAACGAAGGCACTGGCCGTCGAAATGTTGATGCTGTTGGTGCCGTCTCCGCCTGTGCCGACGATATCGGCAAATAAATAGTCAGGGCGGGGGAACGGCTGCGCATCGGCCAGCAAGGCCGTGGCGGCGCCGGCGATTTCATCGGGATGCTCGCCACGCACTTTCATGCTAATCAACGCCGCGGCTAACTGGCTAGCTTCCAGTTCACCGCGAATAATGGCACCAAACAGCGCCTGACTTTCCTGACGGCTGATAGGGTTCGCGCCGTATAATTTTTCCAGTATGTGTTGCATGGTCATGACATCCTGAGCTGTAGACGGTTCCCGGGTCTTAGAAGACTGTTGTGTAGAAGACAATTGCATAATCGTATCCCTCGTTAAGCCAGTGCCCAGTCCAGCGTTTGTTCCAGCAGTCGAGCGCCGTGCGTGGTCAGAATCGACTCAGGATGGAATTGAAAACCGCAGACACGATCCGCATCGTTGCGCACGGCCATGACCATCGTGTTGAAGTGTGCGTTGACGGTCAGCGTCGACGGAATGTTGCTGCCGACCAACGAGTGGTAGCGCGCAACGGGCAACGGATGCGGTAAACCGCTAAACATACCGCTGGCATCGTGGTCGATGGCAGACGCTTTGCCGTGCAGGATTTCACCCGCCTGACCGACATGGCCACCGTAGGCTTCCACGATGGCCTGATGGCCGAGGCAAATGCCGATAATCGGCAACTGACCGCGTAAGCGTTGCAGCAGCTCAGGCATACAACCCGCTTCGGCTGGCGTGCCGGGGCCGGGGGAGAGCATCAGGATCGGTTTTTCCATTTGCTGTAAGCGCGCGATGATGACATCAGCAGGCAGATGGTTACGGTAAATCACGACCTGATGACCGCTGGCACGCAGTTGATCCACCAGGTTGTAGGTGAATGAATCGATATTATCGAGCAGCAGGATGTCAGCCATCAGAAAACCTCCTTGGCATGGTGCGCACTGGCAATGGCTCGCAGTACGGCTCGGGCTTTATTACGTGTCTCGTCGGCTTCGGCCTGAGGGTTAGAATCCAGAACCACGCCCGCACCAGCCTGAACGGTGGCAATACCGTCTTCGACATAGGCGGAACGAATGACGATGCAGGTGTCCAGATCGCCGTGCGCGGTGAAGTAGCCGACTGCGCCGCCGTAGCTGCCGCGCCGGGTTTTCTCACTTTCGGCAATCAACTGCATTGCCCGGACTTTCGGTGCGCCGCTCAGCGTGCCCATATTCATGCAGGCGCGGTAGGCGTGCAGCACATCTAAATCTTCACGCAGTGTGCCCACCACGCGGGAGACCAGATGCATCACAAAGGAATAGCGGTCAACTTTAGTCAGATCAGCAACGTAACGGCTGCCTGGCTGACAGATACGAGCCAGATCGTTACGGGCTAAATCTACCAGCATCAGATGCTCAGCCAGCTCTTTATGGTCGGTACGCATTTCCAACTCAATACGGCTATCGAGATCGCGATCCAGTGAGCCATCGGCACGGCGACCGCGCGGGCGGGTACCGGCAATGGGGTAGATTTCGATTTGGCGGCTGTCGGCATCGTATTTCAGCGAGCTTTCCGGCGAGGCACCGAACAGCGTGAAATCCTGATCCTGCATGTAAAACATGTAAGGGCTGGGATTGCTATCCTTCAGCGTTTGGTAGGCAGCTAGCGGTGAAGGACACGGCAGAGAGAAACGACGTGATGGCACAACCTGAAAAATTTCACCGATGCGGATGGCTTCTTGCATCTGGCTGACGACGTCACCGAAAGCCTCATCGCTCTGGTTGCAGCTCAGCGTCATGTCTTCGATGGACTGACGCGGCAGCGCCGGCGCTGGCTGGGTGAGCTGAAGTTGCAGCTGTTCCAGACGCTGCTGTAGACGCTGCTTTTCGCTCTGGTTCGGCGTAAACAGGCTGGCTTGCAGAGCGGTCACACGTTTTTGGTGGTCAAGCACCAGCAGCGTTTCTGCCAGATAGAAGCAAAAATCTGGGCAACGCTGCTGCTGGCTCAGCGCTGGCAGTTCTTCAAAACCAGCGACCAAATCGTAGGCGAACAGGCCGCCGAGGAACATGGCTTCCCGCTCGTCTGTCGGGCAGGTGACCAGCGTCAGAATCTGGCGTAAGGCATCAAACACAGATAGCGAGCGCAGGCGAGCATCTTCGTCCTGCATCGCGTCTGCCTGCGGGAAAGTGAGCTCACGGCCATTCGGGCGCGGCTGATTGGTAATCTCCACTGGCAGCGCGGTATCCAGAAGTGGCAGAAGACTGGCGCCGTTTGCTGTGAGTGCCTGAATGGAAACGTGCTGGCCCAGTGCGGTGATGCGCAGCGCGCTATCTACGATCAACAGGCTTTTCAGGTTTTCCTTGCTGTCGATTTCAGCCGACTCTAACAGCAACGTTGCAGGTCTGGCACCGCAGAGCTGATGGAAGATGGCACTGGGGTCGTTACGATAAACGGCCTCGGTACGCAGCAGTTCCAGTTTAGGTTGTGTTGTTTGCATTCTTACTACCCGTCTAATGTTGTGCCCATCAAATAAAAAGCCCGCTTAGTTAAGCGGGCCTGGGAATATCTGCATGTGTGATAACAGCAATGCGTGATTAGTCCACCCGCGAGAGGGAAGAGCGCCACCAACCATACTTCATCATTTTCTGCGTTGCCATTATCATCGTCTCGCTATCTGTTGCTGAACATTTTTTGGTACGGACCGATATTTATTACGGACCAATATTGGCGCACCGAACTTGTGTACTAGTTAACTGGTTCGTCGGTGAAATGTCAACACCTTCAATATGATTATTTTATTACTCGGAAAAACGGCGGGCATTACCATTTGCTTCCTATTAATGGCATCATGCGGCTTTCGCATTATTCTTGTTAATGGATAGGCTTGTGCCAGAAGATTCTCAACCGATATCGCCATTCCCTCTTTATGATTTGCATAGCCATACCACAGCGTCTGATGGCCTTTTAACGCCGACAGCACTGGTCAGTCGGGCAGTAGACATGCGGGTGAGTGTGCTGGCTATTACCGATCACGACACGACTGCTGGGCTTGACGAAGCGCAGCAGGCGATTGCACAACAAGGGCTGCCGCTGAGATTGATTCCCGGCGTGGAGATCTCCACGCTGTGGGAAAACCATGAGATCCATATTGTCGGGTTGGGCATGGATATTGCGCATCCAGCGTTAACGGGTTTGCTGCAACAGCAGGCAGAGTGTCGGCAGAGTCGGGCGGAACAGATTGCGGCTCGGCTGGAAAAAAACCGTATTCCCGATGCGCTGACTGGCGCACAGCGTCTGGCGACGGGAGGGCAGATTACACGAGCGCATTTTGCTCGTTACCTGATCGAGCTGGGCATCGCAGCGAATATGAATCAGGTGTTCAAAAAGTATCTGGCGAAAGGCAAAACTGGGTACGTGCCACCGCAGTGGTGCACTATTCCGCAAGCGATAGAGGCGATTCATCAATCCGGTGGTGTATCAGTGTTGGCGCATCCGGGGCGCTACGATTTGACGGCCAAATGGCTAAAGCGCCTGTTAGCCACGTTTGCAGAAAACGGCGGGATCGCAATGGAAGTGGCGCAATGCCAACAGGCACCGGATGAGCGTACGCAGTTGGGCCGCTATGCACGTGATTTCAACCTGATGGCGTCGCAAGGATCGGATTTCCACCTGCCGTGCGCCTGGATTGAGCTGGGCCGAAAGCTGTGGCTTCCTGCCGATGTCGAGCCAGTCTGGCACCATCCCGTGTTGGTAGGCTAGTGGTGCATCATTGCGTAATGGCATCGCTATCTCATGAAATAACAATCTTTTACCATCAACACGTTCTATAATAATCCTATTGCACGATGATGCGGGTTGGAATGCACAACGCCGCGAAATGTCAGATGTATGAGGTAGGGTCATGAGCCAGTTTTTCTATATTCACCCACAGAATCCGCAGCCGCGATTGATCAATCAGTCGGTGGAATTTTTGCATAAGGGTGGGGTGATTGTTTATCCAACGGATTCCGGTTACGCGTTGGGCTGTATGTTGGGCGAAAAGAACGCGCTGGAACGCATTTGCCGGATTCGCGATCTGGGTAGCGATCATAACTTCACGCTGATGTGTCGCGATCTGTCCGAGCTGTCGACGTATGCCCATGTTGATAACTCAGCTTTCCGGTTGATTAAAAATAATACGCCCGGTAATTACACGTTTATTCTGAAAGCGACGAAAGAGGTTCCTCGCCGCTTAATGAATGAAAAGCGTAAAACCATCGGCCTGCGTGTGCCGTCCAATCCTA
The DNA here is from genome assembly GCF_009931295.1 of Pectobacterium odoriferum. Taxonomy (NCBI): domain Bacteria; kingdom Pseudomonadati; phylum Pseudomonadota; class Gammaproteobacteria; order Enterobacterales; family Pectobacteriaceae; genus Pectobacterium; species Pectobacterium odoriferum. The sequence continues at coordinate 2,529,065 of NZ_CP034938.1, read as the reverse complement.
TCGCACTGGAGCTGCTGGCCGCGCTGAATGAACCGTTGATGTCGACAACGCTGATGCTGCCGGGAAATGATTTCGCCGAATCCGATCCAGAAGAAATTCAGGAAAGATTGGGAAAACAGGTGGACTTGATTATTCACGGTGGTTCGCTGGGTCAACAGCCGACGACGGTTATCGACTTGACCGAGTCCGTGCCGCGCGTCGCCCGTGAAGGCACCGGTGATGTCACGCCGTTCCTATAAGCGCTGCGACAGGGCTGTAACAATGGGAATACAAATGGCGCGAAGATCGGTATAATCGCGCCAGCATTGAATACGATGAACGATTTTTACGTAACCTGTTGAATTGTATCAGCAGTTATGACTCCCCCCGACGCCTGGGAAGGCGACACTAGAGGTTGCTCAATGAGCGAAAAGTTACAAAAAGTTCTGGCGCGTGCCGGACATGGCTCACGCCGCGAAATTGAAGGTATCATTCAGGCTGGACGCGTCAGCGTTGACGGTAAGATTGCCACTTTGGGTGATCGCGTCGAAGTGACGAAAGCCACCAAAATCCGTATTGATGGCCATGTGGTTACCGTTAAGGAAACCGAAGAAACCGTGTGCCGTGTGCTGGTGTATTACAAACCGGAAGGTGAACTGTGCACGCGTAACGATCCTGATGGTCGCCCGACGGTATTTGACCGTCTGCCCAAAATTCAGGGTTCTCGCTGGGTTGCGGTAGGGCGTCTGGACGTAAACACCTCCGGCCTGCTGCTGTTCACGACCGACGGTGAGTTAGCCAATCGCCTGATGCACCCCAGCCGCGAGGTTGAGCGCGAATACGCCGTGCGTGTCTTCGGTGAAGTTGACGACGAAAAGATTAAACAGCTGAGCAAAGGCGTACAGCTCGAAGACGGTCCGGCATCATTCCGGACTATCCGCTATCAGGGCGGTGAAGGTCTGAACCAGTGGTATAACGTGACGCTGACGGAAGGGCGCAACCGTGAAGTTCGCCGTCTGTGGGAAGCGGTTGGCGTGCAGGTTAGCCGCCTGATTCGCGTGCGCTACGGCGATATTACGCTGCCGAAAGGCATTCCACGCGGTGGCTGGACAGAAATGCCGCTGGAACAACTGAACTATCTACGTGAATTAGTGCAGCTTCCGGCAGAAACGGTATCGAAACTGCCGGTTGAGCGCGAACGCCGCCGGGTGAAGGCGAACCAGATCCGTCGTGCGGTAAAACGTCACAGCCAGATCAACAGTGCTCCAGCACGCCGCACTTCGCCAAAACCTAAGCGCAACGGTTAATATCGTTATCTTTACGGGCAGCTTTCGCTGCCCGTTTTCATTTCGCTTTGCTTATCAGCAATAAAAACTAGCGACTACCAGTCAATGCCTTGCTGTGCCTGAATCCCGTTATCAAACGCGTGTTTTACCGGACGCATTTCCGTCACAGTATCTGCCATTTCAAGCAAGTCACGATGGCAACCTCGTCCAGTAATAATGACCGTCTGCCCGGCAGGGCGCTGCCTTAATGCAGTGACAACGTCACTTAAAGCTAAATAATCATAACTAATCATATACGTCAGTTCGTCCAATACGACGAGGTCGAGCTGTGGATCGGCCAGCATGCGTTTGCCATGCTGCCAGACGTGTTGTGCCGCGACGGTATCCGTCTGGCGATTCTGCGTATCCCAGGTAAAGCCCGTCGCCATGACCTGAAATTCCACGCCGTGCTGTTGCAGCAGATTCTTCTCGCCGTTTGGCCATTCACCTTTAATAAACTGGATCACGCCTGCTTGCAATCCGTGGCCTATCGCTCGCGTGACGGTGCCAAAAGCCGCCGTGGTTTTTCCTTTCCCGTTACCAGTGAAGACGATCAGAATACCGCGTGTTTCATTCGCGGCGGCAATGCGGGCGTCGACCTTTTCTTTCAGGCGCTGTTGACGTTGCTGGTGGCGTTCATCGCTCATCGTGCGTGCTCTTCTCTATTATTCGGCTGGACCGGCTTTTCTGCTCGGCTGTGCGTCAAAACTCATCCCCGTCTTACGGCGGCTGTCATCGCCCATCAGATAGAGATACAGCGGCATAATATCTGCCGGCGTTTTCAGTCTCATCGGATCTTCGTTAGGGAAGGCTGACGCACGCATTCCTGTACGGGTTCCGCCGGGATTAATACAGTTCACCCGCAGATTTTGTGAACGATACTCTTCGGCCAGCACTTGCATCAGGCCTTCAGTCGCGAACTTGGAGACGGAATAGGCTCCCCAGCCGGCACGACCTTCGCGGCCCACGCTGGAACTGGTGAAAACCAGAGAAGAGCAAGGTGATTTCAATAACAGCGGCAGCAGCGCCTGCGTCAGCATAAAGGTCGCATTGACGTTGACCTGCATAACCTGATGCCAGATCTCAGGCGTTTGCTGTGTGATCGGGGTGATTTCCCCGAGTAATCCGGCGTTGTGGAGAACCCCATCCAGGTGCGGCACAACCTGTGCCAGTTCGTCAGCCAGTTGAAAGCACTGCGCGGAAGACAAGGCCAGCATATCGCAGACCACAACGTGCGCAGGCGTACCGTGTTCCTGCTCGATCTGCTGTTTAACCGACTGAAGTTTACTTTCTGTCCGCCCTAATAAGATGACGTGTGCGCCGTAGCGGGCGTAGGTCAGCGCGGCTTCCCGGCCAATGCCGTCGCCAGCACCGGTGATCAGAACGATACGGTTTTGCAGTAAATCGATTTTAGGCTGGTAGTGCACAATGAATTCCTCTTACCGTGGCGCAAAACAGCCACGTTTCAGGTATATAGAATACGGCACGGCGAGATGCGTCGGTCGTGCCACTCGGAACGTCAGATAACAGCGTATCCGGGCAGGGTGAATGGGGGTGTTATGCCTCAAATATCGACTGTTTTCAATGAGACTGCCTCTATTTATCCCCGTGCTGTTGTAAAAAGCAGCAGTAGACGTAAAAACCGCAGGAATAACATCGCCATATTGCGTGCCATCAGTTAGGTTATAGGAAGGGAATGGCGCACGACGTCAACGCCATGGTTGGTGAATAAACCAACATTAATTAATACGCAGTCAATGAGGACGGTGTTTGTGGAATTACTTTCTCTGTACGGTTTATTCCTGGCTAAGGTACTCACCATCGTGGTGGCTATTGGTGCGTTAGTCGTTCTAGCATTCGGGATGACGCAGCGTAAGCGTCCACATAAAGGTGAGTTGCAGGTCACGAATCTGGGTGAACAATATCAGGAAATGCAGCGCGAAATGCAGACTGCCTGTATGAGCGACACCGAGCGTAAGCTGTTATCTAAACAAGAAAAGAAGAAAGAAAAAGAAACCGCGAAGCAAGATAAACAGCGTGCCAAGCGCGGCGAAGAGAAAAGTGTCAAACCGTGCCTGTACGTGCTCGATTTCAACGGCAGTATGGATGCGGGCGAAGTCAGTTCGCTGCGTGAAGAGATCTCCGCCGTACTCGCCGTAGCGAAACCGAAAGATGAAGTATTGCTGCGTCTGGAAAGCCCCGGCGGTGTGGTTCACGGCTATGGATTGGCCGCCTCGCAGTTACAGCGTCTGCGTCAGGGCGGCGTGCGGTTGACCGTCTCGGTGGATAAAGTCGCTGCCAGCGGCGGATATATGATGGCCTGCGTGGCTGACCGCATCGTAGCGGCACCGTTTGCGATTGTAGGATCTATTGGCGTCGTGGCGCAAATCCCCAATTTCCACCGTTTGCTGAAAAACAAAGACATTGATGTTGAGCTGCACACCGCGGGTGAATTCAAACGTACGCTGACGCTGTTTGGTGAGAACACCGAACAAGGCCGTGAGAAATTCCGCGAAGATCTGAATGTCACGCACACGCTGTTTAAGGATTTTGTGCAGCAGATGCGCCCCTCTCTGGATATTGATTCGGTGGCGACGGGAGAGCACTGGTTTGGCACTCAGGCGAAAGATCTGGGGTTGGTTGATGCTATCGGCACCAGTGACGATCTGCTGATTGCTGAAATGGCCAACCATGAAGTATTAAGCGTTCGTTATACGCGGCGTAAACGCCTGCTGGATCGTCTGACGGGCAGTGCAGGTGATACCGCAGAACGATTGATGTTGCGCTGGTGGCAACGTGGTTCAAAGCCCCTGCTGTAATTGCTAAAACATTAAGCCGTACACAATCAAATGCCCGCGAATTTGCGGGCATTCGTTTTTAATCGATCAAGTCGTATTTTTCGGATAAAACATGCGCAAGATGCTTGAACATGTTAAATACCGCAGTGCTTTTTAAGGTCGGTATTCCGTTCTCATCGAGAAAAAATTCACCGCGAAAAACCAGCACGCCGTTTTTTTGTTCTACGCTATCAGCGACCATGCCATGCAAATAATCATCGTGATGTTTAATGATGTCATTGGCTTCAATTAATAAGCTCTGGCGGTCAATAGGACGCTTTTCTTCGTTAACCTGATGTTCAGGTGACATGATTGTTACTCCTGTACTCACCCTTGAAAAGGGGGGCGTTGCACTATATCAACAAGGTTATTCCTAAAATCAACACCGCGATTTCAAAATGCAATACGGCTATTTCAAAAGTCGCACCAAGAGAAAGGGTACTGCGATACGGTTTCAGCGTAAAGCGTAGATTATGATGCAAATGGACTACATTTTAGGCGCTTACCTGCCGATATTCAGTGTGGCAGGAAGCGGATAAAACAGGGTTTCCATGCTAATTAGGTTGCGTGGCAATATTTATCAGGTAGAGTGTGGGATTTTGCGCAGTCAGTAGAATCCGCTCTGGATGCCCCGAAAAATATCTGATTTTCAGAAGAATTCAGCAGGTAATAGTACATATGGGTAAAGCTCTCGTTATCGTCGAGTCCCCGGCAAAAGCCAAAACGATCAATAAGTATTTAGGCAATGACTACGTGGTGAAATCCAGCGTCGGTCATGTGCGCGATTTGCCGACGAGTGGCTCAGTCAGTAAAAAGAGCGCGGACTCAACGACTAAAGATAAAACGAAAAAGAAAGTCAAAAAGGATGAGAAATCCGCGCTAGTTAATCGTATGGGCGTCGACCCTTATCATGGCTGGAAAGCCAACTACGAAATACTGCCGGGTAAGGAGAAAGTTGTCTCCGAATTAAAAACGCTGGCGGAAAATGCCGACCACATCTATCTCGCAACCGACCTTGACCGCGAAGGGGAAGCCATTGCCTGGCACCTGCGGGAAATCATTGGTGGTGACGATCAGCGTTTCAGCCGCGTGGTGTTTAACGAAATCACGAAAAATGCCATTAAACAGGCATTTGAAAAACCAGACACGTTGAATATTGACCGCGTGAATGCCCAGCAGGCGCGTCGATTTATGGATCGCGTGGTGGGTTATATGGTTTCCCCGCTGCTGTGGAAAAAAATTGCCCGTGGCTTGTCTGCTGGGCGTGTGCAGTCGGTTGCGGTGCGCCTGATTGTCGATCGCGAGCGTGAAATTAAAGCGTTCGTGCCGGAAGAATATTGGGAACTGCACGCTGATTTGCTGGCAGGCAGCGATATTCAACTGCAAATGCAGGTGACGCACCATAACAGCAAGCCGTTTAAACCGGTTAATAAAGAACAAACGCATGCGGCGGTTAGTCTGCTTGAGAACGCGCGCTATGTGGTTGCCGATCGTGAAGATAAGCCGACCAGCAGCAAGCCAGGCGCGCCGTTCATCACCTCCACGCTGCAACAGGCTGCCAGTACGCGCCTTGGCTTCGGCGTGAAAAAGACCATGATGATGGCGCAGCGTCTGTATGAAGCAGGCTACATTACCTACATGCGTACCGACTCGACGAACCTCAGTCAGGATGCCTTGACGATGGTGCGTGGCTATATTGGCGAAGAATTCGGTAAGCGCTATCTGCCGGAATCAGCGAACCTTTACAGCAGCAAAGAAAACTCGCAGGAAGCGCACGAAGCGATTCGTCCTTCCGATGTTGGCGTGCTGGCCGACAGCCTGAAAGATATGGAAGCCGATGCGCAGAAACTGTATCAGCTGATCTGGCGTCAGTTCGTCGCTTGCCAAATGACACCAGCGCAATATGATTCCACCACGCTAATCGTGGAAGCGGTCGATTATCAACTGCGTGCCAAAGGTCGTACGCTGCGTTTCGATGGTTGGACGAAAGTCATGCCTGCGTTGCGTAAAAATGATGAAGATCGCACGTTGCCGACCGTGGCAGTGGGCGAAGTACTGTCGCTACAAAAACTGCTGCCAGGGCAACACTTCACTAAACCACCGGCACGCTACAGCGATGCCTCTTTGGTTAAAGAGCTGGAAAAACGTGGGATTGGTCGTCCGTCTACCTACGCGTCTATTATTTCCACCATTCAGGATCGCGGCTATGTTCGAGTGGAGAACCGCCGTTTCTATGCCGAGAAAATGGGTGAAATCGTTACCGATAGGCTGGAAGAAAATTTCCGCGAATTGATGAATTACGATTTTACCGCACGGATGGAAAGCCGCCTTGATCAGGTCGCTAATAATCAGGCGGAATGGAAAGCGGTATTGGATGAGTTCTTCAACGAATTTAGCCAGCAGTTGGAAAAGGCAGAACAGGATCCTGAAGAAGGCGGTATGCGCCCCAATGCGATGGTGTTAACCAGCATTGACTGCCCAACCTGCTCTCGTCAGATGGGTATCCGTACTGCTAGTACCGGCGTGTTTTTGGGCTGTTCCGGCTATGCACTGCCGCCAAAAGAGCGCTGTAAAACCACAATCAACCTGATACCTGAAGCTGAAGTGCTGAACGTGTTGGAAGGCGATGATGCCGAAACCAACGCGTTGCGTGCCCGCCGCCGCTGTGAAAAATGTGGTACGGCAATGGACAGCTATCTGATTGATAATCAGCGCAAGCTGCACGTTTGCGGGAATAACCCAGCCTGTGACGGATATGAAATCGAAGCCGGTGAATTCCGCATCAAGGGTTATGATGGCCCGATTGTTGAGTGTGAGAAATGTGGCTCCGAGATGCATCTCAAAATGGGACGCTTCGGTAAATACATGGCGTGCACCAGCGAGACATGTAGCAACACGCGTAAGATTCTGCGTAATGGCGATGTGGCGCCACCGAAAGAAGATCCGGTGCCGTTGCCTGAGCTGCCTTGCGAGAAGTCTGATGCCTATTTCGTATTGCGTGATGGCGCGGCGGGGGTCTTCCTTGCGGCCAATACGTTCCCGAAATCTCGCGAAACGCGGGCACCGCTGGTAGAAGAACTGGTGCGATTCAAAGATCGTTTACCGGAAAAACTGCGCTATCTGGCTGATGCTCCTGTGGCCGATAACGATGGCAACAAAACGCAGGTGCGCTTTAGCCGTAAGACTAAACAGCAATATGTCTCGTCAGAGAAAGACGGCAAGGCAACGGGGTGGTCAGCGTTTTACATTGATGGCAAATGGGTTGAAGGGAAGAAGTAACTTCTTTCAGTTACCCTGCACATAACTGGGTTATGTGTAAGACATCGCTAAATCAAGCCAGCCGCAAGGCTGGCTTTTTCGATCGCAGAAAATATCCAGATAAAACAGATGCATGAAGATTGTCCTGCGGTAGCATGAGGATTGTTGATCCGTGATAGAGAATCATGCGGTTTACCTCGGTGATAATCGCATGCACCGCGTTCTTTATCGCTATCGCCATGCAAAAATGGTTATATAAAAATAGTTTTTATGATTAAATGACATTAATTGATGGAAATATGCGCCAGGTGGTTAAGGCGTATACCCTAAATAATTCGAGTTGCGTGACAAAACGTTAGCGTTTTGAACAACGCTATGCGTTGGCCCGTTAGGGCAAGGCCCATTTATGGCCTTGTAACGCGGCAACTGCGCGAGTCCTCAGGAGCTTACATAAGTAAGTGACAGGGGTGAGTAAGGGCGGCCAACGCACAAGCAGCTTGAAGTATGACGAGTATAATCAAAGTCAATAAAATGGAACGTCGTCAGAACGTCGTGAGATGCCACGCGCACACTTCAATTGGGAATGGGATAAATTATGAAACTACAACAGCTTCGTTATATTGTTGAAGTTGTTAATCACAACCTGAATGTATCTTCTACCGCAGAAGGGTTGTACACCTCCCAGCCGGGGATCAGTAAACAGGTCCGCATGCTGGAGGATGAGTTGGGCATTCAAATTTTTGCCCGTAGTGGAAAACATCTGACACAGGTGACGCCAGCCGGACAGGAAGTCATCCGCATTGCACGTGAAGTGTTGTCGAAAGTCGATGCTATCAAAGCGGTCGCCGGAGAACATACCTATCCCGATAAAGGGTCGCTGTACGTGGCGACGACGCATACGCAGGCGCGCTACGCGCTGCCAAGCGTCATTAAAGGCTTCATCGATCGCTATCCTCGCGTGTCGCTGCATATGCATCAGGGCTCGCCGACGCAGATTGCTGAGGCCGTTGCGAAAGGATCGGCGGATTTTGCTATTGCGACTGAAGCGCTGCATTTGTACGACGATCTGATCATGCTGCCGTGCTACCACTGGAATCGCGCGGTGGTAGTAAAACCGGATCACCCGCTGGCGTCCAAAACCGATATTTCCATCGAAGAATTGGCCGCTTATCCTATCGTCACCTATACCTTTGGTTTTACGGGGCGCTCCGAACTGGATACTGCGTTTAACCGCGCTGGCCTCACACCACGTATCGTCTTTACCGCAACGGATGCCGATGTGATTAAGACCTACGTGCGTTTAGGGTTGGGTGTTGGGGTGATTGCCAATATGGCGGTCGATCCGCAGACGGAAACCGATCTGGTGACCATCAACGCGAACAGTATTTTTAGCTACAGTACAACGAAAATCGGCTTCCGCCGCAGCACGTTCCTGCGTAGCTACATGTACGACTTTATCCAGCGTTTTGCGCCGCATTTAACGCGTGATGTCGTCGATACTGCCGTTGCGCTGCGTTCAAATGATGAAATAGAAGCGATGTTCAAGGACGTCACGCTGCCAGTGAAGTAAACGCCATTCAGGGCGGGTCTCCAACGTAAAAAAGCCAGACAATGTCTGGCTTTTTATCATTCAAACGCTGATCCTCACATACGCATCGGCATGAGGTGCATCAGGCGGATGCTGTCGTAGTGGCGACATCCTGCGTCATACGTGTCAGTTTCGGTGCAGTCAACAGCATCAGAACGGCGATGATGCCCGTGACAATGCCAATCTGCATGAAGACAGTGCTATAAATCTCAAGAGACGCGTGCGGGTCTACGACGTTCTCAGGTACGGCCATCATATTCGCAACGTAGCCTGCGATAATCGCAGCACCGGCTGTAGTCAGGAACCAGGCACCCATGATAAAACCCATCAGGCGCTGTGGCACCAGTTGAGCGACCATCGCCAGACCCAGGCCGGAAATCATCAGTTCACCGATGCTTTGTAGCCCGTAGCAGAGGATCAGCCAGTTGACGGACACGATACCCTGTTCGTTCGCCATGCTGGCACCCCACGGCAGCACCAGAAACGCGCCGGAGCACAGCACCATACCAACCGCAAACTTGTGCGCCATCGGCAATTGGTCGCCCATTTTGTTATAAATCGCAGCCAGAAGCGGGCTGGCTACCATGATCCAGAACGGGTTGAGCGCCTGGTACTGCTCAGGCTCAAAAGTAAAACCTAAAATTGAATGCTCAACGTTGCGAATGGCAAAGAAGTTCAGCGATGTTGGCATTTGGCTATATAACACAAAGAAGACTACGGCTTCTAACATTAGCAATAACGCGACGATCATTTTCCGCCGTTCAGCGCCTTGAACAGCAAACATCTCTTTGATGAAAATAATGACGACGACCATGGCGATTAAGGCCAAAATCCAGCGAGCGATACTTTGATGGTGTAACAACCAAGTGGACACCGCGATCAAAGCGGCAATACCAATCAGCGAGTTCAATAGTTTTGGCAAATGAATCGGTTGGAAATCTGGCTGAGAACCTTGTGTGTTGACCCACTTGCGGCAGAACATAAAGTTAATCAACGTCAGAATCATACCAACTACGCTAAGAGAGAAGGCCACGCTCCAGCCATAGTGTGCGGCAAGCCACGGCGTAGCCAGCATAGAAAAGAAGGAGCCGATATTTATCGCCATATAGTACATGGTGAAGGCACCATCCAGACGCGGATCGTCTTTCGCATAGCAGGTAGACAGCAGGGCCGACGGGTTAGCTTTAAACAATCCGTTACCAACGGCGATGGTGGCCATACCGATATACACCCACGTCACGCTGTGGCCTGAGTAGGCAATCATGGTGTAACCGATCGCCAGCACGATGGCTCCCAGCACGATCACACGTTTGGTGCCGAGGACTTTGTCGCCTAACCAGCCGCCAATGGCGACGAAACCGTATACCAGCGCACTGAATGAGGAGAAGAGGGTAATGGAGTCGGTTTCGGACATGCCCAGCATTTTGACCAGATAAACCGCCATAATGCCTTGCAGACCGTAGTAACCAAAACGTTCCCACAGTTCGATGCTAAAGATGAGATAAAACGCTTTGGGCTGTTTGAAGGCGTTCATGCTGACGCTTTCGGGGGATTCGCTGTTGTTGTTTGCTGTTGACACAAAGACCTCTGATTTTACCTATCTCGTTTTTTAACGAGAAAAGAGCAGGAGTGAAGCAGTGAAACCGCAACCTCTTTTGACTAGTTATGGGGAGGAGAAACGGCGTTATATTGACGTGATTTTACGGATAGACAAGTCGTTTGACATGTTTTGTTACAAGTGGTCTTTATGACGGGATAAAACCAGAAATTAAATGTTATGCAGAGTTTAATTTCATAACTTGCTTTTGCTTCAAATGATTATATCGATTTGTCATATTTTGTTTTTCAAAAAGGGATATAAGCTGCATTTTTGTTGAAATCAAGACAATATCATTAGCTATGGATGAATGTGCGGTTTAATCTTTTGCATATTACTAAATATACAGTGAGTGTAAAAATGCATCAAATGCATGTGATAAAATAAAATACGACATAATTACAGAAGGTGACATTCAATCACTAAATTTTCTATTAAAAATAATTTATTAGCCTTAAATAGTGGTTACTTGTACTTTTATACAGACTTTTTGATAGAGGAATCTGCTACAACGTATCGAATAAACCACCAGAGAGCAGAGTTGCCTGAGCAGTAAAATGCAGAGAACTCGCGGATCACGTTGATAATGAGAGAGCGAAAGACAAGGTGGCGTGTGGAATAATCGAGAAAGGACGGTCTGCGCTCCAGGCCACAACAGACTAGGCGTCGACCTTTTCACCAAATTCACATAAATCTTCAATCAGGCAGGAGCCACAGCGCGGTTTACGGGCAATACAGGTGTAACGACCATGCAGGATTAACCAGTGATGGCAGTCGACTTTAAATTCTGCCGGAACGACTTTCAGCAGTTTTTCTTCTACCTGTTCGACATTTTTACCCGGTGCGAATCCTGTCCGGTTACTGACGCGAAAGATGTGAGTATCAACGGCAATCGTCGGCCAGCCAAATGCGGTATTCAGAACGACGTTTGCTGTTTTTCGACCTACGCCGGGTAAGGCTTCCAGTGCGGCGCGATCTTCAGGAACCTGCCCCTGATGCTTTTCCAGCAACAAACGGCAGGTCTTAATGACGTTTTCCGCTTTGCTGTTAAACAGGCCAATCGTCTTGATGTAGCCTTTAACGCCGTCTACACCGAGTTCAAGCAGGGCTTCCGGCGTGTTGGCAACAGGGTAGAGCTTTGCGGTTGCTTTGTTGACGCTGACATCGGTTGCCTGTGCGGAAAGCAGTACGGCGATGAGCAGTTCAAACGGCGTACTGAAATGTAATTCAGTCGTCGGATGGGGATTGTTGTCGCGTAAACGCGTTAAGATCTCAATCCGCTTGGCCTTGTTCACAGCGATTCCCCTACGGCACCCGTCACCGGTGCCGTTTTCCCTTCGGCAACAGCAGCACGGGCTCGGCGTTGTTTCATTTTCTCATCGATCAAATATTTCACGGCCAGCAACAGTCCCAGACCGATAAACGCGCCCGGTGGCAGCATCGCCAGCAGGAAAGGGGAATCAAGGTGGACAACCTCAATGCGGAGAGCCTTAGCCCAACTGCCCAGCAGCAAATCCGCGCCGTCGAATAGCGTGCCGTTACCCAGAATTTCACGTAAAGAACCGAGTACCACCAGTGCGCTGGTCGCTCCCAGCCCCATTGCCAGACCGTCAATGGCGGAAGGGAAAACGGCATTCTTGGAGGCAAAGGCTTCTGCTCGACCGATAACGATACAGTTCGTCACGATCAGCGGAATAAAAATCCCCAAAGACTGATATAACCCGTAGGCATAGGCGTTGATCAACATCTGCACGGTACTGACCACCGAAGCGATGATCATGACGTAAATGGGAATACGAATTTCCGCGGGTACCCAGCGGCGTAACGCGGATACAGCCATATTGGTACAGGTGAGAACCAGCGTGGTTGCCAGCCCGAGTCCCAACGCGTTAGTTGCGGTTGATGACACGGCCAGTAGAGGGCAGAGACCCAGCAATTGAACCAGTGCCGAGTTGTTTTTCCATAACCCTTCAATGAAAAGCGCTTTGGTTTGACTCATTGGTTCTCTCCACAGACGGACAGCGTGTTGATTTGTGATGGCAGCGTTTGCAGGTAAAGGGCGCTGCGTTTTACGCTATTAATAACGGCGCGCGGCGTAATGGTCGCGCCGGTAAATTGATCAAACATTCCGCCTTCCTTTTTCACTGCCCAGCGAGCATCTTGCTCGCCCTGTACCGTTTGTCCGCTGAATCGGGTGATCCAATCAGAAATTCGTACTTCGATTTTATCACCCAGCCCCGGTGTTTCGTGGTGTTCGGTGACACGGACGCCGAGTACCTTACCGTGAAAATCGGCGCCAACCAGCAGCCGAATCGCTCCAGAATAACCATCCGGCGCGGTACTTTCCAGCGCGGCGGCGACCGGTTCACCATTCTGACGAGCGATGAAAACGCGGTGCGGTGCTGAAGACCCTAATGCCGGATTGGTGACAACGTAACACTCTTTCTGAATGTCACTATTGTATAACTCGGCGGGAACAACCTGATCCAACAGCATCTTTTGTTGCAGCATTGCCTGATGCGAAATTGTGGGTTCCGTTAACATGTTCACGATGGCCGTGGTGGCCGTCGTGAATGCCGCAAACAGAGCCAGTGTCATCGCGTGGCGGCGCATAGTGGTAAACATGGTATGCTCCTTAGCGATGGTGGCCGTAAGCGCGCGGCTTGGTGTAATAGTCGATCAGCGGTACGGTGATATTTGCCAGCAGAACAGCAAACGCGACGCCGTCCGGGTAGCCACCGTAGGTACGAATCAGCCAGACCAGTAACCCAATCAGCGCCCCGAAAATCAGACGACCCCGGTTTGTGGTTGACGCGGTAACGGGATCGGTTGCGATGAAAAATGCGCCGAGCATAGTGGCACCCGACAGCAGGTGTAGCAGCGGTGGCGCGAATTTCTCCGGCGAAATGATCCAGCTTAGCGCGGCGCAGAACATCAGCGACAGCAGGAAACTGACCGGAATATGCCAGCGAATGGTGCCGCGCATCAGCAAAAACAGCCCGCCGATGAGAAAACCGATATTCACCCACTGCCAGCCAATACCGGACAGCGATTGGGCAAACATCGGCTGTTGCAGAATGTCCTGCGGCGTTTGTCCTGAGCGCAGGCTGGTTTTAAACGTATCCAGCGGGGTGGCTTGACTGACGCCATCAACATTGTGCATCAGCTGCTGCATGGTGTGCCCGTCAGGCGTGTGTCCGGTAAAGATGATCACTAACGCATCATGGAAATCGACGGGAATGGCTTGCAACGGCGCGGGCGGCAGCCAGCTTGTCATCTGGACAGGGAAAGAGATCAGCAGCACCACATAGCCAATCATCGCGGGGTTAAACGGGTTTTGCCCTAAACCGCCATACAGCTGTTTGGCGATAATGATAGCGAAGACGGTTGCCATAACCACCATCCACCAGGGCGCAAGCGGTGGCAGACTGATGCCGAGCAGTACGGCAGTCAGTAGGGCGGAATTATCAGCCAGCGTGGTGCGTATGGCGAACTTTCTCAGTGACAGTGTCACGCCTTCTGCGATAAGCGCGGTGGCGGACGCCAGCCCAACCTGAATCAGGTTACCGTAACCAAAGAAATAGACCTGCGCCAGCATGCCCGGCAGACAGGCCAGAATGACCAATAGCATGATGCGCTGTGTGCGCTGCTGGTTATGTGTAAACGGTGAACTCGCAATTCTAAAAGCCATTTATTCCTCTTGATATGACGATGCCTGCGCGGCTTTACGAGCTTTAACGCGCGCGATAGCGGCAGCCACGGCAGCCTTGCGTGGATCTTCCGGCTCTTGTACTTCAACAACGGCAATCGGTTCTGCCACCACGTCAGGGGGAGCCGATAAAACCGGTTCTTCCGTATTTGTTACAGATTGCTGCGCGGCTTTACGGGCCTTAACACGCGCGATAGCGGCAGCTACGGCAGCCTTGCGTGGATCGTCTGGCTCTTGTACTTCAACAACGGCAATCGGTTCTGCTACCACGTTTGGGACAGCCGATAAAACCGGCTCATCCGTGTTTGTTGCAGATTGCTGCGCGGCTTTACGAGCTTTAACTCGCGCGATAGCGGCGGCAACGGCAGCCTTGCGTGGATCGTCTGGCTCTTGTGCTTCCACGATGGCGATCGGTTCTGCCACTACCTTGGAAACCGCAGGCGTCGCCGCTTCTTCCGTACTTACCTCAGACTGCTGTGCAGCCTTACGCGCTTTAACGCGTGCAAGGGCGGCGGCTACCGCCGCTTTGCGTGGGTCATCAAGCTCGGCAGAGGGAACATCAGATGCTGGCGTTTCCTGCTGCGCCCGTTCTTCACGCTGCTGTTCTTCACGTGCTAAGGCTTTGCGGGCAGCGCGCGCGGCGATGGCCGCGCTGTTATCCGGTTGTGCATCGGGGATTACCTCGATTGGCGAACCGACCTCTGTTGCGGCGGTTTGCTTACGGCGTATGCGCTCGAGTGCGGCCTGAACGGCATCTTTATCCGTGGTGGATACGCCAGCCGCCGCCTGTTTATGGCGCAACTCGCGTGCCGCTTTTTCTCGTTCCAGACGGGCTTGTTTAGCGTCAAAGCGCACTTTGGCTTGCGCGGCACGCTGTGCCTCTTCATCGATGGCCCGAATTTCGGCCTTTTCCTGACGGTAATACTGCACCAGCGGAATATTGCTGGGGCAGACGTAAGCACAGGCACCACACTCGATGCAGTCAAATAGATGGTGATTGCGAGCTTTTTCGTGTTCCTGCCCGCGGCTGAACCAGTAAAGCTGCTGCGGCAAGAGTCCCGCTGGACAGGCATCGGCACATTTGCTACAGCGAATACAGGACTGTTCTTCAGCAACTGGCTCCATTTCTGCATGTGACGGCGCGAGCAGGCAGTTGCTGATTTTGACGATAGGGACATCCAGCGACGGCAGGGTAAAGCCCATCAGCGGCCCGCCCATCACGACCATCGGCTGTTTATTGACGTGGAAACCGCCCTGTTTGAGCAGGTGGCGTACCGGTGTCCCTAGTCGTGCCCAGACGTTGCCTGGCTGGCGCAAGGATTCACCGGTCAGCGTCACTACGCGTTCGGTGAGTGGTTCGCCGTCGATCACGGCGCGTTTGATAGCAAAGGCCGTACCGACGTTCTGCATCAGTACGCCAATGGCGGCGGAGTGTTTACCGAACGGGACTTCCTTGCCAGTCAGAATCTTGGTGAGCTGCTTGGCACCGCCTGACGGATACTTAGTTGGGATGACGCGCAGCTGCATGTCGCTGCGTTTACCCAAGGCCAATCGCAGTGCGCCGATGGCTTCCGGTTTGTTATCTTCGATCCCAATCAGAATGTGTTTTGGCTGCAACAGGAATGACAAAATCTCGACGCCCTGAATAATCTCCTCGGCGCACTCCTGCATGAGTCGATCGTCGGCGGTGATATAGGGTTCACACTCTGCGCCGTTGATAATCAGGGTTTCAATCCCGCGCATCCCGCCTTGTAACTTCGCTGCGGTAGGGAAACCTGCGCCGCCCAATCCCGCAATGCCAGCCTGATGCAGATGGGCAAGCAGGGTGTCGGTGCTCTGTGCGCGATAATCCGTAAAGGTCTGGCGCTCGCACCAGCGATCGTCGCCATCCGGCACGATGATGATACTGAGTTCGGACAGACCCGAAGGGTGCGCTGTCGTGTGCTGACGAATCGCGTTCACCGTTCCCGATGTCGGTGCGTGAACGGGCAAGGTGCGGCCTTTTCCCCGCGTTAACGGCTGACCGCGCAGGACTTTATCGCCGACGCTGACGCAGATTTCGCCTTCCGGGCCAAGATGCTGCTTGAGCGGAATAATGAACTGTTCTGGCAGCGGGATCTGGCGCAGTGGTATCTGGCTGGACTGCGTCTTCATTTCCGGCGGATGAATGCCTCCGTCGAAATCCCAGATTCTGTCTTTTTTAAAGGCGGAAAACAGCTTAAGCATGTCGTTCTACTTGAATAACGCGTACTGGAATCGTATCGAGATCCCATTTCCAGTTAGCGGGAGTCGGTGCGATAGGACGTAATTCGATACAGTCCGTCGGGCAAGGGGAGACGCAGAGATCGCAGCCGGTGCACAAATCGCTGACGACGGTGTGTACCGCTTTGGTACTGCCGATGATGGCATCAACCGGACAGGCTTGAATGCACTTGGTGCAGCCGATGCAGTTGCTTTCATCGATCCAGGCAACATGGCGTGCAGGAGCTTGAACGTCGGCATCACCTTCCAGCGGCTGCGGATCGACGTTGAGCTTTTCAGCCAACTTCAGCATCATCGCTTCGCCGCCGGGACCACATTTATTAATACTTTCGCCATTCAGCGCGACCGCTTCGGCGTAGGGCCGACAGCCAGGGTAACCGCACTGGCCGCACTGACTTTGTGGCAGCATGGCTTCCACTTCTTCCACGATCGGATCGTTTTCGACTTCAAACCGACGGGAGGCGTAACCGAGCACCAGACCGAATGCCAGCGCGAGTGCGCTTAATGCCGCAATGGCAATCCAGATAGCGATCATCAGAATTTCACCAGTCCGGTAAAGCCCATAAACGCCAGTGACATGAGTCCCGCGGTGATCAGTGCGATAGACGAACCGCGGAAGGGCGCGGGAATATCCGACACGGCGAGACGTTCACGAATGGCGGCGAAGAGCACCATCACCAGCGAGAAGCCCGCCGCGCCGCCGAAACCATAAATCGTCGATTGCAGGAAACCGTGTGACAGGTTGATGTTGAGCAGAACGACGCCAAGCACAGCACAGTTGGTCGTAATCAGCGGCAGGAAAATCCCCAGCAAGCGATATAGTTCAGGGCTGACCTTGCGCACGAACATCTCGGAGAACTGTACCACCACGGCGAGCACCAGAATAAAAGCCATGGTGCGTAAATAGAGAATATCGAGTGGAACGAGAATAAATTCGTTGATCAGCCAGGAGAACATGGAACCCAACGTCATAACAAACGTGGTCGCCATTCCCATACCAATCGCCGTCTCCAGCTTTTTGGACACGCCCATAAAGGGGCACAGCCCAAGAAACTTCACTAAGACGAAATTATTTACCAGAAGGATGCTAACAAAGAGCAATGCGTATTCGGTCATTACGGTGCCTAGAAAACAAAACCGGACTATTATCATGCATTGTTGGGTTTTCGACAACATACCCAAAGTAGGGGTATCGCCGTCCCCTTCAAGGGGCGGAAGGTCAGATTCGCTTAATAAGAGAAGCGCCGGGCTATTATACAGTAACGAGCTGGCGTTCTGAGTAATATCCCGGAAATAAATTATTGCATAACTATTCTTTTTATTGCGAACAACTACAGAACGTGATGCCAGACGGATTTTGGCACGCAGCCGAGATCGAACAAGCGCCCGCCAGATGCCAGCTCAGCCCGCCGATGGTCCGCAGCACGATACATGTTGATGATTTCCTGACTGTCTGTCAGAGAATAATTGAGGTGATCAAAGAGTTTTTCCAGACTTTCTGTTGAACTGACTTTTCTGAATTTGAGCAAATACTCATTAGCGGTCATGGCGAGTGGTCTAATAGTTATGTGGTTGAGATGACTAAGTATATTCAAGCAAGAAAGCCTGTCTAGAGGGCGATGTAATAAAGTACGCTTATTTTTCAACAACAAACAAATGAAAATGAAAAATAACGGATTGACAGAAAAGACTGCGGCGTTTAAGGCAACGGCGGGCGGCAGGACAATAGCAAACCAACGCGTGAAATGATGAGGGTCTATAACGGGGCAGATTATACGCTAATCTGCCCCTGAGAGCGGACTTAGCGGCTACAAAGTTTGTAGTACACCTCGTTCCAGCGCAGCGTATCTTTGAATTCGTGGAGTCGTGTTTCGTTGTCGATCACCAGCAGTTCAATGTTCTGCATCTCGGCGTAGAGCCGCATGTGTTCGAGATCCAACGCCTGACTAAAGACGGTGTGGTGCGCACCGCCAGCCAGAATCCAGGCTTCGGCCGCCACTTCCAGCGACGGCTGCGCTTTCCAGATGGCGCGGGCAACCGGCAATTTCGGCAGCGGGCGTGGCTGTTCGATGGTATCGACCAGATTAACCAACATTCTGAAACGGTCACCCATATCGATTACGCTGGCGTTGAGAGACGGCCCAGCCGGCGTTGAGAAAATCAAACGGGCAGGGTCGGCTTTTCCGCCAATACCAAGGTATTGCGCATCCAGAATCGGTTTCTGCTCTTTTGCAATTGTCGGGCAGACTTCCAGCATGTGGGAGCCGACGACCAGATCGTTACCGTTCTGGAAGTTATAGGTGTAGTCCTCCATGAAGGACGTACCGCCCGACAGCCCGCCCGCCATCACTTTCATAATGCGTAGCAGCGCGGCGGTTTTCCAGTCGCCTTCACCACCAAAACCGTAGCCTTGCTGCATCAGACGCTGTACAGCTAGGCCCGGCAGCTGTTTCAAGCCGTACAGGTTTTCAAAATCGGTGGTAAACGCGTGATAGCCGCCTTGCTCCAGAAAGCGTTTCATCCCGAGTTCGATCTGTGCCGCATCCAGCAGATTCTGGCGGTTAGCCCCGTTGAGTTTCACCGTGTCCGTTAACTGGTAGCTGGCTTCGTATTCTTCGACCAACGCATCGATATCGCCTTTGGATACGGCATCGACCACGGCGGTTAAATCGCCTAGACCCCAGGCGCTGACGGAGTAGCCGAATTGGATCTGTGCGCCGACTTTATCGCCTTCGGTGACGGCGACTTCACGCATGTTGTCGCCAAAGCGCGCGACCTTCAGCTGTTTGCTTTCCTGAATGGCGGCGGCAACCCGCATCCATTTGCCGATACGCGCATGGGCGTTCTTATCCTGCCAGTGGCCGACCACCACCTGATGAGCCTGCCGCATCCGGGCACCGATGAAGCCAAATTCACGTCCACCGTGCGCCGTCTGGTTCAGGTTCATGAAATCCATGTCCATGGTGTCCCACGGCACTTCGGCATTGAACTGGGTGTGGAATTGCAGCAGTGGTTTGCTGAGTACACTCAGGCCGCCAATCCACATTTTGGCCGGAGAGAAGGTATGCAGCCAGGTCAGCAGGCCGATACAGTTGTCCTGATAGTTGGCATCGCGACACAGTGCCAGAATTTCGTCCGGCGTTTTCACCAGCGGTTTCAGCACCAGCTTAACCGGCAGGTTGGCCTGTTGATTCAATCCGGCGACGACTTTTTCTGCGTTCTCTTTTACCTGACGTAATGTTTCCGGCCCGTAGAGATGCTGGCTACCGATGACGAACCAGACTTCAAGCTGCTTAAAATGATCCATGATGACTCCTGTAACGTGATCCCCAGAGGGATAAAAATTAGTTTTTTGCCGTAGACGCTGAGCTATAGACCGGTTCCGCGAGGCGGCACCACTGCTGATAGCGCTCATAGAGCTGCTGATAACGGGCGACGCGCTGGCTGTCTGGCATTAAGGTGCACGCTATACCGCTGGCCATATGCTGCTGTGCCGTTGGGATATCGCCGTGAACGCCAGCGGCGACGGCGGCAAAGATCGCCGCGCCAAGTGCACAGCACTGGTCGGAGGCGACGATCTGCAAGGGACGATTCATCACGTCGGTACACACTTGCATGATGACGGGGGATTTCCGCGCGATGCCGCCCAGCGCCAGCACGTTCTCGACGGGAACGCCCTGATCTTCAAAGCATTCCATAATCGCGCGCGCGCCAAAGGCCGTCGCGGCAATAAAACCGCCGAACAGCGTGGGGGCATCAGTCCCCAAATTGAGATCGGTAATCACGCCTTTTAGTCGCTGGTTGGCAAATGGCGTTCTACGGCCGTTAAACCAGTCGAGCACGACAGGCAGATGATCCAACGTGGGGTTCTCTGCCCAGCTGT
This sequence comes from Pectobacterium odoriferum, assembly GCF_009931295.1. Lineage (NCBI taxonomy): Bacteria > Pseudomonadati > Pseudomonadota > Gammaproteobacteria > Enterobacterales > Pectobacteriaceae > Pectobacterium > Pectobacterium odoriferum. The sequence continues at coordinate 2,508,627 of NZ_CP034938.1, read as the reverse complement.
GGGTCAGTCGCTCCAGCAGTTTGGCTTCCATCGCCTGTAGTGATGTTTTGAGTTCAGGATGGTCTTTCGCCGCTTCCTGTAACGACCAGCCCAGCAGCCGTCCAAACCAGGCGTACATATCACCAAAAGCGGACTGTCCGGCTTCGAGGCCGATATAGCCGGGAACAACACTGCCGTCGACCTGTCCACAGATACCGGCGATGGTGCGATCGGCAATGCGAGCATCGTCAGCGATCAGAATGTCGCAGGTGGACGTGCCAATCACTTTGACCAGTGTATACGGCTGTGCGCCCGCGCCGACGGTGCCAACGTGGCAGTCAAACGCGCCGCCCGCCAGAATGACCGTTTCGGGGATGCCGAGCCGCTGCGCCCACTCTGCGGTGATGATGCCGACCGGTTGTTCGGCCGTCCAGGTATCGGTAAACAGCGGGTACTGCAATGTTTCGGTCAGGCAGGGATCGAGCGCGTGCAAGAAATCTTTCGGCGGCAGTCCGCCCCAGCTCGGATGCCAGAGGGATTTGTGTCCGGCGCTGCACCGGCCACGGCGAATATCGGCAGGTGCTTGCGTGCCGGAAAGCAGGGCGGGCACCCAGTCACACAGTTCGATCCAGGAAACCGCGGCCTGACGCACGGCTTTATCGTCGCGCGAGACATGTAGAATTTTGGCCCAGAACCACTCAGACGAGTAAACGCCGCCGATATAGCGGGTGTAATCCGGGAACTGACCGCTGTGGCATAGCGCGTTAATGGCTTCTGCTTCTTCTATTGCCGTGTGGTCTTTCCACAGCACGAACATCGCATTGGGGTTGTCGGCAAACTCGGGGCGTAGCGCCAGGATCTGGCCGTGTTCATCAATCGGTGCAGGGGTTGACCCAGTCGAATCCACGCCAATACCGATGATGCTCTGCCGCTGTTCGTCCGTCAGGCGAGAAACCACGACCTTAACCGCCTGCTCCAGCGATTCGATGTAGTCCAGCGGATGGTGTCGGAACTGATTGTTGGCAGGCTGACAATATTTACCCTCGTGCCAGCGGGGGTAGTAGATCACTTCGGTTTCCAGCTCTTGCCCGCTTTGGCAGTCAACGGCTAAGGCGCGCACCGAATCACTGCCGAAGTCGAGGCCAATCGTAATAGCGCCCGCACCCATGCTTTGCTCCTCATTAATCCCAGATCGTTGCTGTTTACGATAGGCAGGGACAGCCAGAGGCGGTTAGGAGCGGTTAGCTGGAAGTATGTATTTTTCTGTCGCCTACAGCCATTTTGTGAAGCCGGTCAAAGGTTAATGATTGGTTAAATTTGCTAAATGTATGCACAAACCTGTCATTGTTCCGAGATGTGATAAAGCTCTATATTCTCGCCAGAAATAACGACTAAAACATAAAGCGTCTGAATGCTACTGAGTAAAGGAATCGTGCTAAGTCTGTGTTTTTCCTTTATCCGGACCGGAAATACCCTACCAGGAACTCGAACTCGTTTCAGCGTTGCTGACGAATGAAAAGATAATTATACCGGAGAACATCATGCATAAATTCACTAAGGTGCTGGCAGCAATCGGGTTGGCTGCTGTTATGTCACAATCAGCTATGGCAGAGAACATAAAGCTGGGCTTTCTGGTTAAACAGCCGGAAGAACCCTGGTTCCAGACAGAATGGAAATTCGCTGATAAAGCAGGAAAAGACCTTGGTTTTGATGTGATAAAAATCGCGGTTCCTGATGGTGAAAAGACCCTGAATGCGATCGACAGCCTGGCGGCGAGTGGCGCGAAAGGCTTCGTTATCTGTACGCCTGATCCGAAGTTGGGGCCAGCGATTATGGCGAAAGCGCGCAGCTACGATCTGAAAGTGATCGCGGTTGATGACCAGTTCGTGAATGCCAAAGGCCAGCCGATGGATACCGTGCCGTTGGTAATGATGGCGGCCACCAAAATTGGCGAGCGTCAGGGTCAGGAACTGTATAAAGAGATGAACAAACGCGGCTGGAAAGTAGAGGAAACCGCCGTGATGGCGATTACCGCTGATGAGCTGGATACCGCACGTCGCCGCACGTCTGGCTCTATGGACGCGCTGAAAACCGCAGGGTTCCCAGAAAAACAAATCTACAAAGTACCGACCAAATCTAACGATATCCCCGGTGCGTTTGACGCCGCTAACTCCATGCTGGTTCAGCACCCTGGCGTGAAAAACTGGCTGATTATCGGCATGAACGACAACACCGTATTGGGTGGCGTGCGTGCAACGGAAGGTCAGGGCTTTAAAGCGGACAACGTGATTGGTATCGGTATCAACGGCGTAGATGCAGTCAGCGAACTGTCCAAAGGTCAGGCAACGGGCTTCTTCGGCTCGCTACTACCAAGTCCGGATATCCACGGTTACAAGAGTATCCAGATGCTGAATGATTGGGTCACCAAAGGCGTGGAGCCGGAGAAATTCACCGAAGTGACCGACGTGGTGCTGATCACGCGTGACAACTTTAAGGTCGAACTGGAGAAGAAAGGCCTGATGTAATCACGCTTGATTTCGTAAAGACGCGGATAACGCCGGTCAGCATGACGCTGGTCGAGGTTATCCGCGCTCTACCTGCATCGTTATGAGGAAACAGACATGACAGCACAGTCACCCTATTTGTCGTTTCATGGGATTGGTAAAGAATTTCCCGGTGTTAAGGCGCTTTCGGATATCAGTTTTTCCTGCCATGCCGGCCAGATCCATGCATTGATGGGGGAAAACGGAGCGGGCAAGTCGACGCTGTTAAAGATCCTGAGCGGTAACTATTCACCGTCAGCGGGCGAAATTCATATTCAGGGCAAGCCCGTGCAGTTTAACAACACGATGGATGCCCTGAATGCGGGCGTTGCCATCATTTATCAAGAACTGCATCTGGTGCCGGAAATGACGGTCGCCGAGAACATCTATTTAGGTCAACTGCCGCATAAATACGGCATGGTGAACTATTCGCTGCTGCGCTATGAAGCCAAACTTCAGTTGCAGCATCTGGGGTTGGATATCGACCCTGATACCCCGCTGAAATACCTCTCTATCGGGCAGTGGCAGATGGTGGAAATCGCCAAGGCGCTAGCTCGTAACGCCAAGATTATTGCTTTTGATGAACCGACCAGTTCGCTGTCTGCCCGTGAAATCGAGCAGCTTTTCCGCGTAATTAAGGAATTGCGCAGTGAAGGCCGGATCATTTTGTACGTTTCACACCGGATGGAAGAAATTTTTGCACTGAGCGATGCCATCACCGTGTTCAAAGATGGTCGCTATGTGCGCACGTTTGACGATATGCAGCAGGTGAACCATGAGTCGTTGGTACAGGCGATGGTAGGGCGTAACCTGGGGGATATCTATGGCTATGCGCCGCGTCCGCACGGCGAAGCGCGTTTGACGCTGCAAGACGTGAAAGCGCCGGGCGTAAAATCCACGGTTTCCCTGAACGTGAAGCAAGGGGAAATTGTTGGGCTATTTGGTTTGGTAGGGGCTGGCCGCAGCGAACTGATGAAAGGGCTGTTTGGCGCGACCAAAATCACCAGTGGTCAGGTGTTGTTGGATGGCAAACCGCTGGTGGTGAATTCTCCCATCGATGCGATTCGCCAGGGCGTGATGCTCTGCCCGGAAGATCGCAAGGCGGACGGTATCATTCCGGTGCACTCGGTGCGTGACAACATCAATATCAGCGCAAGGCGCAAAAGCCTGAAAGCCGGTTTTATTATTAATAACCAGTGGGAGGCGGATAACGCCTCGAAGCGCATTGCGGCGTTGAACATCAAAACGCCGTCCGATGAACAGCTGATTATGAATCTTTCTGGGGGAAACCAGCAAAAAGCCATTCTTGGCCGCTGGCTGTCCGAAGAGATGAAGGTCATTTTGCTCGATGAACCTACGCGCGGCATCGACGTCGGCGCGAAGCACGAAATTTATCATGTCATCTATGAACTGGCGAATCAGGGGATCGCGGTGCTGTTTGCCTCCAGCGATTTACCAGAAGTGCTTGGGCTGGCCGACCGAATTATCGTTATGCGCGAAGGTGCCATCTCCGGCGAGCTGCTGCATACCGATGCTACGGAGCAGCAGGTGCTCAGTCTGGCTATGTTACGAACCCCCGATATTGAATCTGCGGTTGCCTGACCGCGAAGGAGCACAATAATGTCAACGGTTACGTCTGCAACCTCAGAAAAGAAGAAAAACGGTATGGGATTGTCCCGCATTTGGGATAACTACGGCATGCTGGTGGTGTTTGCCGTGCTGTTTCTTGGCTGTGCGATTTTTGTCCCGAATTTCGCCTCATTTATCAATATGAAAGGGTTGGGTCTGGCGATCTCGATGTCCGGTATGGTGGCCTGTGGGATGCTGTTCTGTCTGGCTTCCGGTGACTTTGACCTGTCGGTAGCGTCCATCATCGCCTGCGCTGGTGTCGCAACGGCGGTGGTGATCAATATCAGTGAAAGTCTGTGGATCGGTATCAGTGCCGGGCTGCTGCTGGGCGTGGCGTTCGGTTTACTCAACGGTTTCGTGATTGCCCGTTTGAAGATTAACGCGCTGATCACCACGCTAGCAACCATGCAGATCGCGCGCGGACTGGCATACATCATTTCCGATGGTAAAGCGGTAGGGATTGAGGATGAGCGCTTCTTCGAACTGGGCTATGCCAACTGGTTGGGTTTGCCAGCGCCAATCTGGATCACTATCGGCTGCATGATTCTGTTTGGCCTGTTGTTGAACAAAACCACCTTTGGCCGCAATACGCTGGCGATTGGGGGCAATGAAGAGGCGGCGCGTCTGGCCGGGGTGCCGGTAGTCCGTACCAAGATCATCATTTTCGCCTTGTCCGGTTTGGTATCGGCGGCGGCGGGGATCATTCTGGCATCGCGCATGACCAGCGGCCAACCGATGACGTCCATCGGGTATGAGCTGATCGTGATTTCTGCCTGTGTGCTGGGTGGCGTATCGCTGAAAGGCGGGATCGGTAAGATTTCCTACGTGGTGGCTGGTGTGCTGATTTTAGGTACGGTAGAGAACGCGATGAACCTGCTGAATATCTCGCCGTTTTCCCAGTATGTGGTGCGTGGTCTGATTCTGCTAGCAGCGGTTATCTTCGACCGCTACAAGCAGTTGGCGAAGAAAACGGTATAAATGCCCGTGAGGCAGATGAATAACTCTGCCGCTTTCTCTCATTACTAGCGTGTACCGGAGGCTCGATGTATCACCGTATGGCGCATGAATCTCAGCCTAATCCGCTGCTGCCGGGATATTCGTTCAACGCTTACCTGGTGGCAGGTCTGACGCCGATTCTGGCAGAAGGGCCGCTCGATTTCTTTATCGACCGTCCCGATGGGATGAAAGGCTACATCATTAACCTCACCATGAAGGGCCAGGGACAGGTCTTTGATGGTGATGAGACCTTTTTCTGTAATCCCGGTGATCTGCTGCTGTTTCCGCCTAAATCGAAGCATTTTTATGGTCGTTCGTCTGGCAGCGACTGCTGGTATCACCGCTGGGTCTATTTTCGTCCACGCGCTTACTGGGCCGACTGGTTGGAATGGCATACCAAAAGCTGCGGTATTGGCCGTATGAGTCTGCCGAATAACCAACTGCTGCTGGAATTCGACCGGCTGTTTGCCAATATCGAGCAAACACAGCGTTCTGGACGGCGTTTTTCGGAAGAGTTGGGCATGAATTTGCTGGAACGCCTGTTGCTTCGAGCGATGGAAGAAGACCCACAGAGTCCGCAGAAAATCATGGATCCGCGCGTGATTGAAGCCTGCCAGTTTATTACCAGCAATCTGGCCGGAGAATTACGTATTGATGAAGTCGCGCGGCACGTTTGCCTGTCGCCGTCACGGCTGGCGCACCTGTTCCGTGAGCAGGTGGGCATTAACATTCTGCGTTGGCGTGAAGATCAGCGCGTGATTCGCGCCAAGTTGTTATTGCAGACGACGCAGGAATCCATCGCCAATATTGGTCGCGTGGTGGGGTATGACGATCAGCTGTACTTCTCACGCGTGTTCCGTAAGCGGGTCGGCGTCAGCCCCAGCGATTTCCGCCGTCGCAGCAGTGAAATCAACTATCCGGCGGCCAAAACGCTGCCCGTGGCGTGGGAAGAACGGATATCCAGCGCCGTGAGCGGCTGACATACTCAAACGCATCAGATTCCCCTGGCTATTATCCCTCTCTGCAATCTGGCGGATGACGGGTATATACTGAGTGAGAAATCACAAAGTCAAAATAAGCTAAGGGGAATCGTCATGAGTGAGACCGTTCGTGTTGGACTGCTGGGCTACGGTTATGCCAGTAAGACATTCCACGCGCCGTTAATTGTTGGTACGGCAGGTATGGAACTGGTGGCTGTGTCCAGTAGCAGTGCTGAAAAAGTGCATGCAGATTGGGCAAATCTGCGAGTAGAGAAAGATCCTCAGGCGTTATTTAACGATCCCGATATTGACCTCATTGTTATTCCTACCCCTAATGACACACACTTCCCGCTGGCGAAACAGGCGCTGGAAGCGGGCAAACATGTTGTCGTCGATAAACCTTTCACAGTGACGTTGTCACAAGCACACGATCTGGGTGCGATTGCCGAACGCGTCGGAAAAATGCTTTCTGTTTTCCATAACCGCCGCTGGGACAGCGATTTTCTGACGCTGAAACAGCTGCTGGCGGCGGGGACGTTAGGAAATGTGGTGTATATGGAGTCACATTTCGATCGCTTCCGCCCCGAGGTTCGTCAGCGCTGGCGTGAAGACGGCAGCGAAGGCAGCGGGATTTGGTACGATCTTGGGCCACACTTGCTGGATCAGGCACTGGAGCTGTTTGGCTTGCCGGTGGCGATTCAGGTGGATATGGCGCAGCTAAGGCCGGGCAGTAAGGCCACCGATTATTTCCACGCGACGCTGATTTACCCGCAACGTCGGGTCATTCTGCACGCCAGCATGCTGGTGGCGGCGGCTTCTGCACGCTATACCGTGCATGGTACGCGCGGCAGCTTTGTCAAATACGGGCTCGATCCGCAGGAAGATCGTCTGAAAGCGGGCGAACGTCCACCACTGGCCGACTGGGGGCAGGATAAGCACGATGGCGTGCTGACGCTGTCTCGTGACGGCATAACGGCGGAACAAACCATCGCCACGATTCCGGGTAACTATCCGGCTTACTATGCGGCAGTGCGCGATGCGCTGCTCGGCAAGGGGGAAAACCCCGTCAGCGTGCATCAGGCGATTCAGGTGATGGAACTGATCGAGCTAGGGCTGCTTTCCCACGAACAGAAAAAAGCCGTTACGCTGAAAAATAGCTAGATTTACCGCGTTTTATTCCAGATAGTTACTGGCTTGTTTAAATAGGCGATCTTCGGATCGCCTGTCTTGTTAGGGTGTTCATTCGGCGGATAACAGGCTAGGGGAAAGGTGTCGGGCATGGGGTGGTTACAACGGTTACGCATTGATAAGTTCTTATTGGTTCTGATTTTGGTAGTGGTGACGGCGTCGGTTCTTCCTGCGGAAGGCTCCGTGAAGGTTTTCTTTGAGCACCTGACAACCGCGGCGATTGCTCTGCTGTTCTTTATGCACGGTGCGAAGCTATCGCGTGAAGCGATTACCACCGGCATGGGGCACTGGCGTTTGCATCTGGTGGTATTTGCCAGCACGTTTATTCTGTTCCCGCTGCTGGGAATCGGCATGAGCCTGCTGTCGCCAGTTGTGCTGACGCCAACCTTGTATCTGGGGTTCCTCTATCTGTGCGCGCTACCGGCGACAGTGCAGTCGGCAATTGCTTATACCTCAATGGCCGGCGGTAACGTCGCTGCAGCGATTTGTAGCGCCTCGGCATCCAGTATTTTGGGCGTATTTCTCTCGCCGATTCTGGTCGGTTTGCTGATGCATACGCAAGGGGGAGAAACGGATACGCTGCACGCTATTGGCTCTATTATCATGCAGTTAATGGTGCCTTTCGTGATTGGCCATCTGTCTCGTCCGTTGATTGCCAAGTGGGTTGAACGTAACCGTAAGCTGATTAATATTACTGACCGGTCATCGATTCTTTTGGTGGTGTATGTCGCCTTCAGCGAAGCGGTTGTGCAGGGGATTTGGGGGCAGATCAACGCCTGGTCATTGCTTGCCGTCGTCGGTTGTTCGATAGTGCTGCTAGCGATTGTGCTGGTGGTGAATACGCTGGTTGCCCGTAAGCTGGGCTTTAACACGGCCGATGAAATCACTATCGTATTCTGCGGCTCGAAGAAGAGCCTGGCGAATGGGATTCCGATGGCAAACGTGCTATTTCCTGCCGCCGCTGTCGGTGCGATGGTACTGCCGCTGATGATTTTCCACCAAATTCAGCTGATGGTCTGCGCTGCTTTGGCTCAGCGTTATGCCAAACGGATCAACAAGGAACAGGATACGTCTCGCCAGTAAGAGATTATCGGTCTCTCGTATCATGCAAAACGCCCTCGGTCTTACACAGGCCGAGGGCGTTGTCATTTGTAACCATCGTTTGTAACTGCGCGAAAATACAAGAAATAATCTATTACAGTGATCTTCAGAAAATCCAAGTAGCTGATCTCTGTAATTTATTTTTAACAAGAGCGTATCAAGCGGCTAACAAAAATTAGCCGTTTTTTATGGCTCGGAGATACACGCTACTGTGTGGCACCGCGTTTACGCAGAACCTTTTCACGTAGCTGCTGCTTTTCCTGCTCGCTGATAAACGCAATGTTCAGGCCGTTTTCCTGCGCTTTGCGAGTTTCTACCGCTGTCAGGCCAGCAAGTGGGGCCGCGACTTCATATTCGTGACGAATCTCTATGCCCTGAACGGCAGGATCGTCCGTGTTGATGGTGGCGGGGATTTCATAGCGCAGGAAGTGGACAAGCGGGTGCTTATCCAGTGATTCTACGGTGCTGGTTTGAATATTAGAGGTCAGACAGGATTCAATGCCGATCCCGTGCTCCGCCATGTGTGTCATGAGGCGGGGATCGATAATGGCGGTTACGCCGTGTCCGATGCGCTCTGCGCCCAGATGGTTAATCGCCTGCCAAATACTTTCCGGCCCGGCCGCTTCACCTGCGTGAACCGTGATGTGCCAGCCAGCATCGCGGGCTTGTCGGAAATGAGAAGTAAACTGTGCGCCGGGGTAACCCAATTCATCACCTGCCAGATCGAGCGCGACGATGCGATCGCGCTGGGACAGCAGGGCGTCCAGCTCTTGCTGGCAGGCCTCGGTGCCGAATGTCCGGCTCATGATGCCAATCAGACGGATATCGGTATCGAAATCACGGCTGCCTGCGGTAATGCCATCGATCACCGCTTCAACCACGCCAGCAATCGGAAGCTTATGATTCATCGCCATATAGTAAGGAGAGAAACGCAGTTCTGCGTAATCCAGCCCAGCTTTCATGGCATCTTCAACGTTCTCGTAAGCTACGCGGCGGCAGGCATCCAGTGAACCAAGTACAGCCACGCCCCAGTCAAGTTTTTGTAAAAAACTCAGTAAGTCAGGTTCGTTTTGGGTGACCTGAACGTGGGGACGGAGCGCTTCAATGTCGCTGGCTGGCAACGCTATATTGTACTGGCGCCCTAGATCCAGAATACTCTGGGCACGGATATTACCATCTAAATGGCGGTGGATATCCGTTAACGGCAGGAGTGAATCAATCATCATGTTATTGTCTGATTACTGTTTTTCATACGACAAAGTATAAAAAGAAATCGTGGTAAATAGCCAACGGTTACCGCCGAAATTCAGCCACTCTGAACAATCCTTAAGCAAAAACAAGCTGTTATTGCTTTCCCTGCCCCGTAGAACGGACCTTCAACTTAGGTATCGCCCGGATATAAATGAGTTCGCTGAGCAATTCTACTAACGTTTGGCTGACGATCACGGCTGGAAGTAGCGGCAGTGCGCCCGGTATTGCCAACGCCAGCGGTAGAATAACCAGAGCGTTGCGCGTGCTGGCGCTAAAGGCCACGGCACGCCCGCTAGCCGAATCCAACCGGAACGCGCGGGCAGTGAACCAACCGAGCAGCGGTGCCAGCAGCGCGAAGAGCAGATAAAACGGCACCGCGAGTAACACCGATGCCCAGGTGATGCGCAGTTGGGGAATGACCGCCGCCACGACGATAAACAGCACCAGAGCGGTAGCCGGAACGGGAAGATAGCCTAATACATCCGCAAATGTCGCCATCGTGCGCTGTCGCGCGGCTAGCCATTGCAGAAGGGCGGCCAGCGCTAAAGGTATGACAATCAGCCAGATAAACGCGTCGATAAAGGGCGCAAAAGCGATGAGTCCGGCGGCCTCGTGGCCGAGAAATAGCGTCAGGTAGAAGGGCAAAGCCAGCATTTGCAACATCAATAAAATAGGCGTTGCGGCCAACAGGCGGGCAGCATCGGCCCGTCCCAGATGCGCGAATGTCACCACGTAGTCAATACAGGGGGCGAGTAACACCAATATGATGCCCAGCTTCACCAGCGGATCGGCGGGGAGGAAGGGCAACAGCGCCGCGACCAGCAAGGGAATCACGATGAAGTTGGCCGTCAGCAACGCGCCGATGAATCTGACCTGAGTGATGCTCTTTCCGATCGTGGTCAGCGGCACTTGCAGGAACGTGACAAACAGCATCAGCGCCAGCGCTGGATTAATCACGACATCCAGTTGCTCCGTTCCCGGCAGTGCCAGAGCTGCTGCCACTGCCGCGATCACGGCAACAAAATAGATCGCGGCCTGATGGGCTTCCATGAAGGGTTTCAACGCGGACATGGTGTTATCTCAAAATCAAACTGGAGAGGTAGGGCAGGAAAAACGGTGGCGGCAAGTGCGGCCACCGTGTGTGTTAGCACGTCATACGATGTGCTGACTTATTGTGCCGGTGGTGTGACGGGTTCTTCCTGTGCGCCAGGCAGAGACTCTTCACCTTCTTCCGTTGGAATGGAGAAATACGGTGCGATGAAATCAGCCAGCGCTATTTTGTTGCCGTTGAAATCAATTTGGCCATCGGCATAGTGCAGTGAACTGGTAATGGCGTTGTCTTTTGTGACGCTCAGTTGGTTACCCTCACCAATCTGGGCCATCGCTTCAACCTGTTGTTTCGCCATGTCAGCGAGTTGCTTTTGCTCTTCCGCGTTGGTCGTTTTTGGTCCGCTCTGCACCATCAATTCCGCCAGCATATCCAGCGGCAGGTTGAGTTTGGCATCGAGTTTTTTGACCGACTGACGAATGATTTTTTCTTCATCCGAGAGGGGGGCATCGTTCACTTTATCTGTGCTCTGCAACGGATCGGTTAAATCCAGCGCCAGCGTGAACGTTCCTTCGCCTTTACTGTTTTTCCAACTGATCGGGGAGATGGCAATGCTTGGGTTGCCCTTCAGCAACTGTGGCAGATATTGCAGAACAGACATGGCGATATCCTGCTGATAAGCGTCAGGATCGATAGCGGTCGGATCCTGCAACAGTTTCTGCACTTTTTCCTGATAGGCGGTGAGGAACTGTTTGGTACCCGCGCCGTCAAGCTGTGAAATGGACATGCTGATGTTACCAGAACCCAGATTACGGTCGCCGATGATTAACGATCCTAGCGTTACGGCCATTTTGCCCGCCAGATTTTTATCATCTTCCGTTGCGCTACTTTGCAAAAAGAAGTCGTTCAACGTAACGGGTTCGCCACCTTCTACGGTAAACGTCATCGTTTTGAAGGACAGATTGCCATCACCTAAATCAAGATCGAATTTGCCTTTTTGATTGGTTCCCTTGATGGAGAAATCGGTGAGATCGACGTTCTCTGTTTGTCCCCAGGCATTTTTCCTTTCCATCTTCACGCTACTGATGGTGGTATCCAGCTTACTACTGCGCAGGTCGTGCCCGATATCCACCAAGGCTTGCGCGCCGCTGAAGGAAAATTTCTGTTCTGGCGACTGATGGTCGATAGGGGCCAACGTAACGAGTGACTGCGTATCACCGCTGTAAGCGACGCGAGTTTCGGATGTAAAGAACGGTTTATCTTTCGTCAGCTCAAACCAGGCTTTAATTGCTGGTGTGTTGGCCAGCTCGGTATGAACGGAAGCCATCGCCGGTGCGAGGTTGAATTTCTTGAGCTGTGCTAGCGGGAATGGCCCGTGAGACACGGTTTCGTTGAAGACCAGTTCTTCACCGGGCGCAAGGAACTGTGCACCTTTTGCTGTGCCGTCTGTCTGTAAAACATAGGCCAGGGTGCTGCTGAATACGCCGCCTTTATAGTCGCGATAGACCACTTTCAGCCCCGAGTTCGGGTAGGCTTGTTTGAGCTTAGTATTCAGCGTATCGGTAAAACCATCAATTTGCTGAGCCATCTGTTTGCCGGTGTACCAGGATGCGCCGGTCCAAACAGCACCCAGAGCAACAATAACGCCTACGGCGACTAACGACTTCTTCATTTTTATTCATCCTTTAGTAAAAAAATTCGCGTTTTCAACGCGAAACGCGGTTAACTTTCAACGTGATACGCAGGTAACTTTTTTCGGTTAACAATAGCGTATGGAACGAATTATCGGTTAAATACGCGAGCGAGACGCCCCTGTCCCTCAACCGTTATCGGTGATTCACTGGCAGAAATAAAGCAGGACTCTCCCGGACGTAGCGAGAGCCTCTGCTCATTTTTTTGCAGGACGGCATGGCCGTCAATACAAAATACAATGGCGGCACTGTTCTGGCTGAGCGACTGTGGGCTCTGGCTCAGTTCGTGCAGCGAAAAAGCAAAATCCTCAACAGGAATCGGGAAGCTGAGTTCATTACCCTGTCGGTGTGGTGTCGTCAGCAACTGGTTTGCGGGTTTGGCTTCAAACACGACATTATCCAGCAGCTCTGGAATATCAATGTATTTCGGCGTTAGCCCGGCACGCAGCACGTTATCCGAGTTTGCCATGACTTCTAATGCCACGCCTTTCAGATAAGCATGCGGCGTTTGAGCAAACAGGAACATGGCTTCGCCGGGTTGAAGCGTAATGACGTTCAGCAGCAGTGGGGAGAACAATCCGCTGTCGTCGGAATAGTATTGTGTGATCGCGCGGATGGTCGCCCAAGGCTCGTCATTTTGACTATTTAGCGCGGCTTTCAATACGCCGAGCGCGCGCGATTTTTGCTCACCTTCCATACTCAGCAGGTTAGTGAACAGCATGGCGAGATTCTTCGCGTCGGGCTGTTGTAAAAACGCGGTGATTGACGGATGTGCACCGGCAACCGGCTCCAGCAACTGCACAATTTCAGATAATTCTCGGAACCCATTCATGGCTTGAAAGGGCGTTAATGCGTAGACCAATTCCGGTTTGTGGTTGGCGTCTTTGTAGTTTCTTTCGGCCGCATCCAGCGGGATACCCGCGGCATTCTCTTTCGCAAAGCCTTGTTCTGCCGATGATTTACTGGGATGAACCTGAATGGAAAGCGGCTGTTCCGCGCACAAGACCTTAAACAAAAAGGGCAATTCGCCAAAACGTTGCGCGATCGTTGCGCCAAGATGGACGGTCGCGTCTTCTGCAATCACGTCACGCAGGCTGCGGGTATTGCCTTTTTCATCAATAATCGCCGAGCTGCTCTTAGGATGGGCGCCCATCCAAAGTTCTGCCATTGGTAAATCGTTAGGGTTATCAATGCCATATAGCTCAGTTAAGGCGTACTTGCTGCCCCAGGCGTAGTGCTGGACGCAATTGAGCATTTTTTGCATGTCGGCTCCCTGCTATTACATTAATTGTTAATTTCTGTGATGCTGGCTGTTAATTACCTGAGTGATTATGAATACACTGCATCTTCTTCGCTTCATGGTAATGTTTTATGTAGCGCGATACCAGACAGTGTTAGTAGACCAATAAGCGCGATAAGGCCAGTGAGTGTTATCAGAATAGGCTCAGCGATGTGATTCGATGTCTTCTACTAGTTGAATGTGTATTTTAAGGAGGAAAGGTAATGAGCACGACGCGTAGTGAAAAAGACTCAATGGGACCGATTGATGTTCCTGCTGAACGGTTATGGGGCGCACAAACGCAACGATCGCTGGAACACTTCCGTATTTCTGAAGAGAAAATGCCACGTGCGCTGATTTATGCGCTGGCACAAACCAAACGAGCGGCGGCCCGCGTCAACATGGATCTCACGCTTCTGCCTGCCGATCGGGGAAATGCGATTATTCAGGCGGCGGACGAAGTGTTGGCAGGCCAGCATGCCGGGGAGTTCCCGTTAGCGATCTGGCAGACGGGGTCTGGCACGCAAAGCAATATGAATATGAACGAGGTGTTGGCGAACCGCGCCAGTGAACTGCTGGGGGGAGAGCGGGGCAACAATCGGCTGGTTCATCCCAATGATGATGTCAACAAAAGTCAGAGTTCCAACGACGTCTTCCCGACGGCGATGCATGTCGCCGCTGTTGTCGCGATCAACGAACACCTGATTCCTGAATTGAAAGCGTTACACGCCACGCTGGCGTCCAAGGCGGAGCAGTTTAAGGATATCGTCAAGATCGGTCGTACGCATTTACAGGATGCCACGCCGCTGACGCTGGGGCAGGAAATCTCCGGCTGGGCCGCGATGTTGCAGCATAACCTGAAGCATATCGAGAACAGCGTGCCGCACATTTGTGAGCTGGCGCTGGGCGGCACCGCGGTCGGAACAGGGCTAAACACGCATCCTGAATATGCGGTGCGCGTGGCGGCTGAGCTGGCGACGCTCACCGGTCAACCGTTTGTGACTTCGCCGAATAAATTTGAAGCGCTGGCAACCTGTGATGCATTGGTTCACGGGCACGGTGCTTTGAAGGGGCTGGCCGCATCGTTAATGAAGATTGCTAACGATGTACGCTGGCTGGCGTCTGGTCCGCGCTGTGGTATTGGCGAGCTCAGTATTCCTGAAAACGAACCAGGCAGTTCCATCATGCCGGGCAAGGTCAACCCGACCCAGTGTGAAGCACTGACGATGCTGTGTTGCCAGGTGATGGGTAACGATGTCGCGGTAAATATCGGCGGGGCGTCTGGTAACTTTGAGCTGAACGTGTATCGCCCTATGGTGATTCATAACTTCCTGCAATCGATTCGCCTGCTGGCTGATGGCATGAAGAGCTTCGATGAGCACTGTGCGGTGGGGATTGAACCGAACCACGATCGCATCACTCAGTTGCTGAACGAATCGCTGATGCTGGTGACCGCGCTCAACACGCATATTGGCTATGATAAAGCGGCAGAAATTGCCAAAAAAGCGCACAAAGAAGGGCTAACGCTGAAGGCGGCTGCGCTCAAACTGAACTACCTCACCGAAGCACAGTTTGATGAGTGGGTTCGACCGGAAGAGATGGTCGGTAGCCTGAAAAAGTAATAGCGCGGTAGTCAGCGTTTTATCCTGTAGCCTGCCGGTGTTTACCCGCAGGCTTTTTCTTTTCACTCAGATGCATCGGTATACAGGTGTAAACGTGGAATAAGCAGGCGAAGTTCGGCCGCTTTCGGTTTGTGCTTATGCTTGATGTTGTTGGCGTCATAAGGATTGAGTTCGCCGATAATGGGCACGTCACCGCCAGATTCCTGCTGACAAAGCACGAGTAGAGGGGACGGGCAGGGATGCTGAATCTGTTTCTGCTGTTCGGGATACCACACTCGTGCGATGGGCTGCACTTTGACTGGACGTTTGATTTTCAAAACAGCGTCTTCCGGCAGCGACAATACCGCGTCTCTCTCTTGCTCGACATGTTCAATCCACTGCGCTTTGGTATACGGTGCGGCGTTTTTTGCCGCATTCAGGCTTTTGGTCAATTTTTCCAGTAGCTCCACACGCGTCATGTTCTTGATGATGTGCTTATTCGCCCAGCCAAAGCGGACTGACGCTGGGTTGGTGATGAGCGTCAACGAACGATAAGCACTCAGCGTGATCAACCCTTTCAAATGCGTGTGGACGAACTCAAAGCGTTGCTCCGGCTCCAGCCCGGATTCGACGGTAATAGTCAGCTCCAGCTCTTTTTTCAGCGCATTAATTTCCGCAATGAGTGAGTCTGCCTGCTGATACTGTACTGCGTTGACGGAAAAACAGAGTGCGCCCGGCAAACGGATCGCGCTTTTACTGCTGAGCGTTTCTGGATAGTGGTGAATGAACAGACGCTGAAAATGGGCTAACCCTTTATCGCGCGCCTCTTGTCCAACGTACTGCGTGACGGCGATATGCTCGATAGGGTCATGCTCCGTTCCTTTTTCCACATGGGGAAGGGAATAGACGCGGCCAACTAACAGCCGATATTCGGCAAACTGTTGTTGCATCAGAGCCAGCTTCGTTTCTAACGTCTGGAAACAGCGGTTCATGCGATCGATTAGCGCGTAGCGATTCATAACCAAACTCATTTAGTTACAACATACTTATCTTTATACTGATAAATGAGCACTTCAGCAATCGTGATTGTCATTATTTCAAGCAGGATTGACGGGGACATCGAGGGAGTTAGAGGGAACAATGCGGAGTTTGCCTGAATCAGGCAAACTCCAGTAAGAATGGCGTTTAAAGGCGCTGTTTGAGTATCAGGCTGACTGCCAGCGCGAGAAATAAGAGGGCGCTCAAAAACAGGGTAATTCCCATCCAGCCGAATGAATGCCAGAAGAATCCCCCCAGCGTGCCAGCCAGACTTGAGCCCAGATAGTAAGAAAAGAGATACATTGATGACGCCTGACCTTTCGCGCGCCGCGCCCGTTGGCCAATCCAACTGCTGGCTACCGAGTGAGCGGCAAAGAAGCCGGCGGTAAAGAGCATCATCCCGCCAAAGATCGCGAATAGCGGGCTCAGTGCCGTCATTCCCAGTCCCGCTAGCATCAGAAGGATCGCAATGCTCAGCACCGGGGCGCGTCCGTAGCGGGCCGTTAATGCTCCGGCTTTCGGCGAGCTGTAACTTCCGGTGAGATAAACCACGGAAAGTAAGCCAACCACCGCCTGACTAAGTAAATAAGGCGGAGCCAGCAACCGATATCCAATGTAGTTAAACAGGGTAACGAACGCGCCCATCAGCAAAAATCCCTCAAGGAACAGCAGTGGCAAACCTGCGTCGCGCCAGTGCAGTTTGCTGTTCAGCAGCAGCGTTTTCGGGCGCAGCGAGCCGGGTCGAAAATGGCGAGATTCCGGCAGAATGCGCCAGAACGTGATTGCTGCTATGAGTGCCAGTACGCCGATCGTGCCGACAGCAACCCGCCACGGGAAATAGTCAGTTAAAACGCCGCTAACCAGACGTCCGCTCATGCCGCCAATCGAGTTGCCGCTGATATATAACCCCATCGAAAACGCCAGCACGCTGGGGTGAATTTCTTCACTCAGGTAACTCATAGCGACGGCCGCAACGCCGCTTAACGATAGGCCCACCATCGCCCGCATAATCAATACGCCGTTCCAACTGGTCATAAACGCACAAATGACGGTGCAGATTGCAGCCAACATCAGCGACACAACCATCACATTCTTACGACCGATCGTGTCGGAAAGTGGGCCGGTGAACAATAACCCAAACGCCAGCATCACGGTCGATACGGAAAGCGACAGGCTGCTGGTCGCTGGCGAAATACCGAAATCCTGAGATAGCACTGGCAGCAGCGGCTGAACACAATACAGCAGGGCAAACGTCGCTAAACCAGCAGAAAACAGCGCCAGCGTAACGCGCATAAATTGCGGCGTACCACGCGTGATAGAGGGCGTTTTAGCAGAAGATTTTGGGGCAATATCATCCGCATCGTCGGGCGCAGAAATAGGCCAGTCGTTCGGTGCAGAAGATGGCAGGTTACTCACAATAATTCCTTACCAGAAAAGGTAAACTAGGCGTAAAACCACAATGAGAGGATCATAGAAGAGTGATATTATTTTGTATAATATATTAATAATCATGATTGATATGTTTAACATATGAATATCGAACTACGTCACCTCCGCTATTTTATTGCGGTCGCCGAAGAGCTGCATTTCGGCCGAGCCGCAGAAAGATTACGCATTTCTCAGCCGCCACTGAGCCAGCAGATTCAAATTCTGGAGGAACAGGTTGGCGCGAAATTGTTGGCGCGCAACAACCGGAATGTTCAGCTCACGCCAGCAGGCGAGATGTTTCTGAAAGAAGCTTGGTCGATTATCAGTCAGGTCGATCAGGCGGCAGAGCGGGCATCCCGCATTCAGCGCGGTGAAATTGGGGAATTAACGATCGGCTTTACGTCGTCCGCGCCGTTCATCAAAAAGATCTCCAGCAGCCTGCTGCGTTTTCGTCAAACGTACCCGGAAGTCCATATTCAGATGATGGAGCTCAACACCAAGCAGCAAATCGAACCGCTGCTGAACGGTAAGCTCGATATCGGCATCATGCGCAATAATCCGTTACCGGACGCGCTGGACCATCAGTTGCTGCTGCGTGAACCGCTGATTGCCGTCGTGCAGGAGTCCCATCCGTTAGCGCAGCAGGACGCAGGGCGTGCCATCAGCATCACGCAGTTGGCAAATGAGCCGTTCGTTTTCTTCTCCCGTGCGGTTGGAACGGCGCTGTATGACGACACGCTGACGCTGCTGAAACGCTATGGCATCAGCCCCTACATTACGCAGGAAGTGGGCGAGGCAATGACCATCGTCGGGCTGGTATCCGCAGGATTAGGCGTGTCCATCTTGCCTGCGTCGTTTTTGCGTATTCGGGTCGATGGCGTGAAATATTTGCTACTGGAAGAAGAGGACGCCACAACGGAAGTTTGGCTGGTTACGGCACGACATCAGCCGCAAAGTGCGGCTGCGAAAGTGCTGATGTCGCTGATGCTGGGCGGATAATCGTTAAAATATGCGTGCTAAATCACATAACGAATCAAATATTTGACGAGGTTAGTGAAAAGCCCCACCATACCCGCAGTTTTTTATTTTGCAGCGTGAAAAATAGTCATGCCGCAATAATAAAGATAAATTTTTCAACAGCAGTGCCAGATATAATGCGAATGAGTAGGAGCTAGGTTTGTGATAGCCGACGGTCAACCAGGACACATCGATCAAATCAAACAAATGAATGCCGGTGCAGTGTATCGGCTGATCGATAAGTACGGCCCGATATCACGTATCGAACTGTCCAAACGCGCTCAGCTCGCGCCCGCCAGTATTACCAAAATCGTCCGAGAACTGCTGGAAGCCCATCTGGTACAGGAAACCGAATACCAGGATGTGGGCAGCAGAGGGCGTCCCGCTATTGGCCTGATTTTGGATACCGAGGCTTGGCATTATCTTTCCGCACGCATCAGCCACAATACCCTGTTATTGGCGCTGCGCGATCTCAGCAGCAAGCTGGTTGTGGAAGAAGAAATCCCGCTTCCCGCTGCGTCGCCACAGCCACTGCTCGACCGTATTTTGAATGAAATCGATCAGTTTTTTATTCGCCATCAAAAGCGATTGGAACGGCTAACGGCAATCGCGATTACCGCACCGGGCATGATTGATGCCAGCAAGGGCATGATTCACCGGATGCCATTTTATGACGTTGAGGAAATGGCGATTGGCCCAGCACTGGAACAGCGCACGGGGTTGCCGGTGTATTTGCAGCATGATATCTGCGCCTGGACGATGGCCGAAGCGCTATACGGCGCATCGCGCGATTGCCAAAATGTGATTCAGGTGGTGATCGACCATAACGTCGGTGCGGGTGTGATTACCAGCGGTCGCATCCTCCATGCGAGAAGCCGGAATCTGGTCGAAATCGGGCACACACAGGTCGATCCTTATGGCAAGCGTTGCTATTGCGGCAATCACGGCTGTCTGGAAACGGTCGCCAGCACGGAAAATATGCTGGAACTGGCGCAACAGCGCATGAATACGTCCATGAGTTCGCTTCTGCACGGTTCACCGCTTAGCGTTGAGAGCCTGTGTGACGCCGCGCTCAAGGGCGATCAGTTAGCCAAAGATATCATTAATGATGTCGGTCATAACGTAGGCCGCATTGTCGCCATCATGGTGAACCTCTTCAACCCCGATAAAATTCTGGTGGGATCCCCTCTGAATAAAGCGGCCAGCATTTTACACCCCGCCATTTTAGGCTGTATTCAACAGCAATCATTCCCGCCCTATAGCCACAACCTCCAGGTGGAAGCGACCCAATTCTACAATCAGGGCACGATGCCCGGTGCCGCACTGGTGAAGGACGCGCTCTACAATGGATCGCTGCTGGTTAAACTGCTACAGGGATAACCATAAAGGCGTAGAGCAACAAAACATTGCGCTAACGCAAACTGCCCGAATGAGGCATAGCCTAGACTTTCACGCTTGGAAAGCATTTTAGCTGTGCTTGTTTTTTGGTATTCAGGTGGTCTGGAGTTATCCCATGTTGAAACGTATTTTTGTCACTGGTACTGATACCGCCGTTGGCAAAACAGTGGTATCCAAGGCGCTACTGCAAAAACTGGCGCTGGCAGGCAAATCGGTTGCGGGCTACAAACCGATAGCAAAAGGGTGCGAAGAGACGGAAGCGGGGCTGCGTAATAAAGACGCACTGCTGCTACAAGCCGCCTCCACGCTCGAATTGCCCTATAACATGGTTAACCCCATCGCACTCCGAGAAGATGAAATCAGCGCCAGTGAAGGAACCATTGATTACTGCACGATGACGCAAGGCCTGCGTCACATGGGCGAAACCGCTGATATCGTAGTCGTCGAAGGCACGGGCGGATGGCGGACTGTCATGAACGATCTACGTCCGTATTCCGAATGGGTAGTGCAGGAACAACTCCCTGTCGTGCTGGTTGTTGGCATCAAACTGGGCTGTATCAGCCATGCGCTGCTGACGGCACAGGCGATCATCAATGATGGTTTGCCGCTGGTTGGCTGGGTCGCTAACCGTATTAACCCCGGACTGGCTAATTACGCAGAAATCATTCACGTTCTGCGGAAAAAAATTCCGGCACCGCAGTTGGGCGAACTGCCTTACTTGCCACGCGCCGAACAGCGGGATCTCTCGTCTTATATCGATCTTTCTGCCGTCAGCTATTAATTTCTTTCGTCTTCTATTCCCGCTTCTCTGCGGGAATAAATTTTCTCCGTCACGCCACCTGTTATACTCACAGACAGTTTTTCTTCTTATCCTGAAAATATAATGAAAACAGAGAATAACCAGAAACAAACACCTGTTCCACATCGCCATTGGATTTTAATTGCCTGTATGCTGGCCATGTTCACGGCCGCGATTGAAGTGACAATTGTCGCCACCGCGCTACCCACCATCATCGCGGATTTAGGTGGGTTTTCCCTATTGGGCTGGGTCTTTGCGGGTTATTTGCTGACGCAGTCGATCAGTATTCCAATTTATGGCCGCCTGGCCGATCTGTATGGCCGCAAAAAGATATTCTTCTTCGGCATGATCGTGTTCCTGCTCGGGTCGATTCTGTGCGGATTCTCGACGCAGATGGGCTGGCTAATTGTCTTCCGCACCTTGCAAGGGCTGGGTGCGGGCGCGATTACTCCGATTGCCTTCACCATTGTTGCCGATGTGTACAGTTCGACCGAACGCCCCAAAATACAGGGCTATTTGTCCAGCGTGTGGGGCTTTTCCGCGATTATCGGCCCGCTGTTGGGGGCGTTTATCGTGCAACACTTCAACTGGGCTCTGGTCTTCTGGGTCAACGTGCCGATTGGGCTGTTCTCCATTTTCCTGCTGGCTCGTTATCTGCCAACGATGAATACCGTGCGCCAGCATCAGTTGGACTGGATGGGGGCGTTCTATCTGATTGTATCCGTCGCCAGCTTACTGATGGCGTTGCTACAGGCTGAGGTGTTTGGCTACTGGGTGATCCCGCTGCTTGCGATCTCTGCCGTGGGTAGCATTCTGCTGGTTCGACAGGAAAAGCGCACGCCGGAGCCGCTGTTTCCGCTGGCGCTGTGGCGCAATCGGGTCATTATCGCCGGTAACCTCGGCGGGTTAGTCGTCGGAGCAGCCATGATGGGTGTGAGCGCCTTTTTGCCGACGTTTATTCAGGGCGTAATGGGTAAAACACCGCTGGAGGCTGGCAGTATACTGGCGATGATGTCGATTGGCTGGCCGCTGGCCAGCACGCTAAGCGGGCGCTTAATGCTGTGGACGTCTTATCGGTTTACGGCAATGCTCGGCGGTATTGTGCTACTTATCGGCAGCCTGACGCTTCTGACCGTTCAACCGGACAGCAACCTTATGTGGGCGCGGCTCGCGGCATTTCTGATCGGCTCGGGAATGGGGCTGAGCAGCACTACGTTTCTGGTATCAATACAAAACTCGGTGGACTACTCCATTCGCGGCATCGCAACGGCTTCCGCCATGTTTACCCGCATGCTGGGTTCCGCATTGGGAACGGCAATCCTTGGCGCTACACTGAACATCAGTCTGCACTGGCGATTGCCGGAAGTGAGCGATCCACTCCAGACGCTCATGGATCCGGCCAAGCGCATCCTACTGAGCGTAAACCAGCTCGATACGCTGGCATCGCAAGTCGCCTCGTCAATCCACGGCGTATTTATCGTTTCGGCACTCATCGCGGCCATCACGCTGCTTTCCGCCAGAATGATCCCCGCGAGTCAGCGGCCGGGGCAGGCTGAAACCGGACAAAAGTAACGATAAAAGAAAAGGCGCGAAAGCGCCTTTTGAACATCTATGCTGAACATCCAGAGGAAGGGTTACGGTGTGGTCGTCGGCTGACCTTCTGCTGGCGCTGGCGCACTTTCCGTATTGGCGTCGCCCTCAGCATGGCGGGTGTAAACAATCTTGTGAGTATCACTCTCGCAGTGACCGACCACCTGACCACCGGCCTGATTCACCTGATCGTTCGGTACGATATCCAGCGTAAAACCGGATTCTGGCACGCCATTGGCGATGATTTTCTGGGTAATATCCGCTTTCACGCTCTCGCAAGATGCCTGTGCAGCTAACGGAGCAACCAGGAATAACGCGGCACCAAAAATGACGGTTTTTTTCATCTTTTGATCCTTTTCTCTGAAAAAAGTCTCTTTGAGTATATCAAACGATGACGATAACGCGAAAAAGCCGCGAAATCAGGCCATCAACTATGGCATGGAAACACTCTAGACGCAGGGGCCGGTGGCGCAGCCATACATCATAAACAGCGGAAAAAGGATAACAGCCGGAATCATGAGAGGGGCAAGCAGTACGTCTTTACCGGAGTTATCACTGCTATTGATCACAACAGGGATGGGCTGCGGCAAGCGTCCATTTTCTGTCGGGCTGACCAGTGACCCTTTTTTCTTACTGAACGTGCCTTGCGCGCTAAACGTCACTTCGCCTTTTCCCATCGTCGTGGGAATTTGTGCCGCGTAGAGCTCACGTAAATCGAATGCCTGCTCTTTGGTCAATCGGCGAGTATCAATCATGTTTTTATAGCTTGCATAGACTTGACCATTATTACGGAGAGAAAAATCGACCCTCACACCCGTGATGATGTCTTTATAATCGCGATAAAACGCGTAATAGTCCTGATACTCCTTTTGCGTTCTTGCGTCGGAGAATTTGTAAACGTAGGTAGCAGACTCAGCGATAAGCGTCCCGTTGTCATTGGTGATCGCCGTGATGTTATCCGTCTTCGGATAGGTGCTTGCGCACGAACTGACCAATAGACACATGATAAACACACCCCACAGTTTGATATGAAAAGGGCGTGAAAATAATCGAGCTAAATCCATATTCATCCTGATGCACTCCATTTGGGATAAAAATGCGTGTTGCTACGATATAGCGATAATCGTTGAGTGTAACGGTGATGTCACCTTCGGATACAGACTATTTTGCTGCATTACAAAGAGAAAAGGGGAAACCCACGCCAGAAGGCGTGGGTGAAAAATCAGGGGGTAACGGGGCGGCCAGTACGACGATCGAGGCAACGATCGGTGGTATTTTCCCAGTAAGCATTGACGTTGTAGCTGGCGTTGCATTTTTCACGCCCATCAATCGCTTTTTCGGTTTTATCGAATTCCTTCTCAACGCGGTTATTGACTTTATTACGCAGCGAACGGGTTGAATCCCATTGCTCCTTGCTTTGACGCGCCGCTTCTTTTGATAACGCGCTGTCGCCGGAATCAACAATGATATGGCGCGTCTCTGCCAGAGCAGCAGGCTGCCAGGCAGCGGAAACGATAACCAAAGAAAGCGGGATGAAGGCCCGAATCAAAGAAGAAAAAGAGTAGTGGTTCATGTTTCACCTTGACAGAACGAATGATAAAAACAAACGCCGATGCTGCAGAACGATAAAGCGCACGGCAAGCGATAGACAACAAAAGACGACCGCCGTTCCCTGTAACCCCCGCACTTCATGCAAAAAGAAAGGGTACCTATAACAAGAAGTATACATCCTTCACTTCAACAGCACTATAAGCGTGCAGCATCGGGTAAAAACGGTTTGTGAACCAGTAGAAAAGGGCATGAAACAGCGTTCATGCCATTAATTTTTGTGTTTCGGTAATGATTAACCTTCGCGATGTACGCTTAGCCCAGCAAAAGATTGGCTGACCGGCATCATTTCCAGCGTGTTGATGTTGACGTGTGCTGGCAGCGTGGCAACCCAGAAAACAGCTTCAGACACATCTTCAGCCGTCAGCGGCGTTGTGTTGTCATAGGTTTTACTGACTTTGTCGTCGTTACCTTTGAAACGCACGGCCGAGAACTCGGTTCCACCGACCAGACCCGGTTCGATATTCGTTACGCGGATTTGGGTGCCAGACAGGTCGGCACGTAATCCCAGACTAAACTGCTGTACGAACGCCTTGCTGGCACCGTACACGTTACCGCCTGCATAAGGCCAGTTTCCTGCGGTAGAGCCGATGTTGATGACATGACCGATATTACGCTCCACCATGGCTGGCAGCAGCGCACGCGTCATAAACACCAGCCCTTTGTTGTTGGTATCGATCATATTTTCCCAATCGTCTACCGACGCTTTATGCGCAGGCTCCAGACCCAGAGCCAACCCAGCGTTGTTCACCAGCACATCAATCGTTCGCCATTCGGCTGGCAGGGTGGCAACAGCCTGTTCAATCGCCTGACGGTCGCGCACATCCAGTTTTAACGGATACAGCGCATCGCCCAGTTCCGCCTTCAGCGCATCCAAACGTTCCTGACGGCGGCCCGTCGCGATCACTTTATGGCCCGCACTAATAAATTTACGCGTAATTGACTCACCAAACCCAGCCGTTGCACCGGTAACAAAAATAATCATGCTCTTTTCTCCCTGACCGTTTTCATGTTCTGCTTGTGCCTGATATCACTATAAATAATGAAAGGCATGCGATCATTTAGCCGCGCAATTCCCCGTGGGTCAAGCGTTACTCCGGTTTCAATGATGTGGTTTTGGAAGAATCGCCCCTCAGAACGAGGGGCGGATGTCGAGCCATAGCGAGTGCAAGAGTGGTATGACGGAGGATTAAATCCAGTTTTTGTTACGGAATTCACGCATGGTATCCGCAACCCACTGCGTTTCCTGCGGTGTCCCCAACGAGATGCGACACCAGTTATCCGCAGGCGGAAACGCACGGCCAATCAGCACACCTGCATCTGCCATATGCTTTTGGTAATCCTTGAGTGGCACAACCAATTGGTGGAAAACAAAGTTTCCCTCCGACGGTAAGTAAGGCAGTTCGAGGTCATCGAGCGCTTTCAGCAGGATTTGGCGCGACACATCATTACTCTTTTTGCTGTAGGTAATGAATGCCGAGTCGTCCATAGATGCTAATGCGGCATCCACGCCGCTAAAGTTGATTTTTTCGCCCGCGACATACTTTCCCATCAACGCAATGACGTTGGGATGGGCGACGGCATACCCAACGCGCATACCGGCCATGGCGTGTATTTTGGAGAAAGTTTTGAGCAGGATAATGTTCTCTGCACCTTGGGTAATCATCGGCGAAATAGAACGAAAACGCGGATCATTGACGAACTCGGCGTAAGCCTCGTCAACGATAAACACCGTATTGGCTGGCTTGCTGGCAATCCACGGTTCGATGATATCCGCAGGCGTAATCGTGCCCGTTGGGTTGTTGGGATTGACCAGATAAACGATGGAAGGGCCGCTGTAACCGGCAACGGCCGCTTTTAGCCCTTCAATATCGAACGCCCAATTGTCGAGCATTTTGACTTTCGTGACTTTAATGCCGGCAATTTTGGCAAAATGTTCGCCGTCGCCATAGGTTAATTCAGGAATCACCAGTTGTGCATCCAGCGATGCGTAGGCTTCAATTGCCGCTCGGATACCCTCAGACGATCCGGCCGTCAACAAGATGGAAGGTGCCTCGACCTGATGATGCGCCGCCAACTTATTGCCAAGCAGTAAAATTTCATTCTTTGCATAGCGGTTGGCTTTCACGACGGCCTCGCGCGCGGCGGCCTGCGCCTTGGGCGACATACCCAGTGGGTTTTCATTAAAGTTAATACGGATTGGATTAGCGGCCGACGGTGCGGTAAATGCAGCATTCTCAGGCTGTGTCTCGGCAAAAACCCGCGAGCTTAACCCTGTCGTTACCGTCGCCGTTCCCAGCAGGGCGCCAGAAAGTTTTAATAATGCTCTGCGTTTCGGGTTTAACACGTCGCTTTCATTGATTAAAAAATTCATCAAAACACTCTCCTTAGTTACATAATGACAGGAGAGCTAAAGCATAAAGCACGCCAACTTCCTTAATCGATGGAACGCTAATACCTTGTCAAATAGGAAAAATAACATTTTATTACGGCAAGTATGCCCGTCTGGCGGGAAATGCTGCGTTTTCTGATGCGCTGATTAAAGGTAAGGAAAATTGGTTGATTCATTGAGTGATTAAATCGAATAATATGAATTACTTATGCAAGGGAGCGATCATGACGCATACAATGATGCATCATGATGCGTTTGCCCTATGAGATAGCGAGTGCATAGCAGAGGGCATCACGTTTCTTGATTATCGGCTTCTACCGCTGCATATAACCGCTCAAGAATATCGGGAAAAGCAGACTGCACGCGGTTCCAGCTCGGTACAAACGGTTTATCCCCCAGAACATCGCTATAGGCATGGCCAGAAAAGGTAATCACATCAGAAAATAGCTCCACCGCCGACTCCTCTTTATGGCGGTCGAAACTCAGGCCATTCATGCGTGCGTCATGTTCGAAAGCATCAATCATATCAAGCGCGGTACGATAGTAGGTCGCCCGCAGGACGCGGAAAGAGTCCGTGGTGATATTCACGCCGAGAATCGCCAGCTTGCGATACAGCGCTTTTGTGATATCCGCGGCCATACGTTGCAATCCCGCGTTTGGATCGTCTTCAGACATCGGCTGATGTTTATGGTCGTAGCGATCGGCAATATCTACCTGACAAATGCGGCGGGTTGCGGTTCCGCGATAAATTTCTGACAGCACGCCAATTTCCAGTCCCCAATCGCTCGGGATACGCAGGTTGTTCAGAATGGTGGTGCGCATTGCAAACTCGCCGGAAAGCGGATAGCGGTAGCTGCGCATGTAATCCAGGTAGTCGGAATTGCCGTAGACCTTTTGCAGCGATTTCAGTAACGGGTAAACCAGCAGACGTCCCACGCGGCCATTCAGTTTTCCCTCTGCAACACGGGCGTAATAGCCTTTGCAGAAATCATAATTAAAGTGCGGATTTGCCACGGGATAGAGCAGGCGTGCCAACATTGCTCGGTCATAGGTGACAATGTCACAATCGTGTAGGGCGACACAGGAAGAACGACGCGATGCCAGCGTGTAGCCGACACAAAACCAGACATTCCGGCCCTTGCCGGGTTCCTCCGGTGCCAGCGACTTTTCTGCCAGTTCGTCGCTGAGTGCTTTCAGGCGCGGACCATCGTTCCATAGAATTCGATGTCGGTGCGGCAAACGAGAGAAAAATTTTCTAGCGTAGAGAAACTGCTCCCGATCGGCGCGATCCAACCCAATCACAATTTCGCCAAGGTAAGAAACCTGAGACAACTGATCGACAATGTGGCTCAGCGCAGGGCCTTCCAGCTCAGAATACAGCGATGGCAGAATCAGTCCCATACTGTTTTGCCCGGAAAATACCTGAAGTTCATACTCCAGCTCTTCCGTGCTTCGCTGAGTGAGATTGTGAAAATTGGTAATGATGCCATCTTGATAAAATTCGCTCATCCTATGCTCCCATGCCATCTTGAGGCGATGTCATACCGAGAAATGACTGTTGCTGATAAAGTGATCCAGCCCTTCACTCCAGCCTTGAGGCCCTGAATGCTGCGTGCAATATTGCTTGCCGATGTATGATTCAGGTAGGTTAACAATTTGATTTCCCTTGCCTTTAATTAATACGGCGCAGTCCACCGCGCATAACAGAGAGATATCGTTCGGGCCGTCTCCCAGACCAAGCGTTGTGATGTCAGTGTCACATTTCTCGATATACTGTGTTTTTATCCAGTTAACCATAAATCCCTTATTCGTTTGAGCACTCATGACGTGATAGAAGCGGCCACCTTGCGTCAGAGACAGGCCTGCGTCTGCCAATAACTGGCAGAAACGCGGTAGGGCATTTTGCTCGTCCAGCCACAGCAGCGGTTCAGAGCCTTCACGCTGTTGTGCTCGTCGGGCGTCTTGCACGGTTAACCCCGTCATCTCTGCTATTTCCTCGCTGTTCATATCGCCAAAGCCTTTGAAGCGGAAACCGGATGCACGCAGTTTCGTCAACTGAGTGCGGATAACGGAATACCCTGCGCCAATCCTCTTCTTTGGGTAATCGGGATGCGTTTGCCATGCCGACGGCAGCACAGCAATAGCGCCGTTTTCCGCAATATAGGGATACGGTTCTAGCCCGAGCGCCCGCCGTAAGGGCTCAACTTCTGCCGCCGTTTTACTGGTGGTAATAATCAGCGGGATTGCCTCGTTCGCCAGCCGTGTCAGCCACAGTTGCGCGGCATCCCACCGATAAGTCTCATGATCGAGCAACGATCCATCGAGATCGCTGAAAATAATCAGCTCCGTATTACGCGTTTGCATAGGTTCTCCATGTTTTATCGTGGATAAACAGAGAGTAACGATGGACGATTAACGTTAGTTAGAAAGGAGACGTATCTGTCAGTGAGGTGTTGTGTTCGTGGTATTGATGACTGTGATCATAGTCACGTTTTAAGGATAGGCGGTGATCCCTATCTTCACCAATAAGATAACGATCTGGCTATTTTCCGACAGGCAATGAACATCAACGGGTGCTGCTTTTATCCTGAAACGTTTTACGCCAGTCGGTCGGACTCACGCTAAAACGCTGTTTGAACTGCTGGCGAAATGTCACCACTGACTGAAAACCCACGCTATCCGCAATTGCTTCGATTGAGTGGGACGTCGATTCCAGCAATACCTGACTACAGCGAAGCCGTTCCGCCGTTAACCAGTCGCTGACCGTCATACCCGTGGCACGGAAGAAATGCCGGGTAAATGTCCTGCGACTCATCTGCACGCGGCTCGCCAATACATCCAGAGAGTGGGGGGAACGGAGATGGCTGCGCAGATAGTCCAGCAGTTGATTGATTTTACTATCCCGCGTATTTTCCGGCACCGGATGTTCAATAAACTGGGCCTGTCCACCTTCGCGGTAAGGCGGGATCACCAGACGGCGGGCGGCGCGGTTAGCGATAGCGCTGCCGCAATGTTGACAAACCAGATACAGGCAGCAATCTATTGCCGCCACCGTTCCAGCAGACGTAATCAGATGTTCATCTTCGACATAGAGCGCGTTGGTATCCAACTGCACATGAAGAAAGCGGGCGATAAAATCCTGCTCAAACGCCCAGTGTGTCGAGGCACGGCGGCCATCTAACAACCCAGCATAAGCCAGCACATAAGTTCCCAGACATAATCCGGCGATTTGTACTTTGCGGGTTTCGGCAGTGCGTAACGCATCCAGAAGCGGTGCAGAAGGGCGTGTTTCTGGATGGCTCCAGTGCGGGACTACGATCAAGTCGGCTTTCTCCAACGCGGAAAACCCGTGCTCAACGTTGATGGAAAACCCGTTTTCAGAGGCAACCATGCCCGGGTTTTCTGCACAGAAAAAAAGCTCAAACTGTTTTTCTTCATAGAGCATGTCGCTGAAAACCATACCCGGTATGGATAAATGAAACGGGCTAAAATTCTCGGAGACAACCACCGCGACGGTTAGCACAGCCATCATAGCCCTCATCAAATAATCAATAGGTTCCGGTTATTATCCGGTTCAGAATTGCACGCTTTCACCATCGTTCGGTACATACACGATGGACTGAAGCTTTTCTTCATGCAAATAGTCACGCAGTTCAGCACGACTCAGAAGACAATGGTTCACCGCTTCCATATGTGTTGCGACTATCGCCGCATTGGGTACGAGCTGATGCACACGCCGAACATCTTCTTTTCCCATGATAATGGAACCGAAGCTGGGAATAACGGCATTGCCGATATTCAGCGCCACCACATCGGGCGTGTGGTGTGTTAGGACATCGATAACATGCTGATTCCAAACGGTATCACCTGCCAGATAAAACGTCTTCTCATGCGCATACTGGAAGATAATCCCGCAGACGTCACCTAGTCGTTCCGCCATCTGTGGGTTGGCATAGGTTTCATCAGAACCATGCTGACCGGGTGTTTTGATCAGCGTGATGCCGTCATATTCCGTTTGCTCACCAAGTACACGCACTGAGGTAAATCCCGTGTTCCGAATGATGTCAGCATCCTGCGTATCTTGGCTGAAGATCGGCATTGTTTTCGGGATAGCATTGATGGCTGCATCATCCCAATGATCGAGGTGTGTATGCGTCACAATTACGGCATCAACATCCAGAATTGTCGCCATAGGCAAAGGAAGCTCGACCAGTGGATTACGCAGATGGTCGTTTGCCGTACCTGGGAAACCGGGATAAGTCGCTTTCAGTGCTAACATTGGGTCAATCAGAAACGTTTTCCCACCAAATTCAAGTTGTAATGTCGCATTACGAATCTGCGTTATTTTCATCTTATTGCTCCCATATCAGGTTAACTGGCAGTGCCATTACGCGCCGAACAGAAACAGTATAAGAATCTGACAGATCGCCAACAGTGGCCTGAATGACACACTTCGATGAATTTAGGCCAATTTATCTCAAGCGGATTGTTTATCATCAGGCGGGGAATCCTATTGCTGTCTTCATGCACACTGGTTATCTTGACTAACTAGCTATCTTAACCAACGTGCTGTTTCATCACTGAAAAGGACAATTCCATGCCCCATATTGATGTCAAACATTTCCCAAGAAACCTGTCTGAAGAAGAGAAGAAAGTTGTCGCGGAAGATCTTGCTGCGGTTCTGAAGAAGCACTTCGGTTCTTCCGACGACTCGCTTTCTGTGGCGTTTAACGAAATTCAGCCGGAGCGCTGGAAGGATGACGTTTACGATCCATTCATCAAACCGCAGTTGGATTCGTTGGCGAAAAAACCGGGATATTCGTATTAATTCGCCCGCATCCTAACGGATTAATTTGCCTGCTCCGAGAGTAGCTGAGCGGGTTAACCACCACGGGCCATAAGCAATAAAAAAGCCGATAACCTGTTAAGTGTTATCGGCTTTTCACCGTGCGGTAAAGCAGGGGAATTACGCAGTCAGCAGAGGCTGTGCCGTGCTTTCAACCAGATCCAGTAGGACTTTGACATCGTCCAGGCTGACCGTTGGGTTCAGCAACGTCAGCTTCAGGCAGGTAACACCGTTAAATTCGGTGACGCCTACGTTGGCACGACCTGATTCCAACAATGCATCACCAATGCGTTGGTTCAGCAAAGCGATAGTCGCGTCATCCGCTGTTGCCAGCTGTTGCGGGCGGAAACGGAACAGTACGCTTGCCAGCTGTGGCTGCATCACCAATTCCAGTGAGGCGTGTTCATCCACATACTGTGCAACCTGCTGTGCCAGCGTGACGCCGTGATCGATGATCGCTGCATACTGCTGTTGGCCTAATGCTTCCAGACCCATCCACAGTTTCAGCGCATCAAAACGACGCGTCGTCTGCAATGATTTCGACACCAGATTAGGAACGCCCTGTGCTTCATCGAACTCAGAGTTCAGGTAAGCCGCTTGATAGCGCATCAGCTCATAGTGGCGAGCTTCTTTCAACAAGAAAGCGCCGCAGCTGATGGTCTGGAAGAATTGTTTGTGGAAATCCAACGTGATGGAATCCACCAACTCAATGCCGTCCAGATAATCGCGATACTTCTCGGACAACAGCAGTGCGCCACCCCAAGCTGCATCAACGTGTACCCAAATCTGATGTTCTGCCGCCAGTGTTGCAATCGCCCGTAAAGGATCAATCGCACCGGCATCAGTGGTACCTGCCGTCGCCACAATCGCCAGAATCTGCTCGCCGTTAGCCTTGGCCAGCGCCACTTTCTCTGCTAAGTCGTTCAGATCCATCCGCGCGAAGCGATCGGTTTTCACCAGCGTAACGCATTGATAACCCAGCCCCAGTAAAGCCATGTTCTTTTGCACCGAAAAATGGGCATTTTCAGAACAGAACACTTTAATTTTCTTCAGGTTACCAACCAATCCATCTTGCTGGATCGAATGCCCCTGACGGGCAAAGAAGGCATCACGCGCCAGCATCAACCCCATCAGGTTACTCTGGGTGCCACCACTGGTGAACACGCCAGCGTCACCAGCCTTGTAGCCTACCTGAGCACGCAGCCACTCAATCAGCTTCATCTCGATGATGGTCGCAGACGGGCTTTGATCCCAAGAGTCCATGCTCTGGTTCGTGGCATTAATCAAGACTTCCGCCGCCTGACTGACCACCAAACTCGGGCAGTGCAGGTGAGCGACGCACTGTGGGTGATGCACCGACAGGCTGTCTTTCAAAAAATACTCAATCGCACGCTCGATAGCGGCCTGGTTACCCAGGCCCTGAGGATTAAAATCCAGCGTGATGCGCTCACGCAGTTCAGCAACAGTTTTCCCCTGATACATATCAGGCTGTTGCAGCCACTGCATGACGGCTTGACTACTCTGCGTAATCGCGTCCTGATAGGCCTCGATGCTTTGTGTCGAGGAGGCCAGAATCGGGTTTAGTTCTGTTTCAACTTGCTTGGACATCGTGGTCATTCGCTCCACTCAGACTGGCTTCACGCCAGCAGACAGCAGGGCGTTTTCAAATTTATCCAGGAAGATTTCCAATTCAGCATTGCTGATCAGCAGGGAAGGCAGCAGACGCAGAACGCAACCATGACGGCCACCACGCTCCAAAATCAGGCCCGTTTCAAAGCATTTTTTCTGCAACAGGGCAGACAGCTCGCCGTCAGCCGGGTAGCAACCCATGTGATCCTGCGCTTCGCCAGGCTTAACAATCTCAATCCCGATCATTAATCCCAGACCGCGAATGTGGCCGATCACCGGATAACGTTTTTGCAGCTCGGCCAGTTTGGCTTTCAGCCATTCACCTTGCTCAGCGACTTTATTGGCTACCTGATTGTCTTTGAGGTGCTTCAGCGTCGTCAGGCCGGTTGCCATCGCCAGTTGGTTACCACGGAAGGTACCGGTATGGTGACCTGGAGCCCATGCATCGAACTGCTTCTTGATACCCAGTACGGCTAATGGCAAACCGCCGCCAACGGCTTTGGACATCACGATGATATCTGGCTCAATGCCAGCGTGTTCAAAGGCGAAGAATTTACCGGTACGCGCAAAGCCCGCCTGCACTTCGTCGATGATCAGCAGGATGCCGTGTTCCTGCGTGACTTTACGGATGCGTTGCAACCACTCGACAGGTGCCGGGTTAACGCCGCCTTCACCCTGAACCGCTTCCAGAATGACCGCTGCTGGTTTGCGCACGCCACTCTCAACGTCGTTGATCAGGTTTTCAAAATAGTAGGTTAATGCTTTCACACCAGCGTCACCGCCAATGCCCAGCGGGCAGCGGTACTGGTGCGGGTAAGGCATAAACTGGACTTCAGGCATCATACCGTCGACCGCTTCTTTCGGTGACAGGTTACCCGTTACCGACAGCGCGCCATGCGTCATGCCGTGATAGCCACCGGAGAAGCTGATCACACCAGCACGACCGGTGTATTTTTTTGCCAGTTTCAGCGCAGCTTCGACCGCATCGGCACCAGAAGGGCCCGTAAACTGGAGGCAGTACTCTTTGCCCTGACCAGGTAATAAGGAAAGCAGATAT
This sequence comes from Pectobacterium odoriferum, assembly GCF_009931295.1. NCBI lineage: Bacteria > Pseudomonadati > Pseudomonadota > Gammaproteobacteria > Enterobacterales > Pectobacteriaceae > Pectobacterium > Pectobacterium odoriferum. Next base: position 2,474,539 of record NZ_CP034938.1, on the reverse strand, counting down.
TCGGAGAACTGATCTTTCAACGGCGTTGTCAGATCAAGTGTATGTAACGGCAAGCCGCTAGTAATGACACGTTGGATGCTTTGCAGCACGTCAGGATGGTTATGTCCAAGCGCCAGCGTTCCCGCCCCGGCCAGACAATCAAGATATTGATTATTCTCAACATCGGTGATCCACACGCCTTCGGCTTTCGCAATTGCCAAAGGCAATTTGCGTGGATAACTCCTCACGTTCGATTCAAATTCAGCTTGCCTTGCCAAATAGGTTTCGTTGTTTCCGTTTAATGAATTCGCACCTAAACTGTCAATACGGACTTTATCCGTCATCATATCTCTCCTACAACCGTGTGCTCGCAGGCAACCACAGTTGAATAAATGAATTAAACATGTAACTGCTATAAGAAAAACGCGGCCAATATAGGGTTTTTCAGTCACCGACTCAATGATTTATTTCGTTTCGAAACTTTTTATTTTTTTACATAAAAATCAAATGGTTGATTGGTTTTTTACGAATCATGATGCCATAGCTATTTTACACGCTTATTAAATAAGCAAAAAATATTTTCTGACATTGGGGGGAAATTGGACAAAAAAACGGATGGCTGCATGAAAAACGCCTGTTAAATACCCTATGCCAAAACCATTTTCATTCATAAAAACAAAATAAATTATTTATTTATCAAAATGTTGTTAGGTTTTTTACGGTGCAGGTAAAAAGCCATATGCCGTTCCATCGCTGGCGACTGCTGATATCGCATTTTATTATCGGTCATGCCACAGCAGACCGAGTTGTTCCTGTGTACGGCATTTATCGACATTCACAATCAGAGACGGATGAAGGAGGCAAAATGGCTACTTATATGACTCAACAGATGAGTAATCCCAAAACCATTACCATCACTTACTACCGTAAGCAGAGCAGCGCGCATGTTAGCCACGACGAATCAGGGCGTTTTACGGAAGATGCCGTCGCAAACTATGCACAATTTAATAATCTTCGCCCCGCAGACGTTGTTCGGGGCAATTATAAGAGTGGGCAAGGCGTGCCAGTAGGCGGTAAGGTTTTTGAAATTTAAGTGTAAAAAAGAAAGCCCGCTAAGTCTGTTACCAGATTCTATGCGGGCTTTCATTTCACCGAATCAACCGAGATAAACGGTTTCTATCTTTACGACAAAACCGATCCGAAAATTTTCGTATCGCGCTAACTGCCCCAGCGGTTTCTGAGGTAATTAACCGCGTCCTGGGTCTGTGGTTGATTGAGATAGTTCTCTCTGAACAGAATCGTACCGTTAATTTGCGGCACAGACTCGTTCAAATCGAGCTGCTTTTTCAGCTCTGGCACGCCGCCATTTATCGTCCAGTCAGGTTCATTCTTTGAAGGTTCACCCACTTTATACAGTGCAACGCCAATATAGAGGCGCGTGTTCGTCGGTTTCACCACATCCGCCCACCATTTTGCCAGTACATCATAGCGAGCCGCGTCGCGCGCGAAGGGCCAGTATATCTGTGGAGCAATGTAATCCAGCAACCCTTTCTGCACCCACAGGCGCGTATCGGCATAAGCTTCATCGTAAGCCGCCGCGCCTCGCGTGTCGGAGCCTGCCGCGTCGTGTGAGCGGTTACGCCATACGCCTGCTGGGCTGACGCCAAATTCAACCTCGGGTTTCAACTGCTTGATCGTGTGCGAAACTTGCTCAACCAATAGCTGTGTATTGTGCCGCCGCCAGTCTGCTTTTGAGCCAAATCCCTGACCATATTGCTTAAAAGTCTCACTATCGTTAAGCATCGAACCGGATGATTCGGCATAGAAGTAGTCATCAAACTGCACGCCGTCAATCGGGTAGCGTGCAACGACTTCAGCCACGATACTGGTGATCCAGTTTCGTGCTTCTGGGATGCCAGGGTCGAGCACAAAGCGATCGCCTGCCGTGCGGATCCAGTCACGGTGCAACACAAATACGCTGGCCGGATTTTGCGACAAGGTGCGATTGAGTTCCGTCACGGTTGCGGATTTAGTGTTAACGGAGACGCGATAGGGATTAAACCAGGCATGGACTTTCATACCGCGTTTGTGCGCCTCATCCAGCATGAACTGTAGCGGATCGTAGCCCGGATCCTCACCAATATTGCCCGTTAACATATCTGACCAAGGCAATATTTTAGAGGGCCAGAGCGCGGTGCCATCAGGTTTAACTTGGAAAAATACGGTATTGATACCGAGACTTTTCAATTTATCCAGCTTGCCTGTCAGCGCTTCCTGCTGCTGAGTTATGCGGCTAGCAGGGCTGCTGACATTGACGGATGCTACCGGCGGCCAATCCAGACGAGAAACAGTCGCCAGCCAGACACCGCGCATGGGTTCCTTATTATTCTGCTGAGATGTCGCCGGAAGCGGCTGCTTAACAGGAGGAAGCGGGGTGACAAGCGAACTCGGTGGTTTAGACGCGCAACCGACAAGTAGAAGCGCAGCAGCAATAAGTACGACCGGCTTTTTCACGTTGCTCAGCTCTTATTTCTGCGACTATTAGCCCATGGGTCAACAGCGCTATCATCTGGTTTTACGGGAGCTGAACCGTCCAGAGAATCAAGGTACAGTGCTTCAACTTCGGCACGCGCCCAGGGTGTCCGACGCAGAAACGTTAAACTGGATTTGACGCTTGGATCGCTTTTAAAGCAATTGATATTGATCCGTTTACCCAACTCAACCCAGCCAAAACGGGCAACCAGCGCATTGACTTGCATTTCAAGCGTTACGCCATGCAAAGGATCTTTAGAAGTATGAGCAGTCATGTAACGTCCGGTAATTTCAGATTTTTGTGTTCAGGATTGGGCTTGTAGCAAGGAAGGTTACAAGAAAGCGGGGCGGTCAGCAATGATTCAAGCCGCGACACCATAGTGATGGGTAATGAAGTTTTGTATTAGTCGTGACTTGATCTGACACACGGCCTTGAAAGGTTGAGAGTTACCGATTTTGATATGGGTGTCGAATCCTTATGCAAAACATGAGGTAACTCTCATGCTTCATACTATCAATCCTGTCATCAGTTATTTGTCTCCGGCCATAATAACCTCAATGCCCTTCTCCTGCAGTTGCATCATGGTGTCACTGGAAATATCACTGTCTGTAATCAGTACATCAACTGAATCAAGGGAACAGACTACATTCGGGCTGCGGCGACCAAATTTAGAAGAATCGACAAGCAGTACAATTTTCTTGGCGGCATGGCACATCGCCTGGCTTACTGCAAACACTTCATTAAATGTCGTCACGCCTGCCGTCATATCGACACCATCTGCACCAATGAAAAGTGTGTCGAAACTGAAATGAGTGAATGCGGACTCAGCAAGACTGCCGTGAAAAGACGCAGATGTGCTACGGTAAGTGCCACCAGGCATCAGAATGACCTGATCGTTATCCAGCTCAACCAGTTCATTGACGATGCTGAGGCTGTTGGTCATTACCGTAATGTTATTGAAACGCGCCAGATGTGGGACCATTTGTAGAACGGTACTGCCTGCATCAAAGATTAGTGAGTCACCCTCATTAATTAGCCCAGCAGCGCGGCTGGCAATTCGCTTTTTCTTTTCGGTATGGATAAGTGTTTTTCTGTCTATTGGCTGATCCCCTTCATCGCGGTTAAGCATAACGCCACCGTACGTTCTGATTACGGCACCGTCTTGTTGCAAGCGCGTTAAATCCTTACGGATGGTGGTGCCCGTCGTATTGAAATGGGCGGTGAGCTCTTCCACTGTGGTACGGCCATGAACTTGCAAGTATTCGAGAATTTGCGCCTGACGCTCAACTGGTTTCATAAAAGGTCCTTTTCAGTTTCTGAACTACCTCACTATCGCGAACGTTTTAATACGTGATGTAAAGGATTCATCTTTCAATTTGAAAGTTATCATCTTTTATTTTCCATAGCCAGTGTCAGTGCCTGCCGAAGTGCTTTATTTGTCGGAAATATGACATCAGGCCGTATTTCACTTAATAATCGGTTGCACAGGCTTTTCTCAGTGTACGGACGTGAGAAAACTGTTATCCCTTTCATAATGAAATTATCGGTGATTCTACCGTCACTGCTGACGGCAAGCGCCAGTACAACACGAGGTTTGAATCGTCCTTCTGACCGGCCAATCCGAACAATACCCTTGTCTGACAATGATGCTAGTGCATGATTAAATTGATTTATTTGCAACCATCCCAGCGCAATCTGTCCAGCCCATGCCATGGCTGCTATGGCTATCAGCGTGTTTACAGGATCCATAATTGTCTCCTGAAACCGGCAGTCTAACTGCCGGTTTCTTTATCAGAACATTACCTGCCCGCCGGTAACGTTAATAGACTGCCCTGTGCAGTAAGCTGCTTTATCACTTGCATAGAACAACAAAATATTTAGAACATCTTCATAGTCACACCCACGCTTAAGCGGTACCTTGTCGATATAATGTTGCTCGACCTGATCGGGCTGAATCCCCAGTTTTTCTGCGTACTGCGGCAGAAGCGACTGAAACATTGGCGACTTAAGCAGGTTTCCTAACATCAGGGCGTGAACGGTAATACCGTATTCTGCGAGGTCAAGCGCTAGTGATTGTGTCAGTCCAACTCCGCCAAACTTGGCCGCGCTGTAACCAGAATTGTGCTTACTGCCGACTTTACCGGACTTGGAGTTGATCTGGATAATTCTGCCTTTAATACCTTCCCTGATCATTAGCTTAGAAAATTCACGTGCACAGAGAAAATAGCCTACCAAATTGACCTGCAGCGACAGATCAAAGTCGCTCAGCCCAAACTCGGTTATCGGAGCAGCTTTAGCGATACCTGCACTGTAAAGTAACAGGTCAGTCCGACCAAATTCGTTATCCACCTGATGCGCAAGCGCGACTACACTTTCTTCATTTGTCGCATCAACCCCAAATGCACGGGCTTTGTTTTCGCCATGACGTTTGTTAATGGCATCCGCAATACTTTGTGCATTTTTTTCATTAAGGTCGGCAACGGCTACTTTATAACCGGCCTCTGCTAGGCCTTCGCACAGGTAAGCACCCAGCGTCTGGCCACCACCAATGACTACAGCAACCTGATCCATTTCTCTCTCCTGATTATTCACTTAACATACGAAATGTCTGCCCGGGTTCAATCGACACCGGTGCCGTGCCAGCGACATGAACGGTACCTGGAAATTCAGCTCGGCCAGCACCATCAAAACGTACTGTGATATGCCCAAGCTCACGCAGATTTTCACGCGCCACAACGCCCACAGCCGTTACGGGATAGTCTTTTTCACCGATGGTCAACACGGATCCTGCGCCAAAATCACCACGATCATTCACAGTGACCCGGTGGATAAAGCAGTACTCTGCAACGTCAGCAGGTGCACCTTCCCCGAAGGTGATAATGAAGTTGTCATCCAGAGACTCCTGAGCACAGAGGCCGACAGCGATGAACGTGGATTCATAAACAGTTTTCATAAATTTTCTCACTGTTACTGATAGATAAACCCAGAAACAGCCCAGGCAAGAAGAACGGCCGGCGCACCTGTAAGGAAGCGGCCTACCAGAACGGAGGGAACACCCACCCGCACGGTGTCTTGTTTTGCATCAGCCAGTGATAAACCAACCGGAATAAAATCACATGCTGCCTGCGAATTAATTGCAAACAGGGCTGGCAGGGCAAGGTGTGGTGGTATGGTGCCCTGACCAATCTGTACACCTACCAGCACCCCGATGACTTGAGCGATGACCGCACCTGGGCCGAGGAACGGCGAGAGCAAGGGAAAGGAGCAGACAAGCGCCAGCGTGACTAAACCAATCGGGCTGTTTGCCAGCGGCGTAAGACCGTGTGCGATGAAATCACCCAGGCCAGATGCCATGATGATGCCGATCAATGCTGAAACGAAGGCCATGAAAGGCAGGATCGTCTTCAGTACGGTATCTACAGTTTCACGACCAGCCTGAAAGAAAACGGCCACAACCGAACCCATTCCCATCCCGACCTTTGCCAGTAGCCCATCGCTTTGCTCGGTAATTTTCTTTGTAGTGTCATAGTCCCGCTGGCCCGAGGTGGTTTCAGAAAATGGATCGGACTGTACGTCACTCGTTGTAAGCTGTGCTGCCCCCTGAAACGGCTGAATATCGTCTGGTCGAACGCCAGATACGTAGATATCCTCGGTTATATACTGTGCTAACGGGCCCGATTTTCCTGTCGCGTGAATATTGACCGTCGGTATACGACGTTTAGGATAGAGACCACAGCGAAGTGTTCCACCACAGTCAATGACGGCGATACCAATCTCTTCGGCGGGCGGTTCACCTTCCTTAAAACCATCCACGGCTTCCCATCCGGTCAACTCCTTTAACCGCTCAACAATCGCCGGACGGGTACCGGCAGTGACGTAGACAATCTTTTTACCTGGCGTTACGGTCAACGTAAGTGGACCACCCCAGCCGCTCTCACCTTTTTTAATGACTATTGAATCAACCATGGTGTACTCCGCACTTATAAACGAACCTGACGGTCAAGTTGGATACGCATTTTTCTTTCAAAAATAGTGGTCGTGAGGTCGGTCACCCAACCACGGAAAAAATTCATGATCATTCCTACCATCAAATAGCTCACGGCAAGAGGGCCCAGAGGTAGGTCGAGCGTGGTCAGTCCGTTAGCGATCCCCAGATAAACAAAAAGTTCGCCAGGATTGATATGAGGGAAAAGACCGTTCATGGAATGGCAACTGTAGGAAGCCGCTGCGTAATAGCTTGGCTTGTATTTCTCTGGCATAAATTTGCCAAGGCTGAGTGTCATCGGATTACAGAAGACAAAAGTGCCGATAACCGGCAGGAATAGATAACGGGTTACTGGGTTACCGGCACAGCGTTGCGCAAGCACCTCAATACGCCGTTGGCCAACAAATACAATGAGTGCATTCATGACTACTAGTAGGCTTATTAACAGGGGGAGAATGCCAGTTACCATGCCGACAAAAACCTCACCGCCCTTCTGAAAGAGTCCGATAAACCATTCGGCTCCGTGTGTAATGCTTTCGATCATTTGGAAACTCCTTCACGTAGAGAATAGATTCACTTTCTTATTCACTGCCAAAAGAAGATAGATCGAAATAAAAACAATAAACACCTAATTGATCACAAAGTGGTTATTTTTACTTTCAAAATGAAAGATTATTTGAAAGTTAAAATGTTTCGTTTGTGCTTTTTTATTGGTGTTTTGATTTTTCCCTTGGAAATTTATAATGTTTAATTAAACGTTAAATTTTTTTAAATGCGTCATGTTAGACTCGATAAGTCTCTAATAAATATTAAAAAATCTCTTGTTGTAGCGAGGCTGATTGGAAGAAAATTGGGAAAGGAGCTATAAAGACTTCCTGTTAGGTGGGCTGTGGGGGCACAGTGAAAGATGAACTCAATGCCGCTCATTTCATGATAAAAGGGATATTTAGGGCGTTGCGTTAACAAACCACGGCTGTTGGTGATTGATGAAGTAGGGTACCTGCCATTCGGCAAGGAAGACGCTAATTTATTCTTCCAGGTTGTCGCCCAGCGCTATGAGACCTGCAATCTGATACTCACGAGTAATCTGCCGTTTACGCAGTGGTCCGGTACGTTTGGTGATAATGAAACGCTGACGGCAGCGATGTTAGATCGCTTGCTTCACCATGCGCATATCGTCCAGATAAGCGGTCAAAGTTATCGCCTGAAAGACAAATTGAAAAGCGGTCAGTTGAAGAAATCGATGGTCACTGAATCGCAGGAATAATCATTGGTGGGTGGGTCAGATTTACTTTGGCAGGGTGGGTCACCATTCAATCGGTATTGACAGCAATAATCCGGTACAGACTGACCACCAAATGCTTTGGGTGAATCGTCCCGATATGCTGGTGATACATATGTATTAATCAAAAAAGAAACAAACTGAACCACTGCACGAAATCGGGCAGCATTGGTAAAACCATGGGAAATAGAAAACGGGAGGGAAGTCAGAAATTACTAACGTATTGATTTATCGTAACGTGGATGTGACTTATGAACTTATTAACCACCACAGGTGATTTAACATAATATACATTATGCGAACCTATAGAGGCACAGGCAGGAACTGGCCGTTCCGCTAAGCAATATCCCCGTATCCGCAAAACACTTTTTCCGGCATCAGTAATCATCCCTACGGCTGACAATCTGGTAATGGTAAATTTTCCCGCTCGGGCCAGCGAACTTTATTTATATCTCGATGCAAAATCCTAATGGATTAAAAGCGGGAAATATAATTTTCTTTATTATCAATGCAATACTGTACCCATACGCAAGATTTGTGTATGAGCAAATCATTGGGTTTATCATGGGAAAAAATTTCTTTCTTATCAATGCAATAGTAATGCTGACAGTGAAAGTCATCACTATGGCTTTATGTTGGGCATTCTCAATATTCATCGCCCCGCTTGGGCTGGCATACCTTTATTACTATCATTCAAAGGCAGAAAAAGAATCCTAACAGGGGGTTATCATGGCTCTTGAAACGGCTGTTGGTATCATTTTCCTGCTCGTAATAGTTGGCAGTTATATAGGTATTGGAAAATAAAAATTGGTTCGCATAATAACGTTATGCAAAAGAGCCGCCTGCGGGATTCTATTTTCGCAGGCGGCTTTTCTACATAACGTGTATTAGCTTTACGATTTATCTGGGCCTCAGAGCGTTTTCCTCTACAATGTATTTCCCAGCCCTCTTATCAGGTCCATTCCCATGCCAAGACTGACTCAGAAAGACATGACAGAAAGTGAACAACGTCAGCTTAAGACGTTACTCGATCAGGCAAGAAAAAAACAGGACCGCCCGCTGACCAACTCTGAGAGTAATCATATTAAAGACGATTACATCGATAAGTTGATGAAGGAACGCGAAATCGTAGCAAAACAGGCCAAGGCCGAGAAGAAGAAAAATAAGTTTAAACCTGATTCCTCAGCGACTTATGAATGGTCAGCCAGTACAAATCTACGAGGTCGCCGCTAGCGTTTACGTCGCGGTTGCTCGTGTCTTTGGCTTGACACCATTACCGAAAAAGATGCCGAGCGGCCGCCGTTCGCACGCTCTGGCTTAATGCTTCCAGCGATGCAGAGCGGATATTCCAACGGTGCCAGTACAGTCGAATATCGATAGGATTTCCGGCTTGAAATGGCACTAATTCGCCTTTTTCCGTATGCGATGATGCCATATGTTCTGGGATCATCCCCCACCCTAGCCCTCTGAAAATGGCACCGACAAAGGCCGCCGTTGAAGGAACGAATTGCTGTGGCGGTTCGATCGCGGTTGGAACCAGCGATGCTATAAATAAGGATTGTAATCTGTCCTTATTGTTAAATATCAGAAGCGGCGCTTTTTGCAAACTGTCCGCATTGATGCCATCCGCAAAGTACGTTTCGTGAAAAATCGGTGAGCAATACGCGCGGTAACGCATTGTTCCTAAATACTCTACGCCACAGCCTTGAATCGGTTCCGAGCTAGCGCTGACCGCCGCCATGACCCGACCTTCGCGCAGCAAGGTTGCCGAATGCTCCTGATCCTCAACGAGAATATCGAGCAAAATACTGGATTGGTGACAGGCATCTTCCATCGCATCCAGAAACCATCCGTCTATTGAATCCGCATTCACAGCCACTGAAATACTTGGTCTGACTGGCATTTCAAGCGTGCTGAAGAGCTCGCTCTCCAACATATCTATCTGTTCTGCGTGCCGAAGTAACGCTTGCCCCGTTGGCGTTGCTCGACAGGGATTACCCCTTACGATCAGTACCTGACCAAGCTGATCTTCTAATTGCTTGATACGCTGGCTGATGGCAGACGGCGTGACGTGGAGTTTACGAGCCGCAATTTCAAAACTGCCGCTACGGACAATCTCCATGAACGCTCTCAGGCAGGGATAATTCAGATGCATGGTTATTTTTTCTTAACAATATCAGGATGATTCAATTTGCCTTAATTAAAGGCCCGATACAACTTTCGCAGAGCGATGAATGCCATACACGATATTGGGGGAAATTAAGGGGAATGTGAGCAAGAATCGCAGAAAGAGTAGAGATATACCCGGCAACCTCATGGTTGCCGGGTGACGGCGTCACTTTTTACTTTAAGAGCGCATGAGGTAATACGAGCTGTTGTTCCAAACGAAAATGCTCTATCGCCTGCGCTAACGACATGGACTGATCTTCCAGCGAACTGGCTGCAGCCGACATCTGTTGTACCAGTGCGGAGTTTTGCTGCGTCACGCCATCCATTTCATTGACGGCAATCGTAACCTGACTAATACCTTTCGCCTGCTCATCCGATGCCGTGACAATCTCACCGATGATACTTTGCACCGAGCTGACGGCGTGTGTCATATCCTGCATGGTTTTACCGGCATCGTTCACCAGTTTAACGCCGCTTTCAACGCGCTGGCTGGATTCCTCAATCAGTGCGGCAATCTCTTTCACCGCGCTGGCGCTGCGCTGTGCCAGACTGCGAACTTCCGATGCCACAACGGCGAATCCTCTTCCCTGCTCGCCCGCTCGTGCCGCTTCTACTGCGGCGTTCAACGCCAGAATGTTGGTCTGGAAAGCGATGCTGTTAATCATGGCGGTAATATCGCCAATCTTCTTCGCACTCTCATCAATCTGCGCCATCGTCTGAACCACCTGACTGACCAGCGATTCACCACGCTGAGCAATCTTCGTGGCATTCTCTGTCAACGTCGTGGCCTGATGAGCATTGTTGGCATTGTGTTTCACCGTTGCGGTGATCTCTTCCATACTCGCCGCGGTTTGTTCCAACGCAGCAGCCTGCTGTTCCGTACGCGATGCAAGGTTGAGGTTGCCGCTGGCAATTTCTGCTGCGCCTTGCCGCACAGAATCGCTGGCGTCTTTGATCTGTCCGACCACCTGACGCAGCTGTGACTGCATCGTATTTAGCGCGAAGAACAGACTGCTGCGATCGTTGGGCTTCACATCAATCACATTACTCAGTCGACCTTCTGCAACCGCCAGCGCAATGGTAGCCGCTTCGCGTGGTTCGCCACCCAGTGGTTTAAGCACTTTACGGCTGAATACCCAGCCCAGCAGCGCGCTCACCAACAGGATACTGATCACCATCATGATGACGGCATTCATTAATTGGCGTTCAGAAGCGGCCATCACCTGGCTCACAGGGACAACAATAGCCAAATGCCATTTATCTGTGCTGTTGCCGATAGTAATGGGTTGCCAGGTAATCAACGCTTCTTCACCCAGAATGGCATCGTCGTGTTGTACCACTGCGGACGTGAAGTTGTCCGTCGGCCCTTGCCAGGCTTTGCTCGTCTGGGATTTATCAGGATAAGAGATGACTTTACTCTCACTGGATAGCAGCATCGCGTAACCGCCGCCTTCCCAAGGCTTAATCCGGTTAATTTTTTCCTGTAATGACGCAAGGGAAATGTCTGAAGTCACGACGCCCCACAGTTTCCCCTGACTGACAATCGGTGCGGCGACTGACGTCAGCAGCGTTGGAACGCCATTGTAAGCATAAGAGTAGGGTTCGATGAGCGTATCTTTCTGGCTCTTTTGCGGCAACAGGTAGTAATCGCCCTGGCCGGGCGTCAGGAAGGACTGCAGAGGGTGCATCTTGTAGTTGCCTGCCTGATCGCGATCGACAAACCAAGCGTAGCGGCCTTTAGGTGCCTGGCCTGGCTGTTCGGCAAACTCAGCATCACGACCGTCAAACATATTCTCTTCAAAAATGACTGAAATCGAGAGGTATTCTGGGTTATCCCGCAGGGCATATTCCGTCATTTTATCGACCACGGCGCGGTCTTTAATACCTGCGGCGGGCAACGCAACCAGCCCTTGGCCAAGGTTATGCGCCACATCCCGGGCGTAGTTGAGTTCCTGTTGAATTCTTAATGCTTCACTTTGCGCTATCTGCTGTAAATAGCGTTCGGCCAGAGATTTTTGTTCTTTACCAGACTGCCAACTGAGCACACCAATGGTGACAGCGAAACCGAGTGCGATGGTTAATGCGCCAGTTAGCAGGACTTGAGCGCGGGTACTCATTGTTTTTTTTTGTATTAATTGTTTGGCCATTATGGCTCCCCTAGAGTTGATACTTAGCGTAATCAACATTCCGTTGCAATGAGCTCCTACTATTTGTTTATCGGCGTCTTTTTTTTGAACTTTAGCGGCGCAGAAGTGAGCAAGAAAGGGGTAGGAAGCCCGTGGTCGTTGGGGTGCGCTTGTCCTTTTTCATTGGATTAATGGCGTTCTGATGGAGGGTTCGGTTCCAGACTTTTATGCATATTAAAACCAGTGATCTGGAAGCCATTTTTTTCATATAACGCCTTGGCAATCGGATTATGCGCAGCCACTCTCAGCCCGATTTCGCCAATACCTAACGCTGTGAGTGCTACGTCCAGCGCGGCAAGCGAGGCTTTACCGAAACCACGACCCCGCCATACGGGTAGAAGGCAAAAATCAGAGACCCAGACGGCGTTTTCTTTCAGAACGACCCACAAGTAACCAATGGTGACGCCTGCATTATCTGAGGGATGAATGCACCATAATTTATTAGCTGCGGTGTGAACGCCCTGCGGTAGAGTAATATCGATCGATTGCGTGGCGATCGCCCTCGCCTTTTCTTCGTCATATCCCCGGGATTCCTGTAGATCCTGAGCATATTCAAGAATAAAAAACTGGCGATATTCGGGGTAATCCCCCTCAGCCATGTCCGTTAAATTTACCATTATGTTTATTTTTCCAAATCCGAGTGATGGTCAGCCTCGCTGACTGTGATGCATCACACCATTTATTATCAATGTAATCAATAGCGTGGAAGACACTACGCGGTTCCGATAACACGAAATGGAACCGCGCAGAAACGTCAAGATGGAGTGTCAGATGCCGTTCTGGTCGAACGTTCACGGGCGGAAGACGAACAGATAAAGGCCAGAATCACCATGACAAGAACCGGCAGCATGGCGATGCGTAACCCTGCAACTTCGCCAAGAAAGCCCAGCGCAGGCGGGCCGACGAGAAAAGCAAAGTAGCCCAACGTTGCGGCAATCGTGACGCGAACGGCACTGTTTTCTCCGCTTCCTGCGGCGGAAATGGTGAGCGGGAAACCCAGCGAGGCGCCGATACCCCAGAAGATAACCGCAGCGGCGGCCAGCAGTGGATCATTAGAGAAAATGACCAACGTCAGCCCAAGTGCGGCGGAAGCAGCGCTGAAACGGAGCACATTGACCTTGCCAAAGCGATCGACAAAATATCCTCCGGCAAAACGCCCCAGCGTCATACCAGCAGTGAATCCGACATAAACTAGCGTCCCCGACGTGTGACCAAAGTTGTGACCATCGATCATCAATAACGGTAGCCAGTCGTTGGCTGAACCTTCTGCAAGCGCCATCGCAAGAATAACCACGCCGAGAATCAGTAAGCGACTGTCTTTAAGTTCGTTGAAGACCTGCGTCTTGTAGTCGCCCTTTTCTTCTTGCTCAGAACGGGCCAAATCACTCAGCCATGGCATTTGGCGCATCAGCACCATCGCGGTGAGTATCGACAGTGTTACAGCCACCACAAAGTGCAGCGTAGTATTAATGTCGAACGCCGTCATTGCCATCCCTGTCAGCGCGCCGACTAGCGTTCCCAGGCTAAAAAAACCGTGCAGCGTGGTCATCAGACTTTTATTCAGATGCTGTTCAAACGCCGCCCCTTCAATGTTGATGGCGATATCAACCAAGCCAACTCCCGCGCCGAAAATCAACAATCCTATAAAGGCGCTGGGCGTGCTTTGAATCGACAGCGACGCGGCAAGCATAAGTAGCCCAAGCAAAAGCAGCAGGAATCCACCGACCATGGTTTTACGAATGCCGAGAACGTTAATGACTTTTCCTGCACCCAATACGCCGAGCATGGAACCACATGAAAAACCAAACAAAATCATGCCCATCGTTTCCGTTGAGGCATTCAGAACGTCACGCATAACGGGGGTTCGGGTCACCCAGGTTGCCCACGTAAAACCGGGAATGAACATCAGCCCAAACAGGGCAAATTTATTGATAGCGGGTTTTGTGGTCATAGCTCTCGTCGTCTTTATTTAAATCAATTCGTACATGCGTACGAATAACTATCGCACGAATATACACCACTTTGCACCTGTTTCACGACGTTCTTTTTTTAATGGGAAGGTGCCTGACACGATCGCGCCAGGCAGGAATTAAGAGGTTAGCTTGATTACCGTATTGAGAATATCTTCACGGCTGACAGCTTCACTATTGAGATAGTTATGGATCGTATATCCTTCAATCATTGCATCCAGCGAACATGCAGTTGCGATACTGAAATGGAGGTGAAGCGATGTTCTGCTGCGCGTCATCCACTCTTGCAATATCAGCCGATACTCTTCTTTCCGCGATGCCAGCGCGTACAGTTCAAAACTTAGTGTCAGGTGACGCGGTGTCGCCCAAATGTCTCCACAGATCAGATCAACCACCGCTTCGCGCGCGCTGTCGATGTCCTTTGCCTGCTTGAGGCGGACACGGAATGCGTGTGAGATACCATCGACCATATAAACGAACGCGCTGCTCAACAGCAATTCAATACTGCTGTAGCGATAGGTTAGCGTCCCCGGTGACAATCCGGCCTGCTGCGCTATTTTTCGGTAGGTTGCCCCTCTCACGCCGTGATCCAGTATGACTTCCAGCGCGGCCTCAAGAATTCTGCTTCGTGTATCTTTGCCATCATGCGTTGCATCGTGTGATGGTGACGTCATTCTGTTTCCCCTCAGCCAGCAATCCTGACTGTCGTAACATTTATAACAAAAAAAGCCGCCAGTGAGTTCGCTCCCACTGGCGGCTTATGGTAAACGAAAAGCGGCTTAGCCTCTCAATTTACTGTGATATTCGCCTTTCAAGGTATTGATTTCAGCTAACACCGCTTTAGCTTCGCTTAGTTTACCGGCATCCGCCAGAGCCTGTGCGCTGTCTACTTTTTGCAAAATTTTATCCAGACCTTCCACATAGGCTTTTCTGTCTGGGCCATCAGCAGGCTGTTTGGCGAAATCAGGCGGCACCTGCGTTTTAGCATGCTCAACGTGCTCACGGAATGTGCTCAGCGCGGTTTTCAGCGCGGTGGCATCGTCCGCTTTAGTGGCAGCGGTATAACTTTTCTGCATACCACGCATATCTTCCGACGTGGTGGCGTTTGCCAAAACAGGGGCCAGCAAACTACCGGCCAACAGCACAGAAAAACAGATCTTGGTCATTTTATTCATCTTGAACTCTCGCTTGTGTTCCACAGCACGACATACTCAGAGAATCTGACCACCACAAACCGGTCAGCCCAATATTGCTCTTGTTATATTGCGTCCTACGCCATCGTCCGCATCACGCAGCAATGACTATGCTAATTTTATGGTTATTATCGTAAGGATGTTAAATTATTTTTAATCGTTTCGTTGTTTTTAATTGTATAAATGTAAAAAAAGCTTACCGACACGACTCCGGTAAGCCTTTTTATCAACATCAGTTTTATCGGTAAAACGTGGAACAGCCTTAGCTCAGCGGCTTTTCTTAGTTCAACTGCTGTCCTTAATTCAACTGATACTCCAACGTAATCTCGGCTTTGAGCAGTTTTGACACTGGGCAGCCCGCCTTCGCTTTTTGGATGATGCTATCGAACGTTGCTTCATCAATGCTCGGCAGTTTCACCGTACTGTGCAGCGCGATTTTGGTGATCGCGAATCCGCCATCGACTTTATCCAGCGACACATCCGCCTTGGTATCGATCGACTCAGGTTTATGCCCTTCTTCGCCTAACATCAGTGAGAGCGCCATAGAGAAACAGGCCGCATGCGCTGCGCCAATCAGTTCTTCTGGGTTCGTGCCGGGCTTACCCTCAAAACGGGTATTGAAGCCGTAAGGTTGCTGTTGCAACGCACCGCTTTCCGTTGAGACAGTGCCTTTTCCCTGCTTGATATCCCCTTCCCAATGCGCTTGCCCTTTCTTATGAATGGTCATGCTGTCTCCTCTTCATCGTTATATACCCGTCATACTTCAAGTTGCATGTGCGTTGGCTGCGTTCACGCACCCGAATCACTTACCTGAGTAAGCTCATCGGGATGCCTTCTCTTGCAGCCTGCCTGAAACTCGAATTATTTAGGGTATAGATTAGCCATTGGAAGTTATCCACGTTGGCGCGAAATAATGTTGTCACCCTTTAAACCGTAGAACACATTCTGAATAAATCCAAATCGATTATTCACGCATATAATTATTTCACTCTATAGAAATAAACTCAGTGATATATTCAATGCTTTACTATTTTAAGATAAAACCGATTTACCTATTTATACAAAACCCCTATTATCAATACGCCAAAAAATGGATTCTCGTTTTGGTTTTTTATTTTACCACTCACCTATGTTATTAATCTTGAATCATATTGGATGTGAAACATGAATAAAATAACCTCATTAGCCTTGTCTGCATTATGCGTTATTCCCCTGATTAACACCGCCCACGCCCAGTGGGAACTGGACGACATCTGTTACGGCTACGCCACTGCGACGGGCTCTGGCTATCAGGGCGGTGCCCTTTTACTGGATCCGATCCCGCAGAACATGGAGATCACGGCGTTAAACCGAAACCAGCTGGATTATCGCGGCGTGAAGGCGTCGCTGGCTGGGGCCTACCTGAAAGTGAATGGACCAAAAGGCAGTACGGTGGTGTATGTCACCGACCTCTATCCTGAAGGTGGTGATTGTGCGCTGGATTTATCGTTTAACGCTTTTGAGAAAATAGGCGATCTGCGAGATGGGAAAATTAATATCGACTGGACGCTCATCGAAGCGCCGGTAAAAGGCAACGTTATTTATCGTATAAAGGAAGGTTCAAATCCTTATTGGGCTGCGGTGCAATTCAGGAACGTAAAATATCCCGTTATTGAAATGAAATATATGCGTAATAACCAATGGATTGCTGCACAGAAAACCGATTATAACCACTTTATTGTTGAGCACGTTGGAATGAACGATATTCCCATTGAATTTACCGACGTAAAAGGCAATGTCCTCAGCGATACGCTGCCACCGATGTCACAAAGTACCTCATCCGCTTACCTGATCACGGGTAACGTTCAGCTTTAATTCTCACTGCCTGAGGGAGGCTGACGTCGCGCAGCGTCCCTCGTTTCCGCAAATCACGTCTGAAAGAAAAGGCATCATTTTTGTCAGTGTTTTCATCATATTATCTGGACGTCATCGGCTGCACGTGAGTACACTTCTCGTTTCCCACTTTTTCTATTGCCCAAATATTTGTTAGTTTTATCACTTCTTTAAGCGTTTGATTCGCCATCATTCGCACTACAGTATACCCTGTCGCAGATTACACTCTATTTTCTGCTTTAGGCATCATTACAAAAGGTCTCTTTTGCGTGGCAAAATTATTTTTACGTAGTGGAAGTTTGGATGATTTTCTGGCGCTGGGTGAGAACGGCCAGCCAGTTTACGCATCAGCACTTCAATTGCGGGAAACGTTACGTCTCAGAAAACAGCAGCAGATTGCCGATTGTCTGGCGATTCCCCAACCCAACGAGCATGGCGACCGCATTGACTGGTATTCGCCGGTTGACGGTAAAGTCACCTCCTGGATTGCCGCAAGCGAAGAAGAACGAGAAAAGGCGCTGGCGTTACTGGAAACTTATCAAGCTGCGGTTGCCGACATCAGCCAGCGTGCGCAAAATGCAGAAAAAGCGGGGCAGAAACTCTTCGGTGTCCTGCTGGCAAAAGCGATACAGTTCCCTGGAGCGAACCACGTTTATCTGGTTGATGGCAAACCCGTCTTAACGTTCTGGGGCTTCGTCAATCTCGATAAGAAATCTCGGCTTGATGCATTGGACTGCCTGCGACCGGCCATCAAGGAAGCGGAACCGCTTTTTGTTGCACCCGCCCCCGTTGCAAGCGCCCCCACACTGCCGTTGGTCGATCCCGTTCCCGAGCCAGAACCACAGCCTATCGTTCAACCCGAACCTGTCAATTCAACACCTGCACCTGTCGCCGCTGCGGCAGCCGTGCCTGTTCGTCCACCGTTCTTCCGCCTGTGGTGGCTGCTACCTGCTGCCGCACTGCTAGCGATTTTGTCATTGCAAATACGTGGCTGCGTGTCAGGACAAGACGACAAGCCAACATCCGATTTAGCCGCGACGGTCAAGCCAGAAAAACGCGCCCTGCCTTCTTCTACGCCGGCTGAACCTGCGCCACCGCAAGAAAGCACACCCGCACTACCTGTCGTAGAAAAAGAGGTTGTGAAAGCCGCTGAACCATCTGTCGCTACGGCACCGGTTGCTGCCGCGCCTGTAGCAGACGCGGTCAAACCGGAAGCGCCAGCGGTCACGGAACCAAAAGAGCCTGTTGCACCGCCGACAGAACCCGTTGTCGAGCAAGTGCCAGCGATTCCTGCGGGCAAAGATGATTTAGTCATGCCAGCCGACGCGGTGAAAATCGGCTCCATCAAATTCCTGAACGGCAACTGGCGCGTCATTGTTGATGGCAAAGCGCCGATTACCGGCAGGCCGCCTAGCCTGCGCTACCAGATTCAAAATGGAAAAGGTACGGCACGCATCACTCATGGTGACGGTGTCACGTGTCGCGCTAACGTTGAGGCAGGATTAATGAGCTCTGGCAATCTGATCATCAACAGTCGTTCCGGCGCCCGCTGCTCTGATAATTCTCGTTTCCAAATGCCAGAACTGGTCTGTAAACAAGGCGCATCCGGCACCGCGGCGGAGTGTATTGGCCGTTATGACGCAGACACCGTTTTCCCGATGACGATAAAGCGCGAGAGTAAATAATCATGCTGGCGACGATTACCGATTATAAACAACGCATTACGTTGATTCAGGACAGCGGGATTCAGTTTTTGGATTTTGCTTTAAAGCCGCAATTTTCGGCTGAGCAGCCTAACCGCTATGTGCGTAAAAGTGCCAACGGCCCTCTGTTGCACCTGCTGTACGATGAACAGTCGGAAAAATTCCTGCTGCCTTCTGCCACCGGGATGCCGCCGGAAGTGGTGAAGCCTGAACTGAGCATTTCGCTTGAGCAATCGCTGAAGCTTCTAGAGAACATTTGGCTACCGCTGCCCTTCTTCCGCTTTAACCCGCCGCGCACCTTCATGGGCGGGCCGGATAACTGGGCGCGGATGCAAATTATTGCGTTGGATACACCCGATCAGGACGGCAATACGCACCGTATTTGTCTGGCGTTCGATACCAAAACCTACCCAGAAGGCCACGAGTACGAGTCGCTGGCACCTAATGCCAATGACATCAAAACCGGCGGGAGTTTCGCGCTGGCTTATCACAGCGACGAACTAGGTGAATTCCTTGATGAAACCTGGGTCGACGGTTGGCTGCGCGAAGTCTTTGCTCAGCGGGTTAAAGCGCTAGAAAGCCGTGACAATCACGATATAAAAGTGGCACTCAGAGGGTTTGAATATCAGGCACATTATCTGAATGTGTTGGATATGCTGGGCAACCAGCTCGAAATACCGGAAATTCGGATCAATACCAGCACGCTGCAGGAACCCGCCGTCAATGTTGACCTGATTTTGGATGTCGGTAACTCGCACACCTGCGGCATTCTGGTAGAAGACCATGCAGACGAAAGCAACGGCCTGAAACAGACCTATGAACTGCAGTTGCGCGATCTAAGCGAGCCACATTATCTGTACAACGAACTGTTTGAGAGCCGCGTTGAGTTCTCACAGGCGAAATTCGGTAAAGACAACTTTTCCGTAGAAAGCGGCCGTGATGACGCGTTCATCTGGCCGTCAATCACCCGCGTCGGACGCGAAGCCAGCCATATGGCGCTGCTGCGTCAGGGAACGGAAGGGTCGAGCGGTATTTCCAGCCCGCGTCGCTATCTGTGGGACGAAGAAAGCTATGCTCCAGGCTGGCGTTTTAGCCAGACGGACGCCCATTCGCAGACTGAACCGTTAGCGACAGCCATGCCGTTGACCATCATGCTGAATGATGAAGGCCAGCCGCTCTATAACCAGCCGTTGGAAGAGCGCCTACCGGTGTTTTCACCGCACTACAGCCGCAGTTCGATCATGACATTCATGCTCTCCGAACTGCTGGCCCAAGCGCTGATGCAGATGAACAGCGCGGCACAGCGGCTGAAGATGATCCACAGCAGCGCACCACGCCAATTACGAAATATCATTCTGACGCTGCCTTCCGCGATGCCGAAACCCGAGCGTGAAATTTTCCGCCGCCGGATGCATGAAGCGATCGCGCTGGTCTGGAAAGCGATGGACTGGCACCCGATGGATGAGGATTTCACCACACCAGCCGACAAGCAGCAGAGCCGGGTTCCGGTGCCTGACGTGCAAATCGAATGGGATGAAGCCACATGCGGACAGATGGTTTACCTGTATAACGAAGCACAGGTGAACTTTGGCGGCCGTGCGGAAGATTTCTTCGCCAGCATGGCACGCCCCGATAAAGAACTCGATGAAGGTGAACCCGCGGGCAAAACGCTGCGCATTGCCTCAATCGACATCGGCGGCGGCACCACCGACCTCGCCATTACGCAATATCTTCTCGATGACGGCGTTGGAAACAACGTTAAAATTATTCCGCGCCTGCTGTTCCGTGAAGGCTTTAAGGTCGCGGGCGACGATATCTTGCTGGATGTGATTCAGCTTTACATCCTCCCCGCGCTACAGACTGCGCTAAAAACCGCCGGAATGGCCAGCCCAGATGCGCTAATGGCGAAACTGTTTGGCAATGAAGGCCGTATGGACGCGCAGCTCACGCTGCGCCAGCAGGTCACGCTACAGGTCTTCATCCCGATTGGTCGCGCGATTCTTGAAGCCTATGAGCGCTTTGATCCGCTGGACACCAGCGCCGAGATCGAATCGACCTTCGGCGAATTGCTGGAACAGGCGCCAACGGAAAAAGTGCTGGAATACATCAATACGGAAGTGCAGCGCGAACTGCCAGTCAGCGACAAAGTCTTCGATATTTTGCAAGTGCCGCTGATTCTCAAACTGAACAAGCTGCACGGCGAATTCCTGTCTAACAAAATGAACATCACGCAGAATCTGCGCCTGATGTCTGAAGTGGTATCGCTGTATTCGTGCGATGTACTGCTACTGACGGGTCGCCCTTCGCGCTTCCCAGGGATTCAAGCGCTGTTCCGCCACCTGCAACCGCTGCCGATTAACCGGATGCTATCGCTGGATGGCTATCACACCAATGACTGGTATCCGTTTAACAAACGCGGGCGCATCGATAACCCGAAATCCACTGCCGCCGTCGGCGCGATGCTGTGCCTGCTGGCGCTCGATCTGCGCCTGCCGGGCTTTTACTTTAAGGTCGGTGATTTCCAGCCTTATTCTACGGTGCGCTACCTCGGCATGATGGACAGCAGCAACGCGCTGACACTGGATAACGTTTACTACAGCGATATCGATCTGGATACGCCGGATTTCGAGCTTAACCCGCAACACAGCTTTCAGGTGCGTGGCTCGCTCTGCCTCGGTTTCCGCCAGTTGGACAACGAACGCTGGCCTGCGTCCTCGCTCTATATGCTCTCAATCGTCGATCAGGATTTGGCGCGTAAGGTCGTCGGCGACAGTAAGCTGCGCGTCCGGTTGGCCGTAACGAAAAGCGACGATCAAGACAGCCCAGAGCGCTTTGAGATTGCCGATGCAGTGTTGGAAGACGGCACCCGCGTTCCGCCACAGCATTTACGACTCAAATTGAACACATTATCCGCTAACGGCTCAGGTGCGACCCATTATTGGATCGATAGTGGGAGTGTATTTAAAAAATGAAACGATTAACGCCCAAACAGCTCTCTACCCGACTTCACGGCCAGCTACAGGCCGTTGTGCAAGGTGTTGAACAGGCCATCGACTGGGTTGACAGCACACGCCAGAACGCCCCGCGTCTGGATATCGAAGCCGACCGTCTGATCGTCAAACTGCGCCGCAATCACAATAAAGCGCAGCACCTGTCCGATGTCGCGCAGAAAGACATTGCCATCGGCTTCTTTGGCTTGTCTCAGGCGGGGAAATCCTACCTGATCGCGTCACTGGCCGGGGGCGAAAATGGCAAGCTGGAAACCTCGTTTGAGGGGCAACAGCTGGATTTTATCGACCATATTAACCCGTCCGATCGGTCAACCGCGCTCGTTACGCGGTTTAGCCGACAATCGGGCATGAAGAACAAATCGTTTCCCGTTCAGTTGCAACTGCTCAGCGAACTGGATATCGGTAAGATCATGGCCAATGCATTTTTAAACGATCTCAATCAGGAGACCACGTTTGAAGAGCTGGACGAGCGCCATATTGCTGAACACATTAAAACGCTGTTGATGCACCGTCAGCCAGAACCGGTTGAAGGGATGAACCGCGATGAAGTCGTCGAACTCTGGGACTATCTCGCGCGTCATGATGTCAAACGGCAAAAACAGCTGGAAGCCCACTTCTGGCCGGTTGCGATTGAATTAGCGCCTTATCTCACCGTTGACGATCGCGCCCAGCTCTTCTCTGTACTATGGGGCGAGCTGAATTCGCTGACCACCGCCTATCGTCATTTCAGCCACACGCTGCAACACCTGTCCGGTACGCGCAAGCTGTTAGCGCCGCTGCGGATTCTGGTGGATGATGAGTTAAATCCGGCAGACGGTCTGATCGACGGTTCTGCGCTGGAACGCTTGCACAGCGCCGACGATCTCGGCGTGCTGGTGCGACCGGTTCAGAATGGCCGTGCAGGGAAAACGACGGAGCTTTCGCTGGCTGAGTTAACGATGCTGACGGCGGAGCTGCTTATCCCGCTGCATTTGCCGCCTAAAGAAGCGCTGTTCGAGCAGGTTGATGTGCTGGATTTCCCCGGTTTTGGTGAGATCCGCGAGACGCGGGACGAGCCACCAGCAAGACAGCAAAGCACACAGCATCCACTGGCACACACGCTATTACGGGCGAAACGCGCCTATCTGCTAGAGCGCTATACCGATAATCAGGAAATGAACGTGCTGATGGTATGCAGCGCCGCAGGCAATCGCGCCGACGTAAAAGTGGTTGGCAAAGCGCTGGATCACTGGGTTAAACAGACGCAAGGCGAAAACGCACAGGTTCGTAGTCACCGTAAACCGGGGCTGATTTGGGCGGTCACCCGCCACGATCGCCGTATTACGCACGGGCAAAATTATGATGCCGCGGTACAGCGCTATGTGGGTAATCCGGGCGATGCCTGGGGAACGATGCTGGCGATGGATAAACGCGGCGTAGCGCGGATGGCAACGTGGCTGGGCGCGGAAGTTCACCGGGATGTAAAACTGGGGCGCATCAGCGAACAGCTTAGCGAACTCCAACGTGAACTCAGCGATAACCTGCTGGGTAACTGGTATCTGCCCGTTGATGTTGACGATCCGGCAGAAAAACAGCGCATCGCAGAGACCTTGCTCAAATCGCTCCAGACCCGCACCGGCGTGCACGGTGAACTGCTGGAACGGCTGTTGCCTTCGCGTGATGAGCTGCGCCGTCTGTATCTGCAACAGAAAGGGGCAAGCTATGGCGGTTTCCATTCTGATGCCGAAGACCTCTCCGCCCCGTCCGCTCATAGCGATCCGTTTGGTGTCGGGATCGAAATCGATCTGTTTGCCGATGAACCGATCGCTATCGACCAACCTGCGCCGCCGATTTTGACGGTCGACCACAGCTATGAGGCGGACTACGCACACGGTGTTTATCGTTACTGGATTAACTATTTGCGTGGCCTGCCGGAAAATGCCCCGCTTCTCGATTTGCTGAACGTGCCGAAAGCGACGATCGAAATGCTGGTTGAAGAATTGATTACCGGCAGTATCCGTTTACGGATCGAAGAGGCGCTGGTTGACATGCTGGTCGACGGCGAGCAGTTGGGCATCAACCGCGAGAATAAGGCAGACCGTCAGGTTTCACGCGTGCTGACTATTCTCGGTGACTTCGTTGCCTGGCTCGGCTTCCAGCAGCTTGATGAATCCCTGCGCCCTGCCAGCCGTATCAATCGCGGTCATAAAATTTTCGCTAAACCCGAAAAACAGGCGGTCAGCTTTGGTGCTTCACAGCGCTTAACCAAGCTGTCGCTGACGCCGACCAACAATACGGCGTTTTATATCTATGACTGGCTGGTGGGTCTGAATGAGATGATTATTCAGAATGCGGGCTATTCCGCTGCACGAGAAGTCAGTGCGGAACAGCGTGAACAGCTAGGCACGATTCTGACGTTAATTAAGCCTGCTGAGAAATAATATTCAGTCTACCGCTGTCAATTCAGGAAGCATGGCGTGACATTGTCACTACATTTTGCGCCATGTTTTCTTTTTTCTGCAATACCACCCCTCCATATGTACTTCTCACCCTTAGCCATTCCTCAAAATCTTATTTGACGAACGGTGGATTCAATCTATACCTAAGTTGATATCTTTCAATTAATAAGCGTTGATGTTCCTCTATCTGTTAGCCATTTCCACCGCGTGGGAGTGGGTGACCTTAACAGGAGTGGTTATGACGATAGAAAAAGCGCGTGAGGAAGACGACATCTCGGTAGAGAATGATGAATATGAGCCTATTCTGCTGAAAATAAGGGCATTTTATCGAGAGCTGACAGCCGAGAGATTAACGGAGCTGAGTGATATCTATCATCAGGATATTCACTTCATCGACCCCGTTTCCAGCCATCATGGGTTGAGTGCTTTGCATCGCTACTTTTCTCATTCACTCGATAATCTGAGCTACTGTCAGTTCGAGATCGCCGATATCCATACCTTCCGCGGCGGTGCGACAATGTTCTGGACGATGCACTATGCGCATCCGTCGTTAAAGCGCAACGCGCCGCTGACATTAGCTGGCTGTAGCCACCTGCTCTTCGCCGACAACAAAGTTATCTATCACCGTGATTATTACGACATGGGCGCAATGCTTTATCAGCATGTTCCCCTGCTTGGCTCGCTCATCAGCCACCTGAAGTCGAGACTTCAGACATGAAACGCGTGTTGATTACTGGGGCGAGTTCTGGAATCGGCCAGCAATTGGCGCTGGATTATGCCAGAGACGGCTGGGACGTCCTCGCCTGCGGGCGCGATGAACAACGACTTAACGCATTAACTGCCGCCTTCCCAGCCATTCGCACGATAGCATTTGATATGACAAATCTGGCAGATACACAGCAGGCGTTGGAACGCGTCACGGTCGATCTGGTGATTCTCAGTGCGGGAACCTGTGAGTATCTGGATAACGGCGTCGTTGAAGCGGAAAAAGTCAGTCGGGTGCTGACAACTAACGTGATCGGCCCGGTGAATTGCCTGTCGGTGTTATTGCCACAGCTTGCCAACGGTAGCCATCTGGCGCTGGTTGGTTCGACCGCCAGCCTCGTTGCGCTGCCAAGAGCGGAAGCCTATGGCGCGTCAAAGGCAGCGCTGGCCTACTTCGCCCGCAGTCTGTCGCTGGATTTGCAGGCTCGCAATATCACCGTGTCCCTGATCTTACCCGGTTTTGTCGATACCCCGTTGACCGCACGTAATGACTTCCCGATGCCGATGCTAATTTCCGTATCACAAGCCTCAGCAACTATTCGCCGTGGTCTGGCAAAGAAAAAACGTGAGATCGCTTTTCCTCTGCGCTTTGCGCTGTTGCTCAACGCGATTTCAGTGCTCCCACAGTCATGGCAACGTCTGCTCGCCAGCCGGTTAGTAAGGTAAAACGTATGAAGATTGCCATTATTGGTAGCGGTATTGCTGGCTTAACCTGCGCGCTCAGATTATCCGATCGCTTTCAGGTGTCGGTGTTTGAGGCGAACGATTATCTGGGTGGTCACACGGCAACGATTGATGTCGTTCAGGATGGCGTCCCCTACGCCATCGATACAGGATTTATTGTCTACAACGAGCGGACCTATCCCCATTTTATTGCGCTGCTGGATGAGCTGGGGTTAACCGGTCAGCCGACAGAAATGAGCTTTTCGGTCAGTAATCCAGTTTCCGGTCTGGAATATAACGGCCATACGTTAAATACACTATTCGCCCAGCGCGGCAACCTGCTCCGCCCCAGTTTCTATCGTTTCGTTGCGGAGATTGTGCGATTTAACCGCGTCTGCAAACGGTATCTTGCCAACGACGATTATCAGGGGCTGACGCTAAGCCATTTGTTGCAGCAGGAAAAATTCTCGCCGTTCTTTGCCCAGCACTATCTTTTGCCGATGGGCGCAGCAATCTGGTCGTCGTCGCTTGAGGATATGCGGCATTTTCCGCTGTCGCTTTTCCTGACCTTCTTCAACCATCACGGGTTACTGGATTTGGTCAATCGCCCGCAATGGATGGTGGTTCCCGGTGGTTCACGGGAGTACGTGCGGCGAATCGCAGAGTGCATCCACGATCGGGCGACGATCCACATCCAGACGCCCGTCAGTCAGGTAACACGCGATGATGCAGGTGCTACAGTGCATACCACCGGGCAGACGTATCGGTTCGATCAGGTGATTTTCGCCTGCCACTCCGATCAGGCACTGGCGCTGCTGGAAACGAGTACGCCCGATGAGCAGCGTATCCTCGGCGGCATACGCTATCAGCCTAACCGCGTGGTTTTGCATACCGACACCCGGCTTCTTCCCCATAATCAGCGAGCGTGGGCAAGCTGGAATTACCGTCTGCCGGTCGATCAGGCGTTTAGCCGCGTGCGGGCCTCTGTGACCTATAACATGAACATCCTGCAAGGTATTCGTTCATCCACCACCTTCTGTGTCTCGCTAAACCCCCAGCAGGATATTGACCCGAATAAAATACTGCACCACGCGATTTATCATCACCCCGTGTTTACTCAACAGACGACAGAGTACCAGCAGCAGCGCGACCGGATTAATGGGCACAACCGCAGTTGGTTTTGTGGTGCCTATTGGTACAACGGTTTTCATGAAGACGGTGTCAAAAGCGCGCTGGATGTCGTCAACCTCCTCCATCAGAGTGTGCAAGATGAATAGCGCCTTGTATGTTGGCAAGGTTCGCCACCGACGTTTCACGCCCGTCACACATCGTTTCGACTATGCGTTATTCATGACGTTAATCGATTTAGATGAGATCCCCGCCTTGCCGCATGTGGGGATTGCGCTGGAGCGCTTTTCTCCTGCGTCATTTTGTCGCGGCGATTACCTCGGTGGCGGCGATATCAAAACCAAAGCGCAGGATCGGATTGCGGAACTGACTGGGGAACGCCTCACGGGGAAGGTCTTGCTGCTATGTCAGCTACGCTATCTGGGCTGCTATTTCAATCCGGTCAATTTCTATTATTTGTACGATGAGCATAACGAACTACGCTGGTTATTGGCAGAAGTGCGTAATACGCCTTGGAACGAACGTCATACCTATGCTGTCGTCCCCGATGGTTCTACGCCGGTTTCCAAAGCGTTTCATGTGTCGCCTTTTAACCCGATGGAGATGGTGTATCACTGGCGACTCACGCCGCCCGACGCGCGTCTGAGGATCCACATTGAGAATCACAGACAAGGACGCGAGTTTGATGCGACGCTGGTGCTGCATCGTCAGCCGCTCACTCGCGCCGCCCTGCGTGCTCAGCTTTGGTCTCTGCCGTTAATGACGATGAAAACCGCCTGCACCATATATTGGCAGGCTTTGAAACTGTGGATTAAACGTTCGCCCGTTTATCCTCATCCGCAGTCTGAAAAGAAGGACACCCCATGAGTTCAACGGAAACACAACTGGTGCGTCACCCGAGCAATACCGCTCGCTATACTCGGGCCAGAAAAGTGGTCTTTCTTCTGCTTAGTCGAATAGAAGGCGGAGGGTTGCGCCTTCGCGAACCAGAAGGCAATGAAACGTTATTCGGGGATCGGCACGCCACACTGCAAGGCGACATCACGATACATAACCACCGTGTTTATCGCCGTGTCTTGCTGGGTGGAAGTATCGCTGCCGGTGAAAGCTATATCGATGGTGATTGGAGCTCAACCAACCTCACGCTCGTTCTCCAGCTTTTGGCGCAAAATCAGGCGCTAATCGATACGCTTGAAACGCGTTTTGGCTGGTTGACGGGGCCATTTCATCGGTTTATCCACTGGTGCCGCCGTAACCGCCCACAGCAGGCGCAGAAAAACATCGCCGCTCACTACGATCTCGGCAACCATTTTTACCGCAGCTTTCTCGATAGCGAGATGCTCTACTCCAGCGCCTGGTATCAGCAACCCGAGATGACGCTGGAAGACGCACAGCGCGCCAAGGTGCATCGTCTCTGCGAACAGTTGGCGCTCTGTGAAACGGATCATTTACTGGAAATTGGCACCGGCTGGGGGGGATTAGCCGAACTGGCCGCGCGTGAATATGGCTGTCGCGTCACCACAACCACGCTGTCACAACAGCAGTATGATTACGCGGTTGAGCGCATTCAGCAAGCTGGCCTGAGCCACAAAGTGACTGTGCTGCTACAGGATTACCGCGCGTTGACCGGTCAGTATGACAAGCTGGTGTCGGTCGAAATGATCGAGGCGGTCGGAAAGGCTTACTTGCCCACCTTCTTCAAACGCTGCCAACAATTGCTGCGTCCACAAGGCCGCATGGTGCTTCAGGCGATCACAATTGCCGACCAGCGCTACAGCCATTACAGCCGTAATGTCGATTTTATCCAACGCTATATTTTCCCCGGCGGTTTTCTGCCCTCAATTACCGCGATGACGACCACCATGACGCGGCATACCGACTTTATCACCCGCGATCTGTTTGATATCGGTCAGGACTATGCCCGCACCCTCAGCGAATGGCGGCAGCGCTTTTATCAGCAGTGGCATATGCTGAATGCTCAGGGCTTTGATGAACCTTTCCAGCGCCTGTGGGTATTTTACCTTTGCTATTGTGAAGCGGGCTTTCGCGCACGCACCATCAGCACGGTACAGCTCACCGTAGAAAGGCCATGAGCAAAAAGCATCGCGGCTGTTCCTTGACACTCAACCCCTAAGAGGCAAAAGACAATGAAACTGAAGGCACTTATCCTGACAGGCGTGTTCTTTTCCTGTTCCACCTTCGCGGCAAGCACCACGGTGACGCTGAATGAAGCGCTGCCAACGGGCACAGGTGGAAGTATCGGTGAGGTATCCATTACGGAAACGCCGTACGGCCTGCTTTTCACGCCGAGTCTGAAAGGACTGAAAGCGGGTATTCACGGGTTCCACGTGCATGAAAATGCCAGTTGTGAACCCGCCGAACAAGACGGCAAACCAGTTCCCGCCCTGGCGGCGGGCGGCCACCTCGATCCGAAAAAAACCGGTAAACACCTTGGCCCTTATAACGATCAGGGACATTTGGGCGATCTGCCCGGTCTGGTCATGAATGCGGACGGCACGTCAACTTATCCACTGTTGGCTCCACGGATAAAATCGCTGTCTGAGGTAAAAAATCATGCGTTGATGGTTCACGTCGACGGAGATAACTATGCTGACACGCCAGCAAAACTGGGCGGTGGCGGAGCCAGGATGGCGTGCGGAGTGATTGATTAAGTAGGCGTAACGTTCGAGACGTGTGATGCCATATCGTTTGCGACATGGCATCACACATTAACAATTAACAACAGTGGTTAGCGGATAGCACGTTTTAAGATACGGTTAGCGCTGTTCAGGAAATCATCGGCAACCTTATTCACCTCTCCATTACCGTAATCCAGTTTTTGCAGACTGCTTGTCCACAGCTGAACCAATTCCTGATTTTCCATAAACGGTGAAACAGGCACCTTAGACGCAGGTTGCTCCGCTGCCGCCCGATAGGCATTCGCTAACAGGTTACCGGGGTTAATCACGCCGATCTCTTCCAGCAGTTTTTGCGCTTTCGGGTTAGCAGGCATCCCGTTTTGCAATCCTAATGCCTTCACGCCCTCCGGGTTACTCAGCATGAAACTCATCAGCATCGCCGCTTCCTTAGGATGCTTACTGTTCTTGCTGATGGCAAACAGCGAAGACGGCTTGGTGGTCAGCCCTGAATCTTTAGCATTGGGCATGGTGAGGAACGGTCCCGTTTCCAATACGGCATCCTTTGGCATATTGCTAGAGTAGGTATAGATGGCCGAATCCCATAAATACATCCCGGCTAATTCACCGTTAATCCAGGGGCGAATCTCATAGACGTTGGTCCGGCCGAATGAAGAGAAATAACGCTGATCGGGTATCACATGGGAATCAACCAGTTTTTTATAAAAGCCGAAGAGTTCCCGTACCTGATCGCGGCTATAGGCAATGCTCTGCTTCTTCTCATCGATCATATCAATGCCGTACTTCTGTGCCATGTAGCTACGGCCGAGCGTCAGAATATCCAGCACATCACTTGAACCTTGAGCAACGCCAAGCGGGTAATAATTATCGCCCAGCTTTTGTTTAAACACCGGACCGGCGGCAAACAGCTCATCCCAGGTTTGCGGATAGGCGACGCCTGCTTTATCCCAAGTGGTTTTGTTGTAAATCATGCTGCGGGACGTCATCGAAATCGGGAGACCTTGCAGCTTCCCTTTTACGTCCGCCGTTTTCAGGGCATTAGGCGAAAAATCTCCCAGCCCCAGAATGTCTTTTTGCTTATTCAAATCATAAAAGCCGTCGCCGTTGCGGGAAAACTGCGGCAGCCAGTTCCAGTCGATACGAATGACATCAGGCTCTTGTCCCCCAGCCATCTGCGTTGACAAGCGGGAAAGGTAGCCGTCCCAGCCAGCATATTCAGCTTTGACAGTAATCGTCGGATTCGCTTTTTGGAACGCGTTAATAGCAGCGAGTGTCGCCTCATGCCGCTGGTTGCCACCCCACCAGGAGATACGGATCTCGGCGGCATCAGCAGAGTGAGAGAATGCCGCGCCCACGGGAAGCGCAGCACAGAGCAGGAGTAGGTGAGATAATTTGTTCCGTGTTTTCGCCATAATAGAACCCTTATAATAGTATTCGGAGGTTTCCACCTGCTGCCCTTTTAGAGGCAAACAGGTACTACGGATGCGGAAGCATTTGCTGCCTGAAATGGCAGGTACTCTGATTAATTCCCTCTTTTCAGGTTAACGGCCAGTTCGCTTATTTTCACTGGCAGTTCGGTGCGTAATGATCGATTGGCAGCGATGCCAGTTAAAATAGACATTGCCCCATCACGATAATCTGCTGCGCGATGTAATGGATCGGGTTCCGGTGTACCAAACAGATCGTTTAACATGACCTGATCGCCGCCGCCGTGTCCGCCCGCTTTAAATTCAACCGGTACGACATAAGGCTCGTCAAACATCGGATAGATCTTTATTTCACATTCATTCAGCGCACCTTCATCCTCTTTTTGTCCGCCTCCGTTTACATAAGATTTTTCTACCAGTTTCATTTCTAACCGGCCCTTGCTGCCATTAAACACCACGTTCAGCCCTTCCCAGGGCAAATAGGCGTTTAATGAGTATGTCATGATAGCTTTGCTCTTATAGCGCACCATCACACCCAGTACATCTTCAATATTAATCCCGTCATCGAACACGCTTTTATCGCGGTAATAGCTATCCTCATGTTCGGCATCTAAATATAAGGCGGTCAGCTGTTCGCTTTTATTCATATGCAGTGCAAACGGATCGTTTTCTGCCGCCGCGCTATTATGTGACCGGGAATAAAATTCTGTGACACCGCGCGCTTCCGCATTCGCTTTACCGTAAAAACGTAAATCGCCCTGCGCATAGACCGTTTCCGGTTCGCTATTCAGCCAGAAATTCACCAGATCAAAATGGTGTGTAGATTTGTGTACCAACAGCCCGCCGCTATTGCGTTTGTCACGGTGCCAGCGACGGAAATAATCCGCCCCGTGCTCGGTATTCAGCAGCCACTCAAAGTGAACAGAATAGACTTCACCAATCATGCCAGCGGCAATTAGTTCACGGACTTTGCTGTGATGCGGTGCGTAGCGGTAATTAAAAGTCACGCGTAATTTACGGCCGGTACGGTGAATCGCATCGATAATCGCCTGACATTTTTCTTCATCAATCGTCATCGGCTTTTCACTGATGACATCACAGCCTAATTCCATTGCCCGGATAATATAGTGATGATGCGTCCGATCCAGTGACGTCACAATAACCACATCCGGCTTGGTTTCCGCAATCATCTGCTCGAACTGTTCGGCACGATACGTCGGCACATTATCGTGTCCATATTTATGGACAATCTGGTTGGCATAATTCATTCGCGTCTGGTTTGTATCGCAAAAAGCAACAAACTGTCCCTGATCCTGATAATCCCTGGCGATCGACTCCAGATAAAGGCCCGCGCGGCCTCCCGTTCCCACTACGGCATATTTTTTTTTCATTCTGCGCATTTCCTCCAAATAACATAGGACACATAGCGAGTCGTACATAAAAACAGGACGCTAAAACGTTCACCGAATTGGCTGACACATATCGATTAAGCGGCTGGTAGAGTGATTTGGACTATGACAAGCCATACCCACCCGCTTATGCCTTTGCCATAAAAAAATAGAACATCCCAACATCGTTCACCTTCATATTATTGCCATGCGATGGTGTTATCTGGCAGTAGGATGAAGATTGGCATGCTCCAGCTCTCATAAATACAAATTGAGCATTTATCATATTACCAATTGATTTTATTGATAATGTTAGGCGAGTCAAATCCTCATACCTCACGTTGGTTGTGCATTACCTCTCTTAAGGGGTCGTACGTCGACGGGATTCGTTCTAACGTGGTACCGATCGTCACATTCAAACTTTATTTTCAATCCGTCTGAGGATGCCGGATAATCGGCACGTCACTCATCAGAGAAGCAAGAAAGCGATAAGCGCGTAAGGAATCACTATGCAGACTTTTTTTCAGGACACCATGGCAACTCCGCTCGGGGAGTTATTGATTATTGCGGATGAAAATAATCATTTGCGTGCCGTCGAGTGGCGCGAGTATGAAGACGATTTATTTCGCTCACTCAATCGCAGTTATCGAAATGATCCCTTTTCGTTACAATCGCGTCATAATCCCGGTGGTCTGACAGACAGCCTGCAACGCTATTTTGAGGGTGAATTAGCGATTATTGATACGCTGCCCGTTGCTTCCGTAGGGACCGAATTTCAACAGCAGGTCTGGCGGGAATTGCGTCGAATCCCCTGTGGAGAAATTACTACGTACGGCGAACTTGCGACGCTACTGGGACGCACAGGCGCAGCGCGTGCGGTCGGCATGGCAAACGGCTCCAACCCTGTCAGCATCGTGGTTCCCTGCCATCGCGTCATCGGTACTGGCGGTGCACTGACGGGCTATGCGGGTGGTATTCACCGTAAGCAGTGGCTGCTCGCTCACGAAGGTTATTTACCTAAACAGCTCTTTACTTCAACAGAATAGTTTACCGTTATAATTTTTACGCTTCGCGACACACGAAATTGCCCTCCGAGTTGCTTATCATCGTAAGCGATTCGGATTAATCAACGTGTTAACCGTTCGGTAACGTAATGGACAAAAATATTATCTCCGCATAGGTCTTATATATCGGAATATTTCCCAGAAAAATCGAAAATTATAGCTAGTTCACTATTTATTGGTCTATTCCGGTGATTATCGGTCTTATCAGAGCCGATAAAAGCTGTTAAAATTGACCAATATCAATTATTGCCTGAGCAAAGCCTATGATCCCGGAAAAGCGAATTATCCGACGCATCCAGTCTGGCGGTTGTGCAATCCACTGTCAGGATTGCAGTATCAGTCAGCTATGCATCCCTTTCACCCTGAATGAACACGAGCTCGATCAGCTCGACAACATCATTGAAAGGAAGAAGCCTATTCAGAAGGGGCAGGCGCTGTTTAAGGCTGGCGATGAACTGAGATCGTTGTACGCCATCCGCTCCGGTACGATAAAAAGCTATACCATCACGGAGCAAGGCGACGAGCAGATCACCGGTTTTCATCTGGCCGGTGACTTGGTGGGCTTTGATGCTATCGGTACGGCCCAACATCCGAGCTTCGCGCAGGCGCTGGAAACGTCAATGGTCTGCGAAATTCCTTTCGAGACGCTGGACGATCTCTCAGGGAAAATGCCTAACCTGCGTCAGCAGATGATGCGCCTAATGAGCGGCGAAATCCGTGGCGATCAGGACATGATTCTGCTGCTGTCGAAGAAGAACGCTGAGGAGCGTCTGGCGGCGTTTGTCTACAACCTCTCCCGTCGTTTCGCCCAGCGTGGTTTCTCACCGCGTGAGTTCCGTCTGACCATGACGCGTGGTGATATTGGCAACTATCTGGGGCTGACCGTTGAAACCATCAGCCGTCTGCTGGGGCGTTTCCAGAAAAGCGGCACGCTGGCGGTAAAAGGAAAATACATCACGATCGAGAATCTTGATGCGCTTTCCGAATTAGCAGGCTCTTCACGCAAGTAATATTTCCAGCCTAACTATTTGACGCTGCCACTTTTCTACTGTGGCTGCGTCAACGCTCTTCCGCACCCTCCGTGATATTTCCTATTTTGTTATTCTGCGGCTTATCTCTGTTGTCCAAAACGATTCCATTGCGGTACTCTTGAATGACAGGCTGTGGAGTAACAGCTGTTTGGAGGAGCTATGGCAAAGTATCAGAACTTACTGGTAGCTATTGACCCAAATCAGGATGACCAACCAGCGCTGCGTCGGGCGGTTTACCTGGTTCAGCGACTTGGCGGCCGTATCAAGGCATTTCTGCCGATTTATGATTTCTCTTATGAAATGACAACTCTGCTTTCTCCCGATGAACGGGTGGAAATGCGTCAGGGCGTTATTCAGCAACGGACTGAGTGGATTGCGGAACAGTGCAAATACTACCTTGAGGCAGGAATTTCGATAGAAATCAAAGTGGTATGGCACAATAAACCCTTTGAAGCCATCATTCGGGAAGTCATTTCTGGGCAACACGATCTGTTGTTGAAAATGGCGCATCAGCACGATCGGCTGGAAGCCGTTATCTTTACGCCAACCGACTGGCAGCTACTGCGCAAATGCCCTTGCCCCGTGTGGATGGTAAAAGATCAGCCTTGGCCAGTCGAAGGCCGTGCGCTAGTTGCCGTCAATCTGGCCAGCGAAGACCCGTATCACGACCCTCTCAATATCAAACTGGTATCGGAAACGCTGGAGCTGGCGCAGCAGGTTGATCAGACCGAGGTTCATCTGGTTGGTGCCTACCCAGTTACCCCCATCAATATCGCCATTGAACTGCCTGATTTCGATCCCAGCGTTTACAACGATGCGATTCGAGGCCAGCACCTTATCGCCATGAAATCCCTACGGCAGAAGTTCAGTCTGGATGAACGCGTGACGCACGTAGAAAAAGGGCTGCCGGAAGAAGTGATTCCCGATCTGGCCGAGCATTTGCAGGCGGGCGTCGTGGTGTTAGGGTCGCTGGGCAGAACCGGCCTTTCCGCTGCTTTTATCGGCAACACCGTCGAGCATGTTATCGATCACTTGAAGTGCGATTTACTTGCGATCAAACCCGATGATTTCGTATCACCGATTATGTTAGAAGACGGCGATAACAGCTGATTGCTCGTTTCATCTTGCTCAACATCAAATAATGCCAGCCTCCGTGCTGGCATTATTTTTAGCGATATCATGATAGCGATATTTGAGATGTAAAAAAGGGGCGACATCGCCCCTTTCGTTTTCTACTTCCCGTCACGCTTACAGCGCTTTCAGAATCGCCTCAACGCTGTCTTTGGCATCGCCAAACAACATTTGTGTGTTCTCTTTAAAGAACAGCGGGTTCTGTACGCCAGCATAACCGGTATTCATAGAACGCTTGAACACGATAACATTCTGCGCTTTCCACACTTCCAGCACTGGCATGCCAGCAATTGGGCTGTGTGGATCTTCTTGCGCCGCTGGGTTAACAGTGTCATTCGCACCAATGACCAGCACAGTGTCGGTATCGGTGAAATCATCATTAATCTCATCCATTTCCAACACGATGTCGTAAGGTACCTTTGCTTCAGCCAACAGCACGTTCATATGACCAGGCAGACGCCCTGCAACTGGGTGAATACCAAAGCGAACGTTGATGCCACGCGCACGCAGTTTTGCGGTGATGTCATGCACAGGGTACTGCGCCTGCGCGACGGCCATACCGTATCCCGGTGTGATGATGACTGAAGTTGAGTTCTTGAGTAAATCAGCCACGTCTTCCGCTGAAGCCTCACGGTATTCACCCACTTCTTCACTCTCACCAGAGGACACGCCATCTGTACCAAAACCACCGGCAATCACGCTGATAAAGGAACGGTTCATCGCTTTACACATGATGTAAGATAGAATCGCACCAGAAGAACCCACCAGAGCACCAGTCACGATCAGCAGGTCATTGCTCAGCATGAAGCCCGCTGCCGCTGCCGCCCAACCAGAGTAGGAGTTCAGCATAGAAACGACGACCGGCATGTCCGCACCACCAATCGATGCAACCAGATGCCAGCCAAATACCAGTGCAATCGCCGTCATCAGAATCAGCGCCAGTACCTGCAACGCTACGCTGCCCGTATTGACGAAAACCAGCAGCAGCAGGAAGGACACAACCAGCGCCGCCAGATTCATTTTATGGCGATGAGGCAGCATCAATGGCTTGGAGGAGATATTGCCACGCAGTTTACCGAACGCGATGACCGAGCCCGTGAAGGTCACGGCACCGATGAAGATACCCAGAAAGACTTCCGTTAAATGGATATTAACCATCACCGGATCGGTAATTTCACCGTGGTCGAGGAAGCTATTAAAGCCAACCAGCACCGCAGCCAAGCCCACAAAGCTGTGAAGAATCGCGACCAGTTCTGGCATTTCGGTCATTTCAACCTTACGCGCCAGATAAATACCGATTGATCCACCGATCGCCATCGCGACGATGATCCAACCCACGTTGCCGGAATCCGGTCCCAGAATCGTCGCGATCAGCGCAAGCGCCATACCGCTGATACCGAAGATGTTTCCTTGTTG
The DNA here is from genome assembly GCF_009931295.1 of Pectobacterium odoriferum. NCBI lineage: Bacteria > Pseudomonadati > Pseudomonadota > Gammaproteobacteria > Enterobacterales > Pectobacteriaceae > Pectobacterium > Pectobacterium odoriferum. The sequence continues at coordinate 2,437,548 of NZ_CP034938.1, read as the reverse complement.
CGACGTTTCGTGCTTGGACAACCCAGCCAAACTGAAAATAAAGAGAATTGCGGCAACAATGTATGCAGCAGTTACTAATCCACCAGACATGTGTTACCCCTTAGTTTTTACGGAACATTTTCAGCATGCGCTGAGTCACGGTGAAACCACCGAAAATATTGATGCTGGCAATCAATACGGCAATGAACGAGAAGAACGACACCCATCCGCCGTGGCCGATCTGCAACAATGCTCCGACAACGATAATGCCTGATATTGCGTTAGTGACTGACATCAATGGCGTGTGCAATGCGTGGCTGACATTCCAGACAACGTAATAACCCACCACGCAGGACAGCGCAAAAACGGTAAAGTGAGACAAGAATTCTTTAGGTGCGACGTCAGCCAGCCAGCCAAACAGCAGGATGGCGATCACGAGGAACGCATATTTCTTCCACGGCGACGTCGGTTTAGCTTCTTCCTTCACTACCGCAGCGGCAGGTTTGGCCTGCTGTGGCTGTGCTGAAACCTGAATCGGCGGTGCTGGCCAGGTGATTTCACCTTCTTTAATGACGGTCACGCCGCGAATCACGGTATCGTCAAAATCGACATCGATCTCGCCGTCTTTCTCTTTGCAGAGTAATTTCAGCAGATTAACCAGGTTCGTACCGTAAAGCTGTGAGGATTGCGTCGGCAGACGGCTAGGTAAATCGGTGTAACCGATAATTTTGACGCCGTTTTCCGTCACGGTGACGCGATCGGCTACGGTCAGCTCGCAGTTTCCGCCCGTTTGCGCCGCTAAATCGACAATCACGCTACCGGGTTTCATGCTCAGTACCATTTCTTTGGTGATCAGGCGTGGCGCCGGTTTTCCAGGGATCAGTGCGGTAGTGACGATAATGTCGACTTCTTTCGCCTGAGCGGCAAACAGTTCCATTTCCGCTTTGATAAAGGCTTCAGACATGACCTTGGCATAACCGTCGCCGCTGCCCGCTTCTTCTTCAAAGTCGAGTTCGAGGAACTCAGCCCCCATACTCTTAACCTGCTCTTTTACTTCAGGACGGGTATCAAAAGCACGAACGATAGCGCCTAAGCTACCTGCGGCACCGATCGCGGCCAAACCGGCCACGCCTGCACCGATAATCATAACCTTGGCAGGCGGAACCTTACCTGCAGCGGTAATCTGTCCGGTAAAGAAGCGGCCAAACTCATGGGCGGCTTCAACGATGGCACGGTAACCCGCGATGTTTGCCATCGAGCTGAGCGCATCCAGTGACTGCGCGCGTGAAATACGCGGCACGGAATCCATCGCCATCACCGTCACCTGACGGGCAGCAAGTTTCTCCAGCAGTTCTGGGTTCTGCGCTGGCCAGATAAAGCTGACAACCGTACTGCCTGCACGGGTCAGTTCGATTTCATCATCCTGCGGCGCATTCACCTTCAGGACGATATCGGCTTGCCAGACTTCCGAGCTGTCAACAATCGACGCACCGGCTTCTTCGTATGCCGCATCGTCAAAACTTGCCAGTTTTCCCGCTTCACGTTCTATCGAGACCGTAAAACCCAGTTTCAGCAGCTGTTCAACCGTTTTCGGCGTCGCTGCTACACGGGCTTCATTGGCCAACCGCTCTCTTGGTACACCAATACGCATGCTGATACCCTTTTCGCTTATTTTTAACGAAGGTTATTATTCTCACCCTATTCTGTTATACGAATTCGCCAAGACCTACTGCACCCTGTATCCCCGCATTCACACGGTAGGAAGAGGGTCTTATCATCTTCTTGCCACACGCTTTTTTGGGGCGTCTCACTGTAGGCGAACTCATTTATAACGTACTGAAAATGTGATCGATGATCCATAAATAAAATGAATTTCACAGAAAAGCCGAGTTATCACAGGTTCTGTCAGCCTTTCTTGGTCGAAAATCATGCTCTTCTCTGCCTTTTGTAGCATTATTACAGAAGTATTTTTCTGTGCTGTTTCACAAAAACGATGTGTTACAAGGTTGTTAATTGGATAATTTGTATAAATATCCCTTATGATGTCAAAACAATCATTAACCGTTATTATTAGCACTTTTCTTGTTCCAAGCCGAAGTATCACGGCTTTTCAGCCCGCTGAAAATGCTAAAGCACAAGAATTTATTCCGTGCGATAATCAGCCCTATTCCGTTACAGGTTGATTGCTATACCTTAAATAATTCGAGTGGCAGGAAGGCGAAAGGATTTTTTATGAAGCTGAAGACTACTGTTATTGCATCCACATTGTTGTTATCACTCTCGGCATTTTCAGCGCAGGCTGCACAGGAACTTACGCCTGAGCAGGCAGAATCCCTGCAACCCTTTGAACGAATTACGTTTAAAGGACGTTTTAACGCGATCAATGAAGCGGTCGCGGCAGCCTCAACACGCGCTGACAAGTTGGGAGCAGAGTCGTTTTATGTTCAGTCTATGACGGATACTAATTCAGGCGATTCCTGGAATGTGACTGTCGACCTGTACCATAAAGATGCCCCTAAAGCGAAACAGAACGTGCAATATCGCACCGTCTACGGCGTGAAAGAATTGCCGAAAGATGCTGCCTACTTGCTCGAGCCTTATGACACCGTCACGGTGAGTGGTTTATTCAGCACTCAGCCTGATCTGATCGATGCGATTGCGAAAGCAGCAAAAGAGAAAAATGCCGATTCGTTCTACATCGTTCGTCAGGTTGATGTGAACTCGAATAGCGCGAATCAAAGGGCTACCGCATTTATCTATAAAGCCGATGCGCCAAAACGTCAGCTCCAGCGCCCTGATGCGATCCCTGCCGATTCTGATGCGGGTCGCGCTGCACTGGCTGCCGGTGGAGCAGAAGCCGCCAAGGTGGAAATCCCAGGGGTTGCTTACTCCGATAGCCCCAGCCGCAGCGTGGGCAACTTCTTTGAAACCCAGTCATCAAAAGGCGGACGTTACACGGTAACGTTACCTGATGGCACACAAATCCAGGAACTGAACAATGCCACAGCGGCACAGATGGTGCCTTTCGACTCCATTCAGTTCCGCGGTAACTACACCAATATTACACAAATATCCGAAGCCGTTGCTAAACGCGCGGGCGAGAAAGGTGCCAAGTACTACCACATCACCAGACAGTGGGAAGGCAAAGGCAACAACATGACCATCAGCGCGGATCTCTATAAATAACGGCCATCGTGCTGTGTCGTAGAAAATGGCGAACGTTATAAACAAAAAACCCGCGATATCGCGGGTTTTTTTATGCCGAGCTTCCTGCTCGCCACCCTGTAGGCCGTCGCAAGCGACGTTGAAAAACGTTCCCTACGTTTTTCAACGTCAGCAATCACTCTATTGTGAGCAAGATTACTTGCTGGTATCCAATTCCGGGAAACTTTTCACCAGATCGTCAATCGCTTTGATCTGTTGTAGGAACGGCTCCAGCTTATCCAGCGGCAGCGCAGACGGACCATCGCACTTCGCATTCGCAGGATCCGGATGAGCTTCAATGAATAGCCCTGCCAAACCCACAGCCATACCGGCGCGCGCCAGCTCTGTCACCTGTCCACGACGGCCACCGGACGCCGCACCAAACGGGTCGCGGCACTGTAGCGCATGCGTAACGTCAAAAATCACCGGTGCACCGTTAGACGCGTGCTTCATGACATTGAAACCCAGCATATCGACAACCAAATTGTCGTAGCCGAAGTTGCTGCCGCGATCGCACAAAATCACCTGATCGTTACCACCTTCGATGAATTTATCGACGATGTTCCCCATTTGACCCGGGCTGACGAACTGCGGTTTTTTCACGTTGATTACCGCACCGGTTTTCGCCATCGCTTCCACCAGATCGGTTTGGCGTGCCAAAAACGCAGGAAGCTGGATCACATCAACCACATCGGCAACGGGCTGGGCCTGATGCGACTCATGTACGTCAGTGATAATTTTTACGCCAAAGGTCTGTTTCAGTTCCTGGAAGATTTTCATCCCTTCTTCCAGACCGGGACCGCGATAAGAGTGAATCGAGGAGCGGTTAGCCTTATCGAATGACGCCTTGAACACGTAAGGAATGCCCAACTTCTGCGTGACCGTGACGTAGTGCTCACAAATGCGCATCGCCAGATCGCGTGATTCAAGAACATTCATGCCGCCAAACAGCACAAAAGGCAGATCGTTGGCGACGGGGATATCCCCTATCTTGACCACTTTATTCGTCATACTTTTACCTTCATGTCGGGAAATAAATTAACGTAGCATTACTGCAAAACGGTTTCTTAATGTAAGACTGTTTTTTTAATGCAAGACAATCTGTTTCTGCTCTATCGAGTGAATCTGTACTTTGATCATTTCACTCACCGGATCTTCCGGGCACTGTTCAACGAAATAGTTGAGATCGGACAGCGCAATATGGTCGCAATCCAGTTGGGCATAAATCAGGCCACGATCGCGGATTTCATAGGGATCGTCTGGGTCAAACTGCAGCACCGCTTCGCTGGCTCTCAACGCCAGCTCCATCTGTTTTTCTTCCATCAGGGCGACTTTCAGCGTGTCGAGCATTTTACGCACGATGAGGACATTTTCAGCTTCATCCAAATCTTCATCCAGCAGGCGGGTTGACGGGCCGATATTACCTTTCAGCCAGACTTCCAGCACATGCTCGCTCAGCGTATCGCCATTTAGCGGATTGATCAGCCACATCTCTTCATCGAGCCAGTCGGCACGCAGAATCAACTGCGTCGGGAAAATCACCGGCATCAGCGGCAGACCGAGTTCATTGGCGATATGCAAAAAGATGATGCCCAACGACACAGGCAGGCCCTGACGAGATTCAAGAACCTGATCCAACCACAGCGCATCAGATAGGCGATAAACGCCGCCCGCACCACCGAATCCCCAGGTGTGATAAAACAGCTCAATCAGTTTTTCAAGCTGAAGATCTTGCTCAAGACCGTCAGGAATAGCGGCTCGGGCGCTCTCAACCAGCTGTTGCAGATTTTGCCGCACATCCTGAGCGGGAAAGTCGCGGCGAATCGCCTGTGAAACCAACACGACACCATCACTTAGCAGTGACTGGTTGAATTCAAAATCAGCAATAGCACTCATAATTATTCCATCAGCAACGGTGATTGCGTCAGTGCCAACAGCACGACCACACCAAAGCATATTAAAGCAGATACAAACGCTAGCCAGCGAACGTTCTGGCTACGGGGGCGTTTCCCCAAGGCGATAGCGCCAAGAAGGATATAAATGATAACGCCAAACAGTTTTTCCGTCAGCCAGCTTTGCTCGGGAGTAAACGGATACGTATGGCTAAGCGTGATTAAACCAATACCGCTGATTAATAACAAGGTGTCGTTAATATGCGGCAGGATTTTCACCCAGCGCTGTTGCAGCAGCGCGGATTGCTGGCACAGCCAGAAAAAACGAATCACAAACAGAGAAATACTGATGCCAACCGTTGCCAGATGCAGATATATCGTGGCTGGGTAAAGAGTTATCACGTCCATTGCTCCTAATAAATTGGGGTATCCAACCAGCGTCCTAACGATACGCGGTCGTTGCCACCATAATCCTGACAGGTTTCTATCTGTGTGAATCCCCGCATCTGCAACAGTTGACGCACCGCGCCTCCCTGCTGCCAGCCGTGTTCCAACAGCAACCAGCCACCGGAATCCAAATAATGCGGAGCGGATTCAATAATCGTGCGTAAATCGGCCAGCCCGTTGTCGGCGGCAATCAGCGCGCTGGCAGGTTCAAAACGGACATCTCCCTGCGACAGATGCACATCATCCGCATCGATATACGGTGGATTACTGGCGATAAGCGCAAAGCGCGCGTGATTAAGCGGTGAATACCAACTTCCTGACAAGAAACGGGCGTTGTCGAGCCCCAATTGCTGGGCATTCTTTGTCGCTAGCGCAACAGCATCGGGTTGTACATCAACGCCAGTCACCCGGCAATCACGCCGTTCACTCGCCAGCGCCAGCGCAATCGCGCCGGTTCCAGAGCCCAAGTCCAGCACGGCACACGGCGTTTGAGGCAGGCGTAACAAGGCTTGTTCGACCAGACACTCGGTATCAGGTCGAGGAATCAGCGTGGCGGGCGAAACAGCCAGCGACAGTGACCAGAACTCGCGCACACCGATCAAATAAGCAATGGGTTCACCCTGTTCACGACGCGCCAGCAGTTCAGTTAATTGCTGCTGCTCAGCCGCGTCCAGCTCAGTTTCACCAAACGCCAACAGGAACGTGCGGGACCTACCAGTCACAAAGCCCAGCAAAATCTCCGCATCTCGCTTCGGGCTTTCTCCCGCCACAAGCTGCGCCGTGGCCGAAATTAACCAATCCTGATACGTCATTATTCCTGCTCGGACAACGCAGCAAGCTGATCGGCCTGGTATTCCTGCACGACTGGTTGAATCAACGTGTCCAGTTTCCCTTCCATGACTTCATCCAGCCGGTAAAGCGTCAGGTTAATGCGGTGATCGGTCACCCTTCCCTGCGGGAAATTGTAAGTACGAATACGGTCAGAGCGATCGCCGCTGCCGAGCAGGTTACGGCGGGTTGACGCTTCTTCCAACTGACGTTTCTGCACTTCTGCGGCACGAATACGCGCCCCCAACACCGACAGCGCTTTGGCTTTGTTTTTGTGCTGTGAACGCTCATCCTGACACTCCACGACAATACCGGTTGGCAAGTGGGTAATACGGATGGCGGAATCGGTGGTGTTAACGTGCTGACCGCCCGCGCCAGAAGAGCGGAAGGTATCGATGCGCAAATCCGCTGGGTTGATGTCCGGCATCTCTGCTTCCGGCACTTCCGCCATAACGGCGACCGTACAGGCCGAGGTGTGAATGCGCCCTTGAGATTCAGTCGCAGGAACACGCTGAACGCGATGGCCACCGGATTCAAACTTGAGCTGGCCGTACACACCATCACCAGAGATTTTGGCGATAACTTCTTTATAACCGCCATGTTCACCATCGCTGGCGCTCACCACCTCAACACGCCAGCGGCGTGCTTCGGCATAACGGCTATACATACGGAACAGATCGCCGGCAAAGATTGCCGCTTCGTCACCGCCGGTTCCGGCGCGCACTTCCAGAAAACAGCCGCGCTCATCGTCGGGATCTTTCGGCAACAACAGCACCTGAAGCTGCTGCTCCAGTGCTTCAATCGTCGCTTTGCTTTCTTTCAGCTCTTCCTGTGCCATATCTCGCATTTCAGGATCGTCCAGCATCATTTCTGCGGTCTGTTGATCCTCTTGCGCCTGCTGCCATTGCTGGAAACAGCGGGTAATATCAGTGAGCTGCGCATATTCTCGCGACAACGCGCGAAAGCGATCCATATCAGCGATGACGCTGGGCTCACCGAGTAACGCCTGGACTTCTTCATGGCGTTCTTGTAACGCTTCCAGTTTAGCAACAATAGAAGGCTTCATGCGGGCGGTTAAATCCTGTAATAGAGATGAATGCTAGTCCAGCCCAAGGCTGTCACGTAAAATTTGTAACCGGTGTTGGTCGCCGTCACGAGCGGCTTGCTGAAGGGATTTGGTCGGCGCGTGAATCAGACGGTTGGTTAAACGGTGTGTCAGTTCCTGAATCACCGCTTCAACGTCATTGCCTTGTTGGATGGCAGCCAGCGCCTTTGCCGTCATTTCCGCACGCAATTCATCGGCCTGAGCGCGATAATCGCGAATGGTCTCCACCGCGGACTGCGCACGCAGCCACGCCATGAAGTCGGAGCTTTCCTGCTGCACGATAGATTCAGCCTGCACCGCCGCCGCTTTGCGCTGCGCGAGGTTGTGCTGAATAATCGCATGCAGATCGTCCACGCTGTAGAGATAAACGTTAGGCAATTTGCCAACCTCCGGCTCAATATCACGCGGTACCGCAATATCTACCATCAGCATAGGCTGATTCCGTCTCGCTTTCAGCGTCCGTTCCATCATCCCTTTTCCGATAATCGGCAGTGTACTTGCCGTTGAACTGATCACGATATCAGCATGGACGAGTTGTTCGTCCAGTTCTGCCAGCGTGATGACTTCTGCACCGACTTCCGTTGCCAGCGCCTGCGCGCGTTCACGGGTGCGGTTCGCGATCACCATTTTCTGTACCTTGTGCTCGCGAAGATAGCGAGCGACCAGTTCAATGGTCTCTCCGGCACCCACCAACAGCACCGTGACATCCGACAGTGATTCAAAAATCTGCCGCGCCAGCGTACAGGCGGCAAATGCCACCGACACCGCGCTGGCACCGATATCCGTTTCCGTGCGAACCCGCTTGGCAACGGTAAAGGATTTCTGAAACAACCGCTCCAGTTCGCTAGACAGGGAATGACCACGCTGTGATTCGGCAAAGGCCTTCTTCACCTGCCCCAAAATCTGCGGTTCGCCTAACACCAGAGAATCCAGACCGCTGGCAACGCGCATCAAATGGCTAACGGCGGCATTATCCTGATGCCAATACAGGCTGCTGTTGACGTCTTCCGGGCGCAATTGGTGATATTCACACAGCCAGCGAATCAGTTGCTCACGCTGGTTTTCCTGTTCGTCAACGCTAAGATAGAGTTCCGTACGATTGCAGGTAGACAGCACAACGCCGCCCTGCACCAGCGGTTGCTGTAGCAGACTGTCGAGGGCCACGCCGAGTTTATCTGGTGAAAACACAAGGCGTTCACGCAGAGAAACCGGTGCGGTTTTGTGATTAATACCAAGCGCAAGCAGGGTCATTAGGCTGTTTCTGAGTAATACCGGTCTTAGTATGGATTTCGTTTGAATCGCATTCTACTTGATGCAGGAGAGCAAGAAAAGCGACAGCACGCGATACACCTCGTCTGAGGTAGTCACTTTTTGACAAAAAACAATAAACGCCATTAACGAATAACAATCATTGACGCTGAGCAGTAAGCCCGTTAGCGTGACGTATTTCACGGACTTCGTTCATTTACAGGATACGACCGACATGCCAACCAAAACCGTCCGATGCCTGCGTTTACTGCCTTTAGCCAGCATATTGCTCGTTGCCTGTAGCGTTAATCAACCGACCCAAACGGGTAAAAGCGCCACCTCGCCAGAGTGGCAACAGCACCAGCAAAAGGTCCAGCAGCTCAGCCAATATCAGACGCGCGGCGCTTTTGCCTATATCTCCGATAGCAAAAGAGTATCAGCCAATTTCTTCTGGCAGGACACACCGCCGCAGCGTTATCGGCTGCTGTTGACCAACCCGCTCGGTAGCACCGAATTAGAACTGCGAGCCCAACCTGACGGCGTGCAAATCACCGACAATCAGGGCAAGCGTTACGTGGGTAAGGATGCCGAATACATGATTCAGCAACTGACTGGCATGGCGATCCCGCTGAACAATCTGCGCCAGTGGATTCTCGGCATCCCGGGTGATGCGACCGAATTCACGCTGGATGAACGCTATCTGCTGAAAACCATCACCTATCGCCAAGGCAACCAAAACTGGAATGTCAGCTATCAGAGCTACAATACCGAGCTGACACCTCCGCTGCCAACCAGTCTGGAACTGGTTCAGGGTGAACAGCGTATTAAGCTGAAGATGAATAACTGGATGGTTAAATAAGCGATGCAACCGACGGTTATCGAGACATGGCCTGCCCCCGCCAAACTGAACCTGTTTCTTTACATTACCGGTCAGAGAGAGGACGGGTATCACCTGCTGCAAACGCTATTCCAGTTTCTGGATTACGGCGATACCCTGACGATTCGGCCGCGTGATGACGACCAGATTAACCTGCTTACCCCTGTCGACGGGGTAGAAAACGAGCAAAACCTGATCGTCCGCGCCGCACGCTTATTACAGCAACACTGCGAACGCCATACCATTCGCCCTGCCCGGTTCGGCGCAGACATCAGTATCGATAAGTGCCTGCCAATGGGCGGCGGGCTGGGCGGCGGATCATCCAATGCGGCTACCGTTTTGGTCGCCCTCAACCATTTGTGGCAAAGCGGGCTGAACGTGGATACGTTGGCCGAACTGGGGCTGCAATTGGGTGCCGATGTTCCCGTGTTTGTTCGTGGGCATGCCGCCTTTGCCGAGGGTATCGGTGAACAGTTAACACCCGCGAATCCACCAGAGAAATGGTATCTGGTCGCCCACCCTGGTGTAAGTATCGCCACACCGTTGATTTTCGGCGATCCTGAGTTGACGCGGAATTCGCCAATTCGTGATTTAGAAACTTTATTAAACCAGACCTTCGTCAATGATTGTGAAGCTATCGCAAGAAAACGTTTTCGTGAGGTTGAACAGCTACTTTCATGGCTGCTAGAATATGCCCCGGCGCGCCTGACTGGAACGGGGGCTTGTGTGTTTGCAGAGTTTGACACCGAGTTCGCAGCCCGTCAGGTGCTTGGCCAGGCCCCAGAATGGTTAAACGGTTTCGTCGCGAGAGGTGTTAATATCTCTCCGCTACAACGTACGCTTTCTGGGCAACGTTAGGTTTTGCCACACACCGGCTGCCACGCGGCCAGTCTGTAGCAAACTTAATTCATACACCCGTATGCATGTTGTACCTGTTGTTTTTCCTTGCTTGGCAGGTGCAATATTTCTCTGGACGCAAGCCTGAGGTTCTTCTCGTGCCTGATATGAAGCTTTTTGCTGGTAACGCCATCCCGGAACTAGCACAACGTATTGCCAACCGTTTGTACACTAGCCTTGGCGACGCCGCTGTCGGTCGTTTTAGCGATGGCGAAGTCAGCGTGCAAATCAATGAAAATGTACGCGGTGGTGATATTTTCATCATCCAGTCCACCTGTGCACCCACCAATGACAACCTGATGGAACTGGTTGTGATGGTTGATGCTCTGCGTCGCGCTTCCGCGGGACGTATTACCGCCGTTATCCCCTACTTCGGCTATGCCCGTCAGGATCGTCGCGTGCGTTCCGCACGTGTGCCAATCACCGCGAAAGTCGTTGCTGACTTCCTGTCCAGCGTGGGTGTTGACCGTGTTCTGACTGTTGATCTGCACGCTGAGCAGATTCAGGGTTTCTTCGATGTTCCGGTAGATAACGTATTCGGTAGCCCGATCCTGCTGGAAGACATGTTGCAACAGAATCTGGAAAACCCAATCGTGGTTTCTCCTGATATCGGTGGCGTTGTGCGTGCTCGCGCAATCGCTAAACTGCTGAACGATACCGACATGGCGATCATCGACAAGCGCCGTCCGCGTGCCAACGTTTCTCAGGTGATGCACATCATCGGTGACGTCGCTGGCCGTGATTGTGTGCTGGTTGACGATATGATCGACACCGGTGGCACGCTGTGCAAAGCGGCGGAAGCGCTCAAGGAACGTGGGGCTAAACGTGTATTCGCTTATGCCACACACCCGATCTTCTCAGGCAATGCTTACGAGAACATCAAGAACTCTGTAATTGATGAAGTGATTGTCTGCGATACCATTCCGCTGGCGGAAAACATTCGTTCACTGCCGAATGTTCGTACGCTAACGCTGTCTGGGATGTTGGCCGAAGCGATTCGTCGTATCAGCAACGAAGAATCTATTTCTGCAATGTTTGAACATTAATCGTCGCTGATCGGGTAACCGATCACAAACGATAATGATGAAGCCACCTGTAACAAGGTGGCTTTCTTATTTCTATACACGTCATACTTCACGTTGCATGTGCGTTGGCTTCGTTCACTCACCCGAATCACTTACTTGAGTAAGCTCATCGGGATGAAATGAGAGACATCCTGTCTCTCACCGAAGGCCAGCCTTTGGCTGGTCAAATTCGTTCCCGACGAATTTGTCCTTCCCTTGCCGCCTGCCTGAAACGCGAATTATTTAGTGTATGCCACTATAAAAAACAAAAAACCGCCATAGCGAGGCTACAGCGGCTCTATTGTTCAATGTACATAACGCCTATAACTTCATTAACGGTTATGGATGACGCTGGCGGCGACAACGCTTATCAAAGTGTTTAACCCACCAATAACGGTCTGCGACTTCCTCACGCCCGCTAATACGCGCCCCCACCAACCAAAATATTGCACCAGAAAAGATACCGACCAAGTCAATGTAAGTCATATATTCAGGGACATTTAGCTTAGGAAACTGACTGGCGATGGAGAAACCAATACCACCAATCATCAGAATCATACCAAGTCCCATCAACACATTACCTAATGCTGCCACGTTTTTGCGTTTCATCTGCCACCTCCAGATTAATTCTGTGGATGAATCGGAGTGCCATTACTGTTTACTGTCTTATCATTGATGCAATTATAGACAATAATGTACTTAGATGATTGCGGGAGGGATCACAGATAAGGGGAATGATTAATTTTTTTTTACGTTTAAACAAATAAATAGACAAAAATCCGAATAATCACCTCACTAAACAGATAACATTGTATTTACATTCCAACACCGATATTTGGCTATACCTCATGCGGTGTGTAAACTAGCGTTCTCATTATCACACTACCCTGCGTAAGTTTAAGCACGTAATCTGGAATATACCGTGAGCAGCATTAAATTAATTGTCGGCCTGGCTAATCCTGGCGCGGAATATGCCGCCACTCGTCATAATGCGGGTGCCTGGTTTGTCGATCGTCTGGCGGAGTCTTACCGTCAGCCGCTGAAAGAAGAAAGCAAATTTTTTGGTTACACCTCCCGCCTGAACTTGGCTGGGCAAGATGTACGCCTGCTGGTTCCCACCACGTTCATGAACCTGAGCGGCAAAGCCGTCGCGGCAATGGCCACTTTCTACCGCATCCAATCTGATGAAATTCTGGTTGCACACGATGAACTGGATTTATTACCGGGAATTGCCAAACTTAAGCTGGGTGGCGGCCACGGCGGCCACAACGGTCTGAAAGACATCATCAGCAAATTGGGCAACAACCCGAACTTCCATCGTTTACGCATTGGTATCGGTCATCCGGGTGATAAAAGCAAAGTAACCGGTTTTGTGCTGGGAAAACCGCCGACGAGCGAGCAGGCGCTGATCGACGATGCCATTGACGAAGCCGTACGCTGCACAGAAATCCTGATGAAAGAAGACATGATCAAAGCGATGAACCGCTTGCATGCCTTCAAAGCGGCATAATCTGGTCAGAATGCGGATGGCAGATCGAGATAAATTGCCATTCCGTGTATAATCGGCCGAAATGTTTCCATTCTGACAGGCAAGAGATAGTAATTGCCTGATTAATAAGTTATTTAAGGTGATATAAACATGGGATTCAAATGCGGTATCGTTGGGCTGCCTAACGTCGGTAAATCCACTCTGTTCAATGCGTTGACCAAAGCCGGCATCGAAGCGGCCAACTTCCCGTTTTGTACCATCGAGCCGAACACCGGCGTAGTACCGATGCCCGATCCACGTCTGGACAAGCTGGCTGAAATCGTTAAGCCACAGCGTATCCTTCCAACCACTATGGAATTTGTTGATATCGCCGGTCTGGTAAAAGGCGCGTCCAAAGGTGAAGGTTTGGGTAACCAGTTCCTGACTAACATTCGTGAAACGGAAGCCATCGGCCACGTTGTACGCTGCTTCGAAAACGACAACATTATCCACGTAAACAACAAAGTTGATCCGGCTGATGACATCGAAGTCATCAACACTGAATTAGCACTGTCTGACCTCGACACCTGCGAACGCGCCATTCATCGCGTGCAGAAGAGAGCGAAAGGCGGCGATAAAGATGCTAAAGCTGAACTGGCCGCGCTGGAGAAATGTTTACCGCAGTTGGAAAACGCTGGCATGCTGCGCTCACTGGATTTAAGCGATGAAGACAAAGCAGCTATCCGCTACCTGAGCTTCCTGACGCTGAAACCAACGATGTACATCGCTAACGTTAACGAAGACGGTTTCGAAAACAATCCATACCTCGATAAAGTGCGCGAAATCGCAGCCGCTGAAGGTTCTGTCGTTGTGGCCGTCTGCGCCGCCGTTGAATCAGATATTGCGGAACTGGATGACGCCGACCGTGAAGAATTCATGGCTGAATTAGGTTTAGAAGAGCCGGGCCTGAACCGCGTAATCCGTGCAGGCTATGAACTGCTTGACCTGCAAACCTACTTCACCGCTGGCGTGAAAGAAGTTCGTGCCTGGACCATCCCTGTCGGCGCCACCGCCCCGCAGGCCGCTGGTAAGATTCACACCGATTTCGAAAAAGGCTTCATCCGCGCCCAGACTATCGCCTATGAAGACTTCATCACCTACAAAGGTGAACAAGGCGCGAAAGAAGCCGGAAAAATGCGTTCAGAAGGCAAGGAATACATCGTTAAAGATGGCGATGTGATGAACTTCCTGTTCAACGTCTAATTCGCTCCTGTTGTCTCATGCGATCGCAATACATCGCATGAAGACCAACACTCCCCATAAAAACCACGCAGTTGCGTGGTTTTTTCTTTTCATGGCGTCTCACGTTATCTCATGACAGCGCAGTCAAAAATGAGTACTGGCATGAGTACAATCAGTTCCCATCTTCATTTTAAGGACGCAGGCACGGCCTGCCGAAATCACCAAAGCGAAATGGTCAGAGTTCAATCTCGATAATGCACGATCGGCCAATTACCTGCCGATAGTCACGGGGACTGACGCTTATAGTTGAGCGAAAGGAATATTACGAAGTACAGAATAGTGCAATTCAAATTCATCTGGTTCTAAATATAACCTAAACCACAATTGGTTAGCAGTTGACTCGCAAAGTGGTTACGAGAATAAAATTAAAGCACATTAATTAATGTATAAGGATAAATATTAATGAGGTTTTCAATTCTGGCTCTAACCATTGCCGTGTCTATTCCTTTTGCTGCCATGGCGGATGCGGGAAATCATTTTTTTACCCCCGAAAGTGTTAACGGTGAAATTGGTTTGGGTAGCCTGAGTGGCAAGACCAAGGAACAGGTTTACGACCCAGATTCTGCCGGACATAAGAACAGCCAACTAAACTGGAAATACAGTAATGCCGCAATCATTAAAGGTTCTCTTGACTGGGGTTTAACTCCATTGATATCGATCGGCGCTTCAGGCTGGACAACTCTCTCCAGCCGTGGTGGCTATATGGATGACACTGACTGGCTGGACGAAAGCCAGGAAGGATGGACGGATCAGAGTAAGCATTCTGATACCCGCTTAAACTACGCAAACGAATTTGATTTCAACGTAAAAGGGTGGGTACTAAACGAACCTGATTATCGTTTCGGCGTGATGGCTGGCTATCAGGAGAGTCGCTACAGCTTCAAGGCTTCTGGAGGATCCTACCACTATACTAATGAGAATACGGGCTTACCTGATATTGGCTCTTTCCCTGCCGAGACAGTAGTAATCGGCTACAAGCAGCGCTTTAAAATGCCGTATATCGGCCTTGTGGGTAGCTACCGTTATGAACGTTTCGAGTTCGGTGGCAGCTTTAAATATAGTGGATGGGTACGCGCATCTGACAACGATGAACACTACCTGACAAATACAACCTTCAGAGCAAATATTAAGAACCAGAATTTTTACTCTCTTGCCGCGAACGCTGGTTATTACTTAACACCCAATGCAAAAGTTTATGTGGAGGGATCCTGGAACCGCATAAACAACAAAAAAGGCAGTTTGTCTGCCAATGATTACAGCACTGGCGAGATAAATAGCGCAGTGAATAGCAGCGCTATTGAGAGCTATAACTTTATGACAACAGTCGGCCTGAGGTACTCTTTTTAAATTCAGTTAGCCGGATCATTTATCTGATTTTCCTCAGTTCGTATATTCTGAGTAGGGGGACGCCGGACGAATGGCTCCGCGCCGAAGTTTTCAGCAACATGCTCATGGGCGGCGAGTAAAGCGCTAATGATGGCGATAGCGACACCGTCAGCGGAGACCCGCACGGTATTGAAAATCTCCGTTGCCATTCCGACCCGCTCCGGCGTTACCACGTTGACAGCCAACGCGGCCATAAGCCCCCACGATCGTTTAGTGGATGTTATTGGTGATGGTACGCACCGGAACCCTGGCGGATTCAGGGCTCAAGCGCCGTCAGCTGGGCACGTTCCGCCGTGTGCTGGTCGGTGCGCCAGAATATTTTAAGGAACACGAATAGCGCTCCGTGGCGGAGGGGCACAAGCTTGACTCTCGTTACGCCCCGCTACCACCACTGACTAAACGTCTGCTGCGGATTATCAACCTGAACGCGTTCACCAATGCGGGGCGTCATCAGTCGCCAGTCTTGGTTTTCGCTGGCTTGCGCAATACGTTCCAGCGGATCGTTCCAGCGGTGGTGCGCTAGCTTAAATTTGCTGTTATGGCTCGGTAGTACCGCTTTAGCCTGCAAATCACTGGCTGCCTGTGCGCTCTCTTCCGGCGTCATGTGAACATAAGGCCAGTCCCGATCGTATTGCCCGCATTCCAGTATCGCGATATCGAATCCGCCCAGACGCGCAGCGATCTCCTTGTAATGCGCGCCATAGCCGCTATCCCCGCCGAGATACAGACGATACTGTGGCGTGATCAGCGCAAATGAGCCCCACAGCGTTTGATTATGTTTGAGGAGCCGACCAGAAAAATGCTGTGTAGGAAGCACATGGATGTCGACTCCGTTCTCTTTCAGGCAACTGAACCAGCCGCCTTCCGTAATGTCTGTCTGCGGGAAACCCCATTTTACAAAATAGGAACCTACGCCCGTTGGCGTGACGATGCGGCGGATTTTCCCGCGTAGCGCGTTCAGCGTGGGGTAATCCAGATGATCCCAGTGATCGTGGGTGATCAGCAGATAGTCGATTTCGGGAACATCGTCTGGTGAATACACATTGCTGCCCTTGAAGGCGACGTTGGTGCGCGGCACTGGCGAAGCGTTGTCGCTAAACACCGGATCCAGCAGGAACGTTTTCCCTTCCAGTTGAATAAAATAGCTGGAGTGTCCCATCCAGATGATAACGTTATCCGTTTTACTCAACTGGTGCAGATCGGTTTTTTCCGACGGCAGGCGGGTATCTGGCAACGCGCCAGCGTCTTTCTCGAAAAGAAAGCGGTACAGCAGCGCGAATCGGTTCTGGCTATCGACCGTCGGGCGAGCCACTGGGTTATGAAACGCGCCATCGCGAAAGAGTGGGTTTTCCGGCTGGGGCTTGACCTCTGGTGATACATACTGCGGCTGTTTTAACCAGCCGTAAACGGCGACTACAATCACAGCCAAAACGAGTAACAAAAGCATAGCGTTTATCCGGTGTCGTTTCGTGATGAATATATTTCGTAATGAATGTCGTTTCGCCATGCCCGATTTCAGGCATCGGCCCTTTGGCATCGGCAGTTATGCACGAACGCTGAGAATCTGGCAAGGGAGAACCGGGGGATTTTTGGTGCAAAAAAGCGAAGGTGTTCGCCTTCGCTCAGGAATGTTGATGAAAAACCGTGGTGGTCTATCGCCGCTTACGCCTGTCCTACTGTGTCAGCGCAGATTGCTTTTTAAGCGCCAGCATCGTTTTTCCCATCCCAACAACAAACTCATTTTGTTGCCCGATGACCTTATTCAGCGCGGCTTCATCCTGAATATTTTCGACCGTGTTGATCGCCTGCACTTCCAGCACGCGCCCTTTAATCAGCGTCGAGCACAGCGAATGCAGAACCTTGTTATTCAGAATCGTTTGTAAGCAGCGAAAAGGCGTCGCATCATCAATGTTTCCCGCACGCTGGTCAGGTTTGATACGCTGGCGCAGCATCTCTTTTTCGGTACTGGCGATCACCGCATCCAGATCGCTGGGCTTGGAGGCAATCGGGACATTGCCATCTCTATCTGGCGGCAGCATGAACAGTGAAACCAGCGCCTTATTGCCTGTCGTAGGGTCAACATACTCGGTCTGCACCATGTGGTTTACCGCATCGACCACTTTTTCTCGCTGAATCATGTTCAACAGCTGCGCAGGTAATGCATCGGTAAGATCCTGCGTGGTATAGCCGACGAACAAGTCTGGATCTTTTGTTTCGGCAAATCCGTGCAACGGCAGCACCAGTAACAGACCCGCAATCCCTTTCTTTATCACACTGATTTTCATTATATTCCTCGACTCTTCATTGTGTGCATTCCCCTATCTCACCACTCGCTATTCTTATCACGCTGACGTCGATAGCCTCAGGCCTTTTTACCACGTTTACACGCGACAGTGCATTCTACAACGACAGGAAAGAATAGCATTTTTTATACAAAAACTTGTTGTCGGAGAATTCCTTCGCTAGAATCGCGCCGTTTACTCACCCCCAATGTGTCATGTGGAGCCCTAAAGTGCCCTTTACGTCAGCCCCCCTCTAACCGCCGACGACTGCATTAAGCAGCCTCGATTCGGCGCAGTCTGCGCCAGCGTTGGCTGCGGTACGAGTTCCCTGTTTTCTCCGCTATTGTGCGGAGCAGAAAACGAACCTCCCGCTTCCTCCCCCGCGACTCTGACCTCTGGAATGCCAGTGGACAGTCTATTGACTCGCGCCAGAACACGTTCGTCGGCCCTCTTTTTTTCATAGATGGGCCTGGCTGCGCCAATAACGCAGCAGGCGAAAAACATGTATTTACATTCAATACCGTTATTAAAATATCCGCGTACCCCTCATCTGGAAGGTTCGCGTTTACAGCCCGGCGATGATGCATCGGATCAAATTGCACTAAAAGCACTGGCAGGCCGTTACGTCGTGATCGAAGAAAAGATCGACGGCGCAAACAGCGGCGTGTCCTTCAATGAAACGGCGGAACTCCTGCTCCAGTCGCGCGGCCACTATCTGGCTGGCGGTTCGCGGGAACGGCAGTTCAATCAGTTCAAGCTCTGGGCCACCGCGCACGAAATGCGTTTTCTTGAGCTGCTGGAAGACCGCTTCGTGATGTACGGCGAATGGGCGTACAGCAAGCATTCCGTGTTTTATGACCGGTTGCCGCACTATTTTCACGAATTTGATCTTTACGATCGTCGTGACGGCATTTTCTTATCGACGGCGCGCCGACACGCGATGCTGGCCGGTTCGCCCGTGTTGTCCGTTCCGGTGCTCTATGCTGGGGAAATGCCAACGAATCCGGCATTGCTGTGGAAGCTGGTGTTCCGTTCGCTGGCGAAAAGCCAGAACTGGAAGACGGCGTTTGAATCCACCGTGCAGCGTGAAGGTTTACCGCTCGCGTTGTGCTGGCAGCAAACCGATAAATCGGATCGTTCGGAAGGACTGTATCTGAAGGTTGAAGATGATGAACAGGTACTGGCACGTTACAAGCTGGTACGCCATGACTTTATCCAGACCATTTTGGACAGCGGCTCGCATCATTCCCGACGCCCTATTTTGCCGAACCAACTGGCTGAAGGCGTTGATCTGTACGCGCCTTGTCCAGCCGTATCCTGGGAAATGCTGGGGCTGAATACGCTGCGTTCTTTAGACGCGCTCGCCGCCGCCATGCCCGATAAGCAAGGAGTATGATTATCATGGATTGGAATACCATCAGGGAATTGGTCCCTGCCTCTGGCGTACAGCCAGATTTTGCTGATTGTCTGGATGCGTTCCCGGTGCTTCAACGCGCCAAAGAGACGCCGCAGGAGCCGCGCTATCACGGCGAAGGCGATGTCTGGACACACACCATCATGGTTGTCGAGTCGCTATTGCAGCTTCCCGATTACCAGACAGCCACGCGCGAGCAGCAGGAGATCTTGTTTTTTGCCGCATTGCTGCATGACGTTGCAAAGTACCGCACGACGGTAATTGACCCGGTAACGGGTCAGATTGGTCAACCGGGACATTCACGCAAAGGCGCTATCGACGCACGGGTGCTGCTGTGGGATGCAGGCGTTCCGTTTGCGATTCGGGAAGCGATTTGCCGCTTAATTTCGGTGCATCAGGTGCCGTTTTACTGCCTTGAGGATGAACGTCGTCGGGTGTCGCCGATCTTTACGATTCGCGAACTGTCATGGCAGTTGAGCATTCCGTTGCTGGCAACGCTGGCGGAAGCCGATATGCGCGGGCGCATCTGTCAGGATCAAGCGCGCGTGCTCGACAGTATTGAGCTGTTTCGCGAGCTGGCGCGGGAGGAAGGCTGTTACGGTCAGCCGAGATCGTTTGTCGATACCCACACGCGCCTGAGTTATTTTCGCGGAGCCGATGTTCATCCAGACTACCCACTGTTTCAGGAACCGGGTTCAAAGGTCACCGTGATGTGCGGTTTGCCAGCTTCGGGAAAAGACACCTGGGTGCGAACGCATCGGCCCCATTTACCCGTGGTTTCTTTCGACGATGCGCGAACAGAATTGGGGCTGAAACACGGTGAAAATGAAGGGAAAGCGGTGCACTGGGCGACCGATAAAGCGCGTTCACTGCTGCGAACGCACGAACCGTTCGTGTGGAATGCTACGCATCTCAGCCAGCAAATGCGCACCCGCACGTTGGATCTGTGCTACGCCTACGGCGCAGAAGTGGAGATCGTCTATCTGGAGCGTCCGCGTCAGGAATTGCTGCGCCGCAACGGGAAACGGGACACCACATTGAGCAATAAAACGCTGCAAGGTATGCTGACGAAATGGGAACTTCCTTCGCCGACAGAAGCGCATGATGTTCTCTATGAAAGCTAACGCCGCCGTAGCGCACGGAAGCGCGGTAAACGGGATCTCGTACTCTGTGAGACCGTTTCTTCCTGCATCAACATACGGTTTTTCATAGATCGGTTTATCGTCCTCGACACGTACGGGGACGATAAATCCCCCTGCCGCCTGAGCAATCAGGCCTTTTCTAAATTCCCCACACGTTATGACGCAAACCAGGGCTCTATCGGATCCGGATAATTTAGCCACATCGCCAGACCTTCTGCCATTTCTTTGTCCGTCAGCAGTGCGGCCTCCAGACGGGTTCGCAGCGCGTGTTCATCCATATCGATACCGATAAACACCAGTTCCTGCCGCGCATCACCCACGCCATCCACCCATATGGAACGAATGTAATCTAGCGATTCACTATCTGTCGGCCACCTTTCTTTTGGCGCGCTGACCCACCATGAACCAGCTAGCCCCTGACGCGCCACGCCGCCTGCCTGAGACCACGATCCGGCATATTCCGGGCGGCTTGCCAACCAAAAATAGCCTTTGGATCTGACAACCCCAGCGAGCGAATTTTCCATGACCTGCGCGAAGCGGGCAGGATGAAACGGCCGACGCGCGCGGAAAACAAAACTGGCGATGCCATATTCCTCCGTTTCAGGCGTATGCTCGCCGCGTAGCTCTTTCAACCATCCGGGCGCCTGCGCCGCTTTGTCGAAATCAAACAATCCCGTGTCGAGCACCTCGTTCAACGGCACAGCGCCAAATTGTGCGTGAAGTATTTTTGCACCCGGATTCAGTGAACGAACAATCGCAACCAGCTTCTGCTGTTGTGCCACATCAATAAGGTCGGTCTTGTTGAGGATGATTACATCGCAGAATTCGATCTGGTCGATCAACAAATCCACCACGCTGCGCTCGTCCCCCTCTCCTAACGATTCTCCGCGTGAATGGATACTGTCCACCGACGTGTAATCTTTTAAGAAATTATAGCCGTCGACAACGGTCACCATCGTATCCAGCCTAGCGACTTGAGAAAGGCTTTCTCCATCGTCACCCGCAAACGTGAATGTCTCTGCGACCGGAAGCGGTTCCGCGATACCGGTTGATTCAATGACCAACTGATCAAAACGCCCTTCTTTCGCCAGCCGATTAACCTCGATCAGGAGATCTTCACGCAGCGTGCAACAGATACAGCCGTTACTCATCTCAACCAGCTTTTCGTCCGTCCGTGAAAGCTCAGCGCCGCCCTCCCTCACCAGTGCAGCATCAATATTCACTTCTGACATATCGTTGACGATCACCGCGACGCGTCGGCCAGCGCGGTTATTCAGAATATGGTTAAGTAACGTGGTCTTTCCCGCACCGAGAAAGCCGGATAGTACGGTCACAGGTAATCTTGCATCTGCTTTCTGTCGAGCTACAACGTCAGCCATATTTCACACTCTCTAATGATTTGCATTTTTACTTTTCCGCTTCGGGATGATTCATCACCACAAATGTTTCGCTTTTAAACCTTCGTCGCGATAAGCTCCCTATGCATAAAATGTTATGTTATAACATAACAATTAAACCATAAAAAATCATTGAGAATTTGGTTTTGTCTAATACAGCGCACCCCAGCGCGGAAGTGTGGTAAACGGGATCTCGTATTCCGTGATACCGTTTTTTTCTGCACCAAAATACTGTTTCTTATAGACCAATTTATCGTCCTCGAAACGTACGGGGACGATAAATCCCCCCGCTGCCTGAGAAACCTGACATTGCCGTTCTTCGAGCACATCAATACAGAGTAAAACCGTTTGCGGGCCGTCGCGTTCCGCCGTAGAGAGCCACTCTTGCACGACCAAATAACGAGAATCCGGCGACCACAGCATGTCTTTGCCAAAAACGCGCCCTTCCAGTTCTTTTCCGTCGATGGATAGCGAAAAATAAAGAGGGCCGAACCGGATTTCACCGGCGCAAATCAACATCGCGCTATGTTGTCGATCGAATGAGGACAGTTTGTGCAGCATAGAAAAGGGTTCCAAATCAGTCAAAACCGGGGCGATTCCGGCTCACATACTTTGCTCCTACCTGAGCGGAGAAGAATTCCTGCCAAAATGCTGCCTGCGCGGCCAGATCGGCCGTCCATAACGCCACGTGTGCCGCTTTCATCATGATTCCTTATTAGCCGTTGTCTTTTGCTGGTGATACAAACAAACGGTTATGACCGCGTTCCATTCAGAATGGCTAACACCTGTTGGTGCAGATCCGGGTTACCGGTCGCGACCACCGTGCCGCCCGCTTCCGCTCGCTGCCCGTTGAGATCGGTAATGATGCCACCTGCCTGCTCAATAATCGGAATCAGCGCAACAATGTCGTAGGGCTGCAATGCAAATTCCACGCAGATATCAATCTGGCCTGCCGCCAGCATCGCCATCGCGTAACACTCGCCGCCGTAGCGCGTCATGAGTGTGCTTTCTGCTAGATCTTCGAAGCGAACCGCGGGGTGCATAGCCAGCGCTTCCGGGGCAGTGGTGTGAAGAATCGCCTGTTCGAGCGACACGCCTTTACGCGTGCTTAAACGCTTTTCTCCCTGCTGGTCGCTACGCCAGGCCTGTGAACCATCGGCCCAGAAACGCTCTCCGGTGAACGGCTGGCTCATCATCCCCATCACGGCGCGTTCATGGTGCAGCAGGCCGATAAGCGTTCCCCACACGGGTAAGCCACATAAGAAAGGTCGGGTTCCATCAACCGGATCCAAGACCCAACGCACCGGACCTTCCCCGCTCAGGCCAAATTCCTCGCCCATAATCGCGTGATCGGGGTAATGACGCGTGATGTGCTCACGGATGACCCGCTCAGCCTCTCGGTCAGCTTCCGTGACCGGATCAAAGCGAAAGCCCTCTTTCGGCTTCGTCTCAATTTGGTTTGCGGTAAGGGCACGAAAACGCGGTAACGTTTCCTGACTGGCCAACGTGGCGAGTTCATGAAAAAAAGCAATATCGGGAAGCGACTGACTCATGGTGTTTTACCTTCCTATCGCGTTGGTATGACGGCGTCATTAAGCTTTAAGGGTGATAAATCGCAATGCTCACTATAGCTCGATCGTGCGTTATTTTGCGTAATTAATTCGCTCGATTATGCATAAATCAGCAAGCAACCACAATTCACGTGCTTCGCATTGTTGGAAAAAAATAGCCCCCAAACGTCTCCGTCAGGGGGCTATCGTAGGAATCGCTGAACAACCTTATTGCCTTTAGCTCAGGTCAGATCCGTTGCTGGCGATGACCTTTTTATACCAGTAGAACGATTTCTTTTTCTTTCTGGCTAATGTGCCTTCGCCCCGGTCGTCGCGATCGACGTAGATGAAACCATAGCGTTTGCTCATTTCACCGGTAGAAGCAGCGACCAGATCGATGCAGCCCCATGAGGTGTAGCCAATGACGGGAATACCGTCACCAATCGCATCCGCCATCGCGCTGATGTGTTCGCGCAGGTAGCTGATGCGATAGTCATCATCAATCTCGCCCTGCGCGTTAATCTCATCCTTCGCACCCAGCCCGTTTTCTACCAAAAACAGCGGCTTCTGGTAGCGGTCATACATCATGTTCATGGTGATGCGCAGACCCAGCGGATCGATTCCCCAGCCCCATTCACTCGCCTTGATGTGCGGGTTCTTTAACGATTTAACGATGTTCGCCGCGCTGCTATTCTGCTCGTTCATATCCGCCGAGGCGCAGCGAGAGGCGTAATAGCTGAAGGACACAAAATCCACCGTGTTCTTGAGAATCTCATCATCGCCCGGCTCTGATGCAATCGTGATGCCCTTCTCTTTAAACAAACGGCCGGTATACGCCGGATAGGTGCCGCGTGCCTGCACATCAATAAAGAACAGATTCTCTCGATCTTTATTTAGCGCCGCCCAGACATCTTCCGGTTTGCACGACCACGGATAGAAATTGCCGCCAGCCAGCATGCAGCCGACCTGATTTTCCGGGTTAACCTCATGCGCAATTTTCGTCGCCAGCGCGCTCGCCACCAGTTCATGGTGCGCAGCCTGGTATTTCACCTGCTCATGATTTTCCCCGTCGGCAAACACCAACCCCGCGCCAGAAAACGGACTATGCAGCAAGATATTGATTTCATTGAACGTTAGCCAGTATTTCACCAGCCCGTCGAAGGCTTCAAAACAGGTTCGGGCATAGCGGGCGAAGAACTCTACCATTTTCCGGTTACGCCATGAGCCGTACTCGGTGACCAGATGCATCGGCACATCGAAATGGCACAGCGTCACCAGCGGCTCAATGTTGTACTTCCTGCACTCGGCAAACACATCGCGATAAAAGGCGATGCCGTCTGCGTTGGGCGTCAGCTCATCCCCGTTTGGGTAAAGCCGGCTCCAGGCGATAGAGGTACGGAACACCGTGAACCCCATTTCTGCCATCAGCGCGATATCTTCCTTATAGCGATGGTAGAAATCGATCGCCTGATGGCTGGGATAAAACTCATCCTCACGCAGCGCAAAGCGCGGTTCTTGCCCCAGCTTCACCGGCAGACGATTCACGCCGTGGGGAATCATATCCACCGTCGTCAGCCCTTTACCGCCTTCGAGGTACGCACCTTCTGCCTGATTGGCCGCAATCGCGCCCCCCATAAGAACCCATTGGGAAATGTTGATGCAGACATACGCTCTTCTCCTTCGTGCTCATTAGTGCTTCATTTAATTCGTGTTCGCTGCGTGCTGCGGCGCGGAAACCTTGTCGCCCTGTACGCGTTTATCTTCCGGTTGTTCTTCTACCGGGATGTCTTCAAAGCCCAGCAGCAAGGTGACGAAGAAGGAAATCACGACGGACAGAATCATGACGCCGAATACCCAGGCAATGCTCATCGGATTGGTCGGATCGAAGAACTGCACGCTGGTAAACAGCCCCGGCGAGGCCATTGAATGGCTTGCCAGACCACCGATACCGGCAACGGCACCACAGATAAAACCGGTGATTAAACAGGCGATCAGCGGACGCTTCAGACGCAAAGCCACACCGTACAGCGCAGGTTCAGAAATCCCAGCAACAATGGCCGATGCCGCCGCAGCCAGCGCTGTCTGGCGCAGTTCCGGATTTTTGGTGCGCCAGGCGACCGCCAGTGAAGATCCACCCAGCGACAGGTTTGCACCGATTTCAGACGGCATCACCATGCCTTCTTTGCCCGTCTCGGCGATGGTTTGAATGATAGTCGGAGTAAACACACGGTGCATACCCGTCATCACCAGCAGCGGCCAGATCGCGCCCATGATGGCAACGGACAGCCAGCCCAGATAATCATGCACGGTGTACACCACCGCAGAAATACCGCTACCGATCCAGATCCCAATCGGGCCGATCAGCATGATGGCAATCGGGGAAGCAATCAGCACGATTAACATCGGCTTCAGGAAGTTTTTGGTCACCGCTGGCGTAATGCGGTCTACCCATTTTTCAATGTAAGACAGAATCCAAGTCATACACAGCGCGGGAATGACGGTGTAGGTATACTTCACCGCCGTGACGGTCAGCCCCATGAACACCACCTGCTGACCCTGCGCCGCTTTTGCCATCAGATCGATAAACGTCGGATGCACCAGCACCCCAGCGATAGCAATCGCCAGCGACATGTTGGTTTTGAATTTTACCGCAGCAGACGCCGCCACCATGATCGGCAGGAAGAAGAACGCGCCGTCGCCAATCACGTTCAGAATCGTTATCGTCGATGCGCCCTTCTCAAACAACCCGGTCATATCGAGGATCATGGCGAGCAATTTCACCATCGAGCCGCCGATAATTGCCGGAATGAGCGGTGACATCGTGCCAATCAGCGCATCCAGAATGCCCGCGCCGATGCGTCGCAGCGTAATTTTATTGTTCACGGGTACGGCTTTTTCAGCCTCCGCGCCTTCCGGCAGCAGTTTCACCACTTCGGCGTAGGCCTGAGAAACGGTGTTGCCGATGATGACCTGACACTGGTTATCATTTTTCACGACGCCCAACACGCCGCTTATGGCCTTCAATTCAGCCACATTTGCTGCATCATTATCTTTCAGCACAAAGCGCAGACGGGTCATACAGTGCGTCACGGCAGCGATGTTATCAGCACCACCGATGGCATCGACGATCGAACGGGATACAGCCGCATAATTCTTTGACATGGATAAACAATCTCTCGTAATCGCGCACGCTACACCAAACTCAACACACCGTTCAACGCGTCCAAAACGGGAATATCACTTGATGCACGCACATTTATTATTCAATTTCATACAGTTATGAAAGTATTCATGCCGGTATCCCTGCTCCATGCAACGTGATGAAACGCCGATGGGTAACCGGTTCCACATGATAGTGTTTATATGTGAATGTAATTTCAATAGATTAATTATTAATATTTTACTTATGTGACCACGATCGCCATAGAAATGGAATCCTTCTCTCGATCGCACCCGCCCTCATCCCCTCGCGGCCAACACACAGGCAACTTGACGTATGACGGAGATAAAGTGTGTAAAATGATGGGAGTATTCAACGTCTCAGGATGTCTCATGTCGACAATGCAGGAAGTGGCGAAGAAAGCAGGCGTATCAAAAGCGACGGTGTCGCGCGTGCTATCGGGCAAAGGCTATACCAGTGAAGAAACCAAAACGCTGGTCTATCAGGCCATTGAGGAGACGGGGTATCGGCCCAATTTACTGGCACGGAATCTGGCGACCAGCAAATCAGCCTGTATTGGTTTGGTGGTGACCAATACGCTCTATAACGGCAGCTATTTTAACGAACTGCTGTCACAGGCCGCTAAGAAACTGGAAGACAACGGTCGTCAGTTGATTCTGGTCGACGGCAAACACAGCGCCGATGAAGAAAGAGCCGCGATTCAATTCCTGCTGGGATTGCGCTGTGATGCGATCATCATCTATCCCCGTTTTCTCAACGTGGATGAAATGGACGACATCATCGAGAAGCACAAGCAACCGATCATGGTGGTCAACCGTAAACTGCGTAAACACCAGAGCCACTGCATCTGCTGCGATCACAAAGGTTCCAGCTATAACGCCACGCAGCATCTGATCAGGCGTGGCCATAGAGATATCGCTTTTATCACCGGTTCGCTGGATTCGCCGACGGCTATCGAACGCCTTTCTGGCTATAAAGATGCCCTGACGGCGGCCAATATTGCGGTACGGGACGAGTTGATTGTGAGAGGAAAATGGACACCGCACAGCGGTTCGCTCGCCATTAACGCCCTGCGCGATAACCGGGTATCGTTCAGCGCCGTTCTCGCCAGCAATGACGATATGGCGATTGGCGCGATAAAAGCACTGGATGAGGCTGGCGTTGCCGTCCCGCATGACGTTTCTGTCGTCGGGTTCGACGATATTCCCACCGCCCCGTTTTTGAAGCCGTCGCTCTCCAGCGTCAAAGATCCTGTGAGCGATATGATCAACGAAGTCATTAACCGTCTGATCGCGATGCTGGACGGCGGCTATTTCTCGAAAGAAAATCTGTTCTTGTCGGAATTGCAGGTCAGAGATTCTATTCAGAACGGGCCGTATGGTAACCCGCCCGTTTGATCGCCATCCAGATGACAGAAACGGATCACACGCAGATTACAGATAAACTGCATTAGCTCAGACTTGAACTGATGGTTTTCGCGGCCAGCACACCATCAAATCTGACAGGCTGCTGTGAGCGAGAAGCGGAAGTTCGGAATGCATACTTACATAAGGTATCTTGAGTCATAGGGAGCAGGTCAGGGCCAACCCGGAGAAACGGAGCTTCGGAGGGTTAGCCCTTGCTTAATTCATAACTACATCTAAATAATATTATCTATTCGGATGAAATAAGATCGTCATATTTATTATTCTTTATTTT
The DNA here is from genome assembly GCF_009931295.1 of Pectobacterium odoriferum. Taxonomy (NCBI): domain Bacteria; kingdom Pseudomonadati; phylum Pseudomonadota; class Gammaproteobacteria; order Enterobacterales; family Pectobacteriaceae; genus Pectobacterium; species Pectobacterium odoriferum. The sequence goes on along the minus strand of NZ_CP034938.1, from coordinate 2,409,187 downwards.
GCAAATTATTTTCCCAGGGATGTTTGGTCCTCCTTGGCTAAATATAAAACCAACAACTAAGTTATTTTTGGAGTTGCGTGGATCGCTTTCAAGAACTGTCCAGTCCCGGACATAAGGATAACCATTACCAGTATCACCTACACGTTTCTTAAAGTCGGTAATGCATTGTGAAACTAAATCACTTCGAGAGGGTTCTCTATAACTGTTTATCTGACTTAATACACAATCTCGACTTTCATTTATCTGTTCGCTCACGATCTTCATGGAACTTCCGTCCGAAGGCTTAAAGCTCTTAAACATACTGGTCATCTGAGTTTCAAGGTTTTGGCTAAATTTTGTTTCAAATTCAGCAGATGCTTGTTTATTAGTAATCTGGTAAGCACCTCGATATAGCATTGCAGCTTCCGATGAGTATCCTAAGCCACAAACTTTTAATGCCTGATCTACGGGGTCTGAGGAATTATATGGGGATTGTGTTACACAGCCTGAACTCATTATAATTATGATAATTAGTAAACACTTTAACTTTTTATTTATTAAACTCAGCAACATGTACTTTCCTTAATTATGATGATTCCGTAAAGAATTTGGCTTTTCGGATCAATTATCGACAATTCAGGAAGAATCTTTAGTGGAATAAGCATAGTCATTTCTTAATGGACAGACCAGTTACAACCAAAGAAAGTAACAATAACCTACTCCCAACTAAATTAGCGTACCAAAAGACAACCAGCCTTAACAAAATAAATTGTACTATTACGTCATAAAATTTGTGAGTCAGGTGATAACTATTATTACCTGACTCATGTGTGAAATTTAAATGCTAAATTTATCTTGTGTAGGAATATTGATAACGTTGCTCATCGTAGCTTCATTGTCTAAGCTGTCGTACCTAAGGGATACTTTGTCCCGTAAATTAAAAAGCCTAGCCTGCGCAGTCCTAACCATTTCATCAAAAGTAATAGCTTTAACTTCGCCAAACTTATCATTTTCATTATTTCCAACTGCTTGATACTTGCTGGCAAATCTATCTATAGTATCACCAACAACAAATGCTTTAATAAAAGGACGTGAAGATCCTACGCCAGTATGCCAAATATCTTCCACATAGGATCTTGCCTGATTCATCTCATCACGACCAATAGTGAAACCACCTTTCTTAAGCTCAATTAAAAGTACAGTCTTAGTCTTCTTTATTTCACCATCAAACTCTTCAAGCCCAAGCATGCTTAAAGATGAATTACTACCTACGACTATATCAGGACGTTTTGATGAATTTAAAAAACATTCTTTCTTATAACTTTTTTTAAATATGGTCTCCATAGTTTTGATAAGCCCTCTGTTACTTGAATATTCGGCACTATCGAATTCTGGGCCGAAAACCCAACGAGCCTTCTCGATTAGTGGATGTAGAGTATGTAATTCATCCACACTATGGTCACCACTAATCTTGGAAATCATCTCAACTAACTTTATGCGAGAGTCAATTTCAGCAAGAATTGTCATTGCATCTGTTACATTCCATTCATCCAGAAAAACATTCAGCGCTTCGACATCATCAGGCGAAATACTAATTAACTTTCTCAAAAGTGAAATTCCAGATCTGGATTTCTCTAAATTTATAGCTGCTTTAAAGGCCAACTCCAAATATTCCAATTTAATATCCGGACTTTCCTCCAAAATATTGTCTAGAAAATCATTCAGTTCCTTTCTAGCAAGAATGTTTAGACTCTTTATATCCTCAACATGGTTTTGAATTACCGTAGATTTTGCTTGTTGCATGTCTATTTGAGACAACTCAACATACCAGCCGCGAAGAATCCTACCGATCTCATTAGATATAAGGTCTATAGTTGTAAAGTCTGATTTGAAGCTGGACCAATCAGGTTCAACATAGCTGAATAGATCATTCGACTCAGCAATTAAAGTATATCTTTTGGCAAATGACTTTCGCCCATCTATTATTTGGTTTTTAGCAATATACCAAGAAGGTTTTCCTAACAATCTCCCACCCAGCCAAAAAGCGACACCATGCTGATTTGAAGTTCTAGCCGCAGCAGAAGAATCTACTAAAGTCAGTTTTATTTTTATGTTTCCGATTGGATTTATTTCTTCCGTTTTTACCACCCCAGGATGCTCTAGTAAGGTGATTTTTCGGCCGTTAACATAAACATGAAATTCCGGATTAAAAAGAAATCTTGCAGATATAATATCTGATATTTGTTCAGAGTCGACATAGTTACGAGTAACATTTACTGTAATCTTAGAACCATGACCTGCTGATTTCTCGCTACGGTGTTCAACAACTTTTATTGGACTTTGACCGGAGGAAACAGCTAAATGATAATAATTTCGGATGGAGTCCTTCCATGTTTCAACTATATAATTATCATCGAAACATAGTCCTGCATGTCTCCCTACACCATTGCATCCAAACGCAAGACGTTTAGTTTGGACATCAGCATCGCTAGGAAATTCGACATAAGCCCCCTGATGCTTGTGCCTATCGTATCGTAATCTAAGCCACCTGCTTTCGAATTGTTCTTTCGTAAGTCCTACTCCATTATCTTCGATAGTGAGGACTTGCGGATTGGTTTCAGATATATTTATTTTTACTATCGTTGCGCCAGCATCATGTGAGTTAGCTACAAGTTCAGTAATAGCAATATCAGGTTTCGTAGCTATTGAACCGATTTCTTTAAAAAGAAATCTCTCTTCATAAGTCACCGAATAACCGCTCATCCTATAACTTCCTTTTTAAGCATGCGTTTATCATGAAGTTTATACTATTGATGGTCGATACTTGTGTCTATCGATTGTTTAGGAATATATCGATTTTTTGCAACGTACATGCGTCGTAGCAAGGTCAACGAATAAAATTACTCATAACCCCCTCCAGCTCGGGCAGCCTCGCCTGCCTGCTTCACTTAATGCAATAGTTTTGATGCAGAACGTAGTTCGCTACAGAAGCCACCACATATGGTTTTTTGCGTGAGAAATACTGCATGAGACTCATGCGATTTCATGCAGTATAGACATGCTCTCAGACAACAGACATCAACAACCCGGCACTGGCCGGGCTTAAGCGAGCTGTTCTGTTCAGGTCAAAACAGTTTTCTTTTTTTCTGTCGTCATGTGATCCTGATATCGGTGTTGAACCGGTCAGGCTCATCACGTCGTCCCGAAATCTCAACGGCAATATTTCAATCGTCCATTTCAGCATTAAATTCAGGATACAACGTATCTGCATCATTTGTGCCTTCAATAATGCCCGGTATATGTGCTGAGCTACTCCGCTCAAATTGTCTGTACTTCATCTTGGGCAGGCTGCTCAATTCGGTACCGTGGAAAATAAAAAAGTCACGCAAAAGCTCATCAATGCGCTCTCCAGTGATGCCCTGATGGTGTAAGTATCCCCGCAAAACGAACCCTTAATTTTTTAAGAGTTTCTAGGCCTCCAACGTCCGCTGTTGGCAAGAGCTGCCGGTAAGATTACGTTTAGCTCTGCGCAGCAACATTGCCAGCTCCGGCCTGAGCTAATACAGATAAACCGATCGACGTGATTCAATCGTGCGTGTTCGACTGTCATTTTACGCTATTGACGTAACGAACCATGCCCTGGAGCAATTGCGCAAACCGATGTGATTCATAATTACCCTCACTTGGCACCATCCAAACGCTGTTGACCTCAAGTTGGATCGTTGGTACGCCATGTGCTGCGCCGAACTTTGTGACGGTTTCATTCTTGGAGGCGGCAAAATAGTTGTTTGAGTAATTGGAAATACCTTCATTTCGCAATGAGGTGATGAGTTTGGTCACCAGTTCGTCTTTACCCAGCAGAGATTTTCCCTTCATGGTTCCGATATCAACATCATAGGGTCGGTAAGGGTGGCTGCCGTGGATATCAATAATGAGTTTCGGCTTTTGTGATTTTATTAATTCGGCTAGCCTCGCTTTATAATCATTATTATCGTAGTAGTTGGGGTCTGAAGGAGAGGCTTTTGTTGTATAGATGACCGTCGAACCCGTCAGTTTTCCCAACATGATTGCCAGCGCTGCCGTTCCGCCTCCGTCAGAGAAACGATATTTTCCATCCCGAAACGGTTCGGTAGCATGGGGGGCGCTAATGATAATGGGCTCCTGCCCTAAGGTGACGTTAAACCATTTTTCCCCCTCTTTCGGTTTAACATCGCTATTTTTATCTGCATCCTTTTGATAGACGATTGCTTCGTTGATCTGTTCAGGCGTGAGCAATGCTTTTTCGAAATGGCTATTACCCTGATTCAATGAGCATGCCGATGCTGAAAAAACAAATAGTGCAATAACAGTAAATTTCCTTATTAATGCAATATTAAGTAATTCCTTCATCTGTTATCTCTCATAGAAATATTTGCCATACCAATGGCTCATGGAAACACAAAAGCAACGAAGCTCAGGAAGACTAACAGTAAAAATACGCGATTAAATCTGCCATACCGAGCGCAATGACTATTATAGAAGATGATTTTTGAAGAGGCTTTAATGAAAATAAAAAGGCAACACACGCACCGAAAACGATCGTTTACAGTACGTGATTGCCCATTTTTATCCGCTTGATACCGTCTTAAACGTAAACGTTAAGCTGGTTATTTGCCGTTGGGCGATTAACCCCATCGGCTATGGGTGGCTTAAAGACCGATGCGTTATTGTCGTACGTCGTCCGGGTTCGGGTAGACGCGTCCTGATTAGGGTAACCAGACAGCTGAGACGAGCGGGAAATGCCCTGAACATGATCAGGTTTGTCAGGCATGGTGCTATATGACACTGGATAAACGAGGTTGAGACCAATCATTTTTCTTCCCCCTATTCATCTTCTCTGCCAGTAAAACTTATCTTGCTTACTACTGAGTATAGAACAGTCAAGCGGGGGGAATATGTAAGGTTTTGTCTGAAAAAACATTGTTGGTGCACCACTGACAAAAGGAAAGAGAAGACAAACAATCAGCACTATCTTTTTTAATTTCTATCAGTGGGTTACACGTTTTCAGCGCTGTGCCAGCAGCCGAATCGACGCTTCACGCTCGCGGGGTAACGTTACAGGCGTATGGATGATGAACTCATCCACGCCAAAGCGCTGATGGTAGCTATCCAGACGCTGATGAATATGTTCCGGCGTGCCGTAAAGCACATGACGCGGCTCCTGTACGATACGGAAATCCGTTGCGCCCGCCTGCCGAACGAAGTTATCAGCCTGTTCTTGACTGCCTACCGTCAGCGGCGGCTTGTTCTCAATGTAAACTTTATAGTTATGCTGCGTGCTAGCCAGCGTCTCCGCATCCTCATGACGCTCGGCGGCAATCACCGACAGTGACAGCAGCGTCTGGGCGCTGGCGGGTTTCAACTCCCGATAGCTCAGGAGAGACTCCGTCAGCAACTTTTCACTGGCGTTAATGAACCCAGCGAACACAAAATTCCAACCCAGCGAGGCCGCTAACCGCGCACTCTCCTGACTGGCACCCAGCAGAAAGCGCTGTGGCGTCTGTTCAGGTAATGGCGTCGCGTTCAGGCTTTCGGCCGTCTCGTCATGGCTGTCGAGAAAGCGGTTTAGCTGATGTAGCTTCTCCGTAAAGGCAACCCGTTGTGTCTCACCGACTTCCTGCTGTAGCGCCCGCGTCGCCAGCGGCAACCCGCCCGGTGCTTTGCCGATCCCCAAATCCACACGCCCACCCGCCAGTGCGCTGATCACATGGAAATTCTCCGCAACTTTATACGGGCTGTAATGCTGCAACATCACGCCGCCGGAGCCAATACGCAGCGTTGTGGTGTGCGCCAGTAGCCAGGTGATCAAGACCTCGGGAGACGATCCCGCCAATTCATCGGAATTATGATGCTCGGAAACCCAAAAACGATGATAGCCAAGCGCTTCCGCCACTTTCGCCAGCGACACGGTTTGCGCCAACGCCTGCGCCGCACTCATTCCTTCGGCGATGGGGCTTTGATCTAATAAACTGAGTTTATATCCCACGATGTTTCCTTATTTTCAGCGACTATCCGTTAGCGTGCTAGCGCTATTCACCGCAATAAATAGTCATAACAAAAACAACAGCCATAGTAAAAAACAGAATAAGAAGAATGTTGCATAAAGGTGTAAAAAATAAATATTAATAACAGAATTTGTTAGCAGAAATATTCATAATAAATGAATACAAAAAAGCGCCATCATAAAAAGACATGAAATATAACCAGATGGTATTTATCCATTGCGTTGCTATCGGCTACCTTTAGCATGTTTAAGTTTTGTTAAGGAGGTGTATTGATATGGCTGAATCTATCCCCTGTTGTGATACGTCATTTGAGCAACAGTTAATTAACTGGCGACGGCACTTGCATCAGTACCCGGAATTGTCCAATCAGGAACACCAAACCACCGCGCACATCACCCGCTGGCTACAAGAGAAAGACATCCGCCTGTTGCCCCTTGCGTTAACCACAGGCGTCGTTGCCGAAATCGGTCACGGCAGCGGCCCGACGATTGCGCTGCGGGCCGATATTGATGCGCTGCCGATTGAAGAGTTAGTCGATGTGCCGTTTCGCTCTCAGCACGCGGGCGTCATGCATGCCTGTGGCCATGATTTCCACACCGCTGTGATGCTGGGTGCTGCCTGTTTGTTGAAAAAACGTGAATCTGTCTTACCGGGTAAAGTCAGGCTGTTTTTCCAACCCGCAGAAGAGGTCTCGACTGGCGCCAAACAGCTCATCCGTGCCGGCGCGCTCGCCGATGTCGCGGCCGTTTTCGGTCTGCATAACGCGCCTGAACTTCCTGCTGGCACCTTCGCTACCCGCAGCGGCCCGTTTTATGCCAACGTGGATCGCTTCGCCATTCACATTACCGGCAAAGGCGCACATGCGGCCAAACCCGAACAGGGCATCGACAGCATCGTCACCGCCTGCAATATCGTCAATGCGCTGCAAACCCTGCCCAGTCGTAGCTTCAGCTCGCTGGAATCACTGGTCATCAGCGTCACGCGCATTCAGGGCGGTAACACCTGGAACGTACTGCCGCAAACGGTGGAGTTGGAAGGGACGGTTCGTACCTACAATGCCGCGATTCGCGCGGAGATACCGGAACGAATAGAGCAATTGATTGGCGGCATCGCCCTTGCACTGGGTGCAAAAGCGGAACTGAAATGGTATCCCGGCCCGCCTGCGGTCGTGAACACCAGTGAATGGGCCGATTTCAGCAAGCAAATTGCCAGAGACGCAGGCTATCAGGTAGAAAACGCCGAACTGCAAATGAGCGGTGAGGATTTTGCGCTTTATCTTCAGGACGTACCGGGCACGTTCGTCAGCATTGGTTCAAACAGCGAATTTGGTTTGCACCATCCTCAGTTCAACCCAGATGAAAGCGCGATTGCGCCAGCTTCTCGCTATTTCGCACAGTTAGCGGAAGCGGCACTGCATCGCCTGAACACCACGAAAGTCTCCTCACCACAGGCCGTCCTGTCTTCATCGTAATACGCTAATTTATAAAACTAGCCACCTTCGTCTGGTTAATCTGGCGGAGGTGGCTATTTCCTGAATAATTCTCGTTGGCAGACTGATGACAAGTTTACAGGATTAAAACGGGGGTAATGGAATAGAAGAGTAAAGCGTCCGCGCCAGGGACAAAGGCGTTAGGAACGCCTTTGAACGTCGCTTGCGACGGCCCTGAAAGGGTGAATCTCAGGGATGAGATTCATATCCGCGCGGCTCGAGCTTACAGGGAGGTACTTGCAGCGTCTTTACGATCTATCCATTGCCCCCGCTCGACGCACTTTATCTGCAAGGCTTGGCGTCTGGTTAGTGTATTTCATTAACCCCGAACAGCATGATAACGACGGGAAAAATACACCAGACCATCCGTGCCTTCGCCCTGCTTAATCGCTAATACCCGGCAAATAAAGATATCGTGCGTCGCCGCGCTCACCACCTCTTCAACCTGACAGTCAAACGCTACCAGCGCGTCCCGCAACACCGGTGAACCCGTGTGTAACACGTCCCACTCCGCCGCGGCAAACCGTTCTTCGGTAGATGACGGGCTTCCAAACAGCGACGACAGCGCTTCATGATGGGCCGCCAGCGTATTGATGCACAAATGCGTATTCGCCTGAAACGTGGGATACACCGACGAACCGCGATTCAGACACACCAGCAGCGTACCCGGCGAATCACTGACGCTGGACACGGCGGACGCCGTAAAACCGGCCTTACCTGCTGGGCCATCCGTCGTAACGACATTGACCGCCGCGCTCAGCCTTGCCATCGCATCACGAAACGCCTGCCGGTCAACCGTGGCAACCGCCGCAGAGAGAATCGCGTCATTCGCGGTGACGTGTCGTTCAGCTATCAAATCAGACATTAAATACTTCCTTTAGATACGGCGAGAAACATGATTATTAACATCATACTAACAAAACAAGCCATATCATAATCTGAAATTTTTGAATTTCATTATCCATTTTTGTTGTTTTACATCACGCCTCGCCTCATCAATAGTGAAAACACGCTATTAACGTCTTATTAACCTTTCATTGAATACGTGAATACCTATTGATGGCTTGTTTATTGGCTGACGGTTTATTGATGGACTGTTTTCACTTTCATGGAAGTTCGTTTAATTAACAATAATGACGCTCAATTAATAATAAGCATATTCAATTAATAAAAAGGTTTCTGACAATGAGTAAAAAACAAACATCTGCAAATCGACAATTAAGACTGGGTTTACTATTACAGGGCGCGGCGGGAAATATGTCCGCATGGCGGCATAAAAACGTCGTACCCGACGCCAGCATTAATTTTGGCTTTGTTTTGGATGCGGTAAAAAAAGCCGAACAAGGGAAATTTGATTTTGTCTTCGTGGCAGACGGCCTCTATATCAATGAAAAATCTATCCCCCACTTTCTCAATCGCTTTGAACCGCTGACACTACTGTCCGCGCTGGCTACCGTCACCACACATATTGGTCTGGTTGGCACACTCTCGACGTCGTATTCCGAACCGTTTACCACCGCCCGGCAGTTCGCCAGCCTCGACCATCTCAGCAACGGCCGCGCAGGCTGGAACGTGGTGACATCGCCGCTGGAAGGATCGGCGAAAAACTTTTCCCGTCAACAGCACCCAGAACACGCACTGCGCTACCGCATTGCCGATGAGTTCCTTCAGGTGGCGAAAGGCCTGTGGGATTCCTGGGAAGACGATGCCTTTATTCGTGACAAAACCAGCGGACAATTTTTCGATCCTGAGAAGCTGCACACGCTGAATCATCAGGGAGAATTCTTCTCAGTACAGGGGCCGCTGAATATTGGCCGATCCGCGCAAGGCCGCCCGATTGTGTTTCAGGCTGGTGCGTCTGAAGACGGGCAAAAATTGGCCGCCAAACACGCCGATGCCATCTTCACCCATCAACACACGCTGGAAGACTCACAGCGCTATTACCGCGAAGTGAAACAGAAGCTGGAAGAAAATGGTCGCCGGGCCGATCAATTGCACGTTTTTCAGGGCGTCAGCGTGATTGTCGGCAACGACGCGGAAGACGTAGAGCGCCAGTATCAGGAAACCGCGCAGTTGGTCACGATTGAGGACGCTCTCAATTATCTGGGACGCTATTTTGAGCACTATGACTTCTCACAACACCCGTTGGATGAGCCCTTCCCCGATATCGGCGATCTAGGGAAAAACAGTTTCCGCAGCACCACCGATGAAATCAAACGCAACGCGCAGGAAAAAGGCTTAACGCTACGGCAGGTCGCGCTGGAGGCGGCCTCACCGCGTCCCGTCTTCAGCGGCACACCTGAGCAGGTGGCGGATGGTTTACAGCGCTGGTTTGAAAACGGTGCGGCCGACGGCTTCATCATTCAGGGCGGCACGCCGGAGACGCTCAACCACTTTGTCGATCGCGTCGTTCCTCTGCTACAACAGCGCGGACTTTTCCGTCAGGAATATCCCGGCTACACGCTGCGGAAAAATCTGGCGCTGGATTATCCGGTGAATCAATTCACGCGCTAGTTCGCGCAACAGGAGATTCACTGTGAAACGTTCCCCTTTTATCACGGTAACCCGCGTGGCGGCCCTATTGAGTGCCACGCTGGTGGCAAACGTGCAGGCGCAAGATGCGGGATTCGTTAGCCGTATCGATCTGAAGGCCAACCAAACACCTATTCGTACTGATAAAAATGCTGAGGCCATCGCGCAGATTCCAGCTCATTTCAAATTCGTGACGCCGGGTAAACTGACGATTGCCGTGTCAGCGCTCAGCTCACCGCCGCTGTCGCTGCTGGCTGACGATAACAAAACGCTTATCGGCAGCGATGCCGATATTGCGCGACTGGTGGCCGACGGCCTCGGGCTGGAGCTAAAGCTGGTGCCGGCATCCTGGGAAGACTGGCCGCTGGGCATCACGGCGGGGAAATACGACGCCGCTATTTTTAATATCGCGGTGACGAAACTGCGCAAAGAGAAGTTCGACTTCGCCACGTATCGCATTGATACGCTGGGTTTCTACGTGAAATCGACCAGCAAAATTACGTCGATTAACAAGCCAGAAGACGTCGCTGGTCTGAAAGTGATTGTCGGCTCCGGCACCAATCAGGAAAACATTCTGCTGGGCTGGGATCGGCAAAATCGCGCCAGTGGCCTACCTCCCGTACAGCCTGTTTACGTCACCGACGATGCCGCTGCCAACCTAAGCATCCAGTCCGGGCGCGTCGATGCGTTTTTCGGCCCCCATTCTATCGGGGCTTATAAAGCGGCGCTGACGGGCAAGACACGCATGGTAGGCAAAGGCCCGACGGTCGCTTACGTCGCGGTCACCACGCAGAAAGGCAACGGTCTGGCACAGCCAATCAGCACCGCCATCAATGGCGCGATCCACAACGGCAGTTACGCACAGGTGCTGGATCGCTGGGGTGAAGACGATGAAAAAATCACACAGTCCGTCGTGAACCCACCGGGTATCGGCGATTAAGTAAACGCGACACATTCATAAAAGTGACAGCGTCACGAAAACCATTATAAATAGTCACCTGCAAGGGAAAAACAAATGCAAAAAGAGATCGCATATTCATCCAACTCACATCGCATGCGTCCATCGCGTTTGACAAAGCTACTGACGGGATCGCTGCTGCTCGGCACGCTGTCCGCAACAACGGCACTGGCAGCCATCGACCTGAAAGCCAACCAGCAGCCGATCCATGCACCGAAAAATGCGGAGGCGATTGCGCAGATTCCGGCAGATTTTACATTCGTCACGCCGGGTAAATTCACCGTCGCCATCGCCACGTTGGGCTCGTCACCGCCGCTAGCGTTTCTGGCCGATGACAACAAAACCGTGGTGGGCAGCGAGCCGGATATCGCACGGCTGGTGGCCGACAGCCTCGGGCTGGAACTGAACATCATTCCAACCTCATGGGAAGACTGGCCGCTCGGCGTGGCCTCCGGTAAGTATGATGCCGCCATCATCAACATTACCGTCACCAAAGCGCGCAAGGAAAAGTTCGATTTCGCCACCTACCGCATCGACTCGCTCGGCTTCTATGTGAAATCCACCAGTAAGATTCAGTCCATTAAGGAAGCGAAGGACATCGCGGGGCTGAAGATTATTGTTGGTTCCGGCACCAATCAGGAAGCGGTGCTGCTGGCGTGGGATAAACAGAATCGCGCCAACGGCCTGCCCGCCTTTCAGCCGGTTTATGTCACGGACGATGCGGCTGCCAACCTGAGCCTGCAATCCGGCCGTTCCGATGCCTATTTCGGCCCCAACGTGATCGGTGCCTACAAAGCAGAGCTGACGGGCAAAGTTAAGCATGTCGGTACGGTCAACGGCGGTTACCCCAACGTCGCCCATATCGCGGTCACCACGCGCAAAGGCAGCGGGCTGGTACAGCCGATTAATACCGCGCTGAACGGCGTAATTAAAAGCGGTGAATACGACAAGGTACTGAACCGCTGGGGAGAAAGTATCGAACGTATTGACCGTTCAGAAATCAATCCGCCAGGACTGGGCGATTAATACCGCTCAATGGCTATCGGGACGCCATGATCGACACGCCATGGTTACCGATAGCCCCTATACGCTAATGAATCAGGAGTACCCCATGTCCGACGACATTTTCATTGTTACCCAGCCCGAAGATCCTATCGTGGCCCCGATTATCGACGGCCTGTTCGCGGAATATGAACAGCGCTATGGCGATTTTTTTGGTGAGCGGGAAAGCGATCCGCCGGGCATTTACCAGCAGCCGCACGGCATTTTTATTGCGCTGCTGCGTCAGGGCGTACCGATTGCCACCGGTGCGTTTAAACGCTACGACAGCACCACTGCCGAAATTAAGCGGGTATGGACGGATAACTCGCTGCGCCGTCAGGGGCTCGCGGGGAAAGTGATGCAAGAACTGGAACAACACGCCCGGCGATTAGGCTACCAGCATTTTTTCCTGACGACCGGTTTCCGCCAGCCTGAAGCGGTAAGTTTATATCTGAGCCACGGGTATACCCCTCAGTTCGATATCACCGTCGATCCGGTGACCTACAGCATTCCACCTTACGACGGGCGTTTACCATTTAAGAAAGCCCTGTTCGACGCTGCGACACCACGGGTTGCACGGCAAACGGAAGTCGAGCTTATCACCCGCCATTTGAAAGTGTGTTGACCCTTGCGCACGGTAATAGCCCTATGCACTAACAACAAAACGCTATTTTTCAGCATCACATTCAACGGGTATCGCTCATGACGCAATCTCTACACACGTCTTCTCAACAACCACCGCTGAGCCAGACACAGGAACCGCCGTTGAACATTGTTCCCGCGCGTTACCCTTTTCGCTTTGCCGGCGCGCTGTTTTCGCTGTTTATTTTTGCCGGGATTATTCAGTCAATCGCGCTGAACCCGCGTTGGGAGTGGTCGGTCTTTGCCGAGTGGTTTTTTAATCCAGTGATCCTTGCCGGACTGGGACAAACGCTGCTGTTGACCGCACTGGGTACGTTATTCAGTATTTTTTTCGGCACCGCGCTGGCGCTGGCCCGGCTTTCGCCGTCTTACCTGCTTTCCACGTTGTCGTGGCTGTATATCTGGTTGTTCCGATCGCTGCCGCTGATTCTGGTGCTGATCATTCTGTACAATTTCTCGTATCTCTATGACGAGCTGGCGCTGGGAATTCCCTTCACCTCCATCGTCTTCCTGAACTATCCGACGATAGATCTTCTGGATCAATTTTCCGTTGCCGTACTTGGCCTGACGCTGGTGCAATCCGCATATACGGCGGAGATTATTCGCGGCGGTATTCTTGGCGTGGATACAGGCCAGTTTGAAGCCTCCGCGGCACTCGGTCTGCCCGGCAGTCGCCGCACCGTGCGCATCATTCTGCCGCAGGCGCTGCGTTCGATTCTGCCCACCGGTTTTAACGAGATCATCAGCCTCGCTAAAGGTACCTCAATTGTCTACGTGCTGGCGCTGCCGGAGCTGTTTTACACCGTTCAGGTCATCTACAACCGTACGCAGCAGGTTATTCCGCTGCTGATGGTCGCCACCATCTGGTATCTGCTGATCACCACGGTGCTATCCGTCGTCCAATACTACGTGGAACGCTATGTGTCCCGCGGTGCGGTGCGTGAAATGCCGCCAACGCCGCGCCAGAGACTCGTCCGTTTCCTGACGCGCAAGCGCGCACGTTAACCCCCAGATTCTGGAGATTCACCATGTCTGAAGCTATCGATTATTTTGCTCATGCCCGCACCACCGCCCAGCCACAGGCAGAAAACGCCCTTGGGCTGATCGAAATCCGCAACGTGGCGAAACATTTCGGTCAGCACAAAGCGCTGGAGGATATCAATCTGACGCTGGCTCCCGGCTCCGTCACCGTGATCCTTGGCCCATCCGGATCAGGGAAATCCACGCTGCTGCGCACGATTAATCATCTTGAACGCGTAGACGAAGGGTTTATCCGCATCGACGGCGATTACATCGGCTACCGTCGCAAAGGGAATACACTCTATGAGTTGAAAGAAAAGGACGTGTTACGTCAGCGCATCAACGTCGGTTATGTATTCCAGAATTTCAATCTGTTTCCCCACCTTTCCGTGTTGGAAAACATCATTGAAGCTCCGCTGGCGCATAAGCTGTATTCGCGTCAGGAAGCGGAAGACATCGCCTTTACCCTGCTGGAAAGCGTCGGGCTACGCCATAAGGCGCAGTCTTATCCCCGTCACCTTTCCGGCGGCCAGCAGCAGCGCGTCGCGATTGCCCGCGCGCTGGCACTTAAGCCCAAAGTCATGCTGTTTGATGAACCGACGTCCGCGCTCGATCCCGAGTTGGTCGGCGAAGTGCTGGATGTGATCAAATCGCTTGCCCGCTCCGGCGTGACGCTGGTTGTCGTCACGCATGAAATCGGCTTTGCGCGCGAAGTGGCCGACCGCGTAGTGTTCATGGTGGATGGCAAAATCGTTGAAAGCGGGGATTCCTGGCAGGTGCTGAACCATCCCCGTCACCCACGGACGATCAATTTTTTGAATAAGGTGTTGTGAGGAAAAGAGAAGGTTATTCATCGATGCCATACTCATTAGGCTCGTTACGAGTGAGCCTAATGAGATCGTGCGTAAATGATTATTTCGCTGGCAATGGCTCAGCATACGGACTGCTGTAAACCTGAATCATCACACTGTTATCCGTATCAAACGTCGCAACCGTCACGACGTCCTTAGTGCCCGCCGCTTGCCAGCATTCCGCCTCAACATCGCAACGAGCCTGTTTCTCATAACCCATCGATGTCAGGTAAGTATGAACCTTGCTGGTATCGTCAGTGCCATAAAAATTTACCGTCCATATTTTAGCTTCCGGGCCCGTTACGTTTGAAAAATTGAAGTCATAGCGATCGGTAATACGTGGCATTGCTTTTAGAAAATCGGGGGTATAGAACGCATATTCCCTTTTGTCCTGCTCGGTATAATGTGCACTTCCAGCAAAATTCATTTTGATGTAGGGCCATAGAGAACCGACCGCAACAGCAATAACGGTGATGCCGAACACAGCAAAAATTTTCAGAGGTTTACTCATCCTTAAGTTCCCTTTCCTTTTTAGCTAAAGATACACAAAGAAATTATCCTCTTAAGGCTGTATTTTACACAACTTCTTCGTTCGGCCCGAAACTTTTGTCCTGGCGGCGTAGGGTTAAAGTAATCACATTTAAATCGCCACCAGCCCCCGTACGCCGTCCTGTTCCATCGTTTCTCCTCGTCCACGCTGGATGATTTCCCCCCGTGACATCACCAGATAGCTGTCGGCCAGCTCGGCGGCGAAGTCGTAAAATTGTTCGACCAGCAGAATTGCCATATCGCCACGCTGTGCCAGTTGGCGAATGACTGCGCCGATCTCTTTAATCACCGACGGCTGTATGCCTTCGGTTGGCTCATCCAGAATCAGCAGCTGTGGTTTGCAGGCCAGCGCACGACCAATCGCCAATTGTTGCTGTTGCCCACCGGACAAATCGCCGCCGCGCCGCTGTTTCATCTCATCCAGCACGGGGAAAAGTTGGTAGATCTCATCTGGCACCTGCCGCGCTTGTTTGCCCGGAAAACGCGATAGTCCCATCAACAGGTTTTCTTCCACCGTCAACCGAGGAAATATTTCCCGTCCCTGTGGCACGTAGGCAATGCCAGACTGCACGCGCTGATAGGGTTTGCGCGAGTTAATCGCTTCCCCCTGCCAGCGAATCGTGCCGGACTTCGCGGGAATCAACCCCATCAGGCATTTCAGCAGCGTAGTTTTCCCCACGCCATTGCGCCCTAGCAGACAGGTAATCTCGCCGGGTTTGACCTCAAACGACAGGCCGCGCAAGATGTGGCTACCGCCGTAATATTGATTCAGTTCTGCAATCTCTAACATGTTAGCGCCCCAGATAAACGTCAATCACCTGTTCATTCGCCTGTACTTCGCGCAGCGATCCTTCCGCTAGCACCTGCCCCTGATGCAGCACGGTGACGCGGTCGGCGATGCTCTCGACAAAGCCCATGTCGTGCTCCACCACCATCAGCGAGTGTTTGCCGGCCAGACGGCGGAACAGTTCGGCGGTATAGGCCGTTTCGGCGTCCGTCATCCCGGCGGCGGGTTCATCGAGCAGCAGCAGATGCGGCTCCTGTACCAGTAACATGCCGATTTCCAGAAACTGCTTTTGTCCGTGTGATAACAGCCCTGCGGGCCGTTGCCGTTCGTGGCCGAGCCGCAGCAGCGCCAACGTGTCGTCAATCCGGTCACGCTGCTCGCTGTTCAGTCTGGCACGCAGGCTTGCCCACACTGATTTGTCAGTTTTCAGTGCGATTTCAAGGTTTTCAAACACCGTCAGTGCTTCAAACACCGTCGGCTTCTGGAATTTCCGCCCAATTCCCGCACGCGCGATATCTACTGGCGATAGCGTCGTCAGGTCGGTATACTGATCGTAAAACGCTTTGCCGTTATCCGGTTGCGTTTTACCGGTGATGACATCCATCAGCGTGGTTTTCCCCGCGCCGTTTGGGCCGATGATGCAACGCAGTTCCCCGACGCCAATCTGCAACGAGAGATCGGTAAGCGCGCGGAAACCGTCAAAGCTCACGTTAATCTTGTCGAGTTGCAGCACCGGATCGGTCTGATGCCGATGGCGATCCGACGGATGCGGCTGCGCGAACTTTGGCTCCATCAATACGGGCTGAGTCGCGACGGTTTGTGCAGCCGCGGGAACCGATGGCACAGATAAAGACTCAGTCATGTTTCTTCCTCGTCAGCAATCCAATCACGCCACGCGGCAAAAACAGCGTGACGAGAATAAACATCAGCCCCAAAAAGAACAGCCAGTATTCGGGAAAGGCCACGGTAAACCAGCTTTTCGCCCCGTTGACGATCCCTGCGCCGAGCAGCGGCCCGACCAGTGTCCCGCGCCCGCCCAGCGCCACCCAAATGGCGGCTTCGATGGAGTTGGTCGGCGACATTTCGCCCGGATTGATGATGCCGACCTGCGGCACATACAGCGCCCCCGCCAGCCCGCACAGCACGGCGGAAAGTGTCCAGACAAACAGCTTGAAGCCTTTCGGGTCATAGCCGCAGAACATCAGACGGTTTTCCGCATCGCGTACCGCCGTCAGCACGCGACCAAATTTACTGCGCGCCAGCGCAAATCCCACGAGCAGGCTGGCGATCAACAGCAGCACGGTAGCGACAAATAGCCCAATACGCGTACCGGTGGCCGTAATAGGGAAACCCAGCAGCGTTGTAAAGCCGGTAAACCCGTTATTGCCGCCAAAGCCCGTTTCGTTACGGAAGAACAGCAGCATCCCGGCGTAGGTCAGCGCCTGCGTCATGATCGAGAAATACACGCCTTTGATTTTGGAGCGGAACGCAAACCAGCCGAACACAAACGCCAGCACGCCCGGCACCAGCACAATCAGGCACAGCGCCCAGGCGAAATACTGGGTTCCCGCCCAGAACCACGGCAGTTCCGTCCACGACAGAAATGACATAAACGCGGGCATTCCCTCGCCAGCGGCCTGCCGCATCAGGTACATGCCCATCGCGTAACCGCCCAATGCGAAAAACAAGCCGTGACCGAGCGACAGCAACCCGGCATAGCCCCACACCAGATCCAACGCAACAGCGACAATCGCATAGCACAAGATTTTGCCGATCAGCGTTAGCGTATAGGTGGAGATCGCCAGCGGATGCTCTGCGGGCAACAGCGCGAGAAACGGCAGGATCAGCAAGGCCAGAAAAACGATCGAACCCAGGCCAAGCATGAGTCGCGGTGCGCGCTGCGTCAGGGTTATCGTCATGGGTTGCGTAATAGATTGCGTCATCAGTCAATCACCCGTCCTTTGAATGCAAACAGCCCCTGTGGCCGTTTCTGAATAAACAGCACGATCAGTACCAGAATGACGATTTTGCCGAGCACCGCGCCAATCTGTGGTTCGAGCACTTTGTTAAGAATGCCAAGGCTGAATGCAGCGACCACCGTCCCCGCCAGTTGCCCGACGCCACCCAGCACGACGACGAGGAATGAGTCGATAATGTAGCCCTGTCCCAGCTCCGGCCCGACATTGCCCAGTTGCGACAGCGCTACGCCGCCCAAACCAGCGATGCCGGAGCCCAGCCCGAAGGCCAGCATATCAACGCGGCCAGTCGGCACGCCGCAGCAGTTCGCCATCGCCCGGTTTTGCGTCACTGCCCGCACATTCATGCCAAGGCGGGTTTTATTGAGGAGTAGCCAGGTGAGCAGCAGCACGCCGAGGACGAACACAATCACCGCGATGCGGTTATACGGCAGCACCAGATTTGGCAGCAGGTGCAGCCCGCCGGATAACCATGCGGGATTGGCGACTTCCAGATTCTGGGTACCAAACAGCATACGCACCAGTTGGATCAGCATCAGGCTGATACCCCAGGTCGCCAGCAGCGTTTCCAGCGGTCGGCCGTAAAGATGACGAATCACCGTGCGTTCCAGCACCATACCGACGCCAGCGGTGATAAAGAAGGCCACAGGCAGCGCCAGCAGCGGATAATACGCCAGCCAGCTCGGCGCAAACTGCTGGCACAGCGACTGCACCAGCCAGGTTGCGTACGCGCCCAGCATCAGCATTTCGCCGTGCGCCATGTTGATCACGCCCAGTAGCCCATAGGTGATCGCCAACCCCAGCGCCGCCAGCAGCAGGATAGAGCCGAGCGACAGTCCGGTAAACGCCTGCCCCAGCAGATCGCCGACAATCAAACTATGCTTAATCTGATCCAAACTCTCCTGCGCCGCCGCCCGCACGCCGGTATCCGGTTCGTTCTGTACCTGCGTTAACGGCTGTAAGCGCGCCTGCATTTGCGGGTCGCCGCTCTGCCCTAAGCGTTTGACCGCCTCAAGGCGCACCAGCGGGTTGGGATCGCTCAATTGCCGGGTCGCAATAGCGATATTCAGCGCCTCATGTACCTGCGCATCTTTCTCTACGTTGAGGCGTTGTACCAACAACGGCAACTGTTCCGTACTGCTGTCGCTCTGTAGTTGCCGTACCGCATTCAGGCGCGTTGCGGCATCATCGCTGACGAGCTGATGCGCGGCCAGCGCGGTGGCAACCAGACCGCGCAGGCGGTTATTCATAAACAGTTTTTTGGTCGCACCAACCGGTTCCGCGTTCCCGTCCAGCGGCGTTAATGTGCCCTGCACATCCCTAAACGGCTGCTGGTTCCGATCAAGCACAACCGACTCGTCGCGCAATGCCTGTAACAGCGGTAAGCGTGCAGGTTCTGGCGCGGCTGCCCATTGTTGCAGCAGTTCAGCCTGCTGCGTGCGGCTGGCTGCGGCAAAATCGGCCGCAGTCCCGGCCTGTACCAGCAGCGGAAACATCAGACACAGCGACAGCACAAACGTAGATAATCGATAACTCATCATCGCAATGTCCGCCATATAAGAGAGGGAGTATCCCCGTCCGATATGCTGGACGGGGCGTGTAGAGACGACGTTTACTGTGCTGCTTTTATTGGATGATCGGGCTTCTTATCGTTACCGGCGATGTACGGGCTCCACGGCTGGGCGCGAACCGGCTGCTCGGTTTGCCAGACCACGTTGAACTGACCGTTTTCCTCGATTTCGCCAATCATCACCGGTTTGTGCAGATGGTGGTTGGTGCTGTCCATCGTCAACGTAAAACCATCCGGTGCGGCAAAGGTCTGCTCAGCCATCGCGGCGCGCACTTTATCCACGTCCGTGGTGCCCGCTTTCTCTACCGCCTGCGCCCACATATGAATGCCGACATAGGTTGCTTCCATCGGATCGTTAGTCACCACCGTGCCCGCGTTCGGCAGGTTTTTCGCTTTGGCATAGGCTTTGTAAGCTTCCACGAAGTCGGCATTGGTGGGGTTATCTACCGACTCAAAGTAGTTCCACGCGGCTAAATGGCCGACCAGCGGCTTGGTGTCGATCCCGCGCAGTTCCTCTTCACCGACAGAGAACGCGACAACCGGCACGTCGGTCGCTTTGATTCCCTGATTCGCCAGCTCTTTATAGAACGGTACGTTGGAATCGCCGTTGATGGTGGAAACCACCGCCGTCTTACCGCCCGTCGAGAATTTCTTGATGTTGGAAACGATGGTCTGATAATCGCTGTGGCCAAACGGCGTATAGACTTCCTCGATATCTTTGTCCTGCACGCCTTTCGAATGCAGGAACGCGCGCAGGATCTTGTTGGTGGTACGCGGATACACATAGTCAGTACCCAGCAGGAAGAAACGCTTCGCCGCCCCACCGTCTTCGCTTATCAGGTATTCCACGGCCGGGATCGCCTGCTGATTCGGTGCCGCGCCAGTGTAGAACACGTTCGGCGACATCTCTTCGCCTTCATACTGCACCGGATAGAACAGCAGCCCGTTTAACTCTTCAAACACTGGCAGAACCGATTTACGCGATACCGATGTCCAGCACCCAAACACCACCGCCGCTTTGTCCTGCGTCAGCAGTTGACGCGCCTTCTCGGCAAATAGCGGCCAGTTCGAGGCCGGATCGACCACCACCGGCTCCAGTTTTTTACCCAACACGCCGCCTTTGGCGTTGATTTCATCAATCGTCATCAGCGCCACATCCTTCAGCGGCGTTTCTGAAATCGCCATCGTGCCGGACAGCGAATGCATAATGCCGACTTTGATGGTGTCCGCCGCCTGCACACTCCAGGTCAACCCCATACCAACCACTGTCGCAGAAAGCGCAAAAACTTTTAGCAATGAACGTCTTTTCATTTATTAGCCCTTAAGTCGTGTTGAGTGAGAATGGAATCGTGTGATGCGTCAGGTGAAACAGATTGAGGCCGCGCCTGCTGTAGCATGTGTAAGGTGATCTTCCTGACTTCGGCCTTACTGACGGCAATGTGGTCGGTCAGAATGCGCTGCGCCTCCTCAGTGTGCTGTTGCAATATCGCCAGCAAAATGCGGGCATGTTCTTTATAGGTCGCGTCGATACGATCCTCGCGGGTGAAATCGAGACGGCGAATAATGCGGATTTTCTCCGTCAGTTCGCCGTGAACCCGCGCCATTTCGCTGTTGCCTGCCGCCATCACCAGCCCACGGTGAAACCCTTCATCGTAGCGGGAGACGATTTTGCCGTCGTCCAGACGCGGTTCCTCAATCCAGAAGCGTTTTAGGTCCGCCAATAGCTCGGCGCAGCGCCCTGGCGGCATCCCGCACAGCCGCCGAATGGCTTCGCGTTCCAGCACAATGCGGAAGTCATACAGTTCCTCGAAATATTCGAAATCAAACGGACGAACCTGCCAGCCGCTGCGGAAATAGACTTCGACATAGCCTTCCCGCTCCAGCCAGAACAGCGCCTGACGCACTGGCGTACGGCTGACCGACATCCGTTCGGCAATTTCATTTTCACTAAAGCGGTCGCCCGGCATCAGGCGAAAGTCGAAAATGTCGTTTTTCAGAGTTTGATACACCCGCTCCGCCAGCGCTTCCGGGCGATCTTTGCTGCTCTTTTGTGTGCCTGTTCGCATCGTTTTCTCCGCCTCGCCGTTGATTCAGCTTGTCCTTTATTCCAGTCTCTATTCCAACCACAGCAAGGCATCACCGGGGCTGACCGATCGCCCCGGCTGGCAGCCGATGCGTTTCACCCGACCAGACTGCGGCGCGCTAATCGTCAGCTCCATCTTCATGGCTTCGACGATAATCAGCGGCTGTCCGGTTTCGATGACATCCCCCACGTTCACCAGCACTTTCCAGATGTTGCCGTTCATATCCGCACTGACCTGAAACGCGTCTTCGTCGTTCTCTACAGGAGCGGCAGAAACCACTTCCTGCGGCGTGCTGTCATCTTCCTGCTGCCACAGCGCTACTTCCGTTTCAAACGCCGAGGCCTGACGCTGGCGGAACGCGGTAATATCGTCGGCCTGCTCCGTCAGAAAACGCGAGTGTTCAGCAAAATCAAACTCGGTTTCTTCGATGCGGATCGCCGCGCGTCCTTCGCGGAAGTCATCGCGCAGCGCCGTCAGTTCGGCTTCGCTGACCGGATAAAACCGCACCTGATCGAAGAAGCGCAGCAGCCACGGTTCACCCGCGATGAACTGATCGTTTTTGAGGAATTTGTTCCAGATAGGCAGCGTGCGCCCCACCAGTTGATAGCCGCCCGGCGAGTCCATGCCATAGATGCACATGTACATCCCGCCAATACCCACCGTGCCTTCGGCAGTGAAGGTGCGTGCAGGGTTATATTTGGAACTCAGCAGACGGTGGCGCGGATCGATCGGCACCGCACAAGGCGCGCCAAGATAAACGTCCCCTAATCCCAGAATCAGATAGCTGGCATCGAAAATGATGTCGCGCACGTCATCACGGCGTGGTAACCCGTTAATGCGCTGAATGAAATCGACGTTATTCGGCAGCCAGGGCGCGCTGGCACGTACGGTTTCGCGGTAGCGTTCCACCGCGCCGAGCGTGGCGCTGTCTTCAAACGCCATCGGTAAATAGACGATGCGCGACGGCACTTTCATTTGGCTCACATCGCCAAGCTGACGTTCCAGATGAAGCAGCACGTCCAACAGCGCCCGCTGGCGGATAATCCGGCTGTCGTAGCGCACCTGTAGCGAACGCACGCCAGGCGACAGTTCTTCTATTCCCGCCGTTTCTAAGGCACGGATCGCCGCCATTAACAGATGAACGCGCAGCCGCAACGCCAGATCCAGCACGTTATCGCCGTACTCAATCAGAACGTAGTTATCTCCCGCCTGACGATACACGGCGGCGGGCGTGGTCGCAGTTGTCGGTACCGCAGCCAGCACCGTTGAGGAACCAAATTCTGTTGTCGCCAGCGAGGGAACGTCAAACGCAGGGGCATGCATCTTACCCAGCGTAGAAACACTGTCAGACTGCGCCTTTTCCAGCGCCAGCGCTTCATCCGCGCCGATCGGGTGGAAACGAATACGATCGCCCGGCTTAACCTGACCAACTTTCCACAGCTCAGCTTTGGCAATGGTGACCGGACAGACAAACCCGCCCAGACTCGGGCCGTCTCGCGTGAGAATCACCGGAAAGTCACCAGTAAAATTCACCGCGCCGATGGCGTATTCACAGTCGTGAATGTTGGAAGGATGGAGACCCGCCTCGCCGCCGTTCGCCCGCGTCCAGCTTGGCTTTGGCCCCACCAGACGCACGCCGAGTCGGTTCGAGTTGTAATGCACCTGCCATTCCGCCGCGAAAAATTCATCAATCGCCGCGTGGGTAAAGAAATCCGGCGCGCCGTGCGGGCCGTAGAGCACGCCAATGCGCCATTCGTTGCCATACTGCGGAATCAGCGCGGCGTCCACGGCCTGCGGTACATTCACGGGCGCGGGTGTCGTGCAGGCAGGCAAGTTGGGTTGAGAAATCGCCAGCATATCTGCCACGCGCAGCGTTCGTCCGGCGTGGCCACCAAATTCCCCGAGCGCGAAGGTCGAACGACTGCCAAGATACTGCGGCACATCGATACCGTTCCGCACCGCCAGATAGGTACGACAGCCGGATTGCGCGCGCCCCAGCGTCAGCGTTTGTCCGGCCTTGACCGTCAGCGGCTGCCAGTATGGCACCGTCTCACCATCCAGCGTCGCCGGACAATCTGCCCCCGTCAGCGCGATCACCGCTTCATGATGGAAACGCAGCGTCGGGCCTTGCAGCGTAAACTCCAACCCTGCCGCGGCTTCATCGTTGCCGACGATACGGTTTGCCAGACGGAATGCGAAATCGTCCATCGGACCGGACGGCGGCACGCCGATATCCCAATAGCCGAGGCGTCCGGGATAGTCCTGCACGCTGCTCCAGGTACCGGGTTGAATCACCTCAATCACCGACGCGGACGGCGTAAAGCTGTCGAGCATCCGCGTCCATACCGTCCCGTTGCGGAACGCATCGGTAGCAATAATCTGACGCAGGTAATCAAGGTTAGTGGCAATACCGTGCAAACGCGTGGCATTCAGCGCCTGTTGCATCTTCTCCAGCGCCAATTCTCGGGTTTCTGCGTGGACAATCAGTTTGGCGATCATCGGATCGTAATACGCTGACACCTCGGTGCCGGTGCTCACCCAACCATCAACCCGCACGCCATCGGGAAACGCGACTTCGGTCAGCACGCCGGGGCTAGGCTGAAAGTTTTTGAGCGGATCTTCCGCATAAATACGCACCTCAATCGCGGCGCCACGCGGTGCCTGCGTCAACAGTGCCCAGTCCAGCGGTTCATTTGCCGCAACATGCAGCATACATTCGACCAAATCCAGTCCGGTGACACACTCCGTCACCGGGTGTTCAACCTGCAAACGGGTATTCACTTCGAGGAAAAAGAACGCATCGCGCTCGGCATCGTAGATATATTCCACCGTTCCCGCGCTGCGGTAGCTAACCAGTTCGCCCAGCTTCACCGCGGAAGCCAGCAGCGCCGCGCGCGTGGCGTCTGGCAAATGCGGCGCGGGTGTTTCTTCCACAACCTTCTGGTTGCGCCGCTGCAATGAGCAGTCGCGTTCGCCCAGCGCGACCACGCGACCTTTACCATCGCCAAAAATCTGTACTTCGACGTGACGCGCCCGATCGATGCAACGTTCAAGAAAGACGCCTGCATCGCTGAAGAACTGTTCGCCCAAACGACGCACGCTCTCCCACGCCGCACGTAACGCCACCGCATCTGCACAGCGCGTCAGGCCAATGCCGCCACCTCCGGCAGTGCTTTTGAGCATTATCGGATAGCCGATGTCTTCGGCGGCGGTCAGCGCGTCCTCCAACGAGGCCAGCAGCGGCGTTCCCGGCGTCATCGGCACACCGGCGGCGGCAGCTAATTCACGGGCGCGGTGTTTCAGGCCAAACTCACCAATTTGCTGCGCGGTTGGCCCGACAAACGCGATGCCGGCCTTTTCACAGGCGGCGGCAAACGGCAGGCTCTCTGACAGAAAACCGTAGCCCGGCCAGATCGCCTCAGCCCCCGTTTGCTGCGCGGCAGCAAGCACTTTATCGATACACAGATAGCTGTCGCTGGCCTTCTCGCCGCCAATCGGTACGGCGATGTCTGCATCCTTCACATGCTGCGCGTTTTTATCCGCATCGGAATAAATCGCCACGCTGGTTATTCCCAACCGCTTCAGCGTGCGTATGGCGCGACAGGCAATTTCGCCGCGGTTAGCGATCAGCACGATCTTAAACATGGGATGCCTCCTGACGGGCAAGCCAGTGGCGCCAGCCGCCAAATTCGGTGATATCCACGGCGTCGCTCAGCGCAGCTGGTTCACAGATAAAGCCTTTTACCTGCCGTCCGTCGAGTAACGTCAGCGTGCCGATGCCCAACGGCGCAGGAATTTCTGCGACAAACTCACCAAAGCGCGCCAGCGGGATGTCCCACAGTTCGACGATAATCGCTGCGCCGTCGGTGCTTTTCGCTAAACCGGGCTTGGCCGGTTGCGTATTCGCCAACGCATAAAGTCGATAGTTTTCCGCCGTGCGCGTCTCTTCCACCCGCACCGCATCGCGGCGGGTCAGTTGATGGTTCAGCGGCATGCCCGTCAGGTGCGCGCCGACAACAGCAAGGCGGACGTGCAATGCAGAAGGCGGCAAGGTAACCTCTCCCGCAGGCAGCGCTTTTCCCGTTGCCCCCAGCGTGAGCGCCAGTTGAGCCTGCCAGCGCAGACCAAAACTCGCCAATGCACGGTCATGCCAGGCGGGCGCAATCAGCGTGATACCCGCTGGCAAGCCATCGGTACGGAAAGGTGCTGGCAGCGCCAGCGCCGAAAGATCGGCCAGATTGGTAAAATTGGTGTAGGTGCCTAACTGGGAGTTGTAGCGCACCGGTTCCTGCTTCATCGCCTCACGCGTGTGGATCGTCGGCGAGGTCGGCACGACTAACGCATCGAACGACGCCAGCGTTTGCTGAATCTGTCGCGCCAGTTCGGCACGCAGGTACTCCGCTTTAAAGGCCTCTACCGCGCTGAAACGTTCGCCGCTCGCCACAATGCCGTGCACCACCGGATCCATGTTTTCTGGCTGCTGTAGCATGTCGCCCACCGCAACCGTGCGTTCCGCCACCCAGGGGCCTTGATAAAGCTGATCGGCTAACTGCGTGAAAATGCTGAAATCGATGGGATGCAGCGTCGCGCCCGTTGCTTCTAATTCGACCAGCGCCTGCTGCCATGCCGCCTGTGCGACAGCATCAGAAAAAAAGGTCGGGTCGCTGGGGATAGCAAAGCGCGGCTTCGCTGGCAATGCAGTCGGTGACCGCCCCGGATGACAACGCGAGTAGGCATCCGCCTCATCGTACCCGCCAGCCAGTTCGGCGACGGTAAACGCATCCTCGACGGTCAGCGCAAACACAGAAATCGTGTCATTCAGGCGACAGGCCGGTACGACACCGCTTGCCGATAGCCACCCTTTCGTCGGCTTCAGGCCGACAATATTGTTAAATCCAGCGGGAACGCGCCCCGATCCGGCAGTATCCGTTCCCAGCGCAAAAGCAACCAGCCCGCGCGCCAGCACCGAAGCCGATCCCGAACTGGAGCCCCCGCTGATGTATTCGCCATTAAAGGTATTCGGCACCGCACCAAACGGCGAGCGCGTGCCGACCAGACCAGTCGCAAACTGATCGAGGTTGGTTTTGCCTACGACAATCGCCCCTGCCGCTTTCAGTTTGGCAACGGCAGTCGCATCCTTATCGGCCAGATAGGTAAAGGCCGGACACGCCGCGCTTGTCGGTAAGCCCGCGACATCAATATTGTCTTTGACGGCAAAGGGAACGCCGAACAGCGGTAGCGCGTCTGGGTTTTTACGATACTGAGGCAATAGCGCCGCGATCTGCGCCTGAAGGTGTTCAGGTGTCGCCAGCGCGATCCAGGCCGGATCGTCCGGCGACAAGCTGGCGAGCAGCGCGCCCAGTGTCTCGCCCACGCGATCGGCCTGCTGTTGGTAATGCTGTTTCCATTCCTGAAGCGTGAGTCCTGTCATTCTTGGCATGATGTGAATCCCATCTGGTATACAAGATTGAATTCACTAAAGCGAAAACCATGCCAAATTTTACTCTGTTGATTTTTATGGAGTTAAATAAAGAAGGCTGATTGCCATGCACAAAAAAGGAACAACCGTGCGCCATTGCGGAGCACGGTTTGCAAAAAAGGGTTGGGCATTGATATACGGATAATACTACTCTCAGGCGATCTTTTTCGCGGCCTGCTGCGCCAAAATTGACAGTTCTGTCGCCTTGAAGATATGCGCTTGCGACATCGCGATTTCGGTACGCTCACGGCAGTCACGAAGAAAATCTGGGAAAAAGGGGCGTTCGACGCTGCCTGCGGGGGTGAAGCGCTGTTCGCCCTTGTCATTCACCAGATAAACGACGTTGCTTTCTCCGCGCGTTAGATCGACATATTTCCTGATTTCGATATAGCCTTCCGTACCCAGTATCGTCAGACGACCGTCGCCCCAGACGCTCAAGCCATCTGGCGTAAACCAGTCACAGCGGAAATAGCCGGTTGCCCCGTTGTCGCCCAGCAGCATAGCATCGCCAAAATCCTCAAACTCTGGCTGGTGCGGGTGATGATAATTCGCCGTTTGGCTGGTCACCACTCGTGCGTTGGTATTGCCAGTAAAATAGAGAAACTGTTCAATCTGGTGGATACCGATATCGCAGAGGATCCCACCGTACTGACGCTTCTGATAAAACCAGTCAGGCCGTGCGCCGCGTTCGCGGTGTGGGCCAACGCCGATTGTCTGAATCACTCGCCCGATTTCGCCCCGTTGCACCAGTTCACCGGCAAACAGCGCACTATCCACATTGATTCGTTCATTAAAGTACACGGCAAACTTGCGGCCGGTTTCCGCTACACGACGTTGGACGGCATCCAACTGCTCCAACGTGGTCAGCGGCGGTTTTGCGGTGAAGAAATCTTTGCCGGCATCCAACGTGCGCAGTGCCAGTTCAGCTCTCTCGCTGGGAATGACGGCACAGGCAATAAGATCGATAGAGGCGTCGGCAATCAGCTGTTCCGCAGAGTCAGCAAAAGGAACGGCGGGGAAAAGCGAGATGAATTTTTCCCGATGATTAAGATCGGACTCAAACACGCCGACCAGTTCCGCGCCCGCATCAACCAACTGCCGACACATGTCATAAATGTGGTTGTGCGCTAATCCAATCGCTGCAAATCGCAATTTTTTCATCTTCACTTTCGCCGATATCGTCATGCCGAACGATTACAATAAGGCGGAAACCGAGCGGACTAAAGACAAAAGCCGCGTAACGCGTTAGAATTTTTCCTGTTTTTTTAACATATCCACATTTTCCGCAACGCAACTAAAGATAACCATGAAAAGAAAACGTATCCTTATCCCCCTCATCATTCTGATCCTGTTTGTACTCTATCTGAATCGCGATGCGTTGAATCCGTTTGCGCCTGACTGTAAAAATCTTCCAGCGAATCAACCCAAACCGGAAGAGTGTAAAAAACCCGTGAAAGAAGTCGCACCAGGTTTTGAAATTTAACGCTTTGAAATTTAAGGTTTTTAAATTTAAGCTGGCGCATTAGCGCGGTTTGGGAATATTGAACTGATCGCCTGAAGATCGACGGGCGGTTTGGGTTCCGCAATGAGTGAACGGCCTGCAACGTTCGGCACCGCAGGAAAAATACGAGTGGGTGCCGTCGTAGTCCGTTCAGTGGAAACCTGTGGCAGGTTCGGCGACGCATCGCCAAAATCGATTGAATGCGAACCTGACCGCATCGCTGGCGATACGTCCTGCTGTCCACCCGGCCGACTCGCCTCGGTATTATGCTGTGCAGCCGAAGACGCGGTACTTCCCCAACGGCTTCCGCCCTCAATACGATTGATCATTCACGTCCCCATTCTGCACTTAACAAACGAATCTCCCGCGTCATCCGAACACAGAAAGGCCTGCAAATTTGCCGATCGCGGTATGACGGGAGTGGAGATGAGTGGCGTAAAACTACGATAAGTTCCTGACAATATTCAGGGGCATTTGATAGTGATTGGCGGCTTATTCATTTTTTATGGAAATCGCTTTCCACAGAATATTCTCGGAATGATGGCGGGAATAAGTCAGATAACAGATTAACGGTTGTTCAATCACATATCATTATCATCACTAACGTTCAAGAGATATCTCCTATGGCCTGACAACCCTGATCTCCGCCACACCTATTCCTGACTCTTACAATAATCAGACGAAATAATTACAAAAAATTTCAAAGAGTAACCAAATGTGTGATCAACATAAATGAAACAACGTTTTCTTTTCACCATAATGCCACTCATCCTAATTATCAAGTCTACTGATAATTATATGAACCAGTAAATCTCGGGGATTATCAACATTCACTCATCAGCATAAGCCATTTCGCTGATTGAAATACTCATCAGCCACGTCGTATATAAGGAGTCATCGATGCATTGATAGCGAGCTGATTTACCCAGGGAAAAGCCCTGCCTGACATTATAAATGGCGTCATCATCATTCCTGGTGATTCTATTTTTACGCCCAAAAAATGACATCCACTGTCTGGTTTTAAAGATAGAGACTGCGCTCGTCAATAATATTATTTATTCATCAAAAAAGAGAAAGATAGAATGAAAGTATACACACGTAATCTACTCATCGTTTGTGCCGGATTCACACCTTTCCTCACTCAGGCAGAAACCGACGGCAAAACCACTTTCCAATATGAACATAATTGGAAGACAGAAGACCGCCGCCATTCAGACTCCATTAAGCTCATTCATAAGAAAACCAACGGCTGGTCGTACGAAGTCAAATTCAGTACGTCAGCAGGCGGGAACAGCAACTACGACGTTGCCTATGATGACATGCAGGGCGGCTCTGGCGGCATGGTGATCGGTAAAGATTTCAAGCTAAGCAAGGCCGCAACCTTAACGCCTACCTTTGAATTCTCCATCGGCAATTCAACCATGATGTACCAGCCGGGGTTGAAATATAACTACCGAATTAACAGCGA
Organism: Pectobacterium odoriferum; assembly: GCF_009931295.1. NCBI lineage: Bacteria > Pseudomonadati > Pseudomonadota > Gammaproteobacteria > Enterobacterales > Pectobacteriaceae > Pectobacterium > Pectobacterium odoriferum. The sequence continues at coordinate 2,379,217 of NZ_CP034938.1, read as the reverse complement.
CTGGTCTACTTATGGCCGCTACCGCTATGAATATAAAAAGCCCTCTCGCAGCTCACGTTATTCGACCATTTCCACGTCTGACAAATATGGTTACGCAGGGGAATCTTATTTATCAAAATCCGACACCGGACGTCATCGTCTGGATGCAGGGGTAACGTATTCCGGATTGGATAAAATTAATTTGACTTACGTCTTCAACTACTACATCGGTGATAACACCACAAAATCGTATAAATATAGCAAGGGTGAATTCACGGAAAGAGAATACGCAGTTTACGATAATGGAAAAACGGATTATGAACATCAGTTCAAAGTTCAATATAAGTTAAACAAACAGCTAACTCCCTACATTGAGTATGATGATATTAGCCAATCCAGCACATCATCAAGCCGACAGGGGAAAATTAAAGTTGGTTTCAACTACGTTTTCTAAGAAACACAGAATTTTATAAAAGAAATACGCCGTATTTCGTGCCGTGTTGATGAAGAAAATGAATTCATGAATGAATTTTGTCTATCAGCGCACAGTTTTCATAATTAACGATCAATATTAATGGTGCCCATAATGAAAAAACGCTACCTTGTGGCCGGTATTCTCTTTGCCCAAATTTATGCTATTTCCGCGTCAGCCTCTGATACCAAACTCAGCTATGAACATAGCTGGGGAACCATGAATCGCTATCACGGTGATGAAATTGGTATGCGACATTTTATGGATAATGGCCTGTACGTTGGCGTTGAGTTGAATTTTTATAATAAGAATAAAGATCTGACCATCGATGATGTCGTCTCGAATTCTTATGCTTTTTATACCGGCTATGCCTACAGCTTAACGCCTGAATTAACCCTGACGCCTAATCTGGAAGCGCGCTTCTATTCCGGTGGTACCAGCGGTGAAGGCACGGTAGGCGACATCAGCGCTAGCCAGAGTTCCGGCGCCCGCTATACGCCAGGTTTGAAACTGACCTGGGCGGTTACTGATAAGACGGATCTTCATGCGCAATATCGCTACGACCTCAGAAAAATCACCCGCAGCAAACGTACCAGCACGGATGATGACACTCACCGTCACCGCTATGAAGCGGGCGTTGCCTACAAAGGTTTCGACTATTTCACGCTGGCGTACACCGCTTACTACTATCACGCGGATTACGTGCTGCAAAACAACAAAAAGCATGACTATCAACAGGATTTCGACGTGGCTTACACCATCAACGACAACTGGACAGCCCACGTTGGCGTTGAAGATGTCGCCAGCGGGCGCGATGTGAAATCGCGTGAAGGGAAAGGAAAGGTCGGCTTCACCTATACGTTCTAACAACGGCTTACCTTTCTAACAGCAGTTTACTGCTATGCCATCTTTCTCGGGGATCCTGTTCATCACGCGGGATCCTTTTATTACAAGCATGAATCATCACAGGTAAATAAAATGAAAAGATTTGCGCTGTCGCTCCTTGCGGGTCTGGTCGCTTTACAGGCCAGCGCCGCTACGCCTGACCGCCTCACCATCGTCAATCAGTATGTTGATAACGTGCTGGCCAAAGCCGGTGACCACTATCACGGTCAGTCGCCTACGCCATTGCTTGCTGATGGTGTCGATCCTCGCACGGGCAAACAGATGGAGTGGATCTTCCCCGATGGTCGCCACGCCGTGTTATCCAACTTTTCCGCACAGCAGAATCTGATGCGCGTGCTGGTCGGGCTCAGTAACCTGAGCGGCAACCCCAGCTATAAGCAACGTGCCGAAGCGATTGTGAAGTATCACTTTCAACATTATCAGGATGAGAGCGGCCTGCTAATTTGGGGCGGCCACCGTTTTGTGGATCTAAAAACGCTGCAACCGGAAGGTCCCAGCGAAAAAGAGATGGTGCATGAGCTGAAAAATGCCTATCCCTACTACGATTTGATGTTCAGCGTCGATAAAGACGCAACCGCACGCTTTATTCGCGGTTTCTGGAATGCGCACGTTTATGACTGGAAGATCATGGAAACCAGTCGCCACGGTAAATACGGGCAAAAAATAGGCGCACTCTGGCAAAGTCCGTTTGAGCAACAGCCGCCCTTCTTCGCCACCAAAGGCCTCAGTTTCCTGAATGCGGGGAACGATCTGATCTATTCCGCCTCACTGCTGTACAAATACAATAAAGAAGATGGCGCGCTGGTCTGGGCAAAACGTCTGGCACAGCAGTACGTGCTGCCACGGGATAAAGCGACCGGGCTCGGCGTGTATCAGTTTACGCAAGCGCTGAAGCGCGATGAAACCACCGACGATGCCGATACGCATTCCAAATATGGCGATCGCGCCCAGCGTCAGTTTGGCCCAGAGTTCGGCCCCACCGCGCTGGAAGGCAATATGATGCTGAAAGGACGCACCAGCACAATCTATTCCGAAAATGCGCTCATGCAGCTCCAGTTGGGTAAAGATTTAGGTGCGGAAGGCAAAGAACTTCTGACGTGGACAACCGATGGCCTGAAAGCCTTTGCCAAATATGCCTACAATGAGTCAGATAACACATTCCGTCCGATGCTGGCTAACGGCAAAGATCTTTCCAACTACGTTCTGCCGCGTGACGGTTACTACGGCAAAAAAGGCACCGTGATCAAACCTTATCCTGCGGATAATTCATTCCTGCTTTCCTATGCTCGCGCCTATACCGTGTTACCGGACGCCGAGCTATGGCGTGTCGCACGCGGCATCGCTCGCGCACAGGGGTTAGGCGAATTAGGGTCAGCACCGGGTAAAGACGTTAAAGTGGATCTCGCCACCAAGAACAACGATCCTTACGCCCTGTTCGCGCTGCTGGATCTGTATCAGGCTAGCAAAGTGAAAGACTATCTGTCGCTGGCGGAAAAAGTAGGCGATAACATTATCAGCACACGTTATCAAAACGGCTTCTTTATGGCCGAACCCAACAGACAATATGCCGATGTCGATACTATCGAGCCTTATGCCCTGTTAGCGCTGGAAGCTGCGGTGCGCAATCAGCCACAGTCCGTTGCACCGTTCCTGAATGGAGCGGGCTTCACCGAAGGCGGCTACCGTATGGAGGATGGCTCAACTCGCGTGTCCACTCGCGATAACGAGATCTTCCTGTTGAACGTTGGTGAAACCTTGAAACCCAACAATAAGAAGTAAGCGTTACTCCTCAACACGCCAATGGTGGTTCGCTGCCATTGGCAACTTACTCATAAAATTGGACACGGTAACTACCTTGAAAGTTATCGATACCAGGTAGCCCCGTCGAATTTTCAGCTCTCTATTACTATTTTTGGTTGCCTACAATTCAAATTATTTAGGGTATATATTTATCACAGCTTAAAATAGGCTTGTTTGACTAAATTTCCTGGGTGCCAACAAGCTGTTTTACGACGATTACCACCATCATTTAATGATGTCGCATAAAAATATTCAGCATACCGTCTATTTTTTATAATAAACATATCACCCACCCTAGATATATACCACATGTATGCATCATCAATTTCATTCTGAACTCCAGGTATCCAACTGCATACAGATCTTCTATTATCTGTAACATAATAACTTGCGTACATAAACTCTTTATAGAATGTATTGAATAAATAAACACCTTCATCTGCCTGTATGACTTTCCACCTTCCCTGTGAGACTTGCTGCCCTACTGTTTCCCAACCAACAACCTTTCTCATATTATTAGCATTATTTTTTACAACATCATCAAGTAATGATGAGGCGTAAATATAATTATTATATTCCGTGTTATATATATCAATCAAGTTTGCATTGTTAATGATTGTATGATCGTTAAATTTAACTATCGCATGAACAATATATTTACAGTTATCGGGAAAATCCATCGGAATTATTCCCAAGTAAGGAGTGTCATTAATAGTAAGTTCCGAGTTTATACCAACACCATCCATTAAATACGTATATATTGATTCATTTATATAGTTAGATAACTTGAAATTTGTTTCAAAAATGTCACTGGTTGGATTTATACTCAAGAAAGTAACGAATGTAACATCATCTACCTTTTTATTGGTTGATGTTGCTAAAACCAAATGTGATTCGATTTTTTTGATTTTTTCATTTGGATAGTTAGTGAAGATCTCACCATCACTGTAATCCTCTATCTTCATCTGGTCCCATTGAAGTCCATCTAATCCATTAACTCGAGAAACGATTACCATTTTCTTTCTAACATCGACTAATTTGGGTGTTCTACTCTGTTGCCATATATATTGCTCATACCCTCTAATATTAGAATTAAAGCAATCTCTGAATTCAGAGTCGGTAACTCCACGATAGCTGTTATATTCTTTCTGTATAGATAACAGTATTGTTTCCAATGGATGTTTCTCTAAAAAAATCTTACAAATTGATAGTACATCAGTCAATTTTATGTTTAAATCATATCCTCCATGATACATCCAAATTATACAATCGCTACTGTTCTTGATGCTACAACGAAGATCTAAAAATCGAATACCATTATTAAGTTGGTCTTCTATGCTCCAATTCTGGGTTCTCACCCATCCTTTTTTTACAGCGTTAGTATATGTGTATGTACAACTGTCGTGAGTTCCTGGTATCGACATCTTATTTAATGATGTATTATCTGGAATACTAGACATCCAATCTGTTAGACCCAGATTAAATCCTCCTAAAAATTTCCAATTTGCATTGTTTTCAGGTTTTGTCGGGAAATAGCGATAACCAACTGATGGATTCCCTGAACTCAAAAACTGAAAATAGTACCTATATTCCGGATAATAATAGATATCGCCAAAAAAACCTGCCTCATTCCACATTTTGGGATTTTGATATGAACCTCTTGGATAGGTTCCTATGGCACTACATTGAATATTTTGTTTTTCATTATTATTCATTTTTTACCTTTTTATATTATTCTTGAACTCATTAAACGTCTGAAATTACATCTATTTATTGGAGAAGAAACTAATTGGTAAGGTTTTGTGTGCATCACTATTTAAAAAATTTAAACGGTAAGACTAAACCCTAAGAGAACTAAAAACCGCCCAACTTCTGCTATGTTCCTTACCATGCTTGTCAAAGCAGATAGAAAATCAGCTATCCAGTTGATCAATAAAAGATATTATCTCTACAAGATCGGCGTCATCATTATTTATATCATCTTTCATGTTTTCTATTTTTGCATTGAGCGGGGTAAGTATTTGGTTAATATCAATGATATTAACCACGGTTCCATCCAAAGTCTTTTCCGTAAAATTCAATCGATTTATCAAATAACCATCACAAAGCCATTCCTCATAAGAATCCGGCCCCATACAAGCCATAATATATACACTAGGATCCATAATAAATGGTGATGAAGAAGGTGCTGACTTAACACAGCCTTCATATTTTTTCGTAAGCAAGTCATATTCATAATTAAGTTTATTAAGTTCTGATTTTATATCTGAAACCCCATGGGTGAGCTCCACTCTAATATCTTTAAGCTTACTATCACATAAATTTATAATGGGGATTTGTTCTTGACAAAACGTCAGAACATAAGATAACAAATTATTATAAACATCCTTTGATCTGTTTTTTTTGTACTCCGAAATTAAATTATTTGAATTGTTTATGAAGTAGATTAATTTGTTAGGCAATGCATTAAGCAAAGGAAATTGATTGATATTATAATCTAAAATCACCATATATGTACCAATATCAGAAAACATTATCTTCAACGAGTATTCTTTCCATTGCTCACAATACTCTTTTAGGCTATTTATTGTATTTCCTGGCATAACTCCCCCATTAATAAATGGATAGTATTAAGTAAGCACCAACATACACGGTGCTTACTTATTAAAGTATTATTATGCGGCAGATGCTTTCGTTGCTTGTGCTAACTGGTCAGAAACAGAGGTTGTTTTATCTGTTGTCGGTTGAACTTGCATATACTGGCTTTTAAGAAGCTTAGCAGATTCTTCTATCGGTTGATTCGCCGATTTATAAGCAATAAGATGTTCTGTGAAACTCTCATCACTATCAGCATCGTTAAGATTTTTGTTTAGAATTTCAAGATTTGATGCCAAATCAGTCCATTGCTTTGAGATGTCAACCAGCGCTTTGGCCGCATCATTTGCGTGCTGAACTAAGCTTAGTAGTTGACCATTTACCGCTGTGGCTTGGGAGCTTTCTTGCTTCAAGCTATAGATTTCAGCTAGAAGTGTATTTTTTTGTTTATAGCAGTCAACCAGCGAAATAGTTGATGCTGCCTCCCCTGCAATGCTAGTCCCCACCACTCCCACACCTACAACAATAGCTGCGGTTGCCGCCCCTCCCGTAAATACCTCTGTCGCTGCACCAACACAAATCAAGACTGCACCACCAAGGATGCCGATTGCACTCAGAACTGATCCAGCAGTTAATTCATTAATTCTTTTATCAAGATCGGCGACCTGATTATTCAAATCGGTTATTTCACCTTTGTCTCCCGTAACAGCCGCTTGTACCTTATCGTTAGCACCAGAAAAATCACCAGACGATTTGGTAATATTTTCTCTGAAATCATCACATTGCTTTTTATAGTCTTCAGACTGATTCTGATATACTCCGCATTTTTTATGGATGCTATTTATAGATTCTATAACATCCTCTCTAGCAATAGAGTTGGGATAGAGTTTAATCGTCTCATCCGTGCGGTTAAAAACATCTAAAAGATTGTTCAAAGTGACTAAACATTGATTTTGGACGTTATTTATATAATCATTCGCATGATTGATGGCATCAGCTAAACTATCATTTAGACCTTTCTGTAAACTTTTTAAATGAGGATCAGCACTAAAATCAAATTTAGGCTGCTCGGTTAAGGCTAAACAATAACCGTTTACAATTAGAGCACTACTGACTTGATTATTGCTATCGTTAATCTGCTGATCTGCTCTTTGACGCATATCAACGTATTGTAAAACGTGTTGAGTTTTCATATATTTATCCTTTTGTTTAATTTAGTTATTACTTATATACATTTGATCACTGACATATTTTGCATAAACACTTAAATCAGCCCATAATTTAGATAATGCATTAGAATCACTCTCACTCATATTTAACAAACTATCTTTTAGATCACTATACTTAGAGTAAACATCCAACCACGCTTTTTCTGTATCCTCAGCCTTTGGATGAATCTCTTTATAATAATTATTAAAATCATTTGACTGTAACTCAATCGTTGTTGCCATAGCTATGGCTGCATTTTCCTTTGCAAGGGTTTGGTATAATCTGTCTAATTCAACAATATTCTCATTTATATCATCAAATATCTTTTTAACCTCGACCTCATCAGATCCAATATCTGCAATTATTTTTATATCGTCTGTCGGATCTTTTTTTAGCCCGTTCTCCCCTCTGGAAAGATTACGTTTTTCCACGCTATTATCTTTCATTTTTTTATTTGCCTGAAGTGGCATAACGGCATCTTTCAAATATTTAACGACTATCTTACTAATGTTTTTTCCAATGTCTTTATTTATCTCTAGTATTTTGTCAAGATCTTCTGACATTTTTTCCTGACACTTTTTAATCTCCGCCCTTGTTTTTTCTATTCCGTCAGAACCTTGTAATTCAGATATTCTATTTTGAATGTTATCAGAAAAAAAATTCGTAATATCACTGTAATCATTGTCAAATTCAGCTGTAACGCTGACAGCGCATTCGTAGATATCATTGATTTTCTTTATAATAGATGATGCTAATTTAGTGTCATCAGCGATATACTGAAAACCGATTGATATATAATTACTGTTGACTCGAATTAACTGAAGAAAACTTGAAACTTTAGAATAAGAAACATTATTAAAATCATGAGCATAATTTTTAAATGAACTCTGCGTAAATATCAGAGATTCTTTTAAATTCAGATCAGTTACGTAAAGATCCACATTCTCTTGCTCTTCAATCAACAAAGATTGCTTGGTATTCTTTATTGTCTTACTCATTAACGAAAAAATCGCATTTTTAACCGACTCAAAATCTAAGTCAATAAGATTATTACCTTCACTCATTTCATTCACCATAAACATGATTAAGCATTACCAGAAGGATAAATGTATTAATAATTTCACTGCTATCTATTTATTTTGATTTAATTCTCTTAATGCTGGACATTTGAAAGTTCGATTTATCTCCTTTAGCCATGAGCTAACCATGAATCAAACCCAGCCCCGTATCAGCCACTTTTATTTTACGGAAGAATAAAAACCAACATCCCTAGAGACATTAGTTTCGATTAAATGAGAATGCTTCTGGATATTAACAAACATTGTGCATTAATCAATAGAGCAATAAGAGATTTGCTAAATTTCAGGTACAATTATAATGAGGCTGCTAAGTGAAGTGATTTATTAACCGTAAATAGCTTTGAATACTCTGCGGATAATCAAATAAATTAAATGGCCTGTAGCAGTTAATAACTTCATCCTTGACTGTAATTTCTCGAAAAATCAATAGGTGCTGGCTTCAATCTGCTTGAGAATGGTGATGGTCTGGCTCCAGTAAAGCAGGATCTTTTCATAAAGAATCTCCTGTATTCAGATTACGAGAAAATTCCACTTATGAACACTCTGCTTTTTCGGGGGAATTCCCTCCCCAGCTTTACCATTCACAGAACAAGAGCACCATAACAAAGTGTGATGTTATGCTTATACATAGTGCAATGCTGACCACTATTAATGTGATCAGCATAGGTTAAAGGTTCTCAAGTGCTAGTTAACCAGAGGCACTTCTGGGTTCACACCAAGCCAGCCCGGCGTGGGTTCGCCTTTCGCTTCACCGACATACAGGCTCATCTGTGCGCGGAAGCGCTCGACCGCACCGCGGTCATACATGAAATCAGCAAATGCCTGCGGACGAGTGTTACGGTATTCCCAGATAGGCTTGTAACCTACTGGCGGCTCAACGTCGGTACGCACCGACCACATACGCGAGACCTGAGTCTGCGTTTGCGGATCCAGCACCCAGCTCAGGTACAGCTTGGCACTTTCCGGGTGTTTCGCCTGTTTGAAGATGGCGGCACGTTGCGCCCAGGAGACAAAAGGATCGGACTTCGGCAGCACAAAGCGGGTCACCGCATCGGCTGCTGGCACAAGCGCACCGGAACTGGTAAAAGTCGCGCTGTATTTTCCTGTTGCGATTTCAGCACCGGGCACGTTGGTGCCGCGCACATAGACGGGATCCTGCTCCTGCAATTTTTTCACAAAATCCCAGCCGTATTTATCCACGACCAGCTTGTACCAGAACAGTACCGCATCGTCGTCGTTCGGATAAGCCAGAATCAAATTGCCTCTCAGGTTGGGACGAAGATAATCATTAACTTCACGCGGCCAGGATTTTTCATCCAGAAGCTGGGTATTGACCAGATTACTGAATGCGATGACATAGGCACCGGTCCAGGCACCATCTGCATCACGAAATTCCGGATAAATTTTGTCCCAGCCACGCGCTTTGTAGTTCAGCAGTACGCCTTCTTTTTTCCAGCGGGGGAAATTCTGCACCGTTTGCAGTTGCACCACATCAGGAATCAGGGTGCCAGTCGCCAGTTGGTTATCAATACGGGCATCATGGTATTTGCTGTAATCGACAATCACATTCAGCTTCATGCCGGGAAAACGTGTCTCAAACGCCCGCTTGAAACCAGCCTGCTGTGACTGCACATCGCCACCGGCATAAACGGTAACCGTACCGCCTTCTCTCAACGCACTCTGATAGATTTGATCCAGCGAGCGCGTCTCAATTTCGACGCCCGCCTGACTTTGCCCGACGCTGAGCCCGGCCATCATGGCCAGCATCAGCACTGTTTTCTTCAGGTACTTCCCAGTGTATTGCATTGTGATTTCCTTCACTTAATGAATAAAACCCGTACCGACAAACGACAACGATCAGCCGTTAAAACGGCAACGGTCTAACCAGCGGATCGCAAGCCAGCGACACGCAGGATTGGCTCAACGAGATGAGATCGTCAAAAATGAAATCAGAATAGAAAGCGCATGGTCCTTCATTGATATATCTCCCGTTCGAGGGTGATTTCCCCGATTCCATTAGGATATTTAGCCTTGAGTTTACAGGATTAAATAAAAACACATACGAAGAAAAAGCGAACAATATAGTTAAAAATATTGAATGGATAAAATGAGATTACGCTTTCATGTGGAAATAGATGCAATATCAGAAAAATATAGGATGGGATTATTTATCTTATGAAATGATTTCAATTTTAATGATATTACTTAATACCATACCAAAATGAGAATATTATGATTGCAATTTATTTTTACACAGAGGGAAGAGCGGAACCGGAGAATACATTTTCTGGAATCACGTCAAGATAATCCGGGAGAAGACCATATCCATCCAAAAACACCCGATGCTGCGCAATAATTGCGAACGCTTGCTGCAACGGCGCTTTTATTTGTTCCGCACCAGCAATCCACTGCTGGTTATACTGTAAAAATTCCGCCGCTTTTTCCAATTCCCCTAACGACCATTGATCGACAGGATCGTAAGCCAGTTCAAGCTCGGCGATATAGGCTCGAAACTCAGATAAATAACGCTGAAACAGATCAAAATCAGCCACCATGGCACAGGCAGCCCGATCAAAAAAAGCGTTGAATGCCTGTTGAACCAATCCCCTATTCATATCGTAACCATCCTTAACTTACTGATTTCTCATAATATAATCTATACTAAACTATCGCATGTCCGGCACCGAATACACCGCAAATATTCTGCATGGCCCCGGCTCACAGCCGTGAAAGACGCCACTTTCCAAATGTTTTTTCGCCTCATCAAAAGACGCCAGCAGGCAATGTTCATTGACCTCCAGATCCTGCGCCATATGGTTGCAGGATAAGTAGGAACACTCTGGCGATTGCTCCAGATGAAAAGAGACAATATCAAAACCCTGCAACTCTTTTTGCCGTGGTATCTTCACGTCGGTACTGAACAAAGGGAAGAGATCAGGGGAAGGTCAGGCAATCAACGACATCGGCGATCTGCCAGTGTACAAGCGCGGGAACGGGCATTTTGGGTAAGACTGAGGCTGATAGGACGATCCCGACCACTATACTGTGGCCGGGAGATTTCAATTATTTTTTTGGTATATAGTCAGGATCTTCTTCATCACTATCCCAAAATTGATTTGGTACTGCATACTCTCTATCTTTTATTACAGGACACCATCCAAAATCATTATAGAAAACATAAAGATCAACTACTTCATAACTATCTTTTGTCTTCTTGTTTAACGTTATTAAAGCAGGTTCATCGTGAGTATAAACCCCGCCAGCTCTTGCTATTGCGCGCTCTTCTAAAAGTTGTCTATCCCATTCACGCATAATCCCCGCCGTGCATGGAACAACTGTAGAGAAGATGACTTCGAACTTATCAGACACTTTAATGGTGCATGGTATGTTCTTCTGTTCTGATAACAGTCCAGTAATCAAATTATCTGGGAAATTAATTTCTAATATCATTTTTGCCAACTTTTAGGGACAACAACGTCCCCTGTAAAATTTTTCTCGAATGTGCTAACAGGGCTAAAATATTGCTTCCCCCAAGGATCCCTTATTGCTACAACTGATATACCGTTTCGTGTTGTAACGCCATCTACAACAACGAAGTGTGAAAAACCACTACCTCCGGTTTTATCAGCAATACGGGCAATAACAGGTGCACCATTAGCAGTATAGCGAGATAAATCGCTAACGCCTCGGTTACTCCATGCGGCAGCATTAACCCCTTCCGATTTTAATATATTGGAGACTTGTAATGATGATATTCCACCAGGAGTAGGAGGTGTATTGGAGATCAAACTGACAATATCCACGGGTTTTCCCATTGTATCCAACACCATGCCGCATGAATTGTGACCACATGTCGGTAATGTTCCTTGATTGACGACAGCCCTATCACCATTGCGCGGAAGAGCGTCATCTAATAACGGGTGCCTATTGCCAGCCATTCCTGCAACATCATCTGTTGCATTAATAACTGTACCTTTTCCTGTAGGAGTTGTGGCAGTTGATTTTCCTCCCGGCAGTACTTTCGCTGGCACCAGTGTGCTGCCCAGTGCCGCCGCAAAATTCTCGAGTGCTTTTTGGTCTCCATTCCAGGCTTTCACAACATTGGTCTTGATGCCTTCCCACGCATCACCATTCATGATGCCATTCAGCACTTTCGCTGCCGCCGCATCTTTTTTAGCCATATCACTCTGTGCCTGACTACAGTAACTATCTCCGGTAGCACAGGTAGCTAGTACAGCTATCAAATCAAACGCCGTATCGCCGCCAAGCATCGCTAAATCGCCGGTTTCAGTAGCAACATTGACCAGACCATTTGTAAGCTGGGAAGCGGTATTCTCCCCCAGTTTTTCCCTGATCTGCTCTTTCCACCATTCCGCACTTTCTTTTACTAACTGACGCGCCTTATCACCACTTAGTGAGTTATTCTCCACCGCATTGCGCCCAGACTGCGCGCCGCTGGCGGCAGACGCCGTGCTGTTGCCTGCCAGACCGGATACCAGCCCGGAGGCCAGCGTGGAAAGTGCGCTGACTGACTGTTTTTCTTCTTCCGTCAGGTCGTTTGCCGTCTTGCCGGGGTATTGATCGGCCATGATGGCACGGGCGATCAGTTCACCGCTGGAGGCACCGATCGCCCCCGCCGCCGCATCCTGACCCGACAGTTGAGCGACCACAGCCCCCACCACCGCGTGCGCCATCGCGTTGGCTGCGATATCCGACGCCGTGATTTTGCTTTCATCCTTCGGTATCGTGACATCTTTCACCAGCTGTGCCAGATATGGCGATGCACCGCTGGCAATCGCTTTCTGGATGTCCCCACCCGCCAGTGCCTGAATCGCCGCCGTCGCCGCCTGTGCCGCTCGCTGGAAGTCACTGCCCGTGCCGTATTTCTGCATCTCGGCTTTGTAGGTCGGCGATTCTGTCAGCGCCTTTTTATAGTCCTCCCACATCGCGACCGAATCACCGTCCTGCGGACGTTTGACTTTGGCGTCGCCCTTGGCTTCTGCCGCTTTCTGCGCTTTCAGCTCGCCTTCCGTGCGCACGATATCCATCACCTGCGCGCCGATTTCACCAATCAGCTGCGCCTGTTTCAGGCGTTTCTGCTCTTTCTCTTTGTTAAAGATCGGGCTGAGCGCGTTGTTCGCGTGCTCAACGTCACGGCTCAGCGTGGTGATATCCTGCACCTGTTTCGCCGTATCCCGCAACAACAAGGTGCCGTCGCTCACCGCCGCATAGGTGGTGCTGGCAGCATTACCGCTGTTACCCAGCGACATCAGCGCCGACGGCACGTTCATCGCCAGCGTTGAGAGCAGGCTACCGCTCATCGATGGACTGGCGCTAAAACCTGCGCCGCTGTGCTCCACCTTGAATTCGGCTTTGTTGTTGAGCCCGCTCCAACCCAGCGTCCCCGTTTCCAGCCGATTTTTCTCTGCGCTGGCGGTGGAGCCAATTACCGCGGCGTCAAGCTGGGTATGCTCACCGGTTTTTATACCAAATCCGTCTTTACCCGCAAAGAGCCCTGTCTGTTGTTGCACACTGTCATAATTGCTGTGCATCTTGTCTTTACTGAGGCTGATATAGCCGCTACCGCCCCCGCCGCCCCAGGTAAAACTACCGCCCGCTGAGCCACTAACCTGTTTAGAATCATACCGGTCGCTATCCTGCTGACTTTGCAGCAGCAGATTTCGTCCGGTATCGACATCAATGCGCTCGCCGTTCACCTGCGCGCCAATCAGTCGCGTATCACGTTCGCTTTTCAGCGTGACGTGGTTACCCGCATCCACCGTCGTTTCTGACCAGCTATTGCCTGTACCGGTTTCCCGCCCTTTCGCCGCATTAACGTTGGCGAAAATGCTGAGCCCCGCACTCCCGTTACTCAGTCCCAGGCTGATGCCGATATTTCCGCCGCTGCTGCTGTTTTTACCGCTGATCTCCTCGCTGTTACGGGCTGAGAGCAGGTGAATATCCTGCGCCGCGTTCATCATGACGTCGCCGCCCGCCTTAAGCTGGCTGCCTGCGACTGTGATATCCCCGGTACGCGATTCGATGCCAATATCACCCGCCGCATTCAGCGTCGAACCAAAGCTCTGTTTCTGCTCGCTGGTCTGGCTGGAGCGTGAGTTTTGCGCCCCGAGAGAAATACTGACGCCAACAAAAGACGCTTCCCCCTTGTTGTTCAGCTCGGACTGGCTGCCCTGATAGGCCTGATACCCAGACAGCCCGGCCTTCATGCCCTGCAGCAGCGCCAGTCGGCCATCACTTTCACTTTTCGCCGCCTGAATGCTCTGCACCGCACTGTTGAGCGCCGAACCCACCACGCCAGACAGCGCTACGGTCAGACCCGCGCTTTTCTGCTCAAACTCCTGCTGCTGTTTGCGCGTGTCATAGCCCGGATCGAGGGTGACGTTGTTGCCTTGCAGGAAGATGTCTTTTCCGGCCACCATATCGGTGCCGCTGATCGTGACATCGTTCCCAGCCTTCACCGTCACCGAATCGGTCGTGCTGCCAAGGGTGCTGATGCTTTGACTTTGTGTCGCCGCCTGATCGCGCAGTTTCTGGCTGGTCGAGGTTGAACCGATGGTAAAACCAATGCCGCCGCCGCTAAACAGGCCGCTTTTTTTCTTGCTGTGCTCTTCATAATTCTGGTAGTTCTCTACGCTGGCAGCGGTGTTGACGTCATGATTCGCCAGCAGCGTGACCTGTTTGTCACCGACCACTGAGGAGCCTTGCAGGTTGATATCCTGATTGGCCGCCATCGTGACACTGTCACCCGACAGCAAACTGCCTTTCTCATTGGTTTGCAGCGTTTCCTGCAGCGTATGCGTCACCGTCTTCGAGAAGGCCTTTTTCTTGACCTTCGTTTCTTCAAAGAAGGTGTGCTGCGTTTCCGTGGCCGACAGCAGGTTGATGTCGTTGCCCGCCTGTGCCGTCACCGCACCGCTCGCCACACCCTGAGCCGCCTGCAGGTTGATATCTCTGCCCGCCTGCAGGTTCAGGCCCTTGCCCGCCGTTAATTCGGTACTCTGTTGGGTGATGTTTTGCTGCCAGTCGGCGTGACGGTTCCACCAGTTGCCGCTGTAGGTCTCTTCCTCTTGAGACAGCAGGTTGAGATCGCGTCCGGCCGCCAGTGTCGCATTGCCTTTGGCATTCAGGCTGGCCGCTTCGGACAGCACATCCCGTCCGGCCACCAGATTCAGATCGCCCCCGCTCAGGAGTTGGCTGTTTGCCACGTCCTGCGTGCGGCGCTGCGCGGTACTGCCGCCCTGATACAGCGTCTCTTTCAGCGTGTCCTGTGCAGTCAGACGAATATCATTACCCGCCGCCAGCGTCAGCGCCGTACCGCCGGAAAGCGAACTGGCATCGATCTGAATATCCTGACCCGCCACCGCTTTCAGCGCGCCGCCCGCATTAACAGTGCTGCCCTGCACCGCCGTGCTCAGCGAAGTATTGCTGCTGCCCCAGCCGATATCCACGCGGTTATTGGTCAGCGTCAGCGCCTCAATCGCGACATTGCCTTTGGCGTTCAGCGCCATGTCCTGTCCGGCATTGAGCGTAGCCGCCACGTTGCGGATATCCTTGCCCGCGCTGAGCGTCAGGCTGTTGCCCGCGACGATCTCGGCGGTTTTGCCCAGTTCAGTGAAGACCAGCGATCCGGTGCCGCTGCGTGAAGCCGTCGGCTGTGCGGTCTGGAAGTTGCGGCTTTCGGTTCGGTTGATGATATCGCCGTTGATGCTGGCGAGCTGCAGCGTGTTGCCTTCAATCCGGCTGCCGCTGTTGGTGATATTGTTGAGCGCCACCAGATTCAGGCCGCCGTCTGATTTGATCAAGCCGCCTTCGTGGTTATCAATCTTGTCGCCGCTGGCGATCGCCAGCAATTCAACGGCCTTGAGCGTACCGCTGTTGGTGACGCTGCCGCCCGCGTTCAGCTCAACCTTGTTCGCGACAATCGCGCTGCCCTGCAGGTTGCTTTTATCCGCCTGCGCCAGATACAGCTTCGGTGCCAGTACGGTCTGCCCGTTGACCTCGATATTTTCCCACCAGACCAGACTCTGGCTGAGATTTGCCACCTGATCTGGCGTCAGGCTGACGCCCAGTTGCAGGCTCATGCCTTTCTGCGCCGCGGCCGCGTTATCCAGCAGCATTTGCATCTGTGCCAAATCGGAGCCGGTGCCGTTCAGGTGACGCTGCCCGCTCTGTTTCAGCACCGCCTGGCTGATGTAGCGGGTATCAAACTCCGCATCCCCGAGGAAGCGGTAATCGTGGTCTGCATCCAGTCCCAGCTTGTCCAGCAGATAGGACGACCCCAGCACGCGGTCGGCCTGCGTCCACTGTGAACGCGTCTCGACCGGCACCACCGTGGACGGTTGCTGCCCCAGCAGCGTCTGCAGATCGCTGAACAGTGCGTTATCCACCTGCCCCAGCTGTTCCAGTTTGGGGTTGGTGTGGATTAGGTAGCGGCTGTCCGCATTCGGGTCAACAACCAGCAGCCCGTTATTGCCCGTCGGCAGCGGATAATCGGCAAGCGGGTTGGTGCTCAGGTTTTGCAGCCCGTTACCGATGGCGCTCAGCAGCGCGGCGGCAGAGAGAGGTTGTGGCGCAGAAGGCGTAGCGCCGCCCGGCAGAGTGTCTGCACTGACCGTCGGCTTCGGTGCGTCAATCGCCGCCATGCCCGGTGTGGCCAACGCAGCAGGCGCATCCACCGTGCCCGCTATCGTGACGCCCGCCGCGGCGTTGTCCACGTTAACCGGCGTCAGGCTATTCCCAGCATCAGGCCGTTGGCCTGTCGACGTCAGCGCAACGGCATCGGGGTTGCTGACGTGACCGGAGGTAGAAGGCTGTAGCACCACTGGGTCGCCGGTATTGAGCGTCAGCGACCCGCTGGTATTCGGTGACGCGATTACCGCGCTGATGTTGCCCGCCTGTGCGCCCGCTTGCAGCGCGGTGCCCGCCTGCGGCGTCAGTGTGACCGCAGCGGGATTGTTCACGTGACCGGAAGTCGAAGGCGATAACACCACGGCGTCGCCAGTATTCAGCGCCAGCGGCCCGGTGGTATTCGGAGCCGCAATGACCGCGGTGATGTTGTCAGCCTGTGCGCCCGCTTGCAGTCCGGTGCCCGCTTGCTGCGTCAGCGTCACCGCTTTGCCCGTCGCCGCCACGCCTGCGGCATTGCCTGACAGTGCAGCCTGTCCGCTGTTCGTTTTGGTGACGTCTACCGCACCGGTATTAAACGACGAATCCTGACTGGCCAACTGGCGCGTGGTCTGCTTCTGCAAGGGTGACAGCGTGGTGATGGCATCCAGCACTGGTTTGGTGGACGCAGGCATAAACCCGCCACTGCCCGGTTGCAACGTGGTATTACTGAGATCTTGTTTAATGTCGGCGGTAATGGTGCCGCCCGCCTGAATTAACGCGTTATAGCTTTCGCCAACGGTTTTTTCGGTGGTTGGGGTGCCGACTAGGATGTACCATATTGTATTGCCTGATATATCCACCGCATATCTGTATTTTCCGCTCGCCACATCATTATCGCCAGTCGGAAAAGCAACGGGGCCAGGGTTGATCCCCCTTTCTACATATATGGCGTCATAATATCTATAAGTAAGATATTCATTTAATGAACCAGTATAATATGAAGTGTTATTTAATATTTCTCCTTTAATAGAAATATCGTTATTTGCAACTATCTGAGATGCATTGTTAATTAAATTTTGAGTGACGAGTGATATGTTACCAACAGCTTTTAGCTCTCCTTCTCTACCTTGAGAGACTACTTTTTCTTTTTTGCTCTGGGTTGCTACTTTTATATATTCTAAATGTTCATAGGGCGCATACATAAACCAGTATTGAGAACCAGGGAGGGTTTCCCCCACCCTACTCACATAAACGCCATAGTCTTCTTTGTTAAACCACTCAATGGGAATATAAGCATCTGTTTTCCCCGCCCAATCAGGCACAGATTCGGCCGTCAATTCACTCTCCGTAACTACAAATCCCTCACGCTGATTGGTCAGCGTGCCGGTGTTAATGGTGATATCGCCGGCTTGGGTTTCAATGGTGCCGCTGCTGTTGAGCAGCGAGGTGCTGGCGTTACCCTGTGCATCACGTTGCACCCACAGGCTGTTGCCTGCCAGAATGGTGCCGAACACGTTGGTCAGGGAATCCGACAGCAGGCGCATATTGCCGCCCGCATACAGCATGCTGCTGTTGTGTAACACACCGCCGGCCTGCACCAGCAGGTCACCGGTGGTGCCTATCAGCCCTTTGTTATTCAGCGTGTTATCGCTCACCAGTGCCAGATTACCGCCGGTCTGAACGCTACCTGCTTCTGCCTGTACAATGTCTTTTGCGCTGATCCGCGAGTCTCCGCCGCCTGCCAGAATGCGACCCTGATTGGTCAGCGTGCCGGTACTGGTCAACTGGACGGATTGACCCTGCAGGGTGCCCCGCTGGTCGAGGTCGCCCGCCACGTTCAGCGCCAGCTGTTGCCCAGCGGCCATGGTTTGCGTGAAGGTCAGCGGCCCGGTGAGTTCAGCGCTCAGGTTGCCCAACGCCACCAGTTGCCCGTCCTGTTGCAGTTCCTGGGTTTTCAGGCGCAGATCCTGCGCGCTGTAGAGCTTCGCCCCCTGACGGTTAATCAGGCGCTGCGTCTGCAGCGCCAGCTGTGTCAGACCCAGCAGCGTACCGTGGTTGTCCAGCTCGTCGGCGATAATCTCCAGTTCACCCGCCTGCACCAGCCCGTGATTCACCCACTGCGGAATTTTCAGCGTCAGCTTATCTTGCACCATCAGGCTACCCTGCTGGGTAAACTGCGCCGTGTTGACGGCCAGCCCGCGCCCCTGCAGCCAGCCGTGGTTATCTACCGCCGCCGCGTTCAGCGTGGTGGTGCCGTCAGACAGCAACTGCCCCGCCTGCTGGTTGACAATCTTCTCTTTTCCATCCAGTTGCAGCGCGGCGGTGCCCTGTACCGTACCGCCGTTGGTGATGATGCTCCCCGTCAGCGTAGTGGTCGCGGCGTTGATGTCGCCCTGATTATTCAACGCGGCCGCCTGCACGCTCAGCGAGCCATCACTGCTTAAACGCGCCTGCGCAGCATTGCTGAACTGGCCGGCGACGGTGGTGTTAAGCGCACTATCGCCACGCAAAGTACCGTGATTAGTGAGTTCATCGGCACCCAGCGTCAACGTGCGGCCCTGCATCTGTCCACGGTTAGTGATGTCATGCGCCGTCAGGTTCAGTTGACCGCCGCTAACCAGTTGGCTGCCCTGCGCGCCCTGATAGGCACCGGTCAGCTGCAGCGTCCCGCGTTGGACGCCCAGCAGATTGCCCTGCTGATCGAGATCGCGGGCGGTCAGCCGTAACTCGTCCGATTGCCACAGCCCCTGATTACTCAGCGCGCCGGTCGTGAGTTCGCCCACACCACCGCTGAGCAACCGCCCCGTCGCCAGGTTATCGACGCGGTCAGTGAGATTCAGCGTAAAGCCGCCGACACCCGTCAGCGTGCCGCCGTTCTCCAGCGTCGCGCCGGTCAACGTCACCGCGCCCTGTGAGAACAGCTCACCCTGATTACGTAACTGGTCGCCGTTGAGCGACAGGCTGTTCAGCCCCGCGACGGTACCGCTATTGCTGAACGTATCGCCGTTCAGCGTCAGCGTACCCGCCTGCCATAAACCGGCGTTATCTGCCTGTTTAGCCTGGAGCGTGGCCGCCCCTTTGCTGAGCAACTGGCTGCTTTTATCGCCGACATAGCGCAGCACGTCGAGCAGGCGCAGCGCGTCGGTGCCCTGAATGCGGCCCTGATTCTCCATCTCGCGGGCGCGCAGTTGCAGGTCACCGGCCTGTAATGCCCCGGCGTTGCTCAGCATGCCGCTGTCGAGACGGCCAGCGCCGTTGGTCAGCAGTTCCGCCCCGGCACGGTTAATCAGTTCATCCCGGTTTGTGACCGTCAGGCCGTTGCTGCCCAGCACGCGCCCGCCATTATCCAACGTGCCGGTGGTCAGGCTCAGCGTGCCCGCGACTATCTCACCGCTCTGGCTCAGGTGGTCGGCCGTGATAACGGCGTCGCCGTCGCTCAGCAAACGAGACAGGGCGCTTCCCTGATAGGCGTTCAGTAAATCAAGACGCAGCCCGTCCTGACCGAGCAGCGACCCGCCGTTTGTCAGGTTGTTCGCCGTCAGCGCCAGCGTATTGCCCTGCCAGAACCCGTCGTTAGTGACATCACCAGCCTGCGTCTGCAGAGCACCGTTGGTCAGCAGTTGACCGGTGCCGCCAACCGTCAGGCCATCGCGCAGTTCCAGTGTGATGCCACGCTCACCGATAACCGTGCCGGTGTTGTCGAACGCACCGCCGTTCAGCACTAGCGCACGGCTTTCCCAGCGTCCGCTATTGCGCAGTTGGTTGCCGCGCAGCGTCAGCGTATCGGCAGTATGCAGCAGGCCCGTGCCCTGATAGTCGCCGTCAAGCGTCAGCGCGCCGTCGGCAATAATATTTCCCGCGTTGTTTATCGCACCACTGTCGAGCGTCAGCTTACCCACGCCGGACACGGTGCCCTGATTGTCGAGCAGGCTGGCGCTCAGCCAGCTGTCGCCGCCGGAGAGTAACGTGCCCTGATTGGTTAACCGGCTGGCCGGATTAGCGCGGTCCAGCGCGATGGCTAACCCGTGGTCCCCCTGCATCCGCCCGCGGTTGGTCAGCTGCTGCGCCTCAAACGTCAGGCGGTCTGCCTGCGCATCGCCGTCGTTTGCCGCCGTCGCCGCGCGTAAAACCGCCAGTCCCTGCGACAGGAGTTTCCCATTCTGCTGGTTGTTCAGGTCGTGGATGGCAGTCAATGACAGGGCGTTGAGACCAAAAATCTGCCCACTATTGGTCAGGTCAGCCGCCTGCAGCGTGATGTCGCCCGCCTGCCACTGCCCGTGATTATCCACCTGACCCGCCGTCAGCGTGCTGGTGCCCTGGCTCAGCCACTGACCCTGATTGCGTGCCGTCCCCGCAATCGCCAGCGTCAACGCATCGACACCAAGCATTTTCCCCTGATTATCCAGCGTCTGCGCGTCCACCTTCAGCGCCCGCGCTTCCAGCGTGCCCTGCTGGTCGATATGGTTCGCCACCACGCCCAGCGTGGTGCTGCCGCTGATAAGCCCGCGGTTATCCAGTTTATTACGCACATTCAGTTGCAGATCGTCCGAGCCCAGCATCTGACCGTGGTTGAGCACGTCCGCCGCGGTGATGCCTGCTCGTTGGCTGGTAAGGTCACCGGTGTTGGTTAGGGTGCCGTCCAGCGTCAGTTGCAGGTCGCGTGTGCCGTTCAGTTGACCGTCGTTGGTCACATCGCGGGCGGCAATGGCAAGCGCCTGGCTGTTCAGCGCGCCCTGATTATCAAGATGATTGCCGAGATCCAGCGTCAACCCGTTCACGCCCGTCAGGGTGCCATAGTTGAATACGTCCCTGGCCTTGAGCGTCAGCGCGTTACTGCTGATGTCACGCGTATTATTCAGCGCACCGTTCAGATGTAGATTCAGGCTGCCGACGCCGGTGATCGTGCCGTGGTTGGTCAGATCGCTGGCGTTCAGCGTCACCGCCGCCCCGTACAGCGTACCAGCATTGTCGAGGCTCTCGTTTACTGTAATGTCCAGTTGGTCGAGGCCGTTGATTTTCCCGCTGTTGTCCAGTCTGTCGGCCTGTGCGGTCAGTTGATAGCTGTTCAGCGTGCCCTGATTGGTTAACGCGTCATCCAGCGTCAGTTGAAGACCGTCAACGCCGGTGAGGGTGCCTTCGTTAGTCAGCGTACGGGCAGCAATAGTGCCGAGCTTGCTCCACAGCGTGCCCTTATTGTGTAATTCGCCGTTTGCCAGCGTCGCCTTCAGCGAGGTATCGCCCTGAATATGGCCGACGTTGGTCAGTTGCTGTGCGTCCAGCGTCAGGCTGTCCGCCTGCCACTCGCCCTCGTTGCTCACCTCGGTCGCGTTCAGCACCGCCATGCCCTGCGTGAGCAGTTTGCCGGTTTGCGCATTGCTCAGCGTATTTTTCGCCGTCAGCGTCAGCGCCGACAGTCCCAGTAGCCGTCCGGCATTCCCGACGTCATCCGCCGTCAGCGCCAGCGTGTTGCCCTGCCAGAACCCGTCGTTCGTGACCGCTCCCGCCCGTGCTGATAACTCACCGTTAGTCAGTAGTTGGCCGGTGCCGCCGACTGTCAGGCCGTCACGCAGTTCCAGCGTGATGCCGCGCTCACCGATGACCGTGCCGGTGTTGTCGAACGCACCGCCGTTCAGCACCAGCGCCCGACTTTCCCAGCGTCCGTTATTGCGCAACTGGTTGCCGCGTAACGTCAGGGTATCGGCAGTATGCAGCAGGCCCGTGCCCTGATAGTCGCCGTCAAGCGTCAGCGTCCCGTCAGCAATCACGCTGCCCGCATTGTTTATCGCACCACTGTCGAGCGTCAGCTTACCCACGCCGGACACGGTGCCCTGATTGTCGAGCAGGCTGGCGCTCAGCCAGCTGTCGCCGCCGGAGAGTAACGTGCCCTGATTGGTTAACCGGCTGGCCGGATTAGCGCGGTCCAGCGCGATGGCTAACCCGTGGTCCCCCTGCATCCGCCCGCGGTTGGTCAGCTGCTGCGCCTCAAACGTCAGGCGGTCTGCCTGCGCATCGCCGTCGTTTGCCACCGTCGCCGCACGCAATACCGCAATACCCTGCGACAGGAGTTTCCCATTTTGCTGATTCGTCAGGCTGTTGGCGGCGCTCAGCGACAACGCAGTGAGACCAAAAATCTGTCCACGGTTGGTCAGGTCAGCCGCCTGCAGCGTGATGTCGCCCGCCTGCCACTGCCCGTGATTCTCAACCTGATCTGCCGTCAGCGTGCTGGTGCCCTGACTCAGCCATTTGCCCTGATTGCGGGCCGTCCCCGCAATTGCCAACGTCAGTGCATCCACGCCCAGCATTTTGCCCTGATTATCCAGCGTCTGCGCGTCCACCTTCAGCGCCCGCGCTTCCAGCGTGCCCTGCTGGTCGATATGGTTCGCCACCACGCCCAGCGTGGTGCTGCCGCTGATAAGCCCGCGGTTATCCAGTTTATTACGCACATTCAGTTGCAGATCGTCCGAGCCCAACATCTGACCGTGGTTGAGCACGTCCGCCGCGGTGATGCCTGCTCGTTGGCTGGTAAGGTCACCGGTGTTGGTCAGGGTGCCGTCCAGCGTCAGCTGCAGGTCGCGCGTGCCGTTCAGTTGACCGCCGTTGGTCACGGCGTTGGCGGTAATGGCCAGTGCCTGGCTGTTCAGCGCGCCCTGATTATCAAGATGATTGCCGAGATCCAGCGTCAGCCCGTTCACGCCCGTCAGGGTGCCGTGGTTGACGACGTCATTGGCCTTGAGCGTCAGCGCATTACTGCTGATGTTATGCGTATTATTCAGCGTCCCATTCAGATGTAGATTCAGACTGTCGACGCCGGTGAGCGTGCCGTGGTTGGTCAGGTCGCTGGCGTTCAGCTCCACCGCCGCCCCGTACAGCGTGCCACGGTTGGTGAGGCTATTATCGGTTGTCAGTTCAAGGCGGTCGAGGCCGTTGATTTTCCCACTGTTATCCAGTCTGTCGGCCTGTGCAGTCAGTTGATAGCTGTTCAGCGTGCCCTGGTTGGTTAATGCGTCATCCAGCGTCAGTTGAAGACCGTCAACGCCGGTGAGGGTGCCTTCGTTAGTCAGCGTACGGGCAGCAACAGTGCCGAGCTTGCTCCACAGCGTGCCCTTATTGTGTAATTCGCCGTTTGCCAGCGTCGCCTTCAGCGAGGTATCGCCCTGAATATGGCCGACGTTGGTCAGTTGCTGTGCGTCCAGTGTCAGGCTGTCCGCCTGCCACTCTCCCTCGTTGCTCACCTCGGTCGCGTTCAGCACCGCCATGCCCTGCGTGAGCAGTTTGCCGGTTTGCGCATTGCTCAGCGTATTTTTCGCCGTCAGCGTCAGCGCCGACAGTCCCAGCAGTTGGCCGGCATTCTCGACGTCATCCGCCGTCAGCGTCAGTGTCTTCGCCTGCCATTGTCCACGGTTTTCCAGTCGGTTGGCGGTCAGCGTGCTGTCGCCCTGACTCAGCCATTTTCCGCTGTTACGCGCCGTGGTATGGATCGCCAGCGTCAGCGCATCCGCGCCCAGCATCGTGCCCTGATTGTCCAACGCACCCGCCTGCACATGTAGTTGGCGGCTTTCGAGCGAACCTAATTGTTCGACCTGACTCGCCTCAAGCTGCACCCGCTGACTGCCGCTCATCAGGCCGCTATTGCGCACCGTCTCCTGCAGCGTCAGGTGCAGCGCGTCACCGGAGACCTCGCCCTGATTGAACAGGTCAGTCGCTGACAGCCCCAGCGTCGCCCCATAAAGCTGGCCATGATTGGTCAGGCGGTCAGCAACGGTCAGTTGCAGTGCATCAATGCCGGCAATCTCACCGCCGTTAAACAGGGTATCGGCCGTAATCGCTGTCCGCTGCCCCAGCAGCGTGCCCTGATTATCCAGCGCGTGCCCTTGCAGTTGGATAGCGTTCGCCTGCCAGCGCCCGCGGTTGGTGAGCGTCGCACCAGACCAGTCCAGCGCCCCGTCCGTCTGCAGCGTCCCGCTGCCCTGATAATTGCCCGCCAGTGACAGCGAGGTGACGGCCAGCACGGTTCCGGCATTCTCCACCGTCTCGCCGATAAGGGTTGCCGCGCCGTTACTGGCGAGTGAGCCCTGATGGGTTATCTGCGTCGCGCGCAGCTGCGTGTCGCCTCCAGACACCAGTGTGCCGCGGTTGTCCAGTACACCGTCTGTTGCTCCGCCACTCTGGCGTGAGGATGACGCGTTGAGTTGCTGAATATCTGCCGCCAGCGACAGAGCCATCGGCAGGAATGCGTGCTGGCGCGCAGCGCTCGCAGGCGCGACCGTGATGTCGATATCGCCTTCGGCCTGAACCCGTCCCACGTTGGTGAAACTGGCCGTCTGCAGCGTCAGGTTATCTGCCTGCCACTCGCCGTGGTTCTCTGCCCGAGCAGCCTGTAACACCGCCGCGCCCTGCGTAAACAGTTTCCCACTTTGTTGATTGTTAAACCCGTTTTGTGCGGTTATGAACAGCGCGTCAATTCCCAGCAGTTGCCCAGCGTTGGTGACCTCATCCGCGTCAAGCAAGAGGGACCCGGCCTGCACCAGACCGCTATTGTCCACCTGCCGGGCAGTAACCATGCCGTTGCCCTGCGTCAGCACATTACCCCTGTTCGTGACCGTGCCCACGATGGCGAGCGTCAGCGCATCCACACCCAGCATCTTGCCCTGATTGACCAGTGATGCGGCGTCCAGCGTGACGGTTTTCCCCTCCAGCGTGCCCTTCTCGCGCTGGTTGACGTCGCCAGCCGTCACCGCCAGCGTGTTGCTGGCGCTGATCCCCCCGCATTCTCCAACTGACCAGTGAGCGTGAGCTGCAAAGCGTCCGTCCCGACGATGCCCCCTCGGTTATCGAGATCGGTTGCCGTGACACCCAGCGCACGACTACGCAACGCACCAGTATTGTAAAGGTTGTCGCTGAGCGACAGCGTTAACGTATCGACACCAGTGATGTCGCCGTGGTTTGTCAGTTGATCCAGAGACAGTGCAACCGTATTGCCCAGCACCGTCCCCTGATTGGTCAACGTCAGGCCTTGCAGGGACAGCGCCCGGCTTTCCCAGTGCCCGTGATTCACCAGCGTGTCGCCGTGCAGCGTCAGCGTACCCGCCGTATTCAGCAGGCCGCGGCCCTGATAGTCGCCACGCAGCGACAGTCCTGTCGCCGCGACCACTCGCCCGTCGTTAATCAGCGACGAGCCAGTCAGTTCAGTGCGCCCCAGGCTGGACAGCGTGCCCTGGTTATCCATCAGACGTGCGAACAACGTGGCGTCTCCGCCTGTAGTCACGGTGCCACGGTTAACCAATGTGCCTTTGCCGTCAGTGGTGGGCAGCGTCAGAGATAAGGACTCATCCCCCTGGATCTGCCCGTCATTGGTCAGATTCTCTGCCGCCAGCGTCAGAGCTTTCGCCTGCCATTCGCCGGCATTGACGGCATCCGCCGCCGTTAACGTCGCTACGCCCTGAGACAGCAGTTTACCCGCTTGCTGGTTGGTAAGCCCGTTTGTGGCCGTCAGCACCAGCGAGGACACACCGAGGATTTTCCCCGCGTTATCCAGTTCATTCACCTGCAGCGCGACATTTTTCGCCTGCAAGGTGCCCTGATTATCAAACTGGTGTGCCGATGTGGTGCTGTCGCCCTCGCTCAGCAGTTCCCCCTGATTCGACAGGTTGCCGGTTATCGCCAGCGTCAGCGCATCGGTGCCGTGAAGCGTGCCCTGATTGTCGAGTTGTGCCGCTTCCGCACGGAGCTGGTTACCTTGCAGCGTACCAGCGTTATCCAGACTGCCAGTTAAGAAGAGCGACAGGTTATTGATACCGCTCATCGTGCCGCTGTTGTTGAGTGACTCACCGTCTGCCGTCAGGGTTAACGCCTGCAACGATCCCCGGTTCTCGGCCTTCGTGGCCTGAAGGCGCAGCGCCTCCCCGCTGAGCCAGTCGCCGCTATTGGTAAAGGTATCGGCGACAGTCAGGTTCACCGCGCCAAGCGCCTGTGCCTGCCCGCTGCTGGTGAGGGTCGTCGCCTGAATAGCCAGTGCATGGCCCTGCAACGCCCCGGCATTGCTGGCGACATCGCTGTTAATCGTCCAGTTTCCGGTGGCCAGCAGGCTGCCGCGGTTGTCCAGTTGCGTAGCGGTAATTTGTCCGTCGCCGGTAATACTAGTCTTGCCCGCGTTAAGCCAGCGCTCAGCATTCAACAGGAACTGCTGCGCCTGAATCGCGCCATCGGTCTCCACCTGCCCCGCGTTCACCGTCAGGTCGGTGCCCGCCAGCAGCGTGCCGCGAGCGGATTGCGTCAGTGAACGTGTGGCATCAAGCTGCAGCGCGTTATCGGCCTGCAATGTGCCCTGATTGGCGAGCGTGCCAGTATGCAGCTGTAAGGCGGGGGCTGTAATCGTACCGTCATTGCTGAGACGGTCAGCGGTAACCTGCAGGATGTGACCGGACTGCATCAGGCCGCGGTTATCCAGCGTGCCACCCAGCGTCAGCGCCAGTTTTTCACCCGCGCTGAGCGTGCCACGGTTCACCAGACTGCCACCGTGCAGCGCCAGCATCTGTTGTGCGTTGAGCGTGCCGTGGTTTTCGATCGTCTGGCTGGTCAGGTCAAGTGCGTTTGCCGTGACGTCGCCCTGATTGGTGAACTGGGTGGCCTGCGCAGTCAGCGCCGTGGCCTTCAATGTGCCGCCGTTGGTGAGGTGGTCGGCCAGCAGAAACAGCTGATTATCCGTCAGAATGTTGCCCTGATTGTTCAGCACCGTTTGCAGTTCCAGTTTCACCTCGTTACGGGCGCTGAGTAATCCGCTGTTGTCCAGACGCTGCGCGTTAACCGTCAACCGTTCGGCCGCCGCCAGCGTGCCGCTGTTCGTCAACGCGTTGCCGCTGAACGTCAGCCCCTGCAGCGCGGCAATATCGCCGCGGTTGTCCAGCGCATCCAGCGTCAGCGTGAGGCTCTTCCCTGCCAGCGTGCCGCGCTGTACCAGACGTCCGCCGTCAACGACCAGCGCATTACCGGCGGTCAGGTTGCCCTGCCAGTCGCCCTGCTGTGTGACGCGCACGGTGGCATTGTTCTTCGCCTGAAATTGCGCACTGCCGGTGCCGTTAAGGGTAGTCGCCTCCAGCCGCACCGCTTCAGCGCCCGCGCTGCCTGCCAGCGACACGGTGTCCCCACGCATCTCAAGCACCGACTCCGCCCTGAGGCCGCTTTGCGCATCCTGCTGCAGCGATTGCCCTGCATCGATCGTCATTTTGCCGGCGGCAAGCTGGGTAGCCGCAAGCGTGACGCCGTCACTCTTTATCGATAATTGATTCGCTGACTTGACCTTGCCCTGCGCATCGACGCCAGCACTGATGACGCTGTTTTGCGCTTTCAGCCCGCCACCCGATGCCAGCTCGATATTTTGTCCAGCACGCAGCGTCGCGTCTTGCAGCGTGATATCCTGTCTGGCTTTCAGGGTCAGGGCGTCGCCCGCCTGCTGTTTGCCCTGCAGCGCCAGTGCGTCTGCGTCGGCCTGAATAGCGCCCTGCGCCACCGCATCGCCGAGGCTGAGTTTACCGTTCGCCGACAGCGTGATATCGCCGCTGCGCGCGCTCAGATTGCCGACGTTA
Source organism: Pectobacterium odoriferum (assembly GCF_009931295.1). NCBI lineage: Bacteria > Pseudomonadati > Pseudomonadota > Gammaproteobacteria > Enterobacterales > Pectobacteriaceae > Pectobacterium > Pectobacterium odoriferum. The sequence goes on along the minus strand of NZ_CP034938.1, from coordinate 2,350,967 downwards.
ACGCCCACGCCTTTATCACTGGACACCAGCTTGATGCGGTTGGTGTACATGCCACCCAGCGCGCCCGTATCCAGCGCGACTTTCACATTACTGCCAGCCACGCCGCTGTCCGCCGCCTGTGCCGTCACCTTGCCCGTCGCGTCAACCTGATTAGCCCCCAGCACAATCCGGGTATCGTTGGCATTCAGCCCGGCATCAATCTGCGCGGTGCGGGCTATCAGGCTGAGGTAGTCGCTCTTGCTCGCATCCAGCCCCTGCCCGGTCAGCGTGATATCGCCGCGCTTCACGTCGATATGTTGCAGGTTCCCCTGCGCATCCAGCTGTGGTTTTCCGGTGGTCAGCGTCACCTGCGGGGTGTTGATAAAGCCGCAGCCGTCGCAGGTAATGCCGTTCGGGTTGGCAACAATCACGCTGGCCTGCTTACCACCGACTTCCAGGTAGCCCGCCAGCGTACTGCGGTTGGTGGAGACCACTTCGTTGATAATGGCGTCGGCGGCTTTGCCTTTCAGATTGGGGTTATTTTGAATCAACCCACCAAGCTGGGTCGGATTGAGCTGTTCCGTGCCGTTATTCAGGATCAGGCCGGGTTTGTCGACGTTAAAATCGCGGTACTGGTTGTGGGAGATCCCCGCGCTGTTTGGCGTGGCGATATTAATGACTGGTACGCCGTTGCCGGCCTGATCCAGCGCGGTATTGCCCGTCGCGACCTGCACGCCCGCGGCCATCGCCGGCAGCAGCGGCTGAAACGCAATCAGATGGATCAGCGTATACGCCAGCAGGCGCTGTGTGGTTTTTACTGGTTTCATCCCTGATCCCCGGTCTTAACGACTCACAATAAACAACGAAAATTGAAAACAACTAATTGAAAAAGAATATTAAAAAGAAAGCCCAACGCGGTAATACACCACGGCACTATCCGGTTGTAGCCAGTCGGGATGTGCCAACGGCCAGCCAACCGTGATTTGTTGTGATAGATATTGGTTTGCGACACCCACGCCTACCGCCGCGCCCCACAGCGTACCCGCCGATTCGCTTTCGGCCTGATGCGAGAAGAGGTGCCCGCCGTCCACCGCCGCCGTCAGGGTGACGCTGCCCAACTGCGGCAACTGCGCCGCCCGCCAGTTGACTTCGTTGCGCCAGTAGCCACCGCGATTACCTGAGAGATACTGCTCTTTGAAACCACGCACAGAGGTTTCCCCGCCCAGCGTTACCTGTTCATTGCCATACAGGCGCTGCGGTGAATACTGGCCGTAGACGTTGGTGAGGTAATGAAGGTTGTCAGCAATCGGGTAGTAATAACTAGCCGCCAGCGTCACCTTGTTAAATTCGGCGCGCAGCGCATCATCAGATTTCCCTTCATCGCTTTCCGCGCCGAACCAGCGCGTTCCTCTGCTGTAAGCCGGGTTGAGCGTCGCCAGCCCGCCCCACAGTTTCTGGCTGTGGTTGATGCCGATAATCGCGCTGCTGAGTTTACGGCTGCTGGATTGCAGCAGGACATCGTTGAGGTAGTTCTTTCCGATACGGTGCGACAGGCCCGCCGAGAGGCTGGTTTTCATGTCGCCGTTGCGAAACACCACGCGTGACAGCGTGGCGCGGTGCGTCTGGCTGTCGCCGGTTGAATGCCAGACAAAATCCCGGTTGATGAAATCGTTGCGATAACGGCTTTGGGAGTAGTCGTAGCTGAGCGTCCAGTAACCATAGGGCAGCGACACGCCCGCCTGTAAGCTATCGACATTGCGACTATCGCGAAACTCGCTGCTGTGCCCGCCGTTGACAAACCACTGGTCGGCCAGCCCCAGCACGTTATCCGCCCACAGGCCGCCGCTGAGCTGCCGTTCTCCGGTACTTTTCTGTCCGCTATTATCAAAACCGATATTTGCTGTCAGCGGAATTTGCTTTTTACTGGTAAGGTTCACGATGGAATAGCCGGGCTGGCTGCCGGGCTGAATTTCGATGCTTACCTGCTGCGTCGGCATGCGGTTGAGCTGTTCCATGCCCTGCTCAATATCCCGGAGATTGAGAATGTCACCTTCCAACCCCGGAAAAACCTGTTTTAATGCCCACGTCGATTGATTATTCATATTAATAGATTCGAGACGGCCTTCCAGAATATCGATCTGCAATACGCTGCCAGAAAGATCTTGCTCAGCAATAAAGGCTCGGCTAGTGATATAGCCCCGCTCGATATACCAATTACTGACGTCATGAATCAGCTGATTTATATCGTTAACATTAAGACAACGATTAATATAATCTTTATTTAACTTATTTTTATCTTTTTCACGCAGCAGAGAACTATTGTGATAATTAATATCTTTAATGAAAAAACAGTGTCCGGCATCGCTTCCGCTCGTTGGATTTATCGTCGTTTGAGGTTGATTTAACTGCAATAATTCATCGCGCTGTTGCCGAGACTGATCAATTACCTCCGCCTGCCGCTGCTGAATGTCATTTCTGTCTGCCGGATTAAGCGGCGCGGAAAATACGGTATAAGAAAATAGCGCAGGCATGATAACAATCAGCCTGAAAAAACCACGCATGGCTTCATCCCTGATGATAATAATTTTTTCGGCATAGTAGAACCGTTAATTACCAAGCTCAATATGTCAGGTAATATATAATTTTATGACAATCGGTTTGCGTTAAGTCGCGATAAAATGTTTCCTTAACCAATAATTTTAGGTTGGTTACACTTCGTCATACAATGCTGCGTATTTCATGACCTTTTCCTGTCGATTCTTCACCCGTGCGATATCTCACGCCCCATAGCGTCGTTGATGCATCATATTGTATATTAACGCCTCATCGCCGCGGGTCGTTGCGGTATCACCCCACATCTCTATCTCATTACGTTGCGCAGCGCTTCTCTCTGGGGGAACAGTGAATTATCCAATTGGTCAGATCAATCACAGCTATCTGGGCTCCAGCGTTTATACCATGCTGCGTGAGGCGTTAATTACCGGCCAACTCAAACCGGACGATCGCCTGAGAATACGGGAGCTTGCCGCACAGGTTGGTACCAGCGTCACGCCAGTACGAGACGCGATCCTGCAACTGGCGAAAGAACAGGCGCTGGTGCTCAAGACGCCACGCGATATTCGCGTTCCTCAATTGACCGAGACCCAGTTTATTGAGATCCGCACATTGCGGCTGGCGCTGGAAGGCACGGGAGCCGAGCAGGCTGCTGCACACATTACGCCGAAGATGCTGGAGCAGATTGAAGAGAATATTCGCCAGAATCGTCTGGCGATTGACGAGAAAAATCTACGCGAAGCGCTGCGGTTAAATAGCGAATTTCACCTGTTCCTGGCGCAGGCGGCGCGTATGCCGCTGTTGACGCAGTTTATCGGCAGCCTGTGGATGCGTACGGGCCCGCTAATTGCGCAGGCCTATGCGCATTTTTCCGTACAGATGGCGATCGAACATCACGAAGAGGTCTTCGCGGCGCTACAGCAGCGCGATGCCAGCGCCGCTCGACAGGCTATCCAATCCGATATTCTGGACGGCAGCGAAACGATGCTGGCTTTTATTGCTATCGACCAATAGCGTGCCGTGGCTCAATCACGTTATGCCGCGATGAACCGTGGTAATAAGCCGCGAATCAGCAGTCGGGTCTCTTTGGCCTGGCTGATAAAGGCAGGCAGCAGCGCAGTAAAGCTCGGTTCGTCCAGCGATTCTGCGGTGTGCTGAGTGCACAAACGCAGCGTCGAATTCTCATCCAGCGCCAGCCAGCAGCCTTTCATCGCCGCCATTTCAAAGTTAAGCATCAGCATGAACTGGTACACTACCGTGCTAACCTCCCCCTGAAAGCGCATCACATCGCTGTGTAATAGCAGCACGTCGCTGCTGGCAGGGACTTCCAACACCACCGCCTCCTGACCGTCAGGTTCGCGTAGCGCGCAGATGCCGTCCTGCAAGCCCAACTGAGTACGGCTGAGCGCACCGTAATGGCGTAATAGCCGAGTAATATGCTGTTGTGTGGGTGTCATCCTGTTCTCCTGTAATCACCGCATGTTATTGACAATTAACCGTTAAGCTGTAGGCCTTCCTGCTGGAGCTGCTGCAACGCGTTAGCGGTAGCAGGATTGGCTTTGGCAATCTCGCCGCTCAGTTTGTAACTTTGCGGCACGGTTTGATCCTGTCCGTAGCTAAAGCTGACGTTGCCGAGCAGTTTATTCATACTGACGCCCGCGCTGCTTGACGCGTTGATGATGACCGCCGGGGTATTGAACCCTTCGCTCTTCTTCACCGCCTTCGAGACTTCAATGCTGGCGAGCCGCAAATTATTGCCGTCTTTGAACAGCGCGATGACGTCATCCTTACCGTGCGTCTTGTTCTGAATGCCCTTCTCGATCTTTTCCCGCACATCGTCTTTCAGTTCCAGCGAGACCGTCACCGAAGCTCTGTCGTTATCCTGCAAGCGGCTCACGATGTCCTTCAGCGCTGGGTTGTCCGCGATCAGTTGATTGATACGATCGGCATTGCTCGGCGGCATCGAAGAGAACAAATGGTTGCCGATGACCTGAAACAGCCCATTTTCCGTCAGTTTGCTGAGGTTGGTATAGGACGTCGTGTGTTTGACGCTATCCAGCGTAGCGCCGTCGCGCTGTGCAACATCCTGCCGCACATTCAGTTTTTGCAAATTCATCAATCCCTGATGCTGGTCGTCGGTTTTTGCCGTTTTATCCGCAAAATGTGTATTCAGGATGGCGAGCTGATCGTCCGGCTCAGCCATCTTTTTCACACCGTCGATTAAGAGCTGACTGGCAGGATCATTAAAGGCAGAGTTCAGCGTTTTAGTCAGCGCGTCGATATCCTTTTTCTCCAGCGGCTCGGCTTTCTTCATACCCAAACTAATCGACTGGTTAGTACGCGAGTCTGCCGCCACATTCACCCCGATGCTGGCCGAGGTGAAGAACGGGACGGTGCCATCAGGCGTGGTTCTGGCGGCTCCGGCGCTGAGCGTCGCGTTTGCCCCCACCGCAGCCTGATTCATGAAGCGCAGACGGTTGTCGGATTCCGTATAGGTGGTGGATTTCTCGCCTTGCGCAACGCTGGAGGAATGGGTGGCAGACAGCACATTGGCGCTCGCCGTCACGCCAACCGATCCGCGTAACGTGGCGCTGGTTGGAGCCGCGCCTTTTTCCGTCAGGTTGATGCCGCCGCGCAGTTCCAGCGCCGCATTGCCATCCAGATTGAAGCTGACCGTTTTACCTGCCTTCACGCTGTGCTGCTCCCCTTTATCCAGCAGAGCAAGCGGGTTGATGGTGCCGCTCGACAGGCCGTCAATAAATCCGGGTAGCTCTTCTTCACTGAGGGTAAAGTTCAGGGCGTTTTGCTGTGCGACTTGCAGGCTGGCGGATACGCCGAAGGAGGCACGGATATCCGGTGCAAAACTGTGTTTACTGTTAATGTCTTGCGTCATCTGCGCCGAGGTTTTTCCTGTCAGATACTGGCTGACGTCATACCCGCCGGAGTAACTCACTTTCCCGGTAATGCCGCCCGAACGCTCGAAAGCGACATTGATGCCGTTTTCACCGCGAGAAAAGCTCAGGTTGTAATTTCGTTCGCCGCTGACGCCGCCGCCCGGCGCCGGAGGGAAAGGTAATGGCGTACCGCTGACCACAAACGACATGGATGCTCCACCGCCATAGGTTCGGTTAAAGGCAATGCTTTCGTTGCTATCCAGCGACAGCACGGTCGACTTCATTTTATCGATCATGTCCGTCTGGCTGGTCGCCTGCATCACGGTTTTTGAGGTGACGCTGACGGCGTTCTCTTCTTTCCTGAACGCCTTCATAAAGGTTTTAACCGAATCGTAATCCGCCTCCAGCGATTTATGATTGGTGAACCCCATGTCGGTCATCTTCTTCACCGGGTTTTCGCCGTAATCTCCCTGCCGCAGCGCGTTAAGCTCTTTCATCATTGATGCCAGTGCCGCCTCACCCGGCGACGTGCCGGATAGCGTATCGATGCGATCGGTCAGCTTATGTAAGTCTCCCAGCACCAGGGTATCCAGCACCAGTCGCGTTTTCGCCAGTGACAGTGCATCGCTGGTATCCCGCTGCTGCCCAAACGCTTCGCTGTTCGGCTTTTGGGCTATTGGCGTTTTGCTGTCGACAAAGGCTTTGATCAGCGTACCAGCCGTACTCGTTTTCGATGACGGATGGCTTTCCATCGCCACCAACAGCACCGGGGCCAGATCTTTTTCTCTGCCATGCAGGCTGGCGGGTTTGCCTTCCGTGTTCATGACACCGTTATCGTTCACCACGCCCTGCTGTCTGCCGATGAGCAGCGCCGCCTTGGCCGAGCTGCTTTCCAGTTCGGTGTGGAACTGTTTTAACAGGTTCACCAGCGGTTTCCCTTTCTCCCCCAGATCCAGCTTGTCGATCTTCGTCGCCAGATCTGTCACCGTTCCCTGCGGTTGACTGGTCGTCGCATCCAGTTTTTTCAGTAATTCAGTCTGCATGTCATAAACAGGCTTCAGGCCTTCACGCCCGTTGAGCTGGTGCTGAACATGGTCGGCAAAGGTTTTTATCGGTCGCGGCATATCCAACGTGAACGAGACAATGTGGGCTCTGACCAGATCCGACAGCTTACTTTTAACCTGCTGCGACTCTTCACCCGTTTTACCCAAAACCTGAACATCGGCTTTAACCGTTACCCCGGTTAACGGTATCTTCATTCCCTTTGTCGCCACATCCAGTCGGCCAAACACCGTTTCTGCGTCACGAGGCTCTGCGGGTAACGGCGCATCCCCTTTTGGCACGGTTGTTTTCCACGCGTTCCCTTGCTGGGTGTGTAATTCATGGTCGTCATGCGCAATCTGCAAATGATGCTGTGCGTCCGTGCCCAACGAATTCACTTTGCCTTCTACCGGCGTCTTCACCGGCTGCCATTGTGCACTGTCGTGATTCGCCGCATTTTGCCAGTCGGTTTTCGCCAGTTGGAAAAGCTGCCCGTCTTTATTCAGGGCAAAGAGCGTCTGCTGGTGATCCAGCGCGATGTCTTGTATCTCACCGGCCAAGCCATTTTTGGGCAGCGCCAGCGGTGGCGCGGCGATCTTATCCGTTCCCGGCTTAATTTGGTGGAAATGCAGATCGCCCTGCTTATCGACGGCAATAAATTTATTACGGTTGATCACTGCCATCGCCGAGACGCCATCGTCCTTGTCGATGCCAGGGAGCACGGTGCCCGCTGACGGCGTCATACGCACCTGTGGCAGCGCAAACACGGTGTTGTCGCCGTGCGCAAACGTATCGGATTTCTGGTTAATGGACAGCGGCTTGATTTCACCGTCTTTCAGCGTATAAGCCTGATTGTCTAGGCCGCGCTTGAGCTGGCTGGCTTCAACGCTGGACGCCTCCCAGCTTTTGGTATTGCCGTTGTGAAAATGAACTTTGCCGTCCTGTAGCCCGATTTGCCCCAGTCGCCCCAAATCTAAGGTGTCTTTCGCCGCAGGCGCCGTCGTGGTCAGCCCCAGCTTATTACCCACCACCAGACTGTCGCTCAGGTTCCACCCCGGCGTTGGCGACAGCCCATTCTGCCCCAGAGGTGCGACGTGCTTTTGTCCCTGGCGATCGGTGGCGAGTGCCTGCGTCTGGCCATGTTCATCATGGGCAAATCCGGTAATACGATGGTCGTCGCCCAGCACTGCATTCAGTTCCGGCGTGCTGGCTGGGGTTAATGTGGCGTGCGGTTCACCCGCCTTTGGTAGCGGTGCGTGGTAAAATTTGCCGTCATTATCGGCAATCAGCAGGTGTTCTGCGGTTAACCCCACCGCTTTCGCAAACACGGGATCGCCATTTTCCAACTTAAGAGCCATCGGCTGCGGTGTGGCATCCAACGTGCTCATCAGATGCAACTGCGTGAGGTGATCCTGCTCGGTCAGCACGGCAGATTGCCCGTTCTGATTGGCAGAGAACGCCGTAATCTTATCGCTGAAGGTTGATGACGCCGTCCCCGACGACAGGTTGCTCAGCGTGTGGTCGTCTTTGACGGCATACAGTTGACCATCCCCCTGCCGGGATAACTGGCTGTGGGCGACATCGCTGCTTTGCTGCCAGACGCCAAACTCGGTATTCAACGCAAAGAGCTTGCCGTCATGAAGACGCAGTTGCTCACCCGCGCCTGACGCTGAAGCGGGCTGTCGGTGCACACCGGTCAGCAGCTCGTGGTTCATGCGCCCGGATAGCGGCACGCTCGTGGATTCGCCAGAGGTTGTTTTCAGAGCAATACGCTCCGGCGTGGACTCCAGCTGTACGTTATTCGCACTCAGTTTGCCCGCGGGCATCGCGCTACGGCCGCTGCTGTGAAGCGCAATATGCTGACTGTCATCGCTTTGAATCACGAACAGCCGCCCTGATTTGTCGGCGAGCGCGTGCTGCTGTGCATCCTGATTTTCATGATGAGCCACGAACGGCTGGCTATTCTTCCCGATGGTCTGTTGTAGCAGCGTGGTCAAGGCTTCCGGCAAGCCTTTGCCGAACTGAAGCTTACCGTGGCTGTTCAGCGTGATATCGGATTTCACAGCCGGAGCAGAACTGCCGCTTATTTTACTGTTCGCCGCTTCGGCAGAGGCAAAACGCGGTAGGCTATGGATCGGTCCGCCCGATGCCAGCGAATCACGCGGCGCGCGCGGTAAGCCCTGACTCACGCCTTCCGATGAGAAGAGCTCGCGCAGGGTGGTCGATCGCGAGTCCTGGCTCTTCACTGAACTGCCATTTCCCTGCTCCAGCTCGGGCGGTTTGTTTTTATCATGCAAACCTTGCTGAATCAGGGACTGCGCACCTTTCTGGCTCGCGCTGGTGCTAGCGCCCTGCGATAGCGATGTTTTCGCTAACGTGGCAGGTGCAATTTCCGACGTGGATAGACCGGGCTGAACATGCTGGATTTTCTGCATAACAGGTTCCAAGGATGATGAAGTGATCGTGTCGGTTAAGTGGTCATGTTCTCCTTTCGGTTCCCGACATCTTTCGCTTCCCTGCTCGGGAACCACATCACACCTTCCCTCACTTAATACGCAACAGACGTAAGCCTGTTACTGACTCATCACTATTCACTTCATTTTCAAGGAAATGTTATGGCTGATATGACGATTACGCTCAGCATACAACCCGGAGCAGGACTGTCATCGACAGGTCTTAATTCCCCACTTTCGGGCAGCAACAGCGGGGCTTCACCGCGTTCTGCGCAGCAGGATAGCCAACTTATGGAAGCGCTGGGCACATTGCTTAGCGCGCTCTTGCCTAATCCGCAGGGCAATACGCCCTCCTCAACCGATGGCAGCCCGCTGGGCCAGGGCGGTGCGGGCAACGGCGGCAGCTCGGCGTTAGGGCAAAACGGCAGCCCTGCCGATATGCTGATGAAACTGCTGGAAACGCTGATTCAGGGCAAAAATGGTCAGGAAGCGGGGAATCCACTCTCTTCCGGCTCGTCGGGTGCAGCAGGCGGCAACGGCGGTGCCTCACCGCTGGCGGGTTCATCCGGCACGGGTGGCGCAGGCGGTACACAAAATCCAGAAGATCTGAGCCGTTCTCTACTGCAAGATTCGGCAGGCAGCGCATTAGATAATGCGATTAGCCCAACGGCAGACGGCGGTGGTCAACTGAGCGGTAACGATCTGTTAAAAGCGCTGCTGGAATTGATCGGCAATCTGATGGATTCACAGAAAGGTGAATTCGGTCAGCCGCAAGAAAAAGGACAATCACAAGGTGGCGGTTCGCCGTCTGTGGGTGCACCGCAGGCTTCATCCGGCGGTGGCTCGCCTGCCGCACCGTCTGCACCCTCTGCTGGCGGTGGTGGATCCCCTGCTGCACCATCAGCGCCGTCTTCACCCGTTGGTGGTAGCGGCGGCGGCGCGTCTGCTCCACTAACAGCCGCCCCAACCGGCGTTGATGGCGGTTCAGCGACATCCCCCACGACGTCAACAGCAGGTGCTGGCCCAGTTGCATTCCCAAAGGCCAGCGGTGATGCCACCGTGGTAAATGACACCATCAAAGTCGGCCCTGGCGAAGTCTTTGACGGCGGTGGTAAAACCTTTACCGCAGGCAGCAAGTTAGGCGACGGCGGCCAGGCTGAAGGCCAGAAGCCGGTATTTGAACTGGCTCCGGGCGCAACGCTGAAAAACGTGGTGTTTGGTGATAATGCAGCGGATGGCGTACACGTGCGCGGCGATGCCAAAATTGATAACGTGCATTGGACCAACGTGGGTGAAGATGCGCTGACGGTGAAATCCAATACAGGTAAGCCTGCCAACGTTGAAATCACCAACAGTAGCGCTCAGGGCGCTTCCGATAAGATTTTCCAGTTGAACGCGGATGCCAACCTGACCATCGATAATTTCAAAGCGAAAGATTTCGGTACGTTTGTCCGCACCAACGGCGGACAACAAGGTAACTGGAACTTGAACCTGAGCAACATTGACGCAGAAAACGGCAAGTTCTCGTTCGTGAAAAGCGACAGTGAAGGGTTGAACGTCAAAGGCAGTAACATCAACCTGACGAACGTCAATAATCACTACAAAGTGCCGGATTCCGCCAACTTACAGGTGAAGTAAGATGCCAAACACGATAACCTCTCCCGCACCGACACGCTGGGCGGATATCGCCAGACAAGGCGGATACATTACGCCGGCGCAACGTGAATCGTTCACGCAGGCGATCCATTTAGTGAGAACACAGTTGAACACGGTACTCAGCCAGTCAGGATCGCTGCGACGGGGTGAGTTCGAGTTCGATACCTTTGTGGACTCGCTGGAGCAGGATTTCCTGCATCAGGCCGACATCCATACGAAGAACGGGCTACATAGCGACGTGGCACAGACCTCGTTCTGGGTCGCCCGCCTGATCGCCGATCGTTTTATTGCGGTGCGTCAACTGTAATACGTGCGCCATACCGCACCGGGGAAAAGCCAGCTAGGGAAACCTGTGCTGGCTTTATTGCTTACTGTCTATAAAAAAGAAGATGACCATTCCTGATACTATTTTTCTTGTTCTTCCGGCGTCACCAGATCATTTAGTATTGTGGGTAACGCGTTTCCCAATTTTTCTTGAAGTGATTTTCATTCACGCCAAATGCCTGCTTTATGAAGGCCATACATTTATAGAAATCATCGAAGGTATAATATTCGTCACCCTTTACATGTGCAGCGAAAACCTCGGAGTCAGAGTCTTCCAGATATTGCTTTTCAATATCGCAAACATTTAGGTTATAGAGCCAGAAAACATTGTTTCTATCAGGAACGTAGCCTAATGCTTTTACCTCTGGGTACATCTCTTCCAGCGTCAGCATTCCCTTTTCCAGAAAACCCATTTCTCTTTCGAACATCTCCTCAGGGAAATAAGCTCTGGGTCTGATGATAATAAAACGTGAATCCTTACCGCCATTGATATCCATTTCACAGTAGGAACCGTCTCTAACATCCCCTCTAAAACCGTAGGGGTATGGGTTATAAGGGGTGATTTTCTCGGTCATTACTTACGTCCTTACTGTGCCCAGTATCGTGATTGCCGACGGTAGCAGGCATAACCCACGATTGCATTTCTTATGAGCCCAATGATTAAAAGCCAGGTGAGTGGTTTCAGTCTGGCTAAAGACAACACATTGAGAGCTATGGGCTTACTCAACAAGGGGCTGGTTTGACGAGGCGAAATAAAATAATGAAAACGTTCCATGTGGTTCCCTGACGCAAGTCCCGTTAAGAAAAAGTCGCGCGTAAAGGATAGCAAGCGAAGTGAAAACGCCATAATGCAAAGAAAGAACTAAAACGAAGCAAGCTGATTGAATTGATTTAAATTGAAATAATCACATTAGAGCGAATGACAAGGAGCAGTGCTTTCGCCCTGCTCCTGATGGTGTTTCGTTTAATCAGCGAGCTTCTTCAACCCCATATTGACGATACGGTCGCCAATCATCGCCGCATCAATGCCCAGAGACGCGCCGCCGTTGCCACGAGCGTGCAGGTTAGTGTTGCCGGTATCACCCGCTACCGCGCTCTTGATCATGCCAACCGCCTTCATGAATTTATCCATGCTGCCCTTGGTCATGCCGTCGTCATCCGGCTTGCTCAGCGCTTTAGCCCAGGATTTATCCTCCTGTTTCGCCGTCTGCCAGTTGTCTTTCTGGTATTCTGCCTTGCCGAAAATTTCAGGATATTGATCCATAAACTGACCAATTTCTTTCGCCACCTTACGGTCTTTGTCATCGACGAAATAACGCGTCGGGCTGTCATTGTGCGTGCTGATGTTGTTCAACTCCTGCAAACCGGCTTTTTGCCCGACGCTCATCCCCAGTGTGCTACCCAGCTGATTAAACGCACCCGCACCGCTCAAGTCTTGCAGACCGTTATTGCCCAGTTGCAGCGGTGACGTTTGCCCTTTCGTCTGGCTCAGGCCATTGCCCAGAATTGCGGACAGCGCATCGTTAACGCCTTGGGTATAGGCAGAAATTTCTGGCGACGACGGCTGTTTGTTGCCGAAAAGCCCCCCCTGCTGCTGCGACATCCCGCCGCCCAGTAGATCTTCCAGCGCGCTAAACAGCAGGCTGCCCATCATGGCCGATGGATTCATGGCATTCATACCGGCACCCAGCGCGCCGCCCAAGCCACCGCCGAGCGCACTGCCCAACCCGCTGCCAAGGCTGCTACCGAGACCGCCCCCCAGACCACCGCCCAGTAGACCACCACCGAGTCCGCCCAGACTGCTACCCAAACCGCCAAGGCCACCGCTCATGCCGCCGCCCATCATGCTGCCCATGAACATCATGGTCGTCATGATATCGGACAGCTGTTCTGCGATGTTGCTACGCTGGCCACCAAACGCCGACTGCGACGGCGATCCGCCATTTTGTGAAGACTGAGATGGAAATAAACCGCCGTTACCGCCCGCTTTGATCGTGATTTGCAGAGAAGCTCCGCCACCAAGAGAATTAAGCATAATGTTTCCTCAATGAGTAAATGGGTTATGAAAGCGCCAATGATATGCGGTCAGCCCGCGTGATTGTGACACTCCCCCATTAAGTGATTTCCTTGCGTACTCAGTTCCCGTCTTATGCACGAAAACGCATGATTTTTTCACGGTTCAGCGCGGCGGCAGACCGGCCAAACGCCACAGTTCATCGATTGCCGCCACTGAATCAGTCAATGTGGATAATGCCCGACGTAACCGCAGATGTTGCTGTTCATCCAGTCTCAGGCTAATGGCAAACAGCGCGTCAGCCTCCAGAAAGCGGCGTTGTAAAATTTGCCGCAGCATTCCGGGGTAATGTCGAGCGGGAGCCAGCGTTAAGGTGAGCGTCGCCTGCCGTGCCGACACGACCGTAAACCACAGCGTGACGCCCGGCTGTACCGTCCAACAAGCGGCCGGCGCCGTTTCCAGCGCCGTGAGAAAGTCATGCTGATTGTCGAATTTCGCCACGGGTTCACTCATCCACGCTGACCCTGCTGTAATCCGCCGGGCCGCTACGCAAATCGGGCTGCCACCAGATGATTAATTGCCGTGTTTCCGACTGCGGACGACAGGTCACCGAGGCACAGTTGGCGACCTGCCGCGGGGCAGTGCAGGCACTCAGCAGGAGTACTATCAGCGCGACGGACAGTGCTTTATGATTCATGACAATTTCCTGTTTTAATTGAGATCGCTACCGAGATATCAGCAGGTTACGTCGGGCTGGCTGGGGCGTCAGCGCGGGCTGCAACGCCAGGAAAACCTCGCTGGATTCTCCCGGTGCCAGTGTGGTTTTCGGCCACACGGCCACCGCTAACGTGCGGCTACTGGCACAGGCGGCTTCATCAAAACGCTGCGGCTGTGTGCCGCCGTTACGCACGACACCAACGCTCAGGCGTACCTGACCGTTGCCGTACCACTGATAGCGCGAACTGTCGTAGATCAGGCCCGACTGCGAGCGGCACACCTCTCCCAATCGCGCACCGTTGCTGTCGGTCTGAAATCCGGCGGGAAGCTGGCGGCTGGCAAGATCGCGAAATGCGCCTTCAATCAGGCTATAGAGATCCGTTTTACCGTTGCGCTGTGCGACGCGGTTCATCGCACCGTTCAACTGCTGGCGATTGGCGGAGGAAACATAGCGCGTGGGATCGGTTTGATCGCCGACCAGATGCGGCGTCAGAATAAACAGGCGCTCACGGCGCGAGACTTCATGACGCGTCGAGGTAAACAGTTGTCCCAGCAGCGGGATATCTCCGAGGATCGGAATGCGACGATCGCGGTCACCGCTTTCTTCAACGTGAAAACCGCCCAGCACCAGCGCACGGTTCTCACCAATCAGCGCCTGCGTGCTGACGGTACCGCGTTTCACACCGGAGGCCTCACCTTCACGCCCCGTCTCCACCTGACCATCTTCGATGTCGATAACCAGTTGGATGCTGCGCTGCGCGCCTTCGCCGATCACGCGCGGTGTCACTTGCAAGCTGGTCCCCGCCGTTACAGGCTGAATGTCCGCGACGCGCTCGCCCGTGGCCGTAATGAACGCCGTCCGGCTGAAATCGACAATCGCGGGCTGATTTTCCAGCGTCAGCACGGAAGGATTGGCGACGATGGAGGCCGTTCCTTCCCCCTCCAGCGCCTGAATATCGGCGAAGAAGCGTTTGAAATCGCTGACAAACAGGGTGCTCCGCCCCATCATCATGGTGCTGCCCGCGCTCACATTGCCGAGCTGAGCCTGCCAGTTCGCCTCCAGCCGCGACAGGGCGGTCCGATCCACATCCAGAATAATGGCATCAATGTTGACCAAATTTTGCGGTACATCGATATGCTCGACGAGCTGCTGATACTCCGCTCGGCGTTTTTCATCATCCCGAATCAGCAGCGCGTTATTACGCACATCGGCGGAAATCTTGCCGCTCAGCGTCACACGGCCTGATGCCTCACCGTTGCGACCTGGGTTGTTACGCGTTGCCAGCCGGGTCATCAGCGAACGCGTACTGTCCCGCATCGCTTCCATGCCAGTATCCGGCTGCACGGGCATCGGGCCGGATGCGCCCGCCGGTGCCGCACGCTGACCATCCATCAACTCATTGAGAATGGTCGCGACGCCGGGAATCGTGACCTTCTGATCGCGATATTGCAGCGTACGGTCGGATACCGAGGCATAGCGCAACGGAAAAATCATCACCTTGCGCCGTTCGTCCTGCTTTTCCCGCTGCTGGCTGAAATTACGGATCAGATCGATATACGCCTGCGGGCCGGTGACCAGCACCACACCCTCTTCTGGCAATTCCCCCCAGCCGAAGCGCGCATCGAGCAGCCCGATACCACTGAGCGCCTGTTTGATATCGGGGGCGGCATCGGGGGAGATTTCCAGCCGCACCGACGCCTGTTCGTCCTGCGGGCTGACATAGAGCGCATTGTTATACACGAACCACTGAAAACGATGCTCCAGCGCCAGCCTGTCGAGAAACAGCGCGGGATTATCCGCCCGAATTTTCGCCGTAACCTCATTGTCCGCAATATTGCCCAGTACCAAATCCACACCGTGGCTGTTGGCAAAATCCGTCAAAATTGCAGATAGCGGCGTTTGCTCGGCAGAATAGGCATACGCGCCCTTATTCCAGTCGGGTGGCGTGGCGGCGTGCGCCAGCGAAATGATCCCGTTCACTGGGATAATCCCCATCAGCACCACCGCCCAGCAAAACCAGCGATAGACCGCCAGCAACGTGCTATACGATCGATGACGTATCAATCCCTTACGCATGTCGTTCTCCTTGCAAAAAAGCGAGCGTGTTCAGATTCAGTGGCGCGGAAACGGGTGCTTTCGCACGCGGTGTGAGCAGGCTCAGCCAGACATCCCGTTGATTAAGTAAGGTTTCCAGGCTGCGGCACAGTTGCATAACATCATCGGCATCGGGCCGCATCCAGAGCCAGAGCTGCTCATCCTGCGGTGAAAGCGACAGTATGGCGGTGTCATCCTGAAACTGGGCGTGGGCGGCGTCAGCCAGCTGTAATGCGCGCGCCAGCATCAGCTCATCTGGCAACGCGCGCAGCGGAATGGCCGCGCTACACGCCACGCCCGACGACTGCCGCACAAGTGCCACCGCGCCACCGTCAATGTCCAACTGTAGCGTCGGCGTCCCGCCGTTTAGCCAACGCTCCAGCATCGCGGCCAACTCAGTTGAAGTCATTGATGATGGCCTTTGCCAAGCCGTGTTTCACGCTCAACAGTTGCCCGACCGCCCAACTGGCGTTGGAATAATCCATACTGGCTTCAAAAAAGGCATAACTGTCTGCCTGACTGGCTCCGCCTTCGGCAACATTCAGTGCAATATCATCCAGTTGCTGCTGCGAATCGACCAAGTGCGCGTCAAGGCGACGCTGAATGGGGTTAAGGGACATAGCAGGCTCTCCTATAAGGTTTTTTCCTCACAAACGGTTTGGGCCGTTGACCTGACGTTTTGGCCGTTACCTAAACGTCATGTCATTGACTCAATAGTGAGTGGTTAACCCCGGCGTGCAGTTCCCATTAGCAGGCAGTGATTTCACATCGCGGCGGGATACTCAGGAGGAATGAGCTGCGCCGTCGCCTGCCGCCAGCTCAGCGACATCACGCCATGCGCCGTAATCAGCTTCATGGCATCGCTATCCAGCGCCTCATCGCTGGCGAGACGCCACTCCAGATGCGCATGTGCATCCAGCCAGTGCTGCACGTCGGCAAGCTGGGCGGGATGGCAGTACAGCGTTCCCCGGCTCTCTCCCTGCTGTTGCTTCAGCAGTTGGCGCAATAAAGCGTGATGACGCGACGGCGCAGGCGTTTTATCCAGCAAATGCGCCAACGCATCGCGCAGCAGCTGTCCGGCTTGCGTAATCATGATTTTTTCCAGATCCATCCGCTCTTGCTGAACACCCTGTAATAGCGCATTCGCCTGCTGCCAGAATTCTGCTTCTGCGTGTTCTACCGCCTGCTCACAGAGCGTTCGGGCACGGTCGTGCGCTTGCGCCACAATCGTCTCGGCCTGCGCATTGGCTTCTTCCCAGAGTGTCCAACTGCGCCGATGCGCTGCGATGCGCTCCGCCGGAATAATCACCGTTTCATCCCGACTCGCGCCGGGTAATGTCGCAAACGTCTTCGTTGTCAGCATTACGTCGTCCTTAGCAAAATGAATAGAAATGAGGAAGGTTATGTGGGTGTCGATGCCTTCCAGATCAGGGCATCGCACAGCGCATTCAGCCGTGCGGCGGGCAATGATACCGTCGGGGTATCACAATGATGTTCCCAGTCACGGGGCCAATCGCGAGGAAAAAGCAGCCGCAGACGCGGCCAGCACGTTTCACCATAGCGAAGGCGCAGCAGCATCAGCGCATCCTGATAACCCGCAGCGGGGGGCGCCAACGATGATGGAACAGAAAAGGTGATTGATGGCGGTAGCCATAAGCCCGGCCGCAGCGCCTTTGCCAGCCGCTCGCACCATATGCCCTCCGCGTCCGAGCGTTCCAGGTGACGTACGGGCTGACACACCCGTGCCATCAGGCGCAGTACCGTTTCCCGCTGCGCCGTATCCAGCGTCCCTATTTGCATCAATGAGGCAAGCGGATCCGGCAGCAGCACTGACGGCAGAGAAAAATGGCGATGAAGCTGCACGGCGTTTACATGCAGCCAGTCGCGACGCTGCGGCGAATCAGGCAATCTCACCTTCCCGTGCCACCAACTGGGATCGGCCTGTAACAAGCAGCCCTCAGCCCACCAGATCAGCCAAGCAAGCGGTGTGATGTCACCCGATTCGCCCCCCTGCTTTTGCGCTTGTGTGGTCATGGTGACGATGCTTCCCCCGCTTTTTTCTGCTGCCACTGCCGCAGGTAAGGTGCGCCAATGCGCCAGCCTAATAGCCCGGCCAATAGCAGACCGAACAGCCCCGCACTCCACTGCCAGCGCCGCATCTCATCCGGCGTGAGCGTAAACGGCCCCAGCGTGACCACGGGGATCGTGTCCTGATACGGTTCCGCCGGAACAAAGACGATCGCCAGCTCTTTATCATCCTTGCCAGACAGGCCGGGGATGCTGCTGGCAACCATACGACGGATACGTTGCTCCATCCCATCAGGCTCCAGTTCGGCACGGTATTTGATAAACACCGCCGCCGAGGCTGGCTGAACGGGCTCGCCGGGGGCGATACGCTCGGGCAGCACCACATGCACCCGCGCTACCAGCACGCCGTCGATCTGCGCTAGCGTCGCCTCCACTTCCTGCGACAGGGCGTAGATATAGCGGGCGCGCTCTTCCAGCGGCGTCGAGATCACACCACTTTTCTGAAAGACCTCGCCCAGATTGGTACGCGATTGCTTCGGTAAACCCGCCGCATTAAGAATATTGACGGCACGTTCCATGTTTTTCGCATCGATCACCAGCGTGACGCCGGTTTTGTCCACCCGTTTCTCCGCGCCGATCTGATAGCGGCCAAGCATCGAAATCGCCTCGTTGGCATCGTTCTCCGACAGCCCGCGATTCAGCTCAATCGGTTCGCCGCAGCCAGTCAATAGCCCGATCAGCAGAAGAAACACTCGCTTATCGATTTTCATAGGCCGCTACTGTAAGTTGGTGAGTTTTTCCAGACTTTGCACACTTTTCGCCACCAGTTTGGCGCTCAGCAGACTTTCCAGATAGAACGAGGACAGCGTTCGGGTCGCATCCAGCACATCTTTAGGATTATTGGAGCGCATCGACTGGCTCACATCGCGTTCAGCGGATTTAAAAACGCCGTTCAGTCCCTGAGATTTTTCCGCCAGCGCGCCCAGCCACTGACTGTTGCCGCTTTCTGCCGTCATCGGTGTCGACGACAGCGCTGCGCTAAACCAGGACACATCCTGATGGGTGGCGGAAGAGGAAAAAGACGTGCCGTTGTCCGCCAGCGGAGCATCCCCCGGCTGGGGCAGCGTAGTAGCGTGGTTGATTTTCATGGTGTGGATTCCATCGCGGACGGGATAAAATAAAGCCGGAGCAAAGCTCCGGCTCGTTACATCACGATCAGAACTGGATGGCTTTCGCCGCTTTCTGCCCGGAGTTCAGTGATTTGGACGCGGAATCCATCTGACCATCCAGAATGGAGTTTTCCGTATCCAGCGCAATTTTCTGTGCCTGAGCGCCCGCAGCACGCGTCAAAGAACCCGCCATCGCGGTATCCAGAGTCTGAGAAGCCGCCTGAGATGCAACCTGAGAAAGTCCTAAAGCCATGATATATCTCCAAATATAATGAATGTTTACGGTAGTGAACTGTCATGCTGTACATACAGTCATCTTGTTCATTCATTAAGTGGGAGAGCGGGTCAGTGAGTTCCAACGGAAAGGAAATTCTTTCTGTAATGCCATTCGAGAGGAAGAACTAGCCTAGTTTTATCTGTGTTTCCGGCCGTTAGTTATCATAGATTTCTTTTAAAATAATAAAAAACGTTATTACCTACCAAAAGTCCGTACGTTGTTTCTGATTTGCAGGAACGTTTTTATGCTGTGCAACTGGCAAGGATGCGATATTTGAACCCATGCCGTACTATTCTCGTCACGCTGCCAAATGGTCGCTATGCTCACCTTAACTACCAACACCGGATTGTGGTTCAGACTTGTTTTGATTTCGTTTGCCAGTGCATTGCTGGCTCTATTTATTGGCCAGGGAATTTTAGCCAGGCTGGAACAAACACAGCTGCAACACTATAGTCAGGAAGTGCTCAATCAGGGAATCGCTGTCGCGAATGAAGGCCGGGAAACCATCGATCGGGTGCTGATGCTGAATAACGCCCCTTGCTCCAGCGCGGACCTGAAAGAATTACGCCTGATCTCCTTTTACTCCGTTTATCTACGCGATATCGGGCGTATTAAGGACAACTATCTCATCTGCTCCGCAGGCTGGGGCATTCTCAACCCACCGATTTATCTGCTGCCGCCGAACCTAACGACGCCCGAGGGCGTACAGCTGTGGACTGCAATGAAAGACGTGGTTGATCCACGCATTACCGCAGATATCGCGAGCCTCAATGATGTCGTCACCATCACCGCCGCCGCCGCATTTCGCCGTTTCGTTCAGCCGCCAGCCGAACATAGCGCGATGCTGCTCACGCGTAATCTGGATCATGTCTATCAGACCTTTGGCAACATCGACCTACCGGCATTCAAACAAACGCAGCAACAGCATAACGCGTGGCTAAGCATGGGAAAACGCCAGACGTTTTTCTGCGCGCCAAACCGGAATATCTGCGTGCTGGCTCAGTTGGATTCCGCCGGAGTTTTATACCAGCCGTGGTATGTCATTGCCTCCCTGTTCTTTGTCGGTGCGCTCATCGGTGTCAGTTTTACCCTGTCCTACCAGCTCTATGACGATCGACACCATGCTTTGCCATCACAGCTAAAACGCGCGATCAAACATCAGCAATTTCAGGTACATTACCAACCGCTGATCAGCCTGCCACAGCGTGCCATTATTGGCGTAGAGGCGTTGGCACGTTGGAAAAACGAGCGCGGCGATAATGTCTCGCCAGAATTTTTCATCAGCATTGCAGAAAAAATGGGCTACTCAGACGAGCTAACCCGCATCATTACACGTCAGGCACTACGTGACATGCAGCCGTACCTCACGCAGGAAACGCCGTTTCTTCTCAGCATTAACCTGTCCGTCTCCGACATTGTTTCGCCCGATTACCATCACTTCCTACAGCAAATGTGTGACGAACTGGGGATAGACAGAACACGTATTATGTTGGAACTCACCGAGCGGTCGAGTACATCCCATAAGACGCTGGCAGACGGCCTTGAGGCCTTGCGACATTCGGGCTATAAGGTCGCGCTTGATGATTTCGGCACGGGCTATTCCAACCTCGATTATCTGAGCCACTTACCGTTCGATATGATTAAGATCGACAAGATTTTTGTCGGCGCCATCGGCACCGATTCGGTTAATGCTGCCATGGCCGACCTGTTATTCACCCTCATCAAAAAATTGGACGTCCCGGTGATCATTGAAGGGGTGGAAACGCGCGAGCAAGCCGCCTACATCCTGCAACAGTGCCCGTCGGCGATTATGCAAGGATGGTATTTCAGTAAGGCGGTGGCATTGCACGATTTACCGGACATCCGTCACTATCTGTGTCCGCCGATAGAAGCGGTGTAGACAGAAACGATGTAAATAGAAACGGTGTAACCTGAAGGCAGGCCTCTCCCCAAAACAGGCCTGCCATCTTCAGCCCTCATGCCTGACAGGCTTCCCCGCCCCCTGCGCACATTTCTCGCGCCGTCACGTTCAGCACTTTCAGGCGGTGATAAAGCGTCCGCTTGGGGATCCCCAGCTCCACAATCACATCGTCAATGCAGTGGTCGTGGCGGCGCAGCGCATCCTGAATCAGGAACTTTTCAATCCGCTTTAAGCGGTCTTTCAGTTGCAAAGGACGCGGGTGCAGCAGCGGCTGAATTTCAGCCAAAGGCGACAGCCCCAGCGCCCAGCGATCTGCCGCCGCTTTCAGTTCGCGAATATTGCCTGGCCAGTTGTGCGTCAATAGCTGTTCGTCAATGTCCGCCGTCATCGGCGGCAGCGTCATTTTCAGGCGTACCGCCGCTTCCTGACTAAAACGCTGAAACAGCGGCAGAATAAGATCGCTGCGGGAACGCAGCGTCGGCAGTTGAATCTTTACCGTATCCAGACGGAAATAGAGATCGCGGCGAAACAGCCCTTTTTCCACCAGTTGCAGCAGCGGCGTTTGCGTCGCCACAATCACGCGCATATCAACAGGCGTGAACTGGGTGCTTCCCAGTCGTTTTACACCACGGCTTTCCAACACGCGCAGCATCTTGGCTTGCAGCGTCATGGGCATACTGTCGATCTCATCCAGAAACAGAATTCCCTTGTCCGCACTTTCCAGATAGCCGGCGCGGGAACGGTTTGCGCCGGTATAAGCCCCTGAGACCACGCCAAACAGCTCGCTTTCGGCCAGATTTTCCGGCACGGCGGCGCAGTTCACCGCCACCAGCGGGCCGCTGCATCGAGAAAGTTGATGAATGCGGTTCGCCAGCGTGTCTTTGCCCGTACCGGTTTCACCTTCCAGCACGATGTCGACATTGAGGGGAGCAATAACATTGATAATTGGCGACAGCGATGAGTGAATATCATCAGCCGCGTGTATGGAAGATCCCGACGGCGGTGGGGAATATTCTAATGATGGCTTTTCTCGTGATAAATGGCCTAATGATGAATCATCTAATAATGAATAGCGCGGTCTGTCCTGACGGTAATGATTATTCATTAACTACTCCTGGAGCCCGAATGGGCTAACTTGCTGCTTTCCATAACGTGGGGCGTACCACCGCGTTTCTCCGCGTAGCGCACACCGATTCATCACCGGTGGAACGATGATAAGCATTACCGCCATTGAATAATGAAACCATCAGGCATCGCTGAACATCAGGTAGGAATTCCAAAGGAATTTGTAGGGAAATACCTACAAAAAAAGACCAACATAAGCAAAAACAGTCCGTTACCCTCCTAAACAATTAGCAGGAAAACGAAAAAATGTCGTAAGAAAAGCGTAAGCTTCAGCAAAAGGGATTCATCAACTGTTGAATCCCTTTTATCTGTTATTTTTCACACAGCGTATTCCCGCTATTAGGGAATGAGCTTCTTGCTAACGACGTATTTAACGATTTCCACATTGGTACTGAACTGCATTTTTTCCATCAGACGTGCCTTGTGGGTGCTGACCGTTTTGTTGCTGATGGCCAACTCATTGGCGATGGCGTTGATACCCATCCCCTGCGCAAACATAATCATGATTTGGTGCTCTCTGGCCGTCAGGACATCGTGCTCGGCTCTGCCGCTTTCCGCGTAGTTGGAAAACACCAGTTGCTCGGCAATGGTGTGGTCGATATAGCGAGCACCCTGTGCGACACGCCGAATGGCCGCCAGCAGCGCCTCTGGGTCTTTATCTTTAGTAATGTAGCCTCTGGCGCCGCTTTTCAGGGCATGCTGCGCAATTTGCACTTCGCTATACATGCTGAGCACCAGAATCGGCAGGCGCGGATATTGCGCGACCACGCGAGAAATCAGCGCTTCACCGCTGATACCGGGCATCGACATGTCCAGCAGTAGTAAATCGGGTGCCACACTGCGCAACTGCGCCAACACCTGAGCACCATTTCCCGCTTCGGCGACAACGCTCAGCGAGTCATCCAGCGCAAAGATCTGCTTGAGCCCTTCACGCATGATGACGTGATCGTCTGCGATCATTAAACGTATTAGTTTGCCCATCGCTCATTTCTTCCTTTGTTATTCTTGTTCCGCGATTAACGGAGATAGCCATTTTTAGGAAACGTTAACTGCACCTGCGTGCCTTTGCCGAGTGCACTTTCAATGATGACCTCACCTCCCAGCATGCGCCCTCGCTCTTTCATGCTCATGAGTCCAAAGGCGTTCTTATTCTTTGCACGAGAATCAAATCCTTTACCGTTATCCTCAATGCACAGCACGACGCAGTCCGGCTGATTCTCCAGTGTAATGAGCACCTGTGTGGCGGCGGCGTAACGCGCCACGTTAGTCAACGATTCCTGCGCGACGCGAAAGGCCGCCGTGGTGCTTTCGTCATTAAGCGCCAACGTTTCCCCCTGCGTTCGCAACAGGCAGGTTGCGCTGTAGTGCCGATTAAATTCGTCACGCAGCCATTCCAACGCAGGCGTGAGTCCCATGTTCAAGACATTCGGCCTGAGTCGGGTCGAAACGTTGCGCACCACCTGGATCGTTTGGTCCGCCAGTTGCATCAGCTTTTGCAAATGCGCCTGCATCTCTGGGTTTTCCTTGGCAAAACACATACGCATGAGCGACAGGCTCATGCGGATCGTGGTCAGGTGCTGCCCCAGCTCATCGTGAATCTCCTGTGCGATATGCTTACGCTCTTCCTCGCGTGAAATCTCACGCTGGCGCGCCAGCAAACGCAGTTGCATATGTGAATCGGCCAGCTTCTTTTCCGCATAGCGAATGGCCGTAATGTCCCGTCCTACGCTCAGAATGGAGACCAGCGCACCATGCTGATCGAATTCAGGCACGCAGCGAATATGGTGAATATGGTGATGACGCTGCTCACCTCTCCCCAGCTCTTCCATGACTTCGCCTTCCGCACTGCTGCGGGTATCGACAACCAGCCGCACCAGCTGTTCCATGCGGATCGCACAGCCCACACCGGGCATCAGTTCCGTAATCATACGACCCCGAAGTTGCTCTATGGTGAAATCCAGATGTTTCAGACTAGCGGGGTTGGCGTACAGACAATTCAGGTTGGGATCAAAGCGAATAATCAAATCCGGCGTGTTCTCAACCAGCGCGCGAAACTCCTGCTCCCGTGCGTAGGCCAGCTGTTCAATATGTTTACGTTCCCTGATATCTCTGACTACACACATGTTGTAGCTACGTCCTCTGTGTTGGAAATGCGTGAGATTGACCTCGACCGGAATAGTCATGCCATTGCGGGTAAGATGCCTGGTTTCAAACGTGGTGCCGACGCCCGATGCGTACGCCTGAAACCAGTCGGGCGAGCTATGCTCAGCGACCCAGTCGGGATCGATATCGGCAACGCTCAAATGCATGAATTCCGTAATGCTGTAGCCCAGCGTCTGGCTGGCTGCTTCATTGACGTAACAAAAACGCTGATCTTCATTGACGATATAAATCGCGTCCTTGATGCGGCCAAATGCAAAATCCACCAGTTCAAGCTCGGGGGCTTTGGTTTTCTCATCGGAACGAAAAGGTTGGGTGAACATCATTGCCATCTCCTTATTTGAATTAAGACTGTTGTGCAGCCACCCGTCGTGCAGGTAGCGCAATATGGCGTCTCAACATTCCAGAAGATGGACAGGGAACCCTGCAACGGCATCAATGCGACCTGATATCACGGCGTGCGACAACAAACTAAGCGGCAACCGCCATCATTAAATAAAGCGGTCACCACCTCAGTCAGTGAAAAACGGCGGGTGCAGGCACGTCCTTTCGTCCCGTGAAATGCCGTCAGGATTCTACGGCCTGACGAATCACACTTCGGGCACGAGACAGCCGTGACCGCACCGTACCGATCGGAATATCTAACTGCAGCGCGAGATCCTGATAGCTGGCATCGGTATCCAGCAATTGCATCAGCATCTGGCGGGTATCCTCAGGCAATGAGACGATGGCATCCATCGCGCGTTTCAATGCCCGCTGACTTTCGGTAATAGCGCCGGGATCGAGCTCTATCGCAATATGTTCCAGCATCTCATCCCCCATTTCCTGAGCGCGCTGGCGTGCCTGCTTGAAATAATTGCGAACCAGATTGAGGGCAATACCGAATACCCACGTCTCAGGCCGCGATGCTCCCGCAAATTTATCCTGATGTTTGAGCACTTCCAGATAGGTCATTTGCTGTAAATCCTCAACGTCGTCACGGTTGCTGACACGCTTGCGGATAAAGTTATGCAATTTCTTTCCGTGTTGACGAAACACCTGTTCCCAATCGACAGATAACGCTGGGTAAAGCGAAGGGGTCTGTTCGATGTGTTTCTGGGTAGACATTTCCATTTGCTGACTCTCCGTTGTTGTGCCCCATTGGCAAAAACGGAAGAGCAAGCCTTGTGCCAGCTCGAAATAATTCTTATCACACTGATTTTTAATCAGTTATTTTTCATTTTGCTTTTTATCACGCCACTTATTGCCAACGTCAGCGGCGTGAAATTGCAAGTTCTTGCAATCAGTAAAACGACATTTAATTCAATCCGCCATCAAATTCGGCCTGCTCCGATGACTTCACGTCGGGGAACCCATCCTTTTCTGCGTCCACACAGCAATACATTCATACCGCTGCACGTTCACACCACGACACGTAGCCGATTTATTCAGGATGACATCATGATCAAAATACCGACTGTCCTTCCCTCCAGCAGCGCCCTGCCACGCCCAGTCGTCGTGGATGACGATCCCGTGCCACAGACCACGGTGCAGCAGACGAGTTCTCATCCTGCGTCCCCCGGTTCGCCGTTATCCACCTCGATGGAAGAAGTGGCGATGGCATTTGGCGAGCAAGCTGAGCGAAGAAGCAAATCGCTGAATCGGCGCCACATCGCCCAGTTGCCGGACGCACGCGCGACCGCCAATGTCGAGCGGATTGAGAAACTGACCGAACTGTTCAGGATGCTGGAAAATCCGTCGCAAAGTACGCTCGATCAGCAACTGAGCCGCCTACGTGATCTGCTGATGCAGCAAGGTTCGCCGTCGCTTGAAGCGGTGTTGGAAGCCGCAGGCAACGATCCGGCGCGCGGCGATATCCTGCTGCGCCACATCCAGCAGCAGTCTCCCCAACAGCCCGAGCTGACGGCGGCGGCAGAACGTGCGCTACAGCAGTTGCATCAGGAGAAAGGACCGGAAGTCCGGGCCGGTCTGAATACGGCAACGGCCATTGCACTGTTCAGCACTCAGCCGGAACAAAAACAGGCGATGCGTGAACTGTATTACCAAAAAATTGTGCATCAGCAGTCGGCCAGCGCGCTGCTGGATTCCCTGCTGGAACGCTTTGACGCCGCGACCTTTTCCATTGGGCTGCGCACGTTGCAGCGGGCGCTGGCGGCGGATATTGCCTCGCTGACGCCGTCGATTTCGAAAGCCGTACTCAGCAAAATGCTGAGCAACCTCAACGATTCCCGCCACCTGAGCCATACGCTGTCATCCAGCCAGACGCTACTCACTCGGCTAGCGAACAAAGTGCCCGCCTTTACGCTCGGTGCCGTGGAGTTAACACGCCGCCTGATTGGCCTGAGCGCCAACGGTGCCTATGCCCGCGACCTGCATAATCTCGGGCGGGAAGTGGCCGGCACCCAGGTGCAGCATCAGGCGATGTTTTTCAGCGCCCTGCTACCGCTCGTCAGCGACCTGCCGCATCCGCTGTGGCGAGACAGTAAAAACCGGCAAACGGCGATCCAACTGATACGCGGCATGATTGGCGATATCGCTCAATATGAAAAACAGCAGGCCAAAAGCACTCAGCATGATGAACTGACGCAGCGTGATACCGCATCGCGGCACAAACAGGATGCACGCGACTCGGATAAGGAGCAGCCATGAATCTGTTGATTATCTGGCTGAACCGCATTGCGCTGAGCGCGATGCAGCGTTCGGAGGTCGTTGGCGCGGTCATCGTGATGTCCATCGTCTTCATGATGATCATCCCGCTGCCCACCGGACTGATCGATGTGCTGATCGCGCTCAATATCTGCGTCTCTTCCCTGCTGATCGTGCTGGCGATGTATCTGCCCAAGCCGCTGGCTTTCTCGACGTTTCCGGCCGTGCTGCTGCTGACCACCATGTTCCGGTTGGCGATCTCTATTTCCACCACGCGCCAGATTCTGCTCCAGCAGGACGGCGGCCATATCGTCGAAGCCTTCGGTAACTACGTGGTGGGCGGGAATCTGGCGGTCGGTCTGGTTATTTTCCTGATTCTGACGGTGGTGAACTTTCTGGTGATCACCAAAGGCTCCGAGCGCGTAGCCGAAGTGGCGGCACGTTTCACGCTTGATGCCATGCCCGGTAAACAGATGTCCATCGACAGCGATCTGCGTGCCGGACTAATCGAAGCCCATCAGGCACGGCAGCGGCGGGAAAATCTGGCGAAAGAAAGCCAGCTATTCGGGGCGATGGACGGTGCGATGAAGTTCGTTAAAGGCGATGCCATTGCGTCGCTGGTGATCGTGTTCATCAACATGATCGGCGGTTTCGCCATTGGCGTGTTGCAGCACAACATGGCTGCGTCCGATGCGATGCACGTCTACTCAGTCTTGACCATCGGCGACGGGCTGATCGCCCAGATTCCGGCCCTGCTGATCTCGCTGACCGCTGGGATGATCATCACCCGCGTCTCAGCCGACGGGCAAAAAGTGGATGCCAATATTGGCCGCGAAATTGCCGAACAGCTCACCAGCCAGCCCAAAGCGTGGATCATCTCCTCCCTCGGCATGTTTGGCTTTGCGCTGCTGCCGGGGATGCCGACGCTGGTGTTTGTCACCATCAGTCTGGCCTCACTCGGCAGCGGTCTGTTTCAGCTCTGGCGCATCAAACAACAGGGTCAGCTCGATGCCAACCAGTTGGAAGCGGACAATATGCCCGCTGAACAGAACGGCTATCAGGATCTGCGGCGCTTCAACCCCACGCGCGCCTATTTGCTGCTGTTTCATCCGATCTGGCAAGGGCAGCCAACGGCGACGGCGCTGGTACAGAATATCCGCCGCCTGCGTAACACGCTGGTCTATCGTTTTGGCTTTACGCTGCCGTCCTTTGATATCGAATTCAGCGATCGGCTAGCG
This sequence comes from Pectobacterium odoriferum, assembly GCF_009931295.1. Classification (NCBI taxonomy): domain Bacteria; kingdom Pseudomonadati; phylum Pseudomonadota; class Gammaproteobacteria; order Enterobacterales; family Pectobacteriaceae; genus Pectobacterium; species Pectobacterium odoriferum. Next base: position 2,322,677 of record NZ_CP034938.1, on the reverse strand, counting down.
GAAGATGAATTTCAGTTTTGCGTCTATGAGATTCCCTACGTTAAAGCCACGTTTGTCACCGACCGGCTGGCCGTTGCCAGCGGTGCCGTCGAACCGACTGATGCCGCCCTCGCCACGCCCGGCCCCACGCTACGGGATGAAAGTCAGTGGCTCTGGCTGCCGCTGGCACATGTCGCGCAGCAGCCCGACGACGTGCCGCGCTGGACGGCGGATGAGCTGATTCTGGCGCGCATGGAACAGGCCATTCACCGCACCGGTTCACAATTTATTGGTTTGCAGGAAACCAAATCCATTCTGGCCTGGCTGGAGAGCGAACAGCCGGAATTGGCGCAAGAGCTTCAGCGCATCATGCCGCTCTCGCGTTTTGCCAGCGTGCTGCAACGGCTGGCTTCCGAACGCGTGCCGCTGAGGTCGGTGCGCCCCATTGCCGAAGCGCTGATTGAAGTCGGCCAGCACGAACGGGACACGCTGGCGCTGACCGACTACGTGCGTCTGGCACTCAAATCGCAAATCTGCCACCAGTACAGCGACGAAAACAACCTTGCCGTCTGGCTGCTAACGCCGGAAAGCGAAGAACTGCTGCGTGATGCGCTGCGCCAGACGCAGAACGAAACCTTCTTCGCCCTGACGCAGGACTACGCCTCCACGCTGCTCGGCCAGCTGCGGCAGGCGTTTCCGCCGTTTTCCTCGCATCGCAGTTTGGTGCTGGTGGCGCAGGATTTACGCAGCCCGCTACGCACGCTGTTGCAGGACGAATTTCACCACGTTCCGGTGCTGTCCTTCACCGAACTGGAATCCACCCTGTCGATCAACGTCATTGGACGTCTCGATCTGTACGACTCCCCCGATCCCTTTAGCGCATAGGAAACATTATGTTTGAATTACGCGTGCTGACTGGTTTACATCGCGGTGCGGCGCTGCCGCTCTGCGGAAACACCTGGCGCATCGGTGCAGCCGATGACGCCGATCTTGTGCTTTACGATCCCGGCATTGCGCCGTATCACAGCCAGTTGGAGAAAACCGCTGACGGCTGGGCGCTTAGCGCACAGGATGGCGCGTTGTGTAATGCGGAAGGCCATACCGTCGAGCAGATTGACGCGCTGCCACCCGGCACGCCGTTTGCGCTGGGGCAGATTTGGCTCTGCATTGTCGCGGCCGATACCCCTTGGCCTGACGACAACGAAGCCCCTTCGACGGCGGAAGCGAACGTTCCCCCGGCGGATATGCCTATCGACGAACCACCGGTTCATACCACTGCGCCGCTTCCTACACCAGCACCCGCGACACGCCTTCCGCTGTGGGCTAAAGCCAGCTATCTGCTGCTTGGCGCGTTGCTGCTGGTGATGGTCGGCAGTTGGCAGCTACAGGAGAGCGTCGCGATGCCCGCCGCTCCGTCACCGCAGGATACCCGTAAGCCGCTCGGCACGTTGCCACAGCTGGAAAGCACGCTGCGCATTATGTTGCAGGAGCGAGAACTGAGCACGGCCGTGAAAGTGGCGGCGTATCAAGATCGCCTCACGCTCACCGGGCACGTCACGCCGGACGATCAAAAAAAGCTGGAACGGATGCTCGCTCAACTCCACCAACGTTATAGAACCGCGCTGTCCGTGGATAACCGCACGCAGCTGAAAACGGAACAACTGCCGTTTCAGATCGTTCAGGTGACCAGCGGGTCGCGCGCCAACGTCGTCACGGCGGACGGTCAGCGCTTTTTTATCGGCGATGAGATCGACAACCTGCGTCTGGTGAGAATTGATGAGCACCAGATTGAATTCAGCGGCAGACAACAGATAACGGTGAACTGGTAATGCAGACACAACCTTCTTCTTTTCCGCTACTTGAGCAATGGGTCGCACAGCAGCGCCAGCATCTGGCGAGCTACGCGCCCGTGGAGAAAAAAGGCCGCGTCATGGCCGTCAGCGGTATTTTGCTGGAGTGCAGCCTGCCGCAGGCGCGTATTGGCGATCTGTGCTGGGTGGCCCGTCAGGACGACAGCCAGATGATGGCCGAAGTCGTAGGGTTCAGCCCGGACAACACCTTTCTCTCCGCGCTTGGGGCGCTGGACGGCATCGCTCAGGGTGCCACCGTGACGCCGCTGTATCAGCCGCACTGCATTCAGGTGTCGGATCGTTTGCTGGGCAGCGTGCTGGACGGGTTTGGGCGGGCATTGGAAGACGGCGGCGAGAGCGCATTTGTCGAGCCGGGCCATGCCACAGGACGCACGCAGCCGGTGCTGGGCGACGCCCCGCCGCCGACCTCCCGACCGCGCATCAGTCAGCCGCTCCCCACCGGATTACGCGCCGTCGATGGCCTGCTGACCATCGGTCAGGGGCAGCGCGTCGGCATTTTCGCCGGTGCAGGCTGCGGTAAAACCACGCTGCTGGCCGAGCTGGCGCGTAATACGCCGTGCGACGCCATCGTTTTCGGGCTGATTGGCGAACGTGGCCGCGAACTGCGCGAGTTTCTCGATCACGAACTGGACGACGAACTGCGTAGCCGTACCGTGCTGGTGTGTTCCACCTCCGACCGCAGCAGCATGGAACGCGCCCGCGCAGCGTTCACCGCCACCGCCATCGCTGAGGCTTACCGGGCCGAAGGCCGTCAGGTGCTGCTGATTATTGATTCCCTGACGCGTTTCGCCCGCGCCCAGCGTGAAATCGGTCTGGCGCTCGGGGAACCGCAAGGGCGCGGCGGGCTGCCGCCGTCAGTCTATACGCTGCTGCCGCGTCTGGTCGAACGCGCCGGACAAACGGAAGACGGTGCCATCACCGCGCTCTATTCCGTGCTGATCGAGCAGGACTCCATGAACGATCCGGTCGCCGACGAAGTGCGTTCGCTGATTGACGGGCACATCGTGCTCGCCCGACGGCTAGCGGAACAGGGGCACTATCCCGCTATCGACGTGCTGGCCAGCCTGAGCCGCACCATGAGTAACGTCGTGGATACCGATCACACTCGCAACGCGGGCGGCGTACGGCGTCTGATGGCAGCGTACAAGCAGGTCGAGATGCTGATCCGCCTCGGCGAATACCAACCCGGCCATGACGAACTGACCGATTCTGCGGTCAACGCTCAGGCAGAAATCACGCAGTTCCTGCGTCAGTCGATGCGTGAACCGATGCCGTATGGCGTGATTCAACAACAGCTCGCCGGAGTCAGCCGCTATGCCCCATAACACCGAACGCGATGCGGAGTTACAGACCGTGTTGAACCTGCTGATGCCGATACGCCGCCAGCGCTTAAGCCGCAGCGAGCGTCAGCAGCGGCAGGAAGAACAGCAGTTGATCCGAATTGCGGAAAAGCAGCGCCATCATCAACAGCAGGTCGAGGCGCTGCGACAGGCCAGCCAGACGCAGCGCGACCAATTTGCCCGAGAAACCCAGGGGCAATGCCAAACGCTGGAAAACCTGAAAACGCGCCTTGCCGCCGAACAGCGCTTACTCGGCGAGATAGCGACAGAAATGCAGCAGGCGCAGGCCACACAGCAGCACCACCACGACCAGCAGCGTCTGGTTGATCACGCCCGAAACGCCACTCGCCAATGCCAGAAAGCGGTGGAGAAACTGGACTATCTGCTTACGTTACCTCAGGAGCACGTATGAATAACCGACAGATTGCGTCCCCCGAATCCAAGGCGACGCAGAACGCGCAGGCCGCGCTGCACGGCAAATCCTCACGCGCGAACGATTCACAGCACGATCCACACCATAGGGGTTTCTGGGAGGCCTTCACCTTTTCAGACGGCTTTGAAGACGCGTTCTATCAGGAAGCGCCTTTCGCCTTAGCGCCAAGCAACGCCATCAACGCCCCACCGCCGTTGCAGAGTGAGGCGCCGGACAGCCCACAAAACGTGACACCGTCACAGTGGCAGCCGCTGCAATGTGAGCTGATTGAGGCGATGGACAACATCTGCGCCCCGCCGTTTGCCTTCAGCCTACAGTTGCCGCAGTTGGGCGATATCGATGCGCGGTTAGCCACGCTGGTGCCGCGCGGCTGGGATATTTCTCTGCGTTTCAGCCGAGAAAGCTACCACCAGCTAAAAGATCGGCGTGAAGCCTGCCGTCATTCGCTCTCCAGCGCGCTGGACTGCCCGATAAATCTGCGTTTTGACGCCAGAGAGTATGAGCGATGAATCCGAATATACAGCACATCAGATCGCTGACGCTGCCGACCCTGTGCGCCCAGCACGCCCGCATCCGATCGACGCTGGCTGCCGGATTATTGCTGCCGTTTACCCGCGACGGACGGGCTGGCCGCCTGCACCTTCAACTGGCGAATACGCGCGAGAAGACAGAGGACTCGTTCACCACACAGGCAAGCCGTTGGCGGAGCGATATCGGCAATCTCTCACTGAGCGAGCCGTTTCCTGTGCTCAGGCTGCTGTCGGACTGCCCGCTGCTGCCCCTCACAGAAGAAGACGATGGCGCAGCACAAGAGTGGTACTGGACGCTCTATAACCAGTCGCTCAATCCCGTGCTGCGGGCGCTGGTCGGGGAAATCTATCCGCTGGGCCGTTCTCAGAAAAAACAGGATTCAACAGAGCAGAATCACAATGCTGCCTGGCTCAGCGTGAGCTGGAACGGCATGACCGTGCGCAGCCGGATGCAGGCTGCTGACGCCGTCTGGCTGGCGCTATTTTCCCGTGCCGACTGGCACCACCAACGCCGTGCGCTACCCGCAGGAATGACTATCGCTATCCCGCTCACGCTGGCTGATGCCGTGCTGCCGCTGCCTGCGTTACGCCGTTTGCGTACGGGCGATCTTATTTTGCCCAATCGCCCGTGGTTTACCCCTTCCGGCGAGGGAACGCTGTCATCCGGCACGCTGCGCCTGCGCGGCACGCTACAGCTCACGGCGCTCGCGCCCCACACCTTTACCGTTATCGACATGGAGACTGTCTCAATGCCCGCTACCGACACGATGCTAGCCGCTCCCCACTCAGATGCGTCAGCGCTTGAATTCACGCTTATGAGTGACAACGTCACCGAAAATTTACCGCCGCTGCCGGTCACCTTACACATTCGCTGTGGCAGCCTGACGATGACGCTGGCGGAATTGCAACACCTCGCCAGCGGTAGCGTGCTGACGCTGCGCGACGTGGTGACTGGACAAGCCTGGCTGTATCACGGCGATATCGCCCTGGCGAGCGGCGATCTGGTCGATGTGGAAGGCCGACTGGGGCTACAGATTACCCAATGCTTTTCCGCACCCGCGCACGAACTGCCGATAGCGGATGAAGAATACGCCGCCAAACCGGAGCTGGCACCATGACCTCCGGCGCGTTCGATCCGTTGATGTTTGCGCTCTTTCTGGGCGCCCTTTCCCTGATTCCGCTGATGATGATTGTCTGCACCTGCTTTCTGAAGATTGCGATTGTGCTGCTGATTACCCGCAATGCCATCGGGGTGCAACAAGTGCCGCCCAACATGGCGCTGTACGGTATCGCGCTTGCGGCGACGCTGTTTGTGATGGCACCGGTGTTTCAGGACATCAGCAAACGCGTGCAGGAAAAGCCGCTGGATATGACCGACATCACGTCGCTTCAGGCCAGCGTGAGCTACGGGCTAGAGCCGCTGCAAACCTTTATGTCACGCAACGTTGACCCAGATATCCTCACCCACCTGCATGAGAACAGCCTGCAAATGTGGCCTGCGTCGCTATCCGAAAAGGTGAATACGCAGAATCTGCTGCTGGTGATCCCAGCTTTCGTCCTGTCGGAGCTACAGGCTGGGTTCAAAATCGGTTTCCTGATCTATATCCCGTTTATCGTCATCGACCTCATTGTCTCAAACGTGCTGCTGGCGCTGGGGATGCAGATGGTCGCGCCAATGACGCTCTCGCTGCCGTTAAAGCTGCTGCTGTTCGTGCTGGTTAACGGCTGGACGCGGCTGCTGGACGGCCTGTTCTACAGCTACCTGTGAGGCCGCGATGGAAATAATCACACTTTTCCGTCAGGCCATGGTGATGGTCGTGCTGCTCTCTGCGCCGCCGCTGCTGGTTGCGGTGATCGTCGGCGTGCTGATTTCGCTGCTACAAGCGGTGATGCAGTTGCAGGACCAGACGCTGCCCTTTGCCGTCAAACTGATTTCCGTCGGGCTGGCGCTGGCGCTCTGCGGACGCTGGATTGGCGTAGAGCTGATGCAGTTGGCTATCACCGCATTCAACATGATTGCGCACACCGGGGTATAAAGCCGCATGATCGCCACCATTCAGCACGTTTACGATTTTATCATCGCCATTACGCTCGGCATCGCCCGGCTGTATCCCTGCTTTATTCTGGTGCCGGTTTTTTCACTCAACGTGCTGAAAGGCATGACACGTAACGCCGTGGTGATTTCCCTGACGCTGTTGCCCGCCCCCATCGTGCAGCAGCAGCTTCTGCTGACGCCGCTCTCCTGGCCGATGCTGCCCGGCCTGTTACTGAAAGAGGTTATTGTCGGGCTTCTCATCGCGTTGATTTTGGCGATGCCGTTCTGGCTGTTTGAATCCGTCGGTGCCCTGTTCGATAACCAGCGCGGCGCGCTCATGGGTGGCCAGCTCAACCCCGCGCTGGGTTCGGACGCCACGCCGCTCGGCCATCTGCTGAAACAGACGCTCATTCTGCTGTTGATTATCGGTATCGGTCTGAAAGGACTGACGCAGCTGATTTGGGACAGCTACCAGATCTGGCCGGTGCTGTCCTGGCTGCCCGCGCCGGGCGAACAAGGGTTTGAGGTCTATCTCAGCCTGCTGGCCGACACCTTCACTCATTTGGTGGTGTACGCCGGGCCGCTGGTCGCGCTGCTGCTGCTGTTGGAGTTCAGTATTGCGTTACTCAGCCTGTATAGCCCGCAGCTTCAGGTGTTTGTCCTGTCCATTCCGGCCAAGTGTCTGGTGGGGATGGCATTTTTCATCGTTTACCTGCCAGTGCTGCAATATTTAGGCGACCACAGACTTCAGGGACTGCCGGATCTCAAACACCTGCTCCCGCTGATTTTTACGGCATCGAACAGCGAATAAGGCGGAGCTGATGAGTGAGAAAACGGAAGAACCCACAGAGAAAAAACTCGAAGACGCGCGCCGTAAAGGGGAAGTCGGGCAAAGTCAGGATGTGCCCAAGCTGCTGATCTGCGTCGGCCTACTGGAATGCGTATTGGCATTAGCAGACAGCACGATGGGGAAACTGCAAACGCTGGTACAACTGCCGCTGCAACGGCTGGATGCCCCGTTTGCGCAGGTAGCGAAAGAGGTGTTTCACGATGCTGCTGTGCTGGCCGGTACGCTCTGCCTGTTAGCCGCCACCATTGCCGTGCTGCTGCGCGTGGTGGGCGGCTGGCTCCAGTATGGTCCGCTGTTTGCGCCCGAAGCGCTGAAGCTCGATCTCAACCGTCTGAACCCCATCAACCAGTTCAAGCAGATGTTTTCGATGCGCAAGCTGGTGGAAATGTTGACCAATATCCTGAAGGCGGTGGTGATTGGTACGGTCTTTTATAAAGTGGTGGTACCGGAGTTGGAAGCGCTGGTCGAATTGGCCTATGGCGACCTACACGGCTTCTGGCAAGGGGTTAAAGCGCTGCTCACGCGCATTGCCCGCACCACGCTGACGGCGTTGCTCGTGCTGTCCGCACTGGATTTCGGCCTGCAAAAGTATTTCTTTCTCAAGCAGCAGCGGATGAGCCACGAGGATTTACGCAACGAACACAAAGATTCCGAAGGCGATCCGCATATGAAAGGCCACCGCAAATCGCTGGCACACGAACTGATGAACGAACCTGCCGCCCCGCGTCCCAAAGCCAACATAGAAGACGCCGATATGCTGCTGGTCAACCCAACGCACTATGCAGTGGGGCTTTATTATCGCCCCGGTAAAACGCCGTTACCGCGCATTTTGTTTAAGGGGGAAAACCAAGCCGCACGCGATCTCATCGCGCAGGCGCAAAAAGCGGACATTCCGGTGATTCGCTTCATCTGGCTGACCCGTACGCTGTATCGCACCACGCCGGAGGGCCATTACATTCCGCGCGAAACGCTTCAGGCCGTCGCACAGGTGTATCGCGTCCTGCGACAGCTCGAAGACGAGCAAAAGCGCGACATTATCGAGATGGAATGAAGGCGAAATTCGTGCCGTGAATGCTGACGGTGGTTTCCTGTTTATGGGTTCCCGCCGGACTGGATATGCCTTGATTGCCAGAAGGCAACGCAACAGACTTTCATCCAGTCTGTTGCGTCAGTGACATCGTGTTATTTAATCGGCTGTTGATCCGTTTTAGGCTGGTTGGCACGGTAGGCATCCATGATCGGTGCCCAGTCCATGCCTAATGGGATAGGATGCTGTTTAAACAGCTCGCCGTATTTTTTGTCGAAATCATCAATGCCGTATTGTCTGGCTACGGGGACCTTTTTATCATACCAATCGTCAGTAACCTCTTCGGCAATGCCACGGGCAAGCAAGAGATCTGGACTAACGCCAAGTAAATCCCCGAACAAGAGCACTTCATAATAGCCGCTGGGCGCTAGGCCAAAATAGAGCCAATTACGCTGGTCTATGCGCTCGCCAATCTGATAACGCTGCTGCATCTGCTGCGTCAAATCGGCAGGTAAATCAACCTTGATGCGGTAGCGCTTGCGATCGTAGGAGGACACCATTTCTACCACTGCTCGATCGGGAACAGGCATGCCGTCTACCGGTAAGCCACCACCTCCCGCCCAGTAATAGCGCCTTTGCGTAATCCGTTTTACACTAACGCCAGGTCCTACGCCTCCTCCTGGATATCCGCCGATAAACGTCCCACCACGATAAAACTCAACGTTGGTCGTCCACGTTTCATCAATATTGCTCCCCGTACCATAACTCCAACTAACGTGAGTCATTGGGTTCTGGCTGGAGCAGGCGACCAGCGAGATGCATAGCCCCACAGTTATAATAAACGCTCTCAACATCATGCCTCCAGATTGCCGATAATATGTCGCCGTTCCTTGCTGACGGTGGTTTCTTGTTTATGGGTTCCCGCCGGACTGGAGATACCTTGATTGCTGGCACTGCGGTGCACATAGTCACGGCGTAGCGCCCGATACACCGTTGCCGGAAGCTGTTGGCTCAGATTTTTTATCACGCCCCGCTCGGTGGCCGCCAACGCCCAGTTCTCATCCAGTTTGGTCAGATTCACTGCTGGTAGTTTGGCTGAAAGTGGTTCAAGTTGAAGCATTTTATCTTCTGAACGCCAGGCCTTAAACGGCACGCCAACAGCGCGTCCCGCTTCCACCATCATATGTAATGGAATGCGGGAATATTCTCCTTCAACCACCCGACTCATCACCACTTCCACATAAACCGCCTTTTTCGGCCAGGCATCATCCTTACCGCGCCGCCGGATAAACGAATAGGGGATCAGGCTAATTGCCCCTACGGGTGGTGTGGCGGCACGCGCTAAATGTGGGTGAAGCCGATCAACCCAGCCTTGCGCGATCTTTTCCTCGGCATAAGCGCGTGCCTGACGATAGGCGCGGCTTTCGGTATCCGGTGTCGTCGTCACTTCCTCGCTCATAAAGCGCTCCAGTTCGAGGCACTCGGTTAGCGCCGGGTCGCTGTTCGGGTTACGTAAGCTCCAGCGGCTATAGTACCCGCCGCCGATATCGGAGTGCGCGCCCGGCAGTGCCAGTTCGGTAAAATGCGCGGGGATGCTGGTGCCAATCACAGTAGGAGTGATGCGTGTTAACGGGAAGTGCTTGCGTACCTCATCCAACGCCGTCAAATGCACCACCCGCTCGGCGCAGTCATCCTGCAAACAGATGTTGAGGCTGGGATGATACGATGAGGCCACCGTATCAAAAATCCCGACAAAGGTGATACGCACATCGTCCCGGTTTGCCCAGTCAAATCCCGCTTTAAGGTGGATAGACTCTGTGTTTGCTACCGCCTGTACCAGCGGATGATCGGCCTTTTGGTCGATCACATTAACAAAATGACGTGCCGCTGCCGCCCCACGGCTGAAGCCAAAGACATCGAACACTATCCGGTGAATACATTCAATATTCGGTAATACCTCCCTTAAATCACGTTTTACCGCAGCAACAATCTCCAGCTCGCAGGCCTGATTCACCTTGCCCACAATAGAGGTGTTTTCACCACCAAAATCGAGATCTAACCCTTTTGTCAGCATATTGTCCGTTCGGTATTCCATTCCCTCTTTGCCCGCAACCGGATCGCGGGTACCGATACCGCTGATATAAGCGCGTGCGCTTAAGTTTTCATCATCTGCTTTAAATTGCTCATAGAGTTTCCAGACATTGGTTTTATCGTTCGCCGCACTGTCACTCACTGGGAGCTGCCCCATCTGGCAGCCGCGTAGCTCTTTCTCCCTCTGTACTGGGTCGGAACAGGTTTCTGCCAGCCATTGCTCCACTTTTTTAAGGCCGGATTCGGCGTTGTAGGTGTTATTCCCCGTACCGTCGAAGAACACGCCAATGCGCAGTACGTTGATCTGGTAGCCTTTGACTTCGATAACGTAGGAATGGTTGGTAAATAGGCGAACCTTGCCGGCTTTTCCCTCCTGATGCGCCTCTGGCAACGGGTGTTCAGGCGCGCTCAGGCACAGGTCGCCTGTGGTTGCCTTAACATGTTCACGTGGGGTTTCCTCATTTCCCATCTTCTCTGCCACATAGGCCGGTACGATGCTTTGCCCTTCTTTCAAGGCCTCACGGGATTGTGCCGCCTTGAGCCAGGGTTGTGTCTCCAGTTTGACCGTTATCGGACCAACGGCAAAACCGTGAACCAACGTTGGCCCATCGTTGAGCGTCACCGTTTCGGCCTTGCCGGTATCGTCGGTGAGTGTCGCTTTTAGCCCCTTAAACGAACGATTGTGTTCATCACGCACATCAATCTCTATCCAGCAATCGTAATGTTCACAGGGGATACAGTAAGGATCGGCTGCCATCAGTTAACTCCTGTCAACTCTGATGAAAAATGAAATGTCCCAGATTGTGGTCTGAGTCTGCTCACACCACGATACGTTTTGGTAAACACTAATTTGGATAAAACGCAGAAACTTAGGTTGGGAAAAAATCACGCACCGTCACACGACAGAGGGCAAACGGACTGAGGGGGTGGAGCAATAGGCAGAATAATGAAAACGTTCCCTGTGACATCCTTGAAGCGAATCCTTTAATAAAAAATGGCAAACAAAGGATAGCAAGCAAATGAAAATTCAATAGTATGAAAAAAGAACCGAAAATAACTCAATAAATTGATTAATTTTGAAATTATTTCATTTGAATAAAGACCACACATAGAAATAGATCTGATCTTTCTCCTACTGCGGCATAGATTGCATGATGCAGTATTTCGCAAGTTGAAAACTCCGTCGCGCAGGTGTATCGCGTCCTGCGACAGCTCGAAGACGAGCAAAAGCGCGACATTATTGAGATGGAATGAAGGCGTAAAATCGCTCGCGGAAAGATCGAGATACCCGGAGCGACCACGGGGCGAGGCATCCCTGCGGGAACCTCATCCCCGTGTTTCTCCTAATCAGCAACAGCAATGAACCGTATCAAACCGCATCGGTAGCGATCTGGCTCAGATAATACGCTTCTCCCTGACGCAGCTCCGCCATCATAAAATCAAGGAAAGCCTGCTGCTGCGGCGCATGCGCTTTGCCTGCCAGCGTTTGAATCTGAAGCGAGCGCTGGTCAAGCTGCTTGATGTTAAGCGGCTTCAGGCGCATCGGTTGCTGTAAGCATTTATACATCACGGAATAGAAACTACAGGCGGTGACCGCCCCCGGCGTGCTCATCGCATAGTAATAAAGCGTGGTGAAGTTGTTGCAGCACAGCGTCGGTTCCAGAAAGGTGCCATTCATGCGACATGAGAGGTCGAACAACTGCCGCAGCGTGGTCGAGGATTCCGGCAAGGCCAGCGGGAAAGGATGCAGATCCGCCAGTTGAATAGACTGCTGCGCCAGTGGGTGATCGTCAGACATCAGCAGCATCAGCGGCGCAGGCAGCGCCAGTTCCACATTCACGCCCTGTTCGGGCGCCAGCGCAAACTGGAGCGCGATATCCACTTCACCATTGCGAATCATCTGGGACACCTGCATCGCCGACTCGACTTTCAGCGCAAAGGTGGTATCTGGATCATGCTGGCGGAAACGCGCAAATAGCGTCGGCAGCAGATCAAACGCCATCCCTTCCGTGCAGCCGATGCGCAACAGCGCCCGACGGCTGGCTTTCAGCCCCTGAATCTCCGCCACGGCGGCATCCATGTCCATCATGCTCTTACGCACGTGATTTTCCAAAATCCGCCCCGCATCATTCAGAACCATGCCGCGCGCATGACGTTCGAACAGCGGCACGCCGATGCGTTCTTCCAGCCGCTGAATTTGGCGGCTGATCGCAGAAACGGCCACAAACAGGTGCTGACTGGCGGCGCTGAGCGAACCGGTGGTGGCAACCACTAGGAAATAACGAATCTCGGAGCTGTGCATGGCGGTGTTCCTTTCAGACATCGCGGGGGGATTCGCAGGTTTATATTAAAAGCAAAGCTTAATTGCAATTTTTATTATTGTTGCAAAGCTCTTTTTTTCTTTAAATATCGGTAACTTCGGCACATTATCCAGCAAGGAAAGGCATGACCAACGCAGACCTTATTCGTATCGCCTGTGAACGTTTCGATCGCGGAGAATTTAAACAGATGCTGGCCCGGCGTATTGCCTACGCTAGCGAGAGCCAAAAAGCCGGTAACCATCCCGCGCTTAACCGCTATCTGACTGACGAGATCCAGCCCGCGTTGCAGGCGATGGGATTCAGCGTAAGGCTGATTGCTTCGTCGGATGAACGTCATCCCCCTTTTTTGCTGGCCGAACGTATTGAAGATCCCAACCTGCCGACCGTGCTGTCTTACGGCCACGGCGACGTGGTTTTCGGTGATGAAGAAAACTGGCGCAACGGGCTTACGCCCTGGGAATTGGTGGAAGAAGGCGACCACTGGTACGGGCGCGGCAGCGCCGATAACAAAGGCCAGCACAGCATCAACCTAATGGCACTGGAGCAGGTATTTCAGGCACGCGGGCAGCGTTTAGGCTTCAACTGCAAACTGCTGTTCGAGATGGGCGAAGAAATTGGTTCGCCGGGGCTTGCCGAGCTGTGCCAACAACACAAGCAGGCGCTGGCCGCCGATCTCTTTATCGCCTCCGACGGTCCGCGCCTCAGCGCAGAACGCCCGACGCTGTTCCTCGGCTCTCGCGGCTGCATCAATTTCCGTTTGCACATCCAGGCACGCGATCGGGCCTACCACTCTGGTAACTGGGGTGGATTGCTGAGCAATCCGGGTACCCAGTTGGCGAACGCCGTGGCCAGTCTGGTGGATGGACAAGGACGGATGAAGATCGACGCCCTGCTGCCACCGCCGTTAACGCCCGCGCTGCGGGAAATTCTCAGCACCATCGACCCCGCAGGCAGCGAGGGCGATCCAGCGATTGATGCAAACTGGGGCGAAGACGGTCTCACGTCTGCCGAACGGCTATTTGGCTGGAACACGCTGGAAGTACTGTCGTTCATTACCGGCAATCCGCACAAGCCGGTGAACGCGATTCCCGCCGACGCGACGGCGATTTGCCAACTGCGCTTTGTGGTAGGCACCGACTGGCAGCATCTGGCGCAACATGTGCGTCAACACCTCGACCAGCACGGCTTTACGCAGGTGGAGGTTGAGGTACTTAATACGTCTCCGGCGACGCGTTTTAACCCCGAAGATCCGCTAGTGAACTGGACGCTGGCACTGATGCAGCAAATCAGCGGCAAACAGCCCGCGCTGTTACCGAATTTGGGCGGATCGCTGCCTAATGACGTTTTCGCCGATATCCTCGGCCTGCCAACACTGTGGATCCCACACTCCTATCCGGCATGCGGCCAGCACGCGGTCAACGAACACCTGCTGAAATCCGTCGCCCGCGAAGGGTTAGCGATCATGACTGGCCTGTTCTGGGAACTGGGGGAGCAAGGAGATGCGTTACTAGACGAACACAGAGGGTGTGCACATCAGAAGTGATGTTTAGTGCTTATCTTCTCTGTCTTTCACTGGCATTAAAAATTAGGCTGAGGTGGAGATGACCGCCGAGTGAGCGGCATGGACGCCGCGAAAGCCAGTGCCGCGTCGGACAAAAACGCCAACGACGTTTTTGAACAGCACTTGTGCTGGCCCGAAGGGCGAGCCCCATTCATGGGGCGAGTAATCGCGTCACTGGCGGCTCGGAATACGGTCATGGACACCGAAGGAACCGCGTAAGCGGCATAATTTCAGCCATTAGCCTGGGTTCATAGGGCAAGCGGCGTTTGAGCTGCCCTATGTCGGGCGGGATACAGTGTTATAAACTAGCACTCATACCAATACGCCCGAAACGTTCCCTTTACTTACATAGATTAAGGGCTTAATTACAAACAAAACCGTAATTACTTCTTCATCCACTCAGGCTTCTGGAACGCGTGGAACATCGAGTTTTTGTCCTCAAAGAACGCGGCGAATTCCGGGGATTGGACGGCGGCTTTCAGATCCTGAGCGAACGGTTTGTCCGCATCTTCCGCACGCACAACGATCATGTTTTTCAGATCTTCCGGCAGCACATCCAGTTGAATGGCATCAGACAGGTTCAGGCCAGCGGAAATCGCGAAGTTGGCGTTAATCAACGAACCCGTTACGCCGCCCAGCGCACGCGGTAGCTGTGCAGCCTCCAGCGGTTTAAAGACCAGCCCTTTCGGGTTTTCTGTGATGTCACGCAGCGAGGCTTTGGTCGGCGTAATGTCTGGATTGATCTTGATCAGGCCGTATTTTTGCAGGAAATCCAGTGAACGCGCCAGGTTTGACGGATCGTTTGGCAGCGTCACGATATCGCCCGCTTTCAGCTCATCCAGCGAGCGTACTTTGTTGGAGTAAAAACCCATGCTGGCCGTCGGCACGGTGATGACTTCTGCCAGTTTCAGCCCTTTATCCGCGCTGAAACGATCAAGATAGCGACGGTTTTGGAACAGGTTGGCGTCAATACTGTTGTTCGACAGCGCCAGATTCGGCTGGATGTAGTCGCTGAATTCACGCACTTTTACGTCGTAGCCTTTCTTCACCATTTCCGGTTTGATCGCTTTAGTGACCATATCGCCATACGGCCCCGGCGAGACGCCGATGGTGATTTCTTTGCCTGAATCTGCTGCGTAAGCCTGAGAGATGCCCAACACCAGCATGAGTGGAATGAGTTTTTTCAATCGCATCGTCGCGTTCCTGTCTGTCCGATTTAGTCAGTCTTTACCATTATTTGGGCGTAATAGGTGCCATGATATTGATGACGAAGTAAGGCAGGCAGAGCGCGTGGGTAGATCGTAAAGACGCTGTAAATACATCCCTGTACGCTCGAGCCGCGCAATATGAATCTCATCCCGAGATTCACCCTTACAGGGCCGTCGTAAGCGACGTTCAAAAGCGTCATTGACGTTTTTGTCCCTGGCGCGGACGCTTTACTCTTCTATCCCACGCGCTCTGCTGCCATGTCGTATAACGGTTATAGGCGTCGTAGCGCCCTATTCTATTTTTATAACGTTATTCCCTGGTGTTGGATAACGTTTTACTGCTCACACTTATACCCGTCATACTTCAAGTTGCATGTGCGTTGGCTACGTTCACTCACCCGAATCACTTACCAATGTAAGCTCATCGGGATTCCTTCTCTTGCCGCCTTCATGAAACTCGAATTATTTAGGGTATATGATTTAAAATTTCTGATTAAAGAATCAGCTAAAACAAAAAGGTTTCCTGTCCGTAGCAATATTTTTCGTACAGTTCAGGGTTAATATCGAAGCCGATTCCCGGTTTATTTGGCACCGCAACACAGCTGTCTTTGTCTAATTCGACAAACGGCAGCATGAAGTCTTCATGCCAGTAGCGGGAAGATGGCGGAATATCGTGCGCGTAGATAAAGTTCGGCAGCGTAGACACCGCAATGTTGTGCGCTTTGCCGACCGCCGTATCCAGCATACCGCCGCACCACACCGGAATATTGTGGGCCTGACAGTAGTCATGAATCAGCTTGGTTTCGGTAATGCCGCCCACGCGCGCGACTTTAATATTGATGATTTTGGCGCTGCCCAGCTCTATCGCTTTACGCGCATCTTCTACCGATGCAATACTTTCATCCAGACAGATCGGTGTATTCACCGCCGCCTGAAGTTTGCGGTGGTCGATAATATCGTCATGCGCTAACGGCTGTTCGATCATCAGCAGATTGAATTTATCGATGCGCTTAAAGAAATCGATATCGTCCAGCGTGTAAGCGGAATTAGCATCCACCATCAGCGTGATATCACCAAACGTCTGACGCAGTGCTGCAATATGGTCGTAATCTTTTCCCGGCTTGATCTTTATTTTGATGCGCTTGTAGCCTTCGTTCAGGAAATTATCAACCACGCTGACTAATTGATCGGGCGTGTCCTGAATACCAATACTCACACCCGCTTCGACGTTATTCCGCACGCCGCCCAGTAATTGATGTAGCGGCACGCCTTTTATCTTCGCGTAAGCATCCCAAATACCGCCTTCGATTGCCGCTTTAGCGCAGTTATTACGCTTTACCGAGGCAAAAATATCGCGCACCTGCGAAGGATGTTCAATATTCCCAACCTGCTTAATCATCGGGATCAGGAAGTCACGCATAATATGCCAGGCGGTGACGTTGGTTTCTTCGTTATAAAACGGCAGCGAAATGGCCGAGCAATCACCGTAACCAATGTGTCCGCCAGCGTGCACTTCCGCGATGGAAAAGTGTTTCTCCGTCTGCGTCGCAAAGCTGGTGGTAAATGGCGTTTTCAGCGCCATTTTCATTTTTCTTAATACAATTTTGTCTATTTTCATGACATCTCTCTGCTGCCCTGAATACCTTATCCTGCCGTGGTGGTTTAGCGGCGTTCGCGCTTATTCGCCCGACGCGATAGCCTATCACCCAGCGTTTGCACGACCTGCACCAACACCACCAACGCAATGACCGTTACCACCATCACTTCGGTTTCATAGCGGTAATAGCCGAAGCGGATCGCCAGATCGCCGACACCGCCGCCGCCAACAATTCCGGCCATCGCCGAGTAGCCAATTAGGCTGACCAGCGTGATCGTCAGGCCGCGTAATAATCCAGCCAGCGCTTCCGGTAACAGCACGGTCGCGATGATACGCGTCGGGCTGGCGCCAAAGGCTTCAGCCGCTTCCACAATGCCCGGATCGACTTCACGCAGCGCGGAATCCACCAGACGAGCATAAAACGCAATCGCCGCAACCGACATCGGCACCGCCGCCGCAACCGGCCCTATCGTGTTCCCCAGCAGCAGTTGCGTTAATGGCAACAGCAGCACCAGCAGGATCACAAACGGGATCGAGCGGATGATATTCACCAGAATGGTTGAGATCAGATAGATAAAACGGTTTTGCCAGAATAAATGACGATCGGTCACATAAATCGCGATACCTAACGGCAAGCCGAATACCACCGCACAGAGCGTTGAAATACACACCATCGTGAAGGTTTCACCGAAAGCGAAGATTAATTCACCGAATAACTCAGTCATTGATGACCTCCACCCCAAAGGTATTCTGTCGAATATAAGCAATAGCCGCGGCTAAGTTATCCGCAGCCGGATCGTCACGGTATGAAATCTGAGCGATAATATGCCCCAGCGCGCGATCGTTAATGTATTCAATATTGCCGTGCAGAATATTGACCGAGACCTGAAATTGCTGCGCCACGTCGGATAATATCGGTTGTTCTACCGAATCATCGGCGAAAAGTATTTTCAGCAAGACGCCTTTATTATTCTGCTTAAAGCGTTCAGGTAATTCGACCGGCGTAGTATGGCTAACCAGCTGTTTGGTGTAGGCGTGCTGCGGTGCAGAGAAGATCGTAAAGACGTCACCCTCTTCCACAATATTCCCGCCAGTCATCACCGCCATACGCTGACAAATACTTTTAATCACGCTCATTTCATGGGAAATAAGCACGATCGTGATACCTAACCGGACATTGATGCTTTTCAATAGCGCCAGAATAGATGCCGACGTTTCTAAATCCAGCGCAGAGGTGGGTTCGTCACACAGCAGCACTTCGGGATGGTTGGCAATGGCGCGGGCGATACCCACACGCTGTTTCTGCCCGCCGCTCAACTGCGCCGGATAAGATGTTCCTTTATCCTGCAACCCGACCAGCGCCAAGATTTCCGGCACGCGCGTTGCAATCTCTTCCTTACTCTTTCCCGCCGCACGCAGGCTGAACGCCACGTTGTCATACACATTGCGGGTATGCATCAGATTAAAATGCTGGAATATCATCCCGATACGCTGCCGATGCTGACGCAGTTCACGGCCGGACGCATCGCTAATCAGCGTATCACCCAGAAATACACGCCCTTCGGTGGGGCGCTGCAATAAATTGATCGTCCGCAGCAGCGTACTCTTTCCCGCGCCGCTGGTGCCGACAATCCCAAAAACTTCACCCTGTTGAATGGTCAGGTTGACGTTGTTTACCGCCCTGGACTGTGCTGCTTTACCGGCGGGAAAATCAACGCTCACGTTTTCTAACCGAATCATTACCTGACTCACTCCTGCTGTTACAGACTATTTATCGGCATACGCAAACGTATACCTGTTTGATGTAGGGAAACCATTGTTCGTGGTAAAACTGTTCGTGGGTAAAATCATTTCGCATTAGTGGACGTTGAATCTATCCCACAGGACTGTTTCACTTGCCATTTTGAACAGGGATAGGCTCGCCATCGCCTTTTTGCGCTGAGGAATAACCGGGCTATTGATGTCTGCCATTTTTGCTATAATTAGATTAATTACTTATAAATCAATAAAATATTGAAAAATAATCGTCTGTTTAAAGTAGAGAGAAATGAGCTTTGCGTCAATGATAAAAAAAGCAAATCACCTTTCCATTTTTTAGAAACTTTTTTATGTCTTTTTCTTCTATATAAGCAACAAACGCCCTCGGTTATCGCATGAAGCTCACCACGTCACCAAACATAACAAATCATGATAATGCGTTGATAAGCATCTCAAAATATATCCTGAAACATGACCGTCACAATCAGCACCTAGCCTGATCCCGCACCGACAAGCATTTATCCTCCCAATTAAGGATGCCACCATGCGTTACAAGCCCTACACCGCTTACGGCGGCGCATTTCCGAGCGGGCATGCCAACACGGGTTACACCGATGCGCTGCTGTTAGCGGAAATGATCCCCGAGCGCTTCGTCCCGCTGATCGATCGCGGCGCGCGCTATGGCTATTCGCGCATCGTGCTGGACGTGCATTATCCATTAGACGTGATCGGTTCGCGGATGATCGCCGAACGCAATGTGGCGCACTACCTCAACGATCCACAGTATCGTCGGCTGTTTGAACAGGCGAAGACGGCGTTGCGCAGCGCATTAGAGAAAGCCTGTGGCACAACGTTGAGCGCCGGAGATGAAGAGGTTTTATCGCTACACGATGACATACGGCCTGCCAGCCCAACCTGGCGCGGCGTCTCCGGTTAGCGTTCCCGAAGGTGCAGAAGTCCTGCTCGACCCCGTGCTTCCACCTCTTTCCGTTGCCGAACACAGAAGCCTGATGGTGAAAACCGCATTGGCCGACCGCTACCCGCTCTCCGGCGCACCGAGCGATAAAGGTGCACAGAATTTCTGGCAACGCCTCAATCTACATGACGCCGTGCAATTAGCTCAGCACCGCTAGCGTTTCTCCTCTTCCTCACGCAGGAAAACGCGGGGAAGAGGACTATTACAAAAAAATGACATGTAATAACGGAAATCAATTGCCTTCGTTATTATCCACATTCTTTTGTTTCATTTTTTTAAAAAACCAACAGCTCTGGTTTTTTAAAAAATTACCGCTATGGCGTTATCTTAAATATTATCGTCTTCAGTTAGCTGTAACGGTAACTTTCCGGACAGGATAATATTTTAATGATTGCCCACCCAACCAGCATAGAATGCCGAACGATTTGTAAATCAATGTAAATCGGTGCTATTGTAAGTCCCCTGATACCACTTTTAAATTTTAGTTTATCTCAACATAAACATTCTCTTTATTCCGTCGATATAAGAATACCGCTCCTTATCCGGGAGTAATTAGAGGTATTTATGAGTATTAAATTTAAATTAATTTCGGTTATGGTGTTAATGGCATTATTGCTGTTGGTTGTCTCGCTTATCGGGCTGTTTGGCATGAACAATACCAACCAGTCGATGAAAACTCTGTATCAGGATCGGCTGATAGCACTGGGTTATCTGGACAATATCACCAGACAGGTGAACACCGTGATGTTTGAAATCGCCAGCGTTGATCTCTCACAGCCGAACAATGTCAAGACCGGGTTAGAGCACATCGCAGAAGCACAAAAAATTTATGATGTGCAATGGGGTTTATACAGTAAGACGTATTTAACGGGCGACGAAAAGTTATTAGAAGAACAATTTGCAGTGTTATACAAGCAATACAACGATAAAGTCGTTATTCCTGCCATTAATGCAATACAGAAGAATGATAAAAATGCATTAGAATATATTATTAATCATACCTTAAAAAGCGAATACGCACCGCTGCAAAAGACGGCTGACCAGCTGATTAAATTACAATCTGATGTAGGTCAGGAACTCTATTTGGAATCACAAAGTAGTTTCAGTAATATATTACTTTCCGTAGTGATTACCCTTCTGGCGGGGATCGTTATCGTTGCCTTATCCGGCTGGCGATTGATTATATCGATTGCCGTACCGATAAAAAATGCCGTGAATTTAGCCAGAAAAGTGGCAGATGGCGATCTGACGCATCGCATCGAAATTACGTCGAACGATGAAATGGGACAGTTGCAAACCGCACTGCGGGAAATGGTGCTGAACCTGACCGATATCGTCGAGCGTGTACACGGTAACGCCGACATTATTGCGACCGCATCCAGCCAGATCAGCAGTGGCAATATCGATCTCTCCTCTCGTACCGAGCAGCAGGCCAGTTCACTGGAAGAGACGGCGGCATCAATGGAACAGATGACGTCCTCGGTCAAACAGAATGCCACCCATGCCGCTCACGCCAGCCAGTTGGCAACCACCGCCTCACAGCGCGCAGTTGACGGCGGCAAGATGATGGGCGATGTGACATCAGCAATGCAGAAAATGGTGTCATCCGCAGAGAAAATCACCAATATCATCGGCGTGATCGACGGCATCGCGTTCCAGACCAACATCCTCGCGCTGAACGCCGCCGTGGAAGCCGCTCGAGCGGGCGAACAGGGCCGAGGCTTTGCGGTGGTCGCGGGAGAAGTACGCACGCTGGCACAGCGCAGTGCCAACGCGGCGAAAGAGATCAAAGAACTGATCGGGACGTCCGTCGAACAGGCAAACCATGGACACCATGCCGTCATCGATGCGGGCAGCACAATTCAAAGCGTAGTGGAAGACATCAAACGCGTGGCATCGATCGTGACCGAAATCTCCACCGCCAGCAATGAACAAAGTCTGGGTATCGGACAGATTAATACCGCGATTTCACAGATGGAAACGGTCACGCAGCAAAACGCCGCGCTGGTGAACGAAGCCGCCGCAGCAGCCAGTTCGCTGTCCGAACGTGCGGGTGAACTCAGCCATGCCGTTGCAGCGTTCCGTATCTAATCACCTTACCTTTTCACGTCACCCACGCGATTGATTATTCCCACGTGCGGGTGACGATGACTTTTAACACGTCGCTCAACGTGGTTAAAAACACATCGGCGTGCTCTTCCTGAAACACCAGCGGCGGGCGAATTTTCAGCACGTTTGCCGCTGGCCCCGTTGCGCTGATCAGCACACCGCGCTGACGCATGGCATTCACCACCTGCGACGCCGATTCACTTGCCGGCGCTTTACTTTCACGATCGCTGACCAGTTCTACGCCAATAAACAAACCGTAAGCCCGAATATCGCCAATCAGCGGGAAATCCTGCGCCAGTTGTTGCAACCCTTGCCGCAGATAATCACCCACCCGCAGGGCATTCTGCTGCAACTGCTCTTCGCGAATCACCCGCAGCACCGCGTGCGCCGCCTGACAGGACACCGGATTGCCGCCGAACGTATTGAAATAGCGGACATCTCGCCCAAATGCGTCGAACAGCGCGGAACGTCCAACCAATCCGGCGATAGGATGCCCGTTGCCCATCGGTTTCCCTAAACTCACCATATCCGGGACGATGCCGTGGCGCGCAAAGCCCCATAGCGATTCCCCCGTGCGTCCAAAGCCCGGCTGTACTTCATCCGCAATAAACAACCCGCCCGCCTGACGGATCAGCGCCGCCGCCTGCGCCATTTCGCCTTCCGGCGCGCTGAACACGCCATCGCTGGAAAAAATCGTATCCACTAGCAGCGCGGCAGGACGAATCCCCTCCTGCTGCATCTGCGCCAACGCTTCACGAATGCTGGTAAGAAATGCGCCGGGCTGACGATAGGTATCCGGTGCGTCAATCAGCTTCACATGGCGGCCACGCGCAACACCTTCCCCCAGCGACGGCGACAGCTCTGCCAGCGCGCTGGTCACGCCATGATACGCCCAGCGTGTCACCAACATGCCCGTTCCTCCTGTAGCATGTCGGGCAATGCGCAATGCCAGATCGTTGGCTTCACTGCCGGTACAGGTCAGCATCACGTTATTCAACTCAGCAGGAAACTCGCTCAACAGATCTTCTGCAAAATCGACAATCGCATGATGCAGATACCGCGTATGGGTATTGAGCTGTGCACTCTGTCGCGCCATCGCTTCCACCACCGCGGGATGGCAATGCCCAACCGAAGCTACATTGTTATAGACGTCCAGATAGCGCTTTCCCTGATGATCGAACAGCCACACGCCTTCGCCGCGCGCGACGTGCAGTGGTTCGTTATAGAACAGGCGGTAGCCGCTGCCCAACACTCGCTGACGGCGTGCCAGCAAATCGTCTGTCATCGTCATTTCAGAAGTGATTCCTCTCTGATTCATCGCGCGTTCTCCGGGCAAACCTGCTGTAGGCGAGTCACAAACTGCGCATGGGAATAGGTCGCGATGCGCTGCAAACTGTGCCAACAACGCGGCACATTGCGCAGCAGATACTCCTGATTATCGGGGTAGCGCGATGCACGCCACTGCGCAATGGTCAGCGTGAGCGCCATGCGGGTCGCTATCAAATCGGGCAGCAGTGCGATCTCCGCCGATGTCAGTGGCCTGTGCCGGTGATACGCGGCAATAAACGGCACAACCTGTTCCAACAGATCCGCCCCATCGCCAATTTGATACGCCAGCGCCGTCGCCACTTCGCAGATTATTGGGGCAAAGATAGCGTCGCCAAAATCGATAATGCCGGTGACCCGCGTCGGCGACGTGCCATCGACCAGCACATTATGCGGGTTCAGATCGTTATGAATGACCTGACGACGTAGCGTCGTCAATGCGGGCGCGACGTCGCTGTCATAGCGGTCAAAAACACGTTGAAGATGCTGGTACTGCTGCGGTTCAGAAACAAAATCGAGATAAGGACGCACCGATTCCGCGCGGCTGATATCCCACAGCAGCGAACGGTTCGCCGCCGGATGCGTAAAGCCTTGAAGCGCGTTGTCCAACTGCGCCAGCGAGCCTCCCAGTGGCGGCATCAGCGCCGTTGAAGGCGAAGTCAAATATTGCGGCATACCCGCCAGATAGCTCACCAGACGCACGCGCAGCAATACGCCATCCATCTCAACGCTCGTTTCCGACAGACCCGCCGTTGTCGGCCTGATACGCGGGACGGGCAATTCGGGCGCCCGCTGAGCAAGGTGCAACAGCAGCGCGGTCTGAAAGTCGCTGACCTCGGCAGGTTCCGCTGCATTGATGACTTTCAGCATGTAGCGTTCATCCGGCGTGACCGTCAGACAGAAATTTACATCACGCTCGCCCTGAAGCAGCGCCATCTGCCCGGTCAATCCATATTCTTGCTGCGCGATAGCCAAAGCCTGCTGACAGGAAACCTGCGGGACGGCCTGCGTCATTAATTCATCGCCGTGCGGCGAAGCCTCGACAAAAACGGGCTGATTGGACGCCAGACGTGGGAATGAAGGAAAAAGTGTGCTGAGTCGTCCGTCAGACATGCTGCCCCCCGTTAACGTGAATTTCCGCGCCGTTGACATAAGAGGCACCGGAAGTGCAGAGAAAATAGATCAGGCTGGCGACTTCTTCGGGCTTGCCTAAACGTTGCATCGGCACCTGCCGTTCAATGATGTCGCCCGTACCGGGTGACAGAATCGAGGTTTCAATTTCTCCCGGCGCAATCGCATTTACGCGCACGCCGTGTGGGCCGAAATCAAACGCCATTTCCCGCGTCAGCGCGGATAGCGCCGCCTTTGACGTGGCGTAAGCCACGCCGGCAAAGGGGTGAACGCGCGATCCGGCAATCGAGGTCACATTAATCACGCAGCCCTGTGAGGCCTTGAGTTCATCGAACAAGCCGTTTGCGAGCAACGCACAGGAAAACAGGTTGACGTTGAAGACCCGCAGCCAGGTCGCATAGTCCGTATCGCGGACGCCCAAGCGCTGTCCATCAGCGCCTTTTGGCGAAATACCCGCGTTATCGACCAGCGCATCCAGCCGCCCGCCCAGTTTTTCCTTAATCAGCGGTAACGTCTGTTGCAGGCTGTCGATATCTTCCAAATCGAGATGAATATGATTAAGCAACTTTTCCGCCCACGGGCACTCTTCCGCCCAGTTCTGGCGCGATGCGGTAAAGATCCGCCACCCCGCCGCGTGGAAATGCTTAACGGTGGCATGCCCGATTCCCCGGCTGGCACCGGTCAGCAGTAGTGTTTTTTGCGCTGTCATACCGAACCTCCTGAGTCTGTGTACAATCATTTTTTACACAACACACATCAAAATGGTGTTTGATGCATCATCAACTGGGTTTTAAAAAAAGCTGAAGAAATTTTCAGCAAAAATCGATCTTTTCTCGTGGCGAAATGCGCTCTTAAACACACTTTTATGCCGAATCAGGGAGCGTTTCGTGCGCTACAGTACTGTTATTTCATGCTACCTCGTAGCACGCGCCCGACGCAGGGCGGCTCACTCGCCGTCGCCCTGCGAACCCTGGCTTTTCGGCGCTAATCATGTCGCTGCGCGATGCCTTCGTCGGTATCAGGCTTAACGGACCGCTTGCGACACGTTCCCTACGTGGCGCAAGCTTTCGCGGCATCTATGCCGCTCATCCTAAGCCTGCTATCTCCTCAGCATAATTTCTTACGCCGGATAACAACCGAGCCGCTTACACTGGTTGTTTTTTGATGATGTTTGCCAGATTAGTTCCCACTCCGTAGCCGCTCCGAACGGCGGCGTAAAATCTCCATCACGATTAGCAGGATAAGCGCAGCACCCACCATCATGGTGGCGGCGGCGGCTATCGTCGGGTCGAGGTTTTCGCGGATACCAGCAAACATCTGTAGCGGCAGCGTGCGCTGGCGCGGGCTGGCAAGGAACAGCGTGACGATAACCTCATCAAACGAGGTCGCAAAAGCAAACAGCGCGCCGGAGAACACGCCGGGGGCAATCAGCGGGAACGTGACCTTGCGAAAAGCCAGCAGCGGCGAAGCGCCCAGACTGGCGGCGGCACGCGTCAGGTTGTGATCGTAGTTCTTCAATACCGCCGTGACCGTAATTACCACGAACGGCACGCCCAGCATCGCATGGGCCAATACCAGCCCCAGATAGCTATTCAGCAGCGACAGTTTAGCGAAAAAGAAAAACATCCCTACCGCGACAATTACCACCGGCGCAATCATCGGTGAAATCAGCACCGCCATTACCAGTGACTTACCGCGAAATTCACCGCGCACCAGCCCGACTGAGGCCAGCACGCCAAGCACCGTCGCCAGCAACGTGGCAAGCGGCGCAATCAGCAGGCTGTTGCCCAACGCGCCCAGCCACTCGCTGGAGTTGAAAAATTCGCGATACCAGCGCAGGGAAAATCCCGTCAGCGGATAGCTCAGAAACGAACCGGCATTGAATGAGAGCGGCACAATCACGAGCACGGGCACGATTAAAAACAACAGCATCGCCGCCCCGTAGAAATTAAAGAACGTGTTCCACAGACGGATAACCACTTCACCCTGCTGTCTCATTTGTTATCTCCCCAATATAAGGTGTGCTTAGTGCGCCGCGGCTTCCGCATTGGTGCGCGTTACACGGATGTACACGACATACAGCAACGTCACGATGATCAGCAACTGCGTCCCTAGCGCGGCCGCCATTCCCCAGTTCATGGTGGTATTGGTGAAGAACGCGACAAAATAACTCAGCATCTGGTCACTCGGCCCGCCCAGCAGCGCAGGCGTAATGTAGTAGCCAATCGCCATCATAAAGACCAGCAGCGCTCCCGCCGTCACGCCCGCGTAGGTTTGCGGCACGTAAACCCGCCAGAAGGCGATAAACGGATGCGCACCCAGCGAAATCGCCGCCCGTACGTAGTTCGGGGAAATGCCTTTCATCACCGCGTACAGCGGTAAAATGAAGAACGGCAGCAGAATGTGGGTCATTGAGATGTAGACACCGATGCGGTTGAACACCAGTACCAGCGGCTCGTCGATAATGCCGATGTGCATCAGCGAACGGTTGATCAAGCCACCGGACTGCAACAGCACAATCCAGCTTGCCGTCCGCACGATCAGCGATGTCCAGAACGGCAACAGCACCAGAATCAGCAGCAGGTTGGCACGGTTAGAGGGCTGTTTCGCCAGCCAATAGGCCAGCGGGTATCCCAGCCCCACGCACAGCAGCGTCACCACACCCGCCATCAGCAGCGTACGCAGCAGCACATCGACATACAGCGCCTGATCGGCAGGCTGCGGGACAATCTGCTGCGTGGTGGCATCGACTTTGTGGTCAAATACCGCCAGCAGGTAATAGCTGGTGAAAGGCCGCGCCGCGCGATCGAACGTTTGCCAGGTCGCCAACTCGCCCCACATCGGCTGTTCACGTATCAGTTGGTCACGAATATCGCTGCTGCCCTCAGCGGGCAGCTTGCGCAATGTGCGGGTAATCAGCGTGCGATATTCCGCCCCTTCATACCCCAATCGTTTGGTGATCGTGCTTAACTTACCGCTGCTGCGGGCATCGCGCAGATCGCCAACCAACGCCCGAAACACCGCCTCATCCGGCACATCGTTGCCCGACCAGAGCCGCATTGCGGCAATGGTCTGTGGCATATTGTCGCGCAATTCTGGGTTGGAGACGCTTTTCCCCAAAATCGAGGTGATCGGGAAGAGAAAACTCACCACGATAAACAGAAACAGCGGCGCAATCAGCAACAGAGAGCGTTTTTTATAGGCTTTCTGCGCCACCGACAATTGCTGTTTCAGTGTCGAATAATCCTCGTTTCCGCCAGACAGCGCAGCGGTTACGATATCGCTCTGGGACATAGGCTCTTTCTCCATCATCACGTACGGTCACTCACTGCGGCTTTACTGCGCGGCCCAGGCGTTAAAACGTTGCTCCAGCTCTTCACCATGATCGATCCAAAACTCAGTATCGACCTGCAAGGCCTGTGCCAGATTATCCGGTGCGGTCGGCAGATTGGCGGCGACGGCCGGTGCCAGCAGGCTGGTGGTTTTGACGTGCGTCGGGCCATACGGAATATTCTCGGCAAACACCTTCTGGTTTTCCGGCTGGTTGGCAAACGCGATAAACTGCTCCGCCAGTGCCTTGTGCTTGGAGCCTTTTACGATCGCCCAACTGTCCAGATCGTAAATGCTATCGGCCCAGACAATCTTGAAGTCATGCCCTTCTTTCTGCGCCGCCGCGACGCGGCCGTTATAGGCAGACGTCATCACCACATCGCCCGACACCAGCCATTGCAGCGGCTGTGCGCCGGATTCCCACCACTGGATATTCGATTTGATCTGATTCAATTTCTTAAAGGCGCGCTCGACACCTTCTGGCGTCGCCAACACCGTGTAGAGATCGTCACGCTTCACGCCATCGGCCAGCAGCGCGATTTCCAACGTAAATTTGGCACTTTTACGCAGCGCACGTTTGCCGGGGTAATCTTTCACATTCCAGAAGTCGGCCCAGCTTTTCGGTGCCTGTTTCAGCTTCTGTGCGTTGTAGGTCAGCACGGTAGACCACAGGAAAATCCCCGCACCGCACTCGGTCACCGCGCCTTTGACAAACTGAGATTGATCGCCCAGTTTTGACCAGTCCAGCGGTTCAAACAGCCCTTCGCTACAGCCGCGCATCAGTTCAGGGCCTTCGACTTCCACGACGTCCCAGCCTACCTGTCCGGTTTCCACCATCGCCCGGATACGCGCCATTTCACCGTTATATTCGCCAGCTTCCACCGTGCCTTTACCCGCCGCAGCGAACGGTTTGTAAAATGCCTTATCCTGCGCATCTTTGTTCAACCCGCCGAATGAAATCACCGTGACGGATTCCGCCTGCGCCTGACAGGCCATCGTCACCAGAAAAACCGTGGCCGCCATTTTCTTCAGTACCGGACGATTGCTGAGGCCTTTCGCTTTGGATGTGTTGGTAAGTTTGGACATGGCGTTGAATAGGGTCATAGTTTTGCTCCTGGAGTGTTAGCCAACGTATAAGGTCAAATACGAACCACAATTTTGCAGACTGCCATTTTGATGCATCATGTATCATGATAATCATGCAAAAAAATATGAGCATAAATTGTGCCAATTCAAAAATTTTATTGATGTTTTACTGCTGCGGCGGCGGGAACGGTGATGAGAAGCATCAGGGATACACAACTTCACTCTTCACCTGATGCCATTTCACCATTTTTGCCATGTTGTGGTGCAAGCCAGCATTGCCTTGCACCACCCAGACACATTGCGCGTCTGGTGTGCGCGTGCCGATAGGGGCTATCGACACGCGTTTCTTACCGACGATCTAGCGTGAAAGATCGACGCAGAGATATTTCATTTCCAGATAGTCTTCAATACCGAAACGTGACCCTTCACGCCCCAGCCCAGACTGCTTCACTCCGCCAAACGGCGCGACTTCATTCGAGATCAACCCGGTATTAATGCCGACCATGCCGTAGTCCAGCGCTTCCGGCACCGTCCACTGACGCACGGCATCACGCGTGTAGACATAGGCCGCCAACCCAAATTCGGTATCGTTCGCCATCGCTATTGCCTCCGCCTCATCGCTGAAGCGGAACAGCGGTGCCACAGGCCCGAACGTCTCTTCGCGGGCGAAACGCATTTCGCGCGTCACCCCGCCGACGATGGTTGGCGTGAAGAACGTGCCGCCCAATTCGTGACGTTTACCGCCCAGCAGCAGCGTTGCGCCGTGCGATAACGCATCAGCAATGTGCTGCTCAACCTTGCTCACCGCATCGGCATCAATCAGCGGTCCCTGCGTCACGCCCGGCTGCGTACCGTCGCCGACGTTCAACTTGCGCACTTCCTCAACCAGCCGTTCGACCAGCGTTGGGTAAATACCGTTCTGCACGTAGATCCGGTTGGCACAAACGCAGGTCTGCCCGCTGTTACGGAACTTGGAGGCCAGAATGCCTTTCACCGCCTGCTCCACATCGGCATCATCGAACACGATAAACGGCGCGTTGCCGCCCAGCTCCAGCGACAGCTTTTTCACCGTTGGCGCGCTTTGCGCCATCAGGATGCGACCCACTTCCGTCGAGCCGGTAAAGCTCAGCTTGCGCACCACCGGGCTATCGCACAGCACCTTACCGACCGACTGCGCATCACCGACGATGACCTGCAATACGCCGCGCGGAATACCGGCCTGCTGTGCCAGTTCCGCCAGCGCTAGCGCGGTAAACGGCGTTTGCTCGGCGGGCTTAACGATCATCGTACAGCCTGCCGCCAGTGCGGGCCCGACCTTACGCGTAATCATCGCCGCCGGGAAATTCCACGGCGTAATCGCCGCACACACGCCAATAGGCTGCTTAATCACCAGCAAACGCTGCTGCCCCTGCGGGGATTGCAGCACGCTGCCTTCAATGCGCTTAGCTTCTTCCGCAAACCAGTCGATAAAGCTGGTCGCGTAGGCGATTTCACCCCGCGCTTCCGCCAGCGGTTTTCCCTGCTCCGCCGTCAGCAGTACAGCCAGATCTTCCTGATTGTCCATAATCAGGCGCGCCCACGCCTGCAATAGCGCGGCACGTTCTTTTCCCGTCTTCTTACGCCATTCAACTAACGCCAACTCTGCGGCGGCAATCGCCTGCTTGGTTTGTGACGCCGTCACTAGTGGTACCGACCCCAGCACCGCGCCCGTCGCCGGATTGGTGACATCCAGACGTTCACCGTTTTGGCTGTCTTGCCACTCGCCGTCAATCAGGCAGTGTTGACGGAATAAAGTTTGTTGTTTCAATGAAATGGATGATTTCAGTTGCATAGCTTCTCTTCTATCGTGTTAATACGCGCGTCAGGATGCTCATCGCCTTGCTGAACTGATCGTCAGGCACCGTTAACGGGTACAGGAAACGGATCACGTTGCCATGTACGCCACAGGTCAGCAGCAGCAGACCGGCTTCCAACGCGCTTTTCTGAAATTGACGGGTAATTTCTGCTGACGGTTTACCCGTATTCGGATCGTTAAATTCTGCCGCCACCATCGACCCCTGTGCACGAATCGCCACCAGTGCCGGACACTGCGCTTTGATTTTCTCCAGCGTTTCCACCAGTGCAGCCCCCAAACGCTGTGCCCGTTGGCACAATTTTTCCTCTTCAATCACGTCCAATACCGCCAGCGCCGAAGCAACCGACAGTGGGTTACCCGCATAGGTGCCGCCCAATCCGCCCGGCGCGGGAGCGTCCATGACGTCAGCGCGACCAACAACACCGGAGATCGGGAAGCCGCCACCCAGGCTTTTCGCCATGGTGATCAGATCCGCTTTCTCCGTGTAATATTCCATCGCAAACAGCTTGCCCGTACGCGCAAAGCCCGTCTGCACTTCGTCGGCAATCAGCAAGATGCCATGCTCGTCACACAGCTTACGCAGCCCGCTGATAAAGGCCGGCGGCGCGACGTGGAAACCGCCTTCGCCCTGTACCGGTTCCAGCAGAATAGCGGCAACCTGATCGGCAGCGATGTCGGTATGCATCAGACGTTCGACGCTTTCCAACGCCTGTTCAACGGTGATGCCTTGCTTCTCATTCGGATAAAGCGCGTGAAAAATAGAGCCGGGGAACGGGCCGAACCCTGTGGAATACGGTGCCACTTTGCCCGTCAGCGTCATAGTCAACAGCGTGCGGCCGTGGAACGCCGCGTTGAAGGCGATCACGCCGGGGCGCTTGGTGTATGCACGCGCGATTTTCACCGCGTTTTCTACCGCTTCAGCACCGGTGGTAAAGAACGTGGTCTTTGCCGCGCCTTCAATGGGTGCCAGCGCGTTGATGCGCTCAGCCAACGTGACATAACTGCCGTAAGGCACAATCTGGTAGGCCGTGTGGGTAAAGCGATCCAACTGCTCACGCACCGTCGCGACAATCTTCGGGTGGCGGTGGCCAGTATTCAGTACCGCAATCCCAGCGGCAAAATCGATAAATTCCCGCCCTTCAACATCCCACAGGGTGCTGTTTTCCGCACGCTCGGCATAGAAATCACACATGACACCCACACCACGCGGTGTGGCGGCCAAACGGCGTTGATTCAGTTCGCTATTCTTCATGGTCTGCTCCGGTATCCCAAACACATCTGCTAGTCGTTAAGCGATGCTGTAGTTGAATAATGATCTAGTTGAACGATGCTTTCGTTGAACGATGGCTGGTTGTCGAAAGATGATGATGTCATTTAGACGCGAGATGGTTCTATAATCCAGTGCCAGTTTTGAATATTTGAAGGATCCACTTTTGCGCTCACTTCTGACCGACTTATTGCTTCAGCGTTTAGCGAACCAGCAAGACGGCGCGCTGAACAAGCGTTTGTACGACTGCATTCGGCTAGCGATTCTTGATAGCGCGATTGCCGCTGGCGAGCGTCTGCCGTCGTCGCGCGATCTGGCGCAACAGCTGTCGCTGTCGCGCAATACCGTGCTGACGGCTTACGAACAGCTACTGGCAGAAGGCTATATTGAAGCACGCAAAGGAAGCGGGACCTTCGTCACGGAACAGTTACCCGATGGCAATATGCAGCCGGTGAACAGCGACAACGCCGGGGAGATACGTGAGCCTAAGCATGAGCTCTCGCGTCGCGGTATGCATCTGCTGGGCTATGCTGGTGCTTCCGTCCGGCAATGGGGAGCGTTTATGCCCGGCATCCCGGATATCGCCAGCTTCCCTCATGATTTATGGCGGCGTATTCAAACGCGCCTGACGAAGCGTGTTCGCCCCGAACAGCTCTCCTATTCGCCGATTGGCGGTTGCCCCGAACTACAGTTGGCACTGGTGGATTACCTGCGCGTTGCCCGTTCTGTGGAGTGTACGCCGGAGCAGATTCTGATTACCGAAGGCACCCATCAGGCGATGGATTTGCTGGCCAAAATGCTGTGTAACCCCGGCGATTTGGCGTGGATTGAAGATCCCTGCTATTGGGGCATTCGCAATGTTCTGACGATTAACGGCCTGCGCATTGCTCCCGTCGATGTGGATGAACAAGGGCTGGCACCGCCAGAAACGCTCTCGCCCGACGTCGCGCCGCGTTTGATTTGCGTGACACCGTCACATCAATATCCGCTGGGCGCGGTGATGAGCCTGGCACGCCGTCAACGGCTGCTGGCACTAGCGCAGGAACACGGCTGCTGGGTAGTGGAAGATGATTATGACAGCGAGTTCCGCTTTTCCGGCAGCCCGATCCCCGCGCTGCAAGGGCTACAGACGCAATCACCGGTGATCTACATCGGTACATTCAGCAAAACGCTCTACCCCAGCCTGCGCGTGAGCTACATGGTGCTGCCGCCGCTGCTGGCACAGTCGCTGAAGACGGCACACTCCGAACTTTATCGCGGCGGACACTGGCTCACGCAGGCGACGCTCGCGCAGTTTATCCGCGAAGGCCACTACGCCGCGCATATCCGCCGCATGCGCCTGCTGTATGCCAAGCGCCGCGCGTTATTGACGTCACTGATCGAACAGCATCTGGGCGCAAATTACGTCGGGGACAACAGCAACGCCGGGCTGCATATGCTGCTCAGCCTGCCTTCCCACATCGATGATGTCGTGCTGAGCGCCGCGATTTTGCGCCGTGGCGTGATGGTCAAACCGCTTTCTAGTTACTACCTGCAACCGACACAGCAGCGCGGTTTATTACTGGGCTACGCCAGCGTGGAAGAGAGCCAAATGACGCAGGCTTTTTCCGTGATTGTGGCCTGTATTCAGGCGCTACATATACGTCATTCCGACGCCTGACAGCCCCCGTTTTTTATACGTAACCCTTCGCACCGTTACGGTGCCATCCTCCATTGGTGCGCCCCATTACGGCGCGCCCGTTGTGGTGAGCAATGGCGTTATGACACATTGCAGCGCGGTATTTCTGCTCGCTAAGCATCCGGCATGGTTTATGCATCCTTATGAATAACAGTGACTGCCGGAGAGTGAAAAATGAGAAATTATGTCAGCTTCAGGAATGTTCAGAAGACCTATGACGGCGACCGCCTGATCGTCAAAAACCTCAATCTGGATATCCGTGAAGGTGAATTTCTGACCCTGCTTGGGCCTTCCGGCTCGGGGAAAACCACCAGTTTGATGATGCTCGCTGGGTTTGAAACCCCGACGCAGGGGGAAATTATGCTGCGTGACGCACCGCTGCACCATCTCCCACCGCACCAGCGCGACATCGGTATGGTGTTTCAGAACTACGCCCTGTTCCCACACATGACCGTGGCAGAGAATCTGGCGTTTCCACTCTCCATCCGCCGCCTGAACCGTGCCGATATCAAAGAGAAAGTGGATCGGGTACTGGACCGCGTGAAGCTCACCAGCCTGGCCGATCGCTACCCCGCCCAGATGTCCGGCGGTCAGCAGCAGCGTGTCGCGCTGGCTCGCGCACTGGTTTTCGAGCCAAAACTGGTGCTGATGGATGAACCTTTGGGCGCGTTGGATAAGCAACTACGCGAGCATATGCAGTTGGAAATCAAAGAGCTGCATCAGTCGCTGGAGTTAACCGTGGTGTACGTCACCCATGACCAGAGCGAAGCGATGACCATGTCCAACCGCGTCGCGGTGTTTAACGATGGCGTGATTCAGCAAATGGACAGCCCCAGCGACATCTACGAAAAACCGGAAAATGCGTTTGTGGCGCAGTTTATCGGCGAAAACAATACGCTGCTCGCCACACGCGCCGAGGCCGAAGGCGCATTCTATCGGGCAACGCTGGACGATGGCACCTCGCTGCGCGCGCTGAAAGTCCGCCCCAGCTCACCGGGCCGAAAAATCACGCTCTGCATCCGTCCGGAACGTATTCACGTCAACGCGGCTCACATCGATGACGGCATGCAGCACGTCAAAGCCCGCATTCAGCAATTCATCTATCTGGGCGATCACGTCAGGATGATGACGGAAGTAGCCGGTCAGCCGCAGTTTATGGTGAAACTCCCCGCCAGCGAGATTCAGCCGCACTGGAAAGCCGGCACCGAAGTCAATCTGTCATGGCAACCGGAGCACCTGCGCGCACTGGATAGCATCATTACGCATTAATTGTGCTCTGGCAGCATCAAGAGATGTGAAAAGCCGAACAGAAAAAATAAATACGTTGCCCTGAATAAGGGCAACAGATACTGAATTAATATAGTGGGAACAGAGAAAATAATTAGCGCCATAGGGTATAATTTTTATTTAGGTAATTAATGCGTGACCACTCACAACTCAAAAATATCCTGTTTATTAATGACAGAATATAACTGGAATTTTTTCCTGATATCTATTTACACTCAATGCAGTTGCTCGTGCTAACCCTTCCTATTTTAAGTTTCAGCCACGTTATTCAATAATAACGATTTATTCTGTAACTTGAATTAATGAGGGCACATTCTAATGGACAGAGATCTCATATAAGGGAATACGTATGGATACGCCGCACTTCTTTGATCTGTCTGGAAAAACCGCGCTAATCACCGGAGGATCGCGTGGGTTGGGGTTGCAAATTGCTGAAGCACTCGGCGCTCAAGGGGCGCATATTATCCTCTCAGCACGCCACGCCGATGAATTGCAGACCGCGCAGTCACACCTCTCCTCATTGGGTATTCGTGCCGAATGGATTGCCGCCGACAATGCGCAGGATCGCGATATTGAGCGCCTCGCAGAGGAAGCCATCGCCAAGACAGGCCAGATAGATATTCTCGTCAATAATGCCGGTACGGCATTCGGCTCCCCAGCGGAAGACCATTCGATTGCTGACTGGGATCGCGTCATGAATCTGAATATCCGCAGCCTGTTTTTATTAACGCAGAAAATCGGCAAAGGCAGCATGATCCCCCGCCGCTATGGGAAAGTTATCAACGTGGCGTCGCTTGCTGGCTTGCAGGGCAACCTGCCCGGCTGGCTGGAAGGCATCGCGTACAGCACCAGCAAAGGTGCCGTGGTGAATTTTACCCGTGCATTGGCGGGTGAATGGGGTGAATTTAATATCACCGTCAATGCGCTCGCCCCCGGTTTCTTCCCTTCCGCCATGACACAGAATTTGCTAAATCGCCTTGGCGTTGATGCACTGGCGAAAAAATCACCGTTGCGGCGTATTGGGGACGATGAAGACTTAAAGGGTGCAGCGATCCTATTTGCCTCCGATGCCAGTAAATATATTACGGGTCAAATACTTTCCATTGACGGAGGCATGAGCGCCATATAAACCGCGCCTATATTATTAGCTATCAATTATTCTATCTTTAATCATTCCAAATCAACGAGGCTCATGGAGGAGGCGCGTAATACAGCCAATAGGCATGCAACTTGAAGTATGACGGATATAAATTCATGTACGTTTTCAGTCGAGCTAATTACAGGAGTAATAGCGATGAAAAGTTGCTTTGATGGATGGTCACCACAAGTCATTGATAGTGAAGATAAGAAGGCAGTCATTGCGCATATCGAAAAATATCGCTTTGCCGTCGTTACCCGCGAATGGAAATACGATGATTCCGATTTCCAAAAAATGTCAGCGCTTTATTCATTGGGTGATATTTATCAGTCAGCCTTTAACCGTCAGGAACACAAAGAGGGCGTATCCACATCCGGGGTGAATCAGATTGGCGGGCTCTCACACGGCACGCATATGGTTTTCAACAGTACCTCACACCTTTCTCTTCATACCGATGGCTCTTATATCCCGATTGGGAGCATAAAAACGTCTATCCTCCTTTGTAAACAACATGCCAGCCAAGGGGGTGGAACCGTCCTGTTTGATAGCGTATCCGCGTTTCAGAAGCTCCGGGCTGAGCACCCTGATTTAGCGAATATTCTGCTTGAAGAACAGATTTTCAGACGCCGTTCAACTGGGACACAATCCGGGACACAGTACGCCCATATCGGTCCGGTTTTTCGTCCCGATCGGGACGGCGGATTTATTGGCGGGTTTACGCTGGATGTGACCGCCGACTGGGACTATTCACGCAATATCAATCCTCGCGTTGTCGAGGCCGTCGAGTACATGTCGCAGTTGGCCGCTGAAGGTAGCCGCTATCACCTGACATTCCCTCTCTATCGCGGACAGGCCTTGATCATGCGTAACGATAAAATCTCTCACGGACGCCATGCCTATACGGACGATCCCGCCTCCCCAAGAACCCTGCTGCGAGGCATGTTCACCCGCGCCCCCACCCTGATCGCATAATCAAGGAGAGATCATGACCGATCGTTCAATGACGGAATCCGCGTTAGCGGCGCGCTGGGATGGCTGGCTGACGTGCCCGCAAGAACACCTTCAAGCCCGGATGCGAGATGAGTTAACCGAGCTACCGATAAGCGAGAAAACGCGGGCAGCGATGCTGGCCTTCGTTCATGAATACCGTCTCAACGGCGTCAACTGGAGCGTTCAGGGAATACGCGGAGACGAAGTTCAGGCGCAGCTACAGGATCTTCAACATGACGCACCGCCTTATTTTGCGTGGTTCTGCGAAAAGATTGCCCTTGCTGAAAAATACAAATGGGTCGGTGGCAGCGTGGATGCGGATGTTCTGGCGGCACAAACTCGCTATCAGAAATTTGCCATCATCTCTACGCCCAGAGCGGGTACCCATCTGCTCCGCACGCTGTTAGGTTCCCACCCGAATATTGAAATGCACGGTGAAGCGTTCAACCGGTTTGGCCAACATTTACTGCCCTATTCCGTTAAAGACACCGCTATCGAGACGATCCTGCATCGTCACCTGTTCAGACCCTATTTTGAATATGTCGAAGCGGTCGGTTTCGTGCTGTTTCGGGATCTTGATACTAACTGGGGCGATGCGCCGATCTGGCCTGCCTTGCTGGCAATCCCCGACCTGAAACTGATCCTGCTGGAAAGAAGAAGCCGACTACAGCAATTCGTGTCGTTGAAGAAAAGCCTGCGCGACCGCATCTGGTACGTCGGCCAGCATGATAGTCGCCCGATTTCTCACGAAAAAATGGCCGTGTCGGTCGATGAGCTAACGGCGTTCATCGATAGCAATCTGGAAAATCAGGCCGCGTTTTATCAGGCTTTTCAGCACCATGACATCCTCACCCTTGACTACGAAGAGGTGATGTCAGCGCCCGATATGGCTTCCAGCACGGTGCTGTCCTTCCTGGGGATTTCCGATTCCAGACTCTGTGCCGGTACAGGAAAAAAAGAGACCCGAACGATTGATTCGATCGTGAGTAACGTTGACGACATCAGAACCGCGCTGACAGGGACACAATATGAATCCTACCTCTAACCCATACTGGCCACCTTATACGGCACTCGCTGAAAAAGACGAACGCCCGATTATTCACCGTGGCGAAGGTGTTTATCTTTATGATGAACGCGGGCAGCGCTACTTTGACGGGATGTCGGGCTGCTATAACCATTGTCTGGGGCACTCTCACCCTGAATTCATTGCCGCTCTGCAACAGCAATTATCCACGCTGATTCATGCCTGCAATATCTATTCAAACACCCAACTCCCCGGCGAACTGGCCGAAAAACTCGCCGCTAAGCTACTCGGTACAGGCCTTCGCAAAACGTTCATCGTCGGGAGCGGCAGCGAAGGTGTTGAAAGCGCACTCAAAATGGCCTGGCAATATCAGGTCAACCGTTCCCGCCCAGCGCGAACGAAAATCGTGGCGATTAACGGCGCGTACCACGGCTGTACGCTCGGCGCGATGATGGCGACAAGACGCCCTTTTATCAACGAGGGTATTTTACCGTCTCTGCTCGACAGCAATACGATCACGATGCCCCCACCTGAACACCTCAGCGATATTCGCGGCTGGGAAACGCTGTTGGAAGAGCAGGAAGCGACCATCGCCGCCGTCATTATTGAACCGATCATGGCAATGGAAGGCACCCGATTGCTGCCTGAGGGCTTTCTACAACAGCTCTCGCAGTTAACAAAAAAACACGACATTCCGCTGATCTGTGACGAAGTTTACTGCGGCGTTGGCCGTGCGGGGACGTTCTGTGAATCGGTCTCACAAGGCGCACAGCCTGACATTGTCATTTTCAGCAAGTGTCTGGGCGGTGGCGTTCCCATTACCGCCGTGCTTGCCACGGGGGCGATTACCGACAGCTTCAAAGGGCAAATGCCGCCGTTTTTCCGCCACGGTCATACGCAATCCGGCAACCTGCTTGGCTGCCGCGCGGCGTTGTTTGTCATGGATTATCTGGATGCGCATCACCTCTACGATGAGGTCACGGCAAAAGGAAGGACGATCCTCCAGCTCGCCAAACAGCATTTTCCTCAGACCGAGGGGCTGATCAGCGTGCAAGGTAAAGGGCTGATGCTATCGATGACGTTTGAGTCCCTCGAACAGTGTGGCCGTGCGCAGGCGGCGATACGCCAACATGGCGTCATCGTTGGCGCAGCGGGTCCGTACTTAAAACTGGCACCCGCGTTCACGATTTCAGCCAACGAAACAGAGGAACTGATTCAACGTATGACTACCGCACTGGAAAGCCTCTGATGGGCGTTAACCACCACTATCCGTCAGGTGTGATTAATAACAGGGAGTGAAAAAATGTCCGACTATTTTGATCTTGAACGCATCATCCACGGCAAACGGCATGAAACCCCTTTCCAGTGGGGAGAATTAACCCAGATATGGCGTAACAGCACTATCGCCTCAACGCTTGCTCACGAGTTCCCGACCGACGGGTTTAACTATCGTGAACGTAACGGCGGCTACTTTTATCGTCGTACCCTTATTCCTTTAGCCTCCGGCAAGGTGAGCGACACCACGACGCTGTCCGACGCCTGGCTGGGAATGTGCAACGACTTGGTTTCTGACGACTTTACTGCCGCCCTGTCCGCCTTCTGCGGTGCCGACCTTTCCGAATTCAAAATGGAAGCCGTGGCCTTTCGCGGCGGGCGGGATACGCACTACCTTCCCCATGTCGACGCATCCTTGAAACGCGGATTCCGCCTGATTATCTATTTTAACGCCGAATGGGAAGAAAGCTGGGGCGGAGCCTTTCAGATCCTCAACCCAGAGAATCATGCTGACGTCTGCCATTCCGTTCTCCCGATTATGGGCAACGCCAGCGTCATCATCCGCAACGGGTTTTATGAAACCTGGCATGCGGTCATGCCGCTAACCGGCATCTCCGTCAAAACACGTAATGCGCTGAATATCACCTATTACGAGCCCGGCACGACGAGTACGGCACAGTGAAGAAGCTTATTTTTCTCTACGGGCCGCCTGCGGTGGGGAAACTCACTGTCAGTCGCCTGCTGGCGGAGAAAATGGGGGCAACGCTATTTCATAATCATCTGACGTATGATGTAGCGATGGCGGTGCTCCCGCCGGATAGTACATTTAGCACGCTCCGGCGCTTCGCCTGTCAGCTAAGGCTCTACGCCATCACGCTGCTTTTTGCAGAGAGTAATCGCGATCTGATCACGACCTTCTGCTATGAGGGAAGCAAAGACGACGAGTATATTGAGGCGATAAAGACACTGTGCGCGGAACATGGCGTGACGCCATTTTTCGTTCAACTCTGTAGCGACGAAGCGCACCTCTTAAATCGCGTAGAAAACGCGGATCGACATCAGTTCGGTAAGGTGAATACGCA
The DNA here is from genome assembly GCF_009931295.1 of Pectobacterium odoriferum. Taxonomy (NCBI): domain Bacteria; kingdom Pseudomonadati; phylum Pseudomonadota; class Gammaproteobacteria; order Enterobacterales; family Pectobacteriaceae; genus Pectobacterium; species Pectobacterium odoriferum. The sequence goes on along the minus strand of NZ_CP034938.1, from coordinate 2,282,522 downwards.
GGAGAAACTCAAAGAAATTCTGAGGAATTACGACTACGCCGACACGATCGATGCCACCCATCATCGTTCACTGCACACCTCTGCGCTGGCCCCTCACGAAGCCGCAGAACAGTTACTCGACTGGTTTTATTCATCTTCATATTGACGCAACAGAAAGCACGTTGCCCCTGAACAGGGGCAACGGATACAAAATTAATCCCGAATCTTGCGATATACCCACAGCACGACAATCGCGCCGACAACCGCCACCACAAAACTGCCGAAATTAAAGCCATCGACCCGGCCGAACCCAAAGAAAACGCTGATATAGCCGCCCACAACTGCACCGACAATCCCGAGCAACACCGTCAGGATAAAGCCGCCGCCGTCTTTACCGGGCATAATCCACTTAGCCAAAATCCCCGCAATCAAGCCAAAAATAATCCAGGACAGAATACCCATACCTACTCCTCGCGTTTTCGTTTCACCACACCCGCTCTCTCGCCACTCATCGGCAAAGCGAGCCGTTAAGCAAGTATAGGTGAGGATTGGGGAAGTTGTGGGTGGGCGCTTCATGATGTAGCACTGCGCATCACTCACTGGGGGGAACGCTGAACCAGAAGTGGCAAAATATGCAGGATATCCGCGACTGGCCAGCCTGGTGCTCGTCCGGGTTTTATGCTCTTTAGTCCTTCAACACCCTGTAAAGTAAACCAATTTATCCATCTTCCAACGGATGAGCGTGCGGCACAGAGCAGTCTGGCGACGTCGGAGACGGTCATTCCCCGATGTAGCATTAGTATGGCGATGAGTCGTCTGGAATGGTTTTTATCGCGAGTCTGTTGGGCTTCTTTACGCATTAGTCGTCGTTCTTCATCAGGGATTGCTGCTATGATCGGCATCGCTCAGTCCGGTTGGTGATTTGTTTTGATTTGCCGATTGATCAGATCGCACAACTCGGACTGAGTTCCCTTCAAGTGAGCTACTATTTGGCTTGGCGAAGCTATTTAGAATGAATGCAAGGTAATAATTACCGGAAAAATTATTTCTTCTGTTAGATTTGATTGTTTACTATTTATATTCTTTTAAAAACATACGGTGTATGCTATTTTCCTATAGCTAACAATAAGTATTGTATCAATAAGTGAAATTATTTTCACATGGAGAATCATTAATAATGGAATATATAGAATCATCTAATCGAGTGCTCTCCAGATATTATGATGCCTTTATCAAAAGAACTAGCAGCATCATTCAGGAAACAGCAGAAGACATTGGCACAGGTGCGGCAAGAATGTCAGTGTGGATATCACCATATTCAATCGCACATTTGAATCCTAACTACGCACAAGCAATGACTGAATACAGATCTTTGATAATTAATGAAGATAAAAGGATGCTATACTGTTTGTCTTCCTTGGTCAGGAAACCCTCTATTATTTATGACATGGTGAAAGCAATTTTAGATTATTTGTTTTCCAAAATGCCTGAGAAAGAGCAAAAAGAATTATCGGAAAAATTTAAAGATATAGGGTATAAGTTTTCTAATGCTATAACAGATCAAGTAGTTAAACAATCAACAAAAATTGCTTTAATTGAGGCATTATCACAACTAATTGCATCAAGAATATTTAATGACCCAGAAGTAAAGCGTATAGCAAAAATATTAGCTCAAGGGGTTATTACAGCATTTCAAATATATGGTTATGTAGAAAAGGCATCTCGTGCCGCCCGAAAATTAAGGCGCGATGATAAAGTCATATATAACATGCTTTATTCCCAAGGTACAGAGATGTTATATTTCATTATAGCAAAAAAAATCAATCCCCTTATCGTGGTAACTAGATCGAACGACCATACTAATGCTGATGATTTTATCAATGTACTGGCTGATATTTTTTATGATTGGTAATCATTATGTTAAAAAACGTAAAGTCTGTTTTTTTTGATATTCTAGCCATTATTTTAACTGGTATCTTCTCGATTGTTATCATTTACTTATGTGGATATATGCCAGAGAGTATTGTTTTGCCATTTGCTGGCATTGGATTCATATTGTCATTTTGGTTAAGCCACCATTTAGTGGACAAACTGAGGTAATTATAATTTTTTTAATTTTTAGTCATTTACTATCGGTAGGTTTTTATTCCCAGTGTCTGCATTATGCTTCATATTTTTATTTTGGTTTATTGAGTATTTATCAGATAAACTATAGCCATCAATAAAGTCAGTAGAGAATGGAATATAATCATGAAAGAACGCATTTTTCATTAAATAACATGACTCCGGCAGAATTCATCCAGACTCTCCAGAAAGACAAAGATATCGAATTAGCCAGAGGAAAAATTAGCCATCAGATCAGTCAATTATCAAAAAGAGTAATAATAGCATTTCAAATATACAGTTATGTTGAAAAAGCCGCGCAATCCGCACGAAAACTAAGACGTAATGATAGAGTCATATATAACATGCTCTATTCAAAAAATACTGAGATATTATACTTCATCGTAGCGAAAAAAAATAGATCCTTTGATTGTTGTGACAAAATTAAACGATCATACTAACGCTGATAAACTTATAAATGCACTTGCTGATATTTTCTACGACTGGTGATGTCATGTTAAAATCGATAAGATCTGTTTTTTTAGACATTTCTGCTATTTTTCTGACAATTATATTTTCAATCCTATCAATTTATATATGTGGGGAGATTTTTCCTGAAGATATTTTATTTCCATCATCCGTATTTGGTATTATATTTTCATTCTGGCTTAGTAATCGACTAATAAATAAGTTTAGGTGATTGAATAATATGCAAGATAAAAGTGTTTTTTAATTCATTAATCCGTGTATTTCTTAGTAGGTAAAATAAGGCACAGTCACTAATAAAGTGATTATCTGTACCTGTATTTTAATTAAATCACAAAACACTATCATTCCAGATACTATAGCCAGATGTTCCTGCTACTTTATGCTCCCATGATATAGAGTTATATTTTAATAAAATTTTTTCATATGGCATCATTTCATTGTTATTTATTGAGTGTGGGTAATTACAGGAAATATCAACAATACGCGCATCTGTTAATTTAATTTCGTAAAAAAGCTCCAGTTGACCAGCAGAATTTACTCTATATAAGAAAAAATTAGCTGTTAATCGCTCATTTGAAGAGGTTGAAACACCAAGTAACGGTGATGATTTATCAATAAATTTAATTAACTCAACAGGATGGCAGGACAGGTTATCATCATAATTCATTGAGTGATTGAGTGATTGAGTGATTGAGTGATTGAGTGATTGAGACTCAATACTTGTATTTGGTCTTCATGACCGAGTTGACTTCTATTACCAATTGATTGCAGTGATGAACAACCAGAAGAAATTAACCCTTGCTTATCACCTGTAAGTTCTAAATAAATAATGCTAGACATTTGTCAATAACCTCAAGAAGTAAATTTATTAATGCATTGATGGTGTATCAATGCTGGAGTGAAAGTTTTCGCCCATCTGATGTTTTCATTTCAACAAGATTACTTTGGGTAATTTGCATCAAAGAAAGGCATAACCTCAACATCAATGCCAATGTTTCTTCAGGAGGTAATGGACTATTAAGAAGGCTACTTTTTAATTGTTCATTAAGTTGAGTGGTTAATTCTTCTTTACTTCCCACATTCTCTCTTCATGAGTTAATTCACTATTCTTAACTTAAAATCAGCCATCCAAAATAGGGCATAAAACACGGTCTGATGGTTGATACGAATTAGTTATTGCACTCAATGTTGAAATATTACAAAACTTTCATCTGCATGATTCTGAACTGGATGGGAATACCCTAAAGTATGCGCTCTACGCCGTACTATTTTTCATAATAGAGACAGAGTGTACTGGGATCCGCTTAATCGAACCTATTAATGATAGCGTTGCTAACTATTATCTAGCACAGGGTTTTGAAGATATAACATAAGCCCACTAAATAACATCTACTGGTCGCACGTATGTCTTTATTCACGACCATTTTACTTAAAAAATTCAGCCACCATCACATCAGTAACTTGGCGTCTCAAAACAATCTGGCATTAAACGCTGCCCTTTACTTACTCCTTCGCATACAAATAAACCGAAGCCCGTGACACGCCGAGGTGCTGGGCGATAGTTTCCATCGATTTTTTGACTTCCAGCAGGCCACTGTCTTTCAGTTCCTGGAGCAGGATTTTTCTGTCCTGCGCTTTTAACGCCCGTGGCGTGGTGGCAAGCCGGGCAGCGAAGTGATCGATGTGTTGTCTGATCGCCGCCGCACCGTTGGGTTCCAGATGTTCGGTCACCGAGTCAGAAGCGAGCTGGGTGAACTGCGCCAGCGCATTTTGCATGCCGCGAAACAGCGTCATATCAACATTCAGGCACAGCGCGGCGACGTATTCACCTTCCGCATTTTTAATGCCGACCGAGGTGCTTTTTACCGGACGCCCATCGGCAAACTGGTTAGCATAGTTTGCCAAAATGTTAGGAAATTCAGGCGAGGCGATGCGGGCAAGACCCAGTTCCGTCGCAGGCGCGCCAACCTCCCTGCCGGAGAGGTTATTGTGAATGGAAAGTATCGCGTGTTCCGGGTTTTTCAGATCGTGCACGACCACTTCACAGAATGGCGCGAACGTTTCGCTTAACCCTTTGGCTATCGCATCTAACTGCGTCAGCAGCAGACCTTCTCCAGATGCAGACATATTCCTCTCCACTCCTCTACCCATGCTCGCGCAAGCGCGTTTTCTGGCGCTGAGTGTACTGTAAGTACACCTGATTTAGTACCACGCGCGGTGTCAGCGGCACGCGATGCACCTCACGTCGACCGAGAAGCTAAAGATAAATCATATTAGACAATTTATCTAATTTTATATATTTTGTTTATTAAGCATTCGACAGCATCGGGCCAACGGCCACGATATTCATAATCACTAACATCGGATTATCCAACTATGAGCGACTTACGCCTCCCAACCTACGACGATGTGGTAGCCGCAGCGGAACGTATTGATGGCTATGCCAATAAAACGCCAGTGATGACATCGCGCACGGTCAATGACGCATTCGGTGCAGAGCTTTTCTTTAAGTGTGAAAACTTGCAACGCATGGGCGCATTCAAGTTTCGCGGTGCGATGAACGCACTGTTGCAGTTCTCGGACGAGCAGAAAGCCGCTGGCGTGGTCACCTTTTCTTCCGGCAACCATGCGCAGGCGATTGCGCTGGCCGCCAAATTACTCGGCATTCCAGCAACGATTGTCATGCCACACGATGCCCCGGCGGCAAAGGTCGCAGCCACGCGCGGTTACGGCGGAAACGTGGTGGAATACAACCGATATACCGAAGATCGTGAGCAGATCGGCAACGATCTGGCGAAAAAGTATGGCCTGACGCTTATTCCTCCTTACGACCACCCGCACGTTATTGCCGGGCAAGGCACTGCGGCGAAAGAGTTGCTGGAAGAAACGGGTGAACTGGACGCCCTATTCGTCTGTCTGGGCGGCGGCGGATTGCTGTCAGGTTGTGCGCTTGCCACCCGTCAGCTATCCCCACACTGCAAAATTTATGGCGTCGAACCTCTCGCGGGCAACGATGGGCAGCAATCTTTCCGCAGCGGCAACATTGTGCATATCGATACGCCCAAAACCATCGCCGACGGCGCACAGACTCAGCATTTGGGTAACTATACCTTCCCTCTGATTCGTCAGAATGTCGACGATATCCTGACCGTGACGGATGACGATCTGATTGACGCGATGCGGTTTTACGCCGAACGCATGAAGATCGTCGTTGAGCCGACGGGGTGCCTCAGCTTTGCAGCAGCGCGCAATCTCAGGGAATCGCTACGCGGTAAACGCATCGGCATTATTATCAGCGGCGGGAACGTTGATATCAGCCGCTACGGCGCATTTCTGACTGGCAATGCCTAAGGAAAAAACGATGATCTTTATTTCTGAAGCGGAATCAGCGGAACTCATCAACCATGAGCTGGCTTATGACGCCGTGCGTGAAGCCCTGCTCGCCGCCAGCGAACCGGAAGCACGCAGTTTTCCGGTGGTACACGGGCAAGGCTCCGATACGGTCAACACCTTCAGCATCAAGGCTTCAGCAACCGGTGAACTCGCGGGGCTAAAAGTCGGTTCGTTCTGGCCGAGAAACCCCGCTAACGGGCTGCCTCGCCATAATTCCCTCATTCTGCTGTTCGATCAGCAAATCGGGAAAATCGCTGTCGCGATTGAAGCCGGAAAGGTGAATGCCTTTCGTACCGCCGCCGCCAACGCCGTCGCCGCCGATTTACTGGCAAGACCCGATGCCGTAGTTCTGGCTGTGTTCGGGACCGGTCATCAGGCCCGCTACGAATGCGCCGCGCTGGCAAGAATACGGCCAATTCGTGCCGTGCTGATTATCGGGCGCGATAGCAGCAAATCCACAGACATGGCGCGAGAGCTCCAGGCTGCCGGGTTGGATGCGCAAATCAGCGATGCCGAAAGCGCGTGCCGCGCAGCGGATATCATCGTGACTGCAACGCCCTCACGCGCGCCGCTGTTTAACGCCGAATGGGTTAACGCCGGAACGCACGTTGTCAGCATGGGATCGGACGCCGTTGGCAAGCAGGAATTGCCGCCCGAGCTGTTTACCGCAGGCCGCCTGTTTTGCGATCTGCCTTCCCAGTCCCGAATGATTGGTGACTTCCAGCACGCGCCAGCTCATGTGACGCTGACCGCCATCGGCGACGTGATTAGCGCAAGCGCAGCAGGACGACAAACGCCGGACGACATCACCGTGTTTGACAGCTCCGGCTTGTCCATTCAGGACTTATATATCGGCCAGCGCATTCTTGCCGCCTGGCAACAGGCTAAACGAAATGAAGGTGCACAATGAACAAGAGTGAATGGCTTAACGCGCTGGAAACGCCCTTTTTGCTGATTGATGAGTTCCGCTTTCAACGCAATATCGACAGGCTTTATCAGCGTACGGAAAAATTAGGCAGCCAGATCCGGCCGCATCTCAAAACGCTACGCTCGATTGAAGCTGGTCGCTATCTACTCAAAGACACCGCTTCACCCGCGACAGTTTCGACGCTGGCAGAAGCAGAGGCCTTTGCCAACGCGGGTTACACCAACCTGCTCTACGCCGTGGGGATCGCCCCGCACAAGCTGCCGCGCATCGCTAACCTCATCCACAAAGGCGTGAATATTCATATTCTGCTGGATAGCGCAGAACAGGCGCGCGCAGTGACCGATTTCGCACTCGCCAATAGCGTGACGTTTTCGGTGTTTATTGAGATTGACTGTGACGGACATCGTGGCGGCATCCCGCCGGAAAGCGACGCGTTACTTGAATTGGCAAAGCAGATCGACGGCAACGGCGCGACGCTTACCGGCCTGCTGGCACATGCGGGAGAATCCTACGCCTGCCGCACGGACGAGGCGATCAGAGCGGCCGCGCGTGCCGAGTGTAAAGCCATCAATACCGCCGGACAGCGTGTACGGGCGCTGGGAATTGCCTGTCCTGTGCTCAGCGTCGGTGCCACGCCAACGGCGCACTTTGCTGAGGATTTAACTGGTGTTACCGAAGTCAGAGCGGGCGTGTTCACCACGTTCGATCTGGTGATGAAAAATGTCGGTGTCTGTTCGCTGGATGATATCGCGCTGTCGGTCGTCAGCACCGTGATTGGGCACAATCGCGAGAAAGGCTGGGTGTTTATCGATGCGGGTTGGATGGCGCTCTCCCGCGATCGCGGCACCGCGTCTCAGGCAAAAGATTACGGTTACGGACTGGTTTGCGACCTGAACGGCCGCCCTTACGACGATCTCTGCGTAACAATCACCAATCAGGAACACGGCATTATCGCACTACCCGCCGACAGTGGGCTTTCTATGGATGATTTCCCCGTCGGCACCCGACTGCGGATATTGCCTAACCACGCCTGTGCGACGGCTGCAATGCATCAGCACTATCAGGTTTTAAAATCAAACAAGCAGGTGCTGAAATCACACACGCATGAACAAGAAACCTGGCAGCGTATTACCGGCTGGTGATTGAACATCATCGGTCATACCGCCCGATCTGAACACGTCGGGCGGACATTTTTTTGTGCTACTCGTGGTTATCTTTCCGCGTCGATAAGCCGTTCGGCTCAGCCTAACGTCGGCTCGCAGTTCACAGGGAAATTCACCGAGTGAGCGATGTAGCAGGCATCGTGCGCCAGTTCGTGCAGTTTGGCATATTGCTCGGCGGTAGGCTGCTTTTCGCCGCTGAATGTCACCTGCGGACGCAGCGTAACGTCCAGCATCGCCATTTTTCCCGCTGCGTTCACCCCCATCGTCCCCACCGCGTGGTCCTGATAGTCATCCACGCAGAAGCGTTTTTTAGCCGCAATGGAAAGAAACCACAGCATATGGCAACTGGACAGCGAGGCTACCAGCGCTTCTTCGGGATCGACCGCATCCTCCAGCGAAAAAGGCAGCGGAACGACATGAGGTGACGACGAGGCACGCAGCGTAATCCCACCGTCAAACTGCCACTGATGCAGGCGGCTGTAGCGGTTATCAATAAAATCTTGCCCATCGCGTTGCCAGCAGATTGATGCACGGTATTCAGACATGACCCAGTTCCCAGTGTTGTGACAGATTCAGTGTTGTGACAGATTCAGCGTTATGAAACATTCAGGTGTTGTCCGACGACTTAACGCTTCTCTTTCGGCGCAGCACGCCCAGCGTGACTCTCCAGCCCTCGCAATAGCGCAGCAAGGTTAGCATCAAGAGAAGCCAGAACCTCGGCAGGCAGCACCGATAACACCTGACGCTCATTCTCAATGTGTGCTTCAACCGCGCGGTTAATCAGTTCAAGTCCCGTGCTAGTGAGTTTCACGAGCATACTGCGCGCATCCTGTTCGTTCTGCACGCGTTCGATAAATCCGCGGGTTTCAAGGCGTTTGAGTCGGTGAGTCATGGTGCCTGACGTCACCATCAGCGCGGAGAACAGCTCCGTCGGGCTAAGGCAATGCGGCGCACCTGCACGCCGCAGCGTAGCCAGCATATCAAACTCCCAACTGCTCAGTTCAAATCTGGAGAAACAGGCTTCCAGACGCAGTTCGATGAACGCGGCACATCGTCTGAGGCGTCCAATCGGCCCCATGGGGCTGGCATCTAGATCGGGCCGTTCGCGCCGCCACTGTTCAAGAATGGCATCTACCGCATCATATTCGCGTTCGCTGGTTTGATTTTTCATTTATCTTGACTTCAAGGTAATTAATCAACACTATCATGATATCTTGAATTGAAGGTAAAGTCATGAACACTACATCCTCACCACACTATTGGCGTGACGTCATACTCACGGCGCTGGCTCCCGCAATTTGGGGATCTACCTACATTGTGACATCAGAAATTCTGCCACCGGATCGCCCCTTCACGGCGGCGCTTATCCGCGTCCTGCCTGCCGGTCTGCTACTGCTCCTATTTACTCGCCGCTTCCCCGCCCGGCGAGACTGGTGGCGTGTGCTCGTGCTCAGCGCTTTGAATATCGGCGTTTTTCAGGCACTGCTGTTTGTCGCGGCTTATCGCTTGCCTGGTGGGCTGGCGGCGGTACTCGGTGCGATCCAACCGCTGCTGGTGATGGTGCTGGTCTGGGCAGTGGATCATCGCGCGCCCAGACTGGCTACGCTGTGGTCGGCGATCATTGGTGTGGTCGGCATGGCTATTTTACTGCTGTCACCGCAGACGACATTTGAACCCGTGGGCATCGCGGCCGCACTGCTGGGTGCGGTCTGTATGGCGACGGGAGTCTGGTTAACACGTCGCTGGCAACTTGATTTGCCCGTACTGCCGCTGACCGGCTGGCAACTCTTCCTCGGCGGATTGATGCTGGCACCCGTCGCGTGGGTAGTCGATGCGCCTCTGCCTGCGTTAACGCTGTCGCAATACGCCGCCTATATCTATCTCTGCCTGGCTGGTGCTGTGATCTCTTATGGGCTGTGGTTTCGTGGCATAACCCGTCTGCCGACAATTGCCGTTGCGTCATTGGGATTATTGAGTCCGTTAACTGCCGTGGTGCTGGGTTGGGTGTTACTTTCACAGTCGATGACCGGTACGGCGTTTCTGGGTTTGGCAATCGTCTTAGCCAGCGTCTTCGCCGTGCAATGGACGACGGCGCGAAGCAAGTAATCGACTGAACTGCCGATGACGATCGTTGTTGGCGGGGAAAGATGAAAAGGAAACGATTAAAACAGCAGCGTTATAATAACGCCGCTGTTTTAAATTGATGACTGATCTATTTGTAAAACGAAAACGGGGTAATGGAATAGAAGAGTAAAGCGTCCGCGCCAGGGATGGCGCGGCTCGAGCTTACAGGGAGGTACTTGCAGCGTCTTTACGATCTATCCATTATCCCCGCTTCACGTACTTCATCAGCAAGCCTTATTTTCTATCATACTTAGCGACGGTTACGCACTAACTGGTAGCGACGCGTCAGATACTCGACCGGTGCGCTCCAGATGTGAACCAGACGGCAGAACGGGAACAGAACGAACAGCGTCAGACCCAACACGATGTGCAGCTTGAAGATCAGCGCGACACCCGCCAGATGCTCAGATGCTCCCCCCTGGAAGAACGCCACGCTCTGCGCCCAACCGACCAGCTTCAGCATTTCACTGCCGTCCATATGCTGTGCAGAGAACGGGATGGTCAGCAGACCCAAACCCGCCTGAATCACCAGCAGAGACAGAATAAGAATGTCGCCAACGCTGGACGTGGCACGAATGCGTGGGTTGGTCAGACGGCGTTTTAACAGCAGCACACCACCGACAAACGTCAGCAGACCTGCCGCACCACCGCCGAACATCGCCATTTTCTGTTTTACATCCATCGGCAGGAAGGCTTCGTACATCCAGTGCGGCGTCAACATACCGAGGAAGTGCCCGGCGAATACGCCCAGAATCCCCAGATGAAACAGGTTAGACGCCAGACGCATCCCTTTCTTATCCAGCATTTGGCTCGAACCTGCGCGCCAGCTGTACTGGCCGTAGTCATAACGTAGCCAACTGCCAATCAGGAAAATCGCCATCGCCAGGTAAGGATAGATGTCAAAAAAGAACACATTAAAATAATTCGTGATTGCACTCATTAGCGTTGCCCTCCCGCCGATGTCGCGTCAAGATTCAGATATTGCGGCACCACCGCGCCAGCGAAGCGGCGTTGGTGTTGCGTTTGTTGGGCCGATGCGCAGCCTTCTTCGCCGAGGAACTTAACCTGTTCCTCTTCCCACACGGCATCCAGCGCCTGCGGCGTGTCGTCACGCGCTTCGTCAGCGACCTGATGTGTGACATCGTCACTTTTCAGGTCGCTACCGGACAACGCCAATAGCAGATCAAACAGCGCGGCATAGCTGCTGTCACGCTGCTGCAAACGCGCACCAATCAACGCCAAAATCGGCGCGATGTCGAGTAAACCCGCGCGACTCTGCGCGGGCTCCAGACGAGAAAGGTACTCAAGATACAGCGGCAGGTAGTCCGGCAGCTCACGGCAATCCAGCGCCAGACCGGCATCCTGATACTGCTGCATGAGATCGACCATCGCCTGACCACGGTCGCGAGACTCACCGTGAACGTGCTCAAACAGCAGCAGCGAGGTCGCCCGACCGCGGTCAAACAGGCCGCTATACTCCGCCTGTTTGTCCAACAGATCCTGCGCGCACAGCGTATTAATGAACTGCATGAGCTGATGACTCTCACGCAGCGGTAAAGCATCAGCCTGCTCTACCGCTTCGATCAGCTCAGCCCGGTTTTCCCACAGCTCGCTATCGGGATAGTCCAGCAGGCGAGCAATAATCCGCAGGCTAATCATGGTTCGTCTCCCGCATGATTTTGCTGTTCATGTCACGCGTTTTACTGCTGACATCAATGGCATCAATACGCTTACTGTTGAACAGGTTGAATTTGGTATCGCTACCGTGGCAACCATCGCCAAAGCTGAAACCGCAGCCTTTGCTTTCAGGAAAGGCTTCACGCGCCAGTTCACGATGGCTTGATGGAATCACGAAACGGTCTTCGTAGTTCGCAATCGCCAGATAGCGGTACATTTCCTGCGCCTGCGCTTCAGTCAGCCCAACCTGCTCCAGCGCGCTGGTGTCGATTTTGCCTTCTACGGTTTCTGCACGTTTGTAGTGACGCATCGCCAGCATACGTTTCAGCGCCAGCAATACGGGCTCGGTATCGCCTGCGGTCAGCAGGTTCGCCAGATATTGCACCGGGATACGCAGGCTTTCGACGTCCGGCAATACGCCAGTGTGCGCCAATTGACCCGCATCCGCGGCAGACTGAATCGGTGACAACGGCGGCACGTACCACACCATCGGCAGCGTGCGGTATTCTGGGTGCAGCGGCAGCGCCAGCTTCCAGTCCATCGCCATTTTGTACACCGGCGACTGCTGTGCCGCTTCAATGACGCTGTTTGGAATGCCATCTTTCAGGGCTTGTTCAATGACTTTCGGGTCGTGCGGGTCAAGGAACACATCCAGTTGGCTCTGGTACAGATCTTTCTCGTTTTCCACAGAGGCCGCTTGCTCGATGCGGTCTGCATCATAGAGCAACACGCCCAGATAGCGGATACGTCCGACGCAGGTTTCTGAGCAGAGCGTCGGTTGACCACTTTCGATACGCGGGTAGCAGAAAATACATTTTTCTGATTTGCCGCTCTTCCAGTTGAAGTAGATTTTCTTGTACGGGCAACCGGTCAAGCACATACGCCAGCCGCGACACTTGTCCTGATCGATCAGGACGATGCCGTCTTCGCCGCGTTTGTAGATCGCGCCGCTCGGACAGGTCGCCACACACGCGGGGTTCAGGCAGTGCTCGCACAGACGCGGCAAATACATCATGAACGTGTTTTCGAACTGGCCGTACATCTCTTTCTGCACATCATTGAAATGGACAGGATCGAAGTTCTTATCCTTGGAGCGTTTGCTGAATTCGCCGCCCAGATCGTCTTCCCAGTTCGGGCCGTTCTCGATTTTCTTCATCCGCTGACCGGTAATCAGCGAGCGCGGACGGGCGACAGGCTGATGCTTGCCTTCCGGCGCTTTACGCAGGTTCTGATAGTCGTAGTCGAACGGCTCATAGTAGTCGTCGATTTCCGGTACATCTGGGTTAGCGAAGATTTTGGACAACACACTGATGCGGTTACCCATACGCGGTTCGAGCTTGCCGCTGATTTTACGGATCCAGCCGCCCTTCCATTTTTCCTGATCTTCCCAGGCATGGGGATAGCCCACGCCCGGTTTGGTTTCGACGTTGTTGAACCAGGCGTATTCCATCCCTTCACGGCTGGTCCAGACGTTTTTACAGCTAACGGAGCAGGTGTGACAGCCAATGCATTTGTCCAGATTCAGCACCATGCCCACTTGTGAACGAATTTTCATCAGGCTTTCTCCTGCTGTACCGCTTTCTGTACATAGTCCTGGCCTTCATCATCCAGCCAGTCGATGCGTTTCATTTTACGAACCACGACGAACTCATCACGGTTTGACCCGACGGTGCCGTAGTAGTTAAAGCCATAAGCCAATTGGGCATAGCCGCCGATCATATGGGTCGGTTTCGGCGTGATACGGGTTACCGAGTTGTGAATACCGCCGCGCTGCTGGGTAATTTCCGATCCCGGCAGGTTAATAATGCGTTCCTGCGCGTGGTACATCATGGTCATTCCCGCAGGTACACGCTGGCTGACAACCGCACGCGCCGTCAGCGCACCGTTGGCGTTGAACGCTTCTATCCAGTCGTTATCCTCAATACCCAAATCACTGGCATCGTCTTCGCTCAGCCAGATAATCGGGCCACCGCGACCCAGCGTTAGCATCAACAGGTTGTCGCTGTACGTGGAGTGAATGCCCCATTTTTGGTGCGGCGTCAGGAAGTTCAACGCTTTTTCCGGGTTACCGTTAGGTTTCTGGTTCATCACCGGTGCAGCAGCACGGGTATCGACCGGCGGACGGTATACCAGCAGGCTTTCACCGAAGGCACGCATCCATTCATGATCTTGATACAGCTGTTGGCGGCCGGACAGCGTACGCCACGGAATCAACTCGTGAACGTTGGTATAACAGGCGTTATAGGAAACGTGTTCGTCTTCCAAACCAGACCAGGTCGGGCTGGAGATGATCTTGCGCGGCTGTGCCTGAATATCGCGGAAACGAATTTTCTCGTCTTCTTTATTCAGTGCCAGATGCGCGTGGTCACGACCGGTGAATTTGCTCAGCGCTTCCCACGCTTTCACAGCCACCTGACCATTGGTTTCTGGGGCCAGAGACAGAATCACTTCTGCCGCATCGATCGCCGTTTCAATCTTCGGACGACCTGCCGCCGCACCGTCAGTCTTGGTGTAGTTCAGTTTTTTGAGGAAATCGACTTCGGTCTGTGTGTTCCAACCGATGCCTTTACCGCCGTTACCCAGCTTGTCCATCAACGGACCAAGCGAGGTGAAACGCTCGTACAGGTTCGGGTAATCGCGCTCCACCATCATCAGGTGGGGTGCAGTTTTGCCCGGAATCAGATCGCATTCGCCTTTTTTCCAGTCATCCACGCCGAACGGCTGCGCCATTTCTGCTGGGGAATCGTGTTGGATTGGCAAGGTAACCAGATCGGTTTCCTGACCAAGGTGTCCCTGACAGACGCGGGAGAAGGTTTTCGCGATACCTTTGTAGATTTCCCAGTCGCTTTTGGAATCCCACGCCGGATCGACAGCCGCAGACAACGGGTGAATAAACGGATGCATATCCGAGGTATTCATGTCGTCTTTTTCGTACCAGGTTGCCGTTGGCAGGACGATGTCGGAATACAGACAGGTACTGGACATACGGAAATCAAGCGTCACCACCAGATCCAGTTTGCCTTCAACGCCTTGATCGCGCCATTCCACTTCTTCCGGCTTCACGCTGCCCGCCGTGCCCAGATCTTGCCCTTGAATGCCGTGCTCCGTACCCAGCAGGTACTTCAGCATGTATTCGTGGCCTTTACCGGAGGAACCCAGCAGGTTAGAACGCCAGATGAACAGGTTACGCGGGTAGTTTTGTGGACTATCCGGCTGTTCAGCGGCAAATTTGATTTCGCCTGATTTCAACGCAGCAACGGTATATTCCTGCGGCGTGACACCGGCGGCACGCGCTTTTTCTGCGATATCCAGCGGGTTAACGTTCAACTGCGGTGCAGATGGCAGCCAGCCCATACGTTCGGCACGCACGTTGAAGTCAATCATGCTGCCAGTAAAGCGGGATTTATCCGCCAGCGGTGACAGCAATTCCTGCGGCGCGACGGTTTCATAACGCCACTGGCTGGAATGGTTATAGAAGAACGACGTACTGTTCATGTGACGAGGCGGGCGCTGCCAGTCCAGACCAAACGCCAGCGGCGTCCAACCGGTTTGCGGACGCAGTTTTTCTTGTCCGACGTAGTGCGCCCAACCGCCACCGCTCTGACCGACACAGCCGCAGAAGACCAGCATGTTGATGATGCCGCGGTAGTTCATGTCCATGTGATACCAGTGGTTGATACCGGCACCGACGATGATCATGGAACGACCGTGCGTTTTATCGGCGTTATCCGCAAATTCACGCGCAATGCGGATGATGTTCTGACGAGAAACGCCAGTAATTTTCTCAGCCCAGGCTGGGCTGTACGCTTTCACATCGTCGTAATCGCGCGCGCAGTTGTCGTCGCCCAGACCACGATCCAGGCCGTAGTTCGCCATTGTCAGGTCATACACGCAGGCAACCAGCGCTTCGCTACCGTCAGCCAGCGTCAGGCGCTTAACTGGCAGTTTGTGCAGCAGGATTTCTTCTAGCGCAACGTTGTTGAAATGTTCGCTGACCGCGCCGCCAAAATACGGGAAGCCGACATCAACCACAGCGTCGTGCGACCCCAGCAGGCTCAAGCGTAGCTTCACTTCTTCGCCGCTCACGCCGTCACGCTGTTCCAGGTTCCATTTGCCCTGATCGCCCCAGCGGTAGCCGATTGACCCTTGCGGTGCCGTCAGGTTGCCGCTTTCATCGTCAATCGCGATGGTTTTCCACTGCGGATTGTTGTCTTGGCCGAGGTTGTCCACCAGATCGGAAGCACGCAGCATACGACCCGCCGCGTAGTAGCCATCTTCACGCGGTTCCAGCAGCACCAGCATCGGTAAGTCCGTGTATTGACGAACGTACTCGCTGAAATACTGGCTCGGTTTGTCGAGGTGGAACTCTTTCAGAATAACGTGGCCCATTGCCAGCGCCATCGCGCTGTCGGTACCTTGTTTCGGGTTCAGCCAGTGGTCGCACAGCTTGGCGATTTCAGCATAGTCCGGCGTGACCGCAACGGTTTTGGTGCCTTTGTAGCGAACTTCCGTAAAGAAGTGGGCATCCGGCGTACGGGTTTGTGGAACGTTAGAGCCCCAGGCAATGATGTAAGAGGAGTTATACCAGTCTGCCGATTCCGGTACGTCAGTCTGCTCGCCCCAGGTCATGGGTGACGCCGGTGGCAAGTCACAGTACCAGTCATAGAAGCTCAGGCACACGCCACCGAGCAGAGAGAGGTAACGCGCACCCGCTGCGTAGGACACCATCGACATTGCAGGAATCGGTGAGAAACCGATAACGCGGTCTGGGCCATAGGTTTTGGCGGTGTAAACGTTAGAGGCAGCGATCAGCTCGTTAACTTCGTTCCAGTCAGAACGAACGAACCCACCACGGCCACGAATTTGTTTGTAGTATTGGGTTTTTTCGGGGTCATTGACGATGGACGCCCAGGCATCAACCGGATCGCTGTGCGTCAGTTTCGCTTCACGCCACAGCTTCATCAGGCGCTTACGCATCATCGGGTATTTCAGGCGGTTAGCGCTGTAAAGATACCAGGAGTAGCTGGCACCGCGCGGGCAGCCGCGAGGTTCATGGTTAGGCAGGTCCGGGCGGGTACGCGGGTAGTCAGTCTGCTGCGTTTCCCACGTCACCAGACCGTTTTTCACATAAATCTTCCAGCTACATGAACCGGTACAGTTTACCCCGTGGGTAGAACGTACGATTTTGTCATGCTGCCAGCGACTGCGATAGCCGTCTTCCCAGTCACGATTGGTATTGAGGGTCTGGCCATGACCATCAGAAAACGGTTCAGCCAGTTGTTTGAAGTAACGTAACCGGTCAAGGAATTTGCTCATCCGGACTCTCCTGCTGCGAAGCCTGCTGGCCCCTGTCGTTATGAAATGCTCGTAGCAGACATCTGTTTTTGCTTACGACACATCGCTCAAATTGGCGCTAGGGTATCCAGCAACCGCGTCGTCAAACTTGATAACGATCAAGAGTGTCACCCTGTGAAAAACGGAGTACACCGCCAACTACCACCAAAGAATTATCACGAAAAAATCACGTAATTAAATGATTTTAAAGGATAAAAATAAAACCATTTGTTTTGTGCTTATACTGAATTCATACACACGACTATTTAGAGGTAGTAGTCAGGAGGCGACGAAAAATTGCTCGAACAAGAGAGATGACATATGGACGTTTTAGTATGGGGATAAGCCCCAAGATCACAGAATGTTCTGTCCTTATTTTTTCCGGCGTAAGAATTGTGCTGAGGTGAGCGTGACTGCCGGGTGAGCCGCATGGAAGCGGCGAAAATCCGTGCCGCGTCGGGAACGCGTCACGGGTGGCCCGAATAGCAGTCACGAACGCCGAAGGTATCGCGTAGCGACACAATTAGCGCCAACAAGCCAGAGGTCAAGGAGCGCGGCAATTGAGCGCTCTTTGTCGGGCGCACGCTACGGAGTAGCATGAAAATAACAGTGTTAATAGCGCACGAAACCGCCTCTTAGCCGGCATAAAAATGTAGCTAGGAGGCAGTTGGGAGGAATGAAGCAAGTCAACTCAACGCTTAGCGTTGCTTTCTGGCGTAGAACAGCCAGGTCACCAATACGCACACCACGTAGCACACCACAAACACCTTCATCGCACCGGTGGGTGAACCCGTTAACTCAAGCGATATCCCAAAAGCCTGAGGAATGAAGAAGCCGCCGATAGCGCCAATGGCTGAGATAAAGCCCAGCGCTGCTGCGGTATCCGTGGCGGCCGCACGCTGCGCATCCGCATCGCTTCCACCCTGTGTTTTCACGCGATCTGCCGTTAATTTTCGGAAAATCACGGCGATCATCTGGAATGTGGACCCGCTACCCAGACCGGCCGTCAGGAACAGCATCATGAAAATGCCAAAGAACATCCCGAATGAACCCGCAGAGTTCGCACTCGGCAGAGACAGGAACAACAGCACCGAGAAAATCGTCATCAGGATGAAGTTAATCAGCGTCACTTTTACACCGCCAAAGCGGTCAGACAGCATTCCGCCAACCGGACGTGCCAGCGCCCCCAACAGTGGCCCAAAGAACGCGTAGTACAGAATCACGATGTCTGGGAACTGCGTTCTGGACAGCATGCCGAAGCCTGCTGAAAAACCGATAAATGAGCCAAATGTGGACAGATACAGGAAGCTGAGTACCCACAGGTGCATTTGCTTCAAAACCGGCAACTGCTTGCGTATTGATGCATTGGCAGTCGACAGATCGTTCATACCAAACCAGGCAGCGGTTGCGGCAATCACCAGGAACGGTACCCACATCCAGGCGGCATGATGCAGCCAGATCTGGTTGCCATCAGGTTGCACAACGCCATTGCCGGAGAATCCCAGAATCGGCAGGAAAATCACCACGGGCACCAGCAGTTGCATCACGCTCACGCCGAGGTTACCCAATCCGCCGTTAATACCTAACGCACTACCCTGACGTGATTTAGGGAAGAAAAAGCTGATGTTCGCCATGCTGGACGCGAAGTTAGCACCCGCGAAACCACACAGCAGAGAAATTGTGACGAAAACGCTGTACGGCGTTTGCGGGTTTTGTACGGCAAACCCGAGCCAAATACACGGGATCACCAGAATGATGGTACTTAATGTCGTCCAACGGCGACCGCCAACCATGGGGATCACAAAGGAGTAAGGAACGCGTAACAGCGCACCGGAGACGGAAGGCAGCGCAGTAAGCAAAAATAACTGGTCTGTGGTAAAACTAAATCCGACCTTGTTTAGGTTAACGGCTACGGTACTGAAAATCATCCAGACACAAAACGACAACAGCAGGCACGGTACAGAGATCCAAAGATTACGCTGTGCTATCCGTTGTCCGCCAGATTGCCAGAATTTTGTATCTTCAGGATTCCATTCCCTTATCAGCGTGCTTTGCGATACTTTTTCGGGTGATGAAGGCTGCGTCATAAAAACCTCGATAAATAAAAACGCGGTAGAATTAAGGCGCAACATTAGGGATTACACCGCAGGTAAAGTTGATGCAAATCAACGCACTGTCAGGTAAAAAAACCGAGTAAAAATAACCACACTCCTTAATGAGTAATAAAAATAGAAAAATAAGCAACGATAATTCAAGCTGTTATATCTCTATTTTTTCTTACTGTCATATCCCCTTTCAAGGCATGGATATTCGGTGGTACTCACTAGTGGGTATGGGGTTATCATGTAGGATCGGGAAAAATGCCAAAAGGGTTATCCTTCTCGGTACTGGTTTTCTACTCCTCCAGCAGAGGTCGCTTTATTATGTTGAAACGTTTCCTGCTGCCGCTGTCGCTCGTCAATCAGGTTGCCTTATTGATGCTGCTACTCGGTTTGCTGGGTATTGCAGGTATGTCGGTTTCCAGTTGGATGTCTCAAAGCATTCAAGGGAACGCGCACGCCATTAATAAAGCGGGCTCGCTGCGCATGCAGAGTTACCGCCTGCTCTCGATGGTGCCACTCTCTGCCGAGAATGAAATTTACCTGCAAGAACTGGAAGAAGACGAAATCAGCAGCGACCTACAGCAAGCAGTACGTCGGGAAGGGCTCAGTGAACAATTCACTGAACTGCGCGTTTTCTGGCTGGAGAATCTGCAACCGCATTTGCGGCAGGCAACCCACTCCGCGGATGCCTCAGCAGATGTCGCCCGCTTCGTGAAACAGCTCGACGATCTGGTTTCCGCCATCGATCATAAAACCGAACAGCGGCTGATGATGGTCACGTTGGTGCAGCGTATCTTCATCGGCATCATGTTTATTCTGCTGGCCACCACGTTCTTTTACCTGCGTCGCCGCCTGCTGACACCGTGGCGGCATTTGGTTTCGATGGCGCAGGCTATTGGCCACGGCGATTTCACCCAGCGCGTTACCATCAACGGTCATGATGAAATGAGCACGCTGGGACAAGTGCTGAACAGCATGTCGGATGAACTTTCCGCCATGTACCACAGCCTGGAACTGCGCGTCGCCGAGAAAACGGCCGACCTGCAACAGAAAAACGATCTGCTTTCTTTCCTTTATCGCGCCAGCCGACGCCTGCATACTGGGGCACCGCTGTGTAGCCGACTGATGCCGATCCTGAACGAACTGCAGTCACTAACTCCGCTGCGTAATATTCAACTACGGCTGTATGAAGATAATAATCAGGAACAGTTTCACCAGATTAGTGATTACAGTCCGTCACCGCCGGATCACTGCCCAGATAACAGCTGCCAGAGCTGCGGTATGCAGGAAAAACGGGAAGAACTACCGGGCGAGCCTCACTGTTGGGACCTGCACGACAAGCACGGGCAATATGGCGTCGTGTTAGCCACGCTGCCGGGCAACGCCGTGCTGAGCCGCGATCAGAATCAGTTACTGAATACCTTATTGGAACAGTTGACTAGCACGCTGGCGCTGGAGCGTCAATCCAACCATCAACAACAACTGATGCTGATGGAAGAACGCGCCACGATTGCCCGCGAACTGCACGACTCTATTGCCCAGTCCCTCTCCTGCCTGAAAATTCAGGTGAGTTGCCTGCAAATGCAGGGCGGCAATTTGCCACCCGCATCACAGCAGTTGCTGACGGAAATGCGGGAAGAGCTGAACACCGCCTATCGCCAACTGCGTGAGCTGCTGACGACGTTCCGGCTGAAGCTGTCGGAATCCGGCTTACTTGCCGCGCTGCGGGCATCGGTCGATGAATTCGGCAAGCGACTGGGTTATCCCATCGAATTACATTACCGCCTACCGCCGCAGTCGGTCTCCGCTCATCAAGGTATTCACGTTCTGCAAATTGTGCGTGAAGCGCTGAGCAATATTTATAAACACGCGCAGGCCACACAGGTCGATATCACGCTACAGCTACGTCAGGGTTACATCGAACTCAGCGTAGCCGACAACGGCATCGGTATCCCTGATGATGCCAGTCGCGCCAACCACTATGGACTTATTATCATGCGTGACCGTGCACGGGGTTTGCACGGCGAATGCATTGTTCGACGCCGGCCGTCGGGGGCACTGAAGTCAATGTCAACTTCCTCTCCGAATACCGTCACCGGCTGCCATTAACAGGAGAAATTCATGATTAACGAAGATGCCGCCACCCTACTGCTGATTGATGACCATCCCATGTTGCGGAATGGTGTTAAGCAACTCATCAGCATGGACCCAGAATTACAGGTGGCAGGTGAAGCCAGTCACGGCGAACAGGGTGTCGAGTTAGCGGAGCAGTTGGACCCAGATTTGATTCTGCTCGATTTGAATATGCCAGGCATGAATGGCCTGGAAACACTGAATCGCCTGCGGGAAAAATCGTTATCTGGCCGCATTGTCGTCTTTAGCGTATCCAACCATGAAGACGATGTAGTCAATGCATTAAAAAACGGGGCCGACGGCTACCTGCTGAAAGATATGGAGCCGGAAGATTTATTGGCCGCGCTGCATCAGGCGGCATCAGGGAAAATG
Source organism: Pectobacterium odoriferum (assembly GCF_009931295.1). Classification (NCBI taxonomy): domain Bacteria; kingdom Pseudomonadati; phylum Pseudomonadota; class Gammaproteobacteria; order Enterobacterales; family Pectobacteriaceae; genus Pectobacterium; species Pectobacterium odoriferum. Next base: position 2,260,725 of record NZ_CP034938.1, on the reverse strand, counting down.
GTGCTAAGTGAAACGTTGACGCCGATTCTGGCCGCCAGCCTGCGCGAAAGCCGCCACAGCAGCGACCGAGATATTCAACTGCTCACGCCACGCGAACGCGATATCCTGAAGCTGCTGGCTCAGGGATTATCCAATAAAGTGATTGCCCGCAAGCTCACGATTACTGAAAGTACCGTTAAGGTTCACGTCAAACACCTGTTGAAAAAAATGAAGCTAAAATCACGGGTTGAAGCGGCCGTCTGGGTATTACAAGAAAAAGTCATTTAATCCCATCGTCACAAGATACCGCGATTGTCAGCGGTACGGATCAGGCGCTCTGGCGCCCTTCCGTACGAGATTATCCTCGCGTGAGCGAGGATGTCGCCGTAGTTAATGAAAACAGCGTTGATGAAAATAATTGTTGGAAATACCACCAACGCCCCGCACAATCTAAACGGTTGCTAAACGGCACCGGCATTTATAGCCATTATCCTAATTAATGTGACGTTGCTCTCGTCTAAACTAGTCCGTAATCGCATTTTTCGGCTTTTACATCGAGCTAACGTTGAGGAACAACATGAAGAAGGTTAATAAGGAGCGATTTATCGGCCTGGAATGGTTACGATTTTTGCTCGGCTGCTATGTGATGATTTATCACACCGTCCACGTTTACCCCCAGCGTGAGCGCATTCCTTTTTTGAGCGAACTCACCAGCATGGGGTTCTTCGCGACCAGCACGTTCTTTGTCCTGTCTGGCTTTTTGCTAGCGCATGTTTACATCAAGGACGGACGTCTGCGTGAACCTGTTCGCCAGTTCTGGGCCAAACGCTTCTTTAATCTTTATCCCATCCATATCATTGCCCTGCTGTCTTCGATTGCCGTTGTCACCCTGATGCAGTGGCTGGCCGTGCCGCCGGAAGGACAAGTCGCCAGCGCGCGCTTCGTCATTTATGACACCAACGATCCTACAGCCGATCCCGAAACGCTGCGCCATTACATGACGAATGTGCAGTTGGCGTTCAACGGGGTATTGCAGGTACTGATGTTGCAGGCATGGAATCCTTACTTCCTGACCTTCAATGCCCCGTTATGGTCGCTTTCCACACTGTTCTTTTTCTATCTGGCATTCCCGCTGTTAGCCCCGCGTCTGTTGAACAGTCGCCATCCGTGGCTGTGGATGGGGATAGTTTGCTTGCTGTATCTGTTGCCGCCGATTTGGGTGATTTGGCAACAACAGTTCGGCATGCCGTACACCGGACTATTACAGCGTGGACCGATTTTCCGTCTGCCTGAGTTTCTGGCTGGGATTTTGGGCTATGCACTATTCCGTCATTACCGTCAGAAAGATCGCTCACCGCTGACCAAAGGCCAATGCTACGCGATCGCCTTCTTTATTGGTGTCAATTTCCTTGTCGCCACTTGGTTGTTCACAAAAGGTGAGGCTTATTGGTACTTCCTGCTACACAACGGTTTGCTCCTGCCGGCTCAGGTTGGTCTGGTTTGCCTCAGTGCGTTAGCACGTGAGCCTAACAGCGAATGGCTGCGGCATTGGTCGCCGCGGCTGGGTGCAGCTTCGCTCTCCATCTTTGCGCTGCATGTTCCACTTTTCAATCTGTTCCGCACGTTGGAACAACTGGTGCGCGGTAACCCGATGGCCTGCTTCAGCGATTGGGATCAGTGTATTGCCGCAGCAGGTCAGGTGCAGCTCTCCATGACGGGCTATATCATTTTCCTGCTCAGCACCGTGACGCTCTGTGTTCTCTTCCAGGAACGGATCGTGTTCCGCGTAAGGACGTTCTTGACCGCACGTTTCCTTGGCAACAACAGCACGTCCCGCACGCAACGCACCGCATAGCGTCATCTATCGCACACGCTCTCTGGCCTGAAACAGGCTGGGCCAGAGAGCATCATCTCCCATACGATCAATTCTCTCCCCTCCGACCCAAAAACGTGACAGATATCGCGTTATAGCTGTTAATCATCAATAGCAACTTTTATAACTATTTACATTCTAATCAATTTTCGTTTTCGGGTAGAGCATCACTACGATTCCTGTTAATGTTTGCCGTTCCGGACTAAACCGGTTCGTTATCATCGGCTGTACGTCTTTGACGGACATCTCAATACCTGTCACCACGGTTTACTTGGCAATAATGACACTATCCAAACACGCACTCTCTTCCCTCAGCCTGGTTATCGCCCTCTCTGCTGGTATTACACAGAGCCGCGCTGACACCATTTGGCTGACCAATGGCGACCAGCTCACAGGGAAAATCACGCTGCTTGACGGCGGTAAACTCTTTATCAACACCGACTATGCAGGCTCTATTTCTGTTGCCTGGGACAAGGTGAAAACCTTTGAATCCGACCATGGTCTGGTGATTCAAGGCGAACGCTACGAAAAAGGCGTACTGTATCCGACGATCAAAGCAGGCGAAAACCGCGCCATCGTCGCGAACCCGTCGCTGGCTAACGAAGCCGCTGGCCCGCAAACATTGCCGCTTTCCGAAATCACGTCCATCGTCGCGCAGAAGCCGCTGGTGACCGATTTCGCCTGGAAAGGCAATATTGACGCCGGTATGTCGCACAAGAAAAGCTCGACAGAAACCGACAACTACGATGTGACGCTGAACACCAAAGCGCGTCACGATACGTGGCGACACAACCTTGATGCCAGCTACCATTTGGCAAAAGAGGATAAAGTCGAGAGCACCAAAAATGCGGCTGGCGAATATGCACTGGATAAGTTCGTGGATGAGAACTGGTTCTGGCAGGGTCGTTATCAGTACAAACGCGACTGGATTGAAAGCATTAAAATCAACCGCTCTTTCGGTCTCGGTCCCGGTTATCAGTTCTGGGATAACGATTTAGGCGCGTTCTCACTGACGTCGCTGGTCAACTCCCAAACCTTCGTCTACCGCGATCAGGGCGATGATGACTTCTACTCCGGTGCGATTAAGTGGGCGTACAACCGCTACCTATTCAGCAAATCGGTTGAAGCCTTCACCAACGGTGAATTGGGTCGTTCATTTGATGGCACTGCGCCAATCTATCTGAAAGCGGATGCAGGCCTGCGCTTCAAGCTGACCGACTGGTCTTCGATGAGCATGAAAGTGTCACGTACCCGTATCGAAAGTAATCAAGGGAATGTTGACGACACGCTGTACACCATGGGCGTTGGCGTCGGCTGGTAAGTCAGTTGCTTCACATTGCCTCAAGGTGAACGGCGATCTCGTCGTTCACCTCAATGTTCCCGCTCACCGCTGTCACTATTAGCAACTCCCTGCTGCCGCAGAACATGACTGTTGCAGGATTCGCACCCGCTGCGCCAGTTCGCTCACGCTTTCATCTTCCGTTCCGTGATTCTTCAGCTCTTGCTCAAGTGCAAACAGATATTGCGCATTGGTGCCGAGCGGACCGCTCGCGCACGCAATCAGCGGTGCAACGCTCTGAATGCAGGTATCATTTTCGTTGAGGGGATGTTCCGGTTCGGAAACAAACACCAGCGCTGTCAGCGGTGCACCGTTCTTGCGATGCAGTTCGCACCAGAGCGGACGATAGCAGCCCGTCAGCATTTCACGCTTCCACAACAGCTCCAGGTCTTCACGCAATGAGATTTCCGGCAAGCGAAAAGCCAGCCCCGTCGTTTGCCCACCGGGCTTCAGCGCTAGCATCCGCCCCGGCTGCGTTACCGTACCGCGACCGATGGTAAGGCGCAGACAAAAAGCACGCTGCCACCCCGTCAACGTGGCCAGACAGGTTTCTTCGGCGTCAAAAACCGGATTCCACATGAGCGAGCCGTAGCCAAATACCCAGACAGGACAACTATTTGGCCGGAGCGCCAGCGTCCTATCTAGCGAATCAGCCCGCTGTTGCGGGGTGAGCAGCAAGGTTTCTTCAATACAACCAAAAGACGTTCTACAATCTGCTTTCTGCAAAAAATCGCGTGTTAACACTACTTACTCTCCCCAACCTTACTCTTTTGCTGCTCATCAGACCGACTCTCGCCCTGCGTGTAAAAACCTAACTGCTTCATCTGCTTAATTTTACAACACTATCAACCCTGAGGTTATTCATTTATGGCTTTGCGATCAAGTTTGATACTAGTCACAAAAACTGAAAAAGTTCGTGATAATGTTTCAGTCACACAAGATTCAGCTTTTGTACCCTAAATAATTCGAGTTTCAGGCAGGCGGCAAGAGAAGGCATCCCGATGAGCTTACTCAGGTAAGTGATTCGGGTGACTAAGCGCAGCCAACGCACATGCAACTTGAAGTATGACGGGTATATCAACTAATCGGCAACTCACCGCTAGACTTGACGTATTCCTGATACAAACCTCATTTTTTTGACGTCAGGAACCTGACGAAAGCCGTATGCTTGACGTGAAAGCTCTCGGCATCAATAAAAAGTATCCGCGACGACAAGAATAATGACGGGCAGACATCAAATGATAATAATTATCATCTCATGTTATTATCATCCTTAATTTGGAATCGACTATCCACGGAGACACTGAATGGCAACGCCGCGTCAGCCTGTTTTAGTTCAGGTTAAACAGATCCACAATATTTCCCCTCATTTACGCTGCATTACGTTCCATCACGACGCGCTGCGCGATTATCCCGCCGAGCGGTATGGCGCGCACATCAAGCTCTTTCTGCCTCAGGCTGGACAGCAAAAGCCTGCTCTGCCTACAATCGGTGAACGCGGCCCAATCTGGCCAGAAGGCGAAGCCCGCCCCATCGTTCGCACCTATAGCGTTCGCGCGTTACGCCCAGAAGATGCAGAGCTGGATATGGTTTTCGCGCTGCATGAACATGCTGGGCCTGCCGTCAGTTTTGCCCGTCATGCCCAACCCGGCGATTGGGTTGGTATTTCGCAACCCGGCGGCCCGTTCCCGATGTTGCCGCCAGCGGCCGCTTATTATCTGGCTGCTGATCCGTCATCATTCCCTGCGCTCATGGCGCTGCTGGAGAACCTGCCTGATGACGCACAAGGGCATGCTGTCATCCGTGTCGACAGCGAGGCTGATAAACTTGATATCGCTAAACCAGCGCAGCTTCAGTTGCACTGGATTGTCGGTGGAACAGACGCGACCGCCACGCTATTGCAGCATTTCCAGGCACTGCCGACGGCTGAAAATGCATTTTACTGGTTAGCGGGTGAGGATCGTATCGTGGTTCAGCTTCGTCGCCACGTGCGTCGCGAACGTGGGTGTGAACGAAATCAGTTATATGCGGTACCTTACTGGCGAGAAGGGTTAAATGAAGAGGATTACCATCATAAACGCCACGATATCATGGACAATCCTGATGAATAACCACAAAAAAAACATTTGATATTATCATGATAGGGAGAAGACATGCAGATTCTCCCTTTTCATTCAAATTTAAGCTCAAAGCGTAAAAATCCGTAAAAAAAAACGCATCACCACGACAATCTGTTATCATATTGTTCGTTTTATTACGTTATAACTACTTTTTAGTAACCTTTTGCTGTTTATTGTTGTTCTACGTCTTTAATAAATGGTTTATGCATTAATAAAGGGGTTCATGACCTCAATAAACTGCTTTATGCCCTAAATAACTCGAGTTGTCAGTGCGCTGACTTGAAGTATGACGGGGATATTTTGCCGTATTATTCCTCTGGATAAGGAGAACTCCCGCAATGAAGTCTCATGCTGAGGTGGTCAAAACGCGCCATCATGAATACTCACTCATTTTTCCTGTTATTGCGCTAGCCGTACTCTATATGTGGGGCAACTCACAAAATTTTGTCGCGATTCTTGGTATCAACGCCCTCGCGCTAGCCGGAATACTTTTCAGCGCGTTTAGCGTAGTACGTCATGCTGACGTACTTGCACATCGCCTGGGTGAACCCTACGGTTCACTGATCCTCAGCTTGTCTGTCGTGATTCTTGAAGTCAGCCTGATTTCGGCGCTGATGGCAACCGGTGACGCTGGGCCAGACCTGATGCGTGACACCCTCTATTCCATCATTGTGATTGTCACTGGCGGTCTGGTGGGGTTTGCACTTTTGCTCGGTGGCCGTAAGTTTGCCACACAATATGTAAACCTGAGCGGTATCAAACAGTATCTAATGGCGATTTTCCCATTAGCCGTGATTGTGCTGGTTTTCCCCAGCGCCTTGCCTGACGGTAACTTTAGCGTCGGTCAATCGCTAATTGTTGCCGCTATTTCCGCGGCGATGTACGGTGTTTTTTTGTTGATCCAAACCCGCACGCACCAAAGCCTGTTTGTCTATGAGCATGAAGACGAAGGCGACGATCCGCACCATGGTAAACCGTCTGCGCACAGTTCACTGTGGCACACTGGCTGGCTTCTGGTTCACCTGATTGCCGTTATCGCGGTGACCAAGATGAACTCAATGCCGCTGGAAACACTGCTGACCGAAATGAACGCGCCGACGCAGTTTACGGGCTTCCTGGTCGCGCTGTTAATCCTCTCTCCTGAAGGGCTGGGAGCGATTCGCGCTGTTCTGAAAAATCAGGTGCAGCGGGCCATGAACCTGTTTTTCGGTTCCGTGCTGGCAACCATTTCACTGACGGTTCCTACCGTCACGATCATCGCCATGTTGACTGGCCGCACGCTGAACTTCGGTCTGGATATGCCACACATCGTCGTGATGCTGTCGGTACTGGTGCTGTGCCACATTACATTCTCCACGGGTAGAACTAACGTGTTGAGCGGCAGCGCGCACCTGGCGCTCTTTGCCGCCTATCTGATCACCATCACGCTGTAATTCCCCTGCCGACGCGGTTTTCACCGCGTCGGTCTCACCAGACTTCACTTCTCTTGATGTATATCTGGATCTTCTGAGCGCGTCCGGCGTATCGTAAGGCTGTCGTCGACGGACCGGCAGGCCCGCCATGTTGATTTGCTTCCTTACTTTGGTTTCTGCTTAGATGAAAACGCACGGAATTAACGGCGTCAGGCCGTTCAGCGCGCTGATCGATGCGTGCTGGCGCGAAAAATATACGCTGCAACGTTTTACCCACGACATTATCGCTGGCATTACTGTCGGCATCATCGCTATACCGCTGGCGATGGCACTGGCCATTGCCAGCGGCGTTCCTCCGCAGTACGGGCTGTATACCTCTGCCATTGCCGGGATTGTCATCGCCGTCAGCGGCGGCTCACGCTACAGCGTCTCAGGCCCGACGGCTGCCTTCGTCGTTATTTTGTATCCGGTATCGCAACAGTTCGGGCTATCCGGTCTGCTGGTTGCCACCTTGCTGTCTGGCGTCTTTCTGCTGCTGATGGGGCTCTGCCGCTTTGGCCGTCTGATTGAATATATTCCGCTTTCGGTGACGCTAGGGTTCACCTCCGGGATCGCTATCACCATCGGTACCATGCAAATCAAGGATTTTTTCGGCTTGCAGATGGCAGTAGTCCCCGAGCATTATGTCGAAAAAGTGTCGGCGCTGGCGCAATCGCTGCCGACCCTGCATCTTGCTGATACGCTGATTGGCGCAACGACGCTTTTGGTTCTCATCGTCTGGCCCAGACTCGGTATTCGCTTGCCCGGGCACTTGCCTGCGCTGCTGGCAGGTGTCGCGGTAATGGGGATCATGTCGCTGCTTGGTGAAAATGTGGCCACAATCGGTTCCCGGTTCAGCTATATGCTGGCGGACGGTTCGCAGGGGCAAGGAATTCCGCCTATCCTGCCGCAGCTCATTCTGCCGTGGGATATTCCGTCGCCGGATGGAAAGACGATGACGCTGGATTGGCAAAGCATTTCCGCTCTGCTGCCTGCGGCGTTCTCGATGGCGATGCTGGGGGCAATTGAGTCGCTGTTGTGCGCCGTCGTGCTGGACGGGATGACGGGCAAAAAACACAATTCTAATGCAGAACTGATGGGTCAGGGCTTCGGTAACATCATCGCACCGTTCTTTGGCGGCATTACCGCGACCGCAGCGATTGCCCGCTCCGCCGCCAACGTGCGTGCAGGAGCAAACTCGCCGATCTCCGCAGTGATTCATGCGCTGCTGGTGTTACTGGCGTTGCTGATACTGGCGCCGTGGCTGTCTTATCTGCCGCTGGCGGCAATGGCGTCGCTGTTGCTGATCGTCGCCTGGAACATGAGTGAAGCGCACAAAGTAGTGGATTTGCTGCGCCACGGGCCGAAAGACGACATTATCGTGATGCTGCTTTGTATGTCGCTGACTGTGTTGTTCGATATGGTGATCGCGATTACCGTCGGCATCGTGCTGGCGTCGTTGTTATTTATGCGCCGCATCGCGCAGATGACCCGACTGAGCGAACTACCTGACACCCAAATCCCGGATCATTTGGTGCTGCGCGTTAACGGCCCGCTGTTTTTCGCCGCGGCGGAGCGCATCTTCAACGATCTGACCGTGCGCAGCGAAGGCTACCAAAATATCATCCTACAGTGGGATGCAGTGCCGGTACTGGATGCAGGCGGACTCAATGCGTTCCTGCGTTTTAGCGACACGCTGCCCGAGGGCAAACAACTCATCATCACCGACATTCCCTTCCAGCCGCTAAAAACGCTGGCGCGGGCGAAGGTTCATCCGATTGAAGGACGGCTCAGCTTCTACGGTTCATTAGCGCAGGCGATTGAGGCGACGACGGTGCGTTCAGCGTAACGGAAACAGAATAGAAATAGCGTGCAGGCCACGCCGTGCTAATGCTGCACGGCTGGCATGTTGAATCGGACGGACAGGCGCTCGTCCCGCAGCGTTAAATCCAGCGCTGCATCACATTCGCTGCTAATGACGTTCAGTTGCTCGTTTGTCAGTGAGTAAGGCAGTTGGATATCAAACGTGGTAAGACCTTGCTGACGTGCTAGCGTAATCAGCCTGATGATATTGGTCTCGTCACTCACCTGCGTAGAAAGCACCTGTAGCGCCAGTCCCTTCAGCCGCTCTTTCGGCGCACTCTGCCGAGCCGGTGCCATCTTAGTTACCATGCCAAAAATCGGCATCACACCATACATTGCATCCACGAAACGCCAACGTTTGTTGCACAGTGCCGCTAAATAATCCGTGTAGTCCAGACAGAGTGGCTCACTGGAACTTAGTGACTCAGGGGACTTTTCCATATTCCCTTTTCTCCTCTTCGCCAGTGGTTTGCTGCGCACTACCCTGACGGGTATAAAACCGTAAATTGTATAGTGGTTAATTCAGGTATATTGTCACGCTTCGCCCCCTTTTGACCAGCGTGTTGAGGAGACCTAATTGTGACAACTTTTTCTTCTGCTCCCGTATTAATTACCGGCGGCGCACGGCGTATTGGGCTGGCGCTGGCGCGTTCGTTTCTGGCTCAGTCGATTCCAGTCATCATCAGCTATCGCACGCCTTATCCTGAACTGGAGACGCTACAGCAAGATGGTGCCGTTTGTCTGGCCGCCGATTTTTCCACCACGGAAAATATCTATGCGTTTGCAAAGCAAATCCAGTCGCTCACGCCGCGGCTCCGTGCCATTATTCACAACGCCAGCCGCTGGGAGCCTGAAAGCCCCACCACGCCGCCAGAGCAAACACTGGCCGATATGCTGCAAATTCATGTCTATACACCCTATTTACTCAACCAGTTATTGGAGTCTTGCCTGCGTGGGCAAGGCGTTGCTGGCGCGGATATCGTTCATCTGACAGATTACGTGGTAGAAAAAGGCAGCGACAAGCACATTGCCTATGCCGCCAGCAAAGCGGCGCTGGATAACATGACGCGGTCGTTTGCCCGCAAACTGGCACCCGAGGTGAAAGTCAACGCGATCGCCCCCAGTCTAATCCTGTTTAATGAAAAGGATGACGAATCCTATCGTCAGCAGGCGCTGGAAAAGTCATTGATGAAAATTGCCCCCGGTGAAGAAGAAATTGTCCAGCTGGTGGATTACCTGCTCAGCAGCCGTTACGTCACGGGGAAAACACTGGGTGTTGATGGCGGACGGGCTTTGCGCTAAGGCCCATCCAATAAAATCTCTGACGCTATTTCGTCTCTTTTTTCTTCACTCGCGCCTTACGCTGGTACACTTTATTGTTGGCGATATACGTCAGGTAAGCTGCACGTGTCAGCCCGCCAGTACGCTGGGCGAAGGCATCGTAGGTCGTATCGGGTGGAAAGCCAAACTCTGCCAATGCCTGTTCCCACGCTTCACGATGTTCCGGTTTGTGCAACGTTTTATCGTAGTCAGGGAAACCTTTATCAGCGAAGGACTCGGCTGACACGCTGCTATAAGCCCCATTGTTCATATAGTTACGCCCAGCTTTAAAAACTGTATCTTGACTGGCTTTCACGATCGAACTGGGCCCCCAGGACAGACGGTAGTCGCTTCTCTTTGTGCTGATGTTGGGGCCATAGCCAACAGGAAACAGAATGTCTTCTTCCGACAACACTTTTGATCCCACATACTCGTAATTACCGCGCAGGAAAGCATTATCCATGACAATCCAGCATTTTTCTGACAACGGCAATGCCACGATCTCCGACAGCGGTGGATTACGCTCAGTCGTGCTGAAAAGGTAAGGCCGAACAAATAACGGCATCGTCATCACATCATTCCAGATGCTATGTTCTGCAAAAAGTTCGTCTTTTTGCATCTGGCGCAGGTTGCCAATCACCAGGACATAGCCATCGGTATGCAAATCTATTTCGACCCGAAAGATATCGCCCGGAACCGTTTTATGCTGCTGGTTTTTCGCACTCATCAACCGTTCCAGCTTGTTCGCATAATCAGCTGGTAATCGGTCACGATAAGATCGCAGCCAGTCGACAATCTCTTCTTTAGTAGTCAAATGACGGCATTCCGGTAGCGGTAGCCGGATTGAGTTACGGTAATTGCTGGCGTTGATATAACCGTAGCTTCCCGAATTCAGCGTTCTGACGCCCGCAGAAAACACAATGCCATCGGCCATCACGCTGGAAACGCTGGTATACGTCAGCTTCTTTTCTTTACCGCGCGCGGTTCTGGGCAGAATAACGTCACGTTCGCGCGTGTGAATAATGACATCTTCTTCCTGATAGTTTAACTCGGTGGCGGTAATGCGCTTACGGACCGTGTCGCCATCGAAGCAGATAAAATAGCCGTCACGCACGGTGATAATATCCCATTCAGACGATAACGGTTCTAGCCCGAAATAAGGGCGTAAGGCTTCCTGCATCCAGCTGTTTATCTGGTCAATCGGTTTCATCTTCAGCGCGGTTCCCAGTGGAATAATCTATCATTATGTCGTGACTGCTCTCGGTAAACGCCGAGAATCAGGTGCAATATTGCCTAAAAAGCACGCCTCGCAGCTTATCTAATTTGAGCAAATAAACAAACACTTAACACCCATTTACGCTTCACTTCTCGTTTATCGCCTATCATCAGGCTATGCTAGCAACAGTGAGTTGGGGATGACGTAGAGACCATGCATAAGATTGTTTTTATAGAAGATGATACCGAGGTGGGGAAATTGATCGCCGCCTACCTTGGCAAGCATGACATTGATGTTCAGGTTGAGGCACGGGGCGATCAGGCATTGGCCTTTATTGAACGACAGCAGCCCGACCTTGTGCTGTTGGACATCATGCTGCCCGGTAAAGACGGTATGACCATCTGTCGGGAGTTGCGGCCACAGTACACAGGCCCGATTGTGCTGCTGACCTCGCTGGACAGCGATATGAATCATATTCTGGCGCTGGAAATGGGTGCCGATGATTACATTCTGAAAACCACGCCGCCCGCCGTGTTGCTCGCCCGCCTGCGCCTGCATTTGCGGCAATACGCTACCGCGCCCCAGGCCGTGACCGAAAACGCGGCACCCACCGCGTTGCAGGTGCATAAATCCCTGCACTTCGGCCTGCTCTGTATCGATCCGGTCAACCGGGAAGTGACATTAGGGCAAGAGCACATCGTGTTATCTACCGCGGATTTCGATCTGCTCTGGCAGTTGGCGACCCATGCGGGTCACATTATGGATCGGGATGCGCTGCTGAAAAATCTGCGCGGCGTGACCTACGACGGCATGGATCGCAGCATTGACGTCGCGATTTCCCGTCTGCGTAAGAAACTGTACGACAACCCGCTGGAACCGTTCCGTATTAAAACGGTGCGCAACAAAGGGTATCTGTTTGCCCCCAATACTTGGGAGAGCGTCACGCTATGAGAAAGCTGTTCGTCCAGTTTTTTCTATTGCTGTTCGCCTGCTTTGTGGTCATGACACTTCTGGTCGGGCTGGTTTATAAAGTCACGGCCGAACGCGCCGGACGTCAGTCCATGGATGATCTGATGAAAAGCTCGCTGTACCTCATTCGTAATGAGCTGCGCGCGATTCCGCCGCGCGACTGGCATAAAACCATCAGCCAGCTTGATTTAAACCTGTCATTCAAACTGCACATCGAACCAGTGAGCAAATATGCGCTGAGCCCCAAGAATCGGCAGCGTCTGAATCAGGGGGAAATTATCGCGCTGGATGATGAATACACGTTTATCCAACGCATCCCCCGCAGCCACTATGTTCTTGCCGTCGGCCCTATCCCTTATTTGTTCTTCCTGCACGAAATGCGACTGCTGGATTTACTGCTGGTGATGCTCATCGGGCTGTCGCTGGCGTTACCAGTTTTCCTCTGGATGCGCCCACACTGGCAGGCCATGCTAAAACTGGAGAATGCTGCGCAGCGCCTGGGAGATGGTCATCTGGAGGAGCGCATTCACTTCGATAGCACCTCAAGCCTGTACCGGCTTGGCGTCGCCTTCAACCGCATGGCAGATAACCTGAACCAGCTCATTAACAGTAAAAAGCAACTGATTGACAACATTGCGCACGAACTGCGTACGCCGCTGGTCAGGCTGCGCTATCGGCTGGCGATGAGCGACAACCTGACAGAAGATGAGCAGCAGGCGTTAAACCGGGATATTGGTCAACTCGAAGCGCTGATTGACGAGCTGCTGACGTATGCCAGACTCGACCGTCCACAAGTGACGCTGCATCTTGCCGATATTGATATTCCATCGTGGCTACAGGCAAAAGTTGATGATTTCCGCCTGATCCACCCTGACAAACACATCTCGCTGGACATGCCTCATTCAGCACAGATTGGTGCGCTCGATTTACGCCTGATGGAACGGGTGCTGAATAACCTGATCGGCAATGGGTTGCGCTTCTGCCACAGTCGATTGCATGTCAGCCTAACGTCCGACGCTGGGCATATCGCGTGTCTGCAAGTCGAAGATGATGGCCTTGGTATTCCGCCCGACAGCTGGGAAAGCGTGTTTGAACCGTTTGTCCGTCTGGAAGCGGGTATCGAGAACAGCAGCGGCGGATGCGGGCTCGGACTGGCCATTGTTCATGCTATCGCCCGGGCTTACGACGGCAACATTACCGTGGATGACAGCCCACTCGGCGGTGCCCGTTTCCGTTTTTGCTGGCCAGTAAAAACCGCGACAGCACAGGCCCCAATCGCCATTCAGCACTAGCACTGAGACGGCGGTAACCCCGCCGTTTATCCCTGTCTTTCCCACTTTTTCTGTCTTGTACATTAGGTTACACGCCGAAACCAATCACTCACTGAAGCCGCCCTCTGTTTCTCCTATTCTCTCTCTACCGGCCCAACTGAGGGCTACGAAACGTGAATGAGATAACGAGGAAATGATGATGAATAAAGTATTAGTTATGATCGCAGGTGCGGCACTGGGTCTGTCCTCTGTAGCGTTTGCCGCGGATACCGTAACCAGCGCACCCGCTCAGCCTACGGCGACCACTTCTGCGCCGGCTAAAGCCGTTCACCATAAAAAATCGGTGAAGAAAGCCCAACCAGCGCCAGCACAGAAAGCGCAGGCTGCTAAAAAACACGTGAAGAAAGCCAAACCCGCTCCTGCTCAGAAAGCACAGGCTGCCAAGAAACACGTGAAGAAAGCTAAACCCGCTCCTGCTCAGAAAGCACAGGCTGCCAAGAAACACGTGAAGAAAGCTAAGCCCGCTCCTGCTCAGAAAGCACAGGCCGCTAAAAAACACGTGAAGAAAGCGAAAACGGCAAAACCAGCGACCACTACGCCAGCAGCGTAATCGGTAAGCACCACGCCTTCCCTACGGGGAAGGCGTCACTTTCAGTTAGCCCTATTTGAAATCCACCTCTAAGGGCTTGCCGTAGCTCAATCATCAAACACTCGGTTTACCGGGTGTTTATTTCATGGGGGGACGAGAGAATGATGCGGCGTTACTCATTTGAAATTCTGTTATCCCTCGTTCTGCTCTGTGGCATTGTCACCCTGAGTTTTTTTCTCTAGTCACAGGGCCTGCATCATGCAGTGATTAATCGCACCGCTATTAATCATGAGGTTATTGAGCGTCAAAAACAGTAAACGTCAAAAATGTAGACCGCTAGCCAAATAAAGATTGCGGAGCAGTAAAGTTTTATCACTCAGCGCCGTTTATATCATTACACTCCGGGCAATACCGAGAACCGTATAATGAAAAGAACCCTGCAAATATCTGCCCTATTGCTGAGCACGCTGGTTGCGACATCCTATACCTTCGCCTCTTCCTCTCCATCGTCCGGTATCATCCGCTTTTCGGGTGCCATCGTCGAACCGGTCTGTGATGTGACAACACGCTCAAATAATGTGACCGTCAGCTGTGAACGACAAGGGGAAATACAAACGCTACACGTGAACAACAGCGCACAACATGCTGCTTTGCCGCAAGGTATCGGTTCTGTGAGTTCGAAAACGCTAAGTTCAGATGCGCGTATCGTGATCGTCAGCTACGAATAAAACGGGCGCCATTCTCTGTACTGCTGATATGAAAATGCGGCGCCACTTCAGATGGTGGCGTCGCATTTTGCGCATAAGGGGAGGATGAAATAAGCGCAGTGATGTTATCCGACGCCTTTACACTCGATAACATTTTAATTTTCAGTCTCTCACCAGCAAATACATCTATAGTTAATTCAACGCGCTATATTTAGCACCTCAAGATGACTTCTCTCATAAGGTTTATTCACTGCATGCGCATATCAGCCTGGTTGTTATGTTCATTATCATTTATCGCCCCGTTCAGTTGGGCGGAATCCTCACCGACAGACACCGCCGCGCAGAAGCAGCAACAAATCTTATTTTTCAACCATGACGATCGGGATATCGTTCCCGACACGTCGGTCTGGCCGTGGCAAGCGATAGGGCAGTTGGAAACCGCCAGCGGCAACCTCTGTACCGCGACGCTGATCTCCCCACATCTGGCGCTGACAGCCGGGCACTGCGTGGTCACGCCACCGAAAGGTGAGATAGATAAACCCGTCGCGCTGCGCTTTCTGGCAACAGAAAATGGCTGGCGGTATGAAACAACAGAAATTGAAGCGCTGGCGAATAAAACGCTCGCCAAAAAATTGAAAGCCGACGGTGAGGGGTGGATCGTTCCGCCTTCAGCAGCACCGCTGGATTATGCGCTGATTCGGCTAAAGCAAACGCCACCTTATATTCGCCCGCTTCCACTCTGGCAAGGCAGCCGTCAGGAGTTGATGCAGGCCTTGAAGGATAACGGCCAGCGCGTCACGCAGGCGGGTTACCCAGAGGATCATCAGGAAACGCTTTATCGCCATCAAAACTGTTTGATCACCGGTTGGGTTCACACTGCCGTTATGGCGCACCAGTGCGACACGCTGCCTGGCGATAGCGGCTCCCCACTGATGCTGAACTCAGCAGCAGGCTGGGTGCTCATGGGCATCCAAAGTTCTGCACCCGATGCCAGTGAACGCGATAGAGCCGATAATCGCGCCGTTTCCGTTACCGCTATTCGCCAGCAGTTAGAAACGTTAGCAAAACTAAGTTCACCAAAACCTGGCTCACCAAAACCGGACTCACCCAAATAACGCTAACGCTCCGCAGCAACGCACCGTCAGGCGGAAACCGGTATTCAGGATACCACCTGGCACCACCGTTTTCCGCCGATTTCATGGTATAAAAAAATATCTGTTCTATTCTTATCAGAGAGATAGGTTAATCATCCATATTGTCACCCTACAACGGGCATAACAATTATCAGGATGCTATTTTATCTTATGAAAACGACCATTTTTTATAATGAGATTTCCATTTATTTGCAGAGCGTTTCCTCAGCCAAGAGGCGATTCTTTTTTCGTAAGCTATCGGAAAATATCATAAATTCACACAGCGTATTGAAAACCGAAAACATGACTTAAGACAAAAAATCGCCTAAGCCTTAACAGGAAGATAAAGGTGGTATAATAAGTTACCTCAATTTTTAGCCTCTATGTTATTGTGTCGCCGTTAAATTAAATTGATGTTGTCGCGATTATTATTGCGGAAAGGAAGAGTCTACATGTTAAAACATTTGAGCCATGACGAAAAAAAACGCATGCAGACTCTCGACGAATTACAGAAAACCGATACATCTCAAGACGATATTCTTCACAAACTCACGAAACTGGCCTGCCAACTGCTCGAAACCCCGACGGCTCTCGTGACACTAACCGGTTCCAAATCTCTGCATGTTAAAGCGAAGACCCATTTCCCATTGGATAATATGGATAAAATAGGTTCCTTCGACCATTTTACCGTACAAACGGGTCAATCCTTTATCTGCCCCGATGCCACTCAGGACGACCGTTTTAAAGACAGCCCTTACGTAACCAGCGAACCTTTTATCCGTTTTTATGCGGGTGTGCCGCTAAAAACCAAAGACGGCTATTCTGTTGGGACGTTCAGCGTCATCGATTACCTCCCTCGCAACTTCAGCAAGGTCCAACTGCGGCTACTGCATGACTTAGCAACGATTGCGATGGTGTTAATGGAATACCGCAACGCGATTGGGCTGATTGATGCAGTCACGCTGTTGCCTAATCGCCAGCGTCTGATTGACGACATCAGCCACATTACCGACATCCACGAGCCCTACCTGCTTATTCTGATTGATACCATCGACATTTCTTACGCCTATGAAATGGGGTGTGCGCTGGGTATGCCGACCGTAGAAGGCCTGCTGAAAGATATCGGGGTCTTTTTACGTCTTAGCTTAAATTCATCAGACAATTTGTACTCTGCCGCCGTAGGCCGTTTCGCCCTGCTGGTGAAGGCCGATAGGAAAGAGCAAGTTCTGGCGGAACTCGACGCCTGTGCTGAGCGGATTCATGAAAGTATCACCAGTCATATTCCGCTCAAGCTGGAGTTCTTCGTTGGCTACACCGAATTCCAGATTCCGGCCAAAGAGCCGCAGCAAATCTTGCGTGAATCAATGAGTGCACTGCGCACTGCCATCACCAAAAATATTCGCCAGTTTGCCTACGACCCAGAGGCCGATAAAGCGCAGCAAATCGCCTTTACCTTGCTCAATGAACTGGCCGATGTGCTACAGAACAAGAAGCAGGGCCTCTATTTGGTTTATCAGCCGAAATTAAACATCAAGACCAACACTGTCATTGGTGCAGAAGCGCTAATTCGCTGGCGTCACCCTGAGTTAGGTGAGATTTATCCCGACCAGTTTATTCCGCTCGCGGAAGGTACAACGCTGATGCGCCCGTTAACGGACTGGGTTACCCGAGAAGCGGCATGTCAGGTGAAGCAGTGGCGTCAGAAGGGGTTAACGTTCCCCGTGTCGATTAATGTTTCCGCCCGAAATTTTTCCGAGAATGACTTTATCCCACGCCTCATCACCATTCTGGAGAACCACGGCCTCACTCCTCAGGACATTGACATTGAGTGTGTCGAAACGCAGAAAATCATCGAAAGCACCGAAACGCTCGCCACCATCCAAACGCTACAACAGCTCGGATTTACTATCGCGCTTGATGATTTCGGTACGGGATATAGCAACTTAAGCTATTTGCGCAATATTCCCTCTACGGTGATAAAGCTGGATAAGTCGCTGATTAAAGATATAAAAATTGATCACAAAAGCCGCGTCATTGTGCAATCCATTATCAGCATGCTGCACAAACTGAATTACATTGTGCTGGCGGAAGGGGTGGAAAATAAGGAAACACTCGACTATCTGGCTCATTTTGGGTGTGATGAAGTACAAGGCTACTATTTTTCCCGACCGATCCCGCCCGATACGTTTACCGCTTGGCTAACGGCTCGCTCGCCACAAACGTCTGCATAATCTACCCCGTCAGGCTGGCTATTCAATCAACGGTACGGAGAACGCCTATGACTCTTCTTACTCAGCAGGATGCGCTCGCCATCAGGCATGCCATCACGCTGCTGGAAGCCCCCTCTTTTACCATACAGGCAGCGAATCTGGTTGGAAAACCGATTGAATGGAGCCTGTCGAAGCTACCCGCCCTGGTGAAAAACAAAATACAGGATGTCGTTCATTCCGCGCTCTACAAAGCGGTAGACGCCGCACTCTATACGCTAGACGATGCGCCTGATCGCGTCGCATCGCCAAAGACACACAAGCTAGTCGTTGCCGCTTCCGGTGCAGTCAGCGGTTTTTTTGGCGCGGCGGGTCTGCTGGTCGAACTGCCTATCAGCACCACCATTATGATGCGTTCCGTGGCGGATATTGCCCGCAGCGAAGGTTTCTCCCTCAGTGATTTTTCCGTCAAAGCCGCCTGTGTAGAAGTTTTTGCGCTCGGCGGGACACAAGAAAGCGACGACGCTGCCGATTCTGCTTATTACACGTCACGCGCCGTTCTGGCCGATATCACCCGACATGCCAGCCGCGAATTAATCGGCATTGCCAGCAAAAAAAGCGCAGGGAAAGCGTCTGCCAGAATGAGTACCTCACAGGCAGGAAAAACGCTGGCAAAATTGATTGATGCGGTCGCCACCAGACTGGGCGTAACCATGACGGAAAAAATGGCCGCACAGATTGTCCCGGTGATCGGTGCCGCCAGCGGTGCAGCCATTAATACGCTATTTATTCACCACTACCAAAACATGGCGAAAGGTCATTTCATCATAAAACGTCTGGAACAGCAGTATGGTGAAGAAGCCATCAGGTCGGCTTACCTTGAGATCAAAAAGCAGCCCTTGCCGACCTGATGTGATACCGAGAGGATTACCCTTCTACCTGCTCCATCGCCTGCAACACGCGCTTATCCGAGATCGGGAACGGCGTTCCTAACTGCTGAGCAAAGTAGCTGACGCGCAGTTCCTCAAGCATCCAGCGCACCGCTTTCACATCGTCGTCATCACGTCGCTCCGCAGGCAGTTTATTCCACCATTGTTGCCATGCCTGTTGAACGTGCTCCACTTTCAGCATCTGCGCCCGGTCGCGGTGAACATCCTGTGCCAGTTTCTCCAGACGTCGTTCTATCGCGTGCAAATAGCGCAGCACGTCCGGCAGGCGTTGCCAGCCGTTTGCGGTCACAAAACCACGGAACACCAGACCGGTCATCTGGCTCTTGATATCACTTAACGCCAGCGCCATCGCCATGTCTACACGCCCTTTCAGACGCTTGTTAATGGTGAAGACCGCCGTCAGGATTTGCTCAACCTGTTTGGCGATATCAACCACCGTATCGTTCAGCTCCGCACGCACTTTTTCATGCAACTGCTGGAAGGCCTCTTCCTGCCAGACCGGACCACCGGATGATTCAATCAGCTTATCCACCGCGCAGGCGATGCAGTCATCAATGAGATCCAACACTTTGCCGTACGGATTGAAATAGAGGCCGAGTTTCGCCTTGTTCGGCAGCTTTTCATGCAGATATTTGATCGGTGACGGAATGTTTAGCAGTAACAGGCGGCGCACCCCCTGCCGCATGACCTGCTGCTGCTGGTGCGGCGTATCGAATAGGCGAATCGCCACGCTATCCTTTTCATCCACCAGCGCCGGATAGGCTTTGACCGAATAACCGCCCCGCTTCTGCTCATAACAATCCGGCAGCGAACCGAAGCTCCAGACGTGCAGACCGCGCTGCTCCAGCCCGTCATCCACTACAGATGACAGCGTTTGCTGCACTTTATCCTTGAGTTGCTCTTTCAGCGCATTCAGATCTTTGCCTTCCCGCTGCGTCCGATTCTTCTCATCGATAACGCGGAACGTGATTTTCAGATGATCGGGCACCTGATCCCACTGCCATGCCTCACGCGGCACCGTGACACCCGTCATCAGCCGCAGTTCACGTTCCAGCGCATCCAAGAGTCCTTTCTCTAATGGCGTGGTACGAGCCAGAAACGCTTCGGCATAGTTCGGCGCGGGCACAAAGTTACGACGTAACGGCTTAGGCAACGATTTAATCAGCGCAATCGTCAGTTCGCGGCGCACGCCGGGAATCTGCCACTCGAAGCCCTCTTCGCGTACCTGATTGAGAATAGGCAACGGGATATGTACCGTGACGCCATCCGCATCCGCGCCCGGTTCAAACTGATAAGACAAGCGTAATTTCAGGCTGCCCTGATGCCAGAAGTTCGGGTAGTCCAGCGCGCTCACCTTCTCCGCGCCGTCTTTAATCAACATGCTCTTTTCAAAATTAAGCAGGTCGGCGTTATCCCGGCTGGCCGCTTTCCACCATGTGTCAAAATGGCGCGACGACACCACATCGTGCGGCAAGCGCTGATCGTAGAAAGCAAACAGCGTCTCGTCATCCACCAAAATGTCGCGGCGGCGCGATTTATGCTCAAGATCTTCCACTTCCGCCAGCAGTTTGAGGTTGGCGCGGAAAAAGGCGTGATGCGTTTGCCAGTCACCTTCCACCAGCGCGTGACGGATGAACATTTCACGCGCCAGCGTCGGATCGATTTGGCTGTAATTCACCTTGCGGGCCGCGACAATCGGCAGCCCGAAGAGCGTCACCTTCTCCTGCGCCATCACCGTGCCCTGCGCTTTCTCCCAGTGAGGATCGCTGTAGCTTCGCTTAATCAGGTGCTGAGCCAGCGGCTCAATCCATTCGGGTTCAATACGCGCGGCAATGCGTCCCCACAAGCGGCTGGTTTCCACCAACTCAGCCACCATCGTCCACTTAGGCGGCTTTTTGAATAACCCGGAGCTAGGAAAAATCGCAAACCGTGCGTTACGCGCGCCGCTGAATTCCTGTTTCTCAATATCTTTCTGCCCGACATGCGACAACAAGCCAGTGAGCAGCGCACAGTGAATGCTCAGATAATCGGCCGGTTCGCTGTTGACCGGCAGCCCCAGTTCTTTCACCACCTGACGCAGCTGCGTGTAGATATCCTGCCATTCACGCACGCGCAGATAGTTAAGGAAATCCGTGCGGCACTGGCGGCGGAACTGGCTGGAAGACAGCGCCTTTTGCTGGTCACGCAGGTAATCCCACAGATTAACGAAAGCCAGAAAATCGGAGTCTTTATCGGCAAAACGACGGTGTTTCTCATCCGATGCCTGCTTCTTATCCATCGGCCTTTCGCGTGGATCCTGAATCGACAGCGCCGCGGTGATGATCATCACTTCACGCACACAGCCAGTTTTACGCGCTTCCAGCACCATTCGCGCCAAACGCGGATCGATCGGCAATTGCGCCAGTTGTTGCCCCTGCGGCGTCAGGCGATAATGCCCGTTCTCGGCCAGATTAATCGCGCCTAATTCCTCCAGCAGCCGCACACCGTCCTGAATATTGCGCTTATCCGGCGCTTCAACAAACGGGAACGCGGCGATATCGCCTAGCCCCAACGACGTCATTTGTAGAATGACGGAAGCCAGATTGGTGCGAAGAATTTCGGGATCGGTAAATTCAGGCCGTGACAGGAAATCCTGTTCGGAATAGAGACGAATACACACCCCAGCGGCGACACGGCCACAGCGTCCTTTACGCTGATTCGCCGACGCCTGCGAGACGGGTTCAATCGGCAGACGCTGTACCTTGGTGCGGAAGCTGTAGCGACTGATGCGCGCAGTACCGGGGTCGATCACATAGCGAATCCCCGGCACAGTTAGCGAGGTTTCCGCCACGTTGGTCGCCAGTACGATGCGGCGGCCGTGATGTGACTGAAAGACGCGATTCTGTTCCTGATTCGACAGGCGCGCGTACAGCGGGAGGATCTCGGTATGCGGCAAATCCAGACGGGTCAACGCCTCTGCCGTATCGCGAATTTCACGTTCACCGCTCATGAAGACCAGAATGTCACCCGGCCCTTCGCGCGTCAGTTCATCGACCGCATCAAAAATCGCCTGTAGCTGATCGCGTTCGCTGTCATCCGCATCTTCCACCACGGGGCGATAGCGCACATCTACCGGATAGGTCCGGCCGGACACTTCAATGATCGGTGCATTATTAAAGTGGCGAGAGAAGCGCTGCGGGTCGATGGTCGCCGACGTAATAATCACTTTCAAATCAGGGCGCTTTGGCAACAGCTGGCGCAAATAGCCCATAATGAAGTCAATGTTCAGGCTGCGTTCGTGCGCTTCATCGATGATCAGCGTGTCATACTGCATCAACAGGCGATCCTGCTGAATTTCAGCCAGCAGAATACCGTCGGTCATCAGTTTGACCAGCGTATTGTCACCCACCTGATCGTTAAACCGGACTTTATAGCCGACACTGCCGCCCAGCGGCGTTTCCAGCTCGGCGGCAATGCGGTCGGCAACGGTTCTGGCCGCCAGACGCCGCGGCTGCGTGTGCCCAATCAGACCGTGCACGCCGCGCCCCAGCTCAAGACAAATTTTCGGCAACTGTGTGGTCTTACCCGATCCCGTTTCACCCGCGACAATAATCACCTGATGATGACGCAGCGCTTCCAGTATCTCATCTTTTTTCTGGCTGACCGGAAGCTGTTCAGGGTAGTGAATCGCCGGACAGCTTGCCCGACGATTCTCAACTTTCTGGCGCGCAGTAGCGATTTCCCCCTCAATTTCCTGAGCGATCGCCGCCTGAGCCTGCGGGCTGCTGACCTTCTCCGCGCCCTGTAAACGGCGGCGCAGACGTTGCCGATCGCGAAGCATTAGCTCACTTAACTGCGTAGATAATGCACTGAGAGGTGATTTCACGTTGCTCTTCCTTAATCGTTTTCTCTAATTCTTGTCTCTGCCGGGGCGATGCTCGCCACCGAATCTGGCTCGATGGAGCCTAACCTGATTTTAAGGTACTGAATTTTTAAGCCGTGGATAGTAGCACATTGTCATAGACGGCTCTAATCGCCCCTGCCCGGACTTAGTCAAACATCGTCTTATTCAATTAAATCGAATAAAGACCTCGAATATTTGCACTTTTCACTTTCCAGAGCACCACATAAGATGTGACGCATCAAAGGGCGTTATGTTGTCGCCCACTTCAATCACTAAAGGAATTGGCAATGAGCAAAGTATTGGTTCTGAAATCAAGCATTCTGGCAGGTTATTCTCAGTCAAACCAACTGGCCGACCACTTCACCGCCGAGTGGCAGTCTGCACATCCAAACGACAGTATCACCGTCCGCGACCTGGCCGCTCAACCGATTCCGGTTCTTGATGGCGAATTAGTTGGCGCGCTGCGTCCTTCCGATGCCGCCCTGACTCCTCGTCAACAGGAAGCCCTGAAACTGTCCGACGATCTGATCGCCGAACTGCAAGCACATGACGTTATCGTGATCGCTGCACCAATGTATAACTTTAACATTCCGACTCAGTTGAAGAACTACTTCGACCTGGTGGCCCGCGCGGGCGTAACGTTCCGCTACACCGAACAGGGTCCAGAAGGTCTGGTGAAAGGTAAACGCGCTATCGTACTAACCAGCCGCGGTGGCATCCATAAAGGCACGCCAACCGATCTACTGGAGCCGTACCTGCGTGTATTCCTGGGCTTCCTCGGTCTGACTGACCTTGAGTTCGTGTTTGCAGAAGGTTATGGCTACGGCCCAGATGTGGCACAGAAAGCCACCGAAACGGCGAAAAATCAGCTGTCTCAGTTAGTTACCGCATAAAAATTCATCATTACCGACCTTGCCATTGGTTTACTTGGCTTGACTATTGCGCGCCTTCCGGCGCGCTTTTCTTTATCTCATCGCCAGCCGCATTGTCCGATCTTTCCAGCAGTTGTGTCGCCTCTTTATCCGCCTTGATGTGAATCTCATGCTCGATCTTCACGTTCATATTGATGGTGATCGGCTCTTTGGGCGCAGCCACTTCGATACGCGGCACACACCCCGTCAGGAAAGCGACCGTGCAACCTACCGCCAGCAATGTCTCGCACTTGTTCATTGTTCTACCTTGAGTTTATTCATTTGCCTGCTGCTCCAGCGTATCCCGCAAGTTATCGCCAAAACGCAAGCTGCGCCATAGCTGGAAGATATTCTCCTGATGGCGATAGTTAAGAATAACCTGTCGTTTCCCACTGAGCTGCGGGTTTTTCCCCTGTACCCGCGACGTTAATGTCAGCTCGCCCTGATTAGTCAGGTCAAGCGTGGCATAGGAACGCCCAATCTCCAGATAGCGCAGCCAACCAATCGCCGCCCCGCCTGCCAGATTTTTACTCGCTAACTCATCGGCCAGTTGGTTATCCAACCGCAGCGTCAGGAAACCATCATTGGTAATTCGTCCGCCTTCAATCAGCATGGTCGGGTGATTAAAATTCAACGGAAGCGTGCCGCTCACGCGCCCGGACAGGGCAAACTGCTTTTGCTTTAATACAGTTATCAGTTCGCTGAGATCCACACTCTTAACGGTGAACAGCGCCGGTTCCCGCTGCGGCCAGCGCAACGTAGACAGGCCAATATACCCATCCAAGACGTCCATGTTGGCCTGAGACATAACTAGCGGCTGTCGCTCACTGTACGGGTAAAAACCCTGGAGATCGACGCGGATATTGCTCATCCGAAACAGGTTATCCAACACGTCAATTCGCAGCGCAACGGGCTGCTTGACGCCCAGTTGCCAGCGCTGATCTTTTAAACGGTAAGGCAGGACAAAGTTGACGCCGCTAACTTCACCATCCTGTAGCCACAATCCGCCATTTTTCACGACCCAATGTCCGCCCGCGCTGAATCCTTCTTTACGTGCAGCGGAAAATGCCGCCTGCGCGTAAAACTGTCCGGCGCGAATGTTCATTTTCAACAGCGGAGAAAGCAGAGGCTGAAACACCTTAAGCGGCTGTGTCGGCCACCACGCGCCACCGCGCAGCCGCTCTCCATCCCAGCGGCCACGCAGCCTGACTGGCCCGATATCCTCAGCCTGTAGCTGCCCCTGTAGCTGGAAATCATCTGGGCTACGCCCCTGCATCGCCAACGTTAGCAACGAAGGCGGCAAGTAGCCCCCGTTGCTGAAGTGCGCCCGTTCGGAGGCCAGTTGCAGCGCCCCTTGAAAATGCTCACCGGAGCGGGCGCGTTGCCAACGGATCGGCTCAGTAATGGTCAGTCGGGGCTGGTGCACCGTCACAATGCCGTAGCCCAACTGATCCAAGCCGCTCGACAGTTGGCTGACTTCAATCAGGGTATCCTGCCACTGGCCTCGGCCGGCCACATCCCACTGACCTTTGAGCGGCGGCAGATGACCGTTGCCCCAATAACGCCATTGCCACTGCCCTTGATCCGGCCAGAAATCCTGTGCCTGACCGTCAAGGTGCAGGCTAAAGCGTCCCCAGTATGCTTCCCGCGCCTTCACAATCGCCTGTAGTCGCCCATTCACGCCCGTCGCACTGACTCGGACGCCCGCCAGCGGCCAGCGAGCCTCTTCAAGATAAATTTGCGGCGCAGGCCTTCCCCAGGCACGTAGCAGCGCCCCCGGTAAAAGAGAGAATTCGGGATTGAGAATCGAGCCCTGCAACACCCCCGGCAACGTTGCCGTCAAGGAGAGTGCGGGTAAGTTTGCCTGCCCGGTAAGCTGAAAGCGCAATTCGCTATTGAGCAGGCCGATGTTGCCCGGCCCCAACACCAGCACGGCGTTCGCCTTACCATTATGCCCTTGCGTCAGCATGTTCAACCGCGCGTTAATCGTGGTGGCATCCAACCCTTGTCGCCAATGTTGTAATGTCATTGCCACCTGCCCGGAGAGTGGCTGATCGGCATAAGGCCAGCGCCAGACGCCGTTAGTGACCTGAATCACCTCATCCGTCAGTTGCCACGGCAGCGATATCAGCGGCGTCTCGTCATTCGCCGCCTTCAGTACCAGCTCACCCGCTTGATGATGCCAGTCCAGCAGGAGCGAAAGCGGTTCGGGTGTCTGCCCTGAATCCAGTTTTCCGGTGAGCCGCCCCTGCACGGGTGCAGCATCCAACGTATCGGCCAGTTCCATCTCACCACTGATTTGCAGGCGCGCGAATCCCGCTGGCGTTGCGAGCATGCTTTCATGCAGCGTCAGACGCTTATCGTTCAGCTCTGCCTTAAACGCCAGTTGATCGCCCTGATAATCCAGCGTTTGTTGCCGTTTGCCGTCGCTGCTGAGTCGTACCTGCCCGGCATAATCCTGCCAGGGCTGTAGCGTAAACGTCTTCACCTGAATATCGGCAGCAGGCAATCGCTGTTGCCATTGCGCTAACTGCGCCGCTGGTTCGGTGCTGCTGCTTGCTGGCACATATTGCAGGCAGTCGCTGTTTAACGTCACGGCATCAATATCGACATGCCATCGCCAGCTATGCCAACGCAGCGTCATATCCCGTACGTCAACGAGCGTGCACTCCCCGGCCATAAGACGGAACCCCGCGCTATGCAGCCCACCGCCCTGCCAGCCAGGCGTCCCATCCACGGTCAAAGACATTTCCGTCGGTAGCCAGATATCGGCAAGACGCGGCAGCCACTGCGGCAGTGCTCGCCAGGAAAGAAACAGCAATGCGGCGAGCAGGAAAGCGACTGAAAGTGCACGTTTTTTAATCATTAGCGCGAGTTAAGCATCCTGTTCAATAGCGGTAAAATTCGTCCGGTATAACTCTGCCGATTATTCATTCACAAATCGCTCTTTTTGTTAACAAACAAACCTATCCAACTCACATTTACCACTATTATGCGTACGTACTCATTACCCTTTCGTGGTAAAATGTTTAATTGAGGTTATATTTTGTAATGAATCACGTTATCTCATCATGAACAAAGCGTTTACGGGTGGATATCAGGATTATCTCCTTCTGCCCGACCGCCTTAAAAAAAGCAATGAGCAACCTGAACCATTACCGCTATCCGCTGATTCATTGCCGTGGGTATGCCTCATGTTAAATCAGTATTCGGACACAGCATATCAAGGACTGCTTTATGCGTAATAACACCCCTGTAACCGACCGCCAGCTCTCTCTTTCTGAAAAAACCAGACTCATGTCGGTCACCACGCCAGAAAGCCATATTACCTACGCAAACAAAGATTTTATTGATGTCAGCGGCTATACCACAGATGAGCTGATGGGGCAGCCCCATAATCTTATCCGACACCCGGATATGCCACCAGCCGCCTTCGCGGATATGTGGAAAACGCTGCGCGCAGGCAATATCTGGACGGGGATTGTGAAAAATCGGTGCAAAAATGGTGACCATTACTGGGTAAAATCCAGCACCACGCCACTGAGAAAAGGCGGTGAAATTGCCGGTTATATGTCTGTGCGGACCGCCGCCTCACCTGAAGAGATTCGTCAGGCCGAGGAGCTCTATGCCAGTGCAAATGAAGGTAAACTGAAATATCGCGCCTTCCATCATGGTCTGCTTATTTATACTGGGCCATTGCGCATCCTGAGTCTTTTTAAAACCATGCCATTACGCTGGCGCATCCGCAGCTATTTTCTACTCTTTAGCCTGATTCCGCTCATCGCCGCCTATTCTCTGCTGGCGGGAACGGCATTGGCCTCCGTACTCTTTCCACTGCTCATCGCCTGTTGTTTTGTCAGTGGCGAGCTTCTGGTGCACCATGTTGCCCGTCCTATTGAGCAAATTCTGGCTCAGGCCATGCGTTCCGCTGCCGGACAAGCGGACAACCTGGCGCAACTTAATCGCGTGGATGAAATTGGCATGTTAATGCGCGCGGTAAACCAGTCCGGTATGAATTTCCGCACCTTCGTGGACGATGTGAACACCAATCTGAGCGAGCTGAAAAATGCCTGTAATGAAATCGCGCAAGGCAACCATACCTTGGCACAGTGCTGCGAGGAAACGGAAGAGAGCCTGCAACAAACTGCGGCGTCCGTCGAACAGCTCACTGCAACAATAAAAAGTAATGCGGAAGCCTCGCTTCAGGCCTCACTCTATACGCAGGATGTGAATCAGGCGGTAAACTCTGGCGAGCAGGCTGTCAGCCAGGTTTCCGATACGATGGAGACGATCACCCGTTCCAGCGAACGAATTACGGATATCGTCAGCGTAATGGATAATCTCGCGTTCCAGACCAATATTCTGGCCGTGAACGCCGCCGTCGAAGCCGCACATGCCGGAGAACAGGGTAAGAGCTTTGCGGTGGTTGCCAGTGAAGTACGTTCGCTGGCACAGCGTAGCGCCTCCTCTTCCAGCGATATTTCGACCATCATTGACGAAACGCTGAATAGCATTCGTACCGGTGAACAGCAGGTTTCACACACGCATAAATCCATGAGCAATATTCTGCTACAGGTTCAGCATGTCACCAATTTGATGAATGAGATCAGCCTCGCAACGCAGGAACAATCTCAGGGGCTGGAGCAAATTAATGAAGCGGTAAACCGCATTGATGAGCTCACACATCAGAATACCGCGCTGGCGAGTCAGTCACATTCGGCCACCGATCACCTGCAACAGCAGATCTCGAGTATGGTACAGGCAGCCTCGGTCTTTAGTCTTTCCCGCTAGCGAATTTCATCCTCACGGGCGCTCATATCAGGGCGTCCGTCGCCTTATCTCCTCGTCATTTTTCCCATTCTTGAACCTGCATTGCCCACCGTGCAAATTCGCAGAGTCATAATATACTCAATAAATGAATGCTTTTGGTCACTGGCACAGGCTCTTACCGTGAGTCGGGTTAGGTAACTCATTCCCTAAAGAAAAAATAACGGTCGAAACTAGTAAGAATATATAAGTCTACTCGCTAATTATTTCGTGAAGATTGCCGTTAATTAAATAGCACTCATCGCTTTCCGTTAGTTAATGGATCTAAAAACATTACATTTATGCTTGCTTATACTAAAAGGATCAATAAATGCGTAAGAATTTTCCGGTCAGTGATATTCAGTATTTATTAGATGAAAAAGCAAAGTTAATGTCGGTTACCACTACCGATAGCCATATCACTTATGCCAATGACGATTTTATTGATGCCAGTGGTTACGACTTTGAGGAAATTCTCCACCAACCTCACAATATCGTGCGCCACCCAGACATGCCCCCGCAGGCGTTTGCCGACATGTGGGCAACGCTGAAGGCAGGTCAAATCTGGACGGCCGTCGTCAAAAACCGCCGCAAAAATGGCGACTACTATTGGGTAAAAGCCAGTACGACACCGCTGATGAAGGAAGGGAAAATTACAGGATATATGTCGGTGCGAACGCGCGTTTCACAGGAAGAGATTCGGCAAGCAGAAGTGCTTTACCATCAAATGAACGAGAATAAATTAAAAAGCCGCCGACTCTTTCAGGGATTATTGATTTATAAAGGGCCGCTAAAACTTCTTAGCTTATTTACCGTCATCCCCATACGGTGGCGGATAAGAAGCTACGTTTTCCTTTTCATGCTATTTGCGCTTCTTTTCTTACTGGCTACCCTTCCACTCACCACACCGCTATTAATTTTTGTTTTGGCACTACTCGCTGGCGCGACAATAACCAGTGAATTATTAGTTCAACATCTGGCAAAACCACTGGAAAAGATTCTACGCCAGGCTATTAATTCCGCCTCTGGGCAGGCGGATAACTCGTTTCAACTTAATCGCGTGGATGAAGTTGGCATGTTATTACGCGCCGTCAACCAATCCGGCATGAATTTCCGCACGTTTGTCGATGATGTTAACGGCAAGCTGGCTGAACTACGCCACGCCTGCGGCGAGATTGCTTCTGGGAATTACACACTCAGCCAGCGCTGTGAAGATACCGCGCAAAGCTTACAATCTACCGCGTCATCAATGGAAGAACTGACGGCGACGATCCAAAGTAATGCGTCTGCCACACAGTTAGCAACGCGTTGTGCGAATGATGCCAATCAGGCTGTCAATGCAGGAGAGAAAGCGGTTAATCAGGTAACCGATACCATGGCAACCATGACCCGTTCCAGCAAAGAGATCACCGACATCATTAGCGTGCTGGATAATCTGGCGTTCCAAACCAATATTCTGGCGCTTAATGCGGCAGTAGAGGCCGCTCACGCCGGAGAACAGGGCAAGAGTTTCGCCGTGGTCGCGGGGGAAGTCCGTATTCTGGCGCAGCGCAGTGCCGCTGCCGCCAAAGACATCGCGGAGATTATCGATGCCACAATCGCTAACATTCACACCAGCGATAAATTGGTCAACCACACCAGTCAGTCAATGAACAACATTCTGGCTCAGGTACAGCAGGTCTCGCAGCTTGTGAATCAAATCAGCCTGGCGACACAAGAGCAATCGCAAGGGCTGGGGCAGATTAACTCGGCGGTGAACAACATTGATGAATTGACGCGCCAGAACACCATTTTGGCGACACATTCCAGTTCTGCCATTAATAGTCTGGAACAGCAGATCTCCACGATGTCCGAAGCCGTGTCAGTTTTCAGTACGTCTCGCTAAATCCGCTATTACCGTCTCTCAATTTCAAACCGTTACTGTCAGTCAGGTAACGGTTTGTCACCGCCCGATTTTCTGATAGCTTAACCTAAGGATTTTTCGGAGAAACTATCAATGAAACTGGCAATTTACAGCACGAAGCAGTATGACCGTAAATATCTGGAACAGGTCAATCAGCAGTTTGGCTATGAGCTGGAGTTTTTTGATTTCATGCTGACATCGCGCACCGCGAAAACCGCCGCGGGCTGTCAGGCCGTCTGCATCTTTGTAAACGATGACGGTGGACGCGAAGTATTGACCGAACTGGCAGCATTGGGCATTAAAACGCTCGCGCTGCGCTGTGCGGGCTTTAACAATGTCGATTTAGAAGCCGCTAAGGAGCTGGGTATCAGCGTAGTACGCGTTCCCGCGTATTCCCCTGAGGCCGTCGCCGAACACGCCGTCGGCCTGATGCTGACGCTTAACCGCCGCATTCACCGCGCCTATCAACGTACTCGCGACGCGAACTTCTCTCTAGAAGGATTGATTGGATTCAATATGCACAACCGGACAGCGGGCATTATTGGCACCGGAAAAATCGGCATCGCCACGATGCGCATTCTGAAAGGCTTCGGGATGCGGCTGCTGGCCTTCGATCCCTACCCGAACCCGCAGGCATTGGACTTAGGGGCAGAGTATGTCGATCTAAAAACGCTGTACGCCAACGCGGACGTTATCTCCCTGCACTGCCCACTGACACCAGAGAATCATCACCTGCTGAATCAGGCGGCCTTTGCACAAATGAAAAACGGCGTCATGATCGTCAATACCAGCCGTGGTGGCCTGATCGACTCGCAGGCCGCTATCGACGCGTTGAAGCAACAGAAAATTGGCGCGTTGGGTATGGACGTTTATGAAAACGAGCGCGATCTCTTCTTCGCCGATAAATCCAACGATGTGATTCAGGACGACATCTTCCGCCGCTTATCCGCGTGCCACAACGTACTGTTTACTGGGCATCAGGCGTTCCTGACGGAAGAGGCACTAATCAGCATTTCCCAAACCACGTTACAGAACCTCAAAGACATCAGCCAGAACGCGTCTTGTGTAAATCTTGTTACACCTTAAGTTTTCCTGCGGCAGTGCTGACTGCCGCGACACTCACCCTGCAGGACAACTTCCATTCATCAGCGATTGCTCGCTACAGCGCTTACCGTTGGCTAACTGACAGGCCCCCACACTCGCACCATCAAGCTGTCTAGAGATCGCCATCGTTCCACCAATCAGCGTACAGTTGACATCAACTGGCGAACTGCTTTTCAGCAACACGACGGCGTTCTTATCATCGTTTTGCGTGGCGTCTTGCTGGGCAGCGGCAGTGTTCTCATTATGGTTACTGCATCCCGCCAGCAGCAACGCGGCGGCAGCACATAACCATGGCAATAATTTCATGTTTTAGCCTCGGATCGGGTGGAGTGAAGGTGTTGACGCCACGTTTGGCATCAACACCTATCGGATAGACTTTTCAGACAAGGACTATATCTACCACACCGCACTTCGGCAATACATCTACGGGGTAAAAGAGACGTCAATCACCTAGAATCCTCGCCATAGAAAGACAATAAGGTCATCACTTGTAATCAGAAAAGATGTCGTGAACGTCTCACTTATTCGCGTTCAATGATCTTCCATACGCTGATATTTAGAGTGCGTAACAACTCAAAATAACGCGGTATTTTTATTGAGGAAGTATAGATAGCATCATTAGTTTCAATATAAATAATTTTAAATGAAATGATTTATATTCAACCAGCAGCATCTCTTTGTTTTTCATATTAATTACCACACCAAGAATTCAATATTTTCCTTTATTTATTTTTTTGATACCCTTCCCTTTTATTTATATAAACAAAGCGTCAAGTTATCATTGATAAACAAAAACAAATGCCATAGTTTTAATTCACTGCTCTCTGAAAGGCTAATAGAGCATCACAGCAATTATATTATCAATCAAATTAAATGAGGTGACATAATGTCAGATCAACTTCTTGGTGGATGGACCGCGTTCCGTGATTTGAATGATGCAGATAAAGAGATTTTTAAATCCACCGTACATTTGCTGGGTGTGACCTACACGCCTTTGTTTGTCGCAACACAGGTGGTGTCTGGCACCAACTACTCCTTTCTGACGAAAGGTACGGTAACATCCCCTGACGCACCGCTGAAAATTGTCAAAATCCATATTTATAAACCGCTAAGCGGCGATGCGCATATTACTAAAATTGAAGATATTCTCCCGTAATAAATAGTTCAATCAATGACGCTACGGCTAGTTGATTTAATTCACTAGCCGTAGCGTGGTTTTATATCTCCTACTTCCCTGATTTGCCAGAACCGCCTCCTACCTTGCCTGAATTTCCACCTGAAGATGAGGGAGCATTACCTCTATTGCCCCCCGATGGATTTCCGGTTGTGCTAGGCCAGTTTCCTCCCTGTTGCGGGTTGCTCGACGATGTACCTCTTGATGTGCTTTTACTCATGATATCTTCCTCTTTTAGTTGAGTACTCCTCTATTAGGATAGTCATAAGTAACACCGTTGCCACAAATAGCTTCATTTTGCGTTCGGAAGAACAGCCCAATTTCTGCTTCATCTGTTTTTTTGGCACAGTAACCCTTGGTTTTGTGGTACAAATGCCAAATTCTGTATCATTTTCAATCCTTAATAAAAATATATACACTTACCACACCTGAAGATTTCCACTTCTCCATAGCTCACCATCCCAGGAAATTACATCACTGAGATCTTTGCACATACTGTGCTGCCTCATACGTGGGGTCCCGTCCTTTTTGAACCATTTATTCATCAACGTTATCGGGGTTGGCGGATATGCCTTTTTCCGTTCATTGAGAGCAGGCTGCCAAAAATAAATAATTATTGATTCAGCTATTTCAAGAAAATGCCTCGATGCGTTATCAGGGTACGTTACGGCTCCTAACCAAAACTCCTGTTCTTTGGTTACGTCAAATGCTTTGTGTTTTGAGTTAAACCTTCTAACGTAACTACCT
The DNA here is from genome assembly GCF_009931295.1 of Pectobacterium odoriferum. Classification (NCBI taxonomy): domain Bacteria; kingdom Pseudomonadati; phylum Pseudomonadota; class Gammaproteobacteria; order Enterobacterales; family Pectobacteriaceae; genus Pectobacterium; species Pectobacterium odoriferum. The sequence goes on along the minus strand of NZ_CP034938.1, from coordinate 2,227,210 downwards.
TCTGTTATCCCGCAATACTGAATCGTTGCTTCTCGCTCGTAAGGTTGCTTCCCTGTAACCAGATAAAGCCCATTTCCCCATTCAGGGTTATCAATTATCTCAGAATGAAGATATGGGCCACGCCAATCGATAATTACTGTAGTGTGTGATGCCATGAGTCCGTTCTCAAAATTAACAAATGCCTAGCTGATAATAACTTTTTTATCGTTAAATACAGCACCTGAAACAAAATTTCCTCTTTCTCCCCCCACCCGCCAGTCATATGGCACGTGCCCACCAATCACATCATGGCAAGATAAACATATATAGATCGCCCAGAAGTCATCCCTTTTATATCCCATACCATGTGTGATACTTGGAAGGTGGCACAATGCCACTGTTTCGGAATTACCATTACGGATGTCAGGAATCTGCAATGCATAAACCTGCCCTCGGGCAGGCTCACGTAACGCTTTTTTTCTGAAAGCAGGAAATTTCCTTATCATAATCAAAAACCCATCAGTTGGCTAACAGCCTGTTCTATTTCATATTGACCGGCAAAGTGCCGTTTCAGTATTCCGCCATCAGGATTCGGTGGAGATCGTAGAATCCAGCCTTAACCGTGAGATGAGTGAAGTATCCCCCTCAGTTTCCACGGCATCAGCATTAAACCGTAGCCGACGCAGTGCGATAACATTCTTCTAAGACGAGCAAAAAGCAGCGACTCGCCCCCTCACCCACAGGGGAATTCAGGAACACCGCTGTAAAACGATCTGGCATTCGTCGCCGTAATCCGTACCATACACGCCATGATCGTGCAGACCGTGTTGGCGTCTGCGCTGAACCGTTTTCCATCCGCAATGCCTTTTGCAACGAGCACAGATAAAAATGTCAGAAAATCAACAAATTAACCAGAAACAACAATACAACCTCAACAAATTGCAAAAGCGCCTGCGTCGTAACGTCGGCGAAGCTATCGCTGATTTCAATATGATCGAAGAAGGCGACCGCATTATGGTGTGCCTGTCCGGCGGGAAAGATAGCTTCACCATGCTGGAAATTTTGCGCAATCTGCAACAGAGTGCACCGATTAACTTTTCTCTGGTCGCGGTGAATCTGGATCAGAAGCAGCCGGGATTCCCGGAGCACGTTCTGCCGCAGTACCTTGATAGCATCGGCGTGGAGTACAAGATCGTCGAAGAAAATACTTACGGGATTGTGAAAGAGAAGATTCCAGAAGGGAAAACCACGTGTTCACTGTGCTCACGCCTGCGTCGCGGGATTTTGTACCGTACCGCAACGGAACTCGGCGCGACAAAAATCGCCCTTGGTCACCACCGCGACGATATTCTACAGACTATGTTTCTGAACATGTTCTACGGTGGGAAACTGAAAGGCATGCCGCCGAAGCTGATGAGCGACGACGGTAAACATATCGTCATCCGCCCTCTTGCTTACTGCCGAGAGAAAGATATCGAACGCTTTGCTGAAGCCCGCCAATATCCGATTATTCCGTGCAACCTGTGCGGGTCGCAGCCAAATCTGCAACGTCAGGTGATTAAAGATATGCTGCGCGACTGGGACAAACGCTATCCTGGCCGTATTGAGACCATGTTCAGCGCCATGCAGAACGTTGTGCCATCTCATCTTGCCGATCATGCGCTGTTCGATTTTAAAGGCATTCGTCACGGTAGCGACGTGGTGGATGGTGGCGATCTGGCTTTTGACCGTGAAGAACTGCCGTTGCAGCCCGTTGGCTGGCAGCCGGAAGAAGATGACGATGTGCCATCCGTGACCCGTCTTGACGTGCTGGAAATAAAATAAGCGCGACATTCCCGTGAGGGAATGGCATTACCATAACGAATAGAGACACGGTGGCAAGAAGCAGCGGTTGCTGTTTCACCACCGTGTTTTTTATTGCCGTTTTCTGCCGCGTAGAGTGCCGCTATCGGTCTTGCGGTGGTTCAGTGACGGGTTCGTGTTCCGGCCCTGTCGGCGGCGGATCAGGAATGGGCGGTGGATCGGGAAGCGGACGAGGTGTCGGATCGTTCGGTATAATGGGAATCGGTTCAACCGGAACCGTATCAGCTTGCAGATAATCCGTCGCGTCTTGAATGAGCATATTTTCCTCCTCGGTGTTGGATACTGTTAAGGCAAATCCAGCTACTGAAGCAGTACAGACATGCGTTACGGCTGACCAAGCAGCGCCAGCGCTTCCCTTTAAGCGTAGTAAGCTAATGAATAAAATGCCAAAGGCATTTTATAACGTCGCTTGCGACGGCCCGAAGGGGGTGGCGCGTAGCCCACCATAATAAAATGCCAAAGGCATTTTACAACGTCGCTTGAGGGAGAACGAAAAAGGTCAGGATCGAAGGACAAAAAAAAAGCCGACAAAACTGTCGGCATGGTGTGAATCAATTGTGCTATGCAGTAATTCAAAAAAGGAAGTAAGACAATATGGAGCGCAACGCCCATCGCTTGACGTTGCATTCACCTGCGGGAATGATAGTGCCGTACAACAGGGTAAAAAATGTTGATATTGCTCAATTTACGCGTGGTTTTTTAGCCGTTCGCGACAGTTTGTGATTCTCTGCGCACCGGTTCGCCACGAGTCGTTATAGCCATTTACTGCGTTTTAACCACCATGCAACGCCACCCACCAATATCACCAACATCAGGCAGAACGTGAAAAAACCAAACGGCGCATCGCCGCCGGGAATTCCCCCCAAGTTGACGCCAAATAAGCCGGTTAAGAACGTCGTCGGCAGGAAAACCATCGCCAAAAGCGACATCGTATAGGTACGGCGGTTCATCGCTTCGGTCATCAAGGCAGTGATCTCATCCGAAAGTACCGTGGTACGCGCAATACTGGCATCCAGATCTTCCAGTCCACGCCCTAATCGATCGGCGATTTCCTGCATTCTGCGACGATCGTCATCCTGCATCCAGGGCAGTTTCTCGCCGGAAATACGCGAGAATACATCGCGCTGTGGCGTCATATAGCGGCGTAACACGATAAGCTGTTTGCGGATCAGCGCCAGCTCACCGCGCGGTGGAATTTTTTGCTCCAGCAAATCCTCTTCCAGATCGATGATTTTCTCATGCAAATCATCAATGAACTCGCTGGTATGATCGGTCAACGATTCGGCAATAGAGACCAACCAGCTTCCGCTGTCCGTCGGGCCATTGCCTTCCTTCAGGTCGGTAAGTATTTCGTCGATAGCCAGAATCTTACGACGTCGGGTAGAAATGATCAGCTTGTCGGTAATGAACACCCGAACGGCCACCAGTTGATCCGGCCGCGCATTGGCATTCAGGTTAATGCTGCGCAGCGTGATCAGCGTACCTTCCCCCAAACGCGTGACTCTGGGGCGAGCGCTCTCCCCCGCCAACGCATTACGTACGCTATCCGGCACCAGCGTCGTTTTATTCAGCCAGCGCACGCTGGCGGGCAAGGTAGAATCCAGGTGTAGCCAGCAGGGTTTCTCGCTGTTAACCACATCCTGCTCACCAATCGGGGTCACGCCCCCCTTCCCATCCAACTGATACGCATGAACCGCACCGCTGCGTTGCAACTCTTTTCCTGCAAAGGATTCCACGTCTTGCCTCCAACGGTTTTTGCTATCAGCGCTTTTGCTATCAGTTTTGCACGCTACCGACCGGAGTGACCATCACGATCGCTCCGGCTTTATCGCCACATCATTCGATGTATTAATACGGTACTTAATGCTTTTCGATGTAAAGCATGTGGCTGTACGCCACGTCTTCAGGGTTAGTAATGGGATAGCCCTTCACCCACGGCTTGATCAAGCGTCCGTTGGTGTATTGATAAATCGGCGCAATCGGTGCTTCATCCATCAAGATCTGCTCAGCCCGGTTGTAGTCCGCATTCAGCGCCTGCGGGTTAGTCTGATTGCCTGCTTCATCCAAGACGCGATCGTAATTCGCATTTTTAAAGCGTGTGATATTTCCGCTGTGATGTGAGGTCAGCAGCGAGAGGAATGTCGACGGTTCGTTGTAATCACCGACCCAAGACGCCCGCACGACATCAAAATTACCGCTATTGCGGCTGTCGATATAAGTTTGCCACTCTTGGTTGGACAGGCGCACGTCTACACCCAGCGTTTTCTTCCACATGGATGCCACGGCAATCGCGATCTTCTGATGGCTTTCCGACGTGTTGTACAACAGCGATAATTTCAACGGGTTATTTGGGCCGTAACCTGCGGCTGCCATCAGCGCTTTTGCCTGCGCATTCAGCTCATCCTGAGAATATTGCTGCAACAGGCTTTCCGTCGGTTTGAAGCCCGCGGTGACATCCGGCGTAAAGTGCCATGCCGGTTTTTCCCCCGTGCCCAACACTTTTTCCGCAATCACTTTACGGTCGATGGCGTAAGACAGCGCTTTTCGCACTCGTACGTCATTGGTCGGCGCACGCTGCGTGTTAAACGCGTAATAGTAGGTGCCAAGCTGATCCGGCGTATAAACCTGACCGGGCAAGTCTTTCAGCAGCTTCTGGTACAGGTTTTTAGGAAACGACTCGGTGATATCGATATCCCCGGACAGATAGCGTTTTGTCGCGTTCGATTCCTGATTGATAGGAACAAAGGTTACCTTCATCAGGCGCGTGTTAGCGTTATCCCAATAATATTGATTCTGCGTGAGCACCAGTTTCTCATTAACAACGCGCTGGTCCAGTTTAAACGCGCCATTTCCGATCAGATTGCCCGGCTTCGTCCAGTCATTTCCGAATTTTTCTACCGTAGCCTGATGTACCGGAAAGAGGCTGAAATTCGCCGTCAGACTGACAAAATAAGGTACGGGCTTACTCAGTTGCACTTTCAGCGTGTGATCATTGACGGCCGTCACGCCAAGCTGATCGACTGGCAGCTTGCCCGCAAGAATCTGTTCAGCATTCTGAATCCCCGCCAGTCGGGCAAACCAGGCGAACGGCGAGCTGTTTTCAGGTGTGACCAGACGACGCCAGCTGTAGACAAAATCGTTTGCCGTAACGGGTTCACCGTTAGACCAGCGGGCATTATCTCGCAGGGTAAAGATAAACGTGCGGTTATCAGCCGTCTGCCAGCGCAGCGCTACGCCAGGAACAATGTTTCCCTTGGCATCCTGATTGACCAGCCCTTCAAATAGATCGCGCGCCACCTGTGCTTCCGGCAGCCCTACCGCTTTTATCGGATCGAGAGAAGCCGGTTCATCTTTAATGTGGCGGACGATTTCCTGTTTCTCAGCCAGAACCGTTCCCGCCGGAACCTGCGCCGCGACAGCATTGCCCGTCATAGCCGCCATCAACGCGGCATAAAATGCAGAATATCCATAGTGCATGATGATTTGACCTGAAAGCGTAATGAATTGATTGAAGAATATAATAGTCAGAAATCAGCGCTATCATCCAGCGATACCCCGCAATTTGTCAGCCTGCATCGCCGTTTGCGTCTCTGGGCCGATTTTTTTATGATGAAACGCATAGGCAATCACAGGGCGGTATCATGGAAAACACAATCATTCCTCTTCAGGCGCGCCAGCAACGAGGTAATTTACCATCGCTGGGCGAACCGTATGGGAAATCGCTGCTGGGCGCACCGCTGCTGTATTTCCCCGCCGAATTAGCCCCTTCAGAGAGCGGGCTGATTATTGCCGGAACACACGGCGATGAAACTGCGGCGGTGGTAGCACTTTCCTGCGCGCTCCGTACCCTCTTCTCAGGCCAGCGTCGACACCATGTGATTCTTGCAGTGAACCCGGATGGCTGTCAGTTGGGGTTGCGTGCCAACGCTAACGGCGTCGATCTCAATCGCAATTTTCCGGCCAGTAATTGGCAGCCGGGGAAGACGGTCTACCGCTGGAATAGCGCCGCAGATGAACGTGATGTCGAGCTATCTACCGGTGAAACCGCGGGTTCAGAGCCGGAAACAAAAGCCCTTTGCACGCTGATTGAGAAACTTAATCCTCACTGGGTTGTCTCTTTTCATGAGCCACTCGCCTGCATTGAGGATCCACATCGTTCCGAACTGGGTCGATGGTTGGCGCAACAGTGCGAGCTGCCGTTAGTATCGAGTATCGGTTACGACACACCTGGCTCTTTCGGAAGTTGGTGCGCCGACCGTTCGCTTCATTGCATTACCGCTGAGCTTCCGCCAATCTCGGCAGACGCCGCCAGCGAATGCTATCTGAAAGCGATGGTGGCATTGCTAAGCCAGCAATTTTAATCGTAATTTTTATACCAATGTTGCTAATGTTGCCCTAAACTGAGCAGCGTGTTAATCACCTGTAATTAAGGACGCAAACATGTCACAGAACGTACATTTTCAAGGCAATCCTGTGCCAGTAGCAGGGTCATTCCCAGCCAAAGGAAGCAAAGCCCCAGCATTTACTCTGGTGGCTAAAGATCTGTCCGATACCCCGCTGAGCAACTATGCTGGCAAGCGCAAAATCCTGAATATTTTCCCAAGCATCGATACCGGTGTTTGTGCCGCGTCCGTGCGCAAATTCAACCAACTGGGTTCTGAACTGGATAACACCGTTGTTCTGTGTATCTCTTCCGATCTGCCGTTCGCGCAGTCCCGCTTTTGCGGCGCGGAAGGTCTGAACAACGTCGTTGTGCTGTCTACCCTGCGTGGCGGTGAGTTTAAAGAAAACTATGGCGTTGCTATTGCTGATGGCGCTCTGAAAGGCCTGACCGCTCGCGCGGTTGTCGTACTGGATGAAAACGACAACGTGCTGCATAGCGAACTGGTGAACGAAATCACCACTGAACCAGACTACGACGCAGCACTGGCTGTTCTGAAATAAGCGATACTGGCATTACGTGAAAAAACGGCTGCGCAAGCAGCCGTTTTGTTATTTACACCTCGTCATCCCCCGCCGCTTTGCGCTGGCTGAGCCCATATTCTCGCAGTTTGTTGGCTATCGCCGTATGCGATACCCCCAGCCGTTTCGCCAGTTTGCGTGTACTTGGATAGGATTGATAAAGGCGGGTCAGCACGGAGCGTTCGAAGCGCTTGTTGATGTCATCCAGCGAGCCATCAAGCAGGGTTTCATCTTGCGGCACATCAATCGAAAACGCTGGGAGATCAATGTCCTGCATATGCAGTTCGTTACCGTCCAACTGTGTCAGCGCCCGATAAATGGTGTTTCTCAACTGCCGAACGTTACCCGGCCAGCCGTACTGCGGCAGGAAATGTCCCACATCTGCGGCCAATTTGGGACGCGAAATCCCCTGTTCGTCGGCAAAACGCGCCACGAAAAGCTCGGCCAGCGGCATAATATCTGCCGGACGCTCGCGCAGCGGCGGTAACATCAGCGTGAGTACATTGAGGCGATAATAAAGATCCTCCCGGAACTCACCGCGCTGCACCAGCTCCAATAAATTTTTCTTGGTCGCGCAAATCACCCGCACGTCAACATGGACTTCGTGATCTTCACCGACGCGGCGGAATGTTCCATCATTCAGGAAACGCAGCAGCTTAGTCTGCATCTGCGCCGACATTTCACCGACTTCATCCAGCAGAACCGAACCACCGTTAGCCTGTTCGAAGAAGCCTTTCTTACCTTCCTGCGCATTGAGGTACGCACCGGGCGCATGGCCGAACAGTTCGCTCTCCATCACGTCATCGGGTAACGCTGCGCAGTTCAGCGCTAGGAAAGGGTTCTTGCCACGTGGTCCGCGCAGGTGGCAGGCACGCGCCAGCATATCTTTGCCCGTCCCCGTGTCGCCCACGATCAGCAGCGGCGCGTCCAACATGGCTAATTTACGCGCCTGCTCAACCACCTGACGCATTTTCGGACTCACAGCCACAATATGATCGAACTCATTCTCATCGTTCACGGCAAGATTCTGCAACTGTCGTCCCATGCGAGCGGCCGATTTCAGCATCACCAGCGCGCCCGCCGTTGCCACTTTACTGGCATCATCTTCCAGACGGACTGGCGTCATTTCCAGCAAGAAATCCTGACCACGAATCACCACACGCTCCGCCACGACGGCGCTACTCTTCTCCAACCAACTGGCGAAATTGAAACTGGGAATCATGCTGCCAATCGTCAGCTCGCTGATAGTCTCTGCCGATTGTTCAAACAGCGCCAACGCGGCGGGGTTAAACAGCTCCAACTTTCCTTTCATATCCAGCGAGAATACGGGTTCAGGCATCGATTCCAGCAGCGCATTCAACGCCCGATGTTCACGTTCAGACGGCATGAACGCCACGGTACGCACATCGCTGACGCTTTCAATACGACGGATTTCCGTCATCAGCAGACGGAAATCATCAAAATCGAGGGTGGCAAAATTGAGATAAATACGGCCAATAGACGCAATTTCGATGCCGCGTAAATCAATATTGCGTGACGCAAGTAGATCTAACAGTTCACGGACCATACCAATGCGGTCTTCACAAATCACTTCCAGATGCATCAACGGCTACCTTCTTCAAGAGACACGACATGGCTATTGCTACTGATAATACCCTTTCGTTTGCACCGGATGAAGTAAAGTGGCAGCAAAAGTTGACACATCTGTACGTTTTTTCCACGTCAATAACGAAACGGGGTTAAGACAGTGGCGTCGTTGCCATCGCCACAATGGTTCGAATGCCTTCCAGATAGTTACCGAGGCGTAAATTCTCATCAAAACTATGCTGATTATTATCGGCATTCACCAGAGGAACGATGACGTAAGGTACTTTCAATACGCTGACCGCGCCGCTCATCGGCAGCGTCCCGCCCATCATACGATTCTTCTCCGGTGCGATGCCGCGCGGTGCAGTTGTCGTCGCGACTGCCCAGTGCCCCAGCGGGGAGTCGATCTCCGTTCTCGCTGCATAGGCGCTGCTCGGATAGGCCGTCAGGCTAAGGGAAATCAGGTGCGGATACTGTTCGCGTTCGGCCTGTGATGGTGCCTCACCGGCAATGATATGAAAGCCTTTGCTGGCGATATACTGGCGTAACAGCGCATACATATCATCCGGCGGCGTTTCCGGCACGGTGCGAATATTCACGCTGGCCGTCGCGGTCGACGGAATGGCGTTCGACGCTTTTTTGCCCGTATCGCCTGCTTTAATACCGAGAATATCCAGAGAAGGATATTGCACTGCCTCTGCCGCATTGCTGGCGACATTCTCTAGCCGCGCAACACCAAAGCGTTTCTCCAACGCGCCAGCGGGAGGAGCGGTCTCCGCCACCTGTTTTTTATCGCTATCGCTAAGCGTGACGCGGTCATAGTAACCGGGGATGGTGACCTTACCATCCGCATCTTTCATGCTGGCCAACAGCGTAGCCAAGTTTTGCACCGGATTCGGAATAACATTGCCATAGCCACCGCTGTGCGCCGCCGCGTTCGCACCGAAAACCGTCATATCGATCTGGATTGAGCCACGATTGCCAAAGTTGATGCCAGGGCGGTTGCTGGACGGCATTGCACCATCATAAATCACCATGCCGTCGCTTTTCAGCAGCGTCAGATTGTCGGCCATGACCGTCGTCAGCCCAGGCGAACCTTTTTCCTCTTCAGAATCCAGCAGCACTTTGATGTTGACCGCAGGTTCAACGCCCTTATCTTTCATCGCGTCCATGGCGGCGAGAAACATGACAATCGGCCCTTTATCATCAGCCGATGCTCGGGCAAAGAGGCGCCATTCTGGATTGATATCCCCTTTCAGCAGGCGCGACTCGGGCAGCGTTTGCCATTTGCCAGCGGCATCTTTTTCTTTCAGTACGGGCTGCCACGGCGGCGTTTGCCACTCAGACGGATTCACAGGCTGTCCGTCAAAATGCATGTAGAACAAAATGGTTTTACGATCGGCTTTTGGCGTGCCCAGCTCAGCATAAACCAGCGGTTTATCACCATTCGTCAGTTGCTTCGTAGTGAAGCCACGCTTCTGAAAAGCCTTTTCCAGCCAGTCGGCATTACGCTGGATATCCGCAGGCACGGCAGCATCATTTGGCAGCGTGAGTAATTCGAGATATTCAGGGAAGCTGTTTTGCGCGTAACGTTCCGCATCTGTGGGTGCCAGTACCAGCTGTGCGCTGGCAGGTAAGCAGAGAATGGCTGCCGACAGCGACAGCACCGCCAGCGTCAATTTTTTACTGGGAATCATAAAAACGTCCTGTTATACAGAAATGAGGAGTGTTAATCCTACACACGATTCTGTAACAGCGGTACTGCTAGCCAGAGTAGCATGCGGCTTGTACTGCCTTTCCCCGTTCAGCAATGATAAAATGACGATGGCACTCTGCCTGCACCATCGTCTTCACCCCTAACGCCCTTTTTGCAGCGTTTCTTTCACCTGACCAATCAACTCGCGGCGAAAATCACCGAGGCGCGGTTTGTCATCCAGCCACGGCAGCGGGCGACATAATTCCATCGCTTTGATACCCAAGCGCGCGGTCAGCAGGCCTGCGCCAATCCCCTGCGCGGCGCGGGTTGATAGCCGAGCGGCAAGATCCTGCGACATCCAATCCATGCCAATTTCCCGCACCAGCTCCGATGCGCCAGCAAACGCGATATTGACCAGCACCAGACGGAACAGGCGAATGCGGCTGAAATAGCCGAGTTCGATGCCGTACAACGCGGCAATACGATTAATCAGGCGCAGGTTACGCCAGGCAATAAAGGCCATATCCACCAACGCCAGCGGGCTGACGGCGATCATCAAGGTGGATTCTGCCGCCGAGCGGCTGATCTCACGCCGCGCCTGTGTATCCAGTACGGGCTGAACCAGACGCGCATAAAGCTCCAGCACTTCGCGGTCGTTGTGGGTTTCGTGGAGTGAAGCCTGCCAACGCTGTATCGCCGGATGACCGCTATCCAATCCTGCCTGCCGTGCCAGTTTTTCACAGAATTCGCGCCCGCGCCCCACACCGTGACTGTGCAGTAAATCGCGAGCCACATCGCGCTCTTCCGCACGTTCTCTCAAACGATAAAGCCGCCGCCACTCGACAGCCAGCGAACCGACGCCCGCCGCTACAATCAGGCTGCCTGCGGTAATGCCGCCCAGCGCAATCCAGTCCTGCTGTACCCAGGCGTTATGCAGCGACTGCACGCCCTGCGCCAGCGCGCTGACGCCAAACAGCCCGATCCCCGCCATCACCATACGCCGCCACAGGCTGCGCTTCGGGCGCAGCGCTGCACTGATCGCCTCTTCCGCCGCGCCTTCTTCTGGCACGTCTTCTTCGAGGCTGATCGGGGAAAACGGCGTGCCGCTCTGCTCGTCAAATGCCAACCCGGCACGCAGCTGCGGCTGTGGCTCTTGCGGTGAGACGTCATCGAACGTGACGCGGGGTTTCAGTGGCTCATTCATCGCAATTTATCCTTTAACAGAAAGTCCATGACCGTATCCAACCGGATATGCGGCAACGGCGTGTCTACCGTCATTTCTCGCGGACGAAATTGATCGAAATGGAAGCCCTGCGTTTGCCAGAATGCCGCACCCGGTAAACGCGCAGGCACTTCACCGGGGTAGACCGTCAACGGCTGGCCGTCGCTGAGTCGATGCCCTTTCAGCGCCGGAATTTTCTGACCCTGATGATCGACTACCCCGCTCTGCGTTGACTGGATCGACGCAATGCCTTCACAGCGCATATCGATGCCTTCAAACGCGGCGTTCTGCCACGCTTCTTGCACCAGTTGCTGAAGCAACGACACCAGATTGGCGTGCTGGTCGGCGGTAATGTGATCCGCTTTACTCGCCGCAAACATCAGCTTGTCGATGCAAGGCGAGAACAAACGCCGGAACAACGTGCGCTTCCCGTAATGAAAGCTTTGCATCAGTTGGGTTAGCGCCAGCCGCATATCGTTAAACGCATGAATGCCGCTATTGAGCGGTTGCAGGCAATCGACCAGAACAATCTGCCGGTCGAAGCGCACAAAGTGATCCTTATAAAATCCTTTGACGACCGACTGACAGTAATAATCAAAACGCTTACGCAGCATGCCGATGTTGGTTTTCTCATCGGCCTGCGCCAGCTTAGCCTCACCGATATTATTCACCTGCGGCCAAGGGAAGAATTGCAGCACCGGCGCGCCCGCCAGATCGCCCGGCAACACAAATCGACCCGGCTGAATAAAGTGCAGCCCTTCCTGTTTGCAACGGTGCAGATAGTCGGTGTAGGCCTGCGCCACCTCAGCAAGCTGGTTCTCATCGGCCGGCGCCAGCGGATCGATTTTCTCGCATAGCGCTAGCCAAGGTTTCGCCCATTCAATGCGCCCCCCTTGCAGCAAGCCACTCATCTGCTGTGACCAACTCAAATAGGTTTGCTCCAGCAGCGGCAGATCCAGCAACCACTCGCCGGGGTAATCGACAATTTCCAGATAGAGCGTCGACGTGTCTTTAAAGTGACGCAGCAGCGAATCCTTGGAGCGATAGCGCAGCGCCAGACGGATCTCACTCACGCCACGCGTCGGCGTCGGCCAAGCCGGCGGCGAGCCATACAGCGCGGCCATGCCTTCATCATAGGCAAAACGCGGCACGCCCAGATCGCGCTGCGGCACGCGTTTCACCCCCAGCAAACGCTCTTCGCGCACGGGGGAAAACATCGGCAAATGTGCACCGCTGTGGGTGTTCAATAATTGATTGACGAACGCGGTGATAAACGCGGTTTTGCCACTGCGGCTCAACCCGGTGACGGCAAGACGCAGGTGGCGATCCACGCCGCGATTGACCAGAGAGTTAATTTCGTTCTGTAGTCGACTCATCGAATGAACCATCACTCCTTTGGTTGAGAGATATACTGTTGAGAACTACATGTAGTAGAAAACGCTATGTAGTTGAAAACTGTATGTCGTTGAAAACCATATATCGTTGAGAAATATATCGTATCAATATAATAAAATCAGACAAACACCTCACGCCGACATAAATTCAACCACGATCACCTATCCCATACCGTATTTTTACCGCCAAAATGTAAAGGAACGATAATTTTAAGACAACTCTTAGCAAACAATAGGACAACTCTTAGCAAACAAATTGTTAACGTATATAACCTGAAATTGTACCAAGTAACCAATTGTTTCTGGAAACGAATGGTGTCCCAATAACAATTAATAATTCAGGTTAATTAATTATGCTACGGAATGCGTCATTCACTGACGGGTATCAACCTGCGCGTCTCAGCCAGCTTGCGCTGTTTATTTTATTGACCACCTCAGCAAGCAGTTGGGCGGCAGATAATAATCTGACGCCTCTTGCCGCACCGGACCGGGTGGATGAACAGCTGAATATCAACCAGCAGGATCGCCAGCGTGCGATGCAGCAGCAATTAGCGCCACAAACGCCCGATGTGCGTTTGCAGCCTCCCTCTTCATTCTTTACTACGTTGCAATTTCCGCCCGAACAACAGTGCTTTACGCTGTATCACATTATCCTGACCGGCAAAGAAGATTTCCCCTCCTGGCTACGTATCCCGCTGCAACAGCTGGCCGATCAGGGTAAAGGTCAGTGCCTGGGCGCACAGGGTGTCAACCTGCTGATGAGCGCACTGCAAAACCGTCTGATCGACCATGGCTACGTCACCGCGCGCGTGATGGCACCGCCGCAAAACCTGAAAACCGGCACCCTGCATATCACCCTGATTCCAGGCAAAACGCGCCAGATCACATTGACCAAAGAGAGCGATCGCTATGTGAGCCTCTGGAGCGCCCTGCCAGCGCGTGAAGGCGAACTGCTGGATCTGCGTGATATCGAGCAGGGGCTGGAAAACCTTCAGCGCGTGCCAACCGTACAGGCAGAAATGGCGATTGTTCCAGGCGAACAGCCAGGCGAAAGCGACATTAACGTGACCTGGAAACAGGAAAAAATGTGGCGTCTCGGCGCGACGCTCGATGATTCAGGCACCGAAACCACCGGTCGTTATCAGGGCGGCCTGACGCTGTATATCGATAATCCCTTCGCGCTCAGCGATCTGTTCTATATTTCCGGCAACCATGACCTGGAATCTGGCAGCGAAAAAGGCAGCAAGAACTACATGCTGCACTACTCTGTGCCGTTCGGCTACTGGATGGCGGGCGTCACCGCCAGCGGCTACGACTACAACCAGAATGTGGCGGGCGCGTATGAAGACTACAACTACAGCGGCAACAGCAAAAACCTTAACGTCCAGCTGAGCCGGGTGCTGTACCGCAGCGGCAGTCAGAAAACCTCGATGAGCTATGAAATTTTGACGCGCGAATCACAGAACTTCGTCAACGATACCGAAGTGGATGTGCAGCGGCGTAAAACCAGCGCCTGGCGTCTGGGCCTGCAGCACCGCCACTACTTTGGTGCCACCACGCTTGATGCCGCAGTGAGCTACCAGCGCGGCACTCGCTGGTTCGGCGCTATTCCGGCGCAGGAAGAGTATTTCGATGAAGGCACCGCACTGGCGAAAATTATCCAGCTGAATGCACAACTCGATGTGCCGTTTACGCTGGGCAATCAGACCTTCCGCTACAACGTGCAGTATCTGCGCCAGATCAACCACACCAAACTAACGCCTCAAGATCAACTGTCGATTGGTAACCGCTGGACCGTGCGCGGCTTCGACGGTGAACGCACCCTGACGGCCGACCGCGGCTGGTTCATGCGCAACGATCTGGCCTGGCGCACGCCGCTGCCCAATCAGGAACTGTATCTCGGCGCTGACTACGGCGAAGTTGACGGCTCGCGTGATTACCTCGTTGGAAAACATCTGGCGGGCGGCGTCCTTGGTCTGCGCGGCAACGCCTTTAACACGGGCTACGACCTGTTTGTCGGTGTGCCGTTCTCCAAACCGGAAGGTTTCCACACCAGCCCGGTCACCCTCGGTTTCAACCTCAGTTGGCAGTACTAAGGAGGCGCGTGATGAAGATTCCTATTAATGGCTATCAGTTAACCGCCCCGCTGCTCGGTGGTCAGTTCAGTGAAGCGGAAGCGCTTGGCGCGGCGGTCTGGCTGTGGATGCATTCGGAACAGCACCGCGATATTCCGCTCAGTGTTCTGCCGACGTTGCTGTTGCCCGCCATCAAACATCAGCAGTTTGTTATCGCCAGCCGCGATGATAAACCCCTGTTTTTCCTTAGCTGGGCGTGGATGGATGAAGAAGCGGAACAGCGCTACCTCACCGGCCCCGGCATTCTGGTGCAGCCGCAGGACTGGACCAGCGGCAACCGCCTGTGGTTCCGCGACTGGGTCGCGCCATTCGGCGATCAACAGGCATTTCGCCGCATCGTCGGCGGCACGCTGTTTCCCCACTTATGTGGCCGGGCGCTGTACCACAAAGGGGCGGAACGCGGACAACGGGTACTGCAATTCCGTGGCGATGACGTCACACAACAACAATTCAGACTCTGGCAGCAGAACACGCCGCTGGTTGCTTAACATCACTTTTAGCAGGGATAACTTTCCGTGAATAAGAACCTCTATCGCATCATTTTCAACAAGGCTCGCGGCCTGTTAATGGTGGTTTCCGAAATCAACCGCGGCCAGGGTAAAAGCGGCGCAAACGGCGTCGGCCATACGCTGAGCCAGCTGATTGGCCGGATGAAGCCCACCGTCTTCCTGACCATGACCGCACTCGGTCTGGTCACACTCGCGCCACAGGCGCTGGCGGCAGGGATTGTTGCCGACAAGAGCGCCCCGGGCGGCCAGCAGCCGAATGTCATGCAGAGCGCCAACGGCACGCCGCAGGTCAATATCCAGACGCCGAGCGCGGGTGGTGTTTCGCACAACAAATACACCCAGTTTGACGTCGATAACAAAGGTGCCATCCTCAATAACTCGCATAAGCAAGTACAGACCCAGATGGGTGGCTGGGTGGCGGGTAACCCATGGCTGGCGAAAGGCGAAGCCAAAATCATTCTTAACGAGGTCAACTCGCGCGACCCAAGTAAGCTGAATGGCTATGTCGAAGTCGCAGGCCGTAAGGCGCAGGTGGTCATTGCCAACTCGGCGGGCATCAGTTGCGATGGTTGTGGCTTCATTAACGCCAACCGCGCCACCCTGACCACCGGCACGCCGCAGATGACCAACGGCGAACTGCGCGGTTACCGCGTGGGCAATGGTGAGATCGTGGTGGAAGGCGCTGGCCTGGACAGCAGCCGGCAAGACTACACCGATCTGATTGCCCGCACCGTGAAAGTGAATGCCGGTATCTGGGCGAAAGATGTGACCGTCACCACCGGTAAAAACGAAGTGGCCGCCGATAACAATAGGGTTGATAACAACAGCGCCACCGCCAGCACTACAGCGGAGAGCGACAGCAGTGACGTCAAGCCGACACTGGCGATCGACGTCGCCCAACTGGGCGGCATGTATGCCGGTAAAATCCGTCTGGTGGCGACCGAGCAAGGGGTCGGCGTCAGCAACAAAGGCACACTCGGTACGCAGGCGGGTGATATCACCATTAACGCTAATGGCGATATCGTTAACAGCGGCACAGTCAATGCCGGACAGGATCTGCTGCTGGGCGGTAAAAAAGTCGATAACAGCGGCACGCTGTTTGCCCAGCGCGACCACAGCACCACCGCCAGCGATGAGGTGACCAACAGCGGCCTGATCGCCGCCAAAGGCAACACCAGCGTGCGCGGTGCCACCATCCGCAACAGCAAAGGCGCGGCCATTGCCGCCGGGATGAAAACCGATGGCACGCTGGCCGACAGCGGCAATCTGACACTCGCCAGCGACGGTAAACTGACCAGCCAGGGTCAGGCGCTGGCCGGTGGCGATCTGAACGCCAGCGCCAGCCAGATTGATCTCAGCGGCAGCGATACCGCCGCGCATCACGCCACGCTGACCAGCAGCAGCGATATCATCACCGACGACGCGCAGCTGCTGGCAAGTGGCGATTTGAAACTCTCCGCTGCCGGTAAACTCAGCAACGATCGCGGCGTGATTAACGCCAATGCGCTTCAGGTCAGTACGCCAGTTATCAGCAACCGTGGCGGCCAGTTACTGCAAAGCGGCGACCGCGATCTGCAACTCAGCAGCGACAGCATTGATAACCAGAATGGCCGCATCGCGGCCAATGCCAAAAAATTCAGCGTGCAGAGCGCCAGCCTGAATAACCAGGGCGGCACCATCATGGCGGCCGGTTCCGGCTCGCTGGATGTTGCGGCCAGCAGTGAACTGAATAACCAGAACGGTACGCTTGCCGCCGCCAGCGATCTGGCCATCGCCACGCCGGTGCTGAACAACAATCTGGGGCAGATCTCCGCCAATAAACAGCTGACGCTCGATCAGCAAAGCACCAGCGCCCTCTCCCGCGCCGCAGCCACCAGCAGCGATCTGCGTATCAGCAATGAAGGGGGTCGTCTGGTGGCGGGTCAGCAGTTGATCTTCCGCGGTCGCGAGATTAATGGCAGCGGTGAAATTCTGTCGCTTGGTGATATGGATCTCAGCTTCGCGGATGGCTTCAGCAACACCGGAAAAACACTGGCGAACGGCGATCTGACGCTGAATGTAAACAATAGTCTGATCAATACAGCGCTGCTTGGCGCAGGCGGTAAGCTGAATGTGCAGGCCAGCAACATCGACAACCAAGTCACAGGCGAACTGAGCGCGCAGCAGACCACGCTGAACGCCAGCGATACGCTGAGCAACCGTGGCCTGATCGACGGCGTGCTGACCCGCATCAATGCCAGCACCGTCAATAATATCGGTACCGGTCGTATTTATGGTGACGGCCTGGCGATCGGCGCAGCGGCACTGAATAACCTGGCGGAAAATAATAGCAGCGCCACCATTGCGGCACGTCAGCGTTTCGATCTGGGCGTCGGCACGCTGAATAACCGCGACCACTCACTGATCTACAGCGATGGCGATCTAGCCATCGGTGGCAACCTCGATGAAAACGGTGTGGCCAGCGGGAAAGCGGGCAACCTTAACAACCACAGTGCCACAATAGAGTCTGTCGGCAATATGGCGCTCAGCTTCACCGCACTGAACAATATCAACGACAATTTTGTCACCCGCTTCGTACAGCTGTCACAGAAGCAGAAAAATGAGTATATGGTGGTCGACCTGAATAATGGCGTTCACTATAGCCCTGACGACTACAACATCAGTTTCTACAAAAATGAAGTGCGTCATATCTGTATTGAAGGTGTGGTGTGTGGTCGTGACCACTATTATCAGTACACCTACACCGAAACGGTGCGCGAAGAACAGATCGCACAGAGCGATCCGGCAAAAATTATCGCGGGCGGCCAGATCTCACTCTCCGGCGATAAGCTGCTGAACGACAAGAGTCAGATTATTGCTGGCGGCAGCCTGCTGACTGCCGTTAAAGAACTGGTGAACACCGAAGTCACCGGTCAGAAACTGACGGAAAAAGTCGGACAGGTGATTGAGTGGGATCGTATTCATAAGAAAGGCACCGACAGCCAGAAAGCCAGAGCGTCCGCCTATACCCCGCCAACAGAAATTCAGTCCATCAGCCTCAGCCCGAGCGTGATGAAGGAGAATACCCAGGCAACCAGCAACGCGCCATCGCTGGCGGATTATGCCGCACAGCGCGTGGACGTGGCCGGACAGAACACCGATGTGATTCGTTCCATGACGCCGGATGCTTCCCTGCCAACCAGCAGCCTGTTCACTCCCCTGCCGGACGCCACCAGCAGCTATCTGATCGAAACCGATCCACGTTTCACCAATCAGAGAACCTGGCTGAGTTCCGACTATATGCTGAGACAGTTGCAAGCCGATCCGTCGATCACGCAAAAACGCCTCGGCGATGGCTTCTACGAGCAGCGTCTGGTGCGTGAGCAGATTGTTGAGTTGGTCGGTCAGCGTTATCTGGCCGATTACACCAGCGATGAAGATCAATACAAAGGCCTGATGGAAGCGGGCGTCAGCTTCGCGAAAAAATTCAACCTGGTGCCGGGCGTGGCGCTCACCGCCGAGCAGATGAAACAGATCACTCAGGATATGGTGTGGCTGGTGGCGCAGGATGTGAAGATGCCGGATGGCACCACCCAGAATGTGCTGGTACCGCAGGTGTATGCGCAGGTGCAGCAAGGCGATATGGACGGCAGCGGTGCGCTGCTGGCGGGTAAAAATATCAGCATTGGCGTTAGCGGCGGCATGCTGAACAGCGGTCGCATCAGTGCCACCCAACTGGTCAGCATTTCCGGCGACGATATCGTGAATGTGGGCGGCGTCATCGCCGGTAAATCCGTGTCGCTGCAGGCGACCAACGACATCACCAATACCGGTGGCACGGTACGTGCGGCCGATACCCTGCTGGCGCAGGCCGGACGTGATATCACCGTCGCCAGCGAGACCAATCACGCCGAGAGCCAGAACGGCAGCAACCGCTTCAGCCGTGACAATATCGACCGCGTGGCAGGCATGTATGTGCAGGGTGACGACGGCAAACTGCTGCTGCAGGCAGGCCGTGATGTCAATCTACAGGCCGCGCAGGTGGTTAGCTCCGGTGAAAACAGTCAGACGCAGATCGCTGCTAACCGCGATATCAATATGACCACCGTCACCACTGGCAGCAGCGACAAGGTGGTATGGGATAAAGATAACCATGTCACGCAGAGGCTGACTCAGGTTCAGGGCAGTGACGTCACCAGCGACGGCAATATCACGCTGAATGCCGGCAATAATATTAACGCTCAGGCGGCAAAACTGAATGCCGATCGGCAGCTTGCGCTGACGGCCACCAATGATATCAACCTCGGCAGCGCCAGCAGTCAGGAATATCTCGATATGAACTCCAAGGTGAAAGGTTCCGGCTTCCTGTCGAAACGCACCACCACCACCCGCGCCGGTTACGATGCCACGCTGGCGAACGGCAGCAGCCTCGGCGGGGAAAATATCTCCGTCACAGCGGGTAACAATTTGAATATCACCGGCAGCGATGTGGCGGCGGATCGGGATCTGGCGTTGCGTGCCGGTAACGACCTTAACGTCACGGCGGCTGAAGAGAGCCGCGACAGTTGGTCAATGAAGAAAACCACCAAGTCAGGCCTAATGAGCAGCGGCGGCATTGGCTTCTTTGTCGGCTCGATCAAAGAGAGTTCGACCTCCGATACCGCGGCGCTGACCCACAACAACAGCACGCTGGGCAGCGTCGATGGCGATACCAGCCTGGTGGCGGGCAATAATATTGCCGTGCAGGGTTCTGACGTGATCGCCGGTAACGACATCAATATGGTGGCGAACAATATCACCCTTGATGCCGCGAATAACCAGAGCACCACCGACACCACTTACGAGCGCAAACAGACGGGTCTGACGTTGGCGCTGTCCGGCGCGATTGGCAGCGCGATCAATACCGCTTACACCAGCGCGAAAGCCGCCGATGAGCAGCAGGATGGCCGTATGGCATCGCTGCAGAAGCTGAAATCCGGTCTGGCAGGCGTACAGGCTGCTCAGGCGGCGGTACTGGCATCGCAGAACGCCACCGACCAGAACGCCATTGGTGTCAGCCTGTCGCTGAGTACCTCGAAGTCGAAGAGCGAGAGCCACAGCGAAGCGGTCAACGCCTCCGGCAGCACCGTACAGGCGGGCAACAATATCAACCTGGTGGCGACCGGTTCAGAGAATGGCGCCGATGGCGATCTGACCATCGGCGGCAGTCAGCTGAAAGCGGGCAACGATGTGCTGCTGTCGGCAAACCGCGATATCAACCTGCTGTCAGCGCAGAATACCCAGTTGCAGACCGGCAAGAACAGCAGCAGCGGTGGCGGCGTGGGCATCAGCATCGGTGCGGGCCAGGGCGGTGCAGGAATCAGCGTGTTTGCCAACGCCAGTAAAGGTTCCGGTAACGAGAATGGCGATGGCCTGACACATACTGAAACCACCGTCGACGCCGGTAATAAGCTGACGGTCAACAGCGGGCGTGACACCACCCTGCGCGGCGCACAGCTGAGTGCCGATCAGGTAGTCGCCAATGTCGGCCGTAATCTGACGTTGCAGAGTGAGCAGGACGTTAACAACTACGACTCGAAGCAGAAGAACAGCTCAGCAGGCGCCAGCTTTACCTTTGGCAGCATGACAGGCAGCGTCAGCGCCAACGTGGCGAAGGACAAAATCCACAGCACCTATAACAGTGTGCAGGAACAAACCGGCATCTTCGCGGGTGACGGCGGCTTCGATATCAACGTCGGTAACCACACGCAGTTGGACGGCGCCGTGATTGGCAGCACCGCCAGCGAAGATAAAAACCGTCTCAGTACTGGCACGCTGGGCTTCAGCAATATCGACAACAGTGCAGAGTTTGAAGTATCGCACAGCAGCGTCGGTATCAGCACTGGCGGGCTGGGCGCGCAGGATCTGCTGAAAAACGCCGTGCAGAATCTGGCGGCCAATGGCCTGGGAGCGGGTGGGAGCGATGGGAATGCTTCCGGTACGACTTATGCTGCCGTTTCTCCAGGATCGCTGATTATCCGTGATCAGGCGAACCAGCAGCAGGATGTCAGCGAGCTGAGCCGCGATGTCGAGCACGCGAACCAAAGTATCAGCCCAATCTTCGATAAAGCGAAGGAACAGCAGCGCCTAAGCCGATTGCGATTGATTGGTGATATCGCGAATCAGGCTGTCGATATTACCCTGACTCAAGGCCAGATTCAGGCGAACAATGCGGGAATTAAAGAAGCTGGGGAGTGGGATGGTAAAGAAAAGCGTGATGTTTACTGGAATCGAGTCAAAAACACAGAAGCTTATAAAAGCGTGAGTGACCAGTATAAGGCAGGGGGTGATCTTGACCGTGGAGTTCGAGCTGCTGCGGCTGCAATTACTGCTCTGGCTGGTGGAGACCCTGCGAAAGCGCTGGCCGCAGGAGCTGCGCCTTATATGGCTGGAGTAGTAAAAGGCATGACAGTAGGTTTTGATGAAGACCCTACTGCCGGTCAAATTGCGGCAAATGCCATTGGACATGCTGTATTAGGCGGTGTGGTTGCGGAATTGTCAGGAACAAATGCTGCTGCAGGCGCCATAGGCGCGACGAGTGGAGAACTCGCTGCACGTGCTATTCGTGAATATTTATACCCTGGTATTAAAACGGAAGATCTCAAACCAGAAGAGCGCACTAAGATTAGCAATCTGGCATCACTGGCAGGAGCCCTTGCTGGCGGGCTCAGCACGGATACTTCTTCTGGTGTTATCACTGCACATGATTCCAGTAAAAATGCAGTGGACAACAATGATTTGTTAAGCCCTGGTATGATGTCCTGGGGTTCTGGTGCGGTGTCACTCGCCAAATATGAGATTGAGCAGGGTAAAACACCTGAGCAGGTCAGTGAATCACTACGCATCTACAACAGAGGCACCCTTTCCGAGAATCAGGATCCGGTAAGAGGATTATTGCAAGCCTGGGGCTTCTTTATGGTTAATGCCCTGACACTCGGTGGAGGTAGTACAGTGACAGGTGGAGCAATCACAGTCAATGGACTCATCGGTGGTGCAGCCAATATTAATAACCAGGTAATAACGATGAAACCGGGTGAAAAAATAAGTTACACCGATGCTTTAATTGCTACAGGCGTCAGCGCCGTCACCACTGGGAAGAGCTTTCTGGCAACCCAGGTTTGGGGGATGAGCGGAGCCTATGTTGGCAGTAAAATTAAGGGTGATCAAGATTCTACTGGGGCTGTTACTGGCGCTGGTGTCGGTAACGTTGCCGGTGCCACTACGTCGACCATTATCAGTGGCGCAGCGGGTACGAAATTGCCGAAACCTGCAGCGGATATGCTGGGAAGTACTTTTGGATCCGCTGTTTCTGAGGGGACCGGGACAGTAATCCAGAAAGCAATTGATAAGAAACCACAGGATCAACAAGGAAAATAAGCCGTGAGTACAAAAAAACCTCGCTTTAGTACACTTTTCTTTCTGATGGGAGGCTGCTTCCTGGCGCTCTCCTGCACGGTGGCACTTGTCTATTTTGGGGTATGGCTCTACTACCAGTTTATCCTGCAAATGCCATCAGGTATGCAATGGCAACCGTTACTGACTAAGGCTCTGCGAATTGGCATCGCTTCAGGGCCAGTCATTGGCCTGGGTGTCTGGATACATATGCGCATGGAATACAGTAAAGGAGATAAACGGTGAAACGGTTGCTGCGTTCTGCGAACGCAGCGGTCATTCTGACCGCTGCAGGCTGTGCCTTTATTCCAGACCATACTTTTTTCGTCCCCCCACCTCAAAGTGCTCATGCCCCATGGCTGAGGATTGTCGATAACACTGAGCAAACCAGCCTTTATCAAATGCTCAATGGTGAAAGCAAAGGTGGACTAATACGCTCCAGTGAGTGGGTATTACAGAATACAGTGGATCGGGGGATGCCAAAAGTTGCCGGAGAGAAATACAATATTGACTACTACGAAACGCAACTCATTGCAGGTGCAGAAACCGAAGTCGTCAATGTTTACGTTGAAGGTAAGCATACCTGCCTTGTGGATACTTATTTCACGCCGGAAGAAGGGAAGCTTTATCAGTTCCAACTGGAAACCGATACATTGCGGTTCCGCTGTCGCGTTCATGCCAGTGAAATCGTGAAAGACAGTAATGGTATGTGGCAGTTGAAGCCATTAAATACGGTACGTTACACAGCTAAGGCAGACAGTGGCTGGCATCCGATGCACAGTGGCATTTAATTTTTAAATATCAAAGCATAGTTGTACTGGATAAAAACTAGGTGCCTGAATTTGGCACCGTTTTCACTTGGTTTGCGATGGACAAACACGGCAGAATCGCCGTTATGGTAAATAACTGCTTTGGCAATTTACCTGATGCCCTTCTTGCAATCGCTGATGCTGAATCATTACTCGATCAACTAAATGATTACTTATGGGAAGAATCACAGATGTTTAGTTTTTACTCGAGAAATAAGGGAAGAAATACAACTTCTTATCTCTATCCTGCATCAAAATTCAGCCATATTCAGAACAGACAACAGGTTGAACAGTGGATTGATAATCACAAAATCAACGATCTATTTCCCAGAATGCATCGCGAAAAGCCATAGATTACAGTTCACTTCCCATTGCGCATAAAATCATAAAAAGGTTTCATCATGATATTACAACTGCGTGACAGCCCTGTTCTGATGAAGTTTGTTTATCTTCTTTCAACCGAGCTTAAATCTAACCCTGAATATGTCATGCAGGTGCAACGATTAACGCTGGATCAATCGAAACCGTTTATGGGACTCAAAGGGACACATGGTCTTTTTGGTTCCAAAGAGTGGTGGAGTAGCATTGAACAGGGAAAAATGCGTTTACTGCACCGATCTGGCACGATCACAAGAACCTATGTGGCAGGACAAGATCCCTCTCCGGTAGATAACTGTTTCAGTTTGCGGCTGGATGATGGCTCTGTCATTGAAGAAAGCATTTATAGCCATATCGATGATGAAGATAAAAAGCTATTCCGCCCGGGAGCCAGGGTGGATATCGTTTATGCACTTGATGAACTTAAGAGGACATCAGCCAATGGCGATAAATGCTATTCTGATATCGTGCTGGAAATAGCGATTTCTTTACAACCAATTAAATGATAACGAAATACGCTAATTAAAATAATGGCACCTTTATTATATTGCACTCCCCATCTCTGGTGGGGAGATTTTAAGACTAAAATCTGAGCGCAGCGTTACTGTAAAATACCCATTACTTTTCAAACCGATTAGGAATGAAACAAGTGAAAAAGTTACTGCGAAATAATCTGGCAATGATAGCACTGCTCTCTTCAGGCTGTTCTATTATGCCAAACAACTCTTTTTTCATTCCCCCCCCATGAAACCAATAACTCCCCGTGGGTACGTATCGTAGATAACACAGAACAGACGAGTATTTACCAGACGTTAAACGGCAAACGCACTGGCGGTCTTATTCGTTCCAGTGAATGGGTTTTACAGAATACCCAGGATCGCGGAATGCCGAAAGTATCTGGAGAGAAATACGATATTGACTACTACGAAACACCATTAGTGCCTGGTGTTGAAACAGCGATTATCAACGTTTATGTTGAAAGCAAATACACCTGCCTTATTACCACCCGCTTTATTCCGGAAAAAGGCAAAAAATATGAATTCCAGTTGGAGACCGATACCTTGCACTACCAGTGCCGCGTACAGGCCAGCGAGATGGTGAAGGACAGCCATGATCAGTGGAAACTTGTCCCTCTACAGAATGTTCGCTACAGCACGAAAGAAGGAAATGGCTGGCATCCGATGCACAGTGGGATCGGATCATAGAGATTGCAGCGAAAAAACAGCGCGACATTATCCACCTTCGACCCCAGTCGTACGGTGGATAATGTCTGCGAAAGCGTATGACCGATGACCAATTACAGGTGACGAAAGCGGTTCTGGACGCCAAACGTATCCGAGGTGACATAGCGTTCAATGTTGCGCAGGCGCTGTTCGCTGGCCTGCAACGTCGCGTCCGCCTCATTTAGCAATTGGCTAGGGGTACGAGCCGTCTTTTCATCCTCAAATTCCATTCCCGCTGGAGCCGGATCGAGCATAAAAGTCAGGATGATGTAAGCCACCACGGTGAAAAAGAACAGGCCGAAAAATATCGACAGCACCGTAATCAGCCGTACGAGCTTCACTGGCACGTCAAAATAACGTGCTAAACCAGCGCAAACCCCCTTCAGCATACCTTCTTCCGGCAAACGGTATAATTTTTTACCTGACCACGTATTTTTCATTACGATTTTCTCCAGTCCGGGTGTTCTGCATCCAGAATGTCTTCCAGCGCTCTGATACGCTCGCGCATACGAGTAGACTCTTCCGTTAAACGCGTCAGACGTTGTATATCGTTTTGTCCCAGTTGAGCACTGTTTTTACGCTGACTGTAATGTAGCCAAAGCCATATCGGTGCCACAAACAACATGAAAATGGTCAGCGGAATGGCAAGAAACAACGCACTCATTGTGTCTCCTTAGTTATTATTTACACGCCCTATGGCGGCTGCCGTTTTCTCACGACAGCCATCCGATGGCGTTTACGCTTTATTACTCTGCTGGCTTAACTTTAGCTTTAAGTGCCGCCAGCTGCGCGCTGATTTCATCGTCCGCCTTCAGCTCGGCAAACTGCTGATCCAGCGATTTTTGTTTCCCCAGCCCGTGGCTTTCCGCTTCCGCTTCCATCGTGTCGATACGACGTTCGAACTGATCGAAACGCGCCATCGCTTCGTCCAGTTTACCGCTATCCAACTGGCGACGCACATCACGCGATGATGCCGCAGCCTGGTGGCGCAGCGTCAGCGCCTGCTGGCGAGCGCGCGTTTCGCTTAATTTGTTTTCCAGCTCACCGATTTCACGCTTCATGCGCTCCAGCGTTTCATCCACGCTTTCGGCTTCATGCTGCAATACCGCGATCAGGTCAGTCAGCTTCTGCTTTTCAATCAGCGCCGCGCGAGCCAGATCGTCTTTATCTTTGCGTAGCGCCAGCTCGGCTTTTTCCTGCCACTGATCTTGCTGACCGTGCGCTTGTTCAATACGGCGGGCAATCTGTTTCTTTTCTGCCAGCGCCCGCGCCGAGGTTGAACGTACTTCAACCAGCGTATCTTCCATTTCCTGAATCATCAGCCGCACCAATTTCTGCGGATCTTCAGCTTTATCCAGCAATGAATTGATGTTGGCGTTCACGATGTCGGCAAAACGAGAAAAAATACCCATAATTACATCCTCTTCATGATTTCCAGCGTCTGATTACGCCTGATTTATCACCGGGACCAGCCGAGCCAGTCGCGATCTCCCTATAGGTATATCAATAAGCATGCCAACTTTTAATTTCACTTAAATTACTGAAAATAAAAGAATAGATAATTTTGACTATTTTTCCCTTTCCGTTAGATTAGTCAAATACGCTAACAGTTAGTAAAAATAACACGGTGGAACATCATGCTTCAGGAAAAAGAGAACCTGCTCGGCGAAGCCAACAGCTTTCTGGAGGTACTGGAACAGGTGTCGCAGTTGGCACAGTTGAATAAGCCCGTGCTGGTGATTGGCGAACGCGGTACCGGTAAGGAGCTGATCGCCAGCCGTCTGCATTACCTTTCCCCGCGTTGGCAAGGGCCGTTCATTTCGCTGAATTGCGCGGCACTCAACGAAAATTTGCTTGATTCCGAGCTGTTTGGTCATGAAGCCGGTGCCTTTACCGGCGCACAGAAGCGTCACCTCGGACGTTTCGAACGCGCCGACGGTGGAACGTTGTTTTTGGATGAATTGGCTACCGCGCCGATGCTGGTGCAGGAAAAATTACTGCGAGTGATCGAATACGGCATGCTGGAGCGCGTCGGCGGCAGAGATCAGCTACAGGTTGATGTACGTCTGGTGTGTGCGACCAATGACGATCTGCCTGCGCTTGCCGCCAGCGGTAAATTCCGTGCGGACCTGCTCGATCGTTTGGCCTTTGACGTTGTCCAGCTCCCGCCGCTGCGGGAACGCCAGCAGGACATCATGCTGCTGGCGGATCACTTTGCGATTCAGATGTGTCGCGAATTGCATCTGCCGCTCTTTCCCGGTTTTACGCCAGCCGCACGCGAGACGCTGCTGAATTATGGCTGGCCGGGCAATATTCGCGAGCTGAAAAACGTAGTTGAACGCTCAGTCTATCGTCACGGCGACAGTGAACAGCCTCTTGATAATATCATTCTGAACCCCTTCCGTCGGACGACCGCCGTGCAGGAAAAATCACATACCGCATCAGGTCAGCCGGATTTACCGCTGGAGATGAAACCGTGGCTGCTGGAGCAAGAGAAAGGTTTAATCGAGCGAGCGCTGAGTCAGGCAAAATTTAACCAGCGTAAAGCCGCTGAGCTGCTGGGATTAACCTATCACCAACTGCGTGGGTTGCTGAAGAAACACGATATTGTGGTGAATGAGTAAGAAGCGGGAAAGAAAATGCGGGCGAATTAACGCCCGCAGAGTAAATGGATTAATAGGTTAACAGCTCGCGATTACGGCTCCACACCCCATACCAACGTGCCTTTATCGTGCACGGTGATCTTATCCCAGTTAGCGTAGCTCGTGACGTTAGCGCCGTATGAATAGTCATTCGTTTCATTCACGTTGCTCCAGTCACCCGCGTGGATACGCACCTGCACTTCACCGGTTTCAGCGCCCGGCTGAAGGGAACCGGCTCCGCTGCTGAAGGTCACCAGAACATAGCGATTAGCCTTATCAGTGCTGGCGGCTGGCGTCCCCGTGCTGGTCACGATGTTATTAGGGCCGACGTTTGCCCAGTCAACAAAGAGGTTCGCGCCGGGTTTGCCATCATCATGGAAGTAGTAACGCACTTGCAGATCGCTCAGTTTGATCGGCGTACTTCCGGTATTTTTGATGTTGACGGCCATACGAATCGCATCATCGGACGGGTTGTTATCCACATTGCGATATTGCAGCACGACGTCACCCGTTGTTCCGTTACCCGGGTTGGTCGGTTCCGTTGGTGTGGTCGGGGTAGTCGGGGTAGTCGGCGTATCGCCATTACTCAGATCCGCACCTGCACGAATCTGCTCTCTGACAAATTTCCCTGACGTCGACAGATTCTGCTCCGTCCAGCCGCCTGATTTGCTCGCCCCCGGTGCCAGCGCGGCGGACGCCTCTGACTTATCGGTAAGCGACCAGTTCACCCAGCTTACGCCACGGTTATTCAGGAAATCGATCCAGGTCTGCGATTCTGGCAGGAACGGCCCGCCGTTGCCGGACGCATCGCTGGTGCCCCACTCGCTGACGAAAATCGCCGCGCCGCGACTTTGTGCATAATCAATGCGGTCGCGCAGGAACTGCCCGTGCGTACCCGCATAGAAATGCAGCGCGTACATCGTATTCGGATCGGGCAGCTGATTATCCGCTGCATCGTGGATATCCTGACTCCAGGTGCCCGTACCGACGATGATGAGGTTATCGGGATCTTTGCTACGGATGGTGTCAGTCACTTCCAGCGCATAAGGCCGAATCTGCCCGTTCCATGTCACGCCACCGTTTGGCTCATTGGCGATTTCATAAATCACGTTCGGCGAGCTGCCATACAGCCCAGCCATTTCGGCAAAGAAGGTTTTTGCCTGTGCTTTATAAATATTGGGATCGTTATCCGACAAGATATGCCAGTCGATGATGATGTAAACACCGAGGCTTTGCGCCGCCGCAACGGCCTCTTTTACCTTATTGGCGAGGGAGGGATTGGAAATATAGCCATCCGCCGCCGTGTACATGGCGACGCGGAATACGTTAATCCCCCAGTCATCACGCAGCCACTTCATGGAATCTTTATTGACATAGTCACCAAACCACTGCAACCCGTGCGAACTGACCCCTCTCAGTTGCACCCTTTTCCCCTGTTCATCCACCAGCCGCCCGTTTTCGATGGACAGCTGACCATGCGTTTCTACTGGCGTGGCGGATAATGCTGAAAAACTGAGTGACATTCCCAGCACCGTTGTTACCACACCTAACGTCAATTTCCTGACGATTTGATTCCTTCTCATCCACATATTCCTTATCTCCATTGTGAACCCATGATCTTGGGTATAGGCATGATAAGGGAGATTTATGTTCCCGCAAACAATTTAGGACATATCCCAACCATATTGATTTTATTAATTATTCATATGTAAATAAAAAGCAAGGTAAGTATATGGCAAGGTCATTATTGTTCAGACAAAAAAAAGCCAGCACGTCGGCTGGCTAAAATAATACTGGAAGCAATGTGAGCAATGTCGTGCTCTCCTTCAGTGCCTGCGAGAAGCCACTTCCGAAGTGCGAAGTGATGATAATAGTTATCAGTATCATCTGTAAAGTACTTTGTTGAGAATTTTTCTCATTACCATACTGACTATAGGGTTCCTGTAATCGCAATCCACAGAAAAAATGCCGTTCAGAATACGATTATTTCTGCCAATAACCTCTCCACTGACACATCTGATGCCTTAAGCGGTTGGAAAGTCGCCAGACACTCGCAACAAGAGTGGGGAGGATGCCAAGAGTACGATACACTCTGTGTATAACCGTATTGACTGAAAAATCCCGTATGTTCGGAAAAACCTGTTTCGCATTGGCATTCACCTGGCTGGCTTTGCCTGCACTGGCCGCACCACCGTCCGTGCCAACGCCGCCTGCTCCGCTGGAAAATATTCGCCAGAGCGGTTTTGTCTATTGTGTCAATGATGTCCTGAACACGTTTAACCCGCAGATGTCGCGCAGTGGCGTCACGATTGATACGCTGGCAGCCCAGCTTTACGATCGCCTGTTGGACGTCGATCCTTATACCTATCGTCTGATGCCAGAACTGGCTCAGCGTTGGGAAGTCTTGGACAACGGTTCGACATACCGTTTCTACCTGCGCCGCGATGTGCCGTTTCAGCACACCGCTTGGTTCAGCCCAACCCGCAATATGAACGCTGACGACGTGATATTCAGCTTCCAGCGCATGCTGGACGAAAAGCACCCGTATCATGATGTCAACGGCGGTGAATATCCCTACTTCGACAGCCTGCAATTCGCCGATTCGGTGCAAAGCATCCGCAAGCTGGGCGAATACAGCATTGAGATCCGCCTCAACAGCCCAGATGCCTCTTTCCTCTGGCATCTGGCCACGCACTACGCGCCGATTCTGTCCGCTGAATACGCACAACGTCTGGCAAAAGAAGATAAGAAAGAGCTGCTGGATCGCGAACCAGTTGGCACCGGCCCTTATCTGCTCAATGAATACCGCAACGGGCAATATATCCGGCTGACGCGCAACAGTGATTATTGGCGCGGCCTGCCACGCATGCGGCAAGTGGTTGTCGATCTCGGCTCCGGCGGTACGGGTCGCTTATCCAAGCTGTTGACGGGCGAATGTGATGTCCTCGCCTACCCAGCGGCGAGCCAGTTAACGATCCTGCGTAACGACCCGCGTCTGCGTCTTTCGCTACGCCCCGGCATGAACGTCGCCTATCTGGCCTTCAACGTGCGTAAACCGCCGTTGGACGACCGCCGCGTGCGGGAAGCCATCGCACTGGCGATCAATAACGACAGGCTGATGCAGTCGATCTATTACGGCACGGCGGAAACGGCGGCGTCTATTTTGCCCCGCGCGTCGTGGGCGTACGACAATGAATCGCAGATTACGGAATATAACCCGCAGAAAGCGCGGCAAATTTTGCAGGAACTGGGACTGACTAACCTAAACCTGCGCCTGTGGGTACCCAGCGCGTCACAGTCCTACAATCCCAGTCCGCTGAAAACGGCAGAGCTGATACAGGCCGATCTGGCGCAAATTGGCGTCACCGTGACCATCATTCCGGTGGAAGGCCGTTTTCAGGAAGCGCGGCTGATGGAACTTAGCCACGATTTAACGCTGGCGGGATGGGCAACGGACAGTAACGACCCGGACAGTTTTTTCCGACCACTGTTAAGCTGCGCGGCGATTCGCTCCCAGAGCAACTACGCGCACTGGTGCGATCCTACTTTTGATGAAGTACTGCAAAACGCGCTCTCGTCACAGCAGCTTTCTAAGCGGATTGACTATTATCAGCAGGCACAGCGTATTCTGGCAGAACAGTTACCCGTTCTGCCGCTGGCGTCGTCATTACGGCTGCTGGCCTACCGCTATGACATGAAAGGGCTGGTATTGAGTCCGTTCGGCAATGCCTCGTTCGCGGGCGTCTTCCGCGAGGAGCAACAGGCGCAGCAGAAGCCTTCTGCACCGGAAACCGTGGAGGAAGCACAGCCGTGATTATCTTTACCTTGCGACGTCTGGTGTTACTGATAGTGACCTTGTCACTGCTGACGCTGGTTGGCTTTAGCCTCAGTTACTACACGCCCAACGCCCCGCTCAACGGCGCGGCACTGTTTGATGCCTATCACTTTTATCTCACCAGCCTGCTTCAGGGAGATTTCGGTCGCTCTAGTATTAACGGACAGGCCATCAGCGAATTGCTGAAAGAAGTGTTCCCGGCCACGATCGAACTTTGTCTGCTGGCGTTTGCGCTCTCGCTGCTGGTCGGCATTCCACTGGGGATTACCGCCGGCGTAATGCAGAATCGCGGCGCGGACATTGTGATTAGCACACTGGCGCTCATCGGTTTTTCCCTGCCGGTGTTCTGGCTGGCACTGCTGCTGACGCTCTTCTTCTCGCTGCACCTCGGCTGGCTGCCGGTTTCAGGCCGTTTCGACCTGCTCTATCAGGTGAAAACCGTCACTGGGTTTGCGCTAATTGACGCCTGGCTGTCAGATTCGCCACATCGCGGCGAAATGATCGCCAGTGCCATCCGCCACCTGATTCTGCCGATTACCGTGCTGGCCGTCGGGCCGACCACCGAAGTGATTCGCCTGATGCGCGTCAGTACCACAGAAATCATCAGCAAAAATTACATTAAGGCAGCGGCAACGCGTGGGCTATCACGCTTTACGATCATTCGCCGCCACCTGATTCATAACGCGCTACCGCCGATTATTCCCAAACTGGGATTACAAT
This sequence comes from Pectobacterium odoriferum, assembly GCF_009931295.1. Taxonomy (NCBI): domain Bacteria; kingdom Pseudomonadati; phylum Pseudomonadota; class Gammaproteobacteria; order Enterobacterales; family Pectobacteriaceae; genus Pectobacterium; species Pectobacterium odoriferum. The sequence continues at coordinate 2,194,846 of NZ_CP034938.1, read as the reverse complement.
TTTCCACCATGCTGACGCTGACGATGATTACCGAAGTGGTCTTTAACTGGCCGGGCGTGGGTCGCTGGCTGGTGAACGCCATTCGCCAACAGGATTACGCGGCCATTTCTGCGGGCGTGATGGTGGTTGGCGCGATGGTCATCACGGTCAACATCCTGTCCGATATTTGGGGTGCCATGGCAAATCCGTTAAAACACAAGGAATGGTATGCCCTTCGATAACGTTTATAGCGAAAAGCGGCTGCCTAGCCGACTAGGCGATACCTGGCGGGCCTTCCATCAGGATATGCTGGCGATGATCGGGCTATATGGCTTTCTGATCCTGATCGGCCTGTGCCTGTTCGGAAAATTTCTCGCGCCTTATGAAGTTGACCAGCAATTTTTGGGCTATCAATTGCTGCCCCCCTCTTGGTCACACTACGGTGAAGTCTCGTTCTTTCTTGGCACCGACGATTTAGGTCGCGACCAGCTAAGCCGCCTGCTAAGCGGAGCAGCACCAACCGTCGGCGCGTCGCTCATCGTCACCTACGCAGCAGCACTGTGCGGCATCGTGCTGGGCGTTTTTGCAGGCGTCACGCGTGGGCTTCGCTCTGCGATGCTCAACCATATTCTGGATACGCTGCTGTCCATTCCGTCGCTGCTGCTGGCGATTGTGGTCATCGCTTTTATCGGCCCTAAGCTCGAACATGCCATGCTCGCCGTCTGGCTGGCGCTGTTGCCCCGTATGGTGCGCACCATCTACAACGCCGTACACGATGAAATGGATAAAGAGTATGTGATCGCGGCTCGCCTCGACGGCGCTTCCACGTTTTATTTGGTCTGGTACGTCGTGCTGCCCAACATCGCCGCGCTGCTGGTTTCCGAATTTACCCGCGCGTTGTCGATCGCCATTCTGGATATCGCGGCGCTGGGCTTTCTCGATTTGGGCGCGCAGTTGCCGACCACCGAATGGGGTGCCCTGCTTGGCAACTCGCTGGAGCTGGTTTATGCCGCACCGTGGACCGTGATGCTGCCCGGCGCGGCTATCGCGCTGAGCGTGTTAATCGTCAACCTGCTGGGCGACGGCATCCGCCGCGCGCTCGTCGCGGAAACGGAATAAGAGGCAACGACTCCCTATGCCATTACTTGATATCCGTAACCTGACGATTGAATTTCTGACTCCCGACGGCGCGGTAAAAGCCGTTGACCGCGTCAGTATGACGCTGAGCGAAGGCGAAATTCGCGGGCTGGTGGGCGAATCCGGATCCGGTAAAAGCCTGATTGCTAAAGCCATCTGCGGGATCACCAAAGAGAACTGGCGCGTAACCGCCGATCGCTTCCGCTTCGATGACATCGACCTGCTGCAACTGTCGTCGCGCGAGCGACGTAAGCTGGTCGGCCATAACGTCTCCATGATTTTCCAGGAGCCGCAATCCTGTCTCGATCCGTCCGAAAGTGTAGGTCGGCAGTTGGTACAGGCGATTCCCAACTGGACGTATAAAGGTCGCTGGTGGCAGCGATTTAACTGGCGCAAGCGCCGCGCGATCGAACTGCTGCACCGCGTCGGGATTAAAGATCACAAAGACATTATGGGCAGCTATCCCTATGAGCTGAGCGACGGCGAGTGCCAGAAAGTGATGATAGCTATCGCGCTGGCAAATCAGCCGCGTCTGCTGATTGCCGATGAACCAACCAACGCCATGGAATCGACCACGCAGGCACAGATTTTCCGCCTGCTGTCGCGCCTGAACCAGAACAATAACACCACGATTCTGCTGATCAGCCATGACCTGCAAACCATGAGCAAATGGGCTGATCGGATTAACGTGCTCTATTGCGGTCAAACGGTGGAAAGCGCCACCAGTGAAGATTTGATCACCGCGCCGCATCATCCTTATACGCAGGCGCTGATTCGCGCAATGCCCGATTTCGGTCGCTCACTGCCGCACAAAAGCCGGCTGAACACCCTGAACGGCGCGATTCCTTCGCTGGAACACTTGCCCATTGGTTGCCGACTTGGCCCGCGCTGCCCTTATTCACAAAAGCAGTGTATGCAAACGCCGCCGCTGCTCTCCATTAAGAACCACTTATATGCCTGCCACTTTCCGCTCAACATGGAGGAACCGTAATGGTTGAGATGCTGCTTGAAGCCCGCAACCTGACCAAGACGTTCCGCTACCGGACCGGGCTGTTTCGTCGTCAGCATGTTGAGGCGGTAAAATCCGTCAGCTTTACGCTACGTGAGCGGCAAACGCTCGCCATCATCGGCGAGAATGGATCAGGGAAATCAACGCTGGCTAAAATGCTGTCAGGCATGATTGCCCCGACGTCCGGCGAGCTGGTTATTGACGATCACCCGCTGCACTACGGCGATTACCGCTACCGCAGCCAGCGCATCCGCATGATCTTTCAGGATGCGAGCAATGCGCTCAATCCGCGCCAGCGCATCGGGCAACTGCTGGATGTCCCACTGCGACTGAATACCGATCTCAGCGCCGAAGCGCGTGAAAGAGCGATTAATCAGGCGCTGCATCAGGTCGGGCTACGTCCCGATCACGCCTATTACTACCCGCATGCGCTCGCGCCGGGGCAAAAACAGCGTGTCGGTCTGGCGCGTGCGCTGATCCTGCAACCGAAAGTGATTGTCGCCGATGAGGCGCTGGCGTCACTGGATATGTCTATGCGGTCACAGATTATCAATCTGATGCTGGAGTTACAGGAAAAGCACGGTATCTCTTATATTTACGTGACGCAGCATCTGGGCATGATGAAGCACATCAGCGACCAGATTCTGGTGATGCAAGCAGGCGAAGTGGTCGAACGCGGCAGTACCGCCGATGTGTTGTCCGCCCCGCTACATGACCTGACGAAACGTTTGATTGCCAGCCACTTCGGCGAAGCGCTCAGCGCCGATGCCTGGCGACGCGACGGCGCACAACGTTAATCTCCGCGCACCACGGCGGTATCCCCGCGACAGCCACAGGGCTGTGGAAAAAGGGGGATACTGCTCGGAGTACCCCTACCGTCCCCAACATGGTAGAATTGCGCGGTTTATTCATCTCGGTCGTCACTTGCCGCGTACGTTTACGGGCACAGAAGTGGCGATCGCAGCAACAATGATCACAAGGATTACTGCTATGGGTTTTCTTACCGGTAAGCGCATTCTGGTAACAGGTGTTGCCAGCAACCGTTCTATTGCCTACGGTATTGCACAAGCAATGCAGCGCGAAGGTGCCGAACTGGCCTTCACGTATCAGAACGACAAATTGAAAGCACGCGTTGAAGGCTTTGCCAGCGAACTGGGTTCCAGCATCGTTCTGCCGTGTGATGTCGCTGAAGATGCCAGCATCGAAGCACTGTTTACCGAACTGGCTAACGTATGGCCGAACTTTGATGGCTTCGTGCATTCTATTGCTTACGCACCGGGCGACCAACTGGACGGTGACTACGTTGATGCCGTTACCCGTGAAGGTTTCAGCATTTCTCACGATATCAGCTCTTACAGCTTCGTCGCGATGGCGAAAGCCTGCCGTAAGATGCTGAACCCGAACTCTGCGCTGGTTACCCTGTCCTACCTGGGTGCTGAGCGTGCTATCCCTAACTACAACGTGATGGGTCTGGCAAAAGCGTCTCTGGAAGCGAACGTACGTTACATGGCGAACGCCATGGGTGCTCAGGGCGTGCGCGTCAACGCCATCTCTGCGGGCCCGATTCGTACATTGGCTGCCTCCGGCATCAAAGACTTCAAGAAAATGCTGTCTCATTGCGAAGCCGTTACGCCAATCCGCCGTGTCGTTACCATTGAAGATGTGGGCAACTCTGCTGCGTTCCTGTGTTCCGATCTGGCTGCCGGTATCTCCGGTGAAGTCCTGCACGTTGACGGCGGTTTCAGCATCGCCGCAATGAACGAGCTGGAACTGAAATAAGTCATCACGGTAAACCGTTTTTGACAAAAATGCGCTCTTAGAAAAGAGCGCATTTTTAGTTAGCAATAAATACGATGAACGCGTTTATGATTCCATGCATGTCTCTGCCTGCGTCGCTTCTGGAACAACTTCTTGAAGCCGTATCGTGGATAGCGTTCAGCCATATCGGTCAGAGCCTCAATTACCGGTTCATCACGCCGGGTGTCGGGCTGGTAAAAATACACCGTCCTGCTCAGCGATAACGTCCTGTATGCCTGGCGGATGCTCATCGTAAACTGCGCGGTCAGGTAACTGACGAGTTCACGCTTTATCGCTGGTTTTAAAGCTTTTTTCGATAACATCTTTGAGTGCCCGGCACTCCAAACTCAGATCGGCAAACATCTGTTTCAGTCGCCGGTTTTCGTCTTCCAGACCTTTCATTTTTTTGATATCAGACGCCTCCATACCGCCAAACTTCGCTTTCCAGTTGTAATACGAGGCCTCAGATATCCCTGCTTCGCGGCAGACGTCTTTCACGGTACGCCAGGCTTCAACGGACTTCAACACAGCGATGATCTGGTGCTCGGTAAATCGGGCTTTGCACATAACGATCTTCTCAACGGAACATAATCAATATGTAGGAAGATCTCTAAAAGTGAATGGCTCGGTTAAGCTGGATACTTACAGGGACACATACACACTGATTATGACACACCATCATTATTCTTTTGATTCATGGAAATGGTATGTTTTTGAAAAAAAATATCGAAAAAATAAAAAAAAATTATTTTGCATTTAATGAGCGCATTCTTTTATTAAAAAAAGAATTTAATTCTGAAAGTATTAGTTATTTTATTATCACAAACCATTAACGATAATGATTTTCATTTGACTTCCTTTGAAAAATGCCACATAGTCAAAACGCACCTTATATAGTGCGTTAAAAGGAGATAACCATGAAAAGAAATAACCATGCAGTAAAAAAGGACGTTGATTCAGATTATAAAAATCATGTCGAACCTTCATTGGTTTTACATAAAGTTAAAGGTAAAGCCAGTGTCATAACCAAAGGTGGTGATGGCCCAATATCCGAATACTTTATTGCGATGTCAGGTACAGGTTTTGTAGACTTAAGCCAAGGTAATCGTTATGGCTAATTTTTAAAGTTACACATGCAATATATTATATAAAAAACCAATGACATGCTGTCATATAAAGGCTGTTTTATTTTTCAAGCGGCCTTTTATTTATCAGAAAGGAGGCTAAATGTTAAGACTTGCCAAGCATAAGAATGACATCGTTATTCTGGATATTATAAATGATGAGTTTAATATTATAGAAGAAAACGATGGTGGTAAAGAAATTTATAACTCAGCCTCGAATTATCTAGATATAATTAATAAAACAAATTTAGAATTAGTTAACAATTACCTTATATGTGAGAGGCGTTGTGGTGATGTACATTATACAGGATTCCTAGAGGAACGTTGGTTTATGCCTTCTCCAGATGTGAGAAGGCTTGTAGATGTTGATATAATATATAGCTTTTTTAGATTATTCCAATGCATAAATATAACAGAGGAAAAAAGTTTTTTAGGGATAATCTGTGATTTACATAAAGTAAGACTTGAGTCAAAAAAATCGGATACTGAACTAAATTTTGATATAATTGACAAATATAAAACCCATCTTGAGATAATATTTCCATTTTTTAGAAAAAAAAGCAATTGCTTAACGTACTCATATTTTCTTGCAAAGCGACTCATTCATCATGGAATGGCTGCAGTAGTCGTAGTTGGTATAAGAACACAACCATTTTATAGCCATGCATGGGTTGAGATCGATGGAAAGGTCATAAACGATGAATGTGACATTAGAGATAAATTAACAGTGATTCTAGTTATCTAAACAAAAAGTGAGGGATTATGTTCTACATAACTAAAACGGATGAAAGTGAAGATAATAGCCATTCTTACAATTATTGCAACGGTTGGTCCTTCATTAAGGATAATTGTCAAAGTATATCAATTGGTAATGAAAGTTTTTTACTTTTTGGCATTGCGCAAAAAAATAACAACCCACTAAAAATCTCTGACTATGTATTCACTAATAATCCATTATCTAATATAGAAAAAGACCTTAAATCCTGCAATGGATATTTTTGCTTTATACACATATCTGACTCGGTCAGTATTTATACAAGTTTATATTGTTGTATGGAGATTTTTTATTTCGTTAGTGATGGGGAATGTATTATCACATCCGACTATAGGATGCTAATACAATCTAGTAAATCAACAGAAATCGATATTAATTATTGCAACCACTTTATTAATAATAAAGATGGTTTAACTGACTTAACATTTTATAAAAAATTAAAAAAGGTGCATTCTGGGACCGTATATAAATTTAACAAAAATGGAGGGATCGAAATTAATTCATTTTTTCCAGAAAAAACATCATTATCTATAACTGATATAATTAAAGAAGCAGTAGAAATTATATCAAAAAAACACAGTGATATTAATCTTTTTTTATCTGGCGGATTAGATTCTACGGTTTTATTTCTTTCACTCAAAGAGAGTGAAATTGATTTCACATGCTATAATATAGCTCCATATGAGAAAGAAAAAGAAATCGACTCAGAAATAGAAGATGTCAAATATTTATGTAACAAATACAATGTTAGTAATTACATTTTAAGTAATAACATCTCTATTGTATCTAATCCGTTCAATAAAGATTCTAATATAAACAGCCCAAATTATATAAAAATTAACGAAATTGAAACAATAAATAATAATGAATATATAAAAAAGTCTGCATCTCCTCTTAGTCTATTTATTTCAGGGCATGGTGGTGACAGTGTCTTCGTACAAAATCCATCCAGTAGAATTGTGAAGGATTGTATTCTAAGGTTAAAACCTTTTCTAGCCTTGATAAAAGCGCGCGAACTTTCAATGCTGAAAGGCCGTAGTCTTTTCGAGATATTCGCTCATGCCTTCTCACGTACAGGGGACACGAATCCCTCGCCTGTCTGGATTGACGAACTGCCAATAATCAATGATTGCATTCATCCTTGGATAAAAAATGAAAATAAGAATACAATTAGATATCAATACATTAAAGACTTAATTATACTAATTTCTGGCAGCCAATTTTTATCACATAACTCATCGTCATGCATATATCCATATTTATTTAATAAAACAATTTCATATCAGCTAAATTTTCCATATGAACTGACTTTCAACCGTTATTTTGATAGAGCGAACATAAGAGAGGAGGCTATGTCAAAGTATAATTGTTCTCTTTTGTATAAGAAGAAAAAAAGGTCTTCGTCTGTTTTATTGTTTAGCTTGATGGTAAAAAACGTTAAATTCTTTAAAGAAATATTATATGAAAATAAAGATTTTTTAGATAAAATAAATGTTAACTATGATAGTTTAATTGAATCCATTGATTATAACTCTAAAATTTCCATACAACACGATCATTACAATATTTTACGATTAATTAAACTTACTCTCTATAAGAAAATTTTAGAAGGTGTTAAATGAAAATCTTAATAAATATACTAAAAGGTTTATCATCGATTTTATCAATTAAATCTAAAGTATCATTTCTTGTTATTATATTACTGTCATTTCTTTCAATAACAACCGCAACATTAACACCTGTAATAATGTCAAAACTCACAGATAAATTAAACGAAAGTACAACATTATCAGATCAAAACCTGGGGGTGATTGTATGGTTAGGATTAGGGTATGTTATATTAATATCTTTAACAAAATCAGTTAATTTTATTTCATTATATATGCAAAGCATGTTGAGAGTTAATTGTTTGTCCTCAGTAAGCCACTATTACTTAAAAGATATTTATTACAAAAATAAAATTAAAAAAAATGGGGAAAACACAGGAAGCATGGCTCAAAGATTGAACAATATAAATAACGATTTATATTCATTAATTAACAATTTTGTCTTTAATATCATCCCTCCTGTTCTTCAAATTTTCTTCAGTTTGACTATAATAGTATTTACTGGTGATTTTATAGTTGCATCACTGTTTCTCATATACATAATTTCCTTTATGGTATTTAATCATAAATTTACAAAAAAAATAATTAAAGCCCGAACTGATCTCATGGATTCGGGTATACGTGCATATGCCCTTCTCACCGACAGCGTAAAGAACATATCTGCTGCGAGATCTTGTAATAGTTTTGATTTTTATTTTAAAAGATACAACGATTACTTATCCAAGGATGTCATCATTCAAAAAAAATACTGGAAAAAAAACTCATTATTAATAGGTTTTTCATCTTTAATTAATGTTTTATTTTTCAGTTTTACATTTATATTTACATTATTAAGAGTTATTAATGGAGAAGTTAGCCTTGGTCATTTCGTTATGATCTCATCCTATATATTTCTTCTATCCTCCCCACTTGACAATATAGGTTCAATGTTAAGCCAAATAAAACAATCTACTATTTCACTCGGTCCATTTTTTGATGGGATGAAAAATAGTGGAAAAATTTCTTACAAAGATTTCTCTACAGTTCGAACTGCAGTTTCACTTGATATAGTTAACCTATCCCATAGTTATGAAGATAATCTTATTCTAAATGAGGTAACACTCAGTATTCTACCTGGAAAATTTGTAACCGTAACAGGTAGAAGTGGGTCCGGAAAAACAACACTTGTAAATCTCATAACACTAAATTTACCTCCTGATGCTAATAAAATTTTCATTGATGGTATTGATGTTAAAGAAATATCACCAGACATATTAAATGAATTACAATATTATGTAACACAAGATGATAATATTTTTATGGATAGCGTTGAATTTAACTTAAGAATTGCAAACCCAAATGCAACAAGAAACCAACTTCTTGAGGCTATTGAGCTTTCCAACCTTTCTTCCGAGTTTTCGATGATTAACGATGACATTCTATCGTTAAAATTAGGAGATAATGGTGAAACTTTATCTGGTGGACAGAGGCAGCGTTTATCGCTTGCAAGACTATTTTTGAGATCGCCAAAATTGATAATACTTGACGAAATAACTTCATCATTGGATTTAGAAAACGAACGTAAATTAATGAATAATATTAGAAAAAAATTCCCTTTATCCACAATAATAAACATTAGCCACCGTGAATCCACCTTTAAATATTCAGATATTGTAATGAAAATTGAAAATGGTTTTTTAATTCACGGTAAAGAGACAAACTAAAAGTGTAACATTGGAAAAGTAAAAACCCACCTTTTGAAGAGATGAATTTAAAGTGGGGCTCCCTAGAAGGGAGCCTTGTTCGTTTTAATCCTGTAACAACTCCATCTGCTGTTCGTATTCTTGGTCCTTCTTATCCTGATGCCTCACATAACGTCTTATAATTTCTTCGTTCACTCCAACCGTGTCAGCAAAGTAACCCCTTGCCCAAAAATTATTGATCCTACCCACGTAAAGTGGACACAATCCTAAGCGAGGTTTTGGTTTTCAAACTGTTCCAAGTTGAGACCGCCACATGCACTGTGCCAGAACCAGAACCAGAACCAGAACCAGAACCAGAACCAGAACCAGAACCAGCGATTGTAATCGCACGCGATATAATTAAACACCGCCGTTCGCATTATTTCCCTACTGGCAAAATGCTCTCCGCGTAGGCATTGTCGTAACAGCATCCCTTTGCGTTCATACTGCCTCGTAGATTATGGCCTTTCAGCATGGCCTGATAATCTGCTGAACGGTACTGACCACCGTGAACAATAACAGGTAAATGACCACGGCAAGATACAACCAGCCGTCATCTGTACGTAAATAAGTGATCTCGCCTACACATTTTTGATTCGGGCCGCTGGCGATGAAATCCTGCTTCAGCAGATTTTCAGACACAGGTAGGCCATGGTCTCAGTAGCTGACGGGACTGAACTTTCGGGCGGCTTTTGCCCTTAGCCCTTGACGACGCAGGCTGGCAGCAAGGGGGGTCACGTTATATTCCGGTAGCTCATCAGCCAGTCGTAAGACACCGTAACGCTTTTTGGCGTTATTGAATGCCTTCCTGACGGCATCATCGCAGACAAGCCGGAACCGCTGACACGAGTTAATCTGATGACATCGACACCGCCAGACATACCAACCACTGCGGGCAACCTGGAACACCCGATACATGGCTTTGATACTGAACGCTGCCCGATGTTTTTCGATAAAGACATAATTCAAAAAAAATTCATAACGCAATAAAGTTGTATTTATATATTTTCAACATAGGCAGTAGTCCTGAATAGTCAAGCCACCGAATAATCCTGATCCAGCAATTCAAACACATAATGCCGCTGAGAAGAAAAAATAATATCTCGGTTTTTCGTCACAAAGATGGCTTCAATGTCCGGTTGATGTTGTAGAAACTCAATACCCGCGCTCACGCCCATGCCATAGAGCAGCGTGGTGTAGATATCGCCGTCGAGAGAGTCGTTCGAGATAACGGTGACGCTGTGCAGTTCATTATCCAGCGGATACCCCGTCCGGGGATCGAGAATATGGTGATAGATACGGTCATCCACGGTAAAAAATCGTTCATAGACGCCGGATGTCACCACGGATTTATTCTTCACCTTAATGATGCCCAGCAGGCTATCGCGATCCGCGAAAGGCTTCTGTAACCCGACGCTCCATAGCCCTTGCTCATCCGTCAACGCGCTACCAATAGCGAGCACGTTCCCCCTAGATTGATCAGCGCATCCTGAATAGCATGTTGATGCAGAACATCTCGAACGATATCGGCAATATAGCCTTTCGCAATCGCGCCCAGATCGATCTCCATCCCGACGCTTTCTAGCAACACGGCGTGATCCTGCTCTCTGAGAATAATGCGCTCGGGGTGCGTTAATGCCAGCGCCTGCTGTATCGATTCCTGATCAGGTACCGTGCTGCCGCTAAAACCGATTTTCCATAGCTTGACGACAGGGCCAATCGCCACGTTAAAGCCACTGTTTTCAATCAGGCTCACCGCTCTGGCGCGCTTAATCAGTTCAAAGACAACCGGGCTGACCGACACATAATCGTTCCCCGCCGCGTGGTTGATGCTCATGACTTCCGACTGCGCCCGATTAACAGTTAGCTGGTCTTCGAGCTGCTTGATGCGTTGAAAAACCTGCCTGACGGCGGTTTCATCATGGACGAACAGTTTGAGCAGGATGGGACTGCCCATCAGATGAACGGAGTAGACATAAGCGTTATCGACAGAAGGCATACGGTGACTCCTATGATCGAATGGCGGTACAGAGAGGAAACGACCAGACAATGGCGAGCGCCCTTTCAGACGCCCGCCATCGGCCTTACCCTTTTATCACGTTATCTTCTCTCACTTACTCTTCTACCAGCATGGGTTGATTTTCAGCCGTTTTCACCACAGCTTTCGCGAACTTTGCCTTGCGCGCCTTTGTCGGGAATGCGCCAGAATGACGCGGTGCCCGCGCATAGGCCGCAGCCTGAATCCCCGCCTGAATACCGAAGATAATAATATCCGCGACAGCGTTGCCACCAATGCGGTTCGCCCCGTGAATACCGCCAACCACTTCCCCTGCGGCATAAGCCCCAGAGATCGTCTCTTTATGGCGATTCAGCACTTCCGCTTTTTCGTTAATGGTCACCCCGCCCATCGTATGATGCACGCCCGGTGCTACCTTAATCGCGTAGTAAGGTGCCTGGTTCAGCGGATCGCGCATCCCCGTGGTACGGCCAAAATCTTCATCGTGTTTGTCGGCAATAAAGGCATTGTAACGTTCGAGCGAGGCGTGCAGCGCCGCTTGTGGCATGTCGAGCGTGTCGGCCAGTTCAGCGATGCTGTCCGCGCTGACGGTCAGCCCTTGTGCGACATACTCTTCAACGGCCCGATTGCGGTTTCTTACCTGCTCATCGAACAGGATGTACGCGTACTCTTCCGGCAGGTTGACGATGGCAGACGAGACGTTATCCCGCGTCTCCATTTCGTTAAAGAACCGTTCTCCGCGCTGCGATACCAGAATGGCTCCACCGCCGCGAATAGATTCGGAGATCAGATAAGAGGTGGTCTGCTCAACCGTTGGATGGGTTTGAATTTCGCCCATGTCCACCGTATCCGCGCCGATCTGTTCCAGCAGGCGAATACCACCACCCGTAGCGCCTTTGTGGTTGGTGGTGACGAAGCCTTTCAGATCTGGGCGGTATGACTCCACCATCGCCTGATTGGCACTAAAACCGCCCGTGGCAACAATCACCGCTTTTGTCGCAATCAGGCTCTCTTCGTGCTCATCATTAACGACTCTAACAGCGGTCACTTTGCCCTTCTCTTGCACAATTTCGGTCACCGACGTTTCCAGCAGCACCTCGATATTGTATTTATTAAGGTTCTTAATCAGCCCGCTGACCAGATAGCCGCCCACCGCTGCGCCATTGGCAGGGCGATGCGTTCTGTCAACGCTCATGCCGCCCGTCGTGGTGATATCGCTCAGTTCGATGTCGTGCTGCGCCAACCAGTTAATCGCGCCAGACGCGTGCTCGACAAAATACTGCACCAGCGCTGGGTTATTCTTCTGCTTTCCGCTTTTCAGGGTTTCGTTATAGAACAGCGTGTGGCTATCTTCGATGCCCCTATTTTGCTGGAAGATGGTTCCCGCCGCGTTCATACCGGCAGAGGCTTTGATGGTGTTGCCGCCGATGACTGGCATCTTTTCAATGACGATAACGCGCGCGCCCTCTTCGCTGGCCTGAATGGCCGCCGCCAGCCCTGCGCCGCCGCTGCCAATCACCACCACGTCCGCTTCGCGGCGCGCATCCGGGTTACCGCCATCGGCGATAATGGCGTCTTTGCTGGATTTCACCATCGCCTTGGTGACGGCCTTTTTAATCGCCTCACTCTGCGCCGTTGCGCCCGTTACGGCGTCAACGTGTGGGCTATTGGTATCCAGAATGCGCTCACGGATAATGTCAAAACTGATTTTCAGTGAATCATCAATATCGCTATTATCCAACGCAATGTCGGCGACCCTATTCTGCTCAAAATGGATGGTAATTTGCAGTTCGCCACCTTCATCCTGAACGTTTTCCTGATAAGCGCCGGATTTAAATTTCTTACCGGTTAAATTCACGTCCCGAATCATGGCTTCAACTAATGAAAAGCGCCACAGCGGTTCAGGAATCGTTAATGTTTCGCGTTTATCGCTGGCAATATAAAGCTCAAGTTTTTCCTGCTCGGCAATGCGATCCGTCCAGTCTGGATAAGCAATACAGGCTCTGCCAACGGCAATCAGGTCATAACCATTTTCTAACGCCGCGTCTGCATCTGCCTGGTTGACAATATCTCCCACGCCAATTACCGGAATCGCGGCTAATGTCGCAGAACGACGGGCAACATATTTTTTAATCAGCGGCGTCGGATCGTTTGTTTCGACAATCGATGAACGCAGAATATTTCCCATAGAGAAGTGGACATAATCCAGCCCGCGTGCCGCTAATTTTTCCAGCAGATAGAGCGAATCATCAAAATGAATGCCGGGTTCTTCGATCTCTTCTGGCGAGAAACGATAGCCGATGATAAACGAAGGATCGGCGTATTTATCCGCGACTTCGTGGGTGATATCCAACACTGCCAGCGGGAAGGCGGCACGTTTGTCACGGCTGCCACCCCATTTATCTGAGCGCTGATTAGAGTGGGGAGAATAGAATTGCTGAATCAGGTAGGTATTCGCGCCGTGAATTTCCACACCATCGAAACCCGCCTGAATGGCGCGATGGACGGCATCGCCAAACTTGCCGATCATGGCGTCAACCTCATCGCCCGACAGGGCAACCGGAACAATGGCTCCCGCACGCGGCGCGGCAATCGCGCTCGGGGCAACCGGCGTCGCACCACCGATAAAACGGGGTTCGACCATACGGCCGCCGTGATAAATTTGCAGGATCGCCGTCGACCCTTTTTCTTTAATCGCCGTCGCTATTTTGGTCAGTCCGGCAATTTTGTCGTCGTTGTCTATCCCTATCGCGCCGGGAAAAGCCAACCCTTTGTCATCAATAAAACAGCATTCCACAATAACGGTGCCGATGCTGCCTGCTCTGGCCTGATAATATTCCACCAGCTCTTTGGTCACGCTCCCATCGTAAAAACCGCTACAGGTGGTCATCGGTGCCATCAGTACACGGTTTTTCAGCGTCACGCCGTTGGGGAGAGTAAAAGCAGCAAATAAATCATGGTGACTATTCTTCATAATGAATACTCCACTTAAAATAAAATCTTGTTCGAAAAAGCCATGTTTTTCTTTTAATCATTAATTTTTCTGGCTGATAATTTGCGAACTTATTACTTACCAAGTATCTATTTTTTTTAATGTTATAAAATGTTTTCTTAGTATTTAAACTATTTTGTAGATCTGCTTTTATTAGGGGTATTGGCACAACTCTTTTTTATATTTAATATTCCATTCACTTCATTAACATCTTCTTATCCTTAAAATAACTAATCGGATGTTATTTATATTCTGCATAACAAAAAACGCCTCGGTAATAACACCGAGGCGCAAATACGCGTCATACTTCAAGCCGCAGGTGCGTTGGCTGCATTACTCGGTACACTTACGTGTACCTCACCCCGTTGGGGCCGCTGCAAGCAGCGTTCAAATCCACCTCTGGCAGATTTGTCGCTCACCCGAATCACTTACCTGAGTAAGCTCATCGGGATTCCCTCTTTTTGCCGCCTTCCTGTAACTCGAATTATTTAGCGTATAGAACAATAGAAATAGGGTGATTATTGGTGTTGATAGGTCGCCCTGCGGACACCGTTAATATACAGCTGGCGCTGCTCGCCCTTCCGATGTGAACGTCACGTCAATGCGCTGGCTATCCGCACGGATTTCCCAGCGAAGCCACAGCGCGTTTCCTTCACGCCATTGCCACGTCTCACCATCGTCCTCAAACAACAGCCCGCAATCGCAGCAAGGTATAAAAATACGGCAGTAGACGGTAGCGCAGCGCAATGGCACTGCGTATCGCAGGCGTTACCGCACGATACATCCACGGTTCGTTTACCGTCTGATCGTCATTCCAGGAGTGAATAGTGAAGCGCGGGTGCATCACGCCGTTTTGAACCCAGCGCACAAAAAGTTCGGCGTCCGGCTTGCCGCCCGAAAACCCGCCGACGTCGTGCCCAACATTAAACAAGCCGGACAGGCTCATCCCTATTCCCATCCGGGTGTTGTAGCGTAGCGTCTGCCCGTTGGTGCGGTTATCGCCGCTCCAGGTCTGCACATAGCGCTGCATTCCCGCACACCGATTGATTGGCGAGTTCTCCGCCCACTATCTCTTTGAACAAAGTCACCATAACGTATCGACTAAGCCTGCAACCACACCTGCGCCGCGTCAAAGAAGTTCTGCGCCAGCGGCGTCGCTCTGCCAGCCTGGGCAACAACAACAGCCGCACGACGGCGCATCGGCGGAAATTGCAGCGGCCGTAGCGTTAACGCGGGCGTCATTTCGGGGATCAGGCTGCCGTGAGGGACTATGCCGCACCCAAGCCCGACATAGGTGCTTTGGAGCAGTTGCAGGACAGAAGCGCTTTCCACCTTGACCCACGGCGAGACGCCCATTTCACGGAAATGGCTATCCAGATAGCGACGGAAATAGCGGCTGGCTTCCGCCAGACAGAGCGGGGTCTCAGAAAGCGCATCGAGAGGCAGTGGCGTCTCTCCCACCAGTTTTGGAAAATGGTGCGGATGGAATAAGAGATCAACACCCTGCTCCTTCAGCGGCGACGCCTGAAAGTGCAGTTCCTGTAGCGTCGAAAATTCAAAAAAGCCGATACCGACATCCACCGAATGCGCATTCAGCGCTTCCAGCAGTTGATCCGCACTGAACAGCGAGATCTGAAAATCCAGTTGCGGATAAACCTTGTTCACCGCTGCCAGTAGGCTCGACAGCGCGATACTGCTTTGCGGCACCGCGCCGATGCGCAATACACCACTCACGCCACGTTTCAGCGATGCGACTTCCAGTTTTAACCCCTGATAAACCGAGACGATTTCCCGCGCCCAGGCCAGCACGCGCTCACCTTCGGCTGTGAAGCCTTCAAAATTATTACCCCGATTGATTAACGCCAGATCCAGCTCTCGCTCCAGATTTTTCAACCGCATGGAGAGCGTGGGCTGACTAACAAAACTGGCTTCCGCTGCCCGGCCAAAATGGCGCTCTTTCTCCAGATTGCACAGGTATTGCAGTTGCTTAATATCCATCGTCAGGCTCGATCGTCAGACACAGTAGTGGGTAAGTCCCGAGTATACCATCGATAAATCGCCTCTATCCCACCATAGCCGCATTTGATTAGACGCGATCGCTGGCGGCACCTAAACTTCCCTTAGGAGCAAATATTTAAAATTTTGTTCACATAAAAAAAACATTATCACCTGCGGAACGTATATGAAATTCAAACCATCCATCAAGCCATACCGCAATGCGGCTGGCGGCTGGGGCTCGTTGGAAGCCACCACGCGCTTTGTCCTCGACAGCAAGCAAGCGCTGAAAAATATCCGAAACTTGTTGCGGGTCAATAAATCGAAAGGATTTGACTGCCCCGGCTGTGCCTGGGGTGATGACAACAGCAGCACGTTCAGCTTCTGTGAAAACGGCGCGAAAGCGGTCAGTTGGGAAGCGACGCGCAAAGCGGTCGATCTGGATTTTTTCGCCGCCCATAGCGTCACGACGCTACGTCAGCAGAGCAACTATTTCCTTGAGTATCAGGGCCGCTTAACCCACCCGATGCGTTACGACCGCGCCAGCGATCGCTATGTCCCTATCAGTTGGGACGCCGCGTTTGCGCTGATCGCTCACCATATCGGTAACATGGCACACCCTAATCAGGTGGAACTTTATACGTCTGGCCGTGCCAGCAATGAAGCGTCTTATCTGTATCAGCTTTTTGGTCGCATGCTGGGCACCAACAATTTCCCTGACTGCTCGAACATGTGCCATGAAGCTAGCGGAATCGGTCTGAAACAAAGTATCGGCGTGGGTAAAGGCACTATCCGGCTGGATGATTTCGAACACGCTGACGCGATTTTCGTCTTCGGGCAGAACCCCGGCACCAATCACCCGCGTATGCTGCACAGCCTTCGTCATGCCGCCGATCGTGGCGCGCACGTCGTCTCGTTTAATACGCTACGCGAGCGCGGTTTGGAGCGTTTTGCCAATCCGCAGAATCCGCTGGAGTTGCTCACGCCGCTGTCTGGCACCATTAGCGAAACCTACCTGCAACCCAATTTGGGTGGCGATATGGCTGCCGTGCGCGGCATGGTAAAAGCCCTGTTGGAAACGCATCGCCAGCGCCTGTCTGCCGGGGAAGCCGGTTTATTCGATCAGGATTTCCTGTCCACGCATACCCAGCAGGTGGACGACTATCTTACTGTGGTTGATGCCACAAGCTGGCAGAAAATTGAACAACAGTCCGGCCTGAGCGAAGCGCAATTACGCTATGTCGCAGCGATTTATCAGCAGTCGCCGCGTGTGATTTGCACCTGGGCGATGGGGATTACCCAGCACAAACACTCTGTCGCCACCGTGCGGGAAATCGTGAACCTGCAACTGCTGTTCGGGCAATTGGGAAAACCGGGCGCGGGGCTGTGTCCGGTACGCGGTCATAGTAATGTGCAGGGCAATCGCACCATGGGGATCGATGAGAAGCCGACGGCCGCGTTTCTCGATCGTCTGGCAGCGCATTATGACTTCACGCCGCCTTATGCCGCAGGCCACAACACGGTAGAAGCGCTGGAAGCGATGCTGCGCGACGAGATAAAAGTGCTGATCGCGCTGGGCGGTAACCTCGCCGCCGCGGCACCCGATTCGGCCCGTACCGAAGAAGCGCTCAGCCGCTGCGATCTGACCGTACACATCAGTACCAAGCTCAACCGCAGCCATCTGATTACCGGCAACGTCGATGCATTGATTCTGCCAACGCTCGGCCGTACCGATCTCGATATGCAGGCTAGCGGTGCGCAGTTTATTACCGTCGAAGACTCCTTCAGCATGGTGCACGCGTCACAGGGCGTCGGGCAGCCCCTTTCGCCGTTGCAGCGCTCGGAAACGGCGATTGTTGCGGGGATTGCCAATGCGGTGCTTGGCCATGAAAAACTCGACTGGCTAGCGCTGGCGGACGATTATTCACGTATCCGCGACCATATCGCCGCAACCGTTCCCGGCTTTACGGATTTCAATGCCAACTGCGACCTGCCGGGCGGATTCTATCTCGGTAACGCGGCCGCTGAACTGCACTTCAATACCCTCAACGGGAAAGCGCAATTCAGCCATGCCGCGCTGCCCGACACGCTGTTTCCCCAGCTACAAGGCAGCGACGTGCCTTTTACTCTGCAAACCCTGCGTTCACACGACCAGTACAACACCACGATTTATGGTCTGGATGACCGCTATCGCGGCGTGTATGGGCAGCGGGAAGTGCTATTCATGCACCCGGATGACATCAGCGCGCTGGGACTGGAAGACGGCGATCGGGTCGATATAGAAACCCTGTGGAACGACGGCATTACCCGCATCGTCAACGGTTTCAAGCTGGTGAGCTACGCGATTCCGCGCGGTAATCTGGCAGCCTATTATCCCGAAACCAACCCGTTGGTGCCGCTGTCCAGCTTTGGGGATGAAACGCACACGCCGACCTCTAAATCCGTGCCGGTTAGCGTTCGTCGTAGTACGCAAGCCGAGTCTCTGCTGCGTATCGCCTAAGAATCTGTCCACTAGGCGGCAATTCATCACATCAACTACTCTGCCGTGCCGTGAGATCAATTGCGTGCACGGCAGGTGGATGCATTCGAATCAGCGTTGACTTTACTCGGGTTTATCCGCGCTTCTGCTGCCGATCTGCGCCTACGCCACCCCCGATTATTCTTGCCGCCAGCACCCGATTCGAGTAAAACTGTGAACTGCTAATTGGGCTACTCACAACCGTATTTCTGGACGCTATGTTTCAAGATAATCCGCTGCTTGCACAGCTAAAACAGCAACTTCACTCTCAGACACCGCGTGTTGAAGGTGTCGTCAAAGGTACCGATAAAGGATTCGGCTTCCTTGAAGCTGACGGACAAAAAAGCTATTTCATTCCCCCTCCGCACATGAAAAAAGTGATGCACGGTGACCGGATTACCGCCACCCTACATACGGAAAAAGAGCGGGAAATTGTCGAGCCAGAAACGCTGATCGAACCCTTCCTTACCCGATTTGTTGGGCGCATCCATAAAAAAGACGATCGTTTATCCATTACGCCTGACCATCCGTTGCTGAAAGATGCCATCCCTTGCCGCGCCGCGCGCGATGTCACACACGATTTTCAGGAAGGCGATTGGGCCGTAGCCGAAATGCGCCGTCACCCGTTGAAGGGCGACCGTGGATTTCATGCTGAACTGACGCAGTACATCACCACGGGCGATGACCCACTGGTACCGTGGTGGGTGACATTGTCACGCCATAATCTGGAGCGCTCAGCCCCAGAGGTTGAAACGACTGAGCGCCATGACGGCGAACTCGTCCGTGAAGATCTCACCGCACTGAGCTTTGTCACTATCGACAGCGCGAGCACTGAAGATATGGACGATGCGCTGTACGTGAAGGACAACGGTGATGGTTCACTGCAATTAACCATCGCGATTGCCGATCCAACCGCGTATGTCGCGGCGGGTAGCGAGCTGGACAACATGGCACGCCAGCGCGCCTTCACCAACTATCTGCCCGGCTTCAATATCCCGATGCTGCCGCGCCCGCTGTCGGACGATATCTGTTCCCTACGCCCGGACGAGCGTCGCCCTGTTCTTGCCTGTCGCGTGACGATTGCCGCCGACGGTGCGCTGGGTGACGACATTCACTTCTTTGCCGCTTGGATCGAATCCAAAGCCAAATTAGCGTATGACAACGTCTCTGACTGGCTGGAAAATCAAGGAGAATGGCAGCCGCAAAACGACGCGATTGCCGAACAAATTCGTTTGCTGCACCGCCTATGTGTAGCACGCAGCGACTGGCGCACCACCCATGCGCTGGTATTTAAAGATCGCCCAGATTACCGCTTCCTGCTGGGTGAAAAAGGCGACGTGTTGGATATCGTGGTTGAACATCGCCGCATCGCCAACCGTATCGTTGAAGAATCCATGATTGCCGCCAACGTCTGTGCGGCCATTGTGCTGCGCGATAAGCTGGGCTTCGGCATCTACAACGTGCATAACGGCTTCGATCCTGCCTCGATTGAACAGGCGGTTGCCGTGCTGGACACCCACGGCGTTCAAGCCGATGCGCAAGTGCTGTTGACGCTGGAAGGCTTCTGTACGCTGCGCCGCGAGCTGGATGCCCAGCCGACGCAGTTCCTGGACAGCCGCATTCGCCGCTTCCAATCGTTTGCGGAAGTCAGTACCACACCGGGGCCGCACTTCGGTCTGGGGCTGGAAGCCTATGCCACCTGGACCTCGCCGATCCGTAAATACGGCGATATGGTGAACCACCGTTTGTTGAAAGCGGTTATCACCGGACAGGTCGCGGAAAAACCGCAGGACGACGTCACGGTTCAGTTGGCTGAACGCCGCCGCCTTAATCGTATGGCTGAGCGCGATGTCGGCGACTGGCTGTACGCCCGCTACCTCAAAGATAAAGCCGGTACGGATAGTCGCTTCAATGCGGAAATCATTGACGTCACACGCGGTGGCCTGCGCGTTCGTCTGCTGGATAACGGCGCAGTGGCATTTATCCCGTCCTCCTTTATCCACGCCGTACGCGATGAACTGGTGTGCAGTCAGGAAATGGGCACCCTGTCAGTGAAAGGCGACGTGGTTTATCGTCAGGGGGATACACTGGACGTCGTCATTGCTGAAGTTCGTCTGGAAACCCGCAGCATCGTGGCGAAACCTGCCGCCTAAGTGCCATGCCGCCGAGTCATCTCGGCGGACGTGCAACCCTCATCACAGGAGTGTTCCTGATGAAGAAAATAACAATCGGTACATCCGCGATACAGGCTTCCAACATTGCGTTGGGCTGTATGCGAATGGCGAAGAAAAGCACGAGTGAAGCGGCTGACATCCTCAATGCCTCCGTCGAGGCAGGCATCGATTTCTTCGATCACGCTGATATCTATGGCTCAGGTTTGTCGGAGGAGATTTTCGCCGCAGGTTTACAGAAAACCGCCATCCGCCGAGAATCAATTTTTCTGCAATCCAAATGTGGCATTCGTCAGGGCTTTTTTGACTTCTCGAAGGCGCACATCATCACGTCCGTCGAAGGTAGCTTGCAACGTTTAAAAACAGACTATCTCGATACGCTCCTGCTGCACCGCCCGGACACGCTGTTTGAACCCGATGAAGTCGCCGCCGCCTTTGATGAACTGGAAAGCAGCGGAAAAGTGCGCCATTTCGGCGTCAGTAATCAGAATCCGTTGCAGATTGAGCTGCTGAAGCAGTCCGTACGCCAGCCGCTTATCGCCAACCAATTACAGTTCAGCATTATGCACACGGGCATGATTGATGCCGGATTTAACGTGAATATGACGAATCCAGCATCGGTGAATCACGATGGCGCGATTCTGGAATACAGCCGCCTGAATACGATGACAATTCAGGCCTGGTCGCCTTTCCAGTACGGCTTTTTTGATGGTGTGTTCCTCGATAACGAGAAGTTCCCCAAACTGAACGCTACCCTTGATCGCCTCGCTGAGCAGCACCGCGTCACCAATACTGCGATCGCCACCGCGTGGATCTTGCGTCACCCTGCCGCGATGCAGGTGATTATCGGCACCATGAGTCCAGAACGTATCCGTGACATCGCGGCGGCGTCTACCCTGTCGCTCAGCCGCGAAGAATGGTACGAAATTTACCGTTCCGCCGGAAATGTTCTGCCTTAAACGTATCGGCCCTGCCATTCTCTGAATTTTCCTCGGCAAGGCCATCTTGTTTTTACAGCACTTATTTTTATCGCTCTCTCACGTTAGCCATTGTTTACGCTTTAAGTTTCTTTATAGAAATTCACGTCCGCTCACATTTTCTCATCCATTTCCTTCTCTTCGCCATTAAACCCACTATTGTTAAATTGCATTAACACCCGCGCTATATACCTCAAATAATTCGAGTTGCAGGAAGGCAGAAACCGCATGACAAATCGGTTTTAACCGATTTGAACAGCGTCAGCGCTGGCCCGAAGGGTGAGAGCCGAGTATTGCCAACGCACATGCAGCTTGAAGTATTACGGTATACCTTTTCTGAATAACGAAGGAGCCGTTGTTATGAGTAACGTAAAGAGCATTGTGATCTGGCTGCTAGTCGGCCTGGCGGGCGCCTTTTCGTTCGCCACGCTGGCGCTAAGCCGCGGTGAACACGTCAATGCCGTGTGGTTGGTTATCGCTGCGGTATCGTGTTACAGCATCGCCTATCGGTTTTACAGCCTATTTATCGCCAAAAAAGTGTTTGAGCTCGACGATCGCCGACTGACACCAGCGGAGCGTCATAACGACGGTCTGGATTACGTTCCCACCAATAAATGGGTACTGTTCGGCCACCACTTTGCCGCCATCGCGGGGGCCGGGCCGCTGGTCGGGCCGATTCTCGCCGCACAGATGGGCTTCCTACCCGGTACGATCTGGATTCTGGTCGGCGTGATGCTGGCGGGTGCCGTGCAGGATTTTCTGGTGCTATTTATCTCAACCCGCCGGGACGGTCGTTCTCTGGGTGAGATGGCAAAACAGGAGTTGGGCACGTTCGCGGGTATTATCACGATGCTCGGTGCGCTGGGCGTGATGATCATCATTCTCTCGGCGCTGGCGCTGGTCGTCGTTAAGGCGCTGGCAGAAAGTCCGTGGGATTGTTCACGATTGCCGCCACCATCCCTATCGCGCTCTTCATGGGCGTTTACATGCGCTTTTTACGTCCGGGCAAAATCGCTGAGGTGTCCATCATCGGCTTTGTGCTGATGATGCTGGCGATTGTCTACGGCGGCAACATCGCTGTACACCCTTACTGGGGGCCGTTCTTCACGCTAAAAGGGACGTCACTCACCTGGGTACTGGTGATTTACGGCTTCGTGGCGTCAGTCCTGCCCGTCTGGCTACTGCTGGCACCGCGTGATTATCTCTCTACGTTCCTGAAAATCGGGGTGATTGTCGGGCTGGCCTTCGGTATTGTATTCGCGATGCCGGAAATGAAAATGCCTGCCGTTTCTCGTTTTATTGACGGCAGCGGCCCGGTCTTCTCCGGTACGCTGTTCCCCTTCCTGTTTATCACCATCGCCTGCGGCGCGATTTCCGGCTTCCACGCGCTGGTTTCCAGCGGCACCACGCCGAAACTGGTTGAACGTGAGAGCCACATCCGCTTCATCGGCTATGGTGCGATGCTGATGGAATCCTTCGTGGCGATTATGGCGCTGATTTGTGCCTCGGTTATCGAACCGGGTATCTACTTCGCCATGAACTCACCCGCCGCCTTGATCGGCACCACGGTTGAGAGCGCCTCGTTAGCCATCAATAACTGGGGGTTTGTGATTACCCCGCAGGAATTGAGTGCCATTGCCAATGACGTTGGCGAAGCCTCTATTCTTTCCCGCGCCGGTGGTGCACCGACCTTCGCGGTGGGTATGGCCTACATCATCACGGAAATCTTTAACAGCCGAGCGATGATGGCATTCTGGTATCACTTCGCGATTCTGTTTGAAGCACTGTTCATTCTGACGGCGGTTGACGCCGGAACGCGAGCCTGTCGTTTCATGGTGCAGGATCTGGTCGGTATTGCGATTCCCAGATTAGCGAACAGCCGTTCCTGGCTGGGGAATCTGGCCGGTACGACCGTTGCCGTTTCCGGCTGGGGATTCTTCGTGTATCAGGGCGTGATCGATCCACTGGGCGGGATCAATACACTCTGGCCGCTGTTCGGTATCGGTAACCAGATGCTGGCCTCGATGGCGTTGATTCTCGGCACCGTGGTATTGTTTAAGATGAAGAAGCAGCGCTATGCGTGGGTGACTATCGTCCCAACCGTCTGGCTGTTTATTACGTCGATGACGGCGGGTTGGCAGAAAATCTTCCATGAAAAACCGAGCATCGGCTTTCTGGCTCAGGCGAAGCGCTTCGCGGCGGGTATTGAACAAAATACGCTGATCGCACCGGCCAAATCGATTAAAGACATGGAAACCATCGTCTTCAGTAACCAGATCAATGCCGCGCTGTGTGGGTTCTTCATGCTGGTTGCGGTCACAATGCTGGTTTCCGCATTCTTCGTCATTCGTCGTGCGATGAATAGCGATGTCCCAACGGCAAAAGAGAGCCCGATTGTCTTACGAGACGGCGCTCAGCCTTAAGCATCATCGACACATCCCCTCCAATCCCTCCCTCGCGGAGGGATTTTTTATGGGTGCCATCCCTATCCGCCAGCCTTACGGATTTAGCACGGAATTTGTGCCGGTCAGGATCGATCGAAGTCATCAAGTCCCACAAAAAACAATAGCGCCGCTGATGGGCGCTATATGGCTCAAAGGTAACGTGAAGAAACCGCTGCGCTTTATTGTCCGTAATACGCGTTCTTGCCGTGCTTGCGTAAGTAGTGTTTATCCAACAGCGTTTGCTGCATCTCGCCCAATTGAGGTGTTAACTGGCGTGAGAAAATCCCCATGTAGGCAAGCTCTTCCAGAACAACGGCGTTGTGCACCGCGTTGTCTGCATCTTTCCCCCAGGCAAAGGGGCCGTGTGAGTTAACCAATACGGCCGGAACATCCACCGGAGAAATGCTACGCTGGCGAAAGGTTTCGACAATCACCCTTCCCGTTTCCCACTCATAGCGACCGTTGATTTCCTCGTCCGTCATCAGACGTGTGCAGGGAATTGGACCATAAAAGTAGTCCGCGTGGGTTGTTCCCCAGGCGGGAATATCTTTACCGGCTTGCGCCCAGATCGTGGCATGGCGGGAATGGGTATGCACAATACCGCCGATATCGGCAAATTCCAGATACAGCACGCGGTGGGTATCGGTATCTGACGACGGTTTCTTCGTCCCCTCCACCACCTTGCCACTTTCCAGCTCAACGACGACCATGTCCTCCAGCGTCATCGCTGAATATTCCACGCCGGAAGGTTTGATCACCATCAAGCCGCGCTGTCGGTCCACCGCGCTGACATTGCCCCAAGTAAACGTCACCAGATTGTGCTGCGGCAAGGCCAGATTGGCTTCCAATACCTGTTTTTTTAGCGTTTCTAACATAATCAGCCTCCATCGGCGCGATAGCACCATTCTCGCGGCCTGACGGGTTCGTCGCTATGGGCTAAATCGCTAAAGACCTAGCGGTGTTCTGCTATGGGAAAAAGAAAGAGACACCCCACAGGATTGATTAAAAAACAGCCAAACTTATCAATTATTGCTATCGTTAACATAACGCAGGGGAATTAAGAGTTTTTACCTGTTGCCGTTTTTCCCGATGATTATACTTGTCATCAAGTGGTAGAAGGCTCGGTTTCTTTATTTAATACCGTAAAAAGCATGTTGTTCGATATTTTCTCACAAGAAACGTGAGACCAAGAGCAGAAAGGGGAAAAAGATGAAATTAAACAAACGTTTTGCAACAGCCGCTCTGGCAATTACGCTTGCTGTAACGCTTGCAGGCTGTTCAAACATGTCCAAACGTGACCGTAATACCGCGATTGGTGCCGGTGCGGGTGCGGTAGGTGGGGCTATCTTAACGGATGGCGGAACATTAGGAACACTGGGCGGTGCGGCTATCGGCGGGCTGATTGGCCGTCAGGTCGATAAATAACAAATTTGTGGGCAGCAGGTTCACGGGAGTAAACCTGCTGCTTTTTATACTCGTCATACTTCAAGCCGCATGTGCTTTAGCCGCCAGCCAGCTTAACCTTCATTCCTTTCGCTTCCAGCAGCTGTTTTAGCAGGTCGCGCTTATCTCCCTGGATTTCGATCACGCCGTCTTTCACTGAACCACCACAGCCACATTTTTTCTTTAATTCAGCCGCCAGCTTATCCAGCGCAGCATCATCAAGATCGAGACCGCTAATCAGGCATACGCCTTTCCCTTTTCGCCCGCTCGTCTGACGCTGGATGCGCACGATGCCATCACCTTTTGGCCGAACGACATGTTCTTCTTCCGGCTTAATACGTCCGGTTTCCGTGGAGTAAACCAGTTGGCTATTCTCGTCGCGACGCATGTTCATGATGCCGTACCGTTTAGCAATGAAGCGCGAATCTCACGCAGCGTCTGTGCGGGGTCCGCTGATTGGGTGATCGGACGTCCAATCACCATATAATCCACACCCGCCTGCTGTGCCTGAATCGGCGTCATAATACGGCGCTGATCGCCGACGTCGCTGCCAGCGGGACGAATTCCCGGCGTGACCAGCTTAAATGCCTGCCCGCATACCTGCTTCAACCGCTGCGCTTCATGTGCGGAACATACCACGCCATCCAGCCCGCTGTTATGCGTTAGCACGGCCAGCTTTTCCGCCTGCTCTGCTGGGCTAAGCGTAATACCAAGCCCGCGCAGGTCATCTTCGTCCATGCTGGTTAACACGGTTACGGCAATTAGCAGCGGCGCATCGTTACCAAACGGCACCAGCGCTTCTTTCGCCGCGGTCATCATGCGCGAACCGCCGCTGGCGTGGACATTGACCATCCACACGCCAAGATCGGCGGCGGCCGCAACGGCGTGAGCGACAGTGTTCGGAATATCGTGGAATTTCAGATCGAGAAACACATCAAAACCGCGCTGTTGCAATGTCTGCACGAACTGTGGGCCGAATAAGGTAAACATCTCTTTGCCTACCTTCAAACGGCAATCCTGCGGATCGATACGGTCAACAAACGACAGCGCCGCCTGCTGATTGGCATAGTCCAGTGCGACCACAATCGGGGATGATACCGTTTGATTCTTTTGCTGTAGATTCTCGTTTTTCATTCGTCACCCAGTCTCTTGCGAAGCCAAAATTCCCGCCGCATTCTACATGCCCCGCCCCTGAAATCCCAGCCGCCTGAAGACCAATGACGTTAAAGAAGCCTGCTGAAACGGAAATCACACACAATCATTAGTATGTTGTAACTAAAGCGCGTTAAAAAATACCCACTCGATATCGTGAGAGGTTATTGCCCGTCTAATCCACGGATTGGCTTTACGCTGGCCCAGGTGCGGCAGGAAGGACATTGCCAATAGAGTGATTGTGACGTGAAGCCACATTTGCGGCAGCTGTAGCGGGGTTTGGTGCGAATCTGTTCACCCACCATGTCGCGCAATCCCTGAAGATTTTCTTTTGTTCGTCCGTCTTCCGCTTCATGCAGGTGAAAATCCATCAGGCGATGGAACACGCGCATCGTGGGGTGGCGTTGAAGCTGACGGTTAATATAAGCCTGCGCAACCTCCGCCCCCTCTTCTCTTTCGAGGATGTCGGCCAGCATCAATTCCGCCGTCGCACCGGTATTTTCTTCTACGCAGCGTCTGAGGAAATTCGCCCAATCCAAAGGTTTATCTAAATGCTGATAGCACTCTTGCAGCATCGGCAGCGTTTCGCTAACCAGCTCTTTATCCTGATCGAGAACCTGTCGCAGAGCCTCCACGGCACGCGAATAATCCTGCTGCGCCATGTAGATGCGTCCCATCATGATAGACGCACGGGCGCACTGACTGTCCGCTGCCGCCCCTTTCTTCAGGAGCGTTAGGGCTTTATCCAGATCGTCGCTACCCATCGCCAACAGCGCCAATTCACAGTAAAAATGCGCGATGTCCACGCGGAGCTGGTCTTTTCCCATCTTGACCAGCTTTTCAGCAACATCAATTGCCGTCTGCCAGTCGCTGGTCGCCTGATGAATCTGCAAGAGCTGCTGCAAGGCGCTGCGCCGAAAATCTTCTTCGTCCACCAGTTGGTTGAAACTTTCTTCAGCGCGGTCATACAGCCCCGCGGCCATGTAGTCACGGCCCAGCTGTTGCATTGCCAGCAGGCGTTGTTCAAAGGTTAACGATGCGCTTTCAGTCAGCGACTGGTGGATACGAATCGCACGGTCAACTTCGCCGCGCGAACGAAACAGGTTACCGAGCGTGAGGTGGGCTTCAAAGGTGTTGCTGTCATCCTTGAGCATGTCAAGGAACAGCTCAACCGCCTTATCCTGCTGGTTGGACAACAGGAAGTTAACCCCGGTGACATACTCACGGGACAGGCGGTTGGATTCTTGCTCTTTGTCCTGCTGCGCACTTCTGCGACCCATGTACCAGCCGTACGCGGCGGCCACGGGCAGCAACAGAAACAGCAGTTCTAACATAGAGCAAATTCCTTAGTGGGTGACCGTCTGCACTGACGCCACATTCTCCTCGCTAGAGGTAGAAAGCTGTTGTTCCAGACGCTTGATTTTACGCTGTGCACGGCCAAGCGCAATGCGCTGACGCAGATAAAACAGACCACAGATAACCCAGCCAAGGGCAAAACCCAAGGCAAATAGCGTGGCGAGCAGTGTGGAGATACGATACTCCCCCTGTGCCAGCAGGTAGTTAAATGTCACAACCTGATCGTTGTGCGCCCCCAGTGTGACAGAAATGATGAATATCGCCAGCACGAGTAAAAAAATCAGCAAATATTTCACATTGTCCTTCCTGTGATATCCATTAACCGGATGAATTATGCCAAATTTTGGCGACAAACCCCATTAAATTACCATGTCCGACGCGGACAAGGAAATCAAGAACCGCGCTCCACTGCCGTCTGCGCTTGTTATTTATTCTGTGCTGAATAAAAATGACAGCAGCAAGCCAGCGAGGGGAAAAGTCATGTCAAAGCAGGACGAACAGCGATTATTGGGTCAAGATCGCTACGCTCTATTATAGCGAAGGGATGAAACAAACAGAAATTGCCGCCTCACTCCATTTGTCACAGTCTTTTGTCTCCCGCGCTATCACGCGCTGTGTTAAAGAAGGTGTGGTCAAAATCAGTGTAATTCAACCCCCGAACATGTTCATGGGGCTGGAAGCAGCAATTCAGAAGCGCTACGGCATCGATCAAGCTATCGTGGTGGATGTCGCCGATAACGCCACGCTGGCGCAAATCAAGCAGGCGATTGGTTCTGCCGCCGCACACTATGTCCAAACCAGTATCCGCCCTGACGACCTGGTCAGCATCTCGTCCTGAAGCAGCACGCTGCGGGCGATGCTGGACAGCTTGTATCCACAAAGTGTCAAAGCTCAGGGCGTCATCCAACTGTTAGGTGACGTTGGGCCAAGCGCCAACGAACAGGCGACGCTCCCGCCGGTTCGACTACCGTCAAAGCCCACCACAATCACGTCATGACGCCCCGCAAGGTGACAGACAAGGAGGTCCGTCATAAAAAATGCGGATGACAAATGCCATCCGCAGGGTACGTGCTACAGGGGATTATCTATGGAGTACAACCTACAACAGGAACAACAACTCAAGCGCTACGAGGATTTATTTTCGGCGACATCCTCCTCCGCCTGTTCTTTGATTTCTTCATACTGGAGCGAGAGCGGGCCGCACCAACGCTGTGCCAGCCAACTGGCGACCACCACCAGCAGCCAGCTAATTAACGTCGCCACCACCAAATCCTGCGGCCAATGCATGCCGAGTATCAGACGGCTACCCATCACGCCGCTGGCCCACAGCATCAAGATCACCACCGTTTTATAATGCCGACGCGCCCACAGCAGCCCAACGCCCAGCAGCGCCCAGGTTGCGGCAAACATGGTGTGGCCAGAAGGGAAAGCAAAGCCAGTTTCAAACTGCCAGTGGCTGCGCAGCCATTGTGGAATCTGCGTTTGGTCCTGCAATTGCGTTTTCACCAGTTCCGAACGCTCCTTGCGCGGCAGCGAGTAGAAATAGCTATCGTCCACCTGATGATTTTTCTCCAGCCAGACGACATAGGGCCGTGATTCCTGTACCCACTCTTTAATCACCGATTTGATTCCCTGCCCAATCAGCACCGTAATCGCCATGATGACCAGCAGACCGAGTGCGGGCTTAAGACGAAAACGCAGGCACCAGAGAAACCAGATACTCAGCACGATGCTGGTCAGAATGCCCCACGGCGATGTCACCGTTTCTGTAATCCAGAAGAGTACACGTAACCAAAGTCCGTCGTACTCTGGTTGCCACTGCCAACCGCTCATCCAGATAATCATGGGCATAATCAGTAATAGCGCTGCGCCAATGGTGGTTCGTTTGGCAATTTCGTACATAATTTCTTCCCATAATTCAGCATGATGCTATGCAACAAAACTTTCACAATTCTATCAGAAAATCCGACAAAAACTGTCAGCATGGCGTAAAATAGCGCTCAGTTCTGTCAACGAACCTGAAACCAGACCGCGGTAAGACCACGTTGTAATTCAATTTTTGTGATGTTCTTAAGCAGGCTTTTTTGCTGGTCAAGCGCGATAGGCAGCAGTAGGATTCGCCTCAGCACTTTTGTTTTGTGGACACAGCTTTTTTGGATACAGATTTTTTGGAGAAAAGTATGCAGCTAAAACGGGTGGCGGAAGCCAAGTTACCCACGCCGTGGGGCGATTTCCTGATGGTGGGTTTTGAAGAGTTCGCCACAGGTCACGATCACCTTGCATTGGTCTACGGTGATATTTCCGGTTCAGTTCCCGTACTTGCTCGCGTGCATTCCGAGTGCCTGACAGGGGATGCCTTGTTTAGCCTGCGCTGTGACTGTGGTTTCCAGCTTGAGGCTGCATTGGGTCACATCGCCGAAGAAGGTCGCGGCGTGCTGTTATACCATCGTCAGGAAGGCCGTAATATCGGGTTGCTCAATAAAATCCGCGCGTATGCGTTGCAGGATCTGGGGGCTGATACGGTAGAAGCTAACCATCAGCTTGGGTTCGCCGCCGATGAGCGCGATTTCACGCTGTGCGCTGACATGTTCAAGCTGCTGGGTGTTGATGAAGTTCGCTTGCTGACCAATAACCCGCAGAAAGTGAAAATACTCAACGAAGCAGGCATCAATATCGTTGAGCGCGTGCCATTAATCGTCGGGCGCAACCCGAAGAATGAGAACTACCTGGCGACCAAGGCGGCCAAAATGGGGCACCTGCTGGATATGAAATAACGATCCCGCTTCGCGTCAGGATCGTTTCTTTCAATGCTCACAGCCGGTTTTTTACCGGCTGTTTTATTAGAATCAGTGCTTGAGGATGTACATGTCTTGCGTGTAATAATCACCACGCACATTGGGAGAGAAACCACCGATGTAGGTCTTAACCATCTGTGGCTGGACATAATAGTAGATGGGCAGTAATGGAATCGTGTTATCTAAAATATCTGAGGCCTGTTGATAAATCGCCTCTTTCTCCTCCTTATCCTTCACCGTCAGCGCTTTTTTCAACAACGCATCATACTGTGCGTTACTGAATTTACCGTTGTTGTTGCTGTCATTCGTTTCCAGAGTATTCAAGAACGTACTGGCTTCATTGTAATCCCCCGTCCAGGACTGTCTGACCACCTCAAAGTTACCGGTACGTACGGTATCCAGCATCGTTTTCCATTCCTGATTTTGCAGCGTCACTTCCAACCCAAGATTCTTTTTCCACATTGAACTGGCAGCAATTGCCACGCGTAAATGCGATTCGGAGGTGTTGTAAAGCAGGTTGAATTTCAGCGGATGTTTTTCATCAAACCCAGCCTCTTTCAACAGTTTCTTCGCTTCCTCATTACGCTGTTGCTGTGTCCAGCTTGCCCATTCAGGATCCTTGCGCTGAAAGCCGCTTACATTTTTGGGGATCACGCTGTAAGCAGGCGTCTGCCCCATACCGAGTACATTGTTTGCGATGATATTTTTATCCAAACTGAGATCCAGTGCACGACGGACGCGGGGATCGTCAAAAGGGGCTTTTTTCATATTGAAGCGATAAAAATAGGTAGCCAGCAGCGGCGAGACTTTCACCTCCTGTGGGTACTCTTTTTGCAACGATGCGAATTGAATCGGTGACAAGATGCCCGTGACATCAATTTCGCCAGATTTATAACGATTCAACTCCGCCGCCTGCGAGCTGATTGGCAGGTACGTCACTTTATTAATCACGGTATGCGCGTTATCCCAATACTGACTATTGCGCTTACCGACGATGCGTTCGTTAACCACCCATTCGCTCAGCGTATAAGGGCCACTGCTGACAAAATTCCCGACCTGCGTCCAGTTATCAGGATGTTTTTCGAGAACCGCTTTCGGCAAAGGGACCAGAATATGGTAAGCCGACATTTCCAGGAAATACGAAAGCGGGTGTTCCAGCGTAACTTCAACGGTGTGACTATCCAGCGCTTTCACACCCAGCGAATCCGGCGCTTTCTTACCCGCCAGAATATCCGCCGCGTTCTTCACATACATACTGGCGACGTAGGTACCGTAAGGCGACAGCGTTTTAGGGTCGCTAAGGCGTCGCCAGCTGTACACCACATCGTCAGCAGTAATCGGTGAACCATCGGACCATTTGGCATCAGGCCGCAGGTGGAATGTCCACACCGTATTGTCTTTATTATCCCAGCGCTCGGCCAATCGCGGCTGAATGGTACCGTCATCGCCCACACGTACCAGATTATCGAAGAAGTCATTGATAATGTGGCCTTCTACATCGCTTTCCACCTTATGCGGGTCCAACGAGGCTGGTTCTGACCCATTGCCTCGTACCAGCTCTTGTTTATCCGCCAGCACCGTCCCGGCAGGAACCTGTGCCGCAAAAGCCGATGTCATCGCCCCTGTTGCACACAGCGTGAGAAGCAGCAGCGAATGTTTAAAGCGTTTTTCGATCAACTCATTCATGTAACCTCCTGTTATATCTCTGTCACCCTTCAAGCTACATTGGCAAGAGTGCCTCACTCGTCTCGTCTGGGGCTTGCTCATGGAAAGTCCACGCAGCACCGAGTAAAGACGACGGCGTGTTGTCTTGCAACCTGAACGATGAGGACATGGCTGGGCAATAATTTTTACTTATTCCCCATGTAGTTAGCATCACTACAACCTAACCATAATTCGCCTGAGGATACGAGAGTTTAATGTGAGAAAACGTGCGCTGGTGCATCAGGGTTAATATATCTTTCTTTACCGCCTGGAATGAACGTTACGCTGCTAGGATTAACGCTTCATTTTTAACCGTCAATAGTCCAAGCTATAAGCCTACGTAGCGATAACAAATGGAGATTGTTATGGATAATCAAAAAGAAGGGAGCTTGCGATTGCTTACGTCTGGTGAAATCAGGCTGGCTAAATCTATTTTTGGTGATTCAATCCACTACCACAAAGTTTGGATTCATCATGGCAGTTACCTTCCATTCGGCCTTCAAGATAAAAATACAGCCATGAGTCCAAATGGAGAACTGTACTTTCGGGCATGGTATAGCAACGATTTTTCCCTCACGAATATGTCCAACCAACACCTCTTTATTCATGAATTGAGCCACGCCTGGCAGCGTGAGCGAGGTATGAATGTCATATTAGAGGTTTAGTCAGTTGGGCTGTCAGTTATCGCTACCAACTTGGTAACCGCACATTAAGATGCTACTCAATGGAACAGCAGGCACAAATAATCGCTGATTATTTCGTTTTAAAAACATACGGCTATCAAGTGGGGAAAATGTAGAGAGCACGGGGAGATGTCACCCTTGATGGCGATACTTCTGAGACCGCCATACGGCAACAATATCAAAAAACCATGCAGTTCTTTCCCTGGAATTAACGATGACATTTACTGCAAAATTGTCTGCGTTTCTGCTTATAGTGACGAGTTTTCTTCTTGTCGGTTGCCCCGGTTCGGGCGATCGCTTGAAGCCAGACGAATTGACATCAGTCAGACAAGTGGGAAGCGATCTCTGCTTTTTAGTTAGTGATGCTCGGGATTACCAACCCACTCTTATTGCAATTAGTACAAGAGCCGCTCAGCCACAGGAATGGACGCTGTATGAAAATCCCAGCGTAGTCGTTACACAGGGCGAACTGTGCATTCCTCCTTCTTTTTACCGCTTTTTAGACGACAGCACATACGTCGTCAGGTATATCCTGCAATCGAAAAAATACGGTGATTTACGAAGAAGCGTCGTGTCTGCGATAGCGTTTACCAACGGCAGTGTCCGAAGCGTACCGCTTAGAAAGGATGAAGCCGCTTATTATTCATGTATCCGTTAATATTTCGAATTGAGTGAATTCACCGAGAGCAGGCTTTCTGCCCTCGGTGGCGAGACATAAAATTACAGCATATTGCGGATAACGTAGTGCAGAATGCCGTCGTTCTGGTAGTAGGTCAGTTCGTTGCGAGTGTCGATGCGGCAGCGGGTCTTGATCGTCTGCGTATTGCCATCAGCATCAGTGATATTCACCTCGACCGTAGCCCCCGGCGTCAGCTGATTTAATCCCGTAATCGAGATCTGCTCGTCGCCGGTTAATTGCAGCGTTTTACGCGTCACACCATCGGGAAATTCCAGCGGCAGAATCCCCATCCCGATCAGGTTAGAACGGTGAATACGTTCAAACGATTCGGCAATCACCACGCGGACGCCCAGTAAACGCGGGCCTTTCGCTGCCCAGTCACGGCTGGAGCCGGAGCCGTACTCTTTCCCAGCAAACAACGCCAGCGGAACATTGTCGTCCTTGTAGCGCATCGCCGCATCATAGATCGTCATCTCATTCTGCGACGGGATGTGGCGGGTATAGCCGCCCTCTTTACCCGACACCATTTCATTACGGATACGAATGTTGGCAAACGTCCCACGCATCATCACTTCGTGGTTACCGCGTCGTGAACCGTAAGAGTTGAATTCCGCCGTTTCGACGCCGCGCTCCAGCAAATATTTTCCTGCCGGGCTATCGCGCTTGATGTTGCCTGCTGGTGAGATATGGTCCGTTGTGACCGAATCGCCCAGCATCGCCAGAATACGTGCATTGTGGATATCCTGAACCGGCTCGGGGTCTTTCCCCATATCCAGGAAGAAAGGCGTCTGACGAATATAGGTCGATTCTTCCGGCCATTGATAGGTGGGATTGTCGTCGACCTCGATATCTTGCCACTCCTGCGTGCCCTCAAACACCGCGGCATACTGTTTGTGGAACATGCCAGCGCTAACGTTTAATACCGCGTCCGCCACCGCTTTGGCCGACGGCCAGATATCCTTCAGGTAGACAGCTTTCCCGTCACGATCTTCACCCAGCGGTTCTTGTGTCAGATCGACGTTCATATTCCCCGCCAGCGCATACGCGACCACCAGCGGCGGCGATGCCAGCCAGTTCGTCTTCACCAGCGGATGAATACGACCTTCAAAGTTGCGGTTGCCTGACAGGACGGCGCCGACCGTCAGATCGCCTTCTTTTATCGCCGCTTCAATCGCATCCGGCAGCGGGCCGGAGTTACCGATACAGGTAGTACAGCCGTAGCCCACCAGATTGAATCCCAGCTCGTCGAGGAACGGCGTCAATCCCGCTTTGGCATAGTAATCGGTTACGACCCGTGAGCCCGGTGCCAGCGAGGTCTTCACCCACGGCTTGGTTTTCAGACCGCGCTCGACGGCATTTTTTGCCAGCAGCCCGGCCGTCATCAGCACGCTTGGGTTAGAAGTATTGGTACAGGAGGTGATCGCGGCGATCACGACAGCACCCTGCTGTAAACGGTGTGTTTCACCTTCCAGCGTGAATTCTTCATAGTCAGAACGGTTCTTCACCGTGCTGACTTCCAGCTCTCGGCTGGCTTTAAAGGCTTCTGGCACGCCCGCTAAAGGCACACGATCCTGCGGGCGTTTCGGCCCTGCCAGACTGGTTTCCACCGTCGCCAAATCCAGCGCAAGCTGGCTGGTAAATACCGGTTCATCACCCGCATTACGCCACAGCCCCTGCTGCTTACTGTAGGCTTCCACCAGCGCAATCTGTTCTTCTGCACGGTTGGTCAACCGCATGTAATCCAGCGTGATTTGGTCGATAGGGAAGAAGCCACAGGTTGCACCATATTCCGGTGCCATATTGGCGATGGTCGCGCGATCCGCCAGCGGCAGCGAATCCAATCCATCACCGTAAAATTCCACAAATTTGCCGACCACGCCGTGTTTACGCAGCATCTGCGTGACCGTCAGGACCAGATCGGTTGCCGTGATCCCTTCGCGCATCTTGCCGCTTAGCTTGACACCAACCACATCGGGGATCAGCATCGAAACAGGTTGCCCCAGCATCGCAGCCTCAGCCTCTATCCCGCCGACGCCCCAGCCGAGCACCCCCAAACCGTTAATCATCGTGGTATGCGAATCGGTTCCCACCAGCGTATCGGGATAAGCAAACTGCTTGTCGCCCTGCTTTTCGTACCAGATGGCCTTAGCGAGATACTCCAGGTTCACCTGATGGCAAATCCCGGTTCCCGGTGGCACGACGCTGAAGTAGCTAAAGGCATTTTGTCCCCAGCGCAAAAACTCATAACGCTCACGGTTACGCACCATTTCGAGCTGCGTGTTATCTGTGAGCGCCTGACGATCGCCGAAGTGGTCAACCGTCACCGAGTGGTCGATAACCAGATCGACCGGCGACAGCGGGTTAACCTTATTCACATCGCCGCCCAGTCGTTTCACCGCCGCTCGCATTGCCGCCAGATCAACCACGGCAGGCACGCCGGTAAAGTCCTGCATCAATACACGCGCGGGCCGATAGGCAATTTCCCGGTCAACATGGCCCGTTTTCAGCCAGTCCACGACTGCCTGAAGATCGTCCTGCTCTACCGTGTCGCCGTCCTGATGACGCAACAAATTCTCCAGCAGCACCTTGAGCGACTTCGGTAATTTATCGATGTTGCCAAGCGTTTTCGCCGCCTTCGGCAGGCTGTAGTAATGGTAAATCTGCTTCTGTACCGTCAGTGTGTCCAGACAAGTGTCGCGAAGGTGTGATGACATGCTTCCTCCCAAATGAACTTGTTTTTCGGGTATGTTCGTTATTCTGCATCGGGCGATTAATCAATAACCAGCCTGAGCTTGCGGTCTTATTTAAAGATAACACAAACAAAAAATAACGTTTTTGCAACAAGGCGATATGAACGCAGCGATAGCCGTTAGCTATTGAAAAGGGGCAAATCAGAATAAACGCGAGTGGAATGGAAAACAGTCACGGTAACGTATGGCAGAGAGCGAGGAGAGGAAAGAAAACGGCCCGAAGGCCGTCTGTCTCAGTGCATTAACCTGACGTTAATTTAGACATTTCCAGTTGCCATCACGGGTGCTTCTTCGTCGACATGGTCTTGCTCTTCCAGGCCATGGTTTCGTTCCAGTTTGGCAACAACCGCGGTTGCCATACCGTTACCAATCACATTGGTCGCCGTGCGGCCCATGTCTAGGAACTGATCGATACCAATAATCAGCAAAATGCCCGCTTCGGGTAAGCTGAACATCGGCAAGGTGGCGGCTACCACTACGACCGCGGCACGCGCCACGCCAGCCATACCTTTACTGGTGATCATCAGCGTCAGCAGAATCAAGGTCTGCTCCGTCAGGCTTAAGTGGATATTGTAAGCCTGCGCGATAAACAGAATGGCAAAAGCCTGATAGATCATGGAGCCGACAAGGTTAAAGGAATACCCCAACGGGAGTACGAAGCTGGTGATTTTTTTGGGAACGCCGAATTCGCTCAGTGCTTCCATCGTTTTCGGGTAAGCCGCTTCGCTACTGGCGGTGGCAAATGCCAACATACTGGGTTCGCGCAGCAGTTTGATCAGGCCCCAGGTTGCTTTCTTACCGAGGAACAGCGCGCCAGCCCCGAACATAAGTCCCCATAGCAACGCCAACCCAAGGTAGAACTCGCCAATCACCTTGCCAAAGTCGAGGAGCAGCCCCAGGCCTTCGGTCGTAATAGAAGATGCCAGCGAGGAAAATACGGCCAGAGGCGCCAACCGCATGACATAGTCTGTCACCCGGAACATCACTTTCGCCAGTTCCTCTATCATCGATTCCATCGTGACGGCATGTTTATTCTGGCCTTTCACAAAAGCCAGCGCAGAACCGAAGAACATAGAGAACACCAAAATCTGCAATATTTCGTTATTCGCCATCGCTTCGACGATGCTGCGTGGAAATATATGAGCAATGAAACTTTTCAGTGTAAAGCCACCGGTATTCACGCCGGTATCTACCGCTATTGGCGTACTGGGAATGGCGAGATTCATTCCAACGCCTGGCTCGAAGATATTGGCTAACATCATGCCAATAAAAAGGGAAAGCACGGAAGAACAAATAAACCACACCATCGCCTTCAGCCCTATTCGGCCGACGGAAGAAGAGTTCCCCATGCTAGCAAGGCCGGAGACCAATGTGGCGAAGACTAATGGCGCAATGATCATTTTTATCAGGCGAAGAAAAACATCGGTTACTAAATTAAAGTAGGATACGACCTCTTTGGCTTCCTGCGCCGTTAATAAAGCATGACAGGCCCCGCCGACAATAATCCCGAGAAGAATAGCCAAGGCTATAAAAAACAATAACCTGTTTTTTTTCATAGTAACCTCATGATAATAAATAGAATCAGACAATACACATTATTAGCAAACATTAGCCACCTAACACACTGGCATGGCTTATCCGATTTTTGTCAGCATATTATCTGTGTCTTGATGTGATGATAATAGTTACTCGGGAAGCGTATTTACTTTTCCATCACCGATGAAAAAATGTCGACGAGACGTAACGTATAATTGAAAATATCGCTATTCATTAATATTTCGCACGCGCTACGGAAACCGTTGGACATAACTACCCCTCTTTTATTACATGCAATAAACAAAGGGGTAGTTTAATCAACTTCACTTTGAAATAGTTCCCCTTCATACCTTTTCCTATTTTTACTTTTAAATATCCATTAGACGCTAACCATGGGGGAATAACTTAAATCGACGGTATCATGAAAAATACGAAATCAATCACTAATGAAATTTTTCTTATCAAGAGATGTAGTAATGATTAATTAACCGCTATAAATCATGCGTCGAAAAACATCTCCCACGCCGCTTATTTCACCGTATTGGCTTCAAAAATCAACAACACCATTTTATTTGCTGCTCCGCCCTGGCCTCTCCTCTCTCCCACCGGCCTATCGCGATCTTGCTAACCCAGAAGTTGCCCTCACAATCCGTAACGCTGCTGTTTCTGCCCCAGCCAAAAGGGCATAAGCCACACACTATAGGGCTTTATCGATCGTCTCCGTTCAAACCAGCAAGATCGCATTGGAATGACGTATGAAAATTTATTTTTTCGCCGCAAAAATCGCCAAAACTTCACGCAAAAATCATACATAAGGAGTATTTTGCAAGAGGCCTCACACTCTCCCGTTACGTTTTGTTGTAAAAAAACGACATGTCGTTATTCAACAATCATCAGCGCATGTGTTGATGGAAAAATAATAATAGGAAGGGGTTTCCATGAAACTGTTTTACAACGCTGAAAGCAGTTCTCTTTTTACACACATTGTTTTGATCGAATCCAAATTGGAATTCAAGCTGGAGAAGGTCAATCTGCGCACGAAAAAGACAGAGCGTGGCACCGACTATACGTTCATCAATCCGAAAGGGATGGTGCCAGCGCTAGAACTAGATGATGGTTCTGTTCTGACAGAAGGTGTCGCTATCGCCGAGTACATTGCCGATCTGGTTCCGCACTGTAACCTTATCGCCCCTACTGGCAGCATGGCGCGCTACCATACACTCGAATGGCTGAATTACATTTCTGCTGAACTGCACAAAACGTTTACGCCGCTCTTCCGTCCTGGCACGCCGGAAACGTATAAAGAGTTGCTGATGGAGTATTTGCAGGTCAAATTCCGTTATATCAATCTGGTGTTAAGTGAACAGAACTATCTGGTCGCCAACCGTTTCAGCATCGCCGATGCGTATCTGTTCACCGTGATGCGCTGGGCACAGTCGCTAAAACTGGATATGTTCCGCTACCCTGCGCTGGCGGCTTACCTCGACCATATTGCCGAACGCCCTTCCGTCGTTACCGCACTTAAGGTTGAAAGGTTGAAAGGTTGAAAGGCTAACATGCAATAACGCCCCGGTATTCGGGGCGTTATACGTTTTACGACAGGCGAATCGCCTGGAAGTGATGACGCGGATTGGCAATCCCATCCTGAGCCGCAACCAGCTGTAGCTCATACTCATTCATCTCTTTCGTCACCAGCATAACTTCATAGACAGCCGCCGTGGTGTGCTCCAGCGCTTTATCCAACGCCACGCCCTTCAGCAAGTTCACCAGCAGCAATCCACTGGTCAAATCGCCCACGCCTACAGGTTGACGTTCAAACTCGACCAGCGGGCGGCTGATGTGCCAGGCATCCGTCGGCGTCACCAGCAGCATTTCAAAGCTGTCTTCACGCGTGGCTGCTCGGCTAAGGTGCTTCACCAGAACGATTTTTGGCCCTTTTTCACACAGGGCACGCGCAGTCTCCACGGCTTCTGCCACGTTATGCACGGTACGACCGCCAAGCAGTTCCAGTTCAGGCAGATTCGGCGCAATAATGTCGGCCGCTAGCAGCGACTGCTGGCAGTGGAAATCAGACACGCCGGGCGCGACGATGCAGCCTTTCTCCGGCGTACCCATCACGGGATCGCAGAAGTACAGCGCATCAGGGTTGGCTGCTTTAACCTGACGAACAATACCCAGAATATGCTCCCCTTGATCGGCGGAGCCGATATAGCCGCTCAATACTGCATTACAGGTCTTCAGCTTGTCGATGTTCGCAATTCCCTGCACCACGTCGGTCAGATGGCTGGCTGGCATCACACACCCCGTCCAGTGACCGTATTGGGTATGGTTCGAGAACTGCACCGTATTCAACGGCCAAACGTTTGCGCCCATCCGACGCATCGGAAACTCTGCCGCACTGTTACCGGCATGACCAAAAACGACATGTGATTGGATGGAAAGTATATTTTTCATTAGCTATGACTCAAATCCTTGCCAGCGCCTGTGCGCCTCAACTTACAAGAAGAAAGGGAGCTGACGCTCCCTTATCGGTGATGCTTATGCTTTCCAGCAGATCAGGCAGTAGTGCTTTTTGCCGCGACGCAGCAAGGTGTAGCGATCAAACAGACGGTCGGAATCGCTGAAGGTGTATTCAGGATCGGCCTGTTTTTCGCCGTTAATGGTTACCGCATTCGAAGCGATCATCGTACGAGCCTGACCGCGTGACGGCACCAGCTCAGCGCTGACCAGCGCCTGTTGTAAATCCGCGCCGTTTTCCAGTTCGATAATCGGCATACCATCCTGCGCCAGCTGCGCAAAATCGTCCTGCGTCATATCCTGCAATGCGCCAGAGAACAGGCTTTGTGTAATACGACGAGCCGCTTCCAGACCCGCTTCACCATGAACCATACGAGTTACTTCTTCCGCCAGCACATACTGCGCGCGTGGAGCTTTGCCGCTGTTTTTGTCTTCTTCTTCCAGGGCATCGATGTCTTCAAGGCTCATGAACGTGAAGAATTTCAGGAAGCGGTACACATCGGCATCTGCCGTGTTGATCCAGAATTGGTAGAATTTGTAAGGACTGGTCTTGCTGGCATCCAGCCAGATTGCGCCGCCTTCCGTTTTACCGAACTTCGTCCCATCAGATTTAGTAATCAGCGGTACGGTCAAGCCGTAAACCTGTTTCTGGTTCATGCGGCGCGTCAAGTCGATACCGGACGTGATGTTACCCCATTGGTCAGAACCACCGATTTGCAGTTCGACATCATGCTGCTTGTTCAGCGAGGCAAAGTCGTATCCCTGCAACAGGTTGTAAGAAAACTCGGTGAACGAAATACCGACGTCATCACGGTTTAAACGCTGTTTGACGGCTTCTTTGCTAATCATCTGATTAACGGAGAAGTGTTTGCCGATATCACGCAGGAAATCCAGCACGTTCATATTGCCGAACCAATCGTAGTTATTGGCGGCGATCGCGCTGTTTTTGCCGCAGTCAAAATCCAGGAATGGAGAAACCTGACGACGAATTTTCTCTACCCACTCACCCACGGTTTCAGCCGTGTTCAGCTTACGCTCGGTGGCTTTAAAGCTTGGGTCACCAATCAGCCCCGTGGCACCGCCAACCAGCGCAACCGGCTTGTGGCCAGACAGTTGGAAGCGTTTCAGGCAGAGCAGCGGCACCAGATGCCCCAAATGCAAGCTATCAGCGGTGGGATCAAAACCGCAATACAGTGCAATTGGCCCTTGCGCCAGCCGCTCTGCTAACGCTTCCTCATCCGTCACCTGGGCAATCAAGCCCCGCTCTTGCAATTGTTTAATCAGGTTACTACTCGCCATCGATAACTCCATTTTTATAAAAATAGGCCGTTACGTTCCCATTGGGTTTACGCACAATGCCGTGAGAGATGCGCAGCATACCTGTCTGCTGTCGCATGATGATTTCGCTGCTGCATGACGTTACGCAACCAGCTATGAACGCCATATCGCCGCGCAATGCCCAGTCAATGCGAAACCTCATAGGATAAAGTGCTGATGATAGGAGCGCCAGCGTTTAACACGGATATTTCGCGATTAAGGCGCTAAACGATCGATCTGCCAGCCCTCGTCCTGCCGCTGGTAGAAAAATCGGTCATGCAGGCGGTGTTCACCGCCCTGCCAAA
The DNA here is from genome assembly GCF_009931295.1 of Pectobacterium odoriferum. Taxonomy (NCBI): domain Bacteria; kingdom Pseudomonadati; phylum Pseudomonadota; class Gammaproteobacteria; order Enterobacterales; family Pectobacteriaceae; genus Pectobacterium; species Pectobacterium odoriferum. The sequence continues at coordinate 2,152,346 of NZ_CP034938.1, read as the reverse complement.
ACTCAACAGAATCGATAACGACGCGGAAGCCCCCCCAGAAGCTCGGCAAAGGCACCTCACCATTCTGGAATTTTTGCTTCAATTCCAAAAATTTGCTTTCCAGCACGCCACGCGCTGAAATCCGGCTGGACTGCTTTGATACCCACGCACCAATCTGGCTGTCTTTCGGGCGACTGTGGAAATATTTCAGCACCTCAAGCGCCGGCAGCTTCTCTACGCGTCCCAGCACGATGACCTGCCGCTCCAGCATATGCCAAGGGAACAGCAGGCTGATGCGTGGATTGTTTTCCAGATGATGGGCTTTGCGGCTGCCCATATTGGTATAAAACACCATGCCTTTCTCATCATAGTGTTTCAGCAGAACGATACGCTGGTAAGGCTGTCCGTGTTCATCCACGGTCGCAACGGACATCGCGGTAGGATCGGCCAGTTTCGCGTCGCAGGCCTGCTTCAGCCAGCGTTCAAATAAATCCAGTGGATTAGCGGGAAGATCGCTACGGCGAAGCCCGCCACGCGTGTATTCACGGCGGATGTCAGCAATATCGGCGGGTTGAATAAGAGGCGTACCGTCAGAGGGGGAACGTTCCTGAGTCATAATATCCTGCTGTCGCAATGTCGGGCCAGAAGCGGGCGAAAATCCCATTTTGCTCCCGTACCCGAAAAATCGCAATCAGCAGCAACACCGCAACCGTGCGGCGTCAGTTACATCGGTGCCAACACACAATCGTCTACGATAACCCGTTCACCCCGTTGGATAAATGCACGGTCGCCTTTACTCCAGAAGGTGTAGGTATCATTACTGTATCTGACGCCAGAAGCGGACACCACTTGAGGGAGCGTCAGACGTTCACCGTCCATCAGGAAACTCACCTGTGGAGTCGCTTCACCGCCCTGCTGTAGCGTAACGGTTAGCGGCATTGTGCCGCATTGATAATGCAGCGTTTCCACCGTCTGTTTATGGCCAAAATAGCTGCACCCGCTCAGCAGCATGAGCGCTGTCCCCGCCAGCAATCGTTTCATTTTTTCTCCTGTCATTTTTGTCGATGGCGGCAACTGGCGCTGCCGTTCATTTAAGTTTAACAAGAGGATAACCATGAGCCTCTCGGCAAAATCTGATTAATCCGCGCTGACCGGATAAATCGCGCCTAACACCGTTTCCTGACTCGCCCCCGTGACGGACGGCAGATTGCCCGGCAGCCCTGATAGCGTGCGTGACGCCAGCCAGGCAAACGCCAGCGCTTCCATATCATCGCCACTCACGCCACATTCATCCGTCGTGCTGACTTCGATGCCAGGCAGCAGCGCCGAGAGACGCGCCATAATGAGAGGATTACGTGCGCCACCGCCGCAAACCAGTAAGCGTTCGCATCCACCGACCAACAGCACCTGTTCAGCGATGCTCATAGCCGTTAACTCAACCAGCGTCGCCTGAACATCCTGCGGCGCTATCGGCGGCAGACCAGCCAGCATTCTTTCCAGCCACCCCAGATTGAAATACTCACGCCCGGTGCTTTTGGGCGCTCGCAACGCAAAATAAGGATCGGTCAACATTCGGCGTAGCAACAGCGGATTTACCTGACCGCTCATCGCCCACACGGCGTATTTATCATACGGTTGCGCGCAGTGCCGCCAGATCCAGGCATCCAACAGCATATTCCCAGGACCGGTGTCGTAACCGCGCACGGGCGCACCCGGCACCAGCAGCGATAGATTGGCGATGCCCCCGATGTTGAGCACGATACGTCGTTCGACAGGATGCAGCAGCAACGCATGGTGGAATGATGGCACCAGTGGTGCGCCCTGCCCGCCATAAGCCAAATCGCGGCGTCGAAAATCACCTATGGTCGTGATGCCAGTCAAGGCGGCAACGCGGTTATTATCGCCGATCTGCAACGTACAAGGCACATCGCCCGTGGGCTCATGCCAGACCGTCTGTCCGTGGCAGCCGATCGCGGTGATATCCTCCGCACTCAGCTCCGTCTCTTTAAGCAGCGTCAGCACGGCTTCGGCAAACAAGATGCCCAGACGCGTATCCAACTGCCCCAGCGCCGACAGCGTCACCGCCTGCCCCTGACACATCCCTAGGATGGCCATTTTGATATCCTGGGGTATCGGGTGGCAGTAGCTGGCCTGCTGAGCAACCGTATGTTCGTCAATCGCGGCTAGCACAACATCCACACCATCAAGGCTGGTGCCGGACATTACGCCAATATATCTGCCTGATCTCATTATATAGCCTTTGCCCCTGTGGGATAAAAAGAGAACACCGATAACAACTGTTATGTTGAGAATAAAAATAGCACGTTAACACGCTGAATTATTAAATTTTTTTACGTTTTTGCCACACGGGTTAGGTTTTAACCAAATGTCGGTTTTGGATAATATTTGCTACAAAAAAACTCTTTCTCGTACTATTTACTGCTCTGTCTATACGCAATTTAAGCGCACTATCATATTCTGAAAAAAAGAGTAAAAAGAGTGGCATGCTACACTGAGCCAGACCATAATTTGTTGGTATAACACTGCGTCGGCCGAGGCTGAGCCAGCCCGACATATTCGCTATTAAGGAGTTTGTATTATGATGAAGCGTTTGCTTGTGGTTACCCTTGCTGGTATCACGCTGGCTGGTTGTGCTAATACCAGTACGCTTTCAGGTGATGTTTACAGCGCATCCGAAGCCAAACAGGTACAGACCGTGACCTACGGTACGATTGTTTCTATGCGTCCGGTTCAAATTCAGGCGGGAGAAGATTCTAACGTGATCGGCGCGCTGGGCGGTGCTGTTCTGGGCGGTTTCCTAGGCAACACTATCGGCGGCGGTTCCGGTCGTAGCCTGGCGACAGCAGCTGGCGCAGTCGCGGGGGGTGTCGCGGGTCAAAGCGCCACGGGTGCGCTGAACCGCACACAGGGCGTAGAATTGGAAATTCGTCGTGATGACGGCAGTACCATTATGGTGGTACAGAAACAAGGCGATACGAAATTCAGCGCGGGTCAACGCGTTGCTATGGCCAGCAATGGCCGTAGTATCACCGTTTCCCCACGCTAATGTTGTGTGACGATCGCCATTCTCTGCGGCGATCGTCACAACGAATAATCAACTCCCGGAATAAATAACCAATAATCGATACTGGTGATATTGCCGGGATTTAATTCTCCCTCTGCGTAACCTAAATTTAGCTACGCTTGATTTTCATGTAATGCCAATATATTTTTCTCAAGACGCGAAACCAGCAGCGCTAATTCATCAACCTGCTCCGGCGTAATTCCAAATAATACTTCACTACGTGTATGGCTAATTACACCATTGACTGCCTGTATGATTGGCTCTGCTGATTCGGTCAGCATAATACGTTTTGCCCGACGATCGTGCGCACAAACGTGGCGAGTGATTAACCCTTTTTCCTCAAGCTGATCCAATGTTCGGACTAATGAGGGTTGCTCAATACCTATCGCTTTGGCGAGTTGAATCTGCGACTGCCCAGGGGGTAGATGGTATATGTTATGCAACGTGACCCAATGCGTCTGAGTCAGTTCAAGTGGTTTTAATCGATGATCGACCAGCGCACGCCATACGCGCACCAGACGGGCTAAATCAGATCCTAATGGCAATTCCATCACCTCTCCTTATTGTTAGCACGCTAAGTTATATCCCTGGATTGCAATCAACTCTGATTTATAAGAATAAAAAATGACTTTATTGTTGTAAAAATAGCTCCATCACGGAATGGATTCTATCAAATAAAAGTCTTTTAAAAATGATCTCAGGCTTATTTTATTCAATCGAACGCTCCTGCGTTGCTTAAACAAAATTTCACGTAAATAGACCATCTAAGACAAGATAACTTAAAACAACGATGGCTGACGGGACTCTGCTGGTGTATCGGGCTTCTCTGAACGCTGTGACCGTTTCATTCTCTGCCGACACAAACGCAGCACATCCTGTTTCTGCGCATCACTCATTTGGCCCCAACTAAAGCGCTCATTACGACTGCGAAAGCAACCGCGACAATATCCGCCTTCATCCGTCTGACAAACACCACGACATGGATTAGGGACAACAAAGAGTTCAAGTTGCTCTGGCACAACACCTCCTGCGACAACTCTATTTATTGAAGCCCTGTTCTTTACCGCTGGCAAGCCCAAACGGACAGTCACAATGAAAATAATTAGGTAACCATTGTAATAACTGACAATTTTTTACACGCCAGGCAGTCTAAAAGTGACCCAACGCGCTATTTATCCCTCCTGATAGTACGTTTTAACACAAACCTCACCATAGTGTCGCATTTTTAGCATCATCCCAACAACTTGGACTCGGTAGAACCACAACGCTATACTTCCCTCTTTGTTGCACTTTTTAACGAGGACACTATGCGCTTACTTCACACCATGCTGCGTGTTGGCGATTTACAACGTTCTATCGATTTCTATACCCAAATCCTGGGCATGCGCGTGCTGCGCACCAGCGAGAATACCGAATATAAATACACGTTGGCTTTCGTCGGTTATACCGAAGAGAGCGAAGGTGCGGTTATCGAATTGACTTACAACTGGGGCGTCGACAGCTACGATCTGGGCAACGCCTATGGCCATATCGCGCTAGGCGTTGACGATGTTGCAGCAACCTGTGAGCGTATCCGCAAAGCGGGTGGCAATGTAACGCGCGAAGCGGGCCCGGTCAAAGGCGGTACGACCGTGATCGCGTTCATCGAAGATCCAGACGGTTATAAAATCGAATTGATCGAGAACGCCCACGCCGGTAACGGCATCGGTCACTAATACCCCGCATTCCACAGGTGCTGTATCAGCACCTGTTTTTCCCCCTTCTTCTGCTATCTCTGCTGTTTGAAACAACAACGGCATGCTGCATCTCCAGTCAAAATTTGCAATAATGTGCGCTGCGTTTTGCTAACAATTAAGAGAAAAATGGCTGATAAAAGTGATCTGAACGCCCTGAGCGGCCGTTTTCGTGGGTTTTACCCGGTAGTGATTGATGTTGAAACCGCCGGATTTAATGCGAAAACAGATGCTTTGCTGGAAGTTGCGGCGGTAACATTAAAAATGGATCAAGACGGTTGGTTACAGCCAGATGAAACGCTACATTTTCATGTCGAGCCATTCGAGGGGGCGATTCTGGAACCCGCTGCACTGGCGTTTAATGGTATTGACCCCACCAACCCGCTGCGTGGCGCAGTGAGCGAATATGATGCGCTGCATGAAATTTTCAAAGTCGTACGTAAAGGGATCAAAGATCAGGGCTGCAACCGCGCGATTATCGTGGCGCATAATGCCACATTCGATCATAGCTTTATGGCAGCGGCAGCGGAGCGCTGTAGCCTGAAACGTAATCCGTTCCATCCTTTCGCCACTTTCGATACCGCCGCTCTCAGCGGGCTGGTGTTAGGCCAAACGGTTCTTGCTAAAGCCTGTATTACCGCCGGTATTGCGTTTGATTCCAGCCAGGCGCACTCCGCGCTGTATGACACCAACCAGACGGCGTTGCTGTTCTGTGAGTTGGTTAACCGCTGGAAACGTCTGGGCGGCTGGCCGATTGCGCTGGAAGAAAATTCGCTGGAAGACGCGTCAGCCGACGACTGAAAAGATTGAGATCAAAAAACGGGTGCCATAAAAGCACCCGTTGGAAGGATTCACGCACGCATCGTAATAACAGTTGACATCGTCATTACGCCAGACGAAAGCATTACTCTTGAGCGGCTTGCTGCGCTTTGTATTTGTCTGCCGTTTCTTTGATCAGCGGCTGCAATTCACCACGCTGAAACATTTCCATCACGATATCACAACCCCCAATCAGCTCACCGTCAACCCACAGCTGCGGGAATGTCGGCCAGTTCGCGTATTTCGGCAGCTCAGCACGAATGTCTGGGTTCTGCAAAATATCAACATACGCAAAACGTTCGCCACAGGCAGACAACGCCTGAACAGTTTGTGCGGAAAAGCCGCAGCTTGGCAATTTCGGGGAGCCTTTCATGTACAGCAGAATCGGGTTTTCAGCAATTTGGCGCTGAATTTTTTCAATTGTCGGTGTCGTCATCTTCTTGCTTCCTTAATTCTATAGGATGGCTAACGTCCAAAGCGCTAGCCATGAGCCGCCGTCAGAGGTGCTACGACAGCGACATTGACTCAGTGATATTGTACCGATGCCACTAGCCACAAAAAAACGCCATTTTTTGTAGGGTTATTTTTTCCTGAAGTCATTCATCATTGATGAAATCAACGCCAGAAAACGCAGATAAATCAATCGAAAAAATAACTATTAACGTTTTTTCACTATTCTGTATGAATAAAGCGACCGTGCCCACTTTTTTATGACGCCGTTTTCAGGAATACTGTGGGGATTGAGCGAGTTAAGGATTATGTTCGGTCACTTTTATTATGCGCTTATTTATTACTCTTTTTATATTATTTTTCAGCAACCTATCCCTGAACGTGGCTCAGGCTGCGCCGCCTACTCCGCATTCTGCGCCGAAAAAAAGCGCCGTGGCAGAAACGAATAAAAAAAACCGTCAAACCAAGGGTAATGCTAAATCACCGACACCGATAAAAAGCAAAAAACCAGAGCCTACCCCAGTCAGTAATAAAACCAAATCACGTACCGCGAGCAAAGCGACAGAAAAAAAACCGTCACGGACGCAAAGCAGCACGCCTGCGCTAGTGAAAAAAAATCTTAAAAAGCTTAAGCCTGAAGAAGAGAAACACACAACGGCACAGGCCAGAGTCAAAACCGGTTTGAAGAAAACGGCACTCAAAGGCAAAGCGGAGAAAAATCCGTCGCCAACAGAAAAGGGAATGGCGCTAAGCGCAGCGCATAAAAAACGCTATCAGCATGCCAAAACGACTGCAATGAATAAGTTGATGAGCCAGATAGGCAAGCCTTATCACTGGGGCGGTTCCTCTCCCTTTACCGGGTTCGACTGTAGCGGACTGGTTTATTACGCCTACAAAGATGTCGTTAAGATCCAAATTCCACGCACCGCAAACGAAATGTACCACCTACGTGACGCCGCTCCGATTAAAAAGAGCGAGCTGGAAAGTGGCGATCTGGTCTTTTTCCGCATCAATAACCGTGGCGCAGCCGATCACGTCGGGGTTTATCTGGGGGAAGGGAAATTTATCCAGTCACCGCGTACAGGCTCAGATATTCGCATCAGCAAGCTGAGTGAAGATTATTGGCAGGAGCACTACGTTGGCGCGCGCCGCGTGGTCACACCGCAGACGATTCGTTAAGAGTGATATAGGTTACATACGTCGAACAGAAGCAATTCAGACACGTTTTATGTAACATCAACGTGTCTGAATACCTAACCCGCACAAAATCATCGATCGGTTAGTTCAGCACCGCAGTAAAACTAAACACGATGATCACAGCCAACGAACCAATGGTTGTCAGCAAAGACATCTTCAGATCTGTATCCATAAACCACTCCTTATTAGCGAACAAATTTTCTCTGAAAACTTCATCTGAAAAAACACGCCCCTTCACAGCCGAATCCACTTAGGCAGTTAAAGCTACAAATAATAGGGTTATTACGATTCTTTCATAATTCTAGCGAAAAATCTCGGACGAATGCATCACTAATAGTATAAATTAGCCCTTTCACTTTCATGATAAATCGGACACAATCCGCTGTTTATGAAAGCGCTGCGTATCAGTCGAAAAACGTCAACCCAGATCCCTTCGGTATAACATTCGGCATTCTCCTTCTGAAATCCTGTTTTTTAGCTTAGAAGAAGAACATTAAACGTAGGCAAACGATTAACAATATACTTACGTCTGTAACAGGTAAGTTCAGGAGTCATTTTTAGATGGCAACGATTAAAGATGTGGCAAAACGTGCTGGCGTTTCCACCACAACCGTATCGCACGTGATCAATAAAACACGTTTCGTCGCCGAAGAGACTAAGGCAGCCGTCAGAGCGGCAATCAAAGAATTGCACTATTCACCCAGCGCCGTCGCCCGCAGCCTCAAAGTTAATCACACTAAATCTATCGGCTTACTCGCCACATCCAGCGAAGCCCCCTATTTCGCCGAGATCATTGAAGCCGTCGAAAACAGCTGCTATGCCAAAGGTTACACGTTGGTGCTGTGTAATTCGCATAACGACATCGGTAAACAGCGCGCCTATCTTTCTATGCTGGCGCAAAAACGCGTCGACGGCCTATTGGTGATGTGCGCCGAATACCCGCCTGAGCTGTTGTCGATGTTGGAAGATTATCGCAGCATTCCGATGGTCGTTATGGACTGGGGACAGATGCACAGCGATTTTACCGATACGATTATCGATAACGCCTTTGAAGGCGGTTATATGGCAGGCCGCTACCTGATTGAACGCGGCCATCGCGATATCGGCGCCATCCCCGGCACTCAAGAACGTAACACTGGCAGCGGACGCTACCTCGGCTTTTTGAAAGCGCTGAAGGAAGCTGATATCACAGTGCGTGACGAATGGGTGGTTCGGGGCGATTTTGAACCGGAATCCGGCTACAAAGCCATGCATCAGATTCTCGCACAGAAACAGCGACCTACAGCCGTATTCTGCGGTGGCGATATCATGGCGATGGGTGCCATCTGTGCGGCTGACGAGCTGGGTCTGCGCGTACCGCAGGACATTTCGGTGATCGGTTATGACAATGTGCGCCACGCACGCTTCTTTACGCCTGCGCTGACCACCATCCACCAGCCAAAGGAGCGTCTGGGCCAGTCCGCGTTCTCTATGCTCCTGGATCGCATTACCAGTAAACGAGAAGATGCGCACGTCATTGAAGTACACCCGACGCTGATTGAACGCCGCTCGGTGGCAGACGGCCCCTACCTCGACTATCGCCGCTAATTAGCGGCAATACTGCGCAGCGCAGGCAAGTGAGCACTACATGATGATGGAAAACTGGCATAATTTCGGCGCTGATGACGATCATACATTAATGGCCTAGCAGGCTCGCTTCCAGCAGAACTCGCCACCGCTTTCCACACGCTATACGGCCCGCTTCCACCGGATGTTCAGCTACTATCTTAACGCCTGTGCAGGGGCATTCAGAGCACGAACACTTCAGCTCTGGCAGGTCGTGTACAGCACGGATGGGATCGAAGGCGGGTTACGTGTTTCACGCTGATAGAAAAAAGAAAACCGGACGATGCGGCTCGTCCGGTTTACAAGAATAGGCAGTGCAGGATATCAGTCTTCGTTGGCGAGATCGCTCAACTGCTTGCTGGCTAACACGCGTTCGACGGTATCCACCACGGCCTGCGTTTGCGGGTCGATTTCAATATTGATACGATTTCCCAGACGTTTCTGTCCCAGCGTGGTGCGGTTCAGTGTTTCTGGAATTAAATGCACGCAGAAACGTCCGCGAGTGACTTCTCCCACCGTCAGGCTGATGCCATCAATCCCAACAAAGCCTTTATGCAGCACGTATTTCATCAGCGCTTCATCAGCCAGACGGAACCAAATCTGATGGTTATTCTCTGAAACCTGAATTTTGACCACTTCCGCCGTACACATGATGTGCCCCGACATAACGTGCCCACCGATCTCATCACCGAATTTCGCGGCTCGCTCAATATTGACGACATCGCCTTCATGAATATCGCCCAGATTCGTTAACCGCAGCGTTTCCTTCATGAGATCAAAACTGACACGATCGCCGTCAATGGCGGTTACCGTCAGGCAGCAGCCATTGTGTGCCACCGATGCGCCAGGCACGAGCCCTGGCAGCAGCTCGGGTGGGAGTTGGACAATGTGCGTGCGAAAGTTGGATTTTTCTTCAATCGACACCACCGGCGCGGTGCCCTGAACAATACCGGTAAACATGCGGTTTGCCTCTTAAAAACAAAGAAATGACGCTGTGCAGTGTGCCCGATATTTCACGGAAAACCAAACCGGAATGCCGTATGCCACATTGCTATCGAAACCGTAGCGTAACAAAAAGAATATATTCTCTTCCATGCTGGTTTACTTTCGTTAAGTCGTTACAATAACGCTCTCTTTATCCCGATCTGTTTTTCACATCTGAGTCATTTATCCTGCTATTACGTTAGCCATTCAAGGAAGGTATCCGTGCAACAGTATCTGACAGAAGCGCGTAAATTATCGGCGCTTGCTGTTCCTGTCATTATTGCGCAAGTGTCCCAAACGTCGATGGGTGTGGTTGACACCATCATGGCCGGTGCTTATAGCGCCACCGATATGGCCGCCGTCGCGGTGGGAACCTCAATCTGGCTCCCCGCCATTCTTTTTGGTCATGGACTGCTACTGGCGTTAACACCCGTTGTCGCACAGCTCAACGGTTCCGGCCGTCGCGATCGTATTTCTCATCAGGTGCGACAGTCCTTTTTCCTCGCAGCCATCATTTCGGTGCTGACAATGCTGGTGCTGTATCAGGGGGAATACGCGATTAACCTGATGAGCGACGGTTCGCCTGAATTGGCTGCGAAAGCCATCGGCTATCTGCACGCGTTGCTGTGGGGCGTACCCGGCTATCTGTTCTATCAAGTTTTGCGCTGCCAGTGTGAAGGGCTGTCCAAAACCTACCCCGGCATGATGATTGGGTTCATCGGACTGTTAATCAATATCCCGATTAACTACATATTCATCCACGGTAAATTTGGTATGCCCGAACTGGGCGGCGTAGGTTGCGGCGTCGCCACCGCATCGGTTTACTGGATCATGATGCTACTGATGATGCTCTATACCCGACGTGCCTCCTGGCTACGCGATATCCGTCTTCATCGCTCGGCATTCCGGCCAGATTTTACCGTGCTGAAGCGCCTGTTTGGCCTCGGTTTACCCATCGCGCTGGCGCTGCTTTTTGAAGTCACACTGTTTGCCGTGGTTGCCCTACTGGTGTTACCGCTGGGTGTTGTCGATGTCGCAGGTCACCAAATTGCCCTGAATTTCAGTTCGTTGATGTTCGTTCTTCCGCTCTCAGTGGGCGTCGCTACCACCATTCGCGTCGGACATCGGTTAGGGGAAGGTTCGGTTGAGAACGCCCGCATTGCCGCGCATACAGGAATCATGGCCGGCGTAGCGTTAGCCTGCTGCACGGCAGTCTTCACCACGCTGCTGCGTGAACCCATTGCCCTGCTCTACAATCAGGATCCGCTCGTGGTGGCGATGGCCTCTCAGCTCATGCTGTTGGCTGCCGTTTATCAAATCTCCGATGCCGTTCAGGTCATCGGCACCGGCGTATTGCGTGGCTATAAAGATACCCGTTCAATTTTCTATATTACCTTTGTCGCGTATTGGGTATTGGGGTTACCGAGCGGCTATCTGCTGGCATTGACCGATGTCATCGTGCCTCGCATGGGGCCTGCGGGCTTCTGGTGTGGTTTCATCATTGGCCTGACAGCGGCAGCGGTGATGATGGTGACGCGGATTCGTTTTCTTCAGCGCCAACCCGCCGCACGGATTTTAGCGCGCGCCGCCCGCTAGATAACATTTCATCCAGTTTTATACCCTAAATAATTCGAGTTGCGTGACAGAACGTTAGCGTTTTGAACAGCGCTAGCGCTGGCCCGAAGGGGGAGCTTCATTGATGAAGCTCATTAATCCCCAAGAGCTTACTCAAGTAAGTGACTGGGGTGGGTAAGAGCAGCCAACGCACAAGCAGCTTGAAGAATTACGGGTATCGTCGAAAAAAACGACGAAATGGATACAACCCCAGCAATCGCACTGGCAAGAGCACAAAATTGCATTTTTCCTCTTGCCAGCTTTCCCCTTGCTCGCTACTATTCGCCTCGCTGTCAGACAGGCAGCACGGTATCTCAATGCGTTCATAGCTCAGTTGGTTAGAGCACCACCTTGACATGGTGGGGGTCGTTGGTTCGAGTCCAATTGAACGCACCATTCTTTGTTTTTCCTTCGAATTAATTCTTTTTATTTCACCTCTTTTATACCTCATTTGTCCGTTCATACTGGCGGTTACAGGCACCGTATATTACCCCATTGACACAGCGGTGAGAGTAAAAGGCCAGAGGAAGTTGACTCCCCCATCGGGTTTTTAGGGTTATTCATTGGCGAACCACGTTATTCGCGAATTAAACTTGCGGGTGAATCAAACAATACTCATCCCAGTATCAAACCCTTCTCTGGCAGCAACCAATGCGTTACTGGTTTTCACCGCACCGCCAATTACCACCGTGTGATGAGCGCCCCCCCTTAATTCCTCGATCAATGCTGTCGCTGGCGTATACCCCAATGCAATGACCACCGTATCAGCTTGCAGCGCATACTGACCACGTTCATTTTCCACCCTAACTTCAGTTTCAGTAATTTCCATTACACGCGTGTTCAGACAAGATGCCACGTCATAGTCGTTGAGTAATGCCTGAAGATGGACTTTACTCACGCCATCCAGCTCGATCAGCAGCTTATCGCGCAGTTCCACGAGGGTGACCTCTTTCTGCTGCATGGCAAGATGCGCGGCAGTTTCACCGCCGACCTCACCACCACCAGCGACGACAACACGTTGCCCAACCGTTACATTTCCCAACAGGACATCCTCAGCCAACACCACATGAGGCCGGTGAATTCCCTTAATCGGCGGCAGCGAAGGGTTACCTCCGGTAGCAACAATCACCACATCAGGTTCACCTTGCTCCACCAGCGTTTTAGTCAGCGTGGTATTGCAGAGGACTTGCACATCGTGTTTCGCCAGCTCTCGGACAAGCCAGCCGGTATACGTTGCCAACTCTCCCTTGCCCGGCGGAAAAGCCGCAGAACGGAACTGCCCGCCCAATGAGGCATTTTTCTCGAATAGCGTAACGTGATGCCCACGTAGCGCAGCGCTACGTGCCGCTTCCATCCCCGCTGGGCCGCCTCCCGCGATATACACGCGTTTAGGTTCATCCACCTTGCTGTAATCCAACTCACCTTCTCGCCCGAGGGAAGGATTAACCAAACAGGTAAACGGCGCGCCGTGATACAGGCTTCCCGTGCACCCCTGCATACAGCCGATGCAATAGCGGATGGACGCTAAATCGCCCGCTTTAGCCTTATTCGGCAAATGCGGATCTGCCAGCGACCCACGGCCCATAGCAATAAAATCCGCTTTTCCCATCGCCAGAATAGTATCCGCCATGCGCGGATCGTTGATTCGGTTCACCGTGATAACCGGAATCTGCACCAACTGCTTAATCTCTTCTGCCAGCGATACCGTCCAGGCATGGCCGACATACATGGGTGATACTGTACCGTACTTGTTGCGATCGCCGTAAGCACCTACGGACACATTCAGTGCATCAACACCCCACTTTTCAAGCAGTTGCGCCAACACACGCGCCTCGGAGATATCCCTCCCACCGACCACGCCTTCATCGGCAGAAAAACGCACGGTGATAGGAAAGTCCGCACCGACCTGCTGTCGAACTGCCTGATAGACCTCCTGCAAGAAACGAACGCGATTATCAAAATGACCGCCATATTGATCGATACGCTTGTTAGCATACGGCGAAAGAAATTCCGCAATCAGATAGCCATGCCCGGCATGAATTTCCACACCGTCGAAACCAGCCAGCTTAACCCTGCGCGCGCAGTTACCGAAATCCTGCACGAGCTGCTGAATCTCGCTAATCGTCAATGCTCTGGGTATTTCCTGCAACCATGGACAGGGAATGGCAGAGGGCGCAACAGGCTGCATGCCACCATTGACACGTGAAGAACTTTGTCTGCCAGCATGGTAGATCTGCGCGAAGATTTTACTTTCGTATTGATGGATGGTGTCGGTCAGTTTTTTATGGCTGGAGATTTGCTCGTCATTCCAAAGCCCGGCAATAAACTGGTATCCCATAGCATGTTCATTGATGGCATAGTCTTCCGTGAAAATCAGCCCCCACCCGCCTTTCGCTTTCTCTTCATGGTAAGCGATATATTTATCACTGGCCGTTCCATCACGATGACAATAATTTGCCACCATAGCGGGGACGACAAGCCGGTTAGGAATAACACACTGATTTATTTTATAAGGGTGAAACAGTTTCTTAAACATGGTTTACCTCTCTCACGACATTTTTATGTGAATGAAATTCATTTCAATTTATTTCTTAAATTTTAAATTCAGCATCCAAATAGACTACAAATATAATGCAATACATACCGAGCATTAGAATTTATTTTAAAAGATTACACTGAATAGCAAATACCATTCAATAAAAGTTGAGCAAAAGATCACGAAAATAAAAAACATCACAAAATAAAAACACGACAACCCATCGAAAATGGATGTTAATGTAAATAACAATTAATTTTGTGTTATTGTTTCGTTCGGGTTGCTTCTACATACTGGCAACATAATAGACACACACATCAACACTATATTTATATTCCGTAAAATAATGATATTATATTAATAATATATACCCGTAATCATTGAAGATGCTTGATTTTATGTGACGAGAAGATCAAGCTCATCCACTATGAAAATATTTATTACCGACGAACAGAAAGCCGAACTTGAGCACCTTCATGACACCACTCGTGATGGCCGTGTTCGTGACTGTATTAAAGCCATCCTTCTTGCCTCAGAAGGCTGGACCTCTGCGCCTGCACGAAACGACGCGTCTGAATATACTGGGCACGCTGAATCTGAGCGATATTGGCAGCACGGTTATTCACGATGACAAAACGATTAATGACTACAACACTGCTCGTTTTTTCATTGAAATGCGAAAACATCACTCCGATTACCGACAAAAATCCATATGATACTGTACGCAAGTTATCACCGAACCCAATTGATTAAGGGTTGTGCCTTTGTAGTGAGATAGACCTTCGCTATTTACCGCCTTACAGTCCGTAATCTGAGCGCAATAGAACGCTTATGGAAAGTGATGAACGGACATGTGTGGAATAATCAATTTTTTAAAAACACTCGTGACGTTCGCAATGCAATATTCAATCTTTATCAACCACATTGCCAGAAATCGCAGACTCACTGACGTCTGGAATTCACGCTCGTTTTCAGGTACTCAAACCTGCATCTTGAGGTTTATTGGGTATATAATAATTAATACTCTATATAATTCGATTTTCAGGATGGCGGCAAGCAAAGGAATCCCGATGAATTTACGCAAGCGAGTGATTCAAACCAATATGCATGCAACTTGAAGTTGGCGAATATAGCACCGATAAAGAAATATTAAGAAATACAGGGCATAGCCTATTGGGTTACCATTATTTCAATTTACCGAGACCATTATGGGAAACGTTTATCAGATCGCGCTGGCAGAAAAAGCCGAGCAGAAACGCACACTGTCATTTGAATTTTCGCTTCACGACGATTTATTCAAAATATTGGAAAAAATCGATGGCAAGATGGACATGACGCCGGAACAGACTCAGGCTTTTCTGGTAGGCTTGAAGCTATTTAGTGAAGTGATGATGCAGAAAAGAAAACATCCGCCGTTTAAGGAATTTGCTGCCCCGTTCAGAGAATTTATGCTTAATCTCAAGAAGCAGTGATCCACACAGAGTCACGCAGCAAAAATGATGCTCCCCGCGCCGTGAAAACACCAGCGTGGGGAGCGTGACGTCTTACTCTGCCAGATCGAAGCGATCTGCATTCATCACTTTCACCCAGGCAGCAACAAAGTCATTCACAAACTTCTCTTTGCTGTCGTCCTGTGCGTAAACCTCAGCGTAGGCGCGCAGAATAGAATTGGAGCCAAAGACCAGATCCAGACGCGTCGCGGTCCATTTGACTTCACCCGTTTTACGATCGCGGATTTCATACAGGTCTTTACGGTACGGCTTCCACGTGTATTTCATATCGGTCAGGTTGACGAAGAAATCATTCGTCAGCGCCCCTTCACGATTCGTAAATACGCCGTGTTTGGTGCCGCCGTAGTTGGTCCCCAGTACACGCAGGCCGCCAACCAACACCGTCATCTCTTTCGCCGTCAGCCCCATCAGTTGGGTACGATCGAGCATCAGCTCTTCCACGCTCACGGCATAGTCTTTCTTCAACCAGTTACGGTAGCCATCATGGATAGGTTCTAGGACGTCAAAAGACTCTGCATCGGTCAGGGCATCGGTGGTGTCGCCACGTCCCGGTGCAAAAGGCACGGTCACCTGTACGCCAGCCGCTTTTGCTGCTTTCTCAATCCCCACATTGCCTGCCAGCACAATGGTATCGGCCACGCTGGCTCCCGTTGCGGCGGCAATACTTTCCAGAACGACTAACACACGCGCCAGACGCTCAGGTTCATTCCCTACCCAGTCTTTCTGCGGGGCAAGGCGAATACGCGCGCCGTTGGCACCGCCACGCATATCAGAGCCACGGAACGTACGGGCGCTGTCCCAGGCGGTTGCGACCAGTTCACTGATGGAAAGGCTACTTTCTGCAATGCGTGCTTTGACCACATCAACATCATAGTCGGTACGGCCAGCCGGAACCGGATCCTGCCACAGCAAATCTTCCTGCGGCACATCTGGGCCGATGTAACGCGCTTTTGGCCCCATATCGCGGTGCGTCAGCTTGAACCACGCCCGGGCAAACACTTCGGAGAAGTAGGCCTGATCCTGATAGAAACGCTCGGAAATCTTGCGATATTCCGGGTCAACTTTCAGCGCCATATCGGCATCGGTCATCATCGGGTTGTAGCGGATAGTCGGGTCTTCAACATCAACCGGCTTGTCTTCTTCTTTAATGCTGACGGGTTCCCACTGCGATGCACCGGCTGGGCTCTTTCTCAGTTCCCATTCGTGATTCAACAGCATGTGGAAGAAGCCGTTATCCCACTGCGTCGGATGCGTGGTCCAGGCCCCTTCCAGCCCGCTGGTGACGGTATAGCGCCCTTTGCCCGATCCCGTTGGGTTATGCCAGCCGAGACCTTGCTCTTCCACATCCGCACTTTCTGGTGCCGCACCCAGCAGGCTGGCATCGCCATTACCGTGAGTTTTACCCACCGTGTGCCCGCCCGCCGTCAGCGCAACGGTTTCTTCATCATTCATCGCCATACGGGAGAACGTCACGCGCATATCTTGTGCGGTACGCAACGGATCGGGATTGCCATCAACGCCTTCTGGGTTAACGTAAATCAGCCCCATCTGTACGGCCGCCAGCGGGTTTTCCAGCGAGGTACGATCGTCGCTGCCATAACGCCCTGTGCTCTTCGCCAGCCACTCTTTTTCCGAGCCCCAGTAGGTATCTTTTTCCGGGTGCCAGATGTCTTCACGACCAAAGGCGAAGCCGAATGTTTTCAGCCCCATGGATTCATACGCGATATTGCCCGCCAGAATAATCAGGTCCGCCCAACTGAGCTTATTGCCGTATTTTCTTTTGATTGGCCACAGTAAACGGCGCGCTTTATCGAGACTGACGTTATCCGGCCAGGAGTTAAGCGGGGCGAAGCGCTGGTTACCGGTTCCGCCGCCGCCGCGACCGTCAGTGGTACGGTAGGAGCCCGCCGAGTGCCAGGCCATACGAATCATCAGGCCGCCATAGTGACCCCAGTCCGCTGGCCACCACTCCTGGCTATCGGTCATCAGTGCATGCAGATCTTTTTTGAGGGCATCGACATCAAGGGTTTTGAGGGCGTCGCGGTAGCTGAAATCGCTGCCTAACGGATTGGTCTTGGTATCATGCTGATGAAGAATGTCGAGATTGAGGGCATTTGGCCACCAGTCGGTGTTTGATGAGCCAGTAGAAGTATTTCCGCCGTGCATAACCGGACACTTGCCGGCTGGTTTCGTTTTATTCTCGTCCATCGTTATCTCCCAGTATGTTGCATTGCCTTAATCGCTGTGCAAGAAGGTGGGGTCGTTCTCCGATAGCCTTGCCTTATGGCAGCGGATCACGTCATCGATTCCTTCTTCTTGATGCAAGACAGTGCCAGAGTCTCCCTATAATTTATAATTGTATATGCTAACTTCTGCGATAGCTTAACCTGATGAAAAGCGGCTCAATCGCACATTTTTCCTATCTGCATCAATAATCTCACCGATAGAACAGCGTGAGATAATGAGCCTGCTTGTCATGGATAGTGCTAATCGTTTAAGAATCGAGATACTGGGGGCGACCACGGTGTGAGGCATCCCTGCGGGAGCCTCATCATCGTGTTTCCCCCTAAATCCATGCTTAAGTAACCAGTATTAACTTGTAATAGAGACGTTTTCAGGGAACTCGCGGGTATTTCGCTCCACCCAACAACTACAGCGACGGCGAACGGAGTATGAACTGAGTAATTTCGGCTCGTTTCCCTAAGCGGATCGGAAAACCGTTCCACAGGCCCGCACCATTGCTCACGTACAGATGCATGCCATCCACATCATAGCTGCCGGACACATAGCCTTCATTCGCCAGTTGCGTCACCCAATGCATACCCAGCACCTGGCCGCCGTGCGTATGGCCAGAGAGTTGTAAATCCGCCCCGGCACGCGCATTCTCTTTCGCCCCCGTTGGCCGATGGCTGAGCAGAACGACGGCGGTATCCGGCGAAATCCCGCTGAGCGCAGCAGCGGTATCTGGCAGCAGTTGTTGAAAATCAGCGGCGGTACGATCGGTGATCCCTGCCAGCACAAACGCGGCATTATCGCGACCAATCGATACATTTTCATTGAGCAACATGCGTAAGCCCAGCGCATTCAGTCGCTGCACCCATTGCGTATATTCCACGTAATATTCATGGTTGCCCACGATGGCAAACACGCCGTGTGGCGCGGTCAGGTTACGCAGCGGTTCCATATCATCGTGACGGGCACTGACGGTGCCGTCGGCCAGATCGCCAGTAATCACCGTCAGATCGGGCTTAAGCGCGTTGGTTTTTGCCACCACCGCTTCCATCCAGGGGCGCTGTAACAGGCGGCTGGCATGTAAATCCGTTAGCTGCACCAGTCGGAAACCATCCAGCGCGGGCGGCAGTTGCTTCAACTCGACTTCTACCGTGCGCACTTCCGGAACACGCACCGCTTCCCAAACGCCAATCGCCGCCAGCCCCATCGCCACAACGGCCATTCCACCACGCAGCGCCATATTGTTCAGCAGAACCTGTCCAACCGAACGGGATAGCAGACGCCCTACGATGCCGAGCAGATCGACGGCCAATAGCAGGAACGCAGATATCAGCAGCGCGCCAAACGCCCATCCCAAAAACATCAGGACAAACGCGGGCACTTCCGGCGACGCCATCGTGCCAAAAAAGGTGCGCGTAATCAGATGGTGCTGCGAAGCCAGCAGCACTAACACCGCCAGCATGCGCTTTACGGGCACACCGACACGCAAGCGCCAGACCAGACGCCAGATAACATAGAGGGCGATGAGCCCAGTAATGACATGAAACACGGCTGTTTTTCTCTCTTTATCGGTGATGTCGGTATATTGACGCGTAAATTTTACACCATGACGCACACATTGCAGATCAACGCGGTAGAGGTGTTGTGTTGCCACAAGGTGGAGATTAACATGGCGCAATTCCATGCTGTACACATCATTGACCAGAATGAAGCCTGCTCGCTGGCGGCAGGTTGTGCATCATTTTGATTAACCAAGGACATTTATGTTCGATTACACCGACTTTCCCGAGCAACGGCAAGCCAAAATCAGGCAGATCCTCAGCGAGGAAGGCAAGGTCGTCTGCGCCCAGCTCTCACGTGAATTGAACGTATCCGAGCACACCATACGGCGTGATCTGAAGGAACTGTCACAATCCGGTGCCTGCAAGCGCGTTTACGGCGGTGCGGTCAGTATGCCGCCAGAGGTGATTGATTTTGCCAGCCGAGCCACTATCGATGCCGCCCAGAAAGATCGTATTGCTCAGGCCGTCATCCCGCTGATAAAGCCCAACAGCTGCGTCTTCTTTGACACCGGCACCACCAACCTGGCGGTGGCGAAACAGATCCCAGCAGGTCTGAAGTTTACCGCCGTGTGTAATTCGCCCATCATCGCGGCAGAGCTGATGCAGTATCCGGACGTAGAAGTGATTTTCCTTGGCGGAAGGATTCAAAAAGAGGTCGGCGGCGCGATCGGCATTGATACGCTCAGGCAGCTAGAGAAGATGTATTTCGATCAATGCCTGTTAGGTGGCTGTGCCTTTGATGCCAATGAAGGCCTAACCGTTTTTGAATACGATGATGCCGAATTCAAAAAATGTCTGGTGACCCGCAGCAGCGAAGTGATCGTTGCTCTGACCGCCAATAAGATCTCCGCACTAACGCGCTATCGCGTGGCGGCATGTGATGAAATCACCACGCTGGTAACCGATGATGAAATCTCTTCTGCCTGCCAGAGCGTATTAAGCGAAAAAAATCTGGATGTGATTATTGCCCGATAATGCGACGGTAGTCCCAGCGGCTGCCGGTTCACTTCATGCAGTTCACTTCATGAAAGCATCAGCTTTATCGTTTTCAATACCCCATCATCGTCATTGCTGCGGGCAATAAAATTCGCTGCCGCTTTGGTTTCCTCAAACGCATTGCGCATCGCAAAGCTGTAAGCCGTACGGCTCATTAGCTCAATATCATTGTAACCATCGCCGAACACCATTGCTTCATCGGAGGTAATCGCCAATTTATCCTGAAGGATTTCTACGGTGTGTCCTTTGTGTACACCAACGTTGGCAATGTCGATCCAAGCCGCTGACGATCAACAGCGCAGCAATAATTCTCATCGCATTCGGCTAAACATTCGACACTTGAAAGAGGATGATAAACAAAGCGCTTGCCACCAACGTCGGAGCCGTCCATAATAGCGCCCATTCCAAACGCTGGAATGAAGAAAAGCATTCTAATCAAAACGTTACTGATTAAGATGTTATCTACTGTACGACCGTAGCTCAGTTGGTTAGAGCACCACCTTGACATGGTGGGGGTCGGTGGTTCGAGTCCACTCGGTCGTACCAATTCATGTTCTGCAATATTACCCTACGCACGTAGGTTAATGAATGTGAATTGAAATTTTCCCCTTACTCGTATCCTGTTAAATTCATCAAAATCCATTCGAATTTAGTGTACTTACATCTATTTGAGCCCAAATTCAGCGCTGAATTCTAATCAATAACGACAATTCAGCTATCGATACATGGGCGAGTATGCCAAGCATGGCTGCACACATTTCCCAGCAATCGGACACGTATCGCCCTACCCCCGTCCAGCCAGTAAGATCTTAAGACCATCAGCAAACAAGGTCTTGACGTCATCAGACTGCTGGGAACATCCCCACACGCAGCCACTTCCACGCTCACGATACAGGATGGAGGCTTTTTTGGCGATGTGCATACGATTGGCCAGCGCCTGTGCCTTGTGCCTTGTGCCTTGTGCCTTGTGCCTTGTGCCTTGTGCCTTGTGCCTTGTGCCCCTCATTTCAAACACCTTTTTTGTCTTATAACAATAGTTACATGCCAACACATATTGATGTCATTCATAATCAAAAAACTTGACGAAATAGATGATAATCATCATTATAAAGACCAGATCATTTTCTGTAAGAGATGATAAACCATGGCTGGCTGCCTATTTGTCGAAAGAGCATCTTGAAAACATCGCTGGTGACTGGCGCATCTTCCGGCATCGGGGAGGCTTCCGCCCGCAAACGCCTCTCCGCAGGTTACACTGTCTACGGTACCAGTCTGCGGGGTGCCCAGGCTGGGCAACAGCCGTTTCCACTGCTAGTACTCGACGTCACCGACGAGGCTTCTGTCGAATCTGCCGTCAATGAATTGTTACAGCGGGAAGGACATATCGACCTGCTGGTGAATAATGCTGGCTTCGACGTTTCTCCAGCAGCCGCAGAGGAAAGCTCCATCGAACAAGCGAAAGCAATCTTCGATACTAATTTTCTGGGAACCGTTCGTATGATCCGCGCCGTTGCACCACATATGCGCCGTCAGGGCAGCGGCCGTATCATTAATATCGGTTCGAACCTCGGCATCGTGCCCATGCCTTATGTGGTACTTTATGCGGCCAGTAAACATGCAATAGAGGGCTATTCGGAAGCACTGGATCATGAGTTACACACCTATGGTATCCGGGTTTCGGTCATTGAACCGGCTGACACCAGAACGCAATTCGAAGCTAACAACCTCCAGCCAGATGCCAGTTAGAGGAATACGAACAAATCCGTGCAAACCTGGCTAACGTTGTCGCTCAGGCAATGATGACCGCAGATGAACCCGCCGTTGTGGCAAACATCGTGCTTCATGCCGCTCAAGACAAACAACCCAGACTGCGCTATACCGCAGGTAAAGCGGCAAAAAAATTGCAATTTCTTCGCCGATTCGCACTCGCCAGTGTAATGGAGTCAGGGATCCGCAAGAACCTGCAACTTGATGTGAAGAAGTCTTCGTAAATTAATGCATACCAGTCATACCGACTGGTTTGAGCCCAGACAGGCTATATTTCCTTTGCTGGGTAGATGCACGGCATAACCCAACGAATGTGAATTGGAGAAAAAAATGACGTTCAAAGCACTGCTTGCTACCAAAACTGGCGATGTGGCCTCAACCCATCTCGTCAACGTCAAAGATGAAGATCTCATGCCTGGCGATGTTACCGTCGCCGTTGAGTATTCTACAGTAAATTACAAGGATGCCTTGGCCGTCACTGGACGCAGCCCCATCATCCGTCATTACCCGCTCATTCCTGGCATCGATTTCGCCGGTATTGTCGAGCGCTCAAGCTATCCGGGCATTGCCGTTGGCGACCGTGTGCTGGTCAACGGTTGGGGATTGAGCCAAACCCACCACGGCGGCTTTGCACAGAAAGCACAAGTGCCCGGCGACTGGTTGATCAAGATCCCCGACGTATTTTCGACCAAAGATGCCATGGCCATCGGTACTGCTGGTTATACCGCAGCGCTATCCGTGCTGGCACTGGAACACGGCGGTCTGACGCCCGAACGCGGCGACATTCTGGTGACGGGTGCCAATGGCGGCGCAGGCTCGATAGCCATCGCGCTGCTCTCCGATCTGGGCTACCGCGTGGTCGCTTCCACCGGGCGTCCTGAGGAAGCGGATTACCTGCACAGCCTTGGCGCCGCCGAAATCATTGATCGCAGCACGCTATCTGAGCCTGGTACACCAATCGGCAAAGAACGCTGGGCTGGCGTCATCGATTCAGTCGGCAGCCATACTCTGGCCAATGCTTTAGCACAAACCCAGTATCGTGGGGTAGTCACTGCCTTTGGTCTGGCTCAGGGTACGGATTTGCCTGCGTCCGTATTCCCCTTCATTCTGCGTAACGTCACCCTTGCAGGTATTGATTCGGTCAACGCGCCCCAGTCCGCGCGTTTGCAGGCGTGGGCGCGTCTTGCCCGCGATCTGAATCTGGACAAACTGGCGCATACCACGCAGGTGATCGGTCTGGCCGATGTGCCCGTCATCGCCGAACGCGTACTGGAAGGCAAGGTGCGTGGGCGCACCGTTGTGGACGTGAACGCATGAGTATTCACACCGCCTCTCGCAGCTTTCGCTATCTGTCTATCCTGTCGGCACTGCTGTTCTTTGCGCTGGCTGCGATCTGGTTATTCACTCCCGCAACGCTACTCGCCAACTGGGGCGTTGCCTTCGATGGCGGTGTCGAAGGTCTGATCGGCCGCCGTGCTGCACCGCTATATGCCGGTATTGGGGTCATGCTTTTCGCCCTGAGAAATGCGCCGCCTTCGGCAGGACGTACAGCAGCAATAGCGGGATTCATCACAGCCTGCCTGCTGCTGGCGTTGCTGGGTGCTGTGGAGTGGGCCGCAGGACGAGTTAATGCGGGCATCCTGTCGGCAATTGTGGTCGAAATCGTTCTGCCGCTGGCCTTTGTGCTTGCTATTCGTGCGGAACGGAAAGGTCCGTCGCGCCGTTAGGCACGGCTGCAACCTAGTAGGGAGGCGTCGGCGGCGTTATCCCTACTTCAAACGTTATTCCCCCCTCAACAGGCAAAGGACTATATCATCATGAAGGCATTTTTCATCAATCGCTACAAGGACACGGGTCAGGTTGGTCAACTGCCCGACCCCGAGGTCGGGCACAATGACGTATTGGTGCAGGTACACGCCGCCAGTATCAACCTGCTGGACGCCAAGATCCGTAAAGGCGAATTCAAACTTATTCTACCGTATCGCCTCCCACTGGTATTGGGTAATGATCTGGCCGGTGTGGTCGTGCGCGTCGGACGTAATGTTCGTCAGTTCAAGGCAGGTGACGACGTTTATGCACGTCCCCCAGAGGATCGTATCGGCAGCTTTGCCGAGCTGATTGCCGTGAAAGAGGGCGCGCTGGCCCTCAAGCCAACTAACCTCGACATGGAACAAGCGGCCTCCATCCCGCTAGTTGCCCTGACGGCCTGGCAGGTGCTGGTCGAGACCGCACAGTTGAAGCAAGGTCAAAAGGTGCTGATTCATGCAGGTTCGGGCGGCGTAGGCACTATCGCCATCCAGCTTGCTAAGCACCTCGGGGCATTTGTCGCGACCACCACCAGCACCAGCAATGTCGAATGGGTGAGAAATCTGGGTGCTGATGTTGTGATCGACTATAAAACACAGGCGTTCGAAAACGAGCTGAAGGACTACGATGTCGTCCTCAACAGTCTGGGCAACGACGTACTCGAAAAATCACTTCAGGTGCTCAAGCCCGGCGGTCGGCTTATTTCTATCTCTGGACCACCAACCCCCGCCTTCGCCGAGCAGCAAGGGCTATCCTGGTTCCTGAAGCAGGTAATGCGTCTGTTGAGCCGACGTATCCGCAAAAAAGCCGACAAACACGGCGTGCGCTATGACTTCGTTTTCATGCGCGCAAACGGCAACCAGCTACGGGAAATCACTGCACTGATCGAATCCGGTGCAATCAAACCCGTCATCGATCGTACTTTCCCATTGGCATCGACCGCAGAGGCACTGGCTTATGCCGAGCAGGGAAGATCAAAAGGCAAAGTCACCATCAGTATTCGATAGCTCGCAGCTGCTGAATAGAGGAAGACGTTTCACTCACGGGAACACGGTGATGTGCTGGTGTGATACCCAATGTGCCCTTAGATGGCTCTGATCGGACAGACCAACGGAGGCCGCTACATCGGCGGCACCGCGGGCCGACGTGAACAGTTGTTTCGCGGCATTCAGGTGCACAACATTAAGACAGGCGTGGAAAGGAAGGCGATAAGCCGCACTAAACCATTGATTCAATCGAACGAGGCTAAGCACGCCAGCAAATCCTGCTCATCACGTCAGAAAGCGCGAAATTTCCACATGCCCATAGGTAACATCCAAATAACCTACAGATAACTTAGGGCGCGAAGATTCCTCCGCAACGCGCCTTCACGCACTTTTATTCTAGCGAATGATGCACCTAAATGATAAATTAACTCGCTGATTTTAGTCAGTTAAAAACTGTTAGCAGACGGATTCTGCCTCGCAACAAAGATAAAAATAATCACATCAGGAATGTAAATGAAACCATTCATTAAAGTTACAATGCCTTTACTTGCACTTTCCACCGCATTTTCGTCTCATGCCGCAGAGACCATCCCACCAACGGCCGTATCCGATCTTTACATTAAGACTCTGGTCAACCATGACGATCAGGCTATTCGTCAGCTAAATGATTACCTTCGGCCCGATCGTCTGCGTTCAGGCCGAAGTGCCGACTATGCAAACGCGGCTGAACTGAAAGAAGCCGATAAAGCCTTTCCTGGTGAAATAGCCGAAATGGCGCAGGCCTTGTTTCCAGAACCGCTTAGAGAAGGACTCCGAGCGCCTCTGGAAAGCTTGATGACGACCGTGCAGCAGGCCAGACAAAAATCCGAATGCAAATCCCTGTCAGCTGGCGAGCCGGAAAAGGACAGTAACGGCATACTGACCACTCAGGTGACATTTGAGTGCGTTTTGGTGAAAACGAATGAAACCTGGGCGGAAGGTGTGCAGCGGCTGGCAAAAAGCAATTGCAGCGCCTCACAGTGCAGCAGTGAACTGAAAAAACTACAGGATGCATACTCAGCGCCCGTCAGTTTTACCTATCAGGGAACCTTTTCACTGAGCAAAGTGCCTCAAGATAAAGACAAGGCATGGCGCAATGATTTCGCCAGCGAGACGTTTGACGAAATGCTAAGCCAGTTCTGAGCCTGAGACCTCCAGCCCCTTTGGGGTAGAGGTTCCATCGTTTAAGACACGTAAATCGTTTTTTTTCGGCGGGC
The DNA here is from genome assembly GCF_009931295.1 of Pectobacterium odoriferum. Lineage (NCBI taxonomy): Bacteria > Pseudomonadati > Pseudomonadota > Gammaproteobacteria > Enterobacterales > Pectobacteriaceae > Pectobacterium > Pectobacterium odoriferum. The sequence continues at coordinate 2,126,228 of NZ_CP034938.1, read as the reverse complement.
GACAGTCCGCCGTTAACGACCAGCGGCCTACTGGCCGCGCGTTTCCAGATACAGCACCGTGGCGGCAACGCGGGAGCGCACATTGAGCTTGCGCAGCATGTTGCGGATATGCACTTTTACCGTCTCTTCTGAGATATACAGCACGCCAGCAATTTGTTTGTTGGACAACCCTGAAGCCACTTCCTGAAGTACATCCAATTCTCGCTCCGTCAATACGGTAAAAGGCGACGGCGTATCTTGTATGGCAATACGGTGACGCAACACGTCGCGCACCTGCTCGCTGAAAGCATCACCGTTGCGAATGGCCTCCAATAAGTGTTCTGGGGCGCTGTCTTTAAGCAGATAGCCATCGGCCCCCGCATCCATCAGCGTATAAATATCGCTGGGTGCATCAGAAACCGTCAGCACAATAACACGAGCGCAGATCCCATCACGCCGCAGCGCGTGAAGCGTATCCAACCCGCTTAATCCTTTCATGTTGAGATCGAGCAAGATGATATCAGGAGAATCCCGATTCGCGAGGCTTAACGCCTCCATGCCGTTGCTGGCTTCCCCAATCACGTCAAAGATGGCGTCAGTTGCCAGTAACTGACGGATTCCCCGGCGCATAAGCGGATGATCGTCAACGATCAGCACGCGATAAGATGGTTTTTCTGACATGCCCAGCCCCAATGTAATATGGATCTTATTATTTTTTATTTATGAATTATTCTGGATAAAAATCGTTCGTGTTGTCGCGTTCACGCACGGTCGTCGGCGTCGAAAAACAGACGCTAACCTGCGTCCCCCCTTCAGGGTGGAGGCCAATAGATAACTTTCCTCCTAACCGTTCGGCACGCTCCTGCATAATATTTAAACCATAATGTCCTGCGGGTTCCTCCTGATTGATAATGCCGCAGCCGTCATCACGAATATCAACACAGTAACGCCCATCTGGCTGCGTACGACAGTTGACGGTAATCGTCGTCGCCTGCGCGTGTTTAATGGCGTTCAGCACCGCTTCACGGATGATTTGCAGCAAGTGAACCTGCTGTGATGCATCCAGCGCCTGCGTAGGAATACGGCAATCGATCTCAATCGTCGCTGGCGTCTGCGCTCTTAGCGGCTCAATCATCTCCTGCATCGCCGCTGGCAAATCAGCCTGTTGCAGCGTCAGCCGGAAGGTTCCCAGCAGCTCCCTCAATTGGCGATAAGCATCGCTTAACGCCTGTTCAAAATCTGTGATGATCTGCCGAGCCTGCGCATTTTCTTCCGATACTGCACGCTTTAATAACGTCAGTTGGATATTCAGATAAGACAGCACCTGAGCCAGTGAGTCATGCAGTTCACGCGCGATGGTGGCGCGCTCTTCCATCAGTAACAGCTGCTGGTAGTGCTTCTGCGCCTGATTGAAATAGAGCCCGCGACCCAGCATATTAGCGACACTTTCCATCAACTGCGCCGACGGCTGCTGCGCTGATGCCTGCCACCGCAGTTGTCCAAACTCGACCTCTTGCAAACGGATCGGCAATACCTGCCACGCGATCTGCTCATCCGGCTGGCCTTCACATAACCGCCAGTTCTCCCCTACCCGCATTTCCAGACAAACGACCGTTTCATAGCGTCGAACAATTTGCAGAATCTGCTGAAAGCAATGCCTGTCGATCGTGCTGACATTCATCGCCTGAGAGCAGTTATACAGCACCTTCAGCATGCGGTTCACTTCCTGCAAGCGCAGCGTTTTCTGCCGAACCTTATCTTCCAGAGAGCGATAGAGCTTTTGCAGTTCGTCAGTCATGCTACTGAAGGTTTGCGCCAGTAATCCCAGTTCGTTAGGCAGATTGACGTCCAGCCGCGAATGGGTAAAACGCCCTTTCTCGATGGACGAACAGGCCGCCATCAGCTTATTCAACGGCACGACCACCTGACGACGGATGCGGCGCAGCGTAAAGAAGATCAGTATATAGATAGTGATCGAGCCAATTATTGATGTCACAACGACTATCATCATCTTGCGTTCAGAATAGTGCTGCAACGCCAGCACAAAGCGATCGATCTGCGTGACATAGCGAACAATATTGTCCTGATACCACACCCGATCCCCCGCGCTCAGGCGCTCATCCATTGTTTTCCAACTCTGCAACAGCGCGGCATAACGATCGCGCACATCGCGCGGTACATACCAGCGATCCAACAGGTGAAAAACCGGGGAATCCAGCGTTTGTGCATAGAGGCGGCGATGCGCTTCTAACGCGGCACGATCGCCCTGTAGGTCATACCCCATGCGATAGCTTTGCATACGCATCGATCCGGCAACGTTGATCGCTTCCGCATCGCGTAAACCGCTGGCTAACGTCAACAGCGCAATACCCGTCGTCAGAAATGAAAGCAGCGCGATATAAAAAAACGCGCGCGCCAGACTGGTAGAAACAGGACGTTTGACCACCATGACGAATAATCTCCTTTGGCGTCATACCTACTCAAAATAAGTAGATCAAGCATTCAGCGTACTATCACGATCCCCACTGGCACAGGCAAGCCAATGAGACGCGAATCCCACATAAGCTTGATCCGGCACCACCATTTACCTCTAAAGGGTGATTATCGCATACAGCCTAAGAGGAATAGTGTAACCCCTACAAAAACAGCGTGTTTCTATTGGATATTTCATTGCGTGCCAGAGCGAAAAACTGCCATGACTAACCTCTCCCGGCGTTCCCTACTGACTGGTGGCCTACAGCGGGCAGACAACACGCTGCGTCCGCCGTGGAGCGGTGTGGAAAGCCATTTCCTGAGCCAGTGCACTCGCTGCAACGTCTGCGTTGATGCCTGCGGCGCGGGGATTATCCAGCGTGGTTCAGGCGGTTTTCCCACTGTCGATTTCCAATGCGGTGAATGCACATTCTGCTACGACTGCGCTCGCGCGTGTCCACAAGCGCTGTTCGCGGAGAGTCACACCTCGCCGTGGGAATACCACCTGACGATCCAGGATGCCTGTTTATCACTGCATCAGGTGGAATGCCGCAGCTGTCAGGATGCGTGTGAAACAGGCGCGATACGATTCCGCCCCACCATTGGGCGCGTGGCTGCACCGTCCATCGACGACGACGCCTGTACCACCTGCGGTGCCTGCATTGCCGGCTGCCCTATCGGCGCCATATCGATGAAAAAAATCACAGCGGGATATCACACCGCGCCAGCGCGTCTGCCGACGCAACAGGAAAACCGATGAGCACAGTCTGGCATGTTTGCAGTGTAGTGGTTCACGTCAACACGGCGCAGATGGCAGCCGTTGGCGAGGCGTTAGCGACGCAACCCAATCTAGAAGTAGGTGCCAGCGATAGCGATACCGGAAAAATGGTCGTGGTACTGGAGTCAGATTCAGAAGACACGCTGTTAAAACAAATAGCGTCAATACGCGAGCTTACAGGCGTACTGGCGGTTTCGCTGGTTTATCACCAGCTTGATGAACCGTCTTTTGATGAACAATCTTTTGCTTTCGATGAACAACCTCTTGATCAACAAGCTCAGGGTGAGGAAATACTATGAAACTCAGTCGACGACACTTTATGAAGGCGAACGCGGTCGCAGCGGCAGCCGCGGTCGCAGGCATCACCATACCCACCGCGGTTCGTGCCGTGACCGAACAGTCGGATGCTATCCACTGGGATAAAGCGCCTTGCCGCTTCTGTGGCGTTGGGTGCGGTGTGTTGGTAGGGACGCAAAACGGCCGCATCGTCGCCAGTCAGGGCGATCCCGAAGCGCCGGTTAACCGTGGATTAAACTGCATCAAGGGCTATTTCCTGCCAAAAATTATGTACGGACAGGATCGCCTGACCCAGCCTTTGCTGCGTATGCGTGACGGTAAATTCGATAAAGAAGGCGAATTTACCCCAATCTCCTGGGATCAGGCATTTGACATCATGGCGGAGAAATTCAAAACCGCACTGAAGGAGAAAGGCCCCAACGCGATAGGCATGTTTGGCTCTGGGCAATCAACCATCTGGGAAGGCTATGCTGCCGCAAAATTGTTCAAAGCGGGCTTCCGCTCCAACAATATTGATCCCAACGCGCGCCACTGTATGGCATCGGCGGTCGTCGGCTTTATGCGTACCTTCGGTATGGATGAACCGATGGGCTGCTACGACGATATCGAGCAGACCGATGCGTTTGTCCTGTGGGGTTCCAACATGGCGGAGATGCACCCAATTCTCTGGTCGCGCATCACCGACCGCCGCCTATCGAACAGCAATGTCACGGTCGCCGTGCTGTCCACCTACCAGCACCGCAGTTTTGAGCTGGCGGACAACGGCATGGTGTTTACGCCGCAAACCGATCTGGCCATTCTCAACTACATCGCCAACTACATTATTCAAAACAATGCGGTGAACGAGGCTTTCTTTACCCGCCACGTCAACCTGCGCCGAGGCGTGACCGATATCGGTTATGGCCTACGTCCGACGCATCCGTTGGAAAAAGCGGCGAAAAATCCGGGTTCCGATGCGTCTGAGCCGATGAGTTTTGAAGAGTACAAAGCCTTTGTCGCTGACTACACGCTGGAAAAAACGGTCGCGCTCAGCGGCGTTCCCGCCGATCAGTTAGAAGCGCTGGCAAAACTCTATGCCGATCCGAAGAAAAAAGTGATCTCCTACTGGACGATGGGCTTTAACCAGCACACGCGCGGCGTCTGGGCGAACAATCTGGTTTATAACATCCACCTGCTGACGGGCAAGATCTCTCAGCCAGGCTGCGGGCCATTCTCGTTAACCGGGCAACCTTCTGCCTGCGGCACCGCGCGTGAAGTCGGCACCTTCGCCCACCGCCTGCCAGCGGACATGGTGGTGACCAACGAAAAACACCGCGCGATGGCGGAAAAGCTGTGGCAGTTACCAACAGGCACAATTCCTGAAAAGATCGGTTTACACGCCGTCGCACAGGATCGAGCGCTGAAGGACGGTACGCTGAATGCCTATTGGGTAATGTGTAACAACAACATGCAAGCCGGCCCGAACATCAATCAGGAGCGTATGCCGGGCTGGCGCGATCCGCGTAACTTCATCGTCGTTTCCGACCCCTACCCAACGATCAGCGCTTTGTCCGCTGACCTCATTTTGCCTACCGCAATGTGGGTGGAAAAAGAAGGTGCCTACGGCAACGCCGAGCGTCGGACGCAGTTCTGGCGTCAGCAGGTTAAAGCGCCGGGCGAGTCAAAATCGGATCTGTGGCAGGTGGTGAGCTTTGCCAAGCGCTTCGCCATCGAGGAAGTGTGGCCGGAAGCACTTCTGGCGCAGAAACCGGCCTACCGCGGCAAGACGCTGTACGACGTGCTGTTTGCGAACGATGTCACCACGCGCTTCCCGCTCAGCGAATTAGCGGAAAACCAGTTGAACGATGAATCTCGCGACTTCGGTTTTTACCTGCAAAAAGGCCTGTTTGAAGAATACGCCGCGTTTGGCCGCGGGCACGGTCACGACCTGGCACCATTCGATACCTACCACAAGGTTCGCGGACTGCGCTGGCCGGTCGTTGACGGTAAGGAAACACAGTGGCGCTACAGCGAAGGGCACGATCCTTACGTCAAAGCGGGAGAAGCCTACCGTTTCTACGGCAAACCGGATGGCAAGGCGGTTATTTTTGCGCTGCCGTACGAGCCTGCGGCAGAAGCGCCGGACGACGAATACGATCTCTGGCTTTCCACCGGCCGCGTATTGGAGCACTGGCACACCGGCAGCATGACACGTCGCGTACCGGAATTGCACCGCGCCTTCCCCGAGGCCGTGCTGTTTATGCACCCACAGGATGCCAAAGCACGCGATTTACGTCGCGGCGAGAAAGTCCGCATTATCTCGCGCCGTGGTGAAGTCGTCTCGATTGTTGAGACACGCGGTCGTAATAAGCCACCGCGTGGGCTGGTCTATATGCCGTTCTTCGATGCCGCACAGATGACCAACGTCCTGACGCTGGATGCGACCGATCCGCTGTCGAAAGAAGCGGACTTTAAGAAGTGTGCCGTCAAGCTGGCTAAGGTGTAACGCGCATGGCACGCCCGGAGAATTCATCACCCGCTCGCCGTCGCTTTCTGCGTGACGCCGTCCGTGCCGTTGCGGGTTTATCCGCCGCGGTGACGGTTCTCGGCATTCAGCAGCGACGCGCTCAGGCAGACGTACTCCGGCTGCGGCCGCCGGGTGCGCTGTCTGAGGCGGCGTTTTCCGGTGCCTGCATACGCTGTGGCCAATGTGTTCAGGCCTGCCCGTACGACACGCTGAAGCTGGCAACGCTGGTCTCCGGCTCCGCAGCGGGTAGCCCTTACTTTGTCGCACGCGATATCCCGTGTGAGATGTGTGAGGACATTCCCTGCGTGATCGCCTGCCCCAGCGGTGCATTACAGCCGTTGGACGCTATTGATGACGCCCGCATGGGATTAGCAGTGCTGCTCGATCAGGAAAACTGTCTGAACTACCAGGGGTTACGCTGCGATGTCTGCTATCGCGTCTGCCCCCTCATCGATAGCGCCATCACGCTGGAACCAGAGCGCAATGCCCGAACCGGAAAACATGCCCGTTTTCTGCCGACGGTGCATAGCGATGTCTGTACCGGCTGTGGCAAATGTGAAAAAGCCTGTGTGCTGGAACAGCCAGCGATAAAGATCTTGCCGCGCGCGCTGGCAAAAGGCGAACTCGGACATCACTACCGTTTCAGTTGGCTGGAGGCACGCGATGGCAAATCGTAAGCAAGACGCCGGACGAGAAGCTCGGGCGAAAAAAGGCTGGTGGCGTAGCCACCGCTGGCTGGTATTGCGTCGGCTGACACAGTTTCTGGTGCTGCTCATGTTCCTCAGTGGCCCGCTGTTAGGCTTCTGGATCCTGCGTGGTAACTACAGCGCCAGCCGCTTGCTCGACACCGTACCACTTAGCGATCCGCTGATGGTGCTACAAAGTTTGGCTAGCGGTCATCTGCCTGCCGCCCTCGCGCTGGTCGGTGCGCTGATTATCGCGCTGAGCTATGCGCTGGCAGGCAAGCGCCTGTTCTGTAGCTGGGTCTGCCCCGTGAATCCGCTCACCGATTTAGCCGCCTGGCTGCGTCGCCGTTTCGGCATCACCGCCTCGGCAACGCTCCCTCGCAATCTGCGCTATCTGCTGCTGATTATGATCGTGGCAGGGAGTGCGCTGACGGGCGGGCTACTGTGGGAATGGGTCAATCCGGTTTCACTGATGGGTCGCGGGCTGATTTTCGGGTTTGGTGCAGGTATCTGGCTACTGCTGGCGCTATTTCTGTTTGATTTGTTGGTCGTGGAACACGGCTGGTGCGGACACCTTTGTCCAACGGGCGCGCTGTATGGCGCGCTTGGCAGCAAAGGCGCACTGGTTGTGGATGCCACCGAGCGTGAACGCTGTACGCGCTGTATGGACTGCTTTCATGTCTGTCCAGAGCCACAGGTACTTCGCGCGCCCTTGCTCGATAAACACAGTCCGGCACAGGTTACTGACCGAGACTGCATAACATGCGGACGCTGTATTGATGTCTGCGCTGAAGACGTTTTTAAAATAACCCTTAGATGGAAACCGGGAGCAAAGTCATGAAAAGCCTGAGAATGGGATGGTTTCGCTGGATCACCGCCCTGGCGATAATGGGCAGTGCAATCGCTACTGCACAGGTGGATTTAAGCCAATCGCCAGAAGTCGCCGCGACACAGCCGGGAAATAGCCGGATGCCGAAGCAGCAGGAGCGTATGGCGCTCAACTATGTCAACCAGCCACCGATGATCCCGCATAGCGTGGATGGCTATCAGGTCACCCCGACCTTTAACCGTTGCCTACAGTGCCACGGCGTGGAGAGCTATCGTTCCACCAGCGCCCCCCGCGTCAGCCCAACCCATTTTGTCGACAGAGACGGCAACGTGCTGAGCAATGTCGCACCTGCACGCCATTTCTGCCTGCAATGCCACGTGCCGCAAGCGGACAGTTCGCCGATTACCGGTAACACGTTCGCCCCTTCTAAAGGCTTTGGACAGTGAGGTTTGCTATGAAACAACCAGGAAAAGTGGGACGGTTGTTACGCCAGCTGTGGCAATGGTGGCGTCGTCCGAGTCGGCTGGCGCTGGGAACATTGCTCATTATCGGCTTCGCGGGCGGTATTTTCTTTCTGGCGACATCCCAGAAAGGCATGGAAATGAGCAACAGCGAAGCGTTCTGCATCAGTTGTCATGAAATGCGCAATACCGTCTATCAGGAATATATGGAAACCGCGCACTACAGCAACCGCAGCGGCGTACGCGCCACCTGCCCGGACTGCCACGTTCCGCATGAGTTTGTGCCGAAAATGGTGCGTAAGATTCAGGCCAGTAAAGAGCTGTACGGCAAGATAATGGGCACGATTGATACGCCACAAAAATTTGAAGCACACCGGCTGACGATGGCGCAGAGCGAATGGCGGCGCATGAAAAATAACAATTCTCAGGAATGCCGCAACTGCCACAACGTTGACTACATGGACTTCTCAGGGCAAAAAACAGTCGCGGCGGAAAAACACAGCGAAGCGATAAAACTCGGTCAAACCTGTATCGATTGCCACAAAGGCATCGCACACAAACTGCCGGACATGCACGGCGTCAAAAGCGGGTTATAACCCGCCCCTCTTCGTCACACTCGGGACGGCGTATGCCGTCCTCAACACAAGCGGAAGCATCCGCCCTTCCCAATTCTGTCTATCGTATTCTTATAAATACCGTTAGGGTTTCGTGCGCAATAAGTAGTGCGATCTTCTGCAACTCGCGTCGCACGCGCCCGACGCGGGGCGGCTCAATTGCCGTCGCCCCGCGACCCCTGGCCTTTTGCGATAAATCGCGCCGCTTCGCGGTGCCTTCGGCGTTCATGCCCGCTGTTCGGACCGCCTGCAACGCGCTCCCGGCGCGGCGCAGGCTTTCGCGGCGTCCATGCCGCTCATCCGGCGGTCATGTACACCTCTGCGCGATTTTTTACGCGAACCAATCCCATAAAATCAAAAGACTGAACTTCGTTCATTGTTATTTTGGGACGGATGTTTCCGTCTGTGCTGAGAGCGGCCTTAGCCGCCCCGTGTCGGGCGCGTGCTGCAACGGTTGCAGAAAAAACCGTGGGTAATGCGCACGAAACCTTCACACTAATGACAGAAACAAGAAAAAACAAAAGGGCGATAGATATCGCCCTTTTACTATTTAGATGAAGATGAAATAACTTACTTCCCGGTTGTCGCCTGCACCGACATTGACGCTTTCGCCTGTGCCACGCTGCGTTCAATGACCGCTCGGCGCGTGTCGTTTTGCGGTAACAGCTGCAACATGGCTTCCCAGGCGTTAATCGCGTCCTGATAGCGCTGGGCTTCATAGGCATTGAAAGCCAATAGGCTCAGTACACGCACATTGGTCGAGCCGGAATTCATCAGTTCACGCAGCATGTCCCCACCGCGTTGGCTATCACGCGGGTCGGTAGATCGCGACAGCAGATCGGCATAGTCCAGCGCCAGATCCGTATTCTTCGGATCGAGTTGGAACGCTTTAGCAAACGCCTGCACGGACATGTCGTAGTTATTCAGCAAGCCCGCAATACGCCCCAGCATCCACCAGTCTTGCGGATTATCTGGTTGCGTTTCCAACTGGCTACGCAATCCCAGACCGAGACGCGCGACCTCTTCAATGGTCAGTGGCTCGGCGTCAGGATCCAGCGCTCGCTTCATCAGGTCCGGCGTTAACGCCACAACCTGCTGCAACTCCTGCACCCGATTAACCGCGGAAGTCTTCCAAAACACGCCGAGGCTGACAATGACCAGCAACAGCACGCCCGGCAGCAAAACCCAGCTGTTCAGCGGACGCTGTTGTGCCTTCGCACCGCTGGGAATGTCCTGCAATAGCGTATGCTGGAGTTCCTCAACCAGTTGAGCACGTTCCTGCTCATTGGCGATATCCACAGTAAGCTCACGCAGACGATCGCGATACAGCGCCTGATTGATCGCATCGCGATCGTATTCTCCCCGTGACGACCACGGCGCAAGCAGCAGCGCGGAAAGCGCAATCAGCGATAGCACAATGGTTGCGGTCAGTAGCATCATTCGGATTTCCCCCCACGTTCCAACAGCGTCTGCAAGCGCTTCTTATCCTGTGCGCTCATCGGTTCTTTGACATTTCTGATGCGGCGGGCACGCCGAATAATCATCCATGATCCCACAGCCAGAAACAACGCGGGCAGGAGCCACAGCAGTATCGTAAAAGGCGTGATCGGCGGTTCATACGTCACAAAATAGCCATAACGATCCACCATATAATCGACAACCTGCTCTTTCGTTTGTCCCTGCTGCATCAGTTCATACACTTTCTGCCGCATATCCGAAGCAATCATCGAATTGGAATCGGCAATGCTGTTGTTCTGGCATTTTGGGCAGCGCAGTTGCATGGTTAACTCACGAAACTGTTGCTCCTGCGTGTCGTTGTCAAAACGCAATACCTCGGAGGACGCCAGCACGCTGAACGACAGCAGCAGCGCACTAAGGAAGCCGATCACTCTCATGCGCCGCCCTCCTTGCTGTATTTATCCCACAACGGTTGCAGCGTTTCTTGCCACACCTGCATGTTGAGATCGCCCGCATGGCGATAGCGAATAATGCCTTTCCCGTCGATCAGGAACGTTTCCGGCGCGCCATACACGCCCAAATCCAGCCCCAACATACCGTCGCCATCAAATAAGCTCATCGCATAGGGGTTGCCTAGCGTCTTCAGCCATTCGACCGCGTTGGGGCGTTCATCTTTATAATTCATGCCCACGACGCGAATCCCCTGCGCCGCCAGCGTGTTGAGAAACTGGTGCTCCGCGCGGCATGTCGGGCACCAGGTCGCCCAGACGTTCAGCAGCAGCGGTTTGCCATCGCTCAGTTCAGATTGGTTATAAACCTTTCCCGCCTGATCCAGCGATTCAAGACGAAACGCGGGAATCGGTTTGCCAATCAGGGCTGACTCCAGCCGCATGGGATCGTCGCCGTCGCTGTTACGCACCAGCTGCCACAGCAAGGCCACCGCCAGCAGTAAAAACAGCATAAGCGGGATTAACAATATTTTGCGGCTCATGATGCTGTCCCCCGAACGGCGCGACGCAGGCGATAGCGAGGATCGAACATGCACAGGATGCCGCCTAACGCCATCAGCCCCCCGCCGTACCAAATCCAGCGGATAAACGGTTTGTAATACAGCCGCACCGCCCAGCTCCCGTCATCCAGCTTTTCACCCAAGGCCGCATAGAGATCGCGCGTCATCCCCGCATCAATGGCGGCTTCCGTCATGATCGCGCCACTGGTGTTGTAGAAGCGTTTTTCCGCCTTCAAGATCGCTTCCGGCTTGCCGTTGTGCGTGACCTCAATCGTCCCTTTCGCACTTTGCCAGTTCGGCCCCACGACATCACGCACGCCTTGAAACGTAAAACGGTAATCGTGGATCTCGATGCTGTCGCCTGCCCGCATCCGCACATCGCGCTCAACGCTATAATTTTGGCTGAAGGCGATCCCTACCACCGTCACCGCCAGCCCAATATGACCGCACACCATTCCCCACTGGCTCAGTGAAAGTGTGGTTAAACCGCGCAGCAGACCATGACGACGGGTGGAACTGGTATGCAGCTCGTACACCGTTAAGAAGAACACCCACAGCGCCATCGACAGGCCGACCACCGTCATGGCAACAAGGGAATCCTGTAACAGCCACGGAAACAGCAGCGACAGTGCCGCGGTCACGGCCAGCGCAATCAGCAGCAGCTTACGCAGCTTTTGCGGTTCGTCGCGCCGCCAGCGAACCAGCGGCCCCACGCCCAGCAGTAAGGCAAAAGGGGCCATTAACAGGGTAAACATGGTGTTAAAGAACGGCGCACCAATCGAAATGCTGCCCAAGCCCAGTTGCTTATGCACCAGCGGCAGCAGCGTTCCCAGCAGCACGACGAGCGTGGCCGCCATCAGGATCAGGTTATTGCCAAGCAGGAAAGTCTCACGCGACCAGAGCGAATTCGTTACCCGCGCCCGTACCCGGTTGCCTTTGATGGCGAACAGCAGCAAAGAACCGCCGATGACAATGACCAGAAACGCGAGAATAAACATGCCGCGTGCCGGATCGGAGGCAAACGCATGCACCGACACCAATACACCGGAACGCACCAGAAACGTCCCCAGCAGGCAGAGCGAGAACGCGCCGATGGCCAACAACACCGTCCAGGCTTTGAAACTGCCGCGTTTTTCGGTAACCGACAGCGAATGTAGCAGCGCCGTGCCCACCAGCCACGGCATCAATGACGCATTCTCCACCGGATCCCAGAACCACCAGCCGCCCCAGCCGAGTTCGTAATACGCCCAGCCCGAACCGAGCACGATACCCAGCGTCAGGAACGACCAGGCCGCCTGCGTCCACGGTCGGGACCAGCGTGCCCACGCGCTGTCCAACCGCTCAGCCAGCAGCGAGGCGACCGCAAACGCAAACGCCACGGAAAACCCGACATAGCCCATGTAAAGCAGCGGAGGGTGGAAGATTAACCCGACATCCTGCAACAGCGGGTTGAGATCGCGTCCGTCAATCGGGTAGTCCGGCAGCGTGCGCGTAAAGGGATTCGACGTCAGGATGATGAACAGCAAGAAGCCGACATTAATCATCCCCATCACGGCCAGCACGCGGGCGACCGCATCCAGCGACATCCCCCGGCTGAATACCGCCACGGCGAAGGTCCAGCCGCTCATCAGCAGCACCCAGAGCAGCAGCGATCCTTCATGTGCGCCCCACGCTGCCGCCACGCGATACCATACCGGCAGCGCGCGGTTCGAGTTGTTGGCTACGTAGAGGACGGTGAAATCATTAATCACCAGCGCATGCACCAACACGAGGAAAGACGCCAAAATGCATGCAAACAGCGCCCAGGCAAGCGGACGCGCCAACGCCATCAGACGAGTATCCTGACGCGACGCGCCCCACAGTGGGTAAACGCTGAGCAACAGCGCGACGCCTAGCGCCAGACAAAGCAGATAATTGCCCACTTCAGGCATCATAACCGTTTACCCTCTGTGGCCGCCGCCGGCGCATGGCCGTGCTGTCCTTCCATCGCCGCTTTGATTTCCGGTGGCGTGTAGTTTTCGTCATGTCGGGCAAGCACTTCTTTCGCCATAATATGATCGTCGGTATCCAGAATGCCCTGCGCCACCACTCCTTGCGCCTCGCGGAACAGATCCGGCAGCATCCCGTTATAGGTCACATCCACTGAACCCTGCGCATCATAAACGGTGAAGCGGACTTCCAGACTTTGGCTGTCGCGGCGCACACTGCCCGGCATCACCATGCCGCCGACGCGTAAACGCTGCCCAATCGCCGGTTTTTCCTGCGTTTCGTTCTTGCCGTAAAGAATTTCACTGGGCGTATAAAAGAGATCGATATTCGAGCTCAATGCATAGAGCGTCAGCGCTATCGTCACTACCGCACCGCAGACCACGGCCACGATGGCATAGAGACGGGTTTTACGCGGTGTACTCATTGCACCACCTCCATCGTTTCCGACTGGTGGGCCGTATTCTTACGCTGCTCGCGCGCCTGCTGGCGGCGGATATCACTCAGCAATGCGCGGCGACTTAACAGGGTATGACCGACCAATGCGCTCAGCGGTAACAGCGTCAGCACCACGGCCAGCCACACGTAAAAGGCATAGCCGCCCATCGCAAAGAAATCTTGCCAACTTGTGAAAGCGATGTTCATCGTGCTATTCCTCCTTTATTAAGCAGCGCAGCCACCCAGGGCGCGCGGCGCTGCTGCACCAGTATCAAGTTACGCAAGCGCATGAGTGACAACGTCACGAACAAGCTCATAAACCCTAACATCATGATTCGCAGCGGGAGACGCATGGCGGGATCGATCGTTTTCTGCATTTTTGTCGATCCCTGATGCAGGGTATTCCACCACTCGACCGAGAAATGGATGATGGGTAAATTTACCACGCCAACCAGCACCAGAATGGCCGCCGCACGACCGGCAAGACGGCGATCGTCAAAGGCGTTGTAGAGCGCGATGATGCCCACATACAGAAACAGCAGAACGAGTTCCGACGTCAGTCGCGCATCCCACACCCACCAGGTTCCCCACATCGGTTTCCCCCAGGTGGCGCCCGTCGTCAGCGCAATAAAGGTAAACACCGCACCGACCGGTGCCATCGCCGCCACGGCAAGTTCTGCCGTTTTTGACTGCCGAATCATCCCGATAAGCGCAAATATCGCCATCACGGCATAGACGCCCATCGACCATACGGCTGCTGGGACATGCAGGTACATGATGCGATACCCTTGCCCTTGCTGATAATCCGCAGGCGCAAACCCAAATCCCAGCAGACAACCGCCGATCAGCAACGTGGCACTGATCAAGGCAACCCAGGGGATAAGCCTGCCGCAAAGGCCATAAAGGCGATCCGGCTGCGTAAGCTGATAGTTTTTTTTCAACATAATCGTGTGCTCACTTTGCGTAAAACTCATCCCAACGGGACGATAAAGGCGATCCTGAGATCGGAAAATTATTGTATGCTCACCCGCAACGCCGCCGCCGTGGCAAACGGGCTCAGGGTGGCGCTGCCCGCCAGAAAGGCTCCGAGGATCGCAAGATACCCGCCGACTGGCAGTTGCATCATCGCGGCCTCAACCGCCGCCGTCGCAAAAATCAACAGCGGTATGGTGAGCGGCAAGACCAGCAGGCTTAACAGCACGCCGCTGCGACGCAGCCCGACCGTTAACCCCGCGCCAATCGCTCCCAGAAAACTGAGCGTTGGCGTGCAGAGCAACAGCGTTAACGCCATCACCCACCAGCCGTGGCTGTCCAACCCAAACAGCAGCGCCGCCAGCGGAGAAAGCAGTAACAGCGGCAGCCCGCTGACCATCCAGTGCACCACCACTTTCGCCAATACCACTAACGGCAGCGGCAAAGGCAACAGCGTTAGCTGTTCCAGCGAGCCATCCTGATAATCATCGCGGAAAAGGCGATCCATCCCCAGCAACGACGCGAGCAGCGCCGCCACCCACACCACG
This sequence comes from Pectobacterium odoriferum, assembly GCF_009931295.1. Lineage (NCBI taxonomy): Bacteria > Pseudomonadati > Pseudomonadota > Gammaproteobacteria > Enterobacterales > Pectobacteriaceae > Pectobacterium > Pectobacterium odoriferum. Next base: position 2,111,195 of record NZ_CP034938.1, on the reverse strand, counting down.
CCGGGTGCCACACGCATCAATAGCTGCGGCTCTGGTCCAATAGCCAGAGGAAATAAGATGATGACGATCAGGAAGAACCACAGAGGGTTAAGAATTTCCGCGTTATTGCGCAATGCAACGCGCAGTTCTCGAGCAATCAGCCGCCGCATGATGGGGTTCCCTCACTCGGCGTAAGCTGGATACAGCGAATATCCTGAGCGAACGGACGCAGCGGCTGATGGGTGGTTAAAATGATGATGCCGCCACGCGCAATATGGTGTTCCATACGCTGTGTCAGCATTTCGACGCCAGCCACGTCAAGCGCGGTCAGCGGCTCATCCAGAATCCACAGCGGGACGTCGGTGAGCCACAAACGCGCCAGCGCGACGCGACGCTGCTGTCCCGCCGAAAGACGCGCCACGGGCACATCTTCATAGCCAGCCAGCCCGACGGCGGCCAGCGCTTGCCAGAGTGCATCCTGATCCTGTTGCGGATAGAAAAAGCGCAGGTTCTCTTCACCCGTCAGGACGCTTTTGATGCCCGGCTGATGGCCTAACCACAGAAGTTGCTGATTAAACTGCTCGCGCATACGGTTGATGCGTTGCCCTTGCCAGCAGATTTCCCCCGATTCAGGCGTCGCCAGACCGCTTAAAATGCGCAACAGCGATGTTTTGCCCACCCCGTTGGCACCGGCAATTTGCACCATTTCTCCCGCGCTGGCCGTAAACGACAACGCGCTGAACAGCACATGCTCATCGCGTATGCAAACCACATCGCGCGCTTCTAACATCGGGGTGTACTCCTACTTTCTAATGCCATATACCCTTGGGTATAGAATAACATGGTGCCCTTACTCCCCCTCTTGGGGGCCGTAACCCTAAAGAGTTAATCTTTTTTATTGAGATCAATAAAATCGGTGATTCCGGTTATCCTCGTCATTATGACGGTGCAAAAAGTCGTGCTGACCCCTTTTATTCAAAAGTTATCACGCACTATTTCTGGCTATTCTTCAGCAGCGTTGCCGTGTTGATCGCCTCGATCAACTGGACGCGATTAACTCGTGGGCTGTACGTATCCAGTAAGCGCTGCCAAATCGTAATCGCGCGTGCATAATCCGCCTTCAAGAACGCATCGGATGCCAGCAGCATCAGCGCTGTCACTTCATTGGCATCCAGCGCCAGCGCTTTATCAACCATCTCTTGCATCGGCGGTGTGACGGCCTGACCGGCCTGGTAATACAGCACCGTTGCCAGTGCCGAATACAGCTCAGCACTGTCACCCTTCAGCGCAATCGCCTGCCGATAAGCGCGCAACGCGTTGTCATACGCGTTGCGGTAAAGATAATATTCACCCAGCTCAGCCCAGAGGACGCTGTTGCCCGGTGTTTTACGAATGTTGTCCTGCAAGGCAGTAAGCTGTTTTTCCTGCTGTTGCGCGTCGCTAAAATCATGGAGCGGATCGGCAAGTCGCTGTCGTTCCGTCTGAACCAGCGCAGCACGCGGGCTTAGCATGTAGAACGTCGCACTGCTCAATAAGATAACGATGACCGCAGCCACAACGGCGATGGCAGGCATTGGGCGCTGCGCAGAAGAAGAGGATGAGGCTAACGGCAGATCGTGGGACAGCTCTCGACCCAGCATCTTTGCCTCATGCTCGGACAGATGCTTTCCTGCCTGTTCACACTGAAAATGCCAGATGCGCTCCGCTAAACGCTGTAGCTTGTCATCCCCCTCCGACTGACGCAGGGGCAGTAGCGGCCATAGCAGCCCGGCCGCCAGAACGACAATCGCGACAGCGACGAACACCATACTTAATACGTTCAGGTCCAACAGGTTCACGCTTAACAGGCTCATGGACGCGCCCCTCGGTTCTGCCGCCGCATCACCCGCCACGCGATAACTGCAATCGCTAACAGCAAAAGCAGCGGCGTGAGCCAAAGGATGCCGGTTTGCATTTTCATCGGTGGGTTGTACTGAACAAAGTCGCCATAGCGTTGATTCATAAACGCCATAATGTCTGACTTGTCCTTGCCCTGCTCCACCATGGAAAAGACCTCATGACGCATACTCACCGCCACGGGCGAATTCGATTCCAGCAGACTCTGGTTCTGGCATTGTGGGCAGCGTAATTCGCCAGCAATCGCCATCGCAGCCTGACGCTGCGCCTGACTGGAAAACGCCCAAGTATCGACCACCTGAGCCTGTACAGAAAAAGCCAGCAGCATGAAAAGGAGCGCAATGTATTTACTCATAGGCCCTTCTCCCTCTGAACCACCCCAGCAGCGCGCCCGCGACCATCAGTAGGCCGCCGCCCCACACCCAGCAAACACCGGTTTGCACATAGAAACGCATGGCATAGCGGTTTTCGCCGGTTTTCTCTCCCATCACGGCATACCATTCTCTGATCGGCCCCCAGGCAATGCCCGGCTCAACCATCTGCTGTTTACGTGCGTTGTAATAACGACGTTCCGGCATGATGCGGGCGATCGGTGAGTCGCCACGATAAATCGCAATCACGGCCTGCTCGGCGGTGTAATTCTGCGCCGCCACTAACTCCAGCTGTAAAAATCGGAAATGGTAGTCGCCCAGCGTGACCTGTTCTCCCTGACCCACATTAGCGCTGATTTCCTGCTTGCTGCCCGCAGAGAACACAATCCCCAGGGCAAAAAGCGCCACGCCCGTATGCGCGAGCAGAGCAGGAAGCTGCTGACGTATTGCCGACAGCGGCTGTAACCACTGTGCAGCCATGACCCAGCCGATCAGACCCGCCGCCAGTGCGACAGCGTACCCATGCGGCCATAAGACCAGCGCGGTGATAACGCCGACAGCCAGCGTCACGTCGAAACGCCGGACAGGCCATCGCGCACTGCGTTTCCAGTAGCCCCCCGCCGCTACCCCGATGAGCAACAGCATCAGGCCAGCGAAGGGCAAGAGCACACGGTTAAAATAGGGCGCGCCCACGGAGATTTTCCCCCAACCCGCCAGCCCATAGATCATTGGGTAAAGCGTGCCAAGTAATACCACCAGCGCGACGGCACTGAATAACAACAGCACCAGCAGTATCGCCATTTCCCGCGACCAGCCGGAGAAGCGGGCAGCAGAATGGACAAGCTGAGCCCGCCAGCCATAAACCGCCAACGCCGCCATACTCAAGCAAGCAAACAGGATAAATAGAGGCACCGCACGGTCATGTTCGAGAGCGAATGCATGAACCGACACCAGTATCCCGGAGCGCACAATCAGCGTGCCCAACAGGCATAAAATGAACGTCAGCAACGCCAATATCAGCGACCAATGGCGAAAGATGCCGCGCATGCGGGTAACAGACAGGCTGTGCAGTAATGCGCTGGCCGTAAGCCACGGGAGCAGCGAGGCGTTCTCTACCGGATCCCAGAACCACCATCCTCCCCAGCCCAGTTCGTTATAGGCCCACCACGATCCGAGGATGATTCCTAGCGTCAACAGGCTCCAGGCGGGCAGCGTCCAGCGCCAGCAAATCCAGGCGGCGGGCGCAGTAAACTCACCGTGAATCAGGGCGGCTAACGCCAGCGCCGCACTCACAGTTAACCCGCCATAGCCCAGATAGAGCAACGGCGGATGAAGAATAAGGCCAATGTGTTGCAGCATGGGGTTGAGATCTCTCCCCGCCACCGCAGGCGGGAAGAGACGCACAAAAGGATCGGAGAAAAAGACAATGAACACCAGCAGCGCTGTCGCGATCACGGCCAGCATCGCCAGCGTCAGCGGAAACAGATCGCTTTCCGCCTTACGATAGCGACAGGCGAACGCGGCGCTCCAGCCGGTTAAACATAACAGCCACAGCAGCAGCGATCCTTCATGCCCGCCCCAGACCGCCGCAATTTTTAGCCCCAGCGGTAAATCACGATGACTATGTTGAGCGACGTAATTAACAGAAAAATCATCCTGTACCACGCTCAGCGTCAGCGCGATAAACGCGAACAGCACGAGGCCAAACAGTACCAACGTCCAGCACCGCGCCAGTCGGTAAGTGTCCGACCAGCGCAGGGAGTAGCCTGAAAATGTCAGCAACGCCGTCGCCACACCGACGCAAACCGCCAGCGACAGCGCGACATACCCAAATTCTGGCAATAACAACATCAACAGGCCTCTTGCTGGGAATTAGACAACGGTTAACTGCCCCGCATAGAGGATAAAGAAGCGCAGTAGCAATACGCCCACCAGACTCATGCCGCAGACCGCCAGCACGCCATAAGGTGAATGCTGTCGGTTAGCCCATGACTTGAGCAGCAAGGGAAGGACTAATCCAATCCCTACCACGCCCAGCCAGAACCACACGGCCCAGAACCCACCGCCCACGGCGGCCACCAGCGCCCGCTGCTTCCCATCGTCCCCTAAAGCAAGGCCGATAAAGAACGCAAACAGCAAGAAGATTTCTAGCCACACGACCGGCGTTTCGACACGGTGTACAAAGTGTGCTTCTTCGCTATGCGGATTGCGACGATAGCGGCAGGCCATGGCGATCAGCGCGACTGCGGCACCGGAGGACACCCCCGAAAACAGGAATAGCGCCGGTAAGATCGGGTTATTCAGCAGCGGATAGGTCTTAAGCGCGGAGAGTAAAAACCCGGTATAAGCCCCTAACATCACCGCCAACAGTAACATCACGATATCCAGCGATTTCTGCATCGGTGCCAGCCAACTGAGCACCTTGGGAAGCATGATCAGCTTCGGCAACCAGCGCTGTTGCAGCACGATAACCTGCTCGCTGAAAATGTTGACCAACCAAACCGCCAACGCCGCCATATAGACCTGAAACAGCATGACCCCAACTGACATCACCGAGGTAAAGCTGTAATGGAACATGAGCTTCCAGAACGTCCAGGGGCGCGTCAGGTGGAAAACCAGAATCAGCAATCCCAGAATGATGGTGCACGGTGCAAGAATCAGCGTGGTGCGCATTAGCGTACTGTCGGCGGTTGCCTGTTCGGGGTGGTAGCGTCGCAGTAAGACCGACAGCGTCACCAGCCCCGCAGAAATGCCCACCAGGAATAGGTAAATCGCAATCGGCCAGTCCCAGACTAACGAAGCAAAATGGAATGCGCTTGAAGACACGGGCGTCATTGATGAACCTCCCCGTATTTAAACGGTACGCGATAAACCTTAGGACGAGTGCCGAGCGCGATTTTGTAGCGATACGTCGGCTGTTGACGAAGCAGGCGGGAAATCTCGCTGTCAGGATCGTCAAGGTTGCCGAACGTCAGCGCGTTCGTCGGACAAGACAACACACAGGCGGGCAGTTTTCCGCCTTTCAGGTTGGTCTTGCGGCAAAAATCGCACTTATCCGCCGTTTTCGTCTTCGGATGAATAAAGCGCACCTGATAAGGACAGGCGGCAATACAGTATTGGCACCCTACGCACAGATCGGGATTCACATCCACAATGCCGTTTGTCGCATCGCGATATGACGCCCCGGTCGGACACACATCAACACAAGGTGCATGATCACAGTGCTGACAGGAGTGACGGAAAAAGCGGTATTTCACGTCTGGGAAGGTCCCAATCGGTTCGCTGCGAACGATCGTCAAGCGCGATACGCCTTCCGGCACCTGATTGACTTCCCGGCAGGCATCCATGCACGCCGTACAGCCGATACAGAGCGATTCATCGTGGATCATGCCGTAGCGGACGCCGTTGATATTCAGCGTCTGTGCGACAACCTGCCCCGCCGTACTGGTGATGGCAATGAGCCCCCCCATACGGGCAAGAAATTGACGACGAGAGCAACTCATGGCTGCCTCTTATTACCCAGATGAACTGAGGCTGGGTTGAAGTCTGGGTTATTGCGCTGATCGCTATGGCAATCCACGCACAGTTTGATGCGGCTCTTGTCGTTCAGCGTCTGCATACTATCCTGCGTGGGGTGCAGTTGATGGCAACTGGCACAAGCCACTTTCGCGACATGCACATCGTGTGGCCAAAACGATTTCTGCAACTGTTCCGGCGTATGGCATGACATACAGACGCTGTTTTGTTCTTCCACCTTATACATCGGGAAGTTAAAGCGCATGACATCTCTAACGCCTTCGCGGTGCATCGGCGATGGCTTGCCGTGGCAGTTTGTGCAGGTCAGCTGTTTCTGGTTATGCGGGTTGACGGCGGAGGCATGTTTGCCCTGCATGCCATCCTCTTCCGGTTTATGGCACTGTAGACACGCCTCATCGGGATTGCGCTGTGGCATGACTTCCCAGCGCTCTCCTTTTTCCGCCTGAGGTGCGGGCTGCGTCAGCCCTGGCAATGCCCAAAGCATGCCTGATACCAGCACCCCGGCAGTCAATAACGAACGTAATACGCTCATATCCACTCCACTTTATGATCGCCCGCGTCCACGGGCGATGAGGGGTTATTAGTTCAGTCGTCCAGCTTTGCGCGCTTGCTCATCCCACTGCGGCACTACCGTGTTCAGGAAATCCTGTTTTTCGGCTTTGATTTGCTGCATGTTGAGCCCAACCGCCTGCTGCGCTTTCTCTTTCGTCGAGATATCCGGCAGCTTGACTTCCCCTGTCACCCCTTTTTGTGCCAACAGACGCACCAGTTTGGTTCTCGCCTCGGCGGATTTACTCAGCGAGGTGCCAAGCATCCGTAAGCCTTCATCCGGCGCATGCATGTGAATACCGTGAGAGGCAACCGCCAGATCCCAGCGCCATTGCGCATGGCGAATATCCATCAGAATCGGCTGCATTTCTGCTTCGGTTGCACCGGCATCCCAGGCCGCTTTAGCCTCAAAGTGCGCGTGAACCAATTGCTCTTCTGCTTTCAGTTTTAAGTCCTGAATAGCCGTTTTGCGTTCAGCAACAACCGCCTGCATCGCCGCTTTATCCTGCGTGTGGCAATTGGTACAGGTTTCGCCGTAATTGTCGAAAGGGTTGCCGATCTTGTGATCGGTATACAGCTTGCCGTCCGCGTTTTTCACTTTCGGCATATGGCAGTCGATACAGGTCACGTTGTTTTTACCGTGAATACCAATGCTCCAGGTTTCATATTCTGGATGTTGGGCTTTCAGCATCGGCGCGCGGGAAAGGGAATTGGTCCAGTCGGAGAAGGAAATCGCGTCATAGTATTTTTCCATGTCTTCGACTTTCGTGCCGTTATCCCATGGGAATTTCACCGCTTTGTCTTTACCAGAAAAATAATACTCAACGTGGCATTGTCCACAGACCATCGATTGCTGCCCAAATCGACTGGTTTGATCAAACGGTTTGCCAATGGCTTCCATTGCGCGCTCTGCGTAAGGACGGGATAGCGTCAGCGCCGGTTTGCCCTGAGCGAAATCTGGGGACGCAGTATCATGGCAGTCCGCACAGCCGAGATCGTTAGTAATCTCCGGCCCGCCTCGCGCCCACTTGCCTTTGAAGTAGCCGTCCTCGCCTTCCTGTTGGATCAAGCGGGCGACATCCGGGCTTTTACAACTCCAGCACGCCATCGGCAGAGGGCCATCTTCTGCCGTCTTGGGTGCGCCAGTACGCAGCGTTTCACGCACGTCCGTTATGGCGTAGGCGTGGCCACGCGGCTTGTTATAGTCTCTGGAGAAGGGATAACCCGCCCAGAGGATCACCATCATGGGGTCTTCTGCCAGCGCATCATGACGCTCAGACTGTTCAGTGGTCGCTTTCCACGAGTTGAACTGATCGGGGTGTTGATTGGTGAATACGGCGTTTCTTGCTTCTATCGGGGCGGGAGGTGGTGACACCGGAGCATCAGCGGAATAGGCTGGCATCATTAGAAAGAGACTGGCTACCATGCCCCACAGATAGGAGATTGACGTGCTTATCCTGACCATGCGTTTGTGTCCAAATTAAGCCGCCTACTGGCGGTCATTTTAGTTATCCATTTGACAGAAACCACAACAACTGTCGTGACATTACTCGCACTATGAATAACAAAAAGATGCATTCAAAATATTGTTTTTGATCAAAGGTAAAGAAAAGTAATGAATCGTATCGAAAGTTATATGAGGATTGTCTCAGTCACGGAGGGGCATCGCAGAATATGGCAAGGGGCTTAAACACGGGGGACTTAAAAATTAAGCACTTAAAAACCGGGTGTTTAAGGATCAAGACAGGTGGCGCGAGCACTGGGATGACGCGCCAATCTTGGCAGTTCATCCCAGTGCATTTGCTGATACAGCGCGGCGTTTTGCCCGATAGAGCACATCAGAAGCTAAATAAGTGGGGCTTAAGTGAAAAATAGTGCCCCACAGTATGCCCTTCTGGGATTTTTATTTCCCTTGACCATAGGCCAACGCCAGCTTGGCGTAGAAATCTTCCAGCGTGAAGCGGGCATCAACGGCGTTATACACTCGAATCTGGCGCGCATTGTCCTGCGGTGCATAGGTCAGGTCGTCGTTTAACTGCGGCGCGTTGACCAGCGTGTAGTGATATTCATGGTCATCCAGCAGCAGAGAAACCGAGGGGTTATCACCCAATACCCAGACTTCGCTTTTCGGCCAGGGAACGTCCTTAATGGTTTCGGAAATCGCACGATTAAACTCGATCAACTGCTGCCACAGATACTCCCCGACTTTCCCCTGCGGCTTAACGCGTACGGCAAGCTCAGACAGCGAGACGCGCACGGACATATAAACATTATGCGGCACCTGCCACAACGGCACCTGAGACTTGAATACGCTGTTCGCCGCGACCGGATCGTTAAACATATTGTATTCCCAACCGCCTTTCGGATAAGGCATACCGCCAATCCACACCACCGTCATTTTGCTGGCGATCGTCGGTTCAGCCTGTAGCGCGGCAGCGATATCCGTAATCGGCCCCATGACTAATACAAACAGCGGATGCGAATCGTCTTTTAACGCTTCCTTGATCAGCATCTGCGCCCCTTCACTCAACGCAGGCGCGCCACCGTCGGCTTTCAGCGCCTGCGTCGCACCGCGATAAACGGGGATGTCCGTTTTTCCCATCACCGTCATCAGGCGTTGAAGCTCATGGTAGCTTTCCATCATGCTATTTTCGCCATCACGTTTCATCAACGGCGCAGTACGGGAGTAATGGGCGGCAATCAGCCCTTTTATCTGCATCGTTGGCGTCAACACCGCATGGGCAACGGCAAAATCATCGTCAGCCTCGTTTTTCGCATCGGCGCTGATAATGACGCGGATCTGTTTATGATCGGCTACATCAAAAGGTGAAGTTTGAGCCTGCGCAGTGAACGCGCTGAGGAACGGTAATGCCACAATCAGCATGGCAAACCGGGAAAAGTACCTGTGAATAGACATGATTATCCTTAACGGTGCTTGGCAATCGTTGATATGGCAGCCCAGCGATTCAGGCTGCCATCAGAGAAAGCAGGCATGCCACGACGCTGCCCGCAGCATGAAGACGCTATTTAAAAAGCTTCTGAACAAACTCGCTGTAGGCCGGTCGCCAGACATCCATTTCATGACCGAGGTTCGGATAATGGCGGTAGTCAAACCGGATATTTTTCTGCTCCAGTACGGTTTTCAGGCCCGCAATATCCTTACCGGTGATGTTGTCGGTTTCACCAATCACTACCGTGAAGTTCTTCAGTTGCTGATTGATCTGCTCCGGTCGTTCAAGCTGTGCAGCAACGGCCGTGTTCGGCACCGTTTCGGTGGTCACGCCGCTGAACGTTGCCAGCCAGCCGAAGTGATCCAGGTGGCTCATGCCGGATACCAGTGCCTGATAGCCGCCCTGAGACAGCCCGGCCAGCGCCCTGCCGTTCGCATCCTGACGGACGTTAAAGCGTTTGCCGATCTCTGGGATAATGTCATGGATGAGTTCCCTGTCCGCCGCTAACGCATTGCGCGGATAGAACACCTTACGGCGCTCCTGCGGTGGATAGTCTTCCGGGATGATGCCGGGAGCGTCCGTTTCCGTATCAGGAATGACGACCAGCATCGGCTCAATCTTTTTCTCCGCCAGCAGGTTATCCATCATCTGTGGTATCCGCCCCTGCACCACGGCCGATGCGCCCGTGTCACCAAAGCCGTGGTAGAAATACAGCACTGGCAACGGTTTTGACGATTCGCTATAGCCCGGTGGCGTCCAGACATAGACCTGACGCTCTGATTTCAATGCTTTCGAGTGATAGGTCAGCGTTCTTAGCTCACCGTGTGGGACCTGACGCACATCCAGAATGCTCCCCGGCACCAGAATCAAACTGGTATTTACCTGACGCTGTGGTTTAGTCAACGCCGTGCCAGTATCGATGGTGCGGAAGCCATCCACGCTGAAAAAATATTCATACAGGTTCGGTGCCAGCGCTGACGTTTTGAACGACCATACGCCAGATTCATCTTTCGTCATCGCATGGGATACAATGCTATCGGGCGTCGAACCGGTAAAAACACTGACCTGCTTCGCCGTTGGCGCAAACAGGCGGAAAGTGATACTGCTATCCGCGTTCACCGCCGTGACATACTGGCTTACGGGGACGGTTGCCGCGGGCATAACCGGAAAATCGGCAGGTAGCGCAAAAGCAGTGATGGAGACGCAGGCAAACAGACTGGTTGCCAGTATCGACACCGTGCGCTTTTTTACATTCATCAGCATAGTGTTGTCCTATTTTTAAGGATGGCAGGCGTTTAAGCCTGCCCTATTTGCGGAAATCCGTCGTTACCACCACACCTCGGCTTGCACACCAACGGTGAATTGGTTTTTCTTGTTATCTGCAAATTTATACGTCGAGATCTCATTATCCAGAATATTTAAGTAAGTACCGTAGAAACGAATTTCTGGTCTGGAGTTCAGGATGCTGGTATCCACTTTCAGTGCATGATACAGCGTGGTTTTATAACCAGATTCACGGAAATTTACGCCTGCTTGATTCGTATTCTTCTGCGTAAACCAGCCTAACTCCACGCCAGTTTGGTTATAGTTATCCCAAATATAGGCAGGACGGATTACGGTACGAATACTCTCGAAATCGCTGTGCGCACCGGTTTCATAGCTATAAATATCATTACCCCAAGAATACACCAGCGCATTAGCCATGATGACGTTGTCATGCAAATACATTTCACCCTGTGAAATTACACGAAATGCATTACCGCCGGTGTGATCGCCATAATAATTTTCACCCTGACCGATTGACGGATTACCGTCGTCATAACGGGCAAAGCCACTGGCGATCGAGTTATTTGCCGACTGTAACGTAAATTCGTTAAATCCACCGCGCGAATCCAGTTTCTGCTTGACGATTGCCGTCGCCAGATAACTGTCCTTCATTTTAAAATATTCGTTACTGCTTTCGTTATGTTTCTGGCCGTCGCTCTTATTTGCCATTACATATTTACCAATCAACGTTAATGCACCATCATCCCACAATGGCAGATTTTTATACCGAATCTCCATCGTGTTGGTATTCATTTTGGTTTTATCTGCATCTCTACCGATATTAGGATCTGCATATTCTCTGGAGTAAACGTTAACATCTTCACGCGTCAACGCGAGATCTAATTTCCCCGGCCCCGCGTTCATATTCTCTATCCCCACGCCCGCACCGGCATAAACGCGATCGCTTTTCCAGTCCAGCATTTGAATTTCATAAACAGGCAGGACATGCTTCCCGACCCAGAAATCGGCTTCTGGTGCAAAAGGCAGGAAGCCGTTTGTTGTCAGGTACAGATCGGAAAACTGAAGGACGTTTTCATTACCTGCGTTATCACCAAACCAACCCGCGCTATATTGTTGTCCGACGTTGCCGTCGAGTTTAACCACAGCGTGTGCCGTCTTGCCATCTTTGTTATAGACTCGTTGGGTGAGAAGAAGGTCAAACCAGCCGGAGTGCTCATTACCGAAACGACCTAAAGAACCGATGGCATAGGACTGTGGTGAACCATTTGTCCCCGTTGCCCAACCGGAACGTAAATAACCGGTATAGGAGAAACCGATGTCATCTTTAACGTATTTGCTAATTTCATCCAACGTTAGCGGTTTTTGCTGTGTATTTGCAGCCGTGACAACATCAACCGAGCTTGCCGCAGAGGCGGCTACCGTATGGTTAGCCGGAGAACTGTCAACGGATGCAACAGCCCGTGTTTTATCTTTCGCCGTTGAGTTTACGGCGACTTGGGTTTTATTTTCTGCGATCGTCTTATATTCACGTAGCTCTTTTTTTGTTGACTGCAATTCGGCTTTATTTTCCGCCAGTTCTTTCTCCAATAGTTCCAGTCTTTCTTCTACGGTCAATTTCGCGGCCATAGCACCATTAGACAAAAACACTGACGACATCAGTAATACCATCATCTTTACAGGGAATTTTTTACGCATGATTATTATCCGAGTAGGGTACATTTTTAAATTGAAAACAACATGCTTTCGACGCTAGCCGAAAGCTCGTCTATTTATAAAAGTTTGTAAAACCCAAATGACCGTTTATATGATTTAATGGCTAGTCAACACCCTCCCGTTTCATTTTATTCTCCTGCCATCTTTCCCATGGGTAGTAAAAAATAGAGTTCGCATTCATTCCAGAATTTGCTTTTCTGAGAATGAATGCGTAAATAACGTAGCGATGCACTGATTTATTTCAACGTTTCTCCGTTAGAGGAAATAACGTCTTTATACCAGTAGAAACTTTTCTTACGCCGGCGTTCTAACGTACCGTTCCCTTCATCATCACGATCGACATAAATAAAGCCGTAGCGTTTCGACATTTCGGCTTTTGACGCACTAACCAGATCGATAGGCCCCCAGCAGGTGTAACCCATAACCTCCACGCCATCTTCCAGTGCTTCGCCCACTTGATACAGGTGATCGTTCAGGTATTTGATGCGATAGTCATCGTTAATGCTGCCATCGCTCTCAAGTTTGTCTTTGGCACCCAAACCGTTTTCCACAATGAACAGCGGCTTTTGGTAGCGGTCATACAGATAGTTCAGTAAATAGCGCAGCCCTTCCGGGTCGATCTGCCAGCCCCACTCGGAGCTTTCCAGATGCGGGTTAGGCACCATATTCAAAATATTGCCGCGGGCTTTCAGGTTCACTTCTTCATCAGTCGTCACGCAGCCCGTCATGTAATAACTGAAAGAAATGAAATCGATGGTTTCTTTCAGCGACTGACGATCGTCTTCCGTTACCGTCAGCGTAATACCGTGCTGTGCAAAGAAGCGCTTCATGTACGCTGGGTAGTATCCTCGGGTTTGTACATCACCGAAGAACAGCCAGTCGCGGTTCTGCTGCATAGTTTCCAACACATCGCTCGGCTTACAGGTCAGCGGATACATCATCGCGCCCAGCAGCATGTTACCGATTTTGGCATCAGGGATAAGTTCATGGCAGGCTTTTACCGCTTTGGCGCTCGCAACCAACTGATGGTGAATCGCCTGATAAACCGCCTGTTTATCGCTTTCAGTGGGTAGTCCGACACCCGTAAACGGGGCATGCAGCGCACAGTTAATTTCGTTGAACGTCAGCCAGTATTTCACTTTGTCTTTATAGCGCTGAAATACCGTGCGGGCGTAGCGCTCGAAGAACGTAATCGTTTCACGGCTTCCCCAGCCGCCGTAATTTTTCACCAGACCGTACGGCATTTCATAGTGGGACAGCGTCACCAACGGCTGAATGCCATACTTTGCCATTTCATCAAACAGGCGATCGTAAAATGCCAGTCCTGCCTCATTCGGTTGGGCTTCATCGCCCTGCGGGAAAATGCGCGTCCAGGCAATCGAGATTCTCAGGCATTTGAAGCCCATTTCAGCAAAGAGTGCGATATCTTCGGGATAGCGGTGATAAAAATCGATCGCCGTGTCTTTAATGCCGCTGTCGCCTGGCGTACGCGTGACGATCTCGCCAAAAATACCCTGTGGCTGTAAATCGGACGTTGATAGCCCTTTACCGTCCGTTAAATACGCACCTTCAACCTGATTAGCTGCGATCGCGCCGCCCCACAAAAATTCTTTCGGAAACTGATGGCTCATCTCTTCTCCTCCCAATTGGGTCATAAATTTCAATGTCAGCGGATTAACGTCAACAACGCGCCCTGTTCCTGCACGGTGTTTCCGGCGGTAGGCAGAACATCAACGTAATCTTCGCTATTGGTGATAATGACGGGCGTTGTCGTGTCATAGCCGGCTTTCTCAATCGCCTGATAATCAAACTCCACCAGAAGATCGCCCTGCTTCACGACATCGCCGGTCTTAATGTGTGCAGTGAAATACTGGCCATCCAATTTCACCGTATCGATACCAACGTGAATGAGCACCTCAGCACCGTCTTCAGACTCCAGTCCGATGGCATGATTGGTCTTGAACAGCGAGGCAACCGTCCCATTCACCGGTGAGACCACGCGTCCGGCCTGCGGTTTAATCGCGATGCCTTTTCCCATTAACCCACTGGCGAACGTTTCATCACCGACCTGCTCAAGTGGCAGAACCGTTCCCTCTATCGGGCTGTTTATCTCTTGCTTACGCGTTGCATCGTTCCGGTTCTGCGTGGCTTGCGGTGCCGCCGTTGGCGCGTTTACTGCTGGCGCATTCTCTTGCGGCGGAATCCCAAATGCCCAGGTCGCCACCGCCGCGAAGGTAAAGGAAATCGCCGTACCAATAATGGCAGCCCAGACCGAGTTATCGACGCCTGTTGGTGGGATAACCTGCGTAAAGGTGAAGATGCTCGGGAAGCCGAAGGAATAAATGGTGGTATGGAAATACCCCAGAACACCGGCCCCGATTGCGCCACCTAAACAGCCAAAGATGAAAGGACGCTTCAGCGGCAATGTGACGCCATATACCGCAGGTTCTGTAATACCAAAGATGGCTGCCGAGAACGCCGAACCAGAAATCCCTTTCAGCTTCATATCACGAGTACGCAGCAACACGCCCAGCACCGCCCCAGCCTGCCCTAACACCGCAGGCGTCAGCAGCGGCAGCAGTGTGTCGTGCCCCAAGACGCTGAGGTTGTTGATCATCAGCGGCGTTAAGCCCCAGTGCAGACCAAAAATCACGAACACCTGCCACAGCGCACCCATCAGTGCGCCCGCAATTGTGGAGTTCAGCCCGTAGATCAGCTGGTAGCCGCCAGCCAGCATATGCCCAAGCCAGGTTGCCGCAGGCCCAATCAGCAGGAACGTAACGGGGACTGTGATACAGAGGCACAGTAGCGGCGTGAAGAAATTGCGGATGTTGATATGCAATAGGGCATTCAGTGGCTTTTCCAGACGTGAAGAGAGCCAGGCCGAGAAAATAATCGGAATAACAGAAGACGCATAATTAATAAAGGTGATCGGAATACCGAGGAAATAAAGTTGCTGATAATTCGCATTCTGCATCGAGCCAAATTCAGCAATCATGGATGGATGCACCAGCGTTGCACCAATCACCATCGTAACAAATGGATTTCCACCAAACTTCTTCCCTGCGGTATAACCTAACACCACTGGGAAGAAAAAGAATAATGCATCGCTTGCTGCAAACAGAACTTTATAGGTTCCGCTGGTTTCAACCATCCAGCCGCACACTAAACTCAGGGCTAAAAATCCCTTTAAAATACCAGAAGCAACCATGACGCCAATTAATGGCGTAAATATGCCAGATATAATATCAATGAAGCGGGAAAGAAGATTACCTTTCTTCTCATCACCGTCTTCATTACTTGAGGAGTCAGCCTGATCGCTCAATCCAGAAACATCCAGTAAACTGCTATAGACATCACTGACATGATTGCCTACAACAACCTGAAATTGTCCGCCGCTTTCAACAACCATGATCACGCCTGAATTACTTTTTAGCGCAGCGGCATCCGCTTTTTTGTTGTCTTTCAATTTAAAACGTAATCGGGTGGCACAGTGTATTACGCTAATGATGTTGCCACGTCCGCCGACACCATCGAGTATCTCACTTGCTAATGCTTTGTATTCCATCGTCTATCCTTAATACTAAACAGACTTAAATATCAATGATTTAAGATTGCCAGTTTTGTTTGAGACAAAAAAAAACCTAAATCGTTTTCCCAATAAACATTGAGAAAACGATTTAGGTTTTGCCTGCCCGTCTAGACTAGCCTGACAGTAACAATCCTGCTTGTTTACCCGTCATACTTCAAGTTGCATGTGCGTTGGCCGCGCTCACTCAGTCGAATCACTTACTTGAGTAAGTTCACCGGGATTCCTTCCCTTGCCACCTGCCTGAAACTCGAATTATTTAGTGGGTATCTGATAGTTTGCTTTTCACATACTCTATGCTTTCACTTTCGTCGTATGCAAGAACATTTATCTTGCCATACTGTTATTTTGTGACGAAAATCAAATTAACAAAAATTATTCTCCATCACCTAATTCTATTTTATCCTGGCCTTCTGTCCGCACACGTTCAATATGAATAGTTAAAAACATCAACTCTTCTTTCGTTAACGTATAGTGATACTTTTGAACAATATGAACTTGTATTTTTTCTGCGCAAAGATAAGACAATTGATATCTTTCCTTCACGACATCATGTAATGATTCATCATCGCTAAATACCGCATTTTTTCCTATTAGCCGTTGCGCGAAAAATTTCAAATGCGTCACAAAACGATGATAGCTTAACGCCTGCTCGTTATAATCCAGATTCAGCTGATATTTTACAATATTTAGTATTTCCTGCATGATTTTGGTAATCTGCAAGACTTCCGGCATTTCGCTGTCAAGCTGCGCATTCACCAAATGCAGCGCAATAAACCCAGCCTCATCTTCCGGTAAGCGTACGGCAAGACGCTGCTCAATAATATCCAGCGCTTCAAGACCAACTGCGAATTCCTTTGGATACAGGCGCTTTATTTCCCATAACAGCACATTACGAATATCTACCCCTTGCTTATGGCGCTCTATAGCAAAGTGACAGTGATCCGTTAAGGAGATATAGACGCTGTTTTGCAGTTTCCCGGGCAAACGGCCTTTTGCCAGCAGAATGATCTTGTCTGCCGTCGTGATGACATCCATCGGAATCTCTGACAGCAGCTCCTGCAGGCGCGATGTCAGCTCGCCGGATTTCATCACAAACACACGTTCAATCAGCGTTTCGTCCAGCAGATCGCCAGAGTGCTTTTTGAAGCCCAGCCCGCGTCCCATCACAACCGACTCATTATTGTTTTCGTCGATTACGGTGACGACATTATTGTTGAGTATTTTGGCAATCTTCATTTTTCAAACCCTGGAAACAAAAAAACCAGACACCCGTAACAAGAACGAGTATCTGGTTTTGCCTGCTTACGCAGTAACAATCCGCAATGGCAGGTAAACTACCATCTGCATTCATCTTCTCAAGAAGCATGACACAAAAACGTGATACGGATCGACAGAAAAACATGCGGCTTACATGCGTTTTCTTTATTTATCGTCGGCAGTTAAAAGAATCAATCACTTGCCGCCAGTCGCCGTCATACCGTATTTATGCAGTGAGTCTCTTAGGCAGTTGCGCAACAACGTTAGGTAAAAACACCAAATCGCTCAGTTTTTTGCGTAAACACGACAAAATATTCAGTTTCATCCCTTTTACCACCTTGTTTCTCGTCGCTTAATAACTATAATACGGAACGTCGTTTCAATTGAATGGTTTCAGCTAAACAACGTGCCACTATCAATAACATTATTATCAACGGCATCGCCAACGCGACCCCCGCTAATCTCATGCGACGAGCGGCTGCGCACTTCATCACCCATTCACAACGACCCTCTATACTTACCTCCTATACTGTTTCCTCATACATTCTTTCCAGCGGCTTGTCTTGCATCGCCACTGGTTCACTCGTTTTTTTATCCATCACAACTTGTAGAAACTATCGTATGAAAAAGACAAAAATTGTTTGTACCATCGGGCCGAAAACAGAATCGGAAGAAATGCTTAGCAACCTGCTGTCTGCTGGCATGAATGTTATGCGCCTGAATTTCTCTCACGGGGATTACGCAGAACACGGTCAACGCATCAAGAACCTGCGTGCCGTTATGGAAAAAACCGGTAAGCAAGCCGCCATCCTGCTTGACACCAAAGGCCCAGAAATTCGTACCATGAAGCTGGAAAACGGCGCTGACGTAACGCTGACCGCAGGTCAAACGTTCACGTTCACCACCGATCAAAGCATCGTGGGTAACAAAGATCGCGTCGCAGTAACCTACGCAGGATTTACCGAAGACCTCAGCGTCGGTAACACCGTTCTGGTCGATGACGGCTTGATCGGTATGCAAGTTACAGCAATCAACGGCAACGACGTCGTTTGTAAAGTGCTGAACAATGGCGATCTGGGCGAGAATAAAGGTGTCAACCTGCCAGGCGTTTCCATCCAACTGCCTGCGCTAGCTGAAAAAGACAAGCGCGACCTGATTTTCGGTTGCGAACAAGGCGTCGATTTCGTTGCCGCATCTTTTATCCGTAAACGTTCTGACGTTGAAGAGATCCGCGCTCACCTGAAAGCACACGGCGGCGAGCACATCCAGATCATCTCCAAGATCGAAAACCAAGAAGGTCTGAACAATTTCGACGAAATCCTGGAAGCATCCGACGGCATCATGGTTGCTCGTGGCGATCTGGGCGTTGAAATCCCGGTTGAAGAAGTGATCTTCGCGCAGAAGATGATGATTGAAAAATGTAACCTGGCACGCAAAGTGGTTATCACCGCAACGCAAATGCTGGATTCCATGATCAAAAACCCACGACCTACCCGTGCTGAAGCTGGCGACGTGGCAAACGCCATCATCGACGGCACCGATGCCGTTATGCTGTCTGGCGAAAGTGCGAAAGGTAAATACCCGCTGGAATCCGTTACCATCATGGCGACGATCTGTCAGCGTACCGATTCAGTGATGAAAAGCCGTCTGGATACCATCAAAACGCCTGGCGTACTGCGCATCACCGAGGCTGTATGCCGTGGCGCGGTAGAAACTGCAGAGAAACTGGATGCGCCACTGATTGTGGTTGCGACCAGCGGCGGTAAGTCTGCCAAATCTATCCGTAAATACTTTCCGAATGCCCGTATTCTGGCGCTGACGACTAACGACGTCACTGCGCGTCAGCTTCTGCTGAGCAAAGGCATTGATACGCTGCTGGTGAAGGAAATCGCCTCTACTGATGATTTCTACCGTATCGGTAAAGAAGCCGCGCTGAAAAGCGGTCATGCGCAGGCTGGCGATGTTGTGGTTATGGTGTCTGGTGCATTGGTTTCGAGCGGCACAACCAACACCGCTTCCGTACACCGTCTCTGATCCTAACTCTCAGATCGATAAAAAGCGCCTCAATGGCGCTTTTTTTATATTCTGAGACGACTTTCGACAGTGCGATAACCTAATTAATGCGTCTGTGTAACACCTCATTTAATAGCCTAATGTCTCAGAGTTATCCGGTAAAAATAGCACTGTTTTCCTTACTTTTTTAGTGAATATGTAAAACTCGCTGTTTCTTTGAGCGAACGATCAAAATTAAGCATGTTCTCATCAAAAATTTATTCTCATTAGAAAAAAGTTTGTGTAATACTTGTAAGGCTACATGGAGATTAACTCAATCTAGAGGGTATTAATAATGAATCGTACTAAACTGGTACTGGGCGCGGTAATCCTGGGTTCTACTCTGCTTGCTGGTTGTTCAAGCAATGCTAAAATTGATCAGCTGTCTTCTGACGTTCAAACTCTGAACGCTAAAGTTGACCAACTGAGCAACGACGTGAACGCAATCCGCTCTGACGTACAAGCTGCTAAAGATGACGCAGCTCGTGCTAACCAGCGTCTGGACAACCAAGTTCGTACTTACAAAAAGTAATCGAACTGGTTAAGTCGTGAAAATGGCGCACAATGTGCGCCATTTTTTTTGCCTGCGTTTTACCTTTTCAGCGTTTCTTTTCAATCCTTTTTTCGCTTTATCAGGCATCTTCATCCTTCTGCCTTATCTCTGGGCCAGCACAGATGCGCCTAAACGCATCTGGCCGATTTGTTTCATTATTACCGAGCAGTAGTGCTGATCGCTGTGATCGGCGCAGCCTGATGCGTTTTAGGCGCTTCTGGAGCCGATTCTACAGGTGGCTGGTAGGTATTGATGTCTTTTCCTACGCTAACCACGATTGGCATACCTGAACGACGCACAATCGCATCAGCAACAGCTTTACTGTCCGTCTCCGCGTCCTTAACAAACTTCTGCGTCTTCGCCGTCAGCGGAATCGGCATGGTTTGTGGATCGTCCTTATCGGTCTTCGACAGAGGCTGATGCACTTCCACGTAGCGTTTGCCGTCTGGTTCAACGGAAGTTTTAATCGCATCGTTAACAATCTGCACTCGCGTACCGATTGGCACGTTGTCAAACAACGCCTTGATGTCATCCGGGCGCAAACGAATACAGCCGGAGCTTACGCGCATGCCGATACCAAAGTCCGCGTTCGTACCGTGCAGCAGATAAACACCGCCGTGCGCTGATAGACGCAACGCGTGTAACCCCATCGGGTTATCCGGGCCAGCCGGAACGACAGCAGGCAGTTTAATGCCCTGTTCTTCGAGATAATGTTTACGGATGTTCGCCGTTGGCGTCCAGGTCGGGTTTTCACGCTTCTCGCTTACGCTGGTCGTCATCAGTGGCGTATTGCGCCCCAACTGACCGATACCGATCGGGTAAACGATGACGGTATTCTTCCCTTTCGGGTAGTAGTAGAGGCGCAACTCCGCCAGATTCACCACAATGCCTTCACGCGGGGTATCCGGCAGCAGCATTTGCGTTGGGATCGTGATCGTGGAACCCGCTGTCGGCAGGTAAGGATCCACACTTGGATTCGCTTCCATCATGCCCAACAGACCAATCTTGAAATCCGCAGCGATAGCTTCCAGCGGACGACCATCATTGGGGACCGTATAAGCGATATTCTCGCCGATAAGGCGGCTATTAGGTGGCGGTAGCGGGTATTCCGTCGCTTTAGCGGTGGTGCTGGTCAGGTATGCAGCAAAGGCCATACCAAGTAAAGTTAACGCGCGTTTCATATTAGGTTCCCTACATCACAGCTATACCCGTCATACTTCAAGCTGCTTGTTCGTTGGCTCCCTTACTCACCCCAATCACTTACTCATGTAAGCTCTTGGGGATTCGTTCGGTCGCCGCCTTCACGCAACTCGAATTATTTAGGGTATAATATATTAATTATCAAAAACATCCGGTTCTGTACCCAGAATGCAGTATCCGGCTGGCTATACCCTGTTTACTCCCGTCATACCTCAAGTTGCCTGTGCATTCGCCCTGCTGCAACCTAAATTTTTCAGGGGATATCTGGTGTCAATGCGGCTATTTTTGCCCCTTTCCACCGATCGTGGATATATATTAGCATTGTTGTAACAAAAGAATATTTTATTTAAAAATCAAAGCATTGATATTCAATTCTTTACAAAACAGAGTCAGCATAAAATTTAATGGAAAATAAATATACGGGACGAATTCTGAAATATCAGCGAGTTAATAAATCTGCCAAAAAACAATAGCGTGCCGTTGGTAAAATCAGTAAGTGAAAAAACAAAAAAGCGCTGGACGTTTTTTTCCGTCACAGCGCTTTACATGTAGAAAACAGGGAAGAAAATTAAAGTAGTGCAGTCGCATGCGCACGAATCGCGCGCAGCATCGCCTCAAGCCCCTGAGAGCGGGATGGCGTCAGATGTTGATTCAACGCCAGCGATTCAAAGAATGACCGCACATCCAGTTCAACAATATCCTGCGCTGTCAGTCCCTGATACAGGCTGAAAACCACCGCAATCAGCCCCTTCACAATGGCGGCATCACTGTCGCCGTGCAGGACGATAATGCCCTGCTCATCAGGCTTTGCCACAATCCAAACCTGGCTCTGGCACCCTGAAATCAGGTTATCTGGATTACGCCACTCATCGGGTAATGGATCAAGACGCTCTCCTAACTCGATGATATAAAGATATTTTTCTTCCCAGTCATTACAGCGCGCAAAGTTGCGCGCCAGTTTCTGCGGTTCTGGCAGACTCGCCATGCTTTCCTCCCCGAACAGATCCGCGCGTGGCGCTTAACTGCCCAGCAATCGATGGATACGTTGCAATCCGGCAACCAGCCGGTCAATTTCTTCGCGTGTAGTATAAACGGCCAGCGAGGCGCGGCACATACTGGGAACACCATAGTGTTCCATCAGCGGCATCGCGCAATGGTGGCCGGTGCGAATCGCAATACCGTACCGATCGAGGAAACTTCCGACATCATAGGCATGGTGCTGCCCAAGATTAAACGCAATCACGCCGTGACGCTCAGCAGGGCCGTACAGTGTCAGATCAGGCACCTGCGTTAACGCTTCCAGCGCATACTGCATCAGCGAGGATTCATAACGTTGAATGTCTTCACGCCCCAGCGCCGTCACGTAATCCAGCGCGGCACCTAAGCCTATGATACCACCCGTGTTGGGCGATCCCGCTTCAAAGCGCCACGGTGAATCAGCATAGGTAGTGCCCGTACGCAGGCTCACCTGACGAATCATCGCCCCGCCGCCTTCCCACGGTGGCATGGCCTGGAGCAGGTCACGTTTGCCGTATAGCACGCCAATACCCGAAGGGCCGTAGATTTTATGTCCTGAAAAGACAAAGAAATCACAGTCCAGATCCTGCACATCGACAGGCTGATGCATAATAGACTGCGCGCCATCGATCAACACAACCGCGCCCGCCGCTTTTGCCTGCACAATCATGGCTTTCACTGGGTTCAGCGTGCCCAATACGTTAGAGATCTGCGTCACCGCCAGCAGACGAGTACGTTCGTCCAGCAAGCCAGGAAGTTGCGCAACATCCAGCGTACCATCTTCAGCCAGCGGCAATACACGAACCTCAACGCCACGCGCTTCCGCCAGCATCTGCCAGGGAACGATATTCGCGTGGTGTTCCATCTCAGTGATGATCAGGTTGTCGCCCGGCTGGATGAAAGTGCGGCCATAGCTGTTAGCCACCAGATTGATGGCCTCCGTTGTCCCGCGTACAAAGACAATCTCTTCTGCTGAGGCGGCATTGATAAAGGATGCCACCTTTTCGCGCACCGCTTCCATCGTGCTGGTCGCCTGTGCGCTCAGCGTGTGAATGCCGCGATGCACCGCAGCATATTCATGGCGATAGAATTCGGCTTCGCGATCGATTACCGCGCGCGGTTTTTGCGCACTCGCGGCGCTATCAAGATAGGCTAACGGCTGGCCGTTAACCTCACTTGCCAGCAACGGGAAATCGGCGCGAACCCGTTCAATAGGATAACTCATCATACCGCCTTGCCGGCATTCGCCAGCGCGTTTGGCAAACGCTGCGCGATACGTTCCAGAACCACATCTCGCAGAGATTCGTTTTCAATCGCTTCTGTGACTTCCGCCGCAAAGGCGAAGATGATCATCTGTTGCGCATCCTGTTGCGTAATACCACGGGAACGCAGATAGAACAGCTGTTCTTCGTCCATACGGCCAATGGTGGCGCCGTGGCTGCATTTCACGTCATCTGCGTAGATTTCCAACTGTGGCTTAGTATCAACCTCAGCCAGTCGGCCCAACAACAGGTTGTTGTTGGTCATCTGCCCGTCAGTTTTCAGCGCATGCGGCGCAACTTTGATCATGCCGTTAAACACCGCTCTGGCGCGATCGTTGACGATAACCTTATGCAACTGACGACTTTCGCCATAACCCTGATTGTGCTCCAGATACGTTCGCGTATCACACACTTCGCTACCGACGGGCAGAATCAGGCTGTTCATGGACAGATTAGTGCCTTCGCCGTTCAACTGGGCGCTGGTGTTATGACGCGTCAGACCCGCCCCCAGCAAGAAGCTGTGGCTACGAACCCGAGCATCACGCGCCAGAACCAGATCGTTATGCGCGAAGTGGTAGCCCGCCGCCGCTTCAAACGCCAGCTTATAATGGCTAACCTGGCTATTTTCTGCCGCATTCACCGTCAGGCGCGCACCGGTAAAGTGGGCATGCTCATCCAGACTGACGTAGTGCTCGATAATTTCTGCGCTCGCGCCACGCTCAACGTTCAGATGATGACGATGGTGAACCGTGTTCAACGCCGCCGCCTGACAGCTGCTGATGTGCAACAGGTAAAGCGGTTTTTCCGCCTGCTGCCCGGCAGCCAGACGAATCAGCGTACTGGTGCTAGCCAGACTTTCAGTCAGGTGCAGGAACACTTCTGACTGGATGGCCGCAGGCAGCGCGCCACGCGCACGCGACGCCTGTACATCAACCTGATAAGGGCCCCAGTCGCTGTCGCTGAGTTCGGCATTAAATACGCCATCGACAAACACCAGACGCCAGCTATCCACGGCTAAGGCCACGGCATCTACCGCTGCACGATCGAGGGACGCTGCCTGCGGTGCGACAAATTCGTTGCTCAGCAAGCCATCCAGCGGCGTGTATTTCCAGTGCTCATGCTTACGGTGCGGTAAGCCAAGGCGCACTACGTCCTGCCAGTGTTGGTTAGCCTCTTCAGAACGGCGCGACGCATCACGCTCAAACAGGCCATGCCATTGTTGCAGCGCCTGCTCTTGCTTCTGGGCGATGCTGGTTTTACCCGTCGCGTTGTCGCTCGTCACATTATTGCTCGTCGGTAAGCCAGCCATAGCCTTGCTCCTCCAACTGTTTCACCAGCGAGAAATCACCGGATTTCACAATACGTCCCTGATACAGAACGTGGACGTGATCCGGTTTGATGTAATCAAGAATACGCTGGTAGTGCGTTACGATGATGAACGAGCGTTTGCCGTCGCGCAGGGAGTTCACGCCGTTAGAGACGATTTTCAGTGCATCGATATCCAGCCCGGAGTCGGTTTCATCCAGAATGCACAGATCCGGCTCCAGCGCCGCCATCTGCAGAATATCGTTACGCTTCTTCTCACCGCCGGAGAAGCCCACGTTGACCGAACGGGTCAACAAATCTTCCGGCATATTCAACAACTTGATCTTCTCTTCGATAAAGTCGGCGAAGTCAAAGCGATCCAGCGGTTCCTGCTCGCGGTATTTACGCACCGCGTTAACGGAGGTTTGCAGGAAGAACTGGTTGCTGACGCCGGGGATTTCGACAGGGTACTGAAACGCCATAAAGACGCCTTCGCCCGCGCGATCTTCTGGAGACAATTCCAGCAGATCCTTCCCTTTGAAGCTGACCGAACCGTCGGTCACTTCATATTCTTCACGTCCAGCCAGCGTTGCGGAGAGCGTACTCTTTCCTGAGCCATTCGGGCCCATAATCGCGTGGACTTCACCCGGCTTAATGGTGAGATTAAGCCCTTTGATGATCGCTTTACCTTCTACGCTGACTTTTAAATTTTCGATGCTTAACATGCTTATTCCTTCCAACGCCCAATGTGGCGAGCGCTTAATGAATTCCGGGACCGATGATTCTCATTATTCGTCTGTGAAAATCCCGGTAACTGCCGAATTAACCGACGCTGTGTTCCAGGCTAATCGCCAGTAACTTTTGTGCTTCTACCGCAAATTCCAACGGCAATTCAGAGAAGACGTCCTTACAGAATCCGTTTACGATCATCGAGATGGCGTCATCTTCGCTGATACCGCGTTGCAGACAGTAGAACAGCTGGTCTTCACCAATTTTCGAGGTCGTCGCTTCGTGCTCCAACTGCGCGGTATTGTTGCGCACTTCCACGTAGGGGAAGGTATGTGCGCCGCACTCGCTGCCGATCAGCATAGAATCACACTGGGTGAAGTTACGGGCGTTGGTCGCGCTCGGCATAATCTTCACCAGACCACGGTAGGTGTTCTCACTGCGTCCGGCGGAAATCCCTTTAGAGATGATGGTCGAACGGGTGTTTTTACCGATGTGAATCATCTTGGTGCCGGTATCGGCCTGCTGACGACCGTTGGTCAAGGCAACAGAGAAGAATTCGCCGACGGAGTAGTCACCGCGCAGAATAACGCTCGGGTATTTCCAGGTGATCGCTGAGCCGGTTTCTGACTGCGTCCATGACATTTTTGAATGCTCACCGGCACACAGCGCACGCTTGGTCACGAAGTTCAGAATTCCGCCTTCTGCGTCATCTTTACCGGAGAACCAGTTCTGCACCGTGGAGTATTTCACTTCGGCATTCTTGTTGATGATGACTTCCACTACGGCGGCGTGTAGTTGGTAGGTGTCACGAACCGGTGCAGAGCAGCCTTCGATGTAGCTGACGTAACTGTCGTCATCGGCGATCAGGATTGTACGCTCGAACTGACCGGTTTTCGCCGCGTTGATGCGGAAATACGTCGACAGTTCCATCGGGCAGCGCACGCCTTTCGGGATGTACACAAACGTGCCGTCAGAGGCGACCGCCGAGTTCAGCGCCGCAAAGAAGTTGTCGTTCGCCGGTACGACCGTACCGAGATACTGACGCACCAGTTCGGGATGCTCCTGAATCGCCTCGCTGAATGAGCAGAAAATAATGCCTTTTTCAGCCAGTTCATGCCGATACGTGGTCGCAACAGATACGGAGTCAAAAATCGCATCAACCGCAACTTTCTTGCCCTCACGGACAGGAACACCCAACTGATTAAACGCATTCTCTACTTCGCTGGTCAGGTAATTATTCACGTCCGTAATCCCGGATTGCTGCTTGGCGCCGGGCTCAGAGCCGCAGCTGTCATCGCAGTTACCGCAGGAAGGCGCGGAATAATAGCTATAGTCCTGATAGTCCAGTTTCTCGTAATGGGCTTTCAGCCAATGCGGTTCTTCCATCTCCAGCCACGCGTTGAAGGCATTGAGACGGAATTCCAGCATCCACTCAGGTTCATTACGCTTCGCCGAGATCGCCCGTACGACATCTTCATTGATGCCATGCGCCAGCTCATCGGTTTCCAACTGCGTGAAGAAACCTTCTTTATAGCGTCCATCACCCATCCAGATCTGGACATCATCAGGTACATCTACCGTGCTACGTGCCATAATTTTTCATCACTTAAATGCCAAAGCTTTCGCCACATCCACAAGCATGCTGCGCTCTGGGATTATTAAACTTGAATATCTGATTCAGCCCTTCACGGACGAAATCAAGTTCTGTGCCGTCAATGAAAGGCATCGCTTTCAGTGGGACATACAGTTTTGCGCCATCACGTTCGAAGACCAGATCGTCGGTCTCAAACTCCTGCACCAGATCCAGCACGTAGCCAAACCCTGCACAGCCTGACTGTTTAACGCCGAGCCGCAGTCCTTGCACGGCTTCATCCTGCTTCATCAGATTCTTAATCTGCTTCACGGCGCTCTCGGTGAGCGTCAGTCCTTGCCAGACATTTTCATCCAGTGAAAACGTCCCTACATTTTCCGCTTGCATATGGAATACCTCATTGCGTGTGGTACCAGTTTTAGGCTGGTTTCCCCTAATGTTAGTGATAATGAAACTAGCTTCAACCTCTTGTTTCGCAGGGCTATTCGTAACATTTCGGTTTTTAGCGAGCCAATAACGCTATTTTACACGTCTCTGACGCGCCAAACAATGCGGCAACAAATCAACTAACCAATTGATAATAAATGAATTAATATCATTACACCTATCCCTTCCGAGAAGGTAAAAATCATCATCTCGTTATCATTATTATAACATTTATCGGCGATACCTATTTGTAAAACAGGGAAGGTATATGAAGATTTATGTGATTTCCGATCGCATTTTTGACGTTAAAGCACATTTTGCCCATTGATCATGGCCTTTTTTATCAATATGATAATGATTATCATTTCATTTTCAGGATCGATAACCATGCTTTCCGTGAATGCCTGGCTGCACCATCAAATTGACGAATATAAATTTCAGATTCGCGATGCCACCGTTGATTTCTATATGGCGGAAGCTCGCCTGAACCGTCCAGGAAGCAATATTGACCATTTACGTCGCTATCATAACGCCTGCATGGACATGGTTGAACTCTGTCTGAGAAATGGCGATGACGACAGCTATCTGCATGCACTGGCCAAGCTGCACAATCGGTTGATTAAAGAGATTAATAATGAAGGGCGTTGTCACCTCTTTCGAGTGCAAAGCTACTACTTTGCCCGTAACACGCTGAAGTCGATTTGCCATCAGTTAAGCATGCAAGGCTCATGGGATAAAGCCACCGAGTTTCAGACAGACTTCGTTAAGCGCGTACCGTTTCTCCCCTGAAGAGCAATGTTTTCTCAGAACAACCGAACCAGACCCGCCAGCAGTCTGGTTCAGTGCTTCATGTTTACAGTTTTACGGTGTAATGACCGACGTCGTCAGACGTGAAATGCAACACAGGCGATTCTGATTATCAAAAATCTCAATCTGCCACACCTGGCTACGGCGGCCAACGTGAAGCGCCCGGCACACGCCCCGCACTTCTCCTTCACGCACGGCTCGCAGATGGTTGGCATTAATTTCCAGCCCCACAACTTGCTGATCGCCTTCAGAACACAAATAGCCCGCGACGGAACCCAGCGATTCCGCCAGCACAACAGACGCGCCGCCGTGCAATAAGCCAAATGGCTGGCGCGTGCGAGAATCTACCGGCATCACCGCTTCCAGAACATCATCCGCGATATGGGTATAGCAAATACCGACATGACCCACCATACACGTTTGGCTCTGTTGATTCAGTTGCTCAAGCGTAACCTGTCGTTTCCATAACATCAGATAATCTCCAGCAAGGCCTGTAGCGGATGGCGCAATGCGCTACCCTCCATGCGTTTCACCTGACTGCGGCACGAATAGCCGGTAGTCAGGCAGCGTTTCTGCGGTAACTTCTGCAACACCTGCTGCCAGGACAATGCATAGATTCCCTGCGAGTTAGCAAGGTTCTTGGTTTCATGCCCGTAGGTTCCCGCCATGCCGCAACATCCGACGCTGACATTCTCCAGTTTGGCACCAAAGCGCGAGAAAATGTCTGACCACTGTTTCGTGCTGATCGGCAGCGCCGTGGTTTCCGTACAGTGGCCCAGCAGATACCAGGATTCGCCAGTAGCAGACTGCGGCGTGCTGTCTGCCAAAGCCGTCATCAGCCATTCATGCACCAGTTGCACCTGAAAATCGCCACGTTTCTCACCCAGAATTTCACGGTATTCGTCGCGATAGCACAGCACCAGCGCGGGATCGACGCCCACCATTGGCACCCCCAGTTTAGCTACGCGGTTCAGGAAATCTGCCGTCTTCGAGGCCGTTTTGGCAAAACGCTGCAAGAAGCCTTTAATGTGCTGCGCTTTTCCGTTTGGCGAGAACGGCAACAGCACCGGTTTCAGCTTCAGTTTTTCGATCAGGTGGACGAAATCAGCCACCACCTGCGCATCGTAATAGCTGGTAAACGGATCCTGCACGATTAACACATACTGCTGGCGCGCCGCTTCCGGCAACTGTTCCAGCTGTTCCAGCGTGGTGTTGACGCCGCTATGCCCGGCAAACTGCTGACGCAGCGACGGCGATGACAGCAAGGGCAAATCGACCATACCAATCTGGCTGCGGCTCAGGTTATTCAGCAGCGGCATTTTCAGGAAGAAGTTAAACGTCTTCGGGCTGCGCGCCATCAGCGGCGCATAGCTTTCGACACCGGCCACCAGATAATCACGCACCGGACGCAGATAGCGCGTGTGGTAAAGTTGCAGGAAGCGAGAGCGGAAACCGGGCACATCAATTTTGATAGGGCACTGCGTTGAGCAGGCTTTACACGCTAGACAGCCCGACATCGCGTCTTTGACTTCGTGCGAAAAATCGTAGTCCCCTTGCTTCGCCTGCCAGGTATTGCGGGTCTTCTGGATAAACGCGCGCAGGCTCAGCTTCTGCTGCGGCAAGGCGTTCTCCAGCGTGACCGGATCGACGCCCTGCTCCGCCAGCAGGCGTAACCATTCACGAACCAGCGTCGCACGACCTTTCGGTGAATGAATACGGTTGCCGCTGATTTTCATCGACGGGCACATTGGGCTACGGGCATCAAAGTTAAAACATAGTCCGTTACCGTTACATTCCATCGCGCCACGGAACGCGGTACGCACCGTCAGCGGGATCGTGCGATCAAAGGTGCCGCGCTTGACCGCATCGACTTTCATCATCGGCGCATCCACGTCCAGCGGCGCACAAATTTTTCCGGGATTAAGTCGGTTATCGGGGTCGAACGCCGCTTTGATACGGCGCAGTTCGGCATACAGCTCCGGCCCAAAGAA
This sequence comes from Pectobacterium odoriferum, assembly GCF_009931295.1. Taxonomy (NCBI): domain Bacteria; kingdom Pseudomonadati; phylum Pseudomonadota; class Gammaproteobacteria; order Enterobacterales; family Pectobacteriaceae; genus Pectobacterium; species Pectobacterium odoriferum. The sequence goes on along the minus strand of NZ_CP034938.1, from coordinate 2,081,130 downwards.
TTCAGGGCTGTATTCGGCGCGGAAGCCTTTGCCGTGTTCGCCCCACAGCAGACCGCCATACTTGGCCGTCAGCGCGACAATTTGGTCGGAAAGCTGCTTCATCAGCATTTCCTGTTGCGGGTCGCACATGTCCAGCGCGGGACGAACGTGCAGCACCCCTGCGTCCACATGGCCGAACATACCGTACGTCAGGTTATGGCTGTCCAGCAGCGCACGAAACTCTTCGATGTAATCCGCCAGATGCTGCGGCGGCACGCAGGTATCTTCCGCAAACGGAATCGGTTTCGCCAATCCTTTGCTGTTGCCCAGCAGCCCGACGGCTTTTTTCCGCATCGCGTAAATACGCTCGATTCCGGCCAGATCGTTACAGGTTTGGTAACCAATCACCCCGCCTTCTCCGCTTGCCAGCAGCGTATCCAGCCGTTGACAGAGTGAGTCGACCTGCCCGTTAATCAGTGCTTCATCATCCCCCGCGAACTCAACGATATTCAGGCCGAGCATTTCCTGATTAGGCACATCGGTAATCAGTTCGCTAACGGAATGCCAGACGATATCTTCGCGGGCAAGGTTTAAGACTTTGGAATCCACAGTTTCAACGGATAACGCTTTCGCTTCCACCATGAACGGTGCATTGCGCAACGCGGAGTTGAAGGAGTCGTATTTGATATTGACCAGACGACGGCTCTTCGGCAGCGGCGTGATATCGAGCTTCGCTTCGGTGATAAACGCCAGCGTCCCTTCCGCCCCGGTCAGAATACGCGTCAGGTCAAAGGTACGGAGATCGTCGCTGAACACATGGCGCAGGTCATAACCCGTCAGAAAACGATTCAGCTTAGGGAACTTGTCGATAATCAACGCACGCTGTTCGCGACAGCGGTGCAGCACCGTATGGTAAATACGGCCGATGGCGGAATCTTCTAACGCCAGTTTCTCTGCCAGCTCGACCGGCATCGCCTGCGTATCCAGCATTTCGCCGCCCAGCAGAACCGCACGCAGCCCCAGCACATGGTCTGAGGTTTTACCGTACACCAGCGAACCTTGCCCTGATGCATCGGTATTGATCATGCCACCCAGCGTCGCTCGGTTACTGGTCGACAGTTCAGGTGCAAAGAAATAGCCGTAAGGCTTCAGGTACTGATTAAGTTGGTCTTTAATCACGCCAGCCTCGACGCGTACCCAGCCCTGTTCTGGATTGATCTCCAGAATGCGGTTCATATAACGCGACATATCGACCACGATGCCGCGATTCAGCGCCTGCCCGTTCGTTCCTGTCCCGCCACCGCGTGGCGTAAAGGTCAGCCCGGAAAAACGCGTATCACCCGCCAGCCGCGAGAGGATCGCCACATCGGCGGTTGAGCGTGGGAAAACCACCGCATCCGGCAAAAGTTGGTAGATACTGTTATCCGTTGCCATCGTCAGACGATCGGCATAATTAGTCGCCGTATCGCCTGTGAATCCATTTTTCTTCAATGCTTCCAGAAAATTAAGCACCGGCTGGACCAGCCCGGGAGATTGCGTGATCTGTGGGATCATTATTTTTTGACCCTGTCCGTACATGATGTGTTTGCCAATATGTCGTGAAATGCCTGTGAAGAGTCTGCTATAGCCGCTCTGTCATCGGGGACATCACGTTTTATCACATTTCGCAATCGTGTGCGCTCCCGGATCGGCAAAAACATACAGCGTGTTGGCGAACCGTCGTTTCACCAACAAAATGTTCAACAGGCTGTCAAAACACCCGGAAATATCTCATGATGACGTTGTGATTAAATCAGTTCACCCAAACCACCTCACCTTCAGCCTTTTCTTTTGCTATTGAGGAACCATTCGTTGAGCAAATATTCTCAACCACCACGATTTGACCTGGCCAGAATCCTGTTCAGTCTGGTGTTTATTACTATCATGATTATTGCCTGTTTTTGGGTGGTGCAGCCTTTTATTCTGGGATTCGCCTGGGCATGTATGGTGGTCATTGCCACCTGGCCAATGCTGATTAAATTTCAGGCGCTATTATGGGGGCGGCGTTCTCTGGCAGTGCTGGTGATGACGTTGCTGCTTATCCTGCTATTTATTGTCCCGATTGCCGTTCTTGTCAGCAGCGTGGTGGATAACAGTTCGGCGTTAATGAGCTGGGGAGCCAGACAGGAAAATTTTTCGCCACCGACGCTAGAGTGGCTGACGTCCATTCCTTTAGTGGGAGAGAAATTATTTAACAGCTGGCAGGCGCTGTTGCAAAGCGGTGGCAGCGGTCTGTTCGCCAAGGTGCAACCCTATTTTGGTAAAACGGCAACCTGGCTGGTGGCACAGGCTGCGCATGTCGGGCGTTTTCTGATGCACTGCTCCCTGATGCTGATCTTCAGCGCCCTGCTCTATTACAAGGGCGAAGCCGTTGCGAAGGCCGTGCGACATTTCGCTATCCGGCTGGGACAGGAGCGCGGCGATGCCGCCGTGATTCTGGCAGCACAGTCAATTCGTGCCGTCGCACTGGGCGTGGTGGTAACGGCTATCGTGCAATCGGTGTTAGGCGGAATCGGTCTGGGGCTATCAGGGATTCCCTACACCACACTATTAACCGTTCTGATGTTTCTATGTTGTCTGGCGCAGTTGGGGCCACTTCCGGTATTGATTCCTGCGATTATCTGGCTGTATTGGACGGGCGATACCACCTGGGGCACCATCCTACTGGTATGGAGCTGTTTCGTTGGCACAATCGATAACATTATCCGTCCGGTATTAATCAGAATGGGAGCCGATCTTCCTATGCTGCTGATTCTTTCCGGCGTGATTGGTGGGTTGTTGGCGTTTGGCATGATTGGGATATTTATTGGCCCGGTCGTCCTCGCCGTTTCCTACCGTCTGCTGTTTGCCTGGATGCGTGAAATCCCCGAACCGCAAAACATCCTCTCCGTTAATACGTCTAACACACCGAATAAAGAGTAAGACCGGTAATCACTGTTTTATCTTCCCGTGGGTGGTGCGCCGCCCACGCATTCCCTTTCCCGACATCGCTTCTTCGGCTCTATTTTCCGATTCTATTTTTTCGACACTATCATTCCCTTACTTTTTCAATAGGTAAAAGTAGCTAATGATTAACCCTCTATTCCTAGGGATTAGTCCTAAAAATTTTGATATCATTTCTCTAATGCATCAATATTATTGACAATATAAAAACTCTGAGAAAGCAACTCTTAAAAGATAATTAACTATTAGGATGATTCTTAATGACTGGATAGGCCATAATCCATAGGATAAATACCGGAGCTAGTATTAACCTACTGTTTGTCAATGAGGTTTCCTCCTCGTCAGAGTTAGTAACGAATTGCTGTGTGTAGTCTTTGCCCATCCCCTGAGATGGGCCTTTTTTTTCCTTTCATTTGTCTTCCATTCAATTACGCCTCATCCCTTTTTTGTTACTCTCCTGTTTGCCTACTCTCAGTTCAGTTTTTCAGGAGTTTTTCATGATGCCTCTCGCCGCGAAGAGATTGCTACTCTGTGGCTTATTCACCCTTCTGACAGCCTGCGATAATCCAACGCCGACGACACAGCGCCCTTTGTTGACCATTGAAGGCAAGACCATGGGGACATTTTACAGCGTCAAAATTAGCGGCGATGTCACCGAAGATAAAACGCAGCTGCAACGGGAAATCGATGCCCTGCTGGAGCAGGCCAATAACGACATTTCCACCTACCGTGACGATTCGGTACTGTCGCGTTTTAATCAGTACCGGGGAACGGAACCACAGCCCATCAGCAATGGCATGGCGGATATCATTCTGGCCGCGCTGCGTATCGGTAACGCCACGCACGGCGCGATGGATATCACCGTCGGCCCGTTGGTTAATCTCTGGGGATTCGGCCCGCAGAAGCAGCCTACGCGGATTCCCAGCCAACAGCAGATTGATTTAGCGCGGCAAAATGTCGGGCTGCGCCACCTGAAACTGATCGGTGACGAAAAAGGCGAGTGGATTCAGAAAGACCTTCCGGATTTGTATGTCGATCTCTCCACGCTGGGCGAAGGCTACGGCGCAGACGTTCTTGCGCAGCTAATGACGCGTAAAGGGATCACCAATTATCTGGTTTCCGTCGGTGGTGCGATTTCCAGCCGTGGGGTGAACGCCGAGGGTACGCCGTGGCGTGTGGCGATTCAGAAGCCAACCGATCAGGAAAATGCAGCGCAGGCGGCGGTGAATTTGCAGGGTTATGCGATCAGCACCTCCGGCAGCTATCGGAATTATTTTGAGGAAGACAGCAAACGCTATTCTCACGTTATCGATCCCGAGACGGGCAGACCGATTACTCATCAGTTGGTTTCTGCAACCGTGATTGCGCCAACCGCGCTGGAAGCCGATGGCTGGGATACGGGTTTGATGGTGTTGGGAACGGAGAAGGCGTTGAAGCTGGCGGAACAGCAGGGGTTGGCGGTTTATCTGATTACCAAAACGGATAAAGGCTTTAGCGCAGTGATGACGCCACAGTTCAAATCCTTCCTGATTGCAGCACCGTGATTTTCAGCACGGCTTGCGATAAGCAGCGGCCGAGCGGTGGTAATGGATAGATCGTAAAGACGCTGTAAATACATCCCTGTACGCTCGGATTGCGCAGATATGAATCTCATCCCTGAGATTCACCCTTGCAGGGCAGTCGCAAGCGACGTTCAAAAGCGTTCCTGACGCTTTTGTCCATGGCGCAAACGCTTTACTCTTCTATTCCATTACCACCGTTTTCATTCTGTAAATATTGTTTCAACAACCTGAATGGCTGATGACTACGGATATCAGACACCCACATTACGGATTACTTGTGCTCCGCCAGATTCAGCCAGGTTTGCACCACGGTGTCCGGGTTGAGCGACAGGCTATCGATGCCCTGCTCCATCAGCCAGAGCGCGAAATCTTCGTGATCTGACGGGCCCTGACCGCAAATACCGACGTATTTACCCTGTTTCTTGGCGGCTTTAATCGCCATCGACAGCAGCGCCTTGACCGCATCGTTACGTTCATCAAACAGCGACGATACCACGCCAGAGTCGCGATCCAGACCCAGCGCCAGCTGCGTCATGTCGTTTGAACCGATGGAGAAGCCATCAAAGTGTTGCAGGAATTCATCGGCCAACAGCGCGTTGGACGGAATTTCGCACATCATGATGATTTTCAGACCGTCTTCGCCACGGCGCAGACCCTGACTCGCCAGTTCGGCAATCACCGCTTCCGCTTGCGCCACGGTACGAACGAACGGGATCATGATCTCGACGTTCTTCAGACCCATCACGTTACGCACGCGTTTGACCGCTTCACATTCCAGCGCAAAACAGGCTTTGAAGTCCGGCGATACGTAGCGGCCTGCACCGCGGAAGCCCAGCATCGGGTTTTCTTCTTCCGGCTCATAGCGTTCACCGCCGACCAGATTGGCGTATTCGTTCGATTTAAAATCGGACAGACGGACGATGACACGCTTCGGCGAGAATGCCGCTGCCAGCGTCGCGATCCCTTCCACTAGACGACCTACGTAGAATTCCACCGGATCGTCGTAGCCCTGCATCAGCGTTCTGATTTCGCGTTGCAGCTCAGGGGCTTGCTGGTCGAATTCCAGCAGCGCACGCGGGTGCACGCCAATCATGCGGTTGATGATGAATTCCAGACGCGCCAGACCGACGCCATCGTTTGGCAGGCAGGCGAAATCAAATGCGCGGTCAGGGTTACCTACGTTCATCATGATTTTCAGCGGCAGTTTAGGCATTTCATCAATCTGTGAACTCTTCACGGAGAAGTCCAGCAGATCCTGATACACATAACCAGTGTCGCCTTCCGCACAGGACACAGTCACTTTCTGCCCTTTGCGCAAACGCTCGGTCGCATCGCCACAGCCCACGACGGCCGGAATGCCCAGCTCACGTGCGATAATCGCCGCGTGGCAGGTACGTCCGCCGCGATTGGTAACAATCGCCGCCGCCTTCTTCATGATCGGTTCCCAGTCTGGGTCGGTCATGTCAGTCACCAGCACATCGCCCGCGTTGATCAGGTGCATCTCGCTGATGTCCTGAATCACTTTTACTTCGCCCGCACCGATACGGTGGCCGATCGCACGGCCTTCCACCAGCACCGTGCCACTGGCAGGCAGGTGATAACGCTCCATGACCTGGCCGTTGGAACGTACGGTCTCAGGGCGTGCCTGCACGATATAGAGTTTGCCCGTGTGGCCGTCTTTCGCCCACTCGATGTCCATCGGGCGGCCGTAGTGTTTCTCAATCAGCAGCGCCTGACGCGCCAGCGCTTGCACTTCATCATCCGTTAGACTGAAACGTGTCGTTTGTTCTGTCGGCACATCTTCAATCCGTACCTGCTTGCCATGTTCCTGACTCGCGGCATACACCATACGGATTTTTTTCGAACCCATGTTACGGCGCACAATCGCCGGTTTGTTGTTCTGCAAGGTCGGTTTATGAACATAGAACTCATCCGGGTTCACCGCGCCCTGCACCACCATTTCACCCAAGCCGTAAGCCGAGGTGATGAACACCACCTGATCAAAACCAGATTCGGTATCGATGGTAAACATCACACCCGCAGACGCCAGATCGGAGCGCACCATGCGTTGTACGCCCGCCGACAGCGCCACGCCGCGGTGATCATAGCCCTGATGCACACGATAGGAGATCGCACGATCGTTAAACAGCGACGCAAACACATGCTTCACCGCCACCATCACCGCGTCAATGCCCTGCACGTTCAGGAAGGTTTCCTGTTGGCCGGCAAAGGACGCATCCGGCATATCTTCTGCCGTGGCGGAAGAACGCACGGCAAACGAGGCGTCTTTCTCACCATCGGCCAGTTGCTGATAGGCGTCACTGATTGCCTTTTCCAGCTCCGGCTGGAATGGCGTATCAATAATCCACTGGCGAATCTGCGTACCCGCGCTCGCCAGTTGACTCAGATCGTCAATGTCGGTGCGATCGAGCAGCTCATAAATGCGCTGGTTGATCCCGCTTTGATTAAGAAAATCATTAAACGCCTGCGCCGTTGTCGCAAAACCGTTGGGAACAGCTACGCCCAATCCTGAAAGGTTGGTGATCATTTCACCCAGAGAGGCATTTTTGCCCCCCACCCTTTCAACGTCGTGCATACCGAGCTGGTTATACCAAAGGACATTACGCAAATCAGGGCCGTTATTGGACATCGAAAATAATCCTTTCTGCATACAATTAGGGTATGAAAGAGTTCGGTTGAGAATCGCCTCAACGCAATCAGGTTAGCATAGCGTTTTGATGAACATGGACAGGTGAATCGATCAACCTATGAAAAAAAACTGATTTCACGGCGAATGATTGCTTAACACGGTAAAAATCCAATATCGTAGAAGATTAGCATTCTTTATCATGAAGATAATGAAATGGTGTTTTAATAAAAGTATTATTGAAACGCAATTTTTGACGAGGTTAACGTGTTCGAGCTGTCGGAAATATCACAAGGGGGTTATGTGGAAAGAAACGTATTTTATGTCTCGGACGGTACAGCCATTACGGCAGAAGTACTGGGTCATGCGGTGTTATCCCAATTCCCCGTGAACACGGTTAGCTATACCTTACCTTTCGTGGAAAGTGAAGCGCGCGCCAAAGCCGTGTGTGAGCAAATCAATACGCTATATCAGCAAACCGGTGTGCGCCCGCTGGTGTTTTACTCCATCGTCACGCCGACCGTGCGTAACATTATTACCAGCAGCGAAGGGTTTTGCCAGGACATCGTACAGGCGCTGGTTGCCCCCTTGCAGGAAGAATTGAACACACCGCCTACGCCGATTGCCAATCGCACTCACGGTTTGACGGCCAATAACCTAAGTAAATACGACGCTCGTATTGCCGCTATCGATTATACGCTAGCGCACGATGACGGCATTTCGCTGCGCAACCTCGATCAGGCACAGGTTATTTTGCTGGGCGTGTCACGCTGCGGTAAAACGCCGACCAGCCTGTATCTGGCGATGCAATTCGGCATTCGCGCCGCTAACTATCCTTTTATTGCCGATGATATGGATAACCTGCGCCTGCCTGACGCGTTAAAACCTTTCCAGCACAAGCTATTCGGGCTCACCATTGATGCCGAACGGCTGGCGGCCATTCGAGAAGAGCGTCGGGGCAACAGTCGCTACGCTTCGTTGCGCCAGTGCCGTATGGAACTCAGTGAAGTTGAAGCGCTATTTCGCAAGCATCAGATTAAATATCTCAACACCACCAATTATTCCGTTGAGGAAATTTCCGCCAAAATCATCGACATTCTCGGCATGAGTCGAAGAATGTACTAGTACATGATAGATTTTTTATCCTGATGCGGTTGTAATGTGCGCCATTTCGTTTATTGTGTGCACCATCACTTCCCGGCATTTCGCCGCTGCGAAGCAACCTTTTAGTCGGAAACATAGCCTGAAAACGCTGTCTGAAAACACGGTCATGTCCATGCATTTCGGTGACGACAGGTTTTAGGCTTGACCGTATTCAGAGATAAAACATGCTGCAAACAGATGAACTGCGGAGCGCGCGCATCGAGAGTCTGGTGACGCCTCAAACGCTACTCGCCAGACTCCCGATTACCCCTGCCGTTGCCGAAAATGTCACCTCGTCACGCAAGAAAATTGAAGCCATTCTAACGGGTCAAGATCCCCGTTTACTCGTCGTAGTTGGCCCGTGTTCCATCCATGACACCGATAGCGCGTTAGATTATGCACGCCGTCTGGCTGCACTACGCACGCAGTATCAGGATCGACTGGAAGTCGTCATGCGCACCTATTTTGAAAAACCGCGCACGGTGGTGGGCTGGAAGGGACTCATTTCCGATCCCGCGCTCAATGGAACGTTTCAGGTGAATGAAGGGCTGGAAATTGCACGCCGCCTGCTGCTGGACGTCAATCAGCTTGGATTGCCGACCGCGACGGAATTCCTCGATATGGTCACTGGCCAATATATCGCCGATCTAATTAGCTGGGGCGCGATTGGCGCGAGAACTACCGAAAGCCAGATCCACCGAGAAATGGCTTCAGCGCTGTCCTGCCCTGTTGGCTTCAAGAACGGGACGGACGGTAATACGCGCATCGCCGTCGATGCCATTCGTGCTGCTCGCGCCCAGCACATGTTCCTCTCGCCGGATAAGCAGGGCCTCATGTCAGTCTACAAAACGCAGGGCAACCCGTTTGGCCACATTATTATGCGCGGCGGGAAAAAACCGAACTACCACGCGGAAGATATCGCCGCCGCCTGCGATCGCCTGCGTGAATTCTCGTTGCCCGAACATCTGGTGGTCGATTTTAGCCATGCCAACTGTCAGAAACAGCATCGCCGTCAGCTCGACGTTGCCGACGACATTTGCCAGCAAATTCGCGCGGGTTCACGCGCTATCGCGGGCATCATGGCGGAAAGTTTCTTAATTGAAGGCAACCAGCCAGCGATCAATCCTCTAGCATTGACGTATGGGCAATCTATTACCGATCCGTGCCTGAGCTGGCAGGATACCGAAACGCTGCTGGCACGTCTGGCGGACGCCGTCGACAGCCGATTCCACGCTTAATCACTCTCCCTGTGGTTCACCGCCACGGGGAATATAGAGTATCTCATTCCCTCCAATTGCTTCGCAACGCAATACTCTTCCTCCTTCTTTTAGCTGATGAGTAATGTGGTGATATTAGTTTTCACGCTTATTTTTTTTGCAGGAAAACAACGTGTGGGCGTAGTATTTCCCTGGCAATTATAAGTTGACCATGTAAAACCATGGAGTAAAGTCATTAATAGAATCTAGAATAGGATTCATTGTTTATATTTATTTATCCATACACGACAGGGCTACTCTTATTTCTGTACAGCGGCCTACTGATGATATGGCATGGCTGTTTTACTCAGCCAAATTATAATGTTAAATACGTGGTTTAATTACTATGACGATACTTACTACTCGAATGACGCTCAGCGCAATGCTGGCGGCAGGATTATCATTTTCAGCCGTTAATGACGCGGCAACAGTTCATAATCAGCAGGATACACAGGCGGTGGTAGCCGTTAATGATGGCGTTTCTGTGCATCCCGTGTGGTGGAAAGAAGCCGTATTCTATCAGGTTTATCCCCGCTCATTTAAAGACAGTGACGGTGACGGAATTGGCGACCTGAAAGGACTGACCGAAAAGCTCGATTATTTAAAGGCACTCGGCATTAATGCCATCTGGATTAACCCCCATTATGACTCGCCGAATACCGATAATGGATACGATATTCGTGATTATCGCAAGATAATGAAAGAATATGGCACAATGGATGACTTCGATCGTCTCATTGCAGAAATGAAAAAGCGTGATATGCGATTAATGATAGATGTTGTCGTTAATCACACCAGCGATGAACATAAATGGTTTATCGAAAGTAAAAAATCAAAAGATAATCCTTATCGCGACTATTATATTTGGCGCGATGGTAAAGGTGGCACACCGCCTAATAATTACCCCTCCTTCTTCGGCGGTTCCGCCTGGCAGAAAGATAACGTAACACAGCAATATTATTTACACTATTTTGGCGTACAGCAGCCCGATCTGAATTGGGATAATCCCAAAGTACGTGAAGAGGTGTACGACATGCTGCGTTTCTGGATTGATAAAGGCGTTTCCGGGCTGCGTATGGATACTGTGGCAACCTTTTCCAAGAATCCCGCTTTCCCCGACCTGACGCCAAAGCAACTGCAAAATTTTGCCTACACCTATACGCAGGGCCCTAATCTGCACCGTTACATTCAGGAAATGCACCAGAAGGTGCTGGCAAAATACGACGTCGTTTCCGCAGGTGAAATTTTCGGTGTACCGCTTGAGGAAGCGGCCCCGTTTATCGATCAACGCCGTAAAGAACTCGATATGGCCTTCTCATTCGATCTTATCCGTCTCGATCGCGCCGTAGAGGAAAGATGGCGACGGAATGATTGGACGCTGTCCCAGTTCCGTCAGATCAACAAGCGGCTGGTCGACATGGCTGGGCAACATGGCTGGAATACCTTTTTCCTGAGCAACCATGACAACCCGCGTGCCGTATCACACTTCGGTGACGATCGCCCCGAGTGGCGCACCCGTTCCGCCAAAGCGCTGGCGACCTTAGCATTAACGCAGCGAGCGACCCCGTTTATTTATCAAGGAGACGAATTGGGCATGACCAACTACCCGTTTACGTCATTGTCTGAATTCGATGACATTGAAGTTAAAGGCTTCTGGCAGGACTTTGTAGAGACCGGAAAAGTGAAACCTGATGTCTTTCTGGAAAACGTGAAACAAACTAGTCGCGATAACAGTCGCACACCATTCCACTGGAGCAATACGGCACAGGCAGGCTTTACTACAGGTACTCCCTGGTTCCGCATTAATCCCAACTATAAAAACATCAATGCAGAGGAGCAAACGCAAAACCCAGACTCCATCTTCCATTTCTATCGTCAGTTGATCGCACTTCGTCATGCCACGCCAGCGTTCACCTACGGAACCTATCAGGATCTCGATCCGAACAATAACGAGGTACTTGCTTATACTCGTGAACTCAACCAACAACGTTATCTCGTCGTGGTGAACTTTAAAGAGAAACCCGTGCATTACGCGCTGCCGAAAACGCTTTCCATCAAACAGCCCTTACTAGAAAGTGGGCAAAAAGATAAGGTAAAACCGAACGTGACGACGCTTGAGTTACAGCCGTGGCAATCTGGTATTTATCAGTTGAACTAATCGCGTTGAACTCGTCGGTACGCCCGCACGTCACATCCCGGCGAGCGGGCGAATTTACAGCGAAAGCTTATTACGCTGCATATAAAAGCTAACCTGATAATCATGTACGTTATAAATCATAATCGAAAAATCAAGGTACGCTCCTTCAACCGACTGCGATAGCGATGTCATTTGTAACATCGGCGCTCCCTCTCTAACGCTTAATAAGCGTGCCACCGATGCATCGGCTAAAATCGGCGAGAAAACTTCGTAACAACCGGCAATCTCAATGTGCTTTTCATCCTCGATATAAGCGAATTTTGATCCCTGCAAATGCTTGACCGACAGTTCTGGAAAGGGAGCAACCGGTAAATAGCTGTCTTCCAACATACAGGATTTACCGTCCACGTAGCGAATACGTTGGGCAAAGTAGATCTTTTCATCTGTCCTAAGCCGCAACTGTCGGGCAATCGCTGGCGGCGCGGGGATAATACGAAAATCCACGACGTCATTGGTCGTCGTACGACCAATCAAACGCATATGTTCGGCAAAACTGTTCAGCGCGTGACTCTCATGCTGAACATCTTTTTGTAGGATGTAGGTTCCACTCCCGTGGCGGCGCTCCAGTAGCCCTTCAGCCACCAGCAGTTCTAGCGCTTTACGTAAGGTCATTCGCGAAACGGAGAATTCTTTCGCCAAATGTTTCTCCGCGGGCAACACTTCACCAACGCGGAATTCTGCAGAATTAATGCGTGAACGAATCTGTTCGGCAATAAATTTATAGATCACTTTTAGACCTCCCTTTCCTCTTTCCGATGCCATGAGATTCACCCGACACCCTTAATTTTTATTTTCTAATCATAGTATTACGTTTCTCTCATCGCCAACGCTTTCCCGCACAGAATAAACAGGTCTGCAAGACTGCCAAAAGCTATACCTCTTTCCATACGCCAACTTGTTGATTGAGCTCACAAATCATCGATACACGCTCTGTTTGTGTGAAGCGACCTGCTTATTCTCACTACAGAACGCGTTATCTAGACCAAAAAAATAAATTTCCCTACAAACATAAAAATGAAGGACACCATTATGCTCAGTCAAATTCAGCGGTTTGGTGGCGCAATGTTCACACCAGTGCTGCTATTTCCTTTTGCCGGTATCGTCGTCGGATTGGCGATCATGCTGTCGAATCCCCTACTTGTGGGTGAGTTAGCTAACCCAGACAGCCTATTTTTTCAGATAGTTTATGTGATTGAAGAAGGCGGATGGACCATCTTCCGCAATATGCCACTGATTTTTGCGTTTTGTCTGCCGATTGGATTGGCAAATCACTCACCTGCCAGAGCGTGTCTTGCAGCACTGGTGTCTTACCTGACCTTTAATTACCTTATTCAAGCAATGGCGACCCAATGGGGCGGCTATTTCAATATTGATTTCAGCGCCGAGATCGGCGGCATCAGTGGATTAACGTCGATCGCAGGCATCAAAACGCTGGATACCAGCATTATTGGCGCTATCGTCATCTCCGCCTTTATCACCGCCCTTCACAACCGTTATTACGATAAAACGCTGCCGGTTTATCTCGGTATATTTCAAGGTACTGCTTTTGTGGTGATCATCAGCTTCCTGTTGATGCTACCAGCCGCCTGGCTGACCTTACTTATCTGGCCTAAAATCCAGATGGGAATCGCGTCCCTTCAGGGATTGCTTCTGGCATCGGGCGCTGCCGGAGTCTGGGTATACACGTTTCTGGAACGCATTTTAATCCCCACCGGACTACATCATTTCGTTTACGGACCGTTTATCTATGGTCCAGTCGCAGTAGAAGGCGGTATTCAGGTTAACTGGATCGCAAACATTCAGGCTTTTAGTCAGTCCACACTGCCATTGAAGACGCTTTTTCCCGTTGGCGGGTTCGCGCTGTTTGGCAACGCCAAGATCTTTGGTGCCATCGGCATCGCCGCAGCCATGTACGCCACAGCCAGCCCTGAAAACAAAAGCAAAGTTGCAGGACTGTTGATCCCTGCCGTACTGACTTCCGTGCTGGTTGGTATCACCGAACCACTTGAGTTCACTTTCTTGTTCATCGCCCCTGTTCTGTTCGCGATACATGCTGTGTTGGCCGCTACGATGACCACCGTGATGTATATTCTGGGCGTAGTCGGCAATATGGGCGGCGGACTGATTGAAATCGCCACGCAGAACTGGCTTCCCATGTTCCACCATCACGCCATGAATATGGTCATCCAAATTAGCGTCGGCATCCTGTTCTCCTTTCTTTATTTCCTGATTTTTCGCACCGTGATTTTGCGTTTCAACATCAAAACACCGGGACGGGAAGACAGCGAAATTCGCCTCTATTCAAAAGCAGATCTTGCTGGAAAAACCACGCCTCAACACGTGACACAACACGCAGCACAACAGGACGAAGCTAAAGCCTATCTGACCGCGTTGGGCGGAGCGGAAAACATAGCTAGTCTCACCAACTGCGCCACCCGTTTACGCATTACGCTGGCAGATCCAACGTTAATGCAATCCGATGACGTATTCCGCCAGCTCGGAGCACACGGCGTCGTCCGCAACAATCACGCCATTCAGATTATCGTCGGCCTGTCGGTTCCTCAGGTACGCGATCGTCTGGAAAATCTCATGCAAAACACACACCCTATGGAGGTTCAACCATGAAAAAATTTTCAATTTTAATCGCAGGCGGTGGCAGTACTTTTACCCCAGGCATTGTTCTTATGCTGCTGCAAAATCAGGATCGTTTTCCGATCGGTACGCTGAAATTTTATGACAACGACAGCGCTCGTCAGGAAATCGTCGCCGAAGCCTGCAAAATTTTGCTGCAAGAGCAGGCGCCTGAAATCAAGTTCAGCTATACCACCGATCCACAAACCGCATTTACCGACGTGGACTTTGTGATGGCACACATTCGCGTCGGTAAGTACCCTATGCGCGAACTGGATGAAAAAATTCCACTTCGTCACGGCGTAGTTGGGCAAGAAACCTGTGGCCCGGGCGGAATTGCTTACGGTATGCGCTCCATTGGCGGCGTGCTTGAATTAGTGGATTACATGGAGCAATACTCACCACAGGCGTGGATGCTAAATTACTCCAACCCAGCGGCAATCGTGGCAGAAGCCACCCGCAAGCTGCGTCCTAATGCAAAAATACTCAATATCTGTGATATGCCAATCGGCATAGAAGGCAGAATGGCAGACATTCTTGGCCTGAAGTCACGCAAGGAGATGACGGTACGCTACTACGGACTGAATCACTTCGGCTGGTGGACATCGATCCAGGATAAAGACGGTAACGAGTTACTGCCAACCATCCGCGAACACGTCGCTCAACATGGCTATATTCCACTGACGGTTGAGAACCATAACGAAGCAAGCTGGAACGACACGTTCGCCAAAGCGAAAGATGTCTGCGCACTCGATCCGCAGACGCTGCCCAATACCTACCTGAAATATTATTTCTTCCCCGATTATGTCGTGGCGCATGCCAATCCTGACTATACGCGAGCCAATGAGGTTATGGCCGGACGGGAAAAACAGGTGTTTGGCGCTTGCCGCGCCATCACTGAAGCGAAATCGGGTGCTGCTGGCGATCTCGAAATCGATGAACATGCTTCTTATATTGTCGATCTGGCACGCGCTATCGCATTTAACACGCGAGAAAGAATGCTATTGATTGTTGAGAACAACGGCGCGATACGTAATTTTGATCCTAGCGCGATGGTGGAAATTCCGTGTCTCGTAGGAAGCCATGGGCCAGAGCCGCTGCAAATAGGTGACATCCCTACGTTCCAAAAAGGATTAATGAGCCAGCAGGTTGCCGTCGAAAAACTGGTGGTTGAAGCCTGGGAAGAGGGATCGTATCAAAAGCTGTGGCAAGCGCTGACATTGTCCAAAACGGTTCCTAGCGCAAGCGTCGCCAAAGCCATTTTGGACGATCTGATTGACGCCAACCGCAATTTCTGGCCTGAATTACACTAGCCGTAAACGATTTACCGCCCCTTCTTATCGTGGAGGGGCTTTCTCCTTCTACCTTTCCCGGTATCTCGCGACACATAAACGCCTCACGCAATTTCCCTTATTCCACTTATTAAGAAAACTTCACTTGAGGTTGCGTTTTTGTTACATGAAAATGATTCTCATTCATTGCTATAATCAACACGACAACGATTAAGGGAACGAGATGCAGACGTCCATTTACCAACAATACCTCCAGGCTAAAGTAGAACATCCGCGTAAATACGCCCGCGATCTGGCTGCACAACTCGGCATCAGTGAAGCGGAATTAACTCACGCCCGCGTCGGACACGATGCACAGCGTCTACAGGGTGATGCCAAAGTTTGGCTCAGTGCACTGGAGCAAGTTGGTAATACCAAGTCGATCACGCGCAACGAATACGCCGTGCATGAGCACACCGGTTACTATCAAAACCAGACGCTTGATGGGCACGCTGGCCTTATCCTCAATCCGCGCGAGTTGGATCTGCGTTTGTTCCTTTCTCAATGGGCTTCCGCCTTTGCGCTGCGTGAAAATACCGCACGCGGTGAGCGCCAGAGTATTCAATTTTTCGATCATCAAGGTGATGCCATTCTGAAGGTCTACACGACCGACACCACGGACATGGACGCCTGGCAGTTATTTGTTGAGAAATTTACCAGCAGCGAAAATCCCGCGTTGGCACTTCGCCCAGCGAACAGCGCAGCAGTCGAGCAGGTCGTTGCCCATAATCCTCAGCTTGAAGCGGAATGGCGTGCGATGACGGATGTGCATGATTTCTTTATTCTGCTCAAGCGCTATAACCTGACACGTCAGCAGGCGTTTAACTCGGTCGCCGACGATCTAGCCTACCGTGTAGAAAACGATGCGCTGTCACAGATTCTGTTTGCCGCACGTGAAGATCAGAACGAGATCATGGTATTTGTCGGTAACCGTGGCTGTGTGCAAATCTTCACCGGTACGCTTGAGCGTGTAGAACGTATGGAGCAGCATGCGGAATGGATTAACATCTTTAATAAAGATTTCACCCTGCATCTGATCGAAGGCGCGATCGCTGAAAGTTGGATCACGCGTAAACCGACAGCCGACGGTATTGTGACCAGCCTCGAGCTCTATGCCGCTGACGGCTCTCAAATTGCACAACTCTTTGGGCAACGTACTGAAGGCACGCCGGAACAACAGCAGTGGCGTGACCAAATCAATGCCCTGAAACCGCATAAGGATCTCGCCGCATGAAAAACTGGCTATTCCCCCTGCTATTGACACTCCCGCTGGGGGTGTCTGCTGCCGAACGTATCGTTTCTATCGGCGGCGACGTCACGGAAATTATCTATGCGCTGGGCGCGGAGAAAGATCTGGTTGCGCGCGATAGTACCAGCCTGCATCCGGAAGCCGTGAAGAAACTGCCTGATGTAGGCTACATGCGTCACCTCAATGCGGAAGGGATTCTGGCAATGAAACCGTCTCTGGTTCTCGCCAGCGATCTGTCTCAGCCATCACTCATCCTGCAGCAAGTTGCGGACAGCGGCACAAAAGTGGTTCATGTAACCGCCGAGCCATCGCTGGATGCGGTGCCGAAGAAAATCGGGGCCATCGCTCAGACGCTAGGAAAGGACGCAGAAGGTAAAAAACTAGCGGAAACTTATCAGCAACAGTTGGCGGCAGTCAAAACGTCACCGCTGCCGGTTAATGTGCTGTTCATTCTCAGCCACGGCGGCATGACCGCGCTGGCTGCGGGCAAAAATAGCCCGCCAGACACCATTATCCGCAGCGCCGGATTAAAAAATGCCATGCAAAACGTTGAGCGCTACCAGCCATTGTCGCAGGAAGGTGTGATCGCCAGTGCGCCGGATCTGATTCTGATCTCCAGTCAAGGATTGAAAACGTTGGGTGGTGAAGCACAGGTCTGGAAATTACCCGGCCTGGAACTGACACCTGCGGGTAAGAACAAACGCCTGTTAGTGGTCGATGACATGGCAATGCTCGGCTTCACGCTCGATACCCCAGCGCTGATGGCAACACTGCGTCAAACAGCTGAAGCGATAAAATGACGTCACGGTTTCACCCGCGCACGTGGTTGATCGCACTGCTGTTATTGATGGTGGCACTGATGGTGGGTGCCGCCAACATGGGTGCGCTCCCCCTATCACTCAAGATGTTATGGCAAACGCCGCTTGACGATCCGATCTGGCATATCTGGCTGAATATCCGCGTGCCCCGCGTGCTGCTGGCGATCCTCGTCGGTGGTGCGCTGGCTTGTTCCGGCGCGATTATGCAGGGGTTATTTCGCAATCCGCTCGCCGATCCCGGCCTGCTGGGTATCAGCAGTGGTGCCGCGCTCTGCGTGGCGCTGACTATCGTGCTGCCGCTCGGCCTTCCCCCTCTGCTGGCGCTTTACGGCCCGATGTTCGCTGCCTTCGCGGGTAGTCTGGCAATTACAGCGATCATTTTCATCCTCAGCCGCTCCGAACAGGGTGGATTAACCCGACTATTGCTGGCAGGTATTGCGCTCAATGCGCTGTGTCTTGCCCTCATCGGCGTGTTGACCTACATCAGTACCGATCAGCAACTGCGCCAGTTCTCACTGTGGGGAATGGGGAGCCTCGGACAAGCACAATGGCCAATGCTGCTCGTTGCCAGCACGCTGGTCATCCCTGCCACGATCGCCACGTTATACTACGCGCACCGTCTGAACGTGTTGCAATTAGGGGACGAAGAGGCGCATTACCTTGGCGTTAATGTGAAACGCACCAAGTACACGTTACTGTTGCTGAGTTCGCTGTTAGTTGGCGTGGCGGTGGCGGTCAGCGGCGTGATCGGGTTTATCGGGCTTATCATCCCACACCTGATGCGCATGCATCTGGGTGCCGACCATCGCTGGCTCATCCCCGGCTCTATCCTCGGCGGTGCCTGTCTGCTGTTGTTTGCGGATACGCTGGCACGCACGCTGCTTTCTCCAGCAGAAATGCCTGTTGGTTTGTTAAGTAGCCTGATTGGCGGGCCGTATTTCTTATGGCTGATCGTTCAGCATAAAGGACGAGGCAATGACTGACTCAGCGTACGACCGGACGTTAGTCGCACGTCATCTACGCTTTCAGACCAACGGGCGTTATCTGACAGATGACGTTTCTCTGGCGCTACATCCTGGGGAAATCGTCGCGATTATCGGCCCTAACGGTGCGGGGAAATCCACCCTGCTCCGTTTACTGACCGGTTATTTGACGCCAGATGAAGGCGAGTGCCTGCTAGCCGGACAGCCTTTTTCGCACTGGCAGCCCGGCGCGCTCGCAAAAACGCGTGCGGTGATGCGTCAACATAGCGGCATGGCGTTTGCGTTTAGCGTGCGGGATGTCGTTGCGATGGGGCGCTCCCCTCATGGCCGCTACCCGAAAAATGATGATGTTATTCAGCAGGTCATGGCGCAAACGGGCTGTCTGGAACTGGCTACGCGCGACTATCGTCAGCTTTCCGGCGGGGAGCAGCAGCGGGTGCAACTGGCTCGCGTGCTGGCGCAGCTGTGGCATCCAGAACCAACGCCGGGTTGGTTATTTCTCGATGAACCGACTTCGGCGCTGGATCTGTACCACCAGCAGCACCTCTTACGCCTGCTCAAGCAACTGACACGCGAACAGCCGTTATCCGTATGCTGCGTCCTGCACGACCTGAATCTGGCCGCGCTGTATGCCGACCGCATTCTGCTGCTGCACGAAGGGAAGCTGGTCGCACAAGGCACGCCTGCGCAAGTGCTACAGGCAGAGACGTTGACCCACTGGTATCGCGCCGATCTCAGCGTCGGTTCACACCCTGACTACACCATTCCGCAGGTTTATCTGCGGCAATAGCCAAGTCCCCCCTGCTCCGGTTCAACTGGAGCAGGAAATCTCCAGATGTTTGCCCCATTCTGGCGGCAACGCCGCTAAATCGTTCATATCAAGCTGATCATCATACGGCTGACATAGCGCCTGATGCAGACGCGCCAGCACACCGATGTCGTCACTTTCCGCCCGTTCAATCGCCATCTGCGCCAGATAATTACGCAGAATATATTTTGGGTTCGTTGCATTCATCAACCGACGACGTTCCTCATCGCCCTGCTCTTCCTGCATCAGCCTCTGGCGATAGGTCGCAAACCAGCTATCGAACGCGGCTCTGTCGATGAATTCATCACGGAGCGGCGAGCGTGATGCCTGCTTCTCGCTGTCTGCCAGCAGACGGAACGTGCGGGTGTAATCGCTGCCTTCCTGCTGCATCAAACGCAACAGCCCGACCAGCACGTCATTATCTTCAGAACTTGCGGTAAATAAGCCCAGCTTAGCGCGCATCAGCATGCCATAGTGCTGCATCAACGCCGGTTCATAGCGGGCAAGCGCGCGCTCCAACGTTTCAGTATCCATCAGCCCCGACAGCGCCTGCGCCAGACGATGCAAATTCCACAGTCCTACGGCAGGCTGATTGTCGAACGCATAGCGCCCGCGATGGTCGGAGTGATTACAAATGAAATCAGGCTGATAGGCATCTAAAAAGCCGTAAGGGCCATAATCGATGGTCAGCCCTAAAATCGACATGTTGTCCGTATTCATTACGCCGTGCGCAAAACCGACGGCCTGCCAGTGTGTAATCAGACGGGCAGTACGCTCTACCACATCGCCGAACCACAGCTCATAACGCCGCTCGTCGTTTTCCCACTGCGGCCAGTGGCGGGCGATCACATACTCCACCAGCTGACGCACCTTTTCTGGCTCGCGGCGATAGTAGAAGTGCTCAAAATGACCGAAACGCACATGGCTCTCTGCCACGCGCAGCAGCATTGCTCCCTTTTCTTCCTGCTCACGCAGGACCGGATGTGTACTGGTGACAATCGTCAGCGCCCGCGTGGTGGGAATTCCCAGATGGTGCATCGCTTCCGAGGCCAGAAATTCGCGTATTGCTGAGCGCAACACCGCACGGCCGTCGCCCATGCGCGAATACGGCGTCAGCCCCGCACCTTTCAGGTGCCAGTCCATACTGCGGCCATCCGCCAGCTGTTGTTCCCCTAGCAGAATGCCGCGCCCGTCACCCAACTGACCGGCCCACGCGCCAAACTGATGACCGCTATAAACCTGCGCCAGTGGCGCCATTCCCGGCAGCAAACGTTCGCCGCTCCAGACAGCATCCTGTTCTGGCGTAAACCAGTCAGACGACAGACCGAGTTCCGCAGCCAATCCCTCGCTGTGATAAAGCAGACGAGCGCCATGCAGCGGCGTCGGCTGTAGCGCGGTATAGAACCCCGGCAGTTGGTCAAAATAGTGATTTTTGAATAACGGTGTTTGCTGCATCATGACTCCCTAATACCACTCTATTCCGGTGAAGAGAGCCACGCGCTCACCACACAACAATTAACGGGTAGATAGAAAGTGTAGAGGGATGGCACTGAAATTAACACGGAAGAAACGCAGGGGTATTATTTCCCTTACGTTTCCTTGTCATCGATTCGTTGAGAAAAACAGGACGTCTAGCGCAGACTCTGCTCCAGCCACTCAGCCAGTTCCTGCAATTCATTTTGCTGTTCGGGGAAAGCGGTAATCAGTGCCTGACACGCTGCCGCCAAGGCTTCTGGACGATACGCTGTTCCCTGTAATGCGGAAGCGAGTGCTTCTAACGGCGCGGGATTCAGGCTATCGGTATAAATCTGGGCACGAACGATCACGCCGCGCTCCACATCGAAATGTAATTCAACGCCGCCCCAGGTAAAGCGGTTATCCAGTAAATGCGAGAAATCCGGCGCCTGACCGAAGTTCCATTCCCAGCTACTTTGACGCGCAAACTGTTCGCTGAACCTGGGTAGATCTGGGTGGGCAGATGGCGAGATGATTTCCGGCTCGCACTGTTCGCCAAAATAATCAAAGAAGGCCTGCGTCACCGCCTGACAAATCGCCTGATGATCGACAGAAGGCAGTAATTCCACCAGATTGGCGACACGCGAACGCACAGACGTAATCCCTTTTGCCTGTAGTTTCTTAACATCCGGGTTCAAATAATCGGCTAAGCGGCTGAGATCTGCGTTCAGCAGCAGCGTGCCGTGATGGAACCCGCGATCCTTGGTTTCGCGGTAGGCAGAACCAGATACCTTGCGTACACCGTCCGCAGTTTCCACCACCAGATCATTGCGCCCCGAGGCGCTGGCCTTTAACCCAAGCGAACTGAGTGCATCCAGAACAATCTGCGTTGAGACGCTTTTATCGTATTCCGGTTTGCCCGCCATGAAGGTAAAGCAGGTATTACCGAGATCGTGGAAGACCGCTCCGCCGCCGCTGCTGCGCCGCGCCAACTTGATGCCATCTTCTTCCATCCGCCGCGTATTGCACTCTTTCCACGGATTCTGGGCGCGCCCAATGACGACAGTTTCCGCATTGCGCCATAAAAACAGTACCCGCTGCGTGGTAGGCATCTGACGAAAGATGCACTCCTCAACGGCCAGATTAAACCAGGGATCGTAAGAGTCGGAGATCAATAAACGCAGAGAGGACATGAGTGGATAGCTCCATGCTGTCAACAAAACAAAATAAGGAAGGAATCAGATGCGACGAGCCTGCCAGTACGCCCGTTTCCAGTACACGTTATCCAGCGACGAGCGGATGACGCCCTGACTGGTGGAGGCATGAATAAACTGGTCGTCTTTATCATAAATGCCGACGTGCAGCCCACTGCTGCCGCTGCCGGTTTTGAAAAAGACCAAATCGCCCGGTAACAGGTTATCGCGGTCAACGCGCTCGCCCAGTTCAGTTTGTTCTTCCGTGGTACGCGGCAATTGCATGCCAAACTTATCGCGAAACGTCAGGTAGACGAAGCCTGAACAATCGACGCCGTTACGATCCAGCCCGCCATAGCGATAAGGCGTTCTGTACCATTGCCCGAGTTGATCGTTTAGCTGCACCATCACCATGATCGAATCGCTCAGACGCGCGTCCGGCGGCGGGTTGTGCCGACTACTGCTACAGCCGACCAAAATCAGGCTGGCGAGGATCAAAGCATGTCGTAAACGTATCATCGCGATTACCATAAAACCGCCGAGGCCATAGTCCTCTAGCGTTTGAAAATGCTAGGTATTGATTAATTTAGCGTTTAATCGGGGCCTCTGGCAAGTAAAGGCGATTTTTCCTATTTTCTAACGACGCCATCTCCTCGCGACAGCAGTCAGGCGCTGCGCGTGATGATCCAGTTTCTGCCATCCACCACGTGCCGCTGAAACGCGACCCCGAACACAGGAGACAGCACGTCTGGCAGCATGACATCCGCTGTTTCGCCCTGCGCCACCAGAGTCCCTGCCGACAGCAGCCACACGCGATCCGCATGGTGGGCGCAGTGGTTCAGATCGTGTGCGCAAACTACGACGGCGATGCCCAAGCGACAGAGTTCACTCAGCAACGCATCCAGCGCCACCTGCTGCGCCACATCCAGACTGTTAGTTGGTTCATCCAGCAGCAGCAAATGCGCATGCGGATTGATCGTCGGCCAAATCTGCAACAGCGCCGCCACCAGCCGAACGCGCTGCCACTCACCTCCCGACAGCTGTGTGAGCGGGCGCGCCAGTTTATCGGTTAACATCAGGCGTTCTGCCAGAAAATGCACCACCTTTTCGACCGCGTCTTCCTGAGCCAGCGGCGGTTGATGCCGTTGCCAATACTGGAATACTGGCATCAGCGCCAGCGGCGGTTGCTGCTGTGCCAGATAGGCGCGCCGCACGGCCAGATCCGCTGCCGTATACTGCGACAGCGGCATGCCGGCCAGACAGACGTCACCTTCCCCCGCCAGTAAGCCAGCCGCTCTTGCCAGCAGGGTACTCTTTCCTGCGCCGTTCGGGCCGATGATGTGCAGCAACTCACCACGATGACACTCCGCACTCGTCGGCGACAAACGCGGTAAGGCGCTAGCCTGCAACAGCTGTAATACTGGGGAAGTCTGCTGCGTCAATTATTTTGCCAACGCCTCTTCGACCGCTTTCACGATGGTGTCATGGTCAGGTGCCATATCCGGCGCAAAGCGATCAATCACCTGCCCCTCGCGATCCACCAGGAATTTTTCGAAATTCCACAGGATGTCTTCTGGATTCTTGGGTTTACGGCCTTTATTGACTAAACGCGCAAAAAAGTCACTTTTCCAGGTTCCATTGGCTTCCGGTTGCTGACGAATCAACAACTGGTACAGCGGGTGACGGTTCTCGCCATTCACTTCAATTTTGCTGAACATCGGGAACTGAACGCCAAATGTCCCACGGCAGAATTCCTGAATTTCTTCTTCCGAGCCCGGTTCCTGCCCTGCAAATTCATTGGAGGGGAATCCCAGCACGACCAGACCTTTGTCGCGATAGGTTTCGTAGAGTTTTTCCAACGCGTCGTATTGTTTAGTCAGGCCGCATTGAGAGGCGACGTTGACGACTAAAGCCACCTGCCCTTTAAACGCGTCAAACGTTGTCGCTTTCCCGTCGATGGTGGTCAGCGGAATAGTATAGATTTCAGTGCTCATCGTTTTGCTCCCTTCAGTGATAAACAAGAGTGGATAGAACAAGACATCTCGCTACAGTCGATTGCGTAATAGTAGCCAGATAAACCACGGCGATCCCAGCGTAGCGGTAACCACGCCTATCGGCAACTCGGCTGAACTTAGCGCAACGCGCGCGACCGTATCCGCCAATAGCAGCACGCCGCCGCCAGCCAATGCACATCCGGTCAATAAATAACGCTGATCGGTCAGCCCGCACAGCCGTAACATGTGTGGGATCACCAGACCAATAAACGCGATAATACCGGCCAGCGCCACGCTCAGGCCAACCTGTACACCCATCACCAACACGAGAATGGTGCGCCAGCGATAGACTAGGATACCTAACTGACGAGCCTGAATCTCACCCAGCGTCAGCCCATTTAACACCGCCCCCTGACGACTCAACCACAGCAACAGCGGCAAAAGTGTCAACATCAACCAGCCGTGTCGCCAGTCAATGCCGCTGAAGCCACCCATCATCCAATACATCAGTTGGCGTAAATCGAGGCTGGTACTGAAATAGACGGCCCAGGTCATCACCGCGCTACAGATAATCCCGAGCGCAATGCCGATGAGTAATAAACGGGTATTGGAGATATGCCGACGGGCAAAATGGAGTAACAGAAAGGTAATCAGCAGCGCGCCAGCAATCGCGCTCAGGCTTAACATCCAGACGGGCAGCAATCCCTGCCCCAGCAGTACCGTCAGCACTAAGGCCACGCCTGCGCCGTTCGCCACACCCAGCAGCCCCGGTTCCGCCAGCGGATTATCAAAGACTGCCTGCATCACGGTGCCCGACATTGCCAGACTGGCCCCCACCAGCATCACGGCCAGCGTTCTGGGCAAACGCAGTTGCCAGACAAAGAGTTGCTGAGCCTCGTCCAGCCAGGCCGTCGGCCAAATCCAGCGCTCCCCGGCGCACAGGCTTACGACCAGCGTGAGTGCGAGAAACGCCAACAGCAGTGCCAGACTCCGACGATCGCGTCTGCACTGCTGTTGTTTTAGCTGGCTGTAGTGGGGTAACGGCATAGCGTGCTTTAGCGGGATATCACCCAGCAGTAATTAAGTATTGTCATGTATGTTAAACGATTTCGCTTACCTTACACGCATTTTCCTTATTACCGCAGCACGGTCAAAACGCCGTAGTGCCGCATACCACCCTTATTTGGTACTGCATACCGCAATATAGTTAAGCTGGTTCCGATTGCGGCGGAAGGTATGAAACATATTGAAGAACATGTCGCGGTTTTCTTTCTTCAGCGCATTTTTTACGATACGCGCCGCACCCGCTAGCCCTTCATCATAAATCAGCCCCTGTGGCGTCAGCAGCGTCATTGCGCCGTTATCGTAGCTAACCTTGCTAAAACCACACTCCTGAAACAGCGTCACCCAGCGCTCGCGCAGCATCGGTTGGGCATGCACGTTGATCGCTTTATGCATCTGTTCCACCGCCTGCAACGCCCCGGAATCCTTCTCGGAAAGTAGCATGATATCGTGCGTAATCAGGCGACCGCCCGGTTTCAGTACACGATAATATTCGGCAATAATGCGGCTCTTGGCTTTGTCGGCATACATCGTCAGCATGGCTTCATTAATCACCACATCAAAGTGATTATCGGGGAACGGCAGTTCCAGCGCATTTGCCTGCATAATCGTGACCTGCGAGGCTAAACCGTTCGCTGCCACATTTTCCTGTGCTTTCTTTAGCGCGACGTTATCCATATCCGCGCCAATAACCTGACAGCCAAA
Organism: Pectobacterium odoriferum; assembly: GCF_009931295.1. Classification (NCBI taxonomy): domain Bacteria; kingdom Pseudomonadati; phylum Pseudomonadota; class Gammaproteobacteria; order Enterobacterales; family Pectobacteriaceae; genus Pectobacterium; species Pectobacterium odoriferum. The sequence goes on along the minus strand of NZ_CP034938.1, from coordinate 2,055,135 downwards.
TCGACGCGCAATCTCCATCGCCGTGGTGCCCATATTGCAGGCGACTTCCAATACTACACTGTCCTGTCGGAACCCGGCCTGGCTGAGCAGCCACTCGGTTGCCTTTCTGCCGCCGGGGCGCAGACGCTTTTTCCCCAATCGGGCTAAAAATTTATGTCCAGCTTCATGATCGCTCATACTCTGTCCCCTCCAATTCAGCGCGCCGTGATTTTGCTTGCCGAATTCATGCAAGTGATTATTATTTTCATTTACTAGCTTGATGGTAATACCAGCCTCTGGGAGGGCAAATGACATTTGTCAAAAAAGCGCTATCGCCCGATGAATACGGCGAAGTGCTGTTTCAGCATGAGTGGATGCGCGGTGAACCCAGCGACGTGGTGTGTGAGCTACTGGCAAAAAGTGAGCGTCTGTTTTTCCGGCAGGATGACATCCTGTTTCGCGAAGGCGACAAAATGCAGCACTGTTTGCTGGTTGAAACAGGAAAATTGCAGGCCTTTCGCCATACCTATGGCGGTGATGAGAAGATTTTCGGGCAGTTTGAACGCGGAGAATTTGTCGCTATTGCCGCTGTATTTATGGATCACGGTCGCTTCCCGATGAATATTCGCGCGCAGAGCGATGGCCACACGCTGATGATCCCACGGCAGGATATTCACCAGTTTTGCTTGCAGCGCCCAGAGCTGGCACTGCGTTTGCTCAACTATCTGGGCAAGAAACTCTACTCGACCATCAACCAAATCGACTGGCTGACCTCCAGCTCCGCGCCACAGCGTCTGGCAGATTATCTGCTGCGGCAGCACCACATTCAGCAAACTCAGCATCTGACATTACCGGTGAGCCGAGGCCAGCTTGCGACGTCATTAGGAATGCGCAGTGAAACGCTAAGCAGGCTAATGTCAGACTGGAAGCGGCAAGGCCACATTACCTATCGGGGTCATCAAGTGGAATTGTGCGATCTGAATTATCTAAAAGAGCTGGCTGCCGAAGCCCGGCGGACATTCTGATCGATCTAAGCCTTTGTCGATTCAGGCATGGCAAGCGGATAGAAAAACGGTAGTTATTATACTCTAAATAATTCAAGTTTCAGGAAGGCGGCAAGGGAAAGAATCCCGATGAGCTTACTCAAGTAAGTGATTCGGGTGACTGACAAATCTGCCAAAGTCAGATTTGAACGCTGCTTGCAGCGGCCCCAACGGGGCGAGGTACACGCAAGTGTGCCGAGTAGCGTAGCCAACGCACATGCAACTTGAAGTATGACGAGTATATATTTTTTGACAATTGTCATTCCCGCATCGTCGGATTACCAACTACGCTTAGCTGACATTAGTGAGAATAACTCTCATTAACACATTTGTCTTTCATAAGACATCGTGAGGGTAACGCTATGCTGGGCTTTTTCCGACGAACCTTATCATTTCATGGAGCACGGCCACCGCATCCGCAAGCGGACTCGCCGACAGAAACCGTTTCGCATACTCACTGTAGCGAGAGTGAATATTGTTTCTTTAACCACGCCGCGATGTTGCCCTTCGATCAGCTTGATGAATGTTGCTGCGGCAACGATCGGCAAGAGAAAACGCCATCCTCACACGATTCATGACGCTTTCTCTTTTTGCGGATGCTTAAAACTTTTTGTGGGCACTTAAAACTTAATGCTTTGACCGCGCGTCAGCCAGGCCGCGACAAACTCGGGTACGACGGTGCTGGCGGGGCCATACATTTTTTCATCAAACTGGCTTTCTACCTGGCTCGGCTCCAGATTCAGTTCCAGCGTGTAGGCGCCGTGCGAATGGGCCTCATGGACAAAACCAGCGGCAGGATAGACATGCCCCGACGTGCCAATCGCAATAAAGTAATCGGCCTGCGACAGCGCATGGTAAATCTTGTCCATGTGCAGCGGCATTTCACCAAACCACACCACATGTGGACGTAACGGTGCGGGAAATTGGCAGCAGTGGCAGCGTTCGCCGACAGCGAGATCGTCCGGCCACTCAAAAATCTGTCCACTTTGGCTACAGCGTACTTTCAGTAGCTCGCCGTGCATATGAATGACGCGCTTGCTGCCAGCACGTTCATGCAGGTTATCGATGTTTTGCGTAATCAGCAGGAAATTGTCTTCCAACATCGCTTCCAGATTCGCCAACGCCAGATGTGCGGCGTTGGGCACAATTTCCGGCTGCTGTAGCTGACGACGACGGGCGTTATAAAATGCCTGCACCAGCTCGGGGTTACGCTGAAAGCCTTCGGGCGTCGCAACATCCTCCACACGATGTTCTTCCCACAGGCCATCGGCCGCACGAAAGGTACGGATGCCCGACTCTGCTGAAATACCGGCACCCGTCAGTACCACCACGCGCGGTTTTTTCACTTCGCTTGCTGCCAGATAATCACGATGGAAAATACGCGCACGAAGACGCTGTTGCCGCATCCGCTTTCCCTTATGAAATCGCCCTAATCGTTGACGCGTATACATACTTTCTCCAGCTAGTTATCCATTAAGTGTAGCAACGCCGCACCACGTACGCCGCCCGCATCGCCATGACGCGCTTTCTCTATACGTGGCAGTTTCGCAATCGGTAAAAGTCGTGAAGGAAGGCGCGTCGGCAGAATTTGATAAATTTCATCAAAATTCGACAGGCCGCCGCCCAACACCAGCAGATGTGGATCGAACAGAGTCAGCAGATTGCCCAAGCAGGCCGCCAGTAAATCCATAAAACGATCGACAAACTCCAGCGCTTTTTCTTCTCCGCCACGATAGTGCCGGATAATCGTCACGGCTGGCAGCGCTTCGCCATACAGATGCTCGTACAGCCATTCAAAACCCCGGCCGGAAATATAATTCTCGATACAGCCTGATTGACCGCAACCGCACTTCACGCGGGGAATATCCACGCCGATGATATCCAGTGCGTCGGACGGCAGGCGGAGATGGCCGAACTCGCCTGTGATACCGTTGCGCCCGTCAACCGGACGTCCGTTAATCACCAGACCACCGCCCAGCCCCGTGCCTAAAATCATGCCCAGCACGACAGGATAGGAACGAAATTCCGCATCCCAGGCTTCCGACAGCACAAAGCAGTTAGCATCGTTACTGATGCGAATATCTCGCTGCAAACGCTGCGACAAATCCGTACGCAGCGGTTTTCCCATCGTCGCAGGCAGGTTAGCGGTGAATAGCGCACCGTCGTTACCTGTCTCCATGCCCGGTACGCCGAGACCGACCTTCCCCTGCATGCCAACCTGAGCATCGGCTTCATGCACCAGATCGACCAGCGTGGTGAGCAGGTCATCATAATTATTACGCGGCGTCGGCACCCGCTTTTGCCACACCTTGTTCAACTCCGCGTCGAACACGCCCAGCTCAATTTTCGTGCCGCCCATGTCAAAACCGTAGTACATGACTGCTCCTTAGAGTGTGATCGCTTTCCCACACGATAGGGACTATCCCCGTCATCTCTCAAGCCGCATGTGCGTTGGCTTGGCTTACTGTCCGCTCAACACGCGGGCAGGGTCAATCCGGCTGGCGCGCCGCGCCGGATACCAACTGGCAATCAAACTCAGCACCAGCGACGTGCCTAATACGATAAAAACGTCCATCAGATGCAATTCTGACGGCAGGAAATCGATAAAATAGATGTCGCCGGACAGCAGTTTATGGCCGATGAGTGCTTCAATACCGCGAATGATCGGCGTCAATTGCAAGGCCGCAACCACGCCGACCACGGCACCGATCACGCTGCCCAGCAGCCCGGCCAATAGCCCGTACCACACAAAGATAGCCCGAATCAGCCCATCTGACGCGCCCAGCGTACGCAAAACCGCGATATCGCTGCTTTTGTCTTTCACCGCCATCACCAGCGTTGAAACAATATTAAAACAGGCCACACCAATCACTAGGATCATCGCCAGATACATGATGGTTCTCACCATCTGAATGTCTCTGTACATATAACCATAGGTGCCAATCCAGCTGCGAATAGTGACATAGGCATTCGTGACTTCGCCCGCATCGCGCACCAGTTTATTGGCAGAAAACACGTCATTGGCTTTGATGGCGATCCCCGTGACGCTCTGCCCCATGTCCAGATATTGCTGGGCATCCGCCAACGGAATCAGCGCTAAGCCGTGATCGAGCTGGCCGCTCAGCTGTAAAATACCGCTGACGTGCAACCGGATGCGTTTCGGCTGCATCAGCTTCATTTCCGGGTCGCTGTTCGGGATCATCACTGTGACCCAGTCATCTTCCGCCACATTCAGCGCTTTCGCCACGCCTTGCCCAATGATGACCTGCTGTTCACCCGCGCGGAACCGCTGCCAGGCGTCATTAAGCACATAGTTGGGCAGCGCGCTAAGACGTTTCTCCTGCTGCGGATCGACGCCTTTTACCTGAACCGCCTGAAGTTTGGCACCGTTCTCCAGCAGCCCGGTGAAATTGATATAAGGTGCCGCGGCCGCAACGCCAGGCACCTGTTCTATTTTCGGAAGAATGTCCTGCCAGCCGTCGAAAGGCTGATTGACTGGTGCGATCTCACCATGCGGCACGACGGCGAGGATGCGGTTATTCAGTTCACGTTCAAAACCATTCATCGCGCTCAGGCCAAGAATCAACACCGCCACGCCGAGGGCAATCCCGAGCGTCGAAATGACCGAAATCAGCGAAACCATGCCGCCACGCCGACGGCCGCGGCTAAAGCGCAGGCCAATCAGCAACGAGAGCGGAGGATATCTCATTGCCGCGCTCCCATCAGGGTCAGTTCCTGCTGCAACTGACCGTCGCGCATTTCCAGTTGACGGTTCAGTCGGCTAGCCAGTTGCAGGTCATGCGTCACCACCAGAAATGCAGTGCCCTGACGGACGTTCAGCTCTCCCAGCAGTTCAAAAATAGTGTCTGTCGTACGCTGATCGAGATTCCCCGTTGGCTCATCGGCCAACACCAGCGACGGGCTGTTAACCAATGCTCTGGCAATCGCGACACGCTGCCGTTCACCGCCGGACAGTTCAGACGAACGGTGGTGGCTGCGCGCCTCCAGCCCGACGGCCGCCAGCATTTCGCGTGCTTTATCCCGCGCCTGTGACGTTGGCACTTTGCCAATCAGCAACGGCATCGCTACGTTTTCCAACGCGGTGAAATCCGGCAGCAGATGATGGAACTGATAAATAAAGCCCAGCTCGCGATTGCGTAAATCCGCTTTTGCCGCCGCTGAGAACGTGTTCAACGGCTGGCCTTTAAAGATGACCTCACCTGACGTCGGCGTATCCAACCCACCCAGCACATGCAGCAACGTACTTTTGCCCGAACCAGAACTCCCGACGATTGCCATCATCTCGCCGCTGCTCATTTCAAATGAGACATCGCGTAACACGTCGGTAGACAGTTTGCCGTCCTGATAGCGCTTGGACAGGTTAGTACACTGCAATAACGGTAAATCACTCATAACGTAAAGCCTCAGCGGGTTGAACGGCGGCAGCGCGCCATGACGGGTAAAGTGTCGATAAGAGGGCAATCACCATCGCGGAAATGGCGATTGTCACGACCTGCACAGGGTCGATCGCCACCGGCAACGCGGCACCATCCAGCAATACGCCCAAGATTGGCATCAGCGTATTCAGTTGGCTGGCCAATAACGTCCCCAGCAATGCCCCTAACAACGCGCCAATAACGCCAGCGCTGCCCCCCTGCACCATAAACACCATCATAATCTGACGTTGAGTCAGCCCCTGCGTTTGCAGAATGGCGACTTCTCCCTGTTTTTCCATCACCAGTAAACCCAGCGAGGTAATAATATTGAACGCGGCCACGGCAACGATAAGGCTGAGCAACAGCCCCATCATATTTTTCTCCATGCGTACGGCCTGAAACAGCTCACCTTTACGCTCGCGCCAGTCTTTCCAGACCGTGCCTTCCGGCAGCGTTTGCGTGCTCAGCGTATCAACCGACAGCGGCTTTTCCAGCCACAAACGCCAGCCGGTAATGTGGTTCGCCGGATAGCGCATCAACCGTGAGGCATCTTGCTGATTCACCAACAACTGGTAGCTATCCACTTCGCTGTTGGCGGCAAAGGTGCCAGCAACGGTGAAAATACGTTGGCTGGGGATACGCCCCATCGGCGTCAGTTGGCTGGCGCTCGTTACCATCATGCGAACGTGATCGCCAGCGTTAACGCCCAGCTGTGCCGCCAGTTTATCGCCCAGAATGGCCTGATATTGACCGGATTGCAGCTTCTGCTGTTTGACGTTAACCAGATAGCGTGACAGCGGCTCCTGCTCGTCAGGATCGATACCTAACATCACGCCCACGGCGACGCTGCGGGCGCTTTGCAGCACCACATCACCCGTCGTCAGCGGCGCAACGCGCGTTACGCCTTCCAGCGAGTCTAAGGAGGAAGCAGGAATCAATGCCGGGTTCAGTGAACCTTGCGGCGTAGAGATGACCGCCTGAGGCATCACGCCCAGAATATTGCCTTCCAGTTCGCGCTCGAAGCCATTCATCACGGAAAGCACGGTGACCAGCGCCATCACGCCCAGCGTGATGCCAATAGCGGATAACCAGGAGACAAACCGGCCGAAGCGGTCTGATGCACGCCCACGCATGTAGCGCAGGCCAATAAATAAAGCGACAGGTTGATACATGAAATCCGTCTGGATAAGGTTGCCAAAGCAAAGTGATCAAGGATAATAAAGGGTAGTACTGCTTTATGGAACCCTAACACCCTCACTCTACGGCTTTTTCTTATTCCCAGCCGGATGCAGGGAGGCGAGACCCGATAATCAGATGATGCCTGAAAATTACCGTTATTCGCTGCCGCCCAAAGCGGGTGAGCAGCGCCTGCTGGGCCAGTTAACCGGCGCTGCCTGCGCCGTTGAATGTGCAGAAATCATTGAACGCCACGCCGGGCTGGTGGTGCTTATCGCGCCTGATATGCAAAACGCTCTGCGATTGCGTGATGAAATTCAGCAATTTACCGACCAGCACGTCACCACGCTACCTGACTGGGAAACGCTGCCCTACGATAGTTTTTCTCCGCATCAGGAAATTATTTCGACCCGCCTCTCCACGCTCTATCAATTGCCTAACATGACGCGCGGCGTTCTGATTCTGCCGGTCAACACGCTGATGCAGCGCGTTTGTCCGCACAGTTTCCTGCACGGCCATGCGCTGGTGTTGAAAAAAGGCCAGCGCCTCTCGCGTGATAAGCTGCGTTCGCAGTTGGAGCAGGCGGGCTACCGCAGCGTCGATCAGGTCATGGAACACGGTGAATATGCCACGCGTGGCGCGCTGCTGGATCTGTTCCCGATGGGGAGCGAAGAGCCCTACCGTATCGATTTCTTTGACGACGAAATCGACAGCCTGCGCCTGTTCGATGTGGATACGCAGCGCACGCTGAATGAAGTGCCGCACATTAATCTGCTGCCCGCCCACGAGTTCCCGACCGACAAAACTGCCATCGAACTTTTCCGCAGCCAATGGCGCGAACAGTTTGAAGTGCGGCGCGATGCCGAACACATTTATCAGCAAGTTAGCAAAGGCGTCTGGCCCGCAGGGATCGAATACTGGCAGCCGTTATTTTTCAGTGAACCGCTGCCGTCGCTGTTCAGCTACTTCCCGAACAACACGCTGCTCGTTAACACCGGTAATCTCGAACAGAGCGCCGAGCGTTTCTGGCAGGATATTCAGCAGCGTTTTGAAAGCCGTCGTGTCGATCCTATGCGACCACTGTTGCCATCAGATTCACTCTGGCTGCGTGTCGACGGTCTGTTCACGGAGCTGAAAGCGTGGCCGCGCGTGCAGTTAAAAACCGATACGCTGCCGGAAAAAGCCGCCAACGTGAATCTGGCCTATCTGCCGCTGCCGGAGCTGGCGATTCAGCACCAGCAAAAATCCCCGTTGGATGCGCTACGCCGTTTTATCGAACAGTTCGACGGTCAGGTCATTTTCTCTGTCGAGAGCGAAGGCCGACGTGAAACGCTGCAAGAGCTGCTGGCACGAATCAAACTGAACCCGACGCTCATCAACACGCTGGAGCAGGCTCAGGAGCGTGGCACTTACCTGATCATCGGTGCCAGCGAACACGGTTTTATCGACACGCTGCGCCAGCGCGCGTTGATCTGCGAAAGCGATCTGCTGGGTGAACGCGTCAGTCGCCGCCGTCAGGATAGCCGCCGCACGATTAATACCGATACGCTGATCCGCAATCTGGCGGAACTGCGGCCGGGGCAGCCCGTCGTCCACCTCGAACACGGCGTTGGTCGCTATGCCGGGCTGACTACGTTAGAAGCTGGCGGCATCAAGGCCGAATACCTGATTTTGACCTATGCGGGTGAAGACAAGCTGTATGTTCCTGTTTCTTCACTGCATTTGATCAGCCGCTATGCAGGCGGTGCCGATGAGAATGCGCCGCTGCATAAACTGGGTGGCGATGCCTGGTCACGCGCGCGGCAAAAAGCGGCGGAAAGGGTGCGCGATGTCGCCGCCGAACTGCTGGACATTTATGCCCAGCGTGCGGCGAAAAGCGGCTTTGCCTTTAAGCATGACAAAACACAGTATCAGCTTTTCTGCGAAAGTTTCCCCTTCGAGACCACGCCCGATCAGGCGCAGGCCATCAACGCCGTGCTGAGCGACATGTGCCAACCGCTGGCGATGGATCGTTTGGTGTGTGGCGATGTTGGCTTTGGGAAAACCGAAGTGGCGATGCGCGCTGCGTTTTTAGCCGTTGAAAACCATAAACAGGTTGCCGTTTTAGTGCCAACGACGCTGTTGGCGCAACAGCATTTTGACAACTTCCGCGATCGCTTTGCCAACTGGCCAGTGAAGATTGAAATGATCTCTCGCTTCCGCAGCGCACGTGAGCAAACTCAGGTGCTGGAGGAAACGCAGGAAGGCAAAGTCGATATTCTGATTGGCACCCATAAGCTGTTGCAGAGCGACGTGCACTGGCGTGATTTAGGGCTGCTAATTGTGGACGAAGAGCATCGCTTCGGCGTGCGTCACAAAGAGCGCATCAAAGCGATGCGGGCAGATGTCGATATCCTGACGCTGACCGCCACGCCGATTCCGCGGACGCTCAACATGGCCATGAGCGGGATGCGCGATCTGTCGATCATCGCCACACCGCCAGCCCGCCGTTTGGCAGTGAAAACGTTCGTGCGCGAATATGACAATCTGGTGGTGCGCGAAGCGATTCTGCGTGAAATTCTGCGCGGCGGGCAGGTGTACTACCTCTATAACGACGTCGAAAATATCGAGAAAGCCACACAGCGACTAGCAGAACTGGTGCCGGAAGCACGCATCGCGATCGGTCACGGTCAGATGCGCGAACGCGAGCTGGAACGGGTCATGAGCGACTTCCACCACCAGCGTTTTAACGTGCTGGTGTGTACCACGATCATCGAAACGGGGATCGATATACCAAGCGCCAACACCATCATCATCGAGCGTGCCGATCACTTCGGCCTGGCACAGTTGCACCAGTTGCGCGGTCGCGTCGGGCGTTCCCACCATCAGGCATACGCCTACCTGCTGACGCCAAATCCTAAAGCGATGAGCACCGATGCGCAGAAGCGTCTGGAAGCGATCGCCTCATTGGAAGATCTCGGTGCCGGTTTTGCGCTGGCAACGCACGATCTGGAAATCCGTGGCGCAGGTGAATTGCTCGGGGACGATCAGAGTGGACAGATGACCAGCGTCGGTTTCTCACTGTATATGGAACTGTTGGAAAGCGCCGTTGATGCCTTGAAAGCAGGCCGGGAGCCGTCGCTGGAAGATCTGATCAACAGCCAGACCGACGTCGAACTGCGCTTGCCTGCCCTGCTGCCCGACGATTTCATTCCCGACGTCAATACGCGCCTGTCGTTATACAAACGTATCGCCAGCGCGAAAACCCCCGCCGAGCTGGATGAGTTGAAGGTCGAACTGATCGATCGCTTCGGCCTCCTTCCCGATGCAAGCCGCTATCTGTTGCAGATTGCCGCCTTGCGCCAGCAGGCACAGGCACTGGGCATTCGCCGTATTGAAGGGAACGAGAAAGGCGGTTTTATCGAATTCAGCGAGCAAAACCGCGTCGATCCCTCCCACCTCATCGGCCTGTTACAGCGCGATCCGGGCACCTACCGCCTTGATGGCCCAACCCGCCTGAAATTCATGAAAGATTTGAGCGACCGTCCGCAGCGCATCGAGTTTATCGGTTCGCTGCTGGGGAACATGGCTCAGCATACGCTGGCAGCGTAACTCACTTTCACCACGCTAAACGGGAACCTTCGGGTTCCCGTGAGGTTGCTAACAAAATCCGTAGAGCGGGAATAACGGATAGATCGTAAAGACGCTGTAAACACATCCCTGTGCGCTCGGCTTGCGCCATCCCTGGCGCAAACGCTTTACTCTTCTATTCCGTTACTCCCGTTTTCATTCGGTAAATAGGTTTGTCAACAGTCTGACAGGAATCTGTGGGTTCCAACCTCGTCAGCAAACATGTCTCTTTCACTTCATCCGCCTTTACAAGCACTGCCGTAACGCAGTAAAGTCGCCACCTTTTTTTATGGCATGGGGCACGACGATGTTTATCGGTTTTGACTACGGTACAGCCAACTGTTCAGTGGCGGTTATGGATGCAGGTACGCCACAGCTCCTGTCGCTGGAAAATGGCTCGCCTTATCTTTCTTCTCTGCTGTGCGCACCCGTGCGTGAAGCGGTTAGCGAGTGGTTATGGCGACACCATCAGGTCAATGCTGAGGGTGAGAACGCGCTGCTGCTGAAGCGCGCCATCAGCTACAACCGCGAGGAAGATATTCGCGTGCAGCCTGATAGCGTGAAATTCGGACGCGATGCATTACGCCACTATATGGATGATCCGGAAGAGACGTGGTTCGTTAAATCGCCAAAGTCCTTCCTCGGTGCCATCGGGCTGAAAGCCCAGCAGATTGCGCTGTTTGAAGATCTGGTCTGCTCCATGATGCTGCATATCCGCACGCAGGCAGAAAGCCAGCTTGACCAGCCTATTCGCCAGGCCGTCATTGGTCGTCCGATTAACTTTCAGAGTATCGGCGGCGAAGAAGCCAACCAGCAGGCGCAAGGTATCTTAGATCGTGCAGCCCACCGTGCCGGATTTGAAGACGTCGTCTTCCAGTTTGAACCTGTGGCCGCCGGGCTGGATTTCGAATCTACGCTGACGAAAGAAACGCGTGTGCTGGTTGTGGATATCGGCGGCGGAACCACCGACTGCTCCATGCTGCTGATGGGCCCAGAGTGGCACAAACAACACGAACGCTCGCAAAGTCTGTTAGGACACAGCGGCTGCCGCGTTGGCGGTAACGATCTGGACATCATGCTGGCGTTCAAACAGTTGATGCCACTGCTTGGCATGAATAGCGAGACGGAAAAAGGCATCGCTCTGCCGATCATGACCTGGTGGAATGCCGTTGCGATTAACGATATTCCGGCACAAAAAGAGTTTCATAGCACCGCCAGCCGCGCGTTAATCAACGAAATGATCCGTGATGCCCGCCAGCCCGAGCTGGTAAAAAGACTGCTGACCGTCTGGCAACAGCGCCTGAGTTACCGCCTGATTCAACTGGCGGAAGAGAGCAAGATTGCGCTTTCCAACCAGTCGGAAACGTCAGCCGATTTGCACTTTATCGAATCGGGTCTGGCAACACGCATTCATGCTGATGAACTCAACGCCGCCATCGATAATCCGCTCATGCGTATTCAGCAGCAGGTGACGCTGGCGTTAGAAACCAGTCAGACCCGGCCGGAAGTGATCTACCTGACCGGCGGCAGCGCACGTTCTCCCCTGCTGCGTCAGGCCATTCAGCAATTGCTTCCTGATATTCCTATCGCCAGCGGCAACGATTTTGGCTCCGTTACCGCCGGATTAGCGCGCTGGGCAGAGATTATCTTCCGCCGTTAAGTCAAAGACGGGACGCCAACCACGCGTCTCGTCAGGCTATTCTTTTGATCGCTACCGTGGCTTGATTAACAACCCACGCAGCAGCAATTCCAGCGCGGCAACGCCTTGTGTCAGCCGCGCATTACCCTCCTCTCCCTCCGCAATCCAGAACGCCGCTTCGGCCAGACTGCCGTAGATTAACGATGCCAGCGCCTGTGGATCGACGTCAGCCACCACCCCCTCTCGGATAAGGTTATCGATCAGCCGCTGCATCGACTCAACGCAATGGCGCTGCGAATCCGGCGACGCGCCGCCCAAAACTGCTCGGGCATCGCGCAGCACAATACGCTGAATCTCCGGCTCCCGCGCCATTTCCAGATAGGCGCGGCAGCGACGCCGAAAGCCTTCCCAGGCATCTTCAGCGGTATCGGAGATGATTTGCAGTCGTTCATCCATCTCGGCATCGATCTGTTCCACCACGGCTGCCAATAGTCCTTTCTTGTCACCAAAGTGGTGATAAAGCGCCCCACGGGTCAGGCTCGCCTGCGCAGTGAGATCGTCCATTGAGGTGTCAGCATAGCCGCGTTCGCTAAAGACCTTACGGGCGGTCGCCAGCAGCGTAGCGCGGGTTTCTTCCATTTCAGCACGGGTACGACGAACCATCGATACATCCTTACATACACACCGTATGATTATTTACATTCACTCCGTATGAATATATGCTTTTATTCATACGCTCTGTATGTATTGTCGCTGTACCACCATGCGGTGGCAAGTGGATTCACTTTGGAGAATGAGATGGTCAATCCTTATCGAGAACTTTTCACCCCCCCGGCACCAAGGGCTTTGCACTGGCTGGCCTGCTGGCGCGCATTCCGCTACCTATGACGGGCATTGGCATGATCACTATGCTGTCACAACTGCGCGGCAGCTATGCGCTGGCGGGTGCCGTGTCCGCCACCTTTGTGCTGACCTACGCGCTGTTGTCACCGCAGACCTCCCGTCTGGTCGATCGCCACGGGCAAGGCCGCGTGCTACCGATTGCAACCACCGTCAGCGTGATCGGCATGCTGCTTCTGCTCGCCAGCACCTGGTGGCAAGCGCCTGACTGGAGCTTATTCCTCGGTGCCTTGCTGGCGGGTTTCATGCCCAGCATGTCCGCGATGGTAAGAGCACGCTGGACAGCAATCTATCGCGGCCAGCCTCGCTTGCAGACGGCTTACTCGCTGGAGACGGTACTCGATGAAGTCACTTTTATCGCCGGGCCACCGCTGGCTGTCGGGCTGTCCGTTGCGGTGTTTCCTCAGGCTGGCCCGCTGGCAGCGGCGCTCTTGCTGATTATTGGCGTGTTTGCTCTGGTGACACAGCGCGGCACCGAACCGCCGGTAGAAGAGCAGGATGTCAGCACGGATCATTCGGGGTCGGTGATCAAACAGACGAACGTGCGTTTGCTAGCGCTATTGATGGCCGCGATGGGCGTCATCGTGGGCACCGTGGATATCGTCAGCGTCGCCTTCGCCGAACAGCATGGTCAGCCTGCTGCGGCCAGTCTGGTGCTGTCGGCTTATGCGGTCGGTTCCTGTCTGGCCGGGCTGGTGTTTGGCGCTCTCAAGCTGCGAACCGCATTGCACCAGCTGCTGTTGCTGGGCGGCTTGGCAACGGCAGTAACCACGTTGCCTCTATTGCTGGTTGGCAGCATTCCGGCACTGGCTGCGGCCGTGCTGATCGCCGGGCTGTTCTTCGCCCCCACCATGATCGTGGCAATGTCGCTGGTCGAACGTCTGGTGCCCGAACATCGCCTGACCGAAGGCATGACCTGGCTGCTGGCAGGGTTGAATATCGGCGTGGCGCTGGGCGCTGCGGTATCAGGCCACGTTGTCGATGACGACGGTGCTCGGGCCGGATTCACCGTGGCGCTGTGCGCTGGCGTACTGGTGCTGCTGGTCGCGCTGTGGGGATACCAGCGTTTTCGGGCACATGCCTCTTCTCTTCCCTATGTTGCTTGACGGTTAAACCGCTATTAAGGACTGAACCATGAATACGTCTTCCTCTATCCCTATAGGTGCAGCTTCACAGCATCTCTGGCTGGCCGTCGCCGCCGTTGGTCTTGCGACCTTCTCTGTCGTCACGACGGAAATGCTTCCGGTCGGCTTGCTAACCCCGATTGCCGATACGCTACAGACTTCTACCGGAACCGCTGGTCTGATGATTTCGCTGCCTGCACTGTTAGCCGCGTTATTCGCCCCACTCGTGGTCATCGCATCCGGCGGTATGGATAGACGCAGGATCCTATGCGGGCTGCTGACGCTGCTGGTTATCGCCAACATTGCCTCGGCACTGGCACCGAACATCGGTTGGATGCTGGCGGCACGCGTGCTGGTCGGCTTCTGCATGGGCGGCATTTGGGCGATTGCCGGTGGTCTGGCGGCCCGACTCGTTCCCGAGCACGCCATCGGCCTGGCGACATCTATCATCTTTGGTGGTGTCGCGGCGGCATCGGTGCTGGGTGTGCCGTTCGGCGCACTGATCGGCGATCTCGCCGGGTGGCGCTGGGCCTTCGGCTGCATGGCCGTCTTTAGCGGGCTGGTGCTAGTGCTTCACCTCGCGGTTATTCCTGCCTTGCCCGTCACCCATTCCGTCACCCTACGCCAGTTCGGCGAGCAGTTGATCAACCGTAAACTGCAAGTCGGGCTAATCCTGACGCTGTTGCTGGTAGCCGGACACTTCATGGCCTTTACCTTTGTGCGACCACTGCTGCTATCGGTGTCAGGGTTCGATGCGCGGTGGATCGGCGCATTGCTGTTCGCCTATGGTCTGGCAGGTATCATCGGCAATTTTCTGGTGGGCATCATCGCAGCGCGGCGCACGGCGTTAACCTTGATGGCAATCGCGTTGGGGCTGTTGTTGACCCCGATCCTGTTCCTGACCGTCGGTGGCTCACATTTCGGCGGCGGTATAGTGCTGCTCGTCTGGGGATTAGCCTACGGCGGCGTGTCTGTCGGTTTGATGACCTGGATGATGAAGGCCGCGCCGCGCGCCGTGGAGATGGCCTCCGCGCTGTATGTTGGCGTTTTCAACGTTGGCATCGCGCTTGGGTCATGGGCAGGCGGTCAGACAGTCGATAGCTCTGGCCTGATTACGACGCTTTGGCTGGCCGCTGGATTTGCAGCTGTCGCCGTATTGTTATCGTTGAGCATGAAACTGGCTGAGAGCAGGAAGAGCGTACAATAAAAAAACCGCGAGCACCTTCTTCAGGTGTCTCGCGGCTTTTAGAAATGGTGTCAGCGCAAAACCGTAGACGTTGGGGTCAGTTAACTCTGTTGGTTCAGGATTAATTGCCCGTTTCGGTCTACTGGAATTTGTGTACCAGGATCGCGATCCATGCGGATTTTACCCTGCTGGTCGCCGATTTTATAGGTGACATCATAACCCAGAACTTTTTGTGATTTATCGTACACGGTCTGACAGCGCTGTTGCTGCGTCGTGTACGTATCATTTTCCTGCATGCCGCTTTGTACGCGGTTACCTGCATAACCACCGGCCAACGCGCCCGCTACCGTTGCAATATCTTTACCACGTCCGCCACCAATCTGGTGCCCCAGAACACCACCCGCTACGGCACCCAGTACCGAGCCAGCAATCTGGTTTTCATCCTGCACCGGGCGACGATGCGTCACGCTCACATTACGGCATTCCTGACGAGGCGTTTTGACCGTTTCTTTAATCGGTGTTGCTGTTAGCACCTGTGCAAACTGAGGTTTAGAGGAAAAGACATCCATACTCGCCACCGCCGCCACACCCAATGCAGCAGCCACACCAATACCTACACCCGCTAACATTGATTTGTTCACAGGATACCTCCCGAATCTATTCTCACGCATTCCCCACCTGCAATCCTGACGAAACATTGTTTTACGTCAGCTCGCGTTTAACGCGATGAATCCGATGGTTCCTTCTGAATATCAGCATTCAGAATTTTCGGCGTGCGTGCTACGCCATCTGTAAACAGTGGAAAGTCTGCACAATGTTTCACACTCTCGCAATAAGACTAATTAACCAAAACTGTCAGATTCGTAACATAAAACCGTCATTTGGGAATTATCTTAACTGGAATTGGTAATAGGACGATATTTTATACTGCCATATCAGAGAAGTAGCCCATCGCGCGACGGCTCAGAAACAAGGGGAAGTAGATTGACGGAAAAGAGAGGGTTACTGAGTAAGTAAAAAGATGACCGCTGACAGAAAAGAATACGGGCATGACATTGCGTTCACGCCCGTATCAGAAAGCTGTCAACTGCGATGAATTAATGCAGTTTCAGACGCGGGCGAATCACCCGGTTGATCCCACCGACCAACATCATTAGGCCAGTTTTAACATAGCCATGCAGAGCAACCTGATGCATACGATAGAGAGAGATATACACGAAACGTGCAATCCGCCCTTCGACCATGACGGAGCCCCGCATCAGGTTCCCCATCAGGCTGCCAACCGTACTGAATTTAGACAGCGAAACCAGCGAACCGTGATCTTTATAGACATAAGGTTTCAGCGTTTGCCCGTTCAGCAACGCGATGATATTGCTGTGGCAGCGTGATGCCATCTGGTGAGCCGCCTGTGCGCGCGGTGGCACAAACCCGCCGTCTTCCTGCGGGCAGGAGGCACAGTCGCCAATGGCGAAAATGTTGGGATCGCGCGTCGTCTGCAACGTCGGTTCAACTACCAGCTGGTTAATCCGGTTCGTTTCCAGACCGGCAATCTCTTTCATCGCATCCGGTGCTTTGATGCCCGCCGCCCAAACCATCAGGTCGGCTTCAATAAATTCACCGTCTTTGGTATTCAGACCGCCACGTTCTGCGCTGGTCACCATGGTTTTCGTCAACACGCGAACGCCAATATTGTTCAATTCCTGATGTGCAGCCGCTGAAATACGCGGCGGCAGCGCAGGCAGAATACGTTCGCCCGCTTCCACCAGCGTCACATTCAGCGTTTGGTTATCCAGCCCGTCAAAGCCGTAGCTGTGCAGCTGTTTCACCGCGTTATGCAATTCCGCAGACAACTCGACCCCTGTCGCACCACCGCCAACAATCGCGATGTTCACTCGCTCTTTTTCTTCCTGATTTGCCGTGAATTTCAGGAACAAATTCAGCATTTCATTATGGAAACGACGGGCTTGTTTCGGGTTATCCAGGAAAATACAGTGATCTTTCACGCCCGGCGTGCCGAAGTCATTTGAGGCGCTGCCTAATGCCACCACCAAAATGTCATACGGAATACGGCGTGCCGCGACCAGCACATCGCCTTGCTCGTCACACACTTCAGCCAGTTGAATCTGCTGCTGTTCACGATCGATATCCGTCAACATGCCAAGTTGGAACTGGAAATAGTGATTGCGGGCGTGCGCCAGATAGCTCAGCGCATCCATATCGTCGTCCAGTGAACCAGTTGCCACTTCATGCAGCAGCGGTTTCCACAGGTGGCTGTGGTTGCGATCCACCAGCGTGATCTCCGCTTTTTTCTTGCGTCCTAACTTGTGGCCCAAACTCGTTGCGAGTTCAAGTCCGCCAGCTCCCCCGCCGACAATGACAATTTTTTTGGTTGGTGATGTCAAAATGACCCCCTAAAATGTGAACCAATCGTTAATAAAGAGTAAAAAATAATATCCTTATATAACATAGGGTTCGCGTAAGTTAAGCCTGATATCTGCTGCAAGAATAGCACGCTAGGTTATTTGGTCATACCAAAATTGATATATATCAATTTATTTTGTCGAGCAGGTTTTTAGCGAGAAAATTCCATCTTTATTTCAGTGAATTAGCGGAAATCTGCGCGAAGAGAAAATGCTGAATCGTGCGCGTCTGCGCCGCTGGATGAATTAAGGAAAGTAAATAAATTGCGTCATTCCTCCTGATCTCCCTCAAAAAAGGATACCAGAAGGAACGACAGCAGCCGTTAACAAGTCATCGCTAACGCAGGGTTAACCGAGCGTTTTGAAGGCTTTTATTCTCTGCAAATGGGGGGAGATGCTTTTGAATTTATGCGTCTGAATATCGTCCCAGACGATCTCGTAATACGTTCCCAACGTCTGCGCGCTACGCTGGCTGTCGAGCATTTCATCCTGACGAGAGAGCATCACCATACAGCGATCGCGGTTCTTTTCACGAAAGTTCGCCACGCACTTCGTGGCGATATCCAGATACTCTTCCGGACGATCGATTTTTCCACTCATGTTTTCCTGCGGGAAAAGGTTAGGATTAACGATGACTTGTCGTATATCACACAGGAAACCGACGCGTTCGGCCCAGAATCCCCCCAACCCCACGCCACAGATCAGCGGACGATCGTCATCAGACTGCTGAATCGTCTTATCCACCTGCTTGAGCAGATGTTGCATATCATGACGCGGATGCAACGTGCTGTAGCTAATCAGCCGAACATCTTCATCAATAAACTGAAGCTGCAGGACCTTTTCATGGTTGCCGGGGCTGGTCGAGTCAAAACCGTGTAAATAGATAATCATCTTTCATCCTCACCGCAGACTGAATTGCCTATTTCTCGCCATTTTTATACCCGTCATACTTCAAGCTGCTTGTGCGTTGGCTTCCCTTACTCACCCCAGTCACTTACCTAAGTAAGCTCCTAGGGATTCGCGCAGTTGCCGCCTTCACGCAACTCGAATTATTTAGTGTATATGCGCCTGCCAGCGCTCGCTGAGTAATGTGAGCGCCTGATTAGCCTGCTTCCAGCGTGGCGAATCCAGCAGTTCCCGACGAGAAAACGAACCCTGATGATATAAGCGCGTCAGTTGCTCCGCTTTGACCGGGGACAGGTTATCCAGCACGCTGACCGCCCCTTCACGATGGTTACAGACCAGGATCATGTCACATCCAGCCTGCAATGCCGCCTGCGCCCGCTCGGGATAGCTACCCATCACAGCGGCACCTTCCATCGAGAGATCGTCAGAGAAAATGATGCCATCAAAACCCAGCTCTTCACGCAGCACCGTTTTGAGCCAATAGGACGAACCACTGGCAGGACGCGGATCGGCCTCTGTGTAAATCACATGAGCAGGCATGATCGCATCCAACTGCTGGCGCTGGATCAGTTCTTTAAAAATCAGCATGTCGTGCGCACGAATCTCCGCAAGCGGACGTGGATCGCGCGGCGTTTCTTTATGTGAGTCGGCGCTGACCGCACCGTGGCCGGGGAAGTGCTTACCCGTGACCTTCATGCCTGCGCTGTGCATACCGCGGATAAAGCTCTGCGCCACCGCCAACGCTGTCTCTGGATTGGCATGAAATGAACGCTCACCAATCGCCGCGCTCTGGTGGCCGATATCCAGCACCGGCGCAAAGCTAATATCGATATCCATCGCGATCATTTCTGCCGCCATCAGCCAACCGCCTTCTTCCGCCAAACACAGGGCTTCTGATTCGCTATTTAATGCCGCGAAGGCCTGCGCGGCAGGCAAACGAGTAAATCCGTCACGAAAACGCTGAACGCGCCCACCTTCTTGATCCACGGATACTACAAGGCGCTCGCGCGACGCCGCGCGGATTTGACGCACCAGTTCGCGCAACTGCGCCGCGTCATGAAAATTACGGGTAAATAGAATCACGCCACCAACCAGCGGATGTTCCAGCACTTCACGATCTTCTGCATCCAGCTCATAGCTGGCGACGTCTAACATTACCGGACCCACAAAAACCTCATTCTTTAGAGTGTACTGCTTAATGAAATGATCTTTACCACAAAAGCCACATCGTCAGCCTGGCTATAGCCTGTAGCCCAGCTGTAACCGATGATATAGCGCGGGAATGTTCGCTAAAAACTCAGGGTTCTTCGTTTGCTGCCAGCGTAATTCAAACCACATCAATACCAGATAATCGACCCAAGGGAACCACCGCATCATCTGTTGCTGGAGGCGGCTCACGGAAAACCCTCGCTGATGTCGCTGGTAGCTCTGTAGAAAATGCGTTTGCGCCAGGCTTTCCATCTGGCTGGCTCGCATAATAAACGCCAGTTCAAAGGCAATATCGCCATCTGAGGCATATTCCCAGTCAATCAGCATCGTTCCTTGTGGCGTAATCAGCAGGTTTTCAGCATGCACATCGAGATGGAGAGGTGCCAACGCCAAAGGCGTGGGTAGCGCCGCATGCTGAAAATAATGGTAGGCGCGCAATAACGCGGGCGAACGGCGGCGCGGATCCATCAACTGCCAGTGCTGCGCGAATAGCGTTTTAAGATCGAGAGGATGACCGCTACGCGGTTGGCGATGAAGCTGAGACAATATTCGCGCCACTTCACCATTAGCCAGCATCATCAGGAACTCATCAGAGGTGGCAATACGCCCCGGAACCCACTCGACAATGAGCCAGCCATCACGCCACAGCAGTGGCCGTGGCGCGAGACCTATCGCCGACATCTGTCGCAGCAGAGCAAACTCGCGCTGGCGATCGACGCCCATTTTCCGCTCGGTTGGCGATTGCCGACGCGCAAGCCATTCGATGCCCTGGCCACGGATACGCCAGCTTTTACTACTCAGCCCACCAACCAGCTCAAAGCGAATATCCGCCATCTCCACGGCCGGGAAATATTTCTGGATCGTCGCAGTCAGCAGCTGGTGGAGGCCTGCCTGCTTAATGCTGAACGGCGCCATTGCCTGACCACACAATTTCACCGGTCTGCACCAGCATCAGTTGCATGTCGAGCTGTGGCGATTTCACATCACCACTAACGTCGCTGTACAGCACATACTGCGCGCTGACATAGCGCGCCAGACCAATCGCCTTGCTGCGCGATCCTAAACTGTCGTCAACCGACAGGCCCAGCGTTTGTTTTGCAGCGGCCAGTTGCTCACGCGGCACCAGCGTAAACGCCTTACCGGAAGATAACGCGCTGTACAATGCGCCCGTCGCTTTCGCGATCGGCAGTGAGCCGTTGGTGTTGTTTTTCACACTATCCACCAGCAGGATGCTGCCCGGCGTGACGCCATCGGCTTTAAGCATTTGCGCCACCAGCGGATTAATGCTGGCTTCCCAGTTCAACGTCTGGATTTTTGGCGGTTGTGGTACGGATTCCCCCGGAGGCGGCGTTGGCGTGGTCGGTACTTGAGGCTCAACGGGCTCAATCGTCGCAGGCGGTTCGGTCGGTTCCGGCGGACGGCTGGGGCAGCCTGTCAGGACCAATGCCGCCAGTATCACCCCTAGATACTTTTTCATATTTTCTCTCTCTGCACAGCATTACAAAAACAGATGAAGACGGACCTGACGCGCATTAGGACTGCTGCGCGTTGAAAAAACCGTCATTTCCGTCTGTGGCGGGATTTCAATGGACTGCACCTCTTCAAAAGGCAGTACATCCAGCCCGTTTTCGTCATACCAATAGAAACGGTAATGCACGGTCACCGCCTGTGAAGCGTCGTTACTGACGACGGAAGACGCACGCAGTCGGCCATTTTCTGAATCCAGCGACGGGTTCCCCGCGGTAATCCCGGCCGACAGCACAGGTGCATCCAATACCAGCGTTTGCCGCTCATTGATGGTCAGCACCTTTGGCGCGCTACAGCCCGCCAGCAGCCCGGCCATCAAACACGCGGACAGAAAAAGCATCGGGTTACGCATGATGTTCTCGCATGATGGTTTTCTCGCACGACAGTCTCCCCATGACTATCGAACCTGGTTCTGTAAGATCTAGTGCTATAGACTCTAATTCGCCAGCAAAGGCCCTAATGCGCGGCCACCCAGCAGATGCATGTGGATGTGATAAACCTCCTGCCCGCCGTGTCGGTTGCAGTTAATGATCAGGCGATAGCCGTCCTCTGCAATCCCTTCCTGCTGCGCAATTTTACCCGCGACCGTCACCATACGTCCCAGCGCCGCTTCATGCTCGGGAGCCGTGTCGTTAACGGTAGGGATCAAGACATTCGGGATAATCAGGATATGGGTTGGCGTGCGAGGCGCGATGTCACGAAAGGCAGTGACCAGTTCATCCTGATACACGATATCGGCAGGAATTTCCCGGCGGATAATTTTACTAAAGATGGTTTCTTCAGCCATGATTGATTTCCTTGTTAAAGCTGGCGTTGAACGACGTCATGTAGGCAGTATGAGTGACATATTCCATTTCTTTCAACCTTCTTCGTCTATTTCTGGTGCGGGTGGTCAAAATACGACTCCCAGTAAAAACCAGAAATACGCCTGCCTTCTCCCGAAAACAGTGGCGCTATCGCCGCTGCGGTAAGGATTTCGCACCGTCCTATCAACGGAATGACTGCTGCGTTCTTACCAGCATCAGCAACAGGATGCAGACCAGCAGAGCCGCGATCAGGTTGTAGAGCATTCCCGCCACAAAGGCCGCAACGTATTGGCTCGCGTGTGCCACCGCACCATCGCCTGTCGCCAGCACAGTACCAAACAGGACACCCACCACGGCCACACCCAGCGCCGCCCCAACCTGCTGAACCGTCGAGATCACACCCGATGCCATACCGGCCTGAACCTCATCGACAAAGCCCAGAACCAGATTCAACAGCGGCGTCATGATAAAGCCTTGACCCGCACCGACGACCACCAACACAGGGATCAGCCGAACGGCCACCAGATCCGCCCCCGCTACCTGCACCTGCATAATCAACAGGCCGATCGAGACAGCGTAAACCAACGCTCCCGCGACGATGGCAGGCGTGCCCCAACGGGCAACCAGACGTGGTGCAGCTAGAGATGCCAGAACGAAGCCCACGCTGCACGGCGCGAAAATACTGCCCGCGAGGAAAGGATCAAGCCCCAGCCCTGTTTGCACCAGTAGAGCAAAACACAGGAAAAATGAGCTGGATGTGGAATACACCAACAACACTAGCAACACGCCCAGTAGGAAGCGGCGCTGTGCGAGCAAACACATATCTACCAGCGGAAGATGCCCCGCCAGCTGTCGCCGTTCCTGCTGGCGATGAAAAACCGTCAACAAGAGCGTTGCAGTGGCCAACATCCACAGGCTCCATGCGGGCCAACCTTGCCCCGGGCCTTCGATCAGCGGCACCAATAGCAGCGTCAGCCCAACGCTGACTAACGCCACACCCGCCCAATCTAGCGAAGGACGCTGCGGCGTGCGGGTCTCAGGAATAAATCGTGCAGCCGCGATAGCCAACAGACCAATGGGAACATTGATAAGAAAAATACTGCGCCAGCCCAGCCCGAACAGATTGGCATGCACCAGCCATCCCCCCAGTACCTGACCCGCGATGGCAGCTAATCCCAGCGTCATGCCCAGCAAACCGAAGGCACGGCGGCTATCGTCACCGTCGAAATTGACGCGGATAGAGGCATAAACCTGTGGAAACAGTAAAGCGGCCGCAAGCCCCTGCAAGATACGCGCACCAATCAGAAACCCCGCGTTGGGTGCTAAGCCACACAGCGCAGAGGCAAGCGTAAATCCAGCCATACCCATCACAAACAGGCGACGTCGGCCAAATACATCCCCCAGTCGACCGCCCGTAATCAGCAATACGCCGAAGGCCAGTTCGTAACCCGCCACGATAAAGCCGATCTGCGCGAAGCTAGCGCCCAGATCGGCCTGCATGCTGGGAATAGCGACATTGACCACGAACAGATCGAAGATCGTGACAAAACCGGCCATCAACAGCACAGAGAGGCCGAGCCACGGCGGACTATTGACAGCCGGCGTAGGCAGTGCCGACGCGCGATAATTTGAGTTCATCTTATGTATCCTTGCATATCGAGAAGTTGCGTATCGAAAATGATGACGCCGCCATTCTCAAATCCTTTTTAAACAATTACAATTTAACCATTTATGCTATTACTAAAAGCAATGCGGTAAAACGATGCGAACATTGGAAAGAACTCGCCATGATCTGGCCACCTTTTTGCGCGCGCGACGTGAACGGGTGTCCCCCGCCGACGTGGGCTTGCCCAGCGGAGGAAGACGGCGCACGCCGGGATTGCGACGTGAAGAAGTGGCTGCGTTGGCTGGCGTGGGTCTGACGTGGTACACCTGGCTCGAACAGGGGCGTGATATCGGCGTGTCGGCAGCATTTCTGGACAGTCTGGCACGGGTGCTCAAGCTCGATGCCGCTGAACGTCGCCACCTGTTCCTGCTGGCGCATGAGCGACCACCGGCCGAACCGGGTAAGACGTGGTGCGTGGTGCCACCGCTAGTACGGCGTCTGATGCACGATCTGGCTCCGCATCCTGCCTATATCCTCAACCTGCGCTGGGACGTGCTGGCCTTCAATGAACCAGCAAACCAGCTTTTCGGCTTTGACTCGCATCCTCCAGAAAGACGTAATCTGCTTTGGCTCTTGTTCACCGACCCGCTACTGCATGAGCGATTCATCAACTGGGAGCAACAGGCTCCACAGATGCTGTCGAGTTTTCGCCGCGATTTCGCACGTGCGACGCAGGAAGCGGATATTCATGAACTGGTAGACGAATTGGAACAGGTATCGCCAGACTTCAAAACGTGGTGGCGGCAGCATGAGGTACAGGCTCCGTGCAGCGGCGTGCGGCAACTGATGATCGACGGCAAGGCTGAAGCCTTCGAGCATACGTCGCTGATCATCGATGAAGATCGCCATCTGCGTCTGGTGGTTTACGCACAGCAATCTCAGGGAAAGGAATGAGGTCGCGTTGACCATAAAAAAGGGGCTTTCGCCCCTTTTTATCACTCCCCAACAACACATCAGTGGGTACGGATGTAGTCGTCCATATCGGTTTTCAGATTGTCGGATTTGGTACCGAAAATTGCCTGAACACCGGAACCTGCCACAACCACACCTGCTGCGCCCAGTTTTTTCAGGCCAGCCTGATCAACTTTAGCCACATCGCCTACGCTAACGCGCAGGCGGGTGATGCACGCATCCAGGTTAGTGATGTTTTCTTTACCACCAAACGCGCTAACCAGTGCGGCAGCCATTTCAGTGCTGTCCTGTGAGGTTTGCTCAGATGCGCTATCTTCACGACCCGGCGTTTTCAGGTTCAGTTTGGCAATCAGAACGCGGAAGATGGTGTAGTAAATCAGCGCATAGCACAGACCCACAATCGGGAACAGCCACAGGTTGCTACCGTTGCCGCTCAGTACCACGAAGTCGATCAGACCGTGGGAGAAGCTTGTACCATCACGCATGCCCAACAGGATACAGATTGGGAACGCCAGACCCGCCAGAATCGCATGGATCACGTACAGGATCGGCGCAACAAACATGAAGGAGAACTCAATTGGCTCGGTGATCCCCGTCAGGAACGAGGTCAGTGCCGCAGAGATCATGATGCCGCCCACTTTCGCGCGGTTTTCTGGCTTAGCTGAATGCCAGATAGCAATAGCCGCAGCTGGCAAGCCGTACATTTTAAACAGGAAACCACCGGACAGTTTGCCCGCAGTCGGGTCACCTGCAATGTAACGAGGGATATCGCCGTGGAAAACCTGACCCGCCGCATTGGTGAACTCACCAACCTGCATTTGGAAAGGTACGTTCCAGATATGGTGCAGACCAAACGGTACCAGAGAACGTTCAACGACCCCATAGATACCGAATGCCAGCATCGGGTTCTCATTCGCTGCCCAGTGAGAGAATACCTGGATCGCGCTACCAACCGGTGGCCAGATGAAGGACAACAGCGTACCGACAATGATTGCCGTCAGGCCGGAAATAATCGGCACAAAACGTTTACCGGCAAAGAAGCCCAGATACTCAGGCAGCTGAATGCGGTAGAAACGGTTAAACATATACGCGGCAATCGCACCGGCAATGATCCCGCCCAGAACACCGGTATCTGCCAGATGCTTCGCCGTGATCTCGGCAGCCGGTAGATTAAGAACCAGCGGCGCAATCGCAGCCATGGTTTTAACCATGATGCCATAAGCCACCACCGCCGCCAGTGCGGAAACACCGTCGTTATTAGTGAAGCCCAGGGCAACACCAATAGCAAAAATCAACGGCATGTTGGCAAACACCGAGTCACCGGCCTGTGCCATGACGCTGGAGACAATTTCAGGCAACCAGCTAAAATTGGCCGAACCGACACCCAGCAGGATACCTGCGATAGGGAGTACGGATACGGGCAGCATTAGCGACTTACCTACTTTTTGCAGGTTTGCGAATGCATTCTTGAACATAATTGAGTGTGCTCCTGAGTAATAGTGCTTTTACTTCTGATACTTCATATAAGCAAAGGCGGGGAGGATGGCCTTTGCGAGTTGGGGTGTCTTAGCCCCCTTTAATTTTTACGCAGAGTAAAATAAATAGCGTCCACAATGTTTGATTGCTATCACGTTTCCACAAGCCAACAGGCTGAGATCGAACAGATATTGCACTTTTCTGTGATATATCGCTAAAAAACACGTCCCCCTGAAGAGGAAAAACCTAATCAAGGGGATTATGAAGCGCTATTAATTACACGGATAAAAAAAACTCGGCTATTTTCAGCCACTATTGCGCGGCGGTCAACCGAGCGGGATCGATGTGAAACAGGCGGGAGAAATTTTCTGTCGTAGCGGCAGCGAGGGTTTCCAACGATGTGCCTTTCAGTACAGCGAGATATTCAGCTACATCGCGTACGTACGCAGGCTGGTTTTCCTGACCCCGGAACGGAACCGGCGCGAGCCAAGGGGAATCCGTCTCAATCAGCATCCGATCCAGTGGCACGTAGCGCGCGACGTCACGCAATTCTTCTGCATTACGGAACGTGACAATCCCAGAAAACGAGATATAGAACCCCATGTCCAGCAGCGCTTTTGCCGTGATCAAATCTTCCGTAAAGCAGTGCAGAACACCGCTACATTTCTCTGCCTGCTCGTCACGCAGAATTGCCAACGTATCTTCACGGGCAGCACGCGTATGCACGATGACCGGCTTGTTCAGGTCATTGCCAATACGAATGTGTTCGCAAAACGACGCTTGCTGCTGGGCTTTCGTCTCCTGCTGATAGAAATAGTCCAGACCCGTCTCCCCCATCGCCACCACACGGCTGGCGCTGGCTAGCTCACGCAGCTCGGCATAATCATAAGGGGCTTCCTGATTGAGCGGATGAACGCCGCAGGAAAAGGCCACATTATCGCGCTCACCGATTAACTCCACCATGGCACGATAGCCGGGCAGTGTTGTCGCCACCGCCAGAAGGAAGCCGACATCACGACGTTTCGCTTTATCCAGCACATCGGAGACATCTTTATGCAATGACTCATAATCCAAACCGTCAAGATGACAGTGGGAATCCACTAACAACATGATATTTACTCGATAGTAATTAAACAGAAAAAGGATGGCTCTCACACTTAACTGATGAAGCAAGCGTGCGCTCTCCATCAAGCAGGCGTTCCGTCAGCAGCAGCTCACGGTTTACACCCGTGACGGTCAGCAATTTTTGCCGACAAGCCAGCCACTGTTGCAACTCATACTGCAAATGTGCGGAAGGCTCGCGCGCCAGACGCTCGACCAATTCGATCTGATCTTGATTCACCCAATGCTCGCTTGCCCCCTGCTGCCATTTCATGGCATCAAGTAGTAGCGCGGCCAACCAGTGAATACGAACATCCGCATCGTCATGATTTAGCTGTGGCAGCAACGAGAGCTGATCCCGTGAAATCAGCGCAGCAGAAAACGCCTGGCACAGCACGCTACGTTGCTTCCAACGCTCTGGCTGCAATAATGCCTCAGCGGCTAGCGGCGCGCCCGATTGTAATCTTAATGCCGTGCGCAATGCCTTGCTGTCATGGCGATGGCGAGCATTCAGCCACAGCACGCTCTGCGTCTCACTCGGGACATCCAGATAGTGATACAAACAACGGCTGCGCAACGTAGCCAATAGCCGGGCTGGTTCACGGCAGCCAAATAAAAAGAAGGTATTCTGCGGTGGTTCTTCCAGCGTTTTCAGCAGTGCGTTCGCAGCGGCTTCTGTCAGTTGCTCTGCGGCAGCCAGCCAAATCACTTTTGCTCCGCCTTGTCGGGAGTGCTGATACACTTTTTCCACGACGTCACGCACCGGATCGACGCCCAGACTTTGCTTGCCTTTCTCCGGGCTCAGCACATGCCAGTCCGGATGCGTTCCTGCGGTCATCAGGTTACAAGAGTGACACTGGCCGCAGCTTTTCATTCCATCAGGCCGCTGGCAGATCAGCCAGCGACTCAGCGCATAAATCAGCGATTCATCGCCCATTCCCGGCAGCGCATGCAGCAACAGCGCATGATGCCCCCTGCCCACTTGGTATTGGCCGATAAGCTGCCGATAGGATGCATTCAGCCACGGATACCAATCCATCAGCCCTGCCCCTGCGCAACAGGCTGCAACCCTTGTTGTTGCAACCATTGCTGTAACGTCGCCTGAATATCCGCACTAACGGCATCAATAGACTGTGAGGCATCGATCGTCAGGATACTATCATCCTCCGCCGCCAGTTCCTGATAGCGGGAGCGAGTGCGGTCAAAGAAAGCCAGCGACTCCTGCTCGATTCTATCCAGTTCGCCGCGCTGACGCGCGCGCTGCAAGCCAATGGCTGGCGGCAAATCAAGATAGAGCGTCAGGTCAGGACGAAAATCACCGAGCACAGTATCGCGCAGTGAGCGCAGCAGGTGCTGGTCGATCCCACGTCCACCGCCCTGATAAGCCTGTGAAGAGAGATCGTGACGATCGCCGATGACCCAGTTTCCATTCGCCAGCGCTGGTTTGATGACGTTATCCACCAGTTGAACCCTAGCCGCGTATAACATCAGGACTTCCGCTTTGTCCGTGACCTTCTCATCGGCCATACCTTGCTTGATGAGTTCTCGCAGCTTCTCCGCCAGCGGCGTGCCACCGGGCTCTCGTGTGAACACAACATCTTTCACACCATGTGAGCGCAGCGTTTCCACGACGATATTACGTGCGGTGGTCTTCCCTGCACCTTCCAATCCTTCAATGACGATAAATTTACTGTTCATCCCGTTCCTTTAACGCTGAGCGGTATACCCTCACAGCACGATTATGGTCTGCAAGGTTAGTGGTAAAACGGTGTCCGCCTTTTCCATCCGCCACAAAATACAGGTATGACGTTTTGGCTGGGTGCGCAGCCGCATCCAATGAGGCTTTCCCCGGCATCGCGATTGGCGTCGGCGGCAGGCCGGAAATGACATACGTATTGTAAGGCGTCGGCGTGTCTAATGCTTTACGGGTTATCACGCCTTTATAGTCGTCGCCCATGCCATAAATCACTGTGGGGTCAGTCTGCAAACGCATACCAAGCCGTAAGCGATTGACAAAAACGGAAGCAACCTGAGTACGTTCTTCATTGATCGCCGTTTCTTTTTCAATGATTGACGCCATCGTCAGCAATTCATCCGGTGTCTTATACGGTAATCCTTCTTCTCGCCCTTTCCATACCTCATCCACCGTTTTTTTCATGCGCTGATGCGCACGCTGCAACAGGGCGATATCGCTCGTACCGGCCGTGTATGAATAGGTATCAGGATAAAACCAGCCTTCTGGGTTCGTCTTATCTTTGATTTCCAACTGGGTGGCAACGTCCTGTTCGGTTTTATCGGCCAGTGAATGCTTGATGTAAGGCGCTTGTTGCAGCGTGGTTAACCACTCTTTCAAGCGTGAGCCTTCGACAAAACGGATGGAGAATTGCGCTTCTTTTCCGCTGGACAACAACGCCAGCATCTCGCGCACGGTCATGCCCGAAGTAAATCGATACGTACCCGCTTTGAATTTTGCCAACTCAGGTTCAAAACGCAGCAGCCACGGAAAAAATGTGTCATCAGTAATGATTTTCTGATCGAGAAGCAGCGTTTCCAGCCCTTCCCTTCCCGTACCGGCAGGAAGCGTAAAGATAGCTTCCTTTTCGATAGCCAATGGAGAATCAGCAAAACGCTGCATTTTCTGCCAGGCTACCAGCAACATGAGTACAACAGCAGCGATAATCAGCAAACCAACTTTCTTTTTCTTCATAAATCAACCATCTACTAGCAGTCAGAACTCAGGAATTGATAAAGATCTCGGGAGTGGTAACGCCAGGCATGTGCCTGATTCACGGGGACTATCGGCATTAATGCGTTACAAATCAGCACTTCATCCGCATCGGCCAATGCAGCAACGGGTTCGCTGACGATCTGTAGATCGAAGTCAGAACCAGCCAGCAAGGCGATGATATGCTGCCGGGCAATGCCATCCACGCCTGACTGGGATAAATCCGGCGTATAGACCCGGTGCCCTTTACGCCAGAATAAATTCGCGGCACAGCATTCCACTAGCGCACCAGAGGTGTCAAGCACGAGGGTCTCATCGGCTGAGGTCTGGTCAAGATGCGCGCGAATCAACACCTGTTCGAGCCGATTCAGATGTTTTATTCCCGCCAACAGCGGATTTTTAGCTAGCGCCACAGGGCTGAGATTCAGGCTAATGCCCTGCTCACGCCAGCTGGCATAGTGCGCAGGATAGCTTACCTGCATGACGACGCGGGTTGGCTGCGCGCAGCCTTGGGCACTGTAGCCACGCCCACCGGCACCCCGCGTGAGCATCACTTTCACTACGCCGTCCACTCGCCCCAGTGCTGCCTGTTTCATTTCAGCGATCAGACTTTCCCAATCAAGCAGCGGAAACAATAAACGCGTAGCGGCCTGTTG
This sequence comes from Pectobacterium odoriferum, assembly GCF_009931295.1. Lineage (NCBI taxonomy): Bacteria > Pseudomonadati > Pseudomonadota > Gammaproteobacteria > Enterobacterales > Pectobacteriaceae > Pectobacterium > Pectobacterium odoriferum. The sequence goes on along the minus strand of NZ_CP034938.1, from coordinate 2,024,639 downwards.
CAGACGCGCGACGTGTCGATCAAGCCAGACAATTTCGCCATCGCATACTCTGGCTGTCGTAAAACAGCCGTCGCCATACTGTGTACCCCGATCGAGTACCGAAAGCTGTTCCTGTAACTGACCATTAATCCACAGCATAATAAGCTCCGCATCATTCATCGTCGTCAGCTTGCCAGCAAAGCGGCGTTGCAGACAAGCAGGTGTGTCTGATTTTATGCAGGCAAAAAAAAACCCGGAAACCGGGTTTTTTTAAGACGCAATCGCAATCAAACTTTACGGAAGATCAGAGAACCGTTGGTTCCACCGAAGCCGAAAGAGTTGCAGAGTACGTATTCCAGGTTGCTGACCTGACGCGCCTCATGCGGCACGAAGTCCAGATCGCAGCCTTCATCTGGATTGTCCAGATTAAGCGTTGGCGGAACAGCCTGATCGCGTAGAGCAAGAATACTGAAAATTGACTCTACCGCGCCTGCCGCACCGAGCAAGTGACCCGTCATGGATTTTGTCGAACTCACCAGCACACTGCTGGCGTCCGCACCAAAAACGGATTTCACTGCCTGCGTTTCGGCTTTATCCCCCGCTGGCGTAGAGGTGCCATGCGCATTGATATAACCGATCTGGCTGGTTGACACACCTGCATCACGCAGCGCGTTTTCCATCGCCAGCGCAGCACCAGAGCCGTTCTCCGGCGGAGACGTCATATGATACGCATCGCTGCTCATGCCAAATCCAACAATTTCTGCATAGATTTTCGCACCGCGCTTTTTCGCGTGTTCATACTCTTCCAGTACCATAAGGCCAGCACCGTCACCCAGTACAAAGCCATCACGGTCTTTATCCCATGGACGGCTTGCCGCCTGAGGATCGTCATTACGCGTAGACAACGCACGAGCGGCACCGAATCCACCGACACCCAATGGCGTACTGGCTTTTTCTGCACCACCGGCCAACATCACATCCGCATCGTTGTAAGCAATAATACGAGCGGCTTGACCAATGTTATGCACACCAGACGTACAGGCCGTAGCGATAGAAATACTCGGGCCACGCAGTCCGTACATGATAGTAAGATGCCCAGCCACCATATTGACGATGGTTGACGGCACGAAGAACGGACTGATTTTACGCGGGCCACCGTTCACCAGCGCAGTGTGGTTCTCTTCAATAAGACCCAGACCGCCGATGCCAGAACCAATCGCCGCACCGATACGCGGGGCGTTCTCTTCCGTTACTTCCAAGCCGGAATCCTGCATGGCCTGAACGCCAGCAGCAACACCGTATTGAATAAAGGCATCCATTTTGCGAGCTTCTTTACGCGAAATGAATTCCTCAGAATTAAAATTCTTTACTAAGCCAGCAAAACGCGTTGCGTAGGCACTAGTATCGAAATGGTCGATCAGGCTGATACCACTCTGACCGGCAAGAAGAGCACTCCAGGTAGACTCAACTGTATTGCCGACAGGAGATAACATGCCCAGTCCGGTCACAACTACTCGACGCTTAGACACGCTTATCCTCCAGGGAGGGAAAAAAGACACTGCGGGACAAAAAACTTAGGCGGTCGAATGACCGCCTAGATATGTTCGCTTACTGCTGGTTAGCCTGAATGAAATCAATGGCTGCTTGAACAGTCGTGATTTTTTCAGCTTCTTCGTCTGGAATCTCAGTATCAAATTCTTCTTCCAGAGCCATTACCAGCTCAACAGTGTCAAGAGAATCAGCGCCGAGGTCATCAACGAAAGAAGCATTGTTTACGACTTCTTCCTGCTTAACACCAAGCTGTTCAACGATGATTTTCTTAACGCGTTCTTCGATAGTGCTCATACTCTTAAATTTCCTATCAAAACTCGCTTTCGCGATGGTTTTCGTAGTGTATAAAATGTTTGAAAAGATGCAACAAAATCTCGGCTGGTCGAACCACGATTTTGTGCTATTTTGCGGTTATCACCGCAAATAATGCAAATAGTTTTCGAGCTTTTTAGATCATATACATGCCGCCATTGACATGCAATGTTTCGCCAGTAATGTAAGCAGCTTCATCAGAGGCTAAAAATACAACAGCACTGGCGATTTCTTTAGCATCACCGAGTCGGTTAGCTGGAACCGACGTCAAAATGCCTGCTCGCTGTTCTTCTGTCAATGCCTGAGTCATATCTGTTTCGATAAAACCAGGCGCGACGACGTTGACCGTAATACCACGAGAAGCCACTTCACGCGCGAGGGATTTACTGAATCCAATCAGTCCCGCCTTCGCGGCCGCGTAGTTAGCTTGTCCTGCATTGCCCATCGTTCCCACAACGGAACCGATGGTAATGATCCGGCCAAAACGTTTCTTCATCATGGCACGCATCACTGCTTTAGACATGCGGAATACCGACGTTAAATTGGTATCCAGAATATCGTGCCATTCATCATCTTTCATACGCATCAGCAGGTTATCACGGGTGATCCCCGCATTATTGATAAGAATATCAACTTCCCCAAATTCTGCGCGAATTTCTGCTAATACGCTTTCTACTGATGCTGCATCGGCAACATTCAGCATATAACCTTTACCGTTCTCACCCAGCCAGCCGCTAATGGCTTCAGCACCTTTTTCGCTGGTTGCGGTACCAATGACTTTTGCCCCGCGGGCAACCAACGTCTCGGCGATGGCACGCCCAATACCACGGCTTGCACCAGTGACCAGTGCAATTTTCCCCTCAAAACTCATTGTATTCTCCGTTCTTATTTCTCAATCGCCGCTGAGAGAGAAGCAGGATCGTTCACCGCAGCTGCTGTCAGGGTATCGACGATTCGTTTGGTTAAGCCAGTCAATACTTTACCCGGCCCGACTTCTAACAGCGACTCAATGCCCTGAGAAGCCATAAATTCAACACAGTCAGTCCAGCGCACCGGGCAATGAAGCTGGCGCACCAGTGCATCGCGAATAGCTTCCGGTGTGGTTTCGATGCGTGCGTCAACATTATTGACAACGGGGATGACCGGAGAATTAAACGTCACGGACTCAAGCGCAACAGCAAGTTTTTTCGCTGCTGGTTCCATCAATGCACAGTGTGACGGTACACTGACAGGCAGCGGCAGCGCACGCTTCGCACCCGCAGCTTTACACGCAGCACCCGCACGCTCAACGGCATCTTTATTGCCCGCAATCACCACCTGACCCGGTGAATTGAAGTTTACCGGAGAGACCACTTGCCCCTGCGCGGATTCTTCACACGCCTTGGCAATGGCCTCGTTATCAAGCCCGATAATGGCATACATCGCACCCGTGCCTTCTGGCACGGCTTCCTGCATCAGTTTGCCACGCAGTTCAACCAGACGGACGGCCTGTTGGAAATCCAGAACGCCAGCACAGACCAGTGCAGAATATTCACCGAGGCTATGACCAGACATCAGAGCAGGCGTTTTTCCTCCCTGCTGCTGCCAGACACGCCAGATAGCAACAGAAGCGGTCAGTAGCGCAGGCTGAGTCTGCCAGGTTTTATTCAACTCTTCAGCCGGCCCTTGCTGGGTAAGCTGCCACAAGTCATAACCTAACGCTTCAGAAGCCTGAGCAAACGTTTCGGTGACGATAGGGTATTCTGCTGCAAGTTCAGCCAACATCCCTACCGTCTGCGATCCCTGACCGGGAAACACCATTGCAAATTGCGTCATATCACAATCCTGTTTAATTAAAAACGAACCAGCGCGGAACCCCAGGTAAAGCCGCCACCGAAGGCTTCAAGCAGCACCAGTTGCCCTGGCTTAATACGCCCATCGCGTACCGCTTCATCAAGCGCTGAAGGCACAGAGGCTGCGGAGGTATTACCATGACGATCTAGCGTCACAACCACCTTATCCATCCCCATACCCAGCTTTTTCGCCGTGGCGCTGATGATGCGCAGGTTAGCCTGATGAGGCACCAGCCAGTCTAATTCACTTTTATCCAGTTGAGCCGCTTGCAGCGTTTCTTCAACGATATGTGCCAGTTCAGTCACTGCCACTTTAAAGACTTCATTACCCGCCATCGTCAGGTAAGCAGGCGTATCCGCGTGGTTACGATCCTGATGTGGCAACGTCAGCAGTTCGCCATAACGACCATCGGCATGCAGATGGGTAGAAAGAATACCCGGTTGCTCTGACGGCGTTAACAGCACGGCACCCGCACCATCACCGAACAGAATCAGCGTGCCGCGATCTTCAGGATCCAATGTACGAGACAACGTATCAGAGCCGATCACCAGCGCGTATTTCACCGCACCACTTTTAACATATTGATCGGCAACGCTCAGCGCGTAGGTAAAACCTGCACACGCAGCGGCCAGATCGAAGGCAATCGTATCTTTGATCCCTAACAGTTGCTGAACCTGGCAGGCCGAGCTAGGGAAAGCATGGCTTGATGATGTTGTAGCAACAATCAGAAGACCGACGTCAGAAGGATCGACATTCGCCATTTCCAGTGCTTTCTGCGCGGCCCGATATCCCATGGTCGCTACGTTTTCATCCGGCGCGGCAATACGGCGCTCACGGATTCCAGTACGTGTGACGATCCATTCGTCCGTCGTTTCCACCATCTTTTCTAAATCAGCGTTCGTCCTGATTTCTTCAGGCAGGTAGCTGCCCGTTCCGATTATTTTTGTATACATGTACGCTTAGTCACTCTTGGGTAATACCGCTTCTAGACGAGTGGCAATCCGCTCGGGAAGCTGCCGCCGTACCGTCTGCATTGCCTGTTCAATAGCAACAGCAAACGCTCTCTGGTTTGCTGCACCATGGCTTTTGATTACAGTTCCCCGTAATCCTAGCAGGCATGCGCCATTATATTGATCGGGATTCAAATGACCGAAACGCTTTGATAAGCGTTTTTGTAGCAAACGCCCTAGCCATTTCAACCACCAGGATCGCTTTTGTTTTTGTCCTGGGCCTGAAGCTGGAGATTTCAGCAGTGACAGGAACATCCTTACCACGCCTTCCACCGTTTTCAGTGTGACATTACCCACAAAGCCGTCACAGACCATCACATCCGTTTTTCCAGTCAGCAGATCGTTGCCTTCCAGATAACCGATATAATTTATTGATGGTGACTCTTTTAGCTGTGCCGCTGCTTCACGGATAGTGCTCAGCCCTTTGCTTTCTTCTTCACCGATATTCAACAACGCGACCCGAGGATTTGTCAGCCCCAGCACTTCTTCTGCCATCACTGAGCCCATCACGGCAAACTGCACCAGCATCGTGCTGTCACAGTCAACATTCGCCCCCAGATCCAACACGACTGTTTTTCCATGTTGCTGGTGAGGTAATACTGACACCAATGCGGGTCGCTCAATGCCTTCCAGTGGCTTAATCAGGAGCTTGGCCAGCCCCATAAGCGCACCCGTGTTGCCAGCACTTACACAGGCCTGTGCTCTACCGTCTTTAATCAACTCAAGCGCTATGCGCATTGAGGTACCACGGCTCGCACGAATAGCCTGCGACGGCCTCGCATCACTAGCAATAACCGACTCCGCCGGAACAACTTCTAAGCGGGAAAGTAAATCAGAATCGACTTTGGCAAGTAATGGAGTAATCGCAGCAGGATCGCCGACTAATAACAAATTGAGAGCTGGATTAGAAGCCAGTGCCTGCAATGCAGCAGGCACTGTTACGCAGGGACCAAAATCCCCGCCCATCGCATCTAACGCCAGTGTTAGGCGTGTCAAGGTATTGCCTTGCAAATAATTCGCAAGAATTACTTAGCAATGACCTTGCGACCGCGGTAGTAACCATCCGCAGTGATGTGGTGACGCAGGTGAGTTTCGCCAGAAACTTTATCTACGGATACAGAAGCGGTAGTCAGCGCATCATGTGAACGACGCATACCACGTTTGGAACGGCTAGGTTTGTTTTGTTGTACGGCCATGGACCTTACTCCTTAATTACTTACGCTTTAAACTGGCTAATACGGCAAACGGATTTGGTTTTTCCGCCTCTGCAGGCAGTTGACCAAATACCATATCCGCTTCGGACACTTCACAGTGTTCAGAATCATGCACCGGGGCGATAGGCAACATCAGAATAATTTCATCTTCAATCATTGCCAGCAGATCGACTTCGCCAAATTCATCAACGCCGATCGGCTCATACGCTTCCGGTAACGCTTCGGCCTGCTCATCATTGACGACCGGGCTAAAACAGAATGTCGCATGGACTTGATGTTCAAACGGCTTTCCGCAACGCTGACACATCAGTGTGACCGTAACGTCAACGTTACCGTCAATTACCGCTAGACGCTGATTATCAATATTGAAAGATAAAGAGGCCTGAACATCACTATCCACACTCACCACTGATTCGGCAACACGCTCTACTTGTTCAGCTGAATAGACACCAACGTAATCTAAACGCTTCTGAGCAGTGCGGACCGCATCAAGGGTTAAGGGTAATTTTACCTTTTGCATAGGGCGCGCATATTAACGTCGTAACGACATAGAGTCAAAGAAAAAGGCAGTGATGCACCACCTTTCACCAATATTCGCTTCCAGAGCGGCGCACAGTTTAAAATGCCTTTCATCATTACGCTACGGTTTATCAAAAAATTATGCTGAAGATTGTTCTCGCCTCAACCTCACCTTACCGTCGAGCCTTATTGGAAAAGCTCGCGATCCCTTTTGTTTGCGCATCGCCAGACATCGATGAAACCCCTCGCCCCGGAGAAAACGCCGTCGATCTTGTGATCCGTCTTGCTGAAAGCAAAGCGAAAGCGCTGGCCGCGCACTACCCCAATAACCTGATTATCGGTTCCGATCAGGTTTGCGTGCTGGGGAACGCCATAACAGGAAAACCACATAGTAAGGGTAATGCAACACGGCAGTTGCAGCAGGCCAGCGGAAAATGTGTTTCCTTCTTTACGGGTTTAGCGCTCTTCAATAGTGCAACCCAAGAAATGCAGAGCATCGCAGAGCCATTTGATGTGCATTTCCGTATGTTAACGGAAGCGGAAATTGATGGTTATCTAGAGAAAGAGCAGCCGTGGAACTGCGCGGGCAGTTTTAAAAGCGAAGGATTGGGCATTACCCTCTTTGAAAGGCTATCCGGGCGCGATCCTAATACGCTCATTGGATTACCCCTTATCGCGCTAACGCAGATGCTACAAAAGGAAGGCGTGAACCCACTGACGATGTGAAATAAATCGGGATAGCCTAATGAAGCGCTATCCCGGCAGATAAAAGCAGGTAGGAGGTATACGTGGTTATGCTTTTGTCTTGCGCAGCACTTGCAGACAGCGACGCAGCCCGCTATCCAATGGTGCTTCGACTCTCAGTGTCTCGCCCGTGTTCGGATGTTCAAAACGTAGCGCTTGCGCATGCAGGAACAGACGTTTTAAGCCCGTGTCCGCTAGTTGCTGGTCGAATTCACGATCGCCGTAACGGTCATCGAATGCTATTGGATGCCCTGCATACTGGGCGTGTACACGGATTTGATGCGTACGCCCGGTAACAGGGCTCGCCCGCACCAACGTCGCGTGTTCAAAACGCTCTTCTATTTTAAAGCGCGTTTCTGACGGTTTACCGTCGCTGTTTACGCGTACGATACGTTCACCGCTTTGCAGGATATTTTTCAACAGCGGTGCCTGAACAACCTTGCAGTGAGACTGCCACTGGCCGCGAACCAGCGCCAGATAGTCTTTTTGCATGCCTTTCAGTCGCAGTTGTTCATGCAGAGAACGTAAGGCCGAACGTTTTTTTGCGACCAATAAAACACCCGAGGTATCGCGATCGAGGCGGTGTACTAACTCCAGAAAACGCGCTTCTGGGCGTAAAGCACGCAACCCTTCAATCACACCGAAGCTCAGACCACTGCCGCCATGCACGGCTGTACCCGAGGGCTTATTCAGAACCAACAGGTAGTCATCTTCATAAATAATGCACTCGGCCAACGCCGCCACTTTGCCAAGACTGGCAGAAACAGGGGTTTCATCGCGTTCTGCCTGTCGAACAGGCGGAATACGGATGACATCGCCATCGAGCAATTTGTACTCAGGCTTGACCCGTTTCTTATTTATTCTTACCTCACCTTTTCGCAAGATGCGGTAAACCATGCTTTTAGGCACACCCTTTAAGTGGGTATGCAAAAAATTATCGACGCGCTGCCCCGCTTCATCTGCGGAGATCGTCACAAATTGTACTGAAGGATTATCTGTTTTCATGATGCGCGATTCTAAATAGAGCAACCCGATAGCGCCACTTCTTTTTCTGTGCTTAACTGTGTGTCTGACTTATGAAGATATTGTTGCATTGTCGAGTAAGTGGACGGGTGAGTTGGGCTGTAGCATCAAACCCTGTCTGTTTTGGTGATAACAACAGAACTATCTTTATACAGACAGGCAAAGTCACCTTGCTATAACGGTATCAGCAGTGGAATAATGCTTTTGCGTTTCCCACGCGGATTTCCGATAAAACAAGGGGAAATTGCGAAATTATTAAATTTGCCTGATGACGCACACACGCAGCAATGGCGTAAGACGTAATGTGAAATCAAGCAGTTAGCGGGCTGCGGATTGCAGCTTGGCCGGCAAATGGAATCAGATCTGGCGACATAATTCAGAAGCTGTTCCCTCAGTAAATGCGCTGTTTTCCATCAGGAAACACAGGCTACCGAAACATGCGTCTCTATGCAGGCGACAACCGGGAGGTTGACGTCCCTGCGATAAGCCACGAGGCCATCGGTTCACTCCGGTCATGCGGTTCTTTTGTCCGCAGCTCTATCAATAATGCAAGTAAAAATAACGAGTAAGTTGAAGATGAAAAGAATGTTAATTAACGCAACTCAGCAGGAAGAGTTGCGTGTTGCCTTGGTTGATGGTCAACGACTGTATGATTTGGATATCGAAAGTCCGGGTCATGAGCAGAAGAAAGCAAATATCTACAAAGGTAAAATCACTCGTATCGAACCTAGTCTTGAAGCGGCTTTTGTTGATTACGGCGCTGAAAGACACGGTTTCCTCCCTCTTAAAGAAATCGCCCGCGAATACTTCCCTAACAACTATTCCTCCCACGGTCGTCCTAACATCAAAGACGTGTTGCGTGAAGGTCAGGAAGTCATTGTTCAGGTAGATAAAGAAGAGCGTGGCAACAAAGGCGCAGCACTGACCACCTTTATCAGTCTGGCAGGCAGCTATCTGGTCTTAATGCCAAATAACCCTCGTGCGGGCGGTATTTCACGCCGAATCGAAGGTGACGATCGTACCGAGCTCAAAGAAGCGTTGGGATCATTACAACTGCCCGATGGTATGGGGCTTATTGTTCGTACCGCTGGTGTGGGAAAATCCGCTGAAGCGCTGCAATGGGATCTGGCTTTCCGTCTGAAACACTGGGACGCGATCAAAAAAGCCGCCGAAGGCCGCCCTGCACCGTTCCTGATCCATCAGGAAAGTAACGTGATCGTCCGCGCTTTCCGCGACTATCTACGCCCAGACATTGGCGAAATCCTGATCGACAATCCAAAAATTCTCGATCTGGCGAAAGAACATATTTCTGCGCTGGGTCGCCCTGACTTCAGCAGCAAAATCAAATTGTACAGTGGTGAAATTCCGCTTTTCAGCCACTATCAGATCGAATCGCAGATCGAATCGGCTTTCCAGCGTGAAGTTCGCCTGCCGTCCGGCGGTTCTATCGTTATCGATACGACCGAAGCGCTGACCGCAATCGATATCAACTCCGCCCGTGCAACGCGCGGTGGTGATATCGAAGAAACCGCGTTCAATACCAACCTTGAAGCCGCAGACGAAATTGCCCGCCAGTTGCGCCTGCGTGACCTCGGTGGCCTGATCGTTATCGACTTCATCGATATGACTCCGGTTCGTCACCAGCGTGAAGTTGAAAACCGTCTGCGTGACTCCGTGCGCCAGGATCGTGCACGTATTCAGATCGGTCGGATTTCCCGCTTCGGTCTGCTGGAGATGTCGCGTCAGCGTCTGAGCCCTTCACTGGGTGAATCCAGCCACCACGTCTGCCCACGCTGTAGCGGCACAGGCACGATTCGTGACAATGAATCACTTTCACTGTCTATTCTTCGTCTGATTGAAGAAGAAGCGCTGAAAGAAAATACCAAAGAAGTCCACGCGATTGTTCCGGTCCAGATTGCCTCTTATCTGCTGAACGAGAAGCGTGACGCCGTTAACGCCATTGAGAAACGTCAAGGCGGCGTGCGCGCGATCATCGTGCCACACGACGGTATGCAGACACCGCACTACTCCGTTGTTCGCGTCCGTAAAGGCGAAGAGAAACCAACGCTCAGCTATTTGCTGCCTCAGCGTTTGGAAACGGAAACGCAGCAGTTGCAAGACGAACAAACGATCGAGCGTAAACAGCCTGAGCAACCCGCTTTAGCAACGTTTAGCATGGCTGAAATGCCAGAGGAAACCACGCCTCCAGTTGCCAAAGCGGCTCCTGCTGTAGCAAAAGCCACAGAGGATGCTCAACCGGGCCTCTTTAGCCGTTTCCTCAGTGCCTTGAAAGGCGTATTCGCTTCTGAACCTGTTGAAAAAACAGTGGATGCTGCTGACGATAAGAAAGCAGAAGACGAGAAATCTACTGAGGGTCAGCGTTCTGAACGTCGGAACTCACGCCGTCAGGGTAATAATCGCCGCGATCGTGGCTCACGTGACAATCGTGACAATCGTGACAATCGTGACAATCGTGACAATCGTGAACAGCGTGATGATCAACGCCGTAATAAGCGACAAAGTGAGGATGCGGTTACTGACACTCGGGCTGCGGAAAATGTGGAGAAATCCAGTTCGGAAGAACAACCGCGTCGTGAGCCGCGTGCTGAACGCCAGCGCCGTCGTCAAGATGATCGTCGTCAGGCTCCGGCAGAGGCAAAAGTACAGCCAGTTATTGATGATTCCGATGACAATGCAGTTGAGGACAAACCGACTCAGGTTATGCCACGTCGCCAGCGCCGTCAGTTGACGCAGAAAGTACGCGTTCAGTCTGATGCTCAACAAGATACCCTCTCCGATAGCACAGCGCCTGTCGCTGCCCCATCTGAGCAGGTTCAATCTTACGTCAAGCCAAGCGATGCTGCGGTAGATACTAACGAGGCCGATAACGAGCAAAACGATGCTAATCGTGCCAATGCCGAAAATGGCGGTATGCCGCGTCGTTCACGTCGTTCGCCACGTCACCTTCGCGTCAGCGGCCAGCGCCGTCGCCGCTATCGTGATGAGCGTTACCCATCTCAGTCACCAATGCAGTTGGAATTTGCCGCCGCCTCTCCGGAAATGGCATCAGGAAAAGTGTGGGTTAGCTATCCTCTTGCACAGCCACAGCCGGTTGAAAGCCAACAGCAGGACGAGAACGTTGCAGCAATTGAAACACCGCTGTTACCTGCCGTTGTCGAAGCCGCAGTGACTGTACAAGCTGACACAGTGGAATCCAACACGGTTGAAAACGTTGCGATTACTGAAGCGGTAGAAACAGTAGTTCACGAAGAAGCCGCGGTAACCGCAACAGCACAATCTGCCGACGTTATCCAGGATAGCAATGTAGTGGATGTCGAGGTGAGTACCGGAGGCGAAGAAAGCGTCGCCGAGCCAGTTACCGAAAACACCGCTATCGACGATGCTATCGCTGCAGTTGCCGTGAATGCCGTTGAAGAAGCAAAAGTTGCTGATACGGCGGAGACTCAGGTCGCTGAAGAAACTGTTGACGCGGTTGCTTCTGAACAAGCAGTGGCTGAAAACGTAGCTACCGAAGCAGTCGTAGAAGACAAGCAAGCGGATAGCATCGCTGATGCAACTGAGAAAGCAGATGTGGCAGAACCGGTTTCTACCCCTGCGGTTTCCGCAGTACAGGAAACCAGTCTGCCACAACGCGTTCAGGATGAGCCGGTAACCGCTATCAGCGCACAACCGATTGTGGAAGCGTCTGTATCGAGCGTAACATCTGTATCGAGCGTAACAAAGGCAGCAAGCGTTGCTGAGCAACCTCGTTATAAGCTCCACGCGACAGCGCCTATGACTAAAGCGCCAGCGCCAGCATACCGTGCAGAGCCTGCTCGACACAGTGATTGGGTACGTCCGGCCTATCCGTTCTCAGGAAAAGGTTCGGCAGGCGGCCATGCCGCAGTTAACCAGTCAACAGCGCCAGCAACCAAACCTACACCGGTCAGCGAGTAATCCTGATTTCTATAGACAAACACCCGCCAATTGGCGGGTGTTTTTTTATGCACAACTATTTTTTAGCCTAAAAAATTCAATAGTTTGATATCTACACTATCTGTTTTGCCATCCAGTTCCACCAAGAAGCGTTTAAAGTGCTCACTCTGCTCATGTGATGCCACAGCATCACGATCCTTCCAGCGTTCGAAGAACACAAACGAGCCGGGTTTATCCACGACTTCATGCAGATCATACTGCGCATTGCCCGCTTCCTGTCGGCTAGGTGATACCACGCGCTTTAGCGTTGCGGTAACATCAGCAATGAACTCAGCCTTTGCCTGAATAGTGGCAACAATACGAATTTCCATATACATCCCTTTTTTATCAATGAAAAGATAATGCTATCAGATGCCAATCCACGGTTAATTTCAAGCATTCATCAACAAACGGATGCATTCAAATAGCTTTACGCTTATCCTTATCCCCCGCCGTATCAGTCCCAAAACCAACCGAAAGACGATGTTTTTCTACTGACCGCCGGAGCGCAATTCCATGACCGCACAGCCCACTATTCTTAAAATCCGTCGCCCTGACGATTGGCACATTCACCTGCGTGACGATCAGATGCTGGAAACCGTTCTACCCTATACCAGCCGTTTCTTTGGCCGTGCGATTGTTATGCCTAACCTGACGCCGCCGATTACCAGCGTAGCCAGCGCTATCGCGTATCGTCAGCGTATTTTAGCCGCGGTCCCGCAGGGTGATGATTTTCATCCGCTGATGACGTGCTACCTGACCGATGCGCTTGATGCCAACGAAGTCGTGAGTGGCTTTGAGCAAGGTGTCTTTACCGCAGCCAAACTCTATCCAGCCAATGCGACAACGAACTCCAGCCATGGGGTCACCAGCGTCGCCAATATTTCTGGCATTCTGGAACAAATGCAGAAAATTGGCATGCCGTTACTCATCCACGGTGAAGTTACCGACTCTGCCGTTGATATTTTCGATCGGGAAGCGCGCTTCATCGAAACCGTGCTGGAACCATTACGCAAACAGTTCCCTGAGCTGAAGGTCGTCCTTGAGCACATTACGACGAAAGAAGCCGCGCAGTATGTTGTTGAAGGTAATGATTATCTCGCCGCAACCATTACACCGCAGCATCTGATGTTTAACCGTAATCATATGCTGGTTGGTGGCGTTCGCCCTCACCTATATTGCCTGCCGATCTTAAAACGCAATACGCATCAGCAGGCGCTACGTGAAGCGGTTGCTAGCGGCTGCGACCGACTTTTCCTCGGCACTGACTCCGCGCCCCATGCAAAACACAGAAAAGAGTCCAGCTGCGGCTGTGCCGGTGTGTTCAATGCCCAGGCGGCATTAAGTACCTACGCCACCGTTTTTGAAGAAATGAACGCGCTGGATAAACTCGAAGCATTCTGTTCCCTGAACGGCCCACGTTTTTATGGCCTGCCGGTGAACGACAGCTTGATTGAGCTTCATCGTGAAACCGTCACGTTCCCCGAAGAAATCGCTCTCGGCGACGAGTCGCTAATCCCCTTCCTAGCCGGACAAAGCCTCAACTGGTCAGTCCGTTAATCGACAAGCCCATCCGCACTATGCCGATGGGCTAAATTTTATTGCGTGTCTTGTTCTCCACTTGCAATAACTGTATAAATAAACAGTTTAAAGTTTGGAGGTCAGCATGCGCGTAGAAATCACTCTTGCAAAGACAACGCCTTTACCCGCTGGTGCAGTCGACGCACTCAGGCATGAGCTGGAAAAGCGTATTCATAAAATTTATCCCGACACGCCCATTCAGGTTCGTTATGCATCCGCAAATAACCTGACAGTCATGGGGGGTGGCAAAGAGGACAAAGATCGTATCTCTGAAATCTTGCAGGAAACGTGGGAAAGCGCCGACGACTGGTTTACCGCAGAGTAATCTAAAGCTTGAAAAATAACGAAGATATAGGCTGTAATGGCAGTTTAAAGCGGCAATTCGCCATGTGCTATGACCGAGGGTATCTGTTATGACGGTAGAAAAACCAGAAGAGGCAATGACATTTGGGGAACTGCTGGAGCTGATTGGCGAGCAACAACGCAAGATCGACGCTCTGGAACTTGCCTTTTCGTCCCTGGCGTTCTGCCTTGATGAAAAAGCAAACAAGCTGATGATTCACAATCTGGCACTCGAGTCTCAAAATGAGAATCGGGATCCAGCGATGAAGAAATACCTTGCTCGACTTGCTGCCGCATTGGAGAAAAATGCAGGATTTGGTGTGGAATAATGCTCTGCCGCCCCTGTTAACAACACCTTCGGGATGAAAGCCTATTCGTCCCGATATTTCATCTAACGCACCACCTATCCCTTAGCCACACCTGTCTGTGTAATCTTTTTTACGAAAAATTGAAAATATTTCCCATAAATTAAATAAGCAGCAGTATACTGATAATGTTCATTTAAAAATAATGAACCACCAGAAGCCTCGTTAGTCACTCATGTTAGTAACTAGTCAATAAAGGGGTATTTATGGATAGAGAAAATGAAGTTATTCAGACACATCCTCTTGTAGGTTGGGACATCAGCACCGTTGACAGTTATGACGCCATGATGATCCGTTTGCACTACTTATCCACCTCGGACCAAGCACCAGATGAAGCACATGTAGACCGGACGCTTTGGCTAACGACCGATGTTGCAAGGCAACTGATACACATACTTGAAGCCGGTATTGCAAAAATCGAATCTACAGACTGTGACGCCAGTGATTACCGAAAACATTAGTAATTGATAACGTTATTAATATTATATTCAATACCCATTGACTTTCCTAAAATAACAACACCGCCAATAGGGCGGTGTTGTTATTTTAGGGCTATTCTCATTTCTTTTTATATCCGTCAATAAATTAATTCGTGCCTATCTGTTTTTATACTATCACCGCCCTGATGCTAATAATCACCTGCTACATCATTATTCAACTAATAGAGTCCCTTTCCAGTGCCATTAATTTATTTCACCGTCGTCTTTATTCATCCTTCGCCTGAAAACAGCCATTAGAAATATCTATTTCTAGTAAAGAACTTCCATAACCAAACTGAATAAATTATGAATTTAAATTCAAAAAAATTGCTCATCTTTATGATAATGTTGCAATTTGAAAGTTTATATTGATTTTATGTTTCTTCCTGTTAAATTTCGCCGGATTGACTACGTTACCGATCTGATAAGGAGCTATCACCATGCTTTGGCGTAATACCTCTTCTCGTTATGGCCATATCAGCATTCTTTTGCACTGGATTGCAGCGTTAACCGTTTATGGCATGTTCGCTTTAGGGCTGTGGATGGTCACATTAGGGTACTACAATATTTGGTATCACCGTGCCCCAGAGATTCACAAAGCCATTGGCGTGCTGTTCTTTGCTATTTTAATCTTTCGCGTGGTGTGGCGTTTTATCTCCCCACCGCCTCCGCCGTTGAAAAGCTATTCCACATTAACCCGCGTCAGCGCGACGCTGGCTCATATTGCGCTTTATGTCATTCTTTTCGCCATTCTCATTAGTGGATATCTCATTTCCACTGCCGAAGGGCATTCCATCTCAGTTTTTGGCTGGTTTTCTGTTCCGGCCATTGTCAGCGGCTTGACGGATCAGGCCGATATAGCAGGCGACGTGCATCTTTATCTCGCATGGGCGGTGGTTGCCTTATCAGCGCTGCACGGTTTAGCCGCATTAAAACACCACTTTATCGATGGTGATAACACGTTGAAACGGATGTTGGGTCGCAACGTTCCTTAACTTTTTGGATTTATGGAGAAATACCAATGCTGAAGAAAACACTACTGAGCCTGACCGCAGTATCCATGCTTGCCTCTGCCGGTTCTGCACTGGCAGCAGAGTACAAGTTCGATAAAGAAGGCCAGCACGCGTTTATTGAATTCCGCATTAAACACCTCGGTTATAGCTGGCTTTACGGCAGCTTTAACGACTTCGATGGCGCTTTTACCTTTGATGAGAAAAACCCATCAGCGGATAAAGTGAATGTCACTATCAACACCAACAGCGTTGACACTAACCACGCTGAACGTGACAAGCACCTTCGCAGTGCTGAATTTTTAAACGTTACCAAGCATCCGCAGGCAACGTTTACATCCACTGAAGTGAAGAAAGACGGTGAAGACTACGATATTACCGGTAACCTAACCTTAAATGGCGTCACCAAACCCGTTAAGCTGGATGCCAAACTCATCGGTCAGGGTGATGACCCATGGGGTAACTATCGTGCAGGATTTCAAGCCGAAGGTACTATCAAGCTGAAAGACTTCAACATCACGACCGATTTGGGTCCAGCTTCACAGGATGTAGAACTGATTATTGCCGTTGAAGGCGTTCGCCAGAAATAAGGCGGCACCACGCATCAACAGTACACAGCCCTTTCCGTTGGAAAGGGCTTTTTATTGCACGATGAGCCGTTCGCTATTCAGCCTTGTCTTTCGCTACCGGTGCAGGAATGTGCAACGTTGACTGCAACAATCCTTTGGATTTATTGAAGATCTTCATCCCATTTTCACGCCCGCTGCGTATCGCTCTCTGCTCTTCCAATGGCAGTTTCGTTTCATCCTGACACTGCGTGCTACAGCAACCTTCGTATTTTGCGGCACAACTCGGGCATTGGATAAACAGAAGATGGCACCCTTCATTACGGCAGTTAGTGTGGCTATCACACGACGCTCCGCACTGATGGCAATGCGCGATAACATCATCAGAGATACGCTCCCCCATCCGTTCATCAAACACGAAATTCTTGCCGATAAACTTCAGCGGTAAGCCCTGAGCTTTAGCCTGACGCGTATACTCGATAATGCCACCCTCGACGTGATACACGTTCTTAAAGCCGTGATGCAGCATGTAAGCGCTGGCCTTCTCGCAACGAATACCGCCCGTGCAGTACATGACAATATTTTTATCACGCACCTCGTCCAGCATTTCAACTGCCATCGGCAACTGCTCACGAAACGTATCCGACGGCACTTCCAGTGCATTCTCGAAATGTCCGACTTCATATTCGTAATGATTACGCATATCGACAAACACGGTATCAGGATCGTCAGCCATCGCATTAACCTGATCGGCTTTCAGGTATTGCCCAACATTCGCGGGGTTAAAGGTAGGATCGTCAATGCCATCGGCAACAATCCGTTCGCGTACTTTCATACGCAATACCCAGAACGATTTCCCGTCATCTTCCAGAGCGACATTTAAGCGAATCTGATCGAGTGCCGGATGCGCACTGAACAATGCAGCTTTAAAGGTATCGAACTGATTATTGGGCACGCTGATTTGAGCGTTAATCCCTTCAGTGGCAATATAAATACGTCCAAAGACCTTGTATTGCTCAAGCTGAATATACAGGCGATCGCGAAATGCTTTTGGATCGTCAATCGTAAAATATTTATAGAAGGAAACTGTGGTACGCGGCTCGGTTTCCGCAAGCATACGTGCCTTCAGTTCCTCATTAGAAATTCGGTTATGTAACACTGGCATGGTGTACGTTCCTGTCTTCATTGAGGTTAGCGTGTGACGTTCAATATCAAGCTATAGCTCGATACATCGAATCGTCGGCATCATACCTGATAGCGTTGAGGCTGTCAGGGCATGAAATGAATAGCGCAACGAGAAAGAGTGATCTACCGTAAGCCAATGACCTCTGGGATTCATTTTCGCGTTCATGAAGTATCATCATCGAAGGATCTGTCATTATGAGCCAGCTTTTCTCCCCCGTATCGCTTGGTAAACTCGAACTGCCCAACCGAATCATCATTGCCCCCATGTGTCAGTATTCAGCTGAGGATGGCAAGGCGACAGCCTGGCATACGATGCATTTAGGTAACCTGTCACATTCTGGCGCTGGGCTACTTATTATTGAGGCGACCGCAGTTTCGCCAGAAGGTAGGATCTCCCCGCACGACCTTGGTTTGTGGGATGACGCAACCGAACAAGCCCTTACCAGCGTGATTCAGTCTGTCAAAACCTATTCTGACATCCCCCTCGGCATACAGTTGGGGCACGCAGGCCGCAAAGCCTCAACGGGCGTTCCGTGGAGCGGACGGGCATTTCTGCACCCAGAACAGGGGGGTTGGCAGACTATTGCGCCATCAGCTGTTCCTTACAACGTGAGCGATGCAACACCAAAGGCCATGTCAGAACCGCAAATCCGTGCGCTAATTGACGCGTTCGTTGACTCTGCCAAACGTGCGGACCGTCTGGGCTTTGATCTGATAGAGATTCACGCTGCTCACGGCTATTTGCTGCACCAGTTCCTTTCACCGCTGACAAATCAGCGCACAGATGGCTATGGCGGTTCGCTTCAAAATCGGATGCGTCTGGTCACTGAAATTTACCGTGCGATACGCGACGTTTTTCCTGAACATAAAGCCGTTGGTGTGCGCATTTCTGCGACAGATGGTGTGGAAGGAGGCTGGGATCTGGAACAGTCCGTACAGCTCAGTAAAGCACTGCACGAATTAGGCTGCGATTTCATCCATGTCTCCAGCGGCGGGCTATCGCCGTTGCAACAGATTCATCCTGCGCCTAATTATCAGGTACCGTATGCGCAGCGGATTAAGCAAGAGGTTGGTATTACGACCATCGCCGTTGGATTGATAACCGAGCCGGAACAGGCAGAAGCGATCGTTGCAACCGGTGAGGCAGACGCTATCGGGCTGGCTCGCGCGATACTCTTCGATCCTCGCTGGCCGTGGCATGCGGCCGCCAGACTAGGCGCACAGGTCTCCGCCCCTGCACAGTACTGGCGTAGTGAACCACGCTACGCCAGAGGCATTTTCAAACAGTAACGATAAACATGGTGTGTCAGGCGATCCTTTCAGGGTCGCCTCTTCCCCGTTTCACCATGCTCTATGTCACCAAAAGTCAAAAATCATTCTCTGGAGATGGTACGATTATTGCCGCTTTCTGTATAAAAATCAGTCAATAAGACAGTAATAGTTTGTTTTATTGGCAAAGCACCGCAATAATCTATCTTGCAGTTAACCATTAACCCGATTCTTTTTAACGGTTCGCGTGCTGACCAGCACCAAAATATTGATACTGAGGCCATGACACAAATCCCTTCTTTTAATCGTTCATTGCTACATCCGCGCTACTGGCCCACCTGGTTGGGCATCGGTATTCTTTACCTTATCGTCTTGCTGCCCTACCCCGCTATTTATCGTATCGGTACCGCGCTCGGCTATCTGGCTATGCGCCTGCTGCAAAAACGCGTCAAGATTGCCGCTCGCAACCTTGAACTGTGTTTCCCCGATATGCCACAGGCTGAGCGTGATGAATTAGTCAGGAAGAATTTCGAATCGGTCGGCATGGGCGTAGTTGAAACAGGTATGGCCTGGTTTTGGCCGAATTGGCGTCTCGAACGCTGGTTTACGGTAACAGGCCTTGAGCATATACGCCCTGAGAACGAACGGGAGCAAGGTGTATTGCTTATCGGGCTGCATTTTTTAACATTGGAGCTCGGTGCACGCGTTTTTGGTATGCACAATCCGGGAATCGGCGTGTATCGTCCAAATGATAACAAGCTGATTGACTGGTTACAGACGTGGGGAAGGCTGCGCTCCAATAAATCCATGCTGGATCGGAAAGATCTTAAGGGCATGATTCGCGCCCTCAAACAGGGGGACATCATCTGGTATGCCCCAGATCATGATTATGGTCCACGCAGCAGCGTATTCGCCCCACTGTTTGCCGTAAACACCGCAGCAACAACCCGCGGGAGCTATATGCTGATAAAAACAGCACATCCGGCAATCATCCCATTTGTGCCACGCCGGCTGCCCGAAGGAAAAGGTTATGAGCTGCTGATTCAGCCTGCTGAACAGGGAGCGCCTATAGATAATGAAACCGTGACCGCAGCCTGGATGAACAAGGTCGTTGAAAAGAACATTCTGCTCGCACCGGATCAATACATGTGGCTGCACCGCCGTTTCAAAACCCGTCCGGAAGGCGAACCGCCCCTTTATTAACATGCCCCCCTGTAGTTTCAGGAATTGCGACACCTTATGACAGACGAAAAAAAAGCAACGGCGATGGATTGCCGTTGCTTTATCTTTCACACCACTAATTTTCTACACTACAAGCAGTTAGCTTTTGATATGAGGTGCGGACAGTTTTTGGTAAGACTCAACCCATGCAGCATACGCTTCCGGTTTTTGCCACACATGGTAGTGCAAGCGCGAGATCGTAACGGGATCGCTAAGCAATGCCAGACGCTGGTTATTGGTCACCTCTTCCGGCTTGCGATTCAAAGCATCACGCACATTCTGCTCACGTACATCTTCAATCGCGCGGCTGAAGCGGTGACGCGCCGTCGCCATTGCACTGGCAAGGGCATTAACTGACGGATCAAAGACGGCCTGCATAAACCCGTTATCGAGTCTACGCTGGTGGTTCAACCGGCAATATTCATCCGTAGCGACCAATTCACGTGGCGGATTAAACTCTTCTGGTATCATCAACAGCTTCGCACGCTTACACCCCAACCCCAACGCTGCACGGCTCGAGTAAACCGATACAAACGGCGACAGAATCAGCGAGAAGACAATCGGCGACAGCCACCACAAGAAACGCAGATCCAACCATGCCATGCCAATCGCCCAGACCAGACCCAGAATCAACTGAGAACCGTGGCGCACAAACGCTTCACTCCACGGGGTCGCATCGTCGTCACGCTGTGGAGAATTCCACTGCACCGACCAGCCAAGAAATGCACTGACAACAAACACCGTATGGAACAACATACGAACCGGTGCCAGCAGAACCGAGAACAACATTTCCAGCAACAGAGAAAGGAATACCCGGAAAGCGCCACCGTACTCTTTTGCCCCTTTCGCCCATACCAGAATCACGCTCAACAGCTTTGGCAAGAACAGTAAGACCAATGTCGTCGAGAAGAGCGCAATAGCCAGTTCCGGCCGCCATTGTGGCCAGACGGGGAACAGCTGTCGAGGCTGCAAGAAGTACTGTGGTTCCATCAGCGTATGCACAACCTGTAAGGCTGTAGAGAGCACCAAGAACATAAACCACAGCGGTGCTGACAGATAAGACATCACACCAGTAAGGAAAACAGCACGGTGAACCGGATGCATACCTTTAACCAGGAACAACCGGAAATTCATCAGGTTACCATGGCACCAACGGCGGTCACGTTTCAATTCATCCAGCAGGTTAGGCGGCAGCTCTTCATAGCTTCCCGGCAGATCATATGCGATCCACACGCCCCATCCTGCACGACGCATCAGCGCAGCTTCAACGAAGTCGTGAGAAAGAATTGCACCGGCGAACGAACCTTCACCCGGCAGCGGTGCCAGAGCACAGTGCTCGATGAACGGCTTAACGCGGATAATCGCGTTATGACCCCAGTAATGCGACTCACCCAACTGCCAAAAATGCAGACCGGCGGTGAACAGCGGCCCATAGACACGCGTTGCAAACTGCTGGCAGCGTGCGTACAGCGTATCCATGCCAGAGGCTTTCGGCGAGGACTGGATGATACCGGCGTTCGGATTCGCTTCCATCAGTCTGACCAGAGACGTCAGACATTCACCGCTCATCACGCTATCGGCATCCAGAATCACCATGTAGCTGTACTGGTTACCCCAGCGGCGGCAGAAATCGTCGATATTGCCGCTTTTACGTTTGACGCGACGACGACGACGGCGATAGAAGATACGCCCTGCTCCGCCAACATCACGACACAGCTCCATCCAGGCCTTTTGCTCTGCCACACAAATATCAGGATCGTTACTGTCGCTCAGGACGTAAATATCGAAATGCTCAAGGTTGCCCGTCGCTTCAACCGATTCATACGTCGCACGCAATCCCGCAAACACGCGTTCTACGTCTTCGTTACAAATCGGCATGATTAACGCCGTGCGATGCTCGGGATTCAGCGCCTCGTTACCTACCGTCGTGGAAGAGATACTGTATTTGTCTCGACCAATCAGCAGTTGCAGGAACCCCATCAGTGCGGTCCAGAACCCAGCTGACACCCAACAGAACAGCACCGCGAACAGAACGAGTATGCCGCTTTGCAGCACATAAGGCAGCAGTTGCATCACGGAGCGCGTCCAAGGCTGCCCCGCCATTTCAAACGGATCGATCAGCGCCCATCCCTGATAAGGGAGAATGGTTTTCATATACCAGGTTGCGATCGCCGTCTGGAACAGCGTCAACGCCAGCAGAATATAGCGGCGGATTGTCCCCACCAGACGCCAGCGGTTTTCGGAAATTTTCTCTTCTGGGCTGTAATGAGGACGAGGCGGCACAGTACGGCCCAACAGACTTTCCCACCAGCGGATCAGTGGATTCGTCCGCCAGACATCAGGGAACATAGAAGCACGGGTAATGACAGGCATTGCTTTTAATGCCGTCCGCCCTTCTCTGTCTGTGCCGAGCTGCTTACCATTGTCCAGACCATCAGCCCAAGCCATTTCAAGACGAGCCTGCACGGAATGCAGTGCAACATCGTCTTCTGCCTGAACATTGGTCTGGCCCCCCTCAGACGGGTTACCTTCAGACTGGCTGCCTTCAGACAAAGCCTGATGCAAAACGGCCTGATCGTTCCAGGCCGCTTGCGGTAATTTTTCGCGAAGAACCTCTGCCTGCGGAGCAGGCAGAGGAAGTTTCTCAATATAATCGAGAGAAGAAGTTGACTTATTCATTAGCAGGCAGCTGATTGCTCCAGGTTTCAGTCAATGTCGTCTCGCCATTAACCAACGCAGCTCTCATTTCAGTCGGCTGTTTCGCATCCTTCACACGCAAACGCAGCGTCAGACGCCAGCCATGAGTTACCGGGTTATAGCGAACATTATTTTCTACAATCTCGCCGTTGTCGCCAATGCTGACCTGAGAAGCTACCGGAGCGTTCTCATCCAGTTCTTTTAAATTCGGCCCAATAAAGTCCACAATATAAGCGATCGTGCCGTCAGGCTGGCGGATCAGGTTAGATTGTTTGACATCACCGGCAGAACGACGGGTCTGTTGAACATAGGCAATATTCGGGGAATGCAGTTGATCTTCGTCGCGCGTAAAGTGCAGACGATATTTAATATCCAGCGGTTTGCCCGTTTCTGGCAACACATCCGGCGTCCAGAAGGCAACGATGTTGTCGTTGGTTTCATCCGCAGTAGGAATTTCAACCAGTTCAACTTTTCCTTTGCCCCACTCGCCTTTCGGCTCAACCCAACCGCTTGGGCGCAGATCGTAACGATCGTCAAGATCTTCATAGGCAGTGAAATCGCGGCCACGTTGCAGCAGACCAAATCCTTTCGGGTTCTCTACCGCATACGTGCTCACAGACAGGTGCTTAGGATTATTCAGCGGACGCCAAATCCATTCGCCATTACCAGCATGAATTGACAAACCGTTAGAGTCGTTCAGCGCGGGACGATAGTTCAACGTCGGTGACGGCTGGTTAGGCCCAAACAGATACATACTGGTCAGGGGAGCGATACCCAGCTTGCCCACTTTATCACGCAGGAAGACTTTAGCCTGAACATCTACGACGCTGTCACGACCCGGATAAACGGTAAAACGGTAAGCCCCTGCGGCACGCGGCGAATCCAGCAGCGCATAAATCACGAGGTGTTTATCATTCGCTTTTGGACGTTCAATCCAGAATTCACGGAAACGCGGGAACTCTTCACCAGAAGGCAACGCGGTATCGATAGCCAGACCACGTGCGGATAAGCCATAAATCTGGCCTTTACCTACCACACGGAAATAGCTGGCACCCAGCATACTGACAATTTCATCGTTCTTATCTGCTTTATTGATCGGATAGAGAACTTTAAAACCAGCAAAGCCGAGATTTTTAACAGCTTCAGGATCGTGATTAACGGAACCAAAATCAAAGTACTCTGGAGAGTATTTAATCTCATCAACCGTTGTCGCCGTGACTTCATTAATTTTCACTGGGGTATCGAAATACATCCCCTGATGGTAAAACTGGAGCTTGAAAGGCGTCTGTACATTATTCCAGTATGACTTATCGTTATTGAAACGAATTTGCTGATAGTCCGCAAATTTCATATCACGAAATTGCGCAGGAAGATTACTTTTCGGCGCTTCAAAACCCTTTTGTGCCAGTTTTTCAGCCTGCTGTGCCACATCATCAATAGAAAATGCCCAAGCAGGCACTGCGCTTACAGACAGCATAATGGCGGCGGACAGCCAGCGAAGGCTAGCAACCCGCTGTTTAAACCCAAATTTATTATCCAGCACAGCTCCCCCTGTTGGTGTGCTTCAATCAACTAAAATCCATATTAATGGATAAGTTAGCTTTCCCACAACTTGATAAAGATATTGTTCACCATAATAGGTCAGCGTTTAAACAACGAGCACGCTAAAGCATGATAAACCGGGTTGTAAAAATGGAAAACAGCCACGGACTATAGCGAATATCGACCTACGCGTGCGTAGGATTATTCCGTTTACGCCCGTGCAATTTCCTGACGTGTCATTGATAGGAATCAGAACGGATAGCAACAGCGCTTCATATGTCACTTACAGTATGTCGGGTATAAACATTTGTGTAACAATGCAGGGACAAGTAAAGTACACTCCTTGGCTGAACCCGGTATTGTTGAATTAAGACTGCTATGCTTTTGTCCGCGCTACGACGGCGAAGTTTCCCAGCCTGGGTCGGCATCTTCGCTATTTTGACCATCTTCATTGCCCCAGTGATTTCACAAACACTGGTGCTTCATGGGGCCCATGCTCATGAAGAGGGTACAAGCACGCTTGGTTCTACTACACATAGTGCTACGGCACATACGACCAGCGCGCATGATACAACCGCGTCCACCCGCGACAGTATAACCGAACCGCATCATAATCATACCGGACATGAGATGTCCGGGCATCACGCGACGCAATCACACCATTCCCCCTCATCACCGTCCATGATGATGGATCATGCTGCTTGCGGTTATTGCGTACTCTTTTCGTATACGCCAGCGTTGTTCGCAACGGGCTCTCCCAATCCCATACTGGCGGCGTCCTTATCGGAAACGCTGGTTATTCATTTTATTTCACGCATTGTCCTTCCTGAACGTTATGCTTCTCCTGTAGTCCGCGCCCCGCCTTTCTGAATCACGCATCATCATGCTCATGTGAATTTATAACGCATCACGCTATACCCTTTCTGGTGTGGCGTTTGCTCATTGTTTTGCTCAGTGATTTCAGAGGGTTTTATGTCACACCCTAATCAGGCATCAGCCACTGCCTCCAGCACGCGCCTAGCCGCAGAAACTGCGTCGGATAAACACGCGATGGATAAGGTATCGCCGCGTGCCGCAATCGTTGCCCTGTTCATCCGACTTCATTTTTATATCGGTATTTTTGTCGGTCCTTTTATTTTTGTCGCTGCCCTGACAGGGACGCTGTATGTCCTGACGCCGCAGATTGAAAACCGTCAGTATTCACACCAACTTTTCACCGAAAGCCAGGGCACGCCGCACTCTCTGGCTGAGCAAATCCATGCTGCACAGGCGGGACTCGCTCACCGTCAGGATGCAAAATTACTGGCGATACGCCCTGCGCCTGCCGCGGGAGAAACCACCCGCGTCATGTTTGCCTTGCCTGAATTGGGACCATCGGAAAGCCGCGCCGTTTTCATCGATCCTGTTTCGCTGGAAAATCGCGGCAACGAGATCGTTTACGGTACTAGCGGCATCCTGCCGTTCCGTACCTGGCTTGATTACCTGCATCGCGGGCTGCTGTTAGGCGATATCGGGCGTAATTACAGCGAGCTGGCAGCATCCTGGCTGTGGGTTGCAGCACTGGGCGGCCTTGTCATCTGGTGGTCAACCCGACATCTGTCGTCAGCGGCCAAACGGCGGAAATTAAAAAATAGCCAGACGACGGCAGCCAAGACGCAGCGTTTACGCCACTGGCACGCCACAATGGGACTGACCCTTGTGCTGGGTTTGCTCTTTTTCTCCGTCACGGGGTTAACCTGGTCGCAATGGGCGGGAAGCAACATTTCTGTCGCGCGTACTGCACTAGGATGGCAAACCCCATCGGTGAACACACAGTTGCCCACACCGATGTCTCATCACGACATGATGCACGGTCACGATATGACGATGACTACGGATGAGCACGCGGAGCACCATGCGTCGATGCCAATGGGGGATGTCGACGCTTCTTCACCCGCATTATTTGATGAGGTGTTGGCTACCGCACGCCATGCTGGGATTGATGCCAATAAAATCGAAATCCGCCCTGCCACCAAGCCGCACCGTGCCTGGACCGTTACTGAGCTCGATCGTTCCTGGCCAACGCAGGTTGATGCCGTGTCGGTTAACCCTGATACGCTTGAGATTGTAGACAAAACCGATTTCAACACCTTCCCGCTTGCCGCCAAGCTCACCCGCTGGGGAGTGGATGCCCACATGGGCGTGTTATTCGGTTTGCCAAACCAACTCATCCTCGCGGCGTTTGGTCTTGGGCTCTGTACGATGATTGTGTGGGGTTATCGGATGTGGTGGATACGTCGTCCAAAATCTCGCCATGACGCTAATCCGGTCAACACGTTGATGGCAGCATGGTTAGTGGTTCCTGTATTTCAGCGTGTGTTGATTGCGCTTATTACGCTACTGCTGGCCGTGAGCTTGCCCGTCATGGGGGTCAGCCTGCTCATCTTCCTGCTGATTGACGTTGTTCGGTGGTATATGAACCATCCTAAGCAAACTATCGCTAAAAGCTGATTACCATACTGCCATTATCGTTCGACTCGCCAATAGAAAACCGCCATTGTGCTACACAATTTGTGCAACATAATGGCGGTCAATCAGCAATATAAAGGTTAACGACAAGACGTTAGAACGTCGTCCAATCCGCCAATTCACCTTTAGCAGACGTTTTTTCCGCACGGGCACTTTTAGGTGCAGCCAGTGCAGGCGCTTCTGCTTTTCTACTTAACGCAGCGCTTTTATACGATGCGCCAAGATTGAATACGCTGACCGTACGCGTGAGGCTATTTGCCTGATCTTGTAAAGAGAGCGCAGCGGCGGCAGATTCTTCAACCAATGCGGCGTTTTGCTGAGTTGTGGTATCAATTTGCCCAACGGCCAGGTTGATCTGATTGATTCCATCACTTTGCTCACGACTGGCCTGCGCAATTTCGCTGATGATTCCCGTTACGCCCTGCACATTCATCACCAGTGAGTTCATCGTGACGCCAGTTTTTTCTACCAGCCCCATGCCGTCCTGTACTTTCTTGAACGAATCATCGATAAGCTCTTTGATTTCTTTTGCCGCCGTAGCGCTGCGCTGAGCCAACGCTCGGACCTCGCTGGCGACAACGGCAAACCCTCTCCCCTGTTCACCCGCTCGTGCCGCTTCAACAGCTGCATTCAGCGCCAGAATATTAGTTTGGAATGCAATGCCATCAATCACGCCAATAATTTCCGCCATACGCTGTGACGAATCGCGGATACCGCGCATTTCCTGCGTTACCGTTTCCATCATGGCACCGCTTTTTTTCACTGTTTCAGAAGCACTGGCCGCAAGGTCTGTTGCCTGCGTCGTATTATCTGCGGTATTTCTTATCGTCGACGTCAATTGTTCCATCGATGACGCCGTTTCTTCCAGCGAACTTGCCTGTTCTTCCGTTCGGGCAGACAAATCCTGATTCCCCGCGGCAATTTGCGATGCCGCGCTGGAGATCGTTTCTGCGCCATCGCGCACCTGACTGACAATCTGCCTTAAGCTACTGTTCATATTATTCAAGGCAGATAACAGTTGACCGGTTTCATCTTTACGATTGGTATAAATTTCAGAGGTCAGATCGCCTTTCGCGACATTTTCGGCCACACCCAGTGCTTCTTGTATAGGCTGAGTTACGCTGCGGGTGATCAGTGAAGCAATAATCAGCCCAGCTAGCGCACTGATGATTATGATCGTAGCGAGAACCATCAGCGCATTTTTATAGCTGTCACCCACCGCTTGCGCTGAGGATGACATTTTATCATTCTGTATACTGATGAATTCATTGACTTTGCTGATGTATTTCGCTTGAGTAACTCGCGTTACATTGAAGTACTCTTCGGCAGCGGCGTCGGTGTTCCCTGCTAAGACCAGTGATGAGAGTTTGTTCGCTGACCCAAGGAAATCGCGTCGTATATCGCTAATATCACGCAGTACCGCAACAGATTTATCGTCATTTACAGACTGGTTCAGATACTCCATGAGTTCAGATATTTTCCCTGAACGCTCTTTGTTCAGCACCAACTGTTTATTGATTTCACTTTCTGATTTGAGTAATAACAACAGCTGCTGATTATTGAGGTAACCGTTCAGCTCATCAATGAGCTTGTTACTTTTGACGGTGAGTGGATAGTTTTGCGAAACAATTTCATCCATTTTTTCGTGAAAATCACTTAGTTTTGAAATTGCAACGCTGCCAATTACCAAAAGCATTAATACCAGAAAGGAAAATCCCGCCCCTAATCGATATCCTATACGCCAGTTGGATAAATTCATTAACATCTCCTTAATTAATTTTCTCTATCTGTATAAAAATATATAATTGAAAAATTAATATTTGTTCAATAAATACAGACAGCTCCAATACTCTTTTTCATAACAAAAAAAATACACATCTCTGGACAGATTATTTATATGCCCTGGTGAGAAACATAAACAATATGTTGATAGGCATGGTCCATCAAACCATATCCATCACGGCACGGGCGAACTGGCCTAGCCAGATACGGCGCTGGGTGCAAGACATCTTCACATACTGGCAGTAGAAAAAACGTCATCCTTTACACCTCATCTTTTGCCGCACGCTCTCGTACCCTTACTGGCTTCTTACATTCCCATGCTCCCTAAAACCCAGAAGCATTACCGCCACTAAAATTAGTGGTTAAATAGCAGCAACAAAGATGAATAAAAAACCAGAACACGTCTTCCTTACGCCGAAGGGGGTATCGGCCTTCTGTAGATAATCTTTATATTTTCTAACTTATGGCATTAATATCTATTAAATCGATCATTTTTTTAAAATCTATCTATTTATAAGATATGTAGGTTTTAAAAAATGAATATTGTATTTGGGATATAACAATAAATTCAAAAACAAATAATAACAATTTGTTATACATTTAAATAAATACTGTTTGAATTGATATTCAGCCGCATGCAGGGAATGGCGATATATGAAAAATGAGAAAAATGGCGTGGGTTAACGTTATTTTCAGTTAAATCAACATGTTATATGAAAATCAGAGGGGGGCAAAAAAGAATCACCCAGACACCTTTTTATCAAGGTGTCTGGGTGATTTAATTTTGTTCTCTATTCTTTAAATCAATCAGAGATCAGAATCACATTCCAGCATTACTTTTTCTTGGAAGTCGCTTTAGATTTACCTTTCAGTAATTCTCGGAGTTTCTTGAGTTCTTTCTGCGTCAATGGCGCTTCTGCACCCACTTCCTCCGTACCCTGACTATCCACCGCTTCAGGAGATAGATCAGAGGCCTGGTGGCTTTCATCAAAGCTTCTCAGCAACCGGGCGCTAACTTCTGCGCTGAGGGATACTTCGTTTTCCAAAGCAGCGGCTTTGATTTTTTCTTTCAGCTCTGGGGAAATTTTCAGGGACAGGCTAGATATCTCACTCATTTTATTACCTTTCTCATGGGGTAAAATAGTAAGCTATGACAGCCAGCCTACAATGTCCATACTGAAATAAAAATTTAATATTTCTGTCACATAAATAGTTTAATTATTTTCATAGCAAGGATATTATTATTTCGCTATTTTTATTTTCCTATCGAATGCTATGTATTTCCATTTTTCATTCTCCAGTCATCAATCATTTTTCTAGTCACGTCGTCTTTGTAACAAATTGGCGAATAGCCTCCTGCTCGGATCCATGCGCTACGCTTACCGCACTTGCTACCATTACGCGCTGAATTATAAGGGCAAGGGCAATTACCGGAATAAGAAGAAATCGATTCCTGAATAATCTTTTCTTTGATCTGTTCATCAGAAATCCGAGAATTTTTCGCCATACTAGGTGTAGACACAGAAAGAAGGGCAACAGCACACACCATCGCAATAGCCAGTGTTGTTTTCATATCGAAGGTCTCATTTTAACCAGAGGATAGTCACTGTAGTACAAAATACACACCGCGGAGCGATGCCTCACGACTCCCCATAATGGGTTAAAAAATTGATCATAAAATATTAACAACATAAAATGCAGGCGCTTCGAGGATAAAAGGAAACAAACGTGCCACATCACTCCCTCTGGGAACTCATCAAACTTACCTACACGATCGGCTTTGTCGTTTCCCTGATCGTGACGTTCTTGTTAAGTAAAGACAAATCCCTGTTCATCCGATTTTTTGCGTCATTAATAGTAGGCCTAACCTGGCCGATGAGTTTTCCTGTTGTCCTGCTGTTCTCCATGTTTTGAAGCAGTGTTTATTTTCCATACAACGTGCATGATGACTCAATGCCGCAACGCCTAGGCTCGCCTTTTAGAGGGAATACCCCACAATGCGTAACATTCTGATCAGCGCCTGCCTGTCCGGCTTCCCTGTTCGCTATAACGGTACTGAAAAGAAATCTGTTGGCGAATACCTTGCCCAGTGGCGACAGCAGGAAAGGCTGATTACATTTTGCCCGGAGCTCGCTGCGGGTTTCTCAACGCCCAGACCTTCAGCGGAGATTATTCCGGCCTTGAGCGGCAATTCGGTCATCAAGGCTGGTGCCAAAGTTGTCGAAGCAACCGGTGGCGATGTAACCGAGCGTTATATCCTGGGCGCCTGGCTAACACTGCAAATGGCACAAGAGCATAACTGCCGCTTCGCTCTCCTAACGGAAGGAAGCCCATCCTGCGGCAGTCGCATCATATATAGCGGACGATTTGATGGTTCACAAACAGCAGGCAGCGGCGTCACCGCAGAATTGCTGCGCCACCACGGTATCGACGTGTTTTCCGATCGCGAGATCGAGCAGTTGATCGAACGCGTTGAATATTGCGATAACCATGCTGACGCATAGTGTCGCTGCTGTCCCATAACCAAACGCGGCAGCAGCGTTATGCAAAAACTAGCGGACAACTAAGACTGACATTTTCGCATGGCGAACGATTGCTGCGGCATTTGAACCCAGTAGATAGGTTTTCACATTCGGTCGCCGCGAACCGATGACGATTAAATCTGCATTAATCTCCTCCGCCAGCGCTAACACTTCGTCTCTAGCCGACCCGAAGCTGACGCTGCATGACAAACGCGATGCGGGAAGGTCGATCGTTTTCATCAGTGATTTCAGCTTGTCATTCGCTTTCACCACCGCCTCATTCTCAAACTCTTTTATGCCAAAAGAATAAGCAGATAAAAATGCTGACGCATCTGGGAGGGAATGAAAGAGGTGGATTGCGGCACCCGACATTTTAGCCAACCTGACGGCATGCGTAAGCGCGTGTGTAGTGAGTTCATCTTCTTCTATATCTACTGGTACCAGGATGCTCGTGTACATAATCACCTCCCCCCGTCGTGGATAACTGATTATCTGTCAGTCTGTAAGAAGCGTAGTCTGCCCCTCGTCAGCAAAATATGATCCTGTTCACTTTTACGCATGTTGCCTGCAACTTTTAACCTGATATGTGCATAAAGCAAACCGTTAGCTCACCGCCATTTACCGTTAAAGCGATCGTGAATAGATACGTGACGATTCACCCCAAGGGTGATAGCCCATTCCGGTAAAGTGAAATCCATATTGTTCATAAAAGCCGAGCAGCTCGGTGCATAAATGCAGCGCAGAAAAACCAGCACGGCGCGTTTCCTGAGCAAGATGTTCAATCAACTGCCCCGCATAACCCTTGCCACGATGGTTCTCTTCAACGTAAAGCGCACACAGCCAGGGATAAAGATCCATTCGGCTGATGAAATCATTGGTAATTAACCCTGCACCACCAATAATGTGCCCATCCTGTTCCAGCAGATACCAATCTGGCAATGGATTTTCAGCATCAATGCAGTGGTTGATACAGTCTTCGTAAAGCATCAACGTCTCATCTGATGCCCAGTGGCGTTGGAAATACTGGATCGCCCGAGCTTTGTATTCGGGCCGATTTCTGACAGAAATAATATTCAACATGAAACTAACGGCTCATCTTCCATGAAGCAACGATGTGCTCCGTGGTTTCTACCTTAATCGTGTTGCCCGGAATAATAAAATTCCGCCACACGTCGTTGTAATGCGTGATGAGCTGTTCAGCTTTCAGTTCGCCGCGATTGGCCGTCGTGTGGGCATCAGCTGCAATCGTCAACGCATAGCCGCGGCTGGCTGCATTTTTAATGGTTGCATCAACGCAATAATCCGTCGCACATCCGCAAATCGTAAGGTGGTTAACCCCCAATTCAGCCAGCACATCGGCTAACGACGTGCGGTAAAATGCATCACACGCCGTTTTGGTGATAAACAGGCTCCCCTCTGGCTGGTGCAGTTCAGATAATAGTTGCCCCCCCTTGCTGCCAGACAGCATGCCGTCTTCTTCATGCTGAATAAAAATCGTCCGATCTGCTGCATCTGAAAGCTGGTTTATCAATGC
Organism: Pectobacterium odoriferum; assembly: GCF_009931295.1. Lineage (NCBI taxonomy): Bacteria > Pseudomonadati > Pseudomonadota > Gammaproteobacteria > Enterobacterales > Pectobacteriaceae > Pectobacterium > Pectobacterium odoriferum. The sequence continues at coordinate 1,991,876 of NZ_CP034938.1, read as the reverse complement.
GACCGTCTGCGCTTGTCGCGCTCTTGGCGTTGTAAACACCGCATTTTGCATATCAATCACTATCAAAACCTGCATCTTTTTTTCCTTATTTCGACGCTCAACATCGGCACGCATTATCATCACGGAGGCAACGGCATGTCATCATCCCAACCCGTCAGTTCCGACTAAATCATGTCCACTATACCATGAGGATAAAATTTGATTTCCCCTGAACGCAGCAAATCAATATCAAACCAGCGAGTAACGATCGGAATACCGTTTGTCTCTATACCATGAATAATATCTTGTTGATAAAGGGACTCATCCTGAAAGCGAGCCTCATAAACAAACACAATCTCATGACCCGGCTTGCCATTGTAGGAGAAAATATTCTCTGAAACGCCCAACAGCGAAAAGTCCTTGGTCGCTGCACTGATTTCCTCCTGAACTTCCCTCTCCGCCGCGGCCTGCGACAGTTCGCCAAAATCAATGCCGCCCCCTAGTGGTAACACATAGTGCTCATTTTTTATCGGGTCATGCCCTTCGGCTAACAGAATTTTGTCATTATTGCGGAAAAGACAAACTGCTTTTGCTCTGATCTTTTGCATGCCAACGCTCCAAGTAAACTACAGCACTCTTTTGACAAAAAGACATTTATTGATAAACAGCCTGTATCACAGAAAAATGTCATCTTCTTGTACAGATCAAAATCTTATAGCGCGTAATCAAAATGCATTAATAATTTTTATGTTCAGTTAATGTTTTTCCCTTCCTCCTTTCATCTCGTTATGTTTAACTTATTGAAGTCATGTATCTCGCATAACTATTTCAGACATAATATTGGTGGAACACGATAAATTCATATTTATCCGCCTGACCATTGATCGTCGTCATCCTTTCGCATTTGGAAGCATCACTGAGTAACGCTGTGTTTATTTATCTTATCGACTGGTTTTATGCGTATGATGCGCTAAAGTTAACTAACCGTTTCTTCATATCTGGTGGATAGCGTATTAGCGCTGTCTAGCAGTGTGCGCATAAACCATGTCCAAAGCACGAAAGGGAGGAGAAGCAATGCATCCAGAGGTGTCCCAAAACGAGATCCCAACATCTGGTGGCCTCGGCCTTGATTCTCAGATCAGTGATACGGAAATACTCGGTAACATTGTGGAAGAAATCATTCAATCCGGTCATTCCGTCAGCAACAAGGCCATCATCGCTAAATTAGTCCACAAGATTGAAACAGAGGCCAATACCGCTTTTCAGGAAAAATATCGTTCCTTGCTGGAACTGGTGGTTTATAAAACGCAAGATGACTTCCTGATTTAATACGCAGTCAATGCATCACTCTATCGTTTTTCAGTAACACATATGCTTTCCAGTTCGGCATTTATTTAATGTGCTCAAGGCTATTCAGGAATACGCGAACAATAAATAACATCGGTATTTATATTGTTATTATTCTGGAGTAATAACTATCGATTTATTAATAATGAGTAACGCAGTGCTTATTTATTTTTTACCAATCGTTAGCATTCATTTCTGAATGAATAGGTGATGGGAAAATCCGCCTCGTGTCTTCACTACACGTCTCAGCATGCTCAGCTCAGAGGTTGTTACGGACAATGGCCACATCAACACCACAAGGTAAAAAAACGACTCTGGGATTTGATAGCAGAAACGAAAACGGGCTAGCCTAAGCTAACCCGTTGAATTTTTTGGCGGAGGAGTAGAGATTCGAACTCTAGAACACTTTCGCGTCGCCGGTTTTCAAGACCGGTGCCTTCAACCACTCGGCCACTCCTCCGCAATGACGCGAACTATAAACAGTGTGTGAGATCTTGTAAAGCATCACAGCGCTCGATTGCCTGAAAAATAATCTAACGCAACGCAATTGCACGTAAAAACGCCACGTGACAGATAAAATAGTGCAATTTATCTCCAGCATCACAAGACTTGCAGAACAAAATACGAGCGCTGGCACACAGAATGGAAAAACTTCAGCGTAAAGAAGGGTAAACCACCTTTAATAACGTCCTGCAACTATTTACTCTTTGACATTGGATAATAGCACCCTGAAGAGAGAGTCGCTGATATGGATCGTATTGTTGTTTCTTCTACCCGTGAAAGCTCGCTACTTAGCACTCATAAAGTGCTGCGCAACACCTATTTCCTGCTGTCGCTGACACTGGGTTTTTCTGCCGTTACCGCAACGGCAAGTACTGTACTTAACCTGCCCGCACCTGGCTTAATTCTGATGCTGGTTGGTTTTTATGGTCTGATGTTTCTGACGCACAAACTGGCGAACAGCCCTGCCGGTATTCTGGCAGCGTTCGCACTGACCGGATTCATGGGCTATACGCTGGGCCCAATTTTAAGCTCGCTGATTTCTTCCGGCGCAGGCGACATTGTCATGCTGGCCCTCGGCGGTACGGCGGTGGTGTTCTTCTGCTGTTCAGCTTATGTCTTAACGACACGTAAGGATATGTCCTTCCTGTCTGGCATGATGATGGCAGGATTCGTTGTTCTGGTTGTTGCCGTTATCGCCAATCTGTTCTTGCAGATTCCGGCTCTGCATCTGGCAATCAGTGCTCTGTTTATTCTGTTCTCTGCGGGAGCCATTCTGTGGGAAACCAGTAACATCATTCACGGTGGCGAAACCAACTACATCCGGGCAACGGTTAGCCTGTATGTCGCGATATACAATATCTTCGTTAGCCTGTTGAGCATTTTGGGCATCATGCGTAACGACTAAGCCTCGTCTATCGCCGCACCGAGAAAGCCCCATCTGGGGCTTTTTTTATTCCGGCGCAAACAGAAAAATTTGTTAAACTGCGGGCTGAACTATCGCAGTCGGAGAAAAGATGTTGGAGTTTGAAGGGCGAACAATCGCAACTGACGCGCAAGGTTACCTTATGGATAGCTCTGCATGGAGTGAAGCATTGGCTCACGTGTTAGCGGAACAGGAAGGCATCGTGTTGACTGAACCACATTGGGAAGTCGTCCGGTTTGTGAGGAATTTTTATCAGGAGTTCAATACGTCCCCCGCGATACGTATGTTGGTTAAGGCGATGGCGCAAAAGTATGGTGAGGAGAAAGGAAATAGCCGCTATCTGTATAAGCTATTTCCAAAAGGGCCAGCCAAGCAGGCAACTAAAATCGCCGGCTTACCCAAACCGGTGAAATGCATCTAGCGTCACCCAGATTCAATAGCGGATCGTAAAACTTTCATAGTCCGTCTTGCCATGTGGCTCAATAAGCACCTTATCCACTCTGGCGCTTCGTGGGCCCCCTTGTTTCAACCACTCAATCAACGCATCTACCGCATGAGGTTCACCGCTTGCGACAACCTCCACACTGCCATCATCACAATTACGCGCATACCCATTGAGTCCAAGACGCGTAGCCTGATACTGCGTGTTGTAACGAAATCCAACGCCCTGAACCGCACCATAGACATAGGCGACAGTCGCTATCTTTGTCATCTTCTCCCCCTTTCCAGCTCAGCGATCAAACAACATTTCATTAGCAGAGCTGTATCTTCTAAAAATTTACACCATACTGTTAATAATGTGTTCAGCCAGTGATTCATCAACGAACACATTACTTGAAAAAACGCTGTACGCTAAAAGGCGTTATCGGATGCGGTTGTCTTTCCTCCACGCTATCCGCAACGAGTAGAAAGTGTAATCTATTTCCAGGGGGGTGATATGATCATCTGTAAATTTGGTATCGGACAACAGATTCGTCATAGACAGCTGGGGTTTCCAGGGGTCGTTATCGATATCGATCCCGAATACTCATTAGACACACCAACCTGGGAAGAAATTAGCGGCAATGATACACCGCGCGCCGAACCGTGGTATCACGTTGTGATGGAAGATGACGAAGGCCAGCCGATTCATACTTATCTGGCAGAAGCACAGTTGATGAAGGAAGAGCTTTCTGAGCATGAGCACCCATCGCTAAACGAATTAGCCGAGGTCATTCAACGCCGTGCGCCACAGCTGCGCCATTAGTTTTTCACAACAAGCAAATACTGACGACCAAAGACAAATATTGGCGATGTTGTGGTATTCAGCATCGCCTACTATCTGCAACTTATTTTTCCAACCCCAGCCGCGGAATTTCAATTTTCGGACAGCGATCCATTACGACTTTCAGCCCGGCATCGTGAGCCAAAATTGCCGCTTGCTCATTAATGACCCCAATCTGTAGCCACAAAACGGTAGCGCCGATGGCGATGGCCTCTTTGGCTATATCATAAGCTGCCTCCGGCTGGCGAAAGACATCGACCATATCAACCGGTTTAGGAATGTCCGCTAAACTGGCATACCCTTTTTGACCTAAAAGCGTCTGGCCGGCCAGTTTGGGACTAACGGGGATAACCTCGTAGCCCTGTTTAAGCAAATACGCCATCACACCATAACTCGGGCGGGACGGATTATCGCTGGCCCCGACTAACGCAATAGTTTTTACCGTTTTCAGTACAGACTCAATATCTCTGTCATTCATGCTATTCAACCTCTCTTGCGTGATTTATTACAGTGTATCGCACATCCTACGAATAGCAGGAAATGGCTTAAAACCACCGCCATCTGTGCCTTATAGCGCGAAAAATGCCATAACACCCTGTTTCAAATTGAAACCTTTGACACATTCAGACAATTCCTCAACAATACTCGGATTACGTGCCATCTGGGAAAATTATGAAATTCGGCTTCATCACTGTCTGCCTTTTTATTGCAGGTTTAAGTACCTCAACAATTGCGGCAACAACGTTGAAATTAGATCAGAAGATCGATCTCCTTATGGTTGACGGGCAGAGGATGTCAGGCTCGTTGCTGAAAGGTGCCGATAGCCTCGAGCTGAGCAGTGGGCAACACCAGATTCTGTTCAAGGTAGTCGCTACTGTCGACCACCAAACCGGTGCGCCAGCAACCTATTTTCCTTCAACATTCATCGCGACCTTTAATACAGAAAAAGTGGCATCGGTATCATTTAAACTGCCGCCGCTGCAAACCCTTCAGGATCGCAAGAACTTTACCGCCCAGCCTGGATATCTATTGCTTGATGAAAAAAATCAGGCAATCCCCGTTCGTACCGATGCGATTGTGATTGCAGACAGTGAGCTACTCGATATAGAGCGAAAAATGTCCGAGTACAACGCGGCAGCGAAAGGCGCTTCGGTTGCTGGCTTTGCTACCGCACTGAATGAATCCGTAAGCTGGTGATTTTATACGCAGTCACCGTAGATTTTTGATACCCGTTCGCCTTTTCCTGCTTTTATCGCTTTGCACTGAAACTGCGTTTCCGTAATCTGTCTGTACCCTAGCGTCAGCTTTACTACACCAGATTGAAGGACGTAACCATGGAGTTCACCACCCGTACCATCCCCGCGCAAAAACATATTGCGCTGGTAGCACACGACCACTGTAAACAATCTTTACTGGATTGGGTTGGTACGAACAAACAACAGCTCACAGAGCACACGCTTTATGCTACCGGAACTACCGGTAACCTGATTCAATTGAACACGGGTCTGCCCGTAAAAAGCATGCTAAGTGGACCGATGGGGGGTGACCAGCAGGTTGGCGCACTCATTTCTGAAGGGAAAATCGATTTAATGATCTTCTTTTGGGATCCGCTTAACGCCGTGCCACACGATCCCGATGTGAAGGCGTTGCTGCGGCTGGCTACGGTTTGGAACATTCCTGTTGCCACCAACCGGGCAACAGCTGATTTCCTGATTAACTCAGCGCTATTTAAAGAACCGGTTCAAATCGCCATTCCTGATTATCAGCGCTACCTGCAAGACCGTCTGAAATAATATCAGCACATCACAATGGACCAGCGGCGCACTACATGTACTACACCGTCGACGCTGGTTTCTTCTGTTCTACATCTCTTTTTTGTTATCCCGGCTTACGCTGCGTCGGTACACCTAACCGATGAAGATGTTGAATAAACACCGATGGATTCGCCACATCTTGTAGCAACCAAACGCGATGCTTCGCCCTCGTCAACGCCACATACAGTAAACGTCGCTCTTCCGCATCGGGGAAATCCTCTGGTTCAGGTAATAACGCGGCCTCGATTACGGACTCTCTTGCCGGAGCCGGGAAACCGTCCTTCCCTTCATGCATACCCACGATAATGACATATTCTGCCTGCTGCCCTTTACTGGCATGCGCCGTCATGAAATCAATCTGCAAATTCGGCCATTTGGTTGCTGCCTTCTCTAAAATCGCTGGGCGTAAATGGTGATAACGCGCCAGCACGAGAATGCGTTCATCAGCTTTCACAAAACCGCTCAGTTTATCCAGAAGTGGCTCAAGCTGATCCTGAGGCAGGATGGTCACCGCTTTTTTATCTCCCTTACTCAGGCTATTAAGCGGTTTCTTCAACTGATACGGATTTTGCTGTATGAACGTGTTGGCGACTTCACCAATGCGTTCATTAAAACGGTAGGTGGTATCCAGCGCGCACTGCTCGCCAACACCGAAATGCTGTTCAAATGCTGTCGTCAACGCCAGCTCAGCACCGCTAAAACGGTAAATTGCCTGCCAGTCATCCCCTACGGCAAAAAGACAGGTACGGCTATTTTGTCGACGCAATGCTGCTAACAGCGTTGCACGCTGTGGCGAGATATCTTGAAATTCGTCCACCAGAATGTGCTTCCAGGGGCTCACAAATCGCCCTTTATCCAGCAAGTTCACAGCCTGGTGGATAAGACCGGAGAAATCGACGGCATTTTCGTCCTTAAGCGCTTTTTTCCAGGCTTTCAACAACGGCGCCATCAGGCGAATTCGTTGCTGAAACGCTGTCCGAATTGATTCTGGCGCCTGCTCAACCATTTCGCTCTGGCTGCCGCCGTGCATACGCATCAACCCTAACCAGCGCTCAAGTCGCCCGGCCAACCGCCCCGCCAGCTTCGGGTCGTTCCAGAAATCACCTTCTGGCACCTCCCACTCCAGCTCTTCCGTTAACCAACGTCGCCACCCGTTAGCCTGCGTTTTTTTCTCGGCACACTGCTGCTGCCAGTGAGAAGTCAGCAGTTCGCGACGCTGTTTCGCATCACTTTCCAGTTGGCTTATCATCGGAGCCTTGCGGCTAGCCTGCTGAATAATGTGCAATGCCAGCGCATGGAACGTCTTAGCCTGAATCTCATCCGTGTTGAGCCGCTCCCGGATGCGCTCGTTCATCTCTTCCGCCGCTTTACGACCAAATGCCAGCAGTAAAATCTGATCGGGCGTGGCTTCTTGGCGATGCATTAACCATGCCGCTCGGGCCACCAGCACGGAAGTTTTCCCGCTACCCGCACCCGCCAGTACCAGCACCCCCTCTTCACCATTAATCACCGCTTTACTCTGCGACACATTTAATGGCGAACTCTCCACCGTATCAAAGAAAGGCTGTTCTGCCGCCAGCGTGCGATCCATCCATGCCTGATTCACCGCAGTGCGCGTCTCATCGCCCTGCTCAAGCCAGCGCAAGCAATGCTGGTAGTGATCACGACAGTTATCAAAGGTTTCAAGACGAGACACAGGAAGAGGCAAAGCCCCCAGCGAATCGCGAATGGCATTTTGCAACGTTGCCAGAGTCTGACGGCTAAACCATTTGTCTTGTAGTGTCAGTGTTTGAATACTGTCCGTTTGGCGCTGCAAAACCTCAGCGCTGATCAGACTCATCTCCTCGCTCCAGTCGAGCCAGGATTTAAGAAGATGGCGGTAAAAAGCCTGCGTTTCCTGCCACTCTGTTCCGTGTAAGCGCACCACTTTTCCGGCTGGCAATTCAAATTCCAGCTCTCCCCACACCAGCCCTCTTTTACAGTGAATACTCAGCAACTGATTAAAAGGGATCAGGTATTGATGTTTATCGCCACTCACTTCGACACCGGCATTCAGTAACCGCACCCGGTTGTAAGGATGCTGGGCCAGATGTTTACCTAACGAGGTAGATTTCAGTTCCATGATGTTCGCGCCATGACTATGTGAGAGGTTATTCGTCCATTTTTATCGTTTATCTGTTCCCTAGTTTACCCGTTATCGGACTTCACGCTCTAGCCTTAAAAACAGGTTAGGATATCCTGATGCTTAATGTGATAATTCTTTTACCATCAGCGAGTTTGGGACGTTATCTGGTTACCTTACAAGTACAGGAGAGACTATGCGTACTGTGTTGAATATCCTTAATTTCGTATTAGGTGGTTTTTTCACCACGTTAGCCTGGCTTCTGGCGACAGTTGTCAGCATGCTGCTGATTTTTACCTTACCGCTAACGCGTTCATGTTGGGAAATCACCAAACTGTCGCTCTTGCCTTATGGCAATGAAGCTATCCATGTCGATGAACTACGCCCAGATGAAAAGAGTGCGATTCTCAGCGCAGGTGGATCGCTGCTGAATATCTTCTGGTTCATATTCTTTGGCTGGTGGCTTTGCCTGTCGCACATCATTACCGGTATCGCACAGTGTATTACGATCATTGGCATTCCTGTCGGCATCGCCAATTTTAAAATTGCCGCCATCGCGCTGTGGCCTGTAGGGCGTCGCGTGGTTTCCGTCGAACTGGCGCAGGCTGCACGGGAAAACAATGCCCGCCGCCACTTTCGCTAACGGCATCTAAGGATATTACGTTGCTCACCTTCGCCCCGGGAATTCGCCGCTATGTGTATAACAGCAGTTGGCTGTATACCATCCGTATCCTCATTGCACTGAGTGGTGCAGCGGCCGTTCCTTGGTGGCTGGGGCAGCCAACATCAACAATTCCCGTCACGCTTGGCGTCGTTGCGGCCGCCCTCACCGACCTTGACGATCGCCTCACAGGACGTCTGCGTAATTTGTTCATTACGCTGGCCTGCTTTTTTGTCGCTTCCGTTTCGATCGAATTGCTTTTCCCCCATCCCTGGCTGTTTGGCCTTGGTCTGGCAGTATCGACCTGTGGCTTTATTCTGCTTGGTGCATTAGGGCAGCGCTATGCAACCATCGCATTCGGCGCACTGCTGATCGCGATTTACACCATGCTGGGCATATCCCTTTACGACAACTGGTATCAGCAGCCCATCATGCTGCTGATCGGGGCCTCCTGGTACAACCTGCTGACGCTATTCGGCCATCTGATATTCCCCATCCGCCCGTTGCAGGATAACCTCGCGCAGTGTTATCAGCAGTTGGCTCGCTATCTGGATGCCAAAGCCAATCTCTTCGATCCCGATATTGAAGAAGAAACCGACAAACCCCTCATTGACGTCGCAATGGCAAACAGCCAACTGGTTGCGACACTCAACCAAACCAAGTCATCGTTGTTAACACGTCTGCGTGGCGATCGCGGCCAGCGCGGAACGCGTCAAACGCTGCACTACTATTTTGTCGCGCAGGATATTCACGAGCGGGCCAGTTCATCGCATGTTTACTATCCGCAATTGCGTGAGAAACTGCGTTATAGCGACGTTCTATTTCGCTTTCAGCGCCTGCTGAGTAGGCAAGCCAAAGCCTGTCAGCAGTTGTCGCAATCCATTCTGCTGCACCAAAAATATCAGCATGACAGCCGCATTGAGCGGGCTTTCGTGCATCTCGAATCCGCTATTGCACGTATCGCTGCCAACAACATGGCAGACGCCGCACAAATCAAAGCACTCACCTATCTCTTGAATAATCTGCGCGCCATTGATGCCCAGTTGGCGACGATCGAATCTGAACAGGCCATTGAGCAAGAAAACAACCCGGAAAACACGCTGGCAGATGACAAAATCACGGGGTGGAGCGACATCCGCTTGCGCATTAGCAGGCACCTGACGCCGCAGTCAGCACTGTTTCGTCATGCCATCCGTATGTCCGTGTTGCTCTGTAGCGGCTACGCGTTGATTCAGGTCACGGGCTTGCAACACGGTTATTGGATTCTGCTCACCAGCCTGTTTGTTTGTCAGCCCAACTATAACGCTACTCGGCGGCGGCTGACGTTGAGAATTATCGGGACATTGACCGGTATTTTGCTCGGCCTTCCCATCCTGTACTTCGTTCCTTCGCTGGAAGGACAACTAACGTTGATCGTTATTAGTGGCGTACTCTTTTTCGCCTTTCGCAACGTGCAGTACGCCCACGCGACCATGTTTATTACGCTGCTTGTCCTGCTCTGTTTCAACCTGTTGGGTGAAGGCTTTGACGTTGCGGTGCCACGCATCATTGATACGCTACTCGGGTGTGCCATCGCTTGGGCGGCAGTGAGTTTTATTTGGCCGGACTGGCGTTTTCGCGGTCTGCCAACCGTCATCAATAAGACATTGGACGCCAACTGCCGTTATCTTGATGCGATCATGGTTCAATATTATCAGGGGAAAGATAATAGCTTGCCTTATCGCATTGCCCGCCGCGATGCACATAACTGCGATGCAGAGCTGGCATCCGTCGTGTCGAATATGTCTTCAGAGCCTCATGCGACCAGAAGCAAGCTGGACAGCGCATTCCGCTTCATGTGCCTGAATCATACGTTGCTAAGCTATATTTCGACGCTCGGCGCACACCGAGGGAAAATTACCTCACCGGAAACGCTGCAATTGCTGGATGATGCCGTTTGTCGCGTTGATGATGCGCTACACTGCAGCGAAGAGGAAAGTTTGCGTATCAATCAGGGATTGAAAACCATCGCCGCCAGCCTTCAATCCCTTTCACCCGAGTCAGACAGTAAAGAATCATTAATTATTCAGCAAATCGGCCTGCTGATTGGTCTCTTACCTGAACTCGTACAGCTAAAAAATGACATGATGACACAGTGAAAACAGGTGCATTTCTTAGTGCTTTGGCCCTTTGGATACCGCATTATTTTTATACCATTCCAACAGTTCGTTGCGGATACCGCGAGGGAGTGCAGCCTGATGTGTGCCACAGATTGCACCAGCAAGCGCCAATAGCACGTTGACACTCAGATTAGCGCGAACCTTCCGCAACTCGAGATAGCTGTTTTTCGCACCATAATGCTGTAATTCATCGACATTCTTTATCCCCGCTTTCCACAGCAGCCGTTCGATATCGTGGTTAAGATTCGGAAGATCTTTTAAACGCCCATTGGTACTTCTGACAGCTTTATCATACTGTGCGCCTCCCAGTGCCAGATGGGCGAAATACAATAACTGCTCAGATTCTTGCCATAATGCTTCATCGACAAGAAAGTAATTCAACGGAACGGGCATACCGCGCTTGGTATAAATCAGATTAGGCATATCACGCTGTTGAAAATATTTTTCATCCTTCTTACTGGCGCGCAGATAAAGTTCCCCTTCCGACACCAGTCCAAAAATCGTTTTATTTGCTGCGATGCTGTAGCCACCAAATTGGGAACGCGACGTGATGTCCCCCAAAGATGAAAAAGACTGCTGAGATTGCAAAATCCTTTTTTTGCATAATTGCTTCATTGCCATAATCCTTAGTATTGAAATGATCTCTTCCTGAACAATTAAAAATATCTGTAGCAGGAACAAATAATTAACCACAGCCCCGATGCGGCTTCAAACAGTAAATGTGTTTACTGTCTCTTGCATAAGGAATATGCGAAGCGCTTTCAAAAAATCAGGTTGATTTTCACGCACACTGCATATACTGTACATACATACAGTGACACTATGGGTAGAATTCATTATGCGTACGCAATCAATCCGCTCTCACAACATCGAGCCATCATCATTTTCTGCTAATCAACACGCTGCGGAGCCCTCGGTTGCCACAGGTGGAATTATCAGCGAAATCGTGTACAACGCCGATCAACCCATAGTCACACACCTGTTATTACCGCTCTTACAACAGCTAGGCACGCAATCTCGTTGGCTGTTATGGCTTTCGCCTCAGCAAAAATTGAGCCGCCCTTGGGTCCAGCAATCTGGGCTACCGCTGGATAAAATGGTGCAACTTCACCACATCAATCCACTGTTTACGGTTGATGCCATGGAAAGGGCATTACTGACAGGGAATTACAGCGCTGTTTTGTGCTGGTTACCGCACGAATTGACGGAAGAAGAGAAGGTTCGGTTACGGCTCGCCGCACAGGCAGGAAACACTTACGGCTTTATTATGCGGCCAGAAAATGCTGGTGGGGACGCCTATAGACTGTTTCCCAGCCTTAAAATTCATTCGACATTGTATCATTAAGTAAATTAAGAATTTTCTCAGCCCATTCAGATGGTACGCCTTGTCGATCGCCGCAGAGCGGTATTCTGCGGGCTTTTTGGGTGTATTTAATACAGCCTAAAGACGTAAAATCTGTCAAAACCATCTACTATTTGTTAGCAAGTATGTATGAATCGTGCGGTTTTCTTATGATGTAAATCACATCATACTTGTAACTTTCTCATCACGTTGTAGACTTTAACTCGCTGGAGTTGCTCTTTTATAACGTCAGTTGACTGACAGTAAGTCATAAATAAGGGCAAAGTCTCCAACCAAAGGATTTTAACCAAAGGTTTATTAGCCCTCCAGGTTAATTGCCGATTTGGATGATAATGAGGCGTAAAATGAAAAAAACAGCTATCGCAGTTGCAGTGGCACTGGCTAGCTTCGCGACCGTCGCGCAAGCAGCTCCTAAAGACAATACCTGGTACACCGGTGGTAAACTGGGTGTGTCTCAATTCCACGATACTGGTTTCTACGGAAATGGTTACACCGGTGTCAACAACAACCCAATCAAAAGCAAGTTAGGCGCTGGTGCATTTGTTGGTTATCAAGCCAACCCGTACTTGGGTTTTGAACTGGGCTACGACTGGCTGGGCCGCATGAAGTATGCAGGTTCTACTTCTAACGTAGCAGACAGCGCGAGCTTCAAGGCACAGGGCGTCCAACTGGCCGCTAAACTCAGCTACCCAGTTCTGCCTGATCTGGACGTTTATACTCGTCTGGGTGGTATGGTATGGCGCGCTGACAGCCATGCAGCTACGTCAGTAAACACTGGTACAAGAGCGGACATCAACAACGACGACACTGGCGTTTCTCCGCTGGCTGCGATCGGTATTGAATACGCAATCGACAAAAACTGGGCTACGCGTGTTGACTACCAATGGGTAAGCAACATTGGTGATGCTGGTACTGTTGGTGCGCGTCCAGACAACATGCTGATGAGCGTTGGCCTGTCTTACCGCTTCGGCCAAGATGACCGCGTAGCGCCAGTTGTTGCTCCGGCTCCGACCCCAGCTCCAGCTCCAGTTGTTGAAACCAAGCGTTTCACACTGAAATCTGACGTCCTGTTCAACTTCAACAAAGCAACGCTGAAAGCAGAAGGCCAGCAATCACTGGATCAACTGTACACTCAGCTGAGCTCTCTGGATCCGAAAGACGGTTCTGTTGTTGTTCTGGGCTTCACTGACCGTTTAGGTTCAGAGCAGTACAACCAAGGCCTGTCTGAAAAACGCGCACAGAGCGTCGTTGATTACTTGGTTTCTAAAGGTATCCCTGCGAACAAAGTCTCTGCTCGTGGCTTGGGTAAATCTCAACCCGTTACTGGTTCTACCTGTGACAACGTGAAACCTCGTGCTGCGCTGATCGACTGTCTGGCACCGGATCGTCGCGTAGAGATCGAAGTTAAAGGCATCAAAGACGTGGTAACTCAGCCTCAGGCTTAAGTTATTAACGAAAAAAACCTCGCTTCGGCGAGGTTTTTTTATGCCGGACATCCTTGTCCGTCACCCTGTGGGTCGTTGCTGCGCAACGTTGAAAAACGCTCCCTGCGTTTTTTTATGCGCGTTTGTCAGCAAAATAAAATGACAAAATCCGATCACGTCTCGTCTTTATTCAGAATGGCTTTAAGATCCTGCTTAAGCAGCGACATCTGGCTGGCATATTTTTCTTTGTGCTCAGCATCTTCAATTAACTGCACAATCGTTTCTGATAAAGTCACGCCGCGTCTCTGAGCGAGAGCTGCAAGGCGCTGCCAGACCAGGTATTCCAAATCGATCGACTTCTTGCGTGTATGCTGGTGTTCTGCGTTGAAATGGCGTTTGCGCCGTGCGCGAATCGTTTGCTTCATCCGGTTTTCTAAGGTGGGATTCATACATTGCGCAATCCACTCCAGTACTTTCACCGGCTGGTTTTCCATTTTAAGCAATACCTGTACGGCATCATCAGCAGCGCTTTGCTCGAGAAAACGCGTAATCTCTTCTCCCTCCCGATGCTTCTTCACCAGGTATTTCCATTTCCACCCGCACTCAAGATTTTCTAGTTGTTGATATTTCATATTAAATTCTTCAGTGACCGCGTAACATGACTTTCAGCATAACAGTTTTCCCTGATTTTGACCGCTTTCTGGCGGTTTTCTGACAGCCTTTAAGACGATTAGCCAAACGTGGTCCGAGCTTCACCGTATGAAAGATGACTCTCCTTATGTGAAGTCTAGATTATTCTTGTATAATCACGCTTTTCCTTCAGACGATTACATTGATACTTTGACCAGTAACCGACTCTCATGGCAGCATTTACTGCCCAATAATACGCCTTATCAAACGCTATTCACTCAGGCAGCTCAACTTGCTCCTGCTGAATTCTCCGCTATTCAGTCACGTCTGGCAGATAGCCTGACGCTCTTTTGCCACCCTCGTTCACCTTCGCGCTTTATGCTGTTGAAAGCGCAGGAGAATGATGAATATATGGCATTGATCGCCCGTGCGCTGAGCGCCATCAGGCCAGACTCCGGGGAGATACATGGCAGTAAATATATCATTGAGGGTCGTCATATCCGGGTCGAACCCGCCATACAGCCTGCGGATAACTTTGCCGCACAGCAATCCTGTGGTTATCAGGAATGGATTGAACCTGAACAGCTCTTCGGCTGCATGCGCAGTTTTCACGATGAAATCACGCTGCACCCAGGGCTGATTCACCAGGTTAATGGTGGTACATTGATCCTGTCGGCCAGAGCACTGCTGGCTCAGCCTTTGATGTGGCTGCGTCTGAAACAGATTATGGCTGAAGGCATCTATCGTTGGCTGTCGCCAGACGAGCGTAAGCCACTTCCTGTTGATGTGCCACCGATGCCGCTTGATATTCGCCTGATTATTCTCGGTGACCGCGAAAGTCTGGCAGATATTCATGATATGGAACCGGAATTAGGCGAACACGCGATTTACGGTGAGTTCGAAGCGCAATTGCAGTTGATTGAAACTGACGATATGGCGCGCTGGTGCTCCTACATCAATGCGCTATGCAGCGAAAATCAGCTACCGCTGCTGGATGCGGATGCCTGGCCTGCATTAGTGAACGTGGCGATACGCTACAGCGGCGATCAAGGCAATTTGCCATTATGCCCGCGTTGGCTAATCGGCCAGTTAAAATATGCATCTCTATATGCCAGAGATGGTCAGATCACAGAGCAGGCGCTGGTTGACGCCGTTGCTGCTCGCCAATGGCGTGAAGGCTACCTTCGTGAACGCATGCAGGATGAAATCGAATTAGGCCAGATCCTGATCGAAACGGAAGGTGAAATCGTCGGCCAGATTAATGGACTTTCCGTATTGGAATTCCCAGG
Source organism: Pectobacterium odoriferum (assembly GCF_009931295.1). Classification (NCBI taxonomy): domain Bacteria; kingdom Pseudomonadati; phylum Pseudomonadota; class Gammaproteobacteria; order Enterobacterales; family Pectobacteriaceae; genus Pectobacterium; species Pectobacterium odoriferum. The sequence goes on along the minus strand of NZ_CP034938.1, from coordinate 1,976,398 downwards.
CTACCCCGTAGCCTTTGGCGAGCCGACACGTATCAGCTGCGTGGTTCACGCTGGCGACGGTGAATTTACCGACGTTGAGCGCAAAGCCGAACTTGCTGGCAATTTACACGCCAAGGGTATGATGATCATGCAGGCGTTCCTGATTACAGAACTGGAGCTTGATCAACAGCTGCCCTTCTCGGCTTCCATCGTCTTCGAGCAATCGTACAGCGAAGTTGATGGTGACAGTGCCTCACTGGCAGAGCTGTGTGCGCTGGTAAGCGCCCTCTCCTTCCGGCCAATCAATCAGCAGTTCGCTGTGACCGGCTCTGTCGATCAATTTGGTCACGTGCAGCCAATTGGCGGCGTGAATGAGAAAATCGAAGGTTTCTTTGAAGTCTGCCAGCGTCGTGGGCTGACGGGAACACAGGGCGTGATTTTACCTGCGGCTAATCTACGTCATCTCTGTTTACAGGAAGATGTCGTTGAAGCCGTACGCGAAGGGAAATTCCATCTTTTCCCGGTAGAAACTGCGCCGGAAGCGTTGTCATTATTGACCAACTTCGCTTATGACGATGAGCAACAGCCAAACCTGCTGTCCGCCATTCGTGAACGAATTGGACAACTTGCACCGCAAGAACGTAGACGTTTCCCTTGGTTTTTCCGTTAAACCAACTGGTTTAACCAGACGCAACAGACTTGCCCAGCGTACAGGTGTACGCTAACCTGCGTGCTTCATTAAAACAAGGCTTACAGAGACCATGGTAGATAAACGCGAATCCTATACAAAAGAAGACCTCCTTGCCTCCAGTCGTGGTGAACTGTTCGGCCCGCAAGGCCCTCAGTTGCCAGCCCCTAACATGCTAATGATGGACCGCGTCGTTAAAATGACGGAAGACGGCGGTAAGTATGGCAAAGGCTATGTGGAAGCCGAATTGGATATCACGCCTGACCTGTGGTTCTTCGGTTGCCATTTCATCGGCGATCCGGTGATGCCCGGCTGCCTCGGTCTGGATGCCATGTGGCAATTAGTCGGCTTTTATCTGGGCTGGCTGGGTGGCGAAGGCAAAGGCCGCGCGCTCGGCGTGGGTGAAGTCAAATTCACCGGACAAGTACTGCCGACAGCGAAGAAAGTGACTTATCGCATTCACTTTAAACGCGTGATCAATCGCCGTTTAGTGATGGGTATTGCTGATGGCGAAGTACTGGTTGACGGTCAGCAGATCTATACCGCTGACGAACTGAAAGTGGGTCTGTTCAAAGACACCAGCGCTTTCTAAGCACCAGATAGCACTGCGGGCGAAAAACCTTTCGCCCGCGTTATCCGTTTATTTATCCAATATTATCTCACCACAGCTTAAATCACTCGCCCTATCATGATGGGCTTTTCAGCTCATTGGTGATCGACTGCCGCACGTCTTGCGGTATCTTCAATTCGGTCGCTAACGCATCCAGATAGCTTTTCTCCATGAAGTGATCGACATCAATGACCGCACAGCTCAGGAAGTAGACCTCAAGCGCCTCTTCCTCATTTTTCACATCTTTCGCCAGCAGAATCGGATCAAGCGGTTGTTCTATAGCTTCCTGCACCCAGCGGTGCGCTTCACTACCCAGTTGCAGTTGCTGAATATTTTCATCAATACGCTGTTTCTCCGTCGCATCAATATGGCCGTCGCTCTTGGCAGCAAAAACCAAAGCCTGAATCAGACGGCGGGCACGAATATTTTCGCCCGAGGACTGGGTGCCAAACTGTGGATCGTCCTGATGCGTGTCACGAACGCGTTTTTTGTACTGGTTCCACAACACCACGCCCGCTGCCGCACTACCGCCAATGATCAACGCATTTTTGCCTAATGAACCCATGATTTTCCGCGTGGATTTATTCGACAACAACACGCCCGCCAAACCGCCCAGCGCAGCAGGCTTCAGCATATCGCCCAAATTGCCGTTTTTCCCCCCTTGATGCTGATTCCCCTGCTTGCTACCAGAGCCCAATAAGCCCTGAATCTGTTGCAGCCAATTATTCATTTTCATTCCTCAAGGAAAAGTGACATCACTGATGGTGTTGTCACTCATAGTAATGGTGCGGAAGGCGTTTGTTTGTCAGATTGTGTATAGCAATGAAAAGTATGGGCCGCACTGTCTCTACGGCCATCTGGGCGATCCATCTTGCTATGCAGGAAACGTCACGACGCTGACTTCAGCGGTGCTTTTCTCACTGGGATATTTCCGGAAACATAGTAGCGCGCTTTGCTACGCGGCAGCGGCTGGCGCCGGCGGATTCGGTCGGCAATTTTCTCGGCAATCATGATGGTTGTCGCATTCAGGTTACCGGTAATAATTTGCGGCATGATGGAAGCATCCACCACGCGTAGCCCTTCCATACCGTGAACCCGGCCTTGCCCATCAACCACCGCCATCTCATCCTCACCCATCTTACAGGAGCAGGAGGGATGGAATGCCGTCTCGGCGTGATTGCGGATAAACTCGTCCAGTTCCTCATCCGTCTGAACCTCCAACCCAGGACTGATCTCTCGCCCACGGTATTTATCCAGCGCTGGCTGCGCCATGATTTCACGCGTAATGCGGATCGCGTCGCGAAATTCCTGCCAATCTTGCTCCGTCGACATATAGTTGAACAAAATGCTGGGGTGCTCGCGGGCGTCTTTGGATCGTACCTGTACACGCCCCCGACTGAGTGAACGCATTGAGCCAACGTGCGCCTGAAATCCGTGCTCTTTCACCGCATTACTGCCATTGTAATTAATCGCGACGGGCAAAAAGTGGTATTGAATATTCGGCCAGGTGAACTCATCCCGGCTGCGAATAAAGCCACCCGCTTCGAACTGGTTGCTGGCACCAATGCCTGTGCCGTTGAACAACCATTCCGCGCCGATTTTAGGCTGGTTAAACCACTGCAACGCCGGATACAGCGATACCGGTTCTTTGCAAGCGTATTGCAAATACATTTCCAGATGGTCCTGCAAGTTTTCACCGACACCGGGCAAATTGTGCACCACAGGAATATCGAGACGCTGGAGCAAATCTTTCGGCCCCACGCCAGAACGTTGCAGGATTTGCGGCGAGGCGATTGCGCCAGCACACAGCAGCACCTCGCGGCGTGCCTTCGCCGTCTGCGCACTTTCCCCTTTAAAGTAAGCCACGCCAACGGCACGTTTTCCGTCAAAGAGAATCTTGTCGGTTAAGGCGTGCGTCATGATGGTCAGATTTTTACGGCCTTTTGCCTGATCCAGATAGCCTCGCGCGGTGCTGGCGCGACGCCCTTTCGGCGTGACGGTTCTATCCATCGGGCCAAAGCCTTCCTGCTGATAGCCGTTAAGATCGTCTGTACGTGGATAACCCGCCTGCACACCCGCTTCAACCATCGCGTGAAACAATTCGCTGTTTCCCATCTTCGGCGTGGTCACCGAAACAGGACCGCTCGCGCCATGATAATCATTCGATCCCACATCCCGTGTTTCCGCTTTACGGAAATACGGCAGGCAGTCAAGGTAACTCCAGTCTTCCAGACCTGGCATGGACGCCCAGTTATCAAAATCCATCGCATTGCCACGGATGTAGCACATGCCGTTAATCAGCGATGAACCACCCAGCCCTTTGCCGCGGCCACATTCCATGCGGCGATTATTCATGTGAGGTTCTGGGTCGGTTTCATAAGCCCAGTTATAGCGCTTCCCCTGCAATGGGAAAGCTAATGCCGCAGGCATTTGCGTGCGAAAATCCAGCCGATAGTCCGGGCCGCCCGCCTCAAGCAGTAGCACGCTTACGTCGCTTTCTTCTGTTAAACGCGTTGCCAGCACATTGCCGGCGGAACCAGCTCCGATAATGATGTAATCATATTCCATTAGGCTTTCTCCCCTTCGTTTAAAATACCGAGCGGAATTCACCCAGTTCAACCTGTACAGATTTAATTTGCGTATAGTGTTCCAATGTTGTTATGCCGTTTTCACGTCCGACACCTGAATGTTTGTAGCCGCCCACAGGCATTTCAGCCGGAGACTCACCCCAGGTGTTGATCCAGCAAATCCCAGCGTCGAGTTGATGAATCACCCGATGTGCCCGATTCAGATCGCAGGTCACGATGCCAGCCGCCAGTCCATACTCGCTCTCATTGGCGCGGCGGATAACCTCATCCTCATGCTGATACGTCAGAATATTCATGACTGGGCCAAAGATTTCCTCTCGCACAATCGTCATATCGTCCCGGCAGTCCGTGAACACCGTCGGGGCAACGTAGGCGCCTTGCGCATACTTCTCGTCAGTCATCGGTTCGCCGCCCACCAGCACACGAGCGCCTTCACGCTTCCCGCTTTCGATGTAGCGCAGTACGGATTCTCTGTGCGGGAAGCTGACCAGCGGACCAAAATTCACCTGCTCGTCAGTCGGGTCACCAATACGAATACGCTGAACACGCGCCAGAATTTTTTCCTCAAACTGCGCCTGCAATGCCTGCGGAATAAAGACGCGTGTACCGTTAGTACACACCTGACCTGAGCTGAAGAAATTCGCCATCATGGCGATATCCGCCGCCTTATCCAGATCGGCATCATCAAAAATGATCAGCGGCGATTTTCCGCCTAGCTCCATCGTGACGTCTTTCAGCGTCGAGCCTGCGGCATTGGCCATGACCGTTTTCCCGCTGGCGATCCCCCCAGTGAAAGAGACTTTGGCAATGCCTGGATGCGTAGTCAGCGCCTGACCAACGGATTTCCCCGTCCCCGTCAGCACGTTGAATACGCCAGCCGGTAACCCAGCCTCGGTATAGATTTCCGCCAGCTTCAGCGCAGTGAGTGACGTGACCTCGCTGGGTTTGAAGATCATCGCATTGCCTGCCGCCAGCGCAGGGGCGGATTTCCACAATGCGATCTGAATGGGGTAGTTCCAGGCACCGATACCCGCGACCACGCCAAGCGGTTCTCGACGGGTATAGGCGAATGAGGTATCACGCAGAGGGATCTGCTGACCTTCCAGCATAGGAATCAGCCCCGCGTAGTACTCCAAAACATCCGCGCCAGTCACGATATCAACAGTGCGTGTTTCCGAGAGCGGCTTGCCGGTGTCGTGCGTTTCGAGTAACGCGAGTTCATCGTTGCGCTCACGCAGGATATCCACGGCGCGGCGTAAAATTCGCGAACGTTCCATCGCCGTCATCGCCGCCCATACTTTCTGCCCCGCGGTTGCGGCACTGACCGCACGGTCAACATCCACAGCAGTAGCAGACTGAATTTGAGCAATGATGTCGCCATTCGCGGGGTTAATCGCCTCAAACGTCTCGTCACCCGTGCTATCGACATAAGTGCCGTTGATATAAAGCTGTTGTAAACCGTAGTGAGACATAAACTCTCCTGTCTGATGGCTGCCCAAACACAGGTTCCAGGCAGTGAAGGCAAAATGATAAATAAGGATTATGCGCGGGTGAGTTGCTGCTCAATATAGGTGTAGGTAATGCCCAGCGCTTCTTCGCGGTTGAAGGCCTCATGGCTTAGCGCACCACGCAGCCATAGCCCATCGATCAGACCTGCCAGCCCTTTTGCAGCAATACGCGCGTTGTCCTTCGACAAGCAGCGGCTGAATTCGACACACAGGTTGGAGTAAAGCCGCCGATCGTTAACCTGCTGTAGCCGACGGAGCATGGGGGAATGCAGGCTACTGGCCCAGAATGCCAGCCAGGTTTTCATCGCTGCGCTATTCGTCTGGCTATCATCAAAATTCCCCTGAACAATCGCCCGCAAACGTGCGCGAGGCGTATTTTCTGCCAGGTTCAGCAACCTTGATTTCACCGCCAGCCCCAGATGACTAATCAGATAGCGCATTGTCGCTTCCAGTAAGCCATTTTTATCGCGGAAGTAATGACTGATGATCCCATTAGACACTCCCGCACGTCGGGCAATCTGTACGATTGAGGCATCATGCATCCCCACATCGTTAATCGCGGCCAGCGTCGCTTCAATGAGTTGCTGCCGTCTGATAGGCTGCATTCCGACTTTAGGCACCGCACTTCCCCTTCATTTTTTCTCTTCATTTTTGCGTGATGAATCACGGTAAAAGACACTGGCTCATGATCCGATTTATCTCATTAAACTTTTTTTTGATTGAACGTTCAATAAAAAATGAATATCTTTTATTGCTGAAAGGTTAAAAATCTGTATCAATTATCATGAAAATCGGTGTGAGTTCAGACGATAACTCCACCTTAAAAAGAATAATTTCTTTTTTGTTCTGACGACCATCTTAAACGGAAAGCGTACTCAGCGGATGTCCTGCGCCGTGTCTTTGGTATGATATGCGCTAAGCGCGCTTCGTGGAGAGAGGAGTCGGAGTACCTATTCACGCAACGCAAGGGATAACCATGCCAGCATCAGACACCACCACCCAACGGGATCGCCTGAATCCTGTCGTGTTCTACACATCAGCGGGATTAATACTGACCTTCTCGCTGATGACCATGTTGTTTAACAAAGAAGCGAATGCCTGGATTACCCACGCGCTTAACTGGGTTTCTGCCACATTTGGTTGGTACTACCTGCTAGCCGCCACGCTCTACATCGTTTTCGTCATCTTCATTGCGTCATCTCGGTTTGGGTCGATCAAGCTCGGACCAGAACAGTCGAAGCCTGAATTTAGCCTGATGAGCTGGGCGGCAATGCTGTTTGCTGCGGGGATTGGTATCGATTTAATGTTCTTTTCCGTTGCGGAACCGATCACGCAATATATGATGCCACCGGAAGGACAAGGCCAGACGATAGAAGCGGCACGGCAGGCCATGGTCTGGACGCTGTTTCACTACGGATTAACCGGTTGGTCGATGTACGCGCTGATGGGCATTGCTCTTGGCTACTTCAGCTACCGGTATAATTTGCCGCTGACGATTCGCTCTGCCCTGTACCCTATCTTTGGTAAACGTATTAATGGCCCGATTGGCCACAGCGTTGATATCGCGGCCGTACTCGGAACCATCTTCGGTATCGCCACCACACTGGGCATCGGCGTCGTTCAGTTGAACTACGGGCTGAAAGTCCTGTTCCAGATCCCAGAGAATCTCACCGTTCAGGCCTCGCTCATCCTGCTTTCCGTGCTCATGGCGACGGTATCCGTGACGTCCGGTGTCAATCGCGGTATTCGCTTCCTCTCCGAGCTTAACGTCCTGCTCGCACTGGGCTTGATTCTTTTTCTGCTCTTCTGGGGCGATACCGAATTTCTGCTAAACGCGTTAGTGCTCAACGTGGGGGATTACATCAATCGCTTTACCGGCATGACACTTAACAGCTTTGCCTTTGATCGCCCGACAGAATGGATGAATAGCTGGACGCTGTTTTTCTGGGCATGGTGGGTCGCATGGGCACCGTTTGTCGGACTGTTTCTGGCGCGTATCTCACGCGGCAGAACGATTCGACAGTTCGTCGTCGGCACGCTGATCATTCCGTTTGTCTTTACGCTACTGTGGCTCTCCATTTTTGGCAACAGCGCGCTTTATCAGGTGCTCCACGGTAATCTGGATTTTGCCAATGAAGTCATGCAGCACCCAGAGCGCGGATTCTACAGCCTGCTGGCGCAGTACCCCGGCTTCAGCCTGAGCGCCTCTGTCGCGACCATTACCGGCTTGCTGTTTTATGTCACCTCTGCCGATTCCGGCTCGCTGGTGCTGGGCAACTTCACCTCTCGCCTTGGCGACATCAATAATGATGCGCCAAACTGGCTGCGAATTTTTTGGTCAGTCGCCATTGGCCTGCTGACGTTGGGGATGCTGATGACAAACGGTGTTTCAGCCTTACAGAACACCACCGTCATTATGGGATTACCGTTTAGCTTTGTGATGTTCTTTATTATGGCGGGATTGTATAAATCACTGCGGGTTGAGGATTATCGTAAAGCCAGCTCCTTACAAACATCGGCACCGATGCCAATCTCCGGCGACGATCGTCTGAACTGGAAGCAACGCCTCTCACGCGTTATGAATTTCCCCGGCACAACGCATACGCAAAAAATGCTGGATAATGTCTGTAAAGCCGCCATGGATGATGTCGCACGCGAACTGCGTCTGCGAGGCGCCAACGTTGAAGTCAACGACTTACCACCTGTCGAAGATGAACGCCTGAACCATCTCGAACTGTTGGTTGATTTGGGTGATGAGCAGAACTTTCTTTACCAAATTTGGCCACAGCGCTATAGCGTCCCGGCGTTTACCTACCGCGCCCGCTCGGGTAAATCAGATTATTACCGCCTTGAAACTTTCCTGTTGGAAGGGAGCCAGGGGAATGATCTGATGGATTACAGCAAAGAACAGGTGATTAACGACATTTTGGATCAGTACGAACGACACCTGAATTTTCTTCATCTTAATCGAGAGGCACCGGGCAATACGCTGACCTTCCCTGACGCATAATCCCCTACGCTATGGCGCTGAAATACAGCGCCATTTTTCAATATGTTATGCATTTACCCACCTTTTTCTTTCATCCTCTTTTTCCTGAATCTATGTGCTGTGCCGCATTCTTTGCTTCGACGATTTGCGCTTTATTTTTGAAACGGTATACTGCTCACATCAATTTGAAATACAGTTTTAAAAAATGTATTTGTCCGTCACAGAAAAGGAACGAACATGAAAATTGCACTGATTAACGAGAACAGCCAAGCTGCCAAAAACGCCATCATCGCCGAGTCTCTGACCAAAGCGGTTGCACCGTTGGGCCACACTGTACACAACTACGGCCAATACGCCGTTGAAGATGCAGCGCAGCTGACCTACATCCAGAACGGTATTTTGGCAGCTATCCTGCTGAACTCCGGCGCGGCTGATTTCGTTGTGACCGGTTGCGGTACTGGCCAGGGCGCAATGCTGGCTTGTAACTCTTTCCCAGGCGTAATCTGCGGTCTGGTTGTTGACCCATCTGATGCTTACCTGTTCTCTCAGATCAACAACGGTAACGCCGTATCTGTTCCTTACGCTAAAGGCTTTGGCTGGGGCGCTGAACTGAACCTGGAAAACCTGTTTACCCAGCTGTTCAAAGAAGAAGGCGGCCGTGGCTACCCGAGCGATCGCGTTGTTCCTCAACAACGTAACAAGAAAATCCTGGATGCCGTAAAAGCAGTGACCTACAACGATCTGATCACCATCCTGAAAGGCCTCGATCAGGATCTGGTTAAAGGTGCGATTGCTGGTCCTAAATTCCAGGAATACTTCTTCGCTAACAGCAAAGACGAAGCACTGACCAGCTACATCAAAACGCTGCTGGCGTAATCGTTCGATAGCTGACAAAAAACCACAGGCCATCACGGTCTGTGGTTTTTTTATGCCAATTATTTACTCGTTTTGCCTACATGTTAACGATACGGTTACGCGGACTATCCTTTACCGTTCAATGCTTAGCCATACGCACCGTTCGCACTAAATACTGCTTGACCGAAGCTAGGCGACTCCCTATAGTAGCGCCCCGTTGCCCCTTGTAGGCAACCCCCGGTGAGGTGTCCGAGAGGCTGAAGGAGCACGCCTGGAAAGTGTGTATACGTGAAAACGTATCAAGGGTTCGAATCCCTTCCTCACCGCCATATAAAAGAAAACGCCGCTGATGCAAATCAGCGGCGTTTTTTTATGCTGCTGGCATAGAAATTTTCATTCCTATGCCACACAGACATCAGCCATAGGCATGGAGCGTACGCTGGCACAGCGCCGAACGCACACAGTCCTCTTTACCGAAAGAGACAACGCCAATCATGTCATCCTCAACAAAACGCTCCAGTGCATCGCGCAGGCCGGATTTAACGCCAGATGGCAAATCACACTGCGTCACATCACCGTTGACGATAACCGTGACATTTTCGCCTAAACGCGTCAGGAACATTTTCATTTGGTTCACTGTCACGTTTTGCGCCTCATCCAGAATCACAACCGCATTTTCAAATGTCCGCCCGCGCATATACGCAAAAGGCGCAATTTCGACTTTGGCGATTTCCGGCCGCAAACAGTACTGCATGAAAGAGGCTCCCAGTCGACGCAAAAGTATGTCGTAAACCGGACGGAAATAAGGCGCAAATTTCTCCGCAATATCTCCAGGTAAAAAGCCAAGATCCTCGTCAGCCTGTAATACTGGCCGCGTAACGATAATACGCTCAACCTCTTTATGGATTAGTGCCTCCGCCGCTTTCGCAGCGCTCAGATACGTTTTACCGCAGCCAGCTTCACCTGTGGCAAAAATCAACTGTTTATTTTCTATCGCAGACAAGTAATGTTCCTGGGCAGCGGTACGAGCTTGAATAACGGAATTATCACGATTTTCGCGCGCCATTCCGATTGCTTCAATCCCGCCCATTTGTACCAGAGAAGTGACCGATTCTTCCTCACGCTGACGATGGCTACGCGACTCACGGCGAATAACGCGTTTTGCTTCACGACGAGCTTTGATCACTGCTTTTTGTCTTCCCATAGTGGCACCTTACAGTTTGTTTCACTTACCGCACTGCTCTACAGCGCGTGACGTTTAACTCACTAACGAGGTTAGGCTTCCTTATTAAGCCAATAGCGGACAGAGAATACGCATGATTCATCCACGAACTGAGTGAAAAACGGGCTGAGCATTCATGGATAGAAAAAGAAAATAAACGGAGAGTTTGGGTAAAGAGAGAATGGCGCAGTGTTGAAAATAAGTGGGAGGAAAGTCCCTCGCATCGGCGAGTCAGCAGCGTAGAATCTTGACATCGACTATAAAGTCCAAAAAAGGACACTACCATTCGCGTTCCTCACTGTGACAACAACTATTCCACTGAATAATGATTGATCGCATCGTAGAACTACTGCTAACCATTGCCTAAAAATTAGTGCCGAATGATTTCAGTAGTATGACAGTGCAATAATTTGCCTCTGCAATGCAAGCATTTTTTACACTGTCATAACATTTACGTATAGTCAGTATCCCATGGTTTGGCAATGTCAGCCTGAGAACGACGCATGATGCGCGTCAGAAATGCCGCTGCCAGTCCAGATATTGATCGTATTTTCGTAAGGCGCTGCGGTAGATATTTTGCTCAATACCGGGAAGGTAATCACATACGCGCTGCTGCACGCCATCACGGTGCCGGGAAAAGGTTTCTGCGGGATAATTATTGGCGGCCAGCAGCTCATCCAGGCGCCGCAAGCGAATGACATATTCGCGCATCGTGCTATGGCGGACTTCAGTCTGCTCAATCAGATACTGTGTGAAAGCTTTAATATCGAAATAGCTAGCAGTGGTATTGCATAATATTTCGCTACAAAAGCGGCAAAGTGGGATTAATTCCTGTTGCAGACCAGACCATATGTCATCGTCGATAAGCCTGTCGATGCTGCCGATCGATTTTTTATTAATAAGCTGATTGCGAAATACCAGTGAAACGCGGTCGAGCTCTTTATCACACTGGGAACAGTTGGTTTGTCTGTGTTTGAAGTCTTTCAGATAACGGCTTAGGAGCTGTTTCTTCCGAATTGATGGGTGCATGAATCCATTCCATGACAATATATAACTTCAATGTGAAGCGATAGCATCGTTCATTACGCCAGAGAATCTGGCGTGCTAAAACAGGTGACATTAATCATCTAAATACTGATGTAAGGCGCGCATCAATATTCAAACATTGTCATGGCCTGCTGCTTCAGTGACTGAAGATATACTTTGATAACAGTATTCCTACGCAGCGCAATTAAACATCGTTCATTAATTTCACGCGCAGGCGCTTTATCGCCTGGCTATGCAACTGACTGACTCTCGACTCTCCGACTTCAAGAACTGCCCCGATCTCTTTCAGGTTCAACTCTTCCTGATAGTAAAGCGTCAACACCAACTTCTCACGCTCTGGCAGGCTTTCAATCGCATCCATTACACGATGGCGCAAATTGCCTTCCATCAGCTGATGCAATGGGTTCGCATCTTCATTGCCTTCCAGTAACGCCTCTGCGCTGTCACCATGTTCTTCACGCCATTCATCGTAAGAGAAAAGCTGGCTGTTATTCGTATCCAGCAATATCTGACGATAATCTTCAAGCGTGATATTCAGGGTCTGCGCAACTTCCTGCTCCGTTGGAGTACGACCGAGCTGCTGTTCAGCCTGTTGCATTGCTTGTGCCACTTCCCGCGCATTACGCCGTACACTGCGTGGAGCCCAATCACGACTGCGTAATTCATCCAGCATCGAACCGCGAATTCGTTGGACAGCATAGGTGGTAAACGCCGTACCTTGTAACGAATCATAACGTTCAACTGCGCTTAACAAGCCGATACCACCAGCCTGTAGCAGATCGTCAAGTTCAACACTCGCGGGGAGACGAACCTGTAAACGCAAGGCTTCATGGCGCACTAGTGGAACATAGCGCTTCCAAAGGGAATTTTTATCCATTGTGCCTTCGGCGGTATACAAATCGCTCACAGTGACAAATACCTACGATGATAATGTTATCGACACTATTATGCTTTTAGGTAGGGTAGCCAATCGTCTGAATAGCGTCAAAAAAGGAGGGTTATTCATGCCATGTATGACAGGATTGAGTAAGGAGTCTGCGGAGAGAAACACAAATGGCACGTACAGAGGGTGCTGATCTGTCCCTGTGTAGTAGCCCCCATTTAAACCGGACACTTCATCAATAAGACATAGGCATAGACCTATGTTTAAGGAGTGTCTTGTGCAAAGAATCGAAGTGATCACTGGCGAGCAGAAGCGACGCCGTTATACTGCCGAAGAAAAGTCCCGTTTTGTTGCGCTGTCCATGCAACCCGGCTATTCCGTTTCTCTGGTTGCCCGGCAATATGGCATTACACCCAGTCTGCTTTTTAAATGGAAACGACTTATGAACGAAGGTGGCCAATCTGCGATCGCTGCTGGCGATGACGTTGTCAGTGTTGCTGAAGTTAAGGCACTGGAAAAAAAGGTAAAACAGCTTGAGCAGATGCTGGGACGTAAAACAATGGAAGCCGAAATCCTCCGCGATGCGCTGGAGATAGCGCAGTCAAAAAAGTTGATATCGCGCATGCCATTGCTGCCACCGGACGCGGTAAGTGTCAAGGAAGTTGGCACCCTTGGTTAATTTAAGCCGCCTGTTTTTCCCGTGCCGGATTCAACGTTACCGGGCCTTCCGGCTGCCAGTTTCTTGTCTTCCCTGACCAGCGCTCAGGATGCGCTTTCTGTGCCTGACGATACAGTTCATCCCGCTGGGTCAGCAGAGCTCTGTCTTCACCACGATGTCGTTCTGCCGGTGTCACATAGCGTATTCCACTGTGACGATGCTCTTCGTTATACCAGTGGGTAAATTTATCCACCCACTGACGCGCCTCACTCAGCGTTCTGAACCCCGACGAGGGCCACTGTGGCACATATTTCAGTGTCCGGAACAGCGACTCTGCATACGCATTATCATTACTGACTCGCGGTCTGCTGTGAGACGCGGTGATATTCAGTTCATGTAGTTTCATCCGCAGCGTCTGCGATTTCATCGCCGCACCATTATCAGCATGTAACACCAGGGGCTGACGCCAGCAGCCTTCCCGTATCACGCTACGTTGCATCAGTGCCGCTGCCTGTTCACCACTTTCCGTCTCATACACCTCATAACCGGTGATTTTTCGGCTGTACAGGTCGAGTATCATATACAGATAAAACCAGCGACCACGCACTACAGAGGGTAGCCAGGTGATGTCCCACGACCACACCTGACAAGGCCCGGACGCTATAAAGGTTGTCGGTGCTGATACCTTCTGCTGCCGTGCCTGACGTCCTCTGCGATGGACTTCACCTGAGCGACGCAACACCCGATAGAAGGTTGACTCACTGGCCAGGTAAATACCTCTGTCGGCCAGGCGCGGCACGATTTGTGAGGGGGAAAGGCTGGCATATTCCGGTTCATGACTGACATCCCGTATCCGGCTTTCTTCCTCCGGACTCAGCCGATTAAACGGCACGGCTCTTACCGCCTCAGCTCGCCGGTCACGGGGAAAGCACTGCCAGCGTCGCCAGGTACGCAGGCTGATGTTGACTTCACGGCAGGCAATGGCCAGTCGCGCTCCCGAGGTTACCGCTTCATTTATCCAGAGAATAAACTGCTGTCGCTCACCTTCAGGTGTCAGTCGTCCCCGTCGGCTTCCCCGTAGTAGTCTGTAAGCTTTTTTCGCAATACCAATATGGCTGCCGCCTCCGCAAGGGCTTTTTCTTTACGAAGCAGCTCTTTTTTCAGCTGTTTAATTTCTTTCTGACTCTGTTTCAGGGCAGCGTTATCACCGGGGTTTTCAGTCTGCATAAAGCCCTGTTTCCAATGAATAAGTTGCTCTGGGTAGAGTCCTTTCTTGCGGCAGTATTCCGCAATTTCTGCCTCACTGAGCGTGGCGGTTTCGACTATCACGGCAAAGCGTGCTTCTGCTGACCACTGGTCTGTTGTTTTCTCTGCTCCGGGCACGGGTTTTCCCTCTGATCTAGCCTGATTTCGCCAGTTATAGAGGGTAGCTTCGGATATTCCTTCCATCTGTGCAACAGCAACCACGGTCATATTGTAGGGTGGCAGCAGTTTTGCCAGTATGCTGGCTTTTCGTTCCGGGGAAATACGTTTCATTTGTCATTCCATCACCCTCGAATTTATTTTCAGTGGGGGTGACAACTATCCTGACACTGAGGGATGTCAGCGAACCGCGATTGACGAGGGCCTTGTTGTAGGCAGCCCAGTTGTTGATTTTAAATTTTTGTTTTGCCACGGGATACCGCTGCAGGATCAGGAATGTGATGTTCTGATCCTTATTGCAGCCAGAAGTTCGATTTATTCAACAAAGCCGAATCAACCATGATAAAATTTAATAACTTCAGTAATACGGCACAAATCATCTTCCTCTAATGTAGGATAAATAGGAAGACAAATTACTTTACTTGCTATAGAGTTTGCTATAGGGAGATTACTTTCGCTAGCTGATGGCATCCCCCTATACATTGGGAAATAGCTGATTAATGGATAAAAATAGCGTCTTGCAAAAATATTTTTATCTTTCATCTTCTGATAAATCTCATCACGACTTAATGAATATTCTGACTCTATAAGTATAGGGAAGTATGAATAATTAGAAACTGATTGAGGAGAATTTTTAATAATATTAACACCTTTTACACCCTGCAATTCATTCCGATAAAACTCATCTATTTCTTGACGTCTTGCTATCACTTTTTCAAAATTCTTCAACTGCAAAAGGCCAAAGGCTGCATTAAACTCACTCATTTTCCCATTAATTCCTGGAGCGACAACTGTAGTTTCATCGACAAAACCAAAGTTTTTAAGGCGGTCTATACGTAATTTTGTCTTAGCATCAGGACAAATAATTGCCCCACCTTCAAATGTATTAAACACTTTTGTCGCATGAAAACTTAATACACTGAGATCGCCATGTCTTAAAACACTTCCTCCTTCATCTTTAACACCAAATGCATGAGCAGCATCGTAAATAACTCGCAGATTATAATTATCTGCAATCGCTTGGATTGCATCAGTATCGCAAATATTGCCATAGCAGTGAACAGGCATTATTGCAGTTGTCTGTGGAGTAATTGCAGCCTCAATTTTCCTCGGATCCAAATTGAGAGTAATAGGATCAATATCAACAAAAACGGGCTTCAGACCATTCCAAAGTAGAGAGTGTGCTGTCGCGACAAAAGAATAAGGTGTAGTAATAACTTCGCCAGAAACTCTCAAAGACTGCAACGCAGTCAATAGCGCAATAGTAGCATTATTAAATAAAGAGATATATTCCACCCCTAAATATTCACATAATGATTTTTCCAATTGTGCATGCATCGGCCCACCATTGGTGAGTATTTTATTCTCCCATATTTCTTCAAGATATGGTAAAAACTCTTTTAAATCAGGCAAATAGGGTTGAGTTACAAATATTGGCTTATGATTCATAATCTGATCCAACAATTTTAGTCCAAGATGAATAATAAAAATTATTTTATTTAGGTATAAAATAGTAAACTGTTTCCAACAGACCTTCAGTATAGTGGCGCATATAGACTTTATAATCATTTCTATATGATAAAACTAACTCTGGTATCGTAAAGAAATCATCTACTTTATGATAAGCACAGATAGCAAGTTTAGGATGGAATCGCAATATTGTTTCTTTAGCTCCTTTTAAAGCGTTAATCTCATAACCCTCTATATCCATTTTAATATAACTAACCGAGTCAAATAGAACTTGGTCTAAAGTGCAAACTTGAATAACTCCTTCCCGTCATCACTTACTTTAGATGCAGTTCCATTTAATTCAAATCTCAACTCCTCTTCTTTTTCTGACAAACCGTAAGAAAAAAAATAGATATTTTTAATCCCTTTCAAGTTATCTTTAACTACATTAAACTGTTTTCGCTCTGGTTCAAAAACATAGATAGATTTATAGTCAGGAAATTTGTTAATAAACTCTAACGTAGTAGAACCGTCATAGCTTCCAGCATCAACGAATGTTTCAGGAGAATTCGAGCAAAAAACAACCTCATCAAAATACTGTTTTTTAGGGCAGAATGAAAAATCTTTCATAAAAGAAATATCATGAGTTAGTCTAAAATTAATAAGATTATCAAAGATGCGTTTTGACTCTTCATCACTTAATAACTCTCTTATTTTTTTATATTTCTCACCATTTTTATCGTATTCTTCTGAAAAGTCATCAAGAAACATAAAAGAAGGGAGTTCTAAACCAGAGTACTTTCTAAAATAGTAATAATCCAAATACTCTAAGTTTCTATCTTCTAATTTTTTACAGGCCATGATGATTTTTGCTTGAACTACAGCACAAATAACTAATGCGTTATTTGGTATATCATCCAATTTAAATATTGGGATATTATTGATATGATCTAATGAAGAGAAAT
Organism: Pectobacterium odoriferum; assembly: GCF_009931295.1. NCBI lineage: Bacteria > Pseudomonadati > Pseudomonadota > Gammaproteobacteria > Enterobacterales > Pectobacteriaceae > Pectobacterium > Pectobacterium odoriferum. The sequence goes on along the minus strand of NZ_CP034938.1, from coordinate 1,959,535 downwards.
CATCAATAAATCCATCAATTGATATTTTATAAGAAATAGAAATCCCTTGCTGAGATGTACCGAATATAAATACAGGCTTTTTTCTTTCGATTGCAGCCCGACAAAAATTTATAGCATACTCAATTCTACTCATAATAAAACCCTATAGAAATAATCAGTAATGTACATAAATTATAAATAATCATGAAAAAATATTATATTTTAAGAAAGTTTCTTGCATTACTTTATAAGTAGTTCCACTGAATCAACATCCAATACAAGACATCCAGTTTTTTCATAAACATCTTTTCTTTCTGGAAAGTAGTTATCAATAAAAATAGAATTATTCTGTATATAACGAGATTTTTTTTCACCATTTTTTATATGGAAAATTCCATTAAAAATAGATGGTGAAATTTTAGCCTTTACAAGTGTTTCATTAATGTCAAATTCGTGGCGAGTAATAAGATATATACGCTTACCCTCAAGAATTGATTGATAAATAAAACTTATAATTTTAGGCACCGCGTAACCATTCATTATTAAGGTATCATCCAAGTCGATATAAATATTTTTATATTCTCTATCTACTTTCGCACGAGTAGCAATATAGCGATCTATAAGTGTAATACCATTATTTGGCAACGCAATGATATCTCTTCCCATATAGTCATGTATCGCCATGAGAGGTAGGTTAATCCCTCTTGCTCGTTGAAAAACCATCGTACCACTTATACGGCAAGAGACTTCGAGTAGTTTCCATTTTCCTAGCCTGTCACCTTTCAATTGAAAGAACCATGGCCCACGCAAAATCATACGCTTATTAATGGTACTGGCGATATTTTTAATTTCGTCCCCTAACTCAACTTGCTGAGAACGCATGGTAATTCCTGCCCGAACCCTCTCCCGCGTCCTAGGGCCAATCCATACTAAATCACCTTTATGATTAGTAAAGCAATCGACAGTCAACTCAGAGCCAGGTAAATATTCGACAATCACAGGAGAAACAATATTTCTGCATGCAGAGTGGGCACTTTCAAAGCTATCAGCTAATATAATACCGTGTCCCCCTTGTCCCATATCCGGTTTTATAATAACTGGCCACGTAGATACGCTTTCTAGTATTTTATACTGATGTGGAACCCAGTGGCAGTCTTGAAATAACGCATAAGTTTCACTTTTCTTACGTGCAATTCTAGTCGCTGTTGAATCACCATTAACTAGAAAAAAACCAATTCTACTTGCTAGTAAAGAAAGTTTTTCTGCCACAGTATCATGCGTAGCAAAAACGACATTTATATTATTACTATGAATGACATTAGAAAAATGATCATAAAAAGTATCATCGTTTACGTTCGGAATATTTGATATATAATTTGGATATCGAAATCTACCATGGTCTTCTACACTAGAGGCCCCAATAATATTAACATGGATTGAGTATCTTAAAGACTGATATATTTCATTGGCATTTTCAGAACCACATGGAAAAACAAGCACATTGATTTTTTTATAAGAACTCATCGGTAGTATCTCTTATATTACTGATTCAATAATCTTTAGCATTGCGTCAATATCCTTAATATCATACCGCTGATCTATAGGTAATGGTAAAATATAATCCCTTAAATACAGCGTATTACTATCAGCAGGAGCTACATCCTCTAAATTAGGCCAATATGTCGCGACATATATTTTCTTTTGTATTAATCTATTTTTTATATTTTTATTCTCGATAAGCAATGGATATGCCATAGGAGTGGCATTCACAGATAATGTTACATTCAACAAATTTACATCCGAAAGTTTCTTATGCATATGATTATAATTTTTTATACGTCGGTTTTTTATAAAATCATAATCAATGCCGGACATAAGGTTCTCTGTCATACGCGACATATATCTCATTGGCAATGAATCAATTCTCTTATCTGCATCGCAGAAATCAGAGTAGGAAGCACTGGCACTCAGATCATGACGCTTCAGTAAATGCAAGCATCGCAGGTAAGAAACATCAACATCTAGTGATTCATTAAGTCTATCTGACGTAATTACCAAACCACCATCTGGAAGTCCAAAAAATTTTCTTGGACTGTAGAAAGCAGCAAGACCGCAATTATAAGAAAAAAAAGCCTGCGCATTATCAATTATAACGTTGGGATAATAACTAATTATTTCATCTATTTTTTCTGACATAACCCCAAAGTAATCATTAACAATGAAAAAATCATCTCTCCGAATTTTAGCAAGATTAGGGTTCATATTCAGATCGCAATCATAAAATACTATATCACAGTTTTCGTCCTTCAGTACTTGCCACACGACAGGACAGGTAAAATACGGCACTGCTATTTTTCTTATTTTATAAAGTCGAATAATATATTTTAAAGCATTTCTTGCAGAGTTAAGATAGATAGCCTCTGAATGATAAGTTGTTCCCCGCCCAAGTTCTAGCTGAAGAAATCCACCATACTCATTATAAGTATTCATAGTCATCCAACATTTTATTTATTTCATCAGGGGAATTGAACATCATGACATCAATAATAGACAATCCAGGAACATAAACATTAGTATTTTGTTTATATTGAGACAGGGTGGGTTTTATGAAAAACAAACCTATTCCATTTTTATGAAATACTTCTCTTTCATAAAGCGCATCCCCTCCAACAGCATTAATATAGCTATCAGCACAAAGATTATCACATATATTCAATATCTTATCCTGCCCCTTCAAACTAACGTCTTTTTGGATATCTGAAGATAACAGTAACTCCCGATTTATTGATAAATATTTTAGAATTAATTCAATACTATTAAATAGGAACATAGCTAAGTTTTTAGCTTCAAATGCTATTATTTCATTAACTAATTTATAAACATCGTTGAAAAATGGAGCTTTGGAATAATTTGTTTTTATCATTTTAACAAATTTAACAAAGTCATCCTTTATTTCTATCTCATTTATTAACTTATATGAACTACTATTGCTCAAAGATATTGAAAATAACTTTTTATCACCATTTATCAAAAAGTTATTTCTATTAATCCAGCCACCTTTTATGTAATTAACATCGTCATAAATCACATATACATCAACAGCTTTGATTAACTGCCAATATCCAATGTAAGGAAAAAAATACGGTTGCATTATCCCGAGCTTCATATCCTCTCCAATAATATAAAAATCATATTATATATAGCAACGCTACCGCCCTTGGCTAAGGCAGCCAAAAACGGTATAATTTCTCAATTTCACTTACCCACTACTTAGCAATACTCATTGATTATTCATCAATATGGAAACTGTAAGGCTCATGCCCATTACAATAATTTTCCCATACACGCCGTAATGCTTTTTCAAAATAAAAAGCTGCATTAACATTATGATTTCTTTTTCTAATTATTCTTTGACGCAATCCTTGTCGAATTACGTTTAACTCATCTAACTTACTTGCCCATGACACAGCAGTGTTAATATACTCATCCTGTGAGAGTACAACAAACTCATCAAGCCCCACAAATTTCATACCGGCAACACCTTGGCGGGAAGCTAGAGTTGTTCCTGCTAAAGTCAATGTTGGAACCCCCATCCACATAGCATGATTGGTTGTTGTTCCTCCGGTATAAGGGAATGTGTCTAAAAGAATATCTATTTTATTATGCAACCTTAAATATTCATGTATAGATACTCTTTTCTCAAAGATAAGTTGCTCAGAATTAACACCAGCACTCTCAAATTTCTTTTGAAAATCATCTATCATCGCCTGTCCGGCCATACCACCAATAAACATACGTATTTTAGGTGAGCTTGAAAGAATTTTCGCCCATGTGGCAATTACGCTATCATTTATTTTTTTGGGTCGATTAAAACTCCCCAACGTCAAATAACCACTTGACAGCGCAGGTAATTCGTTCACATCAGGACAACCGCTTATTGGTTCAAAATGTTTAACAAACGGAAGATAAATAATTTTTTCGGTTAACTGGTCATCTAATACACCCGCCTCAGCATAATTATGATCGATAATCATATAATCCATTGTTTTCAGCCCAGTTGTTCCAGGATAGCCAATCCAAGTAATTTGGATTGGTGCAGGCTTTAAAGAAAAGACAGGCAAGCGATTATAACCGGTATGCCCAGAAAGGTCGAAAAGAATATCAATGCCATCACGTTGAATTAAATCAAATAACTCACTGTCACTTTTACCCGCAACGCAATGCCATGCTACAGCACCTTTTTCTAACCTACGAGAAGTATCATCATATTTATGCGTTGTAGTATAAGCATAGAGAGAAAAGCTCTCGTGACTGATGTCATTCCATATTGGCTCTAAAAAATTACTTACGGGATGTTCCCATAAATCACCAGAAACAAATCCAATTTTTAACACCCTATCGGTATTTTTATCACGTTTATTTTCTAAAAAAACAGATAACTTTGTAGAATTATTATTCTCGACAATTTCACCATAACGTCTATGCTCTAAAAATAACTCCCGCGGAGTAATATCATTTTTGTGTGTCAGAGCAAACAACATATTACTATATAGACTTAAATCAAAAGGTGCTGCCTCAATAGCTCGGCGATAATAAATTATCGCCTCATCGATTTTAGATTGGGTATCTAATGTCATAGCCATTGCATTTAATATGGCCGCATCATTAGGCAGAAGTTTGATTGCTTTTTCTATACATATTTCTGCACCAGACATATTTTCAAATTTTAAATAAACAAGCGCCACCACATTCCAGGCAACAGCAATACTCCCATCACAGCGAATAACTCTATAGGCTAAGTTAATTGCTTCCCAGTAATGATATGTGTTATATAATAAACTAGCTAACTCGCTGTAGACCAACCATGCATTACTATGCATGGAAATGACTTTTGCTAAAGAGAATATCGCCGCATCTTTGTCACCAGTGACGAAGTTGATTCTTTCTAGCGTGATCCAATTTTGTAGATTGTCCGGTTGTTTTACCGTCAACTCCTCAGCCAAAGAACGTGCTTCACTATATTTCTGTTCTTGTAACAAGTCATATAATTGACGTTTAACTTTCGCATCAATAGGATCGTTAACGAATTCTTTTCTACTTTTCTCAACTTTTATGACATCACTAGCCTTGAATAACCCCCCACCGCTCGCATTACTGGAATACATAATCAGCGGGCTCACATTGTGGATAACTTCGTTAACATCCTTGGCTAGTTCCATACGTTTTTGGAAATAACGCTGCCATGCCAACGCACTTCCAATCATCAAACCTTTATGGTGCAATTCATCTAACAGCGCTAATGAGCCCTCTTCCTGCTCATCCAGTAAGCTCATTGGAATTTTCAGACCCTGAGCCCCTAATGGCAGCGTGAAAGACTCATACCAATAGTTGAATGCAGGGTAAATATCCCCACAGTTAGGTAATACTCGCAGTGCACTGAATTCACTTTTACGATAAGCGCATTCACCGACGCAGAAATGAATGCTCGATATTCCCTGCTTTAACAAAGCATAGAGAGATTCACGCACATTCTTTTCATGTTCTTGCTCATCATTTTCTCTTTCAGGAAAATGAGTATTAAATATAAGTTGCTTAAAGGAGACACTCGCTGGCCACGCATTACCTAAAACATCAAGGATTTGCTGTGTAAGTTCGTGATCGGTCGATATCTGTATGCCGGTATTGGTGATATGTGCGTTAGACGCCAATCCTTTATTTAACATGACACGGCGGAAGCTACCGGCCCAAGAAAGTTTATCCAGTCGAGAGGTATCAATTTCCGATTCCAGCTTTTCCGCTCGCTCAGCCGCCACCAACAGACTAAACCGACGTTTACGTCCGACATTGAAATCCAGATACTGTTGCTTCAATATTTTATTGCCTGTCGGACAGATTGCGCGCAGCAAACTATCTACCTGCTCACCATAGTGGGCGGCAATCTCGGTATGAGGTTCAATTTCACCGACATAAGACAAGCCTTCTTGCGTAATCTGCGCATTAAAGTCGAGCAGATAGCAAGGTTGATTCAGACCTTGTAAATAATTGAGCGCTAACGACACGTCTCCCAGTTTTTCAGCTTCTTCAACCAGGGCAGCAATAGCTGTTCTCTGAGGATTATCTGCAGATAGGCCCAGCGATAAGTAACTCAGCATGGCTCTGGCGCTGGCTTGCTGTTGTTCCGGTGTTTCTGCCAGACTGGCATGCAGATTTAAGGCATCCTGCAGTATTTCCTCTGTTTTCCCACCTGGGTAGGTCGAATAGGAAAAACACACCACGCCTTTTGCACTTAAGTGGCGGTGACAATATGCCAACAACGCCGAGCGCGCTTCGCCACCGATCAGTCCGAAAACACCATGGACAATAATATAATCAAATTTGCCAAGATCGCTGTCCAAAAGCGATGCCAAATCCATCGCCTGAAGTTGCAGATTGGTTAGCCCATACTGCTGTACCCACATCTGCCCTTGTGCAATTTTTTCCTCGTCAAGGTCGATGCCAATAGCCTGTGCCTGCGGATATGCAGTGGCAAATGGCAGCAGGTTCGCGCCACTCATGCATCCCAGTTCCAGTACTCGCGCCCTGTCAGGGTCCGCTGCCACAATGCCATGCAAGTATGCCACGGCTTGCAAATGCGTCGGTGAGGTATAAGGCAAAGGACAACGATCGGCCGCGCTCATTGTTGGATGGCTGGCAGCAGTATCTAGAGTCATCAGAAGGGAAAACCTTTCATGAGAGGAAAAAGAAATTACTACTATCGTATCAACTATTAAGATACGCAATCTTATAAATAGAGGGAAATATTAGGCGTATAACATACGTTAGGGAGAGATAGTACGGTTTCACAACGGCATTAACGCACAGGATGTTTACCATAAAAAACCAGCCCCGAAGGACTGGCTTATAATATAAGTTACAGTGTTTGTCTGGCTGGGGATTAACGCAGCAGAGACAGAACAGTCTGTGGAACCTGGTTTGCCTGGGACAGTACAGAAGTACCAGCCTGTTGCAGAATCTGGCTACGGCTCATGTTTGATACTTCAGTTGCGTAGTCAGCGTCTTCAATACGGCTACGAGCAGAAGACAGGTTGTTGATAGAGTTGTTCAGGTTGGTGATGGTAGATTCAAAACGGTTCTGAATCGCACCCAGGTTACTACGTGCAGCATCAACAGCTGACAGAGCAGTATCCAGAGAAGTGATCAGAGCCTGAGCTGCTGAGTTAGCAGAACTACCGGTAGCAACAGCGCCCAGAGAAGTGATTTTAGCTGCAACATCACTCATTGAACCAGTACCGCCAGTGGTGGCGTTGATCAGTGCGGTGCTGTCGATGGTAATAGTTTCAGTTGCACCAGTGTTAGCGCCAACCTGAATGATGATGCCAGCACTTGCAGAACCGTCCAGCAGTTTAGTACCGTTGAAAGAAGCGCTCTGAGCAACACGGTTAACTTCGTTAATGCGCTGAGTCATTTCCTTGACGATAGAGTCACGGTCAGTTTTGCCGTTAGGATCGTTCGCTGCTTGCGTTGCCAGTTCACGGATACGCTGCAAGTTGTTGTTGATTTCGTTCAGGTTGCCTTCAGCAGTCTGAGTCAGAGAAATACCATCGTTGGCATTACGTGCTGCCTGAGTCATACCCTTAACCTGAGCGGTCATACGGTTAGCGATCGCTTGACCCGCTGCGTCATCTTTCGCGCTGTTGATACGCAGACCAGAAGACAGACGCTCAATAGCGGTACCCAGAGCAGACTGAGATTTGTTCAAGTTGTTCTGAGTAGTCAGAGACATGATGTTAGTATTAATTACTGCCATGATAGCGTTCCTTAATCAGTGGTTATCGGTTTCGGGTTAGACCCACGGGTTCATCCCCGTCGCTAACATTTATCGGAACGCTTTCCAGAAGCTTTAACTTTTTTTTAGCCTAAATTCATTTTTATTGTTTAGAAGGCAATTCTGATAGGCCCCTTATTCGGCAACATTACTCAGCAATAAAGATGACCGTTCTTTACTGCTAAACTTATTTTCTATCCTGCCGATAATTGCTTCATAGCTCATCGCACTCTGAATAAAAGGATTCTATCATGGCAAATATTTCTTCATTAGGTGTAGGTTCAGGATTAGCTTTAAACGATTTGCTTACGCAGCTTAGAACCGCTGAAAATCAAAGGCTTGTGCCAATAACCACTCAGCAGTCTAGTTTCAAATCCCAGCTAAGCGGCATCAGTGCTCTGAAAGGCGCCCTTGATAGACTTAAAACAGCGAATGAAGCTTTAGCCATCTCTGAATCCTTCGGCGTCGTCAAAGGTTCAATTGATGGTATCACATCAACCAAAGTTTCCAGCACGAACAAAGCATTTACTGCAACCACCGATAGTAAAGCGGTTGCCGGTACCTTCAGTATTGACGTGAAACAATTAGCCCAAGCGCATTCAATAACGTCAGTAGCCAAGACCAGTGCCACCGAGCCATTAAGTGCGACAGACACAAAGCTCGTTATCGCTCAAGACAACGGCAAATTCACTAAAGTCGGTGATGATTATCTAAAATATCTGGAAATAGATATCAAAGCCGGTGAAACATCGCTAAACGATGTTCGTGACGCGATCAACAAAGTTAATGGCACCGTGACGGCAAGCGTCGTCAAAGCGAAGGATAATGAGTACTACCTAATGCTAACCGCTAAGAACAGCGGTACTGAGAGTAAAATCTCCATTGGGGGAGACGACACAAACGTCTTTAATGGCGCGCCAACAGAAAAGGTAGCAGCTAAAAACGCGCAAATCACGGCGAATGGCATTGATATAGAAAGACAAAGTAATTCGATTTCTGATGCCTTTGAAGGTGTAACGATCAATCTTCTGACTCAGACTGAAGCAAGCAAACCGGAAACCCTGACGATTGAGCAGGATATCACCGGAATGAAAGATACGATCAAAGCATGGGTTGATGCTTACAATTCACTGCAAGACACCATTGCTGCTCAAACAAAATACACTGCAGTTGACCCAGGTGAGTCCCAAGCAAGTAGCAATGGCGCATTGCTAGGGGATTCTACGGTTCGTGGTATCCAAAATAAACTCAAGGCACAGCTCACAACGGTACAAAGCGGCAGCGATGAATTCCGTATTCTGGCAGATCTTGGTATTACGCAAAATTTCAAAACTGGGAAGTTGGAAATTAGTGATACCAAACTAGACAAAGCGTTGAAAGAAGAACCAGGCAAAGTTCGAGCCTTTTTTGTTGGTGACAATGATACAACAGGATTCTCGACACAGACCCGTACATACCTGAAAGAAGTCCTTGATACGACAGAAGGTTTAATAAAAACCAAAGAAGACGGTATTAATAGCACACTACAAAAGTTGGATACTCAATCTACTCGTATGAAAAATGGGATTGAAGACACGATTGCCCGTTATCAGAAACAGTTCGTCGATCTTGATAAAGCCATGACAAAAATGAACGGTACGTTGAGCAGTTTAACTAGCATGTTCTCTAGACTCTAAATTCTCACTGAAAGAAATATAGGTAATGTGATGTACAACATGAAAGGCAGCCAAGCCTATGCTCAAGTGGGCCTCGAAAGCAGTGTGATGAGCGCAAGCCCTCACCAGCTTATCGTCATGCTGTTTGATGGCGCGCGCAGTGCGATGGTGCGCGCACGCATCCTCATGGAGCAAGGCGATATCCAGGGTAAAGGTATGGCGTTATCTAAAGCGATCAACATTATCAATAACGGACTAAAAACCGGATTGGATATGGAAGGCGGGGGCGAACTCGTTGAAAATCTGTCCGCTCTGTACGACTACATGTCTCAACGTTTGTTGATTGCTAATCTACATAACGATCCCAAAGCGATAGAAGAAGTCGAAGTGTTACTGGAAAATATCGCTGATGCTTGGCGACAAATCGGTCCTAATTATAAACCAGAGCAGGAAGTACGTTAATGGCCTCCCCCATCGGCTTCTAAAAGATTACCAACAGCTTTTGTCTCTGAGTCAAAAAATTCTTCATTTGGCCGTAAGCGGTCAGTGGGATACGTTGGTTGAGCAAGAGATTGTTTATGTTCAGTCCGTTGAAGGCTTAGTTAACACGCCAATTCCTGACGAAATTGACAGTGTGATGCGTTTGCATCTGCGACAGATTTTGCAGGAAGTGATGGATAATGAAGCGAAAGTAAAACAACTTCTGCAGAAGCGGATGGACGAATTAAGTTCGTTAATGGGGCAATCACTGAAGCAAAAGTCAATTAATACGACTTATAGCGAATTTGCAGGGAAGCGACTGCTACCAGGTGAACCCGCTCCAGGTGAGCCAAGCTCATAATTTCATACTCGTTATATATGATACTCGCGCCTCTATCTTCACCTGATACGGGTGCGTTTTTTTACCCACAAACGGTGCTTTTACTCTGCATGCTCAGGCTATCGGCATAACGAAATCAGCACGCGCTAAGAATTTAGAGATTAGAGGACGTGAAGACAGAGAATATATACAAGTAGGAGCCTGAACAAATAAAGATTGTGCGTAATTTCATTGTATTAGCAGTGAGATTACGCACAATGACTTTGCTAGTTACAGGTTGATATCATTAGACGACATCAAACAGACATATTCATCACTTCCTGATACGCAGATACCAGTTTATTACGTACTTGAATGCCCATCTGCATTGAAATGGATGATTTCTGCAAATCCACCATCACATCATTCAATGCCACGCCCGGCACACCCAAGGTAAATTTTTCAGCCTGCGTACGAGCCGTCTGCTGCGTGTCGCTGATCTTATCGATCGCGGCCTTCAGCTCACTGGCAAAACCAGGTTCTATCGATGGTCTGGCTATTGGCATATCAGCAGCTTGCAGAGCTTTGACCTGCATTTGCTGTAAAACGCCATCAATACCTTGAACTGACATAACACCTCACTACATCATACAGAGTAGACTGCTTATGCATTTTCTATGACAGCATTACCCTATCACACCGCTTTTCAGATAAATCGCACAATTAGCGCGAAAAATGCCACCTTATCGACCCATCGATTTTTCTTTTACGGAAAATAATGACATGCCGATAAATGTAGGCGAAATGTTTTATTGATTGCGCAATCAGGGAGTTCTGTTTTGTCACGTCACAACGTTAAGTATATCGTTCAACAACCAAGCAGAGATAGAGTATGAACGCCTCATTAACCGGCTCCGCTACCGGTAAAAATAGCTTTGGCGAAATACTCAACCGGTTACGCGCCAATCCGAAAATTCCGCTATTGATCGCAGCCGCTGCGACCATTGCGATCGTCGTTGCGTTGATGCTATGGGCTAAAGGTCCAGACTATCGAGTGCTTTATAGCAATATAAATGACCGTGATGGCGGTGCGATTGTCAGCGAATTAACAAAGCTGAATATCCCCTATCGTTTTGCGGAAAATGGCGGGGCGATCATGATTCCTGCCGCCAATGTCTATGAGACCCGACTCCGACTGGCTCAATTGGGACTGCCAAAAGGCGGCGCAGTTGGCTTTGAATTGCTCGATCAGGAAAAATTTGGCATCAGCCAATTCAGCGAGCAGATTAATTACCAGCGAGCACTGGAAGGTGAACTGTCCAGAACGATAGAAACGCTCGGCCCCGTTCAGAATGCACGAGTTCACCTTGCCATACCGAAACCTTCACTGTTCGTGCGTGAGCAAAAAGCGCCCTCTTCTTCTGTCACCCTGACATTACAGCCGGGTCGTGCATTAGACGAAGGGCAAATTAATTCCATCGTTTATATGGTTTCCAGCAGTGTTGCTGGCCTGCCACCAGATAATGTTACGGTCGTCGATCAAACCGGGCGCCTGTTAACCCAGGCTGGCGGCAGTGGCCGCGATCTGAATGCCGCACAACTGAAGTACAGTAACGAAGTCGAGGCGATGTACCAACGTCGCATAGAGTCAATCATCGCACCAATGGTTGGCATGGGTAACGTACATGCTCAGGTCACCGCGCAAATCGATTTCTCTGCTCGTGAACAAACTGACGAACAGTATCAACCCAACCAACCGCCAGATAAAGCGGCTGTTCGCTCTCAGCAAACCAGCCAGAGTGAGCAAAGAGGAGGCCCGAACGTCGGTGGCGTTCCTGGTGCATTAACCAATCAGCCCGCACCGGCGCCTACAGCCCCTATCGCAACACCGCCAAATAATGCTAACGCTAATGCCAATGCAAACAATCAGGCTGGCCAGCAGAACCAAAACAATGCGGCAGGTGCGCAAGCTAATGCGGCAAATGCAAATGCCGTTATTCAAACATCAAATGTTCGCAATGATGCAACAACCAACTATGAAGTCGACAAGACGATTTTACATACCAAACACAGCTCGGGTGGTGTGAAGCGTTTGTCTGCAGCCGTTATTGTTAACTATCAGCCTCCTGGTGAGGATGGCAAACCAGTAGCACTGACTGAAGAACAGATCAAACAGATTGAAACGGTAGCACGCGAAGCAATGGGCTTCTCTGCTGAACGCGGTGATACATTAAATGTCGTTAATACGCCATTTATGGACAGCACTGACGGTTCTGGCGAACTCCCGTTTTGGCAAAAACAAGCATTTTTCGATCTCCTAGTGGAAGCTGGCCGTTGGCTGCTGGTTCTGATCGTTGCCTGGATTCTGTGGCGTAAACTGGTTCGTCCGCAACTACAGAGAAAAACACAGCAACAAGAAGCGGCACTGGCGGCGGCGGCGCTGTCTCAAGGTGCAGACAGCGATGTTATGGTCAACTTGAGTAGCTCAGAAGTTGAACAGCAACGGAAATCGCAGCAACGCGTCAATGCAGAAATGCAAAGTAACCGCATACGTGAAATGGCAGAGAACGACCCACGCGTCGTCGCTCTGGTCATTCGCCAATGGATGAGTACTGAACTATGACCCTGACAGGAACAGAAAAAAGCGCCATCTTATTGATGACCATTGGTGAAGACCGCGCCGCGGAAGTGTTTACTCATCTTTCGACTAAAGAAGTGCAGCATCTTAGCTCTGCAATGGCGAACATGAGACAGGTATCACAACAGCAGTTGCTCGAAATTCTGAGAGAATTTGAGGCTGATTCAGAGCAATATGCCGCTCTCAGCGTGAATGCTGGTGACTACCTTCGCTCAGTGCTTGTCAAAGCTCTTGGTGAAGAGCGAGCGTCTAGCCTGCTGGAAGATATTCTGGAGAGCCGCGACTCTACGAGTGGAATGGAAACACTCAACTTTATGGAGCCGCAGATTGCCGCAGACCTTATTCGCGACGAGCACCCACAGATTATCGCAACAATCCTGGTGCACCTGAAACGTGCTCAGGCTGCCGATATCTTAGCCCTGTTTGACGAACGTCTTCGTCACGATGTTATGCTACGTATCGCGACCTTCGGCGGCGTTCAGCCTTCCGCACTGGCAGAATTGACGGACGTTCTGAATGGTTTGCTGGATGGTCAGAATCTCAAACGCAGCAAAATGGGTGGTGTTCGTACTGCGGCTGAGATTATCAACCTGATGAAAACCCAGCAGGAAGAAGCGGTTATCGATGCAGTACGCGAATTCGATGGCGAACTGGCACAGAAAATCATCGACGAAATGTTCCTGTTCGAAAATCTGGTGGACGTGGACGACCGAAGCATCCAGCGCCTTCTACAAGAAGTCGAATCCGAGTCTCTGCTGTTGGCATTGAAAGGTGCCGAAGAGCCTTTACGCGAGAAATTCCTACGCAATATGTCTCAGCGTGCTGCGGAAATTCTTCGCGACGACCTTTCAACTCGTGGTCCAGTACGTATGTCGCAGGTCGAAAACGAACAAAAAGCCATTCTGCTTATCGTTCGTCGACTGGCAGACAGCGGCGAGATGATTATCGGTGGCGGCGAGGATGCTTATGTCTAACGCTCCCAAAAATTTGGCCTGGCAGCCTTGGCAGCTCAACGATCTGGCTGAACCCACTCTAAAGCCCGCGCCAACATATCAGGTAAGTAATGAGCCTGAATTGTCAGACACGGAGCGTTTCCCTGAAGAAAACGCCCTTTCTGCCGCAGAGGACGAGCTCGCCTCTCTGCGTGAAAGCACGATGCAACAGGCGCGAGAAACGGGTTTTGCGCAAGGTCATCAACAAGGGTATGACGCCGGTTATCAGGAAGGTTTAGCCAAGGGGCAACAGCAGGGTTTGCAGAACGCCTTACAGCAGCAGCAACCGATTATTGAACAGATGCAGCAAATGGTCACCGAATTCCAACAGACGCTGGATACGCTCGACAGTGTGATCCCGGCTCGCCTGATGCAGTTAGCTTTGACCGCAGCAAAGCAGATTCTGGGGCAACCTCCGGTATGCGATGGTAATGCGCTGCTTGGTCAAATACAGCAATTGATTCAGCAAGAGCCTATGTTCTCAGGGAAAACGCAGCTGCGTGTTCACCCCTCAGACTTGGAACGTGTTGAACAATATTTGGGTCCGACACTCAGCTTGCACGGTTGGAGATTGCTTGCCGATAGTCAACTTCACCCTGGTGGTTGTAAAGTCAGCGCAGAAGAAGGCGATCTGGATGCCAGTCTGGCGACACGCTGGCATGAGCTTTGCCGTTTAGCCGCACCGGGAGAGCTATAATGACTTCACGCCTCGGACGCTGGCTTTCTTCTCTCGATTCATTTGAGAAGCGCATTGATGACACGCCTTCGGTGCGTCGTTACGGCCGCTTGACCCGGGCGACAGGTTTGGTATTGGAAGCGACAGGGTTACATATGCCACTGGGTGCCACCTGCCTCATTGAACGGCAGAATGGCTCGCAGGTTGAAGAAATCGAAAGCGAAGTTGTCGGTTTCAACGGGCAAAAACTCTTTCTTATGCCGCTGGAAGAAGTTGAAGGTATTACCCCTGGAGCGCGTGTCTACGCTCGCGTCGGCCAGGACAGCAGCAGTCAAGGAAAGCAATTGCCCTTAGGCCCTGAATTACTGGGTCGTGTACTGGATGGCAGCGCAAAACCGCTGGATGGTTTACCCGCACCGGATACAGGCTATCGCGCACCACTGATTACACCGCCGTTCAACCCATTACAGAGAACGCCAATCGACAGTGTTCTGGACGTGGGTGTTCGAGCCATCAACGCTTTGCTTACCGTGGGTCGGGGGCAGCGAATGGGTCTATTTGCGGGTTCAGGGGTGGGTAAAAGTGTGCTGTTGGGGATGATGGCACGCTATACTCAAGCTGACGTCATCGTTGTCGGCCTTATCGGTGAACGTGGCAGAGAAGTGAAAGACTTTATTGAGAATATCCTGGGTACGGAAGGACGAGCGCGCTCCGTCGTTATTGCCGCACCAGCTGATGTTTCTCCCTTATTAAGGATGCAGGGCGCTGCGTATGCCACGCGCATTGCTGAAGATTTTCGCGATCGCGGACATCACGTTCTGCTCATCATGGATTCGCTCACGCGTTATGCCATGGCACAGCGTGAAATTGCGTTAGCGATTGGCGAGCCGCCTGCAACCAAGGGTTATCCCCCTTCTGTCTTCGCTAAATTACCTGCGTTAGTAGAACGCGCAGGAAATGGTATTCATGGAGGTGGTTCAGTTACCGCCTTCTATACTGTTCTAACAGAAGGTGACGATCAGCAGGATCCTATCGCTGACTCCGCCCGTGCCATCCTTGACGGACATATTGTATTGTCACGTCAATTAGCTGAGTCTGGCCATTATCCGGCAATTGATATTGAAGCATCGATTAGTCGTGCGATGACAGCGCTGATCGATGAAGGGCATTATGCTTCTGTAAGGCAGTTTAAACAGTTACTATCCAGCTACCAACGTAACCGTGATTTAGTCAGTGTTGGTGCCTACGCCGCAGGCAGCGACCCTATGCTTGACAAAGCAATTCGGCTTTACCCGCATCTGGAAGCCTTCTTGCAGCAAGGCATGTTCGAACAAAGTAACTATGAAGAGTCCTGTCAGGCGTTGCACACTATTTTCCCTCGTAACGAGTAGGAGAGCAGATGAAAACCCAGTCACCGCTGGTTACACTACGCGAACTGGCGCAGAAGGACGTTGAGAAAGCAGCTGGCCAATTGGGTCAAGTTCGTCAGGCACATCAACAGGCAGAGCAGCAGCTCAATATGCTGTTAAACTATCAGGATGATTATCGTCAAAAATTGAACTCGACGATGTCCTCTGGTATGGCGAATAATAGCTGGCAAAATTATCAACAGTTCATCCGAACGTTGGACAGTGCAATTGAGCAACACAGACAACAGCTTTCGCAGTGGACATCACGTTTAGATTTAGCGATGAAGACCTGGCAAGAAAAACAGCAACGCTTGAACGCATTTGAAAAATTGCAGGATCGCGAACTGACAAGACAGCTTGCCAAAGAGAATAAAATAGAACAAAAACAAATGGATGAATTTGCCCAACGGGCCTCACAGAGGAAAGCAGAATCATGAATCTGTCCGCGTTACCTATGGCTACCACTGCCAGTGATACAAGCAGTTCTTCTGCTTCATTACTGACACAGGGCGAGCTGCCAAAAGATTTTGTTGATCTGTTGAGCAAACGCATATCGCAAGTAGCCGATACTTCGGGTAAAAAAACGCTCGATAAAGTAGACGAAGAAGCCCTGTTAAGCGCATTAGGGAAAGATAATGCTTCGCTTAGCCGTGACGATTTAAATGCCCTGCTTTCTTCCTTCAGTTCTCTCACGGGAGCAACGATTACAGCGGGTAAGCAAAATCCAGAAATTGTAGGACAGGCGAAGTTTAAGAATCTGGATAAAAAAGAGAGTGAGAGTGGCAGCACGACAGATGACACTATCGCCATGCAGGCACTGCTTGCCATGTTGCAGACAACGCCGCTTCCTACACAACCCGCCGCTGATAATATTGCAGCGAATGCCGTAAATGCAGGGTTAACGATTCCGGGACTCATTGACGCTAAACGCCAGAATGACGCGTCCGCATCAGTACTAAACAATACGGGTGAAAGTGCTAAAGGCACACTGGCAAAATTGCTTGACGCGTCAGTGACGCCAGATAAAGATGCAGGCATATCACGCGATCTGCATCATGTAGCCAAGCAAACCTCACTGACAACCGAATCTGCGGATGAGGCTGCAAAATTTTCGCTAACGACGCCGAATTCCCTTGTGGGCGATCGCAATGTGTCTGAATCAGTCTCTACGTTGGGCAACGGCGCGTCTCAAACAACGCCACCTGTCGCACAGGCTATGCATATTCAGCCGGCATCGGTGGGAACGACCACACCAGCTCCTCAGGCAGCGAGTGCTCAACTGAACGCACCATTTGGTTCACCACAATGGCAAGACGCATTGGGCCAGCAAATCATTATGTTCAGCCGTAATGGTCAGCAGACCGCAGAGTTACGTTTGAACCCACAGGAATTGGGTGCCCTGCACATCAGTCTAAAAATCGATGATAACCAGGCTCAAATTCATCTGGCTTCAGCAAACAGCCAGGTTCGCTCAGCGCTGGAAGCTGCACTACCTCACCTGCGTAATGCGATGGCAGAGAGTGGAATTAACCTTGGTCAGAGCAGCGTAGGCAGTGATTCCTCTGCCTGGCAGCAGCAAATGGCAGGTAATAACAACGATGGCAACAGCCGTGGCACGTCTTACCAACAACAATTTGGCCATTCATCAGAAAGCACAAGTGAACTATTAGACGTACCAGAACAGTTAAGATCAATGGCATCATCCGTCAACGGCGTTGATATCTTTGCCTGAAAGTGAAGTAAACGAATAAGTTAGCACGGTTTTCCCTGCCTATTCTCTGTATTGAACATTGCAATAGGCAGGATAATCATCGACATTACGCATTTATTTATTATTGGTTTCATCCAGCAATAAATATCGATAAGTAACGGGAACTATCTTTGGCTATGTCTGATATGCAAGTTCGACCAGGACGTAAACGGTCTATTTGGCTAATACTACTGATTATCGTTGCTCTCGCTGCAACTGGTGCTGCGGGCGCCGCTTGGTGGCTATTAAGTCAGAAAAATGCGGCAACGGCTGAGCAGGAAGCACCGCCACCGCCAGAGCCTGTTTTCATGCCACTGGATACCTTTACCGTTAATCTCGTCAATGCAGATAATGATCCTGACCGTGTGTTATATGTTGGATTCACGCTGCGTTTACCAGATGAAGCCACGCGTACCCGGTTTACTAATTATCTGCCAGAAGTTCGCAGCAGATTGTTATTACTGCTTTCTCGTCAGGACGCGATTGCGCTTGCCAATGAGCAAGGTAAACAGAAGCTGATAGAGCAAATTAAGCAAGTGCTAAGCCCACCATTAGTTCCTGGTCAACCTAACCAGGTCGTTACTGATGTTCTGTTCACGGCCTTTATACTGCGGTAACCATTATGGGCGATAGCATTCTTTCACAAGCAGAAATTGATGCATTATTAAATGGCGACAGCGGCGATAGCGACGCTGATGCAAATGCGTCGTCAAAAGCGGATGGGGGCGTCAAGCCCTATGATCCGAATACTCAACGACGCGTTATTCGCGAGCGTTTACAGGCATTAGAAATCATTAATGAGCGCTTTGCGCGTCAATTCCGTATGGGATTGTTTAACCTGTTACGCCGTAGCCCTGATATCACTGTAGGTGCGATCAAGATCCAGCCTTATCATGAGTTTGCCAGGAACCTTCCCGTACCGACAAACCTGAATCTGATTCACTTAAAACCGCTACGTGGTACCGCATTATTTGTATTTTCACCAAGCTTGGTATTTATCGCCGTAGATAACCTATTCGGCGGTGATGGGCGCTTCCCAACAAAAGTTGAAGGACGTGAATTTACCCACACAGAGCAGCGTGTCGTTAAGCGTATGTTGCGCCTTGCTCTAGAGGCTTATGGTGAAGCCTGGAATGCGATTTACAAACTTGACATCGAATATGTGCGTTCAGAAATGCAGGTCAAGTTTACCAACATTACGACGTCGCCTAATGATATCGTCGTGACTACGCCGTTTCATGTTGAGATCGGTTCGCTGACTGGCGAATTTAACATCTGTATTCCTTTTTCAATGATTGAACCGCTGCGTGAACTGCTCGCGAATCCTCCATTGGAAAACTCACGTCAGGAAGATCAGAGTTGGCGTGACACCTTAGCCAAGCAAGTGCAGCATTCAGAATTGGAATTAGTTGCAAGCTTTGTTGATATTCCGCTGCGACTCTCCAAGATTCTGAAGCTACAGCCCGGCGATGTGTTACCGATCGACAAACCTGACAAAATCGTTGCTCATGTTGACGGCGTGCCCGTGCTGACCAGCCAATATGGCACATTGAACGGGCAATATGCCCTACGTGTTGAACATTTGATTAACCCTATATTGAATTCTCTGGATAACGAGGAACAGCCCCATGAGTGACACCAAGAAACCGTCCGACGACAAGGAATCAGTGGACGATCTGTGGGCTGATGCATTTAACGAGCAGCAGGCTGCAGAAAAACCGGCCGCGACAACAGAAGGCATTTTTAAGTCGCTAGATGGTCATGATCCGCTGGGTGCTCTGCAGGATATCGACCTGATATTGGATATTCCTGTCAAACTCACCGTTGAGCTTGGCCGGACTAAAATGACGATAAAAGAGCTACTGCGCCTGACTCAGGGCTCCGTTGTTGCACTTGATGGCTTAGCAGGTGAACCGTTGGATATCCTGATCAACGGCTATCTGATCGCCCAGGGTGAGGTTGTTGTTGTATCTGACAAGTACGGCGTTCGTATTACAGATATCATCACGCCATCCGAACGTATGCGCCGCCTGAGTCGTTAATGGCAATAGCCTCGATGTCATCTCCGGCTCCAGTAGCAAGTCAGCAATCAACACTTGTTACTGAGCCACCACTTACCGGCAGCATGTTACTGACACAGGTTGGTAGCGTGCTAGCTGGTATTTTATTATTCATTTTGCTGATTGCCTGGCTAGCTCGCAAACTCGGTTTTGCTCCCCAAGCCAAGCAAAACAAGTTGCTAAAAGTGGTATCCAGTTGCCCTGTCGGGCAGCGTGAGCGTGTCGTTATTGTAGAAGTTGATAATACCTGGCTGGTGTTAGGTGTTACGGCTCAGCAAATCACGCCGCTGCATACGCTTTCAGCACAACCAACCAACGACAGTTCCTCAACTGGTGATACCAAGCCGGTAGATTTCAATCAACTGTTAAAGAAAGTTTTAAAGCGTCCGGAAAAATCGGAATGAGTGCCTTGCCTAATTATTTTCGTATCACCGCCCTGCTTCGCACACTGCGCTACGGTTTAGCCATCGGTTTATTGTTCATGGCACCATCGGTGTGGGCACAGCTTCCCGGTATTGTGACGCAACCTCTACCTAATGGTGGACAGAGCTGGACGCTATCCGTACAAACGCTGGTTTTACTTACGTCATTAACTTTTCTTCCTGCTGCATTGTTAATGATGACCAGCTTCACCCGGATCATCATTGTACTGAGCTTGTTACGTAATGCGTTGGGTACACCAACCGCACCACCGAACCAGGTATTGCTCGGATTGACACTTTTCCTGACATTTTTTGTCATGTCACCCGTATTAAACCGCGTTTATGACGAGGCCTATCTTCCCTTCAGTCAGGATCAAATCAGCATGGAAGTCGCCATAGAACGTGGCGCGGAGCCAGTCCGTGAATTCATGCTGCGGCAGACGCGGGAAACTGATCTGGCGTTGTTTACTCGGCTGGCAGAAATTCCAGAGATCCAGGGGCCTGAAGCGGTACCCATGCGCGTGCTTCTCCCCGCATTTGTGACAAGTGAGCTAAAAACCGCTTTCCAAATTGGTTTCACCGTCTTTATCCCTTTCCTCATCATTGACCTCGTTGTTGCCAGCGTATTAATGGCGCTAGGGATGATGATGGTTCCTCCGGCAACCATTTCATTGCCTTTTAAACTCATGCTTTTCGTATTAGTCGATGGCTGGCAGCTACTACTCGGTTCATTAGCCCAGAGTTTTTATAGTTAGACGAATAGAGGAATGCGACTATGACACCAGAATCGGTGATGGCGCTTGGCTATGAGGCAATGAAAGTAGCATTGGCGTTGGCGGCACCTCCATTGATGGCAGCCCTACTCAGCGGGTTACTTATTAGTCTCTTGCAGGCTGCCACTCAGATAAACGAAATGACACTGTCGTTTATCCCTAAAATCCTAACTGTCTTCTTCACCTTAGTGATCGCTGGGCCCTGGATGTTAAACCTCATGCTGGACTATATGCGTACGCTATTCGGCCAGTTACCTAATATTATTGGGTAAGCATGCTGACATTTAACAGTTGGGACATGGTGAATTGGGTCAGCCAGTTTTTCTGGCCTTTTGTCAGAATTCTTGCACTGATCAGCACCGCACCGGTCTTTAACGAAAGAGCGATTGGCAATCGGGTAAAAATCGGTCTGGGTGTACTGATTACCCTGCTCGTTGCACCCTATCTGCCATTAAACACCACGCCTATTTTTTCCGTCGCAGGTGTATGGCTGTTAATACAGCAAATTCTCATCGGCGTTACGCTAGGCCTATCAATGCAGTTAGCATTTGCCGCTATTCGCCATGCTGGTGAACTCATTGGCTTACAAATGGGGCTCGCTTTTGCGACCTTCTTTGATCCCACTGGCGGCCCGAATATGCAGGTAATCGCCCGTTTCCTGAATATTCTCGCAATCCTACTGTTCTTAACCTTTGATGGGCACCTCTGGATGATTTCGTTATTAGCAGATAGTTTCTATACTCTGCCCATCAGTACCAATCCTATTAACAGCCATGCTTTTCTCGCTCTTGCTCGTGCCGGTGGACTAATTTTTATTAACGGATTGATGCTGGCGCTGCCAATCATAACTCTATTGCTGACCATCAACTTGGCATTAGGCATGCTTAACCGCATGGCACCTCAACTCTCGATATTTGTCGTTGGCTTCCCGATTACCCTCACGGTGGGAATCATGACGTTAGGTTTATTGCTTCCATTACTCCCTCCCTTCGCAGAGCATTTATTCAGCGAAGTATTCGATTTACTGGCTGACATTCTCACTCAGCTATCAAGTTCTTAGCTCCCTACATAATGTGGTAGCCGAAGTGAGACCAATACGGATACCGTGCGCACATACTTATTCGCCATTTAAGATCCTTACGGTTTGGTATCGCAGCTCATCCTATGGAATATGGCTATACGACGCTGCTATTTTGCTAAATCGCACGTGGGGATTGCACCAGACATCGATGCCCTGAAACAATCTATGCACTAAAAAATAGGGGTTATATAAAAGAGAATGCCGGAGAGAATTGAGGATAATGGGGGAATAAAAAATGGCATGTCATCCATTCAATATAATGAAGGGAGTGACACGCCTAAAAAATACGCCCGGTTTAAGCGTATTCAAATCGTAAAGTAGAATAGAAAAATATCGTCTATTACTACTATCTCATCTGGAATAACGACATTCCTTGCATGTTCTGGAAAGCCGTATAAGATGCCTGCAGAGAAGACTGCTGCATGATGTAGGATGAGATCGCCTCATACCAGTCAGTATCTTGTAATTGCGACAGCGCTGTCTTATTAGCTACATCACGGTCTTTACCCACTGCATCGAGATTATCAATCTCATTGAGCTGGATACCCAGCTCTGCACGAACGGCTGAAATATTATTAAATGAATTGTTCAAACCACGGTTTGCAGTTTCTAATGCCGCTGCAACACTGGCTTTTGTTGTATCATTAGCACCCTCGAGCGGGGTTTCAAGCGCTTTAATTGCAATGTCTAGTGTTTCAAATAAGTCTGACTGAATACTACCATCCGGCTCTTTTTTAGCATCACCCGTCACACCATTGAAAACCGTAGAGCCAACATGGCTAACCGTCATATCCCGGGCTGCATCGACACGCTGTGAAATGGCCTGATATCCACCCTTATATTCAATACCAGCGGCACCTTCAACAAAGGGTAGCTTATCCGTTTCATAGCCAGAAAAAATATAGTTACCATTACCATCGGTACTGTTAGCCATATTCAGCAATTCAGCTTTCATACCGCGAAGAGCGGTCGCGACCGATTTCCGGTCATCATCACTCAGAACACCGCCACCTTTGATTACTTCGGTCAATGCGCTGCTAATGGTATTAGTACTTTTACCCAGAATAGATTCTTCCAGAGACATACTTTGTTTGGCAAAGGTACGAGCCAGCGTGTACTGCCCATTCTCCGACTGCGCCTGACCAAGCATAATCGCACTGGCCGCCGCGATTGGATCATCTGATGGATTTACAACGCGCTTACCGCTTGACAGCTGCTCACCCGTTTTTTGCCACGTGGCCTGACCATTAATAATGCCTTGCATATTTTGCTGGTACATCATGCTAGTACTTAAGCGCATGGTATCAATTCCTCTTTCTTAAATGGTCAAACTAACCACGGGCCGCTAAAAGTGCATCAAATATAGATTGTGCTGTTTTGATGACCTGAGCATTTGCCATGTAGTATTGCTGATAACGCATCAAATCGCCGTATTCTTCATCCAAGTTCACACCGGATACGGACTGTTGTTCTGCAGTCAGTTGCTTAACAACGTTTTGCTGCGATGTATTATTTATCTTCAGCGTGCTGGTTTGGTTACCAATCGAACCAACCAGACTGGCGTATGCCCCAGATACGCTGGCCTTTCCACCTACAATTTTCTCATTTTGTAGGGCAAGTAGAGCCTTAGCATTCGTATTATCACTCACGCCGCCAAACACGGGATTGCCGCTTCCATCCAAGACTGGCGCACCATTTTCATCAAGCTTAACGGATGCCGCTGCAATTTTATTAGGATCGGAAACAGCTACTGACATATCGATAATCACGTCATTAACGGGCTTAAGCAGGAAGCTGTCATTCGTTACCGGCGTCCCTGTGATAGCCATTTTGACGCCATCAAAGTTCAGGCTATTATCAGAGGTATCCACCGCCGCCGTGAATTTTGAATTATCAGACAAACGAGTTACCTGCCAATTAGCGCCATCGTATTTAATCGCATAATTAGTTGCCTGCACATCTTTGGTATCGGTGTAAGACGGAGTTAACACCGCGTTACCCCCGTTCTTGCTGTCGTTCAGAACAACAGCCTTACCAAAAGAGAAGAAATCGCCGCCTTTAACACCATTACGATCGTAACCTTGCTGATGCTGGATATTGAACGCATCGGCAAATGCCAGCGCTAACTGCCCTAACTGGCCACGCGCTTCATCTAGCGTTTCAGTACGGAAAGAAAGTAAGCCGCCTAATGAACCACCCGTT
Organism: Pectobacterium odoriferum; assembly: GCF_009931295.1. Classification (NCBI taxonomy): domain Bacteria; kingdom Pseudomonadati; phylum Pseudomonadota; class Gammaproteobacteria; order Enterobacterales; family Pectobacteriaceae; genus Pectobacterium; species Pectobacterium odoriferum. The sequence continues at coordinate 1,935,274 of NZ_CP034938.1, read as the reverse complement.
AACGTACTCTCATTTAATGAGACAACATCGTTTGTTTGGTCTTTATATCCAATAGTCAGGCGCGTTGGATCATTGCTTGAACCGATGGCTACCAGCTCATTGCTTGTTCCAGCCTGAACCAGGTTGGTACCATTTTTCAATGCTACGTTATAGACGATTCCATCCTGAACGGTAACGTCAACGCCTACCAATTTATTAAGTTGATCGACAAGAAGATCTCGCTGATCAAGCAAATCGTTAGGCATCGTGCCGCTATTTGCGCCCATTAGTTTCGTGATTTCGTTGTTTAACGATGCAATCTGGTCGGTATACGTATTAATTTGGCCAACAGTACTTTGAATCTGTGTATTCAGCCCACTGTCCATGTCACGCAGGTATTTATCCGTGACCTTGAATTGGTTTACCAGCCCTTCAGCCTTGCCCAGTACGGTTTGGCGAGTCGACGAATCACCTGCGTTACTGGTGAGGTTTTGCAGGTTAGAAAAGAACCCCTGAATCGTTGATGAAAGGCTCGTTGTGCTGCTAGCTAGCAGATTATCGATCTTGGAGATTTGCTCGTAGTAAGCAGAAACCGAGCTGCTTGTCGTTTGTGCAGCACGCAGCTGATTGGTGATGAATTCATTGTACTGGCGATTAATGCTAACAACATTGACACCGTTACCAATATACCCAGCCGATGTGCTGCTGCTAATAGCCTGCTCAAGTATCGCATTCTGCCGACTATAGCCAGTAACAGCCTGATTACTAATGTTGTTACTCACTGTACTCAGCGCAACCTGTGCACCTTTTAAGCCACTCATCGCGGTGTTAATTAAATTGGACATAGGGTGTTGTTCCTTTTACACAGGTTCTTCTTGCCCTGCGCGATTAACCAAATGCTGAAAGCAGCAAATACGCTACATAAGTTAATTACTTTATCGGTCAGGAAGCGCAAATCTTGAATAAAAAAATTAAAATAGCCGACTCAAATCGTGAGTGTAGGCTTTCGCCACTTTCTCACCAGAACTCTTCATTTGCTGGATCATGCTAACCAGCTTCTGGGCATATTGTGGGTCCGTTGCATAACCCGCCTTTTGTAACGCATGAGCCGCTTGCTCAGCCGTTCCGGCGCTCATCACAGCAGAATAACGTGGGTTATTGGTCAACAATTTCACATAGTCACCAATAGCCTCGATGTAGGAATCGTACACTCTGAAGCTGGCTTTTACCTTTTTGGCCACGCCTTGCTCATACTCTGTCGTCGTTATCTCTGTTGTCGGCCCATTCCAGCTACTGCCTGCTTTGATACCGAACAGATTATGACTTGGACGCCCGTCTTCGGTAGGGATTTCACGCTGCCCCCAGCCAGATTCAAGCGCAGCCTGGGCGATGATAAGGTGGTGAGGTATACCGCTATGTTGGCTGGCAATCTGAGCAGGTAAGGAAATCTGAGACACAAAATTACTATTGGATAGTGGCAACGCTGAACCCGTAGTGGGCAATTTGGGCAGCGCTTTACGTACCATCTGTTCCACGGCCGCAGTTGGCATGCTTTTAAGCACATCACCATCGAAGGTTAATGGAACAGATGGAACAGCGGCTTTGGCCGCCGTAGCATCTGGCGATTGTCGGGTCAATTGCTCAACCATAACATCCGCGAGCCCAAGCCCCTTGCCCTTAGTCGAGATCTCTTGAGCAATTTGCTGGTCATACATTGAGGTATACAGACGCGTCTGATCGCTGTTGAAAAGCCCATCCTGGGGAATCGCAGAACGCATGCTTTTCATCATCAATTGTACAAACACGCCTTCCATTTGTTGCGCAACCGCCCTGATGCCCTCTTTGCTTTGAGGATTGCCTGAAACTTCACGCTTCAGCGTATTCAGGGACTGCGCATCATAGGCCGCGTTATTCAGCGTCTGCATATCACTCATCAGATAATTTCCAGTTTGGCACGCAAGCAGCCAGCACTTTGCATCGCCTGCAGAATAGACATCAGCTCCATTGGCGTCGCCCCCAAAGAGTTCAGTGCACGCACGACATTGTTGAGGTTGGCGCTAGAATTGACACGCTGTAAAGCACCACCCGCTTGCTGAACCGAGATCTCGGTTTGCGGCGTAACCACCGTCTGACCACCGCCAAATGGGGTATTAGGTTGGCTGACGTTGGCTTGCTGATTGATCGTCACAGAGAGATTGCCCTGAGCAATAGCGCAGCTATCCAGCGTGACATCGCGGTTCATCACAACAGAGCCAGTACGAGAATTAATAACCACCTTGGCATCCTGAATACCGACGTTGACTTCAATATTCTGGACATCAGCTAAAAAGCGAACCTGAGAACTGTTGCCATGCGGAGCAAGTACCTGAATGGTACGAGAATCCAGCGGAGTCGCTGTGCCACCGTATCCAGAGCGATTGATTGCGTCGCTGACTTTCTGCGCCATCGAGAAGTCGTCATTCTTCAGTTGCAGCATTATCGTATTTGACGTGCCAAACGTACTCGGTAACTCTCGTTCAATAACTGCACCGTTGCTGATTCGTCCGCCGGCAAGTTGGTTAACCTGAACACTACTTCCGCCAGCGGAGGCACCAGCACCACCAACCAAAACGTTCCCCTGCGCCAAGGCATATACCTGATTATCCACCCCTTTTAATGGGGTCATTAACAGCGTCCCGCCGCGCAAGCTCTTCGCATTACCAAGTGATGACACAACGACATCAATATTTTGGCCTGTTCTGCCAAAAGGCGGAAGTTCCGCCGTTACCATCACCGCCGCCACATTCTTCAACTGCATGTTGGTTCCAGCAGGAACGGTAATCCCCAACTGGGAAAGCATGTTAGTTAAGCTTTGCGTGGTAAACGGTGTCTGCATGGTCTGGTCACCCGAGCCATCCAGACCAACCACTAAACCGTAACCAATTAACGCATTACCTCGTACGCCCTGGATATTCACCAGATCGCGAATTCTCTCTGCCGACGCAGGGGCAATATTCAGCGTCAGTAACGTCAGCAGTACAGTGAAAAATGATGCAATCCGCATGACAGGCCTCTTAAGCTTAGAACGGAGAAACATTGAGGAAGAACCGCTGTAACCAGCCCATGTTTTGCGCTTCGTTAATATAGCCATTACCGACATATTCAATGCGCGCATCCGCAACCTGGGTTGATGGCACCGAGTTGTTACCACTAATGGTTCTCGGATTTACTACCCCAGAGAAACGGATAAACTCTGTTCCCTGATTAATTGCAATTTGTTTTTCGCCAACGACCTGCAGGTTGCCATTAGCCAGCACTTGACCCACGGTGACCGTAATCGTACCACTGAAGGTGTTGTTCGCATTCGCACCACCCTGCCCCGTGAAGTCATTCGTTCCCGTCGCATTCAGCGACGCACGATTATTACCCAACGGCCCTTCAAGATAACGCGGTACCGTCGTTACACCGAACGTTGACGCACCATTACGAGCAGCATTGGCTGATGAGCTTTTACTGGCGCTAACATTTTCCTGCAACACGATCGTCAAGGTATCGCCAATATTACGTGGGCGACGATCCTCAAACATCGGCTGGTAGCCATAATTCATCGGCTGTACAGTTTGGAAAATAGAGCCATTAGGGCCCGCTAATACGGGCGATCCAGGCTGAGCAGTCGTAGGCCCAGTGACAACTTTATCATGCGGAATATAGGCGCAACCGTTAAGTGCTAGCATCGCGATCAATGCCAACAGACGGTGTCGGCGGAGTGGTTTGATAACCGACTTTGCATTCATTATCACTGCGGATATCGCCTTAAATTAATCTATTTCACATATTCACGGGGTAAATCAAAACCATACTTGCCCACTCATCTGGTGCTTATGGTCATCATTACCCCGTTAAACACTGTCTATATTGCTACTATCAGGCCACCAGAGCACCCGCTCTCGCTCCTGAAATTAGCGGGTTACTCATTACAGTTGGGTCAATTTCTGCAACATTTGGTCAGAAGAAGAAATTGCTTTACTGTTGATTTCATAGGCACGCTGAGTCTGGATCATCGAAACCAACTCTTCAGCCACATTGACATTGGAGGTTTCGACATATTTCTGATAGAGCAGACCCGCACCATTCAAACCTGGGTTCGTTTCATTCGGCGCGCCAGAGCTCGCGGTTTCCAGATACAGGTTTTCCCCCATGCTCTCAAGACCGCTATCGTTAATAAAGGTCGTCAGAGTCAACTGGCCAATCTGGTTTGTTGCCGCCTGCCCCTGCACTTTAACGCTGACAATACCGTCACGACCGATATTCAGTTCCGTCGCATTCGCTGGGACGGTAATGGCTGGCTGAACCTGATAACCACTGGACGTCACTAACTGGCCGTTACCGTCAAGCTGGAAGGCGCCGTCACGCGTGTAAGCCGTGGTACCATCAGGCAACTGTACCTGAAAGAACCCTTGGCCTTTAATGGCAACGTCTTTTGAATTACCGGTCTCGGAAAACGTCCCTTGAGTATGAATACGCTCTGTTGATACCGGACGAACCCCAGTACCTAGCTGCAAACCGGACGGTAGCATAGTTTGCTCTGAAGACTGAGCACCAGGCTGACGAATGGTTTGATACATCAAGTCTTCAAATACCGCACGCTGACGCTTGAAACCATTGGTGCTGACGTTTGCCAAGTTATTGGAAATAACGTCCATATTGGTTTGCTGAGCATTCAAGCCGGTTTTGGCAATCCACAAAGAACGGATCATTTATTCACTCCTGTGCGCACTCGGCGCTTAACCCATTGCTAATATCTGATTAGCGCGTTGTGCATTATCGTCGACGCTGCTAATGATTTTCATCTGCATTTCAAAGCGACGAGCATTGGCAATCATATCGACCATAGTATCGACCGTGTTCACGTTACTGCCCTCGATCACACCCGGCATAATACGCACGGTAGGATCGTTTTGCAGAACATTACCACGTTGTTGCTGAGCCTGTTGCGTCAAGCGGAATAATCCGTCATCAGACCGCTCAACTTCTTGTCCGGTAGCCTTTACAAGCTTCAAACGCCCCAACTGGGCTATCGTATTCGGCGGATCCCCAGCATTAAGCGCAGAAATTGTACCATCAGGCGAAATGCTGATTTGAGCCTGCGGAGGAATGTCAATCGGTCCACCGTCGCCCATCACAACACGTCCCTGGATAGTCAACTGCCCATCAGCGTTGATCTCCATATTACCATTACGGGTGTACGCTTCACCGCCATCAGCCGTTTGCACTGCCAGCCAACTCTCTTTCGGTAAAGCGACATCCATTGCACGGCCAGTATAATTCATCACGCCTTCAGTCATATCAGCGCCAGGCGTTGAAGCGACAACCAGCGTTCGGGTAGGCAGAGTCAACCCATTTACCGGTACAGCACGCAGTGCAGAAAGCTGTGCCCGGAAACCCGGCGTTGAGGCGTTAGCCAAGTTGTTCGCAGTAATTGCCTGCTTTTCCAATGACTGGCTCGCGCCACCCATTGCCGTATAAATCGCGTGATCCATGCAATGTCCCCGTTAGGATAATTAACGCAGGCTAACCAGCGTTTGCAGAATGGAATCCTGCGTTTTGATAGTTTGCGCATTTGACTGATAGTTACGCTGCGCAACAATCATGTTGACCAGTTCTTTACTCAGGTCAACGTTTGAACTTTCGGTAGATTTGCCGATCAGCTTACCCAGACTTCCAGTACCTGCCAGGCCAACTACTGCCTGACCAGAACTCGCCGTTTCAGACCAGGCGTTATCCCCTTCAGGCGATAAACCTTCTGGGTTAGCAAAGCTAGCCAACAGGATCTGCCCCAGCGCTTGTTTCTGACCGTTACTGTAGCTGCCTTCGATCGTGCCATCGTCATTGATAGCAAAACCGGTCAGCGAGCCTGGAGCGAAACCGTTCTGAGTTGGGCTCTTATAGCTATATTCGGTATTTTGCTGCACGCTACCGGTTAGATCGAGAGTAAATGTGCCCGTTGCTGCACCATTGGTGCCTACAAGATTGATAGTAAAAGGTGTGTGTGCATTGGTACCGGTAGAACTTAAAGCACCATTTGCCTCAAAATTCAATGTCCCAGCATTTTGATACAAGGCAGCAGTTACAGGGGTGATTGAGTCATCTTTGGCGTACGTCTGCCATGTGTTATTCGCAGTTTTAACAAAATACAGCGTGAAATTATGCACGTTACCCTGACTGTCATAGGTTGTTAGTGCAGTTTTACTGTTATAGGTACCTTCTGCGCCAGGCGTTGTAGCCCAGGAGTTTGTTGGAATGGCATCTGAAGATTTCAGGTTAGCCTTAATTGATGCGACTGTCGTTGCACTCGCCAGCATGTCCCCATCAGGAACCGTCAACGGTACTGGATCGGCACCCGTTTGCACCGTTGGCGGCGTACCAGCGACTGGGTAACCCGTCAGTTGCATACCTTGTGCGTTGACGATATTACGACCGTTCAGCATAAACTGACCATTACGGCTGTAATAAGTCGAACCATTGGTGTCTTGCAGACGGTAAAAACCACCGCCGCTAATTGCAATATCCAGGTCTCGTGAGGACGAAGTCACAGTACCGTTACCAAAATCCTGCAATACCGAAGCAACCTTCACACCCATACCAACTTTAGAACCCGCAAACATATCAGCGAATGTGACGGTCCCGGATTTAAAACCCACTGTCGCTGAGTTAGCGATGTTATTACCGATCACATCCAGGTTATTAGATGCCGCATTTAAACCACTGACCGCCTGAGAAAAACCCATGTCGCTCTCCAGAGAATTGATTAAGTCATATTCCAGATAGTGAATTTCACTGGAATAACATGAAATTTACACCGTTACAGAATCTGCCGGACATCGTCCATGGTGGCTCTGCCGCGTAGTCCTAAATCCAGTAATGCACCGCCATCAGCGCGAATAACACTATTTACAACCGCATAACTCAATGGTTGAACAACCTGCTGCGCACCGCCCGTACTGGCGGCGACAGTGAAGGTATAAGCTCCATCCGGCGCAACCGTGCCATCAGAAAGTTTACTATCCCAGTTGAATGAGTGAACGCCGGCAGAAAGCGTCCCCAGTTCGATCGTACGAACAGCTTTACCTGTCGCATCATTAACGGTGACGGTAACAACCTCTGCGGCTTTTTCCAGTTCCACGCCAAAGGGAGTGCTGGTTTCTTTACCAACAAGAATGTCTTTTCCAGGGATCATGACACTGTGACCAATCAGCGTTGTTGCCTGCATGGATTGGTTGTTATTGATCTGACCAGAGATAGAACCCAATGTGGTATTCAATTTTTCAATACCGCTGACCGTATTAAGCTGAGCAAGTTGGCTGACCAACTGATCGTTGCTCATCGGATTCGTCGGGTCCTGATTCTTCAACTGCGCAACCAGAAGTGTCAGAAACTGATTCTGTAGGTCAGCGCTGCTGTTCTTCTCTATCGCCGTTGTCGACGAAGTACTCTGGACGCTATTCGCAGAGGAAGTATCATTAATTGTTACAGACATTTATTCGTCTCCCGATTATTGCCCGATCGTTAACGTCTTCAGCATCATCGATTTTGTCGTATTCAAGACTTCGACGTTTGCCTGATAACTGCGCGATGCAGAAATGGTGTTTACCATCTCAGCCACTGGGTCAACATTCGGCATGCGAACGTATCCCTGCCCATCAGCTAGCGGGTTGCCCGGTTCGTAAACCAGACGAGCAGGCGATGGGTCTTCAATAACATTGGCAACGCGTACGCCACCCGTTGACTGCCCCGGAGCCGCATTCACTTCAAATACAACCTGCTTGGCGCGATAAGGTTCACCATCAGGGCCCGTCACGCTGTCTGCGTTAGCCAGGTTACTTGCACTCACATTCAGACGCTGGGATTGCGCAGAAAGCGCTGAGCCTGAAATTTCGAATATATTTAATAACGACATGAATCTTTACCTTCCCATCGCGCTACGATCATGAACCTGACTGCAGGACCGACATCATGCCTTTAATCTGTCCACCCAGAACGGTTAGGCTGGATTGATATTTCAGGCTATTATCGGCAAAATTAGTGCGTTCGCGGTCCATATCGACCGTATTGCCATCCAACGCAGGCTGATCGGGTACGCGATAGAGCAAATCAAGTTCCGGCGGCTGAAAATTCTGTGCCGGTATATGCCGTACAGATGTGGTTTTCAGCGCGATACCTGTACCGTTCACTCGCCCTTGCTCCATCGTTTTACTGAGCTGGCTGGCAAAATCGATATCTCTGGCCTGATAGCCTGGCGTATCCGCATTGGCAATATTCGCGGCCAGGATTTCCTGCCGCTGGGCACGCAAGTTCAACGCTTCCTGCTGAAACCGTAACGAGGCGTCTAATTTATCAAGCATGCTCCCTCCGCAAGTTAGAATTTGGAGTGAGTAGGATAATTCTCATGGCGGCTATGCCATCGAACGAATAGACACCAAATGCAGCGCTATTTATTGCCTTAACCTCACGCTGACATCGTTACACTTATATGCCCGATATAATCAGGATCAGGAGAGCCGAACAGGAATGAAAACAATACATTATTACCTCTATCTGGCGACGTCCTGTTTTTTCACCTTTTGTGCCCCTGCCAATGCGAACGACCTTCCTGCACAGATCAATCAATTTTTTGCCTCACGCTTTCAGGGAAGCACGAATACCGTAAACGTTGTGGTAAAATCGCCAGAATCGCAATGGCCACAGTGCGAAGCGCCCCAAATCACGCTGCCCGGGAATACGAAAATGTGGGGTAATGTGAGCCTGTCCATACGTTGCGGGCAACAGCGTCGCTTCATTCAAACCGAAGTTCAGGTAACAGGGAATTATGTCACCAGTGCACGGCTTATAAATCGTGGAACTACGCTGACGGAAAAAGACATTCGTTTGACAAAAGGCAGGCTCGATTTATTACCGTTGCGCCCTATACTCACGTTACCAGGCGCACAGGGCGCAGTCCTTTTGCGCGATCTCACACCCGGCCAGGTTATTACCGCCTCCATGATCAGACGCGCCTGGGTCGTAAAGGCAGGTCAGTCAGTGCAAATTATCGCCCAAGGGGAAGGCTTCACAATTAATGGCGAAGGAAAGGCCATGAACAACGCGGCAGCCGGACAAGCGGTCAGAGTCAGAACGGCAAATGGACAAATAGTCAGCGGAATCACAAACGAAGATGGGATTATTCTGATCTCACAGTAATTAATTAAAGATTTGCTCACGTTTGCCGATGATAGTTACAGAGTCATTACTGACGACGTTTTAAAATTGAATACCAATGTGATGTGTATTTTGTAACACATTGATGATTAACCATTTATCCTCAAATTAGAGGGATGTATTATGAGTATTGATCGCACCCAGTCACTGAAGCCGGTCAGTCAAGTTCAGCAACGCGAATCTGGTGATGTCGCTAAAACCAAACGTAAACAGGCTGAGGCTCAGTCTGAAGTTAGCGCAACACAGGTAAAACTGAGCGACGCGCAGGCAAAATTGATGCAGCCGGGTACGCAGGACATAGACATGAACCGCGTTGAAACCTTGAAGCAGGCAATTCGTGATGGCTCACTTAAAATTGATGCCGGAAAAATCGCAGATGCGTTGCTTAAAGAGACGCAGGATTTTTTAGCAGGTAATTAATATTTATGGAAAATCTGCAATCGATTTTGAATCAACTGCTGAGCAACCTACGTGAGCTCGATGTTGTTATGTCCGCAGAGCAGACACTGCTTTGCGCTGGTCACATTAACAGCATTGCTCTGCAACAGGTGACAGAGAGGAAAACTTCTCTGCTGGCGACAATGCAGCATTTGGAAACACGGCGCCATGAGACTGAATCGACTCTTAAGCTGCAAGCACCTTATGACGGTATTGAAAAGCTGTCGGCTTACTGGCAGCAAGTGCAAGAGTTAACCAGACGTTTGAACGATCAGAATCAGCACAATGGTCTTCTGCTTAGCCGGCATATTGCTTACACAAATGAAGCCATCAATATACTGAAGCCTCGCCATGGTCAGGGACTGTATGGTCCAGATGGTCAGTCAAAAGGCGTGACAGTTGGTGGTAGAAAAATTACATTCTAAAAGTCTCTGCATTTCTAGCAGAGATTTTTGATCATTTAAACCAGTGAGTTGTTTAATTTACTGTTTAAAAATTCTACTTGTAGTTTACCGCAATATCGATCGTACGCACGCTGAACGTATGATTAATACGCCCATTCCCTTCAATATAGTATACAAAACGAAACTCATTATTCGCCGCTAATCCGTCAAATGCTCGAGTTTGCCCGTCACCACTTCCGTCTAAATCAACACAGCGCTGTGGCGATTGTGAACACAGTTTCACAACAAGCCCCACAGGTATCGCTGAATCAATAACGTGCCGCCAATATATTGTCGTAATCGTTTCATCTGGATTAACAGCAATGTTAGGAACAAAAGCTGACGTCGTAACCATTTCGCCACGATGATCAAGTTTTATTCCTGGCATACTTCCGTTCCAACTACCTGGCGTCGCGATGGCACAGAACGGGAGTGCCAGCATGGCTGCTGCAAGAGCGCGCATCATCGTCCTCATTTCTGAGCTTCCCCTATCACTGATGTCATGCGAATCTGGCGATGATCGCTGATTTCTAAATTAGAAAGTACGGCCATGTTTGGCAAACTACGATGCAGGAATCGGGCAAGTAGAGCGCGTAAAGCATGGTTCACAAGCAACACCGGCGGAGCGCCCAACATTTCCTGCCGCTGTAGCGCCTGTTTTGCCTGTTCAAGTAGACGATCGGCAAGTCCCGGCTCAAGGCCACCTCCTCCTTGAAGCGCCTGTAACAGAAGACGCTCCAACGATCCTTCCAGACCGATAACCTGAAGTTCACTGTCTCCTGGGAACCACTGCTGAGTAATCGCACGTCCCAAAGCAACTCTAACCACCGTAGTGAGTTCATAAGGATCTGGCTGCACCGGCGCATGTTCAGCCAATGTCTCCATGATGGTACGCATATCCCTAATCGACACCCTCTCGCTAAGCAAATTCTGCAAGACCTTATGCAAGGTCGTTAACGTCACTACGCCCGGAATGAAATCTTCTGTCAGTTTTGGCATTTCCTGCGCAACGCGATCCATCAGTTGCTGAGCTTCCTGCCGTCCAAACAGTTCACTGGCATGCAATGCAATTAAGTGGTTCAGGTGCGTTGCGACTACGGTACTTGCCTCTACGACCGTGAACCCTTGAGCTTGAGCTTGATCTTTGAGGGCATTATCAATCCAGACCGCTGGCAGCCCAAACGCAGGATCCTGCGTGATATCTCCAGACAAAGAACCAACCGCATTGCCCGGATTGATCGCCATCCAACGGCCAGGATGAGCCTCACCGCTCCCCACCTCAACACCTTTCATCAGTATGCGGTAGCTGGCAGGCTGAAGCTCCAAATTATCCCGTATATGAACCACGGGCGGTAGGTATCCCATTTCCTGGGCAAACTTCTTTCTGATACTACGAATCCTGCCCAGCAGTTCGCCATCTTGCTGCGCGTCAACCATTGGGATCAATCGATAGCCAACTTCCATACCCAACGGGTCTTCAAGCTGTACGTCAGACCAGCTGGCTTCAATAACCTGATGTTTCTCCATTGATGCTGGTATAGGTTGCATCACGGGCTCTTTCTGCTGTTCTCCACGCATCCACCAGGCAAGCCCTAACAAAGAGGCTGTAAATAACAGAAAGACAAAGTTGGGCATTCCAGGAACCAGACCAATAAGTCCAATAACCGCCGCACTCAGCACCATCACTCGTGGGTTATTGAATAACTGGGTGACCATCTGCTCGCCAACGTCCTGATCGGTACTCACGCGAGTAACAATCACACCCGCGGCGGTAGAGATAATCAGAGCAGGGATCTGGGCAACCAAGCCATCACCAATGGTAAGCAACGTATAGCTTTCAGCTGCCTGCCCTACCGGCATGTTGTGCTGTACAACACCGACGATCAATCCACCAACAATGTTGATGACCATGATAATCAGTCCCGCGACAGCGTCACCGCGCACGAACTTACTGGCGCCGTCCATTGAGCCGTAGAAATCTGACTCCTGAGTGACTTCAGCACGGCGCTTTTTCGCCTCTTCCTCACCGATAATCCCAGCATTGAGATCGGCATCGATCGCCATCTGTTTGCCTGGCATACCATCCAGCACAAAGCGGGCACCGACTTCAGCGATACGTCCGGCACCTTTAGTGATAACCATGAAGTTGATTAAGACAAGAATGATAAAGACCACAATACCAATGGCGAAATTTCCGCCTACCAGAAAGTGACCAAATGCTTCAACGACCTTCCCTGCTGCTGCAGTCCCCGTGTGCCCTTCAAGCAAAATAATACGGGTTGATGCAACGTTGAGTGACAAGCGCAGTAAGGTAGAAAACAGAAGGATCGTAGGGAACGCAGCAAACTCGAGTGTTCGCTGCGTAAACATCGCAACCAGTAATACCATGATTGATAGCGCGATGTTAAAGGTAAATAGCAGATCCAGAATGAATGGCGGCAGCGGCAATACCATCATGGAAAGTATCAGCAGGATCAGTATTGGTCCGGCTAATATTTGCCATTGGGCACCCTTCATATTACTCGGTAAACGAAGCAAAGCGGCCAAATTAGCCATCAGTAGTATTCTCTTTAGCAAAATCCAGTGCATCCGGCACCGGTAGATGTTTCGGTTTTCTAGGAATTAATCCACCTTCCCGCTTCCAGCGTTTCAGTTGATAAACCCAGGCTAAGACTTCTGCAACGGCGGCATACAGCGCAGCCGGAATATGCTGCCCGACCTCTGAATGACGAAATAACGCTCGCGCCAACGGTGGGGCTTCTAAAATAGGAACACGATGTTCGGCCCCCAACTCACGAATACGCAATGCGATCTCACCAGCCCCTTTTGCCAACACTCTCGGCGCATTCATTTTTTTCTCATCATAACGTAATGCTACCGCATAATGCGTCGGGTTAGTGACTATCACATCAGCCTTAGGCACATCAGCCATCATTCTGCGCTGAGCAATTGCTCTCTGCTGCTGACGAATACGGCCTTTAACATGAGGGTCGCCTTCGTTCTGTTTATGCTCATCACGAATTTCCTGCTTGCTCATTCGTAACTTTTTGATGTGGCTCCACACTTGCCAAAATACATCAAAAGCAACCATGGGTATGAGTCCCATAATGATAAGGAAACCACACATCACAGCCAGTTCCAGCGCATCCCCCATCGCCGCAATCGGCGCTTCGGATACCAGATGTAAGATCTTCGGCCAGTTATGAATCAAGAACAAGGTACTAATGATCCCGACCATGACTGATTTCAATATTGCTTTGAAGAGTTCAGCCAGTGATTGGGCGGAAAACAATCGTTTCAGCCCAGAAATAGGATCTAATTTTTTGAAATCAACCTTTAATGATTTTGTACTAAATAATATCCCACCAAGCAGTAAAGGCGCAGACAGCGCAACCAACACAGCACCTAGCATAATTGGTATCAGCACCGATACGGCCTGACGCAGTAATGAGCCAACATGTCGTAGCATTTGGGTGTCATCACCAATCGTTGCGTAATCAAAATTTAACGACTGTGAGACAATTCTGGCCAACCGACCAGCCATGGCCTCGCCCCCCATCCACAAAATAGCCAGACCTGCGACCATCATCAGAACAGAGGTCAACTCTCGCGATCGTGGGATCTGCCCTTCTTCACGCGCCTTCTCCTCCTTTTGGGGAGTGGGGGCCTCTGTTTTTTCTAGATCGCTATCTTCAGCCACTATGGCGTTCCTGTTACGACTTTCGGGATAGGAATTTGCTGCCTAGCATGACAAATACGAGAAAGTTTTATGGCTGGAACAACGAGAAAAACCAACGCTTCTTTACCGCATAGTAAGAATTAAGGGGAAGGGAAAAGCGAATTTAGCTATTTATGGCCATAAACACTGGCCATAAATAACAGAGCGATGGTGTTCGTCATCTTTTTCAAGAAAGGAAGTGACTTCCTTTCTTGAAGGAAGATTCATTAGAACCCAAGGCTATCCAGAAGGTCATCAACCTGATCCTGATTGGCAACAATACCTGCTGCACCTTTATCCAACTGAGGTCCATTAAGCAGACCATCATTTGCACGCTTAGGCGCATCTGGTTTTTCTGGAATATTTTCCAGCAACACCATCAACAGTTGTTTTTCAATCTCCTGAACAACATCCATCATACGCTTGATTACCTGACCGGTAAGATCCTGGAAATCCTGCGCCATCATAATTTCCAACAGTTGAGCATTGGTAAACGAGGTATGCTGTGGTACATCTTCAAGATAGCTACGCGTATCCGTCACTAATTCGCGCGCATCAGCCAGCTCAATAGGATTTTCAAACCATTCATCCCAACGAACTTTCAGAGATTTGGCATCAGCTTCTAATTGGTTCTGACGTGGTTGCGCAGCTTCTACGCAGTTCAGAGCACGCTCTGCCGCTTGCGCAGTCATCTGGACAACATAGTCAAGACGATCGCGGGCATCAGGAATAGCCTCTGCGGCTTCTGCTATCGCATTATCCAGACCCAGCTCTTTCAAACTGTCGCGCAGCATACGAGTCAATTGGCCGATGCGCGAAATGATCTCGGTTGCTGAAGCTGTGTCGTTCACGGACGGCATATGTGGCGTCATAAGATCCCCTTACATACCCAGTTTTTCGAAAATCTTACTCAGTTTTTCTTCAAGGGTAGCTGCAGTAAATGGTTTAACTACATAGCCACTAGCACCCGCTTGTGCTGCAGCGATAATGTTCTCTTTCTTCGCTTCTGCCGTTACCATCAGCACAGGAAGGCTTGAAAGCGCGCCGTCAGCACGAATAGTCTGCAATAGCTCCAGTCCATCCATGTTGGGCATATTCCAGTCAGAAATGACGAAATCAAAAGCACCGGAGCGAAGCTTGTTCAGTGCATCTGCGCCATCCTCTGCCTCTTCTACGTTATTAAAGCCCAGTTCCTTCAGCAGGTTACGGACAATTCGGCGCATCGTCGAAAAATCATCCACTACCAGAAATCTGAGTTCTTTATCGGCCATACCTACTCCTAAAATATTTATTGCTCACCGAGAGCTGCTTATATACGTAATGCCTGTCCGGCAGAGATTTGTGCCAACATACGCTGGCTCACCTGGTGCAAATCCACCACTTCATCGACGCCACCCATCGCAATCGCTTCACGTGGCATCCCGAAAACCACACAACTTGCTTCATTTTGGGCCAAAGTATAAGCACCAGCCTGATGGAGTTCCAACATGCCAGCGGCCCCATCATTCCCCATTCCAGTAAGGATTACCCCTACGGCATTTCGCCCTGCGTATTGCGCAACCGAACGGAATAGTACATCGACTGATGGACGATGCCGATTGACGGGTGGTCCATCATTTAAACGCACTTGATAGTTTGCCCCACTACGTGCCAGTTCAAGATGGCGTGCACCTGGAGCAATGTAGGCATGACCAGGAAGAACACGTTCCCCATCTTCTGCTTCTTTCACCGTAATCTGGCATAGCTTGTTCAAACGCTCGGCGAAAGACTTCGTAAAGCCTGGTGGCATATGCTGGGTAATCAGTAATGCAGGGCTTGTCGGCGGTAGGGGCTGTAATACATGCCGTATTGCTTCCGTTCCCCCCGTTGACGCGCCAATCGCGATCAATTTCTCACTACTGAGCAATGGCATATGCTGAATAATTCTTGTCGGCTCTGCCCCAGCACTACGTTGCGGCAGGCGCGCTTTCGCTGCCATACGAATTTTTTCCGCAATCAGTTCGCTGTATGCCAGCATTCCCTCACGGATACCTAACTGCGGTTTGGTGACAAAATCAATCGCACCAAGCTCCAGCGCGCGAAGCGTAATCTCTGAGCCTTTTCCCGTCAGGGACGACACCATGACAACAGGCATCGGGCGCAAGCGCATAAGCTTTTCAAGAAAATCCAATCCATCCATGCGAGGCATTTCAACATCCAGTGTTAATACCTGAGGGTTGAATTTCTTAATCAAATCACGAGCAACTAGTGGATCTGGCGCAGTCGCGACAACTTCCATATCAGAATGGCTATTAATTATTTCAGTCATGATCTGACGCATCAAGGCAGAATCATCAACACATAATACTCTTATCTTGCTCATTATCTTTCCTTAGCCAGCCCATATACAGTTTGCCCACGCAAATAGAACTCGCGACTGATCTGGCTGAAATTCTCTGAATGCCCGGCAAATAACAATCCTCCCGGTTTAAGCATCGGGACGAATCGACGGAGAATACGCTCTTGAGTTTCTTTATCGAAATAAATCATTACATTACGACAAAAAATAGCATCAAATGGCGCGGGAACAGACCAATCAGGTGCGAGCAGATTTAGTTGTTGGAAATGCACCATTGACGCAAGCTCAGGGCGAACACGAACCAAACCACTATGTGGCCCGGTACCGCGTAAAAAAAACCGCTGTAGTTGCTGTGGAGAAAGAGAGCGCAACTCTTCCTGACGATAGATGCCAGCCGTTGCTTTTTCTAATACCTGAGTATCAATATCACTGGCCCATACCTGACATCCGCTCGCTTTATTACCTAAGACCTCTGCAAGCGTCATCGCCAGCGAATAAGGCTCTTCCCCTGTGGAGGCAGCAGTACTCCAGATAGTATAGCCATTGGGACGTTTCCTGGCATGTTCAGCCAATATGGGAAAATGGTGGGCTTCACGGAAAAACGCAGTCAGGTTAGTGGTTAACGCATTAACAAAGGCTTGCCATTCTGCACTGTTAGGATCTGACTCTAATAGTGCTAAGTACTGACCGAAATCGTTAATTCCAAGCAAACGGAGACGTCTAACCAAACGGTTATAAACCATTTCACGTTTGTGATCGGCCAGAACAATGCCAGCACGCTGATATATTAGTTGGCTGATTCGCCGGAAATGGGTGTCCGACAACGGCAATCTGTCAACCATCTGCGTTAGAATAGAGGCAGATTCAGGGCGATTTTGTGACGGTGTACTTTTCATATCAAACCGCTCGAATAGTGTTTTTTGCTATGGTTTTTTTTCAATCTGAACTTTCCTTTACAGCTAACGCAGGTTTTTATTGTCATTCGTCAATTACTCATCGCATTACGATTAAAACTGACACTGTATTGGTAAGACACCCCACAAGTTCTGCAAACTGAACCGGTCAGCGTGTTCGTTCTACCAAAGCCACATGCTGTCGGGTGGCGTTGTCCCTCTCATCACAGCTGTGCTACCTGCTTTATTCTTTGGCTTTAATACCAAAACAAGCCTCACCCCATCATATCCATAACATAAGTTACAGATTGTAACAATATCATGAATTACCCTGCTTCAAAGCGCCAAGCGCTATATCACTTACAAACCTCAAGTGTGCGCTGTTCGATTACTCGCATGTTCATTTTTCTAAATTATGGCGAGTAAACCATCACCCAGCCGCCTACATGTAAGCGGCTGGGGATTAGATGAATAACAGCGTCCCTACAAGCTTGGGTTAGGGTTACTTATAGCCTATATGGCAGTTCTGATTAGAACGTTTCCCAATTATCGTTTGATGAACCCTCTTTCGCTTTTTTACCGCCATTCGCTGATGAAGCCAACAATGCAGGTTTTTGGCCCGCAGTCGCTGATGTCGTCCTTCTAAATGAGCCCGCATCTTCAGACAGGCGGAATACGGCAACAGCCTGATTTAGCACTTTCACTTGTTCTTCCAATGCAACAGCTGCAGCGGCAGACTCTTCAACCAAGGAGGCGTTTTGTTGCGTAACCCGATCCATCTCAGTCACAGCTTGGCCGACCTGATCGATACCTTTACTTTGCTCATCAGAAGCCGAGGCTATTTCGCCCATAATATCCGTTACACGAGTGACAGCACTGACGATTTCTCCCATCGTTTCGCCCGCACTTTCAACCAATACAGAACCTTCATCAACTCGGCTGACAGAATCTTCAATCAAACTTTTAATTTCTTTCGCAGCCTGAGCACTACGTTGTGCCAGATTACGAACTTCACCTGCAACAACCGCAAACCCACGGCCTTGTTCCCCTGCTCTGGCTGCTTCAACCGCCGCATTCAGTGCAAGAATGTTGGTTTGGAAAGCAATGCCATCAATCACACTAGTAATATCGGCAATTTTTTGCGAACTTCCAGCAATATTGTGCATGGTTTTGACGACATTATCGACGACCTTACCACCCTTTTGCGCCGTCTCTGATGCACTCAGTGCCAACTGGCTGGCCTGACGAGCATTTTCCGCATTCTGTTTAACTGTTGCGGTCAACTGTTCCATACTTGCTGCCGTTTCTTCTAGTGAAGCAGCCTGTTGCTCAGTACGCGAAGAAAGATCGTTATTTCCAGCACTAATTTCTGTAGCACCGGTATAAATGGCATCAGCACCTTGTCGAACTGCACTCACCGTTGAAACAAACTCACTTTGCATATGGCGAATACTGTCAGCCAGAATGCCCATTTCATTGCTGCTATGAAAGTGAGTCGTTTTTGTCAGATCGCCTTTCGCAATATGACGAATGTGTTCAACAATACTATTTAGTGGCCTTATTAATAGCTGTTGAATACCAATCCAGGAAATCAGCGCTAACGCAAAAACCAACACGATAATGAAGCCAAGGATCCAGAGCGCCGAATCGTAAGCTGCATCATTTTTAGCTATACCAGCCTGATAAAGTTTATCGCTTTCAGCTTTATAGGCGTAATACGCTTTTTCAAAATTGTCCTGAAAACTCTGTGTTGGCTGCTCAACAAACTTCTTAAATTCCCCTGCATTCAAAAACTGAATTAATTCAGTTAATGCGCCATTCAGAGCCACATAATTCTCTTTTACGCCCCGAGTAACATTTTCATCCTGATGTGCATCCTGCGGCACTTTCTCATAACGGGAGAAAAAATCGTTTGCGACAGACAGTTGCCTTTGAGCAGAGACCAGAAGTTCTTTACCGCCAGCACCCGCCCCCGTACCGCTTGCATCAAGTGCAAAACGCGTACCCGCACGATTAAGTGTATTACGGGTCTGTAATAAATATGACCATGCTGAATCCAGCTCGGAACGCTTTTGGTTAATAACCTGTGTTGAACTGAAGATATCCTTATCATTTTTTAATGCACTAAAGAATAAACCACCAGAAATAAGCTGAAGTGCCCCAAACAACACGAGTACAAGCATCAAACCTGTAACAACTTTTATACGGTTAAACATATAACGCCTTTTGAGTAGACCAACCACCGATGATATCGGCACTATTCTGGATATCTTTACGAATTTTTGAACTGACAAGAATACAACTAAGGAAGGTTTTCGGGGCCACTTTCGTAGCCCCTGAGAAGGCCGATGTATTAGGCTTTCAAAACGCTATCAACCAGCGCCATTTCTTCGCTGCTCAACAGTTTTTCGATATCAACCAAAATCAGCATTCTCTCGCCCAGAGAACCTAAACCAGTCAGGTACTCTGTTGACAGTGTTACAGCAAACTCCGGCGCAGGACGAATTTGGTCTGTAGTCAATGACAACACATCAGACACGCCATCTACGACAATACCGACAACACGCTGGCCAAGGTTCAGAACAATAACAACCGTGTTGTCATCGTATTCAACATCCTGCTTGGCAAATTTAATACGCAAGTCAACGATCGGTACAATGACACCGCGTAGGTTAGTGACACCTTTAATGAAGGAAGGTGTGTTGGCAATACGCGTTACCTGGTCATAACCGCGAATTTCTTGTACTTTTAAAATATCAACGCCGTACTCTTCGTCACCCAGCGTAAAAATCAGGAATTCCTGTCCTACTGTTTCGCCAGTTAATTTCGTGACGCTTGCAAGTCCAGTCATGTTTTCCACCCTTTATTAACGATCTGTTTTATTAAGCAGCAGTTTCAACCACACGCTTTTCACGATTAAGCGCTTGTAACGCTGAAACATCCACAATCAGCGCAACGCTGCCATCACCAAGGATGGTAGCGGCTGAAACGCCTGGTACCTTGCGATAATTACTTTCCAGGTTTTTGACGACGACCTGATGTTGCCCAATCAACTGATCAACCAACAAGGCATAACGTCGACCCGCACTCTGTAGGATAACGACTATACCCTGAGTAGCATCCGTCTTAGCGCCATCCACATCAAAGATATGGAACAGTTCAACGAGAGGTAAATATTCACCACGAACCTGCAATACACGCTCTCCGCCGGCTAACGGATATAGGTCTTCCGACTGCGGCTGCAAGGATTCCATCACGGCGTTAAGCGGTAGAATAAAGACTTCTTTGTTAACTTTAACGGACATGCCATCAAGAATAGCGAGCGTTAATGGCAACAGGATTCTGATCGTCGTACCTTTTCCAGCCTGGAAGTGGATTTCGACATGACCACCCATTTCCTGAATATTCCGCTTCACCACATCCATGCCGACACCACGGCCAGAAACGTCCGTGACTTTCTCAGCGGTTGAGAAGCCTGGAGCGAAGATCAACATGCCAACTTCTTCATCAGACATCGAGTCATTCACAGCCAAACCTTGAGACAAGGCTTTAGCCAGAATTCTCTCGCGGTTGAGCCCTGCCCCATCGTCGATAACCTCAATACAGATATTACCGCCCTGATGTTCCGCAGAAAGCGTCAAATTACCTACAGCAGTCTTACCCGCAGCAACGCGTTTATCTGGAGATTCAATACCGTGATCGAGGCTGTTACGCACCAGGTGCGTAAGAGGATCGATAATACGTTCGATCAAACTCTTATCCAGCTCAGTCGAACTCCCCATAAGCGTTAGCTCAACCTGTTTATCCAATTTCGCAGCTAGATCACGAACCAATCGAGGGAAACGGCTAAATACATATTCCATCGGCATCATACGGATGGACATAACCGATTCTTGCAAATCGCGGGCGTTGCGTTCCAACTGCCCCATACTGTTGAGCAGATCGCCGTGCGCCACAGGATCGAGTTCGCTTGAGCGCTGTGCCAGCATGGACTGCGTGATCACTAACTCACCAACGAGGTTGATAAGCTGGTCAACCTTCTCAACCGCTACACGAATACTGGTATCACCGGTTTTTGCTTTATTTTTTCCATTTTCCGGTGCAGCTTGCGGTTTTGCAGCAACTGGCACAGACGGGGCAACTGGAGCAGCTGCTACAGGTGCTTCAACAACAGCCAATATCTCTGCAGCTTCAACGACGGCAGGTTGGCTGTCCACGGCAGACTTGAAGCTGATTTGCTCAGGCTCAAGAACAAAACACAGTACCGCGCTAATATCGTCTTCACTTTCAGACGTGACTAATGTCACTTCTACGCTAGTGTCAGTCTGATGAGGGTCTTTAACCGTCCCCAGATTGCCAAGCTCTTCCAGCATCTGAGGTATTTCCTGAGACTTCAGGCCAGTTAATGCGATACGCATTTCACCTTTACCTGCACCGTTAGATGCTGGGCTAGCAGAGTGCTGTGTGGCAGTTGGCGCATCAGACTGGGCTGCGTCACCATCGGCTTTAGACTCCAGAGCGAGCTGGCGCAAGGCCTGACAGATATACTCAAAGCTTTCAGCATTGGGTTCCTGTGCGGTTTTATAAGCGTCCAACTGATCCTGCATAATGTCTTTTGTTTCCAGAAACAGGTTGATGATATCAGTGCTAAGACGCATCTCGCCACGTCTTGCCCCATCGAGTAAGTTTTCTAACAGGTGCGTAGTTTCCTGCAATACTTTAAAACCGAATGTGCCAGCGCCTCCTTTTATGGAGTGAGCGGCACGGAAAATCGCATTCAATTGCTCAGTGTCGGGTTCTGACGGATCCAACAACAATAAGTGTTGTTCCATATCTGCCAGTAATTCATCTGCTTCATCAAAGAACGTTTGATAGAAAGCACTCATGTCCATGCTCACGTGGTCACCTCTGCTGTGAATCGCGGCTTATTGAGAAGGCGTCGCCTGACTATCGGGCGCAGCAGGCAACGCAGTAGTTGGCTGTTGGCGCTCTGGAGCAGGAACTCCATTAGTTGGTTGTGGCGATGCCCCACCACTTCCACTCGTATTGTTGTTATCACTATTTTCGGCAGCCGGAGTGGTAGATTTAGGCTTATCCAACTCCATATTTTGTAAATTTTCCACCTTGTCTATATTTACAGCAGAGCTTTCTGCATTTTCTTCTTCAATATCCTTTTGAGCTTGTCTGCTCAACACCAGCAAACTGATGCGTCTGTTAATCGCATCATTTCCACCTGCCGCCTGTTTGAGGTTCATTGTCGCAGCCATACCCACAACGCGCAAAACTTTTCCATCAGACAAGCCCCCAAAAATAAGCTCTCGACGTGATGCATTAGCACGATCTGCAGACAATTCCCAGTTGCTATAACCACGTTCCCCTGTCGTATACTGAACATCATCGGTATGGCCTGAGATACTCAGCTTATTAGGGAAATCGTTCATAATAGGGGCTATCGCACGCAGAATATCTCGCATATAGGGCTCAACCTGCGCGCTCCCGGTTTTAAACATGGGGCGATTTTGACTATCGATGATTTGGATGCGTAACCCTTCATCAATCATTTCAATTAACAGGTGTGGGCGAAGTGCACGTAAGCGAGGATCGGCCTCAATTAACTGATCCAGACGTTCACGCAATCTATTGAGTCGAACCTCATCCAGCTTCTTTTCTACGCTATCTGTCTTGATGGCCTTTTTCACTTCACCATCTTGTTGAGTGGGATCATTCCCCCCCCCGGAATGGGGCTGGAGCTGTCGCTTGATTTAGAGCCTGAAGTTAACGCAACCTTTAATGGGGTACGAAAATACTCTGCGATTTGAGCCAACTGCATTGGCGTAGAAATTGCGATAAGCCACATTACAAGAAACAGTGCCATCATTGCTGTCATGAAGTCAGCGTAGGCAATCTTCCAGGAGCCACCATGGTGGCCCCCATGTCCAGACTTACGCTTTTTGCGAATAATGGGATGCTGATGTTTCATGCGTTACTGTCCGACGCTTGCTGAGTCGGCGATTTCACACGACGAATGTGTTCTTCCAATTCGGTAAAGGAAGGACGTTCCGTTGAGTACAGCGTTTTACGGCCAAATTCAACGGCAATTTGCGGAGCGTAGCCATTGAGGCTCGACAGTAAAGTGACTTTAATGCACTGCAATACTTTGATTTTTTCTGCATTTTTCTGGCGCAGTAACGCAGCTAATGGGGAGACAAAGCCGTAAGCAAGTAAAATCCCCAAGAAAGTACCCACCATGGCGTGAGCGATCATCATCCCTAACTCAGCTGCAGGCCGGTCAACATAGGCCAGTGAGTGCACAACCCCCATAACCGCAGCGACGATACCAAATGCAGGAAGACCGTCACCCATCATCGTCAAGCTGGACGCAGGCACTTCACTTTCATGTTCAATAGTCTCGATCTCTTCATCCATCAGCGTTTCAATCTCAAACGCATTCATGTTGCCGCTGACCATCAAACGCAAATAATCGGTAATAAACTCAACAACAGTGTTGTCAGCAAGAATATTCGGATAGCTCGAGAAGATTTCACTCTCGCGAGGATTATCAATATCAAATTCCAGGGAAAGCATACCTTGCTGGCGGGATTTAGCCATCACTCGAAAGAGTAAGGCCATGAGATCCATATACAATGCTTTATTATACTTGGAACTTTTGACCAAAAGAGGTAGTGCTCGTAGTGTTGCTTTTATCGCCTTTCCATTGTTACCAACGATGAAAGCCCCTATCGCTGCACCACCGATGATCAGCAGCTCCGAAGGTTGATAAAGCGCACCCAAGGCCCCACCGACCATGAGATAACCGCCGAGTATCGAGGCCACAATTACGATATAACCCAATATAACCAGCACAAGAAATCCTTATAATAAAAAAGGTGGGCGGAAAGAGAGATAAAACTGCGGAGCCGTAGCCAGGACGTTCTAGAGGAAGAAATCTATCACCGCTTTCACAACTAACAGTGATAGATTCACAAATCGCTACAGGCTCAGACTGCGTGTTTTACCTGTTCATCCAGCAGTTGAGGTATTATATCGGCAAGATTTTGCGAAAGTTTACGCCTTTTTACCGCTCTGGAAGGGGGTTGACACAAACTACAAACAAAACTGTTTTTAGGTTGATGAGCGTGGGTAATGAACATCCCTTTGCAGCAATTACATGACGACAGTTGCAGCATACCGCTGTCAACAAACCGGACTAATGTCCAGGCTCGCGTCAATGCCAACAGTGGAGAATCGCTCTGTGGCGCACACTGTTCCAGGTAAAGTCGATAAGATTTAATAACCGCTTCAACACCGCTGCACTGCCCATTCTTGATTAAAAAGCTGTAAGCGTTGTAGAACATTGATGAATGAATATTCTGTTCCCAGGTCATAAACCAATCCGTTGAAAAAGGTAGCATTCCCTTTGGCGGCGGACTTCCTCTAAGTTCTTTATACAGTTTAATCAAACGTCCGCGACTTAACTGAGTTTCACTTTCCAACATTTGTAAACGAGCACCGAGCGAAATGAGCTCCATCGCCAATTGGATGTCTTTCGCTTCCTGAACAATACTTTTCTCCGCCATTACTTATGCCCTTTTCTTAGGCAGGTTTTCTTCTTTCGAAGCTAACTGTTGTAATAAGTTACTCGACAGCAAAATCCCCGTATGAATTTGTTGTAAATCATCCACACGTGATTCCTGAGTCAAGACTTTGATTGTATTGTGATCGTTAAAACGGAAATGGCATATCAGTTGGTTAGTTTCTGCCAATTTCACCATCTGCGGTAAAGTCAGTTGCATCAAGATATCTGCCATCTCGTCATTGATTCCCAGACGAAACATCGCAGAAGCTTTTTCATCATTAATTAAGCGTTGCGCCAGTAACAAATAAGACAGATTAATGTCATAAATGTGTTTGAGTAATTCAGAGGTACCCATATTTCCCATCCCGACAGGCTATGTTTAAAACATAAGTTAGGTGATAGACCATATCGCCCAGTTCGAAAATCACTCTCCATTGATGGCATAAAAAACTATCGGTGCCAGATACTGCGAGTTACTACCTTATCATTTCTTATTCGGGCAATCGTTACTTGACTTGCCAACTTTGCGCATCACGCTGAGAATCCGTTCATCCGTTGCTTTTTCGTCCCACCCTGAAGACTTGCTCCAATCAAAGCATAGGATTAATCCTAAAACAGCGCAACTGTACCGCCTAACCCGTAGCACACACAACGCGACTGAAGAATAATTCTGGCCATTATGTGATACAGATCACATAAATGAAAGCATTATGAGCTAAACCCTGTCTGGTCTGATCACTTTCATGCTTATTTTTACGCAAAAAATGCGCACTAAACATTACAAAAAAGAGCATTGAAAATAATAAAAAAGAAACAATTTGATTGCTATGTAAATGATACATATAAAAAAATCCGCTGCATTCAAAAAGACACACGGTTATGTAAGTTTATACTTTTCACTAAAAATTTACACTTTTTACCAAAAAAACTCTTAACTGCATGTTCTGAAGCAAAATTTATCTATCCTCTACAAGGATACAGTCACAACGACAACAAAGCATACCGGTCTAGCAGCAAAAGAGAGCTAAGACATTACCGTATTGATATTAAAGAAATTAGTGATTTCATGGGATTGGGTGCAGGCACTGCAGCATGAAGTTATCCGCGGCTTCAACGATCTCAAACATCACGCTACAGACAGTACCTTCAGGACGATATGTGAGTTGGGTCACAAAGGCATTTACCGATCGCTTTTAACAATTCGATTAACCAGCCAAATACCTGAGCATACCAGGACGAGTGCAAAGAAATATTTCCACTCCAGAATGCTTTCATTAAGAAACAGTGCTGACAATAGCGTACCAGAGACTGGGATAAGGAAATTAAATGGTGCGACCATACCGACACGATTATATTTCAGCAATTGGCTCCATAATGAAAAAGCGACTGAAGAAAGCAAAATAAGGTAACCTAGCATCAGTACAGCTTTCCAATCAGGTATGATGAGTGTCCCGCCAGTACAGTACCCAGATATCGTTAAAATGATCCCACCAATAGCCAGTTGATAACCGGTCATCACCGTTGGATCCATCGTTTGTGATATACGCTTACCATATATAGTAGATGCAGACAAAATAAATGCAGCAATAACAACGAACCCATCACCTAGCAGCGTAAAACCAATGTTCATTCCGTTACTGTTGATATTAACGACCATAACACCAGCGAAACCTAATATACAACCAATTAGTTTGTTAATATTTAATTTGTCATTTTGGTATAAATAATGAGCAAGCAGTACGCTGAAAAAAGTACTGGTTGCATTCATGATCGAACCTTTAACACCAGTGGTATAAGCCAGACCGATATAGAAAAAAACATATTGCAACGATGTCTGGAATATTCCCAGTGTGGTCAACTGGACTAACTGCCCACGCTGAAAGCGCCCGATAGACCGCCCGCTTAACACAGCAAGAACCAAAAGCAGCAGCCCAGCGAACGCGAACCGGTAGCCTGCAAAAACGAGTTTTCCAGGAATATCATTATCTGCAATGTGAAACAGCTCATAGCCATTTTTAATTGCTGGATAAGCGCTTCCCCAGAGCAAACAGCATAATGTGGCAATAAAAAAAACAACTTTTTTATCAGAAAAAAAATGCGTGCGCTTTTCCAAGAAAAATTCCTCCGAAGATAGATTTGCTATAATAGCGTTGAACCTCGGACAAATAAAGTTAGGAGGCAGACTCTCTTTATTTTTTATTATCAATCTGTATGATTTCGCATCACATATTTCCCTTTTCTTTTTAAAGAGTTAAAAACGTGATCGGGATCGCATCGAATTTTATTAAGGTTTCTCAATATGTGCCGATTATCTTTTACATTGGTTGTTTAGCTAATGAATTGTCATTGATGTAGATACTAAAACCTAAACGCCAATGCCGCAGCGGGTGGCATGGTAAATCATAAGTTCCTGAGAATGAGCGAATGGATATGAAAATAACTTCAAGGTCTGAGCAGCACGCCGAGGCTGGCATGCTGAGCAATTTACGGCTAGTTCCCTTATTCATCATTATTCTGGGTGGTATTATGCTGTTATTTGCAGCATCTATCGGTACATCCAGCTACTTTCTACAAAGCAGCAATCAGTCATTAGACGACGTCACACAAGAAATCGATACCCGAATGGGGATCTCAAACAGTTCCAACCACCTTCGCACCGCACGCCTGCTGCTAATTCAGGCCGCAGCAGCAGCTCGTATTGGTGATTCGCAGGTCTTCAACGACAACCTGAAACAGGCTGAGCAGCGTCTGGAACAATCAAAAAAAGCCTTCACTGTTTATGAACAACGCCCAGTTAAAACACCTCAAGATATGGCGTTGGACGGCGATCTGCGTAAGTCCTATGACGCGTACGTCAATCAAGGTCTTATGCTGATGCTCACGGCTGCAAAACAAGGTCTGTTTGAAGAGGTTATCACTCTCGAATCCGAAGAAACTCGGGTTTTAGATTTAGCCTATAACAAATTTTTGCTAGAGGCTGTCGCTTACCGCACGCAAAGAGCGAAAGAACTAAACGAAACTGCGCATAAAAATGCGCTGCTTGGATATTCGTTGATGGGCGGCAGTTTTGCGCTGGCTACCATTTTAACGCTTCTGACATTCTTCCTGCTGCGAGGGATCCTCATCAAACCAATAAATCAATTGGTCCTGAGAATTCAGCGTATTGCGCAGGGTGATTTGACTCAAATGTCAGACTGTTATGGTAGGAATGAAATTGGCACACTAGCCAGCAACGTTCAACAGATGCAGTCTTCTCTGGTCACTACCGTCACGACTGTACGGGAAAGCGCAGACTCTATTTATCAAGGTTCGACGGAGATTTCATCCGGTAACACAGACCTTTCCTCACGAACCGAACAACAAGCCGCAGCGCTTGAACAGACCGCGGCAAGCATGGAGCAATTAACCGCAACGGTGAAGCAAAACTCAGAAAATGCGCATCACGCCAGCCAGCTTGCGGCAAATGCCTCAGGAAAGGCCAAACAAGGCGGTGAAATCGTCGCAAACGTTGTGAACACGATGAACAGTATTTCTGGTAGCTCAAAGAAAATCTCTGAGATTACCAGCGTTATTAACAGCATTGCTTTCCAAACGAATATTCTCGCACTCAATGCGGCGGTTGAAGCAGCCAGAGCAGGCGAACAAGGTCGCGGTTTCGCCGTCGTAGCAAGTGAAGTTCGCAGCCTCGCACAGCGCAGTGCGCAAGCCGCAAAAGAGATAGAAACGCTGATTTCTGAATCGGTCAACCTAGTCAATAGTGGTTCTGTTCTGGTTGATAATGCGGGCCAAACCATGAAAGAGATCGTCGATGCCGTCACTAACGTCACCGACATCATGGGTGAGATTGCTTCTGCTTCTGACGAACAAAGTCGAGGAATTACTCAGGTTGGTCAGGCGATATCTGAAATGGACAGCGTGACACAGCAGAATGCTTCACTCGTTCAGGAAGCCAGTGCTGCCGCGGCATCGCTGGAAGAGCAAGCAGCGTTACTTACCCGTGCAGTTGCGACATTTAAGTTATCCAGCCATTTGTCAGCCCCTACCCGGCCGAACGCTCTGGCTGCTAAGGGACGTTCATCACTCGCCCTTCCCCGCCAAGCCAATACGGAAAACGGTAACTGGGAAACATTCTAATCCTGGATACCAACGTCACTGCGAGCATTGTTCACTCGGACAATGCTCGCATATTGGCATCATCCCATTTACTCTTTTTCTGGCAATATCTTTGGTTCAACAAACGTACCGTCTTTGCTATCAACCTCATTGAAAAACCAGATGCCAGCTGGGTAATCTTTTAATGCAACTAAATACATTATCCCTTCCTGAAACATATCTACAGCCAGAATCGTCCCTTCACGGCGCGTCTTCCCATCAGTTTTAACCGTAACCAGATCATTAACTTTCATAAATTTATCTCAAAATAGCTTCTAACATCAAAAAAACAGCATTATCATTTACAACTACGGTAGGAATAGTACCTATATGAAATGATTAATTTTATTTGTTTTTAACTACGCCATGTTGACCCTCTCTGTCATTCAATATCGATTATTCAGGCAAAAATTGATCGTTTCTATCCTAGTACATCCGACATATTCGCAAAAGAGATTAAAAGTTGAACGAACAATTGAACGTTAATGAACAGAGAGATAACGGTGAGTCAGACTACAATCAAGTCATAACATCAGAATGGACAAAACTGATAGCCACGACCTCACAAAAATCTTTTAATCTACTGCGAACCCTCGCCGATCAGAAAGCCTCCGACTTTGCTGACGCGTTCTACTCCTACATGCTCAAAGATCAAGAAGCCTCACTGTTTCTTTCCAGCCAGCAAGTCCATGATCGGCTCCATGGCTCTATGAGCAAATGGATTGTAGATATTTTAACGAATACTGGAGACCGTCTGGCAGACCTGATTAACCATCAAAAGAAAATTGGTCAGATTCATGCGCGTATTGGCATTCCTGTCGATCTGGTTGAGCGCGGTGCTCGACGTTTAAAATGGCACCTTTACGAAGACATTGCGAAGGTGGCAGAAGATAAAGCGCTATGCTTTGATGCCATGCGTTTCGCTTCTATTTCCATGGATATCGCCATAGAAATAATGAGTAAAACCTATTCGCAATCGCACGATCTGGCCGCTAAAAATGAAGAATCCTACCGGCTATTTTCTATTCTGGAAAATGCCAGCATGGAGAGAGAACGCCAGAATGCCTCGCTGCTAAATTGGGAAAATGCTTTTATTTTTAGTGTTGCTACTGGCACTCCCCTTTCCAGCATCCAGGATTTGAGTGATTCAGATTTTGGTCTGTGGTTTAACCATAAGGGGAAATCCAGTTTCAGTAACGTTCAGGGAATTCGTACTATCGCTACAATCATGACTGAAACGGATGAGTACATTCGCAGCTATAGCAACACCGCGCTGCTAACGCAGCAGGATTACGCCCCGCTACTTAAAGCGGTTAGAAGTAAAATCTATAAAATAAATATGCTGTTAGGATCGCTATTTGACGAAGTCCAAAAACTGGAAAGCGGCAAGGATACCTTGACTCTTCTGTTAAACCGTCGCTTTCTGCCAACCATTCTCCGACATGAAATATCGCTGGCAATGCACTCAAGCACCTCGCTCAGCATCGCTATGATTGATATTGACCACTTTAAATCCGTCAATGACACCTATGGCCATGCCGCTGGCGATAACATCCTGAAAAGAATTGCGGAAATTCTGTATGAG
Organism: Pectobacterium odoriferum; assembly: GCF_009931295.1. NCBI lineage: Bacteria > Pseudomonadati > Pseudomonadota > Gammaproteobacteria > Enterobacterales > Pectobacteriaceae > Pectobacterium > Pectobacterium odoriferum. The sequence continues at coordinate 1,904,918 of NZ_CP034938.1, read as the reverse complement.
AGCACACGAAACAGCGACTATGTATTCCGGTATGGCGGGGAAGAATTCATGATCGTGCTCATTGAGACGCCCAAGGTTGCCGCTCACACCATCATCGAGCGGCTAAGAAAGAAAATTCAGGATCACCCGATTCATCTTCAAAATGGTGGAAGCGTTACGATGACCATCAGTGCAGGCATCGCCGTGTATAGTGGCCATCCAGATTATGAATGTCTGATAAAAGCAGCGGACGATGCGCTCTATCAAGCTAAAGCCAACGGCAGAAACAGGATTGAATACGCGCCGGAATAACTATTCTATCTTATTGCAAACCTGCGTTGCAGCTCACACCTGAAAAGAATAGCGCCCTATTCATCATCGCAGGTTTACACCATATTCCTTACCAAACAGATGAATTCCCCTCCATTGAACAAATTCACAGCATGAAAACGATAAACCAACGATTTTACTAACCAACCCGCCAGAAATTTGATACATATTCAATAAATAAGCATGATCGTCGACAATGCGTCATGCAGTAAATTTTTTATACTCTGATCTTATTTTACACTGGGGAGGAACGAGCATTGCAGCGACAGCAGGTTTCATCGTCACGAATTGATTCAATTGGGTATGACCCAAAGACGCACACGCTTGAGATAGCATTTCATAACAAAGATATCTATCAGTATGTCGGTGTGCCTGAATCTATCTATAAAAAATTTATTTCTGACGCTGTCGTCTCTAAGGGCCGTTTCTTTGATGGCGTGATAAAAGACAAATTCCTATGCCGAAAAAACAAGTAGGTAAAAATCTAGCAGCAACCGTTTCGCTACTCTTCGCCGTCTCTTAACGGCGAGTAAAAGAGTGGCTTTACACCGCATCAATTTGCCATTTCATCCAGCAGCCCTGCCTTCCAAAATCGCAACTAATCATGTGAATTAAATATAAGTGGCGTCATGTAACGATGTCGGTTAATCACGCGCATCGTTCGTTATACTACAAGAACACTTGCAGGTGATGTTCCCCTTTCTCTAGCACAATTCCGACCTGTTTCTTCTCTGCATCGAATAGCATATCCCTGCCATCCAGTATTACCTTTGATATCCCTTGGCACTGATGGCGATCGTTCACGATCTGGATACAATAACGGCTCTCACCCACGACCACCTGAGCCTCAAAGCCAGGCCAATCATCGGGAATACAAGGTGACAGTATCAACTCACTTCCTTCACGGCGGATCCCTAATATTCCCTCAATGCCCGCTCGATACATCCACCCTGCCGAACCGGTATACCACGTCCAGCCTCCCCGTCCCGAATGTGGTGCCACCGAATAAACGTCTGCGGCGATAACATAAGGTTCAACACGGTAGCGGGCGATTTGTTGCAGTGTCGAGCCATGATTAATCGGATTAAGTAAAGTAAACAGATCCCTTGCCTTATTCCCCCGCCCCAATTTGGCAAACGCTAATACTGACCACATCGCAGCATGCGTGTATTGACCACCATTTTCACGTAACCCCGGTGGATAACCTTTGATATAACCTGGGTCGTGCTCAGCACGATCAAACGGAGGCGTAAACAACAGCGCTAGCCCCTCGTCTTGCCGAATCAGATGCTGTTCCAGCGAGGCCATGGCCGTCGCCGCTCTTTCTGCATCAGCAGCGCCAGAAAGTACTGCCCATGATTGGGCAATAGAATCAATGGCACACTCATCATTGCTGTGACTACCCAGCCATGTCCCGTCATCAAACGTTGCCCGACGATACCAGGCACCATCCCAGGCCGAACGTTCAATAGCTTCCCTGACAGATTCGGCATGATCGCGCCAGCGGGCCGCACGAGTGGCATCATATCGTTCAGCCAACGGTGCGAAGCGTGCGATGGTATAAATCAACAGCCATCCAAGCCACACGCTCTCACCTTTACCCTTCTCACCAACGCGGTTCATACCATCGTTCCAGTCACCGCCGCCGATAAGGGGTAAGCCGTTTTGTCCGGTCAACTGTAAACATTGATCCAGACCGCGCGCGCAGTGTTCAAATAGCGTCGCCGTGTCAGCCGAAGGCATCGGCTGGAAAAATGCGTCATGCTCCCCCTCAGCGACAGGTGGTCCCTCCAGAAAACCAATTTGTTCAGTTAGTACGTCATAGTCCTGGCTAACCTGAATATAGTTCGCCGTGGCAAACGCCAGCCAAACACGATCGTCGGAAATTCGTGTTCTCACCCCAGCTCCCGAATGCGGTAGCCACCAGTGCTGTACATCACCCTCGGCAAATTGCCGCCCCGCAGCGCGTAATAGGTGCTGACGCGTTTCCTCCGGACGAGAAAAGGTTAAGGCCATGCCATCCTGTAACTGGTCACGGAAACCATATGCGCCGCTAGCCTGATAAAAGCCACAACGCGCCTGAATACGAGAAGACAGCGTTTGATAAAGCAGCCATCCGTTGAGCATGATATCCATGGCGCTATCGGGTGTTTTCACGCGGATCGCCCCGGTTACCGATTCCCAATGCGCTTCTACGTCATGTAAAACCGCATCCAGATCGATCTGCCGGTATTTCTCCACCAGCGTTCTGACCAGCTCAACAGACGCCGCCTGCCCGATAAACCAGACAATCTCAACCTCCTCGCCGGGCGCAATCGTCACCGCCGTCTGTAACGAACAACATGGGTCAAATCCCGCAGCAGTATTCCCCGACAAGGGGCTCTGGTTTACCAACGCTAAAGGCGCGCGCATATGCCCATTACGCCCGAGAAACTCCGTTCTGTCTGCCGTCAGCGACTGCTGGCTACCCGCCAGATCGGAAAAGCCAAACCGTCCGGGAAAACTACCAGACCACGGATTCCGTACCAACACCGCGCCCGTTTGTGAATCCACATGGCTTAACAAGTAAGGCGCGCTGGCGCTACGTGATGTGCCCAGCACCCATTCTGCATAAGCAGTAATCGTCAGCTGCCGCGTATACATAGAAGTATTGCGCAATCGCAAACGCGAGATCTTTATCGCGTCGTTCAAAGGGACATACTGCAACAACATCGACTCGATATCATTGGCAGCATGGGTAAAACGGCTATAGCCAAAACCGTGACGTGCAACATAGCATCCTCCGTCATTAATCGGCCATGCCGTAGGGGTCCATAGCACACCACTCGTCTCATCGCGGAGGTAAAGCGCCTCGCCGCCGGGATCAATCACTGCGTCATTGCCCCAGGGCGTTAATTGATTTTCACGGCTATTTTCTGCCCAACTGTAGCCACTTCCCTGCGCCGAAACCTGAAAACCAAACGTTGGATTGGCAATCACATTAATCCACGGCGCGGGCGTAGTGTGTTCAGCATCTAGCACCGTGACATATTCCCTGCCTTGCCGATCAAAACCGCCAATTCCATTAAAGAATGCCAGCCCTTCAGGACGAGCAGTGTTATCAGGCTGGGATTTTGGTGGGATGAGACTTACCGTTCTGACGTCCTTATCAGGATGCGGAATGAGTGCCAACTGATGGGAAATCGGCCCACGACGTGCAATCAGCGAGACACGGGCGATTGATAGCAACAGCGCTCTTGCTTCTACTGACATTAAATCAGCACGTAGCGCAAAGACCTCTCCTCGTGTTGATTCACCGCCAAGGCGGGCTCTTGATTGGCTGCTACGAATGGCCGTTTCAATCGCTATCTGCAAATCCTGGATATAGGATGAGGAACGTTCGTTAACGATCACCAGATCGACATTCAGTAACTTCATTCGCCAGTATTCATGGGCCCTTAATAGCTGATGTACCTGCGCTATATCGTCAATGTCATCAATACGCAATAACACAATCGGCAGGTCACCAGAAATAGACAGTGGCCACAGTTCGGATTGTTTACCTGCGCCCTTCACAATGGATTCAGACGGCGCACGAAAACGGGGATCGGCATAAATAATTGGCGCCGCCAGACGCTGAAAATCTGCCGCTTCCTCAGATTTCACGCCGAGATGGCGCAACTGCACCTGAGCCTGCGTCCAGGCAAACGTTTTATCCCGCTCATAGGCGCTGCGATCGTGGTGCTTATCAATCACATCAATTAACGCTTCGCGGGAAGCCGCCACCACGGTCCAAAATGCCACTCTCACCGTTTTACCGGCAGGAATTTTTACCTGTTGACGGAGTGAGAAAATAGGATCAAGTACCGTACCGGTGGTATTCGACAAGACTTGATGACCCAGAATGGCATCGGCTGTCATCACTGATTTACCCTTGCCAATAAAACGCGCCCGGTCTGATTCATACTGCATCTTGCTGCCAATGGCCCCTTCCAGCACGACAAAATGTGCGGCCCAGACGGGGGATTCATCCGGCGTTCGTGGGCGTCGGGTCGCAATCAGAGCAGAGAAGGCGTCCAGATAGTCTGTTTGTACGAACATGCGGGAAAATGCAGTATGTGCAGAATCAGCACTGGGCGGAGCCAGCACTATTTCCGCGTAGGATGTCAGTTCGATATCGCGCTGGCGGCGTCCACTATTTGTCAATGTGACACGGCGTACTTCCCCATCGCTCTCCCCCGATACCAACACATCAAGCGTGGTGGTCAGAGAACGTTCATGACGGATAAACGACGCGTGATCTTCACCAAAAACCACCTCATAACGATGCCTTGGTTCACCCAGCGCATTACCGATCACGCTGGGTGAAACAGGGACATGACCCACGGATTCACTTAGCTGACGTTGTTCACCGGCGGACCAGATTCTGTTGCTGCGCATATCACGTAACAACACAAAACTTCCCCAGTTATCTTGAGTCGTGTCTTCACGCCAGCGAGTAATCGCTAATTCACGCCAGTGGCTATAGCCGGAGCCCGTCGTAGTCAGCATCACCGCATAGCGGCCATTAGAGAGCAGATGTGTCATCGGTGCCCCCGTCGGCGATGCGGAGAATCGCCGCAACATGGCAGCCTCATTGCGGCTTTCGCCTCCACTGGCCTTCACCTCTTCAACCTGAGGCTCGGCGAGTGCCACCTGCGTCGGCAAACGTTCCTGTAACAGTAGCTCACAGGATTGAATCATTGGTTCGCGGTGGAAACGGCGGCGCATACTCCCGTCATGCAGGGTATTGGCGATCGCGATCAGCGTCATCCCCTGATGGTGCGACATAAAGCTATAAACGATAGCCACTTTTTTGTTATCCGGCAGACGAGACGGCGTGAAATCAAGCGCCTCATAGAAACCATAGCGGCCCGATGCCCCCATATCAGCCAAACGCGCATAGTTTCGGCAGGCAGCAAGCGGGTCCACCATGGTTGCCAGGCCAGTCGCATAAGGCGCGACAACCAGATTGTCTGCCAGCCCACGCTTTAAACCTAAGCCAGGTACGCCAAAATTTGAATACTGATAGGTAAAATCTATATCCCGTGCATTATAGGCCGATTCGGAAATCCCCCATGGCACGGATAACGCTCTACCATAAACCTGCTGTTGCGCCACAACCGACCGCGTGGTTTGTTCTAATAAACTCCCCACAGGAGCACGCATGACCAGCGATGGCATTAAATATTCAAACATCGATCCCGACCATGACATCAGCGCCAGCCCGTGAGCAGTGCGCACAGCCGAACGCCCCAGACGGAACCAGTGACGCGTACTCACATCCCCTTTGGCAATGGCAAACAGACTGGCTAATCTGGCCTCTGAAGCCAACAAGTCGTAACAACTCACATCCAGTTGGTTTTCTGACATCAAATAGCCAATTGATAGCAATTTGCGTTCGGGATCGACAAGGAAGGCAAAATCCATCGCTATCGCCATCTTACGGGCGCGTTCGGCCACTACACGCAGGCCTTCCATCAGAGATTCGGATGCTGTCGTAGAACCGTGCAGCTCACGCTCATGGGCGGTCAACATCGATGTCGTCGCATTAATCCAGAAGATGGACTCCGCTACCTCATCTTCATTGGCCGGCATTAACCGCGTTTGCGTCCGCTGTAGTAGTTGCTCCAACTGCACTATCATTTCTGGTAACAGGCGATCCGATGGCAAATGGCTATTTCGCAAACTGTCGATTTTATCTAACGACCGGAGCAGGACGGATTCATTCTTCGTTGCTTGATGAAGCAGCAGTGATGTACGGATCAGTTGCAGGTGGTCAGCCAAGGATTCCCGATAATCCGACAACACATTTTCTTCCCGCCAGAGTTCACAGGCATTTGCCAGAACGATCAAATTCCCTGCCAAATTGCCACTATCCACCGAGGACACATAAGCCGGTTGCAGCGTTTGTAGATCCCGCGTGTCATACCAGTTAAAAAAATGACCGCGAAAACGCGATAATCGCTCCATGGTGCTCAGTGTCGCATTGAGCCGTTCAACCACCTCAGTCAGGCCAATCCAACCAAAATCGCGCGCTGCTACGGTAGACAGTAAATACAGACCGATATTGGTTGGGGAAGTCCGGTGAGCCACAACCGGTTTCGGTTGCTCCTGAAAATTATCCGGCGGCAAATTGTTTTCACCTTCAGTAACAAAGGTTTCAAAAAAGCGCCAGGTACGTCGGGCGGTCAATCGCAGCGCCTGTTTATCTGCCTCACTAATGTTTTCCTGACGCGATATTGAGCGCTCACGACTCACTTGCAGTGCCAGGGCTGGCGCCGCCAGCCACACGATGCCAAGCGATAGCCAAAGTGGCCAATTCTGCGGAGTCATTAACCACCCGCCACCCACCGCCGCCACACCGAGTAACACCCCGCCCAGCATTTGACGATAAAAGCCCCCCAGCGTCAGGCGGGGACGGCGACCCGACTGCGCGGCCGTCGTCCATTCAAGTAAATGCTGGCGGGTAATCGTTAGCCGTATCAACGTGCGAATGAGTGCATCAAGCGCCTGCCTGCTATGATCGGCAAGAAAGACAAAAGAGAGCACGACCTGCATGAACGCGAGCTTAAGATCGCGCAATAAATGCCGGATAGGCTGGCTTTGACTCAGCGACTGTTGTCGAGTTATGCCACGCAAACCGCGTGCGATAACATCCCACAGCGCGGGCAGGCAGGAGGGAAACGCCAAGACTAGCAGGACGATAGCGATGCCCTTCCATGCCATATCAGGCGGTAGCGCCGCACATCCAATCAGCATCAATAGAAGGCTTGGAGCGAGCAACGATCGGCGCAAGTTATCAATCATTTTCCAGCGCCCCACCGCGGGTAAATGCACCGTCGTACCTGACGCTGACGGTATCCGTCCCAGAATCCATGGCAGCAACTGCCAGTCACCGCGCGTCCAACGATGTTGTCGTTTGACGATCACATCATAACGTGAGGGAAAGGTTTCGATTAATTCAACATCAGAAGCCAGCCCCGCACGGGCATAAATACCCTCAAAGAGATCGTGGCTGAGTAGGCTGTTTTCAGGAATACGGTCTTTGAGCGCGCGTTCAAACGCATCAACATCATAGATACCTTTACCGGTATAGGACCCTTCGCCAAACAAATCCTGATACACATCAGAGATCGCCGCTTCATAAGGGTTAATTCCCCCCGGTGCCGAGAAAATCCGCTGATATAAGGACGTTTCATGCCCGGCAGGCAGAGATGGCGTAATGCGAGGTTGTAAGATGGCATATCCCGCCACAATATGTTCCCCGTGGCGATCCCAGCGCGGTTGGTTGAGAGGATGAGCCATTTTGCCAATCAGTTTTAAAGCCGTATCCCGCGGCAAACGCGTATCCGCATCCAACGTGATCACATAGCGAACATCAGCAGGAACATGAATGTGATGACCGTCTACCGAAATAAAGTGGGTATCCGTCGCGCCGCGTAATAACCGATTAAGCTCATGCAATTTCCCCCGTTTACGCTCCCAACCCATCCACACATTTTCCGAGGGATTAAAGACCCGGCGACGATGCAATAATAAAAATCGATCGCCCGCAGGTCCTTTCCCATAACGCACATTGAGCTGTTGTATGGCGAGTAATGCCTGCGTCAACATGGGTTGATCGCCCGCAAGGTGTTCCGTTTCGGCGTCTACACCATCAGTCAACAATGCAAAGGTGATATCACCCTGCCCACCGGATAAGTAGTGAACCTCAAGCTGTTCTACCTGCTGTAGTAGATCTTGTGCGCTGGACAACAGCGTTGGCACTACGACTAATGTCCGGCAATGGCTGGGCACGCCTTGCAACAACTCCAGCCCAGCCAACGGTGCTGCGCCAAATAGCCAGGTGACCAGGCGATTAACCCAGGAGGTCGCGACGTCAGAACAGGGAATGATACAGATCAGTCCCATCACCACAAGCCAGGCATTCGACACCGCAGGTGAAGACAACACTATGCCGATGCCCGCCAGTAAAAGCACAGTGAAAAACGCGATAGCACCAACATAGCCGCGCATGCCACCACTCAGGGTAAAGCGATTGAATCGCAGTAGAAACGCGGGCTGAAAATCGATCGCCTCTTCAAGCTGTGGCCTGCCCTCCGCAATGAGATAGTAACCCAGTTCACGCTTACGTTCGGTAAGCTCGTCAGAATGCGAAGAAGCGGGCACCTGTTGTGCCAGTAAAAGCGCTTGTTCTGTAATATCCAGTTCAGAGCTGGGTGCCTGACGCGCGAGTTGTTCAATCGCGCTGCGGTATAAATTTCGAGTAGGGAAATCCATTGTCGCAAAGTCACTGTTCGCCCGCAGACATGCATCAACAAGACTCACGCTTTCGAAAAACTCAGCCCAATCGATATCCGAAATTAATCGCATACTGGTAATGATATTGCGCACAGTGACATTAGAAATGCCCAGGCGCTGCTGAGCGTGTTGCACGACTTCTTCTGTTGAACTTCCCTGCTGTTTTAGCCGTTGTTCAAGCCACCCTAATGCGGGCGTTGTCTTTGGATCCTGATCGCGTAGTCGCTTGACCAACTGTGCCGCAAACGTCTCCGACAGAGGGGCATCGTTATCAGAAGAAAGAATATAAGCGGAGAGATAGCTATTCGTTATTTCATCGCCTCGTACGGCGCCAGCTTCACCGGATTGCAAAAGTTCATTGGCAACCCGCTCAGCATCTGCGCGAGCCTTGCGCCCGACAGTCATCTGGTCAGCCAGACGCCGCAGATTTTCTATCAACACAATGCGCAAGGTGATAGCCACAGCCCATAGCTCACCGATCGTCAGAGGCTGAACATCCTGATATGCCATAATGAAGCGACGTAAAGCGATGGGGTCAACATGGCTGTCAGTATGAGTAATAAAAGCCCATACCAGCCCAAATACCCGTGGATAACCAGCAAAAGGGCCTTGTGACAGTTTGGGTAGCTGGCGATAGTAACGAGGCGGCAAATCTTCACGAACTTCACGAATTTGCGCGGAGACCAAATGGTAGTTATCTAGTAACCATTCAGCCGCAGGCACGACACTGCCCCCTTTATCCAGCTCTTGAGCACTGGCTCGGTAAGAGGCCAGTAATACTTTCGCATTATCATTCAAACGCTGGTGTAACGAGATCACATCAGGTGGCGATAAGGTCACAGGCTGTGCACTGGCTAACGTGCGGCCATGTTGCTCTAAGCGCTCCATGCCGAATAGATCCCCTCTGACGGGAAGAGTGTCATTCCAGGGCGACGCAACATCTTGGCGGGGGAAGGAAAAGTGGCGGGAAAATATTTTCATAATCGCCTTTTGGTCTGGATGCAAAATACGCACTGACCACCTTAAAGGTAACGTTCAGAAAACCAAGCAAACCTTATTGATCAGGATTACCGACACTTGATACAGGAACTGAATAAAAAATACGGGTCAATGACCCAAATGGTGAGAGAAATTGGAATCAAGAAAAGAGAGGCAAGGAAGTAAGTATAGTCGATAAACGCCAATTTATTAGGCGCGGTCAAAAAACAGAAAAAGCAAAATGTATAACGAAATAATTCAAAGATAATAAATTAAATATACAAAGAAGGTTCACCCTGGGGCCGAGTTTTAAAACGTCGATGCAACCAGAGGTACTGTTCAGGGGCCCTCATGATTTCATGTTCTATCATTTTATTCAGATAATGAGCAGCTAACAGACTGTCCTCATAAGGATATTTTTCTAAGATCGGAGAAATAATAAGTTGATACCCTTTCCCACCATCCTTACGAATCACGACAGCCGTCACCAATTCAGAACGGGTCAGCTTGGCAATAATAAACGTCCCATTGCTGGTAGCTGCACGTTCTACGCCCAGAAAAGGCACAAATACACTGCCTTTTACGCCATAATCCTGATCGGGTGCAAACCAAACACTGCTGCCTTGCTTCAAAGTATGCACCATGGAAATGAGTTTTTTCCGGTCAACCAATACATTTCCTGACCTCGAGCGCCCCCATTTTTGCACCAGTTCCAGCACGTTATTGTTATGAGGGCGATACATCACAGTCATCGGTTTACAATGGCCTAAAATACGAAAGTGCAACTCCAGCGTCATAAAATGTACACCAACCACAATAACACCGCGTTGCTTACTTTCAGCCTCTTGCAAATGTGTAATACCAACAATATCAATCCATTTTTTTATTCGCCAATCGGGCCAAAACCATGCCATCCCGGTCTCCAGTAGTGCGATGCCGAGCGAGGAGAAATTATCAATTAGCTTATTCTCAAGCTGCTGAGATGAGATGTCAGGGAAACAAAGCATCAAATTACGCCTGGCAATCGCTACTCGTCTTTTTAAAAAATGCATTGACTGACGCCCTAACCATCCTCCCAATACCACCAATGCAGGATAAGGCAGTTGAACCAGTAGAAAGAGTACTCCTAGACCAAACCATAATAACCAGTATCTAGGATGCGCGTAGCTTAAAAAAGACCGACAACGATTAAACATACCTTGATCTCTACTCACTTGCGCGCGGTTGACATTAAACTTAAGTTACCACCATTTAGAGATAAACATAACGAAAAACAATTCATTTAATTATTGTAATTTTTCATATTCAGCAGACAATATTTCATAAATTTTACTAAAACGTTGTTGAATAATAAGTGGTTGACCTTCTCTTGCAGCAAGTACGCCAGAGATAATCACACAAGTCTGTGTAAATAAAAACACTTTAAGCTCTTCTTCAGTCAATTGGAATGTTCCTCCATTAGAGGCGATTAAGCCTACTCGATAATTATTTGAAAACGGAAGATAAATAACATCCCCTACTCTCCCCTCGGCAAAAAATACAATCCACACTTAGGACAAATGACCGTAACATTTTCACGAAATCTATTTCTTTTCTGCTCAGTGATATGCTTGCATACGGGACAAGTCACTTTCACCGTTGTGCGATTAAACATCTGGAGAAAATCAAAGGTAGCCATACATTGTACCAAATAGGTGTATGAATATGCAGTGTACGCCCTAAAATCATAAATAGCACGATATCATCGTTATTATCCTTAAATCTCTAACATTAAATTTCAACACTCTGTTATTTAACAACAAATACCACAAAAAAGAAAATAGCCAGATTCGTAAACTTATAAAACAAGTATTGCCGTGAACACAATCGCTCAACATTTATTTATAGATAAGGTGAATAATCAAACTCAACATTAGATGCCCCCCCCACTGAATACCCTATCAATTCAGAAAATACTATAAAAATATTAACATAAAGCTTCAATAATAAACCGGCGTTAAATTGCTGATTGGAATAACAAAAAGATAACTAAAAAAGAGTTATTTTATGTGACTCATTCATCAAGAATTAATATAGGCATATCAGCATCTAAAATAAAAAACGTTATACCCGTCATACTTCACGCTACTTGCGCGTTGACAAAGTTCAGTCTCCCAAATAACTGGCTGGATAGCCGCTACACACTCAGGGTCGCTTCAGTACTGTGCAGACTATCACTCGTTTTATTTCCATGCGGTTACATAGCGCATGCTCCGCAATCCTTTGATCGGTAGCGCCGATCGATAAGATCGCATTGATCTATCAAAACGATTATCTTTTGATTATCAACACAGCTAAAATACTGCCGAGAATAACCATAACGCACTGTTTTATCTGATTTACCCCCATCATCGTGAAGGGATAATTATTGCCTATTACCAGGTAAATCAATAATCAGCAGATAAAAATCAATCCGTTATTTTGCTAAATCAGGACAGGAGTGGAATGACCCCGATTACCTCTATTAATTTAACGATACTGAGTCAACAGGGTAAATCGGCCACCCGGTTGAGCCAGGCGATTGAACGGCTTTCATCGGGCCTGCGTATCAATGGCGCAAAGGATGATGCCGCCGGTCAGGCGATTGCCAACCGGATGACCGCTAATTTGAATGCCAACAGCGTCATCATCAACGGAATGAAAGATGGCCTCAGCCTAATGCAAACGGCCGAGAGCGGGCTTAATGCCATCAATAATCTGCTACAACGTGGCAGGCAACTCGCGGTGCAGGCGGCAAATGGCACATTGTCAGATACCGATCAGGCCAGCCTGAACGGTGAATATCAACAAATCAGAGAAGAGATCGATCGCCTCGCTTCATCGACACAGATCTTTGGCCGCTATCCGTTGGCACCTGCTGAACCGGGTCCTCAGCCTGCCAAATTAGGGGAAACCTTGCCGCTGGCTGAAAAGTTTCCCGTCCCCAATATCAATCATCAATTTCCCTCTGGGGTGATTTCGCTGGCTTACATTCCTGCTGGCGCAAAAAATATTACCATCACCATCGACTCATTAAGCGCCGATGACGATATCCAGCTCTTTGCGCGAGACGGCAGGCATCTGGCCGGTACGCCCGCAGAAGGAGCAGACGCCGATATCGTCTGGTCAGCAAACGGCGTAACGGATGAAAGCACCATGAATACCGCCGTGATTACGCAAGATAACGGCTTTTTACCTGGAGCCACCTACTCGGCAGATTCGTTGCTGCAAGCCGGGGAATACAATATCAACACAGGGGCACAGACAACGTATCAGGGTATGACCATCACCTACAGCGGTGATGGCGACCGTTTTGAAGATGCCAACACCGGGGGCTTTAACGATGGAAATGTGGGCGCAGCAAACCGACTGGAAAAAATTCACATTGATGAGGTGACAGAAGATCTGATCGTCATTGTGGTTGGCAGCGGCGTATTTAATAGCAGCGCAAACTGGGATGAACTACCCACACCGACAGAGCCTGCCCCGCCACTACCGCCCTCCATACCGATCAGCAAGGAAACGACATTTGTCGTCGGGGCGAATTTCGGTGATGAATTGCAAACGGTCACTATCAACCCAACGCCAGCAGACAGCCAGTCACTGGGGCTTTCCTCTGTGACGCTAAGTACACCAGAACAGGCCAGTGCGGCATTAGCCACATTCGATAATGCACTGAACACTCTGGACGGTTATCGCAGTGAATATGGCAGCCAGATGAACCGTTTTGAATCCGTCACTGCCGTGCTGTCACAGGAGAAGGTTGCCATCGCTGCCGCCCGCTCACGCATATTGGATGCGGATTACGCCATTGAGGTTTCCACGATGACAAAATCCCAGATCCTACAACAGGCTTCCCTGTCCGTATTGTCACAAGCCAACCAACTGTCGGGAAACGTATTAAAGCTGTTACAGGGATGACGTGCCGCCATAAACATCACGTTGCTATTTTTCTATCGAATTGCGATCGCCATGAGCATTGAAATATTCAGCCGCTGCCCTTTCACCACGGCGGCGTTTACCTGTCTGGGAAATAGGGATAACGGTAATGTGCCAATCACTGTTGTTGATATTGAACACGGTATCGACATGGCACTATTAAGCCACATCATTACCACTGAACACCGGACATTCATTATTATTCTCAACAACCGCAGACATGCACCGGTGATGGTGGCTAAAAAGGTATTGCTGTTATCAAAACACGCGCCGATGAGCACGATTAAAAAAGTGATCTCTGCCATATCATCGCCCAGGGAAATAAAAGGCAAGACGATATCGTTATCACCGAATGAGAAAATATTCTTCGGCTATTGGCTGGACGGAATATCAATAAAAACCATCGCAAAGAAGATGGTGATAACCCATAAAACTGCCAACAACATGAAAAATAATATCTACAGAAAATATGGCATAAAGGATCTGCTCACCTTTTTACTCATCGCCAGAATCTCACACATGCAAAGTATCGCTGATGCCGAACATCACAGGGTTATCTACGTTGATAAGGTGGCGTGAGGTAACATTCTGAGAGCAACTGGAGACTTGAATCCCACTGATTTTGCGAGCATTATCGCAATATATCCCTTTTCTGCTCGTGTTGCGTATGCCATCTATCCAGGAACTTCAAACAGCAATCTCCAACATGTCGATATGGCGTAAAGGCGATCAACGTGCGCCTCATAAGCCATTGTTGCTGCTTTATGTCCTATCGGCCTATCAGCAAGGACACCCGCGCCTGTTCCACTATGGCGACGAAATCCGTCCGCAGCTCTTGGCTCTTTTGAACAGCTTTGGGCCACAGCGGCGTGCTCATTACCCTGAAATGCCATTCTGGCGGTTAAAGGGAGATGGTTTTTGGCAGTTGCAGAATAACGAGCAGTGTTCACCACAGAAAGGAAGTAAAGAGCCGCCAAACCGCGAGCTGATTCAGCACGATGTCATGGGGGGATTTGATGACGCCAGCTATCAGCTATTATGCAAACAGCCGCAGCTTATCGATAAATTGGCTCAACAGATTTTAAGTGAGCACTTTCCTGAAAGTGTTCAAGAAGTGATTGCCAACCGTCTGGAGCTGTTGCTAGATGATGTACGCAAGTCTCGCGATCCTCATTTCCGTCAAACGGTACTACGTGCGTATCAATACCGCTGTGCGGTCTGCGGTTATGATTTACGACACGATACAACGCCTGTCGGCCTGGAAGCCGCACACATCAAATGGAAGCAATACGGTGGCCCTTGCACCGTAACCAACGGGCTTGCCTTATGCTCAATGCATCATTCTGCATTTGATATTGGTGTTATCGGTATTGATCACAGCATGAAACTGATGGTTTCAGAAGGCGTGAATGGCAGCAAGATCGTCGAAAGGCTATTCTGGGATTTTGAGGGAAAGCCGCTGTTTCTGCCTAAAAAGCGGGAGTACTACCCGCTTGAGCAGTTTGTGGAATGGCATCGGGGGCAGGTTTTTAAAGGTATTTAAGCCCATTTCCTGATTGGTAACTCCGCCACCAATCAAAGAAAACCTTTGTCTTTCAAGTACACGCGACAGCTTTAACGCGCACTGGATGAAGGCAAAGAAAAAAGCGGAAGAGCTGCATCCGAATTTAAGTTTCGACTTCACGTTTCATGATTTGAAGGCGAAAGACATTTCTGATCTGGAAGGCAATTTGTACGAAAAACAAACCATACCCGGCCATAAAAATGTTGCTCAGACTGCAAGATACGACAGGAAAATAGCAGTCGTTCCAGTTGTTGGTGGTCAGAATATGGCGAAGTGATATGGCGAAAATATGGTGAAGAGGTGGTTTAGGCACAAAAAAACCGCCTTTCGGCGGTCTACGACATTGCACATAATGTGCTTGTTTTAATTCTTTTTAAATCAATGGTGCCGGGGCGGACTTGAAAAACATGCCATAAACATTGTATTTAAAGGATTTACCTTAAAATATAACGTGCATGTACCCGCATTTGTACCCACAGCCCACATTGCTTCATTCCCTACCCTGCCGTTCACTACGATTCCTAACAGTGACGCCAGTTGTTGAACTGCAACAGCATATTACAAAGACTGGCTATTGTCAGCCTATCTACCGACCCAGTTTTCTACGCGCAATCCTGGCACACGCTCAAACTCACGCACATTGTTCGTTACCAGAATCAAACCTGCGGACCGCGCATGACCAGCTAACATGGCATCATACGGGCCGATGGGGGTTCCTTGTCTTGCCAGTTCCGCACGAATTTGCCCCGTATGTACGGCAGCGTCAAAGCCATAAGTTTGCACTTCCAGACGCGCAGAAAACCCTTCAATCACGGCGAGATTCTTTTCTGGGTTTACCGATTTCTCCGCGCCGTAAATCAGCTCCATCAGCGTGATAGCACTGATAGCAAACTGCCCGTAATGGCGGTAGAAAGCGTCCCTGACTTCCTGCGGTTTGTTCTTGATGGTGTAAATACAGATATTGGTATCGAGCAGATATTTCAGCATCAGAAATCTTCCCTGACCTGATCATCGGGTTGCTCTCTGGTGATCATGAAGTCAGGTGTTACTCCATCTTCTTCGAACCAACTGTCCCAGCTTTCGCCTGCCGGAGTAATGATACGTGTGCGACCAATCGCAACGATATCAACCTGCTTCACATCATCGGGCAGCGCAACGGCTTTAGGGAGTCGTACCGCCTGGCTGCGATTGCTTTTAAATACTGTGGTTTTTTCCATGGCAGTCTCCTTGGATAAATTTTGTGCTATCGATAGCATAGAATATTGATGGGATATGTCAATGGGATATACCTGCGTAGTGTGATTGTTTAATCACCTTGCCGCCAACATCCCCGGATAATGTTTGGCAATGATATCGTTCATCTGCTCGATCAGATCAGGACGTTTAAAGGTGAGATGCCCAGTGCCCTTCTGAAAGTAACGCACACTAAAATACTCATCTTCATATTCCTGCTGATGTGGATTATCGCGAATATGGTCCATCAACCGGATAGTGAGATCGCCCCGGTTATCAGGAATCGGTTTACCATCCAACAGATACAGCATACGTTCCAGGTCGGCCAGTTGATCGCGTCGCCAGCCCCAGTTCAGGCCAAAGCCCCAACGGTTGTAGGTCACCAGATTACTGATGATGATTTTCTTGTCGAAGTAACAAGGGTGATTGGTCTTGTAATCCCACGATAGCCCTTTGAATACGTTGATTACCCCACGCTCGAATACCTCCTGCTTGCTCTGGTGAAGTTGCTCAAACGTGCTGAGAATATTGGCTTCGCTAATGGCGGGTAGCTCACCCTCCTCCAGATTTTTATGCCACTGGCTACGCGCTTCGGCATCCATCAGCGATAGCATGCCGGATTTCAGCATCAGGTCACGCCAGATATTACGATCCAACGTGCGAGTAATGGCTGGCATCGCTTTATCAGGTGTCTCTGTCAGCCAGCAATCGTAGCGATGTCCTTGTTTCAATGCCCAGTCTTCAGCGGTGCCGCCACCGATAGTCGCCGTTAGCGTTGAGATCGACTGTAGCTGATTAAGGAATTGTTCTATCTGTTGTAGCGCGGCATCACGTCCGGTGACGATACGCTCAATGTTGGTCGAGCAAATCAGCTCGGTGTGTTCGGTCAAAACCTCGGGTTCAGTTTGCATAGTTTGTGGTCCATACATAAAAGCAAATGCGCCAACCGGTCAGGGCTGGCGCATTATGCATCGGAGAGAAGAATAAATAGATTTGGTGAGATGTAACTGGAAAGCGGCTCGCAGTCTTTATGCTTTGAGCAAGCCGGTAGCACGTCTGGCACGGAGAACATCAACAGCAGTGAGAAACGGCGATTGCTCCTGCCAGTTAAAGCCATTGCGATCGATACGCACCAGTTCGTATTTTTCCACCAGAAAATTGACGGCATTGAGCAACGTGACGCCAGCATCAATATGTTCCTGAATCACATGTTCCTCGCAGAACGGTGTGTCGTTTAGCGTCAGGCCGTAGTGCTTTTCCAGCAGGTAGGTCAGAAGCTGCTGCCAGACGGCTATAGGCGACGCACAGGGGTTATCCTCCCGTGGCGGGATTGCAGGTGTTGTTTGCATGGGAACTCTCTACAGGTTAAGTCGATAAAATCAGGGAAATGTTCAGGATGGTGAGAGACGCTGCGGGTTATTCTGTTACCGCAGAAGTTGGATAAATAACGATATACACGTAGCCAACGCTGCCCAGCGTATCGGCTTCACAGGTCCATTCGTTGCAATGCAACGTAACACAGCCCTGCTGGCGGGGATTCAGTTCCCCCGTGCGTAGTTTCTGCTCCAACTGCTTGATCAGCTCAGAGAAGCAACGTTCCAGACTTTGGGCTTCCGTTTTGCTGAACGTACCGACAACGCTGTCCCGGTCTGCCAGATAATGCAGACGGTTACCTTCCTGCACCAGTCTGGCTCCAAATCGCGGCGTGATGGTACATTTTAATCCCCATTCCGGGGTATCCGATGATGACATGATGTTTTCCTTATAATAGTGCGACAGTAAGCGTGCTAATCACAGCCAGCCGCGTTCAGCGAACGACACCACCTCAGCGCCGCCGACCACCAGATGATCGAGGACTTTTACGTCGAGTTGTGAGAGTGAGTCCTTCAGCTTATCGGTAATATGACGGTCAGCCTGGCTGGGCTCGGCACAGCCGGAAGGATGATTGTGTGCCAGTATCACGGCGGCGGCGTTATGACGTAGTGAAGCTTTGAGGATTTCACGCGGATGCACTTCGGTGCTGTTGATGCCACCCAGCGCGATAATTTCCTTTTCTATCAGACGGTGCTGGTTATCCAGATACAGCACCATAAAGACCTCGCGCTCCAGGCTACTGAGCTCTAGCATTAACCAGCTTTTGGTGTCTTCCGAGGTTTTGAACTGCCGCGCATTTTTACGCACCCGTTTTTCCAGCAGGCACAGCGCCATCTGGATGATGCGCTGTTCTCTGGACGCAACGCAGCCTGCCAATGAATTACATGACATGGTGATCCCTTATCTAAACGATGGATGATGAAAAAGCAGGGTGAAATGGATGATAAGAGCACATAAATCCAATGCCTCGCGCAGACGCACGAGGCATTGGTTACGGAATAGCGAATAAGGTCAGCGGTTATTCCATCCTGAATTCCCATATGCCCTGATCGGTATCAACAATTATTTCAAGGACATTACATTCGGCTCCCCAGTTTTTTGACTTGAACGTCGTTTCAAAAGTGCTGCCGAAACGGAGTCGAACGGGCTTCCAGGACGCTTCGGAAAGATGCTTACAATTTCCCCGGTTAACCGTAATGTCTTTGACGACGACAGTATCAGTCAACGCCGTCACGGATATCCTTGGGTAATAGGGACCGGCGTACCAGTTTCCTGATGCAATATAGCTTTTCACTCTGACAGGCGAGTTTTCTGCAAAAACGCTGAACGAGCACAATCCCAGACAAAGCGCGATGAGTGCTTTTTTCATGATATTTTCCTTTATTCGACAGGCCGATGCCGATCAATGACCAGAGGGGATAACACTCAACGATGGCTGAATGTCAGCGAGTCCTTTTTGCCGTTGTAGTGGGTAAGGTTAAGCGTGGTTTTGTCGGCATCATGGGTGCTGTCAATCTTCACGATTTCACTGCAATCCTTGATGCTAATCGCCTTGATTTCAGGAGCGAGGTTGGTTTTATTGACGGCATACCAGCTTCCTGCCGGACAGGCCATCCCGGCACTTTGTTCCAGAAAGGCGTAATACGGCGTGTCGGTCAAACGGGTATAAAGGCTGGCGGTATCCGCGCCCTGAACCAGCATATCTTTACCGCTGTCTCCGCAATTCCGACAGAAAAGCTGGTCCTGCGTGTTTCTAAGTATTTGTGCCTGATACGCCAGAACTTGGTTATTCATCTGGAAACGGTTTTTCTCTCCATTCTTCCAGGTGACAGTGAGCAGCGTGTTATTTTTATTTTCCGTAACCGACACGGTGGCTACAGCCGATAAATCAGAGCGGTCATCGTCAAACTCAATAAAGTGAACGGTGGGAGAAGCTGCATATTTATCGATGTAATAAAAATCGGGTGTCCTGTTAGCCGTATAAGCAGGAATGGCATCATTCAACAGAATGGTATAGCGCGCCATGTCCCATAACTTGCTGTATTGATCCGTTTTATTTTTATAGCCCTGTGGATAGTCAGAAATAAAGAAACTGTCTTTCCTGTCGGGTCCACAGAGATGGCAAACCATGTGCCCTTCGCTGTCGGTGATAATTTGCGGTTCATTGTCAGCAGGCTTTGCCTGTACAGACAGAATGGGAAGAACAATCAGCGAGGCCAGCAGCATCCCGCTGCATGGCAGTGCAGGTTGTGTTTTCATTGTGATTTTCCTTCGGAAAGGCTTTCGGTTAAAAACCGGCCCATCCGCCAACGGTATTGATGATAAAAAGCAGGCAGGCCATAAAAATCACCAGCGTGATATACCAGCGCATAAAGCGGCCAAACAGCTTCAACAGCGTTCGCATATTATTTTTCTCTGCAAATCAGGTAATACAGCAATCCGGCCAATAACGGGTCGATGACCATACCCAAAATAAACCAGCCCCAGAATGAGCGACCGTTACTGGATGCCACGCATCCCAGTACGATTGCCAGTCCAACCCAAAGCAGTAACAACGGCATCATTGCCCTCCAGACGCATACGCGTTACATGAACATGTTATTGATTCGTAAAAGTAAAAAAATTTCAGAGTGGAATGTCGATTTTATAGCGGGGAGAAATGGCGGTATAACAAATCAATTCGATCGGTTAGATCGACAAAATCGATCGGTGACGATAAAGAAACCTGATGGGAAGCAGCAAAAACATTAGTCGAAGAAGAAAGACCACACGGCATTTGCCGCTCTGGCGACCGAATGGGTGACGCCATGCAGCACCTGTTTTGCCACCTGAGGCAACGGAGAGTGGTCAATGACCCAATCCACCGCACTGACCACCGTGTCGGAAAAACCTGCCCTGGCCTGCTGTACCGCGCTTTCAGTTTGGTGCTCGGCACGTAAATGCGGAATGACCGGACTGCGAGCCCGCTTTGGGAGAAGGGTTATCATCGCCTCCACTATCTTTCCCAGTTGATAACGGCCTTTAACGGAAAGCGGTAAAATGTTCTCTGCCACGATACCGAGTTGTTGCCCGATAACCGCCTGCTTTTGCGCCATATGCTCCAACTGCCTGGATGACGGCTGTGCAGAGGCCCAATGCCATTCCTCGCTCGGTTCAATCTTGTCGACCTGATTGAGCAGCCAGAGTATTGGCGTGTGCTCAACGTTCACGGAGCCGAACACATCACGGTAAAACTGCTCCTCGGCAGAATATGCACGATCATCAGCCTTCAATACCCACAGCACCATATCCAACTCCGGCAGCAGGGATTGATACAGCACGCGATATTCCTCATCCCGTTGCTGACTTTCACCCACACCGGGTAAATCAACCAGCGTGAGATAATGACGACCAAAACGCAGACGAATTCGCTGTGGTTCACGGGTACAGGCTGCGACAGCATTCACCGCACAAACCTCGCTACGAAACAGCGCATTGCATAGGCTGGATTTTCCTACGCCGGTTTTGCCCATAATGCCAATCACCGGTTCATAGGTGACCAACCGGGTCAACTCCTGCATAAGGGCATGACGTAACGAACGGGGATAGCTCCGCAGATGGCGGCGGATCAGCGCATAGCCTGATGATTTTTTCATATCGTCCTCAGAATGAAAAAGGCCATCCGGGATGGATGGCCTGATGAATTGAAATAGGTGGTAATCCAATAAGGTGATATATAACTGAGATTTTTTTAGTTTTTCTGATTCAGTTCTGCCCATGCTTTTTCTATCAGAAATTCGATCACATCAGCCCTGTTACGGTTAAAACGCTTCTCAAGTTTTACCAGCGTTTTTTTAGAACTTTCAGAAATACGAATATTTACTGGTGCTTTGGTGGCAACTTTCTTACGATGCTTCATATTTGCATAGCGTTTGCGCAAAGTATTTAGAAAAAGCGTCTTTGTATCTCTGCGCTCATTCCATAAGTAGTAAATAAAAGGGATGGCACGAAACTTAATATTCTGGCTAATTTCCGAGGAGCCGAAATCACTTAATAAATAATTATTGTTATTTAATTGCTCCCATACCCATTCGGTATGAACAGATTCTGCTTCAGAAAACCAGGAGAACTCATCTTTGATGCTGCTCCTTATACGAGAGTATTCCTTCCGAATTTCATCGAGGATATCCTGTAGATCACCAAGATATAATGGAAGAATATCCAAAATATATAACCCAGCGATCAAACATTGTTCGGCAGTATCTGGGGTACGAAGAGGGAGTTCGTCACGAATGATTTTATGTTTATTTCTATCTCGACGATAAAGACGTCGAGAATAGCGAGTAATTTCATCTAAAAGGGTATTTTGGCAGGTGAATTTTCTGAAAATGAATAGCCAAAAATAAACACAGGCATTTTTATCATGTGCAATCCATGTTACCGAAGATTCATCAATAAAACGATTTTTGTATCGTTCCTGATACCTGATAACCCTCCGAACAATATCCATATCGCCATCGTTATCTCTTAACATCCGATCAATACTGTTATTAATAACACCATTGCATCGGAGAAGGTCCCTCTTGCCCCCCAATGCAAATTGTCGAGCCTCATCCAAAAGATCCAGGCGCCAGAGAAGATAAACCCCCTCCCTAATGGACTTAACTTCAATATGTATACCCATCTTCCATCCTTCATTGCTGGTATCTTCATTGTTTACAACACTACTACAAACATCATCAAAAAACTGTGATTCATGATGCTAAAACTAGACTATCTAAAAGCGTGAAAAAGGCATTTTTTCTTGCGAATTTCTGATGTGTATAGTTGTATTTTTTAAGTTACTCATGCGTTATTCATAACAGATATCACACAATTTAAAATCAATAAAATTAATATTAATCAATATGTTATTGATATATAAAAATTAGTTTAATGAATTTAATAACTATAAATGAAAGAGTTAAGTATTACTTGACTGACTTGTACCAGTATGAGGATGAACCGACTATGTGACATAAGGTGATTCGTCGCTGATGTGGTTCATTAAGGAATAAAGTATTATTTAATAAACACAGTCATCACTATTAGATAAATAATAACACCTTTCGCTTAGTTACTAGTCGAATTATTAAAAACATCCAAAATCGGTTATGTTGATATAAAATCAATCCATCAGTCATACTCCATGCATCATTAAAAATTAACGCACTGAATAATTATCATGAGATAAATCCACCGGAATAGACATCATGAAAAAACGTCAGTGTAAAAGCATCAATCCGAACTATCAGCATGACATGCATTTGAACCAAAAACTCAGAACACATCAGGAGATGTTGTTCCTGCGTTACTCAAAGTTACTGATGCTGCGCGTAGATTTTGCGTACATTAAAACGAGTTACGGATTTAAGCACCCAGATGTAAATACTATTGTAGGGGACATGGTTAAGTTACTCCAACGAAGCTTGAGTATAGAAGGACTTGTAGGGTACGTATGGGTACTGGAATATACCGAAGTTCATGGCTTTCATATCCATGCAGCATTTTATCTTAACGGCCAGAAACACCGTAAGACATGGAATGCGTTTCTTTCTGTGACTGAGCTCTGGGATGATATTACCGATGATGAAGGTTATACGCATTGGTGTAGCCCCCAGGAATACTATGACGTACAGGGTGAGCGCGTTACCTCTTGGGACAACAATACTGGTCGAGACGACATGCTATATATTCTGAGTTATCTCAGTAAAAAGGATCAGAAGACAGACAGAATTATTTTTCAGTGCAGCGATATTCCTTCCCAATGTAAAAGTGGAGGACGCAACAGAAACAAACGCAGCTCTCATTTGTAAAAAATTACTCCGCTGGTGAATCATTTGAAGGAGTTCGCCAATTTCCATTTTCCGGCTCCTTCTCCATTCACCAGAGGAGAAAAACGATGAGCACCACTACCGATTATCGCCTTCTTGACGACCAGTTCGTCGATATGGCATTTATCACCCAGTTGACCGGACTAACCGACAAATGGTTTTACAAGCTGATTCAACTGGGTGAGTTTCCGAAGCCAATTAAGCTGGGCCGCAGTTCCCGCTGGCTGCAAAGTGAAGTCGAAACCTGGTTACAGCTACGTATCGATCAATCTCGCCAATAGTCGCACTTTCTCAACCCTACTTATTTTCCTGCTAACAGCGATAGAACAATCTCTACGCACGCACTCCTTGTCGCCAGAAATGGAACCAATTTATGCGCTTTCTAAAATGCTATCTGGCTAGTAACGCCAAAAATCGTTTTGTTAGTTCGACTGAGGCTAGCCGCCTGCCTCAAGGTCACTGGACGTGTACATCCTGTGGCTGCACGTTAATCCTGCATAAAGGTTCTCAACATGAAAGAGCCTGGTTTGAGCATGACCTGCTCAATATAAGTTCAAAAAAACTGATGGCATGTCCCTATCGAGACCCCGAAGAGAAAGAAGAAGAGAGGATTAAAAAATTACGGGAGCAGGTCTTTGCCAGCTACGTTCTCCCTAAACCGAAAAGCTGGTATTGCGCACTGTGCAAAAAAGACTATACCGGTAAGAAACTCTGCCCAATGTGTAAAGACGGTATCTACAGTGTTGTCGCCAGGAAGAAGGGACATGAATCCGAGGAAGAAGATCATCAGGAATAGATAATCCAGACGCGTTATCTCTCCCATCATTTCAGACCGAAACAGCGCCGTATCCCCTCCTCCTTATTTCATTTTCCCTGGATAACAGGCTGTCATCCGACTTCTCCGGAGAACATCGGCTGTCTGTTATTTCGCATATTGGAGATATTTTCCAAATGGCACGTAACACGACCCTATCCACGTTACTGGATAAGTACCAGAGTCATCTTGATGACAGCACAACGCACGCTATTCATCAGGGTATCAGTACGAGAAAAATGCATACCTTCCATCAGTTGAGTCTGACGACAGTGTCTCTGCCAGGCCAGCGTAAAGCGCATCTGATTATTCCCGCCAAGTTAATGCAGCAATCAGGGATATCACGTATTGAAGCTGGTAGCAGAGCTATTCTGCCAGTGAAGGCTGCACGCTATCTTCGCCGATACCCTATGCTGAGTGGTATTCTGATCAGCGAATGTGAGCGACTGCATCTGGAGGTATTGAGTGACAGTCTTCAGCAATTATTTGATCGGGAAAACGACCCCGGCATTCGGGAAATACTGACGCTACTGTGCTGGTTCGAGCTACTTGACGGCCTGTCTTTCCGGGAATGGGCATCACTGGTTAATAAAACTGACTGGCAGATCCAGGTATGGGTTAACACCCGTTTGAAAACTCAGCCAACCCTTTGGGCGATGATTGACGAATACGTTTTCTTCGCCTGCTTTGGTTACTGGGCAGACTATCGGCCTGCTTCATTTTCATGCCGTTACGCGCATACTGACTCAGAGCGCTTTTGATCGGTAATGCCGATCGATACGATCGCATCGATCTATCAAAACGATTATCTTTTGATCGGCAGCGCCGCTAAGCTATTGCCGAGAATAACCATAACGTAATGTTTTATCTGTTTTTTATTCCCATTTTCGGGAAGGACTGACTATTGCCTGTTATCCGGTAAATCAATAATCAGCAGATAAAAGGCATCCCGTTATTTCTGCCAAATCAGGACTGGTGCGTAATGACCCCGATTACCTCACTTCATTTAACGATACGGAATCAACAGGATAAATCGGTCACCCGATTGAGCCAGGCGATTGAACGGCTTTCATCGGGTCTGCGCATCAATGGTACGAAGGATGATGCCGCTGGTCAGGCGATTGCCAACCGGATGACCGCTAATCTGAATGCCAACAGCGTTATCACCAACGGAATGAAAGACGGTCTCAGCCTGATGCAAACCGCCGAGAGCGGGCTTAATGCTATCAATAACCTTATACAACGCGGCAGACAGCTTGCAGTGCAGGCGGCAAATGGCACGTTGTCAGATTCCGACCAGGCAAGCCTGAACGGTGAATATCAACAAATCAGGGAAGAGATCGACCGCATCGCTTCGTCGACACAGATCTTTGGCCGCTATCCGTTGGCTCCAGCTGAACCGGGTCCTCAGCCTGCCAAATTGGGGGAAACCTTGCCACTGGCTGAAAAGTTTCCCGTCCCCAATATCAATCATCAATTTCCCTCTGGGGTAATTTCGCTGGCTTACATTCCTGCTGGCGCAAAAAATATCACCATAACCATCGACTCATTGAGCGCCGATGACGATATCCAGCTCTTTGCGCGAGATGGCAGGCATCTGGCCGGTACGCCCGCAGAAGGCACAGACGCCGATATTGTCTGGTCAGCAAACGGCGTAACGGATGCAAGCACCATGAATACCGCCGTGATTACGCAAGATAACGGCTTTTTACCTGGAGCCACCTACTCGGCAGATTCGCTGCTGCAAGCCGGGGAATACAATATCAATACAGGGACACAGACCACTTATCAGAGTATGAACATCACCTACAGCGGTGATGGCGACCGTTTTGAAGATGCCAACACCGGGGGCTTTAACGATGGAAATGTGGGCGCAGCAAACCGACTGGAAAAAATTCACATTGATGAGGTGACAGAAGATCTGATTGTCATTGTCGTTGGCAGCGGCGTGTTTTACAGCAACGCAAGCTGGGATGAACTTCCCACACCGACGGAGCCTGCCCCGCCACTGCCGCCCTCCGTACCCATCAGCAAAGAAACGATGTTTGTCGTCGGGTCGAGTTTCGGTGATGCACTACAAACGGTCACCATCAACCCAACGCCAGCAGACAGCCAGTCACTGGGGCTTTCCTCTGTTACGCTGGGTACACCAGAACAGGCCAGTGCGGCATTAGCCACATTCGATAACGCACTGAAAACGCTGGACGGTTACCGCAGTGAATACGGCAGCCAGATGAACCGTTTTGAATCCGTCACTGCCGTGCTGTCACAGGAGAAGGTTGCCACCGCTGCCGCCCGCTCACGCATATTGGATGCGGATTACGCCATTGAGGTTTCCGCGATGACAAAATCCCAGATCCTACAACAGGCTTCCCTGTCCGTATTGTCACAAGCCAACCAACTGTCGGGAAACGTATTAAAGCTGTTACAGGGATGATGCGCCGTCAGAGACATCATTTTGCTATTTCTCTACTGAATCACTATCGCCATGAGCATTGAAATATTCAGCCGCTGCCCTTTCACTACGGCAGCGTTTACCTGTCTGGGAAATAGGGATGACGGTAATGTACCCATCACTGTCGTTGATATTGAACACGGTATCGATATGGTGCTATTGACTCACATCATTACCGCCAACCACCGAACATTCATCATTATTCTCAACAACCGCAAACATGCACCAGTGATGGTGGCTAAAAAGGTATTGCTGTTATCAAAACACACATCGATGAACACGATTAAAAAAGTGATCTCTGCCCTGTCATCGTTCAGAGAAATAAAAGGCAAGACGATATCGTTATCACCGAATGAGAAAATATTCTTCGGCTATTGGCTAGACGGAATAGCAATAAAAACCATCGCAAAGAAAATGGTGATAACCCATAAAACAGCCAACAATATGAAAAACAATATCTACAGAAAATATGGCATAAAGGACCTGCTCACGTTTTTACTCATTGCCAGAATTTCACATATGCAAAGTATCACTGACGCAGAACATCACAGGGTTATCTACGTCGATAAGGTGGCATGAGGTAAGGTCTGAGAGTGACAGGGCTTTTGAGTCTTAAGATATTACGAGCACCGAAATTAGGACATTGGTTCAACTGACAAAAAGCCTTAATAATCCACTAATGCAACTCAGTAGCACTTTAACGTAAACTCCAATTTGGCTATAAAATCCCGTACAAAAGAATGTTTAGCAAATTTCTTAAGATAAATAAGCAGTAAGAAGACCCAAAATCCTTTTGCCCCCTTTCTTGGCAGCTCAAAAAACACACACCCGTGAGATTCCCTCCTAATTTTACGTGAAAAATTTTATAAAATTACGTAAAATATAACATAAAGACACTCTGCTTTTTGCTTAATAAATGGACGAAACTGATGGCTAACGTTGACGCAGATTACTGCTACTCATTTCCAGCAATACGTGGCATACAGGCTGGACGTCCCTTTTATATTGCTACTTGTCCAATGCGCATCATCCCTAAAATTTTTAGTTTTGATGAGAGCGAAGTTCCACCAGAGCTACGAGCTCAGCGCATATTGAACAAATCTCGCATTCCAGAAATGGTTCGTTATCTACTTGAAAATCCAAAGGACTATGTTTTCTCAGCTTTGACTGCATCAATTGCAGTTGATGTACAGTTCGATGAATTTTCTGGTTCGAATAATCTGGGAACATTACGGGTTCCCATGGAAGCTCAAATTCTCATCAATGACGGCCAGCATCGTCGAAAAGCAATAGAGGATGCTCTTGAGGAGCGCCCAGAATTGGGGCAAGACAACATCCCAGTACTATTTTTTGTTGATGAAGGGTTAAAGCGTAGTCAGCAAATGTTTGCCGATCTGAACAAGTATGCTATACGTCCAAGTCCCTCTTTATCGGCACTGTATGATCACCGTGATATCAGCTCAAATTTAGCTCGATATCTGGCTATGTCCGTTGAACCGTTTGTTGGATTAACGGAACTGGAGAAATCCAGCATTAGCACACTATCCAATAAACTATTTACTTTAAGTAGCATTAAACAGGCAACCAAAGCTCTGTTGGGTAAAGATCCTAAAGAGGGTGATATTGAGGCAAACACACACATTGCTACGATTTACTGGCAAGCTGTTTTTCAGGTTATGCCAGACTGGCAACTAGCAGCAAGAAAAGAAGTTTCTCCCGCACAGCTACGTCAAGATTATGTACATGCTCATGGTATCGGACTTCAGGCGTTAGGATTGTTAGGTCGTTGTTTGCTTGCAGAATATCCGGAACACTGGCAACAACAACTATCGACACTCAAAACCTTTGATTGGCGTAAAAGTAACCCCGAGCTGATTAAACGGGCAATGCAGCACGGTAAGCTAAGTAAAACCAGTGCAGCTATCCAACTAACCTGTAATGCGTTGAAAAATGCACTATCACTTCCCCTCACTCCTGAAGAACAGGAGCTTGAAGCCCAAATGGTTGTCTCATGAGTAAATTAGTTCAGGCCTTCGATCTGGCCGAATACGAAGATTTTATTAATCAGGAGCAGTTCGCTGGACGCCCTCTGGCCGAATATGTTGCCGAAGTGCAAAGAATTTATTGTGCAGACAAGCGCCCGTGGGTAATTGGCTACAGCGGTGGGAAAGATTCTTCTGCCGTGATCACGCTAGTGTATCTGGCATTGCTCGGTCTGCCCCCAGAAATGCGCAGCAAAGATGTTTTTTTGGTGTCTTCCGATACACTGGTGGAAACGCCGGTCGTTGTGGATCTGATTAAGAAAACGATGTTGCAGATTGAGGCAGGCGCAAAGCGTAATGGTCTGCCGATCACTCAACATGCCGTGATGCCAAAAACCAATGAAACCTTCTGGGTGAATCTGCTGGGGAAAGGATACCCGGCCCCAACCCGAAGTTTTCGCTGGTGTACCGAGCGGATGAAGATCAACCCGGTCAGCGACTTTATTAAAGATAAGGTCAGCCAGTTTGATGAGGTGATTGTTGTGCTGGGTTCACGCAGTAGTGAAAGTGCTTCTCGTGCGCAGGTGATCGCAAAGCATAAAATTGATGGCTCACGCCTAGCCCGGCATACCACACTGGCAAATGCGTTTATCTACACCCCCATTGATACTTGGGATGTAGAAGACGTCTGGAAGCTGCTGCGCGGTGCGTTTCGCTATGCCCCTGAAGATATCGACGAATGGGAAAGCCCGTGGGGGGGAACAACCGTCCTCTATGGACGCTGTATATGGACTCTTCCGCACAGGGCGAGTGTCCGCTGGTGATCGACGAAAGTACCCCTTCTTGCGGAAACTCTCGCTTTGGCTGCTGGACCTGTACCGTAGTCACCAAAGATAAAGCGATGGAAAGTCTGATTAAAAACGGTGAAGAGTGGATGTCCCCGTTGCTGAAATACCGTGATCTGTTGGCATTCACTACTGATCCTGTGAATAAAGATAAATATCGTAACTACAAACGCCGTACTGGCAAGGTGAGTTATCAGTACGCGAAAGACGGTGAAGAAATTAGCGCAGAGCGTAAGCATGTTCCCGGTCCGTACTGGCTTAAATATCGCCAGCAGTGGCTTAAAGAGCTACTGAAGATTGAGCGCGATTTGAATGCCCAAGGCCATACCATCACGTTAATCACGCAGCCAGAATTGCATGCAATCCGCCAGGAATGGCTGAAAGATCCTAATGAGCCAGACTGGTACGACACACTACCTGGTATTTACCGTGAAGTTTATCAACAGGATCTGGACTGGGTAGTTGATGACCAGTCGCGCTTTGACGCCAGTGATGCCGATTTGCTGGTACAGATAGCTCAGGGATTTGACGTTGCACCCGAGATGGTCATGAAACTGATTGAACTGGAAGTGTCAATGGAAGGGTTAAGCCGCCGTCAGGGTATTTTTGACAAGCTCGGTACCATTCTAAAACAGGACTGGGGGAGTCTCGAAGAGATACAGCAGCAACAGTCAGCGCTACAAAAACGTAACGACCGGGATATTCATCAGGAAGAAATCACCAAGCTGGAAGCTGAACTTCAGATTTTACAGCGCAGAATTGTCGATTACAGCGAATCCTCTGTTTTGGTCGAGGAGGAAAACGAACGTGCTCATTAAACAACTCGTATTACATAATTTTCGGGTATTTAACGGTACTCACACCATAGATCTAGCTCCGAGAAAGCGCCCGCACGAAGCGAACTCTCGCCCTATTGTACTGTTTGGTGGTTTAAACGGGGCAGGAAAAACGTCGATTCTGTCGGCGATCCGTCTGGCCTTATATGGTCGGCTAGCGTTTGGCCTTGCGACGCAACAACAAGAATATATTGAACAGCTTAGCTCGTTAATTCACAACGGCGCGTACTATATTGAGCAACCCGAAGAAGCGGCTGTCGAGTTGACCTTTACCTACAATAAGGGCGGTCATGAAGCGGAATTCACCGTTACACGAGCCTGGAAAAAGGGGAAGAAAGATCGTCTTTCTTTGCAACAGGATGGGCAGCCGCTCAGTGAGCTGGATTACGATCAGTGCCAGGGATTTCTTAATGAATTAATTCCGCACGGCATTGCCGATCTGTTCTTTTTTGACGGCGAGAAAATTGCGGAGCTGGCGGAAGATGAATCAGGCAATATTCTTCGCACTGCCGTGCGTCGTTTATTGGGCCTGGATCTAATATCAAAACTGCGTAATGACTTAATAATTTTTGTTAAGCGTCAGCAATCCAGCCAGTTAGCGGGTTCTCAGCAACAGCAGATTGCTGAGCTTGAAAAACAAAGTAAAGAATTAGCCTACCTGACAGAAGAACTGCTAGAAAAAGCCGATTTTTCCAAAACGCGGATTGAGTTTCTGTCTAAAGATATTATCCGCTATGAAGGCTTACTGAATGCGCAGGGTGGCGCATTTGCCCAGACTAAAGCGCAGGAAAAACAGAAAGTTGATACGCTGCTCAAAGACAAGGAGCGTCTGGAAAAAGCACTGCGACAGGAGTGTGATGGGTCTCTACCTTATGCGCTGGCCCCGAACACTTTATCCCAGTTGTTGGGAAAAATTGCTGATGAAACCCAGATTAAGCAAACTCAGAGTTTTGAAAAAGAGTTGGGGCAGTTTTTAGCTCAACTTAAAAACGATATCGCATTGCGCTCCAGCACCACCAGTAAAATTGCCACGGAAGCGATTACCGATAATTTGAAAGAGTATATGGCAACCAAGCCTAAAGGCGATTTGCTATTTGATATCTCTGAACGTGAAGCTGGTATGCTCCAGCAGTCGATTGAACAAGACAGCAAAAAGGCATGGCAACGCTTCGATCTTTACCGTACTCAGTTAGCGGAGATTGAACAGCTATTAGAGCAGGCTGCCGCCAATATTGCCCGCGCCCCGGAAGACGACCAGTTAATGGATCTCTTTGAGAAACTGCGCGATCTGGATAAACAGCGTGAAAAACAGCGGCAAAAATATCTTTCATTGCTGGAAGACGCTAAACAGGTTAAGCAACAGCAACTGGATTGCGTCCGTCAGGTACAAAAAATGCACGATGTTGCCCGCAGCCAGCATGGCTTTAGCAGTGCCTTTAAAAACGCGCAAGAGACAATTAATTTGCTCGACCGGTATAGTGATGTATTGACGCAGGCAAGAGTGAAAACGCTGTCAGAGAACTTCGAAATCGCCTACCGCAAACTGGCCCGTAAAGAAGATTTGCAACTTAGCGCGCATATTAACCCAGATACGTTTGACGTTGAGCTGATTGATGAACAGGGTTCCGTCATAAACCGTAAGCTACTTTCTGCGGGTGAAAAGCAGATTTATGCGATTGCTATTCTTGAGGCGCTGGCAAAAACCTCTGGCCGTGATCTACCAGTAATTATCGATACGCCGTTAGGGCGTCTGGATTCTCAACACCGCGATAAGTTGATTAACCACTATTTCCCGTTTGCCAGCCATCAGGTGGTGCTGTTGTCTACTGATACGGAAGTGGATGAGCGTTATTTTGTCGATCAGTTGCGTGATGATATTTCTCATGCGTATGAGATTGTGTTTAATGCACATACTAAATCATCGGCGCTGAAACCCGGCTATTTCTGGGAATTAACCAAGGAGGCAGTCTGATGCTCCCAAATCGAATGGTGCTTAGTCGTCAGACTGAAGAGCAGCTTAAGAGATTGAAAGGATATACCGGAATCACGCCGAATGTTGCCGCCCGGCTGGCGTTTTTCCGTTCGGTAGAGAGTGAATTTCGCTATTCGCTGGAACGGGATAGTAAAAAGCTGGATGGTTCACTGGTGCTGGATAAAATTACGTGGCTGGGGGAGACATTGCAGGCGACAGAACTGGTGTTGAAGATGCTTTATCCGCAGATAGCGCAGAAGGATATGATCAAGGCTTGGGCTGCGCATGTTGAGGATGGGATTGCGGCATTAAGAAATTATCGAAACTTAAAAGATTTATCTAAAAACATATGAAATAAATATGGCGCTAATAACAGCGCCATATTTCTGTGTTCTTCTAGGAAAAGGAAAATACTTTTACAGCAGCATCAACATACATATCTGTAAGTTGTTTAACTGACTCTTCTGTCCACTTTTCTTGTTCATAAATCCATGAGTGGATACCAACTCCTGTATTTTTAAATGTATTTTTCTTATTTTCAAAAGACTTATTATCATTTTTGTTATTTCTGGAGGGATCTAAGAGAACAATATTGCCAATGCTATTTTTTAATTTTTCCATATCCATATTTTTGTCTTCTTGATGTGCTGAGTATGGATATATGTGCTCAAGAGTCATACTGTTAAAATCGAAAATTACAGTTTGATCCTCTCGCTTTAATCTATTTAGGCTATTACCCTGGCAAGGTTGTATTAACCATCCCCAGTTCTCCTGAATTGTCATTAATAAACATTTTATCGGTTTATTATCTCCTTTTTTTTGATAGATCAGACTTCTAACATTGGCAATAAATTTTACATCTTCATGATCTTTATCTAATAGAGTGTCATTAAATGCGTTATGTAAATTAGAAATATCAAACCTATCACGCTCAGCATGTATTCTTAATGCCAGGGTTGCATATAATTTTGAGAAAATACTTGCATGTAAGTCACTAATCATTTTACATCTAATAAAAAACTTGCTTGTTTCATTTACAATATGCTTAAAATTATTTTCAGATGAAAAACTTGCAGCCAGTAATAATGGCATTGCATGCAAATGTTTTAATTTATTGATAAGGAGATCTAATTTACTTTTATGCCATTTATTATCATTGTCATTCTCGAATGGCCACTCGCCACTTGATATATACTCCAGTCTCTCAACACACTCTCTAATGTAACCAACTGTTTTATTTATTTCTGATTTATTTATTGATTCATTAAATACTGTCTTTTTATATTCTTCCAGAACAGACGAAGCAGTAATATTAGTGCCAGTTAACATAATTAAAATCCATCTTAAATAATCAGTTACTTTCTTTGATGGATGTTTAAGTATGGCATCCCAATTATCTGAAATACTCCGTTGATACGAGGTGTTATCGCTACATATACCTATTGTATATGCTTTAAGTAATTCTCCTTCAGTTAAGTTAATACCCCTATCATTTAGCACGGTAAATAGCTTGTATGCATCATCAATACTATTGGTTACAATATGAATGACTAAAAAAGATTCTTCAAACAACTTGACTATGTCATCAATGATTTCTAAACACTCGGATATTTTTTTATTTTTAAATAGACTGTCCTTAATAAAGGCATTGAAGTTCTTCCTGGCCCTTAACATTAATTCATGAGAATTCCGTGTGGGTCTTAATGGATTCGCATCAATTAATGATTGATAGAATTCGTTATCAGCATTGCCTATTGTAATTCTTACATGCTTTTTAATTTCACGATTTTCTCTTTCATCAAGATGAAAGTATTTATAGATATCCTTTAAAATCATGGTTCTGTATTCGGAGTCTTTTTCTTCCTCACAATTAAGTGCATTAATAACATTCCGAATGACAGAAAAGAAAAGTACAATAGTTGATAGCCTTTGCTGACCATCCACTAATAAATTCTCTATCCTTCTGTGCCCTCCAAAAGTTTTTTCTTGGGCACAGACAACTCCTCCAAAAAAATGTTCGCAACTTTTCTTTGATTTCTTTTTACTCAAAGCATCTTGTATATCATTACAAAATTGCTCTATCTGCTCATCTTCCCATGAATAATCTCGCTGATATGTAGGCGTATAGAAAATATTGCTATTCTTAAATAATTCGCCAAAAGACATATATTCAGGTTTAACATTCATTTTATATCTCCAGTAAATTTTATTTATCTAGTTCCCAGAAAGCCTTATCGCGTAACTTGGAAACTTTTTTTGAACCATCAATATAAAGGCTAAAATGCTTCTCAAGCTGCCGAATCTGCCCCATCAAAGACTCCTGCTCACCTTTATCATCAACGTTAAATACCGCCTTGATATCCGCATTCCTAATCTCAGAAACACGATGGATCACCCAAGTCAAAATATAGGAAGCATAATTATTTTCCCCAGTCTTAAAATGAGTGATCTCCTGCGTAGACAGGATCGCACCAACTCCATACTCACGGCCTTCTTTTAGAATCTTACGCAGACTGGAAAAATCCTGACGCATAAAGTTATCGGCTTCGTCCACCAGAATCATTTTGGTAAGCTGACGATAATCTCCTCGTACTACAGGTTTACCACGCTTTTGCATTTGTGCATAAAACAAATCCAGCGTCAGGGCGACCACCAGGTTTTGCACTTCTGGCGGATAGCCAGCCAGCTCAATCACAGTGACACCGTCAATCAATTCGTACAAGCTGGTCATCTTCTCCGGGATGGTCTCGAATATCTTGTAACGCGCCAGTTTAGAAAGTGCTGCGTAAAGCGAATCTTCTTCAACCTTCTCCTGATCGAGGAAGCACTGCCATACATCTTCAATCGTCGGCGCAGCCCTTGACCATGTTGTCGGATCTTCCGGCGAAATGCCTGCAGCTTCGTAGCATTCTAAGATTAGATTTTCTAATTTGAGCTGCTGCTTATGGCCCAACCCATAGGCTTTTGCCATCGTTTCCGATAGCCCACCAGCGGTATGAATTGGTAGCATTGGCATGTCACCAAACAGAGATAATGGGTTGTAAGGCAGCTTAAATAATTTGTACTTTTTGGCCCCCGTAGCATCAAGAAAAGCCTCATCCACATAGTCTGATTTGTAGTCGAAGATCAGCAAACCAATAGGTTTGCCATCAACGTTACAGGACTGATTACGCATCAACTGTGTGACCAGTGATTTAGTAAACTGGGTTTTACCGGTGCCCATCGTTCCAATAATGCCGGTATTGGTATTCATGAATTTCGCGGTGTTGGTTGGCTCCCAATGTAACGGGCTCTGACGCGCAGCATCATGACCAAACAGGATCTGTAATGGAGTATCACTAATATCAGAAGTCGCCACCGGTACAGCAGGCTGTAACGACTCCGGTTCCGAAATGGACCGTGCAGTAGCCGGCGTTGTGACTTCTACTACGACTTCGGGTTGTGACGGAATGGCATCACACCCAGACTTAAGCCGATATTTTTCCGGCACCCGGTAACGCTCGGCAAGAGGTAGTTCATCCCCCTGTGCGGCAATCAGCGAAGGCAACAGTGAATAAGGGATCTCAATCTGTAAGATATTCTCCGCCGTCTCTTTATAAGAGAGATCAAAACAGCTCTCACTGTCTACATGCGCTACCACAAAGCCATCCACGTAGTCGGCAAGTTCACCCAACTGGTAGTCACCGGTGAGCCACCATTCGCGTCGTGCCAATAGAGGAGTCAGTTTGTCGTTACCCAGCACGCCATATAGACGCAGCTTTTCCACCTGCATTAATACCTGGCGGATAAAAAGTGCCCGGTACAGTTGTGAGGCCAGCGTTTGTGGCCCCAGAATATCCTGCTGTAAGTAACGCTTCAGTTCACGGGCCTGCTGCCCAGCATGGTTGTAATCAGGCCGCACTCCCGTTTTTACTTCCAACGGTAACAGATAAAGGCTGTTGTCTTTGAAGCCGACAAAGAGTACATCGTCAGAAATTGCCCCGCTTTGATAACCCTGCAAGTGGCGAGATAAATCGCTCTCTTTCATTCTCAGCCCGACGTTACCGGATACGCGGATCATTTCAGCCACCGATAGCGGAACCCAGCAAATGTCGGACTGATGCAGCATGGACTGCACGAATTTATACGCGCCAATAATGCCGTGCTTCTCTTTGCGCTCTTTCTCACCAGAACGCAGCATTTTCAGCAGCCATTCACCGTTAAAGGCATTAAATTCGGCAAGCAGGTTCTGGCTATCAACGGAAGGCTGCCCGATCTGATTTCCTGTTTGAAGCAGACGCAAGAACAGCTCAACCTGTTTTGTGACGGTCACGGCGTCATAACCTGCGCAACTGGTGTACTGGTCAGAGTAGTGGATAAGCACCACATCTTTTTGACTGGTAAAGAAATCGAGTGTGACTTTAGGGTCGATGATGGTGGTCCAGAGCGAGCTGTCATAAGAGTAATCAAGCAACTGCTTAAAATTGCCACTCACTGCCAGACTGATTCCCTGACCGTGATACTGGCTGTTGCTCTGGCGCGCCGGTTGCCACAGGCCGCCCAGCAAGCGTGCAAGGCGCAGAGCGCAGTAAGGTTCAGTATCGACATTACGCAAGCCAAAAGCGGTAAAGTAGGCATCGCCCTGGATTTCCGCCCCTTCGCCAGCAATAAGCCCATGACATAACACCCCGCTGGCAGCGTCTTCAATGCGGATCTGACGGCAATCAACCGGCGCGGTATTGGTAAAAAATGCCAGATGGGCGTAGGCTAGTTTGTCACTTTCCTGCGGCAGGACAAATTTACTGAACGTTAAACGGCTACGCAGCAAATCGATCAGCATATCGGCTTCTGCACGCCATGCGCCGCTGTTCAGACCAAGATCGTTTTTAAGCTGCTCATAGCTACCGCTTTCGGCAAAGTGGTCAAACGCATTGGGCAACAGGCGTTCATCGTAGCAGTTTACATGCACCGAAATTGCGCTCTCTTTCTCCTGCTTAAAGTATTCCACCAATCCCAGAAACAGTTCTCTAGCGTTGCCCTGATTAATGGCATTGATGATCAGCGCATTGTTTCCGGTACTCTGGAACAGCCGGGAATAAGCATCAGTAAATTCGTTGAGTTTGTCTTTGACCAGACGTTTAACGTAGTCATGGCTCATCTGGCGCTGGGGAATAACGTCAATCCAGAAGCGGTTTTCCGCCACCGGCTGTAGCTGCGCGTATTCATGCTCACTATGGTAGACAAACGGCATTAAGCCAGAGACAACCAGACGATCGAGGGTAATAGGCGGTAGTGAGGCAAAGGACGCTAATGTAGGCTGCTCTGGCTCCGCGATGATGGTTTCCGCTAGTTGCAGATGATAGGCCAACACTAAGGGGTGCAATGGCGAAAGGCGTTCATGTATTTCACCACGGCAAATACCCAGATGTAGCAGCCGTTTTTCCTGTGGTGTCAACGTCCTGCTCAGGCCAATTTGTTGTAACGCCAGTTCAAAAGTCCCCACCACATGACTGACCAGCGCACGATATTCTGCTGACCACGACACCAGGCTCGGCAGAGTGTTACGGTGCTGATAATAAGCCAACAGTTGGTGGTAGGCAGCATGAAGGTCGGGGTAGCTGGCATTAAGTTCATCCAGCGCAAACACGCTGTCGTCACTGCCTGTACCAAGCAGGTTCTGCGCAATCAGTGAGGCTTCCAGCATCA
The DNA here is from genome assembly GCF_009931295.1 of Pectobacterium odoriferum. Classification (NCBI taxonomy): domain Bacteria; kingdom Pseudomonadati; phylum Pseudomonadota; class Gammaproteobacteria; order Enterobacterales; family Pectobacteriaceae; genus Pectobacterium; species Pectobacterium odoriferum. The sequence continues at coordinate 1,866,740 of NZ_CP034938.1, read as the reverse complement.
GTAACTGCTGGCGCACACCGACCACATTATGCTCGGTGTTATCCAGAATGACGCGCCCTTTCATCCGGTTCCAGGTCGCATTGCCATCTTCCTTAAAGAGTTTATTGAAACGACTCTGATCAAACAGTAACGGCAGTGTTAACCCTTCCTCAGCCCCCGGCCCTTCTATGTTAAGTAGCAGACGAGAATCACCTGAAATCAGCGCAAATTTGATTAGTTCACTTTGATTAGCCAGCGTTTCAAAATTTACCCACGCATACTGCCGACAATCAATATCATCGATCTCTTCATCCAGAGTACGGGTCTGGTCGCCAGTCTCCGCAATGCGTAACGTGTTATCTTCCAGTTGCAGCGTTAATTGGTCTTTACCCGGCTCAATGCGATAGCAATGCTGGATCTCATTCAGCCAAAATTGCCCTTGTTCAACTATCAGCAGGCGAAACTTATACTCTTCCGCCGAGTTATTGCGGTTGACTATTTCGAGGCTAAAAAAGCAGGGGTTCCCGTCGAAAGGTACTGATGCCATAATACGGGAGGTTTTCCCCCCAGCCCGGCTGGTGCGCCAGAAACGCTCTTTTTGTAACCGGCGATGATGAGCAATTTTTATCTGGTCATCCTGAAGGTCGTTGCTCTGAAAGCTGAACTCCAGTTCGACCTGCGATTGCCCCGGCTGTACCTGCACTAGGACGCTGATATCACGCTTACCCGCTTTACTGGTGCTTTTTGCTCTTTGCCAGACTTCACCGTTTTCAACGCCGATGTTTTCCAGTATCAGCTTCTGTTCGCTGTTCCGCGCTTTCTCATCCTGGTAGACCGAGAAATCAAGTTCGCGCCAGTCGTCTTTATCGACAAAATGCTCCTGAATAAATTTGGTATTGAACTCGGTTAGCACGTTCTCCAGTTGCCCACTGTAACGCTCGATACTGTCCTCTATCTGGCGATATAACTTCTGGTTTTCATTTAATCGGGAGCGTAGCTGTTTACCGCTAAAATTCAATAAGTGGCTATCATTGAATAGTTTTAGCTCCGAGAAATCTAGATTACCATCGTCCAGCAGACGGTATAACGATGAAAAACCAAATACGGTTGCGCCTTCATCCAGTATTGTTGTCAACTGATCGCCTAGCAAACAGCGGGACACTTGCGAACGAGCGCTATCCGTTGTGATTAATTTTTCGAGTTGGTGACGGAAAGTTTCGGGATGCCAGATTGCATTCAGTGCGGCCACATCCTTGGTACTATTGAGCAAGGTATCCAACATACTGTTATGGATAATCAACAACGCCGTTTGGGCAAAAATCCCGTTTCGGCCGGAAACCTCATCTCGCAAATGGGAAATATAGTTTTCCGTAAATGCAGGCGCGGTAGTACCGTGCAATACCGGAATAAGCTGAATACCGTTACATGATACGTAAGAAAGATGCTGTTCCGGCGCAATCTCTAATGTATTTCCACCAGCCAGGGAGTCGAACGCCTCCCAGAGTTTTAAGGCGTTATCAGGATCGGGAGATTTAAACTGGTAGCGCTCACCTGGTTCGATGGTGCTGCTAACCCATTCAATGAAGGTTTTCGCCAGATAGGTTTCATACTGTTTTACGGACATATACGGCGTCTCCACTGTCACTCATTCGCTCCACGTTTCCCATGCGTTCATAAAACGCTACCAGCATTTGTGTAGACTGGTTATCCAGATAAAACCCGCGTTGCTCAAAACCGCGCAACAGTTCATTCAACCGAAGTTTTTTGTTTTTACCCACGGTAAGATTGGTCAGTAACAACAACCGATCCTGATTCAGCACCAGCACTTTCCCCGCCCGGCCACGCACCTGGATGAAATCAGTACAAATCAGACTCTCCAGTTCATTGATATATTTGCGATTTACTGATGCGCGTTCAGATTTCTTGCCCTGAAATTGTTCAACAGCGACGGATAATAGTTGTTTGAAAGCATCGTCCAGGCTTGTCGCGCGATCGCGAGAGGTAAGTTGGCGATCCTCAATAAAATCCTGCAAATACTTGTTAAGGTCATTTAATGTTTGTGAAGTAGGATCTGAATTATTCAGGGCATCCTGATAGACCTGCCACAGTGGACGCTTTTTCGTGCCTTTACCCCATTGCAAAACCTCCAGCGCGGAGAGTATCGGGAAAAGTTTTTCACTTTGGCTAGCGAACCACTTATAGCCGAAGCGTTTTATCTGGTCCCGCTCTGAGCTGGCTTTTTCGGAATCAAGAATAAAAAACAGCGATTTACTTTGCGGTTCGCCGTCCCGCCAGTTGTCCAAGTTAAGCGCCAGTTGAGCACACCAACTAAAGGCGTACAAACGCAGGGTATTGGTCAATTCCTGCAAAAGATATTGCGGATGATCGGCCAGAAAGGCCAGATCGGACTGGAAGCACGTTACCATGTAGGGCAGGTAAGGCTGTTCTTCGGCAAACGGACCTTCCCCCAGAAGTTTTACTTTCTCATTGAGCTTATTCAGCATTTGCTGTTCGATGAAGTTCAGCTTGTCCTGTATCGGGTAATTCAGGCTAAACCCCCTCATCAGATTAGCGAACAGCGTTCCAAGACGTTTATCTGCCGTGGAGCCTACATTTATCTTTTCAGCATCAAACTGGGCGTGAAACAGCAAAAAAAGCGGAGAGACCCGAAAGATGTCCTGGTTGGAAAAATACATCCGCTCCAGTACGTGCCAGAAAGCTGGCTCATCAATTAATGTTTGTAGGTGGGCTTTGCAGTCCTCGCGAAATTGCTCAGTATTGTAGGCGTCGATTTTACGCTTCAGGGCATAACTCAGTACCAAGCCGGTGACGATTTGCCAGTTAATATTATTATTTTTATTACGCACCGGTAGGTAACTATCCAGTTGGTTGTTACCCACTTTTAACGTTGCTGCAATGGGATTCATTATATTACCCCTCCATGCCGCTAATGGTGATCATGTCGTCGTCCGACCTGGCGCTGTAAACCCGCTGTGCACCATCATAAAATTTGATTTCACTGCTGGATTTGGCTTGCTCCGCAATCAATTCTACGATTTCATCCAGTAATACAATCGCGCTCTTATCATATTTATTCGGACGATAGCCATTGTTCAGTTTGCGCAATAACTCAAATAAATTAAGGCCGATACGGATAGGTCCTAGTGAGTTTTGCCCCACTTTTAAATAAACGTCAAAACAGGTTGGATGGACCGTATTTTTCTTGAGAATGGCATCCCAGTCCGGTTTCAGTGCAACTGGCGCAGTGATTTTAACGCCGCCAAACTCGCCTAAAAAGAACTCATCTTTTTGCGTGCTCAACTCTGGTGCTTTACGGTTCGCGTAGCGTTGGATACCAGCCATAAGCTCGAAAGAATAAAACCGGTTCAACAATCTTTTCTGTTCCAGGTCTGCGGTGTAATTTTTATGCAGGTGCCAGATTTCTGAATAATGTTCGAGCAGTGACTCTTTAAAGAACGCCTGAAATTTCTGGTGATAATTATTCCCCAGAGACTCACTTTGTAGCAGCCAGAAGAGTCGAATTAATGAGGCGGCATCACCTGACTTAACACACTTGCGATCAAACGTAATATGTAAATGTTCAAGCGTTGCCAGAAAAGCATCCAGATCGGGATCAACAAGGCCAAGCTCATAGCGCAAAATGAATTGATCGAGTTCATAGGTATGTAATCTGGCGGGATCAAAATCAGAAACCTTTTTAATCAGATCATTTTCTGCACCGTTGAAGAGATTATCAAACAGGTAGCCAGGCCCCAGTAACAGGTGATGCAAAAAATCCAGTAATGTTCTTGTGGTAACAAACTGGTCTTTAATTAACCGGGTTTTAAAGAGTTGGGTGATTAAGACATTCTGAACGCCAGGCATACAGAGCAGTTTGAAGTTAGCAACAGTATTTAAATCATCCTGAGTTAACTCATCACGTTGAAAAATCGTGTAAAAAAGGTTGTTATCATCACCACTCGTTAAGTGATTTAATAAGTTTTTTATAAAGGGTGAATATTGCCGATCTTCGTCAAACTTGAACTTAGGGTACTGCTCGAAGTCAAAAAAAGAACAATTTCCGCTACGGTAAGGGCGATTCCCATCCTGTTGTTCTGACAAGAATGAGTCAATCGCAGAGCGGATAATCTGATGATCCTCATCCCCCTCTCTGGCAAAGTTGGCGAGCATCCCAGTGTTGATACCGATGAGAAGCGGATATGATTGTTGATGATGATTTTTAAATAAATCATTCAATGCATCAATAGCTGACTGTCGAGGAGCAAAACTATGTGTAGCATCCAGATGGAAACTAAACCTCTGCTGATATCGTGGTTCTGACTTACAACGGGTTAAAATTTCGGATTTCCCATCCCCACTACTTCCGCAAAGAAAAACGATCTCACCAGGCTTCGCAATATCCAGGTAATGCTGTAAGTCTTCTTCAATCTCTTGTTTGACAAAGAGTTGTTCTTTTAGCTCATCGAATATATCTTTTTGCCGATGAGTCTCAGTGCTTACAGAAAACGAAGATGACTTCGCAAGTACACCCAACGCTTTACGTAATGTGATTGCGCTCATAACCATCTGGTCTTAGAGAGAAAAATGTAACTATATTATACAAATAAGCATGCTCTCTACACCAGACTTAAAATTCTTTAAACTATCGCTCACTACTAAATATTCTGTGCCGTATAACTAATTTCGATTATCAGAATATGCAAGCTGTATACGATGCAGCCAGAATACAGCCTGCTTGTTTTACACATTACCCCGCCGTCAACTTCCCAAAATCAAACGGACTCACCGCTCTCTCCCGATTCGCATCGAGAAAATCCGCCCACCATTGCAGCATCAGTTTGCGTTCATCCAGATGCTCCGCCTTATGGATATACGCCGCTCGAACGCCATTGCGTTCCTGATGACTCATCTGCCGCTCTACCGCATCCCTAGACCACAACCCCGACTCAATCAACGAACTACACGCCATTGTACGAAAGCCGTGACCGCATACTTCCGTTTTGGTGTCGTAGCCCATAGTTTGCAGCGCTTTGTTTACCGTCCCTTCACTGACGGGTTTTCGTGATGAATGATCGCCAATGAAAACCAATTCACAATGCCCACTCACCTCTCTAATCTTTTTAAGGATCTCCAGTGCCTGACGGCTTAGTGGAACAAGATGTGGTGTGTGCATTTTTGAACCGCGCTCGGAGAATTTCACTCCGGGGATCGGTTCACGTTCAGGGGGAATCGTCCACAACGCTCGTTCAAAGTCGATTTCCGGCCAGCGAGCAAAACGGAGTTCACTGGAACGGATAAAAATCAGCAAGGAAAGATTTATCACCCACTTGGTAAACTCACGGCCTTTATAGCCATCTATACGGCCAAGTAGTTCACGCAAGCGTTCGAGTTCCAACGCAGGGCGGTGTTCGACTTTGCCGGGCATAATTGCCCCTGCCATATCTTGCGCCGGGTTATAGTCAATCAGGCCGTTTTGTACGGCATAGGTCATAATGGCAGTCACGCGTTGTTTTAGGCGTTTAGCCACTTCTAAGCGTCCAGAGCGTTCGACGCTTTTAATCGGTGTCAGCAAGTCGCGTGTTTTCAGATCTGAGATGTGTTTGCTACCGATAGCGGGGAAAATATTGTCGCTGAGACTTTTCAGGATACGTTCGGCATGGGATTCCGACCACTTCTTATTATCAGTATGCCAAGCGCGAGCCACAGCCTCGAAGGTTTGCTCATCATCTTGTTGTTGCGTTTTGACTGCTTTTTTATGCTCGTTGGGATCAACGCCAGCAGCAATAAGTTTTCGTGCCTCATCGCGTTTCTGACGCGCTTCAGAAAGGGAAACCTCCGGGTAAACACCTAGCGCCAGCGTCTTTTCTTTGCCATCCGAACGATAGCGTAAGCGCCAATATTTGGACCCGTTGGTATGAACCAGAAGAAACATACCGTTTCCATCGGTAAGTTTATAAGGCTTCTCTTCCGGTTTTGCTGAACGTACCTTGATGTCCGTGAGTGCCATAATGCTTTTCCTTCAATAAATGCGTTATTGAGGGTACAAGGATTTACCATACTGAAGTATACCCGCAATTGTACCCGCACAAGCAAGTTGATGTCAGTTGAATTGTATTGACGTAGGAAGAGTATGGAATGAAGGAGGAGCCAGTAAAACCGTGGGTTTTAGGCAAAAAAATAGACGTCGGTTGACGTCTATTGATTTATCAATGGTGCCCGGGGCGGGACTTGAACCCGCACAGCGCGAACGCCGAGGGATTTTAAATCCCTTGTGTCTACCGATTTCACCACCCGGGCTTAAATATTGGAGGCGCGTTCCGGAGTCGAACCGGACTAGACGGATTTGCAATCCGCTACATAACCGCTTTGTTAACGCGCCAAAATATTCAGGTTTTAGTAACCAACATCCGCAATTGCCGATGCTTTAAATTGGAGCGGGAAACGAGACTCGAACTCGCGACCCCGACCTTGGCAAGGTCGTGCTCTACCAACTGAGCTATTCCCGCAACACAGAACTTACTGATTCTTCTAACTTCTTACAAACCAGCGTTGCTGTTGATGCGGTGCATTCTACTGACCTGACACGATGAGTCAATAGAATTATCAAGCAACCGCATTCGTTTGCTGGTTTTTACGTCGCTTCGATCAAGGTTCAAGCAAATCGTGGCGCGCAGCGTTCAAATATTGAAACATGGACCAGAAAGTCAGTACAGCCGCGATGTACAACGCCACAACACCAACGCCTTCAACAATGCGTTCCGGACGCCATAGCAAAGCAAAAAGCGCCATCATCTGGGCCGTGGTTTTAACCTTCCCTATCCACGACACGGCAACGCTACTTCTCTTGCCAATTTCAGCCATCCACTCTCGCAATGCCGAAATAATGATTTCTCGCGCGATCATTGTCGCTGCTGGTAGCGTAATCCACCAAGAATGGTAATACTCCGCAACCAATACCAGCGCGACAGCCACCATCACTTTGTCCGCAACAGGATCGAGGAAGGCACCAAAACGCGTGGTTTGCTTCCAGCGGCGGGCAAGGAAACCATCAAACCAATCCGTCACGGCAGCAAACACGAAAATCAACGCGCAAAGCAGCGGTGCCCAGACGAATGGAAGATAAAACGCCAGCACAAAAAACGGAATAAGAGCAACACGAAACAGAGTAAGCAACGTCGGTATATTAAATTGCATAGCGCTTAGGTAACTATCTGGCTGGAGTGGATACTAGGAGTATGTTGCTACATTGTCCCTAGTGTTTCAATGCATGGAAGATTTTTTCTGCCAATGCATGCGAAATTCCTGGAACATTTGCAATCTCCTCAATACTGGCATTCATCAAAGGTTGCAGCCCTCCCATGTATTTCAGCAGGGTCTGACGACGTTTAGGGCCGACGCCTTCGATAAGCTCCAGCGTACTGGTATTTCTTACTTTTGCTCTCTTCTTACGATGTCCGCCAATTGCATGGTCATGCGAATCATCACGAATGTGCTGGATAACGTGCAATGCGGGAGAATCCGGCGGCAGTGCCACGCCCTCGCCCGTCGACTCAAAAAACAGCGTTTCCAGTCCGGCTTTACGATCGCTGCCTTTCGCAACACCAAGTAACAGAGGCTTATTTTTATCCCATGATACTTGCAACGAGTCAAATACGGCCTGAGCCTGACCGAGCTGCCCTTTTCCACCATCGATCACAATGACATCCGGTATTTTGCTGTCATCCAGCGCTTTGCCATATCGGCGTCGGAGGACTTGCGCCATGGCGGCATAATCATCGCCAGGCGTAATACCACTGATATTATAGCGGCGATATTCAGAACGTAACGGACCGTTGGCATCAAATACGACACAGGATGCCACAGTCTGTTCTCCCATCGTATGACTGATATCAAAACACTCCATTCGATGGATTGCTGGCAACTGCAAGACGTTGGCTAACGCAGCCAGACGCTGGTGAATTGTGGACTGCTGAGACAGTTTTGTGACCAGCGCCGTGGCAGCATTCGTCCGCGCCAGTTTTAAATAACGAGCACGATCGCCACGGGGCTTCGTCTGAATCTGTACTTTTTTTCCCGCAACTACCGTTAGAGATTCCGTCAGCAAATCTTTATCGGGCAGAGTGAAATCGAGCAAAATTTCTGTAGGAAGCGTTCGGCCTAAGCTTCCTTGCAAATAGAATTGCCCAACAAAAGTCTGCACGACTTCCCCTAATTCCGTACCACCAGGCACTTTGGGGAAATAGCTCCGACTGCCAAGCACTTTTCCCTGTCGGATGAAAAGGACATAGACACAAGCCATACCAGCATCAAAGGCAACGCTGATAACATCCAGATCTTCGCCGTCGCCGGAAACAAACTGCTTTTCCGTCACTCGTCGAACCGCCTGGATCTGATCGCGTATCCGAGCTGCATCTTCAAAATGCAGATCGCGACTGGCCGCTTCCATCCGAGAAATGAGTTGATTCAGTACTTGCTGATCTTTGCCAGACAAAAACAGGCGAACATAATCAACCTGCTGTTGATAATCCTCTTCGCTAACCAAACCGCTAACGCAAGGCCCGCGGCAGCGACCAATTTGGTATTGCAGGCAGGGACGAGAGCGATTGCGATAGACGCTATTTTCACACTGGCGCACCGGAAACAGTTTTTGCAGCAATATTAACGTTTCACGCACGGCATTGCCGTTGGGAAATGGACCGAAGTATTCGCCCTTCGCATGCTTAGCGCCACGGTGAACGGCCAGACGTGGATGAGCATCACCGCTCAGGAAAATCATGGGATAGGATTTATCGTCGCGCAACAAGACGTTATAACGCGGCTGATAAAGCTTGATGTAGTTGTGTTCCAGCAGTAAGGCTTCAGTTTCTGTGTGCGTGATCGTGACATCAATATGCTTGATGCTTTTGACTAATGCCTCGGTTTTACGGCTGGCAACATGACTGCGGAAATAGCTGGCAAGTCGTTTTTTTAAGTCTTTTGCCTTACCGACGTAGATGACCGTATTGCCGACATCATACATCCGGTAGACACCGGGCTGGCTCGTTACCGTTTTTAAAAATGCCGACGCATCGAAACTCTCACTCACTACTTAACAATGTCTCCGCGGTAAAAAGCCCATGCTTGATAGCCAGATGGGTCAGCTCCACGTCGCCGTTGATATTCAGCTTGCTAAACATACGGTAACGATAGCTGTTCACTGTTTTAGGGCTAAGATTAAGCTGATCTGAGATTTCAGTCACTTTCTGCCCCTTCGTTATCATTAGCATAATCTGTAATTCGCGTTCAGACAAACACTCCAGCGGCGCATCTGTCTGCGGCTCCAACTGGCTTAGTGCCATCTGTTGGGCAATATCAGAAGCAATATACCGTTTACCTGCATGTACTGCGCGAATGGCAGAAATCACTTCCTGAGGGGCGGCAGCTTTACTCACATACCCCGCAGCGCCAGCCTGCATAACTTTAGCAGGCAACGGGTTCTCAGTATAAATAGTGAGCATGATAACTTTTATATCTGGAGTAAAGCGCAGGATCTTGCGCGTTGCTTCAAGCCCGCCGATGCCCGGCATGCTCATGTCCATCAAGACAACATCCACATCATTGCTTCGGCACCATTTAACGGCATCTTCACCGCAGCATGCCTCACCAACCACTTTCAGACCTTTGATATCGTCAAGAATGCGTCGTATCCCTGCCCGCACCAATTCATGGTCATCAACAAGAAAAACGCTAATCAAAGAATAATTCTCCAAAAAAAGGGAGTAACACTTACATAAAAAATTGCTTGCAGGTGATACTACGTTGGTTTCAAAAAATAATGAACACAGATTTATATGAATATGTATTTTAAAATATGCCGAGAAGGAATAAAGCGCATTCCCGATCATAACAATATATCGTTAACCTGATGGTGAATGTTGATCACACTCTTAACATTTCAAATACGCCACACAGTATAAACACTTCATTGGCACAAAATGTATAAAAAACAATGCAAATCAAATGGCATGCAATTGGCTTTACATCTTGAATGTCAATAAAAAGTCACTATTGTAATCACGATGTGATTAGAAATTTTATCATCGTCAACCGCTGTATTATACAAATAATATATTCAGTGAAAAACGTCCATAGTGAACATCATATGTATTAAACAAAACGCATCTATAGCCTTTACCACAAAAAAACAGCCAAAATATAGACGCTATTTTAATAAGTTAAATGCATAAAAAACAGTCACTAAAATGGTTTTATCCGCGAATAATATCAATCCACAATATGCTTTATGTTATACTCCCGTCCATCTGGTTCTGCCTGTCGCATCAGCGGTAACGCCCGCAGCAGGCGAAAAAAACATCTTTTTCTTGTTGAGGAGAAAACATGAGCAACGCAGATTTTTCTACTGCTCCATCAGCTGAAACGCTGGCCCATGAGGTTACCTGCCTGAAGGCTATGGTTACGCTGTTATTAAAAGCAATCGGCCAAGCGGATGCCGGTAAAGTTATCATCAATATGGAAAGATATATTGCGCAATTGGAAGATGCCGAGCAAGCCACTGTCTTTGATAACACGATTAAACAAATCAAAACCAGCTACCGTAAATAGCACTATTTGCTACACCGCCATCTTAATATTTTGATCTGGCGGTGTAGTGATATTTAGCATTGCCTTCCTGATTTAAAAAATAGAGACGTTCGTCTACTTATTTCCGATATTGATGAGTTTCAAAAGCAGAGCCTCTTCTTTCTTTTTATATTGCGTTAATTCCATCACCAACGCTTTATCCAACAACTGTTTTCTGGAGAGTGCTTTCCTTTCATCAACCAGTTCCCTCAACTCGGTGAAGCATTCATTTATTTTGTACTCTTTTGAACTTTCAGTACAAATTATCTCATGGATTGCCTGGCTCAGTTCAGACAATGAGATAACCGACTTTGGATCCTGGTGACTTTTTTCTATGACAGCCAGTAGTTTTTCGAATCCCATATGAACCTCCGAAGTCAAGCAGAAACTTGCTTATGGCTAACCAGGAAACTCCAGCTACCTCTAAACGCCGCCCCAGTGGATAAGACACAACCCTGTGCAAACAACTCGTAACATCATAAACGATCTGTCAACGATTCCCTCTGTTAAGCATAGCACCTTCTCGCAACTCTTCAGGACGCATGAGGCACATTCTCACCAAGCAGAGTGATAGCTTTCAGCGATATCATCCCCCCTTTTATATATTCATCTGGCGTTAAAGCGTTATATGAATAAAATATGCCCGAAACAGTCACATCTATTAAGCAAGCGAAATTGTGATAAAAATGAAATGAATAAAAAAGAGGGTATAGATTAACGCAGAATAATACAGTTAACGTCAAGGGTGGATATAATTGAAAATTAACTAAAGAAAACAAAAATAATAACAAATTGAACTAAAGCCCATAAGCTATTGAAATTGTTGGTGGGTCGTGCAGGGTTCGAACCTGCGACCAATTGATTAAGAGTCAACTGCTCTACCAACTGAGCTAACGACCCAACGGGGGGAATTATTCTCCTCCCCGACGTGCCTGTCAAACACTTCATATTAATTTTTTATGTGTGATAATAAAATTGTTAGCAATTGGTAATTTTGTTAACCTGTTCAGCCTATTTATCTCTGCCTCTCACCAATTTATATCCTCTTCATTTTAGGGTAAAAAACATACAGCATCACGTTACATCATTATCTGCCCTCTTTATGCTTGGCTATCTCAGACATCCGCTGTAATAAGTACTGCGGTTGCGCTATCTTATTCGTTTCGATTTTCGCAAATGAGAGCCGCCAAAGAGCTCAAAAAAACATCACAGACAGAAACAGGAAAGTGTACTTACATGGTCGAACAATCAAAAGAAGCCGCAGACCTTGCCCCCGAACAGGGAGAGGGACTGCAACGGAATCTGACTAATCGTCATATTCAGCTCATCGCCATCGGCGGAGCGATCGGTACTGGGTTATTCATGGGCTCGGGCAAAACAATCAGCATGGCTGGTCCTTCGATCATCTTCGTTTATATGATCATTGGCTTTATGCTGTTTTTTGTCATGCGCGCAATGGGAGAGCTATTACTCTCCAACCTCAACTATAAATCATTCAGCGATTTCGCTGCTGACCTACTTGGGCCATGGGCGGGGTTCTTTACCGGCTGGACTTACTGGTTCTGCTGGGTCGTAACCGGGATCGCCGATGTCGTAGCCATTAGTGCCTACTCTCAGTTCTGGTTCCCTGATTTATCGCAGTGGGTCTCTTCCCTGCTTTGCGTACTGCTATTACTTACGCTAAATCTGGCAACCGTGAAGCTGTTTGGCGAGATGGAATTCTGGTTCGCAATGATAAAAATTGTCGCTATCGTTGCGTTAATCGTGGTCGGTGTCGCGTTGGTCATGATGCAATTCTCTTCCCCATCAGGAAACGTCGCCTCTTTTACCAACCTATGGAATGATGGCGGCATGTTCCCTAAAGGGATAAGCGGTTTCTTCGCCGGATTCCAGATCGCCGTATTTGCATTTGTTGGTATCGAACTGGTTGGTACTACCGCCGCTGAAACTAAAAATCCGAAAGTCGTGCTGCCCCGAGCCATTAACGCCATCCCAATCCGCATCATCATGTTTTATGTTTTTGCGTTAATCATGATTATGTCCGTCACCCCGTGGGGGGCAATTACTGCGGATCGTAGTCCTTTCGTGGAAATGTTCGTCCTCGTTGGCTTGCCTGCGGCCGCCAGTATGATCAACTTTGTCGTTCTGACGTCTGCGGCATCGTCAGCCAATAGCGGCGTATTTTCCACCAGCCGTATGCTCTTTGGCCTGGCGAAACAAGGCGATGCACCGAAAAGTTTCGGTATGCTCTCTAAACGCGCGGTTCCTTCGACTGGGTTGATGTTTTCCTGCATTTGCCTGCTGTCGGGTGTGGTGTTGATCTACCTGATTCCGAACGTGATGACGGTCTTTACGCTGGTGACCACCGTCTCCGCAATTTTATTCATGTTCATCTGGAGCATCATCCTGTGCTCTTACCTGACATACCGTAAAAAACGCCCTCAGCTCCATGCCGAGTCGTCCTATAAAATGCCGTTGGGTATTTTCATGTGCTGGATATGCTTAGCCTTTTTCGCTTTTGTTATTGTACTGTTAACATTACAACCAGATACACGGCAGGCGCTTATTGTCACGCCGTTGTGGTTTATTGTTCTGGCTATTGCTTATCAGTTTATTCGTCGGAAAAAGCAGGCTGTTGACGTGAAGTAAAAGATATAAACGCAAGAAAGGCGCGGACAACATCGGCGCCTTCAATTTTTTTCAGCAAAATCACGCATAACACAAGTATTCTCTATTATTGGATATAAACAATTCTCAATTGTATATAAGAAAATTAATATGCGAACAATTAATGTCGTCACCATTGATATATAAGAAAGTTATTCCCGTAATGGGACGGTTGTGATTCGATTGATATTCCTTGCTAATAGTTCGAGAGCTAAGTAATTATGTTCATCCTTCCGCTGTGAAGCATCAGCAACTACACCTTCTATCTTTCTATTTAACTCATTGATTTTACTGTCATCAAGTGTTGAAACAATAGCAGAAATCAGCATCTCTAACGATTCAATCTTCGCATTAAGCGCTTTTTCTCCAACTTCTTTTTCTGCCAGCTTTATTAAAAGATGAGAGAGAATATTATTCATTTGAACTCCTTAATCAAAAAAATAACCGTCATACACCCATAGGGCAACACCTGTTCTTGGTGCATAGGATTAGAGAAAACATAACGAAGATTAATGTAACACTGTGAATGGCCTGACCGCTAGTGTCTATTACCATTTTAAGGAAATCATATTCATACGGCAGCAATAAAATGAAGTTGCAGATAAACAAACCAAATAAATAAAAAAAACTAAAAAGCCATTTTATTTTTAAGAGTGAACATCCCTGTTTTAAGGAAGATAGATAATGCCATGAATGTGATGATCTTCACAAAAAATAAGAAAGAACACCATTTTGATAGTACAACTGACCATAAAATCTAATGAGTAGCCAGCCATCGGGAAATGGCTGGCTCTATGGCTACGCCTACGCACTCATTGATTGCCGTGCGCCACTCACCGCATCCTTTGCCTGTTCGCACTGTGACAATATCGTCTGTGCATGAGAATAAAGAATTTTTCCCGCCTCGGTGGGCGTAACACCGCGCCGGCTCCGTACCAGCAGCTGTTTTTCGAGTTCACTCTCCAGCGTCGCGACCTGCTGGCTCAGCGCCGGTTGTGCAATATGCAACAACTCAGCAGCCTGTGTCAGGCTACCGATATCAACGATTTTCACAAAATATTTGAGCCGTCTAAGATTCATGTCTGCCTCCTGAGTAGTTACCCTAAAGAGGTAGCAAAAAGCGCGCCATATTATGTCTCTATGTCTAAGAAAAAGTGATACCTCATTGATAAGACACAGGTAAAATAAGGAAAAGCAATGATTCTGCTAACCAACGCCCCCGATTTTGTCTGAGAAACCCGTCATCAAGCCAATACCAACCTGCACCATCTTAAAGCAATCCCTGCTATTTTAGGGTGCACACCTGCCCGCTCATCAGCGCATTTCATTGCTTTCCAGCGCTCAACTTGAGCAATAATTTCAATATGTTGGTTATTAGTTCGGCAATCAAACGCACTAGGCGATAACAGCCTTTGACAACCCGAAACGCTCCCGCTATTATCCATCGCACTTAACCGATTCCTCTGTAGTTCAGTCGGTAGAACGGCGGACTGTTAATCCGTATGTCACTGGTTCGAGTCCAGTCAGAGGAGCCAAATTCTTGTTTTCATGCCGCTTTGCGAATCCCTATATGATTCAGATTCAATAAGTTAGCGTGAAAAGTCTTCCCGATGCATTTTCAGTTTACCCTCCGCATCGGGAGAATTTGGTGGTCAGATTTGGGGTCAAGTTGGTTCGATGACGGAGTGACCCCCACATGTCTCTGAACGACACTAAAATCCGCAGCTTAAAATCATCCATTAAACCTTTCAAAGTTTCCGATTCTCATGGTCTGTACCTTCTAGTTAATCCAGGCGGTTCACGTCTCTGGTATCTCAAATATCGCATCAATAGAAAAGAATCCCGCCTCGGTTTAAAGCTATCTCCGGAATAACCCTTTCAACACGGCTGTACACTTATAAATATGCAAGTTAAGCGTGGAAAAATTCAATTTCAGTGTAAGTGTAATTGCTAATTTTCAGGCTGGGATGCCTGATCGGATGGCTAAGTGTTATATTAGCAGGCTCTATCGCCGTCAGCCCAGCGCTTGATATCACTCACTTTTGGCGACCTGATGCCCGTACTCAAGATATTCTTGGTTGTGTATAGGCTGATCTTAGCTTTGTCACCATCATGACTTTCTATCTGAATTAGCGTGTTGTTGATCAACAGTCCTTCTGAAAGAAGCTTTTGAGTGATCTCACCTTCTTTACGCTCACCGTCAAACTCGCTTAATACGATGACCGGATTTCCTGAATATGACTGATATTCCAGACACTGCCTTGCCATGTGCCTTAGGGTTCGATAAGTATCGGAGGACCCCGTCTTGCTAATGAAACTGCCGTCTAAGGATGATTTGCTGTTTTTCAAATCGCTGACGGTTATGGCGCATCCGCTAAGTGATATAGAAAATAATATTGACGCCAGGGCCAAATATTTCAATTTATGCTCCATTATTCTGGTAAATGTCCTACGCAGGATTGAGACTAAAATTGCGTTCTCTTTCAGACGGAATTGTGATTTGGGATATCAACAATAACCATGAGCCCACCTTCTGCAGACGTACTTAGGAAAACACTGCTGTTGTGTTGCTGCGCAACCGCTTTGACTATTGCAAGCCCCAATCCACTCCCGCTTTGTATCTGATTGGGATCACGAAAAAATCTGTCGAATACCCGCTCCCTCAATTCAACCATGATTCCGGGCCCTGCATCTGAGATACGCAATTGAATGGATTTTTCTAACGATCGTACCTCTACTTCAACCCGCCCGCCCTCAGGACTGTACTTCACAGCATTTTCAATTAAGTTGTCGATCAGCGACATCAGGCGTTCCCTGACACCTGTAATCCAGACTTCATCATGAGAGTAGAATTCAAGCTCAATTCGGCTCTCAGCAGCTAGCGGTGCCAACTCAGCCATTCGCTCTTGTATGAGCGTCGTCAGCGGCACAGGCTCCATAACAGTGTCAATGCGCGCTTCACTGTGCATCAGCAGCAGCAACTGATTGACGAGACGAGCAGCACGGCTATTGCTACGAATAATCCCTGCAAGCAATTCCTGTTGACTACAGTTGCTTACATCGGACTGCAAAGCCTCAACATTGACTCGCATTGCAGCCAGCGGAGTACGCAACTCGTGAGCGGCATCTGCAATGAAAGTCCGTTCCCTTTCAGTGCTTTCTCGTACCCTGGCAAGGAATATATTAATCGCGTCCACTATTTGGCGAAGCTCCTTGTGCTTTGGCACTGCTTTTAAGGGAGAAATATCTTCTGGTGTTCGTAAGGAAACTTCATTTGCCACCTTGTTCCAAGGACGCATTGCAATGCGGATTGACAGCCACGCAGGAAACAACAGAAAGGGAATGCATACCAGCAGCGGTAATATGTAATATCCGCGCGAGTTCAGGTATATGAAGAAGTTCCAGCCTCCAGCAGGAGTGAGCAGTGTCACCTCTGTGTCGGAGCGCCTAGACTTCAGAGTACGGCTAGTCCAAGTGCGACCGTTACTCTGAATATTTTGAATCATCCCATAACCGGTGTTTGCCACTCCTACCGGAGCGCCATCAGATGAATAAATTATCTCTTTATTCTTCCGAACGATTAGGCTGATTGACATTTTTGGGTCTTCACCTCCGCCATAGCCTTCCCGCAATGCCTTGCTGAATGTTTCCAGTACATCGGTGAGATCATGCGGGCGATCCCCCATACGATCCACCACTGTCAGAATGGTTTCATAGGTTTTGTTGCCTGATAGCATGGGAGGGCTGCGTAAGTTATCCCATAAAATGTAGGTCAGAAAAATACACCAAAGCAGCGTGAGTAATAGCATCTGGGCGATCATAATTCGCCGTACGAGCGTTGGAATTCTCAGATAGCGCCAAAAATTACGCATCAACCTGCCCCCTTCTGAATGGGTACGGTGTCAATGACAAACCCCACACCTCTCACCGTTCGCACATAGCCGTCACCAATTTTGCGACGCAAATTTCCCATATGTACATCGAGCGCATTACTCATATTTTCTTTTGCACCGAAGATCCTTTCTTCCAGAAAACTACGGGTCAGAACACGGTCAGAACGCAACATTAACGTTTCAAGCAGCGCGTATTCACTTGCCGTCAAATCAACATGACTTTCGCTCACTGTCACGCGACGAGTCGGCACATGGAGAGATAGCCCTCGAACCTCTATCACCTCATTCTGAAAACCGTAACTGCGCCGCACAAGTGCTCTCACCCTGGCCAATAACTCAGCGAGAACAAAAGGTTTGACGAGATAGTCGTCTGCACCGGCATCCAGTCCAGTCAAGCGATCTTGCAGAGTGCCCCGGGCAGTCAGGATGATGACGGGGATCCCCTTGAGCTGCTGACGCAGACGCGCCATCAGGCTCATGCCATCACCGTCGGGCAGGCCGAGGTCGAGCAATACAAGTTCTGGCACGCATACATCGAGTTGATGCAGAGCATCCACTTTACGGCGAACCCATATGACATCTAATCCTTGGTCTGTAAGGGCAATACGTACGCCATTGCCGAGATCGATGTCGTCTTCGATTAGGAGAATTTTCACAATAGTGACTTTATCAACAGTGAATGAAGAACGTCTGAAGAAAAAAACGGTATCCGTAAATCTATCAGGTTTGCAGAACGGGTACTTGCTTCAGTATTTCTTCATTTTTGGCTCATGAGAACTTCAGGGTCAGCATTCAAACTGAGCGTTCTGGCGTTTAAAACCGCTTGCATCGTAGTCAGTTGAACCCACAAGGACTTCCTTAATGAGAAACATCGAACTGAGTCATAAGTTCCTCCCGTCACTCTCGGGGCATACCCTGGGAAAATTGTTGTCAGGATTTGTCCTCGCGTTATTGGCAACCCCAATACTGGCAGCAGAACAGAAACAGGGCAACGAGTTGACCCTAGGAGGAGGCGTGGATGTTGCGCCACGTTATTCTGGTTCGGATGAAAACCGAGTCACGACGGCCCTAGTGATTGATTATTCTATGGTAAATGGTTTCTTCGTCAGCTCCACGCGTGGTATCGGTTACGGTAACAACATCGGCAAATTTGATTACAGCGCTGCGCTGAGTTATCGCGCAGGCCGAAAGGATCGTGACGTGGACAGCGACTCGCTCAGCTACGGTAGCGACTACCTGCGTGGTATGGGTGACGTTAAGGGCTCAGCTATCGTTGTGCCTGGCCTGGGATACGAGGTGACCGACTGGCTTAATTTGCAATTGCAGGCTGAGGTGCCGATTTCTCAGCGAAGCAATGGTGAGGCCCTGCATTTCAGCATTGTCAGCCCGCTCTATACATCATCTAAAAACGCTGTGACGCTGGCGCTGACCAGTAGTTGGGGGACCAGCAAGTACATGCAGACTTACTACGGAGTAAGTGCATCACAGTCGGCCGCATCGGGGTTTACTCGATATGATGCCAAGTCTGGAATTTATGCCTATTCACTGAATATGGACTGGACGCACAAGCTTAATCAAGACTGGAGCGTAGTTGCCGCAGCAGGTTTTACGCAGTTGGCTGGTGATGCACGAAATAGTCCAATTGTTCAACGAACAACATCGCCCACTGGCAGCCTGAAGGTGACATATAGCTTCTGATCGTTGTTCGACATGTGCTTCTCGGTAGCTTGTGGCTATGCACTGTCAATAAATACAAATTCGTCCCGCCCCAGTTCAGATGATGGGGCGCTACTGCCTGCTCCTGTTTGTAGGTCATCCAGCGTGAATCACCAAAGCCCTGTTTTGACGCGCTGCACCACAGCAACATGATATTCATTCCGCTATACGCGATACCGGTTGCGAAGTTGGAAGGCAACCCAGACATACCCGACACTCGTTGCCACGGGCAAGACCACGGTTTTACACCGGCTTCAAGCGCTGCAATGATGTTGTCGGTGACGGTCTGATAAATATCTGTTCTGGTTTGAGAAAATTTCGTTTTTGAGGAGCCTGACTGCTCCAGCGGGGATACGCTGGTCGCCGCTGCGGCGTTAGGGCGCTAGTCTGGATATGCAGGGAATTCGTCATGGTTTTTTCTCCGTCAGCGATGTGATTTTCGTCTTCGTATCGCCTGACGGTTCGCTTTCCCAGCATCGTTCCGGCACGCAAGGGCGCAGCATGCGTGCTATTTACCCTTATATGTTGATGTTGCTGTAAGATCCCTGGTGTTGGATTTGGCAAGGTTCATGCAGCACGTATTTACCCCAGGGTTTTTAAGCCCGACCGCAAGCAAACCGCGCATGAACTGAGCCACTCATTTGAAGCCCGTACAGTTGAATGAACTAAATTCGTATCGTAAGGAGGGGTAATATGAGTCAGCCAGTTCAGCAGGTTATCGGTATTGATGTGGCAAAACAGTCACTGGATATTGCCGGAACGGGAGAATTCGCTTCATTCACGGTGAATAATGCAGAAGATGGCTTCGCCGCGATCCTGAGAAAACTAAAAGAGATCAGCGTCTCATTGGTTCTGATGGAAGCCACTGGTGGTCTGGAATCGGCGGTAGCATGCAACCTTCAGGCGGAAGGATATGACGTAGTCGTTATCAATCCTCGTCAGGCTCGAGATTTTGCCCGCTCAATGGGGTATTTGGCTAAAACCGACAGACTCGACGCCAACGTGTTAGCGCAACTGGCACAAGTCATCGACTGCAGTCCTGAACGCAGCCGCTTTATTCGCCCATTACCAGAAATCACTCGTCAGGAACTCACAGCGATGGTCGTACGGCGTCGCCAGTTAAACCAGATGCTGGTTGCTGAGCGGAACCGACTTTATCCATCTCATCCAGGTAATAGGGAAAGTATTGCCATCATAATTGATGCGCTAGAAAGCGAGTTGAAGCGCATCACCCGCCAGATGAATAAATACGTGATAACACACTTCCAACGTCACGCAGAGCTGATTTCCAGCGTAAAGGGCGTGGGTGAAGCCACTGTCGCGACTTTGTTAGCAGAGCTTCCTGAACTGGGTAGACTCACACGCCGGGAAATAAGTGCACTGGCAGGCGTAGCACCGTTTAACAGAGATTCAGGCAAAATGCGCGGGAAGCGCACCACCTTTGGTGGCAGAGGTAGTGTGAGAGCAACACTCTATATGGCAGCGTTGACTGCTACGCGGTTCAATCCGGTGATCAGGGCGTTTTACCTGCGCTTGCTTTCCGCCGGGAAGGCCAAAAAGCTTGCTCTGGTTGCTTGTATGCGCAAACTGATCGCAATTTTGAATGCCATGGTAAGGGATGAGCAGAAATGGGACATTGCGCTTCATAACGTAAATTAAAAACGCTTTCTCAAAGACAGTTGCTTGCGGGACGGGTTGTGTAGGGAAACGATTAACCGGAAGCTGATACGGGAACGGAAAGCCACGGGAGAAAAACTGACCCTGCATAGGCGGGCGTAGCGCCCCTTAGGCCGCAGCGGTGAAATGGGTTTGGGGTTTAAATAGCGGTATTAATTCAGCCCTTCTTTGGCAGTATGAGCTTTATCCCCAAAATTTACTCAATTAGTCACGACCCCACTATTGGCGGGTAAGATCACTTGCATATCGCGAATGTAAAATGTGATGAATGTCCATAAGTTGTATAACGCGGTCAGCAATTGATAAAACAGCCCCCCGATAAAGAAAAAATGCCTTACTATCTCTGATATAAGCAAGAGAACTTAGGCGCAGCTTTCCTTTCTGCTGAAATTTTTGGGCTATTCAACACGAAGCATTTTGCAACTATGAATTCAACCTTCTATCTTGAACGTAATTTTACACACGATGGCAAGACGTACACAGAGACAGAGTTGCTGGCTGAATCAACGCACATTGTTGTGTTAGCAGAACCCGGCGGCGGGAAAACAGAGCTGATGAAAAGTATCGCTCTGAAACTGAACACCCCTGTCTTAAATGCCAGCGTTTTTGCTTATGTTGGAGCAAATAAAGAAAATAGCTCGCTGATAATTGATGCCGTTGATGAAGTCGCCAGAATCGATCAATCAGGTATCCATAAACTCCTTGCGCACGCCAGAACATCAAAGCCAAATCGCGTAATTATGTCGAGCAGGTCAAGCGAATGGGGACTGGCTTCCAGCAGTATTTTTGAAAAATTTCTTGGTGTCTCCCCTATGATTGTGAGACTGAGAGAATTCGATCAAGACGAACAACACGCCATCTTTAAGCACCATGCGCCAGCAGAAGACTTCTTTGCATTCCAGACCGAAGTAACACGGTTTAGTTTAGAAATGTTGTTACCAAACCCTCAGTTTCTGAAAATGTTCACCGATGCCTACTTAGAAAGTGGCAGACGATTTGCTGACAAGCGTTCAATCTTTGCTTTAGCGGTCGAACGGCTGGCTAAGGAAATCAACCCAGATATTCCGAAAGCCTCTATATCTCTTTCAGTTGCACAGAAGATCGCATTTTCTGCCGAGGTTTATGCCAAACTTCTGTTGTCGGGTGCAGAGGGAGTCAGCACCATCGACATGGCTGCAAGCCGGATGTATCCCATGCTGCCAGCGTTATTTAGCGGCAGTACTGCCTGTTACGACATATTGTCAACTCAGCTTTTCAAACCCGGCGATAAGGAAGACCAGCACCGCTCGGTTCACAAGATCGTCGCTGAATACTGCGCAGCGGATTATCTTATTAAACGAATAGCCGACCCAGGGGATGCTCTCAGTTTAACAAAGTGCTTACCAGTCATTGCACCGAATGGTACTGCCAGAGATGAGTTGAGAGGTCTGCTCGGATGGATGGCGGCATTAGGCAACAAGTCAGTACAGGAATCCATTATTGAGCTTGACGCCTATGCGGTACTCGCGAACGGCGATCCATCGCAACTTGAACGTTCATCGAAGCGACAACTTCTTCATCGACTCAAAGAGATTGAAACCGCAGATCCTTACTTTCGTCGGAGCGACTTTTGGCGCCGATTCAGCGCGGCTGGTTTTTTCACGCAAGACGTTGTCGAAGAAATAAAGCCTCTTTTAACTATGGGCAATGAAGGTCATTTACGTTATTTAATTTTAGAACTTCTGACTGACTCTCCGGTTAACAGTCAGTTGACGCCTGAATTGAGCCTACTTACTTTAAACCCCAACGAGTCTGAACATATTCGTACATTAGCAAGCAGATGCTTACTCAATGTAAAAGAATACGATTTCATTGGCGCTTTGGCCGTTTTAATTTTTGAAGCCAGTAATATTTCACTCAATATTTCAGCTAAAGTCATCGAAGTCGTAGGGCCAGAAAAATTTAACCACAAATATCTTTCTGGATTCTTACGAGTCTGTGCGAACCTCTATCCCAACAACAAAGAACAATTTGAAAGAGTGGTAGGAACTCGTTATTTTATTAAGAAGCTCATTTCCTGTTTTTCACAGCATACTCTCGAATCTCTTCTGGATGAATTAACCCATAACCTTTACTGCCATTGTGGGAAAAAATCCTATGAATGTGATTGTCGCAATGGGGTAAGTAAGATCGTCGGTTCAATGGTCGATCGCTATTTTGAATTAGCTCAAGCGCCGTTTGACCCTGTGAGGATCTGGCAATGGATAGGTAATCTCAATTTTCATCACCAATGCCAAGCCGATCAAAGTAAATCGGTACAGGTACTTCGGGAAAATGACACACTTCGTCAAGAGATCATTGCCCATGTATTCGGGCCACTAACGGATCGTAATGAAATATTCAATACAAGAGTAGAAAAGTTCGACGGATACCTGCACTCACATTCAGGCCTTCATTTATGTCGGAATGACTATAAATTTCTCCTCGATCTGGCGTTTGAAACAGATAACGCTGATCTGTGGGCGAGTTTCCTTGTCAGCCATCAACGTTACAAAAACAAGGAAGAACAAGGCTCTGATGACTTGCGGGCACAAATGCGTCAGCACGCCCTTTCCAAACCCGCATTTATGCGCGAATGGGCCAGATACAACAATGCAATGAAATTATCCGAGCAGGAACACCAGTTCTGGAGGTTTAGACATAGCCGAAGCAGGAAACGTCATGATAGAAAGCGACGGGATATCCACAACAGAAATATAAAATTTGTTAATGAAAACAGAGGGATTGTAGAGCAAGGTCGTAACTGGGAGTGTCTTGTTCGTTTTGCAGAACTTGTGCTCATGCATCCGGAAAGAATTGAATTGGAGTTTGGTGACGAAAAACTGGTTCGGACTGCGTTGCGAAATTGTCTGGATTTTATTACTCCCGAGGTCCCCACCCTTCCCGAACTAGCAGCCCTGCAATGCGAATCTAAATCCAGGTATTCTGAGATCATTTTATATGCAGCTTGCCTGGAGATACTACGCGCAGAAGGCCATCTTGAATGCGTCAATACCGAGTTGCTTACAGCATTAAGAACCAACATTCACATGGGATATGACTCAGTTTCGACGGAAGAACGTGACGCTCTACAGACTGAAATAGACCGCCTCATTTTTCCTGATAGTGAAAGTGCTGAAAAATATCTCCAGCAATACGTTGAACCCCAACTCGCTCAACCATGCCCTCACCCTGAAATCTGGATGTTAAGTGGAGAAGAGGTCTTTCGTCATTCACGCGCTAAACTTTCTATTGAATGGCTTCGTCGTTTTACTGATTTATCCCTTAACTCAGTAGATACACTTTTTGAAATTGCTGCTCAATACGGCGATCGTGAGGATTTAAAAGAGATTATTGCAGAGCGGTGCTCAGATATGATGTCAGGCTGGCCCAATCCGACAGAAGATGAGGATTTTGAACGCAAGCGAATATTCTGGCTGGTACGGGAGTTCTACTTTCTCGAGAGCATTACAGCTACTTATTGGACATGGCTAAAATCTAACAAAGATAATTTACTGCATTTTTATGAACGCTCTGGGCGCATGAACCGAAGTGAGCACCATGCCTGGCCGGAACTTACCTCAATTAAGGTTGAAGCCATTTTAGACGCTTTCTTTGAACAATGGCCGCGTGTTGAACTGCCAAGTCATTGGGGCAGCGATAGCCCTAAAGAGGAAAAAGCCTACCGCTTTTTAACTGATTTAATTTGGTCAATTGAATCAGATATTCCTGACAATGCAATACCTGTACTGGGTCGCCTTCTTACCGATCCACGTTTCACGAGCCAGCATAAAGGGCTGCAAAGTATATACGCTGGTCAGCTCAGGAAAAAAGCGCTCAGGGATTTTGAACCACCGACGCCAGATGAAATAGTCCAACATCTGAATTGTGATTCAGTGGTTACTGTTGAAGACCTGCGTCAGTTAGTTCTTCAGGAGCTTCATGATTTCCAGAAAGCGATTGATGGCGGGGAGTTTAACTCGGCAGATCGCTTCTATGAAAAAAATAAACGCCTTGATGAGGTAAAGTCTACGGAGATCATTGCTGAACGTCTCAATTTAAGACTCGAACCTCAGGGCATATCGATAACACCTGAGCATCAGTTGAAAGGTCAAAACAGGAGTGACTTCACGGCATCTAAGTTGATTGGTGGAAAAAGACGGCTGCTGGTTACGGAAGTCAAAGGCCAGTGGCACAGAGAGTTATATTCTGCCGCGTCAGCCCAACTCTATGACCGTTATTCTATCCACCCAGATGCCGAGCAGCAGGGTATTTTTCTTGTTATATGGTTTGGAGAGAGTGAGACCGTTGCAGGCCGCAAGCTCCACGGCATCAAAACCGCTCAGGAACTTAAAATCAGTATTGAAGCAGGGTTACCGGTTGATCTCCATGGTTTAATCGATGTTTTCGTTTTAGATGTTTCACGACAGAGTAAACATTAGAATTAGTAACATAGCCCCTACTTTGAATTTCTTGAGGGAGTTTTAAGTAATACACTATAAAAGAACTCAACAGTATTGTTACATCGAACATAAATATCCGATATCACCGCAGGTGTGATAACAGGCATTTACCACCGAAAAATTAACAAAAATTGGTGGTCATTCTGGTGGTCTTGACAGGAAGGGATTTTAGATTTAGCTTCTTTATTAGCCAGTTACTGGCAAAGGCGATCTCAGTCAGAGGAGCCAAATTTAGAAAATCCCGCTTAAGGAAACTTAAGCGGGATTTTTGCTATTTATCAATAAATTCATGTGAAAAGCATTCCGGTTCGCGTTAACCCGGTCCTTCACTGCCGGCCGCCAGCAGGGGAACCAGCACATCACTGATAGGAACGGGAATGCCGTGAGCATGGCCGTAGCGCTGTATCACGCCGTTGCGGATATCCCACTCCATCGGGCGATTGGCCTGACGGTCAGCGAGAATAGATGTGCCTAAATCGGCAGGCGCACGTTGAAAATTATCCACGATTTCCTGCGCAACCCCATCGTCCAGCACGGCCCCCTCGGCACGGGCGACAGCAAGACACTCACGCAGATACGCCAGAGCCAGCGCTTTGATATCCTCACGCGAAAACATTCCGGCGCGGCGATTCGCTAGCACCATCAGGCCCGCGACCGCATTTTGCAGCAGTTTGCACCATGCGACGGACAAAAAATCCGCAGACAACTCAACCGCGCAGCACGTGCCGCTCAGCGCATCAATCACCCGTTTTGCCTGTGGGACATCCGGCAGCGTCAGACGCGGTTTGGCGCGCAGCCAGACCGAAGCATCCGGCTCGCGCTGAGCCGGAAACCAGACCACTGAAGGCAACACTATTGCTCCATTGACCCAAGGTTCAAGCTGGGCTTTCTGTTCGACGCCATTTTGCAGAGCGCAGACCACCGTATTTTCATCGCATAACGCTCTCAACCACCCGGCGCTGTCGACGTTTTGGGTGGTTTTCACCGCGACAAAAACCAGATTGAAAGGATGGTCGATCGCCGTCGGATCGCTTAACACCGGACCTGGTACAACAATTTCGCCCCCATCGTGACGCAAAAGTAGCTTTGAATGTGCAGAACGCCCGCAAAGTAGCGGTGTGCGGCCCACTTCATGCAGTGCCGCAGCGATGGTCGTACCAATTGCACCAGGCCCAATCAGCGCAATAGTCGGATAGTCAGACATCGGTAGTTCTCCTGATTCGCTTAACCCATAATCAGTGCGCCGGCGACAATCACCACGCACGCCAGTATTTTTCTTAACGTCAACGCTTCGCCGAAAAACCAATAATCAAGGTAGATATCAGCACCTATCTGACGATGAAACGGTGATGTTTACCCAACCAGAGAAGCATGCCAAGTTCTGGATTAATCATTGCCAGTTCATCAGTTTCTTTATGCGTATTGATCCTTACTGCTCCAGAGCGAATTAGCCTCCGCAGTTCAGAGCGACTCATTTCGGCAAGCGCCTGACTACAAAAATCAATCAGTGCCAGCGGCGCTTGTCTGCCAACGATGAGTGGGAGATGGTCCTCTTCGGTGGGATTATGGCGCTGAAATACCCGCTCAAAATGTTTGCCAGCAGCGTCAACGGCTTCCGCACCGACCAACAGTATCCTCCCACCAATCTTACCCCTGCGACTCAGGCATTAACATTGACAAATTCACTCAAAAAGTAAGGACATTCGATATTTTCGGAAATATAGCTTTAAAGGATTGTTGGAGGTCAATACAAAATGGCAGAACCTGTTGCGAACCGTTTTATTAAACCCTAACGTGAGCATTATTCTTCACCCGTTGGGTATTCATTGTTTTGATTGACGAGGAAAAATGAAACGCTTGTTTGTCTACGGGACGCTGCGTCCGGGTCACGAAAATGCCTATATTTTGGAAAACATCGGTGGAGACTGGTTGCCGGGTTACGTGACAGGCACGTTTTATGAGCGTGGCTGGGGTGCCGCCGCGGATTTTCCGGGGATCGTGCTGGATGAGCACGGGCCGCGCGTCAACGGTTACCTGTTTCTGTCCGCTAATCTTGAGGCGCACTGGCCAATGCTGGATGAATTTGAAGAGGGCTACGATCGCGTTGAGGTTGTGGTTACCACGGCGGAAGACCAGCAGGTTACTGCATGGGTTTATCAGTTACAGCCACAGACAGGCCAGTACGCGGGATAGATAAACTACGTACCCTGCCCTAACCTGCCCCAGCAAGGGACCACATTTAAGAATCCCGCTTTAGGAAAATCAGGCGGGATTTTTGTTTTAACCTTACCATAAGGCCATGCAGTTGTTTACAACTAACCAGTTGAATTAAAAGTAAAAATATTATGTAGCAGGGTTCACTGTAACAGCGCCGATCCAGACCATACATCAAGTCATGAAGATGGCTCATGTCTATTGAAATTAAATCACTTTTACTCACGCAATGACTCTGGCATAAATTGTGCACTACTATAGACAAGATGAAACCTGCAAAAATTGTAAGACCTGAAAACCTTGGAAAAACAAGCAATAAATTCAGGTTTTATATCAAGAATTAGGATGCTAGATAGCGATGAATAAGAATTTTACCTTTACGATTAAGAACACGTGTTTCGATGAGAATTATAACCCCTCCGAAAACACGCGTATCACGACCAACTTTGCGAACTTGGCGAGAGGAAAAAACCGCCAGGAGAACTTGCGCAACGCGTTAACGATGATCGACAATCGTTTCAATTCCCTGGCGCATTGGGATAACCCTAAAAGCGATCGCTATTCTGTAGAACTTGATATCATTTCCGTTGAGGTTGATATTGAAGGCAATGGCAACAGCTTCCCAGTCATTGAAATATTGAAAACGAATATCGTTGATAAAAAAACTAACGAGCGCATTGAAGGCATTGTAGGAAACAATTTCTCCTCCTACGTGCGAGATTATGATTTTAGCGTATTACTGGCAGATCATAATAAGAATCACCCCGGATTTAGCACCCCAGACAGCTTTGGCGAGTTGCATGGGAATCTATTTAAATGCTTCGTTAATTCAAATACTTACAAAGATAATTTTAGTAAAGCACCGGTTATATGCCTAAGTGTTTCAAGTAAAAACACCTATCATCGGACTGGAAATCAGCATCCCGTATTAGGTGTCGAATACCAGCAAGATGAATATTCATTGACCGATCAATACTTCCATAAAATGGGGTTGCAGGCTCGTTATTTTATGCCGCCAAATAGTGTCGCGCCTTTGGCTTTCTATTTTTCTGGTGATTTATTGAGTGATTATACGAATCTTGAGCTGATCAGTACCATCAGCACGATGGAGACTTTTCAAAAGATTTACCGACCTGAGATTTACAATGCGAATTCTGCAGCAGGTCTGTGCTATCAGCCAAGCCTGAATCATCAGGATCATTCATTCACTCAAATTGTTTACGATCGAGAAGAACGTAGCCTGTTGGCTATCGAGCAGGGAAAGTTTACTGAGAAAAACTTCATCAAACCATACCAAGCTATTCTTGAGCAATGGTCTGCTAATTACGTTCTTTGATTAACCAAACACACAAGGTCACCGATTATTATGAAAATATTGTTACCCACCTCAACGGCTGGCAGCTTACCGAAACCCTCTTGGCTGGCGCAGCCTGAGACACTGTGGTCACCCTGGAAATTGCAAGGCGATGAATTAATTGAGGGCAAACAAGATGCGCTACGTTTGAGCCTGGCAGATCAACAACAGGCAGGGATTGACATTGTCAGTGATGGCGAGCAGACGCGCCAACATTTTGTCACGACGTTTATTGAGCACCTCAGCGGCGTTGATTTTGAGAAACGTGAGATCGTTAAAATCCGCAATCGCTATGATGCGAGTGTACCGACAGTCATTGGTGCCGTGGTTCGCCAAAAGCCCGTTTTTGTCGAGGATGCCAAGTTTTTACGTCAGCAAACCACGCAACCCATTAAATGGGCGTTACCGGGTCCCATGACAATGATCGATACGCTCTATGATAGCCACTATAAGAGCCGTGAAAAACTCGCCTGGGAATTCGCCAAAATTCTCAATCAAGAAGCCAAAGAGTTAGAGGCTGCGGGTGTCGATATTATCCAATTTGATGAGCCTGCATTTAATGTTTTCTTTGATGAGGTGAATGATTGGGGAATTGCCGCTTTAGAAAGAGCCGTTGAAGGGCTTAAATGTGAAACTGCGGTGCATATTTGCTATGGCTATGGCATCAAAGCGAATACCGATTGGAAAAAGACGCTGGGCTCCGAGTGGCGGCAATATGAAGAAATTTTTCCTAAGCTGCAAAAATCGGCGATTGATATCATTTCACTGGAATGTCAGAACTCTCGTGTTCCAATGGATCTCATTGAACTCATTCGCGGTAAAAAAGTGATGGTAGGCGCCATTGACGTGGCAACCAACACCATTGAGACACCAGAGGAAGTCGCCGATACGCTACGTAAAGCGCTTCAGTTTGTGGATGCCGACAAGCTTTATCCTTCTACCAACTGTGGCATGACCCCTTTATCTCGCCGCGTCGCAAGAGGCAAACTCAACGCGTTAAGTGCGGGTGCGGAAATCGTCCGAAGAGAACTCTTGGCTAAATAACATCGCATGGGTTTATCAGTTACTGCCACAAACAGGTCAGTACATGGCATAGATAAAATACGTTCGCTGCCCTAACCTGCCCCAGTCAGGAAACCAAATGTAGAAATCCCGCTCAGGAAACTTAGGCGGGATTTTTTTAGCCTCTTATGACGGTCAGCTAAATGGGACGTGGACACAACACCACTCACCTCGCATCCTGTTCAAAAGGCTCTCAACAAGCACTACTCATTGCCCCATTGATTCAGGAACGTCGCGATATCATCAATACGATGCTCATCAATACCGGCCTCACTGGCCATCTCTTTCTGCGACTCTTCACTGATCTCTTCGTTATTCATTAAGCGGGTGACCAGCAGTTGGAAATAGTGCGCCAGAGCGTCACGTTCCGACTCGCTCACCGGTTTTTCAGATTCTGTCGAATACTCATCCGTGATGTCATAAAATTTAAGCGGTACTTCATTGCTCATAAGTCGTCCCCAAGGGTTAAGGTCTCTGTCTGTTGATGCTCGTATCATCTGGTCTGGATAATACCATGAATAACCTTGAAGGCACCTTTCAGACACTGAACACATCGTGTGAAGAATGGGGACGAGACATTGGTGCGTTGTCCGTTATTCACAGAACGGAGAGCGATGCATTACAGAAGTACAGTTTTTCAAACTATCCCCTAAATAATTCGAGTTTCAGGCAGGCGGCAAGCGAAGGACAAATTAGTCGGGAACGAATTTGACCAGCCAACGGCTGACCTTCGGTGAGCGACAGGAGGTCTCTCATTTCATCCCGATGGGTTTACTCAGGTAAGTGATTCGGGTGAGTGACAAATCTGCCAGAGGCAGGTTTGAACACTGCATGCAGCGGCCCCAACGGGCTGAGGTCCACGAAAGTGGGCCGAGTAGCGCAGCCAACGCACATGCAACTTGAAGTATGACGGGTATATACCGATTATGCCTTCAAGAATATCAGATACTACATCGCCCCTTCACATAACTATATCGATGAGAAGCCCCGAAGGGCTTCTCATCGATAAGCATTGGCAAAAACGTTAATTACCACATTAAATCATCAGGCACTTTAAAATCAGCATATGGATCGTCTTCATCCTGCTCTTCCTGACTCAGCGCACTATTTAATACAATACTGTTCGCATCTCGCTGCGCAATTTTATCGGCTACGCTCGCAGGGATAATAACGTATTGATTCTCACCGCTGCTATCAACCACCAAACGAGCGATGGCGAGACGACCGCTAATTAGCTGAGCTTGAGTCAGCTTATCCACCGTTATTTTCTTAATTAAATTATTATCGGTGAAGTTAAAATCAATATCGCCTTTTGAAATAGTGATTCTATTCATTTCAATAAGTTGCTTCACCTGAGCTTTATACTCTTTAGATAAAGCCGCTTGTTTTTGTTGTTCACTTAGCTGTTTATCACGCTCAAGCTGTGCTTTTTTATTTTCTTCCACAGCCTCTCTTGCCTCACGAGCCTGAACCCGTGATTTTTTCGCCGTTCTTTGAACTTTGGCCATTTTTTTGCTGGTCACTAATCCAGCTTTTAGCATCTGCTCTTGTAAGGTGAGCTTTGTCATCTTCGTTCCTAAACCCGTGGAATAATTCACAGGATTATACCTGTAATTTTTGAGGCTGCGCCAGATTGCAGGACCCAAACGCGGTGCGGCTTGAGCTTGAAGGGCTATCAGAAGCGATGCCGAAATTCTGCTTATGCATGACGCAGGATGTCGGCACAGGGTCAACCCGAATGATTTCAGACCTTGAGCAGTTTCACCGTGGCATCCACGTCTATCTCATCTTCCGAGAAGATTAACGTCGTACCCTGGAAGGTGGTGATCGCCAGTTTTTTCATCGAGCGTACTTCACCAGGCTGGGCGGTTGATTTCGGCTTGATACTATTCATCAATATTCCTACAGACAGCACCGTATTTTCTTTATCAATACGGATATCGGCAGGCACTTCTTCGCTGTAAACGAGGTAAGATTTGATCGACGTGAGCTTAATGCGCTCACCTGCGATATAGATGTATTTGCTTTCCGGGAGGACTTTCACAGCATACGCTGACAGTCCCTTGTTATTCGTGGTGGGCTCGAAAGTGACCGCCGCATCTTTCTTAATCAGATCAGGGTTGGCGACCTTAATCACATGAAAATAACGGTTCTCACCGTTTTCATCTTTGATAAATCCAAAGCCCTTATCTTTAAACCAGGTTGTGATCGTTCCGTTCATCGCCATTACCGCCTACTTAATCGTTTATCTACTCAGTTTTTGCAGCGCGCAGTGTAAAGCACAATGTCTGCGCAGACTACGTCTTTGGGTTAAGTATTGATGATAAATTTCGGGTATGCGAAGGAACATTCCCGATGCCGATTCCCCAGCATCGGGAAATATCCATTTAACTGATATCACCACCGTTAGTGGCAATCACTTTCTGATACCAATGGAACGATTTCTTCTTATAGCGGTTGCCGCTACCGGCGATCGTGTCATCCAGTTCGACGTAGATGAAGCCGTAGCGTTTGCTCATCTCGCCCGTAGACATGCTGACCAGATCGATGCAGCCCCACGGGGTATATCCCATCAGTTCAACGCCGTCGGCAATCGCGTCTGCCATTGCTTCGATGTGCTGACGCAAATAGTTGATGCGATAGTCATCGGCGATGTAGCGAGCTTCATCTGGCTGATCCACCGCACCCAACCCGTTTTCGACGATAAACAGCGGTTTTTCGTAGCGGTCATACAGTTGATTGAGCGCAATTCGCAGCCCCACAGGATCAATTTCCCAGCCCCACTCACTGGCTTCCAGAAACGGATTGCGCGCCCCGCCCAGCAGGTTACCGTGGGCCGTCGCCGCATTCGGATCAGTTTTGTAGGTGGTGGAAGACATGTAGTAGCTGAAGCCGATATAGTCGACGGTGTGCTGCTTAATCAGCTCCAGATCTCCCGGCTGAATATCCAGCGTGACGCCCAGCGACTGCCACAGGCTTTTCGCGTAGTAGGGATATTTCCCGCCCGCCTGCACATCCGCGCAGTAAAAGTTAAATGACTGAGTCTCTTTCAGCGCCGCCAACTGATTGATGGGGTTACAGTCATAAGCGTAGTTAGTGGCAAACAGAATCATGCAGCCAATCTGGATCTGCGGATTGGTCTCATGCGCAATTTTCACCGCCAGACTGCTGGCGACAAACTGGTTATGCCACGCCTGAAATTTCGCCTGTGGCTCCAGCGCGCCGGTTTGTACCGTCAGCCCCTGACTCATGATTGGGAAGTGAGCAGCGCTGTTGATCTCGTTAAAGGTCATCCAGTACTTCACTTTGTGGCCGAAGCGCTCCAGCACCGTACGAGCAAAGCGCTCGAAGTGGCCGATTAACTCGCGGTTTTTCCAGCCGCCGAAGACGGTGGCAAGGTGCAGCGGCATCTCATAGTGAGAGATCGTAATTACGGGCTCAATGCCATGGGCGATGCAGGTATCAATCACCCGTTCGTAGTGACTCAGCCCCGCTTCGTTGGGTTGCTGCTCAACGCCGTTCGGGTAGATGCGTGTCCAGGCAATAGAAAAGCGATAGCATTTGAAGCCCATCTCGGCAAACAGCGCAATATCCTCACGAAAGCGATGATAGTGATCGATGCCTTTATGGTTAGGATAGGTGTAACGCTGTTCATCCAGCGTGAAGTCAAACGCGTCGGAAGCCACGATGTTTAAACGCGCTTTACCACCGGGAATAGCATCCACAATCGACAACCCTTTGCCGTCGATATTGTAGGCCCCTTCGACCTGATTCGCTGCGGTTGCCCCGCCCCACATAAAGCCGTGCGGAAATCTTTCGCTCATGGCACTTATCCTTTATCAATGCTGATTATTTATCGATGATGATTCTTTAATGTGGTGGGCCTGCCTGATGTTGATTTGATTCAGCGCGGCCCGAATGGCGGAAATTCTAGAGGAAAAAAGAGGGCATGAACAGAAATAAGAAACCGGTTGCATATCCGGTGTATGCGAGTCCGCCAGCATAGGGGCATTCGCCACGGACAGCGGATTGCGCTTTATTTTTTCGTCTTCGGAGGCACCTTTCGCGTGGCTAGCTTACTCGTTTTATCCTGCATCTGGCCTCTTCGGTGCGTGGTCTCAACGAGTTTCCTGAACGTCGGACACTCCATATGCGATGGCGCAGAACAGTCGGCGACGTGCCGCAGCGTGTCGCGCAATATCGTCAACTCATGGATTTGCCGATCGATGTCGTCGGCCTTCTGATGCAGCGCGATGCGGGGCAAATCCGGCATCCCATCCTTGTTAAACATGCCAGCGATTTCTTGCAGTGAGAACCCCGCCGCTTTCCCCATCGTAATCAGCCTGAGTTGCAGCAGCACGTCGGCAGGAAACTGCCGCCGGAGCCCATTCCGGGACACCGAAGCAATCAGCCCAATCTCCTCGTAATAACGCAGCGCGGAAGGCTTGATCCCACTCTTCTCTGCGATTTCACCTATATCCAGAAATTTCATGCTTGACCTCAAGTCGACTTTAATTCGTAGCATGCTCTGGAACCCACATTCTGACAAGGATAAAAAATGACAATTAACCAACCGGACGAACCAGAACAGGCTAAATCGGGAATCACCATCACGCTAGCACTCGCAATACTGTCAGCCTCGCTGGGGACAAGTATTGCCAATATTGCCCTTCCGACGCTGACAGCGGTATTTTCAGCGCCCTTCGCGCAGGTGCAAGCCGTGGTGATCGCCTATCTTGCAGCCATGGCACTTTCAGTTGTGATCGCGGGTCGCCTTGGCGATCGCTATGGGCTGAAGCCCGTGTTCATCACTGGTCTTGGGCTCTTCGCCATCGCTTCGCTACTATGCGCCATTGCCCCCCAACTGTGGCAACTTATCGCGGCAAGAGCATTTCAGGGGATCGGCGCGGCCTTCCTGATGACACTCGGCATGGCACTGCTGAGGCAAACAGCCGGTGAGAAGCATGTCGGGCGAGCAATGGGGATA
Organism: Pectobacterium odoriferum; assembly: GCF_009931295.1. Lineage (NCBI taxonomy): Bacteria > Pseudomonadati > Pseudomonadota > Gammaproteobacteria > Enterobacterales > Pectobacteriaceae > Pectobacterium > Pectobacterium odoriferum. Next base: position 1,832,069 of record NZ_CP034938.1, on the reverse strand, counting down.
GTGGGAACAGTATCCGCACTCGGTACCGCGCTTGGCCCTTCTGTCGGAGGGTTTCTTCTTGCGATAGCAGGATGGCGTAGCCTGTTCTGGGTACAAATCCCGCTGGTCACGATCGTTCTGTTCATGGCCTTTACTCTACTGCCAGCTACGCCGGTGAAGGAAAAAGCGTCGCTCTCAGGGGGATTGTCGGTGCGGAACACCACGCTGTTGTCGAATCTCACGATCAATGCGGCCGTCACCGCCGTTATTATGACAACGTTAATCGTCGGCCCCTACTATCTTGGCCTGGGTCTTGGACTGAAGGAAACGCTGGTAGGACTGGTGATGGCCATTGGCCCTGCCGTTGCGACCTTTAGCGGGATTCCATCAGGGCGACTGGTTGATACCTGGGGGTTTAGACGGGCTCTCACCGCCGGGCTCTCTCTCGTGGTTACTGGCACCTTTATGCTGGCGATCCTGCCCAATCTGCTCGGCGTCACGGGATACATTCTTGCCATTATTGTCCTGACGCCGGGCTACCAGCTCTTTCAGGCGGCCAACAACACCGCCACCCTTGCCGAGATTCCCGGGAACCAGCGCGGTACCGTTTCTGGCCTGCTCAACCTGTCGCGCAATATTGGGTTGATCGCCGGTGCCTCAATCATGGGGCAGGTTTTCGCTTTAGGGGTCGGAACGGAAGACTTTACCCATGCTGCACCCGCTTCCCTCGCGAATGGCATGCAGCTCACCTTCTTTCTGGCTGGCGCTATGGTGCTTGTCGCCATCGCATTTACCCGACGACCAAAGTGGAAACAGGCCACCCGATAACGGACCAGACATGTACCTTTTGAATTCGGGGCGACGACGCCCCTTTCCCGCTATAAATCACCAATGATTTATGAGCGTCATTCATAACGTCTATCCAGTCGCGCACGATTATCACGGGGCGTAATCCCGGTAAGATAATCCAAAGAATATAAAACCAAACGGACAGATATGACTCAAATTCAGACGCGTTCAGAAAAAACGTCAGGGCTATTTTTTATTGCCATTCTCAGTGCACTGATGGCGTTTACCTCTTTATCGACAGACATTTATTTACCGGCTATGCCCATCATGGCGAAGGATTTACAGGGGAATGCAGAGTTAACCATCACCGGCTTTTTAATCGGCTTTTGCACCGCGCAGCTGATTTGGGGCCCATTAAGCGATCACCTGGGCCGCCGAATACCGCTGTTTATTGGTATGGTCCTGTTTATCATCGGCTCTGTCGGCTGCGCCCTGTCTACGGATATGTCGCAGATCGTTTTTTGGCGTGTCTTTCAGGCGCTGGGGGCATGTACTGGACCGATGCTGGCCCGAGCGATGATTCGCGACCTCTTTAGCCGTACTCGCGCAGCGCAAATGCTCTCAACACTCATGATCGTGATGGCGATTGCGCCCATCGCTGGGCCGCTACTCGGCGGGCAATTGATCAAAGTAACGTCATGGCATGCCATTTTTTGGCTGCTGGCGGTGATTGGCATCGCTATGCTGATTTCATTACGCTGGTTACCCGAAACGCTTCCCGCAGACAGGCGAGTGAAAGCGTCGTTGCCCAGCGCCTTTCGCAACTATTACGCGCTGCTGACGAACGCGAACTTCATGCGTTTCACCTTATGCCTGACGTTCTATTATGTTGCCGCCTACGCCTTTATTACCGGTTCGGCCTTTGTCTACATCACCTACTTCGGTATCGATCCACAGCATTACGGCTGGCTATTTGCGCTGAATATCGTCGGCGTGATGGGCATGAGCGTGGTAAACCGTCGTCTGGTTCAGCGCTACTCGCTAGAAAGACTGCTTAAATTTGCCGTGCTGATCGCAACCGTCGCATCGTTCGTTCTGGCTATCGGCACGAAACTGCATATCGGAGGAATAATTCTGATTGTGGTCTCGGTGTTCGTGTTCTTTTCGATGAACGGCATCATCGCCGCAACGTCAACAGCCGCCGCACTTGATGCGGTGCCAAACATGGCCGGTTCTGCGTCGGCATTAATAGGATCGCTACAGTACGGCAGTGGCATTATCTCCTCCTTGCTGCTTGCGCTACTGAGCGATGGGACGCCGTGGACCATGGCGTGGATCATCGCCTTGTTTACCGCAGCCAGCGCGGTAATCGCACTCACCACACCAGCCACGAAAACAGCCAGTTAGCGAGTAATACATTAAACTTGTCCATCATCGGAACGATAAGGAACCTGAGGCCATGACTGACGAACATGATTCCACTCGAAGGATGCTGATTACCGCATTGGCAGGATTAACGCTGGCGAACGTCGCTCTGCCATCCACCGCTGCCGACGCCAGAAATAAGCCCATCAATAGCCGAATTTTGGTCGCGTACTTTTCCAGAAGCGGTAATACGCGGGTCATCGCGGGCGTAATTCATCGCAGCCTGAAAGCCGATCTTTTTGAAATTGAGCCTGCGAATCCCTACCCAGAGGATTATTTTCAGACCGTGGCGCAGGCAAAAGACGAACGTGACCGCGAAATAAGACCACCATTAAAAAATAACGTCGCCAATATCGAACGCTATCAGACGATTTATTTAGGTTTCCCCATTTGGGGGACAACCGTTCCTCCTATCGTGCAAACCTTTCTTCGTTCACATAACCTGACAGGAAAAAGACTCATTCCTTTCATTACCCACGGGGGATACGGCCTCGGCAACAGTGAGGATATTCTTGCCGCCCTGACGCCAGGGAACCGATGGAGAAAGCCACTCGTCATTGAATGCGATCAGGAAAGAAAGACAACAGAAACAGTCACCCACTGGTTAGACACGATCCAAACCGGCTGATTTAAAGGAGGGCAGCACACCGTCCTCATCTTATTGATAACGCATGGTTTCAATGAGCTTCACAAACGCGGAGGTATGCTGTTTACGGCTGGGATAATAAAGAAAATAGCCGGGAAAAGGTTCACACCACTCTTCCAGAACCTTAATTAATTTGCCTTCAGCCACAGCGTGTTCAATCGAATCCTCTGGAACGATAGATAATCCCAAACCGGATATTGCCGCATTCACCCGTGAAACAAGATTATTAAAAGTCAGTTGCCCTTCGACTCTGACCCGGATTTGCTGTTCTCCTTTAGCAAATTCCCAGGCATATAATCCCCCCATCGTCGGCAAACGCATATTAATGCAATTGTGCTGATGCAAATCATGTGGCGTTTCGGGAATCCCTTTTTTTGCTAAATAATCTGGCGATCCCACCACACACATACGCCAGTCAGGCCCGATTCTTACCGCAACCATATCTCTGGCAAGATGCTCGCCGAGCCGAACACCCGCATCAAAACGACCACTGACAATATCGGTCATCCCATTATTGATATTCAGTTCGATGTGAATATCGGGATAATCATGGGCAAATTTTTCCAGCAATGGCCAAACGGTGGAGTGAAGCGCATGTTCGCCCAAGGTGATCCGAATATTGCCTTTGATATCATCACTTTTATCTGCAAGCGCGGCTAAATGCTCCTCGATTTCTTGCAAACGGGGGCTGATGCCGTTGATTAATGACTCGCAGGCTTCAGTGGGAGCAACACTACGCGTAGTACGTGTTAATAATCGCACACCTAACCTTTCTTCCAACCCTTTAATCGCATGGCTAAGCGCTGACTGAGAAACACCCAGCTTTGCTGCGGCTCGCGTAAAGCTTTGTTCCTCAGCAACAACAATTAAATAGTAAAGATCGGTGAAATTATCCTTAAGCATTCTTTAACCACCACAAGATTCTTGATTATCAGGATTATTTAATCTAATCCTACCATACACCGCGAAGATTCAGTCGATATGCTCGTCATACTTCAAGTTGCCAGCGCGGAGTTGGTCAAATTTATTCCCACCGAATTTACCCCTCTCTTACTGCCAACCTGAAACTCGAATTATTTAGCGCCTAAATTACAGATATAAAATATAACCCAAAAGCCATTCTCAGCAGAGAACAATATCGCTAGCTATCCTTAGCTCTATCGAAAATAAAAATATTATTAATAAAAAATCATGCTGCATTAAAAAATAGATAATTCAATCGGAATAGAGATTAATGAATCACACACATAACGCTATGCTGTTTTCCCCAACTAATCAGTAGTCTTCCTGACTGTTATAGTTCGCTCATCAGGATATGCACCATTCCAGTATTTAATTATCGAGAAGAATATATGACGCCCACACCTCTTACTATCCTTGTGGTCGGCGCAACCGGCAGTATCGGCAGGCATGTGGTCGACGTCGCGCTGGAGCAAGGAAACCGCATTATTGGCCTCTGTCGTCGCGCAGCTAAGGCCGCACGACTTCCAGCAGGGGCCAATACGATCCTGGCCGACGTGACTAAACCGGAAACCTTACAAGGAGCAATACCGTCAATCGATGCCGTCGTTTTTACTCTCGGTTCCGATGGTTTAGGGAAAAACGGGGCAATGACTATTGATTATGGTGGCGTCTACCATGTGCTGATGGCATTACGCAGCCAAAAAATACGCATCGCGCTGATGACATCAATAGGCGTAACGGATCGTACGGGAAGCTACAACCAGCGCACCGAAGCCCATGACTGGAAACGCCGTTCAGAACGTCTCGTCCGCGCCAGCGGTCATCCTTACACTATCGTCCGCCCCGGCTGGTTTGATTACCATTCGCCAGACCAGCATCACATCACTCTGCTACAGGGCGACCAGCGGCATACCGGAACACCAGATGATGGCGTCATTTCACGCCGTCAAATTGCGGAGATTTTAGTCGCTAGCCTGACGGATAATGCCGCCATCAACAAAACGTTTGAACTGGTTGCAGAAAGAGGGAGTGCGCAGGCAAATCTAACGCCGCTATTCGCTGCGCTGGCAGCAGATCGGGCAGAGAAAAATGACGGTATATTTGATATCGACAATATGGCAGAAGCGCTAGAGCCAGCGCATCTTAAAGAGGCTCTACGCCGCGTCGCTACCGTTTGATGCCTTTTTAAGGGGCAGATATACGCCCCTTTTATCAGACCGTTATCATGATTCAGACATAGAAAGCAGGCCATCATCCAGTCGATGACCCTGAATAGGGATGCGAGAAAATAGTTCATCCATGGCGAATAAATCTGCTGCGCTCAACGTCAGAGCGAGAGACTGAAGGTTGTCGTCGATATATTCCACTTTATCCATTCCTGGAATAGGAACAATCCAGGGCTTTTGCGCCAACAGCCAGGCTAACGCAATCTGAACCGGGGTTGCCTGTTTCTTCGCGGCGATATCACGCAGCATATCGACAAACGGCATATTGGCCTTGATAGCATCGGGAGTAAATCGCGGGAAATTTGCTCGCAAATCAGTCGCACTGTCGAAGGTGGTCGTCGCATCGATCGTCCCCGTCAGGAATCCCGTCCCCAGCGGCCCCCACGGAACAAATCCAATGCCTAATTCTTCACATACTGGCAAAACTTCCGTTTCGGGCTCGCGTGTCCACAATGAATATTGGTTCTGCACGGCCGTAACAGGATGAATAGCGTGTGCCCGGCGAATCGTCTCAGCTCCCGCTTCAGATAAGCCGTAGTGGCGAATTTTACCCTCCTGAATCAGATCGTTCAGCGTACCAGCCACCTCCTCAATCGGGGTATTCGGATCCACACGGTGCTGATAAAACAAGTCGATGTAATCGGTTTTCAGACTCTTCAGCGATGCTTCCACTACCGTACGGATATTTTCCGGGCGGCTATCTACCCCAGTTATCACACCATTTTCCAGCCTGAAGCCAAATTTGGTCGCGATAATTACCTTGTCACGATATGGCTGGAGCGCTTTCCCCACTAATCGTTCATTACTATAAGGTCCATAGGCTTCTGCCGTATCAAAAAACGTAATCCCCCGATCGACAGCCGCATGGATCACATTCATGCCCGTTGCATCATCGACCGAACGCCCCGTGCCAAAACTTAAATTCATCGCGCCCATACCAAGAGCAGACACTTCTAACCCACTACGACCTAATTGACGATACTTCATATTTATTCCTTAACACGATGTATTAAGCATAGGTGACGATAACGCCGTCATAAAAAATTGGCGTTACAATCAGATAATTAAATCAGAAAAGAAAAAAGAGAGATAAAACGCAAGTAATATAGGGAAATTCAATATATTTCCATTGGCAAATATACTGTTAATTAATTCCCACCGATATTCATTTCCTCTGGCGATCGCGCTAATACCACTCTGAACCCAATACTGATCCCCGATAATCTTCTGAATATGGTTTTCTCCATGCACTGTGCCAACCATCAGCCGTGCTGTGCCAGCTTCCTCCGCGAACTACGCGGGAACTACCGTGGTCTGGCCCCTGTGGATCAATGACCGAGCTCTGCGAATAATAGTCGTTGCTATAATAATCACTGACCCATTCCCAAACATTGCCATAAATATCGTACACGTCCCATTGATTCGGTTTTTTAGTACCAACAGGGTGCGTTCCGCCTGATACAAAATTTTCGCCATTCCAGGCATAGCCATTTAATAATATGGCATCGTTCCCAAAGAAATAACGACTGGTGGTTCCCGCTCTGGCGACATATTCCCATTCGGCCTCTGTCGGTAAGCGATAAAAATGGGTTCCCTCACGTTGATTTAATTTCGCAATAAATTCCATCGCGTCTTGCCAGGAAACGGTAGCCGGGTGATTGGGGTGAGTAATACGCGCCGCCATACCCGGAAGACCATAATAGGGATTCGAGCGATCGCGATCAAAAGACGCCTCTCCCATAACCGCCAGCCAGTCCGCTTGCGTTACTTCGAATTGGCCGATCAGAAAAGCACGAGAAATGGTTACTTTATGCTGAGGCTTCTCGCGACTGTCGGCCTCCGACTCTGTCGACCCCATCAAGTAGCAGCCTGTAGGAATCGCAAGAAAACGCATGCCAAGTGAATTGGTGTACGTTTTTCCTGTAGTCGCGCGCGCCCCTGTATCTAAACGGCTTCCATCTGAAAGCCCGGTTTGTGCTGCCGACTGAGAGGCGGGTAAACCCAAACTAAACAGCGTCATCAACGATATAGCTGCTTTCCTTTTCATCATCATCCCCAATAGACGTTCACTGACCAATCAGGGGTAGATTTTATCCCCTCATCGTGACTCACCGCGCGTTCAGCTCTTGGCTGACGCAAGCTCACCGAACCAATAAGATGCCGTTACGCCGCCATCCATCAGGAAATCGCTGCCGGTGATAAAGGTTCCTTCTGGCCCCATCAGTAACGCCGCAAGCGCGCCAACTTCATCAGGATTACCGCCACGACCAACAGGCGAATTTGCCAGCATATTGCGATAGCCCTCACCTCGCGGCCCGTTCAGTTCATCATTCGCCAGCGGTGTGAAAATAATCCCTGGGCTAATAGTGTTAACTCTGGCGCCGCGTTTTCCCCACTTAACCGCTTCGGCCATCACCCTCAGCGCATTCCCGCGTTTGGACAACTGGTAAGCGTGCAATGTGTCAGTAATCCGTTCAGGCTGTAACATGGGCAGGCTCAGGAGTTCTTCCGTTGGCGTTGTCGCCAGAGCAGCGTTTTGCTCGACCGTTAATGGCGCCAGCCGGTGACCTGACTGTGATGCGATGACAACTGCAGCGCCCCCTTGAGAAATTATCTGACCAAATTCTTCGAGAACTAATGCTGTTCCATACAGATCCACAGTCAGAATCATTTCCGCCGTAGCCTGCGAAGGGGAAACACCCGCGGAGAGAATAACGCCCATTACGTTTCCCATTGATACGGCTTTCTCCGCCAAAGCATGAACGGATTCACGGTGCGCCACATTAACAACGGTGGTTTCGACATCAAAACCGGCGTCACGTAACACTTTGGCGGCGGCATCCGCATTTTCCTGATGCAGGTCAGCCATAAGTACGCGCTTGCTCTGACTGACACGCCGCGCGATAGCCTGACCAATTGATCCCGCTCCAATAACGACATTGATCTCTTTCATATTTCTTCCTCAGGCAAAAATTACACCGTATCCATCAGGTCTTAAGCGACCTAACGATCGCGACAGCGTGCTGTCACGGAGAGCTGAAATATCATAGAGGGTTTAGTACACGAGATAATCGGGTAAAATCAGCATGACTTTATGAGCAGGGATCATGAATTACATACAAGTAGTACGCGACATAGCTCATGCACATTAGCGATCCTGTTGTACAAACGGGAAATGGATACCATGGGGTTGAATAGGCGCTTACCGCCTATTCTGACGGCTAATGTTGACGAGAGGCGAGCGTTGCAAGCTCAGATAATGCGGTGGTTGCCTCGTCTAAGCGCTCAGGGACGAGTTTGTAGAACACCCAGTTTTTGATGCGTTTCGATGTGACAATCCCGGCTTTCGAAAGATATTGAAGATGGCCGGTGACCGTCGGCTGACTCAGGCCGATCTTCTCAGTGATAAACCCTACACACACCCCGTCCTTAACCAGATCGCCATCCTGCTGTTCTGGGAAATGTGCCCGAGGATCGGCCAACCACGCCAGAATGATGAGCCGTTGTTCATTGCCGAGCGCCCGTAATAGATCGGCCGTTGTCGTTGCTTGCTTGTTCATATAGCCAAATACCTATATAGTCATTTCCATATACAGCTGATAGAGAAATACTATGACAGACCACTATCAAAGGGCAACCGACTCTGTAACGTTGAAGGATATTTACGCCGCCTCTCAGCAGATCAAAGCAACAATACGCAGAACACCGCTAGACCACTCGCAGGAATTATCCGCTCTTGTGGGTGCAGAAATTCGACTCAAAATGGAAAACCTCCAGCAGACCGGTAGCTTCAAACTACGGGGGGCGGCAAACGTTCTTGCCAATCTGGATGCAGAACAGCGCCGCATTGGCGTCATCGCCCCAACGGCAGGAAACCACGGGTTAGGGCTCGCCTATGCCGGGCAGGTCGCGGGCATCCCCGTAACCATCTTTTTGCCACGCGCGGCAGATCCAATGAAAGTCGCAGCCATGAAAGGCTGTGGTGCACGTATTACGTTCTTTGATGACATCGAAGACGCGAGGCAGGCGGCTATCGCAACTGCGCAGCAGTCAGGTGCCACCTTCGTTTCGGCCTACGACAACCCACAGATGATTGCGGGTGGCGGTACCGTCGGTCTTGAGATTATGGAAGACTGGATGGATGCGGAGATCATCCTGGTGAATATCGGCGGCGGCGGGCTGGTCTCAGGGATTGCGACAGCAGCCAAGGCAATCAACCCCGCTATCGAAGTGTGGGGCATACAGAGCGAAGCCAGCCCGACGTTTGCCCGCTGGAAAGAGGCCGGTGAAACACTTCCCGTCGATCTGGCTCCCTCCATCGCCGAGGGCGTCAGCGGCTACATAGAGCCCAGTGCAATGACCTGGCCGCTGGTTCGTGACCGTGTCGATCGCGTACTCACGGTATCAGAAGCTGAAATCAAAGCCGCGATGCGATCAATGCTCGAACTTCACCGACATGTTGTCGAACCTTCTGGGGTGCCTGCCGTCGCGGGAGCCATTCGCTATGCGAAAGAGATTGGCGGACGCAAAACCGTCTGCGTCGTCACCGGCAGGAACATTTCGGGGTCACGCTACCTCACGTTGCTTAATGAGGCGACAGCCGACGTAAACCGGTAGAACAAGCGCCTCTTTGCTGGGTAACCTGCGGGAGGCGTTACAGCATAAACTCGTAATGCGAGCCGTCCGGTAGTTCAACATCCCGTTTCTTGCAAGCCATATGTAGACTGGAGAGAGCCATTGATTAAGCGTCAAATGGCCGTTCAAGCATTGTTTTGTCTGGCCTGACGGCGAGAGCGGCAAATTTCGGCATGGTTCTTATCAGCCCACTGAATCAACAACTGCATGGGTTGCAAAAAGGAGTGCCCTAATGGCGTCAGCGTGTATTCCACGCGCGGGGGAACTTCCGCATAGATCGTCCGATGTATGAACCCATCAGCTTCGAGTCGTTTTAGCGTGCGTGACAGCATCTGACGCGAAATATCGTCAATATGACGATGTAATTCATTAAAACGCAGCGTCTGTTGCGCCAGCGCTTCCAGTATTAACAAACTCCACCGATCGCCGATGCGATCCAGCACATCGCGGATCGGACAAGGATGGTCAAACGCAGAATCGTCGAGGTCTTCCGCTGGCGATGTTTTTTGGCTAACCGCGTCATTGGTGAGGATGTCATTAGTCATTGTTGTGTGACCTGGTTGCATACCGGTGACTTCTTGTGGAGAGAAAGTCGGGAATGTACCATCCAGATTCTCTATAGTCTATTTTTGTTACTTAGTCCCAAAACAAGAAAATAAGGAATTCACATGTCACATATCGCACTCATTGGCGCTTCTGGCGATGCCGGTTCACGCATTCTTAAAGAATTATCGGACCGTGGGCATACGGTCACCGCCATCGCACGCTCGCCAGAAAAAATTGCTTCACTGCCGAACGTTACCGCCAAGCAGGGTGACGCACTGGACAAAGAGGCTCTCGTCGCATTATTCAAAGGACATGACGTCGTGGTCAGTGCCGTTAAATTTGGTTCGTCCGATCCGGCTACCCTGATTGCAGCCGTTAAAGCCGCAGGCGTAAAACGCTATCTGGTCGTCGGCGGCGCGGGAAGCCTTGAAATTGCACCCGGCCAGCGCCTGATCGATCAGCCAAACTTCCCTGATGCTTATCGTCCTGAGGCCTCTCGCGGCGCAGCCTTCCTCGACTTGTTAAAACAGGAAAACGATCTTGATTGGTCGTTCCTCTCACCGTCCGCCGAATTTGTTCCGGGTCAACGCACAGGCACCTTCCGCCTCGGCAAAGACACGCTGCTGAGTCACGATAAAGGCAGCAGCATCTCCTTCGAAGACTATGCCGTTGCGCTGGTTGATGAAATTGAAAACCCGGCACACACTCGTCAGCGCTTTACCGTCGGCTATTAAGCCTTGACGGCGATCCGTACATTGATTTCTGCCCTCAGCAATGTGCGGATCTCGCGTTATACCCTAAATAAGTAGAGATAGAACGGAACGGTATCAGCGAACTGCGTGAGTTTGTTATGGTGTTGACTTAACTCGCTCTCTTTTCATGTATAAGGAGATTTTGAATGGCTACGTCCCCAACCTATGTGCCGCCAAAAGTCTGGCAGCCCGCCTCTTCTGGTGGTGCTTTCGCCAATATTAACCGCCCGATAGCTGGCCCAACGCACGAAAAAGCGCTGCCCGTTGGTAAGCATCCGCTTCAGCTTTACTCGTTGGCAACGCCAAATGGCGTGAAAGTGACAATCATGCTGGAAGAGCTGCTGGCGCTAGGCCATTCGGGAGCAGAGTACGATGCCTGGCTGATAAAGATAGGTGATGGAGATCAGTTCTCCAGCGGGTTTGTCGACGTCAACCCGAACTCCAAGATCCCCGCCTTACTTGACCAAAGCGGCGAAAAACCGGTTCGCGTGTTCGAGTCCGGTTCTATTCTGGTGTATCTGGCCGAGAAATTTGGTGCGCTGCTGCCGAACGACCTCGCCACGCGCACCGAAACCTTGAACTGGCTCTTCTGGCAGATGGGTTCCGCCCCTTACGTTGGCGGTGGGTTCGGGCACTTCTACGCCTACGCACCGGAAAAATTTGAATACCCGATCAACCGCTTCACGATGGAAACCAAGCGCCAGTTGGATGTGCTCAACCGTCGACTGGCAGAGAGCCGTTATCTGGCGGGTGACAGCTACACGATTGCCGATATCGCCGTCTGGCCGTGGTACGGCGGGCTGGTACAAAACGTGCTCTACTCCGCCGGAGAGTTCCTATCCGTACACGACTATACGCATGTGATTCGTTGGGCTGACGAGATTGCCGCTCGCCCGGCAGTGATTCGCGGTCGCAAGGTCAACCGGACCTGGGGCGATGAGTCTGAGCAGGTCGCCGAGCGCCATCAGGCCTCTGATTTGGATTAATCTTCTGCCGGCTGCCGAACAATACTAGCAACGTTCAACGACTAAAAAATCGGCCTCTGCCCTCTCCCGTCAAGGAGGAAGCAAAGGCCGAATGTGATAATACACACGCTTGACTAATTAGCGGCGTACTTTCACTTTATTCAGCACCGTCTGAATCGCCGTCGACAGTTCATTGATCTCGAATTTCGCAACGTAAGCATCTGCGCCAACATTGCGTACGTGATCTTCGTTCGCGCTACCAGACAGTGAAGAGTGGATCACCACCGGGATATTCTTCAGGAACTCTTCACGCTTGATGTTTCTTGTCAGCGTAAAGCCGTCCATTTCCGGCATTTCCAAATCGGTCAGAACAAGTGAGATCTTATCCGAGATAGGTCGGCCTTCTGACTGTGCTTCTTGCGCAATTTGTCGAATCTTGTTCCAGGCATCCTGTCCGGTGATGTGCATACTAAACGGAATGCCCATCTGGGTTAGCCCCTGCTCAAGCAGCGAACGAGCGACTTTGGAATCTTCCGCCACAATCGCAATCGCACCTGGCGTATAGGGGTAGATTTTCTCTTCTGCGTTCTTGAGTTTGGTTTCACGTTCGCCGGGAATGATATCAAACAGAATCTGTTCAACATCCAGCACCAGCGCCAGACGGTTGCTGTCTTTGTCGTTATCAAGACGCGCAATACTTGTGATATAGGAGCTGCTCACGCCCGCTTCAGCGGCCAGAACCTGACTCCATTCCAGACGAACGATATCGTCTACTGATTCCACGGCGAATGCCTGCGTACTACGTGCATATTCCGTGATAAGGAGAATGTTCAGGCCAGTTTCCGATGAGCTGCCGACCACGGCAGGCAGATCGATAACGGGAATGATTTGTCCACGAATGTTGACCATACCCAGCATCGGCGATTTCATGCCAGCCGCTTTGGTCAGCGTAGGCATCGGCACAATTTCACGCAGTTTAAACACGTTGATGCCAAACAGCTCCGATTTGCCACCTTCAGGTGATTTGCCCAGCTGGAATAATAAGAGTTCAAATTTATTAGCAGAGGTGAGGTTTGTTCTCTCATCGATTTCTTTTTGAAAATTATCCATGCTTTCCTCAGTGCGAGTCATTGTCATTATAGGTGTACCGTAACAAGGCAACATTCGAGATGTGAGCAAACAGGAACCAACATCCGACCGCTCCACTGTACGTGATAGTCGTGTTCTTCAATCTTATCCAGTGTCAAACGTAAAATATTTTTAAGTGTGTCAACCTCATCATCCAACGATGGCAATCATCGGACCAGTAGACGGATATCAGCCCTCTTCAATATAACAGTCGGCTAGCATCCTTAAGGTGCAGATAACATTTCCTGAACCATTAATATCGGCAGAATTTGCCAACACCTTATCCCAAATCGTGACAGAAATGTTGCCTGAGAAGAAAACCTCACACCTCTCTTGACACGGCAACCAGAAAAAACCAAAAAACACCGTACGGTTTAGTTTTAAAGAAGGTACACATGCCGAGATTAACGCATAGCGACAGTGAAGGTGCTCTAGCACCTAAACGGCTGGGTCGATAACCTGCCGCTGGATGCCGGATCGCCAAGGCAACTGCCTTACGCCGCCGCTCCGGCCATAAACATGCTGACCGCATCCCCGACGATTTCGCAGATGCGTTCCAGACTCATTGGCTGCAAATGACGGTGGAATATGCGGTCTTCAATTTCTGCCGTCAGCAGCGCCAAAAACTGCCACGCTATCGCCGCAGCCATCAGTTCAGAAAGCTTATCGACGTTCTCTTTCGGGCCTGATTCATAAAACAGCGAGCCAATATCGGAATGTCCGGCCTCTGCCACCACCATCCGATAAATCGCCATCGCGCTGCTATCGTTGGTCAACACGTACAGAATGCGTTCGCCGAAGCGCGTCAGTTGCACATCCAGCGTTTCGGATGTCAGCGTGTCCGTCATCAACCCCGCGGTCGCCTCGGACAGATGCATGGTCGCATGTTCACGAACGACAGCCGTAAATAGCTCGTCTTTGGTTGAAAAATAGCCATACAGTGTCGCCTTGGAACCGCCGACCCGCTTCGCCAGCTCATTCATGGTGGCGCGTTCATAGCCCATTTCCTGAAAAAGCTGCGCCGCCGTTTTAACAATGGCCTCACGACGAGCCTTAGTTCGGACTTCCCCCCCTGCCAGCCGCCGCTGACGAGCAAAACAGGATTCAATATAGCAATATTATCAAAACATTAGCCTCACCGCCGCCTCTTTACACAAAGCAACATGGCAGCCTGTAACAACAGGAGAAGGACGAGAAAGGTATGGGGATGAACAGCAAAAGGCTACGGGGTTGATAAGCGAAAACGGATTATTTACTATCCAGCTCCGAATAACGGAATATCCCTAAATCATTCGAATTGCAGGACAACACGTTGTCGTTTTGCACAACGCTAAGCGTTGACCCGTAGGGCAACGCAGTGAATCCTCAGGCGCTTACACTAGTAAATGACTGGGGTGAGCGAGGACAAATCGGCTTAGCTGATTTGAACGCCGCTTGCGACGGCTTTTTAGGACGAGGCTCAAAGATGAGCCGAGTATTGCCAACGCATATACAATTTGAAGTATGACGGGAGAACTGCTTTTAGGGCGCGTGGTTTGATACCACACACCCTAAATACAGCAAACTGAACAGGAACAAAATTATGGGTAATTCCCTGGGTTGGCAAATCAATTTGTAACAATTTTTTAAAAATTATTTTCTTAATTTTTTTTATAAATTGTCCTATTCATGAAAAAATTATAAGTGATATCATGGGGTAACAGTAGTTAGACTTAGGTATAGGTCAGCACTATACTTTTATGACGTCATCTATATCATGGGTACTTTCTCGCTTTTTATTGAGGCCGTTACATGTCTGTATTTTGCTCTGACAATGAAATTATCAATAACACGATAAAAAGCTATCTCGGCCGAAAATTAAAGCAGTATGGCGACCTGAAATACGCCTATATGATCATGAACAAGAAGAACCCGTCTCAGGTTGTGATCATCTCGAATTACCCACAGGAATGGGTTAATACCTATAAAGAAAATAACTATCAGCATATCGATCCGGTTATTTTGACGGCAATAAATAAAGTCTCGCCGTTCTCCTGGGAAGACAACATCGTTATTAACTCTAAGCTGAAGTTCTCCAAGATTTTTAATCTGTCAAAAGAGTACGATATTGTTAATGGCTACACCTTTGTCTTGCATGATAATAATAATAATCTTGCGGCGTTATCGATTATGTTTGAAGAACACGCGCCAACGGATATGGAAAACATTGTTGAGGAAAATAAAGACAAACTGCAAATGCTGCTCATTGCCGTTCATGAGAAAATCACCACGCTTTACAAAGAGATGGCGCAAAGCCCGCAGAGCAGAAAACAAGGTGACAAAGAGATTTTCTCCCAGCGCGAAAACGAAATTCTGTACTGGGCCAGCATGGGAAAAACCTACCCGGAAATTGCGCTGATTCTGGATATCAAAATCAGCACCGTGAAATTCCATATTGGTAATGTGGTAAAAAAATTGGGCGTGCTGAATGCCAAACACGCCATCAGACTGGGCGTAGAATTACAGCTCATCAAGCCTGAGCCTTTATAATCGTCATCACGTCTATTTCACTTTAGTGAGATAGACTGCTGTGCTTTCCATAACGCGCAATAGCGGCCTTCGACAACCAGAATTCGATGTGCCCCACAATTGTCGATAGCCGATGCGCGATAACAATGACCGTCCTGTCCTGAACCAGCCTGTCAATCGCCCGCTGTACGGCTAGCGCACTTTCGGTACCCAACGCCGCCGTCGGTTCGTCCAGATTGCGCCTCACACACCTGCCGGAGACCTGTCATGAAACGTAACACGATCCTGATCTTCACGATTTCTGCCATCATTTTACTCGCAGCAGCCACAACAATATGGTGGAAGGTTGGTCGGGGAAACAGCAATGCGCTGTGGGAGATCGTCAGCGAACAGTGCGTGCCCAACCAACAGCGCAACGGTAAACCCGCCCCCTGTCTGGAAGTCAATCTGGCGAATGGCTATGTGCTTTTTGACGACAGAAACGGTCCCTATCACGATCTGCTACTCCCAATCGATAAAATCAGCGGCATCGAGAGTCCAACGCTGTTGCAGCAAGGCACGCCCAATTTATTCGAACAGGCATGGGCGAACCGCAGCCATCTATCGCGCGAAGCCGGTAAGCCGATCAGAGATGATTATCTCTCGCTGGCGATTAACTCACGCTATGGCCGTACACAAAACCAGCTGCATATCCACATTGCCTGCCTGCGCCCGGAGATTTATCAAACGTTGAACCAGCAGTTCCCAACGCTCTCTGCCGACTGGAAAACGCTGCCGGTAAAAATTAACGGGCACGTCTATCTGGCAAAAACGCTCGCGGTGAACGAACTGGCGCAAAGCGATCCGTTCAAAACGCTCGATCGCTACGCACAGCAGCAGAATGAATCTATCGGCAAATACGGCCTTGCGATGGTCTCCATGCCGACGGGCGAAAAGGTGCTGCTCGCCAGCAGTTTGGACGTGTTCAATATGAGTCTCGGATCTGTGGAAGAAATTCAGGATTTTTCCTGTGCGCTGGCGAAATAGCCACTGACCGCGCCAGACAGCGGCCTAAAGGTCGATATACCCTAAAGAATTCAAGTTTCAGGAAGGCGGCAAGTGAGGGAGTCCCGATGAGCTTACTCAAGTAAGTGATTCGGGTGACTGACAAATCTGCCAGAGGCAGGTTTGAACGCTGCTTGCAGCGGCCCCAACGGGGCGAGGTACACGTAAGTGTGCCGAGTAGCGCAGCCAACGCACATGCAACTTGAAGTATGACGGGTATAGCAATCAGTTCGCTATAACTTATAACGTTTTGTTCATTGCGTTGCTAGCCGACCTCCGCCTAAAAAGTGGGGAAAATCGATAGGGTAGGTAGCTGCAATATGCATCTGGATTTACGGCAATTACGCAATTTTCTTGCACTGGCCGAACATGGGAGTTTTGTACAGGCCGCTGAGGCTGTCTGCCTGTCGCAATCGGCATTCAGCCGTAGCATTCAGGCGCTGGAGCAAACGATGGGGCATCCGCTTATCGACCGCCAGAGCCGTCGCTTTGCGCTGACGTGGCAGGGCAATACGCTGCTGCCGTTTGCGCGGCGTATGCAGGAGCTGTCATGGGAACTGATGACCGACATGCGGCAGATCAGCGAGGCACAAGAAGGCGAACTGACGTTTGGCTGCGGCCCAGCGCCATCTACCACGCTGATCCCCAAGGCAGTCGCGCATTTCCACGCCCTTCGTCCGCGAGCCAGAGTCACCTACAGCGTAGATAACTGGCAATCCCTGCGTGAACGGCTGCTAGCCGACGAGTGGCCTTTTATCGTTGCCGATACCTGGCAGGCCGAAATGGAAACCAACCTCCATGTCCAGCCATTAAGCCAGCAGCGCTGCTTTTTTATCTGCCACTCTTCGCATCCGCTGGTACAGCAGGCAACCGTCACGCCGGACGATCTCTTGCGCTTTCCGCTCGCCTCCCCTTTTATGCCCGTCGGCATGCGCAAGGTGTTGGCCGCATTAACGCGCCAGCCCGATTATCGGCCACAGATTCAGTGTGACCATATCTATTCTGTTTTCAGCATCCTACGGCATACGCAGGCCATCAGCTTCGCCAGCGAGGATGGCTTTGCGCTGGGTCGATTAAGCCATCAACTGGTAGAAATCCCGCTAACAGGCACGCCGCCGGAATGGGCAAATATGCAAACCCGCTTCGGTATTGTCACCTGTTTGCAGAGAACGCTACCACCGCTGGCCGAGCTGATGATCGAAAGCATACTGGCGCTGGACAGGCTGCGCTCACCGGCTCCGGCACTGCCGCCCCTGTGAGCGCATTCGTGATTATTTCGCAGGATTACCGCTGGCGTCATACACTGCCCAGTTCGATTCCAGCCCTTTGGCTTTCAGCGCCCGGTCAACAAACTGGCCGGCAAACCAGTCGCTGGCCGAGAACGTGCTGCGAATCAACCCGGCGGCTTTCGCCCGCTCAATGCTGTCCTGCAAGCTGCTGAGCAGGAACGGATCGAGACGCGGCGAGCTTTGGAAAGGGAGATCCTCCGCTTTCAATTCTTCCTGAAAAATCGTCTGCGGAATCTGACTCTGCTCGGCCATCAGCGCCGTGTATTCCGGCAGGTGCTGCGCCTCGCCGATCCACTGCGCATTGTCCACCAGCACATTCACCAGTTGCTGCGTCGTGCCTGGGTAGCGGTCGATAAAGTCCTGCGTCGCCAGCACCGAGGCCTGTGTGGTATTCGGCCAGCCCAGCGCCCGGCTGGTAGTCACAATATTGATGCCCTGCTTACGCAACGCCAGTAGGGAGACACCACCCCACACCGCATCCACGCGTCTGGCCGCCAGTGCAGCCTTGCCTGCCGTCCAGTCCAAATTGATGACTCGCACATCGCGCTCGTTTAGCCCAACGCTTTTAATCGCACGCTCAAACGACAGCTGATCGGCCGTTCCCTTGTAGACCGCAATCCGCTTGCCGCGTAAATCTTCAATGCGTTGAATACCCGATTCCGGCGTCGCCGCCAGATAAGAATTAGAGCCACGCGACCCCACTAGCACCCGCGTTGGCAGACTACCCGCACGGCCGATAATAGCGGCCAGATCGCCCAGATACACCACATCCAGCTGCTTGTTTGCCAGCGCCTCATTCACCGCAGGCCCCGCTCCTTTAAAGAACGACCAGCGAATGTTGATACCCTGCGGCTCAAATTCCTTCTCCAACTGTTGGCGAATATGCGCCAACCCCAGCGGCCCGCGAATAAAGGGTTTGCTGCCTGCACTCTGATCCGGCAAACCAATACGAATCTCCGCCGGCTTCTGTGCATCCTGCGGGGCGGCGTCGTTTGCCTGAACGGTGGAAACGAGCGCGGCGCCCATCAGCAAGGCAGTACTTAATACCTTCATCCCCCAGCGCCAGCGGGAAGATGCCGTTATCGGCGAGGCAGTGATCAACAGAGTGGCGTGCTGCATACGGTTTTCCTTAATAATTCGTTTCATCTGCCATGAAACTAGCGAACCGTCGGCGTCAGGCTTAAATAACATTTACAGGTTTGTTCAGCGGAAAAAAGCATAAATCAGGGCTGACGGGCTTGGGCTGCGCGTATGCATTTATTGCACGACGACCATCGCTTTATTGCATTGGCGTTCAACGTTGAAACCTGTTTTTTATTCCCTATTCATCCAGCTGCGATGGTTTTCGGGAATAAAATGAATAAGTCGATACTGCTGAAAAAAACCGCGATCGTCTGGCCAGCACTGCCGATAGCGCGGGTCTATTCTCTTGTCGTGTCAATAGTGATGCCGCTAATCGTGCCGCTGGCGCTGCTGGCGTTGTGGTATATCAGCACCCACTACAGCTGGATGCCCGCCCAGATTCTCCCAGCTCCCGACATCGTCGCTAAAACCGCCGTCGAACTCTGGCACAACGATCTCCTGCCACAGCTTTTTATCAGCCTGCAACGGCTGGCTAGCGGCCTGCTGGCCGGCGTACTGGCAGGGACGCTGCTTGGTGCGCTGATGGGAGCCTCACGCCGCGCCGAGCACCTGCTGCACCCGACGGTTTACGCGCTGGCACAAATTCCAACGCTGGGCTGGATCCCGCTGTTTATGGTGCTGTTCGGCATCGATGACGGCCTGAAGCTCGCCGTCATCATCAAGGCCGTGATTATCCCCGTGACGCTGCATACGCAAACAGGCGTGCGCAACGTGCCGCATGCACTACAGGAAGTCGCTCGCACTCTGCGCCTGCCGTGGCACCAGCGCCTCATCAAATTGACGCTGCCCGCCGCGCTACCCACCTGGTTAACCGGTTTACGGCTGGCACTCTCGCAGGCGTGGGTGTCGCTGATCGTGGTCGAGCTGCTGGCGTCGTCTCAGGGCATTGGCTACCTGCTGGTATGGGGACGCCAGCTATTTCAGTTGGATATTGTGTTTGTCTGTATCGCCGTCATTGGGCTGGCAGGGCTAACGATGGAGTGGGCAATCAATCAACTGGAACGCCGTCTGGTTTTCTGGCCACACCCGCCGCTCAGCCGCTTAACCGCCACCTCGTCTCGCCGTTTATCCGCGTTGGTTTTACCCTTTCTGCTCCTGCTGCTCTGGCAACAGGCCAGCCGTTTCGGTTGGATCGATCCGCTACTGCTGCCACCGCCCGCCGACGTGTGGCACATGCTGTTGCAAGGCGTGCGTGACGGCTCGCTCACCGAGGCGATGCAGGCCAGTCTGACCCGCGCGCTCGCCGGTGCGATAGGCGGGATTGCCGTGGGCCTCGTGTGCGGCGTGCTGCTGGGGCTGAATGCCACCAGCGACGCGCTCTTCACGCCTACGGTCGCGACGCTGCGTCAGATCGCGCTGTTTGCCTGGTTGCCGCTGCTGACGGCCTGGGTCGGCAACGATGAAACTGGGAAAATCACATTTGTGGCGCTGGCCTCGTTCTTCCCCATGCTGGTGGCCAGCCATCGCGGTATCCGCCAGCGTTCACAAACCTTACAAGAGGTCGCGCAGGTGTTGCAGTTGCGTTTATCAACCCGCCTGCGGGTGCTGATCCTGCCGGGAGCCGCGCCCGCGATCTTCGCCGGTTTACGTCTGTCACTGATTTACGCCTGGCTTGGCACCATCGGCGCGGAATATTTCATGTCATCAGGCACCGGGATCGGCAGCCTGATGATCAACGCCCAACAGCTATTGGATATGCCCGTGATTATCAGCGGCATGCTGTTAATTGGATTAACGGGCGCGGTGCTCGACCGCGTCGGATTAGGTCTGGAACAGCGGATGACGCGCTGGCGTTCCGCAGGAGAAATCGCATGACGTCCACAACCCTTGAGGTATCACCGCCAGTCGTACAGTTCGATCGGCTGCGTAAACAGTTTCGTGTACAGGGCGAGTCGTTGACGGTAATCGATGATTTTTCACTGTCGATTCACAGCGGTGAGCTGGTGGCGATTGTCGGCAGCAGCGGCTGCGGCAAATCCACGCTGCTACGCATGTTGGTTGGGCTGGACAACGACTATCAGGGACGCGTGCTGGTCGAAGGGAAAACCGTGCGCGGCATCGGGCGTGAGCGTGGCATGGTGTTTCAGGAACCACGCCTGTTTCCGTGGCTGACGGTGCGGCAAAACATCGCACTTGGACTGGCGAATGAAGCCATCGATAACAAAGAGCGGAAGCGCCTGATCGACCACTTTATTCAACTCGTCCATTTGCAGGATTTTGCCGATGCCCTGCCCGCCCAGCTTTCCGGCGGCATGGCGCAGCGTGTGGCCATCGCACGCGGGCTCGTCGCCAATCCACGCATCCTGATGCTGGATGAACCTTTTGGCGCGCTGGATGCGTTGACCCGCCAGCAGATGCAGCAGGAGCTGCGCCGCATTCATCAGGCGGAAGGCACGACCACGCTGCTGGTCACTCACGACGTCGAGGAAGCCGTCTATCTCGCCGATCGCGTCGTCGTGCTGGCACCGCGACCGGGCCGTATCCGCCAGATTGCGACCATTTCGCTGCCGCATCCACGCCAGCGTGACAGTCAGGCCTTTCACCAGCAGTGCAGCGACCTGCTCGCACTGTTGACGCAGCCTGCCGATACGGCTGCCGACCTCTCTTCTCTGAACACGTAAACACTGGAGCACCATTATGGGACACCCTTCCGTCTACCCGACCGGCACAACGATTTACAACCCGGAAAAAGCCTGGGGCGGCTACACCGTCTTTCAGGCGCTGGAACGTGGCGCGGTGCTGGTAGATATGAACGGCACCGAACTGCGCCTGTGGGAAGGCCTGCACGGCTTCCCCAACAAAATCCTGCCCGGCGGTTACATCCTCGGGCACAGCGGCGAACGTGATTCACGCTACGGCATGCAGGACATGGTCGATCTGATTCAGGTCGACTGGGACGGTAACGTCGTCTGGAAATTCAACGGCTATGAACACATTACCGATCCTGACCTTCCGCCAGAATGGATGGCACGCGTCCACCATGACTACCAGCGCAGCGGCAATCCGGTCGGCTATTACGCGCCGGGTCAGGAACCGCAGTCGATTGGCGGCAACACATTATTGCTGGCGCATACCAACCTGCATAATGAACGGATCAGCGACAAACTGCTGCTCGACGACACCATCATCGAAGTGGACTGGGAGGGCAACATTTTGTGGGAATGGCGTTGCAGCGACCATTTCGACGAACTCGGCTTTGATGACGACGCAAAAACCGCGCTGTACAACAATCCCAACCTGCGCAAAAGCGGCGGTGGGATGGGCGACTGGATGCACATCAACTCCATGTCGGCACTCGGCCCCAATCCGTGGTTCGATCAAGGCGATACCCGCTTCCACCCGGATAACATCATCTGGGACGCGCGCGAATCCAACATCATTGCCATCATCGACAAACAGAGCGGCAATATTGTCTGGCAGCTTGGCCCCAACTACAACACGCCTGAGCTCAAACACATCGGCTGGATTATCGGCCAGCATCACGCACATATGATCCCGGCAGGCTTACCGGGCGCGGGCAATATTCTGGTGTTTGATAACGGTGGTTGGGCTGGCTACGGCGCACCCAATCCGGCATCGGCTGACGGGGTGAAAAACGCCTGGCGTGACTATTCACGCGTGCTGGAAATCAACCCAGTCACGCTGGATATTGTTTGGCGCTATTCACCCTACGAAGCAGGTATTCCGCACCCGACTGACGCTTTCCGTTTTTACAGCCCGTACATCAGTAATATCCAGCGCCTGCCGAACGGCAATACGCTGATTAACGAAGGGGCCAACGGTCGATTGTTTGAAGTCACCGCCGATCATGAAATTGTCTGGGAGTTTATTTCCCCCTATTGGGGCAAGACGGTGAACACCAACATGCTGTATCGCGCCTACCGCGTCCCTTATGAATGGGTACCGCAGCTGCCGCGCCCACAGGAAACACCGGTGATTGCCCCTGATAATACTCAGTTACGCCAGCCCGGAGCCGCCGCGCCCGGCTTCGCCAGCGTGATTCGTATTGACGGCACGCGCCCTTATAAAAAGAGCGGCGATGCCCTGTGTGTCGCGACCGATAGCGAAGATCTCAAACGCAGCCCGAAGCTCTTTGCCGTCAACCGTGAGCGTTTTGCGCCACTCACCGTCGACAGTTGGCCTGAACTGGCAGCACAACGTGGCCCACAGTTGCTACTGGTCGGCGCGGAGCGCTGCGTCCACTGTAAAAGCCTCTATCGCCAGTTAGAAGCGATTCTGGATAACGAGGAATACCGTCAATTGCCGAGCCATTATCTGGACGCCGATCATCACATTGCCCTGGCGGAGAAATTGGCGGTCAGGACGCTGCCAACTCTGCTCTTGCTCGAAAACGGTGAAGAACAAGCACGCCTAAGCGGCGCCCAGCAGCCCGAACACCTGCGCCAGTGGCTGACCACGCAACAGAGCTAACCCTCACACCTTAACGCGATCTCGCTCCCAGTGAGATCGCGTCGTTGCTTTCATTTCTCACTTTTCTTGCTTACATCCTTCCATACCAACACAGTCGTCCTCTGCGCTTCTTCCCTGCCCATATCCGCTTCTTTTACCATTGCCTACAGATTATTCAGGGACAGAAAAACAGTATGGCCGCGCATGATGCGATTTTTAAACAGTTTCTCAGCGATCCAGCCGTCGCAAAGGATTTCTTCGCCATCCACCTGCCAGAAGAAATCAGGCATATTTGCGACTTCAGCTCGCTACAACTGCAATCAGCCTCTTTTGTTGACGAGGAACTGCGTGCAAGAATATCGGATATGCTGTATTCAATTCAGACCACCGCAGGGCAAGGTTATATTTATTGTGTGATTGAGCACCAGAGTCGCCCAGAAAAGCTGATGCCATTTCGCCTGCTGCGCTACGCGCTGGCTGCTATGCAGCAGCACCTCTCTCAAGGTCACGATACGTTGCCGCTCGTCGTTCCTTTACTGTTTTATCACGGCCAGCGTAGCCCTTATCCCTATACGCTGCGCTGGCTCGACGGTTTTGCTGACGCTATTCAGGCAGAAAAACTCTACAACACCCCCTTTCCTTTGGTTGACCTCACGGTGATACCGGATGAGGACATCAAGACGCATCGCCGCGCGGCGCTGTTGGAACTGGTGCAAAAACACATTCGCACGCGAGATATGCTGGAACTGGCGCAGGATATCGGGCTATTATTTGAGCGCTGGCAGGTACCGCTGCCGCAAAAAAGAGCGATACTGTTTTACATCGCACGAAGCGGCAACACCTCAAAGCCAGCAGAGTTTATTGAGGCCGTCGCACAGTCTCTGTCAACGGATCGGGAGGCGATCATGACCATCGCACAGCAACTTGAGAAAATCGGGTTTGAAAAAGGCATCAAGCATGGCATACAGCAAGGGATACAGCATGGCATGAAAGCCAGTGCTCAAAATATTGCTCGTCAGCTTCTGCTTAGCGGCATGGAACCTGCTCAGGTTTGTCAGATTACTCAGTTGAGCGCAGCGGAACTGGCACAGCTTGTTGATTCATCGAATGAGTAGGCTCTAAAGATAGTCTGCACCTTCCTACAATTTATTCTCCCCCTCTTTTTCATCATCGACGCGGTCAGATAAGGCTGCGTCGCGGCGCCAATTTATAGGCTCTGGATCACATTTCCTTTGCATCACGTCGTTGTATTTTGTTATGTTATTACATATCGATTTACACTAACCCTATACGTTAGCCATGATTAATTGGAACAGACACACAGACGCCATTCTTCAGGTAGAGAACCTGAGCCTGTCTATTGGTGGTGAAACCAAGGTCAGCGATATCAGCTTTACGCTGTTCGCGGGTGAACGTGTCTGTTTACTCGGTGCATCCGGTTCCGGTAAATCCCTCACCGCCAAAGCGGTCATCGGCACACCGCCATCGGGCTGCCAGATTAGCGGCAGTATTCGGGTGAATGGCGAAGCGGTCAGCCAGTTGAAAGCACTGGCGCGCCCGCAGGCCAGCCGCGTCTCTGCCGTGTTCCAGGACTCCGCAACGGCGCTTAATCCTCTCATGCCGTTGGGAAAACAGCTGTCTCTGGCGTTGAAAGCCCCCTCTTCCTCTGAGCTTTCTGCACTTCTGGCTGCCATGAAGCTGAATGATATTCCCAACCTCCTGCAACGCTATCCTGCCGAACTGTCCGGCGGCCAGCGCCAGCGCATTTGTATTACCCTCGCCCTACTCGGCAAGACACGCCTGCTGGTAGCGGACGAACCGACAACCGCACTCGATGTCATTACCCAGAAGCAGGTATTGCAGGTCTTACAGGAACGTAGCGCGCAGCCGGATGCTCCTGCCCTGCTGTTTATTACGCATGATATCACCGTTGCCGCCCAACTCTGCCAGCGTGGTCTGGTGATGGAAAACGGGCGAGTCATTGAATCCGGCAGTATGCAGCAACTACTGAATGCACCACAGCAGCCGTATACCCGCAGTCTGGTCGCTGCCGCGCGTCGCGCTGACACGCTTTTATCTGACAATCTTTTTCCTGATAATGTGTTACCCACCGCTGTTGCCGGAGCGCTTGCCGGATGAACCACCACCTGCACGCGGTTCCCTCACCGTTTTTAAGCCTTGAGCACGTCAGCCGCTATCGCCAAACGTCACGTTTGCCGTGGCAAAAGGCCGATCCTGCCAGTGCCATTTTTCACGACCTGTCGCTGAACCTGCAACAGCACGAACGCATCGGGCTGGTCGGTGCTTCTGGCTGTGGTAAATCCACGCTGCTAAAAACCCTGCTCGCGCTTGAAGCGCCAGAAAGTGGTGCGGTGTACTGCGACGGCAACCTGATTAAACCCGGTTCAGTGCGTTCGCTGCTCTGGTATCGCCGCCGCGTTCAGTACATTCCGCAGGATCCGGCAGGCTCGCTCGCGCCACGTCAGCGCGTCGCCGATCTCCTTATCGAGCCGCTGAAGCGACTCCGCCCCGATGAGAACCGTCACGCTAATGGAAATCATTCTGCCCGCCTGAACGAAGTCATGGATCAGGTAGGACTGAGCGTCACGCTTCTGAATAAGGTCGCTGGGCAGCTTTCTGGGGGACAGGCACAGCGTGTCGCGCTGGCACGAGCGCTGATTGTTCGACCCGAATTTTTACTGGCGGACGAGCCTGTCAGCGGTCTGGATTTACCGCTGCGTGAACAGATTAAAAACCTGCTTCAGCAGGTCACCGAACAAAACAAAATGGGCTTGCTGATGGTCTCGCACGATATTTCCATGCTCGCCGGGCTGTGCGACAGAATGCTGGTCATGGACGGCGGACGCATTATTGAAGATCGCCCCACGACCGAGGTGCTAGCTTCACCGCAGCAGGCGCACACTGCTCATCTGTTGCAGGCCGTCCCCGCGCTATCGACGTCAGGCTATTAGCTCGCTGAAAACGCGCTTTTTACAATAAAATATCGCATCAATAACACATTCCCCCGTAACGGGCTTTTTATAACGGATCATGACATGTCAGACCTTACCGCCAACCGCGCACCACGGCCTTATCCCCCGTTGCTTCTGGGTAGCCAGCTTGTTTTCAATATTGGCTTTTATGCCGTCGTACCGTTTCTGGCGATTTTTCTGCGCGACGACATGCTGCTTTCCGGCTGGGCTATCGGGCTGGTGATTGGCTTACGCACCTTTTCTCAACAGGGCATGTTTTTAGTCGGCGGCGCGCTGGCTGACCGATTCGGCGCGCGCGTGATCATCCTGTGTGGCTGTGTCGTGCGTATCAGCGGCTATCTCCTGCTGGCGTTAGGCGACTCGCTATGGCCGATCATCCTCGGCGCCTGTCTGACCGGTGTGGGCGGTGCGCTGTTCTCTCCCGCCATCGAAGCGCTGATGGCACAGGCCGGTACGCAAAGTGAAAAAGAGGGAAAACGCAGCCGCTCCGAGTGGTTCGCCCTGTTTGCCATTTGCGGCGAGTTAGGCGCGGTGCTGGGGCCGTTGCTCGGTTCAGTGCTGGCCGGATACGGATTCCAGCGCGTGGCACTCGCGGGCGCCGGCGTGTTTGTTATCGCGCTCATCGTCCTGTTTTTCAGCCTACCGCCGACGCAGCGCAATCAGAACGAATTACAAATTGCCCCGTGGTGGGAAACGTTCCGCCAGCGCCGCTTTGTCGCGTTCATCATTGCCTACAGCGCTTACCTGTTCAGCTACAACCAGCTCTATCTGGCACTGCCAGTTGAACTGCATCGCTCCGGCAGCAGCGAGAAAGATCTCGGCCCGCTGTTTGTCCTGGCCTCCCTGCTGGTGATCGGGTTACAGCTTCCGCTGGCGCGTTTTGCCCGCCGAGTTGGCGCGGCACGCATGCTGCCACTGGGCTTCGCGCTGCTGGCCGCGTCGTTCTTTAGCGTCGCGCTGTTTGCTTCCAGCACGCCGCCAGACGGGTGGCAGCGCCTGCTTCCGGCTATCTCATTAATTACGCTGCTGACGCTGGGTCAAATGTTAATCGTCCCCGTCGGGATGGACCTCATCCCACGCTTTGCCAACAACAAAAACTTGGGTGCGCACTATGGCGCACTAGCGTCGATGGGCGGCATCGCGGTACTGGTCGGCAACTTTATACTCGGCAGCCAGCTCGATCGCGCGCTAACACCGTCGCCACAGGCCGCCATTCCGTGGGTGCTGCTCGCCGCCGTGCCGCTGTGCAGTTCGCTGGCCATGATGGTCATCTGCCGCCCGTTTAAATCCACTTCAACCGTGAATGAATAAGGACAGACTGATGAATATGCGCAATCTCCTGTGGCCCGTTTCCGGCTTGCTATCAGCCACGCTGCTGCTTTCAGGCTGCTTCAATGAGCCCGAGGAAAACCACAGCCCACATCATGACGGTCGAATCAAACTGGCAATGCTTCAGCCTCCGCGCTCCGGCCTGACGCCGTTGAGCGATGATGCCTTTAAGCTGTCGCGCTGGAGCACGGCAGAAACGCTGGTGGTGCTCGACAAACTCGGCGAAGCCCAGCCTGCGCTGGCGACAAAATGGCAGCAGATCGATGATAAATCCTGGCGTTTTGAACTGCGGCCAAACGTCCATTTTCACGATAACACCACCTTAAACGCCGCCACCGTAGTGAACGCGCTCACCGTGGCGTCCACGGCTGCCCCCAAACCGCGCATTCTGGACGGCGTGCAGTTAACGGTAAAAGCCGATGGCGATAACGCCGTCATTGTCTCCACCGCTACAGCGGACCCACTGCTGCCACAGCGTTTATCCAGCCCGCAGTTGGCGATTCTCTCCACCGCGGCATACGGTAAAAATGGCGTCGTCAATCCGATCAACACCGGAAGCGGCCCGTTCGTTCTGCGTACCGTCACCGGCACCAGCAGCGCGGTATTGGATCGGTTCGACGGTTATTGGGGTGAGAAAGCACAGGCCAGCGGTATCGACGTCAGCTTTGTTTCCGACGGCGCAGCGCGCGCTGCTGCATTACGTACCGGCACGGCAGACATTGTCGAAGCCATTCCGGTTTCTCAGGCACCGCTGCTGGATCAGTCGCTGGTGCATGAAGTCCCCATGCCGCGCACCAACACGCTGTATCTGAATACGCGTCATGGCGTGATGCAAGATCCCGCGATGCGTGCTGCCGTGCGCGATGCGATTAATCGCCAGCAGCTGGTGGATAACGTCTATGAGAAACGTGCTGATATCGCGCAGGGTCTATTAGGTCCCGCGCTGCCGTGGGCTGCGGAACTGCGTCAGCCGGTAGCGAATCCGGTCAAAGCGGGTACGCCTGCGGGAGCGACCATCACGCTGGCAACGTTCAGCGATCGCGCCGAACTGCCTGAAGTCGCGGTCTATCTGGCACAGCAGCTCACTGCCGCTGGATTTACAGTAAAACAGGTGGTGCGTGAATATGCGCAGATCGAGTCCGACGCGCTGGCAGGCAAGTTCGATGCCTTTATTTTATCCCGCGCCACCGTGCTGGATTCCGGCGATCCGGTGGCTTATCTGTACAGCGACTTCGCTTGTGAAGGGTCGTTCAATATCGCTCAGCTGTGCCGCCCGGAAATCGATCAGGCACTGCAAAAAGCGGCCGCGATTCCTGCGGGCGTTGCACGCCGTCAGGCCATCATGCAGGCAGAAAACCTGATCCTGGCCAGCGATGCCGCGATCCCAATGCTGCATGAGCGCGTAATTCAAGGTGAAAGCGCACAGGTCAAAGACGCCCTGCGCGACCCGCGTGAACGCACGCTGATTAACGCCGTCACGCATATTGCCACCGGCGCAAAGTAACGGATAGCGCACCAGCAACCAGAAAGATGACGAGTTTATGAGCGAATCGCTGTATTGCCGCACCTGTGCGACCATCAACCAGACGCAACGCCCGCGATACGGCGTGCTGATCCCGCTGTTTTCGCGGCTGCTGACGCTGGCGGGCATCGTGGTGCTGATTGGCATGTTGCCGTGGTTGTCCGGTCAGGACCCGGCGCTGGCGCTGCTGCGTGCCCGTTCCGGCGAGCAGGAAGCGACGGCGGAAACGCTAAATGCGATTCGTCACTCTCTTGGGCTGGATCAAGGCCCGTTGCAGTTGCTGTTGAACTGGCTGACAGGCCTATTGCACGGCGAGGCGGGTAACTCCTGGGTTTCTGGTCGTCCAGTCCTTCCGGGGATGCTGCAAGCGGCGGGCGTCTCGCTCACGCTGATGGCGTCTTCGGCGCTGGTGGCTTTCACGCTGGCTGCCGTGCTGTGCACCCCTACCTTTCGGCAAGGGTTACGTGGGCAGGTTCATCGTTCAGGCGGCCTGTTTGCCGCCTTGTTTACCGCACTGCCCGAATTCCTGCTGGCGTCATTTCTACTGATCGTCGGCGCCGTCTGGCTACAGTGGTTCCCACCCTATGGCTGGCTAGGTTTGCACTACGCGGTACTGCCGTCGCTGGCGCTCGGTATTCCAGCAGGCGGTTACCTTGGCCGGATTATTGCCGACGCGCTATCCGCCACTTTCAGTGAAAATTGGCTCACCACCTGGAGCGTGTCGGGTGTAGGCCGTCGTCATATCGCACTGGCAGTGCTGAAACGCACGTTGCCCAGCGTGATGCCGCTAGTCGGGCTGGTTCTGGTTTCGTTAACCGGCGGTGCTATCGCCGTCGAAAAAGTGTTCGCGATTCCTGGACTGGGACGTGCAACGCTGGGGGCAGCGGCCGCGCAGGATCTGCCCGCCTTACAGATCGGCGTGCTGATTCTCTTACTCATCGCCTCGCTGGCTGGCATCGCAGCAAGCGGCGTGCGACTGCTGATTCTCGGACGCGCCCTGCGGAGCGGCGCTATGCCGGTGCCGGAAGAACACGGTAGCCCTGCATCTCGTCATGCTATCTGGCTGCCGATTATCTGCGTGCTGCTGCTGGCGCTTCTGCTGCTGGCTGGCCTGCCGCGCGATCCCTATACCTCCGCCTTTCTGCGCCTGCAACCACCGTCGTTCCTGCTGCCTTTTGGCGCGGACGCGATGGGGCGCGATTTATTGGCGCGCGTCGCGCACGGCACGCTACATACCTGTCTGCTGGCGCTGGCGGTGTCGCTGGCCTGTCTGGCGATCGGCCTGTTGATTGGGCTGTTTCCGCGTCTGTTCAGCGGCCCCATCGAAGTGACTAACGCCCTGCCGCCAGTGATTGCCGGGTTGCTGGTTGCTGCGGTTAATGGTCCGACGGCAACGGGCGCGGCGATTGCCGTCATTGCCGTCAGTTGGGCTCCGCTCGCGGCCCACACGGCAGCACTGGTCGCCGAAATCAACGCGCGTCCTTATATTCGGATGCTGCCGATCCTCGGTGTCGGTCCGATACGACGCAGCCTGTTCTATATTCTGCCCGCACTGATTGGTCCGCTTTTCCGTCACGCTATGCTGAAACTGCCAGGCATCGCGCTGGCGCTGGCATCGCTCGGCTTTTTAGGTCTGGGCGCGTCACCACCGACCCCAGAATGGGGACGCGTCCTAGCTGAAGGGATGCCGTATATCGAACGTGCCTTCTGGGGCGTACTGGCACCTGCGGCCGCACTCGGCCTGCTGTCGATACTGGCCGTGAGCGCAGCGAACCTCTCCGGCCGCCACAAACACTAATCTACCGAGAGACTCACGCCTCTCTCTACGTTCACAGCCCTGCCAGATTTCACGATGGCGGGGCTGTGCATCTTCAGTTACGCTGTGAGCGAATCTCTGCCGAAGTACATATGAATATACCCTAAATAATTCGAGTTTCAGGCAGGCAGCAAGCGAAGGACAAATTCGTCGGGAACGAATTTGACCAGCCAACGGCTGGCCTTCGGTGAGAGACAGGACGTCTCTCATTTCATCCCGATGAGCTTACCCAGGTAAGTGATTCGGGTGAGTGACAACTCTGCCAAAGGCAGATTTGAACGCTGCTGGCAGCGGCCCCAACGGGGCGAGGTACACGTAAGTGTGCCGAGTAACGCAGCCAACGCACATGCAACTTGAAGTATGACGGGTATAGTGCAGAGCGTGATTAAAGGAGAGAATATGCATAACAGCGGATCCCACGTCAGTCTTACCGTCACCCAGACTCTGGATAAACTGGAAGCGCTGTATGATGACGCCGTCTCAGCGCTGCGCGACGCCATTGGGGAGTTTATCAATGATGGCACGCTGCCCGATGCCACCGCGCGTGCAGCAGGACTATTTGCCTACCCAGCCTTACGCGTCAGTTGGAGTGGTAATTCGACCGGTCATCCCCGACACCGCGCCTATGGGCGTTTTACTCATCCCGGCAGTTACTCCACCACCGTTACCCATCCGGCATTTTTGCGTGCTTATCTGGCGGAACAGCTGGCGCTGCTGGAGGGAGATTATGACGTCACCATCGAGGTCAGCCCATCACAGC
The DNA here is from genome assembly GCF_009931295.1 of Pectobacterium odoriferum. NCBI lineage: Bacteria > Pseudomonadati > Pseudomonadota > Gammaproteobacteria > Enterobacterales > Pectobacteriaceae > Pectobacterium > Pectobacterium odoriferum. Next base: position 1,800,201 of record NZ_CP034938.1, on the reverse strand, counting down.
AGGAAATCCCGTTCCCCTACGTGCTCGACGGTTCCGACCTGATTCTTGACCGTTCCATGAGCGCGGGCATCGCCAAGCATTTCCCCACGACAGAACTGTCACAGATTGGGGACGAGACGGCAGATGGGCTGTTTCACGCGACCACCACATCGCCGCTGTCGCACTTCGACGCGTTGCGTACCGATTTCTCACTGGCGCGACTTCGCCACTATACCGGTACGCCGGTAGAACATATTCAGCCGTTCATTCTCTTCACCAACTACACCCGCTATGTCGATGAGTTTGTGCGCTGGGCCTGTGCGCAGATTGCCGATCCCGATAGCCCGTATGAGGCGCTGTCCTGCGCGGGGGGGATCTATATCACCGCCGACACGCCTAACCCTGAGCAGACGGTGTCCGATCTGGCCTGGAAGAACCACCAGATGCCTGCCTATCATCTGATTCCCCGTCAGGGTAAAGGGATTACGATGGTCAATATCGGCGTCGGACCATCCAACGCGAAAACCATCTGCGATCACCTCGCAGTGATGCGCCCTCATGCCTGGCTGATGATCGGCCACTGCGGCGGCCTGCGCGAAAGCCAGTCCATCGGCGATTACGTGCTGGCGCACGCTTACCTGCGTGACGATCACGTACTCGACGCCGTGCTACCGCCGGATATCCCGATTCCTAGTATCGCCGAGGTGCAGCGCGCGCTGTACGACGCGACCAAGATGGTCAGCGGGATGCCGGGGGAAGAAGTTAAACAACGCCTGCGTACTGGCACGGTTGTGACCACCGATGACCGCAACTGGGAGCTACGCTATGCGGCCTCTGCTCTGCGGTTTAACCTCAGCCGCGCCGTGGCGGTAGATATGGAAAGTGCGACGATTGCCGCACAGGGGTATCGCTTCCGCGTACCTTACGGCACGCTGCTGTGCGTCTCGGATAAGCCGTTGCATGGTGAAATCAAGCTGCCGGGACAGGCGAACCGTTTCTATGAAGGGGCGATTTCGGAGCATTTGCAGATTGGCATCTGTGCCATCGATCTGCTGCGGGCTGAAAGCGACAAGCTGCACTCACGTAAGCTGCGCACCTTTAACGAGCCGCCGTTCCGTTAATCGAACAGCGTTGTTCAGACAGCCGACCCTATTCAGGCGGTCGGCTGCTCTGGCGCGACTAAATACGTTATGTTATAACAAACCAAGTTCCATAGCGGATGTGCCCAATGAAAAAAGGTCTGTCAGTTCTGTTTCTTTCCCTGGTGGCAGTACAAGCTTCCGCTTTTCAGGCGAAAATAGCCCAGTCCGATGATGCTGGGTTACGTCATATCGATGAGGCCAAGCGCACTTTCTCTGGCTTTACGCCAATGGGACTGGAAACCATTCACCCCGGTCAGTGCGATGCAACCTCCGTTAATGGCTGTGGTTGCCCATTTTGCACTCAGCTGCGGCTCGTGGGTCGCTGAGCATCGTACCTTTGGCATCGAGAATGCGGGCATCCCTGCCCGCGTATTGCTTCAACCCTGATTGGGCTTTTAGCGCTTACCCGCCAACTCGGTAGGTGCGCCATCAATTTTAATATCCAACCCCTGCTTCGCGCTGTTCAGGTAAAACTCACGAATTCGCTGATTCACCGGATCGCTGACGTACACGCTGCCGCCGACAATGGCGAGCGATGGTGTTGGCGTTTTCGCACCGTAAGCGCAGTCAAACGCCTCAACCGCATCAAAGCTGGCGATTTGTTTCCAGTTCGGCGCCACGTCATACAACCGCAGCTTGCCATCTGGCGTCAGGTTGGCGACCCGTTTGCCATCAGCAGAGACTTCAAATTTGCACACGGCCTGAGCGTCTGGGATAGCAAACGTATCCTGTGCCGTGAGCTTTTTAGCCTGAGGATCGATGCGAATCAGTGCGTTAAACGGCTGCCCACCCAGTCCGCCGTAATTACCAATCACATAAGTGCCTTGCAGGCCGGATTTCAGCGTACTGGTACGGCGATCGTCAGGATAAGCCAGCTTGTGCGATACCCATTTCCCGCTCTGCTGTTTTACGATCAAAACACCGCCGTCGCTTTTCGCATCGCCATCCGATAATTTCGCGTTACAGCCAAAAATGTGGGCGTGATTTAGCGCGCTGTGCCCGTGAAACTCTTTACAAGAACGCTGGAGATCCTGCTTCTGGTTAAAGTCCGCTATCGCTTTCCAGCCCTTGTCTTGCTGATAAACCACAAAACCGTTAGGACGCGATGTCACCGTTTTATCATCCCCTTTGGTATAGGCTGCTTTCGGCACGGAAATCAGCCACTGATTATTCCCCAACGGTGCGGTGATACCGTGCTGCGGTGCTGGGCTTTTGCGCTTCTCAACAATAGGATTCGCGCTATCCAGATCCGACAAGCGGATCATGACCGATTCTGGCTTGCTGGGGCCGTCCCACGGACGTAAGCCATCGTACGACCAAGCCACCCAACCATTCTCCGAGGTAATATGTGAGGGTTTGTCTCCCGTCACCCGTAGCGGCAAAAGACGCGGTTCGCCTTTATGCACATCCAGATGGTCATCGTGCGATTCATAGGTCAGGCCGGTATCAAGAAAAGCGATAGTACCAGCATCATCATAAAGGTTGACGATTGTGAATCGCCCATTCTCCGTAGGCACCAACGCCGCATTCGCCCGGCCCACGTCAAAGGTATGCGTAACCTTGAAGGTATCCAGATCCAGCACGCTGAGCGTCGGTTTCTGGTGATCGGAAAAGATTAACCGCCCGCGCAATACCTCATGATCGTGCGCCTGAACGCTTGCACTCCCCGCCCCCATCAACAGCGCCAGAGTCACTGCGATTGTCGTTTTCTGCATCTTTCTCTCCGTGATGTCATTGTGATTTATAGTTATGTTATAACATAACAAACAAAGATACCAGAGTCAGGCAGGAAGGGCATAACAAAAGCGCCACATCTGCGGCGCTTGCTTAAGACAGTAAAATTGAGGCTAATTAATCTCAGGATGCTGTTCAGTCAGCCGTTTTCTTTTCTTCTCCAGTTCGGCAATTTGTTCATCGATTTCTTCTATTTTCTGCTCGATATTGTCGTACTGTTCCTGCAACAGCTCTTTGGCTTCCGTCCGATCCGATGCCGCTGGCGTTGCGCCTTTCAGCGGCTGGTTAGCAGTTTCCCGCATCGACATCCCGGTAATCAGGCCAATCAGCCCAATCACCATCAGGTAATACGCAGGCATATATAAGTTACCGGTAGACTCCACCAGCCACGCCGCCGCCGTTGGCGTAAAGCCCGCAACTAGCACGGAAACGTTAAATGACGTCGCCAGCGCGCTATAACGAATATGCGTGGGGAACAGAGCGGGAAGCGTTGACGCCATCACCCCCGTGAAGGAATTCAGCAATACGGCCAGCATCAGTAGCCCGCAGAAAATCAGCCCAATCACATCGCTGTTAATCAAGATAAAGCTGGGCACCGACAGCAACAGCAGCCCAATACTGCCGCAAATAATAAACGGTTTACGCCCATAGCGATCGCTCATCAGCCCCATCACTGGCTGCACAAACAGCATCCCGATCATGACGGCGATGATAATCATCACCCCATGATCTTCCGAGTAATTCAGGCTGTGTGAAAGGTAACTCGGCATATAGGTCAGCAGCATGTAATAGGTGACATTGGTGGTAATCACCATCCCGATACAGATCAACAAACCTTTCCATTGTTTGGTCACAATTTCACGCAGGGAGATCTTCGGCGGGGATTGGATGCTGTCTTTTGATTCTTTATCAATTTTGTCAACGTGCTGTTGGAACGTTGGCGTTTCTTCCAGCGCATGGCGCAAATAAATCCCGATTAATCCGAGCGGTGCAGCAATAAAGAACGGAATACGCCATCCCCAATCCAGAAAACTCTCTTCTCCCACGATGGAAGAAATGAGCACCACGACGCCTGCCCCCATGACGAACCCAGCAATAGAGCCGAAATCCAGCCAGCTCCCTAAAAAACCGCGTCGTCTGTCCGGGGAATATTCGGCAACAAAAATCGCCGCGCCGGTATATTCTCCCCCGACGGAGAATCCCTGCGCCAGTTTCGCCAGCAGCAGTAATATCGGTGCCCAAATACCAATCGATTCATAGGACGGAATCAAGCCGATACAGAATGTGCTCACCGACATGATAATAATGGTGATCGACAGGACTTTCTGGCGACCAAATTTATCCCCCATCGCCCCAAAGAATATCCCGCCAAGTGGCCGAACCAAAAAGGGAACCGAGAACGTCGCCAGGGCTGCGATCATTTGTACGCCGGGATCGGCACCGGGGAAAAAGACCTGTCCGAGTGCATATGCCACAAAGCCATATACGCCAAAATCAAACCATTCCATCGCATTACCCAATGCGGCGGCGGTAATGGCTTTTTTGAGTCTGGCATTATCAATAATGGTAATGTCCTGAATTTTCATCGGTTCGATTTTTTTCTTTTTTAATCTCATCCTTTTTTCCTTTGCTTAAAAAGCGACCCTTTATTAAAAATAAAATGCTCTCTTTCATACACAGGGAACCACCCGACTGCGCACTGAAAAATGAACAGCTTATTGGCCACAATATTCATTACACGTTGATACTGCTGGATGAAGTATAGAAGAATTTGGACAAAAGCTCGGATTCAGGCACCGCATGCGGAAATAACGCACAGGAATATAATCAAAGGAAAATAACGGTAAATAGTTATGACAACATCATCACATTAATGTAAGCGAGGTATTTTTACTTACGTGAAGCAATCATTTTCGGGTTACGGTTAAAATAGCGCGTAAATGCCAGGCTGAAATTAGCGGGATGTCGATAGCCAACTTGCCAGGCGGTCTGCGCCACCTGAAATCCCTGTTCCAGTAACTGATGCGCCCGTTCCATCCGCATCCGTAATAACATCTGACCCGGCGTGGTCGCAAAGCAGCGATGAAACCCAAGCTTGAGTCTGGATTCGCTCATTCCTGCCTGTGCCGCAATGCACGCCAGCGTCAGCGGTTCAGCCAAATGCTCGCGCATCCAGCAGCATACCTGCTCTATTTGCTGCCGCTCCTGTGGATGAATACCGCCTCGTTTCTCTTCCGGTTGCAGGACGTGCCGATACTGCGCCAGCAGGCTTAAGACGTGGATATGGCGATTTAGCGGATCGGCGTCAGCGCACAGCGCATTGACATGAACCTGACTGGCCGCAGATAGGGGCGTAAACGCACGCAGCGCTACCCCATCGTTACTGAATAGCTGCTCCGCACAATTCGCGCCAAAATAGCGAGTCGCCGCCGTTTTTCCTACCAGCAGCCGTAGCTGATCGACCTGCTGTTGAGCCTGATAATGACGCTCACCCACGCTGGCACCAAACGTCGTGATAGTGACATGTTGTTGACGAAACCAGATCGATGAACCGCCGCCACAATCGTAATAAGCAGACTCCCCTGCCAGCGCAAACGTCATGACCAGCATCGGTTGCGGATGTGGGTTCTGCGTTTCTTCCACCAAGTCGCGACACGGGCGATATTGCGAACGAGCCAGCGACAGATCCGTGTCGATACTGCTGAAATCCGACCAGCATTCGCCGATAACGCCCGGCAGTGTTCGACGCGAATCAGAACGATTCACCTCACCCGCACGACATCGATCGCCTGATGATAATCCCTCTCGCCCCTGCTGCCTTTGCACCATCTTCCCCCCGCCGTTTCGCATATGAAAAACGCCGCCTCGCATAACAATGAACATAATAACCATTCTCATTTATAGATAGCATATTCCCTATCGACTGACCATCAATGAGAAAGACCGTTTATGAATCCATTAGAGACGTTATGGCAGCTTGCTGCCAGCAGCGTAAAGGCTGACGCCTTACATCTGGCGCTGGAACAGCAGATTTTCGATCGGCTGGAAGAGGTCACCACACCGGAACAGCTGGCGGAAGCGCTGGGCTGGCAGCCGGAGAAAACCGAGTTTCTGCTTGAGATCCTGTGGAGCATGCAGCTATTGACGCGTCATCACGACGGTTATCGCACCGCTCCGGCCTGCGCCGCCGTGCTCTGCCGCAGCAGTTCACGTTTTCTGGGCGACGCCTGGCGTTTTCGCCTGACCAGCCTGCGTCAGTTTGGTCAGGGACTCGGCGACGGCATGCATCAGCCGCTGCAAACGCAGTTGAGCGAGTTACCGCGCGATGCAGCGTGGGCCAACGCCGCAGAACAGCAGATCGCACAAGAGCAGCGGGCGGTGACGGCCGACCGTGCCGAGCAACTTATCGCCAGCCTGCCGGATTTTCCGCAAATCAGACACGTTCTCGATCTGGGCGGCGGTCCCGGCTGGGTGGCGATTACGTTGGCGCTGCGTCACGCTCAGATTTCCGGCACGGTGTATGACCTACCGCAGACCGCCGCCGTGGCGCAACGCAATATCGACAACGCCGGGTTATCCGCTCGTCTGTCGGCGCAAAGCGGCTCATTTCCCAGCGAAAAACACGATCTGATTTGGAGCTCTTCTTTCCTGCATTTTGTCGAAGACATTCCCGCCATGCTGGGCACGCTCCACGATGCGCTGACATCGGAGGGCACGCTGATTCTGGCACAGGCGGAGATTGCTGAAGCACCGGAGGATGCCGCACCGGTTCTGCCGTTTTATCTGCCGATGCAAATGAGTGGACGCCACGTTACGCGGGAAGGCCAACTGACACGGTGGCTACTGGCTGCGGGCTTTACCTCTGTCGAAACTCATCGTCATCAGGCATTCCCCATGGCACCGCTGAATGTGCTGATCGCTCGTAAACACCGATAACAGCGCATGCTTTATCTGAATGTAAAAAGCCAGTCAGCAAAAGCTGACTGGCAAATAAAATCGTCAATAACACTATCTGCTTTATGATTCCCTACTTTCACACTCTCCCTGACGTGCTGGCGGCAATACTATTTTCATTATCAGAAACGGGTCCAGTCAGACGCACTAGGGACAGATGCTTTGGAAGAGACTGGAAGCATAGCAACAAGCGACAGCGTCTCCGTTACAGGCTGCTTTGGCGCCGATCGTTCATATCCCGCAATCCTGAACACCGAGACTTCTCTGACAAGCTGATCCGCTTGTTCCTTGAGGCTTTGTGCCGCCGCCGCGGATTCCTCCACCAACGCGGCATTTTGTTGTGTTGTCTGATCCATTTGGCTGACAGCGATACCGACCTGCTCAACCCCTGTCGATTGCTCAGCACTTGCGGAGCTAATCTCTGATACGGTATCGCTCAACTGACGGATGGACATCACCACTTGCTGCATCGTTTCCCCCGCTTTATTCACCAATACCGAACCAAGTTCAACACGTTCAACGCTCGCAGTAATCAGGTTTTTGATCTCTTTAGCGGCTTCTGCGCTACGTTGTGCCAGATTACGCACTTCTCCCGCCACAACGGCGAACCCTCGCCCTTGTTCGCCAGCCCGGGCAGCCTCAACGGCGGCGTTAAGCGCTAAAATATTCGTCTGGAACGCAATGCTGTCGATGACGTTGATAATATCCGCAATACTGCGCGAACTTTCATTGATGGACTTCATCGTGTCCACCACGTCATTGACAACATTCCCTCCCTGAAGGGCAACGGTACTCGCATTTTTTGCCAGCACATTAGCCTGGCGGGCATTGTCGGCATTGTTTTTTACCGTCATCCCTAATTGCGTCATGGTTGAAGAGGTTTCTTCGAGTGCACTCGCCTGTTCTTCGGTTCGTGATGACAAATCCGCGTTACCCTGGGCAATCTGCATGCTGGCAGTCGCGACACTCTCCGCATTATTTCTGACACCAATAACCATCCGCGTTAGCGCAGCCTGCATCTCTTTCATTTCTTCCAACAACAGGCCCGTTTCATCACGGCTAGTCACATCAATTGAACCACTCAGATCGCCTGCACTGATACGTTTCGCAGAGGAGAGTGCTGTGGATAACGGTACGGTAACGCTACGCGTTAATGACCAAGCGGTAAGGCACCCTAAAACGGTTGAAAAGACTGATAGCACCAGCATCCACAACAGCGCATCAGTAATATACGTTCTCGTCACCTGTTTGGCATGATCAACAAACGATACCTGTAGTTCGGTAAATTCTCTCAGTTTGGCAAAATAAACGGCCTGAATATTTGCTATATCACCAAATACCCATTCTGTTGCCAGCGCATCCTCATCTTCCATCGCATAGCCAATCGCTTTATTGATGCTCAGGCTATACTGTTTTCTGATATCGATAAGCTGATTAAATAACTCCCGCGCATGTTCCGAATTGACCATACCATCAAGCTTTTTATATATTCCACTTGCCGTTTCAGTTGTTTTTACTATGGTCGACTTTAGTTCCTGTTTTTCTTGCGTTCTGTCTGCCGGGAGGAGAATAATATCACGCAGCGTGCGGACATTGGTATTCAGCACGTCCTGAATATCGCGCAGCATGTCGACCTTAACCATTCTATCTTCAGTAACCTCATCAAACTCAGCACCAATGTTTTTCATGAAATAATAGCTGATGGATGACAAAGTCAGTGTCAATACAATTAACAAGCCAAACCCAAAAAAAAGCCGACTACCAATTTTTATATTTTTAAAAAAAATCATGTTAGCACCAGAATATTACATTTTAAAAATCGTTACCCAACCACGATTGATGACATAGTCAGCCGCTGTCTGTTTAACGAAAAAACAGCACATACGGTAAAGCGAACCACTATCGCACCGGGCTCCCTGGCTTCTCTAAATCTCTTATTTTCTGATGCATGTAACAGAATACTGGCATAAGAAATCCATTTGGCCATATATTTTTATATCTCACATTACACGTGTACTTGTGATGTTTGCTTACTGAAACGGTTTACTTGATAAAGTAATTTAACCCTCCTTTTTATTCCTCTCTAAAACTCACATTATTTATTGCATAATAAAAAGCAAACTATTGTTCAAAGAACGCTAAAAGCTTTAGCCCTCATCTACCGAATTCGAGTTAGTGTTACGTTTAATTGTGTAGAGTATGTATAAATAAAAAACAATGCCAGACCGAAGCAAGCTACATTCTATAACCATACACTATCACAAATGGAAGATCGATCGGAAATAACGATCATTAAACCATTCAATTTTCTTTGTTCGATCGTTTTTTTCTATCAAAAAATAATAATGGAGAAAATCTGAGTTTCACTAATTAAATCAGATTTATAAGTTAGAAAGCTAATAGTTAAGATTGAATAACAACACCGTCAATATCATTACGCTTTGTGACACTCAATATAGTGTAACGTGACTGAATTAATTAGATTTAAAGCATAATGGCAGGTTCACGCTAACTTGCGATGAACCAAAAAAAAGCCAGTCAATAAGGGTTGACTGGCTTTCGGAGTGAACATAATCGGGTGCTGCGTGTTTCCGTCTCGTTTTTCACTCTACCGCATATTCCTTCATTTTATTTTCGTCAGGCATTGTGCCATTGAGTTTCTTGAGCACTTCCTTCGCTTCTTTCAGCACTCGGGCACATTGCTCGCGCGTGATGGTAAGCGGTGGCTCAATCCTGACCGATTTAGCATTATTCAAGGTGCCCGCAACCAGAACATTACGTTGAAACAGTTCTTTCGCGAAGGCATACCCGATCTCGTTTTTCCTGAACTCGATAGCCTGCAACAGCCCCATTCCTCGTGCTTCGATAATCAATTGAGGATATTCGGCTGCGAGTTGCTGTAAGCCCTGCAACAAAAATTCCCCTTGTATGGTCGCCTGTTCCGGCAGATTCTTCGTCAGCAACTCATTAACCGTCGCCAGCGCCGCCGCGCAGGCCAGCGGATTGCCGCCAAACGTGGTGGTATGCAGGAATGGGTTTTCAAACAGCACGGAGAATACTTCTTCCGTTGCCACCGTTGCACCAATCGGCATCACGCCGCCGCCCAACGCCTTCGCCAGACACAGAATGTCGGGCTGCACGCCATAATGCTCACAGGCGAACATCTTGCCCGTGCGTCCCATGCCAGTTTGTACCTCATCCAGAATCAGCAATGCCCCAACCTCATCGCATAATGCTCTGACCGCAGGCAAGTAATTTTCCGGAGGCACAATCACGCCGCCTTCCCCCTGAATAGGTTCAAGGATGATGGCAGCAACGTCATCGCCAGTCTTCTGGCATTGCTGAACCTGCTTGCGCATGGCGTTGATGTCGCCAAAAGCAACATGATGGAAGCCGGGTAACAGCGGCATGAAAGGACGACGAAACGCGGGTTTGGCGGTGGCGGAAAGCGCGCCCAGCGATTTCCCGTGGAATGCCCCTGTCGCGGCGATAAAGGTATATTTACCGCGCGGTGACTGGTAAGCCTTCGCCAGCTTTAACGCTGCCTCAACCGATTCCGTTCCGCTATTGCAGAAGAAGCTGTATTTCAGATCGCCCGGCGTCAGCGCCGCCAGCGTTTTCGCCAACAACCCCCGCAGCGGATCAAGCAGTTCCTGACTGTGCAGCGGTTGTCTGGCGAGCTGGCGCTCAACGGCAGCAATGACGTTAGGGTTACGATGCCCAACGTTAAAAATGCCGTAACCGCCGAGGCAGTCCAGATATTCATTCCCTTGGGTATCAATCAGCGTATTCGGGCCGCTGGCGCGCCATTCGACTGCGCCGTAGTCGCCGCCGGTAGTGACAGATTTTCGGTACTCCAGAAAACCTGGGTTGACGTATTCGCGAAAACAACTCAAAACTTCTCGATTCAGTGCCGCCATGTCATCGTGGGATAGCGTGTCACTATGAATCCAATGCAGTGCCTGCTGAGTACACTCTAGCGGGTTAAGGTGGGCGTTTGATCTGGACAAAATGCGCTCCTTGAAAACGGACATCACGCGATGCCATTTTAATTAATGCACATAACACGCCAGTCGCCCGCCCCAAATCAGAATAAAATACAAAAACGCGATCTAATCCAAAAATTCAGCATATGATTTGAACTAAATAACAATATGACGAATTAAAAACCGATAAACATGGAAAATGCCAGTATGAGGAAAATCAAAGCATCTTGTGATGCCCCATTTTTGTCCAGCGCGCCCTTTTTTGGGGCACACCGAGGCTGGATAAACGCGCTATGTCATTACCCGCTTGCCGTTCAGGATAAACAGAATCCTGCGGCAGACAGAAAATCCTCAGTGCCGGATCATGATATGGCGCACGATGGTGTAGTCCTCCAGACCGTACATCGACATATCCTTGCCGTAGCCAGACAGCTTCTGCCCACCGTGCGGCATTTCGCTCACCAGCATGAAGTGGGTATTCACCCAGGTACAGCCGTACTGAAGGCACGCGGCCAGACGGTGCGCCCGCCCGATATCGCGCGTCCAAACCGACGAGGCCAGCCCGTAATGTGAGGCATTCGCCCAACCAATCACCTGCGCTTCATCGTCAAACGGTGTGATGGATATCACTGGGCCAAACACCTCTTTCTGAACGATTTCGTCTTCCTGCTTTGCCCCCGCCAGCACCGTAGGCTGGAAGTAGAATCCCTGCCCTTTCACCCGCTCGCCACCGGTCACCACCGTAATGTGCGGCAGCGCTTTGGCGCGTTCGACAAAGCCAATCACGCGTTTCAACTGTGGTTCGGTAATTAATGGCCCCAGCTCGGTCGTTTCATCATGTGGATCGCCTATTTTCAGCGTCGCTACCGCTTTTCCTAATGCTTCTACGACCTCATCGTAGATCCCTCGCTGCACATACAGCCGACAGGCAGCAGTACAATCCTGCCCCGCATTGTAGAAACCGAAACTGCGGATTCCATCAACTACCTGATCGATATCAGCATCGTCGAAGACAATCACAGGCGCTTTGCCGCCCAGCTCCATATGCGTTCGTTTTACGCTCGCGGCGGTATGCGACAGAATATGCGCGCCGGTCGCAATCGAACCAGTCAGTGACACCATGTTGACTTTCTCATGCCCCGTCAACGCATCGCCGATATCCGCCCCGCGCCCGAACACAATATTCACTACGCCCGCCGGCAGGATCTCCGACAGCAGATGTGCCAGATAGAACGTGGTCAGCGGGGTTTGCTCCGCCGGTTTCAGCACCACGCAATTTCCCGCCGCCAGCGCGGGTGCCAGCTTCCACGACGCCATCATCAACGGGTAATTCCACGGTGCGATGGACGCCACTACGCCAACCGGATCGCGTCGGATCATCGAAGTGTGTCCTTCAAGATACTCTCCCGCCGCCGAACCGCTCAGGCAGCGTGCCGCCCCCGCAAAAAAGCGAAACACATCGGCGACCGCAGGCACTTCATCATTCAGCGCCGCATGGTAGGGTTTACCGCAGTTCAGCGATTCAAGCTCGGCAAACGTCTCGGCGTTTTCCTCGATGGCATCAGCAATCTGTAGCAGTAGCGTCGCGCGCGTTTTCGGCGTGGTCTGGCCCCAGTGTGCAAAAGCGGACTCTGCGGCCAGAACGGCTGCATCAACCTGGTGCAAATCGGCCTGCGCAATGGCGGCAATTTGCTCTCCCGTGGCAGGATTAAATACCGCTAACGCCTCGCCTTTCCCCGCGACCAGCTTGCCTTCTATCAGTAATTTATCGTGCATACATTTTCCTTACAGAGAGAAAACCATCTTGTTTTTCATCACTATCTGTAAAATGTCTGTGCAAAAAACCTGCCACGTTGTGCTTAGCTGTCGCTCCGTTCTGCAACCGTGGCATGACACTAGGGTGCGTTGCCTGATTCTTTCTGCGTCTGCGTGGCGGCCTGTCTGGCTTCCTCAGCCAGCGCTTCAATCTCTTCTTCCGTCAACTGCTCTGATGCCTCATGCACCTTTGCCAGCCCTTCGCTGACCGTCACCTCTTTAGGATCCTGCGTTGAGTCCTTCGTGGTCATCTCTGTATCTCCTGATTAAATAATAAGCCAGCAAAGATAAGTGTAGTCGATGGCGAGAATCCGCCAATCTGAAGAAGATTTAACTCTGCTTTCCAGTTCGTCATATGTGATAATAATTATCAATTACACATATTTATTATTCAGGGCCTTACCCCGTCGATATCAACGGACAGGATCGCTATGGATAGCGCCGTGACAAGGGAAAGGGGTTCCGTTGCCGCAGAGTCGGCGGGAAGGTCACCTGACGGGACGTTGGCATGTCAGAGTCTGAACTCAGAATGCTGTTCAACCACTATGCAGAACGGTTGGAACGCTATCTCAATCATAAACTGCGCGACCCTCAGGCAGCGGCAGATCTGGTGCAAGAGAGTTTTTTACGGTTGGCACAACGGCTGGAACAGCAAGATGATGTAGACGACAAGAAGGCGTATCTCTATAAGACAGCAAATAATTTGCTGCTTGATCATGTCCGTCACCAGCAGCGCTGGCAGATGGCGACGTCCGTTGACGACGTGGAAGCGACGCTGGAATACCTGCCGGATGCCGCTCCCCAGCTCGATCAAACGGCCATCGCCCAACAGGAGCTGGAGCGTCTGGCAAAGGTACTGGCGACACTGCCGGAGCGCACACAACTGATATTTCATCTGCATCGGTTTGAACACATGACGCAGGCACAAATTGCTCAGCAGTTGGAGATTTCCCTCAGCACCGTTGAGAAACACCTTGCCATGACGCTGAACGCGATGATGACGATCCGCTCCTCGTGAAACGCGTCGCCCATCGTGAAATAATCACAAATTATTTACGGGTTTATTGCCGTCAAACGTCTACGTATTTAGAGACCCTACATATTCCAGGCCTACAACATGAACGATTATCCTCCTGAAATCCAACAGCAGGCAGCACGCTGGGCCATACGTTTGGCCGAAGCGCCGCTGGACGATGAACAGGAACTGATATTCCAGCACTGGCTGGCACAGGATCCGCACCATCGCCACGCGTTGGAACAGGCAGGGATGCTCTGGCACGGGCTCGGGTCGCTCAGCGCCGAGCAAAAACAAGTGCTGCAACCACAGCCGCCAGCCACATTGCCTGTCAGGCGCGTTAACCGCGCAACACAGTGGAAAATCGCCGCCTTGCTGCTACTGGGCTTCAGTTTCGGCACGACGTGGATTTCCGACGGCATCCTCATGTTACGTTCGGATTATCATGCGGCACATCAGGTCAAACACGTTACGCTGCCGGATGGCAGTGCGGTCGATATGGATGCGGGCAGCGCCATTTCGCTCGCTTACACGTCGCAAGAACGGCGCGTCACGCTGCTGCAAGGCTCGGCCTGGTTCACCGTCGCACCGACGACGACACAGGAAAAACGGCCTTTCTTGGTCGAGGCGGCATCGGGCACCACACAGGCGCTAGGCACGCAGTTCATCGTGCAGAACTCATCACAGGCCACGACCGTCGGCGTGGTGGAGCACCGCGTTCAGGTAACGGCAAACGGGCAAGCGCTGCGACTTGATGAGCAACAGGCGGCACGCTATACCGAACAAGGGATGACTCGCCTCCCCGGCTGGAATAGCCGCGAGCGCGGCGACTGGCGACGCGGCCTGCTCATTTTTGATCAACAGCCGCTGGCTATTGTGATCGCGCGTATCAATCAGTACCGCGCGGGTACGATCGTCATCCCCACATCAGCGTTGCGTCAGCGTCAGGTCAGCGGCATTTTTTCGCTGAACGAGCTGGATGGCGCATTGCAAACCATCGCTACCGAACTGGGTGCCAAAACCATTTCACTCCCCGGCGTCACGGTTCTGTACTGATCCTTTCTCCCACCAGCCTTCCCCACTCCTGCCATGCTGCTCAGGAGTGGTAATCACGCATAATTTCCCCTTACGTTCACAAGGCCGCAACTCTGCGGAGAAAAAAATTTAAATATTTTTTTACGGGTTCTGTCATCTCAGCCGTCTTCATATTTAGGTAATGATTTTTATTATCATTTTCATTAAGGAAAAGAGGGCTAATTATCCCTTTGTTTATTAATGCTTATTGATGATTTAACAGATGGCAGACCAGGCGAAAAATGTTTAAAAGAACACAACTGCAAGACAGCCGCTTGTTACAACGTAATCCACTTTCTCTTGCCGTCGGCATCGCACTGTCGCTGTCTGGCTCGTTCCACTATGCGCAAGCAGAAACGCAGGCCGCCAGCGTTCAGGAAGCGGCTCGTCAAAGCTCCGTCTTTTCCATCAGCGCGCAGCCGCTGAGCAGCGCGTTGCTGCGTTTCGCCGAACAGGCGGGGTTACAGGTCTTTTTTGCTGACGTCAAACTGGAAAACCTGCAGGCCGCTGCGCTTCAAGGGCGTTTCACGCCAGAGCAAGGATTACGTCAGTTGATCGGTGCCAACCCAGTCGACTTTCAGATCGGCAGCAATGGCGTCATTACTCTGCGCCCTCGTTCAGTCAACGTCGATACGGCAAAAATAGACGACGTGATGACGGTACGCGCGTTTACCGTCGCCAATCCGGGCGACTGGATCTATGAACAACCGCGCGCCATCAGCGTCATTTCACGCGAGCAGATGGATAACCGCCCTTCCCGCCACGCCGCTGATATGCTGGAACAGTCCGCTGGCGTTTACTCCAGCGTCAGCCAGCAGGACCCTTCGCTGTCGGTCAACATTCGTGGAATACAGGACTTCGGTCGCGTGAATATGAACATTGACGGCGTGCGGCAGAATTTTCAAAAAACCGGCTACGGCCAGCGCAACGGGCAGATGTATATCGATTCGGAGTTGCTCTCCGGCGCGACGATTGAAAAAGGCGCGACCAACGTGATGGGCAGCGCGGGCACATTGGGCGGCGTCGCCACGTTTAATACCGTCAATGCCCACGATTTTCTCGCCCCAGGTAAAGAGCTGGGCGGAAAACTGCACGCCAGCACGGGCGACAATGGAACGCATTTTATCGGCAGCGGCGTACTCGCGTTGGGTAACGAACGCGGCGACATTCTGGTCGGTGCCAGCGAGCGTCATCTGGGCAATTACTGGCCGGGTAATGATGGCAACCTCGGAAATATTCGTATCCCAGGCAATTCAAGTAATTACGAAGCGTGGGCCAATAACTTAAAGCATCAGAAAGTGACCAGCGCGGCCTACACCATGCGCTCGCGGCTGGCAAAAATCGGCTGGAACCTTCCTGCTAACCAACGCTTCCAGCTCAGCTATATGCAAACACAAACCTCTTCTGAAAACGCCGGAACGTTGTCTAACCTTTCCAATACCGAACTGGGTTGGAAAGCCAGCGGACACAGCGAGATTATGGCGCGCAGTACCGCGCTGGATTACAGCCTGAAGCCAGACAACCAGCGCTGGCTGGATTTTAAGGCCAAGATTTATTACGCCGATACCCATAACGACACCGATAACTATGCCCTCTCGAATACCAGCGCGTATCACGAGAGCACGCGGTTACGCACGTACGGGGCGCAGGCGCAAAACACCTCGACGCTGTGGCAGCAGGGCCCGCACGATCTGAAAACCGACTACGGGCTGGACTTCTATTACGACAAGATCACCACGGACAGCACCAATAGCACCGCCAGTAACGCCACTCCGGAAGGGAATCGTGCAATGGCCAGCCTGTTCGCGAATCTGAATTACGCGTACGACGAATGGGTAACACTGCAAGGCGGCCTGCGTTACGATCGCTATCGGTTACGCGGCACCACCAGCATCAGCTATCGCGAAATCCCCTATACCGTCGCGGATCCCTGTAAGCAAGGGTCGATCGCGCGCTGCCCGCCGTTCGTGACCACCACGCAGGATTGGAATGTCGATGACGAGCACGGCAAGCTGTCCCCCACGCTGTTTGCTGGCGTCCGCCCCGGCGTTGAATGGCTACAGCTGTACACCAGCTATGGCCTATCCTGGCGTCCACCATCAGTCAGCGAAACCTTTGCCAACGGCACCTACAGCGCAGGCAACTATTACCTCTATCCGAACCCCAACCTTAAGCCGGAGCGTTCCCGCGCCTGGGAGGTCGGGTTCAATATTCAGAAACCAGAACTGTTCACTGACGGCGACAGGCTGGTCACCAAGGTGTCCTATTTCGACACCCGGATAAACAACTACATCAGCCTGAACGGCGCGCGCAATAAACCGGGCTATAACGGCTATTCCCTCAGTAATTCCGTGTTCCAAAACAATCTGGCGAAGAGTCGATTTCGCGGCATGGAATACCAACTTAATTACGACGCGGGCTTTTTATATGTCGATGCCACCTACACCCACATGATCGGCAATAACGATTTCTGTGCGCCAGTGGCCTGGATGGGGGGCGTCACGACCGTCGGCGGTTCTCGAGGCAACTACTACTCCACGCCTGTCGATACCACGGCCAGCGATGCTTCTTGCCAGAAAACGCTGTTATTCAGCAACGCCGCCTATCTACCGGGCGACCGCGGTTCCGTCACGCTGGGGACGCGCGTCTTCGACCGCAAGCTGGATATGGGGGTCACGATGCGTTTTGCTCCCGGCTATCAGGATGCCGCTGCACCGGCCAACTCCGCCTATTTAGCCGACTGGCCCAAATATGAAGTTTACGATCTGTATGCCAGCTATCGTTTGACCGACAGCCTGACGGTGCGCGGTTCCGTCGAGAATATCGCTAACCGTACTTACGTCGTGAGCTATGGCGAATCACTAGGTTACACGCCAAGCCGGGGAAGAACGGTGCAGGCTGGCGTGGAGTATCGATTCTAATTTCTCTGTTTCCCCACGCGGGAGGCAGGAAAACAAAGGGGATGGGAGGGCTCATCCTCTTTTACGACAGACACGGATGACCGTGCCTGTAGATCGTTAGTTAATGAGGAATCTATTATGAGTTTTGCAATTACCTACGATGCCTACTATGCCAATTACAGCATTGCCAGCTACCTGACTGAATGGTCGGCAGCGTTTGGTGACGTTAATCATACCGCGGGTAACACACAAGTCGGTGGCAATAATACCGGGGGCTTTTACGGCGGCGACACCTTTATAGACGGTACTCAATATGCGATCACGAGTACGCAGAACGATTTCTCCGCGCTCATTGCAGGCGGCGATCTGACCTATAGCCTCTTCTCCCCGCCTGCCCACACGCTGTGGGGTCAGTTGGACAGCCTGTCATTCGGAAACGTCCTGCAAGGCGGCACCACGGCTGGCACCACGTACTCTCTTGCTGAGCCAGAAGTGACCTTCAGCGGGCTGGATCTCTCCACTGATATTGCCAACCAGACCGTTAGCGATCGCGGCGTAGTTCATGACGTGATTTACGGCCTGATGAGCGGACAGGTTCAGCCGCTGCTGACTGCGCTGAGCAATGCGGGTATCGATATTAACGCGAGCCTGGATAGCCTCAGCTTCGCCACCGCGACCGCTGATGCCGCGCTTTCTGCGGATACCGTGGTTGACGTCGTTGGCGTCGCTGAAACCGCCGATCTGCTGGCGGCATAAGAAAACGGCTAAAAGATGACGCTTTTAGCCGTTTGAGTGAACACCGTCGCGGTACGGAGAGAGTATATACCCTCAATATTTCGCGTTGCACGGATGCAGTGTGAAGTATGGCGGGCACGGCACCGCGACGGTCTAGTGAGTGTAATAACCGTTAGCAAACCGCGTCAATAGCGGTACGGCTAACCGCCCCCTCTTCCACCTTGTGGGTACACCACGGTGAGAACGATGGCACTTTATTAAAGAAGGAACATTCCATGCCCGCATCCCATCCGGCTTCATCAGGCCGGGAGATTATTGACGCGCTGGCCGCCTACCGTCAGGGATTTTGGGGAATTGGCCTGTTCAGCGCCGTTATCAACCTGCTGATGCTGGCACCGGCGATTTATATGCTTCAGGTTTATGACCGCGTACTGCCTTCCAGCAGCACGATGACACTGGCGATGCTGACGATCATTATGCTGGGCCTGTTTTTACTGATGGGATTACTGGAATGGATACGCAGCGCCGTGGTGATCCGCCTCGGTACGCAGATGGACATGCGCCTGAATCAGCGCATCTACAATGCAGCGTTTGAAAGCAATCTCAAGAACGGGACGGCAGGAGCCGGACAAGCCTTAAACGATCTTACCGCCCTGCGCCAGTTCGCCACCGGAAACGCGCTGTTCGCCTTCTTTGATGCGCCGTGGTTTCCGGTCTATCTTCTGGTGATCTTCTTACTTCATCCTTGGCTGGGCGTGATGGCGCTGGCGGGGGCGATCATCCTCATTGTTCTGGCCTGGCTGAATCAAAAACTCACGCGCGAACCCTTGGCCTTAGCCGCACAAAACACCGTTCAGGCAACGCAGCAGGCCAACGCTAACCTGCGCAACGCCGATGCCATCGAAGCGATGGGCATGCTGCCCGCCATGCGCGAACGCTGGCTGACGCAGCACAAATCTTTTCTCTATTATCAGAATGTTGCCAGCGAAAAGAGCGCCAACATGACTTCCCTGACGAAAAGCACCCGATTGGCGCTTCAGTCGCTGATGCTAGGTCTGGGCGCCCTGCTGGCCGTCAAGGGCGATATCACGCCCGGCATGATGATTGCGGGCTCCATTCTGGTGGGTCGCGTACTCAGCCCGATCGATCAGATCATTGGCGTCTGGAAACAGTGGATGCAGGCGCGTCTCGCCTGGCAACGTGTCAATCTCTTACTCGATAATCACCCAGCGCGTCCCGCTGGCATGGCGCTGCCCGCACCAGAAGGGAAACTTCAGGTGGAACAGCTCAGCGCCAACGCCCCCAACACGCGTACGCCCATACTCGCCAATATCACGTTTGAACTGGCTCCCGGCGATGTGCTCGGCGTGTTAGGGCCTTCCGGCTCAGGTAAATCCACCCTCGCCCGTCTGCTGGTTGCCGCTATGCCCGCCCTCGGTGGCAAAGTCAGGCTGGACGGCGCAGACATGCATCAGTGGGACAAAGCCGATTTGGGCCGCTTCGTCGGTTACCTGCCACAGGATGTTCAGCTTTTCAGCGGGACGATTGCCGAAAACATCGCCCGCTTCACTCAGCCAGATGCAGAAAAGATCGTTTCCGCCGCCGTCACAGCGGGTGTTCACGAGATGATTCTGCGGCTGCCGCAAGGCTACGATACGCTGCTGGGCGAAGGCGGTGCCGGGCTGTCCGGTGGTCAGAAGCAACGTGTCGCCTTGGCCAGAACCATTTACAACCAGCCGCGCCTGATTGTGATGGATGAGCCGAATGCCAGCCTGGATGACGACGGCGAGAAAGCTTTATTAGCCGCGATTGCCGCCCAACAGGAAGCCAAAAGCACGCAGGTGCTGATCACGCATAAACCCGCACTACTTTCCTGCGCCAATAAGCTGTTAGTCCTGCGCGCCGGACAAATCCAGTATTTCGGTGCAACAGATCAGGTGCTGAAAGAACTACAGCGTGCCAAGCCCGCCAAGGCTCCTATCGCCACGCCGCCCAGCACGAGACCTGCGCCAGTGAAGACAGCCGACGCCGCAAATGCCTTTATCCCAAAGGAACCGAGTTCAGCCGGGCTAAGTATGGTGTACAGCGCACCGGCGTCTCTCCGCGCCGCGCCGGATAAATGAAATTCAGCCCTTTGATAGCAAACGTCTGTCGTCAGAACAGCATCACGGAAAGAAGAGGATAACCATGTCCGCGTTACGCGAAGTCACATCACAGCCGACAACGCCCCTCCCTCAGGTGGCGGATAATATCGCGACGATGCCGTTACACACCGACGCCGGACGCTATTTGAAGTACGGCCTCTGGCTGGTTCTGGCAGGCTTTGGTGGCCTGCTACTCTGGGCCGGCATGGCACCGCTGGATAAAGGCGTCGCCGTATCCGGCCGGGTCGTCGTCGCGGATAACCGCAAAACCGTGCAGCCCGTCAGTAGCGGACGTATTGCCTCGCTCACCGTACGGGATGGCGACCACGTGCAGGCTGGGCAAATTCTTGCCACGCTGGACCAAACGCCCACTCAGGCGCAACGCGATAATCTCGTCACGCAGCTTCAGGAAGCGCACGCGGGCGAAGCACGTCTGCTGGCGGAACGCGACGATCTCAGTACGATCGTTTTCCCTGCTCCCACAGAGCAACACAGCACCGTCACGCAACAAATTCAGATCGCCCAGCAGCAGCTCTTCATCAGCCGTCGCGCTGCGCTACAACAGGAACGCGCGGCGATGCAGGCCGCCATCATCGGGGCAAAAGCGCAGTCGCAGGGATCCCAGGCGCTGCTGGCCAGCAGCCAGACACAATTCCAGATTATCAGCGAACAGCTGCGCGGGCTGCGTCCGCTGGCGCAGGAAGGCTATATCGCCCGTAATCGCCTGCTGGACGTCGAACGGCAGGCCGCCCAGTTAGCGGGCGCGATGGCGCAGGAACGGAATAATCAGGTACAGCTCCAGCAGCAGGTCGTCGAGCTGGAGCAAAAGATCCAGCAGCGCCAGAACGAATATCAGAAAGAGGTGCGCGCCCAGCTCGCCGATACCCAGCGTTCCATTCAGGATCTCATCCAGCGGCTGAAAACGGCAGAGTATGAACTTCAGCACACGCACATTCGCGCCCCCGCCAGCGGTACGGTAGTCGGGCTGGCGCTGCACACCGAAGGCGGCGTGGTGAATAGCGGGCAGATGCTGATGGAGATTGTTCCTGATGGGCAACCGCTATTGATTGACGCACAGCTGCCTATCGAACTGGTAGACAGAGTCAGCAACGGGCTACCCGTCGAGCTGCTGTTTTCTGCGTTCAACCAAAGCACCACGCCGCGTATTTCCGGCGTTGTCGCGCTGATCGGCGCCGATCAGTTAGTCGAACAACAGACAGGAAAACCTTATTACGCCTTACGCATTCACGTCGATGAACAGGGTAAGCAGCAACTCGCCGGGCTGGACGTTCGTCCCGGCATGCCGGTGGAAGCCTTCATTCGTACCGGTGAACGCTCCCTGCTCAACTACCTGTTCAAACCGCTTTCTGACCGCCTGCATCTGGCGCTGACCGAGGAGTAAGCATGCTGCGCTTTTCATCCGTTTATCGCGCGGCGATCCGCTCCAGCTATGCCGTCCCGCTTTTTCTCACGCTGATCTACAGCGCACCGAGTCAGGCACTGGGATTAATGGAAGCTTGGCAGCAGGCGCTGACGCACGATCCGGCTTTTCAGGCCGCCGTGCATGCGCGTAATGCCGACAGCGAAGAGAAGAACATTGGGCGCGCCGGGCTGCTGCCAAAAGTCACCTATGACTACAGCCAGTCCCGCAACGATTCCACGGTTACGGCGGGTGGTCAGCAGTCGGAGCGGGATTACACCAGCCACACTTCCAGTTTTTCCCTGCAACAGCCGTTGATCGACTACGCGGCGTGGTCGCGCTATCAACAAGGTGAAGCCAGCGCCGTGCTGGCAGATGAACAGCTGCGCGATGCCAGCCAGCAACTGCTGGTGCGCTTGTTTCAGGCCTACACCAACGTGCTGTTTAGCCGCGAGCAGATCGCGCTGGTTCAGGCACAGCAGCGCGCATACCGCGAGCAATATCAACTGAATCAACGCCTCTTCCAGCAGGGAGAAGGCACTCGCACCGATATGCTAGAAACCGAAGCGCGCGTCAACCTGACAGAAGCGCAGCTTATCGAAGCACAGGACAATCTGGATATCAGCCTGCGTGAACTGGAAACGCTGCTGGGGATGCCCGTTGGCGTGGATCAGCTTGCGGCGCTAACGCCACGCTTTACACCGCAGACGCTTCAGCCTGCGGGCTATCAGCACTGGCAATCGCTGGCGCTCCGCCACAACGCGCAGCTATTGGCGCTAAACCAATCGCTGGCCGTGGCGAAATACGGCATTGAGCGTAACCGGGCGGGTCACCTGCCGCAGGTCACGCTGGTTGCCAGCACGCGCAATACGCAGTCGGATACCGAAAACAGCTACAACCAGAAATACGATACGCGGTCGATTGGTATCCGCGTCAGCGTACCGATTTTTGCTGGCGGCGGTGTCTCTGCCGCGACGCGTCAGGCACAGGAGCGCTATCAGCAAACCGCGCGGGAAAAGGACGAACAGACGGCGACAATCCAGACGGAATTGCGTCGCCAGTTTAATCTGGTCACCAGCAGTCAGGCGAAAATTCGCGCCTATGAGCTGACGGAAAAGTCGGCGCTGGCGCTGGTCACCGCTACACAGAAGAGCGTTCAGGGCGGGGAGCGCGTGAATCTTGACGTGCTGAATGCCGAACAGCAGCTCTACGGCGCACGACGCGATCTGACCGAAGCACGTTATACGTGGCTGACGGCCTGGCTACAGCTGCGTTACTACGCTGGTACGCTCGATGAACAGACGCTGCGTCAGCTCGCGACCTATTTCGTGCACCTCTAAGAACGTGAATTCAGAACACAACATAAGAGATGGCGCAGATGTGCGACTATATCCTATTTAGGAAGGAAAATAAGCCGCATCCAGATATTCTAAAATATTTATAAAAAATTTATATTAATAACCAATCACACTATAAAGTGCATCCCTCTTCGCACCCAATGTAAAAACAGCAGTAAACCCGTCAGCTATACCCTAAATAATTCGAGTTTCAGGAAGGCGGCAAGCGAGGGAATCCCGATGAGCTTACTTGAGTAAGTGATTCGGGTGACTGAACGCAGCCAACGCACATGCAACTTGAAGTATGACGGATATATATTTCTGACGTGAATAACGACAACATGTCGACCCTTTTTATTTTTCGGCCATGACTCGGCGGTCTGACGTTGACTTCATTACTAAAAAGGGATTCATTTTATTATTTTTTAAACTAATCATTTAAAAACAATACAATATGTACAAATACCTCGTTAGGGGTAGAAAAAGAGGCGCTAGGGTATGGTTTTTTGCGGTTAACGTTAACGAGAATAAAAAGTAAAAGAACACAAAGCACAACAAAATAAGAACAAAAATTTAATCACTTTTGAAAACCCCCTGTCATTCATTAACAACCACATCAAGAGACACTCACTTAAATCATTAATAAATTAAATTTACACTTAAAAAACTAAATAAATCAAAAATGCGCAATTATTGCGAGCGAGATCTTTTATTTTCAGGAAATAACGCAAAGATAAAAATTAATAGATTTAGATCAAGAAAACAAATAACAACCCGTCCATATAGTAGCCACAGTAAAAACTCACTTATTTTAATTCTAACGAATTATTTCATTATATTAAGAAATGCAATGGGGCTACTATGGATTTCATCATTCAATTAGTCATTGTCCTGATCTGCCTTTTTTACGGGGCAAGAAAAGGCGGGATCGCGCTGGGTTTATTAGGCGGGATTGGACTTGTTATTCTGGTCTTTATTTTTAAACTACAACCGGGTAAACCGCCCGTTGACGTCATGCTGGTCATCATTGCCGTGGTGGCTGCATCGGCAACGCTTCAGGCATCGGGCGGGCTGGATGTCATGCTACAAATCGCGGAACGTATGCTGCGGCGTAACCCGAAATACGTTTCGATTATCGCGCCGTTTGTTACCTGTATTCTGACTATCCTGTGCGGTACAGGCCACGTGGTGTATACCATTCTGCCGATTATTTATGATGTCGCCATCAAGAATAATATCCGTCCTGAAAGACCGATGGCCGCCAGTTCGATCGGCGCTCAGATGGGGATTATCGCCAGTCCAGTCTCTGTTGCGGTGGTGTCGCTGGTTGCCATGCTGGCTAATTTCACCTTCCAGGGTAAGCATCTGGGATTCCTCGATCTGCTGTCTATTACCATTCCCTCTACCCTGCTGGGTATTCTGGCGATTGGGATTTTCAGTTGGTTCCGTGGTAAGGATCTGGACAAGGATGAAGACTTTCAGACATTCATCGCCGATCCAGAAAACAAACAGTATGTGTATGGCGATACGGCCACGCTGCTGGACAGAAAACTGCCGCGCAGTAACTGGGTTGCCATGTGGATCTTTCTGGCAACCATCGCTGCGGTAGCGATTCTGGGTGCCGTTGAAGAACTGCGTCCAGTCTTTGCCAGTAAGCCGCTGTCGATGGTACTGGTCATTCAGATGTTTATGCTGCTTTCCGGCGCCATCATCATTATCGCGACCAAAACCAATCCATCATCAATATCGAAGAATGAAGTGTTCCGTTCGGGGATGATTGCCATCGTCGCGGTATACGGTATCGCCTGGATGGCGGAAACCATGTTCGGCGCGCATCTGGAAGAGATCAAAAGCACACTCGGCTCAATGGTGAAGGTCTACCCGTGGGCTTACGCCATAATCCTACTGATTGTGTCCAAATTCGTTAACTCGCAGGCGGCGGCGCTGGCGGCGATTGTCCCCGTTGCGCTAGCCATCGGGGTGGATCCAGCGTATATCGTGGCGTCTGCGCCAGCCTGTTATGGTTACTACATTCTGCCGACCTACCCAAGCGATCTGGCTGCTATCCAGTTTGACCGTTCCGGTACCACCAAAATCGGCCGTTTCGTTATCAACCACAGCTTCATTCTGCCGGGCCTGATCGGCGTGAGCACATCCTGCGTCTTTGGCTGGGTGTTCGCTGCAATGTACGGCTTCCTGTAATTCGGTTCTCTCTACCTAAAAGCCGCCCATTGCTGGGCGGCTTTTATTTTTGTTGCCAGAGGCGAACGCAGGCCTGCGCCAGCGCGCGTGTCGGATCGATACTGATGTCCTGCCAGCGTGACGACACCGCCTCCAGCGCAGGCGGGACTTCCGTGCAGGCCAGCACCAGACGTTCTGCTCCCCGTTCAACCAGTTGTGCCGCTAACTGTTCCAGCAACCGTCCGCCGTGCTGTAGATCACCACGCTTTACCGCATAACACCCCGGCACGAAGAGCGTTGTCATTTCCTGTTCATTCGGCACCACGGTTTCCGCACCTAACTGCGCGGTAAAACGCTGCTGATACCATCCTGCATTGAGCGTCCCGTGAGTCGCAATCAGCCCGATTTTTTGCGGCGTTGTCTTTGCCTCATCTACCTGTGTCAGCGCGTGCAGCGTGGCATCGGCAATATGCAGCAGCGGTGCATAACTTGCCTCCGTCAACGCGTCAAACCAGTGGTGCGCCGTATTGCACGGCACCACAATATGGCTGACCGACAGGCGATTAAGCTGCCGGATAGCGTGCAACAGCGCCGGCAGCGGCGATTCACCAGTACCTGCCAGCGCCTGTTGGCGATCGGGAATCTGCGGTACGTTCCAGGCCACCACCGGCACATGATCCTGATCGCGACTGGCGGGCGTTTCTTCAACAATTTTATGCAACAGATCGACCGTCGCCAGAGGCCCCATACCGCCCAGCACGCCAATCAGCGGTGTACTCATTGCGCGGCCGTTTGTTCGAACAGTTGGCGGTAACCAAACAGCCCCGCCGAACCGCCGGTATGAATAAAGACGATGTTTTCATCAGCGCGAAAATGTCCTTGCCGAATCAAATCGATCAGCCCCGCCATTCCTTTGCCGGAATAGACCGGATCGAGCAAAATCCCTTCCAACTGCGCCAACAGCCTGAGCGCTTCCAGCGTTCCTTCGGTTGGAATGCCGTACCCTTTGCCGACATAGTCGCTGTTCACCTGCACCGCGCTACGCGGTAGTTCGCCCAGAATCCCCAGCAGTTGCCAGGTACGCTGTGCTAACGCGTAAACATTCTCTTCCTGCTTCGCTTTCGGCGCTCTGACGCTGATGCCTAATAGTGGAATCTGGCTGTTTGTCGCCACCAGCCCGGTCACCAATCCTGCCTGCGTGCCGGTGCTGCCCGTCGCGTGAACGATATGATCGATACGCAGACGCTGCTGGCTGGATTGAAATAACAGCTCTTCCGCACAGGCGACATAGCCCAACGCCCCTACCGGGCTGGAGCCGCCGCCGGGGATGACATAAGGTTTCAATCCTTCTTTACGCAGTGATTCCGCTAACGTTTCCATCGCCTGCTGCATATCTGTGCCAGCGGGCAGATGATCGATAATTTCGCCGCCGAGCAGGTTATCCAGCAGCACGTTACCGGAGCGCTGGTAGTCTTCACCGTAGTCCTCCACGCGCTTTTCCAGCAGCACCTTGGTTTTCAAGCCCAGCTTTGCCGCCGCCGCAATAGTTTGTCGCACATGGTTAGACTGCGTTGCGCCCTGCGTGATGATGACATCCGCGCCCTGCTGCTGCGCATCGGCAAGCAGAAACTCCAGCTTGCGGGTTTTATTGCCACCGGTCGCCAGCCCCGTGGCGTCGTCACGTTTGATGTAAATCGTCGGACCGCCCAGATAGGCAGACAGGTTCGGTAACACCTCCAGCGGCGTGGGAAAATGGCCCAGTGATAAACGGGGGAATCGAGCAAGGTGCATAATATTCTCCTGAAATACGGATTACAGATTGAGGTGGCGATAGACGCCTTCACGAGCGCGATACAAAATATGTAGCGTCAACGCGCGTATTTATGGCATGACCTTATCGATTTCATGGCACTACGTCGGATCTCTTTTTCTGTATTGAGATAAATTAAAATCAGTTAAGTAAATTAATAAATTATTAATTAATTCTTCAAGCCACTTTGTTATTTAAATAAGATAACTGCCCCCAACTGACATCATCGACAAAAATACCGTTCTCCAGCCGCTGACGATAAGTTTGCTTTTCTTTATCGCCGGGCAGCAATAACGCATCGTCATCACGGGATTGGCGCACCCATTCTAATAAGGCCGGAATTTCCTGCTGATAGGTTGCCGCACCGCCTAATTTCTGCGGATCGATTAAAATCGACAGCATGCTGTTAATAATTTGCTTACCCTCGCCTTTCGCCGTGCGTTCGGTTTTCCCACCGGTCAGCGCCGCGCCAAGCAACGAGCAAACCAACGAAAGCCCCGATCCCTTATGTTCACCAAACGGCAGTAGCGCCCCCAGAGGTTGTTCCATCAGCCAGCGGGGATCCACCGTCGGATTGCCTTCGTTATCAACGATACAGCCGGGTGCAACCTGTTTACCCTCATTCCACGCGATACGGGCTTTGTTACCGGCAATCACGCTAGTAGCAAAATCCAGAATCACCGGATCGTCGTGCTCAACCGGAATGCCGGCGCAGAATGGATTCGTTCCGAAACGCGCCTGCTGGCCCTGCCACGGCAGCACCACCGGTTTGGTATACACGTTGGCAAAATGCAGCGACACCAGCCCGACTTCCGCCGCCTGTTCTGCCCACGCGCCGATACGTCCCAGATGGTGAGCATTCGCCAGACTGATCACCGCCAAACCATGCGTTTGTGCACGCGCAATACCTTCTGCCACGGCCTGTTTTGCCACCACCTGACCAAAACCCTGCTGGCCGTCGAACGAAATCAACGGGCCGAAATCTAGCACTTTTTCCGCCTGTGCGTGGGGTGAAAGTCCACCTTCCCGAATCGCATCGATATAGCGCGGCAGCATGCTCACACCGTGCGAGTCATGCCCTTTCAGGCTGGATTCGACGAGGTTATCCGCCACAATCTCTGCAATTGACGCGTCCACATCATTCTCTGTCAGCCGATCGCGTAAATAATCACGTAAATAATGATGAGTAAAAACAGGCATGTTTTTTCTGTATACCACAATAGACATTTATATATTCCCCACTATAACGCGCAGATTTTTATCCATAACTGACAAATAAGACTATTCATAGCAAATATTTAGCTAAAGCGGTTATTTACTTGTTTTATCGCACGGGTGACTATTTAAAATATCATTTATTCTAACTTATTCCAAAAAACACTTTAGCTGCAACGCGCTAAGAAAATAGGATGCCTTCTTTAATACATTATTTACGACGAATATATTATTGAAATAATACCTTGTGGTTCTTTTCTAATTTTATTGCCAACCCTATTACTATTAATAATGAGACACCGATAATGAATCCCTCACTACCCGCGAAAAAATCGACGCGTTTCACACGCCTTGCCGCCATGATTGGCCTGACGTTAACGGCATTTGGCGCGAATGCGGAAGGTACCATCAGCATTGCGCAACAGTTTGGCATCGGTTACCTGATTCTGGATGTGGTGCGCGACCAAAACCTGATAGAGAAGCATGGTAAGCAGCAAGGGTTGGATATCAAGGTAGACTGGCGCACGCTTTCTGGCGCGACAGCGATCAACGAAGCACTGCTGTCCGGTGCGCTGGATGTGGCCTCCGCCGGTGTTCCGCCGATGCTGACCGTGTGGGACCGCACGCAGGGTCGCCAAAATGTGAAAGCCATTGCCTCACTCGGCTCCATGCCCAACTATTTGCTCAGCAATAACCCGGCGGTGAAATCCGTCCGTGACCTGAGCGATAAAGATCGTATCGCCGTGCCTGCTGCTGGCGTTGGCTTCCAGTCACGCACGCTGCAAATCGAAACCGCGAAGCTCTACGGCGCGGAGGATTTCAAACGCTTCGACAAGATTTCCGTCAGCCTGCCGCATCCCGATGCCAGCGCGGCTCTTATCGCTGGCGGCTCCGAAATCAACGCCCACTTCTCCAGCCCGCCTTTCCAATATCAGGCGTTAGAACATGCCAATGTGCACAAAATTTTGAGTTCTTATGACGTGTTAGGCGGTCAGGCAACGTTCAACGTGCTTTATACCACGCAGAAATTCCATGATGAGAATCCAAAAACCTACCGTGCCTTCTACGACGCACTGAAGGAAGCCTCGCAGACCGTCAAAGCAGATAAAGCCGCAGCGGCCGACACCTACATTCGGGTAGAGAAATCGAAACTGGATCCTGAACTGGTGAAACGCATCGTCGCCGATCCCGAGATCGATTTCACGATCACCCCTGAACGCACCTACGTTTATGCCGAAAAGCTGCACCAGCTTGGCGTACTGAAAAATAAAGCCACCTCCTGGAAAGACTATTTCTTTGCAGAAATTCACGAACAGCCGGGCAGTTGAATGCTCAGCGTCGCGCTCATTCGACGAGAACCTCGTCGCTACGCAGGAGAACAAGCATGACACACCACACTCACGACACGATTGACCAGCCGCTGTTGCAGGTTGACGGCGTCGGACTGGAATACCGAACGCGGCGCAGTCTGGTACGCGCCACCCATGATGTGAGTTTTGACGTCTTTCCCGCCGAGCGCTTTGTGCTATTAGGGCCTTCCGGCTGTGGCAAATCCAGCTTACTCAAATCTATCGGCGGCTTTCTGTCGCCGGTAGACGGTGAAATCCGCCTCGACGGCCAGCGCGTCACAAAACCGGGGCCGGATCGCATCATGGTCTTTCAGGAATTTGACCAGTTACCACCGTGGAAAACCGTGCTGGAAAATACGCTGTTTCCGCTAGTTGCCAGCCGTCAGGGGACGCGAGCCGAAGCAGAAGAACGCGCCCGCTATTTTCTCGATAAGGTCGGGCTGGCGAAATTTGCCGATGCCTATCCGCATACGTTATCCGGTGGGATGAAGCAACGCGTCGCCATCGCACGGGCGCTGACCATGCAGCCGAAAGTGCTGCTTATGGATGAGCCGTTCGCCGCACTGGATGCACTGACTCGCCGCAAAATGCAGGAAGAATTGCTGGCGCTGTGGGAAGAGGTGCGCTTCACGCTGCTGTTTGTCACCCACTCGATTGAGGAAGCACTGATCGTCGGCAGCCGGGTTTTGCTGCTCTCACCGCATCCAGGTCGCGTGCGGGCGGAAATTAACTGCCATCAGTTTGCGCTAAACGATCAGGGCAGCGAAGCCTTTCAGAGCACCGCGCAACGCATTCATCATCTTCTTTTTCCAACCGATGTTGACGCGCCTTCACCCGTCACATCCACGCAAGGTAAATCCTATGAGCATTCAGCCCCCCGTGCGGCCCGAGTATCAGCGTGAACTGACACCGCTGAAAGATTTTACCCTCACCCAGCCTCTGCCGCTGACGACGCGCCTGTGGAATCAGACCTGGCTGCGCAAGCTGGTGCTGCTGGCTGGGCTGCTTATCCTGTGGGAGTTCGCCGCACGCTGGCAAAACAATGACCTGATGCTGCCGAGCTTCCTGCAAACCTTTCAGGCTTTTCGCGACGATCTCGCCAGCGGTGAACTGCCGCAGAAGATGGTGGTTTCACTCGGCACGCTGTTGAAAGGCTATGTCATTGGCAGCCTGCTGGCACTCGCCCTCAGCGCGTTGGCGGTTTCCACCCGTTTCGGACGCGATCTCTTAGGCACATTAACCTCCATGTTCAATCCGCTGCCTGCGATTGCATTACTGCCGTTGGCGCTGCTGTGGTTTGGGCTGGGAGAAAAGAGTCTGGTATTCGTGCTCGTTCATTCCGTGATGTGGCCGATGGCGCTGAATACCTACTCCGGCTTTCTCGGCGTTTCGGAAACGCTGCGTATGGCTGGTCGCAACTACGGCCTGACCGGCTTTCGCTACATTAGCGCGATCCTGATACCTGCCGCGCTGCCATCGATTATCTCCGGCCTGAAGATCGGTTGGGCGTTTGCCTGGCGCACCCTGATTGCCGCTGAACTGGTGTTTGGCGCATCCAGCGGCAACGGCGGTTTGGGCTGGTACATTTTCCAGAACCGTAACGAGCTTTACACCGACCGCGTTTTTGCCGGGCTGGCTTCCGTCATCATCATCGGGCTGCTGGTTGAAGGGCTGGTGTTTTCCACCATCGAAAAGGTCACGGTAAAACGCTGGGGAATGCAGCGCTAGCTTGCGCATTACACCCATTATGGTTATGCGAAATCTGTCCATTCATAGCCAGAATTGTTCTTTTGCAGCGTTCTGCATCGCTGCTACAACTGATTTATCTTTTCCCACAGAGATGAGAGATCGCGCACATGATTGCAATCCAAGCGCCACAAACCTACCTGAATCGTGATGGCGTCATTCGTTCTGTCGGCGAATATGCAGCGCCTTACGCCAGCACAGTATTAATTATTACCAGCCCACAGGCATGGAAAACGACGTCGGATGCGGTCGAACGCAGCCTCAGTGATTACGGCTTAGGGTATCAGGTCGAATTTTTGCCGGGTGATTGCACCAAGCCAGCGATAGAAGCGCTGACCGCACAGGCACGAACATTCGGCGCAGAACTGATTTTAGGCATTGGCGGCGGGCGCGTGCTGGATGTCGCCAAAGCCGTCGGCGATATTCTGGGGCAAATTCCCGTCATCGCTGTCCCCACCATTGCCGCGACCTGCGCCGCCTGGTCACCGATCAGCGTGATATACAGTGACAGCGGTGCACACAACGGGGCATTTCCGCTAACGCGCTTACCCGTGTGGGTGCTGGTAGACAGCGAGATCATCGCCCACAGTCCTTCACGCTATCTCAGAGCCGGCATCGTGGATGCACTGGCGAAGTGGTACGAATTTCAGCCCTATTTGCGTCACGGCGATAGCGGATTGGCATTGGCGCTTAAAGCGCAGGCTGCACGGCTGGCCGTAGAGACATTTAATACGTATGGCGAGCAGGCCATCGCGGATAATGAGCAAGGTCTGGTCACGCCAGCCCTGCGCAGCGCGATCGACGCCGTTATCGCATTGGCGGGTCTGGCAAATAGCATGAAAGATGAGGTGCCACGTATTGGTGTCGCCCATGCGATTCACAACAGCATGACACGCCTGCCGGAACTGCATGACTGGCTGCACGGCGAGAAAGTGGGCTTTGGTCTGGCTACACAGGCGTTTCTGGAACACGATAACGACGCCGACCGCGAAGAGCTGTTCGCTCAGCTGCGCCGCTACGGTAGCCCGATCACGCTAAGTGCCCTCGGCCTAAACGAACGTCCACAGCTGGTTGAACACATCGCGCAGAACGTCAAAATCGCGCCGAAAATTGCCGCACGCCTGCCTTTTGCAACGGATGCCGAACGTATTGAACAGGCGCTATGGCGCACACAAACCTTAGAAGCCAGCGTGATAGATAGCCACGCAGCATGACGGTAGATCAATAAAGAAACGGGCGTCTCGATCACTCGCCGCGCCCGTTCATAAGCTATTTAAACTATACCGAGATTATCCCTGTTGGGATGGCTGCGTGCTTATCCCTTTAAGCTCACGTTCATAGGCCAGTGCTTTCTGTTCATCGAACTGGTTTTCCCACTTGGCAATGACCAGCACCGCCAGCGCATTTCCCACCACGTTCAACGCAGTGCGCGCCATGTCGAGGATACGGTCGACACCCGCAATGAACGCCAGACCTTCCAGCGGAATACCGACACTGCCCAGCGTCGCCAGCAGCACGACAAACGACACACCCGGTACGCCAGCAATGCCTTTGGACGTCAGCATCAGCGTTAACACCAGCACGATTTCCTGCCCAATCGACAGTTCGATGCCGTAGAGCTGTGCGATGAAGATCGCCGCAATACTTTGGTACAGCGTAGAGCCATCGAGGTTAAAGGAGTAACCGGTCGGCACCACGAAACTGGTAATCGACTTCGGTGCGCCATAGGCTTCCATTTTTTCGATGATACGCGGCAGCACGGTTTCGGAACTGGCGGTGGAATATGCAAGGATCAGCTCATCTTTCAGGATGCGGATCAAGAGGGTAATACGCAGCTTACACAGACGTGCAACGATACCGAGCACCACCAGCCCGAAGAAGAAAATCGCAGCATAAACCAGCATAACCAGCTTGGCTAACGGCCACAGCGACGCAAAACCGAAGTTGGCAACCGTGACAGAAATCAGCGCAAACACCCCAACTGGCGCATAGCGCATGATCATGTGCGTCACCTTGAACATGGTTTCCGACACGCCGCGGAAGACGTTCAGCAACGGCTCGCGGTGATCTTTCGGCAACGAAGATAGCCCCAGGCCAAACAGCACAGAGAAGAAGATGATCGGCAGCATTTCGCCATGTGCCATCGCCGCAAAAATATTCGGCGGGATCAGCGACAGCACCGTCCCAACCAGACTGTGCGAACCGCTCTGCACCTGCTCGGTGGTCTTTTGATACTGCGAGATATCAACGGCGGTCAGCGTCGACATATCGATGCCGTGACCCGGCTGGAAGATATTAGCCAGCGTGATGCCAAGAATAATCGCCACTGTCGTGATGATTTCAAAATAGAGGATGGTTTTGAAGCCGATGCGTCCGAGCTTTTTGGCATCCCCTACGCCCGCAATCCCGACAATCAGCGTGGCGATCACGATCGGGACAACAATCATTTTGATCAAGCGGATAAAGATGTCGCCCGCAGGGCTAAGAATATTACTGATGAGCCACTGGCGGCTTTCTTGCTGTTCATGCAGCACGGCACCGAGTGCAATACCCAGAACCAACGCAATAAGGATTTGCCAGGCAAGGCTGATTTTTTGTGTTTTCATCGTCATTTTCCGTTTTAAACTCCCCGCCATCATAAACATGGCGCTAGCGCGACTCCGGCGCAATGCGAACCGAAAAAATCAACGTGGAGGTGACTGACTAGTGAGAAGGATGTCTGATGGATTAGCCCATCATACTTCAAGCCGCTTATACGTTGTTCAAACCGCACACGTTTTGTCCTGCAACTCGAATTATTTAGGGTAAACTTTCTATTGTGATACCAAAATCGTTAACATAATCATTCAATAAAAATGCACAAGCATTTGTATTACTTAACAAAAATACAGACATAAATTATTGTTATGTCGGAAATGCTACTATTGCAGCACGATCAGATCAAGCAGATTATCGGCACGATAAACCCTATTTATGCTGAATCAAGTACAGTAAACGAAGGGCATCGCGGCACAAAAAATCGCGATAAAATCGAAAGGAAAAGACCTGCCCAGTCAGAAAAATGCTGGCTGGGCATCGGGTTAGGAAACGGTTGTGCCATTCAGATTTGGTAATCAATCACCGCTTCATCGTTATCCGAGAACACCTTATCTTTAATGTCATCCAGCGACAGTTCTGTATTACACAGCTGAATAAATTTCCAGGCATAGTTACGCTGTAACTGACCCTTTTTCAGTCCAAGCCAGACCGTGTTAGCTTCAAACAGGTGCTCAGCATTCAACCGTACCAGCCCTTTGTCACGCAGCGGATCGAATGACATATCGGCCACAATCCCCACCCCGAGCCCCAGCTCAACATAGGTTTTAATCACATCCGAATCTTGCGCACTCAACGTAATATCTGGCGACATGCCCACCGCCTGAAACGCACGATCTAAACGTGAACGCCCCGTAATCCCCTGGCGATAGGTAATCAACGGCTCCGCATTCAGCATCTCCAGCGTAATAACCGGTTCCTGCGTCAGCGGATGGTGTTCCGGCACAATCACCGAATGGTGCCAGCGATAGTAGGAAAACGCTGCCAGCGAGGGATCGTTAATCAACTGCTCACTGGCAATACCGATATCGGCTTCACCGGAATGGAGCATCGCCACAATTTCATCCGGCGTGCCCTGATTCAGTACCAGACGCACCTGTGGATACAGCGAGCGGAAAGCTTTAATCACCGGCGGCAGGCTATAACGTGCCTGTGTATGCGTCGTCGCGATCACCAACTGACCGGTATCGTTATTAGTGAAGACATTCGCCAGCCGCCGGATATTGCTGGCGTCATTCAGGATGCGCTCAGCCACCACCAGCAGTTCTTTTCCCGGCTCAGTCATGCCTAACAGGCGCTTGCCGCGACGGATGAAGATTTCAATCCCCAGCTCTTCTTCCAGCTCGCGGATGTGACGACTCACGCCGGATTGAGAGGTAAACAGCGTATTCGCCACCTCGGTCAGGTTGTAATTGCACCGTGCTGATTCACGAATAATCTTCAGTTGCTGAAAGTTCACCTTTCACTCCCTTGTTCTTTATTACAGATAGCAATATTGATGCAAGTAATGAGAGTCAGAACAAATAAGCAAATGGAGTTGATTATATTTTTTTATACTAACGGTATGTCTGCCGCGCTACCTTACCTAACAAGGAATAGACATAAACATTAAAATCAAACGGTTATATAGAATCATTTTTGTCACATGCACGCCGTCAATCAACCATTTGGCTATGATTTATTCCTTTCTGGTCTATTTATCTCCGCGCTTTTATTCCCTTTTTCGCGTATTTCTTCTCACGCTAAATAGGACGCACGACTTCAAGCTGATGTGCTATACCCCAAATAATTCGAGTTTCAGGAAGGCGGCAAGAGAGGGAATCCCGATGAGCTTACACAAGTAAGTGATTCGGGTGAGTGAACGTAGCCAACGCACATGCAACTTGAAGTATTACGGGTATATCGCTGCTATGATGGCGGTCTGAATCAAAGACGAGGTGGCAGCATGCAGGGCGTACCGGAACACTTTACTGATGAGAGAGACTATGCCCAATTCCGGCACTTGCCGGCGCTGCCCGGCATCGAGCTCTATCACGCGCACATCTGCCGTTATGCCTTTGAGCCACACACGCATGAGGCATTTGGCATCGGCACCATTGACGACGGGGCGGAGCGATTCCGCTATCGTGGAGCCAAGCACATTGCGCCTGTCGATTCGTTAGTGCTGATGAACCCTGATGAGCTGCACACGGGGGAATCTGCGACGGAAGACGGCTGGCGCTATCGCATGATCTACATCCCGCCCGATGTACTGGAGAACATCTCCGGCGAGAAAGGCTGGTGGTTTACCGACGTCGTGCGCCACGATCCCACTACTGCACGTCAACTGGCGATGACGCTGGCCGCCATGTGGCAAACAACCGATCCCTTGGCGAGTGAAAGCCTGCTGCTGTCGCTGATTGCGCTTTTCCGGCCTCACGCACGTATTGCACAACGTCAGATTATTGAACCGTTCCATCGCTTTGATGTGGTGAAGGCTTACTTACGGGAAAACTTTGCCCATACGATTACCTTAAAAGAGCTGGCGGCGCTGGTTTCCCTCAGCCCGTACCACTTCCTGCGCCAGTTCAAAGCCCAGTTTCATGTCACACCACACCAGATGCTGATGGCGATTCGACTATATGAGGCCAAGCAGATGCTGACGCACGGTATGGCGGCCGCCCATGTCGCCGTCGCCGTCGGGTTAACCGATCAGGCGCATCTGACTCGCACCTTTGCCCAGCGCTATGGCGTCACGCCCATTCGCTACCAAAAGCAGGTGTATCCGACCCAGCGCTAACCACTGCCGATGACAAACAGCAATATCCTACAATAATTCGTTGTCGACTCTCCCTAGACTGGCGCGATGAAATGTTGTGAACAAACGGGTTTATCATGCTGATTGGGATTTTATTTGCGCTTGCCGCCGGATTGATGTGGGGGCTAATTTTCGTTGGGCCGCTGCTCGTACCGGACTATTCTGCTGCCTTGCAGTCCACTGGACGCTATCTGGCTTTTGGGCTGATTGCCCTGCCGCTAGCTTGGCTCGATCGCCGTCGCCTGCGCCAGTTAACCCGCAGCGACTGGCTGGAAGCCACGAAACTCACGGTTATCGGTAACCTGCTGTACTACTTCTTGCTCGCCAGCGCGATTCAGCGCACGGGTGCACCGATCTCGACGATGATTATAGGTACTCTGCCCGTGGTGATTTCCGTGACTGCAAATGTGTTGTATAGCAAGCACGATGGTCGCGTGGCCTGGCGTCGACTTCTCCCCTCGCTATTGCTGATTGCCACCGGACTGGTCTGCGTCAATATTGCCGAACTGAAAGGAACCACCGCCGAATTCGATTTATGGCGTTATGCCAGCGGCATTGCGATGGCGTTTTGCGCGGTCATTTGCTGGACGTGGTATCCGCTACGCAACGCCCGCTGGCTGCGTGACCACAAAGGAAATACGCCGACCACCTGGGCTACAGCGCAGGGACTGGTCACGCTACCGCTGGCGCTGCTGGGGTATATGCTGGTGTGTGGTCATCTGGCGCTGACGGATAACACATTTACGCAGCCGTTCGGCCCACGGCCCGAGGTTTTCATCCCGTTGATGATTGCGATTGGCCTATTTTGTTCGTGGATCGGCACACTGTTCTGGAATGAAGCCAGCCAACGTCTGCCAACGGTACTGGTCGGCCCGCTGATTGTGTTTGAAACGCTGGCAGGGCTGGCCTATGCCTTCATTATTCGGCAATCCTGGCCACCGTTGTTGACGCTCTGTGGCATCACCTGCCTGATTGTCGGGGTGATCTACGCCATGCGAGTGAAACCGGAACCTGTAGTTGTGGAAGTTCAGGTACCGGTATCAAGAACCGAGTGAGAGGGAATAAGAAAATAAGACAAGCCAGTCTTCATGTTCTAATTGACGATCGTTTAAGAAACGAGATACCGAGGACTACCACGGTGCGAGGTATCCCTACTGGGAACCTCATCACCGTGTTTCCCCTATAAAATGCAGACGCATTTTAAATGCCATTTGTGGCAGCCCGTAAGGGCGAGCACAGGAACTAAGCGAGTAAATCCACGCTTAAGTGCCAACATTAGGTATTCGTCGGTATCTATGTCCGGCTTGCCAGTTTCTGAAACAGCGCAGTGAGTTGTGCTTCATCCCTTGCGCCCTGATGCTGATCGGTCACCTTGCCGTTCGCATCAATAATAAATGAAGTTGGCGTGCCGCTGACCTGATAGCGCTCTTTGGTAATGCCCAACTGATCGCGCACCACCGGATAGGTCACCTTGTGGTGCGCCAGCATCGACGTGATATCCACGCTGTCAGGGTCGGTGTTAACCGCAATCACCACCACTTTATCGCCATATTCCTTGCTCAGCTTCTCCAGTGCGCCCATTTCAATCATGCAGCCACCACAGCCCGACGACCAGAAATTCAGGTACACGCTTTTGCCCTGCCAGCTCAACAGGTCCACTTGCTGCCCTGCCAGATCGTAGGCCGCCAGCGCTGGTGCCTGTGATCCGACGCTAACCTGTTCTTCCTTACAGCCGCTCAGCGCCGCTGCGCCCAGCAGACACAGCGCGGTAATCGCGTTACGCCATTTCATGATGATTCACCTCTTCACCAAAATACTTACCGTGTTGCAGGCGGATAATGCGGTCAGCAAACCGACCTAACTCAGGATTGTGCGTCACCATCACAATGGTGCGCCCCTGCCGATGCAGATCTTTCAGCAGATCCAGTACCCGCTGTTCATTCTCTTCATCCAGATTCCCCGTCGGTTCATCGGCGAAAATCACCGGAGGCTCATTCACCAGCGCACGAGCGATACACACGCGCTGCTGCTCACCGCCGGAAAGCTGGCTCGGTAAGTGATCGACGCGATGCGCCAGCCCAACCTGTTCCAGCACACACTGCGCCGCCGCTTCATCCACCACGCTATGGTAGTGCTGCGCCAACATTACGTTTTCCAGCGCGGTCAAAAATGGAATCAGGTGGAACTGCTGGAATACCAGACCGATCTTATCGGCACGGAACTGGCGTCGCCCTTCTTCATCCAGCCCAGCGGCATCGACGCCATCCAGCAATACCTGCCCTTCACTCACCGTATCCAGACAGGTGAGAATATTCATCAGCGTGGTTTTACCCGAACCGGACGCGCCCATGATGGCGACAAACTCGCCGCGCGCGATACGGATATTGATGTTCTCCAGCGCGGTAACCTGACCAAAGCGTTTATAGAGCTGGCGAGTTTCAATCACCGCCTCCGCTGCCTGCGCCCCTTCCTGCGCGTTCACTTCTACAGACATCGAGTTACTCTCCTTTCAAGACTTTGGCTGGTTCGACGTAGATCGCCCGCCGAGTGGGAACCACCGCCGCAACGGCAGCAACCAATAACGATAGCACCAGCGTGAGCGGGAACACCGGTAACCGCAGCGAGATCGTCGCGTTGAATACGGCCATCCCCAGCACCTGAGCCAGCAGATACCCCAGCAGCGAACCGCACACCACGGCCGCCAGTGCAATGATGCCGGTTTCCGCCAGCATCTGCCGGATGATGTCTCGTCCGCTCGCGCCCAGCGCCTTCTGTAGCGCAAATTCGCGGGCACGTTCACCGACAATCGCCATCAGCGTCGTATTTACACACAGGGAAGACAGCACGAGGATCACCGCTGATACTAGCCCCATCAACCCTTTGATTTTATTCAGCACCTGGCCTTCCGACGCCGACACCTTCAGGATCGGGCGGATCTCCAACTGCGGATACTGCTGCTGAAGTTGGGCAGCGAAGCGATCGACCTGCCCCAGATCGTTGCTGACGCTCAGCAGCGCATTACTGATCGCGCCCTCTTTATCCAACCACTTTTGCGCCAGATCCAGATTCACGATCAGCATGTTGTCCGTCGCATCGCCGGATTCTACGATGCCTTTGATCTGCAACCGCTGCTTCCCGCCGTCGCCCACCAGTGTGATGCTGTCGCCGACTTTGACATTCAACCGCTCCGCCAGCTTCACCCCGATCATGGCGTTACGGTCATCGAAGCTGACGCCAATCCAGTTACCTGTGACCTGCCAGTACGGTGCCAACTGCCGCAGCGATTCGAACCACACGCCCATCAGCACCACTTTCTCCAGCTCCGTACGCGCCATACCGTACAGATAAGGGCTGGACGCATTGATCAACCCAGCGGGTGCGTTGTCGATAATCGGCTGAAACGTGCTTTGTGGAATCGTATTGCCTCGCGCTGGCCCAATATAAAAATTCGCGCCGAAGGTGCGTAGTTCCTGGCTCATCTTGGCGTTGATATCGAAATAGACGGCGGACATCGCCGTCACAATCGCCGCCCCGACCATCAGCGCAGCGAACACGACGCTGACGCGCTGCATACGCAGTCGCAGTGCGCGAAACACCAGCCGCCAGAACATGCTGTTCATCCAGCCATTAGCGCCCATACAGCACCTCCACTGGATACAGTTTGGCAATCCGGCGCGCCGGGAACCACGTTCCGATGATGGCAATCAGCATCGAGATCACCAACACACAGGGGATAACGATCCACGCAAAACTCAACGGTACGCCGAATAGCATCAGGCCAATGGCTTTCGCCAGCCCCCAGCCTGCAACACAGCCCGCGACACCACCGGCCAGACCGCTCAGCGCGGCTTCGAGATAAAACAGCAGCATGATCTGCCACTGGCGCGCCCCCAGCGCTTTCATCAGCCCGATCTCTTTGGCCCGTTCCATAATGGTGCTAGTCATTAGCGAGGCAATCCCCATCGCTGCCGCCACCAGCGCGGCGAAAGTCACCACCGCCAGAAGCAGTTGGATCTTGTCGATCACGACGCCTTCCGACGCGGCGACCTGCCAGATAGGACGCACCACCGAGCCAGAAATCGCTTCTTCCAACTGATGTGCAATCGAAGAGACATACGCGGTGCAGTACCAGAGGTCATACTCTTCGGCATTCAGCGCTTCCAGATTTTCCCGCGCCCGCCGCGACAGTTCATTTTCCGGCACGGTCAGCGCTGACACGCGGATGGCCTGAATTTTACCAGCCAGCCCCAGCAGCGATTGCACCGTTGCCAGCGGCATCACCAGACGACTTTCTTCATCACCGCCGCTGCTCAGAATGCCGCTAACCTCTACCGTTGCGTCCCCTTTTGCGCCGTGCAAGGCGAGTTTATCCCCGACTTTCCAGCCCGTTTGCGCCGCCAGCTGTTTTCCTACCAGCGTCTGCGCCACATTTTCCGTCGTCACCGGTTCCTGCGGCCACTGTCCCGCCACCTGCCAGTAGGGGCTAACGGTCATTTGTCCCGAGCGATAGTCTTCTTCATCCGGCACCGCAACAGGCTGAGAAAAGAAGGTGCCCAGCACGGCAACCGGCTGACCCTTGATCTCGACATCACCGCTCAGCAGCGGCGCAAAGCCGACAATGTTATTGCGCCAGAAGATATCTTTGATGTTCGGCAGCTCAGCCTCATCGAGGAAATCCTGCCCTTCCAGCGGATTACCGCGTTCGCCAAACAGCGCGGGTAGCGCCGCTTGCCCTGCTGGCTCAATCAAAATATTCGCGCCGTAGGACTTCAGCTCACGCGCCATTTTGTCGCCGATGTCGATGGACACCGCTAGCAGTGCGGAAATCAACCCCGCCGCCAAAAACACGGTCAGCACCGCCAGCGATTTACGCCGAATATTTCTGCGCCAGGACTGACGTAACAGTCGCCACAGCATGATTATTCCTCCTCAGCCTGCTCGCCAGCCGCCGCTTTGGCAGTGGCAAATTTCGCGGGACTTTCGCGGAAGCGGTTGTAGTTGGCCTCCGACGAGAAGAAGTAGGTTTTACCGCCGTAGCGATATTTATGTTCCGCGTTCACGTTGGTGAGTTTGGAGCCATCAACCGGATCGATAACGTCCATCGACACCACCGTCGAGAAGTAATTCGTGCCTGCCGCCAGTGACGCTCGCCCAATCACCAGCTCATTATCGTCGTTGCTCCAACCTTCAATCGGCACCGGATTACAGCCGCCCGCCTTCCCGATAGAAGGAATGAAAATATGCACGCCGCAGGCGACACAAATCACCTGATTGCCTTCCATCACGTAGCCCTGATCGCCGCACAGCAGGCAGGCGTCAAACACTACGCCAAGACGCAGGCGATCGGGATAGCGGTTAATGATGAAAAAGCGCACGGCCTTGCCATCATCGGCAATCCACACAAAGCGATGCAGCTTGCCATCGCGCACCTGCTCAATCGGAATATGTACTTTGCCATCGGCCGCCAGCGTCACGGGCTGTGCTTCCGACAGGCGAGGCGGCTGCGACGCGACCTTATCCCAATAAAGCTGGGCCAACGCCACCACCAATAACGCAGTGACCGTCGACAGCAGCGTGCGGCGCAGCGTGCGATAGCCTGCTGTCGCTTTACGCTTTTCAATCGCCTCATGCGTGGCCAGCATCTGGCGACGCGCATGCCGCAGCGGCCAAACCAGCCCGGCAGCCAACGCCGCCATGAACAATGCGCTGAGGTAATTTAATAAATACGCGCTGTTGGTGACGTGCGCCACATAGCTCAGGCGCGGCTTGGTGAGCCCCAGCGCCTGTAATTTCATCAACAGCAGCAGCAGATTACCGCTTATCGGCAACAGCAGAAGTGCAACCAACAGCGCCAGAAGCGGCCAGCGCAGTAAACGAATGCGGCGCACAATCATGCCGCACAGCGCGGCACAGAACACCAGCCAGCCAAACGCCAGCAGCACCGCGCTGAAATTCAGCAGCAGATCGGTATTCACCACATGGGTGGTTGTCAGCGCGGTCAGATTGGGATCGTTGCCCCACTGCACCGCCGCTCCCGCTACCAACAGCGCCTGCCACAGATAGCCAAGACGCGGGTGGGAAAAACACTGACAGGCCAGGAACAGGATCAAGGCAAGCGCTTGAAGCGCCGTAAATCCCAGCAGAAACGCTTGCCCGTTAGGAAAATGTACGCCAATAAACGTCCCGGCAAACAGCGCCAGCAGCGTGATCCAACCCAGCGATCTGACTGTCGGCGTGGAACGATGGCTCCAGTTCAGCCCCAGCAATAGCGCTATCGGCAGGAAGGATTGGAGGGTCGTGATAAAAAAATTCATATATACC
This sequence comes from Pectobacterium odoriferum, assembly GCF_009931295.1. Classification (NCBI taxonomy): domain Bacteria; kingdom Pseudomonadati; phylum Pseudomonadota; class Gammaproteobacteria; order Enterobacterales; family Pectobacteriaceae; genus Pectobacterium; species Pectobacterium odoriferum. The sequence goes on along the minus strand of NZ_CP034938.1, from coordinate 1,756,952 downwards.
CGTCACCTTTCAAGTTGCAGGTGCGTCGGTTGAGCGCGATGCCGGGTGGCATCAGCACGCGGGCCGGAAAATCACCGATTCTACGGGCAACAAAAGTGTGCCCGCAGAAGCGTGAACATGGCCGCGACAGAACATCGCGGACAGAAGACCTTATTCTAAGCCGACGTATTTGAAGTCAAAGCTGACATCAAACGGTTTCCACCAGCGGCCTACGCCCGTCTCACCATCGGTGTGACGGTGCATACCGGCTTTTGATGGCGGATCGATGTGGTAAGTTACTTTGTAGTTGCCCACGCCCATCATTTTGATGTTCGCGCCGTAGTGCGGACCATCGCTGGCAACCATCGGCATGAAGGTACCTTCCTGCTTTGCACCGGTATCGGTGTTGGTCAAGGTGTACGCGATGGTCAGGAACGGCATCCACTCACCGGCACCGAAGCCATTCTTGTTACCTTCAGCGGCGTGAATATCGGCTTCCAAATGGATGTCTGCTTTCGCGGCAGGCAGGCCCATCCCACGCGGTTCCATGTCGATAGGTTGCAGATAAACAGCGGCAATTTCCATTTCGTTCATGGAAACCGGCTCACCCGCTGGATATTCTTTAAATGCCAGCGCGGCAGGTGCAGTGAAAATACCGGCAATAACGGCACCCGCAATCAGACTTTTTTGCATATTCATCAAACCCATCCTCATCTCAGTCGTCCCTCTTCGCTTAATTCGCTAAGCGATTGGGGTTGTTATGGTTATTTGCTGCTCTTATACCCTAAATAATTCGAGTTGCGTGACAAAACGTTAGCGTTTTGAACAACGCTTTGCGTTGACCCTTTAGGGCAAGGCCTATTTATGGCCTTGTAACGCGGCAACTGCGCGAATCCCCAGGAACTTACTCAAGTCAGTGACTGGGGTAAGCAAGGGCAGCCAACGCACAAGCAACTTGAAGTATGACGGGTATATTGCTTCCAGTATTACATTAACGTCGGATGCCTTCTTTATCAGACGGCAGACGCCCTGCGCCGCATCACCCACAGGGCGATTAGCGCCGCGCCCACCAGCACACCCTGTGGAATCAGCGTCTCCACATAAGGATAAATCCCCAACCAGGTGATTTCCGGCACGCCGGTCAGCAACGTTGGTTCAAACAGTTTGCCTTCGATCAGTTCCAACACGCCTTTACCCGCGAACACAAACGCCATCAGGTACATAAAGCAGCCGGTAAACATGAAGAACGGCTTCAGTGGCAGTTTGACAATGGTGTAGCGCATCACGAAGTAGGCGATCAGCAGGATCACACAGCCGATAGCAAACCCAGCCAGAATGGAGAGGTGTCCCGCCATGCTGCTGGCATCACCGACCAGCGCGTAATAGAACAACACCGTCTCTGCGCCTTCGCGATACACGGCCAGAAAGCTGGTGAGCCACAGGCCGATCATGGAGCCGCTGCTTAGCGAATGGGACAGCTTACCTTCCAGATAGGCTTTCCAGTGCCGCGCTTCCACTTTGGATAACAGCCAGTAGCTCATGAAGAACAGCATCACCACAGCGATCAGCATCGTAATGCCTTCCAGCAGCTCACGACTGGCACCGGAATGGGTGAACACGAGTTGGAAAATGACGGCGGTAATCACGCTACACAGCAGCGCGACATAAACCGACTGGCGAATCAGCGGCAGCTTGTCCTGCTGATTGTTTTTCACCAGATAGGCCACGATCGCCGCCACAATCAGCAAGGCTTCCAGACCTTCGCGCACAATAATCAGCAGGCTGTAGATCAACAGGCTCCAGTGGGTTTCGCCGCCGTCGCCCAGCATGGTCACGGCCTTCGCCAGTTCCTGCTGCAACGCGTCTGCCTGCCCTTGCAGCTGCTCCGCAGGCTGTTTGGCGTTCATCAGGCTCACCAGACGGGTGAAATAGCCTTCCAGCGTCGATTTGAACGCCGCATCGCGAGAACCAATTTTGTTCTCCATGCCGGTGGCTTCAAACAGATCGAAATAGGTGTCCTGCACCGCCATGATGGCGGGTTTGACCTGGCCTTGACGGTACTGCGCGATCGCAGCGGCAATGGCCTGATTGATATCGTCGGCGACGTTCGCCCAGTTCGCATCCGGCACCGCACCAGTATCCGCGTTCGCGGTAGATGTCGCCGTTACCTGCTGGCTGTCACGCGTTGTTGGCAACCCCGGCAAGGCATCTTCGATATCCTGCAACAGCGTGGTGACCCGATAGGCAACATCGGTCAGTTGATCGGGCTGGCTGGCTAATGTAATCAGCGCGGAGAATTGTTGATTAATGGAAGCCGCCTGCTGCGCCGAGCGATTCTGCCTGACCGACATCTCCATTTCAGAGTTTTTAAAGCCCTGATAATGCGCCTGCTGCACGCTCTGGCTAGCCTTTTTGTAATCGCCGGCCTGATATTCCGTCACGGCTAGCGCGAGCTGGTCATCGATGATTTTGAAACTCTGCTGCCAGTACGGCGCAATATCGGTGTTGTCATAGGCACCGTGCTGCTCCTGTGCGACCAGCTTGTGCCCTTCCGACAGTACGGGCAGAACGGCATCCAGTTCGCCCTTCAGCCAGGAGATTTTTGCCTGTACCTCGGCCTGCGGCTTTCCTTCGCCAATCATGCGGCGAATTTCACCGAACGTAGCCTCTAACTGATAGCTTTTTTGCGCGGAAATGTTGATGCGGATCGGGCCTTCAAGGTTTTCAAACACCTCGAAATAGGCCATCTGAACTTCAGTGCGGGCCTCATCCGGCTTTTGCTGCTCATAGAGCTGAGCCGTTTTATCCAGCCGGGTTTCGATATCTTGAATAAATGAGGCGTAATCGGTCGCGGCAACTGCCGCTGAACAGCTAAACAGCCAACACAACACGAGAAGCGTTTTTTGCCAGATAGACATAAGCGAGTAATGAAGCACAAATGATATTTATTCTTATTATCACTTTGAAGCCGTAATCTGTCTTGATTTACGTCACGAAAACATGAGCAACAATCACTTTAGTGTGTAACAAATGGTTTCAGATTCAATTTAATGCCAAAAAAAACCGTTTTATTTATATAACCCCAGAAAAGTACGGTTTTATGATCTAAAAAACGGTAAAAATCGCCACAAAAAACAAAGCAATAATTATGCCATTATTTCAATTGACGTGTTAAAAGGTTGGAGACCCCAGTCTTAAAATGGCATTTCTTTACATTAACACAATCAGGTTTACAGAGAGAAATGCCATTTTCTCTCTGTAATCCAAGGTATTACATGCGTCACTGTTACGCGTTTCATCGTCATTTTTGGGCAACTCACCCTAGCCATTCAAGTAAACGCCGCATTTAAGTAAACCAAGCATCCAAGCGATAACCCGCGATCAACAGAACCGGGGAGATTCCTTTCCTCCCAGTTCGTCGCCAGCCTCATGGGCTATCTTACGTTCAACGTCTGTCGCGTATTTAACCCGCTGCGGATCAGAATTTTTCCCATCCCTCGCCGTTGCGACCCTGTGCCGACAGTAGCGGCGTAGAACCCTGCCCAACCGCACGATGGACGGGGGTAGCGATCGCCTGACGGGAAAAAGACATTGTTGGATCGCAATCTGATTCCAGATCGAACACATCCACCACGGCAGACAGCTCGCTGGTTTGTTCATCCAGACGCGCAGCCGCTTCCGCTGATTGCATCACCAACGTCGCGTTCTGCTGCGTAACACTGTCCATTTCGTGCACCGCCTGACTAATCTGCGTAATGCCGCGCGTTTGCTCATCCGTTGCCGCCGCGATTTCACCAATCAGATCGTTAACATGCGAAATGGAAGCGATAATGGCCGTCATCGCTTCACCGGACTGTCGAACCTGCCCTGCGCCGGTTTCAACGCGCGAAACCGATTCCGCAATCAGCGCCTCAATCTCTTTCGCCGCCTGCGCACTGCGCTGCGCCAGTGTACGAACTTCACCAGCTACCACGGCAAATCCTCGCCCTTGCTCTCCCGCCCGCGCGGCTTCAACCGCCGCATTCAGCGCCAGAATATTGGTCTGGAAGGCGATGCTGTTAATCACCGAGGTAATATCGGAAATTTGTCGGGAACTGGCGCTTATACCATCCATCGTCGTCATCACGCTGGTGCTGATATTCCCGCCTTTTTGCGCCGTCTCCGCCGCCTCCTTCGCCAGCTTACGCACCTGATGCACATGGTCAGTGGTTTGTCGCACCGTGGAGCTAATCTCTTCCATACTGGCCGCCGTCTGTTGCAATGCCGCGGCCTGCTGTTCCGTGCGGCTGGACAGGTTATCGTTGCCATCCTTAATGCTCGACGTCCCGTTGTTGATTTCCGTCGTGCTCTGCCGGATGACCGTCACCGTATCACGCAAACTTTTCTGCAATCGCTTGATATCGGGAATCAACCGCCCAGCACAGTTCTTGCCAAATTCCGCCAGCTCACAGCCTAAGCGGCCCGCCGTGAGCTGTGCCAAATGAGATTTGAGCACTGAAATCGGGATAACCAGATAGTTCCTCAAATAGTATTCCGTGAAAATCAACACGATGAGGCCAATCACCATCACAGCAATTAACGAATTACGATTTTGGGTATTGTGTTCATTCACGCTTGGAATCAACGAGGCGGCGGTAATGCTGTCCGAATAGCGTTTAATGTCTTCGCCAAACGTCAGGCTAATGGGGGGATAAACAGAGCGAAATATCTGTCGAAATCCTTCGTAATCATTGCGTTGTAGCGCCGCATTCATCGGATCAATCGCGGTAGCAATCAGAGTGCTCCACGTTTTTTCTACCGCCTCAACCGTGGCTGATTCGACGCCAACGTGTTCCGCTGCCTGGAATTTATCCAGCGAATCCTTGGTATTTTTTAACGCAACCTGTGCCATTTCCAACGTCTTTTTGGCGTTTTCTGGCTCGTTACGCTGCAAGTAATCCATCGTTCTTTCCATACGAGTTACGGCCCGAAAATATTGATCGGTTCCATAGACCAGATGGGAATACGTTTTTCGCTGAGTCTCACTTTTATCAAGCAAATTCGTGACCTGATAAAGCGAGTAAAGACTGAATCCTGATGCCACTCCCCACGCCACTAGCAGGGAAGCCACTATGAGCAGCACCATTATTTTTATGCTGACATTTCTTAGAAATTCCATAATGCACTCCGCGACGTTAACAAATATTTCCCGCCCGCACGCTCTGTCGGAAAAGTATTTACTTTTTACTCATGACGGTGCCGCCCGTTGTCTCGCGCCCTTATCCCACGCGATCGAACAGACGTTCTGGAATTCCCTGATTCATGCCCCATTAGATGGGAAATCTAGCTCAAAAAATTAACGAATAGAATGCGTTATCTTCCTTGAGATGCCAATTTCCGTTGTTTTAAACAGCCGACAGGCATGGCTACCCGAGCCTCATCGGTGACACATAGAGTTAATATCGTCAAAAACAGTATAGGCATTAACGGATAAAGAGGATGAATACGCGATAACCTATTTTCCAGACAAATGTCCTATGGGAAAAGGTCGCGGCACTCAACGCGTTAGAGCGATTTGTCACACGCTGAGCATGACCACGATCAGTAAATTAATTTTCTTTATCGGTGATTATCGAAGGTTAGATGACTGCATCAACAGCCTGCCGCAGGAATGCAGTTCTTACGATCCAAGACTCGGCTTTGGAGAATAATCATGCAGAAAGTGCTTACCGTCTGTCCGTATTGCGGGTCAGGCTGCAAAATTAACCTGCTGGTAGAGAACAGCAAAGTGGTTGGTGCGGAAGGGGCAAACGGCGTCACCAATGAAGGTGAACTGTGCCTGAAAGGCTATTACGGTTGGGATTTTCTCAACGACACGAAAATTCTGACGCCGCGTTTAAAGCAGCCGCTGATTCGACGTCAGAAAGGCGCGCCCTTTGAGGCCGTATCCTGGGGTGACGCTATCGATTTCGCCAGTTCCCGACTGAAGGCGATTAAAGAAAAATACGGCGCCGAGTCGATTATGCACACCGGCTCGTCACGCGGCCCCGGTAATGAAACCAATTATGTGATGCAGAAATTTGCTCGGGCGGTCACCGGGAATAATAACGTCGACTGCTGCGCTCGACTCTGCCACGGCCCTTCAGTGGCTGGGCTACAGGTTACGCTGGGCAACGGCGCAATGAGTAACTCTATCTGCGAAATCGAAAAAACTGACTGCATCCTGATTTTTGGCTACAACGCCGCAGACTCACATCCCATCGTGGCACGTCGAATCCTGAAAGCTAAAGCGCGCGGGGCAAAAATCATCGTGTGCGATCCGCGCCATATTGAAACCGCCCGCATCGCCGATCTGTGGCTGCCGTTGAAAAATGGCTCCAACATGGCATTGGTCAACGCGTTCGCTAACGTGCTGATCAACGAAGGCCACTACGATAAAGCGTACGTCTCCCGCCATACCGAAGGCTTCGAGGAATTCAGCCAGACCGTCGCGAAATATACGCCGGAGTATGTCGCCGACATCACTGGCCTGTCGCCGAAATTGATTCGCGACGCGATGCGAATCTATGCCGCCGCGCCGTCCGCCACCATTCTCTGGGGAATGGGCGTGACACAATGGGGCCAAGGCGTTGATGTGGTCAAAGGGCTGTCCGGCCTAGCCCTGCTGACCGGGAATCTGGGGCGTCCGAACGTGGGCGTCGGGCCAGTGCGTGGGCAGAACAATGTACAGGGCGCCTGCGATATGGGTGCGCTGCCCAATATGTTCCCCGGTTATCAAAAAGTCACGGATAAAGCGGTGCTAGCGAAATTTGCCGATGCCTGGGGCGTGCCTGAACTCTCCGACAAAATTGGCTACTCGCTAACCGACCTCCCGCACAAAATTAAAGAAGGGAAAATTCGAGCCAATTACGTGATGGGCGAAGACCCGCTGCAAACCGAACCGGATCTGTCGATGCTGCGTGATGCATTCAACGAGCTGGACTTGCTGATCGTACAAGACATCTTCATGACCAAGACCGCGGCGATTGCCGATGTGATTTTACCTGCGACCTCCTGGGGCGAGCACGAAGGGGTCTATACCGCTGCTGATCGGGGATTCCAGCGCTTTTATAAAGCCGTGGAACCACAGGGCAATGTCAAACCCGACTGGGAAATCATCAGCCTGATGGCAACAGCACTCGGCTATCCGATGCACTATAACAACACACAGGAGATCTGGGACGAGCTACGGCAGCTCTGCCCGCTGTATTACGGCGCAACCTACGAGAAAATGGCGGGACTGGGTTATGTGCCGTGGCCGTGCCCGACGGAAGACAGCCCCGGCACGCCGTGGCTGTACGCAGGCAACCACTTCGATCGTCCCGGTGGGAAAGGCCTGCTGCTCACAGCCGAATGGCGACCGCCTATGGAGCTGGTGGATGAAGATTACCCGCTGGTCTTGTGCACCGTGCGTGAAGTAGGCCATTACTCCTGCCGTTCCATGACGGGCAACTGCACCGCATTACAAACGCTGGCGGATGAACCGGGCTACGTGCAGGTTAGCCCCTATGACGCCGAGCGTTTAGGCATCCACGATCAGCAGTTGGCTTGGATCTCGTCACGACGCGGCAAGGTGATCTCTCGCGTTGCCGTCAGCGAACGCATTAATAAAGGTGCCGTCTATATGACCTACCAGTGGTGGATCGGTGCCTGCAATGAACTGACGCTGGATCATCTCGATCCGGTATCCAAAACACCGGAATACAAACACTGCGCCGTGAAGCTGGAAGCCATTGACGATCAGCAGGCAGCAGAGAACTATGTACAGCAGGAATACAGCCACCTGAAAGATCGACTGCGCAGCACCGCAGAAAACGTCAGCTAATCTCCCTTACCTAAGCCGCCGCGAGCCTAAGCCGTCAGGTAAAAGCCGTGGCGGCTTAGGAAATACGGATGGTTTAGACACCGTTTAACCTTCCTCGCCGATAATGCCTTTATTCCCCACCTCATCTTGTAAAATTTCATTAATGAAAACGGATAAATTTCCGTTAATCGATAATAAACTTCTACACAGAAATTAAATTTTCACACCTCTGTTTATTTTTTAAAATTATGTTGGCTATCACCGCCCTTCCCTCAACCCGATTGTTTTTTATTCCAATTTAGCGCAATTTGCGTTTCATTTTACAATGCTTTAATTTGTTTTTAACAAAAAGAGCCCCCTGTAGCGGTAGTTATCAATTCGATCAAAATAATTATTAAACAATCGGTTAGATGAAAACGAGTGGGGATAAAAGGAATATTATTATTGCTCGCATAGAGGTCGTTTATGTTACCGATTACTGTTGCCTTATCGCTTCCTCATTATCTGTCATTTATTATTCGTATCGACCCCGGAAGCTAACTCCCGTCTTTCATTCGTATTCCCCTGAACGTCGCTGACGTCGGGAAATAACCTGATTTCATCCCTTTCGATATGTGGTTATAAAAAACCGCACGGCTTTTAGCACCCCAAATTTGCCGAAAGAAAGGCAGTAAGTTATTCAGAATATAATAAAAAACAGGAGATTCACTGTGCTCACTATTCTCGGTTTCTCTATGGTCATCTGCTTTATGTACCTGATCATGACCAAACGAATGTCTGCGCTTATCGCGCTAATTCTTGTCCCTACACTGTTCGCACTGGCGGCAGGTTTCTATCAGGGGCTAGGCGCGATGATGCTGGACGGCATCAAAACGCTGGCTCCAACGGGCGTTATGCTGACGTTTTCTATTCTCTACTTCGGTGTCATGATCGATGCAGGCCTGTTCGATCCGCTGGTTCGCTTCATTCTCCGTCTGGTTAAAGGCGATCCGTTGAAAGTGTTGGTCGGCACCGCCGTGTTAACCTTAATGGTCGCGCTGGACGGTGACAGTACAACGACCTATATGATCGCGATTGCCGCATTCCTGCCGCTCTATCAGCGGTTGGGGATGAACGTGCTGGGGTTGACCTGTCTGGTGAACATCGCCAGCGGCGTGATGAACCTTTCTCCGTGGGGCGGCCCCACAGCGCGCGCGGCTGCCGCATTGCGCGTTGATGCACTGGACGTTTTCCTCCCCATGCTCCCGGCGATTATTTTAGCCAGCCTGACGCTGGTCGGCGTGGCCGTTTTTCTGGGTCTACAGGAACGCAAACGGCTAGGCATCATTGATGTCAGCAGCTTCCAGAATGCTTCTATCAATCTGGGCAACGGCAGCGACGAAGAAAGCGACGCTAACCGCCGCCCTAAAATGTTCTGGCCTAACTTTATTCTGACCACCCTGCTTCTGGTGTTTTTGGTAATCGGCCTTCTGCCTATTCAGGTGCTGTTTATGGTCGGCTTCGCTATCGCCGTCATGCTCAACTATCCCAAGCTGGAGGAGCAAAAAGCGCGGATCGGCTCACACGCCGCTAACGTGCTAGCAGTGACATCACTTATTTTCGCCGCTGGGATTTTCACCGGCATTTTATCCGGTACGGGCATGGTGGATGCCATGGCGAAGAGCCTATTGCAGGTGATACCAGAAAGTTTCGGTCCGTATCTTGCGGTGTTCACCGCGCTCATTAGCCTGCCGTTTACTTTTTTGATGTCCAACGACGCGTTCTATTTCGGAATCTTACCCGTTATCGCCCAGACGGCGGTCAATTATGGTATTACCCCAGAGGAGATCGCCCGAGCGTCGATTGTCGGACAGCCGTTCCACCTGCTTAGCCCGCTGGTGCCGTCGCTCTACCTGCTGGTCAGTCTGGCAAAAGTGGACATCGGCGATCACCAACGCTTTGCAATCAAATGGGCGATTTTTGTCAGCCTATCGCTGCTGGTCGGTGGTATTGTCTTCGGCGCATTTCCGTTCTATCACCAGTAAATCAAGATTGCTCCGGTCAGGCCGGAGCAGGCTTTGCTAGCAGGGAAGCCTTGCTGACAAGAATATAAAGATTCCTCGTAACCCCCTAACCGACATTGCCCCTAACCGACATAGCAGGATAGCCATGGCTTTAACTCCCCTACAGACAAGGATTGTCAGACAGATTGTCGCCTACATTCGCCGCGAACAGCTGCCGCCCGGCGCTCATCTGATCGAATCGTCGCTGGCGCAGGTACTGAACGCCTCACGCACGCCGGTCAAAGTCGCACTGCTGTATCTAACGGAAAAAGGCATGCTGCATTACCACCGCAACCGAGGGTTTTATCTTGATCGCCATGCCGATGAATTAGGGCATCTGGTCACCGAGTTAGCCGCCAGCAGCGAAGAACCGCTCTACCGGAAGATTGTTGATATGCGCCTTTCCCGTCGGTTGCCAGAGCAGTTTTCAGAAGTGGATCTGATGCGTGAATGTCAGGTGTCCCGCTCCGTACTGCGTAACGTTTTGACGCGTATTCAACAGGAAGGTTGGCTTGAGTTCCGTACTGGCCAAGGCTGGCGAACCACGCCGATTATCGATTCCGTCACGGCCTATGAGGAAAGTTTTACTTTCCGCCTGCTGGTCGAGCCAGTCAGTCTGCTGTCGCCGCAGTTTCGTATCGATCAGCACACGCTCAGCGCCTGCCGTAAGCAGCAGGAAGACATTCTCAATGGGGGTTACCTGACGCTCACACCACATGAAATGTTTGATGCCAATACGCACTTTCATGAAACGCTGCTTGCCTGTAGCGGCAACCGCTTCGCCCACCATAGTTTGCAACGAATCAATCAATTACGGCGTCTGGTGGAATATCGTCAAGGGAGTCCAGCCTTCAACCCCAAGCGATTGGAACAGATTGCAGAGCATCTGGCAATTCTGGATTTCCTGCAACAGGGAGAGATCGAAACAGCGGCAGAGTGGATGAAAAAGCATCTGGAAAAAGCGTGCCACGATAAAGTGAGCATCGATCTTTTTCGGTGAAATAACCAGCAGCGAGGTCTCAAATCATCAGTAACATATGTTTAAAAAATAAAAAACACCATTTTAAACACTCGAAACGCCCAGGTAGTTACAAATAGAAACACATAGAGCAATAATTAAACGTTAAATCAATAATACAAAAACAAACCCTTAAACACAAAAGAAAAGTCACGATTTAAATAATTAAAAAATTAATTTTTTTATAAAATGGCATGTATATAAAGTTTTCGTTAATTGTTCTTTTATTTTTACTTAATCTTTAAGTAATTCACCATATTTTTTATTGATGTATAGCCACATATCATTAGCAACACTACTTCAACACCTTACCCCATCTGCTACCTTGGCAAAAAAAATAATACAACCAATTGTTTAATAAAAGATTAATGAAAAAATACCGTTTTATTCGATCTGCGCATCACATCCCTATTTATCATTATAAGTGACATGGACATGCATTTTTCGCATGACAAAGATCACAATTACATAACAATCCGCAGAAAAAAAATGTAAAAAGCAAGAATCGTTGTAATATCGGCGAGCAGACACAACACCCCAATAACAGGTTCGGGTGAGGGATTGGTGTATTCAGGGAAAGCACCAACCATCACGCGGCAATAATATTGTGTTGTCTGAATCAATTCATCAACATGAGGTTTATATGCAAAGGCAGAAGTTACTTGTACAGATAGTCTTGGCTATCGTCCTGGGAATATTAATCGGCTGGGCTTGCCATCAATATCTTGACAGCGGTCGAGCAAAAGAAATTGCATCTTATTTCAACATGGTTACCGATATCTTCCTGCGCCTGATTAAAATGATCATCGCGCCGCTGGTCTTCGCTACGCTGGTTTCCGGCCTGGCAAGCATGGGAGGAAACTCTTCTGCCGTTGGCCGTATCGGTATGAAAGCGATGATCTGGTTTGTCAGCGCCTCGTTCATTTCCCTGCTTATCGGTATGGTCTTCGCCAACCTGTTCCAACCTGGCGCGGGCATGAATCTCGAAATTCCCGTACAGCATGTTGCGACAGGCCTGAACACAGACAGCTTTACACTTAAGAGCTTCATCAGTCATATCTTCCCGAAAAGTATCGTAGAAGCGATGGCGAACAATGAGATCCTGCAAATTCTGGTGTTCTCTCTGTTCTTCGGCTCCGCGCTTGCCTATGTAAAAGGCCACAACAAGCACGCGACCACGATCATTTCCATGATCGAAGAACTGACCAAAGTGATGTTCCGCGTGACCGACTACGTGATGGCGCTGGCCCCTATTGCTGTCTTTGCCGCAATCGCTTCCGCGATTACCACGCAAGGTCTGGGTCTGCTTTACGACTTCGGTAAACTGATCGGTGAGTTCTACCTCGGTCTGGCCGTACTGTGGGGCGTTCTGTTCCTGGTTGGCTACCTGTTCCTGGGCAAAGGCATCGTTAGACTGGCGAAACTGATTCGTGAACCGACCATGCTGGCTTTCGCCACGGCGAGCAGTGAATCTGCTTATCCGAAAACCATGGAAGCGCTGACCAAGTTCGGCGTGCCGAAAAAAGTCACCAGCTTTGTGCTGCCGCTCGGTTACTCGTTCAACCTCGACGGTTCTATGATGTACCAGTCCTTTGCGATTCTGTTTATCGCACAGGCTTACAACATCGACCTGAGCGTCACTGAACAAATCCTGATCCTGCTGACGCTGATGATCACCAGTAAAGGGATGGCGGGTGTAGCGCGTGCCTCTATCGTGGTGGTTGCCGCAACGCTGCCAATGTTCAGCCTGCCGGAAGCCGGTATCCTGCTGATTATCGGTATCGACCAGTTCCTGGATATGGGCCGTACCGCAACTAACGTCATCGGTAACAGTATCTCTACCGCCGTTGTGGCCAGTCTGGAAAAAGACGTCCACGATGATGATGAGGAGGAGGCTGCCGACGAAGTCGTTGCCTATAAGGAACCTCAGCAGGCCACGCAAAATAGCTAATGCTGAGTGAGTGAATGTTTCATCTATAGCGGCCTTCGGGCCGCTATTTTTTTATCTCTCATTACCCGTCCACATTGTCAGGGCGTTTATAGCCCAGACGCCGATGACAGCCCTTTCATGTAACGCCAGAATTTTTCAGAAGCCACATTCAACCGTGCATCGAGGCGATACAGATAAACCCCCATGCGAATCACGGCATTTTCCATGCTCAGGATCGTCAGCTCTTTGTTTTTCAGCTCTTCCTGAATGGAATAGTCCGGCAGCCAGGCGATACCATAACCTTTCTTCGTCATACGTTTGAGCAAGTCGCTCATGGAAGAGACGAAATTGACCGTAAACTTATCGCTGTCAACGCTGGATAAGTAACGGCTGACCTGACGCCCCATGTAGCTCGTCTCGGTATAGTTGAGTAGCGGCACCGATGAGGCACTGACATCAAACAGCGGCTTCCCTGCGCTATCACACGCGCAGACCGGATAAAGCCGGGATTCCAGTATCTTCTCGTGCATGAAAGGCTCCCCCATCAGATCCTCATTGTAGAATGAGAAAATGAAGTCGCTGCGTCCTTCTTTGAGATTCAGCACCGCCTCATCGACATCGATCGATTCGACATAAAAGATTTTTTCCTGCGGGTCCGGCACGTCTTTTAACAGCTCCGGCATGATGAATACCGACAGCGAATGCGCCGCGGCGATGGTGATCTTATTCTTGTAATTGTCCCCGCCGTGCAGCTTATTGAGCTGATACTCCAAATCATCCAGCGTATTACGGATATAGGCGTGGAACACGCGTCCCTGCTCGGTTAACTGTAGTGGCAACGCACTACGGTCGAAAATATCAAACCCAACCGCGGCTTCCAGCGCCTGAATTCGCCGACTGAATGAGGATTGAGAGATATTCCGCTTCTCGGCTGCCAGCGTAAAACTTCGGTGTTCTTCCAGCACAATAAAATCATAGAGCCACTTGGTTTCGATATTATTCAGCATCGTCCCTCACTCAAAACGCTCAGCGCCATGTTTTCGTTCCCTATACCAACGTTCTACATCGCCAACAAAGAGGCTTTCCACCGAAGACCGTAAACCCAGTAAAAGCATAGAGATGCCAATAGTTATGCAAATCATACATAGCAGATGGGAATTTAGCAATTCACATTGCCCGGCAGTGTGCGATTATCCTTTTAATTTCATAATGCTACAGGGTTAACAGCATGAATAGTCTCGTAGGAATTCTTGGCGGTATGGGGCCGGGTGCTACCGTCGATGCGATGCAAAAACTGATCAAAAACACGCCAGCCTATCGGGACCAAGACCATATTCCGATGATTGCGGTTTCTATTCCTGATATCCCTGACAGGACACAATGCATTCTCCAGCACAGCGCGTCGCCGCTGGATAAAATGCTGCAATATATGAAAATTCTCGAAAATGCGGGTGCTGAATGCATCATTATCCCGTGCAATACCGCGCACTATTGGTTTAATGACTTAAAACAGCAGTGTCGTGCGGAAATGATCAGCATTATTGATGTGACCTGTCAGGCGATTAAGCATGCCAACACCACGCGCGTCGGCCTATTGGCGACGACAGCGACGGTCAAAGCGAGAATTTATCAGGACAACCTGATTACCGATAATATTGACTGCTACACGCCGGATGATGCAGACCAACACCAGGTAATGGAAAGCATCTACGCGTATAAATCGGGTGATATCCCCGGCGCCTATAGCCTGTTGTCACCGGTAAAAGATCGCCTGTTGCAGGCTGGCGTTGAGAAAATTATTCTGGGTTGTACCGAGCTTCCCTTGATTCTGGAGCAGGAAGTCAGAACATCACCGCAACACTATGTCGATGCAACGGAAGAGTTAATTAAGAAAACAGTCGAGTGGTATTTTACTCACAGTACGAGAAATGATATCGCGGCTTAAGCACGCTTAATTTTTCTAGCGCATGTTTTCATTAAAAATGAATCAAAAAAAAACATGCCACTCGGCATGAATAAATTCGCCGAGTGGCATATTACGGCATACTCAATATTTAATAAATTTCAATTATCAATAAAAGTGAGCATGCAGGTACGTCATAAAATAAACCTTCAGTGATTATGATGGGAATTTCAGCGCACTATTTTGTGCCCCTGCATTCGAAACAACCCAGGATTGGGCCGCCGCGGTTGTCATCAAACTGTATGAATAGTTAGATGATGCCGTCCATTTCGCCGCTGGCGATTTACTCGCTACCGCTGCTGGCGAACTGCCATTATCGGTAAAGGTTGAACCATTGCCTTTATCATCAACCATCCCTTTCTTTTCAGCACCGCTGCCAAATACGTTGCGTTCAGAAATAACGTTGGCATTTTGCGCGACGGTAAAAGCCAACTGGAATTTATTGACGTAGTTATTGAATACGTGGAAATAGCCATAACGCATCAGGCCGGGCGCACGCACCTGAATATTTTCGTAATAGTTATGGCAAATAGTCAAACGTGGATAGCCATTGTAAGCGCTGTTATTATCGTCAGCCGGATGGCCGAAAATGCAACCATATTTATGGTTTGAGAATAAGCAGTTACTGATCGTGATGTAATCCGCCTTCTCACCGATATAAATCAGTTTATCGAGGCTACCATCGTTATCGCTCCACGTATGCCCAGGCCATGAACAGTGATCCACCCAATATCCCTTACCGTAGTTCAAATACAGCTGGATATCGTCATTATCCTTAATGGCAACATCATGTTTAAAAACCAGATTCTGGAAAATGACGTTAGATGAATTGCTCTCAGCACGCAGGTGAATATTGGTCAGTACATTAGCGCCACCGAAAGAACCGACGATGGTTTTATTGCTGCCAAATACCACCTTGGTCAAGGCCGACGTTTTCAGCGATGATCCCAGCACCACAATAGTTTTTGCGGAACCGCTCACCGCTGATTTAAAATCGGCCAAAGAATTTACCGTAACGACTTTACCGCCCGTTCCTCCGGTAACTTTTGCCGCTTTTGCAAAACCAATAAGCCCAGTAAGATTTGTTGTTGGATAAGCCATAAGTTTTCCTTTTTACAATGAGTGAATAATAATGTCTTCCAGCGTATTATTTAATTGAGACTAAATAATACGCCTCCGACAATTAAAAATTGTATAGAAAGGATTTCATTACGCTTATTAATCGAGTTTAATAAAAAAACAACCTTGCGAATAATTCAATACCCAATTAATACGCCGCCATCTTTTAGTAAAATGGCAGCGCTACGATTATCATCACCAGCCTTTTACCGCGCCGCCATTAAAAATACGGTTCGCAGCCTGTTCAACTTCATCAGACTGATAGGCCTGAATAAATTTTTTGACGTTTTCCGCCTCTTTATTATTTTCACGCGTCACAATAATATTCACATACGGTGATTCTTTATCCTCAATAAAAATACCGTCTTTCGTTGGCGTTAAGCCCGTTTGCTGAATATAGGTCGTACTAATAATGGCTACCGTCACTTGCGGATCGTCCAGCAAACGCGGCAACTGTGCCCCTTCCACTTCCATAATACGCAGGTTGTGTGGATTCGTCGTGATATCCAACACCGTCGGCAATAACCCCGTGTCAGGCTTTAAAGTAATTAATCCGGTCTTTTGCAGTAGCAGCAACGCTCGCCCCAGATTGGTAGGGTCGAAAGGAATCGCAATGGTATCGCCGTCTTTCAGATCGTTGATATTTTTAATCTTCTTCGAATAACCCGCCATCGGGAAAACGAAGGTATTTCCTACCGCTACCAGCTTATAACCGTGTTCGCGATTTTGCTGTTCGAGGAAAGGACGATGCTGAAAGACGTTCGCATCCAGATCGCTTTTATCCGTCGCCTCATTCGGCAAGAGTGAACCGCTGAACCCTACCAGCTCAACATCCAGACCATACTTTTCTTTTGCCACTTTCTTCGCTACGTCGGCGACATCCTGTTCCGCGCCGTTAATCACACCGACTTTAATGTGGTTGGCAGAGTGACTTGCGCTATCGCATGCCGTCAATGCCATCGCCGCCGTGACCATTCCCGCCACCAGCGCTATACGCCATTTATTCATCATTCTGGTTTACCTGATATCGTAACTGTATTGATTTAAAGAGAAAAACAGTAACGCCCCATAATTCACCGAGTCAAATAACTCCGCGTTCTATGAATATGCATTTCATTATTCGATGAATAAGTGTGGTGATATCTGTTAAGCCGATTCCATTTTACCTATCTGCTATTGCTCGCCTCTGCATTCCCCCGCATTATGACGTTTTGATGACTTTGCATTCACACGGCGAAACCATGATTAATGTGGCTTTGGTTGACGATCACATCGTTGTACGGTCTGGCTTTGCACAGCTTCTGACATTAGAAAATGACATTCAGGTTGTTGGACAATATGCTTCGGCGGCGCAGGCGTGGCCCCATCTACTCAAACAGCCGATTGACGTCGCCGTGATTGATATCGCCATGCCGGACGAAAGTGGCCTGTCGTTATTGACCCGTCTGCGTCAGCAGCGCCCCAATTTTCGCGCCATTATTCTGAGCATCTATGACACCACGGCGTTTGTACAAAGCGCGCTGGACGCGGGCGCAGGCGGCTATCTCACGAAGCGCTGCGGCCCAGAAGAGTTGGTGCAGGCGGTTCGCGTGGTTAGCAGCGGCGGTCTTTACCTCTGCGCCGATGCACTGCATGCCATTCGCCATCAACAGCAGCCACCGAAAGAGCTACTGGCGCTGACCCCACGCGAGCGAGAAATATTCAGCTTGCTGATCAACGGAATTAGTGTGAAAAGCATCGCTGAACAGCTCGAACTCAGCCATAAGACCGTTCACGTTCATCGCGCCAATATTCTCAGTAAATTACAGTGTGAATCCACGGTAGAGCTGGTGCACTTTGCGCTGCAACACCAACTGCTGGCTGGAAAATAAATCATGCACCGCCTGCACGTCATCGGTATGACGCTGTTTCTCGCCTTTTTCTATAGCTTGATTTGGCTGGCGCTGTGGACCATCAGTTTCTATTTGAGCAACAACGGCCAGCAGGCCGCGCTGCTGTTACCACAAGGGCTGCGATTGGCGCTGATGATTTTGCTGCCGCGCAAATACTGGCCAACCTTGCTGCTTGCGGAAATCGCCATCCAGAGCTGGCTTATCAGCGAACAGCTCATGACGCGCTCGCTGCTGCTACTTTCCCCGTTCCTTAGCCTAATTCCGGCCATCATCACGCATAAAATTTGGCATCGCTATACGCTTTATTGGCAACGGCTTTTACTGTTGCTGGCGGCGCTGACACTGAACACCGTTCTGCACGGCATCGCCATCGGCCCCTGGTTACATTCGCAGCTAACGCAAACGCTGCTGGCAACGTTTACCGGCGGCGTCCTGCTGATTCCGTTCATCTATCTGCTGTACGAATACATCAAACAGCAGCATTTGCAAACGCTGCTGGCACAGGAGATCCCCGATCCACCGCTGCGTACCTCGCTGCTGATTTGGTGTTCGCTGTTTTTTTCTATCGGCGTTTGCCTGCAAATGACGTTCACACCCGAGATGGAACGCCTGCTACTGATCTTCGTTTTTCTGCCTAACGTGGTCATGGCGTATAAATTCGGTTGGCAAGGTGGCGTGCTTTCCGCTGTGCTCGGCAGCCTGATGATTGCCGTCACGCGTCAGGTGAGCGGTGCCTTCGACGATCTGCGCGAGCTAGAACTCTTTCTCTCCACGCAGGCACTACTCGGCATTGGGCTGGGGATCGCGATAAGCCGTCAGCAACAGCTCGCACAGCGGCTCCAGCGCTATCGCCACCAGTTGGAGCAGGAGTTGAAAACCCGGCGGCGGCTTATGGAGCGCATCATCCACACCGAAGAGGCCGTGCGCAAAGACATCGCGCGCGAGCTGCACGATGACATCGGCCAAAATATCACCGCGATTCAGATTCAGGCCATGTTGGTAAAACACAGCGCGCCTGCTGATGCCGCCCAACATGCCGCTGGGCAAATCAGCGAGCTGTCGCGGCGTATCCACCACACCACCCGCCAGCTACTGCGTCAATTGCGCCCTCCGGTTCTGGATGAAATGGTGATGGATAAAGCGCTGCACCACCTGGCGGATGAGTTTGCCTTCGCGGCTCGCGGCATCCAGTTTCAGCTAGATTATCAGCTTCCCACGCCGCCGCATGATGACGTGGTGGTTTTCACGCTTTACCGGCTGGTGCAGGAGTTGCTCAACAATATCAACAAGCACGCCAGCGCGACGCAGATTACCGTTCGGCTTTCCCAGCAGGATGACCTGATTACGCTCGACGTCATTGATAACGGCGTGGGCATCACACAAAAAGACAGACCGAATCCGACAGGCGGTGGCTTCGGCCTGCGAGGTATCGAGGAGCGCGTACAGGCGCTGGGCGGTAACTGGCTGGTAAAAGCTGCCACCCTTAGCGAATCTGCCACGCCGCGCGGCACGCACATAATTGTTAACCTGCCCACAAAATTTAAACAAAAAGACGATTAGCTAGGAATTATTCCTAGCCACCTAAAACCTTGTCTCATTCTTTTTAATTCACATCCCCCTACTCTTCTCTCAACGCGACGGAGAACCCCATGCAGGCACCCATGTTTCCACCGGGACAGCTTTCACCAACACAAATCAGTCAGCGTTATCGCTACTGGCGACCGCGATTGTTGATTTCCATGGTCATCGGGTACGCCACGTTTTACCTAACGCGTAAAAGCATCAACTTCGTCATGCCGGTGATGCAGTTGGAATTAGGGTTAAGCAAAGGCGATATCGGTCTGCTGGGGACGCTGTTTTATCTCTGTTACGGCGCATCCAAGTTTATTTCCGGCATCGTGTGCGATCGCAGTCAGGTGCGCTGGTTTATGGGTGTCGGGCTGATGATTACCGGCATGCTGAACATTCTGTTCATGTACTGCCAGTCGCTCACGGGTTTGCTGATTGTCTGGGCGCTGAATGGGTTCTTTCAGGGCTGGGGGTGGCCGCCTTGCGCCAGACTGCTGAGCAGTTGGTATTCGCGTAATGAACGCGGCCTCTGGTGGGGATGTTGGAATACGTCGATCAACATCGGCGGTGCGGCGGTTCCCCTGTTGGCGGGCTATCTTGCCTCCGAATGGGGATGGCAGGCGGCGCTGCTGGTGCCGGGCATCATCGGCATTGTGATTGGTCTGTGGCTGTGCTGGCAGTTGTGCGACAAGCCGCAGCAACAGGGGTTGCCAAGTGTCGGCCAGTGGCGGCGCGATGCGCTGGAGCTGCGTCAGGAGCAACAGAGCCCGCCGATGCCGATGCGCCAGATTCTGCGCGATGCGATTTTGCGGAACCGTACCATCTGGCTGCTTGGGGTTTCCTACATTCTGGTGTACCTGATTCGTATCGCACTGAATGACTGGGGAAATATCTGGCTGTCGGAGAGTCACGGTTTCAACCTGCTTAGCGCGAACGCCACGCTGTCGCTGTTTGAACTGGGCGGATTGATGGGGGCGCTGTTTGCCGGCTGGGGTTCAGACCTGCTGTTTCGTGGTCAACGCGCACCGATGATTTTGCTGTTTGCATTAGGGCTGTTTTTAACCATGACCGCGCTGTGGCTGGCACCAATTCACCACTATTCACTGCTTGCGGCCTGTTTCTTCAGTATCGGTTTTTTTGTTTTTGGACCACAGATGTTGATTGGTCTGGCTGCGACGGAATACAGCCATAAGGATGCCGCAGGCACGGTGACAGGTTTTCTGGCGTTGTTTGCCTATCTGGGGGCAGCGCTGGCGGGCTGGCCGCTAGCACAGGTGCTGCAACACTACGGATGGTCGGGATTTTTTACTCTGCTGGCGTTGGCTTCAGCCTGCATCGGACTGTTACTGATGCCGTTGCTGATGGCAGGTGTCAGCCGCCGGGAACGTTTGATGACATCAAAATAGCAATAACAACAGATAGACACCTATAAAGGAAAACATCATGAAACTGAGTACCTTAACTACCCTCATCGCCGCTGGACTGGCCGTTGCTGCCGTTACCACCACCACCGCTCGGGCGGAAGGTCGCCTGGTCATTTACTGTAGCGCCACGAACGCCTTCTGTGAGGAAGAAGCCAAGGCCTTCGGTGAAAAATACGACGTTAAAACCTCCTTTATCCGCAACGGTTCCGGCAGCACGCTGGCGAAAGTCGATGCAGAGAAGAAAAACCCACAGGCTGACGTCTGGTACGGCGGCACGCTGGACCCCCAATCTCAAGCAGGTGAAATGGATCTGCTGGAACCCTATCAGTCTAAAAACCTTGATCAGATCATGCCGCAGTTCCGCGATCCAGCCAAACGTAAAGGCAACTACTCGTCTGCCGTTTACGTCGGCATTCTCGGTTTTGGCGTCAACACCGATCGTCTGAAAGAGAAAAACCTGCCAGTGCCACAGTGCTGGAAAGATCTGACCAATCCGGTCTACAAAGGCGAAATTCAGATTGCTGACCCACAAAGTTCCGGTACGGCCTATACCGCACTGGCAACCTTCTCCCAGCTTTGGGGACAGGATCAGGCCTTTGATTACCTGAAGAAACTGAATACCAACGTGTCGCAGTACACCAAATCCGGTATTGCCCCAGCACGTAACGCTGCACGTGGCGAAACCGCTATCGGTATCGGCTTCCTGCATGACTACTCGCTGGAAAAAGAGAAAGGCGCACCGCTGACGCTGATCTCCCCGTGTGAAGGTACCGGCTATGAAATTGGCGGCGTCAGCATCCTGAAAGGCGCACGCAATATGGATAACGCCAAGCTGTTCGTTGACTGGGCGCTGTCAAAAGAAGCACAGGAACTCTCCTGGAAGAAAGGCCAGTCCTACCAGATTCTGACTAATACCACCGCCGAAGCCTCTCCACTGTCGCTGAAGTTGCAGGATCTGAAACTGATCAACTACGACATGGACAAATACGGCGCAGCAGACGTGCGTAAAGAGCTGATTTCCAAGTGGGTTAACGAAGTCAAAATGGGCCAATAATCTCGATTCATTGTCCTTGATTCATTGACCTTCATTGATTGCAAAAATAACGGGAACACAGCGGTAAGCTCGCATTTCGCTTAACGCCGTGTTCTCAGCATCGCTGATTAACCATTACTCAATATTATTCACCAACCAATACCTGTGACGATTCAATCTCATAAAACAACTTTATAAAACTTGCACGCACCAGGGAACCCTATGTCACACACACTAACACTCTCACCGACGCCTAAGCGGGATCCCGTTTTCCTGTGGCTGGCGCTGATTGCAGCAACATTTTTGCTGCTGCCAGCGTGGAGCCTGGATTACGGCCTGCTGGATGCCTCACGCGATGAACTGCTGGCAGCCTACAGTTGGTCAAGCCTGAATATCAGCCTGCTGTGGTTCCTGCTCCCAGTAGGATTGTTGGCACGTCCGCTGCTGACGCCCGGCCGGGAACAGCGTAGCCGCCACCGTTTTGATGCGGCTTACGCGTTGTTCTGCGCCCTTTTCGTGGTCATCAGTGCCACAGTTGAAGGTCGCGGGATGGGCTATGGCACTATTGCACTGTTTGTCGCGCTGAGTGCGATTATTACGCTGGCGCTCTCCAGGCTGGACTGGCTGGGGGGCGATCGCTTCGTTATCGGCTCGCTCATCAGCATCATCGCGCTGATTGGCGTCTTTATCCTTTACCCCAGCATCGCCATCTTCATCCCGATGTTCACCAACGATAGCGGTGAGTTCGCGCCGCTGGCATTTATGCAGATTTTGGGTCAGGCACACATCTTACGGGTGATCTGGAACTCATTCCTGCTGTCGGTTGCCGTCGGTATCGGCTGTACTTTCTTCGGTATGGTACTGGCGATCTATACCTCGCGCATCGCCCGCCGTTCCGCGATTATCGGCCGCATTTTTTCCATTCTGCCTATCGTTACGCCACCGTTTGTCGTCGGGCTAGGTGTGACGCTGATGATGGGCCGCTCCGGTTACATAACCGAGCTGATGGTGGATTGGTTCGGTCTGACGAACACCAACTGGCTGTACGGTTTCACCGGTATCTGGCTGGCGCAGGTGCTCGCCTTCACGCCAATGTCGTTTATGATTCTGGAAGGCGCGATGAAGACCATTCATCCGTCGCTGGAAGAAGCGTCGTACACCCTGCGTGCCAACCGCTATCAAACCTTTCAGCGGGTTTTCCTGCCCTTGCTGAAACCGGCGCTCGCCAACTCGTTCCTGATCGTGATCGTCCAGTCGCTGGCTGACTTCAGTAACCCACTGGTGCTAGGCGGTAACTTCGACGTACTCGCGACCCAGATTTACTTCTACATTACTGGGGCACAGCTGGATTATCAGTCAGCCAGTACGCTCGGCGTTGTCCTGCTGGTGTTCTCACTGGCCGTGTTCTGCGTGCAATATCTGTGGATCGGTAAACGCTCCTACGTGACGATTTCTGGTAAGTCCTCTCGGGGTGATGTACAGCCGCTACCCGTTTCGCTGGTGTGGATCGTCAGCATCCTGCTCTATGTCTGGATTGCCTTTAACGTCCTGCTGTACGGCAGCATTTTCTACGGCAGCTTTACCGTTAACTGGGGCGTGGATTACACCCTGACGCTAGCAAACTTCAGCAAGCTGTTCGGGCAAGGCTTTAGCGACGGTGCCTGGCCTTCCCTGCTGGATACGCTGTTGTTCGCAGGTATCGCAGCACCGATTACGGCACTGTTCGGGCTGCTCATCGCCTACATCGTGGTGCGCCAGCAGTTCTACGGCAAGAAGGCTATCGAGTTCACCACCATGCTGTGCTTTGCGGTGCCGGGCACGGTTGCCGGTGTGTCTTACATCCTGGCCTTTAACAGCGCGCCGGTTTACTTAACGGGAACGGCGGTGATCGTCATCATGTCGATGGTGATGCGTAACGTGCCGGTTGGTATCCGTGCGGGTATTGCTGGACTGGGGCAGTTGGATAAATCGCTCGATGAGGCGTCGCTCAGCCTGCGTGCGGGTTCGATGCGCACGGTGTTCTATATTCTGCTCCCGCTGCTGCGTCCGGCCATTTTGTCTGCGCTGATTTACAGCTTCGTGCGCGCCATTACTACCGTCAGCGCCATTATCTTCCTGGTTACACCAGATACTCGCGTCGCCACGTCTTACATTCTTAACCGCGTGGAAGACGGTGAATACGGTATGGCGATTGCCTACGGTTCCATCCTGATTGTGGTCATGCTGGCCATTATTTTCCTGTTCGATTATCTGGTCGGTGAAGCGCGGGTTTCCCGCACGAAAGCCAAGAATAATGCCTAAGCGGAGTGATTACCTTGAATACTGAAAAAAGCTTTGTCGAACTGAAGCACATCACTAAACGTTTCGGCAACAACACCGTCATTGATGATTTGAATCTGGCGATCCCACAGGGAAAAATGGTCACGCTGCTGGGGCCGTCTGGCTGCGGTAAAACCACGGTACTACGGGCCGTTGCCGGTCTGGAAAAGCCGACAGAAGGCCAGATTTTCATCGATGGCGAAGACGTCACCGAGCGCTCCATTCAACAGCGCGATATCTGCATGGTGTTCCAGTCTTACGCCCTCTTCCCACACATGTCGCTGGGAGAAAACATCGGCTACGGGCTGAAAATGCTCGGTCGCCCGAAGGCAGAAATCAATCAGCGCGTAAAAGAAGCGCTGGCGCTGGTCGATCTGGAAGGGTTTGAAGATCGCTACGTCGACCAGATTTCTGGTGGACAGCAGCAGCGTGTCGCGCTGGCACGTGCGCTGATTCTCAAACCTAAAGTTCTGCTGTTCGATGAGCCGCTGAGTAACCTTGATGCCAACCTGCGCCGCAGTATGCGTGAGAAAATCCGTGAGCTTCAGCAGCAGTTCAACATCACCTCGCTATATGTTACGCACGATCAGAGCGAAGCTTTTGCCGTGTCCGACATGGTTCTGGTGATGAACAAAGGCAAAATCATGCAGTTGGGTGCGCCGCAGGAGCTCTACCGCCAGCCAGCTTCCCGCTTCATGGCTAGCTTTATGGGGGATGCCAATATCTTCCCTGCTACCTTCACGGCAGACAGCGTGAATATCTACGGCTACCTCATTCCGCGTCCGCAGGGCTTTGCTGCCGGATTAAGCGAATCCGTCGTCGGTATTCGCCCGGAAGCCATTACGCTCAGCCATCAGGGTGACGAAAGCCAGCGCTGCACCATCACGCAGGTCGCCTACATGGGGCCGCAGTACGAAGTGCAGGTGGACTGGCACGGTCAGTCGATGCTGTTGCAGGTTAACGCGACTCAGCTTCAGCCGAATCCAGGCGACAGCTACTATCTGCAAATTCACCCTTACGGCATGTTTGTGTTGTCGGAGCAGTAAACATCGGATAACTAACTTTCCACTACAAACCGGGAGCGCTTGCTCCCGGTTTTACTTTCTACAAACATCTAAAAACGCCTACAAACGTCAGCTTCTCTTCGGCCTGCGTTGATTACGCCGGAATACGCACACCGATTACGGATTCCCTGCGCGATTTGTTATGATAATGCTCTTTCAAGTACATAATCACGCACGGAATTGCCGCGATGAAACAGAAACCCATAACACTAAATGATGTCGCCGAGTACGCTGGGGTTTCCTATCAGACGGTTTCCCGCGTGTTGAACCAAGCGCCCCATGTTTCATCCCGTACTCGCAGTAAAGTGGAACAGGCAATGGCGGCGCTTAGCTACACGCCTAATCGCGTCGCCCAGCAGCTGGCAGGGAAAACCATCACCACGTTGGGGCTGGTCACTACCGATCTTTCGCTGCACGCGCCTTCACAAATTGCCGCGGCAATTAAGAGCACCGCCAGTCAGCTAGGCATTAACATCGTGATGTCGATGCTGAGCAGCCCGGATGTCAACACCTGTAATAACGCCGTTAACGACCTGCTTTCTCAGCGGGTCAGCGGCGTTATCGTGAATGTTCCGCTCTCCACGGATGACGTCGCCCACATTAGCCAAACCTGTGCCGACACGTCCGTCCTGTTTATGGATGCCGATCCGCATACCGACATACTCAACGTCATGTTCGATCCCGATCACGGCGCACGCTTAGCCATCACGCATCTGGTACAACTGGGGCATCAACACATTGCCTTGTTGACTGGGCCAATGACGTCGATCTCCGCCCGCCTGCGTTATGAAGGCTGGCTGGCCGAGCTGGAGAAACAACAGTTGTCCCCCGCTTCGGTGCTACACGGTGACTGGAGCGCCGCATCCGGTTACCATCAGACGCTGGCACTACTGGGGCAATCTCTGCGCGTCTCCGCCATTGTTGTGGCGAACGATCAAATGGCGCTTGGCGTCCTGCGCGCGCTGCACGAATATGGCCTTCGCGTACCGGAGCAGATGTCAGTGATCGGCTTTGACGATACTCAGGACAGCGCGTATTACACCCCACCACTGACAACCATTCGCCAGGATTTCAGGCTATTAGGTAAAGAAGGCGTCACTCGTTTGCTCGCCACGCTGCGCGATCCTACCCAGAGCACGTCACTGCTGTTACCCACCGAACTGCTCGTACGCCACAGCACTGCCGTACATTCATCAACCCATACCTCTCTACAAGAACTTACCAAAAACCTGTTGGACATTACACGCCAGCTACAAAGGCTGTAATCCTTTACACTGTTTGTAACCCTTTACACAACAGTAGTTTTTCACTACCGATGTCAAACCCTAACAAAATAATCGGATAAACAATAAGTTAATTATCATCCCTCGTTAATTTATTGCGCAGCGCTTTCCAAATTCGATGTATCCCCATTCATTTTACAAACGATCTTTGTGATCGCTTCCACTTTATTGTCACGTTCCACTTTACTCGCCATATCGAGTCGATATGTTATGAGCAACAGAAATTGTGAGCGAATAACAATTATAAAATCCGAACACAGAGGTAGACTCAAAAACGTTCAGGAGCCAAGCCATCATGAGCGATACCGTTTTATCGTATCCAGCACACCATCGCGCCACGCTGCAAGAAATTCTTGCCCGACGTGATTGGGAAAACCCAGCCTGTACTCACTATCAGCGGCTCCCTGCTCACCCACCGTTCAACAGCTGGCGTAGCATGGCTGCTGCACAACAAGATGAGCCATCTCAGCGGCTTCGTCGTCTGAATGGTGAATGGACGTTTAGTTATTTCACCCGCCCGGAAGCCGTCCCAGAAAGCTGGTTACAGCAGGATCTTCCTGATTCAGACACCATTCCGGTGCCTGCCAATTGGCAGCGACAGGGCTATGACACCCCGATTTATACCAACGTAAAATACCCGATCCCCGTCAACCCACCCTATGTACCAGAAGACAATCCCACAGGTTGTTACTCGCTCACTTTTAAGGTTAATCACGATTGGATCAGCCGCGGACAAACACGGATTATTTTTGATGGCGTTAACTCCGCGTTTTACCTCTGGTGTAACGGTCACTGGGTGGGATACTCGCAGGATAGTCGCCTGCCTGCGGAGTTTGACATCGGTCGCTATCTGACGGCCGGAGAGAATCGGTTGGCGGTGATGGTGCTACGCTGGTCTGACGGCAGCTATCTGGAAGATCAGGACATGTGGCGTATGAGCGGTATTTTCCGCGACGTCACGCTTCTGCATAAACCGGCGGTTCACCTCAGCGATATCCAACTGACGACGCCGCTCAGCGCCGATTTCCGCCACGGCACGCTGGATATTCAGGTGAAGGCAACGTTCTCTGAAGCTGAGGCCAAAAACCATCGCATCCACGCACAGCTTTGGCGTGGTAATAAGCTCATCGGTGGTACGCGACAGGCGTTCGGCAGCGATATTGTCGATGAGCGCGGTGCCTATCATGACAAATCTTTTCTCCGCATCGACGTGCCACAGCCCGATCTGTGGAGCGCCGAACAGCCGCACCTGTATCGTGCCGTCATTGCATTGGAAACGTCGGAAGGCGAACTGATCGAAGCGGAGGCCTATGATGTCGGTTTCAGAAAAGTTGAAATCCGCAGCGGCCTGCTGCTGCTGAACGGTCAACCTCTGCTGATCCGCGGCGTTAACCGTCACGAACACCACCCACAGCACGGTCAGGTTATGGATGAAGACACGATGCGGCACGATATTATGCTGATGAAACAACATAATTTTAACGCCGTACGCTGCTCACATTACCCTAACCATCCGCTGTGGTATCGGCTGTGCGATCGCTACGGTCTGTATGTTGTAGATGAAGCGAACATTGAGACGCACGGCATGCAGCCGATGAATCGTCTGTCGGACGATCCCGCCTGGCTGCCAGCCTACAGCGAACGCGTATCAAGGATGGTACAGCGCGACCGCAATCATCCCTGCATCATTATCTGGTCATTGGGGAACGAATCCGGCTACGGCGCAAACCATGATGCACTCTACCAGTGGATCAAACGCCACGATCCGACTCGCCCCGTGCATTACGAAGGCGGCGGCGCCAATAGCCGTGCAACTGACATTGTGTGCCCTATGTACGCCCGCGTTGATGAAGATCAGCCCTTCCCCAGCGTACCCAAATGGTCGATCACCAAATGGGTCAGCATGCCAGACGAACATCGGCCGCTCATCCTTTGCGAATACGCACACGCAATGGGCAACAGTCTGGGAGGGTTCGCACGCTACTGGCAGGCATTCCGCCAATATCCTCGGTTACAGGGTGGATTCATTTGGGATTGGGTCGATCAGGCGCTGAACCGCCGCGACGAACAAGGCAATGCCTACTGGGCATACGGCGGAGATTTTGGCGACATGCCTAACGATCGCCAGTTCTGTCTGGACGGCTTGGTTTTTCCCGATCGCACCCCGCATCCCAGCCTGTATGAAGCCCAGCGGGCACAGCAACACATTCAATTTTTCTGGCAGGCAGAATCACCGTGTGAGCTGCGTGTCACCAGTGAATACCTGTTTCGCCATACGGACAACGAGCAGTTGAACTGGAGCATTACGCTGAATGGTAAGATGCTCGCAGAAGGTTCTCTGCCGCTGACGCTCGCACCGCAGGCCACACAGACTCTGACGCTGCTGGAAGCCCTTCCCACAGTCGACCGCGCAGGAGAACTTTGGCTCAATGTTGAAGTTGTACAGCCGAAAGCCACCGCTTGGTCAGAAGCCAATCACCGCTGCGCCTGGGATCAGTGGCAACTTCCTACACAGCTCCATCTTCCCGAGGCACTTTGTTCTGGACAGAGGAAACCTCCTGTTCTGCACTCGTCCGATGCGTACTTTGACATTATTCAAGGCGAACAGCGCTGGCGCTTTAACCGCCAGAGCGGCTGGCTGGAACAGTGGTGGGCGACGGATACCCCAACGCTGTTAACCCCCTTGCAGGATCAGTTTGTTCGCGCACCGCTGGATAACGACATCGGTATCAGCGAAGTCGATCGTATCGATCCGCGCGCCTGGGTCGAACGTTGGAAATCGGCCGGGCTTTATCAATTGCAGACGCAGTGTGTTGCTATTCAGGCTAACCAACTCACCGATGCCGTGCACATTGTTACTGAGCACGTATTCCGCCATGCCGAACAGATCCTGCTGCGGAGTAAAAAGCGCTGGCAGATTGATGCCCATGGCGTGATAACCGTGGATGTCGATGTTGACGCCGCCACGGTGCTGCCGTCACTGGCCAGAGTAGGCTTGAGCTGCCAGTTAGCCGACGTCGCGCCTCAGGTCAGTTGGGTCGGGCTTGGGCCACATGAAAATTACCCAGACCGGCAGCTCGCGGCACAGCATGGGCACTGGAGCCTGCCGCTGGATGACCTTCACACACCTTATATTTTCCCAACGGAAAACGGGCTGCGCTGTAACACGCGTACGCTGACCTATGGCAAATGGACGATCACCGGAGACTTTCACTTTGGGTTAAGCCGCTACGGGCTAACGCAATTGATGACGTGTACCCACCATCATTTATTAGAAAAGGAAAAAGGCGTTTGGCTCAATCTGGATGGCTTCCACATGGGAATTGGCGGCGATGACTCCTGGAGTCCCAGCGTTCATCGCGATGATTTACTCACGGCCACGTATTATCACTATCGCGTCGCTCTTCAACATCATCAGCTGTCTTGATATGAAAAAACAGTATTAAAAAAACAACGGAAGAGAGCGAGTATCTACCCTAAATAATTCGAGTTGCAGGCAGGCGGCAAGAGAAGGCATCCCGAATCACTTACTCAAGTAAGTGATTCGGGTGACAAATCTGCTAGCAGCGGCCCTTTAGGGCGAGGCCCACGACGGGCCGAGTATTTGAACGTAGCCAACACGCCTGCGGCTTGAAGTATAACGGGTATAATGCATATCGGAGAAAATAACATGTACTACCTACATAATAAGAATTTCTGGATATTTGGCCTGTTTTTCTTTTTCTATTTCTTCATCATGGGGGCTTACTTCCCCTTCTTCCCTATTTGGCTTCATGATATTAACCAAATAAGTAAAAGTGACACAGGAATTATCTTCGCCTGCATTTCCTTTTTCGCCTTGTTATTTCAACCAATATTTGGCTTACTGTCCGATAAATTAGGATTGAGAAAACACCTGCTATGGATTATTACCATAATGCTGGTATTTTTTGCTCCGTTCTTTATTTATGTTTTTGGCCCATTACTAAAATACAATATCGTTTTAGGTTCTATCGTCGGCGGGATTTATCTGGGATTTATCAACAACGGCGGTGCACCGGCTATTGAAGCCTATATCGAGAAAGTCAGCCGCCGTAGCCAGTTTGAATTTGGCCGTGCGCGTCTGTTCGGCTGTCTCGGCTGGGCGCTCTGTGCGTCTATCGTAGGTATTATGTTTACCATCAATAACCAGTTCGTTTTCTGGCTAGGTTCCGGTTGTGCCGTCATCCTCGCTATCCTATTGCTACTGGCGAAACCAGAGGCCTCCTCCAGCGCTCTCGTTGCCGATCAGGTAGGTTCCAACCAGAAACCGTTCAACCTGAAAATAGCAGCCGAACTGCTAAAAGAACGCAAAATCTGGTTTCTGACGCTCTATGTCGTCGGCGTTTCTTGCACCTATGATGTGTTCGATCAGCAATTTGCCAACTTCTTCACCTCGTTTTTCGAGACCCGACAGGAAGGGACGCGAGTATTTGGCTACGTCACCACGCTGGGTGAATTGCTTAATGCCAGCATCATGTTTTTCGCCCCGCTGATTGTGAACCGTATCGGTGGTAAAAACGCCCTGCTCATTGCTGGTACGATTATGTCCGTGCGCATTATTGGTTCGGCCTTTGCCAATTCAGTGCTGGAAGTGATTGTGCTGAAAACGCTGCACATGTTTGAAGTACCGTTCCTGATTGTAGGCTGCTTCAAATACATCACCACGGTCTTTGAAGTCCGCTTTTCCGCGACAATTTATCTGGTGTGCTTCTGCTTCTTTAAACAGGTATCAATCATTTTCATGTCGATCTTTGCTGGCAATATGTATGACAGCATCGGTTTTCATGGCACTTACCTGATTTTAGGCGGCATTGCCCTTTCCTTTACAGCGATATCCCTCTTTACCCTGTCAGGAAAAGGGCCGCTGTATGCCTTTTCCGATAAACAGAAAGCGCCGCTGAATACACTCTAGCGATGGCAGGACGCGATAAAATGCCGGTATTTGCCAAAAATATCGGCAAATTGCACATTCTCTCACCGAACAGTGCAATTTTGTGGTTTACGCCTTTGACATGCACGGCACACGCCGTTATTATGCGCCCCGTTCACACGATTCCTCTGTAGTTCAGTCGGTAGAACGGCGGACTGTTAATCCGTATGTCACTGGTTCGAGTCCAGTCAGAGGAGCCAAATTCTTGTTTTCATGCCTCTTTGCGAATCCTTATGTAATTTAGATTCAATAAGTTAGCGTGAAAAATCTTCCCGATGCATTTTTAGTTTTCCCTCTGCATCGGGAGAATTTGGTGGTCAGATTTGGGGTCAAGTTGGTTCGATGACGGAGTGACCCCCAAATGTCTCTTAACGACACAAAAATCCGCAGCTTAAAACCATCCGTAAAACCCTTCAAAATTTCCGATTCTCACGGTCTGTACCTTTTAGTTAATCCAGGCGGTTCACGTCTCTGGTATCTCAAATATCGCATCAATAGAAAAGAATCACGCCTCGGCTTAGGTGCCTATCCTGATGTTTCTCTGGCTGATGCTCGTCAACAGCGTGACGGTATCCGTAAATTGCTGGCACAGAATATCAATCCAGCTCAACAGCGCTCTGCTGAAAGAACCACTCACTCACCCGAAAAAACATTCAAGCATGTGGCACTGGACTGGCATAAAAGCAACCGAACATGGTCAGAGAACCATGCCGCCCGTCTGCTCGCCAGCATGAATAACCATATCTTCCCGATCATTGGACACCTGCCGGTCACAGAATTGAAAACTCGCCACTTCATCGACCTGCTGAAAGGGATTGAGAAAAAAGGTTTGCTGGAAGTGGCGGCACGAACCCGACAGCATATGTGCAACATCATGCGTCATGCCGTGCATCAGGAGTTGATAGAGCACAACCCGGCGGCAAATCTGGACGGGATAATCGCCCCGCCCATTAAACGCCACTACCCTGCCCTTCCACTGGAACGACTGCCGGAGCTGTTGGCTAGCATTGAGGACTACAAGCAAGGGAGAGAATTAACCCGTTTGGCAGTCTCACTTACCCTGCACCTTTTCATCCGTTCCAGCGAATTGCGCTTTGCCCGTTGGTCTGAGATCGATTTCAGAAACAAAATCTGGACCATTCCGGCTACCCGTGAAGCCATCCCCGGAGTGCGTTATTCCGGGCGTGGTGCCAAAATGCGCACGCCACATATCGTTCCTCTCTCCCGTCAGTCCATCGCTATTTTGAAACAGATACGGGAAATCTCCGGGCATCAGGAGCTGATATTCCCCGGTGATCATAACCCGTATAAGCCAATGTGCGAAAACACAATCAACAAGGCGCTACGCTTGATGGGGTATGACACGAAAGATGAAATTTGCGGTCACGGATTCCGGGCAATGGCCTGTAGTGCGCTGATGGAATCTGGACTGTGGGCGCAGGATGCGGTTGAACGACAGATGAGCCATCAAGAACGCAATAGCGTTCGAGCGGCTTACATCCATAAAGCTGAGTATCTCGATGCCCGAAAAGCGATGATGCAATGGTGGTCGGATTATCTGGATACCAACCGGGAAGAATATGTTGCACCATACATTTATGCTCAACAACATAAGACGGCTGGAGCGGCCTGATCGATAACGCACCTAAGAGAAGATCCTGATAACAGGATCTTCTCTTCAGACTGTGAGAAATCTTCCCCTCAGAATTTCACAAAAAATCGCGAAATGTCAGGAAATTACTCAGACCGGATACAGGAATAAATGTCTATTGCGGGGTAATCAACAACGTAGAATTAGGGTTACTTTTCTTGTAACGATGGTACTGCAAGATTAGTGTTGCGAGATCCTCATCAACAGCATAGAAATACGCTTCCGGCACATCTAGCACCGCCGCAAACCGGCAAACCAGACCAAAATCCGGTGAACTGACTTCCCTTTCATATTGGCTTACGCGGGAACTCGACGTCTCTTCATCCAGTCCAGCGAGACAACCGAGCTCGACCTGTTTTAATCCTGCATTCACTCGCGCCAGTCTTAATCGTTTACCAATCACGGAATTACCTGCTTCGCAGATTAACATAAGCCGATTATCGCCGTTCCCGCCATGCCGCTCTTGAAGTGGTTCTTCAGCCAGTAAATTTAAAATTTATTTTTGGTTATTTTAAAATCAAAAATGAAGATTTAATTTATTGAGAGTAGGAATAATTAAATTTAGAAGGGTAAACGCACAAGAATTGAACACCATGACGCACTAGAACATCCACCTTACTGGGGTGTGATCAGCAGCGTGGTGTTAGGGTTGGCTTTCTTGAAACGGTGATACTGTAAGATCAAGGTGGCGAGATCGTCATCAACAGCATAGAAATATGCTTCTGGAACATCCAGAACCGCCGCGAACCGAGAAACCAGCCCAAAATCTGGCGCACTGACTCCCCTTTCGTATTGGCTCACACGAGAACTTGCCGTTTCCTCATCCAAACCAGCGAGGCAACCGAGTTCTGCCTGTTTTAACCCCTTGTTCACTCGGGCTAGTCTTAATCGCTTACCAATCACAGTGTTATCCACGGTACTGATCAACATAGATTGATTATCGCTTCTCTCACTAAGCTCTTCTTAAAGCATTTCTTTCTTAAATAAATTTAATCTTTATTTTTGGTTGTTTTTTCACCCATAATAAAGATATAGTTTACTGGAAGAAGTAAAATTTCAATCCAAGAGGAGGAAGTATGAACATTGAACAACAGGAACAACGAATGGACTGGCATCCTGCCGATATCATTGCAGCCCTGCGCAAACGAAAGACGACGTTAGCAGCCGTATCACGTGAGGCAGGGCTTAGTTCATCAACGCTTGCAAATGCACTAAACCGACCCTGGCCGAAAGGTGAACGACTGATCGCCGACGCACTGGGCATTCCAGCGAGTGAAATCTGGCCGAATCGTTATTTCGATTCACAAGGGCAGCGCATTCCGCGAGAAATTCGTCATAAAAACAATTAGATCATTTGCTAGTTTAAGCGCCAACCATCAGGGAATAACATTCTGGTTTCCACTCGATTCAACCATGCAGCATCATCAATTGGTTCGTTAATTACCTCGAACCAATTGATATGCCTGATTCAGGGTGTGTCCCTTCTTTTTTAATACAGAACTTTTACTGTGTTGATCTAAATAAAATCAGCAACGCTTGGAGTAAAAACCGACATAATCGAGATAGCTCGTTTGGTGATGGCTTCCTAATTTAGATATTTTTTGTGACGGCCAGCTAAAAGCAATCAATAACATCATCGTTATCCCAACAACCCCTCACTAATCCTATTCCTCATTTTCAGAATCCTATCTATACGTCGTGGCTGCATTAAGGAAACGTTAGCCACCTATGCAATATATCATTTTCATATAAAGGAGATGAATCATGATAACGAAAAATAGGATTTTCAATACCACTAGTGATGAATTTAACTGGATTACGATACCAGAAGCCATAGTTATCGCTACTCAGGTAAGAAACTCACCGTTAACAGAAGCTGATATTTATCGCCATGCCTTATATGGAGACATCAACCTTTCGATCTATTTCCAATCTCCAGTAATCTTACGAAGAATAAAAACATCAAATGCTAAGGCAAAACTTATGCCTATAGGCAATCATTTGATTAACCAGCTATGCATTCTCGAAAAGAACTGTTTCATCAATAACAGAAACTTAATCGTCATTACCGAGGGTAAATATACTTACCCCACTCAACAAGTGATTGATACAACGCTTATCGGCTATGAATACGTTCTGGTTCAACGTTTATTAGCGAGATCTCTTGGTATTCCACTACCCGTAGTCGGAGAAAATCACGTTAACTATGGTCTTACTGTCAATATCGGCGACGATCACTTTCAAATATTTGAGAAAATCAGGTATCGCGAAAGAGTAAAACAGCAAATCATGAGATTTCCTAAAAATATCGCATCACATATTACTGAAAAAATCCCAAACCAGAAAACAAACCATTATAGCCATAGAGAATATTTTCCGATTCATGATTTGCCAAAGGATGCCTGTTTTGTCATCAAACATGCCGAACTTGAGAAATTAATTAGCATGCCTGCCAAAAATGATACTTCGCCTCCCACCTTAACACGTATATCTACGCCGTTATCCAGATTGTTCTGGCTTGCCTGTAAAAACAATGAGTCTATCAGCCCATTAATCAGGCAACCCTATAAGCTTCTGTCCATCTTTGAACAATGGGCATCAGATGAAGGCATGATAGATCGATTCAGCGGTGATACGTTAAAAACAGCACTTGAGCGTGGTTCACCGACGTCCATTTAGGCACCCAATTACAATGACATTACACGCTTCAATCTAAAAACCCGTATTAAGGATTGTGGTGTCCGTAATACGGGCTCTTCAACTTTCACTCCTTTCCTCACTGTGTTTTTTTGTCATCTCCGGGCATATCCCATTTCTGCACTGGAGGTATTTATGACAGCTCATCAGTTATTACGCCTGAAACAAGTAGAAGTAAAAACTGGTCTGAAACGCTCACAAATCTACCTGTACATGAAAGAAGGCACCTTTCCCTCTTCAATAAAGATTGGGCCAGCCAGCGTCGCCTGGCTGGAATCTGAAATTGACGACTGGATTAACCTCAAATTAGCTAACCGCTTAACGCGCTAAGAGGAGATAGAGCATTATGTTCCCCTCCTTGAATTACACGGTGTTAACAAACGCCCTTGCCGCGCTTAAAGAAGGCAATTTTCGTTATTGTGAAACGTTAGGATTCACATTCGACGAATTGAATGCCCTCAATCAGCTATCACTCGACGAACTGTTTATCGTCAGCAGGGCATCGACGCAATTTATGTCGATCACAGTTCGTCACGACGCTCTAAAACAGATTCTGACGTTGTCCCGCCAGGAGGCGCAACGCCAGCAACAAATTAATCGTGCCATCAGATTGAGGGGGTCTATTGCACTCCTGAATCATTTTTTTGGCCTCACCTCAAATGAGGTCTGCACTCGCCGCCGGTTGCTGGGTGTCACCATCCCTTATGGCCGAACGCCTATTCCAGATGAAATCGTTGATGCTGAAATCTGGCTGTCATGGCAAAAGAAACGCACTGAGAACCTTGATACGCCTGATGCGTTGGAAGCAATGATGCAGATTACTGAATCATTGTCTTCCCGCGAAAAAGGGCTTTCCCTGACTGCCGTCTGGAACCGTATCACCCTTTGTGAGAAAGAAGCACTGAACAGGAGGACATCGCATGCCAGATGAGATCGATCGCGATCAAGAATTTAATGAGCAACGTCTGGAAGAGATGATTGAACAGAACCGTTTCAAGCCAGCAACTACGCCCTCATTACATTACTGCCGTTTATGCGGTGAATCCATTCCCGAGCAGCGACGGCAAACCCTACCTGGAGTGACAACCTGTACGGAATGCCAGACTATTCTTGAGCGCCGTCAGCGCTGATAACAGGATGACATTCGCGCAGAGAAGTTATCTTCTCTGTGCATTTTTTATTATCTGAATAAATACCATGCATATTATATGCAGTGAAATATTAAAAAAAACCATCACCATAATTACTTATCTGTATTGGTTCAGACTTGAGCTGGTAGTTTTCTGTGTTAGAACACTATTAAACCTGACAGTCTGCAATGAGCGAGGAGCCGACATTCCAAGTGCAGGAGTTAAGGCAATTGCGTATCTCTAGCATCCGTCGATGCCTTTTGTCATTTTCCCGGTTGTTAAGCTGAGTAGAGCCTTTCATAATACTGCCATTCACTCAGCTATATTATTGAAAGTCATGACAGAAGCGTCTTTTCTCTACCTGTCTACGATGTTGTTCCAAAGACCGCTACCGACCCAAAAAAACAGCATATCTCGGCACCCAGAGTGAAAAATAGCAGGCTAACGCGCCTTCTCAGACCACGGATATAAGAGACAAAGCTTAATGAAGGAGATTATTGCCTAAATGCAATGCAGCCTATTAGCGGTGGGATTAATCTTAAAAAGTCGGTATCAATCTGAGGAGCCATCAAGCAAGGAAAATGCTATTAAAGGCCATTTTTCACAAATAATTTATCGGTTTAATAATCAACAGAGAGCAGGTCAAGTAGATAAACTAAGGAATCATAATGATTCCAAATAAAAAATCATCATTGCCATTGAAATAGCATTTAACTACTCCCATCTTACACACGAAGCTACATCGTGATTATTATCTTCCCCGACAAGGCCACTGAGTCCTTCTTACGTTTGTACTAATATTCAGGCGAGAGCGTTTATGACAAATTCTCTGATGCTGGCTTCACGCCACATCCTTCTTGCAGGTAGCATTTCCAATACAACTGAAAACAATATCATCGATCGGGCGCACGAATTTGTCGATAAGTTCGTCGATGCGGTTTTGCAAGCGGGTGGCGGTTTTGTAATCTATGTTGCCGCAGAACCGGTCAACGCAGATGAGAAGCCATTGCTTTTCGATTGGACCATCGCTAAGGCTGTTGATAAACGAATCCCGAGTGAAAGCACACAGGTTAGACTGAAAATTGTGGCCTCTCATGAGCGCTTGAACACTAAGGCCAACGACGCTCAGCGTCGATTACTCTTTGGCATGATTGCGCGGGGTGTCGCGGAGCTTGTTCCTCTCGAAGATGAAGTGGTGACAGGTGGAAACGTTGGGGATGAGCAGATTGAACATGCGACTGCAATGGTAGCTCTTGGCGGAGGTAAAGGAGTTCTAGACCGCGC
This sequence comes from Pectobacterium odoriferum, assembly GCF_009931295.1. Taxonomy (NCBI): domain Bacteria; kingdom Pseudomonadati; phylum Pseudomonadota; class Gammaproteobacteria; order Enterobacterales; family Pectobacteriaceae; genus Pectobacterium; species Pectobacterium odoriferum. Next base: position 1,718,782 of record NZ_CP034938.1, on the reverse strand, counting down.
TTATAAAATGTCCAGAAAACACTTACCCGTATTACCTCTTGATTTACAGCTTGGTGCAAACAGCGAAGATGGCACAGGTGCAATAGGAGTTTTGAAAAAGTTTAATACTGCTCCTCTAACCTATATGCCAAATACCGGTAATAAGGTTATAAGTTCACTACCAGCATTGTCTCTACAAAATCCTTGTATGAGCTTGTCTCAAATCAGTAATCGTATCGTCAAAATTTTCTATGAGGAAGAGCAAGCCCGAAAGGACGCTTTACCACCTGATGTGCTGCTGTTAACAGCATTAGATGTCGAATTAGCGGCGGCTAAGCAGGCTTTAGGAATCTCCGAAGACGCAGAGCATAGAACAACTGAAAATGGCCTTCATATTTGGAGAGCACCTGTCAGCAAACGAGGCGGCAAAACAGCTAGTTGCGTCCTAGCTTGTTTTGCTGGTGCGGGCAATGTGGACGCGGCCTCTGTGACTACCATGCTTCTGGGCGAAATTAAACCTACCAGCGTGATTATGTTGGGGATCGCTGCTGGCCTTCGTGGCAAGTGTTCATTGGGTGAGGTCATTTTCGCCGATCGGATCGTCGCTTACGAGGGGGCGGCTTATGTGCAAGGTGGTGTTGTCGAAAATAGACCTGATATTTCCAGACTGACTATGTCAGTTCGGCAGGATGTCAGTTCCTATCTGTCGAGCAGAAGTGCACTCGAAACTCGCCTTACTGAAAGTTACAAGTTGCTGGGGATTGAATTTCCAAAACAGACTGATGCAGGTCCTGTCTTCCAAGAGGGTATCCCAAAAACAGCGACAGTTGCGAGTGGAGAAAAGCTTCTGAGGGATCCGGAAAAATTTTTAGGCATGCGTGAGCTTCATGGCAAAACAGAGGTTGCTGAAATGGAAGGCGCTGGCCTTTTTGCTGCATGTGCTAACTACGGTAAACCAGTTCTTATGGTTAGGGGAATCAGTGACTTTGGTGATTCTAAGAAAGATAACAGATTTCATCACCTTGCAGCAATGGCCGCAGCGGCGGTCACAGTTGACTATATAGCAAACGGAATGACGCTGAAAGATTGAGACTTATACCACTATTGTTAATTAAGGATAATCATGCCCTTATCTAATACAGCTCTTGAATATTACGACGATAAAGTCCTGCGATTATCACAAGATAAACGCAAGGAGTATCACAAACAAGTCGACAATCTTGTAAAAGAATTGAAGGCGCGCATCACTGATAAATCAAAGATTCGGGTTAAGAAGGTGGTGAAAGCAGGCTCTTTTGCCAAATTTACCATCTTACGTAAGATTGATGATTATCCCACGGATGTGGACGTTGTGTTCTACATTACTGGAGTAGATGAAGACAGTAAGTCTTATGAGGAATTGTGCAACCGAATACATGAGTTATTGATTGAAATCTATCCCAACAAGAAAGTTGATGACTTTGAGATTCAGCGGCGCGCGGCTAAAGTTTCATTCATTAAAAGTGGACTTGAGGTCGACGTTGTACCTGTTTTACAACATGATTCACTCCAGGACCACGGTTGGCAATTCGATATCCAAAGCGGGGCCAAAAACCTCACTTGCGCACCCTGTCATATTGAGTTCATCAAAGCACGTAAGGCCAAAGATAAACACTTCAGAACTTTGGTTCGTCTGGCGAAGCGCTGGAAGCATTTTTATGATGTCCCGGGGCTTAAATCTTTTCATATTGAACTCATCTTGGCCTATCTCGTCGATACCGATGGCGCAGCTGAAAGCATTGAAAAACGTTTTCGGGAATTCTTAGTCTATATAGCTCGTTCAAAACTGAGTGATCGAATCGACTTTCCAGAAAATAATGGTAAGCCCTCATCCAGTTTTAGTGATCCGGTTGTCATTATCGACCCAGCAAGCCCGGAAAATAATGTTGCTTCACGCATAACAGCGGAGGAAAAAGAACTCATAACAAAATCAGCTGAAAAAGCAGTGGAAGCGGCTACATTTGCATCAGTTGAAAACGACGATGAGGTTTGGAAAGAAATCTTCGGTCCTCGTTTTAAAACTAAGGATTGATAAATATGAGCACAAATACTAATACGACTACATATACAGTTGCTGATGTTGAAAAAGTCATGCGTAGCGTAAAAGCAGATTTTATTATGATAGCTGGTTCAACTAAAGCTATAACAGAAAATGATGCCGCAAATTATGCCCACGATATCGAAATTCTGGCTAAAGGAAACCATATCAAGTTTGCTGATGTAACACTCATGAACGGCTTAACAGAAGTGAAAGCTATCAGATACGTCTTTCATCAGGAAGGAGCGACTGGCTCTGAAAGACCTGGTGGCGTTATATGGCCGCTCACACCTAAAGATCAAGGGGGTTGGGTACGTATTCACCTTCGCTACTCTGAATCTTCATCACCGGAAAAAAGAAGAGGGCTTCCGTTTAAAATCTCATGGGGACCGTCTTCAACCGATGTCAGTCATAAAGACTTAACCTCATCTACGGGTAGAGGCTATAGCAGTAATGGATTCGGCACAAACAGAGAGGATTTTTCGTGAGCAATCAATCCGTATTTGAAGTTAAAGAAAACCTACCAACTGCTCAGCTTAATGCGCAGTCCCAAAAATTATTAGGTTTCGAAGCACGCTATGTGCGCGTCAAAAAGCGCCTTCAACTGATTTTACAAGCCGATGAGCTGGACCGATGGAGTCAAGTACATCACAGAAAAAAACTCACTGTAATTGGTTTACTGAATGAACAGTATCCATTGGCTATTTTCCACGGAGACGTTGGTACAGGTAAAACAGCGAATGCTGAGGCGATTGCGAATCGACTAGCCCGTGAAGCAAAAATTGAAGATGCAATTCTCTTCAAGCTTAGCAATAAAGTTCGCGGTACGGGTAAAGTGGGTGAAATGGGAACCCTGATAACTCAGGCCTTTGAAGACATTACTAGATCCATAGGTCCTGGTAGAGGACGCGCATTCCTTATTATTGATGAAGGGGATTCGCTAGGGGCTTCTCGTAGTCAGGTTCATAGTCATCATGAAGATAAAGTGGGTGTGAATACGCTCATTCAATCCATTGACAATGTGCGTAAACACAGCGGGCGAATTTTTGTCATTCTCTGTACAAATCGCCTCGCCGCTCTCGATGCTGCAGTTATAAGACGTGCATCGATTGTTGAGGAATTTACCCGGCCTTCAGATGTGGAACGTCTTGAATTATTTAAAAATGATCTGCAGGATATGGGATTCTCCCCCCATGACTTGTTGAAGCTTGTTAAAGCAACTGCCGTAACAGATACAAAGCCTGCTTGGACATATTCAGACATTAGAACGAGGCTATACCCAGCGGCTGTATCTTTAGCATTTCCTGATTCACCATTGAGAATTGAACATTTTTATCAAGCCGTGTCTGAATTAGAACCTTCACCCGTGATGGCTGGGTAATTCAGATGACATGTTGGAGCGTTCAATGAATAAGAATAGTGAAGTTTTTATCTCAGTAGATATTGAAACATCTGGCCCCATAGTAGGTGAGCATAGCATGCTAACTTTAGGTGCTTGTCTGGCATATAAACCTGATGTGTCTTTTTCGATAATGCTTAAACCTATTAGTGATAGATTTGTAGCTGAAGCATTAGAGGTTAGTGATCTGACGCTGGCAGAAACAAAAAAGAAGGGAGTTTCTCCTGCTGAGGCAATGACGAAATTTTCTGAATGGATTGAAGGTACCTTAACTGAAGGTTGTAAGCCTGTATTTGTTGGGTTAAATGCCCCGTTCGACTGGGGATTCGTGAACTTTTATTTCCTTAAATACCTCGGAAAGAACCCATTTGGATTTACTGCCTTGGACATCAAAGCTCTGTTCATGGGAGTTACTGGTTGCTCATGGGGTGATACTCGATCTAGTGCGATTGATGCAATTGTTAAACCATCCAAACAGGGAGACCATAATGCTCTTCATGATGCCCAATATCAGGCTGAGCTTTTCCGCTCGGTATATGAGATGAGTAAGAAAAAATAGAATTAGTGTTTTTTAAAAGGTCAATCTCTTCGAGTGTTATTTTTATGAACGTAAGAGATTGGCCGGATTGTACATTGCTTTAATCAGAGTGAAACATGGTTATATGATGTTCTAAAATATAGATTTTAACTTCATAATTTAACTGGAAAAAAGATGAGTGATAATAAATCGTTGGCATTCGAACATGCATGGAAGTATTTTGAAATTCACACGCAGCAAAGGATGACAGTTTTTAATTTTTACATTGCTATCATAGGATTACTTGCCGCAGGCAGTGGTGTGTGTTTGCAGCAAGGTGGTAAATATGTCTACTTTGCATCCGCTATGGGCGTGTTTATAATATTCATGTCTTTCATTTTCTTTAAGTTAGATGAGCGGGTGTCTTCACTTATAAAGAACTCTGAAGCTGCTCTCATTAAGCTGGAAAAAGGCTTTGATGAGTTTAGTTACGTGATTTTTCATAAGGAAAGTTCTGACAGTTCAGTCAATACCTCATTGTTTTCAGTGTGGACTTATGGTCGTTGCTTCAGGGTGTCTTTTTTTGTTGTGGCAAATGTCGGTTTTATTCTAGCGTTATCTCCATTATTTACTGTTTTTCTTATGCAGTAAACTTGTGCTCAAGGCGAATAAATCTATTCAAGTCGCGGTTTTAGCAAAGTCTGATACGGAAAATTCCGCGCAATTTGTCGAAGACGGCTGGGTTAAGCTCTTAGAAGAGGTACTCACGACTGATGCTGAAAGCATATTTACAAGGTTCGCGGACATGCACAAAGAAGATATCAGTACAGGGCACGTCTTTATCACAGGTTCTGTTTTCAGCAGTCTTATGACCGTCATTTTGAAATAACTTCTTCGAGTGGCTTTGACTCTCGCCAAAGCCACTCGAGGCAACCGAAAAGTTATATATTATTGTATCTTTAAAGTTCGCTAAGTTAGAATTTCCGCTCTTGACACAAATCTGTCTGTCAGATTAGGCATGCCAATAAGCTACAATAGCACCAGCTCAAATCCAAGCCAATACAGCCAACCTTATATAATCACCACACTACACATTTTCTCTCTCATTCCATTTTTGATTTTCTCATTCTCATCCTGACGCCTATATCGCACGCTAATCACGCCACCTTCAACTGGCGAGCTTTATGGACGTTTATTCGTCCGGGGCGGGTATTGCTCTTTAACAATGCGAATCGGGCTGTCACACAACCACTGTAGTAGCCCCCATTTAAACCGGACACTTCATCAATAAGACATAGGCATAGACCTATGTTTAAGGAGTGTCTTGTGCAAAGAATCGAAGTGATCACTGGCGAGCAGAAGCGACGCCGTTATACTGCCGAAGAAAAATCCCGTTTTGTTGCGCTGTCCATGCAACCCGGCTATTCCGTTTCTCTGGTTGCCCGGCAATATGGCATTACACCCAGTCTGCTTTTTAAATGGAAACGACTTATGAACGAAGGTGGCCAATCTGCGATCGCTGCTGGCGATGACGTTGTCAGTGTTGCTGAAGTTAAGGCACTGGAAAAAAAGGTAAAACAGCTTGAGCAGATGCTGGGACGTAAAACAATGGAAGCCGAAATCCTCCGCGATGCGCTGGAGATAGCGCAGTCAAAAAAGTTGATATCGCGCATGCCATTGCTGCCACCGGACGATATCCCCTAATCCGGATAACACAGGTACTGCAGGTATCACGCTCTAATCTTTATGAACGCCTGAGTGGGCAGCGACTGCCCCGTATGGCGCGTTACAGCAAAGAAGCGGATGAGGAATTATTGCCATCAATCAGACAGATATGCAGCCAGCGCTCGACAAATGGCTATCGCAGGGTCACCGCACATCTGAATCGCAGGTTAAAGGAAGACGGTCGCCGGGTAAATCCAAAGCGGATATACCGGATCATGAAACACCATAACCTGCTGCTGGCAAAATCGGGTCATGAGAAAAAACACCGCAACCATACCGGTAGTGTGATCACACTGAAACCGGATACCCGGTGGTGCTCTGACGGCTTTGAAATCCGCTGCTGGAACCGTGAAGTGGTACGAGTGGTGTTCAGCCTGGACTGCTGTGACCGAGAGGTTATCGGCTGGAGTGCCACCACAGGGGGTATCAGCAGTGTAATGGTACAGGATCTGCTGACAGAAAGTCTGGAGAAGCGGTTCGGTAACGCACTGATGGTCCCACATGCAGTAGAATGGCTGACTGATAACGGCAGTTGCTACATAGCCGATGCCACGCGTACGTTCGCCAGTTCACTGGGGTTCATCGTGTGTACCACCCCAGTACGTAGCCCGGAAAGCAACGGCATGGCAGAATCGTTCGTCAAGACGTTCAAGCGGGATTACGTCTACGTAAATGACCTGCCGGATGCAGTATCAGTGATGGAAAAAATGGCAGAATGGATGGAGGACTATAATAACCTGCATCCGCACAAGGGGCTGAATATGAAATCCCCACGCGAATATCGCGATGCCATGTTAGCTGCTAATTAGCCGTGTCCGTTTTAGTAGGGGCAACTCCAACCACAATTCAGGGTGCCGCTGAATGTTCTCGCTGACCCGTTGAAACCGGAATGCAGAATCGGGATGTGATCGATTGAGTTATTCACCATGACTTTTTATTAAAGGAAATAGCATGAGAAAACCTACCTATCACGTATTTGTCACGCAGGAAAACCAGCCCAACTCAAACCGAGAGAAAAACACGTACTGGACAAAAGTCGGTGTAGCGTTCGCTCATAACGGAAAACCCGGATTGAACATCGTACTGACACCCGGTATTGCGGTCTCCGGTAAGTTGGTACTCCTTGAACCGAAAGACGATAACGATACACGCAGACTCCTCCGCTCGATTAACGATCAGCTCTCACACTCCTTCCCTTGCCACCGTAGTCTGATGGCTTCGTGTGGCTCGACTTTTTACCGAGGCAACCATGCTTTCACCCACAGCCTTTCTGGTGGCGGCCATGCAGTGTGCCGCCACAATTCACCCCTCCACAGCGTTTGATGTAGCTAAAGTGGAATCCAGCTTTAATCCTTACGCTGTCGCTGAGATTGTGCCGAAGGAAGAAAGAGCGCCCGATAGCATAAGTGTCATTTCTCATCAGCCCACCAGCAAGCAAGCTGCCGTCAACACCATCAACCGGGTAAAGGAAAAAGGTCGCCGCTATTCGGTCGGTCTGATGCAAATCACCAGCACCAACTTCCGGCATTATGGCGTGACGGCCCATGACTTGTTAGACCCCTGCATCAATCTGTCCATTTTCGAGCGCATCCTTACCGACTGCTACCAGCGAGGCGGCACGCTGAAAAGAGCACTCAGTTGTTACTATTCCGGCAATTTCGATACGGGTCAGCAGCCAGAATCTGCCTTTAACCAAACCAGTTACATCCAGCGTATTGGCTATGCTGTCCCGTCAACGCGGGAAGATCTCAAGCGCAGTACCACCAGCCAATCCACTTCAGAGATTCATTATCCGACCACCGTCCTGCGCGGTGAGCTCACCGATAAAGCCACACCTGTGGTGGCCTCCTTGCACTATCCCGACACCATCCTTCGCGGTGATATATCCCTGCCTGTGATTAATGAGGAGCAATGACGATGCAAAAACGTAAATACTGGCCCGCGTTTTCTTCCCTGTTGATATCAACCCAAACGCTGGCAGCAGGAAGCGGATTTAATAAAGCCAACGATACGCTGAATAATACCTCCACCGGTTTGCTCGGGCTGGCCGCCGTCACGATCACGCTGGCAACCATGTGGGTAGGTTACAAAGTGCTGTTTGACGGTAAAAGCCTGCATGAAATGCGCAACGTCATTATCGGAGCCATCCTAATCGTCGGCGCATCGGGCTTTGGTGCCTATTGGGCATCCTAGGGGGAACCGATGACTACCCTGAACAAAGCGCTGACCCGCCCTGCCGCCATTATGGGCATCCCTCTCGTCCCGTTCGTGATCGTCAGCGGGGCTATTGTCCTGCTGTCGGTTTACACAAGCTATTACCTTGCCTTGTTATTAATCCCTGCCTGGCTGGAAATGAAAGCAAAGGCCCGAACGGATATTCATTATTTCGGACTGCTGTGGCTGGCCTTTAAAACCCGTGGGCGGTTTGCCACGGATCGCCATTTCGGTGCCCGTGCCGTGCTGGCAAGCCACTATGACGCCGTCGATGTTTCGGAGTTTACCGCTAAGATGAAATTAAACGAGCGCACCACGCTGGATAAATACATTCCTTACTCCTCCCACATTCACCCTCACATCATAAGAAATCGCGCCGGTGATTTAGTCGCTACCTGGGAGTTGGACGGTACTGTGTTTGAATGTGAGGACGAGCATCATCTGACATTGCTGGCAAGCCACCTTAACAACCTGATCCGCTCGTATGAAGGGCTACCGATCACCTTCTATATTCACCGCATGCGAGAGAAATATCAGGATGGCTTTGATGCCAGTTCGGGCATTCCCTTTTCAGATGAGGTCACTGAACGCTATTACCAGCCACTAAAAGAGAAACCGCTCTGGCGGCACCGACTTTTTTTTACCGTCTGTTATGTCCCTTTCTCCACGCTGGAGAAAAAAGTCATGAAGACGCAGACCGCCGGAAAAAGGAAAGCGGCTCTGGATGATGCACTGAAAAAGATGCTGGAGCACCATGAAGCCATCCACATCGCCCTGTCGCGTTATGTGGCAACACCATTGGGCCTTTATGAAGAAAAAGGTCGGGCTTACTCCTCACAACTGGCTTTCTATCATCGGCTGATTACAGGTAAATGGCAGAACGTGGCAGTGACGCGCACACCGTTTTATCACACACTCAGCACGCCGGATGTGTTCTTCACTACCGATACCGCCGAATGTCAGACGGTCGGCGGCTCCCGTTTCTTCCGCAGTCTGGAAATTAAAGACTATTCACCAGAAACCTATACTGGCCTGCTCGATGCGCTGCTGTATGCCGAAAGCGAGTATGTGCTGACGCAATCTTTCACCTGCATGGCACGAGATGAAGCGCAAAATCATATCCGACTGGCAGAAAAACGGCTGAACTCAACCGATGATGACGCCATTTCACAGCGAGAGGAATTGATCGCCTTACGCGACCTGCTCCAGTCTGGTCATGTGTCTTGCGGCAAGTATCACTTCTCGCTGCTGGTCTCGTCCGCCAGCGCCGATCAGGTAGTCAAGGAGACCAATGCGCTGGCTCAGCCTTTTAACGATCTCGGCATAATGACATCCCTGTCTACGCTGTCATTACCTGCCGCTTATCTGGCTCAACTTCCCGGCGTGTATACGTTACGCCCCCGTCTGGTGATGGTCAGTAGCAAGAATTACGCGGATATGGGGAGTCTGCATAACTTTCATCCCCACAAACGTCACGGCAATCCGTGGGGTGAGGCTATTGCTATCCTAAAATCCCCCGGTGGTGGCGGTTACTATCTGAATCTGCATGACAGTCAGGCAGGACGGAATGACTTCAATGAGAAAACGCCTGGGAATACCGCCATCATCGGTAAAACAGGTTCAGGAAAGACCCTGCTGATGACGATGATGAAACAGTTGATGCAGAAGTACCGTAATCCGGCGACATTTTCCGCCTCAGCCACCATCAAGCGGCTGACCACCGTTTACTTTGATAAAGACAGAGCGGCAGAAATGTCGATCCGCCAGATGGGCGGTCGCTACTTCCGTATCCAGACTGGTATCCCTACCGGATTCAACCCGTTTTCACTTGCACCCACACGACGGAATATCAGCTTTATCAAGCGGCTAATCCGCATGCTGTGCCGTCGTGACGGTAAGCCACTCGATCCCCGCGATGAAGAGCGTATCAGCACTGCGGTGGATACCATCATGCTGGACTATCCGCCGGAATATCGCCGTTATGGCATTACCCGATTGCTGGAAGTATTGCCAGAACCACCGACCAAAGCGGGTCGCGACGGGTTCAGTCTACATAGCACCAGATTTTACTTACGATGATGGTCGCTTTATCTATCTGGGATTTTCTCCCGTCAAAATCCTTCCGTCTATCTTCCGGCTCGTTAACGGGCAGGAACAGACCGTCACGCCCCGCATAACCAAACACGGAAACTATACCGTGGTCGTCGTGCGGGCAATGTCGCCACAGTTGGTATTGCGCTACGGCAGCGCGGTAGTCGGGATTGAGAATACGTCATTTGGCAACGCTACCGCTGGCAGCGATGACACCGTTTCATCTGTCGTTACGCTGGAGGCTAAATGACTGATAAATCCATCCCAGAGACAACGGAAAAAACCGTGGCGGAGCTGGAAGCCGAAGCCCGTGAACGCGCCCGTTCAGCGATAGCGAGTCAGGCACCGGAGCAGAACACGCTTCCCGGTCAACCCAAAGTCACCCGTTTCAAGAAAGCCTCAAGCCGCCGAACGCTGATAGTCATCTTGCTGAGTTTAATAGTGCTGATTGTGCTGGCATTGGGTGGAGATCGCTTCCTTGTCGCATTAAAGCAAAGCGATGATAAGGCGGTTGAAACCACAGCACCGCCATCAGCCAGTACAGAGCAACACGAGCGTAAAAACCTCGGCATGGACAACAATCCGTTCGGCCTGTTCGGTCAGGACAAACAGGAAACTGCAACAAATACTCCCCCAATACAGGCAGCACCACCGCAAGAGCCCCCCGCTTTAAATAAGGCAGCGGCACTGGTCGATGGGTCAAGTAGTGCCGCTGATTCCACACAACGCGGTAATACCCAGGCTTCACAAACGGCACCTTCCGGCACACAGCACAATCAGAGCAAAGACGCACCTGCAACCACATCTGGCACAGAGGCTAACAACGCCAATCCCGGTGTCGCAAAAGTGACCAGCGTCAGGCGACTGGGTCTCGATCCCAATCTCTACCTGCCGGTTGATCGCTATATTCCTTGCTCAATGATGCGACGTTTTGTCTCTGACGTGGGTGGCCGGATTTCCTGCCTTATCGGCGAAAATGTCTACAGCGCAAACCATTACGTGAAGTTGCTCCCTGCCGGAACCGTCGCCAGAGGGTTCTACCGCACCGGGGCGCTGCAACATGGTCGGAGCCGGATGTTTGTCATCTGGACGGAATTACGCACACCGGAACCCGGTAGCCTGCAAATCCCGCTGATTGATACCGAAGCCACCGGTCCATTGGGTGAGGCAGGGATTAGCGGCTGGATTGATACCCATTTCTGGGAACGGTTCGGCAATGCATTGATGTTGAGCACCGTACAGGACGTGGCCGCCGCCGCTTCAGATTCAGCACCGGGGAAAGACCGTAATACCGATTACACCGAAAACACTCGCGCCGCCGCGTCAGAAATGGCGAAAACAGCGCTGGATAACAGCATCAATATCCCGCCCACGATGTATCTGAATCAGGGAGATGTGATCGGCATCATGACCGGTACGGATATCGATTTCTCTTCCGTTTATCAACTGCGGCTGAAAAAGAGGTGGTATGAGCGCTGAAAACCTGTCGCTGGATTTTATGAAAAACCAGTTATTTGGTGAATTTCTGCCACTGGCAGGCCTGACGGAAATCGCCATCAACCGCCCCGGAGAGATCCACACCAAAATAAACGGTCGATGGCAGAAGCATGATTCTCCGGTTACGTTGCGTCAGTGCCATGCGTTTGCCAAAGCACTGGCCTCATGGAATGAGGACAATATCGATGATACCTCCCCTATCCTTTCCGCCACATTAGGATCAGGTGAACGTGTCCAGATCATTATTCCCCCAGCCTGCGAGCGGAATACCGTATCAATTACGCTGCGAAACCCGTCATTTGAGCAGAAAACGCATCAGTCCTGGATTGATGCCGGTTTTTATAACCGGCTAGCGGGTAAGGAGAGAAACGAAAGCAGAGATGATGAACTGACCCGATGCTATAACAATGGTGATATTCCCTACTTTATCGAAAAGGCCATCGAGTACGGCAAAACCCTCTTTATTGTTGGTGAAACCGGCTCCGGTAAAACCACCTATATGAAGACGTTGCTGCACTATATTCCGTCACATCTCAGGCTAACCACGATTGAAGATAATCCTGAAATCCGTTTTTACCACCACGCTAATTATGTCCATCTGTTTTACCCGGCAGATGCCGGAGACGAGGCGATTATCACACCCGGCAGACTTATCCGGGCGAATTATCGCATGAATCCAGATCGCATTCTGCTGGCAGAAATTCGTGGGCGGGAGGCGTGGGATGCGCTGAAAATTATTGGCTCAGGGCATGAGGGTCTTATCACCTCCCTGCACGCAGGCAGCGCGGAAGAATGTATTGAAGGGATCATTGACCGATGTTATGAAAATGCAGATTGCAAAAATATCCCGTTCGATGTGCTGTTACGCAAGGTGCTTAAATGCGTGGATATCATCGTCAGCGTAGATATTCACGGTGATATTCGTCGGATGGGTGATATTTATTTCAAACCGATACACCTTCATCAAATGAAAGAAACCTTCAGATAAAAAATAGCTAAATTACCTGTTATTCCCAATAAAGGTATTTGATATGAAAACGATCCTATTCACCGCCTGCCTTTTCTGTATGAGTTTACTACTGCCCTCTTCCGTAATGGCCGCTGATGCCTGCGAGATTGTTTTATGTCTGTACGGTAAAACAACCGGTAATGGTGGAGAAAATGAATGCCTGTCTGCTGAACGCACTTTCTTTACTATTGTTAAAAAGAACCGACACGGATTTCACCCTAACCGTACCGCCGATGCACGAAAAACCTTATTGCTCGAATGCAAATCAGCCGACCCGAAAGTTATCGACCAGATAATTAATAAGTTTGGCCGTTTGCGTAATTGAATTCAAAGAAAAACGGTAATAACAACATCCGGATTGTTACCATTCCCCTGTCAAATCTGGATGGAAAACTCGACACCGATCATGACGATTTTAGGCTTTTAAATTTATGCGAATAGCAGAAATTTAAAAGTGGCGTAAGGCGAGTAAATTCAATTTCAAAGAAATTGCTAATTTGCGTCGCCGAACCCATCTGCAAACAGCCGCGCCCACGCGGATTTTGCAGACCGGGGGGAGCCGAATAAATTTCGCCGCCCCAGCGAGCGAAAAGCTATCGCCCACGATAGCGGTTTATTTGGGGGGCTTGCCCCGCACACCGTCGCAGCTAAGTCTCCGGCCAAAAGTCGGTAGCGTGGCGCGACCAACCCCTTTAAAGGTCAGCTTCCCTTTTATTCACGCTGCGAGGAACGAGCAAAGGGAATAAAAAGGCGAAAGCGACCGTCTTAAAGGGGTTGGTCGCGCGTAGCGGGCGACGGTGTGCCGCCTTTGCCCTTGGGGGTTTTGGCGCGGCGTCCAGCCACGACATTACCCCATGTGACATGCAGTGAGAGCGTCCAGCACAAGCGTAATGTCACACGCCGTTGCCCGTCATTTGGGCGTTTCAGGGAACTGACGACCATGCGTCGGCTGTTTTCTGAAAGCGCGGATACGGGCATGAGCGTCGGAGACGTTCAGTGCTTTTCATTCTTTTATGGGCGTCATCAATAGGCGTCTCGTATGGGCGTGGGGTTTAACGTCCATCGGTGACGCCCATGTGATGCGCCCGTCACACCGAAATCAGACCGGAGGTCACTGTAATGGGAACTCATCTGATGCAAAGGTTGAATGCCTTTACGGATGTCTTTTCTTTTTTTCTGCTCTGGCTGCAACATAACCCGGTAATATTATCCATATTTGCCGGACTGACGCTGCCATTTATATTTAATCTGCCTCGTGAAGAAAGAAAAAATGCCCCTTTTGGTTAAAATTGGTGGCGGGTGTATCCACCTTCTTTTTCATATTTGGCACCCTGTCACCGCTGACCATTCAGGGGCTGAGTTTTTTCTTTAAAGTGCTCGATAATAACATCTTGCTCAGATTATCACGCTGGATACTGACTGTCGGATTTACGCTGGCAGGTCTGGCTTTTCATATTGTAGTCCGAAGGCTGCTGACGGGGGAAATCGACAGTTTAAAACATAGGATGATTAAAAAAAGCAAGTTGGAAAGAAATGTCAGAACGGATGTTCGTGAAGTCAGAGACATGCTACCTGACAGCATTTCATATAGTCCGCTGGATTATATTGACCTGAATAAAGGTATTTTTATCGGGCTGGATAAAGACGACCAGCCGCAATATATCACCGCCGAAGAATTTCAAACTCAGCACGCCGACCTTATCGGCACCACAGGTTCCGGTAAAGGCGTCAGTGCCTGTGTACTGCTTTATCAGGCAATACTTTCAGGTGAAGGCGTATTTGTCGAAGATCCTAAAAATGATGAGTGGGCACCGCATGTACTACGGGAAGCTTGTCAGAAAGCGGGAAAAAAATTTGTTCTTATTAACCTGAATGACCTTAATTTTCAGCTTGATTTACTGGCTGATATTTCTCATGAACAACTGGAAGAGCTGTTTAATGCAGGTTTCAGCCTGGGTAAAAAAGGCGAAGGTGCTGACTTTTATCGTATTGCCGACCGTCGTGCAGCCAGAAATACGGCAGCTATTTATGAAAAAGAAATGACGTTACGCGACTTATTTAACACTGACTTTGTGAAATCCCTCAGTGAAGATGTGCCTGCTTTTTATGGCGAGCTTGAGGAAATCGCTTTAGTGAACTCCATTAATGCCAATAAGGGATTTTCCCTAAAGACCATTTTTGATGAAGGCGGATGTTGCTACATCATCGGCTCGATGCGTAACCAGAAAATCATCTCGGCTCAGCGCATGATTTTAACTCGCTTGATTCAGATAGCCGAAACGCGTGACCGCATAAAAGGGAAACTTCGCCCGGTCGCTATTTTCCTTGATGAACTCAAGTATCACCTGTCCCGCCCTGCGCTTGAAGGACTTGGCGCAGCGAGGGATAAAGGCGTGCATATCATCATGGCTCACCAGTCGGTAAAAGATTTATATGACTGTCCGGCAGATCTGGAAGGTGATGCCGTTGCTGGTTCGGTGATTGAGAACTGCAAGTTTATGCTGGTTTATCGCCTTCGCGATCCGGATACTGCCGACTGGGTCGCCAGAATGACAGGCTCTATATTGGTTGACGATGAAATGAGGAAAGTTAAAACGGATATATCCCTGACGGAGAAAATGGATACTGACAGGATGATCCGTCAGGCTGAACGATATTATATAGACAGCAACATGTTGCTTAACCTCCCCAAATTTGTTGGTTTTGTTTTTACCCAGAACGATCTGGCGAAGGCAACCAAACTATTCCACATACCAGCAAAGAAGCAATATATCGACCTGTTTTCATTTGAGCATAAAAACCCTCCGCATACCGAAAAAGAAAATCAGGTTCACAAACCCTCCATTAACCTGTGAGGCTATCAATGCTTATTCATAACGTTACTGAAAGAAATGAAGCCGCAAAACGGAGAATGTGGGCATTGCTGTATTTTCTCAAGGAAGAAACGTTCTCTGATTTGCGGACCTTAAAAAAAGTTGTCGGCTATAAAGGAAAACATAACCATGCGATGTATAAACTGCTCAATAAAGCGGTTGCGATGGGCCTCCTGATTAAACACGAATATCCGGTATTGACCGGGAAAAAATCATTGTGGGGGCTCAGCATGCAGGGACTGGCGATGGTGGTTAGCGCTGATGACAAGGTTTTCCCTGCCTATTTTGAACCAGGAAAACTCAAACACTCGACGCTGGAACATCGACTGTTAAATCAGCGGGTCAGGATCGCCCTTGAGGAAAAAGGCGGTACAGGCTGGCTTAACGGCGATCGGAGAGAATTTATGTCGCGATACCCGGGCTTCCGGCACCGACCGGACGGCATTATTACCTTAAGCAGCGGTGCCATCGTTGCGGTGGAAACAGAGCGGTCGATGAAAACCCGCGCCCGTTACATCAGCATCATTAACAGTCATCTCGCCGCCAGCGACGCCGGACGCTGGCACTATGCGATGTATGTTATGCAGAACAACAAAACCAAAATCGCGCTCATCAGGCTGTTTGACAGTATCAGGACGGTGGTAAGGAACGGAATTTCGGTTCCGTTTGATGCGAAAAACCGGGAGATGTTTCTCTTCCGCACGATAGACGAACTTGAACAGGCTCCCGCCAGCCACGATTAAAGGCATGCCTGTTTGACAGCATAGAAAAAAACGTCAGAATCCGTCGATGAGGAAGTCTATTGCGGCCTTTACCTGAGTGCGGTACTGCGATGCATCACAAAACACCGCCCCCAGAGCCTGGACAGGGATACTTGCCAGCTCGTGGGTCATTACGGCGTATTCTTTGCCGTCCGTCAGCATGACGACGGGGACAAGGCGATCCGGTCGGCGACCTGCCGGATACTTTTCAATAGGGAGCAATGGGATCACTATCCGACGATTCAATTGCCCGATAATATCGCTCGTGACATCGAGCAACAGCGGGTAAACGACGCTTTTCCCGGTATTACCGTATACAGTGAATTGCATGGTTAAAACGTCCTGTATTCATCGCTGAAACAATCCTGCTCATCATGAAAACGATTTAGTGCTGCGAGAGCCTCCCTGTTTTCTTCCTGCCATTTTTTCGCTTCATGAGAGCGAAGCTCTGCATCCAGGGCAGTTGTCAGGGTAGCACTCAGATTAATGCCCGCCTCACGCGCTCTTACCAGTAAGGCACGCTCTACTGTCATGGTCACGCTCTGCGTGTTGCGTTGTTTCCCGGTCATGGTTTCTCTCCTGCATGAAATACGTGTGAATTACACGGCATAATGCACTTATCATAACACTAAAAACAGGCTCTGCTACCGTTGCAGTCCTGCAAACTTCACAGCCAGTCGTCATACCTGAGCCGTCGTTTACAGCAATCACCGATGTACAAACGCCGTTTGCGGGATGCGCGGGCTCTTTGCCGCCCGCACCCGCAGCCTGCAAATTTTCCGGGCATATTATGTCCAGAAAATTCGCAGGGAAATTTAAACCTCTGTCACCTTCCCTGCCCGATATAAGGTTAAAGCCGCACTCCTTTGCAGCTTTTTATTCTCCAACTCAAACCTTATCCATCAAGTAACGATGCGCTTTTGAGGCGGCGCTGGCCGCTTTGAAAACATAGCGCTTGTCGTTTTTCAGCGCCTGGAGCCATGAGGCAATATAGCTTTCATGCTGCACCTCTCCAACAATCCCCAAATCCGCTATCAGAAAAGCACTTCCCAGCTCAGCCACTAATTCCTCCTCCGCATAATCTGCACTGCCAAATTTCCCTTTCATTTCACGGTTAAGTCGTTTTTTACCACCGCTCCAGTGAACCAGCTCATGCAAACCAGTAGCGTAGAAATTAGCTGCATCTGAAAACAGATGGCGCTCTGGTAGCCAGACTTCATCGGTTGAAGGTCTGAAAAAGGCGTTTTGTCCTTTCTCAATGATGTTTGCGCCGCTCTTCTGGAACAGATTTTCGGCCTCCGGCAACGGGTCAAAGGTTGCTTCCGAGCTGACTGTTTCAGCTGTCAGTGGAAGGCCATCAATTTGTTCAACATTGAACACATTGAAGGTTTTCAGCATCGGGATCTGGTCGATGTCACCGTCTTCGTTTTCTTTCTCTAAGGTTGTATAGAAAATGGCTGTCGTGCCGTGCTCGCCTTTGCGAACCTGCCCACCGACTGCCTGTGCTTGTTTGTAAGTCATCCAACGTGAATCACCGAAGCCCTGTTCTGACGCACTGCACCACAACAGCATGATATTCATTCCGCTATACGCGATACCGGTTGCGAAGTTGGAAGGCAACCCAGACATGCCCGGCACTCGTTTCCACGGGCAAGACCATGGTTTTACACCGGCTTCAAGCGCTGCAATGATGTTGTTGGTGACAGTCTGATAAACATCGGTTTTGGCTTTAGAAAATTTCGTTTTTGAGGAGCCTGACTGCTCCAGCGGGGATACGCTGGTCGCCGCTGCGGTGTTAGGGGCGCTAATCTGGGTATGCAGGGAAATGGTCATGTTTTTTCTCCGTCAGTGGTGTGATTTTCGTCTTCGTATCGCCTGACGGTTCGCTTTCCCTACATCGTTCCGGCCAGCAAGGGCGCAGAATGCGTGCCATTTACCCTTATATGTTGATGTTGCTGTAAGATCCCTGGTGTTGGATTTGGCAAGGTTCATGCAGCACGTATTTACCCCAGGGTTTTTAAGCCCGACCGCAAGCAAACCGCGCATGAACTGAGCCACTCATTTGAAGCCCGTACAGTTGAATGAACTAAATTCGTATCGTAAGGAGGGGTAATATGAGTCAGCCAGTTCAGCAGGTTATCGGTATTGATGTGGCAAAACAGTCACTGGATATTGCCGGAACGGGAGAATTCGCTTCATTCACGGTGAATAATGCAGAAGATGGCTTCGCCGCGATCCTGAGAAAACTAAAAGAGATCAGCGTCTCATTGGTTCTGATGGAAGCCACTGGTGGTCTGGAATCGGCGGTAGCATGCAACCTTCAGGCGGAAGGATATGACGTAGTCGTTATCAATCCTCGTCAGGCTCGAGATTTTGCCCGCTCAATGGGGTATTTGGCTAAAACCGACAGACTCGACGCCAACGTGTTAGCGCAACTGGCACAAGTCATCGACTGCAGTCCTGAACGCAGCCGCTTTATTCGCCCATTACCAGAAATCACTCGTCAGGAACTCACAGCGATGGTCGTACGGCGTCGCCAGTTAAACCAGATGCTGGTTGCTGAGCGGAACCGACTTTATCCATCTCATCCAGGTAATAGGGAAAGTATTGCCATCATAATTGATGCGCTAGAAAGCGAGTTGAAGCGCATCACCCGCCAGATGAATAAATACGTGATAACACACTTCCAACGTCACGCAGAGCTGATTTCCAGCGTAAAGGGCGTGGGTGAAGCCACTGTCGCGACTTTGTTAGCAGAGCTTCCTGAACTGGGTAGACTCACACGCCGGGAAATAAGTGCACTGGCAGGCGTAGCACCGTTTAACAGAGATTCAGGCAAAATGCGCGGGAAGCGCACCACCTTTGGTGGCAGAGGTAGTGTGAGAGCAACACTCTATATGGCAGCGTTGACTGCTACGCGGTTCAATCCGGTGATCAGGGCGTTTTACCTGCGCTTGCTTTCCGCCGGGAAGGCCAAAAAGCTTGCTCTGGTTGCTTGTATGCGCAAACTGATCGCAATTTTGAATGCCATGGTAAGGGATGAGCAGAAATGGGACATTGCGCTTCATAACGTAAATTAAAAACGCTTTCTCAAAGACAGTTGCTTGCGGGACGGGTTGTGTTGGGAAACGATTAACCGGAAGCTGATACGAGAGAGGAAGTCACGCGGGAGAAAAAACTGCCCCTGCATAGCCGGGCGTAGCGCCCCTTAGGCCGAAGCGGTGAAATGGATGCAGAAAGCTCACTTAGAAGTGATTGGTGTGGTTTAGCTAGTTATCCATCATCGTGATAAATATGCAGAATCAGACATTACACAATAAATACAATATGTTGTGAAATTCATGATAGTATAACTATAATAGAAAGCGGTTTGTTTAATCCCCGAGAAATCATAAGCCAAAGTGTTGATGTCATGATTACATGGGATAAAAGGAAACATGCATATTTGGGTAATTATGTGATAGACTAAATCACAATTGCTTAATTAATAAGGTAAATTTAAATGAAGTTGAATATTGAAAATTTAGGCACTGTAAAATCAGGTTTTTTCTCGACAAATGATTTAACCATAATTTTTGGCAAAAATAATTCAGGGAAAACATATCTTAGCTATGCCACATACATACTAGCAAAAAAATTCAACGAAGCAGTTAAAAATGAATTTCCTATTATTGACATTTTAAATAAAAGTAAAGAAAAAACATATATTGAAAACATTCATCAAATAAAAATTCCGCTGGAAAATCTTTTCTACAAAACAACAGTTGGCAAGGTACAAAAGATCACAAACGGCATTCTATCTACAGGGTTTTGTGTAAACCCTGATTTTTTTAAGAAAACAAAAATAACATTTGATTTCAATTCAATTTTAGATTTGGCAATCAAAAAGAATCTTGAAACCTCTGTCTTACATCCATTAGGTTCTCAGGTAGCGTTTATCAAAAAAGAAAAAAATTCCGATCATCTAATAATCACCTTTAGTAAAAACACACATATTCAGACGGAAACAGTAGATGACAACACTAGAGAATTCATGGATCGATATTTTTGCGACACTATAACAGATGAATTGGTATCTTCTTTGTGTGATCTAGGAATTAGCAATCCATTTATTATTACATCTGAGCGCACTGGAGTAGAATTATTTTATCCTGAACTAGATAATAATCGCAGTTACATGGCTGAAGAATACCTTAGAAAATCAATACATACTATATCTTCACAAAAAAATAGCAATTTTCGGCATCACTTCGAAAGAAATATATCTAAATACTCCCTGCCCGTGGCCGATAATATTAGAGCTATACGTAATGGTAACTTGAAAAAAACTAACAGTGAGTTGTCTAAGACAAAAAACTTTAAAAATATTAAAGATAGTTTGGAAAAAATGACAAAAGGGGAATTCATCCGCAATGAATTCGGTGATACAACTTTCGCAATAAAAAATAAAAAAGGAGATTTAGAGGCAGAAATCCCGTTGCAAGTAGCATCATCATCCATTAAGGCCATGTCATTTATTGACTTGTATATCAACAAATTAGCTCTAAAGGATAGTACTCTTATAATTGACGAACCAGAACTTAATTTACACCCTGATAATCAAGTCATCATGGCCGAGCTAATTGTAAGATTAGTTAACTCTGGAATAAAAATAATAATGACAACACACAGTGATTATATCATACGGGAGATAAATAATCGAATTAAGCTTAACAGAATAAAAGATAAAAAAGATAAGTTAACACAGTTTGTTGAATTAGATATAGATATATTATCACCTAAGAAAGTCAATGTATTCCATATAGAAGACAGTGGTGTTATTTCCGACATTTCCGTTGATGATAATGGTATTGAAACAGTAATTTTCGACGATGTAATAATATCAACCTCAGACAGAGAAGATAACATTAATTACGAATTGGAATATTAAAATGATAGATATTATTGCAAATGTTTTAAATGACAAAGTGAAAGTGGCATTAATAAAAACTCAAAAAGGCTCATTATTAAAATTTACCGAAGACTCCCCCTCCAGCAAGATAAATAAAATTGAAATCGAAGATATACCTGATAATAGTATAGCATTTACTCTTGACTATAACGACCCATCAGATAGATCTTTTAAAAAATTATCTCCCTATTTCAATCCTGAAAATGACATTGGAATCAACAAGTCGTGTGATCTTGTTATCCTTAGTATAAAAAACACTCAAAATGATGACGGCAGTCAAAAAGCAAAAGCCGATGTACTCGTGACTGACTTTAAATCAGACACAGTTGGACCAAGAGGTGCAATTCAGATAGAAAACTCAATCCTCTTTGTTGACTATATAATAAAATTATTAGAAAAATTTTACTCCTTAAAAATCAATCCATGTTTTATTCGAAGAATAATTAGCACTCATGCCAAAAAAAAACCTATTGGCACTAAAAATAAAACTGACCGTTCAATTCTAAGAATCGTATCAGTCAGTGTAGATAAACAAAAAAAATGCACTTTAAAATACTCAAGAATTATATCATAATAGCGAAAACAATCTCATTAGCACTAATAAGTTAGAATCAGTCGATAGCTTTAATGATTTTTAATCAATCATGGATTTGTGAATACATTTGTCTTTTTTACACGTATTTTTAATATTTCTAGTTTTTCAGACAGCACTATTCCGACGCCAGGTTATTCAGGAGTTAATGAGGGCGTTTTCTGTCATATTAAGACAGCCAACGCTCTATGATTCCCTTCCCTTCATTCTGCATAAGAGTAAACTAGTATTGTTGTCCGATACGTACGATAAACATATTCTGCGTCAGTTATCCTAGCTTTTTCAGTACATTGTACCAATGCAGAGATATCATCTATGGGACATTATTTATCCGCATATTCATTGGATATCTGCAATTTGCTACAATCTAAATAGCTTCTCATATTATCGCTCCACTTTAGCCAGACCATGCTGATTGCCGGGGAACGGCGAAGCGGCATTCATAAATAGCTTCACCTGTTCCAGTAACTGCCACATGTACCGGCACTGATGGTTACGCGTTATCGTTTCGTGTAACGACAGCCAGAGCAACTCGATGGAATTCAGCCATGGCGAATACGTGGGCAGGAACAACAACCGGAACTTCGTATTTTTTTCCAGCCAGCGTTGTACTTTGCGACTTTTATGAATGATGTAGCTACCAACGACCAGCATAATGGTTTTCGCTCGCCGATATGTCCGCCGTAATGTCTCTAACAAATTGATAAATAAATCAGAACACTTTTTGCTGCCACCGACATAATGCACTCGTCCCGTATCCAAATGCAGTGCCCCTGCCAGATAATATTTTTGGTTATGTCCCGGCGTAGTTATGCGTTTTTGTTGCCCTTTGAGCATCCAGTCCGCACCGATTTTCGGGTTCAGGTCAATATCAACTTCATCCTGATAAAACACGGGATGCTCTGTTTGCTTCTGGCCGACGGCGCACTCGATGGCGAGTCGCTTTTCCTCATAATTCGGGTCTTTGATTTTCAGTGTTGGCGCGGCTCTGCGCCAGACAATACCCGCTCGTCTCAGATAGCGGTGCAACGTGGAAGGATGAAGCGCTACATTAAAAAGCCGATTAACGATAAGTGCCAACAACTCCGTGCTCCAGCGGGAACGCAGCCAGCCAAAATCCTGAGTATAACGTTGAATCAGAAGCGGGAGAGTATGCAGGGTATCCGCGACTGGCCAGCGTGGTGCTCGTCCCGACTTGAGGCTCTTTAGTCATTCAACCCACTGTAAAGTAAACCAATTTATCCACCTCCCAACGGATGATCGAGCGGCGCAGAGTAGTCTGGCGACGTCAGTGACGGTCATTCCCCGATGTAGCATCAATATGGCGATAAGTCGTCTGGAATGGTTTTTATCGTGTGTTTGCTGGACTTCTTTACGCATTAGTCGTCGTTCTTCATCAGGGATTGCTGCTATGATCGGCATCGCTCAGTCCGGTTGGTGATTTGTGATGTTTGGCGATTGATCAGATCGCTCAACTCGGACTGAGTTCCCTTCGAGTGATCTATTATTTGGCGAAGCTATTTAGGCTGAGCAGCATAAAAAATCCGTAATCCTGGTGAGATTACGGATTCTTACACAGCCACAGGATCGGTCAACCGATCCTTAACTGATCGGCATTACCAGCATAGCCAGAGGTTTTTCATAAGGGCAGTTGCATCCTATGCAGTAATGTTCTCTTCTAATCTTTGATTTAATGTCCAGCCGTAATAATTATAGTGAAATTCAACAAAAAAACTTCCTCTATCTGAACTAAATTTATTTACATAGTTGTTTTTAACATCAAAAAAATTAAATTTTTCTTAAAGATTAATTTTACTAAAAACCCAGCCATTGTTACACTTATATTCCATCATGAATTTTGTTAGACTTAAGCAACTAAACTCTTCTATTTCACTTGCTATATACAAAGGATAATGAGTTATCATTGCATAACCAATAGTGTTGATAGTAACTTCTTTTTTTGTTTTCTCATTTAGAAACTTACAAACCTCGTCTTTATTATCAATTACCCAATTTATCTTTTTCTGAAATTTCTTTACATAACCATTTTCAGAAGTGATAAATTTATCTAAGTCATCAATATACATCCGAGGTTCTGAGCTAAACCCCACTTGCTTAGCTTCAATTATAATTAATAATTTTTCTTTTTCACTGTAGCCAATGAAATCAATTTCTCCTATACTCTTTGGTATATGTATGATTTTTTTATTTCTGAATTTTAAACTTTTTACCGATAGCTCACCTTGTATACCAAGACTTTTAAGGTTTCTATCTACAACCCTTTCGAACCATTTCCCAGCTTCTAATGAAAGCTTATCCAATGATTTTTTTATTAAATTTGATTCCCATTCAGGTGGGATTTTTCTAAAGCACACATCACTGACTAATAAATCAAAACATTCCCTCGCCATTCTTTTAGAAAAGATAATATATTTCACTTTTTCGTTTTCAAAAATAAAAAAACCTCTCTTGTAAGCGCGATATTGTTGTTTTGGTTTATATAGCTCTCGCCCTTCACTCAACATACTTTCTGCTGTTAATGAAAAGCCGCTAATAATCCCACTCACTTGCACTTCATTTATTTTAAGGTCTTCACTTAATGATTTTATAATTACATCCAATGGAAAGCAACAGAAATTTTCATTTTCCTCACCTAGATTTAATATCAAATACTGCAATGTGCTTAATAGAGAAAGATAATTAATTGAGAACTTCTCCTTAAATGAATAATTTAATATTTCGGCCTGAATATCAGGAGATCTTAATATATTTTCAACACCTATATATTCATCTGCATTAATCAATTCAACCCTAGGATCAAAATCATACCTCCCATCTTCAATCACATTAAAATAAATATATTTACTTGCGTCCAAAATAAGAGTTACATCATCGTACAATCTATAATATGATTCACTTCTCATATAAAGGCTTACTAATTCCTCTACAGCAATAAAACAAATTGAAAGGGATCTTTCTTGTATTTCTTTTGAAATATTCTCGCTACTATGCTCTTTCATTCCAGCGATACAAAGCAACTCTAATAAATGTTTAATTGCTCTTCTTGTGAATACTCCATAATCACGCCAAAATAAAGTATCACTTGGTGTGAGATTGCCTTTTTTATATTCAATTTCGACTTGTCCATAAACGTCATATTGATTCATCAAAAAAATTGTAAATTCCCATTGATCTATTATAGGAAGATTATCATCTAACAATCGGTAGTATTCTTCATACATGTAATTTACGATTTCTTTCACCTCGTTCTTATTTGTGTATTTATTGGATTTGTACCTATCAAACACCCTCATCTTAATATGTTTGTAAACATAATTTTCAATTTTTTTATCTGCCCGGAAAATCTCTATCCCATTTATCCCCATTGAAGTCAACATGTACACCCCATAATTAAAATGATTTATCATCTTGAGAAAAAAAGCATTATACGATATTTTCCATTTTATAAAAATGGAAGCCGATTATTATTTACTCTAAATAGCTTTACCTGTTCCAGTAACTGCCACATATACCGGCACTGATGGTTACGCGTTATGGTCTCGTGTAACGACAACCAGAGCAACTCGATGGGATTCAGCCACGGCGAATACGTGAGCAGGAACAACAACCGGAACTTCGTATTTTTTTCCAGCCACCGTTCCACCTTGCGGCTTTTATGAATGATGTAGTTATTAACGACCAGCGTAATAGTTTTCGCTCGCTGATATGTCCGCCGTAATGTCTCTAACAGATTGATAAATAAATCAGAACACTTTTTACTGCCGCCGGCGTAATGGACTCGTCCCGTATCCGAATGCAGTGCCCCTGCCAGATAATACTTTTGGTTATGTCCCGGCGTAGTAATATGTTTCTGTTGCCCTTTGAGCATCCAGTCCGCGCCGATTTTCGGGTTCAGGTCGATATCTACTTCATCCTGATAAAATACCGGATGGGTCGGCTGCTTCCGGACGACCGCCTGTTCGATGGCGAGTCGCTTTTCCTCATAATGCGGGTCTTTGATTTTCAGTGTTGGCGCGGCTCTGCGCCAGACAATACCCGCTCGTCTCAGGTAGCGGTGCAACGTGGCAGGATGAAGCTCTACATTAAAAAGCCGATTAACGATAAGTGCCAACAACTCAGTGCTCCAGCGGGAGCGCAGCCAGCCAAAATCCTGAGGAGAACGCTGAACCAGAAGCGGTAGAGTATGAAGGATATCCGCGATCGGCCAGCGTGGTGCTCGTCCGGATTTGAGGCTCTTTAGTCCTTCAACACCCTGTAAAGTAAACCAATTTATCCATCTTCCAACGGATGATCGAGCCGCACAGAGCAGTCTGGCGACGTCGGTGACGGTCATTCCCTTATGTAACATCAATATGGCGATGAGTCGTCTGGAATAGTTTTTATCACGTGTTTGTTGGGCTTCTTTACGCATTAGCCGTCGTTCTTCATCAGGGATTGCTGCTATGATCGGCATCGCTCAGTCCGGTTGGTGATTTGTAATGTTTGGCGATTGATCAGATCGCTCAGCTCGGACTGAGTTCCCTTTAAGTGATGTGATGGACGTCCCTCCTCAACATAATCCTGCCACTTATGTTGAGCCATCCCATTTATAGAGGAACAACATCATGAACATGGTAAAAGTCGTCGGTATCGATCTGGCTAAATCCTTTTTTCAGCTTTGTGTCTGGATGAATGATGGGACCGTTGCCTGGAATCGAAAAATTTCTCGCAGCAAGCTGTTAGATACTGTTCGTCAATTCCCGCCGGATACACTTATTGCAACGGAAACTTGTGCAACCTCGCATTACTGGGGGCGGACTTTCCAATCCATGGGATACGCCATCCGTCTCATTCCAACCCAACATGTAAAGGCGTTAACTCGTCATCAGAAAAATGATGCCAATGATGCTTTGGCAATATGTGAGACGGCATTTCGTCCGGGGATTCACTTTGTTGCCGTAAAAACGGTTGAGCAGCAAGATATCAAGGCGCTGCGTTGTGCCCGTCAGTTGATGGTCGAACAGCGCACCGCCGCTGCCAACCAAATTCGTGCTCTGGCCGCCGAGCAGGGCTTCGAGTTCCCGGTTGGAATACACACTTTGCAACAGCGATTACCCGATTTGATTGGCGATGCGGAAAAGCCTGTGTCTCCGGTATTACGCCATTTGCTTTCTACTTTATTGGAAAACATCCACACACTGAATGAATATATTCGTTCAACAGAATATGAAATCGCAGCATTGTGTCAACAGCAGCCCCGGTATCGGACTCTGATGACGATACCGGGTGTTGGCCCGCTTATCGCCGCCGCTTTTTTAAGTGAGGTTGATACAGAACAATTTGCTAATGGAAGACAACTTTCCGCCTGGTGTGGTCTGGCTCCCCGGCAACACAGTTCCGGCGGGAAACACATCCTCACTTCGATGACTAAAAATGGTAACTGCGGCCTTCGGACACTCATCATTCATGGCGCCAGGGAAGTCATGCGCTGTGCCCAAAAGCGGGATGACCATCTTGGAAGATGGCTTAATCATGTCACTGAGCGACGGGGAAAAATGAAAGCCACCGTGGCGCTGGCAAATAAGCTAACACGTATTGTCTGGCGGTTGCTGTCTGAACCGGTTGATTTCAATATGGACAAGGCATTTGCGATGAGGTAATTATTTAGTTCGGCACAAAGTAAAAGATTTTCTGAGTTTGCAGGCACTGATAAGAAAACGGTAAACTAACCCTGTAATAACCTGAAGTAGATCCAGGTAGAAAATACCGGCCAAGTGATAAGGAAACAGGGTGCGGATGACATCATGGCGCGGGAAAATTTTCCCAAAAAGACGCCGGATATATGACAGCAAACCGCATCACGTCAGTACTTGTACACCACGGGACGTCCATATATGCTCTACTATTTGGCGAAGCTATTTAGTTACTAAAAACTAGGCTGTGTCCCTTAACTGTTTTTTGTACAACTCAACAGTGCAAAAAATGCGTTTAAGCGATAAAAATCGCCCCAGAAGTGTTCGACATTCAACCAAAAATCCCATATTGGGAAGTATTCTTACAGTACTTTTTGGTATGTAGGGAGGTTAAGGGACACAGCCTAATCTTCCTCGGAGTTAAATTTATAAATATTTACATTCATTATAAATCACCAAAAGGTGGTCATTCTGGTGGTCTTGACAGAAAGCGAATTCAGGTTTAGCTTACTTATTAGCCAGTTAATGGCAAAGGCGATCCCAGTCAGAGGAGCCAAATTTAGAAAACCCCGCTTAAGGAAACTTAAGCGGGGTTTTTGTTTTTATCCATTTATTCAATACATTCACGTGAAAAGTGTCCCCGATACACATTTCATTCTCCCTCAGCATTGGGAGAAGGTGGTGGTCAGATTTGGGGTCAAGTTGGTTCGATTGTAAGCACACCCGTTTTAGTTCCACACACTTTTTGAGGTTTCCGGGTTTTCAGCCATCAACCGGTATTCTTCCGACATCAGGTTAGATACTCAGGGCATTCGCTAACACCGTGCCTCAGAGCGTCTTCTATGGCACTTTTGTGTGTGGAATCGGCTGATAGGGACAACAACCGATATGGCGAGGGGAAGCGGGTCTGGATTCATGAGAGGAAGGCCAATCGCGCATGAACCCATTGTGTGCTCTTCGATATCGTAGGCAAATCCCTCGGCACAAATTGTATTCAATTGCTCAATTAAATCATCAACATTAGCGACCGAACAAGGCGTTGCTCTCTCCAAAATACCCGTTCCATACCGTGCATAGACGTCATCATCAGATAAAGTTGAAAGTCATGCTTTTCCGTTTGCCATTGTATAAACGGGATAGGTCACACGCACATCAGGGAAGAAGAGAGAACGTCGCCATTGGTAACACTGCGACAGCGTTCTCTCAATCATCTTAGTGACCGTATTTAAAATTAAAACCTAATGCGTCACCCGTCGTGTCGTATTCGCGGAAGTTGTAGATCAGAGGCTTCCATTTTGACGAATCGATGACATCATTTGATCCTAATAGCTCGCTCTCCACCCAGACATTCACAATATCCAGTTCGACAAGAATAAAACGCCCTTTGTCAGTCGTGCTGACGGTCTTACATTCCGCCTGAATAGGGCATTCAATCACCCGAGGTGGCGTAATATCGGTGGAGGCTTCAGTGTGAAGGCCGACTTTGGAGAATTTGTCGTGGCAGACCTGAACGCCCCATTTAATCTGACCTTCAGACAACGTATCGCTCCCAGTCAATTTACCCAGCGCTTCAACTTTCTCCCACAGTTTGTAATCCGGAATATTGATGACCACATCAGAGCCGGATAATAAATTACTGTAAGTTTTACTTCCTTTCGTGACACCGATAATAATTTTATCGCCGAGGGAAATTGATGACGAAATAGACGCAACATTGACTTCTCCGTTGCTATTATCTGTTGTCGTAACAAGGAAAACCGGAAATCCATAATAAAACGAACTGAGTTTTACGTTCTTTTTCATTTGAGTTCAGACCTCATCATAGAGTGGCGTTATATTTTTTCATTTCTACTCTTTTGATTTCCCTTTAACAATAACTCTAATTGAGTAGCCGTAAGGATGATTTATCCAATTCAATATCCCTAATAAGTAGACCATCAAAAAATAACTTAATGTAACTATTCCTTAATGTTAGTTTTTATCCCAACGCATCGATGGAGAAAAATAACCGACGCGGGAAAGATTGATCCTTGATAATACGGCCTTTCCGCAAAGTGTTGGGGTATTGTAAAAATTAATGAGCAGAAAGTAATTCACAAACATTAAAAGAGGTATATGATATGCACCATATGGTTTTTTCCTTCCGGCCCTGCAATGTGGCTGGGTAAAGCATGAGGTTTAAACATGGAACGAATTGTTATACCTGCGAATTATGTTCATACCCGTACAACGCCTTTTTGGACAAAAGATACGGCCCCTACGTCTATCTGGCAGCGCCATTTGGATGCAGGGACACGACAAGGCGTCTATCCACGCTTGTGCGTGATGCAAGGGACGATACGTTATTATGGTTACGCGGATGAGACAAGCCCTGAGCCTGTCGAGACGCTAACTATCGAGGCCGGACAATTTGGTGTATTCCCCCCAGAGAAATGGCACAGAATCGAAGCGCTATCTGATGATACGCTATTTAACGTGGACTTTTATGTCGATCCAAAAATTTTGATAGAAGGTTGAGGTAAACATAATGACAAGTGAAAATAAAGGCTATTCATTAACACTGTTGAATCGCGATAATAATAAAAAAGCAGAAAAAGTTTATCTTAAACCGATGGCTTTTTATGTACCCGATTTCGCCGCAGGTGCAGTTGTGGAATTACTCAACGAGCTGCCTTCAACCAGTAAAAATAACAAAGGTTTTTTGCTGACCGTCACAAATAATAATAACGGTGTGTCCGTTGATAAAAATCTCGCTACGGTCGAAGAGTTAAAAGACAAGACGATTTCGGCTGACGCAGTAAAAGAACTGGTTAATATCGTGCGTGGCTACGATGCGGATGAAGACACTAACGTCTGCGGCTGGTAATATCGACTTCCCAGCAGGTTAGATTATTTAAGATATACCTTTCGTACCCCTACTCATTAAAAAACAGGCGCTGGATGTCTTTTGACTTAACAAGCGCCCCTGTACCCTACCCACATGACAGACAATCAAAGATGCCTGAGCATGCTCATCAGGCAATAATCAGATGATTACACCTGCACAGGAATTTACGATTGTACTGCGATGACGTCAAAAGCGCGGGTTTGATCTTTTTTTCGCATAACTTTATTGGCGTACATGGCAGCATCCGCTCGGCGGATCACACCATCAGGTTCCTCGACGGAAGGATCTGCCGTGACAATCCCTATACTTGCGCCTAAATATTCAATATTGACCGTACCGAGCGCATAATTCCCCTGCAACAAAGGTGTAATGTCGTCTCTGAAGGAAGCAATCACGCGATCGTTCTCTCCCAGCGCAACGTTGACCATACGGGCAAAAACAAATTCATCGCCACCGAGACGCCCGACGACATCGCCCGGATTGCCCCACATAAGCAAACGTTGTCCCACCTCTTGCAAGAAGATATCGCCAGCTTCGTGGCCAAACTGGTCGTTAATTTTCTTAAAGCCGTCGAGGTCAATGAATACAATGAACGCCTGCTGCTGGTCATTCTTTGCCTGAGAAAACATCGCTTCCAGCGAGTAAAACACACCTCGGCGGTTAAGCAATCCGGTCAATGAATCGGTGTATGAATATTCATGTAACGCAACATTGGCGGCCGTTAACTGCTGCACTAACCACTCTTTCTGCACCTGCTGAGCAATAAGCTGCGCGAATAGACTTAGGATCTGTTCACCTTTAGTCGTCAGCGGTTTATGGTCAGAGCTCGCTGCACAGAGGGTGCCATATAACTGCCCGTCTTCCATACGTACCGGCGTACTGGCATAAGTCATAATGCCCAGCGCTTTCGCCGCCTGCGAATCGCCCCAGCATTCGGCCACGTTAGGCGTATAGCTTTGCCCTTCGTCTAACGCACGTTTGCACAGTGTGTCATGCCACGGAACCGAGACACCTTCAGGAATATTGAGCGTTTTGGTATTGTGGGCAAACAAGATACTTTGGAAACCCGCTTCGGTGTCAACCTGTGTCAGGTAGGTCGATTCCAGATCGGTGACCAGCTCCAGCATGACTAATAACTGGCGAACGAGCCCCTCGAAGGAGTCCTCTGAACGTAATGCGTTCGAAAGGTGAGAAAGCAAATTATCAGTCATAGCAATAAATCCCAACGGTGAATATTTTTAAATAAAAACAATCGATTAATATATCGTGTAGCGTATTTCAAACCGCCATCTGTGAAAACTGATTATAGCTACTACGATCTCTTCCTGTTACAGAAACCATACACGCCTTTCGTCTCTCTCTGGCTATTTGCACTGTGTGAGTCTACTGCGCCCCATTTTCTATAATCGATCAAAAAGCGCTATTTTTTATTCGACACGTCTGAAATAAATCTGTCTCGTCAGGCTAAGTCCTCCATTATGCTTTGCGATGTTTGCCGAAATGGGCTTCAAGGTGCTGCGCGTCTCTATCGCCTGGGCGCGCATCTTTCCAACCGGAGAAGACAGCGCGCCGAATGAGGCCAGTTTACAGTTTTACGACAACCTGTTCCGCGAGATGCGCAAGCATGGTATCGAACCGCTGGTAACGCTTTCACACTACGAAATGCCGCTGGCGCTGAGCGAGAAATATAATGGCTGGGTGCACCGCAACGTGCTGGATGCCTTCGTACGCTTCAGCAATGTCTGCTTCGATCGCTATAAGGATCTCTGAAGCGATGGCGATTTCCTGGGCCATCAGGGATTACGTGCAGGAAAAATACCAGATGGCCTTGCCGAAAGAAGAGCTTACCTGGCTGACCATGCATATCAGCAGGCTGGCCGAAAGCCAGACGCCATAGCAATAGCCTTACTCAAGACAGCCAATCATTACGGTTTTTATCGAGATGCTGACAAATAAAACCGAGATCGCTCCTGAGGAGTGAGTATGTTGACTCCCATCACGATAGTGAATAAACCGCGTTAATGAGATTGCAAACAAGAGTGATTATCATATATTGTTTTAGTCACCTGCCGAAAATATCTCCTTATTTTATTCATTTACGCATCACATTCACTCTGGAGAAGATAATAACATGTCAAAAACGCTGTCTGTTCTGCGCAAAAAAGCGCGCCTGCTGACGCTGGCCTCATCGATAATGGTTGCCTATGCCCTGCCTGCTGCTGCCGCAGATGACTCTCTGACGCTTTACACCACACGTGAACCCGGCCTGATTCAGCCGCTGCTGGATGCGTTCACTAAAGAGACGTCGGTTAAAGTCAATACCGTGTTCATCAAGGACGGCATGCTGGAGCGTGTGAAGGCGGAAGGCCAAAACTCACCGGCAGACCTGCTGATGACCGTTGATGCCGGTAACCTGATCGATCTGGTTGACGCCGGTGTCACACAGCCGATCCAGTCCAGTGCGTTAACCGAGGCTATCCCAGCGGCGCTGCGCGACAAAGATAATCAATGGTTTGGTCTGTCGATGCGCTCTCGCGTGCTCTATGCGGAAAAATCACTGCCGCTGACCGGCATTACTTACGAAAATCTGGCCGATCCAAAATGGAAAGGCAAAGTGTGTATCCGCGCGGGTCAACACCCTTACAATACCGCACTGGTTGCCGCGATGATTGCCCACCACGGTGAAGCCAAAACCGAAACCTGGCTGCGCGGTGTGAAAGACAATCTGGCGCGTAAAGCCACCGGTGGTGACCGCGACGTTGCGCGCGATATCCTCGGCGGCATCTGCGATGTAGGTCTGGCGAACTCTTATTATGTCGGCCACATGAAGAACGCCAAAGAAGGCACCGACGCCCGCAAATGGGGCGATGCCATCAAAGTCGTTCAGCCTACCTTTGAAAACGGCGGCACACACGTCAATATCAGCGGTGCAGCCGTTGCACGTCACGCGCCGCATAAAGATCAAGCCGTGAAATTAATGGAATATCTGGTCTCCGCTCCGGCTCAGCAGATCTACGCACAGGCAAACTATGAATATCCAGTTCGCAAAGGCGTCACGCTGGATTCCACCATTGGCAGCACGATTGGTGACGTTACTGTGGATAGCATTCCGCTGACCGACATCGTTAAATTCCGTAAACAGGCCAGTCAGTTGGTAGATAAAGTTGGATTCGATCAATAAGACCGGTTCGTCAACGATGCGCGGCGCCTTCGGGCGGCCGCGCCTCTTTTTTTCTCCGCTTCGCATCGCTGCCGTGGTCATTGCTCTCGGCGTACTGGCTCCGCTGGTTTCCCTGCTTTGGCTAGCCGCTGGCGCAGGCGTCGGCCATTGGGATCACCTGATGCGCTACGTTCTGCCCGATGCCGCACTCAACACGCTGATTCTGCTCGTCGGCGTCGGCGCGCTCGTCATGGTGATTGGCGCAGGCTGCGCCTGGCTGGTAACGGCATTTGATTTCCCCGGCAGACAATTCGTTAGCTGGGCGCTGCTGCTACCGCTGGCGATGCCAACCTACATTGTCGCTTTTGCCTGGCTCGATCTGCTGCATCCTATAGGGCCGATTCAGGAAGCGATCCGCAGCCTATTGGGCTACGACAGCCCGCGTCAGTTCCGCCTGCCGGATCTGCGCTCCATGACGGGCGCTATTCTGCTGCTCGGGCTGGTGCTCTATCCGTACGTTTATCTGACGATGCGCGCAATGTTTATCAGCCAGCCCGCACACCTGCTGGAAGCCGCACGCACGCTGGGGTTGAGCGCAACAGGCACCTTCCTGCACGTCGCCTTGCCGATGGCGCGCCCTGCGCTGGCCGTTGGCACCAGCCTGGCCTTGCTGGAAACGCTGAATGATATTGGCGCTTCCGAATTCCTTGGGGTTAATACGCTGACCGTGACGGTTTACACTACCTGGGTCACCCGTTCGGATTTACCCGCCGCCGCGCAGATTGCCTGCACGATGCTGACGGTGGTTATCCTGCTGCTGACGCTGGAGTATTACGGCCGGAAAAACCAGCGCTACGGCACCAGCCGACAGATGCGCGGCATTCTGCCCGCCCCGCTGAAAGGGGTACGCGCCTGGCTGGCGACCTGTGCGACCGTATTGCCTATCCTGCTCGGCTTCATCGCCCCCGCCCTCTTTCTGGCATGGGAAAGCGCTAAACGGCTGGGCGATAGCGTGACGATCTCCGCTGGCCTGATACGGTCGTTGCAGAACTCGCTTCTGTTGGCTGTTGGCGTCACGCTGGTCGTCACGTTCGTCAGCCTGATTATTGCGTGGTATGCCCGTCATTCCGCCATCGCTGACCGTTCACCGGAGCGCCGCCGCACCCTACTGAGAATTGCCTCGCTGGGTTATGCCGTACCCGGTACGGTACTGGCGATTGGCATGCTGACGCCCGGCATGGCGACGGATAATTTTCTCGCTGAATTGATAGGTTATAAGGGATTGCCGCTGCTTTCCGTCGGTATTCTGCTGGTGACCTGCTGTGCCATTCGCTTTATGGCGATTGGGATTGGTGCGCTTGATGCCGGACTGACGCGCATTCCCCCCGTAATGGAACAGGCATCGCGCCTGCTGGGCGAAAGTGAATTCGTCACCTTTTTCCGCGTACACCTTCCCCTGCTGCGCCCGGCGCTGGTGACCAGTGCGCTGCTGGTGTTTGCCGATGCAATGAAAGAGCTCCCCGCTACGCTGCTGCTGCGACCGGTCAATTTCGAAACGTTGGCAACCGTTCTGTATGCCGAAGCCGCCAGAGGCACCTACGAAGAAGG
Organism: Pectobacterium odoriferum; assembly: GCF_009931295.1. NCBI lineage: Bacteria > Pseudomonadati > Pseudomonadota > Gammaproteobacteria > Enterobacterales > Pectobacteriaceae > Pectobacterium > Pectobacterium odoriferum. The sequence continues at coordinate 1,683,749 of NZ_CP034938.1, read as the reverse complement.
CGCGATTGCCGCACTGCTGATTGTGTTGGCGGGTACGCTCCCCGTTGTGCTGCTGGCTCGCAGCCAGCTAAAAACGTCGGTTGAGAAAGAATGAAAATCATGAGGAAGAGTTAAGGTGTCTGAGGCTACACTCGTTCTGAATAATGTCCACGTCGCCTACGGGCACAAGCATAATGTTCATCACGTGCTGAACGGTTTTTCTATGGAAGTTGCCGCCGGTGAACTGGCCTGCCTGCTGGGTGCATCAGGATGCGGTAAAACCACGGCTTTACGCGCAATTGCGGGTTTTGAGCACCTGACTCAGGGAACGATTCACGTCGGCGGGCGCTGCGTGGCGGGCCCGGAAGTGCATCTACCGCCAGAACAGCGCAATGTCGGGATGGTGTTTCAGGACTACGCGCTGTTTCCCCATCTGACCGCCGCACAGAATATTGCCTTTGGCCTGAGAAAACAGTCGAAAGATCTCCAGCAGTCGCGCGTGCGCGCCATGCTTGAGCTGGTCGATCTCGTCTCGCTGGCACAGCGCTATCCGCATGAAATGTCCGGCGGACAACAGCAGCGTATTGCACTCGCGCGGGCGCTAGCCCCGCAGCCCGCCGTCCTGCTGCTCGACGAGCCGCTATCCAGCCTCGACCCCGACAGCCGAAAACGTCTGGGACAGGAAGTGCGCGACATCCTGCGCGACGCCGGACAAACCGCGCTCTTAGTCACGCATAGCGAACAAGAAGCCGAACTGATGGCCAGCCACATTGGTTATTTGAAAGCAGGCAAGCTCGATAATATTTCGGTGAACCGAGACGTCTGATTCAGGTGGTTCACCCCTGACAAGATGGGAAATAATGAGTATGATTAAATCCTATCGGTATGTTAAAGGTGTAGACAATGAGAACAACACAGCAGATGAGTATAACGCTGCCAAATGAAATGGCTGCGCAGGTGAAAGCCCGAGTTGCCCGCGGTGAATACGCGTCAGAAAGTGAGGTTATTCGGGAAGGACTTCGAGCGCTGATTGCACGCGATAATGCAGTAGAGAATTGGCTGCAGGAACAAGTCGTTCCCGCCTGGAACGCGCTGCAACGCGGTGAAACAGAAAGCCTCAGCAGTAGCGACATTAGGAACAGATTAAAAGCCGAGTTCAGGAAGATGACCGGAGAAGAGTAATGGATTACAGGGTCGTATTCGCACCGGAAGCGGAGGAACAACTCGCAGCACTGTACCGCTACATCGCGAGGGTTTCGTCACCCCAAACTGCTCTCAGCTACACCGAAAGCATTGTCAGTTACTGTGAATCGCTTGAGTTATTTCCTGAAAGGGGAAACCAGCGCAACGATATTTTTCCTGGACTGCGCGTCACTAATCACAGCAAACGAACACTCATTGCTTTTATGGTGGAAAAAGAGAAAAAAACGGTAACAGTTCTGGGCATTTGGCATGGAGGACAGGATTATGAAAGCGACCTGCTGTCAGATGAAACTGATTAAAAATATTGTGTTAGCTAGCTAACTTTCCCAAGTACATTATGGCAGTAACCTACAGGTTACCCATAAGCCACTGCCCATTCTTATGTTCGTTTGCCAGTATCGCTACACCTTGCCCTGCCTATGCTTATCCGCATACTTGGGACTGTTGATCCACTGATGATCCGCTTCCCAGGTGAAGCGCCACTGGCGCGTCGGGCCTGCCATCACATTCAGATAGTAGCTGTCATAGCCTGCAATGGTGGCAACCGGGTGATAGCCGCGCGGCACCTGCACCACGTCCCTATTGTAGACCGCCATGCATTCATCTAATGAACGATCATCGGTATAGACGCGTTGCAGGCAGAATCCCTGTTCTGGATTCAAACGATGGTAGTAGGTTTCTTCCAGATAGGTTTCCTGCGGCGGGCTGTCGACATCATGCTTGTGGCTGGGATAAGAGCTGGTACAGCCTTCATCAGTGTACACTTCGACCACCAACAGGCTGTCTGCCGCTTTGTCCTCCGGCAAAATATTATGCACATAGCGCTGGTTGTTGCCGACGCCACGCTGCTCGGCATCGATATCTTGCGGGGCAATCAGCCGGGTCGGATGCGTGCCGAATCCCGGTGCGGCGCAAACTGCCAGTTCCAGCGCCGTGTGTGCCGTCACCGTAATCGTCTCTCCAGACGTGACATAGACCGCATAGGGTTTTCTGCGCTCAAACGGGCTCATCCTGTCGCCAATCTGCTCGAAGCACTCACCTGGCGTGACCACCGTTGCTTTGCCGCTGACCAGCACCAGACAGCGTTCGCTATCGCTGGCGGGCAGCGATAGCACTTGTTCCAGTGCCAATTGATATACCTCGAACCCCACGTAGCGCCAACCCGCCGTTTCCGGTGTGATGTGCTGCGTACGTCCGTGTTCGTCAGGAGCGCGATGGCGTGATAATAGTCGGGACATCTTTTGCCTCCTTTATCTCCCCGATTTCAAACTGCCTGCACGTTGATCTACTGGCAGCTTGAAGATGCGGGGGATATCACCACGAATCAGATCAATTCCGCCTGCTGGGCGAAACGTTGTAGGTTATTGTAACCCAGTGTCGCATACGTCAACGGATGCGCGACAGCCGGATCCTGTTCCGCTTCGACTACTAACCACCCGCTGTAGTGATGAGCTTTCAGGATGCTGAACACCGCTGGATAATCGACACAGCCGTCGCCCGGCACGGTAAATACGCCGCTCAGCACCGCATCCAGAAAACTGGTCTTGCGGTTTTTCACGTCTTTCAGCACATCAGGACGAATATCTTTACAGTGAACGTGATTGATGCGGTTAATCCAGCGCTTCGCCACTGCCACCGGATCGGCACCTGCGAACGTCAGATGACCGGTATCCAGCAGCAGCCCGACTTCCGGCCCGGTATGTTCCATCAGATTATCCACGTCCTGCGCACTTTCAATCACCGTGCCCATATGGTGATGATAGGCAATCTGCACGCCCTGACTTTGCGTGTAGCGCGCAAACTCGGTCAGTTTTTTGCCGTATTCCGGCCAGCGATCTTCGGGAAAACGCGGACGCAGATGAACGGGTTTCTGTTGATCGCCGTGAATCGCGCCCGTGACTTCGGCAAACACCAGCACCGTCGCGCCGAGATCGCGCAACAGCGCTAGATGCCCCTGCACCGCCTCAATCTCTTCTTCTACTGAACGCGTGAGCAGTTCGCCGGAATACCAGCCGGAGACTAAGCGCAAGTCGTGCGCTTGCAGGATCGGCCCCAGCATGCTGGCCTGACGCGGGAATTTATTACCTAATTCAAAACCGGCAAAACCGGCCTGCCGCCCTTCACTCAGGCAGGTTTCCAGCGGCGTGTCCGCGCCCAGAGAAGGCAGATCGTCATTTGTCCAGGTGAGTGGATTAATACCAAGTTGAACAGTCATATTATTTTCCCTTTATGCAAATTTGGTTAACCGCGCTGACGCCAAACGGCGATCAGTTGCAGGTAGTTATGTTTAACTTGCTCAATCAATTCGGCGTCATCGATCTCGTTACGCAGCCACTTTTGCGCAGGCTGGGCAAACAGGGTGCGGCCGACGGCAAAGCCTTTCACAATCGGGAAACCCACGGCGGCGCTGAAGCCTTGTTGTAACGTTTCCAGCGGCGCATCCAGCCCCAGAATGACCACGCCCCGACAGTAGGGATCGCGCTGTGCCAGCAGCGGCGTGAGTTGTTCCCAGCCTGCGGCAGACAGCGGCGGCAGTTTCCACCAGTCTGGCCGCACGCCGAGGTTGTAGAAGCGTTGAATGGCGCGCAGATAAAGCGCATCGCTGTGCGGCATCCCCGCGGGCAGAATGACTTCGAGCAGCAGTTCATGGCCGGATTGGCGACAGGCCTGATAGACCTCTATCACCTTCATTTCCTGCTCTCGCCGCAGCGCGTGGGCATCTTCCGGGTGGAAGAACACCAGGCATTTCACCACGTGCTCCAGCGGCCAGCTCACCAGCTGTGAGCCAATATTGCCGCGCTCCATCATTAACGGGCGCGATCCCGGCAGCTCAATCGGTCGGCCAATCCACCAGCCTTTTCCGGTGATGTCGTTCAGCGCATCCTGCCCGAACGTGCCGTCACACAGCAGACCGGCTTTACCTTCCAGCCCTGCCTGCTGTGCCGCGTCATAGCTGGCACGCAGAATCAGCTTTTTCAGTGCCGGAATACGGCTGATTTCAGTACCGCAGTTCAGCGCCATGTCTTCCAACTGGCTGCGGTGATCGAACGCGATCACGCACAGTTCATGCCACTGTTTACGCCGTGTCGTAACGCGGTGCAGATGGTTAAGCTCTTCGTCCAGATCGGGACGCGGCACGCTCGCCGCCCGTGCTAAATAGTTATCCAGTTCGATCTTGCTTGGCATCGCTGGGGCACAGCCGTGGCGTGACACTACCAGCGCACCGCAGGCATTGGCATACGCACAGGCTTTCTCCCAGCCTTCACCATTGAGATAGCCACGCAGCAGGCCGGACATAAACGCATCGCCTGCTCCCAGCACGTTCAGCACATCCACGCGCACGCCTTTAATCGTGATGCCTTTATCCAGATGATCGGGAATCGCGTCGCTAAACACCGAGCAGCCCAGCGCCCCACGTTTGCACACCAGCTCCGCCTGCGTGTGCTGCCGCACCGTGCGCAGCGCCTGTAAGGTATCCGTGCTCCCGCCCGCAATGTGGAACTCCTCCTCAGTGCCGACAATCACGTCAAACAGCGACAACACCTGCTGCAACTGCTCCGTAACCGCCTGCGCTTCAACAAAACGGTTTTCGCCATCGCCCAGCGATGTCAGCCCCCACAGCACCGGACGGTAGTCGATATCCAACGCCGTTTTCACCCCGTTGCGCCGCGCGTATTGCAGCGCCGTCAGCACCGCTTCACGCGTGTTAGGGTGGGAAAGATGCGTGCCGGTAATCGCCAGACAGCGTGACGACGCGATGTAATCCTCGGTGAAATCCTCCGGTGAAATCGCCATATCGGCGCAGTTGTCGCGGTAGAAAATCAGCGGAAAGGTATCGCGATCTTTGATGCCCAACAGTACCAGCGCCGTCAGACGTTCCTTATCGGTAATCAAATGGCTGGTATCGCAGCCGACCTGATTCAGCTCTTCACGCAGAAAGCGCCCCATATGCTCGTCGCCCACCCGCGCCAGCATAGAAGAACGCAGCCCTTGTCGTGCCGTGCCGTAAGCCACGTTGCCGGACGACCCGCCCAGATACTTGGCAAAACTGCCCATATCTTCCAGACGCGCGCCGATTTGCTGCCCGTACAGATCGACAGCAACGCGCCCCATGCAAATCACATCAAACGTCTTTTCCTTACTCATAGCGGCCAATCCTGTAAAAAGAAGAAATCACGTCAGTTGGCGTATTAGCCCACCTCGTCCACATTCACCCAGCGCGCCGTTTCGTGTGACTGCACGATCGCATCCAGAACTCGCGAGACTTTCCAGCCCTCTTCGAAATCCGGCCACATCGGGACGTCAGCCGCAATACCGTCGATCAGATCGCGCACCTCCACCGTTTTCTGATCGTTAAAGCCAATACCGTGTCCTGCGCTGGCGCAGAAGGCCGCATAGTCAGGATGCTGCGGCCCAGTCAGCAGCGTTTTGAATCCCTGCCGGTTCTCTGGCTCGTCATGTCGATAGAGCTTCAGCTCCGCCATGCGTTCCTGCGTGAAACTCAGCGTGCCTTTGGTGCCAGTGACCACGTAGGTCAGGCCCATTTTGCGGCCGCAGGCGATGCGTGAGGTTTCAATCACGCCGCGTGCGCCGCTGACAAACCGAACCATCGCATGCGCCTGATCTTCATTCTCCACCTGCACCTGCTCGCTGCTGCCCGGTGCCGTTGGACGCTGCGTAATCACCGTTTGCAGATCGCCGCAGACGCTGGCGATATCGCCCACCAGATACTGCGCCATGTTGACGATATGCGCCGCCAGATCCCCCAGCGCTCCCAGCCCAGCCGTTTCTTTGAAACAGTGCCAGTCGGCGGGTTTATTCGGATCGGCCAGATAATCTTCGTTATGCGTGCCGTAAAAATGCACCACTTCGCCAATCTCACCGCTGGCGATAATCTCTTTGGCCAGCTGTGAGGTCGGGTTCTTCATGTAGTTGAACCCCACCAGCGTTTTCACCCCAGCCCGCTGCGCGGCATCGACCATTTCTCGGGCATCACGCGCGTTCAGCGCCAGCGGTTTTTCTGAGTAAACGTGCTTGCCGTGCTCGATGGCCGCCATCGCCATCGTTTTATGCAGAAAATTCGGCGCGCAGATATCCACCACGTCAATGTCTGGGTCCGCCACCAGCGCACGCCAGTCCCCCGTCGAGCGAAGGAAGCCAAACTCCTGCGCCCGTTTGGCCGCCAGTTCCGGCGACACTTCTGCCAGCATCGCCTTCACCAGATTGCCTTTCAGCGGGAAGACCGTCGGTGCCTGCGCGTAGGCGATGGCATGCGCACGACCGATATAGCCAGTGCCGATTAACCCAATGCGTACATCCTTCATATTCACCTCGGTGCGAAAAAAGAGTCGGTACAGGTGCGGCTTAGATAGCGCCGCGACGGCTCTTGGCGTAGGTGTCGAACGCCACGGCCAGCACGATAATTACCCCGGTGATAATCTGCTGGTAGTAAGCCGATACGTTCATCAACACCAGTCCGTTAATCAGAATTCCCATGATGATCGAGCCGATAATCGTGCCGCTAATCCGGCCGTAACCGCCCATCAGCGACGTGCCGCCAATGACCACCGAAGCGATAACGCGCAGCTCAAAGGTGATCCCCGCGACCGCTTCTGCGCTGCCGAGACGGGCGCTGAGAATAAAGCCTGCGAGCCCTGCCAGACAGCCAATCACGACGTAGACGCTGACCAGTACGCGTTGCACATTCACCCCAGCCAGACGCGCGGCTTCGGTGTTACCGCCGATGGCGTACACGAAGCGACCCCAGCGAGTTTTATGCAGCGCGAGATAACCCAGCAAGGCGACCAGCGCGAAGATCCAGATTGGCACCGAAATACCCAGGATCTCTCCCCGCCCCCACCAGCGATAACCGGGGTCGAAGCCGGCAATTGGCGCCCCGTCGTTCATCACCAGCGTTAACCCACGCCAGATCGTCATCCCGCCCAGCGTGACGATGAACGGCGGCAGACGCAGTTTGGTCACCCCCAACCCATGCAGGAAACCAATGAAGGAGCCCATCGCCAGACAGACGCCCAATGCAACCAGCCAGCTCAAGCCGTACCAGGCACCAGGATCGACGGTGGTGAAGTTGTCACCTTTAATCACCGAGGCAGCCGTGATGGCGCATACCGCTAGAATCGAACCGACGGACAGGTCGATCCCAGCAGTCAAAATGACGAACGTCATCCCTACGGCCATGATCCCGTAGATGGACACTTCGGTAAGGATGTTGGTGATGTTGCGTTCAGACAGGAAATTGCTGTTCTGCGACTGAAAGAAGATCAGCAGCAGAATCATGAAAATAAACACGCCAAAGCGTTCAAAAAAAGCAATCGGGTCAAAACGTCCACGTGAATTGGACGGCGTAATGCTCTTAGAAAGCGGCTGCTGGGACATGCGTCACCTCCGTTATGCTGCGTGTAATGCGTCGTGGCAAATGGCCATCATCGTCATCAGTTTTTCTTCTGTGGCGTCATCGCCATGAATTTCCCCGCTGATCCGCCCTTCGCTGAGCGTGATAATACGGTCGGAAATCGCCATGACCTCCGGCAGATCGGAGGAAATCACAATCACGGCGACACCCCGTTTCGCCATATCGAACAGCACCTGATGCACTTCGGACTTGGTGCCAACATCGATGCCGCGCGTGGGCTCATCCACGATCAATACTTTGGGGTTCAGCGCCATACAGCGGGCAAGAATCACCTTTTGCTGGTTACCGCCCGACAGCTTTCGCACCTCCTGCTCGCTGTTCACCATCTTGATGTGAAGCGCCTGACGGTAGGCCTCGATCAGATCGTCCTCCTTACGGATGTCGACAAACCAGCGCCAGCGCATAAGTGACGAGAGATTAGATAGCGAGATGTTTTCCCTGATCGACAACCCCAGCACCGCACCTTCTTTCTTACGGTCTTCCGGTACCAGCGCGATGCCTTGCGACAACGCATGCAGCGGTGTAGAGGGATAATAGGGTTCGTCATCCAGCACAAATTCACCGGTAGAGAACGCGTCGGCACCAAACAGGCAACGCGCGATTTCCGTACGTCCCGCGCCCACCAGCCCGGCAATACCGAGCACTTCGCCAGCATGCACCTGAAAGCTGATGTCCTTTAGCGCAATACCGTGGGTATCCAGCGGTGGTTTTTCACGGCTTAAGCCTTTCACCGCCAGCCGTACCGGCTTATCCTGATGATGCGTTTCCGCAGGCGGACGGCGGTTAAACACCACGTCACGGCCGACCATCAGGCGAATAATCTCCTGCACATTCGTGCTGGCGACATCCCCGGAACCGGTGTAGCGGCCGTCCTGAAAGACGGTAAACCGATCGCACAGCTGGAAGACTTCGTGCAGCCGGTGCGTGACATACACCACGCTCACGCCGCGCCCTTTCAGCTCGCGCACCACGCGGTGCAGGCTGTCAACTTCACTGTCGCTCAACGCCGCCGACGGTTCATCCATCACAATCAACTTGGCGTTCAGCGTCAGCGCTCTGGCGATTTCTACCATCTGCTGCTGCGCCACGCTCAAACGTGCGACCTGCGTCGTCGGCGCAATGTTCAATTTCAGATAATCCAGTACCGCTTTCGCCTCGCGATTCACCGCCAGCGCGTCCACGAATACGCTACTACGCTGCGGTTCGCGTCCCAGGAACATGTTCTCCGCAACGCTCATATTGGGCAGCAGATTAAATTCCTGATAAATGGTGATAATCCCCCGCTTTTGGCGCTCAACGGGCGATTCGAGCGGTAACAGCGTTTCGCCACCAAACCAGATATCGCCGCTGGTTTGCGGCTGCGCGCCTGCCAGCGCCTTCAACAGCGTCGATTTTCCCGCGCCGTTTTCTCCCAATAGCGCATGAATTTCTCCCGGCAGTACGGTCAACTGCGCGTTGCTCAGCGCCCAAACGCCGGAGAAACTCTTTGCCAAATTGGTAATGTTCAGTAGGGGTTCCGTCATGTTTACCTTCCTCCCGCAAGGCCGCGCGGACGCGGCCTGCTGAATACCTGTTATGTAGAGAGCGACTTATTTACCCGCTTCGCCAATACGTTCGGCATCGTTCAGGTTATCTTTGGTAATCATGGTTGGTTGGTAGTCTGCCCCGGTGATAAGCGCTTTACTGCGGATGTTATTGGTCAACTGCGTCAGTGCGGTCGTCACCGCGTAGCCTGGACGTTGATCGGCAGTCACAGCCAGCCAGCCGTCGCGTACGCGAGCCAGCGCTTCCGGCACGGCGTCAAAACCGGTCACCATGACGTCACCGGGTTTCAGACCTTGCCCTTGTAACGCTTCAATCGCGCCCAGTGCCATGTCGTCGTTCGCAGAGAGGATCACCTGCGGACGTTTAGGCAGCGAAGGAAACACACTTTCAACGATGCGCATCCCTTCGGAACGCATCCAGTTCCCCGTCTGGTCTGCGACGATGTGGTATTTGCTCCCGCCTGCTTTCAGGCTGTCGCGAATCCCCTGCGTGCGTTCGATGTTAGAAGACGAACCCGGTTGACCGGTCAGCAGAATGATCTCTGCACCATCTGGGAATTTGGTTTTGACATAGTCGGCAATCGCCTGACCGCCTTTATAGTTATTGGCACCGAAGTGCGGCACCGCTTTTTCCGTTTTTACCGCACGATCCAGCGTTACCACCGGTAGCTTGGCATCCTGAATATCGGTAACCGCGCTGGACACCGCGTTGACGTCATTCGGTGACACCACGAAGCCCTGTGCCCCACGCGTGATGGCATTTTCCAAATCGGCGGCCTGCTTCGGCGAGCTACCCTGTCCATCCAACACCTGCAAATTCACGCCCAGTTCTTTGGCGGCTTTAACGGCGGTGCGTTGCATGTGAACTTCAAACGGCATAGCGAGATTCGGCGTACTGAAAACGATTTGTTCATTTTGGGCCTGAGCAAAACCAGACAGACCCAGTGCGATGGCGATTGCGGAAACGCTGATGACCTTTTTCATATGTCTATTCTCTGCTTCTGTTATGGGTATGGTGTAGGGTTGAAAGCAGGTAAAACGCGATGTGCCGATAGGGTTACACGGCGACCTCCTTGCCTTGAGCCAGTGATTCAAAGGCTTTATCCGCCAGATTCAGCGCACGCTCACCGTCCAGCCCGGAGCATTCCGGCTGCGTGCGGCCATTCAGCACATCGACAAAGTGCTGCCACTCTGCCGCGTAGGCGGCGTGATAGCGTTGCAGGAAGAAATATTCGGGTTTCGCCGCCAGACAGCCGTCGTCGGTCCACTGCTCGACCACGTTTTCGCGGATGTTGCCCGCGCTGAGCACGCCTTTCGCGCCATGTAATTCGAGACGCTGATCGTAGCCGTAGCCGGAGCGGCGGCTGTTGACGATGGTCGCCATCGCGCCAGAAGCAAATTTCAGCACGATAAACGCAGTATCGATGTCGCCCGCGTCGCCAATCGCCGGATCGACCAGATTGCTGCCTTGTGCAAAGACCGACACCGGCTCTTCGCCCATAATGAAACGTGCCATATCGAAATCATGGATCGTCATATCGCGGAACATGCCGCCGGAAACGCGGACGTACTCAGCAGGCGGCGGCGACGGATCGCGGGAGATAATCAGGAGAGATTCCGGCTTGCCAATGCGGCCTTCACCCGCCAGCGTTTTGACGCGGCGGAATTGCGGGTCGTAGCGGCGATTGAAGCCAACAAACAAGGGTACGTTCTGCTGTTTGACGACGGTCAGGCAATCACGAACGCGGGCAATATCCAGATGTACCGGTTTTTCACAGAAAATGGCTTTGCCGTGTTTGGCAGCCAGCTCAATCAGGTCGGCGTGCGTGTCGGTCGCGGAGGCAATCAGGACGGCGTGCACCGCCGGATCGTTCATGACCTCGTCAACCGTTTTTACTTTGGTATGATAACGTTCTGCCAGCGCCGTGGCATTTGCTGGGTTGGGATCGACCACCGCGTGCAGGTTGGTTTCTTTGTGTGCCGCGATGTTCACTGCATGGACCTGACCGATGCGGCCCGCGCCCAGTAAAGCGATGTTAAACATAGATACTCCCTTGCTGCCTGAGTGGCGTGTAATGCCAGACTGAAAAAGTGACGGATAACGGCTAGTCGCATTCTTCCCAGCCCCATCACCCGATCTTTACCGCGAATCCTGATAGATAAAATAAAACATTTATTCCAGTTTTGTATAAATTGAAAATTATGTTTTTGCGTACCAGTTAACATTTTCATGACATCTTCGCTGTTTTCTGCAACCCCAATCACACATCGTGTGAGTAAGTCTGTGGAGGTATACAAGGCTGTCAGCGGATCGAAGCAGTGCAGGAACGAAATAGGAGAGAAAATGAAACTGCGGTTTGAAAATGAAATGGATGTTTCAGTTTGTTCTCCCTCCGCATTCACCACTCTCGGAGACAAAAATACAGGGAGTTATCACGGTTTTTACCTTTATCCGGCGTAAAAAATTATGCTGAGGAGATAGCTGGCTTCGGATGAGCCGCAGGACGCGGCGAAAGCTTGCGCCACGTATGGAACGTGTCGCAAGCGGTCCGTTAAGCCAGATACCGACGAAGGCACCGCGTAAGCGGCATAATTCCCGCCGAAAGCCTGGGGTCAAGGGGCGAGCGGCGTTTGAGCCGTCCCTTGTCGGGCGCGTGCTACTAAGTAGCATGAAAATGGCGGCATTATCGCGCACGAAACCGTCTCTTAGTCTTCATAAAAACTGTGACTAAGAGACAGTGCGAAAGGGGAGCATTTAATACTGCCGTGCGCGGGAGAGCGCGGCTTTCACGCTATTGGCAGCAGCCTCGATCTCAGGGTTGTCGGCAACCTGTGCCGTACCGGTGCGCCACCAGGATTCGTAGCCGTGCGTCATGGTCTTCGGCAGCACCTTGATGTCGAGCAGTACGGGTCCCGAATGCTGGCGTGATTCCATCAGCGCCTGCCTGAGCGAGACTTCATCATGCACTCGCCACGCTTTACAGCCGTAGCTTTCCGCGTTCTTGGCGAAATCCACCGGAATGAGTGCGCCGTGCAGTTGCCCCGATTCTGCATCGCGATAGCGATTTTCCGTACAGAAGCTACCCATTCCCTGACTCATTTGCAGGTTGTTGATACAGCCAAAGCCCGCATTATCGAATAGCAGCACGGTAATTTTGATGCCCTCCTGTACCGCCGTTTGCAGTTCGGTATGCAGCATTAAATAGGAACCGTCGCCGACCATCGCGTAGACCGGCTGTTGCGGTGCCGCAAGGCGTGCACCAATCGCCGCCGCAATCTCGTATCCCATACAGGAATAGCCATACTCCAGATGATAGCTGTCCGGCGTTTTCACCTGCCACACGCGCTGTAGATCGCCCGGTAACGAGCCCGCCGCTCCTACCACAATCGCGTTGTCTTCCAGTTTCTCATTCAGTATGCCCAGCACGCGCGTTTGCGTCAGATGGGTATTCAGCATCTGGCGGTATTCATCCAGCTTGTCTTCCAGACCATCCACCACTTCTGGCACCAGTTCACCGTTATCCTGCACGGTAAACAACCGCTGTAGCTCGCACTCCCATTCCGCACGAACCTGCGCGACAGTCTGCTGCCAGCCGCTGCGATACGATACCGTCTCCAGCCGTTCAGACAGCGCTTCCAGCCCGACACGCGCATCGGCGATCAGGGGTAGCGCCTCCAGTTTTAACGCATCGAACTCGGCAACGTTGAGCAGTAAAAATTCGACGTTCGGGTTCTGAAACAGAGATTTAGAGCCAGTGGTGAAATCGGTTAAACGCGTCCCGACGCCGATAATCAGATCCGCCTCATGCGCCAGCCGATTCGCCGCCAGCCCGCCCGTCACGCCAATACCACCGCAGTTCAGCGGATGTGATGACACAATCGCACCTTTACCTGCCTGCGTTTCGCCAAACGGAATTGCAAATTGCTCGGCAAATTGCGCCAGCGCGTCATGTGCGCCGGAATAACGGACACCGCCGCCGCAAATCAGCATCGGACGACGCTTTTTCGCAATCAGCGCTGCCGCCTCCTCCAGTCGTGCCGCATCCGGCGGGCGTCGTTCGAGGTGATGGACGCGCTTGCGGAAAAACGATGCCGGATAATCCCAGACTTCCGCCTGCACATCCTGCGGTAAACATAGCGTCACCGCGCCGGTATCGGCCGGATCGGTCAGCACGCGCATCGCATTAATCAGCGCACTCATCAGCTGTTCAGGGCGATTAATGCGATCCCAATAGCGGGAAACCGGTTTGAAGCAGTCATTGGTGCTGATCGACAGATCGTGATACTGCTCGACCTGCTGCAACACCGGATCCGGCTGGCGGCAGGCAAAGAGATCGCCGGGCAGCAGCAGCACCGGAATGCGGTTGGCGGTGGCGGTCGCCGCCGCAGTCACCATATTCGCCGCGCCCGGCCCCACCGATGAGGTGACCGCATAGATTTTCCGTCGCTTGTGCTGTTTAGCGAAACCGACGGCGATCTGCGCCATTCCCTGTTCATTGCACCCCTGATGCACGGTGAGACGATTCGCCTCCTGCTCCAACGCCTGGCCGATGCCCAGCACATTACCGTGACCGAAAATGGTCATGACGCCCTGCACAAAGGGGGATTCTTCACCGTCTACGCTGAGGTATTGCTGGTTGAGAAACCTGACCAGCGCCTGCGCCATGGTGATGCGACACGTATCCATTGATCTACTCCTTCACGTAAGGGAGGATTAAAACGACGATCCCTGCTGCAATATCGAGATTCACGGGTATACCACGGGGTGAGGCATCCCTGCGGGAACCTCATCCCCGTGTTCCCCCTAAAACTACACATCATTGATACAGCACATTTCCAACACTTATTATCGTTACCAACGTGACACACATCCTCATTCCAGCGTGGGCATGACGAAGCTGCTGGTGTGGTGTTCCAAACGGACGCTAGCGGGCCAGCGGCTGGTGACGGTTTTCATGCGGGTGTAGAAGCGCACGCCGTCGCTGCCATGGACGTTGAGCGGCCCAAAAATGGAGCGCTTCCAACCGCCGAAGCTGTGGAACGCCATCGGCACCGGAATCGGTACGTTCACGCCGACCATACCTGCCTGCACCTCTTCGCAGAACTGGCGTGCAGTCTCGCCATCGCGGGTAAAAATAGCGGTGCCATTGCCGTATTCATGGTTATTAATCAGCGTCACCGCCGTCTGGTAATCCGGCACCCGCACCACGGACAGCACTGGGCCAAAAATCTCTTCCTGATAGATCTTCATCTCCGGCGTGACGTTATCGAACAGCGTCGGTCCGATAAAGTAGCCTTGCGGATGCGCCTGTACGGACAGCGTGCGACCATCGATACGCAGCGTCGCACCCTGCTCGACACCACTTTGAATATAGTCGGCAATCTTCGCCCGGTGCGGTGCGCTGATCACCGGCCCCATTTCATTTTCCTGCCCGTCAACCAGACCTGGTCCGACGCGCATTGCTTTGATCTGTGCGCTCAGACGCTGATGCAGCGCTTCCGCCGTGTCATCACCAACGGCCACCACCACCGACAGCGCCATGCAGCGTTCGCCTGCCGCGCCAAAGGCCGCGCCCATGATCGCGCTGGCAGCCATGTCCATGTCGGCATCCGGCATCAGGATGCAGTGGTTTTTCGCCCCGCCCAGCGCCTGACAGCGTTTGCCGTGCGCCGATGCCGTCTGATAAATGTATTCCGCCACCGGCGTCGATCCCACAAAGCTCACCGCCTGTACGCGCGGATCGGTCAGCAGGATGTCCACTGCTTCCTTGTCACCCTGAACCACGTTAAACACGCCATCCGGCAGGCCCGCTTCTTTCAGCAGTTGCGCTAACAGCAGCGAGAGCGACGGATCTTTTTCCGACGGCTTAAGCACAAAGGTATTGCCGGTCGCCAGCGCAATCGGGAACATCCACATGGGCACCATCGCCGGGAAGTTGAACGGCGTAATCCCGACGCACACGCCGAGCGGCTGCATGAGCGAATGGCTATCCACACCCGTGCCGACATTCGCCGAGTGTTCGCCTTTTTGCAGATGTGGGATACCACACGCAAACTCAACAACTTCCAGACCGCGCGTCACCTCCCCCACGGCATCGGAATAGACTTTGCCGTGCTCCTGTGAAATCAGACGGGCCAGCGTATCCATTCGTTCTTCCAGCAGCGCTTTGAAGCGAAACAGCACGCGCGCCCGGCGGAGCGGAGAGTGTTTTGACCACGTAGGGAATGCCGCCGCCGCGCTGGCAATCGCCTGCTCGACTTCCGCCTTATCAGACATCACAACCTGGCGAATCTGCTCGCCCGTCGCTGGGTTATACACCGCGGCGTAGCGTTGGCTGTTGCTGGAGGCAATCGCCCCCTGAATGAAGTTAGATACGGTTTCCATGTTTACACCTTTGTGGGTTTTGAGGAGACAAACGGCTGACATCGGATTACAGTATATGAAATGAATATTCCATTTAATGGAAAAATAAAATAAATGTTGATTATTGTGATCCGCTGCGAATTTTTATGTAAACTTGAAGACAGCCGTCCATAAAGACAGGCGAGCAGCCTCTGAAAATAGCCGTACCGATGAAAGGCGTGCCGCCAAAAATGTCGTACAGATAAAACAACCGTATCCAGAAATGAATTTTCTGTTCCGTTTCAGGCGCAAATCATGAAATCGCCCTAATGGGATAGGTTCTTATACGTCTTTGGGAGATAACCCGAT
Source organism: Pectobacterium odoriferum (assembly GCF_009931295.1). Taxonomy (NCBI): domain Bacteria; kingdom Pseudomonadati; phylum Pseudomonadota; class Gammaproteobacteria; order Enterobacterales; family Pectobacteriaceae; genus Pectobacterium; species Pectobacterium odoriferum. The sequence goes on along the minus strand of NZ_CP034938.1, from coordinate 1,667,878 downwards.
ATGCCCATGGCAACCAGCCTGAGAGAGTTACAGGAACAGATTCGCGAGCGCTATGATTCGCTCAGTAAGCGGTTACAGCAGGTGGCGCACTATGTACTAGATAATACCAACAGCATCGCGTTCGATACCGTCGCGGTGATCGCCGAACGCGCTGACGTTCCCCCCTCAACGTTGATTCGTTTCGCCAACGCCTTTGATTTCAGCGGCTTCAACGAAATGAAACAGCTGTTCCGTATGAATCTGGTGGAGGAAACCGCCAGCTATACCGACCGTGCGCGGCTGTTTCGGGCGATGGAAGCTGACGCCATGCCAGAAACGCCGCTGGATATTCTGCATGAGTTTGCCCACTCAAACGCGCAGGCGATGCAGCAGTTGGCAGCACGCACCCCGCCAGAGGATCTGCAAAAAGCCGTCGATCTGCTGGCACAGGCGGAAACCATCTATATCGTCGGGCTGCGGCGCTCGTTCAGCGTCGCCACTTACCTGACCTACGCGCTTAGCCATCTGGAAAGCAGCCCGATTCTGGTCAACGGGTTGGGAGGCATGTTTCGCGAACAGCTCAGCCGAGTCAGCTCGCGCGATGTGGTGGTTTCCATCAGCTTCTCGCCCTATTCACAGGAGACCGTGATGGTCAGTGAAATGGCAGCGAAAGCCGGTGCGCGGCAAATCGTGATTACCGACAGTCAAATTAGCCCTCTAGCGACACTCAGCGACGTTTGCTTTGTCGTAAAGGAAGCGCAGGTTGACGCGTTCCGTTCACAGTCCGCCACGCTATGTCTGGTGCAATCGCTGATGGTGTCGCTGGCCTACCGGCAGGGAAACGGCGCAGATCAGAGTGAAAAACAGCAGCGCGGCTAGTCGGAATCGTTTAATTAGCAGGACTCACAGAGAGGGAGAGCCGTTTTATGCTTAAAGTGATCGCACAAGATTTTATTAAGCCTGAGTACATTGAAATCGTCATGCCGCTGTACCGCGAATTAGTAGAGAAAACCCGACAGGAGCCGCTGTGCATCTCCTATGAGCTTTTTATCAATCAGAAAGATCCGGGGCATTTCACCTTTATCGAAACCTGGCCGGATAAAGCCGCACTGGACACTCACTGCCAGACCGAACACTTCCAGCGTCTGGTTCCGATGATCAATAGCCACCAGCGGGCCGAATGCACCGTCCTGCTAATGGATCCGTTTGAGTGACACTGCGCCGCCTGCTGGCTATAAACCTATCTTGAGACTAATGACGGCCCTCCCGCCGTTTCCTTATGCATTCAGGCAACTTCGGTTCGGCGGCGGCCTTTATTTTTTGCCCGGTAAAGTGCCATATCCGCGGCTTTTAACCAGTCAATATATTGACCCATTTCCGGTGAAATTTCCGCAATACCGACGCTGACAAACACCGCCAACTGCGGCGTCTGGCTCAGGAATTTCAGCGATAAGCTCTCCCGAATACGATTCACGGCGTCCAACGCGTCTCCCGCGCTGGTCTGTGGTAAAATAACGGCAAACTCATCACCGCCGAACCGCCCAATCACATCCGTTTCCCGAAAGCCGGATGTCAGCTCACGCGTCAGCAGCAATATCGCCTGATCGCCGACGTTATGCCCAAAGTTATCGTTAAAGGCTTTAAAATGGTCGATATCAAACAGGACTAGCGTCGCCGTACGCTTATAGCGCTGGCAACTATCATACTCATGCTTTAGCAGACGTTCCCAGTGGTGACGGTTATAGAGGCTGGTCATCCCGTCATGAATACTGACTTCCATCAGCATACGTTTGTGTTCCGCCAGTTTCAGCGCAGTGGTGTAAGTGACATAACCCAGAAAAATCGGGTAGACCAGCAACATCGGTAGACAGGCATAAAGCTGCAGCGGTGTCGTATCCAGCGAAACCGGCACGGAAAACAGCACAAGCACCAGCACACAGGCGACACACTGTAATACGATGCCCTGAACAAGCAGCTTTACTCCACCGCCAGCCGTACAGTTCATCCCTACCATTGCCGCAATCACGGCGCTGGGCAGAAGATTCACGCCCATAAACCCAATCCAGATGCCACCAAACGCCACATCAATCAATAAATTACTCTTCTCGCACTGCATCGGGTCGCGTGACCGCAGGGACAGCGTGTAGGCAATGTGAGGCCAGATAAAGGTGTTAAGAAAGAGCAACACCCACAAGAGCGTCGGGACAGGCCAGGTAATTAGCACCGAGGAAATAAAGAGAGCGCACAGTATCGTACCGACAATCCGTGGAATATAGACTCGCTGGGAAAAGCGTAGCCCTGAGCGACGTACATCTACCGTCAAAAACATCGGCGGCGAGGCTGACATAACGACCCCCATTGCGGTTCACGAATAAATAGCGAGAAAAAAGAACATTATGGCTGAAAGCATGCCAGCAACAGTGAGCAATTTTTGAATTTATTTTGTTACATAACGAAACGAAGTGATGTCGTAAGGGTTGGAGAGAGTAGCACGGATGTTAAAGGTAGCTGGTCTTACCCGTGGCTTTCGTCCCATTCCGATTATTGCCGTAGACGTCCCCATCATGATAGCCCATGTTATTAAGCTGGAGAGGGTTGTAACCGATTGATGTGAATGGTCAGAAACATGATCTCATCTGTTGTTAGCTGGCAACCGTAATTTTTTTCCACATAATCATATACTTTCATTGCACAGGTATAGGCCCGCGGCATCAATTCGGTAATCCCCTGATAGATTGAATCGTCGCCGTGATTCACCGTTTCCCGATTTAACAAACGCAGAGCGAAGAATTTCAGATGCGTAACCAAACGCTGATAATTAAGGGAATGTTCATCGAACGTGATGTGCAGATCGTATTTCAGAATGGTCAGAATATCTTTAATGATACCTGGGCTTTGCATCGTGCTCTGCATATCGCTGTTATTCGTTGCATTCGCCAGATGCAGCGCAATAAACCCCGCCTCATCCTCCGGCAAATCGATATCCAGTCTGGTGCGAATCAGTGCCAGTGCCTCCAGCCCAATGGCAAATTCACTGCGATAGAACTGGCGAATATCCCATAGCATCAGGTTCTTGATCGTCTGCCCTTTTTTATGGCGTTGAATAGCAAAGTTAATGTGGTCGCTTAATGCCAGAAACAGCGTGTCCTGCACATCAAGTCGCAGCGTTTTTTGCGCCAGAGTAATGATCTGCTGCGTCACAGCCAGACAGTCGGGCGGAATATCCGCTAGGAGCTGTGACAGCACATCCGCTATGCCGTCACTTTTCTTCACGAACTGGCTTTCAATACGCTGCGGATCGATAGGGTCACCCACTTTCTTGCCAAAGCCGACGCCTTTGCCAATCGCCACAATTTCCCGTCGGTCATCAGCCAGCACCAACACGGCGTTATTGCTCAGTATTTTTTCAATGATCATCGCATCAGCCGTCCTGTCTGATGGGAAGGCACGCAGGCCTTCCCTACCGTTTAGCGCCTCAACGTGGTATCGACGAGGCGCCTTTTCAATGTTGTTCGTTTAAGGATCGATTACGCTTCTGAGCTATCCAGCCCATTGTTTTTAATGATATCAGCATACCAGTATGCGCTTTTTTTACGGATACGCCGCAGATCTTTCAGATCGAACTCTTCACGGTTAACGTAAATAAAACCATAGCGCTTCGAGCATCCCTGATGGGTGGATATGAGATCCAACGCCGACCATGGCGTATAACTGAAGACATCCACCCCGTCGGTGATCGCAAGCTGGATTTGCTCAATGTGGCGTTGCAGATAGTCGATGCGATAATCATCGTGAATCTCACCGTTTTCATCGAGCGTATCAAACGCGCCCAGCCCATTTTCCGTAATGATCAGCGGTAAATGGTAGCGATCGTGCAGTTCACGCAACGTATTGCGGAAACCTATCGGATCGATCTCCCAGCCAAAGGCATTTTTCTGCAACCACGGATTACTTGCCCCGCGATGTACGCCTTCTTCACTGATGTTATAGATAGCGCGATCGGGCTGGATTCAGACAAAAAAAAACCTGATACGAACATGTCTGAATCACATGCGTCGTATCAGGTTTCGCTCGGGCCTTGGCCCGATCACGTCCTTCTTATCGGGTTATATCTGCTAACCGCCGTAGACTCAAACCGAGGTCGGGCAATCTGTGATGAATATCACCGATAATGTCCTCACCTGAGCAGGAGTGTCCTCTGTGCCAGCCATCTCAGGAATGCAGACTCACCGCTCATGTCCGTCGTCGCTGTCACGCACGCCGTGCCCATTGAGCCTCACGAGCCGCTGCAACAGCCTTAGCAACTTCATTCCATCTGGCGATCCCAGACCCGTACAGACGTCCCACCCTTCAGAGGCAACAAAGGCCCCATTATTTCCCCGCACGATATCCTTGCAGCTATTATGGTTACGGTACAACAAAGGAGGAATAAACAGCGAGGCCGAATGGGTTAACGCGAGCATACGTGCCAGCAATCCCGCCCACAGCGGTGCAACAGCACTGGTTCCCCCAACAACGCCTTCCAGTCCGTTAACTTCAATCAGATAGCCTGTTTCGGGGTCGGCATTACCGCTGACGTCCGGTACGCCGCGGTGTTGCAAAGGATGATGACCGCCATATTTGTCGACCAGAGACATCCCCAACTGCCAACCGGGCAACGCAAAGTACTGGCTGAAACCACAGCCTGTCGCGCCGCCGTCTCGGTTATGCCAGGTCGTTTCTTCCATCGCTTTTTGCAAGCGAGTGCCGCCACAGGCTAAAACGTAGGGGCTGGATGCAGGGAAATCGACATGCAAACCATGTGGTTCACCGTCCTGTGAGCCGTGATCGCCAGACGCCACGCACACCGTAATCCCTAGTGCAGCGGCGGTCTGAAAGGCCTGGTTGTACACCTGTAATGACTGCGCAGTCCATTCCGACTCGCAACTCCCCCAGCTAATCGAAATCACCGAAGGCGCATTTTTTTCATCATAAATCGCTGCGTTGATCGCCTCTAAAAATCCGGCATCGGTATTCGGAGCAAAATACACCACAATTTTAGCGGCCGGTGCCAGCGTACCCGCAATTTCGATATCCATCTGCACTTCGATATCGATCGGGTTCACCTCTTTGTCGTCATCTGACGAAGCAAGGGTATTCTTAGCGCCCCCCACACAAACATCGACGACCTGCGGCGGATTGACGCCCATTCGTTTAAAATAGTGCGCCAACTGCGGTAAGCGATACCCGCCCCCCAGTTCAATAATCCCAATACACTGCCCTGCACCGTCATGCTCTGGAAAGTGGTAAAGCTCCGCCAGCTCAAGCGGCGTATAACCCGACAGGCGCTTTGCCGTAGTAGAGAACGAGTCGTTTATACGCAGGTAACAGTTCGACGCCAAACGCTCATCAAGGCCTAGTACGGCGATAACTACGCCTTGTAGGTATTCAGGCAGATAAATTCCCCCTGCTCTCCCACGAAATACCCCGTTTTTGTGCTCATACCGGGCCAAGCTCACGCGAAATGCCTGCTCCATTTGCGCCACCGTCCCCGTCAAGAAGACGGTACGGCTGGCAGCATGTTCACGCTCGACAGATAGCCGATAATGCTGTGCAAACGCACGGACATGCTCTAGATCGGCCTCATCAGCGCCGAACTTTCTGGCATAACTGGCGCGCGACAGCGGTTTATTAGCGCAGATGCCGCCAAATTGTGGATCGATACTATCGTGCAGTTCGGTGTAATACTCATCATCTGGCGTTGTAAAACGCAACACCAGCATGACTCTGACGCTTTCATTAACATTACAGCGTTCGCGGTACGCGGCGTCAGCGATATTTCCGCGTTCACTCCCTTTCAATAATTGGTAAGTCATCGTCTTCTCTCCCACTCAGCTATTTGCTGTTTGGTTCAATTTGACTCAATGCCACATAAATCTGGCGTTTGTCGTTCTGTGACAGATGCTCAACATTAATAGAAGAAAGAAATGTGGCCTCTTGCTGAAGTGCAAAATGCCCGCCATTCGCAAGGTAACGTTGAATACTCACCAGAAGCTGGTCGTCAATCGTGAGTAGTGTGGGTCTAATGGTGTCGTTCAACGACAGCGGCGTCCAGTCGCTCTCCGGTGTCGCAAGCCAGTCTGCCATATAACGATACTGAATGGCTTTGCTGGAATTCATTAATGACGTAAAAAACAGCTGGGTACTCTGAGGGGATAAACCAACGGCAGCAGATTGCTCCCGCACCTTACTCAAAATACGATCCTCTTGTTTTAGATCCTCAACTGGCAGGTGTTGGCGGGCCTTATACCCCGCAACATCTTTCATCAACACCATCCTTTCCTGAATCAGTTGATAGATACCAAGAGGATTATCCTGCGTTGCGGCATAGAGAGGAACACACCAAACAGAGCTCATTACTAACGAGATAACAGCGGAAATAGGCAAATTCATCGGATTACATTCTCTTGTCAGCACCACCATGAAGGTCTATGGCTATATTTTTATTTCGCCATTGCGACAGGAGATAATAGGTTTCGCCATATGAATCTTCCATGACGAAACTATTTCAACCGTTACCCACAGGAAACATTTCTTCTTAAAAATCTCCCAACCTGCCGCGACACCCGCCATTAAGTTGCTAAATTACAAGAAATTTAAGAATAAAGCCCCAAAAGCACAATCCTCATTACTCGATGATTAAGATACAAATAATAACAAAATGAAATAGTTCAATTTAGTTACTAAGTGGCAATATTGCTCTGTTAAGCAAGCGCACACAAAAAAGCCCGTCGTGGCACTCGGCCATGACGGGCTTGATTCACCCTAAACGAACGAAGATTGATTAGTGCTCTGTGAGACCATACAGCGAGCTGCGGCGCTGTAGCATCTGACCACCGTCTCGCGTCAACGGTACCCAACCAACAGCGCCACGTTTCACCGTCGGTTCAGTGAACAGTAGATCAAACGGTATCGAGACGTAGAAGCCTTTGGTGAAACTCCCTTCCCCATATTCAGCGGCGCTGACGTTGGTCTTGGTCGCAAAGGCACCGGCAATAATTCCGCTGTCAAAGCGGCGAGACAGATCGAGAGTCACCCCTTTGTCCCCTGCCAGATAACGACCCACGCTCACTTTAGCGACCGCACCTTCCACAAACGGCAGTTCCCAGTACGCAGTCAGATGACCTGTCACCACATCGTAATCGGCCATCCTCATGATGTCGTTCCAGTCACGCTGTTTGGCATAGTTCACATCCAGCCCCAGCGCCCAGCTTTTACCAAACGGACGATACAGCACTTCAGATCCGACCCCCGCATACATCATTTCCAGATAGCCGCCGTAGACCTGGGTATACCAGTCCTGCGCGGGATTATCCATGCGAGTCAATTGCAGGTTGGTCAATAGCAGATCGGAAGAAGTAATGTATTCACGCACCCAGGTTCTGACGCGTGGTAGCGCTGCGCCATCCGCCGGTGGTGCTTTAAAATTGAATTTGTCATAGTTATTCACCAGATTCAGCGTTGCCGTTCCGCCTACGCTCCAGTGATCGCTCAGACGGTAGTCCACGTTACCTTTCAGTGCGACCTGATACATGTAGAAGGATTCAGGGCCACCGAAAGACTGCGTCAGCGTCGGATCTAATGAATACGTCAGACGATCGGGTTCTGCGAGCAGCACCTGCTGACCACGCACGTCGGATACCGGCTCTTTGCGATGCGTTTCAGGCTCCGGTTGACCCAGTGGAACGGCAGCCTGCTTAACCTGATGGAAGGCTTTGGCATCCACTTCCGTGCTGGCAATCGGTAAACGCTGGCTGCGCTGAACAAGGTGGTATTCATCAATACTACCCGGCACATGGTTTGCCAATACCGTAGCCGCACGCTGCGTCGCCTGTTCACTATCACGATACTTTGTCTGATCGGCAACAATGGTGACCTGCTTTTTGTCCGCGTAAATATCGGCGTCTTTAAAGCCAGCCTTATCATTTAGCTCTTTGGAGACGAGCTGCCAATTTGTGCCTTTGCCATCCTGCACTGGCGCATAGACGGGTGGCGCATCGTCTAAATAGTTCGGCTTCAGGTCGTTGAAATTAGTGCGTAGGGTAAAGCCCCACATCAGGGTATTGCCACGCTGCCACGACAGCGTAGTATCCAGCACATCGCCCACACGGTAGACGGCGCCGATATTGAAAGGGGAATCCTGCTTGACAGCACCAGCAGTTTCGCGACTGTAGTCATTACCATCATATTCAAGCTTTAAGCGCAATGGATCCCACGGGGTTTGATATTCAACACCACCAAATAGCGCTGCCGAACCGTGAAAGAAATTCCCAACTTCGAATTGCCCACCGTTCTCAGAATACCCACGACTACGCTGGCAGAAGCTTGCTTTCAACGAGCAGGCGGGATTTTTAATATTACTGCTCTCGGCCATATTGCCCCACCCCATACCCAAGGAAAAATCAAACGGCCCCATACGCTTACTGGCCACCAGATATTCGCTATCAAATAATCCTGTACCGGCGATATCACGCAACCCCAGAGACAGATTGGGCATCCAATAACTTTCCTGCCACAACCTCGCCTTAATATCAAAACCTTTATCTTTATGTGTCTGACTACCACTAAAACCAGAGTACAAACTATATAATCTTGTTCGCGTATCAGTATAGCGTACCGTCGTTTCCAGCCAGTCAAAGAGCTGGAGCGATACGGAATAACGCCGATACTCTTCGTTGTCACGATAGTTCAGGCTAAATTCGCCCGTTTTCGCCATACGCGCCGTCGGCATCTGCAATAACCCCGTCCCCCCAAAATCAGACTGCGACACGCCAGCAGGCTGAAAGCGCAAGTTCGGGTTCGTCGCAGTACGGCTGCTTTCTGTTTCAGCCGCCATCGCCTGCGCACTCAAGATGCTGCCAATCGCCAACGCCAGACAGCATAGTTTAATGTTTCTGTTCTTTGTCATTCGAGTGGAATCCGGTTAGCAAGGTAGTCAGCAAGCTGATCGTTAAGTGATGACATATCCTGTGGTAGCACCGAGGGGTTAAAGCCGATAAAGAGCGTTTCGCCCGCAGCGGGTTCACGATGCTGACGATTCCACAGCGCCAGCGGCACCTTACGCCACTGACCGTTCCCCCCAATCAGATAGCCGTAACTGTTGTCCGCTCCCGCAAGAAGCCGACGTCCAGAGAGATAATTCTCGACCGACCATCCTGCACGTAGCGCCACTTTCCCCGAGGTCTCCAGTTCCCCCACATCAGCGGCCGTATTCACCAGACCGATCAGCGACAACGTGTCATCATGAGGCGCCACATACAGTGCATATTCCCCCACCAGAGGGCGATTATTTTCTATATACACACGTACGCGGTCAGGATCCAGATCGGTACGGATACGACCCGCAACATTAATCGGGTTAATCGTCTTTCTCAGCAGCCAGGCGGAGATCGCCAGATCGCCATCGCCTGAATTGCGCCAGCGCGTTTCCAGTTCAGCCAGCTTTTGCAGCAAGACATCCCCTTGCGCACGTACCTTCTGTGTTGTCGCAAAATCAGAAATAAACGCCGTTTGCCAGTTAATATTCTGTGGCCAGGAAACCTGTTCGTAAAATTTTTCAAGACGCGTACCGTCGTCCAGTTTAACGACAGCGATTGTCTCTTGAGGCGATTTTACAGTCAGTTGCGCAGACGTCGCGACGCCGGAAACCAGCAGCAACAAGGTAGCGATACGATTGAGTGCCAACATTGCAGCCCCTTATTGTACGTAGGGTTTTAATACGGTGAATGTGGCCAATGCCATATCCGGCCCCATATACTGCTGGCTTTGAACCACACTTCCGTTAGTCGGATCGAGCCAGTAGCTATTGGTGTAAGATTCATTCAACGCGGGGACGGTCACCTGCTCATCAAAACGCAGCAGCTCACGCGGGATATCCAGAATTTTTACGGTTTCTTTGCCGCGGGCCTGAAAAACAGACGTGGTCTCATAACCGCCCCGGAAGACCTGAGCCCATTCAACCCGGCTCTGCCATGTCATTGGCGTTGATGTCTTCAATAGGCCTAACGCCAGGGGATCGTGTTGCAGGTTATCCACATAGGTAATGTCTTCGCCGAAGCCCTGCGTTTTCACCAAACGACCATGTTGGGTCGATACCATATTTTTATCGGCACCGATCCATTTCAACTGATTCTGCTCGGCGAAAGCGAGCACAACAAACGCCTGTGGCGCTTTACCCACTTTCAGATAGGCCGATGCATAGGGCGTATTGGCAACCTGTTTAGCCGTCACATGGGTGTCATCCTGGCCGAAAAATGCCAGCTTGAAGGTTTTCCCCACTTGATCCACATTTTGGGAACAGCCAGTCAGCACAATCGATAAAAGAGGTATGGCAATTAGCGCTCTCACCTTTGCCATTCGTTTTATTTTTGTCATGGAATGCAGTTCTCGTTGAACAGCGTAGCCCGGAAAAAGAAAGGCCACCGAAGTGGCCTTAGAATTAAAACGAAATTAACTACGAGTACCAGTAGTTGCCGTCGTTGTCCCCGCAGGAGAGCTGTCATCGTTGCTGGAAACAGCAACTGCAACAGCAACACCGATCGCAGCAGCAGCACCGACAGCAATCAGAGCAGTAGTACCAGCAGCAAAGCCAGCACCACCAGCACCAGCGGCACCCGCAGCAGCAGCGCTGGTGGTCGTGGTGGTAGAGGTACCAGCAGCAGTGCTGCTAGAGACGCCATCAACAGCAAACGCGTTTGACGACATGGCCAGTACCGCAGCCAGCGTGATTAACGTTTTCTTCATTACGATTTCCTTTTTAACATGAAGTACTTCAGGGTGGGGTACCGTCGAAAAGACCATACCCCGTCCTTCATTTCAGCCAGCACAACAGCAAACCGATTGAGTTTTGCGTCGTTACCGACCGTTACCGGGATCCTCCCAGTAATGAGTTACAGTTCAATGGCGATGAAACTATCAATGAGGAAATAACCCCTCTATGAGATAAAACCACCTCTGACAACCAACACCAGAAAACAAAACTACAACTCAATTTTTGCAACACCGTTAAAAATAGCAAGATCCCGATGTAATAAACAGCAATGATCTCGGTAAAAAAGCAGATTTCTTTAATGAAATTTACAGTATTCCAGAAAAAAAGTCATAGATATCTTAACGATATCGTTCCACTGATACATCAATACAAAAAACGCCAGATATTTCCTAATCTGGCGTTTTATTAACAAACGGCGCTATCTAAGCATAAGAAACGGCTATTCCAGCCACTCGGTATGGAATACGCCTTCTTTATCCGTACGCTTATAAGTATGTGCACCGAAATAGTCACGCTGAGCCTGAATCAGGTTAGCAGGCAACACGGCTGAACGGTAGCTGTCGTAATAAGCAATGGCCGCTGAGAACGTTGGCGTTGGGATGCCTTGCTGAACCGCGTAAGATACCACGTCGCGCAGCGCTTGCTGATACTCATCTGCCACTTTCTTGAAGTAAGGGGCCAACAGCAGGTTAGCGATATCTGCTTTCTGCTCGTACGCATCGGTGATTTTCTGCAGGAACTGTGCACGAATGATGCAGCCAGCGCGGAAAATCTTGGCGATTTCACCGTAGTTCAGATCCCAGTTGTTCTCGTCTGATGCCGCTTTCAGCTGTGAGAAGCCTTGAGCATAAGAAACGATTTTACCCAGATACAGCGCACGGCGTACTTTCTCAACAAACTCGGCTTTATCACCACCGAATGGCTGAGCCGTTGGGCCCGTCAGCACTTTAGAGGCCGCAACACGCTGATCTTTCAGTGAAGAAAGGTAACGTGCAAAAACGGATTCCGTAATCAGAGACAGCGGTTCACCCAGATCCAGAGAGCTTTGGCTGGTCCATTTACCGGTACCTTTATTAGCCGCTTCATCCAGAATCACGTCAACCAGATAGTTACCTTCTTCATCTTTCTTCCTGAAGATATCGGCAGTGATCTCAATCAGGTAACTGCTTAATTCGCCTTTGTTCCATTCAGAGAACGTCGCGGCAAGCTCGTCGTTGCCCAGATCCAGTGCCTGCTTGAGCAATGCATAGGCTTCGGCAATAAGCTGCATGTCGCCGTATTCAATGCCGTTATGCACCATCTTGACATAGTGGCCTGCTCCATCAGCGCCAATATAGGTCACACAGGCTTCGCCATCAGCACGCGCAGCAATCTGTTCCAGAATCGGCGCAACCAGCTCATACGCTTCTTTCTGACCTCCCGGCATGATGGAAGGCCCTTTCAGCGCGCCCTCTTCCCCACCGGATACGCCAGTACCGATGAAGTTAAACCCTTCAGCGGACAGTTCGCGATTACGGCGAATCGTATCTTTATAGAAGGTGTTACCGCCATCGATCAGAATATCGCCTTTTTCCAGGTAAGGTTTCAGCGATTCAATCGTTTTATCGGTTGCTTCACCGGCCTTCACCATCAGCAGAATACGGCGTGGTTTTTCCAGGGATTCGACAAACTCTTCAACGGTGTAAGAAGGCACCAGTTTTTTACCCGGATTTTCCGCGATAACTTCATCAGTTTTATCGGAAGAACGGTTAAAGATGGAAACGCTATAGCCACGGCTCTCAATGTTCAGCGCCAGATTGCGCCCCATCACCGCCATACCGACAACGCCAATTTGCTGTTTGGACATTAAAGCAACTCCTGTCTGAAGGATAACCTGCCTGCAACGGCGACAACGTCTCGCGTTGCGACCTCGCAAGCAATTTAAAAACAGGCCGACATGGTAACTCAGCTTTGCGTGAGTGGGTAGTGATTGGTTTGATAGCGAAAGCTCACCCAATCGGAACGTATGGCGGGAAAAAGAAAAAGCCGCAGAACGATTCAACGATCTGCGGTTTTACAGCGAGTTATCACTCAATATTACTTTTTCAGCAGCGCCTTAATACTTTCTTTAAATTCGGCACCAAACTCAGGGTTGCGTAACCCATAAGACACAAATGCCTGCGCGTAACCCAACTTACGGCCACAGTTAAAGTTCTTGCCTGACATTTGCACAGCATCCACCTGCTGAGTCGCGATCATATCGGCAATCACATCCGTTAACTGAATACGTCCCCATGCACCAGGGACGGCTTTATCCAGCAGTGGCCAGGCATCGGCAGTTAACACATAACGCCCTACTGCAGACAGGTCAGACCCTGTTTCAGACGGTGCCTCAGGTTTTTCAATCATAGAGGTAATCGCTGCGGCATCACCGGGGTTCACCAGCGGTTTGTCACAATCGACGACAGAGTACTCTGGCAACACCTCATAAGGACGATGTTTAACCAGCACCTGACTACGCCCGGTTTCTTCAAAACGGGAGATCAACAGCGCCAGGTTTTCCTTCGTCTGATCGGCCGTGCTTTCATCCAGCACCACATCGGGCAACACCACCACAAATGGACTATCGCCAATGATTGGGCGGGCACAAGAGACCGCATGCCCTAACCCCAGCGTTTCCCCCTGACGAACGTTCATGATCGTTACGCCTTTCGGGCAGATAGACTGAACTTCGGCCAGCAGTTGACGCTTTGCACGTTCTTCCAGCAGAGATTCAAGCTCAAACGAGGTATCGAAGTGGTTTTCAATCGCATTTTTCGACGCATGCGTCACCAGAACAATTTCTTTAATCCCCGCCCTCACACACTCGTTGACGATCTTCTCAATCACCGGGCGGTCAACCAGCGGCAACATTTCCTTAGGAATAGCCTTGGTCACCGGTAACAAATTCATCCCTAAACCTGCTACTGGGATAATCGCTTTTAATGATGTCATGGATTGACTCTCTTCAATCTGTTGGTTTTTATCTAAACATCTATTTTGATCGAACCGATCAGTTTCACTTCGTAGCCTAATGCCACAGCGCCACGCATGACACTAAGATTACACCCAATCTGATACAAAGCGATCTCATGTATCTGACTTTTTCTGATACGTCAGACAATTTTGGTGAGGTAGAGTGATATACTAGAACCACTATTTAAAGATAATTTTTAACGAAATAAAGGCGGAGTTATTGATGAAAGGGATCGTGCTTGCAGGGGGAAGTGGTACTCGGCTATACCCGATTACTCGCGGAATTTCCAAGCAGCTACTGCCGATTTACGATAAACCAATGGTTTACTACCCTATTTCGGTTCTTATGCTCGCCGGTATTTGTGACATCTTGATTATCACCACGCCTGAAGATATGCCAGCATTTCAGCGCCTCTTGGGTGATGGTAGTCGTTTTGGTATCAAGCTTAGCTATGCGATTCAACCCAGCCCAGATGGACTTGCTCAAGCTTTTATCATCGGTGAAGAATTTATCAATGGGGAACGCTGTGCGCTGGTACTTGGTGATAATATTTATTTCGGCCAGAGCTTTGGTAAGAAACTTGAATCCGTGGCGGCAAGAGAAGAAGGCGCAACGATCTTCGGCTATCAGGTAACCGATCCCGAACGTTTTGGCGTTGTCGAGTTTGATCAGGATTTCAGAGCGCTGTCGATAGAAGAAAAGCCAGTAAAACCGAAATCGAACTGGGCTGTCACTGGGCTCTATTTCTACGATAAGAATATTGTAGAAATGGCGAAGCAGGTCAAACCGTCACACCGCGGCGAGCTAGAAATCACCACGCTTAATCAGATGTATCTAGAGCAAGGCAATCTAAACGTTGAACTATTAGGACGTGGTTTCGCTTGGTTAGATACAGGCACGCATGACAGCCTGATTGAAGCGTCACAATTTATCCATACCATCGAGAAGCGCCAAGGATTTAAGGTCGCCTGCCTTGAAGAAATCGCCTTTAAAAAAGGCTGGATAACAGCCCACCAAGTTGCCGAAGAAGCCGCTGTCATGGCGAAGACTCCTTACGGACTTTATCTCTCACGATTGATTGCAGAAAAATAAGATGCAGATTACTGATTCAAAAATTCATGGGGCAAAAATCATTCAGCCCAAAGTATTTGGCGATGCTCGAGGATTCTTTCTGGAAACCTTCGAGAAAAAGCGTTATCAGCAAATGCTGAATATTGATGTCGACTTTGTTCAGGATAATCATTCTCGGTCAAGTAAAGGTGTTTTACGAGGCCTGCATTTTCAAAAAACCAAACCACAGGGGAAGCTGGTTCGTGTGGTCCGTGGTGAAGTATTTGACGTTGTAGTTGATATTCGCCAAGACTCTCCTTCCTACGGCGAATGGTGCGGCGTAACGCTGTCAGAAGAAAACAAAACCCAGTTCTGGCTACCGCCCGGCTTAGCGCATGGTTTTGTTGTGCTCTCTGATATCGCTGATTTCGAATATAAGTGTACGGATTATTATGATCCTAGCGATGAAGGCTGCCTGCTATGGAACGATCCTGAAGTTGGCATTGAATGGCCAATAGCAGACCCTTTGCTCTCTGAGAAAGATAAGTTAGGGAAATTATTCCAGGAGCTCGCAAAATGAAAATATTACTGACAGGCGCAAATGGGCAATTAGGTCGCTGTTTTCAGGATCGCTTACCAGCAGAATGGGAAATTTTGGCAACCGATACTGCTGAACTCGACATTACGGATCTAGAACATGTCGAGCAAACAGTAAAACAATTTAAGCCAGACGCCATCGTCAACGCAGCGGCTTACACCGCCGTGGATAAGGCTGAATCAGAGCCTGAACTCGCAGAAAAAATTAACGTTATAGGCCCAGAAAATTTAGCCATTGTCGCCAGCAATCAAGGTATTCGGTTAGTCCACGTTTCCACTGACTATGTTTTTGATGGGAATGCAACAGAACCTTACCGCGAAGACAGTGCAACGAATCCGTTAAGTGTTTACGGTAAAACCAAGCTGGCGGGTGAACGGGCGGTAGCAAAAGCTTCCCCCGAGGCAATTATTATTCGTACCGCTTGGGTGTTTAGCGAATATGGCAATAATTTCGTAAAGACGATGCTCCGATTAGCCAAAGAACGGGATACATTGAGTGTTGTTAACGACCAACGTGGCTGCCCAACCTATGCGGGGGATCTGGCACAGGCGATTATTTCTCTTTTGGAGAAAAACGCAGAAGGTGGGATTTATCACTACTGCGGGGGTGAGGAGGTAAGTTGGTATGAGTTTGCTGAGGAGATTTTTGCTGTGGCTGCGCAGAAAACTGTTCTGAGTAAAGCTCCCGCGCTAACGTCGATTAAAACAGCGCAATATCCTACTCCGGCATATCGTCCCGCATATTCGGCCTTAGCAGGAGAGAAAATTAAGGCATTAGGAATTGCACTATCTGATTGGAAAATAGCGCTGAAAAAGACGATTTAATCATCCTCGGGGTTTGGAAGAAAAAATTTGCCAGTCTGGGCAATGCATGGAATCATAAACGCGTTCACCATATTTACTGCCTGCCGAAACTGAATTTTCGCCGAAGGGAAAACAGCGCCTGCAGGTACGCAATCCGGCTCCGCTGGCGACGCCGAAAGCGATGAACTAGAGCTGGTTCATCTATTTTATGCACGATGCGCTGGTGTGCGGAAGACGCTTCCGGACCTTCAACGTGGTGGGTGATTTTAACCGTGAAGCTCTGGCGATCGAAATTGACCTGAATATCCCAGTGCAGCGGGTCGTGAAAGTGCTGGACAGAATCGTGGCAAACCGCGGATGCGGATGGATAACGGCCCGGAACTCGCCTCTCTGACGCTGGCACAGTGGGCGGAAGAGGAAGAGCGTGGTGCGATGTTGGAATTTATCAGGCCAGGCAAGCCAACGCAGAATACCTTTATCGGACGGTTCAACCCAAGGCGAGATCACGAATACTTTTTAATCGCCATTTGACGATCAATTAAGCTCGCATTGCCTGCAAACTGTACAATCCGACTTTCTTAGAAAGATAATCAGTTTGGTTAACACTCAATCTGAGTGAATAATAAGCGTTCATGCTCTCACCCTGCGGTTCAACCGGACATACAGGACAGAAATACTGGATTTTTATCTGTTCAGGACACTGAATGAAGCACGGAAAATTACGGAGCGCTGTCTGGCTGAATATAACAGCGAGTGCCCCATTAATCCCTGAATAACCTGACGCTGGAAGAGTACCAGCTTATTACTGAAACCCCAGAAATCTCAAAAAGTGCGTGGAACTAAAACGGGTGCGCTTACAGATACTTGTACTTATCTATTTCATAAATGTAACAATTTTCTTATAAAAGAAAATATTTTATTTGATTTTAACCTCCAATAAATTTTTCTAGCTAGGTGCTCAAAATTAAAATTAAACGGGGATCTCAATATATTTAAATAATTTTGCTCCCAAAATGATAAAATCTGTTCGCTAGTTTGAGTTTGTTTTGAAAGCTGTAATTCAGATAATGCTGACGAAAACTCTGTATTCGCCATAACTTCTGATATTTGAAATCTCATCCTTATTTCATCTTTCCTTATCATACTGGACAAGGTTTCTGACAAATCATACCCCTTAATAATGATCCAACCAGTCTGTAAAAAATTCGGAGAATCACGAAATTGAAGCAATCCTACAGGAAGGTTCTCAATCATAGAGGTTAAAGCAATAGAACTAGGTGTTGTAATTACACAAGATACTAATGATAGTACATCAGTAAAACTACCATTTTTAATATTATTACACGAATCAATCTTTAGCTCTTCAATTAATCTTTCGTCAAAAACTCTAAAAATGATAGAATAACCATTTTTCTCAATTGCATAAATAACGTCTTTAAGTAAAGAAACTAAATTTTCAAATTCGATATTGTTGAAATATGCCGTATTTGCAGTTGTTATTAAGAAATCAGTTTTTTTACTCATAGACGATACTAGATGTTGATTGTATTTAAGTTTAGAAATTCTTGGTGGTAAATGTCTAATAGCATTGACTCCAAGCACACTGAAATAACGCCTTGCGGAATTTCCAACGACTGCTATATTGTCTGCCAGTATAGGATGATAATTTTTTATTCCGAGTGAGTTTATATTTTCATTCTTAGTAAAATTATTAATCTCACAAATCCCATCCATTAAAAGTAAAGTTTTCACTTTTACTTTTTTGCAATAGCTAATCATATGATTGTAAATAGGCGATGAATAAATAGTATAAATAACAAGATCATATGATGCTAACTCGCCAATGTTTTTAAGTAAATCCCCTCCATTAAAATGTTTTTCACACCCTTCAAAAATTGATTCATCAAGAATTGTGGAGTAAAAACTCTTAGACTCTAAAAATAATATTTTATAAAACATACTTAACCAAATCCTTTACAAAATCTCGTTCGCTCCTAGTGCATTTTGACAATGTCACTTCACCATCTTTTATCAAATTTAAAATCTTAGTTGCAGCCTTAACAGGGTCTTTATACTCATCTAATAATAGCCCATTCTCTATATATTTAAACGCCTCTCTTGTTCCACAACGGTTATATGCAATTGGAAAGGTTCCACACGAGGAGGCTTCCAGATAACTTAACCCATATGATTCATTTAGCTCTGAAAGAGAAATATAGAAGTGTGAAGATGAGTAATGTTTTGATAATTCCCCCCGTTCGACTGCTCCATGAAAAAAAACATTATTTTTCATTTTTGACTTAGAAACAATATATTTAAAACCCTCAAGGTATGAACCATCACCAATAACTTCCCATTTTATTTCTTTTTTATTTTCCAAGATAATATTAAATATGTCCAACATTGTATCAAAACCTTTTCCTTTTTCTACTCTTGATACTGTTAGAAATTTGATAACATTTTGGGGGGGGCTACGGTACAGCGGTTTGGATAGATCAGAAATTCCGCTATGTATTACAGTACATTTATCCTCAGGGATCTCAATTTCATATATTTTAATATACTGTTCCTTTATGTATTGAGATACAAATATGACCTTTTTACAACCAAATAAAGCTCTTTTAAAAAAAAGAGAGAATTTCATGAGTTTTAAAGGGAGAAATGAAGATGACAAGTACTTTTCTTCACCGTGTATAACACATATTGCTCGACTTAACATTTCTTGAGAGAAGTATCTTCCAGCATTATATATAGAAACAGGATCATTACATATGACACAATCAAATTTTGAAATATTAAATAAAAATGGAATATAATTAACAGGCCAAAGTTTATGAGTTAAAAAAGCTGTTTTAATCGATTTTTCTGATGATTTTTTTGATCTTGACGACGTTAATAAAGTCACGGAGCAATTGGATGAAAATTCGGTTTCCAGACCTTTTTTTATTATGCTAGCTACGGAACCCGCACCACCTAAACATGGTGAATATTCATGTGAAAATAGTAAAATATTTTTCATTATATTTTATAAACCTCTAGATATTTTTCCAGCATGTCTTTCATCCTAAAATCCTCTTCCACAATTCTCTTTGCCTCCATACCATGCCGTTTTAATAAAGATCTATCTTTTAGATAATTAGAAATTCTTTGTGCTATTTCTATATGATTTTTGGGCTCAACCAGAAAGCCATTTTTATCATTTTTTACTATTTCAGGAATACCCTCGACATTAGAAGCAATTGAAGGAATCCCAAAAATACCAGCTTCAAGAAAAACCAACCCAAAAGCCTCAAAAATAGAAGGTAGACATAATATATCAATTTCTTTAAAAAAATCGTCTTTGTTTGACACCCATCCTTTAAATTTTACTTGGCAAGAAAGTCGTTCATTTTTAACAAACGCTTCACACAGCGCTTTCAACTCTCCATCTCCACCAATGATAACCTTTACATTTTTCTGAGAAAAAAGGCCGACTCGATTACCATACTCGATAGCTTTTAAAAAAGTAATTGGGTCCTTCTGTTTATCGAGTCTACTTATAAAACCTACTGTTATTGGTCTGTCGCTATCGTCATTAAAATCTCTTTGGTTTTTTTTTATAAAATCAATAGAATTATAGATGCAGATTTTATTTTTTACGTGCGGATAAAATTTCAAATAATGGTTATTAACAGAAATTAATGTATTTGAAAAAAAACAAAAAAAAGTCTCTATCAGATAGAAAAAAATGCGTTTATGCAATTTTTCAAATCGATGGAAAGCTATCCCATGAACAGTATGAACAACCTTTTTGCAACCCGACAGCCAAGCAGCAAACCTAGCGACAATGCCTGGTTTTGTTGAGTTAGTATGGATGATATCAAATTTTTCTTTTTTAAAAAATTTATATAATTCAATTATAGATAATATATCGTTAAAACCAATTTCTCGTCTTAATGAATCTATAAATATAACTTTTACACCTATATTGGAAAATTTCTCCACTATATTGTCTTTACATTCATACGTTCCACCAAACACTATATATTTCTCGAAGTCATTTGGTAAATTTTTCAATATATCAAAACTTACTTGCTGAACACCAGACATCTTAGGTATAACTTGAATGTGTACTATTTTTGGCATATACAGATTTCAACCTAGGCATAAAGATCAATATAAGAGCAACAACATCTATAGGACTTACTAAATAAGCTCGTTCAAAATTCATAGCAAATAAATATGTAGTATAAATAAAAAACAAAGAAAGATTGCGATAATATAAATTTAGAAATAAGTTTTTTAATAAATTTAAAATGATGAATATAGTTATAAATCCATATACTGAAGCAGACCATATTATAGAATTATGCGGATTTTTACCTATAACGCCTTTAACAAAGGCACAACTATCATCACCTCCTTGATGGAGGCCTAATAAAATTTGGCTAGCACTAAATTTATCGTAATAGCAGGTCCACATGACAAAACGACTACTATCTAATCCTGAATTATCGCCCCCCTGCGAAAATCGATTAAGTAAGAACGTTAAGTCCAACATGAATATAGATATGCTACTCAACAAAATAACCAGAGTAATCAGAATAAACTTTTTACTTACCCCTCTTTCATGGAAAAAATGTATAGCAAAAACTAATAACGAGCAAGCAAGAGCAACTCTACTGTTAGATAATAGCAGAGTCACTATAGAGAGAGTAATAAAAGAGTGATATAAAAATGTTTTTTTATAATTTATATCTGTAATGGAGATCAAACCAAAAAAAGTAAATATAAAAGTTAAAACTATAGGATGGACAGAATTCCTATTCATTTCCATTCCAAAAAAACCGATAAAATCAGATTTTACAAGTCCTCCTTTTGCTAGTTCCATAATAAATATACACAATGATATTATTAAACCGGCGAACATTATTCTATTGGCTAGGCTAGTAAGTTCATTGCTACTATTAGTATCTTTTCTAGACAAAAAATATATATAAGAATATAAATTTATACCCGAAATTAGGTTTATATACAAAGAAAAATAAGACTCTAAATATCTATCGTGAGATCCTAACACTACGAAAAGATAAGAGCATGTACATATAATTAACAAAAAAACCGTATGTTTATATTTAATTGAAAATTTAAAAAAAGCACAACCAACCAATAAAACCAATACGTAAGCTAATATATTGTCGGATAATAGGCTCTTAATAAAATAAAGAATAAAATATATAACAAATAAATGGCTATATCGCATACATATTTACCTAATTCTTAAGATCTATTATCGTAAAATTTTCACTTGCATTATATGTATGCATTCCCGAGTAACCCCTTGGTTTTTTTATATCACTTATCTCTTTGTTGACATTGGCAACAATTGACCCACCATAAGTATTCAAACTATTTTGATAAATTCTCCTTTGGCTTTGCCCTGCGTTTCTAGAACAGTCATCACCTAAGGAAACGATAACAAAATCGTCTAATTTTACTTTTTCGTAAAGATAATTCCCAACGGTGACACTAAGTCTATTTGAATTACTTTTCCATGGGTGATCATATATATTTGTTTCTAAAGTAATTATTCCTTCATTTGTTATATATATATTAGTATCTCCAAATTCAATGTCTTCTCTCTTAATAAAAGTATGCACCTTTTCCCATACACTTGGAAAATTATTACATTTATATAAATCAATGCATCCATTGCTTGACTGAGGTATCATGAAATAAATATCGTTATGTATAAAAACATTTGGATACGATAAATGATATTTTTCTTCGAGTATTAGTATTTCTTTTGAAGGGAAATTAATATCGGTAATATCTCTCGCTACTATAATACCTTTTCCTTTATTAAAGGAGTATTTTTCATAAAAAACATATGTTCTATTATCTTTTTCTACTAGAAATGGATCTGCAATAAACGAATCTTTTGGATGAGTTATTTTTTTAAATTTATAAAAATTATTATATATTTCCTCTGGTTCAATTTTCAAAGGAGCAACATATATTGACCAGCGATCTATCCCAATGATTTTTTCACGACATATTTTAAAAAAAACCATGAGTTTTCTTATATGCTTCATAAAAATATTTTTATGATTTATTCTCTTATCGAAAGAGTTATCATCCAAAGGAAAATCAATGGCATTACTTAATCTCCCTAATATATCTAAATCAAAGATAACACTATTGAGTATATGATCTTTTCTACCGCTAAATGTTTTCTTATTAACTGGGATTTTTAGCTTTCGGCCATCATCATATGTGAAAATATATTCGACCTTACAGTGGTCCGTAAAAATAAGATAATCCGTTAATTCTTTGTTTGAATGAAACTCATATCCATCGATAAGGACATTAACACAAATAATACCTCTTCCTTTAGCGTCCACAAAAGTATTATCAGTCCAAGGGAAAATTTTTAATGGATTAATATTATTAATATCTTTTCTAGCTATCATTTTTATTTTCTCTTGAAAATATAATTATAAGACATTAAAAACAAAAGACATATTGAGAATATATAAGTTAATTTAATAGCAAAAACCACACCACTCTCTCCCATTATTGTTCCTAGAGCTATCACGGTAAAAAGAGAGAAAAATCCGAGTAAGAAATTGTAAATGGATGAGAGATTAACTCGGTCTAAATGCAGATAAATAGTTGGCACAAATTGAGCAACACCAATAAATGGAACAAACCATACTAATTCTTTAAATATCAAAATAGATAATTCATATTTCTTTCCCAATTCAAAATCCGAAACAAAAACAACAAACAAATAACTAAAAAAAACAAAAAAATAAGAAACCGAAAAATATATTAAGGATAGTTTTTTTATCTCATTCCATATATCTAATCTACTACTTACTCTTTTAAACACATGCGTAATTATAACTTGACAAGAAGTAGCTACAATAGAAAAAATAGCCAGGAATCGCATGGCTATCTCATATTGAGAAAATGAATAATTAGAGGCAATTTTACCCAAGTATAACATTGGAAATTGCATATATAGCACATAACCAAGCGCATTGAATGAGTGATATTTTATTCCATCCTTAACCAAATCAAATAAAAAAAAACCGCCTTTCTTCCAAAAGAAGAATATATTTTCATTATATTTATAGTATAAATAAACAACACTTATTAGATACATAACTAAATTCGAAAGAAAAAAACCTGTGACTGTCGGCCACATGTAAAATATACCTATAGAAATAGGAAGAACAGTCAATTTTGATTTAATAACTGTCTTAGCTAAATCTAATGGTGCATACTTAACAAGATAAATTGAATTTAATTGTTGTTCCAACATCATTAATGGAATTGTAATTATTAATATAACAACAGTCCCCATTTTTACTTCAAATACATAGCCAAATAATTTAAAAAATAAAGTTACCACAAGGGCTAACACTAAGAAAATAATATTATAAATCAAAAGATTTTTCATTACATCTTGTACATTAAAACCTTTTATAACAATATATTTAAATCCTATTTGTCCTAAACTAAGATATGAAACAGTAAAAACCATCGATACCCAATAAAGAATTATTCCAGCTTGACCTCTTATCTCAAATCCCAAAAACTCATTGGATACAAATAAAAGTATTAGCCCAACCAAAGCATTCAGGACTTTGGCTAATATAGTTGTCATATAATTAACAATAGTATTCAATTAAACACCGACCTTCATTACCGAAAATAAAGAAAAAAAAGTTTTACTTGTTATCTTAAAATGAAACTTAAACTCTACTGATTCAATAGCCTTTTTAGATATATAATTAGTGGATTCCACCGATATTATTTTTTTATCATTATTTTCTGTCAGAATTTTTTTTAATAATAATTTATACAATCCCTTTCTTCGGTGTTTATCGCAGGTATTCGCTCCATATATATATAAAGATTTTTCTATTTTTATATTTGCATTTAATTCAGAAATAAAAAAATCACCGCAGGATTTTATAAAAACAAAAGATATAATGTCATTATTTTTATCTTTTATAACTATAGCTTTACTACCTTTCTGTAACTCATCGTTCAAAAAAGAAAACTTAAAATTGCTTGATTTAACCTCATCTAAGCGATCTATATTTAACTTATCAAAAAAATAGCCCCTAGGAGGGTTTATTTTTTCTTCAAGGATTTCATTAAAACTATAAAATTCCAACGTTCTTTTAATGAAAAAAAATGAAAATAATTTTTTTATTATTTTCCTTAACATATTAATATAACGCATTTTTTATTTGGAATAACCTTAAGTATAATTGAGATTTATAATTTTTTGCACATATGAATCTTAATGTATATCTAGTAGTCGATGTCCAATTTTTTTTGTATAGCTCACTACCTCTTAAAAAATCAAATTTAGTTTTCCCCTTTCCACGATAAAAACTTATCAACTCGCTCATTAATATAGAACCAACACCTTTATCTGAATACTTTTTCCTATATACAGGAATATAATAATAAAATGTGCTTTCATCATAAAAACCGAAGTGAGCAGCGACAATTTCGCCTTCAATTTTTATAAATGAATAATCATAATCGATACCACTTTTTAGTATTGAGAGAATAATTTCCCTATTACCATGGGTCATTAACTCATGATTAGGATATACTTCATTTTTTAGATCCAGTAACTCGAACAGTTCTTTTTCAGAAATAGTTTGCCCTAGCCCATATTGAACCTGAAAATCCTCTTCTAATCTTTTTTTTCTTCTATTTACATCTTTTAATTGTCGTTTATCTACATCATTCTCCATTTTGTCTAGATATAGAAGTGGACATTCTGAACGATGAGTTAAAAAAGTTTTATATTGATTATTGTTTTTTAGAAGACTAACTAATTCAATATTAACACAGCAATCTTGCGATATATTATCTAAATCGATCAGATCCCAGTCATACTCAGGCTTCAGCAACTCTCCATATAATTCTTTGGCGATTTTAAATGCTTTACATTCTGAAGAATAAATCCCTCCACTATAATCAGATAAATTATTTTGAATAAAAGACAATGTTTTTATCTTTAAACCCAAAAAAATTTTAGAATATATATTAAATCCAAAAACACCAATCACTTTATTCTTATCTTCAATAACAAGATAAAATTTACTATTAGTGTCATTATTTATTTTGTTTGCTTCCATCCAACTAGCTGATTGGAATATATTTATAGACTTTAGATCATGGAATGAATTTTTATAGATCCGGTTGATGTCTGTAGTTCTAACTACTTTCATTTCTCTCTCTTTCTAGTATTCAAATAAAATATTCGATATGCCTATAGACATTAATATACTTATTTTCATCTACCAACGAACTTACATTATTTATGAACAGCTTTTAGCTAGTTAAATTAGATTAGCTTGTATAATATCAAATTTATTTTTCTATGTTAGCAGACTGACAACTGGGACAATGAACATTAATGCTGGCCATGAGAAAACCTTAAAAGCGTGCATTATATATCACAATCAACTAATTGAATGCATCACCATTTCCTAGAGTAATTTTCATAGTTTTATTTTATATGAAAACCATTTACAAACATCAGATAGCTACCCTCTAACACATTTTTTATAAGCAAAAAGATCTCAAGTAAGTACCAAAAGTATACTTATTGGTTTCCTTAACTTATAGGGCGGTAGTAACTCAGCAAGTACCAGACTGATTTAGATTCTGGTAAATACACACTAACGCTATCACCGCCCTTGAATTATTGTTGATGGGATAATACAACTATCCAGATAGAATAGAATTGTATAATAAACATGATGTTATTTTTCAGGTTTATAATCATAAGTATAATAATGATAATTACCATACCCATAATAACTCGCCGCACGCTTAACAATGGCGTTAAGGATCACACCTTTAATTTCAGTACCATTTTGTTCAAAGCGACGAATGCTCACTTCAATTTCTTTTACCGTATTCATCTCAAAACGCGCCACTAGCAATGACGTCCCTGCATGACGACTAATAACCGCAGCATCAGTGACAGCCAAGATTGGAGGCGTATCCAACAACACCAAATCATAATGCTCTCCTGCCCATTTGATGAACTCCGCAAAGCGGCTATGCATCAATAATTCAGAAGGATTCGGCGGCACCTGCCCACGGGGAATAAAATCCATGTTTTCCACCGCGGTTTTGCGCACGCTTTTTGTCACATCGCACTGGCCGGATAAAATATCAGACAGGCCATCCGTACCTTGGGTTCCCATTAGCTCATGGGCATAACCTTTACGCATATCACAGTCAACGATAAGCACACGCTGTCCTGATTGCGCAATAACCGCTCCTAGGTTGGCACTAACGAACGTTTTACCAATAGCAGGGCTGGCACCGGAAATCATCAGTACGTTATTTTTCGCTTCCATCATGGCGAAGTGCAGGCTGGTACGCAGGCTTCTAATCGCTTCAATCGCCAAGTCCGCTGGATTACCGACTGCCAGCAAATCCGTTGCCCGCGTATTGCCTTTTTTATTTTTTTTGCCTAGTAAAGCTCGGTCTTTTTTCTGTTGCCATTCGGAAAGTGGCACACTGGCATACACATTAATACCGAGCTCTTCCAACTGTTCGGGGCTTTCTATGCCTTTATGCAATAGCGTTTTCAGTATGACAAAAGCGGTTGATGCCATTCCCCCCAAGATCATTGCCAGTAGAACAACCAAGGCCTTTTTAGGCTTCACCGGCTTTGGCTGAATAACAGCATTGTCCACGATACGTACGTTACCGACGGTGCTGGCCTTATTAATGCTGAGCTCTTGCTGTTTATTCAGCAGTTGCATATACACTTCTTGCCCAGCCTGAACATCCCGCGTGAAACGTAAAATCTCCTGCTGCGTTTTCGGCATTGCTCCTATACGCTTATTAAGTTTATCGCGTTCCTGCTCCAGCGTTTTACGCTTTTCCATCAAGGCACGATAGGCAGGGTGCTCGCGAGTATACAATTTCGAAATTTCTGCTTCTTTAAACGTCAGCTCATTCAACTGTGCTTCAACCGCTACCGTGGTATCCAGTACCGCTTTCGCCTCTAAAGAAAGATCGACGGATTCATTCTGTTGACGGAATTGATTAAGCTTGTTTTCTGCCTCATTGAGTGAACTGCGCACATTTGGCAACTGCTCTTTTAAGAACTCTAAACTCTTGCCTGCTTCTTCGGATTTACGCTCTACGTTCTGTTGCAGGTAATTTTGACTAATACTGCCCAATATCTTAGTGGTAAGCGCCGGATCTTCACCTTCCAGACTAAGCGCTAATACCCCCGTATCTTTGCCTTTATCTGCTACGCTAAAATTATCCAGCAGGTCATTGATTGCAGTTAATTGATTCAGTTTTTGAATGCGAAAAATGGTACCCGGTTCAGCTTCAATACCACTGACTAATAAGGTAATACCGTTATGATTTTCTAACTGACCGACGCTGCCAGTGAATTTCACGGTGTCACCCGCTTCCAAGGCGTATTGTTGGTTAGGTAACACTTCCAGCGACAGTGTTTCATCTTGCCAAGATGTTGGCACATCAAGGCGGGATACTGCGATTTTGCTCGGTTCATTGCCCGCCAACCGTGCAATACCTTTACCCACTAACGGGAAATATTTTTGCTCAACATCAATATCCAGTGCCAGATCGTTCACCGTTTTGCCGATCACCATACGGGATTTAATCAGTTCAATCTCCGCGGCTGATTGCGGCTTGGCATCCGGCAACATGCTGGAAATATCATTTAATAGCGAATTACCAGAGTTTTGCTCCACCTGAATCAACGCATCGGCTTTGTAAACGGGCGTGGCCAGCATGGCATACATAATGCCTAAAACGGTAAACACCGCCGTCACACCAATAATCAACCAGCGGTTATCCAGCAATGTCCCTAATAAACGCCCTAAATCGATCTCATCTGAATTGGTTTCAGATACTTTTACTGAGGTTTTCTCTGTCATCGGATTCTCTGACGATTAACGATTTAATGCCTGCGCCCATTTTTGCGCAGACTGCTCAAGTTGTGAGTAAACGAATTCAAATGCTTCGCGGCTTTTACGATAGGGATCGGCAATTTCCTGCTGATTCAGCCAGTGGCCAAATAGCATGGTTTTACCTCGCACCTCTGGCGCGATGCGGCTCACCCCGTCAATGTGGCCTTTCTCCATCACCAGAATCAGATCGTACTGGCGGCATAAGGCTGAAGTTAATTGCTGCGCCTTATGTCCTTCAAGAGAAAGGTTATGCTGATTTGCCACGTCAGTAGCAGTTGAATCCGCAGGCTTATCCACCAATGCACCTAGCCC
Source organism: Pectobacterium odoriferum (assembly GCF_009931295.1). NCBI lineage: Bacteria > Pseudomonadati > Pseudomonadota > Gammaproteobacteria > Enterobacterales > Pectobacteriaceae > Pectobacterium > Pectobacterium odoriferum. The sequence goes on along the minus strand of NZ_CP034938.1, from coordinate 1,639,344 downwards.
AGCAGAGGCTATTTTTTTTGTTGGCAACGCCTGTTTCAACAGCCGTTCTCCGGTTGGAGAACGGCAAATATTCCCCACACACACCACCAAAATTGAATCAAACATAATGATCTCTACGGCCAGTTACGAACACGCAACGTCCCTTCGGTTAATTCATTAAAGCCGGAAATGGTCGGTACAAGTTGGCTGATAACGCGGTTCCAGCGAACGAGCGGCGCCGTGGTGACATACACGATGTCATACGGCTGCAGCTTGAATTCTGTGCCCATTACCATCGCTGTGGCATCTTTGGCATTAAGCTGGTAGATGTCTGCCAGTTTTGGGCCTTGCGTGCCACGTAGTGAACGGATTACAAAAATGCCTGTGGCATCAGAAAATGTCTGATCTATCCCTTCCGCATTACCCAAGGCTTCCGTCAGCGTCATACCACTACGGTCCATTTTGAGGGTACTTTGCTTTTTCACTTCCCCCATCACAAAGACTTTCAGGTCGTCATTACGGGGAATGTAGAGAATATCACCAGGGTAAAGCAGATGGTTTTGTGAAAGGTCGCCGTTTTGCATCAGCGCTTGAAGGGAGAGTCGTTGTTCTTTGCCATTGTGGGTTAGCACAATATTACGCCAGTCGGCGTTTTCCGTCAGCCCACCCGCTTTGTTAATTGCGTCCAGAACGGTCAGTGGCACGTTAGTAATCGGCTGTTGGCCGGATATCGCCACTTCACCCGTCACGTAGGCTTTCTGTGAGCGGAAGGCCGCAATGCTGACGTCTACCTGAGGGGACTCTATATATTGCGCTAAACGCCCCATTATTTGATCGCGAACTTCAGTGACCGTTTTACCCGCGACGCTCACTTTACCAATATAAGGATAAAAAATTGTGCCATCGGAATGTACCCAGTTACCGGTATCTGCTGCGGTACGGTACGTCCCCGCAGGGGTCGTCAATTCAGGGTGGTCCCACACCGTGACCATGATGACATCACCAATACCGATGCGGTATTCATACCCCTGCAATTCCTTTTCCAAAGCAGGGTTAGCTTGCGCTATTAGTGGTTTAGGACGCATCTTCTCCACTAAATAAGGGGTTAGTGGGTAAACATTGACCAGTTTATCGATATTGAAATCCGCATCTTGCTGTTCAACTACGTTTTTACCGCTAGTAGAAAGGTGAGAACCAGGAACTAGGGTACAACCGCTCAATAGCGCTACCGACACCATCAAGGGCATCAATTTTCGTTTGTGCTTCATCATCCTGTCTATGCCATCGCTCTTGATTGAATATTGCGCAAATCCCTACAAAATAGCTCATTATTATAGAGAATAAGTTATTAGATTAAACCATGGTCTACGGTGTTAAATGCTGACAATTCACCGTTTTAACGGTGTTGTACCATTTTTTTCCACGATCGTTACAGCAGAATGCGAATCGCGAGTGGTTTTCCGAAACCATGTCAACACACGCCATATCCGACTAATCATCCAGAAGTAACCGCAGAAAACCATGAGGAATACACTAAGCATAATAGACTCAGCGATGCCAATACGCTCGCTAAGAATTCCTATAGCTGAAAATAGCATCGCCACAAGAAGAATAGCGACCAGCGCCTGATGCGGAGTAAGGCCTGCACGCATTAAGATATGGTGCAAATGCTCACGGTCAGGTTTAAACGGGCTATCGCCACGTCGAACACGGCGAACCATAATTGTCACCATGTCCATGAGTGGGATAGCGATAAGCCAGAGCGCAGTCACCGGACGAACAACTGCGTTTCCACCCTGTGTGGCCAGCATCAGTAACCATATGACTGTAAAGCCGATTAGCGTGCTGCCCGCGTCCCCCATAAACACCTTAAATTTCTTTCCCCACATTATGCCTAAATTAAGGAAGATATAAGGCAACGTTGCCGCGAGCAGGCACGCGCTCCAAAGTGCTAATTCATTATGGCCACCAAGGTAGAACACAATAGCGAGCGCTCCAAATGTTACGCAGGAAAGCGCTCCCAGTAAGCCATCAATCCCGTCAACCATATTGAAGGCATTGATGGCTCCCCATACTGCAAATAATGTCACCGTGTAGCCAAAGATGCCGAGGAAAAGCTCATATCCGAAGAGAACGTGCCCTAATGTCTCTAAATACAACCCTGCATACATCATTAATCCAGCGACACCAGCTTGCAGCCCTACTCGGGGTAACACGGGGAGATCAAAACGGTCATCCAGCACACCAACAGCCAAAAGCGCGGTGGCACAAACCATATAGAGAGAAAAATCGGGTAACCAATTTGGTTGCAAGACGTATAAAACCCATAGGGCAAGATAGATTGATACCCCTCCAACAAGGGGAATATGGCCTTTGTGTTTCTTACGGATGTTAGGTTTATCAACTAAACCCACTTTGATTGCCACTTTTCTAGCTAAGAAAAGTGCGGCAAAAGCGCTTAGAAATATCACTATAAATTCTTGCATTTTTACACCATCATCAACCGTTGTATGTTTCTGCACTAGGCACGCTACCGCCCTTGGCTTGTAGCTACCAATGCACTATCAAAGTACGGCCCCAGTCCTGTGGTTTACATTTTTAAAGCGTTAAGCTACAGATTTATTATGGTTTTTATTTTAGAAAGAGAGTAAACCATCGAAGTGCTCCCTCTCTAGCAGCAAGCATATGGCAATTGACAAACCTGCCATTCCATATCCTCAATGTGACAGGCAATACTAAACCCAGCTCAAACAACTAACATAGTATTAACCACTCAAGCGGGAGCACAAGGATAAGATGTTTAGGGAGAGGTTTTTTCGGAATAAGACTACGGGTATCCATTGTGTAAAAACCTCCATAAGTATAAAAAATCAACTAAAAGAACAAAGCCAGTCTATTTCAGTCATAAAAGCAGCGGTATGGAATGTAAAACCACCGAATTGTGTGGCTATTCGCAACTGGGCGCCATTCTATGCTCGGATACATAGCGTAATCAAATGTTACGGCCTGTATCTCTGCTATGCCGCATAAAATTTTGCTTAAGATCTATTACATTATTTTGTAATGTCAGTAACGCTCCCAATATGTTGGGCATAAAAAAGACAAAAATATTAACCTAACGTCTGCTAACGCTATCCCATGGTAAAGAATATCCCTGCAAATTCTGGTTCATCTGTGCATGCCCTGATACGCTATCGAGGTTATGTTCATTTAAAGGTGAAAAAAGAGATATGGAGTGGATCGCTGATCCAACAATATGGGCTGGGTTGACCACGTTGGTTGTCCTGGAACTGGTTCTGGGCATTGATAATCTTATCTTCATTGCCATTCTGGCTGAGAAACTACCAAAAGAACAACGCGATAAAGCCAGAGTCGTCGGTCTATTACTTGCCTTGATTATGCGACTGGGTCTACTGGCGTCCATTTCGTGGCTGGTGTCGTTGACTACCCCCTTCTTCACGTTCCTTGGGCACACCTTCAGCGCTCGCGATGTCATCATGCTGGTTGGCGGGCTATTCCTACTCTTTAAAGCCACTATGGAGCTCAACGAACGCCTTGAAGGAAAAGATGAGGAGCAGCAAACCCAACGTAAAGGCGCACGTTTCTGGCCGGTAGTCGCACAGATTGTAGTACTGGATGCCATATTCTCACTGGACTCCGTGATTACCGCCGTCGGCATGACTGACCACCTGCTGGTCATGATGTCCGCCGTGACCATTGCTATTTTCCTCATGCTGCTGGCCAGCAAGCCGCTGACCCGCTTTGTCGCTGAACACCCGACCATCGTTATCCTGTGCCTCAGCTTCTTACTGATGATTGGTTTCAGTCTGGTCGCGGACGCCTTTGGTTATCACATCCCTAAAGGCTATCTCTACGCCGCGATAGGTTTCTCAGTGATGATTGAGATGTTGAATCAGGTTTCCCTGTTCAACCGTCGGCGCTTTCTTTCTTCCACGGTTCCACTGCGCCAGCGCACCGCGGAAGTGGTTTTGCGTATCTTGCGCGGTAACCATGAAGAAGCTGAACTGGACAACCAAACCTCATCGATGATTGCAGATAACACTCGGGCAGGTCAGGAAGTCTTCAATATTCAGGAACGCCGGATGATAAAGCGGGTATTAGGACTGGCGCAGCGAACCATCAGCAGCATTATGACGTCACGGCATGATATCGACCCAGTTGAGCTGGATATTACGCAGGATGCACTCGCCAAACTGTTAACGACCAACCAGCATTCCCGACTCGTGGTCACTGACAGCCACACCTCCGACGAGCCGCTAGGCATCATAAATGTTGCCGAATTACTACAACAGCAACTAAACCGCGAGCCGTTCAATCCACGTATTCTGATTCGTCAGCCGCTGGTCTTTCCTGAACAGCTTTCACTTTTGCAGGCTTTGGAACAGTTTAGAGAAGCGCGAACGCACTTTGCGTTTGTCGTTGATGAATTCGGTTCGATGGAAGGCATAGTGACATTAAGCGACGTGATGGAAACCATTGCTGGCAATCTGCCGCGCGAAGGAGAAGATCGCGATGCGCGCCACAGCATTCAGCAAAATGACGACGGCAGTTGGATCGTAAATGGCTATATTCCACTGGAAGACTTAACGATGTATGTTCCGCTGACGCTGGATGAAAAGCGCGAATACTACACATTGGCAGGGCTATTGATGGAGCACTCGCAGCGGGTTCCCCAGGTGGGCGATACACTGTCAATCGATGGCTATCAGTTCACTATTCTGGCAGTGGAAAGTCATCGTATCGTGGAGGTCCGTATCACACCGAACGACGAACTACAGACTGATTTTGAAGTGTGATGAAATAGGGGCTAGGGGATGACTTATCTGTTCCCCTCCCCTGACGGGCAATACATTGATGTTCGAGCAATCCTATCAGACAATAAGAGAATCGTAGGAACGAGGGCTATCACATGTTCGATAAGATCGTTTTGACATTGAAAAAACAGATGCCCGACATCAAAATTATTTATCTCTTTGGTTCCCAGGCTACAGGCAATGCCAGAGCGGACAGCGACATTGATATCGCCATCATGGCTACGAGAGCACTGGATCCCGTTGAACGCTGGGAGCTATCTAATCAATTAGCAAAGGAAGTGGGTCATGACGTCGATCTTATCGATTTATTGCAGGCTTCAACGGTATTAAAAATGGAGATCGCTCGTAACGGCAAGCTGCTTTATGATGCGGAAACAGCAGCGGGAGAATTTGAAATGACAACACTCTCGATGTACCAGCATCTCCAAAAAGAGCGCGCGGATATCATTCGTAGTTTTAATCAGGATCTAAAAGCATGACAGATATCTTGCTTAACAAAAGCAGCACCATACAAAGATGCCTACGTCGTATTCATGAGGAATTCAATACTGAGGGAAGGGTTTCGTCAAAATTTCACTAAGCAAGATTCCGTCATACTTAACATACAGCGTGCCTGCGAAGCCGCTATTGATATTGCTAATTACCTTATCCGTATCAAGCAGCTAGGCATACCACAAAGTAGCCGCGATAGCTTCGCGCTTCTTGCTGCAAACCAGATTATTACGATTGATCTGTCTGATAATTTGCAAAAATGGTGGGATTAAGAAATATTGCCGTGCATGACTATCGGGCGCTCAATCTGGATATTGTCATCCACGTCATTTCTCATCGTTTAAGCGAGTTTGAACATTTTATCAAACAAATAGCCCGGTACAGCGGCAGCCAGCACCTTTAGAGCACATAGCTTAAAAGTGCTGCTGTTTACCTAATTTCTGCTATCAGGCAGGCACCATAATTTCAGTGGCAACGACTACCACAATCAGCCCAACCAGAACCGGAACCGATGTGCGCTTCACCACCTCGAACGGCGATATTTTTGCCATCCCAGCAACAGCAACCACTACGCCGGATACCGGAGAAATGGTACGACCCAGATTGGAAGCCTGAAGCATCGGAATGGCCAAATAGGCTGGGTTGATACCCATTTGTGACGCCAACTTTGGAATCAGCTCAACAAACGCATAGAACGGCGCATTACCCGAACCCGTTGTCATCGCAGCCAGCATCGTGATCGCAACCAACACCAGCATAATCACCAGCCCGCCGCTGCCAAATGACTGCGCCAGGCCAATCAGACCGCTGATAAAACCAATAGTGCCAAGCCCCTGAGCAAAGACACCGGCCGCGACCAGCAGAATGACGACACTAGAAAACGCATCAGCCATCCCACGATAAGCGACATCCAACCCATCAAACACTTTTTGCGCACTGAACGAACGAACAAATTCCAGCACCGCGGCCAGCACCATACAGATAACCAGTACGGTGATGATATGCAGCTCCGGCCCCCATTTGCCATCAAACACCAGCACCCCCATGATCGGCGTAAACGGCAGAATGGCGTAAAAACGCGGGGCATCCGTTTTGATCTCGCTGACATCCAGAATCTCATGGCTAACGTTCGCTTTGTTATCCAGATAGCGCTGCCAGAAGAAATGCGCGACGGCCATACACACGATCGCCATGATGGAAATAGGCAGCGTGGCCTTAAAGGCGAAATCCACTAATTTCATCTGTGATGCCTGTGCAGCAAGTACCACGTCGCCCGACGTCGGCGACAGGATCAACGCCACAGGGGAAGCACAGATTGCGGCAGCAGCACCGCGGCTAATACCGACGTTCACCATGACGGGGAACAGCGTTGCCATCAACAGCACACCGAGTCCCGTGGCCGATGACACCGCCAACGACATCAGACAAGCGACAAAATAGGCCGCGATCATCAGTAAGTAAGGTGAGTTAATCATTTTCAGCGGGCGGGAAACCAGCTTCACGACAACATCATTGGCACCAATGTGCGTCATATAAGCCGCAAATCCACACAGCACCATAATCATCATGCCGAGATCGCCACCGCGGCTCATCAGCAAAATTTTTACGTATTCAACAATATCCGTTGCGCTCCAGCCTGTCGCCTTCGCACTGGCTGGCAATACATTTTTCCCCAGCATGGCACTGATTGCCAAAAGTAAGAGGCCTCCTACCAGCAACACGCCAGTCGCGGAGTACCCTTTTATAATGTAACGACCAACCAGAATCGTTACAGCAACACCAATCAAAAGTTCGAGCATAGTGGGTTTCGATACCTGAGTAATAAATTATCTGACAGACATTCCCCGGCAGCGGAATAGCGCCGCACCGAAAATAGGGAGCGAAGTTTACTGCTTTAGAAAATAAAAAAAGAGAAAAATATTAATATGCAGCGTTAAAAAAGAGACACCGGGCACATAGCCAGGCTGGAGGAGGATGACAAACTAAGGGAAAACGTTATCAAGAAGCTGCCAGTCTGCTGACAGGAATCAGCAAACTGGCTAAAAGCGCAGCATGTCAGAAAATTAAAGGCGGTCGAGTAATTGCTTCAGATCCTTACCTTTCTGGCTTTGTTGATTTTGGCTGGCCCAGTCATTCAGACGTTTCTTCAACTCGTCCTGTAGGCGTTTACGCAGCAGTTGATCCACCTGTAATTGGTAATTCAATTTATCCCACTCGCCATAGACACGTAACGGGATCGCCGTGTTTTTCAACACGCTGACCAGTTGATCATCCCCCTGCCACCCTTGCGTGATAGAGACATTCAAGTTGACATCACACGTCTGGGCTGGCAAATCGAATTGACCAACACCGGTTAGCGACAGCAGCTCTGAGCGGCCATTGAGATCGGTAAGGCGTAACTTACCCGCATTCAGTTGCACTTTCCCGTTCAACTGTTGCAGTTCGGTATAGCGATCGTAACGTTCTTGTCCTCGCACATTCCCATTGCTACGCGCGACGGCCATCTGCACCATTTGCTGGATATTCAAACCCTGTAGACGAACGTTATTGCCTTGCAGTGTCGCCGTCCCCTGCCACTGTTGGAGCAACGCAGGTAACGCAAAGCTATTGCCGCTGAACTGCCCCGCCATCGACAATTTCCCACTGACCGTCTCGGCGGGCAGCGCAAACGCAGCCATTAGTTGAGACAGTTCAACATCCTTGAGCTCCGGCCGTAGCATGATGTTGGTCGATGACTTCGTCACAACTTTACCGGGCAATGAGAAATGTCCACCGCCCAGTTCACCGCTCAAGGCAGTAACATCCAGCAGCCCCAGCTGATTGTCTGCCCGTAGCGTAAATTGGCGGACATCGAGTCCACGATAGACCAGCGTCGCGACCTGTAGCGACAGACGCGCAGTGAACATCTGTAAGCTGTCTTCTGGCTTGGTTAGCCCACTTTCATTTGAAATGACAGGAGCAGATGATTTAGCTGACACGACAGCGACATTGTTCTCTTTCACCGACGCGATCCCCAGCAGGGAATCCAAGTCGAGCTTTTCAGACAACAGGTCCAATTCGTAGTGTGGGATATCCCCCAGCGTCACGCTACCGACGCCAGACAGTTGGCTATTATTGGTACTGAGTGAAAGCTGGCTAAACGTGATTTTTTCAGGCTGCTGTTGATAACTTGCCTGAACACTCCCCGTTCCACTGATACCGTTTACCGGTATTCCTGCCCCCTGAAGCTGGTAATCCAGTTTGGTAATATTGGCATTGACCTGCTGGGGGAAATGCAGCAAATCGACATCGGCGGCAAGGGAGAAGGCAATATCGCGCTGATCGCGATTGATGCGGCTTGATAATTCAATGTTGACCTGGCGTTCGCTGTTCTGCTCCATAGCAAGATTAATATCACGAACATTAATTTGTTCGTTCTTGCTGCGTTGCAGAATCAACAGGCTATCCGCGACTTTTATCTTATCGATATCCAGCCGCCAGCGCCGTTCTTCAGATGGAGTCTGCGATCCCGCTGGGGCAATGGGCGCATTGTTAGCCTGCTTGGCTTCACTTTCCGGCGTCAGGCGAATAATGGCACCTTTCAGCATCACCTGCTTGACTGCTAGCTTGTGTGATAACAGCGGCCACAGTTGCACATCAAGACGCATGTTCTCGGCGCTGACAATCGGCGCACTGGATCCCGGTGCGCTTAACGACATTCCACCAGATAATATGCTCAGTTGCGGCCACACATGCCAGCGCAGATCGCCATCCAACTGAAGGCGATAGCCGCTGCGTTCCTCAACCTGCTTCACCATGTAGGCGCGGAAGTCATTGGGATTAACCAGTACGACCAAGGCCGTCATTCCTGCCACCAGCACCACAAGCAGAATTGCCAGCGTCGTCAGAAATCTTCTCATGCCATCCTCATTGCGAAACGCACGGCCACCTGCTTTTTACTTTACAGGCCTGTCGCCAGACGCTTAGTCTTTATCGATCCGGCTCGCTACCGCACCCTGTTGATCTTTATATTTGGCATCCTGACGGCGGTTGTAAGGACGAGCAGCCGGCCCGGAAAGCGGTTCAAAACTCAGAGCGCCAATCATCATGCCGGGGCGTAGCGCCAACGGCAACTTACCTGAATTATAGAACTCCAGCACAATTCTTCCTTGCCAACCTGGATCAATACGGTGTGCGGTGACGTGAACCATCAATCCCAGACGGGCTAGCGAAGAGCGGCCATCCAGCCAACCAACCAAGTTATCCGGCAGCGTAACGGATTCAAACGTCACTGCCAGCGCTAATTCTCCCGGGTGGAGGAAAAACGCCTCGCCTTCTGGCAAATTGATTTCATCACTCATAACGCGATCCAGCGCTGCGCTGACTTCATCTTTCGGGCCACTTAAGTCAATGAAGGCCGCAGTGTGTCCGCGGAAGACGCGAAACTGATTTCCCAAACGAACATCAACGGTCGCGCCACTGATCCTCTCAGTAGGTGGACGGGGTGTAATCACCAGTCGGCCATCATCCAGCCAGGCTTCAATGTCACGGTCACACAGTCTCATCTTATTCTCCATTCGACGCCAGTATCTATCAGATAAACCTCATCTACCCGTCATACTTCGCGTTGCCTCCACGTTAGTGATGCAACGCGGATTATCTCGGGTAGCGACTACTCAAAAAACTGGCTTATCTTGGCTTTCAAAATATCAATCGCAATACGGTTTTTCCCACCGCGCGGCACAATAATGTCGGCATACTGCTTAGAGGGCTCAATAAATTGCAGGAACATCGGGCGCACGGTCTTCTGATACTGTTCCATCACGGAATCCATTGAACGCCCGCGTTCATTAACGTCGCGACGCATACGGCGCAGTAGGCAAATATCCAGCGGTGTATCGACAAAAATAGAGAAATTCATCTCACTGCGCAGGCGCGCATCCGTCAGCAGCAGGATACCTTCCAGGATAATGACCTTTTTCAGCTCGATATGCACGGTTTCCTGCTTGCGGGTGTGCTCGACATAGCTGTACTGCGGGACTTCGATCGCCTGACCCGCTTTCAGCATCTGCAAATGCTTGAGTAGCAGACTATGATCCATCGAACTCGGGTGGTCATAGTTAGTTTTTACCCGCTCTTCCATCGTCAGGTGGCTTTGATCCTTATAATAACTGTCCTCAGATATCACCCCGATATGCTGATCGCCAACCTGATCGCGCAATTCTCGATACAAGGTGCTGGAAATAAGACTTTTACCCGAAGCGGATGCTCCTGAGATCCCGATGATGACGCACTGGTGAGACTGATCAGTCATGGTATTAACGACCTGATTAACATAAATAAAAGAGAGGGGAATGCGCCAACGGGCGCTTTGACGCGGCAATTATAGGGAGTTACCCCCCTTCACGCCACCCTTTCTGCGTATTGCGCTCTAGGGAAATCGCCTGCTAGCGTAGGATCAAGCCGGGCCAGAGCCCGGCTTTTATACCCGTCATACTTCAAGTTGCATGTGCGTTGGCTTCGTTCACTCACCCGAATCACTTACCTGAGTAAGCTCATCGGGATTCCTTACCTTGCCGCGTTACGAGGCGCATAAATGAGCCTCGCCCTACGGGTCAACGCCTTGCGTTGTTCAAAACGCTAACGTTTTGTCCTGAAACTCGAATTATTTAGGGTATATAGCAGGCTACAGCGCCCGGAAAGAAATTTCGCCGGGAATCGTGTCACCCTGCCAGTAAAGCTGAGCGGCAACCTGCCCCGCCAGTTCGCGGTACAGAGAGGTAAATTCGCTATCCGGCTGGCTGACCACCGTCGGCTCACCGCGGTCAAGGTCTTCACGCAGGGAGATATGCAGTGGAAGCTGACCTAACAGGGAACAGTGATATTTTTCCGCCAACTTCTGCGCGCCGCCCGTGCCGAAGATCGGTTCCAGATGACCGCAGTTGCTACAGATGTGTACGCTCATATTCTCAACGATGCCCAGTACCGGCACGCTGACTTTTTCAAACATCGCGATACCCTTCATGGCATCCATCAGCGCGATATCCTGTGGCGTCGTCACGACGACAGCCCCGGTGACAGGAATACTCTGCGCCAGCGTCAGTTGAATATCACCCGTACCCGGCGGCATATCTAATACCAGATAGTCCAAATCAGGCCAGAGTGTATCCTGCAACAGCTGCAATAATGCTTTGCTGGCCATCGGCCCGCGCCACACCATGGCATTATCATCCGTCACCAGATAACCAATCGAGTTGGTTGCCAGGCCGTGCGCGATAATCGGAGCCATATGTTGACCGTCCGGCGAGGTTGGGCGCTCACTGGCAGACCCCAGCATAGTCGGAATGGAAGGACCGTAGATATCGGCATCAAGAATGCCCACATTGGCACCCTCAGCCGCCAATGCCAGCGCCATGTTGACCGCCGTACTGGATTTGCCGACACCGCCTTTCCCGGAACTGACGGCGATGATGTTTTTCACGCCCTTCACACCGGCCTGATCGTTAACCCGGCGCAGCGTCGCGATATCGTGCGTTAAGCGCCACTCGACCGCCTTTGCGCCCGATAAGCGTAATAGCTCATCGCTAACCGTTTCTTTTAATACTGCCAACCCGCTCAGCCAGACAAACGGCATCGTCAGGTCGATGTGCAATACGTTGTCCAGCAGCGCACAATGGCGCAGTGCATTCAGTGTCGTCAGGTTATTTTTCAGTGTCGGGTGCTGAAAAGTAGATAAAACCCCGGTGACCATCGCACGCAGTGCTTCAGGACGCTGTTCGGGGACTGTCGCGTTCATTCCGGCTCCTTGAAATTCTCATATTTGACCGTTGAGACCCTGTACAGCATACCAGAGCCATCACAGTCTGACGCCCTTCGGCATCAAAAACGTGGAAACGCTACGCAAAATAAAAGCGGCCATGTGGCTTCCTGCCGTTTTTACTCACGCCAGCGGTTTACGCAGCAAGGCGCTATCGGTTAACATCGATCTCCCTCTATTCACAAAAGAAAGCAAGTTCCTCATGACTCAAGTCGCAAAGAAAATCCTGGTAACGTGCGCGCTGCCTTACGCTAATGGTTCGATCCACCTCGGTCATATGCTTGAACATGTTCAGGCCGATATTTGGGTTCGTTACCAGCGAATGCGCGGCAACCAGGTTCACTTCATCTGTGCGGATGACGCCCACGGCACGCCAATTATGCTGAAAGCACAGCAGATGGGGATTGCGCCGGAACAGATGATTGCGGCAATGAGTCAGGAGCATCAACAGGACTTTGCCGGTTTCAATATCAGCTATGACAACTACCACTCCACGCATAGTGAAGAGAACCGTGAGCTGTCAGGTCTGATTTATCGCCGTCTGAAAGAGAACGGCTTTATTAAAAATCGCACCATTTCTCAGTTGTACGATCCAGAGAAAGGCATGTTCCTGCCGGATCGTTTCGTCAAAGGCACCTGTCCGAAATGTAAGGCTGTCGACCAATATGGCGATAACTGTGAAGTGTGTGGTGCAACCTACAGCCCCACTGAGTTGATCGAACCGAAATCAGTGGTTTCTGGTGCGACACCAGAAATGCGTGAAACAGAACACTTTTTCTTCGATCTGCCTGCTTTCAGCGAAATGCTGCAAGCGTGGACACGTTCTGGTGCATTGCAAGAGCAAGTCGCCAACAAGATGCAGGAGTGGTTCGACGCGGGTCTGCAACAGTGGGATATTACCCGCGATGCACCGTATTTCGGCTTTGAAATTCCTGATGCTCCGGGCAAATATTTTTACGTCTGGCTGGATGCGCCAATCGGCTACATGGGTTCGTTCAAAAACCTGTGCGACAAACGTGACGATCTGAATTTTGATGATTTCTGGAAGAAGGACTCAGACGCGGATTTGTACCACTTCATCGGTAAAGACATCGTTTATTTCCACAGCCTGTTCTGGCCGGCGATGTTGGAAGGCAGCGGTTTCCGTAAGCCGACGAATCTGTTCGTGCATGGCTATGTCATGGTCAACGGTGCCAAGATGTCTAAATCACGCGGCACCTTCATCAAGGCGGGCACGTACCTGCAACATTTGGATGCCGATTGCCTGCGTTACTACTACGCGGCAAAACTGTCTTCTCGCATTGATGACATCGACCTCAATTTGGAAGATTTCGTTCAGCGCGTGAACGCTGACATCGTTAACAAAGTCGTGAATCTGGCATCACGTAATGCCGGTTTCATCACCAAGCGCTTTGACGGCAAACTGGCGGACAAGCTGGCCGACGCCGAGCTGTACAAAACCTTCACCGATGCCGCCACCAGCATTGCCGAAGCCTATAGCAGCCGTGAATCTGGGCGTGCCATTCGTGAGATCATGGCGCTGGCGGATATCGCCAACCGCTATGTTGACGAACAAGCACCGTGGGTTGTGGCGAAAGCAGAAGGTCGGGATGAAGACCTGCAAGCTATTTGCTCAATGGGCATCAACCTGTTCCGCGTACTGATGACGTACCTGAAGCCGGTTCTGCCTTCGCTGTCCCAGCGGACAGAAGCGTTTTTGAACACGGAACTGAGCTGGGATGCTATCGCCACCCCGCTGCTGAACCATCAGGTTAGCCCATTCAAAGCGCTGTTCAACCGCATCGATCTGGATAAAGTGAACGCGATGGTTGACGCGTCTAAAGAAGACATGATCACCGCGCAAAAAGTCGTGTCCGGTCCGCTGGCAGACAACCCAGTGCAGGACACCATTAATTTTGACGATTTTGCCAAAGTTGATATGCGTATCGCATTGATTAAGCAGGCTGAACTGGTTGACGGTTCTGACAAGCTCTTACGTCTGACGTTAGATCTGGGCGGTGAAACCCGTCAGGTCTTCTCCGGCATTCGTGAAGCTTATCCCGATCCGGCTAAGCTGGAAGGCCGCTTAACCGTAATGGTCGCCAACCTGGCTCCGCGTAAAATGCGCTTCGGCATATCAGAAGGCATGGTGATGGCAGCCGGTCCCGGCGGGAAAGATATCTTCCTCCTGAGCCCAGACAGCGGCGCTCAGCCGGGCATGCAGGTCAAATAATCACCACATCAAGCCGGATTTTAATCCGGCTTTTTTTTGCAACAATTCCTCCACACACCCCCGCGAATTTCCCTTCGACTGGCTCATCGCTCCACATTATTTGTAACCATGAAATAACAAAATCGTTATGCATTACAATATATAACGAATAAAAAATATACCTCTTTATAGGTGTTATGGGGGTTTAAATACTTAAATTTTGATTTTGCGCAAAGCCCACAATTTATGTGTTGTTAAATTGCTCGCAACAAAAATGACACATAATTACACAGGGAAACTAATGCAACTGAATAGAAGAGGTTTCTTTAAAGTTTGCGCGGGGGGGATGGCTGGAACCACTCTCGCGGTATTGGGCTTTACACCCACGGAAGCAATGGCATCAGTACGTCAATATAAGCTGTTACGGGCAAAAGAGACGCGTAACAACTGCACCTACTGTTCAGTTGGTTGTGGTGTGCTCATGTATAGCCTGGGCGATGGCGCCAAAAACGCGAAGCCTTCCGTTTTTCATATCGAAGGTGATGCGGATCACCCAGTCAGCCGCGGCTCCCTTTGCCCGAAAGGTGCGGGCCTGGTTGACTACATCCACAGCGAAAACCGCCTGCTCTACCCTGAATACCGTGCGCCTGGCTCAGACAAATGGCAACGAATCAGCTGGGACGACGCGATTGAACGCATCGCGCGCCTGATGAAAGCTGACCGTGATGCCAACTTCGAACGCACCAACGCCAAAGGCGAAACCGTCAACCGCTGGCTGACTACTGGTATGCTGTGCTCTTCTGCCGCCAGCAACGAAACCGGTATTCTCGACCAGAAATTTGCCCGCGCACTCGGCATGGTTGCCATCGACTGTCAGGCACGTTTGTGTCACGGACCTACCGTTGCCGCACTGGCACCGACATTCGGCCGTGGCGCGATGACCAACAACTGGGTTGATATCAAAAATGCCAACGTCATCATCGTAATGGGCGGAAACCCGGCAGAAGCGCACCCGGTCGGTTTCAAATGGGCCGTTGAAGCGAAAACGCATAACAATGCGAAACTGATTGTTGTCGACCCACGCTTTAACCGTTCTGCTGCCGTTGCCGACCTCTACGCGCCAATTCGCGCGGGTTCAGATGCCGCTTTTCTGTTAGGTATCGTTAACTACCTTATTACGAACGATAAAATTCATCGCGAATACGTGGTGTCTTACACCAACGCCAGCCTGATCGTGCGTGATGATTTCAGCTTTGACGAAGGCTTGTTCAGCGGCTACGACGAACAAAAACGTCAATATGACAAATCCAGCTGGCAGTATGAGCTGAATGAAGCCGGTTTTGCCAAACGCGACAACACGCTCTCCCATCCGCGCTGCGTCTGGAACCTGCTGAAAGAACACGTCTCCCGCTATACGTTGGACATGGTGACATCCCTGTGCGGTACCTCAGCCAAAGATTATGAAGAGATTTGCCGTACGCTGGCTGAAACTTGCGTGCCGAATAAAACCGCAACCTTCATGTATGCACTGGGTTGGACACACCATACTAATGGCGCGCAAATCATCCGCTCCGCTGGCATGATCCAGCTTCTGCTGGGAAATATCGGTATGGCAGGCGGCGGCATCAACGCCCTGCGCGGTCACTCCAACATTCAGGGGTATACCGATCTGGGTCTGCTGTCGTTAAATCTGCCGGGCTATATGCCACTGCCGTCAGAAAAACAGCCGGATCTGAATACCTATCTGAGCCAAATCACCCCCACCGCCGTGTTACCCGATCAGGTTAACTATTGGAAAAACACGCCAAAATTCTTTATCAGCATGATGAAGAGTTTCTATGGCGATCACGCACAGGCGGCGAATAACTGGGGTTATGACTGGTTGCCGAAGTGGGACCGTAGCTACGACGTCATGGTACAAACCGAGCTGATGGTGGAAGGCAAAATGAACGGCTACATCGTTCAGGGCTTTAACCCCGTTGCCGCGTTCTCTAACAAGAACAAAGCGACTGAAGCGCTCTCCAGACTCAAGTACATGGTCATCATCGATCCGCTGGTCACGGAAACCTCCACGTTCTGGCAGAACTACGGTGAATTCAATGATGTGGATACGAAGTCTATTCAGACTGAAGTCTTCCGTCTGCCTTCTTCCTGCTTTGCCGAGGAAAATGGTTCTATCGCCAACTCTGGTCGTTGGTTGCAATGGCACTGGGCGGCGGCTGAGCCACCAGGAGAAGCCCGTCACGACGGTAAAATTCTCGGTAAGCTGCTGATGCGTTTGCGTGAGCTGTATAACGAAGAAGGGGGTACTTATCCGGATCCGTTGATGAACATCAACTGGAATTACAAAGACCCGGAAGACCCGCATCCAGAAGAGATCGCCCGCGAAGCCAACGGCATGGCGCTGGCTGATATCTACGACGACAGCGGCAAACTGATCCTGAAAAAAGGCCAGCAGCTCGCCGATTTCTCACAATTGCGTGATGACGGTACCACGTCCAGCTTCTGCTGGATTTACGCCGGGAGCTGGACCGAAGCCGGTAACCAGATGGATAAGCGTGACAACGCCGATGCCGGTCTGGGCTGCACGCCAAACTGGTCATGGTGCTGGCCGCAAAACCGCCGCATTCTCTACAACCGCGCCTCCGCCGACCTGCAAGGGAAACCGTGGGACAGCAAGCGTAAATTGCTGGAATGGACCGGTCAGAAGTGGCAAGGCATTGATGTGCCTGACTTCGCCGCAACCGTACCGCCGGGCAAAGACACCGGGCCATTCATCATGCTGCCGGAAGGTCTGGCACGTCTGTTCTCCGTGGACAAACTGGTAGACGGGCCGTTCCCTGAACACTACGAGCCGATAGAATCGCCTATTGGCACCAACCCGCTGCACCCGTCGGTGATTTCCAGCCCGGTGGCGCGTTTGTTTGCACGTGATGCGAAAACCATGGGCACCGCGAAGGACTTCCCTTACGTGGCGACCACCTACTCGATTACCGAGTTGTTCCGTCACTGGACAAAACACGCGCGTCTGAACGCGATTGTACAGCCGGAACAGTTTGTTGAGATCGGTGAAAATCTGGCGAAGAGCAAAGGCATTAAAGCAGGCGATGAAGTCAAAGTCTCCTGCCAGCGTGGCTACATCAAAGCCAAAGCGGTGGTTACGAAGCGTATCAAAACGCTGCAAATTGCCGGACGCAGCGTGGAAACCGTTGGTATTCCGTGCCACTGGGGCTTTGAGGGGGCCACGCGTAAAGGGTTCCTGGCTAACACACTCACCCCGAGCGTCGGCGACGCTAATTCACAAACGCCTGAGTACAAAGCGTTTTTGGTTAATGTAGAGAAGGTGTAAGGGTAGCCAACTATGTCAATGCAATCACAAGATATTATTAAACGTTCGGCCACCAACGGCTTTACACCGCCGCCGCATGTGCGTAATGACAAAAGCGAAGTGGCAAAACTGATCGATGTCACCACCTGTATCGGCTGTAAAGGCTGTCAGGTGGCCTGTTCAGAATGGAACGATATTCGTGATGAAGTCGGCCATAACTTCGGTGTTTATGATAACCCAGCGGATTTGAGCGCCAAATCTTGGACGCTGATGCGCTTTTCCGAAGTGGAAGAGAACGATCGTCTGGAATGGCTGATCCGTAAAGATGGCTGCATGCACTGTAGCGATCCGGGCTGTCTGAAAGCCTGTCCTTCCGCTGGTGCGGTTATCCAGTACGCCAATGGTATCGTCGATTTTCAATCCGAAAACTGTATCGGCTGCGGCTATTGCATCGCTGGCTGCCCGTTCAATATTCCGCGTCTGAATAAAGAAGATAACCGCGTCTATAAATGTACGCTGTGCGTCGACAGAGTCAGCGTTGGGCAAGAGCCCGCCTGCGTGAAAACCTGTCCGACGGGTGCCATTCGTTTCGGTACGAAAGAAGAGATGAAGCATCTGGCAGAAGAGCGCATCGCCGATCTGAAAAGCCGTGGTTATAAGAACGCAGGCCTCTACGACCCGCAGGGTGTGGGTGGCACACATGTGATGTATGTTCTGCACCACGCAGACAGACCATCGCTCTATAACAATCTGCCGGATGACCCGCAGATTTCTACGCCGGTCAACCTGTGGAAAGGCATTCTGAAGCCGCTATCTGCGTTAGGGTTTGTCGCCACGTTCGCCGGGTTAATGTTCCACTACATCGGTGTGGGTCCGAACACAGAAGAAACGGAGCATGAACACGAGGGAGAAGACAAAGAAGGGGGAGACAAACATGAGTAAATCAAAAATGATTTTGCGCACCAAGTTTATCGATCGCATCTGTCACTGGATTGTGGTGATTAGCTTTTTTCTGGTCGCGCTCTCAGGTATTGCCCTGTTTTTCCCAACCCTGCAATGGTTGACGCAGACGTTTGGTACGCCGCAGATGGGACGTATTCTGCACCCGTTTTTTGGCGTGCTGATCGTCATTTGTCTGATCCCGATGTTCTTCCGGTTCGTTAGTCATAACATCCCGAAGAAGCGCGATCTGCCGTGGTTCCTCAACATTATTGAAGTGTTGAAAGGCAATGAGCATGAAGTCGCTGAAGTGGGTAAATACAACCCAGGCCAGAAAATGATGTTCTGGAGCATCATGGGGCTGACGCTGGTGCTGCTGATCACCGGGGTAATCATGTGGCGTCCTTACTTTGCCCACCTGTTCCCGATTGATGTCGTGCGCTACGCCATTCTGATTCATGCGGTTGCGGCTATCGTCCTCATCCATGCCATCCTGATCCATATGTACATGGCATTCTGGGTTAAAGGGTCGATCAAGGGCATGATTGAAGGCAAAGTCTCCAAACGCTGGGCGCGTAAACACCACCCACGTTGGGCGCGTGAAATGGAAGAAAAAGAAGCGAAGAAATAACTCGCTCTTTCTTCATCCTGCCACTCACCTGAAATGCCGCGCCTCGCGGGCATTTCAGGCTGTTGACAAACCTATTTATCGAACGAGAACGGGAGTAACGGAATAGAAGAGTAAAGCGTTTGCGTCAGGAACGCTTTTGAACGTCGCTTGCGACGGCCCTGAAAGGGTGAATCTCATGAATGAGATTCATATCTGCGCAATCCGAGCGTACAGGGATGTATTTACAGCGTCTTTACGATCTATCCGTTACTACCGCCATACGGACTTTGTCAGCAACCTCGAATGCTCGCCTCGCGGGCATTTTTCTTTTTATCCGCAGTCAGCACGAATCGTTATAACTTAAACCCAAAAGTCATAATGTTCCCCTCTTCCTCGTCTATCGCTCAACGGCTATGATGCAATATCATTTTTAAATAGACATCCAGACATAAAGACAGCTATAAAGTAGTGACGCAGAAAACATAACAATACTGCCATCGACACGACACACTTTCATCAACACAAGATCCCTTTATAAAACGCCATGGAGCTGATAATGAAGAAATTTATGCCCACCCTGCTTGCACTGAGCTTACTGACTGCGTTACCGGCACTGGCTAATCAGAATGCCACCATTGCTCCCGTTCCGGCCGCTATCGCCAATCATGACGGTCCGGTTCGCATCGCCGTTATCCGCAACTTGGGTTCGGATGACAACACCACGCAATTTGTTTCCGGCGTGCTCGAAGAAGGAAAAAAGCTGGGCTTTAAGGTCAGCACCTTTCTGAGCAATGGCGATGATGCCCGTTTTCAGGATTTCGTGAATCAGGCGATTAGCCAGAAATATGATGGCATCATCCTGTCGCAGGGCCGCGATCCCTACTCTACCGACTTGATTAAACGCATCGTCGACAGCGGCATTGCCGTTTCCGTATTTGATACCGCCGTGAACGGCGAAATCCCAGGCGTGACCGTCACCCAGCAGGATGACGCCTCACTGACTAACGAATCATTCGGCCAACTGGTGAAGGATTTCAACGGTAAAGCCAACATCATCAAACTGTGGGTCGCTGGCTTCCCGCCGATGGAACGCCGCCAGCTTGCTTATCAACAGATCCTGAAAGCTAACCCCGGCATCAAGGAACTCGAATCGATTGGTGCCGTGTCCTCTGATGTACAAGGCGATACAGCCAACAAAGTCGGCGCCGTGCTGGCGAAATACCCGAAAGGCAAAATCGATGCAATCTGGGGATCGTGGGATGCCTTCAGCCAGGGTGCTTATAAGGCGTTGAAAGAAAACGGTCGGACCGAAATCAAACTGTACAGCATCGATATCTCTAATCAGGATTTACAGCTGATGCGCGAAGCAAACAGCCCGTGGAAAGTCAGCGTGGCTGTCGATCCTAAACTGATCGGTAAAGTTAACCTGCGTCTGGTTGCCAACAAGATTGCCGGTGAAGCGACACCTGCAACCTACGAGTTCCGTGCTGCTGCAATTCCACAGGCGCTGTTAGCCAGCCAGCCGGGTGCGGTCAACGTCGCCGGACTGGCGAAAATCATCCCAGGCTGGGGCCACACGGATGATTTTATCGCACCGTGGTTTGCTACACTGGAAGCCAAACAGGCGAAATAACACGGAGATAACTCATGGCATCGACCCCTCTGCCCACTCCCGATTACAGCCGCAACATGCGGCTGATTGGACACAGCGATCAGGGCGGCAGACCCGATGGCGTGCAGGTGATGGTTCATCGCGGGTACGCTTACATCGGGCATATGGTTTCACAAGGTGTGTCGATTGTGGATGTGCGCGATGCCAAGAATCCCAAGCCGGCGGGGTTTATTGCTGCCCCGCCCGGCACCTGGAATATCCACCTGCAAACACACGATGACCTGCTGCTTGTCGTCAACGCGCGCGATTTGTTTGCCGACGCCAGCTTCGCCGAGGAAAAAGTCTATTACACCCGCTCCGTCGCCGACACGGTCAGTACCAAACAGCAGGACAAAAGCTGGAGCGCTGGATTACGGATTTTCGATATCTCAACGCCGGATAAACCTCGCGAAATCAGCTTCCTGCCGTTGGACGGCATCGGCATTCATCGCATCTGGTACGTCGGCGGGCGCTGGGCGTATGTATCCGCGCTGCTCGATGGCTACAGCGACTACATTTTTCTGACTATCGATCTGGCCGATCCGCAGCGCCCAGAGGTTGCTGGTCGTTATTGGTTACCCGGAATGCACACTGCTGGTGGCGAAACCGCAAGCTGGCCGGAAGGCAAGCGTTACGCCCTGCACCACGCCATCATCAGCGGCGACACCGCCTATGGAAGCTGGCGCGACGGCGGATTGACGCTGCTGGACGTGAGCGATCGCACCAACCCACAGCTTATCAGCCACCGTAACTGGAGCCCACCGTTTGGCGGTGGCACACACACGGCGCTGCCGCTGCCGGATCGCGATCTGCTAATCGTGTTGGATGAAGCGGTATTGGATAATCAGGAAGATGGCGAGAAGTTGATTTGGGTGTTCGATATTCGTGAACCGCGTAATCCGGTGAGCATCTCCACCTTTCCGCAGCCGAAAGAGGCGGATTATGTGAAGAAAGGCGCACACTTTGGCCCACATAACCTGCATGAAAACCGGCCCGGCAGCTTCATCAGTTCATCACTGATTTTCGCCACGTACCAAAACGCTGGGGTACGGGCTTACGACATTAGTAACCCATATCAGCCGAAGGAAACGGGTGCACTGGTACCTGCTGCGCCAGACAGCATGGTCGACAAGCGCCCCGGCAGACCGCAAATTATTCAGTCTTGCGATGTGTTCGTTGATGCCGACGGAATTATCTACAGCACGGACTACAACGCGGGTTTGTCGATTATCGAATACCGCGGTTAATCGAAAAAAAGCCCTGCGGATAAACGCAGGGCTTAATGTTGTGCTTGGTTTGCTTAGTTCAGTGCCAGCACCGACACCCACATTGGTCCCTGACCGACGGCGTAACGCGCCAGCGGTTGCAGATCGCCCGTGTTCTGGTCGATGTGATACACCTCAATGTGCTGAGATTTCTGCCCTGCTGAAATCAGGAACTCACCGGTGTTGTCAATATTGAAACCGCGCGGCTGCGTTTCGGTCGGCTGATGTCCGGCCAGCGTTAACGTGCTGCCGTCTTCAGACACCTGGAAAACACTCAGCAGGCTGGCAGTACGATCGCTGATGTACAGGAAGCGACCATTCGGCGTAATGTGAATATCTGCCGCCCAGCGCGTATCGCTGAAACCAGCAGGCATGGCGTCCAACGTTTGCACTTTCTGCACGTCGCCGCTGGCTGTATCCAACTGATACACATCCACTGAACTGTCCAGTTCATTCACACAATAGGCAAAACGCTGATTCGGATGGAATGCCATATGGCGTGGACCGGCACCCGCTACCGTCGTCATTTCAGACTGACGATGCACGCTCAATTCGCCCGCCGCACCCAAATCGTACAGACGGATGCGGTCTTCTTTCAGGCACGGTGCCCATACAACAGAATTAGTTGGATCAATATTGGTAGAGTGGCACCCTTCCAGTCCGTCCAGTTGCTGGATCGGCTCGCCGACGATGCCGTCAGCACCAATCGGGCTAACGCTAACGCAGGCGCCGCTGTAAGATGCGCTAAATAGGAAACGTCCGTCATTATCGGTCGACAGGTGCGTCGGGCTGCCCAGTAAAGATGCGACACCCGCTTGCGTCAATTTACCCTGTTCATCAATACGATAGCTCAGAACCCTGAAATCAGGACGAACCCCAACATACAGGTGACGCTTGTTCGGTGCGATCACCATCGGCTGAACCTGTCCCGGAACATCAACGGTTTGCAATAATGTCAGATTTCCCTGAGCACCGAGTTGCCAAACATGAATCTGCTGGCTTTCCGGGCTGGCGACATAAACCACTTGCTGCATCGTATTCTCCTTATTTTTCACGCGAATGTGGCGGCACAGGAAGGCTCAAAAGAGGTTCATCAGAAGGATAACGAACTTGCTCAACCTGACGCACGGCATACCATAAATGACCAATTACTCTATTCTACAGAGACATCGCAAGGCTACTATTGATTTAAGTAATGATTGATTTAGCTAACGGTGCGGATGTGGGCAATAACGAATAGGTAATGAAAAGTGAGAGTGCAGAGCATCAGGGGAAAATAAGAGAGTAAAAACGAAAACGGGCTAGCCTAAGCTAACCCGTTGAATTTTTTTGGCGGAGGAGTAGAGATTCGAACTCTAGAACACTTTCGCGTCGCCGGTTTTCAAGACCGGTGCCTTCAACCACTCGGCCACTCCTCCGCAATGACGCGCACTATAAACAGTACGCCGCACATTGTAAAGCAGCGTTGTGATCAACTGCTTAAAAAATAGATGATAAGCCGTTGAAAGCATAGAAAATCAACAATGGCGCTGTAAAACCGTCCGTTTAGCCTTATTTCCCACCGCCGCGCTGAATCCTTCGTCATCAAATGAACCTCAGACAATTTTATCTCGCTGTTGTCTGTCTATTTTTCGCCACGTCCTTTATCGTAAGACTCATTTGATACCCACATTTTTATTTGCGAGACAACGATGACCTACCGAGTAATTGCACTTGATCTTGATGGTACGCTACTGAATCAAAAGAAAAAAATCCTGCCAGAATCGCTTAGCGCACTCGCGTTGGCCCGTCAGCAAGGTATAAAAGTGATGATCGTCACCGGACGCCACCACTCGGCAATCCACCCTTTTTATCAGGGGTTGCAGTTGGATACGCCCGCCATCTGCTGTAACGGCACCTACGTTTATGATTACCAGCAGGGCCAAGCGTCGCACACCAATCCGCTCTCTGTCGAACAGGCAAAAAATGTCATCACGCTGCTAGAGGAATTTGATATTCATGGGCTGATGTATGCCGATGATGACATGTATTACCAGTATCCTACTGGGCACGTAGTCCGCACGCTGGCATGGGCGGCTAACCTGCCGGAACAGCAGCGTCCTCGTTTCGCTCAGGTGGAGAATCTGGTGCGTCAGACCGAAACATCCCACGCTATCTGGAAATTCGCAACCACGCACGCCGATGTTCCCACGCTGAACCATTTCGCCGCAGAAGTGGAAAAGCAGCTCGGACTGGCCTGCGAGTGGTCATGGCAGGATCAGGTTGATATCGCCCAAACCGGCAACAGCAAAGGCAAGCTGCTCCAGCAATGGCTAGGCGAACAGGGCATCAGCATGAAGGACGTCGTAGCATTCGGCGATAACTTTAACGATATCAGCATGCTAGAAGGCGTAGGCTTAGGCGTCGCGATGGGCAACAGCGCCGATGAAATCAAAGCGCGAGCCGATCTGGTGATTGGCAGCAATGAAGAACCCAGCATCGCCGATGTCATCCGTACCCGCATTCTGGCATAACCAACAGTAACGCAATCAGGCAAGCGAGAGCTGTCACTTTTCCTGATTGCGTTCGACTCGCATACAGACTTACAGCGCGCTGCCCAGTACCTGCCGCAGGTAAGCCCCCGCGCCCATTAACCCTGGCTGTTCATGGGTAATCAGGTACACAGGGATATCCTGCATATAGCCTTTGAACCGTCCTTTGTCTTCAAAAGCCGCCCGAAAACCAGAGGCTTTAAAAAACTCCAGAAAGCGCGGAACAATGCCGCCAGCAATATACACGCCGCCAAATGTACCTAAACTTAACGCCAGATTGCCACCAAAGCGTCCCATGATGACGCAGAAGAGCGACAGGGCGCGGCGACAATCCACATCCGTATTGTTGACGGCACGTTCGGTGATATCTTTCGGTTCCAGCGTCTCTGGCGTGCGGTCATCAGACAGCACCACAGCACGGTAAATATTCACCAGCCCCTGCCCAGAGAGTAAGCGCTCTGCGGAAACATGCCCGAGCGAGTGGCGCAATACCGCCAGAATGCTGTCCTCTTCATCGCTATTCGGCGCGAAATCCACATGCCCGCCCTCACCCGGCAGGCTAATCCATTGATTGGCTGCATGAACCAGATGGGCGACGCCTAATCCCGTGCCTGCACCATACACGGCAATCGGTTTACCTGGCACGGGCTCCCCGCCGCCAAATTGGAGTAAATCCGTGTTAGTCATCACCGGCACCGCCATGGAAACGGCGGTAAAATCGTTGATAACCTCAAAATGGCGCAGACCCAGACTCGCTTTCATTTCTGAAATCGAAAACGCCCAGGTGTGGTTCGTCATTGCCACCCAGTCACCGGTAATCGGGCAGGCAATCGCGATACAGGCATCCTGTACCGTGACCTGTCGCGAATCGAGATAATCTCGGATGGCCCCTTCCAAAGAAGGGAAATCCAGCCCGGAATAGGTTTCGGTTTGCGACAATTCGCCCGTTGTGGCATCACACAAGGCCAAACGTGTATTGGTGCCACCGACATCGCCCACTAAAACAAAGTGCGTCATTCTTCTTTTCCCCTCAAACAAAGCAGATACCCGATCATTGCGCGAAAACAGCCCGCTACGCTATGGCTATATAACTTTCTAGTGATAAGGATCTCATTTATGGCTAAAAGCTGCGGTTAAGCCAAAAGTAATCGATTACATTCAGAAAACACAAATTGTAATCGATTACTTTTAAGAGGGATGCCACATGGTTTCTTCATCTGAAAACACAGCAACCAAATCGTTACAACCGGCCTTCGTGGTTCCCAGACTGTCACTCATGATGTTCTTAGAGTTCTTCATCTGGGGTTCATGGTCAGTCACCCTGGGCCTGGTTATGACACAGTATAATTTGGCCGCCATGATTGGCGACGCCTTCTCTGCCGGACCAATCGCCTCAATCCTGTCGCCATTCGTACTGGGCATGGTGGTTGACCGCTTCTTCCCATCACAAAAAGTCATGGCGCTGCTGCACCTGATCGGCGCGGTCATCCTGTGGTTTGTGCCCGCAGCGTTAGTCAACGAAGACGGCTCACAGCTGCTGATCCTGCTGTTCGCCTACACGCTGTGCTTTATGCCAACGCTGGCATTAACCAACAACATCGCGTTCCATAACCTGACTAACAGTGAGAAGAGCTTCCCAGTTGTGCGGGTCTTCGGCACCATTGGTTGGATCGTTGCCGGTGTCTGCATCGGGACGGCGGGCATCTCCGCAAGCGTCAATATTTTCTACGTCGCTGCCGCCTGCTCTGCCATTCTGGCAGCTTACAGCCTGACGCTGCCGCATACTCCAGCCCCAGCAAAAGGCTTGCCGCTGGCAGTCCGCGATCTGTTCTGTGCTGATGCGTTCGCGCTGCTGAAGAAAGGCCACTTTCTGGTCTTTGCCATCTGCGCCATGCTGATCTCTATTCCACTGGGCACCTACTACGCTTACACCGCCTCCTTCCTGAGCAATGCGGGTATCAGCGATGTCAGCACCGCCATGTCGTTTGGTCAGATGTCCGAAATCGTCTTCATGCTGATCATTCCGCTGCTGTTTAGAAAGCTGGGCGTGAAATACATGCTATTCATCGGCATGCTGGCGTGGTTCGTACGCTATGCCCTCTTCGCGATGGGCGTGAATGAAGAAACACGCTGGCTGCTCTACATCGGGATCCTGCTGCACGGTGTCTGCTATGACTTCTTCTTCGTCATCGGCTTCATCTATACCGACCGCATCGCGGGAGAGAAAATCAAAGGTCAGGCACAAAGTCTGGTAGTCCTGTTCACCTACGGTATCGGCATGCTGCTGGGCTCACAGGTTTCCGGTGCCATTTATAACCGTCTCTTCGACAACGGTACGTTAAACGCGCCTGAAATCTGGGCGACCTTCTGGTGGATCCCAGCGGTTGCCGCAGCCATCATCGCCGTCATTTTCCTCTTCTCCTTCAAATATAAAGAAGAGCAGGCTTAATCATTTGAGACGGATTATTTAAGGAGAAAACGGGATGGGTCGCCTATGGCACCTCATCCCACTGCATTCTCCGCTATCGCAATCGTGCAACGGTATTCATGACCACACCCGTTGCCAAAGGAGGTAATAATGAAGACGTTAAAAGGACCGGGTATTTTTCTCGCCCAGTATATTGGCGATCAGGCTCCCTTTAACACGCTGGAAAATCTGGCGCAATGGGCGGCCGGATTAGGCTTTAAAGCGCTACAAATCCCCTGTAATCACCCGCACATTTTCGATCTGGCTACGGCCGCCGACAGCCAAACTTACTGTGATGATGTGAAAGGCCTACTGGCACTGCATGGGCTAACCATCAGCGAACTCTCAACCCATCTGGAAGGCCAGCTTGTTGCCGTCCACCCTGCGTATGACGATGCTTTTGACGATTTCGCACCATCGGCATACCGCCGCAATCCGCAGGCTCGCCAAGAGTGGGCTATCGCGGCAATCAAGCAGGCAGCAAAAGCCTCTTCACGCTTAGGACTAAACGCCCACGCTACGTTTTCTGGTGCGCTGGCCTGGCCCTATTTTTACCCCTGGCCACCGCGTAAAGAAGTCCTGATTCAGGAAGCCTTTAAAGAGCTTGGTCGCCTGTGGACGCCGATCCTCGACTATTTTGACGAGCACGGCGTGAATGTGTGCTACGAGCTGCATCCAGGAGAAGATTTACACGACGGCGTGACCTTTGAACGCTTCTTGGATGTCGTCAATCATCACCCGCGCGCCAACATTCTTTACGATCCTAGCCATATGCATTTGCAGCAGATGGACTACCTCGGCTTTATCGATCGCTACCATGCACGAATCAAAGCGTTCCATGTGAAAGATGCGGAATTTATCACATCGAGCAAAAGCGGCGTCTACGGCGGCTATCAGTCATGGGCTGAACGCGCCGGACGCTTCCGCTCACCGGGAGATGGCCAGATCGATTTTGGCGGCATCTTCAGCAAACTTGCCCAATACGATTACGACGGCTGGGCGGTGCTGGAGTGGGAATGCTGCCTGAAAGATAGCAACTGCGGTGCGAAAGAAGGAGCGGCGTTCATCAACCGCCACATTATTCCAGTCGCAGGACGCGCTTTTGACGATTTCGCCGCAACCAGCGACGATCGTCCGTTAGTCAGAAAAATGTTGGGATTAAACGAGGAGAGCGCAGAATGATTCGCGTTGGCATTATTGGTTCCGGTTTTATTGGCCCAGCACATATTGAAGCGATTCGTCGCCTTGGTTTCGTTGAGGTGGTGGCGCTGGCGGAAAATTCGCTCGATCTGGCGCAGCAAAAAGCGCGTCAGCTCAACATTCCCCATGCCTACGGCAGCGTCGCTGATTTATTGGCTCATCCCGGTATTGATGCGATCCATAACTGCACGCCGAACCATCTCCATGCGGCGATCAATAAGCAGATTATTCAGGCAGGCAAGCACGTCTTTTCAGAAAAGCCACTGTGTATGACCAGCGAAGAAGCGCGTGAACTGGTGGCGCTGGCGGAAGAAAAAGGCGTTGTCCACGGGGTCAGCTTTGTCTATCGCCAATTTGGCATGGTGCAGCAAGCTGCCAGCATGATTAAGCGTCAGGAGATCGGCCGCGTCTTTGCCGTACACGGTGGCTATCTGCAAGACTGGATGCTGCGTGACACCGACTACAACTGGCGTGTTGAACCGGAGTTCGGCGGCGTTTCCCGCGCGGTGGCTGACATCGGTTCGCACTGGTGCGACACGGTGCAGTTTATTTCTGGCCGAAAAATTGTCGAAGTCTTCGCCGATTTAGCCATCGTCCATCCGATCCGAAAATCCAATCGGAATGGCACTACCACGTTTTCGTCCTCTGATGCGCCGCCAGAGTACGATGACAAACCGGTCAAAACTGAAGACTACGCGACCGTTTTACTGCGCTTTGAGGATGGCAGCCGCGGATCCTTTACCGTTTCTCAGGTCAGCGCCGGCCGGAAAAATCGCCTGACGTTTGAAGTAAATGGCAGTGAACAATCGCTGGCATGGGATCAGGAAACCCCGCAACAACTGTGGATCGGCCATCGCGATAAACCGAATCAGGTGTTGTCGGACGATCCTAGACTGCTGAACCCAGAAGCCGCCGCCGCAGTCCACTTCCCCGGTGGGCATATCGAAGGCTGGCCAGATGCGTTCAAGAACATGATGGCGAACTTTTATACCTATCTGCGTGACGGCAAACAGCCGAGCGTCGATCCGTTCACCTTCGCCACCTTCTACGATGGTGCGAACATTATGTTCATTATTGACGCCATCGTACAAAGCCATCAGCAGCAAACGTGGGTAAAGGTCGCCAATTAAGGCATCAAACCGTTCATTCTCTCACGGTATTCATCCCGCAGGTGCGACGTCTGCGGGGTGCAGCCAGAGATATTTATGGTAATCTGCTCAGCCAAGCAATAAGTAGCGTGAGTGCCTTCTGAATTATGTCAATTCAAAAAATAGCACGGATAGCTGGAGTTTCGGTGGCCACCGTTTCACGAGTGCTGAACAACATTGATACCGTGAAGCCGCAAAACCGAGAACGAGTTCTCAATGCGATAAAAAGCAGTAATTATCAGCCAAATTTGCTGGCACGACAGCTACGTACCGCACGCAGCCAGATGTTATTAGTCATGGTTTCCAACATTGCCAACCCCTTCTGTGCCGATGTCGTAAAAGGCATTGAGGCAGAAGCGGAAGAAAACGGCTACCGTATTCTGCTATGCAATTCAGGCGCAGATATTGTTCGCGCCCACTCCAGCCTGCAACTGCTATCCGGTAAAATGGTCGATGGCGTGATCACCATGGATGCCATTTCGACGCTGTCTGCACTTCAGGACATGATTGGCACAGCGCCTTGGGTGCAGTGCGCCGAGCATGACGATACATCTGCCATTTCATCCGTTGGAATTGATAACGCAGAGGCATCCCGCTTTGTGATTAATCACTTTATTGGCAAAGGTCGCCGCCGTATCGCCATGATTAACCATGATATGAATTATCTCTACGCCCAGCAGCGAGAGAAAGGCTATCGCGACGTTATCGCAGAAAATGCGTTTGATTATGGCAAGGTCGAATACGCCAGCACCCTGAGCTACGCAGGCGGAAAAGCGGCAATGACCGCGCTGCTTAACGATCCAGAGCGACCAGATGCCGTCTTTGTGGTCTCCGATACGCTGGCCGCAGGCGCGCTGTCTGCAATCTGTGAGGCGGGGCTAAGTGCGCCGCAGGATATTGCAGTGATCGGTTTCGATGGCTCGGAGCTGGGTTACATCACTTCTCCTCAGCTCAGCACGATTCAACAGCCGTCCGCACATATCGGCAGAGAGGCCGTGAAGTTGTTATTACAACAAATCGACCAGCCGGACAGCGAAACAGAAAAGCGCCTACTGGAATGGACGTTTGTCGAACGGGCATCCAGCTAATCTGAATAGAATAAAACCAATCCTTTTTCATATCTGACAACCTGCGGTCCGCTGACCGCAGGTTGACGTAATACACCGACTTACTTCACCCTACTCAGCCTCTCATACAACGACTGACAGGCTGCGCGCTAAATGTCAGTGGAACAATACCTTTATCATCAGCCTATCTTTACGCCGTAATCGACACGCTCTTAATCTGCGCGTAGATCGTTTGCCCGGGATGAAGCACGAGATCGTCCCTAGCCCACGGTGTGATACGAGACCACAGCGTCTGCTGACCGACCGCAAGCTTCACTTCAACCTGTTCGTTGACATCAATGCACTCTACCACGCTGGCACGCAGCACATTACGGATGCTGCTTTTTTCCGGCGGCTGTAGCACCAGAGAAACATCGGCGGCATTCACGCGAATGCGCAATGCGGCGTCCTGAGGGAGTTCGACTTTTCCAACCCACACCTGCTGGTCGCCTAATGCCAGCGCCGTCATCGCGTAATGCGCATGCTGAGCCAACACACGCGTACTCAAAATAGTGCTCTGTTCGTCTTTCGGTAACCACGGGCGTAGCGCGCTGCTAGCCCACACTTCTTCCAGCAGACCCTGCGCTTTCACTTTGCCCTTATCGAGCACCACAACATGATCGGCTAACCGGACAATCTCTTCCAGACTGTGGCTGACATACAGGATCGGAATATTGACTTCTTTCGCCAGACGTTCCAAATACGGCAACAGCTCACGCTTTCTGGGTAAATCCAGCGACGCCAACGGTTCATCCATGAGCAGCAGTTCCGGTGCGGTCAGCAAGGCCCGACCAATCGCGACACGCTGTTTCTCTCCACCAGACAGCGTCCGTGGATAGCGATTCAGCAGCGGTTCGATACCCAGTAAGCTGACAATATCATCGAACTGCGATTCCATTGTTTCAGCCATACCGTAGCGTAGATTACCGCGCACGCGATAGTGCGGAAACAGCCGAGCATCCTGAAATACATAGCCGATTCGCCGCTTTTCAGGCGGAAGAAAAATACGCTGCTGTGTATCCACCAGCACATGATTATTGAGCACAATCCGCCCGCCATCTGGCCGGGTCAAGCCAACAACAGCGTTGATCAGCGAGGTTTTCCCTGCCCCAGATACGCCGAAAATAGCGGTAATACCGTTCGCAGGCAGTTCAGACTGAACGCGAAGTTCGAGGCTACCCAGTTGTTGATGAAAATCGAGTTGCAGCATTATCCCCCCAGCCGCTTGCGGCTCCAGTTTGTTAGCCATTCCGATGCTAACAGCGCAGCCAGCGACAAGACGATGGCAATGATACACAGCCTTGCTGCATCAGCCTCCGCGCCGGGTGTTTCAATCAAGGTATACATCGCCAGTGGAATGGTTCGGGTTTCGCCTGGAATGTTAGAAACAAACGTAATGGTCGCGCCAAACTCGCCAAGCGAACGGGCAAACGCCAATACGGTTCCAACAACAATCCCAGGAAAAGAGAGAGGTAATGTGATGGTGAAAAACACGCGCCAGGGCGAGGCACCCAATGTCCGAGCGGCCTGTTCCAGATGCTTATCGACAGCATCAAGCGAAAGACGGATCGCCCGAACCATCAGCGGAAACGCGACAATCGCCGACGCTAATGCGGCACCGCGCCAGCTAAAACTAAAGCTGAAGCCGAACCAGTCATAGAGCCAGGAACCGATTACGCCGCGTCTTCCCATCGCCACCAGCAGCAAATAGCCAATGACCACTGGCGGTAACACCAGTGGTAAATGGATAATGCTATCCAGCAGTGATTTACCGGGGAACCGACAGCGCACTAAAATCCACGCCATCAGTATCCCAAACGGCAAGCTGCACGCCACGGCCACAACGGAAACTTTGAGGCTCAGCTCAACCGCCTGCCATTCGTAATCACTCAGCATCATTAACGCGGCGCGAAGCCATAACGTTTAAATACGGCTGCTGCTTCCGGCGTTTTCAGGTAGTCATAAAAACCGGTAACCGCGGCGTTTTTATGCTCTTTTACTATCGCCATCGGGTATTCGACAGGCTTATGGCTCGTCGCTGGGAATGTACCAATGACCTTAACTTTGTCACTGGCAACCGCGTCAGAACCGTAAACGATGCCCAGCGGGGCTTCTTCACGTTCCACCAGCGCCATGGCTGCACGTACGTTGTTGGCGCGTGCCATCAGTGGAGAGAGTTCATCCCAGGCTTTCAGATTCTGTAAGGCTTCTTTGGCATAGATCCCAGCCGGTACGTGATCTGGGTCACCAACGGCCAGACGTCCGTCTTTCAG
The DNA here is from genome assembly GCF_009931295.1 of Pectobacterium odoriferum. Lineage (NCBI taxonomy): Bacteria > Pseudomonadati > Pseudomonadota > Gammaproteobacteria > Enterobacterales > Pectobacteriaceae > Pectobacterium > Pectobacterium odoriferum. The sequence continues at coordinate 1,606,512 of NZ_CP034938.1, read as the reverse complement.
CAGGCTTTTCCAGTTGGTTTTATCGTCAATCTTAATCTCTTTCTGCGCACTCGCCTTCGGCGCAATCACCACCAGCTCATTGCCCAACAGCGTGTGACGCGTCGCGGTATCCATCAGGTTTTTATCCTGCGCGTAGTCCATCCACTGTTGGTCAGCGGAAATGAACAAATCGGCAGGCGCACCTTGTTCAATCTGGCGGGCCAGCGTTGAGGATGAGGCATAAGACGCGACGACAGCGACGTTTTTCTCTTTCTGATATTGCGTAGCGATTTCCTGCAACGCATTGGTCAGTGATGCCGCAGCGAACACCGTGACTTTATCTTCTGCTACAGCGGGCAACGCCATTCCTGCACTGAGGGTTAGTGCGGCAAACCATTTTAACCATTGCTGCTTCATTCTTGTCTCCTGACAATTATCGTTGTGTAAATGATGATATAACGAATAATGAAGCAGTGTCATGCGCTTTAAAGAGGTATGTATCGGGGGTAGAAAAGAAATGTCCGGCCAGAAGCCGGACATCAAAATAGGAAAGGATCGTGAATCAGTGCTGATTCTTTGCGCGCTGGCCGTCGGAATGACCGATGCGGGACAACACGTTAAACACTTCGCCCAGGCAATAAATTGCACCCATGATAACCACCATCATCACTGGAACCATGGCAACTGCAAACAGCAGGCTCTTCAACAACTCCAACATGCTTACCTCACTTATTGCAACGGTTACCGCTACTTTAGCCCGTCTATACCCGTCATACTTCAAGCTGCTTGTACGTTGGCGCCCTTACTTACCCCAGTCACTTACTTGTGTAAGCTCTTGGGAGTTCGCGCGATTGCCGCCTTCACGCAACCCGAATTATCTAGGGTACAATGCGCTATTTCACTGTAAGCCGAGATCGTCGTAATTGCCACGTAGTCTACCGCAGTAATAGAAAATAGTGCGTCTATTTGTGCGATTTGCCCCTGATGAAGAAAATAGCGACAATACAGAGAAGTAAACTCACCGATGGTGCCCTCACTATGCAGGCTGAAATTCTCCTCACCCTGAAACTCCAACAGCGTTTATTCGCCGACCCGCGGCGTATTGAATTGCTCAAGCAAATTCGGCATACAGGTTCAATCAGTCAGGGGGCCAAACTGGCGGGGATTAGCTATAAAAGCGCCTGGGATGCCATCAATGAGATGAACCAGCTAGCCGAACAGATCATCGTCGAGCGCATGACCGGCGGCAAAGGCGGTGGCGGTGCTCAGCTCACCCGCTATGGCGAACGTCTTCTCCAACTGTACGATTTGCTCGCGCAGATTCAGCAAAAAGCCTTCGATGTCTTGCAGGAAGACGGTCTACCGTTGGATAGCCTGCTGGCAGCTATCGCGCGTTTCTCGCTGCAAACCAGCGCCCGTAATCAGTTTTTTGGAACCGTGCTCGCACGCGGCGAAGAACAGGTGCAACAACATCTGGATATTTTACTCGCCGATGGTAAAACAACGATCAGCGCCCTGATTACGCAACAAAGCGCCGAGCGCCTGCAATTACAGAAAGGGAAAGAGGTGCTGGCACTGATTAAAGCACCGTGGATCGATGTGTACACTGCCACGTCCAACGCCCCCGCAGCCGATAACGTCTTATCAGGGCAAATTCAGGCCATTCAGCACGGTGTAGAAAACAGCGAAATTCTGATTACGCTGACTGGGGGAGAAATCCTGTGTGCCATGGTGCCGAATACCTTGCTTGAGCAGCAAAAACTGCAACAGGGAGCAAACGTGAAGGCCTGCTTTAATGCCGACCGAGTCATCATCGCCACGCTTTGTTAATGCCGCTTTAGCTTTAGCGTTATCGCCATCTGACGAAGGATAGAAGATGTCATTGTTAAAAATCACTCAAGGGCTGTTTCGTCTCAGCGACACCCGCATGCTACGTCTGGACGAATTGACGCTCAAAAAAAACCAGTGCTGGGCCTTTGTCGGGGCCAACGGAAGTGGTAAATCTGCACTGGCGCGGTCGCTATCCGGCGAACTGCCGCTATTGAGCGGTGAACGAACAACGGGGTTCCAACGCCCCGTTCGACTGTCATTTGAACAATTACAAAAACTGGTTTCCGACGAGTGGCAACGCAATAACACCGATCTGCTCAGCGAAGGTGAAGACGATACTGGCCGCACCACGGCAGAAGTGATTCAGGATAGCCTCAACGATCCCGCGCGTTGCCAACAGTTGGCTCACCAGTTTGGTATTGCGCATTTGCTGGAGCGGCGCTTCAAGTACCTCTCTACGGGGGAAACACGTAAAGCGATGCTGTGTCAGGCGCTGATGCCCCTGCCTGACCTGCTGATTCTCGATGAGCCTTTTGACGGATTGGATGTAGCTTCCCGCCAGCAACTTGCCGATGAGCTGAGGAAACTAGCAGGCACCGGTTATACGCTGGTGCTTATTCTGAACCGCTTTGACGACATCCCTGACTTTATCAACCATGTCGGTGTGCTGGCAGACTGTACGCTGACCCGCGTCGGCGTACGTGAAACGATCCTCTCTGAAGCGCTGGTGGCTCAACTCGCTTTTAGCGAAAAGCTGTCGGGGAGTTCGTTGCCAGAACCGGAAGATCCGCAGCGGTATATGACGCTGCCAGCTCACGAGGCGCGCATTTTACTGCGTAACGGCATGGTGCAGTACAACGATCGCCCTATTTTGCACGAGCTGACGTGGGAAGTGTTGCCCGGTCAGCATTGGCAGATTATCGGGCCAAATGGCGCGGGCAAATCGACGCTACTCAGCCTGATTACAGGCGATCATCCGCAAGGCTACAGTAACGACCTCACGCTGTTTGGCCGTAAACGCGGCAGCGGTGAAACCATTTGGGACATCAAGCGCCACATCGGTTACGTCAGCAGCAGCTTCCATCTGGATTACCGCGTCAGCACCAGCGTGCGCAACGTTATCCTGTCAGGCTTTTTTGACTCTATCGGGATTTATCAGGCCGTTTCCGACCGTCAGCGCCACCTGACAGAACAGTGGCTCACTCTACTCGGGCTCAATGGCGCTATCGCCGATACCCCGTTTCAGTCGCTCTCCTGGGGCCAGCAGCGTCTGACGCTGATTGCCCGCGCATTAGTCAAACACCCTGCCCTACTCATTCTTGATGAACCGCTACAGGGGCTTGATCCGCTCAATCGCCAACTGGTGCGTCGCTGGCTGGATATCTTGATTGGCGAGGGCGAAACGCAGCTACTCTTTGTTTCTCACCATGCAGAGGACGCGCCCGAATGCATCACGCATCGACTCACTTTCGTCCCGCAAAATGATATCTACGGCTACCAAATTGATGCGTTATGTAAATAACGCCTGAAAACAGGGATGATAACGCTACCACAAAATAAAATGTAGGGTAGAAAGTCAGGCTCATTTACACTGTAATCTATGCTTAACTAAGTTTATTTGTAAAAAAACCATCGATAACAGAGGCTAATTCTCGCTGTAGATCACCTTTTTCAGCATCTAGCCGTGTTATTTTGCAGTATTGCGATAATAGAGGTCATTATGAACGTTCTTGTTACAGGTGGTAGCGGTTACATAGGAAGCCATACTTGCGTACAATTGCTCGCTGCCGGGCACACACCCGTTATTCTCGATAACTTATGCAACAGCAAGGCTAGCGTCGTTAAAACCATTACACGTTTAACCGATAAGGCACCCGTTTTTTATCAGGGCGATATCCGTGATAACGCGCTGCTGGACGATATTTTCGCTACGCATTCCATTGATTCCGTCATCCACTTTGCCGGCTTGAAAGCCGTAGGCGAGTCAGTACGTGAACCGCTGAGCTACTATGACAATAACGTCTACGGTACGCTCGTCCTGGTAGAGGCGATGAAGAAAGCCGGCGTGAAAAACCTGATTTTTAGCTCCTCGGCCACCGTCTATGGCGATCAACCACACACCCCTTATCAGGAAAGTTTCCCCACAGGTCACCCTGCCAGCCCCTATGGCCGCAGCAAACTGATGGTCGAGCAAATCCTGCAAGATTTACAGCATGCTGAGCCGGAATGGAGTATTACGCTGTTACGGTATTTCAACCCAGTGGGTGCCCATCCATCGGGTGAAATGGGCGAAGATCCGCAAGGTGTGCCTAATAACCTGATGCCTTATATCGCTCAGGTTGCGGTAGGCCGTCGCGACTCACTGGCGATCTTCGGTAATGACTACCCTACCGCCGATGGCACTGGCGTACGAGATTACATCCACGTCGTCGATCTGGCTGACGGTCATATCGCCGCCATGAACACCCTGCAAAATCGTGCTGGCGTACATATTTACAACTTGGGCGCAGGCGTAGGCTACAGTGTATTACAGGTCGTCGAGGCTTTTAGTCAGGCCTGTGGTAAACCGCTGGCTTACCATTTTGCCCCGCGTCGTCAGGGCGATCTGCCTGCTTACTGGGCAGATGCCGAACGTGCAGCAAACGACCTTAACTGGCGAGTCACACGCTCACTACAAGAAATGGCACAGGACACCTGGCGCTGGCAGTCCAACCACCCCAATGGGTACGACGAAGCGTGACGGCGCGTTTTCACGCCGAGTGACGGATTAGGGGGAAAAGCCGATCTGCTGACCTTCCCCCAACATTGCAACCATCGGCCAACCCTCTCTATCTTCTCGGGCCTCTACAGGAGCAAGTCATGTTGAATGAAAGTCTTAGCACGCTGGCACCAGATGGTCAGCCGTTTCAGTTAACGACCTTGCAGAATCAGGCAGGTATGCGCGTGTGCCTGATGGACTGGGGTGCAACCTGGCTTTCCTGTGAGCTGCCGCTACCCGAGGGTGAGGTGCGAGAAGTCCTACTGGGCTGTGCATCACCCGAGCAGTATCCGTTACAAAGCGCTTATCTCGGCGCGTCGATTGGCCGCTATGCCAACCGCATAGCCAAAGCCACGTTCAGTCGAGAAACCGAAACGTTTCATCTGGTTCCAAACCAGAATGAACACCAGTTGCACGGTGGCCCAGAAGGCTTTCATGCCCGCCGCTGGCGAATCGTCAGTCAGGATGCAACGCAAGTGACTTACCACTTGCATTCACCGGATGGCGACCAAGGATATCCAGGCCACCTTAACGTACAGGTGACGTACACGCTGACCGAACATAATTCGCTGGAAATCTCGTATCAGGCGACCGTAGAGAAAGCCTGCCCCGTTTGTCTGACCAACCACGCGTATTTCAACCTTGATGGCGATTTGACTGACGTACGTAAGCACCAATTGCAACTGTTTGCCGACTATTATTTACCGGTCAATAGCGCGGGCATTCCCAACGCCGATCTGACACCAGTAAACGCTACCGGAATGGATTTCCGTCAGCCAAAAACGTTGGAAGAAGATTTCCTGCGCGACAGCGATCAAATGGCCGTCGGCGGCTACGATCACGCTTATTTATTGCATCGCACCTGCGGTTCCAGCGAAAGCCCTGCTGCCAATTTGTGGTCATCCGATGGCCGCGTGCTGATGAGCGTTTTCACCAGCGCCCCCGCCTTACAGCTCTACAGCGGCAACTTTCTGGCCGGAACACCCTCGCGTGACGGCGGTCAGTATGAAAACTATGCCGGTGTCGCACTGGAAAGCGAATTCCTGCCGGACAGCCCAAATCACCCAGACTGGCCGCAGCCCGACTGCTGGCTGAAACCGGGGAAGGTCTATCGCTCGGATACCACGTACCAGTTCCTCACCCAGTAACCGAACAGCAAAAGATAATTAACCCATTGATAACATTGGCAGATAGCTATCTGCCAATTTACAAAACTATGCTATTCCCTGCTTGCCGCGTTCCAACTCAGACGCTTACACTGCCATGACGTCCAAAAAGGAAACGCCATGTCCGCCTCATCACGGTCTCCATTATTCATTCATCATCTGCGCCATAAAGGCAGGTGGGGATGGCTATTGGCGCTGTGCTGGCTTTTCCTGAATGCACAACTGGCTATCGCAGGTCATCAATGCGATATGACACTCAGCCAGACCTCCCCCGCACTCCAGCATCAGGCACATCTGCAACAGGCTGACATTCAGCCGTTATCATCTCACGCTCAGCATACGGCTACAGCGTCTTACGCTGCCGACCAGCAAACGCCGCTGTGCGAGAAACACTGCGTGCCGGATAGTGTGAAGCAGGATAATGGCTCGCTGGCATTACTAGCGCTGCCAGTGAGCGGTGAGCTGGTCTTAGCGGATAACCCTGTCCACCTTACCCCAGCCTCTGATGTCTGGCTCTCCCCCCTGCGGTCGGCCCTCCGGCTGAAATCCGTTTCTGCCGATTTAGAGAATAACCCAAGCGATTGATAACCCCTGCGCCAGCGGGCGCAACGTCTTGTTTATCAATTATTTTTATTGGGATTATTTTATGCGTATCACTTATATGGCGCTGATTAGCGGCCTGATTTTTTCTGTTTCTTCCTTCACCTTCCCCGTGTGGGCCAACGACCACCAGCATCACGCAATGATGCCGACCACTCCCCCAGCGGCCACGACAGCCGTTTATCAAACTACCGGGATTGTTAAGCAGTGGAACGCCAACAGCGTCACGCTCTCCCACGCGCCGATTGCCGACCTCAAATGGCCTGCCATGACGATGGCCTTCACGCTGCCATCCAGCGGCGAAATAACGCCATTGCCTGTCAACACGCCAGTCACGTTCAGCTTTATCCAGAACGAGAGCGGCTACATCCTGACCGCGATTACGCCACTGCAGCCTTAACCGGAGTACATCATGAACGTATCCAAACACGACGCCGCGCGCGCGTGTCTGGCGATGTTGCTGTGGCTGCCTGCAGCTGTCTTTGCGGCAGATCTGAGTCTTGAACAGGCTTTACAGGCGGCGGAACGTTACTCCGCCGACCTGTCAGCCAATCAACACCAGATTAACGCGCTTCAGAACATGGCCGACTCTGCCACGCAGCTTCCCGACCCTAAGTTGAAATTTGGCGTCGAAAATCTGCCATTAGGCGGCAACAACGGTAGCCGACTCACGCGAGAAGGTATGACGATGCAGCGTATCGGCATCATGCAGACCTACGTCAGCAGCAGTAAGCGTGATAGCAAAGCACAGGCCATTCGGGTAGAGGCCGATGCATTGCAAAGTAATAGCGAGAGTATTCGTGCTCGTCTACAACGGGAAACGGCACAGGCATGGTTGGATCTGGCACTCTCACGAAAAGCATTGAGCGAGGTCACCGCGCTGGTCACAGAAAGCCAGCGGCAAATCGCGTCGCAAAAAGCGAGTGTGGCGGCAGGTAGTGAAGCCAGTAGCGTGCTGGATGCCCGCCTGACGTTGGCAACCATGCAGGACAGGCAGTCTGATGCAGAACGGGACACCCGCATCGCACATGCCCGGCTGGTGCAGCTTACCGGCATCTCAGATATCAATGTAAACGGCGATCTTCCCCGCTTTGAACGGCTGCCTGCCTCACCGGAGGTGCTGAGCAACACCATTCATCGACATCCAGAAATGCAGCAAGCACAGCGTGAAGCCGAGTTGGCTCAGGCTCGCTCCGCACAGTCAGCCGTTGCCGCCATCCCCAATGTTGATGTTGAAGTCTATTACGCGAAACGTGGAGATGATTACGACGATATGGCGGGCATGATGGTGACAGTCGATCTGCCGCTCTTCACATCCAAACGTCAGGATAAAGACTATGCCGCAGACGTCTCGCGCAGCATGGAAGCGCGCGACAGAGTGTTGCTCACCGAACGAGAGCACCAAGCACAACTCAATACGCTGATTGCTCAATATCAAGCCGCACAGTCTCGTTGGCAGCGCCAGAACAACGAGGTTCTCCCTCTCCAACAGCAGCGCATCAAATTGATTCAGGCTCAGTATCAATCCGGCAGCAGTAATCTTTCCGCCGTACTGGATGCCCGTCGGGCGTTACTCGAAAGCCGGATTGCCGTTCAGGATACCGCTCGGGAGATGGCGCAATATTGGGCTGCCATCCGTTATCTGACACCACAAGGAAGCCCTACGCGATGAGCAAAACAGTCACGAACAAATCACTGATGTTTAGCCTGATAACACTGGCTATTCTCAGCGCGGGTGGCGTGGGCTATCTGGTTGGCAAACAGCAAACGCCGCACTCGCCTTCTACCGCAGAGCCAGAACGTGCCGTTCTCTATTGGTATGACCCGATGGTGCCGGATAAACGTTTCGACAAACCGGGGAAATCGCCCTTTATGGATATGGAATTGGTGCCCCGCTACGCCGATGACGTGCAGGAGGACGGCGGTGTCATCGTCAGCGCTCGCCAGCAACAAAATCTCGGCGTTCGCACCACTCATGCGGAAATACGCGAACTGACTGACCGCACCACAGGTTATGGCACCGTCGCCCTCAACGAACGCGGTTTACACACGCTGGTGGCACCCAGCGGCGGCATTGTCGAGAAACTCACGGTCAATGCGCTGCAACAACAGGTGAAGAAAGGCGAAACGCTAGCCACATTATGGAACCCGACCTGGGCGGCAGCACAGCGCGAATATTTGGCGGTACGGCAGTTGGGCGACGACATACTCACCCAATCGGCCCGCCAGCGGCTGGCGCTGTTATTTATGCCGGAAGCGATTATTCGGCAGGTCGAGCGGAGCGGCAAACCACAGGACAGGATCGCGATTACCGCACCAGAAGACGGCTATGTGAATAAGTTGGAGGTGCGACAAGGCATGCAATTGAGCCCTGCCCAGCCGTTATTCGAACTTGCCAGTTTGAACCCGGTTTGGGTCGATGTCGATTATCCCGAAGCGCAGGCGGCACAGCTAACGATTGGCAGCGACATCAGCGCAACCAGTCGTGCCTGGCCGGACAAAACCTTCCACGGCAAAATCAGCGAACTGCTACCCGTGCTGGACAGTACCACACGCACACTAAAAGCCCGTGTCGTGCTGGATAACCCGCAACAGCAGCTTAAACCCGGCATGTACCTGACCGTGCAGCTTTCTCACGCTCAGGCACAGCCGCGTCTGGCGATCCCGCAGGAGGCGCTATTGGTCAACGGTAGCCAAAACCGAGTCTTACTGAGCGACGGCAACGGCCATTTCACCCCACGCAACGTCACGGCAGGCACATCGCTGGGCGATTGGGTCGAAATCATCGATGGACTGAAAGCAGGCGACAACGTAGTCACTTCGGGCCAGTTCCTGATTGATTCCGAAGCCAGCCTGCGCAGCGCCTTACCACAGTTTGATGCGGAGACATCGGCAAACCCAGCAACGCCGACTGCCCCCGCGGGCTATCACACTCAGGGAGTCATCAGGGCGATAAACGGCAATCAGGCCACCATCGAACACGAAGCGGTTCCGGCACTCAACTGGTCGCCAATGACGATGGACTTCACGCTGCCATCGTCAGGACTGCCACAGGGAGTGGGGATCGGCAGCACCGTCAGTTTTCAGTTCAGCATGGACGACAGTGGGATTCGCGTCCTGCATTTTTTACCCGCTGACGATCCGCATGCTGGCCACGGAGGTCATCCATGATTGCCTACATCATTCGCTGGTCGCTCAAAAACCGTCTTCTGGTTTTACTGGCCGCGCTATTCATGGCGGCGTGGGGTCTGCTTTCCCTGCAAAAAACGCCGCTGGATGCCCTGCCCGATTTATCGGACGTACAGGTCATCATTCGCGTCAGCTATCCAGGGAAAGCGCCGCAGGTAGTGGAAAATCAGGTGACCTACCCGCTGACGACCACCATGCTTTCCGTGCCGGGTGCCAAAACAGTACGGGGCTTTTCCATGTTCGGCGATGCCTACGTCTATGTGCTGTTTGAAGACGGCACCGATCCCTACTGGGCCCGCTCCCGTGTGCTGGAATATCTCAGTCAGGTGCAATCCAGCCTGCCCGCCGATGCGAAAACCTCGCTCGGCCCAGATGCCACTGGCGTCGGCTGGATCTACGAATACGCACTGGTCGATCGCAGCGGCAAATACAGTCTGGCCGATCTGCGCGGTTTTCAGGACTGGCTGCTGAAATATGAGCTGAAAACCGTTCCCGATGTAGCAGAAGTCGCCAGCGTGGGCGGCATGGTCAAACAGTATCAGATCGTCGTCGACCCAGAACGCATGCGAACGCAGGGCATCACCCATCAGCAGATCGTCAGCGCGGTTCAAGCAGCCAATCAGGAAAACGGCGGTTCCGTGCTGGAGTTGGGCGAAGCGGAGTACATGGTGCGCACCACCGGTTACCTGAAAACCGCGCAAGATTTCAACCATGTGGTAATGACTACCCGCAACGGCATTCCTGTGCTGTTGCAGGATGTGGCGACGCTCAGAGAAGGGCCAGAGATGCGGCGCGGCATCGCAGAACTGAATGGCGAAGGCGAAGTGGCGGGCGGCATCATCGTCCTACGCTATGGCAAGAATGCGCTGAATACGCTGCATGCTGTCAAAGCGCGGTTACAGGAAATACAAAAAAGCCTACCAGCGGGTGTAGAAATCGTCCCAACCTACGACCGCTCGCAGCTGATTGAACACGCCATCGATACGCTCAGCTTCAAGCTGCTGGAAGAATTTGTCGTTGTCGCGATCATCTGCGCCCTGTTTCTGTTTCACTTCCGCTCGGCGCTGGTGGCGATCATCAGCCTGCCGTTGGGGATACTGGGGGCGTTCATCATCATGCGCTATCAGGGGGTGAACGCGAATATTATGTCGCTGGGCGGTATCGCGATTGCTATCGGCGCCATGGTGGATGCCGCGATTGTGATGATAGAGAACATGCATAAAGTCATTGAGCAGTGGCGGTATGAAAACCCTGGGAAGCAGCCGCAGAATAATGAGTGGTGGCAGTTGGCAGAACGGGCTGCGGTGGAAGTGGGTCCCGCGCTGTTTTGCAGCCTGCTGATCATTACGCTGTCGTTTGTCCCGGTGTTCTCACTGGAGGCACAGGAAGGCCGCATGTTTTCACCGCTGGCCTTTACCAAAACCTATGCCATGGCCGTCGCCGCCGGATTAGGGATTACGCTGGTGCCGGTATTAATGGGGTATTTCGTACGCGGCAAGATACCGGACGAACAGGCGAATCCGATTAACCGCTGGCTGATTGCAGCCTATCACCCAGTGTTACAAAAGGTGTTGAGCTACCCGAAAATCACGCTGTTGATTTCTGGCCTGCTGCTGCTACTGACGCTCTTTCCGCTCGGCCGTCTGGGAAGCGAATTTATGCCACCGCTGGATGAAGGCGATCTGCTGTATATGCCTTCCACCCTGCCCGGCATCTCTGCACGGGAAGCGGGTCGTCTGCTGCAACAAACAGACCGGCTAATTAAAACCGTACCCGAAGTCGAATCGGTTTTCGGCAAAGCAGGCCGTGCCGAAACAGCAACCGACCCCGCTCCGCTCACCATGCTGGAAAGCACCATTCGGCTGAAACCGCGCGACCAGTGGCGCGAGGGCATGACCATGGACAAGCTGGTTGCCGAACTGGATCGTACCGTCAGCCTGCCGGGTATCGCGAACGTGTGGGTTCCCCCTATCCGTAATCGTCTGGACATGCTGGCCACCGGCATCAAAAGCCCGGTGGGCATTAAGGTTAACGGCAATAATCTGGAAGACATAGAGCGTACTGCAGCACAAATCGAGCAGGTGGTTAAACGGGTTCCGGGCGTGACGTCTGCACTGGCGGAACGGCTGGCGGGTGGACGCTATATCGATATTGATATCGATCGTCAGCGCGCCGCACGCTACGGCGTGTCCGTCGAAGAGCTTCAGTCGGTGGTCGCTACACTAATCGGCGGGCAAAACATCGGTGAAACCATTGAAGGCCGCCAGCGTTATCCCATCAACATCCGCTACCCACGTGAGTTACGCGATTCGCTACAAAAATTGCGTGACCTGCCCATCGTGACGGCCAACGGCAGCAGAGTGACGCTGGCAGAACTGGCTGATATTCGCGTCAGCGAAGGGCCACCGATGCTGAAAAGTGAAAACAGCCGCCTGTCGGACTGGATTTATGTCGACCTACGTGGACGCGACCTAAAATCTGCCGTTGAAGACATGCAGCAGGCCGTTGCCCAACAGGTCACGCTGCCGGAAGGCGTTTCACTGAGCTGGTCCGGTCAGTTTGAGTATCTGGAACGCGCCACGGAAAAAATGAAAGTCGTCGTGCCCTTTACGCTGCTGATCATTTTTGTGCTGCTGTATGTCACCTTCAACCGCATCAAAGACGCGCTGCTGATTATGGCAACGTTACCTTTCGCGCTGATTGGCGGCGTCTGGCTGCTCTATATCCTTGGCTATAATCTTTCTGTAGCGGGTGCGGTGGGCTTTATTGCACTGGCGGGCGTGTCGGCGGAATTCGGCGTCATCATGCTGCTGTACCTCAACCATGCAGTAGAGAAACACCGTGTGGCAGGTCAGGCGCTGTCACGCCAGCAATTGATGGATGCCATCCATGAAGGGGCAGTTATGCGCGTACGGCCAAAAATGATGACCGTGGCTACGATTATGGCAGGGCTGCTCCCCATCATGTGGGGGAGCGGCAGCGGATCTGAAATCATGCAGCGGATTGCCGCGCCGATGATCGGCGGGATGGTGAGTGCCCCTCTGCTGTCGATGCTGGTGATCCCAGCGGTCTACCTGTTATTGCACAAGAGGGATTCGGGTTTGCTGAAACGGTAAAGCCAGAGCGTGATTTTACGCAAACAACCTGCGGATAAATCACGCTTGCCATCGACTATCGATTGCCGATAACCGTTCTCCACCCCTATAATGAAATCAGTTATCACAGAAATCTTAGGATAGGAAGGAGTTTAGCTATGGCTGTAACTAAGCTGGTACTGGTAAGACACGGTGAGAGCCAGTGGAACAACGAAAACCGCTTCACAGGCTGGTACGATGTCGATCTATCCGACAAAGGCCGTTCAGAAGCTAAAGCCGCAGGTCAGCTGCTGAAAGACGAAGGTTTTGCCTTTGATTTCGCGTATACCTCCGTGCTGAAACGTGCCATTCATACACTGTGGAATGTACTGGACGAGCTGGATCAAGCCTGGTTGCCAGTTGAGAAATCCTGGAAACTGAATGAGCGCCACTACGGTGCACTGCAAGGTCTGAACAAAGCCGAAACCGCTGAGAAATACGGTGACGAGCAGGTTAAACAATGGCGTCGTGGTTTTGCGATTACGCCGCCAGAGTTGACGCGTGATGACGAACGTTTCCCGGGCCACGACCCACGTTACGCTGCTCTAAGCGACAAAGAGCTGCCGCTGACTGAAAGCCTAGCGCTGACCATCGAACGTGTTGTGCCTTACTGGAACGAAACCATCCTGCCACGCGTCAAAAGCGGTGAGCGTGTGATCGTTGCGGCTCACGGTAACTCACTGCGTGCGCTGGTAAAATACTTGGACAACCTGGGCGAAGACGAAATTCTGGAACTGAATATCCCAACTGGCGTGCCGTTGGTTTATGAGTTCGACGAGAACTTCAAGCCTATCAAACGTTACTACCTGGGCAACGCAGACGAAATCGCTGCAAAAGCTGCCGCAGTAGCGAATCAGGGTAAAGCGAAGTAATTTTCCCCTGAATGAGAAAAACCCGGCGTAGGCCGGGTAATGAGATGGTCACCCCCACCCTGTGAGCGGTACGCTGACAGGGTGTTTTTCTTTCTGAAGGGGCTCATCATGCAAAACGTTACGCTCATCGGTATCGACCTCGGCAAGCATTCGTTCCATCTCCACGCTCAGGATAAAAACGGCAATGCATTGCTACGTAAGAAGTTCTCACGTACCCAGTTAACCACCTTTCTCTCTACCTGTACCGCTTCTACCGTTGTTATGGAGTCCTGTGCTGGCGCGCATTTTATGGCACGACACATCAGCCAGCTTGGGCATCAGGTCAAGCTCATTTCACCTCAGTTCGTTCGCCCTTTTATTAAGAGTAATAAGAACGATTTTATTGATGCCGAGGCTATTTGCGAAGCCGCGTCAAGACCTTCTATGCGCTTCGTGACCCCGAGAACGGAAGACCAGCAGGCGATGTCAGCTTTGCATCGCGTTCGTGATGCTCTCGTCAGGGACCGGGTTAAAACCACCAATCAGATGCATGCTTTCCTGCTGGAGTTTGGCATTAGCATGCCGCGCGGCATCGCGGTTATCAGGCGTCTTGCCGTGGTGCTTGAAGAGCACGAACTGCCGCCTTATTTAGCGCGGTTGCTTATGCGACTCCACCAACACTACGCCTACCTCACAGAACAAATTGAGGAGGTCGAACAAGAGCTAAAAATCCATATGGCTGAAGACGATACAGCCCAGCGTTTATTGACTATTCCCGGCGTCGGGCTTATCACGGCCAGCTTTTTAGCCACGAAGCTCGGCGACGGAAAAAGTTATGCCTGCAGCCGGGACTTTGCTGCATCAACGGGGTTAGTCCCGCGTCAGTACAGCACGGGTGGAAAAAATACGCTAATGGGAATAAGTAAGCGCGGGGATAAGAATCTGCGACGGTTGCTGGTGCAATGTGCCCGGGTATTTATGCAGCGGCTGGAACATAACCGAGGGCGTCTGGCTGACTGGGTAAAGGGGCAGCTAACGCGGCATCATTCGAACGTGGTGGCCTGCGGGTTGGCGAACAAACTAGCCCGAATAGCCTGGTCGGTGACAACCCATCGGACAGCTTTTATCCAATAAAAAAGAGCCAACAGCGACGAACAGTTAGCGCTTAGGTGTTACGCAGTGACTTTCTGGTTTTGCGATGACTGATTATTGATGACATGAACGGCACAGCGACCTGTGGATGAACCTGACATAAAAAATGGCTCTTTGAAGCCGTCCGGTTTTTAAGGTTCTGCAGGCGCGGACTTCATCGTGGCGCGGGCAACGTAAGGTTGCCCATCAGACGCCGTATAGATTTAAGCAAGCCCATCATAAATCAAAATCGGTGTTGCAAAAACGGGGGTGACCATAGATTTTTTTATGGCGAGCTTCCTGCCCGCCACCCTGCAACCGTTAGATATTACTTTCTACGGCGCTCGCGTACCGCAGATGCCAACTGACGCAGCAGGGATTCTGTATCTTCCCAGCCAATGCAGGCATCGGTCACGCTGCGGCCATAAACCAGCGGCTCACCGCTTTCCAGATTCTGGTTGCCTTCGACCAGATGGCTTTCCACCATCACGCCCATAATCGCTTTCTCACCCTGCGCGATCTGCCCGCAGACATCAGTGCAGACATCCATCTGCTTTTTGAACTGCTTGCTGCTGTTCGCATGGCTGAAATCGATCATGACCTGCGGTGTCAGGCCCGCCTTTTCCAGACCAATTTTCACGTCTTTAACGTGCTCAGCACTGTAGTTCGGCGTTTTGCCGCCGCGCAGAATAATGTGGCAATCGTTGTTACCGCTGGTATTCACGATAGCCGAATGGCCCCATTTGGTCACAGACAGGAAGCAGTGTGGCGCACTGGCGGCGTTGATCGCATCAATCGCAACTTTGATCGTGCCGTCAGTGCCGTTTTTAAAGCCGACAGGGCATGACAGGCCGGATGCCAGTTCACGGTGTACCTGAGATTCAGTCGTACGTGCGCCGATAGCGCCCCAGCTCATCAGATCCGCCATGTATTGCGGAGTGATCATGTCCAGAAACTCACCCGCAGCCGGTAAACCAATGTCGTTAATTTCCAGCAGCAGCTGGCGCGCAATGCGCAGACCATCATTGATCTGGAAACTATTGTCCATGTGCGGATCGTTGATTAGCCCTTTCCAGCCAATCGTGGTGCGTGGTTTTTCAAAATAAACCCGCATCACTACTTCCAGATCGTCGCTCAGCTCGTTACGCAGCGTCAGCAGACGCGCGGCATACTCTTTTGCTGCTTTCGTATCGTGGATCGAGCAAGGCCCAATGACCACCAGAAGGCGGTCGTCATTGCCGTTAAGGATTTTATGGATGGCAGTACGCGCAAACGATACCGTTTCCGCTGCCTTCTCCGTGGCTGGAAACTTTTCTAGCAAAGCAACCGGCGGCAAAAGTTCATTAATCTCTTTAATTCTTAAATCATCATTTTGGTAATTCATAAATAAATCCATCGGTTCCGAAACGGTATGTTAACCCCATCCAATACGCGCCATCTCGCCTGTACGGGTAGCCT
The DNA here is from genome assembly GCF_009931295.1 of Pectobacterium odoriferum. NCBI lineage: Bacteria > Pseudomonadati > Pseudomonadota > Gammaproteobacteria > Enterobacterales > Pectobacteriaceae > Pectobacterium > Pectobacterium odoriferum. The sequence goes on along the minus strand of NZ_CP034938.1, from coordinate 1,590,416 downwards.
GAGAAACGGGATGTTTCATATTGAAGATTGATTATTATATGTCAAGCTGGTGTTGTCAGGGCGCTGAAATCAGCGGAATTTACACGATCAAATGCTCTCAGATGCCGCATCCGTCCTATTTTCACTAGAAAATAGCGCAACTGAAAGGGTCGATGAACCGCAGAATAGGCTTTCTCTGTGGGTTTCAGTAAAGTGGAATAAAATCGCAATTCAGGGTGATCTATGGCACATAACCACAGCCACACAGAATCAAGCAACAGCAAACGTCTGCTGGCCGCGTTTATCATTACTGCCACGTTTATGGTGGCAGAAGTCATTGGCGGCCTCCTGTCCGGCTCCCTCGCCCTGCTGGCGGACGCTGGCCATATGTTGACGGACGCCGCCGCGCTGTTTGTCGCGCTTGTCGCCGTACGTTTCGCACAGCGCAAACCTAATGCTCGCCATACCTTTGGCTATTTGCGGCTCACTACCCTCGCCGCCTTTGTGAACGCGCTGACGCTGATGCTGATTACCGCCTTCATCTTCTGGGAAGCCATCCAGCGCTTCTATGATCCCCAGCCCGTCGCTGGCGTCCCTATGCTGCTTGTCGCCGTTGCCGGTTTGCTGGCAAATATCGTGGCATTTTGGCTGTTACACCACGGCAGCGAAGAGAAAAATATTAATGTTCGCGCAGCGGCGCTGCATGTGCTGGGCGATCTTCTCGGATCCGTTGGCGCGATTACCGCTGCCATTATCATTCTTTATACCAACTGGACGCCTATCGACCCGATTCTCTCTATTTTGGTGTCGTGTCTGGTGCTGCGCAGTGCATGGGCGCTATTGAAAGAGAGCATTCACGAGTTGCTGGAAGGTACGCCGAGCCAGCTCAGCGTTGAGGTTCTACAGAAAGATCTGACGCTGAATATTCCCGAGGTTAGAAACATTCACCACGTGCATTTATGGCAGGTGGGTGAGAAACCGATGATGACGCTGCATGCACAGGTGGTTCCACCTCACGATCACGATGCGTTGTTAAGGCGTATTCAGGAATATTTACTGAAGCATTACCAGATTGAACACGCGACGGTTCAGATGGAATATCAACGCTGTGATGATGACCACTGCGCTTTCCACCATCAGGAAAGCCATGATGCAGAAGGCCACCACCACAAGCATTAAATTTGGATTACGCGCCGTGTGAAACCGCGCTGACGCGGTTTTCCTGTGCGCTCTTAATCCACAGCCAGGAGCCGTTCAGGGCAATCAGCGTCAGGATCGCGTATTCTACCGCCATCGCATACACGCCCTGATAAGCAAAAATCACCACGCTTATCACATCAATCACCACCCACAGCAGCCAGTTCTCGACGTATTTGCGCGTCATCAGGATCATCGCCACGATCGACAGCACCATCATGGTGGAATCCCAGAATGGGAACGCATCCGGCTGGAGATTCGGCATCTGCACAGACAACCCCAGCCCCTGCATAGCGGAAACGGCAATGCGCGTCAGCACAGCAAACACCGCGTCAATGTAGAACGTCATCAAGCCAATCGCGACAACGCACGCCACCGACCAGCCAATCAGTTTCTGCACCGGTAGCCAGCGGATGCGTAACTCCACTTCCTGCGAGTCTGTCTTGCGCGTCCAGGCATACCAGCCATAAATATTGGCGGCAAAAAAGAAGATTTGCAGCAACAGACTGGCGTAAAGTTGAATCTGGAAAAAGATCACGGCAAACAACGTGACGTTAATCAACCCAAACAGATAGTTGATGGTTTTTTCCTGACTCGCGAACCAGATACACAGCAGGCCAAACAGCGTGCCAATCGCCTCAATCCAGGAAAGATCGTATCCCCCTTCCCCCAAAGGGATATGAATTAAAATATTGCTGGTACTCAAAAAATCCATCTCATCACCCTGTCTCAATTATTGTAAAAAAATCTCTATCAAGATGCCCAAGATCTCCGTCAGGCATTCCCTTTCACACGTAATTTCAGAGAAGCCGCAAAATCCAGCATGCGATTCAGCGGGATTAACGCGCCTTCTCGCAGGGCGGCATCAACATGAATCTCATGAGCGCCACCGCCTTGCTCCAGGCCGTTAGCAATCGCCTCTAGCCCATTCATCGCCATCCACGGACAGTGGGCGCAGCTGCGGCAGGTTGCCCCTTCACCCGCTGTCGGCGCTTCCAGCAATGTTTTCTCTGGGCAGGCCTGCTGCATCTTGTAGAAAATACCGCGATCGGTCGCCACAATCAGCTCACGCTGTGGCAGCGTTTTCGCCGCCTGAATCAGTTGGCTGGTTGACCCAACGGCATCAGCCATCTCTACCACGCTCTGCGGCGATTCCGGATGGACCAAAATTGCCGCATCGGGGTACAGCACCTTCATGCGCTGCAGCGCCTGCGTTTTAAATTCGTCATGCACAATGCACGCGCCCTGCCAGCACAGTACATCCGCCCCTGTCTGCTTTTGTACATAGCTCCCCAGATGACGGTCCGGTGCCCAGATAATCTTTTCTCCCAGACTATCCAGATGCTCGATCAATTCCACCGCGATGCTGGATGTGACCACCCAATCAGCACGCGCTTTCACTGCTGCGGAGGTATTGGCATACACCACCACCGTTCGGTCTGGGTGCGCATCGCAAAAACGGCTGAACTCATCAACAGGACAACCGAGATCGAGCGAGCATTCTGCTTCCAGCGTGGGCATCAGAATCGTCTTTTCCGGGTTGAGTATCTTAGCGGTCTCTCCCATAAAGCGGACACCCGCCACCAGCAGCGTTGATGCTGAATGGGTGCTGCCGAAGCGCGCCATTTCCAGCGAGTCCGCCACACAGCCGCCAGTTTCTTCCGCCAGCGCCTGAATTTCAGGATCGGTATAATAGTGCGCGACCATGACAGCATTTCTTTCCCGCAGCAGCGTTTTTATCCTGCTACGATAGTGCTGTTTTGCATCAGCCGATAAGGGTCTGGGCTTCGGCGGAAAGGGATAAATGGTCTCATTGCTATCAAAAAGGATACTCATTATAAATTTCCACGATGACAACTCGGGTTGTAACACCTGATACTAATTAATTATCAGCATCGACGTTTTTTATCCTAAACAAAATACCGAAAACACGCCCTAAAGTCGCGGTATTTTTTCCATAAAATCCGCTATTTTGTTTAATATGCTTAAAATAGTGGGTTAAGTGCGTAAGTGGCATGACTCGTAGAAAAGAGACGTAGAAGAGAAACCAGGAGAGAAATGGCATGGCCAGCCTCTATATCAGACTATATTGCGATACCCTGACCGTCAGAAACGTGGACACTAAACAAGAGGTGACAGAGCAATCAGAAACGCCTTTTACCACCACGCGCTTACTGCTCGGCCAGATGATCCCAGCAATGAAGCTATTGGATCGACTCGCGCGCAAGGTAGCCCCCAAACGACTGCTCGATCTGTTCTCGTCACATAAGGTCATCATCCATGCCATGGAGATGAATGAAGGCGGACATAGCCAGGTCGAGTTTGCCAGCTACATAGAGCTAGCCAAGCGCATCAGCCCACAAGGAAAGCATATTTATGTCTGTAGCAAAAATGTGCCACTTACTGACCAGGAAGTGATACAAATTTTTAGCGGCGACATGCCTTCGATCGTCAGCCGCTAATCAGACGTTGCGCTTTAAGCGAAGAAGCGATGCCAGTACAGAGAGATAGGAATAACCAGAACCAACGCAGGCAGGAAGTTAACCACCGCAAATGATTTGATCTGCGCGATCCTCAGTCCTACCGCAATCATGATAATCCCACCACAGGCAGAAAAATCGCCCATCGTGATATCTGTCATAAAGGGCATAATCAATTTGGCGGAGAAGAACAACAGCGTCTGGACAATAACCTGCGGTATCGCAATCGACATCACGGCAAGGCCAAGCGTGATGGAGAAAATCAGCGCGGTGAAAATATCCAAAGCAGATTTGATGATCAACAGTTGATAATCACCGGTTAGTCCTTCCGTCAACGCCCCAACCACACCGGTTCCGCTGGCACAAAACAGGACGATTAACGCGGTAAAATTCTGAGTGTAGACATCCTGCGGCAAGCGGTGCTCCTGTGCAGGCAGCACGCGGTTTAATCCTTTCTGAATCATCATGCCGGCCCACTGCACGCCAGACTCCATGCGTAGCAGTTCGCCTAACGCCACACCAATCACAATAGCCAGAGCCACCGCAGGCAGTTGCTGGACTTTCACAACCAGCGTCACCCCCATTGCAATCGACACCATCGCAAATGCTGGCGGAAGGCCATCTTGCAAACGCTGAGGGATAAAACGACGCAAAGCAATACCCAGACCACTACCAATCAAGATAGCGGCGCCATTAATCAACGGACCAATCATATATCTTCCTAAACAGGGCAACACGTGCTTCCCTGTGGCAATGACTCCATCCCTGCTCCATAGGATTAGAAAACAGTTCCTGACGGGTTATATAGTCCATAGAGAGGGGCAAAAACCTAATATACCGCAAGTCTTAACGAGTAGAGAATGATGGTGTGCTTTATCTCACCGACGCGGCATGTGCGATATATCATTTAAAATGAATGTATTCGAGGAAGGAAATCTACTGCAGAAGTGGTGGGTCGTGCAGGATAACTCGGCCTCCGGCCTCGCCCCTTCGGGGTCAACGCTAACGCGTTGCTGTCTCGTTTCGCTCGGCTCGAACTTGCGACCAATTGATTAAAAGTCAAGATACTTGCTATGTGAATAACGAGAGGAATAGCGATTGTATAATGTTGAATTGAATTGCTAGGAGATGGTGGGTCGTGCAGGATTCGAACCTGCGACCAATTGATTAAAAGTCAACTGCTCTACCGACTGAGCTAACGACCCGCAATGCGGAACTGCTTTGATACTTACTAAAATTACATTTGAAATTGGTGGGTCGTGCAGGATTCGAACCTGCGACCAATTGATTAAAAGTCAACTGCTCTACCGACTGAGCTAACGACCCAATTTCATGCTGCTTTAGCGTTTTGCTATTTGCCTTGGCAACGGCGGCACATATTACTGATTTAAATTTTCGGCGCAACCTATTTTCTTAAAAAACTGTTTGATTGCTTACTCTTAAGACGTTTAGGCACAAAAACCGCTCATGATGCGCAATTTTTGTGCCAATTAAGACGGGATTACGATGCAGATAAACGTTTTTGAGCCTGCTTTGCACTTTCCGTATTGGGGTACATTTTTACAACCTGCTGGTAAACAGCCTTGGCTTTATCAACCTGACCTTTTTCCTGCATGATCACCCCAACCTTCAGCAACGCCTCGGAACTTTTTGGTGACTTGGGATAATTTTTGACTACATTGGCGAAATAGTACGCCGCATCGTCCTTTTTCCCCTTGTTGTAATTCAACTGACCAAGCCAATAGTTAGCATTAGGTTGATACGTTGAATCTGGGTACTTTTTGACGAATGCCTGAAATGCGCTGATAGCCTGATCGTACTGTTTTTTCTCCAGCACGAGCGCGACTGCGGCATTGTAATCCGTATTCGCATCACCCGTACTGGCCGGTGCCGCCGTATTGGCAGCACCAGTATCAGTACCCGCCGCAGCGGCAGGTGCACCGTCTGTCGTCGGTGTAGAAGATGATGGCGAACTTAATCCATCAATCTGCTGATAGATCTGTTTCTGTCGTTCAACAACCTGATTCAACTGATACTGGCTTTCCTGAATCTGCCCACGGAGGCTGTCAATATCACGCTGATTATCAGAGAGCTGCTGCTGAAGTTGGGTTAAAAGCTGACTGTGAGCGTTAGAAATACGCTCCAATTGAGTGACGCGGTCTTCGACCGAGCCTGAGCCGACATTACTGATTGGCGCTTGGGCAGTAGCGGCCCAAGGGACCGCTACGCCAACCAGTAACGACAGACCCAACAGGTGATGTCTGAAGTTACTGCTCATGCGATTCTCTTAATATACCAGAACGGCACGACGGTTTTTGGCATAAGCCGCTTCGTCATGACCGAGAACAGCTGGTTTCTCTTTACCGTAAGAAACGATAGAGATCTGATCGGAAGAAACGCCTTTACCTTGCAGGTACATTTGTACCGCGTTGGCACGACGCTCACCCAGAGCGATGTTGTATTCTGGCGTACCGCGTTCATCCGCGTGACCTTCGATAGTCACTTTGTAAGACGGGTTGCTACGCAGGAATGCAGCGTGTGCGTCCAGCATCTGAGCGAATTCAGAGCTCACATCGTACTTGTCCAGACCGAAGTAAACGATGTTGTTGCGCTGTAATTCTTGCATCTGCAAACGAGCTTGCTCAGAAGAAGACATGTTGCCGCCGTCCATCATGCCATTGTTGCCAGCACCCATGGAAGATTGGTCATTGTCTGCGTTCTTGTTGGAGCTACAAGCGGCCACTGCCAGTACCGGCAGAGCCAACATCAGGCCTTTCAGCACTTTATTGAATTGCATTTCTTATGTCCTTTGACGAGTTTATTGTACATATCTGTACTTATAGATACGGCGACCAGGCAGGGAATTTAACCTGTCCATCAGTAGCCGGAAGACGCGCTTTGAAACGCCCATCTGTCGAAACCAACTGTAGCACTGAACCCAGCCCTTGTTTGGAACTGTAGATCACCATCGTGCCATTCGGTGCGATACTTGGCGTTTCGTCCAGGAACGTGTCCGTCAATACTTGTACGGCACCCGTTACCAGATCCAGTTTGGAAATATGCTGAGCTCCACCATTAGAACTCACCGTTACCAAAAATTTCCCGTCGGCACTCACGTCGGAATCCTGATTCTGAGAACCTTCCCAGGTCAGACGTTGTGGCGCACCGCCGTTAGCATTCACTTTGTAAACCTGAGGACGACCAGCTTGGTCTGAAGTATAGGCCAAGGTCTGGCTGTCTGGGAACCAAGTTGGTTCCGTGTTGTTGCTGCGGCCATCAGTCACCTGGCTGATTTGCCCAGATCCCAAATTCATCACATACAGATTCAAGCTACCGCTCTTAGACAGAGCAAAAGCCAGTTTGCTGCCATCAGGAGAGAAAGAAGGTGCACCGTTGTGACGCGGGAAGGAAGCAACCTGGCGGATCGCGCCATTTGCCAGCGTCTGGATAACCAGCGCAGAACGGCCACTTTCAAACGTTACATAGGCCAGTTTACTGCCGTCTGCGGACCAGGCCGGAGACATCAGCGGTTGTGGCGAACGGTGAACAACAAATTGGTTGTAACCGTCATAATCCGCAACGCGCAGTTCATAAGGGAACTGACCACCGTTGGTCTGAACAACGTAAGCGATACGGGTACGGAATGCCCCTTTGATACCACTCAGTTTCTCAAACACTTCATCACTGGCGGTGTGCGCAGCATAACGCAACCACTGCTTGGTCACTTTGAACTGGTTCTGCGCCAATACGTTGCCCGGGTTACCCGAAGTATCAACAAGCTGGTAAGAAACCAGATAGCTGCCATCGGCACTTGGTTGAACCTGACCAACCACAACCGCATCAATGCCCAATGCCGTCCATGCTGCAGGCGTCACTTCAGATGCCGTTGCAGGTTGCTGAGGCATACGGTTTGCATCGATCGGGTTGAATTTACCGCTGTTACGCAAGTCAGCACCCACGATGCCGCCGATGTCTTCAGGCGCAGCGCCCGGACCTGCCCATTTGAACGGAACCACACCGATAGGACGTGCAGAGTCTACCCCTTGGGTAATCTCTATACGTACTTCTGCGTGAACAACCGCAGTCCACAGCATTAAAAAGCTTAATGCAACTTTCAGTACTTGCTTCATCTCATCTCCCTTATCCAGACGCGAAGTCTACGATAAATTAGCAGAATTTTAACAAAAACAAACCAATGTCAACAAAACAACATAACCTGGTTTATTTACCATCGTAATAATCTTAAATCTATTGGGTAAACAGCCCGGTTACTGCGGTTTAAAGTCTATCGGCGCATTTTTGAAAGCCTCATAAACTTCTGGACTTGGTGGCTTCGGTATTCTGGCCTGTTTGGCAGCCGCAATAGCCGCCTGACATAACGCTGGATCGCCGCCTTCAGCAGTGACGTCAATCAGCAGACCATCTGGCGCCAGCTTAATCCGTAACGTACAGGTGCGACCTTTGTAGAGTTGCCAGTCATAGAACTTGCTCTGAATGGCTGAACGCACCTGACTACCATAGCTATCAAGCGCTGCACCTGATGCACCGCTCTTCTTATTGTTACCTGTGCCCGCAGGTGCACCACCGCCAGCCTTCGGCGCATTTTTCGATGAAGCCAGCCCGCCCAGCAAATCATCAACGGCGCTTTCCTGCTTAGCCGCTTCTGCTGCCGCTTTCTTTTTATCATCAGCGGCTTTCTTAGCTGCTGCGGCTGCTTCTGCTTTCTTCGCTGCTTCAGCGTCGGCTTTTTGCTTAACCGCCTCGGCTGCTGCTTTTTCTTTAGCTTGTTCAGCCTCTGCGGCTGCCTTTGCAGCTTCTGCTTTAGCGGTTTCTGCTGCCTTCTGCTTAGCGGCTTCAGCGGCTTTTTCTTTAGCCTCTTCTTCCGCCTGCTTCTTAGCAGCAGCGGCCGCAGCAGCCTGTTTCTTCGCTTCGTCTTCCGCTTTCTTTTTAGCGTCTGCCGCTGCTTTCGCCTGCTGTTCAGCTTCAGCCTTCGCTTTTGCTGCGGCCGCTTCGGCTTGCTTCTGTTGTTCTTTCGCCTGCTGAGCCGCCGCTTCAGACTGCTTACGCTGTTCAGCCTGTTCCTGAGCCTGCTTTTTCGCCTCTTCCTGCGCTTGCAGACGCTCTTTTTCCAACTCTTTCAGCCGCTGCTGTTCAGCCGCTTGCTTCTGCTGGAGCTCTTCGGCCTGCCGTTCAGCCTGCTTTTGACGCTGCTGTTCAGAACGTTTCGCATCGGTCTGTTGCTGCTGTTGGCGGTTATACTGCTCCACCACTGCGCTCGGATCGACCATTACGGCATCAATTGACGAGCCTCCGCCGCCCCCGCTGGCATCCATCGTTTGCGTCGACGAACTCCAAAGCAGCAAAGCAATCAGTATGATGTGCAAAACAGCCGAAATAATAACGGCGCGTTTTAGCTTATCGTTTTGTTCGTTTGCCTTTAGCACAAGCGATTCCCAAAAACAGTGTTGCCAGAAATAGGCTTAACGATCATTACCGTGATGCGCTCATTTAAATCGGTTGTGTCATCAAACCAACGGATTTTACGCCAGCCTGATGCAACAAATTCAACGCTTTAATGATCTCATCATAAGGAACATCTTTCGCGCCACCAATCAAAAAGACCGTCTTGGGATTGGTTGACAGCCGTGATTGCGCTTCAGCAACCACCTGCTCTGCCGGAAGTTGCTCCATACGGTTTTGTTCAACAACCAGGCTATATTGCCCTATGCCTGAAACCTCTACGATCACGGGCGGGTTGTCATTACTGGAGACCGTTTTTGAGTCGGTCGCATCCGGTAAATCCACCTCAACGCTCTGCGTAATAATCGGGGCTGTCGCCATAAAAATCAGCAACAGCACCAACAACACGTCCAGTAACGGAACAATGTTGATCTCGGATTTCAGCTCACGGCGCCCTCTGCGTACTCGTGCCATGCTCCCCCCTGATTACTTGCTGTTGTCGCTGGAGAACGCCTGACGGTGCAGGATAGCGATAAACTCTTCACTAAAGTTGTCGTAGTTCTGCTCCAGTTTGCCCACCCGTTGGCTAAGACGGTTATATGCCATGACCGCGGGGATCGCCGCAAACAGGCCGATTGCCGTTGCAATCAAAGCCTCGGCAATACCAGGGGCAACCATTTGTAAGGTGGCCTGCTTCACTGCGCCCAGCGCGATGAAGGCATGCATAATCCCCCAAACGGTACCGAACAGGCCGATATACGGACTGATAGAACCAACGGTTCCCAAAAAGGGAATGTGCGTTTCCAGCGTTTCCAACTCACGATTCATTGAAATACGCATTGCACGGGACGCTCCTTCCACCACGGCCTCCGGCGCATGGCTGTTGACACGATGCAACCGTGCAAATTCTTTGAAACCTGAATGGAAGATTTGTTCAGTGCCCGTCAGGCTATCGCGACGAGTCTGGCTTTCCTGATAGAGGCGCGACAGTTCGATACCCGACCAAAATTTGTCCTCGAACGCCTCAGCCTCACGCGTCGCCGCGTTCAAAATTCGGGTACGTTGAATAATGATCGCCCAGGAAGCGATAGAAAAACAGATTAAAATCAGCATGATTAGTTTAACCAGAAGGCTTGCCTTCAGGAACAAATCAAAAACGTTCATGTCAGTCACTGCTTGAACTCCGCGACAATAGACTTAGGAAGCGCAATTGGCTTCATTTGATGTGGATCGATGCATGCGATCAAAACTTCAGCATGGCTTAGCAGGGTACCATGAGCATTAAGAATACGCTGGGCGAAAGTCAGAGAAGCACCACGCAGCGAGATAATCTCGCTTTGCACTTCCAGCATGTCGTCGAGGCGCGCAGGAGCAAGATACTCCACCGTCATCCGACGAACAGCAAACGCGACATGCTCACTTAGCAAGGCTTGCTGGTGAAAGTTGCGCTCACGCAACGCCTCGGTTCTTGCCCTTTCATAAAAGGCAATATAGCGAGCGTGGTAGACAACGCCACCTGCATCAGTGTCTTCAAAGTAGACTCGAACTGGCCAGCGAAACAACGAATTACTCACTCTACATCCCAGTAATGCATTAAACCTCGCTACTATACGCAAGAGAAATGAGGTTTGGAATGGATTGTGGCAATGGAAAGAAAATAATTATGGGCTGCAAGCAACCCATAACTAAATGGAATAGGAGGCTATTTTAGCCAAAGAAATAGTACAATCCTGCGCACAGGATCACAAAGGCGGGAAGTGGTGCGAAAAACGCGCGCCAGAGCAGGCGATGTGGGCGAAAACCAACGCCATGAACAACGCCAGCGCAAACGGCCCAAATCAACAGCAGCCCCTGCCAAACCGCGAGCTCACTGGTCCGTGCCGCAAAACGCGTCGGATCCCAGAATACACAGCCAGCCAGCAGCAACGCCATGATAAGGGAAAGAGCCCTTAACGGGCTCTTATCCATCAGGCGATAGAGTTTATCGACCAGATCACTCATTGCTTATCTTCTTCAGCCGCTTTGCTTGCCTCACTCTGCTCAATAGCCAGGGCCGTGATGATCCCCAGTGAGCAAGCAAGAAGCGTTCCGAGTATCCAGGCAAAATACCACATAAATTAAGCTCCTTACTTAGTACATAGAGTGAGTGTTTTGCTCAATCTGCTCTTTGGTAATGCGACCGAACATCTTGTAGTAACACCATGCGGTATAAGACAGCACGATAGGAACGAAAATCATCGCAACCACTGTCATGACTTTCAGCGTCAGCAGGCTTGATGTTGCATCCCATACCGTCAAGCTGACGTTAGGCACAGTCACTGACGGCATGATGAACGGGAACATAGCGATCCCTGCGGTCAGAATCACACACGCGATAGTCAGAGAAGAGAACAGGAATGCCCAAGCCCCTTTCTCTGCGCGTGCCATGAGAGTCGTTAGCACTGGCAGTGCTACGCCCAGAGCCGGGATAGCCCACAATACCGGATGGTTATTGAAGTTGATCAGCCAGGCTCCCGCCTGATGAACGACTTCTTTACGCAGCGGGTTAGACTCCGCCGCGGTGTTAATCGCAGACGTCACCACATACCCATCAATACCGTAAACCACCCATACGCCAGCCAGAGCAAACGTCACCATCATCACCAGCGCGGAAATCTGCGCGGCGGATTTGGAGCGCACGTGCAGATCGCCCGTGGTCCGCATCATCAGGTAAGTTGCCCCCTGAGTCAGGATCATCGTCAGGCTAACCACACCCGCCAACAAGCCAAATGGGTTCAGCAGTTGGAAGAAGTTTCCGGTGTAGTACAGACGCAAATATTCATCGACGTGGAACGGCACGCCCTGCAACAGGTTACCAAATGCCACCCCAATCACCACTGGTGGAACAAAGCTACCGATGAAGATGCCCCAGTCCCACATGCCACGCCAGCGCGGATCTTCGATTTTTGAACGGTAATCGAAGCCGACAGGACGGAAGAACAATGAGGCCAGCACCAGAATCATAGCAATGTAGAAACCAGAGAACGCAGCGGCGTAAACCATCGGCCAGGCAGCAAACAGCGCACCACCTGCGGTGATCAACCAGACCTGGTTACCGTCCCAGTGCGGCGCAATGCTGTTAATCATGACGCGACGTTCGGTATCACCACGACCCATCAGACGCACCAGAATGCCCACGCCCATGTCAAAACCATCAGTGATGGCGAAGCCAATCAGCAAAATACCGATCAACAGCCACCAGATAAAACGTAAGACTTCATATTCAAACATAGTGGACTCCTGTTTACCGTGCTTCCTGCGCAGCCGCTATAGGTTGTTCAAAATGGTAGCGCCCTGTTTTCAGGCTGCTCGGCCCCAGACGTGCGAATTTGAACATCAGATACATTTCTGCAATCAGGAAGAGCGTATACAGACCACAGATCAGCCCCATGGAGAACAGAATATCCCCTGCGGTCAGTGATGACGTCGCAACAGCTGTCGGCAGAATCTCACCGATAGCCCAAGGCTGACGGCCGTATTCAGCCACAAACCAGCCGGCTTCGATAGCAATCCACGGCAGCGGAATACCGTACAACGCCGTACGGAGCAGCCAACGTTTTTGACCAATTTTGTTGCGCAGAACACTCCAGAAGGACAGGCCGATGATTAACAGCATCAGAACGCCACAGCCCACCATGATGCGGAAAGAGAAATACAGCGGTGCAACACGCGGGATAGAATCTTTAACCGCCTGCTGAATCTGCGTTTCTGTCGCATCAGAGACTTTCGGCGTATAGCGTTTCAGCAGCAAGCCATAGCCCAGATCCTGCTTAGCTTGATCGAACGCTGCTTTTACTGCTGGGTCAGTGTTGCCCGCGCGTAATTCTTCCAGCAACTGGTAAGCCTTCATACCATTGCGAATACGCACTTCATGCATCACCAGCAGCTCTTTCAGACCCGTCACTTCTTTGTCAGTAGAACGCGTGGCAATGAGCCCCAGAGCATAAGGGATCTTGATGGCATAGTTATTTTCCATCGTATCCTGATTGGGGATGCCGATCAGCGTAAAGGATGCCGGTGCGGGTTGCGTTTCCCATTCCGCTTCAATTGCCGCCAGTTTGGTTTTCTGTACGTCACCCATTTCATAACCAGATTCATCACCCAGTACAATAACAGACAGGACAGAAGCCATACCGAAGCTTGCGGCGATAGCGAATGAACGCTTGGCAAACGCAATGTCACGGCCTTTCAGCAGATAGTAAGAGCTGATACCCAGAATGAACATCGCACCTGTACAGTAACCTGCCGCTACCGTGTGAACGAATTTCACCTGAGCAACGGGGTTCAGTACCAGATCGGCGAAGCTCACCATTTCCATACGCATGGTTTCGAAGTTGAAATCCGATGCGATGGGGTTCTGCATCCAGCCATTGGCAACCAGAATCCACAGTGCAGAGAAGTTAGAGCCCAGTGCAACCAGCCAGGTCACGGCCATATGCTGCACTTTTCCTAAACGGTCCCAACCGAAGAAGAACAAGCCAACAAAGGTCGATTCCAGGAAGAATGCCATCAGGCCTTCAATCGCTAGCGGCGCGCCGAAAATATCCCCGACGTAGTGAGAGAAATATGACCAGTTGGTCCCGAATTGAAACTCCATGGTCAATCCGGTAGCGACCCCCAGAGCGAAGTTAATTGCAAATAACTTGCCCCAGAACTTGGTCATATCTTTATAGATTTGTTTGCCGGACAGCACATATACCGTTTCCATAATCGCCAGCAAAAACGCCATCCCCAGCGTTAATGGTACGAATAGAAAATGGTACATTGCAGTTAAGGCAAACTGTAAACGTGACAGTTCGACTACATCAAACATTTTGACTCCTTGCTCCTCGCAGGAAGGGATTAGCTTGCAAACGCTGACAAGCTGCCAAACATCCGGCCATTACACCCAAAAAGAACACAACAAGAATTGCTTTAACACAGGCTGTAATGAACGCTAGAAATACCGTTCACCAGGGCAGTCGCATCGCGATACCCCGACAGCAAGCTCAAGATAAATCACAAGTATTACAAATCGCGTACCCCATAGGGAGGTAGCCGTATATTACGCCTGTAATCCCCTACAATAAATAGGTTTTTACGTGACCCAGACTAGGTTTTTGGCTTCAAATCAACTTTTCCACCAAGCGGCGTGAAAGACGATAATTGACCTCGCGCAATTTAAGCCTATTTCAGAAATTATATCCAGAGGCGTTTTTTGATCTAAAACAATTTAACGCTTTTCTCGTGATTGTCGCGTTGCATTAATTTCCTTATTACACTTATTGTTAATGCAATGTGACTTTTAGGTTTAATTAAAATTAATTCGGCAATATAATTTTTACTTCCCGTTATCGATTATTTACATGCATTTTTTATCTTCTATTTTATGTCAAATTTCTATTTTTTCTTGCTGACAACCGCGCTGTATTTTCGCCGTGAATTCCCCTGCCTTTCCCCCATGTACCGCCTGTTTGTAACGCGCCATGCCAAAGCGGAGACCAAAAGGCCTCCGCAGTGGTTACAGGTTAGGTGATCCGTAGCAAGATGCTGCGATTTACCTCTTCGCTTTCATGCGTTCAATGGCGTTATCGTAAACCGTGTTACTTTTCTGGCTTCTTGCAAGCTCATAATGCTGGAGTGCATCGCTAAACTGACCCGCATTCTCGTAGATTTTTGCAATGTTGTAGTACGAACTGGCACGCGTGGTTGCCGCGTTGCTGCCATTTGCCAGCGCAATTGCTTTACGGTTGGCCCAAATGGCTTCGGCGATGTTGCCCCGCTTTTGATAGGTCAGGCCAAGGTTGCTATATGCCTGACCAAACGCGCTGTCCTGATCGATCGCTGCCAGGAAGAGTGTGGTGGCCTGCTCTAGCTCACCTCGTCCATAGGCGGCTTCGCCGTCACGATTGAGGCTTTTTGCCAGCGCGGTATTCCCAGTAACGGAAGCTGCCGTCTGCGCCGGGTTAAGCACCATTGGCAGCACATCGCTGTCCTTCACTTTGGTGAAATCGGCCTCGCCAACCGCATTGATATCTTCAAAATCACCGTTAGGGTTAAGACGGAAAACCGTCCAGATATTCCCTGTCTTATTCAGCGGGACGGAATACGACCGTACCTGTGAGCTTCCCACATAGACAAATACTTTTGCACGACTTGCGGAAAGCGCTAATGAATTCGCCTTCTCACTATTTGAATAATCATGAACGGCATAAATATAACTTTCGCCTAAACGCTTTTTATCAATCGTGATCGTTTCTGGCCCAAAGCTATCTGTGTCATCGACATCAAGATTAGCATCGCGTCCATTTTTGTGGCTGAAATAAATATGATTACCTGGATAAATAAGGTGGGAATCTAAATCGTCAGGTTTTTCACCCCAGGTTAATACAATTCGCATCCCGTCCAGGCTTTTCATTACTGGACTAATCGCATAGGTCATACCATCACACGGGCATTTCACTACCAGATCGGAATACCCTGCTTTTTTAATGATCAGCAGACTGTCTTGATCGACGTCGAATGGCGCGTTGAGCGCCGCACGGCCTGCGACGTCAGAACGAGCAGTCACTGACTGCGCACCGTTCTTCTGTAAAATAACCGTTGCATCATCAATTTTTTTATCTTTGACAGTCGCACTTAGCACTTCAATATTAATAGACTGTGCACTGACTGCACAGGTAAATGCAGATAGTGCCAGAACTAGCACTTTTATATTTCCTTTCACACAACATCCCCTTAAGGCAAATTAATTAATCATTCCCTGCTTACACATCACAAATGAGGTAATCATCACTTCTTTTTATCGCTAACAGCCCTTTACAGGCGCGCGAATTATCCAATAACCCCCCGTAGAAGTCATGCGTAATTCAATTATGCCAATTATACCAGACAGCCAAATTGGAATAAAAAAAGCCACCCGAAGGTGGCTGGTATATTTAATCGACTCATCGATTAACGCGATAATATCGCTTTTACTGCATCGCCGATATCCGCCAGGCTGCGAACGGTTTTAACACCCGCCGCTTCTAACGCTGCGAATTTATCGTCAGCGGTACCTTTACCACCCGCGATGATGGCGCCAGCGTGGCCCATGCGCTTACCTTTCGGTGCCGTCACACCTGCGATGTAACCGACAACTGGCTTCGTCACGTGCTCTTTAATGTACGCCGCAGCTTCTTCTTCTGCCGTACCACCGATTTCACCGATCATCACGATGGCTTCCGTCTGTGGATCCTGCTCAAACAGCTTCAGGATATCGATGAAGTTAGAGCCTGGGATCGGGTCGCCGCCGATACCTACACAGCTGGACTGACCCAAACCAGCATCGGTCGTTTGCTTCACCGCTTCATACGTCAGCGTACCGGAGCGAGAAACGATACCGACTTTACCCGGCAGGTGAATATGGCCCGGCATAATACCGATCTTACATTCGCCCGGTGTGATCACACCTGGGCAGTTCGGGCCGATCATCCGCACGCCGCTCTGATCGAGTTTCACTTTCACCGTCAGCATATCCAGCGTCGGGATACCTTCGGTGATACAGATAATCAGCTCGATGCCTGCGTCAATCGCTTCCAGAATGGAGTCTTTACAGAACGGAGCGGGAACGTAGATAACCGATGCCGTTGCGCCCGTCGCTTCTACCGCTTCACGCACCGTATTAAATACGGGCAGACCCAGATGTTCCGTGCCGCCTTTACCCGGCGTCACACCACCGACCATTTGCGTACCGTAAGCAAGTGCTTGCTCAGAGTGGAATGTCCCCTGACTACCGGTAAAACCCTGACAGATAACTTTGGTATTTTTATTAATCAGAATGGACATTATTTACCCCCCACTGCTGCAACAACCTGCTGAGCTGCACCCGTCAGGCTGGTCGCGGCAATAATATTCAGGCCGCTATCCGCCAGTTTCTTGGCACCCAGTTCCGCATTGTTTCCTTCAAGACGTACAACAACCGGTACGTTAACGCCCACTTCGGCTACCGCACCGATGATACCGTCAGCGATCAAATCACAACGTACGATGCCACCAAAGATGTTAACAAAGACGGCTTTTACCTTGTCGTCAGACAGGATGATTTTGAACGCTTCAGTAACACGTTCTTTCGTCGCGCCGCCGCCTACATCGAGGAAGTTAGCAGGAGAACCGCCGTGCAGCTTCACGATGTCCATCGTGCCCATCGCCAGACCCGCACCGTTGACCATACAGCCAATGTTACCGTCCAGCGCAACATAGTTCAGTTCCCACTGCGCCGCATGCGCTTCACGAGAATCTTCCTGACTTGGGTCACGCATTTCACGCAGCTCAGGCTGACGGAACAGGGCATTGCCGTCCGCACCCAGCTTGCCATCCAGACAGATCAGATCGCCCTGCTTGGTGATAACCAGCGGGTTGATTTCTACCAGCGCCAGATCGCGCTCAAGGAACAGCGTCGCCAGCCCCATGAAGATTTTGGTGAACTGAGCCACTTGCTTACCGCTCAGACCCAGTTTGAAGGCCAGTTCACGGCCCTGATAAGGCTGTGGGCCGACCAGTGGATCGATCGCCGCTTTATGAATCAGCTCCGGCGTTTCTTCCGCCACTTTTTCAATTTCTACGCCACCTTCGGTGGACGCCATGAACACCACGCGACGCGTGCCACGGTCAACAACCGCGCCCAGATACAGCTCTTTGTCGATGTCCGTTGCGGCTTCAACCAGGATCTGATGAACCGGCTGACCCTGTGCGTCAGTTTGATAAGTAACGAGTTTTTTACCCAGCCAGTTTTCAGCAAAGGCGCGGATATCTTCTTTGTTGCTGACGACTTTAACGCCGCCCGCTTTACCGCGACCGCCTGCGTGAACCTGACATTTTACGACCCACGGACCCGCACCAATTTTAGACGCGGCTTCTTCCGCTTCACGCGGTGTGGTACAGGCATAGCCGGTTGGTGCCGGTAAACCATATCGAGCAAAGAGTTGTTTTGCCTGATACTCGTGTAAATTCATGATGTTCTATCCATTTAGGTTTGGAGATAAGTCGGCAGACGGTTTTTCATCACCGAGTCTTTCGGTAGAGAAAAGCGCCATTAACTCTCTGATATATTTGGATAACGCCGCTGAGAAAAACGGCCTGCATAGCACATAATCTGGTATATCGTTTCGGGCGGAAACCGTCAGGGTTATCCGCCCGAGAGCCTATCTGTCGGACTAAACGTCTAACAGTAGACGCGCTGGATCTTCCAGCATCTCTTTCACTGTCACCAGGAAGCCAACGGACTCACGGCCGTCGACCAAACGGTGATCGTAAGACAGCGCCAGATACATCATCGGCAGAATAACGACCTGACCATCAACCGCCATCGGGCGATCTTTAATGGCGTGCATACCCAGAATCGCACTCTGCGGTGGGTTAATGATCGGGGTAGACATCAGAGAACCAAAGACGCCGCCGTTGGTAATCGTGAAGTTGCCACCCAGCAATTCTTCAACCGTGAGTTTGCCGTCACGGCCTTTCACAGCCAGCTCTTTGATACGCTTCTCGATGTCGGCCATGCCCAGCGCATCCACATCACGCAGCACTGGCGTAACCAGACCACGCGGGGTAGATACCGCGATGCTGACATCGAAGTAGTTGTGGTACACCACATCTTCGCCATCAATAGACGCATTCACTTCTGGATAACGCTTCAGCGCTTCGACCACAGCTTTGATGTAGAAGGACATGAAGCCCAGACGCACACCGTGACGCTTCTCAAATGCGTCGCCGTACTGCTTGCGCAGATCCATGATTGGCTGCATGTTGATTTCGTTGAACGTCGTCAACATTGCCGTGCTGTTTTTCGCTTCCAGCAGACGTTCTGCAACACGCTTACGCAGACGCGTCATCGGTACGCGTTTTTCGCTGCGCGCGCCCAGAGCGGGTGCCGGAGAAGCCGCCGGAGCCTCGGACTTAGCCGCTTTACCAGATTCTGCCTTCTGGGCAGCCAAATGCTTATCCACGTCTTCACGGGTAATTCGACCGCCTACGCCGCTGCCTTTGATAGCAGATGCATCGAGATCGTGCTCTGCAATCAGACGGCGGATTGCCGGGCTGAGCGCGTCACTGTTCTCTTCTTCCAGCCCAGCGGTATGGCGCTGGGCTGGTGTTGATTCTTTGCTCTGTGACTTCTCGCTGGTTTCTTTACCGGAACTATCGCCACGGCGAATACGACCCAGTAGCTGGCGAGACGTTACGGTCGCGCCTTCTTCTTCCAGCACGGCATCCAGAATGCCCGCTTCAGAGGCAGGCACTTCCAGGACAACTTTGTCAGTTTCAATTTCAACCAGCACTTCATCACGCTGAACGCTATCGCCTGGTTTTTTATGCCAGGTAGCAACGGTGGCGTCAGCGACGGATTCAGGCAGGTCGGGTACATGAATATCTACGCTACTCATTATCTATCCTTTTATTTAATCAACGTTCAGCGCGTCATCAACCAGATCTTGCTGTTGTTTCTGGTGTACGGACATATAGCCAACGGCGGGTGATGCAGACGCCGGGCGTCCTGCGTAACGTAAAGAAGCCCCAAACGGAATCACTTCACGGAAATGGTGCTGACTGCAATACCAGGCTCCCTGATTCAGCGGCTCTTCCTGACACCACACGAAATCGTGAACATGGGCAAACGGTTCCAGCGCAGCTTGAACGGACTGATGCGGGAACGGATAAAGCTGTTCGATACGGACGATCGCGACATTTTTTTGCTCGTTCTTGCGGCGCTGTTCCACCAAATCATAGTAGACCTTACCGGAACAAAGCACGACACGCTTCACGGCTGCCGGATCTAATTCTTCTACTTCACCAATCGCCGGCTGGAAGGAACCATTTGCCAGTTCATCCAGTGAAGAAATCGCCAGCGGATGGCGCAACAGAGATTTCGGTGACATGACCACCAACGGACGGCGCATACCGCGCAGCGCCTGACGGCGAAGCATGTGATACACCTGTGCTGGCGTTGACGGAATACAAACCTGCATATTTTGCTCAGCGCACAATTGCAGATAACGTTCCAGTCTGGCAGACGAGTGCTCTGGACCTTGACCTTCGTAACCGTGCGGCAGCAGCATGACCAGACCACACATACGGCCCCACTTCTGCTCACCGGAGCTGATGAACTGGTCGATAACGACCTGCGCACCGTTGGCGAAGTCACCAAACTGCGCTTCCCAGATGGTTAGGGTGCGTGGTTCTGCGGTCGCATAGCCGTATTCAAACGCCAGAATCGCCTCTTCAGACAATACGGAGTCCCAAACATTGAACTCGCCCTGCCCGTTGTGTACGTGGTTCAACGGCGTGTAGCTGGAACCATTTTTCTGGTTATGCACCACAGCATGGCGATGGAAGAACGTACCGCGACCACTGTCCTCACCAGACAAGCGAATCGGAATGCCTTCATCGACCAACGTGGCGTAAGCCAGCGTTTCTGCCCCGCCCCAGTCAAATGGTTTGTTGCCCGCCGCCATTTCGGCACGGTCGTTATAAACCTTGGCAACGCGAGGATGGATATCAATCCCTTCCGGCACTTCACTGATACGCTTCGCCAGTTCCTGCAAACGCTTCATTTCTGTTGCGTGCGGATAGGGTTCATCCCACTCATGGTTCAGATACGGCGTCCAGGTAAAGGACTGCATATCCATCTGACGCCATTCTTCCACCACGCATTCACCCGCATCCAGCGCATCGCGGTACAGGTTGACCATCTCGGTGGCATCTTCCAGCGTGATGGATTTTTCCTGCTCCAGACGATCGGCGTATACCTTACGCGGCGTCGGGTGTTTCTTGATCTTCTGGTACATCATCGGCTGCGTTGCACTTGGCTCGTCAGCTTCGTTATGACCATGACGGCGATAACAAATCAGATCGATGAACACATCACGCTTAAACTCATTACGGAAATCCAGCGCCAGACGCGTAACAAACGCCACCGCTTCCGGGTCGTCTGCGTTAACGTGGAAAATCGGTGCCTGCACCATCTTGCCGATATCGGTACAGTATTCGGTTGAGCGAATATCCAGCGGGTTAGAGGTAGTGAAGCCGATACGGTTGTTGATCACAATACGCAGTGTGCCGCCAACTTCGTAGCCACGCACCGTTGACATGTTCAACAGCTCCTGCACTACGCCCTGGCCGCTAATTGCCGCATCGCCGTGAATGGTGATAGGTAAAACACGCGGGCCGCTTTGGCTATTCAGGCGATCGAGACGCGCACGTACCGAGCCCGTCACTACCGGACTGACGATCTCCAGATGCGATGGGTTGAACGCCAGCGCCAAATGCACCAGACCACCAGCCGTCTCGAATTCAGACGAGAAGCCCTGATGATATTTTACGTCACCGGTGCCCAAGTGTTCTTTATGCTTACCGGCAAACTCGTCGAACAGATCCTGAGACTTTTTGCCCAATACGTTGATCAGCACGTTGAGGCGACCACGGTGTGCCATCCCCAATACCACTTCGCGAGTATCGTTTGCACCCGCATGGCGAATCAGTTCTTTCAGCATCGGAACCAGTGCATCACCGCCTTCCAACGAGAAACGCTTGGCACCAGGATATTTGGCACCCAGATAACGCTCCAGCCCTTCGGCTGCAGTTAACTCCTTCAGGAAACGGCGTTTTTCTTCGAGAGAAAATGACGGCTGCCCCATTACCGATTCGATACGCTGCTGGATCCAACGTTTCTCTTCCGTACTGGTCATGTGCATATATTCCGCACCAATAGAACCGCAATAGGTGCGTTTCAGCGCGTCATACAGATCTTCCAGCTTCATGGTGTCTTTGCCGATAGCAAAAGACCCCACATTGAAGGATTCCTGCAGATCATCCTGCGTCAGGTTGTGGTAATCCAGATCCAATTCTGCAACAGGTTCCTGCGGGCGCAGGAAGATCGGGTCCAGGTTAGCTTGCTGATGTCCACGGAAGCGGAACGCATTGATCAGCTGCAATACCTTGACCTGCTTAGCATCAATATCGGGATCGGTGACTGACGAGGTAAAGCGCGAAGAGTCTTTCGCCAGACGGCGGAAATATTCACGCGTTTTGGAATGGAGTTGATCCGGTTTGACCCCACTCGTAGGCAATTGCTGGAAGATAGAGCGCCAGCTATGTTCGATCGAGTCAGGATCGGTTAAAAAATCTTCATAGAGTTGCTCTATGTAGGACTGATTCGCACCCGCCAAATAGGAGGAATCCAGCCAGGCCTTCATCGCGCCGTTCTGCATTATGATCCCTTAAGCTAATAAGCTTCAGTTTTCGCCGTGGTTAACATGTAATTAGTATCCGTATATTGTTCGCCGTAAAAACGGTTCACTTGTCGTACTTCGGTACACGCTTAGGGTATCCATCCCCCCTAAGGAACCTTTAAAAACCGGTTCGGGCGCGTAAGCCGGTTTTTAAAGGTTTCCTGCGCTCCCTCTGAAGAATAGCAACTTCAGAGGGAGATACATGTTTTACTACTTAATCTTTATGCAATAACACGTTACGTACTGACGAGTCATTACGCGCTACGGTGCAACAGCATCGATTTAATATGACCAATAGCCTTGGTCGGGTTCAACCCTTTCGGACACACGTTGACGCAGTTCATGATACCGTGGCAGCGGAAAACGCTGAATGCATCGTCCAGATCGTCCAGTCGTGGCTTACTTTCCGTATCGCGACTGTCAATCAGGAAGCGGTACGCTGCCAGCAGCCCCGCAGGTCCGACAAACTTGTCCGGGTTCCACCAGAACGACGGGCAAGACGTTGAACAGCAGGCACACATGATGCATTCATACAACCCATCCAACTTGGCACGTTGTTCAGGCGATTGCAGATGCTCACGCGCCGGCGGATTTTTCCCATTATTCAACAGGTAAGGCTTTATTTTCTCATATTGAGCATAGAACTGTCCCATGTCCACTACCAAATCACGAACAACCGGTAATCCAGGTAAAGGACGGATAACAATTTTGCTGTTTCCGCGACGTAACGCAGAAACGGGCGTAATACAGGCCAGCCCATTTTTGCCGTTCATGTTGACGCCGTCAGAACCACAGACGCCTTCACGGCAGGAACGACGAAATGAAAGCGTCGGATCCTGTTCTTTTAGCAGCATCAGCGCATCCAGCAGCATCATGTCGCGGCCTTCTTCCGCCTCTAACTGATAATCCTGCATCCGCGGAGCATCATCAACATCCGGGTTGTAACGATAAATAGAAAATTCGAGTTTCATCGTTTGATCTCCGCGATTAATAAGTACGTATTTTCGGCGGGAACGCCGGACGCAGTTTAGGCTGCATGTTCACCTCACGGCGCGTCATGCTGTCGGTTTGCGGCAGATACAACGAATGGCACAGCCAATTTTCATCGTCGCGCTCTGGGTAGTCGAAGCGGCTGTGTGCGCCACGGCTTTCGGTACGGAAGTTAGCCGATACCGCCGTCGCATACGCGGTTTCCATCAGATTATCCAGCTCCAGACATTCGATGCGCTGGGTGTTGAACTCGCTTGACGTGTCATCCAAACGCGCATTTTTCAGGCGTTCACGAATCACTTTCAGCTCTTCCAACCCTTTCGCCATCGCATCGCCTTCGCGGAAGACCGAGAAGTTATTCTGCATACAGGATTGCAGCGCCTTGCGGATTTCAACCGGATCTTCCCCTGAACGGGTATTGTTCCAGCGGTTCAGACGGTCGAGCGAGGCTTCAATATCGGATTCGCTGGCATCACGGCTTTCGCCCTGCTCGTTCAACGACTCTTGCAGATGAATACCCGCTGAGCGACCGAATACCACCAAATCAAGCAGCGAGTTACCGCCCAGACGGTTAGCACCATGAACCGAGACGCAGGCAATTTCACCCACGGCAAACAGCCCTGGAATCACCACATCTTCGCCTTTCTCATTCACCGTCAACGCCTGACCGCTCACTTTGGTCGGAATACCGCCCATCATGTAGTGGCAGGTTGGGATAACCGGAATAGGCTCTTTCACTGGATCGACGTGAGCAAATGTGCGAGACAGCTCCAGAATGCCCGGCAGACGGGATTCCAGAACATCTTTACCCAGATGGTCCAGTTTCAGCTTGGCGTGTGGTCCCCACGGGCCTTCACAGCCACGGCCTTCACGAATTTCGATCATAATGGAACGTGCAACCACATCACGGCCAGCCAGATCTTTCGCGTTTGGCGCATAGCGCTCCATGAAGCGTTCACCGTGCTTGTTCAGCAGGTAACCGCCTTCACCACGGCAGCCTTCTGTCACCAGCACACCCGCACCAGCAATACCCGTTGGGTGGAACTGCCACATTTCCATGTCCTGCAACGGAACGCCAGCACGCAGCGCCATGCCCACGCCGTCACCTGTATTAATGTGTGCGTTGGTCGTGGATTGGTAGATACGGCCTGCGCCACCAGTGGCCAGCACGGTCGCTTTCGCTTTGAAATAGACCACTTCACCGGTTTCGATACAGATCGCCGTACAGCCAACAACCGCACCATCCTGATTCTTCACCAGATCGAGGGCGTACCATTCGGAGAAGATAGTGGTGTGATTTTTCAGGTTCTGCTGATACAGCGTATGCAGCAGGGCATGACCGGTACGGTCAGCCGCAGCCGCAGTACGCGCGGCCTGCTCGCCGCCAAAATTCTTGGATTGACCACCGAACGGACGCTGATAAATGCTGCCATCATCCAGACGGGAGAACGGTAATCCCATGTGTTCCAGTTCCAGAATCGCTTCTGGGCCGGTTTTACACATATATTCAATGGCGTCCTGATCGCCAATGTAGTCCGACCCTTTTACGGTGTCGTACATGTGCCATTCCCAGTTGTCCTCATGGGTGTTGCCCAGCGCAACGGTAATACCGCCCTGCGCAGACACGGTATGGGAACGGGTTGGGAACACTTTCGATAACAGGGCACAGGACAGGCCCATTTGGGAAATTTGCAGCGCGGCGCGCATACCTGCACCACCCGCGCCAACAACAACTGCATCAAACTCTCTGACTGGCAAATTCATCACGCACCCCACACCACAATAGTTCCATAAATGACGTACACCAACAGCGCAACCACAATCGCCAACTGTAAAGTCAGGCGTAAGGCCAGCGGTTTAATGTAGTCGGTCAGCACTTGCCACATCCCTATCCAGGCATGAACCAGAATGGAAAATAACGTTAGCAGTGTGAATACTTTGGTGAGGGCCATCGCGAAGAAACCACGCCAAATTTCATACGTGATGTCGCCAGCCGTAGCAATAAAACCAATAATATAAATTACATACAGAACAATGACGATGGCGGAAGCGCGAATCAGTAACCAATCGTGTACGCCATTGCGTCCTAACGCAGAAGCATTGCTTACCATACGAGGACTCCAGCCAGAATTGAAAGCACGACAGTAATAATAAATGAGATATTTGCAGAACGCTTACCTGCGGCAAAGTCTTCTTCTATATAGCCAAAATCCATCAACAGGTGACGTATACCACCAACAATGTGATAAGCCAACGCGACGAGGATGCCCCAAACGATAAACTTGACGATGAAGCTATCCATAATTTCTGCAGCGCGCAGGAACCCTTCCTCTGAAGAAAGAGAAGTGCCTAACAGCCACAGTAAAATACCGACAGCGACAAAGGTGATAACGCCGGAGACGCGGTGAAGAATAGATGCTATCGCAGTAACGGGGAACTGGATCGTCTGCAATTCCAGATTGACAGGTCTTTGTTTTTTCACGGATTTGCCCACACAGCTTTTATTATTGTTTCTTCCTCCGGGCCTGATGTGGGGTCAGACAGCATGAAAGTTACGGCCCTGAAAAGTGGGTTTACGATACGCGCTCAAACATCGACATTCCGGTGTCTAAACAGCGCATAATCCTTTCATACTGGGTGCTCCTACTGCAGGGTGATTCCGGAGACCTGTCGGCAGTATAGGTACTTCACATTCCCATTACAATTCCCATACAAACTGTTTGGTAACATTTGCCCCGAACAGTGATTTAGATCACGAATTTCACAATTTATATAAAATTAATTATCTGATTTGACAAAAGTTCAACATTTCAATTACAACTAGGGGATTGAATTCCTTATGATGTGTTAAAGCACAACGGCGACACTTCCACACTGGCGTAACTTATGTAACAGTGGGGAGAGTCCACGTAAAAATCATAGGTAATGGCTACAATCTATTCAGAGTGTTGTTAATTACCTGGAGATTGTTAATTACCTGGAGAACGAATTTTTCATCCTGAATGCGGCTATCCGCCTTACTCTGCATCCTATTTGACGACTGTGTCACGACAGAGTTTCACCGGCCATTATTCGCCCGGTGTACAGGCATGACGGTATTTCTTCAGTGAGAATATTTAAAATTAAAGCGCTAAGGAGACTGTAAATGGCTGATAAAAAAGCAACACTTACTCTAGAGGGTAAAGATCCAATTGAGCTAAATGTCCTATCAGGTACATTGGGGTATGATGAGATTGATATTCGTCCCCTCGGTTCTAAAGGTTACTTCACATTTGACCCCGGCTTTACCTCTACCGCATCTTGCGAATCCAAGATTACCTATATCGACGGCGACGAAGGTATCCTGCTACACCGTGGCTTCCCGATTGCCCAACTGGCTGAAAAATCGAATTATCTTGAAGTCTGTTACATCCTGCTGTTCGGCGAAACCCCGACGGTAGAACAGTATGAAACCTTCAAGACCACCGTAACCCGCCACACCATGATCCATGAGCAGATTACCCGTCTGTTCCACGGCTTCCGTCGTGATTCACATCCAATGGCCGTATTATGCGGCGTTACCGGCGCACTGGCAGCGTTCTACCACGACTCGCTGGATATCAGCAACGAGCGCCACCGTGAGATCGCCGCTTACCGCCTGCTGTCCAAAATGCCGACCGTTGCAGCGATGTGCTACAAATACTCACTGGGCCAGCCGTTTGTTTATCCGAAAAACAACTTGTCCTACGCGGGTAACTTCCTGCACATGATGTTCTCCACCCCTTGTGAAGAATATGTTGTGAATCCGGTGTTGGAACGTGCCATGGATCGTATTCTGATCCTGCATGCCGATCACGAACAAAACGCCTCGACGTCTACCGTGCGTACCGCAGGTTCATCAGGTGCGAACCCGTTTGCCTGTATCGCCGCGGGGATCGCCTCGCTGTGGGGACCAGCGCACGGCGGCGCGAACGAAGCTTGTCTGCGTATGCTGGAAGAAATCAGCAGCGTGGAGCACATTCCGGCGTTTATCGAACGAGCAAAAGACAAGAACGACTCCTTCCGCCTGATGGGCTTCGGCCACCGCGTGTACAAGAACCACGATCCACGCGCAACAGTCATGCGTGAAACCTGCCATGAAGTGCTGAAAGAGCTGGGCAGAAAAGACGACCTGCTGGAAGTGGCGATGGAGCTGGAAAATATCGCGCTGAACGACCCGTACTTCATTGAGAAGAAACTGTATCCGAACGTGGACTTCTACTCAGGTATCATCCTGAAAGCAATGGGGATTCCGTCTTCTATGTTTACCGTTATCTTCGCGATGGCGCGTACCGTGGGTTGGATTGCACATTGGAACGAAATGCACGACGACGGCATCAAGATTGCCCGTCCACGTCAGCTGTATACCGGCTACGACAAACGTGACTTTACGTCCAATCTGAAACACGACTAATCCATTCAGTACGTGTAAAAAGGCCGGATATCACATCCGGCCTTTTTTATAACGGTACTAAAGGGATGACTTACAACCTAAACTTTGCGTGAATCGCAATAAATAGCCATCTGGATCCTGTACCAGAAAATTACTTTCCCCGTGGTACACCTCATGATCGCGATACCAGCACGTTTCTACGGGTCTGCGTAGCGTATAACCCGCACGTTCAATCGTCGCCGCCAGCGCCTGAGCATCCGGGCACTCAATCGATAAATTCATACCACGTCCAAACGGCGGTTCTAAAGGCTCCACACGCCAGGGCGATTCGGTTAAATAATCCTGTTCCAGCATCAGTTGGCTCCCATGAAAAGAAAGGAACGCGAACTTATCTTCAGGCCTGTCGTACTCAATCTGAAATCCCAAAACGTGGCAATAAAACGCCAGACTCTTTTGTAAGTCAGAGACAATCATTTCTGGAATTAACGTATTCATCTTGCGCATAAATCACTCACATTATTACTTCTGGCAATGCGGGCACCAATAAAACGGGCGTGATGACAGCATCGTTCTTTCAATCATTTCGCCGCAGCGCTCACAGCATTCCCCTTCACGATGGAAAACCTTGAACGAAAAAATCGCCCCGTGATGTCGATTCTCATCAACGGTGCCACGCGTGTTGTAGGACAAACGGGGAATCTCCAGCAGCGCCTGACTCAACGTCTGCAACTGTTCCTTATTCAACTGAGCTGCCGTATGTTGGGGGGCTAACTGTGCCTGCCAGAGAATCTCAACGCGCAGATAATTCCCCAGCCCGGCGAGAAAAGCCTGATCCAGCAGCAGCCCACTAAACTGGCGACGGCGAAAGCGCGGTAATAACAAACGCTCACACACCTGTTCCGACGTCAGAGAGAGATCCAAGACATCAGGGCCAATACGTTGCAGGAAAGGATGCGTCGAGAGCGTCTCCGGCGTCAGCATTTCAATATCGGACGCACTGTAGAGCAGAATAGCGCGATCCTGCGTTTCCAGCCGGACGCGCAAATCCCGCTTCGTTTCCGGTGATTCACCCGCATTCACGACTCGCCACACGCCATAGAGCTGATTGTGGCTATACAACACCCGATCGTTGCTAAAATAGGTCAGCAGCGCCTTCCCACGCGTTTCAATCTGCCTGACCTGTTGCCCGATCAATTCTGCCTCGTATGGCTTCAATTCTGGAAATGCAAACCAGACACGCGTCAGCGTTTTGCCCACGACGGCCTCAACCAGCCTATCGGCCGCTCGGCGAATTTCCGGTCCTTCTGGCATACTTTACTCCCTGAAAATCAGACGCTCTGGATAGGGCGTGATTAACCAAACGAAGAACTGATCCAGATTAATGCAATGAGCCGCCAGTCACCGCCACATCAACCTGCTGCACCAGCGACTGCTTGATCATCACTTCCAGCGCCGCCGTGACTAACGGCGTGGGCATGCTCGGTTCACCGGGGTGTCGTGCAGCCTGTTCCGGCGAATAGGGAATGTGAACGAATCCGCCGTGAACCACATCGCCCTGCTGATGTAACTGGTGTAAAAGTCCGTACATCACATGATTGCAGACAAACGTCCCTGCAGTGTGCGACACCGACGCGGGGATACCCGCCACACGCAATGCCTGCACCAGCGCTTTCACTGGCAGCGTCGAAAAATAGGCCGCAGGCCCGCCTTCCACCACCGGCGTATCAATCGGTTGGTTGCCCCGGTTATCCGCAATGCGGGCGTCATTAATATTAATCGCCACGCGTTCGACAGAAATATCAGTACGACCGCCCGCCTGCCCCACCGCGATCACCACTTCCGGCTGCCATTCGGCTATCGCACGGTAAAGTTGTTCCAGCGACAGATCGAAGACGCAAGATAAACGGCAGGCCACCACGCGCGCACCGCCAACTTCCCGCTGATGAAGGTCTTTTACCGCTTCCCATGAGGGATTAATCGCTTCGCCCTCAAAAGGTTCAAACGCCGTGATCAAAACGGTTTTCATCGGTTATCCCCGTCATACAAAAATAATGATTATGCCGCCGCAACAGCGATCTGATGCTGGCTAAAGCAGTTACGCAGCTTACGGGCAAACAGCAGCGCGTGTTGTCCATCGCCGTGAATACACACGGTATCCGCTTGTACGTTAACCCAGGAGCCATCGATCGCCCTAACCCGCTGGCGTTGAATCATCTCCAGCGTCTGCGCCAGCGCCAGTTCATCGCTGTTAATCAACGCTCCCGCCTGCGTGCGCGGCACCAGCGATCCGTCAGGCAGATAGCAGCGATCGGCGAACACTTCCTGACGCGTCTCCAACCCCAGTCGTTGCCCAGCGCGGATTAACTCGCTTCCCGCCAGACCGACTAAGCGTAACGCCGGATTCACCACCTTCACCGCCTTGGCTATCGCATCGGCCAGCGCCGGTTCACACGCAGCCTGATTGTAAAGCATACCGTGAGGCTTAACGTGCGACAGCGTGCCCCCTTCAGCTGCAACAATCGCACTCAGCGCGCCAAGCTGATACACCACCTGTGCAAAGACAATTTCCGCAGGCACATTCATCGCCTTACGGCCAAAATTTTCACGATCGGGAAAGCTCGGGTGTGCACCAAGCGCGACCCCATAGCCAATTCCCCAACGCACCGACTGACGCATGGTTTGTGCGTCACCAGCATGAAAGCCACAGGCAATATTGGCAGACGTCACCAGCCTCAGCAGCGCTTCGTCATGCTCGCTACCCTCACCCAGATCGGCATTCAGATCAATAATCATGCAGCCTCCACGCCAGTTGTTCGAGGTAACGTCGCTGTTCTTCGGCCGCTTTTTGCGCCTGTGCCTGCGTACAGTGAATAAAATGTATCGGCTCGCCGAGTCGGATTTGTGCCAGATGGAATAAATCCGCTTCAATCACCGTCGCAATACGCGGGTAGCCACCGGTTGTCTGCGCATCCGCCAGCAGTACGATAGGGTGACCATTGTGTGGAACCTGCACGACACCTGGCAGCAGCCCATGCGATGGCAGTTCGCGCGGTTTGCTGCCCGGCAATGCGGCACGCTGTAGTTCAGCGCCCAACAAACGGTAGCCCATACGGTTACTTTGTGGACTCAGCTGCCAGGCGGTTCGCCAGAACAATTCCTGCATCTCTTCACTGAATTCCTGATACTCCGGCCCCGGCAAGGCCCGCACGCGATTGCTGAATAACAACTGCTTGATACCGACTTCTCGCGTCAGTTCACGAGTCGGCGTTCCCAGCGGAAGTTCATCGCCATCCATCAGTAAACGTCCGTCAAAACCCCCAAAACCGGCTTTTAAATCGGTACTGCGCGAACCAAGCGCTTCCGGCACATCCACACCGCCGGACAGCGCCAGATAGCTACGCATTCCGTTACGCGGCATACGCATTTTCAATGTTTGTCCCGGCTTCACGGCGAAACGCCAGCCTGTCCAGAGTGGTTTTCCGTCCAGTTCGGCATGACAGTCCGCACCGGTTAGCGCCACCCAGCAGGCGGTAGTGAATGTTGCGGTAAACTTGCCCAGCGTAATTTCCAGCGCGGCAGCATTCTCCACGTTGCCCACCAGCAGGTTGGCCATTGTCAGGGCAGGCAGATCGAGCGCACCTGACTGGCTGATACCCAAACGGCGAAAACCGACGCGACCGCCGTCCTGCACCGAAGTATGTAATCCGGCATGGATAACCTTCAGCATACGCCCTCCTTCTGTGGCAAAAACCGAACGTTATCACCGGGACGCAGCAACGTTGGCGGCATCGTTTGTGGATTAAACAATTTCAGCGAGGTGCGGCCAATCAGCTGCCAGCCACCCGGCGTCGCCAGCGGATAAATCCCCGTCTGTGCGCCACCAATCCCGACCGATCCTGCTGCCACGCGCAGGCGCGGCTCAGCGCGGCGCGGCATATGCAGTTTCTCGTTTAATCCGCCGAGGTAGGCAAAACCCGGCTGGAAGCCCAAAAAGTAAACCACATACTGTGCAGCTGCATGTGCTTCCACAACCTGACTCACTGTCAGGCCACTGTGAGCCGCAACCTCCACCAAATCCGGCCCTGCCTCTCCGCCATACACGACGGGAATGTCGATATCGCGTGGGTCAAACGCCAGCGATTCGCTCTCTTCCCACCAGCGCTGCAAGCGTTCAATCGCATCGAGCGCCACCAGCTGCGGATGCGCCAACAGCACCGTCAGATTATTCATGCCCGGAATCGCTTCCAGCACCTCTTCATGATGGTTCAGACGCTCGGCAAGCCCCCATATCCGCTGCTGGCTCTCCAGCGACATTGGCGGTTCCAGTTCCAGAACGACAGCCCTCTCGCCCAGAAGATAACACCGTGCTCGTTGCAATCTTTCCTCCTGAATCGCGTTTTATCCGTCATGGTGAACATGGCTAAATGATTAGCGTGGCTTACTGTTCTATTTTCTTCTCAACAGCTAAGCAACAACGATGCCAATATCAAAAATGTGACATCATTTCTGTACGGTACAAAGACTTTCAACCCATTACGCAGGGTTAGGAATATCAATAAATGTCACATCGAAACCATGCTGTGCCGCCAGCCATTCGCCCAACGCTCGGATGCCGCCACGTTCGGTGGCATGGTGTCCGGCAGCAAAGAAATGCAGCCCCATCTCACGCGCAATGTGGATGGTTTGCTCAGACACTTCACCGGTAATAAACGCATCAACCCCGAAGCGGGCCGCTTGTTCAATAAAGCCCTGACCGCCACCGGTACACCAGGCCACGCGCTGTATCTGTTGCGGTGCATTATCCCCACAATGCAGCACACTACGCCCCAGCCGTTTTTCTACACGGCGGCAAAAGGCGTCGGCCGTCATGGGCTGTGCCAGTTCGCCATACGGCACCAGCGGCTCGATCGCGCCCTGCACCTGAATCTCCAGCAGCGCCGCCAGCTGTGCGTTATTCCCCAGCTCTGGGTGTGCGTCCAACGGCAGATGATAGCCATATAGATTGATATCGTTGAGCAACAGCGTTTTCAGTCGGTTACGCTTCATGCCACAAACAATCTGCGGTTCGTTTTTCCAGAAGTAACCGTGGTGAACCAGAATCGCATCGGCCTGCTTTTCTACCGCCGCATCCAGCAGCGCCTGTGAGGCCGTTACGCCCGTCACAATACGTTTTACCTCTGCACGCCCCTCAACCTGTAAACCGTTCGGCGCGTAGTCCTGAAACGTCTCAGTACTCAGTTTCTCGTTAATGATTCTTTCCAGTTCCACATTACGCATACTTACTTTTCTCTTCTCGATCGTTATCCGCCATACCGATATTTTTTGCCGCCTCAAACGCCGCCAGCGTATTCTGACGCGCGGTTTTATGGTCGACGATTGGCAGCGGATAGTTAAGCTGATGGTGGTGTTTGTCAGCCCAGCGGTGGGGCTGATGAATATCTTTATCCGGCACGGCGGCCAGTTCGGGCAGCCAGTGACGAATAAACCGACCTTCAGGGTCGAAGCGCTCGCCCTGCGTTGTCGGGTTGAAAATGCGAAAATAAGGCGCCGCATCGGTGCCTGTTGACGCCGCCCACTGCCAGCCGCCGTTATTCGCCGCCAGATCGCCATCCAGCAGTTGCGACATAAAGTAGCGTTCGCCTTCACGCCAATCGATCAGTAAATCTTTGACGAGAAAACTGGCGCAAATCATACGTAAGCGATTGTGCATCCATCCCGTTTCATTCAGTTGACGCATCGCCGCATCCACGATCGGGTAGCCCGTTTTCCCCTGTTGCCAGGCAGCTAAATCCTCCGGTGATTCCCGCCATTTAACCCACTGCGTCCACGCGGTGAACGGTCGGTGTTTACACAGCTGCGGCCAGGACACAATCAGGTGGCGGTAAAACTCACGCCAGACCAGTTCATTAAACCAGGTGAATGCTCCGCCCTCACGCCGTTCTAGCATATCCGGGCATTCGGCACGCAGGCGGTTAAAACATTGGCGCGGCGATACGATCCCCAGCGCTAAATACGGAGAAAGTTTGCTGGTGCCAGGCTGTGCCGGAAAATCCCGCTGCTGGTCGTAATCCTGCACTTGTTCACGACAAAAACGCCGCAGCTGCTGCAATGCCGCGCGTTCACCGCGAGGAAAATCCTCACGGTCCACTTCACGCTGCGGATAGCTGAACGGCACCAGTTCCACCATGTTATCGATCGGCTCGCGCGCGTCTGGTGCCGGTACGCACGTCGTATCCGACTCCAGCAGACGTTTGATAAAGGCCTGACGAAAGGGCGTAAACACCTTATACATTTCGCCGTTGCCCGTCAGCACGCTACCCGGCGGTAACAACAGGCTGTCATGATAACCGTGACAAACCACGCTACCCTCCAGCCGATCTTTCACCTGCTTATCACGCAGGCGCTCGTTGATTTCATACTGATAATTGTAGAAAAGATCGGTGGCCTGCTGCTGCGCACAAAACTGCACCAGCCAGTCAACCGACGCCGCAAAGTCAGCACATTCGTGGTAATGCAGCGGGATACCTTTTTCTGCCAGCGCCTGCTGTACCAGCGTCAGGTTCTCCAGTAGAAAGGCCGCCTGACGCGGTGCCATATCGTGCTTTTCCCACTGTGCGGGCGTCGCGATAAAGACGGCCAGCACAGTGGCGTTCGGATCCTGACAGGCCGCGTACAGCGCCAGATTATCGGTCACGCGCAGGTCGTTGCGTAGCCAGACTACATGGGTGGTCATGACATTCCTCGGGCGGTCAAACTAGTGTCCGTAACGCAGGCGTAATGCCTCGGGGTACGGCTCAAAGTAACGCTGCTGAGCCAGATACGCATCGGGGTATTCCGCCATGTAATGTTTTAGCAACGTGATAGGTGCCAGTAGCGGCTGCAAGCCTTGTCGATAGCGATCGATGAGCTGCGCCAGTTCCTGTCGCTGCTGAGAATTAAGCTGCCGTCGGAAGTAGCCCTGCACGTGCATCAGCACATTGGTATGATTGCGCCGCGTCGCAGGCGTCGACAACAGCTTCATTAGCCGTTTCCGGTATTCAATAATGTAGTCTTCCAGCGATTCCCACTTATCGATCCCCGCAACAAACGGCCCCAGTTCGCGGTATTCCGGCTGGGAATGCGCCAGCAGCAGGAGTTTATAGCGGCTATGAAAGGCAATCAGCGCGCCACGGCTCAGCCCGTTTTGCCATAGCTGATTCAGTTCGTGTAACGCATAAACGCGCTCAATGAAATTTTCCCGCAAGCCGGGATCCTGCAAGCGTCCGTCTTCCTCAACCGGGAGCCAGGGCATTTGCCGCATCAGCTCCTGCGTAAACAGGCCGATACCACTTTTACGCGCATCCTTTTGCGTTTCATTGTAAACCTTCACGCGCTCCATACCGCAGCTCGGCGATTTGGCGCAGACGATATAACCGCATAAGTGCTGAAGCTGACTGACTTTGTCAGCGGAAAACGCCGTCATCTGCTGGGTAACATCCAGCGGCGAACCATTGCTGGCACGCAGCGTGATATGGCTTTCCCCTTCTCGCACCAGCCTAAGCGCCGGACGCGGCACTGGCAAACCAATCGCCATTTCCGGGCAGACCGGTTCAAAACGAAAATAGGGTGCCAGTTGTTCAGCAGCAAACGTCAAACGCTTGTGCCCGCCATCAAACCGCACGGGATTACCGAGCAGACAGGCGCTGATACCAACAGGGATGAGTTCGAGCGTCATGATTTATCCTTATACCCGTCATATTTCAAGCTGCATGTGCGTTGGCATTCTGCAAACCCTCTGACCAGCATAGCGGATTTCACCACGATTCTGTGCAGTCGCAGCGAAGAATAAAGTAATAAATCATAAGATTGGGGAGATATAACGGAAGAGCAGGCGGGAAGGGAAAAGGGTAAATCGCGTCAAAACATTCTTGAACCTATACTTCACCGGTTCATTTTTCGTGTTTATCTGCCGGAGATGGCGGATAAACACGAGAGACCTTAGACGTTGGCCTTAATAGAAATCGCAGGCGGCAGCTTCGGACTGCGCCATCCAGACCGGTTTATCGCTGGTTTTCAGCCAGACGCGGTGTAAATAGCTGTAAAAACGCGCCCGATCGCGGCGGAACAGCATCACCGGTAACGCCAGCACGCCGATGGCAACCACGGCAGCGCGACGCAGGAGAATACGGTGCAAGGGATAAGTAGTATAAAGCGACATAACGATCCTCCTCTGGGATAAGCACCCTTGTTCAGCGGCGCTTTTCATAACGATAAAATAAGAACTGTGATATTGGTTAAAATTTTACCGCCTTTTCTGAAAGTTTACTACTCATCTGACCAGTAAAAGATGAAATAATCGCCAGTTTTTTCGTCATCACGTCATTAAGTTACAGCAAGGTTAAAAATAAACTTACCATTAGTTAATTTATGGTTTTAGATTGGATCACTTTACTCCCTCTTCTTTAATGTTCTCTTATCGCCGCCTTCAGCTTTGCTGACGCCACAACGCCCTTACGGCCTCCACTGCCTACTTTTCATCCCATTTTTATACTTTTTTTACGCCCACAGACGGGAAATTTGCACCTTCTTTTCCTGCGTTTTCCTACTCTGACGCTGTCTATTCTGTTCTGGAGGTGTGTTGTGACGCTTAGCATCGTCTTAGGCGGCCTGCTCGTGCTGCTATTACTGGCCTATCTGGTTTATGCCTTGTTGAAGGCGGAGGAATTCTGATGGCCGCTGACGCTTTTTTACTGATCTTTGGTCTGCTGCTCACGGTGCTGATCGTCGCCCAGCCGTTGGGCAGCGTACTGGCCCGTCTGATTGAGGGCGAAACGGGTGTGCTCCTGCAAAAGTTTGAGGCGGGTACTGCGCGCCTTTTCGCTTTGGATACGACGGAGATGCGCTGGCAGCAGTATGCGGCGGCCATTCTGACGCTCAACCTGATCGGCATTCTCGTGCTGTTTGTGCTGTTAATGGCGCAGGGTGATCTGCCGCTTAACCCAGAAAATATGCCGGGACTGTCGTGGCATTTGGCGTTGAACACGGCAATCAGCTTTGTGACCAACACCAACTGGCAGGCTTACAGCGGCGAAAACACGCTGAGCTACCTGAGCCAGATGGTCGGGCTAACGGTACAAAACTTCCTTTCCGCCGCCAGTGGCATTGCGGTGGCTTTCGCGTTAATCCGCGCGTTTTCCCGTCGCTGTGTCGATACGCTGGGCAATGCGTGGCTCGATCTGTTTCGTATCACGCTGTATGTGTTACTGCCACTGTCTCTGCTGTTAGCGCTGTTTTTTGTCAGTCAGGGCGTATTGCAGAACCTGCTGCCTTACCAGCATCTGACCACGCTGGACGGCGCAGCCCAAACGCTGCCGATGGGGCCAGTCGCCTCACAGGAAGCGATTAAACTGCTGGGCACCAACGGCGGCGGTTTCTTTGGTGCCAACTCGGCGCACCCGTTTGAAAACCCAACCGCGCTGAGCAACATCGTGCAAATGCTGGCGATCCTGTTGATCCCTACTGCGCTGTGCTTCGCCTTTGGCAAAGCCGTCAGCGATAAGCGGCAAGGTCACGCGCTGCTGTGGGCGATGGCGCTGATCTTTATCGTCGCCGCTGCCGTAGTGATGAAAATGGAGATCAATGGTAACCCGCATCTGCTGGCCTTAGGCGCGGACAACGCCGCGAATCTGGAGGGCAAAGAGACGCGTTTTGGCGTCCTGACGTCCAGCCTGTATGCCGTTGTCACCACGGCTACCTCGACAGGTGCGGTGAATGCAATGCATGACTCCTTCACGGCTCTCGGCGGCATGGTTCCCATGTGGCTGATGCAAATTGGCGAAGTGGTGTTCGGCGGCGTCGGCTCTGGCCTGTACGGCATGCTGCTATTCGTGCTTCTGACCGTCTTTATTGCCGGCCTGATGATTGGTCGCTCACCGGAATATCTGGGCAAAAAGATCGAAGTCTATGAGATGAAGATGACGGCACTGGCGATTCTGATTCCGCCCGCACTGGTTCTGCTTGGCACCGCGCTGGCGCTGAGTACGGAAGCGGGACGCAGCGGCATTCTGAACCCCGGCGCACACGGCTTTAGCGAAGTGCTCTATGCGGTGTCTTCCGCCGCAAACAACAACGGCAGTGCGTTTGCTGGCCTGAGCGTCAATACGCAGTTCTATAACGTCCTGCTCGCTGTCGCCATGCTGCTGGGCCGCTTTGCCGTCATGGTGCCCGTGCTGGCTATTGCTGGTTCGTTGGTCGTGAAAAAGCGCCAGCCGGAAAGCAAAGGCTCACTGTCGACGCGCAGCCCGCTGTTTATCGGCATGCTCATCGCCATCGTTCTGCTGATTGGTGCGCTGACGTTTATCCCTGCACTGGCGTTAGGGCCAGTTGCTGAACATTTACAGTTCGGCCTGACTCACTAAGGCTGGAGACTCTTTATGACTCGTCACACGATGAATCATCAGGCAACACAGGAACCGACCTCAACCCAACAGGGTGAGGCCTCCCGCCAGGTTGGCAAACGTAAACAGCAAACGCTGTTTGACAGAACGTTAATCCGTTCGGCGCTGAAAGATGCGTTGAAGAAACTCGACCCGCGCATACAGTGGCGCAACCCGGTCATGTTTGTGGTGTACCTCGGCAGTATGCTGACCACCCTCGTCTGGCTGACTATTCTGGCAGGTAAAACGGAAGGGAATGCCGTGTTTACCGGGCTGGTGTCACTCTGGCTGTGGTTTACCGTGCTGTTCGCCAACATGGCCGAAGCACTGGCGGAAGGTCGCAGCAAAGCGCAGGCAAACGCGCTGAAAGGCGTCAAGAAAACCCGTTGGGCTAACAAGCTCTCCGCGCCGAATCACGATGCCAGTTCAGAATCGGTACCGGCAGACAGCCTGCGTAAAGGCGATATCGTGCTGGTGAGCGCGGGTGAAACCATTCCGTGCGACGGCGAGGTGCTGGAAGGCGGTGCGTCCGTCGATGAAAGCGCCATCACCGGGGAATCCGCGCCGGTGATCCGCGAGTCCGGCGGTGATTTCGCTTCCGTTACGGGTGGTACCCGCGTGCTGTCCGACTGGCTGGTGATTCAGTGCAGCGTCAATCCCGGTGAAACCTTCCTCGACCGAATGATTGCTATGGTTGAAGGTGCACAGCGTCGGAAAACGCCGAACGAAATCGCCTTAACCATTCTGCTGATCGAGCTTACGCTCATCTTCCTGCTGGTGACTGCCACGCTCTACCCTTTCTCCTGGTTCGGCGTACAGGCGAATAACAGTGGTGATGTCGTCGGCGTGACCGTGCTTGTCGCCCTGCTTGTCTGCCTGATCCCGACCACCATCGGTGGCTTACTGTCAGCGATCGGCGTAGCGGGGATGAGCCGGATGCTGGGGGCTAACGTGATCGCCACCAGCGGCCGCGCTGTTGAAGCGGCGGGTGATATCGACGTTCTGCTGCTGGATAAAACCGGCACCATTACGCTAGGTAACCGTCAGGCTTCCGCTTTCCTGCCCGCGCCGGGCGTGACCGAACAGGCGCTGGCTGACGCAGCACGCCTCGCCTCTTTAGCCGATGAAACGCCAGAAGGCCGCAGCATCGTGGTGTTGGCAAAGCAGCGCTTTAATCTGCCGGAGCAGGACTTAACGTCGCTGGACGCCACCTTTGTTCCCTTTACCGCCCAAACACGCATGAGCGGCGTCAATTTTGGGCAGCGTGCCATTCGTAAAGGCGCCGTCGATGCCCTGCGTCGCTACATTGAAGCAAACAATGGCGATTTCCCGCATCAGGTCGAAGAAGCCGTGTCCAACGTCGCACGCAGCGGGGGCACGCCGCTGGTGGTTGCAGAAGGCAAACGCGTGCTTGGCGTGGTGGAGCTGAAAGATATCGTGAAAAGCGGCATCAAGGCGCGCTTTGCCGAACTGCGCAGCATGGGGATCAAAACCGTGATGATCACTGGCGACAACCCGCTCACGGCGGCAGCGATTGCCGCAGAAGCTGGCGTCGATGATTTTCTGGCAGAAGCGACACCGGAAACCAAGCTGGCGCTGATTCGCCAGTATCAGGCCGAAGGGCGGCTGGTGGCGATGACCGGCGACGGCACTAACGATGCCCCCGCGCTGGCACAGGCCGATGTCGCGGTGGCTATGAACTCCGGCACGCAGGCAGCGAAAGAAGCAGGCAACATGGTCGATCTGGATTCCAACCCGACCAAGCTGATCGAAGTGGTGCATATCGGCAAACAGATGCTGATGACGCGCGGCTCTCTCACCACGTTCAGTATCGCAAACGACGTAGCGAAATATTTCGCCATTATCCCGGCTGCCTTTGCTGCCACCTATCCGCAGCTCAATGCGCTAAACGTGATGCAACTGCATTCTCCCACGTCAGCCATGTTGTCAGCGGTGATCTTCAATGCGCTGATTATCGTGTTTCTGATCCCGCTGGCGCTCAAAGGGATTAGCTATCGTCCCATGAGCGCGGCGGCACAGTTAAGTCGCAATCTGTGGATTTATGGTCTTGGCGGGCTGCTGGTGCCGTTCCTCGGTATCAAGCTCATCGATATGTTACTGACCGGGCTGAATCTGGCTTAAGGACTGACGGGTATACGCTATGCGCTATTTACGTTCTTCTTTGTTTTTATTCTTATTACTGTTGCTGTTTACCGGTCTGGCCTACCCGCTGCTGACAACGGTGTTGGCACAGTGGCTGTTCCCAACACAGGCAAACGGATCGCTGATTTACCGTGAGAATGCCGTCGTCGGTTCATCCCTGATCGGGCAATCATTCAGTCGGGCGGGCTATTTTCAGGGGCGTCCGTCGGCCACGTCAGATGCCCCGTATAACGCACTGGCGTCCGGCGGTAGCAATCTGGCCGCCAGCAATCCGGCGCTGGATAAACTGATCGGTGAACGCGCCGCTCACTGGCATCAGGCGATCGGCAACCAACAGCCAGTGCCTGCTGAACTGTTGACGGCCTCCGGCAGCGGGCTCGATCCGCAGATTTCCCCAGAGGCAGCACGTTATCAGGCACTCTATATCGCGCAGGCCAGAGGGATGTCGCTCCAGCAGGTACAGCAATTAATCGATCGCTTTACTGAGACCAGCAAGCCCGCGTTTATTGGGCAGCCAGCGGTCAATGTTCTACTGCTGAATTTGGCGCTGGATAAGGAAAAGCCCCTGCCGTAATCGACAGTGCGTTACTATTAATCATTATACCCGTCATACTTCAAGCTGCTTGTGCGTTGGCTGCCCTTACTCACCCCAGTCACTTACTTGTGTAAGCTCCTGGGGATGAAATGAGAGACATCCTGTCTCTCACCGGAGGCCAGCCGTTGGCTGGTCAAATTCGTTCCCGACGAATTTGTCGCGCGGTTGCCGCGTTACAAGGCCATGCGGCCTTGTCCTAAAGGACCAACGCAGAGCGTTGTTCAAAACGCTCACGTTTTGTCATGCAACTCGAATTATTTAGGGTATATACGGGGAGCCAGACTCCCCGCCGTCTTTGCTGCGGGCTGACCACCGTTCAGGCCGCGCTAATAAGGGATAGAACATGATTGACGGTGAAGATCGTCGCCCGGATCCCGATAGCCTGTTGGCACAGGTCGGTGCGCCGCCGCGTGGCAAGCTGAAGATCTTTTTTGGTGCCTGCGCGGGCGTCGGGAAAACCTATGCCATGTTGCAGGAAGCCCAGCGGCTGCGGGCGCAGGGATTAGATATTCTTGTCGGCGTGGTCGAAACCCACGGCCGCAGCGAAACCGCCGCGCTGCTGGAGGGTTTACCGCTGCTGCCGCTCAGGCATTTTCGCCATCACGGTCGCCACACGGTTGAATTCGATCTGGATGCCGCACTGGCGCGCTGTCCGGCGCTGATTCTGATCGACGAACTGGCGCACAGTAACGTCAACGGCTCTCGCCATCCCAAACGCTGGCAGGACGTGCAGGAACTGCTCGATGCCGGTATCGATGTCTTTACCACAGTGAACGTTCAGCATCTGGAAAGCCTGAACGACGTGGTCGGCGGCGTTACGGGGATTCGCGTAAGAGAAACCGTACCGGACCCGATCTTCGATCAGGCCAGCGAAGTTATTTTGGTGGACCTGCCGCCGGACGATCTGCGCCAGCGCCTGAATGAAGGCAAAGTGTATCTGCCGCTTCAGGCCGAGCGTGCCGTCGAGAATTTTTTCCGTAAAGGCAATTTGATCGCCCTGCGTGAACTGGCGCTGCGGCGCATGGCAGATCGGGTTGACGATCAAATGCGCGCCATGCGAGCTGGGAAAGGCCGCGAGCAAGTCTGGCATACGCGCGATGCCATTCTGTTATGCATTGGCCACGGCACGGGCAATGAAAAACTGGTGCGTACGGCAGCGCGGCTGGCGGCACGATTGGGCAGCGCCTGGCACGCCGTTTACGTTGAAACGCCGCGTCTGCACCGCTTGCCGGAACCGCAGCGACGCGCCATCTTGCGGGCGCTCAAGCTGGCACAGGATTTAGGGGCAGAAACCGTTACGCTGTCCGAACCCGACGAAGAGCTTGCCGTCCTACGCTATGCGCGTGAACACAATCTCGGCAAAATCGTTATTGGCCGCCATGTCGAGCAGCGCTTCGGCTGGTGGTGGCGCACCCGCTTTGCCGAACGGCTCGGCAGGCTGGGGCCGGATCTCGATCTGGTGGTGGTGGCCGTGCAGGATGATACGCCAGCCGCGCCAATTAAAACGCCTGATGCCCGCGGGCTGGTAGAAAAATGGCGTATGCAGCTGTTTGGCTGTGGGCTCGCCACGCTGCTGTGCGCCTTTATTACCCTGCTCGCGTCGTGGTCGCCGTTCGCCATGCTAGAGCCGGTCAATCTGGTGATGATTTATCTGCTGGCCGTGGTGGTGGTTGCGCTTTTCTTTGGTCGCTGGCCGTCGGTGTTCGCCGCCGTCATCAACGTCGCCAGTTTCGATCTCTTCTTTATTCTGCCACGCGGCACGTTTGCCGTATCGGATGCACAATATCTGGTCACTTTTGCCGTGATGCTCGGCGTCGGCCTGCTGGTCGGTAATCTGACCGCTGGCGTACGCTATCAGGCCAGAGTCGCCCGCTATCGCGAACAGCGCGTCCGCCATCTGTATGAGATGTCCAAGGCACTGAACCGTAGCCTGTCCAGTACCGATATTGTCGAAGCCAGCCAGCATTTTCTCAGCACGACGTTTCAGGCTAGGATCGCCGTTCTGCTTGCCGACAGCCTGCATCATACCTCGTCCGAGCTACCGCAACCCGCACGGGATAGTCAGCAGTTGATTGTCGATCATGCTATTGCCCGCTGGAGCTTCGATCACCGCGCACCTGCCGGAGCGGGAACCTCCACCCTGCCCGGCGTGTCGTATCAGATTCTGCCGCTCGCCACCACGCAGCAAATCTTCGGCGTGCTGGCGATCGAACCTAATAACGCTCGGCAGTTGATGATTCCCGAACAGCAGCGCCTGTTGGAAACCTTTACCGTACTGATTGCCAATGCGTTGGAGCGTCTGCATCTGGTGCAAAGCACGGAGAATGCCCGGCTGGATGCCGAACGTGAGCAGTTGCGTAACTCGCTGCTTGCCGCACTCTCGCACGACCTCCGTACACCGCTGACCGTCCTTTTTGGTCAGGCCGAGATTCTGACGTTGAATCTGGCAAGCGAGGGGTCGCCTTATGCCCAACAGGCCAACCAGATTCGCCAGCATATTTTGAACACCACGCGACTGGTGAATAATCTGCTCGATATGGCGCGCATTCAGTCGGATGGTTTTAACCTGCGCAAAGAGTGGCAAACGCCAGAGGAGCTTATCGGCAGTGCCCTGCAACAGCTGGAAAGCGCACTGGCAAAAAACACCATTCAGGTTAATCTACCTGATGAGATGGTTCTGGTTTATTGTGATGCCGGGCTGGTGGAGCGCGTATTCATTAATCTGCTGGAGAATGCGCTGAAGTATGCTGGAGAGCAGGCCACGATCGCGATTTCAGCACGCGTTATCCCCGCAAGCCTTATTTCAGAGAGCACGGCCTCGCAGCCCGATGCACAAGAGAGCGCACTGGAAATCATCGTGCAGGATAATGGCCCGGGGATTGAACACGGCCAGGAAAGCATGATTTTTGATAAATTTTCCCGTGGTCACAAAGAGTCATCGATTCCCGGCGTGGGGCTGGGGTTGGCGATCTGTCGGGCAATTGTGGAAATTCACGGTGGCCGTATCTGGGCAACGAATGCGGAAAGTGGCGGTGCCGCTTTCCATTTCACGCTACCGCTATCGGCACCGCCGGATCTCGAACCAGAAGATATTGAGGAGAACTGAACCCATTGCAGGCCACTATTCTGATCGTTGAAGATGAAAAAGAGATCCGTCGTTTCGTTCGTCAAGCGTTGGAAGGCGAAGGCTGTCGCGTGTTTGACGCCGAAACGATGCAGCGCGGCCTACTGGAAGCGGCCACGCGCAAACCCGATCTGATTATTCTCGACTTGGGCCTGCCGGACGGCAACGGTATCGACTACATCCGCGATTTACGTCAATGGAGCAGCCTGCCCGTGATTGTGCTGTCTGCCCGTACAGACGAGCAGGATAAAATAGACGCGCTGGATGCCGGTGCCGATGACTATCTGACAAAACCGTTCGGCATCGGCGAGCTGCTGGCACGGTTGCGCGTCGCGCTGCGTCGCCACAGCAATACGCAGCAGGAAACGCCGCTGGTGAGTTTCGGTAATATTACTGTCGATTTGCTTAACCGGCAGGTGAATCGTGATGGTCAGGAACTGCACCTCACGCCCATCGAATTTCGCCTGCTGGCAACATTACTCGCCAGCCCCGGTAAAGTGCTAACACAGCGCCAACTCCTGACGCAGGTCTGGGGGCCAAACGCCGTCGAGCACAGCCACTACCTGCGTATTTATATGGGACATCTGCGCCAGAAGCTGGAAAGCGATCCCGCAAGACCGCGCCATCTCTTGACTGAAACCGCTATCGGCTACCGTTTTATGCCGTAAAATCATCTTTCTGTATCAGGCGACGTCCGTGGAGAATCCCTCCCGCTGCACGCGCTTGTCTTTTCTTCAGGAATACGTCGTCATGAGTAGTTGGTTAATTTACGCTTTGCTGTCTGCTGTATGTGCTGCGATGGTTGCGATATTTGGCAAGA
The DNA here is from genome assembly GCF_009931295.1 of Pectobacterium odoriferum. Lineage (NCBI taxonomy): Bacteria > Pseudomonadati > Pseudomonadota > Gammaproteobacteria > Enterobacterales > Pectobacteriaceae > Pectobacterium > Pectobacterium odoriferum. The sequence goes on along the minus strand of NZ_CP034938.1, from coordinate 1,545,499 downwards.
TTGGTTTGCAGAATTTGGACGCCAATACGGCGACTGCGATTCGTGCCGTCATCATGGCACTTTTTCTGGTGGGCGTGGTGGTTGCGCAAGGTAAGCTGGCGCTGGTCGGTGAAGTTATTGCTAACAAGAAAGCGCTGTTGTTCATTGTGCTCAGCGGTGTCGCGGGTGCACTGTCGTGGCTATTTTATTTTGTCGCGTTGAAGAACGGTAACGTCGCACAGGTCGCGCCGATCGATAAACTCAGCGTAGTCTTCGCCGTCGTGCTGGCGGTCATACTGCTGGGAGAAAAAATTTCGCTGATGGCAGGAGCTGGCGTTGCGCTGATTTCTGTGGGAGCGTTGCTGGTCGCCTTGGGATAAAGGCGTTCTGCGTTTTCTGTCCGTACAAGATTAAAAAAGCAGACCGTTGAAAAACCTATTTGCCGAATGAAAACGGGAGTAACGGAATAGAAGAGTAAAGCGTTTGCGCCAGGGACAAAAACGTCAGGAACGTTTTTGAACGTCGCTTGCGACGGCCCTGAAAGGGTGAATCTCAGGGATGAGATTCATATCTGCGCAACTCGAGCTTACATGGACGTACTTGCAGCGTCTTTACGATCTATCCGTTACACCCGCTCTGCGGACTTTGTCAGCAGTCTGAAAGGCGCTGCAAGCAGCGCCTTTTCACTTATTTAGCCGTTGCGAGAACCGCGCTAACAATCTCTACCGCTTCTTTCTCGATACGCTCGCGGTGTTCCACCCCAAGGAAACTTTCACAGTAGATCTTGTAGGCTTCTTCCGTACCAGAAGGACGCGCGGCAAACCAGCCGTTCTCCGTCATCACTTTCAGGCCACCAATCGATGCCCCGTTCCCCGGCGCAGCGGTCAGGCGTGCGGTAATCGGATCGCCCGCCAGCGTGCTCGCCGATACCTGCTCAGGCGACAGCTTAGACAGCGCAGCTTTTTGTGCATGTGTCGCAGAAGCCTGAATACGGTTGTAGCTCGGCGCGCCAAAGCGCTGTGCCAGCTCATCATAGTGCTGCTGCGGGTTTTTACCCGTCACGGCCGTAATTTCCGCCGCCAGCAGACATAGAATAATGCCGTCTTTGTCCGTCGACCACGGCGTGCCATCGAAACGCAGGAAAGACGCCCCCGCGCTCTCTTCGCCACCGAAGCCAAAGCTGCCGTCATACAGGCCGTCAACGAACCATTTGAAACCAACCGGCACTTCCACCAGCTTACGACCCAAATCTGCCACTACGCGGTCGATCATTGCGCTGGATACAAGCGTTTTGCCGACGGCAACAGACTGCCCCCATAGTGGGCGATGCTGGAACAGATAGTTGATCGCCACCGCCAGATAGTGGTTCGGGTTCATCAGCCCTGCCGGGGTAACAATACCGTGGCGGTCATAGTCAGGATCGTTAGCAAACGCCAGATCGAATTTGTCACGCAGCGCCAGCAGCCCAGCCATCGCGAATTCTGACGAGCAGTCCATACGGATCACACCGTCGTGATCCAGCGACATAAAGCGGAATGTCTGATCGACGGCATCGTTCACCAGCGTCAAATCCAGCTTGTAGTGCTCTGCGATACGCTGCCAGTAGGCAATGCCAGAACCACCCAGCGGGTCGACGCCCAGCTTCAGGCCAGCGCGTTGAATCGCCGCCATGTCCACCACGCTAGCCAGCCCTTCGACATACGCCTGAACCAGATCCTGTTCATGGACGTGTCCGCTTTTCAACGCCTGATCCAGCGTAATACGCTTCACGTCACGCAGTTCATCCGCCAGCAGCGCATTCGCGCGCGTCTCAATGACGCTGGTGAGGTTGGTATCTGCTGGGCCACCGTTTGGCGGATTATATTTGATGCCACCATCTTCCGGCGGGTTGTGGGACGGCGTAATCACAATGCCGTCCGCCAGCGCACCGCCCTGACGATTGTGAACCAGTATCGCGTTAGACACCGCAGGCGTTGGGGTAAAACCATTATCCAACTGAACGATCACATCCACGCCGTTGGCAGCCAGCACCTCAAGCACGGAGATAAACGCTGGCTCGGAGAGCGCGTGAGTATCTTTACCGACATAGCACGGACCGCTGATACCTTGCTTTTTACGCTCTTCAGCAATCGCCTGCGCAATTGCCAGAATGTGCGGTTCATTAAAGCTATGGCGCCCCGCGCTACCGCGATGGCCAGACGTACCGAATTTCACCGCGTGCGCTGTGTTGCCGACTTCCGGGCGCAGCACATAATATTGTGACGTTAACTGTGCCACATTAATCAAATCGCTCTGCTGGGCAGGCTGTCCGGCCCTTGGGTGATTAGCCATTGGCGCTTCTCCCTAACGCTGTAGTTAGATAAATAGTTGATAAATAATTAGATGGTTCCGCACACTTTTTCTGTCAGTTCCGCTGGGAACTGCATCGTCAGCATGATGTGCTCAACCATGCTGCGTTTACGACCGGTATTCGTGTTGGTAATCACCCAGTATGGCGTGCCCGGAATATGTTTGGGCTTGGTGTGCGTGCCATGCTGAAGCAACGTTTGCTGGTCGCCCGCGAAATAAACTCGGGTGCGGCCATGAAGGGATTCTGTCGCGGCAGCAAATTCCTGCGGCGATAAGGTATACAGCGTGGACAGAACCAGCATAAAGCGGTTGATGGCTTTATTCTGTTCAGCGTATTCATCCGACAGCAGCAGCTCACGCAGGGTTCGTACCCGATCGCGCGGGCTCGGCGCAGCGGCAGGCTGAGACGTCGTCGTTGTTGCAACAGCCGCTGGCGTTGTGACAGGCTGCCCAGCGGTAAATTTCAGCATACGCCGTAAAATATCCGATGCGCTCTCACCAATATGCTGTGTGTGGCTGGCAATATAACGATAAAGCTCTTCGTCGACTTCAATAGTTTTCATCTTTATCCAGTGCTGTTTTTACCCATTACCATACAAATTACAGAGACGTTTCCCTTCTGTAACCCGACATCTATGGGTAGATGACTCAAATCAAAAGGATTATACAGGCGTTCAAACATTATCGAACAGCGGCATAGTGGGACAATAGCAAAAGTCAGACTATGCCCCAATGCCTTTCACATCCCTTCGAGTGGCTATACTGTTCCTTCAGCGACAACATTGATTCTAAAGTCATGATACCCTAAGCCCATGTCTCTCTGAATGAACTTCACCATGAAATTGAATCATCGCTGGCAAAATGCGCACCAGCCCACAGATAAGCTCCCTGTCGTCCTGATTCATGGCCTGTTTGGCACATTAGATAACCTTGGCGTATTGGGCCGGGATTTGCAAAATACGCATGACATTCTGCAAATCGATTTACGCAATCACGGTTTGTCGCCACGTTCATCGCAAATGAACTACCCCGCGATGGCGCAGGATGTGCTGGCATTACTGGATGAACTGAACATCGAACGCGCTATCGTTATTGGGCATTCGATGGGCGGAAAAGTCGCCATGGCGCTCAGCGCACTCATTCCCGAACGGTTGGACAAACTGGTCGCCATTGATATCGCGCCGGTGGATTATCAGGTGCGTCGCCACGACACTATCTTTGCCGCACTGCGTGCCGTAACGGAAGCGGGCGTGACATCACGCACGGAAGCGACAACACTCATGCGCCAGCATATAAAGGAAGACGGCGTGATTCAGTTTTTGCTGAAATCCTTCCAACAGGGAGAGTGGCGTTTTAACGTACCCGTTTTGTGGGATGAGTACGAAAACATCGTGGGTTGGCAAGAGGTTCCGGCTTGGCAAGGGCCAATCCTATTCATTCGCGGCGGCGATTCTCCCTATCTGGACGATTCCTACCGCGATTCGCTATTGCGTCAATTCCCGGCGGCGCGTGCGCATGTGGTCAGCGGTGCAGGTCACTGGGTTCACTCAGAAAAACCCGATGCGGTTTTGCGCGCTATTCACCGTTTTCTGGACACGAATTAACCAGACGACACTGACACTGGCGGATTCATGATAACGGCGGCAGTTAACCGTTGTCGCCGCCAGTGCGGCTAGGGTATGATGGCGCCCGCAGTAGAGGGACGGCTGATTCAGCCACAAGCATTGTAACCACTTCATCAAAATGCACGCATAACTTCCCGACATGTTTCACAGATAGAAAACCGCCACCTGACAATCCTGTAGCAGGGTGAGAATAGGCATCGGTTTTATCTTTTGAACAAGACGGACAGCGCGGTGTATTTTGGTCCGAATACCTTGCAGTATCATTACTTATGGCAAAAGAACAAACGGATCGCACCACGCTGGATCTGTTCGCAGACGAGCGTCGTCCGGGCCGCCCCAAGACCAACCCGCTCACGCGTGACGAACAACTAAGAATTAACAAGCGTAATCAACTACGTCGCGACAAAGTTCGTGGGTTGCGCCGTGTTGAATTAAAGATTAACAGCGACGCCGTCGATATTCTGAACAGCCTTGCTGAAGAGCGAAACATTAGCCGCAGTGAATTGATTGAAGAGATGCTGCTGGCGCAGTTGGCCGAACAGCAGTCCTGATTGACGTAACCGGCTATTTATATAACGTAGTACTCACATAACTTAAACATTCACATCTTGTGCGGCGCCATTTCTGACGCCGCCTGAACGTTTACCCAAGATTAAACACGCTATCTCAGATTAAAACGACGCTTAGAATTTTTCCCAGTTGTCGTTACTGGGTGGTAGCGCTTTGCCGGCACGCGGGGCAATCGCCGGCATTTTCTGCACCGGTTTTGCCGCCACTTGCAGCCCTGACTGCGTATCGGACAGTTGGAATAGCGACACCGTCTGGTTCAACAACGCCGCCTGCTCTTCCAGCGACAAGGCTGCTGACGAGGCCTGTTCAACCAACGCGGCGTTTTGCTGCGTTACGCTGTCCATTTCCGCCACGGCCTGACCCACCTGTGCAATCCCTTTGCTCTGCTCTTCCGATGCCGACGCAATTTCACCCATGATATCTGTTACGTTGGTGACCGCACGGACGATATCCTGCATGGTGTCACCGGCATCGCTAACCAGATTGGAGCCGGTATCTACACAGCGAACAGACTCAGAAATCAGCCCTTCAATCTCTTTCGCCGCCTGCGCACTGCGCTGCGCCAGACTGCGGACTTCGCCCGCCACCACGGCAAACCCACGGCCTTGTTCACCCGCACGCGCCGCTTCTACCGCCGCGTTCAGCGCCAGAATGTTAGTCTGGAACGCAATGCCGTTAATCACGGTGGTGATCTCTGCGATTTTTCTTGAGCTGCCGGAGATTTCCGCCATGGTTTTCACCACGTTCTCAACGATTTCACCGCCCTTCTTCGCCGTTGTCGAGGCTTGCAATGCCAGTTGGCTGGCGTGGTTGGCGTTTTCGGCGTTCTGTTTCACCGTCGCCGTCAGTTGCTCCATGCTCGCTGCGGTTTCTTCCAGCGCAGAAGCCTGTTCTTCGGTACGTGAAGACAGATCGTTGTTGCCCGCGGCAATTTCAGAAGCGCCCTGATAGATGGAATCCGTGCTGTTTCTGATCGTGCTAACCGTGCTAGCCAAACTCCCCTGCATTTCACGCAGCAGTGGGAACAAACGACCCACGCAGTTGTTACCGAAGTCCAAAATCGGCTTGCCCAGGTGGCCGGAAGCAATCACGCTAAAGTGATAGCGCAGATCGTTTAACGGACGAACCAGACACACCACCAGATAGCGGTCGGTCAGGAACAGCATGATCAGGCCGATAACCAACCCGCTCAGCAAAATGTTCTGTCCAATCGTGGTGATTTGTTCAAAACGAACACCTGCGGCATCGAATTTTTCCGCGCTGGCGTTACTGAATGCGGAAAGAGAAGCGCCAAACTGACGACTCAATGGCGGCACAACGTTTTTAGCCTGATTTTGGTAGTCATCCAGCGCATTGGCAACAGCCTTCTGATAAAGCGGTTCAACGCCCTGAACAACCAGGTTATTCCAGTCACGGCTAACGGCCTGTACCAGCGCAGCATCCAGACCCGCATGATCGATAGCATTAAACGCCACCAAATCAGATTTCAGTTTATCCAGCGCAACAAGTGCAGAAGCTTGCTCTTTATCTGCGGTGGCATTATCACCGCTGCGACGCGCGTCAACTGCACGCGCCAGACGGGTTACCATACGGAAATATTGATCGTTACCCTGGTTGATAAAATTCATGTTCTGAACCAGCAAGGTGCTGGTTTTCGAGGTCGCCGTCATCTCTTTAAAAGAGAACATGGTATATATTGATACGCCCCCCAAAGAACACAAAAAATGCCCAGCACCCATAGCATAGCGGTTCTAATGGCAATATTTTTTATAAGTTTCATAGCTCACTCCAAATCAGGAAAATGGTTAAAAAGATTTTTATCGCTAATCAACCGATATGAATCAGAAAATTCACACCATGAAACAAGCCACTTCTCCCTAGCGTTCACATTTCACCGAGTTGAAAACTCAAAAATCACGCTAACTCATCGGCTAAATACAGAGAATGTTTAGCGTTCTCGCTATATTTCTTAATATAATTTTTCATACTGAGAATAAACCCACTTATTTTTATAGATATAAGTATTTTAATCATAGCGTTGCACGCAAATGCCCCGCGCGCCCACGCCCTGCGTGCGTTGGCATGGATAGGCTATTAGGCGAAAAGGCAATTTGAATGAAATTTAATTTTATTCTTTAACATCAAAAGAATAAAACCATTTCTTACATGCTTGCATCGTTTCAGCTGCAAATGGTTATAATTCTTATTCCCGTTCATTAGGAATATTCCCGCGAACTGTTACAGGTTTTCAATTCTATAAAAACATTATCTTTTGTACGCATTTTAATTCCCACGAATAGCAATGTACCGCTCCGTGATTTTTATTCCTCACAAACAGAAGTCTGCTTTTAATTACAATCGAAACAAACCATAAAATAAAAAGCATATTCATAAAAAATGAAACGCCGTTATAAGTAAATAGCCGCAACTGTATTAAGGGAATGTGCGCATAATCTCAGACGATAACATAATCCCTATTCATTATAGGGAATTTAGCATCAGCAGAGATGCTTTCATTTTCTTACTTACCTTCGCATTTCATACGCTCTTGATTTACGCATCCTTACCGATACGAGTTTCTCCCGATGTGAGTGTCTGTTACTATTAACGGATAAGTGGGTGAAATATTACACCATACCATTAGGAATCAAGAGGTTATTCAATTCATGGCACTCATCGGAATATTCTTTGGCAGTGATACTGGCAACACTGAAAACATCGCCAAAACGATTCAACAGCAGTTAGGCACCAACGTTGCTGATGTTCATGACATCGCCAAAAGCAGCAAAGAAGACCTCGAAGGTTTCGATATTCTGCTGCTGGGTATTCCAACCTGGTATTACGGTGAAGCTCAGTGCGATTGGGATGACTTCTTCCCGTCGTTGGAAGAAGTGGATTTCACAGGAAAATTGGTTGCCCTGTTTGGCTGCGGCGATCAGGAAGATTATGCAGAATACTTCTGTGATGCCATGGGCACCATCCGTGACATTATTGAGCCTCGCGGCGCGACGATTGTCGGCCACTGGCCAACAGAGGGCTATTACTTTGAAGCTTCTAAAGGTCTCGCCGACGACAATCACTTCATCGGCCTGGCTATCGATGAAGACCGTCAGCCTGAACTGACCAGCGAACGCGTGACAACGTGGGTGAAACAGATCAGCGATGAGCTGAACCTGCAAGAACTGGTTGGCTAAGCCATTTTGGCTCTGATAATCCCTATCAGAGCCAAAATAGCATTGATAGGTAAAACCTTTCATAATAATTGATACATTTTTTTAACTTCTATCAGTAAACCTGTACAATAATCCCATCGGCTTTGTACGTGCATCATCATTTCCTCATTCATCAACAACGAATTGCGTTGTATACCAATAGTGTGAATGGGGACAATATTGTTAACATTCGCTTGTTTTCATTTTGTATGCGCGGTTCTATAATTGAGACGCTTTTGCATTTTTTGAGCCGACCGATGTCATAGGCTAGGCAGCCTCCATTGATAAGTAAGCAACAGGATTAAACCCGCATGACTGACAACAATACCGCATTAAAGAAGGCCGGCCTGAAAGTCACTCTTCCAAGACTGAAAATACTGGAAGTGTTACAGGACCCTGTCTGCCATCACGTCAGTGCGGAAGATTTATATAAGAAACTGATTGATATGGGCGAAGAGATTGGTCTTGCTACCGTCTATCGCGTACTCAACCAGTTTGATGATGCGGGTATCGTAACCCGTCATAACTTCGAAGGTGGCAAATCCGTCTTTGAATTGACGCAGCAGCATCATCACGATCACTTAATTTGCCTCGACTGTGGCAAAGTCATTGAATTCCGCGATGAATATATCGAAGCACGTCAGCGCGAGATCGCAGAAAGACACGGCATCAAACTGTCCAACCACAGTCTGTATCTCTATGGGCATTGCAGTGAAGGGGATTGCCGAGAGGATGAAACCCTGCACGATTCCACACGATAAATCGACCGCATAAAAAAATAAAACCGCCGAGGCGGTTTTATTTTTGTCTTCTACTGGTGGCCTTAGCCTACCCAGGTATCTCGCAGTCCAACCGTACGGTTAAACACCAGATGTTCTGCACTGGAGTAAACACGGTCAGCACAGAAATAGCCTTCACGCTCAAACTGATACGCTTTCTCTACTTCCGCCTGCGCCAGACTCGCTTCCACAAAACCTTGCGTAATTTTCAGTGAGTCTGGATTAATCGTCGACAGGAAGTCGTCCGCCGCCCCCGGATTGGCCACACTGAACAGGCGATCGTACAAGCGGAATTCTGCTGGTACCGCGTGTGCCGCAGAAACCCAGTGGATAACGCCTTTCACTTTACGGCCGTCAGCCGGATCTTTGCTCAGCGTTTCCGCATCATAGCTACAGTAAATCGTGGTGATGGTGCCCTGCTCATCTTTCTCAATGCGCTCTGCTTTGATCACATAGGCATTACGCAGACGCACTTCTTTACCCAGCACCAGACGCTTGTATTGTTTGTTGGCTTCTTCACGGAAGTCGGCGCGATCGATGTAAACTTCGCGGCTAAATGCGACCTGACGTGAGCCCATTTCCGGCTTGTTCGGATGGTTTGGCATCGCGACAAACTCTTCATGCTCGGCGGGCAGATTCTCAATCACGACTTTGACCGGATCCAACACGGCCATTGCACGCGGAGCATTCTCATTCAGATCGTCACGGATACAGGACTCAAGCGCGGCCATTTCCACGTTGTTGTCCTGCTTCGTTACGCCAATGCGCACACAGAACTCACGGATAGATGACGCGCTGTAACCACGACGGCGTAAACCAGAGATGGTCGGCATACGCGGATCGTCCCATCCTTCAACGACGTTTTCCACAACCAGCTGATTCAGCTTACGCTTGGACATAATCGCGTATTCGAGATTAAGGCGGGAGAACTCGTACTGACGCGGGTGACAAGGAATGGTGATGTTATCCAGCACCCAGTCATACAGACGGCGGTTGTCCTGGAATTCCAGCGTACACAGCGAATGCGTGATCCCTTCCAACGCATCGGAAATGCAGTGGGTGAAGTCATACATCGGATAGATGCACCACTTGTTGCCCGTCTGGTGATGATCGGCAAATTTAATACGGTACAACACCGGATCGCGCATCACGATAAAGGACGATGCCATATCGATTTTTGCACGCAGACAGGCTGTACCTTCCGCAAATCCGCCGTTACGCATTTTTTCAAACAGCGCCAGGTTTTCCTGCACGGTACGATCGCGGTAAGGGCTGTTTTTGCCCGGTGCCGTCAGCGTACCGCGGTATTCACGGATCTGCTCGGGCGTCAGTTCATCAACGTAAGCCAGCCCTTTACCGATCAGCTCAACCGCATAAGCGTGCAGTTGATCGAAATAATCAGAAGAATAGCGAACGTCGCCGCTCCATGAAAAGCCCAGCCACTCGACGTCACGTTTGATCGACTCAACGTATTCGATATCTTCTTTTACTGGGTTGGTGTCGTCAAAACGCAGGTTGCATTGCCCCTGATAGTCACGCGCGATACCAAAATTCAGGCAAATAGATTTTGCATGCCCAATATGCAGATAGCCGTTCGGCTCTGGCGGGAAACGCGTCTGAATATGGTCATGCTTACCGGACGCCAGATCTTCATCGATAATCTGACGGATAAAGTTGGTTGGGCGGGCTTCAGCCTCACTCATTCTTCATTCCTCAATGCTAAAACGACGTATAACCGACAATGATCCAACAAGCTACGCTGGGAAACAACCGTTAGTTTCATTTAATTATTCATAACGAAAAAAAAGGGCGAGATTGCTATCTCGCCCTATCCATGTCATCGGTATAACACCACGTTAAACGATCAACATCGTCATATTACGCCTTGTCATACTATATCTTTTCATACTCAGCTTTCAGCGCGGTCGCTATCGATTCAGCCTGTGTGCCTACCACAATCTGCACACTCTGCTTATTCAGACGAATAACGCCCGCCGCACCAAGACGTTTTGCCTGTACATCATCAACTAGAGAGGAATCAGCCACGTTTAAACGCAGACGTGTGATACAGGCATCAATGCCCGTCAGATTGGCTTTTCCGCCCAGCGCCTGCAAATAGCCTCGCGCTAACACAGCTGCATCGCTTGATTTCTCGCCCGAAGATTCCGTACTCACGTCATAGCCATCAGCTTCGCTACCGCTCACAGCCAGTTCACGCCCCGGCGTTAACAGATTGAAGCGAGTGATGGTAAAGCGGAACACCACATAGTAAATGACGAAGAATACCAGTCCCTGTGCAAGCAGCATGTACCACTGAGTAGCCAGCGGGTTACGTGAGGACAACACCATATCCACCAGACCCGCACTGAAACCAAATCCGGCAATCCAATGCATGCTGGCCGCGATAAAGACGGAAAAACCGGTCAGCAGCGCATGCAGGAAATACAGCACTGGCGCGACAAACATGAAGGAGAATTCCAGCGGCTCGGTGATCCCGGTAAAGAAGGAGGCAAATGCCGCTGCTAGCATAATCCCGGCCACTTTGCTTTTGTTTTCAGGGCGCGCGCAATGATAAATCGCCAACGCAGCTCCCGGCAGGCCGAACATCATAATCGGGAAGAAGCCCGCTTGATAACGTCCGGTGATCCCCACGACAGCTTTGCCAGAGTCGATAGACTGTTGTCCAGCAAGGAAGTTAGGAATATCGTTGATACCCGCGACATCAAACCAGAACACAGAATTCAGCGCATGGTGCAATCCAACAGGAATCAGCAAGCGGTTAAAGAAGGCATAAACCCCTGCGCCAACCGAACCCAACTGCTGAATGTGTTCACCGAACGATACCAGCGCATTGTAAATCACCGGCCAGATGTACATTAAAATGAACGCGACCAGAATCATCAGGAAAGAAACCAGAATCGGCACCAGGCGGCGTCCGCTGAAGAACGACAGCGCCTTGGGCAACTCAACCTGACTGAAGCGGTTATACAGTTCGGCGGACATGACACCGACCAGAATCCCGATGAACTGGTTTTCAATCTTGCCAAATGCAGCAGGTATCTGTTCAACAGGGATCCGTTGGATCATGGCAACAACGGCCGGCGAACACAGCGTGGTCAGCACCAGATAACCGACAAAACCGGTCAATGCCGCCGCACCATCTTTATCTTTCGACATACCATACGCGACACCGACGGCAAACAGCACCGCCATATGCCCGATAATCGCCTCACCTGATTTGATGAGGAGTGCCGCCAACGCGTTCTCGCTTCCCCAGCCAACCGGATCAATCCAGTAACCTATCCCCATCAGAATAGCGGCAGCAGGCAGCGTCGCGACAGGCACCATCAATGCCCGACCGACTTTTTGTAAATAGCTCAGAGTACTCACTTTTTCCTCTCTTACCTTTGCGAGGTAATGAAATGTTGTGGGGCAAACAAACCTGCCAATAAATTTCACTGCCGAAGAACGTCGCTGTCGAAAAATGCCATTGTCGAAAAAATGTGGCAGCGGTGGTTCTTAGGGGGAGTGTAAGAAAAATAATTCGCTACACAAATTAAACCCCGTAATTATGTGATAAAAATCACCAAAAAACTGCATACAAAAAGTTTATACCTGAATAAAACCCTAACTTATTTCAAGATTAAAAAAAACGGAGTAGACTAATTTTAATGCATATACAAAACGCGCCGCTGGCGCGATTTACGCAATAACATATTTAATTCCACTAAAAATCAGGAGAGCGCTGATGAGACTCATTCCTTTAACCAACGCCGCCGACGTCGGAAAATGGGCCGCCCGCCACATCGTTGAGAAAATTAACGCTTTCAAGCCCAGTGCAGGTCGCCCTTTTATTCTGGGATTGCCGACAGGCAGTTCGCCTCTGGAGGCCTACAAATCGCTGGTCGCCATGCACAAGGCGGGACTGGTGAGCTTCAAACACGTCATCACCTTCAATATGGATGAATATGTCGGTCTGCCGACCGATCACCCAGAAAGCTATCATACCTTCATGCATCAGAATTTTTTCAATCACGTTGATATTCCACGTGAAAACATTAACCTGTTGAACGGCAACGCAGAAGACATCACAGCAGAATGTCGCCGCTATGAAGAGAAAATAAAGTCCTACGGGAAAATTCATCTTTTCATGGGCGGCGTGGGCAATGACGGACATATCGCCTTCAATGAGCCCGCCTCCTCTCTGGCTTCCCGCACCCGTATTAAAACGCTGACGGAAGAAACCCGCATCGCGAATTCCCGTTTCTTCGGCGGGGACGTCAGTCTGGTGCCTAAATTTGCCCTAACCGTGGGCGTCGGTACGCTGCTGGATGCCGAGGAAGTGATGATTCTGGTGACCGGTCGTAACAAGGCACAGGCACTACAGGCTGCGGTAGAAGGCAATGTTAACCATATGTGGACCATCAGTTGCCTGCAACTTCACGCCAAAGCCATTATGGTTTGTGACGAGCCTTCAACAATGGAGCTGAAGGTAAAAACCGTTAAATACTTCCGTGAATTAGAAACGGAAAGTATGAAAAATCTCTAACCGATGCGGGAGTCGATGATGTACGCGTTAACCCATAGCCGGATTTTCACCGGCCATCAGATTCTGGATAATCACGCCGTCGTGATTGCCGATGGGCTGATCGAACGAATCTGCCCACTTGCCGAACTTCCTGCTGGCATTGAACAACACGACCTAGGCGGTGCATTCCTCGCCCCGGGGTTTATCGATCTCCAGTTGAACGGCTGCGGTGGCGTGCAGTTTAACGACTCGCTGGACACGATTTCCGTCAAGACATTGGAGATCATGCAGCAGGCAAACGAGCGTTCAGGCTGTACCAGTTTTTTACCTACGCTGATTACCTCCAGTGATGTATTTATGAAGCACAGCATCAGCGTGATGAGAGACTGGCTGGCACAGAATCAGCATCAGGCGCTTGGGCTGCATCTCGAAGGTCCGTGGCTGAATGTGCTAAAGAAAGGCACGCATGACCCTGCTTTTATCCGCAAACCCACGCAAGAGTTGGTCGACTTTCTGTGCGCCAACGCGGATGCCATTACGAAAATCACGCTGGCACCGGAAGAAGTCGAACCGTCGGTTATCCGTCAGCTAACGGCCGCGGGCATTATCGTCTCTGCAGGGCATTCCAACGCCACCTGGGAACAGGCTAAGCAGGGTTTTTCCGCCGGTATTCGTTTCGCTACCCACCTGTTCAACGCCATGCCGTATCTGACCGGCCGAGAACCTGGATTGGTCGGCGCGATTTACGACGCTCCGGAAGTCTATTGCGGTATTATCGCGGATGGACGACACGTTGACTGGGCCAATATTCGCAACAGTAAACTCATCAAGGGCGATAAACTGGTGCTGGTGACCGACGCCACGGCACCGGCCGGTGCGGATATTGACCAGTTCATTTTTGCTGGTAAAACCATATACTACCGCGATGGTATTTGTGTCGATGAACACGGCACTCTGAGCGGTTCGGCACTGACCATGATCGAAGCCGTACGCAATAGCATCGAACACGCGGGTATCGCGCTGGATGAAGCAATTCGGATGGCAACGCTCTATCCCGCTCGCGCCATCGGCGTCGATAAACAGTTAGGCAGTATTGAAAGCGGTAAAGTGGCCAACCTGACCGTCTTTGACCGTGACTATCACATTCTCAAGACGTTTGTTAACGGTAATCCTGTTTGGGGATAAAACGAGAAACGCCTTGGGGTAAAGCGGAAATACGTTGGGTAAACTGCGATGAGGTTTACCCAACGTTGAGTTAAACCTAAGCGAGTAACTTCTTAATGACCACAGGCGGACAAGCGCAGATAGGGAATGTCGATCTGGTTAAACAATTAAACAGTGCGGTGGTTTACCGCCTGATTGACCAGCAGGGTCCGATCTCACGAATTCAGATAGCAGAACAGAGCCAGCTTGCCCCCGCCAGCGTCACCAAAATCACCCGCCAGCTTCTGGAACGTGGGCTCATCAAAGAAGTCGATCAGCAAGCTTCCACCGGCGGCAGACGCGCCATTTCGATTATCACCGAAAACCGCCCTTTCCATACCATCGCCGTACGTCTTGGCCGTTACGACGCCACTATTGCGCTGTATGATTTGCAGGGAAAAGCGCTGGAAGAAGCGCACTACGAACTGCAAGAAAAAACGCAGGAGTCGCTGGAAGCCGCACTCTTTCAGGCCATCGGCGGCTTTATTGCCAGCCATCAACGCCGCATTCGCGAGCTCATTGCGATCTCCGTTGTGCTACCGGGGCTGGTTGATCCCGTTGCGGGCATCGTCCGCTATATGCCGCACATCAGCGTGGATAACTGGCAACTGGTCGAAAACCTGCAACGCCAATTCAATGTTACCAGCTTTGTCGGTCACGATATCCGCAGCCTGGCGCTGGCAGAACACTATTTCGGTGCCACCCACGATTCGCTGGATTCTATTCTGGTACGCGTCCATCGCGGCACAGGCGCAGGCATTCTCGTCAACGGGAAAATTTTTCTTGGCAGTAACGGCAACGTGGGCGAGATAGGCCATATTCAGATCGATCCGCTCGGCGATCGCTGCCACTGCGGCAATTTTGGCTGTCTGGAAACCGTCGTCGCCAACGCTGCCATTGAACAGCGCGTACGACACCTGCTGGGACAGGGCTACCCCAGCAAGCTTTCTACCGATAACTGTACGATTTCTACGATTTGCAAAGCGGCAAACCGAGGTGATGCCCTCGCCCGTGAAGTTATCGAACAGGCTGGGCTCAATCTCGGCAAAGCACTGTCCATCGCGATCAATCTGTTCAATCCTCAGAAAGTCGTGATTGCCGGTGAAATTACCGAAGCAGAAAAGACGCTACTTCCTGCAATTCAACGCTGCATCAACACGCAAGTGCTGAAAGAATTTCGTCATAATCTGCCGATTGAGGTCTCCAGCCTCAACCATCTTTCTGCTATCAGCGCGTTCGCGTTGGTCAAACGGGCGATGCTAAACGGTGTGCTGCTACAGCAATTGCTCGAAAACGCCTGATTCTCTTTCTGGCCGGATTATGTAATCACTAAAAATCCGGCCTTTCCCTTCTATGAATTTGACGAATCAACACCAAAAAACCGCATAAATTAACGAAACACCATGTCGATGGCTTTTTTCATTAAATAATATTGAATTCCTATGGCACTTTGATGCTAAATCAATGGCACTGAGTTCGAATCTGTCATTACTGGGAGTCATGTATGTGTTCTATTTTTGGTGTGCTTGATCTGAAAAGCGATCCTGTTGAACTGCGTAAGAAAGCGCTGGAATTATCCCGTTTGATGCGTCACCGCGGGCCAGACTGGTCCGGCGTGTATGCCAGCGACAAAGCGATTCTGGCTCACGAACGTCTGTCTATCGTTGACGTCAACACGGGTGCACAGCCGCTTTACAACGCCGAGCGCACCCACATTCTGGCCGTTAACGGTGAAATTTATAACCATCAGGCATTGCGTCAGCAATACGGTGACCGTTACGCGTTCCAGACTGGCTCCGACTGCGAAGTGATTCTGGCGCTGTATCAGGAAAAAGGCGCGGCATTCCTGGATGAACTGCGCGGTATGTTCGCCTTTGCCCTGTATGACAGCGAAAAAGACGCCTACCTGATTGGCCGTGACCACCTCGGCATCATCCCGTTGTATATGGGTTACGATGAGCATGGCAACCTCTACGTCGCTTCTGAAATGAAAGCGCTGGTGCCGGTTTGCCGCACCATCAAAGAATTCCCGGCTGGCAGCTACCTGTGGAGCAAAGACGGCGAAATTCGCGAGTATTACCAGCGTGACTGGTTTGATTACGACGCAGTAAAAGACAACGAAACGGATAAAGAAGCGCTGCGCGATGCGCTGGAAGAAGCGGTGAAAAGCCACCTGATGTCTGACGTGCCCTACGGCGTGTTGCTTTCTGGTGGTCTGGATTCCTCCGTTATCTCCGCGATCACCAAAAAATATGCAGCACGTCGCGTAGAAGATGACGAGCGTAGTGAAGCCTGGTGGCCTCAGTTGCACTCTTTCGCTGTCGGTTTGGAAGGTGCGCCAGATTTGAAAGCGGCGCAGGAAGTCGCTAACCACTTAGGCACCGTGCACCACGAAATTCACTTCACCGTGCAGGAAGGGCTGGATGCGATTCGTGACGTGATTTATCACATCGAAACCTATGACGTCACCACGATTCGCGCTTCAACGCCGATGTACCTGATGTCCCGCAAAATCAAAGCGATGGGCATCAAGATGGTGCTGTCTGGTGAAGGTTCTGACGAAGTGTTCGGCGGCTATCTCTATTTCCACAAAGCGCCAAACGCCAAAGAGCTGCATGAAGAAACCGTGCGTAAACTGCTGGCACTGCACCAGTACGACTGCGCCCGCGCCAACAAAGCGATGTCAGCCTGGGGCGTGGAAGCTCGCGTACCGTTCCTGGACAAAAACTTCCTCGATGTCGCGATGCGCATCAACCCACGCGACAAAATGTGTGGCAACGGCAAGATGGAGAAACACATCCTGCGCGAGTGCTTTGAATCCGACCTGCCGCACAGCGTTGCATGGCGTCAGAAAGAACAGTTCTCTGACGGCGTGGGCTACAGCTGGATCGACACGCTGAAAGAAGTGGCGGCTAACCAAGTTACCGATCAACAGTTAGAAACGGCACGCTTCCGCTTCCCGTACAACACGCCGGGCTCCAAAGAAGCGTACCTGTACCGTGAAATCTTCGAAGAGCTGTTCCCAGTTCCAAGCGCGGCAGAATGCGTACCAGGTGGCCCATCCGTCGCCTGTTCGTCAGCTAAAGCGATTGAGTGGGATGAATCTTTCAAGAAACTGGATGATCCATCAGGCCGTGCGGTTGGCGTACACCAGTCCGCCTACAAATAATTCGATTTAATTTCTTCAATCAACGGGCCTTTCATGGCCCGTTTTTGTACGCTTAATTGACTGGGAATGCGTGCTTTTTGGCGCTTTTCTCACCATACTGTTCACAACCCAAACAAACGATACATTGAGGGCACTTTTCGGGAAAAAACTAGTTGACGCAATTAGGCCAACTACGCATAATGCGCCCCGCAACGCCGATGAAGGTGACGCGGAAAAGATGGCTACGTAGCTCAGCTGGTTAGAGCACAGCACTCATAATGCTGGGGTCACAGGTTCGATTCCCGTCGTAGCCACCATCTTTTTTTGCGGGAGTGGCGAAATTGGTAGACGCACCAGATTTAGGTTCTGGCGCCGCAAGGTGTGCGAGTTCAAGTCTCGCCTCCCGCACCATATCATCTTCTCGGTCTGACATCGCTTTTCGAAGCCTGTTAGTGTTTTGTAGTGATTGGGGTATCGCCAAGCGGTAAGGCACCGGTTTTTGATACCGGCATTCCCTGGTTCGAATCCAGGTACCCCAGCCATTTCAAAACATATGCTGAAAAATTCGTTGTCCTGTTGGGGTATCGCCAAGCGGTAAGGCACTGGTTTTTGATACCAGCATTCCCTGGTTCGAATCCAGGTACCCCAGCCATCTACTTGATAGTAGAAGATTTGTTGAAGTGAAGTAACATTAGCAGTAAGTTTGGCTACGTAGCTCAGCTGGTTAGAGCACAGCACTCATAATGCTGGGGTCACAGGTTCGATTCCCGTCGTAGCCACCATATTTTTGGGGTATCGCCAAGCGGTAAGGCACCGGATTCTGATTCCGGCATTCCGAGGTTCGAATCCTCGTACCCCAGCCAAATAAAGCTGGTAAAACAGCAAAGAAACGGGGCGACAATCGAAAGATGTCGCCCCGTTTTGTTGTGTCTGGTATTAACATAGTCTGGTGTTAATATAACCACACCAATCATCCGATTTTCCTAAAAGGGCGGGCATGAAGGTTTTATCGACATCCTCTGTTACTTATGATTTCAGCCACGTTGTGGTGCTGCCACAGCAGAATAACGTCGGCCAATCACGATGGTCTGTCAGACGTGCGCAGTTAACCACACTGTTACTCAGCGTGGCGTTGCTGTTTTGCTTCATCACGTCGACTTATGCTGCTGGCGTCCCTTCTTTTAAGATTTCATCGCAAACGTTCGCTGACCGGATGAATGCCAATCTGACGAAACTCAATATCCCTCTTAAATTGACCATTAAGTTGGAAAAGGGAACGTCCGTCGATGACTTTCAGCACATTTTTAATGAGTACGTCGGATTAATTGGGTCGGTAGAAAGTAAAAGCCAACAGCTTAATGGAATCGTGCTACTCAGTGCCGCGTCAGAACCCGCCGAAACAACAAGACAGAATCTGCAAATCGTCACAGCCGCGTTTTCTGCGCTATTGGGCGAGAACAATCTTGAAAGCCCTGAGGTAACTGAGATGATGTTCGGCCTGCTTCAGGATAGCCAGGCCTCAGGTAAGGGCGTTCGGCAGGTAGGAAAGGTTCGCTTTACA
Organism: Pectobacterium odoriferum; assembly: GCF_009931295.1. Lineage (NCBI taxonomy): Bacteria > Pseudomonadati > Pseudomonadota > Gammaproteobacteria > Enterobacterales > Pectobacteriaceae > Pectobacterium > Pectobacterium odoriferum. The sequence goes on along the minus strand of NZ_CP034938.1, from coordinate 1,526,545 downwards.
GCAACAACCAATGAGGACACCGATATTATCTTTACCGCCGAGCCTGTGCTATAGCGGGCGGCGTCCTCATTATTCATCAGACGCCAATGGCATATTTCAATGCGCGCTGTTTTAACACGCCAGCGCGCTGTGCAACCATCAGCGCCATATTGCGAGCAAAGCTCAGCGGTGGTAACGCATTACTGAACGCGTTATAGAAGAGATCCATCCCACTTTGCATCATCAGGTTATCCGGCATACGGCGACACTGATAGCGACGTAAAACGCGCTCAGAAGCCCATTCTTCCCCCGCATTACGCGCGTTAATTAGCACATCCAGCAGCGCCTCAACGTCGCGATATCCCAGATTAACCCCCTGCCCCGCCAGCGGATTAATGGTATGCGCGGCATCGCCCAACAGCACTAAGCCAGGTTTGATATAAGTTTGTGCATGGCGTCTGACCAGCGGAAATGATCCCGTAGAAAGCGCCTTAACCGCGCCCAATCGTTCAGGAAACGCGGCCGCAATTTCTTTATCCAGCTGTGTAAGCGGCATCGCCTGAAGCTGACGAATGCGCTGTGGACTGTCATACCACACCAGCGATCCCCACTGGTCAAACAGCGGCAAAAACGCACGCGGGCCGCTCGGTGTGAACTGCTGCCAGGTCACATCCTGCTGGGGTTGCGAGGTCTCTATGCCGATCAACATACAAGACTGACGATACTGCCAGCCGCTGATGCCAATCCCCGCCCACTGGCGAACCTGAGAATTCGCGCCATCGGCGCCAATCACCAGCGAAGCCGTCAGTTGCTGCCCGTCAGCAAGCTGTAAACACCAACCATCATCGGTGCGTTGCAAGTTCTGCGGCGTAGCTGGGCAATAGCATTGGCAGCGATCCTCTTCCTGCAAACTTTCCCAAAGCGCCAGTTGCAGCACGCGGTTTTCCACCATAAAACCCAACTCGGGTAGGTGAATGTCGGCAGCATCAAAAACGACTCTGGCATTCGCCCATTCCCAGGTTTCCAGCCGACGGTAAGGCGCGCTGCGCATCTGCTGTACCCGCTGCCATGCGCCCAGTTCTTTCAATAGCGCAACCGACGCATAACCAATCGCCGAGATCCGTAAATCTGGCGGACTGACGGCATCAAACGGCGTCGGCATTTCCTGCTCAACGACTGCAACCTGAAATCCTTGCTGTGCCAGCCCAAGCGCCGCGGCCGCACCGACCATGCCACCGCCAACCACAATCGCATCGTAATGCATATTGGCTTTATCCTCTCTGGTTCTGGTTTATTCACACCAGTAAAAATGCATGAAAATAGTGTACTGGATTTGCGGGTAACTTTTCAGAAAAGCCGCATTTTTATAGAAAGTAAGGCGTTATCAAATCAGCGTGGTTTCCGGCGCTGGTCACAACGTCAGCGAGCGATTACAATACCCCCCAAATGAGGGGAATCTTTCTTATCCGCACTGAGTAATGGTAAGTCGATGACAAAAAAACTGCATATTAAAACCTGGGGCTGTCAGATGAATGAGTACGATTCATCGAAGATGGCTGATTTACTGGGAAGTACGCACGGCTATGAGCTGACTGAAATCGCTGAAGAAGCCGATGTCCTGCTGCTCAATACCTGCTCGATCCGTGAAAAGGCGCAGGAAAAGGTCTTCCATCAACTTGGCCGTTGGAAAACGCTGAAAGATCTCAATCCGAATCTGATTATTGGTGTCGGTGGCTGCGTGGCCTCACAGGAAGGCGCGCATATTCGTGAACGTGCGCACTACGTTGACGTTATTTTTGGCCCGCAAACCTTGCACCGCCTGCCGGAAATGATTAATCACGTTCAGGGCACGCGTAGCCCTATCGTGGATATCAGTTTCCCTGAAATCGAAAAATTCGACCGCCTGCCAGAACCGCGCGCCGAAGGGCCAACGGCTTTCGTCTCCATCATGGAAGGCTGCAATAAATACTGCACATTCTGCGTTGTGCCTTATACCCGCGGCGAAGAAGTCAGCCGCCCGTGCGATGATGTATTGTTTGAAATCGCTCAACTGGCCGCGCAAGGTGTGCGTGAAGTTAACCTTTTAGGACAGAACGTCAACGCCTATCGCGGCGAAACCTATGACGGTGAAATCTGCTCCTTTGCTGAGCTGCTGCGCTTGGTCGCCGCTATTGACGGAATCGACCGTGTCCGCTTTACCACCAGCCATCCGATTGAATTCACAGACGATATTATCAGCGTTTATGAAGACACGCCGGAGTTGGTCAGCTTCCTGCATTTACCGGTGCAAAGCGGCTCTGACCGCGTATTGACGATGATGAAACGCCGTCATACCGCACTGGAATACAAAGCGATCATCCGTAAACTGCACAATGCACGTCCGGGCATCCTGATCAGTTCTGACTTTATCGTCGGTTTCCCTGGCGAAACGCAGGCTGACTTTGAACAGACGATGAAGCTGATTGCCGATGTGAATTTCGATATGAGCTATAGCTTTGTCTACTCCGCTCGTCCAGGAACACCGGCGGCGGATATGGTTGATGATGTGCCAGAAGAAGAGAAAAAGCAGCGTCTGTATCTTCTGCAAGAACGCATTACCCAGCAGGCCATGCGGTTTAGCCGCCTCATGCTAGGCACCGTCCAGCGTATTCTGGTAGAAGGCACCTCACGTAAGAGCGTGATGGAGCTGTCTGGCCGTACGGAAAACAACCGCGTCGTTAATTTCGAAGGCACGCCGGATATGATCGGTAAATTTGTCGATGTGGAAATCGTTGATGTTTATACCAACTCGCTGCGCGGCATCGTGGTGCGCACCGAAGATCAAATGGATCTGCGCGTACATGAATCACCGTCTTCCGTGATTGCGCGTACCCGCAAAGAGAATGAGATCGGCGTCGGGTTCTATCAACCGTAACCGACGTTCATTCCAGTCTCAGCGTGATGATGGGTGGTTTTGCCACCCATTTTTTATGGCAGGCTATCCATTCAATCATCCGTTTCAATTTCATGCTGATTACATTTGCTTTTGCGAGGCGGCATCCCAATATCATGATTGTGACTTGCGCCATCGGGCATTCACGATGAATAATTCACTCATAGGGCGGACACATCAGGCCGTCTGACAACTGTTCACTTTGTGCGGGCAGGATGGAGCCAGCACAGTAACGCTCAAGAGGAATAATTTGAACGTAACGACAAAAGAGATTGCCCTTGAACCCGCCGATAACCAACGCCTGCTCAGCCTTTGCGGTCCGTTTGATGACAATATAAAACAGTTAGAACGCCGCTTAGGCATCGAGATCAACCGCCGGGATAATCAATTTAAACTGGTCGGCAAAAGCCTGCTGACGCAAGCTGCCGCCGATATCCTGCAACGTCTGTATGTCGATACAGCCCCAGTACGTGGCGTCATTGGTGATATCGATCCTGAGCAAATTCACCTTGCGATTAAAGAATCCCGCGTGCTGGAGCAGTCTGCGGAACACGTTCCTGACTATGGCAAAGTGGTCAACATCCGCACCAAACGCGGCGTAATCAAACCGCGCACACCGAATCAGGCACAGTATGTCGCCAACATCCTCGATCACGACATCACGTTCGGCGTTGGCCCTGCAGGAACGGGGAAAACCTACTTAGCCGTCGCCGCTGCCGTAGATGCGTTGGAGCGTCAGGATATTCGCCGCATTCTGTTAACGCGCCCGGCAGTCGAAGCGGGTGAAAAGCTGGGTTTCCTGCCTGGCGATCTAAGCCAGAAAGTCGATCCTTATTTGCGCCCACTTTATGATGCCCTGTTTGAAATGCTGGGCTTTGAACGCGTCGAGAAGCTTATCGAACGTAACGTGATTGAAGTCGCGCCACTGGCTTACATGCGTGGCCGGACGCTGAACGATGCCTTTATCATTCTGGATGAAAGCCAGAACACCACCATCGAACAGATGAAAATGTTCCTGACACGCATCGGGTTTAACTCAAAAGCGGTCATCACTGGTGACGTCACGCAGATCGACCTGCCGAAAAATCTGAAATCCGGCTTACGCCACGCGATAGAAGTGCTGGCCGATGTGGAAGAGATCAGCTTTAACTTTTTCCACAGCGAAGACGTGGTGCGCCATCCGGTGGTTGCACGGATTGTGAATGCCTATGAAGCGTGGGAAAATGCCGAACAGAAACGTAAAGACGCCTTAGCAGAACAGCGTAAGCGTGAAGCACAGGCTTCGGCATCAGATCAGGAGCAAAAATGAGTCAGGTGATTCTGGATTTACAAATCGCCAGCGAGCAAGCACAGGGGCTACCGGAAGAAAAAGACTTTCAGCGCTGGCTGGAAGGCGTTCTGCCGCAGTTTCAGGAAGTCTCTGAAGTCACCATCCGTATCGTGGATGAGGCAGAAAGCCGCGACCTGAATAACACCTATCGCGGTAAAGACAAGCCGACCAACGTGCTGTCGTTTCCTTTTGAGGCACCGCCTGAAGTCGAGCTTCCTTTGCTTGGCGATTTAATCATCTGCCGTCAGGTTGTCGAACGTGAAGCCGCCGAGCAGGAAAAAAGCGTAGAAGAGCACTGGGCGCACATGGTTGTCCATGGTAGCCTGCATCTGCTAGGGTACGACCATATCGAAGACAGCGAAGCCGAAGAAATGGAAGCGCTGGAAACCGAGATTATGCAGGGCATGGGCTATGCCGATCCCTACCTTGCAGAAAAAGATGGCCTCACCGAATAAATAGAAATACATTTTGTCTAGCCCGAGATCGGGAAGATATCGGGTACTAATCTGGCCGTTGTGTCGATTCCAACGGCTGGCAATAATCCTTTAACAAGAGTGATGTTAATTAAAACGCATGAGCGACGACCATTCTCAAAACAGCGATGCACCCAGTCCCAAAAAGGGCTTCTTTTCTCTTATTCTTAATCAGCTTTTTCACGGCGAGCCAAAAGATCGTAACGGTTTACTCACTCTGATTCGTGATTCCGAACAGAATGATCTGATCGATCCTGAAACACGAGATATGCTCGAAGGCGTCATGGATATCGCCGACCAGCGTGTACGCGACATCATGATCCCTCGCTCGCAGATGATTACGCTCAAGCGCGATCAAACGCTGGAAGAGTGTCTGGACGTGATTATCGAATCCGCCCACTCCCGTTTCCCCGTCATTAGCGAAGATAAAGACCACATTGAAGGCATCCTGATGGCGAAGGATTTGCTGCCGTTTATGCGCAGCGACTCCGAACCGTTCAGTATGGATAAAGTTCTGCGTTCCGCCGTGGTTGTGCCGGAAAGTAAGCGCGTTGATAGGATGCTGAATGAGTTCCGCTCACTGCGCTATCACATGGCGATTGTCATCGATGAGTTTGGTGGCGTATCCGGCCTGGTCACGATTGAAGATATTCTTGAGCTGATTGTCGGCGAAATTGAAGACGAATATGACGATGAAGAAGACCGAGATATTCGCCAGCTTAATCGCCAGACTTACACCGTTCGTGCTTTAACCGATATCGAAGATTTTAACGAGGCTTTCGGCACACGGTTCAGCGATGATGAGGTCGACACCATCGGTGGCTTGGTTATGCAGTCTTTCGGCCATCTTCCAGCCCGTGGCGAAACCATCAACATAGAAGGTTACCTGTTTAAGGTTACGATGGCGGACAGCCGCCGTATTATTCAGGTTCATGTCAGAATTCCTGACAATGCCCCTCAACCAAAATTGGAAGAATAATTTGGCAATGGTTGTCGCTTCTTTTCTACAACGCCAGCAGGTTAAAGCCCTGCTGGCGCTCTTATTTGGTGCCTGTGGCACGCTGGCATTTTCTCCCTTTGATTTCTGGCCCGCGGCGATTATCTCGCTCATGGCCCTACAGGCACTGACGCTCAACCGTACGAGTCGGCAGTCAGCCTGGATAGGATTTTGCTGGGGATTGGGTCTGTTCGGTAGCGGCGTTAACTGGGTTTACGTCAGCATCGCGCAGTTTGGCGGAATGCCGGGACCTGTCAATGTTGCGCTGGTCATTCTGCTCGCTGCCTATTTGTCGCTCTATCCACTGTTGTTTGCTGCCCTGCTCTCACGTCTCAGCCAGAAAACAACGCTGTGGCGTCTGGCGCTTGCCGCTCCCGTACTCTGGCAGTTAACCGAATTTCTACGTGGCTGGGTACTCACCGGTTTTCCGTGGCTGCAATTCGGCTACAGCCAAATTGACGGCCCGCTCAAAGGTATCGCGCCTATTCTGGGTATCGACACCATTACCTTCCTGCTGATGAGCCTCAGCGGGTTGCTCGTTTATGCCATCAACCAACGAAAAATCGTACCGGCGGCCATTGCTATCGGTGTTTTCGTTTTATCATGGCCGCTGCGCAACGTGCAGTGGTACACCCTGCAACCTGAACGCGCCGTCAATGTCGCGCTGGTACAGGGCAATATCCCGCAGGCTATGAAGTGGGAACAAGATGAGCTGCTGAACACACTGAGGATTTATCTGGATAACAGCCTGCCCTATATGGATAAGGCCCCCATCGTGATCTGGCCAGAAACCGCTATTCCCGATATTGAAAGCCGTCAGGGTGCTTATCTGAAGCAGATTGACGATATCCTGCGTAGCAGTAATAGCAGTCTGATTACGGGTATCGTCGATATCCGGCGTGATGGTAATAAAACCGATTTTTATAACTCAGTGATCGTTTTGGGCGACAAAGATCCGTATCACTACCCCACAACGAACCGTTACAACAAAAACCATCTGGTGCCTTTTGGCGAATTTGTCCCGTTGGAAACGTTGTTACGTCCGCTGGCGCCGTTCTTCGATCTCCCGATGTCGTCATTCAGCCGCGGAGACTATGTTCAGCCCCAGCTTTCCGTTCATGGTTTCAAGCTTAACGCCGCTATTTGTTATGAAATCATCTTAGGCCAGCAATTGCGTGATAACTTCCGGCCAGACACCGATATGCTGCTGACCATCTCGAACGATGCCTGGTTTGGTCATTCAATCGGCCCGTGGCAACACTTCCAGATGGCACGGATGCGCGCGCTGGAATTAGGCCGTCCTCTGGTTCGTAGCACCAATAACGGCGTCACAGCGGTGATTACGCCTGATGGCAATGTCAGCGCCAGTCTGCCGCAGTTTACGCGTGCAGTGCTGAGCACGCAGGTCGTGCCAGCAACGGGGATAACACCTTATGCGCGCTTCGGTTCTTGGCCACTCTGGATCATTACGCTACTGGGCGGTGGCGCTGCCGCTTTCCTCGGTTTGCGTCGCCGATAATCGTCCCCTCCTCACATCCCTAAGGGCATGCTTTTGCATGCCTTTTTTTATTTATGGCACGGTATTTGCCTCTTATTACCCTGTAAATGGTTGTTTCTGTATTTTTTGGATATTACGTCGGCGTAAAGCTCTCTATTGGGGCAAGTGACGCACCAAATTGGGGCCACCCTTTGGCATTGCTGCCATTTGGTGCGGCGGATATCGCAAAAAACAAACATTTCTATTTCAATCTATTTACAATCAGCTACTTTTTAACTGTATAGACAGTAACTTCGCGCTTTAACGGTGCAGCGTTATCACTAAGAGGTAGCAAAGCATTATGAGTGATGCAGCGATACGCTGTTTACCTTGAAGACAATGCTAACTTGAAGATAACGGGCACATTAACCATACGGTTATTAATGACAGCGCTATAACTATTGCACTGCAACGACAGCAAAGGAGTTAGAACATGCAAATGCGTAAACTGGCATTATCACTGCTTCTGCTTGGCACCGCCGCCAGCGTAGCTCAGGCTGAAGATCTGGCCGGTACATTGAAGAAGGTCAAAGATAATGGCGTGATCGTCATTGGACACCGCGAATCGTCCGTGCCTTTCTCTTACTATGACAACACGCAAAAAGTGGTCGGTTACTCTCAAGCCTACTCTGACAAAATTGTCGAAGCGGTTAAGAAAAAACTGGATGCACCTAACCTGCAGGTCAAGCTACTCCCTATCACCTCTCAGAATCGTATCCCGCTGTTGCAAAACGGTACCTTTGATTTTGAATGTGGTTCAACGACCAACAACCTGGAGCGTCAGAAACAAGCTGCCTTCTCTAACACCATTTTCGTGGTCGGTACGCGTCTGTTAACCAAAAAAGATTCCGGCGTAAAAGACTTCCCGGATCTGGCGGGTAAAACCGTCGTAGTGACTTCCGGTACGACCTCTGAAGTTCTGCTGAACAAGCTGAATGAAGAAAAACAGCTGAAGATGCGCATCATCAGTGCGAAAGACCACGGCGACTCCTTCCGTACGCTGGAAAGCGGTCGTGCGGTTGCCTTTATGATGGATGATGCACTGCTGGCGGGCGAACGTGCGAAAGCGAAAAACGCCGATCAGTGGGATATTGTCGGCAAAGCACAGTCTGAAGAAGCCTACGGCTGTATGCTGCGTAAAGACGATCCGCAATTCAAGAAACTGGTTGATGACACCATCGCTGAAGTTCAGACCTCCGGTGAAGCTGAAAAATGGTTCGATCGCTGGTTCAAACAGCCGATTCCACCAAAAGATCTTAACCTGAACTTTGCACTGTCAGACGAAATGAAAGCGCTGTTCAAAGCGCCAAATGACAAAGCACTAAACTAATTAATAATGAGAATAAGGGCAGAGTCATCTGTCCTCTGATTGCTGATTCGTGGCAGGACAGACAGGCATGTGATGGTCGTTCCCCATCACATGTTGCCCCGAGAAATTTCGATAAACAGGAAAATAAACACTACGCCTGTAGTTTGAAACAGAACGGGAATATGGCCGCTCATCAATCTTCAGGGTAGCTCCGCTACCCTTTTTTTACCGGAGTTCGTTATGTCAATAGATTGGAACTGGGGCATATTTCTACAAGCCGCACCCTTCGGCAACACAACCTACCTCGGGTGGATTTTGTCCGGCCTGCAAGTCACCGTCACATTATCTATCTGTGCCTGGATTATCGCTTTTCTTATTGGTTCTTTATTTGGAATCCTGCGTACCGTCCCTAATCGTTTCCTTGCGGGCATTGGCACCTGCTACGTCGAGCTATTTCGCAACGTCCCACTGATCGTCCAGTTTTTTACCTGGTATCTGGTGGTTCCCGAACTGCTTCCCGTCAACATCGGCATGTGGTTTAAAGCCGAGCTAGACCCGAATATTCAATTCTTCCTGTCATCGATGATTTGCCTAGGGCTCTTCACCGCAGCGCGCGTTTGTGAGCAGGTACGTGCGGGGATTCAGTCTTTACCACGCGGGCAGAAAGCCGCCGGGCTGGCGATGGGCCTGACGCTGCCGCAAACCTACCGCTATGTATTACTGCCGAATGCGTACCGCGTGATTGTTCCGCCGTTGACGTCAGAGATGCTGAACCTGGTAAAAAACTCGGCCATCGCTTCCACGATTGGTCTGGTTGATATGGCGGCACAGGCAGGGAAACTGCTGGACTATTCCGCCCACGCGTATGAATCCTTTACTGCCATCACGCTGGCGTACGTTGGCATCAACGCCATCATTATGTTGATTATGCAAGTCGTTGAGCGAAAAACCCGTTTGCCGGGCAATATGGGGAGCAAATAAATCATGCATGAATTTGACTGGAGCTCAATTGGGCCAAGCATGCCGTACCTGATTCAGGGGATGGTCGTCACACTCAAAATTACGCTAACGGCGGTGGTATTCGGGATTGTCTGGGGCACAATTCTGGCAGTAATGCGCCTGTCGCCGATCAAACCCATCAGTTGGTTCGCCAAACTGTATGTGAACCTGTTCCGTTCCGTTCCGCTCGTCATGGTGCTTCTGTGGTTCTATCTGGTAGTTCCTAGCTTATTACAAAATGTGCTTGGGCTATCGCCTAAAACCGATATTCGACTGATTTCAGCTATGGTAGCCTTCTCGCTGTTCGAGGCAGCCTATTATTCGGAAATCATTCGTGCGGGTATTCTCAGCGTGTCACGCGGTCAATCCTCCGCGGCGTTAGCATTAGGCATGACGCACTGGCAATCCATGAAGCTGGTTATTCTGCCGCAGGCATTCCGAGCGATGGTGCCGCTGCTGCTGACGCAGGGGATTGTTCTGTTCCAGGATACCTCACTGGTTTACGTGCTTAGCCTCGCTGATTTCTTCCGTACCGCCTCAACCATCGGCGAGCGTGACGGAACACAAGTTGAAATGATCCTGTTTGCCGGGTTCATTTATTTTCTCTTCAGCATTACTGCCTCAATGCTGGTCAGTTACCTGAAAAAAAGGACGGTTTGATGATTTCCCTGAAAAATGTTTCTAAATGGTACGGCCAATTTCAGGTACTAGCCGACTGCTCCACAGAAGTAAAAAAAGGTGAAGTTGTGGTCGTCTGCGGGCCTTCGGGCTCTGGCAAGTCAACCCTGATCAAAACCGTAAACGGTCTGGAACCGATTCAAAAAGGTGAAATTACCGTCAATGGCATTGCCGTTAACGATAAAAAAACCAATCTGGCTCAGTTGCGTTCCAAAGTCGGGATGGTGTTCCAGCACTTCGAACTGTTCCCACACCTGTCGATTATCGAGAACCTGACGTTAGCGCAGGTGAAAGTGTTGAAACGTAAGCGTGAAGACGCCAAAGCCAAAGCACAGAAGCTGTTGGAACGCGTTGGGCTATCAGCACACGCCAACAAATTCCCAGGGCAACTTTCCGGCGGTCAGCAACAGCGTGTTGCCATCGCCCGCGCGCTGTGCATGGATCCTATCGCGATGTTATTTGACGAACCGACATCAGCGCTCGATCCAGAGATGATCAACGAAGTGTTGGACGTTATGGTTGAATTGGCGCAGGAAGGCATGACCATGATGGTCGTCACGCATGAAATGGGCTTTGCTCGTAAAGTGGCGCACCGCGTGATCTTTATGGATGAGGGCAAAATCGTTGAAGACACCCGCAAGGATGATTTCTTCAATAACCCACAGTCTGAACGTGCTAAAGACTTTCTGGCGAAAATCCTGCATTAATACTCAGATAAAGCGTGCCGCAAGGCACGCTTACTTACCCCCAACAGCCTACGGCTGAAACGGCTGGCGGTGGAACAGATCATGCGAGCATTTCGGGCAGAGTGGCAAAACCTCCGGCGTGTAGAACGCAATATGATGATGGCAGTTCTCGCACACCAGATTACCTAGCCCCACCACTTCACCGCTGTGGTATACCCCGTGATGATTCACATCTTTGAAAATCTCACGCCACTCCAACTGCGTTTTATCCGTAATATCCGCCAACTCCTGCCACAGGCTTTCCTTGATGACTCGCATAAACACGCTGTCGGTAAACTCATCCTGACTTTCGTTATAGCTGCGAGCAAACTCTTCCAGATCGCGTTGAACAGACTGAATCACCTCTTCTATTTCTTTCTGCGTCAGCTCCGAGCTTTCCTGTAAGGTTTTACGGGCGCTCAGCACCAGACTGTCGAGATCGCGTTCACCGTTGTTCAGCCGGGCCGTCACTGAAGCCATTAACTCGCGGTAATAGCGGGCTAGTTTATTCATGCTTCCTCCTGAATAAGCGGGTTGAAGGGTGATAAAAAACGCCTATTCGCCGTCTAGCACACCGAGCCAAAAACCGCTACGTTGCCTATCTCTCTCTATTTTAGATTATTTTTGCCATTCTTCTGGTGAATTGTCGCTAATTTGCGCAACAGCTCGCAGTCTATCGCTCACAAATCAGAAATATTCCTCAGTCGGGCGCTGGGTGTTGTTGCCTGCGTCGCTTACGGCTATGCTATGCGGATCTTTTGTTATGAATCAGAACAGGCTACTCACGTAGCGATTCTTCACTAAACAGGACCCCTGGCAGCCATGCAAGAGCAATACCGCCCAGAAGAGATAGAAGCGGACGTCCAGCTTCACTGGCAAGAGAAGCAGACATTTAAAGTCACCGAACAGCCCGGCAAGGAAAAATACTATTGCCTTTCCATGCTGCCTTACCCTTCTGGCCGACTACATATGGGGCACGTCCGTAACTACACCATCGGCGACGTGATCTCCCGCTATCAGCGCATGCTGGGCAAAAACGTTCTGCAACCGATCGGTTGGGATGCCTTTGGTCTGCCGGCAGAAGGTGCAGCGGTTAAAAACAACACCGCGCCAGCACCTTGGACCTACGCCAACATCGACTACATGAAAAACCAGCTCAAACTGCTGGGCTTTGGCTATGACTGGGATCGTGAAGTCGCGACCTGTAAACCAGACTACTACCGCTGGGAACAGTGGTTCTTCACCAAGCTGTACGAGAAAGGTCTGGTTTATAAAAAAACCTCCGCCGTTAACTGGTGTCCAAACGACCAGACCGTACTGGCGAACGAACAGGTTATCGATGGCTGCTGCTGGCGTTGCGATACCAAAGTCGAACGCAAAGAAATTCCACAGTGGTTTATCAAAATCACCGCTTACGCAGACCAACTGCTGAACGATCTGGATACGCTGGAAAGCTGGCCTGAGCAGGTCAAAACCATGCAACGTAACTGGATCGGTCGTTCTGAAGGTGTGGAAATCACCTTTGATGTGGCGGACAGTGAAGAGAAACTGAGCGTTTACACCACTCGCCCAGACACGTTCATGGGCGTGACCTACGTTGCTGTTGCCGCCGGTCACCCTCTTGCAGCACAAGCTGCTGCAACCAACCCAGCGCTGGCCGATTTCATTGCAGAATGCCGTAATACCAAAGTCGCCGAAGCCGATATGGCGACGATGGAGAAAAAAGGCATGGCCACTGGCCTGTATGCGATTCACCCGCTAAATGGTGAGAAAGTCGCTATCTGGATCGCCAACTTCGTCCTGATGGAATACGGTACGGGCGCAGTGATGGCCGTTCCAGGCCATGATCAGCGCGACTGGGAATTTGCCACCAAATACGATCTGTCCATCAAGCCGGTTATTCTGAATGCCGACGGCAGCGAGCCCGATCTGTCTGCTCAAGCGATGACCGAAAAAGGCAACCTATTCAACTCTGGTGAGTTTGACGGTCTCGATTTCGAAGCCGGGTTCAACGCCATTGCCGATAAGCTGGTAGAAAAAGGCATTGGTGAACGTAAAGTCAACTATCGCCTGCGCGATTGGGGTGTCTCCCGTCAGCGTTACTGGGGTGCACCAATCCCAATGGTGACGCTGGAAGACGGCACCGTCGTCCCAACGCCAGAAGATCAACTGCCGGTAATCCTGCCGGAAGATGTCGTGATGGACGGCATCACCAGCCCGCTGAAATCGAACCCTGAATGGGCGAAGACGACCGTTAACGGTCAGCCAGCACTGCGTGAAACCGACACATTCGACACCTTTATGGAATCGTCCTGGTACTACGCGCGCTACACCTGCCCGCAGTACGATCAGGGAATGCTGGATCCGGCTGCCGCCAACTACTGGCTGCCCGTTGACCAATACGTTGGTGGTATCGAACACGCCATCATGCACCTGATGTATTTCCGCTTCTTCCACAAACTGATGCGCGATGCCGGTCTGGTTACGTCTGATGAACCCGCCAAACGCCTGCTGTGTCAGGGTATGGTGCTGGCCGATGCCTTCTATTATCTCGGTAATAACGGCGAACGCATCTGGGTTTCTCCGACCGATGTCACCGTTGAACGTGATGAGAAAGGACGCATCGTCAAAGCCGTAGATAATGAAGGCCGTGACGTGGTTTATGCGGGCATGAGCAAAATGTCGAAGTCCAAAAACAACGGCATCGACCCGCAGGTCATGGTAGAGAAATACGGTGCAGATACCGTTCGTCTGTTCATGATGTTTGCTTCTCCGGCAGAAATGACGCTGGAATGGCAGGAATCCGGCGTAGAAGGCGCAAACCGCTTCCTGAAACGCGTCTGGAGACAAGCCTTCGAGCATACCGAGAAAGGTGCGGTAACGGCTCTGGATATCGCTACACTGACTGAAGATCAGAAATCACTGCGCCGCGACCTGCATAAAACGATCGCTAAAGTGACCGATGATATCGGCCGTCGTCAGACCTTCAACACCGCGATCGCCGCTATCATGGAACTGATGAACAAGCTGGCGAAAGCGCCGCAGGACAGCGATCAGGATCGCGCGCTGACGCAGGAAACACTGCTGGCCGTCGTTCGTATGCTGTATCCGTTCACGCCGCACGTCTGCTTCACGCTGTGGCAGGCACTGCAAGGTGAAGGCGACGTTGATACTGCGCCGTGGCCGGTTGCAGATGAAAACGCAATGGTTGAAGATTCCAAGCTGGTCGTTGTTCAGGTTAACGGTAAAGTACGTGGTAAAATCACCGTTGCCGCTGACGCAAGCGAAGAACAGGTTCGCGAACGCGCTGCACAGGAACCGCTGGTCGCGAAATATCTGGACGGCGTCACGGTTCGTAAAGTGATTTATGTCCCTGGCAAACTGCTTAACCTGGTTGTGGGTTAAGGCAAGGAGGAACTGTGCGACATCGTCTATTCACGTTGTTGCTGGGGCTGGCGGTGTTAATCACCGCTGGCTGCGGTTTTCATCTGCGCGGCACGACACAAGTGCCTGCGCAGTTACAAACACTTGTGCTCGACAGCAGCGATCCTTATGGTCCGCTAACGCGTGCAGTACGTGAGCAGCTCCGTCTTAGCGATGTAAAAATCGTTGACGATGCGACGCGTCAGGATATCCCGTCTCTGCGGGTACTGGGCTCAAGCGAAACGCGCGATACCGTCTCTATTTTTCAGGACGGTAAAACAGCGGAGTACCAGATGGTGCTGACGTTGCAGGCGCAGGTGCTGATGCCGGGTGAAGATATTTATCCGCTCAGCGTGACGGTGTTCCGCACGTTCTTTGATAACCCGCTGGCTGCATTGGCGAAAGATGCCGAACAGGACATCGTCCGTCAGGAAATGCGAGAGCAGGCTGCTCAGCAGTTGGTGCGTAAATTGCTGACCATCAACGGTAGTCAGGAAGTCAAAAATCGGTTGCAGTCCACCAATTCACCTACTGCCTCCACGCGTTCATGATTCGGCTTTACCCCGAACAACTCACCGCGCAGCTCCATGAGGGGCTGCGCGGTTGTTATTTGGTCTTTGGTTCAGACCCGCTCCTGCTGCAGGAAAGTCTCGACAGCATCAAACGGGTCGCTCAACAGCATGAATTCAGCGAGCATTTCAGCTTCATCCTGGATCTTCATACCGACTGGGATGCGATTTTCAGCACCTGTCAGGCACTCAGCCTGTTCGCCTCGCGCCAATCTCTCTTACTGGTCTTGCCGGAGAACGGTCCAAATGCCGCGATGGGTGAAAATCTGGTTAAGCTCTCTGGATTATTGCACCCCGATATTTTGTTGATTCTGCGCGGTCATAAGCTGACCAAAGCGCAGGAAAACAGCGCCTGGTTCAAAGCGCTGGCGCAAGACAGCGTCTATATCAATTGTCTGACACCGGAGCAGGCACAGCTTCCCCGCTGGGTCGCAAAGCGTGCCAAATCCATGAAATTGATGCTAGATGAACAGGCCACGCAGCTCATTTGCTATTGCTATGAGGGCAACCTGCTCGCGCTGTCTCAGGCGTTAGAACGGCTGGCGCTGCTGTATCCCGATGGCAAGCTAACCCTGCCCCGCGTGGAAAGCGCAGTTAATGATGCCGCTCACTTCACGCCATTCCATTGGCTTGATGCGCTGCTGGCAGGCAAAAGCAAACGCGCCTGGCACATTTTGCAGCAGTTAAAACAGGAAGATTGCGAGCCTGTCATTTTACTTCGCACGCTACAGCGCGAACTGCTACAGCTGCTGGCGCTGAAACGGCGCATGTCAGACACGTCGCTGCGTACGTTATTCGATCAGCAAAAAGTGTGGCAAAACCGACGTGAACTGCTCACTCAAGCACTGCAGCGGCTCTCTCTTCAGCAGCTACAGCAGGCCGTACGATTGCTGACGCAGGTAGAAATAACCTTAAAGCAAGACTATGGTCAGTCCGTTTGGTCTGAACTGGAATCGCTTGCCATGCTGCTGTGCGGCAAAGCCTTGCCGGAGGCATTCATCTGAATACGTCACCCGCTGCGCCATCGCTGACCGCATTTTTTGGTGGCACGTTCGACCCCATTCATTACGGTCACCTTCAGCCAGTGACGGCACTGGCAAAACGTGTGGGGCTAACTCAAATTGTCCTGATGCCCAATAACGTTCCGCCACACCGTCAGCAGCCCGAAGCCAGTTCCCAACAGCGTTTTCATATGGCTGAACTGGCCGTTGAAGGCAACCCGCTATTTACCGTGGACGATCGTGAACTGCAACGGCAAACGCCCTCCTACACCATCGATACCCTGGAGGCGCTGCGGGTTGAAAAAGGCCGTGATGCGCCGCTGGGCTTTATCATCGGGCAGGACTCGCTGCTGACGCTACACCATTGGCATCGCTGGCAAGATCTGCTTAATGTTTGTCATTTACTGGTATGCGCTCGGCCCGGCTATCGTTCGACGCTGGAAACGCCCGAATTACAACAGTGGCTGGACGATCATCTGACGCACACGCCGAACGATCTTCATCAGCAGCCGCATGGGCTGATTTTTTTGGCAGACACACCACTGGTCACCATTTCCGCAACGGACATTCGCCAACGCCGCCAGCAAGGCCTAGACTGCCAGGATTTATTACCTCCTGCCGTGCTCAACTACATCGACGAAAGCGGCCTGTACCAATAACACGGCTTTTCCTGCCCATCAGCCACGGGCTTTATACCACTCGGTAAAAGTGCGTGATATACTCCGCGGCTGGTTTCAATCACCGGGAAAAGCAGAAATTCTCGGTAATTACTCGGTGATTTACCATTTTCCTAAACAATTCAGCGCCACACGCGTTCGTCAGTTGCTGACAAAACGCCATTGAGGGGGAACCTTTGCAAGGCCAAGCACTCCAAGACTTCGTTATTGATAAGGTCGATGACTTAAAAGCCCAGAATATTGTTGCACTTAACGTGCAGGGTAAGTCCAGCATCACCGATTATATGGTTATCTGTACGGGAACCTCCACACGTCATGTCGCGTCTATTGCCGATCACGTTGTGCAGTCTTCACGCGCCGCGGGTCTGATCCCACTCGGTGTCGAGGGCGAAAGCGCAGCTGACTGGGTTGTTGTCGATTTAGGTGACGTGATGGTTCATGTCATGCAAGAAGAAAGCCGCCAGTTGTACGAATTAGAAAAGCTGTGGGGCTAATATGAAGCTGCAACTGGTCGCCGTTGGCACCAAAATGCCCGACTGGGTGCAGACTGGTTTCACCGATTATCTGCGCCGTTTCCCAAAGGACATGCCTTTCGAATTACTCGAAATTCCGGCGGGGAAACGGGGTAAAAATGCGGACATTAAACGCATTCTGGAGCGCGAAGGCGAACAGATGCTAGCCGCAGTGGGCAAAGGCAACCGCATTGTTACGCTGGATATTCCAGGGACTCGCTGGGAGACGCCACAGTTAGCGCAACAGTTAGAGCGCTGGAAACAAGACGGGCGCGACGTCAGCTTGCTGATTGGTGGGCCTGAAGGGCTTTCGCCGGAATGCAAAGCCGCAGCAGAACAAAGCTGGTCACTCTCGCCATTAACGCTGCCGCACCCGCTTGTTCGTGTACTGGTGGCGGAGAGCCTGTATCGTGCATGGAGCATTACGACTAATCACCCTTACCATCGGGAGTAAGGCGATACGATGAAACCTGTGAAATAACGCTGGATGAAAGTAGAACGTAAACCCTTTCGTGATTATACGGCTGAGTCCGCCTTGTTTGTGCGCCGTGCTTTGGTAGCCTTTCTGGGCATTTTGCTGCTTTCCGGTGTATTAGTCGCTAATCTTTATCATCTGCAAATTGTGCGTGTTGATGACTACCGCACACGCTCTAATGAGAACCGTATTAAGCTGGTTCCTATCGCGCCCAGCCGCGGCATTATCTACGATCGTAACGGCACCCCGCTGGCGCTTAACCGCACTATCTATCAGTTAGAACTGGTGCCCGACAAAGTCGATAACCTTAAAGATACGCTAGAAGCCCTCCGCCCCGTTGTCGATCTGACCGATAGCGATCTGGAAAATTTTGAAAAAGAGCGCAAACGCTCACGCCGCTTTACCTCCATTCCAGTAAAAACCGGGCTCGATGAGATTCAGGTTGCCCGTTTTGCCGTCAACCAATACCGCTTCCCCGGCGTTGAAGTTAAAGGCTATCAGCGCCGCTATTATCCTTACGGTTCTGCGCTGACACACGTCATCGGCTATGTTTCCAAAATCACCGATAAAGAAGTGGAGCGGCTGACCAAAGAAGAAAAAATTGCCGACTATGCCGCCACGCGTGACATCGGTAAGCTGGGGATTGAACGCCATTACGAGGATTTGCTCCACGGCAAGCCGGGTTATGAGGAAGTTGAAGTTAACAACCGCGGCCGCGTGATCCGTCAGCTCCACGAACAACCACCGCAGGCCGGGCGTGATATTTATCTGACGCTGGATCTGAGCCTGCAAATCTACATCGAGAAACTGCTGGAAGGCAGTCGTGCTGCTGTGATTGTCACCGATCCACGCGACGGCGGTATTCTGGCGATGGTTTCCACGCCCAGTTACGATCCCAACCTGTTTGTCGACGGAATTTCCACCAAAAATTATAACAAACTACAAAGCGATCCCGACCGTCCGTTGATCAATCGTGCAACACAGGGGATTTATCCCCCCGCTTCCACCGTTAAACCTTATATCGCAGTTTCCGCCCTGACGGCAGGTGTGATCACCACTAACACCAGCCTGTTCGATCCCGGCTGGTGGCAATTACCCGGTTCTGAAAAGCGCTTCCGTGACTGGAAAAAATGGGGACATGGTCGCCTTAACCTCACCAAATCGCTGGAAGAGTCTGCGGATACGTTCTTCTATCAGGTCGCTTATGACATGGGAATCGATCGCCTGTCCGAATGGATGACCAAATTTGGTTACGGCGAGAGAACCGGTATTGATATTTCGGAAGAAAGCAAAGGCAATATGCCAACGCGTGAATGGAAATTAGGGCGATTCAAAAAGCCCTGGTATCAGGGCGATACGATTCCGGTCGGGATTGGTCAAGGTTATTGGACTGCGACGCCTATCCAAATGAATAAAGCACTGGTCACGCTGATCAACGACGGCCAGGTCAAAACACCACACCTGCTTTATAGCTCGCGGGAAAATGGCACGATTGTGCCTTTCCGACAGACTGAGAATCAGCAAATTGGCAACATCCACTCTGGCTATTGGGAAGTGGCGAAGGACGGCATGTATGGCGTGGCTAATCGGCCTAACGGTACCGCCCACAAAAGCTTTGAGGATGCGCCTTATAAAATTGCGGCAAAATCCGGTACAGCACAGGTTTTCGGCCTGAAAGAAAACGAAACCTATAATGCGCACAAGATCGCAGAACATCTGCGTGACCATAAATTAATGGTTGCGTTTGCCCCGTATAAAGACCCTAAAGTAGCGATGTCGATTATTCTGGAAAACGGTGGAGCAGGCCCGACCGTTGGCACTATCACCCGCCAGATCCTTGACCATATTCTGCTGGGTGATAACAATACCGATTTACCCAGTGCGCCTCCTGCGCCGCCGGGTAGCGAGAGTGAGTAACAGATAGTCATGACGGATAGCCAACAAAAGGGATCGTTCTGGGCAAAAATCCACATCGATCTCCCGTTTCTTCTCTGCATCCTGGCACTGCTGGGCTATAGCCTATTTGTCTTATGGAGCGCCAGCGGGCAGGACATCGGCATGATGGAACGAAAAGTCGTTCAAATCGTGTTGGGGTTTACGGTGATGATCGTGATGGCGCAAATTCCCCCGCGCGTCTACGAAGGCTGGGCTCCCTACCTCTACATCGTCTGCGTGATTTTGCTGCTCATCGTGGATATTTTTGGGCAGATCAGTAAAGGCGCACAGCGCTGGCTGGATCTGGGCTTTATCCGTTTTCAGCCGTCAGAAATTGCCAAAATCGCCGTACCGCTGATGGTCGCACGTTTTATCAACCGTGATATGTGCCCGCCGTCGCTAAAAAATACGGCAATCGCGCTGGTGCTGATTTTTGTCCCTACGCTGCTGATTGCCGCACAGCCCGACTTAGGCACCTCGATTCTGGTCGCGCTATCAGGCCTATTTGTGCTTTTCCTCGCTGGCATGAGCTGGCGGTTAATTGGCATCGCCGTACTGCTACTCGCCGCTTTTATTCCTATACTCTGGTTTTTCCTGATGCATGACTATCAGCGCGCCAGGGTCATGATGCTGCTCGATCCAGAAAGCGATCCGCTCGGAGCCGGGTACCATATTATTCAGTCGAAAATTGCGATAGGCTCAGGTGGTCTGTCTGGAAAAGGCTGGCTACATGGCACACAGTCTCAGTTAGAGTTTCTGCCAGAGCGCCACACCGACTTTATCTTTGCTGTGTTGTCAGAAGAGCTCGGGTTAATCGGCGTCTTAATTCTGCTCGCCATGTATCTGTTCATGATCATGCGCGGTCTAGTCATTGCCGCGAATGCGCAAACCTCGTTCGGCCGGGTCATGGTCGGCGGGCTAATGTTGATTCTGTTTTTCTATGTGTTCGTCAATATCGGGATGGTCAGCGGTATACTTCCCGTCGTTGGCGTGCCGCTGCCGCTAGTCAGCTACGGCGGGTCGGCGCTGGTCGTCTTAATGGCGGGGTTCGGTATCGTCATGTCGATACATACTCACCGCAAACTGCTATCTAAGAATTTATAACACGAGGTGAGCAATGCGTAAGGATTGGCTTTGGGTCGGCGTAGCAACTCTGGCGCTTGCGGCCTGTACCACAACGGAACAACGGCAACCTACGCCGCCCGTGACTCAGGTTTACAGCGGACCGACGGAAGAGATCGGTGGCGCAGAACCACGTTATGAACCCTATAACCAGGGCACGCTGCAAGACTACAACATCAAAGGCAAGACCTATAAGATTGTCAAAAATCCGCAAAATTTTAGCGAGACAGGTTTAGCGGCATGGTATGGCGAAGAAGCCAGCGGCAACCGCACGTCAATCGGCGAAACGTTTGACCCTAATGCGATAACCGCTGCCCACCCGACGCTGCCTCTGCCAAGCTATGTCCGCGTGACCAACCTGAGTAACGGTCGCCGTCTGGTGGTGCGTGTGAACGATCGCGGGCCGTATACGCCGGGCAGAATTATCGATCTGTCGAAGGCCGCAGGCGATCGGCTGAACATCTCGAACAATACCAAAGTAAAAGTGGATTTCATCAACGTCGCGCCAGACGGCACGCTCTCCGGTCCCGGAACCGTGGGCACCACCGTCGCCAAGCAAAGCTTCGCCCTACCGGAACGCCCGAGCTTCGGTGCCAGCGGGCTGGGCACACCGATGATGGAAACGACGTCACCCACGCCCAACAGCGCCGTACGCCCGATCAGTAATAGCAGCCTGAGCACACCAACAGAAGATGCTCAGCCGCAGAGCAGCGCACCATCACACAGCGGTGGTTTTTTGGGTGCCCCCTCCGCACTGCGTACTGGTGTGGTTGAACCCAACGTGGCACCAACCGCAACACCATCGTCATCCGCTGCGCCAATGAACATCGCGCCAGCAGCTACGATTGCCGCTCCCGTTGCTACAACGCCATCCACCACGGGCCGCTATGTAGTTCAGGTTGGTGCACTGAGCGATCAGCAGCGAGCACAAACCTGGCAGCGCAGCCTGAGCGAACGCTTCCGCGTGGCCGGGAAAGTCACGGCGAGCGGCGGCCTGTATCGTATTCAACTGGGGCCATTCCAGAATCGTCAGCAAGCCGCTGAACTTCAACAACGTTTGTCAGTCGAAGCTCAGCAGCAGTCGTTTATTACCGCCGCACCCAGCACTCTCTAGTAACGGATAATCGGCAGACTCACGCAGCGAAAAAGGCGGCTATGGCATTGAACATACCGCCCTTTTGCAAAATCACGTAACGTAATGTCTGATGCCTGCCTATTTCCCATCTGCTATAGTGTGGCTCGTTTTTTAACTCATACCCACGGATGTTGTTGTTCCAATCATGAATACTGTAAACACGTCTCGTTTTACTAAACGTACTGCGCTTGGCGCACTGCTCGCCATTAGCGCCTCTTCCTTTGCCTATGCCGAAGATATCAATCTTAAAACGATGATCCCCGGCGTCCCGCAAATCGATGCTGAATCCTACATCCTGATTGATTACAACTCTGGGAAAGTGTTGGCGGAAATGAATGCCGACACGCGCCGCGATCCGGCCAGCTTAACGAAAATGATGACCAGCTACGTGATTGGTCAGGCCATTAAATCAGGAAAAATCAGCCCGAACGACATCGTTACCGTCGGTAAAGATGCCTGGGCAACCGGCAACCCGACTTTCCAAGGCTCTTCCCTGATGTTCCTGAAGCCGGGCGACCGCGTTCCTGTCTCCCAGTTAAACCGCGGCATTATCCTGCAATCTGGTAACGATGCCTGCGTCGCGATGGCCGACTACGTTGCTGGCAGTCAGGATGCCTTCGTTAACCTGATGAACGGTTACGTGAAAGCACTGGGACTGAAAAATACCAATTTTGAAACCGTGCACGGCCTTGATGCACCGGGCCAGTTCAGTTCGGCACGCGATATGGCCCTGATCGGTCAGGCGTTAATCCGTGATGTGCCAGAAGAGTACGCGACCTACAAAGAGAAAGAGTTCACGTTCAACAATATTCGCCAGCCTAACCGTAACGGTTTGCTGTGGGATTCCAGCCTGAATGTTGACGGCATCAAAACGGGCCATACGTCATCAGCCGGCTTTAATCTGGTTGCCTCGGCAACAGAAGGCCAGATGCGCCTGATTTCGGCGGTATTGGGCGGGCGTAACGCCAAAGGACGCGAATCAGAAAGTAAGAAATTGCTGACCTGGGGCTTCCGCTTCTTTGAAACCGTCGCGCCATTGAAAGCAGGCAAAGAATTCGCTTCTGAGCCAGTCTGGTTTGGCGACAGCGACCGCGTTGCGCTGGGCGTTGAGAAAGATGCCTACCTGACCATCCCGCGTGGCCGTATGAAAGATCTGAAAGCCAGCTATGTTCTGGATAATACGGAACTGCATGCGCCATTAGCCAAAAATCAGGTTGTGGGTTCTATCAACTTCCAACTGGATGGCAAAACCATCGATCAGCGCCCGCTGGTCGTCATGAACGAAGTGAAAGAAGGCGGGATCTTTGGCCGCATGATCGACTACATCAAACTGATGTTCCATCACTGGTTCGGCTGATCCCCCCTTGTATGGGGCCAAAACGCCCCCATATAAATACCATCCATAACTCCCGCACAACGCGGGAGTTATATTTTTTAGTATAATGTCGTTATGTCAGTGCTAATACCGATGTATTACCCTCTCTGGAGCGCAAATGAAAACCAAATTAAACGAACTGCTTGAATTCCCCTGTATTTTTACCTACAAAGTCATGGGCGAGGCAAAACCAGAGTTAGTCGATCTGGTCGTTGAAGTGGTACAGCGTCATGCGCCAGGCGATTACACGCCGCAGATCAAACCCAGCAGCAAAGGGAATTATCACTCGGTTTCCATCACCATCACGGCGACTCACATTGAGCAGGTGGAAACGCTGTACGAAGAACTGGGCAACATAGACATCGTGCGCATGGTTCTGTAAGGCATATAGTTCTGTAAGCATCGAGCTGTAAGAAGAACGGGCGGGAAAATTGGCGAATGCGGCATAGTTTTATACTACATAGTTTTATACCGCATAGTTTTGCATAGGACTGTTCGCTGACGCTTCCCGCCGTTATAATCTCCCCCACCTTTCCTTAACCTGAAGATGACACACTTGCTACAGGATAAGATCATCGTACGCCAATTTGACGTACAGCCGTATGAACCCGTCTCTCTGGCGATGCATAATTTCACCGACCGACGTGATGATAAAACCCCAGATGAAATCTGGCTGGTTCAGCATCCTCGCGTATTTACGCAGGGTCAGGCAGGTAAAGCCGAACATGTCCTCATGCCCGGCGATATTCCCGTGATTCAGAGCGACAGAGGCGGTCAGGTAACCTACCACGGCCCCGGTCAGCAGGTCATGTACGTGTTGATTGACCTGAAGCGTCGCAAGCTCGGCGTTCGTCAGCTCGTCACCGCCATCGAAAACACCGTGATTGGCACACTGGCACATTTCCAGATTGAAGCTCATGCGCGCCCTGATGCACCCGGCGTCTATGTAGGCGAACGTAAAATCTGTTCGTTAGGACTGCGTATTCGCAAAGGCTGCTCTTTCCACGGGCTGGCGCTCAACATTGCCATGGATCTCTCCCCTTTCCTGCGTATCAACCCGTGTGGTTACGCTGGAATGGAAATGACGCAAATCAGCGATCTGGTGCCGGGCGTCACGTTGGATGACACCGCCCCCGTGCTGGTGAATACCTTTTTACAGTTAGTCGGCTATTCCGCACCCGAATTTGTTCCGTGGAATCTGGACGTTCAGGGTGAGCCGCTTCCTGGTTAATGCATTTCATCCTGTTAATAAAAATCAGTCAGTTAGACGATCGTTTTTTGATAAATTACATTTTATTCACATAATTTCTTCATTTTGATCGCGCAAAGGCTGATTGTGGTTAGGCAAGATGATATAATTTTTATAGTTTTTTAAAAAAAAGTTTAACTAAAAACATAATCCTTTGAATTTGAATTACAAATTTAAAGAAACGATTCAGAACTGGAACTTACGCAAACATGAGTAAACCGATTCAGATCGAACGCGGCGTTAAATACCGCGATGCCGATAAGATGGCGCTAATCCCGGTACGTACCGTCGTCACCGAACGCCAAGAGCTTCTGCGCAAACCTGAATGGATGAAGATTAAGCTTCCGGCGGATTCAAGCCGTATTCAGGGAATCAAAGCGGCCATGCGCAAAAACGGGTTGCACTCAGTTTGCGAAGAAGCGTCCTGTCCGAATCTGGCGGAGTGTTTCAACCACGGTACCGCCACCTTCATGATTCTGGGCGCCATTTGTACGCGTCGCTGCCCGTTCTGTGACGTTGCCCACGGCCGCCCGCTTACGCCGGATGCCAATGAGCCTGAGAAACTGGCACAGACCATTCATGACATGGGTTTACGCTATGTCGTGATCACCTCCGTTGACCGTGATGATCTGCGCGATGGCGGAGCCCAGCACTTTGCAGACTGCATTAGCGCCATTCGCCGCAAGAACCCGAGTATCCGCATCGAAACGCTGGTGCCAGACTTCCGTGGCCGTATGGATCGCGCGTTAGAGATCCTGACCGCCACGCCGCCAGATGTGTTCAACCACAATCTGGAAAACGTACCGCGCGTTTACCGTCAGGTTCGTCCTGGTGCGAACTATGAGTGGTCACTGAAGCTGCTGGAAAACTTCAAAAAAGCGCATCCAGATATCCCGACCAAATCTGGCCTGATGGTTGGATTGGGGGAAACCAATGCTGAAATCGTGGAAGTGATGCGCGATCTGCGTCGCCACGGCGTGACGATGCTGACGCTGGGACAATATTTACAGCCGAGCCGCCATCACCTGCCAGTACAGCGCTACGTCAGCCCAGATGAGTTCGATGAGATGAAAGCCGAAGCGATGGCGATGGGCTTTACCCACGCTGCCTGCGGTCCATTTGTTCGCTCGTCCTACCATGCCGACCTACAGGCAAAGGGCATCGAAGTAAAATAAGCGCTCATACATATTTACACATTTTCTGTGTGGAATAAAAAACGGACGGCTATTGCCGTCCGTTTTGCTGTGTGAGGTGCGATCAGGATTCTTTACGAGAAGAATCATTCAGCGCTGTCGTATCATCCGTCTTCGCCGGTTGATCGTCATTCATCGCCTTCTTGAAGCCTTTAATCGCCGCGCCCAAATCACCGCCAAGGCTACGAAGTTTATTCGTACCGAACAGCAGAATGATTAATGCGCCAATCACCAACAGCTTGGCAATACTGATACCTTCCATACAAACCTACCTGATTTACAGAGGCTGGAAACGCCAGCAAACGAGACTATTCTTGTCGAAAACAATTCTTTTTATCCTATGCCTTCTATGTAAAACCTTACGCAGCAGGGCACAATTAGCATCTGTAACAAAGTAAGACGCGGCAAAAGTGTTTTCGCACGCATTCAGATTGCTTTACAACTTTCGCCTTGGCATCACTACAAAAAACCCGTCTGACGGCGTAAACTTTCCCTACTAAAGCGGAGATGACAGTCCTCCCTACCCTCGCGCAGCCAGAACGCTGACAGCCTTAAATACAGGGTACAACCGCCACTCGGCTAATGATGTCTACGTCCACCTCGCAGAGAGGGCGTAGCGTCTTGCCCAACACTCTCCGAGATCGCAAAAACAATCTAGGTAAAAGCAATCCAAGAAAGGTTTCTATGTTTAGTACATTACTCGCGGTATTTATTGGTGGCGGAGTCGGTAGCGTGGCGCGCTGGCAGCTTGGTGTGAAGTTTAACAATCTGTACCCGTCGCTCCCTTTGGGCACGCTGCTTGCCAACCTGATTGGGGCTTTCGTTATTGGCGGTGCGTTAGCCTTCTTCCTACGCCATCCTTATCTTGATCAGGACTGGAAAATATTGATTACCACTGGTCTGTGCGGCGGTTTAACGACATTCTCGACCTTTTCTGCCGAAGTCGTCATGTTCCTGCAAAGTGGGCAGCTTGCGGCGGCGGGGTTACACCTACTGTTGAATCTGGCGGGTTCGTTGCTCATGACCGCGTTGGCGTTTGCTCTGGTCACGTGGGTGACAACACACTGATATTTGTTGAAAATTGATAGCACGTGGAAATTGATAGAACGTGGAAAATGAAGCAAAAAAAACCCGCCATCGGCGGGTTTTTCACGAAATCGGTATAATTAAATAGCGTTAACGTTAGCAGCTGAAGGACCTTTGGCACCGTCAGTGATTTCGAACTCTACACGCTGACCTTCAGCCAGAGTTTTGAAACCATTGCTCTGGATGGCAGAGAAGTGTACGAACACGTCTTTGCTACCATCTTCAGGAGTGATGAAACCGAAGCCTTTAGACTCATTGAACCACTTAACACTACCTTTAATCTTAGACATCAAACTTACCTTTACATGAATGAAAGACACAAAATCTGTGTCAGGTACAGTACAACAATAGATTGGCCTTTTGTCCAGTTGAAGTTGGATAAAAAGTGATAAAAGTCGCTAAAAATGTATACCGCGCAACTCCGCTGTCCTATTTTAACCCGATGCAGAACGCAGAGAGTTCAGTTCTGGCCAATTCATCACTTTTTACGATATGAAGGAAGGCACTATGGTAAGCAAAACGCTGGGTCTGATCGGGGGCATGAGTTGGGAATCCACCATCCCGTATTACCGCATTATCAACGAGTATGTGAAAAGCCAACTTGGGGGCCTGCACTCCGCCAAAATCATCCTGCACAGCGTTGATTTCCACGAGATCGAACGGTTGCAGTCACAAGGTGATTGGGAGCAGTCAGCCGCTGTACTCAGCAATATCGCAGTAGGATTACGTCAGGCGGGCGCAGAGGCGATCGTCATCTGTACCAACACGATGCATAAAGTGGCCGATGACGTTGAACGGGCCTGCCAGCTTCCCCTTTTGCATATTGCCGATGCCACCGGTACCAGCCTGAAACAACATGGATTAAAGAAAGTTGGTTTGCTCGGAACCCGCTACACAATGGAGCAGAATTTCTATCGCCAGCGCATTCAGGAACGATTTGGCGTGGAGGTGATGGTTCCTGACCATGAGGGGAAAGAGGCCGTTAATCGCATCATTTACGACGAGCTGTGTCTGGGGAACATTAACGACGTATCAAGGCAGGTCTATCGGGACATTATCCAGCAGCTTGAACAGCAAGGCGCGGAAGGCATCATTCTGGGTTGTACGGAGATCCCGCTGTTAATCGGTGCTCAGGATGCAAAGGTTCCTCTTTTTGATACCAGCAAGCTCCACGCGATTGCCGCCGCGAAATTTGCACTTAGTCAGCCATCGTCATGAATTAGTTAGATAAAATAAAAAATTATACGCAAACTAATAATAGCCTCTTTTATTTACTCAGGTTTCCCCTTTTTACAAAGAAAAAAAGCAGTATTGAGAGACTCAACACTGCTTTATTCGTATGATTTTATTCCTGGTATGATATGCAATGACTAACAGTACTTCTCGTTATTATTTACGTAACATTGCTTCAATAAAATCTTTCCAAGTACTCACTTCTACTTCTACCATGCGAACCTCTTGGTGATTAACGGCGACGCATTATACGCACACTTTTTAATCAGGGAAAAGTGTTATGAAAGTATAAAAATCATACTTCCTCACATTTCTGCAACACAGTTCACAGTAGATCTCCCCGCCTTTTTTCGGCATGCTGGGCTATCGCACGATTAGGCTCAGTCAGGCCGTGCTGTCCTAAACAGCAATCGTCATGCAACCCAATAAGCAGAAAGGATTTTATCCCTATGGCGCTGACCATGTACGGCATCAAAAACTGTGACACTATAAAGAAAGCGCGCCGCTGGCTGGACGAGCAACAGGTAGCCTATCGCTTCCATGACTACCGTGCCGACGGTCTGGATGAACAACAGCTCCAGCGTTTTATCGACCAACTGGGGTTTCAGGCCTTACTCAACACGCGCGGAACGACCTGGCGCAAGCTCAGCGAAGAATGGCGTGAACAGATCACCAGCGATACCCGCGACAGCGCAGAGGCCGCCAAAAACCTGATGCTGGAGCAGCCAGCAGTGATTAAACGGCCGTTGCTGATGACCGATGACGGCCACGCGCTGCTTGGTTTCAGTATCGACAGCTACCAGAAATTTATTGCGGAGAACAAATAACGTGTCTTGCCCAGTCATAGAACTCGCTCAACAGTTAATTAAACGCCCTTCCCTCAGCCCGAATGACGAAGGCTGCCAGGCGCTCATGATTGAACGCCTGACGGCGATTGGCTTTACCGTCGAAGCGATGGATTTTGGCGATACCCAGAATTTCTGGGCATGGCGCGGCACAGGGAAAACGCTGGCGTTCGCCGGACACACCGATGTGGTTCCCAGCGGTGATGAAAGCCACTGGCAGCATCCACCGTTTGAACCCATCATTCGTGACGGCATGCTGTACGGTCGCGGCGCGGCGGACATGAAAGGTTCACTGGCTGCGATGGTGATTGCCGCCGAGCGCTTTGTCGCCGCCCACCCTAATCATCAGGGGCGTCTGGCGTTCCTGATTACCTCGGACGAAGAAGCCAGCGCCGTTAACGGCACCGTAAAAGTGGTTGAGGCGCTGATGGCACGCAACGAGCGGCTGGACTACTGTCTGGTCGGCGAGCCGTCCAGTACGCATGTTGTGGGCGATGTGGTAAAAAACGGCCGTCGTGGTTCTATCACCGCGAATCTGCGCGTACACGGCGTGCAAGGGCATGTTGCCTATCCTCATCTGGCGGACAACCCCGTTCACCGTGCAGCTCCGGCGCTTAACGAACTGATCGCAACCGAGTGGGATCAGGGCAACGCCTTCTTCCCGCCAACCACCATGCAAATCGCCAATATTCAGGCAGGCACCGGCAGCAATAACGTCATCCCCGGCGAGCTGTCTGTGCAGTTCAATTTCCGTTTCAGCACCGAATTGACGGATGTCTTAATCCAGCAGCGCGTGGCTGAATTACTGGATCGCCACCAGCTTAATTACACCATCGACTGGACGCTCTCCGGCCAGCCATTCCTCACCGCACGCGGCGATCTGGTCGATGCCGTGGTGAATGCCGTCAAACATTACAACGAGGTCACCCCAGAGTTGCTGACCACTGGCGGCACCTCCGATGGCCGTTTCATCGCTCGCATGGGCGCGCAGGTCGTTGAACTGGGGCCCGTTAATGCCACGATTCACAAAGTCGATGAATGCGTCAGCGCAGCAGACCTACAGCTACTGAGCCGCATGTATCAGCGCATTATGGAGCAGCTCATCGCATGATGACGCCAGCTACGTTAACCGGTAAAAGCGACCAGCATCTGGTCGCTTTACACGGCCATCATCGTCTTCAGCCGGAGGCGGTAACCGCGTTTCTGGCGCTACAGCAGGCGGCAAAAACGGCGGGATTTAACCTACAGCCCGCCAGTACGTTTCGTGATTTCGAGCGCCAACGTCAGATCTGGAATGGCAAATTTCGCGGCGAGCGTCCCGTTATGGATGCCAATAGCCAGCCGCTGGACGTGTTATCTCTGGAGGAAGGCGAGCGCTGTGAAGCGATTCTGCGCTGGTCCGCCATGCCCGGTTCCAGCCGCCACCATTGGGGCAGCGATCTCGATATCTACGATCCCGATTTATTACCCGCAGGCCGTTCGCTCCAGTTGGCGCCGTGGGAATATGAAGAAGGCGGTTACTTTGCCGCACTGAACGCGTGGCTGAGTGCACACATGCATGAATACGGTTTTTATCGGCCTTATGCGCACGATCTCGGCGGTGTCGCAGCCGAACTCTGGCATATCAGCTATTATCCACTAGCACAGTATGCGGAAGAACAGCTGACACCCGACCTCATTCTTGCCGCTTGGCAAAATGAAGACATTGCAGGCTACCACTGGCTTTGCCAGAACTTGCCGCAGCTGTTTACCCGTTATATTCATAATGTTGATGAGGCGTAACCATGGCATGGCTGGCTGATTACTGGTGGATAATTCTGATTGTCCTGATAGGCATGCTGATTAACGGCATCAAAGAATTGCGCAATGTTGACCATACGCGTTTTCTGCTCAACAAACCGAAATTGCCCCCGCATCGTGACAACAACGACAAGTGGGACAAGGAAGAAGACGAAGACTGGCCGAAGAAAAAACCCTGACACCTATCATCGCCAAACCGCCTGCGCGCGAGCTAAGCCCCGTGCGGCAGGCGGTTTGGATGCTTACCCTTCCGTTAAAACGCTCACGTCTGCTAAAACGTTTCCCAATTCGCATTCGATGACCCAGCATGAGCGGGTTTGGGTAACAATGATTTTGGTAATGCAGCAAGAGAAGGTGCGCGCTCGGCACGATGTTCCTGCGCTGCGGCCTGATCAATCTTGAACACCGCTACCGCGTTCTGTAAATATCTGGCCTGCTCTTCCAATGCCGCCGCCGCAGACGCAGATTCTTCAACCAGCGAGGCGTTTTGCTGGGTAACACGATCCATTTCATTGACCGCCTGCCCAACCTGATCGATCCCACGGCTCTGCTCATCGGATGCCGACGCGATTTCCCCCATAATATCCGTCACCCGGCTCACGGCACCGACGATTTCCTTCATCGTGTCACCCGCATCTTTCACCTGCAAAGACCCAGTATTGGCGCGGCTCACCGAATCATCAATCAGCGTTTTGATTTCTTTGGCAGCCTGAGCACTGCGCTGCGCCAGCGTTCGCACTTCGCCCGCCACCACGGCAAAACCTCGCCCTTGCTCCCCGGCTCGCGCCGCTTCTACCGCTGCATTCAGCGCCAGAATATTGGTTTGGAAGGCGATGCTATCAATCACGCTGGTGATGTGGGCGATTTTTTGTGAACTGTCGGCTATCTCATTCATCGTTTTCACAACATTATCGACGACAGTGCCGCCTTTATTGGCCGTTTCCGACGCATTTTTTGCCAGCAGCGTAGCCTGACGTGCGTTGTCTGAGTTCTGCTTCACCGTTGAGGTCAGCTGCTCCATGCTAGCCGCCGTTTCCTGTAGCGATGCCGCCTGTTGCTCCGTGCGCGAAGACAGATCGTTACTGCCCACCGAAATTTCACTAGCTCCAGCGTGGATGGAGTGGGAACTGTCGCGTACCAGACTGACGGTGCGGATTAATGACTGCTGCATATGATGTAGCCCTGCCGCAAGCTGGCTCATCTCGTTACGACCGGTCGCATCGATAGGATGTGTCAGATTGCCCTCGGCAATCGCACTGATATGCCGCATGAGCGTACGCAGCGGATGCAAAAGAATACGCTGCAACCCGATCCAACTGAGGATAATCACCAGCACAACAACCACAGAGAGTGCGCCCAGAAGCCACAGCATCGTTTCAAATGCCGCGTGGTTTTCCTGTAGCCCGTCATCCGACAGCTGGTTTTGCGCCGCTCGCCACGTAATATAGGCGTCCTGCATAGCCACGTTCAGCGGCGTCGCACCGCTACTCAATTTCATCGCCGCCCCCGCTAACCCACCGGAAAGCGAATCCACAATATCATTCAGTAGCTTGTCGTAAGCGGTATAGCTCGCCTCAAGTTTTTTGGATAACGCTTCATCCAACCCGGGCGTATTAGGCAGAGACAAATAGTGTTTATAACTACTCTCTGAGGCGGCCAATTGCGATTTTGCTTGCTGTAAAAGAGCCTGCATAGCCTCTTTATCCGCATTCCCCATCATCATGTTTTGTATAATAGAACCGATAGCGATGCGCGTCTGATTCATCATAATCCATGCATCGGTAAATGCGGCTACATTCTGGTTAGAGCGTTGGGAGACAAGGAATCCCTCTCTGTCGTTAATCAGTGCGCGAACGGATAGCGCACCGGTTAAGAATTGAGATATCCCCAAAACAAACAATAAGATAACAAGGATGGTAATGACTTTAATACGCTTAAACATGGCACACCCTCTTTTTCCATAAGGATGTGATATTTATATCTGAAAAAATAAGATAAATATTGAACACTCAACACAAATAAAAACATTGCCTATATTATTTAACATCCCAATATGGACTATATTATTTTTAATATGGATAAAACCTTATCTCTAAAAATAAAGTCTCCATTTTGAATAGAGAAGTGAAAGAATGAGCAATAAGATAATTTAATGGAATAAAGATTAGGTCATTCGAGTGAAATGATAAAACGTGAACGGGTTGAACAGCGCAAGGCGTTGATCCTTTAAAGCCAGCCCATAAAGATCCGAGCATTTAAGGGAACCAACGCACATGCAGCTTGAAGTATGACAGGTATAGCGGGATAGATTTTTATTTGAGGTAAGACAACGCCTGTTTCAACATCCGTTCATCAATGCCGTGTCCGACAGCGGGGACGACATCCAACGTAAACGACGTCCCCAGTTCCTGAAAGCGCTGAGCGGCAGCGTGAGCATGTCCAACCACAATCACGCCGTCCGCTTCACCGTGAATCAGGTGTACCGCGACATCGGCAAATGCCTTTTCTGGCAACACAGCAAAGCGACCGCTGAACGCGATAATGTGCCCAGCCAGCGAGGATTCAGACTTCAACGCCTCCAGCGACATAATACTGCCCTGTGAGAAGCCCACCAGCACGGTGTGTTCCGCACTCATACCGCTTTGCGCCTGCCAGTGGCGTACGGTATCAATAAAGCGCGGCAGGTTTGCTTCAATGCGGGAGATACGATCCTCTTCCGTGATTCCCTGAACAGAGAACCACTGTCGCCCGTCGCCATAGCCGCTGCTGAACGGTCCAGCAACGCTGACCACCATCGCCTGCGGCAACGCGGCAGCAAAATAGCGCCCAATCTGCGCCATGCCTGCCGCGGTATCGCCCACGCCATGAAACAGCAGGATTAACCGATTTGCTTCCGAAGGCTGCTGAACAACAACATAATCTTGACTCACGTTTCTCTCCTGAAGGCATGCGCCGAAGGCGTCACCTGCCGATATTCGTCATAAGGTACGGTTAATCCTCACTATACGCCGTGCACTAACAGGAGAAATCGGGAATTACTGAACGAGATGTTCCATTTTTTGCAACGACAGACAGGGATGCTCGCCCCTCCCTGTCAGTGCGGTTTGATAATACGGATCGTTGAGGCCGGATCGTTCGCCAGACAGCGAGCTGGGCGTACCGGCCGTTTAACCAGTTCTCCACCGCAGTTCGGGCAGGCGTGGTGAAAGACGGAATCCGCACAGTCAGGACAGAACGTACACTCATAGGAACAGATGTACGTTTCGGCATCCGCCGGCAAATCACAATCGCAGTGCTCACAGTTGGGGCGTAATTCCAGCATCGGCTTATCCTGACTCAGCAAAAATAATGGGTTTCTCGCTGTCACTTTCCTGTGGTTATTGCACAAAGATCAGTGAAGGGGAATGAAGTTCTTTTCTACCAGAAACTGCCCTTCATGCAAATAAGGTTTATTCACCAGAATAACGCCTCTTATTAGCGGCAATTGGCTTTCCAAATCCCTGTTTCTTTGGGAGGCGGTTCCATGTTCTAAAAATACAGGGAAAATAAAATGACAGCAGCGCGGCGATTCTCATTAAAAAGAACCGTTTCATTAAAAAATCACGTATTCAGGCAGTCAATCATCGCGGCCAATATCAGTCTCGCATTGCTGATGTTGGCAGGCTGCGGCAGCGGTGGAGGTGGCGGCGGTGAAACCGCCAGCGTCGCGCCAACATCGCCGCCCACAACGACACCGACTACGCCGACAACGCCAACCACACCTACGACGCCGGAAACGCCAACAGCATCCGCCGTTAAAGTCGGAATTATTGATTCCGGGTTGGAAGCCGCTCGCCCGGAATTTAATTACAGCAATCTCCATTTCACCTCTTTTGTCGGTGGTTCACAGCTTAACGATAATCAGGGCGTTAACGGCCACGGCACGCTGGTGGCACTCGCGCTGGCAGGTCTGGCGACGGAAAGCTATGCGGGAGGTGTCGCGCCGGACAGCGAACTCTATATTGCGCAAACGTCGTTAAATAACCGCTTTGACTATCAAAACACCACGTCTGCCGTGAATTGGCTGCTCAACTCAGGCGTGAAAATCATCAATATGTCCTATTCCGCAGACGAACGACTGACGACCACCGAGACATTTAACAGCGCCAGAAACAATTTTAGCTATCTCTTAGTGCGTAACGAATTGAAAAGTATCGTCGATGCCGAAGCGCTGAGTATTGTCGCCACGGGGAACAACGCTGGCTCCACGCCGTCACCCAATACCCAGATCCCGCTGATTTTTGGCGATACCTCGCTGCAAAAAGGCATTTTGGCCGTTACGGGCTATATCCCCGAATGGGTTGGTCAGGAAGGCAATGAACGCCCTGCTGAGATGTATCTTTTTGATAAATGTGGCAATGTCGCCGTCTACTGCATGAGCGCACCGGGCTATGTCGATTATCCCGTTGCGGGCAGCAGCGCTTCAGAGCGGTCGCACGGTACCTCCTTCGCGGCTCCACGCGTTGCAGGCGGGGCTTCACGAGTACAGGCCGTCTACCCGTGGATGACCGGATATAACCTGCAACAGACGTTGCTCACTACCGCGACCTACCACACCGATGGGTATACTCGCTACGACGCAGAGAATTCTTACTACGAAATCATCCGAGACAGCGACGGCAACGTCACAGGAAGTGTTTTCCATCCGGCCTATATTTCGGTAGCCGACACCGCCAACGGACGCCCTTATAACGATACCTTTGGCTGGGGCGATCTGAACGTCGAAAAAGCGGTAAAAGGCCCGGCCATGTTTTATGCCGATAACTTCACCGCGCGTTTAACCGCAGGCGACTACACGTTCGCTAACGATATCAGCGGCGATTACGGCCTGATCGTTAACGGTGCCAGCAATGCGGGAGGCGTTCTGCATTTGACTGGCAACAACACCTATAAAGGCGATACGCAAATCACCGCTAACAGCCTGTACGTTGACGGCGCCATTGCGGGCAACGCCAGCGTATCCGGCTCAGGCACGCTGGCAGGAAAAGGCCGTATTGGCGGTAATGTGAGTAACACGGGTCTCGTTGCCACCACCGCAGACGGTGGGCTGACCGTCGCCGGCAATTACACTCAGGGCAGCAACGGCCTGCTGAGCGTAACGCTGGCCAATCCGCTCACCGTGGAAGGCAGCGCAGCACTGGATGGCACATTGCGCGTTGGCCTGCCCAGCAATACCTACCTCGTCCAAACGCAGGAAACACTGCTGCACAGCAATCAGGGGATCAGCGGCACGTTTCGCACTACCGATCTCGGACTGTTCCTGACGGGGAACCTGACTTACGGCAGCAACGATGTCACAGGCGCATTCAGCCGCCTGAACACCGTAGAGGCCGCCACCAGCAGCGGCTTGCACAGCACCGCACAGTTGCAGACCGCCGCCAATATCGAATCGGCGCTACAGGTTGCCGACCGCTGGTCAACCTTGTCCTCAACCAACGAGCAGCAATCCAGTTTGCTGGCGAAAGCTACCGCCTTCCAGCAGTTAGGCAGCGCGAGTGCCGCCGCTACCGCGCTGGATTCGCTATCCGGTCAGGCGCATGCCTCCAGCAATGCCATTTTGTTTAACAGCCTGGATTATCAGAACCAGCTCCTGAACAACCGACTGGATCTGTTAGGGAGCGGGAAAAACTACGGACTGTGGATTGAAACCGGCAAGCTGCGCGGCGACCTGAAACAGTCCGGCTATCTGGGCAGCCATTACGATATCACCCTCACCGCCATCGGTACGGACACCGACTTCAACACGCCGGGGCTACGCGCTGGGATTGCCTATACCAACAGCCAGATCAAAGCAGACTACGACGGTAGCGGCGGCAGCAGTGAGAATGAACTGCACGGGGTGATGACCTATGCGCGCTATAACCTCACGCCAGAATGGTACGTTCAGGGCAACCTGAGCTATCAGCACGGCCGCGATAAGCTGAAGCGATCTATCCTGCTGAACAATGTCGAAGCCGTTTCCAGCAGCACCTCAAGCGATAGCTGGCAGAGCCTGCTCAAAACTGGCTACGCGTTGGCGCTCAACGATATCTTTAGCGTGCAGCCCTATGCAGGACTCAAATACAGCTACCTGTCCACTGGCGGCTTTACGGATACCGGCAGCGCATTGGGTCTGACAGGCGAAGGCAACGATTATTCCCGTACCGTAGGTCTGACAGGGCTTAACCTGCGCGCCCTGCTGCAATGGAATCAGGGATGGTGGAGCAGCGTCGGCGTGAGCGGTGAGTATCAGCATGCGTTCACTAACCCATCGCTTGATGTCTCCGCCCGCTGGAGCGGACTGGGCCGCGAAGGAGAACGCCTCGATATTCCAGGCATTCGACTGGATAAAGACTCGCAGTGGGCAGGCGTGAGACTGGACGTCGGTAAAGCGGCGGATGCCCGTTTCTTCCTGCGTGCTGACAAACACTTTGCCGATCGTGGTAACGAAGAAGTGCTGCGCGGCGGCGTCGACGTTTCCTTCTGATAACGCATGACGCCGGCGATGTCTCCGTCGGCGTCAACATTAAAAAATAGTCGTACAACGGCATCGGGGAATACCGTCGGGCAATGGTTCAAGCGACATGCGTTTCATCTGAGGGATTCGTTTCATATAAAGAGTCGCCATCGCCCGCAATCACGTGTATGTCGCCCAACGCTAATGCCTGAATCGACGCTTGAATTAACGTCCAGTCTCCCGCAATCAGCCATGTCAATGTTTCTGGATGAAAGAGTTCTTTTGCCAGCGTGTTCACGTCATCAACCGTGGTACTGCTAATACGTTCCTGATGGCGCTGCCAGTGATCGTCCGGCAGTTGATAACGCACGAGGTGAGACAACATACTGTTCAGGCCGCCCAGTCCTTCAATAGAACTTTGCAACCTCAGCAACGCCGCGTTCTTCACTTCCTGTAATTCGTCTGCCGTAACAGGACGATCGCTGAGAAGCGCACGATATTCATCAAAGATTTCCTGCATGGCCGCCGCGGTGCGATCGGCCTGAACCGAGGTTTGTACCGAATGAATCCGTGAGCCCACATCATTCAACAGCTGGCCGTGTGCGCCATAAGTCCAGTTTTTGTTTTCACGAAGATTGAGGTTAATGCGTGAGGTAAACCCGCTGGCAAGCACGTCGTTCAGCATCGTGAAGCTGGCTTCATGCGGCCATTCGAGGCCAGGAATGATGGTCGACGCGGCAATAGCAGATTGCTCGGCACCGGGAACATCAAATACAAAGACCTGGCTTTTCCGCGTCGAACTCAACCGACGATCGCTGGCCTGCTCGGTTTCTTGAGACCACGGGATCGCGCCGATCGACGCATTCAGCACTGGGACGATTTGATCCAACGTGGTATCACCCACAATGACTATCGTGCCCCCAACCGGCTGGATCGCGCGTGACTGGTACTGCTGAACGTTTTCAAACGTCACACGTTCCAGGCTCGCTTTTGTCCCTTCAATCCCTGACGGTTTACGGTAAGGATGCCCCTGCGGGTACATCACCGCGGGCAGTAAACGGCTCACCATTCCACTGACGTTGTGTTTTAACCCGGTCAGGGTGTCCCGCATCACGCCACGTTGGCGTTCAAAGTCGCTCAGCGCTAACGTGGAATGCTGAAAGCGATCCAGAAAGAGAGGAAGCAACGCGGATAGCTGCGAGGGTCGGCATGACAGCGACAATGTTGTGGTTTGATCGCGTCGCCACACATTAATCGAGGCGCTTAACCGACGAACCGCGCTTGAGAATTCAAACGCATCACGCTCGCCAGCGCCTGACTGATTAAGCAAATCAAACAGTAACGCCGCTTCACTCTGCGTATTCTCTTTCACGCGGGGTAATACCAGTTCGATATTGACGGTGGGATGGCTGTGCCGCGCTATCAGAACCAGCGGTAACCCGTTGTCTAATCGCCCGTGTTGCACGGCGGGAAGCTGGAAAGGCGCTGGACATAAAATCGCAGGCGGTGTTATCGATCCGGCGGGCTGCACGGTGGTCGTTGCTGAGGTAAACGGAACGATGTGCAGCGTATGGCACGCGCGTGCTAACCAGTGCTGTGCCGCTTTCCGCACGCTGTCGACATCAGCCTGCTTGATGATCGCGATAATCTGCCGATAGCGATCGGCATCCCCTAACAGCACATGAGAATTGGACAGTAGCCCTGCGATCGGCGCAGAAGTCTTGTGAGCGTTGGCGAAAGAAGATAATGCGGTGATTTTCACCAACTCCAGCGTCTCGTCATCGACACCGTGAGATAGAAAACGTTGCAGTATATCGTGTACGGACTGCTCAATTCGACTCAGCGCGACACCGGGCACTGCCGTTGCCGTAATGGTGAACTGGCTAACCAGCGCGGCGTAATTGATGTTTGCCGTGACATGGCTGGCAATTTTTTCTTCATACACCAAATGCTTAACGAGTAGCGAAGCAATACCAGAGGCAAACAAATCTGCGGCGATAGACAGCAAGACAGTCGCCTTGTCGCCATAAGGCGGGATGTTCCAGGACAGCATGACGCTGCCATTCGGCACTTTGGCCTGATAAACATCGCGCCGGTTTTCAGGAATATCGGGCACCCACACGGCAGGTCGGGAGAGCGGCGGGCCAGAAGGAATATGACCAAACCAGGCGGTCACTTTTTCCCGCGCAGTTTGCTCATCAATCGCACCGGATAACGCCAGCACGGCGTTTGATGGCGAATAATAGGTACGGAACCAATTCTGCACATCTTCCAGCGTCGCCTCTTGCAAATCCTTCACTTCACCGATAACGGTGTGCGCATAAGGGTGTGAAGCAGGAAAACACCCTTTTAATTTCAGCTCGTGGAGTTTGCCGTAAGGGCCACTTTCCGTTTGCAGTTTTTCATTCAGCACGACACGACGCTGCTGATCGAGCGAGTCTTGATTGATGGTTGAATAGAAATGCCCCATCCGATCCGCTTCCATAAACAGCGCATAGTCCAGTGACCCGACCGGCACAGTTTCATGATAGGTGGTGCGATCCTGTCCGGTATAAGCATTCAGGTTTGACGCACCGGCTTTCAGGAGATTTTCCAGAAAAGAGCCCGGTGCATTTTCACTTCCTTCAAACATCAGGTGTTCAAATAAATGCGCAAAACCCGTTTTTCCTGATGGTTCATCTTTTGAACCGACCTGATAAATCAGGTTCAGCGAAACCAACGGTGCATCATGATTTTCATGGACAATAACGGTAAGCCCATTGTCCAGCACAAACGTGGTAGACGGAATATCCACATTGTCATAACGCTCATCGTCTTCTGGTCGTGGCTGTGCGGTAAGCTGTGTCGTCACACGTATTCCTCAATTGATTGGTTGAACGGTTAGTCAGGACGCGTAAAAAACCCGATCCGAAGCCTGAGGCTGCGGCGCTTCATCACCCGTTGCCGTCTCGCTTTTATGACGGCTGTCACTTTCAGCTAACGGTGTCAGATGCAGGTGATGAGTATGCAAGGCGGCCAGCGCTTCCCGATGCGCCACGCTGATAATGGCGCTGTCCGGCAAGCTGGTGACCAGTGCCTGATAAACCCGCTGCTCGGTCTCAGGATCGAGCGCGCTCGTCGCTTCATCCAGGAAAAGAAAGTCGGGACGATGTAGCAATGTCCGGGCGATCGCCACTCGCTGCTGCTCGCCGCCGGATAACCGCTGCTGCCAGCGATCTTCGACATTCAGTTGTGAGGCCATGTCCGGTAATTCGCTGTCAATCAGTACCTGGCGACACTGCTCATCGGTGAAGTCCTGCTCGTTAGCGGGGTAGCACAGCGCGGCTTTCAGCGATCCCGTTGGGAGGTAGCTTTTTTGCGGTAAAAACAGATAGCGGCAGCGGCGAGGACGCGTAATCGCCCCGCTACCGTGATGCCATAGTCCGGCACAGGCACGCAGCAACGTGCTCTTACCCACGCCGGACGCGCCGTTGATCATCCAGCGTTCACTGGGTAAGACCTGCCAGTCGTCTAACGCCGTCAGCGCACGACCATCCGGCGTGAGCAGCCGTAAACCCTGACAGGAAAATTCAGATCCATCGTGTTCCGTCACCCGAATAGGCGATGGCGACTGTTCGCTTTTATTCAGCGCTTCTTCCATATCCTGCAAACGCTTGGTCAGCGCCAGCCAGCGCGTGAAGGCCTGATACGCCTGCATAAAATAGCTCAGCGTCGCCCCGAGAGAGCCGTAAGCCATCTGAATTCGCGTCAAATCGCCAAAGGAGATCTCTCCACGCAATAGCTGCGGCAGCGCCAGTAGCGTCGGTAACGGTGAAAGGAAATGGCTAAACAGACTCTGGCCAAACGACACTTTGAAGCCGCGCAACAGCACGGACAGCGCATTGTCACGCACGCGCGCAAAACCGCTGGGCGAGCCGTTCGCCTTCCCGCGTCCCGCCCTGATAGAAGGCAATCTGTTCGGCATTTTCACGTAATTGAACGCCCAGAAAGCGGAAGTCACCTTCCGCATTCTGCTGGTTCATGTTCAGCTTGATCAAAGCCTTACCGAGCCAGTGCGACAGCAAAATCTGGAGAAAGTATTCGATATAAAGGGCATAGACCATATAGCCGGATATCGCCCAGTCACTGCCCATAAACGAGAAGCGCAGCACCCCAGACACCGACCACAGCAGTGCCGTGTACGTTACGGTACTGATGACGACTGAGATAAGACTGAGGAAAAAATTCAGCGAGGCGGACACCAGCTCATTAACGTCATCGGCGATACGCTGATCGATATTCGACAGCGCACCGTCCCTTTCTATTTCGTAATAAGCCGATGTCCCCGTCCAGCGCCGGATATAGTGGAGCGTCATCCAGGTACGCCAGCGCAACGCCAGATAGCCTTGACCGAGTACGTTTACCCATCTCAGCATCATCGCACTCAAACCGAGGATGAAACTGAAGATAAACAGTGGCTTTATTTGCTCCCAATCCAGCCCAATCAGCGCGTCGGTGAATTTCCCCGATATGCGGTTCGCCTCCACGCTGATGTAGGCCGTACCCAGATTGATGCTAATAATCACCACCAGAATAAACAGCGCCAGATACTTCTCCGGCGTCTGCCAATAGGGCATAAGAATCTGACCGATGCCCGGTCTTGTCGTACTCATCTCACTTGCGTTCATGCGCCGTTTCTACCTGCTGATTCGTGTGAATGACCGTTCTCGTCATTTGTCGAACGGATGATCAGAACGAATACGTCCCGGTGAGACGCCACGTCCGCCCTTCTTTCACCCCGATATACAGCGGCGTGGTGCTGGTGTAGTAGATATCGCGATCGAAGACGTTATTAACCCCCAGCGTCAGCGACCAGTCAGGCTGGCGATAGAACACTGATGCATCGGTTGACGCCGAGCTGCCGATGCTGAAGGGGTTATTGCTCGGACCGTTCTGCGTTTTCGATGAACCGCTGATACCGACTGACGCACCCGCCCCCTGATAGCGCCCAGACTGCACTTCATAAGACGTCCACACGTTTCCAGAGTGGCGCGGCGTAATCGTGCTGCGAACCGTGGTAGGATCCTTGTTATCCGAGTAGGTATAGCTGGCCGTGACATCCCATCCCGGCAGCAAAGAGCCGTTCAGATCCACGTCAAAGCCTTCACTTTTGCGTCCTGTTGTCGCAATGGGGAAACCGTTGCTATCCGTTACCGCCAGGTTTTTTTGCTCAATGCTGAACACGGCGGTCGTCAGCGTCAGGTTATCGTCAAGCAGGTTGAATTTCAGCCCGGCCTCTTTAGACTGCCCCGTCGTTGGCGGAAGCTGGACACCAGAGCGCGAGACCTGCGCACTGCCGCTAAAGCTATTCAGCAAGTTGGCGTAAATCGTGACGTCCGGTGTGATATCGAAGCTGACACCATAGTTGGGGATCCATTTGGTCGCGGTATACGTCGAGGCACGCGACCCCACCAGATAGCTGTTGT
This sequence comes from Pectobacterium odoriferum, assembly GCF_009931295.1. Lineage (NCBI taxonomy): Bacteria > Pseudomonadati > Pseudomonadota > Gammaproteobacteria > Enterobacterales > Pectobacteriaceae > Pectobacterium > Pectobacterium odoriferum. The sequence goes on along the minus strand of NZ_CP034938.1, from coordinate 1,484,016 downwards.
TCCATGTCGAACGTTTAACGGCCAGTTGGAAATGCAGGCGGTCAAAGACGTCGATCTGATCCTGAAACAAGAAACCGCTTTGAATCAGTTTGGAGGTATACGTCCGGCTGTTAGGTTCACCGATGGCTGGAAACACGAGTGAATCCGGGTTATAGACATTGCCATTCGTCATCAGAATAAAGTTGCCGTCATAGCTGGCATAACGTTCATGCTTATAGTCATGACCGAACAGCAGCGTCTGGGTGACGGGCCCGGTTTCGATTTTTCCCCGAATGTCATTTTGCTGGCTCCACGTCTGATTGGTGGATTTATAAGCCAGCGGGTGGCTGGTTTTGTCGCCATTAGCGGCAATCAGCAGCGTTTCGTTCATCTTCATCTGAGACGCGGCGCTCTGAAAACCGGCTTTGCTATTGAACGTCCAATCACCGACGAGCTTTTGCTCCAGCTCATAATACACATTCGTCGTTTTCGTCTTGTTATGATCGTCTTTATCGCCCAGACGATATTCCGGCAGCTTCTGTATTCTCCCGTTGGCGTAAATCGTCCCGGCTGGCCCCGACTTACGCGCCTGATTCACTTCTGCGCCAACCGTGATCCGCGTCTTGTCATTTTGCCAGGTCAAGGCGGGGGCTAAATAATCGCCGTGGTTGCCGTTGTAATCAGGAAAGGAATGCTGAGATTTCATGGTTGAGGCATTCAAACGGTAGCTAAGCGATTTATCATCCGTAATCGCGCCGCCCAGATCGATAGCCGTTTTGAATTCTCCGTAACGCGCCGCTTCTACCTTGAGAACATGCAATGGCTCTGTGACCGGCTTTTTACGCACGACGTTAATCGTCCCTGCGGCGGAGCTACTCCCCGCCAGCACCGACTGTGGCCCCTTCAACACTTCGACACGTTCGATACCTTCAATTGACGTACCCTGACCGATCCCCGCATTGCTGGAGCCAGACAGGCCATCCGTCGCGCCGGACGTCACAGCATAGCCACGCATCCAGAATGTAGGCGTACCGCGGTTTGATTGTATGGTAACGACGCTGCCCGAGTTTTTTAACGCCTCTTCCAGCGATGTAGCCTGACGCGCGTTAATCAGCTTATTACTGATAACCTGAACCGACTGCGCCGTTTGCTGCAACGATGTACTGGTGCGTAATGCCGAAGACGACGTGCTGGGGTTTAATACCGTTTCATCTTCGCTACCTGCACTTACCGTAATTGCTGGCAGCGTTTTGTCGCTGGCCTGCGCCACTTCTGCATCATTGGCACGAGAAGAAACAATGGTCAGCGTGCCATTGTCCGTCGTCGTCAGTAATAACGGCGTGCCTTGTAATAAACGCAGAATCGCCTGACGCGTTGAATAGTTGCCATTCAGCGCCGGACTCTGGTAATTCGCTACCAGCGCAGGATTAAAAGAGAGCGTTTGTTTGCTTTGATTGGCGATAGCCAATAATCCTTTTTGCAGGTCGCCCGCAGGAATAGAAAATGCCACGGTGTCATTTTCACCCGCCGCGTAGACGGCCATAGGAACAGCCGTTGCACCCACGAATAACGCAGAATGAATCGCCAACATATTCGTGAAAAATAAGCGTTTCTTAAAACTTAACCCCAGAGCGGGAGAGGCAGCATTACGTTTTTTCATTTTTCCCTCGTCAATTGCTTCAACAAATCAGTTTTTATTGGTCTTCGTATGAGTTGTGCAATGACGATGAAAAAGTGACAGCAGGAAGTCATTTTTTCCCGTAATTATTTTTTCGCGCCAGCAAACATATTGATTTGGAAAATACTTTTTCTCTGTATTTTTTACTCTGTGAAATACCGATCTCCGAGGTGCTTTCTTTTTTATTTCCTTTCACAGACGTATCCGGAAATAGCCATTTACCCATTTCAGGCAATAACAGAACATTTCTAACTAACCATAGAAAAAAAACGTGGTTTGACTCCTGCAAATTTTGACTTAAAAACAGCACAGGACGCATCGTTCCTTTTGTTCTGCGGCCCTGGGGTATCCCGGCTCAAGCATTGTTGTGATTTACGCTATTTAAGGATGCCCATGTACACAGAGGCTGTTAAAAAACCCGACTTGCTGTCGCTGATATTTCGCAGCGATTATCGCTGGTTAACAGAAAAATTACGCCGCCGTATTGCCTACGGCTGTGAAGCGGAAGATGTCGCCTCTGAGGCATTTTTACGTTTAGCGTCTTTGCCGAATCTCGCCAACGTACAAGAACCGCGTGCGATGCTCACTACGCTCGCCAAACGCGTACTGTATGAAAACTGGCGTCGTCGCGATCTGGAAAAAGCCTATCTCACGGCGCTGGCAAGTAAACCTGAATTTCACCATCCGTCGCCGGAAGAGCAACAGCTTTTGATGGAAGCGCTGCTTACTATCGATCAGGCGCTGGATGGGCTATCCATCAAAGCACGACAGGCCTTTCTGTTCAGCCAGCTTGATGGCATGACCTATGCCGACATTGCCGTACAGCTCGATGTCTCCGCCAGTATGGTGAGGAAGTATATCGCCAAAGCGCTGACCAACTGCTATCTGGCCACGCAGGACAGCAGTGACTTATAGGTGAACCGCATGGCAAGACGACACATGGATGACCCGATTGCCGAAGAGGCAATTGAATGGATGGTGCTGCTGCGTTCTGGTGAAGCAACCCAGACCGATTATGATGAGTACCGCCGCTGGCGATACGAAAACCCGCTGCACGAGCGGGCCTGCCAACGCATTGAGCGAACGCTGGGGAAATTCCAGCCGCTGCTTGCCGCGCTGCCTCATGAACCAATTCGTCAGGCGCTCTTAGCACCATCAGGTCGGCGGAAAGTCCTGCAATACGGGCTGGGGATGGTAGCTGTCGCGTCGCTAAGCAGCCTGATGTTTAATCAGCACTACCCTTTGTCGCCGCTTGTGTCCGACATAAAGACCGCAACGGCACAGCGCCAGCAGGTTCCACTCAGTGACGGCAGTATGCTCATGTTGAATGCGCGTACCGCTGTCGATATCAACGTGCACCCAGAGACGCCAGTGCGTCAGGTTGCTCTACATAACGGCGGTATCTTCGCCAATATTCAGCCAGATACGCAGCGCCCCTTCGTGATCGCCACCGGTATGGGCGATATCGTCGCCCTTCAGGCCAATGTGAACGTGCGTTATGAAAGTGGTGGCATCCATGTCGGCGTGCTGGACAACATCGCCAAAATTACCAACCACGCCGGACAAAGCCTGCGCCTTCACGCGGGTCAGGGTGTCTGGTTCGATCGTTCCACGCTCTATCACGTCGCCATTACGCCAGAATCAGAAACAGACTGGTTACACGGCCGGCTGGAAGTACGCGATCGTTCGTTGGCTTCCGTCATCAGTACGTTACGTGATTACACCCCCGGCATCATCCGGCTCGATCCCGCTATCGCCGATCTGCGCGTCAGCGGGAATTTCCCGCTCGATAATCTGAACTACACGCTGGATTCACTGGCGCAAACCATGCCTATCGCGATTGTGCATACCACCGATTACTGGATACATATCCGCGCCGCCAAGCCGACATAAACGGTAATCCACAAAAAAACGCTGGGAGCGTTTTTTGACGTCACGACGTGACGGCCCGTCAGGGTGGCAACCAAGGACGGTTGCCACAAAAAAATTTCACGCGCGTGGTGACACTTTTTCTGCCTCGTTGCACATCGTTAATAGAGGTCATCATAGTTCCGTGTTCAGGGCTGGATGAAACGTCCGACACCGTAAGCCAGAGCAGCAGAGGAAAACGTGCAACAGGCATCCGTGCAACACCTTTCGTTAAACGCGCGCGTCGACGCGGCTCCCGCCGCACGGCGTGACGTCGTTCCCGCACAGCCGTCGCGAAGTGTGACGATGGCTGCGCCCGTTCGGGGAGAAATGGGGAAGATCGCGCTCAGCTTTCTGACGGTCGCGCTGATCCATGCGGGTGTCGCCGCGTTGCTCATCACGCATACCACCGAATACACACCGATCAATCTGCTTAATCCGGCAGCCAGCATCAGCATTCAGGCCACGATGGTTGAAGCGCCAGAACCCGAACCGATTTCCGAGCCGTCGCCGGAACCACCCGTGCTGACGTCAGAACAGGGTGAGCGTGAAATTGCACCCGTCCCTGAAAAGCCCGTCGTTGAGGAACAGCAGACGCCGCCCCCGACGGTCAAAAAAGAAGTTCACCAGCCGCCGGTGAAGCCAGTAGTCAAACCGCAGCCCGTCCGACCTAAAACTATCGCCGAGCGTCAGCCTGCGGCTCGTTCTACACCGGAGCCTTCCCCCGCTGCACCGGAAGCGACACCAGGCCCGCTGACTACCGCCAGCAAAGGCAACCTGATGCAGAACAGTCCGGGTGCACAGCCCAAGCAGGTCGCTTCCGTCGGCTGTATCGTTCCGCAGCCTGACTACCCTCGCCGCGCCAAACGTCTCCAGCAAGAAGGCAACGTGCTGGTTCGTCTGGTCATTAGCCCAGAGGGACGCTTGATTCGGCACGACATTGCCCGCAGCAGCGGCTATAACGCCCTCGATCAGGCCGCGATTGACGCCGTAGCGCAGGCGCGCTGTACGCCTTACCGTGAAAACGGACAGGCCATTACCGTCATGACGGTTCAGCCCGTCAATTTCCGGCTGACTCATTAAGAAAGAATCCGCGTTGAAATAGCGCATCCGCCGTTTCGCAGACACGCCCGAATCAGGTTATTGCATAAGAGGTCACACATGAACACGTTAGATATCCACCATTTTTGGCAGCAGGGCGATCTTGTTACTCACTCGGTAGCCATCATTCTGCTCATCATGTCGCTGCTGTCATGGACGGTCATGCTGCTCAAAGCACGGCAACTGTTTGCATTGAACAAGAGCGTGCAATACAGCCGCAATACCTTTTGGCAGGCGACCAGCCTGCAAGAAAGCGTCGAGAAATTCGGCAGACAGCGTTTTAATCCGTTCCGCGATCTGGTGATCGAAGGACATGCGCTGCTGAAACACCCGCACAAATTCTCTTCCACGCTGGGCGGACACGTCGATCTCAGCGACTGGCTGGTGCGCGGCCTGAGCAACACGCTGGACACCAACTCAGGGAAACTGCAATCCGGCCTCGGAACGCTGGCCTCGATTGGCAGCACCGCACCGTTTATCGGCCTGTTGGGCACCGTATGGGGCATTTTTCACGCGTTGCAAACCATCAGCACCATCGGCCAGCCCGATCTGGCGCAGGTGGCTGGCCCGGTCGGCGAAGCATTGATCATGACGGCATTTGGCCTGTTCGTGGCGATTCCCGCCGTATTAGGGTTCAACGCCATCAACCGCCGTAACCGTATCGTCCTGCATGCCATGAACCGCTTTGCACACGATCTCCATGCTTATCTGCTGACGGGCGCACGCGTAGATACCAGCATTACCGACCTGAATAGCCCCGCGCGGTATGAAGCGGCTCACCCCGTTGAACGCTCCGCCTGAAGAGGAACACCGCCATGAGTATGTCATCCCCGTTTGAAAGTCAGGAAGACGCGCTGCTTAACGACATCAACATGACGCCGTTTATCGACGTCATGTTGGTGCTGCTGATCGTGTTTATGATTACCCTGCCGGTCATTAACCACGCCGTTAAAGTGGAGCTGCCGCGTGCCAGCGTCGAGAAAATCAAGAAAGATCCTCAGGCCGTGGATATCGCGATTACCGCGACGGGGCAGATTAACTGGAATAAAGAAGCGATTGATGATGCCCAACTGATCGCCAAACTCGATGCGGCCTCAGCCGACGGCACTCACCCGAATATACGGCTGTTTGCCGATCAGGCCGTCGAGTATGGCCGGGTCGCGTATGTGATGACTAACGCCCAACAGCGCGGCCTGAGCAAGATTGATTTCGTCCTGCAACCCGTCAAAGCCCCCTAACCTTCTGTGTTGATGCGGATAACCAATCGACAACATAACCGTGACGGCTCGCCATAAGCTGAGCTGTCACGGTTAATGACCCGCATCCCGCTCATTGACTCACGATTTTCTCTGAATGGAGACACCATGTCCGACGCCATCATCACTGCCAGTGACACCTCGCTGGATACCTTACTCAATCATAGCGACAAGCCTATTCTGCTTGACCTGTGGGCACCCTGGTGTCAGCCGTGTAAAACGCTGGCTCCTCTGCTAAACACCATCGCGGACAACACGCCAGACAACCTGACCGTCGCCAAGCTGGATGTGGAGCAATATCCGGCATTGATGCAGCGTTTTGGCGTGCGCGGCATTCCTACGCTACTGCTGTTTAAAAACGGACAGGAAATTTCCCGGCAAATCGGCGTGAAAACGCTGGCACAGCTGCGTGGCTGGCTGGAATCGCACCAGATTGCGATACAAAACACCACACAGCCGTTGGCAGACACTCGCGTAACGTGGGGAGCGTTCTATGGCGATGCGTCGTTGCACAATTTTCTCCACCAGCGGCTGTGTCAGCATGCAGCGGACGGCGATATTGAACAGGCATTTTCTCCCTACTGGCAGGACAACAAAGGCTCGGTTTCTGCCGTACTGGCGCACAGCGCGGATATTCGCATCTTTGAACGTATCACTGGGCTACCTGCCGCACTCGGTCTGCTGCTGGAAAAGCTGCCGAGCACCACGCCAGCGCAGGTTGACGCGCTCTTTGCCGCCATCGCGCCGGGAAAAGCCGTAGATGGTGTCGCGCTGCAATGGCTACAGCAATGGTTAGACGATGCAGGCAATCTGTGGTCAGACTGGCTGGCAGACAGCACGGTAGACGGCCTGCGCAAGCAGTGGATTCGTGCGATTTCGCAACGGTTAGCGGGAGAAACCGTGGCAGAAAGCGAATGGACAACCCTGCATCAGCAGGCGATAAGTTGGGAAGAGAAAGCCTCCGGTGAACTCGGCCTGGAAAAAAATATGGCGGCAATACTCGCGAGCCTATCGCCGCCACCAGCCGCATCTGATGTGGATAGCTGGCGGGGTATCAGTATTACACTCGGCTTCGCGCTGGCGCAGATCATGCAAATTAACGACGGATGGAACAGAGAAGAACGCGCAACGCCGGATAAACGCTTCCGCTGGTTTAAAGAACAGGAAGACGCCACGCCTAACAAACAGCTAACGGACGAGCAAATTACCGCGCTCCGTAAGCAATGGCTTCAGGAGAATCCGGATTTTTCCGCGAAAGAGGACGCATTTTATCAGCGCTATCCGCAGCTATTAGAAGCGCAGAAAATCCCCTTACAGGAAACGCTGTGGGCATTGCTCCGTCGTGCACCCGCCTTCAAACCGCAGTTGGATTGATACCGTAATCTGCGCCTCACGGATGAGGCGCAGTATTCGTCGAGCGAGCAGACAGCCCCCATTCTCGCCAGCGCTTCAAGAGCACTTTCCAACAGAACCTCAAGCGATAACGGGCAGAGCCTGATAAAATTCGCCACTCGTATCCGGTAAGTAGAGTCGGACCGTTTGGGAAAAATAAGGCGATGAGAGATGACACGTGACAGAGATGAAATTTATCGGCTCGCGAGCGATCTGTTGAGGGGCATCCAGCGTAGCGATCCCGCAGCGCTACTCGATTTTGGCGTGAGCCCTGCTATTTACGAAGAGATTCTTGAAGAGCTGGATAGCGCGGGGGAATCCGTTGCAGATTTGACGCTTCCGCCTTTCGACGTTGCCTTTACACCCGATAAAACGGGCAGAATTCCCCTGTACCGTTACGACATTGACGCCGATGCTCCGCGAAAGAGAGTCGAGTGCCAGCTCTGGTCTGGAGAGAGGAAAACTGACCTCACGTTAATTGCCGACTACTCTGACGAACAGGGGAAAACGCCGCTGACTTTCCGGCTGCTAGAGACGCAGTAATCCACTTCATCTTCCTATATTCGACGTACCTGTACGATTTGCGAGTTCTGTCGTCTTCAATCACGCAATAGCAATACTCGTCAGTAGTCACCTAATACGACGGTTCTTCGCCAGCACTCACTGCGTTGCACATCGAGATCGACCAGCGCAGCAGCGGCCTCTTCTCGCCAACGCCTCAGGAGCGCTTTTTTGCCAGTCAACCCCAGCGTCGTGGTTATCTGCTCGCTTTCACCTGGCTTTTCCGCCAGCAGGCGTAGCGCAGGCAGTGGCAATGTAGTGTGACTCAACAGGCGGCAAAGCGCAGCGAAGCTGGCCTCCATCGGCCGATGCGCAAACGCAAACCCCGCCAGCTCACGCCAGTCGTCTTCATCCAACTCGGTATTTTCTGTCTGCGGCAGCGCAAGGTTCAGCGGAATCAGGCGTTGTAACCAGAACCAGTCACGCGCCAATTGCCGGCTTCCCTGCTCCGCCAGTCTATGTCCCGCATCACTCAGCGGCAGTATCGCCATCGCGCTGTAACAGCCGCTGCTGGCTTCAAGATGGCTACCGATACGCACCAGTTGAAACCCACACGACTGCCAGAATGCCCACAGCTCTGGCTGATAGCCGAAGCTAACCGACAGGTAATCCAGCGCCTGTCGCTGTGCCTCACGCATCTGTTCAGCCATTAACGCGCGACCCATCCCCTGTCGGCGATATGCCGATGCCACCGCAATCCGACTCACGCGGCGAGCACGTAGCGTTGGTGCATACCATAGCCCGGCGTGTGCCGCCAGCGACTGCGCCACCAGATTACCGCGCGGGCGTCGCCGTCCGGCCCACACCTCATGCGCCAGTGAGGCAGACAGTCCACCCTCCTCCACCAGCCACAGTACGCCACCAATCTCGCCCGCCATCTGCGCGCTGGCAATATGCATGCCCGGCGCATCCATCAGACGGCGCAAATCCAGCGGCGAGGTACGGTAATGCGCACTGCACAAGAGCGCGTAACACCACGTCAGGCGGTCAGGATGTGTCAGCCAGTCGTCAGCACGTTCAATTCGACTTTCCAACGCAGAAGAGGAAATAGGTCGATCGGGCGACTGCGGGGAATGAAACGCTTCGGGTTCGTTAAATAACAATGCCCGATCCAACACCCGCTCCAGCGGATCGTTAACGGCCCAGCGCAAAGGTTCGTCCAGCGTAAATGCCCGCCACTGCGGCAGCATCGCACAAAATTTGAGAAGAAATCCTCTCCCGGTGCCTTCATACCCCTGCACCGTCGTGGTCATCAGAATACGGGAAAAATACGGTAACAGCGCGGAGAGCACGGAAGACGGGATCGCCGCCGCTTCATCAATTAACAACCAGTTGACACTGGGTGCGCCATGAAGGCGACAGTGTGCCAGCAGCGCATCCGGTGCCCAGAATGGCACATCGGCACGCGCATGCTGTTGCAGAATATCCGCCGCCGCGCGGGAAGGTGCGGTGATCCAGCAGGCTGCGCGACTCCGCTGCGTCAGCATTCCCGCCAGCGCCGATTTCCCTCGTCCGCGCGGGGCGGTAATCACCAATACGCCAGACTCGGTGGCGTTCAGTTCATGCAGAATCTGCTGCTGTTGCGCGGTCGGTTCACCGCTAGCTGGCTGCCAGTCCGATCGCACCGCCAATGGCCGAATCGCGAACGCCTGATCCTGCTGCCAGAGAACGACGTCCTCATCGGCTAACAGCTGGCGCTGAAAATGTTGAATAAAGTGCGGGGTAGCAATCGGCTGTTCTTGTTCGCTCCAGCGCAGGCTGTCTTGATCCGGCTGTGTCGGCCATGCCTGCCACGACGGCACCAGCATAATCAGCCAGCTACCGACCTGTAACGTGCCTGACAGCATCGCCAGCGCCTCGACATCCACGCCGCTACGTGCATCAAACACCGCGTGAAGAAACTCCCGTCCCAGCAGCGTCCGCACTCGACTGGCTGGCAGTGCGGTGACGGAATTAGGTGCGGATTCGCTAACCCACAGCCAGTCGCCGGACAATTGGCCACTGAGCGCCAACGCCTGCTCTTCACACCAGTTCGCTTCACCGCTCAGCACCAGCAATCGCCGGACACCATAGCGCTGCTGCTGGCGTTGGCTGTGGAGAAAATCACGCAACATCATCACACGCGCCGAATCAATCAGGTCTTGCCGATCAGCAGAGAAAGCAGCCCTGCGGCGATCAGCGGACCAACCGGAACGCCGCGAAACAGCGCCACGCCCATGACCGTCCCCACCAGCAGTCCGGCCACAACGGAGGGCTGGTTGCTCATCAGCGACACGCCGCGTCCGCCAAGCCAGGACACGACAACACCAATGAGGATCGCCAGCAGAGATTTCCAGTGCAGGAAGGAATGCATGACTTCACTGGCGGTAATTTTTCCGCTGGCAATCGGTGCCATCACACCAATCGTCAGAATGACGATACCGATGCTCAGGCCGTATTTTTCTACCCACGGAAAATAGCTATTCAAGGGCGTGATGCGTATCGCCAGAAGAACCAGAATCGCCAGCGTGACGGTCATGTTGTGGCTGATGATACCCAGCCCCGCCAGGACGAGCAGAATTAACAATGTTGGATCGAGATAGGTCATGGATGCGAGTCTGTCGAAAGTCGTCGGGTTGCGCATTAAGCAAACCGCGATGATAGCATTAATCGGGGTCAGGGGCAGGAATCGAAATAAGGGGTAAGCCAGCAAATCATTCAGACAGAGACGAGAAGAGAAGGCAGCTTTTCGAGAGAAAAATAGGTAAAAGATTCAGGCCGTCAGCCTATCGCCAGCCGACGACCTGAACGTAAACGATTGCGCAGTTAGTCTAATTTTACGCCGATACGGTGCGCAACTTCTTCATACGCTTCAATCAAACCACCGAGGCTCTGACGGAAACGGTCTTTATCCATTTTGTTCAGCGTTTCTTTGTCCCACAGGCGGCTACCGTCCGGTGAGAACTCATCACCCAGCACGACTTCACCTTTGAACAGACCAAACTCCAGCTTGAAATCGACCAGAATCAGCCCAGCGTCGCCAAACAGTTTGCTCAGCACGTCGTTCGCCTTGTAGCTCAGCGCTTTCATGCGAGCCAGATTCTCTTCATTCACCCAGCCGAACGTCTTACAGTAAGATTCGTTCACCATCGGGTCATGCATCTCATCGTTTTTCAGGAACAGATCGAACAACGGCGGGTTCAGCTCGATGCCTTCTTCAATACCCAAACGTTTTACCAGCGATCCCGCCGCGCGGTTGCGCACGACACACTCGACCGGCACCATCTCCAGCTTTTTCACCAGCACTTCATTGTCAGACAGCAGGCTCACCATTTGAGTTGGGATTCCAGCTTCTTCCAGCTTGCTCATGATGAAATGGTTGAATTTGTTATTCACCATTCCTTTACGGTCAAACTGTTCAATGCGTGCACCGTCTCCTGCTGATGTATCATTGCGGAACTCCAGCACCAGTAGATCGGGATCTTCGGTGGTGTAGACGGTTTTCGCCTTTCCACGATACAGCTCAGCTAGCTTTTGCATCTTTAATTACTCCACACAGTGAGGGTCAACAAGTACGACCCGATATTTAACGCTTCCCCGAACGGTTGCCGATAGCGCCCGTCAATTTGGGTAGAGATTGTTGAATGAAGAAGGGCCGGATAATCCGACCCTTGGTTTATGCGTTATTTACTGAACGCCGCCTGGAATACGGCCACCAGTGCATCATTCTGAGACTGGGTTAGCGTATGCCCTTTGGAGTCGATAAATTGCAGACTGCTGCGGTTGTCTAAATCGCCGACCTGCAATTTGTAATCACCGTTAGGCAGTTCAGGATTTTTCGCGCCCAGGTCATCCCAGGTTCCGCCGCTCGGCGCACGATACGTCACGGAGACAGAACCCTGCGGACGGCTGCGATCGTTAACCTTCATGCCGATCTTGTCCAATGCGACAGGCAGACGATCCCACACAACGGTATACGGGCCGCGCACAATCAGCAGTGGCAAGCCAGTGTCATCCGCCCCACTCTGCACATCCAGCGAACCGATGGTGCGGTTTGCCAGTGCGTTTTCGCGTGCGGTTGCCTGAGAATCCAGACCATTGCTAAGCGCATTCAGCATCAGGCCCGTGTAGCGCTGAGCCTGATCGCCCGTCGTCACCGGCTGACCGTTCAGCTGTAATCCCAGCAGTTTCACAACCAGTGCGACCTGATACCCCTGCTGCTGCACGGCAATCTGATAACGCCCTTGATACGGGACGTCTTCATCTTCACGCGGCCATGAAATCCAGTCGGTTGTCAGCGTTTGGCTGGCATCCTGACGGCTGGCAATGGTAAACGCTTTGTCTTGCAGCACGCGGATAACCTGAGACCAGAGCTGGCTGTTTTGCGCGCTGTTTTCTAACAACAGCGTGGCCGTATCTCCTGAGATCTGGGTGCGGGAACCATTCAACAAAGCCAATGGCTGCACAGGAGGACGAATATCCAGCTCCTTGCCGATCGCACCATTCAGGGTAACTGGCGGTATATCATAATCCCCGTTCTGCACCGGTAAAATCATCCCGGCAGGCGTATTCAGCGCGTGCAGCGCCGGTGCCTTCAGATAGGATTCATCGCCACTGACCTGACGTTTATAGCGCTGATCGCTGGAACAAGCCGCAAGCAACATCACGAGTGATATGCCAACAACTTTCGCCACCATCGACTTTTGTAATGAATAACTCATTAAATCTCCCTAACGATTACAGCAAACCCGCTTGCTTAAGTGCTTGCCCCATCACCGTGCGGCCGGAATCGGTCAGCGGTGTCATCGGCAGGCGCAGCGTATCGGTCGCCATGAGTCCCAATTCCTTACAGGCCCACTTCACCGGAATAGGATTGGGTTCAACAAATAATTTCTGATGCAGTGGCATCAGGCGCTGATTTAAACGGCGCGCTTCGACAAAATTGCCCTGCGCCGCCAGCTTGCAAAGTTCCGCCATTTCGCGTGCAGCAATGTTCGCCGTTACGGAAATCACACCGTTACCGCCGAGTTGCATAAAGTCCAGACCGCTAGCGTCATCGCCGCTCAGCAAAATGAAGTCTTCACTAACCAGCTCTTGGATCTGGCTTACCCGACTTAAGTTCCCCGTCGCTTCTTTAATTGCGACAATATTTTTCACTTCGGACAAACGGGCAACAGTTTCCGGCAGCATGTCACAGCCGGTGCGGGAAGGTACGTTATACAGGATTTGCGGCAGATCAGTATGCTCGGCAATCGCTTTGAAGTGCTGGTACAGGCCTTCCTGCGTCGGTTTATTGTAGTACGGCGTGACCGTCAGGCAGCCAACAACGCCTGTGCCATGAAAGCGTTTGGTCAGTGAAACGCCTTCAGCGGTAGCATTCGCACCGGTTCCAGCGATGATAGGAATACGTCCGTCGCTCAATTCCAGCGTCAGCAGCACGACATCGCCATGCTCGTCGTGGCTCAGCGTGGCGGATTCCCCCGTCGTGCCGACAGAGACAATCGCCGATGTACCGCTAGCGACATGATAATCAATCAGTTTTTTCAAGCTCGCCCGATCGACGGCGCCTTTGGCGTCCATCGGCGTAACTAGCGCAACAATACTTCCCGTAAACATTGGCCATCCCCTCCACAAACAAGTGCTTCATGGTACTTTTGACTTCTATGCAAAAGCAAGCGGACAAGGGCGTTGTAGGTGCCTGACGCAGGTTTTTTTATGACGCAGTAAACGAAATTAAAAATGCTTCTGACGTTTTGGGGAAATAGGCTGGCAAGGATAGCTAAAATTGCTCCCGTTTTTTATGGCGGACTACCCCTGCCCGCCGCCCTTCGGGCCGCCGCAAGCGGCGTTAAAAATTGCTCCAGGTTTTTTACGGCGGGCTATCCCTGCCCACCGCCCTTCGGGCCGCCGCAAGCGGCGTTAAAAATTGCTCCGGGTTTTTTACGGCGGGCTATCCCTGCCCACCGCCCTTCGGGCCGCCGCAAGCGGCGTTAAAAATTGCTCCGGGCAATTTTTTATGTTTACCATGTATTAATGGGAAAAAAGACAGGAAGCATGATGTTGCCAAGCTCACAAGAACACTATCTGGTTATTACCGCGCTGGGAGTTGATCGTCCCGGTATTGTCAATGCGATTACCCGCCACGTCAGTAGCTGTGGCTGTAACATCGAAGATAGCCGTCTTGCTATGCTGGGCAAAGAGTTCACTTTCATTATGCTGCTGTCCGGCAGTTGGAACGCGATAACGCTGATTGAATCGACCCTGCCGCTGAAAGGCGCAGAGATGGATTTGCTGATCGTGATGAAACGAACGGAGTCACAGGCCAGCCAGCCAACGCCCTCAACCGTCTGGGTGAAAGTTGACGTTGCCGACTCCCCTCACATCATTGAACGTTTTACCGATTTGTTCGATTCTCACCAGTTAAACATTGCTGAGCTGGTTTCAAAAACCCAGCCCGCCGAGGGTGACAAGCCGCCGCAGCTGTATATTCAGATTGCCGCACATAGCTCTGCCACGCTTGATAGCTCAATTATTGAGCCAGCCTTTCATCAGCTATGTACAGAATTGCACGCACAAGGCAGTATTAGCGTCGTTAACTATGCCCAATAGTATAAATTATGGGTATATCCACAGCATGAAGAGAAACAAGACGGAGAGTCGTGATGAACACACTGAAAGCCGGTGATATTGCACCGAAATTTAGCTTGCCCGACCAAGATGGCGAACAAGTAAATTTAACCGACTTCCAGGGACAGAAAGTGTTGGTGTATTTCTACCCTAAAGCGATGACGCCAGGATGCACCGTTCAGGCCTGCGGCCTGCGCGATAATATGGACGATTTGAAAAAACATGGCGTTGAAGTTCTCGGTATTAGCACGGACAAATCAGAAAAACTGTCCCGCTTTGTCGAGAAAGAAGTCTTAAATTTCACGCTGCTTTCTGATGAGGATCATCAGGTTTCAGAAGGATTTGGCGTTTGGGGAGAAAAAACCTTCATGGGGAAAACCTATGACGGTATTCATCGCATCAGCTTCCTGATCGATGAAAACGGCAAGGTGGAGAAGGTGTTTGACGACTTCAAAACCAGCAACCACCACGACATCGTTCTCGATTATCTGAAAAGCGCCTGATTCACCGCTTTCAGATTTTCCACCGGCACCGTCATACGTGCCGGTTTTTCCCTGTTATTCTCCCTCTTCATCACGTTTTTCCATTTGGTCGTTTTCATTCCACCCTCATCTCTGCAATTTTGCTCACCGTAAGCCATATTATTGATGCACAATAGCCATGCTCATATCGCTAAGAGGTGAACCGCGCAGATGATAAAAAAAGCAGCTCGCAATACACAAATCAGCCGTATTGTGATTCAAGGATATAAATCTATTGCCGCCTGTGATGTGGAAATGCGCACGTTGAACATTCTGATCGGGGCTAATGGTGCCGGAAAGTCCAACTTCATGGGATTTTTTCGTCTGGTAACGAACCTACTCGCTGAACGCTTACAACTTTTTGTTGGCAAAAGTGGTGGGCCTGATGCGCTACTTCACTTTGGGCGTAAAAATAGCCCTTATTTGGAAGGAAATGTCTTCTTTACAGACACAAACTACCATTTCTCTTTGGTGCCGACGAACGATAACCGGATGATGTTTCAATCTGAAGATATATTCCAACAACATGGGCCCGTGATGACCAGTGGTCATTTTGAATCACAGCATAAGACATACCGTTCTTACAATGGCTCAAACAAACTTGATGATATACTTCCTCTGTTAGAAACAGTGGAGGTTTATCATTTAAATGACACGAGTGAAAGCGCCAGGATTAAACAAATCCACCGTATTAACGATAATGACTATTTGCGGGAAGACGGTGCAAATTTGGCCGCGTTTCTATTCCGGCTACAAAAAAATCATATCGCGCACTATCAACGTATCGTTAAAACGATCCAGATGGTTGCCCCTTTTTTTGGTGATTTTTATCTCCGGGCAACGCCAGATAATCCCGATAGTATTCAGCTCGAATGGGTTGAAAAAGCTCAGGATATCCCGTTTAAAGCCCATGAACTTTCTGATGGCACATTACGTTTCATTCTATTGGCGACCGTGTTGCTCCAGCCTGAGAGTTATATGCCCAGCACCATCATTATTGATGAACCAGAATTAGGTCTACACCCCTATGCCATCAGCGTACTTGCAGCCCTTATCCGAAGTGCCAGTGAACAGCGCCAGCTTATTGTTTCAACACAATCTGTAGAATTAGTGAATGAATTTGAGGCCAAAGATCTGATTGTCGTCGATAAACATCTTGGTGCATCCACGTTTAAACGTTTAGATCAGGACACACTGCAAGACTGGCTGGAAGATTACAGTCTGGGAGAACTGTGGAAGAAAAACATACTTGGCGGGAGGCCACAACGATAATCATGACGAGGATTAATGTTTTTGTTGAAGGACAAACGGAAGAAACATTTGTTCGCGATACGTTGGCCCCTTATTTTGTGCGGCAAGGTATTTACCTTAATGCGATTCTGGCACAAACCAGCCGGGGACATAAAGGTGGAATTGTCAGCTATGGAAAAGTGAAACATCAAATTACCAAACTTTGTCAGCAAGATAAGAAAGCCTGGGTGACAACATTAATTGATTATTATGGTTTACCAACTGACTTCCCTTTGCTTGCACAGGGAAAATCAACTAATGGCGATATTTACTCATGGATTTCGAATTTAGAAAACGCCTTTCATGATGATGTCGCTCAACCTAATTTTATCGCCAATTTTTTATTGCATGAATTTGAAGCGTTGCTGTTTTGCGAACCAGAAAAATTCGCAGACTGGCTTGAGGACAAAAGACGGGTGACAGAACTTAATAATGTTAAACTCGCTTTTGATTCTCCTGAATGCATTAACAATAGTCCACAAACGGCTCCGTCAAAACGTATTCTTGCAGCAATACCGGAATATCAAAAGACGCTACATGGGCCACTGATTGCTGCTGATATCGGGTTGGATACGATTCGTCGGCAATGTCCTCACTTTGAAGGCTGGCTACAGCGTCTGGAAGCATTGAAACCGCTTCAGTCCTGATGAATTTATCTCTGTAAGATGAAATTTCTTCCATGCTGATTTCCACCTTCACCACGTTTTTCCCGCTCGGGCATTTCTTTGTCTGCCATCGCTGGCTAAGATAGTCAGCAGAATGCTTTCACGTTAGCTGTTGATAAGGTTATCTTCCGTTATGTCTATTCGGTTAAGAAAAACGGTCATGTCTGTCCTGTTTGGGACATTACTGGCTGGCAACCTGCTTCCTGCTCAGGCCGACACGCAGGATCGGCTGCCGGATATCGGCACCACCGCAGGCGGTACGCTCAGTATCAATCAGGAGCTGGCGATGGGCGATTTTTACGTCCGCCAGTTGCGGGCCGGTGCGCCACTTATCAACGATCCGCTGCTGTCCAATTACATTAACCAGCTCGGCAACAGATTGGTCAAACAGGCCGATTCGGTGCGTACGCCGTTCCATTTTTACCTGATCCGCAATGACGACATCAATGCCTTCGCCTTCTTCGGCGGCAACGTGGTGCTGCATTCCGCGCTTTTCCGCTATGCCGATAGCGAAAGCGAGCTGGCCTCGGTGCTAGCGCATGAAATCTCTCACGTTACCCAGCGCCATCTGGCGCGCAGCATGGAATCACAGCAGCGTAGCGCCCCGCTTACCTGGGTCGGCGCGCTCGGTTCTATTCTGCTGGCGATGGCCAACCCACAGTTGGGGATGGCGGCGCTCAGCGGTACGCTGGCGGGCGCGCAGCAGGGCATGATTACGTTCACGCAGTCAAATGAACAGGAAGCAGATCGCATCGGCATTCAGGTATTGCAGCGCGCGGGCTTTGATCCACAGGCCATGCCGAATTTCCTACAGAAGCTGGCCGATCAATCACGCTATGCGTCCAGACCGCCGGAAATGTTGCTGACTCACCCCTTGCCGGAAAGCCGCCTGTCCGATGCACGTAACCGCGCTAACCAGATGCGTTCAACGCCAGTACAGTCCTCTCAGGATTTCCTGTTCGCCAAAATACGCACCTTTGGTATGTATGGCTCACCGGAGCGTCCGCTGAGCAACGATCTGCTGGAGCAATGGGAAAAAGGCAACGTGCGGGAGCAGCTAGCTGCGAAGTATGGCCGCGCGATACAGCTTTATCAGGCAAAGAAGTACGATGAAGCACGTAATGTGCTGCAACCGCTGCTAAGCAGCGCGCCTGAAAATCCGTGGTTTCTGGATATGATGACCGACATCGATTTGGGACAAAACCGCGCGACGCAGGCTATCGCCCGCTTACAAAACGTGCCCGGAATGCAGGCGAACCCGGTACTTCAGCTTAATCTGGCGAATGCTTATGTGGAAGGGAAACAACCTGCTGCTGCCAGCAAAATACTGTATCGCTACACCTACGCACACCCTGACGATTCGAACGGCTGGGATCTGCTGGCACAAGCCGCTGCTGCACAAGGACAGCGGGCAGAAGAACTGGCCGCACGAGCGGAGAGTCTGGCACTCAGCGGCCAGCTCGATCAATCTATTCGGTTACTGAGCAACGCAAGTTCACTGGTCAAATTGGGGAGTCTGGAACAGGCGCGTTACGATGCCCGTATCGACCAGCTCCGCCAGTTGCAGCAGCGCTTCCGCCAGTACCAAAAATCCTGATCAGGAGCATGACGATGACACAGTATCCAATCAAAACATCCGTGACGATTTACCACAACCCGCGCTGCTCCAAGAGCCGTGAAACGCTGGCGCTGTTACAAGAACACAATATTACGCCTGACGTCGTGCTCTATCTCGACACGCCGCCCGATGCAGCGACACTGTCTCAGTTGGTCAAGCAGTTGGGCTTTACTAGCGCACGCGAATTGATGAGAACCAAAGAAGAGATTTATCAGCAGTTGGGGCTGTCCGACGCCGCACTAACGGAAGCGCAGCTGATTCAGGCGATGATCGATAACCCCAAGCTCATCGAGCGCCCCGTCGTCGTGGCGCAAGGTCAGGCTCGAATCGGCCGTCCGCCAGAGCAGGTGCTGGAAATACTGTAGTTGTAAACGATAACTGTAAACGATAACTGTAAACAATAACCGGAAGCGATCCTCAACGACGATCGTTAATAACGATCGTCAATTACAGTCCGAGGATCTCTTTCACAAAAGGAATAGTCAGCTTGCGCTGGGCGGTGATGGAAGCGTGGTCAAGCTGATCGAGCGTCATAAATAACGTACGCATTTCCCGATCCAGGCGCTTAAGCAGAAAACGACTGACGTCTTCCGGCAATTCAAACCCGCGCAGCCTGGCACGCAGCTGTAGCGCTTCCCCTTTTTCGTCATCCGACAGCGGTTGCAGCTTGTAGATTTGTCCCCAATCGAGACGAGAAGCCAGATCGGGCAGGCGTAAATTCAGCTGACGCGGCGGACGATCGCCGGTAATCAACAACCGGGCGCGCCCTGTTTCCTGAATGCGGTTATACAGATTAAACACCGCCATTTCCCACTCTTCATCGCCCGCGATAGATTCGATGTTATCGATACACACCAGCGCCAGTTGCTCCATCCCTTCCAGCACATCCGGTACAAAGTAGGCACGTTTATCCAGCGGCACATAGCCCACCGCACGTTCCTGACGCGACAGTTCGGCGCAGGCAGCATGCAGCAGATGGCTGCGCCCGCCCCCTTCGCGTGACCAGAAATAGATATAGCTACCATGCTCCTGATACAAAGCATTATTGACGGCGGCAAGAAGAGACGCGTTTTCACCCGGATAGAAACTGGCAAATGTTTCGTCATCGGGTAAGTAGAGTGGCAATGAAAGCTGTGCCGGCGTGTTCAGAATCACCTCAAGCAAAACGTGCAGGAAACGGATCGAGTTTATCACAGAAACCGGCCCCTGTTGAGGACGCGATATGCACGGCCTCAACAGGGGGAATGATGCGGCTATGAACGGGCGTCGTTCTCTTCCGGCGCATCGAGGATCTCTTCCTCTTTGCGGAACAGGCTGATGACCTTAAACAACAGACTCATGCCGATACCGACAACTGTCGCCAGCGCCATGCCTTTCAGTTCGGTCGAACCCAGATGCACTTTCGCGCCACTGACGCCGATGATCAGAATCACGGAAGTCAGGATCAGGTTTTGTGCTTTGTTGTAATCCACTTTGGATTCAATCAGCACGCGAATACCGGATGCACCAATTACGCCGTACAGCAGCAGCGACACGCCGCCCATAACCGGAACCGGTACAGCCTGAATCGCCGCCGCCAGTTTGCCCACACAGGAGAGCAGGATCGCGAGGATCGCCGCACCGCCGATCACCCAGGTGCTGTACACTTTGGTAATGGCCAGCACGCCGATATTTTCGCCGTAGGTCGTGTTCGGCGTAGAGCCGAAGAAGCCAGACAGCACGGTAGAAATCCCGTTGGCGAACATAGAGCGATGCAGACCCGGCTCACGTATAAGGTCTTTCTTCACGATATTCGCCGTTACCACCAGATGGCCGACGTGTTCCGCAATCACCACCAGCGCCGCAGGCAGAATCGCCAGAATGGCAAACCACTCAAAGCGTGGCGTATAGAATGTTGGCATCGCGAACCAGTGCGCTTCACGAATCGGGGTCAAATCGACCACACCCAGCGCGAACGACAGCGCATAGCCAGCGAGTACCCCGATCAGAATCGGGATAATCGCCAGAAAGCCGCGAAACAGCACCGAACCCAGAATGGTGATCGCCAGCGTCGCCAGTGAAATCGTCACCGCGGTGGAATCGACAGACGTGCCATCGGCAGGCAGCAACCCGGCCATTCCTGCCGCAACACCCGCCAGTTCAAGGCCGATAACGGCGACAATCGCCCCCATCGCCGCAGGCGGGAACAGCACATTCAGCCAGCCGGTGCCCGCTTTCTTAACAATCAGCGCCACCAGACAGAACAACACGCCGCACATAATGAAACCACCCAGCGCAACTTCATATCCCAGCGGCAACAGCAGTAAAACTGGGGAAATAAACGCGAAGCTCGATCCTAAATACGCCGGGATTTTGCCCTTACATATGAATAAATAAAGCAGCGTACCCACACCGTTGAATAACAGTACAGTGGCTGGATTGATCTTGAACAGAATGGGTACCAGAACGGTAGCGCCAAACATCGCGAACAGATGCTGGAAACTCAACGGGATGGTTTGTAACAAGGGTGGTCGTTCACTTACCCCGATGGCGCGACGAGTCATCTTCAATATCCTCTGTAGTGTTGCTATTTATGTGTCTTCTTATGGCAGCCAGACTTATCCCGCCCCACAGCGGTGATGAAGCAAGAAAAGGTTGACTGCTGATGTAATAAAGCACCGCATGTGACGAAACACAGGCTCTGGCGCACCATAGGAAATACTTAGGTTTACGCCAAAAAAAAGCCGACTATCAAGTCGGCTTACCTGTTATTTGGTACCAAATATTTTATCGCCCGCATCACCAAGGCCCGGCATGATGTAACCCTGCTCGTTGAGGCCTTTATCGATGGATGCCGTGTAAAGCTCGACATCTGGGTGGGCTTTTTCCAGTGCGGCAATCCCTTCTGGCGCCGCGACCAACACCAGCACCTTAATGCTGTGACAACCCGCTTTTTTCAGCAGATCGATCGTCGCGATCATTGAACCACCGGTTGCCAGCATGGGGTCAACCACCAGCGCCATGCGCTCCTCAATATTGGAAACCAGCTTCTGGAAATAAGGAACAGGCTCCAGCGTCTCTTCATCACGGTAGATGCCGACAACGCTGATACGCGCGCTAGGCACATTTTCCAGCACGCCGTCCATCATCCCCAACCCTGCACGCAGAATCGGTACGACGGTAATTTTCTTGCCTTTGATCTGATCGACTTCAACCGGACCGCACCAGCCATCAATGGTGACTTTTTCGGTTGCCAGGTCAGCCGTCGCTTCGTAAGTCAGCAAACTTCCCACTTCGGAAGCCAGCTCACGAAAACGCTTGGTGCTAATATCGTTCTCACGCATCAAACCCAGCTTGTGTTTGACGAGTGGGTGTTTCACCTCGACGATCTTCATCATTATCTCCCCATCGGCTAGTGGACGGACAAAAACGCCAAGCGCGTTTTAAACACCGCCTGCGGCGGGCACGAGAGCCCGTCGTAAAAAAATCGCGGGATTATACCGCCTTTTTTACTTAGCGCCATATGATTAAGCCTGATCCAGATCAACCGAGGAGAGAAATTGTTGCCATTGACGAAAAATAGCCAGCCGATGACTCATCACTCGCAAACGATTGCCTACACTGTTAGAATTAGCGCGCATTATTTTTACCACAGTATGTTTTCTAAATACCGTGTTTTCTGAATACGACCCGTAACCTTCGTGGGGACTCAGCAGTGACCGACAAAACCTCTCTCAGCTATAAAGACGCAGGCGTGGATATCGATGCGGGTAATGCATTGGTAGACCGTATCAAAGGTGTAGTGAAACAGACCCGTCGCCCGGAAGTTATGGGTGGATTGGGTGGTTTCGGTGCCTTGTGCGCCTTACCGCAAAAATACCGCGAACCGATTCTGGTTTCCGGCACTGACGGAGTCGGCACCAAACTGCGCTTGGCGATGGACCTGAAACGCCACGATACTATTGGTATCGATCTGGTTGCGATGTGCGTGAACGATCTGGTTGTTCAGGGCGCTGAGCCGCTGTTCTTCCTCGACTACTACGCCACGGGCAAGCTGGATGTCGACACCGCTGCCAGCGTCATTACTGGTATCGCGGAAGGCTGTAAGCAATCAGGCTGTGCGCTGGTCGGTGGCGAAACCGCCGAAATGCCGGGTATGTATCACGGCGAAGACTACGACGTTGCTGGCTTCTGCGTCGGTGTGGTAGAAAAATCAGAAATCATTGACGGAAGCAAAGTTCAGCACGGCGATGTTCTGGTTGCCCTCGCTTCTAGCGGCCCGCACTCAAACGGCTATTCGCTGGTGCGCAAAGTGCTTGAAGTCAGTAAGACCGATCCAGAGCAGTTCGAGCTGGAAGGCAAATCGCTGGCCGATCACCTGCTGGCCCCGACCAAAATCTACGTGAAGTCCATACTTTCCCTGATTGAAAAAGTCGATGTCCACGCAATTTCTCACCTGACCGGCGGCGGCTTCTGGGAAAATATCCCACGCGTGCTGCCAGAAGGTATGCAGGCGACGATCGACGAATCCAGCTGGCAATGGCCTGCTGTTTTCAACTGGCTGCAACAGGCTGGTAATGTCAGCCGCCACGAAATGTATCGTACTTTCAACTGCGGTGTTGGTATGATCATCGCACTGCCAGCCGAACAGGCAGACGAGGCCGTTGCATTACTCAACAGCAGCGGCGAAAACGCATGGAAAATCGGCGTCATTACTCAAACCGATGCCGGAGACGCAGTGGTTATTAACTGATGAAAAACATCGTTGTGCTGATTTCAGGTCATGGAAGCAACTTACAGGCGTTAATTGACGCCTGTAAGAACGGACGCCTTAAAGGAAAGATCGTCGCCGTATTCAGTAATAATGCGGAGGCTTACGGGCTAGAACGCGCACAGAATGCGAATATTCCTACGTGCGTCCTGAACCCTGAAGACTTTGCCGACCGTGCTGCATTTGATGCCGCACTAGCAAACGAAATTGAGCAATATGAACCCGCGCTGGTGATCTTAGCAGGCTACATGCGGATTCTTAGCCCAGAATTTGTTGCCCAGTTTGCCGGCAAAATGCTGAACATTCATCCGTCTCTGCTGCCCAAATATCCCGGCCTGCATACACACCGCAAGGCGCTGGAAAATGGCGATAGGGAACATGGGACGTCCGTTCATTTCGTCACCGATGAATTAGACGGCGGCCCACTGATTCTGCAAGCGAAGGTGCCTGTATTTAGTGACGACACGGAAGAAAGCCTGAGCGAGCGCGTGAAGACGCACGAGCACACGATTTATCCGATGGTCATCAACTGGTTCCTGAACGGCAGACTGGTGATGCGTGATAATGAAGCCTGGCTGGACAGCGTTCGCATTCCGCCACAGGGCTATGCTGCCGAGTAGTTCTGTCACTGTTTCTAATATACTTTAGCCCTGTGTCTCACCGATGCGGGGCATTTCTTGCGATGTTTCATTCCACATTGAGAGTTCAGCGCCAACCTCCCCACAGCTATACTCACGCTGGCATATCCATGCCAGCGTGACGCCGGCAATGCCGTTTCACATTTATCTAATCAATTAAGGATTCACTATGTCCGGTACGAGCAATTCTGTTCGGCTACGACCGCTGGAGCGAGACGATCTTACTTTTGTTCATCAGTTGGATAACAATGCCAGCGTGATGCGTTATTGGTTTGAAGAGCCTTACGAGGCCTTTGTCGAACTCAGCGATCTGTACGACAAGCATATTCATGACCAAAGCGAGCGGCGCTTCATTATTGAACATGAGCAAACCAAAGTAGGTCTGGTTGAACTGGTGGAAATTAACCATATCCACCGTCGCGCGGAATTTCAGATCATTATCGATCCCGCCTATCAAGGCAAAGGCTACGCCAGTGCGGCGGCCAAGCTGGCAATGGATTACGGCTTTTCGGTATTGAACCTCTACAAGCTTTATTTGATTGTGGATAAGGAAAATAAGAAAGCGATCCATATCTACAGCAAGCTGGGGTTTGAGACAGAAGGCGAGCTGATCCATGAGTTTTTCATCAACGGTGAATACCGCAACACGATCCGCATGTGCATTTTCCAACATCAATATATGGCGAAGCACAAAACCGTGACGGGCACCGGCGGCGAAGCACCAGGAAGTTCTCTCAGCCAATAAGGTAAAAAGGCCAGCGTTGCTGACCTTAGAATATTGACTTCCCCTTTCGCACAGTCTCTGTGGCTCGTGTTATGTAGGTTCAGAGACGGTTTCGTGCGCCATAATACTGTCATTTCATTCTACCTCGTAGCACGCGCCCGACGCAGGGCGCTCAGTCGCCGCCGCCCTGCGAACCCTGGCTTCCGGCTAAATTATGTCGCTACGCGGTGCCATCGGTGTTCATGACCGCTGATCGAGCCGCCAGTGACGCGTTCCCTACGCGGCACTGGCTTTCGCGACGTCCTGTCGCTCACTCGGCATTCATGCCCACCGCTGCATAATTTTTTACGCCGGATGATGCTAAAAACCATCGTGTCATAGCGTTTCTGTATAAGAGATTAACGCACCGTATATAAATTTTACCCCGCGAATTGCCGGAATAGCGCTTTACCGCGCAAGAGTCGTAGCCCCAGCCAGCCGCCGCAGAGCGACAGAAGGAACGCCGCAATTAACGGGAGCGTTATCCACATCCCGATATTCGGTTCCCAGGCAAAGTTAAAGACCTTACGCTGCAACAGCCACAGGGCCGATTCTGCGCCAATCGCCGCTGCCGTTCCCGCAACCAATCCCAGCACCGCAAATTCACACCACAGCGTGGTACGCAGCAGGCGCAATCCGGCTCCCAGTGTGCGGTATACCATCAATTCCTGACGTCGCTGGCGCATCCCGACCTGAATCTGAGCCAGCAACAGCAGTACACCGCAGAACAGAACCAGAATGACCATAATCTCCAGCGCGCGACTCACCTGCTGCAAGACCTGCCCAACCTGACGCAGAATACTGCCGATATCCAGCACGCTCACCGTCGGGAACTGGCGGTTCAGCTGCGTAATCATCTTCTCATCGCCATCGTAGCGGAAGCTGGTCAGCCAAGACTGTGGCTGGTTATCCAACGCCCCCACGGGGAAAATAAAGAAGAAATTCGGACGCAGGCTCTCCCAATCAACCTGACGGAAGCTGGTCACCGTGGCGCTAAACGGCTGCGTGTCGCCGGTGAAGGTCAGCGTATCGCCAATCTTGATGCCCATCTCTTTGGCTTCTTTCGCTTCCATCGAGACTTCACCCGTCTTCGGCGCTTCGCCTTCCACCAATACGTTGTGCTGTGGAATCCCGTTCATCCAGGTCAGGTTCAGCTCACGGTTCACCGTGTTACCGCCCGGATCGTCCTCGTGGATCACTTCCGTAGCAACCTGCTGATTAATCTCCGTCAGGCGTGCACGAATAATCGGGAAGAACTGCTCTGGCGTCACGTCATGCTGAGAAAGGAACTCCCTCACCTGCGGCACCTGTTCCGCCGTGATATTCAGCAGGAAATAGTTCGGGCTGCTCGGCGGCAACTGCTGCTGCCAGCGCTCCAGCAAATCACCGCGCATCACTAACAGCAACGCCAATAGCATGAACGACAACGAAAACGCCGCCAGTTGGCTGAGCGTCGACCACGGCTGACGCAGCAGGCGATTAATGGCCAGACGCAACGCCAGTCGTTTAACCGTCAAACGCCGTAACAGCAGCAGACCGCCCCAGCCAATAACACCCAGCAGTAGCGACAACACCGCCACACCGCCGAGCAGCGACCACAGCAGCACGCCGCCACCGGACAATACCGCCAGCAGCCCGACAACAATAATCAGAACAATCGGCAGGTAATAGCGCAGCGGCCACACGTTCGCCACCACATCCTGACGCAAAACGCGCAGCGGCTGTGTCGCCAGCAGCAGTCGATACGGACGCAGCCCAACCAGCAGGGAGATCAGCACCAGCGATCCCAGCGCCCATACCCACGGCCACAGCCCGGATGCAGGCAATGCAGCGGGCAGCACCGGAGCCAGCATTTTCATCAGCAGCGCCTCAAACCCAAGGCCGAGCACGCTACCGCAAACCGCAGCCAGACCCAGCACGGAAAGCCACTGCCCGATAATTAATCGCCTCAGCGCTTGTTTGCCAGCTCCCAGCGTTTTCAGAATGGCGACCAAATCATAGCGGCTGCGGCAGTAGTGCCCCATCGCCACCGCAACCGCAGCAATAGACAACAACAGCGTCAGCAGCGCCGACAGCAACAGGAACTGCTGCGACCGCTTTAACGACTGGCTCAGTGCACCTTCGGAATCTTCCATGCCATACCAGCGCTGATCGGGCTTGAGCTGTGGCTTGATGAAGTTGCTAAATTCGCTAATTTGCTTCTCATCGCCGGAAAACATGTAGCGCCAGGTAATACGGCCCCCCGGCTGAATCGCCCCCGTTTTCTCGACATCGTCCAGATTCATCAGAATACGCGGCGCGGTCTCAAACGGATTGAAGCCGGCATCCGGTTCCTGAATCAGTTCACCGCTGATGCGCAGCGAGGTATCGCCGACATCCAGCATGTCACCGACTTTCAGCCCAAGCAACGCCAGCAGGCGCGGGGCCACCAGCACCGTTCCCGCTTCCGCATGCAACCCTTCAGGGCGCGTCTGCAAATTGCCGTACAGCGGATAACGCTGGTCAGTCGCTTTAACCTGCGCCAGTTGCGGTGTATCGCCCGCGAACGTCATGGTCATGAAAGAAATCTGTCGGCTGAGCGTCAGTCCGCGCTGCTGCGCGTCCAAAAGCCAGTCTTCCGCGACAGGCCGCGACGCACGCAGCACGCGGTCGCCCGCCAGAAAATCACGACTCTGCTGGCTGAGTCCTTTTTCCATGCGGTCGCTGATCGTGCCCAACGCCAGCACGCAGGCCACGGCCAGCGTTAGCGCCAACCAGACAATCAATAAGGAAGGAGAGCGCCATTCGCGCCAGAACCATCGCCAGATCATGCGTCCTCCCGCAGCTTGCCGTCGACCAGACGCAGGCGCCGCTCGCAGCGGGCCGCCAATTGCTCATCGTGCGTCACCAGAATCAGCGTGGTGGCATAATCACGATTGAGGGAAAACAGCAGATCAACAATGCGCTCACCGGTTTTACGATCCAGATTCCCGGTAGGTTCATCGGCAAACAAGACGTTAGGACGACCGCTGAACGCGCGAGCCAGCGCCACACGCTGCTGTTCACCACCAGAAAGCTGAGCGGGAAGATGATGTAAGCGCTCACCCAACCCGAGCTGCTGTAAAAGCTGCTCAGCCTGTCCACGACTATGGCTGTCACTTTCGCCGCGCAGCAACGCGGGTAATTGCACGTTCTCTAGCGCATTCAGCGTCGGCACCAGCATGAAAGACTGGAAGACAAAACCGACATGCTGGGCACGCAGCGCCGCACGGCCTTCTTCATCCAGTGCGCTCAGCGATTTGCCCATCAGACTAACGTCGCCTTCGGTGCCATCATCCAGCCCTGCCAGAATTCCCAGCAAGGTGGATTTCCCCGAACCGGATTCACCAATCAGGGCAATTGTCTGCGCAGGTTTGACAATGAGCTCAACTCCGGTAAGGATGGAAAGCCGATTTTCTCCTTGACCAACGTGCTTACTAAGATGATGAACTTCAAGAATGTTTTCTACGTGCGCAGTTTTGCTTGGCGTAGCACTCGCTGGGCTGGTCTTCGCAAACATGTTTTCGTCCTTTTGCTTCTGGGATTATGCAGCGTACGCGCTTTCGCCGCTGACACATTATTAATTCTGGGCGATAGCCTCAGTGCGGGCTATCAGATGCCGATCGCTAACGCGTGGCCAACGCTATTGAACACGCAGTGGCAGACGCAGAAAAAAGGCGTCGCGGTGGTTAACGCCAGCATTAGTGGAGACACCACCGCACAAGCGCTAGCGCGTCTTCCTACCCTGCTGAAACAGCATCAGCCGCGTTGGGTGTTGATTGAACTGGGCGGCAATGACGGGCTTCGGGGATTTCCCGCACAAAATATTGAGCAGGATCTGGCGAAAATCATCACGCTGGTCAAACAGGCTAATGCCCAACCGTTGCTCATGCAGGTTCGTTTGCCGACCAACTATGGCCGCCGCTACACCGAGTCATTCAGCAATATCTACCCCAAACTAGCGGAGCAGTTTGCGCTTCCTCTGCTGCCTTTCTTTATGGAGCAGGTGTATCTTAAACCGGAGTGGATGATGGAAGACGGCATCCATCCTACCCGGGATGCCCAACCGTTTATCGCAGAATGGATGGCGGAGCAGCTGGAACCCTTAGTTAACCATGAGTCTTAATAAATAGGCTTTTGAATTAGGTAAAGTTATGCAAAAAACGGTCTTCATTACGGGTTGCTCCAGCGGTATTGGCCTGATTGCCGCTCAGGATCTGCAAAAACGTGGCTATCGCGTGATTGCGGCCTGCCGCCGCGCAGAGGATGTCGCTCGTCTGACTGCGCTCGGTCTGGAAGCGATTACGCTCGATCTGGATGACAGCGCCAGTGTTGAACAGGCCGCTGCGGAGGTGATCAGACTGGCCGATAATCGCCTGTACGGTTTGTTTAACAACGCCGGATACGGTCTGTATGGCCCGTTGAATACCATTTCGCGCCAGCAGCTTGAACAGCAGTTTTCCAGCAACCTGTTTGGCACGCACCAGCTCACACAGCTATTATTACCCGCGATGCTGCCGCATGGTGAAGGCCGCATCATCCAGACCAGTTCCGTGCTTGGACTGGTGTCTACACCGGGTCGCGGTGCGTATGCCGCCAGCAAATATGCGCTGGAAGCCTGGTCGGATGCGTTGCGTATGGAATTACACGGCAGCGGCCTGCACGTCAGCCTGATCGAGCCCGGCCCGATCAGCACGCGCTTTACCAATAACGTGGCACAAACGCAGACGGACAAACCGGTTACCAACCCCGGCATCGCTAAACGCTTCACGCTGCCGCCGGAAGCGATCTTGCCGAAGCTCCACCATGCGCTGGAAAGTTCGCGGCCAAAATTACGCTATCCCGTGACGCTGGTGGCTCACGCCTTAACCTGGCTGCGTCGTTTGCTACCGGGGTGTCTTCTGGATAAGGTATTACGAGGATAAGGTCGCAGAGGGCGATGTATTGCGCACTCTCCTCTGCACAAGGCTTGTAAGTCACACCGACAGGCCCCATCTAAGAGTCAAATGAATTCAAGAAGTAAGAGAGACTACTCATGTTAGAACAACAAGCGACTATCGTTGACGTCAATGAATCCAACCTGCATCAGGTGTTGGAACACTCCATGACACTGCCAGTCCTGTTTTACTTCTGGTCGGGGCGTAGCCAGCACTGCCTGGAGCTGGAACCGGTGCTGGACAAGCTGGCGCAGGAATACGCAGGACAGTTTGTTCTGGCGAAGGTTGATTGTGATACCGAACAGCGCGTCGCCGCACAGTTTGGCCTGCGCTCAATCCCAACCGTGTATCTGGTTAAAGACGGGCAGCCGCAGGATGGTTTTCAGGGTCCACAGCCGGAAGAGGCGATTCGTGAATTGCTGAAACGCGCGCTACCGAAAGAAGAAGAGCTGAAAGTCGCACAGGCGCAGCAGCTGATTCAGGAAGACAAACTGCCAGAGGCAATGCAGTTACTGAAAGACGCCTGGCAACTCAGCCAGCAGCGCAGCGACATCGGTCTGATGCTGGCGGAAGTGCAGATTCAAATTAAACGCAGTGAAGAGGCTGAGGCCGTGCTGGCCACTATTCCTTTGCAAGATCGAGACACGCGTTACCATAGCCTCGTGGCGCAGATTGAATTGCTGAAACAGGCGGCAGACACGCCGGAAATTCAGCATCTACAGCAGCAATTGGATGCCGATCCGCAAAATGCGGATCTCGCGGTACAGTTGGCTCTGCAACTGCATCAGGTCGGCCGTAACGAAGAAGCGCTTGAGCTACTGATGGGATTCCTGAAGAAAGATCTGGCCGTCGCTAACGGCAGCGCACGTAAAACGCTGATGGACATCATGGCCGCCCTCGGCACCAGCGACGCCCTCGCCGCCCGCTATCGTCGGCAGCTCTATTCGTTATTATATTGATTTATCTTGTGAAAAAGGCCAGAACATTGATTCTGGCCTTTTTATTTTCAGGCAAGCATTAGCCATCGGCTTATAGACTTATCGTCTTATGCTAGATTGATGTGATGGTTTCGGGCGTGCTAACCCGGCGTAAAAATTGCGCTGAGGTGAGCGTTACCGCCGAGTGAGCGGCATGGACGCCGCGAAAGCCAGTGCCGCGTCGGGAACGCGTCACTGGCGGCTCGACAAGCGGGAACGATCGCCGAAGGCACCGCGTAGCGGCGTAATTCACGCCAAAAAGCCTAGGGGTCACGGGGCGAGCGGCGCTTGAGACGCCCCGTGTCGGGCGCGTGCTATGAAATAGCATGAAAATGACGGTATCATCGCGCACGAAACAGCCTCAACAGTGACATAAAAATACGACTCAGAGGCAGTCTTAGATCCCCCCGCTGACTACAACGTCTCCAACACCGTGATCCAACCATGTCCGCCGTAGACAGACCAGCCATTTAGCCAGCGGCGCAGCATGTTCATCGCCAGCATCGCAACGACTTCCTGATGGGTTTTCAGGCTGTAGCGCTGTACGTTGAACTGTATCGTTTGGGCAAAAGATCCTTCCGGCGTATACAGCGCTAATGACAGCTCCGCATCGTTCCGGTTCCCCACGACCAGCGCTAACGACGCACCCTGACGCTCCGCCAGATGGCGAGCATAGTCCACTAACCCAGACAGGCTGGTATCCTCAACGTTTGCCAGCAGTTCTCCACCCGCCAGCGGAACGTTCGCCGACTGGAGCTGCCAATTGAGCAATCCTGCCGTGAAGTGTTCACTCACAGCCAACGTCATATCACGCTCGGCCAGACGCCGTGCCAGCTGTGCCGGTAACCCTTCGGTTCCTTCAAAGATGGTATTTTCCCCTGCCACGGCGCACACCGTTTCCCACAGTTGCTCCATGTTTTCCTGCTGTGCAGCAGGGCCGGTCAGCTTCAACTCGATAATCGGCATAGAAGAGCGGTAGCCCAGCACCACGCCCGGCGGTAACGCCATGCCGTCCAACTGGCTTGCCAGATCGCTCTCGGAGCGGCCAAAGGTGGTCAGGCGTAGGCACAGTGGGGCATCGGCGACAGCAAAGCGCTCGCGCAGGCGCGGCATAATTTGCTGGTCGACCATGACCTTAAACTCAGACGGCACGCCCGGTGTAAAAAACATCAGGCACTTGTTCAATTGCAGCGCGAAACCACAGGCGGTGCCCACCGGGTTATCCACCATTTCCGCGCTTGCTGGGATTTGCGCCTGTTTGCGGTTGCTCGGTGCCATCACTCTGCCACGATCGGCAAAGAAAGCCTCCATACGCGCCAGCCATTCCACGTGCTCAACCAGCCCTTCTCCTGCGGCGGTGGCCGCCGCCAATGCGCTGAGATCGTCGCTGGTCGGCCCCAGGCCGCCGTTCACAATCAGGATATCGGCTATCTGGCTACGCTGCGTTATCGCAGTCACCAGCGCATCGAGATCGTCCCCCACCGTCATCCGGCTGGTCATCGGTAATCCCTGCTGAAACAGATAATCCGCCAGCCAGGCCGCATTGGTATCAATAATCTGACCATGCAGCACTTCATCGCCGGTACATAACATCTCGACCCTAAGCATTTTTTATTCCTCGTGACGATCCTGAAACCACTTTAAAAAGTCGCATGAACAAACACAATGTTTCTTTCTGCCTGCCCGATAACGTATCGCCTCCGACGCCCCTCACTCCAGTGTAAATATAAAATTACACCCCTCGTAACGGCGTTTTGACAGAAATCACTGAATACTCTACCCTGCTGCCAAAAATATCTGGATAGCCACGCTATTTATAGAGGAATAGGTGAAAAATCGTACTCTTGGCAGCATTTTTATCGTTGCAGGCACCACTATCGGAGCTGGAATGTTGGCGATGCCGTTAGCCACCGCAGGCGTCGGATTTGGTACTACATTGATGATATTGATCGGTCTGTGGGCACTGATGTGTTACAGCGCCTTATTGCTGGTTGACGTGTATCAGCATCAGCCGTCGCACACCGGGCTGGGCACGCTGGCAAAAATATACCTCGGTCGCTGGGGACAGTGGATTACCGGCTTTAGTATGTTATTTCTGATGTATGCGCTCACCGCGGCCTATATCAGCGGCGCAGGCGAACTGCTCGCCAGCAGTATCAGCCAATGGAGTGGCTACTCACTTCCACTGTCCGCAGGCATTCTGCTCTTCACGCTGGTTGCTGGCGGCGTCGTCTGTATCGGAACATCCTCAGTCGATTTGTTTAACCGCATCCTGTTTAGCGGCAAAGTGCTGATGCTCGTCATCATGCTGGCCGTCATGGTTCCCCATATTCAGCGCGTCAACCTCTTAACGCTGCCGCTGCAACAGGGTCTGACACTCTCGGCATTACCCGTCATTCTGACGTCGTTCGGCTTTCACGGCAGTATCCCCAGCATCGTGCACTACATGGGTGGCGACAGCCGTAAGCTGCGCCGGATATTCCTTATCGGTAGCGTGATACCGCTGATTGCCTATATTTTCTGGCAGCTCGTGATGCTGGGCAGCCTCAGTTCTTCAACATTCAACGCTATTTTGGTCGATCAGGCGGGATTGAATGGGTTGATGCAGGCTATTCGCACGCTGGTTGCCTCACCGCACGTTGAACTGGCCGTCCACCTGTTTGCCGATCTGGCACTGGCGACCTCTTTCCTCGGCGTGGCACTTGGACTTTTCGATTATTTAGCCGATCTGTTTAAACGTAAAAATAGCATCATCGGGCGCGCGCAAACGGGCTTACTGACCTTTATTCCCCCGCTGGTGTTTGCCCTCTTTTATCCGCAAGGGTTCGTGATGGCGCTGGGCTATGCGGCGATTGCGCTGGCCGTGCTGGCATTGCTTATTCCGGTCTTGCTGAGCTGGCAGGTGCGCAAACAGCGCCCTGAAATACGCGCGACGCGCGGTGGCGCACCGGTCTTGGCACTGGTCTTCACCAGCGGCGTCGCCATCATCCTGATCCAACTGGCGATGGTGGCAGGCTGGCTACCGTCAATCAGTTAACCCTCCGTGCATAAAAAAACGCTGGGAGCGTTTTTCAACGTCGCTTGCGACGGCCCGCAGGGTGACGGACAAGGATGTCCGTCATAAAAAAAGAGCGTGAACTCAACATTCACGCTCTTTTTTCTTTCGAACCACTATACCCTAAATAATTCGAGTTGCAGGCAGGCGGCGACGCAGTGAATCCCTAGGAGCTTACACAAGTAAGTGACTGGGGTGAGCGAGGAAAGCCAACACACCTGCGGCTTGAAGTATGACGGGTATATTAGAAGTTCAGACCAACGCCAACATAGGCAGAATCCGCCAGTCTGTTATCTGGGCCGTTCTCGCGCGCCATATTGATGTAGCGGTAGCCGACATCAACGCTCAGCGGTGCAAACACCTGCCAGCGAACGCCCGCTTTCCCTTCAACATAGTGATCGACATGGCTGGAGAAGGCATCTGGTGAATAGTAACCTTCACCATACAGCGAGAACTGACGGCTCAGCGGCCACTGCACGCCACCGCCCAGTGCGACGCCATAGCCATCATTACCGTGATCCTGATTCAGGTACAGCGCTTTACCGCCCAAAGTCAGCTTGAGTGGACCAACAGGAATGGTGTATCCCAGACCGAAGCCGTATACGTCATTGTTGTTGTCGCCGTGGGCGTAGCTTACATTACCCGCAAGCCCAGGAATGCCCAGACCGAAGCCCGCACTGGCGCCTGCGTAATCGCGACCCGCTTCCCCGGAAAGGCTAATGGCATGTACAGAAGCACTTGCAAGCAACAGGCTTCCCGCACAGGCAATCACAAACTTTTTCATTTTCAATATCCTTAAAAACCGTCGTTAAACGCGCGTGTAAAGGTGTTATCGTTGCCGATTCTACCCGAAACGCCCCCTCACTCCAGCACGAAATTGCCCTGAGCAGCGATTTATTCTTTTAATAATCATGAAAGTTTGCCTTCACCGTTGCTGACAATGGCAGTAATAAGTGCCACCTATTTGCTCAAAAAAGACAAAGTGAACAATAGTATTCACCATGGATGACAACAAAACAGGCAGAAGGAAACAATGATGAGAGAAGAAGAATTAGCCGCAGGAAAGCGCACCACGGCGATAGATCCCCCTCACACAGTGAGTTCCGACAGACACAGCCCGATGCGGTTTCAGGACAGGTGGTTTCTGGAGAAGCTGGCGCTGTTTGATCGTGAAACCAGCGCCAATAATCAGACCAGTCATCCACGAAAGGTGGCGAAACCCAGCACCAGCGCACCGGACAACTAGCCTACGGACGCACTGCGCGACCTGTTGTGTTGGGCGAATGGTGCGTTGCATTGACCCAGCTTTTCACCTGCTGGCGAGAAAGCTTAATCCCACCATTTTTCAGTTCAACAGGCAGCGCATAATACGCGACCGGACGCTGAAATCCGGCAAGCTGCGGCTGTAGCCAATCGCGTATCGCATCAAGCGTCGTGGTTTGTGCCACCTCCAATACCGCAACAGGACGGTGGCCGAACTCCGCATCGTCAACGGGCACAATGCAGGCCTGTTGAACATCGGGATGAGCCAACAGCACGGCTTCGATATTCTCGGGCTGAATCCCTTCCCCGCCGCTGAAAAATTGATTATCCAGACGCCCCAGAATGTGCCACTCACCTTCAGTCAGTAGCCCGCGATCCCGAGTGTGAAACCAGCCGTCACCATCGACGAGTGGAATCAGTTTTCCGTCACGCCAATAGCCAGCGGCCAGCGTGCTCCCACGCAGCAGAATTTCATCCTCTACCAACCGGATCTCTCGCCCGTACAGCGGCATGCCGACGCCCGAACGCCCGTCAGCACGTTTCGCGCAGACCGTGGACGCCAGTTCCGTCAGACCATAGCCACACCAACAGCTGACGCCTCGCACTTCCGCCTGTTGCGTCAGCGCCTGCGGGATCATCGCGCCGCCGAGCAATACGGCCTTTAATGCCGTGGGGAATGTCCCCTCTGACAGCAGTCGCCACAGTTGCGTCGGTACCAGAGAAGCATGGGTGCAATCGCGCAGCGCACTATCCAGAGGCTGATGCGCACGGACAACAATCGTTGCCCCAGTCACAAGCCAGCGCCAGACAATGCCCTGCCCGGAAACGTGAAAGAGCGGAAGTGACAACAGCCAGCTGTCGCTGGCGGAAAATGCCATCATCTGAACCACACCTTCCGCGCTGGAGAGATGGGCAGCAAACGAATGCACCGCTGCTTTTGGCATCCCGCTAGAGCCGGATGTCAGCGTCAGCGTCGCCAGCCGATCGGCCTGCCAGCGTAGTCTATCGATACGGCGGCTTTCCTTGGCATCACACAGGGGTAAAGAATCAGACGGCAGAGAAAGCGTGCGTACAGCCTTCGGCCACGATTTATCATTCAGGCA
The DNA here is from genome assembly GCF_009931295.1 of Pectobacterium odoriferum. Classification (NCBI taxonomy): domain Bacteria; kingdom Pseudomonadati; phylum Pseudomonadota; class Gammaproteobacteria; order Enterobacterales; family Pectobacteriaceae; genus Pectobacterium; species Pectobacterium odoriferum. The sequence goes on along the minus strand of NZ_CP034938.1, from coordinate 1,447,937 downwards.
CAGGCCATACGTTACATTCAGCGCAGGCAGTAGCGCCTCGGTTAATGCATCAGGTAACTGTGGATTCAGCGGCAGTACGCGCACGCCGCACTGTAACAGCGCCAGATAGCTGAACAGCATCTGGACGCTATTTTTCCCGCGTAGCGCGACCGTACTATCGGCCATAACGCCCTGCTGGGTGAAATGCTCTGCCAGTTGATCCACCCGCTGGGCAAGCGACTGCCAGCTCCAGCGGGTTTCATCTTCAATCAATGCGACAGATTCATTCAACGAAACAGACTCATTCACCGAAACAAACTGGGGCGTCTGGCTAGCCCAGTGTCGCCACGGCCAGTCAGTCAGGATTGCCATACCACGTCCAGTTGCTCAGCAGCCAGCAGCGGCAACGCGCTATCCGGCCAGCGTTGAATCACCTGCGCCTGCATCAGATCCAACGTGTCCAGCCCTGGAACCGTGTCCGGCGTCAGCCAGTGTGCCAAACGCGCCAACTGCGTTAAGCCCAGACTGGATTCGATGCTGGAGCTGATCACCGCCGTTAATCCAGCCTGATGCGTTTCCTGCACCAGCTGTTGGCAGCGTGCGAGACTACCGACCAGCGTAGGCTTGATCACAATCGCGCTCACGCCCGGCTCGGCTTCTACCCGAAAATCCGCCTCGCGCACGCTTTCGTCCCAGGCAATGTTAATGCCCGTTTCCCGCGCAAACTCGCGAGATTCTTCACGGGTTTTGCAAGGCTCTTCAAGAAAGGCAATGCGCGAACGCAATGACGGGGCAACATAACGAGCGAAGCCGTCGGCTTTGGCTCGCGTCCAACTGCGGTTGGCATCCAGACGGAGTTTCAGATCCGGCAAGGCTTCCAGCAGCACGTTAACGATCATGCCGTCACGCACCGCTTCGTACAGACCGACTTTGATTTTTGCCACTTTCTCACCCGGCATCGCCTGTAGCATCTCAAACAGCTCGTCAGGATCGCCGCTGCACAATGGCGCTTTGCGATAGTCCGCCGCCTGCGGCAGATGTCGATCCAGCTCGGCCTGCGCACAGCTCAAGCCAAAGGCAACAGAAGGCGGAAGATCGTCAGAAAATGCCTGTCCTGCTGCCCACGATTGTAGCTGTTCAAGCGCGGCGGACTCCGCCTCTGCCAGCGTTTCCACGCTGAACTCCGGCAACGGCGCAATCTCGCCCCAGCCCAACCGCTCGCCGTCTTGCAGGCGAACGATAAGTCCATCGCGGGTTTTCAGACGCTGATTGCGCAGCACCACTCCGGCTTCCATCGGCACGCTGTAACGATAGAGAGTGACCTGACGCATTACGGATTCCGTTTGAATTTGCTGAAGTCAGGCTGACGTTTTTCATTGAACGCGTTGCGGCCTTCCTGCCCTTCGTCTGTCATGTAGAACAACATGGTGGCGTTACCCGCCAGCTCCTGCAAGCCCGCCTGACCGTCGCAGTCTGCATTCAGCGCCGCTTTCAGGCAGCGCAGCGCCATTGGGCTGTTTTGCAGCATTTCACGGCACCAGCGCACAGTTTCTTTTTCCAGATCCGCCAACGGTACTACCGTGTTAACCAATCCCATATCCAGCGCTTGCGCAGCGTCGTACTGACGGCACAGGAACCAGATTTCACGCGCTTTCTTCTGACCCACGATGCGCGCCATGTAAGAAGCGCCCCAGCCGCCGTCAAAGGAGCCGACACGCGGACCCGTTTGACCGAAGATAGCGTTTTCTGCCGCAATCGTCAGGTCACACATCATGTGCAGAACGTGTCCACCACCGATGGAATAGCCTGCGACCATCGCGACAACTGGTTTCGGACAGGTACGGATCTGGCGCTGGAAATCCAGCACGTTCAGGTGATGCACGCCGCTGTCGTCCTGATAACCGCCGTAGTCGCCGCGTACTTTCTGATCGCCGCCGGAGCAGAATGCTTTATCGCCCGCGCCGGTCAGGATGATCGTCCCGATGCCGTCATCGTGGCGGGCATTATCGAGCGCCTGAATCATCTCTTTTACCGTTTGCGGACGGAACGCATTGCGTACCTGAGGACGGTTAATGGTGATTTTGGCAATGCCATCGATGGATTTATGGTAGAGGATATCGGCGAAGTCGCCGCTGCAATCGTGCCATTCAATCGGTGCATAAAGCAGGTCTTCACTCGGATAAAGCATAGTTATCAATCCTTAACGGGATGCAAAAGAAAAGAGCGAACTCGCTCGGCATAGGCCGTTGGATTCGCCTGATGAGCATTATGACCCGCCTGAGGCACACTCAGTAACGGCAGGCCGTATTGCGCCGCCAGCGTTTGAAACTTCACGTCGCTGGCACCGCATAAGTAAACAAAAGGTATCGACAGGTGCTGGAGGCGTTCCACCAAAAAAGGCTGCCGCCCCAGCGAGGTGGCTTCCAGCATTGCCGCAACGGACGCACCGTGATTGGCGCTGCGGCGAGCAACCAGCTGTTCACGCTGAGTAGAATCAACATCGGCAAAGACCGCCTGCTGATACCAGTCCTGCAAGACCGCTGGCAGCGGTTCCTGACGAAAACGCTGCACCCAGCGTGTATCATGGTGGATGCGTTCCGTACGCTGCGCGGGCGTTGCCAAGCCGGGATGTCCGCCTTCGACCAGCAGCCCCAGCATGCCGTCATGCTGCCCGTTGCAGGCGTGATACATTGCGATACGCCCACCGAGCGAATAGCCTAGCAACCAGTAATTCTCAATGCCTTGATCCAACAGCGTCTCGCTTAACTGGCGGCTGACATCGGCAAAATCTGTTGTGGTTATCGTTCGCGACGCGCCGTGTCCGGGTAAATCCACCAGCAGCACGGGCCAGTCACGACAGAACGGCAGGATGGGCTGCCAGTCCTCACCGCTGCCTAATAAACCATGCAGGCACACCAGCCACGGCTGCCTCGGAGCCACCGCGCCATGCGTCACTTTCCGGCAGCCTAGCCCTTGAAAATCTATCCCTTGAAACTCTAGTGCGCCCACGTCGCCACCTGAGCGACCAGTTCATTGAGCGTTTCCGCGCCGTCCTTCGGCTCAACCACCACTTCCAGCAGCGTGACGCCGCCCTGAGCCCAGCAATCCGCTACCGTACCCGCCAGCTGTTCCCAGCTCTCGGCACGTACGTAATTCAGGCCAAACATCGCGGCAGCGTGCCCGAATTCCACATTTTGCGGCATGCAGTAAAACGCTTCACGCTGTGCAACCGGCGTCGGCAGCAGGGAAAATATCTGGCCGCCGTTATTGTTCACCACGATCAACACCAGCGGCGCGGGAGACTGACGCAGCAACGCCAGCGCATTCAAATCGTATAACGCGGAAAGATCGCCGACGATGCCCAGCGTGGTTTTTGACGTAGCACGCTGTACACCGGCCAGCGTGGAAATCAGGCCATCAATGCCGCTGGCACCACGATTACCGTACACCGGATATCCCTGCGGGAGCTGCGCCAACGCGTCGATTAGACGCACCACGAGACTATTGCCGACAAACAGTTGCCCATCCGGTGGCAACAGCGCTGGTATGCGCTGCGCCAGCTGTGCCTCACCAAAGCGGGAAGCCAGATGTGCGTCGACCTGCCGCCGCGTTTTGTCGGCAATATCCACCAGCAAATCCGCCCACGATGCTTGTTTATGTGCGGGATGCGCAGACAGCCATTCACCCACGTCCGCCACCAGACGGCGTCCGCGATGGTGAGCCGGATCCAACCGTCCCGGTAGATCATCGATTAACCAGAATTCTTGCGGCTGGCACTGTTCCTGCCATTGCAGCAGGCGCTTACCCGTCAGGCTACCGCCGAACTGCAAGACAATTTCCGCCTGCTGTAAGCGAGCCGCTGCATCAGGATGCGCGAGCCAAATATCCGCACAAGGTAACGGCTGCCCACTTTGCGACAGGACATCACCAATCAGCGGCCAGCCCAGTTCGTTCGCCCACGCGGCGAGTTGCGCCCCTTGTTCAGGGCTCACGCGACCGGCGAGGACAACGCCCCGCTTCTGTCGCCACTGCAACCAGTCCGGTTGTACCGCCAACGTACTCTGGCGCATTTCACGCAGCCAGGGTTCACGACTATTCCACCAGTCGCCCAGCGTCATCAACCAGTCCTGATACACCGTGCCGTCATCGGCACCGTAAAGCGGTTCGGCAAAGGGACAGTTAATATGCAACGCACCGTGCATCAGCCGCGCCATTGCACTATCCACAGAGGAAACCAGCCAGCTAGCCGGAATATCGGGCGTAGGGCGTGGCAAATCCAGCGTCAGCGTGGGGTGTGAAGCATACAGTGCATGTTGACGAATCGCCTGATTTGCACCGCAGTCAATCAGCTCCGGCGGGCGGTCGGCCGTCAGAACCACCAGACGTTCACCGGTCAACCCCGCTTCAATAATGGCTGGATAAAGATTCGCGGCAGCGGTGCCTGACGTCACGATAATCGCAACCGGCTCACGCGAGGCTTTTGCCAGCCCCAGCGCCAGATGCCCGAGCCCCCGCTCGTCAAAATGCGTGTGGCAAATGAGTGCGCGATTATCCGCCGCAGACAGCGTCAACGGCGTAGAGCGAGAACCAGGCGCGATGCAGACATGCCGGACACCGTGGCGGGTCAGCGATTCCAGCAGTAATGTAGCCCAGCGGCGATTAAATACACTTGTTGACATGTTGTACTCAACAACTCAGGTTGCAGGTTATACCCGTTATACTTCAAGCCGCATCGCGCTGTTCAAAACGCTAACGTTTTGTCGCGCAACTCGAATGATTTAGGGTATTAAGCAAATACTAATGATCAAACTGTTGGCGGTCTGGTTGCCCTTCGGCAAACATCGAGATCAGCCTTATTATATTTTTTTTTATCACGCTGACTTTGATATAAACCAGTACCTCGCACAACAACCCTAAAACAAAACTATGACATATCACCGTCTAACAGGGATCTTAGCCCTGCTGCTTTGTTTTCTAACTCCTGCCATTCTTGTTCTGGATCAGAACCCGCCACAATTCCGGCACCGGCATAGAGCGTTAAAACATGATCTCGCACTTCGGCCGAACGTAGCGCCACGCTGAATTCAGACTGCTGACGCGAAAGGTAACCTGCGGAACCTGCGTACCAGCCGCGTTCAAACGGTTCATGTTCGGCAATAAAACGGCGAGCCTCTTGCCTCGGCAGACCCGCAACGGCTGCCGTAGGCTGTAACGCATTCAGGCACGCGCTATCGGATGCAGTGCGCAGCGTGGCGTGAATGGTACGGCGCAGATGCTGTACTTTACGCAGGCGCACAATTTCCGGCGGCATGACATCCAGCGACAGCGCGGACTGCTGTAGCCGCTGGCAAATATCATCCACCACCAGCATGTTCTCGCACTGATTTTTGGTGTCATTCATCAGCCAGTCGGCCAGCTCAGAAGCTTTATGCGCATCGCGATCGCTTGCCACCGTCCCCGCCAGCGCCTCGGTTTCCAATTCGGTTCCCCGCCGACGATAAAGCCGCTCTGGGCTGGAACCAAGAAACGCATGACGCGCATCGTGCGCCAACATGAAATGGTAACAGTGGTGATTCGCCGCTCGGCTGGCAGCCATAAAGGTGGTGGCCTGTAGCGGCTGCGTCAGCGTTAACGTGGTCGCCCGCGCCAGAACCACCTTCTCCATCAGCCCAGTATTAATGTCATGCAGCGCCCGCTGGAGAAAATCGATCCATCCCTGACGCTCCGGCTGATGCCTGACGGACTGCACTTCCGCATGCAAAAGAGGCTGCGACGCGGGTGGTAGAAGAAGATTAATAAACGCCGAGGCTTCAACGGCATCCTGTTGCAAGGATATGTCACTGAACAAATTAATACTCAGGCTGAGCGTATCATCCTGACATCGTAGTTCTGCCCGGGGCAAAAACAGGTAGCCGGATGACGCAACGTCGTCCTCTTTCGTTTGATTAAACGCGTTTAGCCCCCAGATGCGCACATCGGAATTGCATTGCTGCTGAGCAAGAAACGCCTCGGCGTCCTGAATGTGGCGAAACCCGCACACGTTGCCACACACGGCAGCTTCTTCACGATCCTGACGATGCTGCCAATAGAACTGGGGGTACACTGGCTGGATCGCCAGCCACGGCAATAGCTCAGACGCGTCGCTGAGGGCCAACGAGCGCGTTATTTGTCTGAAACCTGCGCGTTCAGGCTGTGGCTCGCGCAAATCCTGCTGCAGATGCCGCAGCAAGTCGGAAAGTTGTTTCACCGTTACCCCGGAGACCTAACACAAAGTAGGGGATTATACGGGAAAAAAACACGTCGTGGGTGAGAGGTTACGCAAGACCATAACGGTGAGCACGGACTGAAATCGCACCAAACGGCAAAACGGGTCGCGCGCATCGCTCTAAAATCCTATGACATCATCATTATTGCTTCAATTGACCGATTCTTTTGCCGATTATCTAATCGGCATTTTTTTGCCCGCGCCACGGCCCCACGCATCCCTTCTCCCCTTACGCCAGGATTCTTTCCATTCAGACCGCTAATTATGGTAAAAATAGGCCCTTGTTACATCGACCGGATAGCCTCGTTCAGGATGAGTACAACGTTGAATTCCAACCCGTTATGCATTAATCAGAATTTGCCAGGCAAGAAAGCACAGGCAGCCACGCGCATCGTTTTCTTTGTTGCGGGCTTTGCTATGGCTTCCTGGGCGCCGCTGGTGCCCTTTGTCAAAACGCGGCTGGCTATCAGTGATGCCTCTCTGGGGATGTTGCTGCTTTCTCTCGGTATTGGCTCGCTCTTAGCCATGCCGCTTACCGGTTTTCTCACCAGCAAACTAGGGTGCCGCAGCGTTATTTTGCTGGCAAGCGCGCTGCTTTGTCTGGTGTTGCCCGCGCTAACGCAGGCAGAAACGCTGCCTCTGATGGCGATAACACTGCTCTTTTTCGGCGCGTCCATGGGTATGATTGATGTCGCGATGAATATTCAGGCCGTCATCGTGGAACGGGCGAGCGGCCGGGCGATGATGTCCGGGTTTCATGGTTTCTTTAGCATTGGGGGAATTGTTGGCGCAGGCGGCGTCAGCGCCCTGCTGTGGCTTGGCCTGTCCCCGCTGATGGCGATTCTGGCGATTGTCGCGCTCATGCTGATATTTATGGCAACGGCGCATAAACACCTGCTGCGCACCACAAATCAAGATGACGACAGCCCGCTGTTTGTCATCCCGCGCGGCTGGGTGATGTTCATTGGCTCACTGTGCTTCATCATGTTCTTAGCCGAAGGTTCCATACTGGACTGGAGCGCCCTCTTCTTAACGGTTGAACGCAACCTGAGCGGCGCGCAGGCGGGCATGGGCTATGCGGCATTTTCCGTCGCGATGACGCTGGGCAGGCTGAACGGCGATCGCATCGTTAATGCGCTCGGCCGCTACGCGATTCTGACCGGTGGCAGCCTCTGTGCCGCACTCGGTCTGGTGTTAACGATCAGCATTGATAATGCGATAACCGCCATTCTTGGCTTTGTGATGGTGGGTATCGGCGCATCGAATGTGGTACCGATCCTTTTCAGCGCAGCAGGGAATCAAAAGATCATGCCGCCAAATCTGGCCATCGCCTCCATTACCACAGTGGGCTATGCAGGTATTCTGATCGGCCCGACCATTCTTGGCTTTATTGCACAGTTCAGCAATTTGGCTACCGCATTCGGGTTTGTCGCACTGCTATTGCTGGGCGTTAGCGCCAGTGCGCGTGCCGTTATCCGCTAATCAGGAGCGTTAATTGATGCCAGCCATGATCCTGCGTTATTTTTCACTCCTTACGGTGCTGTCGCTCCTGATTACCGGAACGTTCGGCTATAGCTACATCAACGATTTGCTGGCGGACAAAAAACGTTCTCTGACGACCATTGCTCAGGGCATACAAAAACGCGTCGATACCTATCGTTTTGTCACCTACCAAATATATGGCAGTCTGAACAGCGAACCGACCGCTAGCGACACCAACATCACCTCCATTAATTTAATGCCGAATGTTTTCTACGTAGAAAAAAATGGTCAGAAAACGGACGCGCTGATTTTTGGGCAACATGATAAAGGGACACTCACCTCGGTTCGCCGGATATCACGTTATCTTGATATTCTTTGGGGGGCGGAGAATAGCGTCTATTCCATGTATTACCTGAATGGCATCGACAACAGCCTGACGATGATTTCCACGCAGACGCTGAAAGATATCTCCTCGCAGTTCCGTGGGAATTATATTACGGTCATCGCCGAAGCCCGCCGGACGGAAATGCTCCAACAGGCGAATGTGCTAGACGAGCGCGAAAGTTTTTCCCCGCTGCGTAAATTACGCTTCTATAACGACTACTATTTTACGCTGCGCACCACATTCAATCAGCCGGGCCATCTGGCGACGATTCTGGCGTTCGATTTACCCATTAACGATTTAATCCCAGACACCATTCCGCGTGAGCATCTTATGCTGAAGCCGGATACGCCGGCGGCCAGCAATTTAGACAACAACAATGGCGAAGGTACGGCTGACATTCAGCTTCATGGTTCTAATCTTGAAATCTCCGCCACGCTCGTGAATGCACCAATAAAAATCGTTTTTCAGGTGCCTATAAAAGTCCTGATTATTGATTCATTGCGTAATAACGTCTGGCTTCTGCTACTGAATCTGGTTCTGCTGAGTTTATCCATCGTCGGCTTTTATCTTTTCCGTCGGCGGTATGCGCATCCCAGCGAGGATGTCTCTCATCAGTTGGAAAAGACGCTGAATATTTACCGAGAAACAACGGGTAGAATCCCGATGGGCGTACTGGTTTATGATTTCAGCAACAATAAAGTCGTCATCCAGAATGAGCGCGCAGAGCAGTTACTTCCGCACCTGAGCCTGCAAAAAATCACCAATATGGCGGACGAACATCAGGGCGTCATTCAGGTCACCATTAATAATGAGATGTATGAAATACGCCAAATCCGCAGCCAATATTCATCTGACTATTGTCTCTTCCTCCTGCGTGAACAGGATAAAGAGATTCAAGTGCAGCGGAGGCTGCTGCTCGCCCAGCGTGAATATGAAAAGAATATCCATGCCAGAAAACGGTTATTCCAAAACCTGCTCAGCGAATTCAAACAACCGCTGATTTCGCTGCGACAGCATATTCATGCGCTACGCCACAGCGATACAGCAACCGTACCGACACCCACGCTGGATCAGCTAACGGCAGATACCCGCAGTGCGATCGAACTGCTGGAAAATATCGCCTTGCATGAAAAGTTGGAAGCGCAGGAATGGACTGTGGTCAACGACAATTTTTCACTGCTGACGCTTATCGACCAGGTTCTCCTTGAGCTGCTGCCACGGTTGAATCAAAAAGGCCTGACCCTATTCCATCATTACAATCTGGATATGAATCAAACCTACGTGGGCGATGCAGAGCTATTGAAAAAGACGCTGGCGCTGCTGCTGAATTATGCGGTGACCAATACGGATTACGGCAAGGTTACGGTGTCGATTGATAGAAAAAATAATGAGTCGGATACGCTGATTATTCAGATCAGCGATACGGGAACGAATGTTTCTGGCAAAGAGCAGGAAAATATTCGGCATCCTTTCCTGCATCCTGCGACGTCCGATCGTTTCGGACAAAATTCAGGATTGACCTTATTTTTGTGCAATCAACTCTGTAATAAACTGGGCGGCGCGTTAACTATCAACAGTAAGGCTGGGTTAGGCACACACTATATTCTGACGCTAAAACTGGAACCGGAAGCGCTTCCCGTTGAGGAAGAAAAACTGCTGGATGGTATTACCGTTCTGCTGGATGTGACGTCTGATGAAGTACAGCATATTGTCGGCAATATGCTGACGGGCTGGGGCGCAAATTATCTGCTTAGCGATGAACGCCAGATTAATCAGGAAGCGGATATCTGCATGACTGACGATCCGGAGAAAAAAGCAGATTATACGCTGCTGTTGAGTCATGACGATGACACCGTAATGCCTTTGGGCCCGCGCCGTTTGCGGGTGAATTATAATATCAGCCACCTCCTGCAGGAGGCATTACTTAAGTTGATTGAGCTACAACTGGAAACATTACCCGATACGCTACAGGAAGGGGAACCGGATAGTGTCGAATTTTACGCCGCACAATTGGCATCAAGCGACTATTATTCGCTGTTCGTGGAGACAGTACCGGATGATTTAAAGAGGCTGTATACTGAAGTGGAAGCAGGCGATTTCCCGTCGCTTTCGCAGACGGCACACCGGCTGAAAGGCGTGTTTGCCATGCTTAATCTGCATCCTGGCAAACAGTTGTGTGAACAGCTTGAACAGCATATTACCGCGCATGATAGTGAACAGATCGAGGCTAACCTTCATGAAATTGAGAGGTTTGTCAATGCATTACTATCCCCAGTAGAACCTAAAGGGCAGCAAGGTAGCCAACAAGATGAGTAACCAAAACGATGAGTAACTTAAACGTAATTATTGCCGACGACCATCCTATTGTCCTTTTTGGCATCAAAAAATCGCTTGAGCAGATTGAATGGGTCAATGTGGTTGGCGAATTTGAAGACTCAACAGCGCTGATCAATAACCTACCTAAGCTGGATGCTAATGTTTTAATCACCGATTTATCCATGCCAGGCGATAAATACGGCGATGGTATTACCCTCATTAAATACATTAAGCGCCATTTTCCCCACCTCTCTATTATTGTTCTTACTATGAATAATAATCCGGCGATTCTGAGCGCAGTGCTGGATTTGGATATCGAAGGCATCGTACTGAAACAGGGTGCACCGACCGATTTACCCAAAGCGCTGGCGGCCCTGCAAAAAGGGAAGAAATTCACGCCAGACAGCGTATCCAAAGTGCTGGAGAAAATCAGCGCCAGCGGCTACGGCGACAAACGCCTGTCTCCGAAAGAAAGTGAAGTGCTACGCTTGTTTGCAGAAGGCTTTTTGGTTACCGAAATCGCCAAAAAATTGAATCGTAGTATTAAAACGATCAGTAGCCAGAAGAAGTCAGCCATGACCAAGCTGGGCGTCGAGAACGATATCGCCCTGCTGAATTACCTGTCTTCCGTTAACGGCGGCGCAACGCAGGTCGATTAAGTTTTTCCTCACCTGCACCAGCAGCCGCTGGTGCAGGTGCTGGTTATTCCATAGATGTTCTCGCCTGACGCACCACGTTGCTGTAATGCGCCAACGACTGCTGCAACGTATCCAGCGTAACCGGTTTTGACAAACAGTTATCCATCCCAGCACCAAGGCAACGATCTCGTTCTTCTGCCAACGCATTTGCCGTAACACCGATAACAGGGAAGCGTAATCCCTGCTCACGCATACGTTGTGTGAACAAATAACCATCCATATTCGGCATGTTGACATCCGTCAGCACGATATCAATGTGATTTTTACTCAACACGCTCAGCCCATCTACGCCATCATTCGCCGTCATCGCTTGATAGCCCAGAGAACCGAGCTGATCCGCCAACAGTCGACGGTTGATGGGGTGGTCGTCAACCACCAGAATCATAATGTCGCCATTCTCAGCCCGTACGTAGCTGGTCAGCGGCGGTGAAATCTCGACGCGATTTCTGTCTTCGCTTTCTGAGCGATAGATTTTCTCGAGCAAATCAGGCAAATGTTGAGGTGTGGACGTCCCTTGCACCCAGTGCCCGTCGCTCACTTCCTGCGCTGATCCGTTATGCGCGCCACTCATCACGATATGGGCTCGAACGGCAATGTCCTCTGTCGACGTATAATCACTAATCATCACATCATCAGGCGATACAGTTTGATTCTGATAACGCGTGACCTGCACCCCCTGTCCCTGCAACAGCGTCAGCAGATAAGCCTCCAGCCGGGCATTCCGTATCCTCAACCAGCACATTTTCCCTTGCAGACTGGCATTGATCGCCGCTGGGGCATAGTGCGCTTTATACAGCGGAATTCTTACGCCAAACAGGCTGCCGAGCCCAGGCTCCGACTCGATGGTAATGTCTCCATCCATCAGATTGACCAACTTCTCACAAATCGCCAGCCCTAATCCCGTGCCCTGAAAATGACGCTGGACACCGCTCCCAGCCTGGAAGAACGGGTCAAACAGCTTCACCGCCTCGCGCGGTTGAATGCCCACGCCAGTGTCACGCACCACAAACTCCAGATAGCCATCACGACAGCCGACTTCGAAAATGATGCAGCCCGTGTCTGTAAATTTGATGGCATTACTCAGCAGGTTAGATAACACCTGCTGCAAACGTACGGGATCGCCGAACAGACTGACCGGCACATTAGGAGCGATAAAACAGTACAGCGTCAGACGTTTCTTGACCACCAGCGGGAGGTAATTGCTGGTGATGTGGCTGATGACCTCATGCGGCGCAAATTCACATGGTTCGATCTTCAACTGCTCCGACTCAATCTTGGAAAAATCGAGGATATCGCTAATGATTTTCAGCAGAAGCGAAGAAGAGTTGTTCATCGCCGCAACCAGGCGGTTGGCGTCCTGCGGCAGCGATTTAGTTTGCAGCAAATCGAGATTACCGATAATTCCGTAAAGCGGCGTACGCAATTCATGGCTGACAGTGGCAAGGAACATCGATTTAGACTGGCTTGCTTGCTCGGCAGCATTCGCCATTTCCTGTAGCGACTCTTCCATTTTGACGCGTGCGCTGACGTCCAGCAGCACACAAATCGCCACGTTTTCATTACGATAGCGCGAATGGACAAAGCTGATTTGCAGGTGATGATTACGGCTGGTCATGACATCTACAAACTTGGACTGCTGCTCGCAAATGATACGGGTAATTCGCAGCCTATCCTCGTGGGTAAGCAGGTTGAGATAGTTGTGCGCCAGCTCATTACTGAGGATGTTTGTGCCGTCGTTAATACGCAGGATGCAAATCCCTACCGGAGCCGACGCCACAATCTTACGGTTGAATTGCTCATTCTCTTCCAGTTGGAACGCATTCACCTCCGCAGGCAGCAGCATTTTCCGCTCAAACACCAATGCCAGCACAAACAGCAAAATAGCCCATAGCATATTCAGCACAAGCATGTTGATCATCAATGCGCTGATGTGAGAAAGCAGTACCTTCAACGGCAGCGAGTACACAATGCTGAACGACGTAGGCAGCAGCGATTTCTTCAGAATGAGTTCATCATAACCATTCACATAGCCAAAATAGTTATGATCGGAGGGGTAGTTGCCTACCGAAGACGCGTAGCGCTCCTTATCGTCGGAAAACTGTAAAACGACCTGATTATATTGATCCAGCAGCCGAGCGCCGATCGGAAATTTACCTATGGTGACGAAATCATCCAGACGAATTGTCTGTTCAATCCCCATGATGACTTCCAGTTTGTTATCGACATAAATTGGCGTCAGTGCATATAAATAGCCAACATCGGGGATAGACGCAGGGGTAATCCAATAGACCGTTTCATCACGTCCGCTTTGGGTGCGACTCTTCTTCTGCTCCTGAAACCGATCCTGCACATTTTTAAGCAAGTTATCACGGTCGAGCGACTGATTACGAATGCCAAAATCAACCATACAGCGCCGATCGCCGCCGATAAAAAAGACTCGATTAAGATCGTAGACGGCAGAGAAATTATCCTGCCAGCCATTGAAAAAATGGCTCAATGAGAGCAGGGTCGCATTCCCGCCATATTGCGTGGAACAGGTTGCGCCGGGAGCCAGCGCATAAACGGAGACGCCGGGGCCCCCTTCCGTTGGCGGCTCTGCCTTTTCTCTTGCCAGCATCAGGCGATTTGCCGCCAGATACTGGAGTTCACGCACAATATCCGACGCGTGTCGGATGTAACCCTGAGACTGCTCAAAGCTGAGGTTATACTCCTGCCGCAGCTCTGATTCTTTTTCATTCAATACTTTAGTGACATAAAAAACGGATATCAGTGCGCCCAACACCCACAGCATGACCGCCAGAACCCGAAACAAATAGCGGGACACCTTTAATGTGGTCTGGAATGAAGCGAGATATTTCAAATGGATACCGTTGAATAATGGAAGAACCCGTTTGCTGATACACTACCGAGAGTCGATAAAAAAAGCCAGCGCATCGCGCTGGCTTACTCTGCTCATTCCGACTTAATGAAAAGGCTTATTCGTCATCTTCAGCGATATCATCATCGCCATCAATGTCATCGATAGCATCATCGTCTTCGACAACTTCGCCTTCAACTTTTACTACGCCATCCAGCTCTTCATCTTCTACTGGCTCAGCAACGCGTTGCAGGCCGACAACATGTTCGTCTTCCGCCGTACGAATCAGCGTGACACCCTGCGTGTTACGGCCAACGATACTGACTTCTGATACACGAGTCCGCACCAACGTTCCCGCATCGGTGATCATCATGATCTGGTCTGCGGCATCAACCTGAACCGCGCCAACCACTTTACCGTTACGTTCGCTGACCTTGATAGAGATAACCCCTTTCGTCGCACGCGACTTGGTCGGGTACTCGCTCACGGCAGTACGCTTACCAAAGCCATTTTGCGTGACGGTCAGGATATCGCCTTCGCCGCGAGGAATGATCAGAGAAACGACACGATCTTCGCCTTGCAAGTTGATACCACGGACGCCCGTTGCCGTACGGCCCATGGAACGCACCGCCTGTTCGGAGAAGCGAACCACTTTGCCTTCCGCAGAGAACAGCATCGCTTCATCGCTACCGTCGGTCAGGTCAACGCCAATCAGCTCGTCACCTTCATTCAGGTTAACCGCGATGATCCCCGCGCTGCGCGGACGACTGAATTCCGTCAGCGCCGTCTTCTTCACGGTACCGCTCGCGGTTGCCATGAAGATATGGCGGCCTTCTTCATATTCACGCACCGGCAGAATCGCCGTAATACGCTCATTCGGTTCAAGCGGCAGCAGGTTGACGATCGGACGACCACGCGCACCACGGCTGGCTTCCGGCAGTTGGTACACCTTCATCCAGTACAAGCGACCACGGCTGGAGAAGCACAGAATCGTGTCGTGGGTGTTGGCCACCAGCAGGCGATCGATAAAGTCTTCTTCCTTAATACGAGCAGCAGACTTACCACGACCACCGCGACGCTGGGCTTCATAGTCGCTCAGTGGCTGATACTTCACGTAGCCCTGATGAGACAGCGTAACAACAACATCTTCCTGGTTGATCAGATCTTCGATATTGATATCAGCGGTGTTTGCCGTAATTTCCGTGCGGCGCTCGTCGCTGTACTGCGTTTTGATCGCTTCCAGCTCTTCGCGGATGACTTCCATCAGACGCTCAGGGCTATTGAGGATATAAAGCAGCTCGGCGATTTCCGCCAGCAGCGCTTTATATTCATCCAGCAGCTTTTCGTGCTCCATGCCGGTCAGCTTCTGCAAACGCAGATCCAGAATCGCCTGCGCCTGCGGTTCCGTCAGGTAATAGTGACCGTCACGGATACCGAACTCTGGCTCCAGCCACTCTGGACGCGCAGCATCATCGCCCGCACGTTCCAACATCGTGGCAACGCTACCCAGTTCCCACGCTTGTGCGATCAGCGACGCTTTCGCTTCAGCAGGTGACGCAGCACGGCGAATCAGTTCGATAATCGGATCGATGTTCGCCAACGCAATAGCCAGACCTTCCAGTATATGAGCACGGTCACGGGCTTTACGCAGTTCAAAAATGGTACGACGCGTCACCACTTCACGGCGGTGGCGCACAAACGCAACCAGAATGTCCTTCAGCGGCATGATCTTCGGCTGGCCCTGATGCAGAGCGACCATGTTGATGCCGAATGACGTCTGAAGCTGCGTCTGGGAGTACAGATTATTCAGTACCACTTCGCCCACGGCGTCACGTTTAATCTCGATGACGATACGCATACCGTCTTTATCGGATTCGTCACGCAGCGCGCTAATGCCTTCGATACGTTTATCTTTGACCAGCTCGGCAATTTTCTCGATCAGGCGCGCTTTGTTCACCTGATACGGAATTTCATGCACGATGATGGTTTCACGTCCGGTTTTCGCGTCCGCTTCAACCTCGGCACGTGCACGGATGTAAATTTTACCGCGCCCGGTACGATAGGCTTCTTCAATGCCGCGTCGGCCATTAATGATCGCCGCCGTCGGGAAATCTGGGCCTTTGATGTGTTCCATCAACCCTTCAAGGCTGATGTTTTCATCATCGATATACGCCAGACAGCCGTTCACGACTTCCGTTAGGTTATGCGGTGGAATGTTCGTTGCCATCCCGACTGCGATACCGGAAGAACCGTTAACCAGCAGGTTGGGAATACGCGTTGGCATGACGTCAGGAATCTGCTCGGTGCCGTCATAGTTCGGCACAAAATCGACCGTCTCTTTTTCGAGATCGGCCAGCAGTTCATGAGCAATTTTCGACATGCGAATTTCGGTATAACGCATCGCCGCCGCGGAGTCGCCGTCAATCGAACCGAAGTTGCCCTGACCATCAACCAGCATGTAACGCAGTGAGAAAGGCTGCGCCATACGTACGATGGTTTCATAAACGGCAAAGTCGCCGTGTGGGTGGTATTTACCGATGACATCCCCGACGACACGGGCGGATTTTTTATACGGTTTGTTCCAGTCGTTACCCAGTACGCTCATCGCATACAGTACGCGGCGGTGTACCGGTTTTAGTCCATCACGAACATCTGGTAATGCACGCCCGACAATAACGGACATCGCATAATCCAGATACGAGCTTTTCAGCTCTTCTTCAATGTTGACCGGTGTGATTTCTCTGGCAAGGTCGCTCATGGAGCCGCTATCCCTCTATTTAGGCATCTACCCGTGTTCAGAAAAGTGAACCGTTCAGATTAGGTGAACTGTTCAAAAGGTGAAAAATTATATCACAAACCGCCGTTTCGGGGGAAACTCCCTTCCGCCCTGAACAGACTGTTTTCCCAATGGACTTTATTCACAGGCTATCCCTCAGAGAAAACGGACACCGCTGCACGTTGCGACACGAAGGGAGTATACTCGCGGCAGTAGAAGATAACGAAAGGCAGTGATGACACATGAATGTAGAGAATCAAACTCCGAACGTTGACCATCAGGAGATTGCCAAATTTGAGGCTATCGCTTCACGCTGGTGGGATTTAGAAGGTGAATTCAAACCATTGCACCGCATTAATCCGCTGCGTCTGGGCTATATTTCGCAGCACGCGGAAGGCCTGTTCGGCAAGAAAGTGCTGGATGTCGGCTGCGGCGGCGGCATTTTGGCCGAAAGCATGGCGCATGAAGGCGCGGACGTCACTGGGCTCGATATGGGCGCAGAACCGTTGCAGGTCGCGCGTTTGCATGCGCTGGAAAGCGGTGTCGCCGTTGATTACGTGCAGGAAACGGTAGAAGCGCATGCACACGCTCATCCGGGCCTCTACGATGTCGTCACCTGTATGGAAATGCTAGAGCATGTTCCCGACCCACAATCCGTGGTGCAGGCCTGCGCCAAGTTGGTCAAACCCGGCGGACACGTCTTTTTCTCCACCATCAACCGCAATGCGAAAGCGTGGATGATGGCTGTTATCGGTGCGGAGTACGTGCTAAAAATGGTGCCACGCGGCACGCACGACATTAAGAAATTCATTCGCCCGGCAGAGCTGATGCACTGGGTTGACAGTACACCGCTGCGTGAAAAGCATATCACCGGGCTGCACTACAACCCGCTGACGGACCACTTTAAACTGGGTCCAAACGTGGACGTGAACTACATGCTGCACACTCGCCACGATAAATAGAACCGATTAAGAATGCTCTTAAAAGATGCGCGGTTTTTGCCGCGCATAATCATATTGATGACGAAACCAGCAAAAGATCACAAAGCACATCCCGCACAAATTAAGGAAAGTATCCTTAACTACCTTGTTTGATGGGGTTTTTAACAAAATGTCTGTTCTTAAATCCTTAAATTAACGAAAAATCAACTCTTGTTCTTAAAAGAATCCACACTACAATACTCACCATGTAGTAGCTATTTATCAAAAAATATCTATATCTAGTATTTATCCACAGAGTTAGTCACAGGGGTGTTTCTGTGAATAAACAGGGGATATTTTTTATTTTCACCAACAGGTAAATCCCAACATGAACCAGAGCTTGCTCGTTACCAAACGCGATGGCAGTAAAGAAAAAATCAATTTGGATAAAATCCACCGCGTCATTACCTGGGCCGCAGAAGGTTTACACAATGTTTCCGTTTCTCAGGTCGAACTGCGTTCACACATTCAGTTTTATGACAGCATCAAAACCTCTGATATCCATGAAACCATCATTAAGGCCGCAGCCGATCTAATCTCTCGCGAAAGCCCGGATTATCAATATCTGGCCGCGCGTTTGGCTATCTTCCATCTGCGTAAGAAAGCCTACGGCCAGTTTGAGCCGCCTGCTCTGCTGACTCACGTCACCAAGATGGTAGAACTGGGCAAGTACGACAAACACCTGCTGGAAGACTATAGCCAGGAAGAATTCGCCCAAATGGACGCTTTCATCGATCACTGGCGTGACATGAATTTCTCCTATGCAGCGGTGAAACAGCTGGAAGGGAAATACCTGGTACAAAACCGTGTCACCGGTGATATCTACGAAAGCGCCCAATTCCTGTACATTCTGGTCGCCGCCTGCCTGTTCTCCGGCTACCCGCGTGAGACGCGTCTGGATTACGTTAAACGTTTTTATGACGCGATCTCTACGTTCAAAATTTCTCTGCCAACGCCAATCATGGCGGGGGTGCGTACGCCAACGCGTCAGTTCAGCTCTTGCGTGCTGATCGAATGTGGCGACAGTCTGGATTCCATCAACGCAACGTCCAGCGCTATTGTGAAATACGTTTCTCAACGTGCCGGTATCGGCATTAACGCGGGCCGCATCCGTGCGCTCGGTAGCCCAATTCGCGGCGGTGAAGCGTTCCACACGGGCTGTATTCCTTTCTATAAACACTTCCAGACGGCAGTGAAATCCTGCTCTCAGGGCGGCGTACGCGGCGGTGCTGCCACGCTGTTCTACCCGCTGTGGCATCTGGAAGTGGAAAGTCTGCTGGTACTGAAAAACAACCGTGGCGTAGAAGGCAACCGCGTGCGTCACCTCGATTACGGCGTGCAGTTGAACAAACTGATGTATCAGCGTTTGGTAAAAGGTGAAGAGATCACCCTGTTCAGCCCATCTGACGTCCCCGGGCTGTACGACGCTTTCTTTGCCGATCAGGATGAATTCGAGCGCCTGTATGTACAATATGAGCAGGATGCCAGTATCCGCAAACAGCGTATCAAAGCCGGTGAGCTGTTCTCCCTGATGATGCAGGAACGTGCTTCCACAGGACGCATTTATATTCAGAACGTTGACCACTGCAACACGCACAGCCCATTCGATCCACAGATTGCGCCGGTTCGCCAGTCTAACCTGTGTCTGGAAATCGCGCTGCCGACCAAGCCGTTGAACGACGTGAATGATGAAAATGGTGAAATCGCGCTGTGTACGCTGTCTGCTTTCAACCTCGGTGCCATCAATAGCTTAGACGATCTGGAAGAGCTGGCGACGCTGGCCGTGCGTGCGTTGGATGCCCTGCTGGATTATCAGGATTACCCGATTAAGGCCGCAGAGCGTGGTGCGATGGGTCGCCGTACATTAGGTATTGGCGTCATCAACTTCGCCTACTATCTGGCGAAAAATGGCGTGCGCTACTCCGACGGCAGCGCTAACGGCCTGACGCACAAAACGTTTGAAGCTATTCAGTACTATCTGTTGAAGGCATCGAATGTGCTGGCACGTGAGCAAGGTGCCTGCCCGTGGTTCAATGAAACTACCTATTCACAGGGTATTTTGCCTATCGATACCTATAAGCGCGATCTGGATGCGATCTGTAACGAACCACTGCATCTCGACTGGGAAGCGCTGCGTAATGACATCAAAGAGTACGGTCTGCGTAACTCCACGCTGTCCGCGCTGATGCCATCTGAAACCTCATCTCAGATCTCCAACGCCACCAACGGTATTGAACCGCCGCGCGGCCACATCAGCGTCAAAGCGTCCAAAGACGGCATTCTGCGCCAAGTGGTACCGGAGTACGAAACGCTGAAAGACGCTTACGAACTGCTGTGGGATATGCCAAATAACGACGGCTATCTGCAACTGGTTGGTCTGATGCAGAAATTTGTCGATCAGGCGATCTCTTCCAACACTAACTACGATCCGTCACGTTTCCCATCAGGTCGAGTACCGATGAAACAGCTGCTGAAAGATCTGGTCACGGCCTACAAATTCGGCGTGAAAACGCTGTATTACCAAAACACCCGTGACGGCGCGGAAGACGTACAAGACGATCTGTTGGCAGAACCGCAGGACGACGGCTGCGAAGGCGGCGCGTGTAAGATTTAAGCCAATAATGAAAGGCTGCCGATGCAGCCTTTCTCTTTTATAGCAGGCGTCGCTGCCTCGCCCCTTATGGGCCTTCACAAGCGGCGTTAAAAAATGCTACCGGCATTTTTTTGGAGAGACTCATGGCCTATACCACGTTTTCACAGAACAAAAATGACCAACTGCTAGAACCGATGTTCTTCGGTCAGTCGGTTAACGTTGCACGTTTCGATCAGCAAAAGTATGAAATTTTCGAAAAACTGATCGAAAAACAGCTGTCCTTCTTCTGGCGTCCGGAAGAAGTTGACGTGTCCCGCGATCGCATCGACTATCAGGCGCTGCCCGATCATGAAAAACACATCTTCATCAGCAACCTGAAATACCAAACGCTGCTGGATTCAATTCAGGGACGTAGCCCAAACGTAGCGCTGCTGCCGCTGATTTCTATCCCTGAGTTGGAAACCTGGGTGGAAACCTGGGCTTTCTCGGAAACCATTCACTCACGCTCCTACACGCACATCATTCGTAATATCGTGAACGATCCATCGCTGGTGTTTGACGATATCGTAACGAACGAAGAGATTTTGAAGCGCGCCAAGGATATCTCTGGTTACTACGACTCGCTGATTGAGATGACCAGCTACTATCATTTGCTGGGTGAAGGGACACATCAGGTTAACGGCAAGACCGTGACCGTGAACCTACATGAACTGAAAAAGCAGTTGTATATCTGCCTGATGAGCGTAAACGCGCTGGAAGCCATTCGTTTCTACGTCAGCTTCGCCTGTTCATTTGCTTTTGCAGAACGCGAACTGATGGAAGGCAATGCCAAAATCATCAAGCTGATCGCCCGTGATGAAGCGCTGCACCTGACCGGCACGCAGCACATGCTGAACCTGATGCGTTCGGGCCATGACGACCCAGGAATGGCGCAGATTGCCGAGGAATGTCAGCAAGAGTGCTATGACCTGTTCGTGCTCGCTGCTCAGCAAGAAAAAGAGTGGGCTGAATACCTGTTCCGTGATGGTTCGATGATTGGTCTGAACAAAGATATTCTGTGCCAGTACGTGGAATACATCACCAACATCCGCATGCAGGCGGTTGGGCTGCCGCTGCCGTTCCAGACGCGCACGAACCCAATCCCGTGGATCAACGCCTGGCTGGTGTCCGATAACGTACAGGTCGCGCCACAGGAAGTTGAAGTCAGCTCTTATCTGGTCGGTCAGATCGATTCAGAAATCAGCGACGACGATCTGAGCGATTTCCAGCTGTAATCGATGAGCAATCCAACGATCACACTGCGCACATCCGGTGCGCAGTTTTCCTGTTCAGACGACGGCTATTCGCTGCTGGATGTACTGGAGTCTAACCGAGTCAGCATTGAATATCAGTGCCGCTCCGGCTATTGCGGCTCCTGTCGACTGCGTCTGGTGAAAGGCAGAGTAGCGTATCGTCAAACTCCGCTGGCCTGCATCCAACAGGATGAAATCCTCCCCTGCTGCTGTATGCCTCAGGGCGATATCGAACTCGATATCTAGCCCCATTCCCTCACAGGACATTCTCCTTACCGCGTTTACTGGCGGGCGTATTTACTGCCCGCTTTCATACCCAAGTGAGTTACACTACCCACTAAAATCGTTTTTCGACTGCTATATACCCTAAATAATTCAAGTTGCGGGACAAAACACAGGTGTTTTGAACAACACAAAGCGTTGGCCCGTCAGGGCGAGGCTCAGAGATGAGCTGAGTATTACCAACGAACATGCAGCTTGAAGTATGGCGGGGATAAAACAACCTGGAGGTTTTAGAATATGCTCACCGTCATTCCTATTTTAATCTTTGTTGCACTCATCATCGTCTGGTCAGGCATCAAAATCGTACCTCAGGGATATCAATGGACTGTGGAACGGTTTGGTCGCTATACCAAAACGCTGATGCCGGGGCTGAATCTGGTCGTGCCGTTTATGGATCGTGTTGGTCGTAAAATCAACATGATGGAACAGGTATTAGATATCCCCTCTCAGGAAATAATCTCACGCGATAACGCCAATGTAGCCATTGATGCCGTGTGTTTTATTCAGGTGATCGATCCCGCGCGGGCCGCCTATGAAGTTAGCAATCTGGAACAGGCTATCGTGAACCTCACCATGACCAACTTCCGTACGGTGCTGGGTTCCATGGAGCTGGATGAAATGCTGTCTCAGCGCGATAGCATTAACACCCGCCTGCTGCACATTGTTGATGAAGCCACTAACCCGTGGGGCGTGAAAATCACCCGCATCGAGATTCGCGACGTACGTCCACCCGCTGAACTGATTGCCGCCATGAACGCGCAGATGAAAGCGGAGCGTAACAAACGTGCCGATATTCTGGAGGCCGAAGGGGTACGTCAGGCCGCTATCCTGAAAGCCGAAGGGGAAAAACAGTCGCAGATTCTCAAAGCTGAAGGCCAACGCCAATCTGCCTTCCTTGAAGCAGAAGCGCGTGAGCGTGCAGCAGAAGCGGAAGCACAGGCGACTAAAATGGTATCCGAAGCCATCGCGGCAGGTAACATTCAGGCGATTAACTACTTCGTCGCACAGAAATATACTGATGCGCTACAGCAGATCGGTTCTTCTAATAACAGCAAAGTGATCATGATGCCGCTGGAAGCCAGCAACCTGATGGGGGCTATCGGTGGGATCACGGAACTGATTAAAGATAGCAAAAACAGCCGAGGTCAATAATGGGCATTGAACTGGTGATGGAAAATGCGCACTGGTTCTGGCTGTCGCTCGGCGGTCTGCTTTTGGCCGCCGAAATGCTGGGTGCCAGTGGCTATTTGCTGTGGAGCGGTTTATCGGCAGTATTGGTTGGGCTATTAACGTGGGTGATGCCGCTGGGGTGGCCATTACAGGGAACGATTTTCGCCATCCTGACGATCGTTACGGCACTACTCTGGTGGTATTGGCTGCGTAAACGAACGCAGTCACGCCCACCGTCGATGCTCAACCAGCGCGGGCAACAACTGGTTGGACTACGCGCTACGCTGACCGATCCGGTGATCAACGGTTTCGGGCGGGTAAACATCGGTGACAGCAGTTGGCGCGTGAAATCAGAACAAGATCTGCCCGCCGGTACGCAGGTTGAAGTGATTGCCATCGATGGTATCACGCTGCATGTGCGCCCGACTGAGCGCTAACATAACGCATTATTTGGGGGAGCCCGTCTCCCCTTTGTGACACTATTCTTTTTGACACTACCCTTTCTGACAACAGCCCGCCAGATTATTGATTATCGGACACTCCGCCCCCCCATCTCCCGGACACTGTTCGGCCAGCGCCAGCAAATGTTCACGCATCGTTTTCAGCTCTTCGATATGCATCTCGATTTCCTGCACTTTCTGCAAGGTTCGTGCTTTTACATCCGAACTTCGCCGCAGCGGATCGTTAAATAACGTAACCAACTCTCGGCATTCATCCAGATTAAAACCAACCTGGCGCGCCTGACGCAGCAGCGTCAGCTCTTCGACGTGATGGTCGTCGTAGCTGCGGTAACCATTTTCAGAACGCAGCGGCGTAGTCAGAAGTTCTTTCTCTTCATAGAAGCGAATGGTTTTACTACTAAGACCGGTTTTTTTCGCAACATCACTGATATTCATGATTTCCCCCTTGACCCTCCCCTTGCTAGAAGGTTTACCTTACTCAATAACTAGTAGAAATCAGATGGCCGGTCAACGTCTTTCACCGCCGGCTGTGATCACGGGAGAAAATTATTATGTCTCAAACTATCGTGTTGTCGTTGCAGGGACTGACCTGCGGACACTGTGTCCAACGCGTGAAAAAAGCACTGGATGCGTTGCCTGCGATCGAACAAACCAACGTCACCCAACAGTACGCCAGCGTCAGCGGTGACGTTGATTCCCAGACGTTGATCGACACTATTGAGCAGGCTGGCTACGAAGCACAGCTTGCTACCACGCCGGATGTCTCTCTTCAGCTTTCCGGCCTGAGCTGCAATCACTGCGTCGCCGCTACGCGTAAAGTGCTGGAAACCATTCCCGGCGTCGTGGCGACGGATGTCACCACAGAGCAGGCAACCGTGTATGGCAACGTTGAGGCCACAACACTGATTAGCGCCATTGAAGAAGCCGGCTATCACGCCAGCGTGCAGGAGAACATTCACCCAAAAACTGAGCCGCTGGCACAGGTAGCGACGACGCCGGAAGCGCTGCCAGCGGCCGAGAGTACTCTTCCGGCAATAACAACACTCGCCACCCGCGATGACGACAGCGTACAGCTCCTGCTTCAGGGCATGAGTTGCGCCAGCTGTGTGAACCGCGTACAAACTGCGCTACAAAACGTCAGCGGCGTCACACAGGCACGGGTGAATCTGGCCGAACGTAGCGCGTTAGTCAGCGGTCACGCCGAACCGGAAGCGCTGATCGCCGCCGTTGAGCAAGCGGGCTATGGCGCGGAAATTATTCAGGACGAAGAAGCTCGCCGCGCGCGCCAGCAGCAAACCTCTCAGCAGGCTATTCGCCGTTTCCAATGGCAGGCCGCGCTGGGATTACTGCTTGGTGTGCCGCTGATGTTGTGGGGCGTACTGGGCGGCAGCATGAGCCTGACGCCGGAAAGCCAAACGCCGTGGCTGGTCATCGGTATTTTGACGCTGGCGGTGATGGTGTTCGCTGGCAGTCATTTTTACCGTAACGCCTGGCGCAGTCTGAGAAATGGCACCGCGACCATGGATACGCTGGTCGCGCTGGGAACGGGTGCCGCCTGGCTTTACTCTATTACCGTCAATCTGTGGCCGGATCTTTTCCCGATGGCCGCGCGCCATCTTTATTATGAAGCCAGTGCGATGATCATCGGTTTAATCAACCTCGGTCATGCGCTGGAACAGCGTGCCCGTCAACGCTCTTCGCGGGCGCTGGAACGGTTACTGGATTTGACGCCCCCCACCGCCCGCGTCGTGACGCCGGAAGGTGAAAAATCCATTCCGCTATCCGATGTGCAGGCCGGCATGACGCTGCGTCTGACAACCGGCGATCGTATTCCTGTCGATGGCGAGATTTTGCAAGGCGAAGTGTGGGTGGATGAAGCCATGCTGACCGGGGAACCGATCCCGCAAGCCAAAACGTCCGGCGATACGGTTCACGCAGGTACGCTGGTTTCCGACGGTAGCGTCCTCTTTCGCGCGGACGCCATCGGCAACCAAACCACCCTATCGCGAATCATCCGACTGGTCAGGCAGGCGCAAAGTAGCAAACCCGCTATCGGCCAGTTGGCGGATCGTATTTCTGCCGTGTTTGTTCCCGTCGTCGTGGCCATCGCCCTTCTCAGCGGTGCAATCTGGTTCTTCGTGGGGCCACAGCCGCAGATTGTCTACACGCTCATTATCGTCACGACCGTTCTGATCATTGCTTGCCCCTGTGCGCTTGGGCTGGCAACACCGATGTCGATTATTTCCGGCGTCGGACGTGCCGCAGAGTTTGGCGTGCTGGTGCGTGATGCTGATGCCTTACAGCAGGCCAGTAAGCTGGATGTGCTGGTGTTTGACAAAACCGGTACGCTAACCGAAGGACAGCCGCGCGTCGTGGCGATTCATACCTTCGCCGACGTGACGGAAGTTCAGACGCTAGCCTGGGCGGCTTCGCTGGAGCAAGGCTCGAATCACCCACTGGCAAAAGCGATTCTTGAACGAGCAGAGAGTCTGACATTCACGCAAGTCGAACAGTTCCGTACGCTGCGCGGCCTCGGCGTCAGCGGCAAGATCGGTGATGCCGACCTGCTGCTGGGGAATCCAGCGCTGCTCAAACAGCATCAGGTCGATATCACCGCAGGCGAAACGCTGATCAATGAGCAGGCTCAGTGCGGTATCACGCCGGTATTGCTGGCGGCAAATGGCCACATCATTGCGGTGTTTTCCATCCACGATCCGCTGCGAGCGGATAGCGTCAGCGCCTTGCAACGTCTCCACCAGCAAGGCTATCAGCTCGTCATGCTCACGGGAGACAACCCGCTCACAGCGAAAAGCATCGCGAAAGAAGCGGGTATCGACCAAGTGATTGCTGGCGTGCTGCCAGACGGCAAAGCGGAAGCCATCAAAAAGCTACAGGCTCAGGGCAAGCGCGTGGCCATGATTGGTGATGGCATCAACGATGCGCCAGCACTGGCACAGGCCGATGTCGGCATTGCGATGGGCGGCGGCAGCGATATCGCGATTGAAACCGCCGCTATCACGCTGATGCGCCACAGCCTGCACGGTGTCGCCGATGCGCTGGCGCTCTCCAATGCCACGCTGCGCAACATGAAGCAGAACCTGCTGGGCGCATTTATCTATAACTCGCTGGGGATCCCCATTGCCGCTGGCGTGCTCTACCCGCTGACCGGGACGCTACTTAGCCCCGTGGTGGCCGGTGCAGCGATGGCGCTCTCCTCCATCACGGTGGTCAGCAACGCCAACCGCCTGCTGCGTTTTAAACCTAAAAATCAGTAATACAAACGCGGCGCGTTGTTGAGACGCGCCGCGTTTGGCCTTTCTGAAAATCATCGTGATGTTTATCGCCTGTAGCCAGACTTATTCAACCGCGTTCACTCCAGCTTCGGTATACCTTGTATTGTTCCGCATCTAGCGTTTAGCATAGTTATTCCACATCAGGAGACGGAACCAATGGGGCAACTGCTGCGTAGAATCGCGACTTTTCTTGGCTTTATCTCACCGCTGGCTTACGCCTACCCAGCGATAGACGTTCAGCTTACCAATGAACGACAGCTGCATCTGGTCGGCAGTATTCATATGGGTAGCAAGGATATGGCACCGCTGCCCGATACGCTGTTGCAACAGCTCCGGCAGGCGACCGCACTCATTGTCGAAGCCGATATATCCGATTCACATTCCCCCTTCGGACACAGTGACGCCGAGCCACCGCTCGTACAACGCCTCAGCCCAGAAAACTACCGCCAGTTGCAAAAAATCTGCGAGTCGCTCTCTTTCGATGAGAGCAATATCAGTACGCTTCCTGCCTGGCAGGCCGCACTGATGCTACAAGCGAGACAGGCACAGTTGCTGGGCTTACGCCCCGACTACGGCATCGATTATCAGTTGATTAACGCCGCGAAATCTCACGGTATTCAGGTTATCGAGCTAGAAGGACAGAAGACGCAGGTTGATTTGTTACAACAACTACCGCAGGGCGGCCTGCTGTTGCTGGAGGATACGATTAAACACTGGCGCACCAACGCCCATTTGCTACAAACGATGGTGGGCTGGTGGCTAGACAGCAGACCTAGCAAATATGCGCCGGATATCCCCGCGACGTTCAGCAATGAAATGACCGACCTGTTGATGGGCCAGCGTAACCGCCGCTGGCAGCAGCAACTTCAGGCGTTGCCACCCGGAAATTACGTTGTGGCCGTAGGCGCACTGCATCTGTATGGCGATGAGAACTTACCCACGCTGCTCAAAAATGGTCATACCGCAACCCCATGAAAGAACACGTTATGACGCGTAACCGCGTCCGCAAGATAAGGCCCGCAACAGGGTTAAGGATAGTGAAATCATGACACCCGCAGTCAATCTGCTCGAAAAAAACAAGGTCGCCTTTACGCTACACAGCTACCACCACGACAGCGATGAAACCAACTTTGGCGAAGAAGCGGCCAGAAAGCTGGGACTGAATAAAGAACAAGTTTATAAAACGCTGCTTGTTTCTCTGAATGGTGATGCGAAAAATCTCGCCGTGGCCGTTACGCCAGTCGCCGGCATGCTGGATCTCAAGAAAGTCGCCCGTGCGCTGTCGGCTAAAAAAGCGGATATGGCCGATCCGGTCATCGCTCAGCGTGTCACAGGTTATCTGGTAGGAGGAATCAGCCCACTTGGGCAGAAGAAACTGTTGCCAACCGTGATTGATGAACCGGCACGCCAGTTCGGTACCATTTTCATTTCCGGCGGTAAGCGTGGGTTGGATATTGAACTATCGGCAGACGATCTGGCGCGACTGCTGCGCGCCACCTTTGCCGATATCGCCAGGCATGATTAATACTCGTGATTAAATGAGCATAACCTGCCTGACGATGTAGCATCAAAGGAAGCAGATAGCAGAGGACTCCACGGCCAGTGTGTCCCCTGCTACCGCTTCATATACTCGTCATACTTCAAGTTTCATGTGCGTTGGCTGCACTACTCGACACACTGGCGTGTGGCTCGCCCCGTTGGGGCCGCTGCAAGCAGCGTTCAAACTAGCCTCTGGCTGGTTTGTCAGTCACCCGAATCACTTACTTGAGTAAGCTCATCGGGATTCCTTCCCTTGCCGCCTTCCCGAAACTCGAATTATTTTGGGTATAATCGATTACTGATCGACTTTCGCCCCTTTATCCAACTGCATCACTGGGCCTTCTTTCACATTCAGCGTCAAGCCTTTGGTCTGCAACTCCGCATTCCTTACGCGAATGCCTTTATCCGCATCAATACGCACATTATCAAAGTGGAAACCACTGAGTGGGGCTTCCGGTACGCCGATAATATACGCAGCGGCCTTGGTCTTACCGGTCGACTCCAGATTCTCGATCGTCACATTGCTGAAATGCGGCGTCTTGTACTGATCAAATGGCTGCTCTGGATCGGTATCCGGCGGATAAATTTGCTCCCCCATCGTGAAGCCGCCTTCGGCCAGCATCTTGTCTACTTCAGCCTGCACAATCGGCGCAGCTTTGTAGTAAGCGGCAAAGACCAGCGGGATTTCAACATCCACCATTTTGGTATTACGGTAAGTGATGTTTTTCACTTCGCCGCCTTTACCACGCAGGGTTTTAATGCGGATACCGTACATGGAACCTTCGAACTGGTTATTTTCAACCAGCACGTTATTTACGCCGCCGGAGGTTTCGCTGCCGATAGAAATGCCGCGCCCCTGCTTCAGGATATTGTTGGCGATATAGATGTTATCCACGACGCCATTCGGGAAGCGGCTATCCGGCTTCTCGGCTTTTATCGCGATGTGGTCGTCATTACAGTCGATATAGTTGTTGGTAATACGGATATTCTGGCTGTCGATCGGGTCGATAGCATCGGTATTTGGCGCATGCCACGGCGATAGAATCCGAGTACCGTTCACATCCACATCATGCGAGTAACGCATCACAACGTGGAAGCTCGGGGAATGCGTCAGCGTGACGCCATCCACCAGCACGTTATTAGAGCTTTTGATATAAATCAGACGTGGACGATCGGTGCCGCCTTTCTTGCCAGTTGCACGAATATTCTCGCGCCAGCGCTCCCACCAGACAGCGCCCTGCCCATCAATGGTGCCTTGGCCAGTAATAGCCACATTCTGTGCATCGGCAATACTGATAAAGGGAAGCCAGCCATTTTCCGCTTCAGCGTACTTGGTTTTTTCCGTCGCGCGATACGCTGCTTCTTCGGTCGACGCGACGATGGTCGCATCTTTTGCCAGATCCAGCCTTATGTTACTTTTCAGGAACAGCGGATCGACCAGATAGTTACCGCGAGGAACGTGTACCGTTCCGCCGCCAGCCGCAGCACAATCATCAATCGCTTTCTGGAAAGCCTGGGTATTCAGTGCGATTTGTAGGCGGTGGCCTTCGGCCCCGTATTGCGTGACGTCACAGATTTTATCTGGGAATTTTACGGAGCTGGCCGCTTGTGCCGAACCAGCCTGAATACCCAATGTGATGCAGGAAGCCATTAATGACAGAGCAAGACCACTACGCATACTTAACCCCACTAAAAAATGAAATATCGTTTTAATAAAATACCATTCCTATTCCATTAAAAAGCGAGGGGCGATCACGTTTTAGATGTATTCGTAATAATTACAATAAGGTAGGATTTTTTTCGTGCAATTGCACGATTCCCATCCTGCAAATGTACCTATGGCAAGGCAGTGCCGCCGCATAAGCAGAGTAAGGGGTGCAAAAGAAAGTAGGATAGAGGGAATGGTGCTGGCCTGAGCGACCAGCACAGAGAAGATAAATGGCGTTATGCCGTCAGGCGAGCGAAAGCATCACGGATTTCCTGTTCAGGTAAATCCACACCGATAAACACCAGCACGCTCTTTCTTTCTTCATCAGCGTGCCATTCTCTGTCCCAGTCGGCGCTATACAAGCGCTGAACGCCCTGAAACAGCAGGCGGCGGTCATCACCGTTGATGGCCAGAATGCCTTTATAACGCAGCAAATTATCGGAGAATTGCAGCAACAGGTTTTCCATCACATCGGACACAGACTGAAGCTCAACCGCCTTATCGAGGTACACAACGATTGATTGCACGTTATTCTGCGCGGGGGCAACAAAGCGAAATACTGGCGTTTTCACGTCCAGCTTGTCGCTGAGGACAAAACCGTCAATGTTAAACAACACGCTCAGATCGATATCGCCATGGACGACAGGGTAGATCGGTGCACGCGCATTGATACGCTGAAGACGCGGTAGCAGCGTTTCGTCTTCGCTTGCCACGTCGGTTTTGGTTAGCAGTATGCGATCGGCATAGCCAATCTGCGACTGTGCGATGGTGAACTGATCGAGCTGCTGCTGCGCATGTACTGCATCCACCAGCGTGATAATCCCGTCCAGAACAAAGCGTTCACAGATAATTTCATGCGAGAAGAAGGTCTGCGCCACCGGCCCCGGATCGGCCATCCCGGTGCATTCAATAATGACGTGATCAAAATCGAGCGTGCCATTATCTACGCCATCAATCAGATCGAGCAGCGCATCGGCCAGTTCATTGGACTGCGTACAGCAGATGCAGCCATTGCTTAGGGTCGTAATTTGACTGGCGCGTTCTCCAATTAACGTATTATCAATCGGGACTTCGCCAAATTCGTTTTCAATCACGGCGATTTTATAGCCGTGCTCGGCATTCAGAATATGCCGTAATAAGGTCGTTTTTCCTGCACCAAGAAACCCTGTCAGAATGGTGACATACACGGGTTTAGTCACATCAGATGATAAAGGTTGAGTCATAACAGATCCCAAGTCGTTAACAGCAACGCATCCCGCCTTTGCCGTCTCCGCCGTAACGCGCCTGCTGGCGTTCGCGGAAGAATTCTTCGTGCGTCATCGCAGGTTTATCCGGGTGATTAGTCTGCATATGCTGCACATAGGTATCATAATCTGGCATACCGACCAGCATACGCGCCGCCTGGCCCAAATATTTTCCTGCTTTTCCCAGATTGCCAAACATCATTACCTCCAGACTATCGCCTGCAATAGCGGCTAGATAAAAAATACCCTGTATAACGTTATACATTATACAGGGTATCTGTACCCGTCATCTTTCACGTTCAGCCTTGCTAGCTGTCTCGCAAAATCCGACGGGCGCGAGTCACTTAGTGGCCGGAAGAAACTTTAACGCCACCTTCAGGAACCGGAACATACGGGGTTTCCTGATCGGTACGTTCAGCCACTTTACGTGCAGCCAGTGCCGCTTTAATACCGTACGCAATAATACTGTACACCACGATCAGGAACAGAATGCTCAGACCAGCGTTGGTATAGTTGTTAGTCACGATATGGTTCATGTTCGAAATCTGCTGCGCGCTCAGATCGGCACCGCCTTCCGCAATTTTGCCCTTGAACATGTTCGCCATGTAGAAGAAGCCTTCCAACTGAGGATTGTCGCTGAACAGTTTCAGACCCAGCGCCCAAGTAGTACAGATCAGCAGCCAAATCGCCGGAACCAGCGTTACCCAGATGTACTGCGTACGTTTCATCTTAATCAGGATAACCGTACCCAGAATCAGCGCCACGGCAGCCAGCATCTGGTTAGAGATACCGAACAACGGCCACAGGCTCTTCACGCCGCCCAGTGGATCAACCACGCCTTGATACAGCAGGTAGCCCCACAGGCCGACGCAGCCCGCCGTACCGATCATACCGGCAATCAGAGAGTCGGTTTTCTTCAGGAACGGAACGAAGTTACCCAATAGATCTTGCAGCATGAAACGGCCAGCACGCGTACCTGCATCCAGTGCCGTCAGAATGAACAGCGCTTCAAACAGAATACCGAAGTGATACCAGAAGCCCATGTTGGCACCAGGAATGATCTGATGGAACACATGTGCGATACCAACAGCCAGCGTAGGTGCACCGCCTGCACGGTTCAGAACGGAAGGTTCACCGATGTCTTTCGCCGTTTGCAGAATCTGCTCAGGAGAAATCACAAAGCCCCAAGAGCTAACCGTCGCCGCCGCGTGGGCAGATACGTCCTGCAATTGTGCCAGAATCATCGGCGCATCAGCAGTGCCCAGACGATGCAGATCCGGCATCGTAATACCCAGCGCCGCTGGCGGAGTATTCATCGCGAAGTACAGACCCGGTTCAATGATAGACGCCGCAACCAGCGCCATGATCGCCACGAAAGATTCCATCAGCATGGCACCGTAACCGATGAAACGCGCATCGTTTTCGTTAGCCATCAATTTCGGCGTAGTACCGGAAGCAATCAGCGCGTGGAAGCCAGACACCGCGCCACAGGCAATCGTAATAAACAGGAACGGGAACAGCGTACCTTTCCAAACCGGACCGGTGCCATCCACAAACTGCGTTACCGCCGGCATTTTCAGATCAGGATTCAGAATCACGATACCAATCGCCAAACCGACGATGACACCAATTTTCAGGAAGGTCGCCAGATAGTCACGCGGCGCCAGAATCAACCATACTGGCAGCAGTGCGGACACGAAGGCATAACCAATCAGCGTATAGGTGATGGTGGTATCTTTGAAGGTCAGCGCCGGGCCCCAGTACGGGTCATGTGCCACAACACCACCAAACCAGATTGCCAGCACCAGCAGCACGATCCCGATCACCGAGATTTCACCGACTTTACCCGGACGGATAAAGCGCATGTAGACGCCCATAAACAGCGCGATCGGCACCGTAGAACACACGGTAAAGACGCCCCACGGACTTTCTGCCAGCGCTTTCACCACGATCAGTGCCAGTACGGCAAGAATGATGATCATGATAAGGAAGCAGCCGAACAGCGCAATCGTACCCGGTACCGGGCCTAATTCCTTCTTAACGATTTCGCCTAACGACGCGCCATTACGACGGGTCGAAATAAACAGTACCATGAAGTCCTGCACGGCCCCCGCCAACACCACGCCGCCCAGCAGCCATAAGGTGCCCGGCAAGTAGCCGACCTGCGCGGCCAGTACCGGCCCAACCAGCGGGCCCGCCCCTGCGATAGCAGCAAAGTGGTGCCCGAACAGGACGTTACGGTTCGTTGGCACATAGTTAAGACCGTCGTTATTCACAACGGCGGGGGTTGCTCTGGTCGGATCTAACTGCATGACTTTTTGTGCGATATACAGGCTGTAGTATCGATAAGCCACGAGGTAAACGGCGACAGAAGCAACAATAATCCATAATGCACTAATATGCTCACCGCGACGTAGTGCGACTACGCCGAGGCAGGCAGCCCCGATGATTCCAAGAATCATCCAGGGGATGTGTTTAAGAATGGCGTTGCTCTTCATAAGACATCCTTCAATTAAAAATCACAATCGTTTGATTTTGTTAGCTGTAGAAAAATAAACCCTGGTAATGCGTCGTGCGATAACGCGGGTTATCGCGTATTTCAGATAAAGGAAAATAGTGGCGGCACATTACGCCATCGCGTACGCGCGTGGGGCGGGTATTTGGGTAGGCGGCAGAATAGCGAGCTAAGCGGTTAGAATGACGCAGTGAGTGGCTGGGGATAAATTGGGCGGTATAAAACGAAAAGGCCGCGACGTTCGCGGCCAGTAGTGTGTTAATGTGATGAGCGATTACGGAACCTGATACGCCAGTTTGTAATTACCCGCCGTCGCGGGGCGGAATGTCACGCTGTCCGTGCGCCAGCGGATTTCCACTTCCGCAGGTGACTGCACTTTCCAACTGGAAGCATCGTTGACGTTCAGTACCAGTCGGTCAATGGTCGCGACATCTGCCGCTGGATCGGTAATATCGAGTGCGAACGCAAACGCGAGAGCGTCCGGCACGCCGTTATTGGATGAAAACAGTTGCGTCCACTGTGCCGCCGTAATGCCGCCGAGCTCGGCTGGCGTCATACCGTCCGCAATCAGTGCTTCTGCACCTGTGGTATCTGCTGACAATTCGCCAACATCAACCCACGCCCCGTTCCGCAAGACGTGCCAGTTCACTAAATCCCGCGTCACGGCGACACGCACTTTGCCATTACCCGTCTGTGTGGCGGTTAGCGTGGCGGCATTGATTTTTGCCCATGAGCCCGCAGAGGCAGATAATAGGGATTTATTGATAACAATTTGTGAATTCGGGAGATACGTCAATTTAATATTACGCTGATTCTCTGCATGTACTGAGAACGGAGAAATAGCAGAAACATCAGATCCATTAATCGTCCCAGATGATGAAAAACCACGACCAAAGTCAGCTGTTGCAATATTCTCCAGCAATCCATTATTAACCGTATACCATGCATTATCACTGCCATTAATCAACATGCGGGCATGAGGGAATAATTTCATGTTTTGTATAACAACATAGTTAGTATTTGGGTTTGATTCAGTGATAATAATTCGGTATGACGCATACGCTACTGATGAGGATATTCTGTACTCTCTGATAACCCCAGCGTTACTATTCGTATCATTATTAACAGAATGAAGGGATTCCCATGTAATCCCATCATGACTTCCCTCAAATCGCCATGATCGCGGGCTACTGATAACAGATGATAATCGATTCTGGATTGAATAGCCGCCGATAGCTTCCGGGCTCGGTAGATCTACCCGCAACCACTGAGGTGCTTCAGCTGTTGGTCCAACTTCAGAATTCCAAAAACCAGGATTGGTCGACGAAAACGCCATCCACCCAGAATATGCAGGAGTGTATATCGATGATGAAGAAATCGTATATCCGCTCGGAGATACATTTGATTCCATTTCAGGGATAATGGAGGTTGTTTCCGTATCATCGATTGATAACGCTTTAGCTCCAGGTTTTATATTTGTAAAATATTCTCCACCTGATTCAGCCAACTCAACAATGCCTCCCACATATGGCTTTACTTGCCCATCAAAAACAACTGCATTTGTCACGTTATAATGTGGTTCACTCGACGCATTAAAGTCATCAACAGCGTAAGCCTGATTTGCTGCACCCTCTTCTTCTTTCAGCGCATACGCCGCGAGATTAAACGCATTTTGTGGGCTGATGCTGAACACGTGGTTTTGCCCTGCTGTTGCGCCCTGACGATCGGCGACGATATAAGCCGAACCGCCGCTGCCGGAACCACCAATCGCACTGATAATGGTTTTCTCATTCACCGGGTTATAGCTCAGCGTCACACCCGCCCCCGCTTCCAGCGAGGAATGGATGAGCTGCTTCGTTTTTTGCGTGTAGTCGGTGATATCCGCTGTAGTGTGAGTGTGATCAGCGGCCGCAACGCCCATCTGCGCTGGCGTCGGTGAAAAATCACCGCTGCCCAGCAACGATTGACCAAAGAGCGTACGGATAGTGGTGCCAGAGATTAATTCAGCCTGCTTGGCATTCCAGACTGCTTTTTCATCCGGCGAGGCAAATTTTCTGGTGGCGGTTTCGGTAATCTGATCGGCCGTATAGTCGCCAGCTTGTGCAGTGACAACGCCAGTTCGTCCGAATACGGAGGCAACGCCAGAAACACCAGGTTCTTGACCACCGCCATTGTCTGAATGGCAGCAAGTGTGGGGATCAACCTGGACAGGAGGATAAACGGTACATGTTGATTTCCCCGTACTGTCACAGACATTGATTTCAATATTTACGCTTTTCATTATGTTGATAACTCCGTTAATAAAGGGCATGGGGAGTATCACTTAATTTCCAGAGAGATTATTTTAAATTACTTTAATAACTTGCCATTCAATTTTATATAAAGTTCAGAATAAAAAAGCCGCGACATACGCGGCCAGTGAAATATGTTATCGGGTGAATAATTACGGAACCTGGTACGCCAGTTTGTAATTACCCGCCGTCGCGGGGCGGAATGTCACGCTGTCCGTGCGCCAGCGGATTTCCACTTCCGCAGGTGACTGCACTTTCCAACTGGAAGCATCGTTGACGTTCAGTACCAGTCGGTCAATGGTCGCGACATCTGCCGCTGGATCGGTAATATCGAGTGCGAACGCAAACGCGAGAGCGTCCGGCACGCCGTTATTGGATGAAAACAGTTGCGTCCACTGTGCCGCCGTAATGCCGCCGAGCTCGGCTGGCGTCATACCGTCCGCAATCAGTGCTTCTGCACCTGTGGTATCTGCTGACAATTCGCCAACATCAACCCACGCCCCGTTCCGCAAGACGTGCCAGTTCACTAAATCCCGCGTCACGGCGACACGCACTTTGCCATTACCCGTCTGCGTGGCGGTTAGCGTGGCGGAATTGATTTGTGACCACGCGCCGGACGTCAGTGATTTTTGAATGGCTATTTGTGTATACGGAATATACGACGACCGTAGATCAATTTGAGCACTACCAACAACCTTGATTGGTAGCATGTCAGAAATTGATGCATTTGATACCCAGCCCGAATTAATGAAACCACTATCAAAATCAGCAGAGGAAACCTCAGTCAATATGCCATTATTCGCGGAATACCATTTATCATCACTGCTAATTAAAACTTTTTCAGACTGAAATAAATTAAATTTCTTTAATGTTAAATAGTTATTGTTATTGCAACCAGCAGTAACAAATAACCGGAAGCTTTTATATTTACCAGAGGAGGTGAAGTTATAAATCCGGACGGCACCAAGCGTATTATTGATGTCACCATTTACAACATGTAAATCATCCCAAGTATTACCACCATCATTAGAACCCTGAAAAACCCAGTCCTTTGGTCCATTATTATAAATGACTGTCCTGTTAGCAAAGCTATAACTGGAAATTGTCGTCGGGGTTGGTAGATCGACCCTAATCCAGTGAGGATTAGCTACAGTCGCAGCATTTAACCCTCCCCAACAATCATATTCATTACTAGATAAATTATTGTCATTATCAAATGCAAAATAGGGTAAAAACTGAGGCCTTGACATATCACTAGCACTAATGACATATCCAACTGGATTTGTATTTGATGTCATCTTCGGAACAACAGATTTTTTAACAACGGAAATATTAACATACTTCCCATCTGCTCTAACTGGTGCTGAGAAAACATCACCGTCGTTATTAAGTGTGAACGTATCACCAGAGTATTCATGCATTACTCCATCAAAAATAACCGCGCTCGTCACGTGATAATTTAGTTCACTCGACGCATTAAAGTCATCAACAGCGTAAGTCTGATTCGCCGCTCCCGCTTCTTCTTTCAGTGCATACGCCGCAAGATTAAATGTATTTTGTGGGCTGATGCTGAACGCATGGTTTTGCCCTGCTGTTGCCCCCTGACGATCGGCAACGATATAACCCGAACCGCCGCTGCCGGAACCACCAATCGCACTGATGGTGGTTTTCTCATTCGCTGGATTATAACTCAGTGTCACGCCCGCCCCGGCTTCCAGCGAGGAATGGATGAGCTGCTTCGTTTTTTGCGTGTAGTCGGTGATATCCGCTGTGGTGTGCGTGTGATCCGCGGCCGCAACGCCCATCTGCACTGGCGTCGGTGAAAAATCACCGCTGCCCAGCAACGATTGGCCGAAGAGCGTGCGGATAGTGGTACCAGAAATTAATTCAGCCTGCTTGGCATTCCAGACTGCTTTTTCATCCGGCGAGGCAAATTTTCTGGTGGCGGTTTCGGTAATCTGATCGGCCGTATAATCGCCGGGCTGTGCGGTTACGACACCAGTGCGCCCGAATACTGAGGCAACACCAGAAACACCGGGTTGAGGTTCGCACTTATTATCCACATCCACATGGCAGCAAGTGTGGGAGCCCGCTTGAATAGGGGGATTAACAGTACAGGTTGATTTTTCCGCGTTGCCACAGACGTTGATTTCAATATTTACGTTTTTCATCGTACCGACTACTCCGTTAGTTAGGGGGTATCAGGAGTATCGTGTATTTGGCTGGTCTGTTATTTTAAAGCGCTTTACTAAATATAAGATTATTTAACAAATTAAATCAGTAAATTAGAATTACTAACCTTTGGCAATTAAAGGCTTAAATGCAACACGGCGTCTCAGAATAACACCCAGAAAAAATGGCGGTTTATGTCATCAGTGAAGAGACAAAAACCGCCATCACTATTGGTTACTTATAAACGATCTCACCTTTCGGCGCGTAGGCTTCCGCGTCTAGCGGTGAATGCTTCTCGATGTATTGTTTCAGCACTTCAGCATCGACAAAGCCCATGTTCACATAGCCCGGCAGATTATCAAGGCGCGGATAACCATCACCGCCCATCGCATTAAAGTTCAGCGTTGCCATACGGTAAACTTTATCTGCCTGCAACGGCTCACCTTTGATCTTCACATTTTGCACACCCTGCCCGTCTGCCGTCAGGCTGACGTTGAGGAATTGCGCATAAGCACCGGAATCCACCTTTTTATTGGCGGCTACGGCCAGATATTTTTCGACGTCGCTGCCTTTCATATCCACATAAACCAGCGTGTTGGCAAACGGTTGAACCTTCAGTACATCTTTATAGGTGATATCACCTGATTCAATTGAATCGCGTACACCGCCACCGCTCATGATGGCAAAATCAGCTCCTGCACGCTCAAGCTGTGCCGACAATAGTACGCGTGCCAGATTGGTCTGACGGAAACGCACCTGATTGCGATCGCCTTCCAGTTTGCCCTTCACGCTACCGATCTTGATGCCCAACTGCTCCTGCCCTTTTTCCTGGAACGGCGTCAGCATTTTCATAACGTCAGAATCCTGCATGATTTCATGCGTATAGAAAACACGCTCGGTCTTGCCGTCTTTCTCTACCTTTTTCTTCAGGTTGATCGGAATCAGCTGATAATGCTCAAGCTTCAACTCACCATTGCGGAATGTGAAATCGGCACGGCCGACATATTTACCCCACTCATGCGCTTGAACAATCCAGGTGCCGTTCTGGCGATCGGGTGCACAAGGCGTGCCCGGCACATAATCCACCTGTTTTTTATTTTCCTGCGCCATACAGACCGGATCCTGCGAGTGGCCGCCGACAATCATGTCTAGATATCCAGCCGGCAGGCTACGCGCCATTTCCACATCACCCGGCGCATTCGAGCCATGATTACCATCGTCATAGTGCCCCATGTGCGTCGCGGCAATAATCACATCTGGCTTTTCGCTCTTCCGCAATTGCTCAACAACCTGCTTTGCTTCCGTGGAAGGATTACGGAATTCAATATCGGTAAAATACTCAGGATTGCCTAATTTGGCCGTATCGTCCGTTGTCAGGCCGATAACCGCGATTTTCACACCTTGCTTGTCGAACAGGGCATAAGGCTTAAATAAGCGCTGACTGGTGCTTTTTTGGTAGATGTTGGCCGATAACAACGGGAATTTCGCCCATTTCTCCTGTTGACGCAGGACAGACAGCGGATTATCGAACTCGTGGTTGCCGAGTGCCATGGCATCATAGCCGACCATGTTCATACCACGGAAATCTGGCTCTGCATCCTGCAAATCAGACTCAGGTACACCGGTATTAATATCACCACCGGAAAGCAGCAGTACGCTGCCACCTTTACTCGCCACTTCCTGGCGAATCTGATCGACCAGCGTTTTTTGCGCCGCTAGCCCATA
This sequence comes from Pectobacterium odoriferum, assembly GCF_009931295.1. Classification (NCBI taxonomy): domain Bacteria; kingdom Pseudomonadati; phylum Pseudomonadota; class Gammaproteobacteria; order Enterobacterales; family Pectobacteriaceae; genus Pectobacterium; species Pectobacterium odoriferum. The sequence goes on along the minus strand of NZ_CP034938.1, from coordinate 1,407,914 downwards.
TTCACCGTGGTCGTTATGCCAGAAGTGGCCGTGATGGTCATTGGTATGCAAAATAGTGATGGCGTATGTTTTATCTTTTTCCCAAGCCATTGACATAACAGGTGTTAGCGCTAGCGATACCGCCAGCGTACATCCCAAAGCTTTTGTTGAAAAGCGCATGATAAATCTCCGTTTATTTTAAAGACCCAGTGGAACCACTGAGAAATTCACCATACAAATTAGCACAGCAAGATGAACAATGCGCGAAGCGCATTCACCCTGTCCGTCAACAATGTGCGATAGCCGACAAAATCAGATTAGGTATAGCCGTTAGAGTGATATCGCGCTGACTCGACAGTGTCGCCGTCTCGTCACGAACTCTTGCTAATATGGGTGCTTCATCGGAATGATCCGGCATCACACCATTTATCCCCTGTTTTCTGGCGTTTGACGCCAGTGGATAAAATTATTCCGCTGAATAGACAGAAAAGCAGTGAGGCATTACGGCCAAGAACATCACGCCATCAGAATAATTACGCATGTTTATCAATGCTTATCGCGAGAAACCATCCCTAAATCTGTGTTAGACTACCTTTAACTGGAGAAACTGATATTTTTCATAAAATACCACTTTTATCCAAGCAACATTTCGCTATATGCAATAGAATTTATCTATACCCAGAGTAATTGGCGTTGCAGCCAAACAGCAAACGAACGAATCCCAATACGCTTTTCGGTGCATAATAAAAGTCATAAGGGTACGTAAGCGCTGCTAACCACGCTGTAACTTCAAAGCAAGAAGGGTAAATCCGCTCAATTACGTTTCACCTATGGCACAAGGAGTTGGGATGCATGCTGCAACACCGCTAATTTCTACTATCGCTGGGGGGCTGGTTCTTGCCTTCCTCCTTGGTATTCTGGCACACCGCCTGCGTATCTCTCCCCTTGTTGGTTACCTTGCCGCAGGCGTTCTTGTCGGTCCTTTTACACCCGGCTTCGTTGCCGATACTTCACTGGCATCAGAACTCGCGGAACTTGGCGTAATCCTGCTGATGTTTGGCGTTGGCCTGCACTTCTCACTGAAAGATCTCATGGCGGTAAAGTCCATCGCCATTCCCGGCGCGATAGCCCAGATTGCCGTGGCAACGCTGCTTGGAATGGGGTTATCCACCATGCTGGGCTGGAGCCTGGCGAGCGGCCTGGTTTTCGGCCTTTGCCTCTCAACCGCCAGTACTGTGGTTCTGCTACGCGCGTTGGAAGAACGACAGCTTATTGATAGTCAACGTGGTCAAATCGCCATCGGCTGGCTGATTGTGGAAGATCTGGCGATGGTCCTTACGCTGGTTCTGCTACCGGCCTTCGGCGACATGATCGGCTCTGAGCATGCCGACACCAGCAAACTGCTAACCGATTTGGCTTGGACCATCGGTAAAGTGATTGCATTTATTACCCTGATGATTGTCGTAGGTCGTCGTCTGGTGCCGTGGGTATTGGCAAAAAGCGCCAGCACCGGTTCACGTGAGCTTTTCACGCTGGCAGTGTTAGCAATGGCACTGGGTATCGCCTTTGGCGCGGTGAAACTGTTTGATGTCTCCTTTGCACTGGGCGCATTCTTCGCTGGTGTGGTATTGAACGAATCTGAACTCAGCCAGCGTGCGGCGCACGACACGCTGCCGCTGCGAGATGCCTTCGCCGTACTGTTCTTCGTTTCCGTCGGTATGCTGTTTGATCCGATGATCCTGCTGAACGACCCCATTTCCGTGCTGATCACGCTGGCAATTATCGTGTTCGGTAAGTCGGCCGCCGCTTTCGTGCTGGTTCGACTCTTTGGTCACTCTAAGCGGACAGCATTAACGATTTCCGCCAGTCTGGCGCAGATCGGTGAATTTGCCTTTATTTTGGCTGGACTCGGTATTGTGCTGGGGCTGCTGTCCGAAGAAGGGCGGAATCTGGTACTGGCCGGTGCCATTCTCTCCATCATGATAAACCCGTTGCTGTTTACGCTGCTTGAACGCTATCTGGCGAAGCACGAAACAATAGAAGAACAGATTGTGGAAGAAGCGATTGAGGAAGAGAAACAGATTCCTGTCGATATGTGCAACCATGCGCTGCTAGTCGGCTATGGTCGTGTTGGTAGCCTGATTGGTGCCAAACTGCATCAGGCCGGAATTCCCATCGTTGTCATTGAGAATTCACGTACACGTGTTGATGCACTGCGTGAACAGGGAATTAAAGCCGTATTAGGTAACGCCACCAAGCCTGAAATCATGGATATTGCGCGTCTGGACTGTGCCCGTTGGCTATTGCTGACCATTCCGAACGGCTATGAGGCGGGGGAAATCGTCGCTGCGGCTCGTGAGAAGCGTGCCGATCTGGAGATTATCGCCCGCGCGCACTATGACGATGAAGTCAGCTACATTATGGAGCACGGTGCCAACGAAGTGGTAATGGGGGAGCGGGAAATCGCCAATAGCATGATCACTATGTTGAAGCTGGATGACATTCCACCCGCGCCTCAGGCATGCCCTATTTAAATGCCTACACGCTGAATACGAAAATGGCGGGCAAATAAATGCCCGCCATTTTTTGCGTTGCATAGTATACCTTCAAGCATCGCCAGACAAAAACTGTCTTGCCCCTACTCTGCTTTGCTCACTAACTGTTCCAGCAGATCAATGTGCAGCGGATCGTCATTGAGCGCTGGAATATAGTGGAATGCCTCTCCGCCTGCGTGCAGGAAAATTTCACGGTTCTGTTCCTGAATCTCTTCCAACGTTTCCAGACAGTCAGCGGAAAAACCGGGGCACATAATCTGAATGTGCTTGATGCCCTGCGCGGGCAGCCCCTGCATGGTTTCATCCGTATATGGCGTCAGCCAAGGTTCACGGCCAAAACGCGACTGGAAGGTCATCATTATTTTGCCTTCCGGCAGCCCCAGCGCGGCAATCAGCGCCTCTGTAGTCGCCCGACAGCGTTGTGGATAGTCATCCCCTTCATTGGCATACCGCTCGGGAATGCCGTGATAGGAAATCACTAATCTGTCTGGTTCACCGTGTTCAGCAAAAGACTGCTCAACACGGTGCTTCAACGCCGCAATATAAGCAGGATGTTCGGCGTAATCACGGATAAAGCGAATCGCAGGCAACTGACGATTATCACGCAGTTGCGCCGCTAACCCATCCCACACGGCTGCTGTTGTTGAGCAGGAATACTGCGGATACATCGGCAAGACCACCAGTTGCGTTACGCCTTGCGCCAGTAGCTTATCCAGCGCCGAACGCAGACTGGGCGAACCATAGCTCATCCCCAGTTCAACAGGCGTTTCCGGCATACGTGCAGCCAGTGCCTGCTGCTGCCGACGGCTAATCACCAACAGCGGCGATCCCTCTTCCATCCAGACCGATTGATAGAGCTTCGCCACTCGCGGTGAGCGTGTTGGCAGGATGATACCGCGCAGCAGCGGCCACCATAGCAGACGCGGTGTGTCCACCACGCGCCGGTCGCTGAGAAACTCCGCCAGATAACGCCTCACCGCCTGCGGCGTCGGGGCATCGGGTGTCCCTAAGTTCACCATCAGCACGCCGTATTTCTCTTGTTTCATCGCCGTCTTCCTTTTATGGAGAAGCAGGCTTTCTCTCAGCCCGCCAGTGCGTAACATCAAATGTCTATACCCTAAATAATTCGAGTTGCAGGCAGGCGGCAACCGCACGAATCCCCAGGAGCTTACTCAAGTAAGTGACTGGGGTGAGCAAGGACAAATTGGCTTAGCCAATTTGAACGCCGCTTGCGGCGGCCCTTCGGGCGAGGCTCAGAAGTGAGCCGAGTATTGCCAACGAACATGCAGCTTGAAGTATGACGGGTCTATTGTAGCGAAAAAAAGCTAAACAAATACGGGTAGATAGCAGGGATAACGCCGATGCTATCAATAGAGGAAACAAAGCAAACGAGGATTTCAGAACGAAAAAATGCCAGATGGTCGTCTGGCATTCAGATGTTTGGATATGATTCGTGTAGAAAAATTAGCCCAGAATGGTTTCCAGTTCTGCGCGAACTTCTTCCACTTTACGCGTGCCTTCTACTTTGAAATAGCGCGTGTTACCCGCGTCAGCTTCTTTCTGATAGTAAGAAACCAGTGGTGCAGTTTGCTGATGGTACTCAACCAGACGCTTACGCACGGTATCTTCCTGATCGTCTTTACGAATAGTCAGATCTTCGCCCGTCACGTCGTCTTTGCCTTCAACTTTAGGCGGATTGAATTTTACATGATAGACACGACCGGACGCCGCATGAACGCGACGGCCAATGATACGATCGATGATCAGTTCATCAGGAACAGCAAATTCGATAACGTAATCCACATTGATGCCTGCATCTTTCATCGCATCAGCTTGTGGAATGGTGCGTGGGAAACCATCCAGCAGAAAACCGTTACGGCAATCCTCCTGGGCGATGCGCTCTTTAACCAGAGCAATGACCAACTCATCAGTGACCAGCTTACCTGCGTCCATGATTTCTTTAGCCTGCTTGCCCAATTCAGTACCCGCTTTTACCGCTGCACGCAGCATGTCACCCGTGGAAATCTGCGGAATACCGTATTTCTCCATGATGAATTGAGCCTGAGTACCTTTGCCTGCGCCCGGAGCGCCCAGCAGAATAATACGCATCGCGTAAATCCCCTTGCTATGTAATATTTATAAAATAAATTTGAAAAACGCTAAACCATACCATTCCAGACGCTTATGCTCAAGGAACGGGCTCGCTTCAGCAACGCGCAGGCAGATGAAAAAAAGCCAGATACCTAAAAATACGGTTTGCCGTCTTCCCAATGTTGCCATTCAGTGTAGACGAAGAAACACCCAATAGCGGAAGGAAGCGTAAAAGTCAGGGGAAAGACCCCGGTTGGCACCGGGGTCTGGAGGATATCACTATCAGGCACTTAACAGCTGATTCATACGGCGGATGAACAGGTTCGGATCGTCCAGCGTACCGCGTTCGGCCAGCAGAGCCTGATCCAGCAGCAGTTCAACCCACTCGCCAAACTCGGCTTCATCAGAAACGTCAGCCGCACGTTTAATTAGCGTGTGCTCCGGGTTCAGTTCAAAAATGTACTTCACTTCCGGAGCCTGTTGGCCCGCTGCGGCGAACAGTTTCGCCATCTGCGTGCTCATCTCGTCAGCATCCGTTACGACAATAGCAGGCGTATCGGTCAAACGGTAGGTGAAACGCACATCCTTAACGCGCTCGCCCAACAGGTTTTTCACACGATCAACAAATGGCTCCAGCGCTTTCTGTGCTTCTTTCTGCGCATCGTTTTCTTCATCAGCCAATTTGTCTAACGTGTCATCTGCTTTACTGACCGACTGGAAGGATTTACCGTCGAACTCGGTCAGGTAGCTCATCATCCATTCGTCAATGCGCTCGGACAACAGCAATACTTCGATGCCTTTCTTACGGAACAGTTCCAGATGTGGGCTGCTCTTCGCCGCCGCATAGCTGTCTGCGGTGATGTAGTAGATCTTGTCCTGACCTTCCACCATCCGGCTAACGTAATCCTCCAGCGATACCGTCTGTGCGGAGCTGTCGGATTGCGTAGTGGCAAAGCGCAGCAGTTTCGCGATCGCTTCGCGGTTGCTGCCGTCCTCCGCTGGGCCTTCTTTCAGCACCAGACCGAACTGTTGCCAGAACGTTTGGTATTTCTCCGCGTCATCTTTCGCCAGTTTATCCAGCATTTGCAGCACACGTTTAGTCAGCGCATTACGCAGGTTCTGCGTCACACGGCTGTCCTGCAAAATCTCACGGGAAACGTTCAGCGGCAGATCGTTGGAATCAATCAGGCCACGAACAAAACGCAGGTAGTTCGGCATGAACTGCTCGGCATCATCCATAATAAAGACACGCTGAACGTACAGTTTCAAACCGTGTTTATGATCGCGGTTCCACATATCCCACGGTGCACGGGCAGGGATATAAAGCAGACTCGTGTATTCCTGCTTCCCTTCCACACGATTGTGGCTCCAGCTCAGTGGATCGGTAAAGTCATGGGATATGTGCTTATAAAACTCGTTATATTCCTCATCGCTGACTTCAGATTTACTGCGCGTCCACAGAGCCTGTGCTTTGTTAATTTTTTCCCAGCTAACGGTGGACTCACCGCCTTCTTCTTCGCTTTCTGTCTGGGATTGGATTTCTACCGGCAGCGCGATGTGGTCGGAATATTTGCTGATGACGGAACGCACACGCCAGTCATCCAGGAATTCGTCTTCACCTTCACGCAGATGCAGGGTGATTTCCGTACCGCGATCATCTTTGGTGATGTCGGCGATGGTATAATCCCCTTCCCCAGCAGATTCCCAGTACACGCCCTGATCGGCACTCGCTCCCGCGGCACGGGTACGCACGGTCACTTTATCCGCCACGATGAAGGCAGAGTAGAAGCCCACACCGAACTGGCCAATCAGTTGGCTATCTTTAACCTGATCGGAACCCATAGATTCCAGAAAGGCTTTGGTGCCGGATTTCGCAATCGTACCGAGATTATCAATGACTTCGTCACGGCTCATGCCGATACCGTTGTCAGAAATCGTCAGGGTGCGTTTTTCTTTATCCGTAGACACACGCACGCGCAGATCGCCATCACCCGCATACAGCTCTGGTGTGGACAGCGCGCGGAAACGTAGCTTGTCTGCCGCATCGGAGGCGTTGGAGATCAATTCACGCAGAAAAATTTCTTTGTTGGAATAAAGCGAATGGATCATCAAATGCAAGAGTTGCTTAACTTCGGACTGGAACCCGCGAGTTTCTTGGCCTTTCATACTCATTATTGCTTACCTCAATCCTAATATTATTCAGGCTGATTAAACTGACGATAAGTAGCAAGTGGGGATAAACCGAGGGGATTTCAAGGGGTAAATTTCAGCGAAAAAAGAAAACGGTGAGATGAAAGAGAAAAACAAGACTGCGGCTGCCAGATAATGATGCTGGCAGCCGACAGATTAAAACCGGAAAGGCTGACGACCCGCGAGCGAATGGGAAAGCGTGGTGCCATCGACCATTTCCAGCTCACCGCCAACGGGAACGCCATGTGCAATGCGGCTGGCCATCACGCCGTGCTGCGCGCACAGTTCCGCGATATAGTTTGCCGTAGCATCGCCTTCTACCGTCGGGTTGGTAGCCAAGATCACTTCGCTTATCGATTCCACTTGCAGGCGCTCTTCCAGCCGCCCCAAACCGATATCGTCCGGGCCAATGCCATCCAGCGGCGACAAATGCCCCATCAGTACAAAGTACCGACCGGCAAACTGCCCCGTCTGTTCAATGGCATGAATATCAGCCGGGCTTTCTACCACGCAAATCTGCCCGTTTTGTTGGCGGCGCGGGTTCGAGCAAATCGCACAAACGTCCTGCTCGGTGAATGTCCGGCAATCGCTACAGTGACCGATTTCGGACATCGCCCGCGTCAACGCCTGCGCCAGACGCATACCGCCACTGCGGTTACGTTGCAGGAGTTGAAACGCCATGCGCTGCGCCGACTTGGGCCCAACGCCCGGCAGGCAGCGCAGCGCTTCCATCAATGATTCAAGAAGCGGACTGGTCTGCATCAGAACGGCATCTTGAAGCCCGGCGGCAGTTGCATACCGCTGGAAACAGACGCCATTTTCTCTTTTTGCGTTTCAGCAATACGACGAGCGGCATCGTTGAACGCCGCAGCGATCAGGTCTTCCAGCATCTCTTTGTCGTCTTCCATTAGGCTTGGATCGATCTCAACACGGCGGCAGTTATGCGCACCATTGATCGTGATTTTCACCAGGCCTGCACCCGATTCGCCCGTGACTTCCAGATTCGCCACTTCTTCCTGCATCTGCTGCATTTTTTCCTGCATCTGCTGGGCTTGCTTCATCAGGTTGCCAATTCCACCTTTACCAAACATAGTTTTCTCTCTATCACGTCGGGCTGCACACTCGCAGCGGTTAAACAGGGCGGATACTTTCTTCGTCCAGTTCCGCATCAAAGAAACGCCGCAGCGTTTGAATCGTTGTATCGGCCAGAATTGACTGACGCGCCTGCGCCAGCTTCTCTTCATATATAGCCTGACGCCACTCCAGCGGCGTCCGCACCGCTGGGTTATCGTCTTCAGTAATCAGTAATTCTACAGGATGTCCGTAGTGAGCCGTCAATGCGTCCGCCAGCGTCTTTTGCGCCGCAGGCGAATTCAGATGTCGCTGGGATGAACGCAGATGCAGATGAATCTTGCCTGCCTCTTCGCTCTCTTTAAACGCATTGAGTGCCAGCTGTTGTACCAGCTTTGGTAGCGTCAGGCGATGGATTTCCGCCGCCCACGCATCTCGCTCCAGTGACTCTTCCGCCAGCCGAACCACCAGTTCCGGCGTTTTTTCGTGTTCTAATGCCGAACGCAGCGCTTTTGGCGTTGCTACGTCGACCTTCTCTTCTTCGACTTTATTCTGCGCCCGCCAACGATACGCTTCCGGCTTTTTGGGCTCGGAGGGAGACGTTTTCGCGTTTTGCCGTTGAATGCTGCGCTCAGTCACCGAAGCCAATCGCTCCAGCGCTGAGGTTGCCGGCCGCGTGTTGTCAGACGCTGCCGGTTCAGCCTTTTTTGGTGGCGTACTCCCCTGTTTTCGTAAGAGCTGACTACGCGCCTGTAATAACTGAGCAGTCGCATCAGGCAATTCGCTCTCATCATGCTGCTCCGCTGAAGCAGGCGCGTCCCCTAACGGCGGCGCATAGGCAGAGGCATCCATCGGCGGCTCGGGAGAGTAAGATGACGGCGGCATGTCTTCAGGAGATGCTGTATTTTGCGGCACTAGCGCACGAACCGTCGCCGATACCGCCGCAACGGGCTGCTGCACAGGAGACTGAATAGAAGGCGCACGCGTAGCCTGAGCCGGCGCAGCGCTCACTGTCGCTACAGGCTCGGCGATAATCTGGCTGGGATGAAACGCCAGCGCTCTCAGTAGCGTCATTTCAACGCCCATCCGGCGATCGGGTGCAAAAGGCAGTTCTTTGCGACCAATGAGCATCGTCTGGTAGTAAAGCTGCACCTCTGCGGGCGGCAGTGCTCGCGCCAAATCTCGCATACGCGCTTCAACTGCGGCGTAATCATCACTCAACGCAGCAGGCAGCAGTTGGACCATCGCAATACGATGTAACAGCGTCTGGGTTTCCACTAGCAGCGATTCCCAGTCCACTCCCCGTGCCGCGACCTGGTCTAACAGCGACATGACCTGTGCCCCATCGCCTTTCGCCAGTGCTTCAATGAGTGCCAGCGGTTGCTCATCGTCCAGCGTGCCCAACATTTGGCTAACTGAAACAGTCGTGACCTGCCCTTGCCCCATGGCAATGGCCTGATCGGTCAGACTCAGCGCATCACGCAAGCTCCCATCGGCAGCACGCGCCAGAAGCTGCAGCGCACGAGGTTCACTCACGAGGTTTTCTGCCTGTAATACCTGTTCCAGATGCGCGCGAATCTGTTCGACATCCAGCGCTTTGAGGTGAAATTGCAGGCAGCGTGACAGAATGGTCACAGGCAGTTTTTGCGGATCGGTAGTCGCCAGCAAGAATTTGACGTGCGGAGGCGGTTCTTCCAGCGTTTTCAGCAGCGCATTAAAGCTGTGGCGCGATAGCATGTGTACTTCGTCAATCAGGTACACCTTGAATCGCCCACGCGCAGGGGCGTACTGCACATTATCTAGCAAATCGCGCGTGTCTTCGACTTTAGTGCGAGACGCGGCATCAATTTCGATTAAATCGACAAAACGGCCCTGTTCGATTTCGCGGCAATTGTCACACTGGCCACACGGCGTTGCCGTCACACCCTGTTCGCAATTCAGCCCTTTTGCCAGCAAACGGGCAATCGACGTCTTTCCGACGCCACGGGTGCCAGAAAACAAATAAGCGTGATGGATTCTGCCTAGGGAAAGGCCGTTAGCCAACGCGGTCAGGACATGTTCCTGACCGACAACTTGGGTAAAGGTTTGGGGACGCCACTTACGGGCAAGAACCTGATAGCTCATCAATACCGCAACAGTCGAGTTATTGAGGCGATCATGCTAACACAGCCACGCCGCTATCGGCGAGACTGTTATGATTAATGTCCGGGGAAGTCAACCAGGCTATAGCAGGTGATACCCATCTCGGTCAGGCGTTGCTCGCCACCCAGATCGAACAAATTGATGATAAAAGCGGCATCATTGACCGAGCCACCCAGACGACGGATCAATTTCACCGTGGCTTCGAGCGTACCACCGGTTGCCAGCAGATCGTCGATCACCAGCACATTATCACCCGCGGAGATTGCATCTTCATGAATTTCCAGCGTATCTGAACCGTATTCCAGTTCATAGCTTTCACTGATAGTCGGACGTGGCAGCTTGCCCGGTTTACGCACAGGAACAAAACCTACGCCCAGCGCCAACGCAACTGGGGCGCCAAACAGGAAACCACGCGCTTCAGTACCGACAACCTTCGTCACACCGGTGTTGCGGTAACGGTTTGCCAGCATCTCAATACTGGCCGCATAGGCCACAGGATCTTCCAGCAGGCTGGTGACATCACGGAACAGTATGCCCGGCTTCGGATAATCGGGGATGCTTTTGATACTGTTTTTAATTAACTCTGCCTGCTGCGCTGTTACGGTCATCATAGTTGTGCCTGATAAAACGTTCTGAACATACCAATGCCGGTCGCCACAAGACTTCCATCATCGCATGACGTGATGAAGAGGCATTATGACAAAGAGGAAAATGGCGACCCGCGCACGAAAACGGTCAAATCTAGTCAAAGTGACGGATAAATGCAACTGTCCGCACTCTGGGTGCGTATTTTTTGTATTCCCGTCACAGAGGCCGCCGCTTACGCTATCTTTTCGGATCCGCGCCTTGCATTTGTTGTCCTGGATCAATCACGGGTAAACGAAGCATGAAGGTCAGCAAAATAGCCAAAATGACCAACAGCAAGATCCTGACCCAGACGAGCTTAACCAGCCAGAGCGAAAGCGCGAACGTTAACAGAATCATAGTGACAGCCTTCCATTTTGCCCCCGGCGGCAACGCCCGATGTTGCTGCCAATGACGCAGATAGCTGCCAAACCAGGAGCGGTACAGTAGCCAGTCATGGAAACGCGGGGACGAACGGGCAAAACACCAGGCGGCCAGTAGCAAGAAAGGCGTCGTCGGTAATAAAGGCAACACGACACCCAACGTTGCCAGCACAACGGAAACCCACCCCAATATCATCAGCAACACGCGATACATATTCACCTTTCTGCTTTGTTCACTACAACTATGTTTTGTCTGCGACAATGTCCACCACACTTTATCACCACCTTGCCCGATGGATTAGTTAAGATATCCTCATGCAGTGTAGTAAAGCGACGTAGACTAACGATGCCGATATATACCACGCGCCGACACACCACGCGAAGCTAGCTCGCGGAATCTTAGGCCTGACCGTAAGGGAAAAAAGTGAACACGCATCAATTGCTGCAAGCACTTGAACAACAAATTAACACGCTAGCGAAAGAGCTTGAGCCACTGGCGGATAAAGCCGTGCCGCAATCACGCTTTGATCGTCAGCTTTTTAGCAGCTATGGCACCCGGCTACGTGATTATCGCGCCGAAGTTGAACAAAATTTACAGGCGATAAAGCAGTTAGTTGCAGAGCAGCGCACCGATCGCGTGGCGTTTCTGGCTGAAAAGCTGGTCAGCCAGATAGCTGCATTGCAGCGTGAGCTGGCAACGCAGTCATTACGCAGGCAGGAGCAAAGTAACGCACCACAGCCGGAAGATCTGTATCACAAGCTCGCGGAACATCAGGATTATGAACGCCGCCTGCTTTCTATGATTCAGGATAGAGAAAGCCTGCTCATCACGCAGACGCAATTCAGCGAGCAACAGCGGCTACAAAAAGAGCTGGCGGCGCTGGAAGGACGGCTGTCACGCTGCCGTCAGGCGCTGGCACGCCTGGAACGTCAAATTGAACGCCGTGAGCAAGGATTGTAGCGCGGCGGCGTCACCATGAAATGAGGAACTGATTCATGTCACTTGAAAACGCTCCACCCGAGGTCAATCTGGCGATAGATTTGATTATGTTGCTGGAAGAAAACCAAATCGAACCGCGTATCGCGCTGGCCGCCCTGGAGATTGTACGTACCGATTTTGAGAAAAAACTCTCACAAAAAGACCGTGACGCTAAATCCTCCACCTAAGGTAAAAATAACTCAGATGCTTAAAGGCAACGAGTGTTAGCGCCGTCGTTCAACGGCTTATTCAGCGGGTTTACGTAGCGCCGGGCTAAAATGCAGCATATCGATAAAGGCATCCACCAGCGCTGGGGCTTCCTGATCGAGATCGAAACTTTCCGGCATAAATAGCCAGTTTTCCATCACGCCAGAAAAATAGGCACGCAGCGCGATCGCCGCACGACGGGGATAAATGTCCGTCGGCAACATCCCCACTCGAATGCACTTAATCAGGTTTTCTTCAATATCGACATAGCAGGAGAGATAGAGCTCTTTGCGCGCATTGTACGATTGCAACATTTCACCGACAAACTCACATTTGTGAAAAGCGATCTCCATAATAGATCGCCAATGCGTATCACTAACGGTTAAACGCAGCATATAAATCAATAATTCACGCATCACGCAGAGTGGATTATCAGGGAATTTTGTCTGATACTCTATTTCAAACTCACTGATTTTTGACTCTGCCAGAGCCCAGATCTCATCAAAGATTTCGGCTTTGTTCTTAAAATGCCAATAAATAGCACCCCGTGTCACACCGGCAGCAGTCGCAATGTCAGACAATGAAGTCGCGGACACACCATGCTCAGAGAAGACTCTTAACGCAGTATCCAGTATATGTTGTCGGGTTTCCTGAGCCTGTTTTTTGGTTTTTCGTGCCATAATAATTTGGTTTTTCGTGCCATATCGCTGTATTTGAAGGAAAGCGTGATTTACATACATTCGAGAATGTATGTAACATAGCATGAACATAAGACTATAGCAGCAATGGGTTTTTAAGCTTGTGATCCATTGGTCAATTTCAAATCGGACACTTGAGGTTTATCTATGAACAAAAACAGAGGGCTAACGCCTCTGGCGGCAGTTCTGATGCTTTCTGGCGGCTTAATGCTCGCAGGATGTGATAGCGGCAATAATCAGCAAGGCGGCGCACAGCAGCAGATGCCTGAAGTGGGTATTGTGACGTTAAAAACGGAAGCACTGAATGTCATGACCGAGCTGCCTGGTCGTACAAATGCTTACCGCATTGCCGAGGTTCGCCCACAGGTTGGCGGTATTATCCTCAAACGCAACTTCGTTGAAGGGTCTGACATTAAAGCTGGCGCATCGCTGTATCAAATCGATCCTGCGACATACCAGGCAAGCTACAATAGCGCCAAAGGCTCACTCGCTCAGGCACAGGCTCAGGCAGAAATTGCCCGCCTGACAGTTAACCGCTACAAACCACTTTTGGGCACCAACTACGTCAGCAAGCAAGATTACGATCAGGCTGTTGCCACCTCTCGTCAGGCTGATGCTGCGGTTCAGGCTGCTAAAGCGGCTGTTGATACGGCACAAATCAATCTGGCTTACACCAAAGTCAATTCGCCAATCGAAGGCCGCGTGGGTAAATCCACGGTGACGGAAGGCGCATTGGTGTCAACCGGACAAGCAACAGCATTAACAACCGTGCAGCAGCTTGATCCGATCTATGTTGATGTCACGCAGTCCAGTAACGATTTCCTGCAACTGAAAAAAGAACTGGAAAACGGCACGCTGAAACAAAGCGAAGGCAAAGCCAATGTCCGCCTGCTGTTGGAAAACGGTATGGAATATGCCGAGGCAGGTACATTGGAATTCTCTGATGTTACGGTAGATGAAACTACTGGCTCCATCACACTGCGCGCTATTTTCCCGAACCCACAGCACAATCTTCTCCCTGGTATGTTCGTACGCGCCCATCTTGATTCCGGCGTTAACCCAACAGCCTTATTAGTGCCGCAGCAGGGTGTCACCCGCGATCCGCGTGGTCAGGCCACGGCGATGGTGGTTGGAGAAGGCGATAAAGTAGAACCTCGTACGCTTAAAACCAGTAAGGCAATTGGTGACAAGTGGTTGGTTACCGAAGGCTTGAAAGCGGGCGATCGCGTTATTGTCACTGGTCTGCAAAAAATCAGGCCCGGTGCGCAGGTGAAAACGAAAGAAGTCGCTCCAGAAAATCAGCAGGCGCAACAAGCGTCAGCAGAACCCGCGAAGTCTTAAGACGTTCTAACAGGAGCCGGTACAATTCATGGCTAAGTTTTTTATAGATCGACCCATTTTTGCATGGGTGCTCGCCATCATGGTGATGCTGACGGGGTTGCTGGCAATTGTTAAATTACCGATTGCCCAGTATCCAACGATCGCACCACCCGCGATTGAAGTAACAGCAAATTATCCGGGGGCCGATGCATCAACGCTGCAAGATTCCGTGACGCAGGTTATCGAACAGAATATGAACGGTATCGATAACCTGATGTACATGTCATCAAGCAGCGACTCCTCAGGTACGGTTCAGATTACGCTGACGTTTGACGCGGGTACCGATCCGGACATCGCGCAGGTTCAGGTGCAGAACAAACTGCAACTGGCCATGCCGCTGCTGCCGCAGGAAGTACAGCAGCAAGGGGTTAACGTTCAGAAATCAAGCAGTAGCTTCCTCATGGTTGCCGCCTTCATCAGTGAAGACGGCAAAATGTCACAGGAAGATATCGCTGACTACGTGGCTGCTAACGTTAAAGATCCCATAAGCCGTACATCCGGCGTAGGTGACGCACAGCTGTTTGGTGCCCAGTATGCAATGCGTATCTGGCTGGATCCGAACAAACTGAACAACTATCAGTTAACCGCAGGTGATGTCACTGCGGCGATCAGGGTCCAAAACAATCAGATCGCGGCAGGACAACTGGGGGGGCTCCACCCGTTCCGGGCCAGCAGTTGAACGCCTCGATCATTGCGCAAACCCGACTGAATTCAGCAGAGGAATTTTCTAAAATACTGCTGAAAGTTAACGCGGATGGCTCTCAGGTTCGTCTTAAAGACGTCGCCCGCGTTGAGCTAGGCGCAGAAAGCTATGACGTTATAGCGCGTTTTAATGGTAAACCCGCTGCCGGTATCGGTATCAAACTGGCAACGGGCGCAAACGCGCTGGATACCGCAACCGCAGTAAAAAACTCACTGACCAAATTGGAAGAGTTCTTCCCTTCTGGCCTGAAAGTGGTTTACCCGTACGATACAACACCCTTCGTTAAGATCTCGATCAACGAAGTCGTGAAAACGCTGGTGGAAGCCATCGTATTGGTATTCCTGGTGATGTATCTGTTCTTACAGAACTTCCGTGCCACGCTGATCCCAACCATCGCGGTGCCAGTCGTCTTGCTGGGAACGTTTGCTATCCTCTCTGCGTTTGGTTATTCCATTAACACCTTGACGATGTTCGCAATGGTTCTCGCCATCGGGCTTCTGGTGGATGACGCCATTGTCGTCGTGGAAAACGTGGAACGTGTCATGGCGGAAGAAGGTCTACCGCCTAAAGAAGCAACAAAACGTTCGATGGAGCAGATCCAAGGTGCATTGGTCGGTATTGCTCTGGTTCTGTCCGCGGTATTCGTCCCAATGGCGTTTACCGGTGGTTCCACAGGGGCAATCTACCGCCAGTTCTCCATCACAATCGTTTCTGCGATGGTCCTGTCTGTTCTGGTTGCATTGATTTTGACGCCAGCGCTTTGTGCAACGCTGTTAAAACCGATCGCCAAAGGCGATCACAGTGAGAAGAAAGGCTTCTTCGGCTGGTTCAACAGACTGTTCGAGAAAAGCACGAGTCACTACACCAATAGCGTGGCAAATATCCTACGCAGTACGGGTCGTTATCTGGTCATCTATCTGTTGATTGTTGTGGGCTTGGCGCTGCTGTTCTTACGCTTGCCGACCTCTTTCCTGCCGGACGAAGATCAGGGGGTTCTGCTGAACATCGTTCAGTTGCCTTCGGGTGCGACGCAGGAAAACACCCAGAAAATCATGGACAGAATGACGCAATACTATCTCGAAAATGAGAAAGCTAACGTCAAGTCGGTGTTTACCGTGACGGGCTTCGGGTTCTCTGGTCGTGGGCAGAATGCCGGTCTGGCTTTCGCTAGTCTAAATGACTGGAGTGAACGAAGCGGCAAAGAAAATAAAGTTCTGGCGATTGCAGCAAGAGCAAACGCGGCCTTTAGCCAGTATAAAGAAGCTATGGTTTTCGCAGTCAACCTTCCTGCGATTATCGAACTGGGTACAGCAACAGGTTTTGACTTCCAGTTGATTGACCAGGCTAACCTTGGGCATGCAAAACTAACGGAAGCACGTAACCAACTGCTGGGCATGGCGGCACAACGTCCTGATACGCTGGTGCAAGTTCGTCCTAACGGGATGGAAGATACACCGCAGTTCCGTCTCGATATCGATCAGGAAAAAGCACAGGCGCTTGGTGTGTCACTGTCGGATATCAGTTCAACATTGGCAACCACGCTGGGTGGTTCTTATGTGAATGACTTCATCGATCGCGGTCGCGTGAAGAAAGTTTACGTTCAAGCCGATGCGCCTTTCCGTATGCTGCCGGATGACATCAAAAACTGGTACATCCGCGGTAGCAACGGACAAATGGTGCCATTCTCTGCCTTCACGCAGAGCCACTGGGAATACGGTTCACCGCGTCTGGAACGTTATAACGGCCAACCATCCATGCAGCTCCAAGGTGAAGCCGCGCCAGGTAAGAGTACCGGTGAGGCCATGGCATTGATGGAAAATTTCGTGACCCAATTACCGCAAGGTATCGGCTACGAATGGACGGGTATGTCCTATCAAGAGCGATTATCAGGCAACCAGGCACCCGCAATCTATGCCATTTCACTGATTGTCGTGTTCCTGTGTCTGGCAGCGCTTTATGAAAGCTGGTCAATACCGTTCTCCGTCATGCTGGTTGTTCCATTGGGGATCATCGGTGCGTTAATTGCGGCGAATATGACAGGTCTTGAAAACGACGTTTACTTTAAGGTGGGCCTGCTGACAACCATAGGGTTATCGGCGAAGAACGCCATATTGATTGTCGAATTTGCTAAAGACCTGATGGAAAAAGAAGGGAAAGGACTGATAGAAGCAACGCTCGATGCCGTTCGTATGCGTTTGCGTCCAATCCTGATGACATCACTTGCTTTTATCCTCGGTGTAATGCCGTTGGTAATCAGTAGTGGTGCGGGTTCCGGTGCACAAAACGCCGTTGGTACTGGCGTAATGGGCGGGATGATTACAGCAACCGTGCTGGCCATCTTCTTCGTTCCGGTGTTCTTTGTTGTTGTCCGCCGTCGTTTCGGTAAGAAAGTCGACGACACAACAGCACACTAAGACCGAATACCCTCCAATATCCCTTAAAAGGCCGCCTAGCGGCCTTTTTTACTTTCCAGCCCTTCTTTCCCAGCTAACCCTTATCAAAAACGTGCACAGTGCCGTTTGCATCTTTATCCACCTCTATAGTGGCGTAGAGAATGCTACGGCCTCACAACAACATAATGGTTGATCCTGATGTCAAAAAAGCGCAACATAATGGGTATGTTATAACATAACAAATGAGGCAACAATGAAAGCAGGTATTCATCCTGACTATCGCACGGTGGTATTCCATGACACCAGCGCGGATGTCTATTACAAAACAGGGTCAACGATTAAAACCGATCGTACCATTGAACTAGAGGGTACCAGCTACCCTTACGTCACCGTTGACGTTTCTTCGGCATCGCATCCCTATTATACCGGGAAGCAAAAAGAATATTCCAAAGAAGGCAGCACTGCGCGCTTCCAGCAGCGCTTTGGCAACTTCTTCAAGTAATCAGAGAGGGCTATAAAATGCAGGTGCTTAGTTCACTACGTTCAGCAAAGAATCGTCATAAGGATTGTATTGTGGTCCGCCGTCGCGGGCGAGTTTACGTTATATGCAAATCCAACCCGCGCTTTAAGGCCGTGCAAGGCGGAAAAAAGAAAAAAGGTTAATCTTTCTCGACCACATCCCGATACAGCCTGTGTTATGGCGCTAACCAGACTGTACGGGATGATTTGCATGAAAAAACTTCTGAAACAATAGGATAACGAGCATCAATCAGCCTTATCAACAGAACAATCCCTTCGCATTCCTTCTGTCATTTCTCATATTTTCAGATAGAAATAATTAAATAAGCCGCAGCCGAGTTTATTCTATGTTCGTTGTTACAACAAAAAAACCGAGATTTAATCAAAATATACCCGTCATACTTCAAGTTTCATATGCGTTGGCTGCATTCAGTCACCCGAATCACTTACCTGAGTAAGCTCATCGGGATTCCTTCGTTTGCCGCCTTCCTGAAACTCGAATTATTTAGGGTATAGATAGCAATGAAAACCTTATCTATTATCCGCGAATTTTACGCACGCTTTTGCTATAGTCATATATAGAATGACGTAATCGTAGCCAACTTGGTAGAACTATACTTAAGGTTAAGTCATGATATGTTGGTATTTACGCCAGCCCTATTTCGCGACATAGTAGATAGTAGGAGGTGAAAAATCTTTGTTATCTCATTCATTGCTGAAAAAATCACAATGGTTCAACGCATTGCTTGTGACAGCATGAATACGAAACAACGTTAACGTTTTATCTTGTAAGCTTCATCAGTCTACCTGTTTACCAGGTGTTAACCGCAGTAACACTGAATAACGGCTTAACGGAGGGATTGATATGGATGAGTACACACCAAAACATTATGATATTGCCCAACTCAGATTCTTATGTGAGAATCTGTGTGACGAAAGCATAGCAACGTTAGGTGATAGCAGTCACGGCTGGGTCAATGATCCAACATCTGCGATCAATCTCCAATTAAATGAACTTATTGAGCATATCGCTACGTTTATTCTCACATTTAAAATAAAATACCCTAACGAAAGTGAGCTTTCAGAGCAGGTTGAAAAGTATTTGGATGATACTTACGTCTTGTTTAGCAACTATGGAATTAATGATGCTGAACTGCGGCGTTGGCAGAAGTCCAAAGCAAAATTATTCGGAATGTTCTCAGGGGAGAACGTCTGTACGCCTGCTAAAACTTAAGCAATAATTTATTTATATTTTTTAACCACCAGGTACTGTTTGCATAGGCCATTATGAAAAAAATCGACTATTTGATGCGTTTGCGTAAATGCACAACCATTGACACTCTCGAACGCGTTATTGAAAAAAACAAGTATGAACTCTCTAATGATGAACTGGAGATGTTCTTTTCCGCAGCCGATCATCGTCTGGCTGAACTGACAATGAACAAACTCTACGACAAAGTTCCTACCGCAGTATGGCGATACGTCCGTTAATTCCTAACGAAACGCATACAAAAACTGACATTAAATACACTGCGCCGATAATATTATCGGCCTTTGTTTTTATTATCTTTTTAACGTATTAATTGCGTAAGACTTGTAACAAATTGTATTTTTTATATTAAGTAAAAATGAATTCACCCTCACCTCTCACGCTTATTTCCTCAAAATTCATCGTTTATAACAATCGCATTGATAGCATCCACGAATGGTATATCCCGTGATGAAAATAGAGGATGTAATAATTACCGCAATTATTACTCGCCAAGTAAAGATGCACAGTCATCCTCTCGAAGCAGCAGCGATCGAAAAATGACACCTATCGAGCAAAGAATGGCGGTTCAGCGTTTATGAATGTCAGATCAGAAAACGGGTTTGGCAGAAAATGTTGTTTACGTGCAGAAGATGAAGACCAGCCTGACGATGAAGGCCGCTAACGACGGCAGAAATGGTGGAGGCCCTGCCAGCTACATCCCGGCACACACGTCTCCTGCTGCGGCTGCTTCCTTCCGGACCTGACCGAATCCACAGGTTAGTGTTGCGGGAGAACCGACAGGGCCTCCATTGACGACTTTATAACGGCTTGCACATGATAATCGCAACATGTCACAAAGCGGTGGGCATTATCGGCGATGGGATAGGCAATTGCAAGCTAACACAGACTAACCGTTGTTTTCTTACCCACCCCACTGTGCCACTATGATGTTCAATCGGTTTAGGAACAGCAGGAATATCCGCTGATGTCAGAAGAAAACGATAATTTCCGCCAGCGCGTTTTTCAAATCGTCGCAGCGATTCCTTATGGAAAAATAGCAACCTATGGCGACATCGCACAGCTTGCCGATTCACCCAGGGCATCCCGACAAGTTGGCGGGGTATTAAAACGTCTGCCGAAAGACAGCAAACTCCCCTGGCATCGGGTAATCAATCGTAAAGGGGAAATATCGCTGGTCGGTGGAGACTATGTACGCCAGAAGTCAGCGCTACAGGCGGAGGGCATCATTTTCAATCGTCAGGGAAAAATTGATCTTGCGAAATATCGCTGGCAATACGCGCCATAGCGGCGCGTATCCAGATGAGTTACCAGACTGGTTGCGGAGCCACAGATGACGAAGCAGGTTGCCCCTGAAGCATATGAGGAGTCTGATTCGTCGGATTAGACATCATTGATCCCTGATTTTTCGCTGGTAAGGGGACAGAGGCGACAGGAACCAGCACCAAATCGGCGTTATTCACCCCGTTGCTAATAACCGGCAAGACGTTTTCCGTCACCATTACGATACGATTATCGATTGCAATCGCAGCACTGAGTAAGATACGCGCGTTGGGCTGGATATCAGCCGGGTTATACGGTAGCTCGAATTGGAAAGGTGCCTGCTTCCCTTCTGTACGCGTCACACGCTGGGTAATCACTTTTGAAGGCGCATCCGCCAGCGATGCATCAGACACGGTAACGGTCAAAACGGCGTTGTGAGGTAGCGCAATGCGCTGACGAATATTCACCGTACCGGTTACCGCTGGCATCGCGACAGCCGGGCGCTGTGAGGAAACACTGGTGACAGGTGCGCCAGTTTGAGGAGAAACGCCATAATCACTCCTCTGTGCACATGCAGCCAGAGTCATCGATAACGTGATACCGCCTAAGATATGCCATAATTTCATTCGGTCAGTCTCCTTTATTATTGTCAGACTACCGGTATCGAAAACCGGCACTCATAAATAGTATGATTCAACCAACACAATAATGATGGTGCAATATTCTGATATTTTCCTGAAATCCACACATTTATTGCAGTAAAAAGTCACAATCAGACATTTTACACATTACAAAACAAACAGATAACTAGCCATTCGCATACATTGGGGCCGATACCATGAGTCAATCACTACAACATCTTCTCGACCTCCTGCATTTAGAGAAGCTCGAAGAAGGGCTATTTCGCGGACAAAGCGATGATTTGGGGCTGCGCCAGGTCTTTGGCGGGCAAGTCGTCGGCCAAGCCATGTCGGCTGCCAAACAGACTGTCCCCGTTGAGCGCAACATTCACTCTTTCCACAGCTACTTTTTGCTACCCGGCGATAGCCAGAAACCCATTATTTATGACGTTGAAAACCTGCGCGACGGCAACAGCTTCAGCGCCAGACGCGTTAGGGCTATCCAGAATGGTCGCCCTATTTTTTATATGACGGCCTCATTTCAAAGTCATGAAGAAGGGTTTGAGCACCAGAATGTGATGCCAAACGTCGCACAGCCAGAGGAACTGAAATCCGAGCAGGAAATCGCACAAGACATGCAGCACCTTCTGCCGCCCCGCTTTCGCGATAAATTTATTCAGGCCAGCCCGATTGAGATGCGCCCAGTTAAATTCCATAACCCACTAAAAGGCGAAGTAGACGAGCCGGTGCGACACGTCTGGTGCCGTGCCAGCAGCCCGCTGCCGGACGATAAGCGCATTCACCAATATTTGCTCGGCTATACGTCTGACTGCAATTTCCTACTCACAGCTTTGCAGCCTCACGGCGTTGGCTTTTTGGAGCCGGGCATGCAGGTCGCTACCATCGATCACTCGATGTGGTTCCACCGTGATTTCCGGCTGGATGACTGGCTGTTATATACCGTAGAAAGCACGTCTGCATCCGGTGCTCGTGGTTTCGTTCGTGGGCAATTCTATACTCGGGAAGGTGTGCTGGTTGCATCCAGCGTGCAGGAAGGCGTCATACGTCGCCGCCAGCCGTAAACCTTGCGGCAGCGTCGTAACGTAAAAGACCACCTCATCTGGGGGGTTAAGACTGATAATAAAACAGGCGTGGAGTCTCCTCCACGCCTGTCTACTTGTATTAAGCCATCTCACTGACTAATTTAAGCGTTCTTATTGGTTGTAAGCGCTCTCGCCATGGCTGTTGACGTCCAGACCTTCGCGCTCTTGATCTTCAGGTACACGCAGGCCGACAACCATATCCGCGATCTTGAAGGCGACAAATGCCACCACGCCAGACCACACCAGACAAACAATCACGCTGAACAGCTGCACCCAAATCTGGTGTGCCATCGTCACACCTTCTGCATAGCCAGTACCACCCAGTGATGCCGAAGTAAATACGCCAGTCAGGATGCAGCCAACGATACCGCACACGCCGTGAACACCGAAGACATCACACGGGTCATCCACACGCAGCCATCTTTTCAGTACCGTTACGCCCCACAGGCCTGCAATGCCACCAGCTAGACCGATGATCAGTGCGCCACCCACGCCAACCGTACCCGCTGCTGGCGTGATTGCCACCAGACCGGCGATACAACCAGAGCATGCGCCCAGCAGAGAAGGCTTACCGCGGACCATCCACTCACCGCCAACCCATGCCAGAATCGCAGCAGCAGTCGCGACAACGGTGTTCAGGAAAGCCAGAGCGGCAATACCGTTCGCAGCACCTGCTGAACCGGCATTGAAACCAAACCAGCCGATGTACAGAATCGCCGTACCGATAAATACCATCGGCAGGTTATGCGGTTTGAAGGCTTCTTTGCCAAAACCAGCACGTTTGCCCAGCAGGTAAGCCCCCACCAACCCAGCAACTGCGGCGTTGATGTGAACCACCGTACCACCAGCGAAGTCCAGCGCGCCATCCGCAGCCAGATAGCCACCGCCCCATACCATGTGCGTCATCGGCAGGTAGGAGAACGTCAGCCACAGCGCAACGAAGATCAGCACCGCAGAGAAACGAATACGCTCAGCAATCGCACCGACAATCAGCGCGACGGTGATGCAGGCAAAGGAAGCCTGATAAGCCACGTGTACGAACTGATAGAAGGTGCCACTGATAGATTCAATCCCGATGCCTTTCAGCATAAAGGTGCTGAAACCACCGAAGAAGGCGTTACCTTCGCTGAAGGCCAGGCTATATCCGTAAACGACCCACAAGATACAAACCATCGCGAACGTTACGCTCACCTGCGTCATCATGGACAGAACGTTCTTAGAACGAATCAGGCCGCCGTAAAACAGTGCGATGCCCGGTATAGTCATAAAGAGTACCAATGCGGTACAAATCATAATAAAAGCGTTGTCCGCTTTATCAATCGTCGGTGTCGCAGCCATTGCCCAGGACGGGAGTAATGCCGCCACACCGAGACCTAATGAAGAGAGTAGTTTTTTCATTTTCATCCATCCCTATTTACGTATCTACGCTAGGTGTTGTTAAAGTGCGGCTTCGTCAGTTTCACCCGTACGAATACGGATAACTCTTTGCAACTCGGCGACAAAAATTTTGCCGTCACCAATTTTTCCGGTGTACGCGGCTTTGCTGATGACATCGATCACTTCATCCAGTTGATCGTCTGCAATTGCGATATCAATTTTTACTTTGGGTAAAAAGTTAACGCTGTACTCCGCGCCGCGATATAGCTCCGCGTGCCCTTTCTGACGACCAAATCCTTTCACCTCAGTGACGGTGAGTCCCTGGATGCCGACAGAAGATAACGCTTCACGTACATCTTCCAGCTTGAATGGTTTTATCACCACAGTAACCAGTTTCATTTATCTTCCCCCTAGCCATTACATTCAGGCTTTCGCCCGTCACTTGTTCGATTACATGCTCTATGAAGTAGGTCTACGTCATGACTAAAGCAAAGGGTGTGCCATAAATGATTTATCTGGCATAAATCAGGAAAGAGAACGCGATTAACGATAAGAAAGGGCAAAAAAAAACAGTATGGGAAAGAAATCCAGGAAGATTCGGGCAAGAATTGCACCAGCGTAGTGCATGAAGAGTGTTTTTAGTGCAACTCGGGGGAAACCAGAATCACGATGCTTATTGATGGTGCGAAGCCATGAATAGACTGTCAGTCTGCACCACACAAGGCGGTGCAGACCGGGATACTATCTCAGGTAAGTCTCAGTGCGCAGGGCAAGGCTCAGTGCTAATGGCTGCAAGATCCTCTCCGGCAAGTTGCAACTGATACATTTGATAATAGCGCCCCTGCTGTTGCAGCAGTTGATCATGTGTACCCCGTTCAACGGTTTGCCCATGATGGAGCACCATAATCGTGTCGGCCTCAACGATAGTGGAAAGCCGATGGGCGATGATAATCAAGGTCGTCTGTTCCCTGATAATGCGTAGCGCCTTTTGCACCGCCTGCTCTGTACCTGAATCAATATTCGCCGTCGCTTCATCGAGAATCAGGATCTTAGGCGTTTGCACCAGTACCCGTGCGATCGCCAACAGCTGCTTTTGTCCGGTAGACAGGTTATTCCCCTGCTCACCAATACGCGTATGCAATCCTTCAGGGAAAGCCCGAACCAGCTCGGCAAGCTGTACCACTTCCAACACGCGCCAGACGGCCTCTTCGCTGATATCGCGCCCCAGCGTCACATTCACAAACATGGATTCCGCCAGCACAACCGGATCCTGTTGCACCATTGCCACATTTTGGCGCAACACCGCATGAGAGAGCGTCGACAGCGAGCGGCCATCAAGCCGAATCTCGCCCTCATCCGGCGCGTAATACCCCATAAGCAAACTGGCTAGCGTACTTTTCCCACTGCCGGTATGCCCAACCAGCGCGACGAACCCACGCTCCGGGATCGTCAGAGAAATATTCTGTAGCACGCGTTTTTCTGTACCATATGAGAAAGAAACCTCATCAATATCGACGCGCCCAGTCGCCAGAGGACGCTCGTCATCGCCGTAGCACTGCTTTTTGCCATCCATCAGTTCAAAGATACGTTCACCGGCGACGACCGCCTGCTGCAACATGGATTGCTGGGTTGTCAGTTCAATCAATGGTTCATTCAGACGGCCCAAATAGTTGATAAACGCGTACAAGACCCCAACGCCCACCGACCCAATTGAGCTGAAACCGAATTGGATTAACAAGCCACACAGCACCATCGCGGCAAACAGGCTCAGCAGCGGCCGCAACAGGAAACCTTCCAGACGCAAGGCCTTCATCCGCGCTTCATAATGCTCATGGCTGGCGGCACCCAATTTTTTGCCAAAGCGAGCCTGCTGGCGAAACTGCTGAATGACGCCCATACCATTAATCACTTCGTTGAAACCATCATTAATGTCGGCCAGATAGCTCCGCACCTTGCGCACAATCGGCGTACTAAAACGATGGTACAGCACCATGACCGTCGCGACCGCAGGGAAAATCATCAGTGCAACCAGCGCCATCTCCCAGTTCAGGCTGAACATCGCCACCAGCATCGCCCCAACCAGCGCCGCACTACGTAATACCGTTGACACCACCATGACGTACAGGTCTTTTACCACCTCAGTGTCATTGGTGACGCGTGAAATCAGTTGCCCAACAGGTTGCGTATCAAATGTACTCAGTGGCTGGCGCAACGCCGCGTCCATCACATCAATACGCAGTTGCTGAACGACACCGACCGCGACCCGATTAAACAGCAGCGTCTGAAAATAGTGCAGCGAGGCCGCCAGAATTTGCAGCAGGATATAGGCCATTGCCAAGCCAGCCGCAATCGCCAGCGGAAACTGGCCTTTTGCTACCAAGTCGTCAATAAAATAGCTCACCAACACGGGGCCTGAGACTTCAGCGATTGCGGCAATCCACAGCATCAGGATGCCCTGTAGGAGCGGTTTTCGCCAGGGTGAACCATAGGCCAGGAGACGTTTCAGGGTTGGCCAAAACTGTTGAGGGCTATTCATTTTTCGTTCCTTCCAACTGCGGCACATCATCCAGCGCCGCCTCCAGCTGTTGATAACGGTACATATCCCGATACCAGCCAGGTTGTGCCGCCAGCGTCCGGTGTGTGCCACGCTGCACCGTTTGTCCTTGCTGCAACACCACGATTTCATTCGCTTCGGTTAGCGCTGACAGGCGATGTGCGCTGATGATCAGCGTCCGTTTTTCGCCCCACGTTTTAAGATTCTGTAAAATCTGGTGCTCCGTTCGCCCATCAACCGCAGACAGCGCATCATCCAGCACCAGAATTTCAGCATCCAGCAATAAAGCACGGGCAATCGCGATCCGCTGTTTTTGACCGCCTGATAACATCACGCCGCGCTCTCCGACTTCAGTCTGGTAACCCTGAGGCAAACGCAGAATGTCGTCATGAACGCTGGCAAGCCGTGCCGCCTGTTCAATCTCTTGTTGGGTAGCATCAGGCCGACCCAGTGCGATGTTTCGTGCCACCGTATCGGAAAACAAAAAGGGCATTTGCCCCACAACGGCAAAACGGCTTCGCAGTTCATCCAATCGAATGGCGTTCAATGGGCGATCGTGATAACGAATCTCTCCCGATTGGGTATCGAAATGACGCAATATCAACGCCAGCAGCGTACTTTTCCCCGATCCTGTCGGCCCACATAACCCCAGCATATTACCCGGTGCCAGCGTAAACTGAATATGTTGTAAAGCATCACGAGTATTATCCGGGTAGCGAAACGCGGAGATGTTCACGTCCAGCACGCCCCGCTCGGCAGGCAAGGATTCCTCACCGTCTTTCACCACGAGATCTTCCGCAAGCAGTTGTCGAATTCGGCTATATGCCGCGCTACCACGCTCAACAATATTAAACATCCAGGCCAGCGCCAGCATTGGCCAGATCATCAACCCCAGATACATGACGAAGCTGGTCAACAAACCTAACGTCAGCGAACCGTTAATCACCATCCAACTGCCGCCGCCAATCGCCAGCAAATTCGAAAGCCCGACGGCAATATAAATAGTGGGATCGAAGCGGGCATCAACGCGAGCGACGTGCATATTTTTGGCGCCGGCATCCGCCGCAACCTGCGCAAAACGCGCGGACTGATAGTTTTCCAGCCCAAAGGCTTTAATCATCCGAATGCTGGTCAAACCTTCCTGCGCCTGATCGTTAAGCGAGGAAAACGCCGCCTGTGCGGATTTAAAGCGGTTATGCAGTTGGGTGCCGTAGCGTTTGATGAAAATCGCCATGACCGGCATCGGAAGCAGCGCCAGCAGGGTCAGTTCCCAACTAATTTGCGTACACATGACAACCAGCACGGCGCAGCCCATCACCATTGAATCGACCAGCGTCAACACGCCTTCTCCGGCGGCAAAGACCACGCGATCGACATCGTTAGTCGCTCGCGCCATCAGATCGCCAGTACGGTGACGTTGGTAAAACGCCGGATGCTGGCGACTCAGTTGACGGTAAAAATCCTCTCGTAGCTCAACCGCCAACTGGTATGACGCACCAAACAGGAACACGCGCCACACATAGCGCAGCAGATAGACCATGACGGCAGTCAGCAGCATCACGCCAATCCACTTCATCATTTCGGCCATCGACATGCCGTGCTGCGTCACACCATCGACAATCACGCCGACCAGTTTAGGGGGTAACAATTGCAGAATGGCAATTGCAATCAATAGCGCAATAGCCCCCAGATAGCGCCGCCATTCGCGGCGAAAATACCAACTCAGTTGAGCAAACAGTCTCACGCGGTTTTCATTCCAATAGCCAGACGGGTCATGACAGACTCAGAAAGGTGATTATACAAAAGACGGATATACGATGAATCACAGGGATAAGGGCAATGCCGTGGTATGTTTGATTCGTTCCATAGCAAAACTAGATGTTACATCGACCAGCCCAGGAATACCATTCACCAACCGCTTATAGAAGTCATCATAGCTTTTCATATCAGCAACCTGAACTTGCATCAGGTAGTCGTACTCACCAGCCATGCGATAGAAAGCCAGCACCTCCGGCATGTCAGACACTACGCGGGTGAAGGTCTGATACCAGTCACGGTTGTGCTGCTGCGTCTTCAATAAGACAAACGCCGTCAGCCCTAACCCAAGACGTTCATTATCCAACAGCGCTACCCGAGCCCGGATGATCCCTTCCTCTTCCAGACGCTTCAGTCGTTTCCAGCATGGTGTAGATGTCAGATTAACCGCCTCGGCCAGCGTCTGTAGCGAAAGCGTGCAATCCTGTTGCAACATATTCAGCAGTGTGCGATCAATTTTATCCAGCATAGCGCTACCTCATGGAAAACTTTTCCCTACTTTCCCCCATTAAGAGAAAAAAGCAATATTCTTCCCGCCCCAAATTGCCTTCAATATTCGCTGACAACATCAGCAAACCACATCACCATTCGATAATGAAAAAACATAACAAATTGTATAGTATCGAATTTAATTGCCTTTCACGAAAGGTGATACGACAAACTGGCAGACTGATTTCTACAATTCATTATGTATCAGCCAGTGATATATTTTATGCCAACCAGGAGTGGCGAAACGATGACAAAAGATAAAAATAATAAATTCAGTATGATAGGTATGATTTTGGGCGCAATCGGATTAG
This sequence comes from Pectobacterium odoriferum, assembly GCF_009931295.1. Taxonomy (NCBI): domain Bacteria; kingdom Pseudomonadati; phylum Pseudomonadota; class Gammaproteobacteria; order Enterobacterales; family Pectobacteriaceae; genus Pectobacterium; species Pectobacterium odoriferum. Next base: position 1,379,198 of record NZ_CP034938.1, on the reverse strand, counting down.
TCGTTGCCGTATCCTATTTTTGGACTGGACCACTGACACCTGAAGTACCGATTGAAGAACGAATAGCAGAGAAGATTGTTTCCATCCGTGATACCACGTTGGATAGATTAATGGGAAAAGTTGCCCCCACACCACCACAGCAATCTTCATTCAATGAAGAGCGGTTAGTGATTGCAGCAACATCCGTATTAGGTTGCCTTGCGATAATTTTCGCTGTTTTCGGCTTCGCTCGCCGTGAATCCACCAGACCAAGCATGAGCGCAGCCATGCTCGGTATCGCCGTGATCGCATTCCCTTTTATCATTAGTGCCATCAATATGGCGTTCGCTTTAATGGCCCTCGTTGCGCTGGCAGCCGCCATCGCCATGTTTTTTGGGTAAGCATCCCTCAGCCCGGCAAATGGAAAATATTCCCCAAAAACCAGAAATAAAGAGTAAATAATTTCTTTAAATTGGTCATGAAGAGATAAAAAGATAACCTTTTTATCCTGAAAACTCGTTACTCTATTCGCATCACTGCCTAACCGAGTTTTTATCATGACCAATGCCTGGGTTAAAAATGCCATCAGCGCTATCGAAGCAGATTTTCAGCGCTCAGCTGATACGCATCTTATCCGACTGACCCTGCCGGACTACCCCGGTATCTATTTTTATCTCAAAGATGAAAGCACCCACCCCAGCGGTAGCCTGAAACATCGCCTGGCTCGTTCCTTATTTCTCTACGGGCTGTGCAACGGTTGGATTAAAGAAGGCACGCCAATTATCGAAGCGTCATCCGGCAGCACTGCCGTGTCAGAAGCCTATTTTGCACGTTTACTTGGCCTGCCATTTATCGCCGTCATGCCTTCCTGTACCGCAAAAAGAAAAATCGAGCAAATCGCTTTCTATGGCGGGCGCTGCCATTTTGTTGAACAGGCAGGACAAATCTATGCCGCATCCGAACAGCTCGCACAAGAGATGAACGGCCATTATATGGATCAGTTCACCTACGCGGAGCGCGCCACCGACTGGCGCGGCAACAACAATATTGCCGACAGCATTTACCGCCAAATGGCACGTGAACCGCATACCGTACCGGATTACATCGTGATGAGCGCAGGAACTGGCGGTACGTCAGCCACGCTCGGACGCTACATTCGCTATCAGGGGCTGGATACGCAACTAGTCGTCGTCGATCCAGAACACTCCGTCTTCTACGATTGTTACCAACAGCGGGATCGCTCCATCACTGGCCCATGCGGTAGCCGAATAGAAGGTATTGGTCGTCCTCGTGCTGAGCCTTCTTTTATTCCTGACGTCATTGATAGCATGATCAAAGTACCGGATGCCGCCAGCATCGCAACGCTGTACTGGCTGGAAAGCGTGTTAGGCCGTAAAGCAGGAGCCTCTACCGGTACCAACGTCTGGGGTATGCTGCAACTGGCCAAGGAGATGGTGAACCGGGGTCAAAAAGGCGCGATTGTGACCCTGCTATGCGACAGCGGCGAACGCTATCTGGACACCTACTACAACAGCAGTTGGGTAGAAAAAAATATCGGCGACATAAGCCCCTACCTTGATGCCCTGAACACCCCAAAAATATCACCTCTCATACCGGAACTCAGCCCGGTGTAAGGCTGGTGTATTCAGCGCACAGCCGCAGCGCTGAATACGGGCTATTTTTCAGGTAACATAGCGGCTTTACATCACACCCCGCATTAAGGTGAATGAAGAATGAAGCGTGCTGTTGTCGTTTTTAGCGGTGGACAAGATTCCACAACCTGCCTGATTCAGGCTCTGCAAGATTATGATGACGTCCACTGCATCACCTTCGATTATGGGCAACGTCACCGTGCTGAAATTGATGTCGCTCGGGAACTCAGCCAGAAACTGGGGGCAACGGCGCATAAGGTTCTGGACGTCGGTTTACTGAATGAACTCGCCACCAGCAGCCTGACGCGTGACAGTATTCCAGTCCCCGATTACGACGCCAATGCACAGGGCATCCCCAACACCTTTGTTCCAGGAAGAAATATTCTCTTCCTGACGCTCGCCTCTATCTACGCCTATCAGGTTGGTGCGGAAGCCGTCATTACCGGCGTGTGTGAGACCGATTTTTCCGGTTACCCAGATTGTCGCGATGAATTCGTCAAGGCACTGAATCAGGCTATTGTTTTAGGTATTGCCCGCGATATCCGTTTTGAAACCCCGCTGATGTGGCTTAATAAGGCCGAAACCTGGGCGCTGGCGGATCATTACCAGCAACTCGATACCGTTCGTTACCACACGCTAACCTGCTATAACGGCATCAAGGGTGATGGGTGTGGTCAGTGTGCCGCCTGCCATTTACGAGCAAACGGGCTTGCGCAGTATCAAAATGATTCCGTGGCTGTCATGGCATCGCTGAAGCAGAAAGCAGGATTACGCTGATATTTCACGCCACCATTCAGAAACCGACACGCAGAAACATCACACAATCTAAAAACAGCAGGCCACGCCTTACAGGTAGTGGCCTGTTGCTTCATATTAACGGCGAATCTCGTTTAAGTGTTCCAGTAGTTCTCCCTCCAATGGCAGTGCTTTTTGCGTTGATAAATCGATGCAGACAAACGTCAGCGTGGCATCCGCCACATCGCTTTCATCAGACACTCGGGTTATTTTCTGACTGATCACGCCACTTTTCGTATTCATCTGTAGCAGTTCGCTATCAATACGCAGCACGTCACCGAGAACGGCAGGCTTGCGATAGTTGATATTGATGTTCACCACAACGAAAGCAATCTTGTTGCTATGCATCCAGCCAAAAGCAGGCAATGTTTCCAGCCATTGCCAACGCGCCTCTTCCAAAAACTCCAGATAGCGCGCGTTATTAACGTGCTGATAAACATCAATGTGATAACCACGAACGGTAATGAAAGTCTGCATGGCGGTAATACTCCTGTGACAACACCAACAACTGGTATGACCTGATAATTAGCCTAGCAGAGGTTCGCAGCCCAGAGGAAGTGCTCGACTGGGCTGCGACTGATATCACAGTTTTAAACGAGAGAGATTTCGCTCAACCAACGCCGCCCCAATTCCTGGGACCTCTGTTAATTGATCGATCTGGGTAAAAGGACCATTTTGCTCACGATAGTTAACGATCGCTTCCGCTTTTTTAAGGCCGACACCGTTCATTATTTCCGCCAAATCAGCAGCGTTTGCTGCATTAATGCTTACCTTATCCTCGTCACCATCAGGAAGCGTTGCTTTTTCCGCTTTCTGATCTGCTGGCCCAGACTTTACCGCTGTTGCCGTACTGTCGGCAGCTTTAGGTGCCGCCTGACCCAGTAATGGCAACCCAGACAAACTCATTCCGATGATTAAGCACAGTGCTTTTATTCCTGATTTTTTCATGCTGTTTCCTCCTTGTGTGTGACAGCACGGCTACCTTGCCGCAGACCCATCAACACCGCAAACAGCAGAATTTAAATGTGGAAAAGGCCGCGAAAGCGGCCTTTTGTTGTTGCAACGATTTGCAAATTTTTGCGGAGCTTATTGCTGTTCTTGCGCCGCATTGCCCATCTTGATTTTCGCTTCACTACGCAAGCTGGACAGCAGAGAATCAAACAGCGCGCCCAGAGAACCTTGCTGAACCTGGCTGGCAAACTGTGTTTTCTGCTCATCGTTTAGCTGATGTGGCGTCACACTATCCAGCGCGACCAGCACAACATTACCGGTTTGATCCTGAGTAATCGCATAAGATGGCTTATCTTTCTCTGGATGTGGCATAGCAAAGATTGCTTCGGCCGTTGCATCACCCTGAGAGATAGAAGACATCGTTTTTGCTTCACCAAAACTCAGACCTGCCGTTTTAAGCGCATCGTCTTTACCTTGCTTCAGCTCAGCCAGAATTTTTTCAGCATCTACACGAGTCTGCTGTTCAGCCTTCTGACGTTTCAACACCTCAACGATCTCAGTACGCACCTGATCCAGAGGGCGAGTACTTTCAGGCTTGTGCTCAGTGATACGCAGAACGAAAGCACGATCGCCGTCGACGTTAATCACATCGGAGTTGTTGCCCGCAGCACCGTTTTCGCCCAACAGCGCACCGCTAAAGATAGCCTGCGTTACTGGCTGGAAGTTCAGCGCGGCAGGAACCTGCTCACGAGTAAACCAGTCAGTCTGCGTTACTTTCACACCGGCGGCTTCTTCTGCTGAAGCCAGAGACTCGTTGTCGTTGCTGGCTGCTTCGCTAACTTTTTGTTGCAGCGCATAGAACCCATCCTGCGCTTTTTCATGCTTCACTTTATCAGCGATTTCAGCACGCACTTCGCTCAACGGTTTGATCTGCTGCGGCTGAACATCATCCAGGCGCACAATCAAATAACCAACAGAGGATTTAATCGCTTCGGAAATCTGACCTTTCTCTGTCAGTTTTGCCTGTTTAAGCTCATCAATCATGCTGTTTTCGTCCATCCAACCCAGATCGCCACCGTTGCGACGCGAGATGATGTCCGTTGATTTTTCTTTCGCCAGCGCAGAAAAATCACCACCTTGCTTCAGCGAATCCAGAACAGACGTTGCATCGGCCTCATTCTTCACCTGAATAACGCTGAATTTTTTGCGCTCAGGTTGGGAATAGTCGCTCTTGTTCTGTTCGTAGAAATCGTTGATGGCAGCATCGTCTACTTTCACGCCGTCCATGATGCTTGCCGCATCCAGCGTGATATAGCTGACTTTGAATTCTTCTGGTGCGATGAAATTCCCTTTGTTTTGATCGTAATAACTCTGGACTTCATCGTCAGCAACCGTCTGAGCTTTCGCCTTGGCAGCAATATCAATGGTTGCGACACGGACAACGCGATCTTGTGCAGCCAGTTTCACCAGATTATCGATCTCCTGCGGCAGCAGAAACGCTGTATTGCCAAAACCGCGAATCAGCTGCTGTGAAGTCAGTTGCTTACGCAGCATCAAAGCATACATATCCGGCGTTACGCCAAGGCGACGAACCTGATCCAGATACTTTTCATTATCAAAACGGTTGTTTGTCTGAAACGAAGGAACGTCAAAGATCGCCTGTTTGATTTGCTCATCACTGATGTTCAGTCCCAGCTTGTTGGCATACTGATCCAGCAAGGTTTCATCAATGAGTTGGGAGAGTGCCTGCTTACGCAATTGTTGCATGTAGCCGTCATTACTCGCCAGAAGAGAGAAATTCTCACCCAAGGCTTCCTGCTGACGACTGCGTTCGTTCTGTACCGCCTGCTCAAGCTGTGCGCGGGTAATTTCTTGCCCGTTCACCTTTGCAGCGTAATCTCCTGAACCACCAATAAGATAATCACCAACGCCAGTTAGAACGAATGATGCGATGATCAAAGCAAGAATAATTTTGAGCACGACGTTATTCGCGGCCGTACGTAAATTGTCCATCATAATGTGACAACACTCCGCTGTAGAATGGATAAAACTCCCTGCGCTGGCCGGAGCCATGCATCCTTGCGATTGCTATAGCCCAATACAAGGCTAGGGCGCACTTAAGCTTATTGCCCGCCACGTTCTGCCATGTGTCGGGCATGTATATACCCGTCATACTTCAAGTTGCATGTGCGTTGGCTACGTCAGTCACCCGAATCACTTACTTAAGTAAGCTCATCGGGACTCCCTCTCTTGCCGCCTTCACGCAACTCGAATTATTTAGGGTAAAATCCTATATAAATAAAAGGCACATCATAAAATGATGCGCCTCGTATCTTACCCTACCAATATCATTGCGTCAGGTATTGTTTGGCACCCAAAGTGGTTATCCGCCAAACCTGTGACGTAATAATCAGTTAACGGCGTCTTTCAGCGTTTTACCAGCACGGAATCCTGGTACTTTCGCCGCAGGGATACTGATTTCTTTACCCGTTTGCGGGTTACGGCCGGTACGAGCAGCACGTTCACGCACTGAAAAAGTACCAAAACCAACCAAAGCAACATCATCCCCTTCTTTCAGGGATTCGGTAACGGAACCAATAATTGCATCTAACACACGCCCTGCTGCCGCTTTGGAAATATCAGCATCTGCGGCAATTTTGTCGATCAATTGTGACTTGTTCACTCTGTCATCCCCTCTGGAATTCTCTTATCGCGCTTCAATGTCCCAAGACGCGAGACGTAACTTATACCCGTCATACTTCAAGCTGCATGTGCGTTGGCTTTCCTCGCTCACCCCAGTCACTTACTGATGTAAGCTCCAGGGACTCTCTGCGTCGCCGTCTTCCTGCAACTCGAATTATTTAGTGTATATTATCAATACTGTCATGCTTAGCCAGTTACAGCTAAAACTAACAGTGCTCTAACTTAGCGGTACAAAAAAAAGCTGGCAAGCACGATTTCACTCACCAGCCCTGATTTTCTCAAGGGTTTTTGCGACAGGTCACTATTTTGCCTTGGCTTTGGTCTTGGCTTTAGGCGTCGAGACCACTTGCATGCCAGAAGGCGAATTCTGCAACGCGAACGCTAACACTTCCTCAATACGTTTCACCGGATGGATTTCCAGATCGGCAATCACGTTCTGCGGGATATCCTCTAGATCGCGCTTGTTGTCATCTGGAATCAATACCGTCTTGATACCACCACGGTGTGCGGCCAGCAGCTTCTCTTTCAGACCACCAATCGGCAGCACCAGACCACGCAGGGTAATTTCCCCTGTCATCGCCACATCGGCACGCACCGGGTTCCCAGTCAAACAAGAAACCAGCGCGGTACACATAGCGATACCCGCACTCGGACCGTCTTTTGGCGTCGCACCTTCTGGAACGTGAACGTGGATATCACGTTTCTCGTAAAAATCAGCATTGATGCCTAATTTTTCCGCTCTGGCACGAACGACGGTAAGCGCAGCCTGAATCGACTCCTGCATGACCTCACCCAACGAACCGGTATAAGTCAGCTTACCTTTGCCCGGCACGCAGGCCGTTTCAATCGTCAGCAGATCGCCACCAACTTCCGTCCAGGCCAGTCCGGTCACCTGCCCTACGCGATTTTCATCGTCCGCACGGCCATAGTCAAAGCGCTGTACCCCAAGGAAATCCTTAAGGTTATCGCCCGAAATCTGGATATGCTTAGTAGATTTATCCATCAACAGCGTTTTTACTGCTTTACGGCACAGCTTGGAGATTTCACGCTCGAGGCTACGCACGCCAGCTTCACGTGTGTAATAACGGATAATGCCAACAATCGCACTGTCTTCTACCGACAGTTCGCCATTTTTCAGCGCATTACGTTCGATCTGTTTCGGCAGCAGATGCTGTTTGGCGATATTCAATTTTTCGTCTTCGGTATAGCCGGAAAGACGAATGACTTCCATACGGTCAAGCAGCGGTGCTGGGATGTTCATGGAGTTAGACGTCGCAACAAACATCACATCGGACAGATCGTAGTCGACTTCCAGATAGTGATCGTTAAACGCCACGTTTTGCTCAGGATCGAGCACTTCCAGCAAGGCAGAAGCCGGATCGCCACGCATGTCAGAAGACATCTTGTCGATCTCATCCAGCAGGAATAGCGGGTTTTTCACACCAACTTTCGCCATTTTTTGGATCAGTTTGCCCGGCATGGAACCGATATAGGTACGACGATGCCCGCGGATCTCCGCTTCGTCACGCACGCCACCCAGCGCCATGCGCACATACTGACGTCCGGTCGCTTTGGCGATGGATTGACCGAGCGAGGTTTTACCCACGCCAGGCGGCCCCACCAGACACAGAATCGGCCCTCTGATTTTGCTGACACGGCTCTGTACTGCGAGATATTCGAGGATACGTTCTTTCACGCGATCCAGACCATAATGGTCGGTATCCAGCATTTCCTGCGCTTTCAGCAAGTCTTTCTTCACTTTGCTGCGCGCATTCCACGGCACCTGCACCATCCAGTCGATATAGCTGCGCACTACCGTCGCTTCTGCCGACATCGGTGACATCATTTTCAGCTTTTGCAACTCGGCTTCGGCTTTCTCACGCGCGTCTTTCGGCATTTTCGCCGCTTCAATCTTGCGCTTTAATGCTTCGTGTTCATCCGGAGCATCATCCATCTCACCCAGCTCTTTCTGAATGGCTTTCATTTGCTCATTCAGATAGTACTCACGCTGGCTTTTCTCCATTTGCTTCTTAACGCGGCCACGAATCCGTTTTTCTACCTGCAATAGGTCGATTTCGGATTCCATCATCGCCATCAGGTACTCCAAACGTTCAGTGATATCGAACATTTCAAGTACAGACTGCTTATCAGCCAATTTCAGGGGCATGTGCGCAGCAATGGTATCGGCTAAACGCGCAGCGTCATCAATGCTGTTCAGAGACGTCAGCACTTCTGGTGGAATCTTCTTGTTTAGCTTGATGTATCCCTCAAACTGATTGATCGCCGTGCGCATGAGTACTTCCTGCTCACGTTCATCAATCGCTGGGGAATCAAGATATTCTGCGTGTGCAGCGAAATGCTCACCGCTGTCAGAAAGCGTCGTAATACGCGCACGCTGTAACCCCTCGACCAGCACTTTTACCGTGCCGTCCGGCAGTTTCAGCATTTGAAGAATTGAGGCTACCGTCCCTACCGAGAAAAGATCGTTAATACTTGGCTCATCCGTTGAGGCTTCTTTCTGTGCCACCAGCATGATCTTCTTATCATGATCCATTGCGGCTTCAAGGCACCGAATCGATTTCTCACGACCAACAAACAACGGAATGACCATGTGCGGATAAACCACCACATCGCGCAATGGCAATACGGGGATTTCTATGCGTTCGGAACGCTCAGGGTTCATAGAGCTCTCTCTTAGTTTCGTTTCCGCCAGGTTATGGGAATCTCGTGAAACGCGGTTTTCACGGGTTTCATCAAATAGGTATTTGAGTATATGGGGATAAATGTCTCACATTCAACGACCAGCATGCGTGTAAAAAAACAAATGGGGGATAAATCCCCCATTTTTATTTTTTGATACAGCCAAATTGATTAATTATTCGCCGGAAGCCTGCTGTGTCTCGGGTTTGCCATAGATCAGCAATGGTTCGGACTGGCCCGCAATAACGGATTCATCAATGACGACTTTATCCACGCTTTCCAGCGATGGCAGGTCATACATGGTATCCAGCAGAGCAGCTTCAACGATAGAACGCAGACCACGTGCACCGGTTTTACGCACCATCGCTTTCTTGGCAATCGCCGTCAACGCTTCATCGCGGAATTCCAGCTCGACGCCTTCCAAATTGAACAACGCCTGATACTGTTTGGTCAGCGCATTCTTCGGCTCACGCAGAATCTGAATCAGCGCGTCTTCGCTCAGTTCTCTCAGCGTCGCAACGACTGGCAGACGACCGATAAACTCAGGAATCAAACCGAATTTAATCAAGTCCCCCGGTTCCACATTGCTTAACAGCTCGCCTTCTGTTGCTTTGTCAGCCGATCCTTTAACCGTTGCATTAAAGCCGATACCGCGACCTGTATCAGTACGCTGCTCGATCACCTTGTCCAGACCCGCGAACGCACCGCCGCAGATAAAGAGGATCTTGGAAGTATCAACCTGCAAGAACTCCTGCTGCGGATGCTTACGGCCACCCTGCGGTGGAACCGCTGCGATAGTGCCTTCGATCAGCTTCAGCAGAGCCTGCTGAACGCCTTCACCAGATACATCGCGGGTGATCGATGGGTTGTCTGATTTACGAGAAATCTTGTCGATTTCATCGATGTAGACAATGCCACGCTGCGCTTTCTGCACATCGTAATCGCACTTCTGCAACAGCTTCTGAATGATGTTTTCAACGTCTTCACCAACGTAACCCGCTTCAGTCAGCGTGGTCGCATCCGCCATGGTGAACGGAACATCCAAGAAACGCGCCAGCGTTTCAGCCAGCAGCGTTTTACCACTACCTGTCGGACCGATCAGCAGAATGTTACTTTTACCCAGTTCGATCCCGTTACTGCTGTCACCATTACGCAAGCGTTTATAGTGGTTATACACCGCAACGGCCAACACCTTCTTGGCCTGTTCTTGACCAATGACGTAATCGTCAAGGTGGCGGCGAATTTCGTGTGGCGTCGGCAACGCACTGCGCTCACGGTGTGGCGCCACTTCTTTAATCTCTTCGCGAATAATGTCGTTACACAAGTCAACACATTCATCGCAGATATACACCGACGGCCCGGCAATCAGCTTACGCACTTCATGCTGGCTTTTGCCGCAAAAAGAGCAGTACAGTAACTTTCCTGAACCGTCTTTGCGCTTATCTGTCATGAGTTAAACCTCTTTTTCGTCTTTTGCCCGCAGGCCAACCACAGCGATACCGCTACAACGAACGCCGATACTTATAGCCAATACGCGTAAAATAACCTCGCACAACAGACTATCGGTCGAACACTGATCTTTAGCTACACCAGACCGCTAATATGGCGAATTATTACCCACGGTTAGTGAATACGGAGTCTACCAAACCGTAGTCTACTGCCTCACTGGCAGAGAGGAAACGATCGCGCTCGGTGTCTCTCTCTATCGCTTCGAGAGGCTGACCCGTATGTTTCGCCATCAGCTCGTTCATTTTGGCTTTCACTTTCAGTATTTCTTTGGCATGGATTTCAATATCCGTTGCCTGCCCTTGGAAACCACCCAATGGCTGGTGAATCATGACGCGCGAGTTAGGTAGGCAAATACGTTTGCCTTTGGCTCCCGCCGTCAACAGGAACGCGCCCATGGAACAGGCCTGTCCCATACAGATCGTGCTGACATCCGGCTTGATAAACTGCATGGTGTCGTAAATGGACATACCGGCAGTAATGACGCCACCTGGAGAGTTAATGTACAGATAAATATCTTTTTCTGGGTTTTCAGCTTCCAGAAACAGCATCTGTGCCACAACCAGATTCGCCATGTGATCTTCCACCTGACCAGTCAGGAAGATTATCCGTTCTTTTAGCAGACGGGAATAGATATCGTAAGAACGTTCCCCACGCGAGGTCTGTTCAACCACCATCGGCACTAATGCCATATGAGGTGCTTGTCTTTCTTGTTCGCCACTGTATGACATTCACGTCTCCTAGATAAAATGCGTCCGGCACTCTTAGCGTTGTTCAATCATTGCGCGGTTCAATCATAGTATTACTCAATTCTACTAGAGATAGAGAGGGATGACTATTGAACCCTGCCCCGCCCCAGTTGAACAACCCATCCGGCCGAGAATCCTTACCTGCTGTGCCCACTTTTCCTCTTCAGTGAGTGGGGGCACACGCATTGTATTTCAAGCTTACACTATCAATCGTTCTCTATTAAAGAGCCAATTATTTTATTCTTAACACGTTATCGGCACGGCAACGCAGTGGTTTAACTCGTTGCCTGACCTAGAAAATTCTCTACCTGACTTAATAGTAGTGCAATTTCAGGCGACCATTTCTCATCGATTCACTGACGCAAGCGGAGGCGCTAGACGTCAGGTTAAGTTCCACCTAAACGATAATTATCGATATCAAGATCGCGTAAGGCTATAAGCAAAAAGCCCGCGCCATAAGGCACGGGCTTTTGATAGGGAAGCCTCCCCGCTACGCAATAAACGATGTTGATATCAACAGGGTTTATGCCGTAGTCGTTTGGTTCATCAGTTCGTTGAAGCTTACTGATTTCTCAACAACTTTCGCTTTAGCAAGCACGGTTTCTACCGCTTGTTCTTCCAGAGCAACGTTACGCATGTTGTTCAGCAGCTCTTTGTTTTTGCTGTAGAACTCGATAACTTCCTGCGGATCTTCGTAAGCAGAAGCCATCTCTTCGATCAGTGCATTAACACGCGCTTCGTCAGCTTTCAGCTCATTGCTGCTGATGACTTCGCCCAGCAACAGACCGATAACAACGCGGCGTTTAGCTTGCTCTTCGAACAGCTCACGCGGTAATTCCTGCGCTTGCTTCTCGTTGCCGCCAAAACGCTGCGCAGCCTGACGACGCAGAACGTCGATTTCGCCATCGATCAGTGCAACTGGCACGTCGATTTCGTTGGCGTTGATCAGTCCGTCCAGAACCTGAGTTTTAACACGGTTACGCACCGCGCCTTTCAGCTCACGTTCCATATTTTTACGAACTTCAGCACGCAGACCTTCCTGAGACCCATCAGCCACGCCGAAACGTTTGATGAATTCTTCAGTCAGTTCAGGCAGCTCACGCTCTTCAACTTTCTTCAGGACGATAGCGAACTGAGCCGCTTTTCCTTTCAGATTTTCAGCGTGGTAATCTTCTGGGAAGTTCACGTTGATAGTGAATTCTTCACCCGCTTTGTGCCCAACGATGCCATCTTCAAAGCCTGGGATCATGCGATTCTGGCCCATTGCCAGAACGAAGTCGGACGCTTTTCCGCCTTCAAAGACTTCACCGTCGATAGAGCCAGTGAAATCGATCGTTGCACGATCTTCCGCTGCCGCAGCGCGGTCGGTTTCTTTCCAGGTTGCCTGTTGCTTACGCAGCGTGTCCAGCATAGTATCAACGTCAGCATCAGTCACTTCAACAATCGGTTTTTCAACTTCGATCGCATCCAGACCTTTCAGTTCGATTTCCGGGTACACGTCAAACTCAACAGAGTAAGTGAAGTCGCCGCCTACAGCATATTCGCCAGGGATATAGTTAGGCGCGCCAACCGGATTAATTTTTTCTTTGATGATAGCGTCAACAAAGTTGCGCTGCATCAGGTCACCCAATACGTCCTGACGCACGGAGGCACCATAACGCTGAGCAACAACATTCATCGGCACTTTGCCTTTACGAAAACCGTCAATACGTACTTTTTTGGCCGCGTTGACCAGCTCGCTCTTCACCGCACTCTCAATGATGTCAGCAGCAACGGTAATCGTTACGCGACGTCCCAGACCTTGAGTGGTTTCAACTGAAACTTGCATCTTGTTACCTCAAAAAATCACAGTGATCGGTCAACCCCAAAACTATTCTCGCGACGAAAACTCTCACGACAGCAGGGCTGATTCAGCGCTGGCACCAAGGCGCACAGGCTTAAATAAACCTCGCAGAACCGGGAAATTGCCAACCCCGTCCCTGTAGTCAGAAGCGTCCCGAATACATTCAGGAAAAAATAGACGCAGCATTATAGCGATATAGAGGGGATGAGTCGAGAACGGCGGGCAGACTATTACAGCAACGAATTCACACTTTTGTCAGTAACCCGCCCTGAATATGTCAGGAACGGGCCATATTAATGACTTAAGAGAGGATGCCAGCACCACCGCAAGGCGGTGAAGAAGGAACGGCCTTTTGCAAACTGGTCCACTCTTTTGTCGTATATGTATGTAGCGCTAACGCATGCACCGACCCCTCCAGCTCCGCTGCCAGTACGGCATAGACAGCACGATGCCGGCCAATCACGCGTTCGCCCGCGAATTTATCGCTGACCAGTACAACTTTAAAATGACTTTCTGCGCCCGCAGGCACGTTGTGACGATAGCTCTCATCAGTCACGTCTAAATGAGCGGGTTCAAAACCTACACGCAGCTTTTCTTCTATCGTTTCACGCATCATACGACTACCCTTTCGGCTTGGGGAAAATTTGATATCAACGCGACATTGCTGCCATTCACCGATGCCCGAATCACTTACTTAACGGGATTCCCTATCTTTCCACTTTCATACAACTCGAATGATTTAGGGTATAACCTTAACGTTTTTCAACCTGTTATGCGTAAAGGCGGCATAACAAATGAAGAAAAGAGGTCGCGAAGGGTTGAGATATCATCGGCGGTCTTGATGTGATAAAAACGGTTTTTCCAGGTCAACGGCATGAAAAAGATGAATTTCAGGACAATTTACCTGCTATCGGCTCTTTTTCCTGCCTGTGGCGATGATATGATATCAACAATATTTGTCAGCTCACCACACTAATCATTACTGAGAAAATACGAATGTTAAAAAAATTATTTTTCCCTCTTCTGGCCGTCATTCTGCTTGCAGGATGTGCAGCAAAAAGCAACACGCTGAACATCACACCAAAAATTAGCGTACCTTCCCAAGATCCGACCCTGATGGGCGTAACGATTAGCATCAATGGTGCAGATCAGCGTGCCGATCAAGCTCTGGCGAAAGTGAATCGCGACGGCCAATTGATTACGCTGACGCCTTCTCGCGACCTGCGCTTCCTATTGCAAGAAGCGCTGGAGAAACAAATGACCGCGCGTGGTTACATGATCGGTACTGGCGGCCCAGTAGCCTTGCAGATCGTGGTGAACCACCTGTACGCCGATGTCTCCGAAGGGAACCTGCGCTACAACATCACGACCAAAGCGGATATCTCCATCATTTCTCAGGCAGCAAATGGCAATAAACAGGTGAAAAACTACCGCTCAACTTACAACGTTCAGGGTGCGTTTACTGCCAATAATGAAAACATTACCAATGCCGTTAACACGGTGTTAGGCGATGTCATTAACGACATGGCACAAGACACGACTGTAAGTAGCTTTATCAAAGAAAACGCCCGTTAATTTCTGTACGCCGCTTCCCTTGCTTCTGAATGCTCACGGAGCAAGGGAAAGGATTCTTCATGTTTAGTCGCATCATTGCTTTGTTCAGCCAACGTAATTCGCTTTTTATGCTGTTACTTGGCTTCGCTTCCGGTTTACCACTGGCATTGACATCCGGCACATTACAAGCTTGGATGACCGTCGAGAATGTCGATCTGAAAACCATTGGTTTCTTCTCTTTGGTGGGTCAAGCCTACGTATTCAAGTTTCTGTGGTCCCCCCTGATGGATCGCTATACCCCGCCGTTCCTTGGCCGGCGCCGGGGCTGGCTGATTCTCAGTCAGCTTCTGCTGATTGCCGCCATTATTGGTATGGGGTTTATGAATCCGGCAAGCGATCTCTGGTGGCTGGCCGCACTAGCGGTTCTGGTCGCGTTCTGCTCCGCTTCTCAGGATATTGTTTTTGATGCCTATAAGACGGATTTACTTCCTCCTGGAGAACGTGGCACAGGTGCAGCGACTTCGGTATTAGGTTACCGTCTGGCGATGCTGGTTTCTGGTGGGCTGGCGCTGTGGATGGCCGATCGCTATTTCGGCTGGCAGGCCACCTATTGGTCAATGGCAGGATTAATGTTGATCGGTGTGTTCGCGACTCTGTTCGCACCGGAACCACTGAATAGCCAGCCAGCGCCACGCAGTATGGAACAGGCGATTGTAGCCCCTCTACGCGACTTCTTCGCACGTAACAACGCCTGGCTCATTCTTTTGCTTATCGTGCTATACAAGCTCGGTGACGCCTTTGCGATCAGTTTGACGACAACCTTCCTGATACGCGGCGTTGGCTTCAATGCTGGTGATGTCGGGCTGGTGAATAAAACACTTGGGCTATTCGCCACCATCGTTGGGGCAATTTACGGCGGATTATTGATGCAGCGGCTCTCGTTGTTCAGAGCGCTGATGCTGTTTGGTATTCTTCAGGCCGTGTCCAACGCGGGATATTGGCTGCTGGCTATTACAGATAAAAGTCTGTTCACCATGGCCAGCGCGGTTTTTCTGGAAAATCTCTGCGGTGGCATGGGAACGGCTGCGTTTGTCGCACTATTGATGACGCTGTGTAATAAATCATTCTCGGCCACACAGTTTGCCCTGCTTTCTGCCCTTGCGGCCGTCGGACGGGTTTACGTTGGCCCTATCGCTGGCTGGTTTGTCGAATCCTATGGCTGGGCATGGTTCTATCTGTTCTCGATTTTTGCCGCATTGCCAGGTCTGGCCATCCTGCTGCTCTGCCGTGAAACACTGGAATTTACCCAGAAAACCGACACCTTTCAGTTACGGACACGTTTCCAGAATTACTACAAGAAGGCCTTACATGTGTTGGGATTAGGTGTGATCGTGCTGGCATTGTGGCTTATGCTGCTGATCAGTAATGCGCTGGAATGGTCCTCACTGCCTCTGCTAGCAGAATACCTGCTCGCCGCAGGCGGCACGCTCGCCCTGTTGGGCATTTTCTTGGGCAGTTTGTTGGATTACCTGTCACTCAGACGGGCGTCAAAATCGTCAGTACGCTAGCTAATATTCGTTCAGGCAGTGCTCATCTGCTGCCTGAACCTATTACACCGTTCCTTTATTTAATTATTTTTCTCATAATATCTTGCTACAGGGAATTTTATTTCCTCGTAAAATCCCCCAAAACTAATTTCATTTGTCATCAAAAACGCAGGTTGAGCAAAAATTTCACCAAACTAAAAATAGAAAATAAGCGTTACGATGAGTTGTAATTTCTTATTATCCTTCCATACTCTTATCTGGGTAGCCTCTTAATTTGCTGTTTTTCAATATCATTTTTATTTTGGCTATCTTTGTGACATTAAGGGCAAAAAACAGCAACAAACGGCTGACATAACCTTAATCATGTTTACAGTGCAGTAACCTTCCCGTAAAATGCCCGCTCGCGTAAAATGACAATAGAGCCCTTGTTATTGAGGTCGCTAGATGAGACTCAAGAAATACAATACAATTTTTGGGATGCTGTCTTTATTTGCAGCCACTGCTTTGCTGAGCGGTTGCGATATGGCGCTGATGAACCCCAAAGGAGAGATCGGGTTAGAGCAAAGATCGTTAATACTGACTGCCATCGGGCTGATGTTGATCGTTGTGATTCCCGTTATCGTTATGACGATAGCTTTTGCCTGGAAGTTTCGTGCTTCCAATGAAAAGGCAAAATATACCCCGAACTGGTCACACTCCAATAAGATAGAAGCTGTAGTTTGGACTGTACCAATTATCATTATCGTCATTCTTGGCACGATTACCTGGAAGACGACCCACTCGCTTGATCCCTATAAGCCACTGGTGTCAGACGTCAAACCTATCAATGTCGAAGTTGTTTCGCTTGATTGGAAATGGCTGTTTGTTTACCCGGATCTAGGTATCGCGACGGTTAACGAACTGGCTTTCCCTGCCAACGTGCCTGTTGCGTTCAAGATTACATCCGACTCCGTGATGAACTCCTTCTTCATCCCTCGTCTTGGTGGACAAATCTATGCCATGGCCGGAATGCAGACGAAGCTCCACTTGATTGCTAACGAACCGGGCAAATATGACGGTATCTCTGGCGGCTATAGTGGTAAAGGCTTCTCTGGTATGAAGTTCACCGCGATTGCCACACCAACTCAACAAGAGTTCGACCAGTGGGTTGCGAACGTTCGGTCGTCCCCTAAGACACTGAATACCATGGATGAATTCAACACGTTGGCTAAGCCAAGTGAATTTCATCCTGTCGAATACTTCTCCAGTGTCCAGCCGGATTTGTTTAATAATATTATTCGCAAATTCACAGGCAACGACATGAACATGCAACATCATGGTGAAGGCATGAAGCACGACGAAAACATGCAACACGGTGAGGGTATGAACATGGGCGAGCATGGCTCGCACAAAGGAGCCGAGGGATAATACGATGTTCGGAAAACTTACACTCGATGCGGTTCCGTATCACGAACCCATTATTATGGTCACCGTGGCGGCGATCATCGTTGGCGGCCTTGCGCTGCTGGCGGCAATAACCTATTTCGGTAAGTGGAAATGGCTGTGGGCCGAATGGTTCACCTCTGTCGACCACAAGAAAATCGGTATCATGTACATCATCGTCGGTTTGGTGATGATGATACGTGGTTTTGCCGATGCCATTATGATGCGTGGCCAGCAGGTGCTGGCTTCTGCCGGGCAAGAAGGCTTTCTAAACGCTCACCACTACGATCAGATTTTCACCGCGCACGGTGTCATCATGATCTTCTTCGTAGCGACGCCGTTTGTTGTTGGCCTGATGAACCTTGCGGTTCCTTTGCAGATCGGTGCGCGTGACGTTGCTTTCCCCTTCCTGAACTCCCTCAGCTTCTGGCTGTTTGTCGCAGGCGTTATCTTGATCAACCTTTCTCTCGGGGTTGGTGAGTTCGCACAGACGGGTTGGGTGGCGTATCCACCGCTTTCAGGGAAGGAGTACAGTCCCGGCGTCGGGGTCGATTACTGGATATGGAGTCTACAGATATCCGGTGTAGGTACCACGCTGACGGGTGTTAACTTCTTCGCCACCATTCTGAAGATGCGCGCGCCTGGCATGACGCTGATGAAAATGCCAGTATTTACCTGGACGGCACTGTGTACCAACGTGCTGATCATTGCCGCATTCCCAATCTTGACCGTTACCATTGCGCTGCTGACGCTTGACCGTTACCTCGGCACCCATTTCTTTACCAATGATATGGGTGGCAACATGATGATGTACATCAACCTGATTTGGGCATGGGGTCATCCTGAGGTTTACATTCTGGTACTGCCAGTCTTCGGTATTTACTCCGAAGTGGTTGCGACCTTCTGTAAAAAACGGCTGTTTGGCTACACCTCACTGGTGTGGGCAACGATTGCGATTACGGTTCTGTCCTTCATCGTTTGGTTGCACCACTTCTTTACCATGGGGTCCGGCGCGAACGTCAACGCCTTCTTTGGTATAGCCACCATGATTATTTCAATCCCGACTGGGGTTAAAATCTTCAACTGGCTGTTCACCATGTATCAAGGCCGTATCGAATCCAACTCCGCGATGCTGTGGACCACGGGCTTCATCATCACCTTCACCATCGGTGGGATGACCGGGGTTCTGCTGGCTGTACCGGGCGCGAACTTTGTCCTGCACAACAGCCTGTTCCTGATTGCTCACTTCCATAACGTGATCATCGGCGGCGTGGTGTTCGGTTGCTTCGCAGGTATTACTTACTGGTTCCCGAAAGCCTTTGGCTTCACCCTGAACGAAACCTGGGGTAAGCGCGCGTTCTGGTTCTGGATTATCGGCTTCTTCGTTGCCTTCATGCCGCTGTACGTCCTCGGCTTCATGGGGATGACGCGCCGTCTGAGCCAGCAAATCAACCCTGAGTTCCACGCCTTGCTGGTTGTGGCCTCCATCGGTGCAGTGTTGATTGGTATCGGTGTACTGTGTCAGGTTATGCAGTTCTACGTCAGTATCCGTGACCGTCACCAGAACCGCGATCTGACGGGCGATCCGTGGGGTGGGCGTACGCTGGAGTGGGCAACCTCTTCTCCTGCACCGTTCTATAACTTTGCTATCGTGCCACACATCAACGATCGTGACGCATTCTGGGAAGCGAAAGAGAAAGGTGAAGCTTACAAGCGCCCTGCCAGCTATGAAGAGATTCACATGCCGAAGAACACCGGCGCCGGTGTGATTATCTCCGCATTCAGCCTGGTATTCGGTTTTGCCATGATCTGGCATATCTGGTGGCTTGCCATCATCGGCTTCGCTGGCATGATTGTGACCTGGATTGTGCATAGCTTTAATCAAGACGTGGATTATTACGTGCCGGTTAAAGAAATTGAGCAAATTGAGAATCAGAATTTTGATCAACTCAGTAAGGCAGGCGTGAAACATGTCAACTGAAACTCTGACTAACCACAATACTGCCCATGCCGAGCATGGGCACCACGACACAGGCGCGACCAAGGTATTCGGCTTCTGGGTCTACCTGATGAGCGACCTGATTATTTTCGGGTCACTCTTCGCAACCTATGCAGTACTGGTTAACGGTACTGCGGGCGGCCCGACCGGGAAAGAGCTTTTCCAACTGCCTTTCGTGCTGGTGGAAACGTTCGCGCTGTTGTTCAGTAGTATTACCTACGGCATGGCGATGATCGCCATGAACAAGGGCAACAAATCCCAGGTTAATGCCTGGCTGGGCGTGACCTTCCTGTTCGGTCTGGTGTTTATCGGGATGGAAATCTATGAATTCCATCACCTGATCGCTGAAGGCTATGGCCCAGATCGCAGCGCGTTCCTGTCTGCCTTCTTTGCACTGGTCGGTACCCACGGGATTCACGTAACAGGCGGTCTGATTTGGTTGGTCATCATGATGATTCAGGTCTCTAAACGTGGCCTGACTGCAACCAACAAAACACGTCTGATGTGCCTGAGCCTGTTCTGGCACTTCCTCGACGTGGTATGGATCTGTGTCTTCACCGTTGTTTATCTGCTGGGGGCGATGTAATGAGTCATTCAACAACCGATCATTCAGGTGCCAGCCACGGCAGCGTTAAGTCATACGTGATAGGTTTTGTTCTGTCTGTAATTTTGACAGTGATTCCTTTCAGTATGGTTATGAGCGGCACTGCCTCGCATAGCGCCATCCTTTTCACGGTGGTGGGATGTGCCGTGGTTCAGATTCTGGTACATCTGGTGTACTTCCTGCACCTGAATACGTCCTCAGAAGAGCGCTGGAACGTGGTGGCTCTTGTGTTTGCCGTCCTGATTATCGCTATTGTCGTCGTGGGCTCCATCTGGATTATGATGAGCGCACACCACAATATGATGATCCAGTAACAGAGCCGTAAAAGATGATTAAGCAATACCTGCAAGTTACTAAACCAGGAATTATTTTCGGAAATCTGATTTCCGTTATCGGTGGATTTCTCCTTGCGGCCCAAGGCCGCATTGATTATCCCCTGTTTTTCGCCACCCTCGTGGGTGTGTCGTTAGTCGTTGCATCTGGCTGCGTGTTTAACAACGTCATTGACCGCGACATCGACAAGAAAATGGAGAGAACCAAAAATCGGGTTCTGGTAAAGGGACTGATTTCGCTGAAGGTAACGCTGGTTTACGCATCGCTGTTAGGTATTGCGGGCTTTGCTCTGCTCTACATCGCGGCTAACCCGCTGGCCATGTGGCTGGCGGTAATGGGCTTCGTCGTGTATGTCGGTGTGTATAGCCTGTACATGAAGCGGCATTCTGTTTATGGCACGCTGATTGGCAGCCTGTCCGGCGCGGCACCACCGGTTATCGGTTACTGTGCCGTCAGCAACCAGTTCGATGCTGGCGCGTTGATTCTGCTGCTGATCTTTAGCCTGTGGCAGATGCCGCATTCCTACGCGATTGCGATTTTCCGTTTCAAGGATTATCAGGCCGCCAACATTCCGGTACTGCCTGTTGTGAAAGGCATCTCCGTTGCGAAACACCACATCACGCTGTACATCGTGGCGTTTGCAGTAGCGACTCTGATGCTGTCTCTCGGCGGCTATGCTGGCTACAAATATCTGATCGTTGCCGCAGCAGTTAGCGTCTGGTGGTTGGGTATGGCGCTGTCAGGCTATAAAAATGCGATTGATGACCGCGTGTGGGCAAGAAAACTGTTTGTTTTCTCCATTGTCGCGATTACGTCACTGAGCGTCATGATGTCTGTGGATTCAATGGCACCAGCGCATGAAATCCTGCTGACCTACCTGCGTTAAATGCATTAAGAAAGATATTCATTAAGCAAAACAGGTGGCTCGTCCACCTGTTTCTTCTCCTGCCTTCCCCCGCCTCTCGCTCGCCAAATCACGTAACAAACCTATCGTTTACTGTTTGGTCAATAACGCACTAAAATAGCGCCAATTGTTTTCCGAGGTACACATGAACGATAATAAAATGACCCCTGGCGAATTACGCGCCACATGGGGCTTGGGAGCCGTTTTTTCACTACGCATGCTTGGCATGTTCATGGTGTTGCCTGTCCTGACGACTTACGGCATGGCCTTACAGGGTGCCAGTGAAGCGCTGATTGGTATTGCGATTGGTATCTATGGCCTGATGCAGGCTATTTTCCAGATTCCCTTCGGTCTGGCCTCCGACCGCATCGGCAGAAAACCCCTGATCGTCGGGGGGCTGTTGATTTTTGCTCTCGGTAGCATCATCGCCGCACTGAGCGATTCTATCTGGGGTATTATCCTTGGCCGGGCACTACAAGGCGCGGGGGCAATCTCCGCTGCCGTTATGGCGCTGCTTTCTGACCTGACGCGTGAGCAGAACCGAACGAAAGCCATGGCGTTTATCGGTGTTAGCTTCGGCGTCACCTTTGCTATCGCGATGGTCGTTGGGCCTATCGTTACCCATGCCTTCGGTTTACAGGCGCTCTTCTGGGGCATTGCCCTTCTGTCACTCGCAGGTATTGTCATTACTCTGACGCTGATTCCTTCCGCACCTGAGCACGTTCTGAATCGAGAATCGGCGATGGTGCGCGGCAGTTTCCGCAAAGTACTCAGCAATAGCCGCCTGCTGAAACTGAACATCGGCATTATGTGTCTACATATTTTATTGATGTCGAGCTTCGTCGCCCTGCCGCGCGTAATGGAATCTGCGGGGCTGGCACCGCAGGAGCATTGGAAAGTCTATCTGACCACGATGCTGATCTCTTTTGCCGGCGTCGTGCCTTTTATCATTTATGCTGAAGTGAAAAGACGAATGAGGCAGGTCTTCATCGGCTGTATCGTGGTGCTGATCGCCGCAGAGGTTGTCTTATGGGCGGCGGGTAACCATCTTTGGCAAATTATCATCGGCATACAGCTATTCTTTCTGGCCTTCAACGTTATGGAAGCACTACTACCATCGCTGATTAGCAAGGAATCACCTGCGGGATATAAAGGCACCGCGATGGGCGTTTACTCCACCACGCAGTTTATCGGTGTGGCAATTGGCGGGAGCCTCGGCGGCGGGCTGTTTGAGCTTTATGGTGCTTCTGCCGTGTTTATGGCTGGTGCAGCCATTTCAGCCGTCTGGCTACTCGTCAGCTTCACCATGCAAGAACCGCCTTATCTCAGCAGCCTGAGAATTACCCTGCCTGATTTAGCGCTGCGCGATAGTGAATTAGAACAGAAAATACGTACTCAACCCGGCGTTGCAGAAGTTGTGGTCGTGCCGGATGAACAGAGTGCCTATGTGAAGATCGATAATAAGAAAACCAATCGGCAGCAGTTAGAACAGTTGGTAGGACAGAACTAAATAGAAAGGCCAGCTTACGCTGGCCTTTCTGTTCATCGGCGGCTGACTAAAAGTATCAATCGCGGAAGTTGGTAAACTGGAACGGTTGCCCCAGATTCCCGCCGCGAATCAACGCCATCACACCCTGCAAATCATCGCGTGATTTACCGGTGACGCGAACCTGTTCACCCTGAATCTGCGCCTGCACTTTCAGTTTGCTGTCTTTGATCAGCTTGACGATTTTCTTCGCCTGCGTAGTCTCAATGCCCTGCTTCAGCTTCGCTTCCACGCTGTACGTTTTACCGCTATGCTCGAACTCTTCTGGGACTTCTAACGCACCGCCTTCAATCCCGCGTTTCAGCAACTTTTCGCGCATGATATCAATCAGCTGTTGCACCTGAAAATCAGACTCGCTAGCCACTTTGATACTCTGTGATTTCTCATTCAGTTCAAAGCTGGCCGGAACATTACGAAAATCCCAACGGGTGCTCAGATCGCGCGTCGCATTTTCCACCGCGTTACGGACTTCCTGCATATCAATTTCCGAAACAATATCGAAAGATGGCATAATTCGCTCTCCTGACAAATTTGGCTGGCGAGCATAATAACCGCTCTTCTGCGATAAGCAAGATGCCAGATACAATCCCGATTTTTTACGCGGCATCAGGTAAACAGGCCGAATAACACAAGATCGTGACATGAATGATAGCCTATGATGGCAGAACGACAGCGCCCGCATCAAATAAGGGAGACGCACATGAAAATCACCGTTCTTGGCTGTGGCACGCTGGGCCAACTTTGGCTCGCCGCGTTACATCAGCAAGGGCATGATGTCCAGGGATGGCTGCGTATTCCGCAACCGTATTGTCCAGTCAATGTCACCCAGTTGGACGGTCAGCACTGTAATCTCAACCTGACGGCGAACGATCCCGATCATCTTGCCCAAAGCGAACTTCTGCTGGTGACGCTAAAAGCCTGGCAGGTTTCCGATGCCGTTACCGTGCTGTTGCCGCAGCTCAATCCGCATTGCACGATTCTGCTTTTACACAACGGGATGGGTACACGAGAAGAATTGCCGTCGCTGCAGCAGCCACTGGTACTCGGTATCACCACCCACGCCGCCCGACGCGACGTAAATAACGTCGTACACGTTGCGGCAGGCACAACGCATATCGGCACGTTTAATGGCGACAGTAGCCAAAGCCATTTAGCTGAAGTACTGCATCAGGCCTTGCCGGATGTGGCCTGGCACACCAACATTAGTGCCACCTGCTGGCTGAAGTTGGCAGCTAACTGCGTCATCAACCCGCTCACGGTGAAATATCACTGTACCAATGGCGAGCTTTCTGCGTACCCAGAACTGATTGCATCGCTTTGTCAGGAAGTGACCAGCGTCATGGAACGTGAAGGCTTCCATACATCGCGAGATAGCCTGCTGCTCTACGTGAATCAGATTATTCAGAACACCGCAGCAAACACCTCATCGATGTTGCAGGACATCCTCGCTCAGCGACATACCGAAATTGACTACATTACCGGGTATTTACTGCACCGTGCGCGTCTCCACGGTCTGATACTCCCCGAAAATGCCCGTCTGTTTGACTACATTAAGCACAAGGAAAATGATTATGACCGCATCGGCACTGGTGTGTCTGGCACCTGGTAGTGAAGAAACTGAAGCCGTCACGACCATCGATTTGCTTGTCCGAGCGGGTATTCAGGTCACGCTTGCCAGCGTAGCCAGCGATGGCAATCTGGAAATCGTCTGCTCACGCGGGGTAAGGCTGCTGGCGGATGCCCCACTGGCTACCGTTGCCGATCGGCCTTTCGATGTGCTGGTGTTACCGGGCGGCCTGCAAGGTGCGGAGTGCTTCCGCGATAGCCCAATACTGGTGGAATGCATTCGGCAAGCGCATCTGGACGGGAAAATTGTCGCTGCGATGTGTGCAACGCCTGCGCTGGTGCTGGAATATCATCAGCTGTTTCCCGTCGGAAACATGACGGGCTATCCTGCGTTTAAGGATAAGATTGCACCAGAAAAATGGATGGAAAAGCGCGTCGTCTACGATCCACGTGTGAATCTGTTAACCACGCAAGGGCCGGGTACCAGCATGGATTTCGCACTGAAGATCATTGATTTACTGCTGGGAAAAGAAAAAGCCGCAGAAGTCGCCGCACAGCTCATCCTGCCGCCGGGAATTCATAATTATCGCGATTAAGACTGACGAAAAAGGCGCTTGCGCGCCTTATTTCTATTACGGACGGTATACCTTCACATTGCTGAAACCTTGCTCACGCAGGTACAGCGCCTGCAAGCGGCTCATCACGCCACGCTCGCAGTAAAGCAGATAGGTTTTGCTCTGATCCAAATCGCCAAACTGCGTACCCAGCTTGTAGAACGGTAAGGATTTGATTTCGATCTGATCCAGCTCAAGCGGCTTATCGTCCTGTTCATCCGGCGCACGGATATCCAGCAGCACGTCGGTTGGCGCAAACGACGCGACCGTTTCGACTTCAACCACGTCTTGTTTGGTCTGCTCGGCGATCTCACGGATATCAATATTCCGGGCTTCACTCACCACGCGATCCAGGATAGCAAAATCAAAGTGGCCTTCTTCGGCCTCGATCTTCGCTTTTACCGCCTTCACCGTCGGGCTTTTGGAGATCACACCACAGTATTCCGGCATCGTTTTGGCGAAATCTTCCGTCCCCAGTTCACGAGCCTGTTTGATAATGTGTTCTTTATCGTGAGAAATCAGCGGGCGCAGAATCAGGGTATCAGAGGCGTTATCGATCAAACGCAGGTTGGTCAGCGTCTGGCTGGACACCTGCCCTAACGCTTCACCAGTCACCAACGCCTGAACACCGTAACGCTCAGCAACTTTGGAGGCCGCTCGCACCATCATGCGCTTCAGCACGACGCCCATCTGGCCGTCGTCGACCTTCTCGAGAATTTCACCCACGACAGGATCGAAATCGATAGCAATAAAACGCACCCGATGCGAGCTACCAAAGCGGTTCCACAGATAGTGTGCTACCTGTTTCACCCCAATCTCATGGGCTGCACCACCAAGGTTGAAGAAGCAGTAATGCACACGGCATCCGCGACGCATCAACATATAGCTGGAGACACCAGAGTCGAAACCACCGGAAATCAGTGACAGCACATCTTCCTGCGTACCGATCGGGAAGCCGCCGATACCTTCATAGCGCCCTTTAATCAGCAACAGACGGTCCTGCTCGATTTCCAGATGCACGGTGACCTGCGGTGCAGTGAGATTGACTCGTGCCGTTTCAATGTGCTGGTTCAAACCGCCGCCGACGTAGCGTTCTACGTCCTGTGAGCTGAATTCATGCTTACCGCGACGTTTCACTCGCACGCAAAACGTCTTGCCTTCCAACCGCTCACGGTACAGCGCCAGCGCTTGTTCAAAGATATTGTGCACGTCGGTGTAGGCGTGATCTTCAACTTCCAGAATATGGTGAATGCCGGGAATTCTCGTCAGCGCATCACGAATCGCCTCACGCTGGCTTTCGTCTTTGGCCCGAACTTCGATATGATCCCAGTGACGGACAACCGCCAGCGTTTCATCATAGTGTTTTAATACGTTGCGAATGTTTCCGGTTAGAATCTTGATAAAGCGCAACCGCACAGATTGGCTCTTGATGGTGATTTCCGGGAACAATTTAATGATAAACTTCATGGTGGCTGTCGTTACTTGGTCAGAAAGGCGTAAATAAATTTACCCTGAGCACTAAAATCACGTTATCGGTAAAATCAGCCAGAACAGAGATGATTTTACCAATAGCATCCAGGGCGCGGAGTATATCATTATATGAAGATATACTGTGCGCTTTAACCGTATAATTGTTGCGCATCCACGGATGACCACACGCAACACCACGCTCTGCCGCCACAAGCCAACGGCGTATAACACCAGGATTCTGAAACCACTATGCCTAAGAAGACCGAGCAGCCAGTCAGCTTTGAAAGCTCGCTGAACGAACTGGAAAAAATCGTTACCCGCCTCGAATCAGGCGAACTGCCGCTGGACGATGCGCTAAATGAGTTTGAGCATGGCATCCAGCTCGCTCGCCAGGGTCAGCAAAAACTGCAACAGGCGGAACAGCGCGTACAAATCCTGCTGAGCGACGATCCCGAAGCGCCGCTGTCACCGTTTACGCCGGATAACGACTCGCTATGACCGATTTCAGCACGCAACTGAATGCACATTACCAACGCACTAACCGGATGTTGGGGCATTTCATCGCCAGCCTCCCCTTTCAGAGTAGTCCACTGGTCAATGCGATGGAGTATGGCTCACTCTTAGGAGGCAAACGCCTGCGTCCGTTTCTGGTTTATACTACGGGTGAACTGTTTGGCATGTCGTTAGAGAGTCTGGATGCCCCTGCTGCGGCAGTCGAATGTATCCATGCTTATTCATTGATTCATGACGATCTGCCTGCAATGGACGACGACGATTTACGCCGTGGACAGCCAACCTGCCACATCAAGTTTGGTGAAGCTAATGCCATTCTGGCGGGGGATGCACTGCAAACGCTGGCATTCTCCATTCTGGCCGACGCGCCAATGCCGCAGGTTTCTGACCACGATCGACTGGCGATGATTTCAGAATTGGCTCACGCCAGTGGCGTAGCAGGCATGTGCGGTGGTCAGGCTTTTGATCTGGAAGCGGAGGGCCATAAGGTCGATCTGGCCGCGTTAGAGCGGATTCACCGCCACAAAACCGGTGCATTGATTCGTGCCGCTGTCCGACTAGGCGCACTGGCAGCCGGCGAAACAGGCCGCGCCGCTTTGCCCCATCTGGATCGCTACGCTAGCGCAATTGGGCTCGCTTTTCAGGTTCAAGACGATATTCTCGATGTTGTTGGCGACAGCGCGACAACAGGCAAACGTCAGGGTGCAGACCAGCAGTTAGGTAAAAGCACCTATCCCAGCTTACTGGGGTTAGATAATGCACGAAAAAAAGCACAGGAGCTCTATCAGGAATCACTGGCATCGCTTGACGATCTCGTCGCATCCAGCCCGATTCCGCTGAATATTGCTCCACTACAAGCGCTGGCGAATTTCATCGTTGAACGCGATAAGTAATTACCTAATGAGTCTCTAATGAGTTTTGATACCGCGAAGTACCCTACATTGGCGTTAGTGGAAACACCGGATGAACTTCGGTTGTTGCCGAAAGAGAGCCTGCCAAAGCTGTGCGATGAGCTGCGCCAATATCTGCTGGACAGCGTCAGCCGTTCAAGCGGCCATTTTGCTTCAGGGTTAGGGACGGTTGAATTAACGGTTGCACTGCATTACGTCTATAACACCCCTTTCGATCATCTGGTATGGGATGTTGGCCATCAGGCTTATCCGCACAAGATCCTGACGGGTCGCCGCGATCGTATTTCAACGATCCGTCAAAAAGGCGGCTTGCACCCTTTTCCATGGCGTGATGAAAGCGAATATGACGTATTAAGCGTCGGCCATTCATCCACCTCAATCAGTGCCGGACTGGGCATGGCCGTTGCGGCCGAGCGTGAAGGCAAAAGCCGTCGTACCGTTTGTGTGATCGGCGACGGCGCGATTACCGCAGGCATGGCCTTTGAGGCGATGAACCACGCAGGCGACATCAAATCCGATCTGTTGGTGGTGCTGAACGACAATGAAATGTCGATTTCGGAAAACGTCGGCGCACTGAACAACCATCTGGCGCAGCTGCTATCCGGCAAGCTCTACGCCAGCCTGCGCGAAGGCGGTAAAAAAGTCTTATCCGGCCTGCCGCCCATCAAAGAGCTGGTGAAACGCACCGAAGAACACCTTAAAGGCATGGTCGTGCCGGGCACGCTATTTGAGGAACTGGGTTTTAACTATATCGGCCCGGTTGACGGTCATGACGTTCAGGCGCTGGCGCATACGCTAAAGAACATGCGTAATCTGAAAGGCCCGCAGCTTCTACACATCATGACGAAGAAAGGCAAAGGTTACGCCCCTGCCGAGCAGGATCCTATCAGTTGGCACGCGGTACCGAAATTCGATCCGGCCAGCGGCACGCTACCGAAAAGCAAAGAAGGCGCACAACCTACTTATTCCAAAATCTTCGGTCAATGGCTACAGGAAACGGCCGCCAAAGATAGCAAACTCATGGCAATCACGCCTGCAATGCGCGAAGGCTCGGGCATGGTGCAATTTTCCCGCGACTATCCGCAGCAATATTTTGACGTAGCGATTGCCGAACAGCATGCCGTAACGTTTGCTGCCGGTCTGGCTGTCGGTGGCTATCATCCGGTTGTCGCCATTTACTCGACTTTCCTGCAACGCGCTTACGATCAGGTCATCCACGATGTGGCGATCCAGAATCTACCGGTTCTGTTTGCTATCGATCGCGGCGGTATTGTTGGTGCCGATGGACAAACGCATCAGGGTGCGTTCGATCTCTCTTTCTTACGCTGTATCCCGAACATGATCATCATGACGCCCAGCGATGAAAATGAGTGTCGTCAGATGCTGCACACGGGTTATCACTACCAGAAAGGCCCGACGGCGGTGCGCTATCCGCGGGGAAATGGTACGGGTACGGAGCTGACGCCACTATCGGAGCTGCCAATCGGCAAAGGCGTGGTGCGTCGTCAGGGCGAAACGATCGCGATTCTGAACTTCGGTACACTATTGCCGGAAGCTCAGGCTGCGGCAGAAAAGTTAAACGCCACCCTCGTCGACATGCGCTTTGTGAAACCGCTGGATGAAGCGTTACTCGAAGAGTTGGCACAGTCTCACGGTACGTTTGTGACGCTGGAAGAGAATGCGGTTATGGGCGGTGCGGGGAGCGGTGTGAATGAATTCCTGATGGCGAAACGCCTTGCCGTCTCGGTGCTGAACATTGGGCTACCGGACGTCTTCATCCCACAAGGTTCTCAGGAAGAAATCCGTGTCGATCTGGGTCTGGATGCCGCGGGTATCGAGCGCAGAATCACGCAGTGGATGGAATAAGCAACTCACGATAACCGGGGCACATGGCCCCGGTTCAATAATGTCAGTCGTTCAATAACAGAGTGACGTCAGAATATCGGCCAGTGATAGCCGATAAAATAGATAATCCCCGCCGAGATCACCCCCGCGACAATATCGTCGATCATAATGCCCATGCCGCCATGCACGTTGCGATCGAACCAACGAATCGGCCAGGGTTTCCAAATATCCAGACAGCGGAAGACGACAAATCCTGCCGCCACCCATTGCCACTTATCCACCGGAATCGCCATCAGGGTAATCCACATGCCGACAAACTCGTCCCAGACGATACTGCCGTGATCGTGAACGCCCATATCTTTCGCTGTCTGATGGCACAGGTAAACACCGATACAAATGCTCAGCATGACCAACAGCGAATACAATTCAAGCGGCAGGAACGACATGAGGTACCACAGTGGAATCGCCGCCAATGACCCTACCGTACCCGGCATCCAGGGCGACAGACCGCTGCCAAACCCTGTTGCCAGCAGGTGCCACGGGTTACTCAGCTGTAAGCGGCGTTTTGCCACTTCAGCGCCTTTCGTCTTATTCGCGGAATCAGTTTTGCTCGCTAAAATGGTCATACCCCTTCCAGTTCAGCTCGGTCGCTTTATTATCCTTGAAAAAGCGTAACCCTTCAGATGAAGGCCCGATTTGCCCGATACAGGTGTAGTCCGCGCCGAGATGCCCCAAGGCCAGTTCCAGCGCACCTCGGTTAATTTCCGGCACGGTAAAGCACAGCTCATAATCTTCGCCGCCAGATAGCGACCAACGCAGCGCCTGCTCTTCATCGACGCAGCCCCGCAGCCAATCAGATTGTGGGATCGCATCCAGATTAATACGCGCGCCGCACTCGCTGGCTTTAAGTATATGCTGTAGATCGGAGATGAGGCCGTCGGAAAGATCGATAGCCGAACTGGCCAGATCGCGCAACGCCTGCCCTTGTAGAATTCTCGGCTGAGGACGGAGGTGACGTTGGATCAATCTCTGACGCGTCTCTTCATCATCAACGTGCAGTGTATTCTGGAGGATAGCCAGACCCGCCGCACTGTCGCCTAATGAACCGGTAACATAAATCCAGTCACCAATTCTGGCCCCCCGACGCGTCAATGCCCGACCTGCTGGTACCAGACCGTGGATAGTCAGCGTCAGGGTCAGTGGGCCGCGCGTCGTATCGCCCCCCACCAACTGCATGCCATAATAATCAAGCAGCTCAAACAAGCTGTCGCTGTACGCGGATAGCCACTGGCTATTGCTTTTAGGTAGGGTAATGGCCAGAGAAAGCCAGGCAGGATCGGCGCCCATCGCAGCTAGATCGCTTAAATTGACCGCCAGAGATTTGTAACCCAGATCGGCGGGATCGATCTCAGGTAAGAAATGAACGCCAGATACCAGCGTGTCGGTACTCACCGCCAGCATCTGCTTATCTGCTACCGTCAGTAACGCACAGTCATCACCGATGCCTAACTCGACATCGCGACGTGAACTTCGGACCCGATTAAAATAGCGGGCAATAAGGTCAAACTCGCCTTCAACCATAACCTTTCCAGCCAGCCTATCATTCAAAAGCGATCAGGGCCGGATATCCGGCCCTGATTCGATTCATTTTACTTCTTGCCTTTCCGTACACTCGGAGCAGCTTTGTCCAGCACGCCATTCACAAACTTATGGCTATCTTCAGCACCGAAGATTTTAGCCAGTTCGATGGCCTCGTTAATCGCCACCTTGTAAGGAACGTCTTCGCGCTTGCTCAGCTCAAACATCGCCAAACGCAAAATCGCTTTTTCAACCTGACCCAATTCCTCAATTTGACGAGACAGGAAAGGTGCCATCAGTTGATCAAGCTTCTCAGCCTGAGTGGCAACACCCGCCAGCAATTCACGGAAATAGGTAATGTCGACATCTTTGACATCCTGCTCGCTCAGGAATTGGTGTTCAACATCGGCAATATCATTTTTAGATAACTGCCAGGAGTAAAGCGCTTGAACCGCACATTCACGAGCGCGGCGACGAGCAGCAGGTTTCACGGAATTCCCCTTACTTAATCAGGCTTACTTAATCGCTTTCAATACATTAATCATTTCTAGCGCGGTCAAGGCAGCTTCAGCACCTTTGTTCCCCGCTTTCGTACCAGCACGCTCAATCGCCTGCTCAATGCTTTCCGTCGTTAGAACGCCGAAAGCGACAGGGATTTCACTGTCCATCGCAACAGAGGACAGGCCTGAGCTACACTCGCCAGCAACAAATTCAAAATGCGCTGTTCCGCCACGGATGACCGTTCCCAGAGCAATGACGGCATCATATCCGCCATTTTTCGTGCTTTTGGTCAGTGCACGAACCGTTAATGGCAGTTCGTAAGCACCCGGCACCCAGACAACGGTGATGTTTTCTTCTTTAACCTGACCGATGCGTTTCAATGCATCAATTGCACCGTCCAGCAGGCTGTCGTTAATAAAATGGTTAAAACGCGCAATCGCAATCGCCACACGGGCATCAGGAGTAGCAACAACACCTTCGATAACGTTCATAGCTTTCCTTGTATCTGGTCTTTATGGCCCGCTAGGGGGGCGGATTCTATCATAATTTTTGTTGGCACGTATCCGGTTTTGTCGGACCTGCACCAGGTATTTACATACACATCAGAATTTAGGTTTCAGGCACAATCGCAAATCTGGGCCAATCTGGCGAACGTCTGCGATATCAAATTCCGGTGCCTGAGACAGTTGATCCAGCCCAGGCAAGAGGCACAGTGAACGGGCATTTTCACCCAACAGTTTGGGGGCAAGATAAACGATAAGTTCATCAACAACGCCAGCATTAAGCAGCGCTCCGGCCAGACTTGCTCCGGCTTCGACCCAAACGGAGTTAATCTGCCGTCTCCCCAGCACCATCATCAGCGCCACCAGATCAACGCCGCCATTGTGCTGCGGTAGCATCACTTGTTCAACGCCCTGCGGCCACGCTTGTTCATCTGCCTGCACGCGAGCGAGCCAGGTTTCCCCCAGTTGGTTAACAATCCGATGCTGCGGCGTGACGCGTTGCTGACTGTCTACAATCACCCGCACGGGCTGCCTGATATCCGCTTCTGAATAGCGTTTCTGGACATCGGCACCCAGCTCTGACCAGCGGACGGTGAGAGAAGGATCGTCAGCTAACACCGTCGCACTACTGCTCAGAATCGCTGCGCTCTCCGCACGAAAACGCTGCACATCCTGCCGCGCCTGTGGTGAGGTGATCCACTGACTCTCTCCCGACGCCATCGCAGTACGCCCATCCAAAGATGCCGCCATTTTGAGCTGCACGTAAGGAAAGCCTGTCCGCATACGTTTCAGGAAACCTACATTCACCTTTTCTGCTTCAGCCATCATCAAGCCATGGCTAACGGCAATCCCTGCTTGCTGTAGGCGATGCAAGCCACGACCCGCCACCTGTGGATTCGGATCCTGCATCGCAGCAACCACGCGGGAAACACCAGCAGTAATCAATGCATCAGCGCAAGGCGGCGTTCGGCCATGATGGCTACAGGGTTCCAACGTAACATAGGCCGTCGCACCACGTGCACGTTCCCCCGCCATTCTCAGCGCATGCACCTCTGCGTGGGGTTCACCAGCACGAAAATGATAGCCTTCACCCACAATTTCGCCATCACGCACGATCACGCAGCCAACATTGGGGTTGGGTGCTGTCGTGAAGCAGCCACGGCGCGCCAGCTCTAACGCGCGCGCCATGTATAATTCATCCTGCGGCAAGTGGCCGTTTTCCTGAAAAGCGCTCATTCCCGAACCTCTTATCTCTGTCGCGTTGACGCGACTTAATCCTGCAAACGCGCAATCTCTTCGCCAAATTCGCGAATATCTTCAAAACTGCGATACACCGATGCAAAGCGGATATAAGCCACTTTATCCAGCTTTCTCAACGCTTCCATCACCAGATTCCCGACCATCTTGGTGGTAACCTCGCGTTCTCCGGTCGCTCGAAGATGAGATTTAATGTGATTAATCGCCATTTCGACGTCATCAGAACTGACTGGCCTTTTTTCCAGCGCTTTCAGCATACCGCTACGCAATTTATCTTCATTAAAAGGCTCGCGCACTTCATTGCTTTTGATGACTCGCGGCATCACCAGTTCAGCCACTTCAAACGTGGTGAAGCGTTCATGACAAACCAGACACTGCCGACGACGACGTACTTGCGAACCTTCGCCGACCAGACGGGAATCAATGACTTTGGTATCAACAGCGGAACAAAACGGGCAATGCATGATGTGTCCTGACCAGTAATCCTTAACGTAGCGACAGTTTACCCTGAATTAACGGACTAACCAAAACTCCTGATCCACGTTGCGAAGGGTTTCGCATCTCTTCCGGTAATAGGATGAAAAAAGCTGTCTCACCTATGACTTAGGCTTAATCGCAGCTAAACTCAGCAATAGGGATCAACGGATCAATGAATAAAACATCGAAAGGGGAACCACAGATATGAGAACCCGATATCGCGTACTGACCTTCCTGCCAGCGCTTCTTTTGCTCGCAGGGTGTGCTGAACAGCGCCAGATGCCCAAATTGCAGAATCAGATAGGTCAGCTCAATCAGCAATTACAAACGCTGACCGATCAGGCCACGGCACTAGAGCGACAAAATGCGTTGAATTCTCAGTCTACTTCCGGCGTTTATTTACTGCCTGCCGCGCAAACCAGCACCGTGCTGGAAAGCAGTATTGGCAGACTCAACGTCTCGTTACGCAATATCGAGACTGAAGCTAACGGAACAAGCGCGTTGCTGCACATTCGCACGCTTGATGCAAAGGGGCTACCAGCCTTTGGCGCACAGCTTGACTGGGGACGACTCGACCCTGTGAGCGGGAAACCTTTAACGGGCGACACGCAAACACAGTCGTTTGTCGTCTCCCCCACGCTATTACCAAAAACCGAAGCGATTATTGAATTGCGCCTGAGCGGCCTGTCGCCGGAAGAACTCGGCTTTGTTCGTTTGCATCAGGTTCAGGAAATACAGAGTCCGCCGCCTGTTGCCGCAACCGAGTCCCCCTAGTAAACATATTTCCCAGCGCTAAGATGCAAAAAACCCCGCAATGCGGGGTTTTTTATGTTTACAGTCAGCAGATTAAGGCAGGATAGACGGTTGGTCCGCCCCTTCCTTTTCCACTTTCTGAACGATCAGGTGTTCACGCTTCATACCCAGTTTCAGCGCCAGAGCGGAAGAAACATAGATAGAAGAGATCGTACCAATGATCACACCGATAAACATCGTCAACGAGAAGCCATGCAACAATGCGCCACCGAAGACCATGAGGATCACAATCATCGCCAGCGTGGTCGCAGATGTGATGATGGTACGATGCAACGTCTGCGTCAGAGAAATGTTGGTAATCTCGTAAGGTGTGCCACGACGAACCTTGCGGAAGTTCTCACGAATACGGTCAGATACCACGATCTTATCGTTAAGTGAATAACCAATTACCGACATCAGTGACGCAATGATCGTGAGGTCAATCTCAATAGAGAACAGAGACAGCAGCCCCATCGTTATGATCGTATCGTGCGCCAAAGCCAGTACGGCACTCATCGCCAGACGCCATTCAAAACGAAGACCGATATAAATGAGGATAGCAATCAGCGCAGACATCAGCGCCAATGCGCCCGCCTGTGCCAAATCGCTCCCCACGCTCGGCCCGACAAACTCAATACGTTTCACCGTTGCATGCTGCTGGAAAGTATCATTCACCACCTTCAGCACTTTGTTGCCGAGCGCTTCGTTCTCGCTGCCAGAAACCGGTGGCATACGCACCATCACGTCACGGCTGCTACCGAAATTCTGCACCTGCGGCTCTGAAAACCCAGAGGTCTCTAATGAACTACGCAGGACATCGAGATCGATCGGTTTCTCAAGGCTAATCTCAATAACCGTACCACCGGTAAAGTCGAGCCCCCAGTTGAAACCACGCACACCCATAACCACGATAGAAGCGATGATCAGCAGACCGGAAATGGCAAATGCCAATGTGTCCCAGCGCATGAAATCATAGACTTTACGCCCATGATTGAGTTGTTCAATGTTGTATTCCTGTTCCTGTGCCACAACGCACTCCTAGATAGACAGCTTGTTGATACGCTTACCGCCGTAAAGCAGGTTAACGATGGCACGAGTACCGACGATCGCCGTAAACATTGAGGTCGCAATCCCAATCGCAGTCGTGATAGCAAACCCTTTGATAGAACCGGTACCAACCGCATACAGGATGATAACTTTAATCAACGTCGTGACGTTCGCATCAACAATCGAACTGAACGCACCTTTGTAGCCCTCATGAATGGCCTGTTGCACGGAGCGACCATTACTGAGTTCTTCCTTGATACGTTCGTTAATGAGTACGTTAGCATCGACTGCAACCGCCAGCGTAAGCACGATACCCGCGATACCCGGCATGGTCAGCGTTGCCCCTGGTAGCAGCGACATCACGCCGACAATCAACACGAGGTTAGCAACCAATGCACTGGTCGCGATGACACCAAACTTCTTGTAGAAGAAGACCATAAAGAGGATCGATGCGATCAAGCCCCACAAACAGGCTTCCAGCCCCTGAGTGATGTTTTGCATCCCCAGCGTTGGCCCAATCGTACGTTCTTCAACAATCTGGATCGGCGCAATCAGCGCACCCGCACGCAGCAGCAGAGAAAGCTGACGCGCTTCGTTAGGGTTATCAATGCCGGTAATACGGAAGCTGTTACCCAGTCGTGACTGAATCGTCGCTACGTTGATCACTTCTTCGTGTTTTTCCAATATCGAACGGCCAGTCGCATCTTTCTTGCCGCTGTCTTTGTATTCCACAAAGAGCGTCGCCATCAGCTTGCCGATACTGTCTTTGGTGAAGTTGGACATGGTGTTGCCACCCGCGCTGTCCAGAGAAATATTCACCTGAGGCTGGTTATATTCATCCGTACTCGATGTCGAATCGGTAATATGATCGCCCGTCAGAATCACGCGTTTGAACAACACCACCGGTGAGCCGTCACGCATGTTCTTCACTTCAGAATCGCCCGGCACGCGGCCGTTCGCCGCTGCGGTCGCATCAGCATTACTGTTGACCAGACGGAATTCCAGCGTAGCGGTTGCACCAAGAATTTCTTTCGCGCGGGCCGTGTCCTGAATACCCGGTAACTCAACGACGATACGGTCAGCACCCTGACGTTGTACCAGTGGTTCAGCAACACCGAGTTGGTTCACACGGTTACGCAGAATATTGATGTTCTGCTGTACGGCGTATTCACGTGCTTCACGCAGACGTTCGTCAGACATCACTGCGCGTAGCAGGTTGCTTCCGCTGCCGCTGAGAACCAGATTGCGGTGACGAGTCGTCAGATAATTGAGGCCGTCATCACGCGTTTGAGCATCACGGAAACGAATTTCGACGCCGTAATTATCAATCTTGCGCACGGAGGCATAAGGAATGTTCTTCTCACGCAGATCGCTGCGCAAAGAGTCCATGGTTTGTTCTTGCAGTTTACCCAGCGCCGTATCCATATCCACTTCCATCAGGAAGTGAACGCCGCCGCGCAGGTCAAGCCCCAATTTCATCGGTTCAGCGCCCAACAACCGCAGCCAGGTTGGCGTAGCAGGTGCCAGGTTAAGTGCGACGACGAACTTTTCACCCAGCTCATTAACGAGCGCTTCACGCGCACGGAGCTGAATATCAGGGTTAGAGAAGCGAGCCAGAATTGCACCATTTTCCAATGCAATCGACTTACTGGTAATGTTCTGTTCTTTTAAAACATTCTGGATTTGGATCAGCGTCGTTTCGCTGGCGGCGGTTCCCCGCGCGCCAGTAACTTGTACCGCCGGATCCTCACCATATAGGTTAGGAAGTGCGTAGAGCAGGCCGACGAACAACACCACGACCAGCATCAGGTACTTCCACAAAGGATAACGATTTAACACGGCAGTTCCCTTCGGAAAAATCGGAAATTACAGGGCCTTAATCGTGCCCTTCGGCAGCACGGCAGCCACGAAATCACGTTTGATAACCACTTCATTGGTCTCGTTCAACGCAATCGCAATATAGCCAGTTTCGGACACTTTGGTTACGCGACCAACCAGACCACCGGTCGTTAATACTTCATCGCCCTTGCCGATAGAATCCATTAACTTTTTGTGTTCCTTGGCGCGTTTTTGCTGAGGACGCAGGATCATAAAATAGAAAATCAGACCAAAAACAGCCAGCATAATAACCAGCGAGTACGGGCTTCCCTGAGCCGGAGCGCCAGTTGCAGCTACAGCATCGGAAATGAAAAGACTCATGTAAATATCCTCTTCTTTGTCAAAAGATAAGCTATCAAAAAGATAGGTTATCAACCTTATAATCGTAAAAACGCTTCACAGCAAAATACAATTCATAACAAAATACAATGCATAGCAAACGGGCTATCAGCTACTTGCGGCAACGTCTTTTTCAGCAAGCGGCGGAATCGGTTTGCCTATGCGTTGGTAAAAATCCACCACAAAGTGCTCTAATTTACCCTCTTCAATGGCCTGACGTAAACCTGCCATTAAACGCTGATAATAACGCAAGTTATGAATGGTATTGAGTCGTGCTCCGAGTATTTCGTTGCAACGGTCAAGATGATGCAAGTAGGCGCGGCTATAATTGCGACACGTGTAGCAATCACAGTGTTCATCCAGCGAGCTGACGTCATCTTTATGCTTCGCATTACGGATTTTCACTACACCATCCGTCACGAAGAGATGCCCGTTGCGTGCGTTGCGCGTTGGCATCACGCAGTCAAACATATCGACACCGCGGCGGACACCTTCAACCAAATCTTCCGGTTTGCCAACGCCCATCAAATAGCGCGGTTTATCTTCTGGAATCTGCGGGCAAACGTGCTCCAGAATACGGTGCATATCTTCTTTTGGCTCACCGACAGCCAAACCGCCCACAGCGTACCCATCAAAGCCAATGTCTACCAGCCCTTTTACGGATACATCACGTAAATCTTCGTAAACACTTCCCTGAATAATACCGAACAGCGCATTTTTATTCTCCAGCTCATCAAAACGCTGACGGCTGCGTTTCGCCCAGCGTAGTGACATCTCCATAGAGCGCTTGGCGTAATCCCAATCGGCAGGATACGGCGTACACTCATCAAAGATCATGACGATATCGGAGCCGAGATCGTGCTGAATTTCCATCGATTTTTCCGGGCTTAGGAAAATCGAGTCCCCGTTGATCGGGTTACGAAAATGCACGCCCTGTTCGGTAATCTTGCGAATATCGCCGAGGCTGAACACCTGAAAACCGCCGGAGTCCGTCAGAATCGGGCCGTGCCACTGCATGAAGTCGTGCAGATCGCCATGCAGCTTCATGATTTCCTGACCGGGACGCAGCCACAGATGGAATGTATTGCCGAGCAAAATCTGTGCGCCAGTTTCTTTCACTTCTTCTGGCGTCATGCCTTTCACCGTGCCGTACGTCCCCACAGGCATAAAAGCCGGGGTTTCCACCACGCCACGTTCAAAAATCAATCTGCCGCGTCGCGCACGGCCGTCCGTTGCTTGTAATTCGTACTTCACTTAGCCTCCGGCATCAGAAAAACAGTCTGATGGTAATGATGTATTAACGCCTGACAGAGCGTGGTCTGTGACGTTCCTATTATGTGGAAAGCGGGTTTATCCCACTTTTTCCTGTTCGGCCATCGGGTTGTGCGTAATAAACATCGCATCACCGTAGCTGAAAAAACGATATTGCTCTGCCACCGCCTGACGGTAAGCAGACATCGTGTTCTGGTAACCGGCAAAGGCCGACACCAGCATGATTAACGTCGATTCGGGTAAATGGAAATTGGTCACCAGCGCATCAATAATGCGGTAGTGATAGCCCGGATAGATGAAAATTTTGGTATCGCCAAAGAACGGTTCGATAGCCGCCTTTTGGCTGGCCTGCGCAGCACTTTCCAGTGAACGTACTGAGGTGGT
Source organism: Pectobacterium odoriferum (assembly GCF_009931295.1). Taxonomy (NCBI): domain Bacteria; kingdom Pseudomonadati; phylum Pseudomonadota; class Gammaproteobacteria; order Enterobacterales; family Pectobacteriaceae; genus Pectobacterium; species Pectobacterium odoriferum. The sequence goes on along the minus strand of NZ_CP034938.1, from coordinate 1,339,464 downwards.
GCCAACGGCGATTACGCGGTTTCCTCGCGTCTTGCACGCGAGCACAGCATCAACGACGTCCTGCGGCACTTCGGCATATTCGGCGTGCATGATGTGATCTTCAATCGTATCGACGCGTACAGGCTGGAAAGTCCCCGCACCAACGTGCAGCGTAACGAACGCCATCTCGATGCCCTTCTCACGCAGCGCAGCCAGCATCGGCTCATCAAAATGCAAGCCCGCCGTCGGTGCCGCTACGGCACCCGGACGCTGGCTATACACCGTCTGATAAAGCTCGCGGTCGGCGTCTTCGTCAGGCCTGTCGATATAAGGCGGCAACGGCATGTGGCCGATATCATTCAGAATCGACAGGACATCGCGAGAATCATCGAAATGCAGCTCAAATAGCGCATCGTGTCGAGCGGCCATCGTAGCCTTGACGCTTTCGTCATCGCCCAGCAACAGTTCTGTGCCCGGCTTCGGCGCTTTTGACGCCCGAACGTGCGCCAATACCCGATGTTCATCCAACACGCGCTCTACCAGCACTTCCAGCTTGCCGCCGCTGGCTTTACGGCCAAACAAACGAGCGGGAATCACACGTGTGTTGTTGAACACAAGCAGATCGCCGGGATTCAGTTTATTCAGCAAATCGGTAAACACACCGTGCGTCAGATTTCCCGTCGGCCCGTCCAGCGATAGCAGGCGGCAACCACTGCGTTCCGCTTGTGGATAATGGGCAATCAATGATTCAGGAAGTTCAAACGAAAAATCAGCAACACGCATGGCAATTCACTTAGCTGTAATACATTAAAAATGGGCGGCCTAGTCTAGAGCCGCAAGCGCATGGCTGCAAGAAATAAGCATCTGAGTCGCGGAATGCATTATACCCAATAGATTTCGAGATACAGGAAGGCGGCAACCGAGGGCAGCCAACGAGCCTGTCACTCGAAAGATGAAGGGTATATACTACCGCAATGAATTTTCTCGCCCATCTCCATCTGGCCACGCTGGCCAACAGCTCCCTATTAGGTAATCTGATGGCGGATTTCGTGCGCGGCAACCCTCAGGACAGCTACGCTGACGAGATCGTCGCGGGTATTCGTCTGCATCGTCGTGTTGATTCACTGACCGACAGCCTGCCGGAAGTCAAACAGGCGCGTCAGTACTTCAGCGATGAATTCCGCCGCGTGTCGCCAATTACGTTGGATGTTCTGTGGGATCACTATCTTGCGCGTCACTGGCTACAGCTGGTGCCGGATACGCCCTTGCAAGCCTTTATTGATGATGCGCAATCACAAATCGAGCCGCATCTGGCAAACACACCTGAACGCTTTCAGAACCTGAACCACTATCTGTGGCCGGAACGCTGGATGACGCGTTACGCAGAGCTGCCGTTTATCGCCGATGTGCTGCACAGAATGTCAGTACGCCGCCCGAAACTGGCCGCGCTGTCCGGCTCTTTTCAGGATATCGAACAGCACTATCACCAATTTGAAACACTCTTCTGGCAGTTTTATCCACGGATGATGCAATTAGCGAAAGCGCGGCAGTTGTAAGATCGCGATTTTTCCGTTTTTCTACGCGACGTATACCCTAAATAATTCGAGTTGCGTGAAGGCGGCAAGCGCACGAATCCCCAGGAGCTTACTCAAGTAAGTGACTGGGGTGAGTAAGAGTAGCCAACGCACAAGCAGCTTGAAGTATGACGGGTATTGTCCTTTCCATCAAAAGGGTTAATCTAGCCTCTTGAAAGGAAATAGCGATGAGTTCAATAGACAGAAACTATCTCATTGATTGGTCTCTTTTCCTGTATTCATTCTGGCAGAATCCCTATACTGATCGCTGTTTTTTATATCATCCGATCATTAACCGCTATCTACAGGAGTAATTATGGTCCTGGTAACTCGTCAAGCCCCAGACTTCACCGCAGCTGCCGTTTTAGGCAGTGGCGAAATCGTCGAAAATTTCAACCTGAAGAAGCACATCAACGGTAAAGCTGCCGTGATCTTCTTCTGGCCGATGGACTTCACCTTCGTTTGTCCGTCAGAGCTGATTGCTTTCGATCACCGCTATGCCGAGTTCAAGAAACGCGGTGTAGAAGTGGTTGGCGTTTCCTTCGACTCCGAGTTTGTTCACAACGCATGGCGTAAAACCCCTGTGGACAAAGGCGGCATCGGCGAAGTGCAATACGCGATGGTTGCTGATATTAAGCGCGAAATCCAGAAGGCCTACGGCATTGAGCACCCAGAAGCTGGTGTTGCACTGCGTGGTTCTTTCCTGATCGACAAAAACGGTGTGGTTCGTCACCAGGTGGTGAACGATCTGCCGCTGGGTCGTAACATCGATGAAATGCTGCGTACCGTTGACGCCCTGCAATTCCACGAAGAGCACGGCGAAGTGTGTCCGGCACAGTGGGAAAAAGGAAAATCCGGTATGGGCGCGTCACCAGACGGCGTAGCGAAATACCTGTCTGAGAACGCAGACAAGCTGTAATTCCTCATCCTGCCGACATGGTAATATGATGACCAAGCCAGTTGCTATGCAGCTGGCTTTTTCTTTGTCCGCAATTTATCCCTCAGTCCTTCTTCACGTCTCACCACATCTCACCACATCTTCCCTGCGATATCTTAACTAATACAAAAGGTTGACTATAGGCGCTAAATCCTTAGCCTTAAAGCCACATCGTGTTAATGCACGACAAATTCATTGGAATAAAAGGAGAACGCATGCAACAAAATCTCGCGCTGTGGCTGAGAGAAGCTGGAATAGAACACGCTAGCATCATTGCGTTACTGATTGTTCTTGGGCTGATATTGCTCATTTCTGCCGTCATTCACCTGATTTTTCATCAGGTTGTGCTGAAAAGAATGGTACTGCGCTCACTCAATAAGCCCGGAAAAACCGAGGGGCATGGGTGGAAACAGGCGCTAACGCAACACAACTTATTTAACCGGCTGGCCTTCTTGCTACAAGGGGTGATCCTGAATATTCAGGTCTTTGTGTGGCTTCCCTCGCAGAGTGAAACCCGTGAAGCGCTCATCATCTGTTCCCAGGTGTGGATCATGGTTTTTGCGCTGCTGTCCCTGTTCTCGCTCCTCGATGTTCTGCTCAACGTTTCCGCCCGAACCAAAGTCGCCACCCAGTTGCCGCTGCGCGGTATATTCCAGGGTCTGAAACTGATCGCCACCATTGTTATCAGTATTATGGTGGTGTCGCTGCTCATCGGGAAATCGCCGCTGATTCTGATTAGTGGGTTAGGCGCAATGGCCGCCGTCCTAATGTTAGTGTTCAAAGATCCGATTATGGGATTGGTCGCGGGCATCCAACTCTCCGCCAACGACATGTTAACGTTGGGAGACTGGCTCGAAATGCCGAAATACGGCGCTGACGGGGCCGTTATCGATATCGGACTGACAACGGTAAAAGTGAGAAATTGGGACAATACCGTCACCACCATTCCCACCTACGCGTTAGTATCAGATTCTTTTAAGAACTGGCGTTCGATGTCGGAATCTGGGGGGCGGCGCATCAAGCGTAGTATCAATATTGATACCACCAGCGTGCATTTCATGACGGAAGACGAGCAGGCGCGATTGCTGCGCAGCAAGCTCCTGTCGCCTTATATTCAGAACAAGAAGAGCGAACTGGAGCAGCACAATGCACAGTCCGACTCCGACCTAACATCACCGCTGAACGGCCGTCGTCTGACGAATTTAGGCACGTTCCGCGCCTACCTTCAGGTATATCTACGCACCCATCCGGGTATTCATAAAGGGATGACGCTGATGGTACGGCAGCTTGCGCCAACGTCAGAAGGGTTACCGTTGGAAATTTATGCGTTTACCAACACGACCTCCTGGGTCGATTATGAAAGCATTCAGTCTGATATTTTCGACCATATCTTTGCGATCTTACCGGAGTTCGATCTCCGCGTTCATCAAATACCAACCGGTCACGATATGCGGGTCATGGCGCAGCAAATGACGGCCCCGAAAGCGTAATATTGGCTCAAAAAAAGCGCTCCAATGAGAGCGCTTCTTCTGATAGCAATCGACTAACTTAATTCTGTGCCGCTACCGCGTTCTGACGCTTCTTCTTCCAGACATAGCCCACTAAAAGCAGCAATATCCAAATGATGCCGACATACAGCGACACGCGCGTGTCCGGGAAGTAGCCAATCAAACCGATGATGAAGAACAGGAAGACGATACCGAACACGGAGGTCACGATGCCGCCGCGCAGTGGGAACGCCAGCGCCTTCACTTCATCCGGGCTCAGACGACGACGGAAGGCGATCTGAGAAAACAGAATCATGATCCACACCCACACCGTTGCAAAGGTTGCCAGTGAAGCAATCACCAGAAAAACTTTACCGGGCATAATGTAATTCAGGTACACCGCCACCAGCAGCGCCATCATCATTACAACCACCGTGACCCACGGGATACCACGTTTGGAAATGCGACTAAACACCTTCGGTGCATGCCCCTGCTCCGCCATTCCGTGCAGCATACGGCCCACGCCGAAAACATCGCTGTTAATCGCCGACAGCGACGCGGTAATCACGACAAAGTTCAGGATGCCTGCCGCCGCGGTAATCCCCATATGCTGGAACGTCAGCACGAACGGGCTCCCGTTGGTACCGACCTGATTCCACGGATAAATCGACATAATGACGAACAGCGTGCCGACATAGAACACCAGAATACGCCACGGCACAGAGTTTATCGCACGAGGGATAGACTTCTGCGGGTCTTTCGCCTCACCAGCCGTAATTCCGATAATCTCCACGCCACCATACGCAAACATCACCAGTTGCAGCGAGAGAATCATCCCCATCACACCGTTACTGAAGAATCCGCCATTACTCCAGAGGTTGTGGATACCGGTGGGTTCGCCCCCGTTGCCAATCCCCCAGATGATGATGCCGATCCCGGCAGCGATCATGATGATAATCGTGGCCACTTTGAAGAAAGAGAGCCAAAACTCCAGTTCACCAAAAGCTTTCACATTCATCAGGTTAATGGCACCAATGATGAGTACCACGCTCAGAACCCACACCCAGTGCGGCACGGCAGGGAACCAGACGCCCATGTAGATGCCAAATGCAGTCACATCGGCAATGGCGACAATCAGCATCTCAAAGCAGTAAGTCCAGCCGGTGATATACCCCGCCAATGGCCCGAGATAATCCTGCGCATAGCGGGAAAACGAGCTGGACTGCGGGTTATGCACCGACATTTCGCCCAGTGCGCGCATGATGATATACGCGACAACCCCACCAATCAGATAAGCCAGTAATACACTGGGGCCAGCCATTTGGATCGCACTCGCAGAACCATAAAATAGACCGGTTCCGATCGCCGAGCCAAGGGCGATAAAGCGGATATGCCGCGTGCTTAACCCACGCTTGAGCTTAGAGGATGGTTGTTCCATTGATAAGCAACCCTGTCTTATATAAGGAGAACATTACAAAAAGAAAAACCACAGGCAAAAACCTGTGGTGCAGAAACCCAACGTTGTGCTGGAGCAGTACGCTATCCCTACCGCCCCAGTGCAATCAGGCATTAACGATATTATTGGTGTACCGTAACTTCCTGACGACCACAAAGCCTGTCGTAAATCACCGCAACCAATAAAATCAGCAGTGACGGTGGCAGCCAGGCCAATCCTTGCTCGCTCAGCGGCAAGTTGAGGCTCCACTCTGGCAACAGCGATTTGAAGGCCGACGATTTTATACCATCAATCATGCCAAATAACAGACTGACTAACATAACGGGAGCCACAATACGTGAAGCGCTATTCCACCAACGCAGTGTAAAGCTCAATAAAACCAGAATGATACACGGTGGATAAATCGCCGTCAGTACGGGAATGGAAAGTTGAATCAGATGGCTCAGGCCCAGATTAGACACCACCATCGAGAACGTTCCCAGCACAAACACCAGCGTGCGGTAAGACAACGGCAGGTATTGCGCAAAGAATTCAGCACAGGCACAGGTTAGCCCCACCGCCGTCACCAGACACGCGATGAAGATTAACAACGCTAGGAAGCTGCTTCCCATGTTGCCGAACGTGTGTTTCACATAGGCATGGAGAATCTCTGCCCCATTCTGCGCCTGCGGTACCAGTTCTCCACTGACAGAACCGAGCTGGAACAGGCTCAGATAGACCAGCGTAAGGCCGATACCCGCAATTAACCCAGCCCATACGGTATAACGCGTCAGCAGCACGGAGCTAGTCACCCCACGCGAGCGCGCCGCATTAACGATCACGATACCAAAGACCATTGCGCCCAATGTATCCATCGTCAGATAGCCGTTGACGAAACCATTAGAGAACGGCAGTTGCTCATACGTTTCTGTCGCTGGGATAGGTGAACCAGCAGGCCACAGCACCGCAGCAATACCCAGTACCGCCAGAGCAATAATCTTTAACGGTGCCAGCACGTGGCCGACCGTATCCAGCAGTTTGCCCGGATACAGGGAAATCGCGATCACAATGGCAAAATAAATCAGGCTATAAATCAGCAACGGAGAGGCTTCGTTGCCAACCAAAGGCGCCAGGCCGACCTCAAACGACACCGTTGCCGTGCGCGGCGTTGCGAACAGTGGTCCAACAGCCAGATAGCACACGGTCGCCAGAACCACCCCGGCCTTTTTACCAATCGGCGAGCTCAGCGCGTCAACGCCACCGCCAACCCGGGCAAGGGCGATCACAGTCAACACCGGTAGACCCACCGCCGTCAGTAGAAAACCAATCGCTGCGGTCCAAACGTGCTCTCCCGCCAGCAATCCCACCATAGGCGGGAAAATAATATTTCCTGCCCCAACGAATAAAGCAAAGGTCATAAAACCTAATGCCACAATATCTTTGGAAGTTAAACGATGACTCATAGTTATGTCGTGTTGCCTGTATCAAATCGATAAAAAGAAAACGGTGTCGTTTATCGCCGCCAGAAGTCGTTCACAAAGGGCTAGCTCGAAGCATGGCGTCAACACTCTGGAGACACGAAAGATGGCGGTCATATACTCTAAATAATTCGAGTTTCAGGAAGGCGGCAAGAGAAGGAATCCCGATGAGCTTACTTGAGTAAGTGATTCGGGTGACTAAACGCAGCCAACGCACATGCAACTTGAAATATGACGAGTATAGAGGAGTTATTTTTTGCACAGCCATATTGGGTGCTAAGTAAAACGTTTATAGCGTAAAAAGACAAGCAGAGATCCAAAAACCAGAGCATCAAGCCTAACTATGCCAAAAAATAAGAATATAAATTGGTTTATCCTGATTTGCATAACACATGATTTGCGCATTTATCGATATTTCATTGCAATAAAACTGACAAAAATCGGTATAAAATGCGTTACTTGATCATAAAAAAAACATATTTCACAAAATCGTCGCGAACGGAAAGCTGGATAACGGCCACAAAAAAGGCCGGATCGTATGATCCAGCCTCTGTATACCTGTTGCAGAGATAGCGCTATCTCATCGGTATCACCACACGCGATTGGCGATATCCACGACAAGTTTCAGCTTATTCCACTGCTGCTCTTCCGTCAGGCTGTTGCCCTCTTCCGTTGAAGCAAAGCCACACTGCGGGCTCAGGCAAATTTGGTTGAGATTGACATATTTTGCCGCTTCCGCGATGCGCGCCTGCACAACTTCAGCCTCTTCCAGTTCACCGTTCTTCGTAGTGATCAGCCCCAGCACTACCTGCTGATGGCCTGGCTTCACAAAACGCAGCGGCTCAAACCCACCCGCTCTCTCGGTATCATATTCCAGAAAGAACGCATCAACCTTCACTTCACCGAACAGAATTTCTGCCACAGGCTCGTACCCGCCTTCAGAAATCCAGGTCGAACGGAAATTACCGCGACAAACATGTAAACCGATAACCAAATCCGCAGGCTTATCGGCCAGCGCTTTGTTCAGCACGTCAGCATAGGTCCGCGCCAACTGTGCAGGATCTTCACCACGTTCACGAATCTGGCGTTTTTGATCGTCAGAGCACAGGTAGGCCCACACGGTGTCATCCAGTTGCAGAAAGCGGCAGCCTGCATCATAAAATGCGTGGATCGCATCGCGCCAGGTTTGCGCGAGATCATCGAAGTAGTCAGCCAAATCGGGGTAAACCGTCGCATCAATCGCTTTTCGTCCACCACGGAAATGCATCACGCTAGGACTTGGAATCGTCATTTTAGCGACCGCATCGCCAGAAATGCTGTTCAGGTAGCGGAAATGATCGAGCATCGGGTGCTGAGGATTAAAGCCGACTTTATCCACGACACGAATCGCATGGGATTTGGTCTGAATACCGTTGAATTGAATACCGTGATCGGCTTCGTAGCGCTCCACACCGTGCAAATCGGCAAAGAAATCGAAGTGCCACCAGGCACGGCGCAGCTCACCATCCGTCACAACCTGCAAGCCCGCTTCACGCTGCTTTTCTACTACACGCAGAATCTCACGATCTTCAATGTTACGCAGCGCAGCATCATCAATCTCGCCGGCCTGATGCTGAAGACGTGCTGCCTTAATCGCTGCCGGACGCAAGAAACTGCCGACGGTATCGGCACGGAAAGGGGATAAGATGTTCGCCATATGTCGCTCCTGACATGTTGCCAGTACTATTCTTCAGGAAAGAAGCGTACTGACAGATAGTTTCAATATGAAATATTTGCCCAGAGGGATAATTACATTTAATTTTATTTAGCCATCTGGACGTCTAAATTTAAAACTATCCTGTCACGTGGCGAATCACAGGGCAATGGAAGAATTTTCACGTTACATGAAGAAAGTTCATCTAGCGTGAAAACATCGCAAATTCGTCGAGGAAAGAGGAATTATTCCGGCAGGCCAATCAGCTGGCGCGCCTGACGACGCGTTTCTTCCGGCAATGGCAAATAGCCATCCTGATTCACCAGCGCTTGCCCCGTTTCAGACAGCACACGCGCTAAAAATGCCGCCGTCAACGCTTCCAGTGGTTGGCTGGGCGCTTTGTTCACGTAGATATAGAGGTAACGGGTGTAGGGATACAAACCGCTGCGGATATTCTCAGTCGAGGGGGAAATGTAGTCGGTGCCTTGTGCAGCTAACGGCAGCATTTTCACGCCGCTGGTACGAAAGCCCACGCTGGCATAGCCGATGGCATCGGTCGACGCAGCAACGGCCTGCACAACGGACGCCGACCCCGGCAATTCATTAACTTGAGGAAGGAAATCGCCACGGCATAGCGCCTTTTGTTTAAAGAACCCATAGGTTCCCGACGCAGAGTTTCGCCCATAGCGCAGTAACGTGCGTTTTTCCCAACTGCCATGCAGGCCGAGATCGCCCCACTGTTTTATCGGCTGGTGGTTACCGCAGCGCTGCGTAATCGAAAAGATGGCGTCCAGTTGCGACAAGTTCAGCCCAGGTAGCGGGTTATCCTGATTGACCAACACAACCAGCGCATCCATTGCCACCGGCACCGCCAGCGGCGGATAGCCATAGTGCAGGACGAATGCCTCAATTTCGCTGGCCTTCATCGCTCTGCTCATCGGCCCAAGCTGCGCGGCTCCCGATGCCAGAGACGTCGGCGCAGAGGACGAACCTGCGGCCTGAATCTGTAAATTCACGTTTGGGTAATGCTGGCTGAAATCCGCCGCCCAAAAGGCCATCAGGTTAGCCAGCGTATCCGACCCCGCGCTGGAGAGGTTACCAGCCAACATCTGGCGAGGCTGTGCGGAGCAAAACGCGCTGAGCAGCAGTAAAAAAGCGCCCGCAATACGAGTAGCGGATGTCATGGATAGCGTTTTCCGTCAGGCTGAAGGTTTCACTGTATTTTCAGCCAGAGAGGCAGGGACAATCAACCGATTCGGCAGCGTAAAGACGAAACGTGAGCCCATCCCATCCTCACTCATGATCTCCAGACGGGAATCATGATGGCTGAGTGCATGCTTAACAATCGCCAGCCCCAGCCCGCTGCCGCCCGTTTGTCGTGAACGCGCCTTATCCACCCGATAAAAACGTTCCGTCAGGCGCGGCAAATGCTCGGCCGCAATTCCCGGCCCGTTATCGCTGACCTGAAATTGTGCGCCCTGTGGAATCTTCTGCCAGCAGACTTCGATACGCGTTCCCGCTGGCGTATGGTTGACCGCGTTATACACCAGATTGGATACCGCACTGCGCAGCTGTTCTTCATTACCAAACACGCGGAGGCTTTCGTTCACACGAAAAACGATCTCATGACGCCCCTGACTCAGCGTCTGCGCTTCACGCTGCAATACGCGCAGCATCAATGGAATATCGACTTTTTCATTCAGATCAATTGCCGTTGCCGCCTCAATACGGGACAAGGTCAGCAGCTGTTTGACCAGCCCGTCCATGCGTCGGGTCTGCTCCTGCATGGTGTTCAGCGCCTTCCCTCGCAGAGCCGCATCCAGCGTTTCTTCCTGCATCATTTCCAGATAGCCCTGCAACACCGTCAGCGGCGTACGCAGTTCATGGCTCACGTTAGCAAAAAAGTTACGCCTGGCGCCTTCAAGCTGGTGCATTTGCGTAATATCACGCACCACCATCAGTAGCTGCCCTTCGGAATACGGCATCACGCGGAATTCAACATGGTGAGAATTATTCAACTGTAGCGTGAGAGGACGGCTAAAATCCTGTCCTTTCATGTAATTCGTGAATTCGGGATAGCGCAATAAGTTGAGGATATTCTGACCGTTATCCTCCGGCCAGCGGAAACTCAGCAGGTGCTGCGCCAGATGATTACACCAGAAGATCGTTCCTTCTTCGGTAATGATCACCACGGCATCGGGCAAGGACTCGGCACCGCTGCGAAACCGTTTGATCAGGAGCGCCAGCTCACGACGTCGGCGTCGGTTACGCAACTGCATCTGATAGAGCCCGTAGAACAGCGGTTCCCAGCTCCAGCGGCCGGGCGGTGGCGTCATGCTGCGGTCGACCCACAGCCAATAAGAGAGTTTTAGCTGGTTATAAAAATTCCAGCACAGTAGGCCTAATACCGCGACCAGCAGAAACCAGGGCAGATAGCCAAAAATCAGCCCCAGCAGTAAGGCAGGCAAACAAAAAAAAGCCAGCTCCAATGCCAGCCTTTTCCATGATAAACGTTCTAGCACGTTAATATTTCTCCGGTTACGATCACCTCAGTAACGCGTTGAAAAACGGTAGCCCGTTCCCCGAACGGTTTGCACCATTTTGTCATGTCCGCTGGTTTCCAGCGCTTTACGCAGGCGACGAATATGGACGTCGACAGTACGATCTTCAACATAAACGTTAGTGCCCCAAACGTGATTCAGCAACTGTTCCCGGCTATAAACACGTTCAGGATGCGTCATAAAGAAATGCAGCAGTTTAAATTCTGTCGGTCCCATGTCCAACGCGTGCTCTTCGGTCGTCACGCGATGAGAGGAAGGATCGAGGCTCAGGCCACGCATTTCAATCACTTCTTCCACCGCCATCGGTGAAATTCGGCGCATCACGGCTTTGATACGCGCCACCAATTCTTTGGGTGAGAACGGTTTGGTAATGTAATCATCCGCCCCCACTTCAAGCCCGCGCACCCGGTCTTCTTCTTCGCCACGCGCGGTCAACATCATCACCGGAATATCACGCGTCAGCGCCTCACGCTTCATATGCTTGATGAATTGCAGGCCCGATCCTCCTGGCAGCATCCAGTCCAATAACACCAGTTCTGGGAACGGCTCCGACAGTTGCGTTACCGCACTATCATAGTCTTCAGCTTCAACGGGTTGATAGCCATTTTGTTCCAGTACAAAGCAGACCATTTCACGAATTGGTGCTTCATCTTCCACGACTAATATGCGTTTTGCCATTGTTAATCCTGTCGTTAATCATCGTCGCTGTTAGCAGGCGAAAGGCATTATGCGTCAGTTTTATGACAGATTTATGAAAAACACACGGCCCTCTCTGCACGATTGTTACAGCGCGTACATCCTATTTTTCGAGCCGCTTTCCAAACGTCTGATTCCACCGCGACAGCCGCCCCCCTGCTATATATAATCATGGCATTACGATGACAAAGCACTCTGGCGACGACACACCCTTTCACATAATAAATAATGATAACGTCATCCACCGCCACGCGGCATGAATATCGAGAGAACACGATGCGCATTATCCACACCGCCGATTGGCATTTAGGACAATATTTTTATACCAAAAGCCGCGCTGTTGAGCATCAGGCTTTTCTAAACTGGCTTATCGTTCAGGTGGAACAACATCAGGTCGATGCCATTATCGTTGCTGGCGATATTTTTGATAACGGCTCGCCCCCCAGCTATGCGCGGGAAATGTATTATAGCTTCGTGGTCGCGCTACAGCGCACAGGCTGCCAGCTCATCGTTCTCGGCGGCAACCACGATTCTGTCGCGATGCTAAACGAATCCCGCGAGCTGCTGGCCTGCCTGAACACACGGGTAATTGCCTGCGCCAGCGACGATCCTGCCCAACAGGTGATCCTGCTGGAAAACCGTCAGCGGCAGCCCGGCGCCCTGCTCTGCGCGATTCCGTTTTTACGTCCGCGCGATGTGTTAACCAGCAAAGCTGGGCAATCCGGGGATGAGAAACAGCTGGCGCTACAGGAAGCGATTACCGCGCACTACCAGCAGTGTTACCAACTGGCTTGCCAAAAGCGCGACAAACTAGGCCTGCCGCTGCCGATTATTGCAACCGGACACCTGACGACAATTGGCTCGACCGCCTCAGAATCCGTGCGCGATATCTATATTGGTACGCTCGATGCTTTCCCGGCTCAGGCTTTTCCTCCTGCGGATTATATCGCGCTAGGCCATATTCACCGCCCGCAGCGCGTGACGCAAAGCGAGCACATTCGCTACAGCGGTTCCCCCATCCCGTTGAGTTTTGATGAACTCAACAGCGAGAAGTCCATCTGTCTGGTGAGTTTTGCACCAGACACGCCAGCACAAGTAAAAACACTGCCTATTCCCGTCACTCAACCGATGCAACTGATTAAAGGCAGCCTGAGCGATATTGAACAACAGCTGGCAGCGTTTCAGCACTATCAGGGCGATAAACCCGTGTGGCTGGATATTGAACTCAACACGCAGGATTATCTGAGCGACATGCAAAAACGCATTCAGGCGATGACCGAGCACCTGCCCGTTGAAGTACTGCTGCTGCGCCGCACGCGCGAACAGCGCCTGCAAGCGATTACCCAGCAGGACAAGGAAACGCTAAACGAATTAAGCGTGCATGACGTTTTTGAACGTCGTCTGGCAACGGAGACAGACATGGAAGACGGTCGCCAACAGCGTGTTCGCACGCTGTTTAATCAGGTTATTGATGAACTGGAAAATAGCGAGCCTGCCCAATGAAAATCCTCAGTCTGCGTTTAAAGAATCTCAACGCGCTGAAAGGCGAATGGAAAATCGACTTCACGCAGGAGCCGTTTTCCAGCAATGGCTTATTTGCCATTACCGGCCCGACCGGTGCGGGAAAAACCACGCTGCTGGATGCTATCTGTCTGGCGCTGTATCACGAAACGCCACGGCTTGGCCTGCTTTCCGCCAGCCAGAATGACCTGATGACGCGTAATACCGCAGAGTGCCTTGCCGAGGTCGAGTTTGAAGTTAAAGGCGTCGGATATCGCGCCTTCTGGAGCCAACGCCGGGCAAGAAACGCCCCAGACGGCAACTTACAGTCGCCCAAGGCCGAACTCGCGCTCATTGAAGACGGCAAAATTCTGTGTGAAAAACTCAATGATAAGAAAGAGATGATCACACAGCTCACGGGGCTGGATTTCGGCCGTTTTACGCGATCCATGATGCTGTCGCAGGGACAATTTGCCGCCTTCCTCAACGCAAAAGCAGACGACAGAGCGGAACTGCTGGAAGAACTAACTGGCACGGATATTTACGGCCTGATTTCCGAACGCGTCTATGACAAACACAAACAGGCAAGCGTCGTACTGAACACGCTACAGGCGCGCGCATCAGGCATTCAACTGTTAACTGATGAACAGCGCCAGCAGGTGGAAGAACAGCTTGCCGAACTGATCCAGCAGGAGCAACGGGGCAACGTCGAACGTGAGCAAGTGCTGACTACGCAGCGCTGGTTTGAGCAACTGACGCAGCAGCGCACGCAGCTAACCAACACGCAGGCGCAACATGAAAGTGCCGAATCCGCTATTCAGCAGGCTAAACCGCAGCTCGACAGGTTAACTCACAGCGAACCGGCAGAAAAACTGAGGCCGCTACATCAGGAACGCGAGCGCTATCGCCAGGAATCTCTTGTTCTGGCACAGCATATTGAACAACTGACCGGGAAACAGGCCGCCGAGCAGGTGACGTTAACCGCGTTACGCCAGCAGGAAGAAAAAGCAGAGCGGGATGTTAGTGAGCACAAACGGGTACGGCAGCAACAAGAGCAGGTGATCAACGAACAGGTTGTGCCACTTGACCATCGCATTACCACGCTGGTGCAGCAAAAAGTACAGCAACAGGACGAGCTGGCAAAAACGCAGGCTCATCTGCACGCGAATGAAAGTAAACAAACACAGACAGCGGCGGAACAGCAGCAGGCTAAACAACAGCTTGAACAGATCCAGTCTTACCGCCAACAATACGCACATCATCAGCAGTGGGGAGAACAACTTCCTCTGTGGCGCACCCAGTTTCGGCAGTTGCGCCAGCTTCAGGACGAGCAGCAGAAGCTGAAACAAAAACAGGCGCAGCATAGCGAACAGTCAGCAACGTTACAGCAAGAGGCAGTGACGCTGGCGGCACAGCGGCGTGAACAACAAGCGGCCGTTGATGCAACCCGTCAGCAGTTCCTACAACACGATGAGACACGGCAACATCAGGAGGCGCACCAGCCGCTTTCCGCCCTGCAACAGCAGTTTAATCAACGCATTGACCAGCGCACTGAACGCCAACAGCTCGCGACAATCAGCGACCAGTTCCAGCGTCTGCATATTCGCAAGCAGCAGTACCTCGCCAAACAGGGTGAGGTACAAGAGCATATCAGCCAGTCAGAAATTTTAAAGAAACAGCAGCAGTCTGAGCATGAGCAACGCAGCCAACATCTGGTCGATCTGGAGACGGTGTATCGACAGGAAGAACGGATCGTTAAGCTGGAAGCCGAACGGCAACGGCTACAGGCCGGAGACGCGTGTCCGCTATGTGGTTCAACCGAACATCCAGCCATCGAAAGTTATCAGGCACTACAGCCGTCTGAAACCCAACAGCGCCTGACGACGCTACAGCAGGAAGTGAATCGGTTAACAACGGCGCTGGCAAATACGACAGCACAATTGGCCGCACGAGAGCAACAGCGGGAACAGTTGCAACAGGACATCGCTCAGCTCGATAGCGAGCATCACGCCCTGCTGCAACAGTGGCAAGATGTCAGTAAGCACTTACAAGTTAACTACTCGCTTGAACAGCCAGACGAGGTCGCAGCTTGGCTTGCGCAAAATGAAGCAGAAGAACAGGACATTCGACAGCAGATTACTGCACGCGAACAATTGCAAAAACAGTGGCAGGAAAGTAAGGATTTACTGACTGCCGCAGAGGGATTGCAGCGGGAACTCGACCAGAGAATCGCACTCAACACCCAGCAACAAACTTCGCTAAACGTTACGCAGCAAGAGACCGAGCAGTCGCTGCAAAACGTGCAGCGGCTGCTCATGCAACACATTCAGGAAATCACGCAGGCGCTGGCAAATGTCGGGCTTCTGCTACCGGAGGCCGACGCACAGGATGGCTGGCTGGCGCAGCGCGAAAGCGAATGGCAAGACTGGAAAGCCAAAGAGCAGGAGCAATCTCGCTTAATTCCTCTGTTAGCCACGCTGGACAGCGATCTTCAACATCTGAATCGCAGCGTGACCGAGGCAAAGCAGCAATCACAGACGCAGCAACAGCGGTTGGAACAACACCTCGCGCTCCTCAACACAAGCCAGCAGGAACGACTGGCACTTTTCGGCGACAGGCAAATCGCTGCTGTGCGCGAACAGCTACAGCGAACCAGCCAACAGTATGACGATGTACTCCACCTAGCCCTGTCCGCTCGGCAGCAAACCGAAACAACGTTGAGCCGTCTGACAGGAGAGCTAGCGAGCACGCAACAGCAGTATGAACAGAGCACGCGCCAGCGTGAAAGTGCGACAGAGCGCTTTAGTCAGGCTTTACAGCAAAGCACTTTTACTGATGAAACGACGTTCCTCAATGCGCTGCTTGATGAGCAGGAACGTCAGGCGTTGCAGTCATGGAAGGAAAAACTGAACCAAAGCTTGCAGCAGGCGGCGGCACTTCACCAGCAGGCTGAGCGGGATCTGCTTGCCCATCAACAAAAGCGCCCCACCTCCCTAACGGAAGACGCTACACAAGAGGCGGCACAGCAGCAGTTGGCAGCGCTGGATGAAACGCTGAAAACCAACCTGCGGCAGCAAGGCGAGTTCCAGCATCAGTTAGCTGACGATCGACAACATCGCCAGAACCAGCAAAATTTACTTAATGAGATCGCCCAAAGCCAGCAAATGTATGACGACTGGAGCTGCCTTAATACGCTCATCGGCTCACAAAGCGGGCATAAATTCCGTAAGTTTGCTCAGGGGCTAACGTTGGATCATTTGGTTTATCTCGCCAATCTCCAGCTTTCTCGCCTGCACGGGCGCTATATGCTGAAACGGAAACCCGGCGACGAACTGGAGCTGCTGGTGATGGATACCTGGCAAGCAGACGCCGAGCGTGATACGCGTACGCTGTCTGGTGGCGAGAGCTTTCTGGTGAGTTTGTCGCTGGCGTTGGCGCTATCCGATTTGGTCAGCCACAAAGCCAGCATCGACTCGCTGTTTCTGGATGAAGGCTTCGGCACGCTGGATGCCGAGACGCTGGATATCGCGCTGGACGCGCTCGATAACCTGAACGCCTCCGGTAAAACCATCGGCGTCATTAGCCATGTTGAAGCCATGAAAGAGCGTATTCCGGTACAGATCAAAGTGCAGAAGGTTAACGGCTTAGGCGTCAGTCGGCTGGCGCCGCAGTACGCCGTTTAGCCATTATTCCGTCTTCGGCCAGAGCCAGGCGGCTCCGCGTACCCCGCTGGAGTCGCCGTGTATAGCCTGACGCACGGGCGTTTCGCACTCACCGCCGAAGATCCACTGTTTAATCTTTTCCGGCACAGTCTGATAAAGGCGAGAAACGTTGCTCATTCCGCCCCCCAGCACCACGACATCAGGGTCGAGCAGGTTAATCACATGCGCCAGCGATTTCGCCAGACGATGTTCATAGCGCTGTAACGCCAGTTCTGCGATGGGGTCGCCCTGCTCCGCTAAGGCAATGATTACCTCACCTTTGTGCGGCTGGCCGCTCAGGCGCTGGTAATCCTGCGCAAACCCCGTACCGGAAATAAAGGATTCAATGCAGCCAGATTTGCCGCAGTAGCAGGGAACCGTCTGCCGATAGCGTAGCTCATCATCATCCATCCAAGGCAGCGGATTATGTCCCCACTCGCCCGCAATACCGTTGCCGCCGACGTGAGCCTGACCGTTCAGCGCAATGCCCGACCCGCAGCCGGTTCCAATGATGACCGCGAAGACGCTCTGCTTCCCTGCCCCAGCACCGTCAACCGCTTCTGAAACCGCGAAACAGTTCGCGTCATTGGCAACCCGCACGGGCCGATTCAGCAGAGTGGCGAGATCGAGATCCAGCGCCTGACCGTTGAGCCAGGTGGAGTTGGCATTTTTTACCTTACCGGTAAACGGCGACAGCGTACCGGGGATCCCCACGCCAACGCTGCCACGGCTGCCAGTCGCTTTTTCAGCCATCTCTACCAGCGTAGCGATAGTCCGCAGCGTTTCCGGGTAGTCATTTCTTGGCGTCGGCATACGCTGCCGAAAACGTTCCTGCCCCTCATCATCCAGCGCAATGACTTCCGTTTTCGTCCCGCCTAGATCGATACCGATTCTCATGATGTCTCCCCGCGTGTTGTAAATAGGCCGAGTAAATTTGTCACCGACCTGAAACGTTCTTACTTATAGATAGATACCCTAAATAATTCGAATTGCAGGCAGGCGCCGACGCAGTAAATCTCCAGAAGCTTACATCAGTAAGCGACCGAGGTGAGCAAGTGTTGCCAACGCACATGCAGCTTGAAGTATGACGGGTATAACCAGAGAAACCAATCAGCTGCAACTCAAAGCGTGATAGGTATTCCTCTGAATCCCAGTATTTTATTCCACATAACCGCGTCGAATTCGTTATCATGCGCGCAACATTACAAACCCGCGTGCAAACCTGCGCGCCCAGTCAGGGATAACACCATGTTGTGGTTTAAGAACTTAATGATTTACCGCCTAAGCCGGGACAGCGTACTGTCCAAAGATAACGTTTTATCTGCGGATGAACTGGAAAAACGGCTCAGCGCTTTCGCGTTCACCCCGTGCGGCAGCCAGGATATGATGAAGACGGGTTGGGTATCGCCGATGGGATCCCATAGCGATGCATTAACGCACGTCGTTAATGGTCAAATCGTTATCTGCGTCCGCAAAGAAGAAAAAATCCTGCCGTCCCCGGTTATCAAGCAAACCCTTCAGGCCAAGATTGAACGTCTGGAAGCGGAACAGCACCGTAAGCTGAAAAAAACCGAAAAAGACTCGCTGAAAGACGAAGTGCTGCATAGCCTGTTACCGCGTGCATTCAGCCGTTTCAGTCAGGTTTGGCTGTGGATCGATACGGTTAACGGCCTGATTATGGTCGATGCCGCCAGCGCCAAAAAAGCGGAAGATACGCTGGCGTTGCTGCGTAAAACGCTGGGCTCGCTGCCTGTTGTGCCGCTGACGATGGAAAACCCCATCGAGCTGACGCTGACCGAGTGGGTTCGCTCCGGTGAACCGGCAGCAGGTTTCGTGCTACAGGATGAAGCAGAACTGAAAGCCATTCTGGAAGACGGTGGCGTTATCCGCTGTAAAAAACAGGATTTGGTCTGCGACGAAATCGCCGTACACATTGAAGCAGGCAAGCTGGTCACCAAGCTGGCGCTGGACTGGCAGGAACGGATTCAGTTGGTCTTGTCCGAGGACGGTTCGGTAAAACGGTTGAAGTTCTCTGATACGCTGCGGGAACAAAATGACGATATCGATCGGGAAGATTTTGCTCAGCGGTTTGATGCCGATTTTATTTTGATGACCAGCGAGCTGGCGGCATTGATTGCGAATCTGATTGAAGCGTTGGGCGGAGAAGCCCAACGTTAATGCTGTCGATTGTTAATACCATTGATTGTTAATGCCATCGATTGTTAATACTGCCGATTGTTAATGCAGTCGGTGATTGCCCGCCAATGTTCGGCGGGCAATACCTCTTCAGTATCTGACCCCGTTAGACTCGGAATGCCCCGACAACGGCGTTCAGTTCTTCAGCCTGTGACTGTAACGCACCCGACGCAGCGGCAGATTCCTGCACCAGCGCGGCGTTTTGCTGCACCATCGAATCCAACTGTGCGACCGCTTTGTTGATCTCGTTGATCCCACGCATTTGCTCATCTGCCGCATGCGTGATCTCAGACATCACCGAGCTTACCGTAGAGACGCCGCCGACAATTTCATTCATCGTGTCACTGGCCTGACGAACCTGCACGGAGCCAGAGGTCACGCTGGAGACCGTCGATTCAATCAGCTCTTTAATTTCTTTTGCAGCCTGTGCGCTACGCTGTGCCAGACTGCGCACTTCACCAGCAACAACGGCGAAACCACGGCCCTGTTCGCCTGCTCGCGCAGCTTCTACTGCGGCGTTAAGCGCCAGAATATTAGTCTGGAATGCAATGCCATCGATCACACCGATGATATCGCCGATTTTTCCAGACGCGACCACGATCTCTTCCATCGTGACAATGACATCGGACACCACTTTTCCGCCCGTACCGGCATCTTTCGACAGCAGCAACGCTTTCGCATTAACCTGCTGCGCCGATCCTGCCGACTGCGTCACCGCCGCAGAGATTTCTTCCAACGAGGCCGCGGTTTGCTGAATGCTCGATGCCGCAGATTCAGTACGCGCAGAGAGATCGTTGTTCCCCGCCGAGATTTCATCCGCCGCGACCTGAAGCGATGCGCTGATATCGCGAATCTGCATCATTACCTGACTGATTTTGTCGACAAAGATATTAAACGAGCGCGCAATTTGTGCCACTTCATCATGCCCTTCATCCGGCAGACGCTGCGTCAGATCGTTATTACCGTTGCTGATATCATCCATTGCGTCGCGGATTTGCAACAGACGCTTGAGTGCTGACGCGATGATGAAACCAATCACCAGCGTGCCCAACAGTGCAATAACGACCAGCGTGATCACAGAGGTAGACAGCAGAGAACGCATGCCCGCTGTCGCTTCGGCTTTATCCAACGCCACCAGCATGAACCAGTTCGTGCCAGCAATCGGTTTTGCCACCACGAGCTTTGTCGACCCAGAAAAATCCACATCGCGGGCGCTATCTGCTGAAAGAATGTCGTTCAGATCAATCCCAGGGGCAATGTCGGTGATATTTTTCAGCGTCAGTTTTTCATCTGGGTGAGCAATGATCAGACCGCTACGCTCGATAAGAACACCGAAACTATCTTTGGCTGGGTTAATCGCTTTGACGTTTTCAATCACGCTTTTCATCGTGACATCGCTACCGACTACGCCTCTGACCGTTCCGCCGTCCACCACGGAAGCAACGAAAGAAACCACCAGCGTATTCGTCACCGCATCAACGTAGGGGGCAGTGACCAGCGGTTTGCCCTCTTTCACCGCCTGCTGATACCAAGGTCGGACAGTTGGGTTGTAATCGGCAGGAATACCGCCAGAATCGGCAAACTTGGCCGTGCCGTTGGCATAGCCCATGTACACATTCAGGAGTCCACCGGATGCCGCAATCTGTTTAAACAGCGGAATCGGATCCTCATCAGTAATGACACGATCGTGCAATGCAGAGATCATCTGCGTTTTAGACGCCACCCAGTCGCTAATAGCGATACTATGGCTAGTGGCTACCGCATTCAGCGTATTCTGGATCGATTCCTTATTCGCGTTATTGGCGATGGTGTAGTTAAGAAAGGTATTAATAACAAGCGAAAGCACAACAATGGTCGAACAGGCCGCAAGAATGCGGGAGCGCGTCGTTTTTAGCATAAAAGACTCTTTGCGTAGAATAGTTATACTATCCATAACGGCACAGCAAAATAAAACTTGAATACGATCACATTCCACCGCAGCCATTTATCTTAAAACCCGAAAAAATATTTAATATGTTCAACCAAGTCGTGATGTAAAAGAAGACATCAAATAGAATTAAAGTTAACAAATCAACATAAGAAACCATAAAAAATAAAAACAAAAGAATAAAAAACTTATCATTTTCCATAAGTTAAAATTATCGATGAGCATCATAAGCTATTACATTTTAACAATTAAGGGATTATTCCTAATAATCTCATCATTGTTTTATACAGATAATTAATAAAAAACATTCAATAAAATAGCTCATATATGGAAGTAATGCGTGGAGTTACAAAAAAGCGGGAGATGCTTCGGCAGAGCATTATGCTGGAAATGATTTCATTTAATTTATTTTTATGCGGTGAGATAGCTGAACATTTTCAGTCTATGTTGGCTGGCAAGGATCAGAGAAGAATGGAACACGCGCATATGTACCGACGCTTTTTTATCAACATAGATATAGGCGGTCACATAGTAGAAGTCGTAACTCACGCCGTGCAGTAAAATGCCGAGGAACAGCAGTGCGTACGTGAAGTAATGATAAGCATCACCGTAGACGAAGAAGACATGACGGATAGCCGGCAGCGCCAGCATGACTTTAACATCCATCTTGCCGGTGCTTTTCGGTGGCGTATTGGGCAGGAAAAACGCAGACGATACCGAAGGCGATCCAGCCAATCGTTCCCAATACCCGAATGCGTGGGAAATTCCGTTCCACATCGGCCACATGCGTGAAGGCGATACTGTCAGTCAGTGCAATCGTCGGCGTGTAGGTTAACGAATAGGCCAACAGCAGCAGGAAGAAATACATAAATTCTGTTTGCTGAGCCGCGAAGTACATCAGTATCGCCCCAGCGAACATCAGCACCGCCAGCACTTTTTGCGCGGCAAAGAAGCGATCGGTGAGCGATCCCACCAGAATCGCGGCAATCGCAGTGCGGGCATACGACCAACCGATTTCACCCGCCGTAAATCCACTTTTGCTCAGATAAAGCTAAAGTGGAACGAACCAAGCTCCCCAGATAAACCATTCAACGAACATCATGAACGACAGCTTTGCTAAGGCGCTAACCGCGTTGGGGGAACAAGAGGAATGAATCAGGATGAACATAAAAAAACACCGCATTATGTAACACACAATGCGGCGAGAATGATCTACTCTACAGAGATAGAATAGAAATTACAGGTATTTACACAGATAAGAGGTCGGTTCGACCACCTGTAAGTTGAACTCACTTTTTCCCGGAACGAAAAACGTTTCTCCCGGTGTGAAAACCTGCCAATCCGGTGCGCCAGGCAGCAGGACTTTCAATGCTCCGGTGATCACCGTCATTTCTTCTGGCTGCCCAGTTCCAAAGGTGTATTCACCCGCATCCATGACGCCGACACTGGCGCGGCCAATGCTGTCGCCTTCAAAACCGATTGATTTGACCTTCCCTGCAAAATACTCATTTACATTCAGCATAGCGCGGCACCTATCATCGAAAAAATTCAGGAAATTCATCTTAAAAGGAGAGTTGAGCCACTGTCACGATCTATTCATTGAAAGTTGGTGTTCGGTAACACTGACTGGTGATTATTTTGCCAGTATCCGCCTCACCAACCTATGCAGCCGACGAGCGCAGCGCTTTCAACACGCTTGCCACAATCGCTTCCGGCGTCTGCGATGCATCAATAACGTGATGCGCGACACCGCGATAAAGCGCTTCACGCGCGGCTAATACATCAGCCATTTCCTCTGCGATAGGGCGACCCGTTAACGTCGGGCGCTGGTTATCCTGCGGATTTTCTTCCAGCCGCTGAGCCAGTAGCTCCGCATCCGCATGGAGGTAAATAACCGTGCCTTTCTCATGCATAAAACGCCGATTGGCTTCCGCCAACACCATACCGCCGCCTGTCGCGACGATGCAGCGGTTGGACGTCACCTGCTGAAGCGCCAGACTTTCACGCTGGCGGAACCCATGCCATCCTTCCTGCGCAACCACATCAGCCACCGTCATATTGGTGGTCTGCTGCATAAACAGGTCAGTATCGACAAAGTCATATCCTAACGCCTGTGCCAGTTGATGCCCAACGGTGGTCTTCCCACAGCCTCTGGCACCAACCATAAAAATG
Organism: Pectobacterium odoriferum; assembly: GCF_009931295.1. NCBI lineage: Bacteria > Pseudomonadati > Pseudomonadota > Gammaproteobacteria > Enterobacterales > Pectobacteriaceae > Pectobacterium > Pectobacterium odoriferum. The sequence continues at coordinate 1,316,128 of NZ_CP034938.1, read as the reverse complement.
GGGTGTGTCATGTAATGACGTATCCTTCTTCTTTATTCACCCACTCCGTCATACTTCAAGCTGGACGCGCGTAGGCAGTCCCGCCACTCGAATTATTTCGGGTATCAAGATAAATAAGGGTGATTACCTGCTTTGTCGTGAGCTGAATCATACCGATAAAATCAACAGAGAGGGAAGTGACTTCTCAGTGGAAACGAAAAGTTGAATAACCAAAAGTCAAAATGGGATGACAGGAAATATACCCTAAATAATTCGAGTTGCAGGACAAAACGTTAGCGTTTTGAACAACGCAAAGCGTTGGCCCCGAAGGGGTGAGGCCATAAGGCCGAATAACGCGGCGAGCGAGGGCATCCCGATGAGCTTACTCAAGTAAGTGATTCGGGTGACTGACAAATCTGCCATAGGCAGGTTTGAACGCTGCTTGCAGCGGCCCCAACGGGGAGAGGCACACGTCAGCGTGCCGAGTAACGACGCCAACGCACATGCAGCTTGAAGTATGACGGGTATAAAAAGCCCCGCGTTTAAAGGCGGGGCTACCACACTACAAACCGATCGGACGATTAATACGCGTGGAAATAATCCTGAATCACCGCAGGATTCGTCGTTTTCGTCAGCGCCAGCATCAGCAGAATGCGTGATTTAGCTGGGCTCAGAGAATCGGCAACCAGACCAGGCTGGCCTGCATCCGGTGGCACGATGCCGCTGCCGGTACGGCTGGAACGTACGACAACAACGCCTTCGCTTTCCGCTTTACGGATGCCTGCATCGCTGCGTTTAGATACGGTGCCTGCACCCATGCCCGCATAGACAATCCCTTTCACGCCGTGTTTGATGGCTGCGTCATACATGTATTCAGGGTCATCCTGATAGCCATAAATAATGTCAACGGCTGGCAGTTTATCGACGTTGGTCACGTCAAATACGGAACGCGTGGTGTGAACTTTATCCAGACGCGTCTGGTAGTAAACTTTGTCACCGATAATCACGCCCAGATAGCCTTCTTCCGGCGCTTTAAAGGTATCCAGCGTAGAAGCGTTGGTTTTGCTGATGAAACGAGCAGAGCCAATACGGTCGTTCAGCACGACGAGAACGCCGCGGCCGCGAGAGTTTTTATCCGCAGCCACTTTTACTGCACCGTACAGGTTCATCGGGCCGTCGGCGCTGATGGCCGTTGCCGGGCGCATCGCGGCGGCAAAAACGACCGGCTTGTCACTTTTCACCGTCAGGTTTAGGAAGTAAGGCGATTCGTCGAGCGTATCCGTACCGTGCGTAATGACCACGCCATCAACATCGCTGCGTGCCAGCAGCTCGTTCACGCGCTTGCTCAGCTTCAGCAGCACGTCGCTGGTCATATTTTCACTGCCGATGCTGGCAACCTGCTCGCCTGAAATATTGGCAAGCGTTTTCAGCTCTGGCACTGCTTGAATCAGCGTCTCTACGCCCAGCGCACCGGCTTTATACCCCGTGGTTTGCGTATTGGCCGCAGCGGAACCGGCAATCGTACCGCCCGTGGCCAGAATGACAATGTTAGGCAGATTTTCTGCCGCATTTGCCAGAGACGAAAAACAAACAAAAACAACAACGAATAATGCGTTAAATATCCTTTTCATAACCGATACCAACTTATTGAGTTAAGTGGCAGACCAGATATGTCAGGCACCTGATCTGTAAGTAAAAAACGCCCACTCTGTTAGCAGCCTGCCAACATTGGCGCTTATTCTGCCCCAGAATTTAACGAATTAATATATGCCTGCCAGACTTCACGCTAACGGTGTGCCATGGCTCACAGCACAGCATTCAGGCACGCTAATCTGAACTAGCGGCTAATCTGCGCGACGGCATCCTGCGAGGCCTGTTCGCGCGCGTCGCCCGTCAGTTCTGACAGCGTTCCCTGATGCATTTCAAGCAGGCGATCGGCGTGTTCAAAGTAGTGATCGTCATGGCTGATCGCCACAATCGTTTTCCCCAATGCACGTAGCTGCGGTAACAGCTCAAGATAGAACACGCGGCGGAATTGCGGATCCTGATCGGCCGCCCATTCATCCAGCAGCAGAATGTCCCGCTGTTCGGCGACGGCCAACAGCAGCGCCACACGTTTACGCTGCCCTTGAGAAAGCTGTAAGTTCATCACCTGATGATTATCCAGCGTCAGCTTATGCCGCATGTTCAGACGATCCAGCCAGCTATCGACCAGCGCTGTATCCGGCTCCGTTCCCTGTGGCCCCATCATCTGCCCGAACAGGTGAAAATCGGTAAAAATGGCAGAAAATAGCTTTTGGTAATCCTCTCGCGCTTCCGCCGTAACGGGGCGGTTATCCAGCAGCAACGAGCCGGAAACCGGGGTATAGAGCCCTGTCAGCAGCATCGCCAGCGTAGATTTCCCACTCCCGTTGCCGCCAATCAGAAACACCAGTTCGCCACGCGTTATCACCAGATTGATCGGTCCGACTTCAAAGCCGGAGTCATCATAGCGAAACACCACGTCACGCAGTTCCAGCGTGTGCCAGCCAGCAGGGGCAGCCGCTGCGGAAAACGCTTCCTGATAATCCGCCAAATCGAAACATTTTAACTTATTAAACGCGACTTGCGCGCTCAGCAGTGTCGGCAGTGCGCCAACCGCCTGAAGCATCGGCGTGCGTAAAAACAGCAGCGTCAGTGAGTACGTTGCCGCCACGTTGGTATCCGCCCAGCCGAGATTGTTTGCCATGAAAAAGACCGCGCCAATCACACCCAGCATCATAATATTCGACCAGTTCACCGCGCTGAGGTGGAAGGTGTCGGCACGAATCACGTTCTGTCGGTAATCCTGCGCATTGGCCTGATAAACCTCTTCATACAGCTTCTGCGCCCGCTCACGATTGAGCGTCAGCTCTTTACGCCCGTTAATCACGGTTTCGTAATCTTTCTGGAGACGATCTTCCGCTTCCCTCACCTGAGTCAGGTGGCGATACACGCGGGAAACCAGCATAAAACCGCCCCAGAGCGTGACTGCAATCCAAACGGACGTCACGACCAGCATCTTAGGGGAGAGCCAAGCCAGATAAGCGGCCGAACCAATGGTGAGCACAATGCCCTGAATCAGCTCCGGCAGACGCACAAATGCAATCGTGATATTGCGGATATCGCTGGACAGGCTGGCAAGCAGTTGGGCACTGCCGATCTGTTCGATACGGGTAATGTTAGTGTCCAGAATACGCTTGATAAATTGCCCACGCAGGCGGTAAACGAAATGGTGCCCCAGCGTAGTCAGCGCCAGTTGCGACACCAGCGTCACGCCCATCAGGAGCAGCAGCAAGCCCAGAAATTGCGGCAATACGCTCAACGACTGATTGACCGTTTCAATCAATTGCAGGTTGATAAAGGCAATAAGCCCAATGCCCAGTGCGGCACTCAACAAACTTAGCAGGATAACGGCAAGAAAGGGCCAACGGTACTGCTGGTAAACAATGCGGAGCAACTCCATAACAACCTGGTCTCTCAGATGAAAACAATCGCCCGCAGTGTAATGGGGATGACCGTGATATCAAGAATAATTCTCATATCCAGCACTACGCCAGACGGCATCTATTCAAAAACCACGCTTGATATCGTCAATACAACGCATAAGAAAATATGATTAATCATCACACTTCGTTATCATTTTTCTGTCAACACATCCCGCTTAACGCTCACCTATTACCGCTAACAAAAATAAACACAAATTGATACAACAAATCCAGATAAAACCTCTCTCTTCACGATGAGCAACTCATAGCACCTCACTCAAGTGTGGACAAAGGCGCATTACCAAGCCACCAGATGCGCTAAGGAATGGTAATTTAACATTATAGTTAGTGTGGTAATAATTAAATAAGGAAAGTAATGCCGATAAGCCATTTAATACGTAAGAATATTGTCATATTTTTTATTTTCAAAACATTTCAAAAAAGTTGGATTTTTAGTTAAGCCACACCTATAAATATCAAGAATTGGGTGAATATGATCCCGATAACCTAATCCTCACGGAAGAGGGAACCACAGCAATATATTTAGCCATATTTGACTATTACTGCTTTTTTGTCTCTGAACCAGGTCGGCTTTAGCACCCCGCTTTTTGTTGGTGGTGCATATCCCCATACGTCTTCCGTTACGGCCCCGATCCGCCGGAAGAGGTATTAAGACAATGGTTGCAGATAAGCAAGAGGCTATTTCATGTCAGATATGAATGTTATTGCGGGAAATGCAAATATCCTGTCGCGTCAGGGTGGTCAATTTATCAGAGCTGTACCGGAAGGAACCACAAATGTCGAGCTGCTGGAAAGCAGCACCGTCAGAATCTATGGCACACCCGACGTGGTGTCTCGCTATGAGCGTGTCGGCAACGATCTTATCTTGCACATGAGCGACGGTACCACCGTCCGCTATGAAAGCTTCTTTACTCTGGATGCCGCGGGCTATCACAGCGAGCTGGTTTTTGACGATGGCACCCGACTCATCCATGCGCAGTTTTCCGGTGCGGCGGCAGCAGAAGGTGCGGCCCTCGCGGCGGAAGCCATTGCCCTTACACCCGAATACACCGCGCTGGGCGATATGACGTCATTGCTGATTGGCAGCACCACCACCAGCACGTTATCAGCAACCACGTTGGGGGGGATTCTGGGTGCAATCGCCATCGGCGGAGCAGCAATCGCCGTGGGTTCATCAAGCGACGACAATAAGCCCACAACACCTACAGCGCCAGAATCCTTAACCATTGATACTTTCGCTGGGGATAATATCCTGAATCGTGTGGAGATCGGTCAATCCCACATTCTCAGTGGGAAGACTGTCGGCGTCAGCGAGGGGCAGACGGTCACTATCACGTTGAACGGCGTGGTCTACACCACCACCATTGCAGCCGACGGTAGTTGGCGCTTTACGCTGCCAGCAGATGCGTTTACTGGGCTGCAGGACGGCATTTACACATTAAAAGTGAGCGTGCCGGGTGCTAATGGTGTTATCCATGAGAAAATCCTCGACCTCACCATTGATACCCTGCCTCCAAATCTAACCGTTGATAAATTTACGGGCGACAATTATCTCACCGTCGGAGAACTGGCAAACGGCCAGATCCTCAACGGAACCGGTGAAGTAGGCCAGCGCGTAACCATCACGCTCAATGGGAAAACCTATACTACGACCATTAATGCAGACGGTAACTGGACCCTGACCGTGCCCGCCGCAGACCTTCGTGCACTGAGCGAAGGTGAACACGCCTTGTCGTTCACGATCAGCGATAATGCTGGCAATATCACCGTGGTCAACCGCACCATTATTGTCGACACCACGCCACCGGAGCTGTCCCTGTCACCGTTTACCGGAGACAACAGACTCACAGCCGACGAGCTCCAGTCCTCACAAGTTGTCTCCGGTACGGCTTCCTTATCAGATGTCGGCCAGACCGTGACGATAACGTTTAACGGCACAACCTACACGACGACAGTGGGAAGCGACGGCGCCTGGAGCGTACTTATTCCTTCCGGTGATATCCAGGCGCTGACTAACGGCACCTACAATCTGGTGGCGTCATTAACGGATAAAGCCGGCAACACCACCACGCTGCCGCCACAAACCATCACGGTGGATACCAGCGCCGAAGCAGTCAACATCAGCATCGTCTCGACAGATGACCGTCTGAATGCCGTGGAAGCGGGGCAGCCGCTAACGATTGATGGCACAACGGCCAACGTTGCCGCTGGCCAAACCGTCACAGTCACATTGAATGGAAAACCCTATACCACTACAACAGGCGCAGACGGCAAATGGTCTTTGAACATCCCCAGCGCCGACCTGCTTCTGTTATCAGACGGCAGTAACACCATCAGTGCCAGCGTACAGGGAATCAGTGGTGATACCGTCACCGTCGACCACACGCTGGATGTACATATCAACACGCTCCCTTCCATTACGCTGACACCACCGTTCACTGACAGCGTATTAAACGCCGCCGAAGCCGCGCAGGATCAGGTCATCCGCGGGGAAACGGGGATTATCGGCAGGGGCCAAACCGTCAGCCTGACGATCGGCGGGTACTATGTGACAGGAACAGTGGATGCCAACGGGCACTGGACAGTCACTGTACCTAAAAGCGTGCTGCAAAATCTGCCATCAAACAGCATCAGCGTGCTGGAGATCGTCGTCCGCGATATTGCAGGCAACGAAGCGACCATAACGCAAAATATCACCGTGGATACAACGCCACCGACGCTCACCGTCTCCGCTATCGCTCAGGACGATGTCCTCAATGGCACAGAACTGGCCGTCAATCAGGTGGTCAGCGGGACAGCATCGCTTAGCGAAGCCGGACGCACAGTCACCGTTACGCTGAATGCCAAACCCTACACCGCCACCGTCGGCAGCGACGGAAACTGGAGCGTCACGCTGCCAACAACCGATCTGGTCGCTATCGCAGACGGTAATCATACCCTGACCGTTACGCTGACCGATGCCGCAGGCAATACCACAACGGTTACCCGCCCGCTGACCATTGACAGCGGTGCAACCACCGTGCCGACCATTACCATCAATAATTTCGCAGGCGATAATGTCATTGATGGCGCGGAAGCAAAAGTTAGTCAGCAGTTGAGCGGAACCACCACCAATGTCGAAGCGGGACAGGTTGTCATCATTAGTCTGAATGGAAAAACCTATCTTGCCACCGTGCAATCCGGCGGTGTCTGGAGCATCAACGTTTCAACCGCAGATATCGCCCTGCTGGCGGATGGCGCGCACAGCATTAGCGTTAATGTGAGTAACAAAGCGGGCAACGCCGCGAGCGGAAGCCAGAATATCAACGTCGATAAATCTGGCGACAGCATCGCCATCAACATTGTCGCCAGCGATAACTTGTTAAGCCGGGCAGAATCCCTGCAACCGCTGGCGATCAGCGGGAATACTGCCAATGTCCCTGCGGGGCAGACGGTGACCGTGACGCTGAACGGAAAGAACTACACCACGAACGTTGCCGCCGACGGCAGTTGGACGCTGCAAATCCCCAGTGCCGACCTCCAGTTGCTGTCTGATGGCAATGCCACCGTGACCGCCAGCGTGAATGTGGCGGGAAGCGGTGCCGTAACGGACAATCACACGCTCGGCGTTCACATTCATACCCTGCCGCAACCGACGATTGATACGCCATTCGGCAACGGTTCACTGAACGGTGCAGAGGCGCAGGTCAGCCAGACGATTACTGGCCACACCGGCATCAGCGGTGCGGGGCAGACCGTCATCCTGTCGCTCGGCGGGAAATCTTATACGGGAACGGTTGATACGGCAGGTAGCTGGAAAGTCACCGTCCCTGCGGCCGATCTCCAGCAGTTACCGGAAGGCAACAACACGCTGTTGGTGACCGCGCAGGATGCCGCGGGCAATCAGGCGGGCAAAACGTTTGTTAGCCCAACCGACTTTACGGCCCCTACCCTGACTATCGGCACTATTGCAGGCGATGACACCATCAATATGGTCGAATCGCAAAGCAACCAGACCGTCAACGGCACCGCCTCAGTCAGCGAAGCGGGTCGCACCGTCGTTATCACCTTCGATGGGCAGTTCTATACCGGCGTTGTTGGCACTAATGGCAACTGGAGTATCAATTTACCCACGGCGGCCCTGCGCGGCATGGCCGATGGCAGCTACACACTGTCTGCCTCGCTAACCGATGCAGTCGGCAATACCGTCAGCGTCGAAAAATCCATTGAGCTCAGTGCGGATCCCGCGTTCCAACCGACGATCTTCGTTAACCCTTTCGTCAATGAGAACAACGTCATCAGCGCGGCCGACCTCAAAGTCAGCCAGTGGCTAACGGGCACCAGCGCCAATGTGGAAACCGGTCAGATTGCGACCATTCTTCTCAACAAAAAATTCTACTTCGCCACTATCAGGAGTAGTGGGAACTGGAGCGTGGAAATCCCTGCTGAAGACATGGCACAACTCTCTGAAGGCACCGTGTCCATCAGTGCGCAGGTTTCAGATCAGGCAGGAAATGCGGGAAGCTATGAGAACTGGTCCAATGTTGATATGGACAATGACAGCATCTCCATCAGCATTGTCGCGATTGATAACCAGATCAACCGCCTCGAAGCCTCACAGCCGCTGACGATTTCGGGTTCGACGGTCAACGTCACCCCAGGAGAAAGTGTCACCGTTACGCTCAATGGCAAGGCCTATATCGGTACGATCGCCGCAAACGGGAGTTGGAGCGTTACGATCGGCAGCAGTGACATACTTGCCTTACCGGATGGCACAGCAACCATTACCGCCAGCGTCGCCAACCCCGGTGATGCCCCTGTCACCGCCAGCCGCGATGTTGATATCCATATTAACAACCTACCACAGCCAACGATTGACCAGCCTTTCGGCGACGGCATACTGAACATCATCGAATCAGCCAGCGGGCAGAACCTGACAGGGAAAACCGGGATTGCCGGAGGGGGCCAGAGCGTCATTGTCACGCTGAACGGCAAAACCTATACAGCAACCGTGGATAATCAGGGGAACTGGAGTGCCGCGCTTCCCGCCGCCGACCTGCAACTTCTGCCAACCGGCGTACAGACCATCCGCGTAGAAGCGACGGATACCGCGGGCAACAGCATACAGGGCATTCGCGATATTACCGTCGATATGGTTCGCCCTCTTCTAACGCTGAAACCACTGACCAGCGACGGCATCATCAACGCCGCCGAAAGCCTGAACGATCAGGTGATCTCCGGTAACGCGCTACAGTCAGAAGCCGGGCGCACCGTCACTGTCACGGTCAACAATAAAAATTATCAGGCGCAAATTCAGGTTGACGGTAGTTGGAGCACCACCATTCCCGCCGCCGACCTTCAGGCTCTGGCTGACGGCAATTACACGGTGACAGCATCATTGACTAGTGCATCAGGCAACAGCGCCACCAGCACAGGATCATTAACGCTGGATGCCAATCCGGCCAATTTGCCGCTGCTCACCGTCAATGCCATCGCGCTCAATAACATCATCGACGGGGGGGAAATCAACGTCGCGCAAATCATCAGCGGCAGCAGCCTGAATGTCGAGGCGGGGCAGCGCGTTACCGTGACGCTCGGCGACAACACCTACACCGCAACGGTTGACAGCAACGGCCAATGGCGCGTCAGCGTACCGTCTGTCGATCTCCTTCATCTGGCACAAGGCGCGCATACCGTCACGATTGGCGTCAACGACGTCAGCGGTAACCCCGCAACGCTTAGCCAGACAATTACGGTGAACACCTCCCTGAGCGGTATCGCCATCGATACCGTCGCGGGCGATGACAAACTGAATCAAGCCGAAGCCTCTCAAGATCTCACCGTCAACGGCAGCAGCCAGAACGTGGCAGCAGGCACCGCCGTCACGATTACGCTGAACGGGAAAAGCTATGCTGGCGTCGTACAACCGAACGGCACCTGGAGCATCACCGTATCAGCAGCGGATGTCAGCACGCTGGCCGACGGCACCTCAACCTTGACCGTCACGACGGTAGACAGTACAGGGAATGTGTTAAGCGGCAGCCGTACGATCGAGGTCTTCACCCACAGTAGCCCGACGCTGACGCTGAACACACCGTTCAGCGACGGCATACTCAATGCCGCAGAAGCGGGCGTGACTCAGACGCTCAGCGGCACAACCGGTATCGCCTCACCAGGGCAAACCGTCACCGCCACACTCGGCGGCGTGACGTACACCGGGATCGTGGATGCGGCAGGTAACTGGACGATTTCTCTGCCTGCAAATGGCCTGCAAAATCTGCCGAATGGCACCACCGCATTGCAGGTGAGCGTCAGTGACGCGGCCGGAAACAGCAGCACCCTAACCAGCAACATAACCGTGGCACGTACGCCGCCTACGTTGACAACCACCAGCGTTACGGCTGACAACATCCTGAATAGCACCGAGGTTCTGAGCAATCAGTTGCTAACCGGTACCGCCTCACCGTCCAGCGCGGGTCAAACCGTGACCGCCACGCTGAATGGGAAAACCTACAGCGGCACCGTCGGCAGTGACGGCACCTGGAACATCACCATTCCGTCAGCCGATCTGAGTAACCTGTCCGATGGCAATTACAGCATCGTGACACGTCTGACCGACGCCGCAGGTAATACCACCACCACCACGCAGACTATTAGCGTCGATGCCAGCCCGCTCAATGCACCGGTCGTTACAATTGGTACTTTCGCTGGCAACAACATTATCGACGGAGCAGAAGCGCGCGTCAGTCAGGTGATCAGCGGTACCAGTAAAAATGTTGAACAAGGCCAGACGGTAACGATTAGCTTCAATGGCAAAGCGTACACCGCACAGGTTCTGTCGAACGGGAGCTGGAGCACCACGATCTCAGATGCCGACATGGCACTGCTGGTTAACGGCAGCCAGACGATTACCGTCAGCGTGAGTGATGTCTCTGGCAATACCGCGACATCCAGCAGCACCGTCACGGTGAATACCAACGCGAGTGGGCTGTCTATTGCGCCAATTACCGGGGATAACCAGCTAAATGTGCAGGAAGCGGCAAGCGGCATTACGATTAACGGCGGTGCCGTCAACGTCGCTGCGGGCACGGACGTCAACGTCATACTTAACGGGAAAACCTATACCGTTCAGGTACAGCCAGACGGGACCTGGAGCGCCACCATTCAGCCAGCCGATCTGCAAGTGCTGGGGGATGGCATCATCACGGTTAACGTCACGGCGGTCGATCAGGCGGGTAATACCCTGTCAGGTACGCAACAACTGGGCGTCAGCATCAATAATCCACCAGTGGCATCGCTGCATATGCCATTCAGCAACGGTTACCTGAATCTCAGCGACGCACAGACCGGACAAACGCTTTCCGGTACGACGGGCCTGCGCGGCTCCGGGCAAACCGTCAGCATCACCATTGGCACCACGGTCTATTCCGGCATGGTTGACAGCAACGGTAACTGGAGCCTTCAACTGTCACCGAGCGTTCTGACTCCGCTGGCAGACGGACTACTCAATATTTCCGTTACCGTCAGCGATGCGGCAGGCAATACGTCCACCGTTCAGGGCAGCGCATTTGTTGACTTGACGCCGCCAGTGCTGACCATCAACCCGATTGGCATTGACGATATCATCAACATCGCGGAAAGCCTGCTGCCGCTGGAAATCACCGGCACATCGCCCCTCAACGACAGCGGCCGCCCCATCATTGTTAACGTCACTATCAATGGGCAGATCTATCAAGGGCTGGCGCAGGCCGATGGTACCTGGCACGTTACCGTGCCTGCCGGCGACTTGCAAAACATGCCGAACGGCATGACGGCAATCACCGCCACCTTGACCGATGTCGCCGGAAACACCGGTACGGTAAGCCATTCGATTACGCTGGATACCGATCCGGCTAAAGCACCGATCCTGACGATAGCCACACTGTCGACCGATGATTACCTCAATCTGGCCGAATCTGGCTTACCGTTGACCATCAGCGGCAGCAGCCAGAATGTGGAACAGGGCCAGCAAGTTACTATCACGCTCAACGGTGGAATTTACTTCGCCACCGTGGGGGCCGATGGCAGTTGGAGCGTACAGGTGCCCGCAACGGATGTCGGCAACATCCCTGATGGTAAACAAACCGTGAGTGCCAGCGTAACGGATGTGAGCGGCAACCCCGGTTCAGCGACGCATAGCATTACCGTCATCACCGATGCGACTAACCTGCCAGCCATCACCATCGCCACCCTATCTGGTAACGATGTCGTCAGCGCGCAGGATACGCAGTCTGACCTGCTCATCTCTGGTTCAACAACGAATGTTCAGGTGGGGCAGCGCGTCACGGTGACGCTGAATAGCAAAACGTATCTGGCGACCGTTGGCGCTGACGGTAGCTGGAACACGACCGTTCCCGCCAGCGATGTACAAAATCTGCCGCAGGGCAGCCAGGATGTGACCGCAACGGTCAGTGACATCGCGCAGAACCCAGCCACCGCAACGCATCCGTTTACGGTCGATACCGTTCCACCGCTGCTGTCTATCGACATGTTGGTTGACACCAGCGACATCGGTTTGGCGGACGCGCTAGCCGGACTACCGCTGAGCGGCAAGGCCGAAGCGAACCTTCTGGTCACGATAAAAGTCGGTACGGCAGTCTATAGCGCTGTCGCCGATAGCAACGGCGTTTGGCAAATCACCGTTGCGGCAAGCGATCTGCTGGCGTTGGGCGACGGTGTGAAAACGCTGCAAGCCAGCGTGACCGACGGCGCAGGCAATGCCAGCGCCGCCAGCATTGATATCACGCTAAAAACGCAATCACTCCCGACACTGACGCTGGATTCGCTCTATGACAACAACGTCCTGACTATCGCGGAGCTGGCGACGGCAACAACCATTGGCGGCAGTTACACCAACCTGCCCGTCGGGACAGTGATTCAGGTTACGATCGGGGCTTACACCACGACAGGTGTGACGCTCGCGGGCGGCCTGTGGAGCGCCACCATTCCGGCCAATGCGCTTAGCATTCTGGCAGATGGCAACGTACAGGTCAGCGCGACGGTCACAGACAGCGCGGGTAATACCGGCAGCGCGGGCGGTACGTTGGATGTCGTCATCCACACCAATTTCACCATCAGTATCGCCACACCGTTTGTTGACGGCGTACTCAATCAGGTAGAAAGCACGGCGGATCAGCTGCTGACGGGGACAACGGGGCTCATCGATCCAGGCCAGAGCGTGTCTGTCTCGATCACCAACGGCACGTTAACACACACCTACAGCGCCACCGTCGCCGCCAATGGTCAGTGGAATGTGACACTGCCATCTGCCGATTTGACTTCACTCGGTGACGGCACACACACCATCAACGTCACCGTCACTGACCACGCGGGCAACACGGGCACAGGAAACGGAACCTTCACCAGCGTGATTGCGGGGCTTCCCGTCGCCTCGCTGGATACGCCGTTCGGCGATGGCAAACTGAGCCTGGCTGATGCACAGCCGGGCGCGACGCTATCCGGGCAAACGGGGCTAACCAGCAACGTGGGACAAACCGTGTCGGTCAGCATTAACGGCACAAGCCTCCCAGCCACCGTGAATGCTAACGGTAGCTGGTCGTTATCACTGGATCGCCAGACGCTGATCGACCTGCCGGATGGCTCAGTGAATTTCACTGTCACCGTGACCGATGCTGCGGGCAACACCAGTACCACATCAGCCACAGCAAATGTGCTGACCACCACCATGCCAGTGGCAACGCTGGACCTGCCGTTTGGCGACGGTATCCTTAACACCACCGAAATTCAGGCCATCCAGACCTTAACGGGTAAAACCGGTATTACCAGCACAGGCCAGGAAGTCACGATTACCGTGACCAACAAAGCCACGCAGGCAGTCACCACCTTTACCGCCACCGCAGACGGGTTAGGCGGCTGGTCCAGAAATCTGAGCCCTGCCGATTTGGCGCTCTTTACCGAAGGCAATTACAGCATTAGCGTCAAGGTCACCGACTGGGTGGGCAATAGCAATACCAGCACGGCGCTCGATGTCAGTTCGGCGCAAACGCTGCCCGCCCCGATTGTCGATGTACAACCATTTGGCATCGATGGCATCCTGAGCAGCGCCGAAGCCGCATCTGCGCTGACCTTTTCGGGCCGCACGCAGATTGGCGGCAACGGGCAAAACGTTAAACTGGAGATCGACCTCAACGGCATTCGCTATACCGCGACAGTGGATAGTAACGGCAACTGGTCCGTTACACTCCCTCCGAATGCGTTGAATTCGCTGGTCGATGGTCAACATACCATCACGGTGACCGCCGTCGATGCAGCGGGCAACGTCGGTACGACTCCCATCACCTTTACCAGCGATCTCACGCCACCGGCTATCACCTTAACTACCCCGTTTGACGACGGCTACCTGAGTATCGTGGAAGCGGGCACTCTGCTGGGCAGAACGCTGAGTGGTAACGCGGGGGATGCCGTGAACGTAACGGTCACATTTGGTGGAGAAAACCTCTCCACAACGATTAGCGGAGGCGTATGGACAGCCACGCTGACCCCAACACAACTCAGCCAGCTTGCTGACGGAACACATAACATCGTCATCACGGCAACCGATGCTGTGGGCAACAGCACTACGTTGAATTCTCAGGCGATCCTTGCCGTACAAGCCTCACCAACACTGGCAATTACCGCGTTCGCTGGGCTGGATGGCCTCAACTACGCAGAAAGCCGCACCACGCAGACCATCAGCGGCACCTCCACTGGGTTAGAGGTGGGTCAAAACGTGACCGTCACGCTGAATAACGTCGAGTACACGGGAAAAATTCTCGCAGGCGGAACATGGAGCGTAACCATCTCATCAGCCGATTTGCAGGCTCTGGCAAATACGGCGTACACGATCACCGCCGATGCAACGGATAAAGCGGGTAATCCGGCGACACAAGCCAGCGTGGGATTCAACGTCAACCTGACACAACCTCCCATGGTGATGGTGATCGACCCGATAGCAGGCGACAACATCATTAACGCCAGCGAGATAAACGGTAATGTCACCATTTCCGGGCGTTCTATCGGCCCATCATCGGTGATGACCCCGGTATCGCTTAACATTGGAGGGACACCACTTGTCGTCATCACCGACGCCAATGGCTTCTGGAGTACCACCATTTCCGCCAGCCTCTATTTCACCACGCAAGGCAACGTCAATATCACCGCGACGTCGTTAGATGCGAGCCTCACGAGAACGGTGCTGGTCGATACGGTAGCGCCCACGCTGGATATCGTTACTTTTGCTGGTGATAACGTGCTGGGCGGCACAGAAGCCAGTACCGCACAGACGATTACGGGGACGGCATCCACCACGGAGGCCGGACAGTTCGTCAGCGTGGTGCTGAATGGAAAAACCTACAGCGCTCAGGTTTCCGTCACCGGCACCTGGAGTGTGAGTGTCCCTGCCGCCGATCTGGCAAAGTTGACCGATGGCTCCCACACCATTACGGCAACGCTCACGGACACAGCAGGAAATACCGCCACGGATATACAGGTCGTTACCGTCGATACGGGTATTCCACTGCTCAGCGTGACATTGTTCGATGACAATATCCTGACGCTGGCTGAAGCGGTAGCGGGCGCGGCGATTACCGGTACAGGCGAAGTAGGTGCCACGGTTACGTTAACCGCCGGACCGCTGACAGGCACGACAACCGTCGGTTCCGACGGCAACTGGACGATTCCGGTCCTGTCCGCCAATTTACAAAACCTGATCGACGGGCCGCAGGTCATCGGCGTGACGCTGACCGATACCTCAGGCAATAGCGCACACCTTGATGTCACGCTGGATGTCGCACTGAACAAGACGCTCGGCGCAGGCATTACCGATATCTTCGGTAACGATGGCATCCTCAATCTGGCCGAATCACTGTTAACACAAGTCATCAGCGGTAACGCGACTGGCAACTATCTGGGTGCGAAAGTACAGGTCACCGTGTTGGGCACCACAGTGGAAGGCACCGTCGGAGCCAACGGGGCCTGGAGCGTTGCCCTGCCCTCGAACGTGTTCACTGGCTTAAGCAATGGCGTGCTGGCGGTTAACGTCGACATCGTCGATTCACACGGCAATGTGAAGAATCAACTGGTCGATATTGACGTGTTGAAAACCCTACCAGTCATTGATTCTGTTGTGGCCTTCACGGATGGCGCACTGAATGCGGCGGATGTCGCGACCAGCCAGATTATCAGCGGCGTAGTCAGCAATGTGAATATCGGCGCTGGCGCAACGGTTGCCGTGACGTTGGGCACCAAGCTTTACACTGGGATTACCGTCGGTGCAGGCGGAGCCTGGAGCCTGTCCGTTCCTGCCCTTGACTTGCAGGCCTTGCAGGATGGCACGCTGGCGCTGGGCGTCGCGGTCACCGATCATGCGGGCAACACCGCCAGCCAGATCGTGAACGTCCCGGCAGTCATCAAGAATCTGCCGAGTATTACGCTCAATCCGGTCTTTGGCGATAGCCTGCTGAATCTGGGCGACCTGCTGGTCAACCAAACGCTTAGCGGCACAGCCACCGGTCTGGCAGGCAGAACCATTACACTCAGCATTTCAGGTTCACAAATCGCCACAGCCACCGTCGGCTCGGATGGCAAGTGGAGTGCTGCCGTCACCCCTAGCGTACTGGGTATTCTACAAGGGCTCGGCAGCGGTGATTTCACTGTGAGCGCCACCGCGACAGACAGCGTAGGCAATAGCAGCAGCGGCAGCGCTGGCATCAAGTTCGATTTCGCCCAGCCAGTGATTACGCTCAACCCGGTATTTGGCAACGATGGCTTCATCAATGCGGCAGAAGCGCTGGTGGCGCAAACGATCGGTGGCGTGGTCACCAATGCCAGCGCCGGATCGCAGGTTGCCGTTACCCTTGGTGGTAAAACCTTCCTGTCTACGGTTGGAGCGGGAGGCGCGTTCAGCCTGACGCTGCAACCGTCCGATCTCAGCACGCTGCTCGATGGCAGTACCACGCTGAATGTGTCGGTCACAAATGCTTCCGGCAATACCGGCACGGTCAATAACGCTATCAATATTATTGCCAAAAACCTGCCGACAATTAGCCTTGGCTCACTGTTTGGCGGTGACGGTTTCCTCAATGCCGCAGAAGCCGCGTTGACGCAGACGATTAGCGGCACCACCACTAACGCCGTCGCGGGATCGTCTGTCGTGATACGCATTGGCACCCTGACGCTAAATGCGACCGTCGGCAATGACGGCACCTGGAGCACCAGCGTCACGCCGCTGCAACTGTCCGGTCTGGCGAATGGTAACCTCACCGTCAGCGCAACGGTAACCGATCCGGCAGGCAACAGCACGGGTATCAGCACAGGCCTCAACATCGCCATATTGCCGCCGACCATCACCCTTAACCCGCTGTTCAACAACGGTGTCCTGGATCTCCCCAGCCTGTTGAGTACGCAGCTCATCGGCGGGACCACGGCCAATGTCCCCGCGGGCACGGCGATCAACGTCACGCTGGGCAGTAAAACCTACACCACAACGGTCGGTGCAAACGGCAGTTGGAGCCTGCCGGTCCCTAGCCTCGACTTGAAAGCCCTTGCGGATGGCGTCACTAACGTCGGCGTTCGTTTGGTTGATGCGGCGGGTAACGTGGGCACACAAACCAGTACCGTCAGCGTAGCGATTAGCGGCCAACCGACGCTGACCATCAGCCCACTCTTTGGCGGTGACGGCCTGCTCAATGCAGTCGAGGCAGCAGCGGGCCAGGTCATCAGCGGAACCAGTACCAATGCGATAGGTTCCACGATCCAGATTTCGCTGGGTACTAAGACTTACTCTGCCGTGGTGCAAAGCAACGGTAGCTGGTCAGTCAGCTTGCCTCCGCTCGATCTCAACAGTCTGACCGACGGCACGCTTTCCCTCAGCGCCTCTCTGACCAACGCCGCAGGGAAAACGACCAGCGCGGGCGCCTCAATCGGTGTGGGCGTTCATGCACTGCCAACGGTCAACCTCGGTTCCCTGTTTGGCGGAGACGGCTATCTGAATCTGGCCGAAGCGGGCATCAACCAGATCATCAGCGGAACCACAACCAACGCGGCAGGCGGTAACGTCACGCTGACCGTGGGCGGACTCGTACTCAACGCCGCTGTCGCCAGCAACGGTACCTGGAGCATCAGCGTCCCGAGCGCTAACCTGCTCAACATCGCCGATGGCAATTTATCCGTCGGTGTCAAAGTCACTGACCGCTATGGCAACACCAACAATACCAGCAGCAATGTGATCGTGAAAACGCACCAGTTGCCACAGTTGGGTATTGATGCGGTGGGATCGCTGATTGGTAACACGGTTGGCCTACTAGCGAACGGCATCACTGTCAGCGGAACATCGCGCTACGTGCAGCAAGGGGCCAAGGTAACCGTCACGCTGCTCGGCCAGACGCTACAGGGTACCGTCGGCTCCGATGGCAAATGGAGTGCGCAATTCAGCAGCTCGTTACTGGGTATCAACGTGTTCAACGTGGGCGCAATTTTGACCGCGCTGTTGGGAACGGCAGTTGAAGCCTCCGTCACCGATCAGGCGGGCAACTTCACCGGCGTATCCGCAGGATTAACTTCCGGTATCTCCCTCGGGTTACCGCTGATGAGCATGATGGCGCTGGATGTTGACGATAGCAGCGTCGCTCAGGTGTCTTCGCTGTCCAGCGAACAGAGTGACACTGGGGAAAGCGCCGATGTGCAACCCCTTCATGTCAGCTCGAAAATGGCGGCGGTCGCACTCAGCGAGACGCACACCATCGACAACAGCGCCAGTACCGACGTGGAAGAGAGCATTTATGCCATCGGCGGGGTCGTCATCAGTCTGGCCGACGGCAGTGTGCAAACAGGTACAGATGTCGAAGGCGGTGAAGGCGACGATCTCATTACGCTCTCAACGCTCGATTTCACCCAGATCGATGGCGGCAACGGCATTGATACGCTGGTTCTGGATGGTACCGAGCTCAATCTGGATCTCACCGCGCTGGGGCTGAAAATCGACAATGTGGAGATCTTCGATTTAGGCCAAAACGGCACCAATAGCATCACGCTGGATCTCGACCGCGCCCTGAATGTCACTGACCGACCAGAGGATGACCTGCTGATCGTCGGGGGCGAAGGCAATCAGGTGAACCTCATCCCAGGCGAAGGGGCGTGGAGCACGGTAGGACAGCGCGATATTGATGGTCAGCGTTTCGACGTCTACCACCATTCATCGTTAGATAACGCCAACAACTTGGGAGATGTACTGGTGCAGCAAGGTCTGCTCGTCAATATGGTGTAACGGTGTTAACACCTTCCCCCTGCCAAGGGGGGAAGATGTTGAAAGGAGGTCAGTTAGGGAAAACCACTGTTACCAACAGGCTGACCACCCTTTAAAGGAACTAAAACAAAGAGTGATGAAAACAGGGGTCATTGATGCACAAACCATTTTTTATCAGAATTTTTATCAGGGACAGGTTTTTTCCGCGCAATCGCGCTTTTTTGACTCGCACATTACGCCATCACACGCCGCATTGTGTGCTGACGACCGGGCTGGCGCTCGGGCTGGCCTGTGGCCTTCCTTTCCTCTATAGCCCGCCGACGTTCGCTCAGGCTGTCGCGTTTGACTGGTCTGCCGCACCGACAGAACAACAAGTCGAGAGTCTGGATCTCAAACAGGCTATTCTCCGCGCGTTCGCACGTAACCCACAAATCGCACAGGCCTCGGCGCAAATTCGCGTCGGTGAAGCCGATCTGCGCGTGGCGCAAAGCGCCTGGTTCCCGCAAATCGGCCTGAACGGCAACGTCGGCCGCTCAGATCAAAGTGATACTGGCGGTACGATGAGCAACAATTCCACCGCGGGTCTTACGCTGAAACAGCTCCTGTACGATTTCGGTAAGACCGGCGGCAGCATTGATGAGCAGCACAGCCTGTCAGACGCCTACCGCTATCAGCTCTACGGCACCATGACCACGGTCGGCCAGCAAACCTTGCTCACCTACCTGAAAATCAAACGCTATCAGGAACTGAGTCAGGCCGCAGAGCGCAATATCACGTCACTGAGTCTGGTAAAAGACACCGCGACACTCCGCGCCGAAGCCGGTCTCAGTACGCAATCCGACATCCTACAGGCGGAAACCCGCATCGCAGGTATGCGAGCGACGCTGGAACAATATCGGGCACTGGAACGTTCCTCGCTGGCACAGCTCAGCGTGTTGACCGGCGTTCTCCCCAGCGCCCTGCCCGATCTGCCCCGTGCGCTGCTGCAACAAAAGATTACGCTCAAGGCGCTCCCGTACCAGCAGAGTAATGCGGTGCTAAGCGCGCAGTCCAAGCAAGAGGCCTCGCGCCACCGCATTCGTCAGGCGGAAGCGCAACACTTTCCCACTATTGCCGTGCAGGCGGGCCGTACCCGCTATGAAACCGACAGGCGTAATTACTGGGATGACCAGCTACAGCTGGTGGTAGAAGCCCCGCTTTATCAGGGCGGGGCTGTCAGCGCACGCGTTGATGCCGCGTCAGGCACGCGCGAAGCGGCGCAGGCCGAAGTCGAAGCGGCGAAGCTGGATATGAATCAGAAAGCCTCCACGGCCTATGCCGATCTCATCGGTGCGCAGCAGCGTGAAAAAGCCAGCCAGCAGCAAATTACCAGCGCGACCTACACCCGCAACGTCTATCAGGATGAATATAAACTCAGCAAGCGCAGCCTGAACGATCTGCTCAGCGTTGAGCAAGACGTGTTGCAGGCCGAAACCTCACGCATCGGCGCGTTATACGACGGCTGGGAGGCGACAGTTAACTATGCCGCTGCCGTCGATAATCTGCTGGATATGCTGGGTATTGAACGTCATCAAGCTAGTGGCGAGACGCTACCGTCGCTGTAAGCCGGCTTGCCTGCCGGATAAGAATATGCAGGAATATCAATGACACAAGTCACCCAAACTGAAGTCTGGATTGCCGCGATGGCTCGCGCCGCCGCCCACTATGGACAGGTGGTGGATACCCAGTCGGTACGCCAGCAAATGCGCTGGTACGAACAGCAGCCGATTGCCCGCCAGTTAGAACAAATCAGCCACCTGATGGGATTGAGCATCAGCCTGCGACACACGGAGAAACTCCGCTGGCGTAACCAGATCTTACCGGTATTGGCGGAAACCGATGACGGCGGCGTCATCGTCATCGAATCATTGAATGATGAAGGCATTGCCACCTACTGGCTGAATGACGGCGGCGACCTTCAACGCGAAGCCGAACTGGCTGAGCTCATCAAACACAGTCAGGGGATTATCGTGCTGGTCGGCATCGCGGAACGCGGCCGCGATACCCGCATCGATGATTTCGTCAAACCATACCGTAAGCACTGGTTCTGGCAACACTTTCGCGGTGCCAAACGACAGATCGGGGAAATCTCTCTGGCGTCTATCGTGGGTAACGTTCTGGCGCTGGGGGGAATTCTGTTCTCCATGCAGGTATATGACCGCGTGATTCCGGCGCAGTCGATCCCCACCCTGTGGGTGCTGTTTTTCGGCGTGCTGCTGGCCGCCGCATTAGAGTACGCCATTCGTTTGTCACGCACCGTTGTCTCCGATTTGATGGGCAAAAGCATCGACCTGAACGTATCAGGCATGCTGTTCGCCCGCGCGCTGGCGATAAAAAATGAGGCTCGGCCAAAATCTACCGGCTCGTTTATTTCTCAGTTGCGGGAAATCGATCAGGTGCGTGAACTGCTGACCTCAACGACCGTCGGGGCAGCCGCTGACATGCCGTTCGTCTTGCTGTTTCTCGGCATCATGGCGATGATCGGCGGCCCGCTGGTGTTTATTCCCATGCTGGCGATCCCGCTGATTGTGATCCCCGGCCTGATGCTGCAATGGCCGATGGCGAAACTCGCCAAAGAAGGGATGCGTGAAAGCGCATTGCGCAATGCGGTGCTGGTCGAATCCATCGAAGGGATCGAAGATATCAAGGCGTTGCAGGCCGAACCCTACTTCCAACGCCAGTGGGAGCAAACTCACGAAGTCAGCGCCGCCATTGGGATGAAGCAGCGCGTGTGGGGAGCACGGCTCAGCGGCTGGGCATCGACTGTCCAACAGCTCACCTATGCTGGCATGCTGGTCTTCGGCTGCTATCTGGTGATGGCGGGCGATATCACCACCGGTACGCTCGTGGCCTGTAGCCTGCTTTCCTCACGCACCATCGCCCCGCTCATGCAGCTCACGATGGTGTTTTCCCGCTGGCAGCATGCGAAAACCGCGATGACTGGGTTGGATGACCTCCTGCAAAAACCGCTGGATCGGCCGGAAGACAGCAAAATGGCACACTGCCCGATCCTTCAGGGGCACTTCCAACTGCACAACGTGCAATACAGCTACGACCCCGAAAAAGGCGATACCGCCTTGCAGATCGGCAAACTGGAGATCAAACCGGGCGAAAAAGTGGCGCTGCTGGGTAAGGTCGGTGCGGGTAAATCCACCCTGCTCAAGCTGCTTGCCAATCAGGCGACCGCGACGCGCGGCAAGGTCATTATTGATGGCGTCGATATCAGCCAGATCGATCCGGCGGATGTCCGCCGCCAACTAGGCTTCCTGTCACAGGAATCACGCCTGTTCTTCGGCAGCCTGCGGCAAAACCTGATGCTCGGCAATCCACACGCCACCGAACAGGAGTTGTTGCAGGCACTGCGCATTAGCGGCGCGCTCAGCCTGATCCAACAGGATGCCTCCAGTCTGGATCGCATCATTCATGAAGGTGGCCGCGGTTTATCCGGCGGACAGCGGCAGATGATTCTGCTCAGCAGGATGCTGCTACGTAACCCCCAGATTGTACTGCTGGATGAACCCACCGCCTCGATGGATGAACAGTTGGAAAGCCACGTGATCCACCAATTAAGCAGTTGGCTCACGGGCCGCACGCTGGTGCTGGTGACACACCGTCCGGCGCTGCTCAAGCTCGTTGACCGCGTGGTCGTCATGGATGGGGGACGCATCGTGGCAGATGGCCCGCGTGACCAGATTTTGAAGGCGGTCAGCAAACCGGCAGATACCGCACAGAGCGTGGCGTAAGGGGAACACAATGAGTAGCATCACGATCCATGATGACCTGAAACGCCAGGGTCGACGCGTATCCGTTATTATCTGGCTCAGCCTACTGGGGCTGATCGTGTTTTTTATCTGGGCCACCTTCGCCGTGCTGGATGAGGTTTCCGTCGGGAGCGGCAAAGTCACGCCATCGACCCGCGCGCAGGTGATTGAAAGCCTCGATGGCGGGATTATCGGCCAGATCTATGTGCAACAAGGTAACGTCGTCGAGAAGGGGCAGGTGCTGGCGCAGTTGGACATCAACCGCTTCCAGTCCGTCTACGGCGAAGCTTTCTCCCGCGTGCAGACGCTGCGGGCGTCCGCCGAACGTCTGCACGCCGAGCTCAGCGGCGCACCGCTAACATTCAGCGCGGAAACCATGAAGGAACCCGCGCTGGCCGCACGCGAACGTCAGCTGTACGAATCACGCTTACGCAATCGCGATGAAACGGTCGCCAACCTGCAACAGTCTATGCGGCTGGTGGAACAAGAACTGCGGATGACGGAGCCGCTGGTACAGCGCGGTGCCGCCAGCGCCGTCGAGGTGATCCGGTTACGCCGCCAGATTAGCGAAATCCGCGGCAAAATCGACGAAGCCAACAACCAATACGCTGTACGGGCGCGGGAAGAACAGGTCAAAAACAACGCCGATCTAGAAGCGCAGATGGAAGTGGTCAGCGGGAAAGCCGATCAGCTCAAGCGCGCCACCATCACGTCACCGGTACGCGGGATTGTGAAAGACATTCAGGTAACAACCGTTGGCGGCGTGCTGCAACCGGGCGGCAAGTTGATGGAGATCGTGCCGCTGGAAGACCAATTGCTGATCGAAACGCGCATCAACCCACGCGATATTGCCTATATCCGGCCGGGTTTGCCCGCTACGGTAAAAATCACCGCCTATGATTCTTCCATCTACGGCAATTTAACGGGCGAAGTCGAAAGCGTGTCACCCGATACCCTTCAGGACGAAGTCAGGCGCGATCAGTTTTATTATCGAATCTATGTGCGCACCACGCAGGCGGAGCTGACCAACAAAGCCGGGGAAAAATTCCCCATCGTGCCCGGTATGGTCGCCAGCGTGGAGATAAAAACCGGCCAAAAAAGCGTGCTGGACTATCTGATTAAACCACTGAATAAGGTCAATGAAGCGCTGCGTGAGCGTTAAACTCTCGCACGTAACAACGAGTGCACAAACAGCAGCGCCGCACGGGATAACCGTGCGGCGCTGTCATGACAGAACGATTTCGTCACTGCGTTATTTCTTAACGTTGACGTTCTTGATTTGCCATGTGCTGTCGCTCGTCAGTTTGACGTTCTTCATCGTCACTTCTATCGGCTTTTTCGCATTCTCGCCGTTCAGCACCACCACACCTTTGGTTTGAGACGTAATATCCTTAAACGTAATATCGCTCCAGTCAGGAACATTACTTCCCTCTTTTTTCTCATATACCGTGTCAATCACGATCGGTTTCGCCACGTTCTTCATGACTACGTTGCTATACCGAACACCATTGACAACGCCGGCTGCTGATTTGTCGCTTTTAATACGTAAGCCATTCGTGGTGCCAGTCATAACCAGATCATCGACCGTCACGTTATAAACTCCCATCGTTTCGCTACCGATCGACATGCCATGTCCCGTTCCAAATTCATTATGCAAAATGGAAATATTGCGTGTCTCAGAACGCCCTTTATAGGCTTTGATCGCCACATTATCGTCGCCCGTCGAAATATTACTGTGGGCAATGGTGATGTTCTTTGACGACATCGGATCGATACCATCGGTGTTTCTGGCGGTGGACGGCGTTTTGATCGTGGTTTTCCATGCGGTAAAACCATCACCATCGCTGAACACGACGTGGAAATTCGGGGAGTTGATTAAGGAAACGTTATACAGCGTGAAGTTCTTGCTCTTATTAATCTGAATCAGCCGGGGGGTATTCTGTTTCAGCTTTTTCACTTTGGCATCGGCGGCCAGATCCCACCAGCTTACTTTTTTATCCTGAAGCTTCACGCCCCCCTGCCCATCAATGGTGCCCGGCCCATAGATTCCGCTATTCGTCGTGCTTATGGCGGTAATAAATGCATCGCAGCCTTTGCCATTCTTATCGACCACGCCACAGGATGAGGGCGCATTTTCAAAAGACTTGGCGTTATTCACAGCCCGCAGCGTCACCCCTTTGTCGATTAATAAGCTCACGCCAGAAGGTAGAGAAAGCGGACCGCTCAGAAAAATGGATGAACTCCCTGCGCTCAGCTTTACCGCTTTTCCTTGCCCGCAATTATTCAACGCTTTTTGAATTGTACTCGTGGCCGTACTACTGTCCGCTTTCAGTACCGTACAAGAAGACGGTGCTTTCGGTTCACTCACCGTTCGAGAATCAGAAGCAAATGCCGATGCGCTAAACAAACCGATAAGACCCAGTGATAATGATAAAACTCGCTTGCTTGATTGATATTCCATGTCAAACCTTACCTTATAAGCATCCACAATTTTTCCATCCCAAAAAGGCATTACGCTTTCATTTTTCTTAATAAGAAAAATAAAACGCCTTTATAGAAACTAAAAAATTGTCACACATGCCTATGTAGATTAATGAAAAGTCCATTTACATAAAATTATTCCAATGCTTATTCGGAAAGCATCCAACTTTACGCATGGTGAAAATATCACCAGGAAATTAAATGAAACATCAACGAAACGTGGAAACAAAACGAATCCAGTCATGCGCAGAGGCCAGCGGGTGGTAAGCTTTTCTCCTCTTCACAGCATTCATTCATTTTTCTTATTTTTAATAAGAAACCCCATAACATTTATCAATTTGATAAAAAATTATTAAATAAAAAATAATAAATAAATAATAAAATTAAATATAAAATAATCACAGGCTAAATTAAATAATCTGATTAACCTCAATAAAATCGCCGAATTATTATTCATTTCATATTCCCTGCTATTATTCTCTGCTATATAATCCTTCCCGATGCGCAAGGACTCCCTCTTTATTTGGAATAAATAAAGAGAAAAATATCCGTTTAATTTACAAGGAAAAACACATGTTTAAGTATTTAACACCGATATTTTTATGCACCGCTGTTATTTCTTTTCAGGCTCAGGCTGATGACACCATGCTGATGCTGCTGAAAAAAGATAATGCTACCTATTTAAGCTGGTCTACCGATGCAGGCAACGTTGTTCGCCAGGATGTGTATCGCAGCACTAGTAGTGCTCAGGCTGGCAGCGAAAAAATCGCAGAGCTCAACTCCACAGACAGAACCTTTACCGATTTAACCGCCAATCCACAGTCAGACTATTGGTATTGGGTGGATACCGTTAGCGGCAATAAGAGTGTCCTGAAATCTAATGCCGCCTCAACGGCACCAGCACCATTGCGTGCAGCGCCGCTTAAGGCAGCAAGCCCTGAATGTAAAGCCGGCGCGGTAATCAAAAACAAATCTGTCGACTGCGGTGGGATTACTCTGGGTCTGAGCTGTAGCGGTGACAGTGATAAGCAACCTCCTGTTATCACTCTGGAAAACGCGAGTATCAAGAACCTGCGCATCTCGGCAAAAGGCGGTTCTGATGGCATCCACTGCGCAAGCGGCGACTGCCGTATTGAAAACGTGATCTGGGAAGACATCTGTGAAGATGCAGCAACCAACAACGGCAAAACCATGACCATCGTCGGCGGTGTGGCACATAACACCACCAATGGCCCTGGCGGTAAGCCGGACAAAGTGCTGCAACAGAATGCCAAAAACAGCCACACGATCGTTCAAGGTAACTTCACCCTGACCGGTCAACACGGCAAACTGTGGCGTTCTTGCGGTGACTGCACCAACAACGGCGGCCCACGTAACCTCACCATCATCAGCGCAACCGTTAACGGTACCATCGACAGCATCGCTGGCGTAAACCGTAACTTTGGCGATGTCGCTGACATCCGCGATTTGCGTATTAAAGGCTACAAAGAAGGTAAACCGCCGGTATGTGAAGAGTTTAACGGTGTAGAAAAAGGGAAAGGAAAGTCCGATAAATACGGAGAATTCTGGGATACCAAGAACTGCAAAGTCAGCCGTTCAAACGTTAAAGCCCTGTAATTCTGCCAGCAGAATTCACACCTATCCTCTAAATAACTCGAGTTTCAGGCAGGCGGCAAGAGAAAGAATCCCGATGAGCTTACTCAAGTAAGTGATTCGGGTGACTGAACGCAGCCAACGCACATGCAACTTGAAGTATGACGAGTATAAATTAATACCTCCTCTGGGGTCCTGACGCATCCATCTTCAACAGACCGTGCTATCAAGCACGGTCTGTTTCATTTCATCATCCTTGCTACAATTCGGTAAACAGCATGCGCTTCAGCGCCAGCTCGACACCACGTAGTTCTGCCAGCCCTTTCAAGCGCCCGATTGCCGAGTAGCCGGGGTTGGTTTTCTTTTTCAGATCGTCCAGCATCTGATGCCCGTGATCTGGCCGCATCGGGATCGGACGGCGATCGCCCGCCTTCTGACGCCGCAATTCTTCCGCCAAAATGGCCTTGATAATCGCCACCATATCCACATCCCCCTGCAAATGCGCCCCTTCATGGAACGAGTTGGGATTGTCTTCCCGACAGGTGGCACGCAGGTGGGTGAAATGCACGCGATCGCCAAACGTTTCCAGCATCGTCACCAGATCGTTATCGGCACGTACCCCGTACGATCCTGTGCAGAAGGTAAAGCCGTTATGAAGGCTATCGACCGTCTGTTTCAGCCAGCGCATGTCGTCAATCGTGGACATCACGCGCGGCAGCCCAAGGATCGGACGCGGTGGATCGTCTGGGTGAATGGCAAGGCGAAGGCCGACAGCCTCCGCAACGGGCACAATCTCACGGAGGAAATGCCCAAGGTGCTCACGGAGTTTCGCATGGTCGATACCATCATATTCCGCCAGACGGCCACGGAATTGCTCCAGCGTATAGCCCTCTTCGGAGCCCGGCAGTCCGGCGATAATGTTGCCCGTCAGGCGCGCGATATCCTCTTCGCTCATCGCACGGAAGTAGTCGGCAGCCTGTGCCTGTTCATCCGCCGTATAATCTTTTTCAGCACCATGACGCTGTAAAATATGCAGTTCAAAGGCCGCAAAGGCGATATGATCGAAACGCAGCGCCTTTGCGCCATCCGGCAGTACATATTCCAGATCGGTTCGCGTCCAGTCCAGCACGGGCATGAAGTTATAGCACACCGTATCAATCCCGCACTGCGCCAGGTTACGCAGTGATTGCTGATAATTGGCAATATGCTGTTGATAATTCCCCGTCTGCGTTTTGATCTCTTCATGAACCGGCACGCTTTCTACTACCGACCACACCAGCCCTTTCGCCTTCAATTCGGCTTTGCGCTTTTCAATCTCTTCAATCGACCAGATTTCGCCATTCGGGATGTGGTGCAACGCCGTCACCACGCCGGTCGCACCTGCTTGCCGCACATCATCCAGTGAGACAGGATCGTTCGGGCCGTACCAACGCCAGGTTTGTTCCATACTGAGTTACCTTTTTTCGCCAAGTGAGGGAGTTGTTTTCGTCACTTTCTTTCATCAATAAATAAGGAAAAGCCTACCTCACCGACACAGGCTGTCAAACGAAACTCACGAATTGATTGACCAATTACACAAAAAACCCGAACTTTGGACTAACATCATGCGTAATCAGGCTGAAATCGTGAGGAGAAAAGTCAGAAACGGATTATTTGGTCTGATATCTTTTTTCTCCGTACACCAATGCGATGCCGGAGAGAAAAGTTACACAGGAAGGGAAACGCAGGGGGGAATCAGGATTCCAGACGCGAAGGAACGGACTCGAACAGGTAGCCGTCGAAGGCCGGATCGTCCACGTTCGAGATTTCCAGCAGTTTAATTTTTACGTTTTCCAGATGCTGCCACATTGCCTGACGCGCCATGTTCACATCACGACGAGACACGGCACGCAGGATTTTTTCATGATCGTCCAGCCACTGGCGCTGATAGCTGAAATCATCGGTATGGGAGTGAATGCCCTGCCACATTGGGCTGCGTTTACGCGCCTGCCACACCTCATACACCATATTGGCTAAGACGCTGTTTTGGGTAGACTGCGCTAGCAGGCAATGGAATTGTTCATCGGCGCTTTCATCCACGCTGCCGTTCTCAAGCGACGTCCGTTCTTGTTCAATGGCCTGCCGCATTTTCACGATGTCGCTCTTGGTCGCCTGCATCGCGGCAAACGCCGCGACTTCGCTTTCCAGCAGTTGGCGCGCCTGCATCAGCTCGAAGGGGCCATAGCCGCTGTCTACCACGCTGTCTTTTCCCTGTGCGGTCGGAAGCTGCATGACATAAACGCCAGAGCCTTTACGCACCTCAATCAGCTTTTCCAGCTCCAGCATGATCAGGGCTTCACGCACCACGCTACGGCTGACGTTGTAGGTTTCAGCAATATCACGCTCGGGAGGCAAGCGGTCGCCAATCTGATAGTTTCCCTTCAGAATTTCCGCGCGAAGATTGTCGCCAATCTGCTGATATAAACGCATACCGCCATCCCTTTATTCAACATCGGCCATCATAATATTGGCCTGACCAAAAGACAGAAAAAACGCCCAATTTGTCTGAAGTATACCATGAAGCCTTGTAACGCAGCACGTTGAGCAATCTGCATGATAAATAATTTCAGATATAGTGTTGTTGAAACGCCATATCCCATTAGCGATCAGACTGATGTTGCCAGCAGGCAAGGAGCATAAATGACAATAGACGTATTCCGGTTCGTTTCGTGGACAGGCTGGCAACGGGGAGTGGCAGGTTTTTTCGCCATCATCGGCGTATTTTTCATGGTGGGATGTAATAGCAATCCGCGCGACATCACGCCATTAGGGCAAACGTCATTCGAGCGTTACCAGCAAGACACCACGCGCTGGGTAGAACAGCATCGCGCCTTCCAGACCACGGATAAACAGTTGGAATTACGTTGGAATACGCCGAATGAAGCCCGCCCCATCGGCCAGCCACGTAAAGCGATTTTGCTGGTGCACGGGCTGGGTGACTCGCCGGGTTCATTCACCGACGTGACACCACAATTGGTCGAACAAGGCTTTCTGGTCAGAACCGTGTTGCTACCAGGTCATGGCACCCGCCCCTCCGATCTGTTGCACGTCACCGTCGACGACTGGCGCAACGTGGTTGCCGAGCAGGCTGCCATCCTCAGCAAAGAGGTCGATGAAGTTTACCTGGGCGGCTTTTCCACTGGGGGAAATCTGGTACTGGAATACGCCCTACAACACCCTGAAATCAAAGGGCTGGTACTGTTCTCCCCCGCGATTAAATCCAACGAAAAATACGCCTTCATGGCACCGGTATTATCCGTGTTTACCGACTGGCTGATGCCGCCGCGCCCCGGCTATCCCCAGCAGTTGGCAACCCGCTATATGCGAGTGCCGACCAACGGCTTCGCCCAATATTATTATTCCAGCAGCAGCGTGCGCTCACAGCTCGCCAAAAGGCCTTATGACAAGCCGGTGTTAATCGTGCTGGCGGAGCATGATTCCGTCGTTGATACGGATTATGTTGTCAACGCATTCGATAAGCAGTTTACCAACCCGCGCAGCCGCCTGATCTGGTATGGCGATCGCCCTGCCGGTATCCATTCTTCGCGCGTGTTGGTGCGGACAGGTTCACTACCCGACTGGCGTATCAGTCAGTTCTCGCACATGTCGCTCCTGTTTTCGCCAGAGAATAAGGAATACGGCAAAACCGGTGCGATCGTCATCTGTGCCAACGGCCAACCCCTGAACGACCTGAAGCTCTGTCAGGATCGCAGCACGCTGTGGTATTCCGACTGGGGATACGTGGAAAATGGCAAAACCCATGTACGCCTGACGTTTAACCCGTATTTCGACTGGCAAAATCAAATCATGGCCAACGTACTGAACGCGCAATAGCACGAGTCCCCTAAATAATTCGAGTGCAGGACAAAACGTTAACGTTTTGAATAACGCGAAGCGTTAGCCCTTTAGGGCGAGGCCCACGACGGGCCGAGTATTTAAGGGAAGCCAACGCACCTGCGGCTTGAAGTATGACGGGAGCTGTCATCATTTGGTCATCAAGGGCGGGTATTTTGACTTAAAGATAAATACGCCCAAAGATTAACCATGACCGCCATGCCTGTTCCTTGCGCCCGACCACTCCTCCGGGGTACACCGGTGGCGCGAGATCTTTGCATTCCCCTGCCGGATGTTTCTCCTAACACCGACAACGCCACCGTGTTGCAATTATTCAGTAAGAATAAAGAGTGGGTCAGCCTGCCTGTTGTGGAGGATGGACGCCCTTTCGGCTTAATCAACCGCCATATTTTTCTCTCGCAGATGTCCCGGCCTTTTTATCGCGAACTGTACGACAAAAAGAGCTGCATCGCGTTTATGGATAAAAACCCGCTGATTGTCGATGCGCTGTCGTCGTTGAACGACGTTGCCGATCAAACGGTGATTACTGGTGATAAATCGCTGACGGACGGCTTTATGATCACCGAGAACGGGCGTTATATCGGTATCGGATTAGGCATCGATCTGATCAAGGCCGTCTCCGATATGCACCTGCGCCAGCATCAACAAATCATGCAAAGCATCGAATATGCCAGCGTGATTCAGACAGCGATGCTGACGACGTCAACACAGGCGATGTCCCGAACGCTAGCCGACTGGTGTTTAGCCTGGGAACCGCGAGACTGTGTCGGCGGCGACTGTTATGCCTTTAAAACCTACCAGAACGGCTGGCTTGCCGCCGTCGCGGACTGTACTGGGCATGGTGTACCCGGCGCATTTATGACGCTGATTTTCTCTTCCGCGCTGGAACAGGCGCTGACACAGTACGGCCCGATGCTGCCAGCGCAGTTATTACAGGCAATCAACCGTCACATCAAAGATACGCTGGGGCAGCGTGACGAAGCGCGTCAGCTTTCCACCTCTAACGACGGCTGTGACGCGATGCTGGTGTTCTGCGATATGACGCGAAACACGCTGACGTTTTCCGGTGCGCGCATGCCCGCCTTCATGCTGCACCGCCAGACCGGACAGCTGACGCCACTCCAGTGCGATCGTATGGGAGTCGGCTATACCGAAACACCTTATGACTATCAGTGGTCGAGCTATGAATTGCCGCTTCATGATAACGATATGTTTTTCACCACCACGGATGGCTTGACGGATCAAATCGGTGGGGAACGCCGGATTATGTTTGGTAAACGTCGCCTACAGGAGTACCTCCAGCACCATCAACACCAGCCGATGCGCGAACTGGCTAACCAGCTCCTGTCGGCACACAAAATCTACCAGGGCGATCAGACCCGGCGAGACGATTTAACATTTTGGGGCTTCCGACATTGTTCGACTTTTGTTTAATCAGGCAGACAGAATGATGCCAAACATCAAATACACCGAGTTTTTTTTACCCTCACATCAGCATGACATCACGCTGTATTACGTGGGCTATTTTTCACAAAACATCATCAGTTCACTGGCCGAGACCATGCGGCTACAGCTGGAGAAAAAGCAGCTTCCTGCTGGCATTCGCCGCCGACTGTTCTCTACGTTCGTCGAAATGGTGCAGAACATTACTCGCTATTCCGCTGCACCGTTAACGGCTCTCGATCAGCCCGTCGAAGTCCGTCATGGCTCCGTGTGTCTGGGTTACGAAAATGGGAAATACTTCCTGTTGTGTGCCAACCCGATACACCCCGACGATGTCGAGACGCTGCGGGGACGTCTTGAACCGCTGCGCGGTATGACACTTGATGAAATCCGACTCGCCTACAAAGTCTCTCTGCGTGATGAAACCCCGTCATCAAGCAAAGGCGCGGATATGGGGCTATTGACCGTCGCGCGTGATGCCAGTGAGCCACTCCAGTTTACGTTTCGGGCCGATGCATCAACGGGGCTATCTACGTTTTATCTGAAGGCAATCATTTAACATGAAAAATATAACGACCCTAAGCAACCTCCATATTTCGGGGACATCCTGTACCCCGACGGTTGATTTTCACTTTGACACACACCGTCTTTATCTTTCTGGCGAATCTTATCCTGAGAATGCGGCAGCGTTTTATCGCCCACTGCTCACAGAGGTTCAGGCATATCTGCACGCGTTGACGACCCATGCCACATCGATACCGCCGGATGAGGCAGTGCCGAACATCGAAATACACGTCTCCCTGATTTACTTCAACAGCTCCAGTACCAAGATGCTGTTCAGTTTATTCAATCTGCTTAACCAGGCTGCGGAACAGGCGCTATCGATTGCGCTGTATTGGTATTACGACAAAGACGACGACATTGCGGAAGAATTTGGTGAAGAGCTTCACATCGATTTCCCCGCCCTGACCTTTCACAGCACGATTTTGAGTGATAACCATGAGCACAATTGAATTGTTTACACCGGAATACGACATTCTGCTCGCCGCGCGCAACATCGCTAATCAGCAGGAGAGGCCAGCAGAAGTCTATCGCGACACGCTGCTGGCGTTAACCGACCACTATCAGCGTCTGGTACGCGAGTCGCACCGTCTGATTTCACGCAGCGACCGGGCGGAGAAAGAGCTGAACCGTCTGAACGCGCAGCTCAATCAACTGGCGGTCGAGCTGGAGTACAAAGCCAGCCACGATCCGCTGACCAGTGTGTATAACCGCGGGGCGATTATTGAACGCATCAACCACGCGCTGGAACGCAATCAGGCGGCGCTCATCGTGCTGGATATCGATCATTTCAAGCAGGTGAATGATACCTATGGTCACCCGACGGGTGACGCCGTGATCTGCGATCTGGTGTCACGCGTGCAACAGGTTCTGAATACCACGAGCAGCATCGGTCGCGTCGGCGGTGAAGAGTTCACCATCCTGCTGGAAGAACATACGCTCATGCAGGCCGTCTCGCTCGCCAGCCGTCTTCATCAGGATCTCAACAAAATGCCGCTCAGCGTGCTGCCACAACAGCGCGTCACCGCCAGCTTTGGCGTCAGTTGGGCACCGCAGAAAACCCGTTTCGATGCCCTTTACGGTGCCGCAGATGCCGCGCTCTATCAGGCCAAGGAAAAAGGCAGAAATAGAGTGGAGTTTCAGTAAGTCGCCGCTCGGGCGATTGCCGTCGCCCTGACTCACGACCATAATAGTGGATATCGGCTCCTCCGAGACAAACTCCCCTATGCGATTCGATTTAACCGATCTCCGGCTGTTTCTCAATATTCAGAAATCAGGCAGTATTACCGGTGGCGCAGCGGCGTCCAGCCTGACGGTGCAGGCTGCCAGTGAGCGAATCCGAGGAATGGAAGATGAACTTGGCGTACCGCTGCTGCTGCGCTCAAGGGCGGGCGTCTCGCTCACCGATGCCGGCTTTTCGCTGGCGCACCATGCCCACATTATCCTGCGTCAGGTCGAACATATGCGCAGCGAATTACACCAGTACAGCAAAGGGCTGCGCGGCCATATTCCGCTGCTGTGCAACTCAGCGGCGCTGAATGAATATTTGCCTGCCCTGCTGGGTCGCTATCTGGTGGTCTGCCCGCAGATATCCGTCGCGGTAAATGAAAAACTCAGCCGCGATATCGTCAGCGCTGTCCGTAATCAAACTGCCGATCTCGGTATTGTGGCCGATTCCGTGCCGCTCGACGGGCTGGAAACGCGCCCGTTCCGCCGCGATGAGCTGGTCGTTGTGGTTCCCCGAACCAGCATGTGGTCTGACGCACAGCAGCTCAGCTTTTCCGCCATTGCCGATGCCGCATTTATCGGGCTTAGCGAAGGCGCGGCCTTGCAGGAACACATCGACGAGCACGCAAGAAGGCTGGGGAAACGCCTGAATTACCGCGTGCGCCTTGCCAGCTTCGATGCCGTCACGCAGGTGATTCACAGCGGTATCGGCATTGGCATTCTTCCGCGACATGCCGCACAGCGCATGATGGCGCAGTTGGCGATTCACACGATCCCGCTGTCAGACGACTGGGCGACACGCAATCTGGTCATCTGCGCCCGCCAGTTTTCCGCACTGCCCGGCTATGTTCAGGATTTCGTCGCTTTTATTGCAGAAGAGAATGCGGCTTAAAGCAGCCCGCGCGCAGCCATATACCCGCCCAGCGCCACCAGCCCGATGAAGAAACAGCGCCGAAAAACCGGTTCGCTAATCGCGTGGCGCAGGCGTTGCCCCATCATCATGCCCAGCAGCGCGGGAATCAGTGCCAGCATCGACTGCCAGAGATCGATGCCCTGTAGCCCGATTCCCTGCATCAGCTGTAGCGCCAACCCCAACGTAGAAACGGTAAACGCCAGCCCCAGCGCCTGCACCAGATCATTTTTATTGAGCCGCAGGCATTGCAGATAAGGCACGGCGGGAATCACAAAGACGCCCGTTGCCGCCGTGATAGCCCCCGTGATGTAACCCACCAGCGGCGACAGCCAGCTCTCATGACGGCCCGGCTGCGGCAACGTCGTCGCCATGATTCCCCACAGACCGTAAATCACCAAAATGCCGCCGAGCGCTGCGCTCGTCCATGACGATGACGAGGTGAGCGCTGGCAAACCATTCCAAAACGTCCCGATAATGATTCCGACAAACAGCGTCCAAAACCGTTTAATCAGGCTGAGAAAGGCGGGGCCGCAGGCGAGCTGCCAGATGTTGGTCACCAGCGAAGGAACTATCAAAAGCCCCGCCGCACTGGCGGCGGGCATCGCCAGCGTTAACAAGCCCATCGCGATCGTCGGCAATCCCAAGCCAATCACGCCTTTCACCACACCAGCCAGCAGGAACACCACCATCATCGTCGTCATTTATCGCCTCGGTTTGCTGCACCATAGGAAAACCCCTATGCAGGAATAGTCCAATGAGGTCGCTGCTGGTGTCTATGCGGATTGTATTGAGGGTGATTCAGGAAAAATTGGAGGCAAAGGGAAGGTTAGTCGAAGTGAGATTTCGCATCGCATGCGATGCGGCGACTGCTCATGGGGTTGTCGTTATCTGGCGTAAAAAATTATGCAGCGGTGGGCGTGACCGCCGAGTGAGCGACAGGACGTCGCGAAAGCCAGTGCCGCGTAGGGAACGCGTCACTGGCGGCTCGGTTAGCGGTCACGAATGCCGATGGCACCGCGCAGCGGCATAATTTATGCCAGAAGCCTGGGTTCGCAGGGCGGCGGCGACTGAGCGCCCTGCGTCGGGCGCGTATACGGTATAGCATATGAATAGCAGCGTTATGGCGCACGAAACTGTCTCTGCGTCTACATTGAAAATATGACGAAGAGACAGCCTGTAAAGGGAAAAGCTTAATAGCTCTGATTCTGTCGAGCGCGGCCTACAGCCTCACCCAGTTGCCATACAGCCATTGCGTAGTGCGTGCTGTGGTTGTAGCGCGTGATGGTGTAGAAGTTCGGCAGTCCGTACCAGTATTGGTAACCCGTGCCGATGTCCAGTCGCAGCAGGCTAGCTTCACTGTATCCCGCCAGAGAATGCTGTGGAGTCAGACCCGCAGCCTGTAGCTCAGTGAGCGAGTAGCGGGTATTAAAACCGTTCGGGAGCAGCGGCGCCTGACCGTTTGCCAGCACCGCGACAGGTGCACCCTTCACCCACCCGTGTGCTTTGAAATAATTGGCTACGCTGCCAATCGCATCCACTGGATCCCACAGGTTGGTATGTCCGTTACCATCAAAATCCACGGCGTAGTTCTTGAAGGATGACGGCATAAACTGCCCATAGCCCATCGCACCAGCGTAAGAGCCGCGCAGGCTAAGCGGATCGTTGCCTTCTTTACGCGCCATCAGCAGGAAGGTTTCCAGCTCGCCCGCAAAGTAATCGGCACGTCGCGGGTAGTCAAACGCCAGCGTTGCCAACGCATCAATGATGCGCGTTTTCCCCATGACCCTGCCCCAACGGGTTTCAACGCCAATAATGCCGACGATGATCTCAGGCGGGACACCGTAAATGTTCTGGGCGCGCTGTAGCGCATCCTGATATTGATTCCAGAACGCCACACCGTTCTGCACGTTGTCTGGCGTAATAAACTGATTACGGTAGCGGTTCCAGGCACCGTTCGGCCCTGAAGGCGGGCGCGATGTCGGGGCTTGTTTATCCATCAGACGGATCACCCAATCCAGACTTTTCGCCTGAACCAGCACATCATGCAGTTGCTGGCGATTAAAGCCGTGCTCCAGCACCATTTTATCGACAAACCGCGCGGTAGCCGGGTTGGTCGCAAAATCACCGCCTAGCGGATGGACATTGTGTGCGGGTTCAAGCAGGAAGCCACCTTTAAAAGGATTACCTGAAGGTGCATCTGCGGGAGGAAGGGCCGGCTGACTGCTACAGGCCGAGAGCAAAACGAGCAGAGGGAGAAAACGAACCAAATGACGCATCAGTATCCGTATAGCCAAGTAAGAAATTAATACAGACTATGGTAAAGGATTGTCTGATGTGAAAAAACCAGCCAGAGGTGAAAAAATGCAGCGCGCCGATCAAATAGAAGACCGACGCGTATGTCATCACACCCGAATCAGTTTTTCTTCACAAACTCGGACTTCAGCTTCATCGGGCCGAAACCGTCGATCTTACAATCAATATTGTGATCGCCTTCCACCAAACGAATGCCCTTCACACGGGTGCCGATTTTCAGCGGTGTCGAGCTGCCTTTGACTTTCAGGTCTTTAATGACCGTTACCGTATCGCCGTCCGCCAGCAGGTTGCCGTTGGCATCTTTCACCACTAAACCGTCATCCTGCGCTGGCGCATCGCCTGCTGCCGACCACTCATTTCCGCATTCAGGGCAGTTAAGCATCTCGCCTTCTTGCCAGGTATATTCAGAACTGCATTTCGGACAATGGGGTAACTGTTGCATGATAAACTCCTGAAAAATTCACAATAAAAAAGTAATAAATATCATTAGGTAACTCCCCTATTTTCGATATTTTACCCCTTTATGCACATTTTTGATAGTGAAGCCAAGTTTATCGTGACTTTACGGCCCTTCTGCCGCTGTTTCATCTCTTGCCGCCAGAAACGCTATTAATGCTTCTTGCGTTAGCGCTTTGGAATACAGCCAGCCCTGGGCATAGGCGACGCCAAGGCTTTTCAGATAGGCTTCCTGGGCAGGAGTCTCAATCCCTTCGGCAACGATATTCAGATTAAGGCAATGTGCCATGCTGACAATATGAGAAAGCACAATATCAGTCGGAGAATGGTCACTAATATTCCCAACAAAGGACTTGTCGATTTTAAGCTTATTGGCTTTTACCCGCTCAAGATACGATAGCCCGGAATAGCCGGTACCAAAATCATCAATGGCGACATCAATGCCTTTTTGTTGATATAACTCCACCATCGGTGCCGCTTTCTGGGGTTCAATCATGGATGATTCGGTTAATTCGACATTAACATTGGCACCCTCGAGTTCATATACAGCAACCTGCTCCACGAGATAATTGAAAACAGACATGTCCTCAAATTCGGCCGCCTCAAGATTGATGGAGACAAACATGTCAGGGTCACTTTCTTTCAGTACGCTGGCTGTTTGTAGCGCCTCATTAATGACGAACAAGGTTAACTCTTTCATCAACCCAACCTGACGAATCATGGGAATAAAAGAGTCTGGCGTAATCAGGTGACCATCCGAATGACGCCAGCGTATCAGCGCTTCACATCCCACGACCTGAGCGGTATCCAATTTAATAATCGGCTGATAATGCAATTCAAACTCTTTTTGCTCCAGCGCCTGATTGAGAACATAGCGCGGGCTTTGAATGGTCAGAAATTTTCTGGAGATAACCTCTGGCAGCATCAGGGAAATCAACATAAAAATAGGCAACGCAGAGAAAAAAATCGTTAGGTAGAATGAAAATTTCGCAGGTTTATCCGCCCTGACCACCAAAGCAAGATCGCTATTCGGTAGTGGTTCCAGGACATAATATTTATCGTCAATATAAAATCTATCGGGGTTATTTTCCCCAGTGGTCAAACGAGAATATATATTCCCACTCATCAAATCGGACAGAATAACCCGCCCATCCTGCTTATTTTTCTCCAGTAATGCGTATTGGATATTATAGCTATAGGAGGGAACATCCAGAAATGAACGTGGATTTAGCACCACAAGATGACGCGTTGCGCCGACATAAATCATCGGCTTATTTTTATTCAGCGGATTTTCAATTTTATACCAGATGTCATAGACGTCTTTATAGAGAAAATCGGGGACTGGAAGAAATATAGAATATATTTCACTCAGCATCGAAGAACAACGCGGCCGATTCCCATCGATATATATCACATCTTGGATATAATCATTGTCGTAAGCAATTTTACGCAATAAATCTAGATGCGGATTATCACAATAAGGTGGGAACTTTTTTTCTAAAATATCGAGTGCGGAGGTCGCCTGTAGAATGATTTTTCCGGCATGTTCAACCGTGACTGTAGAAAAATCATCCACTTCCCGTTCAAACTGCCTGAGCGAAAATGTCGAGTAAACCGTAAGCACTAAAGCAAAAAGCGCAACCAAAGTAAAAAACAGACTGGAGGATAATAAAAAAAAGCTTTTCTTAAAATAGAGCGTTTGAAAATAGGCTAGCAGGCTTTTTTTCATGGGAGCGACGCATCATCATTATGAGAAATCCAACATAGCACACAACACTTCCCAGTCATGTAGCATTACCTCAAATAATTCTGATGTTAAAGCATCGATAACTGTCAGATTATGCGCATCCTCTCAGGCAAAGATACACGTCGCCCCCGTATCAGGCCAGCCGATGCGCGTGGTGCGGTAGCCGCAGGTCATGTTTTTGTCCATCATTCATGGCCGCCATTATCTCATAAAAATATTTATGTCCCCTCAAAAATAGCCTTGTTGGCCGTGAACCACCGGAACCGCTACTCTGCCTGTATGACATGGAACCCATATAGGCGGAGGGAACCACATCATGGCGACTCGCACGATCCATCAGAATTTAAGGAAAAATAATATGGGATTAACATTGCATCATCTTAATAATTCACGGTCTATTCGTATCCTCTGGTTGCTTGAAGAAGCGGGGATACCTTATGAACTGGTCAGATACCAGCGGGATGAAAAAACGCATTTAGCACCAGCCTCATTAAGAACGATACACCCTTTGGGTAAATCGCCGTTGATTGAAGAAGATGGCAAGATCATCGCAGAATCCGGCGCTATCGTTGAATACCTGATCAATCGCCATGCCAAACATCTGGCTCCAGATGTAAGCGAGGCCGAATACATTGATTATCTTCAGTGGATACACTTTGCGGAAAGCTCCGCCATGCTGCCGGTGTTATTGAAGATCTTTGGCGAGTTTGAAAAGAATACAGGCACCACGCTGAATTTCCTTGAAGGCTACGCCGACAACGAATTCGAGAAAATCTTTTCATTTTTAGACGATATGCTGTCTGCAAAGGAATTTATCGTGGGCAATAAATTGAGCGGTGCGGATATTATGCTGGGCTTCGTTATTAATACCGTCGTAGAACGACTCGTTCCTAGAGAACGATTCCCGAACATTCAACGCTATTCAAAGTGCCTAAAAAACCTACCCAGTTGGCGGAAAGTTCAGGACATTGAATCACGCACAGAATAAATCCTCAGCGCGAGGCATCACTTATTTAATAGATAGACTTGCGAGCCGCCTCGCGCACTTAAGGCATTGTGAAAAAGTCGGATACGCATACTTTTCACCCCATCATCAGCCAAATTAAGAATAACTGACTTTATTTTTGATAACGTAATGGTGAGTACCCAACATGGGGGTTACCTCATGTTTTGTCTAAGGGCTCGCCCCCATATCAAAACTGGCAACATGCTATCTTTTAAGGTCATAAGTCAAACCCCGTCACGGCTAATACACATTAACGCGTAGTATAAGGAAGCAAGACATGTCACCATGTACATAAAATATCATTGTATTTGTCTTGCCACGCCGAGTAGGATGATACGACAGAACCACTCAATGTACGGCACTTTTTTCTGGGGAAAATCTTGTGGATTATAAAGAGAAAGCACTTTGTAAAATACGGACTGTAACAACATTTCTATCATTAAGTCGCGATAAAGAGGGTTGGCAGAAAGAAATTAATAAAGCCTCACAATTTTTATCAGATTTAACGGAGGAGTTTCAACATCACCACTACATGGTACAGTCCATTCGTATTGTTACCAATCCATTTGGGGAATATCTCGACCTAAGCAGTATAGAGAATGC
Organism: Pectobacterium odoriferum; assembly: GCF_009931295.1. Lineage (NCBI taxonomy): Bacteria > Pseudomonadati > Pseudomonadota > Gammaproteobacteria > Enterobacterales > Pectobacteriaceae > Pectobacterium > Pectobacterium odoriferum. The sequence goes on along the minus strand of NZ_CP034938.1, from coordinate 1,275,326 downwards.
CCGAGCTGATTTACACTATATTAGCAAATTACTGGCTCACAATAATCAGTCAGGAATAAGAGTAAGGTTTGCTATTGGTGAAGCAAAAACAGCAAAAGAAATTGAGATGCTTCCTGAACTCATCAATGAGTTTGGCGATTTGTGCAATGCCTGTGTTAATGTCCCCTTAGATGATTATGGTATTGTCGACAATGAGCTCATTAGAATTGCCGCCTCATGTGTAAAAAAAATCAGTGTGATAACTCCACGAGGAGAGGGGAATTTTAACTTCACAGTCAATTTCAATTGTAAACCGCTGATCCCTTACTTTCCGGCTGGATATCATAAAAAAGAATTAGGGGATTGCTTTGTTATTGGTCTTGAAACCCCCGACCTACTGGTTAATACATTAAAAACCTTCAATAAAGAGATAGATAAAAGAAAACATAATGAACTTTTCAGTAATTATTATACCGTACTGAGCACAGCCCTTCAGTACCATATCTCCGAAATTCAACACATTATTACCCATGCAAAAATAGATTTTCCATTTAAGTTTTCAGGTTTCGATAGTTCGGCAGCACCCTCTAAAAATTGTGCCAGTATGGCCGAAGTCTATGAACAGATGGGGGTCGAATACTTTGGTGCATCAGGCACTGTCGAAGTGTCGGGATTATTAACTAAGGTATTTAAATCAGTAAAAGAGACAGAGTTAGTGGGTTTTTCTGGGCTAATGCTTGCATTAACTGAAGACCAAGGTTTAGCAGATGGATCTGCGAAATCAAATTTTGATATTCGCGCATTGCTGACTTACAGCGCTGTTTGTGGAATTGGGTTGGATACAGTTCCTGTTCCCGGTGATGTATCTATTGATAAACTTTCTGCTTTAATGAGAGACACAGGGACGATGGCTTTTCGCTTAAATAAACCGCTGACTGTTCGAGTCTTCCCTGTTCCTGGTATGCAGGCGGGTGATATAACCAATTTTGAAAGTGATGACTTGTGTAATTGCGCGGTGTTGGCTGTGCCATAACGTTATAAAGATAATCTATTTGGCGGGCTTCAATACCGTCAAATAGATTGGTTAATTTAGCAGTAAGCGATCCAACACTAAGCTCAGCAGCATTGCTTGCTCCCAGATTGCATCCGACCTCCGCTTTATTGACTTAATCCTTCAGGAAAACTTGCGAGCCGCCTCGCGCGCTTAAGCAATAGTGGAAAAATCGGATACGCATCTCCGTTTCAGTCTGGTAACGTCGCTCTGACGCCAAATCGCAGCCATCAATGGTAAGATAGCGCACTCGCAGGTGATGTTTTTCATCTGCCAGCCAGTATACTTCTGGCATTCCATTTCAATGCTCAGGTGACGCGCCATCCGTAAGGTTTTTCATCAAACCCAGCGCCATCACCTGAACGAACAAAAGCGTTAAGACTGAGTAAAATCAATATGAATGAAGCCACAGAGAAGGACTTCACTGCCCATACACCAATGATGCAACAGTATTGATTTTTATATATTACTCATTGATAAATAATTAATAAATTTTTTATCACCGGTTTTTAGTATACCTATGGTCTACATTTTCGATGCATGCCTCACCAAAATAAACCCATTAATGTATAATTTTCACGATAATTATAATCAAAATAACCATTTAAAATCATACACATCGCACGATAACCGCTATTGACTCATTGATTAAAAAATGCAGAAATTCCCCCTCCCACAAGGAAAAAGGATTTATGGGGCAGGATTATGGACAACGTTAAGGAATAAATAATGGCAAATTTGATCTATCTGAAACTCACCGGCATCAAACAAGGTCTGATCTCTGCGGGCTGTTCAAGTGCAGATTCCATAGGCAATAAATATCAGGTTTCCCATGAAGATGAGATTTTTGTTTATGAGTTAATGAACCAGATAACAAGACAAGATAACGTTTCACTGTATCCAGTTGAAATAAGAAAACCAATAGATAAAGCGACCCCACTTATTGCACAGGCATTAAGCGATAACGAGAAATTAACCTGTGAATTCCTTTTTTACAGAACTTCTCAATCCGGTGGTAACGAACTCTATTTTAAACTGGTGCTGAGAGATGCAATTATCACGGGTATACAATTCCATTATCCGAATTCATTAACACATAATGAGGTTCAACCTCACGAAAGTGTCTCTTTCAAATTCGCATCTATAGAGTGGGAACATGTGGTAGCAAGAACTAATTCATACATTTTATGGGAAGCAGTAAAATATTAACATTTAACTGTGAAATATTCTAAACACTATCAATACCATTTAGAATATTTCACATATAAAAAAACAACTATAAATACCCATACAACGGTGAGATAAAATCCATAGTTCGGGAAAAAACTAACAAAAAAAATGCCCCCCAGAACGATGGCAATAACAGGTACAAGATAAAAAAAAGACTGACCAAGCCATTCTATAACCCATCTCATTTTTTTAAAACCTGATTTAATAAATAAACAACATCTTCTTCATTATAAGATCCTGAATTGGTCATATATATTATTTTTGACATTTCAGGCTCAATTAAAAAATACAGCAGTTCTATTTTTTCATTATATAACTCCCAATAATACTCTGGCTCTATATTCTTTAATCGTCTTGCTGCCATTACTGCTTTTTGTATTTTCCCATAAAAACTTCCCACCTGCACAACAGCCAGACTACTTTTATTAATAATTTTGGTATGGGAATCATTAAAATCCTTCGACATTCTTACTATTTTTGCCAGAACATAAGCAAGGGACAGTTTACTGAATTTAATCGAGGCATGTTCAGCAGATTTTTTTGCGACCTCCTGTAAAATATTGTTTTGCTTTTCCTCACTTATTCTTCTTAGCTTTTTCTTGAAAAAAATCTCGACCATATCAAGAATAACATCTTCTCTTAGATATACTTGCTTAACAGCAATAAGCATTCTGTAATCTTCTGTCATTAACTGCTTACAAACATCTTTATAATCATCGAAAAGGCAAGAGCCATACCAGCTTGCTCTTTCTACGCCAGAATATAATGTGTTCGCCGTATCCCTGAGGTCCTGATTAATTTCCACAAGCGCATTCTCGATTTTTAGAGCAATAATTCGGTCTGCTTGCATTTTTTGTTTCAGGTAAGCAATGTTCATCCTACACCTCATAAAAATTGACTTTAAAATCCCTTTACTTAAAATGGTACATCATATGGGTAGAAATAAGAAGAAGGGATAAAGTGAAAAAAATAATTTTATTTATAATAATTAGCATTATATACATAATAACTTTATTTGAGATAGTTTTTAAGCACTTGCCTGAAAAAACTTACTTATCTATTGCAAGGTTAACCAACCCATTTAACATAACGGAGTCATCTTTAGATTCATTAATTATTTCTCTTGTGGTAATAGCAGTATTTTTATCATGGTTAACAACTAAATTAATAGTTAAGAAAAAACATTAAAATAATACACAACAGATTATTTAAAATAAAAACACCATCAATCTAAATTTAATTAACTTTATAACCGTGATCAGACGTATGTTATAATAATTACTCTCAACCTTTAATACGAAAAAAAGAATTATAGAAAAAAGAACTAAAAACACTGTTATGCTTGCAACCACATTCCCATTTTTATAAAAATCATAAATAGAAAAAAATAGACTCATAAATACAGGGAGATACATTGCTTTCCAGCATAAACGAGTAACGATAAAAACATAGTCTGCAAAGGACTCGGCTTTCTTCGCTGGGGTATTAAATTTAAAACCATCACTTTTTACATAGACATAATTATTTTTCAGGCGAAGTAGCTCCCTGACAGTCAGCCCTGATTTTAAGGGTAGTGCTCTTTTATCCATCATCCATTCCCTTGATTGGTTGTTCTTTTACTACGGCAATCTTACCCTATGAATGACTGCAGCATTAGGCAAAATGTCACCCATTATAAGCTCAGCAGCATTGCTTGCTCCCAGATTGCATCCAACCTCCGCTTTATTGACTTAATCCTTCAGGAAAACTTGCGAGCCGCCTCGCGCGCTTAAGCAATAGTGGAAAAATCGGATACGCATCTCCGTTTCAGTCTGGTAACGTCGCTCTGACGCCAAATCGCAGCCATCAATGGTAAGATAACGCACTCGCAGGTGATGTTTTTCATCTGCCAGCCAGTATACTTCTGGCATTCCATTTCAATGCTCAGGTGATGAGCCATCCGTAAGGTTTTTCATCAAAACCAGCGCCATCCCCTGAACGAACAAAAGCGTTAAGACTGAGTAAAATCAATATGAATGAAGCCACAGAGAAGGACTTCACTGCCCATACGCCGATGATGCAACAGTACTTTAGGTTAAAGGCTGAACATCCGGAAATCCTGCTGTTTTACCGCATGGGCGATTTTTACGAGCTGTTCTATGACGATGCCAAGCGGGCTTCTCAACTACTGGATATCTCGCTGACGAAGCGCGGTGCCTCCGCAGGGGAACCGATACCAATGGCAGGCGTTCCTCACCATGCCGTTGAAAACTACCTTGCCAGGCTGGTGCAAATGGGCGAATCCGTCGCTATCTGCGAACAGATTGGCGATCCTGCCACCAGTAAAGGTCCGGTAGAACGCAAAGTTGTCCGTATCGTCACGCCGGGAACCATCAGCGACGAAGCGCTATTGCAGGAAAAACAGGATAACCTGCTGGCAGCGATTTGGCAGGACGGTCGGGGATTCGGTTATGCCACTCTGGACATCAGCTCTGGACGCTTTCGCGTAAGTGAACCCGCCGATCGTGAAACCATGGCGGCCGAATTGCAGCGCACTAACCCAGCGGAATTGCTCTACCCAGAATCCTTTGAGTCCATGGATTTGATCGAAAATCGCCATGGGCTTCGCCGTCGTCCGCTGTGGGAATTTGAACCTGATACGGCGCGTCAGCAGCTCAACCTGCAATTTGGCACCCGCGATCTGACCGGCTTTGGTGTAGAGCAGGCAAAACTCGCACTGCGAGCCGCCGGATGTTTGCTGCAATACGCGAAAGACACCCAGCGCACCTCACTGCCGCATATTCGCGGCATTACGATGGAACGCCAGCAAGACGGCATCATCATGGATGCAGCCACCCGCCGTAACCTTGAACTGACGCAGAATCTGTCTGGCGGAGTGGAAAATACGTTGGCCGCGGTGCTGGACTGCACCGTGACGGCAATGGGCAGCCGAATGCTGAAGCGCTGGATTCATATGCCCAGCCGCGATATGGAGGCGCTCAAACAGCGCCAGCAGGCTATCAGCGCGTTGCAGAACATCACACCCGACCTGCAACCCTATCTGCGCCAGGTTGGCGATCTGGAGCGTATTCTGGCGCGGCTCGCGTTACGCACGGCACGCCCGCGCGATCTGGCACGTATGCGCCACGCTTTCCAACAGTTTCCCGATATTCGTGAACAGCTTGCGCCGCTGGATACCGATTCCGTGCGCCGTCTGGTCAGCCTGATTGGGCAATTTGATGAGCTACGTGATTTATTGGAACGCGCGGTTGTCGAAGCACCGCCCGTGCTAGTACGCGACGGCGGTGTTATCGCAACGGGCTACCATGCAGAGCTGGATGAGTGGCGTGCACTGGCTGACGGTGCCAGCGATTATCTGGACCGTCTGGAAATTCGTGAACGTGAAAAGCTGGGACTTGATACGCTGAAAGTCGGCTTCAACGGCGTGCACGGTTATTACATTCAGGTCAGCCGTGGTCAAAGCCATCTGGTGCCGATTCACTATGTGCGCCGCCAGACGCTGAAAAATGCCGAACGCTATATCATTCCCGAGCTGAAAGAGTACGAAGACAAGGTTTTGACCTCGAAGGGCAAGGCGCTGGCGCTGGAAAAAGCGCTTTACGATGAGCTTTTCGACCTGCTGCTGCCTCATCTAGCCGAGCTTCAGCAAAGTGCAGCCGCGTTGGCCGAACTGGATGTTCTAACGAATCTGGCCGAACGCGCCGATACGCTGAATTACGTCTGCCCGACGCTGAGTGACAAACCCGGCATCAAAATCACGGGCGGTCGTCACCCTGTCGTCGAACAGGTGCTTCGTGAACCGTTTATCTCTAACCCTCTGTCGCTAGCACCACAGCGCCGTATGCTGATTATTACCGGCCCCAACATGGGCGGTAAAAGTACTTATATGCGTCAGGCCGCATTGATTGTGCTGATGGCCCACATCGGCTGCTTTGTGCCTGCGGATCAGGCAGTCATTGGCCCCGTCGACCGTATTTTCACTCGTGTGGGTGCGGCAGACGATCTGGCCTCTGGCCGCTCTACCTTCATGGTAGAAATGACGGAAACGGCGAATATCCTGCACAACGCCACGGAAAACAGTCTGGTACTGATGGACGAAATCGGCCGCGGAACCTCAACCTATGACGGCCTGTCGCTGGCATGGGCCTGCGCCGAGAATCTGGCGAACCGCATCAAAGCGATGACGCTGTTTGCAACGCACTACTTTGAACTGACTACCCTGCCGGAAAAAATGGAAGGGGTGGTGAATGTCCATTTAGATGCGCGCGAACACGGCGATACCATCGCCTTCATGCACAGCGTACAAGATGGCGCAGCCAGCAAAAGTTATGGCCTTGCCGTCGCCGCACTGGCTGGTGTCCCGAAAGAAGTGATTAAGCGCGCACGCCAGAAACTGAAAGAGCTGGAAACGTTATCGAATAATGCGTCATCCAGTCATATTGACGGCGCGCAGTTGGCGCTGCTGAGCAATGATGAGCCGTCACCAGCGATTGAAGCGCTGGAAGCCATCGATCCTGATGCACTCACGCCACGTCAGGCGCTGGACTGGCTGTATCAGTTAAAGAAAATGCTCTAGCGTAGAGTCGATACAAAAAAGGCACTGAAAATCAGTGCCTTTTCTTTTTTATGCTGCGTCAATTTATTTTAGAATTACAGTTTTCTCGCGCTCTCATAAGCATCTTATCGCCGCCCTCGTCAGGAATGACGGCTTTGACCATTTCCCCTTCTTCCATTGATGGAATAATGGCGAAATGGGCGGTTAAAACCAACAATACGGGCTCACCCGCGCTGGTTCTCACCCGAAAATATTGTCTTTCTAGCGCAACGTTATCCTCCATGACAAATGTTTTTCCCGTAGCACAATCAGAAAACGTCGCGACATCTGCCATGTAACGATATATTCCTTTCATCAACATCGGCGTATTTGGCAACGGCTGTTCAGTCACCGTCAGTTGGCGAGGGAGAGAAGAATTGATGGGCAATCCTTGTTGATCCAGCATTTCAAGGGAGTTATCAACTGGGCGGAAGTAACGTTTTTCGCCCGCGCTATCCGTCAACACCAGCTTGTCTGCGGTGCGTCGCCATTGCCCATAGGAAGCAAACGTGTTGTTGCCCTCTCGCGTCGTTTGATACTCTTCACGCAAAACAAAAGTCCCGTCTTTTTCCAAAAACAGTGACGTATCAATCCCTCCGCAGTCCGCGCAGGGTAAAACGCCACGATAACTTTGCGCCATTGGTTTAAGGGGTTTTTCCTGAACTTGTGAACGGGTATGACACCCGATCAACCCAGAAATTCCTGCAATCAACAGCACACCGATAGCCAGTTTTTTCATCATTATTTTCCTGCCGTCTCTGCCCTATTTTTATCGTTCTTACTCAACGATCTGGAATATATCCAATCTGCTATCATCCCTGAGTCTGAGGAATTTTCCACTCAGAAAATGCTATTTCAAGACTATTCTTATCGTCAGACAACCAGATCGTGCCTTCTTGTATCGTTGCCTGCAATGACATCGTGCGCTGAACCAGTCCGGCAAGCTGAGCCAGCTGATTATCATCCAAAAAGCGGATAGCCAGATTCTTGTACCCAGAGACTTTGCCGGATATTGCACTCCACCAAACCTGTGCCGCACGCTCGCTGTAAGCATACAACACGACGGAACGCGACTGGTTGCAGGCTTTCTTGAGCCGTTTTTCATCCGGCAGACCTAGCTCAATCCACAGTTCTAGCTCCATCGTATCGTTACGTCGCCAGATTTCCGGTTCGTCATCTGCGCTGAGTCCTTTAGTAAAGCGCAGGTTTTCATCAGCATGACAGATCCACGCTAAAAGCCGCAGCATCATGCGCTGCTCGGTTTCAGAAGGATGCTGCGCTATCGTCAGGTTCGCATCGTGAAAAAAATTCCGATCCATATCGGCAATATTGATTGCTGCTTTGTAAACTGTTGCTTTTAATGCCATCAGTGACCTCGTATTTATTCCCTCCTAGTTTACTTGAGTTAGCGCCATCCTCACAGTAAAGGTGATATCTGCCACGTAACCGATAGATTAGGCCTCTAAGGACTACTGATATCCTGTTAGTGCCTATGCTATAGTCGGTTTGATAAATAGAGTTTATCTTCGTAGGCTTACAACATCGCGCAATGCAGCTAGTGATGATGCATAAATATCTACCGAGCTAAGCTTTCAAGGGAGGATATAGTGCAAGAATACTGTGAATTAGTACGTCGCTTATACGCAGAGATCGCCAGTGGCGATCTGGGCTATATACCCGATTCGCTGGGTTGTGTTTTGAAAACCCTGGATGGCATTGCCGCGAATGATGCGTTGCCATCCTCCGTCAGGGAACAGGCCGCTTTTGCCGCCGCTAACTTATTGGTGAGTGATTATGTCAATGAGTAATGAATATCAACCCATCAACTGTGATGATTACGACAGCCTGGAAGCCACTTGTCAGCAGAATTTGACGCTGACGCTGGAACTACGTAATGGTGAAGTTGTGACCGGTAAAGCCAGTGACATGATCTCACGTAAGCAGGTTGAGTATCTGGTTATTGAAGCCTCTGGAACAACACGCGAACTGCGTCTCGATTACATCGTCAGTTTCAGTCACCCTGAAATCGGGAAGGTCGTCGTCAGCGAGTCCTGACAGACTTCTCCTTTCATTTAGCGGCAAACGCTGAATAAATGCTTCCAAAACGGACAACGCAGGTTGTCCGTTTTTATTCTGGGCCTGCCAACTTCAGTTTTTCCCTCAGGCTTTTTTTTCCCAAGTCATGTACCACGCCGGCTGGTTCTCTTTCGCCTGCCCTTCTCGCGTGACAAATCGCCCCACGGCCGCAATCAGTTGCTCGTTGTAAAACACCAACGGTGTACGGTCGCGCCACCAAGGCGGAACATTTAGCTCCTGCCAGAGTTTTTTGATTTGCCGTCCGTGGGCTCTGCCAACAATATGCACGGTTCCACTGGTCGAAAAGCGAATACTCACCACCTCACCGTTTTCCGGTGCGCGAATCGCCACTCCGCTATCGGCCAGCGACAGCGTGCCCAGATTATCGGGTAGCGACAACGAGCATGACGGCGATGGCCACGGGATAATGCGGTCTTTGAGTGACGGCATCAGCGGCAGCAGATAGAGATACTGCCGAAAACGGCGGACCTGCATCTGATTCAGTTGCAATACCGGTTCCGCATCCTGACGGCTCGTGGCGACTTCATCCCAGAGTCGCTGTAGCTGTTCACGCGCGGGCATCATCGCCCCTTGCTGCGCCAGCCAGCGCCGCAGTAGCGCAAAACGACGCACCGGGCTTAGCGGCGCCAGACCGTCAATGCTCAACGCACCATCCGTCTGGCATAGCGCCTGCAATGACTCCTCCAGCAGCTCATCGAGCAGTTGTTCCTGTTCGGCACAAAGCTGGGCACTACGTGCCACAGCGGAGGGGAAATGCGGCCAGCGCTGCGTCAATCGCGGTAAGATTTGGCGACGTAGGAAATTACGGTCGAAACGTTCATCCTGATTGCTGTCGTCTTCAATCCAGCCAAGCTGATGCCGCTGCGCATACGCTTCCAACTGCAAGCGAGAAATGCCTAACAGCGGACGCACAAGACGATGCTGACCGAGCGTTGTACTGTTACCGAGAAGAGTACTAGCCGCCATCGCAGATAATCCGGCAGGCCCACTGCCGCGTTTAAGCGCCAGTAAAAAAGTTTCGCTTTGATCATCAAGATGCTGCGCCGTCAACAAGGTTTCCCCGTCTTGCAGATGCGCTTGCAAAGCCTGATAACGTGCCGTTCTGGCCGCAGCTTCGATACCGCCGTTCTGCGCTTCAACCGTCACCGACAACGAGGTAAAGGGCACCTGCCAGCGTTCACACTGCTGACGACAATGTTCAGCCCAGCTATCGGCCAGCGGATTTAAACCATGATGAATATAAGCCGCACGAATGGGTAGCCCAGAACGCTGACGCAGAACCACCAGCAGATGCAATAGCACGCTAGAGTCCAGACCGCCGCTGTAAGCCAACAGGATCGACTCGCATCCGGCTGTTTGCGTCACGATCGTCTGGAGTAATCCATCATCAGATTCGGTGCAATCCACGGTATCAGATCTCATACAGTTCTAGAGGCAAGCCGTCAGGGTCGGAGAAAAAGGTGAAGCGCTGCTGCGTTTCAGGATCTATCCGGACAGGTTCACAGATAACGCCAGCCTGCTCCAGCGAGGCGACGGCTTGTTCAATGTCAGCCACCGCAAAAGCTAGGTGGCGTAGTCCACAGGCTTCCGGGCGGCTCACGCGCGCAGGTGGATGGGGGAAAGAAAAGAGCTCAATGGTATAACGCCCATTCAGCGAGAGATCCCCTTTCCACGACTGCCGTGCTTCACGGTAGACCTCGTTGTTCAACGTAAACCCTAGCACATCACAATAAAACGCCTTACTGCGTTCATAGTCAGAGGCAATAACCGCAATGTGATGGACATCGAGCAGCTTCAGCATGCTTCAAACCCTCATAGCAAAAAATCCGCTGTCATTTCTGACAACGGATTTTCAAGGTAACGCCAGAATCGACTGATTAATAATACATCAATCAGACAATCACCTTATCAGCAGTAACCATAATTCATCAAACGCTGATAACGGCGGTTCAACAGTTCTTCTTCAGTCAGGCCATCGAGATCAAGCAGATCGGCCAGCAACTGTGCTTTCAAAGACTCTGCCATCACCGGGACATTACGATGCGCAGAACCCAACGGCTCAGGGATCACGGTATCGATCAGTTTCAGCTCTTTCAGACGCGGCGCAATGATGCCCATCGCTTCCGCCGCCAGCGGCGCTTTATCTGCACTCTTCCACAAGATAGACGCACAGCCTTCCGGTGAAATAACCGAGTAGGTGCTGTACTGCAGCATGTTGACCTTGTCACCCACGCCGATAGCCAACGCACCACCGGAGCCACCCTCGCCGATAACGGTACAGATGATTGGCACACGCAACGTCGACATTTCACGCAGGTTGCGCGCGATAGCCTCAGACTGACCACGTTCTTCTGCGCCAACGCCCGGATAAGCGCCCGGCGTGTCGATGAAGGTGATGATCGGCATCTTGAAGCGATCGGCCATTTCCATCAGGCGCAGCGCTTTGCGATAGCCTTCCGGTGCAGGCATGCCGAAATTACGGCGAATCTTTTCTTTGGTTTCACGTCCTTTCTGATGACCAATGATCATCACCGGACGCCCATCCAGACGGGCAATCCCGCCGACAATGGCTTTATCATCAGCATAGGCACGATCGCCAGCCAATTCATCAAAGTCGGTAAAGATATGCTTAATATAATCAAGCGTATAAGGACGTTGCGGATGGCGCGCTAATTGCGCAACCTGCCAGGCACCCAAATCGGCGAAGATTTTGCGCGTCAGTTCAACGCTCTTCTCACGCAGGCGCTGGACTTCTTCGTCCAGATTAATATCTAATTTTTCGTCTTGACGGCTGACTGCGGTCAGCGAGTCAATTTTCGCTTCCAACTCTGCAATCGGCTGCTCAAAATCAAGAAAATTCAGACTCATAGTATTCCTATATTAGTCAAATTCCAGTTCCACCTGCTCATTACCCACTAATGTGCGCAGCTCGTTCAGTAGCGCATCGGCAGGCGTTACACGCCATGCTGCGCCGAAACGTAGTCGGGCGCGCGCATCTTCACGCTGGTAATAGAGATGCACTGGGATCGTCCCCGATCGATGGGGTTCCAACGATTGGCGGAGACGGTTTAATAGCTGGTCATCAATTTGCCTGTCAGTCAGCGAGATAGCAAGCCCGCGCGCGTATTTTTCCCGCGCTTCACTGATATCCATTAACTCTCGGACGGTCATTTTAAGCCCGCCGCTGAAGTCATCAAAGCTGACCTGTCCACTGGCGATAAGAATACGGTCTTTCTCAAGTAAATGCTGATATTTTTCCAATGCATCGGTAAACAGCATGATCTCAAGACGACCGGAACGATCGTCCAATGTACAGACACCAATACGGTTACCCCGTTTGGTGACCATGACGCGAGCCGCCAACACTAGCCCAACGGCAGTGGTCATTTTACCCCGATCCGTCGGGTGCATATCTTTCAAACGCACGCCACCGGCATAGCGTTCAATTTCCTTAATATATTGCGTGATCGGGTGGCCGGTCAGATACAGCCCCAGCGTTTCCCGTTCACCATCCAGCACCACCTGCTCCGGCCACGGCGGCACCGTACTGTAGGATTGCTCAACCTGTTCAGGCGCATCGGCCAGCACACCGAACATATCCACCTGACCAATGGCTTCCGCTTTCGCATGCTGATCGGCAGCCTTCAGCGCATCAGGCAATGAATTCATCAGCGCGGCGCGATGCGGCCCCAGACGGTCGAATGCCCCAGACATAATCAGCTTTTCCAGCACGCGGCGGTTCAGCTTTTTAATGTCGGTACGCGCACAGAGGTCAAACAGCTCTCTAAAATAGCCGCCCTGATTACGCGCTTCGATAATCGCCTCAATCGGGCCTTCCCCCACACCTTTAATCGCGCCGATGCCATAAACAATCTCGCCATCGTCGTTAACGTGGAAGTGATATAGCCCGCTGTTGATGTCCGGGGGCAGGATTTTTAACCCCATCCGCCAACATTCATCAACCAGACCGACCACTTTATCCGTGTTGTCCATATCGGCCGTCATCACCGCCGCCATGAATTCTGCCGGATAATGCGCTTTCAGCCACAGCGTTTGGTAAGACACCAGCGCATAAGCCGCGGAGTGAGATTTATTAAAGCCGTAACCGGCGAATTTTTCCACCAGGTCGAAAATCTTAACCGCCAGTTCACCGTTCACGCCGCGAGATTTGGCACCATCTTCGAAGCCACCACGTTGCTTCGCCATTTCGACTGGGTTCTTTTTCCCCATCGCACGACGCAGCATGTCCGCGCCGCCCAGCGTATAACCCGCCAGAACCTGCGCAATCTGCATGACCTGTTCCTGATACAGGATAATGCCGTAGGTCGGCTCCAGCACAGGTTTGAGTGACTCGTGCTGCCATTCGATATCAGGATACGAGATCGCTTCACGACCATGCTTACGGTCAATAAAGTTATCTACCATGCCGGATTGCAGCGGGCCGGGGCGGAACAGCGCCACCAGTGCGATCATATCTTCAAAACAGTCGGGCTTAAGACGTTTGATCAGGTCTTTCATGCCGCGCGATTCAAGCTGGAATACCGCGGTGGTTTCCGAGCGTTGCAGCATGTCGAAGCTTTTCTTATCTTCGAGCGGAATCGCCGCAATATCAATCGGCTCCTGCCCTTGCTTCGCGCGACGGGCGTTAATCATCCCCAGCGCCCAGTCGATGATGGTCAGCGTACGCAGGCCAAGGAAGTCGAACTTCACCAGCCCGGCATATTCCACGTCGTTCTTATCAAACTGGGTAACCGGATGGTTCCCTTCCGCATCGCAATACAGCGGTGCGAAATCGGTAATCTTGGTGGGGGATATCACCACCCCACCCGCATGTTTACCAGCGTTACGCGTTACCCCTTCGAGCTTGCGTGCCATATCGATGAGGGCCTTAACTTCCTCATCGGCTTCATAAATTTCCGGCAATTGCGGTTCGGCGGCAAACGCTTTTTCCAGCGTCATGCCCGGATCGGGCGGCACCAGTTTTGAAATGCGATCGACAAACCCATAAGGGTGCCCGAGCACGCGCCCTACGTCACGAATCACCGCTTTCGCCGCCATCGTACCGAAGGTGATAATCTGCGATACCGCATCACGCCCGTACATTTCCGCGACGTGGTCGATGACCTTGTCGCGTTTTTCCATGCAGAAATCGACGTCGAAGTCGGGCATGGAGACACGTTCAGGGTTGAGGAAACGTTCGAACAGCAGGTCGAATTCCAGCGGATCCAGATCGGTGATTTTCAGCGCGTAGGCTACTAACGAACCCGCACCGGAACCACGTCCCGGCCCAACAGGCACATCGTTATCCTTCGACCACTGGATAAATTCCATGACGATCAGGAAGTAGCCGGGGAACCCCATCTGGTTGATTACGCCCAGTTCAATGTCCAGACGCTCATCATATTCAGGCCGACGTTCAGCGCGTACTTCCGGATCGGGGAACAGAAATTCGAGACGCTCCTCCAGACCCTTTTTCGAGCACTGAACCAGAAAATCTTCCGTGCTCATGTCGCCCGTCGGGAACTGCGGCAGGAAATACTCACCCAGACGAATCGTTACGTTACAGCGCTTGGCAATTTCAACGCTGTTCGTCAGCGCTTCGGGGATATCCGCAAAGAGCTCGCACATTTCCTCTTCGGTGCGCATGTACTGCTGCGGGCTGTAATTACGCGGACGTTTAGGGTCATCAAGCGTGTAGCCGTCGTGAATCGCTACGCGGATTTCGTGAGCGTCAAAATCATCGGTGCTGATAAAGCACACTTCATTGGTTGCCACCACGGGAATCCCGTGCTTCGTCGCCAGCTCGACGGCCGCGTGCAAATAGCTTTCTTCATCGGGGCGGGACGTGCGGATCAGTTCCAGATAGTAACGCTGGGGGAAGTGTTCCTGATAGAAGGCCAGACACTGTTCGGCCTGCGTCTGGTTACCGCGCAGCAAAAACCGACCGACATCACCACGGCGACCGCCAGACAGTAAAATCAGCCCTTCCTGATGCTCAATCAGCCAATCCCGGTCAATCGTCGGCCCGGCTGCACCATAACCTCGCTGATAAGCGTGGGAAATCAGCAGCGTGAGATTCTGGTAGCCAGCATTATTCATTGCCAGAACGGTAAGATGCGCGAGCTCATCACCCAATTCGTCGCTTTCGACACAGAAATCTGCGCCGATAATGGGCTTGATTCCCGCGCCATGCGCGCCGCCATAGAATTTAACCAGCCCGCACAGGTTGGTAAAATCGGTAATCGCCAGCGCTGGCATGCCGAGTGCCGCCGCTTTTTTTACCAGCGGACCGACTTTGGCCAGCCCATCGATCATGGAATAGTCACTATGAACACGCAGGTGAACAAAACGTGGTTCGGCCATCTCCAGATCCCAGAATTTATCGATTAGTCAGCATGGCAACGACACGCTTACGCGCGCACGCCACACCGAGAGTTAATGATGATGTTTACGCCAGACCTAATGCACGTTTGACTGGCGCGAAGCTCCGACGGTGAAACTCAGTGGCACCCAGTGCGGCCAGTTTCTCCAGATGAAAAGCCGTTGGATAGCCTTTGTGTTGGGCAAAACCATAAGCGGGGAAGCGTTGATCCAACTCGACCATCTCACGATCGCGAGTGACTTTCGCCATAATCGAGGCCGCGCTGATTTCTGCCACACGGCTATCCCCTTTAACGACCGCCTGAGCGGACATCGGCAATGCCGGGCAACGGTTGCCGTCAATGAGAACAAAATCAGGCACGATAGCTAATCCAGCCACCGCACGCTGCATTGCCAACATCGTAGCATGCAGGATATTCAGTTGATCAATCTCTTCCGGTTCCGCACGACCAAGGCTCCACGCCAGCGCCTTCTCTTTGATTTCATCATAGAGCGACAGCCGACGTTTTTCACTCAGCTGTTTGGAATCCGCCAACCCGACAATTGGCCTAGTTGGATCAAGAATCACCGCAGCCGTTACGACTGCGCCAACCAGAGGGCCACGGCCCACTTCATCAACGCCAGCGATACAGGTCGCCTGCGGATAGATAAAAATTTCACTCATGGTTTTATTGGATGGTTTTACTAACATGGCTTTACTAATTCCAGTACCGCCTGAGCCGCCTGCTCATCCGCGTTACAGCGGATCTGCTGATGCAAATCCACAAACGTCGTGCGTAGCTCAGCCATTTCTTCCGTATCGGCAAACAGCGGCAGTAACGCAGCAGCCAGCTTATCCGGCGTACAATCGGTCTGTAGCAATTCCGTCACCAGTTCGCGCCCAGCCAGCAAATTCGGTAGCGACACCCACGGCGTTTTGACCAAGCGCTGCGCTAGCCAGAAGGTAAAAGGCTTCATGCGATAACCGACAACCATCGGGCATTTAGCCAGCATGCACTCCAGCGCTGCCGTGCCGGATGCCAATAGTGCTGCATCACTGGCAATCATGGCTTCACGCGCCTGCCCGTCCAGCAGATGCACACGCAGATCGGGCGCCACACTACTTTTTATCCGCTCGAACTGTTCACGCCGCTTGCTGTTGACCAGCGGAACCACGATTTCCAGATCGGGAAAATGCTGGCGCAGTAGCACAGCCGTATTGAGAAAATCAGCGCTAAGCATTTCAACTTCTGCACCGCGACTGCCCGGCAACAGCGCGAGACAATGCGCATCAGGCGCAATACCCAACGTCGCGCGTGCTGCCAGTTTATCGGGATGCAGCGGCATTGCATCGGCCATAGTATGACCGATAAAGCGACAGGGCACATTGAAACGATCGTAAAACGCTTTTTCAAAAGGCAAAAAAGCCAGCACCAGATTGGTCGCTTTACCTATTTTGAAAACGCGTTTTTGCCGCCATGCCCATACAGAAGGGCTGACGTAGTGAATAGTATTGATACCGCGCTGCTTGAGGTTACCCTCTAGCGTGATATTGAAATCAGGTGCATCAATGCCGACAAAAACATCAGGTTGAAGTTCGCTAAAGCGCTGGGTTAAATCCCGCCGAATTTTCAGCAGGCGAGGAAGCCGTTCAAGCACCTCAACAATGCCCATGACAGCCAGCTCTTCCATCTCGTACCAGGCTTCACAGCCTTCGGCCTGCATACGCGGCCCGGCAACGCCGACAAACCGCGCATCCGGCACCTTTTCTTTTAGCGCCCGGATCAAGCCTGCGCCAAGGATGTCGCCGGAAGTTTCTCCGGCGACCAGCCCAATAGTCAAAGGACGTGATGACATGGATTAACGAATGATGCCGCGAGTAGAACGGGCAAAGAAATCGGTAAACGCCTGCACAGCCGGGTGTTCAGCCGCCAGCGCTTCAATTTCCGGTTTCACTTCGTCTAGCGTTCTACCGCTGCGGTAGAGAAGCTTGTACGCATTACGAATCGCGTGCAGGGTATCTTTTTCGAATCCACGACGCTTCAGGCCTTCAATGTTCAGGCCGAACGGCGTAGCGTGGTTACCCTGAGCGATAACATACGGCGGCACGTCTTGCGCCACACCGGAACATCCGCCAACCATGACGTGGGCACCGATGATGCAGAATTGGTGCACCGCCGTCATCCCACCGATAATCGCAAAATCATCGACGGAAACGTGGCCGCCCAGTGTCGCGTTATTCGCCAGAATACAACGGCTACCCACTACGCAGTCATGTGCGATATGCGTGTTGATCATCAACAGGTTATCGCTACCGACTTTAGTCAACCCACCGCCCTGTGTTGTGCCACGGTGAATCGTGACGCTTTCACGGATGCGGTTACGATCGCCGATCTCAACGCGGGTCGGTTCCCCAGCATATTTGAGATCCTGATTCACTTCACCAATTGACGTGAACTGATAGATTTCGTTGTCGCGACCAATTTTAGTGACGCCATTGACGACGACATGTGATTTCAGCACCGTCCCCGCACCGATCTCAACCTGAGAACCGATATAGCAGAACGGGCCAATATGAACGCCAGCACCAATAATGGCACCGTCTTCAACAATCGAACTAGGGTGAATAAAGGCGGTTTGATCAATCACGTTATCAGGACTCCCGACGGCGAGCACACATCATTGACGCTTCACAGGCCACTTCGCCATCAACTTTGGCAACACCTTTAAAGCGCGCAACGCCGCGACGCTCTTTGATGAATTCAACTTCAAGGATCATTTGATCGCCTGGCTGTACTGGGCGCTTAAAGCGCGCTTCGTCAACAGCGGCGAAGTAATACAGCTCACCCGGTTCCAGTTTGCCTACGCTTTTAAACGCAAGAATACCGGTAGCCTGAGCCATGGCTTCCAGAATCAACACGCCGGGAAAAATCGGTTTACCCGGGAAATGCCCCTGAAAGAAGGGTTCGTTGAAAGAGACGTTTTTCACCGCCCGCAGAAACTTCCCTTCTTCAAAATCCAGTACCCGATCAACCAGCAAAAACGGGAAACGGTGCGGTAATAATTCTAAAATCTCTTCAATATTCAGAGTATGAGTGTCAGTAGTCAAAATACTCTTCCTGTCCATAAAAAACTGATGCCATCAACAACACGGCCTGCGCAGACCCTAAATTAGGTGTCTTCAGGCAGGCCGCAAATAAAACGCGAGTGATTAAACGTTATCGACTTTTCGTTCAACGGCTTTCAACCGTTTGCTTATCTCATCAATATTCATCACCAGCGCTGCAGTTTTGCGCCACACTTTGTTGGGTTGCAAAGGAATGCCCGAAGAGTATACCCCAGGTTCTGTGATTGGTCGCATGACCATCCCCATTCCCGTTACCGTCACTTTATCGCAGATCTCCATGTGCCCGTTAATCACGCTGGCACCACCGATCATGCAATAACGACCAATTTTCAAGCTCCCCGCCATAATGACGCCACCCGCGACCGCGGTATTGTCGCCAATCACGACGTTGTGCGCAATCTGACATTGGTTATCAATGATAACACCATTGCCAATGACCGTATCATCCAACGCACCACGATCGATGGTTGTGCTCGCACCAATCTCAACTCGATCGCCAATTCTGACCGTCCCCAACTGCGGGATCTTCACCCAGTTGCCACGATCGTTGGCATAGCCAAAGCCGTCAGAACCGATCACCGTTCCCGACTGGATCAGGCAATGCTCACCCAGCTCAACGCGGTGATAAATCGTGACATTTGCCCATAAGCGAGTACCGGCACCAATGCGTGCATCTTTGCCGATAAAGCAGCCGGGGCCAATGACAACGCCATCACCCAGCTGTGCACCAGATTCGATGACAGCATTTGCACCAACGGATACGTTCTGGCCCAGCGTCGCGTCTGGCGCAATAACCGCACTCGGCGCAATATCAGTTGCTGGCTGCGGCGTCGTATCCAGCAGTTGCGCCATACGCGCATAGGTAAGATAGGGATTCTTCACTACCAGCGCCGCAACCTGACAGTAAGGTAAATCCGCTTCCGTCAGCACGACCGCTGACGCTTGCGTCCCAGCCAGTTGCTCACGGTAACGACTGTCGGAAAGAAACGTAATTTGCCCAGTTTTTGCTGAATGCATAGAAGCAACACCGGTGATGACGATATCGCCATCACCGTGTAATTGTGCATCCAACTGTTGAGCTAACGCGTCCAGTCGAATTGAATACATGGTTTATTTAACCTGTTTCAGCACATCGGCAGTAATGTCTTTAGCATTGGCGACATACGCAACAGCGTTAGCGTCAATCACAACATCATAACCTTCTTTGGTTGCAACGGCTTTCACCGCATCCTGGATACGGCTCAGAATTTTGTTACGTTCTTCAGTCTGACGGCGGCGGTTATCCTGCTCAAAAGCCTGCGCTTTAGTAGAGAACTGCTCGCGCTGAGCCATGACGTCTTTTTCCATTTTGCTGCGATCGCTCGCTTTCATGGTAGAGCCATCACGCTGCAACTTCTGCATCTTGGTCTGTAAATCGTTTTCCATCGATTGCAGTTCAGAAGCACGGCCTTTGAACTCGTTTTCCAGCTGTTTGCCAACGGTTTCACGCTGCGGCAATTGTTGGAAGATGCTGGAAACATTAACAACGGCAATCTTATCAGCAGCCTGAACGCTGGCTGAAGCAGCCAATGCTAAACCGAGGCCTGCGGCACATAACCACTTTTTCACTATAAACTCCTCAACCTAACCTAATTTGTGTCTTAACACTTTAATTATGAGCATCGCGTCATGACATGAACGGCTTATGTTCAACCATTCATATCCATGAACTATTCATATCAACGAACTATTCATATCAACGAACTATTTATATCAACGAAAGGCTCGTCTCAACGAATCATGATGCGACATTCCCTGCATACGACCTATTGACGTCACACTACCAGGTTTTGCCAATGTTAAACTGGAATTGTTCCGACTTGTCTCCATCGTACTTTTTAACCGGCTGGGCATAGGAGAAGACCAATGGCCCAAGCGGAGACATCCATTGTAACGCGATACCGCTGGAAACACGGAAGTTGCTCGCCTTGCCATAATCCGGCACGCCAGCTTTTAGTGTTTCAGCTGTATTTTCCCAGTTGGTATCCCATACCGTACCGCCATCCACAAAGAAGGACGTACGTACGGAACTCGCGTATTTATCGCTGATAAACGGCGTCGGCACGATCAGTTCCGCACTCAGTACAACCATCGCGTTACCGCCCACGGCATCATCCAGATTGGTTGAATCAATCGGGCAAGCAGAATAAGAACCAAAGCCAGAACCTACAAGACTCGCTGGACACTTATAATACGCCGCTTTAGGCCCAATCGTATTCGACTGGAAGCCACGTACCGTACTGGAACCACCAGCATAGAAGTTGTCGTAGAACGGCACTTCTTTACTACCGATACCATCCGCAAAGCCTGCGCGCGTACGGCCCATCACCACCCAGTTACCACTGTCGCTCAACGGATAGTAGCTCGCCGAATCAAACGTCAGTTTGTAATATTCGTTGTCCGAACCCGGCACGGCAATCTTGGCATTCGCAGACGCACGCGTTCCTTTCGTCGGGAAGTAACCGCGATCCAGGTTGTTATACGACCATCCGGTATTCAGGAAGAAATCGTTCGCTTTGAAGTCAGCGCTGGATTTGACGTTCTCGCCAACAACAGATGGATTAACCCCCACGGAATCCAGATAACGCCACATCGCCACCTGCGGTCTCATATCCGACAGATCGTTATGTACATAATCCAGACCGACACGCAGTGAGTTATTCTCGTTAATCGGGAAGCCCAAGGTACTGCCAACACCGTAGCTCACGTTGGTGTAGTCAGACAGATCGGCGTCAGACGCCTCAAACTTGTTATAGAAGACACGCCCACCGAGGCTAACGCCATCAACGGTAAAGTACGGGTCAGTCAGTGACAGCTCGACATACGTCTGGTAGTCGTTTTTAGTCCCGCTGATACCAACGGAGTTACCCGTTCCCAGCCAGTTGTCCTGCTGAACCCCAGCCTGGAAGCTCACGCCACTTTCTGTACCGAAACCGACACCAAAGTTAAATGTACCCGTATTACGCTCTTTGACTTTATACGTAACATCAACCTGATCGGCCACGCCGGGAACACGCTGCGTTTCTACATCAACGCTTTCAAAGTATCCCAGCCGGTTTAAACGCTCTTTGCCCTGCTCAACCAGATCGTTGCCTAACCAGGCACCTTCCATCTGGCGCATTTCACGACGCAGAACGGAGTCTTTAGACGTGTCGTTACCGTCAAAGCGGATATGACGCACATAGAAACGGTTGCCCGCATCGACGTTGATGTTTAATCTCACCGTCTTGTCTACGTCATTAATTTCCGGCTGAGTGACCACGCGCGGATAGGCATAGCCATAACGACCCAGCAGCTTCTTGATGTCCTCTTCCATCCGGGTCACTTTCGTCCCGTTGTAGAGTTCACCTGGTTCAATCTTCGTCAATCCTTCGATTTCCGCAGAGTGACCAGCCAGATTACCTTTCACCGCTACGCCGGACAGCTTGTACTGCTCACCTTCCGTCATATTGATGGTGATGTAGATGCCTTTTTTATCTGGCGTCAGGCTCACCTGCGTGGAATCGATGTTGAAACGCGCATAGCCGCGATCCAGATAGAAACTCCGTAGGGTTTCCAGGTCACCAGACAGTTTTTGTTTCTGGTATTTACGATCGCCAACCACGTTCCACCACGGCACTTCATCACGCAGTTGGAAACGAGAGATCAATTCGTCGGAGCTGAACGCTTTGTTACCAACAATATTAATCTGCTGGATCTTGGCGGAAACGCCTTCCGTGAAGACCAGCTTCAGGTCTACGCGGTTACGCGGGAGTGGCGTGACAACGGCTTTAACCGACGCACTGTACTTGCCCACGCTGTAGTAGAAATCTTCCAGTCCTTTTTCGATGCTGGTGAGCGCAGTGCGGTCCAATGCTTCACCGACGCGCACGCCAGAGGCTTCCAGGTTTTCTTTCAGCATGTCGTCTTTGACTGACTTATTGCCGGAAAACGTGACGCTGGCGATGGTTGGACGTTCTTTCACCTGCACAATCAGCGTTTCGCCATCGCGCAAAACACGAACATCTTCGAAATTTCCGGTCGCAAACAAGGCACGGATGGTGTTACCGATATCATCGTCACCGATGGTATCACCAACGCGGACTGGCATACTGAGTAATGCCGCCCCGACGGCAACCCTTTGCAGGCCCTCGAAATGAATGTCCTTCACTACGAACCCGTCTGCACCGTATACGGTTGCGCTGCTAAACAGCAGCGACGCTATGAGCAACTTTTTGATCGCCATCGTTGTTATGCGTTTTTCCTAACCTAATCCCGCGCCTAGAGACGAGAGAAATCATTGAAAAGTGCGAGTCCCATTAACAACATCAGCAACACTGTACCAATGCGATAGCTAACGTCCTGCACACGCTCAGAAACCGGCCTGCCCTTCAACCTTTCAACCGCAAGAAAGAGCAGGTGTCCACCATCCAATACCGGCAGAGGGAATAGATTGATGATCCCCAAATTGACGCTGATTAAGGCCAAAAACATCAGGTAATAAATCAATCCATAATCTGCTGACATCCCAGCGCCCTGAGCAATCGAAATGGGACCACTCAGGTTGTTCAGCTTAACATCCCCCATTACCAGTTTCCCTAACATACTGACGGTCAATTTCATCAGTTGCCAGGTTTTATCTGTTGCCTGGTAGATAGCGCTGAACGGCCCATACTGGCGCACAGTCCTGTATTCTTCAGGCAGTGGCGTCACACTTGGCATTACGCCTGCCAGCCCTTCAACTCTGCCACTTCCCACAGATTTGCTGTATGGCGTTAACGTCAACGGGACTGTTGAACCGTTACGCTCCACCTCCAGAGCAATAGATTGTCCGGGGTTATCACGCACGGCGATGACAAAATCACGCCAGTGCGCTAGCACCTGCCCGTCGACTTTAACGATCCTATCTCCGACTTGCAAACCTGCTTTTTCCGCCGCCGACCCTGCCTGCACCTGATGCAGTACCGGCTCGATTTGCGGACCACGCGGAATAATCCCAAGTGAGGAAGCAGGATCTTGCTTATCAGGCTCAAACTGCCACTCACGTAAATCCAGCGTTTTCTGAACGACACGGTCAGAGCCTAAAGGTGCGGTTCCGATCACAACATCGCTATCGCCAATTTTACCGATCAGGGCCAGGCGCGCAGTATCCCAATCAGGCGTTTCGATACCGTCAACGGACTTTAGTTCCATTCCCGCCGACATTTCCGCCTGCGCCGCGATGGAGTTGGGCAGTATTTCACCCACGACCGGACGCACGCCCGGTACGCCGAGAATAAAAACCAGCCAGTAGGCCACAATGGCAAACAGGAAATTGGCAATGGGACCCGCGCTAACGATAGCCGCACGCTGCCAGACCGTTTTGCTATTAAATGATTGGTGACGAAATTCTGGCGCAACGGTGTCGACGCGCTCATCCAGCATCTTCACGTAGCCGCCAAGCGGGATCAGCGCAATCACGAATTCTGTACCAGTGCGATCGCGACGACGCCATAGCGCGCGTCCGAAACCGACAGAAAAGCGTTCGACCTTCACACCACAGCGGCGTGCTACCCAGAAATGCCCAAATTCATGGACAGTGACCAGCACACCCAGTGCAATGATAAACGCGGCAAGATTCCAGAGAAAACTCAGC
This sequence comes from Pectobacterium odoriferum, assembly GCF_009931295.1. NCBI lineage: Bacteria > Pseudomonadati > Pseudomonadota > Gammaproteobacteria > Enterobacterales > Pectobacteriaceae > Pectobacterium > Pectobacterium odoriferum. The sequence continues at coordinate 1,251,235 of NZ_CP034938.1, read as the reverse complement.
ATAAATAGCTCTACCGCTTTATTCTAAGCCACTTTAAACAGCAGCAGCATCAGGCAAGAAAACACAGGAACCGCAGCAGTCAGGCTGTCGATACGATCGAGCACGCCACCGTGCCCCGGAATCAAATGGCTACTGTCTTTGATGCCCGCCTCGCGTTTGAACATACTTTCCGTCAAATCACCCAGCACCGAGGCCAGCGCAGCAGCGATAGAACAAATCAACAACGTCGATGGCGCTACCGTTAATGGCGCATACAGGCTAAACAGCACGGAGATGAGCGCTGAAGTTGCCAGACCACCGAGAAAGCCTTCCCAGGTTTTGCCCGGCGAGACTTTTGGCGCAAGTTTACGCTTACCAAACAGTTTACCGAACATGTAGGCACCGCTGTCAGCGCCCCACACTAGCAGCATGACGTACAGCAGCCACCAGGCACCAGCGAATGGATTAATCGCGTAATTGTAATGGCGAAGCGCGACCATGCCCCAGAAAAACGGCACGATCGTCATGATACCGAACACCAGTCGCAATGTACGCGAATGACGCCAAAATGAGGCGGAAGCCGGATAGAACAGAACCAGAAACAGCGCCACACCCCACCACACCAGTGATGACCAGAGCGCGATGCTGATTTGCGGAATATGCACGGAATAATGGTAGGCCGGGAGTGATAACAGCATCAGCGCCAGCAAGAAACCACACAGGATCGCGAGCCATAAGCGTTGGCCATAAGAGGCAAACCCCGCCAGCTGACCCCATTCCCATGCCGCCAGCATACACACAGCCAGCGTAACAAGCGTGAATCCCAGAGGAGGCAGCAAGAAAAGTGCTGCAATAACAATCGGGATCAAAATAAAAGCAGTAATCAGGCGATACTTCAGCAAAAGTTCCCCCTAGGATGCATCAGCATCGATAGGTGTTGTTCCCCCGAAGCGGCGCTCGCGTTGTGCAAAAGCATTCAGCGCACCTTCAAAGACTTGTTCATCGAAATCAGGCCAGAGGACATCAGTAAAGTAAAGTTCAGCATAAGCAATTTGCCACAGAAGAAAATTACTGATGCGGTGTTCTCCACCGGTTCTGATCACCAAATCAACCGGAGCCAGATCATGCAGACAGATGTACTGACATAATGACGCTTCATTAATGCTATCAGGGCGCAGAATGCCTTCCTGCACCTGCTCTGCAAGTTGCCGTACTCCCTGAATAATATCCCAACGGCCGCCATAATTCGCGGCAATATTCAGTGTGAGCCCCTGATTCTTTTCCGTCAGTGCTTCTGAACGGCGGATTCGCTCTTGTAAACGCGGACTGAAGCGGCCGATATCGCCAATGACCCGCAAGCGAACATTGTGCTTGTGTAAGCTTTTCACTTCGCTGTCCAGCGCTCTAACAAACAGTTCCATGAGTGCGGAAACCTCCTGCGCCGGACGGTTCCAGTTTTCACTGCTAAATGCGTAAAGTGTCAGTGCGTCCAGCCCTTGGCTCACTGCAAAACTGACCGACCGTCGCACAGCCTTTACACCAGCCTGATGGCCAAAAATCCGCATTTTCCCCCGGCTTTTCGCCCAGCGACCATTGCCATCCATGATAATGGCAACATGCCGCGGCCCGGCGGGTGGTAGATCGTTAGTATTTTTTTGATTATCGGACGGCATAACGCGTACTTATTTCCTCAAGCAAGAAATACAACAGTTCTTCCGTAACATCAGATCCCGTTAGCGCAAAAAAAGCCGTGAACGATCACGGCTTAGCTTCACGGTCGATTAAACAACTTTCGCATAATCAACCATTGAGTGGCGCAGACTATACCACCTCCACCGCACATGAACAAATTGTGCCACGGCGTTATCCAGCTATCGCGCGTAATGTGTCAGGGTCTGTGTTGCGACCTGTCTGGCCCAGCGGTCGATAAACAGAACATCATCAACGCTGGCGGGTTCTGGCAATGTAAGTTGTTCAATAACAAGCCGATTTACCGCTGCAATATCCGTAAAACGGATTTGCGACTGCAAAAATGCCGCTACCGCAATTTCATTCGCGGCGTTCAGTGCCGTGGTGGCTGACTGACCATGATTACAGGCATCAATAGCGAGCTGTAAACAAGGATAGCGTGCATAGTCTGGGGCTAAAAATGTCAGCGCGCCAATCTGGCAAAAATCTAACGCTTTTGCACCTGATGTCACACGTTCAGGATACGCCATTGCATGAGCAATCGGCGTACGCATATCGGGCGATCCCAACTGCGCCAGAACGCTGCCATCACGGTAACGTACCATCGAGTGAATCACCGACTGCGGATGAATAATGACTTCCATCTGTTCGGCAGAAGCATTAAACAGCCAGCGCGCTTCGATATACTCCAAGCCCTTGTTCATCATCGTGGCAGAATCAACCGAAATTTTGCGCCCCATTGACCAGTTTGGATGCGCGCACGCCTGATCCGGCGTCATGTCCGCCAACGCCGTCACCGGAGTTTCACGAAACGGTCCACCGGATCCAGTCAGAACAATACGCTCGACCCCATGCTGCGACAATGAAGCGTAGCCTAATTGACGCTGAATTTGCTCAGGTAAACTCTGAAAAATCGCATTATGTTCGCTATCAATTGGTAAAAGCTGTGCACCGCTTTGCGCCACAGCGTCCATGAAAAGACGTCCGCAGGTAACCAGCGATTCTTTGTTCGCCAACAAAACCTGTTTTCCGGCATGGATTGCTGCCAGCGTCGGCAATAACCCCGCCGCCCCCACAATCGCGGCCATGACCTGATCGACACCCTCTAATGCAGCAAGTTCACACGCAGCCTGCTCGCCAGCCAACACTTCCGTTTTACAACCATATTCCGCCAACTGCTGGCGCAGGGCGGTTGCAGAGGCTTCATCAGCCATTGAGGCATAGGCGGGTTGGAAAGTGAGGCACTGCTCTAGCATCAACTTGACGTTGTACCCAGCGGATAACGCGCGTACGGCAAATTTATCGGGATTGGCTTTAATGACGGCCAGAGAACTGACGCCAATAGAGCCAGTGGAACCAAGAATTGTCAGTTGCTTCATTAAAAATGCTCTGAATAACCGGATTTGATGACAGGAAGGTACACGAGTCTGAGGCGATTACCATGATATAAAAATAAAGCGCCGCCGGAAAAAGGGGAAAACCCATAAATTCCCTGCGACGCACTATCCAACGGGCTGATTAGAACTCCATCAGCTCCGCTTCTTTTTCTGCCAGAGCGACGTCTACTTTCTTAATGAAGTTATCAGTCAGTTTCTGCACGTCGTCCTGAGCACGACGTTCTTCATCTTCACTGATCGCTTTATCTTTCAGCAGCGCTTTCAGTTTGTCGTTCGCATCACGGCGCACGTTACGTACGGAGATACGGCCCTGCTCTGCTTCGCCACGAACCACTTTGATCAGGTCTTTACGGCGCTCTTCCGTCAACGGTGGCAACGGAACACGGATTACGGTGCCTGCAGAAGACGGGTTCAGGCCGAGGTCGGAAGCCATGATCGCTTTCTCAACTGCCGGACCAAGTGAACGATCGAATACCGAAATCGCCAGCGTGCGGGAATCTTCTACGACAACGTTAGCAAGCTGACGCAGTGGCGTTGCGCTGCCATAATATTCAACCTGGATGCCATCGAGAATGCTAGGCGATGCACGGCCGGTACGGATTTTGCTGATCTGATTTTTAAACGCTTCAACACATTTGTCCATGCGCGTTTCAGCATCTTTTCTGATTTCATTAGTCACGTTGTGAACCCTTGAAAACTGGTTGCCTGGCAGGTCATGTCAGTACATGACCCGGTGAATAATTAATGCCAGCGCACGGCTGGCGTATAGAGCAATACTGAGAATATATTACCCTATAATCGGGATTAGCCGTTATTACTGACTAATCAACGTCCCTTCTTTTTCACCCATGACAACGCGACGCAGTGCGCCAGGCTTGTTCATGTTGAAAACACGGATCGGTAAATTATGGTCGCGTGCCAGCGTGAACGCCGCAAGATCCATGACTTTCAGCTCACGTTCTAACACGTCTTGATAAGTTAACGTTTCATACATCGTCGCTGTAGGATCTTTCACTGGATCGGCAGAATAGACGCCATCGACTTTTGTCGCTTTCAATACGACATCCGCTTCAATCTCAATGCCGCGCAGGCAAGCCGCTGAATCCGTGGTGAAGAAAGGGTTGCCTGTTCCAGCGGAGAAAATCACTACGCGGTTATTACGCAGCAGGCTAATCGCCTCTGCCCAGCTGTAGTTGTCACAGACACCATTCAGCGGAATAGCAGACATCAGGCGAGCGTTCACATAGGCACGGTGCAACGCATCACGCATTGCCAGACCATTCATGACAGTCGCCAGCATTCCCATGTGGTCGCCCACAACGCGGTTCATACCCGCTTTAGCCAGACCCGCGCCACGAAACAGGTTACCACCGCCGATAACTACACCGACCTGAATGCCTAACTCAACCAGTTCTTTCACTTCCTGAGCCATGCGATCCAGAATACTCGCATCGATACCAAAACCTTCAGTTCCCTGTAAAGCTTCGCCACTGAGCTTCAGCAGGATTCGTTGATAGACGGGTTTTGCATTGGTTGCCATGGTGTTCTTATCCTACAGGCTGTCGTCGTATTGGGGGGTTGTAAAAATCAAAACTGTTCCACTTGGTCTCTACCTGAATGCAGGAAACCAAGCGTACTAAAACTCTTTGGGCTGGATAAAAAGGAACCGCCAACTGGCGGCTCTTTTTTTGCTATTAAGATTGCTTGCTCATTGCTGCAACTTCAGCAGCAAAGTCAGTCTCAACTTTCTCAATACCTTCACCCACTTCGAAACGGATGAAGTTAGTCACGTCAGCGTTGTGCTCTTTCAGCAGTTGACCAACAGACTTGGCTGGATCCATAACGAAAGGCTGACCCGTCAGAGAAACTTCACCGGTGAATTTCTTCATACGGCCTTCAACCATTTTCTCTGCGATTTCTTTCGGCTTGCCAGACTGCATCGCGATTTCTAACTGAACCTGGTACTCTTTCTCTACCACTTCAGCAGACACGTCTTCTGGCTTAACGAATTCTGGCTTGCTTGCTGCAACGTGCATAGCCAGATGTTTAACCAGCTCTTCGTCAGCGCCTTTAGCGGCAACCAGAACACCGATGCGCGCACCGTGTTGGTAGCTACCCAGAACGTCGCCTTCCAGCGCAGAAACGCGGCGAATGTTGATGTTCTCACCAATTTTCGCAACCAGTGCAACACGCTCTTCTTCGAACTGTGCTTTCAGCACGTCAACATCAGTGATTTTACCTGCAACAGCAGCGTCCAGCACTTTGTCAGCAAATGCCTGGAAACCACCATCTTTAGCAACGAAGTCGGTCTGGCAGTTAACTTCCAGAATCACAGCGTAGTTACCGTCGATCTTAGTTTTGATTACGCCATCAGCAGCAACGTTACCTGCTTTCTTCGCCGCTTTAATCGCGCCAGATTTACGCATGTTTTCGATTGCCAGTTCGATGTCGCCGTTAGCTTCAACCAGCGCCTTCTTACATTCCATCATGCCCGCAGCGGTACGCTCACGCAGCTCTTTTACCAGGGATGCGGTAATTTCAGCCATTCTAAAATCCTCGGAAGATTTTTTCTGCCTGGTCGTCACGACCAAACAGCTTTAAAAGTGAAAAAGGGGCCATAAAAAGGCCCCTAACCAAACTAGTACTACCTGGTTAATAAGGGCTCAACGAGCCAGACTTATTATTCAGCTTCTACTAAGCCTTCTTCTGCCTGCACAGCCAGATCTTGAGAACGGCCTTCGCGGACAGCAGTAGCAACAGCGCTCAGGTACAGGTTAACTGCACGGATTGCGTCATCGTTACCAGGGATGATGAAGTCAACGCCATCTGGATCGGAGTTGGTATCAACCACTGAGAATACTGGAATACCCAGGTTGTTAGCTTCTTTGATTGCGATGTGCTCGTGATCGGCGTCGATAACGAACAACGCATCTGGCAGACCGCCCATATCCTTGATACCGCCCAGGCTGTTTTCCAGCTTGTCCAGTTCACGAGTGCGCATCAGCGCCTCTTTTTTGGTCAGCTTGTCAAACGTGCCGTCTTGAGATTGGATTTCCAGATCTTTCAAACGCTTGATGGACTGACGAACGGTTTTCCAGTTAGTCAGCATACCGCCCAACCAACGATGGTTCACGAAGAACTGATCGCAGTTGTTGGCTGCATCTTTTACCGCTTCGCTTGCTGCGCGCTTAGTACCAACGAACAGAATTTTGCCTTTGCGAGAAGCAATTTTGCTCAGTTCAGCCAGAGCGTCGTTGAACATTGGTACCGTTTTTTCAAGGTTGATGATGTGAACTTTGTTACGTGCACCGAAGATGAATGGCTTCATTTTCGGGTTCCAGTAACGGGTCTGGTGACCAAAGTGTACGCCAGCCTTGAGCATATCGCGCATGGAAACAGTTGCCATGATTACCTCTATTAATTAAGTATGGGGTTATGCCTCCACATGTCCCATTGCGCCGACCCCATCCGGTGAAACACCTCAGGAGCACCCCGGCGAACGTGCCGACATGTGTGTGTTATTTACACAAAGTGAGTTTAGTCGATGTGGTTGAGTACCGTATAACCGATATCCAGCCGGATCATCGGCGCGCTTTATACCATAAATCCCCCAGCGACACCAACATTTGTTATTCAATCGTCCACAAATCAGAATGATAGTTTGGCAAGCCAACGGCATGGCTGTTAACATAAGTTATTAGTTATCGCTCTTAATTTTTGTGCTTAACAGGCACCTGCGGACAATCATCAATGGCAATTTCAATTAAAACTCCTGAAGACATCGAAAAAATGCGCGTAGCTGGCCGTCTGGCTGCCGAAGTCCTGGAAATCATCGAACCCCACGTGGTTCCGGGCGTGAGTACTGCCGAATTAGACAGAATCTGCCACGATCATATCACCAACAAACAGCAGGCCATTTCTGCCAGCCTGGGCTACCATGGGTTCCCGAAATCCGTCTGCATTTCCGTCAATGAAGTGGTATGCCACGGTATTCCAAGCGACGACAAAATCCTCAAGGATGGCGATATCGTCAATATCGACGTCACCGTAATCAAAGACGGCTTCCACGGCGATACGTCAAAAATGTTTATCGCCGGCAAACCCACCATTTTGGGTGAGCGCCTCTGCCGCATCACGCAGGAAAGCCTCTATCTGGCACTGAAAATGGTTAAGCCGGGCATTCGCCTGCGCACGCTGGGTAAAGCGATCCAGCAGTTTGCGGAAGGGAATAACTTCTCCGTGGTGCGTGAATACTGCGGTCACGGCATCGGCAAGGGCTTCCACGAAGAGCCACAGGTTCTGCACTACGATGCTGACGATGGTGGCGTGGTGCTACAGGCGGGAATGGCATTTACGATCGAGCCTATGCTCAATGCTGGTGATTACCGTATTCGTACGATGAAAGACGGCTGGACGGTAAAAACCAAAGATCGCAGCTTGTCGGCACAGTACGAGCATACTATTGTGGTAACCGATAACGGCTGCGAAATAATGACGTTGCGAAAGGATGACACCATCCCCAACATCATCACGCATGAACAGTAAACACGAAGCCGGCAGATGCCGGCTTTTTTTATGGCGTGCAGAAAGCACGCCCCCTACGGGCCGTCGCAAGCGACGTTGAAAAACGCGCTCTGCGTTTTTTATGGGCTGCGCTATGACAGATAACCGCTTTTCGCCAGACAATACGCCACCTGACGCGTCCTCATCAAACAGCCCTATAGATCCCATTGCACCCGCGCAGTTGCCCGCGTCACCGCTGACCTACGCCGATGAAATGCTGAATTGTCAGACGTTAAAACAGCAGTTGGAACTGTTTCAGCTTTGGCTCGGTTCAGAATTCCGTTCCGGCGTCAGCGCAGAAAAGCTGATTGATGCCAGAACCTTGTTCATCGATCGCCTGTTGCAGCGGCTATGGTACTTCCACGGCTTTGAAAATATCGCCCAAACGTCACTCGTGGCAGTTGGCGGATATGGTCGAGGAGAGCTGCACCCGCTTTCCGATATCGATGTGCTGGTACTAAGCCAGACGGCGTTGAGCGAGGAGCATTCCCAGCGCGTCGGCCAATTCATCACCCTACTGTGGGATTTGAAGCTGGAAGTCGGCCATAGCGTCAGAACGCTGGAAGAGTGCTTACAGGAAGGACGCGCAGATATTTCTGTCGCGACCAACCTGATTGAATCCCGCATGATCTGTGGCGACGTCGCCCTGTTTCTTACGCTACAAAAACATGTGTTCAGCGATGAATTTTGGCCGTCCCCCGCATTTTTTCCAGCAAAAATCGCCGAACAGCAGGAGCGCCATCAGCGCTATCACAGTACCAGCTACAACCTAGAACCCGACATCAAGAGCAGCCCGGGCGGGCTACGCGATATTCACACGCTGCTGTGGGTCGCGAGACGCCACTTCGGCGCGACCTCGCTCAATGAAATGGTGGGTTTCGGCTTTCTAACCGAAGCGGAACGTAAAGAGCTGAACGAGTGCCAAAGCTTTTTGTGGCGCATCCGCTTCGCCCTGCATTTGATCCTGCCGCGTTACGACAACCGGCTGCTGTTTGACAGGCAGTTGAACGTCGCACAACTGCTGCAATATCAGGGCGAAGGCAACACGCCAGTAGAGCGCATGATGAAGGATTTCTACCGCATGACGCGTCGCGTCAGCGAGTTGAACCAGATGCTGTTGCAGCTCTTTGACGAAGCAATTCTGGCGTTGGATGCGAGTGAAAAGCCTCGTCCGATTGATGATGAATTCCAGCTACGCGGCAATCTGGTAGATCTGCGCGATGAAAACTTGTTCATCAAAAAGCCGGAAGCCATCATGCGCATGTTCTACCTGATGGTGCGTAACCGTGAGATCAACGGCATCTACTCCACCACATTGCGCCAACTGCGCCATGCACGCCGTCATCTCGCCAGCCCGCTCTGCACCATCCCAGAAGCGCGCCAGCTGTTTATGAATATTCTGCGCCATCCGCATGCGGTAAGCCGTGCGCTGCTGCCAATGCATCGCCACAGCGTGCTGTGGGCCTATATGCCGCTGTGGGGAAACATCGTCGGTCAGATGCAGTTCGATCTGTTTCACGCCTATACGGTGGATGAGCACACGATCCGCGTTCTGCTCAAGCTGGAAAGCTTCGCCGACGAGGATACGCGGCCCCAGCATCCGCTGTGTGTAGAGCTTTACCCTCGCCTGCCCCAGCCTGAATTATTGCTGCTGGCCGCGCTGTTCCACGATATCGCGAAAGGCCGTGGGGGCGATCACTCAGAACTGGGCGCGCAGGATGTGCTGGAGTTTGCGGCGCTACACGGGCTGAATTCGCGTGAAGCGCAGTTGGTTTCCTGGCTGGTGCGCTGCCACCTGCTGATGTCTGTTACCGCACAGCGTCGCGACATTCAGGATCCCACCGTCATTCAGCAATTTGCCACCGAAGTGCAGAGCGAAACCCGCTTACGCTATCTGGTCAGCCTGACGGTTGCGGACATCTGTGCCACCAATGAAACGCTGTGGAACAGCTGGAAACAGAGCCTGTTGCGTGAACTCTATTTCGCGACGGAGAAACAGCTGCGCCGCGGCATGCAAAATACCCCAGATTTGCGCGAACGCGTCCGGCATCACCGCTTGCAGGCACTAGCGCTGCTGCGTATGGACAACATTGACGAAGAGGCGCTGCACCATATCTGGAGTCGCTGTCGAGCCGATTATTTCCTGCGCCACTCGCCAAATCAGCTTGCCTGGCACGCGCGCCACTTGCTGGAGCATGATGTCAACAAACCGCTGGTGCTGATCAGCCATCAAGCCAGCCGTGGCGGTACAGAGATTTTTATCTGGAGCCCGGACAGACCTTATCTCTTCGCGGCGGTCGCCGGTGAGTTAGATCGACGCAACCTCAGCGTGCACGATGCGCAGATTTTTACCAGCCGCGACGGCATGGCGATGGATACGTTCATCGTGCTGGAACCGGATGGCAGCCCGCTGGCGCAGGATCGGCATGAAATGATACGCCATGCGCTGGAGCAGTCGCTGACGCACCGACATTACCAACACCCGCGCGTACGCCGACCGTCGCCCAAGCTGCGTCATTTCAGCGTACCAACGGAAGTCAACTTCCTGCCGACGCACACGGACAGACGCAGCTACATGGAGCTCAGCGCACTCGATCAACCAGGGCTGCTGGCACGGATTGGTGAAATTTTTGCCGATCTCAACCTGTCGCTGCACGGCGCACGAATTTCCACGATCGGCGAGCGGGTAGAGGATCTTTTCATTCTAGCCGACAGCGACAGACGGGCATTAAAGCCGGATTTACGCCTTAAATTGCAAGAACGGTTGACAGAAGCCCTTAACCCAAACGATAAAGTACCATTGAGTTAATTTTTACAATCAGGAAAGAGAAATCAGGATGCACCAACAATTACAGAACATCATTGAGACGGCTTTCGAGCGCCGCGCTGAAATCACTCCGGCAAACGCAGACACCGTCACGCGTGAAGCCGTCAATCAGGCTATCAACCTGCTGGACAGCGGCGCCCTGCGCGTTGCAGAGAAAATCGACGGCCAATGGGTTACCCATCAGTGGCTGAAGAAAGCCGTGCTGCTCTCTTTCCGTATTAACGATAACCAACTTATCGAAGGCGGAGAAACACGCTTTTTCGACAAAGTACCCATGAAATTCGCTGACTATGATGAAGCGCGTTTCCAGCGTGAAGGCGTGCGCGTAGCACCGCCGGCCAGCGTGCGTCGCGGTGCCTATATCGCACGTAACACCGTGCTGATGCCGTCTTACGTCAACATCGGTGCTTACGTTGATGAAGGCACGATGGTCGATACGTGGGTAACCGTAGGTTCTTGCGCTCAGATCGGTAAAAATGTTCACCTGTCCGGCGGTGTCGGCATCGGTGGTGTTCTGGAGCCGTTACAGGCTAACCCAACCATCATCGAAGATAACTGCTTCATCGGTGCGCGTTCTGAAGTCGTGGAAGGCGTTGTCGTTGAGGAAGGTTCCGTCATCTCCATGGGTGTGTTCATCAGCCAAAGCACCCGTATTTACGATCGTGAAACCGGTGAAATTCACTATGGTCGTGTCCCGGCGGGCTCCGTTGTGGTTTCCGGCAACCTGCCGTCCAAAGATGGCAGCCACAGCCTGTACTGCGCAATCATTGTGAAGAAAGTGGATGCGAAAACCCGCGCGAAAGTGGGAATCAATGAGTTATTACGCTCCATCGACTAAACTAGAAACGGCGGGTTAATCACCCGCCGTTTTTTTATGCTCGAACGATAAGTTATTTATATGTTCCCTAAATACTTCGGTATGGCGGGTATAAACAGCGTAGGTTCTCGCTGGCATGATAATCAGGACTATCTAAAAACCGAGAAGGTGACGCTATGTATGACAATCTAAAAAGCCTGGGCATTACCAATCCCGATGATATCGATCGCTATAGTCTGCGTCAGGAAGCGAATAACGACATCCTGAAGATCTATTTTCGCAAGGATAAAGGCGAATTTTTTGCTAAAAGCGTGAAATTTAAATATCCACGCCAGCGTAAAACCATCGTGGCCGACAACTCTGGTCAGGGCTACAAAGAGATCAACGAGATCAGCCCAAATCTGCGCTATGTGATTGATGAATTAGACAAGATCTGTCAGCAGGAACAGGTTGAAGTCGATCTGAAACGCAAAATCCTTGACGACCTGCGTCATCTGGAAAGCGTGGTTTCCAACAAAATTACCGAAATCGAAGCGGATTTAGAGAAGCTGACCAAGAATCGCTAAACGCGATTATCTCAACAGGCCGTAAACGAAAACGGGAGCACGACAGGCTCCCGTTTGTCATTTCAGCACGGCATCACTGCGCATCAACCAAATCAGCCCATGCTTCAACCCACGGGCATGAAATCACTTCTGGCTCTGGATGCTCGACGGCATCAACGTCCAAAACATCACCCAGACGCTTAGCACCGATTTCCTGCAATAACGCATCGAACAGATGACCACCCGCGCAGAAGTTCGGGTAACTGCTGTCACCCAGCGCAATCACGCCATAGCGCAGCGCGGGCTGGTAACCGCCTTTTTCACGCAGTGCGGCGTAAAGCGGAACAATAGAATCAGGCAGTTGGCCTTGTCCCGTCGTCGACGTGACAACTAAAACCGTCTGCTCGCGGTAGTCCAGCCAGGATTCCAGCGTCGCGTCTTCAAAGACCTTAACCTCATGGCCACGATCCTTGAGGATATTTTCGGCTTCTTCGGCCACCAGCAATGCATTCCCGTAGACTGTACCAACAAAAATACCAATCTGCGCCATGCTTCTGACTCCCTTTTTAATTCGATATGTTTGATATAAAAGTAATACGGCAGTAATAAGACAGAGATTACTGCTCGACGAAATGCTCGCTATCCTGACCTGAGTCGGCAGGAAACTCAACCCCTTCAAACTCAGGGAGAATCCCCTTCCAGCCAAACTGTGTCATCACGCCCTGCCAGGGTGCATCCCAACGCGCCTGCAACGTCAATGGCTGCCCGCTCACCGGATGATTCAACTGCAACTCGCTGGCATGCAGCATGAGCCTGCCGCAGGAGAAGTGCGACTCCATACCGCGATTGTGTCGCAGGTCGCCGTGTGCGGTATCGCCGATGATGGGATGGTGGATATGTGTCATATGGCGGCGGAGTTGGTGCTTGCGCCCGGTCTGTGGCTTCAACTCCATCAGACTGTAGCGTGCCGTGGGGTAGCGGCCGATGGCAACCGGCATCTCGACCTGCGCCAAAGAGCGGTAATGCGTGACGGCAGGCTGTGGCGCCTTATCAGGATTGGTAAATTTGTCGGCGATCTTGTCCAGCTCTTCGGTGAGCGCATAATCGATCACGCCGTCATCCAGCACATAGCCCCGCACAACGGCATGATACATTTTCTGCATCTGATGCGATTCAAACTGCTGGGATAACGCACGCGCGACCTCGCTGGACAGCGCGAGCAGCAACACGCCGGATGTCGGTCTGTCGAGACGATGAACGGTATACACGTGCTGACCGATCTGATCGCGCACGGTCTGCATCACCACGACTTTTTCTTTGCGATCCAGCCAGCTACGATGGACTAACCAGCCGCTGGGTTTATTGACGGCAACCAGATGCTCATCCTGATAAATAATCTCAAGCATCGTGCACTGCGCCATCCTGTACATCGGGGGTGAATAGCTCATCGAGCTGCTTGATACGCAACAAAACCGCCGCGGTCTCTTCTGGCGACCCTTCCAGCGCTTCTTCAAAATAAGGCAGTAAAGCCAGTTCAGCGGGCAGCGCCAGCTCGCTGTCCAATAAGGCATGCATGCGCGGCAAAAAGACCCACTGCAACCACTCTTCGGGTTTCATGGTATCGAGGCTGAAAGGCTCCGTGCTGTTAAACGCCTCCTCTTCCGGCGGGACAACCTGCCAGAAAGGACTTTCCCTCAATGCGCGCTCAATATCGAATAATGACTGACGAATCTGGTTCTCTCTGCTCATGCGGTTTCTCGCCCTTGACGCCAACAGTAATGGCGGCAAAGCATAGCACTGATATCAACCTGACCCAATCGCCGCATGTTGACCACAGGCTATCGGCGACAGCCTCAATCCCCAATGCTACAGGCAAAAAAATGGGGGTACTGATTGCTCAGTACCCCCGGTTCGTTTTATAGCCATCCCGCTACACATTTGCATCCCTGCTCATCCATGAAAACTTTTCCTTTTTGGTCATCCTGACCCACAATCCTTGCTGGCGTCCTACTTTCTTCCTGACGTTTCCATCCTGTATCTTCCATGATTCAATCCCTTTAGGCTCCTGCCCCACCGATATTCCTAATCGGCTCTCGGTCTCCTTCCTGGAGGTGTCCCTGATTTCATCCTGAAACCCTATTTCTTCCTGAAAACTGTACTTCTTCCTGAAAACAACGCTTCTTCCTGAAGCGACTGTTTCTTCCTGAAAACAACCCGAGTGCAGTAACGTTATTTTGTTACCTATAGTAACTGTTACACACACTGTAACCGGTTACTAACTTAAGTAATAAGATGTATTAATTGTCAGCTTTCAGCAAGGGGTAATTGACAATGTTTCTCAACATCTCCTAATTGACATGCCGAGATTTCATTATAATCCCCTAATTAATAATGAAAAAATTAAAATGAAACCTATTTTCAACATTAAAGATAAGACATTTCTTACAGCAAATGTAAGAGATCTCTCACAAAGCCGAAAGTGAAATTCGGTTAATCATTACACCGCTAACGGATTAAGCCCAGAAAGAAACACCGCCAGCGTTGGCGCTAAGATCTGACGCTTTTTCGTGCCGAATTCTTCCAGGATGATTTCCCCAGAAACATTACACAGCGACACCATTGTCAGCTCCGAATCGGTCGTCGCTAAAAACAGCGTGGGCGTGAGCTTAAGGCGTTTCTGCGTTAATAAATGACCAATCAGATTTTCCTGCATCCGAGTAAAATCCTCTTCGCTCCACACCTGCAAAAGCTGGCAAGATAGCGAATCAAACTGCGCCGCCATATCCCCAGCATACTGCGCGGTGTAAAAAGCATGAATATCGGGATGCAGACTGATTTCCAGCGCACGTTCCACACCATCCAATGCGGCTGAAGAAGAAAAAGGCTGTGGCAACCAGTAAACCGTATCTTCATGATTTTCGACAATACACGGGGAAGGTATACCGTAAAGTGCTTCACTGGCAGGCAAATGCCCCTTTTCCTGCTGCCAACAGGCAACATAGCGCTGCGTAAACGCCGCCAGTGCTGAAACAACCTCATGCTCCATAATTTTTCTCATCACTCTTTTAGTCAGGTTACACTATTCACCATCACGCTTATTACATCAAGGTAACAGCATGTCCGTCTATGACAAGCATCAGGCCCTGAGCGGGCTGACACTGGGCAAACCCACTCCCTATCACGACCGCTATGATGCCGCACTTCTGCAACCCGTGCCACGTAGCCTGAACCGCGATCCACTCGGTATTTATCCTGACAATCTGCCTTTTCATGGCGCGGATATCTGGACGCTCTATGAGCTTTCCTGGCTGAACAATCGCGGCGTGCCTCAGGTGGCCGTCGGTGAAATGCATCTCAATGCAGAAAGCCTGAATCTGATTGAATCAAAAAGTTTTAAGCTATATCTGAACAGCTTTAATCAGACGACATTCGACAGTTGGGAAAGCGTACGCGCAACGTTAGCCAAAGATCTGGCGCATTGTGCACAGGGAGATGTCAGCATCACGCTTTTCAAACTCAGTGAGCTTGAAGCCCAACCGATAGCAGGATTCACAGGCGAGTGCATCGACAACCAAGACATTCAGATCGACAGCTACGACTTCAACGCCGACTATCTGGCGATAAAAGAACAGAACGCGCCAGTCGTTGAAGAGACGCTGGTCAGCCACCTGCTGAAATCCAACTGTTTGATCACCCATCAGCCCGACTGGGGCTCGCTACAGATTCACTACCGAGGCAAGCGCATCAACCGTGAAGCGCTGCTGCGCTACATTGTCTCGTTTCGTCATCATAACGAATTTCACGAACAGTGTGTGGAACGAATTTTTAACGACATCACACGCTATTACCAGCCGGAAAAGCTCAGCGTGTATGCCCGCTATACCCGGCGCGGCGGGCTGGACATCAACCCGTGGCGCAGTAACACCGCGTTTAACGCGCCAAATGGACGCCTGCCACGCCAGTAACCGGCCGATAAATCTCAGGCTTGCACGGTAATATGCGTGGCGTCACGCAAGTTAGGCGAGAAGCAGTTGTCAACATTGGAAAAAATGATGGCAGCGCGTTAAGGTGGTGTGCCAGACAACAAAAGATCCATAACGTCTGAACGGTGCTCAAGTAGGTTTCATTTAGGCTCGCGGTATTTAACGCATACACGTTCCGCGTCGTGTCTTAAATGAATGACATTCGTGCCGTGCTGCTGAAACGTCGAGCGTGTAACAACGGAACGTGCTCTCGGCAGCCAGTATGGCATCGCGAATTATATTGCGTTTCAAGGAGCAAAATTGATTACACATATCAGCCCATTGGGATCGATGGATTTATTATCGCAGTTGGAAGTAGACATGCTGAAAAGCACAGCCAGCAGCGATCTCTACCGTTTGTTTCGCAACTGTTCCCTCGCCGTACTGAATTCCGGTAGCCAGACAGATAACAGCAAAGAGCTGCTGTCTCGTTATGAAGATTTTGATATCAACGTGCTGCGCCGCGAGCGCGGCGTCAAACTGGAATTGGTGAACCCGCCGGAAGACGCCTTCGTTGACGGCAACATCATTCGCGCCTTGCAGGCTAACCTGTTCGCCGTATTGCGCGACATTCTGTTCGTCAACGGCCAAATTGCCAGCGCAGGCCGCTATCAGAACCTGAATCTGGAAAATTCCGCCCATATCACCAATCTGGTGTTCTCTATCCTACGTAATGCCAGGGCGCTCCACGTTGGAGAAGAACCGAATATGGTGGTCTGCTGGGGCGGCCACTCGATTAATGAAATCGAATACCAGTATGCTCGCAAGGTGGGCAGCCAGCTCGGCCTGCGTGAACTGAATATCTGCACGGGCTGCGGTCCGGGTGCGATGGAAGCACCAATGAAAGGTGCCGCCGTCGGTCATGCGCAGCAGCGCTATAAAGAAGGACGCTTCATCGGCATGACCGAACCGTCCATCATTGCCGCCGAGCCGCCTAATCCGCTGGTCAATGAACTGATTATCATGCCAGATATCGAAAAGCGTCTGGAAGCCTTTGTCCGTATCGGACATGGCATCATCATTTTCCCCGGTGGAGTCGGAACGGCGGAAGAGTTCCTCTATCTGCTGGGCATTATGATGAACCCAGAGAACAGCGAGCAGGTGCTGCCGATTATCCTGACCGGGCCGGAAGAAAGCGCAGACTATTTCCGCGTGCTGGACGAATTCATTGTTAGCACGCTGGGTCGTCAGGCGCGCCGTTACTATTCGATCGTCATTAATGACGCCGCAGAAGTCGCCCGTCAGATGAAGAAAGCGATGCCACAGGTGAAAGAAAGCCGCCGCCACACGGGCGATGCTTACAGCTTTAACTGGTCACTGCGCATCGCACCCGACCTGCAACTACCCTTTGAGCCGACACATGAAAATATGGCCGACCTCAATCTGCATCCGAATCAGCCGGCTGAAGAGCTGGCTGCCGCGCTACGTCGGGCGTTCTCCGGTATTGTGGCCGGTAATGTGAAAGAAGTCGGTATTCAGGCAATTGAGCAACGTGGGCCGTACAAAATTCACGGCGACCCGCAGATGATGAAAAGCATGGATACGCTGCTACAGGGCTTTGTCGCACAGCAGCGCATGAAGCTGCCCGGCAGTGCCTATATTCCCTGCTACGAAATCTGCGCCTAACGGTTCAGCGCTCGGTCATACCTATGTGGGGAAGCTCTGCTTCCCCCTCTTATCACATCAGGAATTACGCGATGTCCGTCCATTTGCTGATTGTTGACGCGCTCAATCTGATACGTCGCATTCATGCGGTACAAGGTTCACCCTGTATCACGGCATGCCAACATGCGCTGCATCAACTCATACAAAACAGCCAGCCCACGCACGCGGTGGCCGTCTTTGATGATGAAGATCGCGATACCAGCTGGCGTCACCAGCTCCTGCCGGACTACAAGGCAGGACGCACGCCAATGCCGGAAAATCTGAAGCAGGAACTCCCGCAGATTAAAGCGGCCTTTGCCGCCGTTGGCGTAGCCAGTTGGCATAGCCCCGGCAATGAAGCCGACGATTTGGCGGCTACGCTGGCCGTCAAGCTGTCATCCGCAGGTCATCAGGCAACGATCGTGTCGACTGACAAAGGGTATTGCCAGCTACTGGCACCACACATTCAGATCCGGGATTACTTTCAGAAACGCTGGCTGGACCTGCCGTTTATCGAACAGGAATTTGGTGTTTCACCGCAGCAGTTGACAGACTATTGGGGGCTGGCAGGCATTAGCAGCAGCAAGATTCCGGGCGTCGCAGGCATCGGCCCTAAAAGTGCCGCACAGCTTTTACAACAGGCAGGGAGTCTGGAGGCGCTGTATCAACAGTTGGATGCCGTACAGGAAAAGTGGCGTAAGAAGCTGGAACAGCATAAAGAAATGGCGCTGATCAGTCGTCAAATTGCGACGCTGCGCACCGATTTAACGCTTAATGGCAATCTGCAGCAACTGAGGCTGCCAGTGCAGAATAGCGCCCCGCCGCATTCTCACTAGCGGATGAATACGGATGCGTACCTGAGTAACCTCAGATACGCACCAGCTCGATACTATCGCTCGTCGCGACGGCCAGGCACCGCGCTCCAGAAACGACGAACATGCACCGTGATTTCTTCACGGTCATGGTACAAATGCTTGGCATGCACTTCAGCATTAATTCCATTTTCGCTCAGGCGCTCACGTAGCACGGCCAGATTCTGCGACACTTCTTCATAGCGCTTCTTCATCGGCAGCTTCAGGTTGAATATTGCTTCACGACACCAGCCCTTGATTAGCCAATCGCTCATCAGGCTGGTGACTTTCGCCGGCTTCTCCACCATATCGCACACCAGCCAATACACGTTATTACGCGGCACTTCGAAGCGGAAGCCATCCGCCTGATGGTGCATCACCTGTCCGGTATCCATCAGGCTCGGTGCCATCGGGCCGTTGTCTACCGCATAAACCATCATGCTGCGTTTAACCAGTTGGTAAGTCCAGCCGCCGGGGCAGGCGCCTAAATCCACCGCGTACATGCCGCTGCCCAGACGCTCATCCCACTCGTCGGCAGGAATAAAGACATGAAACGCTTCTTCCAGCTTAAGTGTCGAACGGCTTGGTGCATCGGAAGGGAACTTGAGGCGTGGGATCCCCATATAAAACGGTGAATTGTTATTGCTATAAGAGTAACCGGCATAGCAGCAGCCGGGCGCAATGAACAACACATGCAGCACCGGGCGATCCGCTTTTTCATAGCCCAGCAGAATTTTATGCTCGCGTAATGCAGCACGCAGCGGCACGGTGAATTTGCGGCAGAACTTCATCAGCTCTTTGCTTTCATTGGTGTCGGGAACTTCGACGCGCAGCTCCCCCGCACGCTCAATGGCTCCCGTCAGCATACCCACGATTGGCGTGATGCGGTCTTCCGGCGGCAGATCGCGCAGCAGTTCACCGCTCAGGAACATCTGGCGGGCAAAAATCAGCTCATGAAACGGCAGCGTTTTTACCAGACGTTCGGCATCTTCATGCTGATAGCATTCAAACACAACGTAGCCACTGTTCTCTTTTACTCGCGCGAAGCCAAAGGCATTATGCTCCGTGGCTTTTTCCGTTATTTCCGCCGCACACTCTTTCTCAAACCCAGAACGGCAATACAAAATGACTTTATTCATGGCGTTTAGCCTTTCTCTTCAGACGCAGTGCGCCAATCAATATTAATATCCACCCCACCAGAAAACAGGCTCCGCCAATTGGCGTCACATAAACCCACAGTTTCAGGTGAGAAAGCGCCAGACAGTACAAACTTCCGCTGAAGAGTACCGTTCCCAACGCCAGAAAAACGCTGCTCCAGTAAAACCACAGATTGGTTCGCTGTTGCATCGCAACCGCTAGCGCCAGAATCGCCAGCGTGTGAAATGCCTGATATTCAAGGCCGGTATGTAGCCAGCCCAGCTCCGTTGCGCCCAGCGTTTTGCTGAGAACGTGAGAGCCAAACGCACCCAGCGCGACAAAAGTGAAGCCGCTGATAGCAGCAAACACCAGCATGAAACGACTATTCATCGTAGTTACCTATAATCGTTGTTACCTATAAACAAGGTTGCTGACAAAGACCGCCGAGCGGTAGTAACGGATAGATCGTAAAGTCGCTGTAAACACGTCCCTGTGCGCTCGGCTTGCGCCATCCATGGCGCAAACGCTTTACTCTTCCATTCCGTTACTACCGTTTTCATTCTGCAAATAGATCTATCATCAGTCTGAAACGTAGTTACCTGTGAGTTATTCGGTCATCAAACCTCGACAGCCCGCGACACGGCGTCAGCGCGTGCCGTTGTCATAGCGGAAGCGAAATTTTTCCTGTTCGCTGGCTGCCCGCGCCAGAATCCAATGGCGAAAGGCGGCTATTTTACCCAGTTCTGCCTGACTGTCATGACATACCAGATAAAAAGCATTCCGGCTGACCAGCACATCGTTAAACGGACACACCAGTCGCCCGGCTTCGATTTCCGTTTGTGCCATCACATTATTCGCCAGCGCCACGCCCTGCCCGTGAATCGCCGCCTGCAACACCATCGCACTGTGGCTGAAAATCGGCCCTTGCTGCACGTTAATCTGCACGCCAAGCTGGCGCGTATAGGACAGCCAGTCACGACGCGACGCATCGTGCAGCAGCGTATGTGCCACCAAATCATCCGGCGTTTTTAACGGGTGATTCCCCGTCAGTAATACGGGCGAGCAAACCGGCAGCAGATATTCGGCATACAGCTTTTCAACCCGCAGCCCCGGCCAGTTTCCCCGACCGTAGAAAATCGCGACATCCACATCATCCGCCAGACGATCTTCATCGCGATCCACGGCCTGAATACGCACATCAATCCCTGGATAGTCGGAATTAAAACTTGAAAGACGCGGCACCAGCCAATGAATAGCAAAGCTGGGCAGCAGGCTGACCGTTAACGCACCTTTGGCGCTGCGGGATTGCAACTTACGGGTTGCCTCATTCAAAGAGGAGAAGATCTCTTTGATATCAAGATAGTAACTTTGCCCCTCTTCCGTCAGTAGCAGGGAGCGATTACGACGGCGGAATAATTTAAGCCCCAGGAAATCTTCCAGTGACTTAATCTGGTGGCTGACGGCAGCCTGCGTAACAAACAGTTCTTCTGCTGCTTTGGTAAAACTTAAATGGCGAGCCGCCGCATCAAAAACGCGCAATGCGTTGAGCGGAGGGAGACGTTTTGACATGAATGAAATCTTTTGGTTTACGCTAAATCAGCGATTTATCAGGCACATTCGTACCCAATAACGCTTAAGGTGCAGAAAGACGGCAATCGGAAATCGCCCAGTCGCTCCGCTGTCTACACGATCAAAATAATCGACAGCGACCAACCTCTCCACAACGAAAAAATGATGGGTACATCAATACCCTAAATAATTCGAGTTGCAAGAAGGCGGCAACCGCACGAGTCCCCAGGAGCTTACATGAGTAAGTGACTGGGGTGAGTAAGGGAGGCCAACGCACATGCAGCTTGAAGTATGACGGGTATATTAGTTTTTGTAATCCGAGACATTATAATTTGTCCGTTGAGGATGTACCAGCAAATACCTATATTAGCGCAACTTCCTGGGCCGGAACGAAAAGTGCGGAGGGGTGACCTGAGGTGCTTTTGGCTTGTGGTTGTGATGTTGTGTTTGCTATTTGTTTGTCTGCCTTTTGCAGATGTGGTAGCGAGTCTACCCTATTCACTTCCTGTACATTTACCCTGTCTGTCCAAAGTGATTTTTTGTGTAGCACCGCAAATTGCGGTGCTTTTTTTTGCTTACGTTTCACACCTGAATGCCATGGCACGCTTGTCTAACATCTTGCACGGCTTAACAGGCAACGTGTGATGATATACCCGTCATACTTCAAGTTGCATGTGCGTTGGCTGCGTTCACTCACCCGAATCACTTACCTGAGTAAGCTCGTCGGGATTCCTTCTCTTGCCGCCTGCCTGAAACTCGAATTATTTAGGGTATGGGCAAACGGCACTATTTCCCTTTCGCCATTTCTTTCACATTATCACGGTTAATTTGCTGCTGCTGACCGTAGGCATCGGTATAGCTGATCATACCCGTCTCATCATCCACCTTCGGTTTCCCCTCTGCAACGATGGTACGACCGTCATTGGTATGCATGACGTAATTACTGGAACAGGCTGCCAGAGAAAACGCCATCACGATAGCGGCAAAAATAGAAATTTTATTCTTCATAGTTAACCCTCAATGAATTTAAATGTCTTCTAGTTAACCTTATTCATCAGGAAATCCTGAAAATTAACACTTTAAAGCGTAGCAATAGTTGCTTTTTTTTCCATAAAATCGCATTAGGCATAGTCCTAAACTTGTCTCTCTCGACAAAATGGGACAGGATCTGCCCTCCAAAAGAGGATGCTCATGACACCGTTTAACCCTGCCACCTTTCGCCAGCAGTTCCCCGCTCTCCAGCATTCGACTGTCTATCTTGATAGCGCCGCGACTGCGCTGAAACCACAGTCCGTCATTGATGCGGTGCAGGCGTTCTATGGCAGTGAGAGTGGTACGGTGCATCGCAGCCAGCATCGCGGCGCGCAGGCGTTAACCCAGCGTTTTGAAGGCGCTCGTGAGCAAGTCGCCACGTTACTCCACGCAGACGATCCGCGTTCCATTGTCTGGACCAGAGGCACGACGGAAGCGATCAATCTGGTCGCGCAGAGCTATGCACGCCCTCGCCTTCAACCGGGCGACGAGATCGTCGTTAGCGAAGCAGAACATCATGCGAACCTCATTCCGTGGCTGATGGTGGCGCAGCAAACTGGCGCGAAGATCGTGAAGTTGCCGATAGGCGCGGACTTGTTACCGGATATCGAACAGTTAGCCACATTGATCACGCCAAAAACCCGCCTGCTGGCGCTGGGACAGATGTCAAACGTGACAGGTGGCCAGCCCGATCTGGCGCGGGCGATTACACTGGCTCGCCGCTATGGTGCGGTAGTAATGGTTGACGGCGCGCAGGGCATCGTTCACTGCCCGCCCGATGTACAGGCGCTGGATATCGATTTCTACGCGTTTTCCGGCCACAAGCTTTATGCTCCAACCGGGATCGGCGTGCTGTACGGCAAAACCGCCTTACTGGAAAGCATGATGCCGTGGCAAGGCGGCGGGAAAATGATGACGCAGGTTTCCTTTGACGGCTTCACACCGCAGGCGATTCCACAGCGTTTTGAAGCAGGAACCCCCCACATTGCTGGCGTGCTTGGCCTGTCTGCGGCACTAGACTGGCTGACCACGCTGGATTGGCACGCCGCAGAGCAGCACAGCCAACAGTTAGCACAGCTTGCCGAAACGCATCTGGCGCAGTTCCCCGGCTTTCGCAGCTTCCGTAGCCCACAGTCCAGCGTGCTGTCCTTTGATATTGCCGATGTGCACCATAGCGATTTGGTTACGCTGTTAGCTGAAAACGGCATCGCACTGCGTGCTGGGCATCACTGTGCGCAACCATTAATGGACGCGCTCGGCGTCAGCGGCACGCTCCGCGCCTCGTTTGCCCCCTATAACAATCAACAGGATGTTGCTGCGCTGATCGCCGCAGTGGGCAGCGCCCTTGAATTATTGATCGACTAAACCATGACCCAGACAACTGACACCACGCATCCTTTTGGCCACCACACCACCGTCGCCGACCTGCTGGCGCGATTCGATGCCTGCCGCGCGTGGGAAGATCGCTATCGGCAGCTCATTTTGCTGGCAAAGGCGCTGCCAACGCTGCCCGACGTACTGAAAACCGAGGAAATTTCATTATCAGGCTGTGAAAATCGCGTCTGGCTGGGTTATCAACGTCAGGAAGACGGCAGGCTGCATTTTTACGGCGACAGCGACGGGCGCATTGTGCGGGGATTACTGGCAGTATTGTTAACCGCCGTTGAGGGAAAAACGCCAGAAGCGCTATTGCAGCACGATCCGCTGGCGCTATTCGATAGTCTGGGGCTACGCGCTCAGCTCAGCGCTTCACGCTCAAGCGGGCTGGCGGCGCTGGCCGCCAGAATCAAGGAAATTGCCGAACAAGAGGCTTCACTCAAGTAGAACCATTCAGGCTATTTATTTCTGCAACGCAGACGCTCTTTCCCTTTTCGCTATCATCTTCTTCAGCGCATGAGATACCGCAACAAACCCAAAGGTTGCGGTGACCATTGTCGCGGCACCAAAGCCTGACGCACAATCCATCCGCATCACCCCATCGGCCGTACTGCGAGACGCACAGACGGAGCCGTCAGGCTGCGGATAAACCAGCGGTTCGCTGGAAAATACGCAGTCGATACCCAGTTTCCCTTTACTGTTCTTCACCACGTTAAAATCGTGTTTGAGCCGTTCACGCAGCTTGGCGGCCAGCGGATCCTGAATGGTTTTCGCCAAATCGACCACCTCAATGCGGGTCGGATCGATCTGCCCACCCGCACCGCCAGTTGTCACCACTGGGATCTTATAGCGGCGACAGTAGGAGAGCAGCGCCGCCTTCGGGCGCACGCTGTCGATGGCGTCAATCACATAGCTGAAATTCTGGTCGAGTAGCTCGGCCACGTTTTCCGCGCTGATGAAATCATCCACGCAGGTGACGTGACATTCTGGGTTGATCGCCAAAATACGTTCAGCCATCACTTCCGTCTTCGACTGCCCAGTGTGCTGGCGCAGCGCGTGGATCTGCCGGTTGGTGTTACTGATACACACATCATCCATATCGATCAGCGTGATCGCGCCGATGCCGGTACGTGCCAGCGCCTCGGCCGCCCAGGAACCGACGCCACCAATGCCAATCACGCAAACGTGAGCCTGAGAAAACAGCGCCAGCGCCTGTTGACCATATAACCGCGCAGTGCCGCCGAAGCGTTGCAAATAGGCTTCGGATAATTGCGTACTCATTCAACCAACCTTACGAAAACAAAATCACAGGAAAATAAAACAGCGAGAAAAAGCGGTTCAGGATAGCGCTAAACCCGCACGACATCTACCAGACAGCTCATAGCATTCGGCCCCTGCGTCAGCGGCGACGTACCGATATCCAGCGTCAGTACATTTGCATTTCCTGATTGTTCAACCGGATGCCACGTTTTCTGGCCGAAGCCGGGTTCAAACCAGGCACCAGTGGACATAATCACCACGCCCGGCGTGACGCCATCGGTAATCTGTACGCCCGCCAGAATACGGCCACGCGCATTTCTGACTTCCACTTGCGAACGATCAACGATATCCCGTTTGGCGGCATCCTGCGGGTGCATGTACAGCGTCTCTTTTCCTGCGGTTTTATTCGCAGCAACCTGCGGCGTGGCAGCCAGCTGGCTGTGCAACCGGTCAGATGGCTGAATGGAAATAAAGTGCAGCGGCCATTCTTCCGAGCTTTTGGCTCCCAGCCATTCAACGGGAGGCTGCCACTCAGGATGCGGCGCAAAATCGGCATAGCCATAGCTGGCGATGGCAGAACTAAACAGTTCAATTTTACCGCTTGGCGTACTCAGCGCATGCTGCTGCGGATCGCGGCGGAAATCCTCAAAGAACACAAACGGCTTTTCATCCATCGGGATTTCTACATGTCCCTGCAGCCAGAATTCCTCAAATGACGGCCAGCGGTCAGCGGCATCCCGCTGCCTTGCTCGACATTCGTCATACAGGTGTTCCAGCCATTGCTGCTCGCTGCGGTTTTGCGTGAATGCGTCGCCATAGCCCAGACGTTCCGCCAGTTCGCTGAAAATATCCACGTCATTACGCGCCTGATGCTGCGGCGCAATCGCCTGATGCATGGCAAAGATAAAACGATCGCGAGACGACCCGCCGATGTCATTACGCTCCAGCGTGGTGGTGACGGGCAGCACGATATCCGCCATCTGCGCCGCGGACGTCCAGACGATATCCTGCACAATCACCGTATCCGGCTTACGCCAGCCGTCCACCAGACGGTTCAACTGCTGGTGATGATGGAACGGGTTACCGCCCGCCCAGTGAATCAGATGAATATCGGGATAAGTATGGGTTTCGCCCTGAAAGGTATAAGGCGTTCCCGGATGCAAAAGCATATCGGCAATACGCGCCACAGGGATCGCCTGCCCCGCGTTCGGGGTTGACGGAGATGCGGGCGCAGGCGTTGAAATACGCTCGTTGCCGACACTGTTCATCGAACCGTGGCCGAAGGAGAATCCACCGCCCGGTAACCCCACTTGTCCCAGCATGGAAGACAGCGCAATCATCATCCAGTAAGGCTGTTCACCACGGTGTGCGCGCTGCACGGAGTAAGAGCAGGTAATAAAGCTGCGTACACCAATCAACTGCTGCGCCAGACGTCGGATGCGATCGGCAGGAATACCCGTGATGTCGCTGGCCCATTCGGGGGTTTTCACCACGCCGTCGCCGCGACCATGCAAGTAGTCACTCAATTGCTCGTAGCCAACGCAGTAGCGTTGCAGGAAATCCTTATCGTCAGCGCCCAAGCGCTGAATTTCATAACCCAGTGCCAGCATCAGGGCGACATCAGTATTCGGGCGGATTGGAATCCACTCGGCATTCACAAATTCAGGGCAGTCATCGCGCATCGGGCTGATGTTGATGACCGGAATCCCTTTCGCCACCAGCGCTTCCAACGCGGGCTTAAGCGTATGGTGCCCGGCACCGCCGGAGGCCACCTGTGCATTTTTCAGCGACAGACCGCCAAACGCGAGGAAAATATCACAGTGCTCGGCGACGCTGCGCCATTCGGTTACCTTGCCCGTCAGCGGGTGGAAGGTGCCAATCACGTACGGCAGGAAGAACTGCGCCGCACCCCAGCTGTAATTGCCCTGTTGATCGACCGCGCCGCCGCCGGAAAAATAGAAGCGTCGTACCTGAGAACGCGCATGATGATAGCGCCCGGCTGATGACCAACCGTAGGAACCGGCAAACATGCCATCCGCACCGTAGCGATCGCGAATACGGCGATTCTCCTGCGCAACCAGATCGAGCGCGACGTCCCAATCTACCTCAACAAAATCCTCCCGGCCGCGCAGCGTTCTGTCGCTGTTTTCGCGTTTCTGAAGCCAGGAACGACGCACCGAAGGCCGACGGATACGCCGGTCGGAATACACCAGCGGTACGATGGAATCGAGCATGGCGGACGGTGCTGGATCGTCAGCAAACGGCTCGCATCGAATCAGTCTGCCATCTTCAACCACAGCGGTAAACGCGCCCCAGTGCGCAAGATGTGGATAACGTTTAATCGCCATGACAACCTCAGGATAAGTAATTAGCAGGGTGGATAATAACCTGAATTATCTACGCCCCCAACAGCAAGAAGAGTGAATAACTTATGCGTAATGTGACATTACTTATCCATATTAAAACGTTCGTTTAAAACACGCGTTAGGCTAGGGTTTAACCAGAAAATAAAGAGGTGGTTCAGGCCGTTTTATTATTTTTTCGTTATTCAAACCAGGAACGCAGCATGAAACCCATTACGCCACACAGCAACGGTAATGACGCTATTTCATTACTGCCCCGATGTTGACTTAATTCAGCCTTATTTCTCTTCTTCCTGAAGAGAACGGTTTTTTGTCACCTAAAACACATCATTCAAAACACGCCATTAAAAAAATAAAGGCGGAGCGCACAACGCTGCCCTCTGCATACGGATGGGAAATATGAAAAAAAATCTATTCTTATCAGCGTTGATTCTGACGTCTTCGTTATTCGGCCTTGCCGCACAGGCGGAAACCCTGACGCCCAAGCGCGGCGGCACACTGAATTTTTTGGCCGAGCCTGAACCGCCCGTGTTAACCAGCTTGGTTAGCACCAGCGGCGCAGTAATGAAGGTCAACGCCAAGGTCATTGAAGGCCTGTTGAATTACGATTTCGATATGAAACCGACCCCGCAGTTGGCGACCAGTTGGTCAGTTAGCCCGGACGGCAAACAATATACGTTCCATTTGCGTAAAGGCGTGAAATGGCATGATGGGCAAGACTTCACCTCTGCGGACGTCGCGTTTTCTATTCTGACCGTCAAAAAATACAACTCACGCGGTCAGGGCACATTTGCCAACGTCACCGAAGTGAAAACGCCCGATCCATATACCGCGATTCTTGAACTGTCAAAACCCGCACCTTATCTGCTGAGCGCGTTCTCCGCCAACGAAGCGCCTATCGTGCCGAAACACTTATATGAAGGCACAAACATTCTGTCGAATCCTCACAATACCGCACCGATTGGTACCGGTCCGTTCGTCTTCAAAGAATGGGTTCGTGGCAGCCATATCCTGTATGAACGTAACCCGAACTACTGGGATAGCCCCAAGCCTTACGTTGATAAACTGGTGGTGAAAATCATTCCCGATGCCGCCACTCGCACGATTGCGCTTGAAACCGGCGCGCTGGATCTGGGAAGCGACTCTCCCGTTCCGCTGAGTGAAATTGAACGCATCAAGAAAAACCCCAAGCTGGGCATTGAAACCAACGGCTACGGCTATAGCCCGACGCAAACCCGCATCGAGTTCAATCTGGATAACACTTACCTGAAGAACCTGAAAGTTCGCCAGGCCATTGCGCACAGCATCAATATTGATGTGTTGAAAAACGTGGTGTGGTACGGCTATGCGGTAAGTTCACCGACACCCATTACGCCGGAGCTGGCGCAGTTCCATGATGCGACACCGTCACCTTATGGCTTCGATATTGCCAAAGCGAACAAACTGCTGGATGAAGCTGGCTTCCCACGGCAGGCAAACGGTATCCGCTTCAAGCTGGTACATGACTTTATGCCCTATGGCGATAGCTTCAAACGCGTAGCGGAATACCTCAAATCGTCACTCGCCAAAGTCGGCATCGACGTCACCATTCGCTCGCAGGATTTCGCCACCTTCGTTAAGCGCGTTTATACCGACCGCGACTTTGACTTCAACAACGGTTCCATCTCGAACCTGTTCGATCCCGCCGTAGGCGTACAGCGCCTGTACTGGTCAAAAACCTATCAACCGGGCGTGCCTTTCGGCAACGGCTCACATTACAGCAACCCGGAAGTAGACCGTCTGCTTGAGCAAGCCTCGGTGGAAACCAATCCTGAAAAACGCGTGGAGTTGTACAAGCAGTTCCAACGCATCATCGCCACGGATATTCCCGATTTGAACCTGCTCCAAATTAAGCGCCAGACGATTTACAACAAGCGCGTGCACAACGTCGTCACGGATATTCAGGGCGTCAACGGCAGCCTGGCCGACGTGTGGCTGGATCAGTAATCGTAATACAGCATTCCCCTGCGCTGGCAGGGGAATCCCATGAAGGTATGTGATGAATAAAGTAGAACGAATCGGGCGCGTACTGTGGCGAACCCTGCTTCATGCGCTGCCAACGGCGATTGGCATTGTCATTCTGGTGTTTTTCCTGTTGCAGTTGGTACCGGGAGACGCCGTTGATGTGCTGGCCGGCGAGTCAGGCAATGCAACCGAAGCGACGATGGCACACCTGCGCGCTCAATTCGGTCTCGATCAACCCATACTGCAACAGCTCTCTGTTTATTTAGGCAATTTGGCGCAGTTCAGCCTCGGCTTTTCGCCTCGCTACAACGCGCCAGTAATGGATCTGATCCTATCACGGTTGCCGGGCACCCTATTCCTGATGCTGCTGTCGCAGGTTTTTGCCATCATCATCGGTATAACGCTGGGAACGATCATGGCGGTGTGGGCAGGTAAATGGCCCGACCGCTTGCTCTCCCTCATCGCGCTGCTGCTCTACTCCACGCCGGGATTCTGGATCGGCCTGATGACGCTGATTCTGTTTTCCGTACATCTGGACTGGCTGCCAAGCGGCGGCAATATCACCATCGGCGCGAGCCTGACCGGTTGGGCGTATTTCAAGGATATGTTGCAGCATGCCATCCTTCCAGTAGTGGCGCTGAGCAGCTTTTTTATTGCCATTTATGCCCGTCTGACTCGTGCGGCCATGTTGGAAATCGCCCAGCAGGATTTCGTGCGCACTGCACATGCCAAAGGGCTGTCGCCGCTGTGGGTCACCGTCAGGCACATTCTGCGCTGTGCGCTGCTGCCTATAACTACCGTGGCGGGGATGCACTTCGGCAATCTGCTGGGGGGAGCAGCCGTTGTCGAGACAGTCTTTAGCTGGCCGGGGCTGGGCCGCCTGGCGCTGGAAGCGGTGATGGCACGCGACTTCAACGTCTTATTAGGCGTCCTGCTGCTTTCCGCCTTCTTGGTCATTTTGGCTAACGTGCTGGTGGACTTACTGCAATCCTGGCTCGATCCCCGAATTAAGGCGCGTTGATATGAATCACCTTTCTCCTGAAAATTTCACCCCGAAGAAAGCCGCAGCGGACGGCGTTAGCGCAGCGGCAACTCGCCCGTTAAAAACGCCTTTCCGCCTGTCGCCGGAGGTGCGTGCATTTATCCGCAATCCCGCGGGGATGGCTGGCCTGCTGTTGCTGATTACGGTGTTTCTGATGGCCGCCTTCGCGCCGTTACTGTATCCCGGCGATCCGCTGGATATGGTCGCTCAGCCTTTCTTGTGGCCGGGTGAAAACCCTGATTTCCCCTTAGGAACCGATTCGATGGGCCGGGATGTCGCCGCCGGCATCGTCCACGGTTCACAGGTTTCCTTGCAGATCGGCTTCTCGGCAGTCATCGTCAGCCTGTTAATTGGCACCGTCGTCGGTGCACTGGCGGGCTATTTTGGCGGTCGGGTTGATGACCTGCTGGTTCATATCACCGAACTGTTCCAGACCTTCCCGACTTTTTTGCTGGTCGTGGTGCTGGTCGCCATCGGTTCACCGTCGGTTACGCTGATTTCACTGGCTATCGGGATTGCCTCGTGGCCAACGATTGCCCGTCTGGTTCGGGCCGAGTTTCGCTCCCTGCGTGAAAGCGATTTTGTGTTAGCTGCACGCAGTCAGGGATTTTCCAGTCTGCGAATCATCTTTCAGGAAATGCTGCCGAACGCGCTGCCGTCGATCATCGTCACGACATCCGTCATGGTTGCCTCGGCCATTTTGATTGAATCCGCTCTGTCCTTCTTAGGCTTTGGCGATCCGAACCGCGTGAGCTGGGGCAGCATGATCGGCGCAGGCCGGGAGTCGCTGCGTACCGCCTGGTTTCTCACCGCCCTGCCCGGTACAGCACTGGTCTTAACCGTACTGTCATTGAATCTGGTTGGCGACGCGTTGAACGATGCCCTGAACCCACGGTTACGGGGGAGAAGCGCATGAAGCCGCTGGTCGATATTCAAGATTTACACGTCGATTTTCCCGGTCATCAGGCCGTTCGAGGATTAAACCTGACGATTAACGCCGGAGAAACGCTGGCGCTGGTCGGCGAATCCGGCTGCGGTAAATCCGCGACGGCGCTGTCCCTGATGCGACTGGTCGCCGAACCGGGAAAAATCAGCGGTCGTATTCTGTTTGATGGACAGGATCTGCTGACCCTGCCGGATCGGCAGATGCGCCAACTGCGTGGCAATGCGCTGTCGATGATTTTTCAGGAACCGATGACCTCGCTCAATCCGGTGCTTTCCATCGGGCAGCAGATTAGCGAAACGCTGCGATTGCATGAAGCGTTGACGCCTGCACAGGCACGGACGCGCGCCATCGAACTACTGGATCTGGTCAAGATCCCAGAACCCGCCCGCCGGGTGGATGACTATCCACATAACCTGTCTGGCGGACAGCGTCAGCGCGTCATGATCGCTATGGCGGTGGCGTGCCGACCGCGTCTGCTGATTGCCGATGAGCCGACCACGGCGCTGGACGTTACCATTCAGGCACAGATTCTGGCGCTGCTGGATAACCTGCGTAGTGAATTCTCGATGAGCCTGCTGCTGATTACCCACGATCTTGGGCTGGTGGCGCAATGGGCTGACCGCGTGGCGGTGATGTATGCTGGGCAAAAGGTAGAAGAAGCACAGGCGGCCGACCTGTTTCAGTCATCCACACACCGCTTCTCTCCCAAGCACAGCTATACGCGCGGGCTGTTAGCGACATCGCTACACATGGATCAGGACAGGCACTACCGTACCCATCGGCTGGCGGAAATCCATCATGCGCCAACGGACGAAGGCTTTACGCTGCTGACGCCGCCCAGCTTGATTCACCGTGCCACCGATACAAACCAGCCGCCGCTGCTCTCGCTGAAAAATATTCATACCCGCTATTCAACAGCACAGGGCAAGGTACTGGCCGTTGACGATGTGTCACTGACTATTTTACCCGGAGAAACCCTCGGTCTGGTGGGCGAATCGGGCTGTGGTAAATCCACCCTGTCCAAAACCATTCTGCGCCTGCTACCGCCTTCACACGGGCAGATCGTGTTCGATGGGCAAGACATCACCACGCTAAAAGAATCACGGCTGAAAGCGTTACGTCAGCGGGTGCAGATGATTTTTCAGGATCCGTACGCTTCGCTGAACCCACGCCACAGCATTCAACATATTCTTGAAACGCCGCTGCTCGTACATGGCCTTGGCGATCGTTCTCAGCGACAGCAGGCAATCAAAAATATCATCGATCGTGTCGGCCTGCCGCAAAACAGCCTGAGTCGCTATCCCCATGAATTTTCCGGCGGGCAGCGCCAGCGTATCGGCATTGCCCGTGCGCTGGTGGTGCGTCCTTCTTTGGTAATTTGCGACGAGCCCGTATCCGCACTCGATGTCTCTATTCAGGCGCAGATCCTCAATCTGTTGGTTGAGTTAAAAAATGAAATGGGCCTGTCGCTGCTGTTTATTTCCCACGATCTCGCCGTGGTGCGTTATATCGCCGATCGGGTCATGGTCATGCAAAACGGACGCTGTGTGGAAAGTGGCGATCACCACAGCATCTGGCATCAGCCACAACACCCGTACACCCGCAAGCTGATCGATGCCGTCCCCGGCGGCGGGCAGCGTGATGCGCTTGTGTCTCCACAGCCGAGGAGCAGACAGGCGCATGGATAAGAACAGAGAACGCGTGATGAATACACCGACACCAACCGCTATTGACCAAACGGCGATGGAATCGGCCATTCAGGATTTTTTACCTGAGCTGATTGCGATTCGTCACCATATTCATCAACACCCAGAAATCGGCTTTGAAGAGTTTGCCACCGCGCAACTGGTAGCAGAAAAGCTCACGGCATGGGGGCTTGCCGTCACGACGGGCATCGGTGGAACGGGCGTAGTCGCCACACTACATGGTCGTTATCCCGGTGAAGACAGCATCGGCCTGCGGGCAGATATGGACGCGCTGTATATCAATGAGAAAACGGACCTGCCCTATGCCTCGGTGCATGCTGGGAAAATGCATGCCTGCGGACATGATGGACACACCACCATGCTGCTGGGTGCCGCACGTTATTTGTCTCAACACCCCAACTTTGCTGGCACGGTACATTTTATTTTCCAGCCAGCGGAAGAAGGGTTGGGCGGCGGGCTTGTCATGCTCAATGACGGCCTGCTGACCGCGTTCCCCTGCAACCGGCTCTTTGGTCTGCATAACAAACCCGGTATCGAAGTGGGCAAATTCGCGATTCGCAGCGGTCCAATGCTGGCAGCCTGCGATACCTGGCAGGTCACGTTTCACGGCACGGGCGGACACGGCGGTTCAGGCGTCCACCTTTCTATCGACCCGACGCTACCCGCCGCACAATTTATACTTGGCCTGCAAACCATCGTCAGCCGTAATGTTCCCGCGATGGACGCGGCGGTGCTCAGCATCGGTCACATTCAGGGCGGCGATATCCACGCCCCGAACGTTATCCCCGATAGCGTCATCCTTAAAGGAACCGGGCGGAGCTACTCGCCGAGCGTTCGCCACCTGCTGGAAACGCGCCTGCGAGAGCTGGCACACACCACCGCACAAGGCTTTGGTGCAACGGCCGACGTGCACTATGAACGGCAATATCCCGCGCTGGTCAACGATACGCACGCCACGCAGTTAGCCGTTAATGCCGCCGCGCAGGTGGTCGGACTCGAACAGGTTGACACCGCGATGACGCCGCTGCTGGGTGCAGAAGATTTTGCCTACATGCTGGAGCAGCGCCCCGGCGCATTCATGATGCTGGGTAACAGCGACAAAAATGCGCCCAACGTGCATCACCTGCATACCCCGCACTACGACTTTAATGACGCGCTGATCCCACTAGGCATCCGCTATTGGGCAACATTGGTTTATCAAGAGTTGGGTTTTCAAGAACTGACCTAGCGACAGCGCATTTTCCACGGCCTCACTATCACAACGCATGACGTCGGTGCCCCCGACGGCGAGCGTGAGCAAAAAGGATGAATCATGGTGGCGTTATTGAAAACCAAAGAGCAAAGCAAAGAAAAAGAGGCAGACATTAAACAGCGCATCCTGCGTGAAGCCATCACGATCTTTGCCTGCAAAGGCAGTGAGCTAACGACGATTCGCGAAATAACGGAAGCCACCAACGTGAATGTGGCGTCGGTGAATTATTACTTTGGCTCGAAAGAAGGATTACTGCGTGCCGTGTTGGACAACGTTCTCGGCCCGTTAAATGACGAAAGAACGCGTCTGCTGGATGAGGTGGAAAAGGCCAATCAGGGTGATGAACTGCCCGTTGCCGCGCTGCTGGATGCGCTATTGCGCCCGCTGGTTAAAACAGCTCGCACGCCCGACGGCGGACGTATTGTCGTTCGCCTATTACAGCATCTGCGGGCAACTCCGGGTCTGGAGGTAACCGCCCTGCTGTCGGCCCAGTTCGATCACGTCGCTCACCGTTTTATCGATGCCTTTTCTCGGGCGCTGCCAGCGTTATCGCGCGCGGAGGTTATCTGGCGCTATGAATTTGCCCGTGGTGCCGCCATGCACGTGTTAACCGATGCCGATCCGCGTTCTGGCCGTCTGGCGTTGCTTTCCAAAGGGCTGTGTGACAACCGCGATGACGATCGCGTGCTGTCGCATCTATTACGTTTTGTCGAGGCGGGTTTTACCGCCAAACCACTGACTGAGACATCACTTCAGTCCTGATTTTTAGTTATTCGCAACACGTTTACATTGACAGGAAACAGACATGAGCAGAGAAAAAATTGAAGGGTCATTCGTTGCCCTCATTACACCTTTTAATGACGATGGCAGCGTGGATTTCGGCGCATTTGAGGCGTTATTAAAATTTCAGGAAGACAACGGCACCGCGGCCGTTTTGATTATGGGCTCAACGGGGGAAGTGTCCATGCTGTCCCCAGATGAGAGAAAGGCGATC
The DNA here is from genome assembly GCF_009931295.1 of Pectobacterium odoriferum. NCBI lineage: Bacteria > Pseudomonadati > Pseudomonadota > Gammaproteobacteria > Enterobacterales > Pectobacteriaceae > Pectobacterium > Pectobacterium odoriferum. The sequence goes on along the minus strand of NZ_CP034938.1, from coordinate 1,216,219 downwards.
ATCCGCCGAACCGCGCAATACAGCACCAGCAAAATGAAACTGTTCTACGGCTGTACCGGTAACAATACCGATACCACCATTGACTATGTTCGCTATGCACATGACAACGGCGCAGACGGTGCCATTATCGCCGCCCCCGCCTATATCTGTGCCAGCGAGAGCGATATCGAAAGCTACTTTCTGGAAATTGCCGACGCGACAGATTTGCCGTTGGGGATTTATAACAATCCACCGCGCGTGAAAACGGACCTGCACTGGACATCGCTGCTGCGTATTTTCCAACACCCGAACTACGTTATTCATAAAGAATCCACCACCCGCGTGGGTCAGGTGGCACAAGTTCTGGCAGGCAATCCCGATGTGTCGGTGATGTGCTGCGACTCGCCCAATCTGGGTCTGGTGGTGCCAACGATGTCGTTGGGAGGGCATGGGACGGCCAACATGACCGGCAATATTGCCCCAGCAGAACTGGCTGAAATTTCTCGTCCGTGGAAAAACGGTGAGGATGCAGAGCGCTTCCGTAAGGCCTATCAGCATTTGCTGCCGCTGCTGCATTACACCTATTCGGCAATCAATCCCGTGGCGGTGAAATCATTGATGACGGCGGTAGGTTTACCGGCAGGTAGCCTGCGCCGTCCGCTGCGAGGCTTGCAGGGCGAAGCGTTGGATTCAGGTATTCGTATCGTGAATGAATTAGGGCTGAGCAGAAAATACGGCTTTAACAGCTGATTCTGTTCTGGCGCGTGGAGAGCAAGCGTTTCATCTCAGAAGTGGCTCATCTTTACACCACTTCTGAGATTTCAAACGAAAGAGATGACTACTGTGGATTACTGACTAACAGCGGTCCTGAAGCATTCGTAGGGCTGCTTTGCGCGTTCCTCAAAACCCAGACCCGGCCATAGTGGTTATAGAAGCCAGCCGAGTGACCCGCATCCGGCCCAATGCCCTGATACATATCGAAGTGCTGGCCTTTAATCGCCCCACCGACATCCAGCGCAATCATCAGGCGCATTTCATACTTGCCAGTGAATTTACCTACGTTATCCAGCAGCGGCACTTCCATTAACAGAGCCGTACCAGCCGGGATCAGCGAACGGTCAGAGGCGACGGAGGCTTTCGCCACCAGCGGCACGGCGCTAGCCCCTTTGACGGGCGCAGACATCATGGGCTTAAAGAACACAAAGGAAGGATTCTGCTCAAACAGTTCACGCACTTCATATTCGGAATGCTGCTCCGCCCATTTGCGGATCGCCTGCATCGACATATCTTCACGCGCAACTTCACCACGATCGATCAGCACCTTACCAATACTGCGGTAGGCATGGCCGTTCTTGCCTGCGTAGCCGAAGAACGTCAGCGGGCGCCCATCGCCAAAATCAATATAGGCGCTGCCCTGCACTTCCATCATGAAGTTATCGACCAATGAATTGGTCCAGGCGAGAACCAGCCGCTCATCCAGCGCACCTGAATAAATGCCGGCACGATCCGGTAGCCGACGGTTATTTTTGCCCTTTGACGGCATGGCATATAAAGGATGGCGGAATTCCCCCTGACGGGTATGGCGCGCCTGCAGTACCGGCGTGTAATAACCGGTGAACTGCACGTTACCAAAGTTATCGACGCCTTCCATCTGCCAGGCATTCAGACCAAACTTGCTCAGCTCGCGGGTATCCGCGCCTGACATCATCCAGTTTTCAACCGCCTGAAAGGTCGTATTATTGCGCGAATACAGATTAGGTGACGCCGACCGGATTTCAGAAACCTGAGTCATAAAATCCCGTGCGTTGACTGGTTTCCCTTTGGCATTAGGTTCATTCACCAATTCCAGAGGCTGGTTGAGGTGACCATCTTTATATTGCTGCCCGCGATCGGTTGGCCTGGATTGGCACCCCGCCAGAATGACAATGACCACTGCGGTCAGCACGTATTTTCCCCACCGTCCCTTCATCTTTGCGCTCGCTTTTTACATCAAAAAATTTACCGTCGAACGATAACAAACGGCTATCGAGAAAGGAATGGGACAGCATACAAATCCACGGTTCAAGCGTGCTCCGTTCGGCGCACGGCGCAACAAAAGTCAGGGGAGTCTGCTTATCGCCATATTACGGTCATAAAACAACCTATCAGGTGGTAAATCAATCACCTGACAACCCAATGCCGCGCTTTTTATAGAAATAGGTTGCATCAATGCTCATGGAGAGTATAGTGCGCATCCACGGACGCGGGGTGGAGCAGCCTGGTAGCTCGTCGGGCTCATAACCCGAAGGTCGTCGGTTCGAATCCGGCCCCCGCAACCAATTGATGTGAGTCGTCCATCAAGAGAAGTGAAAGTAGTAAAAAAAGTAGATAGTAAAGTTAGTACGGACGCGGGGTGGAGCAGCCTGGTAGCTCGTCGGGCTCATAACCCGAAGGTCGTCGGTTCGAATCCGGCCCCCGCAACCAACTGATGTGAGTCGTCCATCAAGAGAAGTAAAAATAAGTCATACGGACGCGGGGTGGAGCAGCCTGGTAGCTCGTCGGGCTCATAACCCGAAGGTCGTCGGTTCGAATCCGGCCCCCGCAACCAACTAAGACTAAAACGATAAAGCACCTTAACGGGTGCTTTTTTGTTTTCTGCGTCATCTATTTTCCATGCAGTTCCTACACCACGCCCCAGACCTATTTATTCCCTCTGAACCGCGCCAGCAAGACGCGGTCACCGCACGTGCTACATCGACAACATCAACTACCGTTCGGCCTGACTGGCAAAGTAGGCTTTAATTCCTGCAAAAATGGATTCCGCAATTTGCTGCTGGAAATGGCTGGTGCGCAGCTTACGCTCTTCTTCCAGATTGCTGATAAATGCCGTCTCAACCAGAACAGACGGAATATCTGGCGCTTTCAGTACCGCAAATCCGGCCTGATCGACGCTGTTTTTATGCAGACGATTGACCCTACCCAGCCGGGTCAGGATCTCTTTACCAAACTTCAGGCTGTCGCTGATAGTCACGGTCTGCACCAGATCGAACATAGTGTGATCCAGATAGCGATCGCCGCTCATGCTCACGCCACCGATCAAATCCGATTCGTTCTGGGTCTCTGCCAGAAATCTGGCGGCGGTACTGGTTGCGCCTTTCTTCGACAGTGCAAAAACCGACGATCCCCTTGCCGATCGATTGGTAAACGCATCCGCATGAATCGAAATGAACAGATCGGCACGCTGCTTGCGCGCTTTCGCCACCCGCACGCGCAGCGGAATGAATACATCTTCATTACGCGTCATATACGCTTTCATGTTGGATTCATTATCGATCAGCTTGCGCAAACGGCGAGCGATTTGCAGCACGATGTCTTTCTCGCGCGTTTTATTCTTGCCAATCGCACCGGGATCTTCACCACCGTGACCGGGGTCGAGCATGATAATTAGCGGACGATCCCGCCCTGCTTTCCCGGCTTTCGGCGCTTCCGCTGGCAGCGTACGTTCCAGATCGCCTTTGTTGTAATCCGCCAGCAGCGCCAGCAGCGGATCGTCTTCGTTATCGTAGCGCCCTGCGGCAGGATACAAATCCAGCACCAGCCGGTGCTTGAATTCGGCCACTGGCCCCAGCGTAAAGACCTTGGTCGTCGCCTGCTGCTTGAGTTCCAACACCAAGCGCACCGTGGTTTTATCAAACTGTCCGATACGCGCTTCTTTAATCAGCGGATCGTTATCTGACGTAAACTGGCTGGCTATCTCCTTCAGCACGCTGTTCAGATGAACATTTTCGATATCCACCACGATGCGTTCAGGATTACTCAGACTAAACTGTTTATATTTCAGCGGGTGATTGGATTCCAGTGTGACGCGGGTATAGGCGGAGGACGGCCAGACGCGCACGGCAACGACCTGTGTCGTCGCCGCTATCCCTACACCACTTACGCTTAACAGCCAGGTTGCTGCTGCGGTTTGTAATAGACGCCGTCGAGTCAAATGATGATTCGAATGAGACATGCCACTCCGATCTGATTGCTGTGCGCTATCCTGCGTTGTTGTGTTGCCAATGCACTGGATAGGTCATTAAAAAATGAATAAAGGTAAAAATTGTCAAAAACTTTAACGAATCTATCCCACTCTGTCATGCAAAAATCCTGTGCAGGCCTTATAACAGGCGGATATCATAAATTTGAAGCATTAACCTCGCTTTTCTGGTTAATACTTCCTCTTGCCTTTTACGTCATAAAGAATAAAAATACAGAAATTACGAATAAAAATGCAAAGAGGGCTCGCAGTGAAGGAACGGAGTACAGAACTGGTTCAGGGCTTCCGCCATTCAGTTCCCTATATCAATGCCCACCGTGGCAAAACGTTTGTCATCATGTTAGGTGGCGAAGCCATTGAACATGCCAACTTCTCTAGCATCGTAAATGATATCGGGCTATTACACAGTCTGGGGATCAAGCTGGTGGTAGTTTATGGCGCTCGTCCCCAGATCGACGCCAATCTGACAACGCATCACTACGAGCCTCACTACCATAAAAACACCCGCATCACCGACAGCGCCACGCTGGAGCTGGTCAAGCAGGCGGCGGGAATGCTGCAACTAGACATCACCGCTCGGCTGTCGATGAGCCTGAACAATACACCGCTGCAAGGTGCCCACATTAATGTCGTCAGCGGTAACTTTATTATCGCGCAGCCGCTTGGCGTTGATGACGGTGTGGACTACTGCCACAGCGGCCGTATCCGCCGTATTGATGAAGAAGCCGTTCACCGTCAGTTGAATAGCGGTGCGATTGTGCTGCTCGGTCCGGTTGCAGTGTCAGTCACTGGTGAAAGTTTCAATTTAACCTCGGAAGAGGTCGCGACCCAGCTCGCCATTAAGCTGAAAGCGGAGAAGATGATCGGCTTCTGCTCCTCACAGGGCGTGACCAATGAAGAAGGCAACATCATTTCCGAGCTGTTTCCTGACGATGCACAACAGCGTATTGATGCACTGGAACAGGCTGGCGATTACCATTCGGGTACGGTTCGATTCCTGCGCGGCGCGGTCAAAGCCTGCCGTAGCGGCGTGCGCCGCAGTCACCTGATCAGCTATCAGGACGACGGCGCACTGTTGCAGGAACTGTTCTCACGCGACGGAATCGGTACACAGATCGTGATGGAAAGCGCCGAGCAGGTTCGCCGTGCGACCATCAATGACATTGGCGGTATTCTGGAGCTGATTCGCCCGCTGGAAGAGCAAGGCATTCTGGTCAGACGCTCGCGCGAGCAGTTGGAAATGGAAATCGACAAATTCACTGTCGTGGTACGCGATAACCTGACTATCGCTTGCGCTGCGCTTTATCCGTTCCCGGAAGAGAGCATTGGTGAAATGGCCTGCGTCGCGGTTCACCCGGATTACCGCAGTTCCTCACGCGGCGATATGCTGTTACTGCGCGTTGCCGCTCAGGCACGTCAGCAGGGTCTGCAAAAGCTGTTTGTACTGACGACGCACAGCATCCACTGGTTCCAGGAACGCGGCTTTTTACCCGCTGAAGTGGAAATGCTGCCGAAGAAAAAGCAGGCGCTGTACAACTACCAGCGTCGCTCGAAGATTCTGGTGCTAGACCTCTGAGTTATTCCACTCAATAACGCTTCTCGTGGCCGACCGTAAAATCGGCCACGATCTTTCATCCGCTTATGGCTGCTTGCCAAACTCACGGTTCGACGTCGTTCATTTCAATAAGCCATCAGACAGAGGTATCTGTACCAATTTTCCAACGCGATTCACACCCGCTGCGCATCGTCATTCCCTAACTGAATGACGTCTTACTAGCAGAAGCGCGCGCCATTAATAAATACGCTAATCCTCTCTCCCAAGCCGCTATAGCGCTGCGTTGGCGTTTTCACCGCCCGGCAGAGAATGCGGACATCGGTATAGAGTGACAAACGCTGGCGCGCACGCGTGATAGCGGTATACACCAGCTCTCGCGTCAACACCGGTAAATAGTGGTTCGGCAGCACCAGCGCCGTATGATCGAACTCCGATCCCTGCGATTTATGCACCGTCATCGCATAGGCCGTGTCATGCGGCGGCAGACGGCTTGGCGTAACGTCTTTGGTTTCGCCATTCGGCAAGGGGAAAAATACGCGCAGCTCCCCGCTTTCCCCTATCATGGCGATACCGATGTCACCATTGAACAGACCCAATGCGGCATCGTTACGTTCAATCATGACCGGCCGGCCGGGATACCAGCGGTTAAGCGGATTACGACTGCGCTGAATCAGCCCTGCCTGATGCAAAGCCTGCTCGATGCGCTGATTCAGTCCTGCTACGCCAAACGGCCCTTCACGCAACGCACACAGTTGGCGATAACGCTGGAAAGCAAGCAGCACGGCATCTGGCGTTGCACCCGCCGCAACAAGCTGTAGATAATCACGATACCCTTCGACACACCGTGCCAGCATGGCCTGATACTCTTCAGCCTCGGTTAACGGGCTACACGTGATGTCAGCAAACTCACCGTTCAGCACGGCACGCACGCGAGCATCATCACCGCCGTTGACCGCCAGCGCCAGTTGTCCAATACCGGAATGCGGATCGAAACGGTAGCTCCGGCGTAACAGACAAATACTGTCACTGACCGTCGACGGCCCTTCAGGGCCGTTTTCATCCAGCGAACAGCCCGTCAGGCGTTGCAACTGTTGCGCTCGCGCACGGCTATAGCCAGCTTCGGCAAAACGACAGATGTCACCTAACACCGCCCCCGCCTCGACGGACGCCAGTTGATCGCGGTCGCCCAGAAAGATAATTCTGGCGTGTGGCGGAAGCGCGGCAATCACATTCGCCATCATCGGCAGATCGACCATCGATGCCTCATCCACAATCAGCACATCCAAATGCAGCGGGTTGTCCTGATGGTGACGCAGGCGCTGGCTGTCTGTCACCGCCCCCAAAAGGCGATGCAGCGTTGTCGCTTCCTGCGGAAACGCTTCCCGCAACCGAGGATCCACCACCAGACGGTGCAGGGCCTGCCCCAGCGACTCCGTGAGCCGCGCAGCCGCTTTCCCGGTCGGCGCAGCCAGTTGAATACGTAACGCGTCTCCCGTATTCAGCTCAATCAGCGCCGCTAACAACTTAGCCACCGTCGTGGTTTTCCCCGTTCCCGGCCCGCCAGAAATAACCGCAATGCGGCGCGTCAACGCGACAGCCGCGGCCACCTTCTGCCAGTTAATCTCTTCGTCCGTGTCAGGAAACAACCGATCCAAAACCGCTCGAATTGCAGGTTCATCGACGGGGATCGTATCGCGCTCGCTGGCGATAAACCGCGCCACGCGGCCTTCACTCTGCCAGTTGCGCTGTAAATACAGCTTTTCTCCTTGCAACACCAGCGGCGTCGGCTGGCTGCCGTCGCTGACAGCATCGGACGCCAGTAAACGCGGCTGCCATGCGGCAACCGTGTTTAGTCCTGTCCCCGCAAGCAACTGTTGCGCCAGTTCAGACTCACGGCCATCAAACAGCGTCTGCGCCTGCAAGTTCTCCAGCGGTAAACACACATGCCCCGCCCCCGAGTGCGCACTCAGGCAGGCGGCAGCCAACAGCAGATCGGGCTGCGTCTCATCCGCCAGCATTCTGGCGAACTGAACATCCAGCGGGCGCAGCAACCGCCGCGCCAGTGCCGTTTCAAGTAACGCAATCATGAGGGAATTCCTGTATCAGCATCGTCAGGTGTCTTTCCCTTAAAAAGCGCATCCAGCCCAAAAACAAATTCAGCCGAGGGGCGAAAAGTAAAGATGCCATTGCCGGGATTCGACGCTTCAACGCCGCGTAAAAACAGATAAAACACCCCGCCAAAATGGCGCTCATAGTCATAATCCGCAATGCGATGACGTAGATAGCGGTGCAAAGCCAGCGTGTAGAGCTGGTATTGCAGGTCGTAGCGGTGTTCGGCCATCGACTGCATCATGGCCGTTTGGGTGTACGCGCTGGCATCAGGGCCGAGCCAGTTGGATTTATAGTCCAGCAGGTAATAGCGCCCTTCCCAGCGGAACACCAGATCGATAAACCCTTTCAGCATGCCTTTCACCTGCTGAAAAGAGAGCGTCGGACACCGCGCGGATAGCGGATCGTGATGCTTTGCCAACCGATCGAGCTGCGCCGCCTGTATTGGTGCGTCAATCGGTATGTAGAACTGTAATTCGGCCTGTTTATCGGCGTTATCCAGCGCTGACAGCATAATCCCTTGATCGTTAAGCGACGTATGCAACAGCGTATCCATCCACGTCTTCAATACAGGATGCCAGTGCGCTTCAAATCCCTGTAGCTGCAACTGCTCAGCCAGCCAGTCATCCTCAACGGGCTGAGTGAAATCCAGCGTTTCAAACAGGCTATGCAAAAACGTTCCCGGACTCGCGCCACGTGGAAACGTATGCGGTGTCAGTTGGGTTTCATCCGCTTCCTGACGCTCGCCTATCGCTTCGATATCCAGACGCGGCACCAGATCCTGTGCGCTTGCAGAACCATGTTGCTGAAGCCCCGAATAGCTGGTTACTCGCCAGCCGTCGCGTAGTTGGCGTTCAATGTGACGAGCCCGCAGCTCGGCCAATTCTGGTCTATCTGGCTGCCAACGCTGTTCTTCCGTTGCCTGTAGCGGTGTTAATGCGACACCGTCGCCAACCATGCCTTCCAGCTCGCTGACTAACGTTGCTGCCTCGGCCTCTTTGCCACGTTGGAGTAAATAGCCCAGCGCGCTCTGGTGCATATCGCTGCTGCCGTCTTTCTTACGCGATCGCTGAACGGGGGCGACGCCCACGCTACAGTGATAGATAGAACGGGTCAGCGCGACATACAGCAAACGTAAATCTTCCGCCAGCCGCTCTTCTTCCGCCAGCGTCTGACTTTCTTCATTATTTTGCAGATCCAACACGGCCTGATAGCTCTCGCGATCGTGATAAACGCCCTGATCCTGCACGCGGAAGTTACTGATGAAAGGCAGCCATACCAGCGGGTATTCGAGTCCTTTCGACTTGTGGATCGTCACGATCTGTACCAAATGACGATCGCTTTCCAAACGTAGCTGCTGATTCTCTGCCTGCGGATTAGGTTGAACAATTTGTTGTGATAGCCAGCGCACCAGCGCATGTTCGCTATCAAGCGTTGCCGAAGCATCCTGCAATAATTCACCGATGTGCAAAATATCGGTAATCCGGCGTTCGCCCTCCGCACTCGCCAGCAGGTTCTCCGCCAACTGATGTTGACTCATCAACGCCCGCAGCATCGGCAACACGCCGCGCTGACGCCACAGAGCACGGTAGCCCGCAAATTCATCCACCAGTGCATCCCATGCGGCTTCGCTTTGCCCTAATGCATCAACCTGTTCGGCATCCAGTCCCATCAAGGCCGTCGCCATAGCACTGCGTAACGTGCGCTCCTGTTCCGGTGCCAGCACCGCCTGCAACAGCCACAACATATCGCTGGCTTCCGGCGTGCTGAATACGCTGTCGCGATTTGACAGATACACCGAAGGAATGGACAAACGGCTCAGCGCGTCACGAATCAGCGAAGCTTCACGTCGGCTACGCACCAGCACGCTCATGTCAGATGCCCTGACCAAACGGCGAGAATCGTCGGTGATCAGCCAGGCTTCGTTACGCTGGCTGGCTGCCAGCCAGTCACGAATCTGCGCCGCACACTGACGCGCCATCCGCTGCTGATAATCCCCTACGCCAATCGGTTCTGAACCCGTTAGCCAGAATTGCAGCGCAGGCTGAGGCTGCCCCGCGACCTCAAACACCAAACCGCGCTTAGATTCAGCCGGCTTGACTGGCAGAAAAGGGATGTTTTGGAAAATAAAAGGATTTTCCAGTCGTTCAAACAAGCGGTTAACGCCGCGTACCATCTGGTGTGACGAGCGCCAGTTCGTGCCCAGCGTATACTGTGCAGCCACCTCTCCGCGTGCGTGCATATAGGTAAAAATATCCGCACCGCGAAACGCATAAATAGCCTGCTTAGGGTCACCGATCAGCAGCAGCCCACACTGCGACTGCCCGACGTACAGCGTTCGGAAAATACGGTACTGCTGGGGGTCGGTATCCTGAAACTCATCGATCATCGCCACCGGATAGCGTTCGCGAATGGCGCTGGCAAGCTGTTCCCCACCCGGCTGTTGCAACGCAACATCCAGACGGCTCAGCAGATCGTCAAATCCCAGTTCTGCACGCTGCCGTTTTTCCTCACGCACCGACTCCCGGATCGCCGACAGCGCACGGACAATGACTACATCACGCAGCGACAGCGGCGCTTCAAGCAGCCGTTCGGTCTCCTCAAAGAGGGCATGAACAGGCGGCTCGCCTTTCTTCGTTTTCTCTATTAGCGTTTGCTGGGCAAATCTCACCAGATCTTTCGGCAGTTGATAATCCAGCGTTGGCTGCTCTGCCCACAGCGTAACTTTCTGTAGCCAGTTGGGAAGATGCTTACTGCTGTAGCTGCGTTTATCGACACCAGAAGCGCTAATCAACGCTTCCAGATCCGCTGCTGACGCCAGCCAGCGTTGTTTGTACGCGTCGATCGTCACCACGATCTTCTCATGTCGACTCAGCAGCGTTTCATCTTCTTCTGGCGGCAAGCGGAACGCAGGCGCTTCACCATGTAGATAAGGAGCCAGATCGGCCAGCAGGCTTTCCGGCCCTTTCCACTCCAGACCGACAATCCGTGCAACTTCTACCGGCAGCGGATAACAATAACGACGCCAGAAATCGGCGCAGGCCTGACGGCGCAGCGGCTGTTCATCTTCTATCAGCACCTGTTCAAAAAGCACGCCGGATTCAAACGCATTGGTACTGAGCATACGCTGGCAGAAGCCATGGATCGTGTAGATCGCCGCTTCGTCCATTTGTCGTTCGGCCGCCAGTAAGACATCCGCCGCATCGCGGTGGTCCGAAATCTCCGCCAGCAACTGCCCTAGCGAAGTATCTTTAGGCTTCTCCGCCTCTTCACCCTGCGCGCTTTTACGCAGGCAGGCGATGCGCAAAGCGTGGATTCTGGCACGAATACGCTCCCGCAGTTCTTCGGTCGCGGCCTCCGTAAAGGTCACAACCAGAATTTCCTCGACCAGCAGCGGACGTGGATACGCGGCTTGCTTGCCCAGCCCTAGCAACAGACGCAGGTAAAGCGCAGCCAGCGTATAGGTTTTTCCCGTTCCGGCCGACGCCTCAATCAACCGCTCCCCCAGGAGCGGCAACGTCATGACGTCTAATGATTGCGGCGCGGCATTTTTCATTCTGCTGAAACCTTACCGACAGCTTCCGATGCTGCTGGCGCAGGGATCATCGTGGGCGCTTTCTCACGCGGTAACGTTTTCTGCAATGAAGACGCATCCGCGTAGGTATGCCATCCTTTCGGTGCGGCATAGTCGGCTTTACCATGATGGCTACCGGAAACCTGCGACAGAATAGCCAGGCCTTCAGGCTTCAGCGCCTGCTGGAAGAAGTCTGCCAGTTGCGCCACCGTCAGCGGTTTGATTTGTTCGAGCAGTTTCTCGCGTGAATCAAAAGCGAAGTTTTCCTGATCCAGATCGCGACGCAGTCGGCTGGCCTCTTCGCCCAATGTTTGCGGGCGCTGGCTCAGTTCATTCATCACGCCTTGCTTATACTGCGTGAACTCTTCTTCACTCATCTCACGCAGTCGTTTTTGCGCTTTCAGGTAAAAATCTTCATAACGCTGATACAGATAAGCAGGCTGTTTGCTGTTGCTTTGCAGCAGGAAGGCGATGCCCATCTGTCGACCAACCGTCGTAGGGAAGGCAAACACCGCGTAACCCAGTTGCTCTTCCGTTCTCAGTTGGCTATAGAACCAAGGCTGAACGATCTGCCCCAGCACCGAGCTATACGCCATACTTTCCGTTTCCGAATACCCCGTCGGGACATACACTGCCGCTAACGCAGAATCCGTGCTGCTTCCCGGACGTTGCAGATTAGCAAGCTGCGGCTTACTGACTTTGACATCATCGCTGCGCGACAGATTGTCGCCACCAGCCTTCAGATGCGTTTTCAGCGTGTTTGCTAGCTCGGTGACTCGATCTGGAGTCAGATTGCCGACGACCAGCATTTCCGGTGTGGCTTTTTGCAGCAGGTCTTTGCGGTAGTTAACGACGTCCTGTAAACGGATATCCTTCAGCAGGTTACGACGTTCTGCGCGCTCAAAGTAAGGCAATTGCGATATCGCCTGAACCGGCTGTAACGCCTGTTCAAAGGCTTTTGATTTCTCTACCGCATCCAACTGCTGTATGTACCAGGATTTCGCCTGCTCCAACTGTGCTTCCGTCGAGGTAAAGGAGGCGTAGCCATCCGCCAACGTCAGCAGCAACCGTGGCAAATGCTGGGTATAGCCATTGGCGCTAATCACCAGACCATCATTGCTGCGGGTGGAGAAACTGATGCCGCCGATCGAAGCCTGATAGCTGAGTTCATCCAGCGCCAGACCTGCCAGATAATCGTTTAACGCAAACAGCACCTGATTACGGGCGGTACTGCGCGCTTCCTGATTACGCAGGAACAGCGTGATTTCTGCTTTCGGTTCATCAGCGAAGTAGTGGCTTGGCATATACAGCACGCGCAGCCCTGGCTGATTCAGCAGGAGCGTCGGTTTGGTCATCGCCTTATCGGCTTTGATCAGGGAGAAATCATCCGGGATATAGGGATTGATCGTCGGCAACGACAGTGACATTTTCTGCCCCAGCGTTTTCCATTTTGCGAATGTTGCTGACGGGATTTTATTCATCTCGTACGGCGCATCGACAAAGTAGGCCACTTTATTATGCGGCTCATTTGGGCTGATGACCCAGACGCGCGCGTTCTGCGGCGTCATCTCGTCCAGTCGTGCAGCGATAGCCTTCGGATCGTAGCGATCGGCAACATACTGGGCATCCAGCGTATGTTCGACCGGCACGCTCAGCATGGTATCAACCAACCATTCGATGTAGTCCATATCACGGCTGATGGACGGATAGCGGAAATCCAGATCCAGAACATGCGCGATCTCATCAAAATAGCGCTGCTGAATCCCTTCGGTGCGGATTTGTTGCAGGTAACGGAATATGGCTGCAATCACGTCATCACGCTGTGCCAGACCTTTATCGGTCAGCGAGGCTGAAATAGCGAACATGCCGCCGTTACGGTCGATGATCGGCGAAGAACCTGCGCCGATAGACTCAACCAGCCCTTCCTTTTGCAACCAGTCAGAGAGCGTATTCTGGCTGCGGTTGCCGATCAGATAGCTAATGTAGGTATCCGTCTTGCTGCGAAATGCTTGGCTAATATCGCTGACGCGAAACTCAATGCGCAGCTGCTTTCTCGGCTGAGCAGGAACATAGTGAATCATTACGCCACGCTGCTTTTCCGTCGCCACAGGAACGGTAACCGCAGGGATGCTGGCATTGTGATTGGGAATGCGCCCGAATGTGTCGACCGCCAGCGTCGCCAGTTCAGGCAGAGGTTGATTACTGTAAATCACCCCTTTCATCAGGTTGGCTGAGTAGTATTTCTGATAGAACTTCACCAGCTCATCATGCAGTTTACTGTCGGGTTTATCGCTCAGGGTTTCAAGATTGCCCCCCGAAAAACGCGCGCTCGGGTGCGCTGGGTTCAGCGTCTCTGCCCCCACCTGCGCCATGCGGTGACCGTCGCGCGAACGCGCCATCGTTAATTCCGCATTGACTGCGTTACGCTCGCGATCGGCATTCACCGGGTCGAGCAGCGGCTCCGCAATTGCATCCGCCATCCGATCCACGGCGGGTCGCAGCGCATCATTTTCCACTTCCAGATAAAACGCCGTGCGGTAAGACGCCGTGCTGGCATTGTGGCTACCGCCATGCTTTTTCAAAAATTCGGACAGCGCCTCTGGCTCTGGGTAACGTTTCGATCCCATCAGCACCATGTGTTCGAGGTAATGCGCTAATCCCAGTTGATTATTGGGATCGTCCAGCGAGCCAATAGGCAGCGCCAGTGATGCCAACGATTTGGGTGCCTGTGGATCGGAAACCAGCAGAACGGTCATTTCGTTATCCAGTTTGATCGCCTGATATTGCCGCGGATCTTTTTCGCTTTTTCGAATCGTCTGAGCCAGCGGCTGCCAGCCCGTCTCAGCCCAACTCGCCGGAAGCCAGAATGTGAATAAAAGAAACCACCCGGTAATCCAGACCCACTGTTTACGCATGCAATTCTCCAACCTCATATCCATCACTTTTCACGTTGCAGTGCGTTATCTTCTCGCACCTCGAAATCTATTCGGGCATCATCCAAAACAAGCCCATCAAGCCAGATTAAAGCGGAACGGTGGCAGTAGCCAGATTTGCGCCGCTTCAATCACCTCATTCATTCGCTTTTCATCCAACTCACGAATAATGCGTTGCAGGTAATAATCCTCACCTTCACCCCGCATGCCCATGTTGCCCTGCCAGGCTTGCAGTAACCGGGTGCGCGCTTTGTTCTGCGCGTCCTCATCCACCCGCAGGCTATCGCTTTCACGATCATAACATTCAGCCAGCCAGGCGCTCCCTGCTTTATTTAGCAATAACAGCGGCTTGCTCATTCCCTGACGATATCCATCAAGCATGACAGCCAGATGTTCTCTGGCGTGTGCTTCCGACAAGGCAGCAAAGCGCCACACCGTGTCTTCCCGCCCATACAGCCGGCTTTCGCCCTGCCCGCCCGTTGCACAGTAGGCCAGATGTTCCAACCACAGCGTAATGCCATCCTTCATCGAAAGTGTGCCAGGACGCCAGCGCAGCAAACCATCCGGCTGAACCTGATTCAGCCAGCCACTAACGCGCACGCCGTCAAGGAGGATATCCACTTCCCGACTCACCGACAGCGAAAGCGTTAATTCATCGCGTACACGCACAGCCAACTGCGCCATCTCCTGCTGTTGTTCCTGCCAGTAAATTTCGCCGAACGCGCCATAGGGCAGTTCACCCGCGGCTCTGGCACGGCGATACAGTTTTTCCGTATCGCCTTCATGAATCAAGGTATTAAGCAATTCGCTATTCAACTGATAGCGGTTAAGGCTATCAACTACAAAGGGCTCTTCATCCAACAGCTCATCGCTGTGCAGCATAAAACTCACGCCAAGCCGCAGTTGAAAAAAGGCTCGCACAGGATGACGATAAAAACGCTTCAGATCGTCCAGACTGACATCCCTATCACTCGCTCTTTCGGACAGCGCTTCACGATCGAAATCAGGCTGAGCTTCCCCTTTTTGGTTCGCCGCCGCCAGCCACTCTGCCGCAAAGCTCAACGGCTGAGGTGAAGACAGGAAGTTATTCGCATCAAAAGGCATCCGGCTATGTTCGCGGCAAAGGTGCTTCACCACGCGCTCCGCGCTGCTATCGATATCCAGCGCTTCATCACCCGGCAGGACGTAACTTTGTGCAATATATTCCGTCAGTTCGCTGACCAATACGGAAGGATAGCGACGCGTATTATCCTGGATCGAGCGCCCGATATAGCTGATATAGAGTTTGTGCTGCGCCGACAGGAGCGCCTCAAGAAACAGATAGCGGTCATCGTCACGTCGGCTACGATCGCCGCGCTTGATTTTCCGCCCCATCAGATCGAACCCGAGTGGCGGCAGCGTTCGGGGATAAATACCGTCATTCATACCCAACAAACACACGACCTTGAACGGGATGGAACGCATGGGCATCAGCGTACAAAAGTTGATCGAACCGGCCAGAAAACGCTGGCTGAGTCGCTCCTGATCGAGACGCCGCGACAGTTCATCACGTAACCGGGATATCGGTACCTGTTGCGGATAATGCGCCATCGTGCCCATACCAATTACGTACTGCCACTGTTTTTCCACCAATGCCAGCGCCGCTTCGGTCTCGCTGTCAGCATCAAAGAAGGTTTCGATCAGCTCTCGACACAGCGGTAACCAGTCAACAAGCACACGTGGCTGGGACAGACGCTGACGCCAATGGTGGATCTGCATCAGCAGTTCGGCCAGTTGACCAGCCAGTTCGGCAATCAGGCCGCTGGATTCATCGTAAGGCAGTACGCCCTGCCAGTCGCCGACCTGGCTGTCCATCGCATAGCCCAGCAGCATTCTCGTGAGACCGAAACGCCACGTATGTTGCCCCGTTGGCGGCAGCATCAGATCGCGCACGTTGTCGTCATCCAATCCCCAGCGCACGCCTGATTCCACAACCCACAGGCGCAGACGCCGTAGCCCTTCTTCCTGAATACCAAAACGTGCAGCCAGCGCGGGCACTTCAAGCAACGCCAGAACCTGTTCTGCCGTAAAACGGCTCGTTGGTAAATCCAGCAGGCTGATTACCGCCTGCAATGCGGGATGCGCATGTCGCGCACGCTGATCGGAGATGGCAAAAGGCAGATAGCGGTTATCCGGCGCATTACCAAACACCGCCTGAATAAACGGCGTATAGCTGTCGATATCCGCCATCATCACAATAACGTCGCGCGGCATCAGCTCAGGATCGTCGGCCATCATGGCCAGCAGACGATCGTGAAGCACTTCAACCTCACGCTGCGGACTATGGCAGGCGTGAAAATCAATCGAACGATCGTCGAGAGCCAGCAGGCGTTTTTGCATGCTGGTGTTCTGCGTGTCGTGGCTGACGGCCACCACCGCGTGGTCTTCCAGCTCAAGAATGTCGCGCTGCAAGGTTTGCAGCAGGTTTTCACCATCCGACTCAACAAAGGCGTCGATTTCCTGCACGCTATCCAACTCAGCCAGCAGATAAAGGTTATCGCGCCCCAGCTTTCCCCACGATGCCAACAGCGGATTATTAACCGACTGTTTACCATCGTCGTTGAACAACGTTTCTGCCAGTAAGGGATCGCGAAATAACGCGCGGGTTTCATCAGTCTGCTCGCCGCCAAAGCGATGTAGGCGACGGTGGCGGGCTTTTAGCTTCGCCAGAAATTTATAATCCTGAATGTCACTCCAGTAATGGCGACAGGGATTGGTAAATAGCAGATGCACATCAATATGCTGCGCCAGCGCGTTCAACGCCTGTAAATAGATAGGGGGTAACGCCGAAATGCCGCAGATAAAAACGCGTGGCGGCAAGTCTTTCGGGCACGATTTTGCCTGCTCTAGCGCATTGATAAAGCGCTGATACAGAATCGCATGGTGCCATTCGGGCTGCGCCAGTTCGCGAGTGTAGTCAACCAACGCACGCCACAGCGCCGATTGCCACAGTTGGTTGCCACCGAGACCGTCAACCTGTTTCCCTTCTTGCCATGCCTTGATCCACTCAGGACGATAAATCAGATATTGATCGAAAAGATCCGCTACGCGTCCGGCAAGCTGATGCAGCTTGCGCTGGTTATCGTCATCCTGCAAATAGTGGTTAAGGGCCGCAAAATCAGGCTGTGCCAACAAATCGGGCAGCAAATGCATGAGCTTCCACGTCATCACATCCTTGCTGAAAGCGCTTTCTTTTGGAATATCCGGCAGCACGTGGCGACACATATTCCACAAAAAAACACCGGGCAGCGGGAATTGAATATTGGCAGCAATGCCGAAATGTCCAGCCAGTTCAATTTGCAGCCACTGCGCCATCCCCGGGCTTTGCACCAAAATCACTTCCTGCTGGAAGGGATCTGCAAGCGGCTGACGTTTTATCAGCTCAACCATCAGTCTTTTCAAGATATCCAACTGATTGGAGTGATAGATTCTAAACATTCTGGCTCCTGCTACCGCTGCTTACGATTGATCATTCATGGTTTACCCAAGTATGCCTACCCAACAGGCGATGACAGGCAAAACCAACGGTTTAGTGTAGCCTGATAGCGGCGTGGCGTCATGACTCTTGCCGTTACCTGACGGCATTCTGCATTCTGTCGCTGCTCCGATACACTAAACTGCCAATTTTTACTCGCAAGAGACGCAATATTATCCAGATCGGACGGGTGATACGGCATATCCGCTTCATAGGCCTCCAACTGTTGCATCGCAAACCGCCAAGCCTGACGCTGCTGCAACTGGTGCTGAAATGACTGCTGCAAAATCTGGTGATATTGCAGTAGCCCCATCAGCGACACGGCGAACAGCAGTGCCGCCACCAGCGTCTCCGGCAGGCTGAAACCAGATTGACGACTCCTGAGCCTGCTGTTCATTGCGCTACTCCGTTGCATCACAGCGTGCGACATCTTTATCTGGGCAAAAGTCTAACCAGCCGTTGCCCAATGGTTGAATCGCAATCTGGCCCGACGACAGTCCCGAAAAGGACACGCGTTGGTAGAGTCTCAACGGTCGCGCCGAAGTGGGAAGAGCCCCTTCGCCACGCAGTAATCCTTGTTCCCCATCCGAGGCCGCACGCAGGCATACCACAAGCTGTTCTGCCGACAACTGCTGACACTGCCAGCTTTCCGTTAACGTGGCCCAACGCTGCCCTCTTCCCCAGTTCAGCGAGGACAATGCCTGATTGAACGCTCGCAGATAGTGTCGCTCATCGTTCCCCACCTGAATGGCAGTATCAAGCTGGCGTTGCAAACCGGACATCAACAGCAGGCCGATAATGGCGATGAGCAGCACCATAGCCAGTGTTCCACTTCCCTCCTGATGTCCTTTTTTCATTGGTTACGACCAAGAATAAGTCGAGTGGTATGCTGCTGAACGGCAGGACGTTTGGCCCAATAACCGGCCAGTTGTAATTCATACAACGCCGCATTATTTTTCGCAGACAGACGCTGTAACCGGAACACCGTGAGTACCACCTCCTGCGGATCAAACAGCTTCTCCCACCTGTCGCCCTGACAGTTATGCGCTCCGCTCTGAATTTCCAATGACCGACCGCGCAGACGATAGCCAAAAGACTCGGCATCCTGCTGTTCCCCACCATCCCAAACCCCATTTCGGTTCAGATCGTAAGAAACATTCAGACAGCTGTTTTCTGCCTCTCCTGGATAACTCCCCAGGCTGATCGCCTTTCCCTGACAGGTTCCCGCACAAAAACCTGCCCGACGGATGTCTTTCTCAATTCCCATTGCGACCTGACTGAAGAGCTGCTCCAGCCGGAAAAGCTGTGCGCTGTCCTGACTTTGACTACGCAGCAGAGGGTACAACTGTGCCGCCGACAGCATAATCAGGCTACCTAAGCTCAGCGCTAACAGGATTTCCGGCAGAGTGAAGCCGCGCTGCTTACCCCTCAGCCTTCGTTGCCTCCACACGATCTGTTTCAGCATAGGGGAATCGCCAGAACAGCCTGCGACTCGCTGCACAGACGCAGGCGTCCTCTCACCGAGATGATGAGGCGTAGCTGACCCGCAGAATTCGACAACGAGATGTGTCCAGCCTGTGCCGCGTTACGCAAGCCAAAGAACGTAAAAACGTTGCTTGTGAACTTTGCCAACACCACATCCTGCGTGCGGCGAACGAACTGTCCCGGATGGTTCTCACGGCACGAATCCTCTGCCTGCTTTTCATTCTGCCCTGCCACCATGCACCATAATTCTCCCTGCGGTATGAGCTTCGCTGTGCGGGTTTCGTTATGCCAGTAGGCATTCGCCTGAACCCGACTCAAAAAGTCCAGCAGTTGCTGGGCACTCTGCTCCAGACGAATTGCCTGCTGATACTGAATCCAGCCATGCAGGCCGCCACCCGCCATTAGCGCCACAATCGTCAGCACCACCAATAATTCAAGCAAGGTAAACCCTCGCCGTTGTCGATTATCTGTTTTCATGGCGTCAGGATAATGAGTCTTATCAGTAAAAACAGCGTGTTAACGACGTTATACGCGGCGACTCGCAATGTTTTACTGCAACGATGTAACAACAAAAAAAGCGTGCGGGGGGATGAGGAAAGTACAATGAAAAAACGGCGCCAGCCTGTATGGAAGACGCCGTCTGGTAGGGTAGGTCGTTAAATCAGCGATCGATACGCGTCCAGTTCTTTTACCGTCATTGGTAACCCCTGACGCAGGAGACAATCCAGATATTCGTCTACATCAAACGGAGGCTTTCTGAAGGCAGTGCGCGAAGTGCGAACAGCTTTAAGCACCAGAGCAGAATTGAGATCAAATAAATCGGCAATGAATTCGTCTGGATGCATGGCTTCCACTCCAAATTCCAAAAGTGCCGTTGCAGGAAAGTCTTTCAGATTCGCAGTGACGATAACTTCTGCATTAGCGCGTATCGCCGCTGCCAATACATGTCGATCATCCGCATCAGGTAAAACCAGAGCAGAGATAAGTTGCTCGTATCCAGTCACATTGGCATCAGGTAATGCCTTATTCATCAGATGCTCAATATTTCTGAGCTTATCTATCGTTACGTCAGCGTTATTTAGCAACAAATTTCGCTGCCACTCTTCCTGAATTTTTGCCGTCCATTTTGGCTGATATAACCCCGTTAAACCAAGATGCATGAGCAAATCCCGTAGCAAAGATGGATAGATTACACATGCATCAAGTACGACGGGATAAGGTGAATGATTCATTAGTAAAACCCGAGCTCCTGACTTCGATCTGTCAGCTCCTGCATGGCTTGCATACTTTCATTTTCACGCTGTTCTTTGTATTGCATCAAATCAGCAAAAAGCACGCGGCGATGACGACCTGTTTTATGGAAAGGAAGATGCCCTTCTTCCAAAAGCTTCACCATATGTGGCCGTGAAACATTCAGAATATTTGCCGCTTCTTGTGTCGTTAACTCAGCTTGCACAGGGACAATCTGGACAGCGTTGCCCGCAGCCAGTTCGCCAAGGATGCTCATCAGAAGCGTGAGTGCCGAGGTAGGCAACTCGATCCGATGGGCAATGTCATGCGCATCCTGAATCGAAATTTCCTGTGTTTCCAGCTTCGTAGACAGGTAGGTTGCAAGCTGCCTTTGTCCACGGATAGCGGCCTCCATTTCTTTTGGAGCCGGAAGGCTCAAACTATTTAGAGGAGTATTTTTCATCAAGTATTCCAGCGTTCTTCAGTTTGTTAGTTCGTTACAGAGTAGCGATATCAGCTCCAAGGGCTAACATCGTTAAAAATAATGATAATCGAAATAAACGAAAATCGCAATATTCGAAACGATTAATTCTCACTCAGGGCCGATTCAGGAAGCAACAGGCGCACAGCGCGAAGAGAAATAAAAAAGGCCGCATTACGCGGCCCTGAAAAACATGGGAGAGGCTTAGATCGCAACCGGTGCTTTGATGGCGGGATGCGGATCGTATCCCTCAATTTCAAAGTCCTCGAAGCGATAGTCGAACAGCGTATCCGGGCGGCGCTTAATCACCAGTTTAGGCAGCGCGCGCGGTTCACGGCTCAACTGTAAATTCGTCTGTTCCAGATGGTTGTTGTACAGATGCGTGTCGCCACCGGTCCAAACGAAATCACCAACGTCGAGATCGCACTGCTGCGCCACCATATGCACCAGCAGCGCATAGCTGGCGATGTTGAACGGCAGGCCGAGGAAGATATCGCACGAGCGCTGATAAAGCTGGCAAGAGAGTTTGCCATCCGCCACGTAGAACTGGAAAAACGCATGGCACGGTGCCAGCGCCATTTTGTCCAGCTCACCCACGTTCCAGGCAGACACGATAATACGGCGAGAATCTGGATCCTGTCTCAACTGGGTCAGGACATTCTTCAACTGGTCGATCTCACGACCGTCTGCGGCTCCCCATGAACGCCACTGTTTACCGTAAACCGGCCCCAAATTACCGTTCTCATCCGCCCATTCGTCCCAAATACTGACTTTGTTTTCATGCAGATAAGCAACATTGGTATCGCCATTCAGGAACCAGAGCAGTTCATGGATAATCGAACGCAGGTGGCATTTTTTGGTGGTAACCAGCGGAAACCCGTCCTGCAAGTTGAAACGCATCTGATGGCCGAAAATAGAACGCGTGCCCGTGCCAGTGCGGTCGGCTTTCGGCGTGCCTTCTTCAAGCACTTTCTTCATCAGATCCAGATACTGTTTCATACTACCTCACCACAAAAATTAAAGAAGGACAGCGGATTATTGCTGTGCAGGCTGACGGCGATAGGCCCAGACCATCATCAGAATACCGGCGATCACCATCGGCAGTGACAGGATTTGTCCCATGCTGAACAGGTCGCCGAACAGCCCCAGTTGCGCATCCGGCTGACGGAAGAATTCGGTAATAATTCGGAACGTACCGTAACCAATCAGGAAAAGTCCCGAGACGCTGCCCATCGGCCGAGATTTACGGATAAAGAGATTCAGAATGATAAACAGTGCCACACCTTCCAGCATCATTTGATACAGTTGGGAAGGATGACGCGGCAGCATGCCATACTGATTGAAAATCGCCTGCCACTGCGGGTTGCTGACGGCCAGCATCATATCTTCGCCACGCGAGCCAGGAAACAGCATCGCCCACGGTGTATCCGTCGTCACGCGTCCCCACAGTTCGCCGTTGATGAAATTGCCCAACCGGCCTGCACCAAGCCCGAAAGGAATCAAAGGAGCAATAAAATCAGCAACCTGGAAGAAATGGCGTTTAGTGCGATGAGCGAACCACAGCATGACGCAGATCACGCCCATTAAGCCGCCGTGGAACGACATGCCACCGTCCCAGACTTTGAAAAGGTAGAGCGGGTTTTCAAGAAATGACGGGAAGGCATAAAACAGGACATAGCCCAGACGCCCGCCGACGAAGACCCCAAGGAACCCCATATACAGCAGGTTTTCGACTTCATCTTTGGTCCAACCGCTACCCGGTTTATTCGCCCGACGCACCGCTAACCACATGGCAAATACAAAACCCACCAGATACATCAGCCCATACCAGTGCAGCGCCAACGGGCCAATTGAGAAAATCACTGGATCAAACTGAGGAAACGCCAGATAGCTTGTCGTCATCATTCACCACATATTTTATTGTGTTATCCCTGCTTTCGGGATCGTCATTGATAGGCAAAAGGCAGGAGAATGAATCCGTTCCTGCGAACCGCGGTGGCGAATCATAGCATACGCACCCGCGCTCGTTGCTTGCTGAGGGGAAAAGTTCTGTAAAACATTGAGTCGTTGTTAAACATTTACTCGCAATGACATCTTGATGTATCCGCCACTATCGCACCGCGACGAATTAGCGCCCACCGCGAATCAAGCCGCCCAATCCGCGCTCTTCCATGAAAATCGCCGCCCACTGTCGGACTTCCGTCGCGCTCTGTGCATTCAGCAATTGCTTCACCAACGCCTGCGATTCAGTCAGCGTAATTTGGCGCAGCAGATATTTAATTCGCGCCACGCTACGTCCGTTCATGCTGAACGAGCGATAGCCCAGCCCGGTCAGCAGCAGTGCGCCAAGCGCTTCTCCCGCCATTTCGCCGCACACGGAAAGCGGAATGTTATGCCGCTCGCACTCGACGGCGATCATATTCAACGCGTGCAACATAGAAGGGTGCAGGCTGTCATAAAGCGATGCCACGTGAGCGTTGTTACGATCTACTGCCAGCAAATACTGCGTCAGATCGTTGGTGCCAACCGAAACAAAATCGATGCGAGAAGCCAGATGGGGGAGCAGGAACAGCATCGACGGGACTTCAATCATGATCCCAATTCGCGGCTTGGGCTGCGGGAAGCCCAATAACTCTTCCACTTCGCCTGCGGCCTGATCGATCAGGCGACGCGCTTCGCTGATTTCATCCAGACTGCTGATCATCGGCAGCAGGATGTTGAGGTTGCCACTATGCGCGTTGGCACGCAGCATGGCGCGCACCTGAATCAGAAAGATTTCAGGCTGATCGAGCGTAATACGAATGCCGCGCCAGCCGAGACACGGGTTCTCTTCGCTGATAGGCAGATAAGGCAGCGGCTTATCTGCGCCGATATCCAACGTGCGCAACATCACAGGGCGCGTAGGATAAAGCGCCAACATACTTTGATATTGCGCCATCTGCTCATCTTCGGACGGAAAGCCGCTTTGTAGCATAAAGGGAATTTCCGTGCGGTACAGCCCCACGCCATCGACCTGATTGATAAAGCTTTTTTCGTGTTCAGCGCTGAGCCCTGCATTTAGCATGACCTGAATGCGCTCACCGCTTTTCAGCACGGCAGGCTGCTCCATTTCGCCTTCGGCCAGGCGGGTCAGCTCGTTTTCTTCCGTCAGCAGGCGCTGATATTCCTGTACCAACACCGGTTCAGGATCGACCAGCAGCTCGCCGCGATAGCCGTCAATGATCAGCAGGCGCTGATGCAGCATGTCAGGCTGAATGTCCGCCCCCACCAGCGTCGGAATGCCCATCGCTCGGACGAGAATCGCCGCATGCGAATTGGCAGCGCCGTCATACACGACAACACCGGCCAACCGATCCGGCGGCAGTTCCGCCAGCAACGTTGCTGTTAATTCGTCCGCTACGAGGATAAAGCGCTCAGGCCATTGCCCCATGATTTGCGCGTTATCGTCGAGATGAAACAGCAGCCGTTGCCCCAACGCGCGCAGATCGCTGGCACGCTCGCGTAAGTAGGTGTCCTGCAAATTGGTGAACTGCGCGGCAAAGCGCTCGATCACCAGCTTTACGGCCCACTCAGCGGCATTGCCCGCATCCACTTCCTGAAAGAGTTCTCGCTTGAGCCGCGCATCATTCAGCAAGTGCGAATACAAATCGAAAATCGCCGCGCTCTCTTTCTGCGCGCTGGCGCTAAACCGCTTGCTGAAGCGACGGAATTCCGCCGTGGCCTCTTCCAACGCCTGCGTTAAACGGGAGCGCTCACGCTCGCTGTCCAGACTCGACGCGGGGAAAACCTGTTCCAGAGAAGGCTGGGTACAATCCTGCCAGCCGGGGGCAATCGCCACCCCCGGTGCAGCCACTAGCGCCTTAACGCGCGTCTGGCGGTATTGACCGAAGAGCGTTTTTATCTGCGAAAGGGAAAGAATAGCGGCCATCTGCGTGGCCAGCGTCACCATGAACGATTCTTCGTTTTTATCAAACTGACGATGTTCACGCTGCTGCACCACCAGTACGCCCAGCAGGTGGCGACGGTAGATAATGGGAACGCCAAGAAAAGAGCGGAAATGTTGCTCTTTCACGGCGGGGATATATTTGAAACTGGGGTGTGCGCGAGCATCGGCCAGATTGATGGGCTCAGCACGTTGACCGACCAACCCGACAATACCTTGCCCAAACGCCAGCGTAACCGTGCGCCCGCGCGGTTTTTTCAACCCGCGCGTTGCCATCAGGTAATAACATTGACGATCGTGATCGGCCAGATAAATGGAACAGACTTCCGTGTCCATAGCCTGACAGGTCTCATTGACCAGAATGTCCAGCGCATCACTAAGTCGGGCCGTTGCCGCAACGTTTTCGACAATTTCTCGCAAGCGCGTGAGCATAATGTGCCTGAATTACCCTCTTTTTCGCCGAGGACCGGATGGGGTAACCACCCGAGCCGCAACACTCTCCTGAAGCAGTATCACCGGGTTGATAAATTCCTTCATCACGCGACGATACACATCTCGCTTAAAAGAGACGACCTGACGTACCGGATACCAGTAACTCACCCAGCGCCAGCCATCAAATTCCGGCGTGCCGCTGCTCTGCATATTGATATCCGACTCATTACACATCAACTGTAGCAAAAACCATTTCTGCTTTTGGCCGATACAGACCGGTTTTGTATCCCAACGCACCAAACGCTTTGGTAATTTATAGCGTAACCAGTTACGGGTAGATGCCAATACGCGCACATCCTTTTTTCTTAACCCGACTTCTTCAAACAGTTCGCGGTACATCGCCTGCTCAGCACTTTCACCGGGGTTAATCCCCCCTGCGGAAACTGCCAGGAGTGCTGACCATAGCGCCGGGCCCACATCACCTGCCCCTGCCGATTACAAATTACAATACCAACGTTTGGGCGGTAGCCATCATCATCGATCACCGGACTACCTCGATAAACATCAATGCAAAGATGACCTGATTGTTTCACACTCCCGTCAGGCGGTAAACCACTGCTTAGAAAGCATGTGATTCGAATAAAAGTAAGATAACCCACAGATAAGATCAAAGTTATAAACATGTGAAGACCAGAATCTGCAATTTATTCACTTTTTCTGTGGACATCTTTGTGCAGAACCCATGAAGAAGTGAGTAAAACTCATTTTTCATGAAGAAAAAATATTACTGCGAATTAAAAAATAGTGCTTTTTATTCATAAAATTACAAACCCTTTTACTTGAAATGGCGAAGCCTTATCTTTTGTTCAAATGGCATACAACGCAAGATTGGCGAAAGATCGCACTACGCCGACTTTATCCACAGGGAATGCCTCAAAGTCAGGCAATAAATAGGCAAAAACAGCAAAAAGGCCAGGCGTCAAGGCTGTAAATCGAACCAGTAATTCATGTTTATGTGGGTTATCCAAGAAATCTGTGGATAACCTAGTGTAAGATCCTGTTTATTGTCGGTGGCTATACGTGCACAGTTTGCAAAACGATTCTAAGTGATCGCCATCACACTAAAAAAAAGCGCTACGAATCATGCTATTATTGTTTTTCTCCACAGTCTTGCAGGCTGTGCATTGGTACCCTCCACTTATTGTATTTTTTTTGAGCGGAAAAATATCGGGCTATACGCTATGAATTCACCCACGGTTCACACGACTGCGCCGCCAAGTGAGCACACGTTGCTGGAGCGCGCGCAATCCCTCGCAGGTTATAATCTCGCGGAATTAGCGGACATCGCTCGCCTGCCCCTTCCCGCCAACCTGAAACGTGATAAAGGCTGGATTGGTATCTTGCTGGAGCGTTTTCTGGGTGCAAGTGCAGGCAGCAAGCCCGAGCAGGATTTCCCCGACATCGGTGTTGAGCTAAAAACCATTCCTATTGATGAACAGGGCAAACCACTGGAAACCACGTTCGTCTGCGTCGCACCGTTGACAGGCAACAGCGGCGTCACGTGGGAAAGCAGCCACGTACGACACAAGCTCGCTCGGGTACTGTGGATTCCGGTGGAAGGCTCGCGGCACATTCCGCTGGGGGAACGCCGTATTGGCACGCCGCTGATCTGGAGCCCCAATGAAGAGGAAGAGGAACAGCTGCGCTGCGATTGGGAAGAGTTGATGGACCTGATCGTGCTTGGCCGGGTAGAAAGTATCACCGCCCGACATGGAGAAGTGCTGCAACTGCGCCCCAAAGCGGCAAATAGCCGGGCATTAACCGAAGCGATTGGCGAATTTGGTCAACCAATTCTGACCTTACCGCGCGGGTTCTACCTGAAAAAAACCTTCACCGCACCGCTATTGGCTCGCCACTTTATGCAGCTCAGTAGCTGAGTTTCATTAGCGCGATGTTCTATTAGCAGTATGCTTCATCGTACACTAGCCTTATACGCCGCACGCTATTACGCAACAATCGTGCGACAAGGGAGTCGATCTGGGAAAGCCTGACGCCGAGCCAGAGTAAAAAACCAGAGCAAAAGGGATGCCAGCACACGGCTGCAATGCGAAGCATGACGAGTATATTTTCACGGCATCATACTTTCGCTTGCCTACGCCCCGAGCTGGCAGAGTATAATATCGTTTACGTTTCGTTTAAGGTGTATTGATATAATGTTTGATTGGATTGTTGATCCGAACGCATGGTTAGCATTGGGAACACTGACTATTCTGGAAATCGTTCTTGGGATCGATAACATTATCTTCCTGTCTCTGGTTGTCGCCAAACTGCCTAAAGCCCAGCAAAATAAAGCTCGCCGTATCGGGTTGATGGGTGCAATGTTAATGCGTTTGGGACTGCTCGCTTCTATTGCCTGGGTCATGCGTCTGACCGACCCACTGTTTACCGTCGCAGGCAATGAAATTTCCACACGCGATCTGATCCTGTTCTTCGGGGGACTCTTCCTGATCTGGAAATCGAGTATGGAAATTCACGAAACCGTCGAAGGCGGTTCAGAAGACCATACTTCTAAGGTGTACTCTTTCTTTGGCGCGATTGTGCAGATCATGATGCTGGATATCATCTTCAGCCTGGATTCAGTTATCACCGCCGTCGGCCTGTCTGACCATCTGTTTATTATGATGGCAGCGGTTATTATCGCCGTTCTCGTGATGATGTTCTCTGCGCGCCCTATCGGCGAGTTTGTCGAACGTCACCCGTCCGTCAAAATGCTGGCCTTGTCGTTCCTGATTCTGGTCGGGTTCACCCTAATTCTGGAAAGCTTCGACGTTCACGTACCGAAAGGCTACATCTACTTCGCCATGTTCTTCTCGATGTCCGTCGAGGCGTTGAACCTGCTGCGCAGTAAAAAAGAAAAAGCAGCGCACTGATCGTCACATAACAAGCGCTGACGATAAAGGCGCACTAATCAGGCGGCGACCCGCCGCCTGATTACACAACATTAATTCCCTCCAAACACATTTTTTCCATTATTCCTACGTTATCCCCCGCAACCATTTGCTAGACTCACTTTAAGATTTTGCATTTATTAACGGGTAATATGATGAAAGTACGGATGAAAATGGCAATCACACTGGCGTTATTATTCATTCTGGCGGGCTGTTCAAGTGACTACGTGATGGCGACAAAAGAGGGGAAAATGCTCCTGACGCAGGGAAAACCCGTGCTGGATAAAGATACCGGGCTGCTCAGCTATACCGATGAGCAAGGTAATCAGAAACAAATCAACAGCGATCAAGTCTCCCAGATCATACAGCGTTAACGGTAACGTCAGCCTGATATTTCCCCCCTCGAACGACGCTCTTCGGCAAAATCCTGCTGAAGAGCAACAGAAGAGACTTCCCCACTCGCCACGGCTTCGTTTATAGTCGAATTCAGGTGTGTCTTCCCAAACTCATTTGGAATCGCAGCAAATCATGCGGAAATGACGGGAAATACGCCTGCTATTTTCAGACATAAGGAAGCTGGCAATGCAATATCACCGTATTCCCCATAGTTCTTTAGAAGTGAGCGTGCTGGGTCTTGGTACGATGACCTTTGGCGAACAGAACAACGAAGCAGACGCTCATGCTCAGTTAGATCACGCCATTGCCGCAGGTGTTAACCTGATTGACACAGCAGAAATGTACGCCGTTCCTCCGCGCCCAGAAACACAGGGGCTAACCGAGAGCTATATCGGTTCCTGGCTGAAATCCCGTGGCGGACGTGAAAAGTTGATTGTGGCCAGTAAAGTCTCCGGCCCCGTGCGCGGAAACGATCACAGCATTCGGCCACAGCAGGCGCTGGACAGAAAAAACATCCGTGCTGCGTTGGATGCCAGCCTGCAACGCCTGAACACCGACTATATCGATCTCTATCAGTTGCATTGGCCACAGCGCCAGACCAACTGCTTTGGCAAGCTGAACTATCAATATACTGATGACAAACCGCAATATACCGATGACAAACCGGTAGTGACGCTGCTGGAAACGCTGGAAGCGCTGAATGAGCAAGTGCGTGCCGGTAAGATCCGCTACGTCGGTGTCTCGAACGAAACCCCATGGGGCGTGATGCGCTATCTGCATCTGGCGGAAAAACATGACCTGCCGCGTATCGTGTCGATTCAGAACCCCTACAGCCTGCTGAACCGCAGCTTTGAAGTCGGCTTAGCGGAAATCAGCCAGCATGAAGGCGTGGAACTTCTCGCCTATTCGTCACTGGCGTTCGGTACGCTGACGGGTAAATACCTGAATGGCGCGAAACCTGCCGATGCACGTAACACGTTGTTTAGCCGCTTCACCCGTTATACCGGCCCACAGGCTCAGGCAGCGGTTGCCGAGTACGTGGCGCTGGCGCAAAAGCACGGTCTGAATCCGGCGCAAATGGCATTAGCGTTTGTGCGTCAGCAGCCGTTCGTCGCCAGCACGCTGCTAGGCGCGACGACGCTGGAACAGCTGCAAATCAACCTCGACAGCCAGAACCTGACGCTGGACGGCGAGATTCTTGACGAGTTGGAAGCGATCCACCGTCGCTTCACGTTCCCAGCACCGTAAACGCAAGAAAACCGAGCATCACCTAATGCTCGGTTTTCTTTCTTTGTCTGTACTGAATTACCACGCTTACTTCAGCGTCTGCAACAGACTCTTGCGCTGGTTTTCCAGCGATGTGACGCGGCTACATACATCATTGCCGAAGCGCTGGAACTCCAGTTCCTGATTATTCCACTCGGCCTGAATCGCTTTCTGCAAGCCGCCGAGGTTACCCATCATCGCCTGTAGCGGGTTGCCGCCGCTGGACATCTGTTTTACGCCCATCTCGTTCAGGCTGTCCTGCAAGACACCGCCCATGCTTTGCTGCACGAGCTGCTTGCCATCTTGCTCAACTTGCTTAATCGCCTGATGGTGGAACGTCAGGCCATCGCTGCGGTGTTCGATAATACGGTTCATCTGCTGCTTGAGCTGTTTATCCAGCGTAGTCAGACGATTGCGCACATTGCTGTCGCTGCCAAGCTCTTGCACGATGACGTTATCCAGCGCAACTCGCGCTTTTTCAAGATGCTGCTGCGCCCCCTGGTCGATCCACGGCAGTTGCTGGCGTAAATCCGCCTGATAGGCTTTGGCTTTCTGGCGTTGTTCGGCGTTCAGGGTCAGTGGCGTACCGTTACGGACGATGTCGCCCTGCGGGGAAAGCTGTAAATTGCCGCTGGCGCCCACGACCTGTACGTGTTGCGGACTGATAACGATGTCGTCCTGCGGATTCACGTTGCACTGGTAGGCCGCCTGCGCTTGCCAGGACAGCAACATCAATAAACCCAAGGTTATTTTACGCGACATATTTTCTCCTGAAGAAAACAACGGCAGTGGCGGGAGAGCGGCAATCCGCCCTTTGATGAGGCGGATAACGCCTGAGCCAGAATCAGCTCAGGCATTTTTGCTTAGATCAAAGCGTTTGCTTAAACCAACGCTTTTATTTCAATCGACATTACAGCAGGTGTTCTGGCAGATCCCACCAGATATCGAACAGGTTGCTGACTTTCACGTCCGTCAGTTTCTGCTCTTCCAACCAGCGGCTAACCAGTTGGCGATGCTCTTCGGTGCAGTGACCGATTTTTTGCAGACAGATCAGGCCTTCCCAGAGCAAATAACCGCTGCCTTCGAATGCCAGTCCTTGTGGTTCAATGACGTCGTCAACGAACTTATCCATCAGCTTATCGATATCTTCGACGTTAGTGCCTTCTGGAAAGCGGAAGCTGACAGAAAAACCTAATTCCTGAAACTCATCAATGTGAAGTTTTTTACGTAAACGACGGCTACGAGCTTGTGCCATTTTATTTTATCCTCTCAAACATCAGATCCCACACGCCATGCCCCAAACGCTGGCCGCGTGCTTCAAATTTCGTCAGCGGACGGGACTCCGGCCGCTCAACGTACTCATTATTATTGGAAAGATTACGGTACTCGGTGACAGAGGTCATCACTTCGAGCATATGTTGCGCATAAGGTTCCCAGTCTGTTGCCATGTGGAACACGCCGCCGACTTTCAGTTTACTCTGTACCAGTTGGACGAAAGGCACCTGGACGATACGGCGTTTATTATGGCGGGCTTTGTGCCACGGATCGGGGAAGAAGAGTTGAACCATAGACAGTGAGCCATCCGGGATCATATTCATCAGCACTTCGATCGCATCGTGACACATCACGCGCAAATTGCTGATTCCCGCTTCCTGTGCAGACGCGAGACACGCGCCCACGCCCGGCAGGTGAACTTCAATACCGAGGAAATTCTGCTCAGGATGCTGTGCGGCCATCGTCACCAGCGAGGCGCCCATCCCAAAACCGATCTCCAGCACCACGGGGGCGTCACGGCCAAATAGCGCGTTAAAATCGACCAGCTCGGTCTGATATTCCACGCCCATCACCGGCCAGTAGTTATCCAACGCCAGCTGTTGCCCGTTGGTCAAGCGCCCCTGACGGCGGACAAAACTGCGGATACGACGCATCGGGCGCCCATTTTCATCAAATTCCGGTGAAATGACGTTGTTAATCATAAAGAGTGCTTACTTGCTGTCCGATTTCGTTAATGAAACGCGCATTATGCAAGGATACCGTGGTTTAGCAAGCCCACTGCCTCGGAAAGTTCCGGTTTACAGCACATTCACTCTGTGCTGGAATCGCTATCAAACTTTTTACCTGCCGGATAGTGACTCCATTTTATGATGCAAGCGCAACAGTTCGCCCATCAGGTGCTGGACTGGTACCAACGCTATGGCCGCAAAACCCTGCCGTGGCAGCTTGAGAAAACTCCCTATAAAGTATGGCTATCCGAAGTGATGTTGCAACAAACGCAGGTCACCACGGTTATCCCCTATTTCCAACGCTTTATGGAACGCTTTCCGAACGTCAGTGCACTGGCGGCAGCACCGCTGGATGAAGTGCTCCACTTGTGGACCGGGCTGGGCTACTACGCCCGTGCGCGTAATCTACACAAAGCGGCACAGACTATTGTGTCACGTCACGGCGGCGAATTCCCCACCACCTTTGATGAAGTCGCGGCGTTGCCGGGCGTCGGGCGTTCCACCGCAGGCGCGGTGCTGTCGCTCGCTCTTGGCCAGCATTACCCGATTCTCGACGGTAATGTGAAGCGCGTGCTGGCACGCTGCTACGCCGTTGACGGCTGGCCGGGCAAGAAAGAGGTCGAAAAGAAACTGTGGGCACGGAGTGAAGGCGTTACGCCAGCCGAAGGCGTCAGCCAGTTTAATCAGGCGATGATGGATCTCGGTGCGATAGTCTGCACCCGCAGCCGCCCCAAGTGCGAGCTGTGCCCGCTGAGCACCGGCTGCATTGCCTACGCCAACCACAGCTGGGCGCAATACCCCGGCAAGAAACCGAAGCAGACGCTGCCAGAAAAAACTGGCTGGTTCCTGCTGATGCAACAGGGTTCTCAAGTCTGGCTGCAACAGCGCCCCGCCGTGGGCCTGTGGGGCGGGCTATTTTGCTTCCCGCAGTTCAGCGAACGTCGGGAATTGGAACTCTGGCTGCAACAACGTGGTCTGAATCCTGATGGATTGCAACAGCTTGTCGCGTTCCGCCACACATTCAGCCATTTTCATCTGGATATCGTTCCGCTCTGGCTGGACGTATCGCAGACCGATCGCTCACAAAACAGGTCCTGCATGGATGACGATGCAGGTCTCTGGTATAACTTAGCGCAGCCGCCGTCTGTCGGACTGGCCGCCCCAGTAGAACGCCTGCTGAGGGAGTTGGCTCACCCGCAGTCAACACGTTTGAATGCCTGCGCAATTGATGAGGAAGAAGCATGAGCAGAACGATTTTTTGTACTTTTTTACAACGCGACGCCGAAGGGCAGGATTTCCAGCTCTATCCCGGCGATCTGGGCAAGCGCATCTATAACGAAATCTCTAAAGAAGCCTGGGCGCAATGGCAAACCAAGCAAACCATGCTGATCAACGAGAAAAAACTCAGCATGATGAATGTTGACGACCGTAAGCTGCTGGAACAGGAAATGATCAAGTTCCTGTTTGAAGGGAAGGACGTACACATCGAAGGCTACACGCCTCCGAGCCACTGAGATTGCGGGCTTTCGGGCCCGCTTACGTCCCCATTCCGACACGGCTTGTTATATGAAGAAAATGTTAGCGCTGCTGGTGATTGCACCACTGCTGGTTTCCTGTTCGGGAAACAAAGGGAATGCCGACAAAGAAGAGTTTCTCAAGGATACCAACGCCTTCGATATTTTGATGGGGCAATTTGCCCACAACATCGAAAATATCTGGGGGATGAATGAAGTTCTGATCGCTGGCCCAAAAGACTACGTCAAATACACCGATCAATACCAGACGCGTAGCCACATCAACTTTGATGCCGGTTCAATCACTATCGAAACCATTTCGGCAACCAACTCCGTTGCCAGCCTGCGCCAGGCGATTATCACCACCCTGCTGATGGGCGATGACGCCAGCAACACCGATCTGTACTCCGACGCTAACGATATTCAAATCAGCCGCGAACCGCTGCTGTACGGACAGGTGCTGGATAACACTGGACAGCCGATCCGCTGGGAAGGCCGTGCCGCCAGCTTTGCAGATTATTTGCTCCAGAACCGTCTGCAAAAACGCACCTCCGGCCTGCATGTGATCTGGTCGGTCACGATGCAGCTCGTCCCTAACCATCTGGATAAACGTGCGCACAAATACCTGCCGCTGGTGCGTAAAGCCTCCGAGCGTTACGGCATTGAAGAGTCGCTGATTCTGGCGATTATGCAGACAGAATCCAGCTTCAACCCTTACGCCGTCAGCCGTTCCGATGCACTGGGTCTGATGCAGGTGGTGCAGCACAGCGCAGGACGCGACGTCTTCAAGATGAAAGGGAAATGGGGACAGCCGAGCCGCAGCTATCTGTTCGATCCAGAACAAAACATTGATGCAGGTACCGCCTACCTGTCGATTCTGAAGAACAGCTATCTGGCAGGTATTGAAAACCCGACGTCGAAACGCTACGCCGTCATCACCGCGTATAACGGTGGCGCAGGCAGCGTGTTGCGCGTCTTCTCCAGCGATCGCGATCGCGCCGTGGGCATTATCAACAACATGTCACCGGGCGATGTCTACCAAACGCTGACGACGAAGCATCCGTCTGGCGAATCACGCCGCTATTTGTACAAAGTGAACACGGCACAGAAAAATTACCGCCGCTAATTCATGCGCACCACAGAACGCCGCGCTACCGAGTTTACTCCGGTAGCGCGGTTTCATCAGACCAGATATCTACAATAACGTTGTTGATAAACACAATGACCGCGATTCCTTTACCGTTTATTACCGCACTTCTGCTGGTTATTTTGTTTTTTCGCATCCAGTTTCTGGCTATTCAAAATAAAGAGACTAAAAAGCGCAATACCAAAGCAGAGGCGATACTCATCGGCGTGAGCTGTCTTGCTCTGACAGTGGTAGCGTTACGCTGGGGCGGCCATGTTGCCTTACCCTCATTTATCCAACCCGCCATTGCCGCATCGATTCCACCGCTGTTATGGTTGTGTCTTTTCCCCTATGGAGAAAAGGCATCTGAGGACGTAACCCGCAACCGTCGACGATCTCTCTGGCATCTGTTACCGCCCTTACTCATCCTTGGCGCAAGTGCCGTCCAAAGCAGAACAACCGTTCCACTCATCGATCTGATGCTGGTGAGTGTTTACTTCGGCTATGGGGCAATGCTGATTTACAGCGATCGTCATCGTCAAACGCCCTCTCCCCTGTGGAAAAGCGCACCGTTTATCGCCGGGCTGTATGTGCTTATCTCCGGCGCTATCGATATCGTCATCGCACTGGATATCGCGTTCTACAGCGGCAATAGCGCGGCGACCATCATCGCCGTATTCCACATCATCATGCTGGCGATATTGACCCTGCTTATCGTCACGCACGCTGCACAACACCCGCAGGCTGAGCTTAGCGTTACACATGACCAGAAGCCGGAAGCGCTGCCTGCTACCGATGATGAACACCAACTGGCGAAAACGTTAGATGATTTCATACGCACGCATGCGTTATACACCGACCCCAGCATGACGCTTCAGCGCCTGAGCCGACGCATGGGAATACCGCTAAGACGCCTGTCCGAAACCATCAACCGCGTGCACGGTCGTAATTTCTCGCAGGTGATGAACGAATACCGAATTGAGGAGGCCAAGCGCCTCCTCAGCCAAACGGATGCACGAATCACGGATATCATGCTGGAAAGTGGGTTTCAGACTAAATCAAACTTCAACCGCGAGTTTTTGCGACTCACGGGGATGAGCCCCAGCGTCTGGCGTAGTCAGCACCCACTTCGGGCACAGGCTACGGCTTCCGCCACGCCGCCTGAAGAAAATCGCTAATGTCCTTCACAACGCCCTGCTGAATCTGCTCACGCGAACGTGCGCCGCCATCGAGACAAATCATGCCATCCCCTGGGTTCTCGGCATTAATGATATCAATGGCACCCGGTTTACAAAGCTGCATGAAGCTAAAATGCGTCGCATCGGCAATTTCCTTATAGGCTGAATGCGCTGGTGGCAGCTTCTGCGCCAAATCGTGAGATTCCAGCTCGGCAGGCAGTTCCTCATTAGGATACCCAGCCGCAAGGATCAAAACGGGAATGTGTATTGCCGCAAGACTCTCTGCGATAAACCCTCGCGCCAGCCCCATATCCAGCGATACCACCGCACTGACACGCGGATCCGCCAATGGCTTATCAAGCTGCGCACGTAATGACGCATTCTTTGCGATATGCATCTTTTCATAGGCTTTGCAGGACGCCAGCCCAACATGCGTCAGACAATCACGCTCAAATTGTTGCGTGCTAAAACGCCCGCCCGCTAACTCTAATACCGTCCATCCCCCCAGCGAATGGCCAACAGCGGCAATACGCTGCGCATCAACACGCCCCGTTTTTTCTGGAGCAGCGAGTAAAGCGGTAATAACGCGGCTAATATCGTTGGGCCGTAGCCATAACTCCTGAGCCTTCTCAACCCGCATATCTTTAGTGGTCGTTCCTGGGTGATTGGGCGCGGCAACAATATAGCCTTGCTTGACCAACGCCTGTGCCAGCCAGAGTTGATTAAACCAGCTCCCGCCATAGCCATGTGAAACCACAATCAAGGGATATTCACCGGATTCAGGCACGGCATTTTTGCTTACGGCGATACCGGGAAATACAGGGTTCTCACCGATTATCGCAGTCTGTTGTGATGTTGAAACCGGATAAAATACGGCAACGTCCAGCGGCCTATTATTGGCCTCATCAGCCAGCGTTATTTGTTGAAACCCAATGCCAACATCCGCCATAACGGCAAAGCTGAGTAGTAAATTCGTTATCAATCCTATCGTGATGCGCCATGTCATACCTATTTCTCCGAAGTTTCTGTACCGTGAAAAATAGCAGTTATAACAATGGCTTTCTTCCCTATGCGACCTAAAACGCTATTTAGTACCTCTCTTTAGGACACAAAAAACTACGGCCAGCATGTGCTGGCCGCATTCCCTGATATTGGCGCAAAATTTACCTGCCTTTCTCCTACTTTTTAGGACACCGGCAGATATAGAGCCAAAAAAGTCTGTTAACGCTTAATTTTTTTGAATTGCTGTGTAGTAGCCGTTAATGCGGTTTCTGTCGGCAGCCGCTCCATAGAGCTGGCACCGTAAAAACCATCGCACTGCGGGCAGTGATCCATAATGAACTGTGCGTCATGCGGTGTTGAAATCGGTCCGCCGTGGCACAGCACAATCACATCCTTACGGATGGCTTTCGCCTCATGTGCCCAGTGATTAATCAACGGAACGCAATCCGCCAGATTAAGCGCGGTTTCCGCACCAATGTTGCCGCCGGTGGTTAACCCCATGTGCGGCACAATAATATCCGCTCCTGCTTTCGTCATCGCGACCGCATCTGCCGCACTGAACACATAAGGCGTGGTCAGCATGTCTTTTTCGTGTGCCAGACGAATCATGTCCACTTCCAGCGCGTACCCCATTCCGGTTTCTTCCAGGTTGGCGCGGAAATTACCGTCAATCAGCCCAACGGTTGGGAAGTTCTGCACGCCAGAGAAACCCAGCGCTTTCAGGTCATCCAGAAATTTATCAAACTGACAGAAAGGATCGGTCCCGTTTACGCCCGCCAGCACGGGCGTGTGCTTCACAACCGGCAGCACTTCTTTCGCCATATCCACGACGATCTCATTCGCGTTGCCGTAAGCCAACAGGCCAGCCAGCGACCCCCTCCCTGCCATGCGATAGCGCCCGGAGTTGTAGATCACGATCAGATCGATGCCGCCCGCTTCTTCACACTTTGCAGAAAGCCCCGTTCCCGCTCCACCACCGATAATCGGCTCGCGGCGCGCGATCATGTCGCGGAATTTTGCCAGCAGTTCCTGGCGATTCATGCCTGACATTATGCTTCTCCCTTCTTATTTCACTAACGCCCGAAACGCATCGACTGCGGCATGGGCAAATAAAGGATCGTTAATATGGAAAGGCAGACGAATAATCTGTCGTCTTGCCGTTTGCTGAACAATGCTCTCCAACGTGCTGATAAACGCGTCACGTGCTTCTGGGTGCCAGAATGCCTGATCCGGCGCATCCAGCGCGGAGAAACCGCCTTCTGGGATCAGGAAGCGCACGTCGCCTTCACAGCGGTTGAGCTTCTCCCCAATCCAGCGCGCCATCGCGATATTTTCGTCTATCGTGGTACGCATCAGGGTGACCTGCGCGTTGTGGTTGTAGAACAGGCGGTGGGCGTATTTCTCGGGTACGCTGGCGGGCGCGCCAAAATTCACCATGTCCAGCGCACCGCAGGACGCCACGTAAGGCACCTGCGTCTTGGCTATCGCATCAAACCGTTCCGGCCCGCAGGCCAGCACGCCATCAAACAGTAAATCGCACACTTCTGTCGTGGTGAGATCGAGCACGCCAGAGAGCAAATGGCTGTCCACCAGCTTTTCCATCGCTTTCCCACCGCTGCCCGTCGCGTGAAAGACCAGACAGTCAAACTCCGCTTCCAGCAATGCGCTGGCTTCCTGAATGCACGGCGTAGTAACCCCAAACATGGTCAGGCCAATCGCAGGCTTATCGTCATGATGCTCCTGAATATGAAACTTCACGGCACCGGCAATCTGGTGCGCGGCGTTGCCGAGAACCTGACGAGAAATGCGGTTCAGGCCCGCCACATCGGTAACGGAATACATCATGCTGATATCACTGGCACCGATGTAACCAGAAATGTCGCCAGAGGCCATCGTCGACACCATCAGCTTCGGCATACCAATCGGTAACGCCTGCATCGCGGGCGTAATCAGTGCCGTTCCGCCAGAGCCGCCAAGACCAAGTACCCCAGCAATATCCTCGCGGGACAGCATGAAGTGCTCAAACGCAACGGCCATAGCGCTAATCGCCTGTCCTCTGTCATGGCAAAACACCGCCGATACGCCCTGCGGATGGTACGATGCCACCGTTGCTGCGCTGATATCTGTCACATCTGACACCTGTGAATCCGTTGACGGCGGTGTCGTTGACAGATCGATCGTGACCGTTTTTAAGCCTGTAGCGGCAATCAGATCGCGGACGTAAATCTGTTCTTTTCCTTTAGTATCAGCGGTACTTGCAATATAAACGCTGCCAACTTCACTTCCCACTTGGTATCCCTCCCACCGTTAGCGAAACAATTAACATATTGATATAAATGACAATTATAAAAAACCAAAAACAGACCAGATTAATTCGCCGCCATATTGAGACTTGAGTATCAGAAAGACAAACCATTAAATACCCAAATGAGATAAAAGTCTCAAAATGTTATGTATGGCATTACATTAACAGTAAGAAAGCTTGACGTGGCACAAGAATCACGCAATTTGCTATAGTTCAGGCGACAACGCCGTGCTGCCCGATAGCGTCCGGCTCGAAAATTCAATGAGGTCTATGTGATTGAACGGGATGAAAAACTGACATCAACACGGGCGAAAACCCGTCGTTTATTAATTGATACCGCCATGAATATGTTCGATCAAGGCATATTCCCTTCCATTACGGATGTTGCTGCTGCGGCTCAACTTTCACGTGCGACAGCCTATCGTTATTTTCCGACGCAAAGTGCATTAGTCTCAGCGGTTGTCGGCGAAAGCCTTGGTCCGATTCTGGCGTGGCACCCGACACAGCCAGACGCCAGTGAACGCGTGTCTGAACTGCTGCACTTTGCTTACCCAAGAATGCTGGAGCATGAAGGTGCGTTACGTGCAGCGTTACATCTTTCACTTCAACAATGGGCCGATCGCCGCTCCAATCGCCTGCATACGGATACGCTGACGCGCGGCAATCGTAAACGCCTGCTCAAGATTGCCACCGAACCACTGGAAGGAAAAATCACGCCGGAAGCGCAACAGCGGGTGATTTATGCCTTATCGCTTATTTATGGTTCGGAGGTTTTTCTGGTGCTGAAAGATATCTGGCACCTGGAAGAAGACGGCATTCAGGATGTCACGCAGTGGGTCGCCAAAGCGATTTTACGACAGGCGGAAGAAGACGCCGCACAGGCCGATTCGCAGAAAACCTAACGAACACATTTATGCTGCGTCCCGCTCTGTCGCCGGATACGCAGCAACGGAAGCGCATTCTTTGCCAAGGGAATATATGATGCTGAAAAGTAAGCGTGCGATTGTCACCGGCGGTGGCCGCGACTTTGGACAAGCGGTATCCGTCTGGCTGGCTCGCGAAGGGGTGAAAGTCGATCTTTGCGCCCGCAAACTGGCCGATGCACAGGCCAGTGTCGACATCATTCATCAGGAGGGGGGTACAGCGCGTGCGTATCAGTGCGATATTGCCAGTCCTGATTCGGTTAAAGCCTTTTCCGCACAGTTGCTCGAAGACAGCGCGCCCGTCGATATTCTGGTTCTCAACGCTGCACAATGGCTAGAAGGCGGATTGGGAGAAGAAGACACCGATGCGGACATCGTCAGCACCATCAACTCCGGCCTGACTGGTTCCATTCTGCTCACCAAAGCACTGTTGCCGAGCTTACGTCGTTCACAAGGTGCCGATATTCTGGCGATGGTTTCCGTCTGCGGCCTCCCGCAGTTCCACGATTCTATCGCCCATCCCGCGTTCTTCGCTGCCAAGCACGGCATGAGCGGTTTTAGCCAGAATCTGGCGCATCATGTCGCGCAGGAAAACATTCGCGTGACGGGGTTTTATCCGCCAGATTTTGAGGTCACCGGCTTTGATGACAACCCCGTTAGCGGGGAAAAAATGGGCGAGCATCTGCTGAACGCTCGCTCGATATGGGAAACCATGCGTTTCGTGCTCATCCAGCCGCGCAGTTGCCATATCAACGCCATCCATTTTCAGGGGCCGACGCGCGCAGATATCGGCGTGTAACCCATCACATTTTGCACTTCATCCCGCTCCGGTATTTATCACATAACCGGAGCGGTGAAGGGTGTTCCCCGCCTGACACACCGCGATCCCCACGCCATCATGCTCTGACACACTTTCCTGCTATCCATTTTTTGCCACAGAACACAGGAAAAGGTAGCATCGCTGCCGTTGTTTTCTGCCATGCGGCTTACCGCGCTCAACGCATCATAAAAAAAACGTCGCAGACAAAAACGTAATCATTTGAATTTTAAATAATAATAGAAAACGCGTCGCCAAGAGATGCGTGACAGACAGGAAAACACCGAGTAAATGACACAACATTCCTCAACCAATAGCGAGCATCATGCTGCTCAGCAGCGTCTCCACGAAAAGGGTTATCACCAAAGTCTCGGCAACCGCCACGTACAGATGATCGCAATTGGCGGTTCCATCGGCACCGGTCTGTTTCTTGGCGCGGGGGCTCGTCTGCAAATGGCAGGGCCAGCCCTGGCGCTGGTTTATCTGGTTTGCGGCATCTTCTCTTTTTTCATCTTGCGCGCGCTGGGCGAATTGATTGTCCACCGCCCCACTAGCGGTAGCTTCGTGTCGTACTCGCGTGAGTTTCTGGGTGAAAAAGCCTCCTACGTCGCAGGCTGGATGTACTTTCTCAACTGGGCGATGACCGGAATTGTCGACATCACCGCCGTCGCGCTCTACATGCACTACTGGGGCACCTTTGCCGATGTACCACAGTGGCTGTTTGCACTGAGTGCGCTATCCATCGTCACGCTGATGAACCTGATCGGCGTGAAGTGGTTTGCCGAAATGGAGTTCTGGTTTGCGCTGATTAAGGTCGCGGCTATCGCCATTTTTCTGGTGGTCGGCACGGTCTATCTCGGCACAGGCAGCCCGCTGGACGGCAACACGCCCGGCCTGCACCTGATTACCGACAACGGCGGCCTGTTCCCACACGGCATTCTGCCTGCGCTGGTGCTGGTTCAGGGTGTGATATTTGCCTTTGCCGGTATCGAGATCATCGGGACGACGGCAGGCGAGTGTAAAAACCCAGAGCAGGTGCTGCCGAAAGCGGTCAACAGCGTCATCTGGCGTATCGGCCTGTTCTACGTCGGCTCGGTCGCGCTGTTGGTCTGCTTGCTGCCGTGGAATGCGTATCAGGCCGGACAAAGCCCGTTCGTGACCTTCTTCAGCAAGCTCGGCGTTCCTTATATCGGGACGATCATGAATATCGTGGTGCTGTCCGCCGCACTGTCCAGCCTGAACTCTGGTCTGTACTCGACGGGACGCATTCTGCGCTCACTGTCGCTGGGTGGTTCGGCGCCCGCTTTTCTGTCGAAAATGAGCGGCCAGTCCGTGCCCTATACCGGCATTTTGGTGACGGTCGGCATTCACATCATCGGCGTGGTGCTGAACTACGTGGTGCCATCGCAGGTGTTCGAGATCGTCCTGAATATCGCCTCGCTCGGCATTATCTGCTCTTGGGCGTTCATCATTCTGTGTCAAATGCAGTTGCGTAAAGCGATTCGTCAGGGGAAAGCCAAACCGGTGGCGTTCAGAATGCCCGGTGCGCCCGTGACATCATGGCTGACGCTGGCTTTTCTGGTTAGCGTGCTGGGATTGATGGCGTTTGATTACCCGAACGGCACCTGGACGATTGCGACGGTTCCAGTGCTGGCGATCCTGTTGATTATCGGCTGGCGCGGGCTGAAAAAGCAGCGTGAAGCGGTGAAACTCGCCAATCAGCAGGAATCTGATTTGCGTTAAGAGACCAACATCTTAGGGCAGAAAAAACCCAGGTTCGTTTCCGAGCCTGGGTTTCTTGGCTTACCGCTATCCGTAATTACTCTTCGATCACGTAACCGTACAGGCGCTTGCTGCCATCGTCTTCCGCGACGCTATAGACCCCCTGCAATTCCGGGGAGAAGCCGGGCAGCAGGTTAATTCCCGCTTCCAGCGCCAGAAAATAGCGCTGTACCGCCCCGCCCCAGGTTTCACCCGGCACCACACACAGCACACCCGGTGGGTATGGCAACGCGCCTTCCGCCGCGATACGCCCTTCCGCTTCGTCGATAGGAATCAGTTCGATATTTCCGCGCACAAATTCTCTATTAGCATCTTGTGGCAGCATCACCACTGACGGGAACTCGGTTTTACGGAACATCGCTTTTTGCAGATCTTTCACGTTGTGCTGAGCGTAAAAATCATGCATTTCCTGACACAGCCAACGCAGTCGGTAACCACGATAACGCTCTTTGTATTTCTGATACAGGCTGGGCAGCACTTCACTCAGCGGCGCATCACGGGCGATCAGTGTTTCGAAATGCACCAACGCATTCACCAGTTCCTGCATTTTTGCGCCGTCTTCCGCTGGCGTTAACAGAAATAGAATCGAGTTCATGTCGCATTTTTCAGGGATGATACCGTGCTCGCGCAGATAGTTGGCGAGAATCGTCGCCGGAATACCAAATTCGGTATAATCGCCGCTAATCGCATCAATACCCGGCGTCGTCAGCAGTAACTTGCAAGGATCGATAAAGTATTGATCCTCCGCGTACCCTTCAAACGCGTGCCATTTCTCGCCCGGCTCAAAGTTGAAGAAGCGCACGTCCTGCGCGATCGTCTCCGTATCATGATCCTGCCAGAGCACACCGCCCACCGTCACAGGCACGAACGGTTTGATGAGCGAACAGCGAGTCAACAGCTGCTTACGCGCCTCAATGCCCAGCTTCACGCAGTCCATCCACATACGACGCCCGCTTGCCCCTTCGTGCATTTTGGCATTGACGTCTAGCGCGGCGAACAGCGGGTAAAACGGGCTGGTCGAAGCGTGCAACATAAAGGCGTTATTCAGCTGCTTATGGTTGCAGAAACGACGCTGGCCTTTGATGTGCGTATCTTTTTTGTGGATCTGCGAGGTCTGGGAGAAGCCCGCCTGCTGCTTATGCACCGACTGAGTCACGAAAATGCCCGGATCGTTCTCATTCAGATCCAGCAACAGCGGCGAGCACTGCTCCATCATCGGGATAAACTGCTCGTAGCCGACCCAGGCGGAGTCAAACAGAATGTAGTCACACAGGTGCCCGATGCTATCGACCACCTGACGCGCGTTATAAATCGTGCCGTCATAGGTGCCGAGCTGGATGACGGCCAGACGGAACGGGCGCGGCTCGTTGGCGCGTTCCGGCGCGACTTCCGCAATCAGCTTGCGCAGGTAGGCTTCATCAAAACAGTGCGCATCCACGCCACCGATAAAGCCAAACGGATTGCGCACGGTTTCCAGATAGACCGGCGTCGCACCCGCCTGAATCAGCGCACCGTGATGGTTAGATTTATGGTTGTTACGGTCAAACAGCACCAGATCGCCACGCGCCAGCAGCGCGTTCGTCACTACTTTGTTCGCAGAAGAGGTGCCGTTCAACACGAAATAGGTTTTATCGGCGTTAAACACGCGCGCAGCGTGCTTCTGCGCCTTCTTCGCTGCTCCTTCATGGATCAGCAAATCACCCAGT
Source organism: Pectobacterium odoriferum (assembly GCF_009931295.1). NCBI lineage: Bacteria > Pseudomonadati > Pseudomonadota > Gammaproteobacteria > Enterobacterales > Pectobacteriaceae > Pectobacterium > Pectobacterium odoriferum. The sequence continues at coordinate 1,172,000 of NZ_CP034938.1, read as the reverse complement.
TTGACGTCAGCGTTACAGATGTCCGAACGAAACACGTTCTCGCCGTAAAACTCAAAAAACTGACGCCCCGCTGGGTGCTTGCGGAAGAACTGACCGCCCTGATGCCCCGGGCAGGCAAACGTCGTGTTTTTCATGTTGACGTACTTGGTCAGCGTATCGAAAAACGGTGGCAGTAACGCATCCTGATAGGCTTTCGCCGCACGTTCCAGCACGTTCGCGTGCTCGCCTTCGTCATCGAGAATCAGCCATTCGCTGCCCGCAGGCAGCACATCTAATTCTTTATCTTCATCAGGCTCTTCGACAAACGCCGGAATATTAAAACCGGTGTGCTGCAATATCGACAGAATGCCGCTACGGGCTTCCTCAATAGAAACCACGACCGCCGCCACATCAGTGAAGTCGGTCTGACTCAACGCGACAATCTCGCGCGTTGTGATTAAACGGGTGGCAACCGCTGCATTCGCCGCAATTTTTAACTGTTTCATGTAACCAAACCCAAACGGTTAAGGGTAAGTGTACGTGCCTAGAAGACACCGTTCAGGGATAACAATCCCGACCAATCACAATGCCAATCAATAACGACAAGCGTATGATCCCTACAGGTAAACTGTAGGCTAAGAATGGAAAAACTGGAGCCAGCACCATCCGATAGACATCAGTAAAAGCAGAGCTGCACTCTATTTTTACTCATGCCTAACAGTGAGCGAACGAACGCCTCACCGCATGGTGAAAGGGGATAATCGACGGGGAGAAAAGTAAACCGCGCAGGGGTGATAAGAAGATACACGCAGTGACGTCATCAACGAGCTGGCGCGAGCGTGCTGCACCATGAGCAATGAATCTGACATATCGGCGATCCTCTTTTAGCTATACGCTAACTACGCTTAAAGGGGCGTTCAGGTGAACGAGACGTTAAAAACCGCGCAATAGTGGCATTATTCTTCATCAAATTCAACAATCCAACCCGCCCTTAACGCGGTAAAAGTGCAACGAAACATGCTGCACGTATCGGGAAGAAACATTACCGCGCTAAGCATGCTGAAAGGATCGCCAGAAATTGGCTAGCAAATAATACAATTGCCTGAAAATAGCGCAGGCGCTCCGCTTTGTGACAGAAACCCGTTGACGCCGTGCGGCCAATACGGTTTAATGCGCCCCGTTGCCCGGATAGCTCAGTCGGTAGAGCAGAGGATTGAAAATCCTCGTGTCCTTGGTTCGATTCCGAGTCCGGGCACCACTTGCATCAAAGCACGCTGGTTAAGAATGAGAAGCTTAACGGGCGGTTAATACAGGGTTCGGTCATAAAATCGTTCCGGTGCAGAGACAGTCGATAAGGCTGCACTGTGAATAAGAACTGAAATCCTCAAGATAGGGAATCTGCTCCAACAGATTCCCTTTTCTCGTTCGCGCTTATGGTTGCAGTGAATTACATTACTGTCAAGTCATGTAAAACGGGTTGCGCATAAATATCCGTATGTAACGCCAGCTCTTTTTCCAACGTCCTACCTACGATTTCCATGTTTAGCTCGACATATTCCATTGTTGTACTCACATTTCGATGCCCCAGCAGATCCTTGACCAACAGCAGATTACGCTCCGGCGTTTTCATCAATTCCGTCGCTAACGTATGTCGGAAACGATGTGCTGACACCAGAAATCCACAATCCCGGGACAATCTGTTGAAAAAAGATCGGATGGTTTGGTGTGTTCTCTTTTCATTGTACTGATATTCCTCTTTATGCCGACGAGATTTCATAAAACGGGTGACATCGAATAGGATATCGGAAGGTTCGGCGCCAGCCAGTTTTGCTCGCGCCAGTAGTGAGGCCAGTCTCGTACGTAACTGGCGAACGGCCGGGACACGCCATTCACGATGCGTTTTGCTCCCCTCCAAACATAGCTCAATGTAGCCCTCATCCAGATTGATATCCTGCAACCGAATATGCAGTAATTGATTTTGCCTCATTCCAGTGTAACGCAAGGTATCTAGCACAGTGAGCCAGTACCATGCGGGATAAAGCGCGCAACGCTGTCCCCAGGTAGCATGAGGCTTTTCGGATTCTATTCGCTGCATCCGCAGATAAATGGCAGTCAGCTGTTCACGCGTTAGAATTTTTTTCTTTTTTCGCGCTTTTTTAACAACGGTACCGTTAAAGGGATTCTTGTCCTGTTCTATTAAATTACGCTCTATCGCAAAATTAAATATTGCACGCATGTGAGCTACTTTGTTATTCCATGTATGCGTAGATAAGTTACGTTCCTTTAATAGATTCCTGCGCCACTTCAACACATCCCGGTGTGTTATTTGGGTGGGGAAAACTGATTCACCGATGAATCGACTAAAACCACTCACTACCTTCCGATAGCTAATTTCTGTCGCCCCACGTAAATTATGTGAGAAAAAATACTCATCAACGATTTCGTCCCAGGTCATTGACTTATCTGACATATAAATTCCTTTCTAATAAAGAGCACAAAATGCACCTTTGCTGTGTGCAGACTAAAAATTAGCCCGCTAATTAGATTGCCATACGTCAGGGCAAAATCAATAATGTGCTCTCGTCAGGAATACGATTCCCCCGGTAAAGTGATGACGCTTTAACCAGATAACCGTTAATGTTTTGATACGACCCGGTCCCGGACGGGGTACTGTATATTCTTGCTTGCAGGAAGCGCTTGCCATCAGCAACACGATGGATACCCAGACGCTCAAACGATGACTGTAATGCGTTGCGCTTCCCCTTATTTCCGGTCTCCTTCTGGAATTGATAAAATATTTCAGGAACACACAAGAAGACAAACCCGGCAACCATGTGAGCACGAGCGCCTTCTTCATTTATTCTTATTTTCCCCTCGATTAGACCTGTTGATAACCATTCCAGAAATATCGCGCCTTTATTATTATCTTCTCGGGTGTTTTCGTTATTTCCTGACGGAGAAATAGCGGATATTTCCAGCCCCGTCAGCGGGGCATTTTCATGCTCCTTTTGGCTGTTTATTTCATTCAGGACGGGGAGATCTACAGCGGGTGTTGCTTCAACGCCTGGCACAGGCGACTCAGCCATGCCGGAAAAAAGACTCAGCAGCGCCTGAGTATCACTCTGAGTAGATTCAGGAACCGGTTCTGTTACGGGTTGTTTTTCAGCAACGGAAACAGATCCTTCCGGTGTGGCTGAAACCAGCTCAGGTTTAAGTAATGGCTCATGTTTTTGTAGTGCGGTTTCTGGCGCTGGAACCGAAGGTGACACATGGCGGTTCACAGCAATGGCTGAACTACTATCTGGCAGCGCTGATGTAAGAGCTGAAGAGGCTAAAGGCTCCGGAGGCAAAACCGCTGCCTCAGCACTCTCTACCGCCAGCGGTGCCGGTGGCAGCAGACCTATTAGCGGCGGCGCACCACATTTTTCTGCGGCCGACTGTAACAGTTCATCAATCAGTCCGATCGTTGCGGGCCTCCCCTGCATACGCTGTGCCAGGCAATCGAACGCATCAGGAATGCTCGATAACCAGGGAAGTACAGATAATGGCAGTAACTGACCGGCCAGCAGCGATACCCTTCCCTGCGCATAGGATGGGGGTAATTTGTCTATACAATGTCGAAAGCGAAATGGCCCCCCTGGAATAGTAAATCCCGGCATCCAGCCCTCCCCACCATCCAGTTCCCCTTCCCATTCACAAAGCAAGGGCAAGTGATAAAATAAAGCCGACCAGAAGACCACCGCATTCCAGAGTAACCCCTGCGCGGCTTGTTCCTCCGGCGGGATACCCGGTGGCAATGTTCTCCCCTTGGCCAACCTGACAGCATACGCAGCGAACTGCACGGTCAAATCACCAAACGCGCCAGCATACGCCCAGTGCCCCTCTTTCGACGCCGGCAGGTTCTGAACACGACTGAGTAATGAAAATAAGGGGGTCAGATAACATTGGCGATAGAATGCCGCCGGCAACGCATGATTGTCGTTGAGCTGCTGGAGAAAATTTTGCCGCTTTGGAGACGCAATTAACGCATCAATGGGAAGAGGGATATAATATCCAGATGGGCAGGCTGATTCAGGCGAAATGGCTTCGCTTCGGGGAACATTATCCGTCCCAACAATAAAACGTTTTATTCGGTTGAACATGATTGACTCCGACCAGTAAGCGGCACAGTCTTGAGCGGCTCACAGATAAGAGGCAAGAAGAAACTCTTTATGCATTTTAAAAATTATTTGGAATAACTATTCATCAATCTGACATTACTAACTGATGGTTGTATCGAATCTCAGGGTAACAGTTTAATTATGATAATCTCGCATGAGTAATGAGGAGCATATTACATGCTGTCGATGCGTTCTCAGCCAACCGAATCACTTCCCTGATGTAGCTAATGCCTGAACAATAGTACGCTAACTGAGTAATTCAGAAAGGAGAAAAAGGCTGACTTATGAATAAATCAGCCTTTTTATAATTAATTTACTCTTCTTGTTGACTTAATAAATTCTGGATGTATCTCATGGTTGATGTTGTTTTCTCTACATTGGTAAATAGTCGAGCCAGATAAGCACCATCATGATTCTGAGTTAAATAGTTCTCTGTAGAACTTGTCAATGAGTTAAATTTCAATTGAATATCTTCATCGTTATAAACTGAGATGGTTCTTTCTCTCCATGAAGAATTTAATTTAAACATCATCGCAGAAATGTATCTATTTCCATGAGTAAGTATTCCGTATAATTTTTTATCTCTTTGTCGATTAATACTTGAAAGTTTTTCATGTATTTTCCTATCAATAATTTTATTAAAATTCACAGCATTTATTACGCTTACTCCTGACACTGTGGAGTTAAATGCAGAACGATACAATGAACCATCAAGATTTTCAAAAAACTTACCACGTTGAGACTTTAAGGTGACAACCGCACTAGGAGTTCCATTTGCACAAACCAAGGCATTTAGAGCTTCATCTATTGTTATTACTTTATCGGTGGCACCCTGAATTTCATTGGTTCGCAGTAACTGATATGTATAGCCCTCAACAATTAGATCCTTATTAAGTCTAACTTGCTCATACTCTTGAGAGGCAAAATCCCTGCCTAAGACACGATTCTGATGGTTATTAGCACGAGTAATATTTTTCACTAAATCATTATCATCTGTAACGATAAATCTAGCCTGTAGCCTAATACCTCTTAAATAGTCTTCTGATAAATTATTTTGCTTGGCAATCAAACCAATTGAGCTGACTGTCTGAGCGCCATTGATAATACTTATATCGTGAAAAGTAAAAAGCCCCCGAGCATTATCAGACGTATTTCTTCTGTGTGGATTAGCTTCCCTTACTAATACAGTAATTCCATTATTATAAAACCAAAAGTTATTTGGTTCATCCAGCACTGTTTTTTTAATTGAGTCGTTAACATCTGTTTGACCAAGTATATTTCTGATATTTTTTGAAAAAAGTTGCGTACCATGTGTAGACCACCACTCAGATATTTGCTCTCCAGTAACTGCTCCAAAGTATGCATTATGTGGTTCGATTATTTTCCCATACTCCATCAGTTCAACATCTTCGAGATTAATTGCTGAGAGTGACTGCCCCTGAATTGCACTTGAAATATCTTCAGCTGAAAAAAGATGCACCTGAAAAGGATAATCTGATGAAGACATTGAACCGGTATTTACACAAGCATCATCATTTAATTCAGATTGCCATGTTTGCATATCCGTTAATATTTGACTTGCTGCTCCAACTTTACCAGTATGGGCCATGATAAAATAAAACTTATAATCTATCGAATCTAGAGCGATAGTGATATCCTGTGATTTAGCCGAAACACGTTCATCAAAGCGATGATATTCTTCTCTCTGTAAATATGAACAAGCCTCTTTGAATCTAAGAAAATCAGTTAATGACCAAGTGCTATTTCCACTTTGGTTATATTTAGCTTGAACACAAATAAGTTTTTTTTCAACATGAGACACAAAAATGGCATCAATTCCACCATCATTCGAACTGTCGCATACAGCATTACTAGCTTCAATATCATCTGTAGCTCCATAGCATTGAATTGCGAATGCAGCTATAGCACGACTGGTCATTTTCTCAGTATATTGACTACTACCTACCGCACATTCTCGAGAGTCAATGTGTGATTCAAATCGTTCAAGAAGCTTTTGCCCTATCCGGCGAGCCTGGACTCCGGCAGTAGCAGAGGCTGGTACACTATTAGCACTTTGAGGTATATCGGTAACAATCGTCATTTTTTCTTCTCTATGTTCTAAAATGACTTCAATACAACAAAAATCAATAGTCGGCAATAAAACCAGTCAAAGAATCATCTTATCTATCGAGATTGATTTCTCTAGGCGAGTAAGAAAGCTATAATCCTCTTCGTTTAAAAGCAGCGTTGCCTCAGCACGTTGAACCCACAACACTTTAATTTGGCGATCAGACATAGTTGACTACACATAAAAGTATGTCATGTCAGATTAAGCTCGAGTCAGTAAAAATTATTCGGCAAAATTTATTCTTCTTCGTGCAGAACAGGAGCTTCGACAATAGGTTTATCCTCTGTGATATCATTGGGTTCCTCTTGTTCACAGAGCAGTTTCAATAGTTCATTTCGAACCAAAAGCTTTCGTGCACGAGTCGTCGCCACATACAGCAAATTAGTTTCATCCGTCCTGGCAGCGTCAGACAACAACGGGTCGGTAATATCCGAGAAATCATCGTTTAGGATTACCGTATCCCATTCCAACCCCTTGCTGCGATGCGCGGTCGATACCACAACATCGGCATCTTTTTCATTCGTCGTCGCCTGACGGCGTAAGACCTGTAATTTTTGCGGGAGCGGGAAATATTTATCCAGTAAGCCGATCGCCTGATTCATTTCGACGTCGTTGGTTGCCTTGGCGATCGATTTATACTCTTCAAAATCCCGGTATTCACGGCTAAGACGTGGTGTACGCATCCGTTCAGGCATATCGACTGAAAACCAGTACAAGTCTTCCAGCTCTTCCGTTTTATAGCCTTCAATCCCACCAACCCAATACACGCGCTTCTCTTTCATACTCTCGTAGAGCGCAGCACCAATGACACCGGCAACCGTACGGCTGAGCACCGTATAACGCGAAACCTTCGCAGGCAGCCGATCAACCACGTCGTCACTACCGCCATTGCCAATTACCGGATGTGTTTCCTCCTGGCGCGCCAGTAATACATTTGCCATTTCGGCAACAGCCGGACCAAATCGAAAACTCTGCGTCAGCCACAAACGGTCGGCCCCTTCAAGTGCTGGCGCATTCAGCGCGTTATCGGCCCCACGAAAACGATAAATCTGCTGATGGCGATCGCCAACCAGGACGACATTGCAATTCTGAGTGAGTACCAGTGAACTGATGACAGGATTGGCATCCTGCGCTTCATCAAACAGGATCGTGTCCCAACGTTTCGACAAATCGGGCGAGGATAACTGGAACAATTTCAGATAGGTATCATGCGTGACAGGAAACGTCGAATCGATGCGACTCATCTCATTCCACAGAAACTGTGCCGCCCCCAATATCTTGTCAGCATCCAGTCCATCGCGATCGTTCTCATCCGGAAGATGCTCATAACTGAGCGCAGGAGAAGCGCTACACAGAAAATGGTTTAGCGCAGTCAACGCCATTCTGACCAACGGCCAGTGCCGGGTATTTAGCTTCCGACCAACGTCGGTAATGCGCAAATTGGGCGTTAATCTCGGTTTTAGATGCTTGCCAAATTTCATCCAGGCCAGCTGATGAGAGGTCTTACACTCAACATTGAATGGAAACTTGCGTTCGGCTTCATCACGAACAGCTCGGTTGTAAGCAAGGTAGAGCATCCTTTGGTCCGGGTTTGCCTGTGCGTAGCGAACCAGCGTTGTCGTTTTCCCCGTGCCAGCAAAAGCATTAACGACCAGATGTCGCCCTTTCCAGTTGATAACAGCGGATTGCTCTGGCGTATCCGAGTAAGCCATGCCTGTACCCTATGGTGAAAAATCATGCTGGTACAGTGCGTGAAAGTATATAGTCCCGCCATTAAAAACCAATTCTTCACGTTGGAAATTTTTAGATTCGGGAAAAGGGTTTTCGCATGTTTTTTATCACCATGCGCGATATAAAAATTACTCTATTTATAAAAAATAAGGTAAAAAAGATGACAGAAGAAATAGCCAACATATTGGCTAACGTAAAGACCTCTTCATCAACCACATTCATTCCATATCGCTATAGCGATAATGACAAAACGACATTAGAAATAATTACTGAGGCGGAGAAAACCACCATTATATCTACGCAGGCGATCAAATTTCTTCAGTTAATAAGTACTATTCCTAATGCACTACACCTTGATGGTTATAGTAACGATGCAAAGTTGAATGGAACGGCATTACTTAGCATGAGTATGAGCGAATCATCCAAAATAATCGATCTCACATCAAAAAAAGATAAAAATTTAACCGTGAAAGAAATTAGCACTTTAAAAAAAACAATAGAGCATGCGATACAAAATCAGGCAGATTACATCACTGCATTCATTCCATTAAAATAGAGAAAGGCCGTGAAATCACGGCCAATAATAAAATTCATTTTATTTTCAACATCAAGTCAACAAAGGATTTTGAGACTTTTCCCGGATCATCTGTCCACATCAATGTATAGTTGCTTTCCTTTAGTTTATGAATAAACGTCTGTATATCCTTGGCACTCCCATTTGTATGAAAATATAATTTTCGCAACGTTTTTTCTCGCGGATGATGATCCTCTGGCAGTTTTTTCACACCAATCAGAATCGTTTTTTTAGCATCATCAACAATATCACTGATCTTGTTGTGTACTTGGGGCCAAACGGTCCTTAGTGTTTCAATCTTTTTTTGCTCGGCCAGTTTCTGAGGAATATTTTTATTTAATTCATCTAAAAGATGCTGAAAACTGAAGTCTCCCTTTCCGGGAGTTAATTGAAGCTCATCTGTCATAGCCCGTTCTTGTTCAGCATTAAAATACACGGTGAAGTTCCCCTGTTGCCGACTACCATATAGTTTTAACGTTAACAATGTATTTATGTTTCTCAAAAAAACGAAAAGGTGCTCTCCAGATGATTTTTTATCTTCAGGAGAGAAAAACACCATAAAAACAAAATGTCCACGACCGATGACAAGCTCAAAAGCGATCGTAGGTTCATGCCTTACCCATGCCGATGAATAGATCGCATGCAATTGATTAAAGTTAAATTTCACGCTCATATTTCGTATCCCTCCATTGATATCATCTTACACAGCCAACCCCCATTTTAGATGAAATCGCTTTAAAGAGTCTCTGAGTAAGCCCTAATTATTTTAATTACCACAGACTTAGCACCTATGCTGCCCCCCTAAGTAGCCCCCATAAATAAACAAATTTTCAAGCTTGACTTTTCCAATGAAAAATGAAAATCTTAAAAAAGGTCGACTATTAGCCATGGTCCCTTATCCCGCTGCCATTTTTCTCATATGCGCAAACGGACGTGAGGCTAAACATTGTTCGTCGGTTTTACCGATTTAATTGCGCGTATTGGAGAAGATGTCATGAAAAAACCATTTTTTAACCCAGCCTCTTGTTTAGCAAGCATTATCCTTGATATTTCAGTTAGGGATTTCTCCCACCCTGACGGGGAAAAACTTAGCGTTGATGCGGCAAAAACATCGTTAATCGACATTATCAGTCAGTCTGCAGGCTATAAGGGAGGGGCTGACTTCCACGAATTTTTGAAGTTTGCACAGCAGAAGGATCTTAGTCATCTTCCTACTCAACTCATTTCTTTAGTCAAACAAATTGAAGATGAGGTCGTACAGCGCTACGGGCACAGGCACGCGTTGGCTTTCCAAGCCTTATCATCCAAAGAAGTCAGCTTGAAAGTAGCAGATCACTCATCAGGTAATCTCACTCTGATGTACAAAACTCCCGAAATGCGTCTTTATAATGATGCCTATGGTCAAAGCTTATTCGCAAATAACGACCCAATAAGTTTTTATGAAAGCGCAATTCGTTTTTTTGAATTCCTTTTGGCTGCAGGTCGAAAAGTAACATTTGAGAATTTATCTACGCTGCCCAAGCTTGAGGGAATTTTACTACCACTTCCTAGTGATATAAAAATGAACATTCGAGCATGGATACATAAACTCCATATTCAAAACCCTGAATTAGACCAAAAAATCCACAAAAATAACAATAAAAACATTCGTGAAAACCTTCTAAAAAACAACCTTAAATTCAAGGAGAAAATATACCCTTCCAATGCACCATCTATATTTAGTTTATATGCGGAAGGTATATTGATCCCTAGAGTATACTTTGAAGAAGCATCATTGGTTGGCCATAGCCTACTACCATTTAAATAACTTCACCTATAGCTATATAAATTTATTAGCTTAGAAGCACTTCTACAGAAGTGCTTCTAAATAAGATATTGCATCTGGCGATGAGAAATTTATTCAATTTTTACCATGCACCTCATTCATCTTCTGATATAAAGGATCTGTACCAAGAGGTAAACTTTTACTCACGTCTCTACGTTCAAGCGCCATGCCAACAACGCACCAAACCATCATTCTAGAGGAAGACGGCGTTTTCGCAGGGTGACCACGCCGGACTCAGCAAGGCAACGAGCAATAATTTCTGGGTCAAGAAAATCGCTAAGAGAAGTCAGAGGGTTACGGGTTGAGTCGTAACGTGAAACGAGGTCAATGGCCTGAGAAATGCGCATAAAAAAATCCGGAAATGAAGAACATCTCCGGATTCTTACACAGCAACTGGATCGTTCAACTGATCCTTAACTGATCGGCATTACCCCCGAAGGAGTGCTTTCTGTTTTTTAAGCCGCCAACTGGTGAACTGCACCCATTGGCTGGCTAATGTTGTTTAGCTGCGACACCACATGATCCGATTCCTCCCTAATCCACCCAATTGCATCGACCATAACCTCATAATAATCCGATGCATTCGGCCGTTCAGGATCATTGACCTCCGTATCCCCCGTAAAACTCTTCATCACAGCACCATTGCGATAATGAACATCTGCGCGGAAAGTCACTGGTACATAAATTCCCGCGGCTATCGCATCGACATGCTGGGTCAGAAAATCATCCTCAAACTCCATGATATCGATGTCATCAATAGACTGCTGAGACATGTACAAACGTATTTCACCAGCGCTGCCACGCCAACGCCGTATCTGTTTTTCCTCGAAATTACAGTTGCTGACAAACTGCGTCAGCGTTTCTGCACACTGATGAGAAACATCACGCAACGATCGCTCCAGGTGATCCATAAATCGAAACCAATAGCGTTCACTCTGTCGAAACTGAGCCAACGTGATGTATTCCTCGGATGCATTGTCACGTTGCCCAGAAGCTTCACGAAACATCGCCTCATCCAGTTCGTAGAGTGGCATGATGTCAGCACGCAGCAGTTGGTCGGTACGGCCACTGATTTGCGGGTGAATCCGGGGAAGATACAAATACCCATGCTCTACTCCGTTACCGTTAGCCAGCCAGTTCGTGGCGTTTATCCACAACGTAAGGACTTTCCGGCTGCGCTCACGCTTCGCATCGTCTGTATCAAGGCGTTCTAGCATGGTTTCCATCACGGCCGTCAGTTGCTCGTTTTCAAACAACGTTTGCGTATTAACGTAAGTAATACCGACGTCATCATCCAACTGCCAGCATATGTCGTCGTAATCCGGCGCATAGCCTAATGCCCTCTGATACGCCTGCTGAATGTATTCATGAATAATGCACATGGTGTACTCCTGTCAAAATAGTGATGGCAGGAGACCCGGCAGGGTATTCCCCTGCCGGGTAAAGTTAATTAATCAGGCAACCAGACGTAACGCTGGAGTCGGTGAGTGGGTATCACGTTGCAGACGCTGGCGCTCGTCACGCAGCCAAGCTATCGCCTGCCGCACAACATCACCATAGTCTGCCGCGGTCAGCCGGTTCACGTTCACATTCGCGACCTCTTTCTCAACGGAAAAACGACCGATGATTGTGCCATTGTGATAGTGGATCCGGCTCTCCAGCGCAACAGGGTGTATCTCGCTGCGACAGACCTGTTTGACATACTCAACGGGGTCTATCGTGCTCATGCACTCAGGGTCAATCGCCCTCAGGTTCACCGTAATAAACCCGAAATCCGTATCAAACCGTCGAACAACACACTCATCAACGTCACAACGCCGCTTCAATGTCGCCAACTGTGCCACGCAAAATTCTCCCGTCTGCGCCAGCGCGCGACTCAGCCATGACTCAAACCGTGACCAGTGCTGCATCGTTTGCGCCAGTTGAGAACGGGGGATGATGTCATCAGCATGTCGATCGCCCTGGGCCGTCAGCTGAATAAAATCGGCGTCCGACAAATCCAGTAACGCCGACGGATCGCCTGGTAGCAGACAGTCAACTCGGCCGCTACTCTCCGGAGACGTCCGCGGCAGCAATCGTGTATTGCCACTGGCTGTGGCCAGCGCATCCAGTCCCAAAATCCACAGGGTCAGAATACGCTCACTCAGTTGACAACGCGCCCGTAACTGACGATTACCGGAAATGTTATCGAGCATAAATTGCATGACCGGTAACAACCGCTGGCTATGAAACACGATATCCGTATTCATGTAGTCCTGCAGATCGTTACTGATATCAATCTGCCACTCATCCGGATGGAGAAAGAGGTTCATCTCCTTCAGGTATATCTGTTGAATAAACTGCTCTGTTAGCATGATGTCCTTACAAATAAAGTAAGGGCGCTTCCCTTTCCGGGAAACGCCCGGTTAGGGTTAAATTGTTCTGTCAGGCGACTTTCTGTTGAGCTTTTCGCTCTTGTTCACGAGTCCATTTACGTTCCCAGCCAAACATTATCCAGAAAGGCGTGCGCCAGGTTTGACGGAACTCCATACTCAGACTGTTCCCGACAATCACCGTAGCAGGAATACCGCACAGAGCCAGTTGCACATACGCCATCATCGCCGCGACAGGATCAATATCGACGCAGACAGCAACCATCTGTTTCTGTGGATTGAAGCCCGCCTCAAGGATGGCTTGCGCCATCGCGACCACCAGGCCACCGGCCCCGCATGCAGGGTCTGAGACAGTAATGAAATCCCTTTCCCCACTTGTCAGCGCAGGTAGACCGTCAGACAACTGCATTTTCGCCATCATGTAAGCGACGGAATACGGCGTGAAATACTGTCCCCGGCGCTGATCGCCCAGCTCAAGTTCCATAAAAACCGAGCCGAGAAAATCTGACGCACTGAATTCCATTCCCTCAACTAGTGTGTTGAACAGTAATGGGAAACGCTTCTGATCGGCTTTCTTGTAACGTCTGATTCGTCGCATGTAATCATCTTCGATTTCCTGCACAAAATGGCACCTGTTATGTAACGCCGCTGCCGACATGTGAATAAAATCGCTGAATACTGTCCAACGGTTCTCATACGGTGCAATTTCCTGAAACTGCCGAATAAACGTTGCTCGATGTGGATTAGAACGTCCCTGGTTTCTTACCCAAGGGAGCGCGGCGAGATTTCCCGGATCATCCGGGTCATCCCCTTCTTCCTCATCGTTAGCTGCAATCTCATCGACCGATTCGGCAGACGGTGGCGGTAGCAACAAAGTGCCAAGCTCCGGCGCCTCCAGGGCGACGTCGCTATCATCGATGTCGCTGGCGACACGATGAACAGCCAGACTTCCTGGATTCAGTGAGAAACGCGCCAATGCATCAGCAACGCTATTCAACTCTGGTGTGAACAATGCCGTCGGCATATCACACCGAGGCCATTCGTAGATACGGGCCAGCGCATTTACCGCATTACCCGGTGAAATGTTGTAACGCAAGTGCTGATGCACTACGCTGTCACACACTAACGTCGTATCATCCAACTGCTGGCCATAGTGAGTAGTTAACAGATGTTCTGCCTGTCTCTGCCAATGCTGAACATCATCAAACGGCAATGTGGCCAACCGCTGTTTTTCCAGCCAATCAACCGCCTTGCCTGCTTCAGAAGCAGATTTAAACAGTATCCACGGGTCTGAACCCAACTCACCATTCCACATCGACGGACCAGCAAGATGTATCCCTGCCAGTGCGGCAAGAAATGCACGTCCCACATCAGCAACAAGACTCTCTTGCAGGTATTCATCCAGTTCCGGAACATCACTCCCCGTGAAACAACGGCGCCCCAGTCGAGTGGGATGTCCAGTAGCACTGACGAGCAACGCTATGAGACTATCTAGATTACCCTGCTCACTATCAGGTAATTCAATGCGATCGCTTTCGGGCAGGTAAACCGCCGGACGTTGTGCATTGAACAGAACAGGAACCCCGGACGCAAACTGCCACTGCCCTACCCGCTCCATTCCAGGTACGGGAGACGGTGGCCACGGCCAGCCGGGTTGCAGCATGTCGGATAATCCCTCGCACTGTTCAACGTTGATAACCCGAAACAGTGAAAGTGACGGTTTGTAGCGGACGACGGTGGTCGGTCGCTGCCCCGGAGTGATTCTTCCGCCCAGAGAGCGTAAATCATCACCCGTCAGCCAACGATTTGATACCAGGCCGTTTTGCAACGCCGATTGCCAGAGCAATAAAGCGTTAATGCCGGTGAACCGTTGTCCGCTTAATGCGTGTTCCGGTATCCCCTGGCGAATAACACTCTGTCTCCACGGCGTTTTACCCGCGTTGACACTCTGCATCAGACGTTCTGTTAACAGCCGGCAAATATCACTGGCATCCTGTAATGTGAAAGTTTTCATTCTGGTCTCCATCAAAAATCGGGACCATCCCCTGAGGGATGGTTCCCTCAGGAAAAATCAAAAATCAGAGTACAGTGGTGAACAGTTGCAGAATCGCATGACCCGCAATAACAGCCTGCTGGCACAACTGCACAAACTGCTCATGATGCAGATAGGCCCAGACAACAGCAGATGTGATTATCCCTGTCGCCGACATGGCCATCAGAAACTGGTTACGCCGCCGGCGGAACAGTGCTTCTTTCTCTGAGACTTGTGTGTGCAAAAACAGTCCCAGCGTTTGCAGTTCCGCAAAACGACTGAACTCTTCACGCCGTAGTGCTTCACAAGCTGCATCATAACGTTCCAGTTCTTCCGGATGACGCTGTTCAAGAAAACGCCGGTACCCTCCGTCTCTCAACGTGTGATAGTGCCGATCAAACTCAGCCTGTAACCAGTCATAGAAACGGTTACGGGTACGTTCGATGGCACCAGGCTCGCGAGTCAGAGACTTCATTGCGCCTTGCGTGGCCAGGGCCGATTCCGATTCTTGGTGTTCATTAGTGGTCAGTAAACTCATGGTATGGACTCCGAAAAAAAAAGACGGGTCCACCCCTGCGGGTGTCCCCGTCAGGGTTAGTAAGATGCTGTGTTAGCCGGTCACGGTCAGGCTGATATGAATAACATCATTCTCATAGCGCAGATAAAACTGCTGCCACAACGATGTCGATTCATTGCCGTCACCGGTTAAACAAAAATAGCCGGTCGTTATTTCTGAGCGAGTGCTCGCAGCCAGTGCTTTTAATGCATGACGAATCAGACGATGTAGCCGTTCAGTCTCGCATGCCGGCTCGGGCGTAAACGCGACGAGTCTTTCCCAGGCGCTCTCATCAATGGCAACTGCCGGAGAGGAATGCGACCTGTCCATCATGCTGCTTCATCATTCTGAGCAGCTGACGAAATCGTCACGACAGCGGGCATCCTTTCAGGTTTAGGTCGTTGGCGAACATTACGTAATAACTTCTGGTGCATGGCCAATGCGGTATCAACCGCTTCATCCTCGCTATCCATATAACGTTCGCCGTAAAACGGTTCAGCTGCCTCCTCGCCGAAATACAGCAGTTCGACACCAGGCTTATAGCTGTGCCGGTGTTGCAGTACGATTGCTCGGCCACAGCACTGGTGATCGTCAGCAAGCAGCCACTTCCCTGTATAAATTATTCGATGAGCTGACGATTCCATGGGCTCTGAACGCTGTCGCCAGGTCTGATAAAGCCAGACAAGCGCTCGCGCAGACAATTTGCTCGTCCAGCGCACGATGAACCACAGCCCTGTAAACAGAGCAATCAGTATGTGTAAAGTCGTTGGCATAGCTGCTCCTTTCAATGCGTTAATCCGCGAAGTGCGAGGACAACAGCTAAAAGCACCAGAGAACCGGCGACTTTCAGCAACGTGAGATAACCAAGCAGCTTCAGCAGTGCATTGCGATCGCGCCGAAAACATTCACGACGTATGAGCTGACACACTGCGTCTTCCTGCTCTGGTGTAAACGAAGCATCCTGAGTGGGAGCTTCTTGAGTGATATGAGACATGAACTCTCCTTTTTGGTGATAAAAAAGGGAGAACCATCCCGTAGTGGGAGAAAGTTCTCCCCGTGGGGTAACGTCTGATTAGACGAAGGTATTTATGTGGTTATAACCAGCCACGTTCGGCAAACGACACCATTTCACCGTGGCCAACCACTATGTGATCTAGCATGCGTGTTTCAATCAGATCTAGTGCGTTAACCAGGTCCTCGGTGATTTGTCGATCGGCATTACTGGGTTCAGCATTACCGGACGGATGGTTATGCGCACAAATGACCGCAGCCGCATTCAGAGAAATGGCGCGACGAACAATTTCACGTGGATGGACTTCAACGTTTGCAATTGAGCCAGCAAAAAGGGACTCACAGGCAATTAAACGCCCCTTATGGTCTAGGAACATAACAACAAAAACTTCTCGTTCCATGTGCTCCAATTTGAGACGTAAGTAAGCTTTAATATCTTCAGGAGACGTCATGACTTCCCGTTTCCTGACTCTCCGTTCAAGAAGCGCTAATGCCATATTGATGACGCGTGCCTCACGCTCGGTATAAGCAGTGGTACTGGGGGATGTTAATTCGCGCATAAAAGACCTTTTACGGGCGAATGCTTTCCCCCTAGTGGCGGAAAGCATTGCCACTGGGGGAAAGGTAAAATTATCGAGGGTCGATAATTGATGTAAAACAGGCTGTCAGTGCATCAAACAACCTTCAAGCGAAGGCTCACATGCAGCATTGGGAACGATCCGTACACACTGGTCACTCAAAATGAGTCTTATAACTTTTGACTCACTAAGCCACTTAATGTGCGCAACCTCATCAGAAAAAGCCGAACGAGCATGCTTAACGTCGGTGACACCAAATTGAAAATAGGTGTCCCAGAATCCCCAACCAGCTTTCTTTCCCTGCAAAATCACATCATCAAAATAATGTCTGTAATTTTCGGGAATAAAGCCCAGCTCAAAGGCCTGGCCCAGACACTCTGCGATTTCGAAAATCAGATAATCATGGCCTATGGTGCCACTATGATCAGGAACACAGTTGATATCAGACTGCTTGAATGTACCCATCTCCATCAATTTGCCTTCTATTGCAGAAATCACACAAAGCAACTCAACGACAGAATGGCGATTACGATAAAGATGATTAAGTAAAGTATTCATAGATAAATCCTTTTTCAAATTGAAAAGGGATTTATCACCCAAAGGGGATAAATCCCTGTATGGGTTAGGTTGAAAATCACGCTTAGCGATAAAGACCTAGTCCTAGCATGTAGATAAATGTCTAACCGCGTAAAGCAATTTAGCCGCGTCGTCTGCATGCGGAAAATTGAGGCTATATCTATCAACAAGACTGTTGAACTTTAATGTTAGTTCAGCCCCTTGTGAATAAAGGTCGTCCCGAGAAACATTACCGCTCTGATATTTCAACAGTAATTTGTGAGCTGATTGTTTAATATCTGAAAAATTAGATTCAATTTCACAAGTCAGCTCAGGTGTTGTTACAGTAGCACCAGCATGAGCGGAGGCGTTATCACGATAACTGCTGTTGTCTGAATCAAACCCAGAAAATTCAGGCATTATTGCGTTAGCTTCCGCATGACTGTGAGCGTAACGAAGCAAATCGTCGAATGCATGCTGGATTTGCTTGCCTTCTGTGTCCGATATCATTGGCAATCGGTTATCTTTGATATCAAGTAGCACCCCACGAAGGGCGCATAACGTCACCAATAACCCGAATGCATCTGTTGTCACCTGGATGCGAAACCGAGATGCATTGACGTTATAAACCAGATCACCGTCAGGAACCACATATACTGGAACTTCCAGATCGCCAGTCACCTGAGGGTGCCAGTCATTCCAGCTACCGCTGCTAACATGGAGCTTAGACTGCCAGACCTCAATAATGTACTGAACGAATACGTCGTAAGTCTCTTTCGACATGAAAGAGTAGAAAGTTTCAAAGGCTGACGCTTTGTTAGTCTGAGTCATGGATAAATCCTCTTCTAAATTCAATGTGAAAGGGATCTATCCCCAACGGGATAAATCCCGCATGGGTTAAGTCACGATATGGCAGTCGGTCAGTAGAACGTCCGGCCGTCATACCAGTTGCGCTCGACATCTACACTGAGCGCGTAAAGGTAGTAGTCAATAAGCCAAATGCTCGCATCAGGGTTCTCATGAACACGGGCAGCATCCTTCAGGCCTTTATTAAAATAGTGCTGCCACAGAGCAGCATTAACAGAAATGCCGAGCTCAAGAATATCTGCGAAGTATTTGTCAAAAAAAGTGCGCGGTAGCAGTTCCAGGTTGATAATTTCACCGGCCTGCCGTGCAACCCATGCTATCTTTTTCTGGTTAAGCGTCATCAGTGCTAAATCACCCCAGTCCATCGTATCGATGCCGAGACGTATGAGCGCAGTCGATTCCATCAATACAGACTCAATATCAGAGACAACCCTGATGAGATCTGTTGTGGAACGTTGTAAAAATTCATCATCGCGTCGCAAAATGGCCAGGCGCGAGACGAAAGGTTTCGTGTTGAAATCGTGCATCGATAAATCCTTTTTTCGGTTCAAAACGAAAAGGGATTTATCTCCACTGGGGATAAATCCCCATGTGGGTAGGTTCTAAGTCACTGGAAGCGATAACGCAGCGTTGCTAACTGTTTTGCCAGCAATTGCGCAACCTTGATTGCCTCGTGACGCTGTGGAAATGTGTTATCGGAACAAGTATGGGAGTCGAATTGGTAAGACTTTGAGCCCAACCAGCCGGTGCGGCTTTCCACCTGATAGCTCCATCCGGAATCACTGTGAGAAACCCGTGCCCGGAAGTGCATATGCCTGGAGCGATTCGGTATCCACTCACCAATAAATGCATCGTTGCGCTGTGTGTTTTTCTTCAGCAACGCAGACAGACGCTCAGTAAAATTACTCGTACGAAGTAAAACCATTTGCATGATGTTCTCCTGATAAAAACGGGAGAACATCTACCCAGACGGGAAGATATTTTTCCCGTTAGGTTGCTGGCTTAAAATCGGTGTTAGAAAGAGTCTTCTGGATAGGCCTGTTCTGTCGAAACCGTAACCGGTACAACAGCGGTATCCATCGGTTCATCTTGCTGAGACTTATGCTGAAAACCACCGAGTCTGCTCAAATAAAAAAAGCAGAAGACGATGACAGCACTTCCCCAGATGAGTAGCAGTTGAAGGAAACTGTAGGTCTTATAAACATGCTGCCGCGTTTTCACTTTTTTCTTCAGTGAAAGCAACAACTGACCTGCCCAGTATCCATCACGATATGCAGTAGAAGAGTTCATTGTGGTTGCTCCAAAAATAAAATATTTGGAAAACCACACCCCTGCAATCGGGAAGTAGCTTCCCGGAGGGATTGATTGATGGTTAGTAAAATCGGACCTTCATCACCACGCTCGCAACGTCGTTTAAACTACCTGGTGATATCTGCTTCCAAAGGCTGGCAGATTTACCACACGCAACTGAGCGTGTTCTTCCTTGCAGGCTACAGAAGTGTTCTTTTGTGACTACCCGAAGGCGATCCTCACGAGTCACCGGATCATTAGTGGTCGTCAGAGACGACGGGTTAGCCCGTTCAACATACTCAAAGATGGAATTAAATTCAATATATTCTCAACTATTCCTGAGCCATTAAATTATTCGTATCAGATACGAATAAAGCATTGAACTGTTTGCAGGAAGAATATTTAATCGTATCTGATACGAATAAGAGGGGGTAGTATGCGTATTTCAAAAAATCAACGTGATGTCTTGTTTCTACTATATGCCATTGAGCAGAAAAAAGGCCATCAACATTTTGTAACAGCTACGGCCTTATTCTCTATGATAAGCAGAAATCGTAGTACGACACTATATACAAATCACTTAAGAACGTCCTGTCATACTCTACATAAAAATGGTTTTGTTGAACAGTATAGAGACGAACAATTAAAACTGTCCTATGCGTTAACAGAACAAGGAAGATTGGCGGCGTTGACAATTTACAATGAAACTGCCAAAAATCCTTCTTGAACTTATCTCACTGAGTGGGATCAACTTTATTATAAACACGTGCAACATAACGACCCCGGCCATCACCGTGCCCCAAATCCATGGAAACTAATGCATCAGCCTCCTCTTTACTAAATCCATTTTTAAGATGTAGCTTTGTTGCATCCTGGGTATAGGCATACCTAAGACTATGAGGTGCATATTTTCCGACAAGCCCCGCTTCTCTCACGATATTACGATACTGTTCAATTGCCAAATGCAAAGCAGGACGGTTAATCAGTCGACCGTTATTTTCGCTCGTAATATGTATTGCATTATTCACTGCATTGATTAACTTCTCGCGTTCAATAATTGTCGTATCTCTTGGCCTCCCTCCTTTCGTGCCAAAAACAATCCGAACTTTCTCATCACCATTCTGCAACGCCTTCTGCCATGTTTTAAGGGATTTAACAGACTGAATGGTTTCCTCAGTCCGTAAACCAAGAAGACGGGATAATTCCATTGCAGCAGCTGCACCTTTATCTGCAGCACTCACCTTTTCTAAAATGCTTTGATATACATTATCTGGAATAGCAACTTTTGAACCGTCACGACTCGCACCAGAAATACCCAATGCCTGATTACTCAGCTTTTCGTTTTCTGGGTTAGCCATAATGGTCTTACCGGCTGCACGCAAAATGGATCGTATTGCTGACATTTCATTTTGCAACGTCCTGATTGAAATTTTCTCGTCCTGACGACTTCTGATATACATTTCAATATGACGAGGCTTAATATTCTTTGCATCCCTAATCTGCACATTCAAACGCTTTAACCTTTCCGCAAAACGATCGGCTATTTTCATACGGTCATTAAGTGTTTTAAAACTGCCGCCACCGTCCCGCGCTAACGTCACGAGATTCTTGTTTAACTTAGCCATATAGTCCTCCAGTTCTAATGAAGTGAGTTATGTATTCCGTCCCGTGTGAACGGAATACATAACTCACCGGCTCCCTTCTAAAAGAGAGTAAAAATAGGTACTTCATCCCCGACGACACGGTTTGATTTTGCGCATCCTGCGTCTCAGCAGACATCTGTGCATCGGGTGCGAAATGTTGAATTGTTGCAAGGCACCCTGGGTGTTACCCATTCGCGGCTTACGCCGGGCTGACTCTCGTCAGTCTACCTCCACACGCCAGTTTGGTTGCTGGCGTCGCCATCGATGTCGTGCTGATTACCTCCTCTATCTAATAGAAATGTCTTCATGATGATGTTTTTCATACATTCGGACTGTTTGTTAAATGAACGACCATTAAACGGTTAGTAAAACGTCTTTATACGTACTAAAAACCGTTACTACGTGTTGGTCAGATGGTAGAAGAATCGTCTATCGGGCAGTGCGTAAGCTCTGACCGTATTACGCGCTCGCGCGTCACTTGGTGTTCGCTTTGCTTACACGCAAGTGACGCGCGCAGCTTCGACCTTCCATTGCTGCTCCCGTAAGCGGCCAAATGTACCAAATGGCCTTATACGTGCGTGCAAAGGTCGGACGTCGCTCTGGACGTATTCGTATCCTGAATCGTGTGTAAAACAGAGAACTTCGAACAACATCAACTTGTTGCTGAAGCTATCGGGCTGAGCTCGCTAAGACGAGTCAGTATTTGAGTGGATAAACGGACCTTCATCACCACGCTCGCAACGGCGTTTAAACTACCTGGTGATATCTGCTTCCAAAGGCTGGCAGATTTACCACACGCAACTGAGCGTGTTCTTCCTTGCAGGCTACAGAAGTGTTCACAGCCACCCGAAGGCGATCCTCACAGGCTAACGGATCATTGGTGATCGTCCGAATGGACGATAGTACAGCGAAAAGGATATTAACAATGCGATTCGGGATCGTCAAATAGTTACCCACATACCCACCGACAAAGCCGGCTCGACACTCGCCGACCGCTCCAGTTCGCCCGCGCCTTTGATGGGCGCTGACTCACTGGCTTATTTGTCCGTGGATATGTGGATAACATATTAGTAATGCTTCATACAATTTAGCTTGCTGAATTATTTATAACCTGCTCAGTTACCTGGGATAATGCCCCATAAACCCAGTAAGGAATTGAGTCCCGTGACGGCACTAATAGATCCTTAAGTGTTCGGTTCGCCTGCCGTCCATAACTAAATTTATTGCGATTCTGCCATATACATGAACAATAATATAATAACTCCTCGCGAGACATTTCAAATAACGGCCGAAGACAGGCCACATGAAAACCTGTATAAAATGGGGTTTCCTGATAAAAGGTAGATAACACACCATTACCACTTAAAGCACATGTTAACTCTCCTGCAGGTGCAGGCGGTATAGAGTCAATTGGTGCCACGTAAGAGGATATACCATTCCCCCCCATTTTTCTCGATACAAATGGAATACCACCATCACGCCGACTCAATAAATCAAGTCTATTTAACTCAAGAGAATGTCCATAACGCACATCAAATAAACCACTAATAGGAACAAAATCCAATTCCCTATCTAACTTTTCATTAAATAGAAACGCAGTGTTATTTTTAAAACCATCTAAAACACTTAAGGTTTCATTCGTTTTTATATCTTTCACCCAATCTGGTACTACATTAGGAAGCTCAATTTCTTTTAACCGTTTTCCTTTAGGCTTTCTTCCATATGAAAACAGGTAGCGATTCATTGTTATGCATCGTGCATAGAATATTTTATCCCTAAGATTCATATCTATTTTAGGTATAAGTATTGAAACATCACTATTGCATGCAAACTCGAATGAAGATACATAGGAATATGTATGACTCCCCTCGCCATTAGTTGAAACAAACAAACTCCCCTCAGGATAAATATTTTTTTCTTCAACATCCGATTTTGATATCCATCCGGAGATTGTGCGTTGCTGGGTATTGGCAGGGCGCAAATAAGGTATTGATCCAAAGAAAGGCCCTGGCTGTATATTTAGCCCAGAGCTAACAATACCGTTACGGACATGAAATAGTTCATCAAGCTTCATCATCGTCTCCCCGACCAACCTCAGGACTACCTTGCACATCAAGCATTAAATTAAAAAGCAAAAATCTTTTAAGATCTTGCTCAAATATTTCTTTAGTCAAAAGGGTATAATCTGTTTCGATATAAGCTTCAGCACACCATTCATCAGTTGATGACACTTTATATGTTGCACTTTCGCCAGGGTGTATTTCACGATTACGATACATTGCAACCCAACGGTCACGAATGTCAGGCCAACGATGATTAATGTCAATTCGCCCTTTATGTTTGGTTTTGACAAAGCCATCATCTCGCCAATAGCCAAACCAGGTTTTCCGATCTGAATATTCATGAGGCTGGCCTGCAATCCATACCATAATGCAAGTAACAACTCCCACTGAATTAAACAACTCTGGCGGCATCGACATTACGGCATCGAGCGTATGATGTTTCAGTAATTCTTCTCTTACCGGATTAGGGGAAATGGCACAAGACATTGGAACAATAGCAATACCGATAGAACTAGGCTGAAGGCAATTCAGCATCTGCTTCACAAAATAAAGCTCATGGAGTTCCGCATCACTTTTCGATTGCGCATAAGGTGGGTTTAGCATTCCAACATTAGGCTTCATGCCTTTTACTGAGCGAATTATCGCATCATCAAAACAACTGGCCTGATGCAGGTTGGCTTTGCCATCACCACGGAGGATCATATTAGAAGCAGCCAAAGCAAACATTTTGGGGCTGTTTTCTATTCCTATCAGCCTATTGCGACGAATATCCTGGCGTTGCGCTTCTGTCACCGCTTTTTTCAGCATGTGCTGCATGGCTGAAATCAGAAAACCACCTGTGCCGGCGCATATATCCAGGACCCGAGATTCGGGACCAACATTCGCCAGCAAAGAGAATAACTCTGCGATATGCCCAGGCGTCAGTACGATACCGAGTGCTTTTTTATCACCAGCGGTGTACTTTAAGAACTCGCCATAAAACTGGCCAACCACATCAAAATCATGATAGATATTGATATACGGCCAGACATTTTCACAAATTCTCCGAATAATCTCTTTAAACACGCCTCCCGGATACTCTTTTGCCGTTCTGCTATCAGGACGTCCCAGATTGGGATGTACTGCTATAGATGTATACGGTTGCAACATCGTGTCTTTTTTCGCCTGGGGGATCTCTGCCTTATCCAGTTCTTTTTTAATCGCCCCCAACCAAGTATCTTGCAGTTCCCCTGCAGGCAAGCTGTCAAATGTCTTAATGAACGTGACATTCATCAGTGCGATTAACGTTCCACTGACCAACAAAGGCTTATCTTCTTCGGAAACTTTAGCTTTAGTCCAGATGAACTCATGAAGTTCACGAGAAAACGCGAGCAGATCAGCATGGCGTTTTTTCGCAACATCGGGGTCAAAAGAAGCAAGTCGGTAATAATCATCAAACGGAAGCAACTCCATCACTGGAGCACCTGATTCATTGGTAAGAATTTTCGTTTCTGTTGTTCCCGCAGGAACCAAGAAACTGGAGATTTTCATCGAGCTGGTTGTTTCACCACTGACGGCGACAGCAACAACGGTGTAGTCCTTTGCCAGATGTTTGGCATAGTGCAAGGCACCATCTACAGCGAATTCAACGGGTTTATTTCCAGTCTGGCTTTCGTGCTTCCTCACGTCATGCTTACACTCGAAGACAATGAGAAACGCCGTATCTTTCAGGTTAGAAATAATAAATTCAGGGTATCCTGCGTTCCCTTTTGCATTTTTGCTTGCTTTAGATAATAACGTTTTAACTCTAGATATTTCAGATTTTTGCTCTTCAATGCTGATCCCGTTGTCTGGCTCGTAGTAACCTAGCCCCCTTAACGCATCTCGAACCAATCCTTCAGTTACTCGCTCATTTGCCATACTAATAATCCGGTATGGCATCAGTCAGAACCAGCAAACCACCTCTCGCTGTGGTGCTAAATTAAGTTTTGCTATCGAATGAATGCCCAGTAAGATCCATGCCTTATGTACAACTATCACTAAAACACACCGGATTATTAGTGTGATGTGTGTAACCTGCATGCCCATCTTCTACAGATGTAAGATATCGCTCTGACCTTCGGAAAGGGCGACTCCTTTTTCATCGCTTATTCTTTAGATTGGGATTATTTTTCCTGCCGGATAAAATCAGGTCCGATAATGGCAACAACACTTCCCCGAGTTGTCAGTTTCAGAATTTTTTTCTGACGCAGCATACGCAACATCTTTCTGAGTTCTCTGCTACGTCGGACGTTTAGTTCCTCCGTTACCAACCCCCGACCAATGAAGCTATATAATCCATCCTGTGTGGCTAGTGCCTCGAATCTCATATGATGCTCTTCAGAAATAAAAGAGGCATGCCGTGCCGGACTTACCCAATACAGCGCCTCCAGTATGTCGTTCCATGCTCTACGGAGTAACCTTAATGACGCATTTAAACCATAGACAGGACGGCTATAATCGGGTTTTCCAGTCGAGGGATCTACCTCTTGAAATTTCCAGATAGCTTCGTGATGGGCAAGCCGGTTGCGCAGATCTCGTATGCGAGTAAATTTTTTCTCCAGGACATGACGAGGTGTCCCGGCGGGTGCACCGGGGAATACCTCCGGTAGTAACTGAGGCCACAGCAATGAATACTTTCGAGGTTCGTCATAAGTATGAGTCAAAAAATTGGTCCAAAAACCAAAATCAAGTCCAGAGATTAAACGCTCTGCTGTTGGAGCCTTCCCTGCCTCACGAATTCGCTTTGAAACTTTACGAATGCAATCCTCTTCCCAGGCTGTTTTGTCGTAAACAGGTTGCCCGCGACGATAAATAACCTGACCCTGTGAGTTTTTCTTGTAACGGTTTCCCTGCCGTATCCATGTCTTATCACCAATGTAACGTGGCAGATCAAAGATCCAGTTAGCATCAGTACGCCAGTGATCGACGGCTCCAGGCAAAGGATGGCGGCGAATAGCATGATCGATAGCATTGCGTAGCGTTACCTCAAGGCAGTGCATCAGTGGTTGCATCGCACCAGAGAGCGTCTTATTCCAGTTATACCCCCCAAGCTCTTCGCCTGGCTTGAGCTTCAGCACATCAGTGTAAATTTTTAGCCTTTCGGGTGAGATATAGTCTTCCAGTTCCATACTGCCCTCCAGGGCCTTAAAGTCAGTATTGATGTTGACGTGGGCAACAGATACTGTTAGATTTCACGCATCAAGGCGCGGATTTCTTCGGACCCGTGCGTATTAAGTTAGTATCGGAAAAGCCACCCTCGCGGTGGCTTTTCTCGTTAATAATCCACGCATTATATAC
This sequence comes from Pectobacterium odoriferum, assembly GCF_009931295.1. Classification (NCBI taxonomy): domain Bacteria; kingdom Pseudomonadati; phylum Pseudomonadota; class Gammaproteobacteria; order Enterobacterales; family Pectobacteriaceae; genus Pectobacterium; species Pectobacterium odoriferum. Next base: position 1,145,318 of record NZ_CP034938.1, on the reverse strand, counting down.
TTGGCTTCACAAAATATTACAGACGTTGAGTCACTGTTTGAATAAGGGCGCGAGCCACTTGTTCGAGGGAAACAGGGTTGTCATTTTCAGCAACACCATTTGAATACAAATGCATCTCACTGATACGAGCACGGAACCGAAAGCCAATTGATGGTTCAGAGAGTCCCATTGCTGTCACCGCCTGATAGTCAGTGTCGGGTAATAGTAATCGTCGCTGAAGTTCTGGGAATGAAAATGCCTTCTGAGGTTCATTAACATTATCGCCAAGGCAAATAAGCACACGCCATGCCCCATACTGATACTCCCCCGGTTGCCAGATATTTACCGTCACATTTTCATTTGTCCAACTGAGTGCACCAGAGACAGAAGACAATTTCTTGAGGGCACGAATTTGGTCGATATGAAGGTAGAAACGATGCCGGCGATCAGGAAGAGGCGAATAAAAAATATTTCGCCAGGCCTCGTCAATAATCTCCCTGCTACAGCTCGCTAACTCTGAAAAAAGGCAAAAGGTTACAGAGATACCACGCGGGATCCGTTTATAGCCAGACAGAACCTGGTCAGCTCGCGGAATAAGGAATGGAACATTGGCCATCAGAATACGACGCAGATCATCCTCGTTACCGATGTTCAACAGCCGACGATACTCCTGATTCCAGTAACTGACTTGTTCCGAGTGAAACTCTCCATCAAGCAGTTCCGCACCAATGTAAGCCGCAATTTCATGGTCCAGCGATGACACGAGACTGTTTTTCATCCCGAAATTACGGATATGGTCACTCAAGTTTTTCTCAAGAAATTCTTTAACAAATGTCGCTTTCGGCTTACCAGCCACAAAAGCCAGATCGGTGATAGTGGAATCCAATTGAGGAGACACATTACGCAGGGCAATCGTAATACTGTTTTCATTTGCCTCTTGCGGTAAACGAGGTTGCTTCGTCATATGGTGCATCCTGAATGAACTTAAGATTATTTTGATTACGCTAATCTACACTCAACAACAATCAATCACAACAAATAGTGCATGATTATTAAAAAAGTACACGATTATGATAAATTGACATCATTTGGGATTAGCGACATACTGGCTCTAAAATCGGAGTGGGATCACTGCCCCCTTGTTTGAAGCCTGTTTTATAGCAGCAAAAACTCTGGCAAAGCAGTATGTACTTTCTTTTTATTTGATGGATTTGCGCTCTTCACTAGACTAAAATGTAACCATAAAATATTCCATCGATAAGGATATTCATATGCCGAGCACAGCAAAGAACCAAGCCTATCAGCGTGGACTTAAAGCTGCAGGTATCTGGAAGGGTACCAGAAACCGCCTGAAAGAATTGGATATGGCATGCGTAAGATGGGCGACCAAAAACCATTTACCCAAGCTGATAGGTCATATTCCTGTTGTCGCAGGACTCGTGTTGTTTGTATCTGGAATACTACTAGGAAGTGCAATCCTTTCAGTTGTTCTACTGTTTGCTGCGGGCTTGGCATCGATTCTCTGTGGAAACATCTCCAATAAGGCAGCGGAACAAAACCATAGCACAGATGGATTTGTTGGCCTTTCGACATTCGAGTCATCGAAAGAAACTGACTACTTTGATTTAAGCCATCCCCATAATGACCCACATTATCACGGGTGTCCTTACGGTGATGATGTTAAAAACTATAATCAATATTAGAACTAAAGGGGAGCTCACGCTCCCCCTTTCATTTTTGACTATTTCGAGCCCTCATTAACTCCTCCGGCGAATGAACTAATCCCTTTTGATGCAGCGCCTCCCGCCTGTTCAGCAGAACTCTGAGCTTTAGACACACCAGTACCGATCGCATTTGACATTACATTTCCTATATTTACGCCAGCCCACGACAACGCACCAATCCATACGGTGGGAAGTACAAGAAACATTGTTCCCATAACAAAGTTCATGACCATATCGTCAGAAGTATTCTGAAAACCTGCCAGATTAAACCGGCTATGGGTATCAGAACTGTACAGTGCTTCAAGTAACCAACTGTCGAGCCAACGCGCTAATTCCCACCAGAACGTCAGGAAATTCAGTGCGAATATAACGAATGTCAAAGTAACTACGACCTTGAAGTCATAAACACCAAAAGCGAGAATCAACGGTAACATGACATACGTGGCCATCAGTAAAATAGCTTGAACCATTGGTAGGGCCTGACGCATCGCATCAAATGCCGGAAATGCCCCCAGACTTCCCAACGCGCCGCCGGCAATGGCACCAAACCGATTGACGGTATTCATCGTAGTGAAGTCCGCATTACCCCCGTAACCAGCGTAAACCTGCCCTCCCTGAGAGATATTTAGGCTCTGAGGACTCACCAAACGCCTGATCACCGCTTCTTTATAGTCAGCAGTGCTTTTCCCCATCATTTTCAGTGCGGCAGAAAGACGCAGCCACATGCCCGGATCAGCTTGATTGACTACTCTATCCTGCAAGCCGGTATCCGCTGTGGACCACCATTCATTACAGGTAGGATAACCCCCCGCCCCGTGTTCGGCCGGCCACTGTCCCTGGCATCGCTCCAGGGAAAATTTGACCGCGGCATTTTTGAGTTCAGTTCACCATAATAGCGGGAGCGGAATGTTGAGCTGCCTAGCCATTCGATGTCCTTCAGCACATCCTTATCCGTTGTGGCCCCCTGATCTTGTTGTTTCCACGTGTATAACGCGAGCGCATAGCAGTCGTTGGTAAAGTCCTGCAGCTCTTCAGCCAGAGCCGGATTACTGATGTTGGTCCTCTGCACCTCAAAACGAACCTGGCGCAAATCCGGCCGACAGGGAATGGTTGCGACCGCAGCCTGCGTGACGCCTTTTGACAGGCGGTGTACGACAGCCCACCAGAAGGGTACCGCGGCTGTTTGATCGCCGAGGCTAGACACCACGCTGGAATACCCACTGTCATCCGGAGACTGTGTTGTCCAGGTTCCACACATTTTTGCCCGGGATGTATCGTACTGCATGGTACTCAAGCTCAGATTAATCAACGGAACGCAACAGGCCAGCATCACAAAGAACGCACCGTACAACGCGTTCTCGATACGGGGCAGTGACAGCATCCCTTTATTGCCTTCATCCTCCCCTTCTTCCCGAACTTTCATCCAGATGCCAACGACCTTGAATGCCAGCGGCGCAGCAAAAAGCCCAGTACCAATCAGGATGTTCCACAGGCCATTATTAATGACCCAGCCTAACAGCGTCAGAAAATACTCGAGATAGCTGTTCGTGGTCATCGTGTCGTTCCTGTATCGAGATACATGGCATATTCACACGCTAGTAAAAACATCACGCTCACGATGCCCATCCGCTTCAGCGATGCTCTATACTCCGGCTTACATCCTGGGGCATGCCAGATTTTCCAGAATCCCCATTCCAGCACGCTATACAACGTCAACCGCCAGACCAACCAGCCAATGCTCGTTCGCTGCATCCAGTGGCGTAGCGCTAAGAATTCATCCGGATAGGACACACCAATACTCGCAATCAAAAATGCAATAAACATAACGCCAGAGCCGAAGGCCAGCACGAGCAGCAGCACTTTGGTTCCCTGGCGTAGTCGTTTCAGAGAGGATTGGGGTGAAATCTCTTTAGATTCAGGCATAGTTAGTTACTCTGGACAGGAATAGTCATCTGGTTGAAACGCGTATCCGTGTTGTCCTGGATTTGCTTCTGCGGGTTAGTTTCAACACGACTGTTTTCCCGTTCGATGATCGTCAGAACCGAGTTACGTGCCAGTTCGCGCTTGAGCTCCATCTCGTTCTTCAGTGCATTGATTTCCCGATCGAGCGACTCAATGCGCCGGGTACCCTCATCAACCGCCGCTTCCTGAGCGGCGGCATTGGGTTCAGACATTCCGGTCATCAGCATACGGCGCATCAGTAATGCCGTCTCAACCGTATCCGCCATCGCCAGCTCGCTCGCCAACCGTCCCGTTAACGCAGCGTTATCCGGGTCGCGTTGTAACGCCCGGATAACGCCACTGGTGATAGTCAGGCTACCGGCTTTCAGTTTGGCCAGATTCGCAGCCGTTGGTTTCTCAACCCCATTAACCATTTTCACCAGTTGTTCCAGATTGGCTTTCGTCGCATCCTCCAACATGGGGGCAAATCCCGTTCCCGCCTGAGTCGTACCGGGTTGCTGAGCTTCATCCCCACTGGTGCATTCAGAGGCAACCTTACACGTCCGCATCGAGCGATCGCCAAGTACCTGAACGACAGCTTTTGCAGCTTCCTCCGAGTTAGCGAATTTTTGACAAACAGAGCCCGTACAATTGCTGGTACTGACGGAAGATGTACTCAACACGGGCTGACTGTTCATCATGTTATAACCCGCGGCCGCCAAATCGTGTGTTGGACGAATAGCCGGTTGCCCTTTACCGCCACGTCGTTGACCACCAATCCAGTTTTGGCCATTATTGCCGGTGAGTTTCTGGGAATCGTTATCCGTTTGAATGGCATCCGCTTTTCCGCTGTTGACCAGTTGCTTGTATTCATCGGCCTGTGCTGATTGAGTCCATTTGCTGGAGTCCGAAAAATCCATCATCCGTTTGGTCATGTTTTGGCAGTTAAACATGGCCTTATCAAACGCGACATTTGCCTGGAGAACGCCGTTAGTCAGCATGTCATAGAGTCCTGGGCTCGCTCGTTGAATAATGGCGCCAGGTAAACTGGACACAGCACCAGTCGCCCCCTGAATGACTTCCCCCATCAGGTTTTTGAATCCTGATGTCACTCCATTCAACTGATTACCAACCGTTGTTTTCAGGTCAAAATTACCGCACTGCAGATCAGAGCTCCAACCGAGATCGACACCCAGCTTCTCCATACTGATACGCGTCGCCGGCTGTGAAATTACAGAGCCGCCACCAAGCGTATAAAATAGTTTGTCTGATACTGCACCACTGACATCAGCCCCATACCCCGGCGAACCGCTGTTTGCCTGAGGCAAATTGACGTTGAACTGATCGGCGAGAACGCACGGCGTAACCCATTGCAGGCCGATAGCCAGCACGCAAAACTTCATTCTCATCGTTATTCCTTAAAAATTCGTAACAGATAACAACCGCTGACCGCGGCGTTGACAGCAACTGTACGGTTGCCAGAGGGTATAGGCTGCACTGCCATTTTCAGCTGACATGCGATCACCATCAGGGAAGATCGCGCATGAGGACGTTAGCTGTGGAGACAAACGCTGCCACTTGTGATTGTTGGTGTTTTCCACTACGGATTCAGGAGGCCAATACCCATCACGGCGGGAGCCTGTCAGGGGCTGATAAACATGTAGTTGCCCAGAACGCGTAATAATGTCAGCCACGCGCTGGGCGACCACAGCTGACGCTTTATCGTCATCGGTATGCTGGATAAATCCAGATCGGGGATAAACATTCCCCCACATATTCCCTGATGCTGTGCTACCGACTTCACGTTGGCCAGGAATGAGCGCCTCCGGATACAACGATTCAGGAACTCCCGTTCGCCAGGCGAGAGAATCCAGCGTACTCAGAAAATACGGCATGAGCGGCGTGGCAACACTGTCGCAGGAATAACCGGGAATTTGCCCACCAATGAGTGTCGAGGCGGGATGGCCTATCGCATCCGCATACTTAAATTTGATGTTGGATTTTCGTCGACCAGGGTCTTTAATGTCTGCCGCGTTCCCACCGCCGGCAGCGATCCCACTTAATCCACTGGTAATCGTACTTTCCAACCCTCCCGCGCCCTGGCTGACTGGAGACATCTCAGTCCAGGGATTACCGCCAGAAGCCATGTACGTGGACACGACCGCATCTGGGATAAAGTGAGTAACTTTGACGGACGTGCGAATGGTACAGCCGAATTGCGTGCAGAATAGCCAGTAACAAATGCCACTGACACGCCAGCTGATACATCCGGGAGAAATAGCACTGGCAACAATTTGCGCAGTGTTAACGGCAGCAATCGCTGCGGGCTCACACGCCGTCGTGAGCATAATGCCAACTGCAATCGGCCGTAACCGGGTCTCCATCTACTCATGGACGCCCCCTTCCTGCATTTTATATGCAAGTGCCATCGCAACATCAGCCGTACCGTACACCACGTCGCGATCGTCAAAAACAACAGCGGGATATTTTTGCACGCCAATTTCCCATGCATGCACCACACCACGATAAGCTGTTTGAAGATCGTTCTCATGCTGTTGCCACTGTGGGGAACGCATGACAGCCTGAACCTGCCCTGTCGCTTGCTCCATCGAGGCTGAAAACTCGCCAAAAACTGCACGCTGCAGTCGCTCCGGCGCATCCAGCCAGACTACTTGAGTCTCTGGTGTCAGATTGCTGGGAGGATGTTCCTGGTCGGTGTAGACAACGGGGTTGGCCAATAATGGAACAGGTAAAAATAGGAGAAGAAAAGCATAAATTTTGCCATTCATCACCGCACTCCTTTAGGTTAATAAATACCCTTCAGGTTGCAGCAGACCTAGGAGATAAACAGCAATAAACTCTTTTTCCAAATAGAAAAATAAATTCCCTGAAAAAAAATCATAAAAAATATGAAAAAAAATTTCTTTTACAAAAAAAACAATATATAAATATATACAATCAAAAAAAGAGAGAAATAATGAAAAATAAAAAAACATTAATAGATGAACAAAAAATAAATGCAGATAAACACTCGGACGGAGATGCAATTACAATGCTAGACAATGTAATGCGGCATTCTGGTTATGATGCCATGTTAGATTTATTAAAAAGAATGCCTAGATTTCAAAAGTCGATATTGAGTGATTCATTTAACTTAAACGGATGCAAAAATATAAACCATGAATTAGCCAATGAGTTAAGGATAATAATTGAAAAAGAAAATCTAAATAAATTAATAAAAAAACCACATAAGGAAAAAACTCAAAAAAGATTATAGACCCATTATGAAAAATGACTTTTAATGCCAGACCATTAGTCTGGCACTCACGTTAAATCATCCTACCCCCATTAAATACCTTTAACTCTAACATAGAGAATCAACACCAATATCATCATTATTACCACACATAACCATATCTTTCAGGTACAGAACCAGGTAGACCACATCCACCGCATCCGGAACAGAAACATACCAGCGTGGATGATCGTAATCATCTGGCTTTGGCCAGCTCGTTGTGCCGGCAACCGAAATCAGGATATCAACGCAGGGACCGATACCATGCCCGCCATCAAAATGCAGCGCGACAGCACCTCGGGTGCCAACCCGGTGAGGATGGCACGTTACATTGCACTGCATAGGCAAACGCTGACGAATAGCATCACGTAGCTGTTGCAGTTCGCTGTCGTTTTTCAGGGAAATCCCCACCTCGCCTTGCGGTTTCAGACTAAAAAGCATGGGAAAATGGCCACTCTCCGTTTGGATAGTCGGCGTAGGGTATTTCAATGTCATCATGCTACAACTTTCTCCTGCTCAACCAAGCCACGGGCTTTATCTAATGCTGTGGCGACCCGCATTGCCGCTTCCAGCTCCGAACAATGGAATTCATTCATCAAACGACGTCGTTCCACTTTTTCTTCTTTTTCTGTCATACCAAGTGCCAGATACAAACTGGGGGGAACGGCACGGAACAACGCCTGAACGTTCTTCGATAATACGACCCCCTCTGTGTAGCATTTATCCAGTTTGCTAGCCGACATCAGCACCGATTTCTGTTCATCCGTCAGAGACTTAAAGCGGCTGATATCATCAACTTCTTTCTTCGGCATCACCAGGCATAGCCACCACTCCGCCATATTCAACATTTTTCCGGCCGCATCAGGGAAATCCTCCAGGTTTTGCGTCGCCAGCCAGAGCCAGGCCCCCAATTTCCTCCACATTTTGACGATCTTGGTCATATATGGCGCCAGCAGCGGGTTAACCGTTGCAATATGCGCTTCATCGACAGCGAAAACGATATCCCGTTTCTTGTACTGATCACGCTCAGCAATATTGTTGATGGTGTTCGTCAGTGACACCATGGTCAACGCCATCTGTGCTTCATACCCTTCGCGCGCAAAATATCCCAGGTCTATCAACGTGACGTCTGCCTCTGGCCAGAGCTGCCCTTCACGGTTAAACAACTCAGCCTCAAAACTCCCTTCCTGTGTGAAAATACTTAGCGATTCAGCCATCTCCGCGGCCTTAGTGCGCCGCTGCTCATTGCGTTCAGTATCCATGGAAATATCGAGCAGGGCGCGTTGCAGATCAGACGGCAGCATCTGTTTAGAAACTGCGTAAGAAGCTTTAGCTGCCATCACCAGTGCTTCACGGATCATTGCGCGATCGGCCCTCTTCAGCTCCGCTTCTTCCTTCGCATCACCGCCGGTGATCATCATGCGAGCTGAGATCTCCATCTCCCCCAGGATGTCTCGTTTTTCTTTCTTGTCCTGTTGACTGTCGTCTTGCTCTTCGCTATCGGCGTCCAGCTCAGGCAAGGCATCAGCATCAATCGCCAGAGACACATCGCTATTCAACAACTGATACGCATCACCAAACAACGGAAGACTCAACCCGTTACCCGGCTTGATGCTGACCTTATTCACTGTCAGACCAAGGCTTTCAAAATAATCGGCCAACAGCCCAAATGAGTTGCCGGCTTCAGCAATGAACAACCGGGGGCGGTGTATGGCCATCACCTGCGATAACATCGCGCACATCGTTGCCGACTTCCCGGCTCCCGTCGGTCCGAATATCAGCTTATGGGCATTTTGGCTGCGATCACCTTTATTCAACGGGTCGAATGACAATACGTCACCACCGCGGTTGAAAAAGCTGATCCCTGGATTACCCGTACCCGTTTCACGACCTGTCACGGGTAACAATCCTGCCAGATGCTGTACCCACGTTAGCCGGGTATACCAGTGCTTCTTGTCCGTCTCTGGGTTAAAACACATGGGTAATGCACGTAAATAAGTGTTCAATGGCGCAACGTCATACTCTGGTCGCACCGGCTGCAAGCCGGCTCCCAGCAATACGGTCGTCAGTTCAACCCGTTTATGATTGAGCGTTTCCACATCATCGGCGCGTAACAAGAAGGTCAGTCCGGCACGGTACAACTTGTGCCGATTTCCCAGATACTCTTTGACGGTTTTAACATCCTGGCGAACGCGACCTGACTCGGTGTTCTCGCCCAATGCGTTCTTCGATAGCCGGGTAAAATCAGCTTCCAGTTTATCTTGCGGCTGTACCACTATGGTCATACACAGGGTGGTACCCTCCGGAAAGAGATCCATCAACGCATTGATCTTTTCTCCCCGGAGCATTTCCCCTGTAATCGCGCCGGGTTTTGGCGGGCGCCGTAATTTCTCGACTGGCAACGCACAATGCGCCTGATTATCAAACCACCACACACCGTTCTCCACGTCCGAACGTGGCGGATTGAACCACAGCGTTTCTGTAAAATCGTTGAGTACCGGCATGGTGCCATCAGGCGTATCGCGTCGGTCAAAATAGGCAGCCTGGCGATAGAGCGTGTCTTTATCCACCCATTCAGGCGACGGATTAAAATGACGCAGCAACCAGCCATGTACCTGATGACCATTCTGCCGCACACACATTACACCGGCACCAGACAATGCACTGGTCACACGTTCACAGACCTGGTTGAGCATCGCGACTGGCGACATCGGGTCTCGGTTGTTTTTACCAATCCAGCGGTATATCACCATGCGCGTACGGCGCTGCTGTCCACGCCAGGGCTGGCCTGTAATTTTAGTATCAGTAAACAACCCTTCCGAACGGGCAATCCCCCGTAAATGACGCTCCGTTTCCTTCAGCCAGGCCTCCGAAAAAGGCGTTCCCTGCGCATGGGGTTTGACATAGCCCCTCAGGTGATCGACATAAGTATCGACATTGTTCTCATCCTGACAAAAGAACTGCACAACCCAGGGGTTTTCATCAAGTTCTTCAAAGCTGTCCTGTATGGCATCCTCGACCGTATCGCGGATTTGTTCCAGGCGCTCCTCCGTACGTCCTTCTGTAGCAACGGGAGAGACTTCATATACCGCGCCGACAGAAATGCCGTCATCCAACAGCAGACATTTATCGTTATCTAAGAATTCAGCCCACGGCAGGTAATCGATGATTGAAGGATTGGCATGATTCAGCCTGACCTCATCCTGTATCGTCATCTTCCCGGGCCGTTGCATCGACGGACGCCCCGCGATCTGGAGCGGAATACCTTCAGCAAGATTGTCGATCGCGTCATCAGGTACACGGATTTCCCGAGAGCGGGATAGGCGCTTTTTATTAAACAGTGAGAACATTACAGCGCCTCCACGCGTTCACCCGGCATCGCGTACTGGGTCTGGCTATAGAAGGGAAAGACCGTGCTGTAACCAGGAACGGGCGTATTGCCCTCTGCAAGATGAGGGAAAATGTATATCACCATGTCTGGGTTCGGCAGACGGGGAAACTGTTGGCTGATTTCACTCTCCTGAGTTCGACTGTAGCTACGATCGTCATGTAAAGACGTTTGAAGCTCTCCGGGACTCAGCGGTCGGCGTAATGCATCCCTGGCCTGGGCAGAACGTCGAGTCGTTCCCTCGCCATCTGCGCCATTCCATAATTCCAGCATGGAGTGCTCCCCAGCTGGCAGCATTTCTTCTTTTGAGGTTGAGCACCCGCTCAATAACACCATAACAAGCAGTGTGGCCATAATCTGGCATTTAGGCATGTGTTTCTCCAGAACGTCGGAATAAATGAAAATGACCGGCAATGAGTGAAAATGACCGACACATCGGGTGACGGGATAATTCGGCGACCGTCATCCGTACGGTGTGCCAGTCATTAAGATGGCCCTGTTCGATGGCCATCAGGAAAGGATCGGTCTGTTTCTCCAGAAAACAGGCAAGTTCAAAACGCCTGATGGATGCAGGCGGCAGTTGTCTGACAAAAAAACAGCCTTCCTGTACCGGAATACAATGGCTGCCGACGTCAAGAAACAGATCATCGTTAACCCAGTACAGAGAGGCTTGCGCTGATTCAGCCAGACTTTTGGCCAACAGCTCAGAATCGGACTGACAATAATGAATATCTATACGGAGCCGATCGATTACGGATGTCGTGCTAAAGATCCAGATATTTTCCCAACAGGCGTGAACAGCGTCCATCTCGCCTCCTCAATCCAAACCACGTTGACTGCGACCATCAGCCGGCAACGAGAAGTCGTACCGAACCTTGCGCCCTTTTTCTTCGTAATCAATCGCCAACTGCCTGGTAATATGCACGGCTAATCGCATGCCTGGTGGGACATAAATCGCATCAAATGTCTGACCATAGCGTTGTTTCACCCAGTCAGTCGTCTCATTCAAGCCGCCGGCCAGCGCCTTACCGAGAACAGCCTGCCCAGCATCACCCGTGAGTGAGGACGTCATTCCACCGTAACCATTTGTTTGCGTCGCTTGCTGATTCTGGCTCAGCGCGCTGGCAGCCCCTGAGCCAGCAGAAAGGGCAAAAATAGTAGGCAGATAGGTGGATGCGTTAGACTTTCGCTCGCCACTGATGCACGGGATCCCCGCTTCATCAGAAATCCAGCCAATACCTCCGCTGGAGCCACTCGCGTTCTGATTGCTGCCGCCGTTATTGCTATTACTGTTGCCATTAGCGTCAGAGCGCGGCAATGTGCGAACCGTGCCATCGGCAAACACAAACGTAATATTGTTGACCTGCCCACGAACACACGACAACGTCCAGTCACCACTGGCTGTTCCTGATACGATCGCCCCTTCAACATCCGGTAAATCGATACCATTTGCTGTCAGGTTGTCTTTACCAATTAAGACTTTGAAGGGATAAGGGTCAGTCACCGTACCGTTAATCGGGACTCGGCCCAGTAGCGCCGTCATTGCGCGACTGCCGATTAAGGTAGAATTCTCAGGTAAGGTGTAAACAGGCTCTGCTGTAACCTCATTTTTTTCGTTCGAGTATCCCTTCACCTGCTGCTCATACGCCGCCTTCTGGCGCGTCAGTTCATTATCGTTCAGAAAAGAGGTCGGAAACTGGGGAAGTGCAGGCATGCCCGAACTGGACGTCTTATTAGGGTCGGCTGGTTTCTGGTCTTTTGGCTGTACCCATATCAGGCCATCTGCACCTTGTGACATAGTGCCACTGGTACCATTTCCCATACCGTCCAGCCCTAATCCCAGAGGGATATCGCCGTGCCCGGAGGATCCTTGGTAGCTACTTCCTCCACTAATATGGCCTCCGGGATTGCTCATCGAATTAGCCAGTTTATCGGTCAGTTCCTGGATTTTATTCTGTAACCGTAACTGTTCATCCTGTAGGCGTTTTTGCTGCGTATCGTAGGACTGTTGCACATCAGAAACGGCTTCATTCACCTGCCCAGACACGTCAGTGCTACGGCGGGTCAGCGCCTCATTTTGTTTTTTTAGATCCTCGTTTTGCTGACTGAGTTTACCTAAATCACTACGCACCTGATTCAGCGAACCGACTAATGTGCGTAACGTATCCTGAGGGGTATCACCGGCGACACCTAACGCCTTCAGTTCATCCTGAGATAATCCCAGCGTCGTCGTTGAAGCATCAGGTGTATTCTGTGTCTGAGCGGGTCCCTGGCAGCTTTTTACGCCAATCAATGCGCCAATGGCCAATACCGACGGAACCATGAATTTTACCAGCGTATTGGACTTAATTTGCATGGCCGCGCTCCTTCTTACTGGCTTTAGCTGCTGTCGGGCTCACTTTAACGACCGGCTCTGCGACGAATGCCAGCTCTGGGCGGTTATCGGTAACCAGATACAATGTTGTCGTGTCTTCTGGTGTACCTATTGGCCCAATCCAACGATGCTGGAATGTGGCAGAAACAAACTGCCCCTGAAGAATCCGGGGATCGAGAATGATCTTTCGGCTTGAGGTGTTGCGAACGCGTAGTGCCACAACGGAGCGAGAGCCCACTCCCCAGGCTGACAACGTCGTAATATCAAGTGGTTCAGAGGGGTATAGCGTCGTGATCTTCCCTGATAATCGTGGATTAACAGGATGAATACCGCTAACAGGCTCTACTGCACGTAATGGTCCGTAAAGGGTTTGCGCGGCAAAACGAGTCAGAACAACGGGCAACGGAGCATTATAGCGAGGTGCCTTAGACTCTTTTGCGTCTGACTTTGTTTCCGCAGTCGAAGATGAGCTACTACGCCCGGATGATTTGGCTGGGCGATCGCTATTATCGACAGTGGTTACGTCACCGCTATACACCAGACGGATAGGTTCTGTCGGGCCATTAGGTGACGCAGTCACGTCGAGCAGAATAATCTCGCCGCTTTCCAGATCCTGTAACTGCAACCGCGTTTGAGGAAATGCACTGTCCGCTTTGAGATAAACCGCCCCACCTGTCGATTGCACGCGTAACTTGTCATTCAGTGCCAGTGGGAAACCGACACGAACATTTTTATCCGCAAAAATAACGCGTTCTTGCCCTACTTTTAGTGGAATTTGCAGCGGGATACGTTCCCACTTAATCAGTTCATCAGCCGCAACGTGTAATGACGTTGTGATGAACAATCCCAGTAAACCGCTCTGAAAAAGTAATCGTGCTCTCACCGCATAACCCCCTTTTTCTCTGGCTGTGGCTGATGTGATATTTCCAGACGCTGTGGCATCGCGTCATAACAATCCAGAGCCAAACCAAACGGGTTACGTTCTGCATCCCCATCCCAACGAACGACCTTTAGTGGGTAACGCACGAGTACCCGCTTAACGGGTTCGGTGTGGTAATACTCATCGGTCACCAAATCTAAACGGACAACCCAGTTATCACGGCTGATAACATCCACGCTCTCCGCGTTGTATCCCCGCCTGGGGATCTCGTAAACCACACGGACACGGTCAAGCAATTCGTTACCCAATGAGCGTTTTTTCGCATCTGCATTCAGAAAATCCAGACAAGATGGCGTCAGGTACGGGGATAGGTTGAATATCTTGCCGGGATAGTCCTGTTCGCCATTTTTAGGCCATGCGTTTAGTTGCTGGAAAATGTAAAACGCAAAGCTATAGACTGTCGGTGCCGGAACTTCCCACCAGGGCTTGGTACTACCAGCCCGGAGATCGGGAGGATTATGAACCATCAAATTACTGGGGGCGCGCATCCAGCCGAGTATCGTGACCAGCAGAAGAGCAACCAGAACGCCACAGGCAATACGTAATGTCAGAATATGTTGATCGCGGTTTCTCACCGCGTTGCGATAGATGCTCATGCCTTTCCCTTCAATTGACTACGGCGTAATGACCAGCATCGAGAGTGAATAACCAACGTTTCATCCCCAACTCCAAATCGCCGTTTCTTTTCCTCCAGCTTCTGCCAGATGTAATTCTCAGGCTTACCGCGTTTAATTCGTGCTATCCAGCTCCCTCCGAAGCCAATGACCAACAGAGGGGTTAAGAGCATTCCTGTAGGAATAATTACCCAGCCGGCAAGGGGAATAAGGAATACGGACCACAAGAAACCTGCAATAACGCCAAACAACGCGGCAAGACCCAACTCTGGCGTGGTAAATCCACGAAACACTACGGGTTCGGCATTCAGGCGATCGGGTAAAAAAGGAATGGTAAGCATGCCGCCACCTTACAAAATGATGTTGGCAGATTTGCCCAGCAACCAGATGATGATGACAAGTAAGCAAGCACCTACAACAACGACAGCACCAAATTTTGTCCAGGTTGCTCGTTCATTACGAACTTCGACAAAAGTATGACCAGCTGCAATGGCAACGTTAATGAACATAATGGCGGCGACCAGTAATCCCCCAGAACAATACCATCCTGTAGATAGCCCTTTGCCTGTCCCATCATTCCTGAGCCGCCACTAGATTGGGGAGCCTCGACGGTTGGTAAAGCAGCAAACGCGGATTGGCATAACACACTAATGTAGAACAAGAACGAGATAAGGCGGCGAAACATAAACATGGAAAAAACCCTCTGTGTAGAAAAATTAACTGGCAAACATCCAAATGCTGATGACCAACAAGATCGCAGCTCTCAATACAAACCTGCCCAACGCAGCATCTCTGACTTTCTCGTTAGCCCATCCATTCCAGACATCACTTAATGCCCAGGCAGCCCATAGGAACAACGCAGCCAACAGAAAGCCGATACAGATGAGGCTGAGTATTTGGGGATCGAAACCAGATGCCGATTTAAAGGCTGAAGACTGTGCGGCAGTCATAGACATATCAGGGGCTCTCCCGACGGTAGTTCCCCGCAATAGAACTGGCTTCCCGAGGTTGCGCCCGGGATGGTGCCAAGTAGGTATCGATACCCGCTCTGATGGAATTCAAATCAGCAGTAATGCGTTGATAGTCAAAGTGGTATCGGGCACGATCAGTAGGGTCAGATTGCGCAGCGACAACGCGAGCGCGCTCCAGAGAAGCCTGGACCTGATCAAGTAAGCGCTGCGTGCTGGCTAGCTCGTCTTTTTCTGATGCATTTGCTGCATGGGTAAACAGCAGTGAAGCACCGAGCAGACAAGCAAGCCGGACTGAGACTGAGGGAGAAAACATGCACACCTCACAGTAAGTTGACGGTGTACATAGGATGAGGAATCAGGAAGGGTTGGTCAGCGATAAACTCTATCTGCGATGTCTAAAATTTATGATGAAATATATACCTATACATTCATGCAACAGGAACTCACATGGATTCTATTAACAATTCTGCATTTTATTTATCACTCGCCCTTCTGATCTTATTTGTAGCGTTTGTTGCGTTCCTCTCATTCATGTTAAATGACTTGGATCTATCCCTAAAAAGACGCAAGTATGAGGAAACAATCAGAAAGGCAATCAATGCGGAAAAAATAAAAAATGAAGATATTTATCTTTTGGCTGAACGATGGAGTGTAAAACGAGAAAAAATATCTGTCGCGCTTAATTTCATTCTCAACGACTATCTTAATGAAAAAGATTGTACTGATGAACGGTTGGGAAAAATTAGAAACCTTATCGTTTGGCATCAGGAAAACGATCCTTTTTCTGACCTTCCAGATAACATCAGGCTACAACTACAACATCTACAGAGCACAGCAATTGGTTGCCAGGATGATGTTATCAAACTGTCAAAATCCCTCAGTGATATCTCTATCTCAGCTAAACGCCAGGCGAAACGGGAACGTCTGATGACATATCTCAGTGTGATACTGGGCGTTGCAGGTCTAGTAATTGGGGTTATAGGGCTGATGTATGGCACATCGCGATAGCCAGAATATCTTATTTTGATGATATTGAATTATTACTGCTTTCCAAGGTATGCCCTCGTTACCATAACATTGACTAAAAAACCTCATGGAAACGATCGCATATGAGTTTTTCCCTTTTAATAATATGGACGGGCTTCGTCATCGCGTGGATTCTACTTATCAAGTTTTCGCTCCTGATGGAGGTTAGATACCCAGCCTGGATATGGGGAGCATTACATATCGGTTCCATTGTTATATGTGGGATTTCAATCGCAGCAATTGCCACAATCCTGATTGAATTAGCAAACTGACGCGCCATAAATTGTGCGTTCGTGGCTTGTCTGCTGACGAAGGCGCACAAAAACAAGTTTTGTACGCCTTCGTCCAGCCTGATCTCGAGTAATGTTAAGAACGTCTTAAAACAACACGAGAATTCGATTTATCAACAATGGTGTATTTTCTCAATTGAGTCAGAGCCCTCACGCCACCTGCTGCAATAGCAATAGTAATAGCGGAAGTCGTCGTCGACACTCCCAATATACCTACAGCACCACCTGCCCCAACAAGCGCTGCTGTTCCTGTCACCGGAGCTGCTGCACCACCAGTGCCCATCGTAGCTATCGCGGCACCCACAGCGATCCCAATCGCTGCAAAAGCAATTGCCCAAGCAATTTTTCCGGTAGCCTTTATTTTAATTGTCTTTTTAGCAAGATCCCCTTCAATAGTTATTGTGTCTTGCTCCTCTTTTAGTGCCTTTGCAAGTTCTTTCTCTGTTGTAATAGCAGCCATTTATCCATCCTGAATATTAATTCATTGATAAAAAACCAGATTAATAAAATTATTTATTCAACATATTGATATGAAATTTGTTACACCGAAAAATATTTTTTTAAGACGGCTTATGCCTACAAACAGATTCAGAACTGTAGTGATAACGTGCAGTTTGAATGTGGTGTACGCTGGCTGAACTCTCTTTTCTAGCCTGATGTCTTCTTCTTGAGAGCATACTACACTGGCAGTGTATTTCACCATCACCTAAAGCTTCCAGTACACAAAAACCATTTCCCCACCCAGTGCATCTGATTCGCTAGCTTATTGTTGTTATATCTAATTATCTTAGATCAAAGGTACTTTTTAAATGTGGCAGTGGTCACCGTAATGGCAGTTCCGAATAGCAACGCTGCCGGCAACAATAATAAGTTAGGGTAGACCGCCATAGGCCAGGACAAATACAGCATAGCGGGTACATAAAACGCAGGTTTAACCAAGCGTTTGGCATGGTGATAGAGAAAACTGGATTCATAGCCCGCGCCAAAACGCCGCAGGTCACGTCGTCCCAGCCCTTCGACAATAGCCACAATTACCACCATAGCAAACAGAGGTATCGAGAGAACCAGGATGGTTACCCTAACCAGGGTAACTACCGTGACATAAACGGTGGCCAACAAATATTCCCGTAGCGATTGTGCCAGCCAGCCACTCCAGGCGTTTAAACTACGACTGAGCTCACTATGACTGTTTGCCTGCATCTGATACTGGTTACTAACCCAATCCATAAACCCGCTGTTGATAAATGCCCAGTGATACGCCGAGTTTATCCAGTGGATGACCGTGACAGAAGGCTCGGAAAACAACAGACTACGTTTGAATTCTGACGACAGATACCCCAGCTCAGTATTCATAACCTGCAGGCTGTGGGCGGATCCTTCTGTTGGCCAAAAGAAAGCGATCCCAACATATTCGATCAGCAAACTGAGTAACAGCGAACCGAAAACAATACCAATCAGTTTCCATGGCCAGCCCCACAACACGTTGTAGAGCAACCCATGTTGGCGATCTGGCTTCTGCGGAGGTGCATTACGTGCAGGTTCAGCCATACTACTCACCTCCAGCAGCAAATGAACGCCCGTCCCACCATCCCTCACTGGAACGGTAGTTACGGCGCATCTCTGCCGCTACAGCCTGCAAGTTGGCTGGCATCATTGCATCATTCAAATCATTCGCCGGCAGTGGCATCCTAATTTTCCACAACTGACCACCTTCAAGCAGAGCGAACGCCTGACCTTTAGGTAAACTAACGACATCAGACGGCTCAATCAGTGGCGTTTTTATCGTGCCGACACGGTCCTGTGTGCTTGAGGTAAAGTCCTGTCCAGTTTCAACATTAGCCGTATCCGAGTGGCCAGAAACCAATGTTTTGCTGTAGATCTCAACCTGTGGCAGCTGTGTCGTAAGGAGTTCTGCGGTTTTATTGTCCCGAACACGCAGCATAATCAAGGTATTGAAGTTACCAATGACCTGGGCAGTTTTCGCGGCGTTACCAATACGCGCTTCGATATCCGATGACGTTTGAGTATAGGCCGTAACCTGGACGCCAGCCCCGCCGCCTTTGTTGATCAGCGGAATGAATTCATCACCCATTAGCTCATTGAATTCATCGCAGTGCAGGTTGATAACGGCCTTTTCTTCTTTCTGCTTTGGGAGCCCGGCATTAATTCCATGTTTATAAATATGGCCAGCAACGCTGACAAGATCGGCAAACATACTGTTACCGACCGCCGTGGCAACCTCGCTATCTGTCAGTGCATCAAGACCGATATACACGACGCCACGCTTGCGAACCACTTGCTCCCAGTCAAATATGGGACGGGGGTCGTCCATATCAAGATAATCAGGAGACAAAAGGGACGCCGTTTTACCCGTCGTCAGCTTCTCCAGTAGCGGCAACAGCGAGGCGACAATTTTATCGAAATAGGTTCTGTCGTAGCGAACAGCACTACGCAAACCATCGAGAATCGGATCATAGACCGCCTTGCCAGCTTCGGAGCTTAACGCAACTTCTATCGCCCATATCCCAACGCTATTAGGTTGTCCCTGCATATTCCGGGGAACATCCTCATCAGTGAGCACACCCAGATTATTACGTATCTGTTGCTGTAACTCAGGCAATTCCTCTTCAATGACCTTTTCAGCGTAGCGCTGATACAGATCCGCAATATTGTTGACGTAACGCATAATCAGCGTGTAATCAGGTCGTTCACCCAATGCAACCAGCGCCCTGGCCACAATGTTTACGAAACGCCACGCAAACTCTTTAAACGCGGCACTGTTCCCCTCCCCTGCCAATTGCCCTGAGATACGTGACGCGACTTCAGATACACGACCAAATCGCCCGACGGCGTTATAGCGAGCGGATATTTCAGGCCAGCCCAGGTGGAAGATATAGAGTTCATCTTCCCGTCCTGCACGATGCGCTTCAGCCCATACACGACGTAATAAATCGGAGTCCCCTTTGGGATCAAAGATGATAGTCACATCACCACGGCGAATATCCTGCGTAATAAACAGTTCGGCCAACCGGGTTTTACCAACACGCGTCGTCCCCAATACAATGGTATGCCCTGGGCGATCGGCCAGTGGCATGGTGACATCAATCTCATCGGGTTCAATACCATGCAGAACGGGCTTCCCGCCGACAGGTGGCAATGGTCGTACTGGGTTCAGCGGAGAATCGACGCTTAACAACTTGGTGAGCCAGGGCAAGCTGTGTTCTGATGCATTCTCCAGTTTACGGGCGGCCTGGTATAACGTTGATGGCTGAATATAACGTTCTACTTCCGGGCGTAACGTGTCACGCAGCCGCTGAGTGTGTTTCTGCGTCCACATGAATCCCTTACCGATAAACAGCCGCCGTTTACTTACTGGGATTTGTTTACTGCTCATCACATAGCGCGGTAGTCGTCGTAAGTTACGCCGGTAACGCAGCACTTTCATTCCCTGCTGAGTACGCACCATGGCCAGAACAGCAAACCCACCGGCCGTCACGTAACTGACTAAAGGGGCCAGCGCAATAGCCCACGGCGCCTGCACACAGACAAATGCAGCTGTGGCAGATACCGCGGCTGTATTCAGCTCAACGGCAGGTCGTAGCAATGCCTCAATGACATAACGATCGCTCATGGGTTCTTTCTCCCTGTGAAACGGCGCCACCAGGGAAGCTTCTCATGTTCTGGGGTCTGGTCATCACTCCCCCATGTTGGTGATGCTAACGACAGTTGCTGTTTCAAAAAATACAGACAATGCAGCACCTCATGACTATCATTCAGGATAAACACCTTTATTTCCGGATAATCTCTTCCCACATCCAGCGTCAATGTCGCGACCGTCTGAAATCGATCCATTTTCCAGCCAGGCGAATCCTCTCGCTCAACAGCAGTTCGACTGACATCCAGTTGTCCCTGTACCCCTCGTTCTAACAATACAGGAAGCAACGCATACAATTTCCTGCATGCATGAAAAAAGGCCCAGTCAATATGGAAGAGGCTTAATGAGACATGGTGTAATTGAGTTCTTCCCGCATCTTCAAGATGAAAATGAAAACGAGACAGACAACTTCGGTGATTACCGTCAGAACCCACATACCAGTGAATGCCATCCAGACTGATAAAGTTCATGCCAGCATGTAAACATTCAGGGTCAGTGTAATATGCTGGATTCTTCTCTATTAATGGGATGTTGATATCCATCCGTTTACCACGATCTAAAAATTCCAGCCAGGTCATACCCGCATATTGCGGATGATCTGTACCAATAATACGAAATACATTAATACTTCCTTGACTGGTCCAGTAATGGTGCGTAATAAAATCACCCGCTAAGCGGAACGTCGCATCATCCCAGCGCTGGATGGTTTCATTTGCCCATTGAGGCTTATTTTCATTAACCCGCTTGATAAAATAAGCAGAAACTTCGTTACTCTCGCTCATATTACTTATCCCAACTCTGCTTTGCTGAAACGTCCCCACCGTGACCATATCCATGTACGCTTTTACTCACCCTATAGGAAAACCTGAGACGATGAAGACACTCTATACATATTGAAATAAAAAAGAGGAGGTAATAAAAACCATTAATACTCTTAAGATTTTGGTGAACGACATCTGACAATGGCACAGGTTTATTTACACAATGACCCAAATAACCTACCGCCTGCTCAGTAGGCAATTCGACACAATTTCTCACGTTCATATATCCTGTCGGTGCCATTTGAAAAGATTCCGCTTCAGACGATAAAATATTCAGGTAAATACGTTCAACGTCTCCTTTCAAGGAACCAATAACAAAGAATAAAAGTAAAAATGACCCGAAAATAATGCTCGGCCATTTAACCAAAACTCGATAAGTCATGGCGCTAATTTCTTGCACCAATAACCTTGCATACCAGTAATTAATAGAAAGTTTCATGTTTTTCCTTTTCAGTTGAACCAATTTGAATTACCAGCCAATAAAGCCAGAAGCCGCTGCCCACTGACCATATAAAGAGGAAACGTATTATCGTGGCTGGAGATCGCATGTTGCTTGCTTTTAGCGCCAGTCCGCCCGGTGTGAATAAATAAACCGCCACACCGGTGCTGTATCAGTAATGCCGAGAATTCAGCGACGTGCGCGGGATCTATCGCTCTGCTGTAGCGTTTTGCCTGGATTAACCAACGCCGTCCTTCAATAAATACTTGCCCATCCAATCCACCGTCACCGCTGTATGATGCATTGCGAATCACCTTTAATCCTTGGCGCTCCATCGCCAGCAAAAGGAGTTCTTCGAATACGTACGGATTAACGCGCCGAAGATAAGAAAAACGCTGAGCATCCCCAGCTAAAGTGGGAAGCTTCCTTAGCAGGCGTTCAGCCGTATGACGATAGCGACGGTGGCGACGTACGCTGGCTTTCTCACGCCAGTTGAGTGACATACTGACTACGCTACCGATAAACAGCAGAATAAATCCGATGGTCAAAACAGGATTGACTAATAGAAGAGCAGTCAGAGACATCGGCAACGAAGGGAGCATTACCGTACCTCGGAGGAGACAGACGTCTCTGTAATCAACGTGGGATAATGTTGCAACCGTAGTCTACGCGCTAGCTCACTACCTGATGCAGGTGCCATCTGTACACCAGGAACCAGTGAGCGCAATGCCTGAACAGCTGACATATCCATTACGTTGACGATTAAGCCAACCGCCTGCATTTGGCTCAATTTTTCAGCATTCATCTGTAACCAGGAACGTGACGCAGGATCGTCTCCGACGAGAAATAACGCACCAATTCCAGGCAAACTTAGTGCCCTTGACACTTCAATGCCAACAGTTAGCTCTGGCGTCAGCACCGGCAGCATCGCCCCTTCGCCTGGCTGACCTTGCCAGGTACGGTTTTCAGTGTTATTGGATTCGTTGTTGTCCTGGCGATTAATACCATCAAAGAACGATGCGGTATCTTTCCCTCCCAAATCGGCGACAATATTCAGTTCGGCATGAACAAAGAACGAGCTCGCCAGAAGACACAGCGCGGATACAGGAATAATTTTCATTTATTTGACACTCCGGGGTTCGATCCAGACAAGTTGAGTGGTAGGAGCAATCTCAGGAAGGTGGGAAGCTTCAATCGGTTCAATCATGGCCAGCTTACGCTGTACCGCAGAAATGTATCTTGCAGATGGAGCTCCGCCGGCAGGACGGTGGTAACAACCAACAGCACGTAACCAGCTGCCCGGTTTTCTCTCGTAGCATTCACGTAGAATTTGTGCTGAAACATTCAGATTGGTATAGGGTTCAAACGCCTCCCAGGAGTTTGCAAAACGACGACCGTTCCAACCCCAGTTAACCTGCCCTAATCCAACATCAATGTTTTTATGTGGAACCGTCTTCAGAAAACGCTGTAGTGCCTGCCAGGCTTCCAGCCGGCTATCATATTGATAGCTTCTCCCCTGGACATTCAGGCTCCAGGGCCAGGGGCGAACGCCATGAGGCAGCTTGCGGCTAGACTCCTGTAATGATTGTGCATAGAACAGTTCAGGCGGAACCTGATGTAAATACGCAACACGCTGATACCCGTCGGGCACCGGTTGTCGTGATGCGTTAACGCTGGAAGAAAAAATGCTGAATATAACCAGCATCAGAAGGCAGCGACACGCCATCCACTTTCTCCCTGCTGCAGCAACACTGGCATCAGTCCATTACCAAATCGAATCCAACGGCCACCATCATGGTTCAATGTGATTTGGCGATTACGAACGCGATCCACAGGGATATTGCGCTCTCTGGCCCATTCACGCAGTTTGTTATCATCACCGCCGCTATCGACCAGATAGATGTCAACTGGGCGATCATCCGCCAGAACGGCCGCAAGGCGTGAATTACAGTTGCCGCAATCCTTGGATTTCACAAATAACGCCAATCGACCGCCGTTATCGTGTGCGATACCGCCTGCATTGCCCATGTTGACTGGCAATGCATTCGGATAAATGCGCCCCCAGGCCGCATCCACCTCTCGCTGAAATTTCAGAATCTTTTCAGTTCGCTGAAATTCTTCCTTAACCCACTTCTCTGCTAACTGCCGCCGTTCTGCATCACTGCGAGCTTCAATACCCAGCGTGGTTAACGGATCCAATCCCGGGGATTGGATGCCAGTTTTCCCCCGGATCATGTCCTGATATCGAGCCCATTCTTCATCGGTCAGCCCCCACTGTGTCGACTGAAGGTGAGATAATCCCTGATCAACAACTCGAGTTTGTGAATTCGACTCAGGTGTAACATGAATGCTGGTATTGACGGACGCGTGTGCCATTCCAGCCAACGCAAGCATCAGCACCATTGCTTTCACTTTCATAACGGTTCCTTACTGCAATGTGAGAATTTGAGACTTCCCATTAACCAAAAAACGCGCCTGATTTCCGTCAATGCTGGCTAACGTCCAGCCATTAACCGATTCGCCAGGCGTTAGCATTCGTATATCTGACCAGCGATTGCTTGCTGAATGAGGGATGATGACGGCATATTGCTGCCCTCCCCGATGCTCAATACTGGTTAATGCAAAAGGGGCGGGAACGGGTTTAATTACCCGTTGAGGCTTTTTTGCAGGGGTAGCCTTCTGCTTCTGCGGCGCTAACTTTTCAAATCTGTTTTGCCATTCAGAGGCTAAAGAGGAAATGCGTTTATCCTGTGCATCTGCAGTTCCCTGAAGATCATTAATACGCTGTTCAAGGTGTGCAAGCCGTTCAGGAATGGCTGATTGCCCTTCTACACTTTTTATGTATTGATTCAGTTTCGTATCCAGGGTGTTAGCCCAATCATTCTGAGACTGACGCAATGTGTCTAGCTCCTGCACAGAGACAAACTCGCTCCGAAGCAAGCCAATTTTACTTTTAACATCTTGTATCTCTGCCGGCAGTTGCTGAAGCTGACCACGCCGAAATGCGGCATCCAGCGAGTCCAATTGAACGCTCTGCTGTTGAACGATCAGGAAAAGCACGACAGAAAGACCTAGCGGAACGAAAAATAAAACGGCAAGCAGACTTTTAAAGAGCCAGGAGGGCCGCGAAGATTGATTTTCCTTATCAGTAGATTCTTCTCTATTGAAGAGCCCCATGCGCCGCGCAGCGACGTCTGCCGAAGAAGTCTTGGCGTAATGTGCGTTGACCTCTTCAGCAAACGGATCATCTTCTTGAGTTTTAGTGAACGATGGTATTACGGTGTCTGTAACGGAGGACTCAGTTGTCATGCCTCAAATCCTTGCCTTTGGTTAACGGTTTTCACCATTACTTTGCAAAAACCGAGAACCAGAGACGACAAACAACTGAATATTGAGATTGGGAAATTAAAACTATGGCTGTTACCTTCCTATTCTCCCCAGTGATGTCCCCTTTACTGCCTGGTGCAGCCGAGCATCTTTACCCGAGTGATAGCCAGCATGATATGCATCATCATCGCCGCGACAGCTTTTCGCTTCCCGGCTTTTAAGTTCGCTAAAACCCTCGGAGATCTGTTTGTAATACAGTGACATTAGTTGTTGCTCTTCAGGTTCAACAGTAAACCGGCTAATGGCATTCCGAGCACTACTCACCCAGCCTGCACAAAATTGATCTGCACGATTGGTTTTAGTAGTACGTTTGATACGCTTATTTTGTGAAGCAATAAACTCGCTTCTGGCTTTAATCAACTGAATACTCAATACATCGAACCCGTATGCCGCAATCTGCGGTCGTTCTGTCGGACCGTAGAATGAAACAGAACGTCGATGGTTCCGCGTCCAGGTGTAATAACAATTCACACCGAATGCATAACACAGCATGTTGGCTAAACTGACCACGTATTCTGGGAGTTTGTTCGCATCAGACGGGCAATGCTCGCTCTGAAATTCTTTAATCGACTTCAGATCGATATCTAATTCACTTAGGCCAAACTTATGCATTAAATTCTGAGCCTGGCTAATAGCATTAGCCGCTTCATGCTCATTAGTACTGCGTTTTGCTAAATGAAGGAGTTTTTGGATTTTCTCCAGGTATTTTTCTTTTTCTTCTTCATTTTTCATTTTCTACCTCGTTATAAAATTAGTGAAAGAATAGACGAGCTACTATTTTGTTTAATTAGCTGACGATAATAACGTTTAGTCCGATATCGACTGGCTATTAGATGCAAATAAGCAGAACGGATATCGGGGAAGTTCAGTATAATTAATTCGTCGTCATATGATTCGTCAATCATGCTGATACGCAGTGTCAGGTAACATTGTTTGTCTTCAGGATTTACTAATATACCCTCATAGTCTGCTATACGTCTTACACCAAAACCGAGTTCATTCTCAAAGTAAATCCTCACACAAGCATAATCAATAGAGAATCTAACTCTGCCATTCTCATCTCTTTCCATTACTTGTGAAAATGCAGATATTCCACGCAATACGAATGGCATTTGATAACGCGATGGAGTAGCCCTTAAGTGGACGTTCCCCAGATGACACCTTTTATCGTCCCATTTCGGATGAAAAATTAACCCACAATCTGCCATGAAAGCGAGCAATGCCGACCGGGAGAAATACTTATACGGTGGATTATTAATAATCATGTTCAAATCTGGCATCGCGTCAGGATTTTTATGCCACCATACTGATATAGCTTCTAATGAAGCATCACGTTTATCAACTATTCCGCCCCACGACTCAATACATGCAATTTCGTACTCTAAACGAATCTTTTGTAACTCAGCATGCGCGGTAAACATAAGATGCCCCATAGAATCAAGCGATTTGTTTAAGTCTTTTTTTAGCAATTCAAAGTCAGCGAGTCGTTGATTAAAAGTATTTGTAGCCAAATCCAAACGATGTTTTAAATCCATTATGCAGTCCTGTATTTTTTCAACGCATCTTTATAACTGGCCTTTGCTGCTTTCTTTGTTTTGCACCACTCGCCGTAGATGCTTGAATCCTGATAATTCCCGAACCGATACATACGCCATTCCCCGCGACTGCTATCGTAGTCAACACGTGGAGTGTTGATACCCAACCAGTCGGCAAAATCTCGATGCCCATAATCGGCATCAAGATACTCCTGCCAATTTCTCTTTGATTTGGCTTGCCTGGTGTTAATTTTCGGCGGGGTGTAATCAATAACGTCGCCATACTCGATGCCATCCGTCGGGTGATAGCGTTCAGGGGCAGCATGAGGAGCAGAGTCCAGAACAATGCCGATATAGTTACCAAAATCGCGCACAATAGTGCCAGGTTCGCCATATGCGATTACGCGACGCCCAACGCAGGCATTAACGCCGTAGTGATGATTGACGTAATTAAATACGCTCATTTCATTGGCCTCTCAACTTCAGCTTTTGCACTCAATTTGATGATTCACATATTGAGACAAAACGTCTAGATTCTGATGCCGGATTAACTCCGCCCCAGACTAACAAACATTTACCTCTATTAAATTCAGCTCTGTTTTTATTCACGATCGAGTAAATAACAGGAAACTCCACACTCGATAATTTATTTTTTTCGTGCGAGTTCGCATCCCTCTCATTGGTGCCATAGATTTCGGCTAGTTCATAACCAATGGATATGCCATCATTCTCTTCATCGACATAAAGCCCCAATGAAAATCCCACTTGATATTCATCATGCTTTTTATCGAATTCAACCCATTCACCATTAACCCAGCGTAAAGAAACTGCTCCGACATAATCACGAGCTTGCCATACACCGACAACTGAAGGTTCTCTGGCATTGTTATTTACTGAAAGTTCAATAGACGTAAGTGAAGAGAAAGTACCATCACATATTTTTGCAGCGTGTTTTTTGTCAATAACCTTGTGATAAGAAATCTTCCCAGGGTGTTGATTGTAAGATTTGTTTTTATTCAACTCACAACCAACCACTTTCAGTGTTATCACCTGATGTTTGTTATCAACATTCAGTGTGGAAGCGATAGCCAATGAGTTGAAACTTATTGCAGATAAAATCAGTAATGGTTTAATAAAGAAATTCATATATCTCCCTTAAAGCTACACCTATTAATAAGTATTAAGGTAATGATTAGATAATTTAAATAAGGGGCTATTCATAGATAGCCCCTTATTCAGCAATCAGAATGTGAACGTCAATTGAGCAACGGCACCATACGTTCTGTCTGTTCCTGCCATGCCGGTGATATCAAGATGTACGACATCGAACGGGGACAAGCCAATGCCAGCAGTGAAGTAGGAGTTATCGCTGTCATGAATATCAGTACGATACCCTGCACGCAGTTGCGCCCATTTCCAGGCATTCAGCTCACCGCCCACGCTGACAAACTGGCTGTCTTTATCAGAGTTAAAACGGCTTGCTGGAGTCAGATCGACATCAAGCGCAGTAGTAAAGAAGCCGTTACTGTATGCGGTTCCCAGTGTGGCTTGAGGCTTGATTTTGAACGTGTCTTTGACACCGTTGACTTCTTTCGTCTCGATGCTGCGTGCAACTAGATTCTGGCCGACAAGACCAACAATCCAGTTATCACTCAGATTGGTTGAAAAACCGACATCTACGTTGGCGCCCGTTTTATCGTTACGGTAGTCGCTGCTACGAAAATCCGAGCTGTCATAGTTATTGATCGCAACGTTGTAATTGAATGTATAGACGCGTTGTACCTTCGGTGTAATACCGGCAGAGAACTCGAATCCGCCAACGTTGAATTCGCGAGCCATCGCAACACCGACATCTGCCACGACAGCGGCACGGCCATTGGCGGATGACGTTAACGAACTCAGATCTGAGCCGTTTGCAGTACCGTTTGAAACCCCATCAAGCCACTGGATATCGCTATCTGTCACGTTGGTTTTGACTGTTGCCGTTCCCCACGCCTTAGCAACGACCGCAAAGGGCAGAACGCTATTGGGAACTGCAGCAACCGTTGACGCACCGGCATGTGCCTTAGCATGGCTACCTGACAGGTCTTGCAGTGATGCGCGTAGTTTTGATGCAGCTAAACTGGCATCTCCGCTGGCGCTAACGATACGCTCAAACGACTTCCAGTCATTGTTGATGCGATCAACACCATCTTCCAGATTATCTGGGTCTGAAACCTGAGCACCGACTGCTGGCAAAATCAGACTAAAATCATCTGACTTGTCGAATTTCGTCAGCAGCGCGGGGTTTACCAGCGCTGCTGCGCTGTAGTGCGAGGAAGCGACACCTGTTCCGCCCATAGCATCACCGCGAGCTTCAGTCCATGTGCCAGCTGCATTAGCTGAAGTAGCAACCACGATGCCCGCAATAATAAAACTGCGTGTAATTAATGAGTGTTTCATTCTTTATTTCCTATATAGAGATTGAATATAAATATTTATGATTATGCTTTCTTGGTATTCCCTGGTACTGGCACAACATTCATTTCTGAATTTTTGATAAAAGATCCCCTGATGCTGGCGCACCATTAATAATAAAAAAAATTACAATTTAACCTGCTAACCAATCTTGATGGTTTTTATATTCACACTGATAATTATCAATAACCATAATGGGAAACACTGAGCCATTAGTTAATGACTCAGCTTGTTTCTTTGAATAAGCTAAATACCTAGCATTCTTCGTTTTCGGAAAACCCCACTCTTTCAACACACGATAAATTTTAATGATTGGGATATTAATTACACCCTGAACATTTTTCCATTCCCGAGTAAAAGCAAAAATCACATCACAATCACTCATTGCGCGAAAGAAAACCAATTCAGCGCTATCACTCAAAGCGTCATAATCCAGAGGTTTCTGGTCAAAAAAATGATAATTATCCACTGGATAAATTTTCTCGCAAAACAACCACTGCACGTCGATTTCAAACCATGATGCCAACTGATACAGCACTTGATGGTTTAACAAATCCAGTGTTCGTTCTGCGCTGGATAATGCCCCCTGACTAATACCAAACGGGGCAAGTAATTGCGCTTGTTGCAATACATTTACGCTATGAGCATCCATTAACAAACAAAAACGTTCATAAACCCCCATCATTTTGTCAGCTGTTGATGCCCTGGCTTCAGAAAGCACCCCTTCCAAGATAATGCCGTAGAGCGTAGACTTGGAAACACCGATACGCTCGGCATGCATATCAAGGAACGCCCTGCTTTCTGGTTTGATTCTTACTGAAAATTGGCTATTACCACCATCATACTTTTCATCACGTTCAGGGAAGACTATGTCCCCTGAACGCAATAATGCAATTAACGCAGTATATGTAGGATTCATTCACTACGACTCCACATAAAAATCATTTCAATGTAATTCAATAATTCGCTTTAATGTACTAGCGAGGTTAAACAACATTATTAATCGTGTACAACAAAATAAATCGATCGGTTCGATCTAATGTATCGATCACATTAAAGTAATGTACTTTTTCAATCCACGATAAATTAATCACATATCATTAAAAATTTATCGAACCATAACTACGATCATTACACCACCACGGCTGACCCTCACCAATCGCCATTCTTGAAACAACATCTGGCACGTGATCCCTATTCGTTCAGTTCTGGAGAGAATAACTTTAGATACCCGGTAGCTATGACCGTATTTAGCCAAAACCGTCTCTGCTAGCTTCACCTGAGAGGCCCGCATCAAATGAGAACGAAAAACGATTGGCCTATCCTTCTGAAGAGCCTGTTGCAAGACCGTAACAAACGCAAAGTTAAATTTCTGTAACTGTGCCTTGTTCATGTTCCCTATACGAGAAAACACCGCTAAATGTATTACCATATACCGTGTTTTTCTATGCTTCAGTGATGAAATAGCAAACCCTTTAAACGGCACTAATAAACATATGACAGAGTAGAGTGGGCAGTACAGAGCAAGAAAGGTGATAAATACCAATAAAAAAGTCATAGCTGGACACATGAATATCTTCTAGATATCTAAGCATGCGAACTGCTTAAGGAAATGGCGATATTTAACTCAATATCGCCTATGCAAGTTTAAAGCGGGTTGATCAGTATGCGCTCAGGCATATTGACAGAAACATGGCCTGGGGGAGGCAGCCGTTCACCGTTCTTCGCGGCAATAGCCTGGAATTTGAGTAATTCGACAGATGCTACTTTTACTGCGTCATCATAAGTTGATGCTGTCACTGTCAAATCATCAAGGTCAGAAAATGTGATTGTCACCTGACTGCCACAATCATGAACTTCGATATCTGCGGGGTAAGGTATAAATATTGAGGTCAGTTTTTGCGCCTGCTTTTTGCGGGCATCCAATTTACTAACAAGGTGGGTGGCTCTGAGGTGTGTATACCGTTTAAGCATATTCATGGATTTATGCCCCGATATCGCAGCGACCTCCATGACGTTTAATGTCCCCAATTCAAACAGCCGGCTAATCGCTTCATGCCTCAAATCATGAAAATGCAGATCATTAATCGATAAGGATTGTAATGCGATACGCCAGGCACTTTTAAAGCCACTCGACGTATATGTAAAAACATTCCCCGTATCATCACGCCCCAGTTCGCCAATTTCCTTCAAAACCAGACGCGCCTTTGAAGACAGTGGCACATCACGAGCAGAGCCATTTTTTGTTAACGGCAGGTGAGCAATCCCGAGTCGAAGATCGATATTCTCCCATCGTAATGACAGTATTTCACCTTGCCTCATCGCTGTTTCAATGGCTAAACGGAAGATAGCTAATAACTCAGGTTTTTTACCTCTGAAGTAACGGGTCAGACCTCGTTCTTCTTGTGACGTTAACCTACGCACCCGACCTGAAGACACCGCAGGCTTTCTAACGTGTTCAACTGGATTACTCGTGCATGTTCCCCATTCGACTTTGGCCAAATTATACAATGCGGAGAGCAACGCAAGCTCAAGACGAACAGTGTTGCCACTGATAGATTTTTTTGTACGTGGATTAATCTGGGCCAGTCTGTCATCTCGATATCCAGCAATATCAACTGATGAAATTTCATCCATATGTCGGTTAGCAAGCGGTGATCTTTTGATAACGTTTATTCGATAAAATTCTTGCAACTGCCCCCGTTTATAGCGTGAGACAGTAGAGAAATATTTGTCCAGCGCCTTGCTTAATAGCATCTTTTTTATACGTTTTTTCATCAGAAATGTCCGTCCCTAAAATTTAAAAGGGAAGACAATACCGCAGTTTGCCTAATTGCCAATCCGGTGCGTGGAAATCATCTTCCTCTATCCAGCCCGGCACCATCGCTATGTGGGGGACACCCGTCCCCCCTGAGGGCTGGCTGGAACTCAATGGTCAGCTATTTAATCCCAGCGGCAATCCCGTTCTGACTAGCTTGTACCCCACTGGTCAGGTACCGGACTTCAGGGGATACTTCCCCCGAGGCTGGGATAATGGTGCAGGAATTGATCCAGATGAGCGGGCTATGCTTAGTTATCAGGAAGATGCTATTAGAAATCTGACTGGCGAATTCCAAACAATTGATTACTTCGGGTATGAAGCTAGTGGTGTATTTGGTCGCGTTGAAAAATCAGGTAGAGCTCAAATAGGTGGAACACCTCAAGACTGGATCATTCAAAAGTTCAACTTGATGCATCAAGAGTAGTCCCAACAGCTGCAGAAAATCGACCTAAAAATATCTCTGTGATGTTCATCATTAAAGCTGGTTGAACCGCTTGTGAGCGCCTTGCCAATCCGGTGCGTGGTCAGTGATGAAAAATCGCAGAAATAGAGAAAATTCGAGTGCTTCTGGACCACTTATCGAAATCTAGTCAGGGGCATGAACCCATCGATTTTGCCCCCAAAGATAGATAGATTTCCCAGAGTGGTCATCAGAAGCAAAGCACAATGCACCCTGGATAGCTATCACCTGTACTGCACCGGATTGGCAAGGCGCTCACAAGCGGTTCAACCAGCTTTAATGATGAACATCACAGAGATATTTTTAGGTCGATTTTCTGCAGCTGTTGGGACTACTCTTGATGCATCAAGTTGAACTTTTGAATGACTCCAGTCTTGAGGTGTTCCACCTATTTGAGCTCTACCTGATTTTTCAACGCGACCAAATACACCACTAGCTTCATACCCGAAGTAATCAATTGTTTGGAATTCGCCAGTCAGATTTCTAATAGCATCTTCCTGATAACTAGCATAGCCCGCTCATCTGGATCAATTCCTGCACCATTATCCCAGCCTCGGGAATATCCCCGAAGTCCGGTACCTGACCAGTGGGGTACAAGCTAGTCAGAACGGGATTGCCGCTGGGATTAAATAGCTGACCATTGAGTTCCAGCCAGCCCTCAGGGGGACGGGTGTCCCCCACATAGCGATGGTGCCGGGCTGGATAGAGGAAGATGATTTCCACGCACCGGATTGGCAAGTAAGTATGGATCCAGTGCTATCATGGCCTATCAGGCCAGTTGTATCACTGATTGATGTCAGTCCCAGCGTCACCGCATCACAAGAATCTCCCGAAACAACAACTGTCTTTTGATACAAAAATTGGTCAGCAATAACCAACTTACCAGCACTGACATCAGCAGCAGCACTAACGCTTTTTTCTGAACTAATGTCGCCTTCAGCATTAATCCCTGCATTGAGCTCCGCGCGCTTTTTGTCATTATTCCATTTGAGCCAGGCCTCAATATCATTCCCATTGCGCCAACCAAAAAAGCCATTGCTCTCCAATGCCACAAATCTCGCGGCATTCACTTCATTCGCATTGACCTGTTCAGCATTGTTCAGGTTGTTCGAATTCATATCGATTGCGGTGTTCATCTGGTTATATTCCGGATGCGCATCACTACTAAACCGATAAAGACGATCGCTTTCCTTATCCAGACCACCAATCACACCGCCATTGATGGCCACCGCAATATGCCCGGGCTCCGCCGTTAACCCAAACGGGGTCACAGGAAGTGACCAGGACAGCTCCACGCCGTAAGCGGTGTTCGCCTGCCCGCCCAACTCGGTCAGCGTGGGGTCACTGATATATCCCCCCATCCCATCGATAAGCTGAGCAACCCGACGAACGCCACCTTCGTCCAGCGCTTCACCGCCCGTCGTGACCATCAGCGCTTCCAGTGCCGGCTTCATCGAGCCATTCACTGCCCGCGCTCTCACACCAAACCGGTAAACTTGTCGGTCTATCGTTGTTGTGCCCATCCCTTCATCAAGGTATCCGGCATCAATCAGCGTCTGTGCCGTAAAAGGCTGAGGCAGGGATGTGGGTGTCCCCGTCGTACAGGTGGCGGGCGCCAGCTGACACAGATACCCATCATGTTTATCAGACAAGTATTTCCCCGCTGCCTGAGAAACCCGGCTGGCGTGACGGGCTACGGCCTGATAATGCAGTTCGGTCACGTAGTTAGTGATTAACTGTGTCACCAGGCCGAGTACCGCAATAAAAACAATCACACCGATGATCGAATCTTTGATTAAGCTGCCGCGGGCAGGCTGACGTCGGATAACGCGGCTCAACAGGCCCTGCAATGACGTAATGATTGAAAACATAAGGCAACCTCTATCAGTGCCAGAGCGTAAACATCCAACGGTCCGTTAACCGTTGGATGTCCGTCGTAAAAGGAATAAGCAGCCCCCCAAATCCTGCCATCCAGGGGCCAATCGGCGTATGATCGCGTCTGGTCAGTTGCATCGTCAGCGCACCAGTAACCAGAGACACAAACAGAATAACGCTGCCTGCAACTCCGCCCCAGGCGCTCAATACCAGCCACAGCATGATGTCTCCCCGCCCGGGTAGAAGAGCGGACAGCGACGGTCGGACAATAACGGCAATAAGCGCAGCCACCACGACCACGGCAGACATCACCATCACCGGCTGAATGATGTAGGTTGGCAACGGTGAGTAATTCAGCGCAAGAAAAAACAGCGGGACGGTATAGCTCTCAGGTAGCCATTCCCTTTCCACATCAGCCACAGCACAGGCAAGCAGACCCGCCTGCATCACCAGTAGCAACAGAGAGCCGGACTCATGAACATAAAGTGATACCAGACTAGCAAGCCAGAACGGAATAACGAGCAACAACAAGGTCATTCCGTTCAGCACTCGTGCAGGTTGCAGCGCCAAAAAACGCTCTATCCAGCGAACGTGCTGGCAAGCCAGCCAGGCGACCATCGTCAATACAACGAAAAGTAACGGGGCTAAAATGAATAGACTCATTTCAGTACGATACCCCGTCGTTCGCGTAACAACCGTTTATAGCGTTCCCAGATGAGGTTGGCGTATTTCTCACGCAGCCGGTGGCGCTTATCACCGAACCCCGCATTGTAACTGCCCAGGCAGTTCCAGCTCACACCACACACCTGGAAATGGGATGCCAACAATCGGGTACCAATCTGAATATTCAGGCACGGCTTATCCAGCAAATCCTGCACTGTCGCGATAATGCCCTCCCGGATCAGTTTCGGTACATTCCCCGAGTTAACCATCATCAGACCGTAATCCGCACTACCATCCGAGTTGCTACGGTTGACTGCTTGCGGATTAAAGCTGCTTTCCTGCTCCATCACCGCTTCAATCAGCAGTGAATCGATGACGTACTTCACACTCGCGGTGTGAATACAGGCCAACCAGGGCTGCACCGTATATTTCACCGGCATTTTTCCCTGAGCAACGCTGTTGCCCGGGAAATACGCCAGCAAGATAACAGTGATAAACAGCAACACATTGGCCATGATTATCATTAACGTGACGTGGTAAGAATCAATGTCTTGTCACCACCATCACACTGGGTACCAATCAGCGTCGCCGCCGTTGATGTGCCGGTGGTGACATTTGCTGTCAGCATCGCCGTACTACCAATGGTGACGGAATAGATTGATTCCCCAGCGTTCAGGAACATTTGCGCCAGATCACCACACCCCCCTTCCGATACCCCCGTTAACGTCAATGCAACTGAGTTGTTGAAGGGTGAACCATTTGTTCTGGCGGGA
The DNA here is from genome assembly GCF_009931295.1 of Pectobacterium odoriferum. Classification (NCBI taxonomy): domain Bacteria; kingdom Pseudomonadati; phylum Pseudomonadota; class Gammaproteobacteria; order Enterobacterales; family Pectobacteriaceae; genus Pectobacterium; species Pectobacterium odoriferum. The sequence goes on along the minus strand of NZ_CP034938.1, from coordinate 1,109,890 downwards.
GCCAGGGCATACGTTCCGCCGTAGCGGTTGTAATAGACATCACCAGTGCGATCGACAGACGCGGGAATACCATTGACCGCACGCAGGGTTGCCATCGAGGCACCGGTATACCCGGCCCGACTCTTCAGCTTACGAGACTGCTCCAACATGGTTGTGACTTCCGTCTGAGTAGCACTGTTCTGATACAACCCCCACAGATAAGCCCCCAGTTGAAAGACAAGAATAACGACCGCGGCAGCGACCACAACCGCGATAATCGCATCTTTCAAATTGCCTCCCCGAGCAGGGTTGATAAGCCACTTCGCAATACCAGCCTTGCGGCGGGATGTAGTCAGAGACGTTTCCATTCAATAACCTCTTGATAAATAACTAGCGTTAAAAAAATATAATGTAGTGATACGGGTCAGAACCCTTGAGAACTCAAGGTCATCGTCAGCCCGACCACAGCGAACATGACGTAAATCAGAAAAGCGCCGATCGCTCCCCCCAGGCCAAAGGTCAGCCAGTTACTCAGTGACCGAATACGCTCCAGTGCGACGGGCATTTGCTCCTGTCCCCAGTCATTGAGCACATCAGCAATATCCCGACTGGATCCCGCACGACTGAGAAAAATGGCGCTTTCTCTGGAGGGGAAGTTATAACCACTTTCATAGAGCGCGAGCCCCAGATTGCGGCCGCTGCGCACACGAAAAGCCGCAGCATCAAGGCGTGCAACCAACCATGGCGAGGCGTGCTTACTGAGCGTATTCAGGACGTCCAGCGGCAACATGCCCGCCTTCAGCAACGAACCGGCACTGAGCATAAATAGCGCCCCTTGCAAGGTGGAGTAGATCGACCAGGGAGGAATAAACTCAAGAAAGCGGCGACGGATAACGCCCCCACGCTTCGGAATAGTGCGGATAATGCGGAAAGTGATCATACCGATAACAAAACACAGAACGGCTCCGTGCTCTTGTATCCCGTGGCTGACACTGTTCAATATGATGATATGCAACGTCCAGCGCTCCTCTGGGATCAGCTTGGACATTGCTGGCAACAGATGTTGTGATACGCCGTAGAGTATCCCGGGTACAGAGCACAGAACCAGGCCCATCTGGCCCAATGCAGGGACCATCGCACTGCGTATTTGCTGAATATATTTAAGCAGGCTGATAGATTGGGCTAATGCCTCAGACATATTGCCCGAGACATTACCCACCCGAAAAAGCACAGCTTCTAGTGGCGAGCACCAGGCTGCCAGAACATCTTCCGGTGTCGCTATCTGATCGCGGGGGCCGGGCAGATTCATCTCCCCGAATGTGCGTTTGCTAACCGCATCGCTCAATTGCTGGCACAGCAGGCTACCGCGATTACGCCGTTTTCCGTTATCGCTGTAGATATCCCGCATAATGTCGAAAATTTCTGCCGGCGGCATCCCCATTCGCCAGAATGTACGCACCATCTGCCAGAAACGAATACGCTCCGTCAGCCAGAAGGTTCTACGCATAACCGGTGACCAGCTCACAGAGAGGATCAGAAAAATCCCCAGGACCAGCAGCACACAGAAAAGGCCTATCAGCAATGTCACCATGACTAGGCACACTCCCTGAAATCACGGTCTTCATCCGGATCCATGTGCTCAGTGGCCATCACCAGGTCTGTCTGACCTTCCAGCAGCAGACGCCGTAAATGCTGCCCACGGCTAAATCCGCCCGCCTGAAGCCAGCGCCGACGAGCGGCAAAACTCCCCTCTTCAAGCCAGCTTTTCATGATAAGACGATCGGGACGCACGATTTCAGCCACGATGGTTCGTCCACTGATCCCCTGATTAATCGCCGTTCCCAGCAACTCCTTCGTACAATGTTTGCAGCCGTCAGGGTTACGAAAACGCAACTGCTTAATCTCATCCGCATTAAACATGCGTCTGGCCAGTGCCTGATGAGACAGGGGAATTAGTTCGCGTTTAAGAGCCTCTGACCACGGCAATGAGCAGGACGGGCAGAGCGTATTCACCAACGACTGTGCAATCAGCCCCCGAAAATACGTCGGGTTCGCCAGCTCACGCGCATCAATTCCCCAGTTACGCATGCGGGTCAGTGCATCAAGCGGATAGGTACAGTGGAGCCCAAACCAGCCAGGGTGGCCACTGACGGACGTTTCCAATGCAGCGTATGCTGATGCGTAGTCGCGGGCTTCTCCGGTATAGATACCATCCGGGTCAAGACGCATGGACATCACCACACTGCCCGCCCAAGCTTCTCCCGCCTGATGCAGACTGAGATTGTCGGTATTAACGGCACACTGCACTGCGCCCAAAATCAGCCCTTCAATCGGCGCTTCCTGGGTTTGTAGACTGACCTGTCCGTTGTTTCTGGCCAGCCATCGACTGGCAAGTACCCTCTGCGTCGTGGATTTACCCGACCCGGTCGTCCCACACAGACCGATAAGTCCCTGTGATGTCAGCTCAATTTCTTCCACCGCCGCTTCATGCTCCGGCTGATAGCCTAAGCTTTGCAGCGTTCGGGTACGCCCACGATCGTCTTCAATCAGGCGCATCACCGCAAAAACACCACCATCGTCAGTCGGACGATGGCTATAGCGGGCTGCATACAAATTCATATCCGCCAGAAATTCAGGTTTAACACGACCATCCTGAGCAACACGCGGGTTGTAGCCCTGAGATTTGGTGTCACACATACTTTCCACCATAGTCGACAGCAGCGTTCCTCCCTCTTCAAAATCCGGTTCACGAATGGTGTACAACAACCCATTGATCCGGGTACGGATCCGGCTTCCCTGGCGACGGTCGAGATGTACGTGAATATCAGAAGCACTCATCGAGATGACGTCGCGAAACATCCGACGCACCTCGCGCTGCGCCCCACTGATCCCAGCCTCCACATCATGCGTATTGGCAAGTCCCACCTGACCCAGTTCACTTTTCATCACGAATTCAGGCGGCAATGGCTTCAGCCCGGCCCGGCGCAATCCGGCAAACCAGCTGATGAATTCCGGCTCCTTACTAATTTCCCGGTTAATGCGCACACTCACAGACTCGTTATCAAGACGAATGAGCTCAATGTCATCACGGTATGGCTCTGGAACGCGGCAGGCCAAATCTGCATCAGCTGATTGATGGTTATCCGTTTTCATTACTGCGCTACCCCTGTCTGGATCATCTGTCCGTTGCTAAGTTCGACACCGCGTGAAGTGATGCTTTTCACGCGATGCTCACTGCCTGGCCAGGTATCGCCTGGCTGAAGTACGATACGCCGACCGTTAAACTCGGCAGCCGCGCGCAGCGTTCTGTTTTCACTCCATATCTCTTTCAACCGCGCAGCCGTAATAGCCAGGCTTACCCCGGCGCCTTTGCTCGCAGTCCCAAGCCCAACACCTGGTGTAGCTGAAGGCAGTAACATATCGGGCCGGTTCTTCAGCGTTTGCCCCTTCAACCGACTTTCCGCCAGTGCGTTCTGCGCGTCCTGACGAGCCTGCTGTGTTTTTATCAAATCAATTTCCAGCTCGACAGCTCTCAGCGTCCTGACTGTCACTTCATCAGAAACCAGGACGTCCCCTGAGGGAACAGGACTAATTTCCGTCATATCAGAAGCCAATACCGATGCGGTAAACAGCAACGGAAATAGGGAAAAAACTTTCATCATGGTGTATTTCCTTCTGGTGCAACGCTGTTCTGGGCACGGCTGTACGCCGTTCCATCCCATGACCAGGTCAATGACCGCCCCTCAACCTTCAGTCCAACACGCGTCAGACGGAGTCCCACCGCAGACAAACCTGCCAGCTGAAAGGAAGGGGCTAAGCGAGAGGTATGAGAAAAGGCAAATGCGCTCCAGTCCTGAATCCACTCGACCGTTTCATCCACCGGAGTTGATGTTGGCGGAACATTCTGGAGTGACGGAGGGATCCCCCGGGACTGAAAGAAACTCAGCAAAAGTCGACGGTGAGTTTCACTGTCAATCACGTGATCGTCACCGCCACTGGGCAGCGCAGGATAGGAGAATGCCACCTGCGCGTTATCCCCACTCTCATCGATAAAGACAACCGGTGAGCCTGGAAGAGACTGCACAGCCTGAATCAGGCGGTTGACCGTCGCCAGTCGATTGTTCTTATCCCGTACCCATGCGGTCATAACGCCATCAGCCCGGCAGTCGGCAGAGGACAATGGCCAAAAACCCAGATCCAGAGGAAGCGCATCCAGCTTACGTTCGCAGACCGTTAGCAAAGTCTGAGCCGATGGTTGCATCACCCATGGATGGGGTAATACACGTTTTTCTTTTTGAGAAAGCTCACTGCCCCCTGCAGCCATCGCAGCCAGCTTTGCTTTTGCCGCCTGGGCCTGACGAGCAGACCAGTTCTGCCAATACTGCACGCCCCACATCCCTGCAATGCTGACCGCAAACAGCACCGGCACACTAATCAATAACGTACGTTGTATTCTGGCGGGACACGTCAATCGATAACGTGCAGGCCAGTCGCGACGACGCAAAGGCAGGATATCAGCGGGTACCGCAGGCGCATCCGGCGTGGAGGCCACATGCCATCCCGCTTCCGGCGCAAGCGTGAGGTTAATAAATTCATTTGTGATGGCGAACATATCGTCGCGCGTACCGCAGATGTCGCCGTTAAGCGCAGGAACACCGTGAATAGTCGCTAAAAAAACATATTCATCGTCACCGAGTTGGACAACGCCATACCCGTTTTCCCCCGTCCAGTTCGTCGCAAGTGCGGCAAGTGACCACAACCGACCGGGCCTCCATGGGCAAGCGCCCGTGACCGCTGACGCACCAGAATGAATATCGGAAGCTGGATTGCGCCGACGAACAGGGTTGAGCTTCAGGGATAACATATCGCGCCCAAACCGCTGGACACTTTTCTCTGCTGTCGGCTCCCAGCGCAATCCTGCGACTAACCCACCATTCTCATGAGGTACAGTAATCACATCGCCGCCCTCACATCAGAACTGGCGTAACGGCGATGATCAGGGTGACATCATCCGTTTCACTTGATTTACCACCGCCGGCGACGGTGACATCAGGATCGAATGCACCCTCCCGAGATGTAGTCAGATTGCGCGAGTTATAACCACTGACGATCAGCGTCTGGCCTGGCTTCAGATTAACCCTCTCACTTAAGCTGCGTACGGTGGTATACGGCATCTCCATTTTGGTTCTGCCATCTTCAGATGACTCTTTGCGTAACTGTGCCGGATCGGAGTGGCTGAAGTTAAATTGCAGTTGAATATCGCCTTCATCACGGATATCAGGCAATAGTGTCATCTGTGTCCCCGTAGTGATGCTTCCGGGTTCCATGTCCGTCGTGGCATAATTTTCGGACACGGTTGTTTTCTGGTTTCGCAGGTAAACCATCTGGCCCGCAATCTGAAACGGTGCAGGAACCAAATTAGTCGTCGTTGCCTCATGAGCCATCACAACAGACACCTTGCCTTGCGACTCTAATGCCCGGAACAACGCCGTCGTGCCTGCAAATTTTCCATCAATAACATTGATACCTGCGGATGAAATTGCAGTAGTGGCCGTTGGCGTCCCCGCCAACGTTAAGCCAAATCGATCGAGACGATTAGCAACAACAGACCAGTCCAGTGACGTCTGGCTTGAACCTTTGCGCTGAACCGAATAGACGCTAACCATAAGCTTGACCATCCGATTCATACGCACATTCAGGTTGTCGATATAGCCCTCAACTCTGTCCAGTACCTGGGGAACATCTGTTACAACAAGTTCGCCCGTTGAGCCAGAGAGGTGCCAGTTCCCCGATGGACTGATCATCGACTTAATGGATTGACCGATGTCATTATGAATTTTGCTTTCCAGCTTAACGCTAGTGCTCTGTCCTGAATTCTGGCTGCCGCTTACCGAGCTATTATCACCTCCGGCCGTCGAGCTACTAGTGCCGGTCAAGTTGGAATTCATGGATGTTTCAGCGTTGAGAACCTTTAATCGGTAAGTTCGCGTGTCCAGGTAATACAGCACCACCTGATTGTTTTCGAATTTCCAGTTAAGCCCCGTACGCGATGTAATTTGATCCAGAGCTCCACCGAGAGGCTCACCTTCCCAGCTGATATCAGTAATCAGTCCCGCACCGATATTCGGTGAAAATGACGAGGTAGACGTCACCCCACCAATACTGGCAAGCGCGGGACGCCCTCCTTCATCCGGACGAGGAAGTGCACCCTGGATAGCGCGTGTCGGCCCCGCCCCCTGCGATGCAGAACCCCCGGACAGCGCACTCATAGCATCAGGCGTTATCACAACCGGGAACCCGCAACTGCGGGTAATACGCTGGCCAACTTCATACAGAGACAAGCTGCCATCAATAATCAAGGTCAGGCTGCATGGCGGTAACTTGACCTGTTGCGCCCGTGCACTGACACGAATAGGGCGGGGATTGACCCAGGGCTCGTCAACCCAGACAAGTGAAGGAGAGGAAGGCTGTGTGCGAGATAATCCATGTAACTGCTCAGCCGTTCGGATATCCCGTTCTGCTTGCTCATCTGCACCTCTAAACCCGTTGGTAGCACAACCATTCAGGATAGAAACGAGCAATGCCAGCGCAACGTTCCGGTATGTAAAATGAGGGGTAAATTGTGACATCGTCTTCTCTTAGTTGATGTATACCAAAGAACCTTCCGTGACGCCGGCAGGCAATGGAACGGGCCAGGGAGCGGGGTCAACAAGAGTATTCACACGCCCTTCGTTGATACGAGCCAGCAGCCGTGAGTCGCGTGATAATTCACGTAACACCCTGGCCATACCTGGCTTTTCTTTTGCCCACACGAAAACTCGTCCGTTATATTCGGTGCAGTAAATGTCTGGGTTATCTTCCAAACCAGGGATTGAAAGCAGATTCGAAGGACGGTTCCCGGGACATAAGGACAGGACATTTCCCCCCAGAGCTTTTAACCTTCCTAGCGTGTTGGCTGTCTGAAGCATTTGGCGTGCCGTAGAAGTTTCTATGACCGTATCCACCGACAAATCACCAGTAGAGCGTGCCCCCTGGTATCCGCCAACCAGGACTAACAACGCCATTAACACCAACATGCCTTGCATCAGTTCAGCCCTGTTCTTAGGGGTTTATCAGAGACCACAACAACACACTGGCTGCGGTTAGCGAGGCCATAGAGCGGGGTATCCACTTTCCCATCCACCCTTTCTGGTCCATATAAATAAAAAATGCGGTTCACAAATGCATCGAAACTGCCATGAATAACCAGGCGAGGCGGCAAGGGATAATCGACATTGATCGGCCAAACCACAGCCCATTTTCCGCCATAGGGGCAATCGACTGAGGAAGCCTTTCGCGTCAAAAACTCACGTAATGTGGTGGTATCGGGATCGGCTTTCCAGACTGGTGTAATAACAGGTGCGGGCTTGGGTTCAGAAGCCACAACAGGAGAAGCTACTGGCGTCGGGACCACAGGTGCAACTACTGCCGGGCTCGTCTTAGACGACGTCAAAAGCAACTTTGCCGTTTCATCTTTTTTTGGCGGCTGCGCGACAGGAGCCGGCGGCAATGCTGTCGTCGGTGCCGGGATTGATTTTGCAGCTGGAGCTGGAGCGACTGAGGATTTTACAGGTGATGGCAGCGCAGACAACGGGGCTGTTTGGGCGGCAGCAGAAGGTTTCGATATGGCGGCAGAAGCGACCGGCTTGTTCACAGAAACAGGTACCCCCGTAGCCAATACCGAAGGTTTACTCTCTGTCGCTGTCGGCGAAAGCGTTGTCAGGGTTGGTACAGGTAAGGGTTGGCTGTCCGGTTTTAACATGCCTGACTTCGTCTGCGCCCCTGGGTTCGTAAAAGGATTTCCGGAAGTGCGAGGCGGGACAGAAATGGCCGATTTAACGGGGGAAGGAGACAATGATGCAGAAGCGGCCGGTGCAAACGAACGATATTCATCACGCAGAAGAAAGCAGACTTCACGATTCACATCGTCAACGCGTAGCCGCCACGCGGGCCCCGCAACTATCTGCAACGCTTCACTGAGACGAACCGGACCGATATTGCGCTGGACACCTGGCAAAGATCGACCAAGCAGCTCAGAAAACGTTGATGACGTTGAGGGGCACAGCGAATAGCCAGACTCTAACAACAAATAACGAAATCCATCCCCGACGCTACGCACCAGTTGCGGCGGCATCGTGATGTCGATCATTTGGTTGAGTGGATCGCGTTGTGAATCTGCAGGGCGAGTGCTGACCAGTGTGTAACGGTCATAACGCACGACTTCAGGTGAACGATTTTGATAAATATCGTTCGTCCTTGGCTGCACAGCCGGGCGGGAAACTGAAGAGGTTGTTTGTTGTGCGCACCCAACTACCAGCATTGCAGCAGAAAGGCATGCCAGCGTCGTCGTTGCTGGCGTATTTCGAGGGTGCCGCATAGGTCTTGTCATCAGTCTCCACCGTGTTTAAGAGAAATCTCAAAATCAGGTGGTTATTCTGCCGACAAGCCCGGACTGAACAACGCTAAACTAAAAACGTGCTCAGAAAAGAAAAACGCTGACCGAAGCCAGCGTTAGTGCCCTATTACTACAGGGGATCAGTTAATTTGGCCAAAACTCAGAATACAACACATCATCTACCGTCCAGATTTGCTCGTCCGGTAAGTTTTCCAGCTGTGTTTCCGATGCTGCAATGGCCACGGCTTTAGACCAGATCACATCATACCAATCAGGGTCATTCAGTTTGGTTTTCAGGCTCGGAGACTCTTTCAGCGCGTATGCCACATCTTTACGCTGCGCTTTGATCGTCTTTTCCCAGCTCGAACCACGACGTTCCGGTTGATATTTCCATTTCAGTAAGTGAGCAATCAAGACAGCCATGCGGCTTGCCAGCTCCCGTTGTTCGCTCTTACCCACGTCTGCAATCTCCTCCGCGATATTCTCGCAGTCGATCTCTGAAAATTTACCGGAGCGTAAAAGTTCCGCCTGCTCATTAGACCAGGCGACAACATCAGTCTCGTATCGAGTATGAGTAGTCATTTTACCCCCGAAGGATCACAGAAAAAGTAAGTGTTTTACTCAGTCTGTCATGTAAGAAAGTACCCGTCAATTTAGCTAACAAGAGCGAGAACTTCTGGATGCTGTCGCCAACGCCGATCAGCATCAGCATCAGCAAGCAATAGACTGTTTGCCTTATCCCTCATTCGTTCGGCGGTCGAATAATTATCCCATGATGCTTCAATCGCCGCTTCTTTGCGGAGTTCCTCACATTGGGAATACAACTGTTTCGCCTCAACATCACTAGAAACTGGCTTAGTCCACTGAATGCCATCCCCAGCAAAGACACCGCCGAGAACCAGCTTTCCGAATCTATCTAGAATTCTGATCTGGCTAGGATAAAAACTTTGTGGCCCACAATCATGCCCAAGGTCGGGATCATAGTAATCAGCATCTTCATCACGAAATGGCCAGCTATCATCGCGATAAATGACCGTTAATCGATCAATAATCTCTGCGATAGTGGCGCCGCCAGAGATTTGAAGTGATTCAGTTCGGTAAAAGGAACCATAGCTCCGATCATCTTCCAGGTACTCAACACTGCCCATAACGTCAGCGGTGAACTGCCTATTGAAGATGTCTTCGCGTAGCGAAATACCTGGTTCATAGGGTGTATGAAAAAAAGAAGGTATATTGTTGATCATAAATTCGGTTCTCCTGATTGATTAGGAGAACTTTCCCGCGGGGAAATTCTCCCGCAAGGAAAGGTAAATAAGAAAAGCGCCAGAAAAAACCTGGCGCATGAGATTAAGATACGGCATAAATCGCTTTACGACATACGCCATAGCCAAACCCCAGAAACGGTATGTCGTCGTCAAAATCCATCGGCGGTTCATTGCCAGCTGGACGTTGAGACTGAGGGGTACCACTGTGTGCCGGTGCTGCTGGCTGCTGAGGTTTTCCCCATGAAGTGTTGGCCGCACTTTGGTTGTTGCTTCCCCCGTTAGGACGAGAACCTAACATCTGCATCGTACCGCTAACGTTAACGACAATTTCTGTCGTATAGCGTTCGACGCCAGCTTGGTCGGCCCATTTACGAGTCTGTAATGATCCCTCAATGTAAACCTGAGAACCTTTGCGAAGATATTCGCCAGCAACTTCAGCGAGTTTTCCAAAAAGCACAACACGGTGCCATTCAGTCTTCTCTTTCTGTTCACCGCTCTGCTTATCCCGCCAAGTCTCGGAAGTCGCTAATGTCATGTTGGCAACTGCACCACCATTCGGCAAATAGCGAATTTCAGGATCTTGACCGAGATGGCCAACTAAAATAACTTTGTTAACACCACGTGAAGCCATAATCTTTCTCCTTTTACATTGAAAAACACCCCGCGAGCGGGGTGTCTATAATGAGTACCTGATATCAGAATGAATTATTCGCATAGGATTTAGCCGCAGCGGCACCATTATTCTGAGGAGGCACAGAGTCAGATTTTTCAGCTTTATAAACCTGTTTTTGGCCTACTTTAATCCAGTCAACCTTAATCAATCGGGCCTTCTGGCTAACACGCTGTTCACCGGCATGATCACCGGATTTTAATGTAAAAATATCAGCAGAGAGATTACTCAATGTGAATCCAATCAGGACCTTCTGATCCTCATCAGACGCCTTTTGACAGCGCGAAATAAGGTCAGTGGCTTCCTTACCAACAACGGTAACATCAAAACGAACATAGTTCGCTTTATCTGCCGGACCACTTAATGCGTTAATGACACAACTCAGGAATGGTCCTGACGTGCCAGTAACTTGACGAATATTACTGACGTATCCCAATCCATTAATCAGAAGATTAAAATATTCTGATTTGCCAGTTTGAGAATTTTTTTGAGCTTGGTTGTTGTTATTTGCAGACATAATGTATTTCTCCATGGAATGTTAATTTATTCGACGGAAAGAACATATCCCTTGAGGGAATTGTTTTTCCCGTCAAGGGTCAGGATCAGCTGTTATCCTGACTTGTCTGGTTAGTAAAATCGGACCTTCATCACCACGCTCGCAACGGCGTTCAAACTACCTGGTGATATCTGCTTCCAAAGGCTGGCAGATTTACCACACGCAACTGAGCGTGTTCTTCCTTACAGGCTACAGAAGTGTTCTTTTGTGACTACCCGAAAGCGATCCTCACAAGTCACCGGATCATTGGTGGTCATCGAAGATGACGAGTAAGCACGGTCATTTTTAAATCACTGAACAATATCGTCAAACCTAAATTGTTTACGTGTCAGTGAAAATAAAAACGGCACCCGAGATGGATGCCGTGGGAGGAACAACAGTTTGTAAGAACGCCTGACCGATGTGACTGGTTCAGCGGCAATTTAATGCCTATTCGCCCCTGTTCGACGCTGGGAGCGTCTGGCTCGGACTGTTCTCGCCATGGCTGAAAAGCCCATACAAAGTAGCAGTTATAGGATGAAAATTAACGGAAAAACCATTTACTACGCTGCATAAATAAAAACGGTGTCGGTTTTATCCGACACCGTCTAGTGGGGTGTACCAGATCCCTGAGGTCTTCAACGTGGCTCCGAGGAAGTTTCCCGACGCGCTTTTCACGGAGGGTATGCGTCTTACAGATCGACTAGTGTGCGGTAGCCATCTGCTGGGCTCTTAGCGTTCAGTTCCCCGTAAGAACATCACACTACGTCGTAGCCTGCGAGGTACGAATTGCATCAAAGCGGAATTACAATATCAAAAATACCACTTGTCAGGTAACCGGTTTATTCTTAATTTTTACTGTCCTTTTACCTGATTTACTTTTTGTTTTTGCTCCTTCACTTACAACACCTTTGCAAAGGGGATACTTTATACATCCCCAAAATATTCCATTGGTACCTTTTATTCTTTGAGTAATACCGCCACATGTTGGGCATGGAGGAGTAACGGGGGGCGTTAGTGAAATTGTTTGCTGTTTGCCCTTTTCAACTAAGATTCGTGTCCATTCTGTCTGGCGCTGCATGAAAACTTCAAGAGAGAGTTTGCCCTGATATATATCTTCCAAAGACTGTTCCCACAACGCAGTCATACCAGGACTGGTTAACGTCTCTGGTAGGGCTGACACCAGTTCTCTGGCCATTAGGGTCGAATGAATATAGGATCCTTTTTTCTCCAGATAATTCCGTTTAAACAGTGTTTCAATGATTCCGCCACGTGTTGCCTCCGTCCCCAAGCCAGCATTCTCACGTAGTACCTTTTTTAACTCAGGATCAGTAACAAAACTTGCCGCATTTTCCATCGCTGCAATGAGCGTTCCGTCAGTGAAATGAGATGGTGGCTTAGTCTGCAGAGACTTAACCTCTGCCCCTTTTACCTGACATAAATCATTTTGACTTAATTTGGGTAACTCACCACCGCCGTTATCATCCTGCTCCTTAGTGGCTACACTAACTTCTTTCTCGTCGACAAAAAGAGCCTTCCAGCCGAGAACAACACTAATACGTCCCCGGGTCCGAAATAGTTGTCCGCCGATATTAAACGTTGCCTCGGTTACATCAGATTCCTGAAGCGGAAAAAATTGCGCCAAGTAATGTTGCCGAATGAGAGAATAAACCTTTGATTCATCCTCCGATAATTTCGCGATATCAAAGGATTGCCTGGTAGGAATAATGGCATGGTGCGCAGTTATTTTTTTATCATTCCAGACGCGGGAAATAAATGAGCGATCAGCTCTTTGCACAGCAGAGGCTACCACAGGATCGGATTGCACAATCGCAGAAAGGACTTCATCAATCTCTGTTTTCATTGATTCTGGCAGATACCCGCAATCCGTTCTAGGGTACGTTGTTGCTTTATGTGTTTCGTAGAGTGCTTGCGCGATACTCAGTACCTGATTTGCCCCCATCCCCCATTTACGAGAACAAACTTGTTGAAGAGCGCTTAAGCTAAAACATAAAGGTGCAGGGGTCCTATCTCGCTTCATCGTGACATCAAGTACCACGGCCGTTTCAGTATTTCGGCACAGTTGCTCTACTGCCAATGCTGCGTTCTGCTGTATACATCGATGCTCACTATCACAATAACCAGCGGCTGGGATCCAGATTGCAGTAAACCGAATCCCATCTTTCTCTAACTCAGCCCAAACTTTCCAGTAGGGCTTTGGCACAAAACTATCGATTTCAAGATCGCGGCGAACCACGAGTGCCATCGTTGGCGTTTGCACTCGTCCGATAGACAATACATCACGTCGCCCAAAACCTTTATCACGAGCCTTTAAGGTATAAAGGCGGGTCAGATTCATGCCAATCAACCAATCCGCTTTACTGCGTCCCATTCCTGCGTAATAAAGGCGAACCGTTTTTTCCCCGGGCAACAAATTGTCTAACCCCTTCCGGATACTAGCGTCGTCGAGCGCACTCAACCACAAGCGTTTTACATTTCCAGTAAAATGGCAGTAATCCAGTAACTCTCTGGCCAGAACCTCCCCCTCCCGATCTGCATCCGACGCAATAACAACGTCGTCCGCCTGCTTCAGCAAACGACTAACGACAGAGAATTGCTCCGACGTATCTTTCTTTACAAGAAGCTTCCACTGTGAAGGGAGCATTGGCAGAGAATCAAGGCTCCATTGAGCAAATTCATCGCCGTATGACTCAGGATTAGCCAGCTCCAGAAGGTGACCAATAGCCCACGTAATTGTAATGTCCTTACCAAAAAGAAATCCTTTACCACGCTGAGTTATTCCCATAACTTTCGCGATGTCTTTGGCCTGAGAAGGTTTTTCACATAAAAATAAACGCATTACGCCCCCCCGATTGGAGAAAGCCGTGCAGAAAAAGAAGAACGCACTTTCCCAGACATAATGTCTGCATCAGGCTCGCCGTAAAGCTCAATGGCTTTCAGGCCTGCTGGCGTTTTGGTGAGAATATCATTGCGGGTAACAGCAACAGCACGGTAATTCTGCACGATGCTGTATATCTGTCTGATCGCATATCCTCCCTTATCCAAGTATTGATCGCGAGTTGCACGAGAAATAAGACCATAGTGGAAAGCCTGAAATACCTTCATCGCTAATTGGTCATAGCCGACCAATAGCCAGACACAGCGATATCCAAGCGGAGAACTGCTATAAACACCGATATTTAGTGGTGAAACAGACACAACGTCGGTTAGCGTTATTGATACAGGGATAGATTTCAGGATCTCCGATATCTCTTGAACCACTTGCTGAACTTTATCTGTCGATATTTCAATAGCATCTTCCAACTTAACCAGCAGTGCATCAGCATAAGGGTTATCGGCAACTGATGCCTGATATGCCTGACCGGCCCGTGATATCACTTGCGGCATGCTAAAAATATGGCGAGGGGGCCGTTGTGAATTCACATCGGCTGTCGCCGTTTGCTCTTTGCGGCGTCCGTCCCATAACCTGATGGCATAATGAGTATGGAGATCGAGAGTTAAAGATGATTTCAATGCACCGGAACGGGATTCTCGTTCACGGGTAGGCTGAGTGGTTGGAGATGAGGCTGTCGGCTCTGGGAAAGCAGGCTCCTGCTGAGTATCCTTATTCACACCGTTTTCTGTATCTGACATCGCTAACTCCTGGTTCTGACCTGAAATATTTCTGATTTGGGATAGAAATATTCAGGGCAAAGGAGCTATCAGCTCAATTCAAAACCAGTTTTGAGAAAACGTAAATATAAATGTGCCGGGACGGGAAGAGCACACACGTACCACCAAAAACCCAACTCGCCCAGCCAAACTATTATATAAACTTTCACATTCATATAACATCGTCTAAAACTATCATGTAATGATTGTTTTTTAATCGCTGTTGCAAGGCTGCAACACCGCTTAATATTCAACCAATCCAGCGTGAGCCACCAAAAATACCTCACGTCGGCACCCGAATTCACATTGTGGTCATTTTTTAATCGCTGCTGCCAGTGGCAGCACTGACTAACATTTAACCAATTTGGTGTGAACTACCAAAAAACACCTCACATCGGCATCTGAATTCACATTATGGTCGTTTTTTAATCGCTGTTGGCAGTGCCAACAGCGATTAATATTTAACCAATCGGGTGTGAACTACCAAAAAACTCCTCACGTCGGCACCTGAATTCACATTGTGGTCGTTTTTTAATCGCTGCTGGCAGTGCCAGCACTGACTAATATTTAACCAATCCAGCGCGAGCCACCAAAAATACCTCACGCCGGCACCCGAACTCACATTGTGATTATTTTTTAATCGCTGCTGCCCGGGGCAGCACTGAGTAATATTTAACCAATCCAGCGTGAGCTACCAAAAAATACCTCATATCGGCACCCGAATTCACACTGTGCTCATTTTTTAATCGCTGCTGCAGGGCTGCAGCACCGCCTAATATTTAACCAGTGTAGTGCTGACCACTCCCGTTTATCTCGGAGAACACTTTTTCCGTATCTCAGCCAGCATATTCTGGACGAACGCTTTGTCTGAAACCGGCTTAGGCACAACATCGGTTGCCGCCTCAGAAACACGCATACCCTCCGTGAAAAGCGCGTCTGCAGCTTGGGGCTGCGCAGGCCGTGTCGGCGTTTTTTGAGTAAAAAGTTTTCCATCACGGGCTCGTTTCAATACAGACAGTAGCCAGCCAATCGGGTTAGTCAGTCCTCCGTCAGAGAGCGCCCTGCTTATCGATTGCAGCACCTGCTCAGCTTGTTCGCTGGTCAGTGCCTGAAGTTGCTCCGTCACCATGCTACGATCGACCATCGGTAGTAACTGTTCGAACGCGCTCGGCAGTACGTACGTATTTCTTTTTACACATTGTGTATTACTACGTACGTAACGGTTCGGATTCCGAACTGAGTGACAACTCCTTGAAATACCACTGAGTTCGGATTCCGAACCAAGTGATTTATCCTCTTCAGGATGACTGAGTTCGGATACCGAACTCAGTGAATTTATATCCGAACTTGGTGGTTTTTGTCTTAGTTCGGATTCCGAACTGGGGTAACGAACCCGCTGTCTGGCTGCCATTTGTTGCGGTGTTTGTGCGGAACCGAGGCGGCTCTCAATAAGCGCAATACGGCTATGACGATGGCGCATCGTGGTGTCATTTTTGATCTCGTTCAGCACTTCCCATGCTGTCTGACTGATAGTTTTGTTCTTGTTCTGGCATGCTTCAGCAACCGTATCCAGCCAACCCGGATCGAAAATCTCAGCATCGCGGAATGAGAGTGGTTCATCATGCTGCGCATAAATGTTTCCGCGAACTCGGCCTTTTTCATCACGAACGCGTTTGCACAAACTGAGCCAGCCGGTGATCCTCAGCATCAATAGCACTCTGCTGATCGTTTCTCTGGAAGCCTTACCTTTATGCGGGGAAGCTAGTTGGAGCTGTAATTCATCATAGGTGGGGAAAATAGCCCCTTCATTTTGCTGGGCGTACAGGCGGATCATCATCCAGGCCATCTTATCCAGGGGAGATAACCGGGTATCTAATAGTAAACGTCTGGGGTATGCATCATGTACGTTCCCCATATAAAGCAGCCCGCTACGCAGCTGTCCCGCGTCATCAGCGGGTATTCGTTCAGCCAACCGGAGATTCATCTTCTCAACGGTGTAGGCTATCAGGCTGTCGGCCGGCAGATTCATATCATTATCCTTATCGCTGACTGTTCTTTATCCGGCTGTTGGCTCGTGATAAAAAAAATCAATGCACTTGTTTCTGCATCCGAATAAACAGATGCAGCATAAATACACTGATTAGTCATGTGTTGATTGGCTCATTTTTAATATTCCGTTATTGTCATATATCACCTCATACTATTTTCGTATTTCTTTGTTATAACGTTCGTGGTTCATTAACTCCCACGAATCACCCTGATTTCGACTCAATAATCGCCAAAATGGGCCGATGTCTATTTTTAGATACTTGCTATTTTTTTCAGTAAGGCGAGTGTAATTTTTCTCCCCTTGCCGAAAACGCCGAATTTGATTTTTAGCTTTATGGGAATATGATTTTTTAACTGTTGCTGGAGCATATAATCCCGGCATGATTTCACATAAACGAGAGCGCATTATTATCCTCACCGTGATATCGTTTTTTTTGCTGATTCAGCAGAAGCATTCATACTATGCGTTTGACTCCACGACCGAACGGCGTGCCAAACGGCAGTCAACGACACATCCATCTGCTCCGCGGCTAACATCATGACATCCAATCCCTCGCCGCTATCGGCATTCTCTACAGTAGCCAACTGCCAACGCTGCCATAACGCGGCACTATCCTCTTCACTCAAGACAACACCTCGGCCTGGACGTACGTCAATGCCGGCAATGCGCCGCCGATTGGCAACCTCAAGACTGGATAGCCCAAACATGTGTTGCATCAGTTCAATAGAACCGCCTAGTGATAACGCACGATCAATACGCTGCGTACGCATTTGCTCACGGCGGGCATGCTGAACCAGACGGTAAAAATTCTCGTGGTGAATGTTGAATTGCAATACAGAAACAGAGCTATTGGAAATATAATGCAGGTCCTCAATCGTCAGACTTTGCAGTAGTTGCATTTCTTCTTGTTTCAGCCCAAGAGACTCACAACGACGTATATAACCACTCTTTAAGTCCATCACGAGTTGGGTAAGGAGATTATTTGCTGACTGGGATGCATTTGCTATTTGTAGTGAATTTTCACTCATAAATTTTCTCCATGTGTAAAATGTTATTTGTCTCTTTTTGAACTATCTAAATGCTTATCCGATAAGTACGCATGAATACGCCGAAAGTCAGCAATTAGCGGTTTACATTCATTCGCTGTTTTTAAGAAAGCATCACATTCACCATGCTGACTGAGTATTTCCCCGCACCGATCCAATGTTTGGACATCATCCGTATACGCATCCTGAATCTGCCGTTCTTTCTCTGTTATTGCACTGGATAGTGCATTAAGTAGCACCTCATAATAGGTGCCACTTTGTAAACGCAATTTTCCCATCCTTTACGGCTCTATTTGTTCCGTGGTGATCTGCCGCTGATGTTCGCGTAAACGACGCAATACCCGAATCAGACGTAATATTTTCACGGTGTATTCATCATCAAGAACAGGCGAGTCTCCCTTGTTTGCAGAGCCGATAATGTTCAGGCAGAAGCTGAACATGTTGAATGGTTCATCACTTTGTTCGCCGGTCAACCCATTGAGAAAGAGAATAAAGGGGGACTGAGATATCATCGGGGCGACATAGCCTGCATCAAGAAGCCCTTTTGCTTCCTGGATTTCGTTGGGATAGCCCATAACCTCAGCCAGTTCAAATGCCAGTCGATAGGCACTATCCTGTAAATGTTCGATGTCATCCTGAAACACAGGGATCTGCCAGATATCAGAAACAGGTTCCAAACCGCCGTTAGCAAAAGAAAACACAGAAGCAGAAGAGGCTAACTGCTGTGTAGAATGCTCACCAGAAGGTAAAGAAAATGCTGCCTGATTATCTGCGCTTTGACTTTGGCTATTTGCTAATGAAACGTTGTACCCAGAAAGATTGTCATGAGAGAAGACATTGTCATTGCCCAGAGATTCACTGCCCTCTACGTTTTCATCATCATGTTTATCGTCTTCATCGATATGCTGATAATGTTCATCAGTTGCGCTATTTAACGAAGGAGGCACAGATGTTGAAGGCGGTGCTGAAAAATGTTGCCTGTCGTCATTCTTTCCAGACTGCTGGGAAGATGGAGGCGCAGATTTTAGACCAGTATCGTCATCACCTTTGTCTTTATTTGCAGCTTCAGGTGGAGGTTCATGGACGAACGCAGGTAATGGGTCAGTCTCGCCGAACAGTTTGCGCTGATTACGCACCTTCGGATCTAATTCCATCACCCAGCGATCGTAGTTCAGTGACGGGTGCGGTAAAGCGCTGACTAGGTCGCCGATAAACTCGTCCCGAAACATTTCTAATGACCAGTCATCCGGAGAATCAAATTTTTTGCAGCACCCACCAAAAACGTCCTCAAAAGACATTCCGGTTGAAACCGTTAATACATATTCAGACCAAATTTTTTCAGCATCATGCCTTAATGATAGTAAGTTCCTAATTTGAGGTGCGCCTAACCCAGACTCAAGCAAATCTGGCATATAGGGATATAGGAAGGTTATCGTGCTATCCATCCTGCTAATACTTGATTTATCAATCGGTAAGCCAGCCTCCGTCAGCAACGTGGCCAACTCACGCAGTGATACCGATTTACCCAGCTGTTCCTCATAAATGCCACGGGCTTTCTGGATACCAAAGGCTTTTTCTATAAAGGTCAATTCGCCACGGACTTCGTTCTCAGCCAGATGGCCAATGACACACTGAAGGCGGCCGGGCCACGGTTTGAAAATAACCGTGTGACGAAAAAAGCGTTCTTCGCCTGTTTCTTGCCACAGCTCGCTCAGGATTTCATAACGTGTGTTACCGCCGTCACTGAAGACATACAGATCAGGTACGTTCGGATCGCGGGTTACCTTTAATACAGTATCCAGACCGCGGTGACGTATGGACTCTTTAATCTCATCATATTTGGGATTCCGCTTGGTTCGCGGATTATCCGGATGAGGACCCATCTGATCCAACGTCAGCACCATCGGCATTTCATTGACCGGCAATGCGGAAACCTGAGCCGTTGCGGGTTCACGACTGCCTTGCAGCATCGCGTTGCCGAGCTGTAACGAGGCTATTTTTTTATTCATTAGTATTGATCCCTATGGCCAGATGTCGAATCCCTGAAGCGTGTATATTGCGCATCAAAAGCAAGCTTTACCGTGCCTACGGGTCCCTGACGTTGTTTACCAATAATGATTTCAGCCAATCCTTTATCCGGGGTGTTCGGGTCGTAGGCCTCTTCACGGTGAATAAACATAATCAAATCACCATCTTGTTCCAATGAACCACCGTCTCTTAAATCAGAAAGCGTTGGCCGCTTATCTGCCCGAGCCTGAGGGGAACGATTCAACTGGGACAAAACCAGCATGGGTATCTTGAACGTCTTTGCACAACCCTTAAGGCCAAGAGAAATAGCCGCGATTTCCTGGGTTCGGTTTTCGGCACCAGGGCTGCTCATCATTTGCAGATAATCAATCATGGCAAGGCTTGGCTTTCCGTATTTGCGGATCAAGCGACGCAGACGGGAACGCACGAGTGATGGTGTGAGAAAACTGCTGTCGTCAATGACTAAGCGATCGCCCCATGATTGAATGAGCTCCATTGCACCAGAGAAGCGCCCCCAATCTTCATCATTCATTTGTCCACTACGCATGGCCTGTATACTGACGCGACCAATAGATGCAGCTATACGCATCATTAGTTGCTCTGCTGGCATTTCCAGGCTAAAAATGAAAACAGGTTTATCTGGTACCCGTGACAATGCGTTTTCCGCGATATTTACCCCCAATGCAGTTTTCCCCATTGAAGGCCTCGCAGCCAAGATGATCAGATCTGCTTCCTGAAGACCACACGTCTCTTTATCGAGCTCGATAAACCCTGTTGGTGTCCCCGTTATCCCATCTGGGATCTTGTTATTTCGCTCCAGTCGGTCAACGACCTGAACCAATGCTTCTGCAGCTGTCACTTCACGCTGAGCTTCACGTTGTTCTGATATGTCAAAAAGCGCTTGCTCAGCCTGTTCTGCAATATCAGAAACCTTTATTTGCCCATGTGCCGTAGACATTGCGTCAGCGCTGATTTTTTTACCCAATGCGATCAACTGGCGAGCCTGACTTCTATCTCTAACAATCTCAGCATAGGCATTCGTATTTGCTGCGCTGGGCGTGTTTTTGGCCAGTTCTGCGAGGTAAGCAAATCCCCCAATTGACTCAAACAGGTTATTAGGGGATTTTTCGATTGATTCTGACAGCGTTATGAGGTCGATGGGTTGGCCGCTCTCGACCAACCGTTGCATAGCCTTAAATATCTGCTGATGTGCCCGGTTATAAAAATCGCCGGCAACGACCCGTTCAACCACATCGTCCCAACGGTTATTCTCAAGCATTAATGCCCCGAGAACTGACTGCTCGGCTTCCAAAGAAAAAGGAAGATGTTGCGTCTGGGAGCTAGCCATGCACAGCCTCCTTTCCGCCAGAGCCAATCTGACTAATACTCATAAATGCTTTAATCAGACGCTCATGTGTCCGAGGAGAAACCAGCATCAGAGGCCAGTCCTCCTGATTTATATAAAAAGGTTGTTGCTTCTCGCTACTCCACCCAGCCTCAAACAATTTTTCATCATTACTTACTGGAGAATCGTCCATTGAATCCAGGAGCAATTCTTTCTCTGAATAGACGTTATAAACAATGACTGAGGATTCAGGAACGCCCCACATATTCGCTAGGAGCGCTCGTAAACGTTCCCCCGCATCCTCAGTGTGAAATGTTTCAAAAAAAACGGTCTGTTCATCAATGTCTTTATAGCGCCAATGGTTGCAGGAGCAGAATGCTCGGTAGAGAGATCTCATTACTTTCCCTCCCCAACAGGACTGCCTACCAAAACTACATTAAAGTCATGTAATAACACTGTTTTTAATAAGGTTATGTAAACTTCTGAAAAGGGCGTCGAATCTACCGTTGCGAGGGATACACTCCCTTCTACTGACAGATCATTTCCTGACCGCTTAGTTTGACGACTCCGGTCAGAAGGAACTGGCAGTAAATCCAACAACAGAGAACCTAACAACGGAGATCCGACATGGATTCTTTTGAAAAACGCTGTAGCTTTTTTTACCAGCAGGCAGCAGAAAAGTATTCGGAATATCCCGGTGCAGAACTGATTCAGACGTCCTACCGCTTGCTGTGGCTGGGCGAATGGCTTCGTCTGACACATAGCTGGCATCAGCAATTCAGTCCCTGTTCCCCGCGAGAAGCATTGGAATATGCGCTGATTAAGCAACATCAATGGACGCCCGAAATTATTCAAAGCATGTCCGATAAAGAGATGTCGCTGGCGCTGACCGACTATTGGACTGCTTTCGCAGCCGATCCTGAATGGAGCTCCAAGCAATGGGATATCGAGAAGCAGCTCGACCGATTGGATGATCCGTACACCGGAATGGATATTTGGCCGAAAAGCACGCAGGCAAGTGCCATTCCGGCATAATAGTGGCTGAAGGTTAGACATTAGCTACCTCCCCTGCGCCAGTTTGATTCCGTAACACGGAATCAAACTGCTCTTTCCAATGGGGGAAGAGTTCGCAAGCGAGACTATGCATGGTCACAGCCGCCGCTGCGCTCTTGCGATCAGTGACATATTCAAGACGGTGGACTGGTTGGCCAAAGGCGTGACCGCGCTTATAGACCTCAAGCTGGTCAATTTTTGTTTCAAGTATCGAGATGTTTATGCTTTCGGATTGAAGGTATTTTTTCTCAGAAACGATGTTACCCAACTCTTCCAAAGTCTTACGATCCAATGATGTGTTCTCAACACAGTTGGCCAGAATTTTGATATCAGGGATCTTAATCCCATAAGCCTGCAACGCCAGTAGCCGAGACATTAGACGCACTGTTCCGCGCATGAATTCCCGAACATCAGGAAGTATGGGTTTAATCACGCCAACAACATTTTCTGTGGCAGCCAGAACCACGAGCTCAACCATCACACCGGCAGCCCCTTTCGAGTCAATCATGATGACGTCGTAATTCTGGAAACTTTGATGCTGAAGGATATTCTTGAGACGCATGCGTCCATCAGGGGCATGAAGCATTGCAGTGGGAAGGCGATCATCAGGATCGTTGGAGATGATGAGATCGAGGTTAGGTATGGCTGTTCGAGAAATTATGCTGTCTGGCTGGTTTAAATCTGTTGTCTGCATTAACAGCTCAAACAATCCAAACGGAGCCTCATGCTCCAGCGCATAAATACTACTGGCAGTAGGCTGTGAATAGTCGCCATCGATAAGCAAGGTCTTTAACCCTGCATCAGCAAAAAAACCTGCAAGGTTAGCAGCTTGAGTCGACTTCCCTTCGCCACCTTTTGTCGAAATTACGGGTAAAATTTTCATTTTTGCACACTCGGTTGAATGTGCAGCTTTTTTGCGTCTATCTCAGCACGAGGATTGAAAATCCTCGTGTCCTTGGTTCGATTCCGAGTCCGGGCACCACCTTTCCTTTTTTATGCCTCCTTATCAATTCTTATGTGTATATAATTCAATAAGTTGGCGTAAAAATCTTTTCCGATGCGTTTTGATTTATCCCTTCGTATCGGGGAATTTGTGGGTCAGATTGCGGGTCATTCAGTTCGATGAACGGGAGTGACCCTCATATGTTAACTGACAGCAAAGTCCGATCCGCGAAACTTCTCGCAAAATCTTACAAGCTCACTGACTCGCAAGGCCTATACCTCACGGTATCCACCAGCGGCGCTAAGCTATGGTATTTCCGCTATCGCTTCGGCGGTAAAGAAAACCGTCTGGCTTTTGGCCCCTACCCTCAAACCACGCTGGCGGAAGCCCGTGAAAAACGCGATGCAGCGCGTAAGCTGCTGGCATCCGGCATCAGCCCTTCTCAGCTTCGCAAAACGAACAACCCCGCCGTTGATGAATCCCGCACCTTTCAGTATGTCGCTCAGGCATGGCACACCAGTAGCCTGAAACTCTGGTCGGACGCGCACGCCGATAAAATTCTTATCTGCCTGAAACGCTACGTTTTCCCCGCCATTGGCGCGATGGATATCGCTCAGGTTGAAACCCGCCATCTGGCGCAGTTGGTTAAGGCGATTGACGATAAAGGCGTGCATGACGTCGCCGGACGGGTACGCCAGCATCTAACTAAAATCATGCGTCACGCCGTCCAACAGGGCGTCATCAAATACAATCCGGCTTACGATTTGGATGGCGTCGTGACCCCGGTTGTGACCCAACATCACCCCGCCCTGCCACTAAAACGCCTGCCCGAACTGCTGGATAAAATGGAAAACTACAAAGGCCGGATGCTCACCCGTCTGGCGCTGGAGCTGAACCTGCATGTTTTTCTGCGCTCCAGTGAACTGCGTTTTGCCCGCTGGGATGAATTTAACCTGAAGGCGCATATCTGGAGCGTGCCCGCCCAGCGCGAAGCGGTAGATGGCGTGCGGTTCTCAGAGCGTGGTGCCAAGATGAAGGATGAACATCTGGTGCCGCTGTCACGGCAGGCGGTCGCCCTGCTGAAACAGATTCAGGCGATTTCCGGCGAATCGGTCTTCGTTTTTCCCGGCGCACATACCCTGAACAAACCGATGAGTGAAAACACCATCAACAAGGCGCTGCGCGTGATTGGCTACGACACCAAAACCGAAATCTGTGGGCATGGTTTCAGAACGATGGCCTGTAGCGCCCTGAATGAGTCCGGGCGCTGGTCAAAGGATGCGATTGAGCGACAGATGAGCCACAAAGAGCGCAACGGCGTGCGGGCGGCCTACGTGCATAAAGCGGAGCATCTGGAAGCCAGAATCGAAATGATGCAATGGTGGTCGGATTATCTGGACGTCAACCGCGAGGGTTATGTCGCGCCGTATATTTATGCGCGGAGTCATTCGGCTGGCTAACGCGCTGCGCTTGTTGGCTCCTGACGGGCTTTCTATGTGATAGAAAGCCCGTCAGGAGCGTTGTCGTAAAACCATTCGAGCATTCTGCCAAACGTCTCTTACACGTTAGTATTTGCTACATCGACTGACTCAAATCACCGTTCAGCCTTTTGGTTCAATACCGCGCGTCTGGAGTTCCTTACGCAGAACACGCTTGATCCACGTAGCCAATGTCTTGTCGCCATCCTTATGGGCTTGTTCTTCTAATTGCGAACGAAACTCGTGGGACAGTCGAATTTGATACTGGTCTGTTTTTGATTTTTCGCTTGACATTGTAATTACAAATTCCATAGCATGGTATAGTTGTAATTACACCGCAATTACATGGTGTTTTGCAACAGTAAAGAGCGAAGCCCGGCAGTGCTAGGAACACTAACCGGGCTTCTGACCACAACATTATGAGGACTAATGCTATGGCTGACACCGATAGTAACACGGGCGCGTCTTATCAATCACTGCCGGATTATGAGAACCGTTACTCCGCCATGAGTGCCGCGCTGGCTCGTCTGGACTTTTCACGCATGGACAATGACGAACTCTCGCAGGTCACAGAATATTGCGCCGAAACGCAGGCCGGGCTTTGCCATTGCCTGAATTTCATTGGCGATGCGCTGATTACCTTTGCCGATAATGAGGTGTGCGAATCGACGCCAGAAAGCTT
Source organism: Pectobacterium odoriferum (assembly GCF_009931295.1). Taxonomy (NCBI): domain Bacteria; kingdom Pseudomonadati; phylum Pseudomonadota; class Gammaproteobacteria; order Enterobacterales; family Pectobacteriaceae; genus Pectobacterium; species Pectobacterium odoriferum. Next base: position 1,084,710 of record NZ_CP034938.1, on the reverse strand, counting down.
GTGCCAGTTGGGTCATGGGCTAACCGCAATCAGTTTACTCATCCCTGCCCTTACCACGATGCACAAACACGCACATTCACTCACCGCCAGATAGCCATCTGAATATAGCCTGCCTGATTAAAGCTCTGCCGTTAGGTCAGAGCTTTTTTGCTTTCGTGACTCAATAACAATAACTCTCCCCATCCGATATTGAGTTGTTTGCAGGCAACACCGTCCTTTCCCGATAGCCTTCCCTACTGGCTGATTTCAGTGGGGATAGATATGTCATCACGTTTTATTTTCACAACGCTGACCGCGCTCAACAGGCTATTCAAACACAATGCAGAATGCAGCGGGGTTAGGCGGTTGAATGCCTGCGCCTCGCGGGCATTCAACCGTGGCGTGAGGCGAGTAAATTCAATTTCACAGAAATTGCTAATTTGCGTCGCCCGAACCCACCCGCGAGCGTTTCTCCCAAGGGAAACCGAGCAGGCCGGGGGGAGCCGAATAAATTTTGCCGCCCCAGCGAGCAAAAAGACGCGCCCACGCGTCGGTTTATTTGGGGGGCATCAGCCCCGCACGCCGTCGCGGCTAAGTCTCCGGCCACAAGCCGGTAGCGAGGCGCGACTACCCGCTTTGAAGGCGTTTTCCCATTTTTTCGCTGACCGAAACGGGCAAAAGAAAAAGTGGGCTAAAAACGGCGTCTCAAAGGGGGTAGTCGCGCGTAGCGCGCGACGGTGTGCCGCTGTTGACGTTGGGGGTTTTGGCGTGGCGTCCAGCCGCGACATTACCCCCATGCGACAGGTAATAAGGGCGTCCAGCCCGCATGAACTGGCGCACGCCGTTTTGTGCCGGGAAATGTATTTTCCGGCACATGGCTGCAAAGCGGCCACCTCTTTATCCCCACAAGATCGCCTCATGACGTCGACTCATGCCAGTACCCCAAGGTATGCGCCCATGTAATGAGGCGATAAAGCCGAAAGAGCGAACACACCAGTAAAATGCGAAGGAGGAACCATGCTGATTTACGATTACCGTGAACGACGGGCGCGTAGTCACGAAAAAATGCGACTTCTGCTCACCTTTCTGAAAGAAGAAACCTACAGCGACTTTAAAACGTTGATGCTGCTTTTTGATTATAAAAATCACAAGCCGCTTTATCTGTTGCTGGCAAAAGCCATCGACATGGGATTGGTCCAAAAGCATGAAATAAACACCAGAATGGTGAAAACCTCTCTGTGGGGGATCACCAATGACGGATTATCCGTTGTTGTCACACCCCATGAGAATGGTTTTCCTGCGCGGTTCGAACCTTCGAAAGTCACGGGCTGGACGCTGATGCAGCGCCTTGATCGTCAGCTAGCACGGCTCCTTCTGGAAAAGAAAGGTGCTTATGGGTGGATCAGCGGCGCCGATTCAACATTCCGCAGCCGCTATGAGGTATATCATCGCCCGGCCGGGGTGATAACGTTACCAGACGGAACCGTCATCGCCGTTGAGACTGAGCGCCATCTGAAAACCAAGGCCCGTTATCAGGCAATTATCACCCAACATTTGATAACTCGTACTCAAAAACTTTGGATGTACGTCTTCTATATCGTGCCCGATCCGCAGATAAAGCGAGCTATTGAACGGATGTTCAATAGCGTGACATACGCCATCGTCAACCATCAGCGTATCCCGCTGGAAGCGAAGCACCGCAATGTTTTTCGGGTTTATACGTTTGAGGAGTTGAAGGGGTTGGTACTAAAAAGTTACTCTTAGATATCAGTGCGTCACGGCAAATATTTCTCAAGGAACGTCTAGCTTTAGCTAACTTCAAAATGGTGATGATCTGGTGCTCAGTAAATCAGGCTTTACTCAGGGCAATCACCTCTCGGTGCACAATCAATTTGCTAGGAAGTGAGTAGACCTGTTCGCCGGAATACTTACAGTAGGGCTGAAAGCAAGGAGTCGCTGACTGGCATCGGTGCTGCAGGAATATCTGTTAGTAACGGTTTATGTCGCCGTTATGACGCTAATCCCGTAACGGTTCTTATGCTCTCAATACCGCTGTTTTTGATGGTGTTGTTGGTTGCGATGGTGATAGCTTGGGATGGCTGAGACGCATAGCGCAGCGTATGAACCAAGCTTTGTTTATCACCGAGCCAAACGCTTCATAAAACCTGTGTTCTGTATATCCTACATCGTGTATCTATCATGGTCATCAGCGGTGTACCCCAATCTGCAGTTGTTGCCTGCAGTACTGATGTTAAGAATGATTCTATCGGTGCTGACAACTGCGTCCAAGAAGTATTCATAAGCTGGACGACAGTTCCCCTAGGAATCATCTCGTTTTTTTGTTATTTTCAGTGTATTGTAGAAAAACTGACGGATTTTGAGGATCTTATGCCTGTCAGAATAACTCGTATCGAAATTACAAACTTCAGATCGATTCAAAAGGTAGTAATTGATAGCTCAAGGCTACAAATTATCGTTGGTAATAATGATGCAGGGAAATCAAATATATTAAGAGCATTGAATTTATTTTTTAATGATGAAACAAATCCCGGCGAGAATTTTAATTTCAATACTGATTATAATATTTATGCTGCAAATAAAGCCTCAAAAAAAGCACGTGAAATAAAAATAAAGTTGCTATTGGAAATACCAAAAACATACCATGCTACAAATGGCGATTTAATTGAGTGGACTAGATCATGGCGTTCTTCCGGTTTTTTTGATGAAAAAATTGTAGGGATAAAATCTATATTTGGCACTAGAGGTGGTCACAGCACGCAAAGAAATGACATTCCTAAAAGATCAAACATAAAAGCTTTACTTCAAAACGTTAAATATGTATATATACCGGCAGTAAAAGACAAACAGTACATATCAAAACTTAGAAGTGAGATATATTTCGTTGTAAATGATGTATTTAACGATAACTTTAGTGATTCAAGTAGAGCATTTGAAAGAAGCATAGCTGAAAATTTGGATGAGCTTATACAGGAAATCAGTGATTCTCTTGGATTTAGCTCAGCACTATCTTTGCCTCGTGATTTGAGTAGCCTCTTTGGCAATCTTGATTTTCTTAATGAAATGCGCATATCTCTTAATGAAAGAGGTGATGGAATAAAAGCCAGACACATCCCATTAATATTAAAATACATAGCTGAAAAAACTAAGACATTACAAGCGCAGGGAAACCCACCATACACATTCATTTGGGGTTACGAAGAGCCTGAAAATAACTTAGAACTAACTAGTGCTATTAAACTTGCATTACAATTTAAGAGTTTCGTGCCTGAACCTGTCTCGCAATTAATTATTACCACTCATTCCCCTGCATTTTATAATCTTTCAAAACATGATAATGACGTTAGGTGCGTTTATATTGAGAAAGATAATTCAGATATAACTTCATGTAAAAATGACTATTCGCAACTTGATGATAAAATGGGAGTAATGGAATTACTTTCCCCATACATCGAGGAAGTTAAGTCGAGAATTGAAAACTTTGAGGCTGTAAGTGAACTTGGAGTTGATAAGGCTGTAATTTACGTAGAGGGGAGTAGTGACAAGATAATAATAGAAAAAGCAATAAGCCTATTTATCCCGAAAGGGTAGATTTAATTGATGTTATTACTAAAGACTTTGGTGCAGGTACAAACTATGTTTGTGATATGCTTAAAGCATATTTCCACATGCATAAACACCACTCTGAAAAATATAAATGTGCTGGTTTAGTAGACAGTGATGCCGATGGTAATAAAGCACGAGCAGAATTAGCAAAAATTCAAGACGTTGGGAAGTCAGTTAAGTGTTTATCCTTACCTATCTCTCAAGATATTATTGACGCAAAAAAAGATGGGTATTTAATTCCAGGGATACTAGAATGCAACTATCCAACGTATTTGTGGGAAAACGAACTCGCTAACGGCAAGTTAGAAGAGCGTGAAATGATAGCTGATGTTTTAAGCCCGAGAAAAAACAATGAGCTTCTTCAATTAGCAAAAACCGTTTCCGATGATTTAGAGGGCCGGCCTTATAGAATAAAAGTTGAAAACTATGTACCTAAAGGTCGGAAAGTACCTCTTGCGAACATAATATCTCAAATGGATGATGATGAATCTCGAAAATGTTTATCATTTTTAGAGAAAACCATGTCTGAACTGAATAATTTTCTTTTCCCAAAATAACAATTCATCATTAATTTATTAATTGAATATGGCACTATTTTTAATGGAATGAAATTTAGTGCCGCTATTCTCTATTCTTGTATGGAAAGCAGAATCTCAGTATCTTACTGACTTAACCTTATTATCCTTTTGATATTATGCATAGGCATTGCTTCAGCACCTTGATTTTTATATAAATAAATTTTGGTGTCATTAGCATTAGCCAGCCACTGCTAAATAGCTTTGCGCATTGATGCTTCACTTCTCATCATGCGAGGACAGTGCTGGCGGGGTGCCACCTTCAGCAAGTGTAGAGCTATTATGCAATAGCTATTTAGTCTCATAATATTTATCTTTAAATATCAACCAAAATTTCAATCCACTATCCCCCCAGAGAAATGACTATTAAATATAATTCATTAACTTCTATATTTGAAAAACTTATATAATATCCACTACTATAAATATAAAAATCAAGACTAAAGCAACCTTTTATCACTTAAACTATATTATAGAAAAATGGTTAAATCTCCTCCTCAACTTTTATTAGCTTAGGGTTGTATTGATACATAAGAAGACTCCTTTCCATTACATATATATTACAAAACTTTTTTAATGCTGGATGTTTATTTATTAAATCTATAGATTTTCCATAATTTGATTTACATCCGAAATAAACTGTTCTTATAGAATATGGGTTTATTCGGAATAAATGGACAGTTTCTATATTATTTTTAGTCGAGAAAAAAATCTCATTTTTTATACTTTGGTCTCCCATCTCTTCATTCATTTCATACTCTGGCGGGAATATTATATTGATTTTATTACCTTCAAGTTCTAAAACTTTTATGGCGTGATCTCTTGAGCAAGTCTCTCGAATATGTTTATTAGCAATACAGATTATTGAATCAGCATATTTTAATGGCACTACAATTCTCTGTTCTTGTTCATGAATCCAATCTATAGATTTTGTAAACAATATCGTTTTGAAGAATTTTTCCCAATGATATTCATCTATTGAATCAGGGGCTGATAGCTCGGACCGTGAAAAATTTGGCAATTCTCTTTGATAATCAACTTTTTCTGGATATTCATAGCAGCGACCTAATATATTCCTTCCGAATCTGGAAGCTTTTCCATTATTGATAAGAATAGAGTCCTCAAAAAAAAATTCATTAAAATCAAATTCTACAACCATGCCTTTATGCTCATTTGCATAGTGTGCCCACATTAAAGGGTTGTTATAGCTTTCACTTAACGAAATAATACCTAAATCGCTTATATTACCTTGTAAAACACCAACACTTTCATTTATTTGATAGTCATCAGGATCATCATAGGTGTCTAAACCACATTTTCTATAAAATCTCAGTTGGTTAATTTTAGCATCTTTGACTTGAATTTCATTGAAATGCCCTTCAAATGGATCATTCAAAGAAAGTGCTGGTGTCGCTCTTATCATTGGATTACTAAAAAAATCATCTCTTAGCGACATATATTTATATAAAAATCTTTTCATGTTTTTTTTGAAAAAATAATGAATAACTAGTCACATACAATAAATAAACATTAACATTTAAAAAATAAAAATCAACTAAAAAATAAGTTTATATTATGTGTAAGTATCCCACTAAACCTAATCATTCACTTTTATAAATCGTCCGAGCACTGATGATGCCACTAGAAGAGACTGCCATGCGCAAATCCCAACTAACCGAGCATCTGTTCATTACTATTCTGAAATCAGGCGAATCCGGGTAATGTCATTACGATTTATTAGACCATGGGAAACCGAACCGACGGAACGAACCGGACGTTTTTCGCATATATGGAACCCATCATTCTGATCTATCTATAAAAATACGGGTCAACCTACGGGTCTTGACAACTGTAGTGATTAAAATTTATGCTGTATTTCAACTTAATAGAAAGCTGAATGATCCCGAGTCCGGCACCACTAATTAAAAAAACCAGCCTAACGGCTGGTTTTTTGCTTTTGGGGAATGGGTCCTGAATAGGGTTCGGTTCTCTGCGAGCGTGCTATCCCGCCTCCCCTTCCCCATGATTCGGGCTCATCCCTTGTAGCGTGACGGCCAAATCTCCTCCGGCTGCTTTCCCAATGCACAGGCAATTAACCTTTCGCCTTTGGGCCAATGTCTCGTTAAAAAATTAGCTATGGGGTTGAATCGATGGCTTCTGTTTACTCTGATGAATATCAAATCGTTATCAAGGCATTACGTGAAGCACGCATTGCCAAAGGGATCACGCAGGGAAATTTGGCGCTTGCGCTGGATCGTCCCCAATCATTTATCGCCAAGGTTGAGAATGGAGAACGAAGGTTAGACATCGTAGAATTTATCCATATCGCCCGTTTACTTTCCCTAGACCCCACCAGCATTATTGCTAAGATCCCTGCAAAATATAAAGCGCTTGGTTAAAGAGGAGCACGGCCATGAAAAGTCGATATGAGCATACACACTCAATTCAATTCCCTGGTTCCATACCCCACGACCACCTTTCCGGCAGCAAGGCTTTTTGTTACCACGGTTCCGGCGCCGACTTTTACGTTATCACCTAATGTAATCTCGCCTAGCAGAATGGCATTGGCACCAAGCTCCACCTGATTACCCAGCACCGGGCTTTTGGTGACATGACCTTCACAGTTTATCACGCTACCAATGGTGACGCCCTGCCGTAATGTACAGTTCGCCCCGATGATTACATCGGAATTCACCACAATACAGTGCGGATGATATATTTTCAGCCCAAAACCGATTTGAGTTCTGTGCGGAATTTCCACACAGAACAGCCACTCATTAATCACTTTATTCAGGACAACAAAAGGAACGCTGATAATTTTCAGCAGCGCATTTGATGACTGGTAAATGGTTGAAAGGCGAAACAGCAATATGACTAGTTTAGCTTTAATACTGCCCGCCGCTTTTATTTCACACCATACATGGCCGATATTTTTCAGCATATTAATATCTATTCTTAATTTCGTGCTCAGCGCACCGTTACCGTGGAAATTCGATACCAACCGTCAGCTTGCTTGCCCTCGTTGGCGAGATTAATTCGCGATACTCCCTTTGCGTCCAGCATCGCCATTTCAATATTATACTGCCCGGCTGGCAGCGCTTCCGGCATCGCCAATTGGTAGACGAAGGTATGCTGCCCTGGCAACCAAGTGCGGATGTCATCAGCCATTTTTCCCATACTCATTACGGTGTTGGCATCATTCACCACACGATAGGCCACATCATATTTCAGATAAATGGGCGCTACGCCGTCGTTAAACCACTGCTGGTTTAACGTCAGGCTCTGCCCTTGTGCCAGTTCAGACTCATGAGTTAACGAGGCCAGGCGAAAACGATAGCCGAGTTTGGTCAGCGCGTTATCCACAATGTCCCGATATTCCGTCGGCACGCTGCGCGACTTCAGATTAATGGTGCTAGCATGCTGTGCCAGCGCCCAGTCAAAGGCCACCTGCACTTGCGCACGAGTATAGTGCTGCACGCTCTGCCACTCCGACATATGACCACAGATTTCCAGACTCACCGGCGCACGTTGCCACGCAGAGCTAAAATTTGGATAAAGCGCCTCCGCGTTTTGCAGTCGCTGCGGGTAATCATCTTGCATGTGGCTCCATGTGGTCGAAAAATTATGCCAGTCTCCCCAGCAATCCGCGCGCCATCCAGCACCTTGCTTCACTGCGCTGGCCAACGTGTCGCCGCCGTTAATGAGCATAATCTTTGGGCTGTTGGGAAACGCGGCAAAATACATTTCCACGTACTTATCCAACTGGGCTGATGTGTAGCGTTCAATCAGCGGCGTAATGGTCGGGAAATTGATGTTGTGCCACTCGCCCCATGACCCCACCAACCCAATATCGATATAAGCCAAATTCGAATTACCGTCATAGCGTAGCCCAAAAGCATTAAGCAAACGCTGGCTGTATTCGATAAACACCGGGTCGTCCAGATCCGGCACAAAGGTTTTTTTGTCCGGCGTCCATTCGCCCTTGATACCTTTTTGGATCAGCCAGTCAGGAATCTTCGAACCACTGGCAGGCTCATCAAGCGCCATAAAGCGCAACCCCACGTTCATCGGCGGTTGATGCTGGCTAGCCAGTTCGAAAATAGCGTCCACGGCTTGAAAATTATATTGGCCTTCTGCTGGTTCGAGTTCATTCCAGTACAAACGATCATATTCAATGCCGGTGTCGGGATAATCAGCCAGCGACAACGTTGTACCATTACCCTTGTTAAAGCTGGCGACGCCAGTACCTGGGTTCGTTAGCGGGCCAGTTAGCCCTCTGGGGGTGGCGGTCGTCATCACGCCATCGGCCACACCCAATACAGAAAATAGCAAACCTCCTACAGCGATAATTTTACAATGCACTTATGACTCCTTATTTCCACATCAGCAGAAACCGGAGGTCAGTGATCCTTCAGGCTGAGCCACCAATCCCAAATTCCTAAGTGGAAATGTGGGAAAATATCAATACCCAAGGCAGACTTAATCATGTAAAGCATCAATAGCGCCGCAAGCATGCAGGAAAAGCCAGTAAACAGGATCAACGCAGTCAGCAGTATACGAAATAGCGTTGACTCTTTGCGTGGACGCTTGCGGTGATCCAGACCGAACAAAAAAACGAAGTAATAGCGCTTGTTAAAAAAAGGGAAACTCTTACGCACGTCGACCCAATGCATTGAAGATGCCGTAATCGACAGCACCGCCTGCTCAACGGCCAGCCGCTGTTCCGAGGTCAGTTCTGTATCGGTTTTTCCATCAAGGGCTTCATAGAAGCGCTCAATGACTAACGGGCGTTTATTCGATTCATTCACTATTAACCTATTGATTTATTTACTGCGGTGTAAACGGCCATCGTTTGTTCCGCGATTTGTTGCCAATTATACCTTTGTAAATATTCAGAGTAATCAACAGATAACGATTTAGAGCGCAACGTGATTTTTTCGGATAAATCCGCCACATCTCCTACATTGAAATAAGTTTCTGGCGCTAATTTCACCTCCAGATTGGCTGGAATATTGCTGACCACAGCAGGCAATGAGAATGACATGGCCTCCAGCAACGCAATGGGTAACCCTTCATGATATGACGACATCACAAAGAGTTTAGCCTGTGAGAAAACAGTTTGTAGTTCCTGGCCGTTTAAAAATCCGGTCAGGATCACATTCGGGGTTTCATGGGCTAACTGTTTTAACCGCATGCTATACGCAGTGGGGTGATCGGCATCGCCAACCAAAACCAGTGGCATCGTGACACCCGATTGCCGATAGGCCGCGATAAGATCATGCAGGCCTTTTTCTTCCACGAAACGGCCAACTGCAACCAAATAGTGTTGTGGCTGAAGAGAAAAACGCGCCAATATTTGATTGATAACGTCCGCAGTGAGTCGCTGGGGTAGATTCACACCGTTATAGATAAGATGGGCATCATCGCGGCCATATTTCTGCTTGATCATATTATTAATCACTTCGGAGATCACAATCACTTCATTGGCATATTTCACTGCGACCTTTTCACCCAGCATTAAAATCTTCTTTGCCAGGAATCCCCATTTATGGCGGTCATAGTCTGGGCCATGATGAGTAAAAACCACTTTTTTACCCAGCAAACGTAAAAGCGGCACCACCAGGCCCGGACCAATAGCGTGAACATGCACCACCGTGGACTGATCAAAGCAGGTGATAAATGCCGCCAGCACCGAATGAACGATAGCCTCTAATGAACGCTTTTTCGGCGACAGTAAAGCGCGAGTCATCACGCCTCGATATTGTGATTTTTTATAATTGACATAAGGCGAACGTGCGAGAACGCAAATATCCACGTCGAATTGCTGTTTAATCGTCGGATATAAATTTTGGCAATGTGTTTCCACACCACCCAACACGTTTGGAATACCACGTGTTCCCAGAACGGTAATTTTCGTAGTCATATTATTTTTCGATTAATATTTCCCGATAAAGCGCCAATAGAGATTCTGTGTGTTTACGTAATGAATATTTTTCGCGAAGACGTTGGCGCGCATTTAATCCCATTTCTCTGGCTTTTTGCGGATTCAACGTCAGGTCATCCAGCACATCGGCTAATGCCTGCACATTGCCGGGTTCGAATAAAATGCCGTCTATCTTATCGCGAATTTGTTCAGGTATACCGCCAATACGCCCACCTACCACCGGTTTAGCGAATGCCATCGACTCCAGTACCGACATTGAACAGTTTTCATAGTATTCGGAAGGAACCACCACCGCGCGTGCGTATTTAATCAGCCGGTTAAGTTCTTCGCCCTGCTGTTTATAACCCAGGAATTCCGCATGCGGAAATTGCGCGACCAAATCGTTATACAGCGGCCCGCTGCCCGCAATTTTTAACGGAATTTTATTCCGCATTTGCTGATGCGCCCTGGCAAGCGTAGCAACGCCTTTCTCCCTACTCAGGCGACCAATAAACAGCAAATAACCGTCGTCTTTAACATCCTCCGCTGGCAGGCTGTCATTAATGCCGTTCACAATCACGTCAATACGAACATTCGGCAGCTTGCGCATTAATTGGTTACGCAGAAATTCGCTGGGCGAAACGATCACATCCAGCGCCTGATAGTTTTTGGCAATATTCTGCCAGGCACCTTCTAACGAAAGCAGCAGACTTTTCGATGTAGAACCTTGCTGGCACCGATATTTAAAAGCGTTAAATACCGAACCGGTTAAACAAGCGTCACAGACTTTGCCATCGCGCAGCATGGTGTACGAAGGGCAGATAATCTTGTAGTCATGCGCCGTTAACACGGTTTTACACCCAAATTGACGGGCAATTTTAATCAACGACGGCGTGAGCTGGTGGTAGATATTGTGAAAATGAACAATATCCGGTTTTTCTTTACGCAATAACACCAGCAATTTCTTACATGCCTCAGCATTATGAATAAAGTTAACCGCGGTTTTAATTGCCCCAATCGCACTGCTGTTTTGATGATAATCCACATTACCGACAAAATAGGGCGCGTAGTCTGACGGGAAGTTATTTTCATGCTGCATAGAGAAAGCGATAACGTCAACGCCAGCCTTTTTCAACATATCAATCTCTTGAAAATAAACCGTTTCAGCGCCGCCCTTAATATAGAAAAATTTATTGACCAATAAAACTTTCATCATACCTGCCTATTCATGAATAACCTTGCTGCTTGGTGGTGTCATAGGGTCGCGCACGGGTCTGGTTAACCCTTTTATCAATCCCGCAGAAAACACAGCTAGGTTCATCACACTCTGCACCCCGTTCAGCAGTGAACGGTTCTTAATCATTTTTAATGCCACAAAAGCGAGTAACGGCAGCAACACAGCACCAATAACAGTGGCGTTAAACGTCAATAAACTCATCAACAGCACCAGCAGATAAACCGCAAAAACTGCCTCGTTTTTAACGATATGCAATGCCTCACGGAAATAAGGCATCCCCCATGCGCTGCGTAAAAGCTCGCCCGGTGCCCAGAGAAAACCGTTCCGCCAACGATATTGCAGCATTTTATATGTTGGCATGGTGTACGACGTGTGACGGAAATAAGGCACATTAAGTCGATGTAATTTATAGTGGGCATAGCGCAGACGAATGCCTAATTCAGCCTCTTCATAACCATGCAAGCTGCGGTTGGTGAGATAACCTATTTTTTCAATTGCCGAGCGGCGGTATAAACCCCCACCACCTAAATGACCGCAGTCGCCCAACGGATATATTTTATGAAGGCGCTGTTTACGTGATATAAACTCATAGTTCGCCGCGCCATCCATCTCTACCGTTCCAGCCACGCCAGCGTAATCAGGGTGTGCGGTTAAAAATGCGATGCCCTGCTCAATAAAGCCATCTTCCAGCTCCATATCGCCGTCCATTAGCAGCAAATAATCCCCCTGACTGTACAGGTAACCAAGCTGATGCCCCACACCGCAGCAGCGTTCGGACGGTTCAGTCAGCGACACCACGGTAACGCCTTTGGCACTGGCAAGCTGCTGAGTGTTGTCGGTTGATAAGCTATCGGCAACAATGATTTTATGGGGGTAATCCACAATATGGCGACGAATACTGTCGATGGTTTTTTCGATGCATTCCGCTTCATTGAATGTCTTAATACTCACTGAAATAAAAGGTTTATCACTCATACAGTTTTCCGATATAACGGCGGACAGAATGGCGAATCACCAGACTTGAGCCCAGAGATAAATAAAATAGGAATTGCAACATGGGAATAATCATCAGGATCTGGCTATAAGGCAGACTCAACAGGCACCCAACCACAAAAACGTTAAAGGCCGGAGAAAAACTCAGCAGTTTCAGGTCCTGTTGGTCTAATTTATTACGATCTAATCCCGGCTTTGGCTGCGTAATGACTAAGATATAAATAATTAGCCCGATGAAAAATAACGTTCCAACCACGCCGACTTCCCATAGCAGCACACTTAATGAGGTTGAATCGATGATCAAGTTATAGATAATATTCAAAAAACCGGGAGAGACAGCGCTGCCGCTATTTGTCGCATTTAATCCATAGCCAAACAACGTGCCGGAGATCCCCCACATATCGTGATTTTTCAGCCAGAAAAATAGCGTAGTAAGACGCCCAAGTTCACCGGATTCCATAATGTAGCTGGTATCAAAAATATAATTCAATGAATCCAGAAATACGCTCATCGCGCTTTTCGTCGGGTCGCCACCAAACGCCGAGGAGTAACCCGAGGCCAAAATGGTAATCGCTACGGTAATCAGCAACGCCATGCCAGTGAAAATCAGCAAAATTGCTTTCAAGTTTACGCTATTCATGCCTTTGATGTAGCTCGGCATTAACCAAACCCAGGCCAGTAATAATGGTGAAATCAGGATCACAAATTTCACTTCCCCCAGGATACACAAGCTAAACCCCAAAACGATATGCAGCGCCGTGGATTTAAACGACGTCAAACCATGTTTAAATTCCGAGACTTTCAGCAGCATAATCAACAGGCAGAACAACCCCATCGCCGCGGTATTTCCCCCGCCCATCGGGTCGCCGCCGAAAGTGCCGACTACCGAGTCCCATTTTTCGTCTTCTCCCCGCAATGCTGCCCGCCGCGGCAAAACAAACAACACTTGATAAATCACCACCGGGAACTGCGCGTAGAACACCCAATACAAACTGCGGGTCACGCGATAAATCTGTGATTCGCGGCAAAATCCCAGCAGCAGGCAAAACATCATCAGCGACAATGCAACCTCGTTTTTAAACCCAACGATAGTGACGGTTATTCCGCCCTGTAACAGGGTAGATAATCCCGCCATCGCCAGAAAAGAGAGGTAAAGCGTGAGAACCATCAATTCCTGCGTATCCAAATGCAATCTATCGTAGCGAGTCTGCATAATCAGCAACCCCACCATGTTCAGCGCCAAAATAAATGGTAACCACAGTACTGCCAGAAAACCGGTGAAATACTGCGTCAGTCCGCAGAATACCAGCGTGATAACAACATAAATCTGTAGGTAAAGCCCGGTATTCAAGCTCATGATTCTGTCATCATATTTTTCAGTCCATTAGCACGTTTGTTTACTTTGAGATAAATAAACGCGTAGCGTACAAATGTAAGCACAGAAAAAAGAATCATTGATGTGGCATAGTGATTATAAAAAAAAGGCACAATCACAAATGCGATTAATACCACACTCAACTGTTCTAATTGAATACGCAAAAAATAGCGATGAGAGCCAAATATTAGCTCGATCACCGTCAGCGGACACACCGCCAGCGCCGGAAATAAATAAGGCAACATATAGCGAGAGGTTGGAATGGAGTTAATCCACTCCTCGCTAAAAAAAAGATGCATCACCAACGGATAGAAAATAAATACCCCTAGAGTGCAGATCACTCCCGAAATCAATAATACCAGACGGACTTTTTTGAACTCATCATAGTTGAAACGTTTATTTCTGAAATCGGTAGACCAGGTTGAAAAAATAGAATGACGCACTGCATTGCCGATGATCACCACCGGAGACAAACAAAAACGGCTCACCACCGAGAAATACCCCGCTGTCAACGCGGAAAACCAAAAATTAATCAGCATAACCGGCAAATTACTATTAACCATCGCCAGTACTTCTGCGCTGCCAACGCGAGTGAGATGATGAGCATGCTGATGAAAGAAAGCCCTATTACGTTGCGGACTAAAATGTCCAAACGTAATGGTGTGAATATTGAACGAGAACAAAATACATCCGCTAATCAGCACCATCATGGCGCAGGCCCAGGACCAATAAAACGCGGTGGTATGTGAAGTGAACACCAGCGAAAGCACGACCACCACCGAGACGGCGAGTCGCTGAAAGGCCAGAAAACGGTAGTTACCCTCGCGCAGCGACAAATTCTCCGAAATCAGCACCAGCGCATAGGACAGCGTGAGCAGATAGAGAAAGAACACATTTCGCTGAAACAGCCATGCGGTCAACGTCGCATAGGGCACAGCGATAAGCAGGCTTTGCAGTGTGCTGAACACCACACTTTGCGCCAGTTCACTGTCTTGCTGTTTCGGAATCAGCAGTTGCGATGCAAAGGTACAGACCTGCGCCCCCACCAACACGATGCTGTAACTCAGCGCGTAGATCCCCACCTCGGCCATGTTGTATTTATGCGAAATCAGCCAGATAGACAGCGCGCCAATCAGTTGTGAAACCACCGATGAACCCGCAATGGTAGAAATGCTTTTTAGTAAACTCATCTTTTTCATAAACTCACAGGTGACCAGTACTGTCGATTAGCGCATTCATACGATGGTTCAGGGAACGTATCCCCTCTTTGGTTTCGAGGTTTTTATCCGCAACCCGATTCATTACCGCGCCAATCAGCACCGCGCGGTGGTGTTTAACGTTCTCAATGGCATTAAGCACATCACCCGTACGCCACTCGCCGGCTTTTAGCACAAAAACCACCCCGTCGATTACCCGGCTAATGAGTTGACTATCCTGCGTTTGATTCACTGCGGCCACATCAACGATTATTCTCTGATAGCGTGTTCTCAGCTCTGCCATCAACGTCACGACATGTTCGGACGACAGCATCAGTAAAGAAGATATCAAGGCATTGCCACGCGGCAGGAAGCTTAAATTTTCACTGATTGTCACCAGTGCGGCATCCAACGGTGATTGCCCTTGCAGCAGTTCCGCCACACCGATAGCGGAAGGGGGCGCCAGGTCTTGCGTCAGCCCGCCGTCGTTAAAGAAATCCAGGTCGATAAGCAGCGTTTTTTGGTCAGCGCTGAAAGATGTCGCCAGCAAATGCGCCAGCAACGATCGCCCTTCGCCATGCTCTGCCGAGCTGATGGCAATGGCCTGGCAGGATGGATGCGATAACAAAATGTGGATTCGCATGCTGTGGACAATATCGACATACAGCGGCGCTTTGGTTATCAAACGCACAACCTGTGAGCGCTTCACGCCACTGGCGAAGATGCGAATTTCCCCCATCGGCGCCACATTCAGGCGCTTTTTCATCTGGCTGATACTGTTGATTGAATTATCCAGCGCGGCTCTCACGATGAAGTAAACCACCGAGAAAATCAGGGTTAGCATGACAACCATCACCAGCAGCATCACTTTATTGGGTTTCGACGGGTGGTCCGCCGGCACAGCAGGGTCGTAAAGTACCGCGTCTGGCTCTAAATAGTTACCTGCCAGCGTCTGCTCTTTGGTGCGCTGATAGAGCGCCTTATACAGCTCTTTTGTTTTATCCAACGCGGTGATCAGGTTATTGTATTCATCACGTTTAGACGCTAACGTTTGGAAATCCGCTTTCTGTTTCTCCAGCAGTTGCTGATAATATTTTTCATCCCTCAACGCCGCCTGATACTGCTTATTCAGCCCCGCTTCCAGTTCGAGTAACACGGTGTGGGTCTGCTCTTCAATCGCCTGAACCTGGGCTTCGGCTTCTAAAATTTTGGTATGCTTCAGCCCGTAGCGTTTCCGTAACTCGTATAAAGAACGCCGAGCCTGAATCAGCGCAATGCGCAAATCCTGAATTTGGGCATGATTAGAAATATCAGGCAGAGAAATGATGTTTTCCAGCGACGTACCCACGTTCAAACGCACGCTGTTGTAGTTCGTTTCCGCCCTGATGCGACGTTGGGTGGCATCCGCTAACTTGGTGGTGACGATCCCCAGTTGTTCAGTTTCGAAGCCATCCACGCCGCGGAAAGTCAGCAGCCCTTCTTTCTTCAGAAATTGGTCGATGACGGCCTGTTGCTCGACCACTTGCTGCCACACCTCTTCCATCTGTTTTTGGTTCAATGTTTTGGCTTTCAGTGTCTTGAGGTGCTTTTGCCTGGCCGTATAGTCAATAAATGCCTGCGCCGCGCCGTTAGCGATGTCGGCCGCCAGCTCAGGCGACGCCGATTCGTATGAGATAGTGGCGAGGTGCGTGGTGCGAACGCCAGTGATAGTGAGGTTTGCCACTATTGAATCCAGTGCGTGATCGACCCGCTGTTGCTCATCGCCACGGTTATCTGCATTTTTGTCTATGTCGCCGTTAAACGCTGGATTTTGGTCCAGCTTGATGTCCCGCACGGCTTGTTCCAGCACAATACGCGACTGCATCAACGCATACTGGGTTTCGTAATAGCCGCTACGGGTGGAATCATAACCATCGACCTGCGGCAAAGGCGAAACGTTATCCTGCTGTGCTTTAAGCAGTACCGTTGCGGTCGACACATATTTGGGCGTGATCATGCTAATCAGCGGGTAAGCCACTACCGCCACAATCAGGCCGGCCAGCATGATCTTCCAGCCGTTCTGTTTGATCTCTTGGGCAAATCTGGAGAAATCGATGATGCTTTCCAGTTTTCTGCCATTTTCCACGATAGATAGACTCATGGTCAGAAAAAGCTCATACCGACAATCACGGTATCGCCAGGATGAACGACACGTCTTACATCAACATTTTCAATCAGTTGATTGCTATTCGATAGACGAATACCCACATCCTTACGGTCTGCGCGGTCGGTAAATCCGCCGGCCAGCGCCAACGCTTTTTCAACGGTTAAGCCCGGCTCGTAGGCATACCCGTTCGGTTTCTCCACTTCACCAGTGATATAGAATTTCCGGAACTCGGCAATGCTGACCGTCACCATCGGATTTTGCAGATAGTCGCCGCGCAGGCGATTAGCCAACTCCTCGCCCACCTGCTCTGGCGTTTTCCCTTTCAACACCAGTCGACCAATGTAGGGGAAGGTAATCGCGCCGCTTTTATCCAGCATGAACTTCATCGTCATCTCCGGCTCGCCGTACACCAGAATATTTACAGCATCGCCTTCATCTAACTGATAACCGGTGGTTTCACTTTCAGGTTTGTCCATTTGCCGCTGGCTCGGCGGGGAGCATCCCGCTAGCCAGACGCTGAGGGACAGAAAAATGCACAGTTTTATTATTTTCACGTTAGATCTGTACCTTAGCCGTAAACATAATCAGAGAGTTATCACGGCCCAGCATTCTGACGACCTGGCGATCGCCGTTAGGGCCAATAAAGAAAGAATCGCTATCTTGATTGGAACGTAGCGTGTTCAGTTGATACTTTAATTCAACGTTAATAGAGGGTCTGAAGTTATAACTCATGGCGAATGTGAACACTCTGTTTCTGTCTTTACGATCTCGCGGGTAATTCTTGTAAACGTCCGTCAGGTATGAGTAGTCAAACGTGGTGGAGAAACGATCGACGAGCCAAAGGTGCTGATAAGAGATGCCGTATTTAGAAACCAGGATATAGCCGCCGATTTCTGACGGGTCTTTGATATGCTGCGACGTATGTGCGGTAAAAACGGATTGTTTAAGTGGTTTCCACTCCGTCTGAATATCCCAGTTTATCCCGCTAAAACTCCTGGAATTCGGGTTATTATCGAATGTCTTGTATAGCCAGGACACATTGGCATCAATACCGGTTTTTCCCGTAAGTTGCGATTTAATGCCGAATTCCAGATAGTATTCATCATTATCTTTTTGCGAATCGATTTCATAACGCCGCTGATTACCAATAAAACGGTAGCGAAAGCGCGTTGCCGACGAGTATTGGTCAGATAATTCGGCGATTAAACCGTTCTCGTACCATTCCTGCCCAAGAACATAGTTATAAAAATCAATATCGGTATTTTTAATATCCTCCGTGCGGCCTAACCGCAGTTTTCTAAACAGCAGCGCGACGTCGGCTTTACCGCGCCCTTTCAGCGCGCCATAGCTATAACGCAATTCACTGTTGAAAAGCGCGGTACTCAACGGCGAATGAATACCGAAATCGCTGAACTGTTGTGGTCGAAAACCTTCGGTAATACCGCGCCCACGCACTTCGTGCCCAAGCGCCTCCTCAAGACTGAGCGTTAATCCATGCCTTAACCCGTAGCGCCATGCGCCATTAAAGCGAAAGAAATGGTCGGTGTAATTATCCGCCGGATCGCTGTCGTAACGACGATAATCGCCGGAATACATCAACAGATATTGATCCTGATAACGCGCGCCAATGGCCTTAATCATTGGCCTGAGGCTCTGAAAATGAGAACTCACCGCATTCTGATCATCAGCCTGATAGGTCACGTTATTCTCATGCCCATAGTCCAGACCCACCTGGCTTTGAAAATCAATACCGGCGACACCGATATGCGATTTCGGCATCAAGTCAGCCCAAGATGAGAGGGGGGTTATCATTCCAGCGGCGATGACCAATTTAGTACACATTTTCACCGATAAAGCCTTTGAAAATGGTTCTAAAGATAA
The DNA here is from genome assembly GCF_009931295.1 of Pectobacterium odoriferum. Lineage (NCBI taxonomy): Bacteria > Pseudomonadati > Pseudomonadota > Gammaproteobacteria > Enterobacterales > Pectobacteriaceae > Pectobacterium > Pectobacterium odoriferum. The sequence goes on along the minus strand of NZ_CP034938.1, from coordinate 1,065,781 downwards.
TTTTGATATCCAACCAAAGGGACCAACTCTGAATATAGGCAATATCGTAGTGAACCCGTTTTTCCATTTTATCGAGGGTATCCACTTCGCCGCGATAACCATTAACCTGCGCTAAGCCTGAAATTCCAGGCTTCACTTTATGGCGAATCATGTAATTCTCGACTAACTGGCGATACTGCTCGTTATGCACGACGGCATGAGGACGTGGGCCAATAATCGACATCGTCCCTTGCAATACATTGAAAAATTGCGGCAATTCATCCAGCGAAGTCCGGCGTAAAAATGCGCCAAAACGCGTAACGCGCGGATCGTTTTTAGTCGCCTGCGTCACGACGCCGGCGTTTTCCATCACGTGCATCGAGCGGAATTTCCACACTTTGATTTTATTGCCGCTCAGGCCGTAACGATCCTGCTTGAATAACACCGGCCCCCGTGACGTCAGTTTGATACCAATAGCAATCACCAGCAGCAATGGCGAAATCATCAGCGTAATAACGCCACCAATCACTAAATCCTCAACGCGCTTAATCACCGAGCCAATACCATCAAACGGCGATCTGAAAATACTGATGGTCTGAATGTTATTGATGGAGCGAAACTGCGATACGTATGAGCTGTAGGAATAAAGATCGGGAATGATATAGGTATCTACCGTCGTATCGGACATCATCGACAGAAAATAACGAATGCGTTGTAGCGCAACCATTGGCAGCGCAATATAAATCTCATCCACTCTGCCCGCTTTAGCCTCTTCAACCAGCTTGCTCACTTTGCCTTTAAATTGGCTCTTAAACAGATAGCCACAACGGGATGGGCTACGATCGTCGTAAAAAGCCAATTCTAACTGCATGTTGGCATACTCTTTAAGCAATGCTTTTTCCGCCGCTAACCCACCGGGCGTTAATCCCACAATAGCAATTCGGATCCGCTTTTTAGTCGTAAATTTAAACGTAATTAAACGCGTGATATAGAGGCTACATAGCGAAAGAATATACCAGTACAGCGTTGCGGAAAAATATATATTATCGAATTTATGCAATAGACCCAGCGAGTACAGCGTACCGGCATAATTCCTGACTAACTCCACAAAGATGACCGAAAATAATGCGGAACCCCACAGTCTTCCCTGCCCACCAGGCTGCATATTTTTAAGGCCATGGTGATATAGGCCAGTATATTCTCCAATAAGTAAAAAAGAGGTTGAGAATAGCAGGCTAATCATAATTACATCATCGAAAGCGCCCATCATAAATAGACTAGCGCTGACCATTAATGTCAAATTTATTGATAAAAAGTCCATCAATTTAATAACAAAAAAATCATTTCCATAGGAAACATTCATCTGATTAGTAGACACTTTTTAATCTTAATCCATTAAGTTTTTATTATTAATTTTTTCCGTGCCGGATAATATATCACATAAAAAATTTTAGAATAACAATCAGATCAATCTTAAAGGTTTTTTTTAGCAAAACACACAAACTGCTAGTACCCACAACCATAACAATTAACATATAAAATATAATTTCTCACATCAGTAATTTCTCTAAACAATTATTTTTTAATTATTTGATTTTAAATATTTGTGTTTGATAATTATTTTAATGTGATGAATAAAGCATAAAATTTCGCCGTTCAGGCAAGTCTGCTCCTATGTTTTTTGATTCCATAAGTTGGTGTAAATATCTTTTCCGATACGCTTTGATTTATCCCTTCGTATTGGGGAATTTGTGGGTCAGATTGCGAGTCATTCAGTTCGATGAACGGGAGTGACCATCAAATGTTAACTGACAGCAAAGTCCGATCCACGAAACCTCTCGCAAAATCTTACAAGCTCACCGATTCGCAAGGCCTGTACCTCACGGTATCCACCAGCGGCGCTAGGCTATGGTATTTCCGCTATCGCTTCGGCGGTAAGGAAAACCGTCTGGCCTTTGGCCCCTATCCTCAAACCACCCTAGCGGAAGCCCGCGAAAAGCGCGATGCGGCGCGTAAGCTGCTGGCGTCCGGCATCAGCCTTTCTCAACTTCGTAAATCGAACAACCCCGCCGTTGATGAATCCCGCACCTTTCAGTATATCGCTCAAGCGTGGCACAGCAGTTGCCTTAAGCTCTGGTCAGAGGCACACGCCGATAAAATCCTCATCTGCCTGAAACGCTACGTTTTCCCTACTATTGGCGCGATGGATATCGCTCAGGTTGAAACCCGCCATCTGGCGCAGTTGGTTAAGGCGATTGACGACAAAGGCGTGCATGACGTCGCCGGACGAGTACACCAGCATCTGACCAAAATCATGCGCCACGCCGCTGAAACGCCTGCCGTAACTGCTGGAGAAGATAGATAGCTACAAAGGCCGGATGCTGACCCGTCTGGCGCTGGAACTGAATCTGCATGTGTTTCTACGCTCCAGTGAGCTGCGTTTTGCCCGCTGGGATGAATTCAACCTGAAAGCGCATATCTGGAGCGTACCCGCCCAGCGCGAAGCCGTAAACGGCGTGCGATTCTCAGAGCGTAGCGCAAGAACATCTGGTGCCGCTGTCACGGCAGGTGGTCGCTCTGCTGAAACAAATTCAGGCAATTTCCGGTGAATCGGTCTTCGTTTTTCCGGGCGCGCATAACCGTTAATTGATTATTTTTCAGAAGCGGAGGCTGAACCCTCTGGTACTGCTGAATCCAGCACCGAAACCAGCTCAGGCAGGAGTAATGGCTCATGCTTTTGCAGTGCGGTGTCAGGGGCTGGAGGAACCGAAAGCGACACATTACCGTTCACAGCAACGGCTGAACGACTACCTGGCAGCGCTGATGTAAGAGTTGCTGGAGAAAAACCTGCCGCTTTGAGGGCAAAATCAATGCATCAACAGGAAGGGGGATATGATATCCAGGCGGGCAGGCTGATTCAGACGAAATAGCTTCACTTCGGGGAACATTATCCGTCCCAACAGTAAAACGTTTTATTCGGTTGAACATGATTGCCTCCGACCAGTAAGCGGCACAGTCTTGAGCGGCTCACAGATCAGAGGCAAGAAGAAACTCTTTTTGCATTTTAAAAATTATTTGGGTTAGCCGTTGCTTGATATAAGGGGGTTCACTTGGAAAACGGAAAGCATCATAGGGATGATGCGTGCTCTGCTCCAGTCATCCAGAAAAAGTCCAATTAATTCAACAAAGTCCCTCTGTTTTTCGACGCACAGCGTATTGCGGCACGGATTTATCATGCCACACTGAACAATATCTGCACCTGCGCGCCGGAAATACCTGTCGTACAAGGGCTGGCGCAGAGATCGTTAGCGGCGTCAATCTTACCGTTATCAACCCGTTTAATCAGCAGACCCACCGCCCGCGCCAATATCCAATTGCACGCGGGCTGGGTTGTTATCCTCCTAACCTATTTCTGCAACAGGGCCTCAACCAGCAATGCGGAGCAGGGCGATTTCAGCAGTTGGGTGTGATTGCCTTCGCTGCGCGCATACCGCAATTGAGGAAACAGCGCTTGCCATCCCTGCAGTTGCTCGTTATCTGCGTCGCAAGCCAGTATCAGATAAGGCGTAACCGCCGGTAGCCTGGCCGGCGCATATCGGGTGCGGATATTCGTCGAGAATACCCGGAAAATGCCTTCCACCACGCTTAAGCGGGTATTTTCCGGCATCAGCCCTTGTGCAATCAGGCTACGGTGCAGCGCAACAAGCCGCTGGGAGTGCGTCATCCCGTCGAGAGAAGCGGCATCTAGGCCTAACCGGCACCCTTGCATCTCAAACAGTTCAACCAGTTCAACTAGCGTCTGTAGGTCGGTATACTCCCGCGCATCGCCCGTTGGAGCGTCCGAATCCGCCAGTACCAGCGACGCGACGGCAATCCCTTCCGCCTCCAGCTTCGTCGCCAGCTCGAGCGCTACCCAACCGCCAAACGAGTGCCCCAGCAGATATAGCGGACTAGAGAGCGTCTGGCGGCGAAGCGCCTGAAAGTAGTGCTCGGCAGCGCTCTCCACGCTGGAGTGGGGTACGTCATCCCCCCACAGACCGCGGGCCTGCAACCCAAGGACCGTCCAGTCACTCACCACCGATTTCACCAGATCAATAAAAGCAAAGACATTGTCTCCCGCGCCATGAACACACAGCAAGGTTGGGCTATTGCGTTCGCCCGTCTGTAAGGGCACTATCGGTTCATGTCCGTCGTCGCGCGCGTCTGGCACAGCGATACGCCCTTGGCTGCGAGCCTGAATCGCTTCAGAAACCATTTTACCCGTTTCACGGACATAGGGCTCTGACACTAACATCCGGTGTTCTCCGTGCAGCGAAAAGAGACGAATCGCCTCGCAGGGGAGCACCCGATCCCAACCAAGATACTGGCCGCCGTCGTTCGGCTCATCTTGCGCGATAAACAGATCGAGATTCACTGGCAGCGTGGGGACATGATATTTTACCCGCAACAAATCCAGACGGTGATGTATCCAGTTTTGGTAGTAGTCCGGCGACCAACCTGCCGGCAACATCCCCATCTTTTGCCCCAGTTGATAGTGTTCCCGCCAGTTCACCGGTCTACCCGAACGCTCAAGGCAATCCGCTCCCACGATTGCTTCAATATCGCCTCGGATAAGGAAGTCAATCATTGCTTCATCATCGCTCAGCGCGAACAGTTCATCCATCGGCACGATGTGTCCATCGTCTCGCTCTGGCAACCGGGTATCCAGCATGCCCAGAAATTCGATTTGCTGATCCTGTCCCAACAGTTGCGCAGCAATCTCGTAAGCCAATGTACCGCCGAACGACCAACCAAGCAGTCTATAAGGCCCTTGCGGCTGGGTCGAGCGGATTATCCCTACATAGCGTGCCGCCGCGCCTTCCAGCGTTTTGAATGTCGGCAGGTTGCGATCCGGTCCCATCAGCCCATAGACAGGGATATCACTGTCAATACAGGAGGCTAGCAGCGGACCGTAGAGCATTTCAGCGCTGGCTTCTGGCACGATAAACAGCGGACGCTGGGAACCGGAGGCGCGGAACGCTACCGCCCGATCGTGAACATTCTGAGCGTCGCCGCGTTGTATTTTCTCAGCCAGTAGTCGCAGTTGTGGTGCAGCAAACAGCGATGATAACGTCAGGTAAATTTCCTGTTTGCGAGCCTCATTGATAAAACGTACCGCCAGCAGCGAATGGCCACCCAACGCAAAGAAGTCATCGTGTCGACTCACCTGTTCAACGCCCAGCAGATTCTGCCAGATAACCGCCAGAATCTGCTCCTCACGCCCCTGCGGCGCTTCATAATCGCCGCGCGCCAGAGCGTACTCATCCGGCGTGGGCAGCGCCTTGTGGTCCACCTTGCCGTTCGCGGTCAGCGGGATCGTCTCCAGTTTCACATAAGCCGCCGGCACCATATACGCTGGCAACCGTGCGCCAAGCTGCGCTTTCAACTCCCCGGCGCAAATTTCCACACCGTCGTCGGCGGTGTAATAGGCAACCAACTGTTTGTCGGCCCCACTGTTTCGCGCCGCCACGACCGCCTGCGTCACCCCATTGCACGCCTGCAAGGCCGATTCTATCTCCCCCAGTTCGATACGGAACCCGCGGATTTTCACCTGAAAGTCGTTACGCCCCTGAAACTCCAGCGTCCCGTCGACCCGCCAGCGCGCCAGATCCCCAGTTCGGTACATTCGAGCCCCCGCCTCGACCGCAAATGGATCGCTCAGGAAACGTTCCGCCGTTTGTTCAGGCAGGTTCAGATAACCGCGCGCCACGCCGCTACCGCCGATATAAACCTCGCCCGTCACGCCGATCGGCACTGGCTGCTTATGCCCGTCCAGCAAGTAGACAACAGTATTGGCTATCGGCCGTCCAATCGGCATGCAGGGGCTGTCGGGATCGGTCTCGTTCATCCGATAGGCCGTGGCGAAGGTCGTCGTCTCCGTCGGCCCGTAGACGTGCATGAAGTTCTGCGGCGCGCCGTGGCGCAGCGTATGTCGGATAAAGCCAAGATCCAGCGACTCGCCCCCCACCAGCAGATAACGTAAGCTGGGCAGATAATCCTGCAACGCGTGCGCATACTGATTAAACAGGGCGGTGGTCATAAAGAGCATGCTGACCCGCTGCTCGCGCAACTGTGCGCCGAAAAGCCTGGCGTCCAGCACCGTGTCGCGGCTGAAGATCGCTATACTGCCGCCGTTCAACAGCGCCCCCCACAGCTCCATGGTACTGGCGTCAAATGCGGGGTTAGCAAGGCAGGCGATGCGATCGTCAGCCCGGAAATCGGCGTAGCCGTTGTTGAGCGCCAGCTTCACCACACTGCCGTGCTGCACCATGACGCCCTTGGGCCGCCCAGTTGAACCGGAAGTGTACATAATGTAGGCAAGCGTCGATGCGTTTACCGCAGCCGACGTCGGCATCTCGTCCGCGTCAGAATCGGCTTCATCCCAAGGGCGCACTATATCGACGTCTAGCACTATCAGCTCCGCTGGCAGGATGCTGAAAGCGGCATGCGATGGCGTATCGGTGATTAATACCTGCGGCGTGCTGTCCGCCACGATAAAATGCAGGCGTTCCTGCGGATAGCTCGGATCCAGCGGCACATAGGCGCCGCCCGCTTTGAGGGTGGACAAGATCGCCACAATCAGATCCACACCACGCTCCAGTGCAATCGCCACCCGGCTTTCCCGCCGCACCCCGCATTCAGCCAGCCAGCGCGCCAGCCTGTCGGCCTGCCGATTCAGTTCGCCATAGCTCAGCCGTCGGTCGCCGTCTATCAGCGCCAGAGCGTCAGGATTCGCCTTCGCCCGCGCCTCAAACAGCGAATGAATACAGGCAGTGGATGGGTAGTCGGCGCTCGTCTGGTTAAAATCAATCAGCACCTGCCGTCGCTCCGCCTCCGGTAGTATCGGCAGTGACCGTACCGGCTGGTCTGCATTATCCGTCATGCCGCGCAGTAGCGCCTGCCAGTACCCCAGATAGCGCCGTACCGTGCCTTCATCGAACAGCATAGTGGCATATTGCAATCGTCCTCCAATCTGTCCTTCACGTTCATAAAGTTCCAGGCTCAGGTCACATTGGGAGGTCGTCGTCTCAACAGACAGCGACGATAGCGTCACGCCGTCCAGTTCAGCGGTGTTATCCGGCATATTTTGCAGCGTAAACATCACCTGAAATAGCGGGCTGTACGACAGGCTGCGGGCTGGCGCAACCGCCTCCACCACCTGTTCAAACGGAATATCCGCGTGGCTCTGCGCCGCCAGTGACGCCGTCTTCACCTGCGCCAGCAGCGCACCGGTATCCGGCGACGCCGACAGGTCCACCCGCAGCGCCTGGGTATTGACGAACATCCCGATCAGCGATTCGATCTCGCGCCGCCCGCGCCCGGCGACCGGCGTGCCGATCACCACCTCATCCTGCCCGGACAACCGACTCATCAGCAGCGACCAGCCGGCCAGCAGCGTCATGAACAGCGTGCAGCCGTGACGCCGGCTCAGCGTCTTCAGCCTGTCGGTCAGTTCCCTGTCCAGCCTCGCCTCAATATGCGCCCCGGCATAGCTTTGCACCGGGGGCCGTGGCCGGTCCGTCGGCAGCGTCAGGCACGCCGGAATACCGCGCAGTTGTTCGACCCAGTAGCGCTGCTGCGCCTGCAACACGTCAGCCTGCAAATGCCGGTGCTGCCAGGCCGCATAGTCGCCGTACTGAATCTCCAACGGCGGCAGCGGATCGGGATCGCCCGCGCTGAACGCCTGATACAGCGTCCCCAGCTCCCGCATCAACACCCCGACTGACCAGCCGTCGGCAATAACATGGTGCAGCGCCAGCCGCAGCCAGTGCTCGTCATCGCTTATCCGCACCAGTTCGCCCTGTGCCAGCGGGCCGCATGTCAGATCGAACACCGGTACAAACGGCGCGGGCGTTCCGACGCCCCCGGCATCGAGCAGCCGCAGCGGAAAACCGCCTCCAGCCGGCTCCACCACCTGTACCGGCGCGCCCTCCCGGCTTTCTATATGGGTGCGCAGCGCCGCATGACGCGCCACGATTCGGTCCAGCGCCTGACGCAGCGCCGCGACATCCAGTTTTCCGCGCAGGCGGAACCCGCCCGCTATCACATAGGCGGCCCCCGCCGCCTCGTCCATCTGCGCCAGGAACCACAGCCGCTGCTGGGCCAGCGACAGCGGCGGCGTCTCGCCCGCCGCCAGCGGTTCAATGGCCGACAGCGCCCCCTTCCCAGCCGTGCCGAGCGAGGCGGCCATATCCTTGAGAGCCGGACGGGCAAACAGTTCCGCCAGCGGCAGCTCACAGTTTAACTCACTGCGAATACGTGAAATGAGCTGTACCGCCAGCAGCGAATGACCACCGAGCGCAAAAAAGTCGTCCTGCCGCCCCACCGTCTCCACGCCCAGCAGTGCCTGCCAAATCGCCGCCAGCGCCGTTTCGTCACCCGCCAGCGGTGCTTCATAGCGCTGGCGCACAAAAGCGGTGTCATCCGGCTCCGGCAGTGCCTTACGATCTACTTTGCCGTTTGCAGTCAGCGGAATACGTGCCAGCCTGACATAGGCCGCCGGCACCATATACGCAGGCAGACGCGCGTCAAGCTGCGCTTTCAGCGCCTCGGCACCCGGTATCTGAGTGGTATCATGGACGGTATAGTAGGCTATCAGCCGTTTTTCCTGTGTCGCATCACCCTGCGCCACGACGACGCTTTCGCATACCCCGTCGCACGCCAGCAGCGCCGACTCTATCTCCCCCAGTTCGATGCGGAAGCCACGGATCTTCACCTGAGAATCGTTGCGCCCCATGAACTCCACCCGTCCATCGGTCAGCCAGCGCCCCAGATCCCCGGTTCGGTACAAACGCGCCCCCGGCTCGCCCGCGAAAGGGTCGTCAAGGAAACGCTCGGCGCTCAGTTCAGGTCGGTTGAGGTAGCCGCGCGCCACCTGCGCCCCGCCGATATACAGTTCCCCGCAGACGCCCACTGGCACCGGCTCTCCCTGCGGATCCAGAATGTACAGCGCGGTATTGGCGATCGGCCGCCCGATATGCAATACCTGGTCGTCGGCGCACACGGCGCCCGAGGTCGCCACCACGCTGTTCTCGGTCGGGCCATAGTTGTTCACCAGCGTAAACCCTGCGTTATCCGGCGGACGGCGGTTAAGCCTGTCGCCCCCGACCAACAGCGTGCGCAGCGTCGGGTGGTGCAGCTCGCGGGCAAACGCCAGTTCGGCGACTGGCGTCGGTAAAAAACCAACGTCAATCGGCTGCGACATCCACCAGGCCAGCAGCCGCTCGGGGTCGCGGGACGCCGCCGGGCTGGGCATCACCAGACGCGCCCCGACGCAAAGTGGCGGCCAGATCTCCCATACCGCCGCGTCAAAACCCAGCCCCGCCACGCTGGACGCGCAGTGCGACTCACGCAGCACAAAGGCGTCGCAGTGCCAGCGCACCAGATTGACCACGCCCCGATGCGTCACCATCACCCCTTTGGGCTGTCCGCTGGAGCCGGAGGTATAGATAACGTAGGCCAGATGGTTCTGCGTCAGCCCCAGCTGCGCCGGACTGCTATTTACCGCCGGACACTGCGTCCAGGGCCGGCTGTCGCCATCCAGTTCGATCGTCCGCAGCCCGGCCGGCAGCGCGCCCAATTGCCCCCGCAACGCCCGGCTGGTGAGCACCACCGTCGGGTCGCTGTCATCCAGCATATAGCGCAACCGCTCCGGCGGAACGCCCGGATCCAGCGGCACATAGGCGCCGCCCGCCTTGAGGGTGGCCAGCATCGCCACAATCAGATCCACACCACGCTCCAGTACCAGCGCCACCCGGCTGTCCGGCCGCACGCCCAGCTCGTACAGCCAGTGCGCCAGTTGGTTGGCGCGGGCATTCAGTTCACCGTAGCGCAGCGTCTGCCCGTCGCAGCACAGCGCCACCGCATCCTGATCCCGGGCGGCCTGCGCTTCAAACAGTGCATGCAGACAGGCCTCGTCAGGGGAGTCGGCGCGGGTCTGGTTAAACTCAACCAGCACCTGCCGCCGCTCCGCCTCCGACAGCATCGGCAGTGACTGCACCGGCTGAAGGGGACGGTCCGCCATGCCGCGCAGCAGCGCCTGCCAGTATCCCAGATAGCGCCGTACCGTGCTTTCATCAAACAGCGCAGTGGCATAAATCAATACGCCCTGCACCGCGCCATTATCCTCACTCAGCGACAGACTGAGATCGAACTGGGCCGTCGTGGCCTCATTCGCCAGCGGCGACAGGGTCAGCGCCGGCAGACGCAGAACGTTATCGGGCGTATTTTGCAGCGCCAGCATCACCTGAAAGAGCGGGCTGTACGACAGGCTGCGGGCTGGCGCAACCGCCTCCACCACCTGTTCAAACGGAATATCCGCGTGGCTCTGCGCCGCCAGCGACGCCGTCTTCACCTGCGCCAGCAGCGCACCGGTATCCGGTGACGCCGACAGGTTCACCCGCAGCGCCTGGGTATTGACGAACATCCCGATCAGCGATTCGATCTCGCGCCGCCCGCGCCCGGCGACCGGCGTGCCGATCACCACCTCATCCTGCCCGGACAGCCGACTCATCAGCAGCGACCAGCCGGCCAGCAGCGTCATGAACAGCGTGCAGCCGTGACGCCGGCTCAGCGTCTTCAGCCTGTCGGTCAGTTCCCTGTCCAGCCTCGCCTCAATATGCGCCCCGGCATAGCTTTGCACCGGGGGCCGCGGCCGGTCCGTCGGCAGCGTCAGGCACGCCGGAATACCGCGCAGCTGTTCGACCCAGTAGCGCTGCTGCGCCTGCAACACGTCAGCCTGCAAATGCCGGTGCTGCCAGGCCGCATAGTCGCCGTACTGAATCTCCAACGGCGGCAGCGGATCGGGATCGCCCGCGCTGAACGCCTGATACAGCGTCCCCAGCTCCCGCATCAACACCCCGACTGACCAGCCGTCGGCGATAACATGGTGCAGCCCCAGCCGCAGCCAGTGCTCGTCATCGCTTATCCGCACCAGTTCGCCCTGCGCCAGCGGGCCGCGTGTCAGATCGAACACCGGCGCAAACGGCGCGGGCGTTCCGACGCCCCCGGCATCGAGCAGACCCAGCGGAAAACCGCCTCCGGCCGGCTCCACCACCTGCACCGGTGCGCCCTCCCGGCTTTCGATATGGGTGCGCAGCGCTGCATGACGCGCCACGATTCGGTCCAGCGCCTGACGCAGCGCCGCGACATCCAGTTTTCCGCGCAGGCGGAACCCGCCCGCTATCACATAGGCGGCCCCCGCCGCCTCGTCCATCTGCGCCAGGAACCACAGCCGCTGCTGGGCCAGCGACAGCGGCGGCGTCTCGCCCGCCGCCAGCGGTTCAATGGCCGACAGCGCCCCCTTCCCGGCCGTGCCGAGCGAGGCGGCCATATCCTTGAGAGCCGGACGGGCAAACAGTTCCGCCAGCGGCAGCTCACGGTTTAACTCACTGCGAATACGTGAAATGAGCTGTACCGCCAGCAGCGAATGACCGCCGAGCGCAAAAAAGTCGTCCTGCCGTCCCACCTTCTCCGCGCCCAGCAGTGCCTGCCAAATCGCCGCCAGCGCCGTTTCGTCACCCGCCAGCGGTGCTTCATAGCGCTGGCGCGCAAAAGCGGCTTCATCCGGCTCCGGCAGTGCCTTACGATCTACTTTGCCGTTCGGTGTCAACGGAATGTGCGCCAGCATGACATAGGCCGCCGGCACCATATATGCCGGCAACCGCTCGCTAAGGTGTTCTTTAAGCGCTTCGATAGCAATGCCGCCCTCCTCCCGAGGGACGCAGTACGCCACCAGCCGCTTTTCCTGTGCCTCGGAACCCGACGCAGTCACCACCGCTTCCCGTACGGCCCCGTAGTCCTGAAGCGCGGACTCTATCTCGCCCAGTTCGATACGAAAGCCGCGGATCTTCACCTGAAAATCATTGCGCCCCAGATAATCAATCGTACCGTCGGCGCGCCAGCGCCCCAGATCGCCCGTCCTGTACAGACGCGCGCCCGGCTCTCCGGAGAAGGGATCGTCAACAAAGCGTTCGGCGGTCAGGTCTTCCCGTCCAAGGTAGCCGCGCGTTACCCCGGCACCACCGATGCAAATCTCTCCCGCTACGCCAATAGGCGCCGGTTCGCCGCGGCTATCCAGCATATATATCTGTGTATTAGCGAGCGGCCGGCCAATGACAATCTGCCGGTCGGAAGCCAGAATGGGAGAACAGGTCGACCATACGGTGGTTTCAGTCGGGCCATACATGTTCCACAGATTGCCTACTTTTTCCAGCAGCGCCTGCGCCAGCCCCAGAGGAAACGACTCGCCGCCGATCAGGGCAGTCAGCCCAAGTTCACCATGCCAGCCTGATTCAAGCAGTAATTTCCACGTTGCTGGCGTCGCTTGAAACAGCGTTATTCCCTGTTCGCACAGATAACGTCCCAGACGTTCGCCATCCTGACGCAGAGCATCACTCGCCATATGTAGTTGCCCACAGCAGATCAGCGGCAGGTAGATTTCCAGTACGTGGATATCAAAGGAGACGGTTGTGACCGCCAACAGACGCGCGGCAGCCTTAACACCGAGCTGCCGCTGCTGAGACAGCAAAAAGTTCACGACCCCTTGATGGGGCACCATGACCCCTTTCGGCTTCCCGGTGGAACCTGAGGTATAAATAACATAAGCCAGATGGCGGGAGGTAAGTCCACGCGAGACAGAGGGAATATTAGATACAGCACACGCCGACCAGGGACGGTAATCGCTATCCAGCGCAATGATTTTCAGCGACTGCGGTAAATCATCCAATTGGGTATGAATATCCTGCATGGTGATCAACACCAGAGGTTTACTATCCTCCAGAGTATAAGCAAGCCGCGCCGGAGGCGTTACCGGGTCCAACGGCACATAGGCACCTCCCGCTTTGAGGGTGGCCAAAATCGCGACAACCATTTCTACACCGCGCGTCAGGGCGATCGCTACCCTGTCGTCTGGCCGCACGCCCAGTTCGATCAGCCAGTGCGCCAGTTGATTCGCGCGGGCGTTCAGTTCGCCATAACGTAGCGTCTGCTCGTCGTAGACCAGCGCTACCTCATCAGGACACGCCTTGACCTGCTGCTCAAATAGTTCATGGATACAGGATTCAGCAGGGTAATCCATCAGTGTATCATTGAAATCGAACACCACCTTCTGCCGCTCCTCAAACGACAGCATCGGCAGGGCCTGCACCGGTAAGTGAGGACTCTCCGTCATGCTGCGCAGTAGCGCCTGCCAGTAACCCAGATAGCGCTGTACCGTGTTTTCATCAAACAGCGCGGTGGCATAAATCAGTACACCCTGCATAACGCCATTGCTCACCCCCAGCGATAAACTGAGATCGAATGGCGCATTAACTGCCTCCCCTGCCAGTTCACTTAGGGTCAGTCCCGGCAACGACAGTTTATTGTCTGGTGTATTCTGTAACGCCAGCATCACCTGAAAGATCGGGCTGTGCGACATGCTGCGGACCGGCGCGACCGCCTCCACCACCTGCTCGAACGGAATATCGGCGTGGCTCTGCGCCGCCAAGGCGGCTGCCTTCACTTGTTCCAGAAGCGCACCGGTATCCGGAGAAGCCGACAGGTCCACCCGCAGCGCCTGGGTGTTGACAAACATCCCAATCAGCGATTCGACTTCACGCCGACCGCGCCCAGCGATCGGCGTGCCGATCACCACCTCATCCTGCCCAGACAGCCGGCTCATCAGCAGCGACCAGCCGGCCAGCAGTGTCATAAACAACGTACAGCCGTGACGCCGACTCAGCGCGTTGAGATCGGCGAGCAGCACCGAGTCAAACATCACTGGGATACTGCCGCCAGCATAGTCCTGAGTTTGCGGGCGCGGCCGATCTGTCGGCAGCGTCAGGCATGCCGGGATACCTTGTAACTGTTCAACCCAGTAGCGCTGCTGCGCCTGCAATACCTCGCCGTGCAGGTGCCGATGCTGCCAGATGGCGTAGTCAGCGTACTGAATGTCCAGTGGCGGCAGCGGATCGGGGAGACCCGTGCTGAACGCCTGATACAGCACGCCCAGTTCCCGCATAAACAGCCCTATCGACCAGCCGTCGGCAATAATGTGGTGCATGGCGATACGCAGAAGATGCACCTCATTCTCCATTCGTACCAATTGGCCGACGATCAGCGGGCCTTTTTCCAGATCGAAGTGCGGCGGGAAAGCGTGTTCAGCCGCTTCGATATCCGAACCATCTATCTCTTCAAGCGTGAACCCAATATCCTCCGCATCAATCTGTTGTAGCGGCGTTCCCTCTACGGTAACAAAGCGGGTTCTCAGTATCTCATGACGGTCAACCAGGCGATCTAGCGCCACACGCATTGCTCGGGCATCTAGCCGTCCAGTAAGCGTAAACGCGCCCCCCAGAGTGTAAACACCGCTGGCGTTCTCCTCCATTTGCGCCAGAAACCACAGTCGTCGCTGAGCAAATGCGAGGGGCTCCCCCTGCGGGGAGCGGGCAGCAGGTTGAATGGGCTGAGCATCCCCCGCGTTTTTTCGCTTCAGTCCTTTGGCCTTGGCTAGCGCCAGCAGCTTGACTTTTTCACTTTTCGACAATGTCTTAATGGTGGATACTCGATCGTCATCCCTGTTATTCATGGTTGGTTTCTTCCAATAATTCCGTCATTTCAAGCAACGCATCGTTATCAAACTGATCGATGCTGATATCAATAATCCGTTCGCTGAAAGCGAGCAGTGTCGGACAGGCAAAGAGATCGGCAAGAGGCACCTCGACGTCCAGTTCGGCGCGAACGCGGGAAATAAGCCGCACCGCCAGCAGCGAGTGGCCCCCCAGTTCGAAAAAGTTATCGTGGCGGCCTACGCGATCAACGCCCAGCAGAGACTGCCAGATGAAGGCAAGCGTTTCTTCCGTCTCTCCTTCCGGCGCTTCATATGCAGTATGGACGAAAGCGGTATCATCCGGCGTCGGCAACGCCTGCCGATTGACCTTGCCATTTTGCGTCAGCGGGAACGCCTCCAGCGCGATCCACGCCGCCGGCATCATGTAATCGGGGAGATGCGACGAAACATACGTCCGTAGCGCATCGGCATCGGCATCGCCCCGATAGTAGGCAACCAGACGTTTCTCTCCGCTTTCACCCTGCGCAACAACCAGCGCCTCTTCAACCGCATCGTGACCACGCAAGCAGTTTTCAATCTCGCCCAGTTCAATGCGAAAGCCGCGGATCTTCACCTGAAAATCGTTACGTCCCAGATAATCAATGTTGCCGTCGGCACGCCAGCATCCCAGGTCGCCAGTTTTATACATTCGGGCCTCAGGCTTGCTGGAGAACGGATCAGCCAGAAAGCGTTCAGCGGTCAGGTCAGGCAGATTCAGATAACCGCGCGCCACGCCGCCGCCAATATAAATCTCCCCGGCAACGCCTACCGGAACCGGTTCGCCGCCCTCATCCAGTATATAAATGTGGGTATTAGCGATCGGCCGGCCAATCGGCGGCAATGAAGGCCATTCAGACACCGTATCCGGGCTGGTATATTCGGTGACGACATGCGTCTCTGCCGGCCCATACTGATTGCGGAGCTGGCTACGGCCAGCATCGGCGAACAACGCACGGATCTCCTCTGTGGCGTGCAGCGCCTCACCGCTGGTAATCACCTCGGCCACTTCAATCTCGCACGCCTGTTCCTTATTCGATCTGGCCAGAGCCTGTAACAGAGCCGGTGGAATAAATGCGCGCTGTACGCCGTGATCCTTGATGAACCTCGCCAGACGGGGCATATCAAGACGAACGTCGTTGGTTACGATAGCCAATACGCCGCCGCTGGCCAGAGCGCTGAGCGTTTCCTGGAAGCAAACGTCGAAACCAAAAGAGGCGAACTGCAACGTAGCGGTCGCAGAACGGCTTATCTGCCAGTGGATCAGATTCAGCAAGGGAGCGTGCGGCATAGCGATCCCTTTCGGCCGCCCTGTCGAACCTGAAGTATAGATAACATAGGCCAGATGCCGTGACGTCAGCCCCAGGCTTTCAGGCGCAAGATTACGCTGCGGCAGGCCGCTCCATAGCGAGGCATCCCGCTCCAGATCAAAGATTGGCGGGAGATTGCTCCCATCCAGCACCAATCGTCCCAACTCGTCAACCAGCAGCGCAACGGGCGAACTGTCTTCAAGCATATAGCTCAGGCGCTCGGCAGGATATGCCGGATCCAGAGGTACATAAGCACCGCCAGCTTTAAGGACGGCCAACAAGGCCACTACCATTCCAGCGCCGCGCGTCACGCAAATAGCGACTCGATCATCAGGGCGAACACCATGGCCGATAAGCCAATGCGCTAGCTGATTAGCCTTCGCGTTCAATTCCGCATAGCTTAGCGTTTGTTCTCCACACGCCACCGCCAACTCATTTGGACGCTGTGCGGCTTGCGCTTCAACCAACAGGTGGACGCCAGCCAGTTGCGGGAACTCAACGTCGGTCGCGTTAAAATCAACCAGCACCTGCCGTCGCTCCGCCTCCGGCAGCATCGGCAGTGACCGTACCGGCTGGTCAGCATTATCCGCCATGCCGCGCAGCAGCGCCTGCCAGTACCCCAGATAGCGCCGTACCGTGCCTTCATCGAACAGCGCAGTGGCATAGAACAACGTCCCTTTTATTTCTTCATCTGTCTCGCAAAGATCCAGACTCAGATCGAACTGCGCGGTGGTCATCTCATTAGGTAACGGCGATAGCGTCAGACTCGGCAGAGCCAACGTCTTGTCCGGCGTGTTCTGTAACACCAGCAAGACCTGAAAGAGCGGGCTGTACGACAGGCTGCGGGCTGGCGCAACCGCCTCCACCACCTGTTCAAACGGAATATCCGCGTGGCTCTGCGCCGCCAGCGACGCCGTCTTCACCTGCGCCAGCAGCGCACCGGTATCCGGTGACGCCGACAGGTTCACCCGCAGCGCCTGGGTATTGACGAACATCCCGATCAGCGATTCGATCTCGCGCCGCCCGCGCCCGGCGACCGGCGTGCCGATCACCACCTCATCCTGCCCGGACAGCCGACTCATCAGCAGCGACCAGCCGGCCAGCAGCGTCATGAACAGCGTGCAGCCGTGACGCCGGCTCAGCGTCTTCAGCCTGTCGGTCAGTTCCCTGTCCAGCCTCGCCTCAATATGCGCCCCAGCATAGCTTTGCACCGGGGGCCGCGGCCGGTCCGTCGGCAGCGTCAGGCACGCAGGAATACCGCGCAGCTGTTCGACCCAGTAGCGCTGCTGCGCCTGCAACACGTCGGCCTGCAAATGCCGGTGCTGCCAGGCCGCATAATCGCCGTACTGAATCTCCAACGGCGGCAGCGGATCGGGATCGCCCGCGCTGAACGCCTGATACAGCGTCCCCAGCTCCCGCATCAACACCCCGACTGACCAGCCGTCGGCGATAACATGGTGCAGCGCCAGCCGCAGCCAGTGCTCGTCATCGCTTATCCGCACCAGTTCGCCCTGTGCCAGCGGGCCGCGTGTCAGATCGAACACCGGTACAAACGGCGCGGGCGTTCCGACGCCCCCGGCATCGAGCAGCCGCAGCGGAAAACCGCCTCCGGCCGGCTCCACCACCTGCACCGGCGCCCCCTCCCGGCTTTCGATATGGGTGCGCAGCGCCGCATGACGCGCCACGATTCGGTCCAGCGCCTGACGCAGCGCCGCGACATCCAGTTTTCCGCGCAGGCGGAACCCGCCCGCTATCACATAGGCGGCCCCCGCCGCCTCGTCCATCTGCGCCAGGAACCACAGCCGCTGCTGGGCCAGCGACAGCGGCGGCGTCTCGCCCGCCGCCAGCGGTTCAATGGCCGACAGCGCCCCCTTCCCGGCCGTGCCGAGCGAGGCGGCCATATCCTTGAGAGCCGGACGGGCAAACAGTTCCGCCAGCGGCAGCTCACAGTTTAACTCACTGCGAATACGTGAAATGAGCTGTACCGCCAGCAGCGAATGACCACCGAGCGCAAAAAAGTCGTCCTGCCGTCCCACCTTCTCCACGCCCAGCAGTGCCTGCCAAATCGCCGCCAGCGCCGTTTCGTCGCCCGCCAGCGGTGCTTCATAGCGCTGGCGCACAAAAGCGGTGTCATCCGGCTCCGGCAGTGCCTTACGATCTACTTTGCCGTTTGCAGTCAGCGGAATACGTGCCAGCCTGACATAAGCCGCCGGCACCATATACGCCGGCAGACGCGCGTCAAGCTGCGCTTTCAGCGCCTCGGCACCCGGTATCTGAGTGGTATCATGGACGGTATAGTAGGCTATCAGCCGTTTTTCCTGTGTCGCATCACCCTGCGCCACGACGACGCTTTCGCATACCCCGTCG
The DNA here is from genome assembly GCF_009931295.1 of Pectobacterium odoriferum. Taxonomy (NCBI): domain Bacteria; kingdom Pseudomonadati; phylum Pseudomonadota; class Gammaproteobacteria; order Enterobacterales; family Pectobacteriaceae; genus Pectobacterium; species Pectobacterium odoriferum. The sequence continues at coordinate 1,047,502 of NZ_CP034938.1, read as the reverse complement.
CACGCCAGCAGCGCCGACTCTATCTCCCCCAGTTCGATGCGGAAGCCACGGATCTTCACCTGAGAATCGTTGCGCCCCATGAACTCCACCCGTCCATCGGTCAGCCAGCGCCCCAGATCCCCGGTTCGGTACAGACGCGCCCCCGGCTCGCCCGCGAAAGGGTCATCAAGGAAACGCTCGGCGCTCAGTTCAGGTCGGTTGAGGTAGCCGCGCGCCACCTGCGCCCCGCCGATATACAGTTCCCCGCAGACGCCCACTGGCACCGGCTCTCCCTGCGGATCCAGAATGTACAGCGCGGTATTGGCGATCGGCCGCCCGATATGCAATACCTGGTCGTCGGCGCACACGGCGCCCGAGGTCGCCACCACGCTGTTCTCGGTCGGGCCATAGTTGTTCACCAGCGTAAACCCCGCGTTATCCGGCGGACGGCGGTTAAGCCTGTCGCCCCCGACCAACAGCGTGCGCAGCGTCGGGTGGTGCAGCTCGCGGGCAAACGCCAGCTCGGCGACTGGCGTCGGTAAAAAACCAACGTCAATCGGCTGCGACATCCACCAGGCCAGCAGCCGCTCGGGGTCGCGGGACGCCGCCGGGCTGGGCATCACCAGACGCGCCCCGACGCAGAGCGGCGGCCAGATCTCCCATACCGCCGCGTCAAAACCCAGCCCCGCCACGCTGGACGCGCAGTGCGACTCACGCAGCACAAAGGCGTCGCAGTGCCAGCGCACCAGATTGACCACGCCCCGATGCGTCACCATCACCCCTTTGGGCTGTCCGCTGGAGCCGGAGGTATAGATAACGTAGGCCAGATGGTTCTGCGTCAGCCCCAGCTGCGCCGGACTGCTATTTACCGCCGGACACTGCGTCCAGGGCCGGCTGTCGCCATCCAGTTCGATCGTCCGCAGCCCGGCCGGCAGCGCGCCCAATTGCCCCCGCAACGCCCGGCTGGTGAGCACCACCGTCGGGTCGCTGTCATCCAGCATATAGCGCAACCGCTCCGGCGGAACCCCCGGATCCAGCGGCACATAGGCGCCGCCCGCCTTGAGGGTGGCCAGCATCGCCACAATCAGATCCACACCACGCTCCAGTACCAGCGCCACCCGGCTGTCCGGCCGCACGCCCAGCTCGTACAGCCAGTGCGCCAGTTGGTTGGCGCGGGCATTCAGTTCACCGTAGCGCAGCGTCTGCCCGTCGCAGCACAGCGCCACCGCATCCTGATCCCGGGCGGCCTGCGCTTCAAACAGTGCATGCAGACAGGCCTCGTCAGGGGAGTCGGCGCGGGTCTGGTTAAACTCAACCAGCACCTGCCGCCGCTCCGCCTCCGACAGCATCGGCAGTGACTGCACCGGCTGAAGGGGACGGTCCGCCATGCCGCGCAGCAGCGCCTGCCAGTATCCCAGATAGCGCCGTACCGTGCTTTCATCAAACAGCGCAGTGGCATAAATCAATACGCCCTGCACCGCGCCATTATCCTCACTCAGCGACAGACTGAGATCGAACTGGGCCGTCGTGGCCTCATTCGCCAGCGGCGACAGGGTCAGCGCCGGCAGACGCAGAACGTTATCGGGCGTATTTTGCAGCGCCAGCATCACCTGAAAGAGCGGGCTGTACGACAGGCTGCGAGCTGGCGCAACCGCCTCCACCACCTGTTCAAATGGGATATCTGCGTGGCTCTGCGCCGCCAGTGACGCCGTCTTCACCTGCGCCAGCAGCGCACCGGTATCCGGCGACGCCGACAGGTCCACCCGCAGCGCCTGGGTATTGACGAACATCCCGATCAGCGATTCGATCTCGCGCCGCCCGCGCCCGGCGACCGGCGTGCCGATCACCACCTCATCCTGCCCGGACAACCGACTCATCAGCAGCGACCAGCCGGCCAGCAGCGTCATGAACAGCGTGCAGCCGTGACGCCGGCTCAGCGTCTTCAGCCTGTCGGTCAGTTCCCTGTCCAGCCTCGCTTCAATATGCGCCCCGGCATAGCTTTGCACCGGGGGCCGTGGCCGGTCCGTCGGCAGCGTCAGGCACGCCGGAATACCGCGCAGCTGTTCGACCCAGTAGCGCTGCTGCGCCTGCAACACGTCGGCCTGCAAATGCCGGTGCTGCCAGGCCGCATAGTCGCCGTACTGAATCTCCAGCGGCGGCAGCGGATCGGGATCGCCCGCGCTGAACGCCTGATACAGCGTCCCCAGCTCCCGCATCAACACCCCGACTGACCAGCCGTCGGCAATAACATGGTGCAGCGCCAGCCGCAGCCAGTGCTCGTCATCGCTTATCCGCACCAGTTCGCCCTGCGCCAGCGGGCCGCGTGTCAGATCGAACACCGGCGCAAACGGCGCGGGCGTTCCGACGCCCCCGGCATCGAACAGCCGCAGCGGAAAACCGCCTCCGGCCGGCTCCACCACCTGCACCGGTGCGCCCTCACGGCTTTCGATATGGGTGCGCAGCGCCGCATGACGCGCCACGATTCGGTCCAGCGCCTGACGCAGCGCCGCGACATCCAGTTTTCCGCGCAGGCAGAACCCGCCCGCTATCACGTAGGCGGCCCCCGCCGCCTCGTCCATCTGCGCCAGGAACCACAGCCGCTGCTGGGCCAGCGACAGCGGCGGCGTCTCGCCCGCCGCCAGCGGTTCAATGGCCGACAGCGCCCCCTTCCCGGCCGTGCCGAGCGAGGCGGCCATATCCTTGAGAGCCGGACGGGCAAACAGTTCCGCCAGCGGCAGCTCACGGTTTAACTCACTGCGAATACGTGAAATGAGCTGTACCGCCAGCAGCGAATGACCGCCGAGCGCAAAGAAATCGTCCTGACGGCCCACCGTCTCCACTGCCAATAATTCCTGCCAGATCTCGGCAAGTACGACCTCTTCACGCCCCTGTGGAGCCGTATAAACCTGCCGAGAAAAGGCCTCTTCCCCCGGCTCCGGCAACGCTTTACTGTCCACCTTCCCGTTCGATGTCAGCGGGATGCGCGCCAGCATGACATAGGCTGCCGGCACCATATATGCCGGCAACCGCTCGCTAAGGTGTTCTTTAAGCGCTTCGATAGCAATGCCGCCCTCATCCTCCTGAGGAACGCAGTATGCCACCAGCCGCTTATCCTGCGCCGTACCTCGCGCCATAACGATCGCCTGCTTGATGCCATCACAAGCCTGTAGCACGGACGCTATTTCGCCCAGCTCGATGCGGAAGCCACGGATCTTCACCTGAGAATCGTTGCGCCCCAGATAATCAATCGTACCGTCAGCGCGCCAGCGTCCCAGATCGCCGGTACGGTACATCCGCTCTCCTTTTCCAGCGAAGGGGTCGTCAAGGAAACGCTCGGCGGTCAGTTCAGGTCGGTTGAGATAACCCCGCGCAACCCCGGCTCCGCCAACGTACAACTCTCCCGCCACTCCTATCGGCGCCGGCATCCCGCTCGCATCCAGAATATATAACCGCAGGTCTGCCAGTTGGCGTCCCACCGGGCTTTCTCCGCTCCGCTCCGCGTCGCGTTCATCCAGCAGAGCACTGGTCACGTGCACCGTGGTTTCAGTAATACCGTACATATTGACCAACTGCGTGCGGCAACCGACGTTCTGCCGATACCAGGGCGCTAACGCCGCCACATCCAGCGCCTCGCCGCCGAAAATAACCCAGCGCAGAGCATGCCTTTCCCCGCTTTCCGCCTGCGCCGTCGTAAGCTGACGGAACACGCTCGGCGTCTGGTTAAGCACCGTCACGCCTTCTTCGCACACCAGACGGTAAAGCGCCTGCGGCGAGCGCGCAATCAGTTGAGGCACCACAACCAGACGCCCGCCGTGCAGCAGCGCCCCCCAGATTTCCCATACGGAGAAATCAAAGGCATAGGAGTGAAACAGCGTCCAGACGTCCCGTTCGTCGAACCGGAATGTTTCCTGCGTTGCCGCCAGCAGGCGCGTTACGTTGCGGTGCTCTACCATCACCCCTTTGGGTCGGCCGGTAGAGCCGGAGGTGTAGATAATATAAGCCAGATGGTTCGCCGCCAGCCCCAGCCGCGCCGGGCTGATATTCGCCGAAGGGCACTGCTCCCAGGGCCGAGACTCCGCATCCAGCACAATCAGGCCAAGCTCCTGAGACAGCTCGCCCAGTTGCGGCAGGAGCGCCCGTGTGGTGATCAACACCGCCGGTTCGCTGTCTTCCAGCATGTACTGCAACCGCTCCTGCGGATAGCTGGGATCCAACGGCACGTAGCCGCCGCCGGCCTTCAACGTCGCCAGAATGGCGACGGGCAGTTCGCAGCTGCGTTCAAGCGCGATCGCCACACGGCTGTCCGGGCGTATGCCCAGTTCGATCAGCCAGTGCGCAAGCTGGTTGGCGCGGGCGTTCAGTTCGCCGTAGCGCAGCGACTGCGCCTGACAAACCACCGCCGTGGCATCCGGCCACGCCTGCGCCTGTGCTTCAAATTGCTCATGGATACAATGCGTTGACGGATAGGTGCTCTGCGCGGCTCCCCACTGCTCAATAGTCAGCGTACGCTCTTCAGACGGCAACACGGGAATATCGACAACCAACCGTTGTGGCTCATTTTGCAGCGCCTCAACCAATCCCGATAGCGCTGTCTGCATGTAACCAACCACACGCTCGGCGTCTATCGAAATAGCCGCCTGCACAGTCATCGTGAGCCCCTTATCCAGATCGTCAACACACAGGATCAAAGGGTAATTGGTTCGCTCTTCCGCACTGAGAAGATCGATGCCTTCCCACAGAGAGATGGCTTGATCCTGTGGATTAATGACGGTATGCCGATAATTCAACAACGCGCTAAACAGCGGTAGCGGCGCAGGCACGCCGCTGCAACGCTGCGCCAGCGCCAATGAGGCGTGCTCATGAGCCAACAAACCGGCCAGCCGACTTTGGGTATAACGCACAGCATCCGCCGCCTTGCAACCAGACAGTTGCAATCGTAACGGCAATGTATTGATAAACATTCCCAGCGCATGACCGGATCCGCCTTGTAACCGGCCGACCAGAACCGTCCCGAAGACCACGTCTTCACGACCCGACAGCACGCCGATCACCCGCCCCCAGGCCAGATGGAACAGGCTGGCCACGCTAGTCCCGAAGCTGCGGGCCTGTTCCCGCAGCGCCTGGGTCAGCGCCGCCGGCACGGGGTGAATGACTTTATTGACGCCCTGACCATCTCCCTGCACATCCGTCAGGCCATAAGGCAGCGTAGGCTCTTCTAGCGTTCCCAACATATCGCGGAAAAAAGCGTTGTCCGAGTCGCTATCACGTCCAAGACGGACCTGCGCCACGTAGCGGCGGAATTGGAAAGGCGCAGGCAGAGACTCAGCCTTACCCTCCAGACACGCCTGCGCTTCCTTTAGCAGCAACTGAAGCGATGTCGCATCATCCACCAAATGGTGATACAACAGCGTCAGCAACCAGCGGCGATTAGGCTTATCCTCGGCAATCTGTACCGCCAGCAAAGGCGCTAGCCCGATATCCAACCGCGCCGGGCTGGCATTTAGCAACTGCTCAGCAATATCGCCGTTAGCAGGATTCAGAGTGAATTCGGTCACTGGTGTCACGGCTGAACGCCACACCACCTGCACCGGGTTACGCAACATTTTCCACACTATCGAAGTGCGCAACACATCATGGCGCGCAATTACCAGATTTAACGCGTCGATAAAAGCATCGAGACGCTGCCGACTGTCAAACGCCAACAGCGCATTCAATAAATAGGGATCGTGCTGCTCCGCCGTCAGTGAATGGTAGAGCAATCCTTCCTGTAAAGGCGCCAGCGGGTAGATATCCTGTACGGCAGTTGCACCACCGGGCACCGTCGCCACAACACGGTCAATGTCCTCTTGTAACAACGTCGCCAGAGGCAGCATTTCCGGCACAATATACGTACAGCCGACAGGGATCAAATTGTCAGGAACAGGGAGATCGACCCTACGCCCCGTCACAGAGGCCAAAGCCGCTAGATTAGGCTGTTCAAACAGTACCCGGACATCCGTATCCATTCCTTCGTCGCGCATCCGTGCCATTAAACGCACTGCCAGCATGGAGTGTCCGCCGAGTTCAAAAAAGTTGTCGTGGCGGCCTACCCGATCCAGATCCAACAGCTCTTGCCAAATTCGGGCTAGCGTCTCTTCGAGAACGCCTTGCGGCGCCTCGTAAACATGCGTTACTCGCGAGCCGACATCCGGTGCCGGCAGTGCTTTACGATCCAGTTTGCCATTCGGCGTCAAAGGTAGGACAGGGAGCCGTACATAGGCATCCGGCAACATATAAACCGGCAGCGTTTTCTCCAAATGTGCACGCAATATCTGCGCTTCCGGTATTTCGCCCTCATGGCCTTTGGATAACACGTAATAGGCGGAAAGAAATTGTTCGCCAACGCCATCCTGTCTGGCGATCACCACGGCTTCGCCCACTGACGGGTAGCTCAATAGCGCCGCTTCAATCTCGCCCAGCTCGATGCGGAAGCCACGGATCTTCACCTGAGAATCGTTGCGTCCCAGATAATCAATCGTACCGTCAGCGCGCCAGCGTCCCAGATCGCCGGTACGGTACATCCGCTCTCCTTTTCCAGCGAAGGGGTCGTCAAGGAAACGCTCGGCGGTCAGTTCAGGCCGGTTGAGATAACCCCGCGCAACCCCGGCTCCGCCAACGTACAACTCTCCCGCCACTCCTATCGGCGCCGGCATCCCGCTCGCATCCAGAATATATAACCGCAGGTCTGCCAGTTGGCGTCCCACCGGGCTTTCTCCGCTCCGCTCCGCGTCGCGTTCATCCAGCAGAGCACTGGTCACGTGCACCGTGGTTTCAGTAATACCGTACATGTTGACTAACTGCGTGCGGCAACCGACGTTCTGCCGATACCAAGGCGATAACGCCGCCACATCCAACGCCTCGCCGCCGAAAATAACCCAGCGCAGAGCATGCCTTTCCCCGCTTTCCGCCTGCGCCGTCGTAAGCTGACGGAACACGCTCGGCGTCTGGTTAAGCACCGTCACGCCTTCTTCGCACACCAGACGGTAAAGCGCCTGCGGCGAGCGCGCAATCAGTTGAGGCACCACAACCAGACGCCCGCCGTGCAGCAGCGCCCCCCAGATTTCCCATACGGAGAAGTCAAAGGCATAGGAGTGAAACAGCGTCCAGACGTCCCGTTCGTCGAACTGGAATGTTTCCTGCGTTGCCGCCAGTAGGCGCGTTACGTTGCGGTGCTCTACCATCACCCCTTTGGGTCGGCCGGTAGAGCCGGAGGTGTAGATAATATAAGCCAGATGGGTCGCCGCCAGCCCCAGCCGCGCCGGGCTGATATTCGCCGAAGGGCACTGCTCCCAGGGCCGAGATTCCGCATCCAGCACAATCAGGCCAAGCCCCTGAGACAGCTCGCCCAGTTGCGGCAGGAGCGCCCGTGTGGTGATCAACACCGCCGGTTCGCTGTCTTCCAGCATGTACTGCAACCGCTCCTGCGGATAGCTGGGATCCAGCGGCACGTAGCCGCCGCCGGCCTTCAACGTCGCCAGAATGGCGACGGGCAGTTCGCAGCTGCGCTCAAGCGCGATCGCCACACGGCTGTCCGGGCGTACGCCCAGTTCGATCAGCCAGTGCGCAAGCTGGTTGGCGCGGGCGTTCAGTTCGCCGTAGCGCAGCGACTGCGCCTGACAAACCACCGCCGTGGCATCCGGCCACGCCTGCGCCTGCGCTTCAAATTGCTCATGGATACAATGCGTTGACGGATAGGTGCTCTGCGCGGCTCCCCACTGCATGAGCGTGTCATGCTCTTGAGGCGATAACAGTTCGTAATCGCCCACTTTTTTAGGCAGATTGTCCTCGGCGATCGCGAAAAAGTACATCAGGCGGCGAAGGTGACACGCTAAATCATCTTCATCGTATAAGGAGGCGTTGCCCGTCAGACAAAGCTCCAGGCCATGGGTTGTGCCGCGATCGAGTACCGTGATCATAAGATCATCCGACGGGCCAAGCGCCAAATTGTGCACGGTGACTCCCGCATCGCCAAAACGTATATCGTCGTACTGGAAAGGAATGATGTTGATCAAGGTGGAGTACAGCGGACTGCCCTGAGCGATCAAACCCAGATCGGCGCTAATGGATTCGCCGCGATAGCGCTGGTGTCTCCCGGCACCATATAACACGCTTTTCGTCTGACTAAGGCACTCTGCGATCCCGTCGTCGTCCGACAGCCGCAGACGCAGCGGCAACACATTGCTGACCATACCCGGAAAGCGGCGAAAATTGCTACCGGAGCGCGCCGTCATCGGCAGCCCCAGCAACAGATCGTCCTGTTTCGTTATTCTCTGAAGATAAATGGCTATCAGGCTAATCAGTAACTGTGGTAAGGCCACGCCATGCCGGCTGGCAATATCCCGCAATTGAAGATGGTTGTGTTGCGGTAAGTATTGCTGCCGACGGACAATATCGGAACAAGTCGCCTGCCGCTGCGCTAAACTTACCGGAGCTGGTTGATCGGTAAGCTGTTTCATCCAGTATTGACGGTCCTGCTCATAGCGCGTTGATGCTTCATACGCGTTATTGGCGTCCAGCACGTCCGTCAGGGAGGCAAAAGAATCGCCATGGGGATGATTGCCAACCAGAAGATCGGAATAGACTTCGGCCATACGCCGTACGAGCAAAGCCGCGCCATACCCATCAAGAATAGTGTGATGATAACTGTGGTAGAAAAAAAATCGTTCGGGCGCCAATTGAAGAAGGGCTAATGAGAAAAGCGGACCGCGCGACAGATTAAAGGGAGTATTTTGATCGTTTCGCATCCATCGCTCTGCCGACGCGGTAGGATCAGACTCCTGACTAAAATCAAGCTGCGGGAAATTCCAGTCAGGCGGCAGATCGAGACGCTGGCAGGGGCCTTCTGGCGTATTATGCAAGGTCATCCGCAGAGACGGCGCTTCTTCAACGACAATTCTGGCCGCTTTTTCAAATATCGCCGTATCCAGAGGGCTAAGGATTTCAAGATATTCAGCAGCTTTGAATACCTGGGCCTTGGCGCTGTGGTTTAGGTGCTGGGCGAACCACATCCCCCGCTGCGCGGAAGATAAGGGGAAAATAAGGTCGCATTGCGCATTTTCCCTATTACCCACTGGTTGCAGATTACACAAAAATACCTTTTTATCAGACATAGGATTCCCTCCCTGATTGGCGTATTTAATCAGAAATTAATATTTATCGCTTTGAATATAATTAGCAAGTTAATACTTATTGGATATGGTTAACATATTAACATGTCAACTAACACTTCCCTTATTTAACTGCCACTCTTCCACATCCTACAATCGTTGACTTTACTATCCACCCACTATCTGAACCCTGAATATCTGAGAATAAATACTCATCCTAACGATGAATACTTACTCTCAGATAAAGAGTAATATAATTAACTTATATGTAACATAACTCAAAAAATGAATAAAAGAGCTTATCCCACCATACTTCAATCTGCTTGTATATTGGATTTATCTAATAAAAACAACTCAACATGAGTTTCTCTTCAAAGGACTCATAATATAGTTTCTTGAGCAAAAAATAAATAAAATTAAGCATAATGAATATAGGAACAAAAATACAAATACAACGTTAAAATGACAACAAAAACCATGCCAATTAATTATAAAAATAAATCATAATAAGCCAAACTATAAACAGGGAGAAATAATAGCTTGATTTATAATTAATGTGAGCCTTTGTTGAATAAATCGGATTTAGATAACAGGTCACCTGTCAGTCATTTTCTCAGATAATCCGTACACTTTTGGGCATACCTGCGTGGGATCAGCGCCTTGATTTTTTGCGCCGCAGTTCGTCGTGGCACCGTTTTGTGTCATAAGCCCCGTCGGCTGAGGCGACCCAGACTTTTCGGTGGGTTTGGCGGATAAGCGCTGGGAATGCCTCCGCGTCGGTCACGTTGTTCAGGGATAGATCAGCGCAGATAACCTCGTGAGTATCGGCGTCTACTGCCAAGTACTGTTTTCGCCAGATACGGCGCTTTTCCTGACCGTGCTTTTTCACCTTCCACTCGCCTTCACCGAAGACTTTTAAGGCGGTGGAGTCGATAACCAGATGGGCAATCTCGCCTCTCGTAGGGTTTTTAAACGGGATAGTGACGGATTTTGCCCGCCTGCTGACGCAGGAATAATCCGGGCAACGGAGCGGGATATTCATTAGCGTAAAGATTGAGTCAATGAATCCCTGAGTGGCGCGCAGCGTGAGGCGAAAGACGCGTTTGAGCATCAGAACAGTGGAAATAGCCAGTTCAGAATAACGTTGCGGACGATCATGCGAAGAGGTTTTTGGCTCGTCGTACCAGGCCTGGATGGCCGAGTCATCAAGCCAGAATATCAGCGAACCGCGATTGAAGAGAGCCTTGTTGTAGGCCGCCCAGTTGTTGATTTTAACTTTTTGTTTTGCCACGGGATACCGCTACAGGATCAGGAATGTGATGATCTGATCCTGATTGCAGCCAGAAGTTCGATTTATTCAACAAAGCCGTGAAAATGTTGAAGTCTCAATAAATATGAACATCCAAATAAGTGCGTTTATCAATTAAGAAACTCCATTTATAGGTAACACGAGCTCCACGATAAAATAATATCGGCAACGTATTCGGCATCCTGAGCATGCGTCAGAAGGTGATCCGCCTTACCCAAGGAAATGAAACTCTTAGGATGCTTTGCTGCTTTAAATATCTTTTCGGCTTGCTCAATTAACACGGTGTCATCTTCAGGCGCATGGAAAATCAGTAGAGGTTTATTCATGGCGAACACCTTATGAGCGATTTTGTGTTCCTGAATATCGTCGAGCATCTGTTTCTTTAACGTAAACACCCGCCCAGCCAACTCTACTGGATAGGCTCCATGATGGCTAATATCTTCAATACTGTCCTTGAACAAGCGCTGTACGTGTGTTAGTTCGCCAGGAGAGCCAATAGTGACAACGGCCTTTGCCTCTGGGACTTCGGCGGCGATGGACAGGATAGCTGAGCCTCCCAGGCTATGGCCGATGAGCAAAGACGGCGCCTCGTACTGCCGGCGGAGATAATCTACCGCGCAAAGAAGGTCAGAAATATTAGATGAAAAGTTGGTGTTAGAAAAATCGCCTTCACTGTTTCCCAGACCGGTAAAATCAAATCGGAGAACGGCGATCGCGTTATCTGTCAGTTTTCGCGCAATTCGTGCCGCACCCTTAAGGTCTTTACCGCAAGTAAAACAATGGGCTAACAGCGCAAACGCTTTAGGGTTTTCAGGAAGTTCAAGTAATCCAGCCAGTTCCTCACCTGCCGCATTTTTGAACGTGAATTTAAGTTTTTTCATTTGGTATTCCGGGGCCTTAGTTGATGTCATGTATTTTCAACTCAGTTGAAAAACAATCTCCCGCATCACATTTTGCATAACACATTTTCATCCATCTCTGGGGATTTGAAACCGAGATTTATGACGAATGCCTGTCCTCACATTCCGGCGTCAATGCTGAATATTGTTCTTTCTATTCGATGAACACTTACGCTATGCTACCAACTAGATGGTAGTTTGCAAGAATTTTATGAGGACTCACTGAATGGCCAAATGCGCGCTTATTCTTAAAATATTCCTGGCGATGCTGGCCTTTGCGGCAAACTCAATTCTCTGTCGTCTGGCTCTTAAAGGAGGCCATATCGATCCCTTTTCATTCAGCAGCCTTAGGTTGGCCAGTGGTGCATGCGTCCTATTGCCTTTCCTGTTTTATCATGCGAAGGCTCCTTTATCGCTGTGGCGCCCGCTGAGTGGATTTTACCTGATGGTGTACGCGGTGCTGTTCTCTGTCGCCTACATCCATCTCGATACCGGAGTCGGTGCGCTGTTACTTTTTGGCGCCGTGCAGTTTGCGATGGTGATCCATGGATTATTTAAAGGAGAATCACTTTCCGCTATACGAGCATGTGGTCTTGTTCTCGCCCTGGCGGGAATTGCAGCCCTGCTGTTACCCGGAGCTAAGGCACCACCGCTTTACAGTACACTTCTGATGATTGCCGCAGGATTAGCCTGGGCCGCCTATTCCATCAGGGGGAAGGCGGCCCAGGCTGCTGGGGCATCAACGGCGGCAAATTTTGTTCTCGCCACGCCAATGGCTCTCGCTCTTTCAGTGCTGTTTATGAAGCATGGCCACTACGATGCTGCAGGCATCGGTTTGTCATTGCTGTCCGGCGCTGTCGCCTCAGCCGGTGCCTATGTGCTGTGGTACACCCTTTTGCCCTCTCTCGGATCTATTACCGCCAGTACTCTTCAGCTCAGCGTTCCCTGTCTGGCCATGTTAGGTGGCGTCGTATTTCTGGGTGAATCACTGACGGTCAGAACGATGTTTTCTGCCCTGGCCGTGCTGGCTGGTATCGTGATGGTGACGCGGGAAAAGGCAAACATCAGCCGCCCGGTGGCAAGGGTGAGAAGACACAAATAAGACAATTAATCGTTCAGTTGGAATGGATCGCTTATGTTAATCAAGCGTGCCTATTTTCCCGATCCGGTATCAGGCTGACAGTAATACTGAGATCAACGTTTCATACTCCACCTAAGGCAGGTTCATGAAATGAAATATGATTTTGATGAATACGTAAGCAGAGAGAAAACAGACAGTCTGACCGTGGACGGCTGGCGGGAATATCTGTTTGCCGGACAGTCCGAATTTGCGATGCGGTATCCGGCAGAAGGGTTAATCAACCTGTGGGTTGCTGACATGGCATTTGCCACGCCAGAACCCGTTCTTCAGGCCATCAGAGACCGCCTGGATAAAAAAATACTCGGTTACACTAAAATCTACGACGATGATTACTATAAAATCTTTGGGGACTGGTGTGAGCGACAATATGGTCATCGTTTCAAAACGGAAGATATTGTGCTATCTCCGGGCATTATTCCTGCGCTCAACCGTCTCGTCCCACTGCTGACCGACAAGGATGACAGTATTCTTATCATGACGCCTTCGTATGGCCCGTTTAAAAAAGCGGGTGAATACAGTCAGCGGCGTGTGGTGTACTCGGCGTTAAAAAAGTCAGCCAGTGGCTGGGAACCTGATTGGGAAGACTTTGCACGCAAAGCCGGTCAGGCCGATTTAGGTGTGAAAATTCTTTTCCTGTGTAATCCGCATAACCCGACCGGTCGGGTCTGGCGGCCTAATGAACTTAAGCGGATTATTGAAATTTGCCTAGCCAACGACATTTGGGTGATATCGGACGAAATTCACTGCGATCTATCCCGAAACGGTATCGGTCATACACCAGCCGCCTCTCTTTTCCCTGATTCCACACGCATCATTACCTGCATGTCATCAAGTAAAACATTCAATCTGGCGGGGAATTTATTAGCAAATATTATTATTCCGGATGCCGGTGTCAGAAGCGCCTGGCGTCTCAGGCACGACGAGTTCATCTCCCCGCTGAGCCTGGTGGCAAACAAAGCGGCGTGGAGTGAATGTGATGACTGGCTTATCCATCTGAGGGAATACATTGACGGGAATTTCCAATACCTGCACGACTATCTCAAAAGCTATTTCCCCGAAACCAACTTTTCGATCCCCGAAGGAACGTATTTGGCTTGGATAGACATTAGCCATTACCTGCCCAACACCGCCGGTGAGGATTTATCGCTGTATTTTGCCCGAGAGTCAGGGGTGCTTCTTGAGGGGGGCTTGCTGTTTGTCGACAACGGGGACGGATATATCCGATTAAACCTGGCCTGCCCACGGACCCTGCTGACAGCAGGGCTGCAACGAATCTCACAGGTGCTGCGGACGCCGGTTCCCCATAGAGTGTGATGCCTTTCTCATTGGCCGTTTTGGCCTGCCAGAATGTAGCCTGAACCCGGCATAACACCCTGTGCCGGGAACATAGAAATTAGCGAAGCTCATGCGGAAAGAACGAATGACTCCAGAGCTGTAGGCAACTTCGACCGCCTGAATGTCACCGTTGATTTCCACGTCGCTTAAGCAAAAAACCTTAAAACGCGAATCCAAGGCCGCATTATAAAATGCGTGGTGAGCGATGAATATCACTGGAAAAGACCATTGCTGAATTTAAATCCACGGTTTCCACCTGCGCAGGATCCTGAAAATGAGATGAGGATGAGTACAAGAACTGCTAAGCACGGGTAAACATCGTTAGCGAAGCCTGCTGAAGACATCTACGGCAGCAAAAAAATGCCGCCCGGAGAGGGGCGGCTCATGTCAATGTGCTTTGCTTTGATTAGCGTCTGACGGCCATGATGCCGGCATCGACGTCCCAGATAGCACCGGTGACCCATGATGTTTTATCAGACAGTAGGAACAGGATGGTATTAGCGACGTCTTCAGCCGTCCCGACGCGACCCAGCGGATGGAAGTCGCTCAGAGACTTCATCGCATCAGCAATCTCGGCTTTATCCATGAACCCTTCATATATCGGCGTATGTACAATACCAGGGGATACGGCGTTGACACGAATGCCGGCGCTGGCTAATTCAATCGCCAGATTACGCGTCAGGGCATGCAGACCCGCTTTTGCCATTGAATAGGCAGAGGATGGCGAGTCACCCAGTGCTGCCTGTGCCCCAATCGAACCGACGTTGACGATAGAACCTTCCAGCTTCACGGCGAGCATGTTCTTCACGACATCCTGCGTAATAAAAAACGTAGCGCGGTTCAGTGAAAGATACATGTCGTAATCGGCAACGCTGTGCTCAGTAAACCCTTTCGGCATGAAGATCCCAGCGGCATTCACCATCAGGCTGATATCGCGATGGTTGGCATTGATTTCCTGACGGATAGTTTCCATACCTTCTTCGGTCATCAGGTTCGCTGCGATAACGGCAACCGAACCCAGCGTGCTCAGCTCTTTCTGAACTGTATCCGCTTTGTCTTTTTTATTCCCGGTCAGAACAACGCTGCCGCCTGCTTCGAGTACCATACGCGCGACTGCCAGCCCCATGCCACTGGTTCCGCCGACGACGAGCAGCTTTTTGCCTTTGAAAAATTCACTCATTTCAGACTCCGTAATTTTGCAGGTGAGAAGTTACCGGCACGGTCAGTGCTAGCGGTAGAACGTTTAGATGCTGCACCCTTCAGTTCCGCAGGTCTGACCCGCAGTGGCTGAAAATTCGGTTTGCTGTTCATCCCATACCTGACGCAGGGCATTCAAAAAGTTGTCTGCGCTCTGAGCACCGCTGAGGGCGTATTTTTCATTCATCACGAAGACGGGAACACCGCTGACACCAATGGCGCGCGCGTGGGCTTCATCTTCAGCAACAGAGGCCCGCAAGGCGTCATTTTCGAGCGAGGATTCCGCGTCGCTTTTTGCCATGCCCGCTTCAACGGCCAGTGCAACCAGCTCCTGACGGTCGAAGAGGGAGCGTCCCTCTGTGATACTGCCACGGTAAAAACGTTCTTCGACCGCATCCGCAATGCCGGCTTTGCGCGCCGCGGTCAGGAGGGTGTGCGCATCTTCGGTGTCACCAAACATCATGCTGTCGAAGTTGTAGATGAGGCCTTCAGATTTACCTGCGGTGCCCACTTGATTCATCATCAGCTCTGCAGAGTGCTGGCTGCCCAGCTTCTTCACGATGGCATCCTTAAAAGGCATTGTTGGGCTACCGCCAGCTAGGCGGTAGCTGTGATGACGGATCACCACCTGATCGCGAAACTCAAAGCTGTTCAGACCCTGTTCAAATCTTTTTTTAGCGATCCAGCACCACGGGCAGACTAAATCTGACCAGATATCAATGGTGAGGGTAGGTTTAAGCGTTTGCATAATAAATTCCTCATAGACCATAGGGGCACGCACTCTCACGGAGCGTAGAGCTGTGCCCGTGTCGTATTTATTGAGCCTGCCAGGCCGGATAATCGGTGTAGCCTTTTTCCGGAGAGCCGCTGACGCCGTAGTACGTGGTACGGTCACTTTCAGCCAGCGGCCAGCCGTTTTGCATTCTTTCGACCAGATCCGGATTGGCAATGTAAGGCACGCCAAAGGCCACTAAATCCAGCTCGTCAGCCTCAAGCGCCTGTTCGGCAATATCGCGGGTGAAACCACCGGCAGCGATGATGGTGCCTTTAAAGGTGTTGCGGAAACGGCGGCGGAATCCTTCCGGAAGCGGCGCTTTGGTGTACACCGGCTGATAGTAAAGGTGTACGTAGGCCAGTTCGCGCTGACCGAGCGCGTCGGTGATGGCTGACCAGGTTTGCTCTTCGCCTTCATACGGCGCGAGGTCATAAATGCGGCCGAACGGCGACAGGCGCACGGCAACGTGGCTGTTACCCACGGCTTCCGCCACGGCGTCAATGGTCTCCAGCAGGAAACGCTGACGATTTTCCACCGAACCACCGTATTCGTCGGTGCGGGTGTTCAGTTCGCTACTGAGGAACTGGTCAAAGATGAATCCGTTTGCCGCCATGATTTCTACGCCGTCAAAACCGGCTTCCATCGCCAAGCGTGCGGAGTGCACAAAATCTGCCGTGATGCGTTTCACTTCGTGAGTTTCCAGCGCGCGCGGCTGGCTTGGCACAACCGGGCCCGGTTCTCCGGATTCGGTCAGCGCAAAAACGGTGGTATTGACCGCCTGCACGGTGCCCGCGGACACCGGTGCAATATGACCCGCTTGCAGGGAGACGTGAGACATCCGGCCAACGTGCCACAACTGGGCGAAAATACGTCCACCTTTAGCGTGAACAGCTTCCGTGACCTTACGCCAGCCCTGAACATGCGCGTCGTTGTAAATCCCCGGCGTGTAGAGATAGCCGCGTCCTTCTTCTGAAACAGGCATACCTTCCGTGATGAGAAGACCAGCAGAAGCGCGCTGTGCGTAATACAACGCCACAACCTCGTCCGGCACGTCATTCATCGTGCGGGTACGAGTCATCGGTGCCATAACCACGCGATTTTTTAACGTCATGCCAGACAAATTATAGGGGGTGAACAGCTTACTCATCGTGTACCTCACAAAGACAAAAAGGGTTTACCCCCGCAGGGGAAATACAACATCCGCCAGATTTACCGACCTAGCGTTGTCGCATGGGAGTTGCGTAAACATCGGATGGGTGGCACTATACCAACCATCTAGTAGGTAGGTCAATGAGGCAAAAAAATATTTATGTGTGCTACCTAACGCAGCAAGCGCTTGTTTAAACGCGACTCCACTTAATGAGAACATCAATATGCGTAAGTTAACGTCTTATAACGAAGATAATTTCCGGCAGATAGAACAGTACGAGGGGATATCCGTAGTGCGTTTTTCTGCGCTCTGGTGTCCGCCCTGTCGGGCGAGCGAAGATATGTTCAGTCAGTTTGCAAAACGACTGGATGATGATATCCAGATAGGGAAGGTTAATGTGGATCAGGCTCCGGTTCTGACGACTAAATACGAAATATGGGGGCTGCCGTCGGTACTGATATTTAATGAGGGGCAATTGGTAAAACGCATCCCCGGCGTGAAACCTTCTGCGGTATACGCTCAGGCGATCGCGGACATAAAAAAAGGGCAATAACGCCCTTTATTACACCACTTTTAGACGCTTAACCACGAGCCTGGCTCACTGCATCGAGAGTACGTGCTGAATAAATCACAGCCGCACCCGCATTGAGGTTGATCGCAACGCCCAATGCTTCAGCGATTTCTGCGTCCGTTGCACCGGCTTTTACTGCGGCGTCGGCGTGGAAGGCAATGCAGCCATCGCAGCGTGTGGTAACAGCACAAGCCAGTGCGATAAGTTCGCGAACTTTGGCACCCAGAAGGTCGGTCTTATTGCCTGCATTTCCCAGAGCAACAACGCCTTTCATGGTGTCTGGGGTCAGCTTGCCTAGTTCACCAAGGCGCTGCATTAAATCTGTGCGGTAGTTATTCCAGTCTAACATGATCTTATTCTCCGAAAGGAAGGGGATTGAGGAGCAAATTTATATACTTAAGGTTGTTGCTGAATACTTCGGGTCTGGCCGTTGCACGAGCAACAACGCTGGCACCTTCACATAGATTGATGATGATCAGTGCCATGTCTGAAGGAGTTGTGTGGGGGAAAAATTCCCCCGCATCAACCCCGCCCTGAACGATTTTCGTGAGCCAGGCGATTTGCATATCGAAATAGCGCGACGTCTGTTCAGTGATATTTTGTGGCAAATTGGCCGTATCTGCAGAAAGCGCACAGCACAGTGGCAATAGAGAAGCCCTGTGGCTTTGTAAAAAAAGATCGACGTAAGCCGCTATCCTCTTTTCTGCTGATTTCGCAGTGGCTTCAATTTGTTCAAACTGCCTCTGCGTATCAGAAAATGCCTGTATTACGACCTGTTCACCTAAAATATCTTTTGTCGGAAAATGATGGTGAATACTGGCCTTTGTAATACCGACAATTTTCGACAGGTCGGCATAGCTGAAAGCCGAGTAGCCTTTTGCCCGCATCAAATATTCAGCCTCGCTGAGAAGGCGTTCCCGCGTCATCGTTGTCATAAAAACCCCATATAATCTACTAGTAGATAGATTTTATTCCTGCCCTTTTCGAGAGGCAAGCTCTATTCCTAGCCTGAGCGTAAAAGAGAATTATGGTTCCGGAAAGAGTGGGAGCGTCTCCGTGTTCAGCGGCATGGCTTTAATACCCGTCACGCATTACGCTTTATGAAAAAACAGGCTGCCAGTGAAATAAGGTAGCGTTATCTTTTCAGTAGATCACCCGGCGTCAGGCCAGACGGGTGATCACATCAACCGGGTTTGCGAGCGTGTCGTGGATCGGTGAGTTCTTTTTCATTTCGCTAACCAGCGCTTCCAATTCTTCGCGGCTGGCAGACTTACTTTCCAGATGTACGTCCACGCGAATGGACCTGGCACCCTTACGCACGCTGCTATCAAGACCGAGGAAGCCATTAAGATTGATATCGAAGTTCATATCAAGTTCGATACCGTCAAGCTCAATCCCTTTTTCAGCCGCCATCATAGTTAGCGTTGCGGTATAGCACCCCGCCAGTGCCTGCATGATGTATTCCGTCGGGCTCATGCCGGTGTCGGTACCCAGTAAGCCTGCGGGTTCATCACCGATATTGGAGAATTTCCCTACGCGGCTGTTATCGACAACACCGTCCTGAATCGTTGCACCGGTCTCAGTACGCACGGTTAAACCGCCGTTGGAACGGGCTTTCATTTGGAAAGTCAGATTACCCAAGCCTGGCTGGGCACGTACTGCTTCACGGGTATTGTGGATCGCATCAGCTGCGGCAGAAGGTTTAACGCTAGTAGACATAATGACTCCTGATATTTCTTAAAGAAAGAATGTAGTTATCACAACGACAACCAATCAACTAGTAGGTAGATTAGTGTGGGAAGCTATTCTTGTCCACTCTTTTATGAAAAAGAGGGCAGAAAGCCCCAGCAAACAATTTTATCTCACGTTAATTCTTTGATTACTTTACTGAGCCGCCTTAACCACGAATAGCTCAAAGCCGCTGAGCAACTCCTCGGCAATATCATCAGGCTCTTCCTGTTCACAGAGCAGCTTCAATAGTGCATTTCGAACCAAAAGTTTTCGGACCAGGGTTGTGGCCACATATAGCAAATTGGTTTCATCCGTCCTTGCTTCTTCAGATAGCAACGGGTTGGTAATATCCGAGAAGTCGTCGTTCAGGATCACCGTATCCCATTCAAGCCCCTTGCTACGATGCGCGGTCGATACCACAACATCGGCATCTTTTTCATTCGTCGTCGCCTGACGGCGCAAGACCTGTAATTTTTGTGGAAGCGGGAAATATTTATCTAAATAACTTCGCCTAATACCGCTCCACTTTAGCCAGACCATGCTGATTGCCGAGGAACGGCGAAGCGGCATTCATAAATAGCTTTACCTGTTCCAGTAACTGCCACATATACCGACACTGATGGTTACGCGTTATGGTCTCGTGTAACGACAACCAGAGTAACTCGATTGGATTCAGCCACGGCGAATACGTGGGCAGAAACAACAACTGGAACGTCGTATTTTTCTCCAGCCACCGTTCCACCTTGCGGCTTTTATGAATGATGTAGTTATCAACGACTAGCGTAATAGTTTTCGCTCGCCGATATGTCCGCCGTAATGTCTCTAACAGATTGATAAATAAATCAGAACACTTTTTACTGCCGCCGACGTAATGGACTCGTCCCGTATCCGAATGCAGTGCCCCTGCCAGATAATACTTTTGGTTATGTCCCAGCGTAGTAATACGTTTCTGTTGCCCTTTGAGCATCCAGTCCGCGCCGATTTTCGGGTTCAGGTCGATATCCACTTCATCCTGATAAAATACCGGATGGGTCGGCTGCTTCCGGACGACCGCCTGTTCGATGGCGAGTCGCTTTTCCTCATAATGCGGGTCTTTTATTTTCAGTGTTGGCGCGGCTCTGCGCCAGACAATACCCGCTCGTCTCAGGTAGCGGTGCAACGTGGCAGGATGAAGCGCTACATTAAAAAGCCGATTAACGATAAGCGCCAACAACTCAGTGCTCCAGCGGGAGCGCAGCCAGCCAAAATCCTGAGGAGAACGCTGAACCAGAAGCGGTAGAGTATGCAGGATATCCGCGACCGGCCAGCGTGGTGCCCGTCCGGATTTGAGGCTCTTTAGTCCTTCAACACCCTGTAACGTAAACCAATTTATCCATCTCCCAACGGATGAGCGAGCCGCACAGAGCAGTCTGGCGACGTCGGTGACGGTCATTCCCCGATGTAACATCAATATGGCGATGAGTCGTCTGGAATAGTTTTTATCACGTGTTTGTTGGGCTTCTTTACGCATTAGTCGTCGTTCTTCATCAGGGATTGCTGCTATGATCGGCATCGCTCAGTCCGGTTGGTGGTTTGTGATGTTTGGCGATTGATCAGATCGCACAATCCGGACTGAGTTCCCTTTAAGTGATCGACTATTTGGCGAAGCTATTTAGCTTTAGTCAGATGACAGAATTACTGTATCTTATGCCGTATTTCGATGATTAAGTTACTCATTGACAAGGTATTGAGTCGCTTATCCATTTCGTTTGTGTTTAAAGTGTCTAAATTTGCATCCCACTCATCCAAGAGGATAATACGACTCCGAACCCCTGATAATAATTCAAGTTGATGTAATTGTTTTTGTCCTGTGGAGCCTGACAATCCATCGTCATCGGTATCAATACCAGGGCCAAAAAATAAAGCATCAGGATGCTTACTCTTTAAATACTTCATGATCGATGATTTTCCTGCACCATTTGCCCCCATGATCAATATCCTTCCATTAGGATTACGATCAATAAAGCCATCACCTAAGATATCTTGTAAATTTATCTCGCTGCCATTATACAAATTGGTAATTGATAATTTATCAGGTTCAATATTAGCAAGATAATCATAACCTTTTAGCGTTGTAGAAAAGGAATACAACTTCGTAACCTTTCTCTTCAATAAAAAAATTTGGCTGGTACTCATGCTTGCAGCATGAATGTTCTGGAATAACTGCAAACTTCTTGGCAGTACAGCGACCAACGCTCCGATAGCGACTTCATTAGCTGAAACCTGATAATATGAAAACCCTACCATAAGTGGGATGGAAATAAGAATAGGCGTGCAGGATATTATCTGCTCTAATAATTTATACGATTCTTTCCGTTTGAAATAAACAGACGCTTTCTCTCGGGTTAAGGCCTGTGCTGAAGCCAGCCGTTCCCGATCACCATAGAACATACTATCCCAGATTTTACTCATAAAATTCAATGCCGTGATTTTATCACTTTGCATGCTTCCAGCCATCTCCCCGATTTTACCTTTTGCCAAAAACAATAGTATGACTGAAAATAACATGCAAAAAACAATGACCCCAGCTAACTCTACGCCCAAAATTATAAATAGCGCAATAGTTGTAAAAATAACGTTGAAATATATTGCGAGAATCTCAACAAACTCAAAACCAACTTCATCAAAAGTACTGAGCGCTTCGCCACTTAGCCAAAGCTGAGTCATCTTTTTGTTCTCTTCCGTCGCAAACGAATGATTACGTGAGACATCACTCAGTGTTGACAAATAATACCCCTCCCATAATGAATTCGATAACTTAACACGATAAAACAAAGATGAAGAACCAAAAATATAAGCAATAAAAATAGAAAAAAAGAACATCCCAGTATAAAAAAGAGTCTCAGACGAACTTATATTAATACTTTCCCCAGCACGACCAATAAAGTAGGTCGATAATCCAACAAGTATTTGCTGGAGGCAAATAAAACCAACACTAACTATAAAAAATTTGTTTAAAATAACGTTATTCATTTTTTAATAATTGTCCCTATTAGCTTAAGTGCGGCTTTGTTGAATAAATCGAACTTCTGGCTGCAATCAGGATCAGATCTGTAGCGGTATCCCGTGGCAAAACAAAAAGTTAAAATCAACAACTGGGCGGCCTACAACAAGGCTCTCTTCAATCGCGGTTCGCTGATATTCTGGCTTGATGACTCGGCCATCCAGGCCTGGTACGACGAGCCAAAAACCTCTTCACGTGGTCGTCCGCAACGTTATTCTGAACTGGCTATTTCCACCGTTCTGATGCTCAAGCGCGTCTTTCGCCTCGCGCTGCGCGCCACTCAGGGATTCATTGACTCAATCTTTACGCTAATGAATATCCCGCTCCGTTGCCCGGATTATTCCTGCGTCAGCAGGCGGGCAAAATCCGTCACTATCCCGTTTAAAAACCCTACGAGAGGCGAGATTGCCCATCTGGTTATCGACTCCACCGCCTTAAAAGTCTTCGGTGAAGGCGAGTGGAAGGTGAAAAAGCACGGTCAGGAAAAGCGCCGTATCTGGCGAAAACAGTACTTGGCAGTAGACGCCGATACTCACGAGGTTATCTGCGCTGATCTATCCCTGAACAACGTGACCGACGCGGAGGCATTCCCAGCGCTTATCCGCCAAACCCACCGAAAAGTCTGGGTCGCCTCAGCCGACGGGGCTTATGACACAAAACGGTGTCACGACGAACTGCGGTGCAAGAAAATCAAGGCGCTCGGTGGCGGAAACGGCGATGTATCGTGTAAAACAACTCTTTGGTGGTCATCTGACCCTGCGGGATTACAATGCACAAGTCGGAGAAGCTATGGCCATGATCCGTGCTTTAAACAAAATGACGCGTGCAGGTATGCCCAAAAGTGTACGGATTATCTGAGAAAATGACTAACAGGTGACCTGTTATCTAAATCCGATTTATTCAACAAAGCCCAGCAGTCCATAAGCCACTTCGCGTCCGGTAACTTTTGCGGCTTTATGCTTGCGGGATACCGGCGGGATAACCTTGTCCTTAATCAATAACCGGAAGGCCATAAACCCCAGTACCAGCAGACTGAGCGCAATTCCCCAGACGATAAAACCAGCGGCGATAAGCGGGCGCAGCATTTCCCATTCCGTTGAACGGTCGGTCGTCCAAAGCCACCATGCCACCCCGCCCAGTTATCGTGTTATCAGGTTTGGCCCCGGCAAGCTCGCTATCTCAGCCAGCCAGCGCCCGACAGCAGCAGTACCACTAGGATAACGGCGGCCACCAGCGAGGTTTTCCCCTCGGCAGAGGGCAACAGTCCGCCAGCACCGCCGCCGATTAGCACCAGCAGTGCCGTGGCCGACAGCCACCTTGCAGTACCAGGCGGACGCGCCGTTTTGTACTCCGGATAATCAGGAACGGGCCTCACAGGTCAATATCGCAGTCAGGAAACGAGCTGACCAGCGTACAGCCGCAGGCACAGCGGTGGCCATGCAACGCTACTGGCTGTCCATCTACTGTGGTCAATGCGCTACCTTCAGCAATGGTGGTCATACCGTGTTTGTTACAGCGAACCGGATCCCCCTTACAGGCAAATCCCTGACCAAAACACTGGTAATGCCCTTCTAATACCTTGCCACCATATTCCCGCAGGCTGTCTCCTTTTCGGATGACTTCACTCATCAGTTCTCCTTTCTCTGTCTCAGGCAATAGTCGTCAGGACATCCTCAAGCCAGCCGGCTGGGATCGCGGCTTTCGCCCGCGCCAGCTGTTGTTCAGCCACAAGCGCCTTTCGCTGTGCAACCACCACGCCCGGCTCCCGGGTAAATGCCCGCAGCTGTTCCCCGCCTGGCAGTTCCGGCACGGCTTCACGGGTGATCCGATCCAGCACCTCAACCTGCAACGATCGTACTGCACCTGTCGCGGCCAGCCCTGCCAGCTTTCCGGTCAGGGTCTTTTGTCTGAAGCTCAGCACAACACCTGTGGTCAGGGTAGCAAACCCGACTAGATCGCCGGCGATCACCAGCGGTGACAGGGACTTATTACATTTGTCGCTGAAATAAATCATCCGGTAGCGGAAGTAGCCGCCCCACATCTCGCGCGTACCCAGCGCAGCGTGCATAAACCAGGCACGCGAGTCGTGTACCTGGTCGTCAAACAACGCCCTGACCAGCCCGGCTGGCTGTTCGGCATTACTGGCCTCACCGGCGGCAGGGAACAGGACCGCCACCCGGGCGTCTCCGTCAGCCTTCATCCGCCGGTATTCCTGGGGTTCATCATCGGTATTAAGAACGAAAATCATCGGCTGCAGCACGGTATCCAGCACCGCCTGCGCCAGGTTATCCGGGATACGGTAACCGTCGTTGTAATCCTTACCAAACTCCTTCGCCGCTTCAAATAACTGGGTTTGATCCATCTTTGGGTCAAAATCTTTAACCCCCGGATGAAGTACCAGCTCATTCATCTTGTCGGCGGGCTGTTTTACTCTCTGGTCCTGACGCTTTTCAAGCACCTTTTTCTGCTTCTCATTCCGTACTGCTTCTGCTGCCTTACGCGCGGCGGGCAGTGCTTCGGTATTGGTGGCGCGCTGATAGAATGGCGTTTTTAGCATCGAGCCTCTGGCATAGCGCTCTATACGCCAGGCGGTGATCCACGCAATCTGGTTTTCAACAACGGTTTCCAGACTACCGCTGGCGCGTGGTGGCTCGTATCGGGATGCCTCTTCAGGTGCGATTTTTTCTGGCGTGGTCTGATTCAGGGTGAGTTCGCGCCAGGCGTTGAAGCGCTGGACAAGATCTCCGTGAATCAGAAATTCTTTTAAAGAATCTAAAGACATCAACCGCCAGTTATCCGCCTTCTTATCACCGGGCAATGCTTGCTCAGGTATTTTTAATGGCGCGCCAGCGGAAAATGCTGAAGCATACATATCATGCAAGGCTATCTGTGATAGCAATAAAGCATCATCCTCACCATTAGCTTTACCCTGATCCCGCGGCGGATAACCACCACCAATATCCGAGTGCATCCCCGGGTAAACCACCTCGGTGACATAAGGCGGATATTTACCGTTACCCCGGCGCACCGAGTCCATCGGGAAGCAGAGGCGCTGCTCATGCCCGGAGACCAGATGTACGCATTTTTTTATCAGCCCACCATAGGTTTCATCACTCGGCAGCTCCATTGTGCCGTCAGCCCAGGACATATGCCCCTCAGCAATCGGCACTACGTGCGCTATCCCGACGGAGGCCACAGTATCCAGCAGCCCGAGAAACTCCACGCTGATGGGTAACTGCAGCTCACCAATCTGCAGACACTGCGGGGGATTTTCGCCTTCAGCCTTTGGCGGGGGCAGCAGCTCGCTCAGCCAGCGCACAAAGGCGCGTGCCGCCGCAGCACCGCGGGAAAAACCGTAAACGTACAGCTTGATACCTAACAGCTTCGGTTTTCCCGGCTCCGGCTGAGTCATTAATGTTTTCAGTTGCGGGGCTAAATCATTCAGTAAGCGACTGAACTCTTCATAACGGTTATGGCTACCGCCAAACCACAGCCGGTTCCAGCTGGTACCCATTTTGTCTATGGACTGTCGACTCTCTGCGGTGGTCAGCCATTTTTCCGTGGAACAAAATTTCAGTACATCAATAATGCGCAGCAGCGCCCAGTTAATACGCTCCTCGCCCTTGGTTGCGCCCACCAGTCCCATGGTGGAATAGTCCGGGTCGTTCACTTCCGGGAACGGGGTACCCACACCGGGCATGTAGAACTTAAAATATTTCCCTTCACCGTCTTCGGCATCATCTAACAGGGTGGTCTGCTCGCCAGTCGGTACCCCGCCCGCCGTACCGGTTCCGATAGTGGCACGAAACAGACGCGCGATATTGGTCGGATGCTTCGGATCAGACAGAAGCAGGTCATTGTTCAGGTTATTACCCGTACCGTCGAAAAACAGACTGATATGTAGCGTCTTGCAGCACGGCGGTTCCACACGTCGTCCGGCTGCAAGACACAACTCCTGACGGTAGAGCCGCTCGGCGCTGTTCTGCTGATGGCAACTTTGCCCGACCTGCAGCGCCTGCGTCGGCAGGCGTCCCTGCACCGGAAACGGCGGCGGTACCCAGGCTAAATCGGTTTCAGTTATTTCGGACATACTTTTGGCTCCTTCATCCTGATGGGCTCTTTTATCGGGTAGTTGGCATTTCTCGGCGACCAGCAACTGGTTGTCACCTTTACGTCATCGCAGGGCAAAAAGTGCACCGTGATACCGCAAACATCCTGGCCGTTATAGTCGGGGAGCGGGACGGTTTTGCTGTGCTGGCGATTCTGGGCACTCATCTTTTTCTCCCAGGCTTTATATTTTTCGTAATCAGCAAATCCAGGGAAACCTTCAGTCGATGCTTCCCCACTTTCCCAGTCAATACGCACCGTCATACCCGGCGTCCATCGGGCGGGCACGCTGTAGCAGCAGCCCCCGCCGCCGCCCTGAAACGGGCCGATAATGTCGATGCCCGACTGGTTATCAACGCTAAAGTGGTTAATCGCCCATTTGGTGTGGTTGATGGCTTTAATGGTTCCGCCGCCTCCACCGCCTGCGGCCTGAGCGGCAGGCTGCGAGCAGCCGGTTAACAGCAGCAATCCCGCCAGCAGCGGGCTTAACAATAAATGTTTCATCTGACTTTCCTTATAGAGGCAGGACTAAAGGGGAAATGGCAGCGGATCTCAGGCTAAATCGGTTTCCGTTATTTCGGACATACTTTTGGCTCCTTCATCCTGATGGGCTCTTTTATCGGGTAGGACGGACTGCCGTAGGTGTAACAGCTGGTTGTCACCTTTACGTCATCGCAGGGCAAAAAGTGCACCGTGATACCGCAGACATCCTGGCCGTTATAGTCGGGGAGCGGGACGGTTTTGCTGTGCTGACGATTCTGGGCTTTCATTTTCCTGGCCCAGGCGAGATATTTTTCTCTGTCCTGATAACCGGGAAATCCATCCATATCCCCCACCCCGGTTTCCCAGTCAATACGCACCGCCATACCCTGCGTCCATCGGGCGGGCACGCTGTAGCAGCAGCCCCCTCCGCCGCCCTGAAACGGGCCAATAATGTCAATACCCGACTGGTTATCGACACTGAAGTGGTTAATTGCCCATTTGGTGTGGTTGATGGCGTCAATGGTGCCGCCGCCTCCACCGCCTGCGGCCTGAGCGGCAGGCTGCGAACAGCCGGTTAACAGCAGCAATCCCGCCAGCAGCGGGCTTAACAATAAATGTTTCATCTGACTTTCCTTATAGAAGCAGGACTAAAGGGGAAATGGCAGCGGAGCTCAGGCTAAATCGGTTTCCGTTATTTCGGACATACTTTTGGCTCCTTCATCCTGATGGGCTCTTTTATCGGGTAGTTGGCATTTCTCGGCGACCAGCAACTGGTTGTCACCTTTACGTCATCGCAGGGCAAAAAGTGCACCGTGATACCGCAAACATCCTGGCCGTTATAGTCGGGGAGCGGGACGGTTTTGCTGTGCTGACGTTCTTGAGCCTTAATATTCCTAGCCCACTCTAAGAACTTCTTCTCATCTGCATAGCCTGGGAAACCAGCGGATGAACCCTGCCCGGTTTCCCAGTCAATACGCACCGCCATACCCGGCGTCCATCGGGCGGGCACGCTGTAACAGCAGCCGCCACCGCCACCCTGAAACGGGCCAATAATGTCGATACCCGACTGGTTATCGACGCTGAAGTGGTTAATCGCCCATTTGGTATGGTTGATGGTAATCAGCGATTTTTCACCGCCGTACAGCACATCCGCCAGCGCCAGCGCGGTTTCGGTCTTGCCCACACCACTCGGGCCAACCAGCAGGAACACGCCCTGCGGGCCGTTCTCTGACGTCAGTCCGGTCTTCGCCGCGCGCAGGCGCTGGGCGATGGCCTCAAGGGAAACATCCTGGCCGACGACACGGCTGCCAATTTCATTTTCCAGCGTCAGCAGTTCGGTCTGCTCGTCTTTCATCAGGGAAGACAGCGGTACGCCGGTCCAGTCGGCAATCACGTTGGCAACCGTACGGGTGTCCACATCCACCGTACAGCACATCGCCTTGCTGCGCCTGTTGCCGCAACTGAGTATCGTCAGCCTGACAGGCGGTGACCAGATTCTGCAAAATGCTCATTATTCGACTCCATCCATGTCACTGTTTCCAGTGTTGGCCATCAGCGCCTGAGCGGTGGCCGCGCTGTCGACACTGAATATTTGATCCGGCAGCGTGAAACCGCGCAGCTCCAGTAGCGCCAGCGGACCTTTCCCGAGTTGTGAGCGCAGGACCCACTGCAGGGTCCGTCCGTCCGGGGCGGTAAAGCTCATCATCCACTGGCTGCGGTCACGCTGCTGGCGCTTGCCCTGGTCCAGCCAGCGAATAAAGCCCCAGGTCCCGCTGTAATCTCCGAACAGGCGCGCACCAGCGTTGACCGTGGTCCAGGTCAGCATGGTTCCCGGCTTGTACGTCTCTCCCGGCCAGCGGAACGACTGCCAGTCGGCCATCTGATTAAAGTAATGGAGCGCCTGACCATCAATAGTGAGCTGAGTTTCCACGACTTCCGGTACCGGCCGTGCCTGCAACTCAAAACTGATACCCTGCGCTCCATCGGTAAACAGAATGTCGGAAAGCTGGCTGAGTTGGTTCACCGCTTTCAGGAAGGCAGGGTTAAAGGTCAGCCCCTGGCTGTTGACCTTATCCGGTACCCACTGGCTGCCCTCTTTGTGCAGCACACCGCTGAGCTCTGTCGTCAGAAAACGCTCAATACGTCCGCTGTCTTTACGCAAAAACTCAGCCAGCATTGGCAGGGAGGCATCACTTTTACTCGCCGCAAACGGGAAGCGCCCGTCAAAGGCGGTGTGCCAGTTCGCCACCACGGAGCGGTTCCATTTGTCATTCAGGCTCGCCGCCGACGGCTGAAGCACCGTCTCCCAGGCCTGGAGCAGCGGCTGCACAAACATTGTGCTGCCAAATCCGCTCCACTCCTCGCCAAGGCTTGCTGAAATCAAACTGCCGTACTGCTGGGTGTCGGTCAGGTCCACGCTTTTGCCCTGAAACACGGTCTGCGCCAGGGTCTGCATCATCGCCTGCGGGTCAGAGGCGCTGGCCACCTGTTGCAGACGCAAACGCACGCGGGTGATGCGGGTCAGATACGTCTGCAGGCTCAGTGAGTTGTCAGCCGACATGACGTTACTGCCCTTGTTTTTACCCAGAAGCTGAAGCAGGGGGCCAAAAGTTTCATCGAGTGGCCCCTGCGGCCCTGACGCAGACTGGTCAATCGCAGGTTTGTCTTTTCCGCCTACCAGGTCTTTAGCCGATTTGATGATGGAATCCGAAAGGCCTTCGCTTTGCTGGCCGGTCTGTCCCTGCCAGGCGAGGGTATTCATCAGGGCAATCAGTGGCGACTGGCGGACATCGCTCATCAGCGTCAGCTGGTCGGTGACGTCCGCAATGTTGTTTGCCGGGTTAAGTCGCAGGCTGTTGAGGAAGCTCAGCCAGCTGCCGGCAAAGTCGGTGAAGTAACGTTGCGTCAGACGCGCTTTCAGGGCTTCCGGCGACAGGTCAGCTGATACAGCCTGATGGGAATCACTCAGCACCCAGTCAATTTCATCCCGGCGGGAGTTTGCGGCCTTTTCGATAGCCTGCTGAATGCCCCCTTCCCATGCCTGGCGGGTGAACATGCCCGGCACCACCTCCCCGATGGTGAACAGTCGCCGCGCATCGGTGCCGCTGGTCATGTCTTCCAGAGAGACATCGGCGAAGTTACGACGCACGGATTTGAGCATGTTCTCATACAGCGTGCTTTCCGCATTGCGACGACCAATTTGTTCCAACAGCACCTGACGTGCCTGCGCCACCAGCCCGGCATCCGGCGTGATTTTCCACTGAGGCTGCTTCGGTAATTCGTTGATGTAGAAGGCCCACAAATCCGGCGACAGGCTTTGCCACAGGCCGGTTGAGATACCCATCCGCGTTGGCTGCACGGCTTTCAGGGTCTGCGCGTAATACGCACCGTCGGCCTTATCCGGACGAGCCATCATCAGCCAGGCTTTCAGCTGGTCATAGCCGGTCTTCGCCAATTCGCCGCGCAGTGGGCTGGCCGGTGGCAGGTTGGCCAGCCTGCTGATTTTTTGCTGTAACGCCTCATTTGCCGGGTCGCGGATCAAACGGTTACTGGCAACACCGTACCAGGGCAGCATGGCAGCAAGCAGCCGGGAATTGTGGTCAAGACCAAAACGCTGATACCAGGGAGATCCTTCCTGAACACGATATTTAAGACGCCCGGCGTCATTGCGCAAATCATGCAGCGCCGTTAGCTGTTGGTCTGATACCGAAGGATGCTCAACCAGCGCGTGAGATTTTACGGCCACCGAGACAATTTGCTGGCGGTTGACGGCAAACGACAGCAGCAAACCTGCGGCCCATCCCCCCAGTACGGTCAATACTGCCCAGGCCAGCGTACGCTCCCAGGCCATGCCGACGCGGCGACCGCGTACGCGGGTACAGTCGTCCGTCACCCCTTGCCAGCGTGCAGGAAGAGCCAGCGCATGTCTGTGGGAAGAAGAGAAGAGCATGCCGGCTTCGTCAGCCGCTTTTTCGCCGTCCGCTGAAGCCGCTTCTGGCAGGCTAAACACCAGACCCCGCAGCGGAACGCGTTGCTGACTGGCATACAGCCAGGGTGTCAGTTGTTGTGTCCAGCGGGCAATGCCCCCCGCATTCAGGTGCTGGCCCAGCCTTAACAGGAAGTCGTGACTGTTGTTTTCAACCACCTGACTCATGCCCTGAGCATTCAGTGCAGGCAGCAGGTTTTCCAACTGGCGAGTGATATCATCGGGTTTAGCACGCAGTGGGAAGAATGCGCCCACCGCCTGTTCAGTGCGTCCGTTCTGCGACCAGTCGCTGTCGCAGAGTTGCCACAGCCAGACGGGCGGCTGATAACGCAGCAGCTCACCGATTTTTTCCAGCCCGCGTAAATCGTTATCACTGATTTGTGATGTCAGGTTAAGCGACTCAGGCATAACACGGACAATCCCGTCCAGAGGACGCCCGCGGCGCAGTTTACGCAGCGCGGTATATTTTCTGCATCAATTTCTGCCGTCAGACTCCCGCCATAAATCAGAACGGTACGGTGACCTTCCAGCCACTGATTTTCCCGTAAACCGGGGGTAAGCTGGTCGATGGCGTCCGGTTCTCCGGTAACCAATAGCAAACGGGTTTTACGGCGCCAAAACCAGCCATGGCGTTTGCATAAAGTACGCGCTATCTCGCTCACCAACGGCAGAGGTTTTATCTTTCTCTTCTTTGCCAGGGAATGCTGTTCCAGCGTTGATGAACGCTTAATCCGACTGACAATCCAAAGATGTATCGCCAGAAAAACCAAAGAAACCACACATGCCAACGCAATCCAGATAAGACCACTGACCAGCAGAACAGGGTAGATAACCGACCATTCCACCACGTGGTCCTCTACAAAGAACCAGTAAATCAATCCTCCCAGTAAAATAAGAAACGTGATCGCTACAGCGGCGAGCACGACGGTAAACGCGACAGAAACTCCTTCGTTCTGAAGTTTATCCTTGCTGGTTTCCATGAGGTTTAACAATTCCAAGGGCTAGGGGATGTAAAAAATCCGTGGCTATCCAGCCACAGGGTTGTGACTGGCTCTGCGCATAAATGGCAGCAAGGGAGATAACAATCAGGGCATCCAGTTTTCCTGTATATCCCCAGTAGTTGTCCTGTAAATGGTGGGTCATGTTCCAGCCACTGACCGCCAGAGCAGGTTGTTCTGGATGAGAAAAAAGCATGCAGGTATCAGGTGATGCATCAAGCTCACTTTGCCTCTGGGCCCGTTCACAGACCTGTTCCAGTGACTCCGTGGCGCAAGGGTCATAAAACTCGCCCCGGGATAACATGACTGGCCCATCAGAACCCGCAAGCCACAGTACCGCCGCTTCTCCGGCTGCTCGCTGCGCTTGCGAAGATGCGGGTTCCGACTGACATCCAGCAATAAGATACTCAGTGCCGTTTTCATCCGCGCTCAGAGCGGCAGCAATACCAGACAACGTATTTTCCCCCTGCCAGAATTCCGGTGTTGCAGGAAGCGTAATTCCGGGGAACGATTTCATCGCCTGATCAGAGAATACCTGCCAGGCACTTTCACTGCCCAGCCAGAAACAGCGTTGCGGTGAGGTAAGTTTTTTACCTTCTCGCTGGTTTTTCCACTGCAGTACCAGCATTCGGACTAGTTGATGTTCACGTTCGCTAACATCAGGAGAAAAGATTCGTGCAACGCGCAGCGCCAAACCGTTCGCCTCCTGGCGTTCAACAGGCGGCTTTTGTTCACGCTGCAGCAGGCGCAACCAGTCAACCCTTTCGGCACCGGCAGGACCAATCAACACTACGTCCTGCAGAGAAAAATGCCGGCGGTGCTGATACCACCAGTGGTTATGCACTTCAGCCACCTCCTGCTGCCAGGTGGCCGAGTGGTGAACAGAGAACCGGTAATAAAGCAGAGAAAAGAGCCAGCAAAAACTGATGAACAGCATTGTGGAGAGCATTCCTGCAAGGATGATACCGACACCCGTATTCGCTCCACGCAAGAGCGCAATGCCTGCCCCTGCGAACAGAACCAGCAGCGCCATCGTACCCAGCCAGCGCTTTGCTGCTGGCGGTTTCGCGACGTGATAGTCAGGAAAATGAGGGAGCGGCCTCATTGCGCGATGCTGCAATCGGGAAAAGAGCTCACCAGCGAGCAACCACAGGCGCAGCGATGTCCGTGAAGCGCGACAGGTTGACCATCAATTTTTGACAGTGCACAGCCTTCAGCAATGGTCGTCATTCCATGTTTATTACATTTAACGGGATCGCCTTTAGTCGCAATACCTTTGCCAAAACAAAGGTAATGTCCTGCCAGGACTTTGCCACCATATTCACGCAAACCATCCCCCTCACGTATCACTTGTTTCATCCGAACTCCTTGTATTACTGAACCGCTATTTTGGCTTCAAACCAAAGCCAGACATCACCCCTGTGCCAATTAAGACCACAGGGAGGCTATCGTCGATTTAGTGCTTGCCAGTTTTTCTGCTTCCCGTGATTTTTGCCGGTGCGCAATGATTTCTGCGGGTTCATTTGTCAATGCAGGCTGAGAAGGAAAATCAGACACCATGGCAACAGGAATATCGGTGGGGTTATTTATCACTGAAATATTTTGTTTTATCTCGGGAATAGAATCTTCATCGCTGCCACCCGTATACCTCTTAACTTTTTCAATATATAAACTTCCATAAGGAACGACGTCTTTAAATCCCCTGTCAATATAGCGGCCAAATTTTACCAGTGGCGTGATATTTTTACTCAATAGCTCACCAAAATAGATCATCCGATAGAGAAAATAACTGCCCCACGGCTCCCTCGCCGACAACATGGCATGCAAAAACCAGGCTCTGGAATCATGGACCTGATCGTCAAACAGTGCCCTGACCAGCCCGCCAGGCTGTTGCACATTACTGCCTTCTCCCTGGGCGGGAAATAGCAAATCAAACCTGTCGTTAGCCGATTTTTTTATCTGTCTGTATTCTCTGGCAGCATCATCATCGCTGAAGGTATAAACGAGGTTACTTAATATCTCCGAACCTGAATATACCCAGTTTCCTGTCTGGGCTCGGCGTTTTACCTGATAGTCAGCACGAAACTCCTCAGCGGCCTCACCGAGTTGCGTTTGCGCTATGGCGGGCTCGAAATCTTTTTGCCCGGGAGGGAAGGGAATATAGCTATCTTTTTTAGATGACTCACGCATCTTGAGACGGATTTTTGTTATTTCCCATTGTTTTTCATCGCGTATTCTTTCGGACTCTGCGCGTACTTTAGGGTCACTGTCTTTATTCATTCCGTTTGCCGCTGAATCTTTATAAAAACGCTGCATTTTATAAGTGCCGTGCGCATAGCGGCCTATGCGCCATGCGGTTATCCAGGCAATCTGGTCATCCAGCGCGTTAATAATATTGACGGGTGCGCGTTCAGGAACGTATTTGGCTGCATCTTCGTCGCTTATTTCTTTCTGAGATGATGAGATATTTAATGTTAATTCACGCCAAGAATTAAATCTTTTAATTATTTCTGAGGATATTTCAAATTCACCACCCAGATCAAAAGGCATCGTTCGCCAAATATCTTTGGTAAAATCAGGAGGCAATACTTGCTTAGGAACCTTCAATGGTGCTCCTGCAAAAAATGCCGATGCATATATATCATGCAAAGCAATCTGTGATAATAAATAAATATCATCATCACTAATTGCTTTACCCTGATCTCCTGGTGGATAACCACCGCCAATATCGGAGTGCATACCGGGGTAAACCACTTCTGTTGCATAAGAGGGGTAGGTGCCATCATGGCGGCAAATAGAATCCAGCGGGAAGCTGAGCCGCTGCTCATGGGCAGAGACTAAATGCACACAATGTTTAATCAGGCCGTTATCGGGCAGTTCCATCGCACCATCGGCCCAGCCCATATGACCTTCCGCGATGGGGGCAATATGGGCAAGCCCGACGGACGCCACCGTATCCAGCAGCCCGAGAAATTCGACGCTCAGCGGAATTTTCCAGTCGGCCGCTTCCAGCGTCAGGCAGAGCTCTGGCTTAGCGTCTTTTCTAAAACCGCCGGGCAGCAGTTTAACCAGCCAGTTAATAAACGCTCTCGCTGCCGCCGCCCCGCGGGAAAAGCCGTAAACATAAAGCTTAATGCCCAACAGCTTTGGCTTACCGGGTTCCGGCTGGCTCAGTGCCAGCTTCAGGTTTGGTACCAGCTCTTTTAACAACCGCTGAAATTCTGTCAGGCGCAGCCTGGGGCCAAGAGGTGCGGGAGAGCCAATACGTGGGGTCATGGCCTCTACCGCTTGCCAGCTTTCATCATCGGATAATTCAGGCAACCCCAGCGTACGCCTTAGCGCATCAATAATACGAATTAACCCCCAGTTAATTCTCTCTTCTCCATAACGGGCAGCCGCCATGCCAGATATGCTGTAATCCAGATCTGACACCTCCGGGAACGGCGTGCCGACGCCGGGAATATAGTACTTATAATATTTATTGCCTGCGGTTCCGGCTAAATCAACCAGCTCTTCGCTATGCCCCTGCACGCCACCGGCATACCCCTGGCCAATAGTGGCGCGGAATAAGCGGGCAATATTGGTCGGATGTTTAGGGTCAGCAAGATAAAGATCGTTATTCAGATTATTACCGGTACCATCAAAAAACAGGCTGATATGCAGGGTTTTACAACATGGTGGCTCGACCAGGCGGCCAGCAGCCATGCAAAGCTCATTACGATAGGCCAGCTCGTGGCTGTCCTGTTGCTTACAATTTTGCCCCACCAGCGAGGCTTGAGTCGGCAATCGCCCCTGTTGGGGAAATTCTGGCGGATACCAGGCTAAATCAGGGTTCATTTTGGACATACTGCTGGCTCCTCCATTTGGATCGGATCCTTAATCGGGTAGTTCGGATTGCCGTAGCCGTTACAACTGGTGGTGACTTTTATCCGATCGCAGGGTAAAAAGTGAACGGTAATACCGCAGGTCTTTTGCCCGGTATAGTCGGGTAAGGGAACAATCCTGCTATGTTCCCGGTTCTGCGCCTTCATTTTTTTTTTCCATGCCAAATATTTAGCATCGTCCCCAAATCCCGGGAATCCTTCCATATCCCCAGCCCCCGTTTGCCAGTCCACTTTTACTGTCATACCGGGCTGCCATTTAGGCGGAACACCGTAACAGCAGCCCCCGCCCCGCCCTGATAAGGGCCAATAATATCGATACCGGACTGCCCATCAACGCTGAACTGATTTATCGCCCAGTGGGTGTGGTTTATCGCTTTAATGGTACCGCCACCGCCGCTGACACTCCCGGCTTCAGCAGGCCGGTCACAGCCGCTGAGTAACAGCGCCATGGTTATCAGCATTAAAAGGGATGAATTTATTTTGCACATACTGCTGGCTCCTCCATTTGAATCGGATCCTTAATCGGGTAATTCGGATTGCCGTAGCCGTAACAGCTGGTGGTGACTTTTATTTGATCGCAGGGTAAAAAGTGGACTTTTATTCCACAGGTTTTCTGCTCGGTATAGTCGGGTACAGGTACTATTTTTGTATGCTCTCTATTGAGCGTTTTGATTTTTTTATACCACACTTCTTTTTCATCAAAATATGCTTGCCATACCTGATGAGAAGCCTTAGCGTTAGGACGTTGTGGCTCTGGAATTTCAGGGACATCGCTGGCAAAAGCCACACCCGTTTGCCAGTCCACTTTTACCGTCATACCGGGCTGCCATTTAGGCGGAACGCCGTAACAGCAGCCCCCGCCTCCGCCCTGGTAAGGGCCAATAATATCGATCCCGGATTGCCCATCGACACTGAACTGATTTATCGCTCGGTGGGTATGGTTAATCGCTTCAATGGTGCCGCCACCGCCGCTAACACTCTCGGCTTCAGCAGGTCGGTCACAGCCGGTGAGTAACAACGCCATGGTTATCAGCATTAAAAGGGATGAATTTATTTTGCACATACTGCTGGCTCCTCCATTTGGATCGGATCCTTAATCGGGTAATTCGGATTGCCGTAGCCGTAACAGCTGGTGGTGACTTTTATTTGATCGCAGGGTAAAAAATGAACGGTAATGCCGCAGGTCTTTTGCCCGGTATAATCCGGTAATGGGACAATTTGGCTAAGCTGACGACTTTGAGAATCAATTTTTTTCCCATGCCAAATATTTAGCTCGATCTTCATACCCAGGGAAATCCATTGAATAGCCAACCCCTGTTTGCCAGTCCACTTTTACCGTCATACCGGGCTGCCATTTAGGCGGAACACCGTAACAGCAACCGCCGCCGCCGCCCTGATATGGGCTAATAATATCGATACCGGATTGCCCATCGACGCTGAACTGATTTATCGCCCAGTGGGTGTGGTTTATCGCTTTAATGGTACCGCCACCGCCGCTGACACTCCCGGCTTCAGCAGGCCAGTCACAGCCGCTGAGTAACAGCGCCATGGTTATCAGCATTAAAAGGGATGAATTTATTTTGCACATACTGCTGGCTCCTCCATTTGAATCGGATCCTTAATCGGGTAATTCGGGTTGCCGTAGCCGTCACAGCTGGTGGTGACTTTTATTTGATCGCAGGGTAAAAAATGAACGGTAATGCCGCAGGTCTTTTGCCCGGTATAATCCGGTAATGGAACGATTTGGCTATGCTCGCGATGACTTTCCTTTATTTTTTTTCCCAAATTAAATATTTAACGTTGTCCTTAAAGCCTGGGAAATCTTTTGTCGACGCCTCTCCCGTTTCCCAGTCCACTTTTACTGTCATACCGGGCTGCCATTTAGGCGGAACACCGTAACAGCAGCCCCCACCGCCGCCCTGATATGGGCCAATAATATCGATACCGGACTGCCCATCAACGCTGAACTGATTTATCGCCCAGTGGGTGTGGTTTATCGCTTTAATGGTGCCGCCACCGCCGCTGACACTCCCGGCTTCAGCAGGTCGGTCACAGCCAGTGAGTAACAACGCCATGGTTATCAGCATTAAAAGGGATGAATTTATTTTGGACATACTGCTGGCTCCTCCATTTGAATCGGATCCTTAATCGGGTAATTCGGATTGCCGTAGCCACCCTGATAGTGGTAAATTTTATTGATCGTCACTATCCAGAGATAATACCTGCTCCATTTCGCTATATATTATTCAGAACAATCATGCCATTTATTAATACCATCAATTACTCATTAAAATGAGATCTTCAATTAACCCCTAACTCCGCTCAGCTTAGTAAAATAAAGTCTTTCGACCTTTTCTTTATGTTTTTTAAAGATCTTATGATATTTAAAAAATCACCAATTAAATAAAAAATAAAATCCACATCCCAATGGTGAGATAAATGGCAAGACACATAGCCAGCAATGCTTCACAAACAACGGGAATCTATTGTAAGTCCCGCTTATAATAATTGTATTCAACCCGATTGAAAAAAGCAGAAAAAAATACAATGTAAGCCATAAGAAGTAAAGCAGCATACCCAGACCTAAGATATTCTCCGTATAAAAAAAAACAAAACCTACCACCGAGTAAATTATTAATATAGCCAAAAGAAACACTTGTGCTAAAGTTAATAAAATGATTTTTTCATACATTATATCCATTATTTGATAAAGACGGATGAACACCGTTTATACCCACCCTACTTCAAGTTGCCTGGGTGTTGCTGGCGCTCTCGGCTTCTGTTGGCTGGTTATGTGGATATCATATTGTAGGCTTTCTCTGTTCAGCCAGATAATTGATCACCCACTTATCACGTTTATCATCAAACAGAATTTTTTCATGCGTTGCGGATAACATCGCTTCAAAACAGGCAGTAAACGCTATCTCTTCCGAGTTGAACAACCCCTGAGGCAACGGCTGATATCCCAGAAACTGTTTTGCATCGCACAAACACATCAGGCTTTCAAACTGGCTGTCAGTGAACATAGTTGGTTCACAAGCTTCATCTTCATCCAAACCGGCCCCATTTCCCTCAAGCAATGCTGGTTTTCCATCTCTGTCCTGCCAGCTCCAAAAAAGAACGGGTCTGTGTAGCTGATTTGTCTGCTCACTATCGAGAACATGGGTGAATAAAAACGAGAACAGACGCGTATCCCAGAAGCGAAAGATACCTGGCCGCCCTTCATGTCGTGCATCCACGCAGCGTGTTAGCCAACCAGCCAACGCTTCAAATGGCCAGGATGAACTCAGTACCAGTAACGGTGCCGTTACCGCCGCTTCATGAGCCAGCGCGTACAGCCACTGCACCTGCTGAATATCACTCAATTCAATACGCACCAACAAAGGCGCATCTTCAGGATAAATATTTTCCGGCAATCCCTGATAAAGGGACTGCCATTTTATCGCAGGGGAAAAACCGGAAAGTGCCGGTATGACAGAAACGTTAATACCGCACTGATCGATAATGATATCGATATTACCCTGGCTAATATGCTGGCAAGTCTCCTGGATCTTATCCAACCAAATAGTAGTGTTATCCATATTTACGCTTCCCTCGGCACAAAGCCCTGCGCCAGTTCCTGTGCACGCTTGAGACACTCTTTGCAGACAGAGGATGGCAGGTCAGGTAACGGAAAATCTTCGCTGGCCGGCCCCTGCAGGCTGTGTTGACCTTTCAGGCTCAACAAGGCGGGTCCGTGAATTTCAATTTCCCCTTGCGGAGTTAGCCGGATATATGCGCCACCGCAACCGATCGTGATGCCGTTTTTCGCCGTCAGTTGCAGATGCCCTTGAGTTGACTGCACCGTAATGTCTTTCAGTGCAGTGACAGATAGCATGTCAGCGTGAGACGCCACCTCCAGTGACCCTTTGGCAGAAACCAGACGCATTCCTTCCTGCTGAGCAAGCAAAGAAATTGCCTTGCTGGCATTGACCGAATATCGCTGCGCCGTCGTCGAGTTAATTTCCCCCAGACTCTGGAGGTACAACCCTTTACCACTGTGCAATAGCGTGGTTTCAGGTGTGACGACGGCGACCCCTTTCGGTGCGCTCATTAGCAAAGCCGCTTCTTTCAGTTCACTGGCTCCGTTAACAAACTCGCTCAGCGGATCCGTATCAGGGGAAAAATTGTGATGCGTCTGGGTGATGCTTCCCCATTCAGTTATCTGATTAACGGCACCTTTCAGAAGACTGATCGCTGGCTGCATCTCCAGCACATCCCCCTGCGCCTTTGCCTGCCCATCAGCACTGATAAATATCCCTTTCTGCGCCCGGATGGCTCCCCAGCTGTCGGTTCTGAGCTCAAAACCTTCACCGCGTTTTTTCTTCTCACTGTCCACCAGATGCCCGAGGTTCAGCTGACTCTTGCCGCCGTACTCGGTGGAGACCTTGATATGCTCCTGGTCACGACTGTCATCGAGGCGGATTTTGTTGTTCGCCGGCGTGCGCAGAACGTTACGTTTGTAGTTCCGGATGGTGACGTGGTCGCCATGTGCCGAGTCATGCAGCACGCCGGCGATGTACGGTCTGTCCGGGTTGCCGTCTTCAAAGCCAATCGCCACTTCGGTGCCCGCCAGCAGCGGCAGGTGCAGGCCGTAGGTATCGCCGGCATAGGGGCGTGACTGGCGCACCCACAGGCTCTCGAACCCGGTCTCCCAGTTATCACGGTCAAACAGCATGTTGACGCGATAGCGGCCGTCTTTATCAATATGCCCGTAGGTGTCATTTTCAGTGGTACTGGTGACGCGGGCCGGTAATGTACCGGCCATCACCGGGCGTGAGCCAGGCTCAGGACGGAAACCAAAATCCGTGCTGTCCGGAATACCGTCGAAGCTGACGCCAAAATCTTCATCACGCCGCGCATGGCTGTGCATCGCCGTGATGACCATGCCCTTGCTGAAGGTCTCCGCCACTTCGTACCCGCCGGTGACTTTCACTACCTGACCCGGAGAGAGGGTCGGGCAACTGGTGATGGCACGGGTCTGCGTCTGGCCATTCAGGTAGCGCTCATGACGAATGCGGGCATAAAACGCCCCGGACTCCGGTGCCGGATTGCGGTCATAGGTATTACCCGCTGTCAGGTAGTTATCCGCATAGTGATAGGCATCGCCGTAGGTGGTCGCATCCCCGCGGGTCGCATCGACCTGGGTGTTCATGTCTTCCGTCGCCTGGCGGTAGTTGTAGTCGCGGGCGCTGACCTGCTTCTGCACCACGTGATGATGGCTCTCCATGCCCCAGACCGCGTCCACTCCGTCCGAATGCTGGCCCGACGGCGGAATCGATGGCAGCATCAGGCCTTTTTCATACCCCTGCTGACCGTCGTAGAACGCCACGACGTCGATGTTCAGACGCGTATCCGTGGTAAAGCGGAACCAGATGCCGACTTCACCCAGCAGGCGGGTAATAAAGTGCAGGTCGTCTTCGCCGTACTGCATCACCTGCTCCCGGCGCGGGTATTCCTGCGACAGGGAGAACAGAAAATCCTGACCGCGCAGGTTGTGACGCTCGCGCAGGATTTTTTCCACAATCTGCGGCACCGACATGTCCTGATAAATCGCGTTCTGGTGCGACCGATTAAGCAGCGCCAGGCGGGGCTGGAGCGTCAGCGCGTAATGGGTTTCATCCTTTGAGGTGTTGAGACGTTCAAAACCGCTCACCACCCCTGAAGGGTTCGCACGGCCTGCTGCATTTTGATGCCGTATCCCAGGTCTTCCGGGGCCAGCAACGTCAGGGAGGCCGCTTTCATCAGCATCATCTCTTTGCTGATGGCATGGTCACCACTGGTGAATTCAATACGGTAACTGAACGGCGTGCTCAGGGCTTCATCGCCTTCAAACGCCAGTACATCGAGCTCGGCTGCACATCCCTTCACCGAAAGCCTGTGATGGTTGTGGCTGAATCTTATCGGGAGGCTGGTACTCATGCATTCACTCCTTGTATCCGGTCAAACTCCAGCCCGATACCCGCTTCCTCACTCCAGCTAAGGCATAGCGACTGTGGTTTCTGTTTCGCCGCCATATAAGTCAGCAACTGCTGACTCAGCACCGGCAGAATGTGTTGATTGAGCAGGCTGTCGACGTTGCGCGCCCCGGTATCCGGCAGCAGGCAGGCGGCGGTCAGCGCGTCATACAGGCTCTCTTCGATATGCGTGGTCAGGCCGTAGTGGCGACTCAGGCGCTTGCTGACCTGTGCGAGCTTCATTTCCACGATGGTGCGCATCGCCGCTTCGGCTAATGGCCGGTAAATCACAGTCTGGAAGCGGGCCAGCAGCGCCGGCTGGAAGTGGTCGCGCAATATCGGGCGCAGCCGTTCGTGCAGGTCTGCTTCGGTGGCGTCTGGCTGTTCATCCAGCAGTTGCATCAGGGGGTCGCTGCCGAGGTTGGAAGTCATCAGAATGACGGTATTACGGAAGTCGATTTCACGCCCTTCCCCGTCGCGCATAAAGCCGCGGTCGAAGACCTGGTAGAACAGGTTCATCACGTCGCGGTGCGCTTTCTCCACTTCATCCAGCAGCACCACGCTGTACGGGCGCTTGCGTACCGCTTCGGTGAGAATACCGCCCTGACCGTAGCCAACATAGCCCGGCGGTGAGCCTTTCAGTTGGGAAACGGTATGCGGCTCCTGATATTCAGACAGGTTGATGGTAATCAGCGATTTTTCACCACCGTACAGCACATCCGCCAGCGCCAGCGCGGTTTCGGTCTTGCCCACACCACTCGGGCCAACCAGCAGGAACACGCCCTGCGGGCCGTTCTCTGACGTCAGTCCGGTCTTCGCCGCGCGCAGGCGCTGGGCAATGGCCTCAAGGGAAACATCCTGGCCGACGACACGGCTGCCAATTTCATTTTCCAGCGTCAGCAGTTCGGTCTGCTCGTCTTTCATCAGGGAAGACAGCGGTACGCCGGTCCAGTCGGCAATCACGTTGGCAACCGTGCGGGTGTCCACATCCACCTGAACCAGCACATCGCCCTGCTGCGCCTGCTCCAGTTGCTGTTGCAGGTCAGCAATTTCAGCCTGCTGGCTGATGTCCTGACGGCTGGCCATCAGCTGCTGTGCCAGCGCCTTTTCATTGCTGAATCGGCCTTCCTGCTCCTGAATACGCGCGTCCAGTTCAGCCCGCTGCTGCTCAATCACACCCAGTCGGCCACCATGACGGTTGCTGCCGGCGGCGATATCTTCCAGCAGCGCCTGCTCTTCCAGCGCCAGTGCGGTCAGCTGTGCTTTCAGGCGCACAATTTGTTCAGGCACCGTATCGAGGCTCATACGCACCCGGGCGCTCGCGGTATCCAGCAGGTCAACGGCTTTGTCCGGCAACTGGCGGCCGGTCAGGTAACGGCGGGACAGGGTGACCGCGGCACGCACCGCATCGTCGGTGATGTGCACGCTGTGATGTTCGGCATAGCGGGATTTCAGGCCCCTGAGCATCAGACACGCCGTGTCATCGTCCGGCTCGTCCACCAACACCCGCTGGAAGCGGCGCTCCAGCGCGGCATCGCGTTCGAAGTACTGCTTGTATTCGGACCAGGTGGTCGCCGCGATGGTGCGCAGTTCGCCGCGGGCCAGCGCCGGTTTTAGCAGGTTCGCCGCGTCCGCGCCCCCTGACTGATTACCCGCGCCGATGATAGTGTGGGCTTCGTCGATAAACAGCAGAACCGGCACCGGCGACTGCTGCACCGCATCGATGACGTTTTTCAGGCGCTGTTCGAACTCGCCTTTCACGCCGGCGCCCGCCTGCAACAGGCCGAGGTCAAGGGTGCGC
Organism: Pectobacterium odoriferum; assembly: GCF_009931295.1. Lineage (NCBI taxonomy): Bacteria > Pseudomonadati > Pseudomonadota > Gammaproteobacteria > Enterobacterales > Pectobacteriaceae > Pectobacterium > Pectobacterium odoriferum. The sequence continues at coordinate 1,003,972 of NZ_CP034938.1, read as the reverse complement.
AGGATAACCGGTTTGAGGGATTCCGGTACATTGCCTTCGGCAATACGCAGCGCCAGGCCTTCGACCAGTGCCGTTTTGCCGACGCCCGGTTCACCGACCAGGATCGGGTTGTTCTTGCGCCGACGGGAGAGGATGTCCACCATCTGGCGGATTTCCGTATCACGGCCGAACACCGGATCAATCTTGCCCGCTTTGGCTTTGGCAGTGACGTCGAGGGTGAATTTATCCAGCGCGTTCTGTAACGCCGGGTTCAGTTCCCCCTCTTTCAGTTCTGCACCCGCAGGACGGCTCACAAACGCCACCTCACTGCCGTGATCCTGGCCCAGCCCGGCTTCCAGCTGTAGATCCGGCCGTTCGTCTGACTGCGTATCCAGCAGCGGGCGAAGACGTTCCAGTTGACTCTGCCCCAGCGTCAGCAGTGGCCACAGTCCGTCACAGCGAGCCAGCTTTGGCTTATCGACCAGCGCCATCAGCAGGTGCACACTGCGGATACGCTCCTCTCCGGCAAGCGAGGCCTGCATCCAGGCCTCCTGCATCAGGGTCTGAATGGCGTCAGACAGCTGCGGGCGGTGGCGTACCGAACGCGGTTGATTATCCAGCCAGCCGAGCAACGCCTGCCACAGCGCATCCATATCCCATTCGTAACGACGTGCCAGCACCGTCAGGTCACCTTCCCCTTGTTCGAGCAGCTTCAGCAGCCAGTGCTCCGGCAAAATTTCCGCATGGGCACGGGTCTGGCAGAGCGACGCCGCGCCGTCCATCGCACGGGCACAGTAAGGGTTCAGACGTCGCAACAGAATGGCTGGATTTTCCATGACTCTCTCTCTTTGTCGGTTCCTGGACACGCTACCGCCCATCGCTGTTTCCCGCGAAGGGGGACCAGAGCGCATACGGTCGGCTGGCAGTTTGTGGTTTTCTTTGCTGAAAGCCCGTTTCAGACAGGCTCTCAGCAAAAACTGCGGACAGGAAATCCCATCCGCATCGGGCTTACGCCGTGGCGCGTTCGTTCCACGAATCGGAATGAATGATGTTGCCGTCTTTGTAGGTCCAGGTGATTTTTTCGTAACGCAGTTCAATGCGCTCTAGGTGGTTATGCTTTTCGAAAGAAGGATCCTTGACGTCGTGCATCACCGGATTCACTTTCACCACTTTCACGTTTTCAAGTTTGGTGTTGAAGTACTCCACTTCCTGACCCGCGTCGTTGATTTTGTACCACTTGAATTCCGCAGACTTGAGGGTCTGACCGGTGGTCACGGCCTTGTACAGGTACGGGCTGGACGAGTCGATTTCCTTGGTGAACAGGAACGGGGTGTGGATACGGGTACCGGTCAGTTTGCCGGTGTTGTTGTCGGTCGGGATGTACAGGTTATGTTCCTGAGCGACCACTTCGATGCTGCCTTCACGCTCCTGAACGTCCACAGACCCTTTGATGTCCGCACCGCCGTCGTCTTTCAGCCAAAGATAAACAGGAATTGCCATGGAATTACTCTCCATTTAATTGTGATGCGCCATCACCCTGCGATGGCACCGGGTGTTTGCCGGGTATCTGACAGGCCATGGCCTGCGGTACCAGACTGATTTCGACACGGCGGTTGAGCGCACGCCCTTCCGGAGTGTCGTTGGTTGCGACAGGGCGGCTTTCGCCATAGCCCTGCACCGCAAAACAGCTTTCCGGCACGTCGCCGGTGTCACGCATCCAGTCGCGTACCGCTTCGGCACGTTTCTGGGACAGCGTCTGGTTCAGTTGCGGATTACCGGTGTTATCGGTATGCCCGGACACAACAATCAGCCAGCCCGGCTTTGCTTTGATGCCGACCAGTGAATTCACCAGCATTTTGGTGGAGCCCGCTTTCAGCACGGATTTACCGGAATCGAACAGCGACATGCTGTCGAGGCGGACAATTTTCGGTACCGGTTTGGGTTTCGGCTGCGGTTTAGGCGGCGGTGGCGGGGGCACATAGGAACGGATCGCATCCAGCACAAGCATTCGCAGACGCTCCCCCTGGTACAGACCGAGGCTCATCCGCGCCGGTACGCCATTGCGCGCCTGGTCATCCAGTTCTGCCGCATCGTCACGCAGGACGGCAACAGCGTCGGCTTTGGGTCCGAAATCATGCATCGGGATACGGTCATAGCGGGCAATATCGAAGCTCACACGCTGCTGCAACTGGCGATTGTTCCAGCCACTACTGAGCAGCGCAGCAATGGCCGCCAGCGTGAAAATCCCGAGCGCACAACGCCAGGTACGCCCATGCGGCGTCAGGCCTCGCCCTTCCGGCAGCTGCGGCAGGATAAAATCTGGGAATGGGGAAACAACCGTACTGTCCGTTCCCACCGGCTGCCAGCCCGCCACCTGCTGCATCGCAGTGTGACGAGAAAGCCACGCCGTCCAGGCCGATGTGGCCAGACTTCCGGCAAGGATCGGTCCCATTCCCCACAGCACCGCAACAGGTGCAATGACAGGAACATCGGGGTTCTCATCCATAAAGACAGCGTTGACGTGCTGATGGAACCAGCTCATCAGGCTGTTCATCAGCACCTGTTGCTGCATCGCAGGCGACCCACCGGTGGTGACCCATGCAGCAATTGAGCTCGGTGCTGAAGACTCACGCCAGCCCCTCCTCCCTTCCCCCAGGATAGCCGCCTGCCAGAGCATGTCATTCGTCATCGCGCAGCCAACCTGACCATTCAGAACCAGCGGCACAGAATGACCCGTTTCTTTACGCAGTTGGCTGATTTGCCAGCGCAGGGCCAGCAGACGACTGATCAGGGCTTCGTTGTCGGCGTGTTTCTGAGGGCAGACACTGACCATCACCGACAGCTGACGACCCCAGTCAGGTCTCAGCCACAGTACCTGGCGGGCTGCCTGCTCCAGATCCTGATGATCCTCCACGCGGATCCAGCAACCCTGTGTGACCGTAAGCACCGGTGACTGCTGCGGCCAGGCCAGCGGCAGATCGCCACAGACCAGCACCACAGGTTGACGGTAAGTGGCTTCTGGGAGGTCATCCAGACGCAGGGTGACGTCATGCTCCGCACGACGGCTGGCGACAGCCCAGAACGCCAGGATAAGCCCCAGAACGGTAAGCAGAACGAGCACAGAAACCAGTCGAGATACCGGCAGGAAACCCAAGCAGACCACTGCACTCAGCAGGGCCGCCCACAGCGCAAGCCCGCGCTGTTGTGCAGGACTCATTTCACGGCTCCCGGCAGCAGGGTCAGCAGCATCTGATCCAGCCAGTTACTCAGTCCCCACCAGAGCGCGGCAACTCCCACCACACTCAAGCCGATACGCACAGGCCATGACGCCAGCCAGCCGCCCATTCCCCGCCCGGTACGGCTTTCCGCCAGTACCGGGTGGGTTTGTGGATAGCTGAACGGCGTGACATGTTCACTGAGTGCGTTGACGAGTTTCTGGCGCTCCGGGTCGTTCAGAGAGCGGAAACTACCGAGGAATCCCAGCATCATGACCCGCTGGAAGCAGGTCACGACAGCGTGGTCAGGAGCCGATTCACGCAGCACGTCGCGCATCCGATCGCACAGCGTATCACCGGCATCCATGGTGCCCAGGAAGTGCCCCTGCAGGGGAATGTCATACCACTGCACACAGGCGTCATCCTCCACACCGCGACCTTTGACCGCCTCATCGAGCAGCGCACACTGTGCCGTGAGAATATGCTGACAGCTGACTTCATCGAGTTCGCTCGCTTTCAGCTCACGCTGCACACGTTCGACATCAGCAATGCAGCGCTCCCACAAGGTGCGCCCTTCTCCATCCTGAAACTTCGGACCATGGCGCAGGCTGATCACCTGCAGCCAGGTGTCCTGCAGCAGGGCATCAATATCAATGGACGCGGCCGCGCCGCGTTTACGCTCATTCATGTTCTCAGTACCGCAAAGAGTTCAAGTTCAGGCTCGCCGAGCATTCCCGGAACGTAAAACATACAGGTGCCGCTCTGGAGCATTTCGGTGGCCAGAGGATGAGAGACATCGAGGCTGAAATACTGGTTTTCCAGACGCAGTGGAATGGCTGCCGGCACATGACGCAGTGGCGTCAGAGGGACGCCCACCCGTGATGAATTGACGATACTCCTGACATGATCGGGACTGCCGACCTTGCACTGGCGCGGGAACTGTTCCTGCAACTGTGCCACTGGCATCGGCGAACGCACGGAAAGGTAGTAATCAGCCCCTTCGCGCAGGCGTGGGTCATGCAGACGGGCCTGCCAGAAGTGAAGGCGGGCATCATGCTCAAGCTCAATCGCCACCACCCGCGACGGCAGGCTGGCTTCCAGCAGGTCGCCCAATAAATCAAACAGCGGCGGGAAGACGTTATTCAGTTGCTCATGCTGCCAGACCGGAATAGCACTGACCTGATGTTCCAGCGAGAAGGTCAGCAGGCTACCCGCAAGCCTTGCCAGCTCAGGATACAGACGCTCAGGCGGACTTTGCGGGTGGCGCTGAAACTGTCCCAGCACTGGCTCAGCACTGTTCAGGGCATTGAGCAGCCAGAACAGCGACACATCAGCCACGGCAAAATCGGCCATGCGCTCATTACTTTCACGACGCATATCCATCAGGCGAATCAGACGGGCACGCAGTTGCGTCATCAACTGTTCCAACTGGGTCACCAGCCAGCGGCTGCCCTGCAGAGTCAGCAGTGGCGGAAGATAGGTTTCATCGAGTGCCCAGCTTCCCTGCGAATCCTGCCGCAGACGGGCAATCGGACAGGTCAGGTAATCACTGTTGTTCTGATGGGCGAAACGCAGCGTCAGCTCTGGCTGCATCACTGCAATCTGACGGATATCTTCCCCAAAGGTGTTGCGGACATCCCGCCAGCGCTGGCGATAGCGAACAGGGCGCTCGGCCACCTCATCGGGTTTAAGGCAGTTGCCGCCATTCGCCCTCAGCAGTGGAAGCGCCAGAACCACCACCACGTCCTGTGATTCCCCCTCAAGCGCCAACACCGGCGGCAGATCGTCGGCATTATCCGTGTCGATAAGCGTCCCGTCGGGGAAACGAATGTGCAGATGACAGGCCTGAAGACGGCCCAGTTTCAGTGCATCCGGTTCGAAAGTGGCATCAATCATCCCCCAGGGATGGGAGAGACCCAGTCGGGCGATGCATTCCGCAGACCAGGACGCATACGCGGCCTGTTGCTGGAAGTGCTGGGGAGAGACCATCTGGCCCCTGCCCCATAACGGTTGTTCCGTTTTCATTGGCTTCCTGCCTTTGCTTATGATTTCGCTTTCGGCATCTGAGATACCAGCGACAGATTGACGTCCATCCCTTCCACCTGGAAGTGCGGGATGGCGAACAGTCGGACACGGAAGAAGCCCGGATTGTCTTCGATGTCTTCCACAATCACTTTCGCATCGCGCAGCGGGTGAGAAGCCTGCAACTCATCGCCCGGATCGGTCATTTCCGTCACCAGACTGCGAACCCAGGTGTTCAGCTCAAGTTCCAGCAGACGGCGGTCTTTGGTCGTCCCGATATTTTCACGCTGGATCAGCTTCAGGTAGTGAGCAATACGCGACAGCAGGAAGATGTACGGCAGACGCGCATTGATACGGCTGTTTGCCGTTGCATCGGCGGTATCGTAAAGTGCTGGCTTTTGGGTGGAGTTGGCGCTAAAGAAACAGGAATAATCTCTGTTCTTATAGTAACTTAGGGGAATAAAGCCCAAATTGGCGAATTCAAACTCTCGGGTTTCCGGGATCATCACCTCAGACGGGATCTTCACCTGATTGCCCGTACCGAGGTCATACAGATGGATAGGCAGATCCTGAACGGCACCACCGGCCTGTGGGCCACGGATTTGTACGCACCAGCCGTTGTTGATGAAGCTGCGCACCATGTTAGACGCAAAGGCAAACGAGGCGTTGGTCCACAGGTATTTGTCGTGATCCGGGCCTTTCACTTCTTCGACGTAGTTGAAGCTACGTACAGGTGCGGTGTCCGGACCATACGGCAGGCGGCCCAGTACACGCGGCATCACCAGACCGATATAGCGGGAATCGTCTGTTTCACGGAACGACTTCCATTTGATATACTCGGCGCGGTCAAAGTAGTTACCAATGTCCTTGATGGCCGCCACATCCTCCATTGAGTCCTTGAGGAAAAATTTCGGGCCGGCTGAGCCGATAAACGGCATGTGCGCTGCGGCAGACACTTTAGATATGTTGCGCAGAAGCGCGACATCCTGCGCGGAAGCATCAAATTCGTAGGCAGAAACCAGCGCGGCGATCGGCTCTCCACCCGGTGTATCATACTCATCAACATATGTATGTTTATACAGCCCGCTCTGGATGATTTCCGGGCAGTCTTCGAAGTCCTGACGCAGGTCTGCTTTGGACATATCCAGCAGTTCAACCTTCACGTTCTGGCGGAAATCAGTTTTGTCGACAAGAGATTTCACCCCGCGCCACAGACTTTCTACCGCCTGAAAGTCCTCATGGTGCATGACTGCATCAAGCTGACGACTAATCTGGTAGTCCAGCTCAGCGATATGATGGTCAATCAGGTTTTTGTCGAGCTTCTCAACTTTTGAGCCCGATTTTGTCAGGCACTCCAGGAAAACCTGCATCCCAGCCGTTAAACGTTCATCCGCAGTCGCATCCGACATCGCCTGCGCATCCTGCCAGATGTCCAGCGCACTCAGCTCGGACACCGGGTTCAGATTGATTTTTTCAAACAGGGACGCATAAACCCCACCAACAGCAGGACGTTCAAGCACCACACTCTCGCCACCAGCGGCATTCTCATTTTTTACAGACATCAGCATTTCCTTCATTAATCCGTTAAGTATCGCGACCGTTATGGCTGTTTCGGCGCCAGGGCAGACAACTCACTGCGCAGTTCAGCGCTAAGCGTTGGGTCGAGCAGGATTTTCTCCAGCGCTTTGCGGAAGGTTGCGTTGTCCAGCAGGTTTGCTTTTAAGTCGCGGAGCAGGCTGCGCATGGCAAGCATGGCTTTGAGTTGCGGGATTTGACGGGCAATCTGTTCAGGTTCGAAGTCTTTCATGTTCTGGAATGTCAGACTGATGTTGTCTTCGCTACCGTCACCGGCCAGGGTATTTGCTACAGAAAGGTTTATTGAGGGGGAAAATTCGGATAACACGTTGTCAAAGTTGTTTTTATTCAGATTAACTTTTTTGCGCTCAGATAGTGGGGCAGATCCCTGTCCATTACTGAAGTCGCCCGCCACAAGTAATTTCAGGGGAAGTTCAGTTTTCTTGCTTACGCCCCCCGTATGCAGATCAAGTTTTAGATTAATACGTGCCTTTGGCACTTCATTCTGGAAACTATCAGCCATTTAACCACCCCTTTCTGTGTCTACAATGCCATTGTTTAGCGGTTGATTTTACGGTTCTACATGCAGTGGTGTATCGATACAGATAGTTAGCCAGGTAATTATCCACCACTAAAATAGTTACGGTTTTGAACTGTGCACGACAGTAAAGTAAAAGTGGATGGATAATCAATTTTGAAGATAAACGTAGGGTTAACGACACCGTATTTTTCGCACGACTGTGGTGTGTTTGTGACCGTCATAGCAATATTTTCCCCAAGGGCTAGTGCGCCTTAAAAGAGAATGTTTAGTGCGACAGTGAAACGCTAAGATTATGCCTACAAGCCATCAACAATAATGAATATTCAGGGCCTGCAATTACCTTCCGTCGCGTGTCACGCAGAGGTTTCTGCGCTAGCAACAAGGGGTATCGACGATGTGGTGTCATTTCCGGCTGGAGAACACCGCCATGACGTGTGGCAAAAAATCGAGAAGCCGCAAACCGAGGTTTGTGGTCGACAGCAGCCTGGAGCCGTTGCCTGAGCGGTGCCCTGACGGTATTTCAGGACTTACATCTATTTTCTGTTCTTGTGTTGCTGTTACGATTATCACACGCGGAAAACGGGGCTGATGTGTGGAAAAGCGTTTGTCAGCAGAGAAGAGGCGCTGAACGCGATATTCGATTATATACCCGTCATACTTCAAGTTGCATGTGCGTTGGCTGCGCTACTCGGCACACTTACGTGGACCTCGCCCCGTTGGGGCCGCTGCAAGCAGCGTTCAAACCTGCCTCTGGCAGATTTGTCAGTCACCCGAATCACTTACCTGAGTAAGCTCATCGGGATTCCTTCGTTTGCCGCCTTCCTGAAACTCGAATTATTTAGGGTATATATAGCCATAAGATTGATGACATCGAAAAAAATATTCAGATTTTTAACCCCGATAAAAAATGACGCATCATTACGTTACGATAATTACAATGATGAGATGCAATTAACTCAGTAACGTTACCCAGCCACTGGGGATATCAGTAAAAAACGTGGCTTCCTGTGTGGCAGTCCGTGTGCCAACAATAACGTACTGACTGAGCGCCGGGTTAACGTTGGTTAAAATGTAGTACGGCTTGCGCCCGAACATATTCCCTTGATCTGGCTGCTGTACGCCCACGCTACCATCGAGGTTGAATTCAAAATACAGGGCATTCTGCGGTGCAGTGATTTGATACTTATACGTCCCGTAGGATGCGCCATCCAGGACACAAGAGGTGGAAACAGAGTCACCTTTTGAGTTACTGATAATATAAGCACCAATATCCGCAAGGCTTTTGAAATTGTTATCTTTAATAATTTTCTGAATATACGCTATTGCCTGGAGTGGTGTTCTCCCTCGGCACGACTCTATTTGTGGCTGGAACCCGGTTTTCTGAATGTCCCCAATGGTCCGATTATCTCCGCGATAATAAATAGATGGCATATCTTTATCTCCTCATTAAAATGATATTCATCAGACATACATTGTTGCTATGAACATTTTTAAAAATAACAGCAGAGATAAAAAAAGAAATTCGTCTTTTGGCGTAGGCTATTTATCTTGATGGGTTATTGTTGGCGGGGGAAGTATCTGGATTATCCGTGATGATTTAAACGGCAAAAGCATAACGACACCATCAGCCGTTATGCTCTTCATTCTGTATTATGTCGGCAGAGCGCTAAAAAATGAATGGGCTGGTTTACCGGGATGCTCACATACCAGCGCCAACAACGATCGATACGATGGCCACGTTAGCTGCAAATATCAATCCCCATCAAACCTCCTCAGAAACCTGACTGATTTCCCGCAGCGCTCCCGGTGCGTGGCCCACGATGCGTTTAAATGCCCGGCTGAACGCTGCCAGCGATCCGTAACCCAGACGCAGCGCCACCGTTTCAATCGTCTGATGCTCATGACGGATGTACTGGACAGCCAGACGCATGCGCAATTCGCTGAGGTATTTCGCGGGTGTCGTACCGGTTGCGGAGAGAAAGCGTTCGGCAAACACGGAACGGGAAGTGCCCGCCTCTTTTGCCAATTCCGCGACGCTCCAGTTTACGCCCGGCTGCTGATGCATCGCGTAAATCGCCCGGCTCAGTCGCGGGTCGCGCAGTACTTGCACCCAGCCCGTCGCCTTACCGCAGCCGGCTTCAACCCATCCGCGTACGATGAGCGCCGCGACGACATCGGCCAGCCGCGCCAGAATGCCGGCAAAGCCCACCTGACGCGTCATCGACTCACGTTCCATGGCCGCAAGAATTGGATGGATTTCCGGCCAGGTCGACATCAGGCGGCTCACCATCATGACTTCCGGCATCGCTTTGATCAGCGGCTGCATTCCGCCCAGCTCAAAATCCATGCATCCGCTGAAAATCACCGTGTTTTCGGTATCGGGGCACGGTTCACAGCCGATCGCACACACCGAATTGCAAATCGCTTCGCTTGGAAATGCCAACACCGGCGTGACGTCAGCCTTTTCATCAGAGAGCAGCGCATGCGAATTCCCGTTGGGGATAAACAGTGCGTCCCCGCTTTTTAGCACAAACGTCGCGCCACTCTCCATGCGTAGCAGCGCCGTGCCCTGGCTGACAAAATGAAACTGCGCCTTGCCGGGCACATAGTCGAACGCCACACCAAAGGGGGCATAGGTTTCAATTCGGCTATATTTCACCCCGGAAAGACGCATCCCACGCAGAAGCTCGCTGATCAAATCGGGTGACTGAACGGTCATGATGGCAACTCCGGACGAATAATCAATAAGTGAAGATTATATGTCATAGATCGTCCACGAGGAACACTCTATGCTTTGTGACGGTTGTCACATTTTTCTAACGGGAGAGCAACAGATGAATTCATGTATCGCGGCGAGTGAGGCCATCGCGCCCACAAAACCCGCCTGGCGAGCCGTCTATTCACTGGGACTGGGGGTGTTTGGCCTGATTACGGCTGAGTTTTTACCAGCCAGTTTATTAACGCCGATGGCGGCCAGTTTAGGCATCACTGAGGGAATGGCGGGTCAGGCGGTGACCGCGACGGCGCTGGTCGCGCTGGTGACCGGTTTGCTCATCACATCGGCAACCAAAAGCATCGACCGCCGTTGGGTGTTAATGTTTTTCTCGGTGCTGCAAATCATCTCCAGCCTGCTGGTGGCGTTTGCCCCCAATCTGCATGTGTTGCTATTCGGACGTTTACTGCTAGGCGTTGCCATTGGTGGGTTCTGGGCCATGTCCACCGCCACAGCAATGCGCCTTGTGCCTAAGGATAAAGTGCCTAAAGCGCTGGCAGTGATCTTCTCCAGCGTCTCGATTGCCACCGTCGTTGCCGCGCCGCTTGGCAGCTATTTGGGGAGTTTGATTGGCTGGCGAAACGTCTTTATCCTCTGCATTCTGCCGAGCATTCTGGCGCTGTTGTGGCAGCTCTGGGTATTGCCATCAATGAAGCCAGAAAGCAGCGGTAGCCTGGGAACACTGCTTCGCGTGCTGCGTCGTCCGGGCATGATCGGCGGGTTGTTGGCAACCGTGCTGATTTTTAGCGGACATTTCGCCTTCTTTACCTACCTGCGCCCGTTCCTGGAAACCGTCGGGCAGGCAAGCGTCGAAAGTATTTCTCTGATTTTACTCGGCTTTGGCCTCGCCAATTTTGTTGGTACCTCGATTGCTGGTTATCTACTGGCGCGAAACTTACGCCTGACGCTGGCACTGGTGCCTTTTATCATGGGCATTCTGGCGCTCACCATGGTGGCCTTCGGACATCTGGCAATACTGGATGGTCTGCTGGTGGCGATGTGGGGGTTTGCGTTTGGTCTGGTTCCCGTAGGTTGGTCAACCTGGCTTGCGACAACCGTACCGGACGAAGCCGAAAGCGCGGGGGGATTACTGGTGGCCTCGATCCAGTTTGCCATCGGGGCAGGCGCAGCGGGTGGCGGGGTAATATTTGACCTCAATGGGGCCAGCGGTGTGTTTGCTGGCAGCGGATTATTGCTGGTATCGGCAATGGTGATTGTTTTTGCGGGTGTGCGAGTTCGCACGCAATAAAACGGCATTCCACACCCTAGCGCGGGTGTGGCATCCAGCATGGGGAATCGAACGTTCCCCCGCTCGGCTATAAATCTTTCAGCAGCGGCTGATACTGACGAATCAGTGCATTAGCGACCGAATACAAGTTGCAAAAACACCTGAAATAACAGCTTGATGCTGCAACGGTTCAAAATGATAAAAGCCCTGACTATGTTAGCCAGGGCTTTTAAGGTACTGCAGATTTAAGATTTAACATTCATTGACTTAATACATTTTACTACTATTGATACAGCTTCAAATGTACACGTTTATAACAGATAATATTGGGCACTAAAATTAGCTAAACCTCCCCTATACTTACTGATTTAAACACTCTGCCAACCTTATCACCATTCAAAAACATGGCAGGTTAACAAGTACATCCCCCATCGCGATATTAATTCTTTGATGCGTGGCCTTACTTCCGTTGCGATATTTTACGACTAACTTAATCAACCTCTAATCGCAAACAATAAAACAAAATCATGGCCTTACATCATCGCGCTTTCGCCCCACTTTTGCGATTGTCGATACTGACTACGTGGCCTTAATGCATCATCGAGTGAGAGTATGAACTTTTCTCAACATCGATTACCCATACAAAAATATTTCGTGACCTGTATCGCAAAATAATCATTAAAAACATATTTGATGTCTTTAACATCACAGCAGACTTAAACTTCATCGCTGTTAGCAACTAATCTACGGGTTTTAAAAACAGTGTCAATACTGTTTTTAATAACATGTCTTTAATAACAGTAGTCATCAGAAAACCATGAGGAAAACGTAGAAAAATAGAGCATTTTCAATAATCAACTCTGTGACACAGAGTTTAATTTAATTTCAACGACCGTATGACCAGTAGTTATTTTCTTTTTGCCAACGATGATTAATCCACTTAACGTCAGAATATCTTCCAAATCTTTCAACGTTCTGTATCGCGTACCATCCTGGCAGATAACGGATTGAAAAAGCGCATTCATTAATAATCTTGGTGAGGTTTCTTCATGCTCTAGCAGAGGTTCGATGATTAATAGCATCGAATTCCCAATTGATTGCGCGATGGCTTTTAATATCTTCAGGCAGAAATCGTCGTTCCAGTTATGCAATATGTTTTTAAGCAGATAGACATCATAACCAGAAGGAATTGCCTCAAAGAAACTGCCGGGAGTGAAAATCATTCTTTCTTTCAATTCAGGATAGTACTGTGCGACACGCTTTTCACTTCGATTGCAGACGCCGGTCATGTCGAAAAGACAGCCGGTTAGATGATGATACTGCTTTATAAGCTCAGTAAGAATAACACCGCTACCCCCACCAATATCAACAACGCTACCGACCTTTTTAAAAAGAGCCTCATATTCTTTCGCCAGTACATTCCCCACCGGGCGAGATAAATCCCGCATGGCAAGATCGTAAATTTCTGCTCGTGATGCGGAGTGCGCCAGATGCTCATATAATGTCAGCCCAAATATCTGTTTAAATCCCGACTCCCCCGTACGACTCGTATGCAATAGCCCATCAAATCCCTGATAGTATTCATTGCCGAACAACATACAGAAATGCCTCATTGAGCTTAGGTGATCCGACATCAGCAACGCAGAACGTGCGTTATTCTTAATAATACTGGCATCTTGCACTTCAAAAAAACCAAATATCTCAAGCACCTTGATAATATCAAAAATGTTTTTTTCACTCGTCTGACATTCCTTTGCCAATTCAGCGATAGTTGCCCCCTGCTCCCCAATTTTATCTGCTACCCCTATTTCCGCTGCGACGCATAATGCTTTTGCAGCCAAAGGCATCATCATGATTTCTGAAATACTTCTAATATGCTCAGCGGAATTCATATTTCTCCCTTTATTCTCTGATTTCATAGCAAGGATGGAATTTACGATCTAGCTCGTCATTTATAGCGATATGCAAAGTATGCTGAAATGAGGCTAAAAACATATCATCCGTTTGGCCGAACGGTAATCAGCCATCGACCATCCGGCTAGAAGAAATAAGGGATTAAAGCCACCTCAGGGCTAGCGCTTACGCTGTCCTATACCGTGCCAATACGCAGGCCAGTTGCTTTCCTCGGCATAGTTATTGATCACAGCGGCGATCGCCACCAGCACAATGCTCCCCAATAAAACGGGCGTGACTAAAAACTCAAACCCCACGGCGCTTTTCCCTGCCAGAATGATAACCAACGGGTTGGCACCAGCCGGTGGGTGAACCGCGCGAAAATATTGCATCAGCATTGTTGCTACGCCAACAGCCAATGACAACACAACGAGAGTGTCGCCGAATCCATATAAAGCAATCAGCCCCACAGCAGACGTAATGAAATGTCCCCCAATAACGTTCCTTGGCTGTGCGAATGGCGACGCTGACGCAGCAAATAAAATGACGCAAGTTGCCCCGAAGGGTGCCATCAACCAAGGTACACCGCTGGACTGCCCCACATAGCTTAGGATCAGAATCCCTATACTCCCACCAACTAACCCTTTCATTAATTGGATAAATGTTGGTTTTGGTGGCAAAGCACCGCCCCCTCTGAGTCTCTTCATGGCCCATCCTCTGATAAAAACATGCGTGTTATGAAATTGCTGTGCTACATTGAGTGTACAGATCTGTACACGTGCAGTTGGAGAGTACAGATCTGTACACATAAAAACAACCTATCATTGGTGAAAAAACGATGAAAGAGAGCATGGGTAAGAGAGAGCACATTTTAGATATCGCCGAAGCGCTATTTAACGAATTTGGCTATACCGCCGTTGGCGTTGATTTAATTCGGGATAAGGCGGGAGTCTCCAAAACATCCATGTATCGCCATTTCGGCTCAAAGAATAAGCTGATTGAAGCCGTGCTAGCTCGCCGACATACGCACTTTGAGGAAGGGTTAGCCAGCGCGGTATCTGGCGCTAACGATGCGGAAAGTCGTCTGGATGCCGTGATGGACTGGCATTTTTCCTGGTTCCGAACCGTGAACTTTAAGGGGTGTATGTTCATGCATGCGCTGGCTGAGTTTAAAGGGCAAGATGAAGCTATTACGGCTCTGGCTCTGCGTCATAAAACTTGGATCAAGTCACTCTTGCTATCGATATTCACTGCCGAAGAACCAGAAAAAGAAGACAAAATCGAAGCTATCATGACTTTTATCGAAGGGATGATCGTGAGAGCAGAATTTATTGGCCTAACCAGCGGCGAAGATGTTTATCGCCAGCACGCCAGACGGTTAGCCTTTCCCCATCCTTCTCAGCAATAACTCGGTGCCTATCGCACATCAGTAAAGCAGTCCCTATTGGCTTTATCTCTCATTGAGGAAGTAACCATGAACTCACCACTCACACAAGGCGTTCACCATATTGGTCTGACGGTATCAGCATTGGAAGAAAGCGCGCACTTTTTTACCACGCTTCTGGGATGGAAATAGGTAAAACGAAAAGAGGATTATCCCGCTATTTTTGTCAGCGATGGAACGGTAATGCTCACTCTTTGGCAGGCACAAACCACCGAGCCGGTTCAGTTCGATCGAAAAAGTCATGTCGGCTTGCATCATCTTGCCATTAAGGTTGATAGCAAAGCGACGCTGTTTGAGATCGCTGAGAAATTATCAGCGCATAACATCAACATTGAATTCGCACCCGCTTTGATTAGTGGCGGCCCAGCAATGCATATGATGTGCTATGAGCCAAGCGGGATCCGTATCGAGTTTTACTGGTCGGGTCAGTAAATGAGGCGTAAAAACCTGCCTCATGACCCACATCAATAATGGCGCTGATATCACCGCCTTCACTCTGATTTAAAATTGACCAAAATCAATAAAAAATAAGTAAATACATTAATTTACCTTTCTATACCCCCCACCTTTTGACCTTCCCGTAGGGGGAAGGTGTAACGTCATAAGTTGTGATTCCAAGCTAATGACTCTATTGAGGGGAAATGATGATGAAGATAAAGATGATGGCGGCACTGCTCGCGCTGACGTTGAGCGGGCCGGGTTTCGCCGCGGCGACTGACGCCAACGCGTTTCTGGCTAAACAAGGGCTGGCGGGGAAAAGCGTCGAGCAGATCGTCGATACGATCGATCAATCGCCGCAGGCAAGACCGTTGCCCTACAGCGCGTCGATTACCAGCAAAGAACTGAAATTATCCGATGGGCAGCAGCAGTATAGCTATCCGCTGGGAAATAAATTCTATCTCTCATTTGCCCCTTATATTCAGCAAACCCATCCCTGCTTTAACCACAGTTTATCTGGGTGTCAGGGTGAGCTAGCGAATACGGCGTTTGATGTAAAAATCACGGATAAAGCCGGTAATGTTATCGTGCAGAAAACCCTAAACAGTCATCAGAACGGTTTTGTTGGCGTATGGTTACCGCGCAATATGGAAGGAACGATTAATGTCACCTATCAGGGACGCGTGGCAAGCTCACCGTTTGCGACCTATGACGACAGTCAGACCTGCATGACGACACTGCCATTGAAAGAGGCGTAGCAGAAAGAAGCCGCGAACACGGATTCAGAGACCCAGCTATATCGCTGGGTTTCTTATTTAACGGGGGAAAGGCGCATTATCCCCTCGTCCGCAAACGCGACTCACTCATACCGCGCCCGTATCTACACGCTTACCAATATCTTTGAGCTGCGAGTATTTTTCTAACAGGCCGGGCGCGTCGTCCAGACTCATGGCAAACATCCACATGTAGGTCATCACCGAATAGATATGCCCCGCATTGGTTCCGCCATTAAGCGTCATATGCAGGATCGTCAGTGAAAACAGGACGGCAGCCGCGGCGCCGATAGCCAAATAGCCCAGCGCCTCACGATCCGACAGACGAATACGCAGACCAGCCAACACATGATAATGCTTGGTCAATGAAGCCGCCGTCGCGCTGCTGACAAAACCAACCTCTTTTTCCAGACGGTTATTTAATTTACCGAACAGTACTTCGTTCTTGCGGGTGTAGCTTGGCAGGAACAACGTAAAAAACAGCAGAATGACGATGCAGGCCACGCCCGCCCAGAACTCAATCACCAGCAACATCACCGCCGCACCGATGATAGACGCCAGCGACGTGATCAGCACCGGAAGGTGGATTTCAAAAAAATCCACGAACTCCCGTGAGAGCGCCACGCGGGCCGCAATAGTTGAGTGGTTATGGTTTTCTTTTCTCTGCGCCAGAATCACCGGCACGGCCAGCGCAGCATAAATACGGGCGAACGTGCGAGTATCCACGCTGCGCCGTGCCGCGCCAATCACCCACATAATAAACACCATCAGCGCATACAGCACCGCGTGCCAGGGCTGAGCATTCAGAATCGCGTTAATGGCGAAGCCCGCCATCAGGGGATAAAGCAGATAAGTCACATTCTCCGCCACGACTAACAGCAGAGTGAGAATTAGTTTTTTGCCATGCAGCTTTCCGAGTTTTTTAAGGGTGACAGCGGCACTATGCGAAACCTTGACCGGTTCGCTGATATTATGGGTTTGCATGAGAATCATATTTAACAGAGTTATACTTGAGCGGTTGCTCAAGAGCAAAAATTGTATTTGAGCAATTGCTCAAAGTCAACGCGGGGACAGTAATGAAAGAGACGACGACAGCGCTAAAAGACAAAATCCTTGATGGCGCAATCGAGCTGTTTATTGAGAAAGGTATAGAGAAAGTCACAACGCGCGAACTGGCGGAACACGTTGGTATTTCGCGCAGCCATCTTTATCACTACTTCCCTGACTGGCAGACGCTATCAATTGAGGCGCTAACGGCATTCATGCAGGCAGATTTGGAAAACGTCGCAGCAGAAATCGCCACGTTGACGCCGAGAGAAAAACTGCATGAGCTGGTGAAGAATTACCTGCCGGATACGACTGACGTCATCTGGAATCTGTATGGAGCGCTATGGCAGTTGGCTGTTCACAATGCCGCTTACGCAGAACTTGCCCATATAATGGCAGAGAAATGGTTTGCCTTACTGGAAGAGATCATCGCATCAGGCGTCGCGGCCGGTGTCTTTAAAAATACCGATACTCAGCGCGTTTCCCGCCAGCTAGGCGCGCTGTTAAACGGCTACTCCGATCATTTGATTATTAATCCTGATCCCGCTGATTTTCAGCAAGCGACTGAAGATATTGATGATTTTATACAACGCGTGTTGTGAAACGCTTAGTCAGTACACCCCGCATCGCGATTAATGCGTGCTCTTGTTCCACACGCATTAATCGCGGATATTACACGCCATCTTGGATTGAACGGTACTAATCAGATAAGCATGCTTCGTCAGCATTTCGAACTGGACGACATCATTTTCAGCTAATATCGGAATCGCTTCATCGGGGGCATTATCATTAATATTTTTATTCATCGCGATATTGTGCACCACCAGACGGTTGCCATCCCACACAGAATCAAAGCTGAACGTGCGCCGAATCGTCAGCGGCACGCTATCCTCGCCAATATAAAGACCGTTGACCAAAACCAGTGCTCTGTTTTGTTTATTGAGATAAAAATAGACATCATATTCCGTTCTGATTTGCCGATCTTCTATGTAGAGCTTTATCTCAGCCTGACAGACCAGCGGTTTTCTGTGTAAATTACTCTTTAAATAAAAAAGGGTTCCCAGAGAGAATGCAATAAAAAGCACCAACATGGTGCAAAGAATCTTCTTCCTAACTTTAATTATTAACATAAGTTACACATCCCTTCCCATCCTTCTTGCAGGAAATAACGATTTCACTCTTCTTATCCAGCATTTCAGATATAACGCTTTTTTTCGGCAGAAAGAACAATGTGTTATCTGAACACAGGTTTTCATAGTCGGTCGGGAGGGGATAGCCAACGCTATCATATAAATAGAAAAGATCGCATTTCCCGTTCATCTTCACATCGACAAGATGCCTATACGGGAAACGATTTACGTTCTCCAGCGTGAGCAGGAAAATCCCCACTACCGTTGCGCAGATGAGAAAGAACTTGATGTATTGCTGTTTTTTTACGGGTTCAGGAATGGCGTAATGTTCTATAGAAAATGGCTTTTTTCCTTCACAAGAACCCTCCTCAACATCCTGATTTAATGCTTCTTTCTCTTCTCGTTCTTCACCCATTGCTGGCTGGATAACAATACTGTTAACGTTAAAAACAATCCCCAACTTAGGAATAGTCACAATCGAATCTGAAAGATCAAATTCGCGTAATACCTTTCTGAGTAGAGAGAGATAGTTGTTGAGATTATTAAGAGAAGGGCAAAGCGCGTGCTTTTCCAGCGCCTCCTTTAACAAAAAATCACGACTTAACGTTACCCCCTGATTCTCTATTAGCAAGCAGAGCAATCGAGAAATAGGAAAGCTCAAAGAGGTTGCTTCGCTTTCACGTTTCTATCCATGCAAGTGTTCCATCTCCCTCATTAAAAATGATTAAATCATTAATAAAATAAACCATACGTTCTTTTTCCATCAAGATTAAGAGGCGTTATTCGTTTGTTATAATAAGTAGCTTGATAGATACGTCATCTATAAAAGCAAATAAATTATATACATAAGCTGACAGGCCTATCTTCGCAAGGATAAAAACTTACTTATTTATTGTCAAAGGTTATTTATCATTCGTTTAAGATCCATATAAAAAAAAGACATTTCATTATTTTTATAATAACGACAGAAATTTTACATCATTGCCACACAAGGAAAAAAAATAGCAAATAACATATTGAATTAAAATGATTTATGTATAAAAACGATATTTACCCATTGAGATAGTGTTGAAATAAGAAAATATCACAACAGAATAAAAACCTAAATAAATGTAAATTTAAAAAATAAAATCTAAATAAATGTATTCAAATCAATACATTTGACCATGCCCCCCCCCATTATTACCATTAACCACGTTCCTGAGTAATCGACTGGGCAGGCGGGTAAGTATATTCACCATCTGAAAAACCGGCGAACCTCCAGTCAATCAACAGAGACATTACAAAAGAGAAGGCATTATGCATGAATGCACTGAGCATTCATGAGAGTAGCGTTCACGTTTCAACATTCACTTTTAAAAAAGTAACCCACAGAGAGAGCACAATATGAAATTATCAAAAATCACCCTAGCATCCCTTATCTCCGTCATTTTTTCTGTCAGCGCACATGCCGCAGATTCACATAATGGATCGGTGACATTTAAGGGAAAAATTATTGATACACCTTGCTCAGTATCTCAAGACGATCTGCATCAAACGATCGAGTTTGGCGAAATCAGCAAAACCGTGCTGGAAAAGGGTGGCACCTCAGAAATGAAGCAGTTTGATATCACCTTAAAAGATTGCAGCCTGGATACAGTAACCAGCGCTAAAATTGTTTTCTCCGGCGGCGTAGCATCGGGTACCAATAATCAACTGCTGGCATTAAACGGCAGCGCAGCTGGTGCAGGCATTGCCGTAGAGCGAGGCGGTGAAAAAATTAAATTCGACGGAACCACACCAGCCGTACCCGCTACTCCGCTGGCAAATGGGGATAATATTTTCTCCTTCACGTCTTATGTCGCAAAACTCCCAACGCCACAGGAAGGGAAATCACCGGTAATCACGACAGGTTCCTTCGTCAGCACGGCTAATTTTGTTGTGTCCTATCAATAAAATTCCGTTGCGCTAACAACAGGGTATAAGCAATCAAATGGGGAGGCCTCCTCCCCTATACCTACATTATTCCCCATATCGCTTGATATGCATGAATAACCACAATGCGGCATCTATTCAAGTAGATATTCCTATGGCAATGAAGAATATTACGTTCAAAGAAAAAATAAAATCCGCGTTATTTCGCGGCGGTATTTTTATTTTTTCTTTGAATACAACATCGCTTAGTGCAACGGAATTTAACGTTAACGTACTGGATGTCGACGATCGTAGTGAAATTGATCTTAGCCATTTTTCCGATCCCGAATACGTCACGCCCGGCGCTTATCTTTTATCCCTAAAGGTGAACTCGCGTGAAATACAGCAGTTGATCGTTAACTATCTGCCGGAAGGCAATAATCGCTCTCGCCCAACGGCCTGCCTTCCGCCTGAACTCGTCGATAAACTGGCGCTGAAAAAAGAAGCACGCGACAAAATCGAATTATGGAATAACGGCGCGTGCGTCGATCTGACCCCCATTGCTGGCGTTAAAGTCTCTAACCAGATAGGAATGGGAACGCTGAATATTACGATTCCTCAGGCATGGCTGATGTACAGCGATCGCAACTGGATTCCGCCCGAGCAATGGGATCATGGTATCGGCGGTGCGCTACTGGACTACAACCTCGTCGGGAACGTACGTCGTGATACCAACGGCAAAGGCACATCACACTATCTCAGCAGCTACGGCACGGCCGGATTCAACCAGGGAGCCTGGCGCTATCGTGCTGATTACCGCTATTTTCTGCAAAAATCGCGCAACTCGAATAGCGATCGTTTCTCGTGGGATCAGTTTTACGCCTATCGTCCGCTGCCAACGCTTTCAGCCGACCTCAAGCTGGGGGAAATGTATTTCAGCAGCAACCTGTTCGATAGCTATCGCTTTACTGGCATCTCATTAGCCAATAACGATAACATGCTTCCCCCTTCGCTGCGTGGCTACGCGCCCGAAATTCGCGGCGTCGCCAAATCAAACGCGACGGTGACCGTCACGCAAAATGGCAGGCTGATTTATGAAACCACCGTGCCTGCCGGCCCCTTTGCGATTCAGGATATGAAAAACGGCGTCAGCGGGACGCTGGATGTCAGCGTGACGGAAGAAGACGGTACGGTGACGACGTTCCAGACCGAATCGGCCAACCTGCCTTACCTGACTCGGCCGGGACATGTGCAGTATAAACTCGCCGCCGGTAAGCCCTCGAATACCAACCATCGTCTGCAAGGTCCGGCCTTTTCTGCCGCCGAAGCCTCATGGGGATTATCCAACGCGTGGTCGGTGTACGGCGGCACTATTTTGTCCGATGGCTATCAGTCCTGGTCTACGGGCATCGGGAAAAACCTCTACCTGCTGGGCGCGCTATCCGCTGACGTCACGCAGTCACGCGCCACGCTCCCGGCACCGTACTCGTCGCAAATGGGACATGCTTTCTCGCTCAACTGGTCTAAATACTTCAACTCGATCGATAGCCAGATCAGTTTTGCGGGCTACCGCTTTTCAGAGAAGACCTACATGAGCATGGCGCAGTATCTCTATGCGCTGAATTTTGATAGCCGCTATCGCAATGAAAAAGAGCGCTACACCATTACGCTGTCAAAAAACTTCGCGACGCAGGAATCATCCTCCGTACTAAGTGGGCTATCGACCTACGTCACCTATACGCGCCAAACCTACTGGAATGAAACGCAGCAGGATCGCTACGGGATTTCACTTAACAAGTACCTTGATATTGGTGCATTTAAAGGCATTGCCGCGAATTTATCGGCCTACCGCACCGAATTCAACCGCCGTACCGATGACAGCCTGTACCTGAGCTTTTCTATTCCACTCGGAGAGAAGGATCGCCTGAGCTACAGCATGGGGCGCTACAACGACGGCAGCAATCAGGCGCTGACCTATTCCAATAACGCCGATCCGCGTCGGACCTGGAACCTGAGCACCCGACACGACAGCAAAGAGAAGACTTACCTGAGCGGCAACTATACCCATCTGGCACCCATGACGGATGCCACCGTAGGCGTCGCCTGGCAGCAGGATCGCTACACCTACCTGAACGGCTCACTTCGCGGCGGGATTACCGCAACCCGCCACGGTGTCGCGGCACACCCGAAAGGCAATCAGGGCGGCACCCGTATCATGGTCGACGCCGAGCAAGCGGGCGTGCCGTTCTCTGGCAGCCAGGTAGAGACTAACCGCTATGGTCTGGCCGTGATTGCTGGCACCAGCAGCTACTACGATGTGTCGACCCGCATTGATGTACAGAAATTACCGTCAGACATTGAAGCAGTAACGACGGTAGTTCAGGGCACGCTGACAGAAGGTGCAATCGGCTACCGCAAATTCGACGTGGTGAGCGGGGCAAAAATCATGGCGAACGTTGCATTGGCCGATGGCAAACATCCCCCGTTCGCCGCTCAGATCAAAAACAAGAAAGGTCGCGATATCGCCATGATCGCCAACGGCGGGCAGGCCTACATCACTGGTGTGTCGCCTGACGAAACGCTGTCCGTCATCTGGGAGGGGAGAACACAGTGTGTCATCACCCTGCCCCCGGCCTTAAATCACCTTGATGCACTGCTGCTTCCCTGTAAATAAGCGGCGCAAAGAAAGAGAAAAATCTGGAGAGTACGTTATGAAACACACCATTTATCAGCGAGCAGCAGGGTTCCTCATAGGCTGCCTATGTTTGATGCCCTCAGCCTATAGCGCCCTAAGCCTCGATCGCACCCGCGTTATTTTTAACGATGAGGAGCAATCCGCGACGGTCATGTTGATGAATCAAAACGCAGAGAATCCGTTTCTAGCGCAGTCCTGGCTGACGGACGACCAGCACAATAAAGTAGCAACACCGCTGATGGTGCTGCCGCCGTTACAGCGTATAGAAGCAAAAGGATATAGCCTGATCCGTCTGGTCAAGACCGAACAAATCAGCCAATTGCCAACCGACCGCGAATCGCTGTTTTACCTTAACGTCCGGGAAATTCCCCCCAAGACGGACAAACCTAACGTATTACAGATAGCCATTCAGTCTGAAATTAAGGTGTTCTTCCGTCCCCGTGGCGTAAAGCCAGCCAAAGACGAAATCTGGCAGGAAAAACTGATCGTCCGAAAAGCGGGAAACACCTTTCAGGTCGAAAACCCCACACCGTACTACATCACGGTCAGTGGCATCCTGAAACAGCCCAAAGCGACACGCGTCCCCCCCACCAGCCTGCTGAAGGACAACGCTTTTATGGTCGCGCCACGCTCAACCCTGTCGGTTGAGGTGAATGACGGCACGGTCGATCGCTTCTATCTGTATTACGTCAACGACTACGGCGGCCATCTGGAGTTGCCTTTTACCTGCGCACAAAACCAGTGCCAGCCCACCATCCGTAAATGAGCTACAGGGAACCCGCCATGTCTTGGTTAGCCATTCGTCAACATCGCACTGTCGCCCTCTGCGCTTCACTCTTATTCGGCTTAACGGCGTTTAACGCCAGCGCGCTGGAATGCCGACTGGGTACAGTGACTGGCCCAGTAAACGATTATGAGGATATCGGTACGCTAAAGATCCCAGCGACCTTGCCTATCGGCAGCCGCCTCTGGACGTCAAAAGCCTATACCCGCAACCTAGCCTGCTGGGCGTATAAATCCGTGCGCTCAAAGGGTGAGATGTCCTACTTCTATCCCAATCCCGAAGGAAGGGCCATCAGTCAAGGGGTAGGCATTGGCATCATCTATAACGGACAGGATCTCGGGGTGATTACCAATGGCGGCACTACCGCATCCAGCGTCTCCACAGGACAGTGGGTCGTACCGGGCCCCAGCGGTTCAACGCCGCCGTCCAACCCGACCATGCTGAATGTCACGGTGCAGTTCTATCTCGAAAAAACGGGGAATATCACCGATACCACGGCGGGCGTGGATGCGCTGCGCGTCTTCCAGATTGACGGAGAAGGGGGCATCAACGACAAACCCGGCAGCAACTATGGTTTAACCCTGTCAGGACTACACGGCATCGACATTATGCAGTGCGCCGCGAAGATCAACGTCTTGCCTGACAGCTATGTCGATTTTGGTACGGTCAGAGCGTGGTCGGGTACGGAAGCCAACGCGCTAGCGCAAACGGAATTCCACATCAACGTATCAACCGACGACGGAGAAGACTGCGGCAAGGGATTCGCTCTGGACATCAACTTTGATGCCTCTTCACGGGGAAATTCACTCGTCGGGATAGACGGCATGAACATGGGAAATGGCGCTACGCTGAAGATCGAAGATACGCGCAGCGGCAATAACGTGGTGTTTAACCAGTTTATCGGTCTGGTTGACGGCCTGACAGCATCGAGCGGTCAGGTTGAACGGCGCTATACGGCCCGGCTCTACGCCTCCGGTCCCGCGGTGATAGGCGATACCGAGAAAAATATTATCCTACGGTTTAATTATCATTAATCCGTCTTCCTACGCGAGATCGCAACGATGATAAAACACAGCAATACAGTAGCGAAAACCAGGTCGCGCGGCCCCCTACTCGCCTTCACACTTGGCCTCATCGCGCTGCATTCAGGTGTATCCTTCGCGCAGCAGATGACAATGCTGAATGATCGCGAAGTGACCTTCCGCGTTTTAGTCGTCAACGCCGCTTGTAATGTGAGTACGGAGAGCGAGGCGATTGTGGTGGACATGAGTGAAGTCTCTGACCGCTATTTAAAAACCAATCGCTACGGTGACTGGCATGACTTCACGATTAACCTCACGGATTGCAATCTGGACACCTACCAAAACGTCACTATCCGTTTTTCAGGCAAAGAAGAACCGCTCTTGCCTAAGCGGCTGGCACTGGATACGCCATCTAGTGCCAAAGGCATCGCGGTTGGCATTTATCATGCAAACAAACTGGTCGGCATCAACAGCAGCACGGACAGCATTGTGCTGCAAAGTGGAGACAATACCATTCCCTTTTCAGCTCGTATCGAAAAGATACGCGACGATTTGATTCAATCCGGCGATTTCATGGCAACGGCGAATTTCACGTTGAGCTATTTATAGCGGGTTAAAGGACAAAAACCGGGCCGCCATGTTGTTTGCTAAACACTGGCGGCACAAGCATTGATTCACGGCTAACGCTATTATTTAACAGCTAAAAACCTATTCGCTAGCGGCTAAACACCAGCGGAATCCTTTTCGATAACAGAAAATACGGAATCCAAACGGCAATGCCAAAGAACGAAGAGGCTATTGCGCGAATATCGCCAGTATCGAGCTGGACATTAAACAAATAAGCCGGTAGCAATGTCATATACCCCACCAGCAGTGCACTAATGAAGTAGTAGGCCACCATGACATTCCGCGTTTGTTTTTTACGTCGGAAGAAGGTCATCGCGGTAAAAATTTCCAGCGCGAACATGGCAAACAGGAAAAACACCAGGGCCAACGCGTAATAGCCGAGAAATCCGGTGTTCTTAAAGTGAATAATCATCGAATTGATAATGTCGTACAGCGAGAACGGCGTTGTAATGACAGAGAGAATAATCCCCAGCGCTGGAAGGTAGAGAATACCGTTAATCTTCTGCTGTTCTTGCTCTTCACACTCGGAACACAAGCCAGACTCTTTACGCGCATCGTTATCGCAGTGTAGGCACTTCATTTCTTAACTCCCTGTAAATATGTTCCAAAAGAAAAAGACGGTTTCCCATCTTGATATCATGCTAATTGTCGCTTATTCGCGAAACGATGTTAATCCCTAGTCTGCCATCAGCTCGCGCAGCATGCGCTCAGGGTTGTTCAGGAAAGCACGCGTGATCTGGTAGTGTTCCGTGTCCTCATACGCGACTTGCTGTATTCCGTCTTCACCGAACTGAAAGATCGTGGCATCGGGATACGCCATCAGAATCGGAGAGTGGGTCGCGATAACAAACTGCGACCCTTCACGGATGAGATCGTGCATGCGGGCAATCGCCGCCAACTGCCTGCTGGGCGACAGCGCGGCTTCCGGTTCGTCGAGCAGATAAATGCCCTCTTTACCAAACCGATTGAGCAACAGCGCCATGAAAGATTCACCGTGGGATTGTTCATGCAGAGAATGCCCACCATAGGAGTTAATCACCGGCGGATCAAAACCCGGTTCGCTATCCAGCCGCTCAATCTCTGTCGCAACATTGAAGAAACTCTCCGCTCGTAAGAAGAAACCGTTTTTAGGCTTCTTGATGCCTTTCGCCACTCGCAAGAAACTCGACAGTCTGGAATGCGACGTACGGGTGCCGAAGTTGAAATTGCGGGTCCCGCCTTCCGGGTTGAATCCCATCGAAACGGCAATGGCTTCTAACAGCGTGGATTTCCCTGCGCCATTTTCGCCGATAAAGAAAGTGACTTTCGGATGCAGTTCCAGCTTATCCAGCGAGCGAATCGACGGAATAGAAAACGGATACACCTCGAATGAATCGACCTTTTCCTGTGTCAGCGCGATTTGGCTGATGTATTGCGTTGAGATCATTCTCTGTCTTCCTGACGGGTAATGATGATGAGTGAGTCGCGTGTTTTTTCCATTACCTTAGCAAACGAATAAAAAGCGTCAATGCCTGATACTCATCCCCCATCAGGCTGTGATCGCCGTCGCAGATGTGATATTTCCTCACTTTTTCCTAATTGCGCTGGCCGCCTTCATTTTCGCCGCCACTGTGGAGTAGCACAACGCATGCTGGGCATCTGCACATGGTTATTCCTTTCACTCATTTCCTATAACACTTTCGTAACCTACCTACGCAAGGTGTAAAAAATGACAGCGACAACAACCTTATCATCTGCCCACACCAGAGAGGCACATCTCGCCTCGGCCATTGCCAAATTCTTCAAGCGTATTATCCCGATGCTGGCCGTTATGTTGATTATTAATCAAATAGATAGGTCAAATATCGGATTTATAAAAGCAGAACTCCAGACCGATGCTGGCATCAGCGCGGCGGCATTTGGTCTTGGCGCAGGGCTTTTCTTTATCGGCTATGCGCTGTTTGAAGTGCCCAGTAACCTGATGATGAAGAAATTCGGGGCGCGAGTGTGGCTGACTCGCATCATGATTACCTGGGGAGCCGTCGTGGTCGCGACGGGCTTTGTCACCAGCCCTATCCAGTTTTATGTCCTGCGTTTTTTACTCGGCGTAGCAGAAGCGGGTTTCTTCCCCGGCGTGCTGTATTACTTCCGGCTCTGGGTGCCTAACGCCTGGCGCGGCCGGGCAACGGCGCTGATCCTCAGTGCCAGCGCGGGGGCGTTTCTCTTCTCCGGCCCGATTACCGGAGCCATCCTGATGATGCATGATTTCCTCGGCATTGCAGGCTGGAAATGGGTGATGTTTTTAGAAGGCGCGGGGTCGATTTTGGTCGGGATTCTGGCAGCTTTCGTACTGGTCTCCAGCCCTGATAAAGCCCGCTGGCTCAGTGCAGAAGAAAAACAGGCGTTGGAGCAACAGCTACAACAGGAAGAAATAGAGCGCGACGCACAGCAGGAAAATACCGGAAAACTACGTTTACTGACGGACCGCAGAACGCTGTTCTACTGCGCCATCTTCTTTACCATGACCATGACGGGTTACACGCTGGTGTTCTGGCTCCCGCAGATTATCCAACGTATTCAGGGGTTCAGCAGTTTCGGTATCGGGCTGCTTACCGCCATCCCTTGGCTGTGCGCCATTATCGCCATCAACCTTGTCAGCAAATTTAGCGACAAACATCGCCAGCATTTACCTAAAGCGCTAGGCGTCGCCATGCTGATTGCCGCCTGCGGCACGTTTATGGCGACGATCGGATCGCCGTGGTTCGGCTTCCTCGCCATGATCGTTGCCTGCATTGGCTCAAAGGTCAGCGCCACCTTCTTCTGGCCCATGCCGCAGGGCAACCTGCCTGCATCCATCGTCGCACCGGGGATCGCTCTGATCAACTCCATCGGCAACCTCGGGGGCTTCGTCGCGCCTACCGTCTTTGGCTATCTGGAATTAAAAACCGGCAGCACAACGGGCGGGCTCTATTCGCTGACCGCCGTTTCCGTCGTCACCGGTCTGTTCTTATTGCTGCGTAGCACACACGCCACGCCGCCCAGTTCATTCAAACCTATGGAGCATCGAAATGTCTGACAGCCCTATCATTAAAAAAATGGAGGTCATTCCGGTCGCCGGATATGACAGCATGCTTTTGAATATTGGCGGTGCGCACAACTGCTACTTCACCCGGATTCTGGTGACGCTGACAGACAGTGCGGGCAATACCGGCGTAGGGGAATGCCCCTGCCATTCCAGCACGCTCTCGGTGCTCAACGATTTCATCCCACAGGTGGAGGGAACCTCATTACTCAAGCTGAACACCACGCTGAGCACGCTGTTTAAAAGCGATAAGCGCAATCTGAGTAGCGGACAAAGCGACAATACCGCGATTCACATTCCACAGATGAACCCGGAGAAATTTTATAATGCGGTCGCCGCGACGGAAGCCGCGCTGCTGGATCTGACCGGTCAGTTCTTAAACCTTCAGGTCGCAGAACTGCTGGCAAGCGGCAAGCAGCGCGAGTCGATTCCGATTCTGGGATACCTTTTTTACATTGCCGACCGCACGAAAACCGATATGAATTACCTGCCCGGCGAAACCGGAAAACACGACTGGTTTTATCTGCGCCATCAGGCAGCCATGGACGACGACGGCGTGATTCGTCTGGCAGAAGCCGCCAGCGATCTTTACGGTTTTAACGATTTCAAACTCAAGGGCGGCGTGCATCACGGCGAAAAAGAGGTTGAGACGGTAAAAACGCTGCTGCGCCACTTCCCAGGCTCGCGGGTTACCGTGGATCCCAACGCCAGTTGGTCTCTGGATGAATCAATACGCTTAGGTCGGGAGCTACAGGGGCAAATACCGTATCTGGAAGATCCGTGCGGCGCAGAGAACGGCTATTCCGGCCGGGAAACCCTCGCCGAATTCCGACGCGCCACCAACATTCCCGTAGCAACCAATATGATTGCTAACGACTGGCGCCAACTTAATCACGCACTCCAGTTGAACGCCATCGATATTCCGCTAGCCGATCCGCACTTCTGGACCATGCGCCATGCCAATACCGTGGCGCAGCTGTGCCACGAATGGGGATTAACCACGGGCTGCCATTCCAACAACCATTTCGATATCTCGCTCGCCATGGTGGCTCATCTGGGTGCCGCCGCGCCGGGCGAACGCATCACGCCGTTTGATACCCACTGGATATGGCAGGATGGGCAACAGCTCACCCATGAAGCCCCGCGGATTGAAAAAGGCCATTTACATTTGCCGGAAGGACCGGGATTAGGGATTACGCTGAACAGGAAACGGGTGGAGGAGGCGCACCGACTTTATCTGTCACTCCCAGATAAAAACCGTAACGACGCGCTCGGTATGCAGTTTTTAATCCCCAACTGGTCGTTTAACGCCAAACGGCCATCGCTGATTCGTTGAGAAAATCCCCCGCCGATGCTGTCGGCGGGGGATGATGTTTTATTTAAGATTTAGACGACATTATCGATCGTCAGAAAGCGTTGCTCGTCAGAAAGCGCTGATCGTCAAAAAGCATAGTTGACGGTCATCGAGACGCTGCGCGGCGTGCCATACACGGCATAAGGCGCAAGGTAGTCGCTATACTCTTTATCAAACAGGTTGTTGATATTCGCCTGTACCGCCAGCTGTTTGGTCACCTGATAGCGGCCAAACAGGTTAACCAGCGCATAGCTGCCCTGCTCGGCACGCAGCGTGGTGTTTTGCGGGCCAGAGCCTTCCTGCCAGATGCCATTTTGCCAGTTCACGCCGCCGCCAACGGTTAAGTCCGGCACCATTGGCAACTGGTAGCGGGTAAACAGCTTGAACGACGTGCGCGGCTGTTCTGGGTTAACCGACTGACCATCTTGATCGTCAACAACATAGCGCGAACCGCCAAACGTCATTTGCAGGTTATCCGTCACCGCACCGTTGACTTCAAATTCGATCCCTTTGCTGACGACACCATCAACTGAACGGTAGGCAAATTCGCCACCACCGCCGGGAATCGCGATTCCCGTTGACTGTCCCACATTATCCTGTTCGATACGGAAAACGGATACCGACGCGGTCAGGCGACTGTTATACCAGTCTCCTTTAACACCGGTTTCGTAGTTTTTTCCCGTCGTCGGAGACAGGTATTTTTTATTACTATCTTTATACGTTTGCGGTTGGAAGATATCGGTATAGCTGGCGTACGCCGACTAGGTCTCGTCAATGTCATACACCAGACCCACATAAGGCGTGACGCGATTATTGCTGGTGTCACCCGTCGAACCAATGATGCTCCAGTCGGTATACCGCGCGCCTGCAATCAGATGCAGCGGATCGGCCAGAGAGAAACGGGCTGAGGTATAGAGCGATTTTTGGCGCGTGGTTGAGTGTTCATAGTCAGCCCAAACGCCCCCCACAAAAGTTCCATTAACCCAAGATCCCCATGTCGGATCGGCAATATTGCCATCCCAGTTATAGTAATTACCCATATCTGTCGGGCTGATCGTGGATTGCGTGTTATAGAACTGGCTACGTTGTCGACTGTAGCTGCCGCCTATTACCAATTCATGTTGGCGTCCCAGTAGTTCGAACGGGCCGGAAGCATAGGTATCCATCGCATCAACTTTACGGGTACCCTTATTCCATCCACCGTAAGCACCAACATTACCGCCGAACGGATCAACCAGTATTCCGGTATCTTTATCTGGGAAACCATTGGCATACATCAGCTTGGAATCGAAGTTGGTTTCACCATGCGTTCCGTTCATACGCACCTGCCAGCCGTTATCAAAACGCTGGGTTAGATCGGCAAAAACTTTTCTCGATGTTTTATCGGAGTAGCTCCAGTTCGGTGCAGAGTTAACACTACGGCCGAAATGCGTACGGCTGCCGTCAGTGAACCACGTCGGCAAGCCGCCCCACGTTGGGCTATCGGTATTGGCTTCCTGATAATCATAACCGAGGGAGAGCGTCGTCGAATCAGTCACATCGGCATCGATCACGCCGTAGAGGAATTTTTTGCGGTTGTGGTAACGATCGAGCCAGGTGTCGTTATCCTGATAGCCCGCAATGACGCGTCCACGCACATTACCGGACTCCGTCAGCGGTGCAGACAGATCGGCCACCATCCGTTGTTTATCCCACGAACCGTAGCTGCCGGATACTGAGCCTTTGAACTCGCGGCTGTCCGCATGCTTGCGCACCATGTTTACCGCGGCAGAAGGGTTGCCCGTTCCGGTCATTAACCCAGTCGCCCCACGCACCACTTCGATACGATCGTAGATCGCCGTGTCTGAGCCTGAATCACCAAAATCCCAGATTTCGTTAACCACCGTCGGAATGCCGTCGAACAGATAATTATTGATGCGGAAGCCACGCGCGAAATACGTCACACGTTCGGAGTCGATAATTTTAGAAGACACACCCGTCGTGTTAGCCATCACCTCGCCAATCGTTTCCAGACCCTGATCTTCGATACGCTGCTGGCTGATGACGCTCACCGACTGTGGGATATCACGCGGTGTCAGCGTCATCTTCGTTCCGGCGTTAGTCACTTTCACGCTGTAATCCTGCGGATCGCTGGCTTCCGCGTTGGCATTGGCATTAGCGCTAACGACAAGCGTATCGCCTGAAGCGGGATTTTCTTCGGCAGCGGCCTGAGCGGGCAGGAAAGAGGCTGAGATCAACAGGGCAAGAAGAGAGACTCCGAATGGTTTTGCTCCGGCCAGCGAAGAATCACAAACGCGCGTTTTTTCGGCGCGAGTAACTCTAAAAGACATGGTATATCCTCGGTTAACTGATGGTGATTTTGGCGAGATGCTGAGGCGTTTTTTGTCAACATTTGCACGGAAAGGTAAATGATAACTATACTCATTATTATTGTCATTTCAACGCAAGGATTAATTTACTTAAAATACAAATAGATAAAAAAGAACAAATCACCACATCGTTAGCAAGGCATTGTTACAAAAAGAACATTCGAGGAATTTATGACAGTCCGCTCAGCCCAAGGACGGCAATCGGCAGCGCAATGCCCGCCACCAGTGTCTGAACCGCAATGATGCCCGCCATCAATGGCGCATCACCACCCATCTGACGAGCCATGATGTAAGACGACGATGCCGTCGGCAGCGCCTGAAACAGCAGTGCGGCAATCGCCGCTGGGCCAGACAGACCAAAGAGGTGGCAGGCGACGATCGTCACCAGCGGCATCGCAATAAATTTCGCGCATGATGCAATCACTACAGGACGCAGCCAGCTACGCGCGGCAGAGAAATCCAGCGCCGCGCCCACGCACAGCAGCCCGAGCGGCAGCGACGCCTGTCCCAATGATTTCATTACTGGTTCAATCCCCGGCAGCAACCCTAACTCGGTAATCTGCAAAGTAATGCCGATGGCACAGGCCACCACCAGCGGGTTTAGCGCCAGCAGCCGCACGATATTCTTGAATGACGGCGTCCCAGCATTACCGTAGCGGGCGAAAATCAAGACACAGAGAATATTGACCGTCGGCACAATCGCCGCGTTCGCGACGGCGGCAAGCGCCACACCGTGTGCACCAAATAGCCCGGCAGCAGCAGACACGCCAACGTAGTTATTAAAACGGACGCCGCCCTGAAATATCGAGGTAAACGCCGCATCATCAACGGGAAAGCAGCGGCGTACTGCAACCAGCCCGACAGCGACAGCCAGCGTCGAGCACACCAGCGTCAGGATCATCGCTGCTACCGGCACGCCATCCAGACGCGCTGTCGCCAGCCCATGCAGAAATAGTGCGGGAAGCAGAAGGTAATAACCCAGCCTTTCAGCCTGTGGCCAAAATGCCGCCGTCAGAAAAGCGCGCTGACGTAACCACGCTCCCAACACGATCAGTAGCGCGATAGGCAACAGCGCCAGCAGGAGCGAGACGATCATAGGCTGAAACACCACGGCGCAGAAAATGAAAGAAAGAAGGATTGCGGGTTAGACACCATGAGTCAGTACCTGAAAGTGAAGAAACAGGCACTACCATAGCGGGACTTCTGATGAGAAAAAAACGAGATTAAATCGACATTAACTCAATTATTTCTCATGGATGACATCGTCACCAGACTGTGTTCGAATCGCTTCCGCCAGCGCCGCAGCAAGGCGCGCCGCTGGGCGGTCTTCGCGCTCCAGCAGCACAACACGACGCTGCTGCTGAGGTTCGCCGAATGGGGTACAGACCAGATTATCTAAACGGTTCTTCTCCCGCTCGGACAGTGGAATCACCGCTACGCCAAGCCCACTGGCAACCATCTGAATAATCGCGTCCTGACTGTCCAGCTCCATATCGGTTTGTACCCGCAGCCGCTGGCGACGCAGCTCGCGATCGATAGTTCGCCCAGCCCAGGCACGACGATCGAAACGAATGAAAGGACGATCTTGCAGGAGCTGTCTGGCATCCAGAGATGCCAGCGTCGGTGGGGCAACGATCCAGAATCCTTCCTGATACAATGGCGTGCTCACCAGACCGGTTGGATAAGGTTTTACCGGCTCGGTGGTCACAGCGGCGTCCAGTTCGCCAGCATCAATACGAATTGCCAGCTCCGCCGACATCCCCGAATTCACCAGAACACGCAAGCGTGGATGAGCGCGACGCAATGCGGCCAGCGCAGCGGGCAAAACGCCAGCCAGTGCGGTCTGGATCGCGCCAATTCGCAGGCGTCCGGCCAGTTCCCCACCCTCGCCTAACTCGGCGGCAATGCCGTCATACTGCGCAAGGATATCCCGCGCCTGCTCCACCGCACGATGTCCGGCTTCGGTGAGTACTGGGATGCGACGTGAGCGATCGAAAAGCGACACCTTGAAGTCTTCTTCCAGGCTGCGGACATGCAGGCTGACAGCAGATTGCGTCAGGCATACGGCTTCAGCCGCGCGGGCAAACGATCCATACTGAGCAATCGCAACCAACGTGCGTAAGGCTTTTAACGACATCCGAGCGGCTCTCCGACAGAGACAAACAGGGTAAAAAAAGCACCAAAAACTTCTGACATGATAGGGGTAAGTAAGAATACACAATAGCGCAAGCAGTCATCGCCTTTAGGATTCTAATCATGATGATAACCCAGCACAGAATTATAATGGGGATAATCGACACAATGCGGATCATCGGCAAACATCAAATTCTATATCGTATATAACCTTCAAGTAATTAGATGAATTCTCTGAGAGGAAGAGCTGAATCTAAATAAAAATCTAGTTAACAACGTCAGTATCCAAGCCTGATAGCGGTTTCGATATTGAATCCCCCATAAAAAACGCCCAATATTTAGCCATCAAAAGGAATGGTTTACTGTCAAAGGAGAATGACGATGCCGGGTGCTGCCCGTCTTAACGATATCGGAAGTGGTCATGACTGCTTCCCCGAAACCTCGATAACCGAAGGCAGTCCTGACGTTATCATTAATGGTCAGCCCGCTGCTCGTAAAGGCGATACCGTTCTGCTGCACGGTTGCCCTTGTTCCAATGCACCCCATGGTGTTCATTCCCGAAAAATCGCCGAAGGTTCATCGACCGTCATTATTAACGGTAAAAATGCTGCGTGCATTGGGGATAGTATCAATTGCGGCGGGGTCATTATCTCTGGCAGTGGTAACGTCATCATTGGTGATACCCCACATCGTTCTCCGGTTCAGGAATGCGCAAGGCAAGCGGTGTTGAGCCGTGCGCCATTACTGGCGCTAACACCGATGCTGACTGCACCTCCTGTTTACGCTAAATCCTGTTTGTTTGATGACGGTTGTACGCAGGCAGGAACGGAAGAAGAACCCGTTGAACATTTTGGGGAGATGGTGCTATTTGCCCAGCCAGAACAAGATGACTGCTGTGGTTATGGTCATCATGTTGCGGATAATACGCATGAAGTTGTGCAACATGCGCAGGCGACGAAGAAGAAAACCACGGTATCAGAAAAGGCGATATCTTCACCCAAACTCTCTCCACCTAAACTACCACCACAAGAGCCTTGGTATAAAACGCTGTTTGATTTGTTGGTTGCGGCGGATGACAAACCACTCCCTCAGGCACCTGTTGCCAAATCGCTTACTGAACCTGCCGCAGAAGAGCAAAAAGCCCCTGTCGCCAGCGCCGATGTTGGTTTACTGGCTGCTACGGGAGTCATGACACAAGTTTGGGGGAATGGTCTCTTGGTGGCATGCTGAGTGCGGCAAGAGCGGTGCCGTATATCGGTGCATTGGCCTCCGCGCTTTATATTCCTTCGGCAGGGGAAGGCAGTGATAAGGTGCCGGGGCGAGACGAACATTGGCTGGAAGATGAATTGCGACGTAAAGGCTGGGCTGGTGAAACAGCAACAACTCGCGTCCGGTTTTTCTGGCGCCCTGATATTCATGGAAAAATACAGGTCTATGGAGTCCATACGGGGGAAGGAACACCGTATGAAGGCGTTCGTGTTGCCAATATGGTGTGGGATGCGAAAATTCAGGGCTATACTTTCACTCCTGCGCCCGGTCGGGATGGCCCGACCATCACATGGACACCAGAAAAGCCAGAGGGGTCAGAGCCTGTTGCGCATACAGGAAGTCCGGTCAACCCCATCGATCAACCTACCATCCTGATCTATCCTATCCCAGAAGATGAAACGGAAACTACAACGCCACCGTTTCCTGTGCCAGATGAGCATGATTTTAATGACTGGATCTTGGTGTTTCCTGATGGTTCAGAGATAAAGCCGATCTATGTTTATCTGCAATCAGAGCGGGATAAGCCCGGAACCGTGACAGGAAAAGGTGAGGTATTGAGTAGTGAAGGTAAATGGCTGGAAGCTGCCAGTTCAGGATTAGGTGCACCAGTGCCTACTCAGGTTGCGGATAAACTGAGAGGGCAGAAATTTGAGCGTTTTGATGATTTCAGGGAGGCGTTTTGGTTAGCCGTGGCAGAGTGTCCTGAATTAATGGTGCAGTTTTCGCCTGCTAATAAAGCACTAATTAAAAAAGGTCGTTCGCCTTACGCAGTGCCGAAAGAACAGTCTGGGAGAAGGACTGTGTTTGAAATTCACCATAAAATACGAATAGTTGATGGTGGTGGAGTTTACGATATTGACAATATGTCGATTGCCACACCTAAAAGACATATCACGATCCATTCCAAGGAGAGTTCATGACAATAATAAAGTTCACGCTAAATGATTATACTGAAAAGGATTTCCTTCAATTTGTTAGAGATATTGTTGAAGTGAATTCTTCTTCCGAGGAAGAACATCATAAATGGGTTAGCCATTTTGAAAAACTAGTGGGGCATCCAGATGGTAATGGTGTTATTTATTATCCAGAGGATGACAATGATGGGACTCCTGAAGAGATTGTTAAATTTGTAAAACGTTGGCGGAAATCCCAAGGCCTTCCATTATTCAAAGACTCAAAGTGACTTTTTATTTTGGCCTGCAACCGTGGTAAAAGAGTTACAGGCTGATGATCTTAACGTCTTCCTACAATTTAGCTCGAAAATTGCTATTAGCGCACAAGGTACAGGCGCTCACGACAGCGGAAGTCATGGTAATTTTTAGGACTCTGGACAATCAGCGTGGGATAAACCCGTGACTGGAAAATGGGTGATATTTGAGCAGTGAAGGTAAATGTCTGGAAGCCGCCAATTCAGGATTAGGTCAGATTTATCACGCTCTCTCTCGTTTTTAGTCGGCATCCAATTTCAAAAAAATCATAAAAAATTAACGCATTCATGAAAAACATATTTTTGACACAACATACATTTTTATTATAAATAATCTGGTATTTTCCCTGGTGAGGCAAATACGTGCTTACTTTCTGATTATCATCAAAATACAATCAATGCCTATCAGATTATGCTGTTTATCATAGAGTAATATAGCCACCTAAGAACGAGTGAAATTCACTCTTGCCTAAATACATTTGATATGATAAAGAAGCATTCACATTGGAAGTATAATTTAGCGTGCTAATAATGAGGTTTTATTGT
This sequence comes from Pectobacterium odoriferum, assembly GCF_009931295.1. Classification (NCBI taxonomy): domain Bacteria; kingdom Pseudomonadati; phylum Pseudomonadota; class Gammaproteobacteria; order Enterobacterales; family Pectobacteriaceae; genus Pectobacterium; species Pectobacterium odoriferum. The sequence continues at coordinate 966,954 of NZ_CP034938.1, read as the reverse complement.
AATGAATCTACATATTACTAACACACCAGATTCGGATGAAGAAGAATTTGTAATAGCAAGCCTTTGGAAACACAATGAACAGTACGAAGCTGTTGATATTTCCCCTCTCTTTTTAAATTTCAAAGACGATGAAAACAATATTATCGCAGGGTTAATCTCCAGAACCTGGTGGGGTGCATTAGAAGTTCAATATCTTTGGGTCAGCGAGAAATATCGTAAAAGTGGGCTTGGCCGCCAACTCATGCAGGCTGCTGAAAAAGAAGCATTAAAGCGTGGTTGCCATCTGGCTTATGTGGATACATTCGGATTTCAGGCTAAGGGATTTTACGAAAAGTTGGGCTACAAAGAATATGGGAACCTACCGGGATATGCGCACAAGCATACTCGACATTACTTAGCTAAATTGATCCGCTGAATTAATTCCGGCCTATTAAGGAGGGCAGGATGCCATCATCACAAGCAAACATGACTGATTATATTCGTAATTTGATTATTATGATGGAATGTTTAAATGAACCATGGGGTATTAAAGATTTATCATCACGCCATGTTTACATGAATAAAGCCGCTTACCTTTATACCAATACGCCAATGCGTTTTGATATTGAAGGACGACTAGATGATGAATTTCCTGCCAGTTGGGCGGAACTTTCTGACGATTTAAAAGAACACGATAGACTAACAGAAAATAGTGAACAAAGAGTCACTGTTATCGAAACACACTATTGGTATGGAAAGAAAACACTGACGCCCTTCGTCAGTGAAAAGATCCCCATCTTTGATGAAAATAAGCTTTGCATTGGTACGATGTGGAATGCCAGGCCTCTGGATACGCGGTCTCCGCTCATCTATATAGACCAAAAGAAGCCGACCACGTTACAAACCGAATTAACAACCAGTATTTTCACCCAATCAGAACTGGATATTATCTTCTTGATACTACAACGTTTATCAAATAAAGAAATAGCCAGAAAAATGAACATATCACCAAAAACAATCGAGAACAGAATATATAACATGTATCAAAAGGCAGAGGTACATTCGTTACCTCAATTTGAAGAATTTTGTCGCCATCTTGGAATCGATGGTTATATTCCTAACTCTCTCATCGAGAAAGGCATTCAATTTATATAAGAGAACCTATCTACATGGAAAAAATAGATGACTACCCAGTCAGCCGCGTTCCGCTGAGTGTCCGGCTGCCTTTTTTAAATGTGGCATTAGTGCACATCGGCATGTTAACCGCGCTAGACCAGTTTATGTTAGGTGCGGTGCTCGGCCATTCAATGACGCTGGGCCAGGCATTTCTCGCCATCTTTATTGGCAGCGCCATTTTTGGCGTGGTGACCGTGGGGCTGGGCTACGCAGGAATGAAAGAAGGGATGTCGGGCAGCCTGCTCGCACGCTGGTGCGGCTTTGGCCGTATTGGTTCCGTCCTGATTGGGCTAGTGATCGCCGTTAGCCTCATCGGCTGGTTCGGTGTCCAGAACGCCGTATTCGCCAAAGCACTTAACTTTGCGATGGAAGATAAGCTCGGTTTTGGCTGGTCTGCCGCCCTGTCCGGCATTGCGTTGACGCTGCTGGTTGCCTTTGGTTTCAGAGCGTTACGCTTCACGGCCAAAATCGCCGTACCGATGTTTGTCATCGTCGTCGGCTATATCTCGATCATGACGCTCTCCGGCCACAATATTGCTGAACTGATCGCCTCCGCACCTAACGGTGAAGCCATTTCCATTAGCGCTGGCGCGACGATGGTCGTAGGCGGCTGTATCGTCGCGAGTTTGATTACTCCCGATATGACGCGCTATTCCCAAAAAGGAAAACACGTTTTCTGGATGACGATGCTGTCGATTATCGTCGGGGAATTTCTGGTGAATGGTCTCGCCATCATTATTGCCCGTGCGCTCAACACCGCAGACGTTGTGACGATCATGTCACAGGCGGCTGGCGGCATCGGGCTGATTGCCGTGATATTTTCGACACTGAGGGTGAACGACATCAACCTTTATTCCTCCTCTTTGGGAATCGCCAATGCGATAGAGGGCGTCACAGGGAAGAAATTACGCTACGTCTCGATCACGCTGGTCATTGGCCTCATCGGCACACTGCTTTCGGTAGCGGGTATTCTGGATCGCTTTATTGATTTCCTGACGCTATTAGGCGTGCTGTTCCCACCGATTATCGGGGTGATGCTGGTTGATTATTATATTTTGCGCACCCACAAGACATTGCTCGCAACCAGCCGTGCCGCAGGCCAATTACCCGACAGTGCACAAACGCCGCTGATTGGCTGGTCGGCTATTATTGCCAGCATTGTCGGCGCCATCGTCGGATTAGCCTTTGAGTGGGGCGTACCGGCATTTAATTCGTTACTGGTCGCCAGCCTGCTTTATTTGGTAATACAGCACCACATCAATAACCACGTTTATTTTAGGAAACTCAAGCATAACCAAAATTTAAAATGGAATAGGTAACAAGATAAAAATAATCTATAATCCAATCGGCCTCTTCTTACAGAGGTCGATATATTTTTTACTTAAGCAAAATAGATCCTAAATAATTCGAGTTACATGCAGGCGGCGACGCGGTGAACCCTCGGAAGCTTACATCAGTAAATGACAGGGGTGAGCGAAGACAAATCGACCTGGTCGATTTGAACGCAGCTTGCTGCGGCCCGTCAGGGCAAGGCTCAAATATGAGCCGAGTATTGCCAACCTACAGGTAACTTGAAGTGTGACGGATATAGGCCATGATGGCCTTGGGATGGGTCTTATCTATCTACGAGGAATTCTCTCTCGTGAAATAATAAGGCTGATTAGCAATATTCATGCTAGGAAAAGGATTTATGCCAAAAATAAAAACACTTATCACGCCACTAAACTGTCTACTCGTTTTAAGTGGCGCATTGATGATCAATACGGCAAACGCCGCTGAGGCTTGTGTCGCGGGTAACTGGCAGGTGGATAGTTCCATCACGGATATGCCTTCCGTGAAATACCAGACTGAGCACTTTGCCTTCCGCTGGAATAATAACGACGTTAACCGCAATGATGCCGTTGCCGCAGGGCAGAAACTGGAGCAAATTTGGGATAAGTTCATTAACCAAATTCAGTTCCCCGAGCCTTATTGCAAACAGACCGTGAAATATAAAGCCAATATTCACATCGACCCGACCTTTGGGCTTAGCGGCGGGATTGCGGGTGGTGGCAGCATGGGAATGTGGATCGGCCCTGCGTCACTCAAGGATAACTGGGGGCTGGCGCACGAATTTACCCATGCATTGCAGGGGCAAACCGGCGGCTTCCAGAGTGCGGGAGATAACTACGTTGGCTGGATTTGGGAATCCCACGCGAACTGGATGACGCACCAGATGGATGAATTCCGCGGTACGTCGGCACACTGCTCGGAAATGCAGGTCAACTATTCGCATATTTATCTGGGTTCAACACGTAACCGTTACTGCAACTGGCAGTTTATGGAATATGTGAAGAACCGCTTTGGCTATGGTGCCATCAACGATATGTGGGCAAAAGCACCGAAATGGGGCGAAAGCGGTCAGTCTACCGCCGATCCGCTGTCTATTTTGCGCACCAACATGGGCTGGAGCCAGTCTGAATTCAACGATGTCTTCGGCGACTGGGCTATGCACAACGTCAACTGGGATTACATCGATCCAGATGGTTTCGACCGTGGTCGTTTCTATCGCTCAACCTACGGCAGCTATGGTGCGGTACAACCCAACCAGAATAACGCCGACCGTTTGCTGAGAACCACCGCACTTGAGCCGGTTGTCGGTGCCAGCGCCAGCCTTCGCCGCTTCTCCGTACCGTTCGATCAGGCTCCGCAGCAGTTAGGCTACAACATCGTCAAACTTATCCCAGAAAGCGGTGCGACGAAAATCACCGTTAAGTTTCGCGGCATGGTACAGAGTAAATCAGCCATTACCCGCTTCCCTGGGCTGAAGAACGATCCAGCGACCATGCCACAGCCTAATTCCGACTGGCGCTGGGGTATTGTCGCTATCGGGTCGGACGGCGTTTCTCGCTACAGTGAATTGCAGCGTGGTGCCTCTGCCACAGTGAAAAACTTCACTATTCGTCAGGACGATCGCGGCATTTACATGGTGGTCATGGGCACACCGTCGCAAATGCAGAAGATCAAGTGGGATCAGGCTTACTACTCCCTTTACCGCTACCCGTGGATGGCTGATTTCACCGGCGTCTGGCCGGAAGGCAGCCAGCCTGGCGCGCCGAATCCAACCGCTAACGGTTCTCGTCACGCAAACGGCGGCGGCTGGGTATCGAACTCAGCCAATGTTGCCCCTACCGCGTACGTCGGGCCTTATGCTCGCGTCATCGGCGGGACGGTGAGAGATAACGCCAGAATTGAAGATCGTGCAACGATTCTGAGCGGAACGGTGGAAGGTCGCGCTGTTGTCGGCGGCCTGACGGTGCTACAGGGTAATACCGTGGTACGCGATAACGCGCGACTGCATACGGTCTTCATGGGGCCGGGTGCGTTTGAGCGCGGTATTGTGCTGTCAGGCAATGCGCAAATGCGTGGAGATGCGGAAATTCGCGGCGCTTCTGCATCACAAGGCGTGTTCTATGGCTTTATTGATGATGAGGAAGTCAGAAGCAGCGCAGCCGGTGCTTACCTGACCGATGCCGTGCCAGAAGTGACGGCCGTTCCGGTTTACAGCACGAAGTAATATCACAACAGAAAGGGGAACTGACTCAGAACCACGTTATGTTGATTCTCAAAATAAGTCGGTCCCACAAATAAACAGGCCGCCCTATTGGCGGCCTGTTTCATACGATGCATAGCACAGACTCTTAGAACAGTGCGCCGGGCGGCACGTCTTTATAGGTATTCAGGTAAGCCGCCAGCATTTTTTTAAAGAAGTTACGCACTTTTTTCACCTTGGTTTTACTTAACTGATTGTTTAACTGAGCGATGGAATGGCTTTTTAGCGATGACTTGTCTTAATGGCGCAATGCCCCGCTTTATGGGGATGAATTGTACACGCTTGGTGAGAGAAAGCACATTTTTTGTGATGCATGTCACACAATGAAATTCACTAATACTCCCCCTACTCCGCCCTTACCCACGATTATTTTCTTTTGTTGCGAATCATTACCCTCAGTGACCAATACGCCGCTGGCTATGCTATGCTCATGATGAAAGACGAAATTTTAGTCACTGTCCGTTATTAACTGAGCGCTATTCACTGTCGATTAGCACACTTTTTCACGCGCAGTCACCACGGTTTCGCCATTGGTATTCGCTAATGAAGGCCCATTCCTACCCCCATGGAAACCTGGAAACTTAACCTCTTCTCTGCCTGGCTGGGATGTTTTTTCACCGGGCTGGCCATGAGTCAGATATTACCCTTCTTGCCGCTGTACATTGAGCAGCTTGGCGTTCACTCGCACGAGTCACTGAGTCTGTGGTCCGGCTTGATCTTCAGCTCGTCTTTTCTCATCTCAGCCGCCGTTGCGCCTCTGTGGGGAAGCCTCGCCGATCGTAAAGGGCGAAAGCTCATGCTGCTGCGCGCCGCACTCGGCATGGCGATCGTGATGTCATTGCAGGGGCTGGCGACCAACGTATGGCAACTGTTCATCCTGCGCTCGCTCATGGGGCTAACCTCTGGGTACATTCCCAACGCGATGGCGCTGATCGCCTCACAGGTTCCGCGCGAAAAAAGCGGCTGGGCGCTGGGTATGCTATCGACCGGGCAGATCGCTGGCGTTATTCTCGGCCCCTTATTCGGCGGCTTTATGGCCGACTATATCGGGCTACGCATCGTCTTTTTCATCACCGGTGGCCTGTTGTTTATCAGCTTCCTGATTACGCTTTTCGCCATTAAAGAGAGCGTGGTTAAGGTCACCAAAGAGAATCGACTCAGCGGAAAAGCCGTCTTCGCTTCGCTGCCGTATCCGGCGCTCATCATCTGCCTGTTCATTACGACAATGATGATCCAGATGGCGAACGGATCCATCAGCCCGATCCTGACGCTGTTCATCCGCGATTTGGCTCCCGGCACGGACAACATTGCCTTTATCAGCGGCGTGATTGCGGCTATTCCCGGCGTGTCCGCCCTGTTATCCGCACCGCGACTTGGTCGTTTAGGCGACCGAATCGGCGCACATCGCGTCCTGATCGCCGCACTGGCGATCAGCGTGCTGCTGTTCCTGGTCATGGCGATGGTACAAAGCCCTACACAGCTCGGCATACTGCGCTTTCTGCTGGGTTTTGCCGATGGCGCACTGATGCCAACCGTGCAGGCACTGCTGGTCAAATACAGTAGCCAGCAGGTGACAGGCCGTATCTTCGGCTATAACCAGTCATTCATGTATCTGGGCAACGTCCTCGGGCCGCTGGTGGGTTCCGGCGTCTCGGCCCTGATGGGCTTCCGCTGGGTCTTCGTCATCACCGCCTTTCTGGTGCTGTGCAACACAATCCAACTCTTTTTCGCCTTCAGGAAACCGCGCGGAAAAGGATAACGATCCGGCCAGTGACGTCACTGGCCGTTCATTTTTCTCGGTTAGCGCCCACCACATGTGCCTTTCTCTTTCTTAGGGTATTCACTCATCACTGTTAAAAATGATGTAAAAACATCAAAAAACTTATTTTTTGACAAAAAATTACCATCAATTCGTGTAAATATGAAAAATTAATCACATAAATGTAAAAAAAATTAAACAAACCCTACCTATATTGGCTGCTTTGTTTCGGCGCCATGCGGATTGCCCTGTTCAGAAATGCAGACATCCGCGCCTGTAGGGAAGTGAGTAATGAGAAACTGGAACGAACCAAAGAAGCAAAAAGCCCACATCGATTTGGTTCCCATGATCGATGTGATGATGTTCCTGCTGGTCTTCTTTGTGCTGATCAGCATGAACGTCATTCCTGCGCTAGGCCTGAAAACGCAACTCCCCGCCGCAGGCAGCGCACAGCAACTCAAGCCGCAGAAAAAAGCGATCATCACGCTTGGCGCTCAGGATCATCTTGAGCTCGACGGGCAGCCAATGGCCCTGAGCGATCTCGTGACGACGTTGCAACAGCAGCAGCAAGATCAGCAAACCACCATCATTATCAACAGCGATAAAAGCGTTGAGGTTGAACGTCTGGTAGCCGTCATGGATACCCTGCGTCAGGGTGGGTTCTCGTCCATTTCTATCGCAACCCGGAAATTGTGACATGTATCAGCTCTATCGCTCACGCCACGCCATCAGTTGGTTGCCGTTGCCGGTGTTTGCCACCTGCCTGTTCTTCGCCAGCCAACAGCCACCGCTGAAAGTTCAGCAGCACTACGACGAAACGGTCATGGCACTTACGCTGGCTGAACCGGAGCCGATTCCCCAGCCCGAACCACTCCCTGAGCCGGAACCGGAACCTGTGCCACAACCTGTGCCACAACCTGAACCGGAGCCGATTCCGGTTAATGAACCCGATCCGATTATAGAAGCACCGCCGGTTACTCCCCCTAAGCCGGAAGTGAAGCCGAAGCCTAAACCCGAGGTTAAACCCAAGGCGGAAACCAAACCTAAACCGACGCCCACACCCGCCAAGCCGACTACGCCACGCCCGGAAGCCCCGGCCAAGCGGCTGGCACCAGTTGATCCTTCCGCGCCGTCGGTGAATGCCGCCGCGCTGGAAAACAGCTATGCGCAGGCGCTGCGCGCGCAGCTTGAACAAACCAAACGCTACCCGACTGGACGACAGGCATCGCTTGAACGTCCTGAAGGTCGCGTTGAAGTCTGGCTAGAAGTCGATCGCACAGGACGAGTTATCGATTCAGGCATCAGCAGCAAAGCACGCAGCATGCTGCTGAACCGGGCAGCGCAAGCCAGCTTACAGAGCATCAAACAGGTTCGGGCCTTCCCTGCCGATGCCTTTGCAGGACAAAGCACAAAACGCTTTTTAGCCACGTTCGATTATCAGGCGCAGTAGCGTTTCGCACCTGAGCAAGAGAGTGAATCAGCAAAAATAACGCCAACAGCATGTTGGCAGATAACCTAATGATAAAACTAGGATATTAAATGAAACCGTTCAAACTTTCTGGGGTATGTTTGTCCGTCGTCGGCGCATTGCTGGCAGGCTCCGCGCTGGCGGAGGAAGCGACAGATGTCGGCACGATCAACGTACAGGGACAACCGCTCGGCGCAGGGCTAATGGTTCAGGAAGACAGCGCCAAATCGCGCTCGACCGTGACAAAAGACGCACTGGACAAGATGCCCGCCGCAGGCAACGCCATTGATAAACTAAAATACACCGCAGGCCTGAACGTCAGCAGTAACGATTCCAGCGGCTTAAGCGGCGTCAGCTATACCATGCGCGGCATGAGTGCGGATCAGGTCGGCCTGTCATCAGACGGCATTCCCGTCAATGATTCCGGTGACTACGCCGTGTACCCGAACGGCATGGGCGATCCGGAAAACCTGGAGCAGATCTTCGTTACCCAAGGTTCATCAGAAATGGATGGCCCGCACATCGGTGCCAGCGGCGGCAACATCGGGCTGGTTTCCCACCGTCCGGCGAAAGAGTTTGGTGGTTTCGTTAAGCAAACATTCGGCAGCAACAACCTCAGCAAGACCTTTGCACGTCTGGAAACCGGTCAACACAACGGTTTCAGCAGTTGGCTCTCTTATTCGTATACCGATTCCGACAAATGGCGTGGCGCAGGCTATTCCCGCGCCGATAAAGTCGAGTGGAACGGACTGTATGAACATGAAAATGGCCACAGCAGTAGCTTGATTGTGAAATACAATCAGCAAGACACTATCAACTACATGACGCTGAGCAAACGACAGTTCGAGCAAAATGGACGCAAGATGGATTACGCCACGACGCCTATCTACAACAGCCGTGGACAAATATCCCAATACTACAAACTCAATCGCAATAACTTTGAAACCCTGAATGTCACGTTCACCCAGAAGTTGCAGTTGCGCGATAATCTGGCGCTGACGTTACAGCCCTACTATTTCTCAACGAACGGCGGCAGTTTTGGCAGCGGAAGCGCCAGCGTGTTATCCGCGACGTCGGACCGCGCAGGTAACTACGATCTCAGCAACCTGACCTCCAACACTTATTATCGCCCGTCGTGGACAGAAACCTGGCGACCGGGTATCACCACCAAGCTGAAATGGGATATTAGCGACGAGCATAGTCTGGATATCGGCTACTGGTTCGAGCGTGCCCGCCAGCGCCAAACGCAGCCGTTCATCCCGATCCAGAGCGACGGCAACCCAGTTAACGTCTCCGGCAAACCCGGCGACGCGAATCAGGTCACCGACGCGAACGGGAACGTGGTTCAAGGCCGTAACCAGTTTACTATCACGCCAGCACATAAAATCTGGGTTCAGGACACTTGGTTCTTCTCCCCAGAATGGACGTTCACCGGCGGTCTGGCCTATCAGCACGTAGAGCGTGACGGGACTAACCTCGGCAGCTTGTATAACGTCGCAGAGAAAAAGAACAAGAAATACCACGAGTTCCTGCCTAGCTTTAACGCGGCTTACCGCATCAATACCGAAAATCAGGTGTTCTATAACATCACGCGCAACATGCGTACCCCGCCCAACTACGTGTTGTATAACGTTGGCGATTCCATCAATACCAAGCCTGAGTTGAGCTGGAATCAGGAACTCGGCTGGCGCTTCCAGGATGAGGACATGCTGCTGAGCGCCTCACTGTTCTTTATCCGCTTTACCGATCGCCAGATCTCCAGCCGTAACGCCGCTGGCGATTACGAAATGATCAACGCTGGGAAAGTGGAAAATAAAGGGCTGGAACTGGAGTGGAGCGGCAAGCTGCCTCATAACTTCAACTACTTCGCGGCTTATACCTATACCGATACCACACAGAAAAACAATCTCGCCACCGGCGGCAGTCAGCTCCCCACCACGGGCAAGCAGGTCGCCAACGCGCCGAAAAATATGCTCAACCTCGGGCTGGGCTATGACGACGGCCTCTACTACGCCGGTGTGAATAGCCGCTACGTCGGATCGTTCTACGGTGACATGACCAATGACGAGAAGATCGGCGGACGTACCGTTTTCGATCTCAGCGCCGGTGTCTATCTGCCAGTGGATAAGAAGATCGTGAAAAGCGCCACCTTACGCTTTGGCGTCAGCAACCTGTTCGACAAAGCGTATCTCGACTCCGCGCGCTCAGTGAGCTTCAACTCAAGATCGTATAACGGCGTATCGGCAGGCACACCGTTTTACAACGTCGGGGAAGAGCGCACCTTCAACGCCTCACTGGAAGCCACGTTCTAATTCGATAACGTAATACGCCAGCACGGAGCACCGTGCTGGCGCTCATCACCAACAATGCCCAACAAGGCAACAGAAGGATCAGGCCATGAACGCCGATATGCTGCACGAGATTATTTTCTACGTCATGTACGCCTCACTGGTGATCGCCCTGATGATCATCATCGAACGCAGTCTCTACTTTTCCTATACGCATCGGCAAGCCAAACGTCTGGAACGCGCGCTGACGGCGGATATTCGCCACGTTCACGATCTGCCGGACGCACTGACTCAGCGCCCCAGCCTGCCTATCACCGTCGTCACGCCGGTTCTGGCACAGTCGCATCAGGCAGAAAACCGCGATGCGCTTAACGACCTGATCGACGCACAGTATCTGCAAAGTAAGCCGCAACTGTCGCGCGGATTGTGGGTTCTGGAAACCGTCGTCACCGCAGCACCGTTACTGGGGCTGCTCGGCACCATCATGGGGATCATCGAAACCTTTAAGGCGCTGTCCGCTGCGGGAATCTCCGACCCAAGCCAGGTTTCCGCCGGCATGGGAACCGCGCTGTACGCCACCGGGCTGGGCATTGCCATCGCGCTGGTTTGCCTGCTGGGGAACAATTTCCTGCAAAGCCGAATGGAACACATCAACGAAATGCTGAAAGTCCTGCTGATTCGCGCCGGAATGCCGCATACTCGCCAACAGAAAGCGGGCCCTGCTGTGACACACAATTCCATGACAGACAAAGCGATGGCGGAGAAGCGCTATGCTTAATCGTTGTGGTTTCATCCATCCGGGGCAGCGCTGGAAGTATGGCATCAACACACTGCTGACAGGAGGCGTATTGTTTATTGTGAGTGCATCAGCCCATGCCGACGCTAGCGCGAGCGGCTATCGCATTCCCGGCTATGAATTAGTGTATGACGCCCCGGTGGAAACCACGCTGACCGCCCCCGATTTACGCCCTAGCGATGCGGTGTGGATATCGCTGTTTGATCACGCGCAACACACCATTGAACTGGGCCAATTCTATGTCGCTAATCAGGCTGGAACACGCTTCGATAACGTCTTACAGCATCTGCGTGCCGCCGGAGAACGCGGCGTGCGCATCCGCCTGCTGCTTGAAGAAAAAGGGCTAAAGATTTCCACGCAGGACACGCTGGAACAGCTCAAAACGATTCCGAATCTGGAGCTGCGCGTGATTCCCTTTGAACGCCTGAGCGGCGGTATTGTGCATGCCAAATACCTACTGGTTGATGGCAAGCAGGCCTACATGGGCAGCCAAAACCTTGACTGGCGGGCGCTGGAGCACATTCACGAAACGGGGTTATTAATCGACGATCCTCGCGTGGTTAATCAAATTAGCGCTATTTTCGAACAAGACTGGCAGGCACAAGCGCGACTGACACACGGCGAAACCGTTGCGCCGCTGCCCGCAGCAACGCAACCCGCTGATCGTTCGGGCAACTATCTGGTTGCCAGCCCCAAAGCGTTCAATCCCGCTGGCGTGATTGATTCCGAAGAAGAACTCCCTCGTTTGCTGGCCGAAGCCCAACAGCAGGTTCGCATTCAGGTGATGGATTACGTCCCACTCTCCTACGGTCCGGATAAAACGCGCCCGTACTACGCGGTTATTGATAACGCGATTCGCACCGCCGCCGCACGCGGCGTCCAGATCGAGCTGATGGTGTCCGAATGGAGCACCAAAATGCCGAACATCGCCTACCTGAAAAGTCTGGCCGTGCTACCCAACATCCAGATAAAAACGGTCTCAATACCGCAAGCCAGCAGCGGCTTCATTCCTTTTGCCCGCGTGATCCACAGTAAGATCATGACCATCGACAGCCAAAAAGCCTGGATAGGCACCAGCAACTGGAGCGGCGGTTATCTGGATAACTCGCGCAATCTGGAGATGGTGATTCAGAACCCAGCGATGGCACAGCGGGTGGACATGCTCTATACACAACTGTGGAACAGCGAGTACGCGCATCCTTTGCGCATTGATTATGATTATCCGCGGCCCAATCCGGGCGGTATCACTTCATCCACGACAGGCGGCACGGTCACCGCACCGTCGCCACTACCCGAATGACATTGATGGGGAATAGCATGAAACACACGTTGTTAGCACTGCTGGTTGCCGGATTTCTGCCGTTCAGCGCGCAGGCCGAAGGAGAAAAAGTAACACGCTACGTCGTTACCTTCCCGGCCAGCGATCATGTTGCATATCAGGGCAAATTCGCCAAGAGCTTCCCCAACGGTTTGCCTGTCGGCATTGGCTCCGGCCTCTATTTTACTGGCAAACAGGGTGACGACCTGATGTTCACCACCGTCACCGATCGCGGCCCAAATGCCGATGCACCGCTGGTCGGTGAGAAAGAGGCCAAGATCTTTGCCAGCCCCGATTACGCGCCGCTGATGATGGATATTCGGGTCAGCGCGAAAGCCGCCGAGGCGATCAACGCCCGCCCGCTACACGATGCCGAGGGCAATATCACTGGCCTGCCGCTGCCAGGGAACTTTATTGGCACCACCAATGAAGTGGCGCTGAACGACGCGCTACAACCGCTCAGTACCAGCCAACGTGGGCTCGATACCGAAGGCGTTACGCCGGATGGCAAAGGCGGCTTCTGGCTGTGTGACGAATACGGCCCGTTCCTGATTCACGTTGATGCCAGCGGGAAGATCCTGCAAAAATTCGGGCCGACGCCTGCGGGCAATGAGCACTCGGTTGCCAGTGGCTTACCGAATATCATCAAATGGCGTCAGCCGAATCGGGGTTTTGAAGGCCTGACTCGCTTGCCGGATGGCACGATCGTCATGGCCGTACAAAGCACGCTGGATATCGACAGCAAAAGCAAAAACAAAGCGCAGTTTACGCGTCTGGTGATGTTTAACCCAGAAACCAAAACCAGCCGCATGGTGGGCTACCCCATCAACATCGACAGCTATAAGAAAGCGAAAGATGCCAAGATCGGCGATATCGTGGCGCTGGATAATCAGCGCATTCTGCTGGTCGAGCAAGGCGCGGACAAAGACAAGCAGATGCAGAACCGCATCTATCTGGTCGATCTCAGCAAGGCGAGCGATCTGACACCGTTCGATGCCGATGGCAAATCGCCGGAATTTGACGATCTCGCCCAGTTGGAAAAACGCGGCATTACGCTGGCGCATAAGCAGGAGCTGGTGGATCTGCGTAAGCTTGGCTGGCAGCAGGAGAAAGTGGAAGGTCTGGCGCTGGTCGATAAGCAAACGCTGGCCGTCATTAACGACAACGACTTTGGCCTGCAATCTGTACTGCAATCCCCAGTGAAAGCAAAAGATAAAGCGGACGACTATCAGGTTACTGCCGATGGAAAACTGACGCGAGATGGCAAGGCGGTCGAGACGACGTTAGCCATCAAACCGTTGGAGAAGCCAGAAGCCGATAATGAACTGTGGGTGATTACCCTGCCACAGCCACTACAATAATCTTGAAATCGCTTTCAGCATAGCTTCCACCGGAAACGGTGGAAGCCACTGTTCAACGCACTCAAGTCAACACACTCAGGCGTGCTCGAACCAGTCGCTATTCTGTTGCGCAATCGGCGTGATCGAATAGATCATTTCCTGCAAATGCTCACGAATCGCTTTTTCTGCGGCATCAGGATCGCGTGCTTTCAGGGCGCTAAAGATAAGATAGTGCTGTTGGATCAGGCTGGGTGGCGGAGAAACCTGGCTCAGGCTGAGAAAACGTACGCGGTCCATCGTCGCTTTAATCGACTCGATGGTTTCCCACGCCAGCGGACAGTTGGCAATCTGCGTCAGAAGCTGATGGAAGCTGTCGTCAAGGCTGAGAAACTCACGCACCTGCTCATTCTGCGCGGCCAGTTCCTGACGGCGTAAGTTGTGCTCCAGCGTCAGCAGCTGTTCTTCCGTCACCATTTCTGCCGCCCGGCGCACAATCGCGCACTCCAGCGCTTGACGGATAAAGCGGGCATCCGCCACGCGCTGCTCGGAGATTTTCATCACAAACGTGCCGCGCTGCGGCATAATTTGCACCAGTCCGGCCTCTGCCAGCTTGATAAAAGCCTCTCTGACCGGCTGGCGGGACACGTCAAAACGCACGGAAATTTCTTTTTCAGACAGCAGTTTACCTGGCGGAATATTGCATTCCACAATGTCCTTGCGCAGTACGCGATAAATTTGCTGGTTGACTGGTTCGTTGTTGTTGATCTGAAAAGAGGTGTCCATGCCGCTGTGCTTACCCGAGAAATTTACCGCTTATGATACACGCTTAGCGCAGCGAGTGTCAGTGTTACAACGCCTGTCGTGGGGGGTGAGATCGGGAGACACAGGATAAGGCATTGTCGGCACTCGCCTCATCCTGTGTTGCTTTATGATTATGGCTATCTAATGTAGTCACGCGACGGCCGTCGCCGCCGCACTTTCATCCTACCAGTCGGTATCCTGCAATGTTCCTTTCACGCCCTTCGCTAACAGCGACAGGTAGTGCTGCGTCACTGCATCGACAAAGACAGGATTCTTCGGTAAGTCCTCACCAAAAATCGCCGTCAGCGTCAGCAGCGCAGCGACTCGGCTTTCACCTTCTGGGCTACGTTGCACCGTTTCCGCGATCAAGTCTTTCAGCGGATCGCTAATTTCAATCGGTTTTCCTTGCTCATCCACGCCGCCGACATAGCGCATCCACCCTGCCACGCCAAGCGCCAGCGCATCAAAACGGCTGCCGCGAGCCAGATGCCAGCGGATCGAATCCAACATCCGCTGTGGCAATTTCTGCGAACCGTCCATCGCAATCTGCCAGGTACGGTGTTTTAGCGCCCGGTTGCGATAGCGATCCAACAGCGCATCCGCATAGGCGGCGAGATCGACTCCCTGTGTACGCAGCGTCGGTGCCTGTTCACGCAGCATCAGATGATGCGCCGCCGCAACCAGTTCGCTGTCCTGCATACACTCGCTGATATGCTGGTAGCCAGCCAGGTAGCCCAGATACGCCAGAAACGAGTGGCTGCCGTTCAGCATACGCAGCTTCATTTCCTCAAACGGCAGGACATCCTGCACCAGCTCCGCGCCCGCTTTTTCCCACGCAGGACGGCCGTTGACGAAGTTATCTTCAACCACCCACTGGAAGAACGGTTCACAGGCGATCCCCGCAGGATCGACGACACCTAGCTGCCCCTGAATCGTCTCCAGCGTTTCCTCGGTGATAGCCGGAACAATCCTGTCCACCATCGTGGACGGAAAGGTGACGTGCTCTTCAATCCAGCGCGCCAGTTCGACATCCTGCAACTCGGCCAGTTGCACAATCACATTGCGCGTGACGTGCCCATTTTCCGGCATATTGTCGCAGGACATCACGCTGAATGCCGGTAGCTGGCGTTCCCGTCTGCGTTTGATGGCAGCCAGAATCACACCGGGCAGGGAGCGTGGTTCTGCGGGTAACCCCAGATCGTGGCAAATCAGCGGATGTTCACTATTCAGCTGTCCCGTCGCTGGATGGTGGCAATAGCCTTTCTCCGTGACGGTAATCGACACAATGGCGATATCCGGCGCGCTTAGCGCTTCCAGCACGGCGTCGATACCTTCGACTTCCGCATGCAGCGCGTGGGTTGCTACGCCAATGACCCGGCTATTCCAGCCGCTGTCCGCCATTTCGGAAACCGACCATAGCAAATCCTGCTGGCGAATGGCTTCAATCTGCTGCTCGCCGCCAATCAGGTTGATTTCGCAATAGCCCCAGTCGCTACCGTGCTCCGCCGCCAGCTTATCGGCACAGACCGCCTGATGCGCCCGGTGGAATGCGCCAAAGCCAATATGCGCAATACGTGTTTTTAGCAGGCGTCGGTCGTAACGCGGCACCACAACCTGCGATTTAAGAGTGGAAAATTCACTGATACTCATCGTTATCCCTGATAGGTGATTCAAAAAATACGTCAACTGCTGGAAACCTGAGAGGAACGGGGATAATGGGTAGATCGTAAAGACGCTGTGAATACATCCCTGTACGCTCGGATTGCGCCATCCATGGCGCAAACGCTTTACTCTTCTATCCCATTATCCCCGTTTTCGCTCCGCAAACAGGAGCGCTGTGGTGTTCTGTTATACCGCGTCGTCTAATGCATCCAAGTCACGGTCTTTCACTTCCGGCATACAGATAGCCGCGAATAAACCAATCACCGAGTAAGCAATCATCATCACGACAATCGGCCACCATGAACCCGTCATGTTGCAGAAAATACCCGCTAACACCGGACCAAAACCAACGGCAACCAGACCACCCGTTTCTTTGGCAATCGCCATTTGCGTAAAGCGGCTGCGTCCACCGAATATTTCCGCCATGGTGATGTTTTCCAGCGCAAATAATCCCAGCACCGCGAAGTTATGAATAATGATAATACTGACGACAATCACGTTAACGCTATTCTCTTTATCGACGATAAGAGAGAGCATCGGGTAGGCTAACAATATCGCCGAGATATTCAGAATAATATACGGTACGCGGCGACCAATTTTATCCGAGAGCCAGCCTAATAATGGAATCGTGATAAAACCGATAATGGAGCTGATCATCAATGCGTCGGTAGGAATAGATTTATTGAACAAGAGCGTTTGGACTAAATACCCCGCAAGGAAAGTCTGAATTAACCCTGAATTTCCCGCCTGTCCGAAACGTAATCCCGTTGCTAGCCAAAACGCTTTGCTTTTGAACATGGACAGTACTGATTTTTGCTCGCTTTGCTCAACAACCAGAGCAGGTGACGGCTCATCAGTACCAGAGACATCATTACTGACTTTTTCAAATACAGGGCTTTCTTTCAGGTTCATACGCAGCCAGATCGCGAAGATCATCACGACTACGCTAGCCAGGAACGGTACACGCCAGCCCCACGCCAGTAGCTCTTCTCTTGAGAGGGCAAAAAACATGACGGCCCAGATAGCCGTAGCACTGAGCGTGCCACAGTTGGTACCCATTGCCACCAGTGAGGAAATAATCCCACGTTTCCCTTTCGGCGCGTATTCAGCCAGCATGGTCCCAGCACCGGAAATCTCGGCTCCCGCCCCTAACCCCTGCACGATACGCAAGGTCACCAGCAAGATCGGCGCGAAAATACCAATCTGTGCGTAGGTCGGCAACACGCCAATTAACGTGGTACAGATCCCCATCATGGTAATGGTGATAAAGAGCACTTTCTTTCTGCCGATGGAGTCCCCCATACGGCCGAAAATAAAGGCACCGACGATACGTGCGACATAGCCTGCACCGTAGGTTCCCATTGCCAGAATCAGCGCCATCGCCGCCGATTGTTCAGGGAAGAATATTTCATGGAAAACCAATGCTGCACCGAGCGAATACAGTTGGAAATCCATGAATTCTAATGCGGTGCCCAGCCAGCCGGATACTGCCGCCTTGACTAAATCCTTGGTACTTCTTACAGGCTTATCTTGTCCAGATGCTATTTGCGTATTCATATATACTCTCGACGATTTGTAATTATGGTAGAGCACAGTAAGTAAAATTACCGTTCATCATGGTGTCGCAATCCACTCCAGTCCGTTATTGACGATCTGGAGTGATTAAGAGAGAAATAATTACTTCAAAGGAATCATTATATTATTCTGTAGTCGATATAATTTTTCCTTTTATACCCGTCATACTTCACGTTGCTTGTGCGTTGGCTGCCCTTACTCACCCCAGTCACTTACTTATGTAAGCTCCTGGGGACTCGCGCGGTTGCCGCCTTCATGCAACTCGAATTATTTAGGGTATATATCCCCTGTTGTTAATAACGTGTCATGCATCATTAAACGTCAGCAGGACTTTACAGCAGCGTTTTTGATCTTTTTCAAAGACCTCAATCGCCTGTACCACCTGCTGATAATCAAACCGATGGGTAATCAGTTTTGCTGGGTCGATACGTTTCGCTTTCAGCCACTCAATCACGATGGGGAATTTATTGGCATTCAAGCGCGATGAGAAAATGGAGATCTCTTTGCTGGTTATTCCCTGTTGGCTGACCTGACAAGGCTCGCTGGAAAAACCCATGATGGCGATGCGTGCCGCAGGAGACGCAATCGTAATCGCTTCCTGCAAAATAGACGGATGGCAGGCAGCATCAACAATCAGCGTAGGCTTGATATTCAGCGCTTCCAGCTCGTCTTTTAATGACAGCGATGCGTTGTTGATGACCCTGTCCGCTCCGCTGCGTAATGCCATATCCAGACGTTCAGGAATGCGATCGACGACAATGACTTCCTTCACGTTGAACACGCCTTTCAGCACCTGAACCGAGGTCAACCCCATCGGTCCCGCGCCATAAATCAGGGCGATATCCTGCTCCGTCGGCTTCACCTGTGCGGTCACGTTGGCTGAAATCGTGAAGGGTTCCACCATTACCGCGAACTCATCAGGAATCTCGTCCGGGATGGTGTGCGCGTTCTTCGCCGGTACGGCAGCGTACTCGCTGAACCCGCCGTCACGGTGCACACCCAGCACCACCAGCGAGGTACAGACGTTCGGCTTGCCGATTGAGCAAGGGTAGCAGTGGCCGCAGCTCACTACCGGGTCGACCGAGACACGTTCGCCCAGACGTGATGTCTCCACGCCCTCACCCACCGCCTCAATCACGCCGAAGAATTCATGCCCGATCACGCGCGGGTATTTGGCAAAGGGGTTATGCCCGCGATAGATGTGGCTGTCCGAACCGCAGATGCCTGCCAGCTTTACCTTCACCCGCACTTCACCTGCTGCGGGCTGCGGAATAGGACGTTCTTCAATCACCAGCGCATTCGGCTGCTGTATCACAATGCTTTTCATATTTTGGCCTCTGATTACCTATTCCACTCTTACCAGTTCCACAACGTGCCGTCTTCCAGACGGGCAACCGGCAGATAAGCGGGGTCATAGGGGTATTTGGCCGCCAGCTTTTCATCGAACTCAATGCCTAACCCCGGTTTTTCGCCTGGGTGCATGTAGCCGTTATCGAATGTCCAGTTATGCGGGAATACTTCCAGCATTTGCTCCGAGTAACCCATGTATTCCTGCACGCCGAAGTTTGGCACCCAGAGGTCAAAATGCAGCGCCGCCGCCATGCAGATAGGCGACAGGTCCGACGGCCCGTGCGAACCGGTACGCACCTGATAGAGCGAGGCAAAGTCGGCGATGCGACGCATGCCGGTAATCCCGCCCGCGTGGGTAATCGTGGTGCGGATGTAGTCGATAAGCTGTTCTTCGATCAGCTGTTTGCAATCCCAGATGCTGTTAAAGACTTCACCCACTGCAATCGGCGTAACCGTGTGCTGACGGATTAAACGGAAGCACTCCTGATTTTCCGCAGGCGTCGGGTCTTCCATCCAGAACAGACGATAGTCCTCAATGCTTTTGCCAAAGCGCGCCGCTTCAATCGGCGTCAGGCGGTGGTGCATGTCGTGCAGCATGTGCTCGTTGAAGCCAAATTTGTCGCGCACTGCTTCAAACAGTTTCGGCGTGAAATCGAGGTATTTTTCCGTCGACCACAGCTGCTCTTCCGGTAAGTTACCTTTCGTCGCCGGCTCATACGCCAGCCCTTTGCCTTTCGCCATGCCGTAGGTGGTTTTCATACCGGGCACGCCGCACTGTACGCGAATCGCCTTGAAGCCCTCATCGCGATGCTTAGCGTAATCATCCAGCACTTCATCAATCGAGTGGCCCGTGGTGTGGCAATACACCATGACGCCCGTACGCGATGCGCCGCCCAGAAGCTGGTAGAGCGGCATGTTGGCGGCTTTGGCTTTGATATCCCACAGCGCGGTGTCGACTGCCGAAATGGCAGACATCGTCACCGGGCCACGACGCCAGTACGCGCCTTTGTAGAAATACTGCCAAATATCTTCGATCTGGTGCGCATCGCGGCCAATCAGCTGCGGACACACATGATCTTTGAGGTAAGAGGCGACCGGCAGCTCACGCCCGTTGAGCGTCGCATCGCCGAGGCCGGTTAATCCGCTATCTGTCGTAATTTTCAGGGTGACAAAGTTCCGTCCCGGGCAGGTGACAAACACTTCAGCGCTGACAATCTTCACGTTACTTATCCTTCTGTGCATGTAGCCATTCGTTTATGCTGACTACCATACAAGTATATTAATCGAGATAATTTGAATCACCTCACATTTATTCACATTTGCAACATTTATCTAAAATTCATGAAGAGAGGGAAGAGAAACCGGAGTGCGCCGAGGGGAGATAAAAGATAGGCGGCAGCTTGTGCGGTCAATGCTCGCGCCACTATATGCGAGGCTGGTAGCGGTTCCGGTATTGAATCTCCCCTAAAAAACGCCCAACATTCAGCTATCAAAAGGATTGTTTTACTGTCAAAGGAAAATGACGATGCCGGGTGCTGCCCGTCTTAATGATATCGGAAGTGGTCACGATTGCTTCCCTGAAACACCGATAACCGAAGGCAGCCCTGACGTGATCATTAATGGTCAGCCTGCTGCCCGTAAAGGCGATGCGGTTCTATTTCATGATTGCCCCTGCCCCAATGCGCCACATGGTCTCCATTCCCGAAAAATAGCCGAAGGCTCATCCAGCGTCATTATTAACGGCAAGCCTGCTGCGCGTATTGGAGATAGCATCAATTGTGGTGGTGTGATTATTTCCGGCAGTAGCAACGTTATTATTGGCGATACGCCGTATAAATCTCCGGTTCAGGACTGCGCTAAACAGGCAGCCTTAAGCCGTGCGCCGGTGCTGGCATTAACACCGATGCTGACCGTTCCTCGTGTTTACGCCAAATCTTGTTTACAAGATAAAAGCTGTATTCGTGCAAAGACGGAAAAAGAGCCGGTCGAAAATTTCGGGGACATGGTGCTGTTTGCTCAGCCCGAACAAGACGATTGCTGTGGCTATGGTTATCATGCTGCAAGTAATGCGCATGAAATCGTGCAACGTGCACAGGCTGCGAAGAAGAAACCAGCGGTATCAGAAGCCGCAACACCTTCACCTAAGCCATCTTCTCCCAAACCTCTCCCACAAGAACCCTGGTATAAGACCCTGTTTGATTTGTTGGTCGCTGCTGATGGCAAAACGCTTTCCCCAGTCCCCATTACCAAACCGCTTATTGACTCAGTAGTCGCAGAGAAACAGAAAGAACCCGTCGCCAGTGCAGATGTCGGCTTACTGGCCGCGACGGGAGTCATGACACAAGTCTGGGGAGAATGGTCTCTAGGTGGCATGCTGAGTGCGGCAAGAAGTGTGCCGTATATTGGCGCATTAGCCTCCGCGCTCTATATCCCGTCTGTGGGGGAAGGCAGTGATAAGGTTCCAGGACGAGATGAACACTGGCTGGAAGATGAGCTACGGCGTAAAGGCTGGGCGGGCGAAACGGCAACAACACGCGTCCGGTTTTTCTGGCGTCCTGATATTCATGGCAGGATGCAGGTCTATGGTGTTCATACGGGGGAAGGAACACGCTATGAAGGCGTTCGCGTTGCCAACATGGTGTGGGATGCGAAGATTCAGGGCTATACCTTCACACCCGCGCCCAGCTTAGATGGCCCGACCATCACATGGACACCAGAACAGCCTGATGGATCAGAGCCTGTCACGGATACCGGAAGCCCGGTAAACCCCATCAGTCAACCAACCATCCTGATCTACCCTATCCCCGAGAATGAAATAGAAACGACCACGCTACCGTTTCCTGCAATAGATGAGCATGATTTTAATGACTGGATCTTAGTATTCCCTGATGGGTCAGAGATAAAACCAATCTATGTTTATCTGCAATCTGCACGGGATAAACCTGGAACCGTGACAGGAAAAGGTGAGGTATTAAGTGATGGAGGTAAATGGCTGGAAGCCGCCAGTTCAGGACTAGGCGCGCCAGTCCCTGCTCAGGTTGCAGATAAACTGAGAGGGCAAAAATTTGAACGCTTTGATGATTTTAGGGAAGCATTTTGGTTAGCCGTGGCAGAGTGTCCTGAATTAATGGTGCAATTCAGCAAGAATAATATAAGCAGAATGAAAAAAGGACTTTCGCCTCGAACGATTACGACAGAACAGGCAGGAAAGCGGCGTTCATTTGAATTACATCATGTGGAATTAGTATCAGAAGGTGGGGATGTATATAATGTTGATAATATTAGAGTTACAACCCCAAAAAATCATGTCAGCATTCACTCTATTCGGTAGGTGATAGTTATGAAGTTAAAAAACAAATTCTCAGAATATACGAAAGATGAATTTCTTAGCCTGATTACTGAAATATGTGACGCCAATGGAGGGGATGAATATCAAGATTATTTAATGGAGCATTTGATTAACATCACCGAATATCCAACAGTTTCAGATGTTATCTATTACCCTAATGAGGGTGAAGATGATTCCCCGGAGGGCATTCTGAACACTATCGTTGAATGGAGAAAATCCCAAGGACTTCCGCTATTTAAAGATTCAAAGTAGCGTAGCTTGGCACTACACATGGATTATGTATCTAACTGATTTATATACCCTCTCACTTCGTGATTAAAAAACGTTCAACTCAAGCCAATCGAGGGGCCAACTATCAGGCGATCTGCACCTTCCAAACAAGGGAAGCGCGCTACCGAACGGACTTGCTGTTGTAATCTTGCAGGAAATCCAGAAACAGGCGCACCATGGGAATGTTCGTGCTGCGCTTCAGATAGCTAATGGCAAATGTCCTTTTCAGTTGTTCTCCCAGCGGAATCACCGCGACGTCGTAAGCAGTCAGGCTTTTAGCGACAGACGAACAGAGGAAGACCACGCCGGACAGGTTGATCACCAGATCCATAATGATGTCCATATTACTGCATTCGCGAAAGTAGCTGGGGTTGATGCCCTGTCGAGTGAAGGATTCCGAAACGGCGGCATGTTCCCCCGTCCCTTTCTGCGGCACGATCAGCTTTTCTTTTACCAGTTGCGGCAAGCTAAGCATCTTACTGTCGGCAAGCGGGTGCGACCTTGCCATCACCGCAACAATGTCATCGATCTGACAAATGGTGTGATGAAACAACGGATCGTTCAGGTACTCATCAAAAGGCGTCGAGAAAGACAGGTGGATCTCGCCATTGCGCACCCTTTCCAGTAAATCGGTGCTTACGCCGTCAATGAAAGAGATATCGATATTGGGATAGGCCTTCTGAAACAGGTTGAACATATTGTAGTGAGCCAGACGGTTAAAAATCGGGATCACACCAACCAGTAGCGCGCCATCCGTGCTTTCTTCATAGCTGCTGACGAACTGTTCCAGCTCATAATGCTCTTTAATCATCCCCTGAATTTTGTCAGCAAAGATCTCCCCGAACGGCGTCAGAGAAAACTGCCGGGTGGTTCGGTTAATCAGTTTTCTTTCCGTTTCAATCTCCAGGCGCGCGATCTCCTGTGACAAGAAAGCCTGAGAGATATTCAGCGCCTTCGCCGCCTTAGTGAAACTCCCGACTCGGATGAGTTCCTGATAATAAATCACACGCTTTATGCTAAACATGTTTTATATTACACATCAACATTCTCGGTTATAATCATCCACAATGACAATTATAGTAATTTGTAAATAATCAAATGTGATTAGATGCACATTTAATTAATGAGAAATAGCGTTAATAGTAGATATAGTCAACTTATTATCAATGAGGAAATAATTTATTAGTTTAAGACAGAGCACTCCATATTAATAAATATTTATTAATGTTATTTTTACAAACTCAACATAGTTCTTCACAAACCTCACTAATTTACATACTTCTAACAAAGGACTGAAAGTATGCACTATCCGAAAACAGCAAAAATAGTATTAGCATCGCTGACGCTGATAGGTTCAACCGCCATCAATGCGTCACAGAACCAACATGAAATCACCGTCAAGCAAGAAACGGCGTCAGTGAAGTTAATCTCCGATGTCGTTTACTCTCAGGTATCGGTGCAAGGCTATCCTAACGTCGCATTAAAAATGGATATTCTTCAGCCCGAAGCGAAAAAAGCGCTTCCCGTCGTACTATTCATTACCGGTGGTGGATTCGTTAATGCCAATAAAGATAATTACCTGCAACAGCGCCTTAACCTTGCCGAAGCCGGGTATGTGGTTGCCAGTATGGAATATCGTGTCGCTCCCATCGTGCTTTTTCCCTCTCCGCTGGAAGATGTCAAATCCGCCATTCGTTATCTGCGCGCTAATGCGAAAAAATTCGGTATTGACGGGCAACATACTGCTGTTTTCGGCGCTTCTGCGGGAGGGTATTTGGCAGCATTTGCCGGCACGACAAATGGTTCAAAGGACTATGACAAAGGCGATAATCTCGATCAAAGCAGTGATGTTCAGGCCGTGATTGATTTCTATGGCTTATCCGACCTGACGCTCGTTGGTGAAGGTTTTCCTGATGATATCGTCCAGAAACACGCATCGCCTTCTTCGACAGAGGCTATCTGGGTCAATGGCACGTCGGTATTTAATGAAGGAGGCGCAATCACCCGCTACCCTGAAAAAGCTGCCGCCGCTAACCCTATTAACTTTATCAGCAGCGCGACGCCTCCATTCCTGATTATGCACGGCACGAACGATACCAATGTTTCTCCACGCCAAACCGAGAGGCTGCATCAAGCACTGACAGAGAAAAAGATCGAATCGACCTACTACAGCGTTAAAGGAGCAGGTCACGGTGGGCCACATTGGCTGCAACCGGAAATTATGAAAATTACCGTGCGCTTTCTTGATAAGCACCTAAAACCCTAATACTTTATTACCATCGATAGAATAGATTTTTCATTATTATGTTGCATAAACGTTAGTGTAAAATAAGCACTAACGTTTTTATTTGTTGCAAAAAAAGAGACCTATTCATTCATCACCCTGTTTATCCTCGCCTAAAAGACTCGTAATCTGATACAAATCAATTCGTCACATTCATCGTTCTCTGAAAAATAACCTGATAAAAAACCATAGCAGAAACGCATTTCCCTAAAAGGAGAAACTTATAAAAAATCATCTTCTAAATAAATAGCACAACAAAAATGACATTTATAACAAATCGGTATTTGTTATATACGGTTATACAAAAAAATAAACGTGACCAACCGCACACTTAACCTTTAATCCCCATGTTCCAATAAAACCATAATAACAACGTGGCCTAGTTATTATTTTCATCGTAATAATGAAGCATTACTCCCAATTAGCGCCACACTGCGAAATGTTAACGCTATTGCTGGATTAATAATATCTAGCGCTCGCGCGGCTATCACCCCAATGTGAAGATTTATAATATGGAAGATTTATCTCGCCGTCGTTTTATTGCCTATATGGGAAGTGCGATTGCCGTTAGTGGGCATATCGGTCTCGTACAAGCGCAAAATGAGCCAGAAAAAACGCCGGGTAAAGTAGCCATTAAATATGGCTTATTACATAACGAAATGCGTTGTATTGGATGCAAAGCCTGTATCAAGGCCTGCAAAGAGACGAATAGCGTTCCTGATGGCGTAACCCGGCTGGACATACTGCAAACCGTCGACATTCCTGCCGTCGAGAAAACGCGCGCCATCAAGCAATTTTTCCGTAAGTCCTGCCAGCACTGTGAGAATCCGCCCTGTGTTGCCGTCTGCCCGACCGGAGCCTCCTTCAAAGACGCGCTCACCGGCATTGTTGATGTGAACGATAAACGCTGCGTGGGCTGCCGCTAC
The DNA here is from genome assembly GCF_009931295.1 of Pectobacterium odoriferum. Classification (NCBI taxonomy): domain Bacteria; kingdom Pseudomonadati; phylum Pseudomonadota; class Gammaproteobacteria; order Enterobacterales; family Pectobacteriaceae; genus Pectobacterium; species Pectobacterium odoriferum. The sequence continues at coordinate 941,021 of NZ_CP034938.1, read as the reverse complement.
TGTATTGCCGCCTGTCCTTACCATGTGCGTTTCATCAATCCCGTCACGAAAACGGCGGACAAATGCAATTTTTGCCGGGAAACCAATCTGGCCGCCGGGAAACAGCCTGCCTGCGTCGAAATCTGCCCCACCAAAGCGTTGGTATTTGGCGATCTCAACGATCCTGAAAGCAACATTGCCAAGATGATCGAGAGCAATGCGACCTACCGCTCCAAGGTTTATCTGGGCACCGAACCCCAACTCTATCGTATTCCAGGGAAACGAGGAGCCATCGACAATGCATAATGCCTTCACGTTCGACACGCTGGTATGGGATTGGCCCATCGCCGTTTATCTTCTTCTGGTTGGTATTTCGGCGGGAATGGTGTCGCTGTCTCTGCTCATCAGGCACTACGTTCCTACCGAATATCACGGCAGTAATCGCGTCATCAAAGCCACGGCTATCGTCGCACCGCTCGCCGTGATCCTCGGGCTGGGAATTCTGATTTTACACCTGACCAAACCCTTTACCTTTTGGTATTTGATGGTCTTTTACAACCCGACCTCCATCATGTCGCTTGGTGTGATGCTCTTTCAGGTGTATTTCGTCGTGATGCTGTTATGGCTCATCACGCTTTATCATGATGGGTGGCTGACGCAGCTTGAGACCGTCTGGCACCAGCCCGCACTGTCTGCGCGAGCGCGTAAGTTGACGGCGATGATCGTCAAAAAGGCGGCGGTGATTGAAAACGTGTTGCTGGTGCTGGCAGTCCTGCTCGGCTGCTATACCGGCTTTCTACTGTCCGCGCTGAAATCGTTCCCGCTGTTGAATAACCCCGTTCTGCCCGTGCTGTTTCTGGTATCCGGCACCACCTCCGGTATTGCCGTCATGCTGCTGGCCAGCGCGTGGGGCCGTAATACGCAAGGGAATTCACGCTCCCTGCATTTCATTCACCGCATGGAAACCCCTGTGGTATATGCCGAACTGTTCCTGCTGCTAGCGTTTTTTGTTGGGCTGCTGCTTGGCGGCGGGCAAAAGGTTGTCGCCGCACAAACCGCACTGTCGGGTTTCTGGGGCGGCGTATTCTGGATCGGCATTATCGGCATCGGTATTGTGATTCCCGCCATTGCCAACCGAGTACGCAAGCCCTCTTCCCACGCCAGCAAAGGCCAGTTGATTACGTTAGCCGTCATGAGCCTGTTCGGCGTGTTCCTACTACGACTGTTCGTGCTTTATGCCGGACAAATGACGGTGGCCTGAATGAATTCGTCATGGGTCTTATTCTGGATTGCTTCTGCCACCTTTTTCATGCAATCCCTGGATACCACCATGGTGTATGTCGCCATTCCCGCCATCGCGCAATCGCTGCACCAGCCCGTATTGCATATGGAAACGATCGTGATTTCCTACGTCGTCACGGTCGTTGCGTTTACGCCGGCCAATAGCTGGCTGGCAGGACGACTTGGGGAAAGGAAAACCTACCAGATTGCGATTGCCATTTTCACGCTCGGCTCGCTGCTGTGCATGACGGCAACCACACTCGGCAGCTTAAGCGTGTTCCGCTTTATTCAAGGCATCGGCGGTGCGCTCATGCTGCCTATCATCAGAACCGTCATCTTGCGCACCACGCCGCAGAAGCTGAAATTACGCTTCCTGAATCGGGTGACCTTGTTGGGGTTATTCGGTACCCTGATCGGCCCCGTTTTCGGCAATATTCTGGTTAGTTTTCTCTCGTGGCAGGCTATTTTCCTCGTGAATATCCCGCTGGCTTTACTCTGCTTTTTTCTGGCAACCAGATATATTCCTGTTGCTGCCATAAAAGAGACAACCCAAACGGGTGCCTATGAGGTCGTTTTTCCCATTTTGATGTTATTTCTCGTGGCCTTCATGTTAACCACCGCCACGAAAAATATATTGCCAACGTTCGTCATGTTATTCCTGTCTTGCAGCACGCTAGGCTTGGTGTTTATTTACTACCGACAGCATCTCATTGCAGATACCGCATTATTTCCTCGCGCCTTATTTGGCATCAGAACCTTTTCTGTCGGCGTAATTGGCGGCATCGCGACGCGAACGCTATTGGCGTCAACGCCCGTCGTACTTTCATTAATGCTGCAAACGACGCTGGCCTGTAAACCTGCGGAAACCAGCCTGATTCTGCTGCTTTTTTCCAGCGGTGCACTACTGTCAAAACTGCTGTTCGAGCCATTGGTCAAGCGTATTGGCTACCGTCGGCTATTGATGCTGACAACCAGCGTAACGTCGCTGTGTATCCTCGCCTTGAGTCTTGCCGTGCAAGAGAAATCGATGCTGCTCATCGGCATCATCGCCATGATGTTAGGCGTACTGATTTCGACCTTATATTCAGCAGAAAGCACGTTGGCGTTTAGCAACCTAAATAACAGCACGTACCACAGCGGTAATAATCTGCTAACCATTAGCCAATTACTTTCCGTGATGCTCAGTATGACGCTGACATTTCCGATATTACGTTTTCTTTCTCAGTTTGAAATCCTCTTCAACCTTAACCCTTTCAGCCTGTTGTTTTTATTACTCGGTATTGGTTTACCCCTTTGCTGCCTGATATTCAAGCCCCTCAATAACGACGACGGTTATCACTTTATTCATGGGAGATAGCTTTATTTATGGGAAATAACGTGGCTATTCACCGTATTCATTCAAAAACTACTGGAACTATTAATATGAAAATCTGCTTAGGAATCCTTCCACTCTGCCTGTTATTCACAATGGGAACCGCGGTCGCACAAGAAGGGAATTTTAAAGCTGGCACCTACTCCGCTGCCAGACAGGGTATCGGCGGCGATGTCACCGTCACGCTTGATATCGATGCGCAGGGGAAAGTCCTCAAATCGACAATTGATGCCCCGGAAGAGACACCTGAAGTCGGCGGGGAAGCCGCCATAGAACTCGCAAAAGCCATGACCGAAAAGCAGAGCATCCAGGTTGATGGCGTGTCCGGTGCCACGATGACCAGTGGCGCGGTGCAAGAAGCCGCAGAAGACGCGTACTCGCAGGCTAAGGCGAATTAATACCGTGTGGTAAGAATACTAATAACATTAAGGAAAACATCATGAAACGCTTCAGAAAAAGTGTACTCGCGACGCTCTGCCTCTCGATGATGAGCTGGTCTACCGCACAGGCGGCGGACGCGGCAAAACCGGAAATCCCGAAAAGCGCGGATATCGTTATTATCGGCGCGGGTGCGGCAGGCACGTCGGCCACGATGGCCGCCGCAGAAAAAGGGGCGAAAATCGTCTTATTGGAAAAACAACCGATAGTTGGCGGTACGGGTAACTTTGCCGAAGGCATCTTCGCCGCCAACAGCAGCATGCAGAAACGTCAGGGGATTGTGGTCACGCCGGATATGGCCTTTAAGACCATCATGGAGTACAGCCATTGGATGGCCAATCCCTTCGTGGTACGCGCCTTCGTCAACCGTTCAGCGGACACCATTGAGTGGGTGAAATCGAAAGGCATCAAGTTTGAATACATCGGCCCCGGCGGCCCTGGCGGCATGCTGACCTGGCATGTGATCGACGGCCCCGGCCACGGACGCCACCTGATTAAGACATTCCACGAGCAGTTTAAAACGATGGATGTCACGACGCTGGTGAAGACGGCGGGTAAAGATCTGGTCGTGAAAGACGGCAAAGTCACAGGCGTCATCGCACAAGATAGCGAAGGCAACACCGTCCAGATCGACGCCAAGGCCGTCATCATCGCGACTGGCGGCTATGCCAACAACAAAGAGATGCTGCAAAAATACGCCGCCTTCCCCGATACCATTATGGTGGGTAACGTCGGTAAAGACGGCGACGGCATTAATATGGCCTGGAAAGCCGGTGCCAAGCCGGACGGTTTGGGTCTCCTGCAAGCCTATCGCCCCGGCCTGCCAGACTACGCCCCGAACTCTCACCTGCTGGCCGCCGCGCGTCAGCCCTATCTGTGGGTTGACCAACACGGCCGTCGCTTTACCGATGAATCCAACGTCATCATCTGGCCACATTCCGGCAATGCGCTGTCCAAAGCGGGCGGCATCATGTACTCCATTTTTGACGAAACATCCCGTAAGCATTACGTCGAAGACGGCATTGATGTGCCGATTGGTGAATGGGTGATCGCCAATACCAAGCTGACTAAATTTGATAGCGAATTTACCAAGGAAAGTCAGAAAAATCGCGGCTTCGTCTTCAAATCCGCCACCATTGACGGGCTGGCGAAAGAGATGGGCGTTGATGCCAGCGTGCTGAAGAATACGCTGGAAGAAAATAACAAATTTGCGACGCAAAAGCGGGATGAGGTGTTCAACAAAAACATGGATTACCTGCGCCCGGTAAAAACCGGCCCGTTCTATGCGGTGAGAATGCAGCCCGCCGCGCTGGGTACACTCGGCGGCGTGAAGATTGACGAGAAAATGCAGGCGATAGATAAATCCGGCGAGGTCATTCCGGGTCTGTACGTCACGGGTAATGATGCTGCTGGCATGTATGGCGACACCTATGACCTGCTGTTAGGCGGCGGCACATTTGGCTTTGCGCTCAACTCGGGTCGTATCGCAGCAGAAAGTGCGCTTGATTATATGAAGTTCAGCAAGAAATAAGCTCTGCCCTTAAGCCTGATGTCGATCGTTTGAGCATCGAGATACACGGGCGACCACAGGGGTGAGGCCTCCCTACGGGAACCTCCCCTTGTGTTCGGGCTTAAATGACCAGCATTATCTAAAGCAGCCTGTATTGCTCCATGCAGGCTGGTCATTCCTCTTATCCCGCTTTACGAAATGTCAGATTAAAACGGCATTCGTCAGACATCCCTTCCGGCACGCTGCCGCTTTTCAACGGCAGAATGCCGTGGAAATAGAGCCGAGATTCACCGCCCCAAACCACTACATCACCGTGTGTTAACGGAACACGCTGTGCTTTATCGCTACGTGCCATGCCGCCAAACAGGAACGTCGCGCTAAGCCCCAGCGAGACAGACACGATAGGCTGACGGAAATCCCGCTCGTTTTTATCCTGATGCAGAGACATGCGCGTGCCGACATCATAGCGGTTGATCAGGCAGGCATCCGGTTCAAAATCAGCAAAACCAGCTTCGCTCGCCGCCTGCTTCGCCAATTGAGAAAAAGCCTCAGGCATGGCAGGCCACGGCTCTCCGCTTAATGGATCCTGTGCGGTGTAGCGATAGCCGCGTTCATCCGTCACCCAGCCAAGCGGCCCGCAGTTGCTCATCGCCACCGACATCACAAAGCCGCCCGGCGTGACCATATTCCGCAACGGCGCACGCGCAGTGACGGCATTCAGCGCCGCAAGCAACGCTGGGGCATCGTCATAGGCGCGACCGCGCAGGATGACCGCACTCGGTGCCAACGTTTCCGTCCAGCGACGCGGCGCTTCGTCGGCAAATAAATCAAAATTCACACTGGCGAATCCTTGGGTGAATACGCAATCTGAAGCCGTGCATCGTTAGTCTCCACAGTGGGGGATGAAAGTATCCCCTTATAAATTTATGCCTACCGCGCACGTTTTATTGGGTTTTCGCTCATATCACTAGGGAATCAGCGGCGTTCCGCCAATATGTTTCATCACGAGGGTCGTGGAGGTTTCTGCGACACAGGGTATCCCCTGAAGCACGGTAGGGACAAAGTCCGCCAGCGTGTCCATATCCTTTACCCATACCCTCAGCATGTAATCACTCTCTCCAGTCACAAGCATGCATTCGGTTACTTCCTTCATGCCTGTTACCGCGTTCACAAACTCGCGATGCGCTTCGGGGTTTGGACGTGACAATTTAACCGAAATGAGAACGCAAATTCCCAGACCAAGTGCACCGGGATTCAGCTTTACGGAATACCCTTCGATCACCCCAGCCATTTCCATCTGCCGTATACGTCTTCCACAGGGTGTAGGCGAAAGCCCGATGCGTTCTGCCACCTCTGCCGTCGTCATTCTGCCATTGTTGACCAAGGCCGCAAGGATGCGGCGATCGATAGCGTCTAGTTTCATGCTTGGCCGTTTCCTTCAAAAAAAAATCTAATTTGCCGCTTTACGCCAATTTTAATGGTTTCCATGAAGATGTTTGCACACATCCCTCACCCTGTCATTGGTAAAATTTACGCATTAACGATCCCTATGATGGCGGCAAAAACGATAGACGTTTTTTTTGCGTATGTGCCGCTTTATTTCTTTTTTAGCTAAAAATAGCGACACCATAATGAATAAATCTACTCACCTGCCGCTACTGGCGGTTTTTGTTTCGCTTATTTCGATCCAGACTGGCGCGGCTTTTGCCAAAAGCGCCTTTTCCGTGGTGGGGCCACTTGGCATGTCGGCACTAAGAGTGGGTATCGCCATGCTGTTGCTCACTGTTGTATTTAAACCTTGGACATTACGGACTGACAAAAAGGGGTGGAGTACCCTCGCCACCTACGGCGTGATGATGGGGGCAATGAACATCCTCATCTATATGTCATTCCAATACATTCCCGTGGGCATTGCCATTTCAATTGAAGTATTGGGGCCACTCACCGTCGCAGTGCTAGCCTCACGCCAAAAATCAGATTTGGCATGGATCGGCTTTGCTCTTATTGGACTTCTACTACTGCCGCTAGGCGGTCAGAACGGCCCCCTCGATCCACGCGGAATTGCCTACGTCATCGCCGCTGCTTTTTGCTGGGGAATTTATGTCCGGGTTGGTGGCAAGGCGGCAGAATTTGGTAGTCGTGGCGTTGCAGCTGGCACAGTCTTTGCGTCGCTTTTTATCGTACCCATCGGTATTTACCAGGGCGGTTTTGCACTTTTAATTCCCGATATTTTCATGCTCGGTTTTTTAATTGCCATTATGTCGAGTGCACTACCGTTTTTACTGGATATTTATGCGCTGCGCCGCTTATCCAGCAACACCTTTGGAATTCTGATGAGCGCATCGCCCGCTGTCAGTGCGTTATCTGGATTTTTTATATTAGGCGAAAAACTCAGCCTTGCTCAATGTAGCGGCATACTGGCAATTACCGCTGCCTGTATGGGAGCAACGCTTTGTGCACAATCGAAGAGGGAGCAAAATAAATGAATAAAAAACAAAAAATTCATTGTGATGGCAACGATGATAACAGTATGTCATACCCGCTGAGCCAGCCAGTTCGAATAGATCGGCGATTGTCGCCATCAGACAGCGCCACACCGAGAACTTTACCCTATGCTTACCTCATGGTATTTGTGACGAGCGCTTGAGCTACCGGCGTATCAGAGCTTTAAGCTGACACACCGGTAACGCGCAGAGTTAACACAGACAAGTAACGTAGACGAATTAGCGCAGACGAGAACTGGCCGATACCTGCTGAACGTCGCGGCGGTTCACAATCCGTTCCCGCAGTGTATCGTAGGCCCAGTTATACACCACGGTGTACGGCAGGAAGAACAGGAAGAAGCCGATCTCCACCATCAGCGCCTGCCACAGCGTGACGTTCAGCATCCACGCCGCCAGCGGCAGACCAATCAGGATAAAACCGCCTTCAAACCCCAGCGCGTGAGCAATACGAATCGGTAACCGACGCTTAACGCGATCCGCCGGCCATAGGCGATCGAATATCGAGTTGTAGATCATATTCCAGATCATCGCGACGCTGGAGAGCATAATTGCCAGTGCGCCCATATCGAAGAGCGGCTTATTCAGCAGCCAGGCACCCGCTGGCGCACAGATCGTCAACGCGATGAGCTCAAAGCCCACCGCATGGTACACACGCTCACGTAAGGTTTTACTGGTTTTGTTCTGCATAGCACATTCACTTTATTTATTGCGAGTTACTGGTCAATTTTCGCCATGACCATGGATGGCATCGTATTACAGCCTTATTTTCATCGTATAAGGTGGTAGAGTACAGTTAGATTCCATCGATAAAACCGATACATCTGTCATATTGTCCTGAATTCGAATTATTTAGGGTATAGATAACAATGCGATATTCACCAGAATCCCTGCTGGCTTTTGTTACCACCGTTGATGCGGGCTCGTTTTCCGCCGCCGCCCGACGATTGCATAAAAGCCAGTCCACCATCAGCGCGGCCATCGCTAATCTGGAAGCCGATCTGGGGCTGATGCTGTTTGATCGCTCCGGTCACCAGCCTGTGCTCACGCTGGCGGGCAGAAAAGTGCTTTCCCACGTACAGGCGATCTTATCCGCCAGCGAAGAGTTGGATGAGCTGGCGATCCGTCTGGCCGACCACATCGAACCCCGCCTGACGTTTGTGTTGTCTGATATCTGGCAAGCAACCCACTACGAACCCGTGCTTCAGCGTTTCGCCCATCACTTTCCCGATATTGAATTTGAATGCCTGATTGCGGAAGGTGATGACGTGATCGACCTGCTGCAAATGAACCGTGCGCATGTCGGGTTACTACGCGCCCAAACGGATTACCCGCCCGACATTGCCGCCGCGCGTTTGCAGGTTAAGACCGAAATGGCCATCTTTGTGTCGGCAGCGCACCCGCTCGCAACGGAAAAAACCGTAACGCGCAGCCAGTTGGCGACAATCCGTCAGCTCTATCTCAATACCTATAAACGCAGCGTTCGGCTGCAACCGGAAGGGATCGTCTGGTCTGCGCCGTCCTACCTGATGCTGTTGGAAATGGCGCAGCAGGGGCACGGCTGGAGCATTCTGCCACGCTGGCTGGTGGCGCAATATGACCAGCGGAAACTGGTGGAGCTGCCTGTCGCGGGCTGGCCACAGTGGATTGACGTGGACGTTGTCTGGTCCAAACCCCACCCACCCGGCCCAGCGGGGCTGTGGATGATCGACAATCTCCTTGCCCAGCAAGAGAGTACGCCACCATAACCGTCGCAATGACACAGAATGATGTACAGGGTCTCAAAAATGTCAAAGAAGATTGAATTTCTCCAATGTGGCTTTGACTTCCTTTCGCAATCCCACTTCGTCGAGTTCATAATCCGCACGATCGGTGTCAGGATTATAAAGCTCTGCAACCATGAATAACTCCTCTCCGCAATTCAAAATATCTTTAGGTTGGTCTTTCACCCCGTATAGAGCTCTTCTTTCAATACATATATCCTCAGAAAATTTTAAAGCAGTGGTTTTCTGATTTAAAAAGCCCTTAGCTAGCGCTATTATTGCCAATTTATTCATAAGTCACCTGTTTGTAAATAAATTCGACCATTGTCGGCATCAGGATTGATTTTCCATCCAGACAAGAAATTTCCATCCTCTTTGAGAATAACAACGTTCATTGATTTGGGATTGAAATACATTTTCTAACCTTCGGTAAGTGTCAAGGTAGTTGGCACCCCCGGTTTATTTAGGCTGCCTGTTTTTCCCGGTCTGGGTTTTACTCCCAGCACACCCTTGCAGCTCACGCTCCGGCCAGATGGGCTGTGGATCACCCCAGTCACCGATGCGGCCACCAAGAACACATTGTGCGAAGCCAGCCAACAGCGGCAAGATTTGGGCGCAGATTGGGTACGGGAGAACGACGAGGTGATTATCGCCGGAGATTGGATCACCGAATCCGGCATTACCAACGCGGAACAATTTGAGGTGACCGCTGCGCCTAGTGTGCTCAGGTTGCAACTGCGGGAAGTGGATGTTTTCAAAGCGTAAAAAGTAAACATCCCGGCCAACTGGCCGGGATTTATAACAAGATCTAGATTAGATCTTCACCATTTAAAAGCACAATAATATTTTCCTCCCCTAACTCTTTCCTGAGCATATCTGCTACTTCAGAAGTGTTCAACTCAGGGAAGGATTTATCATTGACTGATATCATAAAATATGACTTCGGTTCTTCAAGGCCAAACTCTTCCGCTATTAGTAGATCTGTTTCCTTTTTATATTTGTCAACTCGATCCTCAATAAATTTTAATTGTTCATGAGTTAACACTTCATCAGCAGCATACATAAGATATGACTGCTCAAATAAATAACCATAATTTAACTTAATGACATCTAGTTTAGGCTGCAATGACTCAACACCTAACTTGGTATAACATGTGATATCAATTGCCATCCCATTCTCCTACTTGATTTTTATTGGCTTACCTGATTGATCTATAACAATAATTCTATCCAATCCTTTAACAGGCCAATCACTAAATTGTTTCTGTAAATCACTAACACTTGCCTTTGTATCCGCTAGATTAATAACAACACTATTTGTTTGCCCTTTTTCAACCTTTTTCTCTACTTCTCTCCATATATTTCTAATATTTCCAGAACTTGGAGCATAGTTGTCGAAAATTTCACCATCAATTTGGCTTTGTTGAATAAATCGAACTTTTGCTGAGTTGAAGGATCAGATCACGCACTTTCCCGACAACACAGACCGTTTCCGTGACAAAGCAAAAGTTCAGAATCACCAACTGGAAGACCTACAACAAAGCCCTCATCAACCGTGGCTCCCTCACTTTATGGCTGGACGATGAGGCGATTCAGGCCTGGTATGAGTCAGCAACGCCTTCATCCCGCGGAAGACCTCAGCGCTATTCAGATCTTGCCATCACGACTGTCCTGGTGATTAAACGTCTATTCCGGCTGACCCTGCGGGCTGCGCAGGGTTTTATTGATTCTATTTTTGCCATGATGAACGTTCCGTTGCGTTGTCCGGATTACACCAGTGTCAGTAAGCGGGCAAAGTCGGTTCATGTCAGTTTCAAAACGCCCACCTGGGGTGAAATTGCCCATCTGGTGATTGATTCCACCGGGCTTAAGGTCTTCGGTGAAGGCGAGTGGAAAGTCAAAAAACACGGCAAAGAGCGCCGTCGTATCTGGCGAAAGCTGCATCTGGCCGTTGACAGCAAAACACATGAGGTCATCTGTGCCGACCTGTCGCTAAACAACGTCACGGACTCAGAGGCTTTCCCCGGATTAATCCGGCAGACCCACCGAAAAATCAGGTCAGCCGCTGTAGATGGTGCTTACGACACCCGGTTATGTCACGATGAACTGCGGCGTAAGAAAATCAGTGCTCTCATCCCGCCGAGAAAAGGCGCAGGTTACTGGCCCGGAGAGTACAGAGATCGTCATCGTGCAGTAGCGAATCAGCGTCTGAGCGGAAGCAATGCGCGGTGGAAATGGGCAACAGATTACAACCGTCGCTCGATAGCGGAAACGGCGATGTACAGGATAAAACAGTTGTTGGGTGGTTCACTGACGCTGCGTGATTACGATGGCCAGGTAGCAGAGGCTTTGGCCATGGTGCGGGCGTTAAACAAAATGACGAAGGCGGGTATGCCTGAAAGCGTGCGCATTGCCTGAAAACCCAGTCGGCTACAGAGACATTCGCCCTGAGTCTGATTTATTCAACAAAGCCCGGTTATTGTCGCTGTGGAGCGAGGGCAGTTGACTATAAGACCTGTGATAGTGGAATGAACAACTGATAAAAATAAATATCCCGCCACAAGGGCAGGATATTTTACTATTCAAGAGTTGTTATTTCTGCATCTGAAGATAAAACATTATCTGGTAACACATGAAGAATATTCTTTATCACATCAGGGAGATTGCTATAGCTTATTCCTTTATTCGGCCTAGCGATCAACTTATAAGTACCATCATCTTTAACATCATGACTAAAAAGTCCTCGTTCAGCCATATCAATAAACGATTTTAAATACCTATTACGTTGAGCCTCATTTGAAAAACTGGGTAAGTTGTCGCCAACAATCTCAATTTCAGATGTTTTATCAAAAGCATAAAAGTAATCATAAATTACTTCATAATTTTCTGTCGAACTCTTCACCGATTCAGGGACTATACCTTTCCCACCAGTTGCAAAGTGAGCAATATAGCCATCCTGATAAGCTGAAAACCAATCTAAATCATTGGACTCAAGAAACTCTTCATCCATTTCCATTATTCTGCTCCAAACATATTGGTACAATTTTCACAACGAGGAACAACCTCACCTGTTCTCGGGCGAACAGCCGGAGTGAACTGAATATCTTTAAGTTTTAAGTTGGGGTTGCTCAGAAGCAATTCATTAGCGGCCCTAAATTCGGCACAACGACCTAAGGTATTACCGCACGCAGTTTTTACTCCTAAACCGCCAAGCTTATCTGCATAGGATTGCAATTCAGGAGCTATTGTAGTTGGAATAGCTCCATTTGATGTAGTCACTATTTTACCAGTGATAGGATCTACAGCGCCTATAGCGGTAGCAGGTTTATATTTACTTCCTGCCAACGATTCGACGTACAGATCTAACTGTTTACTAGCATCTGAAACGAGGTTGCTATTTGTTGTCGTCCCTTTTTCCGCATTACCACCCAGATTACTCAACACCACATACACCGGCTCCACACCGGTCCCTGCCGCATCCGGACTCCAGTAGATAAAATCCTGTAGCCCTTTGTGGTCATCGACCGGTGTCGTGGTCACCGTGATGCTTTCCACTGGGGTAATATCCGTCCCCGTGTGTTTCGGTGTGACTGGCGCTGGCTCATCATTGCCTGTACTGGATGACTTGGCAGGAGGTGCCACCGGATTAATCAGAATAGTACGCTCCGGTTCACCCGCAACGGACGGCACCCTGATACGGTTCAGACCGGTGGCCTCGTCACGCTCTGCCATCAACACCCGTACCGCTTTTGGCACCCCATCGCCCGTTTTCAGCAGTTCCAGCGCCAGTTGACCAACACGATAAAGCCGCAGAACTAAAAACCCGCCGTTATACCGTGGGTTACATTCGCGACTGGCAGACTCACGAACCCGCACCAACTATTACGCTGAAGGGCTACTGGCTGGAAGATGCGGGGTTTACAACCGTTACACCACTGAAGATCCGCGTGATGCAGGGCAGCCTGGTGCTCACCGCACAAGAACCACTTCTGGCACCGTCGCCAGAGCCGGAGATTATGCAGACACTGAAGAAGGTCTGTAAGCTCTCGGGCCGCAAGCAACAACAGATCCTTGAGTTTATCGAGGTAATTTCAGCTAAACGGCCATCTGCGAGGAAGTGGGGCTGAGGGCTGGCTGACAGGTAAAAAAACCCCGGCGCAGGTGGCCGGGTTCTTTTGTTATCTAGGATGGGTATTTTTCTGATATATAACGCATTATTGCAGATATATTTTTTAAGTTATAACCCATCAGTTTGTTCGCATTCTGAGCTTGACGTAGCGTGTCATAATCATCCTCTAGTTGACCTATATCTAGTTGATTTGGCTCATTATAAGGGTCATATATAAACTCCGAGGGTATATTCCAATAAAAATCTGCTGTTAAAGGAATGCTACTCATACCCTTTTTCTTCATTTCACTAAATATGTCACTTATTGCCTTTTCGAGTAAATCAAGATCCACATGCATATTTAACCCTTACCATTTTTATTTCATTTATATTCTTATTAAGCGTCTTAATCTCATTTTCAAGATGACGAATTCTTCCTTCGATTATCCTTTGTCTAACCGCATCGCTCGGGGCATTCTGAAGATGGCATTGATTATCAAACGCATCGGGGTTGTGCTTATACGCAGCTAATTTTTCTTCATGAGCTCTGATTTGCTCTTCCAGAGATTTAATAGACCTTTTATCCGAAGTGCTTAGTTCTTTATCTCGCGCACTTTGCTCATCCTCTGGCCCCCAACCGCCCGGCGTACCTGAACCCGTTCCACCCAGTTCTTTCTTCTGCTCATCCGTCAGATCCTTGCCTATATTCGGGTTCGAAGCTGCATCCGGTGCATATTTATCCTGAAGCGAATTGAGATACTTCTCAGTGATCTCGTTGGTGCCCATCATCTGTAACATAATTAGATGATCCAGTTCATCGGACGTTATCTTATCTGCCACGTCCTTGAGAGCCGCTCCAGCGAGACCCACAATACCTGCCTTGGCACCGATCTCCAGTAACTGCTCTGCAACCTTGTTACGGCATGATGCAGCGACTCCACAGACTTTCAGCGCCAACGACAGCGCATTATTCTCCACCGCATTGCGCCCAGACTGCGCGCCGCTGGCAGCAGACGCCGTGCTATTGCCTGCAAGGCCGGCCGCCAGCGTTGAGAGGGCGCTGACTGACTGCTGTACGTACGATATCCATCACCTGCGCGCCGATTTCACCAATCAGCTGCGCCTGTTTCAGGCGTTTTTGCTCTTTCTCTTTGTTAAAGATCGGGCTGAGCGCGTTGTTCGCGTGCTCAACGTCACGACTCAGCGTAGTGATATCCTGCACCTGCATCGCCGTATCCCGCAACAACAGACTGCAAGCCATCTAGGAACTGGCTGGAAGCTGCGGGGTTTGGGAGCGATACACTGGTTATTGTCGCTGTGGAGCAGGGGCAACTGGTTATTCGACCTGTGACTGACTAACGAATAAAGAAAAACCCCAGTTCAACATATGAGTTGGGGTTTTCTTTTCTATTTAGGATGGGATTTTATTTATAAATTCTTCCAGTACCTTTTTTACAGGAGGTTTAGATTTCATCATTAATAATTTAGCTCTGGTCAGAAATTGTTCTTTAGTCTCCAGACTCAGATCTGATAAATTCAGACTTCTCAACGTATCAATGCAAGCAATAAATAAATCTTCATCTTCCGTATTGATTAGCTCTAAAATTATTTTAAGATGATATGAATTATGCCCCCCCCCAAACATTCAACAAGCCTTTTTTGCCAGAGCACTGGTTTATTTTCTAATTCACGAATCAATAACTGCCAATCATCATCACTAAATTGATTAAGCATTTCAATGGAGTCAACTATGGCACAATCATACCAATAATCTTCAGAGTCACCCTCATGACTAAAGTCTGATATACAAGAATTAAATACATTATACATACCTTATATCCTTTTCATTTTACAGGACCAAATCCCGGGGTTGGTTTGCCGCCTACAGGGTATCCTGCTGTTATTTCATTGCCTTTTATTATTACATCGATCTCCACCCCATTAATAGTTCCTCGATGCAGAGTTTCACCCGTTGAAAGCCGCTGACCAATAGCAGAGGAGTCTCCAACCTTGCGAATTGAATCTATAATATTTGCATCAGACCAGCTATCAGGAAAAACAGTACTAGTTTTTATCTTAGCTAGATTTCCGTCAGTAAATTTCGTTGTATATTTTATTAATTTTGTACCATCAGGGTTTGTTGCCATAACTTGTACAGCGTAATTTGGATTTGCATCATTAATATTTGGAGAATGCCCACCAATTATCTTATTGGAGCCACTAATACGATGCCCTGCTAAAATCTTAGTTTCCATTTCTGAAGTTAATATGGCAGTACTCGTCGTCCCTTTTGCCGCATTACCACCCAGATTACTCAACACCACATACACTGGCTCCACACCGGTCCCGTCTGCATCCGGACGCCAGTAGATAAAATCCTGTAGCCCTTTGTGGTCATCGACCGGTGTCGTGGTCACCGTGATGCTTTCCACTGGGGTAATATCCGTCCCCGTGTGTTTCGGTGTGACTGGCGCTGGCTCATCATTGCCTGTACTGGATGACTTGGCAGGAGGTGCCACCGGATTAATCAGAATAGTACGCTCCGGTTCACCCGCAACGGACGGCACCCTGATACGGTCCAGACCGGTGGCCTCGTCACGCTCTGCCACCAACACCCGCACCGCTTTTGGCACCCCATCGCCCGTTTTCAGCAATTCCAGCGCCAGTTGACCATTACGGTAAACCAGCGAACCCCGCACTGGCAAATCCACGCTTGTTGAACCTGGCGCGATTTTTACCCCATTCTGGCTCAGCAACTTCGCATTCAGCGCAAGCATCGCCTCCCGGTCACGCCCTGGTACTCTGTCGCTGCCTTGGCCTGCCGCAGCAGAAAACAGTAACGTCGAGGCCGCCGCCACCATTGGTCCCGCCGTACTGGCCGTCAGCAACGTCACCGCTCGGCTAATCGCCACTTTCAGTACACTGACAGCCTTTTCCCCCAGCAGCATCACGCCTCTACCCGCCACCGCAAACTGCATCCCCCATCGCCCACTGTTCAGCGCCATGACATCCGGCCTACCCAGCAGCCGCATCGCCGCCTCAAGCAATTCAGGCGTATACTTCGGAGCCGGCAGTAACCCGCTTAGCAGACTCACTGCCGCCCTCTTCTCATCCTCTGTAGCAAAACAAGCCGCCACACCGTATCCGTCGTTCCTGTCCATCACCCACACGGAGCCCAGTACACTGAGGCTCATCAGGTAACAGGCTTTTCCCTGTGATGCAAACTGGAACTTTCCGCCCCCCAAGTCAGTGACCAGCGGAGCCTGAGTGCTACCACCGGAAAGGGCAGTAATAACTTGTCCTCTGACATCATAAGGAACGCCTTCTTTGTAGTACGCAGGTTTTTTCATAACAACATCTGCTTATCATTCGCGCATAAAATACAGTATGCGTACACAGTAGGATAAATCTTGCACAAGTCACGCCTTTTTTAGGAAAAGCTAGATTCGCCAATATTCACTTGACTCGACTTACATATTAGGTTTAACAGACGTAACCAACTGCAAAAAATGCATGAAGTTGAAACCGAAAAACTGACGCGCCAGCAATTCACCTAGCCCCACGCACGAAAATGCGCTCAACATCATCGCTGAGCGTCTGTCGTTCTTTGCATGATGTAACCAAGGCTTCTCAATATCAGGGGCGTTCACATCGATACGGCTCAATAGCACAGCATATGTCAGCCGCTCCAGCGGTGTTGGAATCGTGCAGAAGAATTTTAGAGAGAGAAAAAACAGCGGTTTTCACAACCAGAACAAAAGGGAAAACCGATACATTTTTAATTAGTTACAAACGATTTCACCTTTCAGCACGCAGGATTCCTCATCCAGCGGATGAATACGTCTAAACGTACCAAAGTAGTACTTCCCGACAAAAAACCATACTATTATGGTGATTACTACTTTTGTATTCGAGACATCCCTGTAGTGCTGCGGTAATACGCCTTAATAATAAGATGCTGAATCCTATAAGGTGAAAATTTACTAATTGATGCAATTGCAAGTGAGAAAAAAATGTCGAATAAACCCTTCTATTACCAAGATCCATTTCCACTCAATAAAGATGACACCGAATATCGCCTGTTGAGCAGCGACTTTGTCTCTGTCGCACAGTTTGAAGGTCAGGACATCCTGAAGATCGAGCCAGCCGCGTTGACCCTTCTGGCCCAGCAAGCCTTCCACGATGCTTCTTTCATGCTCCGCCCCGCTCACCAGCAGCAAGTTGCCGATATTCTTCACGACCCGGAAGCCAGCGAAAACGACAAATACGTTGCCCTGCAATTCCTGCGCAACTCAGAGATTTCCGCCAAGGGTATTCTGCCAACCTGTCAGGATACCGGTACGGCGATCATCGTCGGTAAAAAAGGCCAGAATGTCTGGACTGGTGGTAACGATGCCGAAGCGCTGTCCAAAGGCGTGTACAACACGTTCGTTGAAGACAACCTGCGCTATTCGCAAAACGCTGCGCTGGATATGTACAAAGAGGTCAACACCGGCACCAACCTGCCCGCGCAGATTGACCTCTACAGTACCGAAGGCGAAGACTATAAATTCCTGTTCGTCACCAAAGGCGGCGGTTCAGCTAACAAAACCTACCTGTATCAGGAAACCAAAGCGCTGCTGACGCCGGGTAAACTGAAAAGCTTCCTGATCGAGAAAATGCGCTCGCTGGGCACCGCGGCCTGCCCGCCGTACCACATCGCGTTTGTCATTGGCGGCACCTCGGCAGAAACCACGCTGAAAACCGTTAAGCTGGCGTCGACCAAGTACTACGACGAACTGCCGACCGAAGGCAACGAGCACGGTCAGGCGTTCCGCGATGTCGCGCTGGAGCAGGAGATTCTGGAAGCCGCGCGCGATCTGGGTCTGGGCGCACAGTTTGGCGGGAAATACTTTGCACACGACGTGCGGATTATCCGCCTGCCGCGCCACGGTGCCTCTTGCCCCGTCGGTATGGGCGTGTCCTGTTCCGCTGACCGTAACATCAAAGGCAAGATCAACCGCAAGGGCGTCTGGCTGGAACAGTTAGAGCAGAATCCGGGCAAATATATCCCCGAACACCTGCGTGAAACGGGCGAAGGCGATGCAGTTAAAATCGACCTGAACCGTCCGATGGCCGAGATTCTGAAAACGCTGTCGCAGTATCCGGTATCCACCCGTCTTTCTCTGACTGGCACCATCATCGTGGGTCGTGACATTGCTCACGCCAAGCTGAAGGAACGTCTGGATAACGGCGAAGGCCTGCCGCAGTACATCAAAGATCACCCGATTTACTACGCGGGTCCGGCAAAAACGCCAGAAGGCTACCCGTCCGGCTCGTTAGGCCCGACCACCGCTGGCCGCATGGATTCCTACGTCGATTTACTGCAAGCCAACGGCGGCAGCATGATCATGCTAGCGAAGGGCAACCGCAGCCAGCAGGTGACCGACGCGTGCCATAAACACGGCGGCTTCTACCTCGGCAGCATCGGCGGCCCGGCAGCGATTCTGGCGCAGAACAGCATCAAGAGTCT
Source organism: Pectobacterium odoriferum (assembly GCF_009931295.1). NCBI lineage: Bacteria > Pseudomonadati > Pseudomonadota > Gammaproteobacteria > Enterobacterales > Pectobacteriaceae > Pectobacterium > Pectobacterium odoriferum. The sequence continues at coordinate 922,557 of NZ_CP034938.1, read as the reverse complement.
GACCTGCGTCGAGTACCCTGAATTGGGTATGGAAGCTATCTGGAAAATCGAAGTCGAAGATTTCCCTGCCTTTATTCTGGTCGATGATAAGGGCAACGATTTCTTCCAGGTGATTCAGAGCGCCAAGTGCGTGAAATGCGGTTAAAGAAACTTTTACGTGATTAGAAGTTAGGCGATATTTCGTGTGCGATAACAATCGGTATTTTCATGCAGATTCTCCGCACGCACCCGACAAGGAGCAGCCAATCGCCGCTGCTCCTTGACCTCGGGCTTTTTGGCGGAACGGGGTCGCTACGCGATGCCTTCACCGCCAGAGGCTTCTTACCGGACCACCAGTGACGCGATGACTCGTCTCATAAATGAGACTCGCCCTTCGGGCCAGCACATGTGCTGTTCAAAAACGTCTCTGACGTTTTTGTCCGACGCGACACTGGTTTTCGCCGCATCCATGCGGCTCATCCGGAAAGCCTCTTTCGGTTCAGCCCCTTTTACGCCGCTAAAAATCAGCGATCCTTTTTATCTAAAAGTGATAGCAGTCGAATTAAAAAGCATCTCTTTTAATTTTTAACCGCTTTGCCAAACGGTGCAGGTTGCCGCTGTCCATTTCCAGCTCTCTGGCGCAGGATGACCAGTTGCCCTCATGACGTGCCAGCGTTTGTTGGATGATCCGACGCTGATAGTCGTCCGTTGCTTCTCGCAGCCCGCCGCTGATGAAATACGCTGGCTCTATCTCGATAGCATTCGACGATCCCGTGGCGGAATGAGCAGGTTGAGCGGGAAGTTCAAGATTGAAATGCTCACGCCCCAACAGCACCTCGCCCGATTCCTGCCCCGCTCTCGCCAGCACAGTGGCACGATAAATAGCGTGTTCCAGCTCGCGCACATTTCCCGGCCAGTCGTACTGTTCCAACAACGCGCCCGCGTCTGCCGTCAACGCAAGACGCGCCAGCCCAAGCTGCACGCGACTACGTTCACAGAAGAACCCCGCTAACAGCGCCACATCCTGACTGCGCTCGCGCAGCGGCGGTACGGAAAGCGGGAACACGCTCAAACGGTGGAACAAATCGGCACGGAAAGCGCCATCCAGCACCGCCTGCCGCAGATCGCGGTTAGTCGCCGCCAGCACGCGCACGTTCACTTTCAGACTACTGTCATCGCCCACGCGCTGGAGATCGCCATACTGCAATACGCGCAGCAGTTTCGCCTGTAGCGTCAGCGACAGTTCGCCAATCTCATCCAGAAACAGCGTACCGTTATCCGCCATCTCAAACTTGCCGGTTCGATGATGGATCGCTCCGGTAAACGCGCCCTTAACATGACCAAACAGCTCACTCTCCGCTACCGACTCCGGCAGCGCGGCGCAGTTCAGGTACACCAGAGGATGACTTGCCCGGCTGGAACCGCGATGAATCGCCCGCGCCACCAGCTCTTTACCGACGCCGGTTTCTCCCATGATCAGCACGTTCAGGTCGGAACCCGCGACGATATCAACCTCTTTCTTCAGCCGCTGCATCGGTTCCGACAGTCCAACCATTTCATCCACGCTTTCCGCCGCCGGACTTTCAGCACGCACTGGCGCGGGCAACTGCCGCTCAAGGCGTTCCATCAGCAGCGCGTTACTCAGCGCCGCCGCCGCCATCGCCCCCACTAGCCGCAGTTCTTCATCGCTAAAATGGTCGAACTGGCACGGATCCATACCGTCCACGGTCAGCGCGCCGATCAGGTTCTGATTGGCAAACAGCGGCAGGCCAACGCAGGCATGCACCTTAAGATCTTCCTGGCTGGGGATAAGACCGTCATACGGATCGGGAAGCTGGCTGTCCGCCGGAAAGCGCACCACGTCACCCGCGCGGGCAATCGCCTCCAAACGGGGATGATCGGACAGACGAAAGCGTCGCCCCAGTACGTCCGGCGCCAGACCGTCGATCGCCAACGGACGGAACAGCTGATTCTCGTAACGCAGCAGCGCCGAAGCATCGCAGCGCAGCAGCTGGCGCAGGCTGTTGATTAAGCGCTGGAAACGGTCCTGATTTGATAGCCCCATTTGCAGCTCGATAGCAATACGAGCAAGGGCGTTAATAGAGAGCGTCATGGTGTGTCCTAATGACAGAGATTGTGTCATTACGACAATAGAGAAACAATGTCATTTTGACAATCACGTTTTATTAAAACCATATAAATCAATATATTAAAAACTGGCACACTTCCTGCAATCTCTACAGCATATCCCCGACTATGACTACTGAGGTTTCAGAACATGACAATTCACGTTAAGAACAATATCCACTGGGTTGGACAACGCGACTGGGAAGTCCGTGACTTTCACGGCACAGAATACAAAACGCTGCAAGGCAGTAGCTACAACAGCTACCTGATCCGCGAAGAGAAAACCGTGCTGATCGATACCGTCGATCACAAATTCAGCCGTGAGTTTGTGCAAAACCTGATGGCGGAAGTGGATCTGAACACAATTGACTACATCGTGATCAACCACGCCGAAGAGGATCACGCCGGGGCGCTGAGCGAGCTGATGGCGCGTATTCCCAACACGCCGATTTACTGTACCCACAACGCGATCGATTCCATTACTGGTCACCACCATCACCCCGAGTGGAATTTCCACACGGTCAAAACCGGCGACACGCTGGATATCGGCAACGGCAAGCAGTTGATCTTTATCGAAACGCCAATGCTGCACTGGCCAGACAGTATGATGACCTACATGACCGAGGATGCCGTACTGTTCAGTAACGATGCGTTCGGTCAACACTACTGCGATGAGCACCTGTTCAATGACGAAGTGGATCAAACCGAACTGTTCGAGCAGTGCCAGCGCTATTTCGCCAATATTCTGACGCCGTTCAGCCGCTTAGTCACCGCCAAGATCCACGAAGTGCTGGGCTTTAACCTGCCGCTGTCGATGGTTGCGACCTCACACGGCGTGGTATGGCGTGACGATCCTGCTCAGATCATCCACCTGTATCTGAAGTGGGCGGACAGCTATCAGGAAGATCGTATCACGCTGTTTTACGACACCATGTCCAATAACACCCGCATGATGGCCGACGCCATTGCGCAAGGCATCAACGATGTCGATCCCGGCGTCGCGGTGAAAATCTATAACGTCGCCCGTCACGACAAGAACGAAATTCTGACACAGGTCTTCCGCTCGAAAGGTGTGTTAGTCGGTTCATCCACCATGAATAACGTGATGATGCCGAAGGTCGCCGCCATGCTGGAAGAGATCACCGGCCTGCGTTTCCAAAACAAGAAAGCCTCGGCGTTCGGTAGCTACGGCTGGAACGGCGGTGCGATAGACCGCGTTCAAACCCGTCTGATGGATGCCGGTTTTGAAACGACACTGGCGCTGAAAACCAAATGGCGTCCTGATGGTTCAGCGCTGGAAATTTGCCGCAATCACGGCCGCGAAATCGCCCGTCAGTGGGCATTGCATCCGCTGGATAACACACCAGCCCGACGCGTCATCTCGCCCGTAAAACAGACTGCGGCGGCTCCGCAAACCACCACCGCCCCGCAGAATGTGAGTGCCCCAGCCGAGAGCGCCTGCGGATGCAATGACGTCGCTGCGCCACAGTCAACCGCACAGCCAGCGGTACAATCAGAAAACGGTTGTATGGTGTGCAGCGTCTGCCAGTGGATCTACGATCCGGCGCTCGGCGAACCGATGCAGGATGTCACCCCTGGTACCCTATGGTCGGACGTACCAGACAGCTTCCTCTGCCCAGAATGTGGACTGGGTAAAGACGTTTTCAATCCGATTCGCTAGGGAGAGGATGATGAAAGATATCGTGATTATTGGCGCGGGCTTTGCCGCCCGCCAGCTCATCCGACAGCTGCGCAAGCTGGATGCTCACTGCCCTATCCGCCTGATTACCGCCGACAGCGGCGATGAGTACAACAAGCCGGATTTAAGCCATGTGATGAGCCTGCAACAGCACGCCGACGATCTGACCAAACTGTCCGCAGCCGCGTTTGCCGAAGAAAACCGTATCACGCTGCTGGCCAATACGCGTGTCACCGCCATCGACCGCCATGCACAACAGGTCATCTGCGGCACGGATCGTTACGATTACCACAAACTGGTGTTCGCAACCGGAGCCAGCGCGATGGTGCCGCCGATTCCGGGACGCGAACATATGCTGACGCTCAATAGTCAGCAGGAATACCGCACCCACGAAGGCCGACTCTGGCAAGCCGAACGTGTGCTGGTGCTCGGTGCCGGACTCATCGGAACCGAGCTGGCAATGGATTTGGGCCGCGCCGGAAAACGGGTCACGCTGGTGGACTGCGCCAACAGCATTCTGCCCGCGTTGATGCCGCCCGAAGTCAGCGCGCGCCTGCAATTCACGCTAACACAGCAGGGCGTTTCTCTGCTGCTGAACACAACCCTGCAACAGTTGGAGAAAACCGAAACCGGCGTACAGGCTACATTTACTGGTGGCCGCTCTGTCGAAGTGGACGAAATCCTCTCCGCTATCGGTTTGCAGGCCAACATGCAACTGGCGAAAGCGGCGGGGTTAGCGGTACAGAAAGGCATTCAGACCAATGCGCAATTACAGACCACCGATCCACAGATTTATGCGCTGGGCGACTGCGCAGAGATTAGCGGTAAGTTCCTGCCCTTCCTGCAACCGATTCAGCTCAGCGCGATTACGCTGGCGAAAAACCTGCTGGGTGCCAGCGAGACGCTAACGCTGCCGCCGATGCTGGTTAAAATCAAGACGCCGCTGTTTCCCTTACAGATGGCAGGCGATACCACTGGCAGTGATTTACACTGGCAGCAGGAATGGAACGAGCTGGGGATGGTGGCTAAAGCGCTGGATGGTCAGCAAATGCTGCGCGCCTTTGTGGTCGGTGGCGAGCGGATGAAAGAGGCATTTCCGCTGCTGCGACAGCTTTCCACCGTGAGTTCAATCACGGCCTGACACAGCAAAATAAATAATGCATTTAAAATACATATTTTCTGGTCAGCCTGCGTGCGGATTAATAGAATACGGCTATCGCTTTTGGAATTTACAGACCGAGGTAACGATGCAAGATCTCATTTGTTATAAGAAGATGCCGCAGTGGAACAGCCAGACGCTGCCTGCCGCGTTTCAGGAAAAGCACAACACGCAGGAAGGCACCTGGGCGAAACTGACCGTGTTGAAAGGGGAAATGACCTTCTCCATGCTGACCGAAGACGGCGATACGCTGGAGACATTCCAGTTCTCCGAGCAGAACCAGCCGCCGTTTGTTGAGCCGCAGGCGTGGCACCGCATCGTCTCGTTCTCTGACGACCTGGAATGTCAGCTCAGCTTTTTCTGTTCAGCGGAAGATTTCTATCATAAAAAATACGGTCTGACGCGCACCCATTCCGAAGTGATCAACGCCGTGCAGCACATCAAACCGGGCAAAACGCTGGATTTAGGCTGCGGCGGCGGGCGCAACGCGCTGTATCTGAATCTGCGTGGTTTTGATGTCACGGCCTGTGATAAGCATGAGCAAAGCATTGATTCGCTGAATAACATCATCAAGAGCGAAGCGCTGGAAAACATTCGGGCTGGCGTTTACAACATCAATCTGGCGGAAATCAAAGAACAGTACGACTTTATCCTGTCGACCGTCGTGCTGATGTTCCTGGAACGCGATCGTATTCCGCACATCATCAGCAACATTCAGGACAGCACCGTTAACGGCGGCTATAACCTGATTATCGCCGCGATGTCGACGGAAGATTGCCCGTGCCCAATGCCCTTCTCGTTTACCTTTAAAGAAGGCGAGCTGAAGAACTATTACGCCGATTGGGAGATCCTCAAGTACAACGAGGATATGGGCGAACTGCACAAGACCGATGCGCAGGGTAACCGCATCAAACTGCGCTTCGCCACGCTGCTGGCAAGAAAGCCGTAAGCACCGGTTTGCGGTTAAAAAACCTAAACCCGTAAAATACAAAAGGGCCGATTAATCGGCCCTTCTTATTGCTATTACGCTGCAAGCATCAGCTGGCTTTGCGCTCTGTCGCGATGCGGTAAGCGACCAGATCTTCAATCGTCAGCACCGGCATGTCGTGCTGTTTGGCAAACGTGATCACTTCCGGCGCATGCGCCATTGAACCATCATCGTTCGTCAGTTCACACAGAACACCAGACGGCTTCAGGCCCGCCAGCGTCATCAGGTCAACCGTCGCTTCAGTGTGCCCCCGCGCGTTAACACGCCACCCGGCTGGGCGCGCAGCGGGAATACGTGACCAGGGCGATTCAGATCGCTTGGCTTAGCGTTATCCGCAATCGCGGCACGAATGGTAGTCAAGCGGTCGGCAGCAGAAACGCCCGTCGTCACGCCTTCGGCGGCTTCGATCGTCACGGTGAACGCCGTTTGGTAATGGCTGGAGTTCTTCTCCACCATCATCGGCAATTCCAACTGCTGGCGACGCGCTTCCGTCAGGCACAGGCACACGATGCCACTACCGTGACGAATCGTCAGCGCCATTTGTTCAACGGTCATATTTTCAGCGGAGAAGATCATGTCACCTTCGTTTTCACGATCTTCATCATCCAACACCAGCACGCCGCGGCCATGACGCAATGCATCAAGTGCGCGTTCTACGCGTTCGGTAGGATTGCCAAATTCAGAAAGTAATGTCTGATTCATGGTAAAAAACCTCAATGTTATTATGGATTACCAGAATCAGGGCGAGCTTGAGGAGTAACCATTACTACTGGTTGCATAGTAATAGCTAACAAAAATAACGCGAGCGAGCATATAGCTCGACAGATACCGTTACTCTCTCCCATCCGGACTTTAACCGTCGGCTCCGGAATTACACCGGATCTGCTGACCCCACGCTGCGAAACCGATAATAAAAACCGGAAAACACAGCGAGAGCGCTCGCGGGCTTCCAGTGCGCAGAGACTGCGTTCACTGGTTTACCGCCGGTGGGGAATTACACCCCGCCCTGAGAATAAGCGGGTTTACTATAACGCTAATACCTCGATAGGGCAATTGATCCGCCACAGGAAATAGGGCAAAACGTATGCTGGATTACAGTAAAATGATGCTAAATATGTGCAAAGCAGATGTCAGATTTCATTTATACCCATTACACTTGCTATAGTAATAACTTACATAACCTAATCAGGAAAGCGACATGATTGACCCAAAGAAGATTGAGCAAATCGCCCGTCAAGTGCATGAATCTATGCCAAAAGGTATCCGGGAATTGGGTGATGATGTGGAGAAAAAGATTCGTCAGGTCTTGCAGGCACAGCTGACTCGGTTGGAGTTGGTGAACCGTGAAGAGTTCGATATTCAGACGCAGGTTCTGCTCCGCACACGCGAGAAGATTGCTCGCTTGGAACAGCGTATGACTGAGTTGGAAGCGAAACTGTCTACGGAAGAAAAGCCCGCCGCTGCGCCGGAAAACGACTAATCCTCATAGCAATTCGTCTCATCACAAGCGCTCGTAACATCGCGATGCAGCGCCCTAATCAGGGCGTTGCTCGATTCCCTACTCTGCGCCAGCGCCAGCCCTCAGAAACACAGATTTCACGTCGCGGCATTCAGAATAAACAGCTCAGTGGGAAACCAGTTCGACCTGCTTACGTGGCAGGAACAGCCACAGCACGGCCAGCATGATTAACGCATACAGCGATTTCCAGCCAATCATCAGCAACAGCGCACAGCAGAGCAGGCCGCCGATTGCCGCCATCACTTTGGCGCGCCCTTTCAGCAAACGCCACCCCGCCAGCATACACAGCAAATAAATCAGCACAAAGATGCCGTTCGCGTACACAATCAACATGTCCAGCGGCAGTCTGAGCCAGTAAATTAACAGGCAGCACACCAGACAGCAGGCCACCACAACCGACAGCGCATTCACCGGCGCTTGCCCTGCGGACAGCTTCGCCAGCGCACTCCCTTTCGGTGCCTGCGACCAGACTAAACGGGCAAAGCCCTGCGTGTAGATATTCACACTGGCAAAGCAGGCCAGATACCCGACAAAGCAGGCAATCCACAGCGCATGCTGACCAAACAATTGCACAACGATGCCCGGCAGTGAGGCCGTGGCGGCAATCCCTTCCCCATAAGCCTTAAAATGCAGCACGGCTACCGTACATCCCCAATACACCGCCCCCGCGACCAGCATGCCAATGAGTAAAGCCCGTGGGAAATCCCGCTCCGGCACCCGGAACTCCGTCGCCATGTGGGCAAAGGCTTCAAGGCCGACGAAACACCAGAACATCACGGCCAGCGCACCAAAAGTGTTAGACCATGACAGTTCCTCCACCGACGGCCAGGGAATGTGTGCAGGCGTGATATCGCCCTGCCACCAGATCGCGGCAACCAGCCCCACCACCAGCATCGCGATAACGATCTGAATATTGGCGCTGGACCCCGCACTGCGCAGACCAAGCAGCCAGATACCGCCCAGTGTCAGCAGCTGTACGCAGAGTAGCCCCAGATCGCTCCAGCCAAATGCCGCCTGCCAGAACCCTGCGGCAATCTGCAAGGCAGCAGGTAGCCCCAGCGGAATAACGGACAGAAATAGCCAACCGGTCACCCGCGCCATGCGCGGCCCAAAAGCGAGGTTAACAAAGTGCGCGGCTCCGCCCGCATTAGGAAAATGTTGCCCCAGCGCGGCAAAGCCGATTGCGATAGGAAAAACAAACAGGATCAAGATCGGCCACGCCCATAGACTGTCTTGCTGTGCCAGCTGTGCGACCAGCGCAGGAACCGCAAACACCCCAGTCCCCAGCAGCGAAGTAGACAGCAACCCCACGCCCTGAATCAGCCCAAGCTCTTGTTTTAATCCTTTTGCTTCACTCACTACGTTTCACCTTTTCTTGCTTTTTACACCACACCACTGCCGGTTCGAAGAATAAAAAAAGCCTCCACTAACGGAGGCTTCTCTCACCCACTGCATTCGCAAACTTTATGCTTTCACATAAATGTCTATCAGGCGTTGGCTTTCAGCACATCGCGAATGCGGGCTTTGTAGGATTCAACCTTCTGCGGCGTCATCATACGACGTTCGTCATCTTGCACCACACCGCCAACATCGTCAGCAATACGCTGTGCAGACTGTAACATCAGTTTAAAGTTTTGGCTGGCATCGCCATAAGACGGCACCATCATGAAAATGGACACGCCGGGCGTCGAGAACTCGGACATCGCATCGACATTAAACGATCCGGGTTTAACCATATTCGCCAGACTGAACAACACCGGGCCTGCGCCAGCGGGGTTCACATGGCGGTGAAAAATGTTCATTTCACCAAACTGGAAACCGGCCTGAAGCAGACTTTGCAGCAGCAGTTCACCGCCAATGACACCGCCCTGATGCGCCACAACATGCAGCACCAAAACCGCTTCTTTTGCCGCTGCGGGTTCAACTGGCTCAGGCTGAACTTTCTCATGCAGCGAATGTGCAACAGGCTGCTGTGGAGCAGATACAGGTGCATCATACGGAAACGGCTCACGCGGAGCGTTAATGCTCGGCTCGGGAATAGCGGTTTCTCTAGGGACGACAACCTGCGGATGAGTATCACCACGTACTTGCGCACGCGGAGAATCCACTGGCGTCGCTTCATCCAGTAGCGGATCGTAAGAAGACACGGGAGACAGGTGCTCAAATGGCGATTTCGCCTCTGAACGAGCGTCTTCACGTGCACTGTTGTTAGTGAATGAGGGGTTATCAAACGACGCGTTATCAAATGATGAGTTATCAAGTGAAGCGCTGCCAAATGAAGGCTCACTCTGCTGCGGGCGGGCGCCCTTCACGCGAACTTCGCCAACGCCTTCATCCAGATCGTCAAGCGGCGTTTCATCACGCGCTTTTTTTCCACGTTTAACCGGGCGGTCACGAAAAAGGGACGAGCGCTCTTTACGGCTAGTCCACAAGCCGTGCAGTAACAGCGCTATTATAGCGATCGCGCCAACAACGATTAATATCAGACGCAAGTCCTGCATCATTGCTATCCCAATTGTTCCAAAAAAACATTGCCACCACGGCAAATACCTATACTACTAACTCTATTTGCCTGAGTACACAAGTGCAAGCCTGCACGGTACTTTATGACAATAAAGATAGATACAACGCACTTTTTTGCTGTTTTTTCATCCAAATGCGGGCTAGTCAGCATAAGATCATCCCGATATGATGCCTCAACAAACAAATGACTGAGTCTATCGGCACTATGTTTTCAGAAAAACAATCGTCTTCAGAAAAACCACCATCTTCCGAAAAATCGTCTTACGGCAACACCGCAGGCCAGGTTCGCAGCGGCATACACTATTTTTTTGCCGGATGGCGCCTGATCTCACTACCGGGCATCCGACGTTTCGTTATTCTTCCCTTATTGATGAACATCGTCCTGATGGGCGGGGCTTTCTGGTGGCTTTTCAACCAGTTGAATGACTGGATTCCGCAGATCATGAGCCACATTCCGAGCTGGCTGCAATGGCTCAGTTACCTCATTTGGCCACTTGCCGTGCTCTCCATTTTGCTGGTATTCAGCTACCTATTTAGCACGATCGCCAATTTTATCGCCGCACCGTTTAACGGCTTGTTGGCGGAGCAATTGGAAGCAAAACTCACCGGCCAAACGTTGCCGGACAGCGGCATACTCGGCATACTCGGCATCGCTAAAGACGTCCCACGCATCATGAAGCGTGAAGTCCAAAAACTGGCGTATTACCTGCCACGCGCGATTGCGCTACTGCTTCTCTATTTCATCCCCGGCATTGGACAAACTGTCGCTCCGGTACTGTGGTTCCTGTTCAGCGCGTGGATGCTGGCGATTCAGTACTGCGATTATCCTTTTGATAACCACAAAGTGGACTTTACCACGATGCGCCAGGCATTACGTCGCCATAAAGTCGCCAATATGCAGTTTGGCGCCTTGGTCAGCCTGTTTACGCTGGTGCCTTTTTTGAATCTGGTCATCATGCCCGTCGCGGTATGTGGTGCAACGCAGCTGTGGGTGGATCGTTATCGCGATCTGTCAGCAACCCTGCCGAAAAAAGCACCATAAAAAGACAGTAAACACTGGCTGATAACAGCCAGTGTTTACTATTGTAATGAAAAGATATTTCTTAAGAACATAACGATATAGCAATTCTTTACTTCACTGAAAAGTGTGAACGGGTATTCTCTCTACGTTCGCAAAAATTTCATACAGTTATAAGGACAGGCTATGAGCAAGATCTACGAAGACAATTCTTTCACAATCGGCCATACGCCGCTGGTTCGCCTGAACCGTATCGGCAACGGACGCATTCTCGCTAAAGTGGAATCCCGCAACCCCAGCTTCAGCGTAAAATGCCGTATCGGCTCCAACCTGATTTGGGATGCAGAAAAGCGTGGCGTTCTCAAACCGGGCATCGAACTGGTTGAACCTACCAGCGGAAACACAGGTATCGCTCTAGCCTACGTCGCGGCAGCTCGCGGTTACAAACTCACACTCACCATGCCAGAAACCATGAGCATCGAGCGTCGTAAGCTGCTGAAAGCGCTGGGTGCGAACCTGGTGCTGACCGAAGGCGCGAAAGGCATGAAAGGTGCCATCGCCAAGGCAGAAGAGATTGTAGCCAGCGATCCGCAGCGCTATCTGCTGCTACAGCAGTTCAGCAACCCCGCGAACCCAGAAATTCACGAGAAAACCACCGGCCCTGAAATCTGGGAAGATACTGACGGTGAAGTTGATGTCTTTATCTCTGGCGTCGGCACAGGCGGTACGCTGACAGGCGTGAGCCGTTACATCAAGAACACCAAAGGCAAGGCCATCATCAGCGTGGCAGTCGAACCTACCGATTCACCCGTGATCACTCAGGCGCTGGCAGGCCAAGAGCTGAAACCGGGCCCGCACAAGATTCAGGGCATCGGCGCAGGCTTCATTCCAGGTAACCTGGACCTGAAACTGATTGACCGTGTAGAGAAAGTGACGAACGAAGAAGCGATCAGCACCGCACGCCGTTTGATGGAAGAAGAAGGCATTCTGGCCGGTATTTCTTCCGGTGCAGCCGTTGCCGCAGCGCTGAACTTGCTCAAAGAAAAAGAATTTGAAGATAAAACTATCGTCGTTATTCTGCCTTCTTCCGGCGAACGCTACCTCAGCACAGCACTCTTTGCCGACCTGTTCACCGAGCAGGAACTGCAACAATAACTCCCTCGGTCACACTCGAACAACAAGTGACCAATGTGTTAAAAAAGCACCTATTTAGGTGCTTTTTTGTGGCACAGTTCAAACTTTCCACCACATATGGATTGCTTTTCTACATCAGGTTTAGTATTTAACCGAACAATTATTTTGATGCGTGAAATTAATATCCGACAAATACCACGCCCCGTCACATGCTTTTCCCCTGCGCACGATAGCCCACATCGCCGTTTTGCGACTGAGGTTAAGATAATGGGTAGCGGAAGCTGCGGTGTTTGATGGTATTTTATTCAGGAAATACGTTTGACGGTTTTCTTGTCGCATCGTGGCCCGCCCCTGTAACATAAATCAGGAGCTAACCAAACAGGCTAAAGTTCAGTGAATCAACTAGACTTTAGTTCCACAACATTAATCTAATCCATAAGTTGGGGAAAAAAGCATGTTCCAGCAAGAAGTGACTATCACCGCACCAAATGGCCTGCACACTCGTCCTGCTGCTCAGTTCGTCAAAGAAGCCAAAGGCTTCACCTCTGAAATCACCGTGACGTCCAACGGCAAGAGCGCTAGCGCCAAAAGCCTGTTCAAATTACAAACACTCGGCTTAACACAAGGAACTGTAGTTACTATCGCTGCGGAAGGCGAAGACGAGCAAAAAGCGGTTGAACACCTGGTCAAGCTGATGGCTGAGCTCGAGTAACCGACGAGTTTTTTTAGTGAACACCAGAATCGAGTAAGGTAGGGTTATGATTTCAGGCATATTAGTATCACCGGGTATTGCTTTTGGTAAGGCACTGTTACTGAAAGAAGATGAAATTCTCATCAACCGGAAAAAAATCTCTGCGGATCAGGTGGAGCAGGAAATTGAACGTTTTCTGACTGGCCGTTCCAAAGCATCCGCACAGTTGGAAGCTATCAAGAAGAAAGCGGGCGAGACGCTGGGCGCAGAGAAAGAAGCCATCTTCGAAGGCCACATCATGTTGCTGGAAGATGAAGAGTTCGAGCAGGAAATCATAGCCCTGATTAAAGATGAACATGCTTCTGCCGACGCTGCTGCGTTTTCTGTCATCGAAAACCAGGCTAAAGCGCTGGAAGAGCTTGATGATGAATATCTGAAAGAACGCGCCGCAGACATGCGTGATATCGGGAAGCGTTTGCTCAGAAACATTCTCAATATGCCTATCGTCGATCTGGGCGATATTCAGGATGAAGTCATCTTGGTTGCCACGGATCTGACGCCGTCAGAAACCGCGCAACTGAATCTGGACAAAGTGCTGGGTTTCATCACCGACCTCGGTGGCCGCACGTCTCACACATCCATAATGGCCCGTTCTCTGGAACTGCCAGCCATCGTCGGCACGACAGATGTGACCCGCCAGGTCAAAAACGGCGACTATCTGATTCTAGATGCTGTCAACAACCAGATTTATCAGAATCCGACCGCGGATAAAATTGAAGAATTAAAAGCGGTTCAGCAGCAATACCACGCTGAAAAGTATGAGCTGGCCAAACTGAAAGATCTGCCAGCCATCACGCTGGACGGTCATCAGGTTGAAGTCTGTGCCAACATCGGTACCGTGCGTGATGTCGCGGGTGCTGAGCGTAACGGCGCAGAAGGTGTCGGCCTGTATCGTACCGAATTCCTGTTCATGGATCGTGACTCGCTGCCTACTGAAGAAGAACAGTTCCAGGCGTATAAGGCGGTTGCCGAAGCCGTTGGCGCTCAGGCCGTTATCGTCCGTACCATGGATATCGGTGGCGACAAAGATCTGCCTTACATGAACCTGCCGAAGGAAGAGAACCCGTTCCTTGGCTGGCGTGCTATCCGTATCTGTCTGGATCGTAAAGAAATCCTGCATGCTCAGTTGCGTGCCATTCTGCGCGCATCAAAATTTGGCAAGCTGCGTATCATGTTCCCGATGATTATTTCCGTGGAAGAAGTGCGTGAGCTGAAAGCAGAACTGGAAATGCTGAAAGCGCAGCTGAGAGAAGAAGGTAAAGCCTTCGATGAAAGCATTGAAGTCGGCGTGATGGTTGAAACACCTGCCGCCGCCGCTATCGCGCCACATTTAGCCAAAGAAGTCGACTTCTTTAGTATTGGGACAAATGACTTAACCCAGTATACTCTGGCAGTTGATCGCGGTAATGAGCTGATTTCTCATCTCTATAACCCGATGTCCCCAGCTGTCCTTACCCTGATCAAACAGGTTATCGACGCGTCTCATGCCGAAGGCAAGTGGACAGGGATGTGTGGTGAGCTCGCCGGTGACGAACGTGCTACACTACTGTTATTGGGAATGGGTCTGGACGAATTCAGCATGAGTGCAATCTCTATCCCGAGCATCAAGAAAATCATCCGTAATGCGAATTACGAAGATGCGAAGGCGCTGGCGGAGCAAGCACTCGCTCAACCGACAGCACTAGAGTTAAGCAATCTGGTGAGCCGCTTTATTAAAGAAAAAACGCTCTGCTGATTCTGCTTTACCTAATAGGTTTCAAGGTGGCAATCAGCACCCCGACAGGCGATAGATTCGCAGTCGGGGTAGCGAAGAAAACCAATGCCACACCAACTTGAAAGATTAGGGTATACGCTGGCCCAATATTAATGCTTAGGAGAGAATCATGGGTTTGTTCGATAAATTGAAGTCTCTGGTTTCTGACGACAAAAAAGACACTGGCAGCATCGAAATCATTGCCCCGCTGTCCGGTGAAATCGTCAATATTGAAGACGTTCCTGATGTCGTATTCGCAGAGAAAATCGTCGGTGACGGTATTGCCATCAAGCCAACTGGCAACAAGATTGTCGCACCGGTAGACGGCACCATCGGTAAGATTTTTGAAACCAACCATGCGTTTTCCATCGAGTCTGACAGCGGCATTGAGCTGTTTGTGCACTTTGGTATTGATACCGTTGAATTGAAAGGCGAAGGCTTCAAGCGCATCGCCGAAGAAGGCCAGCGAGTGAAGAAAGGCGATCTCATTATTGAGTTTGACCTGGCTCTGCTGGAAGAAAAAGCGAAGTCTACTCTGACACCAGTGGTTATTTCCAACATGGATGAAATCAAGGAATTGACCAAACTGAGTGGTACGGTTGTTGTCGGTGAAACGCCGGTTATCCGTATCAAAAAGTAAGCCGCCTTCTACGGATGGTTTACTACGTTTGCACGAAAACGGCACCCGGATGGTGCCGTTTTCGTTTCAGGCTTTCCAGCGCGGCACACACAGGCGAATCACTAATCCGCACTCTTCACCATTATCTGCCTCAATATGCCCACCGTGCGCCAGCACGACTTTACGGGTAATCGCCAGCCCCAGCCCATAGCCTTTGCCAGACAGCGGCGAATCAACTCGAATGAAAGGATCGAAGATGCTGGAGAGCTTACTTTTCTCCACGCCAGGCCCCTGATCGGCGACCTGAATCATCCACTCATGTTCATTGCCAATGAGTGACACGGAAACCTGCTGTTCAGGTGCTGAAAAGCGTAGCGCATTGCGCATCACATTATCGACCGCCCTGCGCATCAGCTCCGCGTTACCTTTAATCGTGTAGTCTTCGTCTCCATCCGCTGCCAGCAGGATTTCAACGCCAGTGACCTGCGCTTCATAGCGAGTATCATTGACCACCGCCGTCACCAGCCCCAGTAAATCGAAATAGGCTTCCTCAATGCCGGAATGCTCCGTGCGCGATAGCGTAAGCAGTTCGCCAATCATCTTATCCATCAGCAAAGCTTCACGCTCAATTCGCTGCAAGGAACTCTCTATATTGTCTGGGTTCTGTCTTATCAACCCGATAGCGAGCTGCAAACGCGCCAACGGAGAGCGCAGCTCGTGCGAGACATCATGAAGTAACTGTTCACGCGCGCTGGCCAGACTGTCCAGCCGTTCGACCATTGAATCGAAATCACGCGCAACATCGCTGATTTCATCATGACGTTTATGCATCACTGGCAGCAAACGCACGTTCAGATCGCCCTGCGCAACCTGATCAAACCCTGCGCGGATCTGGCTTAGCGGGCGTGCCAGACTCCATGCCAATACCGAGCTGAACAACAGGCCACCAAACCCCGCAATGATCACAAACGGCACAGGCACGTTGAGAAATTCGACTGGGCGAGGAGGACGAAATTCGCTGCGTAGCAGCTCGGCGTCATAACGTATCTGATACCACTTTCCGGCAGGCCCGTTGACCTGCTTGATAATATGCGTGTCACGCGGCGCGCCACGTTTATCCGGCACAAAAGCCTCATCGAGCAATGCGTTCTGCGGGGCGGAAATCAACGCCTGATCGGACAGCGGCAACGGCGATTCCGTGACGGAAATGTATTGCTGCTCTTGCTGCGGCAGCAGCGACATCACATCGTTCAGTTCCCCCAAGCCGCCATGTTGCAGCGCCGCAGCCACCATCTCCGTTTGCATCGTCGCAATACGCGACACCACGATTTCTTCCAGCGGCTTATGCCGCTCGCCGTAAAAAGAAAAAGCCAGCCACAGCAGTTGAGACATAACGAGAAACGTCAGCCAAAAACCGAGCAAGATCTTCCAGAAAAGTCGTCCACGAATCATCATCAGCGAATCCGGTATCCCACGCTGCGCACGGTTTCAATCGTCATGCTGCTGCCCGGCAAGGCTCCGAGCTTCTGACGGATATTGCTGATGTGCACGTCCACGCTGCGGTCATAAGCCTCACGGCGACGCCCCAGGCATTTTTCGGACAGCTCATCCTTTGACACCACCCGCTCGGGGAAACGCAGCAGCAGCTCCAGCAAATTAAACTCAGAGGCCGTCAGATCAAACGGCTTCCCGCGCCATTCGCTGATGCGCGTTGCAGGGTTCAATACCAGATCGCCGCTGGCCGCCAGACTCTCGTTCCGTTTTGTGTTCGGCTGATCGTCATAGCGGCGTAGCACCGCCCGTAGTCTCGCCACCAGCTCACGCGGGTAACAAGGTTTGGGCATATAGTCATCCGCGCCCATTTCCAGACCGATGACTCTGTCGATATTGTCGCCTCTCGCCGTCAGCATAATGACGGGTAACTGCTGGGTTTTTCTGATCTGACGCAGCACGTCAATTCCGCTCATATCCGGCAGCATGACATCCAGAATCATCGCGGTGTAATCCCCCGACGTCGCGCCATCGACCCCCTCTTTGCCCGTCAGCACCCGCGAGGTCGAAAACCCTTCCGCATTCAGATACTCACAGAGCATATTACCCAGTTCCACGTCGTCATCGACCAGTAAAATATTCATATCCTGTCCTAATTCATCGGGTATACCCAAAACAATCACCGTGCGGGCAAGAAATCCACATCCTGTTTAAAGGATGATGAGTATAAATACTGTATTCTCAGGCTTGGCGTTAATATTCGCAGCCAGATTTACTTAATCCTTACCATTTCTTTCTGCAAAGATTACCGCTACCTTTACAAACTCGGGGTAAATTACTCACCTACGTTATTTACTCCCGTTCCGATGCATTCATTAAGGACGACTTCCCCTGATGCAATCACGATTTTTTACACGACGCCGTACGACGATCGCACTTGGTCTTATCGCCGCTGCCGTGCTGCTTCATCTGTTTTTCAACAAGCCATCGCCTACGCCCAATACGCTTACCGCCGCCGCCGAGATTGCGGATCTCGAACAAACGGTGCTTGCTGACGGAAAAATTGAGGCACAGAAGCTGGTCAGTGTTGGTGCACAAGCCTCAGGGCAAATCAAAGCGCTGCACGTCGAACTCGGCGATAAGGTGAAAAAAGGGCAATTGATCGCCGAGATTGATGACCTCACCCAGCAGGACACGCTAAAAAACGGTGAGGCGGCGTTAAAAAATATTCAGGCGCAGCGAGCGGCCAAATTGGCCGAATTGCGTAATAACGAATTAAGCTGGCAGCGTCAGCAAATGTTGATGAAACGTGGCGTTGGCGCACAGGCCGATTACGATAGCGCAAAAGCAACGCTGGATGCCACCCGAGCCAACATCGACGCGCTGGACGCCCAAATCATTCAGGCACAGATTACCGTCAACACCGCCAAGGTTAATCTGGGATACACCCAAATTCGTTCACCGATGGATGGCACCGTAGTGGCCATTCCTGTTGAAGCTGGGCAAACGGTCAACGCGATTCAGACGACGCCGACCATCGCCAAAGTCGCTAACCTGGACACCATGACCATCAAGGTGAAAATCTCAGAGGCCGACGTCGTCAAGGTAAAAACCGGCATGCCGGTCTGGTTCAGCATTCTGGGCGAACCGAATAAGCGCTATGAAGCTACGCTGAGTTCGATTGGGCCTGCACCAGACTCCATCAACACAGATGCCACCACGACATCATCCAGCACCAGCAGTTCCAGTTCCTCATCCAGTACCGCAATCTATTACAACGGCCAGTTCGATGTGAAAAACCCTGACGGCGTATTGCGCATTTCCATGACGGCACAGGTGTATATTCTGCTGTCTTCGGTGAAAAATGCCATTGTCGTTCCAGCGACGGCGTTAACCTCACGCGATGGCATGTGGTACGTGCAGGTCGTGAATGCGAAGAAGAAGATCGAATCGCGTCTAGTCACGCTCGGCCTCAATGATAACGTGCGCACTCAGATCCGTTCGGGGATCAGCGTTGGGGAACAGGTGGTTGTCAGCCCATCGTCCGGTGATGCCGCGTCTACGCATCCTGGCCCGCCGATGGGGATGTAATACATGTCCACATCCTTACTTAAGCTAACCGGTATTACCCGCTGCTTTTCCAACGGCGAACAGGACATCACCGTCCTCAAAGACATCAACCTGACCATCAATCAGGGAGAAATGGTGGCGATTGTCGGTGCGTCTGGGTCGGGAAAATCCACGCTGATGAATATTCTCGGCTGTCTGGATAAACCGTCCTCCGGTGATTATCAGGTGGCAGGACGCGCCGTTGGCAAACTGGACAACGACCAGCTCGCGGAACTGCGTCGCGAGCATTTCGGCTTTATTTTCCAGCGCTATCACCTGCTCGGCGACCTCAGCGCGCTGGGAAATGTTGAAGTTCCGGCCATTTATGCCGGAAAGAGTCGGCTGGCACGCCGTCAACGCGCGGCAGAGCTGCTAACCCGACTAGGACTGGAAAATCGTCTCCACTATCGGCCTAGCCAACTTTCTGGCGGCCAGCAGCAGCGCGTGAGTATCGCACGGGCGCTGATGAACGGTGGCGGCATTATTCTGGCGGATGAACCAACCGGTGCGCTGGACACCCACAGCGGCAACGAGGTTCTGAGCATACTTCGCGATCTGCACAAACAAGGTAATACCGTCGTGATCGTGACCCACGATATGACGATTGCCGAACACGCTCAGCGCATCATCGAACTGCGCGATGGCGAGGTGGTTGCCGACCGACAAACGCGCCCCGAAGAGGCTGCCGTACCGTCACCGGAAGCCACCGACACTCCAGCGACATCCGCCCTGAATCAGTTAAAAGATCGCTTTATCGACGCGTTTAAAATGGCGCTGCTGGCGATGAACGCCCAGCGGATGCGCACCTTTCTGACCATGCTCGGCATCATCATCGGCATTGCGTCTGTCGTCTCGGTCGTCGCGCTGGGAAAAGGCTCCCAAGAACAAGTGCTGGCCGACATCAACTCGATGGGCACCAGTACGCTGGAAATTTTCCCCGGCAAAGACTTCGGCGACATGGATGCCAGCGCCATACAAACGCTGCGGGCCAGCGATATTCAGCCGCTAACGCAGCAGCCCTACGTGCATAGCGTTACACCTTCGATCTCAACCAGCGTAACGATGCGCTACGGTAACATTGCCGTTTCCGCCAGCATTTCCGGCGTTGGCGAGCAGTTCTTCACCGTGCGTGGCTACACTCTGCAACGCGGCGTGCTTTTCCCTCGCAGCAGCGTCGATGAACTGAAGCAGGACGCAGTGATTGACAAAAACACACGTGATAAGCTCTTTCTCCACGGCGAAGATCCCATTGGGCAAGTGATTCTGCTGGGCTCGCTGCCTGTAAGGATTATCGGCGTCGTCAGCAAGAATCAGGGCGGTTTCGGCAGCGATGAAAACCTGAACGTCTGGGTGCCATACACGACGGTGATGAAGCGCATGGTCGGGCAGTCCTACCTGAGAAGCATCACGGTGCGGGTGAAAGACAATATTGATATGAACGTCGCCGAGAAAAGTATCACAACACTGCTGACACAGCGGCACGGTACGAAAGATTTCTTTATCATGAACACTGACAGCATTCGTCAGATGATCGAGAAAACCACCACCACGCTCACGCTGCTGGTGTCGATGATCGCGCTGATTTCGCTGCTAGTCGGCGGTATCGGTGTAATGAACATCATGCTGGTATCCGTCACCGAGCGGACCCGAGAGATCGGCGTTCGTATGGCGGTTGGCGCACGCACCAGCGATATCATGCAGCAGTTTCTTATCGAAGCGGTGCTGGTTTGCCTGTTCGGCGGCATCATAGGCGTAGCGCTGTCGCTGGCTATCGGCATGCTGTTCGCCCAGTTCAGCAGCAATTTCGCAATGATCTATTCCAGTTCCTCAATTATTGCTGCGTTCCTGTGCTCCAGCCTGATCGGTATTATCTTCGGCTTCTTCCCCGCCCGCCGTGCCGCACGGATGGAACCGATTCACGCGCTGGAGCGGGAATAGCCAACGCACATGCAACTCGAAGTATGACGAGTAACGTTAATCAAATACCCCGGTGGACAGATACCGATCGCCGCGATCGCAGGCGATTGCCACAATCACGCTGCCGGGGTTTTCTGCCGCAATCCGCAACGCACCAGCTACCGCACCGCCGGAGCTGACACCACAGAAGATACCTTCCTGACGCGCCAGCTGTCGTAGCGTATTCTCAGCGTCCACCTGCGTCATATCCAGAATGCGATCGACCAGATCGGCACGAAAAATCCCTGGCATATAGTCTGGCGTCCAGCGGCGAATACCGGGAATGTGGCTCCCTTCCGCAGGCTGTAATCCCACCGTACAAATTGCCGGGTTCTGCTGTTTCAGATAACGGCTGACGCCAGAAATTGTGCCCGTCGTTCCCATACTGGAAATAAAATGAGTCAGCTTTCCCGCCGTCTGCTGCCATATTTCTGGGCCAGTAGTCAGAAAGTGCGCCAGCGAATTGTCTGGGTTATTGAACTGATCGAGCGTTTTCCCTTCTCCCGCCAGCACCATCTGTTTCGCCCGATCCCGCGCCCCTTCCATCCCCAGCTTGCGATTCACCAACACCAGCTCCGCGCCATACGCGCGCATCGCGGTCTGGCGTTCATAGCTCATGTTGTCCGGCATCAGCAGACGCAGCCGGTAGCCTTTTACCGCCGCAATCATCGCCAACGCAATGCCGGTGTTCCCGCTGGTCGCCTCAATGAGCCGGTCACCGGGGGCGATGTCACCGCGATTCTCCGCCTGCTGGATCATGGAGAGCGCGGCCCGATCTTTTACCGATCCGGCGGGGTTATTCCCTTCCAGCTTCAGCCAGATTTCACTGTTCAACCCCTGTGTTATGCGCTGCAATTTCACCAGCGGGGTATTACCAATACAATGCTCAAGCGTTGTCACAAGTTGAGTCCTAAAAAGTCTCACCCACTTACGGAGTGAACGATAAAATTAACGTTGCTGACAAACCCATGATGGTTAATTCGAGATACACGGGGCGACCACAGGGCGAGGTATCCCTACGGGAACCTCATCCCTGTGTTTCCCCTAAAATCTGACTTTGCCAGCAATCTCAATTTACTGCTTTTCAGGCGGATTCCGTTCCCGCCCTTGCGCCATTTGCCGTTTTACACGCCACTGCAAAGCGCTTTTGATGAACAGTGTCAGTATCGCCATCACGGTTAACAATGCCGCCGCGGTAAACGCCCCCACGCTGTTATAATCCTGATGCAACAATTCGACCTGGAGCGGCAGCGTGTAGGTTTCACCACGAATCGAGCCTGACACCACGGACACGGCGCCAAACTCGCCAATCGCCCGGGCATTGGTCAGCACCACGCCATACAGCAGCGCCCAGCGAATATTCGGTAGCGTCACCCGATAGAACACCTGCCAGCCTGACGCACCGAGCAGCACCGCCGCTTCTTCTTCCTGACTGCCTTGGCTCATCATCACCGGAACCAGCTCCCTGACCATAAACGGGCAGGTCACGAATATCGTCACCAGCGCAATGCCCGGCCAGGCAAACATCAGCGGTATCCCCTGCTCATCCAGCCAGCCGCCAACCGGGCCGTTGGTGCTGTAAAAGAGCAGATACAGCAAACCCGCCACCACAGGAGAAACAGCAAAAGGAATGTCGATCAGCGTGAGCAGCAGTTGCCGCCCCGGAAACTGAAAGCGCGTAACCAGCCAGGCCAGCAGCGTGCCAAACACCAGATTCACCGGTACGACAATCGCGACCACCAGCAGCGTGAGGCCAATGGCATGCAGCATGTCAGGATCGCTCAGGTTACGCCAGACGCCCCCCAGCCCATGCGACAGCGCCGCGGCAAAAATTGACACTAAGGGGATGACCAGCATGATGAGCGATAATATTACGCCCAGCGCAATCAACGCCGTTCTCGCCCCGTTGCGTTCCTGTCGCACCGGATGAGATTGACGCTGCGGTGTCACAGTCGGTATCTCTGCCATTACACGCTCCGGGTCCGTTGACCAAAACGGCTTTGCAGCACGTTGACGGCAAATAGTATCAATAAGGACGCGGCTAACACGACGGAGGCAATCGCGCTGGCAGCAGGGAAATCAAACTCCTGCAAACGGATAAAAATCATCAGCGAAACGACTTCCGTTTGCCAGGCAATGTTCCCCGCAATAAAGATAACCGCGCCAAACTCGCCCAGGCTGCGGGCAAACGACAGCGCGGTGCCCGTTAATAACGCCGGGGTTAACTCCGGTAAGATGACATAGCGAAAACACTGCCAGCGATTCGCGCCCAGCGTTTGCGCCGCCTCTTCGTATTCCGGCCCCAGATCTTCCAACACGGGTTGGACGGTACGCACCACAAAAGGAATGCTGGTGAACGCCATCGCGACCGTAATCCCCAGCCAGGTATACGACACCTTAATGCCGTACTCTGCCAGCCATGCGCCGTACCAGCCGGTCGTTGAAAACAGCGCGGCGAGCGTCAGCCCCGCCACGGCGGTGGGGAGCGCAAAGGGTAAATCCATCAATCCATCCAGCAGGGCTCGGCCGGGAAAGCGATAGCGCGTCAGAATCCACGCCATTAACAGACCGAATCCGGCATTAAATACCGTCGCCAGCCCTGCCGCCAAGAGCGTGACTTTGTAGGCGGCCACCACCTGCGGATTGGAGATTACCGTCCAGTACTGCGCCAGACTCATTTCTGAGAGTTGCATGACCAACGCACTTAAGGGCAGCAGCAGAATCAGACAGACGAACAGCAGGCTGCTGCCCAGACTCAGCGCGAATCCCGGCAGCACCCGTTTACCTGAACCAGAAAAGAAGTGACCCGACCCCAAAGACATTACTGACGACCAGCCGCCAGCAATTTATCCAGTTCACCACCGGTGTCGAAGTGGGTTTTCATCACCTGTGGCCACGCCCCAAACTGATCTTCCACTCGGAATAAGGTGGTCTCCGGGAAGCGGGATTTCAGCGTTTGCGTCAATTCAGGGTTATTCACACGGTAGTAAAAGTCGGTGATCACCTTCTGCGCCTCTGGGCTATACAGATAATTCAGATAGGCTTTTGCCGCCTGCTCCGTGCCGTTCTTCTCGACATTCTTATCGATCCACGCCACGGGGAATTCCGCCAGCACGTTGACCTTCGGGACGATCACCTCGTAGTTCTCAGCGCCGTACTGGTTGCGAATGTTATTCACCTCGGATTCAAAACTGATCAACACATCGCCCAACTGACGTTCCACAAACGTGGTGGTTGCGCCACGGCCGCCGGTATCAAATACCTCGACGTTCGCCAGAAAGCGCTTTACCCACTCGCGCGTTTTGGCCTCATCGCCACCGTTGGCTTTACTGGTCGCGCCCCAGGCCGCAAGGTAGGTATAACGGGCATTGCCGGAGGTTTTCGGATTCGGGAAAATCAGCTTAACGTCATCACGCACCAGATCGTTCCAGTCGTGAATCCCTTTTGGATTACCTTTGCGAACCAGAAACGCCATGGTGGAGTAGAACGGAGAACTGTTATTCGGTAAACGCGCCTGCCAATCAGCCGGAATCAGTTGCCCGCGATCGTGCAGGATCTGCACGTCCGTCACCTGATTATAGGTCACGACATCGGCCTTAAGGCCTTGCAGGATAGCCAACGCCTGTTTAGACGAACCGGCATGCGACTGTTTGATCGTCAGCGGATCGTTAGGATGCTGAGACAGCCACTGTTTTTCAAAGCCGGGATTGAGCGCAACAAATAGCTCACGCGATACATCATAAGAGCTGTTCAGCAGCTCGGTAGCAGAGACCATGCTCTGCCCGCCCAGCAGCAATGACAGCGCCAGAGAACCTTTCACCAGCCAGCCTTTCACCTGTACTTGATTCATCTTATGTCCTGCCAGAGTTAGAGCCTATTCGGTAGGCCTTGTTATAGGGGCCGTTTACATAGCCGTTTTTGTATATACCCTAAATAATTCGAGTTGCATGCAGGCGGCAACCGAGCGAATCCCCAGGAGCTTACTCAGGTAAGTGACTGGGGTGAGTAAGGGCAGCCAACGCCCAAGCAGCTTGAAGTATGACGGGTATAGCGCAAATCAGTGTAGGGGGAAGTGACGGTTAACATATAACCTTTATATATAACATTTCGGGATTTTTAAGCGCTAAAGGACATAACCCCGAAACGAGCGAGACGAGAAGAAAAATAGGGTGAAAAAGGAAAGGTGGGCCAGATAGCCAATACAGGGAGCGGAAAATTGAAAGCGGAGAGAATTGATGCCTGCACAGGTGCAGGCATCAGGAAAACGAGTCAGATCTTACAGCGACAAAAGCTTCTCAAGAGAAGGTGCGAAGAAGTAGCTGCCGCTGACGGCACGTGTAAAGCGCAGCATGTCATCGCGTTTGCCATCACGATCGCCGAACATGCTCAGCAACTGCTGCTCAATGTTGTGCAGGCGCGCGCAGTAGGCAACAAAGTAAAGCCCGTTCTTCCCGCTCGCGGTGCCGTAAGGCAGGCTCTGACGCAGGATTTTCAGTCCTTTGCCGTCTTCCTTTAAATCCACACGGCTAAGATGCGAGGTTACAGGGCGCTCATCGGAAGACAGTTCTTCATTGTCCTGCTTGGTGCGGCCAATCATTTGCTCTTGCTGCTCCACGCTAAAACGCTGCAACTGCTTCAGATTGTGCTCCCAACGTTGAGTAAACACGTAGCTGCCGCCCGCATCCGGCTGGCCTTCTGGGATAATCGCCACAGCGTGACGCGCATCGCCCTGCGGATTTTCCGTGCCGTCGACAAAGCCGCTTAAATCGCGATCCTCCACCCAGCGGAAACCATGCGTTTCTTCTTCGATACGAATCGCGCCACCAAATGCAGTCAGTGCCGCCTGTGCCAGCGTAAAATTGACATCATGGCGAAGCGATTGAATATGGATCAACACATCACGCTGCGTGGCAGGAGCAAGCCCTTTGCCCAGCGGCGTGAACGGCTTCAGCTCCGCCGCACTATGATTACAATCCAGATCGCGCCAAACATCGCTGCCAAATGCCAGCACTGCGCCTAATCCCGCATCGGGATACTGCTGCTGTAACGCTTGTAACGTCTGACAGAATTTTTTGCATCCCTGCCGGATAGCATCAAACTCTCCCTGAATCATCGCTTCCATAAAAATGGCAAAACGGCGGTGTTCCAATAAAATACCGCTTTGAATTGGTGTCATTTCTGCTTCCTCAAGCGTCAGTTTTTTCTTTGTTGTTATGGTTTACTACGATAGTTATGGCGCATACGACCGCCGAAAAAATATCAGGCGGTGCCGCTATCATACCGGAAGCCGCCTGACTTTTACCTTGCGTGAAGACAAATTCGTCTTTGATGTAAAGATGCCCTTTTATAAAACGGATGTGTTGCGCGCCTGCGCGTGCCACACGATCTTGCTCACTTTCCAGGTTTTCAGGATATCATCGGGCGGCATCAAGCCTTCCGGGCCGCTCCACTCGCCGGAATAGACGTAGCTGATATGCGTACTCTGCGGCGCGGCACATTCCACGCTCTGCGCATCATCACCTTGCCCTAACTGGCAGGATTCAAACGCTTTACTGTAGGTATTGCTAAAAGCATCCCCTATTTTCACGCCGCCTGCGCTACCAATCGCCGGATCCATGACCTCAACTTTGCGCACGCTGCCCTTCGGCTGCCCATTGATGACCATCTTCACGTCTTTGCCATCCAGCGCCTGATAAAACGCAACCAGTTGACCGTTGGACGTGCCCATGCCGCTACGCAGTTGATAATTACCATCCAGTGCGCTCTGTAGCGCCCCTTCGGACAGCGGCGTACCGGCATTGATGCCACCGACACCTGCATCGGTAACCTCCAGCGAGCTGCCGAACCAGTTAAACGGTGACAGGCTGGACCAGGAGAAATTGGAAAGCGTGCTGCATCCGGTCAGCAACATCGGTAAACCCAGCACCAGCGATAAACCCAGCGGGCGAAAATTCATGGCATGTACTCCTCAAGATTGAACGGCTTTCGTCATCAGTCACCCTAGTAAGATGGGGGTTGGAGTCTGCGAGCGACGAAAAGTGCCGTAAAAGACGAAATGACTCAGATGCCTGGCATTCACCTAATCGTGGATTGAGGGGAAACACGGGGATGAGGCTCCCGCAGGGATGCCTCGCACCGTGGTCGCCCCGCTATCTCGATCCTTAAACGATCGGCATGAGATAATCCTGCGGAGGATTATAGGGGGCATGGGATGAGAAACCTACCAGAACCGCAGACCTCCCGAGAGCCGGAAGGCCTGCGAACAACATCAACTGCGCTGTGAGGCAAAATCCGTTAAGTCATAACGGTGCGTGAACAGGTCGTCCAGCTCCGTCTGGTGCGTAATCGCCACCACGGTACACGCAGGTAACGCCAGCTTGACCAGCGCCAAAAGCTGTCTGGCGGCGTCATGATCCAGGTTGCTGGTCGCTTCATCCAGATAAAGCGTATCGGGTTTAGCAATCAGCGCGCGGGCAAAAGCAACACGCTGCCGCTCGCCACCGGAGAACACCCGATCCCAGTTCAATTGCTCATCCAGACGATCGCGCCACGCGCCTAGCCCGACGCTATCGAGCGTCTGACGCAGCATTTCACTGTCGGCTAGCGGCGGATGTGGATAGCAGAGGATCTCTGCCAGCGAACCCTGCCCCAAATAGCTTTGCTGCGGTAACAGCAAGCTGCGACCTTCAAGCGACTGCCAGCGGCCATCGTAATACGGCCAGAGGCCGCTTAACGTACGCAGTAGCGTTGATTTCCCCAGCCCGCTGCGGCCAGAAAACTTACTCCAGCTACCCGCTTCACAGCTCAGATCCACCTTTTGCAACAGCGGAGCGCCCTGCGGCGTGGTGAAAGAAAGCTGATCCACTTGCAGACGATCGCCGACCGGAATCACTTCCTGTTCAGACTGATGGCGTTTAATTTCCTGTTTGAACTGGCTCAGACGTTCCATGCTAGCTGATAATTCCACCAGCTCTTTATACATGCGGATAAACCAGCTCAACGCACTATGCACCTGTGCAAACGCTCCGCGGATCTGCATCAACCCGCCTAGCGTCACCGTTTTGCTGAGAAAAGCAGGTAATGCGGCAAAAATAGGGACGATCAAGCTAACACGCATGTAACCCGTGGTGAAAAAACCCAGGTTACGCTCCGCATTCATTGAACGCCACCAGTTAGAGACAATCGCAGAAAATTGCCGCTGAAGATGGCTTTTTTCCTGCTGTTCCCCGCCATAGAGCGCAATTTGCTCAGCGTTATCATGCTTACGCAACAAAGACGCACGAAAATTCGCCTCAGCACGTTGCTTCTCATAGTTAATACCGTGCAGTCGTTTACCAATAAGATGCGTAATCAAGGTGCCGAACACGGTATAGAGAATGACGGCCCAGACCAGATAACCTTTGATTACCCACTCATCACCGAACAACGTAAAGCGCTGTACTCCCGATAACTCCCAGAGAATGATGACGAAAGACGACAATTGGGCAGTCACAACCAAAAACGAAACCACCAGACTCACCGTTTTATCAACAAATAAGCTGATATCCTCGGCGATACGCTGATCGGGGTTATCGATTTTTCCCTCTATCGACATCCGATAAAACGCCCGCTTTGCCAGCCAGCTATTCACTAATTCTTCCGTCATGGCACTGCGCCAGCGAATGATCAACCAGCGAGTGAACCAGTCCTGATGCACAAATACCACGATATAAATCAGGATATAGATGCCGTACTCTTTCATGAGAGAGAGCAGCAAGCTGCTATCAAACGACCCTAGCGCATCGTAAAACGTTTTACTCCAGTCATTGAGCAATACGTTGAGATAGACGATGGCCCATCCCATGCTGGTGGCGATAATGAGAAGTAACAGCGCTAGCCAACCTTGCTTTCCCCGCCAAAAAGGACGGCAGAGATCGACAAACTGTGCCGTCATCTTTTTCACTCTTTCACCTCTTGCGGCAAGGTGATGTAAAGCACGCGGTTATCTGGGTTATACAGCGTCGCCGACATCGCCCGTACGTCTTCCAGCGTGATGCTATCCGCCAGTTTGGCTACGCTAGTCAGATAACGCGGATCGTCATAATGGCGGTAGCTCAGGAGCAGACGGCGCTGTATGGTCATGAGATCGCCCTGACGCCCTTTTTCCGCACGAATGAACTGTGCTTTCTGCTCATCCACATCCTGCTGAGTGATATTTTTCGGCAGTTCAGCAAAGGCTTTCTCAGCCAGTTTCCACAGTTCCTGCGCACGTTCAGGCGCGCTGGTGAAGCTCACTTCAGTCTCAATACGCTGTCTTTTATCTTCCAGTTCGCTATCGACACGCATGCGATAAATACCTAACGCATCATCACGCAGGCTGGTTTTGAGATATTTATTCGCCAGATTACGGGCAACGCTCACCTGCACCGCGGCCTGTGGTGTCCACGCATGTGGTGTGAAGCTCCAGGCGCGGATATCGGCACGCGGTTCAATACTGATAGCCGATGTCGCTTCACGTTTACCCGGCAGGGCCAGATGTGATTTCACCTCGCCAGCAGGCTGACGCGGGATCGTCGCTAAATAGCGTTCAACCTGCGGCAAAATCTGTGCAGCAGGCATATCAGCCACGAGGTAGTAGGTTACCGGGGCAAACACCGCCTTATGCCACTGTGAAAGCAGCGCCGGCGCTGAAATTTGCTTCAGCTCCGCAATTTCAGGTTGCTGCCAGGCTGGCTCACCGAAACGTAGTTTGGCAATGTCACTGGCTCGTTCTCCTGAAACAGATTGATCGTCATTGGCTTTTTGACGCGCCAGACCCATCATGCTTTCTTTCATCACGTCAGGATCGATACCCGGAGCCACATTCAGCTCACGATACAGTCCCAGCAGACTTGCCAACTGCTCTGTTGGCGCACTTCCGTTCACGGTGAGTTGATCGGCTTCCTGAGCAATACCCAGCGACAGCGTCTTTTCCTTTTTCCAGTTATTAAGCGCTTCACCGTTCCATGTTGCAGGCCCGCTTTGGTTTACCAGCTGGCTTGCCAGCTGTACCTGCCACGGATTGGTCGACGTGGACAAATATCCCGCGTCGCTCACTGCCGTCAGGTAGACTTTTTTACCCGCTTCTGGCGCACGCAGCCATACCACGCGGTCACCATTGCTCAACTGCCACTGCTCTACCTTCTGCGCGGCAAAGGTCTTCACCGCCGTGCGTTTCCCACTTTGCGTTACGGCAGGCAATTCAGGGATGACTTTCTCTTTTTCTACTTGTAGCGGTGCCAGCGTCGCGGCTGCCCACTGTGCCTGCAACTTACGAATCGCATCCGGTTTAGGCAAGGTGAAAGGCGTCGCGCCCGGCACGCTAAACTGAACCAACGTATCAGGTGACGCTAACCAACGTTGCCAATGGCGATTCACATCTTCCGCCGTGATGGTATCCAGCGCTTCCAGTGCATCTTTACCGCGCTGCTGGCTGCCGACATAAGGGCGATCCTGCTGCCAGACAATGGTCAATTGTTGAACCCAGTCTGAAAACTCACGTTTTTCAGGTGTATCACTCATACGCTGTGCGACTTCACGAATGTCGGATGTGATCTCCGTGATGTCCTGTTCGTTTAACGGATAACGTTTGAAGCGCTCAATTTCTTTCAGTACGGCGGAAATAGCAGCGTCATGACCACCCGGCATCACATTGGCGAAAAAGCCTAGTGCAGCCGTCGTTTTACCGATATCCGATTTACGCACCACCAGACTACTGGCGTCTTGTGGCAGTTCCGCTTGTTGTCGACGAACCTGACGTGTTACCGCAGACAGTGTGATTTGCGTCAGCAAACGATGACGGTAATCGGATTGGCCGAATGTGTCTTTGTCATTGAAACGGTAGACAAATGACACCTGACTGCTGCCACTCTGGCTATCCTGCAAACGCGCAACGTTGAGTCTCGGTTTCAGTAACGGCTCGTAGTAATCACGGGCTGGCACAGCGACATTCGGCAACGGTGCAAAATAGCGTTGAATTTCGCGTTCTGCATCCGCAGGCGTGATATCACCAATGATCATCAAGCGCATATTCGACGGGTGATACCAGCGTTGATAGAAATCTTGCAATACGCTGGCTGGCGTGTCGTTAATCGACGCTTCCGTACCAATCGTCGGGCGGGAAGGATAACGAGAGTCATGGCGAATCGCCTGTACGCGCTGCTGGTTCATTCGTTCCGCTACGCCCAGCTTGCCACGCCACTCTTCCAGAATAATTTTGCGCTCATCATCAAGATCGCTTTGCAGCAGTTTGGCATGGCCCGTCATCTGGCTCAGCGCCTGCAAGGTCGTCCCCAGATCGCGGTTACCTTTTGGCGGGCTCATCATGTACATGGTTCGCTCGTAGTTGGTCACGGCGTTATAGCTCTGACCGCGTACCCATCCCTGCTTGTGCAGTTCGGTACTTACGCCTTGAGGAAACGCCTCGCTGGCGCGGAACACCATATGCTCCACAATATGCGCCACACCAGATTCGTTGTCATTCTCATCAATCGAACCGACATCCACAATCAGACGAATATCAACCCGCGACTTCTGCCCTTCCAGCGGTACAAGGGTATAGCGCAGCCCATTTGCCAGCGTCCCTTCTTTAAAAACCGGCAACGGGCTTTTCACTTCTTCGGCCTGACTCACCAGACTCCCCGCTAACAGGCCGACAGCCGTTAGCGATAACCAGCAACATCTCTTCCAGTTCATAACAACCTTTTCGTTTTTATTTTTGCCTGCAAGGCAATTTCTGAATGCATCAATGCAAAATGCCCCGTCATACGTCGGCATGTGACGAATGACGGGGCATAGGATTTACCAGGTGTAAGCGACGCCAAGCCAGAACTGACGGCCGGGTTTGTAGGTGACAGTACTGTTAATAGAACTCACTTTCTGCTGAGTTTCCACTACGTTATCCAAAACGTTTAGTACATCCAACGTGATATCCAGCGTCTGAGTTTTGTATACTGGCTGCGAGTAGGAGAAACGCCAGTCGTAAGAGATAAAATCATCATATTTGGTGGAGATATATTCTATAGCGCTTCCTGTAAAGCTAGGATCTGCATTACACGCAGGGCTGCCGCCTGGACACACCGTCGCGGATGACAAGGTCGTATAGCCTTTGTAGCCTGAGGTATAGCCCACACGCTGCCCCCAGTTGAGACGAACCGCAGGGAAGTATGTATCCACACTCAGGAAGGCACGCCATGGAGTATTGAAATCCATCGCATCCATATCGCCCTTATACATCAGCTTATTGTCAACAATAACCCGACTCTCATCTGAACTGACATCATCGTAATAAGCAATTGAGTTAGCTTTATTTTCTGCGATGCTGGCCCCCAATTTCCAGTTCACTTCAGCGAAACTGAAACGGTGCGGACTGATGGGCTCAACTTCCAGAGACAGTGTATTCCCTTCCGTGCGGCCAGCATTATTCATTACACGGTAGCGTTGCCCATCAACGGTCATTGATTCAGCACCAAACTGATCTTTCCCCTGACGGTTAACCCACTTGGCCGTCCACACGGTATTCATGACGCGCTGTGATAATCCCAGCGTTATTTCGTCACTGTAAGGCGTTTTTAAATCGGAAATATCGTAATCAAGACCCGCAATTCTTGCAGGGTTGGAAACCCATTGATCGTTGGGCGACGTACGGTTTTGAATAATATTCGTGTTAATCCCCTGACGCAGCTTATACGACAGCATATTCGCGCCATAATAGCGATTCGCCCCACCAAACAGACGTGTTGAACGATCGCCGAAGACATCATAAGAGGCAGAAAAACGGGGCGCGAAATTCAGATTTCCCAGAAAATCATCATAACTAGCACGCACGCCGGGGGTCACTTCTACACGACCAAAAGAAATACTGTCCTGAAGGTAAACAGCGTAATTGGTATAACTTCCCTCAACGGTACGCTCCGGATATAGAGTCCGGCTTTTGAAATATTGTTCCCCGTCAATACAATAGTCATCCCCAGCCTGACACACTGTATTTTTATCAAAAGTTGGCCTTGCACGGCTTGAGCTAACATCGCTAAAGCGGCGGTATCTTGTATTATAAGAATCAACTTGCCAGCCTAAATCTAACTGATGCTGGGTTCCCCAAATTGCTAAAGGGTTAAGCTCATAGTCCTGCTTTAATGTAATTGTGCTTTTTTCTGTTGCAAACTTTCCGGATCCGCCTATTAATGAATTTTGATAGCTACTAGCAGGAATAGAGCTAACCCAGTCAATTTTTTCGGAAATAAAATTATCCCTTGTACTGTAACGATTCCATGTCTGAAAAGAATTTGACTCATGTTCAATTTCATTTTGTTCAAACTGATATCCCGCCAAGCTGATCACTTTCCCCCAGTTGGCATTGTGCTCCCACTCCATATTAAAGCGGTAACCACCGCCAGTATTAGTGAACGAACCGTTTTTAACATCTCGTTTATAATATTTTGATTCGTGTGGGGAATACATGCCCATCATGCGAATAATATCGCCATTATCCGCCAGATAGACGCCTTTTAGCAGGTAGGTTTCACTAATCCGCTCCTGATCTTTCCATGTCTGCAAGTACTGCTGATAATAAGGAATATCCGATTGCTGGCGATTATAGGCAAAAATAAAGCCAGCCTTATCACTCAATGGCTGGTTAAAGGTCGCTGAATAGAACTGCTTCTTAAATTTTGGCTGGTAGTACAGGTTAGTTGCAGAATAAAATTCATCGCTGATACCCCCATCGACGTGATAACGGGTCCAGCTATCGCTCGAGGTACGATAAGAAATCTTGCCAAATACGTTATCCAGCTTAGGGTCCATCAGCTTGGCATCCACCACTCCACCAGTGAAATCACCGTACTTAGCGGAGATATTGCTATCAAATACTTCCAGCGACTCAATCAGCTCAGAGTTAATCCAGAATGACTGTGTCCCACCCGCAGGTAGATCTGTCGCATTGTAACCATCAGGATCGCCACCTAGCTGCCCCTTATTGGCTCCAGGGTTAATATTGCTATTATTCGATAGCCCATCGATCATAAAGTTATTGTTGTAAAACTTCTCGCCGTGGAACGAGACGTTTTCCGGTGCCAGCTCCCCCGGAGTATTACTGCTATTCGCTGTGTTCGAGAACTGCACAGCAGCGTTATTCTTCAATAACTCTGGTATCGAACCGTTTCCGGTCGGCATTTTTTTAATCTGCTCGGCATTAATGATCTGCGTTCCCATCGACTGGCTAGTCGGGGTTGAGCGGACTAAAATCGTATCTTCGCTATTCTCCGAAGAGGAATCACCCTGCTGTTCTTCTTCGGTTTCTGCCTTGTTTTTCTGCTGATTTTCATCGGCAGAGGTGTCGTTTTGCTGTGCGAGCGCAGGCCCTGATAATAATGACAAAATCATCATTAAATAGACGTTCTTATTCATTTATTCAAAATCCCCAGTGAACCTTATCATTTGAAAAATAAAATTATTTTTTGTAATTACCGCATGTAACATTTATTGCTAATCATCAACCTGAATATGACCATTCAGTTTGAAAACGATGGAAACGACCTGATTATCAACCGGTGCCTCCGTGCGATAGCGCCAGCGCGCCATGTCTTTCACCACGTCATCACCAAATACACCGTCTGGCGTTTCAGACAGAATCTGTACGTTAGTGACCGTACCACTGCCGGTAATATCGAATTTGACGCGCACCTTTCCTTCCACACCCAGCGCTTTTGCCCGAGAGGGATAATTCACACGGCGATGCAGTGCTCTGAAATTTTGACTGTTGCTTTTCCCTGCACCGCGAGCTGCCTGACCGCTATCGCTTTCCCCTGCCTTGGCCGTTGCCGCACTGCCCGGCATGCCAGCAGAAGCTTGCATCGGTGAAGGTGCATCGCCGGTCTGATTTGTCGCTACGGGAGACTCGCTCTTTTTTTCTGTCTGCTGCTGCGTAGCCTGCTGTTGTTCTTTTGGTTTGCTCTCAGGCTTCTTTTCAGGCTGCTTCTTCTCACGCACGGGCGGCTTCTTTTCCGCAACGGGCGTGACGGGCTTGCGCTCAATGATGGGTTGTTTAATCACCGGATTGGGGTGTTCTGGTAACGGGGGAGAAATAGGTTGTTCTAAAGAAACGGTTTGCGTCGCCACAACGGGAGGATCGGAAGATTCTGCAGTCGGAGGGGATGAATCAGCCTGCTGCACCATTGCGGCAGCCATCATCGTCACCTGCATACTTCCACCTGCGTTTCCCGCCATATCGTCAATGCTTTCTTTCGGGGAAGAGTGCAATAGAAAGAAAAGCGCCAGCGCCGCATGCGCTACGCAGGACAAAACAAAGAATGCCAGAGAACGCCAGTTAGGTGCATCGGCGGTTAGCGTTGTGGTTGGATAGGAATGAGCAAGAGGACGAGCGCCCAGCAATACGCTGCGGCCAGTGCGATTCGCGCCCAGTAAAGCCCCCTGAAGATTTTCACTACTCACTATCCAACTCCATCTTTTAAACTTCAACTTCCTGGTGTCAGTAGTGCAGTCACAATCTTCCAGGCGATAAAATGTAAGCAAGATCGGAACACGAAAAAACATGTCAAGGCCGATCGGACAACATTAATAAATAATAATACAAATGAGAATCGTTTTACAAATGAAAACTATTACCCACAAAGTCTAACAAACTGCATGCAATATCATTACAAATTACAGTAACGCATTGAGATTAAATGAAAAAAGTGCGCTAACAGAGGCGCACTTTTTACTAAGAGGGGGAATTCGGGGGAGAAACTGTGCAGGAATAGTGGTTTAGTATCTGTGAGATAGCGATCAATATTCCCGATCTTCAATCAGGCGTTTTCCCAGAGTGATGCAGTCGACGATCTCATAATCGAGTTTTTCATACATGCCGATCACGGCATCGTTGTCTTCGCGCACCATCAGGTGAATTTTCGGACAGCCGCGGGCAATCAGTTTTTTCTCCAGACGGCTAATCAACGCATTCGCAATGCCGCGCCCGCGAAAATCTGGGTGCACGCCCAGATAGTATGCCGATCCGCGGTGGCCGTCGTAACCGCCCATCACCGACCCTACGATTTCGCCGTTCACCTCTGCGACCAGAAACAGATCGGGATCGTGATTGAGCTTACGTTCGATGTCCATTTCAGGATCGTTCCACGGGCGCAGCAAATCGCAGCGCTCCCAGAGGGTGATCACGGCTTCAAAGTCATCCTGCCTGAATATGCGGATTTCCATCACAGTCGCCATTTTGCAATAAGGTAAATCGTGATTATCGCGTGATTTTTATCAGACGCAATCTCAAATTGCGCGCCGCCATCGGGAATCACACAACAGGTGACCGGGGATCGATTTTATTGATGGTATACTGCCCGCCTTTATTATTGCGCTCCATCGCCAAAGAAACGAGATGCCCACTATGTCTGACGTCAATGCGGTAAAACATTTTTTGCTTAGCTTACAGGAAGATATCTGCCAGCAGCTTGCAGCGCTTGATGGCGGAGCCGATTTCGCCAAAGATGAATGGCTGCGTGCCGAAGGCGGCGGCGGGTGCAGTCGCGTGCTGTCCGGCGGGCGCATCTTTGAACGAGCTGGAGTCAACTTTTCCCACGTGACCGGCAAATCATTGCCACCTTCAGCCAGCACCCACCGCCCCGATCTGGCGGGCCGCAGCTTTCAGGCAATGGGCGTGTCGCTGGTGATTCATCCGCTTAGCCCTTACATTCCCACCAGCCATGCCAATGTGCGCTTGTTCATCGCCGAGAAACCGGGAGAAGAGCCGGTGTGGTGGTTTGGCGGCGGTTTCGATCTTACGCCCTATTATGGTTTCAAAGAGGACGCGGTGCACTGGCATCAGACTGCACACGACCTGTGCCAACCGTTCGGTGACGATGTGTACCCGCGCTATAAAAAGTGGTGCGACGATTACTTCTTCCTCAAGCACCGTAACGAAGCGCGCGGTATCGGCGGACTCTTTTTCGACGATCTCAATGAGCCAGATTTTGCTACCAGTTTCGCCTTCATCCGTGCCGTCGGTAACGGGTTCCTCGATGGCTATCTGCCCATCGTCGAACGGCGTAAAGATCTGCCGTGGGGAGAACGCGAGCGCGAATTCCAGCTCTATCGCCGTGGTCGCTATGTAGAATTCAACCTGATTTGGGATCGCGGGACGCTGTTTGGCCTGCAAAGCGGTGGACGCACCGAGTCAATTTTGATGTCCATGCCACCGCTAGCACGCTGGGAATACCAGCATCAGACTGAACCGGGTAGCCCGGAAGCCCTACTGTATCAAGATTTTTTACCGGCTAAAGACTGGCTGTCAGAAAATCACACGCACAACAAGGAAACATAAGTCATGCAGATTTGGGTCGATGCCGACGCCTGTCCTAACGTCATCAAAGAAGTGCTATTTCGCGCGGCAGATCGCACGCAAACACAGGTCACACTGGTTGCCAACCAGACCATCAAAGTGCCGCCGTCGCGCTTTATTCGCACGCTGCGCGTCTCAGCGGGTTTTGACGTCGCCGACAATGAGATTGTGCAACGCGTTGAAGTCGGTGATCTGGTGATCACTGCGGATATTCCGCTGGCATCAGAAGTGATAGAAAAAGGCGGCATCGCGTTGAATCCGCGTGGAGAGCGCTATACACCGGATACCATTCGGGAACGGCTGAACATGCGGGATTTTATGGATACCATGCGCGCCAGCGGGATACAAACCGGTGGCCCTAGCGCATTAAACCAGCGGGACCGTCAGCAGTTCGCTAATGAACTGGACAAGTGGTTGCAGCAGTCGAAAAAGCCGTAACGCTCTGCCTGATTCCCCTTCCGTAGACCACCGATCGTCAAAACATCGAGATACACGGAACGATCGTGGGGCGAGCTATCCCTACGGGAACCTCATCCCCGTGCTTTTCCTAAAAACAGGCTCAAGCAACCAACATTAACTATCTCATCCCTTCTGTTTTAGCAAAGCAGGATGGCGATATGACTTAGCGATAAACTGGCAGCAGATCGAGACTCGAGAGCACATGTATCAGCGCGGTGCCGATACCAAATAGCAGCACCAGCGCAACCATCGCATTGCCGCCCCGCACGCGGAACAGCGGGCTACCGAAGCGGCGACGCGACGCAAGGGCCAGCAACGCAGGCGTGATCACCGCCCATACGGTGGCTGCCAATCCGGCAAACCCAATCGCATAAATAAAGCCGTTCGGATAGAGCAGACCGCCGATAATTGGCGGCAGAAAGGTCACCAGCGCCGTCTTGGCTCTTCCCAGTCGGCTATCGTCAAACTTCAGTAAATCAGCCAGATAATCAAACAGCCCCAGCGTTACCCCAAGAAATGAACAGGCGACGGCGAAGTTGGAAAAGACGGTGAGCAACACGTCCAGATAGGGGCTGTTCAACACGCTACCCAGCGTCTGCACCAGCACGTCAATATTACCGCCCCGCTCCGCAATCCCGATAAAATCAGGGCGGGCAATGTTCCCCATCGTGCCAATCAACCAGATGGCATACATCACCAGCGCCAGAACGCTGCCAATAAACAGGCAACGCTTGATGACCTGTGGCTTATGGCCGTAATGCTTCACCAGACTGGGAACGTTGCCATGAAAGCCAAAAGAGGCCAGGCAAAATGGCAGCGTCATCAGCACATACGGAAGATAGCTGGGCGCTTCTTCCGCAACATTGAGTAAAACAACCGGCTTAACGTTCCACAGCAGACTGCCGAACGTCATGAAAAAGGTCAGTACTTTTGCCGCCAGAAAAAAAGCGGTCATGCGGCTCACCGCCGCGGTGCTCCACCAAACGGTCAACGCGACAAACAGCGCAAACAGGCAGCCGCCGACGCGGGCGGAGAAATCGATCGACATCTCAGCAAGCGTGTGATGGATGATTGAGCCACTCGCCGAGATATAGGCGTAAGTCAGGATATAAAGAACAAAGGCAATCGATATGCCGTTAATCACATTCCAGCGCTTACCCAGCAGATCTTTGGTCAGCGTATCGAAGCTGGCCCCCGTCGGATAATTCAGGTTAGCTTCCAGTATCATTAACCCCGAGTGATACATGCAAAACCAGGTAAACACCAACACGGCAAATGACCAGAAAAACCAGGCACCCGACATCACCACCGGCAGGGAAAACATCCCGGCACCAATGATCGTTCCTGCAATAATCATCGACCCGCCAAACAGCGAAGGAAGACGCTTTTCTGTACCGCTTTTTTCTACTGTATTTTCGTTCACTGCGCGTATTGCCATAGCCGATATTCGCTCGTTGGTTTTTTTATCGAGTCCGGGGAGTCTCCCCCGAAAGACGAGGCGAGATCATGGCATAAAACGAAAATTATTCCATTGATTTCACTTATACCACCATATGAAAAAAGACCATGTTCTGCTAAAAACAACGTGCTATGTTGTAAGCAAGTAATATGTTGTAAGCGATTAAAAGGAAAAGTCATTTAAGGATGATGACGTTATGCTGAAGGCTGTGAAATCTGTTTTATTCGATATTCTTTCGATGATACTGACGTTTATTCTCTGGATTATCTCTCTTCTCATGGTCACCTATTTACTCCCAGAAAATATCGCATTCCCCGCCTTTGCGTTTTGCTTTATTGGTTCTATGTTTTTAAGCGACTATTTGGTCGATAAACTAAGAGAGTAAAAAAACCCAGCCGATTTCTGGCTGGGTTCGTCTATATGACTGGAAATAACTTACAGCGGCTGAGTTTGTGCTTCTACCACCGCCAGTGCGACCATGTTCACGATCCGGCGTACGGAGGCAATCGGCGTCAGGATGTGTACCGGTTTTGAAATACCCATCAGTACCGGCCCTACCGTCACCCCTTCTGAAGAGGAAACGCGTAGCAGGTTATAGCTGATACGCGCAGATTCCATGTTCGGCATGATCAGGATGTTAGCTGAGCCTTTCAGCGGGCTGTCCGGCATTTGCTCGCGGCGGATGGCTTCCACCAGTGCGGCGTCGCCGTGCATCTCACCGTCGATCTCCAGTTCCGGTGCCAGCTTGTTGACCAGCGCCAGCGTGGCACGCATCTTCTGTGCCGTTGGGGAATCCGAGGTGCCAAAGCTGGAGTGCGACAACAGTGCAACCTTCGGTTCGATACCGAAACGACGTACGCTTTCTGCCGCCATCAGCGTGATTTCCGCCAGCTGTTCCGGCGTTGGATCTGCATTGACGTAGGTATCAGCGATAAAGGTGTTGCCGCTCGGCAGCATCAGCGCGTTCATCGCCCCCGCAGCCTGCACGCCTTCGCGGTAGCCGAACACTTTCTCAACCACATCGAAATGTTCTTCATACGTGCCAATCGTGCCACAAATCAGCGCGTCCGCTTCGCCACGGTGAACCATAATGGCCCCGATCAGCGTTGGATTGCCGATCACCGCGCGCTGCGCTTTTTCCTGCGACACGCCGCGACGTTTCATGAGTTCGAAATACTCACTCCAGTATGCTTTGAAGCGCGGATCGGATTCGTTGTTAACCACTTCGAAATCTTTACCGATGGTCAGTTGCAGCCCCAGCTTTTGCAGACGCATTTCGATGACGCTCGGACGACCAATCAGAATCGGGAACGCCAGACCCAGCGTCACCAGTTCCTGCGTGGCGTGCAGCACGCGCGCATCTTCACCTTCAGCGAAGACGACACGCTTCGGCTGCTGACGCGCCTGTGCAAAAATCGGCTTCATGAACAGGTTGGTTTTGTAGACGAACTGGGTCAGTTTTTCGACATAGGCATCGAAATCCTCGATCGGACGCGTCGCCACGCCGGAATCCATCGCCGCCTTCGCCACCGCGGGTGCGATCTTGATGATCAGGCGCGGATCGAACGGTTTTGGAATCAGATAATCCGGGCCAAACGACAACTCCTGATCGCCGTAGGCAGAGGCAACCACTTCACTCTGCTCCGCCAGCGCCAGATCGGCAATCGCATGCACGCAGGCCAGTTTCATCTCTTCGTTAATCGTGGTCGCGCCAACATCCAACGCGCCACGGAAGATGAACGGGAAGCACAGCACGTTGTTCACCTGATTCGGGTAATCCGAACGACCGGTACAGATGATCGCATCCGGGCGCACTTCTTTCGCCAGCGGCGGCAGAATTTCTGGTTCCGGGTTAGCCAGCGCCATGATCAGCGGACGCGGTGCCATGGTTTTCACCATCTCCGGCGTCAGTACACCGGGGCCAGAGCAGCCGAGGAAGATATCCGCATCAGGGATCACGTCAGCCAGCTTGCGAGCACCGTTATCCTCAATCGCGTAAGCGGCCTTGGTTTCTTCCATATTTTCGTCACGGCCGTGGAAAATCACGCCGCGCGAATCGCACACCACAATGTTGTGCTTCTGAAGACCCAGCGCCACCAGCAGGTTAAGACAGGCGATAGACGCCGCACCCGCACCGGACACGACCAGACGCACATCGGAGATATTTTTTTCGACTACACGCAGGCCGTTCAGAACGGCGGCGGTACAGATGATCGCGGTGCCATGCTGATCGTCGTGGAAGACGGGAATCTTCATGCGCTCACGCAGTTTCTTCTCGATGTAGAAGCACTCAGGCGCCTTGATGTCTTCCAGATTGATACCGCCGAACGTCGGCTCCAGCGCGGCGATCACGTCGATCAGTTTGTCTGGATCCAGTTCGTCGACTTCGATATCGAAAACATCAATGCCGGAGAATTTTTTAAACAGGACGCCTTTGCCTTCCATCACCGGTTTACCGGCCAGTGCACCGATATTGCCGAGGCCCAGAACGGCCGTCCCGTTAGAGATAACGGCAACCAGATTGCCGCGCGCGGTGTATTTGTAGGCGGCCAGCGGATCTGCCGCAATTTCCAGACAGGGAGCCGCGACACCAGGGGAATAGGCCAGCGCCAGATCGCGCTGTGTCGCCAGCGGTTTCGTCGGGGAAACCTGAATTTTTCCGGGAATCGGATACTGGTGGAAATCAAGGGCGCTTTGCTTTAGCTGTTCATCCATTTTATGTACCTTTTCGGTTTTGTTGTGTTGTGTCTGTAGGGTCAAGAGTACCCAGTATAGTGTTTGCGAATGACGAAACTAACGAGGATGGCAAAAACTGCGGGGGAATGCTGGTTAATATAGTTATTTTATTTGATGGTTTTTTGTTCAACAATCAGATGACTTGTAGAGAGAAATCGCGCGGGACAGCACTGCTAAAGTAAAGCTGTGATGCCATCACATTACGATGAACTGAGACTGCGATACTGTGCACAAAAGGATCGCAAATCGCACTATTGTTTGTGATCCAGATCAATTAATTCACCTGAGCACATTGCATGACTCCAGCGCCGCATGCTGATATTGCGGCGCAACACCACAAGTTGCACCAGCCTATTTTTATCGCGGCGTGCTACTGCTTCGGCAGGCAAGACCAAAGTAAAAATGCATTTCCTCTTTTTAAGAGGTGCATTTTTATTTTGGTCTTTTTTTTTGGCCTAATTGGCGTCAACACAGGGTAAAACGATGGATTATCAAAAAATGAATTATCAAAAACTTGGAGTCGACATCCTCGCGTTGAGCGGCGGCAAGCAGAACGTCAGTAAACTGACCCACTGCGCCACTCGTTTACGTTTCGAGTTCAACGACAGCCATGCCGTACAGGCAGAAGCGATTGCTAAACTTCCCGGCGTCATCAGCGTGGTCGATCGTGGCGGACAGTTTCAGGTGGTGATCGGCAACGACGTTCAAGTCACCTACCGGGCAATTTTGAATGAGATTGGCGAGATGAACAGCCAGCGCAATGCTGGCAACAAGCAGCAGAAAAAAGGCGGCATTTTTACGCAAATCATCAGCGTGATTTCCACCACCTTCACCCCCGTCATTCCGGCAATTACCGGCGCAGGGATGATCAAAGCACTGCTGGCAATCCTCAAGTTGACTGGCTTAATTTCTGCCGACAGCACGACCTATCGCTTGCTGGATACCATCTCTGATGCGGCCTTTTTCTTCCTGCCCGTGCTGCTGGCTTACGGTGCCTCCATCAAGTTCGCCTGTAACCCAATTCTGGCGATGACGATTGCTGGTGCATTGCTGCACCCGAATCTGGCTCAGCTGTTAGCATCAGGCGGGCCCATCAGCTTTATCGGTATACCGGTACGGTTGGCGGACTATGCCGGATCGGTGCTACCGATCATTCTCACCGTGTGGATCATGTCCTACATCGAGAGATTCGCTGAAAAAGTCTCGCCATCGATGATCACCTTCTTCACCAAACCGATGATCGTGCTGCTGTTTACCGCGCCATTGGCGTTAGTGGTGATTGGGCCTTTCGGTATTTTCCTCAACGATCTGGTCGCCAGCGGCGCGGCCATCATTGACGGCAAGGCAAGCTGGTTAATCCCGATGCTGATGGGTGGCCTGCAACCGTTTCTGGTGATCACCGGCACAGCGTGGGCGATGACGCCAATTGCCACCTCGCAGCTTACCCGTAACGGCTTCGAGATGATCAACGGGCCTGGCATGCTGGCTTCCAACATTGCTCAGGGTGCCGCCACGCTGTGCGTCGCGTTTAAAACCAAGAACAAGAATCTGAAACAGCTGGCTTCTTCGGCGGGCTTCACCGCGCTGCTGGGGATCACCGAACCGTCCCTGTACGGGGTGACGCTGAAACTGAAGAAACCGCTGATTGCCGCCATGATTGGCGGGGGCTGCGCGGGTATCTATGCCGGTTTAGCCGGGCTGGTTCGCTACGCCTTCGTCTCACCGGGGCTAGCAGCGCTGCCTGCTTTCATTGGTGAAAACCCGATGAACATCGTCCATGCTCTGATCACCTGTGCCATTGCAATTGTCGTCACGTTTGCGCTCACCTGGATCATGGGATTCGACGATCCGGTGGATGAAACTGACAGTGCCCAAACCGACTCGGCTCAGGCAGATCAACGCCAAGCGACACCGGCAGCCAATACCGCGCAAAAAACGCAGGCCGCAGAAAGCCACGCAGAACCACAAACTATACTCAGCCCGTTGTCCGGCAAATTGGTCGCGCTGAGTGACATCAACGATGACGTATTCTCACAGGGATTACTGGGGCAAGGCGTGGCGATTATTCCTGACAACGGTGAAGTGGTCGCGCCCGTCAGTGGCGAAATCATCACGTTCCTTGAGTCTAAACACGCCATCGGCATCCGGGCTGACAACGGTTTGGAATTGCTGATTCACGTCGGTCTGGACACGGTGAACCTCAACGGCAAGCACTTTACCGGCTATATCAAACCGGGCGACCGCGTCACCGCTGGCGACAGGCTAATTAGCTTCGATCTGCATGAAATCACGCGTCTGGGTTATGACCCAGTTACGCCAGTCGTGATTATCAATAGCGATGAGTACGCCAGCGTCGTCTGCACCGCGCCGCAGCCGATCTCCCCGATGGATGCCATCATTAAAGTGAACGCCTGACGATCCATAAAAGCATTGGGCACCCTGCCCAATGCTTTTCAGTCTCCCTGTATGTGAGAAAAATATGCACTATCAACAGCAAAAACACTTCCCGGCAGGTTTTCTGTGGGGAGCGTCGACGTCGGCTTATCAGGTAGAAGGTGGCTGGCAGGCCGATGGGAAAAGTCCATCGATCATTGATCAATGCCAGCACCCGGAAAACACTGCCGACTTCACCGTCGCCAGCGATCACTACCATCGGTTTAAAGAAGATGTGCAGCTTTTCGCGGAGCTGGGCTTAAAGGCCTATCGCTTCTCTATCGCCTGGACACGTATTCTT
This sequence comes from Pectobacterium odoriferum, assembly GCF_009931295.1. NCBI lineage: Bacteria > Pseudomonadati > Pseudomonadota > Gammaproteobacteria > Enterobacterales > Pectobacteriaceae > Pectobacterium > Pectobacterium odoriferum. Next base: position 877,984 of record NZ_CP034938.1, on the reverse strand, counting down.
CCCGATGGCACTGGTGCCATCAATCCGCTGGGTATCGCGTTCTACAACAATCTGATTGATGAGTTGAACGCGCACAATATCGAACCCGTCGTCACGCTCTACCATTTCGATTTGCCTTATTGCCTTGAAGAACAAGGTGGCTGGCAGAATCGCGCCACGATTGATGCCTTTGTTCACTACGCCCGCACGTTGTTTACGCATTTCGGCGACAAGGTAAAATATTGGCTGACAATCAATGAGCAGAACACCATGATTCTGCATCCCGGTGCGATTGGCCTGCCGGAAGGTGGCGTTTTACCGTCTAAAAAAGTGCTATATCAGCAAAACCACCACATGATGTTGGCGCAGGCTCAGGTCATGGCCTTGTGTCACGAACTCGCGCCCAATGGCCTGATTGGTCCGGCGATCAACACCACGTCTATGTATCAGGCCACCAGCAAACCGGAAGATGCTATCGCCGCACACAACTGGGAAACGCTGCGCTGCTGGAGTTTTCTGGATGTTGCCGTACACGGCCGCTACAACGCGCTGGCCTGGCGTTATCTGGAAGATCGCGGTCTGGCACCGGAAACATTACCTGGCGATGACGATATCCTACAGTCAGGAAAGCCCGACTACGTGGCGATCAACTACTACTCCACCGCCACCATTGCCGCCAGCAAAGGCGATGCGTCGGATGTCAGCGCCCGCGCGGGCGATCAGCAAATCATGCTGGGCGAGCCCGGTGTTTATCGTGCAGCGGAAAACCCGCACGTTGATAAAACGCCTTATGGCTGGGTGATCGATCCTATTGGCTTGCGCTTAACGCTGCGGAAAACCTACGAACGCTATCATCTGCCGATCCTGATTACGGAAAACGGCATGGGCGCGCCGGATAAGCTTGAGGCCGACGGTACGATCGACGATCAATACCGCATCGATTTTATTGCTCGCCATATTGAACAGATGCAGCTCGCCATCAGCGATGGCGTTGATCTTATTGGCTATTGCCCGTGGTCGGCGATCGATGTGGTCAGCACCCATCAGGGCTACGGTAAACGCTACGGGTTTATTTACGTGAACCGCGACGAATTTGATCTGAAAGATCTGCGCCGCATCAAAAAGAAAAGTTTTTACTGGTATCAAGGTGTCATAGAATCAAATGGAGCGCGCTTATTTCCCAGCGTCCCGTGATACCGATATCCAGTACACGTTGTTAAAACGGGGATGAGCACGACGCCGGATATGTCACGTTGCAGGAAGCCTATTTCCCGCAACGTGACAAATTAGGGGGCAGGCTTATCCCACTGACTTTCCCACTGAATCACTTAAGAAACGCATGATGGCTGAACCGATAAAAGCAATAAAAATACTGAACAATAGCCTGGTGTTATCTTCCGATGCAGATAACAACGAAATCATTGTTATGGGGAAAGGAATCGGCTTTAACAGCAAGACCGGAGATATTCTCGATCCGGCCAAAATTGAGAAGACCTTTATTCTCAAGGATGGTACATCGCCACGCGAATTTGCTCGTCTGATTGAGCACGTTGGGGAAGAATATGTTCACATCGTGAATAAGATTATTGATGATGCGAACCGGCAGCTTCATGGTCGCTTGAGCGAGCAGGTCTTTTTTACGCTGATCGACCATATCAGTTTTGCGATTGAGCGCTATCGCAAAGGCATCAGCATACAAAATCGTCTGCTTTATGAGGTAAAGCGGTTTTATCCGCAGGAATTCGCGATTGCCTCGCGGGCACTCAACGACATTAACCAACAGATGAAGCTGGAATTGCCCGAAGAAGAAGCAGGCAATATCGCGTTTCATTTAGTCAACGCCCAAACCGACGTCCAGAATATGGAAAACACGCTCCAGTCGGTCAAGATGCTGAAAGATATCTTTAATATCATCCAGTACAACTTCCATATCGTGATTGATAAAGAGTCGATTAACTACTCCCGCTTCCTGACGCACATGCAATTCTTTATTCAGCGTCTGTTGGAAAATAGCCTGATTCATTCAAATGATGACTTTATTTTTGAGCAGGTCACCAAAGAATACCCCGATGCCTATAAATGCAGTCGACTGATCAAAGACTATATTCACAACCTGCTCAATATCGACATTTCTAACGATGAAATGCTGTACCTGATTATTCATATCGTCCGCATCACACCGGAAAAATAATCCCTTCTCAATAGCTGGGCGAAACGCCGCTATTGGGCAAGATTTCTGCCATTATCACCAGTAATCTTTCGGGTATATGTTCTGTTTGTCTTTGCTTTTCGATATTTATTCTTTAGCCTTCAATCCAGTCAAGCGAATAGAGAAATAAACGCTATCATTCTGTTTATCATGGTAAAAGATCTATTCCACTCTCCTGTAATCCAATAACAAAAGTAACAAAACCGCTCGTTTATAACTTATAACCTTTTTTTATTTGTCCTGTTTTACCCTGACGATTAAAAGAGAAAAGGTGTCAAAAAATGCCGTTTGGCACATCACATACCGTATAAGCCCTTTTCTTTTGATAAGAAAAACCCATTTATTTTTCCATGTCTTATGAAGAAAGGCATGTTAGTTAACCCAGGTAAAGACAATGAAAAAACCTCTGTTTGCCTTCCCATTACTTATGCTTGGCGTATTGCCGCCGGCCTTTTCTGCCGATCAAAATGTTCCCACCACTCGCACCTTTCAGGTTCAGTCCGATTCAGCCTTAAAAGCCAAAGTGCCAGAGGCCGTCCTGCAAAAAGGCTTTATTGTTGCGGGCACCAACCCCAATACGCCGCCAACCACCTTTTATCAGGAAGATAATAAAACACTGGCAGGCCGCGAGATCGATATCATGAACGCGATTGGTGACCGGCTGGGCGTACCGGTGAACTGGAACGATACCGGCGGGTTCGACAACATCATCCCCGGTCTGAAATCAGGCCGTTACGATGTGGCGCTGTCGAATATCAATGCGACGCCAAAGCGCCTTGAGCAAATCGATTTCATCGGCTATTTCAACGCGTCAAAACTGGCCATCATTTCCCTGAAAGACGCTAACGTCGCGCCTTTTACCTCCCTCAGCGTGCTGTGCGGTAAAGAAGTGGGGGCGGGAGCGGGTACCACTCAGCTACTGCGCTTGCAGGAAGCCGACAAGCAGTGCGTCGCAGAACAGAAAAACGCGATCAAAATCGCGATCTTCCCGGATCGTCCATCAGGCGTACAGGCGGTGATCAGCGGACGCGTACCGCTGTTCTTCGGCCCTTATGAAGGGTTACGCTATCAGGTGAGTCAGGTAAAACGGCTGACCATCAGCGGTGATATCGCCGTTAACGATGCCCCTGTTTCCATTGCGTTCCCTAAAGACTCGGCTCTGGAAGACGCGGTTCAGGCGGCGCTGAATTCGCTGATTAAAGATGGCACCTACCAGAAGATTTTGGATAAGTGGGACATCGGCTACGGCGCAGTCCCTGAGGCGAAACGTAACGCAGAGATCTTCGGATGAGTACTTCCTCGCCGCAGCAGGAACTGCACATCGTTGCCAACCGACACTACGGGCGCTGGATCAGCGCCCTGCTGGTTCTGCTGCTGTTAGGCGCAATCGCCCATTCCGTGCTGAACAATCCCCGTTTCGAATGGCGGGTCGTTGTGGACAGTTTTACGGAGGACTCCATTCTTCAGGGCGTCATCATGACGCTGAAACTGACCGCCATTTCGGTGGTGTTGGGCTTTGGTGGCGGCACGATATTGGCGCTGATGCGTCTGTCCAGCAACCCCGTATTGGTGGCGGTCAGTTGGGGCTACACCTGGTTCTTCCGTGGCGTCCCGACGCTGGTGCAGCTGTTTCTCTGGTATAACATTGCAGCGCTCTACCCAACGATTTCGCTCTCGCTGCCGTTTGTCGGCGAACTTTTCAGCATTCCCGGCAATACGCTCATCAGCCCGTTTAATGCCGCCGTGCTGGCGCTGGTCATGCACCAGTCTGCCTATGCAGCGGAAATCGTTCGCGCGGGCATTCAAAGCGTCAACCCCGGTCAGTTAGAAGCAGCCCGCGCGCTGGGATATCGTAAACCGCAAATATTCTTCTACACCGTTCTGCCGCAGGCGATGCGCGCCATTCTGCCTCCCGCAGGCAACGAGGTCATCGGCCAACTGAAAACCACGGCGGTGGTTTCCGTGATTTCGCTTCAGGATGTGCTGTATTCGGCACAGATCATTTATCAGCGAACCTACGAAGTCATCCCGCTACTGCTGGTTGCCACTATCTGGTATCTGCTGCTGACCTCCATGCTCTCTGTCGGCCAATACTATGTTGAACGCTATTTCGGCCGTTCCACGCTCAAGCGTAGCAAGCCAGGTAGAAGCCGTAAACCACGTGCTGCAAGGCTTACCCAACGCGCTCAGCCAGCGAACCGGCAGCAGCCCAGCGAGTCCCCCGGCACCTGAATCGGCGGGTGACCAAAGTCATGCTCTCAATGAATGATGAAGGAAAGGCAACTATGGGCGAGCCCATCACACTGCGAAATGTGCGTAAATTCCTGTCGGGAAACCTGATTTTAGATGACATCGATTTGCAGATGCAGGCCGGATCGGTCACTGCGATTCTGGGTCCATCCGGTGCGGGTAAATCCACGCTGCTGCGCTGTATTAACCACCTGGAAAAACTCGATGGCGGCACCATTTGCGTTGGCGACACGCTGGTTGGCTATCGGCAAAAAGGCCATCGACTCTATGAATTGAGTGACAAACAGGTCGCAGCCCAGCGCAGCAAGATGGGTATGGTGTTTCAGCACTTTAACCTGTTCCCTCATCGTACCGTGCTGCAAAACGTGAGCGATGCCCCGCTGCGCGTTAAAAAACGTGAACGGCAGGAGGTGCTCGATCAGGCGTATTCGCTGCTGCGACGAGTTGGACTCGCGGAGAAAGCCGACGATTGGCCGCACCAGCTTTCCGGTGGCCAACAGCAGCGGGTCGCGATTGCCCGCGCCCTCGCCATGAATCCGCAGGTGATGCTCTTTGACGAACCCACTTCGGCATTAGACCCGGAACTGGTTGGCGAAGTGCTTCAGGTGATTAAGAAGCTGGCACATTCCGGTATCACGATGGTCATCGTCACGCACGAGATCGGCTTCGCCCGTGAGATCGCCGATAACATCGTGTTTATGGAAAACGGCAGAATTGTCGAAACCGGCCCAGCCAGACAGGTACTGGACGCCCCGCAAAACCGTCGTACGCAGGCCTTTTTCTCAACCGTGCTGTGATTAGGGCATGATTTATGCCCGTCATACTTCAAGCTGCTTGTGCGTTGGCAATACTCGGCTCATGGCCGAGCTTCCCGCTGAAAGGCTGCCGCAAGCGGCGTTCAAAACGAACTGTTTTGTCACGTAACTCGAATGATTTAGGATATTACGGCTGCGGGTCAGTGACCTCGTCGCATTTCTGAAGGTTTAATCGTACTTTTGAATAATTAGCATTTTAAATTAATTAAGCATTCGCTAATATCAGTCTCATAGACAAATTATGGACATTTTTTGTGACAACGATTAGAGATATCGCCCAAAAAGCAGGAGTGGCTGCATCAACCGTTTCTCGCGTGCTTAATAACGATCCCAGTCTGTCGGTCACCAAAGAAAAGCGTCAACTCATCAAAAAAATTGCCCACGAACTGGAATATTTATCGCCCACACAGCGTAAACAGCAGAAAAAAAAGTCAGAGCACGCCATTGTTGTACGCTCCCATTTCAAAATGGATAACGATAATTTATTAAATCTCGCCGTCGTCCACTTTCTCACGCCTTCAGAAGAACTCAACGATCCTTATTTCACCGCAATGCGTATTGGCATTGAAAACCGCTGCCATGATTTTAATATTTCGTTGCGAAATATATTCACCACAAATTTATCATCCAATAGCAACACCTTAGCTCAGGCACAGGCCATCATTTGTGTTGGTCACTTTAGCGATAACGATATTGCCTTAATTTACGCATTAAATAAGAATCTGATTTTTATCGACTCGGCCCCCCTCGATAAAAAATGTGACGCCGTGCTTTTTGATCGGGAAGCGGCAGCACGCGAGGTATTACATTACATCGTTAATAGCGGTGCTCAGCGCCCTGCATTTATAGGGAATAATGAGAGCCGGCTGCATGTATTTCAAGAAATAACAAAAGAACACGGTATCTATCGCGAATCACGATGTAAAGTTAGCCAGCTATTCTGTATTGAGTCCGGCTATCAGGCGATGAATGAATTACTGCAACAAAAAGAGTGGCCCGATGTTGTGTTCGCCGCAACAGATATTATCGCTATTGGCGTCTACCGCGCGCTGCAAGAAAAAGGCATTTCCATCCCTAAGCAAATCAAAGTGATTGGCATGAATGATATTCCTACTGCCCAACACCTCAACCCAAGCCTGACTACCATGCGACTCTATCCCGCTGAAATGGGCGAGGCCGCCGTCGATCTGTTTTTAGAATTGGTAGCGGGACGCTATTACAAGAAACACGTACAACTGGGCTATGAGATGGTCTGGCGCGAAAGTTTCACACTTAACGATGCCCTTTTATAATACGTCCACTTATCTTTCCTACTCTTACAAATAAAGCGGCCACGCAAGGACATTACGCGGCCAGAGAGCGTCAATTAGCGGTTATTTTCCACAGCTGATTCCATCCCCCATTATCATGCCATTGAATACCGGATGCCCCGTTCTCTGTTGAACGGCTGTTAACATCCAAAAGTTTCCCACTGTTCCTGTTCATGATTTTATAATAGCCATCGCCCGCATCCAAAATCAGCCATTGCTGGCTAAAATGGCCGGTGTTATACATTTGGAGAATTTGCGCACCATCCTCATTGGCACTGAAATTAACATCAATATACTTTCCGCTATTCACATTCACCAGATTGAAGTAACCATTACCAATCGCGTTAAAATAAAAACGCTGGCTGTCCCAGTTGCCGTCACTGTATTGTTCAACCCATGCGCCGTCTTCACGCGAACCGCTCACAACATTCAGTGATTTGCCACTATGTCGATTAGCGATCTTATAGCGGGTTCCGTTGATAAAATTGATTTGTGATTCGGCAAACGCATCCAGTGCTCGGGTAAATTGCAATACATTGGTTGAAACTTGCGTCGTCGCGCCTAAAGCGTAGCCATCCGGTAACACCTTTGCATTGCCCGCTGGTTCCCAATAAAAAACCCCGATCCCTTTATTTCCCGGCACCGCTTTAACAAGATTAATCGTATCCCTAATCGTCCAGTAACTGTCTGTCGGGTTAGTTTCCAAACCGCCGACTTCAACGACCATGACTTCCTTACCATAGCGGCTCGCCATATCATTGAGGTTGCTAGCCAGTGCGCCAGTGAGTTCCCAATAATTTTTCCCCTCCCAATAGGGGTAAAATGAAAAGCCAATCACATCGGTTTTCCCACCGTGCGTAGTGAGGAAATTGTCAAAAAACCAGCGAGCATTCGAATTATTATTCCCATGCGCCAGATGGCTGATCACTTTAGAGGAAGGGCTGACCGCTTTAACCGCATCATAGCCCGCATTCAGTAGCTGCGTTAAATTAGCAAACCGGCTTGTGCTTCCTTCCGGGAGTAAAATTCCGGGGTTCATTTCGTTACCAACCTGTACCCATTCCGGCGTCACGCCTGCGGAAATCAGCGCAGTCATCACTTCATGTGTATGGTTATAAACGGCCGTCGTTAATTGGCTCAGATTGTAGTTCGCCCACGCGGCTGGCTTTATTTGATGACCCGGATCTGCGAAAACATCACTGTAGTGGAAATCTACCATGACGCGCATTCCCATCGCTTTGGCGCGCTGCGCGGCATCCACCACACGGGTTTTATCTGTATAGCCAAGCATCGTCCAGGTCGTATTATCTTTATGCCATAGCGCACTGGGGTCGGGATTAACGAAAATGCGTAACCGTACAGCGTTAATGCCGTGATCGCGCAATATCTGTAATACATCGCGCGGCGTTCCTGCATCATCACGCCAGGTGACTCCGCGATCTTCTAATTGCTTTACCCAGCCAATATCCGCGCCATAAGCAAACGGCTGCGCCGCTTTCGCCAGATTGGCCAACATGAACCCGATAAACAGCATTAACAATACAGAGATGATTCCTGAATAATTATTCTTTTTCATTCATTTCTCCTTGAGGTAACACGCTTAAAAGGTATTTATTACATAAATACCCAGGTACAGATTCAAAAATAGAGGTCGATATTTATAAAAATAAATTTCACATAAGAAACCAAGCAGCTAATTTTCATCGCCGCTTGGTTAACTTCATGATTATTCCCTTTACGTCATATATTTTATGGAGCAAATCTCATCATTACAGGCCGTTATTTTTTAATTAATTCGTTTTCCATTTTCATCAAAAAAATGCAGATGTTCACTACGGCACGTAAGCGGAATCGTTGAGTAGGGAACAATACTGTTGTCACCCGACAAATGTACCTTGAAATGATTAACGCCAGAATAAGCACCAAATATATACGTGGCATTACCCAGCCTTTCGGTTACCTCACTATTGATTGACAGGCTGACATCGCCGCCATTTGGATCAATACTCAGGTGTTCAGGCCGAATACCCACGGTAATCTTTTGTCCGATTTGCAGCCCGTGATTGGCAACATTAACGGAAAGTGTATTGAGCGTATTGATCAATATACTCACGTTATTTCCTTCAACCTGTATCACTTCACCGGGTAGAAAATTCATGTTAGGCGAACCGATAAAGCCAGCGACAAAAAGATTTTCTGGCTTATGGTATAGATCCATTGGCGTGCCGACCTGCTCAATGTCGCCTTTGTTTAGTACCACGATTTTATCCGCCAGCGTCATTGCTTCCACTTGATCGTGCGTCACATAAATCATGGTATTACGCATTTCCTGGTGCAGCCGGGCGATCTGTAAACGCATTTCCACGCGTAATTCAGCGTCAAGGTTCGATAAAGGTTCATCAAATAAGAACACTTTAGGATCGCGCACAATAGCTCGCCCAATCGCAACGCGCTGCCGCTGACCGCCAGAGAGCTGTTTCGGTGTGCGATCCAACAATGCTTCGAGTTGGAGCGTCATTGCCGCCTTTCGCACCATTTTTTCCACTTCGGCTTTGGGGTGCCCATTCATTCTTAGCCCAAACCCCATGTTTTCAGCCACCGTCATATGCGGGTATAGCGCATAAGACTGGAATACCATCGCAATCCCTCGCTCTGCGGGGTCGAAATGGTTCACTAAACGGTTATCAATATGAATTTCGCCATCCGTGATCTCTTCCAACCCAGCGATCATTCTCAGCAACGTGGATTTGCCACATCCCGACGGGCCGACAAATACCACAAACTCGCCAGAATTAATTTCAAGATTGATACGATGGATCGTCTCCGTCTTATCGTAACGTTTCACTATATTTTTTAGTAAAATATCAGCCATGTGAACCTCAAACTTTAATTTTCCATTGAGAGCGTATTACTTTACCGCGCCCGTCATGCTGGCGATAAATTGCTTCTGCATGGCAAAGAAGATAAGTAAACTGGGAAGTGTAGAAATCACCGTTCCAACCATAATCAATCCGAAATCTGGCGAGTAGGCAGAAGCAAAACTCGATAGCACCAGATTAATCGTCTTTAATTCATTAGACTGAAGGACAATAAGCGGCCAGAGAAAGGCATTCCATGACGTCATGAAAACAATAATAAAAGCAGCAGAATAGCTGGCACGCATAATCGGCACGTAGACATACAGGAAAATTTTCCACTCAGCGACGCTTTCCACGCGCGCAGCATCTATCAGCTCCCTCGGAAACGTTTTAGTACATTGCCTAAAGTAGAAAATAATAAATGCCCCAGCCACCGTTGGCATAATAACGGCAAAGTGTGTATCCAGTAAGCCAGCCTTACCAAACATGGTGAAGAGCGGGATCATTAATGCCGCAAACGGAATCATCATCGTCGTTAACAGTGCGACATAGACACGCTCGCGGTTTTTACTGGAATAAATCTCAAACGCATAGCCTGCGATAGAGCACACCACAAGCGTTGACACCGTGCTAATCAACGCAATTTTTGATGTATTCCAAAATATTAATGACAGGTCAACCTGACTCGTCAGATTGGTAAAGTTGACCACTAGCTGATCGCCAAACGTGAATTTCCCCATGTTGATTTGGCTGGTGCTGTTCGTACTCGATACCACCATCCAGTAGAAAGGGAAAAGCGAAAAAATGCTCATCAACACGAGAAAAACATGCATCAGTATGCTGTTAATTTTACTTTTTCTCATATTATCCCTTCCGTGCCGCTTTAAATTGAATCAGCGCCAGTATTGCTGAGAAAACAACAATCACGTACGAAACCGTTGCTGCATAACCAAAGTTAGGCACAAATTTGAACGACAAGTTATAAATATAAAGCGATAACGTCAGCGTCGCATTTGCCGGACCACCATTCGTGATATTCATCGCTTCATCAAACAACTGCAATGTGCCAATGGTTGATGTCACACTGGTAAAAAGAATCACCGGTTTCAATAAGGGTATAGTGATAAAGAAAAATTGCTTAATGGGGCTAACACCATCGACTCTGGCGGCCTCATAAATTGACTTATCAATGTTCTGCATAGCGGAAAGATAAAAGATCATATTATATCCCGTCCAACGCCATGTGATCGCAATGATAATCGTCACCTTTGCCCAGAAAGGATCGGACAGCCACGGAATCGGATCGTCAATAACATGAATAAACATCAGGAATGAGTTAATCACGCCGTCCAGCTCAAACATACTTTTAAAAAGAATAGAGTAGGCAACCAGCGAAGTGACACAGGGTAAGAATATGGCTATTCTAAACCATTGTCGATATTTAAGTTGAGACGAATTTAGGCAAGAAGAAATCGCTAATGATAGCAAAATCATAATGGGAACCTGGATAACCAGAAACGTCAAGGTATTCCAAAGTGCCGTTTTAAACATAGGATCATTAAATAAACGAATGATATTTCCCAAGCCAACAAATTGTGTCACCACACCACGGCCAGACTGAAAGGAAAGCCAAAGTGATTTGAAAATAGGATATATCGTCATTAGGGCAATTAACCCAACTGCTGTAGCGACAAAAGCCCAGCCGTTGATGTTATAAAGCCTATTCATTTTAGGTTTATACATCATTATCACACCATTGATTTCTGGAGAGAAGTGCCTGGGGGCTTACCGCCCCCAGGCTCACACTCATTACTGCATAATCTGGTTTTTTAATGCAGTTTCGGCGCGTTTTAAAACGTCATCAACAGAATCGCCTTTCAGTAATGCAGGTATTTCAGCGGCAATGGCGTTATCAACTTCCTGGGTATACATGCCATAGGAGACCTGTGGAATTTCAGTCACCCATTTAGAGAAATCAGCGAACACGGGTTGCCCACCAAAGAACGGATCCTTTACTGCGTAAGCCGGGCCGGAAGTGGCAGGAAGGAAGGTGGCAAGCGCACCGCGATCAACCAAAAGGGTTTGATACATATTGCTATCTGCCGCAAAGATTTTCTGCAAAAATTCAATCGCCTGTTTAGTATTTTTTCCCCCTTTTAAGACATACCAGCTCGATCCCCCCTGATTGGATGCATGTACCGCGTTGTCGATATTCAACCGTGGGATCGGCGCAACACGCCATTTTCCTTTCTGATCTTCGGCACTTTTAATGGAGCCAATTACCCACACGCCGGACACCACACTCGCCGATTTCCCAGCATTAAAACTACCGACAAAACTCGACCAGCCAGAGATAGGGCGCGCAATTTTCGCGTCATTAATCGCCTTAATCGTTTTTAATGTTTCTTTCAGTGCATTGTTTTTGGTGAGATTGAGCTGCCCTTGATTATCGAAGAACCACTCTCCACCGGACTGCATCATAATATGGGGAAGAACCACATCATTCATATCGTAGGTCAGCATATCAACACCGGTTTTCGCTTTTACCTGCTTACCGATTTCAATATATTTATCCCAGGTAATGTTCACCATATCGCTCTCTTTATATCCGGCTGCTTCCAGATAATCGAGTCGATAGAACATTCCCGCAACGCCGGAATCAAAGGGAACACCGTATACCTTATTCCCTACCGTCATCACTTTCGTTTTATAAGGCGCAAACTGACTATAATCGATGGCATCCTGCAATGGGATAAACGAATCAGGATAAGCCTGAAGGTATTTCTGCGCATTATAATCTTCAATAAGAACAATATCAGGCAGCGCATTTTTAACACCCGAAGCCAACATCGTATTTAGTTTCTGCTCAATATCTTCTTTACCTGAGTCGATCACTTTCAGACTAAAACTTGGATCGGCTTTTTTATATATCGACGATGCCTCATGCATTGCCGCGACATTGAAGTTAGGATCCCAGGCCCACACGGTGACTTCAGCAGCCAGGCTGTGACTCGATAAGCCCAGCGTGAGGAATGAAACTGCAAATAGGGTAGATACTTTATTCTTGATCTTCATCAGAGCAGTCCTTCTTTACTTTTTGTAAAGAGAGAATATGAGTTACTGCATAATGAAGCAACGAGTTACACCGCTTACATTCTTTAATCCAGTGATACGGCTCACACAACAAGGAGAGAAATAACTAAATATTCGATCTAAATACAAAAAATTTAGGAAAATTTTCCTTAGAAAAAACCCATATCCGATCGATAAAATAGACTAAAAACCAACCTAAAAAAAACCCACTACATTGAAATTTAAGCAAAAAATAAATAATAAGAAAGTAAATAAAAAGTTTACCCCGATAGTATTAACCATCATCACACCGCCATCACGGTATTACCCAAAAATGAAAACGCTACCACGGAAAATCAAGCGGCACACGTAGATGCCCGTGTGCCATAAAATACACTGACGCCTAGGCAAACCAGCCGCGAATGATCGCGTGCTGTAATAGCATGATGGTCTTGCCGTCTTTAATCCGGCCATCGTTCATCATCGCGACGGCTTCGCTGAACGGCAGCTCCAGCACCTCGATATCTTCATCTTCCACGCCGCCGCCCGGATTATCCCGCAACGACTCATCGTATTCGGCGGCGAAAAAGTACACGCGTTCCGTCACGCTGCCCGGCGACATGTAGGCATAGAACAGCTTTTCCACATTTCCGATCGCATAGCCGGTTTCTTCAATTGCTTCGTTACGGATACATTCTTCGGGCGAATGGTCGTCCAGCAAACCCGCGCAGGTTTCCAGCAGCATGCCGCTTTCGTTACCGTTGACGTAGGTGGGAATGCGGAATTGTCGTGTCAAAATCACCGTGCCTTTCGCTCGGTTGTACAGCAGAATCGTCGCGCCATCACCACGGTCGTAAACTTCGCGAACCTGACGAACGATGCCGCCATTATTTCTTTTTAAATCAAAAGTATATTTATTCAGAATGTACCAATTATCGGATAGCAGCTTCTTTTCGACGATATCAATGGGAGACGACATGCAAACACCTCAGTGATCGATGTGGAGGGAAGGCTCGTTTATATAACAACGTGAATTCATCATATCCCCTTTTAACCACGGCATAAACGGATAAGAAAGCAGGTATTAAACGAAATTCATGGCGAAAAAATAGATTAACCCCATGATTTATATGATTTACTCCTATTACGACTATTCCGCTCTTTTTGTCCCTCTGTCGTTTATCGACTATGCTATACCTTAAATCAGTCACGTTTCAGGAAGTCGTGCTGCGCTTTCGTTTGTCCCATCACCACCGTCCATTCTCATGACGCGCTACCGCAACCGCCTTCCATGATTCACTCGAATTCAATACCGCATCACTTCTTAAACCACATCATCGAGGTAGACAACATGAGCCATTTCATTTTCTCTTCACCTAGAAAATATGTTCAGGGTCGCGGCGTGCTGGATGAACTGGGTGAACAACTCAAGCCACTGGGAACGAAAGCATTTCTGATGGCGGACGGCATTGTTTGGGACATTATCGGCCAGCGCGTTGATGCGTCTCTCAAACAGGCAAGCATCGGCCACCATTACGAGCGTTTTAACGGTGAGGCATCCAGCAACGAAATCACCCGCCTTGCTAAGCTGGCGCGCGATGCGGGCACAAACATTGTCGTCGGATTAGGGGGGGTAAAACGCTGGATACCGCGAAAGCTGTCGCCGATGAGCTGAAACACAATGTCACTATCGTCCCAACGGTGGCGTCAACGGATGCGCCGTGCAGCGCACTGTCCGTCATCTACACCGACGAAGGCGTGTTTGAGTCCTACCGCTTTTACGATAAGAACCCCGATCTGGTGCTAGTCGATACCGCCGTGTGTGCGCAGGCTCCCGCACGCCTGTTCGCTTCCGGCATTGCCGATGGCCTGGCAACCTTTGTCGAAGCACAGGCGGTTCTGCGCTCTCACGCACTTTCCATGCTAGGTGGTAGGCCTACGCTAGCGGGCATAGCGATTGCCGAAACCTGCGAAAAAACGCTGCTAACCTACGGCTACAGTGCTTACAAAGCGGTAGAAAAAGGTGCGGTGACGCCAGCGGTAGAATCCGTGGTGGAAGCCAACACGCTGCTTTCCGGCCTGGGCTTCGAGAATGGCGGACTGGCGGGTGCTCACGCTATTCACAACGGCTTTACCGCGATCAAGGGCGACATTCACCACCTCACCCACGGGGAAAAAGTCGCCTACGGCACGCTGACACATATGGTGTTGGAGCAACGTCCTGACGAGGAAATCGCACGCTACATTCGTTTCTATCGCGCGATTAACATGCCCACGTTGCTAAAAGATCTGCATCTGGAAAATGAGTCGTTTGAAAATCTGGTCAAAGTGGGTGAACTGGCATGCAGTGATGCCGATACCTTGAAAAATCTGGATAGCAGTTTAACAGCCGAAGATGTCGCCCACGCCATTGTCGCCGTCGATGCATTCAGTAAAACGATTAATTAATCGCAACCGCGCTAAAAAGCCCGACTCCAGCGAGATCCATGCAATGGAGCCGGGCTTGATATAACAGGCAGGATAACGGCATACTCTCTCGACCCTGAGCCATCGAATGACGAAACGTCCTCGCCTTATCGCGCTATCGGATACGCTGACGCTTGCCCTTTTCGGGACGATCGTGCTGGCATTAGGAATGGGGCTGGGCGCTTTTTGTATACGCCGATACTGCCCGTGATACTGGAAGAAGGCAGCTTCGCTTTCGGTCAGCTTTCCTATATTGCCAGCGCAAATTACGCCGGTTATCTGTTCGGCAGTCTGTTCTTCTCTTTCAACCGTCGCGCCTCAACCTCTCAACCGCTGTTCCTGCTGTTTATCGCCGCGGCCGCAACGGGCGTTTTGCTCTTCGCAATGGCACTGAGCACTCATACTACGCTGGTCATGATCATTCGCTTCATTGCAGGGATCGCCAGTGCGGCGATGATGATCTTCGGTTCTTTGACTATTTTGCACCACACAAAGCATCCCCGTGTGATCGCTTCGCTCTATGCTGGGGTTGGCGCAGGAATCGTTCTATGGGCCGCCAACCGCAGGGGAACCTTGCCCTGCCTGACGGCAAACCTGCTGATTCAGGGAAGCTGCGTCCTGTTGACGCTATTCAGCCACTCCCCCGTGGCATTGATATTCAGTTGTCTCGGCTTTGGTGCTACTTTTATGGGAACCACCTCGCTGGTGATGCCCTTAGCCAAACGGCTACGCGCGCCACACTGCATCAACCTGCTTGGGCTGGTGACGCTCACTTACGGCATAGGTCAGATTCTTGGCCCACTGCTCACCAGCGCCCTGACGAATACCAACGCTGTCGCGCCAGCGATCCTGTGTAGCGCAGCAGCACTTTTCATCGCGGCAGGGCTCTGCTTCCCCTACCGTCGACCACTACCCTAATCCCGGAGAATCTATGCCGTACGTCAACATCAAAATCACCAATGAAGGTGTCACCGCTGAACAAAAGCGTCAGTTGATTGAAGGCGTCACCCAGTTGCTGGTCGATGTACTAAATAAGAACCCGAAAACCACCGTGGTCGTGATTGATGAAGTTGAAACGGACAACTGGGGGATCGGCGGCGTGCCAGTGACGGAGTTGAGGAAGGCCAGTAAATAGTGAAACGGTGCCACTTGGGTGGCACCAGAATTATATCCCCAACATCGTATCAATCAGCAGATACATATTCAGGGAAACCACCAGCACTACAATGAGTTGACCGATGCGCTGTACCCATTTTCCGTTCACCATCGTTCCCATTAATTCACGGTTACCGGTGAAGGACAGCAAGGGAACCAGCGCCAGCGCAATCCCGAAGCTCAGCACCACCTGGCTCAATACCAGCACGCGCGTCGGATCCATACCGGACAGAATCACGATAAACGATGGCAACATTGTCACCGTGCGGCGTACCCAGAGTGGAATATGGAAACGCACGAATCCTTGCATCACCACCTGCCCCGCCAGCGTGCCGACAACGGTAGAAGACAGACCCGCCGCCACCAGACTCAGACCGAAAATGATCGCGGCGGCTTTACCCAGCAGCGGCTCCAGCGTGAGGTAGGCTTTATCCAGATCGGCAATATCCTGATTGCCGCTGAAATGGAACGCCGCCGCAGCCGTTGCCATCATCGCCAGATTGACGAATCCGGCGATGGTCATCGCAATCGCGACATCGACTTTCGTTGCCGAATAACGCTCGGCACGGGTGTGGTTGCCCTCATGCTGCGTCAGGGAAGAGTGCAGGTAAATCACATGCGGCATAATGGTCGCCCCCAACACACCGGCGGCCAGCAACACGGCATCGGAGGTCGGCAGACTCGGGATTGCCATGCCTTTGGCTAACGCGGACAGCTCAGGCTGGGAAAAGACCAGTTCAACAATATACGCCGCCGCCACAAACAGCAGCAGGCCGCCAATGACCATCTCCAGCGGCTTTTGACCGCGCTGTTGCAGCATGAGAATCAGGAAGGTGGCAATGGCAGTGAGGATCGCGCCTTCCAGCAGTGACACGCCCAATAGCAGCTTGAAACCAATCGCCGCACCGATAAATTCGGCCAGATCGGTCGCCATCGCAATAATTTCGGCCTGCACCCAATACGCCCAAACGGCCGGACGCGGAAAGCGATCGCGGATATGTTCCGCCAGGTTCTTACCCGTTGCGATCCCCAATTTAGCGGACAGCAGTTGGATCAGCATCGCCATCAGGTTCGCCCACACCACCACCCACAGCAGCGTATAACCATAGGCCGCACCGGACTGGATGTTAGTGGCAAAGTTACCCGGATCGATATAACCAATCGCCGCGATAAACGCCGGGCCCATCAGAGAAAGTTTGACCTTCCTTGATGTGCGGCTTGTTGACTCAATAACACGGCTACCCGGCATAGTATGACCCTTCTAACACTGGTGTCTTATTACTTTCACAAAAATGATAATGATTATCAAGTGCATTTAGAGTGGTAATACCAATTCTTTTGATAGCTAATGATGATGAGTCATTCAAAACCTAAAAAACATCTTTTTTATCAAACAAATCTTAACAAAATGTACACTAAATAATTCAGTATGACGGGGGATACAAACAAAAAACCCCATGCGGTGGGCACGGGGTTCGGAATAAAGCTACGTTGTAAATAGGGTGCGTGTATCAGTCTTGTGCTTTTGATACCGCAACCATCGCCGGACGCAGCAAACGGCCGTTCAGCGTATAACCTTTTTGCATGACCATCATGACATGGTTCGGCTGGTGATCGGCCGAAGGTAACATCGTCATCGCCTGATGCACTTCTGGGTTAAACGGTACGCCCACATCACCCACAACCTCGATGCCAAATTTACGCACGGCATCCAACAACGATTTCAGCGTCAGTTCAACACCTTCAATCATTGCAGCCAGTGATTCATTGGCCTTGTCCGCCGTATCCAGCGCACGCTCCAGATTGTCGATAACTGGCAGCATTTCGCTGGCAAATTTTTCTACCGCAAATTTATGCGCTTTCTCAACATCCATTTCCGCACGGCGGCGAATGTTATCGGCTTCAGCACGGACGCGAAGCATATTGTCACGTTCACGCTGTTGCAGTTCGCTCAACTGGGTTTCCAGTTCGGCGATGCGCGCATCACGCGGGTCAGCTACGTCTGCCGTCTCTGGCGTGGCATCCGCTTGCTGCCCTTTTGCTGCTTCCTTTTGATCCAAGACTTGCTCGTCAGGCGTTTTCTGTTCTTTACTACTCATGAAATTCTCCGCGGTTTAGCATTAATCTCGCTAGTTGCTTATTATGGGGATCAAAATCGGGGATTCAAGGGAACCAGTCACATATTGGTTCCCGCTGCTGCCGATACACCACGCTGAGGACAAAAACAGCAATGAACACACCGCTTACAATGAACAGGCCGTTTAATTGTATTGGCATTGTCGGCCATCCGCGCCACCCAACGGCGCTGGCAACGCATGAGATGCTTTATCACTGGCTCACCGACAAAGGTTACTCGGTTCTGATCGAGCAACAGATCGCCCGCGAACTGAATCTGAAAGACGCACCGACCGGTAGCCTTGCCGATATCGGCCAGCAGGCGGATTTGGCGGTTGTCGTCGGCGGTGACGGCAATATGCTCGGCGCAGCACGCGTGCTGTCGCGCTATGACATCAAGGTGATCGGCGTAAACCGTGGCAATCTCGGCTTTTTAACCGATCTCGATCCTGACCATGCGCAGCAGCAGCTTTCTGACGTGCTTGATGGTCATTACCTGAGCGAGCAGCGCTTCATGCTGGAAGCGCACGTTTGCCGCGTAAACCAGCCCGACAGCATCAGTACCGCCATTAACGAAGTGGTGCTTCACCCCGGGAAAGTCGCACATATGATTGAATTTGAAGTCTATATTGACGACAAATTCGCCTTTTCTCAGCGTTCAGACGGCCTGATTATCGCCACCCCCACAGGCTCAACCGCCTATTCTCTTTCCGCTGGCGGCCCGATTCTGACGCCGTCGTTGGATGCGATTGCGCTGGTGCCTATGTTCCCGCATACGCTGTCCGCCCGCCCGCTGGTTATCAACAGCAGCAGCACGATTCGGCTGAAATTTTCCTGCATCACCAACGATCTGGAGATCAGCTGTGACAGCCAGATTGCACTGCCAGTGCAAGAGGGCGAAGAAGTACTGATTCGCCGCAGCGAACATTACCTGAATCTGATTCATCCAAAAAATTACAGCTATTTCAATACACTAAGTTCAAAACTCGGCTGGTCAAAAAAATTATTCTAAAATTCTATTCAGCTACTTTACTGTATATAAAACCAGTTTATACTGTATGTAATCACAGGTGATTACATACAGAGGTTTATCATGCTGGCGCAACTCACTATCAGTAACTTCGCTATCGTGCGCGAATTAGAAATCGATTTTCAGTCAGGGATGAGCGTTATCACCGGGGAAACCGGTGCGGGGAAATCGATTGCGATTGATGCCCTCGGTTTATGTCTGGGAAATCGTTCTGACGCCAGCATGGTCAGGCCGGGCGCTGCCCGCGCCGACATTTGCGCCCGCTTTGCGCTGGCGGATACGCCGACGGCACGTCAGTGGCTGGAAGAAAACCAGTTGGATGACAGCAACGAGTGCCTGCTACGCCGCGTCATTAGTGCTGATGGTCGTTCACGCGGTTTTATTAACGGCACCGCCGTGCCGCTGTCTCAACTGCGTGAACTCGGCCAGCACCTGATTCAGGTACATGGCCAGCATGCCCATCAGCTACTGCTGCGCCCCGATCATCAAAAACACCTGCTGGATGCCTATGCCGATGAACCGAAACTGCTGGTTGCGATGCAGCAGGTTTGGCATCAGTGGCACCAAAGTTGCCGCGCGCTGGCGCAGTTGCAACAGGCGGCTATTGAGCGCGAAGCTCGCCGGGAACTGCTGCAATACCAATTAAAAGAGCTGAATGAATTCTCCCCACAGCCCGGCGAATATGAACAGATTGACGTTGAATATAAACGTCTGGCGAATAGCGGCCAGCTACTGACGATGAGCCAACAGGCTATGCAACTGCTGAGTGAAGACGAAGAGCAGAACATCATCAGTATGCTGCACAGCGTAAAACATCAGCTTGGCGAACTCATCAGCATGGATGACAAGCTGTCGGGCGTGCTGTCCATGATCGAAGAAGCAGGCATTCAACTCAGCGAAGCCAGCGATGAACTACGCCACTACAGCGAACAAATGGATCTCGACCCGATTCGGCTGTATGAACTGGAACAGCGCCTGTCGCGTCAGCTCGCGCTGGCACGCAAACACCATGTTGCTCCAGAGGCGCTCCCGACGTTCCATCAGCAGCTACTGGAAGAACAGCAACAGTTGGAACAGCAGGAAAGCGACCATGATGTGCTTAGTGCTTCCGTCGGCGAATATCATCAGCAGGCGCTACACCTTGCAGAACAGCTGCACGTGCGCCGCCAGCACCATGCCAGTGAACTGGCACAGCTCATCACCACCAATATGCGTGAGCTAGCAATGCCACATGGCCACTTCACTATTGATGTGAAGTTTACGCCAGACAACCTGACGGCCACCGGTGCCGACAGTATCGAATTCCGCGTGACCACGAACCCCGGTCAGCCGCATCAGACGCTGGCGAAAGTGGCTTCGGGCGGTGAGCTATCGCGTATCGCACTGATTATTCAGGTGATCACCGCACAGAAAATGGACACGCCGGCGATGATTTTCGATGAGGTCGATGTGGGTATTAGCGGGCCAACCGCCGCCATCGTCGGCAGAATGCTGCGCCAGCTCGGCGAATCCACGCAGGTGATGTGCGTGACGCACCTACCGCAGGTCGCGGGCTGCGGTCATCAGCACTTCTTCGTGAGCAAACAAACAGACGGTGCAGAAACAGAAACCCTGATGCAGCCGTTGGATAAACGTGCTCGGCTACAAGAACTGGCACGCCTCTTGGGCGGCAGCGCCGTCACCAAAAACACGCTGGCGAACGCCAAAGAATTGCTGGCGGCCTAAAATCTACCGCCGACAGGGCAAGAAAGGTGCATCACAGGTAAAAAAGCTCAACTTTTTTACCTTCCTGAGGTCATACAATCACCTTGCAGGTTTCCAAGTCCTGCAAGGTCTATTATCATCGGCAACCTATGCCCTTAAGGAATGTAATCACTATGCGCTGTAAAACGCTGACTGTCGTCGCCGCGGTGGTTGTTATGCTGACTGCCGGTTGTTCCACACTGGAAAAGGTGGTCTATCGGCCGGACATCAATCAGGGAAACTATCTGGCACCGGCTGACGTTGCAAAAATTCACACCGGCATGACCAAACAACAGGTCGCTTATACGCTGGGTACTCCTATGATGCAGGATCCGTTTGGCAGCGATACCTGGTTTTACGTCTTCCGCCAGCAGCCTGGTCATGAGTCGGTAAAACAGCAGACGCTGACGCTCACCTTCAGCGGCAGTGGCGTGTTAACCAACATCAACAACAAGCCCGCGCTGGACTAATGCTTTCAATACCGTTCTGCTGAATCAGGGTGAATTCTCCTATCAGCGAAAGGCGGCGCTTTAAGACGAGGCCCACGATGGGCAGAGTACTTGAAGGAAGCCAACGCACACGCGGCTTGATGTCTAGCGGGTATAACAGCAGGCAAATCTGAACACTTCAGGTTTGCCTGTGTTTTTTTGTAAGGGCATTTCGATAAGGACGCTCAGTAAAACGTCATGTGCCGTTCAACGACATCGTTCAGGATTTGCTCTTAGCACGCTCCGCCCGCTGACGGCGTAGTTCTTTCGGATCGGCAATCAGCGGGCGATAAATTTCCACGCGGTCACCATCCTGAACAACGTCGGCCAGCTTCGCAGCACGGCTGTAAATACCGACTTTATTCACCTGCAAATCGATATCATGGCGCAGCTCCAGCAGACCCGATGCCACAATCGCCTGCTCAACCGTACTACCCTCTTCCAGCTTCACCGTGCGTAGATACTGACGTTCCGGCAACGCGTAGACCACATCAACCTGCATTGCGGACACTGTAGACCTCTTTTGCTCGCTGCGTGAAAGCCTGCACCATATTTCCCGCCAGCTCCTTGAATACTTTGCCAAAAGCGAGTTCAATCAAGGCATTGGTGAATTCAAATTCCAGATGCAGTTCGACTTTACAAGCATCAGCGCTCAGCGGCGTAAAATGCCAGTCGCCACCCAACTGACGGAACGGGCCATCAACCAACTGCATATTGATATTCTGGTTATGCGTCAGCGTGTTACGGGTGGTAAAAGTCTTGCTGATACCGACTTTGGAAACGTCGACTGCGGCGGTCATCTCCCCTTCTGAGGAGGAGAGCACGCGGCTCCCCGTACAGCCCGGTAAAAACGCGGAGTAGGAAGCGACATCATTCACCAGCTTGTACATCTGTTCAGCGCTGAACGGCACCAGTGCGGAACGACTTATCTTTGGCATACTATTTTCCGTGATTCATAAAACGCGCAAAATAATAGCATTGATAGCCCGACAGACAAAAATTCTGCGAAGCTTATCGCACGATATCATTAACCACGACACGGACGCACGGCGGGGATTTCATTCCCAATGACATCCAGTATAATGACGGCACTATGACAAAGAAAAAAGCATACAAACCCGGTTCCGCCACCATTGCGCAGAACAAGCGCGCCCGTCACGAATACTTCATTGAGGAAGAATTTGAGGCCGGCCTTGCGCTGCAAGGATGGGAAGTCAAATCACTGCGCGCAGGCAAAGCAAACCTCAGCGACAGCTATGTCACCTTCATGAACGGTGAAGCTTACCTGTTTGGCGCAACGATCACGCCGCTGAATGTGGCTTCATCACACGTTGTGTGCGATCCCATACGCACGCGAAAACTCCTGCTCAACAAACGCGAGCTGGATTCGCTGTTTGGCCGCGTCAGTCGCGATGGCTATACGGTCGTTGCGCTGTCCATGTATTGGAAAAACGCCTGGAGCAAAGTCAAAATTGGCGTGGCGAAAGGTAAAAAAGATCACGACAAGCGTGATGACATCAAAGAACGTGAATGGAAGTTAGACAAAGCCCGTATCATGAAGAACGCCAATCGCTAAGCCACTGGCTTAACGGCGGTAAGTTCTGGTATACTGGCGACAGTTTCTTGGGGGCTGATTCTGGATTCGACGGGATTTGCAAAGCCCAAGGTGCATGCCGAGGGGCGGTTTGCCTCGTAAAAAGCCGCAAAAAAATAGTCGCAAACGACGAAAACTACGCTTTAGCAGCTTAATAACCTGCTTTGAGCCCTCTCTCCCTAGCCTCCGCTCTTAGGACGGGGATCAAGAGAGGTCAAACCCAAAAGAGATCGTGTGGATGCCTTGCCTGGGGTTGAAGCACTAAATCTAATCAGGCTAGTTTGTTAGTGGCGTGTCTATTCGCAGCTGGCAAGCGAATGTAAAGATAGACTAAGCATGTAGTACCGACGGTAGAGTGGTTCCGGACGGGGGTTCAAATCCCCCCAGCTCCACCAATTTAGACATCGGGTATTACCAGATAAGTCCGATGAAGTACGAAAAGCCCGCACGGCACAAGCCCTGCGGGCTTTTTTGTGTCCGCTATTGTCCGACGATATTCGCCTGAATCCAGAGATTATTGGTATACGAATTGGTATACGGTAGGATATATACCAAAAGGCGTATACCAATTGCATGTGTATACCAATAACAAAGGATTCCCCACATGGCACGGACAACCCGCCCCCTCACTCACACTGAAGTACAAAAGGCCAAAGCGACAGATAAAGATCTGACGTTGCATGACGGCAACGGGTTATTTCTCTTAGTCAAAACTACCGGGAAAAAGCTGTGGCGGTTCCGTTACCAGAAACCAACAACCGGCCAACGCACCATGATCGGGTTTGGCGCTTACCCAGCATTATCGCTAGCTGATGCCCGCGCCATGAGAGACGAGAAACTCTCTTTGTTAGCCAAAGGTATCGATCCACAGGAAAAAGTGGCTAAAGAAGAGGAAGAAGCGCAAATCGCGGTAGAAAGCATCTTTATTAATGTGGCGCGTAGCTGGTTCACGTTGAAACAGACGAATGTCAGCGCCGATCACGCTAAAGACATTTGGCGCTCACTGGAAAAAGATGTGCTACCAGCGATTGAAAATATCCCGGTACAGGAAATCAAAGCCCGTACGTTGATACAGGCGCTAGAGCCAATTAAAGCCCGTGGCGCACTAGAAACCGTCAGGCGGCTAGTACAGCGTATCAATGAAATCATGGTTTACGCAGTCAACACGGGGCTAATTGATGCTAACCCCGCCTCTGGCATTGGTATGGCCTTTGAGCGCCCTAAAAAGCAGCATATGCCAACTATCCGGCCAGAAGAACTCCCCAAGCTGATGCGCACCATTGCCATGTCTAATCTGTCCATCCCGACCCGCTGCCTATTAGAATGGCAGCTATTGACACTGATTCGCCCAGCGGAAGCCTCCGCCACGGCATGGGCAGAGATCGATATAGAGAAAAGAACGTGGAGTATTCCGGCTGAACGAATGAAAGCCAAGCGCGATCATATCGTGCCGCTCTCCGATCAGGCGCTGGAACTGCTCGACATCATGCGCCCTATCAGCGGCAACCGCGAACACGTATTTCCCAGCCGTAACGATCCTAAAAAACCCATGAACAGCCAGACCGCGAATGCCGCGCTAAAACGCATCGGCTACGGTGGAAAACTGGTGGCTCATGGTTTACGCTCAATAGCCAGCACTGCCATGAATGAAGCCGGTTTTAATCCTGATGTGATTGAAGCAGCATTAGCGCATTGTGATAAAAACGAAGTTCGACGGGCTTATAACCGCTCAACCTATCTTGAACAGCGTAAAGAGTTGATGGATTGGTGGGGGAATTTTGTACAATCTGTTTGAACTTACTTGCTTACTTTTTACCACTGATCTAATCTAGATCCATCTTTACGCGTGGGTTTATAGTATTAAACCTAGTCGGGCGATTAGCCAGACATACAGTATTGAGGACACTTAGGGTTGCGCAAAAGCACTTCTCTAACGATCCTTAATCAGGAGCGTCAGAGAAGTCTTTTGCGCATCCTCTAGGTAAAGATTTAAACAAAGCGGATCTCCGCTTTGTTTTTTTATGGAGATAATTAATTGAGTACGGTAAAGGGTAATGAAAGCTACGAAGATGCACTCATTGATGAGTTCAGTTCTCTTTCGTACTCTAATTTTTCTCTTTACCTAACCCCTCATAAAATATTTATTTGTGGTGGTGAGATTAATACAGGAAAACTTATCCCTCAGAGTTTGCGCGACAGGATTATTGAATTCTTTGAGGTTAATAACG
This sequence comes from Pectobacterium odoriferum, assembly GCF_009931295.1. Lineage (NCBI taxonomy): Bacteria > Pseudomonadati > Pseudomonadota > Gammaproteobacteria > Enterobacterales > Pectobacteriaceae > Pectobacterium > Pectobacterium odoriferum. The sequence goes on along the minus strand of NZ_CP034938.1, from coordinate 852,672 downwards.
ATGACGGACTTTCAAAATCCTTCATTATGGCTGAAACCTTCAAAGACTATTTCCGAGAAAACACTTATTCTGATTTATACTCTTTTGAAGATGATATTGCCAAGCTATCCACCCTTATCATTATTTGTTTAGAAAGTCCCGGTTCTCTTGTCGAATTAGGTATGTTTGCCAATATTAGCGACCCTAAGAAAATACTTATTTTCGCTCCTGATGAACATGTACAAGCTGAGGACTCATTTATTTTTTTAGGTCCTTTGTCATATTTAAAAAGAAAAGATAAGGAATCAGTACATATTTTCCCATGGCCCAATAAAGAAGAAAATAATTACCCCGATTTGCCATTGGTTATAGAATGTATAAAAAACAGGCTCAAAACATCCAGTAAAACCACTAACTTTAATTCAACCAATCCGGCACATATTGCCTTACTGATATATGATATTGTACATACTTTTTACCCAATAAAAGATTATGAAATAGAGTTGGCATTAGTAGCATTGGATATCGACATAGATGAAAATATCATAAAAAGACTACTGTATTTATTACAATCGATGTCTATGGTTGGGAAAAAGAAATACAGCAACATAACTTTTTACTATCCTTTGGAAAATAAAAAAAGAGTTACACTTGGAAAGGATAAACTAGGGAGAATAAAAGAATATAAAGCTATGAGAATAAGAGCTGTCACATCATTCGTTTTATCCGAAGATGAGGCATCAAGAAAGAGGAAGCTTGCACTTTCAGCAATCACACGAATGCTTGAGGATGACATTAGATGAACATACTTAATCAGTTATCCAACACATTATTCATGGATAAAGACTCCTTAAAAAGCTTTATTTCCACAGCCCCGCGTCGCTATAAAAAATATACAATACCTAAAAGAAATGGAGACGGCGTTCGTATTATTGCTCAACCATCCAAGCAAATTAAGTCTTTACAACGATATGCTGCCAACTTGCTTTCAAAGCATCTAAGAGTACACTATGCGGCTCACGCATACGTTCGTGGAAAAGGCATCAAGACCAATGCAGCCGCACACAGAAACAGCAACTACATATTGAAAATCGACTTTAAAGATTTTTTTCATTCAATCACGCCAGATATTTTTTTAAAAACACTCGAAACAAACAATAATATCATCGAGAATGAAGACAAGTTTATTATCTCTCATCTTTTCTTCTGGAAATTGAGAGGGAATAGCCCTCTTAGATTGAGCATTGGCGCACCAACATCCCCAATTATTTCAAATGCGATTATGTATTGCTTCGATGAAGAATTAACAAATTACTGTACTGAAATAAATGTAACATACACTCGTTACGCAGATGATTTAACTTTTTCATCATTTCATAGTTTAAGCCTAGCAACGATACAGTCCACCGTCCAACGCCTATTAATAAAACATTACAAAAGAAAAATAAAAATAAACAGAGAGAAAACAATTTATTGCAATAAGGCAATGAATAGAAATATCACAGGTGTAATATTAAATAATGAAAATGAATTATCTTTAGGGAGAAAGAAAAAAAGGATGATTAGCTCCCTCGTTCACAAATTTTCATATAGTCTTCTGAATCAGAAGGAGATAAATTATCTCAATGGTATATTAGGCCATGCTTCTCACATAGAGCCTCAATTCATTGAACGCCTTAAAGAAAAATATGGGCATGATGTTATTGCTAAAATCAAAAAATCAATTACTTATGCTCACATCACTTGACCGTTAATTAAAAATATCTTTAACTCAGAAGTTCACACCCATTCCGATGAGTTATCACATCAATTTCCTTTTATGCGATAACTCAGTGTTACACTCCAAATGAAAAATCATTACTAATATCAAAAGTTACTCACTCTTCACACCAAATAAACCTTCTAAAATTTAGAGTAAGTAAATCTAACTATCACACCCCGCGCGCAATGCTATCCCCGCCACGCCTGCCCGCTTTGTGTAGCGCTTTTCATGCAGTTGCATGGAAGCACTCAGGCCGCGTCAGTACTGGTGCTGTAGGGTAGATTCGGGGGTAAGTATTGCATGCAATTCCATGCACCGTATGCATGCACGGTCAAAAAATCGCTAGCCAGAGAAAAAAGCTCGCAAAAAAGCCCGCGCAATGGCGGGCGGCTTCCTGATGCTGACGGTAATGAAATTATAATCTGACTAATTAACTCCGCAGGGTTGAGGCTGGATAATCCTTATATTTTTTCTGCATGGCCGGGGATAACGGAATATACGGCACCGGCAGATCTTTTCGGTTCGATGGCTGAATAATTTCCTCTATCGATTCCAGTGTCCTAAAGGTTGCAGAGCATTCAATATTCCGGCATTGGTGATAGCGCTGTTTAACGTTCTCCGATAACGAGCGACTGGTTCGCGCATGGGCAGCGTGGCCGCAGAACGGGCAGTGCATCATACTTTCTGGCTCCGTGTTTTTAATGCTTCTTCTTTTTCCTTTAATTCACGCCAAAATTTCGTATTTTGGCAAGGCGTCGACACCGGCGGGAAATCGGAATGCGGCAACGCGGGTTGATACAATCTCAGAGATGACAATTCCGGCTCATTGTCCATATTAAATTGATACTTATTCGATTTCGCCATCAGGTGGTCAATCACCTGATTAATCACCCTCTTATCAGGATCTTGATAGGCAAGCCCTTCAGTAAATTCAGATGTAGTAACATCATACATATGCCGATATAGCTTAATAGCCCGGATAAGATCCTCGCTAATGTTATTCATCGCCAGCCCAAATTCCCAGTGTGCGTATTGGAATAACGCCGTTTTATAAGCATCCCGACAGCCTTTTGCTGAAAAGTGACATTTTGCTTTCTGCTTGAGCTGGTCGATTTCCAACTGCACCAGCAATCCGTCATACTCCTGCGCCAGTTCACGCTGTGCCAACCGCTGTAATTGCTGGCTTTTTAATTCTTCCGTCATTTCGCCACGTGCCGCAAGAAAACGCGCACGCCAGTCGGTATCAGAAAGCTGATTTTCCGCTTCCGTATTGGCTTTCTGCTCTTTGGCTCGTGCAATAGCGGTATCGATGTTGTCCAGTTCGCTAGCGTTGGCAAAGTGTTCCGCTCGTCTCTTCTGGTATTCATCAGCCGTTTTTTTCAGGACATCAGGCGGGGTTACGGGTTTATCGGTTTGTTCTGCCTTCTGGCTCATGGTCATTCTCCGTATGGGGTGAGTGTCTGTTGGCTATTGTGCAATTCACCACACAACTCCCGCTATCTAAGCCGGTTGTGCTACTTCCCACACAAAACAATCTCTAACACAGGCTGTTTCCCCAATTGAGAACTAACTTTTTTATAAAACTATTCACTACTCTTCACCTGAGAAAAAAGAATATATAAATAAATAAAGGGGTGAAGAGTTGATAAATAACTCTTCACCGAGTGTTCACACTGTTCACCCGCTTTTTTGAGCCTTTTTTCTGGCGAGCAGTTTTTACGATGTTATTTCCTATAAATAACGTAGTGATTAATAGCCATAAACATGTAGACCTTTCTCGAATGGCAAACAAAGGAAAACTAATGGTAACTATTGGCAAACGTTGGCAATTTGGGGCTGTTTTTTGCCCATCGACAGCACAACAGCCCCTTGTTGCCAGCCCCGAAAATATTCACATAATAGCGAGCTACCAGAGAAATCCAGCGCCATCCGGCCAGAGCCGGGCGGACATTAACGAGGTAGCGCCACATGTTGTCAGCCACACCCCCAACACCCATTCCTGCTATGCCCCCGATGTCACCGCATCCGGTCAGAGAGCGCTTAATGCGCCTGCCGGAAGTGCTGCACGTCACCGGTATTTCCCGCTCCACCCTGTACGAACTCAGCGCCCGTAACGCTTTCCCTGCCCGTGTCCCGTTGGGTGGGAAGAATGTTGCATGGGTTGAATCCGAGATCCATCACTGGGTGGCCGAACGTATCGCCGCCCGTCAACAGGAGAACCACGCATGATCACCTTAACTATCGCCGGGCAGTCGGTCACACTTGATGAACGGGAAGCCCTCAGCCTGTGCGACCAACTGCTTCCTGCCATCCGTAACCCGGCCACCGTTGCTGTCCGTGAAGCGCGTTTCGGTGCGTTGCTGCTGAGCATTGCACCAACGCCCGCCGCCTCTGATTCTCCCCGGCGTTACTGCGCATCCCGTGCCGGTGATGCGCTGACCAACTGCTGAGGCTGTTCATGACTGCGCAATTTATCCGTTTCCCCGGCTTGCCTGCCGGGGCTTTTTGGCGTTATAGTTCCGCTGCTGTCGCAAAATCGACAGCCGGGCGTGAGAACCCGAGTCACTCAACGGCGACACCAGACGCGCCTAGCGTCTTTTTTTACGTCGCAGCCTTAGCACACCAGCATGTTGTGCGGCATTTTTTACGCCGTTACCGGCGGTGATTCTGGCCGTCAACAACTCGCCGATGCGTTTTAGTGACCACAGCGGCGGCGTATCCCGTCGCCGGGTGATTATCCACTTCGGCGAAACCATCCCGGCCAGCGAACGCGACCCCAAGCTGAAAGAGAAAATCCGCGCTGAACTGGCGGTGATAGTGCGTCACCTGATGAAACGCTTTGAAGAGCCGAACGACGCCCGGACGCTGTTACAGGCACAGCAACACTCCGCTGAGGCGCTGGAAATCAAACGGCAGGCTGACCCGCTGGTTGATTTTTGCGGCTACCTGCTGGCACACGGTGATACCACCGGGCTGTATATGGGCAACGCCAACATTACGCCCCGTAACCCGCGTAAATACCTGTATCACGCCTACCTGTCCTTTATGGAGTCGCACGGCCATCAGAAGCCGATCAGCCTGACGGCCTTTGGTAAGGTGCTACCTAACATGATGTCGGAATATGGGCAGAGTTACCTCAAAGGCAGAACCAAGCAGGGCATACAGACCAATCTTGAGCTGAAAGACGAGTCAGACGCCGACTGGCTGCCCAAATGTGAATCGGCGAGGTAGACGCCAACAACGACAAAACCGGCTCCGGCCGGTTTTTTTACGTCCAGATACTTCAAAGGTGACGAGTGACTCATCACCTGTTCACCGACTCATCACCCATTAATTTATTGATTAATAAAAATAAAAAACCGTGGTGAAGAGGGTGAACAGTTTTGTACAAAATCTTTTTATTTGGCGTCGCGTTTATGCTGTGATGTTGCTGCTTTTTTGGTTAAGTGCTAAATTCAGTATTAAATATCATACTTAAAAGGGGCTAGTTATGTCCGTACAACCTATTCTTGCAAATGCAGCCGTGAGTATCAGCGACTTTAAAAAGTCCCCTAATGCCGAGCTTAAAGAAGCTAACGGCGAGCCTGTAGCCGTGCTAACCAATGGCCGTATCTCTGGCTATTATGTTTCTCCTGAAACATGGGAAGCGCTGGCCGATTATCAGGAAGATATCGAACTTGCCAAAATCGCCCGTTCTCGGATGAAGGGGAAACGTGTGAAGGTCGATCTGGATGAGTTATAAGCTGGAGTTTGAAGAGCTCGCGCTGAAAGAATTTAAGAAGCTGGGTGCGCCCGTGCGGGAGCAGTTCACCAAAAGTTGAAAGGTGATGAGTAACTCGTCACCTGTTCACCAACTCATCACCCATTAATCTATTGATTATTAAAAATAAAAACCTCTGGTGAAGAGGGTGAACAGTTTTGTGCAAAATCTTTTTATTTTGGCTACTGACGGTTACATGACGAACGGTGCTTTTCCGTCCTCTCCTTTTAACGCTTGCTGTAACGAGCCTAAGAGTGCTTTTAGTTCACCGTTCAAATACTGACTGAATGCCTCCCGCCCTAACGTTCTATTAAATACCGCTTGTGGCAGGAATCGCCGCATTTCAGCGCTAAAGCGGCCATCCCCCACAACCTGATCGATACTCTGTATGCGCTGTACCAGTAGCTCATCATAATTAGGGATGCGGTAATCCTGTATTTTCTTATGAATCAGATCGATATCATAAGTCGCGTTTTGCTGGAGCAACCACGGTAAGTCCCAAACGTCACGATAGCGGATATATTTAGTGGTCGCGACGAGTGAAACCAGCTTGTCACACATCACTTCATTAAGCGTTTCACACATGACCAGCGTATCGGAATAACCATCGGGTAAAACCTCATAGTTACGTTTTAGCGTCATCGGCGCTCGGGTATAAGCCGGAATATTGGCGATCTCAATCTTGATCCGCTGTCTCGGCATATCACGTTTTTCCGGTGCCGTGGTCACGGACACCTGCCATTTGTCGATACGGACTTCCTCATAGCCGGGTTCATTCCGTAGCTCATTTGGCTCTTTCACGTTGACCTCAAGGCCGTAGCGATTCCCCAGATAATCTTCAATACAGGCTTTCATGTTTTTTAGGTCTGCGCCAGAAAACGCAACACCACCGGCAAAATCCAAATCCTCACTGAAGCGGTTTGCGCCATGACATAACCTTAACGATGTACCGCCCTGAAAAGTAAGCTGTTCTAACAAGCCCGCGATATCAAGACAGTAGAGAATGTCATAGTGCAAAAGCTCCTTTTCCACCACATTGCGCAAGCCTTCAAGCTCGGCTGATCCCACCGCTTTGCTGACCAGTTCGGCAAAGTTAACTTTCTGATTCATGATGTAGCTCCGATTCGTCAATCAGATGGGTATTGCGTCCAACGCGGCGTAAATCCCTCACAGCGGTTTTCTTCGTCGCGTGCCGTAACGGGGAGCTACCAAAATAGGTATCCTGCAAAATCTGCTCTGGTGGCCGCTTGGTATGGGTAAATTCAATCACCCCAAAAGGCGTTTTATGTTCTTCGGAACGTCCGGTGGTCATCACCGTGATCCGGTCAATCGGGATTTGAGAAATCACGCCATATTCAGATAAGGCGGATTCGAGGCTAAGATAGTTATATTCACCACGGCGTAGCGCTAACACGATACGCTCAAGCGTATAGGCATCTTTGCTTTTGGCATGGTTATAAACGTACACGCCGCGAATAGCACGGGTTAGGATGCCATCTTTTACCAAACGATTTAGCCCGGCATTAAACGCTCTGGGCGTATCCTCATGGAAAATCTTGGCTAAATCGCGGGAGGTGAAGACATAACGCCCTTGCTTATCGAATGCGTTTAAACGTTCAATAGCAGTGATCCTGTCCATTTATAAGTCCACATGAAAACCACACAATTGTGTCATTCACGTATACTTGAATAAAAACCACTCGTCAAGTACACATGAATGACACCAATAAGTGATATTCGCGTGTACTTATAAAAAATCGTCATAGATTAAGGTGACAAAAAGGTGGGTTTCACAGGGTGAGATCGTTGGACAAAATCCCTATCACTTTTCAGCATTGGTATACGCTTAGGTATACCAACAAAGTCTGAATTCAAACTTAAAACATAAAGATCATCACGTTACGATAGATATTCAGATTCCCCCAGCCGATGAAGTACGAAAAGCCCGCATGGCGCAAGCCCTGCGGGCTTTTTTGTGTCCGTCATTGTCCGTCATTGTCCGTCATTGTCCGACGATATCCGGTGGTTATTGGCTACGTTTAGGTATACGCAAACTGAGCATACTGGTTAATCTTTGGCTGAAAGACGAATCAGACGCCGACTGGCTGCCCAAATGTGAGTCGGCGATGTAGACACCAGAAACGACAAAACCGACTCCAGCCGGTTTTTTACGTCCAAACACTTCAATAATTAGATGCCTCTAATCGTATAACCATTTCCCTGCTTTAGCTGACTCAATAATCATCCCGACAGTGAGCGGTTTTAACGCTTTCAATAGTGGTTTCTTTTGCCAGATTGGATACTCATATTCAAAATAATTTCCTCCATCAAAGTTTGAATACTCAATATTAAAATGTCCGAATACATCAAGAAGGAAATCGTGAGCATCCTCTGGTAGAAACTGATAATCATCCTGTAACGTCCAGTCTTTAGTGACTTGTCTAATTTCGGATTTAAACCAATTTTTCCTAATCGGGTAACGTTCCATGAGATATTGAATAACCTCATTTTCGATATCTCTTTTACTCATCAGAAATACGTCCATTCAATGCAGTCTTCTGGCCTAGCGATCAGATTATACTGTCGACGGGTGTCCCTTGCTACCAATTGCATTATAGCTATTAATTGGACATAACCTATCCATGGAATATAACGCCCAACAAAAGAGGCAATCTTATTCGTTGGAACCATCTTCAATGTCGCAAGATTTTTTCCCATAGGCGTAAGCGGCCTTAGCCCATAAGGGAAACGTAAATCTCTGAGCAATGCTCGTGATACTCACTGGTTCCGGGCGTCGCAGTGGCGGCGGATAGTTTTCCTGACACCTTTAGATAAGGTTGCCCTGAGAGGATCAGCACCGCCGCTGTAATTTCTAAATCGGTACGAGAAGAAAAATTTTCAAGAAAGATCAGGTTAAATAACTCACCGGCAGTTAAATTAACATGCCCATGATAATAATATGTGTTATTGAGTTCTTCAGTAGTATCCATTAAACCTCCCTGTTTTTAATGTATTTTCAATATTATTTTATTTGGTGTCACATTTATACCGTGATGTTACTGCCTTTTTGGTTAAGTGCTAAATTCAGTATCAAATATCATACTTAAAAGGGGCTGATTATGTCCGTACAACCTATCCTTGCAAATGCAGCTGTGAGTATCAGCGACTTTAAAAAATCGCCCAATGCCGCGTAACGGTGAGCCTGTAGCGGTGCTCACCAATGGCCGTATCTCTGGCTACTATGTTTCCCCGGAAACATGGGAGGCGCTGGCCGACTATCAGGAAGATATCGAACTTGCCAAAATCGCCCGCTCACGGATGAAGGGGAAACGTGTGAAGGTCGATCTGAATGAGCTATAAGCTGGAGTTTGAAGAGCACGCGCTGAAAGAATTTAAGAAGCTGAGCGCTCCGATGCGGGAGCAGTTCACCAAAAGTTGAAAGGTGATGAGTAACTCGTCACCTGTTCACCAACTCATCACCCTTTAATCTATTGATTAATAAAAATAAAAAACCATAGTGAAGAGAGTGAACAGTTTTGTGCAAAATCTTTTTATTTTGAGGGAAGTACCCTCATCCTCGATGCGAATATTCAGCCTATCTTTTAATTTGCATGTTTTATATACTGAACGTACGGCAATCTGCCGGGATTATGAATATGAGGTAACTATGCCTACAACCGCAAGACTGGAAGCGCGCATTCCTTCGGAACTCCACGCATTGATCAAACATGCCGCCGAGTTACAGGGTCGTACAATGACGGATTTTATTATCACAGCAACGCAGGAAGCCGCTAAAAGAGCCGTAGAAGAAACCGCGATCCTGAGACTGGCAATTGAAGACCAAAAACAATTTGCTGATTCACTGCTGTCCGAATCGCCGGTTTCCCCTGCATTATTAGGCGCAATGAAAAGGCGTAAAGCGCTGGGAAGATAAAATGAGCTTATTGACCTACACGCTACTTGCCAAAAGCCATAACAAGAGAAACTTTAATTGCGGCGTTCCTGAGTTAAATACCTACCTGCAAAAGTATGCTGGGCAGGACAGCAGGGAACGCTTTACTAAATGCTATGCTGCCGTTGATGAAAACAATAACGTAGCGGGCTTTTATACGCTCTCTTCCAGTGCAATCGATATCAGCGGCCTTCCCGATACGATTACCAAGAAACTTCCACGTTATCCTTCTGTACCTGCTGCGTTACTTGGCCGCCTTGCCGTCGATTCTCAATTTGCAGGAAAAGGCATAGGTGGTTCATTACTCGTTGATGCGCTCCTCAATGTGTCGCGCTCGACGACAGGAATATGGGCTTTACATGTCGATGCTAAAGATGAGGCTGCGAAGAATTTTTATCTGAAGTATGGATTTGTTGCCTTTCAACGTAAGCCTAATTCTCTCTATCTTCCTATCACGAATACCCTGTTAAAAGAATTAGCTTCATTTGAACTGGCCTGATTAGCATCCAGCAGGATCAGGATTAAGAACACATTAACACCACTTAAAAGTGACCTTCGCGTGTACTTATTAAAAAAATGGAAAAAGAACGGATTATCATGGAGCATAAGCGTTTGCCCCCTGTCACTCATCGCCATTTTTCGTAGGCTCACGTTTAGGCCTACAAATAAAGTCTGAACTCAAACTTAAAACATTAATATCATCATGTTATGTTGGATATTCAAATTCCCCCAGCCAATTCCCGAGCCATAACAAGCATCTCTATTGATCCTTTAAGTCGTGAAGTCATGTAAAATACCAACAAAACAAGCTGTTAATGTAAGGTCATGGATAGATGCACCGTCTCTATAAAAAAGCGATAACTTATTTATTGTCGAAGGATTTTCTCGTTACTCTCCTCGTCTTATCTATCATGCTCGCTATTTTCTGGTACATGCTTTGGGCCTCGCAACTGTCACGTCGCACGATACTGATCGATACACTCCCTGACTTCACTATCTACCTTACCTTTGGGATCGTTCTGGGACTTATCTTTGCTGGCAGGGCGCTCTACTCTCGTTCGGTAAAAAAGAAACTAAAGCACACGCTCGAAATGTTCCTGGGTGGCTTTGTGTTGGGATTTCTTTCCATCGTGAATAGCTTTGACGTGTACGTTTATCTGTTTCCCGATGACGTGATTAATTACACATCCGATTATGAGATTGTTTTTCCTGGGCCACCAAAAGGGAAAACGAGTCGTTGTGAAGCAGGTTTATGGATTAGAGATGTTCATACTGGTCAGTTGAAACAGCTATGTACCAGTAGAGAGACGTTATTTAAAAAAAGAAGGCAAGGAATGGATGAGTTGTGGGTCACTGCGCGGGTCAATAAACTCGGCACGTATATTGTCGATTATCACTTTACCTACAAGTAGCGCTCACCTTCAAGCTCGCCAATTCCACCGTATTATTGGCACATTTAGTAAGGTTAATAAATTAAAATATCGGAAACTCGCTTAGGTCGGTTTTCGGTATGCAATGAATATCAGTCCCCCGCCAAAAATGAAATCATCCACTGGAATGTATTTCCTTTTTACACGTTTGGACATCACCGATATCGAAATTTTATATCACGAAAGCAAACAATAACAATTTATTATAATTTTAAATGACGGGTATATACGACCCAAAAGAGGTGTTACTGCTATGTTCAGAAAATTATCTCTCCTGAAGATCGTTGTCATTTTTGCTATTTCTCCCTTTGCATTTGCCAAATCAGACATACTGCGTATCGGCGTCGATTTAACGTATTCTCCCTTTCAGAGCATGGATAAAAATGGTAATCCATCGGGGTTTAAAATCGAGGTACAGCAAGACACTATTCAGGAAGTCTATGCCAATAAATATTGGCTACCCGCTGGGGTGATGGTTAAAAGCTATCCCGATCAGGAAGCCATTTATGAGGATTTACAGTCAGGAAGAGTAGAAAAACGCTATTTCTCGATATCGATTTAAGCGTGAAGGAATAATATCAGGCGCGGTTAACAGGTTATTTCACGCTAAACCATTCTCCCTGACCGACGAGAAGGCCGGGGAGATTCTTGCTGGAACAAGAGTTTACTACCATACCCAGCAACAGAATGTTGATAAAGAGGGCAAGCGCCATCAGCCCCTTTTCTGTTACTATCACGCGTTAGAAAATAGCGATATATATGTGAATATATTTCGCTTCACATCACCATTCTCAATGTCGCTTTTACAGTGAACTACACGCAGGAGAAACCATGAGCCTTCACCTCTGGTTGGCTTATACAGGCATCATCATCGCTCTGATTGCCATTCCGGGCCCATCCGCCTTAATCAGCATGTCGCACGGTTTACGCTACGGCGCTTCACGCGCAACAGCAACCGTACTCGGCGGCGTCAGCGCGGCAATGATATTGATGTCCTGTTCAGCATTGGGGTTAGGTGCCATCCTCGCTGCGTCAACCACCGCATTTACCGTATTAAAAATTATTGGCGCGGTTTATCTCATCTGGTTGGGCATCGCGTCATGGCGTTCTAAGGATATGGGCACTACGGAGCAGGACGTGCAGGAAGCCTCGGCTCCGGGCTGGTTTCCGCTATTCCGCAAAGGCTTTCTGGTCGGGATCAGTAACCCGAAAGATCTGCTGTTTTTCGCCGCACTCTTCCCAAATTTTATCGATACCAGCGCCCCACACGCCATGCAGCTCATCATTCTGGCGGTAACCTGGGCAGTCTTCGATTTCAGCATCATGTTTATCTATGCCTGCACTGGCCGTCGTTTATCGGGCCTTTTCTCCAGCCCACGCCGCATCAAGCTGTTTAACCGCTCGACGGGCGGAATCTTTATTCTGGCAGGCACGACGTTGGCGGCGTCAACGCGTTAATTAAATAGGGCTCCTGCTGCCTTCTGGTCGACAGGAGCCATCGCGTTACGATGCCGTCACAAAATCAGCAATACCCTTCTCGTCCATCCGATAGCGAACCCACTCATCCTGCGGCTTCGCGCCAATGCTTTTATAGAAATCGATCGCGGGTTGGTTCCAGTCCAGTACGCTCCATTCCAGCCGTCCGCACTGTCTTTCCTGTGCAAGACGCGCAACCTGTTTCAGCAGCGCTTTACCCGCTCCCGCTTGACGATACGCCTGCGCAATGTAGAGATCTTCCAGATAGATGCCATATTTTCCCAGCCAGGTTGAGTAGCTCATGAAGAAAATCGCATAGCCGACAGGCTTGCCATCAATCTCGCAAATCAGCGTTTCAGCCGTCGCTCCCTCGCCAAACAGCGAGCGCTCAATATCCTCAAGCGAAGCCAGGACTTCGTGGCGTGCTTTCTCATACACGGCAAGTTCGATGATTAAATCCAGAATCACGCTCGCATCTGATTTCTGGGCGGGGCGGATGACAATGTTTATAGAGGCAATATTTATAGAGGTCATGTTCATAAAGGCTCTTTTCTCCGGTGCTAATTTTTCCAATGCCAACAATCACCAAGGCTTGCCATGCTACCGGATTAAAAATCAGTTACACAACGACATGACGATTTCAGTCATATAGAGAAGGAAGGAATACGTTAGGTTGAGAATGCCAGGCTCGCCGCTCTCGCTCAATCAATAGCACGAGAGCGACGATAGGAAGGTTATCAATCTGGCTGTTTTTTCTTTTAAACGCCGAGAACGTCAGCAGCCTGCTCGCTTTCCACTTTGGAAAAGTTCGCGTAGGTCAGCGCATCAAGCAATGCGGCGCGATCGATCGTTGGATAAATCTCTGGGCTCTGCAAAAGCTGGCCGATTTCCTGAACGGTTAGCTGGGGATAGATCGCGTGTGATGCAACAGCAATATCGCGAGCGGCGTAACACAACTTACGTAAAATTACCGCAATTTGCTGGTATGTGATCGCCTCCTGATACACGGTATAAAGCACATCAGCAATTAATGTCGACGTCAAAACCGAAATACGGGACACATCACCCGCTCTTCCTCCCAATGCCTGAAGGATGTGTTCAACGGCCTGTTCTGGCGTTTTTCCCTGCGCCTGTTGTGAAGCCAGTACGGAAACCAGTTTATTTTTTATTTCATCATTTGCCATCGTTCGGTTCCTTCATACATTGATTACAGATGTTATTTTAGTATAAGCACGCTACCTGTCATGGCAGTAATGAGCAAACAAAATCATACGGCGGTACCCTTCAATAGGTACAAAAAGATATCAACCCGCTCAGCGGTGTATAATATGCCCAATTTTAGGAAACGCGGGCTCTCCCTCATACGAAAGCCACACGTAGAAAGATCGCTTGAAGTATGACGGGGTATCCCTAAATAATTCGAGTTGCAGGCAGGCGGCGACGCAGTGAATCCTCAGGAGCTTACATCAGTAAGTGACTGAGGTGAGCGAGAAAAGCCAACGCACATGCGGCTTGAAGTATGACGGGGATAAAACACAGTTTGATACAACTCCGCACACATCATTCCACCCTCTTTTTTCCTGAAATGCGATAATCCTCCGATAAAAATCGTATTTTCGTTTATTCCCAGTCATTTTCATCGCCCGAAAAGACCATGTAAAATGAAAGGCTTAGTGAGCAAGAAGGCTATAAGTCATGATCACCACCGACGGTAATAACGCAGTCGCCTCTGTGGCCTGGCGAACCAATGAAGTCATCGCCATTTACCCGATTACGCCCAGTTCCAGCATGGCTGAACACGCGGCCGCCTGGTCGAGCGATGGCGGGCTGAATATATGGGGAGATACGCCCCGCGTTGTTGAAATGCAATCGGAAGGCGGCGCGATCGCTACCGTCCACGGCGCATTGCAGACGGGCACACTCGCCACCACGTTTACCTCATCGCAGGGTCTGCTGCTGATGATCCCCACGCTGTATAAGCTGGCCGGTGAGCTAACTCCGTTCGTCCTGCATGTCGCTGCCCGTACGGTTGCGACGCATGCGCTTTCCATCTTCTGCGATCATTCGGACGTTATGGCCGTGCGCCAGACGGGTTGTGCCATGCTGTGCGCCAGCAATGTGCAGGAATCGCAGGACTTTGCGCTGATCTCGCAAATCGCCAGTCTGAACAGCCGTCTGCCGTTTATTCATTTCTTCGACGGTTTCCGTACCTCACACGAAATCAATAAGATTGAGCCGCTGAGCGATGACGTGATCCGCCAGCTCCTACCACAGAAATCCATTGATGCACACCGTGAGCGAGCGCTCACACCGGAACGCCCAGTGATTCGTGGCACCGCCTCTAACCCGGATACCTTCTTCCAGGCGCGTGAAGCAACCAACCGCTGGTATGACGCGGCTTATGAGCACGTTGAGCAGGCGATGAACGATTTCGCCGCCGCGACAGGACGCCAGTACCAGCCGTTTGAATACTACGGCCACCCGGAAGCGACCAAAATCGTCGTCCTGATGGGTTCCGGCGTCGGCACCTGCGAAGAAGTGATCGATACACTGCTGACGCGCGGCGAGAAAGTCGGCGTGGTGAAAATTCGCCTGTATCGTCCGTTCTCTGCCAAGCATCTGCTGGCCGTCATTCCACAAACGGCGAAGAGCATCGCGGTGCTGGACCGCACGAAAGAGCCGGGTGCACTGGCAGAACCACTGTATCTCGATGTGATGACCGCGCTGGCCGAGGCGTTCTCCGCAGGTGAGCGTTCACTTATGCCACGGGTTATTGGTGGCCGTTACGGACTGTCTTCCAAAGAATTTACCCCGCAGTGCATACAGGCGATCTTTAATGAGTTAGCACTTGCTAACCCACGGCCGCGCTTCACTGTCGGGATTTATGACGATGTCACCAACCTGTCTCTGCCACTGCCGGAACAGCATTTCCCCAGCAGCGCGTCACTTGAAGCCCTATTCTACGGACTGGGCAGTGACGGCACCGTCTCTGCGACCAAGAACGCGATCAAAATCGTTGGTGAAACCACCCCGATGTTTGTGCAGGGCTACTTTGTCTACGATTCGAAAAAAGCCGGTAGCCTGACCGTTTCCCACATGCGTGTGGGCCCGCACCCGATCAACTCAGCCTATCTGATTGATCAAGCCGATTTCGTCGCCTGCCATCAGTGGCAGTTTATCGACAAGTACAGCATGGTCGAACGGCTGAAGCCCGGCGGCGTTTTCCTGATCAACTCGCCGTATAGCAGCGACGATCTGTGGCACCGTTTGCCGCAGGAAGTGCAGGCAGGGCTGAATCAGCGCAACGCCCGCGTTTATTGTATCAATGCCGCCAAGATTGCCCGCGAGTGCCATCTGGGCGCGCGTATTAATACCGTCATGCAGATGGCGTTCTTCCACCTGTCACAGATTCTGCCAGCCGATGTGGCGGTAGAAAAACTGCGAACCGCCATTGCCAAGAGCTACGGCAGTAAAGGTCAGGAGCTGGTTGAGCGTAACTGGCTGGCGCTGAGCGCCACGCTGGAAGCGCTGGCAGAAGTGCCGCTGGAAGCCGTCAACCCAGACAGCCCGCAGTGGCCGCCTGTGGTTTCCGACGCCGCACCCGATTTCGTCAAAACCGTCACGGCCGCGATGCTGGCAGGTTTGGGCGATACGCTGCCCGTATCTGCCCTGCCGCCCGATGGCACCTGGCCGACTGGCACCACCAAGTGGGAAAAACGCAATATCGCGGAAGAGATTCCGCTGTGGCAGCCGCAGCTTTGTACGCAGTGTAACCACTGCGTTGCCGCCTGCCCGCACTCGGCTATTCGCGCCAAAGTCGTTCAGCCAGACGCAATGGAAAATGCACCAGCCTCACTACAATCGCTGGATGTGAAAGCGCGCGATATGCGCGGTCAGAAATACGTGTTGCAGGTCGCTCCGGAAGACTGTACCGGTTGTAACCTGTGCGTAGAAGTCTGTCCGGCTAAAGACCGTCAGAACCCAGAAATCAAAGCCATCAATATGGAATCCCGTCTGGATAATCTGACGGCGGAAAAAGAGAACTTCGATTTCTTCCTGCAATTACCGGAAATCGACAAATCCACGCTGGAACGTATCGATATCCGTACTTCTCAGCTGATTTCGCCGCTGTTTGAATACTCCGGCGCCTGCTCCGGCTGTGGCGAAACGCCGTACATCAAGCTGCTGACGCAGCTCTATGGCGATCGCCTGCTAGTCGCGAATGCGACAGGTTGTTCGTCTATTTATGGCGGTAACCTGCCTACCACGCCGTGGACGACTGATGCCAACGGCCGCGGTCCGGCCTGGGCTAACTCGCTGTTCGAGGATAACGCCGAATTCGGTCTGGGCTTCCGTCTGAGCGTCGATCAGCACCGTCAGCGTGCCGTGCGCCTGCTCAACAAGCTGGCACCGCAACTGCCGCCGGATCTGGTTAACGCGTTGCAGGAAGAATCCATCGTGCCCGAGCTGCGCCGTCAGCAGATTGAACAGCTACGCGGGTTGCTAGCCGCTATCAATGATA
Organism: Pectobacterium odoriferum; assembly: GCF_009931295.1. Classification (NCBI taxonomy): domain Bacteria; kingdom Pseudomonadati; phylum Pseudomonadota; class Gammaproteobacteria; order Enterobacterales; family Pectobacteriaceae; genus Pectobacterium; species Pectobacterium odoriferum. The sequence goes on along the minus strand of NZ_CP034938.1, from coordinate 835,791 downwards.
ACGACGCCAAGGTACTGGCGAGCGAAGCCGACCACTTTGTCGATAAATCCATCTGGCTTATCGGCGGGGACGGCTGGGCGTACGACATCGGCTACGGCGGGCTGGATCACGTCATGAGCCTGAGCGAAAACGTCAATGTGCTGGTGCTGGATACGCAGTGCTACTCCAACACCGGTGGACAGCAGTCTAAGGCGACACCGCTGGGCGCCGTCACCAAATTTGGCGAGAAAGGAAAACGTAAAGCGCGTAAAGATCTCGGCATCAACGTCATGATGTACGGTCACGTGTATGTCGCGCAGATCTCACTGGGCGCACAGCTGAACCAAACGGTGAAAGCGATTCAGGAAGCCGAAGCCTGGCCGGGCCCGTCGCTAATTATCGCGTACAGCCCGTGTGAAGAACACGGCTACGACCTGGCATTCAGCCACGATCAGATGCGTCAATTGACGGCAACGGGCTTCTGGCCGCTCTACCGCTTCGACCCACGTCGCGCCGAAGAAGGGAAAGCCGCGCTGGTGACGGATTCTCGTCCACCATCCAGCAGCCTGAGCGAAACGCTGCTGAAAGAGCAACGCTTCCGCCGCCTGAATAGCATGATGCCGGAAGAAACCGCGCAGCTCTATGAAGAAGCGGAGCTGGATCTGCGTCGCCGCTTTGACTTCCTGACGATGATGGCAGGCAAGGCAGAGAAAAACCCGCAGGAATAACTTTCTCCCTCAAACCGGCTTCGGCCGGTTTTTTTATGACATGCCATCCCTGGCCGCCACCCTTACGGGCCGTTGCGTTTTCCCCTATCCAAACGAGGTTGAATAACGAAGAATCCAACGCGGATAGTCCAGTTTGTCAGGCATGGTAAAGAGGGGCTGACAAGACGCAAGTTACCTTATACTTTATGAGATTATTCGCTCGTTACGGTGTCAAACCGCTCTCAACGTCGCAGAGGACGAAACATGAAAGGAAAGTTCGCACCATCGCAGATTGCATTGCACTGGCTGGTTTTTCTGTTGCTCGTTGTGACTTATGCCACCATCGAGCTACGCGGATTTGCTGAACGCGGTTCGCTGCTGCGCACCGTGATGATGGTGACGCACTTTAGCTGCGGCGTAGCCATACTGGTTCTTATGCTGGCTCGCTTGTTCTTACGCCATCGCCATACCTCACCAGCCATTACGCCACCGCCGTCACGTTGGCAAAGTGCGCTGGGCTCACTTACCCACGCCGTTATTTACCTGCTGTTTATCACGCTGCCGATACTGGGCGTTGCCTCGCGCTATTACAGCGGTCGGGACTGGATGCTTTTTGGTATCAGCATGCCAACAGCCGCGACACCAAATTTTGACCTGGCTGAAACGCTGATCGGTTGGCATGAAACGCTGGCACCGCTAGGGTACTGGCTCATCGCGCTGCATACCGCCGCTGCCCTGTTCCACCACTATGTCATGAAAGACAACACGCTGCTGCGCATGATGCCAGCCAAGCGCGATTAATCGGGCCACGAAGGAGCAAGCATGAAAGTCGCACTGGGACAATTCGCCGTTGACCGCGAATGGCAGCAAAACGCCACGACCATCACTGAGTTCATGTCGGCAGCACAGCAAAACGGTGCCGACCTGCTGGTGCTGCCTGAAGGCGTGCTGGCTCGCGATATCACCAATCCAAACATGGTGCTCACTGCTGCTCAACCGCTTGATGGCCCGTTTATCTCGCATCTGCTGGAAGCCAGTAAAGGCAACAATCTAACGACCATGCTGTGTGTGCATATCCCGAATGGCGAAGGGAAAGTCTGGAACACGCTGCTGGCGCTGCGCAACGGCGAGATCGTTGCTCAGTACCGGAAGCTGCACTTGTATGATGCGTTTTCCGTACAGGAATCGGAGAATGTGCTGGCAGGCGAAGACGTTCCACCGCTGTTGACCATCGCTGGGTTTAACGTCGGGCTGATGACCTGCTATGACATCCGCTTCCCTGAGCTTGCACGCCGTCTGGTACTGGACGGCGCAGACGTACTCGTTCTTCCTTCGGCCTGGATCAAAGGGCCGCTGAAAGAAGCGCATTGGGAGCTACTGGTGCGCGCCAGAGCATTGGAAAACACCACTTATCTCGTCGCCGTTGGCGAATGCGGCGTCAAAAATATCGGCAACAGCATGGTGGTCGATCCTTTAGGCGTTGTCGTAGTTCAGGCACCGGAAACACCCGCTCTCATCTATGCCAACATTGACCCTGAACGACTGGCGTATGCCCGCCAGATTCTTCCAGTTCTGGCTAATCGCCGCTTTAACAAACCCACGCTGGAAGATGAAAATTGAGTCGCGGTTCACTCTACGCTGCTTTCTTTCTCATTCGGGCGCCAAAAAGTGTGATTAGTTACACATGTTGTTTCCCTCTGAGGCCGTTCTGCACATATAATGCGCATCCGGTCGTCATGGCGACCCTAGCAGACCAGCCTCCTGATTCGGGGGGTGCATTCACCACTCAAATAAAGAAATGAAAATGAGTATTCGCGCGATCTTTACTTTAGTTTTTGCAGCAGCCGCATTCAGCCAGGCCGCTTTTGCCGTTGTTTATCCTCTGCCTGCGGCTAACAGCCGACTGATAGGCGAGAATATCGACATCACCGTACCGGAAGACAGCACACAGCCGTTGGAACATTTTGCAGCACAGTTCCAAATGGGTCTGAGCAACCTGATGGAAGCCAACCCAGATGCGGACGTTTACCTGCCTATTCCTGGCAGCAAAATGGTTATTCCTCATCAGTTGATTCTGCCAGATGCACCGCGTGAAGGCATTGTCATCAACAGTGCAGAAATGCGTCTGTACTACTACCCGAAAGGCTCCAAGACCGTGGTCGTGCTGCCAATCGGGATTGGCGAGTTAGGTAAAGATACGCCGATTAACTGGACGACCTCCGTTCAGCGCAAGAAAGCGGGCCCAACCTGGACGCCAACCGCGAAGATGCACGCAGAATATGCGGCACGTGGTGAAACCCTGCAAAAAGTTTTCCCGGCTGGCCCAGATAACCCAATGGGGCTGTATGCGCTGTACATCGGTAACCTGTACGCGATCCACGGCACCAATGCCAACTTCGGTATTGGCCTGCGTGTAAGCCACGGCTGCGTCCGTCTGCGCGCCGATGATATCAAGTATCTGTTCAACAACGTTCCGGTCGGTACTCGCGTTCAGTTCATCAATGAGCCAGTGAAAGCCACCGTTGAGCCAGATGGTTCACGCTATGTTGAAGTTCACAATCCGCTGTCTCGCACGGTAGAAGAATTCCATTCTGATTCTCCGGCACCGATCAGCATGACGCCAAAAGTGAGCAAAGTTCTGGCCGACGCCAGCGTAAACACCAGCGAAGTCGATCAGGCAATCCAGAGACGTTCTGGTATGCCCACCAAAATCAATGGCCTGATCGAACAAGCCACGCCAGCCATTCCGGTTGAATCTGTTGCGGCACCTATCGCACCAGAAGTACAGCCACAAGATAGCCTCAATGCCGTGCAAAATGCCGCACCGGTTGAAGCACAGACGACGACCCCAGCTGACGCTAACCGTTCGTAATCGCTTATGACGCGTTGGAAACCCGAATCGGTTTCCAACGCGTTTCTCTAACATCCCTATCGTTTACTTTTTCTGTGAGGCTTCCAGCGCCTGCGCTACATCAGCGATGATGTCGTCAATGTGCTCAATGCCGACCGAAATTCTGACCAGATCCTCACTGACTCCCGCTTTCGCCAACTCTTCCGCATTCAACTGCCGATGCGTGGTACTTGCCGGATGGCACGCAAGCGATTTGGCATCGCCAATATTCACCAGTCGTAAAATCATCTTCAGCGCATCAATAAAATGCCCCCCTGATGCTTTCCCGCCCTTAATGCCAAAGCTGATAATCCCAGACGCCTTACCCGAGGTAATTTTGTCGCAGTTTGCTTTGTAAGGGCTATCCGGCAACGCGCCATAGTTCACCCAGGTAACCAGCGGATGCTGATTCAGGTAGCCAGCCAGCGCTTCGGCATTGCTGCAATGGCGTTCGATGCGCAGGCTGAGCGTTTCCAGCCCCTGCAACAGCAAGAACGTGCTGTGCGGAGAAAGCGCCGCACCGGTATTGCGCAACGGCACCACGCGGCAGCGCCCAATATAGGCCGCCGGACCGAAAGCGTCGGTATACACCACGCCGTGGTAAGAAGGATCGGGCTCATTCAGTAACGGGAAACGCGCTTTATTCGCGACCCAGTCAAACTTGCCGGAATCGATAATCGCGCCGCCGATTGTGGTGCCATGACCGCCGATATATTTGGTCAGTGAATGGACGACGATATCTGCGCCGTGCTCAAAAGGTCGGCACAGCACGGGCGTCGCCACCGTGTTATCAACAATCACCGGAACGCCGTGACGATGCGCAATCTCCGCGATTTTGGCAATATCGACGATATTTCCCGCCGGATTCCCGATAGATTCACAAAAAACGGCTCGAGTGCGTTCATCAATCAGCGATTCAAGCGTCGTAAAATCATCGAAAGAGGCCATCCGCACCTCAACCCCCTGACGCGGCAGCGTGTGGGCAAACAGGTTATAGGTGCCGCCATACAGCTGGCTGGTGCTGACAATATTGTCCCCAACCTGCGTGAGCGCCTGAAGCGAATAAGTAATCGCCGCCATACCGGATGAAAGCACCAACGCGCCAATACCGCCCTCAATGGCTGCCAGCCGCTGTTCCAGCACCGCATTCGTCGGGTTCATGATACGGCTATAGATATTGCCCGCCACCTTCAGATCAAACAGATCGGCACCGTGCTGCGTGTCGTCAAATGTGTAAGAAGTCGTCTGGTAAATCGGCACGGCGGCGGACTTCGTTGTCGCTTCAGATTCATAACCATGATGTAGCGCGAGGGATTCAAGTTTCATCTTACGGGCCTTTTTGTTGATCGTTGGAGTGAGGAAAATATCCAGACAAAATAGCAGACAGCGGTCGGGAAAAGCACTTGATGATGTAGAAGAAATGGAGATAAGTTAGTAAAAACAAGACTAAATTTCAGCGTTACATTATTACGCTGAAGCCCCCTCACAAAATCGTGCTCCACCGCGGAACCGAATCTGAAAAAACGATAAGATTTGCGCAGAGAAAAAAACGTGCGCACCGTAACCTATCTGCGCGTCACGTATTGCACCGCCTGCAAATCACAGCTACTTTTAACGTTATAAATCCCCCCACCCGAAGCGCAATAAATGACTGATAAAATAAAAAATATCGCTACCTGCGAATTGCCTGCCAACGTCCAATTCCCCCACTACGATCGTAAGGCGCTGAAGCCGCGCATCGTCCATATCGGTTTTGGTGCTTTTCATCGCGCTCATCAGGCACTGCTCACCGATCGCGTGCTGAATATGGTGGGAGGAGACTGGGGAATTTGTGAAGTCGTACTGTTCAGCGACGACACCATGATCAATGCGCTGCGTCAGCAGGATCATCTGTTTACCGTGTTGGAAAAAGCGGCGACGGACAATCAGCCGATTGTCGTTGGTGCCGTGTGTGAATCGTTACATGCCAAAATAGAAGGCATTGGTGCCATTATTGAGAAACTCGCCGCGCCAGAAACGGCCATCGTTTCCCTAACAATTACCGAAAAAGGCTATTGTATGGACGGAACGAGCGGCAAGCTCGATCGGACCAATAAGCTGATTCAACAGGATCTCAGCGATCCTCGTCATCCCGCCTCGGTGCCGGGGTTGCTGGCGGAAGCGCTGCGCTTGCGTCACGAGCGCGGGATTGCGCCGTTCACCGTCCTCTCGTGCGATAACGTGCCGGAGAATGGCAAAACGGCCAAAGCCGCCGTACTGGAATCTGCGGGGCTCAACGATCAGAGCCTGATCGATTGGATCGAGGCTAAGGTTTCTTTCCCGAATACGATGGTGGATCGCATTGTCCCTGCCGCAACGCCAGAAGCGTTGCAGGAAATTGCCGATCACCTCGGCGTCGCCGATCCCTGTGCGATAGCCTGTGAACCCTTTATTCAATGGGTGATCGAAGATCATTTCACTGCCGGACGCCCTGAGTGGGAAAAAGCGGGCGTGCAGCTGGTGCATGACGTACTGCCATTTGAAGAAATGAAACTGCGCATGCTGAACGGCAGCCACTCGTTTTTAGCCTATCTGGGCTATCTCGCCGGTTATGATCACGTCAGCGACTGTATAAATGACGAGAACTATCGCCGTGCAGTGTCTCATCTCATGCTGCTGGAGCAGGCACCGACACTCAGCGTCGTGGATATCGACCTGAAAGACTATGCCGTTCAGCTGCTTACCCGTTTTTCCAACCCAGCGCTCAAGCATCGAACCTGGCAAATCGCGATGGATGGTTCACAAAAGCTGCCCCAGCGCATGCTGGAATCGCTACGCTGGCATCTGCGTAATGGCGGAGACTATCGCTGTCTGGCATTAGGGGTCGCTGGCTGGATGCGTTATGTCAGCGGAAAAGACGATGCGGGCAACCCTATCGAAATCCGCGACCCGCTGGCTGACCAGCTCAGACTGGTCGTTGCAGAAACGTCAGATAGCCCCGAGCGGGTCAGTGCGTTTCTCAATATTCGTTCTATTTTCGGCGAGGATCTGTCAGCAAACCACGATGTCTTCAACGCTATCGCACAGGCTTATCTGAAGCTGCGCGATCACGGCGCGAAGAACACCGTGGCCGCACTGGCACAAGACTTTAAATAACGATAAATCCAAGCAGCGCAAGATATACCGCACTTTGGGCACCCAGCGACAGAGTGCGGCCTTTACCTTTTGTTTCATCCAGCCACGGCAGCGATGACCAACTCATTCCCGCACCAATAACCGCGATCAACAGCATCGCTGCGGCAACCAGCCAGACAAGCTTATCCAGCAGCGAATTGGGAAACAAAATTTGCATTGCGGAAACGACGAGAAACAGCGTAACGCAACGCAATACCCCGACCAAAATACCCGCACGATCTCTCAGCCCACGCGGTGCGGAAGACGGTAACCAGGCCTGAAAAGCAAACAACCCAACTACGGCAATAAAAATCACATAAATAATGGCATAGACCAGCAAATGACTCACGTTACGGCTCCTGATGAGGGAATACGATAAAGTAAACTGGGCGGGATGATGACGACATTTCCGCTCTGCGGTCAATGCGTTATTTCACATCATGCTATCGATTTGTGGGGCAGCGCCCACTATCGCCTCGTCGCCAATCTGCACGTATAATGCTTTTCCGTAATAAATTTACATACTTTGTAAATTAAGAACATAAACGCATGATCAAATAATTATAAAAAGCAAATTAAAATATCTTATTTCATGATCTGTCTGACAAATCATCATTAAAAGCGCCCTAAAGCGTGATCGCCAGTTTACTTTCTTTTCAATAGAGCAAATGATAAAGAAATGATAGTTCAATAGAACTGAAATATTGTTTCATATTTGTAATTAGGCTGATCATGAATAAACCAATCTCTTTTAAACATACGTTCTGCTACGGCAGCGCGAACCTGCTTGGCAGCGGCGCGCTTGCTATCAGCGGTGCATGGCTGATGTATTTTTACACCACATTCTGTGGGTTAACATTGGTTCAGGCTGCTGCTATCTTCTCGGTTGCCAGCATCATCGATGCGATCAGTAACCCCATCATGGGATACATCAGCGATAACTTCTACAACACCCGTGTTGGTCGCCGATTTGGCCGCCGCCGCTTCTTTATTTTGCTGGGTGTCCCGCTGGTTCTGGTCTACCCCATGCTATGGGTTGAAGGCTTTGGCTTCTGGTACTATCTGGCGACGTACGTGCTGTTCGAGCTGATTTACACCTCGATCATGGTGCCGTATGAGACGCTGGCTACCGAAATGACCTCTGACTTTAAACTGCGCTCTAAGCTGACAGGTTCTAAAGCCATTTTCGGTAAAATCGCCAACTTCTTGGCGGCGTTCATTCCTGGGCAGTTTATTGCCATCTACGGTAAAGATTCCGCAACGCCATTCTTCTACACCGGTCTGGTCTACGGTGCCATTATGTGTGCAGCAATGATCGCGCTGTATATGACATCCTGGGAGCGCCCGGTAAACGAAATCGTCCGTGAAAGCACATCGAGCCTGTGGCAAGCGATGAAAAAGCTGAGCGTGGATATGGTTTCCACCTTCCGTTTGCGTATTTTCCGCAAGCATCTGGGGATGTACCTGTTTGGCTTTGGCGCTGAGTGGCTTTTCGCTTCCGCGTTCACCTACTTCATCGTCTTTGGTCTGAAGCAGAACACGGCGTTGGTATCACACCTCAATAGCTTCAGTTCGATTATGCAGCTCATTTCTACCGCAGCCTTTATCGGTATCTGCGTCAAAATGGGCTTTGCGCGGCCGTTCCGTCTGGCCTTGATGGTAGTGATTGTCAGCGTAATAGCCTATGCCGCACTCTATTTCGCTAACTGGTCAGAAGACATGACCATCTTTGTTCTGTTCGCCATTACTGCCGTATTTGGCCTGAGCACGGGCGGTATCTACTATATCCCCTGGACGGTTTATACCTTCCTGGCCGATGTGGATGAAGTGCTGACCGGGCGTCGCCGTGAAGGTATTTACGCTGGTGCCATGACGTTCGCCGGTAAAATGGTTCGCTCTGTGATTGTCTTCGCGATGGGCTGGACACTGAGCCAATTCGGCTTTGTTTCCGGGCAGTCAGTGCAGCCGGAATCTGCCGTACAGGCGATTGTTGGCGTGTTCTCGCTGGGTGTTATCGGTCTTGCGCTGGTTGCGATTTACTACACCACGCAGATGAAGCTGGATCGTAAAAACCACGCCATTCTGCTGGAAGAGATTGCACGTATCAAAGCGGGCGGCGCGATTGCCGATGTACCAGCTCACGCTCGTGCTGTCGCAGAAGAGCTGACGGGCTGGGAATATGAGAAATGCTGGGGCAACAACCCGTTAGGCGTTCAGTCAGAAGAGTCTAAACCGCAGGTTGCGACTGCACAGCATTAATCGAAGACGTTCGTTTATTGAAGACGTTCGTTTATTGGAAACAAGCATCGATTGAAAACAGGCATCAATTAACTGTTATCAACTAAAAACAATCAGCCCAATCTCGTATTGGGCTGACTCAGAATGTTGACGAACCTTTTTGCCGAACGAAAACGGGAGTAACGGAATAGAAGAGTAAAGCGTTTGCGCCAGGGATGGCGCAATCCGAGCGCACAGGGAAGTGTTCACAGCGTCTTTACGATCTATCCGTTACTACCGCTCGGCGGCCTTTGTCAGCAACCTCAATCAGCCCAATCTCGTATTGGGCTGATTCATTTAGCGCTTCGTATTTTGATTAACAGAGCAGGCAGGATATGGCAGGCGATGGCGTCAATCGCCTGCCAAAATGGCAGGATTTTAAATCAACGAGGCTTCTTTCAATTCGCTTTTCAGGTAAGCGTAGTATATCGGGGCCGCAATCACACCGGACAAGCCAAATGCCGCTTCAAACACCAACATCGCCAGCAGGATTTCCCACGCGTGCGCTTTGATCCTTGTCCCAACGATTTGTGCATTCAGGAAGTACTCAAACTTGTGAATCAGCATCAAATACACCAGCGCGACCAGCGCAATCGGCAACGAAAGCGATAAGCCAGACAGGAAAACGATCGAATTGGAGATCAGGTTACCAACCACTGGCAGCAGACCGAAAACGAAGGTAAGCACCACCAGCGTTTTGGCAAACGGCAGATGGATGCCACACAGCGGCAGAGCGCCAAGAATGAAAATGGCAGACAGTATCGTGTTAACCGCAGAGATTTTCACCTGCGCGAAAACAATATTGCGGAACGATGCCGACAACAGCGAAACCCGACGCAGCAACTCCGCTTTGAGTAACGGTTTTTCCGTGTCTTTATCGACATTATAAAGCGAGACAATCGCGCCCAACACCATACCAATCAGCATCGTCACAAAACCATGTAGAAAACTTTTCCCCATGTTCTGCAACATCACAATATGCGCCTGAACCCATTGCAGCAGCTCGTGCTGGAGCTCTTCAATACTGACCGGCAGATACCCCGGTAAGTAGTGGACGATCTGCTGCTGGATGTCATTGAGGATGTAGCCAATGCGCACATTGAAAGCCGCCGTATCCTTCATTTCCTGCATCAACAACCCGACCAGACTGCCAAACAATAGACTTAACAGGCTGACGACCAGCGTGCTGATCACTGCGACCACAATCCAGCGGGCACGCTTACCGCTGATGACCCGTTGGAAATAGGGCGTCAGTAAATTCACAATTTCATACACCAAAAAACCGGCAATAAAGCAGGCCAGCAGGCGTAAAGGCAGCAATATAAGCAGGCCACCCATAACAAAGAAAAAGCTCAACAGGCGAGCTTGTTTCAGATTTAGTAACTGCATGATGACATCCCGTATGAAGAGGCAACGCCGAGGATACTCTTTGTGGAGTATGCTACGCCTTTTTCGGCACCAACAGATTGATATATATGCGCCAGATTTACGTCTATTCTGCGAGTAATACAAACGGGGGATATTTTTGGTGTTTTATCCGCGAAATACCAGCAGTGTTTTAGCTCGGTCGGATATCCACCCACCAAGAGAAACGCCGGGTCACCTTCACTGGCAGCGTACGGGTAACAGCCTCAAGCAGGCGATCGGTTTCATGTAGCGGAAACACGCCCGAAATCCGTAGCATCGTCACCGCAGAATCAACATGAAAATAACCATTGTGATAGCGGGAAATTTCATTAATAAACTGCCCTAGCGGCATGTTATCCGCGACCAGTTGTCCTTTACGCCAGCTCTGGCGGAAATTCTCAACGGACGCAGGTTCACTGCTCCTGTCACGGGTAAAGATAATCTGCTGCCCTGCCGTCACGCGCTGCGCAGCGGGCACAGCCGTTTGTAGCAAGACCTCACCGCTAAAAACGGAAAGGACGCTGTGGGCAGACGTATAGCGCAGCGCTAATTGACAGGAATGCGCGGAAGCCGCGAGATCGCCATGGGGCGTGGTCAACCGGGCTGCGTGGGCCGTTTGGTTGTCCAGCATCAATTCGCCTTTGATCAATTGAAACGTCAGCGGTTGAGACAATGCAGGGTTGCCTTGCTGATTCAGTGCCGAATCCGTATTGAGCCAGACGGTCATCCCCGTTTCGATGTTGAGCTCGCGCGTTTCCCCCGTTCCCGTGTGGTAATCGGCCGCATAGCTTTCCCACGGCAGACTAAAACCCACACCTCCGGTAAGGCTGGCAATCGCCAACAGTTTGAGCATGCGCCGACGTTCCCCACCCCGCTTGCTCAGCACCGAAGAAGCTAATTGACTGTCTACCGCATGGAAACGGGCGTGAATCTGTTCAACCTGCTGCCAGGCAAGCTGATGGGTTTCATCCTGATGTAACCATCGTTGCCATGCCTGACGTTCGAGTTCGGAGCAGTCTTCGTCATACAGCGTGGCATACCACTCGGAGGCAGCATAAAGAACATCTTTCGGAATAGAAGAAGTAATAGAGGAAATCATAAGTCCTGACACAATAGACAATTCAGCATTGCCTGTGCCATATATTTTTTCACCATCCGCTCGGAAACGGCTAATTGTTCAGCAACCTGCCGATAGGTCAGGCCATCAAGATGCACGAGCAAGAATGCCTGACGCACTTTGCCCGGCAGCGTCGCCAGCATCTGGTCGACGGCCATCAATGCATCAACCACCATAACCTGCTGTTCCAGCGAGGGAGCAAAAGTAAACTCCTGCTCTGCCAACACCTGAAGATAGGCATTCTCGATGTCTTTACGTCGCCAGTGATTCACCACCAGCCCGTGGGCAACCGTCGTCAGCCAGGCGCGTGGTTCACGGATGCGATCGGCCTGATGCAAGCAGATCAAACGTAGAAACGTATCCTGAGCCAGATCCGCGGCCTGCTGTGAACACCCCAAACGCCGACGCAGCCACGCCTGCAACCAGGCATGATGGTCATGATAAATCTGCTGAACGTTTAAGGTTTCAGGCTGATGGAGGCAGACAGCGGCGGGACTCTTCACGGTATTCGCTCAATGTGACAGCAATGAAATGATTTTTATTATCATTAAAAGCAAAGTCAACGACTATTCACATTTATCATGTCGATTACACTAAAAAGGAGGGCGCTGCATGGCGTGCATGCAAAAAGAAAGAAGCCCGAGGGCTTCTTTCAGTAAGAGTCGAGAAGGAAGATTACCAGCGATAGCTGACGTTCGCGCTAACGTTACGGCCTTCACCGTAGTAGCACCAGTAGTTACAGGCGCTGACATACTCACGGTTGGTCAGGTTGGTTGCATTAACCTGCAAACGCCAATCTTTGCTGAAATCATAGGCGATCATCGCATCCCACAGTGTATAAGCAGGAACCTTCATGTCCGCTGAATTGGCAATGTCACCGTAGGAGCTGCCCACATAGCGCACACCGCTGCCGATACTTAATCCTTCCAGCTTGCCGTTAAAGGCATAGCTAGCCCAGCCAGACACAATATGTTCAGGCAGGCCCGGTAGGCGTTTACCCACTTCACCGACGGTACCTGATTTAGTGGTCTCCACTTCGTTGTATGTGTAGTTTGCCGTCAGCGTCAGACCGGTATAAACCTCACCGCTCAATTCCAGCTCGAGGCCGCGTGAACGGGCCTCACCTGCCTGAATAGTTAGACTCGGGTTTTTAGGATCCGTCGTTTTGACGTTTTTCTGTTCCAGATTAAACAGGGCAGCAGAGGCATAACCGTTAAAGCCTTCCGGCGTATATTTCACGCCAACTTCCGTCTGCTGGCCTTCTTCCGGCACATAAGGACGTTCATAACCATCGCGACCCGACACAGGCAGGAACGATTCCGAATAGCTGACGTAAGGGGAAATACCATTATCAAACAGGTACATTACCCCAGCAGTCTTGGTAAATTTGGTATCGTCGGTGCGAGTATCCGCGCCTGATGAGAAATTACGATCGCGAGACTTCGCCACGTCGTAACGTCCACCCAGCAAGAAGATCAGACGCTCGTCATACTTAATCTGGTTCTGAACATAGTAGCCAGTCTGATGGCGGCCAGAGCGGTGAGCGAACAGGTCGCTATCTGATAATGTGTAATTACCATAAACCGGATTAAAGATGTCGATAGGACTGCCAAAGGCGTACAGATTTCCATCGCGGCTTTGTGTATTGGCACGGCGGTAGTCGAACCCGAGCAATAGCGTGTTTTCAATATCTTCCCACTGCCATTCACCCACTAACCGATTATCCGTAGCCCAGTTTTGCGCAAAACCGTCACGGTAGGTCAGCCCACGATTAGCCTGACGATCATTAGCCATACTCAGCGCATAAGCATTGCGCAGATCCAAATTCAGATAGGTGTAATTCACATTCTGGTGGAACGTCCAGGTGTCGTTCAGATGATGCGTGAACTCATAGCCCAGGCTGAACTGCCGGGTATCGTGGCGGTTCATTCCCGGTTCGCCCAGCGACGTTTTATAGCCGACTTTGCCAAACGGCGTGCCATGTAATGTACCGTACGGCAGCTTAAAGCCGTTTGTCGTGTCAGATTTAGTATCCATGTAGCTGGCTAACACGGTCAGTTCCGTGTCTTCTCCGAGGAACGTGACGCTCGGTGCCAGATAAAGGCGCTTGCTCTTCGAGAAATCCATCTCGCCCGAGGTATCACGCGCTAGCGCAACAACCCGATACAGCACCGAGCCGTCATCATTTAACGGACCCGCACTGTCGACAGCCAGATGGCGATAGTCGTTAGAGCCGTATTCCAGCTCCACTTTTCCCTGCGGCAAACGCGTTGGTCGTTTAGTGATGACGTTAACCAGACCGCCCGGCGGGTTTTGCCCATACAGAACGGAGGCTGGGCCTTTCAGGACTTCGATACGCTCGACGCCGAACGGCTCAATCTGCTGGCCGTAGAATCCATCTTCATTCAGCGTAGCCAAGCCATTCTGGAATCGGGACTGATCGCTAAATCCACGAATAGTTACCCATTCGGCTTTATTGTCCGGTCCGTATGGCGTCGCCAGAATACCGCTGCTATAGCGCAGCGCCTGATCGATCTTTTGCGCACCGCGCTCTTCGATCTGCTGCTCTGTCACAACCGAAACCGCACGTGGCGTCTCTGAAATCGGCACATCCAGCTTCATCGCGGTATTCGGTGGAGCGGTGACGACGATCCGATCGTTTTTAGCGACAACAGGCGCAGAAACGGGAACGGGCTCACTCACCGTGCGCTGCACCAGCGTCACACTGCCATCAGCACTGTATTGTGCGCTTAGGCCGCTGTTGCTGAGGATCTGCTGGAAACCCTGCTCAACGCTGTAGTTCCCCTGCAACCCCGCACCGTGCTTACCCGCCACGACTGCCGGATCGTAAGACAGTAATACGCCAGCCTGTTGGGCAAATTGATTGAGCACCTGATTGAGCGGGCCCGATGACACCCCATATTGCTGGACAGGTGCCGCAGACGCAGCATAGGCCGCCGCCATTGGCAGCACTGAGGCAAACGCTGCCCCAAGTACCCCGGCACGTAAAGTACGTGCCAACAGGTGGGTACGGAATTTAACCATTATTTATCCCCTATCGCATAAGAAACGCTTGTTTTCAGAAGCTATGCCAAGCGAGAGAGTAAAAAGGGGAACCAGAAATCGAAAAATAATTAAAGTCATCCGTTATCAATCAGAAATATTAGGGAAAATACGTTGCCGCTATTGGTAAACCGATACGATAACTAATAAAAACTGACGTCGGATTTATCAAAACGTGCTATATCGCGATAAACACGGTATCGGCTCAACCGCATCAATAATTAGACGAGGGTCTACTTATTCATTTGTCATCCTTTAGGATTCAATACGCTAAAAATAAAGAAAATTTCCAGAGCTTATTATCCGTATTTAATAAACCGTGATGTTTACAGGAATAATTCACGAGCTGGTAGGAGAAAGAGCGGGTAAGCAAGAAGAAAGGCAGAGGAGATCGAAACGTTTCGCTGCTTATTTTAAACAAGCATATTGTATGCAATAAAATAGTTAACTCTCTATTTTTTCTTAATTTTTCATAGCAACGTGATTAATAAATAACGTCTTTAATTCTTCATTTATGAAAAATCGGTGCTGCTTTATCGTTCTACTGGCCGTCAGCAAATATCAAAAAACAACCCACGCAATCGATTGCTGTTGGTAAAACGAGACTAAATCAGCCATAGTAATGTTATTAATGACAACAATTTTTCTTTTGTCGTTATTTTTCACTGGAAAAACCACATTTCTATTCTTCCGGCCAGATAATCTCCGATTACTCAAGCTTATGACGCTAAATTCGTCGAAGGCTCAACCGCATCCTGGTTTAGGATCAGCAGAGAGAGCACTCGGTTTTCAACGTTCAGCTTCGAAAAAGACAGCGTACTTAACTGCTTTTTGGTAAAACCATCAGACAACAAATCCGAAACCACACGCGTACTCAACATGTTGGAATTCGTCATAAAATCGTGATAGGCAAACTTCACGTTGATAGGGAGTACATCATCAATTGAGACGGGCGTATTCATTTCAGCACGCAATCCAAAATGGGCGTTGAAGGCAGAATTCGCACAGACGACCTTACATTTTTCGTCAATCACCGCCACAGCACGTCTATCATTCTGAACTGGTTGAGAAAGCATGCCTAAAATCTCATTCCGGCCAAATATCAGACTCATTGTTTCCTCTGCATCATGCTATGTAAAAAGATATCTCACAGCGCACCATGACGCCACGGCACACCATTGATAAGCAATCAACCTACCGGAATTTAAAAGGTTTCCGGACTAATAGTGTTCTTCCCCCCCAGAAAATCACCTAATGAAAATAGTGAATTTCCGCTAACCGGGACTGTTTACACGTCCTCAGGCTACTGGGGCTCAAACATCCGCCGCCTTACTTAGCGTCAGTGATGTCGGGTATATCTATGTTATTTATTTTTGGAAACCGGATATTTCTGAATCAGACACAAAAAATAACACTTCATTTTTCTTTTTTTAGCGGCTAGCGCACGGCATCTTTACTCTTTTTAAGAAGGCTCACATCTGTGCGGTAGAACCCGCTTAAAGTGTAGATTATTCACACTTATCTGCTCGGTGATAATCAGATAAATCTATTTCATTAATAGCCTACATATAATTAACAACCAGAACAAAATTTCAACACCCCGATCACAGTTGGACACGCTAAATAGCTGGCCTACGTAGGAATATACTCTGAACAGGATTTTTACTATCGGCTGAATAAGCGGGATCTTTATGCCTTTTGATCGTAAAGGGCGATCAAAAACTTGATAACAATAGATATAATCTATTGAAAACAATGAATTGATCGTTAATGACATTATAACAGCACTGATAATTCTGCTGGCGGTCATATTGTGACATACATCACTTACTGCATTTTGACTACAACGAAAAAATTGCCTGTTTTCTGAACCAAAAGGCTATCTTTTAAGTCATGCCCCACTGCTTTTCCTGCATTGCGTGATCAATCGCGCAAAAAAGAAACAAAGATAACTGGTTAACTAGAATTAACCATTATTTGACATAGCATTAACATGTTTAAGGAGAAGCGCTATGACACAACATAATAAACACGCTATTCCCGCTTCAATTGCGGAAAATGCACTGATAAATGCTCAGCAATACAAAAATATGTATCAGCAGTCCGTCGACGATCCCGCCGCCTTTTGGGGCGAGCAGGGAAAGATCGTCGATTGGATCAAACCCTATAAAACGATCAAGAACACCTCATTCGACCCCGGCCACATCAGTATCCGCTGGTTTGAAGACGGTACACTCAATGTGGCAGCAAACTGCCTGGATCGCCATCTGGCCGAGCGTGGCGACCAAACCGCCATCATCTGGGAAGGCGATGACGCGACACAAAGTAAAAAAGTCACCTACCGTGAACTGCATCAGTCCGTGTGCCGCTTCGCCAATGTGCTGAAGTCACAGGGCGTCAAAAAAGGCGATGTCGTTGCTATTTATATGCCGATGGTGCCAGAAGCAGCCGTGGCAATGCTGGCCTGTGCCAGAATCGGGGCGATTCATTCGGTGATCTTCGGGGGCTTCTCTCCCGAAGCGATTTCCGGGCGTATCATCGATTCCAACGCCAAACTGGTCATTACCGCCGATGAAGGCGTACGCGCCGGACGTGTGATTCCGCTGAAGAAGAATATTGATGAGGCGTTAAAGAACCCGAACGTCACCACCATTACCAGCGTTATCGTTTTCCGCCGCACGGGTAAGATCAATGAATGGCAGGACGGACGCGATCTGTGGTGGCACGAGCTGGTTGAAAAAGCAGACGACCATTGCCCGCCAGAAGAGATGAACGCGGAAGATCCGCTCTTTATTCTTTATACGTCAGGTTCGACGGGGAAACCCAAAGGCGTGTTGCACACCACTGGCGGCTATCTGGTTTATGCTGCACTGACCTTCAAATATGTCTTCGACTATCATCCCGGCGACATTTACTGGTGTACGGCGGATGTTGGCTGGGTCACGGGGCACAGTTACCTGCTTTATGGCCCGCTGGCATGCGGTGCGATTACGCTAATGTTCGAAGGTGTACCAACCTGGCCGGACGCCAGCCGCATGGCACAAGTGGTTGATAAGCACCAGGTCAATATTCTCTATACCGCCCCCACTGCGATCCGTGCGCTGATGGCGGAAGGTGATAAAGCGATTGAGGGTACATCGCGTGAATCGCTTAGGATCATGGGTTCCGTCGGTGAGCCGATCAACCCAGAAGCCTGGGAGTGGTATTTCAACAAAATCGGCAATGGCAAATGCCCTATCGTCGATACCTGGTGGCAGACAGAGACGGGCGGCTTCATGATCACCCCTCTGCCCGGCGCGATTGAGCCGAAAGCCGGCTCCGCGACGCGCCCGTTCTTCGGTGTACAGCCAGCGCTCGTCGACAACCTCGGCAACCCTCAAGAAGGCACTGCGGAAGGCAATCTGGTCATCGTGGATTCCTGGCCGGGTCAGGCAAGAACCCTGTTTGGCGATCACGACCGCTTTGAGCAAACCTACTTTTCTACCTTTAAAGGCATGTACTTCAGCGGGGACGGTGCCCGCCGTGACGAAGATGGTTATTACTGGATCACGGGCCGCGTTGACGACGTGCTGAACGTTTCCGGGCATCGTCTGGGGACGGCGGAAATCGAATCCGCGCTCGTTGCACACCCCAAGATTGCCGAAGCAGCCGTGGTCGGCATTCCTCACCATATGAAAGGGCAGGCCATCTACGCCTACATCACGCTGAATCACGGCGAAGAGCCATCCAGCGAGCTGTATACGGAAGTCCGCAATTGGGTGCGTAAGGAAATCGGTCCGATTGCCACACCGGACATCCTGCACTGGACTGACTCTTTACCAAAAACGCGATCCGGCAAAATCATGCGTCGTATTTTGCGTAAGATCGCCGCCGGTGACACCAGCAATCTGGGGGATACCTCAACGCTGGCCGATCCTGGCGTCGTCGAAAAACTGCTCGAAGAAAAGCAGGCCATGAGTACCGCCTCTCAATAACCCCTGACCCACCGCTCTCTTCATTCCCGTAAGCCATGACGTGGCTTGCGGGGATGCGGCTGGCGATAAATCAGGCGGTAACGTCGCGGCAAGACTCAACCCTACAGATTACTGGAGACTTACGATGAATGATGCCATTTATCAACGGATTGAAAGTCACCCCTTATTCAGAGAACTGGTCAACAAGCGACAGCGTTTTGCCGCTTTTCTTTCACTGATCATGCTGGTGCTTTATGTCGGCTTTATTCTGCTCATCGCCTTTGCACCTGGCTGGCTGGGAACGCCGATTGCTCCAGGCTCCAGCATTACCCGTGGCATTCCGATGGGTGTGGGATTGATTGTGATTTCCTTCATTCTGACCGGCGTCTATGTGTATCGCGCTAACGGTGAATTTGATCGTCTGACCAAGCAGTTACTGGATGAGGTAAAGCAATGAAAATACGCTTTATAATGCTGTTCGGGCTTTTGACGCTGCCAGTGCTTGCGTGGGCAGCAGATGCACTCACGGGAGATGTCCAGCGCCAGCCGTTGAATATTCAAGCCATCGTGATGTTTCTGCTGTTCGTCTGCGGTACGCTGTATATCACCTACTGGGCATCGAAGAAAACGCGTTCACGCAGTGATTACTACACGGCTGGCGGCAACATCACCGGTTTCCAGAACGGGCTGGCGATTGCAGGCGACTACATGTCCGCTGCATCCTTCCTCGGTATCTCTGCGCTGGTCTATACCTCCGGCTACGACGGCTTGATTTACTCACTCGGCTTTTTGGTTGGCTGGCCAATTATTCTGTTTCTGATCGCAGAGCGGCTACGTAATCTCGGGCGTTATACCTTTGCTGACGTCGCATCTTATCGTTTGCAACAGCGCCCGATCCGCAGCCTCTCCGCCTGTGGCTCGCTGGTGGTTGTGGCCTTGTATCTCATCGCGCAGATGGTGGGCGCGGGGAAACTCATCGAGCTACTGTTCGGCCTCAATTACCACATTGCCGTGGTGCTGGTCGGTATTCTGATGGTGATGTACGTGATGTTTGGCGGCATGCTCGCCACCACATGGGTACAGATTATCAAAGCGGTCCTGCTGCTGTTCGGTGCCACCTTCATGGCTGTGATGGTCATGAAATCCGTAGGGTTCAGCTTTGATACACTGTTCAAACAGGCGATGGCGGTTCACCCAAAAGGTGCGTCGATCATGAGCCCCGGCGGGCTGGTTTCCGACCCGATATCTGCGTTGTCCCTCGGGTTAGGTCTGATGTTCGGTACAGCCGGTCTTCCTCACATCCTGATGCGTTTCTTCACCGTCAGCGATGCGAAAGAAGCACGAAAAAGCGTGTTCTATGCCACCGGGTTCATGGGCTATTTCTACTTCCTGACCTTCATCATCGGCTTTGGTGCCATCCTGCTAGTCAGCGCCAATCCTGCGTTTAAGGACGCAACGGGCGCGCTCATCGGTGGAAATAACATGGCAGCAGTACATCTGGCCGATGCGGTCGGCGGTGACTTCTTCCTTGGCTTTATCTCCGCCGTGGCCTTTGCCACCATTTTGGCCGTCGTCGCCGGTCTAACGCTGGCGGGCGCTTCTGCCGTATCCCACGATCTCTACTCTAACGTGATCAAGAAAGGAAAAGCGACGGAGCGTGATGAGCTGAAAGTCTCGAAAATCACCGTACTGGTGCTGGGCGTGGTGGCTATTTCGCTCGGTATCCTGTTTGAGAACCAGAACATCGCCTTCATGGTCGGGTTAGCGTTCTCCATCGCCGCGAGCTGTAACTTCCCGATTATTATCATCTCCATGTACTGGTCGAAGCTAACCACGCGCGGAGCGATGATTGGCGGTTGGGCGGGTCTGTTGACCGCTGTCATTTTGATGATATTGGGGCCGACAATCTGGGTGAAAATCCTCGGTCATGCCACCCCTATTTATCCCTATGATTATCCAGCACTGTTCTCCATGCTGGTCGCGTTTATCGGTATCTGGTTCTTCTCCATCACCGATCGTTCCGAAGCCGGACAGCAGGAACGCGCACGCTTCCATGCACAGTTTGTCCGCTCACAAACCGGCGTCGGCGCATCAAAAGGCAGTTCCCACTAATCTTCCTTCTCATCCTCCCCCTCACAGGGGGAGGATTTAACTCAGTGACGTGTCTGGTTCACTCTCCCCTACCAAGATTTTTATACATAGACTCCACGACTGATGATCGATTATGCCGTTATCCGGCATACAAAATTATGCAGCGGTATTCATGAACGCCGAGTGAGCGACAGGACGTCGCGAAAGCCAGTGTCGCGTAGGGAACGCGTCACTGGAGGCTCGATTAGCGATCATGAACACCGATAGAACCGCGTAGCGGCATAATTTAGCCGGAAGCCTGGGTTCGTAGGGCGGCGGCGATTGAGCGCCCTGCGTCGGGCGCGTATACGGTTTAGCATATGAATGGAGGCCGTGTAACGCACGAAACCCTCTCTTAGGCTACATAAAATACAACCAATAAATAGGCTGCCACGGCGAAGGAAAACAAGAAGGGATGAAGGCCAGCGCACTCAACATCGCCCGCCAGTTGCTGCAAAGTGAGATGGAGCAGGAATTAGTTCAGCGCGTTACCCAACTATCCGATGAAGAAATGGCGCAATTGCTCCACAGCGAACAGAAATAATTTTTTATCGTGGGCTATCCCTGCCCACGCCCCTCTGGGCCAACGCTTTGCGTTGTTGAAAATCGCTCCTGCGATTTTTTATCGTGGGCTATCCCTGCCCACTGCTCTGCGAAACTCAGCGCTTCACCTTGTTAAAACTGGATTTATTCCTCGCTTAATGTCACCACGTCATACATCACGCTGCCGCCTTTTAATTGCAGCGTGATCGTGTTGTTGCCATTTCTCAGAAAGTGGGATGACACAGGGATGCGGGCGATGTGATAACGACCACTCTGTAGCGCGCCGCGATAAATGGTTTTGTCGTTTTCGTAAGTCAGCGTTTCCAGCGTACTGCCGTTCACTGCTATCGCCAGCTGTGGCATGGTCGGCTCGCTCATGCCGCTGTTGCTCGCGGCCGCCAGTGCGATATTCAGAAAATAGGTTTTTTTCTCAGGTTGCAGGGCAAAACGGATATCCCATTTTCCCGGTTTGGTCTGCGCGTAATACCAGTCGTGCTGATAGTCGCTGCGGCCAACATCGAACGTCAGGTTTGCCGGAACCTCATGCTGCCAGCGGGTGTTGCGTGCCTCATTGCCAAAACGGAATTCACTCGCCTGCCGATTGGCCTGCCCAATCGCCCAAACAACCGATTCGGCTTTCGGTAGGGTTATCACAGGCAGCGCTTGCTTATCACCGGAAACGGACAACGTTTGTTCTGCCAATATCCCCGGCTGCGTACCGCTGTTGGCGTATACCGCCAAATGGTAGTTGCCCGGACGGACATGGGAAATTGCAAAATTCCCCTGCGTGTCTGTCGTTGCCTGATACGAATAGCCACGGGTTTGCACATCGAACGGTTCATCCAGCGATGACGAAAGCACGACGGTCACCGACTGCTGGCTGGCAATGCGTCCGCTCACCTGCGTGCGATCGCGCGCATAGCGGGAATCGTTGACCCAGTTGTACGGCCAACTAACGGCTTCCGTCAGCGCCTGACGCTGAGCACCCGCCAGCATTTGTTCGATATCGCCCTGATTGATATACAGCAGCCACGGACCGTAGAATTTTTTCCAGCCCGGCGGGGCGACCATATCCGGCGTACCAAAGTGCGAGCCCGTCATGTAGTTCAGAATGATCGCATCCTGATGTACCAGTAGATCCTGCTTGAGCGCATCGCCGGAGAAATATTCCCGATTGCCGTGAATCAGCCACGCCCCCACGCCATTGCCGAAAACGCCCCAGAAAGGCGCAGCACGCATATAGCCAGCAAAATCATATTTGGAATAAATGCTGCCATCCGGCAATCGCCAGGTTTCATCCTGCACCTTCGGCGACGCTTCAAGCTGGCTGTAGAGCAGCGGCTTACCCTGACGATCGCCGTTGTAGAGATGATCTAACCGGGCGGGATCGAAGCGATAGACGTTGCGCAATTCACTGACTTTAACGTCCTGACTTCCGCTATTCTCGGCCACCACATAGCTATAAAGCCCGCTAACGCCGCGACGCATAATCAGGTGATATTCAAGCCGTAACAGCCCGTCCCGGTCGTCGATATAGGCCACATGCGCTATATCTCGATCGTTGCGCAGCACCTCTACCCGCTCGGGGACAAAATCTTTGACGCCTTTAGCATGAGCATCGTTAATATAGTAATCGAGATAAGCGCTACGCATTTTGCTTGGGTCGCGCGCCGCGCCGGACAGGTTAGTGACGATATTTTTGCCTCCCGTCACCATCCTCACCGCGCTGCCATCCTCCCCGAACGCGACTTTTAGTAAGCCGTTATCCAGAACGGTATTCAAACCAGAAACGGATAACGACACCGCATTATCCTGCGCGCTATAGCCATAGGGTGCCAGCATGGCCCCCACCAACAACAAGACAGATCGCTTCACAGTCAGCCCTCTTGTGTTCAGTCAGTTAAATCATAATTTTCATCGCGGCGGTTCAAGGTAACGGTCAATGCCAGATATTAGGGGAAACACGGTGATGAGGTTCCCGCAGGGACACCTCGCACCGTGGTAGCCCCGTGTATCTCGATGTCACGTCGCAGCCTTGCCACTAATGTAAAAAAATCAGCTATTTTAAACAGATAGAATGGAGATCACAGGAACAACATAATCGAGGGGGATAAGCGCCCTCCTTCACGCCACTGCCAGCAACAACAAGAATCTGGCAATAGCGGGAAGAAAGTCAGGATCGACATCGCAGAAATTAAAACTGATCAGAATGACAGCTCGCGAATCAATACAGCAGACACCACTTTCCAGCCGCGAATCAGCAGGCTTTGCGCCTCACCGTCCATCACCACCGTGCCGCGCAGCACCTGCGGCTGAGCACGATAATCGTCAGGCAGACTGAGCAGCACGCGATAAACGGCCTGTTCAGGGTGCAGCTTGCGCTGTGCGTCGCTCAACGTGGCAATATCGCCGCCATAAATGGATGCCAACTCCGGCGCGGCGTTCAGATCGCGGGTTGCTGTGCTGGCAATCTCCACAATAGTAAGCGGCAGCGACGAGCGGCTCACGTCCTGTAAATAAAACGTCCCCTTTGCGCCCGTGCGGAGCCGCTGCCAGTCTTTTTCCGACACGAACGCTTCCACCAGCCCGCCGGTTGGCTTGGTGACGACCGCTAGCCATTCCCCCTGCCCCAGCCACTCACCGGTTTCCAGCGGCGTCGCCATGTCTGCCACCACGCCGTCTATCGGCGCACGCACCGTCAGTTGTTCCGACTGACGCTGCAATACCTGTAACTTTTGCAACGCCGCTTCGTGCTCCTGCTTCACCCGCTGGTGATCGCCAGCCGCTTCCTTGTTGAATACCTGAAAGGTGCTTTGCCAGTTCAGCGTAGCGATTTGTCGCTCTAGCTGTTGCCGTTCATGCGCCAGCGCGTCAGACGACAGCGTAAACAGCGTCTGCCCCGCACGCACGGGCTGCCCAACCTGCACGTCAATGCGCTGAATCATCGCAGGTACGGGCATATACAGGCTGCTTTGCTGTTCCGCCCGCAGCAGCGCCGGTGCGTACACGCCGCGCTGCCAGGGAATCATCAACAAGAGCAGAACCACAGCGCTCACGGTCAGCGTTGTCGTCATATTACGGTTCATACGATAATCCTTACGGCGTTTACTCCACTCACGTACTTCATTCACCACCGGCATCACCACGAAGTAGCCGATTTCAATCGCGAAAAGCAGCATACCCAGCAGTTTGAACGTCATGTGGTAAACCAGAATCGCGATACCGGTAAACAGGAAGAAACGGTATATCCACACCGCAAAGGCATAACCCACCAGCGTACGTTGCAGCCAGCGCGGAAAGAGCTCCGGCGGGGCATCGCCTAAACCGAACAGCCATTCCCGCATCTGCCAGCGGCCGATAGCAAAGCCTCGGTTTTGCAGGTTCGGCATCTGTAATCCATCGGAAAGCAGGAAATAGCCGTCGAAGCGCATCAGCGGGCTGAGGTTAATCGCCAGCGTCATAATCCAGGTTGTCGTCGCCAGCATAAACGCGGCGCTGCGCAGCATGCCGTCCGGCAAGAAGCTCCATGCCAGCGTCGCCCACGCCGCCAGCACCAGTTCGGTCATCATGCCCGCGGCACCAATCGCCATCCGCTGCCGACGGCGGGTGAGTTTCCACGAACCGGACGTATCGGTGTACAGCACCGGCATCATCACCAGAAAGGCGACGCCCATGGTGGCAACCCGCGCACCAAAGCGCTTGCAGGTGTAGGCGTGGCCGAACTCATGCAGAATCTTGGTAAAACACAGCGTCAGCCCCGCCAACGCTGCGCCTTCCAGCGTGAAGAAATGCAGAAACGTATGCTTGAACGTTTCCCACTGGCGTCCGGCGAGGAAGAGCCCCAGCACGGCCACCACCAGCGTCAGCTTGAGAAAAGTCCGGCTGAAAAACGGCTCGATCCACGGCAGTGTCGCGCCCAGAAAGCGATCGGGGTGCCACAAGGGAATGCGAAAAAATAGATAGTTCTTCAACAGCTTGCGCCAGATCGAAACGCGCGACTGTTCCACCTGACGAGCAAACTGCGCCATCGCCTCATCGCCAGAAACCCGCGTCAGGCTGTTGGCCTGCAAGAAACGATTGAAGTACTGCACATCGCTGTCATCAAGTATCAGCGCAGAAGTCTGGTTAACCTCGGCAACAATTTGCGCAGCGTTCCCCATCGACCAGCGCGATAGCATCGCCATTTCCGCCCAACCGATACGAAAATAGAGGCCACGCAGCGGATCTTCCAGCGTCCAGCTAGGCGATCCGTCACGGTTAGCGGGCCCAGCATGCAGGATCAGTTCATCGCGCAGCGGGCTGAGCCCAGCGACCGGCGTCGCGTCTCCGGCCATCGTTAGACACCCAGCCAGACGCGCAGTGACGCCAGCGGTTTACGCAGCAGGTAAACGAACAGCACCGTGCGTTTCCCGTACAGCTTGGCGGTCCCTTTCAGGCCCACGCGCAGCTGCGGATCATCCTGTGTAAAGCGTGCGCGCAACCGATAGGCCATCACATTGTCCGGCGTCGGCGCGGCGCGATAGCCAATCTGCTCCAGCTGCGCGTCCTGTGCCGAATTCGGCGCCACATTGAGGAACAGGCGCACGTCCGCGCCATGTTCCAGCGCAATCGCATCCGCCGCCGGCAACTGGATCTCCAGCTCAACATCGTGCGGATCGGCGATCATCATGATACGTTCTCCCACCGCCACCGAGCGCCCAATCCAGTCGCTGCTATCGTCAAAAATCGCCACGCCGCCGCGCGGGGAAGCAAGCTGCATGCGTTCCTGCTGACGTTGCAGAAAGTCCATCTCGCTCTGCGCCTGTTCGCGGCGGCTTTGCAGTACGGCCAGACTGGCCTTGCTATTGGCATCGAACAGCGCCTGCTGCTGTGCCTGACGATACTGAGCATCAGCGGTAGCAAAAGCCTGTCGGGCCGATTCCAGTCGATTTTCCAGTTCGCGCACATCCAGTCGCACCAGCGGCTGATTGGCGCTAACGGCCTGATTAGGCCGTACCAGAATGTCATCAACCACGCCCGCCACGGGCGCGCGTACCATCACCGGACGATGCGCGACGATCTCAGCCGGAGCCAGCACCGACTGCCGAACGGGGATCAATAAGATCAGCGCCAGCGCCACGATTCCAGCCAGAATCAAACGACGCTTCTTCGGGCTGGTATTCGTCTGCCGCCGACGTTGTTTCTGCAAACTCGCCCACGCGTGAGCATACGCGTCCGCCAATTTTTCCAGCAGCACGATCTCGGCAGGCAGCCACGCGCTGTCCCGTGCTAACACCAGCACCAGCGGCGTATCGCCCTGCGCTAAACGCAGCGGTAGCCAGAGTAAAAATTCCGGCAGATGTTCCTGCCACAAAATCTGGTCATCGGCAGGCAGCTCGCGGCATTGCAGCGCCTGCGTTTGACGCCCTTCTTCCTGCCACTGACGGCACAGGCGGCTAAATTCGGTACAAAACGGCGCGTTGTGATCGAGCGAGGCCAGCCCGGAAGCCGCCTGCAAGCGCCGTTTATCACAGTCCCACAACAGCGCCTGCCGATACTTCACGACATTGTGGGTTTCATTGACGATAAAAAACGCCAGTTCATCCAGCGTTTCACGCGCTCTGGCACGGCTTTGCAGTTGCAACAGCTCGACCAACAGCGCCAGCCGGGTATCCTGTTCGGTTTGCGCTGCTGTCGTGGTGTTTCGATCGGTCATGGCGATACGCTGCCTGCATCAGGCGACACTGCCTGTGCTACGTCACTAATTTGCGCTACGCCACTCATGCCCGGCAGCAATCCGGCGGTGGATTGGGTAATCCGACCAAAGACTTTTACCGACTGACTGACCGGATCGATCGCCGAAGAGAGTCGGCTGATTTCCGCCGGATAGCTCAGGCCGGTTTCATCCAGCGTGACCTGAAAGGCGCTGCCCTGCTTCAACCACACCAGCCAGCGCGATGGCACGATCATTTCCAGCTCAAACGCGCTGTCATCATAAATCGCTAGCAGCTCTTTGCCTTCCGGCACAGATTCCCAACGCTTCACCTTGGTTTCCGTTACGCGACCAGAGAACGGGGCTTTAATGACACAGCGTTGCAGCATGGCGCGATTGACGCCGCTTTCAGCCTGCGCCATCGACACCGACGATCGCGCCTGATCGACATCAGACAGGCTGATCGAATTGAGCTTATCCAGCCGATCGGCAATCGCCAGCTTCTTACGCGCAGCATTCTCTGCGGCGTTTGAGTAGTTCAGTTTTTCACGCAGCACGGTGCAGTCAAACGTCACCAGCGTATCGCCCTGCTTGAAGTGTTCGCCCTCTTTCACCGCAATATCCGTCACTTTCCCCGCAATTTCGCTGGATAACACGGTATAGCGCTGTGCGCTAAGCTGTACACGAATGTCTCCCGTTGTCACAGCCTGCCCCAACAGGGGCAGACCTAACATACTGACCAGCAATAGCGGACGCATTATGCCGAAAGCCATTAACGCGAACCTCCCGCCTGTAGGGATTGCAGGTTATCCCACATGTCCGTGTTCACCACGCGATAAGGCTTACCCGCGCCAGCCGATGATGTCGCAGCAGACGAGGCAATCGGCGTCACAACAGGTGCTACGGATGGAGTGGATGCTGTTTTAGCCGAAGCCGTCGTGGTGGCAGGCGTAGCGGGTGTTGACAGGGACAGACGTGGTACCGCAACGCCGCCTTTCTCAAGGTTACCCGTGGTGCGGGCAATTGAGCTGCTCAGCGCCGCCAGACTGACATCATTCACGTTATCCGGCAGCACATCCAGCCCGGCAGCCTGATACACCGCACCCAGCGCGTTCTGCACATCGGCAAAGCTGCGGTCACGCGCGCGGGTGGTCAGAATGGTTTCCGTGCTGACGCGCACCTGTTCCATCTGCGTTTCGGCACGATGCTGTACGCTGAGCGTGGTCTGATTAAGGATGCCGCGTTGAATTCGCGCCAGTTCCTGATAGCGACCAAACATCCGCGTGCTCTGCTGGTATTCCTGCCAGGCGACGTTCACCTGTGTCAGCACCGCCATGCGCAGCGCCTGACGACGAACTTCCGCCAGATCTTCATTCGCCTGTCCGGCACGTTTCACCGATGACCACGACAGCACGTTCAGCAGGTTGCCACTGACTTGAACTCCTGCGTTAGCCCACTGGTGATTAACCAGATAGCTGTTGCTGTCACCGTTGATACCGGCAAACAGTGACACGCCCGGCAGCAGTCGCAGCAGCGATTTACGGGTTTCCAGTACGCTATTGCGTGCCAGATAGCTCTCTTCACGCACTTCCGGGCGTTTAACCATCGAGAAGTTTTCCAAATCGTCGAGCGAGTAGGCCATCTTCGGTGCGACCAGGCTGCTTTCGCTCGGCACGACGACGTCATATTTGCTCGACGGTGGCAGGTTCATCAGCGCCGCCAGACGAGATTTTGCCACCACCAGATCGCTGTCGACGATTTCCAACTGACGCACCATCTCCAGCATGTTCTTCTGGAAACGCAGCGCTTCAACTGGTGCCAACAGGCGTTGCTGTTCGGTCTGACGCGCATATTCCAGCGCCTGACGCGCCTGCGTCAGCGCGGTGGTCACTTCTGGCTGCAAACGCTGCGCCGTGGCCGCTTCCCAATAAGCGGTACGCACCTGACGGGTAATATCGGCCACCACGCGACGACGACGCTCTTCCGCCGCCAGCGATTTGTTCGCCTGCACTTTAGCGTTGAAGTAGCTGATACCGAAGTCCAGTACGTTCCAGCTCATCGTCAGATCGGCGGTGCGCATAGTCTGATCCTGACTGGTGGACGCTTCCAGCGACTGCCGCCCAGTGGTGACCGACTGGCTGCTGGAACCGGCCACGTTATCGCGGGTTTGTAGCCCGGCGCGCGCGGTCAGTTTCGGTAACAGCATATCCAGATTCTGTACGCCCAACAGGTCATCTTCCATCGCCTGTTCCATCAGCGCGACCCGCTGTTGCAGGTTATATTTCAGCGCACGGGCAATCGCCTCATCCAGCGTGATCGTGCCGCGCACCGGTTCCTGATTAGCGAACATCTGTGTTCTGTCGCTCAGCGCCTGTGCGACCTGCTGTTCGATCGTAACCGGCTCTGGTTTGACGGCACAGCCAGCCAGCCCCAGACAGGCAAGAGCTACTGCGATCCGTAACGCCCGAGAACCTGCGGTGCGTGGTGTAGCCTCATGTTGAACGTTCTGCTGCTGACTATCGTGTTGCTGGCTATCCCAGAAATGCGCTATGTGCTGATTCACCCGGGTTCTCCCCATCTTGTATTTGTCTGTTCCCTTCATCTTGCAGGCGGTGGGTTGGTTACCACCTGCAAGCGCCCGGGTTAGTGGTTATACCCGTCATACTTCAAGCTGCTTGTGCGTTGGCTGCCCTTACTCACCCCAGTCACTTACCTGTGTAAGCTCCTAGGGATTCGTGCAGTTGCCGCCTTCACGCAACTCGAATTATTTAGGGTATAAGTAAATAAAATCTCGTCTTAATATTCAGCCTACGTGTGCTATGTACGCAGACTGCTCAGCTCACTGAGCGCCGCCAGCAGCGCATCCTGTTCTGGTTGATGCTGGCGCAGTTGTTCGGTAAAGGCGGTTTTCCCCGCTGGCGCTAACCGTTCTGCATCCCGGTTTTCAGCCGGGTCTGCGGCAGTGGGAACAACAGAGTGTGCAGGTAATTGCATCGCGCCACGGTCAGTTGTCATCTCTGCGCCATCGCCCTGTCCGGTTTGCAGCGTAATCGGTACGATTCGGCTGGTGCCGTCTGCGGCCTGCGCTTTCAGCGCCAGTTGGATCTGATTAACCTGCACCGCACTGGCATCGGTAATGCGCACCACGCCGTTGCGGGCATCGAACTGCACCCACGCAGGCAGCGGACGCCCGTTCGCCAGTTGCAGCGTCAGCGTGGCATTACCTTCACGCACGCTGAACATGCGCTGCGGCAAGCTAAAGGCGAGTGTGCCGGAGGCATCCGGCTGTAACGCGCCCTGCACGCTGCTGAAAGCCGATTCCAGCGACGTTGTCTGACCGCGCACGCTCAGGAACAGGTTGGAATCAGCCGAACGCAGCGCGGCGTTATCGCGAATAGACGCCTCAGCGCGTGAAGAGAAGTTGACCTGCTCCAGCGTCGGCATCAGCGATGACATGACGGGATCGAGCACCCAAGGGGCATCCGACTGGCGTGACGTATCGGCATCACGCTGGCGTACAGGTTCAGTGACGATGTTGCTTGGTCGCGGTTGTGCTTCCGGGCGAGACAGATCGGCGACAATCGCCCCCAGCGGCTGTTCGCGTTCTCTGTCACCCGAATCAACAGGCAGGCTTACGCCCCTCTGCACCAGAATCACTGGTGCCGCTGTCGCGGTGTTATCAGGGTTCACTGGCTCTGTTGGTGTACCGGGATCGACTGGCGTCGAGGCAGCATTGATCGTCAGCACCACATTCAGCGCCGTCGTGTTACCCGCGCTGTCTCTGGCGGTAATCGTCAGGTTGAACACACCAGCCGCTGACGGCGTGCCGCTGAGCGTCCGTGTTGCACTATCAAAACGCACGCCTTCTGGCAGTTGCGCATCATCAACGGTAAACGTCAGCGCATTATTTTCAGGATCGGTAAATAGCGTACTCGGTAAGGTATAAGACCAGCGGGTGCCGGCCTGTGCCGCTGGCGGCGTGAACTGCTCTGCATGACCAACTGGCGGCAGGTTCACCTCTCTCGACAGCGTAACGTCGAGCACCTGCGGAGCGGAATCGGCTGTGCCGTCATTAAGCACCAGCGTCAGCGATGTCGCGCTCCCCGTCAGCGGTGCGCTCGTCGCCCAGCTAATCTGGCGTGCCAGCACCGTCGTATCCGCACGAGAAAGGGCAGCAGTGAAGATCACGGTTAGCTTGCCGTCCGCCTGCGCGAAGGTGGCTACCGCTTGCCCGTCTTTGCTAATGACGCCATTCGCCAAGGTGAAACCGTTACCCGCAGTAAAATCGAAGCGATCGCTTGTTGAGGCCGTTTCACCGCGCTGTAGCGTGATGGAGGCACCCTGATAATTTCCCGCCCCGCCGTTCAGTGCATCCAGTTCTGCATCACTGAGAACGATAGAAGGCGCGACGATCACCGCCGGGCCATCAACGCGATAAACCGGCAGGCGAGAAGCCTCATCCAGCACCGACACGCCGTTGCCGAGCGTAATCAGACCACCGTCAATCGGCAGCAGATGAGTGAAGCCTGTACCAGCGTTTTTCAGCGTATCGAGTTTTGTCAGCGTCTCGCCGTTCAATACATAGCGAGTGAGCGCTCCGTCGCTTTGCGTGACGTACAGCACCCGCGTATCCGCAGCAAGGGCGATATGGTTCACCGTGCCTTCTGCCGCAACGCGAGCAAGGTGCGTAAAGGTTCCCGTAGCGGTGTCCAGCGAGAAGGCATCGATCTGCCCTGCACTGGCGACAAAGATGCTGCGGCCATCGGCGCTGACCGTGAGTTGCTCCAGCCCAGATAACGTCACCGAATTTCCTTGCGCATCCGTAAACTGGCGCACATATCCCAATAGCGTCGGCTCACCGCTATCGCCACGCGTATACACAATCAGCGATGAACCATCATTAGCATTCGTAGTAACAAATACCAGATTGCCACGGCTGACTATTTCGCTGGATTGCCACAGGTAAGGTTCACTCCACATACCGCCTTCGATAAGCCCAGCATAAGCAAGCTTGCCTGTCGCTGAATCGCGGGTAAACCAGAGAAGGTTGTAGTTGTTGATGACATACAACGTCTTGCCATCATCAGACAGGGTGACCCCTTTGATGTCGTAAAGGTTGCTGTTGTGTATCTCGTAGTCATCAACGATGGTTTCTTTATGTTCCAGATTGCCTTCACCATTCCGGCTAAACCAGACAATCGCATTGCCGTCGGCACGCAGCGCATACACGCTGTTGCCATCGGCAGAAACCTGTAGCTGGCTTATTCCTGTCACGCCCTCTGCCGCCGTGAAGGTGCGCACATAGGTCAATTCGCCGCTGTTCGCATCACGCTGGAATAAAGCAATCGCGCCTTTATCATCGCTGACATACAGCGACAGCCCATCGGTCGTACGGGCGGCCGCCGTCAACGTGCCCAGCCCGCTAATCGCGGTGTAGGTATTCACCAAACGCAGTTCATCGGCAGAAAGCACCGGATCGTTCGCCACGACAGGCGTGTCGTTGATCGCGGTAATCGCTACCGACAAGGCCGTGACTTGAGAGTCCAGATAGCGATCGGACAGCGTCACCGTCACCGCAACCTGCGCGGCTGGCGTACGGCTGTCGCTGGCGTAGGTAATCTGGCGCAGCGTATTCTGTACGTCTTCCGTGGTCGGGATTGTGCCTGCATTCGCGTTGAAGCGAATCGTCAGTACGCCATCCTGATTACTGACCTGAGCAATAGTGACGCCGTCTTTCTGAAGCGTATTGCCGGATAACGTCAGGCCGTTGTCAGCACTTTTTTCAGCACTAAAGCCCAGCTTATCCAGCGCCGTTTTACCGTCGCCCAGCGTAATCTTCAGCGTCGCGCCGTCGTAGTTGCCCTTGCCACCATTGAGTTTGTCCATCTGTGCATCAGACACCGTCGCGTCCGGTGCCAGCACGATAGGGTCAGCGCGTTCGGTATACATCGGCGTCGTCCCCGGAACCGTGATAATCGGCGCGGTATTGGTTTCTGCCGCAGGCACCAGCGTCAGCGTAATCGCCTGTTCCAGCGTGGTTTCCGGTGCGGTGCCGTTATAATCATTTTCCTTGATCATCAAGGTGACATGGCGTTCACCGCTGGGAGCGCTGCCCAGATAGTTGTAGCCGATGCTGTCAATAATCTCTGCGGTTCCACTCGCGTCTCTCCCGACATACAGGAGGACCGTCGCTTTACCGTCCTTCACATCAACAGAATATTGCAAGCCGCTGGCGGTGCGTGGAACACCATTGGATTTTTCGAGCACAATCGTGCTGCCATCCACGCTAATCGTTTCGTTAGGCCCTGAGACATCAAACGTTAACACGACCTGCCAGAGGGTTTGTCCGCTCTCAATGGTGTCAATTTGGGTATCTTTAAACAGCTTAACGAATTCACCGTTGCCCGGAACCTGTGGGTTGAGCACCGTTGTATTCAATATCGCCGGATCGTTCACGCCAACGAGATTGACGGTGATATCCATGTTAGCGGTGTTATTGTCACCGTCATTAATACTGAAAGTGAAGGTCGGCGACGATCCTGCTTGTTCAGGATCCTGACTGGTGTTCTGGTAAGTAATTTGGCGCAGCACATTCTGCGCATCGGTTTTGGTTACCGCTGCGATAAATTTAATCGTCAGCGCCCCATCCACTTGCGTAAAGGTCGCGATCGCGACGCCACCTTTCAGGATAGTGTTGCCATCAAGCGTTAAACCGTTTTCGGCCTTAAAACCAAAGGTATCTTCCGGTAGCCCACCATTTTCCCGACCAACGGTGATACTGGCACCGTTATAATCACCCACACCGTTATTTAACGCATCGAGCTGCGGATCGGACAGACGACCTGACGGCAGTAGCACTGTGGCATCGTTACCTTCGGTATAGCTTGCACCGGCGATGCCGACATTCAGAACATGGACCTTATCGCCACCAGTCAGATAGAGCTGCTTGCCATCGGCACTCAGTTCCACCTTTTGCAGATCGGAGAAAGAAATGCCAATCGGGCTATCCCAACCACCGCTAAGGGTGTCTTTCAGCGTCAGGCTGCCATCGTCCGCGCGGGAGAATACAGAAATGTTCTTCCCGATCACGAACAGGGCTGTGCCATCGGCAGAAACGACCAGATCGGTCGCTAACGCCTCGCCGGAATCGCCACCGTCATCGGTGATTGCCGTTGTTTCTGCAAGCGTTAGCGCCCCATCAGCTCCCACCGTGATGGTATTCAGCGTGTGATTTTCCCCATCGGAATTAATCGCATATAGGGTTTTACCGTCAGGAGAAAGAGCCAGCGAACGGATGTAGTACAGGTTGTCACCTTCAGCACGAATCTGGGAAAGCTGGCTCAGTTTGCCTTCCACATCGATGCTGAACGCGGTGACTCCGACCGCATCCCCAGCGCCGGCAACAAACAAATAACGCCCGGTTGGATCCAGCACAAGACGACTCGCACCGATCAGATTATCGGCCTGAGAAACCACCGCTAGCGTACCGTCCGCCCCGCGCTTAAACACCAGCACGCTGCGGCCGTCAGTATCGCTGTTGGACTGAGCAGCCGTTATATAGAGGTAATCGCCTTGCGAAACAATATGGGAGCGCACGTCCAGAGAATGATCGCCCAGCAACGTTTGATCAAGGATACCGGCTTGCGTCAGTTCACCGTCGCTGCCAACGCTGAAGATCGTGACTGCATTGCCTTCGCTACCCACCACATACAGGTACTGTCCATCAGAAGACAGAATCACATCTGATGCACCGGCCAATCCGGCATTGTCCACAACGTTATCGGTTTGCTCTGTCTCATTGTTATAGACGGAGCGGTAGTTGAAGAAGGTTTGCGACAGGGTGAATTTCCCTTCCGCATTGCGCACAAAGACGCTCAGTACCGCTGACCCACTATCAGGTGAGCTCACGACATAAAGCGTTTTGCCATCCGCGGACAATTGGCTGTCTTTTACGCCTGTCAGCACATCAACATAATTATTGGAGTCGTAGCCATCAAGGGCATAGTCATTCTGAAGAGAGCTGGACTCACCGCCGAGCGCCGGCATTTGTGTAGGATCGGAGACAATAGTCAGCGTAATCGTCTGCTCCGCCTGTTCACCCGATGCATCGGTCGCCACGACGGTAATAGAGAAGCTTCCCGCACCATTGAGTGCTGGCGTACCGGAAATCGTGCGTGTGTCTGAATCGAAGGTTAAACCAGCCGGAAGGCCATTGACCTGTAGCGTCAGCGCACCATTTTCAGGATCGCGGAACAGATCGTCAGGAAGCATTTGTTCGTAATGCTGCCCAGCCATGCCAGACGGCGGGACATACCCCTCGTTATCCACGATCGGCGCTTTGTTCTCCACCAGCGTCAATAGCAGACTAGTCTCCTTACCGCCGTCGCTAAAGACGATATTCAGTGGAATTGATGCCCCCGCCGCATCACCATCATTACGGTAAGTCACCTGATGCAGAACCTGATTGGCTACCGTTTTAGTGACGCTGTCGGTAAAGACAATCTTCGCCTCGCCTTCGCTCACGCTAAAAGTGGCGATTGTCGCGCCCTGATACTGAATGTCGCTACCGGACAGCGTCAGGCCGTCTCCGCTCTGGAAGGCAAAATGGTCATTTGCCGATGCGTCGCCATTACGGCTAATCGCGATCGTCGCGCCATTGTAGTCATCGGCTGCATCCAGTTCTCGGTCTGACAGCGTGACGCTCGTGGTAAACGGCATCGCCACCGCCTGACTATAGTCCGCATGCGCCGCAGCGCTGGACATCATCACACCGGTATTGAAAAAGCGTGCGCCGGTATAAAGCGACTTGCCGTCTTCGGAGAACGTCAGCGTGGTAATCGGTCGTCCTACCGCCAGCGTACCCGTTTGGGCTAGTGTGCCATCGGCACCAATCGCATACACGGCAACTACACCGAGATTGTTACCGACGTAAAGCGTTTTGCCGTCCGAAGAGGCTGTCACGCCCCACGGATTCGTCACATTTAACGCTTCGACGCGGCTGACCGTGTTTTCGGCAATATCGTAATGCAGTACTGTCAGGCGATTGCCCACATTGCTGGTCACAATGTAGAGATAGCCCTCATCCGTGACGGTAAATGAGGAATTGGCGTGGTTAAGCTCGTTGCTGGTCCCCAGTGTGCCTGCCGCTTTCTGCACACCCGTGCTGTCGGTATAGGTCAGCGTAACGCCATCGCTGCCACGCACTAACTGGCCTGCGTAGTTCAGCCCACCGTTTGCATCCGTGGTATAAATCGTGATTCGGCCAGCATTGCCCAGCACATACACCGTACCATCCGCATTCACCGCCATCCCAATCGGCGTGGTGCCATCAACCTGAGTGAAGACGTTGGCTGCGCTCAGCGCGCCATCATCGCCAATCGCATAGTGGTGCAGGCCACTGACCGTTAAGACATACAGGCTCTTACCATCGTCGGAGCGAGCCATTTTCAATACGTTGCCGGATGGCCCTTCAATACGTTCGCTCAGGCTCAGCGTATTGTTCGTGGCATCCTTCGTGAATACCAGCACGGCCGAGTCAGCACTGAGATACACCGTTGAACCGTCAGCAGAAAAAATCGCGGCGCGTCCCACCAGCCCGCTGATTTCCAGGCCGTTGCTTGCATCGCCGTCATCCTGACCCGATGCGAGACGCTGCGATAACGTGAGTTTCCCCGTATCAGGGTCGCGCTGGTAAACGCTTACCCGCGCATCACCACCGTAGTTGGTTGACGTTGTCCCGATGACCAGCAGCGAGCGGCCGTCGTCGGACAGCATAATGCTGCTGACGGAGCTGTTGTAGCCTGTGAGCATCCCATCTGCGTAATACAATGCAGGGTCGATATCGATATCTGCCTGAATGACTGGCGCATTGTTAATCGCCAGTTGGATGGTCGCCGTAATATCAGGATTCCCCGTATCGCGACCTTCACCTTGCGCCCCACCATTGTCGCGCAGGCTTGCCAGCGTGACGGTGCGAGTGCCCACGGTCGCTTCTGGCGTATCGTTAACATAGGCGATACCGTTCACCAACGCCTGCACCGCACTAGCGTTCATACCCGCGCTACTGTGGATCGTCAGCGTACCGCTGCCGTCATTTAGCGTATAGGTATAGGTGTAACCGCTGCTCGTCTCGCCGTTTCCTGCCTGGGTCAAATCCACGCGCATGCCATCGACAATCAGGAATTCGTTCGCTGCCTGCGCCAATCCACCGATATTCAGGGTCATATCAAGGATGGTTTGCCCAGCTTCACCCGTCGCAATCTGTGACTGCGTAAACACGTTAACCGCCGTGGCAGAAGTGTCATAGATCGGAAGCGGGGCAACCGTCGCTGTCAGCACTGGTGCGGTATTGGCGGTGATCAACACATCCAGATTCACTTGCTGGCTGTCGACTTTTCCGTCATTGGCCTGTAGCGCCAACCTCACCACGGTGCCGTTAGCCACCGTTCCCGTATTCTGATAAGTGATTTGGCGGAGAACCGTATTGGCATCATTCCGGCTTACGCCGGGCAGGAAGGCAATCGTCAGCACGCCGCCAGCCTGACTGAACGTGGCAACAGCGCGATCGCCCTGAAGAATCTGCCCATTATCCAGCCGCAGGTTATTCTCACTCTGGAAGCTAAAGACGTCCTCGCTTGATGCAGCACCGTCCCGAGACAACACCAGTTGCGCTGTGCCGTAATCACCGCTGCCGCTCGACAGTCTGTCGAAATTGGCGTCAGAGAAGGTCAGTCCGGATGTGATAGCCGTCTCCGTTCCACGAATTTGCGTCTGAATTGACGTATAACGGTTCAGAC
This sequence comes from Pectobacterium odoriferum, assembly GCF_009931295.1. Classification (NCBI taxonomy): domain Bacteria; kingdom Pseudomonadati; phylum Pseudomonadota; class Gammaproteobacteria; order Enterobacterales; family Pectobacteriaceae; genus Pectobacterium; species Pectobacterium odoriferum. The sequence goes on along the minus strand of NZ_CP034938.1, from coordinate 798,084 downwards.
CGTTACCGGAGGCCACAATGGAGTTGCCGTCTGCGGACAGAGCAATATCTCCACCGTTAGTGCTACCAGCCGCGCTTCCCGTTAACGTCAGGTTGCCATTGGTCGCAACGGCGTAGGTGTTGAGCGTGCCATCGATCGTCACCGCATAAAGCAGGGCTTTATCGGTATCCAGCGCCAGACTGCCTACGCTACCGCTAGATATCGTGTTAATCAGCGACGGCTTGCCGTTACTGTCAATCTGATAGATAGAAAGGGTGTTTGTTGTTGGATCGCCCAGATACACGAATTGTCCATCTTTCGACGCGGCAATTGCATAATCAATAGAAGTAGAACCCATGTTACTGAGCAAAACGCTATCGATGAGCGTTAACACGCCAGTATCCGCACGCTGATAGACTTTCAGCTCATGCTGATCGAAGGATCTTGCACCAGCGTTAACGATGTAAACATGGTCGCCAGACGTGGCAATAATGCTGTTACGATGTGAATCTAAGGTTTGCACGCGTGTCAGCGCACCGTCATCACTGCGGCTATAGACATACGCGATTCGACTAAAGTCGTTGCTGCCATCGACATAAACCTGAGCGCCATCGTCCGATATCGCCAGCCCCCCTGTTGCACCCGAGCCAACCGAGACCGTTGCCGTATGCGTCAACACACCTTCGCTATTAACACTCAATTGCATCAGGTTGCCGTTACCAGAAAGGGTATAGACCGACTTGCCATCGGCACTGACGACCAGATGATTTACCGTCCCCAGATTCTCAACCACCACGCTCTGCTGTGGCGTCAGGCGACCCAACGCATCTGCCGAGAAGACAGAAAGGGTGTTCGCTGAACCCGCGGCATAAACATATTTACCATCCGCAGAATAGGCAACCCCTGTAGAGCCTGACAGAGATCCGGCAGCAAAGGATTCCGCTTCCTGTAACGTTCCCCCGAACAGTTCCGGTGCAACGTTGACGGAGCTGTCGATAGTAACGGTAGCGTGAATATCCAGATCGGCAGTATCGGTATCACCACCACCCTCATCGCTCAGGCTTTTCAGCGTCACCACCACGTCACCGCCGGCTACGGTTTTATCCAGCGGCTGGTAGGCGATACTGTCAATCATCGCCCTTGTATCCACGAGGTTATTGGTGAAACCGTCGATATTAACGGTCACCGTCGTGGTTTCGCCGCTCACTGCCACGAGGTATGAAAAGCCATCCCCTTCCGCGCGCGTCGTCCCACTCCCTGATTCCAGCGTAATACTTTTACCGTCGATGACTAATGCCTGATTCGCGCCCGTGCGGTTGACGGTGATCACTAAATCTTTCAGCTCTTGTCCGCCGTTATCCGCCGACACGCTAACGTTGCTGAACAGATCGACCGGTTGGAAGCTGTCACTGCTGTCGGTAATAGTGACCGTCGCCTTAACTGGCGTGGCATCGACGCCGGGCGCAGTATCCGTTGCTGCGACGTGCGCAGCCACATCTACCGCGGTGACCACGGCGGCGGCATCAAACATCATGCGCGGTTCCAATACCCACGCCTGACGCGGTGCGCGCGTTAAGCCTGAACCAGATTTTGAGCGGGAAAAAGTCATCGTGTCATGTCCTGTAATGAAAGGGGCAAATCGCGTCATTCCTGGCTATATTCAGCGGTCATTCAACCAATCGAACATAGCCGCCCTCGGTTTCGATCTGGCCGGCAATACGATTCAACCGTTGAATCAATTGATCCTCAACGCCCTCTGCGCCAAAGCCTGCACCATCGATAAAGCTCATGCGTTTTTCACCCTCGGTGCAGACCAGCAGGCCCGGCGTCGCTTCGGCGTCAAACAGGTTGCGGCCAAAATCCTCTGGGTCGCCGGGACGAATGCCGACAAAATAAAATTTGATATTGCGCGCGCGGAAGCTGGAACACAGATCGCGGAAGCGCTGCGCAGCAAAGGTACGGGCGGGATCCGTGCCGGTTTGACCACTAAATGCATTGCGGTTGAAGTTGTAGCTGTCGGTGTCGAACCAGTTCCCAATCGTGTTAGCCATCATCACGATCACCTTTTGCCCGTCACCGTTGCCGTCCAGATTGAAATCTAGCGGCAGCGTGGCATCGCCCCAGCCGTCGGAACCGCGCATGTTGGGTGACAGCGCCGCGCCCGCCCATGACATCGCAATGGCGTAATTCGTGTTGAAACGGGCAGAAAACTGTTCAATACGCTGATTCAGCCTGCTTTCTTCATTGGTCAGCGGCATCAGCGCGGCGTTAGGGCACCCTTTGTCTGCCACGATCCAGCGGGTATCTACCGCATTGTTATCGTCAAAATCGGGATTCGGGCCGCGCCAGGAGATGGGCGGTGCGCCGGGGCTGCCGTTTTGCGGCAAATCGTGGCGGTAATAGACCTTGAATTGGCCGACGGGCGGTTCATCCCAGAAGAAGTTTTCTTCCCGACCCAGCCCACGATACATGCACAGCAGGTTGGCGCGACGATCAGGGAAACGGCGGTCGGCCATGCTACTGGCCACGCCACTGGCAAACAGCGAACGCAGTTCTGGCGGGTTCAACGCACCCGGTGCCGACCAGCGCCGAATGCGGTTCGCATCTTCCGCATCGTATACGCTAACCGACTGGCTGTACGGCACCAGCGATAGCCACAGGTTGTCACGTTTGCCGTCTGCGCTGCTCAGCATGCGCTCAACGAAACTGCGGCTAACGCTTTTCAGCGAACGGATATCCCCCTCACTCATATCCCCCGTCACTGGCATGACAAAGGCAATCTCGGTCGGGCGGTTAATGACTTCGGAGGTCGAGTACACTTCTTGTTTCCTCGCACCGAGGCTCAGCAAACTGGGCTTGGTTTCGAAGGCGACGGTGACGGTATAAGTTTTACGCGTCTCGCTGTTGCGCCCTTCCGTGACGGACACGTCACCTGCTGCCAGTTTTTCACTCAGAGCACTATTCATCCCCAGATTGTTTTTGACGTAGTCATACGCCAGCTTATTGGTCTCTTCCTGACTGTATTCTTCGCCATTAATGGTCGCCTGATGCCCGACGGCCAACGCAGCGGCATCCGTCGCACGTTTGATTTGCGTTGCATCACCGGTTGCCGTGGAGGTATCGACAATAAAAGCCGCCGTCACCAATAACGCCATGGCACCCAGCGTATAGAATGCCGTGCCCGCGCCTTTTTCCTCCTGAATAAAGGCAGACAGGCGTTCACGCCAGAACAGAGTGATTCCGGTAGCGTCTTTTTTTACTCTTCTGTTCTGTAAGGTTTTTTTCATTCCTTCCTATCCTGTATTCCTGGATTCAGCGCGTACTCAACCCGCCCATAAAGCGGGAAAATAAAAACGACATTGCTCATATGCCTATAGATTTTTTAATCGTTTCGTTATTCCGGTAACGAGAAGCTCGCTGCCGTTTGCGGTCTATTTGCCGCTTCGGTGTCTTATATAAAGCCCGTCGTTATTGCTCTTCTTCTTCCAGACCGGCCTCTTTTCTGAGTACCTCATCCAGCTCAACCACGTCGATAGCGACCCGATTGACTGACGATGCATGCAGCAGGCCGCCCAGCGACAGGCCGCCCAGCAGACCCACATCCTTTCCCTGACGGCAGATCTCAACCACGATCATGGAGATATTCTTGCTGCCCTCTTCGCGGTCTCTTTCCGGCAGTTCAGGAAGATATTCTTCACCCGGTAGCGTTTCACTTTCCGTACACAGCGCCTCTGCCGTGCCTCTGCTCAACTGCCAGTGCAGCTCACCAGTCTGACGCACGTTGCTGATTAACAGTTGGTAATTTCCTGCACCTTCCGTTGGCAGCACCGTATCGAGTAGCCCTTGTAGACCCTTTTCATCCAGCTTCTGCTGCATCGCTAATATTGACGAAATAGCGCCCGCACGCTGTTCCATGCGCGTACGTTCAAGCCCGACGGTGTAGATATCCGCGCACAGCGACCCAATCGCCAACACAATCGGGAACGCTAACGCCGTTTCTACCGCCGTGGAGGCACGGTGAGAAAGCCAGAAGTGGCGTATCACGCTCAGGAAACGGCTGGTTTTCGATACACGACTGGTTTTCAGTAACCGATCAGTCATTGCGCAGTTCCGTCCCAAACACATGTTTGTACTGATAGCGGAAGGTGTCCCCCAGCGTTAATACTTCCGGCAACGGCGTAATAAACGCCTTTTTAATCTGCACCGTCACGGACCACACCGGCAGCGTCGTCGTTTCCTCGCCATTGGGGTTGTCCTGACTGCCATTTCCGTTCGTCAGCCCGCCAAGCTGGCTCAGGTTGTCGAAGTGCAACACGCTGACGGTTAAATCGTCTTCTTTGAGGTAGCCGTATCCCGCTTCAACCATGCGCGCCTTTAGACGGGTTCCCATCTGCTCCGCGCTGTCCGATGCGAGGTTATCGAGGCGGAAAGCCTGCACAGCTTTATCCAGCGCGGCGCTGCCGGCAGCGATCACCAGCCCGATACGCGCCAGTTCAAACAGCATCATCACCCCGACCAGCACCACCGGCACCAGAAACGCCACTTCCGTCGCAATCACGCCGCGCGTGCTGCGCCAGTGGCGTTCATGGCGCGGCACGATGCTTTGTACTCTGCCTTGCACTATGCCCTTATCACGCCACGGGCCGAGATTACGAAGCCATGCCATTACTCAGGCATACTCAATTGCAGGCGTTGACGGCTGGATAACAACAGCGCTTCACCGCGGGATTTATCCTGCTGCATCTGCTGTAAACGCTGATTCAGCTCGTCGATCAGGCCATCGATACGCTGTGGCTGGGCAATGGTCGCCAGCGCTGCACGCGCGTCGTCGTCTCTGCCGCCAGAGAGATAGGCCAGCGCCAGATTCAGTCTGCCAGTTGCATTACTCTCATCCACCGAACGCAGCAGAGAAATCGCCTTGTCTGCGTTGCCACTTGCCAGCCATGAGAGCGCCAGATTGTTGAGTGCCGCGACATCTGCCGGGTTTATCTGTAACGCTTTTTCAAACAGTTGACGCGCTTCTGCGTGTTTGCCTGAAGCATCCATCACCACGCCCATGCCATTGAGTGCGCCTGCATCGTTCGGCTGTGCTTTCAGTGCACAGGCAAAGTCGGTTTGCGCCATGGCATTACGTCCCAATGCCAGCTGCGAGCGGCCCATTCCCAGACACACCGCCAGCGCTTCTTCCGGCGTCATTTTATTGGTATCGCCGCCCAGCGCCTGACGTGCTCGTCCGTACAGTTCCAGCGTTTGCTGCGGTGAACGCGCCAGAGCCGCAACGCTGGCATACTCCAGCATCTCTGCGCCTTTCAGCGCATCGCGGCTGTCGAGGCGCGCGTACACTTCCGTCGCGGCTTCAACACGCCCTTGATCGCGCAGCAAGCGTGCCAAACGTAGGCCTTCATCTTTACTGCCTTTAATCGCCATCGAGCTGCTGCATCCCGCCAGCACGGTACTGACAATCAGCAGTGCCAGCATGGGCGCGCCGCGCTTAAGTTTTGCTACCAGATCGACCATCTTCGTAACTCCATCGGTTGTAACTTTGGTGATTTCCGGCTGATACCGGGAATCAATGTTTTTAAAGTCAATGCTTTTAAAATCAATGCCCTGAAAATAACAAGCTACTGCGCCAGCAGGCGGATCACTCGCACCAGTGCAGGCGATGCCATAATGGCGATAATCGGTGGCAGGATCAGCGCCATCAATGGCACGCTCAGCTGCGCAGGCAATTTACCCGCCTTCTCTTCCAGCCCCAGAATCAGCGTCTTGCGGCTTTCATCCGCAATCGTGCGCAGCGCCTGAGACAGCGGTGTACCGTAGCGCTCCGCCTGAATCAGCGTCGCTACCATGCTTTCGATCTCGCTGACGCGGGTACGCTCCGCCAGATGCTTCATCGCCAGCGTACGATCCGACAGGATCTGTAATTCGGCGGCGGTGTAGTGCAGTTCATCCGCCATTTCCGGTGAAGACAGCCCCAGCTCTTTCGATACCACCTGCAACACGCGTCCGATAGGCAGACCGGCTTCGGCGCAGACCACCATCAGATCCAGCGCATCCGGCACCGCACGCGCCAGCTTTTCACCCCGGCTTGCCGCGCGCCATTTCAGCCACCACTCTGGCACCATCGAACCGACAAAGAAGCCAATCAGCCCCGCGGCTACGCCTGTCAGCCCCGCACGGTCAGCAGGTGGCAACCATCCCCACACCAGCGCGATAGCGAACAGCGCCCCTGCGGAAAATTTTCCCATGACCAGCCAGCCTACCGCTTCGCTGCGGCGGATTCCGGCCAGATCCAGCAGGCGGCGCAGATTGCGGCGATCGCGATCCGATCCCGACAGACGCTCGCCCTGCGTGGCAATCGGCTGCAACAGCTTTTCCAGCAGGGGAGAGAGTGTTGCTCCCTGGCCTCTCAGGATATTTTCCTGAGAGGCCGCCTCTACAGAGGTGACGGGCAGATGCCCACGCATGCGAATTTCCAACTGCTTGTATTGCTGCGCTTTATGCTGTGTACGTGCAAGGTAAATCCCCGCCACTATCAGCACGAGCGCCAGCAGCAGTAAGGGATCGTCAAATACCGTCATGAATGGCTCTCCCTTTACCCTATCCGTTTAACCATAACGTGCGTGATCAACATGCCGACCGAGACACTGCACAAGGCGTAAATCAGTACCGTCGTTCCCACCGGATCGGAGAACAAGAAACTGAAATCCTCCGGCGATTTCATGTACAGATAAGCCAGACAGCCGGGGAACAGCGCGGCGACAATCTTGGCGGACGCGCGCGCTTCCGACGTTTTGGATTGCACTTTCAGTTGCAGCTCCCGCCGTTCACGCAGCGTAGCGGACAGACGTTCCAGCGTTTCCCCCAGTCGCCCACCCGCTTCCTGATTGATGATCAGAATCACCACGAAAAAGCGGTATTCGGACATCGGCACCCGCGTAGCCGAGGCCTGGATCACCTGACGCAGCGGAATCCCCAACCGCAGCCAGTGATCGATCGTCTTGAATTCATTCGCCAGCGGCCCGGTCAGGTGCTCAGCGACTATCGAGAAGGTATTCGCCACGGGCACACCAGCACGACAGCTGCGGGTAATGGCATCAATGGCTTCCGGCAGGCTCTCACGCAGCGCTTTCAGGTGTTTTTGCAGCGTCGAACGGAATAACAACATGCCGATACTGATAAACAACACCAGCGTAAATATCAGCCCCATCGTGAGCGGCAACAGGGTGCGTTGCCCCAGAATCATGCCGAGAATCAGGCTCACCGCCGCCAGCGAAAGGGAACGCTGAAGCAAGTTCTTTTTCCAGCCAATGAACGTCATCTGCGCCCAGAGGATCGCCAGCCAGCGCCCAATCACCGGGACACCCATCAACGGCGTGGCGATCTCGTCACGCAGAATGGAATCAGACGCCACGGCGGCAGCCGATGGGCTGACCTCGTTCAAAATCTGCTGCCAGCGCTGTTCACGCTGCATGCGCTGCTGCCGTGATTTTCTCCAGGCGTTGACCGCCAACAGCAGCATCAGCACGCTGCCAAACACCAGCAGCGTAATCAGATTCAGGCGTAAATCACTCATCGCGTCTCCTCAGCCCGTCACTGCGCATCGAACAGATGCGCTTTATCGCTGTAGAACTGCGGGCGCTGAATGTGCTGAACATATTCACCCGTCAACAGACCTTGTCCATCCATCCCCTGAATGTTGAAGCTGAACAGATCCTGAAGCTGGATCACTTCGTTCTCCATGCCACACACTTCGGTAATGGACACCACGCGGCGCATGCCGTCACGCATACGTTCGATCTGCACGATCAGGTGCACCGCGCTGGCGATCTGACGGCGGATCGCCATCAGCGGCAGTTGCATGTTGGCCATCATCACCATATTTTCCAGACGCTGTATCGCATCGCGCGAGGTATTGGCGTGCACCGTACACAGCGAACCGTCGTGACCGGTATTCATCGCCTGCAACATGTCGAAGCTCTCGCCGCCGCGCACCTCGCCCAGAATGATGCGGTCGGGGCGCATACGCAGGGCGTTACGCATTAGATCGCGCTGGTCGACGCGGCCAGTGCCTTCGGCGCTGACGGGACGAGTTTCCAGCCTCACCACGTGTTCTTGCTGCAATTGCAGTTCGGCGGCATCTTCAATGGTGATAATGCGGTCAGTGCTGCCGATTTTCTGCGACAGCGCATTCAGTAAGGTGGTTTTACCCGCCCCCGTTCCGCCGGAGACGATCACGTTAACGCGCGCCTGCATCGCTTTGTTCAGGACATCCGCCATCGCGTAGGACATGCAGCGACGCTCAGCCAGCATTTCCAGCGACAGGTTGCGGCGCATAAATTTACGGATCGAGATCGTGGTGCCGTCGATCGCCAGCGGATAGGTGATGACGTTGACGCGGCTACCGTCCGGCAGACGCGCATCCACCATCGGGCTGGCTTCATCGATACGACGCCCCACCGCGGCGGCAATACGCTGCGCGGTGTTAAACACATGCTCTTCATCAATGAAGGTAATCGGCGACAGTTCCAGCTTGCCAAAGCGCTCAACAAACACCTGACCAGCACCGTTGACCAAAATATCGTTGACCGTGTCATCCGAGAGCAGCGGCTGGATCGGCCCGATCCCGGTCATCTCATCCAGCATTTCGGCGGCGATAGCTTCTTCTTCCTGCCGGGAAAGCTGCAAGCGCTGCTCATCACAGATGCGACGGATCACCGTTTCGATCTGCACCAGCAGCTTGTCACGCCCCATCATCGCCGCTTTACCCGCGTCGATCTGATCGTAGAGCTGTGCGCGGATAATCCGACGCTGGCTGGTCCGATTGTCCGTCTGGCGGGCAGCCGGTGCAGATCCAGAAGACGTGTTCGCCGCAGGCTGTGTGCGGTTCTCCGCAGCCGGACGCGTTTTCAGTTCTGCCACATTGGCAGCAGGCGCAGGCTGAGGCGTACTTTTTCCTGCTTCACTTTTTTGCAGGTTATTCTTGCGAATCAACATAATCCTGAACCCCAAAAAACAGTCCGTAACCCTAAAATAGTCCGTTAACCTTTAAGAAAACGGTGCACGCTGAACATCATCACGCGCGTTTTAACCAACGCGAGAACCAGCGTTTTTCCGCTGGTCTGGCGCGTACACCGCAGGCCAGATCGACCAGTTGGCGTAATCCCTGCTGGAAAGCCGGTGCCGCAGCCAGATTCAGTGCACCGAGCGTCAGGCTCTGCGACAGCGCGTGGCCCGCATTCGGCAGCACGACATCAATCTTCCGACCAGTAAATTGCTCGAACTGATCGCGGCTTAACGGCGCGGTCGTAGCAAAACGGCTCTGGTTATGCACCAGCAACAGGCGTTGTCCTTCGCTTTCGTCGCCGATCTCATTCAGCACGCGCCGTACATTACGCGCATCCTGAAGCGTCAATTCCGTCACGATGATGCGCAGATCCGCGTAAGTCAGCACGTCCAGCGCACCGGTTGGGTAGCTGCTAGGCAGATCCCAAATCACCTGATTGAACATGCGGCACAGCGCACCGCCGAGATTCAGCACGTTATCCACGTCAACCGGAGCCAATTCCCCCAGTTCCGGCTTCTGTGCCAGCAGGTGCAGACGGGTATCCACGCGCAGCATGGCACGCTGTAATAGTCGGGTATCCAGTTCCTGCGTCCCCAACACCGCCGCCAGACCCGCGTCATCGGTTTGCCCCTGCAACAGCAGTTGGTCGCCGTTACGACGGTCAAAATCCACCAGTGCCACAGGCAAGTGACGTTCGCCGGACAGCAGGCGACTCAGCCCCATCGCCACAGTACTTGCGCCGCTTCCGCCGCTGGCGCCGACGATAGCAATCGTTCTGCCCATGCGGGCATATTCTGGCCCAGCCTGTTGGCCTTCACACTTCGCCAGCGTTGCCGCCAGCAGATCCAGCGTGAGCGGCTTCACCAGATAGTCCACTACGCCCGCCTGAAGCAGTGCGCGATACAAACCGACATCCTGCTCTTTGCCTATCGCAATCACCTGGCTGGTGGGGCCGCAAACGCTCAGCAGTTCTTCCAGTGCCGGAAGTGGCCAGTGCGCCCCTTCCAGATCCACCAGTAAAATACGCGGCGGGACATTCAGCTCGCACCATTGGCGAGCCGCGGCGATACCGCCAGACATCACCGGAACATCTGGCTGTTTCAGACGGCTGAAGAGATCGCTGAGGTCAGCCACATCGCGTACGTCATTGGCGAATGCCACCAGCGGCAGCGCCAGTTCTTCACCATCGTTAGGGGTAATTTCACTCATGGAATGTCACGCCCTTAATCTTCTTCAAAGTTAATGTCGATGAGCTCTTTCACTTCATCTTTGTGATAGCGTTCGATGCTATTGACCGCCGTCACGCCATCCGCACTATCCAGCGCTTTCGCCTGAATCAGATCGCGTGGTTCGGCGACCATCATCGCCAGATTGTTTTGCGTAGCGCAGCCGAGAGAACCCATCGCCTCATAGGGCTTCACCATCAGCTGATTGGGGTCATTGATCGTGCAGCGGGTGGTTTTGACCACCAGCGCTTCGGAGATCACTTCCAAATCGCCATTCTGTCCACTCGCCGTAGAACGGCGCATCTGCTTCACATTCTGTGGATTAGCACCGGCGTTTTTCAGCACGGTAACCAGTCGCCCTGCCATCTGCTCGCCGCTCGCGCTGTGTGGGATAAGCGTCAGCGTCTGTGCGGAGAGCCGTCCCTGATCCTTCAACATGATATTGAGCTGTTTCAGGGATTCAGGAAGGAAACCCCGCCCGTTCGGTGCAACCAGTAACGGCACTGACACCGATGAAGGCTGGACAGCAATGGGTTGAAGCCCAGGCTGATCAAAGCGCTGCATACGTACATCGTTAATCGGCTTATTCCATCCGCATCCTGCCAGCAGAACGACGGCGGTAAGCACAGCCGCACGCATGTGCAGTGGGCGGAGCAGAGGGTAACTGTTGTTGATCGTTTTCATGTTTTATTGCCCCTCACGGACTCAGTAGAGATAGCCGATAGATGCAGAGCGCGGCATAGACGAATCCAGCATTTTTACGCCTTGTCCCGGCGTCTGGAGATCGCCCGCGTTAACGGGCTCAACGACATAGGCGGTCGCGATAATCACCAATTCCGTTTCTTCCTGACTGGTGGACTCGCTTTCAAACAGGCGGCCAAACATCGGGACACTACTTAATCCCGGCACGCCGTTGATCGTCTGGCTACCGGCGCTACGCAGCATGCCCGCCAGTGCAAAGCTCTGTCCGCTGGCCAGCTCTACCGTGGTATCCGCACGACGTACCGTTAATGCCGGAATGCGCGATCCGCCTTCCAACTGTACGGAACCAACGTCGGTCAGCTCACTGACTTCCGGCGCAATGTGCAGGCTGATGCGATTGGCAGAGAGCAGCGTTGGCGTCATGCGCAGAATCACACCGTAGGATTTGTAATCGATGCTGACGCTGTTATTGGTGATCAGGACGATGGGCACTTCACCACCTGCGGCAAACGCAGCGGTTTCCCCTGACATCGCCGTCAGGTTAGGTTCAGCCAATACCGTTGCCATGCCCTGTTGGTTCATCGCGGTTAACAATCCGCTCAGTCTGGAGCGACCAAAATTCAGGAAGCCCGCATCCGTTGGGTTAGCAAATCTCCCCGTCGTGGCGTTGAACAAATTAAGACGCGATCCGCTGCCTGCGGTCATGTTGCCGCTACCGGTGCTCAGTGATGCCGCCCAGTTGAAGCCCAGTTCACTGGTTAACTTGCGGGACACTTCCACCACGCGCACCTGAATATTGATTTGCGAAGGCGTTTTGATTTTGAGCTGGTTGATGACTTTGCCGGAGGATTCGCTGGAGCCTGGCAGTCTTTCGCCACCGCCTCCACCACCCTGCCCGCCGCCGCCGGAGGACGCGCTGATATAAGCCTGTATGCTGTCGATCACGCGCTTGGCATCCTGCGGGGTATCGACGCTGCCGCGCACAATCACGCCGCTGGGAATTGAGGCTTCCAGTTGGATATCCGCACCGGGGAATTCACGCTTCATGCGTTCACCCAGCGCTTTCAAATCATGCTCAGACACCAGACGAATGGCGTTGATCACATTGCCATTTTCATCCATCGCGTAGAGCGTGGTGGTGCCGACGCTTTTGGCGTAGACAAACAGATTACCCGGTGAAGGCAGTTCAAAACTGGCAATATTCGGATCGGCCACCAGCACGCTGTCCGGCAGCGCATCAAGGTGCAGTAACCGTCCCTGATTCACGGTCAGTCGCACCTCATCGGTGACTGGCGCTACCGATACACCGGCAGCCAGCGTGGTCGCAGGCAACATCATCGTTGTCAGCGTGACAGGCAATACCGCATTAAACAGGCCAGCGGCCAGCAATCGTTTGCACGTACCCCGAAAGTCCGATTTCAAAAACAGCGAAAACATCGTCATTTACTTAATTCCGTAATGGGCTTCATTTTTCCATGAGCAACTTGCGGCACCCCGCAGGCTGTCAGATTGCGTGTTCTTCCTATCGGGAGGGGAACGTCACCACGTCTTTTTGCTCGGCGCGATAGATTTTCACTTTGTGTCCGCCGGATCCGGCAGATAGTGCTCCGTAGATATCGGTCGCCAGCGGAACCGTGGTCACATGTGGTCGCCCTGTGGCCGGATCGACCATGTCATCCAGATCGGCACTGCGCAGTGCCAAATGCAGAATGCCCAGTTCTTTGGCAACCGCCAGCGCTTCAGCCTGTTGAGGCGTCACTTCCAACGTCACGGTTTGATAGGTTGCAGGACGAGAACGCACGGCAGACTCACGGCTTTTGGCGGTGGCATCAAGCACCGTACCGTCTTCCGCGGTATCAAAGCGTGGGTATACTGGCGTACCGGTTTTATCGTTCAGCGCCAATACGCGTAAATCGCGCACGATCGTTTGTGATGCCAGCAGCGGCATCACAACAGGCTGATTACGGCTTGCAGGTAGCTCTGACTGATCGTCTCGTTTCATGCTGAGGATCACATCAACACGATCGCCTGCGGACACTAACCCGGCATTGCTCGCAATAGCGCTGGTAGGAACGGAGATAGCACGCATCCCTTTACCCAACACCGCAGCAACAAAACCCGGTTCATTAGGCTTTACTAATACATTACTGTTTAACGGCGCACCTTCTGCCACTGCTTCACGCAACGTTGAGCCGAACAGTAGCGACTGACTGTCTTTACCGCGAACAAAGTTAAATGAACGAGAAACTGATTCATCTGTCTCCTGCCAGCGCAGGGAGGATGAATCCAGAAAATCACCGGGATGCAGATCTTTCGCGGCCACCAAAACAGCCGTTTTTTCCGGCGCTTTAACCACGACCGGAGGCGGCGCTGGGGGTTCAGAAGAGAGATGGCTACGCACCATCAGCGCAACAATGCCTGCCAGAACGAGCGCGCCTGACAGTACGTATGTAGAGTTCACTTTCATTTCAACTTGCCTACCCTAGCGTGTGTGTCTTAAAGCTGCGACAGAATTAAAACAAGGGAAAAATCAGGACATACATCGCGCCGAACGCAATGGCGACGCCGTAAGGTATGCCTTGAGAAAGATCGGCGGGCAACGCGGGTGGCATAGGCAACCGACTCTTGAATATCCGGTTGGTGGTTTGAATGCCCATCGCAACCGCTGTGGGTACGGTATTCAGCAACGGCAGACTGAGCGCCAGAACACCGCCAGCCAGCGCCGTCACCATGATGAAAACGATCTGGTGCCCTTGCCCAACCCACAGGCACAGCACACTCATCAGCTTGACATCACCAGCGCCTAATCTGCCGGTGAGGAAAAGCAAAAATCCCACAACCAGTACTGCCGCCGCGCCAGGCAGCGCCCAGAGCGTTTTCCGTAGAGCCAACATATCTAACGCACCGGCTTGCAGGACATGTGAAGCGCTGAAAAACAGCCAGCCCAGCAATAAAATCAGTACCGCCTGATTCGTAATTTTGCGTACTAACAGGTCGGTACTGATACACCACAACAGGCACACCATCAGCAGTGCCGTCTGCGGCCAGTGCGCGTAATCCGCCATCTCGCGCTTATTTCGCTGCGCCGGATGTACCGCCACTGGTGCCCGTACCGGTAATTTGATCGGCGATTTGGGTAAATTTCTCATTCAGCGCTTTCACGAAGATACCGTCGCCGCCGAAAATAGCGCCGATGGCTGCTGCCATTGCCGCTGCAAGAATGCCGTATTCGATAGCCGTTACACCGCTTTCGTCACGCAGGAAAGAACGCAGTTTTGCTTTCATATTTTTCATGGGAAGACTCTCTAATCCGCAGGCAAAGAAATCATGGCCTACTCAGAAATTCGGGGGGCGCCATGATGATAATAAGATTAATAATGAGACTTATTATCAAGCGTCGCAAGCAGTAGAACATTAATATTCGTTAATCTTTCCATGCAATAAATTATCAATATAAATCAATAATTAACATACTTTACATTGCAAGAAAAATTAATAAATATTCATATTTTTTGCAGGGATATTCATAAACGATCGAGAGAAAATGGTCGTGGTCAGCAGGGAAAACCCACTTACCGCGCGTCGAATTCATCACGAAAAAAAGGATTAGCAGCGATTAAGACATAGGTAGACGCTCAAGCCCGGTTCGGAGGAGTCCAGATAGAGCTTGCCGCCGTGCAGATCGGTGATCGCCTGCACCAGAGATAATCCCAGCCCATAGCCGGACTGAAACCAGGTATCCAGCCGCTGAAAGCGCTGTAACGCTTTGGCATGCAGCGCGGGCGGAATGCCCGGACCGCGGTCAGCAACGCTCAGGGCGATCCAGCCGCGATACAGCGTCACGCTCAACGTGATGTATTTTCCCTGCGCCGCGTATTTCAGCGCGTTCTCCACCAGATTGGCCAGCGCCTGAAACAGCAGCGCCCGGTCGCCAAAGAGCTGAATGCCAGCTTTAATTTCAATTTTCAGATGACAGCCGCGCTCTTCCGCCAGCGGCTGATAATATTCGGCAATTTCTTCCAGCAGTTGGCGCGCTTCAATGTTCTCAAACTGGTGCACACAGCGCCCGCTTTCGATTTCACCGATACGCATCACGGTACGGAATAGCCCGAGGATTTTATGCACCTCGTCCACCGCCAGATTCAACTCATCACGAATGTCGTTATCCAGCCCCGCGCGCTCCGTCAGGTTGAACAAGCGATTTTGCAGATGCGTCAGCGGCGTACGCAGTTCATGCGCGACATGGCTGGAGGTGCTGCGCACCTGTTCCATCAGGCGCTCAATTCGCTCCAGATTCTGGTTAATATCGGCACTCAGACTGTCAAAATCATCGTCGTAAGGCGACAGCGGCATACGCACCTGTTGCTCACCGCTGCTGTAGCGATGCAGCGCCGCACGGATTTTCTCCACGCTGCGCAAGCTGCGTAAGCTGAAATGACGGCTGACAAACAGGCAGAAAAGCAACACGACAAACAGTCCTGCCCCCGCCACGAGCGGGATCGTCCTCACCCGTTCTAACATGGGCCGAATGTTGTAAGCGGTAAACAGCACGCCCCCGTCATCCAACATCACGGACAAACCGATCAGATTGGGATCGTCTGGGCTGGAAATTTCGGCTTTAAGACAGCTAACATCCATCTGGCAATCGGTATGCTGTCGCATTTCCAGAGGGTGCGTATTGGCAGAATGAGGGGTTAAAAGATGCGTCCTTAAAGGATGATTGTGATACAAAATATCACCGTGTTTATCCATCACCAAAAACAGCGGTAATTCATCCCCTTTCGCTCGATTATCCTGCCGTAATTGCGTAATCAGGCTATCGGCATTCGTTAAACGCGACTGCATCGAATAATCATAAATATTACCCAGAATAACTTCGCGGACATGCGTTCTAATCAGCGTTTCACTTAATGAACTGAAGCCGACAATACACATCAGCATCATCAATAAGAACAGAAAAACAATGGTTATTGCCTGGCGAAAATTAGAGGTGCATAAAAAGCCAGGGTATTGGCTTGCCCCTAGTAATTGCCAGTGTTTTATTTTTACCTGCCAGCGCTGCCCGAGCTTCTTTATTTTTATTTTATTCAGCGTGGCTGCCAACATCGATTTTGTCCTTATCTACCGCGCCTAATGCATAGCCCATCGCTCTCAGCGTTTTAATTAATGGACGCGGGAACCCTTTATCAATTTTTGCCCGCAGTTTTGACATATGAACGTCGATCAGATTGGTCTGCGGATCAAAATTGTAGCCCCATACGCGCTCTAACAGCATCGTACGCGTAATCGCCTGACCCGGATTTTCCATTAATATAATCAGTAACTTGATTTCTTTATCGGTCAAATCGATACGCTTGCCGCCGCGCCATGCAACGCGCTGCATACGGTCAAGCTGCAGATCTTCAAAGCTCAGCATGGAAGGATTATCAACATGGCGCTTACCGCGCCGCGCCATAATATCCAGACGTAACCTAAGCTCATTAAAATTAAAAGGCTTGCCGAGATAATCTTCCGCGCCAAGCTCCAACCCCATCACCCGATCGACATCACGATCCAGCGCCGAGAGCAGCATAATAGGCGGATGACGTGAGCCTTGTAATTCACGTAATACCGTAAATCCATCCATGATGGGTAACATTCTGTCCAACAGAACGACATCATAGACTTCATCCTTGATTGCTTTTAATGCGTGTGCGCCATCGTGCACCATTCGGCAAGAATGGCCGTGGGAATGTAATTTAGACCCCAGCCAATGGCACAGCACAGAATCATCATCAACCACTAATACACGCATAATTTTCCCCTATAAACGTGGCTTATTACCTAATTAATTCAGGGTTAATGTCCGTTTATTTTTATCTGGTCCTTCAAACAGCCATTCACCCCACACGATGTTAATACCGTGCGGGCCGTTTTTTGCTTCTCGTTTTTTTACTTCTCTGGCTTTTTACTTCTCTGCTTTTCACTTATGAGAAAAGTCCTACGGATAATAACAATCATTATCATTTAGTGACAAGCAGTTTACAATCGCCTGACATCGTTCTTAGACTGGACGCATAAAAAACATCCCCATCGCTTACGCCATGGGGATGGTGAGGAAAGAAAGAGAAGATAAAGAAATCAACGCGGTAACGGGGATCGCCTCACCGCGTCTTACTCATTTTCGATCAGGAGCGCTTCCATCAGGTCGAGATCGTGCAGCATTTTTTGCAACGTCTCATTGCTGATTTGCTGCGTGGCACGCAGGTGATACAGCTCCGCACGTTCAGAATTCAGCGCGGTCAGACGAAAACGCCGCTCCAGATTCTCAATCAGCAGGCCATTTTCAGGATCGTCTTTATCAATGAGCCGTCGGCGTAGATTACCGATGACGCGTGCGCTGACTTCTTTCAGCACCTGCTCATCAATGTTTTCCTCCCGATCGGCCGCCAGACGCTCCTCCATTTTGTGCATACTTTTGATCGCCACTTCTGCCACAGCCATACGCGCCATGCGGATTTCTTTGGCATGTGCGGCCTTGTCTGCGACCACCACACCACGCAGCAGAAACGGCAACGCCAGCACACCACACAGCAGAGAAAACAAAATCACGCCCGTGGCGATAAACACCAGTTGATAGCGTGATGGGAACGCGGTGCCATCGGTCAGCAGCAGCGGAATAGAGAGCACGCCCGCCAGCGTAATCGCCCCTCGCACGCCGGCAAAGGACGCGATCCACAGCTCGCGCGTGGAAAATTCGGCGAAGATCATCGGGCGCTTTTTCTGGATGTGCATACTGTATCTTTTCATCACCCACAGCCAGCTGAAACGCAGCAGCAGTAAAGCACCATAGATGATCGCGATATCGGTAAACAGCATCCAGGTTTCAACCGTTGGATCCAGCTCTGCCTGCGTCACCGAGGTTTCCAAAATATCAGGCAATTGCAGACCCAACATGATGAATACCATGCCGTTAAACACGAATTCCAACATCGACCACACGCCGTTCGCGCGCAGTCGCATGGTAAGTGGTGCACTACGAATCACGCCGGACTGACCGATCGTCATCCCCGCCGCCACCGCTGCCAAAATACCCGACACGCCGATATGTTCTGCAATCAGATATGACGCAAAAGGCAGCAGCAGTAGCAGTACGATCTGCGTTGCGGCATCATCGCCACTCCAGCGGCTAATAATGCGCAGCGATTTACCGTATAGCCAGGTCACACCGACGCCCGCCAACAGCCCGCCCAGCGCAACCTGAATAAATTCCAGCGTCGCACCAGAAACCGTAAACACCATCGTGCCCATCGCAATCGCGACAGCAAACTTCAGCGACACCAGACCGGACGCGTCGTTCATCAACGCTTCGCCCTGCAAAATGCCCATCAGTTTTTTCGGAATACGATCTTCACCCACGATACCAGACAGCGCGACGGCATCCGTCGGCGACAGCACGGCAGCCAGCGCAAAAGCGGCAATCAGCGGCATACCCGGCACCATCCAGTAGATGAAATAGCCGATGCCCACCACGGTGATCAGCACCAGAACCAGCGCCAGACCAATAATTTCCCGGCCGTGTCTCAGAAACTCACGCGTGGGTGTTTTCCAGCCGTCGGCAAACAGCAGCGGCGGAATAAAAAGCACCATAAACAGCTCGGGATTGAAATCAACGTGCAGACCGAACTGGGGCCAGGCAAGGATGGCACCCAGCGCGATTTGCATTAAAGGCAGAGGGATTTGAAAAGGTAAAATGCGGGTAACTACCCCGGACAGGGATACCACCAGGGTCAAAATAAGAATCGTAAAAAATATTTCCATGCTTTCCTTAGACGTACTCCTAAATCAAAAAACTCTACCTGTTAGCGAACAAACAACGCTTCCATATTTAACGCATTTAGCTCGGTATGAAAATGGATTTCTGGGTGGAGAAGAAAAGTAATTACTTCTCTGATTATCACATAAGTAACATCAACCCAAAACCAATAAAAGGGCACATAAAATCGCGTTTGGCGTGGAAAATGATAAGGAAGGGAAAGAAGAAGGAAAGACCGAGGAATGACAGACCTTCCGGACGGTGCCAGAAGGTCTGTTGGAAAGAATTACAGCGCCCAGCCACCAGCGTAGAACACCACCAGCGCGACAGCGATAATCACGGTGCCGATGTTCAGTTTACGCCATTCGCCGGAGAAGATGCGGCCTAATACCAGCGCGCCAAAACCCAGCATGATACCGGTCACGATGTTACAGGTCAGTACAATGAATACGGCACATACCAAACCGGACATGGCATCCACGAAATCATCAAAATTCAGTTTAGAGACGTTGCCCAGCATCAGCAGACCGACGTACATCAGCGCTGGCGCGGTGGCATAGCCAGGAACCAGATACGCTAACGGAGAGACAAACAGCAGCAGTAGGAACAGCACGCCCACGACAGTTGCCGTTAAGCCCGTTTTCCCACCCGCCGCCGTACCCGCTGCGGATTCGATGTAAACCGCCGCCGGAGATGTCCCGACCAGACTGGAGAAAATGCTGCTGACGGAGTCTGCGGTCAGGGCTTTACCACCGTTGATGATTTGCCCGTCTTTATCCAACAGGTTTGCCTGTCCGGCAACGGCACGGATTGTACCGGTGGCATCGAATACGGCAGTCATCACCAGCGCCAGTACGCTCGGCAGAACCATCGGCTGCAATGCGCCCATGATATCCAAACTGAAGATCAGCGACGAACCGTCAGCGGCCGTCAGGCTAGGCAACGCAAAGAAGCCAGCGTATTTTACATTCGGGTCAAAAATCAGCCCCAGAATAGAGATCGCGATAATAACCAGCAGAATACCGCCCGGCACGCGACGCTTCTCTAAACCGATAGTCGCCGCCAGCCCCAGTAGGGACATAATGACGGGGAAAGAAGTGAAATCACCCAGCGCTACCGGCAGACCGTCAATCGGGTTTTTTACCACCAGACCCACACCGTTGGCGGCAATAATCAGCAGGAACAGACCGATACCAATTCCCGTGCCATGTGCCACGCCCATCGGCAAATTACGCAAGATCCAGGAGCGGATGCCCGTAACGGAAATGATGGTGAACAGCACACCCATCAGGAAGATCGCCCCCAACGCCACAGGAATACTGATTTGTTGCCCCAGCACCAAACTGAACGCGGTGAACGCCGTCAGCGAAATCGCGCAACCAATCGCCATCGGCAGATTGGCCCACAATCCCATCAGCAGCGACCCCAGCCCAGCAACCAGACAGGTTGCAACGAACACGGCGGTAGGCGGGAAGCCAGCCTTGCCCAGCATACTCGGAACCACAATGACGGAGTAAACCATAGCCAAAAACGTCGTCAGGCCAGCTAACACTTCCTGACGCACGTTACTGCCGCGCTGTGTAATTTTGAAAAAAGCATCAAGCGGGCCCTTCGAGCCTGCCTGACGGGTGGTGTTTGACATGGTGGTATCCCCTGAAATGCCATTATTATTTAAGATCGATTCTGACGGTTCCTGCGGCCTTGCTCCGCGAATGCACCAACATTGCTGACGCATCATGAACCGTATATACCCGTCATTCTTCAAGCTGCACGCGCGTTGGCTGCGTTCAGTCACCCGAATCACTTACTCAAGTAAGCTCATCGGGATTCCCTCTCTTGCCGCGTTACGAGGCCCATAAATGGGTCTCGCCCTAGCGGGCCAACGCTTTGCGTTGTTCAAAACGCTAACGTTTTGTCCTGCAACTCGAATTATTTAGGGTATAGCCCCGCACGCAAACGATTAACTCGCTGGATGCAAAGCTGGAAAACGTTGTCGTATCAAGACATTGACGTATAAAACACTGCTGTATTAAACAAGCGGTACTAAAACAAACTGGACAAAACGGCGCCAGGCAATTGAAGCGCGTGATTATCCCGCTTCACCCGCGCTTATTTCAACTGCTAATCGAGACAATTTACCTATCTCACCTCATCGGTTCGATAAGGAAACGCCCAGCCAGTACAGGTAATGCTCAATCAGGCAACTCGCTGAAAGTGGGTCAGTATGGAGAAAAAGCAGAAAGGGTTCTTAGATGGAAATCAAAACAGCGGTTTACTCCTCACAAACTGAACGTTCATTTTTTTGTGATTCGTATCACAAAAAAGTTGACCACCCGTATCAGTGCGAGTATTCTTAAAAACGTGAACAGCATCACAGAAAACAAATCAACTAACAACGAGGAAATGACCATGAAACTGCTGAACAAAATCATCGCTATGTTTGAAAACATCAACATCAACTTTGGTACTTTCAACCAATAATTATTTAAGAATCGTGGGGATAAAAAAGATGCGCGTTGTCCGCAAAATCAATCAAATATTAAAAGCGTTGGGCAAAACCTATCGCGGTGTTAACCCCCACGCTATCTTCCGTTAATCGTACTTAAGTACGTTAACCACCATAAATGGCTGCCATCCGGCGGCCATTTTTGTTTTACACGCTACATAACTGATTCAACTCACCATCCAGTGATGGCGCAGAAGCGCCATCCGATATTTATGCCATCAGGCGTAGAGTGAAACTTCCCCTACCGGACGGGTCTTAAAGCGACGGTGCAGCCAGAGGTACTGCTCAGGCGCCCGCATGATTTCTTTCTCAATCACCTTATTCATGTAACACGCCGCAGCCTGTTCATCGTGATAAGGATAATCCTGTAATTCAGGCTGGATCACCAGTTGATACCCCAAGGCATTAGGCTTGCGAATCAGGACTGTCGTCATCATCGCCGGTTTTGCGAGACGGCTGATGGTGTACGTGCCACTAGTGGTTGCCGCATTTTTAACCGCGAAGAAAGGGGCAAAAACGCTGCCTTTAGGGCCGTAGTCCTGATCGGGAGCGAACCATACCGCTTCGCCACGTTTTAGCGCTTGCACCATCCCACGCAGATCTTTACGGTCGATCATCGCTTTGTTAGAACGTGACCGTCCCCACGTCTGTACCATTTCCATCGCTTTATTATTGTGCGGACGGTACATCGCCATCATCGGCTGACACAGCCCCATCGCCCTGCCACCCAGTTCCAGCGACATAAAGTGAATACCAATCACCATCACGCCCTGACCTTTTTCGGTCGCGTGCTGTAAATGCTCCAGCCCCGAAACATCAAACCAGTGGCGCACGCGACGATCGGACCAAAACCAAGCCATGCCGGTTTCGACCAATGCCATGCCGAGCGAAGCAAAGTTGTTGTCGATCATCGCTTCTTTTTCGTCGTCGGAGATCGTAGGGAAGCACAGTTCAAGATTGCGCCGAGCAATCGAAACCCGACGTTTGAGAAAGATACGTGATAAACGGCCAGCGCTGCTCCCGAGTTTCATCAGCAGCGGATAAGGGAGTTGGACTAATAAAAACAACACGCCAAGGCCGAACCAAGTCGTCCAATAGCGCGGGTGGAGTAATGCCCTGGTAAATGTTTGCTTAATTTTCATGATACTCATCTTTAAGTGATTAACAGCGTACCGCATAAAGAGTCGTTCTCATCGCGCTACATCTATCATGACACTTATTTATAGGGATTGTTTCAGCTCTGTGGAAAACTTACTTCTGACCGTTATCGCGCATGAGGTTAAAAAGCAGGATAAACATGCTGATAACACAGAGGGGGTTTTTGAACAGCCGATGAGCGGCTAACGGTAGCGACATAATACCTGATTCACACTCAATAAAGGAGTAGCTGGATAAGAAATATTCGCAATATTAGACGACATGAAGATAACATAATACCAGCGCCAACCAACGCGACTGGCTTCCCAGTATCAGATCATAGAGGATGACAAGCCATAGCATAATCAAGGAGTTGATGAAATATGACTTTTCCCCTCCCTTACCGACTCAATGCATTAACCGTTTTCATCGCCAGCATCCCTGCGCTAACTTTTGCCACAACATTCGCCGATAGCACTTTCTTTCATAAAGACTGGGAAGTGGTCTGTGGAGTTGCCCCTACTAAAACGGACACGGCTAATTAGCAGCTAACATGGCATCGCGATATTCGCGTGGGGATTTCATATTCAGCCCCTTGTGCGGATGCAGGTTATTATAGTCCTCCATCCATTCTGCCATTTTTTCCATCACTGATACTGCATCCGGCAGGTCATTTACGTAGACGTAATCCCGCTTGAACGTCTTGACGAACGATTCTGCCATGCCGTTGCTTTCCGGGCTACGTACTGGGGTGGTACACACGATGAACCCCAGTGAACTGGCGAACGTACGCGTGGCATCGGCTATGTAGCAACTGCCGTTATCAGTCAGCCATTCTACTGCATGTGGGACCATCAGTGCGTTACCGAACCGCTTCTCCAGACTTTCTGTCAGCAGATCCTGTACCATTACACTGCTGATACCCCCTGTGGTGGCACTCCAGCCGATAACCTCTCGGTCACAGCAGTCCAGGCTGAACACCACTCGTACCACTTCACGGTTCCAGCAGCGGATTTCAAAGCCGTCAGAGCACCACCGGGTATCCGGTTTCAGTGTGATCACACTACCGGTATGGTTGCGGTGTTTTTTCTCATGACCCGATTTTGCCAGCAGCAGGTTATGGTGTTTCATGATCCGGTATATCCGCTTTGGATTTACCCGGCGACCGTCTTCCTTTAACCTGCGATTCAGATGTGCGGTGACCCTGCGATAGCCATTTGTCGAGCGCTGGCTGCATATCTGTCTGATTGATGGCAATAATTCCTCATCCGCTTCTTTGCTGTAACGCGCCATACGGGGCAGTCGCTGCCCACTCAGGCGTTCATAAAGATTAGAGCGTGATACCTGCAGTACCTGTGTTATCCGGATTAGGGGATATCGTCCGGTGGCAGCAATGGCATGCGCGATATCAACTTTTTTGACTGCGCTATCTCCAGCGCATCGCGGAGGATTTCGGCTTCCATTGTTTTACGTCCCAGCATCTGCTCAAGCTGTTTTACCTTTTTTTCCAGTGCCTTAACTTCAGCAACACTGACAACGTCATCGCCAGCAGCGATCGCAGATTGGCCACCTTCGTTCATAAGTCGTTTCCATTTAAAAAGCAGACTGGGTGTAATGCCATATTGCCGGGCAACCAGAGAAACGGAATAGCCGGGTTGCATGGACAGCGCAACAAAACGGGATTTTTCTTCGGCAGTATAACGGCGTCGCTTCTGCTCGCCAGTGATCACTTCGATTCTTTGCACAAGACACTCCTTAAACATAGGTCTATGCCTATGTCTTATTGATGAAGTGTCCGGTTTAAATGGGGGCTACTACAGTCTGTGATAACACGCTAACGTGTCGGGCTGCGGGTTATTCGTCAGAAGAGCAGTACACGGGAGAAGATAAGAAAGCACAGGACGTCTCGATTCTCCTCACCCGTCATGCCGGGCAGAATACGCCAATAACGGCTGAGGTCACGTTCGCTGAGGTAGATAAAGAGATGCCTAAAGATACCCGGCTTACACTCACGATAGACAGCGTGGATAAAGGTACACTCACCTCGACCGGAGATAACCTCTGGCAGTTAAGCAACACACAAATTCCCTTTGTGTTACAAGCATTAAAAGGAAGCGGAAAAGTGGCGTTTCATCACAATGGCGTCGTTTCCGAACTGTCTGGCGCGGGTGCCTACGCCGTCCTGTTAAAGATGGATGAGAAACAAGGCCGCGTTAGCACGGTGGATGCCATCACCAAAAAAGGAAACAAAAGCAGTGAGCTACCTGCCGCAGCAGCCCCCATCATCTATGCAGCCGTAACCAAGCAGGAACACTCACGGAATCTGACAGATGCAGAACAGGCGTCCATCCAGAAAACGCTGCTTAAGACGTTAAAAGCAGATGACTGCGACAGTTTCCCACCGCAGGATTACCAAAAGGCAGAACCGATTGAACGCATTCCACTAAATGACAGCATGTCGCTGCTCACCACACTCTGCTGGCGCGCCGCCTACAACGAAGGCTACGCTTACTGGGTTATTGATAACGCCATGCAAACTCAACCCCAGCTCGTGACGCCAAGTGGAACAGGTTACGAAAACGGTGAGATTACCTCGGTGCAGAAAGGACGCGGGCTTGCGGACTGCATGAGCTATAACGCCTGGACATGGGATGGCAAAACATTCCAGCAGAGCAGTGCATCGATCACAGGCTCGTGCCGTATGATCCGCCTCGGCGGCACCTGGGATTTACCCTACTGGACGACGACGGTGATTAAAGCGGAAAAGTGAAAGGAATTGGGGTCACTCGCTTACCTCATATTCAATCATGGGGAAAACGAACGCGTTAGAGCCGCCACGTTAATGCAACCAGAGTAAAACGCGCGTTATTAGAGTAACCGCTCTGAACGCGCCTGCATTCACTCAACAGAATCAGTCAAGAAGTGTTGTTCCATAGGAGTTATCAATTGTGCAAAGCCAGTTCCCATCAACATCTTTCCTGAATACGTAGGTTGCTCGTCGCGTTGTGGTGACAATATTCCCCCGCTCATCTGGGTAATGAAGAACGGTTTCCATGATCACTAAAGCGTCTCCACCGCCCTCAATGACCTGCATATTTCCTTGTTCAACAATAAGTTGGTTTTTAAAATAATCAGCAATAGCGACAAATGCTTTTCTTATATCATCTTTTCCTTTCGCAACCATGCCTGGCTTGATAACAAGTGCAGCATCCTCAGCGTAATAACCCATCAGAGCATCAAAATTTCGCTCAGAGATTGCTTTATCACAGGCTTCAATAATTTCGCGTATCGGATGTGGTTTCATAAGCATTGACCTCAGTGAAATGGCGTAAAAAACCCAATAAGGAATAACACACAACCCTATGATAATAGAGATGTTATTCATAATAATTTCTTGTATTCAGATTGCGAGAAAATTCTGCTTATGAATGCTCTGCTTTTTCGGGGGATTACCCTATACGAATACGCTATACATTCTGATGTATACATTTCGATAGATGAGATTTTCCCTAAGCGACTGAGAATTCTTGTTAAACCGTGTATTTACTGGGTTTTGTGGACTTTAGAGAACTTCAGAGGAAGTATTTTTGGAGCGAGTGAAGGGAATCGAACCCTCGTATGCAGCTTGGGAAGCTGCCGTTCTACCATTGAACTACACTCGCACGGAGAGGCGCGTGGCATTATAGCGCTATGCTGTTGCCGAGCAAGTAAAAAAACCCGGCAAAGCGCTGCTGTTTTAGCCAGTCATGCAGCTTCGGATAGCGGTAGGAACAACGTTTCATAGCCATTGGAAATGACGTGCCAGGCAAAGTAGGCAAATAGCAGTGCGGAAATCAGGCTGCAATAGAATGAGATCCGTTCTTTCAGCAGTCGCTGACCGTATTTCACCAGCGCGGCAAGGAAGAACGTCCACAGTACGCCGCCGACGAAAAAGCCCAACAGAAACAGAGTAATCATGAAGGCAGAGCCATCGGTAGACTGCGCAATAATCGTGCCGCCGATTGCCGCAAACCACAGTAACGCCGTCGGTGACGCCAACGCCATGCCAACGCCGCTGAGAAACTCGGTATACCGCGCTGGTGGCACTGTAAAATCCGTCGCATTCGCTGTCACAGACAGGTCGGCGAAGCGTTTAACCTGATAGTCACGCCATGCCGCACGCGCCATGCTGAACGTCATCCAGATCAGAATCAGCCCCCCGCCAATCCATAGCACCCAGCGCACAGGCGTCAGGTTAAAGACCACAGCCAGACCCAGAACCGACAGCGTGGCATAAAACAGATCGCCGAAGCAGGAGCCCAACCCGATATAAAATGCCGAACGCGCCCCGTGCCGCAGCCCACGGTTAATAATCGCAGTATTGACCATTCCCAGATCGAGACAGAGTGACAGAGACAGCAGCATCCCCGTGAAGACAACTAACAGCATGGTATTCCCTTCGAGCGTTAAGCAATAAGGCGAGTGTAGAGCCCAAGGGAAACACTGTATTGTCAAAAATTGATACGGCGGAACTGCCCCGGCGTCATGGCGTTATAACGGTTGAAGGCTTTAGTGAAATGCGCCTGATCGGCAAACCCAACATCGCCCGCAACCTGACTAATCGCACTGCCCTGCCGCAGCAGTTCTCGCGCTTTACACATACGTCGCTGCATCAGCCATGCCAGCGGCGGCAGCCCGACCGCCTGATTAAACGAGCGCACCAGATGTGCGACAGACAGATTCTCCTGCTGCGCGAGCTGATCGAGCGTGGGGACATCGCTGAGATCGTTCAGCAATCCGTCTTTGATCCGCGTGATCCGCTCAGCTTCTTTGACCTGGCCTTGAGAGGGCACATGATGCTGATTTTCCATCAACCCCGCGAGCAGCAGGATAATGCGCTCCTGACGCGTGCTGTCGTCCAAATCAGAGGTGACCAGCTGTTTTAACTCGGACGCCAATTGCGCCGACGGATTCCAGCCCCGTGAGAATCGAAAGGTTTGGTGGAAATAATGCTCGAATGCTCGTGGGTGCACGTACAGCGAGGCGCATTGCCAGCGGTCAAACGCGTTGTCACTGCCCTGTAGCTGATCGGGGTTGTAGGTCGTTACCATATCATTGGTGACAACGAAGGTCTCTCCATCCAACCAGACCGTCTCCAATCCGCTGAGATTGGCGCTGATGACAAACTCGTCGTGCGTATGACGTGGAAAACTGCGGCCATTGGTCAACAACGCCAGTTCAAACCAGGCATCGCGGTACGTCATCATGATGGGTGTTCCGACAGTGAATGAATGCCTGAAAATAGCATCTTCCCCCGTTGGACGACAATCACAGAATGGCGCCAAAAATGCGAAGGTAAAACGAGATGATAATACTATCGAGGTGGGCTCGAGATACACGGGGCTACCACGGTGCGAGGTGTCCCTACGAGAACCTCATCCCCATGTTTCCCCTAAAATTTGGCATTGTCGATAGTAAAAAAACCGGTGCGATTGCACCGGTTTAATAAAGTATGACGACAACGTCAGGCTGACACTTTCTCTGCCTTACTTCTGCGGACGCATCGCTGGGAACAGGATAACGTCGCGGATGGTGTGGCTGTTCGTGAACAACATCACCATGCGGTCGATACCGATACCCAGACCCGCGGTTGGCGGAAGACCGTGTTCCAGCGCGGTCACGTAGTCTTCATCGTAGAACATCGCTTCGTCATCGCCTGCATCTTTAGCATTCACCTGCTGAGCAAAACGCTCTGCCTGATCTTCGGCATCATTCAGCTCAGAGAAACCATTACCGATTTCACGGCCGCCGATGAAGAACTCAAAGCGATCGGTGATTTCTGGGTTATCATCGTTACGACGCGCCAGCGGTGACACTTCAGCCGGATATTCGGTGATGAAGGTCGGTTGAATCAGGCTGCTTTCTGCCGTCTCTTCGAAGATCTCAGTAACGATGCGGCCCAGACCCCAGCTTTTCTCGATCTTGATACCCAGAGACTGTGCGATCGCGGTCGCTTTCTCCAGATCGTCCAGATCGGCAACGTGGGTTTCAGGACGGTATTTGCAGATCGCTTCACGCATCGTCAGCTTCTCGAACGGCTTACCGAAGTCGAATGTCTGGTCGCCGTACTCCACCGTCGTCGAGCCCAGCACGTCCTGCGTCAGCGTACGGAACAGGTTTTCCGTCAACACAATCAGGTCTTTATAATCGGCATACGCCATATAAAGTTCCATCATGGTGAATTCAGGGTTGTGACGCGGGGAAACACCTTCGTTACGGAAGTTACGGTTGATCTCGAACACACGCTCAAAACCACCCACAACCAGACGCTTCAGGTACAGTTCCGGCGCGATGCGCAGGTACATGTCGATGTCCAGCGCGTTATGGTGCGTGATGAACGGACGGGCAGACGCGCCGCCAGGGATCACCTGCATCATTGGCGTTTCGACTTCCATAAAGCCGTTATCCACCATGAAGCGGCGGATGGCAGCCATCACGTTAGAACGGATGCGGAAGGTATTGCGTGATTCGTCGTTGGCAATCAGATCCAGATAGCGTTGACGATAGCGGGTTTCCTGATCGGCCAGACCGTGGAACTTATCCGGCAGCGGACGCAGCGCTTTGGTCAGCAGACGCAGTTCGGTACAGTGGATAGACAGCTCGCCAGTTTTGGTTTTGAACAGCTTGCCGCGCGCGCCCAGGATATCGCCCAGATCCCATTTTTTGAACTGCTCGTTATAGATGCCTTCCGCCAGATCGTCGCGGGAAACATACAGCTGAATGCGGCCACCGACGTCCTGCAAGGTCACGAAAGAGGCTTTACCCATGATGCGACGAGTCATCATACGGCCCGCAACGGTCACTTCGATGCCCAGTTCTTCCAGCTCTTCGTTCTCTTTGGCATCGAACTCAGCGTGCAGACGATCGGACGTGCTGTCACGGCGGAAATCATTCGGGAAGGCAATCCCAGTTTCACGCAGCGCCACCAGTTTTTCACGACGCGCTTTTAATTCATTATTCAGATCTTGCGCCTGATCGGCACCCTGTGATTGTGATTCAGCCATGTGAATTCTTATAACCCCGCTTTTAAACTTGCTTCAATAAATTTGTCCAGATCGCCATCCAGTACCGCCTGAGTGTTACGTGTTTCCACTCCGGTACGTAAATCTTTGATGCGCGAATCATCCAGAACATAGGAACGAATTTGACTACCCCAGCCGATATCAGATTTGTTGTCTTCCATCACCTGTTTCTCAGCATTTTTCTTTTGCATCTCAAACTCATACAGCTTGGCTTTCAGCTGTTTCATCGCCTGATCTTTGTTTTTATGCTGGGAACGGTCATTCTGACACTGCGTGACAATATTGGTCGGAATGTGGGTAATACGCACCGCGGATTCTGTCCGGTTAACGTGCTGACCACCCGCACCAGATGCGCGGTACACGTCAATACGCAGGTCGGCTGGATTAATTTCGATATCAATATCGTCATCCACTTCTGGGTAGACAAACGCGGAGCTGAATGAGGTGTGACGGCGGCCGCCGGAATCGAACGGGCTCTTACGCACCAGACGGTGTACGCCAGTTTCAGTGCGCAGCCAGCCAAACGCATAGTCACCGATGATCTTGATGGTGGCGGATTTCGTACCGGCCACGTCACCGTCTGACTCTTCAATAATTTCGGTTTTAAACCCTTTGGCTTCCGCCCAACGCAGGTACATACGCACCAGCATGCTGGCCCAATCCTGCGCTTCCGTACCGCCAGAACCCGCCTGAATATCCAGGTAGCAATCCGCACTGTCGTACTGGCCGGAGAACATACGACGGAATTCCAGCTGGCCTAATTTATTTTCCAGCGCGTCCAGTTCTACCGACGTCTCATTAAAGGTGTCTTCGTCGTCTTCTTCCACCGCGAGCTCAAGCAAACCATTCACATCTTCCAGACCCTGAGTCAGTTGATCGATGGTGTCTACGATGGCTTCCAGCGAGGAGCGTTCTTTCCCCAATGCCTGAGCGCGTTCAGGCTCATTCCAGACATCAGGCTGTTCCAGTTCTGCGTTTACTTCTTCGAGGCGCTCTTTCTTGGCATCATAGTCAAAGATACCCCCTAAGAACGGCACTACGTTCAGACAGATCCTGAATGCGGTTTTTTACCGGATTAATTTCAAACATGATTTTTTATATTCTTACGTTAAGTCGTTGACAACGGAATGGTGTAACCCGCCATTCTAGCGGATAAAAGGCGCATTTTATAGACTTTCTGCCCACCGTATGTGGTTCACGCGCGCGGCCACAGATGTTGGATCATCAATTGCACCGAGCGTTTACCGCGAAACTCGTTAATATCCAGCCGATACACCATTTCCACTTCTTTAATGCTCGGATCCGGCCAGATGGTGGTATCGACATTGAACGCGATACCATCTAACAGCGGCACAGCACCCGTTGCGCCTATCGGTTCAAACATCGCTTTCAAATGGCGTTCTTTGAGTAGACGGGGTTGCAGAATACGGAAGCAGCCATCGAACGTCGGTTCAGGGAATGCCTGACCCCACGGCCCGGCGTAACGCAGCATTTCTGCCGTCGATAACAAATCCAGCTCCGGCAGAGCCAGTTCACCATCAGACCAGACAACGCCTTCAAGCTGAGATG
This sequence comes from Pectobacterium odoriferum, assembly GCF_009931295.1. Classification (NCBI taxonomy): domain Bacteria; kingdom Pseudomonadati; phylum Pseudomonadota; class Gammaproteobacteria; order Enterobacterales; family Pectobacteriaceae; genus Pectobacterium; species Pectobacterium odoriferum. Next base: position 767,042 of record NZ_CP034938.1, on the reverse strand, counting down.
GGTCCAGCCATTCGCCAACCAGTTCGCCGAAACGCAGCCGGAAATCGTCGAACCGATCTTCATGCAGCGATAACCCTGCCGCCATCGCGTGTCCGCCGAATTTATCCATCATACCGGGGTACAGTGTATCCAGCCGCTCCAGCGCATCACGCAGATGCAGGCCGGAAATAGAACGCCCCGACCCTTTCAGCATGCCGTCGCCCGCAGGTGCAAAGGCAATTACCGGACGATGAAAACGCTCTTTAATGCGCGACGCCAGAATACCGACAACGCCCTGATGCCACTCTGGGTGATACATCGCCAACCCGTAAGGCAACTCAGTACGAGTGCGCTCCAGCGATTCGCACAGGCGCAGCGCTTCGACCTGCATCCCCTGTTCGATCTCCCGTCTGTCCTGATTCAATGCATCTAAATCATTAGCCAGCATACGCGCCTGAGTAATATCGTTACTCAATAACAGCTCAACACCGACCGTCATGTCATCCAACCGACCAGCGGCGTTCAGCCGTGGCCCAAGCGCAAAACCTAAATCGCTGGAGACCAGTTGGCTGGCATCGCGGTTAGCCACTTCCAGCAGCGCACGAATGCCCGGACGACACTCGCCCGCACGAATGCGGTTCAGCCCCTGTGCAACCAGAATTCGGTTATTGGCATCCAGCGGCACGACGTCAGCCACCGTACCCAGTGCGACCAGATCCAGTAATTCGGTGAGATTCGGCTTCGCCAGCCCCTGTTGCGTAAACAAGGGTTGCGTAAACCAGTCGCTATCGCGCAGGCGCACGAACAGCGCCATCATCAGGTAAAACGCGACGCCCACGCCAGCCAGCGCCTTGGAGGGAAACGGGCAGTCAGGCAGATTGGGATTAATCATGGCGTCGGCAGTAGGCAAGATTTCGCCCGGCAAGTGGTGATCGGTCACCAGCACCGCGATACCGCGCCGATGCGCATCTTCAACCCCCGCGTGAGAAGAGATCCCGTTATCCACGGTAACAATCACTTCCGCACCCAGCGCGGCAGCCTGTGCCACCACTTCCGGGCTTAGCCCGTAGCCGTTTTCAAAACGGTTCGGCACCAGATATTTCACGTTCACGCCACCCATACTGCGCAGCGCTAATACGGTGAGCGCGGTGCTGGTGGCGCCATCGGCATCAAAGTCGCCAACGATGACAATGCAGCGCTTCTCTGCCAGCGTGTGTTGCAGCAGATCAATCGCTTTATCAATGCCGCTGAGCAAACGGTAATTGAGTAAACCACTCAGACTACGTTCCAACTCCTGCGCACCTTTAACGCCGCGCTGCGCATAAAGGCGACGCAGCAACGGCGGAACGGTGTCAGGTAAATCAATGTCCTCCGCCAGCGGACGCCGACGGAGTTGGGTAATCATATCCACGTAGTATCAACCGCCGGTTTTCTTCGAAGCTTTGTGTGCTTCCAGCATCGCCAGCATCTCTTTCGGCCCTTGATATCCTGGTACAACCATACCGTCTTGCAACACGATGGCAGGGGTGCCCTGTACGCCAAACTGTATGCCTAGTTGGTATTGCGCGGCGATATCGATTTTGCAGGTTGCTGGCGAAATTGCTTCGCCTTTCATCGCGTTATCAAACGCTTTATTGCGGTCGGCCACGCACCAGATGGACTGCATATCTTTCGCTGCTGGCGATTTCATGCCCTGACGCGGGAAGGCCAGATAGCGCACGGTAATGCCCAGCGCGTTGTAATCTTTCATCTGTTCATGCAGTTTGTGGCAATAGCCACAGGTGATGTCGGTAAAAACGGTGATAACGTGTTTTTCCTGCGCGGCTTTATAAACAATCATTTGTTCCTGTAGCGCATCCAGCTTGCCGATCAGGATTTTATTGGTGGTGTTGACTGGCATGGTGCCGCTCACGTCGTAAAGCGGGCCTTGCAGCAAATGCTTGCCGTCTTCACTGATATACAGCACGCCGCTATCGGTAATGACAGTTTTCATACCCGCCATCGGCGAAGGCAGAATTTCCGCCCCTTGCATATCCAGACGCGTCAACGTCTGCTTGATCGCAGCATCATCGGCGTGTGCAAAATGGGTCGCCGTGGCCACCAGCAAAGAAAGCAGTAATAACCCTTTTTTCATTTCATCAATCCTGTGTTTTCGCAACATTGTCCGCAGCAAATCGCTTGTGACAACGATGCACCGTGATAGTAAGCGGGAAATCCCGCCAGCCAGATAACATCCTGTTACTCTGTATAATGACTCGATTGGTTACGCTATCCCTATGCGCGCGGATGGTGCTGCTGATGAAGCTGTTTCAGCCGCTCCGTCGCGACATGGGTGTAAATCTGCGTCGTGGAAAGATCGCTGTGCCCCAAGAGCATCTGTACGACCCGTAAATCCGCCCCGTGGTTCAATAAATGGGTCGCAAACGCATGGCGCAAGACGTGCGGCGAGAGCTTTTCGCTGTCGATGGACGCCAGTACCGCATAATGCTTGATGCGGTGCCAGAACGTCTGACGCGTCATTTGCCGTGCGCGACTGCTGGGAAACAGCACATCCAGCGTCTGCCCATTTAGCAACCACGGGCGACCATGTTCCAGATAATACTCGATCCAGTACACCGCTTCTTCACCCAGCGGCACCAGTCGTTCTTTATTCCCTTTCCCCAGCACGCGCACCACGCCCTGTCGCAGGCTGACATCGCTCATCGTCAAACTGACCAGCTCGGAAACACGCAGCCCCGTCGCATACAATACCTCAAGCATGGCCTTATCGCGTAATTCCAGCGGTTGTTCAATGCTTGGGGCGTTAAGCAACGCATCAACCTGCGCCTCGCTCAAATCTTTGGGTAGACGCTGTGGCAGTTTTGGGGATGACAGTACTGCACTCGGATCGTCGCTACGATGCTTTTCTCGATAAAGGTACTGAAAGAAGCGACGCATCGCGCTCAACAAGCGGGCCGAACTGGTCGCCTTGTAGCCCCCCTCGACCCTATCGGCGAGAAACGCCTGAAGATCGAGCGCCTGCGCCTGTAGCAAATCGTTGTCATGATGTGCAAGCCACTCCGCCAGCGCACGCAGATCCAACCGATAAGACGCCAGCGTATTTTCGGCCAGATTTCTTTCCAGCCACAGCGCATCGAGAAACTGTTCGATAAGCGCCCGATCGTGTTCTTGCATCGCCGTGTCCTTCTTCACCTATTGGCAATATTATGCCGGAGAGCGGATGAGTCGACTACTTTACACCTTCATCAGGTCCGCATTCTCTCGTAAACAGAATTGTGCGTGATCTCACATATTCCGCGAACATCAACATCACCATAACATTCTCCGGCAAAAATAAGGCCACGGCACATTATATTTTATGTATCGTCAATATCTCGGAACAGGCTCCTTGAAGCCGCGTGTCTACTGGCATTGACCTTACTGAATCAACGTTGAAAAGCCGATTTTTCTGTGCGTAGAATGGCTGCTCGTGTTGTTAAAATAAAGAAACATTATGCAAGCCACCACCATCACTCCCACTCTCGATGCCGAAGCGGAAGCCCCTCCCGTAAACTCACGCAATAAAGTGATTGTTGCGTCACTGATTGGCACCGCTATCGAATTTTTCGATTTTTATATCTACGCCACCGCTGCGGTGCTGATTTTCCCGCACATTTTCTTCCCACAGGGCGATCCAACTGCCGCGACGCTACAGTCGCTCGCCACCTTTGCGATTGCCTTTGTGGCTCGCCCTATTGGCTCGGCAGTCTTCGGTCACTTTGGTGACCGCGTCGGACGTAAAGTCACGCTGGTCGCTTCTCTGCTGACCATGGGGATTTCAACCGTTCTGATTGGGCTGTTACCCACCTACGAAACCATTGGTATTTTTGCACCGATTCTGCTGGCACTGGCGCGCTTCGGCCAAGGGCTGGGTCTGGGCGGTGAATGGGGCGGCGCAGCGCTGCTGGCGACCGAAAATGCCCCGTCCAATAAACGTGCGCTGTATGGGTCGTTCCCCCAGCTTGGCGCGCCGATTGGCTTCTTCTTCGCTAACGGCACCTTCCTGCTGTTGTCCTGGCTGCTGACGGAAGAGCAGTTCATGACCTGGGGCTGGCGTGTGCCGTTCGTCGCGTCCGCCGCGCTGGTGCTGGTTGGCCTGTATGTCCGTATCTCTCTGCATGAAGCCCCAGTCTTTACCAAAGCGGTCAAAGCCGGTAAGCAGGTGCGTATGCCGCTGGGCACGCTGCTCAGCAAGCATATGAAAGTCACGATCCTCGGCACCTTCATCATGCTGGCGACCTACACGCTGTTCTACATCATGACCGTGTACTCCATGACGTACGGTACGACGCCAGAACCTAAAGGGCTTGGCTTCTCACGTAACAGTTTCCTGTTGATGCTGATGATCGCGGTGATCGGCTTTGGTCTGATGGTGCCGGTAGCGGGCTATCTGGCGGACGCTTTTGGCCGCCGTAAGACCATGATTACCATCACCTGCCTCATGATCGTCTTCGCTATGCTGTTCCCTTATATGCTCGGTTCAGGTAATCAGGCGCTGGTGATGGGCTTCCTGGTGCTGGGTCTGAGCATCATGGGGCTGACGTTCGGCCCGATGGGTGCCCTGCTGCCGGAGCTGTTCCCAACGGAAGTGCGCTACACCGGCGCGTCATTCTCTTATAACGTCTCGTCGATTCTGGGCGCCTCGGTGGCACCGTATATCGCGGCGTGGCTGACGGCCAACTACGGCCTGTTCTATGTCGGCGTTTATCTGGCTGCTATGGCATCGCTGACGCTGATTGCGCTGCTGGCAACCAAAGAAACGCGTCACCAGTCTCTGGGATAATGTCCCTTCAGTGGGGGCTACGGCCCTCACTGCGCCTTTCCATACTCTCGTTCTCCTTTTAGAATACCGACATCCTGCGGCATCATTCGCCCGTCACGTTATCTCTGTGGCCTGAAGCGAGTGTGCCCTTACTGATAAAAATTGTTTATAAAGAACTGAATATGAAAATCGGTCTGTTTTACGGCTCAAGCACCTGCTACACCGAAATGGCGGCGGAAAAAATTCGCGACATTCTGGGCGAAGAATTGGTGGATCTGCACAACGTTAAGGATGTCGACCCTCAACGTATGGAAGATTACAGTACGCTGATTCTCGGCATCCCAACCTGGGATTTCGGTGAGATTCAGGAAGACTGGGAGAACATCTGGGGCCAATTAGCGACGCTAAACCTCAAAGGCAAAGTCGTCGCGCTCTACGGTATGGGCGACCAGCTTGGCTATAGCGAATGGTTCCTTGATGCGCTGGGCATGCTGCATGACCAACTGCTGCCGCTGGGTGTCACATTTATTGGATATTGGCCAATAGAGGGCTACGACTTCACCAGTCCGAAACCGCTGACTGCCGACGGCAAACACTTTGTCGGGCTGGCGCTGGACGAAGTGAATCAATACGATCTCAGCGATGAACGGCTGGAACAGTGGTGCGAACAGATCCTGCAAGAAATGTCGTCATTACTGTAATCTGAGCTGAATGGTGATGTGAGCGGATACCTTTGCAACAGGCATCCGCGAATATTGATATCCGTAGAGGTTGAAGTCGCTTAGCGCTTTTGTAGCCAGCGGGTACGCGCAGCGGTATCAAGGAAGCTCCACGCCACAAAGCGGCTTTGCTTCTGGCCTTGCGCCATATCTATCGTTCTGACCTTCTCCGCATCAACCGCTTCCAGTGCACGATAAATCTCCGGCAGGTTCTCTTTACGTGACACCAGCGACGTAAACCACAGGCACTGACGGGAAAAACCGGCGCTCTCTTTGATCATTTGACCAATAAAAGCGGACTCACCACCTTCACACCACAGCTCATCCTGCTGGCCGCCAAAATTCAGCGGTGAACGCTTATCCAGCCCCAGATTATGCAGTTTGCGCTGCGATCCCTGACGAGCATCCTCAGCGGAAGCATGGAACGGAGGATTACACATGACGGCATCAAACGTGTCGTTCTTGTGAATGATGCCCGCCAGTATTGCTTTGCTGTTTTTCTGACGGCGCAGGCGAATCGACCGATTCAAACCGGGGTTTGCCTCAATGGTCTCATTGGCCGCTTTCATCGCTTGCGGATTGATCTCACTGCCGGTAAAGCGCCAGCCGTACTCGCGATGCCCAATCAGCGGGTAGACGCAGTTGGCACCACAGCCGACATCCAGCACGGACGCATCGCGCGGCACAACTGAACGGTTATCTTCCGCCAGCAAGTCAGCCAGATGGTGGATATAGTCGGCGCGGCCAGGAATTGGCGGGCACAGAAAGCCGTCTGGAATCGTCCAGTGCTCAATCTGATAAAAATGCTGCAACAGCGCCTGATTCAGCGTTTTCACCGCCTCGGGATTGGCAAAGTCCACGGATTCATCACCGTAGGCATTCACCTTTACAAACGGAATCAGTGCAGGATAGCTCTGTTTGAGCGCGGGAAAATCATAACGGTCGCGATGGCGATTACGAGGATGCAGACCATTTTTTTGCACTGCGGGCTTAGTCATCAGTTATATCCAATCAATTTCAAAGCACGGCCAAACGGTGACCGAATAAAAATATTTCCAACGCGCGGCTATCTTGCCCAGTGTTTCTGCTGCAAAAGAATCTGACGCAAGTGACGCCATTCGTCATTGCCCATGCTGTCCGATGCCAGCCACAGCTGTTGCTTGTCTTTAGCGTTAACCGCCTGCAATGACAGCAACACGCCATTCTTCAGCAGCCACGGTCGCTTAACGATTTGCCATTCCTGCTGCCGCCAGTTCAGGGTCGTTTCGCTGAGCAGAACGATTTCCCCCTGTCGGGATTTAATATTCCTTTGGCTACGGATAAAACCGAACATCACCATCGTGACCAGGCATAGCCATAGCCACGCATAGCCGTCCGGCCACGGTGCCAGCAGAATGAATAATACTAAGAGGCCATGCACCACCAATGACAGCAACTGCATGCGCCAGGAAACGCGAAGGTCACATCGCCACTGGGCCACGGTCTTTATTTCGCGTCTGAATAAGGGAAATCATGCGTTTCAGCTCTCCGTCCTTCGGTTCACCGTGGTTCATCAGCCAGTTGAATAAATCGGGATCGTCGCTTTGTAACAAACGTACAAACGTACGCTTATCAGTGTCATTCAGTGTGTCATAGTCATGCTCAAAAAACGGCATGATCGCGATATCCAATTCGCGCATACCACGGCGGCATGCCCAATGAATGCGTGATTTATTATCGATTTCCATATTTCATGTCCACCTTGTTATCGCTGCTTGCCGCTAGTGTACTCCGATTCCGGTAGCGGGTATCAACTAATAGTAACATTTTGACATAGTTTACCGGCGTGCACCGCGCCGAGTGCGCTCAGCAGTATCAGGATGTGCTATGCCATAACGCTGCGTGAATAACCACTTGCAAACCCTGAGCGCTCTTTTACCATTAGGCCATTCGGGTATCGCCCTTAGCGCAGGATTGTACTATATGGTTAACCAACATACGGCTCATCAACTTCCTTTTGCCTCACAGCCCCCATTTGCTTCCGCCCAACTGGCCGCCACGCTCATCTCTCTGGATGACTGGGCACTGGCCACGCTGGTCGGGCCGGATACCGTCAAATATCTTCAGGGACAGGTCACCGCAGATGTCGAAGCACTGCCTGACGATGGGCACATCCTTTGCGCCCACTGTGACGCAAAAGGGAAAATGTGGAGCAACCTGCGTCTGTTCCATCACGGCGAAGGCTTTGCGTTTATTGAACGTCGTAATCTACGCGACGCCCAGCTTAGCGAACTGAAAAAATACGCCGTTTTCTCAAAAACGACCATCGCGCCAGACGATAACACCCTCCTGCTGGGCGCAGCGGGTGCGGGCATCCGCGAGCTGCTGGCCTCTGTATTTAGCCAGCTTCCAGACGCTGAACACCCTGTCGTGCAGCACGAAGGGGCTACCTTACTGTATTTTGCCCATCCAGCAGAACGTTTCTTGCTGGTACTGTCTCCTGAGTACAGTGCGTCGCTGCTTGAACAACTCGGCGATAAAGTCAGCCTGAATGACAGCCGCCAATGGCTGACGCTGGATATTGAAGCAGGTCAGCCCATCATTGACAGCGCAAACAGTGCGCAGTTCATCCCGCAAGCGACTAATTTACAGGCATTAAATGGGATTAGCTTCAGCAAAGGGTGCTATACCGGTCAGGAAATGGTCGCTCGGGCAAAATATCGCGGTGCGAACAAGCGCGCGCTTTACTGGCTGGCGGGTAAGGCAAATCGGGTACCGCAGGCGGGGGACGATCTCGAATTGCAGCTCGGTGAAAACTGGCGTCGTACCGGTACCGTGTTGGCCGCTAGCCAATTGCAGAACGGTGACGTGTGGGTACAGGCGGTGCTGAATAACGATCTGAACGCAGAGAACCTTCTGCGCGTACGCGAAGATGCCGAAAGCCAGCTCACGGTCCAGCCTCTGCCGTATGAAATCACGGATTAATTCGACGAGTGATACCGCGCATGAGCCAGCTTGGCTCATGCGTTTTATGCAGGCTTAGATATAAAGATAAATCGCCAGAAAATGGCAGACGCTGCCGCCCAACACAAAGCCGTGCCAAATCGCGTGATTATAGGGGATCCGCTTGCAGGCGTAGAAAATCACCCCCAGCGTGTACACCACGCCGCCCACAGCCAGCAGCGTCACACTCCCCGCCGCCAGCTTCATCACCATCTGATAAATCACCACCAGCGACAGCCAGCCCATCACCAGATAGGTAATCAACGACAGCACTTCAAAACGGTGAGCAAACGCCAGTTTGAAAATCACGCCCAGCAGCGCCATGCCCCAGATCACGACCATCAGGCCATGCGCCAGCGGCGAATCCAGCCCCACCAGCAAAAATGGCGTATAGGTTCCGGCAATCAACAGATAGATGGCGCAGTGGTCGAATTTCTTCAGCCACGGCTTAATACGCTGAGACGGAATCGCGTGATACAACGTCGACGCCAGAAACAGCAGGATAATGCTGCCACCATAGAGGCTGTAGCTGGTAATCGCCACGCTGCCAGCGTCATTGTTGACTGCCTGCATCAGCAATAAAACCAGACCTACAACTCCTAAAATCACACCGATTCCGTGGCTTATGCTGTTCGCAATTTCCTCAGCCAGAGAGTAATCCGACATTTGTTCATTTTTTGACATCAATCGATTCCACAGTATTCGCCAACAGAACACGTCGTGTGCTGACGTTATTCGCCCGCCTTTCCTGCTTTCGTACAGGATGAAACAGGCGTAGGTGTTTAACCTTTGAGCAGATTAACTGAGAATAGTTTCAGTGTACACGTGTAAGCTAAAATATTTACTCTTGCCTTGCTTCCGGCTTGCTCTCTCACTTAGCCTGTAATCATGCATGTCAATCTCGGGCGACATCCCCTACAATGATCGACGTCGATATCTCCCTGTTTAGAGGTAAGTTTTTCATGTCATCTGCCCCATCTACTCTGAATTTCGGTTCCATGACCGATGTCTTCGGCTTTCTGATAGAAATCGATAAATTAAAAAGCGTACAGCGCCGCACCAAGATTATCGGCAGCGAACGTCACGAAGATTCTGCCGAACACAGCTGGCATTTTGCCGTCGCCGCGATGGCATTGGCGCCTTATGCCAGTGAAGGCGTGGATATCCAGCGCGTGATCCAAATGGCGCTGATTCACGACATCGTCGAAATCGATGCGGGCGATGTGCTCGTTTACGATCTTTCCGCTCGTCTGGCGATTCACGATCAGGAAGTGGCTGCCGCTGCCCGTATTTTCGGCCTGCTGCCAGAACCACAGCGCCAACAATTCCACGATCTGTGGGAAGAATACGAAGCGAATGAAACTCCGAGCGCCCAGTTCGCTCTGGTGCTCGATCGCGTCATGCCGATGCTGATGAACCTGTACAACGGCGGCCAAAGCTGGGTAGAAAACGGCATCCGTCTGGAACAGGTTCTTGACCGCGCCGAGTTCATCGCCACGATCAACCCGGAACTGTGGCAATACCTCCAGCAACATCTGGAAGACGCCAAAGCCAAGGGCTGGTTGCTATAATTCAGTTTTCCCGCTAGACGCCCCGTCGCCGGGCATTCACGTCAGGAGAGGGTGATGTCTTTAAAAACAATCGCGAATAACCTGGGTTTGTCCGTGGCGGCGGTGAGTCGTGCGCTGAACGGTCATCACGATATCTCCGACGCCACGCGCCAACGTATTCAGGAAGAAGCGGATCGCATTGGCTATCGTCCCAATACGCACGCACGCCGCTTGAAAATGGGCAAAAGCAACGCCGTCGGGCTGGTCTATCCCTACGCCTCTTCACTGAGTAACGATATCTTTTTTGAGATGATTGGCGCGATCAGCCGCAAGCTGGCACAGCATGAGGTCGATTTTCTCCTGTTAGCTGACGAGCAAGACGCCTGTCAGGGCGCTGCCCGGTTGATCGCCAGCCGTCGCATCGACGCGCTGATCGTCGCGCATACATGTGAACAGGATGCGCGGCTGACGTTATTACAGCGCCACAACGTGCCTTTTCTGGCGCTGGGGCGCAGCCAGCTCCCCCACCCTTACGCCTGGTTCGATTTTGACAACCGCGCAGGCATGGCGCTGGCGACCGAACACCTGCTTGAACTCGGCCATCGCCGTATCGCCATGTTAAGTGAAGACCACCCGCAGGCGTTTATCATGCAGCGTCGTCAGGGCTATCGCGATACCCTGCAACGCCACGGCCTGCCGTTTCACGACGCCTATCTGCGCTGTGTTAGCCCCACGCGCCGCGCGGGCTATCAGGCCATGCTCGACCTTCTGGCGCTGCCTGAACCGCCAACCGCTATCGTGATGGATGGCAACGTCCACGGCGATGGCGCAGTCGCCGCGTTGCAGCAGGCCGGTCGGCTTTCCGGTTCACACCCTATCGCGTTAGTGATGTATGACGGTTTGCCACAGGACAGCCTAACCGACATCACCGTGACCGCTATCGAACAGGCGACGCGCGAGCAGGTTGGCGAACAGATTGCCAGCATGATGCAGGCGCTCATCACGGGCGAAGCCGTAGAAAACTTGCAGGTGTTGTGGCAACCAACATTACGCCTCGGCAACACGAGCTTTCCCGCCTAATCTATTCCGCTCTCTGCCACATTTCATAAGGCCATCGGTTGGTTTGCTACGCTAGCCATCAGCGAGGTGCCCTTCACATCTTCATCGCAACCTTTTTCCATTTCCTAACGATTATTTTAACAACATCACACTTCTTAAACGTTTAAGTTGATGACTTAAACGTTTAAGTTCTTACTGAGATCCACTATTCATCATTTGGTCGTCGTAATTTGGAGCCTTCCTCATGAAGCGTGATATTGTTCAATTAACCAGCGCGCAGTGCGATGTCATCGTACGCTGCGCCCCGGCAGCGGAAATTCTCTACTGGGGGCCACGGCTGCGCGGTTTTTCGCCAGAAGATATCGTTTCTCTGCAACGCTCCGTCGCTAACGGTCGTCTGGACGTGGATCTTCCTCTGACCCTGGCGATGGAATACGGGCGTGGCCAGTTTGGTTCACCGGGTATTGAAGGGCACCGTTCAGGCTATGACGCCGCGCCGATCTTCACGACGACGCAGACTGACGTTCAGGACAATACGCTTACCATCACGGCGGAAGATACACTGGCAGGGCTTCGTCTGATCAGCGAACTGCATCTGGATCCGCAGACCGATGTCCTACAACTGCGCCACACGCTAGAGAATCTGCGTGCGGATGCCTGGCAAGTGCAGCGCCTCGCCGTCACGCTGCCCGTCCCAGAACGGGCGAGCGACATCATGGCGTTTCACGGCCGCTGGCTGCGCGAGTTCCAGACTCACCGCCTCACGTTGCAGCACGGCGGTTTTATTCAGGAAAGCCGTCGGGGAAGAAGCTCCCACGAGTATTTCCCCGCCTTTATCCTCGGCGAGTCCGCATTCAGCGAACAGCGTGGCGCTGTCTGGGGCGTGCATTTAGGTTGGAGCGGCAACCATCGCCTGCGTGCCGATATCAAAACGGATGGCCGTCGCGTCGTACAGGCGGAAGCCCTGTATCTGCCGGGCGAAATCACGCTGGCGCAGTCGGAATCCGTCACCACGCCGTGGGTCTACGCCGCCTTCTCCGATGCCGGTTTAAACGGCATGAGCCAGCGCTATCACACCTTCTTGCGCCAGTCCCTGATCCAATTCAGCGGCGATAAGCCACGTCCGGTACATCTCAATACGTGGGAAGGGATCTATTTCGATCATAACCCCGAGTACATCATGCAGATGGCGAGCAAAGCCGCCGACGTCGGCGTAGAGCGCTTCATTATCGATGACGGCTGGTTCCGTGGGCGTCACCACGACCAAGCCGCACTCGGCGACTGGTATCTGGACGAGGAAAAGTACCCTAACGGGCTGATGCCAGTGATTGAGCATGTCAAAGCCTTGGGGATGGAGTTCGGCATTTGGGTCGAACCAGAGATGATCAATCCCGATTCCGACCTGTTCCGCGCCCATCCAGACTGGGTGCTGCAATTGCCCGGCTACGCGCAGCCAACGGGCCGCTACCAGTACGTGCTGAATTTAAACCAACCCGAGGCCTTCGCTTATCTGCTGGAGCGGCTGAGCTGGCTGTTGGGTGAGCACCCTGTCGATTATGTGAAGTGGGATATGAACCGCGAGCTGGTGCAACCCGGCCATGAGGGGCGTCTGGCCGCCGATGCGCAAACCCGACAGTTCTATCGTCTGCTCGATACCCTGCGCCAGCGTTTTCCCGATGTCGAATTTGAATCCTGCGCCTCCGGCGGCGGCCGCATCGACTACGGCGTGCTGGAGCGTACCCAGCGTTTCTGGGTATCGGATAACAACGATGCATTGGAACGCCAGACTATCCAGCGCGGCATGAGCTACTTCTTCCCACCAGAGGTGATGGGGCAACACATCGGGCACGCCCGCTGTCACGCCACCTATCGGCGTCACACCATCGCCTTTCGCGGGCTGACCGCCCTGTTCGGTCACATGGGCATCGAGTTGGATCCCGTGAAGGCCGATGACGACGAGCTGGAAGGCTATCGCCACTACATCCAGTTGCACAAAACGCTGCGCCCGCTGCTGCACAGCGGCACCACCTGGCGGGTCGAGATGCCGGACGATACGTTGCAGGTCACCGGCGTGGTAAGCAGCGATCGGCAGCACGCCGTTTTCCAGATAGCTCAGCTACGTATGCCGGCTTATTCGCTGGCGGGGACGCTCCGCATCCCTGGTCTACTGCCCGACGCACGCTATGAAGTCACACTGCTGGACGGCCCAGAAATCAAAACGGTGCGAGAAGGCGGCGGCACCATGCGTGAGCTCCCGCCTTGGTTACGTCAGCCGATCGTGGTTTCCGGTGATTGGCTGATGCAGGCCGGCCTTGCCCTGCCCGTCCTGACGCCGGAAACCGCCATTCTGGTCGCGCTTTCCGCAGTGCCGGATACCGCTGGCAGCTAGCTGTTTTGCTGTATAGCAATAATGGAACACCAACACATAACCACACACCTATACCCTAAATAATTCGAGTTGCAGGCAGGCGGCAAGAGAAGGCATCCCGATGAGCTTACTCAAGTAAGTGATTCGGGTGACAAATCTGCCGGGAGCAGATTTGAACGCTGCTCGCAGCGGCCCCGACGGGGCGAGGCTCATGGATGAGCCGAGTAACGAGCGCAGCCAACACACCTGCAACTTGAAGTATGACGGGTATACCCTCTAGAGGGAAAGTAAGATGCCTACGACCTCGTGCTACTACAAAAATAACCGTAACTTCTGGATTTTCGGCGCGTTCTTCTTTCTTTATTTTTTTATCATGGCAACATGCTTCCCGTTTTTGCCGATTTGGCTGGCGGACGTTATCGGGCTCAACAAGACCGATACCGGCATCGTTTTTTCCTTCCTGTCCTTGTTCGCGATCTTATTTCAGCCTTTCCTCGGCATCCTGTCCGATAAGCTGGGCATGAAGAAGCACCTGCTATGGGTGATCTCGATTCTCCTGCTCTTTTTTGCCCCTTTCTTCCTGTATGTCTTCGCTCCGCTGTTAAAAATCAACGTGATACTGGGTGCTTTAGTCGGCGGCCTGTATATCGGGTTCTCTTTCAGCGCAGGGGCTGGGGCCATTGAAGCCTACATCGAACGCATCAGCCGACAGCACCACTTTGAGTACGGCAAGGCGCGCATGTTTGGCTGTTTTGGCTGGGGAATTTGCGCCTCAACGGCGGGTATGCTGTTTAACATCAACCCCGATATCGTGTTCTGGATGGGATCCGGTTCGGCGATTATCTTGATCGTGTTGCTGTGTCTGGCGAAGACGGAAAGCAACCCGACCGCCGCCGTCATGGACTCGCTCGGGGCCAATGCCTCGCCTTTTAGTGTGAAGCTGGCATTAGGTCTTTTGGCTAACCGCCAGTTCTGGCTGCTGGTGCTGTACGTGGTTGGCGTCGCCTGTATTTATGACGTCTACGATCAGCAATTCGCTAATTTCTTTAAATCGTTCTTTAGCTCGCAGGAACAGGGCAACCAGATCTTTGGTTTTGTCACCACCGCTGGGGAAGCGGCGAATGCGCTAGTGATGTTCTGCACGCCGTGGATCATTAACCGGATCGGCGCTAAAAATGCGCTTTTAGTGGCAGGCACAATTATGTCGATCCGGATCTTGGGATCGGCCTGTGCCACCTCCATCACGGAGGTGATCATACTGAAAATGCTGCACGCCTTCGAAGTGCCGCTGCTGCTCATCGGGATTTTCAAATACATCGCCAATACGTTTGATTCGCGCCTGTCGGCCACGATTTATCTGGTGGGCTTCCAGTTCGCCAAGCAGTTTATGGCGATATTCCTCTCCTCCGCTGCGGGCAATCTGTATGACCGTATCGGCTTCAACCAGACTTACCTTATTCTGGGCGGCATCGCGATCGCCTTTACCGCAATTTCTGCCTTTACGCTGTCATCATCACGCAACACGGGGAGTATGCGTTCTCAGGCTGCGCATTAACGTGATTACGCCCCGTTGAGTTAGTATCAACGGGGCGGGACTTCCTTATTTCACGTCTCGCAATGCCGTTTTATCCACGTAAGGCTTCATGATGCCATCTGCTTCTTTTTGTGCGGCAGCGGCAGCATCCTCAACCTTTTTCGCCGGATCGTTTAACAATGCCGCCAGCTGATTTTCCATCGCTTTACGTACCGCGACCGTTTCATAGGTGGCGTACCACGGATGGGCATATTGCAGTTGTGAAAGCGCGATGGCCGCACGCGGATCTTTCGCCAGATAGTCTTTCATTTCCGGCAGATCGTAGGCCGCCATGCGCGGGGCGAAGTAGCCGGTAAAACGGCTCCAGTTTCCGCTGACTTCCGGGCTGACCAGATAGTTCATAAACTGCCAGGCTGCTTTCTTCTGATCTTCGGAAATTCCTTTGAAGCTCACCAAACTCGCCCCGCCGATGGTCACACCACGACGCTCTTTTTCCGGCATCATCGCCACGCCAAGCCGGAAATCTTTGGTATTTTCACGCATAAAGCCCAGCGCGCCGGTACTCAGCATGGTCATGCCCAGCTTGCCGGAGAAAAACGCAGCGCTGATCTGTTTGGAATTCAGCACACCGGCGGGCATCACTTTGTCGCGATACACTAAGTCGCGCCAGAACTGGAGCGCACCTTTGGTCGATGCGGTGTTGTAATACACTTCGCCCGGATAGTCAGCATTGTAATACGCTCCGCCGTTGGCACGCGTCAGCGCAGACAGCATCCAGCCGCCGTAGTCATCATTCGTGGACGGAATCATGATGCCCCACTGTCCTTTCGCCGGGTCAGTCAGTTTCTTCGCGACCGCAATCACTTCATCCCAGTTTTTCGGCGGTTCGTTAAAGCCCGCCTTCTTCAGCATGTCTTCGTTGTAATAGAGGATCGGCGTCGAGTTGTGGAACGGGATCGCGTAAGTCACGCCCATCACCTGCGCGTTCTGATGCAGCGCAGGCCAGAAGTTTTTGGTCAGGAAAGGCGTGGCTTTTTCATTACCGTATTTGAACAGCTCGTCCATCGGCAGGATTTCATCTTTGATGACCAGATCGGCGGTGAAGTTTGCCGACATAATCACCAGCGCCGGAGGATCGCCCGCTTTAGCGGCCGCTTCTGCTTTCACTTTGGTCGTATCGTAATTGCCGGTGAAGATCCCACGTACTTCAACCTGATCCTGCGATTGGTTGTACTCTTTGATGATGCGTGTCATCTCCATCGTCAGCTTGCCATCAACCGGCGCGGGAAACATGAAATCGATACTCTCTTTCGCCAACGCGGGACCAGACATCAGCAAGGCTATCGCTAACGCCATCATACGGGGCTTACGCATTTCTTTTCTCCTGGGATAAATTACGGGCGGTTTGCCCGGAAAACCAATGACAATCCTGCGGTGAAAAATGGATCACAATGGATGCGCCGACATCCGGCACGCCATCGCGATTTGGGCGACGGTAGCGAATATTTCCCAACGGCGTATCCACATGAATCAGATACTCCGCACCAAACAGTTCCCGTTGTTTCACTATTCCTGACAATGACAACTCGCCGTCTGACGCGGCGTGTTCGGTAATATGCTCAGGACGAATCCCGAGCAGTACACTGGTTAATGAACGCGTTTCTTCACTGACGGGCAGTGCCACAGGCAATGCCTGTAACAACGCGTGACCATCGGTGCAGGGCAGCGTCACAAGATTCATCGCGGGCGTGCCGATAAATCCGGCGACAAAGACGTTAGCTGGGTGCGAATACAGCTGCTCCGGCGTGCCAACCTGTTGCAGCACGCCACGATCCAGCACAGCGATTCTGTCCGCCATCGTCATCGCCTCAACCTGATCGTGCGTGACGTAAACGGTGGTTGTTTTCAACTGCCGATGCAGATCCATAATGCCGTCCCGCACGTCGCTGCGCAGGCGAGCATCCAAATTTGATAGCGGTTCATCCATGAGAAACAAGCGGGGATCTCGCACGATCGCCCGCGCCATCGCCACGCGTTGGCGCTGGCCACCGGACAGTTTTCCCGGTTTACGTTTGAGTAATGGCTCAAGCTGGAGCAGGCTGGCAACGCGCTGCACGCGCTGTGGATAGTCCGCCTTCGGCTCGCCGCGCATCCGCATCCCGAAAGTGATGTTCTGCTCGACCGTCAGGTGCGGAAACAGTGCGTAATTCTGGAAGATCATCGAGAAATTGCGCTGCTTCGGGCTCCACGTCGTAATGTCATCGTTGCCCAGCAGGATCTGTCCATCGCTCACGTCTTCCAGACCGGCCAGCATACGTAGCAGCGTACTTTTTCCGCAGCCAGACGGCCCGACCAGCACCAGAAACTCGCCGTCAGCGATATCCAGCGACAGCGACGCCAGCGCCTGCATGTGCTCGAAGCGTTTACTGATATTGCGTAACTGAATCACGGCCATTAGGCATCCACCGGACAGCTGATACGCGGATCGTAGAGGTAAGACCTGGGGTACGACGCGATCGACTGGCTGTAGCTCACCAGCCCGGTTACCGGCACATAGCGGTGCATGACTACGCTGGCAGGTTCCAGGTTGTAGTACGAGGTGTCGTCATAGTAGAAATACGGCACCTGATGGACGGTACCCGGCACCGTGGCAATAATCGCCTGCCGATGCTGCGTCATAATCAGGCGGTGCGTATGGCCGCAGAAGATCCGCGTAAGCTGCGGGAAACGTTCGATCAGCGTCAGCAGTTCGTGCCCGTTTTCGCAGGCGATCCGATCCATGTGCGCCGATCCCAGCGGGAGCGGTGGGTGGTGCATGAAGATCGCCGTTTCGCGCGTTGAGTGATCCTGCAATTGCTGTTCCAGCCAACCCAGCGTGGACGGCGTCAGCCAACCTTTCGCCTGTCCAGCCAGACTGGTGTCGATAAACAGCAGACGCATCGGGAAGTCATCCACCGCATAGCGGATATTCTCTGGATCATCGCCCAATTGCGGGCAAAGCGGGCGCATCGCGTTGAGAAAATGCTGCTTGTCATCATGATTGCCCGGAATCACATACATCGGGTAATCCAGCATCTGCAACACGCGCTGTGCCACCTGATACTCCTGCGGGCTTCCGCAGTTGACGATGTCGCCACTAATCACCACCGCGTCCGGCCGCTCGCTCAGCGCGTTTAGCTGGTTAACGACCTTGGCGTTTTCTCCGTTAATATCAATAAATTCATAGAGCTTGCGACCCTCGCTGCGAAAATGCAGATCGGAAATCTGTGCCAGCAACATAATAACCACCTCTATCGTTATTTCGCCCGTTGGCGAACGCCGATCGTTTAAGGATCGAGATATACGGAGCGTGTCGCTCCTAATAAATAGAATTAAGTCACCCGCATGGCCTAATGCCGATCGCTTAAGCATCGAGATACACGGGGCGACCACAGGGGTGAGGCATCCCTGCGGGAACCTCCCCCTGTGTTTCCCCTAACAACGGGCTCAAGTAACCGGTATTGCCCGCATTAACCCATCAGCGATTTACTTAATGCCCGAGAAGCCGAAGCTGCTCAGGAACTGCTTCTGGAACACCACAAAGGCCACCATCAGCGGCAGGCACACCAGTAGCGTACCCGCGCAGATCAATCCCCATTGCCCGCCGGACTCCGCGCCCATGGCAAACGACACCAGCCCGATGGTCAGCACCTGTTTGTCCGGGTCGTTGAGCACCATCAGCGGCCAGAGATATTCGTTCCAGTGGTAGGTAATGCTGACCGTGGCAAAGGCCAGAATCGACGGCCAGGTCATCGGAATCAGGACGTGAAACACCACCTGCCACCAGCGGCAGCCTTCCATCAAGGCGGCTTCTTCGATCTCTTTGGCGATATTGAGAAACGCCTGACGCATCAGAAACACGCCAAACGCCGAGGCGAAATACGGCATCATCACGCCGGTCAGCGTATTGAGCAGGCCAAGCTGTTTGAGCGTCATCATGTTCGGCACCATCATGACGACGGGCATGATCATCATTTGAATCAGCAGCAGGTAGAACAGCAGCGTTTTGCCACGGAACTCGTGATAGGCAAAGATGTAGCCCGCTGTGGTGATCGTCACCAGCTGTACCAGAAACGTGCCGACCGCAAAGATCAGCGTATTGGTGTAAAGCCGTAGCCAGTCGGCGCTGTCCCACGCATCGCGGAAGTTATCGAATGTCAGCGGGAGACGCGGCAGCAGCGAGGCCATGTCTACGCCAAAGCTGCTGGTGCTGACGGAAGCAGACAGCATCCAGATAAACGGGCTGACCCACAGTAATGCGGCGCAAATCAGCAACAGCGGCAGCGTGAATCGCGTCGTGATACGCAGCGGATGGCGATTGGCAACGCGGCGGTTTGCAACATGCCGAACGTCAACGTTTAAGTTCTCAACATTCGGGTGATCAACGCTCGGATTTTCAACGTTCATAATGCGCCCCTTTCTCCAGCACTTTCAGATTCATAATGGAAAAGGCGAGCAGCATCGCCAGCGTCAGGAAGGTGGCCGCAGAGGCCTTGCCCAGATCGTGCGTGTCATTCGCCAGATCCTGGATGTAATAGAGCAGCACGGTCGTCGCGTTATTCGGCCCGCCGCGCGTCATCACGGCAACGTGGTCGATCTGGGTAATCGCATAGATAAAAGCGATGGTGACCACAAAGGCGATAGTTGGCCGCAGCAGCGGCAGCGTGACGTAGAAAAACACCTGACGCCGCGAAGCCCCTTCCATCAGCGCCGCCTCGCGTGCGGAGGCAGAAACGGCTTGCAGACCGGCGAGAAAAAACAGCATGTAATAACCAGCAAATTTCCAGATACCAATGACGCTCACCGCCACCAGCGCGCTGTCACTCATGCCGAGATAGTTGTTGTTCATCGGGCCGAACACTTTCGCCAGATAGTAATCCAGCAGCCCCAGCCCCGGCATAAAGATGAACAACCACAGCGTCGCGGCGCTCACCAGCGGAATAATCATCGGAAAGAAGAAAGCAGTACGCAGCCAGCGGTTAACACGCGTGTTTTCCCACAGCAGCACCGCCAACAACAGCGCCAGCAGGACGCCGGGCACCACCGTCATCAGGATATACAGCACGTTATTCAGCAGGGCTTGCCAGAACACCGCGTCCTGAACCAGGCGCAAAAAATTATCCATACCGACGAACAGCGGCGTATCAGCATTCAGCCGAGTGTCATACAGGCTGTCGATGACCGAACGCAGTAGGGGGAAATAAGTGAAGGCAAGCAAAAAAACCAGCGTCGGTAACAGCACAAAATAGGGAAAGCATTTTGCACGCATAACTCAAAGGTCACTCAGTGTGAAACACAGAGGCCTTACCCTAGAACGCGAGCGTGTCAGTGGGGCGTCAGTTTAATGACATTTTGTTTTCGCACTGGGAAAATATGCCTGCGAATGATTTCGCAGGCCCAGAATGAATGCCGCCAGCGCTGTTAAGAGCAGTATGGCGGTGCCGATCGTTCGTCATCAGGAGCGGCAGAGATTTTATATTAATAATTTGAAAAACAATGAGTTTATCTACAGATTGGCAACACCACCGTCGACCAACAATTCCGTTCCAACCACAAAACGGGACTCGTCAGAGGCAAGAAAAACCGCCGCTTTCGCCAGTTCCCAAGGGGTTCCCATACGGCCAATCGGCACCAGTTGTCGAATTTGTTCCTGCATGGCGGACTGCTGTTCAGGAGAGAGACCTAGCTTATCAAGCGCAGGCGTTTCAGTCGGGCCCGGACTCAAGCCGTTAACCCGAATGCCGCGCGTCACCAACTCCGCCGACAGCGTGCGCGCCAGCGAGAGTAATCCCGCTTTACTCGCGGCGTAAGCACTGCTTTGCGGTAGGCCAATATGGGCACTGGTCGATCCACACAGAATCACCGATGCCGGGTTGTTCAGCAGCGGCAGTAGTGCCTGAACCAGAAAGAATGGCCCTTTAAGGTTAGTCGCCATAAGCCGATCCCAGGCCGACTCGTCCCAGTCTTCTAAAAGACGATGGGTGACATCGCCTGCATTGGCATACAACACGTCCAGACGCGGCCATTGCTGTGTCAGCGTCTGAGCCAGCTCATGCTGGGCACGGATATCTCCAGCATCGCAACGGATCGCCAGCGTGGAATGGCCTAACTCAGCCTGCGCACGTGCCAGCGCTTTCTCATCGCGCCCAGTGATGGCGACCGTCGCTCCTTCTGCCAGAAACTGACGTGCGGTTTCTATCCCAATACCGCTGGTGCCCCCAGTGATCAAAGCAAACTTATCTTGCAGCCGTTTCATCATGATGTGTCCTGTCATGTTGCTTGAAAAACGGCAGTATTTCATCAATAGTATACTTTTGTAAGTAGGCACCAATTGGATACTAAAGAGGGTATTGGAACCTTATGCCTGTTCACGGCCCAGTAGAAAATACGTCCCCTTCCTCACCATCTGACATTGCGGAACCGTGCCCAATGGTGAATTTCGTCAACCTCATCGCGGGCAAATGGGCGATTCCCATACTGTACCGCCTGATCGTGATCGGCGACCCCGTACGTTTTAGCGCATTACAACGCGCTATCGCCCCCATCACTCAGAAGGAACTGACACGACAGCTGCGCCTGTTCGAACAGCGAAAACTGGTGAAGCGTAAGGTGTATGCCGAAGTGCCACCGCGCGTGGAGTACCAAATCACCCCACTGGGTAAATCGCTCCAGCCAACGCTGGATTCACTGGCAGATTGGATGAGAACACATGGTAAAACATTGGCTGATGATGACTAAATTCGATGTGCCTCAGCGCAGCAGGTTCTTAGAGACGAGTAATGAAAAAGCAAGAATAAAATCAGTAAATTAAGCCTCCCCTGAGTAGGAGAGGCTGGAAAAAATAATGAACCACCAAGCCGCTGATTCAACGGCCAGCGCGATTAACTACGCATAGTCGCTCATCGGCACACACGAGCAGAACAGGTTACGGTCGCCGTAAACGTCGTCCAGACGCTTCACGCTCGGCCAGTATTTATGTTCGCTGCCAGCAGGGAATACCGCCAGCTCGCGGCTGTACGGATGTGCCCAGTCGGCCACCAGCTCTGCCTGCGTGTGTGGCGCGTTAACCAACGGGTTGTCATCCAGCGGCCATTCGCCCTGCGCGACGCGGTTGATTTCGTTACGGATCGCCAGCATCGCGTCAATAAAGCGATCGATCTCTACCTGACTCTCCGATTCCGTTGGCTCCACCATCAGCGTACCCGCTACCGGGAACGACATGGTCGGTGCATGGAAACCGTAGTCAATCAGACGCTTGGCGATATCCATTTCGCTAATGCCTGTGCTCTCTTTAAGCGGACGAATATCCAGAATGCACTCATGCGCCACGCGACCGTCACGACCGGTGTAAAGCACCGGATAGGCATGCTGCAAGCGCGTCGCGATGTAGTTGGCGTTCAGAATCGCCATCTGGCTAGCCTGTTTCAGCCCTTCTGCCCCCATCATACGAATGTACATCCAGCTAATCGGCAGAATAGAAGCGCTGCCAAACGGTGCCGCAGAGACTGCGCGCTGCTCCGTCAGTACCCCCTCAATTTTTACCACCTGATGACCCGGCACGAACGGTGCCAGATGCGCTTTCACGCCAATCGGCCCCATGCCAGGCCCGCCGCCACCGTGCGGAATACAGAAGGTTTTATGCAGGTTCAAATGCGAGACGTCTGCGCCGATATAGCCCGGCGTGGTGATGCCAACCTGCGCGTTCATGTTCGCGCCATCCAGATACACCTGACCGCCGTATTGATGCACGATCTGGCACACTTCGCGGATCGTCTCTTCATAGACGCCGTGGGTGGATGGATAGGTCACCATAATGCAGGAAAGCTGTTCGCCCGCCGCCTGCGCTTTCTCACGCAGATCGTGCAGATCGATATTGCCCTGTTTGTCACAGGCGACCACCACCACGTCCATCCCCGCCATCTGCGCTGATGCTGGGTTAGTACCGTGGGCGGAGCTAGGAATCAGACAGAGATGACGGCCAGCCTCATTGCGGCTTTCATGATAGCGACGAATCGCCAGCAGCCCCGCGTATTCACCCTGCGCACCCGAATTGGGCTGCATGCAAATCGCGTCATAGCCCGTCAGTTGCACCAGCCAGCCTGAGAGCTGTTCGATCATCTGGCGATAGCCCAGCGCCTGTTCCGGCGGGCAGAATGGATGCAGTTCGGCAAATTCCGGCCAGGTAATCGGCAGCATTTCCGCCGCCGCGTTGAGCTTCATGGTGCAGGAACCGAGCGGGATCATCGCCTGATTCAGCGCCAGATCCTTACGTGCCAGACGGTGCAGGTAGCGCATCATCTCGGTTTCGCTGTGATAGCGGTTGAAAACCGGATGCGACAGGATCGCGTCGTGGCGCACCAGTCCGGCCGGGATCGTTGCAGATTTCTGACTAATGGCCGCATCAAGCGCGTCGATATCTAACCCGTGATCGTCACCTAGCAGAACCGAGAACAGCGCCAGCACGTCTTCACGCGTGGTTGCTTCATCCAGCGTAATACCTAGGGCACTCGCTAAATCGCTGCGCAGGTTGATGCCAAAACTTAATGCCCGGCTCAGTACCGCGTCTTTGTCGGCGACTTCAATGGTCAACGTGTCGAACCAGCTGCGATGACGCAGCAACAACCCGCCCTGCGTTAATCCTGCCGCCAGAATATCAGTCAGACGATGGATGCGCCCTGCAATACGTTTGAGCCCCTCCGGCCCGTGGAACACCGCATACATCCCCGCAATATTGGCCAGCAACACCTGCGAGGTACAAATATTGGAGTTCGCCTTCTCGCGGCGAATGTGCTGCTCGCGCGTCTGCATCGCCATACGCAGCGCAGTATTGCCCGCTGCATCGCGCGACACGCCGATGATACGGCCCGGCATGGCACGTTTATGTTCATCACGACAGGCGAAGAATGCCGCGTGTGGCCCACCGTAGCCCATCGGCACGCCAAAGCGCTGTGCAGAGCCGAAGACGATATCCGCGCCCTGCTTGCCCGGCGCGGTCAGCAGTACCAGCGCCATGATATCCGACGCGACGCAGGTGACGACCTTACGTGCTTTCAGTGCCGCCATCAGGTCACTGTAATCGTGCAGTTCACCCGTCGTCCCTGCCTGTTGCAGCAACACGCCAAACACCGCATCGTCTTTCAGCGCTTCTTCCGCTTTACCGACAACAATTTCAAAACCGAAAGTTTCCGCACGGGTACGCACCACGTCCAGCGTTTGCGGGTGCACGTCGTCAGCAACGAAGAAACGTTCAGCCTGTTTGAGTTTGCTGATGCGCTTCGCCATTGCCATTGCTTCCGCCGCGGCGGTTGCTTCATCCAGCAACGATGCAGAGGCCAAATCCAGACCGGTTAAATCCTGTGTGACCTGCTGGAAATTCAGCAGCGCCTCAAGACGCCCCTGAGAAACTTCCGGCTGATACGGCGTATAGGCGGTGTACCAGCCAGGGTTTTCCAGCACGTTACGTAAAATTACTGGCGGCATCAGCACCGCGCTGTAGCCCATGCCGATGTAGCTTTTGTAACGTTGATTGCGTCCTGCAATGGCCTTCAGCTCAGCTAACGCTTCATGTTCCGTCACCGCCTCTCCCACCGCTGGCGGGCTGGGCAATTGAATGTCCACTGGGACAATCTGGCGGATCAGCGCATCCAGCGACGTAGCCCCCACCACCGACAGCATGTGCTGCTGTTGGCTGACGGAAGGACCGATATGGCGCTCAATAAATGCGCCGTCATGTTCGAGTTGACTGAGTGTCTGAGTCATTACAGTAATTTCCTGCATTAATCGTGCTGGCTGCCGCGCTGAAATACGACGCGGGCGAACAAAATAAAACGCCCCTGATTTGACAAAATCGGGGGCGCGATAACTACTCGTCTTCTTCTAACAATCCCTGATAGCCTTCAGCATCAAGCAATTCGTCCAAATCAGACTCATCAGAAATTCTGATGCGGAACAGCCAGCCGTCGGTATAAGGTGCGCTGTTGACCAGCTCAGGGGAACCTTCCAGATCGTCGTTAACTTCTACGATCTCACCGCTGATGGGCGCATAAATATCCGACGCCGCTTTTACCGACTCCGCCACCGCGCAGTCATCACCTGCGTCGACAACCGTGCCCACTTCCGGTAAATCGATAAAGACCATGTCACCCAGAAGTTCCTGCGCGTGTTCGGTAATGCCCACGCTGTAGATACCGTCGCCCTCATGCAGCACCCATTCGTGCGACGTGGTGTATTTTAATTCTGTTGGTACGTTGCTCATTGCATCCCCTTTCCTAAAGTCGTTAATCCTGCGCGCTACCCGTCATAATTCAAGCTGCATGTGCGTTGGCAATACTCGGCTCATCGCAGAGCCTCGCCCTGACGGGCCGCCGCAAGCGGCGTTCAAATTGGCTAAGCCAATTTGTCCTCGCTCACCCCAGTCACTTACTCGTGTAAGCTCCTGGGGATTCACTGCGTCGCCGCCTTCCTGCAACCCGAATTATTTAGGGTATTACATAAGAAGTTATTCAATACTGAGCGATGGCTTTTCCAGCACGGACAAAGCCGGGTTTGGTCACGTGGACAGGCAGTTCGCGGTTACGAATCTGCACTATCGCTTGTTCACCAATCCCTACCGGAACACGCGCTAGCGCGATGCTCACGCCAAGCGTCGGCGAGAACGATCCACTAGTGATCACCCCTTCACGCACCACGCCATCACTATCAGTAAAGCGCACAGGTAAATCATTGCGCAATACGCCTTTTTCCGTCAGCACTAAACCAACCAGTTGATCGGTCCCTTTTTCACGCTGATGCGTTAATGCTTCACGCCCGATAAACTCGCGATCCTCCGGCTGCCAGGCGATTGTCCAGCCCATATTGGCCGCCAGCGGCGAAATGCCCTCACCCATATCCTGACCATACAGGTTCATCCCCGCTTCCAGCCGCAGCGTATCGCGTGCGCCCAGCCCGCATGGCTTCACACCAACCGCCAGCAGTTGTTGCCAGAAATCGACCACCTGCTCATTTGGCAGCGCGATTTCATAACCCGCTTCACCCGTATAACCCGTCGTGGCGACGAAGAAGTCGCCCGCCTGCTTGCCAAAAAACGGCTTCATGCTGGCAACCGCTGCCACGTCGGCATCACTCAGGCCTTTTGCCTTCAAGATTTCTTGAACTTTTTCCTGCGCCTGCGGACCTTGCACCGCAACCAGCGCCAGATCGTCGCGCTCGCGGATTTCAACCCCAAACGGTGCAGCGTGCTGCCCGATCCAGGCGAGATCTTTTTCACGGGTCGCGGAGTTCACGACCAGTCGGAAATTGTCTTCCGTGAGAAAATAAACGATCAGATCGTCGATGACGCCGCCGGAGGCATTCAGCATGCCGGTATACAGGGCTTTGCCCGGCTGTGTGAGTTTGGCGACATCATTCGCCAGCAGATAACGCAGGAATTCACGCGTTCTCGCGCCGTGCAAATCGACGATAGTCATGTGGGAGACATCAAAAATGCCGGCCTCCCGACGCACAATATGGTGTTCGTCCAGTTGGGAGCCGTAGTGCAGTGGCATCATCCAACCATGAAAATCCACCATTTTGGCACCATCGGCCAGATGTTGTTGGTACAACGGGGTCTGCTTTGCCATTCCTCATCCCTCTTCAGCGCATGGCGTTCAGGCGATAAAACACACTACGCAAACGATATCTTATGACTGAACTTACCACCGAAGCGCAGGCTAAACCACTCTCTCAGACATAAGATAAACTATATAGAAGACAAAGAAAGTCGAGCCGCCCACAAAAAACAAAGCAGCGTAATATGCTTATTAATTGACGAAATTAAGCACGTAAATTATTTAAATCAGCGTAAAACACAAATTAATGACATTAAAAATGGATAAATCAGGCAATGACACCCAGATAAGAAAAACATTCGAATTAGATAATCTAATGATAAAAACAGACCTAGATTAGATTTTTTCAATCAAAAACCAACAACGACTCGCATCCTGACTTCCTCCTCTACACTGTCATCATCACAGTTCTGTGAACCGCTCCTCAGGCGTCTTTCCTATGTGGCAGCACGCGCCAAAGGCTCAAATTCGTCTGAAACGAATTTGAGCAGCCAACGCACAGGCAACTTGAAGTATGACGAGGATTAAGGTGTAAAAAAGATCGTCACGCAGCATTACATTAATAATTACATGACAAATTAATATTAATTAAAATGACGCTCGTGATAATAGATCGGATTGTAAAATTAAACTGCTATTTATTATCAAACCAATAAAATACAGTTAATAAAATCTGACTGCTAATTGCATAAACTCAGATGCTCATCTAGATTTTAAATGTGTCCCCCCCTGTTAAAATCATATAGGATAAAAGCTATGCAAAAAAACATTAATACATTATTGCAACGTTCTATTGCTGCATCAGCATTTCTATTTTTGACGTTTACTGCCGACAATGCGTTCGCGGCGGATGTCAAAGGAACGCTGAAAAACTACCAAAATAGTGGGATTGATTTTACTTATGCAGAGCAAAAATATGGTACTAACCGTGGAATTCGTATCATGGCGGGTACACGTGATCAAACCTACAAATTCAGCCCCAACCCGCATGATGACCCCTGGTATAATAAAAACCAAGAAAAGTTTTACCGAACTGCGGCTGAAGCGTTAGCTGATAGTTATTTAGCCTCTCCACAGAAAATTTTTCCACGATATGGATTCCAATCGACAATTAACAAAATTGAGTACACTTACGGAGAAAGGTAGCACGTTATTTAATAACTATTGAATGAGCTTGTTTTCATAAAATACAGAAAAATGTTAGTCCTTAACATGAATACTTTCCTGGATGTTACACTTTACTGTCTGCCCAGATTCCTCTGGGCAGACAGTGTAAGTCTGCATTAATAAAAAACCAAATTCATTCCATACAGTTTGAAAAATTTATCGTTTTTTCCTTTTTAAGGATGTTGGTAAGCTCGCTCCATGTTGTACCCTCTATTTTTTGGAAAAAAGATAAAATAATGGTTTCAAACCGTTAGCTTACCTTGTCTGATTACAATATTAATAGATACCTGCATGCGGGCGCGATCCTGATATGTCAGATCAGCACGCTAATATTCAGATTCTCCATCAACCAATGGTTATCGGAATAATCAACGGGGATGGCAATTACCGCAGGGCCGTCGACGTCCATTGCCTGACGGAGTTTGCTGACCAGTTCATCCGCAGATTCAACGGCAAACCCTTTCGCGCCAAATGCTTCCGCATACGCTTTGAAGTCAATCGGCCCAAACGACACACCCGCCGGACGATGGTATTTGTGCAACTGCTGGATCTCCACCATGTTGTAGCCGTTATCCACCCAGATAATATGCAGAAGATTGCTTTTCAGACGCACCGCCGTTTCCAGCTCCATACTGGACTGCATAAACCCGCCGTCACCGGAAACGGACACCACTTTTTTGCCGGGCTGCACCAGCGATGCGGCGATTGCCCACGGGAGCGCCACGCCCATCGTCTGTTGTCCGTTGGTCATCAGAATCTGTCGAGCACGGAAGCTATACAAATAACGCGCCAGCCAGATATGGAAACTCCCCATATCCACACACAGTGTGACATCCTCATTCACGATATCCTGCATCGCCCGCACCAGCCGCAAAGGGTGGATCGCAAATCCCGTCATGTTGATGGCACGCGTACTAAGATCGCGGCGCTGACGTTGGCGATCCTGTAACACAGCCTGCGTGCCGGAAGACAAGATAAACGGTTCGCTGATGCACGCATTCAGCGTGTCCACTGTCATTGCGATATTACCGAGCAGCTCGATATCGGGACGATAAGCGCTGTCGATTTCCGCTCGCAGCACATCAATGTGGATCAGCGTCGCCTTGCCGCTGTTCCATAACACCGGATCGTACTCAATCGGACTGTAGCCCACGGTAACGATCACATCCGCCTGTTGCAGCAGCTTATCACCAGCCTGATTGTTGAATAATCCGACACGTCCAGCAAAGTGATCGAACTGCTGCTGATCGATCACACCAGCAGCCTGATATGTGCTGGTCACGGGCAGTTTGCTATGGTGAAGGAAACGACGCAATGCCTGCGCATTCTCCTGTTGGCTGGCCATTAACCCAAGCAGCAGTACCGGGTTTTTAGCCTGCCGCAGCCGTTTGGCCGCTTCAGCAATGTCGCTATGCGGCGCGCCGTTTAATAGCGGCAAGTTCGGACAGGCTAATACCGGGCTAATCACCGGCTCATTGACGATATCCTGCGGCAGGCTGACAAACGCCGCCCCGGGACGCCCACTTTCCGCCGCCCGGAAAGCATTCGCTAACACTTCCGATATGGCGGAGGAAGCCGTGACCTCCGCACTAAATTTACTGACCGGCTGAAACAGACTGACAGTGTCCAGACTCTGGTGCGTCAACTTAAGCTTATCGGCTCGTTTAACCGCCCCGCCTAACGCCACGACCGCATCTCCCTCTGAGGTTGCCGTCGCCAGCCCGGTAACCAGGTTGGAACAGCCGGGGCCGGATGTTACCAGCGTCACGCCGGCTTTCCCCGTGAGACGTCCTATCGCCGCCGCCATAAACGCCCCGTTTGCCTCATGGCGTACTGGGATCATTTGAATCGTCGAGTCTTCCAGCTCATCAAACACGCGATCGATTTTTGCGCCGGGAATACCAAAAATATGCTTCACGCCCTGCGCTTCCAGGTGTTTTACAATCAGCTCGGCTCCGCTACTCCAGCTTTGCTGTTCGGTGGACTTTTCCATGACATGACTCCGATGAAATGACTAGCTCTCTACTGACTGGATTACGCTATTGAGGTTTTCTGATGACAGATCGGCATTGAGAAATTCCCGATCCTGAGGCAGGTCGATAATCAATTTGGCAATCACACCAAATGTCAGCGTGCCATTTTCAACGTCATAATTCAGAATATGGCCGCCGCCTTGGCGATCGTCAGTAATGAAATGTTCGTGGTAACCCGCGACATTAATTCCCTGGGTATAAGCTGGGCTGCGAAACCCAATAACACTGCCGTTACAGTGTTCAAAATGAAACGTCGGCTGTCCTTCAACAGCTTCCTGCATCGGTTTATAAGGCCGACACTGTCGGGGGACGGTACGCGTTTCAACACAGCGAAAATTCCCATCAATCCGTAACGCACAGAACAAATTATCTGTTCCCACAATCTCATCGATCTGACGGTGCACTTCTTCACGCGAGGTCCAGCGATCAAAACGGATCGTTTCCGTCGGGCGAAAGAACGTCATTACCGCAAACGGCGTTTTTTGATCCGGCTTCGCCGCTCGTGCGCTACCGTCGGATAACAGTTGGAAAATCTGGCTATTCAGCGCAATCAGTTCCCCATCCAAACTATTAAAAGTTCCTAATCCAAAATCGCCATGCTCCAGCAATTCAGCCATCGTTCGACGGCCTTCATAGACGCCATTTATTAGCCCACTCATTAATGAGGTCTGATAAATAACGCTGTCTGCATGCTGTTTATGGAAATCATAAGCATACTTAACAAAGGCTTCTTCACAGGATTCCTCACCAATACTCGTTTTCATACATTCCTTCTTCCTGCGCCAATTACTTAAACGTTACTAATATTTAGATAAAGATTGACGCAGAAGAGAACAAAATTCCAATATGCAATAAAGGTCATTTCAAGATCGTAAACATATGGAGTCACGTAAATGGAACTACGTTATCTGCGCTATTTTGTCGCCGTTGCACAAGCTAAGCATTTCACGCGTGCGGCGGAAAATCTGGGGATGTCACAGCCACCTCTCAGCCAGCAGATCAAGAAATTCGAGCAGGAAATCGGCACACCGCTGTTCAAGCGACTGACGCGCGGTGTAGAAATGACAGACGCAGGACAAGCGCTGTATGAAGATGCACGTCAGATTTTGCAGCTTGCCGATTCGGCCATCGCGCGGACAAGGAGCATTGCGCGAGGTGAGAAAGGTAGCTTGAACGTAGGGTTTTCGCCGTCGGCCATGTTTCACCCGACCGTGCTTGCGCTACTGCATCGTTACTGTCAGCAGTATCCGCACGTTCAGCCGCTGCCAAAGGAGGAAAATCCGGCAGCGCTCATTACTGCACTGCAAGAACGCAATATCGACATCGCATTTCTACGCTTACCCTGCGATCTTAGCGATGATATTGACGGGGAAATTTTGGCTGAAGAGCCGATGAAATTGGTGTTACCCGCAGAGCATGCGCTGAGCCATAAAGCGCAGATCTCACTTAGCGAGCTGCGTCAGGAACCGCTGATTATTTTCCCGCGCGGGGTGTGTCCAGGGCTGCACGACATGATAATCCGCACTTGCTATCTGTCAGGCTATGGCCCCAAACCTAGCCCATTTGCCCCACAGCTACCCGCCACCATCGGGATGGTCGCCGCAGGCTTCGGCATCACCCTTGTACCGGAGTCGCTCGCCTGTATTAAGGTGGATAATGTGACCTATCATGATATCGGCATGCCCGAAGCCCATACAAAAATTGCGGCTATCTGGCGCAAACATGAACGATCGGCCACGATCGTGAATATGATCCATCTGATACGCCAGCATCTGAGCAGCCAACATCCCAATTAATGCCTTGATGAAGAAAATTCCACCAATCTGCTCGTCAAAAAACTAGTAATTGATATAAATTCTTATATGATATTAGTTATCATTATCATTTTTGACGGGTGAAAAAATGCTGACAGCAATGATCACAGCCTGTGGGCTATGGAGCGTGAGTTGGTGTATGGGGAAGCATTTGTCGAGCGCCTGGGGCGTGCTGTTGCCTTGTGCCATCATGCCGTTATTAGCACTGCTCGATCTGAACCTGACGCATCTGAAAGTCATTATCGCCATTGCGCTGCTGGCGACGCTTGTCATGCTGTTTCATCAACGTTTGCGCCACTATTTATTGCTGCCATCCTGCATTGCGCTGGCTGGCGGTTTGGCGGCGCTGTCCGTCACGTTTAATCTAACAACCCTGTAAAGGTACGTGGATGTATATAAGTAAACGAGAAAGAGTACACAACCCAGAATGGTAAATAATCGCGAAAAAGCGGCATAGCTAGAAACGGGATAAAAGAGAATAAACAGGAAAGAAAATCAGGAAGATACAGAGGGAATCTGTGGTGCGAAGAGAGGGACTTGAACCCTCACGTCCGTAAGGACACTAACACCTGAAGCTAGCGCGTCTACCAATTCCGCCACCTTCGCACTGAGAACGTTGTTTGTCTTATACAGTAAATTTATCACGACATGGTGCGAAGAGAGGGACTTGAACCCTCACGTCCGTAAGAACACTAACACCTGAAGCTAGCGCGTCTACCAATTCCGCCACCTTCGCAACTCTGTCATGCAATAACTATGTCATGTAACACTGATTTACTGCTTCGGTTCGACAAACGAGAACCGTGTAGTGATGTTGGTGCGAAGAGAGGGACTTGAACCCTCACGTCCGTAAGAACACTAACACCTGAAGCTAGCGCGTCTACCAATTCCGCCACCTTCGCAACACTGCTTTACGCAATATCACTACGGGGGCGAATTCTAGAGGTTTTCACGTTCACGTCAATGATTATTTCCTCTGGAATGCGGGGTTTGCTGCAAAAAACATCATCTCGCTGCGGCGTGACGCGTAAAGAGCTCATCGAGCCATTCAATGAACACACGAATCCGTGGCGCGAGAAAACGACCGGGCGCATACATCACATAAAGCGGCATCGCGGGCGGCGGCATTTCCGGCAAGATTTCCACCAGTTCTCCACTTTCAAGAAACGGGCGCAGACCACGACGCGGTGCCTGAATAATCCCCAATCCGGCACGCGCGCTGGCGATGTAGGCATCGGTGCCATTAACCTGCAACACACCGGGCAGCATACGCGTAATGCACTCATCTCCCGACATGAATTCCAGCGGATAACGGTGTTCGGTACGCAAAGAGAAATACCCGACCATCTGATGCCCCGACAGCTCATCAAGCGAACGCGGCACACCGTATCGCGCCAGATAGTCGGCCGACGCACAGGTCACCTGCGGCATTGACGGCAAATGGCGGGTGGCCAGCGTTTCGTCGTCCGTCTGCCAGGCGCGCAGCACACAGTCGACACCTTCACGCAGCACATTAATCGCCGCATCGTTGGCGCTCAGCATTAGCGTTACCTGCGGATAACGCGCGTAGAATTCGCCCAGCGCCGGAACGACGATTTCCCGCGCCAGCGAGTGCGGCATATCCACCCGCACTTTACCCACGGGTTGCTGCTTTTGCTGCGTGAACAGCGTGTCGATCTCTTCTATTTCCGCAAGCAATTGCAGACAGCGTTCATAGTAAACGCGCCCTTCATCGGTGATCTGCACCTGACGAGTCGTACGTTGCAGCAAACGAACTCCAAGCCGTGCTTCAAGCTGTTTGATGGTGTTGCTCACCGTCGCGCGTGGCAGCATCAGTCGCTCCGCCGCGCGGCTAAAGCTGCCCAGTTCGACAATACGCACAAAAACCCGCATCGCCTGAATGTGATCCATCGCCGCCACCATTGTTGGTTATTTTTGAATAGTGTTGCATAAAAAGCGGCATTTATCTTTGTTGGATAAACAACCAGACTACTTTCACTGCCAACGACATGAGGAAGATGACAATGCAACAGCGCAAATTAGGTGCGAACGGCCCGCAGGTTTCGGCTATTGGGCTAGGCTGCATGGGAATGAGTGATTTCTACTCCACCGCGCAGGATGAAAAAGAATCCATCGCCACGTTGCATCGCGCACTGGAACTGGGCGTTACGCTGCTGGATACCGCCGATATGTATGGCCCTCATACCAATGAGCTGCTGCTCGGCAAAGCCATAAAAGGCAAGCGTGAGCAGGTCTTTCTGGCGACCAAATTCGGTATCATGCGCGATCCA
The DNA here is from genome assembly GCF_009931295.1 of Pectobacterium odoriferum. Lineage (NCBI taxonomy): Bacteria > Pseudomonadati > Pseudomonadota > Gammaproteobacteria > Enterobacterales > Pectobacteriaceae > Pectobacterium > Pectobacterium odoriferum. The sequence goes on along the minus strand of NZ_CP034938.1, from coordinate 733,100 downwards.
GCAAACCCCAACGCACGCGGCGTCTGCGGTAAACCGGACTACATCCGCCGTGCGGTGGAAGGCAGTCTGACGCGCCTCGGGACGGACGTTATCGATCTTTACTATCAGCACCGCATCGACCCAACCGTTCCCATTGAAGAGACAGTCGGCACGCTGGCAGAGCTGGTTCAGGAAGGTAAGATTCGCTACATCGGCCTGAGTGAAGCCTCCGCCACCACGCTAGAACGTGCGCACCGCGTGCACCCCATTACAGCGTTACAGAGCGAATACTCACTGTGGACGCGCGATATGGAAGCCGAGATTCTGCCCACTTGTGAGCGTCTGGGTATCGGGTTTGTGCCTTACAGCCCACTCGGCCGTGGTTTCCTGACTGGCGCGATTCGCAGCCCAGACGACCTGGCTGCCGACGATTTCCGTCGTACCAATCCACGCTTCTCGGGGGAAAATTTCGGCAAAAACCTGCAACTGGTAGAGAAAATTAACCAACTGGCGCAGGAAAAACAGGTGACGCCATCACAGCTGGCGCTGGCATGGGTACTGGCGCAGGGTGAACATATTGTGCCGATTCCGGGCACCAAACGCCGTCGTTATCTGGAAGAGAACGTTGCAGCGCTGGATGTCACGCTGACGAAAGAGGAACTGGCCGCCATTGATGCTATTTTCCCACCCGATGCCGCAGCAGGCGAACGCTACGGCAAGGAGAGTATGGCGGCACTGAATCAATAGAAGAAGTATCAGTAAAGGCAATATCAGTAATAAGGATTACCGACGACGACCTTTGCTTCCTGTGCGCGGCGGACGACCGACGGTGGCCTGATACACCTTGAAGCGTCCAGTCTGCGCCAGCACTTCATGGCTACCAAAGGCGGCATCTAACAGCGCCGGATAAGGCAGGAAGGCGTTAGCGACGATGCGTAACTGCCCGCCAATCGGCAGATGGGTCACTGCACCACGAATCAGCATTTCCGCGGCTTGCAGACTGGTCTGTAAGCCGTCATGGAACGGCGGATTAGACACGATCATATCGAAGCGACCGTCGATGTCGGAGTAAACATTACTCGCAATCACGCTGCCTTCTAACGCATTCGCCGCCAGCGTTGCCTTGCTGGATTCGACAGCGGCTGCACTGACATCGCTCAACGTCAGGCGAATTTTCGGCGACTGTTTCGCCAGTACCGATGCCAGTACGCCCGCACCGCAGGCGATATCCAGCACTTTGCCTTTCATGTGCGGCTCAAACGTAGACAGCAGCAGTCGGCTACCCGGATCCAGGTCATCACGACTGAAGACACCCGGAAGCGTTTTGACGGTCACGCCGTCCGTCACATATTCGTCCCACCACTCATCCAGCGTGAAGCTGGCCTGCTTGTCAATCCGACCGTGGTAAAGCCCGCAGCGACGTGCGCTGTCAATTTTTGCCAGCTCAACGAAGTCAGACAGCACAATTTCAGCACTACGCACGCCGCTGCGGTTTTCCCCAACAACGAAGATTTCCGTACCGACCGGCATCAGAGACAGCAGGTTACGCAGTTGGAATTCCGCTTCCTGTTTGCTCTTCGGCCAGTAATAAATCAGCGTGTCGCTATCCGCCACCAGCGCCGCATCCGCGACCAGACCATATTGAGCGTTATCCCCAAGTGGCTTTGCCATCTGTTGCCAGTGGTGGTATTGGTTGCAATGGACACGCACTGACGCCGCCTCAAATTGCGCGGGCAGGGTATCCTGCAAATCACCGGCAAACAGAACTCGGCGTGAAAGAAATTCGTCACTATGGCGCAGTATGACTTCACTGGCGGGGGTTAATGCGGACATCAGGGTACGGCTCCTTAATCATTGAGCGGGGGATTATATACGCTTCGTCCCCGAAGTTGCAGAGCGGAGAGGAAATAACCGCACCGACGTTGGCGCAGTCTGACGGGGTTTGTTAGCATAGGCACGGATCATTTTCTCGCACGCCAGACAGGATAACGCATGGAATCAAGACGTGACAGGCTGCTACAGCAACTGGGGATTACGCAGTGGACGCTGCGTCGCCCGACGGTGCTGCAAGGCGAAATCGCCGTCAGTCTGCCCGAACAGGTGCGTCTGGTGATTGTCTCCGCCGAGCCGCTGGCCGATGATGAACCGCTGCTGACCGACGTTCTGCACAGTCTGGCGCTCACTCCCGCGCAAGCCTATCGCCTGACGCCGCAGCAGATCGAGATGTTGCCCGCCGACGCGCACTGCCATAGCTGGCGGTTGGGCATCGCGGAACCCATTGCGCTACAGGGTGTTCAGCTTTCCAGCCCTCTGCTTTCCGAACTTTATCAAAATGCCGACGCCAAACGGGCGCTGTGGCAACAGATCTGTGAACATGAACACGATATCTTCTCTGACGCCAGCCGATCTGGCACAAGCCTTTAAAATTGAACAAGTCAGCCACGCCTTTCCCTGGTCGGAAAAGACGTTTGTCAGCAATCAAGGTGAGCGTTATTTCAACATCAAACTGGAGCATGACGGGCAGCTTGCCGCTTACGCCATTACACAGGTCGTGCTGGATGAAGCGACGTTGTTCAATATCGCGGTGCACCCCGACCACCAGCGTCAGGGGTTGGGTCGCCAACTATTGGAACATCTGATCGACGAAATGGAACGGCGCGGAATTCTGACGCTGTGGCTGGAAGTACGCGAGTCAAACGCGCGAGCCATCGCACTTTATGAAAGCCTGGGATTTAACGAAGTCTCCGTGCGCCGGGATTATTACCCTACGGCCCAGGGTCGGGAAGACGCCATTCTCATGGCGCTGCCGCTCGGCTAACCTCTTTATCTATACTCCAAATAATTCGAGTTTCAGGAAGGCGGCAAGAGAAGGCATCCCGATGAGCTTACTCAAGTAAGTGATTCGGGTGACTGAACGCTGCCAACGCACATGCAACTTGAAGTATTACGAGTATACGGCGGGTGCCGTAATGTGCGCCCCATCCCGCTCTGCCTTTTTTCCTGATAGAAAAATCCCCGCAACGTGATCGCTATAAATAAAACCTCGTTTCTTTTTTATCACAATGAGATTCCATTTCATGTTTCTGGTTTACAGGCATGTATGGTTTATCCGTTATCTACGAGGAATAATATGAAAAAATACACTCTGGCTACGACGCTCCTGTGCAGTTTATTCTCTCTTTCCGCTTACGCGGTACAAGTAACGGCGGTGACAGCTTCCGCTTATGATTCAGACAAGGGCCACAAACCTGCCAACATTGCCGATGGCGACGTAAAAACGCGCTGGGCGGCAAATGGTGAGAGTTGGGTTCAGGTAGAACTGGATAAGGAACAGTCGGTTGAAAACTTTGTTCTGGTTCCTTTCAAAGCGGACGAGCGCAAACTGAAGTTCTCCGTTTCCTACTCCACCGACGGTAAAACCTGGCAAAAACTGGCTGACAATCTGGTCACCTCCAACAACGCCAAAGACGGTGAAAAATTCACCTTCCCTGCCGTGAAAGCGAAATTCTTCAAGCTGGATACGTTCGGCACCGATGTGAACAAATGGAGTGCCATCAACGAGATCAGCTTTAACAGTGCCGCACAGGTTCCGGCTCAGGCCATCAAGTAACGTGTTGGAATCGTCTGGCGCTTAGGTCAGTCGATTCCGCTGTCGCTGAAGCACCACGCCCGATACGGCTATCGAGTGTGGTGCATTCCAACCTTTCGCCCCCTGCGTGCTTACCGCTCCCTCACCTCCCCCTCCGACACTGTTACCCACATTTTCCTTAGCATTGAAATAAAAATCATTCTCAATTAATATGCGCCTGAAATTTGACCTCCTATCGCTCCGTTTCAGGCACCAGACATGTCATCAGCCAATATTGATACCTCAGCAGATCTGCATCAGCTCTATTGTCAGCATCATGGCTGGTTACAGGGGCTATTGCGCAAACGGCTGGGGAATCTGTGCGATGCGGCCGATCTGGCGCAGGATGTATTTTTACGGCTCTTACTGAAACCGCGTCAGTTCGACAGCCACGCGGGGGCGCGGGCTTATATGAGCGTGATGGCGCAAGGCATGTGCGTCGATCTGTGGCGCAAACGGGAAATTGAACGCGCCTGGCTCACCTCGCTGGCCGAACAGCCAGAACCGGTTGCACTGTCGGCGGAAGACAGCAACATCATTCTCGAAACCCTGTATCAGGTCGATGCCATGCTGCGAGCGCTGCCAGAGAAGGTACGCGCGGCCTTTATCATGGCGCAGGTACAGGGATTACCCTATCGGGACATTGCCGAGACGCTGGGTGTTTCCGAACGCATGGTGAAAAAATACATGGCACAGGCCATGCTGCATTGTGTGCTGTTGGAAGCGGAGATAGACGCGGACGGTCAGGCCGTTGATTCATGAATAAGCCCAGCTTTATCGCCTTGCAGCAGGCATCGCAATGGTACGCCCAACTGTGCGATCGGGAACCTGACGATGAACACTACCACCACTGGCAGCGTTGGATGGACGAAAGCGAGGAACACCGTCAGGCCTGGGAATACGTGCAAACAGTCAGCCAGCGCTTCCAACCGCTGCGTGGCGACGGCCAGCAGCCCGCGCTGAATACGCTACTGCACCAGCCTGCACCGATGACACGCCGCCGTGCGCTCAAGCTCGCCGCGCTACTCAGCACCGGTTCACTGCTTTCCTGGCTGACGTACCGCCATACGCCGCTAAAAAACTCGCTGCTGGCGATGACGGCCGATCATCACAGCGCGGTTGGAGAAATCAAACCGCTCACCTTACCGGACAACACCCGACTGTGGCTGAACACTGCTAGCGCGATTGATATCCGCTACAGCGACCAGCGTCGGGAAATTACCCTGCTGGCGGGGGATATTCTGATTGAGACCGCCGCCGACGCTCGCCCCTTCTTCGTCACCACCGCGCAAGGGCGTATGCAGGCGCTGGGCACGCGCTTCAGCGTCGCGCAGGAACCGGACGCTACCACGCTCACCGTTTACCAACACGCGGTTGAGATCAGCGCCACATCCGCCTCCGCCACACGTCGGGTTAATGCGGGCTATCACCTGCGCTTTAACGCCGATGGTCAGGGTAACATCGTGCCCAACCAGCAGAATGATGCCGACTGGTCACACGGCGTGCTCCAGGCGGACAACATGCCGCTGGGAGAGGTCGTGGCACAGTTGTCCCGCTATCGCCACGGCTATCTGGCGTGCCAACCTGCCATTGCCAATTTACGCGTGATGGGCACCTTCCCCTTAACCGATACCGATATGGCACTGAACATGCTGGCGCAGGCCTTCCCGGTCCGCATCCAGCGGCGTTTTCCGTGGTGGGTGACCGTCGAGCCACGCTGATCTCGCCGTCTTTTTTGGATACCGCTTTTTGGGGATGCAGACAAAAAATTTTCTCTTTTGAGTTCCCCTTTCTCCGCTGTCGTTCGATTCACAGTAAAACCACCAATTTTTACTCTGGGTCAGAAGGCGAATTTTCATGGCATTGATTCCATTTTTCTCTACACAGCGCACTCCTTCCAAACTGGCAATTGCCGTTCACCTGCTGCTGTGCGGCGCACCGCTGCTCGCACATTCCACTGCAATCGCAGCAGAAACGACAGCCACAGCAGCCACCAAAACCTACGCGATTTCTGCCGGGCCACTTAACCAGCAACTGAACCAGTTTGCTGCCCAGTCGGGCGTTTATCTGGTCGGCGATGCACAGCTGACAACAGGCAAAGCAGGGAAATCCCTGCAAGGGAACTACAGCGTGGAGGACGGATTTGCGGCGCTGCTGGCAGGAAGCGGGCTTCAGGTGATTCCGCAGCCTAATAGCGTCTGGCGCTTACAGAGAATACCGCAGGGGGATGAGATGCTGGTCGTGGCGGGCATCAACCGCAACGGCGTGACCGAAGGCACTCAGTCCTACACCACGCGCAGCATGAATACCGCGACACAGCTGAATCTGTCACCGCGAGAAACACCGCAGTCGGTGAGCGTTATGACGCGCCAGCGCATGGACGATCAGAATATGACCTCGCTGGATGAGGCCATGAAACAAACCACCGGCATTAACGTGGTCAATCAGAATAGCTATCAGGTGAAATACGAATCGCGTGCTTTCGTGATGGATAATATCAAGGAAGACGGCGTTAACTTTTCCAGCCAGAACAGCGTGTCCAACATGGGGGCGGTTCAGTCCTCCAGCGAATCACCCGATCTGGCGATTTATGACCGCGTCGAAATCCTGCGCGGTGCGTCCGGCCTGTCACAAGGCAATGGAGAACCCGGCGGCACCGTTAATCTGGTGCGCAAGCAGCCTACTCACAATTTTCAGGCATCCGGCAGCGTTGGCACGGGCAGTTGGGATAACTACCGCAGCGAGCTCGATGTTTCTGGGCCGCTAAACGACGATGCCAGCTTACGCGGCCGTCTCGTTGGCGTTTATCAGGATAAGCAAAGCTTTAAAGATTACGAGCACAGTGAAAGAAAAGTGCTGTTCGGCACGCTGGCCTACGATCTGACGCCATCCACCACGGTCACTGGCGGCATCAACTGGCAAAAGACCCGGGGCGTGCCTGATGTGTATGGCATCCCGTTCGCCACCAATAAAAGCAGCCTGAACCTGCCGCGATCCACCTATCTGGGCGCCAGTTGGAACCGCATTGAGTTTGAAAAAATTAACCCGTTTGTCGAACTGGAACACCACTTCGACAACGACTGGACGCTGAAAACCGCGCTGAACTATATCCACTCCCGTGCAGCAAGCAGCTATATCGGTATCATGAACGGCACCAGCGGCGTCAATCCGGCAACGGGGACGTCATCGCTAAACAATAATCTGCGCTACGACAATAAGGCCGAACAGTGGGGTTACAACCTGAGCCTGAACGGTCCGTTCGAGCTATTGGGGCGTAATCATGAACTGGTGGTGGGAGGTGATTATCAGAAAGAGAATTTCGATAACAACCACATCCGCATCAACAACACCAGCAGCGTGAATATTTTCAACTGGCAGCCGAATTCGTTGGCAGAACCAGACTGGTCAAATACGAGTCTCTACAACAATCACTATAACGACCGCTTTAATCTGTATCAGCGCGGCGCGTTCGCCACGGCCAGATTCGAACTGGCGGATGACTGGAAGCTGATTCTGGGCGGCCGTTACAGCGCCTACAGCTATGACGAGTATTTCACTAACCATCTCCGCAATACGTCCTCACTCAGCAGCCTGCATGCCAGCAATGAGTTTGTGCCTTACGGCGGCCTGCTGTGGGACTTTGCTGACAACTACACCTGGTATCTGAGCTACGCCGAGATCTACAAGCCACAGAGCGAAAAAGATCGCAACGGTAAGCTGCTGCCCGCCATTACCGGCACCAACTATGAAACCGGTGTGAAGGGCGAGTTCTTTGATGGCGATCTGAATACCTCGCTGGCGCTGTTCCGCATCATTCAGGCGAACCGCGCGATGGCTGTCGCGGATAGTTCGGTTTGCCTGATCGGGACAAGCTGCTCGCAAGCTCAAGGCGAAGTACGCAGCCAGGGTGTGGAGTTGGATGTCACGGGCAAACTGGCCGAAGGCTGGCAGATTCAGGCAGGTTATACCCTGACCAACAGTAAATATCTTGAAGGTAGCGCGAGCGAAAGAGCGGCACAGTTCAGCCCGCGTACGCCGAAACATATGTTCAAACTCTACACCTCATACAATCTGCCGGGTGAGTTGAACCAATGGACGATTGGCGCAGGTATGACGGCACAGACCGAGACACAAACCTACCCTAATCGGGTTTATGGTCTGCACCAGGGCGGTTACACCCTGTTTAACGCCAATGTCCGCTATCAGTACAGCAAAAACCTGAGCTTCAATCTGGTGGGCAATAATCTGACGGATAAAACCTACTACTTAAACCTGAACAACCGCCATCTTAGCGGCAACAACTATTACGGCGACCCACGTAATTTCATGCTAACCGCGAAGTGGAATTTCTAAGCGAACACGCCTGCCAGCCTATGCTGGCAGGCCATCGCCCAACCCATTATGCAAACGCTTAAACGCTTTTATGCGCTGGTCGCGCCTTTCTGGCTGACCACGCGGGCCACTCTGCTGTGGTTATTGCTGCTGCTGATTATGAGCCTGACGCTCTCCGTCGTGTGGATCAGCGTGCAGTACAACAACTGGAGCCGGGATTTTTACGACGCGCTGGCCGACTACTTTCAGCACGCGTCAATCTACGACATGGCCGTGCGCTATCTAGCCTATACGCTGCTGTTCGTGCTGGTGATCATCTGTGGCAACTGGCTCAAGAAACAGCTGATTATCCGCTGGCGCGATATCATGACGCATCAATATGAGCAGGATTGGCTGCGTAATCACGCCCACTACCAGCTCAGCGCCAGGCTGGATAACCCCGATCAGCGCATCGCGGAAGATATCCGTCTGCTGATTGAACAGAGTCTCGAACTCCTGCTTTCGCTGCTGAAAAATACCGCCCGTTTTTTCTCTTTCATCGCCATTCTCTGGCAGCTTTCCGGCGTCCATACCTTCACGCTAGCCGGCTACACCATCACGGTACACGGCTATCTGGTGTGGATCGCACTGGTTTACGCCGCAGTAGCCAGCGTGGTGACGCACCTGCTGGGGCATCGTCTGCACAAGCTAAATATTGAACGTCAGCGGGCAGAAGCCGACTATCGCGCCACGCTGCTGCGAGTTCGAGATAACAGCGAGCAAATCGCGTTTTACCAAGGGAGCGAGGCCGAGCAGCAGCGGATGCGGCAACACTTCCTGCCTATTGTGCAAAATTGGCAGCGTTTAATGACGCGAGAATTCCGGCTGGAGAGCTTTACGACCAGCTATTTCCGTTTCAGCCTGATTATTCCGGTTTTCGCTACCCTGCCACTGTTTCTCGCCCGTCAGGTTAGCCTCGGGGCGATTATGCAGGCGCGATCCGCTTTCGGCTATGTGCTGGATGCCTTTGGCTGGTTTATCGATGCCTATCGCCAGTTGGTTCAGTGGTCTTCTACGATTGAACGGCTGTGGGAATTCCAGCACCGCTTACAGCAATTACCGATGCCAGAGGAACCTCGCCATGAAGGCTATGCTCTGCACATCAACGCGCTGTCCGTCTCGCGCCCGGAGGGTTCACCGTACTTTGCCCCGCTGACACTCACGCTTCAGGCTGGTGAATGGGCGGTGCTCAGCGCAGTCAGCGGCAGTGGAAAAACCACGCTGCTGCGGGCGCTGGCGGGGCTGTGGCCGGCCTCACAAGGAGAGAGGCATTTCCCTGCGGGTCGCGCGCTGTTTTTACCGCAAAAGGCCTATTTACCGCAGGACACGCTGCGTCAGGTACTGTGTTATCCGCAGGCGCAGTTAGCGGATACCGCACAGCTGACCGCAGTGCTAGAACAAACTGGGCTGGCCGCGCTGATTCCCCGTCTGGACGACAAAGCGAACTGGAGTCGAGAACTATCAGGCGGTGAACAACAGCGCCTGTCGCTCGCGCGTGCGTTACTGCTGCACCCGACGCTACTTTGTCTGGATGAAGCCACCAGCCAGCTCGACGACGCAGCGGCGCTTCAACTGCTAGAGCAAATCAGATTAACATTGCCGCAAACCATTGTGCTGGCCGTAAGCCATCAGCCTGCGGTGCTGGCATGCTTCAAACATCAGGTACGGTTAACGCCACTTGAACCAGAGAAGAAAGAGGAAACAGATAACTGCACGGTCGATCATTTGGTTACGCCGCCAGAAGCGGACATACCGCAGGTTGCTTACGGAAGGATTTGAAAGGCACCGTTTGAAGGAAACGATGTGAAGGAAACAGCAGGAAAATGGAGCCCGGAGCAGATGTCCGGGCTGTCGTGATGTTACTCGTTATCGCCCAGCAGAACGGATTCCAGCGCGATTTCGATCATCTCGTTGAACGTGTTTTGACGCTCTTCTGACGTGGTTTGTGCACCGGTACGAATGTGGTCAGAAACGGTACAGATGGCCAGCGCTTTCGCACCGAACTCTGCCGCGACGCCATAGATACCGGCCGCTTCCATTTCCACACCCAGAATGCCGTATTTTTCCATCACGTCGAACATCTGCGGATCTGGCGTGTAGAACAGATCGGCGGAGAAGATGTTACCAACGCGGACAGAAACATCGCGAGCTTTAGCAGCATCAACGGCATTACGCACCATATCGAAATCGGCAATCGCCGCGTAGTCGTGATCTTTGAAACGCAGTCGGTTCACTTTAGAATCCGTACAGGCACCCATGCCGATCACCACGTCGCGCAGCTTAACATCTTCACGTACCGCACCGCAGGAACCCACACGGATGATCTTCTTCACGCCGAATTCGGTGATCAGTTCTTTCGCATAAATTGAGCAGGATGGGATACCCATACCGTGACCCATGACCGAAATTTTACGGCCTTTGTAAGTCCCCGTGAACCCTAACATGCCACGCACGTTGTTCACTTCGCGGGCATCATCCAGAAAGGTTTCTGCAATGTACTTAGCGCGCAGCGGGTCGCCCGGCATCAGTACAACGTCCGCGAAATCACCCATTTCTGCATTAATATGTGGCGTAGCCATGCGTTTATTCCTTAATTAATCAAGTTTCACGTAAAAAACGGTGTGTTTTACAGTATCGATTTGCCGTAGTCCATAGGCGACAGGCCAAAGTAGGCCGCGACCGTCTGCCCGATATCGGCGAAGGTTTCACGGTGGCCATATGACCCTGGCTTCACGTTCGGGCCATAGATCAACACTGGGACGTTCTCACGAGTGTGATCGGTGCCATGCCAGCTAGGATCACAGCCGTGGTCAGCCGTCAGAATCAGGATGTCGTCACCCTTCACGCGGGACAGCATTTCTGGCAGGCGACGGTCAAACAGCTCCAGCGCGGCAGCGTAGCCCGGAATATCACGGCGGTGGCCGTAGGCAGAGTCGAAATCAACAAAGTTGGTAAACACGATAGTGTTGTCGCCCGCGCTATCCATTTCTTTCAGCGTGGCGTCAAACAGCGCATCGATGCCGGTGGCTTTCACTTTCTTGGTAATGCCGACCTGCGCGTAGATATCCGCAATTTTACCGACGGAAACCACTTCACCGCCTTTTTCATCCACCATTTTTTTCAGGATAGTTGGCGCAGGCGGTTCAACAGCCAGATCGTGACGGTTGCCAGTACGCTCGAAGTTCCCGGGTTTGTCGCCGATAAACGGACGTGCGATCACGCGCCCGATGTTGTAATTCCCTTCGGTCAGCTCCTCACGGGCGATTTCACACAGCTCGTACAGCTTATCCAGACCGAACGTTTCTTCATGGCAGGCAATCTGGAACACCGAATCCGCAGAGGTGTAGAAAATTGGCTTGCCAGTTTTCATGTGTTCTTCAGCCAGTTGATCCAGAATCACCGTACCGGAAGAGTGGCAGTTGCCCAGATAGCCGGGCAGATTGGCGCGCTTCACCAGTTTATCCAGCAGCTCCTGCGGAAAACTGTTTTTTTCATCTTTAAAATAGCCCCAGTCAAATAGGACAGGCACACCGGCAATTTCCCAGTGACCAGACGGGGTATCTTTACCCGAGGAGATTTCGCTGGCGTGCGCGTAAGCACCGATGATATCTGCGTTTTCATCCAGCCCTTGCGGGAACGTCCCCGTTGAGGCCTCAGCAGCTTTACCCAGCCCCAGACGGCTCAGGTTAGGCAAATGCAGCTTGCCGCTGCGCCCTTTATCCGCCGTCCCTGCTGCACACGCCTGAGCGATATGACCCAGCGTATCCGAACCGACATCGCCAAAACGTTCTGCATCAGCACTGCTGCCGATCCCAAACGAGTCGAGAACCATAATATATGCACGTTTCATTCTTTTTCTCCTGCGCAGCTATGCGCTAACGCCCTGCCGACAGGCAGGGGAAAATCAATTCAAGACGACCACTAACCGGCCCTGTGCGATCACGCTTCTGCGCTCACTCGACGATAGACCATCGGGGTCTTTTCTGGTGCCGTGTCGCCCAGTTGGATCGCGGCACGGACTTCATTCGCAGCCTGCTGCCACTGCGCTTCCGTATTGGCGTGGATCACTGCCAGCGGGCGCTGCGCATCAACGCGCTCACCCAGACTGATCATGCTATCCAGACCGACGCTGTAATCGATCGTATCCGTGGCCTGACGGCGTCCACCGCCCAGCGAGACGACGGCCATGCCCAGCGCGCGGGTATCCATCCCAGTCACGATGCCTTCACGCGTCGCAAAAACCGGCTTACTTAGTGTCGCCACCGGCAGGTAACGATCGTAGTGTTCGACAAAATCGCTCGGACCACGCTGTGCAGCGACCATGCGACCAAAGACTTCGGCAGCTTTGCCGTTATCCAATACGGCTTGCAGACGTGAATGCGCGTCGTCCGCCGAGCTTGCCAGCCCGCCCGCCAGCAGCATCTCACCACATAGCGCCATAGTAACATCATACAGGCGTGGATTGCGGCTCTCCCCCGTCAGGAAACGCACGGCTTCCCGCACTTCCAGCGCGTTACCTGCGCTAGAGGCCAGCACCTGATTCATGTCAGTCAGCAATGCGCTGGTGCGACATCCCGCGTTATTCGCTACGCCGACAATCGCCTGCGCCAGCTGTTCGGACAGTTCATAGGTCGGCATAAACGCCCCCGACCCCACTTTGACGTCCATCACCAGCGCATCCAACCCTTCCGCTAGCTTCTTCGCCAGAATCGACGCAGTGATCAGCGGGATTGAATCAACCGTAGCGGTAATGTCACGCGTGGCGTAAAAGCGTTTATCCGCCGGAGCCAGCGATGAGGTCTGCCCAATGATCGCGACACCAACCTGCTGGATGATGCGACGAAAATCTTCATCGTTCGGGAAAATATCCAGTCCCGGAATCGCTTCAAGCTTATCTAATGTGCCGCCAGTATGCCCTAAGCCGCGCCCGGAGATCATCGGGACGTAGCCCCCACAGGCGGCAACCATCGGCCCCAGCATCAGCGAGGTGACATCCCCGACGCCACCAGTAGAGTGTTTGTCCACCAGCGGGCCGTTCAGGTTCAGACTCCTCCAGTCCAATACCGTGCCAGAGTCACGCATCGCCAGCGTCAGCGCCACGCGCTCATCCATCGACATGTCGTGAAAATAAATGGTCATTGCCAGCGCCGCAATCTGGCCTTCCGAAACGGTATTGTCACGAATACCATTGATAAAGAAGCGGATTTCTTCTTCGCTCAGCGCTTTTCCATCACGTTTCTTACGAATAATTTCTTGAATCAGAAACAAGGTCTGTACTCCTGATGAATTCTGATGTGGCTCAGCAGCCTGTCGCTGCGAGCACATTTGCTGTGGTGAGCCAACGCCGCCATGAATACAAATGCTTTATAAACAACATGTTGTAAAGAATAGTGTTGTCACGAATAGCGTTGTCACAAATAAAATAGTGCGCCTGTGCGCGTGATTAGTAGCTACCTTTCGGAGCCGCTGTCACGTGGCCAAGCGTTGTCAGCAGGCTCGCCAGCAGACTGGATGCGCCAAAGCGAAAATGCTGCGCAATCGCCCATTCAGCGCCCATGATATCGTCCGCCAGTTGCAGGTAGATGGCGGCATCTTCCGCGTTACGCACGCCGCCAGCCGCTTTAAAGCCAACGCGCTCGCCCACGCCTTTATCGCGTATCGCCTTCAGCATGATCGCCGCACTTTCTGGCGTCGCGTTCACCGGCACTTTACCAGTCGAGGTTTTAATGAAATCGGCCCCCGCATCGATGGCAATCTCGCTCGCCTGACGGATCAGCGCTTCTTGCTTTAGCTCACCCGTTTCGATGATCACCTTCAGCAGCACATGGGCATCCTGACACACGGCTTTACATGCCTGCACCAGCTCAAAACCGATTTGAGCGTTGCCAGCTATCAGTGCGCGGTAAGGGAATACGACATCCACTTCATCAGCGCCGTAGGCTATCGCTGCCTTGGTTTCTGCAACAGCAATGCCCACATCATCATTGCCGTGAGGGAAGTTGGTCACCGTCGCGATGCAGATATCCGGCGTACCCTGCTCACGCAGGATTTTTTTCGCCAGAGGGATAAAACGTGGATAGATACAGATAGCAGCAGTTTTCCCTGCTGGGCTGTTGGCCTGACGGCAGAGTGCCGTCACTTTTTCATCCGTATCATCCCCATTCAGCGAGGTTAAATCCATCAGCGCCAGCGCGCGTTGCGCGGCCGTGGTCAGCTTGGTCATACAACACTCCAACTCGTCAGCCGGTCTAACCGGCCCTGAACATTAACTGGTGTCAACCAGCACGTTTGGCGAGCGGACTTGGTTCCTTGAAGATAGCGCTCAGGAGAAACAACCTGTAGCGGCACCGAGATCCTTCTCACCGCAGTCAGCCTTCCTCTACCCTTCATTCTGTGATGATTTCAACACCGAAAGAACGACATCGAAAGAAACTATTTATTCATCAAACAATTATTCATCAAACAAAAAATTATTCATCAGACAACAAACGATTCATCAGACATTTGAACACGCCATGCCGGACTATTTTGTGCATCCAATCACACTTGATGTAAGAGAAATGCAATAGATAGTGATTATATGTGATTTTTATCACACATACTTCTCCAGATAAGGTGCGTTCGATGAATTAACAGTGACAACCTTGTCGGCCAGATGATCCCTCTATATCAGGAAAAAGAGGGCGTCAACCACGGGCAACACGCGGGATAGAAACCGACGGCTGTGGGTTGATGTCATGTAATAAGCATAGCGGCTTCTCCCTAAACACAGGGAGAAACCGCTGGCAGAGCAGGAAATTATTTCCCTGCGAAAAGGTGGCAATCCGCAAAACAACAGCAACATGCTACTTCACGCAGCAGGACAAGCGCCCTAAACTAACCATCAACACGACTGTTTCCGAGAAGCCGCAGATAACGCAATGACTGAACACGCCGAAGACTCTCACTGGTATCTGTACATACTGCGCACGGTCGCTGGGGCGTTGTACACGGGTATCACGACGGATGTCAGCCGCCGCCTGAATCAGCATCAAACGGGAAAAGGGGCAAAAGCGCTGCGGGGAAAGGGAGAATTAACGCTGGTGTTTCACTGTCTGGTGGGCGATCGCTCAGACGCACTTAAACTGGAATATCGCATTAAGCAATTGAGCAAAAACCAAAAAGAAAGGCTGGTACAAGACCAGCCCAAGACACTTTGTATTTCAAACAATTTGTATTGATGCGCTATCGGCTAACGAATCACGCTAGAGAAAGCGGTTAAACGGTTCGGCGTATTCAACCAGCCCGCTCGCGCTTTCAAATCCGCTTTCGCCCTCAGGACGACCTTCATCAACAACATGGTTATCCGCCAGCGGATAGACCTGAAAAGCCGATTCACTGTCCGGCCAGCGGCAGTGCAACTGATGCTCTGTGGCCGGAACAAAGCCAAAACGAGAGTAGTACGTTGGCTCACCCAACACGACGACGGCGGTGTAGCTAAATTCATTCAGCGCATCCAGTCCTTCGTAGACCAGCTTCTCCCCCACGCCCTGTCGGCGCAGGCTTTCGTCTACCGCCAACGGCGCAAGCGCCACCCACTGGCGATCCTCACCGTCGATCAGCACTGGGCTGAATGCCGCGTAGCCCACCACGCCACCTTCATCGTCAGTCGCCACAACGCCGAGCGTCAATAAGCCATCTTCACGCAGTTGATGAACCAGATCCGCTTCCGCGCCCGTTGGAAAAGCACGGCGCAATAAGTTGTCGATCCCTGCGGCATCAACGGGAATTTCCACCCGAACTAGCATGATACTGGCGTGTGATTCGCTGGTTGCACTACGCCCTCCTGTAAGCCGGCTTCAACAAAGTTCGCCAGTTGCAGCAGGCCAATGCGCAGCGGCGCAGGCATAGATTCCAGCTCAATGGCGTCCATCAGGTTCTTCACATACAACCCTAACTCGGTATCGCCCTCAATGCGCAGACGACGCTGGAAAAAGAGCGTATCAGGATCTTCTTTACGCGCGGCGATCAAAATCAGATCGTTCGCATCTGCGCTGAAGCTGACATCCGGCGTCTCAGCATGGCTCACGACCAGACGCCCGTCGCGTAGCGTCATAAACCACTGCAAGCCAACGTCACGCACCTCAATTTTCAGCCAGCGGCTTTCGAGAAATGCCAGATCGCCCTCTTCCAGCGCCTGACGGAACTGCCAGCCCAACATCTGTTCCAAAACCTGACGCTGTAGCGCAAAGGGGGTGAACTTGAGTGGCTTACCGAATAAGCTCGGCCCCTGACGCACAATCTGCGCTCGTAGTTTTTCCAACACTGGCGTACTCCTCTTAAAGCAATCTGACTGTTCAGATAATCTGCAAACATTTTGCCACATCCACCGCACGCGGCAGAGGTCTATGTCAATAATTTAGTCGGTTATCCGATTATGCCCAACAGATTTTGTCCTTGCGCGACGATTAGCACCATAAACTGCCTTAAATCAAAGTCCTTACCGATTTGGTTAATTAAGATTCCCAATCGTTAACAACATTCACCGACTGATAAAAAATCGCTTACGGCGAGGTAGGCAGAGCGCCCGTCATAAACGTGAGTCAGTCTGAACATCATTGATCGTACCGAGCCGCTACGGCCCCGAAGGGATTAATGAAGGATTGTGTATGGAACTGCTTTGCCCCGCTGGCAACCTGCCGGCACTGAAAGCTGCCATCGATAATGGCGCAGATGCGGTCTATATCGGCCTGAAAGATGACACCAACGCACGTCATTTTGCTGGGCTGAATTTTACCGATAAGAAGCTACAGGAAGCGCGCGAGTATGTGCACCGCCACCGGCGTAAGCTGCACATCGCCATCAATACGTTTGCTCACCCGGACGGCTATCAGCGCTGGCAGCGCGCCGTGGACATGGCCGCACAGATCGGTGCCGACGTGCTGATCCTCGCCGATCTCGCGATGCTCGAATATGCCGCCGAGCGCTATCCCAACATCGAGCGTCACGTGTCGGTGCAGGCTTCCGCGACGAACACCGAAGCGATCCGTTTCTATCATCGCCATTTCGATGTCGCACGCATCGTACTGCCGCGCGTGCTGTCCATTCACCAAGTGAAGCAAATCGCTCGTACCAGCCCCGTGCCGCTCGAAGTGTTCGCCTTCGGCAGCCTGTGCATCATGGCGGAAGGCCGCTGCTATCTCTCTTCTTATCTGACCGGTGAATCACCGAATACCGTGGGTGCCTGCTCGCCAGCGCGATTTGTACGCTGGCAACAGACCGAAAACGGTATGGAATCACGCCTGAACAATATCCTGATCGATCGCTATCAGGACGATGAAAACGCTGGTTACCCCACGTTGTGTAAAGGCCGTTATGTAGTCGATGGGCAGCGCTACCATGCGCTGGAAGAGCCAACCAGCCTGAACACGCTGGAACTGCTGCCTGAATTGATGGCTGCCAATATTGCCTCAGTGAAAATAGAGGGCCGCCAGCGCAGCCCGGCCTACGTCAGCCAGATTACGCAGGTATGGCGACAGGCTATCGATCGCTGCCGTACCAATCCTGACACATTCATGCCAACACAGGCATGGATGGACGCATTAGGTGCCGTGGCAGAAGGTACGCAGACCACGCTTGGCGCTTATCACCGTAAATGGCAGTAGCGAGAGAACACATGAAATACGCATTGGGGAATATCCTCTACTATTGGCCAAAAGAAGATGTCGAGGCGTTTTATCAGGCCGCGATGAACAGCAGCGCCGATATCGTTTATCTCGGGGAAACAGTGTGCAGTAAGCGCCGTCTGATGAAGGTGGCGGACTGGTTCAACGTTGCCCGTGAGGTCGCCAGCAGCGGAAAACAGGTGGTGATTTCTACGCTGGCTCTGTTACAAGCGCCGTCGGAACTGACGGAACTCAGGCGCTATGTAGAGAACGGCGAATTTTTACTGGAAGCCAACGATCTGGGTGCGGTCAACATCGCCGCCGAACGTAACCTGCCGTTTGTCGCCGGGCACGCACTCAATTGCTACAACGCGTACACCCTACGAGTCCTGCACAAACAAGGTATGGTGCGCTGGTGTATGCCGGTCGAGCTGTCCAGAGACTGGCTGCAAAACCTGCTGAATCAGTGTGACGAGCTTGGTTTTCGCCATCAGTTTGAAGTGGAAGTGCTCAGCTATGGCCATTTGCCATTAGCCTATTCTGCCCGCTGCTTCACCGCCCGTTCAGAGGATCGGCCGAAAGATGAATGCGAAACCTGCTGCCTTAGCTACCCGCAAGGCAGAAAAATGCTGTCGCAGGAGAACCAGCAGGTGTTTATCCTCAACGGCATTCAGACGCAAAGCGGCTATTGCTACAACCTCAGCAACGAACTGGCATCAATGCAGGATCTGGTCGATATTGTCCGGCTATCCCCGAACGATATCAGCACCCCAGCGATGCTGGATAAATTCCGCGCTAACGAACAAGGCAATGCGCCATTAACGCTGGAAAATCAAGCAGATTGCAACGGCTACTGGCGTCGCGTCGCCGGCCTGGAGCTTGTTCAATAACTCAAATCCTGTCAGGGCGGCCAGCCGCCCTTTCCCCTATTCTAAATAATTCGAGTTTCAGGACAAAACGCTAGCGTTTTGAACAGCGCTTGCGCTGACCCCGAAGGGGTGAGGCCATAAGGCCGAATAACGCGGCAAGCGAAGGCATCCCGATGAGCTTACTTAAGTAAGTGATTCGGGTGACTAAACGTAGCCAACGCACATGCAACTTGAAGTATGACGAATATAAACGCACCTTTTGAATTACATAGCACTGCAACATTCCCGCATACTGCTCTGACTTTCATCATTGACTGACGGCGTTAGCATCCACCGAATGAGTGGAGTCAGTGAACAACAAAGTGAGCCATATTATGTCCACACCTTCTCAATCCACCGTGTTTTCCGTCCTCGATCTTGCGCCTATTCCGCAAGGTGCAACAGCGCGTGACGCCTTTCATCGCTCGCTGGATCTGGCACAACAGACAGAAAAATGGGGCTATCACCGCTATTGGCTGGCGGAACATCACAGTATGACGGGTATCGCCAGCGCGGCGACGTCGGTGCTGCTCGGCTATCTTGCCTCGGGTACACAACGCATCCGTCTCGGCTCCGGCGGCGTGATGCTACCGAACCACTCACCGCTCGTCATCGCCGAGCAGTTCGGTACGCTGGAATCGCTGTACCCCGGCCGTATCGATTTGGGATTAGGCCGTGCGCCCGGCACCGACCAACGCACCATGATGGCGCTGCGCCGTCACCTCAATGCCGATATCGAAGATTTCCCACGTGATGTGCAGGAATTACAACGCTATTTTGCCGATACACAGCCGGGTCAGGCAGTGCAGGCCGTCCCCGGACAAGGTCTACACGTTCCGATCTGGCTATTGGGATCGAGCCTGTACAGCGCACAGTTGGCCGCGAGACTGGGTTTACCCTTCGCCTTTGCCGCCCATTTCGCACCCGATATGTTACTGGAAGCCTTCCGCCTCTACCGCGAGAACTTTGTCCCTTCCGCTACCCACGCCAAACCCTACGCGATGGTTTGCGTCAATGTAGTGGCAGCCGATAGCGATCGGGATGCGCGCTTCCTCTTCACCTCAATGCAGCAACAGTTCATTAATCTGCGCCGTGGTACACCGGGCCCGCTGCCCGCGCCGGTAGAAAACATCGACACGGTCGGATCGCCTGCCGAGCAATTCGGTGCAGATCAAGCATTACGGCTGTCGATTGTTGGCGATAGCGTGAAAGTCCGTCATGGATTGCAGAGCCTTTTGCGTGAAACGCAGGCGGATGAAGTGATGATCAATGGTCAAATTTTTGACCATCAGGCGCGACTACGATCGTTTGAAATCGCGATGGATGTACGGCAGACGCTGTAATATCGAACGAGTGAGTTTGTTCTGACCAAAAAAAACGACCCGATCAGGGTCGTTTTGTATTGTAGTAAATTCTAAAGAAATCGTAGCTTACGCGTCAGCAGGGCGACGACGTGGAGCTCGTGGAGCGCCGTCACGGCTATCACGATTGAAAGAACGTTCGCGACGCTCACCGCCGTTACCGTTACCTTCACGGCGTTCACCACCGCCGAAAGAGCGACGTGGCGCAGCGCCATCACGACGTTCGCCACCAGGACGACCACCGCCACGACGTTCTGGCTGTGCAACTGCATCACCCATCAACTGCATATTCATTGGTTTGTTCAGAATACGCGTACGAGTGAAATGTGATAACAGGTCGCCCGGCATACCTTTCGGCAATTCAATCGTCGAGTGAGACGCGAACAGCTTGATGTTACCGATATAACGGCTGCTGATATCACCTTCGTTGGCGATGGCGCCAACAATGTGACGCACTTCAACGCCGTCATCACGACCCACTTCAATACGATACAGTTCCATCTCACCAGCATCACGACGTTCGCGACGCTGCGGACGATCGCCATCACGAGGTTCACGGGAATCGCGAGCATCGCGAGGCTCACGACGACGATCGCCACGTGAATCACTGCGAGACTCATCACGATCGCGGAATTCACGACGAGGACGGAATACCGGATCGGGTGGCAGAATCAGAGGACGTTCGCCCTGCGCCATTTTCAGCAGCGCAGCAGCCAGCGTTTCAACATCCAGCTCTTCCTGCGGCTGCAGTTTTGTCAGCAATGCACGGTACATGTCCAGATCGCTGCTTTCCAGCTGTTGCTGTACTTTAGCGGCAAACTTAGCCAGACGACGTTGACCCAGCAATTCTGCATTTGGCAATTCCACTTCAGGAATGGTCAGCTTCATTGTGCGCTCAACGTTGCGCAGCAGGCGACGCTCACGGTTTTCGACGAACAACAGAGCACGGCCCGCACGACCTGCACGACCGGTACGGCCAATACGGTGAACGTAAGACTCGGAATCCATAGGGATATCGTAGTTCACTACCAGGCTGATACGTTCAACGTCCAGACCACGCGCCGCAACGTCGGTTGCGATCAGGATATCCAGACGACCATCTTTCAGACGCTCCAGCGTTTGCTCACGCAGCGCCTGATTCATGTCACCGTTCAGCGCGGCGCTGTTGTAACCGCTACGCTCCAGGGCTTCGGCCACTTCCAACGTCGCATTCTTGGTACGAACGAAAATAATCGCCGCATCAAAATCTTCCGCTTCCAGGAAACGTACCAGCGCTTCATTTTTACGCATGCCCTGCACCGTCCAGTAGCTCTGGCTGATGTCTGGACGCGTAGTAATGCTTGATTGAATGCGAACTTCTTGCGGATCTTTCATGAAACGGCGCGTAATGCGGCGAATCGCTTCCGGCATGGTCGCAGAGAACAGCGCAGTCTGATGTTGAGCAGGGATCTGAGCCATGATGTTTTCAACATCTTCGATGAAGCCCATACGCAGCATTTCATCAGCTTCGTCCAGCACCAGGCCACTCAGGTTGGACAGATCCAGCGTACCGCGTTTCAGGTGATCCAGCAGACGGCCCGGCGTACCCACAACGATCTGTGCTCCGCCACGCAAAGCGCGCAGTTGCACGTCATAACGCTGGCCGCCGTACAGTGCAACGACGTTCACGCCGTGCATATGTTTGGAGAAATCATTGCAGGCCTCTGCTACCTGCACCGCCAGTTCGCGGGTCGGTGCCAGCACCAAAATTTGTGGTGCTTTAAGTTCAGGTTTCAGGTTGTTCAGTAATGGCAGAGAGAACGCTGCTGTTTTACCGCTACCGGTCTGTGCCATACCCAGCACATCGCGACCGTTCAGCAGGTGAGGAATACATTCCGCCTGAATCGGAGACGGTTTTTCATAGCCCAAATCAGTCAGGGCATTAAGGATAGAGGTGTTCAGCCCCAAATCGGCAAAAGAAGTTACTAAATCAGTCATGTACACGTGCCTCATTAAACATGGCGGCCAGTCTACATAACTCGTCGTGAAAATTTTCAGTCATTTTCATTGAAAAGTGTGAACCGGCTCAAATTGGATTAAAAAGCGAACAAAAAAGCCCTCACCCGTGAAGGTGATAACCGAAGTTTTTCAGGCTGATTAAGTGTTCGTCAGCTATTGCTGGTCCGATCCTGATAGGTCGTCTTGCTCTTGGCCTAATAGCGCCAATTCCAACAATGCATAGCGGTGCTCAACAAAGTTATGAACGTTGTTGGCAACCGTCAGCTTGAACAGCGCCAAAGCGGTGTTCTTGTCCCCCAGACTTAGGTAGTGCTTACCTAAATAGAAGTCAGTTTCACTGAGATGCTCAGCGAGCGAAGTGTTATCCGTAGCTTCTACCTGTAAACGCTGCATCAGTGTTTTTTCACTGATACTGCCCAGATAGAATTCGACAATATTCCATCCCCAAGGCCCTTTCTTGGCGTCGTCATAGCGTTTCTTCAACGCAATTTTGGCCGTCTCTGGATTAATTTCTCGCTCCACGAGATACAGCCACAACGAACGGAAAGGATCATTCGGATCGTCTCGATAAAACGCCAGCAGATCATCCTGCGCTAACAGATAGCGACCGCCATAATACAAAGCGATGCCTCGGTTTAAACGCGCATAATTGTAAGTTGGATCAAGCTCTAGTACAGAATCAAACGCTTCATAGGCAGCATCAAAATTGCCTGCCTGCGTTAAATAAATACCCAGATAGTTAAAAACTTCTGGAATATCAGGGCGGATAGTCAGCGCTTGTGAAAAATCATTCCGCGCCAATGCCCGTAACCCGAGACTATCATACAGCACTCCGCGCTCATATAATAGCTGTGCTCGCTCATCATCGGTTAATGCCCGGCTTGCAAGGATTTGTTCCATGCGTGCCAAGATCACTTCCTGCTGTAAAGTAGGCTGTAACGGAATCGCCAATACTGCGTCTTTACGCCAATCCGTGTTGCTGCATCCTGCCAGCATGAGTGCTGTTGCAACATAACACCAGCGCAAGAAAGGCTTCATTTCCCACTCCCGAAGACAAACATTGGATGAACATCCTGTCCCGGACCGCTCAACGCAAGGACATCCATTCCCTTACGATACACGCAGCACCTTGCCATGATAGTCAGGCAAGGTGCCATAAGACCGTTATCTAACAGTCGTTATTCCTCAGAAGACGGAGCTGCCGCTTCCTGAGTTTGCGCATTTGCTTCTTTGATGCTTAAGCGCACGCGGCCCTGGCGATCAACTTCCAGAACCTTGACCGGCACTTCCTGACCCATTTGCAGGTAGTCAGTCACTTTCTCTACGCGCTTGTCGGCGATCTGAGAAATATGCACCAAGCCTTCTTTGCCGCCGCCAATAGCGACGAAAGCACCAAAATCAACGATGCGGGTAACTTTACCCTGATACACGCGGCCGACTTCGATTTCGGCAGTAATCTCTTCAATACGACGAATCGCGTGTTTCGCTTTTTCGCCGTCGGTTGACGCGATCTTCACAGTACCATCGTCTTCGATTTCAATCGTCGTGCCTGTTTCTTCCGTCAGCGCACGAATCACAGAACCACCTTTACCGATTACGTCTTTGATCTTATCGGTACTGATTTTGATAGTGTGAATACGTGGTGCGAATTCAGAGATATCGCCACGTGGCGTGCTGATCGCCTGCTCCATCACGCCCAGAATGTGCAAACGTGCACCTTTGGCCTGATTCAAAGCAACCTGCATGATCTCACGGGTAATCCCTTCGATCTTGATATCCATCTGCAGCGCGGTGATACCTTCACGGCTACCGGCAACTTTAAAGTCCATATCGCCCAGATGGTCTTCGTCACCCAGAATGTCGGACAGAACAACGAAGTTGTCGCCTTCTTTCACCAGACCCATCGCGATACCCGCAACAGCTGACTTGATCGGCACACCCGCATCCATCAGTGCCAGAGAAGCACCGCAGACAGACGCCATGGAAGAAGAACCGTTGGATTCTGTGATTTCAGACACCACACGCACGGTGTACGGGAATTCGTTCGCCTTCGGCATAACTGCCAACACGCCACGCTTAGCCAGACGACCGTGACCGATTTCGCGACGCTTAGGTGAACCGACCATACCGGTTTCACCGACAGAGTACGGAGGGAAGTTGTAGTGCAGCAGGAAGCGATCGGTACGTTCACCGGTCAGTTCATCGATATTCTGCGCATCACGCTCAGTCCCCAACGTAGCGGTTACCAACGCCTGCGTTTCACCACGGGTGAACAGTGCAGAACCGTGGGTACGCGGCAGTACGCCAGTACGCACATCCAGACCACGAATCATGTCTTTTTCACGGCCATCGATACGCGGTTCGCCAGCCAGCACGCGGCTACGTACGACATTTTTCTCAACGTTACCCAGAATTTCCTGGATATCGCCCGCATTCAGCGTTTCGTCTTCGGCTTGCAGAGCGGCAACAACATCCGCTTTGATGACGTCAACTTGTGCATAACGTTCTTGTTTTTCAGTGATGCGGTAAGCGTCACCCAGACGTGCTTCAGACAAAGCCTGTACACGCTGCTCTAAAGAAACGTTAACTTCTGGTGCATGCCATTCCCACTTCGGTTTACCTGCTTCAGCAACCAGTGAGTTGATGTTCTGGATAACGATCTGCTGTTGCTCGTGACCAAACACCACAGCACCCAGCATCTGATCTTCGCTCAGCAGCTCAGCTTCGGATTCCACCATCAGAACCGCGCCTTCTGTACCTGCAACCACCAGATCCAGACGGCTTTCTTTCAGCTCATCCATCGTTGGGTTCAGGACATATTGATCGTTCAGGTAACCGACGCGTGCAACACCAATAGGGCCGTTGAACGGAATACCAGACAGGCTCAGCGCCGCAGAGGCACCGATCATGGCAACGATGTCAGGGCTAACCTGTGGGTTAACAGAAACGACGGTCGCAATCACCTGAACTTCATTCAGGAAACCTTCTGGGAACAGAGGGCGAATCGGGCGGTCAATCAGACGAGAGGTCAGCGTTTCACCTTCGCTTGGACGGCCTTCACGGCGGAAGAAACCACCAGGGAAACGTCCAGCAGCGTAAGTACGCTCCTGATAGTTAACCGTTAATGGGAAGAAACTTTGACCAGGTTTAGCACTTTTAGCGCCGACAACGGTAACGAATACCGCAGTGTCATCCATGCTTACCATCACAGCGGCGGTAGCCTGGCGTGCCATCATACCGGTCTCTAACGTGACGGTATGCTGACCATATTGGAACTTACGAACGATCGGATTCAGCAAAATAATATCCTTAGCTGGGGCGCGCTACACGTATTCAAGATAAACGCGCCAGTGAACTCCCGACCTTTGCACTACATTCTCACGACTAATGACAACCCTTATCTTGCTTATGCAGATAAAGCCTCTCATTAGCCGCGCGAACCTCTGTAATGAAAGATCATATTAACAACAATACACTACTCTGTTTTGCTAACGCTTCCTAGAAGAAAGGGGCCAAAAGAGGCCCCTTTCCACTGAAACTCAGAAGACTTAGCGACGCAGACCCAGACGCTCGATCAGACTGGTGTAACGTGCTACATCTTTACGCTTCAGGTAGTCCAGCAGCTTACGACGCTGAGAAACCATACGCAGCAGACCACGACGGCTGTGGTGATCTTTTTTATGCTCAGAAAAGTGGCCTTGCAGATGGTTGATCTGCGCGGTCAGCAAAGCAACCTGAACTTCAGTAGAACCACTATCGTTAGTGCCACGACCGAAGTCTGCTACGATTTTAGCTTTAGCTTCAACACTTAGAGACATTGTAATACTCCAAACATTATAGATAAAAAAAACAGGCGCCGATCTCTAATTCAGCCACCCAATAGTCAAGCCGCGCTATTCTACCCTCAGCGTTCTGCGATAGCAAGGCAGCAACAGGCGGGTTTACTCCGGAAACTCAACAACCAGACGACGTGGCGCAACGCGGCCATCGCTGTCGATTTCGCCCATTCCGATAAATTTGTGTTCGTCACCTTCGGTGATTCTCACCATGCCGTTCGAGGGCACATTCGCTGCCTGAACCGCTTGCCCCAGCTTCAAATAACCCGCGACAACCAGCGTCAAGTTCACCTCAGGAAAATCAATGACTGGGCTTTCCATCGGCATGAGCAGCGGATCGAGGCTCTGTGAAAGTGGGTGCTCTTGTGTTTGAGCCTGCTCGGCCAAAGCTGCTAGCTGCTCCAGCGTCACCATTCTTTCGGTAGGATACGTAGCAACCTGTAAACGACGCAGGTAAATCACATGCGCGCCACAGCCCAGCTTTTCGCCCAGATCGTCAATAATGGTTCGAATATACGTACCTTTCGAGCAGTGAATCTCCAGCTCCAGTTCATCCCCTTCCCAGCGAATGAACTGCAGTTCGTACACGGTGATTTCACGTGCTTCACGCGGAACCGTCAGCCCCTGACGCGCATACTCATACAGCTTACGCCCCTGATACTTCAGCGCCGAGTACATGGACGGCACTTGCTGCGTGGTCCCGCGAAAGCCCTCCAGCGCCTGCTCCAGATCGGTCGCAGAAAAGCCAATCGCACGTTCTTCAATCACGTTGCCGTCGGCATCAGAAGTGTCGGTCCGTTGCCCAAGGCGAGCAATAACACGGTAGCGTTTATCAGAATCGAGCAAATACTGGGAAAATTTCGTCGCTTCCCCAAGGCAAATCGGCAGCATGCCGGTGGCTAATGGATCCAACGCCCCCGTATGGCCCGCTCTGTTGGCGTTAAAAATCCGTTTTACCTTCTGCAAAACATCATTAGACGACACGCCCTGCGGCTTATCTAATAGCAATACGCCGTGTATATCACGGCCACGGCGACGAGGACGACTCATTAATCCTCCTGATCTTCGCCCGTAACAGAACGACGTTCCGTATCGTTTCTGACCACATTGGTCACCAGATTGGACATTCTCATCCCTTCAACCAACGAGTTGTCGTAGGAGAATGTCAGTGCTGGGACAACACGCAGGCGCATTGCTTTACCAACCAAGGTACGGATAAAACCAGACGCATCCTGCAGTGCTTTTATTGCCGTTTGAACTTGCTCTGGTTCGTTATCATTCAGGAAGGTCACAAATACTTTGGCATACGCCAAGTCACGAGACACTTCAACACCGGAGACGGTCGCCATACCGATGCGCGGATCTTTCACTTCACGTTGAATGATAATGGCGATTTCTTTTTGCATTTCCTGCGCAACGCGCTGGGTGCGGCTGAATTCTTTTGCCATGATAAATCCTCAAGTAAAAATCGGGGGGCACTAGGCCCCCCTTACGAATCACTTACGTCGTCGCTGAAAACGGATTACGCGATCGTACGTTTGATCTCAATCGTTTCAAAGACTTCGATCATATCGCCAGGACGAACGTCGTTGTAGTTCTTCACAGCGATACCACATTCCATGCCGTTACGGACTTCGCCAACGTCATCTTTGAAGCGGCGCAGAGATTCCAGCTCGCCTTCATAGATCACCACGTTGTCACGCAGTACACGGATCTTGTTGTGACGTTTAACGATACCTTCCGTCACCATACAACCCGCGACGGCACCAAATTTCGGTGATTTAAAGACGTCACGTACTTCAGCCAGACCGATGATCTCTTGCTTATATTCCGGCGCCAGCATACCGCTCATCGCCTGTTTCACTTCGTCGATCAAATCATAAATGACGGAGTAATAACGCAGATCCAAACTTTCCGCTTCGACTACGCGGCGAGCTGATGCATCTGCACGAACGTTAAAGCCAAGGATAATCGCATTCGATGCTGCTGCCAGCGTAGCGTCCGTTTCTGTGATACCGCCCACACCGGAGCCGACAATCTTCACTTTCACTTCATCAGTAGACAGTTTCTGCAGTGAATCGGAAATCGCTTCACAAGAACCCTGAACGTCAGATTTCAGCACGATGTTCAGTTCAGAAACTTCACCTTCCGTCATGTTGGCAAACATGTTTTCCAGTTTAGATTTCTGCTGACGAGCCAGTTTAACTTCACGGAATTTACCCTGACGATACAAGGCCACTTCGCGTGCTTTCTTCTCGTCACGAACAACCGTTGCTTCGTCACCTGCGGCAGGTACACCGGACATACCGAGAATTTCTACAGGAATAGAAGGACCTGCGGACGTGATTTCACGACCCAATTCATCACGCATCGCACGGACACGGCCATATTCAAAGCCGCACAGAACGATATCGCCTTTATTCAGCGTACCTTCACGTACCAGTACGGTTGCAACTGGGCCACGACCTTTATCCAGGAAGGACTCGATCACGACACCGTTCGCCATGCCGCTACGGACTGCTTTCAGTTCCAGAACTTCGGCCTGCAACAGAATCGCATCCAGCAATTCGTCGATACCGGTACCCGCTTTAGCAGATACGTGGACAAACTGAGATTCGCCGCCCCACTCTTCCGGCATAATGCCGTACTGAGACAGTTCAGTTTTCACACGGTCTGGATCAGAGTCAGGCTTATCGATTTTGTTTACTGCAACAACAACCGGAACCTGAGCCGCTTTCGCGTGCTGGATCGCTTCGATGGTCTGAGGCATCACGCCATCATCTGCCGCAACAACCAGTACCACGATATCCGTTGCCTGAGCACCACGAGCACGCATTGCGGTAAACGCGGCGTGTCCCGGTGTATCCAGGAACGTGATCATACCGTTGTCAGTTTCAACGTGGTAAGCACCGATGTGCTGGGTAATACCACCCGCTTCACCTGCTGCTACCTTGGTTGAACGAATATAGTCAAGCAGTGAGGTTTTACCGTGGTCAACGTGACCCATGATGGTCACAACTGGCGCGCGGGATTCCGCTGCAACACCCGTATCACGGTCGCTCATTACCGCTTCTTCCAGCTCGTTCTCACGACGCAGGATGACTTTATGGCCCATCTCTTCCGCTACGAGTTGCGCGGTTTCCTGGTCGATGACCTGGTTGATGGTTGCCATTGCGCCCAGTTTCATCATCGTTTTGATGACCTGAGAGCCTTTAACGGCCATTTTGTTAGCCAGTTCCGCAACAGTAACCGTTTCACCGATGATAACATCACGGTTAACGGCCTGAGCTGGCTTATTGAAGCTCTGCTGCAGTGTACTTGGCTTACGTTTACCTTTACCGCCACGGGTAACAGCACGCGCTTCTTCACGGTCAGCCTTGGACTCAGACTGGCGATTACCTTTCTTCTGCTTGGTTACTTTGGCAGCGCGAGTACGGGTACGGCGCTCACCTTCAACCTGACGGTCGTTTTCATCTTCCGCTTCGCGGGCATGATGAGACGTCGTCACATGATAATCGGCAGATTCTTCAGGTTTAGCGCTTTCCGCTTCCCAACGCCCGGCATTTTCTTCAGCCATACGGCGAGCTTCTTCAGCAATACGACGAGCTTCTTCTTCAACCTTAAGGCGTGCAGTTTCTTCTGCTTTACGCTTAAGTTCGGCAGCTTCCGCTTCACGTTTCGCTTTCTCAGACTGAGCCGGCTTGGTCATATTTTCGTTTTGTTGGTTCGTCACTTTTTCTTTTTCCGCTACATCACGCTTAGCTTTTTCAGCGGCCTCACGTTTGGCTTGCTCGTCGGCAGCACGCTTCGCTTTCTCAGCAGCTTCGCGCAGATCGGCCTCGCGTTTAGCCTGCTCTTCAGCGGCACGTTGTGCCTGTTCTTCCGCTTCACGCCGTGCCTGCTCTTCCTCTTCAGCCTGTTGGGCATCAATCGGATCGCGTTTTACATAAGTACGTGTCTTGCGGACTTCGATCTGCACCGACTTACTTTTTCCGCCGGTGCTAGGGACATTTAACGTGCTGCGCGTTTTGCGTTGCAGCGTCAATTTACTCGGCGCATTACCGCGATCGCGGTTCAAATGCGCCAATAATGTTTCTTTTTCATGCTGGGTCACAGAGTCCGATGCAGACTTGGTCATTCCCGCATCAGCAAACTGCTGTATCAGGCGGTCAACCGGCGTCTGAATCTCTGTGGCCAGCGATTTTACGGTTACATCTGTCATGCTGTTCCTTTCCTGCTACAGTTCGTTATTCGTTGTCGTCGCCAAACCAACAGATATTACGTGCGGCCATAATCAATTCGCCCGCTTGCTCATCATTGAGCTCTTCAATATCTGTCAGGTCGTCAACACCCTGTTCAGCAAGATCTTCCAGCGTACAAACACCGATCGCAGCAAGCTTGAACGCCAACTCACGCGACAGCCCAGGCAAGCCAAGCAAGTCTTCAGCAGGTTGACCGTCACCGAGGCTTTCTTCATGCGCCAGTGCCAACGTTGTTAATGCGGCTTTCGCACGCTCACGCAATGCTTCAACGGTTTCTTCATCAAGGCCTTCGATGGCCAACAGCTCCTTGATTGGCACGTAAGCCAGTTCTTCAAGTGAGGAGAAACCTTCTTCAACCAGCACGGTGGCAAACTCTTCATCAATATCAAGATGCTTGGTAAAGACGTCGATTGCAGCATGTGCTTCAGCCTGATGCTTGGCTTGAAGATCTTCCACTGTCATCACGTTCAGTTCCCAACGATCGTCTGAACGATGCTGTTTCAACAGTTGGGAAGCCAAACGTACGTTCTGCCCGTTTCGACCAATCGCCTGGGCCAGATTGCTCGACTCGACAGCGATATCCATCGTGCAGGTATCTTCATCCACCACGATCGATACCACATCGGCAGGTGCCATGGCATTGATGACAAACTGTGCAGGATTATCATCCCACAGAATGATATCAATACGCTCGCCGCCCAGCTCGCTGGAAACAGCCTGAACACGTGCACCGCGCATACCAACACAAGCACCGACAGGATCGATACGTTTGTCGTTCGTCTTCACTGCAATTTTCGCACGTGAACCCGGATCGCGGGCTGCAGCCTTAATCTCGATAACTTCTTCACCGATTTCTGGCACTTCAATGCGGAAGAGTTCAACCAGCATTTCCGGACGGGAACGGCTGACAAACAGTTGAGCACCGCGAGCTTCAGGGCGAACTGAGTACAGCACGCCACGAATACGGTCGCCAGGGCGGAAATTTTCACGAGGCAGCATGTCTTCGCGGCCAATTACCGCTTCTGCACTGGTGTTAGAGCCATCGATTGGTCTGACTTCAAGCGAAATATTATCACGGTTCACCTTTTTAACGACACCAGTGATAATCTCGCCTTCTTGCTCACGGAACTGATCAACAACCATCGCACGTTCTGCTTCACGAACTTTCTGTACGATAACCTGTTTTGCCGTTTGCGTCGTAATGCGGTCAAAAGTTACGGATTCGATTTGATCTTCAACGTAACCGCCGACATCAAGAGCAGGATCGTCGAACTGCGCCGCTTCAAGCGTAATTTCGCGGGTTGGCTGAGTGACTTCATTCACCACTAACCAACGACGGAAGGTATCAAAATCGCCCGTTTTGCGATCGATACTGACGCGGACATCAATTTCCTGCTCATATTTTTTCTTGGTCGCTGTCGCCAGTGCGGTTTCCAGCGCTTCAAAAATCTTCTCGCGCGGAAGGGCTTTCTCATTGGAAACTGCTTCAACAACAGCCAGAATCTCTTTGTTCATCCTAGTTGCCTCATCCAAACTTTAAAAGTGGGGTACAAGATTCGCTTTCTGAATGTTGCTCAGCGCGAATACTTCATCTTTGCCTTCCACTGTTATGGTGATCATTTCGCCGTCAACAGCTTTGATCACACCCAACCATTTACGGCGATTCTGGACTGCCATACGCAGCACCACTGTGACCTCTTCACCGACAAAATGCAGGTAATGTGCTGCCGTGAATAAGGGACGCTCAAGCCCTGGAGACGAAACCTCCAGGTTATAGGCGACAGTGATTGGATCTTCTACGTCCAATACCGCACTGACCTGGTGGCTGACATCAGCACAATCATCAACAGTGATCCCATCTTCACTATCAATATAGATACGCAGCGTCGATTGACGACTACGGATGAACTCAATCCCAACCAATTCGTAGCCTAGTGCGGCAACGGGTGCTGAAATCATCTCTGTTAATTTTTGCTCTAATGTGGACAAGTCCACCCCCAAGACATAAAAAAAGGGCCTAATAGCCCAGTTGTTTGTTGCCAAATAACAAAAAACCCCGAAAAATCGGGGCTTTATGCAACTGGACCCTAATACCGCGAACCAGCGCGGCATAACTTTCGGTGAAGGATTTTTTCAAAAATCACTGCAAAAAGAGATAGAAATTGAGTGAAGAACGTATTTGAAAAAACACTTTACTGGAAGTTAAGTGGTTGCGGGGGCCGGATTTGAACCGACGACCTTCGGGTTATGAGCCCGACGAGCTACCAAGCTGCTCCACCCCGCGTCCGAAATCGTGGCAAATACTACGCTGACAACTGCACAAATGCAAGTCATCCATAGGATTGGTTCGAAGGCAATTCTTATACGTGGAATACGTTCTTTTGTCAAGAATTATAGGGTGCATAGAGGTGACCATCGCGTGATGACATCCCTCCTGTTGGAGGCCGATCTTGTATCGTCACGCTAGCCACAAAGCGAATCAGCCGTTGCAAAAAGGCACGGACGCCAAAAATAGCTGGAAGAGGTGATGCTGTGGGGATTCCCTGATGCGTAAATAAAACAATAACTAAATAATATAATAGAACTTATTTTCGTTCTTCTTCTAATAGTACGATCGCAGCCTGTGTTCTGTTACGCACATTAAGCCGCCTGAAAATCGACTCCAGGTGTGACTTCACGGTTCCTGCACTGATGTTTAATGTTCGACTGATTTGTTTATTAGAAGCCCCTGACGCAATCAGTTGCAGAACCTCATGCTGCCTTTCACTGAGTTTGCCTTTTACACTGTTATCGACACTCCACCCCTCATAGATCACCCCATCATCCGGTAAACAGACCATACCCATCGACACCGTTTTTAATGCCTGAGCAATAGAATCAACCGGCGATGTTTTAAGAATGACTCCCATAACATGGTGTTTAAGATAGTTATTCAAAATGTGTCTCTCAATAGTATCAACCATAATAATCACACTGACGCCAATGTATTTCTCATGCAGCGTCTCAAGGAAAATACTGTATTCTCCACTTTCTTGATTACAATTTAGCAAAATAAAAACCTGACTCATTTCGTCAAGGCAAGACCACACTTCATCTATGTCATTCACGCCAATAACATTGACATCGTGCATAAAATCATTCAACCCAATGGATAACCCCTGAATGAATACAGGGGATTTATCAATAACAACAACATTCACAGTGCAATCTCCATTTACCTTTATTTCAAAATGTCATATTCGAAAGTATCCTCTAAGAATTTTTAGCCTATATTGAAAGATTCATGTCACGCCATTTGGCATATGCCGTTTACCTTATAGACATAGTGTGATTGATTCACACATACTGACATGATGCTTTAAGATAAGATTAAAAAAGAGGCATATGAGTAGTAATAAATAATTATCTCAGAAAAATCATCACGTGGAAATAATTTAACAAGCAAATATAAAAACCAACGCAATAACGTTTAAAATTAGAAAAAAATGGCCTATAACATATTAAAAAACCACCATAATGACTAACGCAGCATTACTTTATTAACCTTTAATATTTCATTGACTTATCAATTACCTTCCGTTTTTTTATTTTTGTCGACCTTAGAATAAGGTAAGGAAAAAACATGTCATTAAAAAATTGGATTACATGGGGAAATAAAAAACCAGATAATATTGATGACACCCAAAAGGAAAATCCTCACACTACGTTAAACGATCACGTTACACCATCAAAGGCAATGACATTAGCAGACATTGCCCGAGGCATGCAGCATGCTGCCACCGCCGCCAATCAATTTATCGCTCATCAATATCAACAGACTCTCGAGCCTTTTTTTGAGCGTAACGCTGATGGCGTGTTAACCCCAAAGACGGTTGCAATTCAACTCGATCCCCGGCATCACGTCGAACTGCCACTGGTTGTGCTTTCTACCCCAAGGGGGTTGATGCTGGAAAAAATGAAAGTGCAAATGACAGTGAGAACCGATGCGGTCAGCCAGGACGAAATCACTTCATCTTTAGACGATCATAACATCACTAATTTTCACGTCAGCATGTCGCCTTCAGGCAAAAACAAAAAAGGCAGAAATAGTCAGCACGTCGATATAGAAATGCAATTCACTGCGCTGGATCCTCCAGAAAGTATCATGCGGTTAATTGATGAATACACCCATCTCGTTCTCCCCAGAATAACGCAAGAGGAAAAAAACAATGGCTAATATTCCAGACACGATCAATGAAGCAGGTCTCTCGCTGATTAAGAGTTTTGAAGGTCTGAAATTAACAAAGTATCGTGACACAGCAGGTAAATGGACGATTGGATATGGACATTTAATACTGCCGAATGAAAATTTTGATAACGGAATCACCCTCCAGGAAGCGGACTTATTGTTACGGCAGGACTTAAAAACGGCGGAAACCGGTGTTCAGCATTATGTGAGCGTTGATCTCAACGGAAATCAATTTGGTGCATTAACGTCATTTACCTACAACCTGGGTGTCAATAGCCTGAAGACGTCGACATTATTACGCCTGCTTAACCAAGGTGACTATACTGGCGCAGCCAATCAATTTCCACGCTGGGACAAAGATGGTGAGCAAGTCGTGAAGGGACTCCTTCGCCGTAGAGAAGCAGAGAAAGCACTTTTCCTAAAACCCATCAAACCAAATTAACACTCAAAAAAAGTTAAAAAACTCTATTTCGTAGAAAATATCAGGATGAATATATTATGGATACCTCAGTACTCCCTATCATTTATGACATTCTGATAAGTGATACTATTGCATCTATTTCAGGATTGTTCGGTGGCCTGAATATTTCTTTCTTTTGGCGACCACGAAAACTAAATGATTATAGCAATACAACTTCTGCATTAATCATTATCATCATCAGTGCTTCATCTGCATTCTCACTAGTAGGTATTATCGCAGGTATTCTACACATTAATACCAGTGAAATAGAGAATGCTATAGGGTTAGGCTATTTAATTGGCGCTATTGCCGTAGGTTTGGTTACGCTGCTGGCAAATTTCTTCAGCTATCGAGAGAATAACGATATTCTGGATGTCGCATCGGAAATAAAGCAGGCAAGAAAAGGCACTCATTCAATTAGTGGCAATCAAGAAAAAAAGCATTATGACAATGATTCACCAGATCGTTAATTCTCTATTAGCAACTGTAAATTGTACACATGACTTAGAGACTATTCATTACCCCCCCTAACTTAACCAATAAAATAAATTACTTACCGCATACCAAAAGGACTATGTCAGAATACGAAACCCCTTAAGTCTATTGACTGATACTCATCCCCCTTCCTTTTGCTATTTTTATTAACAGTGTACCACACCCTACCCACAGATAATTGGAGGCTCAAATGGATTCACAATTTATCGGTTCTGTTATTAATGCATTGCCGCTAGAAAATATGATTAGTGGGCCATTACAAGCAATGATTAACGCACAAGTTCAAGCCAGCAAGGCCTATACGGATTTTCTATTATCCGTATGTATTCAGAACAATAAAGCCGTCGCTATCCAATTTGATTATGATGAAACGCTCATTGATGAAAGCGGAGTAGCAAAGGGCGTAGTGACAAAAACGATGCGCTTACCGCTAATTGCCGCGATTACCCATCCGATTATTTCTATTGAAGAAGGGACAATCGATTTCGAACTTGAGGTAACACAGAGTGAGTCTTTATCCAATGACGTTGGAGAAGACGGCAACCTGGCAGCTTCACTAGGCTGGGGGGCTTTCAAGGTCAAAATGGCCGGTCGGGTATCACACAAGTCGACGCAGACCCGATCTACAGACACACGAGCCAAATACAGTATTCACACACAGGTAAAACGTCAGCCCGCACCAGAAGCACTTATGCGCGTCATCGATTTTCTGACCGATGCCGCAACCAAGCCCAGTATTCCTAGTAAGGAAAATACATCACGGATAACGGAAAACTCAGCGCCAATGGAACAACAAGAAGAGTCATCATAATCAAAGAACATTATTCACGTACACCACACCTTCACAGCGCATAGAAGGATGCCTGGATTGTCCCTAGGCATCCCAGAGGGTCAGCTCATAGCATCGCCAAGACTGATCCATAGCTAATTTGGACAACGTTAGCATAGAACCAAGATAGGCTGAATTATTCAGCAATGACAACGGCAAGGGTTCTTCGGATGCGACATCATGGTCACCGCTCATACTCCATATAATCATTTGATATAAATTTTAAAATTGGCATCCTTCACGCCTTTTAGCTGATATATCCGATGCGCTCAAGCCTCATATAATTTATGCATCATGAATAAAATGCTTATCTAGTCGACCTATTATTCCCCCGTCAGCAATTCAATATGCCGTACAAATAGATAGCTGTGGCTCCACTGGTAATGTTGGAGATAGCTTTGCTGCAGTTGTTCATAGGGTAAACAAGTCACGCCATATAATGGGTCCGCAAGCCAGACTTGATCCTGGTCATCAACACCATAAATAACGACCAGATGCCAACCGATGAAATATCTCATCGCAGCTAATAACGGATGGCCTGACTGTAAATGCGACTTGAGCTGTATTAAGGGCAGTACGCCTTCCCACTCTTGATATTCTAGGTGCATGTGTCGCATCGCCTCCAGCGGTGGACATACCTGATTACAATTAGCCCCCAAGACCAGACGAGCAAACTCCTGTTGCGTTGGGACAAACTGTCGTTGATAAAAGCGACCCAATGAGATAGCTATCGCAGCCCAGCATTGCAAGTGTCCCTGCTGGGCTTCAAGCGTGAAAGGTAACACCGTATTCATTAGTGTACCTGTATCAGGCGTTGTTCAGTCAATTGATACAACTGACGCAAGCATTCTTCTGGAGCTATTTGCAGAAATTGGCACAGTTGATCCAGACTTCGCTCTTCCTGCACATAGCGCAATAAAACTTGCTGTCGTGAAGACAGTTTTAAGGTTGGACGATAGCGTTTAAACACAACTTGCCACCCCTGTGGTCCATTTTGTACATAGCTGATGGCTTTACTGTGCACCACACGAAAACTATTGAACAGTGCACTGTGGCTAAGCTGATGTTGGCTTGATGTTATTGCTGTAGCGCTTTTGTCTTCCAGAGGAACATCATAACGCTGGCCAGCAAAAATCAGTTCCGGCACCTGCCATTTCAGACATGACCATAACGTTTCTCTGGCTGTAGCAGGCAATTCAACACCATATTGCTGATCGGTTAACACACTGCGGATGCCATCAAGCTCAAGCTGCGGCAGCAGCAGTTGTAATAGCCCCAATACCCATTGATTCAGTTGCCGGCAGGCATCCCCATCAAACGGAAGTGGCGCGGAATACTCTCTACTGATTAATAGGCTGAGTCCCGGTAGTCCAATGCATTGCTGTGCCTGCCCCGTGTCACTGATGCGGCCAAAGGCAATACAGTGATCAGCACTATGTACCTCTAAACCTAATTGCTGGCAGCATTGTCGTAGGCTTTGCAAAAGACTGGCAGAAATCTGTTCTGGCGAGGACTCTTTGTTCGACAGTGGTCGGTTCAAAATTGCCTGAACCACCCGGGGAGCCAATGCTTCTGGCAGAGGATTTGACAGCCAATGCAGGGTTGTTCGGAGCCAGTAAAATAAGGCTTGCTGATGTCGTTCTTGTAAGGCCTCTAGCTGGGCCAGACAAAAATTCATATAGAGCAAATCACTTTCATTACGCAGTTGCTCGTTCACTGAAAAGCCTTGGCGATAATAGTGTTCAGCTTTTGAGAAGTGTCGCTGTTTTTTATAAATGCGAGCAAGATTAAGACAATTAATATACGTCAGATGCCAATCCGGCGTTGGTAATAGGGCCAATTGCTGCTCAATGGATTTTTCGATCGCCAACGCCGCCTCCGAATCCCCAAGCCGCAACTGATTCAGCGCCGAAATATTCAGTAAATAAAGATACAAACGAGGGTCGTACTGAGGATCTAACAACTGACGGGCTTTGGCAAAATACGGCTCGGCTTGAGCAGGCTGGCCGGTCATGACCAGCCCCCAGGCTTTGCTCTGATAAAGTGAAGCCTGCACTTCGTCAGGCAGGCTTGTATCAGGTAAAGCCCCAGCCGCAGCTCGTGGAAAATCCATTAAAGCGATAGCAATCTTCTGTTTTTGTGTTTCTATTAAAGCCTTCTGTAAAACAGATAACGATGATTGTTCAATCTGTTCGAGAATGAAATAAGCCAGCTCGTATCCGCCCTCTGCAAATCGAATCCCAGCCTGCTGTTGTAAAAACTCAACATCCTGTGGCTGTTGCTGCAACGCAAACACAACGTTGAGTTCATCAGGCAATGATGATACGTCGCTAGGTACCAACGGTTTTGGTGGGCGTAAATTAGGCGATAAAAGCATACTGCCGTCAGCAAGTCGTAAAATCTCTGAGGGCAGTTCGAGATCGGATCGTAGCCAGTTTGCCGACAATATGCCAGGAATGGAAAACTCCGCGTATTTTAACGAAGCGCTATCCTCCTGATTAAGCGGTGATGCCGGTTTATTATTAATTTCGAATCGAAAGTCTTCTAATTCCGGCAGGCTTGCATCCGAGCGTAATAACAGGCCAAGCCGGAAACCATGGGATGGTGCAGCCGTTGCCAACAGCCGGAGTAATTGCAGATTTTCACGCCCCCATAGCTGGTGATCGACAGGAGCCACAACAAGGATGAACCGTCGTTGCTGTTGCTTGAATGCGGCAATCAGGCTGCGGGCGAATTGATACGCTGTTATAAAATTTTGATCGCCTTCACTTTCGTTATCAATAAGCAGTCGAATAGTTTCAGCATCCTCTCCTTGCAAAGAGGCACTGCTGTACAACTCAGGCTGTACTTTGGTCGGTGAAGGTATATCCATCTGAGCCGCCAACTGATGCGCCAGCCAATGTCCACGCCAGCTCCCTAAGCTCAGATCGGCAAACAGGCACTCCTTGCTGGCATCCTGCCAGCCAATTTGGGCTTGTAAATCACAAAGGTGGTGCCAGTACCATACATCGAGTATGGGTGGCGTTATTTGACGGGTTATTACCGGCAATTCAGTGGGCATCAGGTTCATCGTTCCCCCCAGCACATAAGCCATTCATATAAAGTATGGAATGGTTTAGACCGTCTATCTCCAGTAAGTCATCTATTTTACGGTCATAAAAACCACCAATATTGATCACACCAAGCTGTAATGCGGTGGCAGCAAGATTAATATTCTGCGCAACATGCCCGGCCTCCAGCAGGCAGAAGCGATATCCTTTATTACGGTATTTAAAAATCGAACGTTGAAACAGCCCAGTGATAAAGATGACCACAGATAACTGTTCTGCCAGATGGCTCTGGAACTCAACTAAAGCTTGTGCCAGCTCTGAATTAAAATTGCCGGGTTTGATAAAATGCAGCGCATTAAACGTTGGTGAGTAGTGGTAAATCCCAGCAGCCAAACCTTCAATCTGCCCAGAATGGTAAAAATAGAGTTCCAAAGGGTATAGGGCACCGCCAGAAGGTACAGTCCGAAAGGGACGATGGATGTCAGGATTACTTTTGTTGTCTCTGGTCTCACCATAAGCGAAATGCAGAATAGTACGTAGCTGCGTCAATGTGAGTGGCACAGCATTAACTTTAGCTGGCGTTTGCCTTGTCTGGATAACTGTGGCGAAATCAGTATTGATGGGTGACAGCGTTTCAGGTAATAGAATGGGTTCAAAATTTTTATACGGCAGGCTGGTATATAGGTTATTCATTTCGGCAACAATCTGCTCATTTGGCAGTGCTGCACCATAACGACTGGTTTTGGAACTTTCATGGAATTGCTCCCAAGCCATATCAGCGGAGTCAGATTCCAGTTCAGTTTTTTTCCATAAAGAATTCAGCATAGATGTCCCTTTGCAGCAGCGATCATGGGAATGGGTGGGGAAATGGGTTTCCGTTAGAGTCTGGTGCTAAGCCAGGAAAACCAAGCAACTGTGGTACTTTCCACAAACGTTTACCGCCTAAAGGCCTGTTGTGATGTCCCATAAACAGTGGCTGATAGCCGGGGACCATCGCTCTAA
This sequence comes from Pectobacterium odoriferum, assembly GCF_009931295.1. Classification (NCBI taxonomy): domain Bacteria; kingdom Pseudomonadati; phylum Pseudomonadota; class Gammaproteobacteria; order Enterobacterales; family Pectobacteriaceae; genus Pectobacterium; species Pectobacterium odoriferum. The sequence goes on along the minus strand of NZ_CP034938.1, from coordinate 693,049 downwards.
CGACCCAGAAACCAAGTTCACGGACGTCTGATGTTGTAATGTCGCAGATCAACGCCTGATAACCAGTCTGGTCCAACTTATCAACCAGATTTTGTAAGCTGATAGCGTGATTCCGACCAGTAAAATCAGGCATGTCTTGATAATCACGGAAATGGGGTGATGCATGCAGAAAGTCGGCATGTCGAGCATTGGCCGGATCTAGCCAGAAATTGACATGATCAACCTGCCCTTTAATGTTGTCGTATTCAGAATCGCTTTCTAAGCGTGGAAGCTCGCCTTTAATCTGAAAAGCATATCGTTCCGTATGTGCTAATTCTTCCAGTGCCTTACGGATAGCTTCCTCAGCACTCAATGCAACAGATGCAGCTACGACCAACGGCACGTAGTCGGTATTGTGACGAGCAATAGCCATAACTGCCGGAATCTTGCTTTCATTGCTAATATCCATCAGATACACCTGATATCCGACAGCAGTAAAGCGTTGTATTAAATCGCGGTTGGTATCAGACAGATTATCTTGCCTGATTTGTTCGCGACTCAATCTTGCTTGCCATGTGATCATGAAGCAATCCCGTTCAATGACCTCGCACAAGCCGCCAATAGCCGCTTCTTCATAACTACAATGGCAGGACAGTCCGGTAGAAATGGGCTGAGCGATTGGCGTTTCCTCACCATTCTTGTAGAAAAAGTAAGGCACGTAAACCATTGACGCCGGCACATGAACGGGCCTGTTACGTTTTAAATCAACTACCGGTACCCAGCGGACAGGCGATGAGGGCAGAAACGGATCAAATATGAAGTCGCTGTGGCTGTGTTGTACGGATGAATACAGTACAAACTGCTCAGGATGTACGCAGGAAAACGCCGCCTGCTCATAACTGCTCAGTGGCATTTCGGATTTATCATAAATTGCCGCACAATAACGCTCAATGGCTTCACCAATAGTTTTGGCCAATGCCATCTCACGACTAATAGCTGCACCGCTACCGACTGCGAAATTACGATATTCACCGAAAGCCGTAGTATCTGCTGCAATACAGATATAACGGAAAAACCTCGGTGAATCGGCTTCTACAGGATGCTCCTGTACCTGCCCAATAATGCCAATACGGCTGTCTAAAAGGTAGGGTAGCGCATCCACCATACGGGACAATGGGCTTTGTAACTCAATTTTCATAGTCACCTACCGTTTGCCTAATCTCTTGCCATTCTTCATCAGAAGTAAGTTGTTTATGGAGGTTAGTCGGAGGGATACCATGCAAACCGCTACAAATAGGACAGCGTGGGACTTTCAACAATTTGCGCTTGGCCATACTGCCAGCAAGCAGATCAATTTCACATAGCGTACCGACCTCCCACTGAATATTGCTAATAAACTTCACCAGATCGAACTGTGCAACGGCCGCGAGAGTTTGCAACATCGACTCGTGGTAAGCGGCAACCTTCTGCCCAGCAAAAGCGTACTGTTCCGTGATGCGGCGTTCCGCAAATCCGTTACTATGCGAATTTTGTCGCGACTTTAGACAAGTCAAACAAGCGCTTTCATGTGGAATAACTAAAGGTCCCGCATAACCAACCATGTTTTGCAGCAATACAGGATAGAAAGGCAGTTCTCGTCTCACCGCATATTCATTCCAACGCTCAAGCAAAAAGAAACTACCGAACTCTGAAGCGGCAACCACAAAACCTATTTTATCCTTGTGCTCCTCAGAAAATAGCTGTTCTTCACTGAAGACATGATCCACTTGTTGCTTCCAGAAGGAAGATGACAATTGGTGATTATCATCAAAGAAGTCAATATTTCTCAGCATCGGGTCATCAATAATCAGGTAATTTTTCAATCCCTCTCGCTGCATAGACTGAATTAAAAGCATATTAATTTTATTAATACCAACAAATAACCAATGTTTCTGATTGAGTGTACTAGCTACCTGTTGCTGGTGTTGATTAAAATGCCAGTAAAATACTTCCTGAACTGGCTCAACAGATAACTGTTGACTAGCAGGATGTTTATCTTCTTGTAATTGATCTATTTGTAATTGCAAAAAACGTTTTTCTAAAAGTTTTTTCAGTAGCTCTTCGACCAACGGTTGCACTGGAGCAGCAAACAGAGATTTCAATTCAGTAACTGAATAGGGCTGTAGTAACAGTGCTTTTTGAACAACTCGGATAATTAGTAGCACATTCGGGTCTGGAATTAATAACTGTGCCAGACCTCTTTTAAGGATGACAGAGTCTTCCATCTCAATGATCTGTATTGGTAACAGAATTAATTTTTCACTCATGGATTTCCCTTCTAGACTCGGTTAATGACGGAACAACGAGAGCTGCACTCCCCTCACTACCTCAGCGAGGGGAGTGCAGTCATTCAGATTAAGCTGCTTGCACAACAGCTACAGCTGTACAACAGCATGGAGCGGTACAGCAACAACAGCTTCCACCAACAACAGGGGCATCCGATGAGCCATAAAGGCTATGCTTACTAAATGCTTCTTCGATTGAATTAATATCGCGAACAGTCAGTTTCTCCGTACGCACAGTGTGATTCTTCCATGACAATGCAATCAAATCGCCTTCTAGCAACTGGCGTGCATCCTCAGTTAAGATAGAAGCACCATTACCTTCGAGTAAGGAGGTAATTGGATTATTAAAATCCGGATAATCTTTAATAGAAACCATATAGAATCTCTCCATTATAAGCATGTAATAGATACATATCGTCAATAAACCCACGATATTACATGAAGTGAAAAATCAGGTAATAACAGTGAGAGAAATAGGCCTTATTAGCCTAGAAAAAGCATAGTTCAATTTTTTTAAAAACAGATAATCTTGTTGACCTATTTTTGCGAGACTTATGCCATTGGCCGATTGGCCTAATCCGACCTCAGTCTTACAGTGAATATTTAAAAAGATCTTATAAAGACATATTTTAATAGAGACATGCTCACACGATCTCTTTTTCCGTAATAAAAAAGGTACTTAGGAGGGAGTTTTGGTGCAGACTCATTAAAATCATCGGAAGAAAAATTCGCATACCGACTCACTTACAGAATAGATAATATTTGGCGTGGAATTATGCTCCCCCTTTTGTTTATAAAAACTTACCTACTCTCAAAAATCATTTTCTGAAAAACATAGTTACTTATAAATCTCATAGTCTCCATGTTCTAAAAAATGTAGAGAAATGTGAGGATTTCACCATACCTATACGTTTCAATACCTCCCACAGAGAAAGTAATATTTCATACGTCATATCATTAAGTTCATCATTTTTTGCTACACCCTAAATAATTCGAGTTTCATCTGGCGGCAAGGGAAGAAGCCCCGACGAGCTTACTCAGGTAAGTGATTCGGGTGAATGAACTCAGCCAACGCACATGTAGCTTGAAGTATGACGGGTATAACAACACTATCGAAACCTTCGGGGGGTTGTTTATTGTCAGAAATGACAGAGGGATGGTAACGGGTGAAATAACGACCTTAATCGTACCAGTAACTATAGCTGGTGCCGTCGTATAGCTCATCAATGCATTCACCCGTTGTAACGCCGTAGTAGACGAGACCTTTACATGATAACCACATCAGCTTCCTAACTCAGCTAGTCTTGCAGATAATATAGTCATCTTAAGCTTGGCTGATACGCACACTCTCAGTTAGGACCATCATCAATATCCTGCGATGAGGGCTGAGTATATAATCACCCATAACGCCAAAGTATATACTCACAAATCTGTTGATATGAGTTGAGTCAGGTTGACGCTAAGAAAGAAGAAATAGAAGGGAAAGCAGTAAATTCGTAGGATTGAGACAAAAAAAATAGACGTCAATCGACGTCTATTTTTTATGTTGGTACCGAGGACGGGACTTGAACCCGTAAGCCCAATCGGGCACTACCACCTCAAGGTAGCGTGTCTACCAATTCCACCACCACGGCATCACAATTACTGCTTTAAAACGCTTACTTCGGAATGTCACTCGCCGGCGTTGAAGGCGCAGCAGGCGTTGTCGTCTGCTCGGTTTTTTCTGGCTGGCTCAGGTTATCCCATGCACCGCCTTTTTTCTGCAGCGAACTTAAGTTGCCCAGAATGAGACTGATGATGAAGAACAGGGTCGCCAGTATCGCCGTCATGCGGGTCATGAAATTACCAGAGCCGCTCGAACCGAACAAAGTGGCAGAAGCACCTGCTCCGAACGACGCTCCCATATCAGCACCTTTACCCTGCTGAAGCATGATCAAGGCAACAAGCCCGATCGATACTAACAGGAAAATTACTAATAGAGCTTCGTACATAGTCGTACCCGTTAACCGTTTTCCCCATGATTCATGGAGATGCTATATTCTGGCGGTAAACCGCGTGTCATTCCGCTAAGCAGGATGCAGAACATCCCTTATCAAGCGGGTCTGAATACTAACCAAAGGATGTAGCGTACGCAAGGGTAATTTGGTCACCACAGGCTGATTGCAGAAAAAAGCAGCGGCTTTCGACACAAGATACCTATCGAAAGCCTTATCTACCTGATTGGCGAATCAAAAAAGCCCTCAACCGACGGCTTTCACCGCATCGGCAATACGGTTCGCCAACGCGATGACCGTCTCTTCGTGTTCACCCTCAACCATGACGCGGATGAGTGGCTCAGTGCCGGATTTACGCAGCAATACTCGCCCGCGTCCGGCCAATTCTTTTTCCACATCCTGCGTAATCTGCTGCACGTTTTTATCTTCCAACGGATCGTGTTCACCCGTAAACCGCACGTTAACCAGAATCTGTGGAAACAGCTTCATACCGCTGCATAAATCATGCAGGCTCATATGGTTTTTCACTATCGCGGTAAGGACTTGCAAACCGGCAATCACACCGTCGCCCGTCGTGGTTTTATCCAGCAGAATCACATGACCGGAGTTTTCTGCCCCGATGCGCCACCCTTTTGCCTGCATCATTTCTAATACATAGCGGTCACCGACTTTGGCACGAGCAAACGGGATACCCAGTTGCTTTAACGCAACCTCAAGCCCCATGTTACTCATCAGCGTGCCCACCGCGCCACCGCGCAGTTGCCCTTGGCGTAAACCTTCACGCGCGATGATATACAGAATCTGATCGCCATCGACTTTGTTGCCTAAATGGTCGACCATGATGAGCCGATCGCCATCACCGTCAAACGCCAGCCCAACGTCCGCTTTTTCAGCCAGTACGCGCGCCTGTAGCTGTCTGACGTCCGTCGCCCCACACTCTTCATTGATGTTCATCCCATCCGGCTCACAGCCAATCGCGATGACTTTAGCGCCAAGCTCCCGCAATACGCTGGGAGCGATATGATAGGTAGCGCCATTGGCGCAATCGACGACAATCTTTAAGCCATTAAGGCTCAGTTCGCTTGGGAACGTCCCCTTACAAAATTCGATGTAGCGTCCTGCAGCGTCAACAATACGACTGGCTTTACCTAATTCAGCCGACTCAACACACGTCAGCGGTTTTTCCAGTTCAGCCTCGATCGCTTCTTCTACATCATCCGGCAGCTTGGTGCCGTCAATTGAGAAGAATTTAATACCGTTGTCATAATACGGATTGTGAGAAGCAGAAATCACGATGCCCGCTTCAGCACGGAACGTACGGGTCAGATAAGCAACCGCAGGCGTAGGCATCGGGCCAGTAAAAGAAGCCGACAAACCGGCAGCAGCCAGTCCTGCTTCCAGAGCAGACTCCAGCATATAGCCAGAAATACGGGTATCTTTGCCGATAATAATCTTACGGGAACCATGTCGCGCGAGAACTTTCCCAGCAGCCCAGCCCAGTTTAAGCACAAAATCAGGGGTAATCGGCGTATCGCCAACCTTGCCGCGTACGCCATCGGTACCAAAATATTTGCGGTTACTCATTTCGTTTTTATTCCTTCGCAGAAAGGGTAGCTTCAACAATACGCATGGCATCAGCCGTTTCTTTAACATCGTGAACGCGAATAATCTGTGCTCCCTGCATCGCTGCGATCACTGCGCAAGCGACGCTACCATGAACACGCTGTGCAGGCGGTACATTGAGGAGCTGCCCAATCATGGATTTCCTCGACATGCCAACCAGAAGAGGCAATTCAAAACGATGTAACTCACTCAGACGAGCCAGAAGCGCATAATTATGGGCAAGATTCTTACCGAATCCGAACCCCGGATCCAGTAATAGCTTACTTTTCGGAATATTGGCGTTCACACAGCGTTCAATCTGCTGTTGCAAGAAATCGCCGATGTCCTGCATCAGATCATCATAATGGGGCTTGTGCTGCATGGTTCTCGGCATACCCTGCATATGCATCAGACACACTGGCAAGCCTGTTGCCGCCGCCGCCTCAAGAGCTCCCGGCTCTTGCAAAGCGCGAATATCATTAATTAGGTGCACACCCGCCTGCGCCGACGCCATCATCACTTCCGGCTTTGAGGTATCGACTGAGATCCATACGTCAAAGCGTTTAGCAATGGCTTCCACCACAGGCACCACACGGTTCAGCTCTTCCTCCGTGCTCACGTCAGCGGCTCCGGGGCGCGTTGATTCGCCACCAATATCGATCAGGGTCGCACCAGCGGTAATCATCTCCTGAACATGCAGTAATGCAGTATCGAGTTTGTTGTGTTTGCCGCCATCGGAAAAAGAGTCCGGCGTGACGTTAAGAATGCCCATGATGTGTGGGCAGGAAAGATCCAGCGTTGAGTCTCTGGCAACCAGTTGCATGATTTACCTCCGCATTCTGGTGTATGTAGTTAGCGTGAAATGCGATTCGAAGAACATTCCCAGTAAAAAACCCCAGCCTGAGCTGGGGTTTCGTAAGTTACAGATGTCAATCGCAGGCGAATTACTTGTCGTCCACTTGCTCAGACAGGGTGTTACCTGGATTAGTATTACTGGGATTAGGCGTCTGTGGCTCATCTACTGGCGTAGGGGCTTTAGGTGTACCGCCACCGTTACCAGAATCGTTGTCAGAGCGGGACTCTTCCCAACCCGCAGGCGGGCGAACGTCCTTCTTACGTCCCATCAGATCGTCGATCTGCGGCGCATCAATGGTTTCATACTTCATCAACGCATCTTTCATTGAGTGAAGGATATCCATGTTTGCCATCAACAGTTCGCGAGCACGCACATAGTTACGTTCAACCAGAGATTTTACTTCCTGATCGATAATACGCGCGGTTTCATCTGACATGTGCTTAGCTTTTGCTACGGAGCGACCGAGGAATACCTCGCCTTCTTCTTCAGCATAAAGCAAAGGACCCAGTTTTTCAGAGAAGCCCCACTGCGTTACCATGTTACGAGCAATCGACGTGGCCACTTTGATGTCATTGGACGCGCCTGTCGAAACATGTTCCACGCCGTAAATGATTTCTTCGGCCAGTCGACCACCGTACAGCGTAGAGATCTGGCTTTCCAGCTTCTGACGGCTGGCGCTGATCGCATCGCCTTCAGGCAGGAAGAACGTCACGCCAAGTGCACGCCCACGCGGAATGATCGTCACTTTATGGACCGGATCGTGCTCTGGCACCAGACGACCGATGATGGCGTGTCCTGCTTCATGATACGCCGTCGATTCTTTCTGCTTTTCCGTCATTACCATGGAACGGCGCTCTGCACCCATCATGATTTTGTCTTTCGCTTTCTCGAATTCGACCATCGACACAACGCGTTTGTTGCCACGCGCGGAGAACAATGCGGCTTCGTTAACCAGGTTAGCCAAATCCGCACCAGAGAAACCTGGTGTGCCACGAGCAATTACTGACGCATCGATATCTGGAGACAGCGGTACGCGACGCATGTGAACTTTCAGAATCTGTTCACGACCGCGAACATCCGGCAGGCCAACCACAACCTGACGGTCAAAACGACCTGGACGCAGTAACGCGGGGTCAAGCACATCAGGGCGGTTAGTTGCCGCGATGACAATAATGCCCTCGTTACCTTCGAAGCCGTCCATCTCAACCAGCATTTGGTTCAGCGTTTGTTCACGTTCATCGTGACCACCGCCCAAACCTGCACCACGCTGACGGCCAACGGCGTCGATTTCATCGATAAAGATGATACAAGGCGCGGCTTTCTTCGCTTGTTCGAACATGTCACGAACACGAGAAGCACCAACACCCACAAACATTTCAACGAAGTCAGAACCGGAAATCGTAAAGAAAGGCACTTTCGCTTCACCAGCAATCGCTTTTGCCAGCAGCGTTTTACCGGTTCCCGGCGGGCCGACCATCAGAATGCCTTTCGGAATTTTACCGCCCAGTTTCTGGAAACGGCTAGGCTCGCGCAGGTACTCGACCAGTTCGCTAACCTCTTCCTTCGCTTCGTCACAACCAGCTACATCAGCAAACGTCGTCTTGATCTGATCTTCAGTCAGCATACGCGCTTTGCTCTTGCCGAAGGACATGGCACCTTTACCGCCGCCGCCTTGCATTTGACGCATGAAGAAGATCCAGACGCCAATCAGTAACAGCATCGGGAACCAGGAAATAAAGATAGAAGCCAGCAGGCTCGGCTCTTCCGGTGGCTCACCAACAACTTTCACGTTCTTCGTTAGCAGGTTATCCAGTAGCTTGGGGTCATTGACAGGAATGTAAGTCGTGTATCTGTTGCTGTCTTTTTTGATAACACTGATCTCACGCCCGTTAATACGTGCTTCACGGACCTGATCCTGATTCACTTCAGTCAAGAAGGTTGAATAATCCACCCTACGGCCATTCGACTCGCTGGGCCCAAAGCTCTGGAAAACAGACATCAGCACAACTGCGATGACTAACCAGAGAATTAGGTTTTTCGCCATGTCACTCAAGGGATTAACCTCATATTACAACTGTGTTAAAAAACAGCGTTAGGGTACTACAGTTTGCGCCCTGTCGCTACAATATACACTTCACGAGACCGGGCACGTGAGGCGTCTGGTTTACGAATTTTCACCTTCGTAAACAGGGAGCGAATTTCCCGCAGGTATTCATCAAAACCTTCTCCCTGAAACACTTTCACCAGGAAACTTCCGCCTGGCGCTAATACATCCCGACACATACCAAGTGCTAATTCAACCAGATACATCGACTTCGGAATATCAACGGCTGGTGTACCACTCATGTTAGGGGCCATGTCAGACATCACCACCTGAACTTTGCTATCGCCAACCCTTTCGAGCAAGGCTTTGAGGACCAGTTCATCACGAAAGTCCCCTTGCAGGAAATCGACGCCAACAATCGGATCCATCGGTAAAATATCACACGCGATAATTCGACCATTTCCACCAATTTGCGTGACCACATATTGTGACCAGCCACCCGGTGCCGCACCTAAATCCACAACTGTCATACCGGGTTTAAACAGTTTGTCGCCTTGCTGTATTTCGTCAAGTTTAAACCAAGCACGTGAGCGCAGCCCTTTTTTCTGGGCTTGCTGCACATATTTATCGCTAAAGTGTTCCTGCAACCAGCGACTGGAGCTTGCAGAACGCTTTTTATTCGCCATCGATTTTCCAACTATTCTCAGTAACACGCTCGTGGTGGGGAGAAACTTCTCACATATTACCAATCAGAACAGTCAAATTGGTTATAATCATGAGATGGCGGTAGAATGAACCGTTTTCAATCCCAACCTAAGTAAAAAAGACAATGAACCTAAGTAATAAACAAAAACAACACCTGAAAGGCTTGGCACATCCGCTAAAACCGGTTGTCATGCTGGGCAATAACGGTCTCACCGAAGGTGTTCTGGCTGAGATCGAACAAGCATTAGCGCATCACGAACTGATCAAGATAAAAGTAGCGACAGAAGACCGCGAAACCAAAGCCTTGATTGTTGAAGCGATTGTTCGTGAAACGGGTGCCGCTAACGTCCAGGTCATCGGCCATACGCTGGTGCTCTACCGTCCTGCGAAAGAACGTAAAATTGTGTTACCACGATAACACTTTTTATTTCAGGATACTCGGTTTTAACGGAAAGGTGCCATGCCTCTCGGTTAGAGAAAAGGCCGCAAGCGGCCTTTTTCTTTTCTTTACAATTTTTGCTGTTTTAATCAACAATACGGCAAAATTTATAGATATTCGACCTTCAGGATCTCATATTCCACGTCGCCACCCGGCGTACGGATAACCACGACGTCATCTTGCTCTTTACCGATCAGGCCACGCGCGATAGGGGAATTCACAGAGATCAGATTCTGTTTAAAATCCGCTTCGTCATCGCCAACAATCCGGTAGGTTTGCTCTTCTTCGTTATCCAGATTCATCACCGTCACGGTCGCACCAAAAATGACGCGCCCATTGTTCGCCGCCATTTTCGTGACATCGATAACCTGTGCGTTAGACAGTTTTGCCTCGATATCTTGGATACGCCCTTCACAGAAGCCCTGCTGCTCACGTGCAGCATGGTATTCTGCGTTTTCTTTCAGATCGCCGTGCTCACGTGCTTCGGCAATCGCCGCAATAATTTCGGGTCGACGCACAGATTTCAGGTGGTCAAGCTCTTCGCGCAATTTTTCAGCGCCACGCAATGTCATCGGAAATTGTTTCATATTGTCTATACCTCTAAAAAAGTCCGTAAGACTCAAATAATCGTCATCCTGACGCGCTAAAAATCAAAGGCGACGGAGTCTCTGCAACGTGCAAGTCCTCACTGGACATAAAACAAAAGCAACCAGTCCCAGAACAAAATTTCCAGGCTAGCAGCGGTTTTGCATTTTGATACGTATTTTACCCCAGAGTTCAATGAGGGTCATCGTTTACTTTAGCCCTTGTTGCGCCGTAGTATGACCACACGTTGCCCCGTTATTAGCTGAGATTATGCGTTTTTCATCGATTGTTACCGGACTTGCCTGCGCTTTTGTTCTGCATACCAATGCAGCTTCTGTTGAGGATCATCGCCAATATTTACCAGATGGTGCCAATTTGGCGCTATTGGTACAAAAAGTTGGCGCAACAACACCCAGTATGGCCTTCAATAGCCAGCAAATGGCGCTTCCGGCCAGTACGCAAAAGGTGATAACTGCATTAGCAGCATTACTGCAATTAGGTCCAGATTATCGATTCATCACCACGATGGAAAGCCACGGGCCTGTCACCAGCGGTATTCTGAACGGTAACCTTATCGTACGGTTTAGCGGCGATCCTACGCTTAAGCGCCAGCAAATACGGAATATGGTGCAAGAATTAAGAAAACGCGGGATACAGGAAATCGCAGGGGATGTGCTAATCGACACCTCAGTGTTCGCCAGCCACGATAAAGCGCCTGGCTGGCCCTGGAACGACATGACACAATGCTTCAGCGCCCCGCCGGGTGCCGCGATTGTCGATCGTAACTGCTTCTCCGTCTCCCTCTACAGTGCGCCTAAAGCGGGTGATAATGCGTTTATCCGCGTTGCATCCTATTATCCGGTGCAAATGTTCAGCGAGGTCCGCACGCTGGCTAAAGGCTCCGCCGATGCCCAATACTGCGAGCTGGATGTGGTTCCTGGGGAATTGAATCGCTTTACGCTTACGGGCTGTCTGACCCAGCGCACAGAACCGCTTCCGCTGGCGTTCGCGATTCAGGATGGAGCCAGCTATGCTGGTGCTATCGTTAAAGATGAGCTACAGCAGGCAGATATCCGTATTAAAGGCAGCCTTCGTCGCCAGACGCAGCCAGGTCCTGCAGGAAGCGTACTGGCTCAAACACAATCGCCTCCGATGCGCGACCTGCTCACTATCATGCTGAAAAAATCAGACAATATGATAGCCGATACGGTTTTTCGTACCATTGGACACGAGCGTTTTAGCGTGCCTGGGACGTGGCGCGCTGGCGCTGATGCCGTGCGACAAATCCTGCGTCAGAAAGCGGGTGTAGATTTAGGAAATAGCATTGTTGTAGATGGTTCAGGCCTGTCACGACACAATCTGATTTCACCGGAAACGATGATGCAGGTATTGCAGTACATTGCACAGCACGATAATGAACTGAATTACATCACGATGCTTCCGCTTTCCGGCTATGACGGCACGCTGCGTTATCGTGGTGGCCTGCATGAAGCTGGCGTTGATGGCAAAGTTTCGGCTAAAACAGGGGCATTGCAGGGCGTATACAATCTGGCAGGCTTCATTACTACCGCAAGCGGCCAACGTATGGCATTCGTCCAGTTCCTATCCGGCTATGCTGTGCCGCCAGAAGACCAGCGCGCACGTCGCGTTCCTCTTGTGAGATTTGAAAGCCGTCTCTACAAAGATATTTATCAGAGCAACTAATATTATATACTCTAAATAATTCGAGTTGCGTGAAGGCGGCAACCGCACTAATCCTCAGGAGCTTACACGAGTAAGTGACTGGGGTGAGTAAGGGAAGTCAACGCGCAAGCAGCTTGAAGTATGACGAGTATAACAACGCGGCCTTACTTTGAGGGTAAGGCCGCGTTGGCGAGATCTGACTAGCAGGAGAACGAATTACTTTTGATAGATGATCTCAACACCTTCATCATCTTCATCGTCCCAGTCATCATCCCACTCTTCTTCAGCTTCTTTTTCTATTTCAGCCAGCTGTTCGCGGTGATAATCATCCCACATGAATTCCACTTTTTCCGGTGCGCTTTCGGCAATCGCCGTCACTTTCGGATTAGCTTTCAGGAAGTTCATCACGTCCCAGCAAAGTGGGTTGATGCCTTCACGGTTCGCTGCAGAAATTAGATAATATTTATCATCCCAACCAAGCGCAGCCGCAATATCTTTGGCACGTTTTTCCGCTTCAGCTTTATCGATCAAATCAACCTTGTTGAAAACCAACCAACGCGGTTTTTCTGCCAAACCCGCGCCATACTGCTCTAGCTCATTGATAATGATTTTGGCATTTTCAATCGGATCTGACTCATCAATCGGTGCTAAATCAACCAGATGCAACAGTACGCGGCAGCGTTCAAGGTGTTTCAGGAAGCGAATGCCTAACCCAGCGCCTTCGGATGCACCTTCAATCAAACCTGGGATATCCGCCACAACAAAGCTCTGTTCGCTATCCATACGGACAACACCAAGGCTCGGCACCAGCGTAGTAAACGGATAATCAGCCACTTTCGGCTTCGCTGCCGATACCGCACGGATAAAGGTCGATTTACCTGCGTTAGGCAGGCCAAGCATGCCCACGTCAGCCAGCAACAGCAGTTCCAACGTCAGCTCACGCTCTTCGCCTTTCGTACCGCTGGTCTTCTGACGAGGAGCACGGTTGACAGACGACTTAAAACGCGTGTTACCTAAACCATGCCAGCCGCCTTTCGCCACCATCAGACTCTGCTGATGACGCGTCATATCGCCCAGCACTTCGCCGGTTCCCTGATCCAGAACACGGGTACCAACAGGAACTTTAATCGTAATGTCTTTGCCGCGTTTACCCGTACAGTCACGACTTTGCCCGTTTTGTCCACGCTCAGCGCGGAAGGATTTCTCAAAACGATAGTCAATCAGCGTGTTCAGGTTTTCGTCTGCCAGCAGATAAACGTCACCACCATCGCCGCCGTCACCACCGTCCGGACCGCCATTGGGAATATATTTTTCACGGCGAAAGCTGACACAACCGTTACCGCCATCGCCTGCCACAACGAGAATTGTGGCTTCATCTACAAACTTCATTGATTCTCTCCGCAAAAAACCAATAGAGAATATCTACGTGTTTTAGGCTTGTTATTGGTTCTTCTTGGCGTAACTTTTTGATTTTACGGTATGTAGCGTGTTTCTACTCACCATTAAAAAACCGACGCACCAGAACGCATTCCAGCAAAGGAGCGGATTGTACCTGCCTGCTCCAATAATTTCATCTGTATTAAAAATAAACAACACATGCAGGCTGTCAAAAGATGGCAGTGACCGCTGCAATACGCTTTCTCTTAAGCTACTTTTTCGCTACCAATGGCAGCACAGGCTCTTTCTTTCCAGGAAGGAAGCGATGTCCAATAGCGGAAAACATGGCGCCAGCAACAACCACAAACGCACCAACATAGCCAACCCAGTTCAGTACGGGCGCAGCAAAGAAAGTCGGCCACCCTAACGCCAGCAGATCGGAAAACAGCAGTGTAAACAACGGTGTCAGCGTAATGACCGCACTAACCTGCGACGCCTGCCAGCGAGCCATTGCCTCCGCCAGCGCGCCATATCCAATCAACGTATTCGCACCGCAGAATAGCAAGCAAATAAGCTGCCAGTTGCTCAGTTGGAAAATAACCTCAAGCTTGGCAAAAGGTGTGATAAAGACGACGCACAGCACATATAACAAAAACAGAATCTGCTGTGATGTCAGACGTCGCAATAGAACTTTCTGCGCTACACCATAGGATACCCATACCGCCGAGGCGCAAACACCCAGCAGTACGCCCAACGTGTAGTCCGTCAGCCGAGTAAAAATCTCAATCAGGCTGGTATTAAAGAACAGGATCAGACCACAGATCAGCATGATCGCGCCGATAACCTGCGTACCGCGCATCTTTTCTTTTAGGATAAGTACGCTGGCGAACATCATGCCTACGGGAGAAAGCTGCCCGATAACCTGAGACGCCGTCGGGCTCAGATATTGCAGAGATGAGCTAAAGAAAACAAAGTTACCCAGTAGTCCAGCCGTCGCAATCAGTAGCAGAACCCACCAACGCCGATGCCGGAAAACCCGCATTGGCGGCAACGTCTTACGGGATGACAGAATAATGCCGAGCCCAATCGAAGCGATAAAAAAACGATACCAAACAATCGTATAAGGTTCCATCACCACCAGAACCTGTTTCATGGCTATCGGTAACGCACCCCAACAAACAGCCGTAGTCAGCGCTAGACAAAGACCGATGCCCGTCTGTTGTTTAGTATTCATACTTATCCAGATGGTTTACTCAGAATCAGAATGTAAAAAGCCCCGCAAAGAATTGCGGGGCTTAAATCCGTAAGACCTAACGCGAAAAATTATTCAGCAACGATGCTGATAAATTTACGGTTTTTCGGGCCTTTAACTTCAAACTGAACTTTACCATCAGTCAAAGCAAACAGAGTATGGTCTTTCCCGCAGCCAACATTAGTTCCTGCGTGGAATTTAGTACCACGTTGACGAACGATGATATTGCCAGCCAGTACACTTTCGCCGCCAAAACGTTTTACGCCCAGACGTTGTGCGTTAGAGTCACGACCGTTACGGGTTGAACCGCCAGCTTTCTTGTGTGCCATTTAATCCGCTCTCCTAATCTTAAGCGCTGATGCCGGTAATTTTCACGTCAGTGAACCACTGACGGTGGCCTGCTTGCTTACGGTAGTGTTTACGGCGACGGAACTTAACGATCTTCACCTTTTCGCCACGACCATGAGCAACAACTTCAGCTTTGATTTTACCGCCATCGACAAAAGGAACGCCGATTTTGATTTCTTCACCATTGGCAACCATCAGAACTTGGTCAAACTCAACGGCTTCACCAGTTGCGATGTCCAGCTTTTCCAAGCGAACGGTTTGACCTTCGCTTACTCGGTGTTGTTTACCACCACTTTGGAAAACTGCGTACATATAAAACTCCGCTTTCCGCGCACCCGTTAATAGGTTTCAGAGCGCGCTATAAATATTCATAATAGGGCGCGAATTCTACGCAAAAATACTGAGGATGACAAGTGCATAATCAACGGATGTGAAGAAAAAGAATACAACGTATCAACTGCCGTTTATCTCTCTCATTTTTCAAGTACAATCGGCGCAATAAGTTCCGTCTTGCCGATATGCAACAGCAATCTTACGGCAGTGTTGAAGACATACGTTGGCACAAACCATGAATCTAGAACAAATTACAACATTAACTGCGCAGGATATGGCGGCTGTTAATAACGTCATTCTTGAACAGCTGAATTCCGACGTCGTTTTGATAAACCAGCTTGGACATTACATCATCAGCGGTGGTGGAAAGCGTATACGCCCGATGATTGCTGTACTTGCCGCCAGAGCCCTCGACTATAACGGTGATAAGCATGTCACTGTCGCGGCACTGATCGAATTTATCCATACCGCAACGCTGCTGCATGATGATGTGGTAGACGAGTCTGACATGCGCCGGGGTAAAGCCACAGCAAATGCCGCCTTTGGCAACGCAGCGAGCGTGTTGGTTGGGGATTTCATCTATACCCGCGCTTTCCAGATGATGACCAACCTCGAATCGTTACGCGTGCTGGCGCTGATGTCAGAAGCAGTAAACGTAATTGCTGAAGGTGAAGTCTTGCAGCTAATGAACTGCAACGACCCGGATATCACTGAAGAAAGCTATATGCGCGTCATTTACAGCAAAACGGCGCGTTTATTTGAAGCCGCAGCGCAATCTTCATCCATACTTGCCGGCGCAACGCCAGAGCAAGAAAAGGCGCTTCAGGACTATGGCCGCTACTTGGGGACCGCATTCCAGTTAATTGATGACCTGCTCGACTACAGCGCAGACGGCAAAACGTTGGGTAAAAACACGGGCGATGATCTCAATGAAGGCAAGCCAACGCTGCCGTTACTGCACGCGATGCGTAATGGAAATGCAGAACAGAGCTCGCTGATTCGCAAGGCGATTGAAGAAGGAAACGGGCGCCATCTGCTGGAACCGGTTCTTGCAGCCATGCAGCAATGCGGTTCGCTTGATTATACGCGCCAGCGCGCCGAAGAAGAGGCAGATAAGGCAATTAGCGCACTACAGCTGCTGCCGGAAACGCCGCACCGTATGGCGCTCGAAGGCCTCGCCCACTTAGCTGTACAGCGTGATTTCTAACGTAGTGTAAGGTTCTTACCAGATAAGATCGTTGATTCATAAGTAGCGCTGCTTTGCAGCGCTACTCGTTCGCCAGACTTAGGCAGTCTGATCGATAGCGACATCATCCAGCCGAGACAGCATCGCTATTGTCCCTTCACGCAAGATGAAATTAATCAGCCGGGTTCGTTCATCAACGGAAAGTTGATGGAAAATATGCACCCACGATGACAGCAAGGTCGGCTCATTATCGATACGATAATATTCGGTTGGCGGATTCTCTTTCACTAACAGAGAATTCCTGACCTCATTCGGCAAACTGCGAATAGAGTATTCGACGCCACGCCCTTGAACCCCTTTCCGCCTGCGCTTTTCCCAACCGTCGTCACGCGCCCGTTTGTTCAGCCCTTGCGGTGATTTAGGCAATCCACCCACGCCAACCAGCTCACTTGTTGCAAACCATTCTTTGTCCATACTCGTCACTCCCTTGTTTGTTTTGAACAGGCATTACGTCAACTAGCCCAAAAGTTTCCATATAATAGACTATAATTACCTAAACCGCTAACTTTTACACGTTACCGACACGCCTAAGTAATAAAAGAAATGATGAAATCTAGCGCGATGACCAAGCATCGCGGCCAGAAAAAGTGCTACAAAGCGACAGAAAATACAGGTTCCTTTTCGTCACTGAGATTAACGTTCGAAAAGATCGCCAGTAGCGAATCAGTCAATCTCCATTGACGAGATAGGCTCCTCATCCGACGGTGTAATCCCCAACTGGCTCAGCGTGGAGGATACCCCGACTCGCAGAATATAAGCGATTAACTCATCTCTTTCTTTTTCAGATAGCTGCTGATAAATCTGCATCCATACGGCCAGTACCGCAGGCTGTTTCGCCGAGTAGGCGGAAGGCTCGATTTCGAGTAATAGGGATTTCTTTACCGTATCCGGCAAGCTGTGAATTGAGTACTCCACTCCTCTTCCCTGGACGCCTTTACGGCGACGCTTCTCCCATCCATCCTCGCGGGCGCGCTTATTTAATCCTTGTCTTGATTTCGGAAGGCCGCCGACTCCAACCAATTCGCTGGTAGCAAACCACTCTTTTTTCATTGCCTTTCATCCTGATAGTGCCATCCCTAACAAAAACGCGCTTATTTGGAAATTAATTGAGAATTTTAAGGAAAATTAATGCTATATTATTTCCAAATAATAATGTCATGTTAGTTCGGCATATAACTAACATCCGTTATTTATACCACTAATCGACAGTCGTCTTATAGCAAATAAGGGAAGGATTATGATTTTAAGGAAACAAGACTGGCATCCCGCTGATATCATTGCTGCACTGCGCAAGAAAAACACAACGCTGGCGGCGGTATCGCGAGCGGCCGGATTAAGCTCATCTACGTTAGCTAATGCGCTCTCGCGCCCTTGGCCCAAAGGGGAATGGCTTATTGCCGATGCGCTGAATATTCACCCCTCAGAGATTTGGCCCAGCCGGTACTACAATCCGGAAACCAATGAGCTTATCGACAGAAAAAAACTCATCCGTCCCGATTAAAAAAAGAAAAGCCGGAGATCGACATCTCCGGCTTTTTACTCTGCATATTATTAACGCTCAACCATACCCTAAATAATTCGAGTTGCAGGCAGGCGGCGACACAGTTAATCCCCAGAAGCTTACATAAGTAAGTGACTGGGGTGAACGAGGAAAGCCAACGCACAGGCAGCTTGAAGTATGACGGGTAATCAGTTCTTGATGAACGTCTCGCCCAGCTCAATATCCTGCTTCAGCGTATCCAGCATGCTGTTAAGCGCGTTTTGCTCAAAAGCGCTTAATGTGCCGATGTCTTTACGCTCGGCGACGCCGTCTTTGCCTAACAGAATCGGTTGAGCGAAGAAGCGAGCATGTTTGCCATCACTTTCAACGTATGCACATTCCACCACACCGCTTTCGCCTTGCAGCGCACGAACCAGAGACAGACCAAAGCGTGCCGCAGCCTGACCCATAGACAGCGTTGCCGATCCGCCACCAGCTTTAGCTTCAACAACCTCGGTACCCGCATTCTGGATACGCTTGGTCAGATCGGCCACTTCCTGATCGCTGAAGCTGATACCAGAAACCTGAGACAGCAGAGGCAGAATCGTCACACCAGAGTGTCCGCCAATAACCGGCACATTAATATCCTGCGGTTGTTTGCCTTTCAGCTCAGCAACGAACGTGTTGGAACGGATGATATCCAGCGTTGTTACGCCGAACAGTTTGTTTTTGTCATATACGCCAGCTTTTTTCAGCACTTCTGCTGCAATCGCAACAGTCGTGTTCACTGGGTTGGTAATGATACCGATACAGGCTTTCGGGCAGGTAACCGCAATTTGCTCAACCAGATTACGCACAATGCCAGCATTGACGTTAAACAAATCGGAACGATCCATACCAGGTTTGCGTGCCACACCCGCGGAGATCAGCACGATATCTGCACCAACAAGCGCTGGTTTAGCATCTTCACCGCTATAGCCTTTGATCTTCACTGCTGTAGGAATATGGCTCAGATCAACGGCAACACCCGGCGTGACCGGAGCGATATCGTAAAGGGATAGTTCTGAACCTGAAGGAAGCTGGGTTTTGAGGAGGAGTGCGAGTGCCTGACCGATACCACCTGCTGCTCCGAGAACTGCAACTTTCATCCTAAACTCCTTATTATCATAAAATAAAAAAGTGCCGTGAATTCATTTGGTTATAAACAGAATATAAAAATGGGGATAAGAGTAATCTACTTATCTTTCTACAAATGACATGAGAGACAAAAAATACGCTATGTCTCTAATAATAAATCAAAAACAACCATTCGTTTGAAAGGTAAGTAAAGTTAATAAGCTATTGAGCTATAACGCGGTGTTCATTCACTGGCGGTTAACCTATGGGCTACATTACACTGATCAATGGCGTCCAAACAACATCATTCTGATAACATTTGATTTACTTTTATGTGACGCAGGACGCATTTTTCGGACTACCCAGAGGCTGAATTTTTTTGAAAACAGCGACTAACGCATATCTGGTGAAATGGATTGGAATTATACGCAATTTAATTGCATAAAAATTCACACAACTGCATAATGGGAAGATTAACCATAACAATTAATCCGGTGCAGAATGCGAAATTCGACAAAACAAGAAGACCTCGTTAAAGCGTTCAAAGCGCTGTTAAAGGAAGAGAAGTTCAGTTCTCAAAGTGAAATTGTTCAGGCATTGCAAGACGAAGGATTTGAAAACATCAACCAATCCAAGGTGTCACGCATGCTAACGAAATTTGGTGCCGTGCGCACGCGCAATGCCAAAATGGAGATGGTGTATTGTCTCCCAGCCGAGCTTGGCGTCCCGACTACGTCCAGCCCGCTGAAGAACCTTGTGCTGGACGTGGACTACAACGACGCGGTTGTCGTGATCCATACCAGCCCAGGAGCCGCACAGCTTATTGCTCGCCTGCTAGACTCACTTGGGAAGTCAGAAGGTATTCTCGGCACCATCGCGGGTGATGACACCATCTTTACCACCCCTGCAAGAGGCTTCAGCGTCAAACAGCTTTACGAAGCTATTCTGGTGCTATTCGAACAAGAGCTGTAATTCGCTCGTACGCTGCCGTTTTTGTTACTCGTTCTTTGCTACGTGTAGACCCGCTACACGTAGCGACTATTGCGTTTGAAATCTCACACCGCAGGCAATTCGGCCAACGGCCAACGTGGCCGAACGGATACGCCCAGCGTCTGGCTCGCACCATGAACCAAACGTACGCTACCCGCATAGGCAATCATCGCGCCATTATCTGTGCAGAATTCGGGGCGTGCATAAAACACTTCACCGCCGCGTTTAACCATCACTTCACCTAAGCGCTGGCGTAACGTCCGGTTTGCGCTCACGCCCCCCGCCATGACCAGTCGTTTAAAGCCCGTCTCATCCAGCGCACGACGACATTTTATCGCCAGCGTATCTACAACGGCATCTTCAAACGCACGAGCGATGTCAGCACGCGTTTGATCGTCATCACCGTTGCTACGAATCGTATTAGCCGCAAACGTTTTTAGCCCAGAAAAGCTGAAATCCAGCCCCGGCCGGTCAGTCATCGGGCGCGGAAACGTGAAACGTTGGGAATTCCCTACCTGCGCCATTTTCGACAGCATTGGGCCACCGGGATAATCTAATCCCAGTAATTTCGCTGTTTTATCAAACGCTTCACCCGCAGCATCATCAATCGACTCACCCAGCAAACGGTACTCACCAATGCCCGTCACGCTGATGAGCTGCGTATGACCACCAGAGACCAGCAGCGCCACGAAAGGAAACGCCGGCGGGTTATCTTCCAGCATCGGCGCCAGCAAATGCCCTTCCATATGGTGCACAGGAATCGCCGGTACCCCCCATGCAAATGCCAACGATCTACCGATCGTCGCGCCCACTAATAGCGCGCCGACCAAACCAGGGCCAGCGGTGTAAGCCACGCCATTGATATCGTCAGCCTGTAGCCCAGCTTCACGCAGCGCCGCCTGAATCAACGGAACCGTTTTACGCACGTGATCGCGTGAGGCGAGCTCTGGCACTACACCGCCGTAATCAGCATGTAATTTGACCTGACTGTATAGCTGATTGGCGAGTAAACCAGCTTCCGTGTCATAAATAGCTACTCCGGTTTCATCACAGGATGTTTCGATACCCAGTACGCGCATTGCAGTTCCTACTTTGATGACGATAGAGGCATTCGTTAAATGCCACTTGCTTCAAACTGCGGATAGTCTACCATAAGCGACCTGATTTCTGCGCTGGCAGCGGTTGGGTGTTTTATGATCACCGCAATGCTTTACAAAGGCGTCACGTTTGCAGTAGAATTCCGCACCATTTTGAAAAGGCTGGCACAAGGCCAGCGGCAAACCGAATTTATTGAGGTGAGAGGCACATGCCGGTAATTAAAGTACGTGAAAACGAGCCGTTCGACGTAGCTCTGCGTCGCTTCAAACGTTCCTGTGAAAAAGCAGGCGTTCTGGCTGAAGTTCGTCGTCGTGAGTTTTATGAAAAACCAACGACTGAACGCAAGCGCGCTAAAGCTTCTGCAGTGAAACGTCACGCGAAGAAATTGGCTCGAGAAAACGCACGCCGCACTCGTCTGTATTAATTTTCAGGAGGGTTTCCCTCCAACGCGTGATTAATCCGCAGACTTAGCAGTTGCATACGTAAGGCCGTGCTTTCCGAAAGGAAGCGCGGCTTGTTGTCGTTTATAAGCTATATCCAATGTAACCATCTTACAGAAGGGTATACTCTAGGGGCTTATGGCTGGACGAATCCCACGCGTATTTATTAATGACCTGCTAGCTCGCACCGACATCGTCGATCTCATTGACGCGCGCGTCAAACTGAAAAAGCAGGGCAAAAACTACCATGCGTGCTGTCCGTTCCATCACGAAAAAACCCCCTCATTCACCGTAAACGGTGACAAACAGTTCTATCACTGTTTTGGCTGTGGCGCACACGGCACCGCCATAGACTTTTTAATGAATTACGATCGTCTCGAATTCGTTGAAACTATTGAAGAACTGGCTACGATGCATGGCCTGGAAGTGCCTTATGAAACTGGCACAGGCCCAACTAAGCAAGAAATTCACCAACGACATAATCAGTATGAACTGATGGGACACATCAGCTCGTTTTATCAGCAAGCACTGCGACATTCCGTCGGAGTTCCTGCGTTGCAGTATCTGCAACAGCGTGGTTTAAGTGCAGAGGTGATCAGCCATTTTGCAATTGGCTTCGCCCCATCTGGCTGGGATAACGTTCTCAAGCGGTTTGGTGAAGGTAGCGATCGCAACGTATTGAACGATGTCGGTATGCTGGTGACTAACGATCAGGGCAGAATGTACGACCGCTTTCGCGAGCGAGTGATGTTCCCCATCCGCGACAAACGGGGAAGAGTGATTGCCTTCGGCGGACGCGTGTTAGGTAACGATACGCCGAAGTATCTGAACTCACCAGAAACGGGCATTTTCCATAAAGGTCGCCAGCTGTACGGCCTGTATGAAGCACAGCAAAGCCATAAAGATCTCAAACGACTCTTGGTTGTTGAAGGTTATATGGATGTGGTAGCGCTGGCGCAGTTTGGTATTGATTATGCGGTGGCATCGCTGGGTACGTCCACCACTGCCGAACACATTCAGTTACTCTTTCGCGCCACAGACCAGGTGGTGTGTTGTTACGACGGGGACCGGGCAGGACGCGAAGCGGCATGGCGCGCGCTGGAAACTGCGCTACCCTATTTGAACGATGGCCGCCAGCTACGTTTTATGTTCCTGCCGGACGGTGAAGATCCCGACACGCTGGTGCGTAAAGAAGGCAAAGCCGCCTTTGAGCTGCGTATGGTACAAGCGTTGCCGCTGTCGCAGTTTCTGTTTGAGACGCTGCAACAGCAGGTGGATATGAGTTCTGCTGATGGTCGAACCAAACTGGGTATTCTCGCTATGCCATTGATTGGTCAAGTGCCGGGAGAAACACAACGGCTTTACTTACGCCAACAACTTGGCAACAAGCTAGGTATTTTGGACGACAGCCAGCTGGATCGGCTGCTGCCCAAAGCCGCAGAGCTGGAGCAGTCTTACCAGACGCCGCAACTAAAAGTCACAACTATGCGTATACTTATAGGACTCTTAGTGCAAAACCCGAGGCTAGCGACTGAAGTTCCTGACCTCGCGTTGGAAGGTATTGAGCAAGACAAAGTCCCAGGTTTATCGTTGTTTCAGGACTTGGTGAAAACCTGTAACGCCAGCCCGGGAATGAGTATGGCTCTACTGTTAGAACAATATCGCGACAGCAAATACTATAAACAGCTTGAAACCATAGCGGTATGGAACCATATGATCGTAGAGGAAGAGCTCGACGAGAAGTTCAGAATCAGTCTGGCAGAACTCTACGATCAGCTGTTGAAACAGCGACAAGAAGCATTGATTGCCCGTGACAGAACGCATGGGCTCAACGCCAAAGAAAAAAAAGAGCTTTGGTCGTTGCAACTGGCGTTGACCAGAAAACACTGATACAGAGGCTTAATTGCCGATAAATAGCAGGGTTGAGCCCTGCAAAGAGCCGCTACAGGGGCCGCGGCGATAAGAAAAATACCCCTAATGCTATTGTTAGCGAACTACGCTGACCGACACCAACCCAAATACTCTGAAGTGTGGATACCGTCTTATGGAGCAAAACCCGCAGTCACAGCTGAAGCTGCTTGTCACCCGTGGTAAGGAGCAAGGCTACCTGACCTATGCTGAGGTCAATGACCATCTGCCGGAAGATATCATCGACTCAGATCAGATCGAAGATATCATCCAGATGATTAACGACATGGGCATCCAGGTGATGGAAGAAGCACCGGATGCAGACGATCTGTTGCTGGCCGAAAACACCAATGATGCCGATGAAGATGCGGCAGAGGCTGCTGCGCAGGTTCTATCCAGTGTTGAATCGGAAATTGGTCGCACCACCGATCCGGTTCGCATGTACATGCGTGAAATGGGTACCGTTGAGCTGTTGACGCGTGAGGGCGAGATCGATATCGCCAAGCGTATTGAAGACGGTATCAACCAGGTTCAGTGCTCTGTTGCTGAGTATCCTGAAGCCATTACTTACCTGCTGGAACAGTATGACCGCGTCGAAGCGGGCGAAAGCCGCCTGTCCGATCTGATCACTGGTTTCGTCGATCCTAATGCGGAAGAGGATATTGCCCCTACCGCGACTCACGTTGGCTCCGAGCTTTCGACCGAAGAAATGGACGATGACGACGAGGAAGAAGACGACGAGGAAGAAGAAGACGACAACAGTATCGACCCTGAACTGGCGCGTGAGAAGTTCACCGAGCTGCGTGTGCAATATGAAACGACCCGTCAGGTTATCAAAGCTCACGGTCGTAGCCATGCATTAGCAGCACAGGAAATCCTGAATCTGTCCGAAGTCTTCAAACAGTTCCGTCTGGTGCCGAAACAGTTTGATTTCCTGGTTAACAGCATGCGTTCCATGATGGATCGCGTTCGTACTCAGGAACGTTTGATCATTAAGTTGTGTGTTGAACAGTGCAAAATGCCGAAGAAAAACTTCGTCACGATGTTCACTGGCAATGAAACCAACAACACTTGGTTTGCCGCAGCAGTCGCAATGGGCAAGCCATGGTCTGAAAAGCTGAATGATGTTGAAGAAGACGTCACCCGCAGCCTGCAAAAACTGCAGCAGATCGAAGAAGAAACCGGCCTGACGATCGAGCAAGTTAAAGACATCAACCGTCGTATGTCGATTGGTGAAGCGAAAGCGCGTCGCGCCAAGAAAGAGATGGTGGAAGCCAACTTGCGTCTGGTTATTTCTATCGCGAAGAAATACACCAACCGCGGTTTGCAGTTCCTCGACCTGATTCAGGAAGGCAACATCGGTTTGATGAAAGCGGTAGATAAGTTCGAATATCGCCGTGGTTACAAATTCTCGACCTATGCAACTTGGTGGATCCGTCAGGCGATCACCCGTTCTATCGCCGATCAGGCGCGTACCATCCGTATTCCGGTACACATGATTGAGACGATCAACAAACTGAACCGTATCTCTCGTCAGATGTTGCAGGAAATGGGTCGCGAGCCGACGCCGGAAGAGCTGGCTGAGCGTATGCTGATGCCAGAAGACAAGATCCGTAAAGTGCTGAAAATCGCGAAAGAGCCGATTTCAATGGAAACCCCGATTGGTGATGATGAAGATTCACATTTGGGCGACTTCATCGAAGATACGACGCTGGAGCTGCCGCTGGATTCCGCCACATCGGAAAGCCTGCGTTCTGCGACACACGACGTACTAGCTGGCCTGACCGCACGTGAAGCGAAAGTACTGCGCATGCGTTTCGGTATCGATATGAACACCGACCATACGTTGGAAGAAGTGGGCAAACAGTTTGACGTTACGCGTGAACGTATTCGTCAGATCGAAGCGAAAGCACTGCGTAAACTGCGTCACCCAAGCCGTTCCGAAGTGCTGCGTAGCTTCCTGGATGATTAATTTGTTCCTCAGCTAATCCACACACTAAATATCCCTACGATAAATAACCCCGGTTCGCTGGGGTTATTTTTTGCCCGTCAGAACATTCAGCCCTGATTTACAGGTCATCCTGCAACGCCCGATGCAGTTCCTGATACGACGCCACCAGCGACTCCAGCGTCGAACGATTCAGCCCACTAGGGTTCGGAGCACCCAAACCTGCGTCTCGCCAATACGCAGCTCCTGGCGCCCCCACGAAACCTTCTTAATGCCAAATGCCTGACTGAACGCCTGCTTCCCTAACACCGCCAGCGCACGCGGCTGATAGTGCGTCATCTTCTCAACAATCGTATTCCCACCTTGCAGCAGCTCATCTCGCCCCAGCTCGGTGGCTTCAACTGTGGGGCGATCCACCAACATGGTGATGCCGCATCCAGTGTCCAACAGATGCTGTTCTTCCGCGGGTGTCAGCAAGCGTTCAGTAAAGCCTGCCTGATGAATCACTTTCCAGAAGCGGTTACTGGGATTCGCGAAGTGGTAACCGTGATGGGCCGTCGACAGCCCGGGGTTAATGCCGCAGAAAACCACCTGAAGATTCATGGCCAGAATATCGGTAATCATGTCTTTCCCTACTTCCGTTGACTACAAGCTATCGTAAATTCTGATAAGAATAACAACAAGCTATCTTGAGTATAAAACCACCACCCAGCAGATAGGCTATAGACCTCCCCCTGCACATTACCGTATAATCATCGCCCATTCGGCCCCTTAGCTCAGTGGTTAGAGCAGGCGACTCATAATCGCTTGGTCGCTGGTTCAAGTCCAGCAGGGGCCACCAGATATATCAAGGAGTTACGTTAATCACGTGACTCCTTTTTTTTGGGGCGTCTGTTTAGGAAGAAGCGGGATGGAATAGAAAACCAAGACGGCCTGCTGAGTTCTGGCAGCAGTCAGCGCGTTAGCTGTCTACGATTATTACCTCAGACATAACGGCACGTCCTGCCTGGAAGTGACGTATGAGCCAAGCTATTGACTATGTTAAGCACGATCTCCTGACACACCGCATTCCCCGCTGGGCTAAATTCAAACCTCAACACCGCGACACCGGTGATTGTTTTTGACAAAGCAGCCTCACCCACGTTATCCGCCCCAGAGATTTACCTCCTAGCATTCACCGTCTCCGGCCCACAGAAAACACACTCGCTGTTTGCCATGTACGAATGCAAAACAGGCTCAGTTAAGTATGCCTCGGAAGACTGACAGACGTCATTCACGTCTTAATAACTTGCGAACACACGTCGATAAACGCGCGTAATTTGGGTTGATTCCTCGCAGCTCTGGAGAAATAAAGAAAGAGGCCGTCGTTGCCCGGCGAGAGATCGAGTAACGCCGCTTCTAGGGTGCCATTTGCCAGTTCGCGTGAGGTATGGAAGGTGGATGAGTAAATAAGCCCAACGCCTCTGACCGCGAGGCTACGCATTAACTCACCATCGTTCACGGTAATTGTACCAGTCGGCTCAACTCTTACACTTTCCTTATTTTCGACAAACTCCCACCGATAAATATCCCCCTTTTCAGGGCGGCGAAAGCGAATGCATTCGTGATGCACCAGATCGCGCGTCGCTTTAGGCTTACCGTTCGCTTTAAAATAGTCTGCCGAACCAAATACCGCCCACTTAAATGGCGGGGAGAGTCGTACTGCAATCATATCCTGTTCGATGTATGAACCGATCATGATGCCAGCATCGTAGCCTTCGGAGACGAAATTATCGTGACGATTACTCACCGTGATATCGATATTCAAATTCGGCCACGCCTGACGAAATGCAGGAATGAGGGGCTCGATAACATGGGGCAATGCCAAACGTTCTACGATCAGCTTCAACGTCCCCGAGGGCTTTTTTGCCGATTGAGCCACATCTTCAAAACCTGTTGCGATAACGTGTGCTGCGGGCCCAATTTTCAGCAGCAGGCCTTCTCCTGCTTCCGTCAATGCCATTTTGCGTGTCGTGCGATGGAAAAGTAGCACGCCGAGGCGATGCTCCAGTTTCTGGAGCGACAGACTCACCGAGCCCGGCGTCTTACCCAGATCGAGCGCGGCTTTGCGAATGCTCAATCGTTTCGCTATCGCCAGAAATTCTGCCAGTCCATCAAAGCTATCAGATTGCCCCATCAGGGTTCCTCATCGTCATGCGATACCAGGATCATTCAACGCACTTTACGACAGTTTCTCACGCCAATACAAAGTTATTACATCGATTTATTAAACAATGCATCCCATTATTACCCACTATTTTCAACCAGTTATCACAGATATAGTCGGCAGACATCACCTGCTGAAAGGAGTTTTTTATGTCAATAATAAAGCGCTGTGCTGGTCTTATCGCCGCGATAGCTGTGTTTGCCGCAGCCTCCCCTGTTTTCGCTCAGGCCAATCTGAAAGAAGAGAAGATACTGATCGTCGTCTCCAGTCTGGATAAAAAGACGCCGGAGCTGGTTGGCGGGTTCTGGTTTCCAGAACTGACCCACCCGGTTGAAGCCTTCGACAAAGCCAAGCTGGACTACGATATTGCCAGCCCAAAAGGAGGGTTGCCTCCGTTCGACGGGTTCGATCTCAAAGATCGGGCAAGTCTGGATTTCTGGACTAGCCCAGAACACCGCAACAAATTGGCCAATTCCATCCCGCTGGCAAAGGTTGATCCTGCTAAATACACCGCGATCCTGCTCGTCGGCGGACATGGGCCAATGTGGGATTTCGTCAACAATCCTGAGCTGATTAACATCGTACGTACAACGTATGAGAAAAACGGCATTGTCAGCGCGGTCTGCCACGGTCCTGCGGGTCTGCTGAATGTGAAACTCAGCAATGGAGAACTGTTGATCAAAGGTCGTCGCCTTACTGGATTTACCGCGGAAGAAGAGGCTTCCCGGCAGTACGACAAGATTGTGCCGTTTGAACTTGAAGCGGCGCTGAAAAAGGATGGCGCAATATTCGAAGAAGCCCCGATATTCGAAAATAAAGTCGTCGTTGACGGTCGGTTGATCACCGGCCAGAACCCAGCATCCGCTCAAGCGCTTGGCGAAGCCGTCGTCAAGGCGCTGCAAGCGAAAGCGAAGTAACGTCATGAAGCCACGGCGTTAGGTGGTAAAACGCCTAACGTCTGGCAACCTGCACCAGCAGAGATGTCGTGACCGAAGTCACATAACCAGACGGGGGCATTGCCGCAGAGATTCAGGATTGTATAGTGTACTAACAAGACGTTACCGCCAATGGCGGGCGAGACTTGGGCAGAGGTGAGTAGCACTACTCTCTTCTGCCCAAGTTTTTTTTTGCCTGTTATCTGGCAGTCCCCTGCGCGACAGCGCGGAGCCGCCGTTCAGCGCAGCGTAATGATGTAGAAAACGATGAGGAGAAATACCATGAAAGCATTCCCCGACGGATTTTTATGGGGCGGTTCAGTCGCAGCAAACCAGGTCGAAGGCGCATGGAATGAAGACGGTAAAGGCGTATCCACCTCCGATCTTCAGCTAAAGGGCGTACATGGTCCGGTGACGGAGCGCGATGAGAGCATTAGCTGCATCAAAGATCGGGCAATCGATTTTTATCATCAATACCCGCAGGATATTCAGCTGTTCGCCGAAATGGGGTTCAAGGTGTTGCGCACCTCCATCGCCTGGACGCGCATTTATCCCGAGGGCAACGAAGTAGAACCCTGTGAAGCCGGTTTGGCCTTCTACGATCGCCTGTTCGATGAAATGGCAAAGCATCAGATCCAGCCGCTGATTACGCTGTCGCACTATGAAATGCCGTACGGCCTGGTGAAAAAACTGGGAGGCTGGGGCAACCGTGCCGTCATCGACCATTTTGAGAAATACGCGCGTACCGTTTTCAGCCGCTACAAAGACAAAGTGAAGCACTGGCTGACCTTCAATGAAATCAACATGGCGCTGCACTCACCTTTTACGGGCATCGGGCTGAGCGGCGAGCCTACGAAGCAAGAGATTTATCAGGCTATCCACCACCAGTTGGTTGCCAGCGCACGCGCGGTAAAAGCCTGCCACGACATCATCCCCGATGCCAAAATTGGCAATATGCTGTTGGGCGCGGTGCGCTACCCCATGACCTGCCATCCGAAAGATGTGCTGGAAGCGCAGAGCAAGAACCGTGAATGGCTGTTCTTCGGTGATGTTCAGGTGCGCGGCGCCTATCCGGCTTGGATTCAGCGCTATTTCCGGGAAAATGGCGTCGAACTCACCGTTACCGCGCAGGATAAAGACGATCTGAGCCACACCGTGGACTTTGTCTCCTTCAGCTATTACATGAGCGGCTGTGCGACCTTCGAGCCGGAAAAATATCAATCTTCACGCGGTAATATCATCCGCCTGATTCCTAACCCGCACCTTGAAGCGTCCGAATGGGGCTGGCAGATCGACCCCGAAGGCCTGCGTTTCCTGCTGAATGAGCTGTATGACCGCTATCAGAAACCGCTGTTCATCGTGGAAAACGGGTTGGGTGCACGCGACGTTGTAGAAGACGATGGCAGCATTCACGACAGCTACCGCATTGATTACCTGCGTCGCCATCTGATTCAGGTGCGTGAAGCCATTGACGATGGCGTTGAGCTGCTGGGCTACACCAGTTGGGGGCCGATCGATCTGGTCAGTGCGGGTACGGCACAGATGTCAAAACGCTACGGCTTTATTCATGTCGATCGCGATGATGAAGGCAAAGGCACGCTGGAACGTCGGCGTAAAGATAGCTTCTACTGGTATCAAGATGTGATTAACAGCAACGGGAAGTCGTTGTAATCAGGTAGACAGCCAGACGACGTATGCGCACGTCGTCTGGTTTAATGAATGGTTACACCCAAAACCTCTGTTAGCAGCATTGAGCGGTCTCCCACGATAGTACCGTGATACAGAATTCTGAAATCTCTCCGTAATGCCAGCCCCCTTGTCATTTATGCAAATGAAACTATTTCAATACTAACCAATTGATTAAACTGATTTTAGCTCTTTCTTCGTACTATTGGGCATCACTTCGCTTGCTATCATTTATCCGCTATTTTTTAACAGGATTCGCGTCAAGGATATTACAGGGAACGTTTCCATTATTCTGCCTACCATCCCAATCCTGCTATCCGTTTATTCGCTCCTGCGTGAACACACACATCACTGAAGAGGGTCGTCATCAGACGGGCACGATAGCGACCCAGAAAGCGATAAGGACATTGAACCAGTAAGAACAAAAGGAACGAACATGAGCATTGCAAACGGTTTGGCGAGAGCAGTCTCGGGGCTGATCACGGCGATATGGCAGATCTTGCCGCGCTGGGGGCGGTGGCTGGCAAGCATTCTGTTGGTGCTCTGGCTAGGCTGGACGTTCCTGATACAGGAACGGCATGGCGGGGCGTCATTGGTTGTCCATTCGGTGCTCGATCGCCCCATTAGCTACGTTTATGTCAACGGTAATATGGGGGGGAATACCGACGCATTTGATGGCCTTAATACGGGAGGCAGTTCTGCGGGCCCCTATCGGATAGATGGAGATACAGTTAAGATCAAATGGGAACTGGCGATGACACGCCGACAATATGACGAATTGGGCTATCGCCCTGAGATTCATACTGTTGTTTTACCAATGCCTAAGAGGGAAAAAGGACAAGATAGTTTCTACGTGCTGTTTCTGCCGGATAATCAAGTGATGGTGCGCTGGGTTGGATGGGGTATTCCTGGTATGAAAGATGTGATTGATACTTATCGGACAAGGAAATAGCAATGGTGGATTGGGATGAGTTGGAATGCCGCGTTGCGCGTGAAGAGAGTCGTCATCAGGCGGGCACGATAGCGACCCAACGTGTGGCAAAGGAATTGAACCAGCAAGAACAAAGGGAACAAGCATGAGCGCGGCAAACGGTTTAACGAGGGTGATTTCAGGGCTTATCACGGCGATATGGCAGATCTTGCCGCGCTGGGGGCGGTGGGTGGCGAGTATTCTGCTGGTGCTCTGGCTGGTCTGGACGTTCCTGATTCAGGAACGGCATGGCGGGGCGTCATTGGTTGTGATGTCAGTCATGGATCGACCTATTAGCTATGCCTATGTCAACGGCAATATGGGGGGAAACACAGATGCATTTGACGGACGGAATGCGGGAGGGAAAACCGCAGGTCCCTATCGGATAGCTGGGGATACGGTCAATATTAAATGGCTATTGAGTACAACCCTAAAGCAACAAGAAGAAAAGGGACTTCGTCCAGAGAAAAATAGCATCATCCTGCCGATGCCGAAGCGTGAGAAGGGACAAGATGATTTTTGTGTACTGTTCTTGCCAGATAACAAGCCGATGATACGTTGGGCCTATCGCTGTCACCTTGATATGCAGGATGTAATAAACACTTATCGGACAAGGAAATTGTGATGGTGGATTGGGATGATCTGGAATGTCGCGTTGCGCGTGAAGAGAGCCGTTATCAGGCGGGGATAGGCACTTGCTCACTGGCGTTACAGATAGGCTTCTTCTTTGATGGTCTGAAACGAAATATCAATGTGGATGAAGAAAGCGGGCGTTTGACTAATGTCGGTCGTTTGTTTCGTGCTCATCCAGAAAGAAGAACATCAGAGATCGGTTCGTCATATGTTTATTCTGCGGTCTACGTTCCAGGATTAGGTACCACGCTTGATGATACAGCCACTGAGCGCTTACATAGCATTATGGACGCCAGACAGAAGGCGATGCCAGAGGATTATGCCGATGCGCTGGTTGAACAGGGTAAAGAAGCGGCGGTTGATACCGTTAAGGGGGCTTTTAAGGGAGACTGGAGTCAGGTGCTTTCCAATAAACTGGACGACCTGCGCACCATGAAGAGTGGCCTCGACGCTGCCGCGTCCGCTGCCAAAAAGGCGGCGACCCGTGCTCTGCTCGAAGCTGCCGAACCTATTCGTGATAATCCGATCGTGGCTGAGTTGCTCATGACCGGCGTCGATGCGCGGGTGGATTCAGCAAAGAACCAATTCAAGCTAAACGTGGCTGATGTAAAAAAAATTAATCAACTGCCCATCAAATTGATCCAGATTTCGGTGTTCGGTGCCGATCTGGGAGCCGCGTTGGCCCGGCGTTTTATCGACGAGTTATTGGAGTCGGTCTGCACCAAAGTAGGGAACGAGTATCGCTACGAAGACAGCAAGGTAGAGGTCATTTTTGCTGGCCTGTTCGACTGCACGCGCCGCAGCTCGCTGGACATGGGGGATACCGTGGCAACCGTCTCTGATGGGGCCGGACTGGTTGCCCGGCACCCTGTTGTTGGCATGATCACCACGGCTTTTGGCGCGAAAGTGATTGCGTTTGATAAACCCCTTCATCCGGCGGTAAAAAGTGCCTTGCACCTGATAGCGGCACATGAACGACGAGAATCCCGTCCTCTGTTACCTCTGGGGCCGCTCAAATCAGGCTGGCGTGAAGTGCTTTGCCCCGGCATCAGTGAAGACGTGACGGGCGGGCTGCTACCCAACGAACAGCGCCCCAGCGCCGAGCTGTGTCGGGTGCCGTTGCGACAGATGTTCGAAACGGCGCGCAGGGCGCAGGTGCCTTTTCCCAACTTTAAAACGCTTAATCAGAAAGACCCCTACGTGGCAAGCTACTTCATCATGCAGGACAGCCGGCTGGGCTACTCGGCGAAGGCATACAGTGAGTTCTACAGCAAATGGGTGGGGCAAATGAACCCGACCCCGGAAGCGTTTGAACTGCACATGATCCACTATTGTGTTTGGCTGGGGGAAAAACTGCATGATTACAAGATACTTTTCAAAAACGCGACAGGAAGTGAACGGGATAAACTCAACGCGCAGTGGGGCTGGCTGAAGCAGGTCGAGTACGATGCAGATAATGTTCGGAGAAGCCGGGGGCTACGCCGGCAGATGTACCAAGGGGCCGATTTGGTGAAGTTCTTTAATGAAACTAAACGAGTGCCGCATGAGGCAGATATTTTCTTCAATTATTTTATGCACGACTTCGCATCAGAGGAACTCAAGTTCGCTACGCTGAACGATCAGGCGGGTACGATGTTGAGGAACAATAATTTCTTCGTCCCACGTGGAATCGAGGCAGTCGCTGCCGATGACGACGCTGCCGCATGATCGTTGCAACAAGCTTGCCGAGAGTAATAGCGGCGCTGGGGACGGCCGCTGGAGAACATTTTGTTGGCACTCCAACTGGGATGGGCGTTTTTTGATCCATTTCCAGATTTTTACACAGCCACTGGATCGGTCAACCGATCCTTAACTGATCAGCATTACAGCAACCAGCGGTGTTTTTTCATCATTTATGCTTCCTCAAACGTTCTGACTTGATTCCTCAGGAAAACCCGTTCATCACGGGTTTCCATTCGTAGTTACCGCGTCAATCGTTAACGCATCGTGGATGCTGAACAGAGCAAGCGGCCGCTCTTCACCTTATCGCGGCAGCGCCCTGCTCTCCACGCCCTACGCCAGCGCAACGATCGTCTCTCCAGCCTGCTGCTGACGTGCCGCGCCAAGGCTGAATACGCGATATTCTTCCGCATTCGTAATAACCATTGGCGTCACGGTATCGTAGCCCGCCTTCTGGATTGCTTCCAAATCAAACTCCAGCAGCAGTTGGCCTTTTTGCACCTTGTCGCCTTCTGCAACGTGCATCTGATAATGCTGGCCTTCCAGTTGTACCGTGTTGATGCCGACATGGATCAGAATCTCCGCACCGCCCTGCGAAAGAATGCCGACGGCATGGCCGCTAGCGAATGTGCTGGCAATCACGCCATCCACAGGAGAATAGATGCGCCCTTCCTGCGGCAGAATGGCGACACCCTGCCCGACGACGCCAGAAGAGAACACCTTGTCATTTACCTCTTCCAGCGAGATCAGTTCACCTTTTGCTGGCGATCCCAGCTGTTCAGCCGTCTCCGGTGCATCTTTCAGCGGCAGAGGCACAGCATTCGCGTGCTGACGTGATGCCGGCGCAGCAGATGTCTCTGCTGGAGAGTGCGTTGGCACTGGCGCTTTTTCAGCAGGCGGTACGGGCTCGTCAAAACCAACAATAATGGTCAGTACAAAACTCACCGCGAAGGCGATAGCGCAACCGATGAGGAACCCAACAAAACCTTCGCCGTAGAAAATCGGCAGCGTCAGCAAGCCGGGCATCCCCATAGAGACCGCAGAGCTTTTCGCATAGCCGACGATAGCGCCCCCGATTGCAGCGGCGATCACCGCGCAGATAAACGGTTTTTTCAGCTTCAGCGTCACGCCATAAACACCGGGTTCCGTGATGCCAAACAGCGACGCGATAAACGTACTACCCGCCAGCGCTTTGAGCTTTTTATCTTTGGTACGCACCATGACGCCCAGCAGTGCGCCGGACTGGGCAAAGACCGACGGGCTGGAGGCTGCTTTAAGGTAGCTGTGCCCCATGACAGAGAGATCGTTGATGAACACGGTCACAAATCCCCAGTGAACGCCAAAGATCACCAAGATCTGCCATGACGCCGCCATCAACGCCCCGGCAAGAATAGGATTGAACTCATAAATACTGACGAACACCGACGCAATGAGCTTACTGGCTGAAATACCAATCGGCCCGATGGTCATCAGCGTGAGTGGCACCATCAGCACCAGCAGGAAGAACGGCGTCAGGATATTGCGCACGCTTTCGTGAATATGGCGATTCAGGAAACGCTCGATATATGACATCAGCCACACGCTGAAGATAATCGGGATCACCGAGGAGGTGTACTTCATCATCACAACGGGCAGACCGAAGAACGTCACGGGCTGACCGGCGTCGAACAACCCCTGAATCGTGGGATAAACCAGTGCGCCAGCAACCGACACGGCCACAAAAATGTTGGTTTCGAATTTACGCGCAGCGGTAATCGCCAACAACATCGGCAGGAAGTAGAACAGGCTGTCAGACGCCGCGTGCAGGATGACATAGGTACTTTCTTTGGTATTCAGCCACCCGAGCGCAATCACAATAGACAACGCCCCTTTCAGCACCCCCGCTGCCGCCATCGCCCCCAGCAATGGGGTAAAGATCCCAGCAACCAGATCGATCAGCCGTCCCATCGCAGACGTTGATGCCTCACTTTCCGCCGTCTGGCGTTTCCCGTCGCCGTCCTCCAGCAACCTGGAGATCGAACCAAAAGCGCGGTACACCTCCGGCACCCGGTTCCCGATCACCACCTGCAATTGCCCTGAAGCATTGATGACCGTAATAACGCCATCCAGCGCCTCAAGCGCAGCCACATCCACTTTACCGTGATCCACAATCTTAAAGCGCAAGCGTGTTGCACAATGCACCAGAGTAGAAACGTTGGTTTCCCCTCCGACTAACTCCAGAATATTTTCAGCGAGCACTTTGCTATTCATAATGACTTCCCGTTTCGTCAATGGCTGCAACTGCCTGATACACGTCATCCCGCTTGTTGTCCGCTGGCCAGCTGGAAAATAAGCAAAAAAAAAACCTGGATAAAGCAGCGTGCTATACGCTGCTTTATCCAGGTCTCGCCCAGAAGATTCTGGTGACGTCCTTTCCTGTTTTCTAACAAGTTAACGCGGAGAAAGCTATCTCCACGTTTTATTCTGTGAAAACAGTCACTAAATTTTTACCAATCAGGCAAAGCTGCCCAATCCACGGCGTGATAAAAGCAAAATGACGCCTCTCAGAAGAAGCGCCATCGGAAAATTGACTATTTGCCCTGTTTCTTCAGCCAGGCTTCCATTTGGTCGATCTCTGGCTGTTGAGCTTTAATAATCTCTTCCGCCAGCTTGCGCAATTCCGGATCTTTGCCGTATTGCAGTTCCGTCTTCGCCATATCAATCGCGCCACGGTGGTGGGCAATCATCCCTTTGGCGAAGGCAATATCAGGGTCGCTGGACTGCATCCCTTCCATCATCTCGCTATGCATCGCATCCATCCCTTTCTTATACGCCTGCTGGGAGGACGACGCATCGTTTGCAGAACCATGGCCGCTATGCGCGCTGTCGGCCGCAAACGAGAGAAACGGAACCAGCAACGCTGCCGTTAATAACAAATGGACTTTCTTCATCACAACCCCTCAATCAGTCATAGTACATTTTGAGGGTAGACGTTCCAGTAAGGGGAAGGTCAAGGGGAAGATTCAAGCCTCCTCGACCAGACGTACGCAGACACGATTACGCCCCTGCGCCTTCGCTTTATACAGTTGCTCGTCCGCCAGCCCGATCAGATCGTAAATATTACCGCCCTCATACTGGGCAAACACGGCAACACCAATACTGGTCGTAAAATGGATTTCCCGCCCATCGGACAGCGTAAGCGCCGTGGATTCCGTAAGATGCCGCAGCGCTTCGGCCATCGCCTCAGATTGCTCAGCCGTCAGGTCATAAGCCGCAATGACAAACTCTTCCCCACCCCAGCGGCAAAGAATGTCGCTCGGCCGAATAGTGGTGCTCAGCATACGGGCAAAGCTGGCGATCAGTTCATCACCGCAGGCATGGCCGTAGGTATCGTTGACCTGCTTAAAATAATCGATATCCAGAAAGAGCAGCGTTAATTGGCGCTTTTTCTTATACCCCGGCGCACTCTGCTTCCCATTCAACATACTGAGAAACGCCCGACGATTGAAAGTATTGGTGAGCGCATCCTTCCGGCTGCCGCTTTCAATGATTTTAATCAGTCGCCGGTTCATCGAGACAAAATGAGAGACGCTTAACATCGCCATAATTAGCATCGCGATATTCAGCCGCGCCGTGGTCAGAAACGAATTAATGTACGCTTCGGAATTAGAATCGATGAGTATACCGACCTGATTAATATAGAGATAATTCAGTATTACGCCGGTAATCGCACAGAGCAGCGACATGATCGGGAAAGAGTAATTGAACGCACACAGCGTGAGTGGAATAACGGACAGCGTAATCAGGCTGGCATCGAGAAAAAGCAGGCTCACTAATAAGAAAATGATGAAGACCAGAAAGGGAAAGATATTTTCTCTGATGTTCTTAGGGCACAGCGGAATATTCCGTAGCGCGCGCAGGATGTCTTTACCGCGCAGGAAAAAGAACGCGAGGATAATACCGGTTCCCAGTTGCTCGCTGAACCAGTCCATAAACTCGGCATAGCGGTTCCCCGTATCATAGACATACGCATAAAACCCATACGCCACGCCGGATAAGAACGCGCCGACAAACGTCGAAGCGAAAATAATATAGACGTAATATTTGCTGAATTTCTCAAAGGTCGACCACTTTCCGGTAAACCGACACAGCAGGCAAAAGGCACACCAGGCCGTCACCACAAAGACTATATTGCACAAACATAACAACACCTTGGTTTTTAACGGTGAGTTATTGTCCATCAGTAACGCAGCCGACAGCATCGCGGCATAACCCACCAAAAAACCGATACAGATAGAGAGCGTTTTACCTTTTATCGTCCCTTTTCTGGCTCTGAAACTAATCATGAGGCAAAAAACCAGAATGTTGGCGGGCCAAAACAGCGATAGCTCATCCAACACCCGAAACCGAAATCCCAGACAACTCACTATCAGGGTGGTCAGAAACAGAAACGGCATGAATTTTATCGTTTTCAACGTCAAATCGTGATTCATCTGTCCTTTACCGCCCACTGTCCAATCATTTCATCTGCTCTCTCCGCGTGAGAATAGCATTAATCATTTCCCTACTCACAGTGTGATGGGAGAGGGAAAATAAATAAAAAAACCACCGGACCGAAGCATTACCCGTGAGGTAATACGTCAATCCGGTGGTCTACTGACTTGGGTATTTTAGCTATCGCGCCGATTCATGAAATAACGTGTTATTCCGCAGGAACGGGCTTGCCGTCAGGTTTTTGCGGTTGAGTCAGTCGCTTTTCAAAGTTGTCGTTGTACTGCTTCTTCTGTTCTGGCGTCAGAACGTTGTAAATTTTGTTTTTGGTTTCCAGTCCGTTAAGCATTCTGGCCTTGTGCGCGGCGTCGGCTTTATCCAACTGTGCCTGGGCTTTTGCGGCATCAAACGTATCGGAGGCGACCAGGCTATGCATATCGCGGCGGTCATCCTGCATCGCTTTGTGCATTTTCTCGCGGGAATCTTTCATGATGTCTTTAATTTGCTGTTTCTGCGCTTCCGTCAAATTCAGCTCCTTAAACATCGCATCCGGCCCCATCATGCCACGATGCTCCCGACCCTCTTTCATCATCATCTTGTGTTCCGGGCCAGGACCTTTCGGGGCATCATTAGCATGCGCGATACCTGCCGCGCCCAATGCTAAAGAAGAAGCAACCAGCATTGCAGTAAGTTTACGCATATTCTATTCCTCTCTCTGAATTGACTTATCGACGGCGAGTGCCGTGCTACGAGAGAAAGTATAGGCCCGACACCTTCAGTTAATTAGAGCAAGGGTAAATCTCTGCAAGTGTCGGCTCCACATTTGCGGCAATTATGGAGAATGAGGAGGAATTGTGTAAGGAAGCGGAAGCATTACGTTAACGAAATAGGGCGTTAACGAAATAGAGTATTAACGACGCATCATAGTAATACTGCGGCGCGATTACCGCAGTGAACGTCTAAAGGCGCTAGCGTCTTGTGCCAACCCATCAAGGTGGGCATGAATGATCTTCATTTTCTGAATCAGCGGATTGCGCTCCGGCGAACTATCCATCACGCTCAACTGCGCAGAGAGCCGTTCAATCTGCGCACAAAGGTAAGCATCACGCTCTTTCACCTGAAGTAACTGCTGCTGGAGGGACTGATGTTCCTGCCGCCACATCTGCTGCTGACGCTGAACGCTTTGCTCTAACGCCTGAAGCGCGCTATCCAGTCGATATTCCAACTCTTCCACCCGCATAACGATACCTTTGCCTAATAAACTCGCGGATTATAATGTCACACGCCCCCGACAACAAACACTCCAGCGCACGATCCCTTGTCTGCACACGCTTATCCCTATGGTCAGCAATGACATCAATCACAATAAATAAACATAAATTTCACAACTCCCTCAATTACCGCTAGATTGAACACCATGACTCATCAGACCAGTTAACTTCACCGGAGAGTGCAATGACTGCCTACCCCACTCTGCTTTCCCCACTCGATCTTGGCTTCACGACGTTAAAGAACCGCGTAGTGATGGGATCCATGCATACCGGTCTGGAAGAACACCCGGACGGCACCGAAAGGCTGGCGGCATTTTACCGCGAACGGGCGCAGGG
Source organism: Pectobacterium odoriferum (assembly GCF_009931295.1). Taxonomy (NCBI): domain Bacteria; kingdom Pseudomonadati; phylum Pseudomonadota; class Gammaproteobacteria; order Enterobacterales; family Pectobacteriaceae; genus Pectobacterium; species Pectobacterium odoriferum. The sequence continues at coordinate 653,076 of NZ_CP034938.1, read as the reverse complement.
CGGCGTTGGCCTGATTGTTACTGGCGGCATTGCGCCAAACGCCAAAGGGGCTGTCGCCAAGGATGGCGCAACCCTGCATGACGAGGCGCAGCTGGCACATCATCAGGTACTGACGCAGGCGGTACACGACGCAGGCGGGAAAATCGCGCTGCAAATTCTCCACGCCGGACGCTACAGCTATCAGCCCGATCCAGTCGCGCCATCGGCTATTCAGGCACCGATTAACCGCTTTGCGCCACGAGAAATGAGTACGCAGGATATTGTGCAAACCATCAACGACTTTGCCCGTTGCGCCGCGCTGGCGCAGCAGGCCGGTTACGATGGCGTGGAAATCATGGGGTCGGAAGGCTACCTGATTAATCAGTTTCTGGTAACGCACACCAACCATCGCGATGACGAATGGGGCGGCGATTTTCAGCGCCGCAGCCGCTTCGCGCTTGAGATTGTTCGCGCCGTGCGGGAGCAAACAGGGCCGAACTTCATTCTGATTTATCGTTTATCCATGCTCGACCTGATAGAAGAAGGCTCAAGCTGGCAAGAAATTGTGCAACTGGCGCAAGCGATTGAACAGGCAGGTGCGACGCTCATCAATACGGGTATCGGCTGGCATGAAGCGCGCATTCCAACTATCGCCACGCTGGTGCCGCGTGGTGCCTTCGGCTGGGTGACGAAGAAGCTGATGGGAAAAGTTCGCATCCCGCTGATTACCACCAACCGCATCAACGATCCCGGCGTGGCCGAGCAACTGCTGGCCGAAGGCTGTGCCGACATGGTGTCGATGGCTCGCCCTTTTCTCGCCGATGCGGAACTGGTGGCAAAAGCGCAATCGGGACGTGCCGATGAAATCAATACCTGCATCGGCTGCAATCAGGCCTGCCTCGATCAGATTTTCGCTGGCAAGATCACGTCCTGTCTGGTCAACCCACGCGCCTGCCACGAAACCGAACTGCCTATCCAACCCGCCAGAGTCGGTAAACGCTTTGCGGTAGTCGGCGCGGGGCCTGCTGGCATGGCTTTTGCCGTCAACGCCGCCGCACGCGGCCATCAGGTCACGCTGTTTGAATCGTCTTCCTATATCGGCGGACAGTTCAATATTGCCAAACAGATACCCGGCAAAGCGGAATTTTATGAAACACTGCGCTACTACCGTCGGCAGCTAGGATTGCTCGGCGTCACGCTTCGCCTGAGCACGCAGGCAACCGCCGCCGATTTACTCGGTTTTGATGATGTGATTCTGGCCTGTGGCATCGTGCCGCGTACTCCCGCGATTACAGGCATCGATCACCCTAGCGTGCTGAGCTATCTGGACGTGCTGCGTGACAAAAAACCTGTCGGCAAGCGGGTAGCCATTATCGGCGCAGGCGGCATCGGTTTTGATACCGCGCACTATCTTTTGAGCAAGAATGATCTTTTGAACAAGAATAATCACCTTAATCCCCAGTCTTCTCAGGCTGGGCATGGCGACTTTTATACGGAATGGGGAATCGATAAACAACTACAGCACCGGGGTGGCCTGCTGCCTCATCAACCTAACGAGCTTCCCCATCAGCGGGACATTACGTTATTACAGCGAAAATCCGGCAAACCCGGTGAAAATCTGGGGAAAACGACAGGCTGGATACACCGCACCACGCTGCTGCGCCACGGCGTCACGCTGCTGGGCGGCGTGGAATATCACCATATTGATGATGAGGGACTGCACATTATCCACGACCAGCAACCACGCTGTTTGCCAGTGGATAACATCATTATCTGTGCCGGTCAGGAACCCAACCGTAAGCTGTATGACCCTTTACTGGCTGCTGGATGTCACGTTCATCTGATTGGCGGTGCCGATGTGGCGCAGGAGTTGGACGCTCGCCGGGCGATCGATCAGGCCACCCGGCTGGCGTTAACACTGTAGTTTAGGCAAGCTTAGCGGGACGACCCCGTTTTAACCGCACGCAGTACAGCGAACTTCGTGTTGCTGGCGAGGGTTTCACAGTTACCGAATAGACGCTTCAACTTGTGGAAATAATCCAGATGGCGATTTCCCACGATGCGCAGTTCTCCACCAACCTGAAGGCAGCGGCGGGCATCCATAAACATCTGCCAGGCAATTTCATCGGTCACTGCCTGCTGTTGATGGAAAGGCGGATTACACAGCACCGCCTGCAACGTATCGCGCCTCACGCGAGCCAATCCGTGGTTCACCACAAAGCTACAGCGCTCAATATCCTGCGGGCGGTTGACTTCAACGTTGATCTGGCTTGATGCCACTGCCATGTAGGATTCATCAAAGAAGCCGACGGTGGCCTCTGGGTTGGCTTCCAGCGCCGCCAGCCCAATAACGCCGTTACCGCAGCCGAGATCGATGATCTTACCGTCTATCTGTTCCGGCAAATGCTGCATAAAGAAACGGGCGCCGATATCCAACCCATTACGCGAATACACGTTAGCATGGTTTTGAATGCGATAGCCGTACCCATCCAGCTCCCACTCAGTAGTAAGTGACTGCTCACTGACTTTTAGTTCCGCCCAATTACAGTGAACCAGACGCGCCTTTTTCCAGGCCAGCGAGGTTTTCGTCGGCCCCATCACGCGTTCAAACAGTTGCAGCGTAGAAGTATGAATATCCCGTGCTTTCGCCCCGGCGATAATACGCGTTTGTGGCGTAACAACCTTGCGCAACATTCTCAACTGGTGTTCCAGCAGCGCGATCGTTTTGGGGATTTTTATCACCACCAGCGCGGGCGCAGCGGGTAGTTCCGCCATGCTATCCAACAGCGTTACCGCATCGGCATCATAACCGTTCAATTCCAGATTATGTCGCGTCGCCAGTTGGCTGAGATAAGAGTCGCTGATACTGACGGGCGATTGCGCCTGTAAACCGCAGGCCAGCGCACCAAACGTATCATTGAAAATCAGGCGTGGGCCCGGCGCGATTTCCATCGTAGCGAGTTCACGCAGCAGGTATTCATCTGCGGCATCCCACGCCTGTAGCGCCGAGTTTTCAGCGACCTGAGGGTAACGCACCAACGTCAGGTTGCACGTTTCCAATTCGAGTTGGCTCATTAGCCTCTCCTGCATCATAAAATTTGCGCTGTTTATCCCTTAAAATAGCCCGTCAGTAAATGCTTTTCTCTGCTGGAATGGGAAATGATTGACGTTGCCTTGTCATTTCACCGTGATAATCTGCATAGTCATGCATGAATGCTTTCAGGATACCAAACGCTCATGATTCGCTTCGCTATTGTAGGAACCAGTTGGATCACCCGTCAGTTTGTTGATGCCGCCCATGAAACCGGTAAGCTGAAGCTCACCGCCATCTATTCCCGAACGGCAGAAAAAGCGCAGCCGTTTCAAGCCGATTACATGGTGGATACGCTATTTGATTCTCTGGAAGCCATGGCGAAATCCGACCTTATCGACGCGGTGTATCTGGCCAGCCCGAATTCCCTGCATTGCGAACAGGCGCTGCTTTTCCTGAGCCACGGCAAGCACGTCATCTGTGAAAAACCGCTGGCTTCCAACCGCTATGAAGTCGAACAAATGATAGCCTGCGCCAGAGAAAATCAGGTCGTACTCTTTGAAGCGTTCAAAACCGCCAGCCTGCCCAACTTTAGCGTGGTACAGCAGGCACTGCCGAAAGTCGGCAGGTTGCGTAAAGTGGTGCTGAGCTACTGCCAGTATTCCTCACGCTACCCGCTCTATCTGGCAGGTGAAAACCCCAACACGTTCAATCCGGCGTTCTCCAACGGTTCCATCATGGATATCGGCTACTACTGTCTGGCCTTCGCCGTAGCGCTGTGGGGCGAACCGTGCACCACGCAGGCCAGCGCGACACTGCTGGAAAGCGGCGTAGACGCACATGGCAGCATCATCCTGAATTACGGCGATTTCGATGTGACCATCGTCCACTCCAAAGTCAGCCACTCCGCTATTCCCAGCGAAATTCAAGGGGAAGACGGTTCGCTGGTGATTGAAAAAGTGTCCGAATGCCATAATGTGAAATTCATCCCGCGTGAAGGCAAGCAGGTGGACCTCACCCAACCGCAGCATATCAACAGCATGCTGTACGAAGCTGACGTCTTTGCCACGCTAGTGAACAATAACGACATTAACCATGCGGAACTGGCGCGCTCACGCACCGTCGCAGGGCTGCTGACGGAAATTCGCCGCCAAACCGGGGTCGTGTTTCCTGCCGATGCCGCCACGCCAGGAAATACGGAGTAAGACAGCGATAATTATTTGACCAGGATCATCTTTTCACCTATCTTCTGTCAGGCAAAGGGGAGTAACTTTTCCGCCGGTCAATCGTCATTACGATGCTTTACGCATCCGGTTACCGGGCAACCTTGATGAAACAGCTTCATTAACGTTGTAAGTGAGACCTTGCCGGAAGGCGAGGTGCATTTGCAGCTTTAATAACAAGCGGCCAGCGTCCTTCCGATGTTGGCCGTTTTTGTTTCTATTTAAGGATCTTGCTATGCACACCATCGGCACGCCATGGTTATGGGGCAGCTTCGCTGCCATTGTTATAGTGATGCTGGCCATCGACCTGCTCTATCAAGGGCGCAAAGGCTCGACGGTAATGACGTTCAAACAGGCTGCCGTCTGGTCTATCATCTGGGTCACGCTCTCTCTGCTGTTCAACGCCGGTTTCTGGTGGTATCTGGATGGCACGATGGGTCGCGAGGTTGCCAACGCCCAGTCGCTAGCCTTCCTGACCGGCTATTTGATCGAGAAAGCGCTTGCCGTCGATAACGTCTTCGTCTGGCTGATGCTATTCGGCTACTTCGCCGTTCCTCCGCAATACCAACGTCGCGTGCTGATTTACGGCGTGTTGGGTGCCATCGTTCTCAGAACGCTGATGGTGTTTGGCGGCAGTTGGCTCGTCACGCAGTTCCAGTGGCTGCTCTACGTGTTCGGCGCATTCCTGCTGTTCACCGGCCTCAAAATGGCGCTGGCGAAAGAAGATGGCGGAGCGATCGGCGACAAGCCGCTGGTACGATGGCTGCGTAGCCGTCTGCGCATGACGGATAGCATCGAGAATGAAAAATTCTTCGTCCGTCGTAACGGCATCCTGTATGCAACGCCGCTGTTTCTGGTACTGATTATGGTTGAAATCAGCGACGTGATTTTCGCCGTAGACAGTATCCCGGCTATTTTCGCCGTCACGACCGATCCCTTTATCGTACTGACGTCAAACCTGTTCGCTATTCTGGGCCTGCGTGCGATGTACTTCCTGCTGGCTGGCGTGGCTGAACGCTTCTCACTGTTGAAATATGGCCTGGCCGTCATCCTGATCTTCATTGGTACCAAGATGATGCTTATCGACATTTTCCATATTCCGGTGGCGATTTCTCTGGGCGTCGTTGCCAGCATTCTGGTCATCACCATGCTGATCAACGTCTGGGTGAACAAACGCGCTGAGCGTTAATCCTTTCCCCTTCTCGCCGCACGGTTTCTCCCGTGCGGTGTTCACTTTCCTCATTCCATCGTTTCCGTTCCTACACATGCGCGACGTAACGGCCCGCAGGGTGACGGACAAGGATGTCCGTCATAAAAAAACGTCGGGAGCGTTTTTCAACGTTGCATAGCAACGGCCCGTAGGGTGACGGACAAGGATGTCCGTCATAAAAAAACGTCGGGAGCGTTTTTCAACGTTGCATAGCAACGGCCCGCAGGGTGACGGACAAGGATGTCCGTCATAAAAAACTACATCGCCGCTTTTCTCAAAAACAAATTTTCATATACTGATTCACGCAAACACATTTCGTTACGGAAAGAAAAAGCCACCCGGCGCAGGCCAGAGGTGTCAAATCCGTACAGACAACCACTTAGCGGAACGGCTACGCCGTCAATATTATGAACACTCAACAATCTCGTTTCTTGCAGTACATTGCTCATGGCAGTCTGGTTAAACAGATTCTTTTAGGCCTGTGTCTCGGTGTCATTGTCGCTTCACTCTCCACGCCCGCCGCCTTAGCTGTTGGCTTGTTAGGTACACTGTTTGTTGGTGCATTGAAAGCCGTTGCCCCTGTGCTGGTGCTCATGTTAGTCATGTCATCCATTGCTAATCATCAACAGGGGCAAAAAACCAACATCCGCCCGATTCTGTTTCTCTATCTCATCGGCACCTTCTCTGCAGCACTGATTGCCGTGGTGCTAAGCGTTCTTTTCCCTTCCACGCTGGCGCTCAACGCGCAGGCAACTGACATCACACCGCCGTCGGGCATTGTCGAAGTGCTGAAAGGGCTGTTGATGAGCATCATCGCTAACCCGATTCACGCACTACTGAATGCGAACTATATCGGTATTCTGGTCTGGGCCGTGGGGCTGGGCATTGCGTTCCGTCACGGTTCGGACAGCACCAAGAGCATGATTACTGACGCCTCCAACGCGGTCACCATTATTGTGCGTGTCGTGATTCGTTTCGCGCCGCTGGGGATTTTCGGTCTGGTCGCCTCAACGCTGGCGGAAACCGGCTTCGGTGCACTGTGGGGCTATGCCCATCTGCTGATGGTGCTGATTGGCGGTATGCTGTTAGTTGCGCTGGTGATCAACCCGCTGATCGTTTACTGGAAGATTCGCAGCAACCCTTATCCTCTGGTCCTGCGCTGCCTGCGCGAGAGCGGCGTGACGGCGTTTTTCACCCGCAGCTCCGCCGCCAACATTCCGGTGAATATGGAGCTGTGCCGTAAGCTGAATTTGGATGAAGACACCTACTCTGTCGCCATCCCGCTGGGTGCCACCATCAATATGGCAGGCGCAGCGATTACCATTACGGTACTGACGTTGGCCGCTGCACATACGCTGGGTATTCAGATTGATATACCGACCGCACTGCTGCTTAGCGTCGTGGCATCGCTGTGTGCCTGCGGTGCATCAGGCGTAGCCGGTGGCTCACTGTTGCTGATTCCGCTGGCGTGCAGCATGTTTGGTATCTCCAACGATATCGCCATGCAGGTGGTTGCGGTTGGCTTCATCATCGGCGTCTTGCAGGACTCGGCAGAAACCGCGGTGAATTCCTCGACGGACGTGATGTTCATCGCCGCTGTGTGCCATGCAGAAGACGCCAAACTGGCGGAAAAAGATCGTTTGAATTTACTGTGATTGATTAGGATTGATTATCAGGCCGCTCGCTTAACAACGAGCGGCGTTAACGTGATGAGAAACCTTCGAAATTACGCTTTGTTCTCTACGCTAAAAGGATCGATACCGCGCTGTTGCATGCGCCAGAAGCGGATGATGTTAAAGCCGTTCATCAGTAGGAAACTGCCTTCGATCAGCGACCCACCAATCGAGCCCAACCAGATATTATGCGCAACCCAGCAGGCGGTTGAGCACCACATCACGCAGCGCGTCGTCAGCCCAGAAGTACGGAACAGCGCCCAGGTACTGGCGACGGTACCCGCGATCGGCAGCAATTCCATCGCATGGTTCATGCCCGACAAACCAAAGAGCAGCGTCAGTGAGATAAAGACAAACATCACAAGGATGTTGTGTGTTTTCAGTGAAATAAGCGTACGTGCCGAGTTCAACAATGCGCTGGCACCTGCCGCATTTGCCCCCATCAGGAAGAAATGTAGACCAATGACGGCGCTGTATGCCGAGAGCTGTATTTTGAATTTTTGATCGTTACGGTTGAAGAACATGGTGATACCGACCAGAAATGCCAGTACACCAACAGACTGGGCAATCCAATACTGTGTCATGATCCCTGCCTCTAAAAAGTTGTGGCGAAAAAAAACGGCGCCATTATAAAAATGAAACGCCGTTTTATTTTAATTGGAATGAATGTAATTTACAACGTCACGCCGCTCTTAAATATCGCTAATTCGCGGAAGTCGTTCACCTCATTCTTCGTACGCTTGCCGTCAGCAATCTCAACAATCAGCTCCACGAACTGGCTCAACAGTTCATCCATCGGCATGTCGTGGATCAGACGTCCCGCATCGAAATCAATCCAATGTGGTTTCTTCTTCGCCAGTTCGCTGTTGGTCGCCAGTTTTACGGTAGGCACGAATCCACCGTAAGGCGTACCGCGCCCGGTACTGAACAGCACCATATGGCAACCGGCCCCCGCCAGCGCACTGGTTGCGACGGCATCATTCCCCGGTGCACTGAGCAGGTTGAGCCCTGGGGTATGTAAGCGCTCACCATACTTCAGTACGTCCACCACCTTGCTCTGTCCGGCTTTTTGCGTACAGCCCAGTGATTTCTCTTCCAGCGTGGTGATCCCCCCCGCTTTGTTACCCGGCGATGGGTTCTCGTAAATCGGCTGGTTGTGCGCAATGAAGTACTGTTTGAAGTCGTTCACCATGTGCACAGTTTTCTCAAACGTGGCTTCATCACGGCAACGGCTCATCAGAATACGTTCCGCACCGAACATTTCCGGCACTTCGGTCAGCACGGTGGTGCCACCGTTCTCAATCAGATAGTCAGAGAAACGGCCTAACAGCGGGTTGGCAGTAATACCAGACAGCCCATCAGAGCCACCGCATTCCAGACCAAACTTCAGCTCGCTCAGCTTACCCGGCTCACGTTTGTCATGGCGCATCGCCTCATACAGCGTATGCAGACGCTCCAAACCGGCTTCGACTTCGTCGTCCTGCTGCTGACACACCATGAACGTCACGCGATCGGAATCAAAATCGCCCAGCGTCGTGCGGAAGGCGTCAACCTGATTGTTCTCACAGCCCAGACCGATCACCAGTACGGCACCCGCATTCGGGTGACGCACCATGTTTTGCAGCATCGTACGGGTGTTTTCGTGATCCTGACCAAGCTGTGAGCAGCCGAAGGTATGGCTGAACAGGTAAACGCCGTCGATCCCTTCCGCATCGTTAGTTTCTTTCAGGAAACGCTGCTGAATCTGTCGGGCAATCCCGTTCACGCAGCCGACGGTAGGCAGGATCCACAGCTCATTACGGATACCGACATCGCCATTTTGGCGGCGATAGAGCTGTACATCCCGATCGCCCATCTGCGGCGGCAATTCGAGAAATTCTGGTTCATACTGATATTCATCCAGATCGCTCAGATTGGTTTTCGCATTCTGGGAATGGATGTGTTCTCCAGGAGCAATAGACACCAACGCATGGCCGATCGGCAGGCCATACTTGGTAATCATTTCTCCCGGTGCGATGGTTTCCAGCGCGAACTTATGTCCGCGCACGACAGGTTGCTGAAGTGTCACCGTATGGCTATCCACCGACACCGTTTCGCCTTGCTCGACATCACGCAGGGCGACAGCCACATTGTCCAGAGAATGAATTTTTATAATACTTTGCATGGATAACCCTTCTTACTGATTAGCAATAACCTTCCACGGCTGCGCGCATGCCGCGCTCAACGATGGTTTGCAACTGTTCAGTCACCTGCGCAGCCAAGCCAGGAACCTGTGTTAAATCCTGTTCCCAGTGATCGGCATCACGCAGTACGACATTCACCAGCTCAGCCAGGCTGACGGTGTTTTCTTTTACGCCCGCCCACAGCGTGGAATAACGTTCCAGCCAGTGTGCATCGTCCTGCAATGGATAGGTTTGTAACGCCTCGCCTTCACCACCGCGCTCGCCGCGATAGAATGCAATCAGGGCTGCCAGCGCAAACGTCAAGCGTGCAGGCAGTTCACCGTGACGCTCACGATAGGTCAGCAACTGCGGCAGAATTCGGGTGCGGAATTTGGTCATGCCATTCAGCGAGATAGATAACAGCTGATGCTGAATGAACGGGTTACGGAAGCGGCTTAGTACAGCCTGAGCAAACGACGTCAGTTCGTCATGAGGCAGATCCAGTACCGGCACAATCTCTTCGGCAATGGTCTTTTCTACGAATTTGCCAATCAGGGCATCATTCATCGATTCGCCAACGGTATCCAGACCTGCGAGGAATGCCACCGGCACCAGCGCAGTATGAGCACCGTTGAGAATCGCCACTTTACGTTCTTTGTACGGCTTGATGTCATCAACGATACGAACGTTCAGATCCAGCTTGTTCAGACGTAATTCTTCCGCCAGCCACTGTGGCCCCTGAATCACGAACAGGTAGAAGTGTTCCGCCGTATCCCAGAAGGTATCCTTGTAGCCCATCTCCTGCTCTAGCGCTTCCACTTCGGCACGCGGATAACCCGTGACAATACGGTCCACCAGCGTTGAGCAGAAGGTATTGTGATCGTTCAGCCAGGCGGTAAACGTTGGCGTCAGTTTCCACTGTGCGGCATAGCGCAGCACCAGCTCTTTCAGCGCCACACCGTTGTAATCAATCAGCTCGCACGGCAGCAGCACCCAGCCTTTATCCGCTGCGCCGTCAAAATGACAGAAGCGCTCATACAGCAGACGGGTTAATTTCGCCGGGAAGCTGACAGGCGGTGCGTCGTTCAGGCGGTCATCGGCGTGATAGCTGATACCCGCTTCGGTGGTATTGGAGAACACGAAGCGGATATTCGGATCGTGCGCCAGCGCCAGATACTCATCGAACTGACGGTACACGTTAATTTCACGGTTTACCGAACGGATCAGACGGGGTTCACGCACCGCCTCGCCCTGCTCGTTCAGACCACGGATAATGGTGGTGTACAGCCCATCCTGAGTGTCCAGCGCGGGTGGGAAATCGGAATCAATCGGGCGAACAACGACAATGCCCGCATCCAGATCGGTGTGCTCATTCAGCAAATCCAACTGCCAGTCGACGAAAGCACGCAGGAAGTTGCCTTCACCAAACTGGATAACACGATCGGGGTGTTGACGACCGGGGAAGTTACGACGATTTAACGTTTGCATTAACAGGCTACCTTAAGACAAAAAACCGAGACATAGAGAGCCGCGGCGTAAGCCCCTTTGGGAATCTTACTGCCGCGTCCTCGCGCAATTCACACCTTACGACGGCGTGGAATTACAGCTCGATGGCAAAATAGTTTTTAGCGTTATCGAAACTGATGTTTTTCACCATTTCGCCCAGCAAAGGCAGATCGGCTGGCGCTTCGCCATCTTCCACCCAGCGGCCAATCATCTGGCACAGGATGCGGCGGAAATATTCATGACGGGTATAAGACAGGAAGCTGCGGCTATCGGTCAGCATGCCAACGAAGCGGCTCAGCAGACCAAGCTGTGCTAATTGGGTCATCTGACGTTGCATGCCGTCCTTCTGATCGTTGAACCACCAGCCGGAACCGAACTGCATCTTGCCCGGCATCCCTTCGCCCTGGAAGTTGCCGATCATGGTACCGAGCACTTCGTTATCCCGCGGGTTCAGGCAGTAAAGGATGGTTTTCGGCAGCAGGTTTTCTTCATTCTGTTTGCTGAGCAGACGAGACAGTTCCTGAGCCAGCGGACGGTCATTGATGGAGTCGAAGCCCACATCCGGCCCCAGCAGCTTGAACTGGCGCAGGTTGTTGTTGCGCAGAGCACCAATGTGATACTGCTGAACCCAGCCACGACGGGCATATTCCGCACCCAGCCAGACCAGAACACCGGTCTTGAACTGTGCCACTTCATGTTCACTCAGCGTTTCGCCCGCAAGACGACGCGCCAGAACTTTATCCAGCGTTGCCTCATCCGCCTCGGCAAACATCACCACATCCAGCGCGTGGTCAGACACTTTACAGCCGTGCGCGGCGAAGTGATCCAGACGCTTGGTCAGCGCCGTTTGCAGATCGCTGAAACGACGAATGTCGGTGTCAGAGACTTCACCCAGTTTCGCCATATAGTCGTTGAAGGTTGCCAGTTCAATGTTGAACGCTTTATCTGGACGCCAGCTCGGCAACACTTTGATAGAGAAGCTTGAATCCTGAGCAACGGTTTTATGGTGGCGCAGATCGTCAATCGGATCGTCTGTCGTACCGACCATTTTCACGTTCATCTGCTGCATGATGCCGCGCGCGGTAAAGTCATCGCGCTCCAGCATGGCATTACAACGATCCCAAATGTCTTTTGCCGTGCTCGGTGACAGCAGCGTGCCAGTTACACCAAACGGACGACGCAGTTCCAGGTGTGTCCAGTGGTAAAGCGGGTTGCCGATGGTGTGCGGCACGGTAGCGGCCCAGGCTTCAAATTTTTCCCAATCGCTGGCATCACCCGTACACAAACGCTCAGGCACGCCGTTGGTGCGCATCGCGCGCCACTTGTAGTGATCGCCTTTCAGCCAGATGTCATACAAATTTTTGAAGCGATAGTTTTCCGCGATCTGCTCAGGCGGCAAATGGCAGTGATAGTCAAATATCGGTTGGTCGACGGCATACTCATGATAAAGACGACGGGCAAATTCACTGTCTAACAGAAAATCTTCACTCAGAAACTGGGGCATGTTTTCTTCCTTACCGTGCTTCTTGTGCACCAAATTAGTTGACCGTTAAAAGATATCACACCAATTATGCGCGATATCTCACAGTATTTGTGAGGTCATGATCGCAAAAATGTAACAAACAGTACAATAACTCAGCATTTATCGCCGCAAACGGCGTGTTTATCTCGGTTCAAACGAGGAATCCGCTATTCCATATAAAAATAATGGTTTTGTGATATCACTCAACTTTTAAAGTTGTATGACAAATTATTGTAGCGCTGCCTTAAGCAGGGATTCAATCGCTATCTCACAAAGAGAAGGGGTTTCCTGTTCAGTACAACAACAAAACGTGTCGCACGACATCACAAGACACATCACACCCTGATGCCACTCAAGAGCCATTACGGTGTTTTTTATTGACTCGGAGAGAAAGTAAATGCGTAAAATCAAAGGATTACGCTGGTATATGATCGGCCTGGTGACCATTGGCACCGTGCTGGGATATCTGACGCGTAATGCAATGTCTGTTGCCGCACCGACGCTACAAGATCAGTTGCACATCACGACACAACAGTATTCTTACATCGTTGCTGCCTACTCAGCTTGTTATACCATTATGCAGCCCATCGCTGGCTATGTACTGGATTTGCTTGGCACAAAAATCGGCTATGCCATGTTCGCCATTCTGTGGGCCATCTGCTGTATGGGCACCGCGCTGGCAAACAGCTGGGGGGGGTTAGCGATCGCCCGCGGCGCGGTGGGTATGGCAGAAGCGGCCATGATCCCTGCGGGCCTGAAAGCCAGTAGCGAATGGTTTCCGGCAAAAGAGCGCTCTGTTGCGGTGGGTTACTTCAACGTGGGATCATCCATCGGCGCAATGATCGCGCCACCGCTGGTCGTGTGGGCGATTGTGGCACACAGTTGGGAAATGGCCTTCATCATTACCGGTGTGCTGAGCCTGATCTGGGCCCTCTGCTGGCTCGTTTTCTATAAGCACCCGAAAGATCAGAAAAAACTCAGCGACGAAGAGCGCGACTACATTCTTAGCGGGCAGGAAGCACAGCACCAAACCAATAACGCGAAAAAAATGTCCGCCTTGCAGATCCTGCGTAACCGTCAATTCTGGGGTATCGCACTGCCGCGTTTTCTGGCTGAACCCGCCTGGGGGACTTTCAATGCATGGATCCCGCTGTTCATGTTTAAAGCCTACGGCTTTAACCTGAAAGAAATCGCCATGTTCGCCTGGATGCCGATGCTGTTCGCCGATATCGGCTGCATTCTGGGTGGCTACCTGCCGATGCTGTTCCAAAAACATTTCAAAGTGAATTTGATCGTTTCCCGCAAAATGGTCGTCACGATGGGTGCGGTACTGATGATTGCACCGGGCATGATCGGGCTGTTCTCCAGCCCTTATGTCGCCATCGCCCTGCTATGCGTCGGTGGTTTTGCGCATCAGTCGCTGTCCGGCGCACTGATTACCCTGTCATCCGACGTATTTGGTCGTAATGAAGTGGCGACCGCGAACGGTTTGACCGGTATGGCAGCCTGGATGGCAAGTACCCTGTTTGCACTGGTTGTGGGCGCGCTGGCCGATACACTGGGCTTCAGCCCGCTGTTTGCTGCACTGGCCGTCTTCGATCTGCTAGGTGCTGTCGTCATCTGGACGGTGTTGAAAAACCAACCCGCATCAGAAGTCGCTGCCGCGGCTGAAACATTGAAAGAAGCCAACCAGCACTGATAATCCCTGCATTATCCTGGCTCATCCGGTATGATCTGCGACTGGGTGAGCCACCTCCCTCCGATAACACACCGCGATAACTGTGACCACAACATTGGTTGCTGCTATGATTAAGTGGTATAACAAATCATCCCTGAAAGATTAACGAGATAGACACTCAGGCCCTGACGTGGCACATGGACCGTCATCTATCGAGAGTAGACATCATCATGGCACTCACTGAACCCCGACGGCTATACCAGCAGTTAGCCGCAGAATTCAAACAGCGCATTGAAAGCGGTATGTATCAGGTCGGTGAAAAATTACCGGCAGAGCGTTATATTTCTGAAGAAATGAACGTCAGCCGCACCGTGGTGCGCGAAGCCATCATCATGCTGGAAGTCGAAGGGTACGTTGAAGTACGCAAAGGTTCAGGCATTCACGTTATTTCCAACCAGCAGAAGAATTCGTTCATTAATAGCGGCGATATTGAATTCGTCGCGGCAGGCCCCTTTGAGCTGCTTCAGGCTCGCCAACTCATTGAAAGCAACATTGCTGAATTTGCGGCCACGCAAGTGACCCGTCAGGATATCATCCAACTGATGGAAATTCAGGAATATGCGCGTCAGGAAGATCGCTTCCGTGATTCTCAGTGGGATCTCAAATTCCATGTTCAGGTCGCGCTGGCAACACAGAACTCCGCGATGGCGACTATCGTTGAGAAAATGTGGAGCCAACGGATCCACAATCCCTACTGGCGCAAACTGCATGAGCACATTGACGACAAGTCGATTGAAAGCTGGTGCGAAGAGCATGATCGTATCCTTAAGGCACTGATTCGCAAAGATCCTTACGCGGCCAAATTGGCGATGTGGCAACATCTGGAAAATACCAAACAGATGCTGTTTCGCGCCACAACGGATGATTTCGAATTTAACGTCGACCGCTATATGTTCGCCGAAAATCCAGTCGTCCACCTCGACCAAATACACACTGACAAGTCCTAAATGTGCATCCTCCCCCTTCGTTTTACGCGAAGGGGAAAATTTTGAACCAGAGGGAAAAAGTCAGAAAACGTTGATTTCTGTCAGCGAGTGTAAAATATCGCAGAAACCCCCACTCTTCTTCGAAAAATCCCCCTAAACTGCGCCAGTTGTCGTAATATTTTTCTGTCTCAGTAACACCTATTTTGTTACAGTTAGCGCGTCTTTCTTACGCTTAATCCGTCGCTTTGGATGCAAAGTCTGCCAAGACCAAACAATCCCCAAGCAGCCTGTTTATCGGGTTCGCAGCGAAAAGCGAGCATCAAGTCAGACGCCAGCTCCACTATCGGGCAGAAAAAACAGAGATCATCAAAAAATCATAATCCTGTGCCCTGATATACCCTAAATAATTCGAGTTTCAGGCAACTGAAGTATGACGGGATTAACACTGTATTCACTCTTATCATGTCCAGAAGCGTGCGTGATTGTCGCCAAGGCTAAAATGCAACAGCAGTATTAGGAATACCGGATGGAATTAATCAAAGAACTGTTAAACGCACTCTGGCATCAGGATTTCGATATTTTAGCCGACCCGAAACTGGTATGGACCATCTACATATTACTGTTTCTGATTATCTTTCTGGAAAATGGCCTGCTCCCCGCCGCTTTCCTGCCCGGCGATAGCCTGCTCATTTTGGTCGGCGTCCTCGTCGCCAAGGGCACAATGAATTACCCTTTTACGATATTTCTCCTGACGACGGCCGCCAGCCTCGGCTGTTGGGCAAGCTATATCCAAGGGAAATGGCTTGGCAATACGGGAGTGGTTCAGGGTTGGCTATCACATTTGCCCGCGCACTATCACCAACGCGCCCACCAGCTTTTCCATCGTCATGGTCTGTCCGCGCTGTTAGTGGGCCGCTTTCTGGCTTTTGTCAGAACGTTACTCCCAACCATCGCAGGCTTGTCTGGCCTGAATAACGCACGCTTTCAGTTCTTTAACTGGATGAGCGGGTTCCTGTGGGTATTTATTCTGGTTACGCTGGGCTACGCCTTAGGGAAAACAACGGTCTTCCTGAAATATGAAGACGAGCTGATGCTCTGCCTGATGATACTACCGCTGGCCCTGCTGTTTATCGGCCTGTTTGGCTCGCTTTTTGTCCTGTGGCGTAAAAAACGTGACGCTAAAGCAGATAATGCAGAAAAAGGGAGCTAACCGTGTCAATTAGCGGGTTATTCTCTAAGCTCTTCTCCAGAAAAACAGCTCGCATACTGCTATTGCTTGCGCTGCCGATGATTGCATTGACGCAGTCCCAGTCACTACGCAGCTCCCAAGACGATGCTATGCTACACATCAGGCCTTATGACGGCGCCGCATTGCCAGATGGCTTTTACGTGTATCAGCGTCTCAATGAAAAAGGGATTGCGATCAAAAGCATTACGCCAGAGCAAGATAGCCTGATCGTCCGTCTGGCCTCGCCAGAACAAAGTATCGCTGCCAGAGATGTCCTGCGTTTGTCTCTGCCTAAAGTCACGATTACCGCGCAGCAAGTGACAACCCCGACACCGTTCTGGCAGCAGAAACTGACACAGAAACAATCCAAACTGGGGTGACGACTATGACATTATTTCCATCGAAACTATCTCCATCCATTATTGCTTTATCCGTCCTACTTTCCAGTCATGCGTTGGCCAATACCGCCAATCAGGTAGAAACCTGTCAGCAGAAAGCGCAGGATATTCAGCGCCAAATCGATGAAGCGCGTAAGCACGGCAATCAGAACCGCATCAGTGGCTTAGAGAAGGCATTGGACGGCGTGAAAACCCACTGCACAGATGCTGGGTTAGCAGAGAAACGTCAGGAAACCATCGCGGAAAAGCGCAAAGACGTCGCTGAACGGCAGCAAGAACTGAATGAAAGCCGCCAGAAAGGGGATGACGCTGAAAAAATCCTCAAGCGCGAAAGAAAGCTGGCTGAAGCGGAGCAGGAATTACGCGCCGTGGAACGTGCCGCATCGCAATAACCCATCAATAGATTGCCCTGATAAAACACACAGCAACTGTTCATTTTGTATTCAAAAACCAAATCGCTAAAATTTACAGCGAGTTATCAGAATTGTCCGTACCCATTTGGGGCGGCATAAATTTCAGCTTCAGCTATAGTTAACGTTCAGGTTTATAACATGAAGGGTTATTAACATGGCTAAAGATCAAAATTCTGAGTACCTACGCGCCGAATTGAAATCACTGGCGGACACGCTGGAAGAAGTATTAAGCACCTCCAGCGATAAATCTAAAGCGGAACTCGACAAGCTGCGCAATAAAGCAGAAAGCGCGCTGAAAGAAACCCGCAGTCGCCTGAGCGATACGGGTGAGCGCATCGCTTCCCAAACCAAAGAAGCAGTTGAATCTGCGGACGATTATGTACGCCAGAACCCGTGGACTGGTGTCGGCATTGGCGCAGCAGTCGGTGTCGTGCTTGGCGTCCTGCTGTCTCGTCGCTAATTAGCGGATTGCTATGACGGATAAATCACTACAAGGCCCCGCAAGCGGGGTCATAGCTTCTGCTCAGCGTATCATCTCCATTATTGTCAGCATGGTAGAAAGCCGTGTTCGACTGGCCGTCATTGAATTAGAGGAAGAGAAAGCCAATCTGATTCAGTTGCTGATTATGGTCGGCCTGACGCTGCTTTTTGCCGCTTTTGGCATTATGAGCCTGATTGCGCTGATCATCTGGGGTATCGATCCGCAATATCGTCTCTTTGCGCTGGGGTGTATTACCGCCACATTGCTTGGACTGGCGCTGATAGGCGGCATATGGACGCTCCTGAAGGTACGTCGTTCCACCTTGCTCAAAGCGACGCGTAAAGAGCTGGCGACCGACAGATCGCTGCTGGAGGAAGATCCCAAGTGAACCAGCGTCAGCAGCGAGACAGAGAAAAAGCCCAGCTACTGCGGCAGATACAGCAGCAGCGGCTGGATTTATCGGCAGGTAAAAAACACTGGCTGGATACTACCGCCCGTTACGATCGCGGCTGGCAAAGCCTGATGCAGTGGCGTAAATACTGGATCGTGGGCTCCAGCCTCGTGGCGCTCTATGGCGTGCGCCATCCTAGCCGCATGATCCGCTGGGGACGCCGCCTCGTCGGGCTGTGGGGCACATTCAGGCTCGTCCGAAAAACGTTTGATCAACGCTCGTAGCCCCCCATCGCATTGGTTATCTGCCTTTCCTATAAGCTACTCTTCATCCCACTCCAGCCTAACGCGCTCACATCACTGCGGCGCGTTTTTGCACATTTAATTGAACATCAATTTTTCTGAAATAAAACAACAATTATACTCGCTGGCAGCGCAAATCATCTCTCTATACTATCTGCCCATAACCTGATGGCGGGCCAAGTTTTCAGACCACACCTGCTACAACAAACAAAACAGGGCAACATAGCCCACAACAAAATTAATTGGAGAGATGATGAAAAATTTAGAAAGCACTGCACTGCTGGTTGCACGTATCTTAATGCCAATTCTGTTTATCGTTGCAGGTTACGGTAAGCTGGGTGATGCCTATGCAGGCACACAACAATACATGCAGGCGATGGGCGTGCCGACCTTCCTGCTGCCGCTGACCATTCTGCTGGAGCTGGGTGGTGGTCTGGCGGTTCTGTTCGGCCTGCTGACACGTACCGTCGCGCTGTTCACTGCCGGCTTTACACTGCTGACTGCACTGATTTTCCACTCTAACTTTGCGGAAGGCATGAACCAACTGATGTTCATGAAAAACCTGACCATCGCTGGCGGCTACCTCCTGCTGGCTGTAACGGGCCCAGGCGCATTCAGTATCGACCGCCTGCTGGGCAAAAAGTGGTAAGACGAGCCTTTTCCGGCCTGTACTACACTTAATAGTCGAATAACGAATGAGACGGCAAGCACACAAGGCTTGCCGTTGTTTGATCATCACTCACTCACGGAGGATTTATGGGACAATTGGTGGACGGCGTATGGCACGATACCTGGTATGAAACCAAATCTACCGGCGGCCATTTCAAACGTTCAGAATCCGTATTCCGCAACTGGGTAACGCCTGATGGCGCCCCCGGTCTCACCGGCACAGGTGGCTTTCCTGCCCAGTCCGGCCGTTATCATCTCTATGTTTCGCTCGCCTGCCCGTGGGCACACCGCACGTTGCTCATGCGACAGTTGAAAGGGTTAGTCGATCACATCGCCGTTTCGGTGGTTCATCCGCTCATGCTCGATCATGGCTGGACGTTTGGCACCGATTTTGAAGCTGCGACGGGTGACTCACTCTATCAGCACGAATTCCTCTACCAGCTCTACCTGCACGCCATGCCAGACTACAGCGGTCGGGTAACCGTGCCTGTTCTGTGGGATACCGAGCAGCACACCATCGTCAGTAACGAATCCGCCGATATCATCCGCATGCTGAACAGCGCGTTTGATGGCGTAGGAGCAACGGCGGGAGATTATTACCCAGAAGCGCTACGTGCTCAGATTGACGAATTGAACGGCTGGATTTACGACAAGGTCAACAACGGTGTTTACAAAGCCGGTTTTGCGACAAGCCAATCAGCCTATGATGAATCCGCCACGACCGTTTTCGCTGCGCTATCCGATCTGGAAAGCATTCTGGCAAAACAGCGCTATCTGACGGGTGAGCAGTTAACAGAAGCCGACCTGCGGCTGTGGACGACGTTGATCCGTTTCGATCCGGTCTATCACACGCATTTTAAATGCGATAAATATCGCCTGAGCGATTATCCAAATCTGTTCGGTTTTCTGCGTGATATTTATCAGATGCCCGGCATCGCCGATACCGTCGATATGGCGCACATTCGTCACCACTACTACCGTAGCCACGGCACGATTAATCCGCATGGCGTGATTTCGCTGGGTCCAGAGCAAGATCTGAACCAGCCTCACCGCCGTGATAAGACGTTTGTCGATTTATACTAAGGCTTTGTCGATTTGCGCTAAACAGTCGTGAAATACAGAGGCAAGGTGTGGCCCACACCTTGCCGCAGAAAATGCAGAATTTAGGGCTGGTTTAGCAGTTTTGGAATTTCACGCAGGAACCAGGATTTCGCCTCGCCCATGCTGTCTCGCCGCCACGCCATAATAATCTGGCTTTCCATCTGATGCTCTGGCCCAACAACCAGTAAACGGCCTTCGGCAATATCTTGCGCAACCATCTGATACGGCATGGTCGCGACGCCTAACCCAGCCAACAGCGCACGCCGTTTATCATCCAGCGAACTCACCGTCAGACGCTGCTGTTTATCCAACAGTTGTACGGTCAGCACTGGTCGTTCACGCGCGGTATCCGCCATCGCAATACCACGATATTTCACCCGGGTTGCATCCGACAACGGTTCAGGCTCCTGATGAATCGGATGCTCCGGGCTGGCGACATAAACGTTATTCATCGTGTACAGCTTGCGGGTATTCATTTCAGAAGACGCGCGAAAATGCATGTCCGGCGCAATCACGATATCGGCGCGCCCTTGCTCAAGGCGCTCCCACGCCCCCGCCAGTACTTCCGTCAGAATCGATACCTGAGTATTGGCTTTAAGCGCCAGTTTATCGATTAATGGGAAAATCCGCTGAGTCGGAATCAGCGCTTCTGTCACAATCGTCAGATGCGTTTCCCAGCCGCGTGCCAGCGCCTCTGCATCCGTCGTGAGTTTATCCGCAGCCTCCAGCAGGATACGTCCGCGTTCCAGCAGCATCCGTCCGACATTCGTGAATTTAGTACGATGTCCAGAACGATCGAACAGCACAACATCTAACTCTTCTTCCAGTTTCTGCATGGTATAGCTCAGTGCCGAAGGCACCCTACCCAGCTCATCTGCCGCAGCGGCAAAGCTGCCACGGCGATCGATCGCATCCATCACCCTCAACGCTTCCAGCGTCAATGCTCGTTCTTTCGCCATCTTCGTACTCATTCAGGAATTTTGAACATACCCACCAGATTAACTAGCTAACAATCCAACGTCCACACAATTACTATCGGTTTAATAAATAATTCTCTGGGGGATAAAAATCATGATCACACGAAGAGCAGCGGGGCAATGTGGCCAGGCCGACTATGGCTGGTTGCAGGCGCGCTATACCTTTTCTTTTGGTCACTATTTTGACCCACAGTTGCTGGGCTACGCGTCTCTGCGCGTGCTCAATCAGGAAGTATTGGCACCGGGAGCATCATTCCAGCCGCGAAACCTACCCACGGGTTGATATTCTGAACATTATTCTTCAGGGCGAAGCGGAATACCGCGACAGCAACGGTTGCCACATTCAGGCGAAAGCCGGAGATGTGCTGCTGCTCGCGACTCAGCCAAATGTCAGCTATAGCGAACATAATACCAGTGCCAACAAACCGCTGACGCGTCTGCAATTATGGTTGAATGCCTGCCAGACCCGAGAGAACAGCCCGTTACAGCGCATGGGCTTGAATTCAGCCAACCATACGCTGCTTGCCTCACCAGAAGGTGAACACCATAGCCTGCAACTGCGCCAGCAGGTTTGGGTTCATCATGTCGATCTCCAGCAGAATGAGCAAAGCACAATCGCGCTACAGGGAAATCAGGCATACCTCCAACTGATCCACGGTTCAATGGCGGTAAAAGGCAATCAGAACAGTGAAACACTACACTGCGGCGACGGCGCCTTCATTAAGGAAGAAACAGCGTTGGCACTACAGGCAGAGTCGCCGTTGCGGGCGCTGCTCATCGATCTGGTCGTGTAGCGCTTCTGTCCGTTGTTTTTGCAGAGAATTGTTTTCGTAGGAAAACGCCGCCAGTTCGGCGTTTTTATTCAGTCGTGGTAAGATATCCGCCTTGTTCCTCAATGCGTCAGGGTGATATGACAATGGATTCAACCAAACAGGACAAACTTCTTGCCCAGGCTGAACAGATTTGTCAGCAGCGCGCTGTGCGTCTCACACCACAGCGGTTAGAGGTTTTACGCCTTATGGCACAGCAGTCCGGTGCTATCAGCGCTTATGATCTGTTGGATCTGCTGCGCGTTTCCGAGCCTCAGGCCAAACCGCCGACCGTCTATCGCGCGCTGGATTTTCTACTGGAACAAGGCTTCATTCATCGCGTCGAATCAAATAACAGCTACGTGCTGTGTCACCATATCGAAGACCATAGCCATACATCTGCCCTTTTCATCTGCGATCGCTGCGGACAGGTCACGGAACGTCAAACCGAAGGTGTGGAAGAGACGCTGCGCAACCTGGCACAGCAATCGGGATTTACACTGCGCCACAGCGTTGTGGAAGCACACGGATTGTGTGGCAGCTGTCAGGAAGTCGCCTCATGCAAGCAGCCGGACCATTGCGACCACGACCATACGGTTCCCATTAAAAAACGATAGCCCTGAGGGCTATCGTCTCTTTCAGCGAAGAAGCATCACGTTTGCTACCAGTGATATTTGTGGTGCTCTTCCCAGTGTTTCACTTCTTTTTCTGCCGCTTCTTTTGCGTACCCGTAACGCTCCTGGATTCTCCCCACCAGTTGGTCACGTTTACCTTCGATGACCGTCAGATCGTCATCCGTTAATTTGCCCCATTGCTCTTTCGCTTTACCTTTAAACTGTTTCCAGTTACCGCTGGCTTGGTCTTTATTCATAAGAATCTCCGTACCTTAGGTGAATTGTGCATAAAAAAATCGTGGCTAACGACTTATGCGTCAGTTTCAGATAAATAGATTTATTCAGTAAGCAGCATCATAGCTATGTGAACCATGACGGTGCTCTTCGCCACTGTCTCCCTTGACTACCGAGCTATCTGCATGTGATGGCTAATGATCAATCGATAAACGATCAATCAAGATAAAAATGCTTACCTTGATAGAAATTATAGTCGAATATTTCAATTAATATGGAAAGTCAGAAATCTGTGACTAGAGCGAACGTTGAGAAAGAGAAAACCACCGCAAAAAGCAGTGAAAAAACAGAGGGTAATGGGGATCGTAGAAAATGCGCGCGAAATGTAACTAAATATATGCGACGAGCAGATTGACACGCTAAACGATGAATACAGAACATGATGCACTGACCCAGACAGACGAGCAGTGCATCTCTGCGAACGGTTAGCTCCAATCGCTGTTACGAATCACGCCAACCGCTAGGCCTTCTATCGAAAAGCTTTGCTGACGCAGGTCGACAACAATAGGGGCAAACTCTTCATTTTCAGCGAGGAGGTGCACCGTATTGCCCTGCTTTTTCAGGCGCTTCACTGTCACTTCATCGTCAATACGCGCGACGACAATCTGACCGTTGCGCACATCTTCTGTTTTATGCACGGCCAGCAAATCGCCATCCATAATACCGATATTTTTCATCGACATGCCGCTCACCCGCAGCAAAAAATCAGCGCTGGGTTTGAACATCGCAGGGTCAACCTGATAGTGACATTCGATATGTTCCTGTGCCAGTAGCGGTTCACCTGCGGCCACGCGACCAACCAGAGGAATACCCGTCTCTTCTTCCATCAGCAGACGAATACCACGAGAAGCGCCCGATACAATTTCAATCACACCTTTACGCGCCAGCGCTTTCAGATGCTCTTCAGCTGCATTGGGAGAGCGAAACCCCAGTTGTTGAGCAATTTCTGCGCGCGTTGGCGGCATTCCGGTTTGCGCAATATGATCGCGGATCAGGTCATAAACCTGCTGCTGCCTTGCTGTTAATACTTTCATTCCGCCCCCTGGTTGTTTATACAGTCTTGCTGTGAGTATATACAGGTAAGGCACAATTGGGAATGACGATATCGGCAAAGCCCCTGACTTTTACTCATTTATGCGCGCCGTCAGGCAAAATGTTGCCAGAGAATACAGCCCCACACGACAGCGGCTAACAAGATGGCAACAAAGACAGCGGCCGACCCGATATCTTTCGCCCGACCGGATAATTCGTGATGCTCAGGCCCAATGCGATCGACCACAGCTTCAATGGCGCTATTCGCCAGCTCAAACAGCATAATCAGTACCACAGACCCGATCAGCAGCAGTTTTTCGACCAGCGTAACTGGCAGTAAACACGCGATAATGACGCCGACAAGGGTCAGTATTGTCTCCTGACGAAATGCCGCCTCATGCTGCCACGCCTGCTTCAGCCCCTTAAAGGAATAACCGGTCGCCTTAATAATCCGGGTTATCCCCGTTGCTTTATTCATTTATTCTCCATTATTTATACGCTAAATAATTCGCATTTTAACGCACCTACGTTGTCTCATCACCACAGATCTCCGGCGCAGTTTCTGGTATCCTTGCGGCGCATTGCTAACAAGAGGCTCCACGTTGTTATGTCAGGTTGGCGTAAAATTTACTATAAATTATTGAATCTCCCACTGAAATTGCTGGTGAAAAGCAAAGTCATTCCCGCAGATCCCGTGGTCGAGTTGGGGTTAGATCCCTCACGTCCTATACTCTATGTTCTGCCTTATAACTCTCAGGCGGATCTCTTGACGCTACGTGCGAAATGCTTGGCATTGGGGCTACCCGATCCTTCGCTACCGTTCGAGTTCAATGGCGTCGAACTTCCTAGCCACGTCTTTATTCATGACGGGCCGCGCGTCTTCCGCTATTACGTTCCCAAGCAGAAATCCGTCAAGCTGTTCCACGACTATCTGGATCTGCATCGTGCCAATCCAGATTTAGACGTACAGATGGTGCCGGTTTCCGTGATGTTTGGGCGCTCTCCGGGCCGGGAAGGCCACTCTCAGGCTGCACCACACCTGCGATTGCTCAACGGTATCGAGAAATTCTTCGCCGTCCTGTGGCTAGGCCGCGACAGCTTTGTCCGCTTCTCCAGCCCAGTGTCGCTACGCTATATGGCGACCGAGCACGGCACTGACAAAACCATAGCCCACAAACTGGCACGTGTCGCACGTATGCATTTCTCCCGCCAGCGTTTGGCGGCAGTTGGACCGCGCTTGCCGGTGCGCCAGGAGCTGTTTAACAAGCTGCTGGATTCCAAAGCGATCAAGAAAGCCGTCGACGATGAGGCGCGCAGTAAGAAGATTTCTTATGAGAGAGCGCAGCAGAATGCGATTGCGCTGATGGAAGAAATCGCCGCCGATTTCTCCTACGAGGCTGTGCGTCTGTCGGATCGCGTATTAAGCTGGACGTGGAACCGCCTTTATCAGGGGATTAACGTCCACAACGCCGAACGTGTTCGCCAACTGGCACAGGATGGTCACGGCATTGTCTATGTGCCCTGCCACCGCAGCCACATGGATTATCTGCTGCTGTCCTACGTCCTGTACCATCAGGGTTTAGTGCCGCCACACATCGCCGCAGGCATCAACCTTAATTTCTGGCCAGCAGGGCCAATCTTCCGCCGTCTTGGCGCGTTCTTTATTCGCCGTACCTTCAAAGGTAACAAGCTGTATTCCACGATTTTCCGTGAATATCTGGGTGAGCTGTTTGCCCGCGGTTATTCGGTTGAATACTTCATGGAAGGCGGACGTTCACGCACGGGCCGCCTGCTAGAGCCGAAAACCGGTACGCTGGCGATGACCATCCAAGCCATGCTCAGAGGCGGTACGCGCCCTATCACGCTGGTACCGATTTATGTCGGCTATGAACATGTGATGGAAGTCGGCACCTATGCGAAAGAGCTGCGCGGTGCGGTGAAGGAAAAAGAAGGTTTTATGCAGATGGTGCGCGGTTTGCGCAAGCTGCGTAATTTGGGTCAGGGTTATGTGAACTTCGGCGAACCACTCCCGCTGACAACCTATCTGAATCAGCATGTTCCGCAATGGCGTGATGCAATCGATCCCATCGAAGCACAGCGTCCAAGCTGGCTAACGCCGACGGTGCAGGATATCTCTATGGATATCATGGTGCGCATCAATAATTCTGCGGCAGCAAACGCGATGAACTTGTGCTCTACGGCCTTGTTAGCATCGCGCCAGCGCTCACTGACGCGCGAACAAATGCACGAACAGCTGGATTGCTATCTGCAGTTGCTGCGTCAGGTTCCTTATCATAAAGATATTACGGCACCGAAGAAGACAGCAGATGAACTGCTGGAACACGCGCTGGGCATGAACAAGTTTGAAGTAGAGAAGGATAGCATTGGCGATATCATCATTCTGCCGCGCGAGCAGGCGGTACTGATGACGTACTATCGCAATAATATCCAGCATCTTTTAGTCTTGCCGTCACTGATCGCCAGCATCGTCATCCATCATCGCCGGATTACGCTTGACGAAGTCGTGCGACAGATCACGCTGGTCTATCCGCTGCTGCAAGCCGAGCTGTTCCTGCACTATTCCAAAGAGCAATTGCCAGGCGTGCTGGAAACGTTGGCTAACGAACTGATTCGACAAGAGCTGCTATGTAGCCGTGACGGTCAATTAGCTATCAATCCGCCACGCATCCGTACGCTGCAACTGCTGTCAGCAGGCGTGCGTGAAACGCTGCAACGCTATGCGATCACGCTGTCCTTGCTGTGCGCAAACCCAGCAATCAACCGTGGAACGTTGGAGAAAGAAAGCCGGAACATGGCGCAGCGCCTGTCCGTTCTACACGGCATTAATGCGCCGGAATTCTTTGATAAAGCGGTGTTCTCAACGCTGGTCGCAACCTTACGTACAGAAGGATATATCACCGACAGTGCGGAAACGGCGCAAGGCGATATCGTGGCAATCTACAATATCCTCGGCGATCTGATCACCCCGGAAGTTCGGTTAACTATCGAAAGCGCCAGCTCATCTGCTGAAATGGAAGCCAACAATCAGTTGGGAACCGACGGTCAGATAGAAACCAATGAACCAGCAGTAGAAAACGTGGAAGAGACAAAGCAGGCGTAGCCGGACAGGAGTCACGGGAAAATGGCGGATAACACGCCGCCATCAAGCCGTAGATGCGTTTGGCATGACAAGCATCTCAGAGCATTCCACCATAAAAAAAGCAGCGAGAAATCGCTGCTTTTTTGTCTCTATCGGTTCGACCTACAGGCCAAACAGCACGCCAATAAAGATCGCCATACCCGCATATTTATTATTATGGAATGCCTTAAAACAGGCATCGCGTTCGCGCCCGGAAGTCAGCATTTGCTGATAAACAAACATCCCCGCAGCCACCAGCAGCGAAATATAGTATGGCATTCCTAATCCGGTGATGATTCCCAAAACCAGTAGCAACGCCAGCATACTAAATTGCAGTAACCCGATGATGATATTGTCAAAACGGCCAAACAGGATCGCAGTGGATTTCACGCCGATCTTCAGGTCGTCATCACGATCCACCATCGCATATTGGGTATCGTAGGCGACCGTCCAGCAAATATACGCTAAAAACATCATCCAGCAGCTCGCTGGCAGGCTTTCACTCACCGCCGCATAAGCCATAGGAATCGACCAGCCAAACGCCGCGCCCAACACAAACTGAGGAAGATGGCTGACCCGTTTCATAAACGGATAGACCCATGCCAGAACCAACCCCGCAACGGACAGCCAGATCGTCATCTTATTCAGCGTCAGCACCAGACCAAACGCCAGCAAGACCAGCACGACAAATAGTACTTTGGCCGCTCGCTCGCTCACCTCACCGCTGGGCAAGGGGCGAGAAGCTGTACGTTTTACATGGCCGTCAAAATGACGATCGGCATAATCATTGATGACGCAGCCCGCCGCACGCATCAAGAAAACACCAGCGACAAAAACAAGCAGCGTCCACGGTGCAGGCGCTCTCCCACCTGCCAGCCACAGCGCCCATAGAGTTGGCCACAGCAGCAACAGAGAACCTATCGGTTTATCAATCCGCATCAAGCGACAATAAGCCAGCCATTTCCCTGCTGTAACACTTCTTTCCAAGGATTTATCTCCTCAAATTACCTGCCAACCTTCATCACCGGCTGAAATAAATCGGTGATTCCGGTAAGAAAAGCTCAGTCAACAGTAACGGATGACCAGAGACACACAGGCGGGAACGCCGCGCCCATAAGCCTTCACTGCATCCGGTATGGATATAGTCACGCGTCAGCGCCTTTTGCCCAAACAGATAGCGGCCTAGCGGCTGATTGCCTATTTTCGTCAGGGCTGAATCCGTGCCGTCGAGCGTTTGTTGTGGAACAAGGGTACGGCCAAAAAGCCAGGGACGATCGTCACCATACAGCACCACTTCACGCAGCCAGTAGCGCTCACTGTACGGCAGTTGCTCACGGTCTTCGCCCAGCGCCTGTGGCGTAATGAATTTCTCACTGCACAGTATGGTCTTCAGTTGGGCACAATATTTTTCCAGTCGCCGCGTCATGGAGCCGGTTTCCATCAGCCAGTCACCAATGTGCTCAGGTAATACCGAAGGGGGCTCAGTAAACCAGGAAATAGAGCGCAGAAGCGTAGACGCATCGTCAGACATTGTCCCTACTCCGAACAGGGTTGTTTTGAATAAAAGGGTATTCGTAAATAAAGTAACGCCGCCATTGTAGCGCAGAATGCCTTCCCCGATAACACGCGATAAACGCATTCATCAACGATACGGCAACATTTCAGCAATGCAGCGCATAAAAAAAGCACCACCCAGTCTCGCGACCAGATAGTGCTCTTTGAAGGACAGAAAGACGAACTTCTGTAACCTGACTCCCTGTCACCGGAAAATGGCTTCCGGCGACAATGGCGTCCTATTACATCATGCCGCCCATACCACCCATGCCGCCCATACCACCAGCGCCACCTAAGTCAGGTGCATCGCCTTTAGGCAGGTCGGTTACCATACATTCGGTAGTGATCATCAGACCAGCAACAGAAGCCGCGAACTGCAGAGCAGAACGGGTGACTTTGGTTGGGTCCAAAATACCGAAATCGATCATGTTGCCGTATTCTTCAGTTGCTGCGTTGTAACCGTAGTTACCTTCGCCTGCTTTAACGCTGTTCGCAACCACAGATGGCTCTTCGCCAGCGTTGGAAACGATCTGACGCAGTGGAGCTTCCATCGCGCGCAGCGCAACTTTGATACCCACGTTCTGGTCTTCGTTTTGAGCAGTCAGAGAAGCCAGTTTAGCCGCAACGCGAACCAGCGCCACACCACCACCAGCAACCACGCCTTCTTCTACCGCGGCGCGAGTCGCAGCCAAGGCATCTTCAACGCGTGCTTTCTTCTCTTTCATTTCAACTTCAGTTGCTGCGCCAACTTTGATAACGGCTACGCCGCCAGCCAGTTTAGCGACACGCTCTTGCAGTTTTTCTTTGTCGTAATCTGAGGTTGCTTCTTCAACCTGCTGACGGATCTGAGCAACACGGCCCTGGATCGCAGCTTCTTCACCCGTACCATCGATGATGGTCGTGGTGTCTTTGTTGATCACAACGCGTTTTGCCTGACCCAGATCTTCCAGCGTCGCTTTTTCCAGCTCCAGACCGATCTCTTCAGAGATAACAGTACCGCCAGTCAGCGTCGCGATGTCTTGCAGCATAGCTTTACGACGGTCGCCGAAGCCCGGTGCTTTCACCGCAGCCACTTTCACGATGCCACGCATGGTGTTAACCACCAGCGTTGCCAGCGCTTCGCCTTCAACATCTTCAGCAACGATAACCAGCGGTTTGCCCGCTTTCGCTACGGCTTCCAGTACTGGCAGCATTTCGCGGATGTTGGAGATTTTTTTGTCAGCCAGCAGGATGAACGGGCTTTCCAGTTCTACAGCACCGGTTTCCGGCTTGTTGATGAAGTACGGAGACAGGTAGCCACGGTCGAACTGCATACCTTCAACCACGTCCAGCTCATCTTGCAGACCGGTACCTTCTTCAACGGTGATAACACCTTCTTTGCCGACTTTGTCCATTGCTTCGGCAATCATTTTGCCTACGGTTTCGTCGGAGTTAGCAGAGATGGTACCAACCTGAGCGATAGCTTTAGAGTCAGAGCACGGTACAGACAGTGCTTTCAGCTCTTCAACAGCGGCGATAACGGCTTTATCGATACCGCGCTTCAGATCCATCGGGTTCATGCCCGCAGCAACAGCTTTCAGGCCTTCAGTGATGATAGCCTGCGCCAATACGGTTGCGGTCGTGGTGCCGTCGCCTGCTGCGTCATTCGCTTTAGAGGCAACTTCTTTCACCATCTGTGCGCCCATGTTCTCAAACTTGTCTTCCAGCTCGATTTCACGTGCAACAGATACGCCGTCTTTAGTAATAGTCGGTGCACCGAAGGATTTATCCAACACGACATTACGGCCTTTCGGGCCCAGGGTAACCTTCACTGCATCAGCCAGTACATTTACGCCGCGCAGCATTTTTACGCGAGCGTCATTACCGAATTTTACGTCTTTAGCTGCCATGGTGTATTTCCCTTAAATTCGTTCAGTTCAGATGATTACGCGCAATTACGCTTCAACAATTGCCAGAATGTCGCTTTCAGACATGATCAACACTTCTTCGTTATCGATCTTCTCTGCCTTCACGCCATAGCCATCATTGAAAATAACGATGTCGCCAACTTTCACATCCAGCGGCTTCACTTCGCCATTTTCCAGGATACGTCCGTGACCTACGGCCAGAACTTCACCGCGGGTAGATTTACCAGCAGCGGAACCAGTCAGTACGATACCGCCAGCAGATTTTGACTCGACTTCTTTGCGCTTGACGATCACGCGGTCATGCAATGGACGAATATTCATTGATAGCTCTCCTTTGAGAAAGTCCATATCGGTTTAGGATAAACGCCGACTATGTTTCATAACGACTATGCTTTTCATAATCGGCCTTGTGGTGTTCTAAATGGGGGCGTTTCACCGCCCTTCAAGGGAAAAAAATTCATTTTTTTTGCGTTAGGCGCCTGCTTGTCGCTGACTCCTGATAAAAAATAAGGATTATCAATATGATAATCCTTATCTGCTTTTCAATTCGTCTTGACGTTAACGGTCATCACGATCGTCATGGTGTTCAATATTTCCGCGCCCGCCATCCTTGCGCTGGTATTCACCTTCAAAAGTGTTACCGCCGGAAGATGACGCGCCTGAGCCAGAACCAGAACGCCAGACATGTAGGTGAGGCAACAGTTTGAGTGTCAGCCTTTTCTGCACAGGCGGCAGCAGCAACAGCAGCCCCAGAAAGTCAGTCAGAAAGCCCGGAATCAGGAGCAGGAAACCCGCCAGCACCAGTGAAACACTTTTTACCATCTCGGCCGCTGGGCTTTCACCTGCTGCCATTTTCTGCTGCATCTGCACCAGCGTTTTCATCCCCTGATTACGCACCAGCGAGACGCCCACGCAGGAGGTGAAGACGACCAGCAGCAGGGTCATGGCGACGCCAAGCACCTCAGCCACCTGAATAAACAGCGATATCTCGATGTAAGCCAAAAGAAAAATAAGTAATAACGGTAACCAGCGCACCCGGTACTCCTGTGTTTTTTACGCGTACTGTTTTTAATAAAAACGTCTGTTAATAAAAACGTGTTAAGCCATCGCTATTGAAAATCCAGTACGCTTTACTACCAATGGATTAGGTAAAACGCGCGCCTGCTCTGCGATCCGGCACATCATGGTTTACTGAAGTGGGTACGACTTTCCGCATTTTCAAGCCGCCGCCCTACGATTATTGTCCTAAAATAGTGACTCGTGACTACAGTCACAGTTCATTTACCATAGTGGTAGAGAACGCCAGTATAGTGATCTAAACACCTATTTTTCGCTGTCGTAACGACATATCCTCACGGCAATGAATACTTGGTTGGTTAAACATCCCGAGACTATTGCTGAGATTAGACGGTTTATCCGAGATAACAGATAACGCCGCCCGACACACCAGCCCACAACGTCTAGTTGCATCACTAGTCGCACAACAGGATAAGCACTCTCATGTCAGAAAACATCCGTATTGAAGAAGACCTGTTAGGCACCCGAGAAGTTCCCGCAGACGCGTATTATGGCGTTCACACGCTGCGCGCCGTCGAAAACTTCTATATCAGCACCAATAAAATCAGTGACATTCCTGAGTTCGTGCGCGGCATGGTGATGGTCAAGAAAGCCACAGCGCTGGCGAACAAAGAGCTGCAAACTATCCCGAAAAAAATCGCCGACGTCATCATCCGCGCCTGCGATGAAGTGCTGAATAACGGCAAATGCATGGACCAATTCCCGGTAGATGTCTATCAGGGCGGCGCAGGCACCTCGGTCAACATGAATACCAACGAAGTATTAGCCAATATTGGTCTGGAGTTGATGGGCCACCAGAAAGGCGAATACCAGTATCTGAACCCCAACGATCACCTGAATAAATGCCAATCCACCAATGATGCCTACCCCACCGGATTTCGTATCGCGGTCTATGCAGCCGTACTGAAGCTGACGGAGGCGATAGCGAAGTTGAGTGAGGGTTTTGAGCGTAAAGCCAAAGAATTTGAAGACGTACTGAAAATGGGCCGCACCCAGTTGCAGGACGCCGTACCGATGACGCTCGGCCAGGAATTTCATGCGTTTAACGTGCTGTTGCAGGAGGAAATCAAAAACCTGCTGCGCACGTCGGAACTGCTGCTTGAAGTCAATCTGGGCGCGACCGCAATCGGTACGCGTCTGAATACGCCGGATGGCTATCAGCAACTGGCGGTGCAGCGTCTGGCGGAAGTCAGCGGCCTGCCGTGTGTGCCCGCAGAAGATTTGATTGAAGCCACGTCAGACTGCGGTGCCTATGTGATGGTGCACAGTTCGCTGAAGCGGCTGGCCGTGAAGCTGTCGAAGATCTGTAATGACCTGCGTCTGCTGTCTTCCGGCCCGCGCGCTGGCCTGAATGAAATCAACCTGCCAGAGTTGCAGGCAGGTTCTTCAATCATGCCAGCCAAGGTTAACCCAGTGGTACCGGAAGTCGTCAATCAGGTGTGTTTCAAGGTCATCGGTAACGATACCTGCGTCACAATGGCGTCAGAGGCTGGGCAATTACAGTTAAACGTAATGGAGCCAGTCATCGGTCAGGCGATGTTTGAATCGACCCACATTTTGACCAATGCCTGCTACAACCTGCTGGAAAAATGCGTCAACGGCATCACCGCCAATAAGAGCGTGTGCGAAGCCTATGTCTTCAACTCTATCGGGATTGTGACGTACCTGAACCCGTTCATCGGCCACCACAACGGCGATATCGTCGGTAGAATCTGTGCCGAAACAGGGAAAAGCGTGCGTGAAGTGGTACTGGAGCGCGGCCTGCTAACGGAAACCGAGCTGGATGACATTTTCTCCATCCAGAACCTGATGCATCCGGCGTACAAAGCCAAACGCTACACCGATGAAAACGAGCTTCCCTAACACCAACACCTAATACCCACAGGCACGTCCGTTCACAAAGAACAGCGTGCCTTTATTTTTTGCCGTCTACGGCCATAAGAATAAGTTATGTACTCTAAATAATTCGAGTTGCGTGACAAAACGTGAGCGTTTTGAACAACGCTCTGCGTTGGTCCTTTAGGACAAGGCCGCATGGCCTTGTAACGCGGCAACCGCATGAAAAATTCGTCGGGAACGGGTTTGACCAGCCAACGGCTGGCCTCCGGTCAGAGACAGGATGTCTCTCATCCCCAGGAGCTTACACAAGTAAGTGACTGGGGTGAGTAAGGACAAATCGTCCAAGGCGATTTGAACGCCGCTTGCGGTGGCCCTTCAGGGCGAGGCTGAGAGATGAGCCGAGTATTGCCAACGCACAAGCAGCTGGAAGTATGACGAGTAGACTGAATTTTTTATTAATTAAGGAGCATAGTCATGCTTGGTCTTGAGTTACTGATCGTTCTGCTCGCCATCTATTTGGGGGCACGACTGGGAGGCATCGGCATTGGTTTCGCCGGTGGCCTTGGGGTGCTTGTTCTTACGCTGGGGTTTCAGATAAAGCCCGGCGTCATCCCTTTTGATGTCATTGAAATCATCATGGCCGTTATCGCCGCCATTGCCGCCATGCAGGTGGCGGGCGGAATGGATTATCTGGTCAGTCTGGCGGAGAAACTGCTGCGTAAGCACCCGAAATACGTCACCTTTCTCGCGCCGCTGGTCACTTACTTCATGACGATTCTGGCCGGGACCGGACACACCGCGTTCTCCACCCTGCCGGTTATCGCCGAAGTTGCCAAAGAGCAGGGTATTCGCCCTTCTCGCCCGCTCTCTATCGCCGTTGTCGCCTCGCAAATCGCCATTACTGCCTCGCCGATCTCGGCGGCTGTGGTGTTTGTCGCCGGTATTCTTGAGCCGCACGGGGTTAGCTATCTGCTGCTGTTAGGCATCTGTATTCCTACCACGCTGGCAGCGATCATGCTGACGGCGATTGTGACGAATTTCCTGGGTAAGGAGCTGAAAGACGATCCGATTTATCAGGAACGTCTGAAAAAAGGCGAAACCACGCTTCGCGGTAATAGCCAGCATGAAATCAAACCGGGTGCCAAGCTTTCCGTGATGCTGTTTCTGATCGGCATCGTCGCTGTCGTTCTGTATGCCACGGCAATCAGCGGCACCGTTGGGCTGATTCAGAATCCGGTTCTGCCACGTAACGAAGCTATCGTGGTCTTTATGCTGACCATCGCTACGCTGATTTGCATCACCTGCAAAATCGACACCGCGCGCATCCTCTCCGCCAGCACGTTTAAGTCCGGCATGAGCGCCTGTATCTGCGTGATGGGCGTGGCCTGGCTGGGCGATACCTTTGTTAAAGCACACATTTCCGATATTCAGGATACCGCTGGCGCGCTGCTGCAAAGCTACCCATGGATGCTGGCCGTCGTGCTGTTCTTCGCCGCGACGCTGCTTTACTCGCAGGCGGCAACAGCGAAAGCACTGATGCCTGCCGCGCTGTTGCTTGGCGTGTCTCCGGTCACGGCCGTGGCGTCTTTTGCTGCCGTTTCCGCCCTGTTCGTTCTGCCGACCTACCCGACTCTGTTGGCCGCCGTGGAGATGGACGACACCGGCTCAACGCGCATCGGCAAGTTTGTGTTTAACCACTCCTTCCTGATTCCGGGTGTGATGGCGATTACGCTGTCGGTGATATTTGGCTTTATCCTCGGCAGCATCCTGATCTAAAGATTGCCTTTCAGACAGTTCCTCGCGGATCGGCTTAACTCGTCGATCCGCCTCATTCCCTTCAAACAACAAAGCAAGGTATAGTGTGGTTCTGGTTGTCTGGAATTTGTTCATCTGACACGGAGGATGTGATGTCTGACCGCCCGCTCTGCGATGCTGTCGTCATATTATGTACCGCGCCTGACGATGCCTGCGCGCAACGGCTTGCCGATTCGCTGCTGGAAACGCGGCTTGCCGCCTGCGTCACCCTGCTGCCCGGCGCACGTTCGCGCTATTACTGGGAAGGCAAGCTCGAACAGCAATCAGAAGTACAAATGCTGATAAAAAGCGATACCTCACATCAGCAAGCGCTGCTGACTCACCTGAAACAACAACACCCTTATGATACGCCGGAGCTGTTAGTCCTGCCGGTATCCGGGGGCAATAGCGATTATCTGACATGGCTCAACGCATCTTTACGCTGATTTTCCTGTTATGGACGGCTTTCAGCACACCCAGTGTGGCCGCCTCTTCTTTCGGCCAGAAACTGTTTGGCAACAGCACAACATCACGCTTTCTGCCGGTCGATGGGGCTTTCGCCTTTGAGTTTCAACAGCAGGATAACCAGCTCAATCTGCGCTGGGATATCCATCCCGATTACTACCTGTACCGCGCACAAATCAAGATCGAAGGGAACGGTGCTACGCTTGGCAAGGTGGAGCTGCCGCAGGGCGAAAGCCATAATGACGAGTTCTTCGGTCAGGTCTTTATCCTGCGGGATCGGCTGGCGCTAACGGTTCCCATTGAACGGGCCGAGAGCAGCGCGACGGTTAAAGTCACCTATCAAGGCTGCGCCGATGCGGGTTTCTGCTATCCGCCGGAAACGCGCGTCGTTCCTCTCAGTCAGGTGCTGGCTAACGCAGGCACGGATGCACCGCCTAATACAGCGTCAGAGACCGCACCGCCGCAGACCACTCCGATGCCGTTCTCGCCGTGGTGGGCACTATTGATTGGTATCGGCGTCGCCTTCACACCTTGCGTCCTGCCGATGTACCCGCTGATTGCCAGTCTGGTGCTGGGTAGAAAAGAACAGCTGACGCCGCGCCGCACGCTGCTGCTGTCGATGACCTATGTGCAGGGCATGGCGCTGACCTACACGCTGCTTGGGCTGGTTGTCGCCGCGGCCGGATTACGCTTTCAGGCGGCGCTCCAGCATCCGTACCTTCTGATTGGCCTGTCGGTGATGTTTGCTGCGCTGGCGCTGTCCATGTTTGGTCTGTATACGCTCCAGCTCCCGTCATCGGTACAAACCCGACTGACAGAGTGGAGCAACCGCCAGCAAGGCGGCTCCGTCACTGGCGTATTCTGTATGGGCGCATTGGCGGGGCTCATTTGCTCCCCCTGCACCACCGCCCCGCTCAGCGCCATCCTGCTTTATATCGCCCAGAGCGGCAACATGCTGGCAGGTGGCGGCACGCTCTATCTCTACGCGCTCGGAATGGGTTTACCGCTCATTCTGGTCACGCTGTTTGGCAACAAACTGCTGCCGCGCAGCGGCCCGTGGATGCAGTACGTTAAGGAAGCGTTTGGCTTCATTATTCTGGCACTGCCCGTCTTCCTGCTGGAACGTATTCTGGGCGAAACGTGGGGGATGCGCCTGTGGAGCGCGCTCGGCATCACCTTCTTCGGCTGGGCGCTCATGCTGACGTTGCGTAACAGCAAAGGCTGGATGCGTGGCGTACAGTTGCTGCTGCTAGCAGGCGTAGTGATCAGCGCTAAACCGCTGCAAGACTGGGTATTCCCCCCAACTGGCGTGGCGCAAACCCACACCTCGGCACTGAACTTCGCCCCTGTCGCCAACATTGCCGATCTCAACAGCGCGCTGGCAAAGAGCGCTCAGCCTGTTATGCTCGATCTTTACGCTGACTGGTGCGTGGCCTGCAAAGAGTTCGAGAAATACACGTTCAGCGACCCGGCGGTGCAAAACCATCTGTCGCACATCACGCTGCTACAGGCGGACGTCACCGCTAACCGCGAAGAACAAAACGCGCTGCTGAAAAAGCTACAGGTTTTAGGGCTGCCGACCATCGTCTTTTTTGACGCTCAGGGGAAAGAGATTCCCGGCTCGCGCGTCACCGGTTTTATGAACGCTGAACAATTTCAGACACATTTGCAGAGATTCAGCCCATAAACGACGATATATACCCTAAATAATTCGGGTTTCAGGAAGGCGGCAAGGGAAGGCATCCCGATGAGCTTACTGAAGTAAGTGATTCGGGTGACAAATCTGCCGGGAGCAGATTTGAACGCTGCTCGCAGCGGCCCCGACGGGGCGAGGCTCATGGATGAGCCGAGTAACGAGCGAAGCCAACGCACATGCAACTTGAAGTATGACGGGTATACCTATATGTGCTTCTGGAGGAGACCTAATGCAACGGGAAGACGTTCTTGAACATGCGCTTACTCTGCTGGAGCAGCACGGATTTGCCATGACGACGCTGGATATGCTGGCGGAGAAACTGGGGGTTCCGGTAGAGGAACTGACGCCATTCTGGCCGGATCGGGAGGCGCTGCTGTACGACGGCCTGCGCCACCATAGCCAGCAGGTCGATACCTGGCGGCGTCAGCTTCTCTTAGACGACGAGAAAACCATCGAGCAGAAGCTGCTGGCGCGCTATCAGGTGCTGCATGAATCGGTGAACAAACAGCGTTATCCGGGCTGCTTGTTTATTGCCGCGTGCAGCTTCTTCCCTGATATCAACCACCCTATTCACCAGATTGCGGAACAGCAGAAGCTAGCGTCTTACCAATACACCCGCGATTTGCTGGAAGAGCTGGAAACGGACGATCCCGAAATGGTGGCACAGCAGATGGAGTTGATTCTGGAAGGCTGCCTGAGCAACCTGCTGGTCAAGCATCAGGCCGCCAGCATCGCCACCGCCCAGCGGCTGGCTGAAGATGTTTTACGCTTTGCGCTGTGCCGCAAAAATGGTGCGTTGACCTAAGCGAGCATGCCTGCCCAGGCAGAAACGAACAGACACAGCGCCATCAGGCGCTGAAAACGCACCATTGCAACGGTGGTGCGAAACACCCTGTTCACCGCTTTCCCCAGCCCTGCCCAGCACACCAGACAGGCCATCGAGATAATCAAAAACCACAGCGCCATGATCGATACCTCCCGCAATGCATGCTCCCCCTCGGGGGCGAACAAGCTCACGACGGCCAATGCCATCATCCACGTTTTCGGGTTGATCACCTGTAACAGCGCCGCTGCGCGAGCCGTAAAACGGTGGTGCGGTTCGCCAGAGAGAGTAGCCGCAGGTGCCCAGAATAACTGCCAGCTCATCCAGCTTAGCCACAGCACACCCGCCCAATTCATCACCTGACGAACCACCGGATACTGACGCAGCATTTCCCCCGCACCAGCACCGGAAATCAGGACGATAGCGCTTGCCGCCACGCAGGCACCGACCACTGCGGGTAGCGTGTTCCTCACGCCATAGCGCTGGCTGTTGGTTAAAATCAGGATATTCGTTGGCCCCGGCGTTATCGAGGCAACAAAGACAAACAGCAGAAACGGCATCAAACTCACAGGTCACTCCTTTTTTAAGAGCCCTGACTGTGCCGCTATTTTCTGGAAACGTCTGGAAGGTTTGTGCACAACCGACGGTAATGGGCTGGAGAGATCCGATAGGCCCGCTGAAACCACCGGCCAAGATGGCTTTGATCGGAGAAACCCAAGGCCGCAGCTACGTCGGCAGGCTGTTCGCCGCACGCCAGTCGCTGCCGTGCTTTCGCCAAACGAAGCTGGATAAGCCAGGCGTGCGGAGCCAGATGAAATTCACGTTTAAAGCAACGTGTCAGCGTGAAGCGATCGGTGCCCGTCTCCCGCGCGAGGTCAGACAGACCGATATTTTCGCCCAGATGCGCATAAAGATAATCGCGTGCGCGATGGGCCACCGCCGTGCTTTGCAGCTGTGAGGGCAACCTTTTTCGCCAGTGACAATGTGCGGTAATCTGCGAAAGCAGGTTATCCATGGCGCTCTGCTGTACGATTTTCATTTCATCGTTATGAAGCGTGGCGAACGTGTCGCCAATCGAACGGACCAGCTGTGGATCACGCGTGAGTGTTTGCGCAAAATGAAGCGAGTAACTTCCTGGCGTGGAGGCATATAAGCCGTGCAGCGCATGAGTCAGCCACTGCTCATCGAGATAAAACGTCAGATAGGTAAACCCGCCGTCTACTGGCGCGTCACCGTCGTGGATTTCACCCGGTTCCAGCAAGAAGGCATCACCGGGACGACTACGATGTCGTTCACGGCGGCAGTGAAACTGCTGCGTACCGGAAAGCGTCACCCCCACGAGGTAGCTGTCGTGCCAGTGTGGATCGTAGGCGTGCCCTTCAAAATGCGCCTTGATCGTTTCAATCCCCGTATCTGCATGCTGACGTAGCTCAAGCCAGTCGTTCTCCATCTCGCCCCCCTCTTTTCGCTATCAGCATTACTCCTTCATACGCATCTATCTGGAAGATTTGTGCAAAATCGACGCCTACCCGATCAGATTGCCGTAAAGTTAATCAGTTGAACAGCTTTTCCCTAAATAGGGTTGACGATAATACGGGATTAAGGTTTAATGCGCCCCGTTGCCCGGATAGCTCAGTCGGTAGAGCAGAGGATTGAAAATCCTCGTGTCCTTGGTTCGATTCCGAGTCCGGGCACCACTAATTCAGAGACCCCGCCCAAAAGGCGGGTTTTTGCTTTTGGGGGATTCGGACTCTCCATCGAACACCGTTCGATTATTCGCCGCAAGCGGCTCACCCTTTCAGGGCCAGCGCGACAAGCGCGCTGTTCAACGCCTCCGGCGTTTGTCCGAGTCTGGGCACCACTTATTTAAAGAAACCAGCCTAACGGCTGGTTTTTTGCTTTTGGGGATTGGGTTCTGAACTGGGTTCGGTTCACTGCGAGAACGTTATCCCGCCTCCCCTTCCCCACGATTCTGGCTCATACCTTGATAGCGAGACGGCCAGATCTCTTCCGGCTGCTTTCCCAATGCACAAGCAATTAACCTTTCGCTTTTCGGCCAATGTCTTGTCAACGCATTAGCAAGTGTTGAAGACGCTAATCCAGATGCTCTTGAAACCGCCGCCAGCGTTGTGCCTTTCTTCCTCAAGCCAGCAATAATGTCTGCCGGATGCCAATCGTAATTATCCATTTATCGACTTCTCCCTATGATGAATTCATTAAATTATCCCATTTTGGGATAAAAAATTCACATCAACGGCGAAGACTATCGGCTGATGACCATTGAACTATCGAGCGTTCCCGGTGAAGCCATGGGTGAAGCTATCGCGGATCTCGGCAAGTATGCAGATGAGATTAGGAATGCGATTAATCTTATGTTTTAGAGGGTTTGAGAGGTATCAATAGCATTCAGCGAATCGAGTCTTAAATATAGCGCCCTCCACAGTACCAGAATGCTGAAAAGTTTCTAAGAGTGAATGGTCTGGTTTGCCAGGATGCTTACAGGAAACCAACAAGACGATTATCAACTACAAAAGTTGTGTGGTATTAGCGTAGGTTCCACTGCCGCAAACTGTGGTGTAGTAACCACCACTATCAACATCAGGAGAAACTTAATGAAATTCAATTTCATAACTTTTCGTATTAGAGCATCACTCTATAGATAAAAAAAACAAACTATTTATTAATTCGTTACCCATCTATTTACTCACGAAAAAAATCAATGTAAAAAAACTTAAATAATTACCAATGAAATGATTTAAAAAATAACTATTTTTAGTTCAATAAAATAACATTAAAAATAAAATGGAAAAAATAAATTAATAACCTACACTACAAATCACATATCTTTAATTATGGTTAAAAACCTTTCAAATAATTTAAAATTCAAGAAAATATATAATTAAATTATTCAAAGCTAATTATAAGCAAGAGAAGTATGTAGTTTGAAATGTATCATCAAAAATATGTAAACCACCACAATAGGAGTGATTATGTTAAATGAAAAAGCAATTCAAGATGTGGATCTGTATTTTCAAAATATTCACGGCCCTGAGGGTAGACTTGCATCCAATGAAACATTTGATATCGTCCCTGGGCTCTCAAAAGATGGGGCTGTTCAATATCAAACTTACCAATTCAACGAAGCACCGAAA
Organism: Pectobacterium odoriferum; assembly: GCF_009931295.1. Classification (NCBI taxonomy): domain Bacteria; kingdom Pseudomonadati; phylum Pseudomonadota; class Gammaproteobacteria; order Enterobacterales; family Pectobacteriaceae; genus Pectobacterium; species Pectobacterium odoriferum. Next base: position 611,951 of record NZ_CP034938.1, on the reverse strand, counting down.
CACCTACAAAAACAAGTAAAAGCCGGTCGAATACTCATGGAGCGTTTTGTTGCTGTTGCGAGTGCTGCTGTCAACAAGAAAGCACCAAGCAATAAGGAAAAGTACCATTACGATATCTGGAAGGAAGTCTCTAATCAATTAATTCCGGCATTCTTCACCGACCCTATAAAAGGTGAGCAAAATTTAAACACAACAGTAAAAGGCGTTGAAGTAGCCAAAAGTGTAATTCAATTTGCAGGAAATGTTATCGCTGGAAACGTAACTGGGTTTGCAACATTCCTTCAAAATTTCGGTAATGGTTTAAGTGCCGAAATGAATAAAACCCAAGCAAATTACAATTACCTTTATGCGTATTCAACACATGATCTATTTCAAGATACTAGTGGCAATGTATTCTACAAACCAAGATTTTTAATTTATGGTACCCATTTCAAACAGGAGCAAAAGAAGATCGCTACCTCTTGTGCTTCATATCAAGAAGTAAATCTTGAATTTGGAGTGGATACGGTTGGGGGTACATTCAGGATTGAAGAATACTTTAGCAATGAAACATTCAAGAAAAAAGTTGACAACTTCTTAGACAAATACGAAGGAAAAGCAATTGATGATGCTGATTCTTATTTCGATGACATATTTAACGATGTGAAGCCAAATAAAAATTATGTATATTAAATATTCATAAAATATAGTCAAGGTGAACGCCATGGCGTTCACCCTATTAATATTAACCAACCACATTCACAGATATTTTTTAATATATGCCATAAATAATTCGAGTTTCATGCTGGTTGGACTCCGATAAGAGACAGGATGTCCCATTATTTCATCACGATGAGCTTGCTGAAGTAAGTGATTCGGATAAGTAAACGTAGCCAACGTACATGTAATGTGAAGTACGACGAATATACCTCAGCCATCAACCGATGGCACGATGTCCAACAAAATCACAACCGGCAATAAAAAATTGGGTTATACGGTAGCTGGCCAAGACAATGCAGCATATATACCTCAAGCATAATTAGCTGCATAACCCCTTATGAAGTTCAGGTAGTTCCTACTGCTGAGGGATTTTATTCGATCATTACGCAACCTCATTTTCTTGTTCGAAGATAGCCTCTGTCAGAAAAGTGTAGAGTAATGCCCCCGAATCCCCCATCCCTACAACCCCAACATCAACCCGTCATACGCAGCATGAACGTTCTGAGGCAGCAGCGTTTGTGTTTGGAACCAGCGATCCAGTTCGTGGCCGATTTGGGTCAGGTACAGTTGTTTGGGATTCAGTTGGGTGAAGATCGCCAGCGCACCGGGATGACGGCTGGGTCTATCGCTGATGTGATGGATCACGCCGTTGCGCACTTCCAGTGAACCATGAATAATTTCCCGTGAGAGCACCATGTTGACGTTATTAATGATCATTTGCGGTCTCCTGAGCGTTGGAAGCTATCGGCATCGTGTTCATCGACATGGCGTTCACTGACATCGTGTAAAGGCGATCGGCGACTTCCTGCCGCACTTCGTCATCGTGAAAGATGCCGACGATGGCACACCCTTTGTCCTTCGCATTGTTGATGAGCTGTGTGACAGCCAGTCGGTTTTTGGCATCCAGCGAAGCCGTCGGTTCGTCTAGCAGCAGAATCGGGTAGTCGCCGATAAACCCGCGGGCAATATTGATGCGCTGCTGTTCACCGCCGGAAAAGGTGGTTGGCAAATTGTCCAGACGGTTTTCGGGCAGCTCGACGTTTTCCATCCACTGCGCCGCTTTGCGGCGAATATCGCCATAGTGTCGATTGCAGATTGCCATGAGCCGTTCGCTGATGTCATAGATCGAGAGCGCCTGCTGCTCGGCGTCGCAGAAGCCTTTTTCCGGCGCATACAGGTATGTGAGGTGCCGTTCCCGTCCCCATTTACACCGTTTTAAACGGTTATTTACATTTATGTAAATATCTATGTCTGAGCACCGATTTGTTGGTATAACTGTAATCATTATCAAGTAGATACAACACGGTAACCCCCGAAATCCTGCCTGCACATGCTGCTGATAAAGCACCGTGTGTCGGCGTGATGACTCAACAACAGGCTAAAAATTTACGCTATGACATTAATTTCTGAATCACTCACCGCATTGGTTAACCGTCGTGCGCAGCTGCGCGAGATGTTCGCGACGCATCAATTCGATGCACTCGATACCCTGCTGGAGCAAGAACACCAGATTTGGCTGGATGGCCCTAACCTGCCTTATACCTATCTCTGGCACGTTAATTCGCTCTTTGACCCAGCGGTATCTGATGCCGATACCCTGCCACACTTGCAGGCATGGGTTGCCGCATGTCCAGAGAGCTATCACGCCACTTATCTGACAGGGCAATATTGGGAGAACGCCGCTGCGCGGATTCGTACCTCAAACGGCGGGCAATATGTAGAAGACGATCGCTGGATGGGCGCGGAACTGGCTCGCGATCTGGGCGTCTCGGCCTACCTACGCGCCAGTGCTTTACATCAACGGCCTGCGCTGGCCTTTTCCCGCCTGTTTCGTTTGACCTGCTATTTAGGGGAACCGCAATGGCTGGGCGTATTACTACAAGGTGGTGAACCACTGACCTACGCACAGCGTCAGGCGCAGGTGGAACCCGAGTTGTGGGAAGCGGGTCTACAGCACCTGCGTAATGAAGGCGCACACACGCTTGTTGAACTTCCTGTTGCTCTGCCCGCATCACTGCCGGCCAGAGAGGAATACGAATGGGAAGAGCCCATGCACTACTGGCTGCGTGTCACCTTGGCCGTTCGTCCACAGGACGTAGAAGTACGTAAAGAGTGCGTTTACTTCTTGTACCCACGCTGGGGCGGCAGCCATGAGGTCATGACGCAATTTATTGATGGGCCACTGTGTGAAACACTGGCAGAGCAGGAACGTAACAGCCTGCGTGTGACGCAGTGTTGGGACTACCTTGGCTATGCCGCACTCATTCCAGACGCAGACGATACCGAAAGCATCACATACTGTCGGGAAACGTTCGACTGGTTGCTGGGTCTGGAGCTCTTTCCAGAAACCCGTGCTCGTGTTTTGCGCCAATACGCCTGGTTCCTCGGCCACTATGCACGTATTGAGGATGAAAACGACATCCACTGGAATAAAGCGGATATGCAACTGGCCTACGACCTGATGGTTGAAGCGTGGCAGGTTGATTCCCCAGAATCCGATCCCGAAAGCGATGCATTCGCCACGTTAATCAGCTGTCTGGATTTCGCCCACATCGAAGACAGTTTTGACCTACTGCCAAAATGGCTGGAACGCTGCCAATACTGGGGCGATGCGCACTATGAAACCACCATCGCGGCGCTCGCCAGTAAATTTGGCTTCTACGGTATCTCAAAAGGCCAATTTGATAGCGATGCGCTGCTTGCCCGTTGCCGCGTAATGAAATCAGACACAAATTTTGGTCAAGCGGCCACAAACCTGTTCGAGTACGTTTCTGAAGAAGCGGGCGTATTCCTGCTGCACGAAGCCGCCGACTGGGGAGAAGCCTCCTCAATGGCAGCGCTCTCCGATTTATATTCTGGGCATTTGTCCCGTCGTAACGGGCGCGATCCTTCTTCTTATGAAGATCAAGAAAAAGCGAAATACTGGCAGGAAAAAGCCGCAGACGCAGGCAATGAATTTTGCCAGTACAATATTGCCTATGGCCTGGTAAGAGATAATGAGACGCTGACGCCAGAGCAATACCAGCGCGTGCGTGAGCTGATGCTCGGTGTCCTGCACCGCCCTAACGTGGGAAGAACGGTCTGGACACGTGCAGCAAGGGAATTAAGTTCACTGTTATTGTTTAGCGATATTGCGGAAGACCAGAAATTCTGTCTGGATGTGGTCCTGCCTGAATTATGGAACGACGAGGATGATGCCAACCGCGACTATGCGGCGGGTTACTATGCCCATGCTTTCCGTACTGGCGCGGGCGTCGCCCAAAATAGCTATCTGGCCAAAGTGTGGATCGACCGCGCGCTGGAAATCAGCCCTGATAGCCAGTACAACCACGATCGGGCGAACGAAATCTATCAACGGAGCGGCATGCTGAGCGGCGTTCGCGCCAAAATGGGCTTTAGCCGCGATAAAGCGCAAATGGATGCGCGTGGACGCGCCATCACGTTTGGTGATGACGCCCATCAGGAACACCAGTAAGCCACAACTGCACGCACATTTCCTCTTCTCCTCGAGGTAGGCAATCACCGCATCGTATTATAGGGGCAGCAGCGCTGCCCCTATTATTTTCAGGTGTTAATATCTATCGAGCTTCAAATCGCACAAGCATGGGCTAAAACGACAAACTGAGACCAGAACAGCCCTCTATTGCAGTTGCCAATTCAGCGCATTTTGTACCATTATATTCCCCAAAATAAGCACCGCTAATAAGTGAAAATTCAGAAAGTCCCTTTATCTTTTCTGACGTGGCACACACCTCAACAAATAAGGCAGGTCAGTGTGGATGGTTTCAGTAACGTAATATTTCGCCACGCTTTTCAATTGCTGGCACTTTCCTTATTCGCGTTTGCGGCCCATGCGCAAACAAGCGACCCACTCTTGGCAATGCCCTCTCATGACACACCATCCCTCACGCCTGCTGACAATCAGGCTCGCGGTATTCTGATAGCGGTGGAACAAGCCACCCTGTCCAGCGAATTGGCCGGACGTATTGTGGAAATACCGTTTAGAGAAGGGGAATCCTTCAAGAAAGGCGATCTGTTGGTGCGGTTTGACTGTTCCATTTACCAAGCTCAATTGGCTGCGGCTTCTGCTGCCACACGAGCCGCAGAAGCGGAACTAAGCCAAAATCAGCAGTTGGCACAGATGAAATCAGTGGGGAGACACGCGGTATCGCTATCAGCCGCGCACTTTGCACAAGCTCAGGCAGAAAGTCAGGTTTACCAAATTCAGGTCAATCGTTGTCGCATCACCGCCCCCTTCGACGGTCAGGTGGTAAAACGCCGTGTGCAAGCCTTTGAGAGTGTGGCGCAAGGTGCTCCACTGCTGGACGTGGTGAATAACCGCCATCTAGAGATCAACTTGCTAGTCCCATCACGACTTCTGTCGGTGCTCAAACCCGGATTAGTCTTCACCTTCACGCCGGATGAAACCGGAAAACCGTTACAAGCCAAGGTCACACGGCTTGGCGCACGTATTGATGAGAGCAGTCAAACCCTGAGCCTGATTGGTACGCTGGCCCACGCGGACAATGCCTTGATGGCCGGTATGAGCGGAACGGCACAGTTTTCGGAGGCGCGGTGAGTACTACGCCAACATCTGTCAGCACCGCTACGTTTGCCCGCTTCCTTGACCTCGAGCGGCAAGCGCGGGCGGCCAACAGCACAGAAGAGCTAGCTTACTGCATCGTCAACGACAGCCAGCCGCTATTCAGTTTTCGCCATGCCGCCCTTGTGATTAACGGTAAGGTGCGCGCCGTAACCGGCGTCACTCAACCAGCGCCCCATGCCCCCTTTATCGCCTTTGTTGAACGTGCCTGTACGCAGTTATCATCCGTCGATGAGAAAGCATTGGCTCAATGCAGAGTGATTCAAGCCTCACAGCTTGATGAACAAAGCCGTAAAGATTGGCAGGCGCTGTCTGCCCCCGAGGCGCTATGGTCCCCCCTCAACGATCGTCAGGGGAACCCCTTTGGTGCTATTTGGTACGCAAGAGAACAACCATGGCAGAGTACCGATCAGGTACTGGCGGAGCAACTCAGCGGGGCTTTTAGCCACGCCTGGCTGGCTCTCGAACCGAAAACGACCCGTTGGCGTCGTCGGGCTCGGTGGAAAATCGTCGTACCTGCGCTGCTACTGCTCGCTTGCCTGTTCATTCCGGTGCGCCAATCCGTGTTGGCACCCGCCGAGGTTATTCCTCATCAAGGCCGTGTCGTCGCCGCACCACTGGACGGCGTGATCCAATCCTTTACCGTGTTACCGAACCAGAGTGTACGTCAAGGAGACGTGTTGGTTCGCTTTGACAGTACAACGTTGAAAGCCCAAGCAGATGTGGCCGAACGTGCATTGAATGTCGCCGAAGCGGAGCATCGTGCGAGTTCTCAACGTGCGTTTCAGGATGCGGACTCCAAAGCCAGGCTCGACTTTCTCGCCGCTCAGGTGGCACAAAAACGGGCGGAACGCGATTACGCTAATGCCTTGCTGAGTCGCGCAGAAATCCGCGCCGAACGGGATGGCATTGCGGTATTTGCCGATGCAACGCGCTGGATGGGGAAGCCGGTACGCACCGGCGAACGTTTGATGGAACTGGCAGACCCCGCTCTCACCGCGTTACGCATCGAGTTGGACGTGGGCGACGCCATCCAGTTGCAGCAAGAGGCACCCATTACACTGTTTCTGGACAGCGATCCACTGACGCCACACGCCGCATTGTTAGAACGTATCGCCTATGAGTCGGAACAGACACCAGCCGGCAATCTAGCCTACCGTCTGGATGCACGTTTCACTGACACACCGCCACGTATCGGCCTGCGCGGCACGGCAAAAATTTCCGGCGACTATGTTCCACTTGCCGTTTATTTGTTCCGTCGCCCGCTAGCAGTGATCCGTCAGGCGATTGGACTATGAATCCGCATCTGCCTCCCCTGCGCGCCGATCTTCAATTGGTAGAATCGGCTCCTGGCATCAACGGAGCCCCGCAGTGGGTGCTGTCCGATCCTATAGCAGGGCGTTATTTTACCCTGACTCCCTCGGCTATCCGCCTGCTGCGGCATTGGCCATTGCGCCAGCCGCAGCAAATATTGGCCGCCGCCAACAGTGAGCCTGGCCTGCCGCTGAGAGTGAAAGAGTTGGAGCAACTACTGCAGTTCCTGCGCCAGCACGATTTAGTCGCGGCTAGTGATGTGGAACAACGTCAGCGCTATCTGGGCAAAGCTCAGGCGATGCGCACCAGTTTGTGGAAAAGTGTGTTGCACCAGTATCTTTTTTTCCGTATTCCTCTGTGGCGACCCGATCCAGTACTTAACCGCTGTTGGCCGTGGCTACAGCGCTATGGCGCGCCCTTTCTGATTTGGGTCTTTCCATTCGTCCTGCTGCTGGGTTTATTTTTGGTCAGTCGAGACTGGGTACGTTACACCCATTCGTTTCCACACCTCTTCAGCCTGTCTGGCATGGCCGTGTTCGGCGTCTCTCTGGTATTCGCCAAATTTATCCATGAGCTAGGCCATGCCTTCATGGCCAAACGGGCGGGCTGCCGTGTGCAAAGCATGGGCGTTGCCTTTATCGTGTTATTTCCCTTGTTTTACACTGACACTACCGACGCCTGGAAACTGAAGGATCGTCAAGCACGTTTGCTGATCGGCGCGGGCGGTATTCTGGCAGAACTGATGTTGGCGGTCATTGCGCTATTGGCTTGGGCATTACTGCCAGATGGCCCGGCACGAACGGCAGCTTTTATGCTTTCCAGCGCGACGTGGCTGACCACGTTAGTCGTAAACCTTAACCCTTTGATGCGCTTCGATGGCTACTTTTTACTTAGCGATTTCTGGCGCGTAGAGAATCTGCAAGAACGCGCCTATGCGCTCTGCCGCTGGCGGTTGCGGGAAAGTCTGTTCGGTCATGGTCACCCTGCACCGGAAAACCTCTCCCCCTCCCTGCAACGCAAACTGCTGGTGTGGGGCTATGCCTCTTGGATATGGCGCTTTTTCCTGTTCTTTGGCATCGCGCTGGTGGTTTACCACTTTTTTATCAAGGTGATCGGCATTGGTTTAATGCTGGTTGAAATCGTCTGGTTTATCGCGCTACCGATAGCCAAAGAAGCCTATGCCTGGTGGTCAATGCGCAAATCAATACACCCTATCGCTTTTTTGCGCAGCGCACTGCTGTGCTCGACCCTCTTGTTGATCTTGCTCTATCCATGGGGTGGCAGCATCCACATTCCTGCTGTATTGGAAGCCGAGAAGGTCAGCACCCTCTACAGTCCGGTACCGGCGCAGGTTAACCGGCTACACGTTACAGATGGTCAGCGGGTAGATGCCGGAGACATTCTGCTGGAGCTCACATCAGTCGATCTGGATTATCGTCTCGACATTGAGCGTCAGCGTATCACCCAGTTACAGCAGCAGCGACAGCGTGGAGCGGCACGACAGGAAACGGCGAGTGAAATTCAGGTTATGGATCGGCAGTTAGCTGAGGTGCTGGCACGCTATCGTGGGTTGGTAGCACAGCGTCAACGCTTAACGATTCGAGCACCGCAAGCAGGTGTAGTACGCGATCTGGCTCGTGATATGACAGCAGGACGCTGGCTAACGGCGGATACGCCATTACTACGCGTGGTGGAACCCGCGCAGGGACGGGTGATTGGCTATATACCCGAAGAATCGCTCATGCGTACTCAAGAGAGCATGCAGGGCATCTTCCTTGCCGACGATCCCGCTTTCCCACGTCTTGACGTCACGCTTCATGACATTGCTCCCACGGGCAGTGCTTACCTGCAACAAGAAATGCTCGCTTCCGATCGCCACGGCCCGATTGCCGTACGACGCGACCGCGACCACAATCCTCAACCAGTGCAGGCGCAGTACCGCGTTCGTTTCATAATACAGGAAGAGCAATTCCTGCCGCTGCAACAGCCTCTACGGGGCAGCGTCATTCTGGAAGGAGAAAAGGAATCTATTCTTGGTACAGTGTGGCGTCGGGTAGCGGCATTGGGTATCAGGGAAAGTGGTTTTTAGCGGGTTGGTTACCCTCAACATATACACCTACCTCCGTGGGTATCTGGAGCAGAACATGCTCCAGATTTTGTAGAAAAGCGTTATACCTTTTCTGATTTCATCAGTTAATAAGATTACCTAACGTTTTCACGTACCTATTGCGTCGAACATACACTACATTTTATTAACAAATAAATTTCTCTCTGGTTTTGTATTACGTTGACAACGTACACATATCGCAAGCAATTTCAGCACATTCCCCCTTTAAAAATCCAAGTTAATATCAATTAAAATCAATAGCTTAAAAAAACAAATCTTTTTCTTATCCGCCTACGTAAAAGGCTATTGCTAGTTTCGCTTTTTATATGTAATTTTGTTTTTATTGTTTACATAAAATTACATGTTACTTAGCAAGTGAAGTTAGGCATCACAAGACCAAGCATCAAAATCATCAGATATATTTCACCCAGCGTGGAACTGCCCCCATTCCAAGGAGAGATGTTTATGAAATGCGTTCAGCGTCTGTTTGCCAAAACTGCGATCGCGACTGTGTTAGCTGTAGGCCTATCGCAATCAGCTACCGCATCTGCATGCAGTACTGAGCCTTACATTGGCTCTATTTGTTATATGGTCACCAGTTATTGCCCAGAGGGATATCTTCCTGCAAATGGACAAACGGTGACTATCAATCAATATCAGGCGCTTTATGCCTTGATCGGAAATATTTGGGGAGGCTCTCTACAGCAAGGTAACTTTGCGCTCCCCGACATGCGTGGGCGCGTACCGGTAGGGGTTGGACAAGGGCCAGGGTTAGCCAATGTCACTCGTGCACAAGTCTTTGGGGCAGAGAATGTCGCATTGACGACAGGTAATGTTGCCCCACACATACATCCGGCTACCATTACCGCTTCAGGAAGCGTTAATGGTACGGCTTCTATCGCTATTCCTGTGGTAAACGGTGCGGCAACGACTAACGTACCAGACAACACGACATCATTGGCGACAACGTCTCCTTCGTTTGATTTAAGCTCGCTTGGGGGAGCTGATTCACCAGCGAAAATTTATAGTAATGCCTCACCCACCACCACGTTGAAGCCATTTTCCGCCCCGTTTAGTGCGACTAGCCTAACAGGTATAACCATTTCCCCTAATATTGGCGGCACACCTTTCAGTGTTCGTAACCCCAGTGTGGGGCTAACGGCGTGCATAGCGGCTATAGGCATTTTTCCTGTAAACCCAAACTAATAACCACGCGCTTCCCTCATTTTCAGGGGAGCGCAACATTTGTAAGATTTTGAAATTAAAAGCGTAATATGTAATCTAATGATGGGCATAGGAGTGGTCTGTTTGTACGCACGATGGCAAGCGTACCGATAGTCCGTATTTAGTGATGACTTCCCGCTATTAGCTGTAGAAAAATTATACGTACTAACACCACTCTGGAGTATGTCTTATGCTGTGGCGCCAATTATTCAGTAAGAAAAGTGACCATCCAACTGACCACATTGAGCAGGATTATTCCACTCCTCTTGGTTGTGTCCTTGAATCCCGCGTCTTATTTGATGGCGCAATAGCCGCAACGGCTACTCAGGCCGAAACCGGTAATTCGAGTGACGCCACAGCCTCTTCTCATCCTGCACAGACTGCAAACCATTCTGCTGAGGCCGCATCGGAGAACAGCACATCATCCGATCAGAATAGTGCTACTCATGACATCACGACTGACGTCGTTGTACAGGCGGTTGCAGGCGAAACAACACGCAAAGAAGCCGTGTTTATTGATACGGCGCTGACGGATTACCAAACACTGGTCAATAGTGTCCCCACTGGGGTTGACGTATTTTTATTGGATAGCAGTAAAGACGGCCTGACTCAGATGGCGGCATGGGCTGAAACCCATACTGGTTACGATGCGATCCATATATTGAGCCATGGCAATGAAGGACAGGTTCGCCTTGGTAATCTGACGCTTGATAGCGCTACGGCAGAGGCTCGTTCGGCCGACCTAGCTAAACTCGGCACAGCGTTAACACAGGATGGCGATCTGCTGCTCTATGGCTGTGATATTGCACAGGACACAGGAAAAAGTTTTGTCTCTTTACTCTCACAGCTCACTCAGGCAGATATTGCAGCCTCGGATGATTTGACTGGCGCAACGGCCAAAGGGGGAGACTGGCAACTGGAAACAACGGTCGGCAAGATAGAGACAACCGACGCGGCACTGGGGACCATCGCGCAAGAATACAATAGCTTGTTGGCTTCCCCAACGTATGGCACTAACGATTTCTCACAGTTCTCAGGCACGACGTCATTTGTCAACGTCCAACCGGGTCTCCAAACTTATGACGACCCCAACAACGGTTTTACCTACGTTGCTAACAGTACTGGCAATGTAACAATTCAAACTGTTTCACTTAGCGGTAATCAGGTTCTGAATACGATTGTTACTCCTGGGGGAAATCTTAACTATTTTGCGTTTAAATCGACGGATGGCAGCGAGTTCAAACTATCGAGTATTGATCTTAGAGGGCTAGGTAATTACGCATCAACGTTCACCATCACTGGCTATAAAGACGGTAGCGCGGTGGCAGGTGTAACGCAAACCATCACCCTCACGACAACATTCCAGACGGCGACACTCTCCAATGCATTTCAAAATATTGACGAGGTGAGATTAACAACAACAGCAACCGGTAACGGTACTGTTACATGGGATAATATCGTCACCGCACCTCTCGCTGCGTCCACCGATAACGTTCCCAGCGTCACAGCCACTGGGACCAACCCCACCTATACCGAGAACGGCACGGCTGTCGGCCTGTTTACTGGTGTCAGCGTCGATACCCAAGATACCGGCCAGACTTTCACCAGTGCGGCATTCACCGTTAGCAACGTTGCGGGCAGCACCGAATACCTGACCCTTCACGGCATCAATGTCGCGCTCAGCAACGGTAACAGCGTCTCGCTCGGCAGCGGCTTTGGCACCGCCAGTGTCAGCCTGAGCGGCAGTATCGCCACCGTCAGCATCACCGGTGCCACGCTAAGCAACAGCGACATGGGCAGCCTGCTGTCCGGCATGACCTACGGCAACAGCAGCGACAACCCCGGCAATGCCACACGCACGGTCACGCTGACGCAACTGACCGATTCCGGCACCAGCAACAATACCGTTGCGCCGAATATCAGCAGCGCCATCACCGTGGTGCCGGTGAACGATGCACCGACCGATATTACGCTCTCTGCCACCACCTTTGCGCAATCGCTCGGCAGCAACGGCACTGTTGCCACCCTGACGGCGACCGATGTGGATTCCTCGGTGTTTACCTACAGTCTGGTGAGTGGCAGCGGCAGTACCGATAACGCGCTCTTCACCATTAGCGGCAACACCCTAAAAGCAGTCAACGCCACTGGCATGGCAGCGGGAACCTACTCGGTACGCCTACAGGTATCTGACGGTGCCGCTACCTATGACAAAGTGGTGTCATTGGTGGTGGTAGATGATATCGCCCCCACGTTTGACCAGTCACCCAGCGTGTCCAACGCCACCGCGGGCGGTTTTAACCTGAGCGGCAGCCTCACTGAAACTGGCAATGTGTATTATGTGGTGGTGGCTGACGGTGCCAGTGCCCCAACCGCGACGCAAGTGATCGCCGGGCAAACCGCCACAGGCAGCAGCGCCACCGCCTCCGGCAGCCAGGTGCTGGGTTCTTCGCCATTCAACTTTAGCTTTACCTTGGCCGGCCTTGCCGCCAGCACTGCGTATGATGTGTATGTGGTGGCGAGGGACAGTGCAGGTAATAATACGGTCAGTGTAGTTAAGGTTGATGCCACCACGACCAGCGCGGGCACAGCGCCGACACTCAGCGCCACTGGCAGCAACCCGGTATTTATCGGCGGTATGGCGGGTTCGATTGATCTGTTCAGCGGTGTCAGCGCCAATACCAACGACAGCGGCCAGACCTTTAGTTCGCTAACGTTGACGGTTTCCAATGCCACCGACAGCGGCGAATTTATCAACGTTGGCGGCAATAACATCAGCCTGAGCGCCAACAATTCCGGCACCCTGACCGGTATCGGCAGCTACAGCGTGACACGCTCCGGTAACACCGTCACCCTGCAATTGAGCGGCATGAGCGCCAGTAACAGTGAGATCGCCGGACTGGTGGATGGCTTGCGCTATGGTAATACCAGCGCCAGCGCCACCGCGGCTACGCGCGCTGTCACCCTGAGCGCGGTCAGCGACAACGGCAGCAGTAACAACAGCACAGCACTCAACCTGACCTCAAGCGTCAACGTGCTTACCAGCAACAGCGCCTTGTTTGTCACCGCCGGGGATGATATCGGCGACAATGCAACTTTCGGCAGTTCGGTGCAAGAGGATGCCAATGACGGCGGCGGGCTCAGTCTGCGTGAAGCCCTGTATTGGGCAAATAACACGGCGGGTATTGACCGTATTGTGTTCCAAACCGACGTGACGCTGGCCAGTTCGCTGCTATCGCCGACCGACAGCGTACTGATTGACGGCCAGAGTTTCACCCTGAACGGTGGCGGCTATTCCGGTTTTCAAATCGTTACCGGGTCGATCACCCTGGCCATCCAAAACCTGACACTGACCAATTTCACCACCGATTACAGTACCGACACCGGCGGCGTGTTTGGGATCAGCTACAGTGCCAGCGATGTCAACTTCCGGCTGTACAACGTGGATATTTCAGGCAACCGTGACACCATGTTCGGCAATGGCGTCTTCGACCTGTTTAACATTGCCCCCGGCAGCTACAACTTCGATTTTGACCGGGTGAATATTCACGACAACCTGATGATTGGCAATTTGAATGAAGGGGTGATCAGACTGTTTGTGTCCAGTACCCAGCAAACAGTGTCCCTGTCGATCACCAATTCCGCCATCACCAACAATACCGGTATTAACCCGGCAGGCAGCACCTTCGGTATCAGTGGGTTGTGGTTAACCGGGAATCAGGGTAACCCCACCAGCACCCACATCAGCCTGATCAACACCACCATTACCGGGCAGGACAACGGCATCGTCTTCGAATTTATCAATAATGCCCTCAATTGGGTCGCCAGCGTGCGCAATTCCATCATCACCGGCACCAGTCAGGATATTGTCGCCTACACCCCAACGGGACAACCCGCCGGCGGCAGCTACACCTTGTACGGTGGCAACAACATCCTGAGTGGCAGCGTGAATCAGGTGTCGTCATCCGATCCGCGACTGGCCGCCACGGCCAGCAATGCGATTAATCAAGGCAACCGTTTCTATGTTACGGGTGAGACAGATGTACGCGGCTTGGATAGGGTACGGCAAGGCGCCATTGATATTGGCGCTTATGAATCGCAGTTTGCTGCTGGTACCGCCCCGCAGGTCGATTTGAATGGCAGCACCACAGGCAATAATTACTCCACGACGGTACCCGCCGCTTCCGCCGCTACGGGCATTTCTGTGACGGATGCCTTAGCAACCCTGAGTCAAACCGACGGGGATTCCCGCCTCTGGACGCTGACGCTCAATTTGGCAGGAACGACAGACGGTAGCAGTGAGTCCTTATCCCTTTCACGGCAGGCATTGCTCGCTGCCCATGCTGCCGGCATCAACGTAACCGGCAATGGTAGCCAGACGCTGACGCTGACAGGCGGTGCGACGCAGGAAGCCTTCCAGATCGCGCTACGTGCCATTGTGTATGCCAACGTAGCCGCTACGCCAACGGCAGGAAATCGGACCGTATCGGTAACGGCCAATGATGATGCCAGTAGCACCGCAACCTCTACCTTGACATTGACTGCGAGTAACAATGCGTCTCCGGTAGTGTCCGGCACGATTGCCGCGCAGAGCATTGCACAAGGGGACACTCTGAATGTCACCTTACCCGCCGGCACCTTTACCGATCCGGATGGCGATACCCTGACGCTCAGTGCCACGCTGGCGGACGGCACCCCGCTGCCATCCTGGCTGTCGTTTAACCCGGCCACCGGCACCTTCACTGGCACACCAGACAATGGGGATGTGGGCAGCCTGACCATCAAGGTCACCGCCACCGACGGCAGCAATGCTTCGGTCAGCACCACCTTTGGCCTGACCGTCACCAACGTCAACGATGCCCCAGTGGTCTCCGGCACCGTTCCGCCACAGAGTGTTGCGCAGGACAGCGGCCTGAACTTCACGCTCCCGTCGGGACTTTTTACCGATGTGGACGCGGGCGATACCCTGACGCTCAGTGCCACGCTGGCGGACGGCACCGCGTTGCCAGCCTGGCTGTCGTTTAACCCAGCTACCGGCACCTTCACTGGCACACCAGACAATGGGGATGTAGGCAGCCTGACCATCAAAGTCACTGCCACCGACGGCAGCAACGCCTCGGTCAGCACCACCTTTGGCTTGACCGTTACCAATGTGAATGATGCTCCGGTGGTCTCAGGCACCGTTCCGCCACAGAGTGTTGCGCAGGACAGCGGCCTGAACTTCACGCTCCCGTCGGGACTCTTTACCGATGCGGACGCGGGCGATACCCTGACACTCAGTGCCACGCTGGCGGACGGCACCCCGCTGCCAGCCTGGCTGTCGTTTAACCCAGCTACCGGCACCTTCTCCGGCACACCGGCAAATGGGGATGTGGGCAGCCTGACCATCAAGGTCACCGCCACCGACGGCAGCAACGCTTCAGTCAGCACCACCTTTGGCCTGACCGTCACCAACGTTAATGAAGCCCCTGTCGTCTCCGGCACCGTTCCGCCACAGAGTGTGGCGCAGGACAGCGGCCTGAACTTCACGCTCCCGTCGGGACTCTTTACCGATGCGGACGCGGGCGATACCCTGACACTCAGTGCCACGCTGGCGGACGGCACCGCGTTGCCATCCTGGCTGTCGTTTAACCCAGCTACCGGCACCTTCTCCGGCACACCGGCCAATGGGGATGTGGGCAGCCTGACCATCAAAGTCACCGCCACCGACGGCAGCAACGCCTCGGTCAGCACCACCTTTGGCTTGACCGTTACCAATGTGAACGATGCTCCGGTGGTCTCCGGCACCGTTCCGCCACAGAGTGTTGCGCAGGACAGCAGCCTGAACTTCACGCTCCCGTCGGGACTCTTTACCGATGCGGACGCGGGCGATACCCTGACGCTCAGTGCCACGCTGGCGGACGGCACCGCGCTGCCATCCTGGCTGTCGTTTAACCCAGCCACGGGCACCTTCTCTGGCACTCCCGCCAGTGGTGATATTGGCAACCTGACCATCAAAGTCACCGCCACCGACGGCAGCAGCGCCTCGGTCAGCACCACCTTTAGTTTGACGGTCACCAACGTTAATGAAGCCCCGGTGGTCTCCGGCACGATTGCCGCGCAGAGCATTGCACAAGGTGGCAACCTGAATGTCACCGTTCCCGCAGGCACCTTTACTGACCCTGACGGCGATACGCTGACGCTCAGTGCCACGCTGGCGGACGGCACCGCGTTGCCAGCCTGGCTGTCGTTTAACCCAGCTACCGGCACCTTCTCCGGCACACCGGCCAATGGGGATGTGGGCAGCCTGACCATCAAGGTCACCGCCACCGACGGCAGCAACGCCTCGGTCAGCACCACCTTTGGCCTGACCGTTACCAACGTTAACGATGCCCCAGTGGTCTCCGGCACGATTGCCGCGCAGAGCATTGCACAAGGTGGCAACCTGAATGTCACCGTTCCCGCAGGCACCTTTACTGACCCTGACGGCGATACGCTGACGCTCAGTGCCACGCTGGCGGACGGCACCGCGTTGCCATCCTGGCTGTCGTTTAACCCCGCTACCGGCACCTTCTCCGGCACACCGGCCAATGGGGATGTGGGTAGCCTGACCATCAAGGTCACCGCCACCGACGGCAGCAACGCCTCGGTCAGCACCACCTTTGGCCTGACCGTTACCAACGTTAACGATGCCCCAGTGGTCTCCACGCCAATCCCGCCGCAAAACGTGGCTCAGGGGGGTGGCTTCAACTTTACCGTGCCTGACGGCACCTTTAGCGATCCCGATGGTGACACGCTGACGCTGAGCGCCACCCTCGCCAACGGGTCGCCGCTGCCAAACTGGTTACGCTTCGATCCTGCTATCGGCACCTTCTCCGGCACACCGGGCAATGCAGATGTCGGTACCTTGGTGATCAGGGTCACGGCCACCGACGGCAGTAATACGTCCATCAGCACCAGCTTTGGTCTGACGGTGACTAACGTTAACGATGCCCCGGTGGTCGCCACGCCAATCCCGCCGCAAAGCGTGGATCAGGGCGGTGGCTTCAACTTTACCGTGCCTGACGGCACCTTTAGCGATCCCGATGGTGACACGCTGACGCTGAGCGCCACCCTCGCCAACGGATCACCGCTGCCGAGCTGGCTGCGCTTCGATCCGACCATCGGCACCTTCTCCGGCACGCCGGGCAATGCAGATGTCGGCACCTTGGTAATCCGGGTCACGGCCACCGACGGCAGTAATACGTCCATCAGCACCAGCTTTGGCCTGACGGTGACTAACGTTAACGATGCCCCAGTGGTCGCAACGCCAATCCCGCCGCAAAGCGTGGCTCAGGGTGGTGGCTTCAACTTTACCGTGCCTGACGGCACCTTTAGCGATCCCGATGGTGACACGCTGACGCTGAGCGCCACCCTCGCCAACGGATCACCGCTGCCGAGCTGGCTGCGCTTCGATCCGACCATCGGCACCTTCTCCGGCACGCCGGGCAATACAGATGTCGGCACCTTGGTAATCCGGGTCACGGCCACCGACGGCAGTAATACGTCCATCAGCACCAGCTTTGGCCTGACGGTGACTAACGTTAACGATGCCCCGGTGGTCGCCACGCCAATCCCGCCGCAAAGCGTGGATCAGGGCGGTGGCTTCAACTTTACCGTGCCTGACGGCACCTTTAGCGATCCTGATGGTGACACGCTGACGCTGAGCGCCACCCTCGCCAACGGATCACCGCTGCCGAGCTGGCTGCGCTTCGATCCGACCATCGGCACCTTCTCCGGCACGCCGGGCAATGCAGATGTCGGTACCTTGGTAATCCGGGTCACGGCCACCGACGGCAGTAATACGTCCATCAGCACCAGCTTTGGCCTGACGGTGACGAGCAGTTTTGTAAGCGGCGATCCTCAGTTCAAAGCCAACGACGGTCTTGGCCGGACGCCGTCAGTCAGCGATACACGCCCGTTGTTTACGCAAGATGCCACGATAGCACTGCCGGCATTGGATGGTCTGATTGCCAATCCATCGCTCGGCAGTTTCACCGTGGGTAACGACGGCGTACCGAAGTCAGTGATGTCTGCCATTTTTGCTACCGGACGCCAGAACACCGACGGAGGCCCCCTCCCAACGAGTCAGATGGCGGGCACTTTCGGACGTGGAGCCGCCAGCGGCATTGGCATTAACTTCGACAGCACACTAGGTTCCTTCCCCAGCTTCAGCAAAGATCCCGCTTTAGGCGGCACCTCATCGCTGGCTAGCACGTTCTCAGGGATCTATCTGCCTTCACTGACGCCAATGGAGGTCTTCTCCGGCGGCAGTTGGAAGGATATTCCGCTCGATGGGGCGAATAACGCAATGAATAACACTGATGACGGCACTGGGCGCTCGGTGGCATTTACGCCCTCGCTGCATCAGCAATTACAACAGATAGGTGATTCGAAACAGCAACGTCTTGCGGCCATTGAGCAAGCATTGCAGGAAAGTGGTCAGCAGCAGGGATAACCCTGCGCGGCAGCGCAGCAACGGCGATACGCAAGACGATCGCAAGAACAACCAGAACCATCACAAAAATAACATTGGTAATGATGATAATGACGAGGAGCGGAATCGTGTTAAAGGGTCGGAAACTATTTAGCCTTAGCGCCATCGTGCTAGCCGCCAGCGGCTGTGCCGTGACCACCCAGCCGATCAGCAAGGTCGAAAGCGGACAACGCAGCCAGCAAGACCGAGTCGCCATGTTCAGCCAGCAGGAGCCCGTCACGGCACCGATCACGCTGTATGATGCCATGGCACGTGCGCTGAAATATAACCTCGAATCACGCTTAAAAGTGATGGAATATGCGCTGAGCCAGCAGCAGGTGGAGCTAGCACGCTACGATATGTTGCCGAAACTGGCGGCATCAGCGGGCTACGTGGGGCGTAATAATATGAGTGCCTCCAGTAGCCGCAGCGTGGAAACAGGACGTACTTCTCTGGAACCTTCCACCTCACAGGACCGCGACCGAGATGTAGCCGATCTGACTATGGTGTGGAACGTGCTCGACTTTGGCGTCAGCTACGTGACCGCCCAGCAAAAATCAGATCAGCGCTGGATTGCCGAAGAGCGTAAACGCAAAGTCGTGCACACCATCCAGCAAGACGTACGCTCCGCCTACTGGCGCGCCGTGGCAGCTGAACGCTTATTGGGACAGATTGATGGCCTGATCGTCCGTGTCAACGCTGCGCGTGACGCGAGCGAACACATGTCGTCACAGCAGATTGGCGACCCCATTGAAGTCCTTAGCTACCAACGCGCCCTGATCGACGCCACACGCCAATTGGAGGAACAGCGTCGCGCACTGTCGCTAGCCAAGACTGAGCTGGCAACCTTGATGAACCTGCCATTGGATACGGCCTACAAGCTTGCGTTGCCACAAAGCGGTGACGAAACCGTACCGCAGCTGAATGTCGATGTGAAGGTGCTGGAAGAAGCGGCGCTGGTCAGTCGCCCAGAACTACGCGAGCAGGATTATCAGGTGCGAATTCATGCCGCTGAAACCCGTAAAGCGCTGCTGCGTATGCTACCCGGCGTGGAAATCAGCGCAGGTGGCCACTATGACAGCAACTCTTTTCTGGTCAACAACAGCTGGGCTGACGTCGGCGTGAAAGCCACCTGGAACCTGTTCAATCTGCTGTCCGGCCCAGCCGCGCGTAAAGCCGCTCAGGCTAACGAGTCCGTGTCGGAAATGCAGCGCCAGGCGATGTCACTGGCAATTATGGCACAGTTATACATCGCCCGAGCCAACTTCAATGAGGCGCAGCGACAATATAAAACCAGTTCAGAATTGCGCAATCTTGACACTAAAATCGTCGAACAGCTGAGAAACCGCTATAAGGCTAACAGCATCGGTGAACTACAGTTGATTCAAGGTGAGCTGAACGCACTCAACGCCAGTTTGCGTCAAGATCTGGCCTATGCAGAACTACGCAATAGCTACGGCCAGATATTCTCAACGATCGGACTGGATTTGCTACCGAAAACCCTCCCGTCCAACAGCCTTGCAGATATCAGTCAGGCACTGCGTCAATCTGACACCAACTGGCAACAGGGCAAAATCAGTACATTGCAATCGTTCTGATACGCACTATTGTCGTGCCCGAAATACCATGTTTTACGCGATTAGGAGGGGCAGCAGCGCTGCCCCTCCTACTGTCAGACGTCAGTCAGGCGCTTGCGATCGACCTTGCCGCTGCCGGTTTTCGGCAGCTTGTCGAGCACCACAATGCGCCCTGGCACCATGTAAGCTGGTAAGAACTGATGCAGCTGTTTGCGCAGCGCCAGTTTGGTCATCTCTGAGCCGGGTTTATACTCAACGTAGCCGACCAGTACCGCCTCATCCCCTTCCCCCTGAAGCTTGACGGCCGCATCCTGCACTTGTTCGATCCGTTTCAATTGCGCTTCGATCTCTCCTAATTCGATGCGAAATCCCCGTAATTTTACTTGATCGTCGAAGCGACCAAGATACTGATAACGATCGTCCGCCAGCAGCCGGACTTTATCGCCAGTGCGATACATTCGCTGCCCGGATTCCACCTGCTGAATAAAACGATCCTGCGTCAGATCGTCACGCAACCAGTATCCGCTACTCAGCGCTTCACCGAGAATGCACAGTTCGCCGACCATCCCTTCTTCTAACGGATGGCGATCGTCATCGATCACCAAATGCTGATAGCCCGCCAGCGTATTGCCCAAAGCAACCGTGTGCTGGTTTTCCAACGCGGCACCGTCGATCTGCGCCATCTGCGACCAAATTGTCGCTTCGGTTGGCCCATAGCAATTCCACAGCGTCCTGCAACGACTAACCAGACGCTGTGCCAGTCGCAGATCCAGCGCTTCACCGCCGCACAGCGCGACCAGATCGGATTTACCCTGCCAGCCCGCTTTGAACATCATGCGCCAGAAAGCGGGTGTGGCCTGCAATACGTTGATGTCCGGCCGAGCCTGCAAATACGCCGCGACCGCCTGCGGATCTTTGTATTCTTCATGCGTGGTCAGGTGCTGCACGCCACCGACCCACAGCGGCGCAAACACTTCCAACATGGAGATATCAAACGCCAGCGTGGTAATCAGCAGCCAGTTGGCTTTATCCGTTAACGCCAGCCGCTCTACACTGGCATGAATAAAGGTTTGCAGCGCCCGCTGACCAATCACAACGCCTTTTGGTTTCCCCGTCGAACCGGAGGTAAACATCATGTAGGCCGCCGTTTCCGGCCCACCGGCCCGCGCCAGCTGTACGCTCGCCGTGGAATCACTGGCCGCATACGGTAAATCGCAGAGGTTCAGTATCGGGCAGTCAAACGCCAGCGAACCGCCGGTATAGCCGTCCTGCAAGACCGCTGCCAACGCCGCCTCCTGCTGAATCGCCTGTAGACGCTCCCCCGGAAAATCCGGCTCCAGCGGCACAAACGTTACCTGAGAAAACAGGCAGGCCAGCAGCGCCGCGATGGTGTCAGGCTGGCGACTGAGATGCAGCCCCACACGCTGACCCGCAGCCACCCCCTGTGTAGCCAGTGCCTGTTGAATCAGCGCCACGCGTTGCAGCAGTTCCCGATAGCGAATTTCGCGATCCTGAAAGGCGATCGCCACGCAATCCTGACGCGCTTCCTGAGTCAGGCGCGCCAGCAGTTCATCGTGCAGCGCATGCGTCGTCGCCCGGTGCGGTAACATTGCCACCCGCGGACTGAGGCGGATCTGCGCCAGCCGTTCCCAGCGTGGTGCCAGTAGGCCATCAAGTAGCTGCGTGAGATGGCGAGCAATACGCTGTAGCTGCCGATTATCGAACTGCCCGTCAGGTGCGGTCAGAATGACCCGATCGTTTTGAACTTGTACGATCAGCGCAACATTTTGCGCCGCTTTTTGTACTACCACAGATAACGATGCCATCTCCCCCACGATCAGCAGGCTGCTAAACAGCGCGTGTTGGATGTCTGCTGCCAGAAGCTCTGACGCAGACTGAGGATCGCACGACGATCCCACGGCGGCGATCCACTCGCTGACGAGACGATCGCGCTGTTGAAAATGCACGATCAGCGGCCTTACGTTATCAGGACGATCGGCCGTGACGAGCGCGGCACACACCTGCTCTTCACCGCTGTATTTGTACAGTAGCCAGCTCCACGCCGCACTCACCAGCGGCGCGGGATAGTGCTGAATCAGCTCACTGCTGTGCCGCTGTTCACCATGCGCGGCACCCACCCGCTGCCCGAAGGCCGTGGGCTGTTGGATATCTGCCAGCGGGTTCTCCACTGCTTCATCGTTCCCTGTCATGACAGCGTTTCCTCATTGGCGGTAACCCTCGACTGTGCCAGATACCCGCTCAGCGCCTGCGGTGACGGGTAGCGTTGTAATAACGCCACGCTCACTGGTTGCGCTAACGCACGGCTCAATGCCTGTGCCAGCGCAATACGCTGGAGCGAATCGACACCGCTTTCACACAGCGTCTGTGACCAGAGGCCGGATTCACTGAGGCTAGGTTCACTGAGTTTCAGCGCCTGCGCCCACACGCGCAGCAGCGACTGGGCAGACGGCGTATCAGGCGAGCCAGCGCGGCTATCCGGCGTGACAGCCTGTTTCATCGCCGCATCTTCCACCTTATTATGTCCAACGATCTCGGCTGGCTGCTGCGGTGAGCTATTCACCAGCGCCACCACTTCGTCATGCCAGCGCATCAGCACCCGACGCGCCTGCGCACTGTCCAGCACATCGGCGTCAAACTCGAAGCGCAGCAGCATGCAGCCCGCCTGCTCACGCACCACCAGATTCAGCGGCATTTCGACTTTTTCATAGGCGGCGGAGAATTCGGGGGATAACCGATGCGGATCGTCAGCACGTTGGCCCTGCTCCGCTTTCGCGCCAGGATAATTTTCATAAATAAACAGGCTGTTGAACAGACGCGAACGTCCAGCCGTCAGTGCAATCAACGACTGCGTAGCATGCTGATTCATCGCCATCAGCTCATTCTGCAACTGCACCAGATGCTGTTGCAGCGATACCGGTTGCTGCCAGCTCAACGCCAGCGGCAGGCTGTTGATGTACAGACCTACGCTACTCGCCACGTCCTCCACCGGACTTTCCCTGCCCGACAGCACGTTGCCGACAATACTGACCGCATCGCCAGTCGAGCGCGCCAGCAGCCGGTGCCAGGCATATTGCGCAATAATGCTGTGCGTGACGCCCACCTCACGGGCAAAAGCGGTTAGCGTCGCCTGAGCCTGCTCGTTCAGGCTCACACCGGTGACCTGCGGTTCAACCTGCGTCAGATGCTGGCTGAGATCGGCGCGTTTCCCCGTCGCCGCAAACAGCATCGCCACATCGTTCGTCTGCACCAGAAGCGCTTGCCGCTGCTGCCAGAAAGCCTCAACGCCAGGCTGCTGCGCCACGGCGTGCAGCGCATGATCCACATAGGCGCGATCCACCTGAATCGCGGGTGTTTCGCCGTGCATGAATGTCTGGCCGTTCATCAGTAGCCGATAATCGCGGTGTACCGCACCCAGCAGCTGTGGCCCGCTCCAGCCATCAATCACGCTATGGTGACAGCTCAGGAGCACCCGGTAGTCCTGTTCGCCCAAACGGAAACAGGCAATGCGCAACAGCGGCGGCTGCGACAAGTCAAATCCTGAACGTAAATCCTGCTGGCGATAGCGCTCGATGACCGCCAGTGGATCGGCGTCCTGCGCCACATCCTGATAGTAGAAAGGCAGGTCTGCCCGCTTCACAATCACCTGCACGCTGGCATATTCGCTTTCCAGTGCGGCACGCAGCGCTGGGAAACGCTGAATCTGACGCTGCCAGGCCTGACGATAACCTTCCACATCCAGCGCCTGCGCATAGCGAATCGGCGTTTGAAGATGATAAGCATCATCCTGCGGACAGCGCAGGCGGTGATACAACATCGACTGCTGGAGCGATGACAGCGGCAACAAGGTGTCGATGTCATAACGCTGCGACAGGCTATCGAGTTGCGTCTGGCTCAGCACAACCGCCGGGAAATCACTGGGGGTAAAGGCCGTGCCGTGGTGCAACTGGGCCAGACAAGCTGCCGTCAGCGCCCGCAGATTCTCCGTCAGTCGCACCATCAGACGTTCGCTGTCGCGCTGATTGAGGCAGCCGACCTGACGCAGCGTTAACTGCCCGCCAGCAATACCGCCGTGAAGACTGATAACCTCCGCCGGTTTATTCTCTGGAGACACACAGCAGCCCGGCGCGACGTCAACCGGACGCCATGTGCCAGCAGCCTGAACCGACAGCCCGAGGTAGTTGAACACAATCGGCGACAGTGTCAGCGCATTGCCCTGCGGATGGTAGTAGCGTAACGGGTTAAACCCAACGCCTTTATCCGGCACCTGACGCAGCTGTTCCTTGCTGGATTTAATCAGGGAAGCCCAATCAGGCTTATCTTGCAGGCACACCGGATAGGTGCTGGTAAGCCACCCCACCGTGCGGCTGACATCCAGCGTCGGATCAATCGCTTCGCGGCCGTGCCCTTCCAGCATGATGCGCGCGTTGTCGCCCCAGCCGAGATCGTTTAGCGTGCGGGTTAGTGCCGCCAGTAGCAAATCGCTAACTTCGGTATTAAAGGCACGATTGGCCTCACTCGCCAGTTGGCCTGTGGTTTCAGCATCCAGCGTCAGAATCGCGGCGCTGGCCTGGCCCTGCGGATCTTTCGCCGCCAGCAGCGCTGCCTGATCCACGCCGTCTTCCTGCGCCTGCCAGTACGTTAACTGATCCGCATGCTGTGTAGCGTAGTTATGCAGCGCTGTCCCCCACTGGCGATAGCTCGACGTTTTCGGCGCCAGCGCTTCACCGAGGTACAGCCGCTCCAGATCGTCAACCAGAATGCGCCAGGATACAGCGTCAATCACCAGATGGTGGAAAGCGAGGAACACCGCCGTGTCCGCCTGCGGATGGTGTCGCACCAGCGCACACCCCATCGTTCTTCCCTGCGCGGGATCGAATTCACTCTGCAACGCGGTAAACGCCTGTTGCAGGCCGTCATCGCCAAGCTGGCGATAATCCAGCGTCGACACAACAGGGCAAGGCACCTCCGTCAGATAACGTTGCCCGTCGGCATCACAAGCCAGACGCAGCGCGTCATGCTGCGCCATCAGCGCCTGCAACAGCGTGGTAAGTCGTTCGGTATCCACGTCCGGCAGTTGGATCATCGCCGCCTGATTCCAGTGTTCTGGACGTGCCAGCGGCTGCTCCATAAACCAGCGCTGAATCGGCAGCAGCGCGAATTCGCCTTCCAGCGTGCCCTGCTCCGCGACAATGCCTGTGTCACGGTTATTCTGCGCCAGCACGCGGCACAGACGCCGCACGCTCTTCGCTTCGAAAACGTCCTTCACCGTGCAGACATAGCCCGCACTGCGCAGGCGGGTGGTCAGTTGGATACTGAGAATGGAATCACCGCCTAAGCGGAAGAAATCGTCTTCAACGCCCAACGGCGTATTCAGCACGCTGCGCCAAATCGCCAGCACATCGGCTTCCAGCGGATTATCGGCTTCGCCGTCGCCCTCGCTGGTTTCCAGCACCGGCGGCAGCTGTTTCGTATCGAGCTTGCCGTTCGGCGTCAGCGGCATGTCTTCTAGCAGAATCAGTCGGAACGGCACCATGTATTCTGGCAGATGCTTTGCGACATCAATCAGCACGGCGGCGGGTTCCGGCGTGCTGCTGCCCGCTTTCACCGTGCCATAGGCAACCAACGCCGGACGGTTTCCCACCTGTGCCACGATGACTTTAACCTGTTTCAGAGACGGGCATACTGCCGCCAACTGTGCCTCGATTTCACCCGGTTCAATGCGGTAGCCGCGCAGCTTGATCTGCTCATCAATACGGCCACAGTATTCATAGTCGCCGTTGTTCAGCAGTCTGGCCTTGTCGCCCGTGCGATAAATGCGCAGCGTCGCCGTGCCGTGTTCGACATTATTCACGTCATTCAACGTGATGTGTTCAAAGCGGCTGGCCGTCATTTGTGGCTGGTTGAGGTAGCCACGCGCCAGCCCAAGCCCCGCAAGACACAGCTCTCCCGGTACGCCTGCCGGACACAGTTGCCCGGCCGCATCCAGAATCAGCGCCTGAATATGAGTAAGCGGTTTACCGATAGTGACAGGCTGGCCTTTGCGCAGACGGGTGCTCAACGCCGTGACGGTACACTCCGTCGGCCCGTACATGTTGTACAGCGCCACCTTATCAGCCCAGTTTTCCACCACTGCGTTCGGGCAGGCTTCTCCGCCCATGCCAATCGCCTGAATGCCCTTAACCTGCTGTGGATCGAGAATCGACATCAGCGCCGTCGGCAGGATCAGATGTGTCGCGCCCGCCTGTTCGGCCTGCATAATCGCCCGATCGTTGGGTTCGCCAAACGCCAGCGTGCCACCGCTGCTCAGCGGCAGCAGCGTCGTCATGTTACCGGCGTCAAACGAGAGCGACATGCAGTTGAACATGGTGCTTTGCGGCGTGAACGCGATGCGATCGCGATGATCGTCCAGTAGATTGATCAGCGAACCGTGTTCGATCATGACGCCCTTCGGCAAACCGGTCGATCCCGAGGTGTAGATCACCTGTGCCAGTTGCTGTGCATGGCGCGGAATAGCTGGCGGTTCATCGCCCGGCAGATCGTGCCACTGCGCGACAACCGTAGGATCGGTCAGATCGATGCACTGTTCGGCAGACCACTGCGCCAGTTGCTGCCCATCGCCGCCGAGAATGACGGCAAGATTGGCATCGGTAATGATGTGGCGCAGCCGCTCCGGCGGATAGTCGGGATCCAGCGGCACATAGGCAGCACCCGCTTTCCAGATAGCCAGCAGCGCAATGACAAAATAGCGATCGCGTTTCGCCAGCACGCCAACCAGCGACTGTTCGCCCAGCCCCTGACGGTGCAGCCAATGCGCCAGCTGATTCGCCTGCCTGTTCAGTTCGGCATACGTCAGCGTATCCGTGCGCTGTTCACCATCAAAAGCAATCGCCAGCTGCTGTGGAGCGCACTGTGCCATCGCTTCAATCACATCGGTTACCGTCAACTGTGGCTGCGGATAGCTACGCGGCAGTTGCTGACTTTCCGCCAGCACGGCAGCAAACCGCTCCGCTTCCATCAGCGGCAGGTGCCAGACATCGGTTTCGGGGGCCTCAACGACGGCTTCAATCAGCCGGATAAAGCGGTCGGCGTAATACTGGATCGTCTGGCGCTCAAACAGCGCAGTAGCAAACAGCCAGTCCAGCCGCACCTCGCCCATCAGCTCCGTCACCTTGACCGAAATATCGGTCTTGGCAGGCAGCACGGGCGAGGTTTCTTCCGCCGCATCACAACCGGGGATCAGATCGTTGAAATCTACTTTGGCCTGATAAACCAGCATCACCTGGAAGATCGGGTTGATCGCAGTGGTGCGATCGGAACCGATCGCCTCGCTTAATGCTTCAAAACGGTAGAGTTGATGATCGAAAGCCGACAGATCCTGCTCGCGGCAGTATTGCAGGTAATCCACGAAACTCTGGCTGTCCTGCAACTGGGTGCGCAGCACGATGGTGTTAACGAAAAAGCCGACGACATCTTCGATATCCGGCCGCTCGCGGTAGGCCAGTGGTGAACCAATCACGATATCTTTCTCGCCGCTGATGCGCGCCAGCATCAAGGAAAACACTGCATGCAGACCAATGAAATTAGACGTGTTATAACGCTGGCACAGGCGCTTGAATTTATCCCACAGATCGTTGTTGATCGCGGAGAAGATCACCTCCCCACCGCTGTTCTGATGCGCCGGACGCGGTTTATCCAGCGGCAGACTGTGCACTTCGGGGATCCCCGTCAGACGCTCAACCCAGAACGGTTTGAATTCGTTGTGGTAATCCAGAAACGAGGCGGAATTAAACCAGTGCGCGTAATCGATATAGTTAAGTTGGGTCGGTTCGACGGGATGAGGCTGGCGATTTTGACAAGCAAGAAAAGCCGGTTTGAAGTCCGCGAACATATTCTTCACCGACCAACCATCGGAAATAATATGGTGCTGGGTGATCAGCAGAATGTGCACCCGTTCGCTCATCTTCACCAGCCGCACGCGGGTAAGATCGCCCGCCGTGAGATCGAACGGACGGCTGATTTCTGCTTTCACCTGCTGCTGCAAACGCCCTTCCCGTTCGGCTTCCGGCAACCGTGAGAAGTCATCATGCTGTATCACAAACGGTTGATACGCATCGATACGCTGTTCACCCTTGCCTTGTTCATTGACCACAAAACGGGTGCGCAAGCTGGCATGGCGCTGCGCCAGCGCGTCAAAGGCAAACTCCAGCGCCGCCACATCCAGCGTGCCGGTCAGCCGAAAATAGACCGGCATATTGTAGAGGTGTGATTGCTCTTCGTACTGTTCGATAAACCACAGCCCGCTCTGTGATGACGACAGCGGGCCAGACGTCGCATTCTGCGGCGTGATGGGGCGCTCAAACGCCTGCTGCGCCGTCAGACAACGCACAATGGCGTCTTTGTTTTCCTTAATCGTGCGCCCAATCTCTGCCGTGATCGCGTCTTTGTTGGACTGCGAAATCAGCTGCCCCTGTGCATTCAACGCCAGACGAACGCCCTGCCGTTCCAACTGTTTTAACAGCGTTACGATATCTTTCATGACTTATCACTCTCTCAGCAAATCAGGCCGTCAGCGTTGCCCCGCCATCCACCACCACATCCTGCATGGTGATGTGGCTGGCCAGATCGGAAGCCAGAAAAACCACGGTATTGGCGATCTCTTCCGGCTGAGCGATCTTGCCCAGAGGAATTCCCAGTTTGTACTGGTCAGGAAAGCCCGCGATAGTGCGCTGCTCAGCATCCGCACTGTGCCACATGCCGCGCTGCATCGGCGTATCCGTCGATCCCGGCGACACCAGATTGCAGCGCACGCCGTAAGGCGCTAACTCCAGACCCGCACAGTGAGACAGGCTGGTGAGCGCCGCTTTTGACGCGCAGTACGCCGCCATTTGCATACGGGGAACATGAGCGGCATTGGAGCCGACGCAGACAATCGCGCCACGGCGCTGCTGCTTGAAATGCGGAACCAGTGCGTTCAGCAGGTAAAACGCACCAGAGGCGTTAACGTTAATACACTGGTGCCAGTCGTCCACGCTCAGCGCGTCGATATCACCGAGACGCAGAATCCCAGCGGCATTGACCAGAACGTCTAGCCCAGTTTCCGCCAACTGCTGGCGACACACCGCCGCCACGCTGTCCGGCTCGCTGATATCCAGCGTCACACAGCTAAACGGATGATCGTCATGTCGGAATGCGCGATCGAAGCCGATCACGTTCGCGCCCAGCGCGACAAACTGGCGGGCAATGCTTTCGCCAATGCCGCTCGCCGCCCCGGTTACCCAGACGGTCTTGCCGCTGAAATCAAACTGAAGAGGTTGTGCCTTGTTCATCATTTTCCCTACCACACCATTTCCACGCTGTTTTCATCCTGTGACAGCCTGTCGTCCAGATAGCGGCAGAAGTCGCTGAGCTGGGGATGATCGAACACATCAGACACCTTGATGCTGACGGAAAATTCGGCAGCCAGACGATTAACGATCTGGATGGTCTGCAATGACTGTCCGCCCAGTTCGAAGAAGTTATCTCGCGATTGGATCCCCGACACGCCGAGGATCTGCTGCCAGATGGCGCTGACCCGGTTCTCGGTTTCGCTGGCTAACGCCTGCGCAGGTGCCTCGTCGCGGTATTCCGCCAACAGACGTTTGCGATCGACCTTGTTAGAGCCGGTTTTTGGCAACTGACGGAAGGCGCGGTAATCGGTCGGGATCATCGCTGGCGGCAGCACGCTGCTCAGGCGCTGCTTCAGCGCACGTGCATCGATCTCGCCCGCTTTCGTGGCGACAAACGCCACCAGACGCCGCACGCCGTTAGGGTAAACAATGCCCTGTACGCAGGCTTCATCAACGTCCGGCTGCGCCAGCAGATGGGCTTCAACTTCCCCCGGCTGGATCCTGTAGCCGCTGATTTTAAATTCGTTATCCATACGCCCGAGGTACAGCAGCTGTCCTTTTTCCAGCCGCACTCTGTCGCCAGTGCGGTAAGCCGGAAGACCCTGATCGCCCACCGCTATTTGCGTAAACGCCGTGTGTTCTGTACCGATATAACCCGCCGCCAGCGTTGGCCCCAGCAGCACCAGTTCTCCTTCCGCCGCAGGGCGATCGCCCGCTGCCAAAATCAGCGCGTTGACGCCCGCCAACGGCAGACCAATAGGAAGCTGCGCCACGTCGGCAGACTGCGTTTGCAGATCGCAACTGGTCGCGACTACCGTGGTTTCGGTGGGGCCATAGGTATTGATTAAGCGCAGCGTATTCGGTGCATGACGCTGCCACTGCGCCAGCTGTTCGGGGTACACCGCTTCACCGCCGATGATGATGGCACGCAGTGCGGAAGGCATGGCCAGCGTGCCGGTTTTCAGCCCCACTACCCATTCATTCCAGAATGCCGTTGGCAGATCGAGCAGCGTAATCGCCTGCTCTTCGACCTGTTCGACAAAGGTCGGAATCGATTCCAGCATCTCATCGGTGCGCAGCACCAGCGTCGCCCCGCTGGTCAGCGTCGCAAAAATTTCTTCGATGCTGGCATCAAAATTGAACGGGGCAAATTGCAGCACGCGATCCGCCGCACGCAGGCCGTAGCGCTGACGTGCCGCCGCCGTGAAGTGATCCAACGCGCTGGCGCCGATCTCCACACCTTTCGGCAATCCGGTCGATCCCGATGTGAACATAACATAGGCAATCTGCCCGTCTCTCGCTTCCACAGGCGGTAGCGCGGCGGCCTGTGCGTTGGATGACAGAAGATGCCCCGCCAGAACGATCTCGCCGGAAAAGACCGACGCCAGCCGATGCTGGTAGTCCGCCTGCGTCACAATTGTACTCAGCCCAGCAATCTGGATGATGTGCTGCTGACGTTCACGCGGCTGTTCAGGATCGAGCGGCACATACACCGCACCGCACTGCATCACGGCCAGCAGGCAAATGATGGTTTCAGGACTACGGTTCAGCATAATGCCGATGCGTTCGCCGGGCTGAATGCCGCGCTCATGCAGTGCCGCAGCAGCCTGATCGCTCAGATCCAGCAATTGCTGGTAGCTGTACTGTCGATCGCGCTGCGTCAGCGCCGGATGGTTCGGGTTTTTACGCGCCTGTTTGGCGATCGCCGTCAGAACCGGTTCGGCAAATGGCTCAGGCTCGCGGCTGGTGATCAGCGACAGTTCGCGTTCTTCACGCAACCAACGTCCCAGCAGTTCGCCACTGGTCTGCTGCGGCTGTGCCAGCCAGCGTTGAAGCAGCGTGAACAGGGTTTCTTGCAGACTGGCAAGCGCTTCCGCGCTGTAACAAGCTGGGTTAGCATCAAAATCCAGCACCGGTGTGCCATCCGGTTTGAAATGGATCTCGATCGTCAGATCTTCTACTGGCCCGGCACTGAGATTCAGAGTGCTGGATGACAGCGATCCGTAATTGAGCGGATGATCGAACGGCATGATATTGATCAGCGGACCGAAGAGGCGCTGTTCGCCGCCGACGCGGTTCAGATCGCGCCGTAAGTGCTCATAGCGATAATGCTGATGACGACGCAGCGTGCGCTTGGTACGGGCAACCTGCTGCGCCAGTGTGACAAAGTCCGCCTGCTCATCCACCTGAATGCACAGCGGCACGATATTCATCTGCATGCTCGGCACCGTCAGCGAGGCGGAACCGATACGGTTCATCACCATCATGCCGAACGTCAGCCTGTCGCTGCCGGACACCAGCTTGAGGTGCGTCGCCAGCATCGCCAAAAACAAATCCGGCCAGCTAATTTTGTTGCCTTCACACAGCGCCGTCAGCGGCTGCCAGATATCCGCCGGCAACACGCTGCTTTGGCGTAAAAAACGCGCCGCGATCGGGGCTTTCTTCTCGCTGAAGCTGGCCGGTTCCGGCATTGCGTTCAGCGTTTCTAGCCAGAAATCACGCGCCTGCACCGTCTGCCCGCTGGCATCACGCAGTTGCTCTTCTTCCAGTACCTCGCTGAACGGGCCGAACTCCGCCATCGCCACGGGTTGCCCCGCCGTCAGCGCGGTATAGATCTGGGCGATGCGTTGAAACAGCATCGTGGTGCCAAAGCCGTCCAGCGCAATGTGGTGAACGCAGCTATAGAGAAAATCACGCTTTTCACCACACAGCAGCGCAAAGCGACAGGGTAACCCGTTCAGCAGATCCAGCGGCTGGGCGATTTCCTCACGCGCCCAGTGGCGTATCGTCTGCTCTTCATCCGTCATCGGCGCAGGTAACAGTTCAATAATCGGCAGCACGTCGATCGGCACCGGCAGTTGTGAAGCCACAAAGCCGATTTCCGGCTGGTCGGTATGTTCACCCGCAATTTCAACAAACTGGCAATACAGGCACTCGCACTCCATGACTGCCTGACGGATCGCGCTCAGCATGGCTTCACTATCGACCTTGCCATCAAACGCGATGCACTCCGCCGTGTTGAACGTCGCTTTATCATCGTTCAGGGCATGACCCAGCCACAGCCCGCGCTGCGCAACGCTCAAGGGCTTCATGATGTGGCTCCCTGCTGTTTTTCGATCAGCGCCCACCAGGCATTCAGGCTAGGGTTACGCGCCAGATCGACAAAGCTCAGCGTGATGCCCTGATTGCGCCATTCGGTTAGCAGCGCCATCATGCGTACCGAATCCAAACCGTAGTCAATCAGGTTCTCATCTTCATCGAACTGATCTTCTTCTTCGTCGATCAAGGTCAGCAGGTGCGCTCTCAGTCCTTGTTTCGTCAGTGCCTGTGCCATTTTTGCTCCTGTGAGTTCTGCCGTGCTAACCACCCGTCCGGCGCGCGTCGCCACATATTTCAGCGCCATCTGGTGTTCCTGAAGTGAGAAATCCGCCACCGCATCGCCGACCATGAACGGCTTGATGTCGCGCATGAAGGCATCCGTTGCGGTAATCATGCATCCGATATGTCCGTAAACGCCGCAGATAATCAGCTGATCTTTGCCCATCTCTTTCATCATCGGTTCCAGCGGCGAACGGTGGAAGGCGCTGTAGCGCCACTTCACCAGCACCGTGTCGTGCTCATCCGGTGCCAGCGCGCTCACGACACGCTGTTTTTCAGGATGATTATTCAGCCCTGCGCCCCACATGTCGTTCAGCAGCGCCCGGTCAGCCGCACTTTGTGCATTCGGCTGCGCGGTATACACCACCGGAATCCCCTGTGCTTTGCAGTAGGTTCGCAACGCCACAATGTTCTCAATCAGTTGCTGCGCCAGCGGGCTGTCCGCGCCATAGAAATTCACGAAATAGTCCTGCATGTCGTGAATCAGCAGCACCGCGCGTTCAGGCTCAAACGCCCAGGAAACCTTGTTCTCAGGGAAATCCTGTGCGCGCGGCAGGGGATAAGAAGCAATAGAAGGGATTGCCATCACAAAATCCTTATTTATTTTGAACACCAAGTTGGGTTTTGAGTGCTAAGTTGGGTCTGGATGCGCTGACGGAGTGATTTCTTATCAATCTTGCCGACTGGCGTAACGGGTAAGGTGTCGATCATCTCGAAGCGGTCCGGCAATTTGAATTCAGCAATACCCTGATTACGCAGATATTTTCTTAACGTGATGGCTTTCAGCGAGGGATCGTTGACCACCAGAAAAGCGCAGCTCTTTTCACCCATAACCGGATCGGGCATGGACACCAGCGCGGCATGGAGAATGCCATCATGCTTGAGCAGCAGGTTTTCGATCTCTTCAGCGGCAATCTTTTCACCGCCGCGGTTAATCTGATCTTTTTCCCGCCCGACCACGCGCAAATAGCCATCTTCGGTCATCTGCACCACATCGCCCGAGTGGTAAAAACCGTCACTATCAAAAGCGCGGGCATTGTGTTCCGGGCTGCGGTAATAACCGCGGAAGGTATACGGACCGCGCGTTGCCAGTAGCCCCGCTTCGCCTCTCGGCACCGGATTACCGTCGATATCCAACACCTTCACTTCATCGTCTGGGCTCATCGGATAGCCCTGCGTGGTGAAAGTGTGCTCGTCGCTGTCGTCCAGTCGGGTGTAGTTCACCAGCCCTTCCGCCATGCCGAGCACCTGCTGTAGCTGACAGCCCAGCACCGCCGGAATACGACGGGCGACGGTTTCACTCAGCTTCGCGCCGCCTACCTGCAAGATCTTCAGGCTACGCAGCGCGCCACCAAACTGTTCGGCTGCCTGGATCCACAGCGCGGCAGCGGGCGGCACCAGCGAGGTAATATCGATCTGATGGCGTTCGATCAGCGGAAAACAGGTCATCGCCCCCGGATCCGGTGCCAGCACGACACGTCCACCGGCGTAGAACACACCGAGCGAACCGGGCGAACTTAACGGGAAGTTATGTGGCGCAGGCAACGCGCACAGATAGCGGGTGTGTGGCGTCAGCTCGCAAATTTCCACGCTGCGGCGCACGCTGTAGTAATAATCATCATGGGTACGGGGAATCAGCTTTGGCGTGCCGGTACTGCCGCCAGAAAGCTGGAAGAAAGCCACCTGCCCCGACGCAGAAGGCTGATACTGGCTGGTCGACGCGTACGGTTGCAGCCAGTCCGTCAGACTGTGCCCCAGCGGGCTGTCGCCGAGCATCACCACCGTTTGCAGGCGGGGAACCTGCGTCTGTAGCCGATCCAGAAATTCACCGTTGCCAAACAGCGAATGTTCGGCCGAGGCGATCAGTAGGCGTGGTTCGATCTGCGTGGCATACGACAGCAGCTCCAGCTTGTTATGGCTGAACAGTGCGTTAACCGGTGCGACGCCCATTTTCAGCAACGCAAAAAAGGTCAGGTAGAACTCTGCCACGTTCGGCAACTGCACCAGCGCGGTGTCGCCACAGCGCAGGCCGCTTTCAGTCAGGCGCGATGCCAGTGCGGAAGACTGTCGATCCAGCTCCCGATAGCTCCACTGCCGCTCGCCGCACACTACCGCAACGGCGTCAGGTTGCGTCGCCAGATGACGTTCCCAGGCATCCGTGAGCGGCAGGCCAACCCAGTACCCCTTGTCGCGATAACGCTGTGCCAGTTCCTCTGGCCAGGGCGTAAATTCAATGCTCATAGTCCATCCACACCTGAGTTAAGCCCAAACGCATTCAGCATCGTGTTTAATTTGGCGGCGGTTTCAGCCCATTCGTCCTCGGGGACGGACGCCTCAACAATGCCCGCACCGGCAAACAGGCGGACTTTGTTGTGTTTGATGGTGCCGCAGCGAATCGCTATCGCCCATTCACCATCGCCGTTGGCATCACACCAGCCGACGATGCCGCTGAATACGCCACGATCGTGCGGTTCCAGCTCGGCGATCAACTGACGCGCTTCCTGCGTGGGAAAGCCGCACAGTGCGGGAGTAGGATGGAGCTGGCAGGCAACCTGAAGTGCCGTCATCTCTGGGTTCGTCAGTTCACCGCGGATAGCGGTAGACAAATGCCACATAGAAGCGGTGCTCATTAGCGAAGGGGTTGAAGGAATGGTTAACGACGAGCACAGTGGCATCAGGCGTTGGCGGATGTCATCCACCACCAGCTTATGCTCGTGCTTGTCTTTACCCGATTTCAGCAGGCGCTGGCTGTTCAGGTAATCCAGATGTTCATCGTTCATCCGTCGCGCCGATCCCGCCAGCGGATTAGAAACAATGACGTTCCCCTGCTTGCGCACCAGCAGTTCCGGGCTCGCGCCCAGCAATACCGAACCATCCGGCAGCGGCAGTGAGAAGTGGTATCCACCCGCGTTCTGCACCATCAGGGTATTGAGGATCGTTTGCGCCTTAACGGGGCTCGTCAGCTCAATGTCCAAAACGCGTGACAGCACCGCTTTGCTCAGTTCACCACGGCGGAACCGCTCAACCGCCTCTGCCACGATGGACTTGAACTGACATTCGTCCGGGACGCTGTTTAACGTTAGTGCGGTAGGGCCCGCAGCTGTGTGCTTACGGGCGCGGCTGACGAGTTCAGATTTCGTCGTAACGGCATAACTATCAGGGATATAGAGACAAGATGGTTGCGTGGTATCAAAGGGAATCGCCCCCACAACAATAGGCAGCGACTGCCCTGCCTGACGCGCTCGCTGGAATGCCTGCGCGATTGCAGGGCTAAGCCTGTCATCGTGCGAGCCAGGAACACAAACAGGGGACGAAATACGTTCAAATAAGCCTGAAGTAGACAGGCTTCGGTGTTCCGATGCATATAAAAAAGCGGTCTGTTCCGAATAGGTTAGCCCGCTAAATGCTTCAGTTTTTGTAATCAGTGTATCCACAAGACAGCTCCTGCGCTCGCAAATCAAATACCAATGATTATTAAAATCATTATCATTTATATTAAGCGCAGTTAAATTACACTGAAGTAACGTGTTCGGTCAATCCTTCCACAAAATGGTTATTCACGCCTATTAATTAGGGGTTATATTGATGTTAATCAATTTTTTTGTTCATGTTTCATAATGGGTAATGGTTAGCAACAAGAATGTATTGATTATAAAACCCACATCACAGGTGATAATGAAAATACTTATCATTTATTGTCAGAGAAATTAAGCTGCGCTAGACTGCGCAAATATTTTACTATTTATGTCTAAATGTGAGCCTGTCATGGATGAAAGCATGTACCGCCCGCACACCCGATCCGTTGTGCATCTGGCGCTGCTCATTAATATGCTTTCCCTCGGTAGCTTGATGATGGTGATGCCGCTAGGCCCCGATTTCGTTAGCGCACTGTCTATGGATGCTAAGAACATCGGCTACATTAGCGGCGGTGCAACGTTTGCCTCCGCCATCGTCGGCTTCCTCGCCGCTCCCTATCTGGACAGATTTAACCGTAAACATGCTCTGATCGTGCTGCTAACGCTGCGCTTTGGCCTGACGGCAGCCTGCATGTTTGCCACCAGCCAAACCGATCTTTTGCTGCTGTTTATTCTGGCGGGCTGTGTTGCTGGGCCGGCATCCGGTGTCTTGATGGCTGCGGTTGTCGATATTGTGCCGGCCAACGAACGCGGAAAGCAGCTGGCCTATGTCGGCATGAGTTTTTCGCTCGCGGCGATTGTCATCATGCCGCTGTCGCTGGAACTGGCGCACCGAATTAACTGGCAAGCGCCGTTTTATATTTTCGGCCTCGGCGGTCTGCTACTGGCGCTGTTAGTGCTGTGGTTTTTTCCTTCCATGCCGCCGACGCACCGGGTTCAGCAAGGTTCGTCACCCGCGACAGCGAACGCTTCGGTATTACATGACCTGCTGGCATCGCCTCTTTTCCTGTTGGGGTTGACGATCATGTCGCTGCAAATGTTCGGTCATTTCCTGCTGATTCCCCACTTTTCCAACTACTTTCAGTTCAATCTGGCCTTCCCGCGGGATGATATTTCCCTGCTCTATCTCTGCGGCGGGCTGGCCAGCATGGTGACCATGCAGCTGTGCGGCAATCTGTTGGATCGAGGATATGCCAGCCGGACGATTGTCGTCACGACGCTGCTGCTGGCCGTTGTGATTCTCTGCGGTTTCGTTCTGCCTTTTTCACTTTCCCTGTATCTGGTGTTCACCCTGTTCATGGCGCTCAGCGCAGCCCGCTCCAGCAGCACGCTGGCAATTACCGCCGGTATTCCGCTACCGCATCAGCGCGCCGCGTTCATGTCCTATCAGGGAACCGCTGCCAACGTGGCATCTGGGCTTGCCAGCGTCGCTTCTGCCGCTTATCTGAGCACCTCTGCCGAGGGAAAAATTGACGGATTCTCGCAGCTCGCTATCGCCAGCACCGTATTTGCGCTGGCCGCCATGCTGCTGACCCTGCGCTTAATTCCGCAGTTGGCTGAACGCAGCCGAAAGATGGCCGCACGCCAGCCTGCACAGGCTACAGGGCAATAAACCGATCGATTCACGTAACAATACACGTAATACAACACGCTATTTATAGGGATGTTTTTTCCACTCTTTGATGGGGTCTTTGACATGCAGCTAAAACCGGAAAGTCGTTTTTCACATCATCATTTCCCACACAGCAAGATGTATCGCGCCCTGCTGGTGACCGGGTTACTAACGTTACCTGCGCTTGCACAGGCAGAAAACGCGGCAGATGAAAAAATCGTCGTGACAGCAACACAGACGAAACATACCACGCTAAGCGCTCCCGCCAGCGTTTCTGTCATCACCCGCGCCGAGCTGGAAAAGATGTCGGTGAATAACGTTACCGATGCGGTGAAAAAGCTGCCGGGGATTAATATCAACCCGTCGACTACCTATGGCCGTAACGAGATCAAGATCCGTGGTATGCGGGCAGACTACACGCTGCTGCTGGTGAATGGTCGCCGTATCAACGCCCAAGAATCACTCGCAACTGATATGGGGAATGATTTCGATCTTAGCTCCATTCCTATGTCGGCGATTGAACGTATCGAAGTGATTCGTGGCCCAATGTCTTCGCTGTACGGTGCTGACGCGCTGGGCGGTGTGGTAAACGTGATTCTGCGCCAGCCGGGGGAGAAAGTGGCTGGTGAACTCGGCTATAACTTTCAGGCACCGACCGAAGGTTCCGGCGGTGACAACAATCGCCTGAATGGCTACGTTAGCGGCCCACTGATAGAGAATACGCTGCTGGGTAGCTTGATTGTTGATGGTGGCAAGCGCGATGCGTGGCGTACCGAACAATCCAAGAATCGTAACTCAGATGCCTTGGAAAAACGCGATAACTACAGCGTGCTGGGTAACCTGACGTGGTTGATCGATTCCCAGCAGAGTCTGGATTTTGATGCGACTTATACCAAAGATGACCGTTTCGTCGACTGGAATAACTTTGGTACCACTGCTCATAATACACAAAAAATCGATCGCCTCGCTCTGGGACTCACGCATAACGGTAGCTGGGACAATGTTGATACGCGGCTACGTTATTACTACGAAAACATCGACTTGATGGACAACTCTCAGCTTAATGAGAGTATAGCCGATATTACCCAGAATAATCAGACAGTTGATGGACAAATCTCCGGTTACTTGGGCGACCATCTGCTAACTGGCGGCGGCGAATACCGCATCACATCACTGGAACACAGCATGAACATGAAAGGCGGTAAAGTAGACGTCAACCAGAGTGCTCTTTTCCTACAAGATGAGTTCAAACTCGCGGATTTAGCCCTCACGTTTGGTGGCCGTGTCGACCACCATGAAGTCTATGGAACAGAATTCAGCCCACGCGCCTACGCCACGTATAGTTTAACCGACAACTGGGTGATCAAAGGCGGCGTGAATAAGGCCTTTAAAGCGCCTACGCTAGCTCAGTTCACCAAAGGCTATTCCAAAGCGGACTGCCGCATATTCTGCCGACGCATAGGCAATCCAGACCTCAAAGCAGAAACCTCTATCAGTTATGAAATCGGTACTGCCTATGAAGCTGAACGCTTCGGTGGAGGCGTTACCTTATTTAATAATGATATCAAGGATATGATCCAAGCTGAGGCTTGGAATGGTGTCAGGTCTACGCCTCCAGTCAATCTTACTTATTACAACGTGAGTAAAGCACGTATTCAGGGGATTGAAACCTCATTCTGGGTCGATCTGACTGATGATCTGAACTGGACCACCAACTGGACGGTTGTCGATGCTGAAGATCGCACCACCAGAAAGCGCCTGAAGCAAACCCCGAAAAATACGGTTAACACGCAGTTGAACTGGCAGGCACTGGATAATCTCTCAACTTATGTGTCCTATCAGTACACAGGAAACCAATATTTGCGTGATAAGGAAGTCCTTAAAACCAGAGGCTTCAACACCGTGGATATTGGCGCGACCTATACTCCGATTAAAAACGTGGATCTGAAATTGGGCGTCACTAACCTGACCAACGAAAAACGCGACTATATTGCCACTGACAATGACTACTTCCTGTCTGGACGTACGGTGTACGGCGGCGTGAGCTATAAGTTCTGATACCGATGACTCTAGCCCGCTAACGCGGGCTTCAGACCGTTGACAAATCTGTTTATCGAACGAGAACGGGAGCAACGGAATAGAAGAGTAAAGCGTTTGCGCCAGGGATGGCGCAAGCCGAGCTTACATGGACGTACTTGCAGCGTCTTTACGATCTATCCGTTACTCCCGCTCGACGGACTTTGTCAGCAACCCCAGCCCGCTAACGCGGGCTTTTTTAGCAGCAGAGAAACGTGGTGACGTCGTACTCTCTTAACAGATACGCGCCTTTAAAACGGCGTCCGGCATAAAACGTTGGCGTCAGATCGGTCAGCAGTTCCAGCTCGAACTCGCGTTTGGTGATATCCAGCGCCACCAGCCGAGCATCCAGAAAATCGAAATAGTGCCGGACCTGCGGGTAAAGCGCCTTGAACAGACTCTCTTTCGCCGAAAAGCTGATCGTCAGCAAGCAGCTAAATGCCTCATCTCGCTCCTGAAACCACTGGAACTCTTCATCGCCAATGATGCCGGGCCACAGCGACTGCGCACGCTCGTCGGACATAAATCCTTCGATATCCACACCCACGCACGATAGCGCATCGCTACGTAAATGGGCGGCGCAGAGTACGCTGTCTTTGTTATGGCTCAGCGAACCAGCAATATTTCCTGGCCACTGCGGCGAGCGGTCTTCTCCGCTATGCAGAACAAAATTAGGGTGATCCAGCTTGTTCAACACATATTTGGCAACACAACGCCCAGCCAAAAATTCGGCGCGTCGTTTCGGTACGGCGCGCTCTAACGCATCGGAAAAAGGAATGTTTGCCTCGGCAAAAAGTGCGTCGTCGTAGGCAGACAAATGGAAATGGCAGCGTGCAGTAATACCTGGGTAGGTGGCACCGTCCGTTGCCCGTGGAAAAGAAATCCATTCAACATCATCAATAAAAGCAGAAAGCATGTTGCTCCACTCAGGCAAGCATATCGCACCCGCATTCGGTAAATGCTGCGCAAGCCACGTTTAAACCATGAAAAATGTAGGGGATTAAACGAACAATGGGCGACTTCCGCCGCCCATCATCTCGCTACTGCAAGAATGCCTGGTTACATTTACAGGGCCAGGAAGAACCCTGCGATGCAGGCGCTCATCAGGTTAGAAAGCGTACCTGCCGCAACCGCTTTCAAACCCAAGCGGGCAATATCCTGACGCCGAGTCGGTGCCATACTGCCCAAACCTCCAATAAGGATAGCAATAGACGAAAGGTTAGCAAAGCCGCACAGCGCGAACGAAATCACAGCTTTGGTATGATCCGACAGAACCTGCAAACCCGCAGCCTGCACCACCTCATCCGCTTTCAGATATTCACTGAAATTCAGGTAAGCAACGAACTCGTTGACGATCAGTTTCTGCCCAATGAACGAGCCCGCCACGGTTGCCTCACTCCACGGAATACCAATCAGGAACGCAACAGGCGCAAAGCACCAGCCCAGAATCAGTTCCAGTGACAGCTGCGGGTAGTCAAACCAGCCGCCAATGCCGCCCAGAATACCGTTTAACACGGCGATCAAGGCGATAAACGCCAGCAGCATCGCACCCACATTCAGCGCCAGTTGCATACCAGACGCCGCACCGCTTGCCGCCGCATCGATGACGTTAGCCGGGCGATCGTCTTCATCGACAAAGCCAACCATCTCATCATGGTCGTGCGTTTTTTCCGTTTCCGGCACCATCAGTTTGGCGAACAGTAACCCGCCTGGGGCAGCCATGAAGGACGCTGCAATCAGGTATTCCAACGGCACGCCCATCTGGGCATAGCCTGCCATCACCGCTCCGGCAATTGAGGCCAACCCACCACACATCACGGCAAACAGTTCTGACTGCGTCATGTTGGCAATATACGGACGGACCACCAGCGGCGCTTCCGTTTGACCGACAAAGATATTGGCCGTCGCAGAGAGCGATTCAGTACGGGAGGTGCCTAGCAGTTTCTGCAATCCGCCACCGAGTACCTTGATAACCAACTGCATAATGCCCATGTAGTACAACACGGCAATAAGAGAAGAGAAAAAGACGATAATCGGCAAGACGCGGAGTGCGAAAACAAAGCCCCCCCCGCCAAATACTTCGAACATTTTATCGGAGACCAGACCGCCAAACATGAACGAAACGCCTTGATTTCCGTAGGCGATAACGTT
Source organism: Pectobacterium odoriferum (assembly GCF_009931295.1). Taxonomy (NCBI): domain Bacteria; kingdom Pseudomonadati; phylum Pseudomonadota; class Gammaproteobacteria; order Enterobacterales; family Pectobacteriaceae; genus Pectobacterium; species Pectobacterium odoriferum. The sequence continues at coordinate 569,896 of NZ_CP034938.1, read as the reverse complement.
TGCTACACCGCCCGTCAAACCTTCAAGAATCTTGCGGCCTACTGGTACATACAGTACCAGTGCACCAATACCGATCTGAAGAATGAAAGCACCGGCTACGGTGCGCAATCTGATAGCTTTACGGTTATTGGACAGCATAACCGCAAACAAAATCAGAACAGTCATGCCGATGAGACTCATAACGAGTTGCATGTGTAGTTCCCTATAACGCGTGAAAAAGTGAGAGCATAATAAAAATCGGGTCACCAGAACGGTAAACATGCGCTGGCGAACTAATCCCATACTCTAAATAATTCAAGTTTCAGGCAGGCGGCAAGCGAAGGCATCCCGATGAGCTTACTCAGGTAAGTGATTCGGGTAACTGAACGCGGCCAACGCACATGTAACTTGAAGTATGACGAGTATAAAGACAGGCCCGTGAAGGTCGCTAATTTATGTCACAAATACATACAACATCGAACAGCCCAAAGTACAGAAAAGTGATCTTCATCACAATTCTATGGTTGGCATATGAAATTGAAATGGCTGTTCTGCCTGTTGCCGCACAGAAATAAGCGAAATCAGAAGCTGCAGCACATCTTTCAGCTTCGGGGGAATAATCGTCGTGTAACCGCGTTAGGCCTGCGTAAGTCGGCCAAACAGCCTGAGCGAATTCTGCAACAGCGCCTCGGCAATGTCTTCAGGCGGTTCTGTACGTATCTCACACAGTGTTTGAAATGCATACGAAATACGCTCTGGTCGGTTTGGCTGCCCCTGATAGCCACTCATCGGCATGTCGGGCGCGTCGGTTTCCAGCAGCAGCCGATCTAACGGCAGTTGAGCGATTGCCCGACGCGTTTTATTCGCTCTGTCATAGGTTATGGTTCCCCCTACGCCGATGTAATAGCCGAGCCGGATAAAGGCCTGCGCCTGTGCCAGGCTGCCCGCAAACCCGTGAACCACGCCGGTACGTGGCACGTCGATACGGCGCAGTAATTGCGCCAACCTGTCGTGGCTGCGTCGCGAGTGCAGGATCGTCGGGAGATCGTATTTTTTCGCCAGCCGAAGCTGAACCTCAAGGAAGGTAAGCTGCCGCTCAAACTGCGGTTCCGACATATAGAGATCCAACCCAATTTCCCCCACCGCCACCAGTTTGGCGGGTAACTGGCGCAGTTCGTCTTCCAGACGGAGCAAATCGCTCTCCTGATGCTCGGCGATATAAAGCGGGTGAAGGCCCAGTGCGGCGTAGAGCGGTGAGTAAGTGCGAGAGAGCGTCAAGACGCGCTCAAAATGCTGAGAAGCCACGGCAGGAATGATGATGCGCTCAACCCCAGCGTCTTGTGCCAGACGCAAGCTTTCCGGTGCGTCATCATAGAATAAGGGGAAGTCAAAATGGCAGTGGGTATCGATAAAACGGTATCGTTCAGCGGACACGTCGTTTATCTCCGTCAAAATTAGGTCCGTCAAGATGAGGCGACCTAATCTACGCCCAAGAACTATTCTGCCAAAGCCTCATGGCAGAATCGGACTTGTCGTTGCGGTGAGACCTCAGTGTAACGTGGTTTTCTCTGAGGATACCTCTTCGTGTGCTTTTCCGTAACCCTCTTGCAAGACGCCGGACAGGTAATCGTTACTCCCTTCCAGCCAGGCGCAGTCGCTGTCAAACCAATCGGCCCACAGCGCGAGGAAATTCCCTTTCCACTGTTTCCATTTGCCAACAACGATATCGCTATTCATCATAAACCTCCTGATAAACTGTCGAAATGCAGCAAATACGTGAACAGTGTGCCGGTAAAATATGACAGCCGCGTGGCGCGGCTGTGTGCTCTGTATGACATTTCTTTCTATAGAGAAAGAATGAAAGAATGCGCTGTGCTACGGCCGTTTCCGCCCCGTGAACAAGCTAACCAGAAACAGAATAATACCGACCACAAAGACGATTTTCGCCGCGCCAGCTGCTGTACCGGCCAATCCGCCGAAACCCAGTGCTGCCGCGATCAGTGCGATAACTAAAAAGATAATACCCCAACGAAACATACGCTCTCCTTACCAGACAAAATGAAAAATCATGGTGGTCATCCTGACGCCATTCGTGCGTCCTGACTGCGTATCCACAGGTGGTGTTTTATTATGCGGATTAGGTAGGGTTATCCGCCATTAAGGATAACCCTGTATCAAAGGGTTATTTAACTGTCAGGTCGTTCTTGACGCTTTTCACACCGTCGACGGCCTTCGCAATACTCTCAGCACGGTCGGACTGCGCTTTGTTATCCACCCCGCCGCTCAGTTGCACGACGCCAGCCTGCGTTTCGACTTTCACTTTACGGGACGGAACAATGTCATCCGCCAGCAGTTTGGCCTTAATGGTGCTGGTAATCACGGCATCATCGGCATACGCGCCAACCGATTGTGATTGATTATCTTTCACCTGCAGTTTATCGCTGACAGACTGGACGCCCTCAACCTGCGTAGTGATTTCTACCGCACGGGAGCTCAATTCCTGACTACCAACAAAGCCGCTCAGCGTGACGACGCCATTTGATGTTTCAACGGAAATATCGCTGCTGGTGATCGATTTGTCTTCCAACAACGCACTCTTCACTTTTGCTGTGATAGCGCTGTCACTGACGTAGCCAGAAGCTTTATTGGCGGAGCTATCGATTTTTGCACCAGTTGTGTCCGCGATACGCTCTACTTTCTGCCCTAACGTTTCTTCAGCCATGGCACCGCCAGCCAGAATCGAACCCAGAGCAACTACGATCAGCGATTGTGTCAATTTGGTCTTTTTCATCGATGTCTTCCTTCTTATGCTCTTCTATAAACCCGAAAAACCGATTTGGGTCACGTTAACGGCTGCACCGTCATCAGCAAATCAAGGTGATAATGACGTTATCAATACTCCGATGATTCCCTCTACTTGCATAAAAAATCAGAGTATTGAATTGCAAATACGAAACAAATCAAAATAATGAACCAATTTAAATTGCACTAACAGTTGAACAAGCTAAATCAGTTAACACGCTGTTAACTATAGCCTACAGAATGGAAAATCACAGGGGAACAAGGGAATATGCGCAGCAATTCAGATTTGTCTGTTGCACCGAAGCGAGAAATAACAGCAGGAAGAAAAAAAGACTAATACTTTGTTTTTTAATACATTTAAAAATAAAAACACTCGGCACTTTTGGCCTAAAGCCAAGCATAACCGAGTGATGATTATTTTAACAAGATGGTCACTATTTAAACGCCACAGCCACGATGATTTTCATGAAACCGTGGCGCCACCGATCAAAATTAATGCTCGCGCGTTTGGTGGAACGCCACTTCTGGATAACGTTCCCGCGTCAGGTTCAAGTTCACCATCGTCGGTGCGATATAGGCCAGATTATCACCGCCATCCAGCGCCAGATGCAGCTCGTTCTTACGCTTGAACTCTTCGAACTTCTTCACATCGCCGCACTCAACCCAGCGCGCAGTAGAAACGTTCACCGACTCGTAAATCGCCTCAACGTTGTATTCCGTTTTCAGACGGGCAACGACCACATCGAACTGCAGCACGCCGACGGCACCCACGATAAGGTCGTTGTTGGTCAATGGACGAAAGACCTGCACTGCACCTTCCTCGGACAGTTGTACCAGCCCTTTAAGCAGCTGTTTCTGCTTGAGCGGGTCACGCAGACGGATACGACGGAACAGTTCCGGCGCAAAGTTGGGGATACCGGTGAATTTCATATCTTCACCTTGGGTAAACGTATCGCCAATCTGGATAGTACCGTGGTTGTGTAACCCGATGATATCGCCCGGGTAGGCTTCTTCAATGTGGGAACGGTCGCCCGCCATAAAGGTCAGCGCGTCTGAAATCACCACGTCTTTACCCGTACGCACCTGACGCAGCTTCATACTCTTTTCATATCTTCCGGACACCACGCGCATAAACGCCACGCGGTCACGGTGTTTCGGGTCCATATTGGCCTGAATCTTGAACACAAAGCCGGTGAATTTCTCTTCCGCCGCCGTCACTTCACGGGTATCCGTTTTACGCGGCATCGGCGCAGGTGCCCAGGCGACTAACCCATCCAGCATGTGGTCAACGCCGAAGTTCCCCAGCGCCGTACCAAAGAAGACCGGCGTCAGTTCCCCTGCCAGAAACGCGTCCAGTTCAAATTCGTGCGATGCCCCTTGTACCAGTTCCAGCTCTTCACGCAGTTGTGCCGCCAGCTCTTCGCCAACGGCAGTGTCCAGTTCCGGATTATCCAGCCCTTTAACGATGCGCACTTCCTGAATCGTATGGCCTTTACCGGTCTGATACAGATAGGTTTCATCTTTATAAAGGTGATACACGCCTTTGAACAATTTGCCGCAGCCAATCGGCCAGGTAATTGGCGCACAGGCGATCTTAAGCTCGCTCTCGACTTCATCCAGCACTTCCATCGGATCGCGGATGTCACGGTCAAGCTTGTTCATGAACGTCAGAATCGGGGTGTCGCGCAGGCGAGTGACTTCCATCAGCTTACGCGTACGATCTTCGACCCCTTTTGCGGCGTCGATCACCATCAGGCAGCAGTCCACCGCCGTCAGCGTACGATAGGTATCTTCGGAGAAGTCTTCGTGTCCTGGGGTATCCAGCAGGTTAACCAGACATTCGCGGTAGGGAAACTGCATCACGGACGTGGTGATAGAGATACCACGCTGCTTTTCCATCTCCATCCAGTCGGATTTCGCATGTTGGTTTGAACCACGCCCTTTTACCGTACCGGCAGTCTGGATCGCCTGTCCGAACAGCAGGACCTTTTCGGTAATCGTGGTTTTACCGGCATCGGGGTGAGAAATGATAGCGAACGTTCTTCTTTTGGAGACTTCGCGGGCGTATTCACTTGGAGACATGATTTTCAGGTTTCTTTTGTTAGCCACCCGGCGTCAGCATCAAGTCAACAACACACCGATGTCAGATCGTCAGGCAAAGCGGAAATAAACTGTAGCCGAGCATTTTCCCTGATTTAACGTGCAGACACAATCGGTGATGGCATAAACAGCAAAGCAGGTCGCTATCACCTGCTTTGCTGTTTATTTAGTACGCCTGGCCACCAACGTATCAGAGACTTTTCTCTTCCCCGTCTTTTTTCACTACCGCGCCGCTGTCCGGCTGCGTGTCGCTTTCTACCTCATCCCCTTCTTCTTTCACTGGCGTACTGGCCGTGAGAAGGTAGGGCGACTGCTGCCAGCGAGTTCGACGATTCTGCAAGAGCGTACGGGTCAGAATGATGCCGATAGCCAGTGAAAGCAAAATCATCAGACGCAGAATATTGGTGGTGTTATCCACCTGTCTGGCTTCGGTCGCCAGCACATGGGTATCTAAAGTAATACGCAGGAAACCGATAGGCCCTTCTTTTCCCTCAATCGGCTGTACCAGTTGATGGTTAAAGTAGCTACCGACCCGATTGCCGTCCAGTGCCAGCCGGTCTCTCAGTTGCACTTGCTCACCGATATGCGCCACCAGCGAGCCGTCCTGTTGATACACGCCAGCATCCAGAATACGACTGTGATCGGTAAGCTGTTTGAGGATGGTATTAATTTTTTGACTATTATCATCCACGCTACCCATCAGCGGAGAAAGGCTGTAAGCCACCTGTCTGGAGAGCGTACGCGCCAGATCTTCAACCTGTTCAGATCGCGCCATCTGGTGGCTCAAACTGAAATAGGACGCACCTTGCATTAATACCACTAGCAGAGCGAGGCAAATCAGCACAATTGCCGTGCGGTGTAGACGAAATTTCAACCGAGCGCGAACCATGATAATCCTTACACGATTTGGATACTTTCATGTTGCCAGAAGCGCCGACGATAGGATAGCTTGTTGCCCAGTTTTTGGAGGGATATGTTTGGTCGACGCCACATCCCTCTTTATCGCACGACTTTATCGCACTACTGCCAGCAGAGGATTTACCCCATGTCGAATAGTCTGACCTATCGTGACCTCTCTGATGAGATCAACTGTTGGCCGGGACTGCCATTATCACTGAGCGGTGACGAAGTGATGCCGCTTGATTACCGCGCTGGAGACACCGGCTGGCTGATTTACAGCGATGTCCTCGATAAGAACCTGATTTCCCGCTACCAGCGTAAGCTGGGGAGCGCGATGGTGATCGTGAGCGCCTGGAACGTGGGCGATTATCAGGTCGTGCGTTTGGCAGGCACGCTGACGCCACGCGCAACCAAGCTGGCTCACGAACTGGGTATCGATGTCGCGGCCATGCGTAATGCGCCAACGCTGCGTTCGCCGGGTTTGCTGGTGATGGACATGGATTCCACCGCGATTCAGATCGAATGTATTGATGAAATCGCCAAACTGGCGGGCACAGGCGAACTGGTCGCTGAAGTCACCGAACGCGCGATGCGCGGCGAGCTGGATTTCGCTGACAGCCTGCGCCAGCGCGTAGGGACATTAAAAGGTGCCGACGCCAATATCTTACAGACGGTGCTCAAAAACCTGCCGCTAATGCCGGGCCTGCGTAATATGGTTAGTCAGCTTCAGGAAGCAGGCTGGCACGTCGCGATTGCGTCGGGCGGATTTACCTACTTTGCTGATTATTTACGTGATGAGTTAGGTCTGGTAGCCGCTGTTGCCAACGAGTTAGGCATGCAAGACGGCAAGCTGACCGGCGACGTCATCGGCACGATTGTCGATGCAAAATATAAAGCGACCACGCTGCAACAGCTGGCGGAAAAGCTGGAAATCCCAATGCATCAGACCGTTGCGATTGGCGACGGCGCAAACGATCTGCCGATGATCAAGGCAGCCAGCTTAGGCATTGCCTATCACGCCAAACCGAAGGTCAATGAGCAATCTGCGGTGACCATCCGTCATGCCGACCTGACTGGTGTACTATGCATACTCAGCGGCAGCATGAGACACGAAAAGCGTTAATCAGTAGGAGGTGAGACGTGGCAAAAGCCGTCAAACGGGCGTTTGTATGTAATGAATGCGGGGCTGACTACCCGCGCTGGCAAGGGCAATGTAGCGCCTGCCATGCCTGGAATACCATTACCGAAGTCCGCCTGGCCTCGGCGTCCGTGTCACGTTCTGACCGTCTCACTGGCTATGCAGGCGAAAGCGCTGGCGTCAGCCGGGTACAGAAGCTCTCGGAAATCAGTCTTGAAGCACTGCCTCGCTTTTCTACCGGCTTTCAGGAGTTTGACCGCGTTCTGGGCGGCGGTGTTGTTCCGGGCAGCGCCATTCTGATCGGCGGTAACCCCGGCGCAGGTAAAAGTACCCTGCTGCTGCAAACGCTCTGCAAGCTGTCAGAGAACATGAAAACCCTGTACGTCACCGGTGAAGAATCACTACAGCAGGTGGCAATGCGGGCACACCGCCTCAATCTGCCGGCTCAGAACCTCAACATGCTGTCGGAAACCAGCATCGAACAGATTTGCCTGATTGCCGAGCAGGAACAGCCGAAACTGATGGTGATCGACTCCATTCAGGTCATGCATCTCGCCGATATTCAATCGTCTCCCGGCAGCGTGGCGCAGGTGCGTGAAACCGCCGCCTACCTGACGCGCTTCGCCAAAACGCGTGGCGTTGCTATCGTCATGGTCGGCCATGTCACCAAAGACGGTTCGCTCGCCGGGCCGAAAGTCTTGGAACACTGCATCGACTGCTCCGTGCTGCTGGATGGCGATGCCGATTCCCGCTTCCGCACGCTGCGCAGCCATAAAAACCGTTTCGGCGCCGTTAACGAGCTGGGCGTGTTCGCGATGACGGAACAAGGTCTACGCGAGATCAGCAATCCGTCGGCGATTTTCCTCAGCCGCGGGGACGAAATCACGTCCGGCAGTTCGGTCATGGTGGTGTGGGAAGGCACACGTCCGCTGCTGGTCGAGATTCAGGCGCTGGTGGATCAATCGATGATGGCCAACCCGCGTCGCGTGGCGGTCGGGCTGGAGCAAAACCGATTAGCCATCCTGCTGGCGGTGCTGCATCGCCACGGCGGCTTGCAGATGTCGGATCAGGATGTGTTCGTGAATGTCGTCGGCGGCGTGAAAGTCACCGAAACCAGTGCCGACCTGGCGCTGCTGCTATCGCTGGTCTCCAGCTTCCGCGACCGCCCGCTGCCACAAGATCTAGTCATCTTCGGTGAAGTCGGTCTGGCGGGCGAAATCCGCCCGGTTCCCAGCGGACAAGAGCGGATTACCGAAGCCGCCAAACACGGTTTCAAACGCGCCATCGTTCCTCATGCCAATATGCCGAAGAAAATCCCTGCCAGCATGCAGGTGTTCGGCGTGAAAAAGCTAGCCGACGCGCTAGCGATCCTCGACGATCTCTAAACGGACCGCAGAAGGCCATCCGCCCCTTCCATCCTGAGCTAAACAGGGGAAAGAGTAGCGGATGTTGCCCTGTTCTGTGGTATTTTGTTTAGTAAACTAAACAAGAGTACTGCACCATGTCATCATTTGATTACCTGAAATCCGCCATCCGGCAGAAGGGTTGCACCCTACAGCAGGTTGCCGACGCGACCGATATGACCAAAGGCTATCTCAGTCAATTACTTAATGCCAAAATAAAAAGCCCTAGCGCCCAGAAACTGGAAGCGCTGCATCGCTTTCTTGAACTGGAATTCCCGCGCTACGAAAAGAGCATTGGTGTCGTCTTCGGCAAGTTCTATCCGCTACACACTGGCCACATTTATCTTATTCAGCGTGCCTGTAGCCAGGTCGATGAACTGCATGTGATTTTAGGTTACGACGAACCGCGTGACCGCCTGCTGTTTGAGAACAGCTCGATGTCACAGCAGCCCACCGTCAGCGACCGCCTGCGCTGGCTATTGCAGACCTTTAAGTATCAGAAAAACATTCATATTCACGCCTTCAATGAGCAAGGAATGGAGCCTTACCCGCACGGCTGGGATGTGTGGAGCAAAGGGATTCAGGCGTTCATGCAGGAAAAAAGCATCACGCCGAATTTCGTCTACACCAGCGAAGAACAGGATGCCGCGCAATACCGCGAGCAACTGGGCATTGAATCCGTCCTGATCGACCCGCAGCGCTCCTTTATGAACATCAGCGGTTCGCAGATTCGCCACGATCCCTTCCGCTACTGGGACTATATCCCGACCGAAGTGAAGCCGTTCTTTGTGCGTACCGTTGCCATTCTTGGCGGCGAATCCAGCGGTAAGTCCACGCTGGTGAACAAGTTGGCGAATATCTTCAATACCACCAGCGCCTGGGAGTATGGCCGCGATTACGTGTTCTCCCATTTGGGCGGTGACGAGATGGCGCTGCAATATTCCGACTACGATAAAATCGCGCTGGGTCAGGCACAGTACATTGATTTTGCAGTGAAATATGCCAATAAAGTGGCCTTCATCGATACCGATTTCGTCACCACGCAGGCGTTTTGCAAGAAATACGAGGGTCGTGAGCACCCGTTCGTTCAGGCGCTGATCGATGAATACCGTTTCGATCTGGTGATTTTGCTGGAAAACAACACGCCGTGGGTCGCCGATGGGTTGCGTAGCTTAGGCAGCACCACCGCCCGCTCGGAGTTTCAGGAGCTGCTGAAAACGATGCTGGCTAACAATAATATCCCGTACGTTTACATCAAAGAGTCGGACTACGATTCGCGCTTCCTGCACTGTGTGGAATTGGTACAGCAGATGTTGGGCCACGATCGGGTGCCCGAACCGATCAAAAGCTAGCGTGTTTTCCACTGCCAATGGCGGGAGGGGGTAATAATTTCTGGCAGCGGAATATCCCAACTTTCCACTGGCAGTGCATCAACCTGCTGACAATCGTGGGCCAGACCGATCGGGTAAGGCCCGCGAGACATCTGGTTGCGATACTGCAACGTACGGTCGTAAAACCCGCCCCCCATCCCCAGCCGCTGTCCCTGATGATCAAACGCCACCAGCGGCGTCAGCAGGACGTCCAACTGCGGTAACGGCAGCACATGGCGAATATCCAGACACGGCTCCATAATCTTCAGACGATTGCGTACCAGTTTGGTGTCCGGTGCATAGCGCAGGAACAACAGATACCCAGTACGAAACGGATGCAGAACCGGCAAATAAACGCGCTTCCCCTGCAGCCACAGCTGTTGAATCAGCGGGTGCGTATCCAGTTCGCCATCAAATGACAGAAATACCGCCACACTCTCTGCCTGTATGATTTTCGGGTGCGCCATGACGCGCTCACTCGCCTGCTGCGCAAAGCGCGACTGCTGCTCTGGCGTCAGTAAACGACGCTGCTGACGTACAGCCTGACGAATCTGCTGACGCGATGCTGCCGTAGAAGAAAGTAAAGTATCGGGAAGTGCCGATGAAGATGAATCAGAAGATGACATGGGCTGCATTCGCCACGGGTCAAAAATGATAAAAGAAAGGGAATCTCCGAGATGCCGCCGCAGGCTGTAACCCTTGAACCCTTGGTTCAAGGTGAACATAACGTCGCAGTCTTAAGGCTTCTCGGACGAACCGAGCGTGCTCACCAACCGCAGAGCATTACATTCTGTTGGTATGAAATATCGGCTCAGGGGACTGGCCCGCTGACAAACATCTCAGAGAAATTTTATTCGTTACTCGCGATAAACCTTAGCACGTCTTCTCGCGTAAAAACACCGTACTTTTGTCAAAATACGACGTTATTCAAATTGTGCACCCTGACGTTCAGTGATCTTGCCTTGCTCCAGCAACGCCTGTTCGATGGTTTGCTGCAACATACGAATACGTTGTTCCATATTCGACGCATAATCACGCGTCTTACCCCGCTCCTGCGCCAACTCATGGCACACATTCAGCGCGGCAATAAACACCAGTTGCTCAGTGTTTGTGACTCTAGTGCGAACTTTAAGATCTTGCAACCGCTGGTTAAGATCTTCCGCCGCCTGATTCAACGCATCCTGTTGTTCTGGCGGGCAATTTACTCTTAACGAACGGCCAAAAATTTGAATATCTACTGGTTGTGCAGACATACCACCTTCCTGCCTTTTGTCGTTCTTACGCCCGCGTGCCACATAGCATGAGCATTACCCGTTACATCGGGCTCGTTAAAGCGGGCGCAACTATATATAGCCGAGATCTAAGATACAAGCCCTTTCTGGAATCGAAAGGGAGCTTGGTGGTAGCATAGCACGAACCCATCCAGCCAACGATGACGAATCCGCATGTCTATAGAGAATACGTTTCCTGCCTATGAAGGCCTTGACCAACTGCTTCACCAACAGCAGGTCGCGCTGACCGCAGCAGAAATGCACGGTTTGATCAGTGGGATGCTGTGTGGTGGAAACCATGACGACAGTTGGAGAACGCTGGTTTTTGAACTGACTAACGAAGGCATGGCGTTTACCCAAACGCTGTCGCAGCCGCTTCAGGAGCTGTATCAGGCCACGCGTGAAGCGCTGGAAGATGATGGCTTTCTGTTCCAGCTTTTCCTGCCAGACGACTCGCAGGATGATGTAAGCGTTTTCGATCGCGCCGACGCGCTGGCAGGCTGGGTCAACCACTTCCTGCTCGGGCTGGGCGTGGCTCAGCCACAGTTGAACAAAGCCAAAGGCGAGCTGAAAGAAGCTATCGAAGATTTACGCAACATCGCACAACTGGGCTACGACGAAGATGAAGACCAGGAAGAACTAGAGCAATCACTGGAAGAAGTGATTGAGTATGTTCGCGTTTCTGCCATTTTGTGTCATACCGAATTTACCAGCCAACGCGTTGTGACTGCGCCCGAACAGCAGAAACCAACGCTGCACTAAATAACGTCGAAAGGCATGCCTCATTCAGAGCGGAAGGGAAAGGCAACCGCACGGACTATTTTCAGGAGCAGGTGATGAATCCACAAGAATTTCTTCGTCGTCGTCAGGGTCTGTTGGAAAAAATGGCACCGGGCAGCGCGGCGATTATTTTTGCCGCGCCGGAAGCACAGCGCAATGCCGACAGTGACTATCCTTATCGTCAAAATAGCGATTTCTGGTATTTCACGGGATTTAACGAACCAGAAGCCGTTCTGCTGCTGGTGAAAAGCGATGCCAAACATCATCACAGCGTGATCTTCAACCGCGTACGCGATCTGACAGCCGAAATCTGGTTTGGTCGTCGTCTCGGTCAGGAAGCAGCCCCCGCTAAACTCGGCGTTGACCGTGCGCTGCCGTTTGGCGAAATCGGCGCACAGCTGCATCTATTATTGAATGGGCTGGACGTGGTGTACCACGCGCAAGGGCAGTACGATTATGCCGACAAACTGGTCTTCGCTGCGCTGGACACCTTGCGCAACGGCTCCCGTCAGGGCTTTGCTGCCCCGGCTACGCTGACAGACTGGCGTCCGTGGGTGCATGAGATGCGCCTGTTCAAATCACCGGAAGAAATTAGCGTGATGCGCCGCGCCTGTGAAATTACCGCGCTGGCCCACACCCGCGCCATGCAAAAATGCCGTCCCGGCATGTATGAATATCAGCTTGAAGGCGAAATTCACCACGAATTTACCCGTCACGGTGCGCGTTATCCTTCTTACAACACCATCGTCGGCAGCGGTGATAACGCCTGCATCCTGCATTACACCGAAAATGAAACACAAATGCGCGACGGCGATCTGGTGCTGATTGACGCTGGCTGTGAATACAAAAGCTATGCTGGCGACATTACCCGCACCTTCCCCGTCAACGGCAAATTTACCGCGCCGCAGCGTGCCATTTACGACATCGTACTGCGCTCACAGCTGCGCGCACTGGAACTGTTTGGCCCAGGTCGTAGCATCCGTGAAGTGAACGAAGAAGTGGTACGCATCATGGTCAGCGGGCTTATCAAGCTCGGCGTGCTGAAAGGTGACGTGGAAGAGCTGATTGCCGAGCAGGCACATCGCCAGTTCTTCATGCACGGCCTCAGCCACTGGCTGGGTCTGGACGTGCACGACGTGGGTAACTACGGCACCACCGATCGGGGCCGTCCGCTTGAACCGGGTATGGTACTGACCATCGAGCCGGGTCTTTACATCGCACCTGATGCCAAAGTGCCGCAGCAGTACCGGGGAATCGGCGTACGTATCGAAGATAACATCGTGATCACCGAAAGCGGCAATGAAAACCTGACGGCGGGCGTAATCAAAGACGCTGATGCCATCGAAGCGCTCATGGCGCAGCAGCATGATAAGCAACGCTAAGCAGCGCTTTCAAAGGGCAACGACATAATTGCAAAGGACAACAGCATGGCGGTCATGATTGTCGGTGGCGGGATGGCAGGCGCAACGCTGGCGCTGGCGATATCGCGGCTTTCGCAAGGCGCAATCCCGGTCGATCTTATCGAGGCGCACTCGCCACTCGACAAGGAACATCCGGGTTTTGACGCACGCGCCCTCGCGCTGTCTGATGGCACTCGCCAGCAGCTAGCAGCGTTAGGCATCTGGCAAGCGCTGTCGGCTAACGCAACGGCGATAACCGACATTCATGTCAGCGAACGCGGGCACGCCAGCGTGGTGAATCTGAAGGCCTCGGACTATCACGTTCAGGCATTAGGCCATGTGGTTGAACTGCACGACGTCGGGCAACGCCTGTTTTCCCTGCTGCAACAGGCTCCGGGCGTGCGTCTGCATTGCCCGGCCAAAGTCGTTGCCGTCACGCGGACGCAGGATAATGCGACGCTAACGCTGGACGACGGCACCGAGCTAACAGGCCAACTGCTGGTCGCCGCCGACGGTTCGCGCTCCATGCTGTCGCAGTCCTGCGGCATTCAATGGCAGCAGCATGATTATGATCAGATTGCGACGATCGCCAATGTAACAACCGCAGAACCCCATCGCGGACGCGCGTTCGAGCGGTTTACTCCGCACGGCCCGCTGGCGCTCTTGCCGATGAGTAACGGTCGCAGTTCACTCGTCTGGTGCCATGATAAACACCGTCAACATGAGGTCGATGGCTGGAGCGAAGCCGACTTTCGCCAGCAGCTACAGCAGGCTTTTGGCTGGCGTCTGGGGCCGTTCACCCACATCGGCGAACGCCACAGCTATCCGCTGCGCTTACTCACGGCCAGCCAGCATATTAGCCATCGGCTGGCGCTGGTGGGTAACGCCGCGCAAACGTTGCACCCGATTGCCGGACAGGGCTTTAATCTGGGGATTCGCGATGTCATGTCGCTGGCGGAAACCCTCGTCGATGCAGCGAAAAAACAGCAGGATATAGGCCAGTACAGCGTGCTAAGCCGCTACCAACAGCGGCGCGAGCCCGACCAATACACCACGGTGGCGATCACCGATGGACTGGTCAGGCTATTCGCCAACCGCTATGCCGCACTGACCGTCAGCCGCAATCTGGGACTGATCGCCATGAATAACCTACCACTGATGCGCGACGCCTTTGCTCGTCGCACGCTGGGCTGGGTAGAACGTTAATTAAGCTCGCCAACAGGAAATACGGAAATGCAATCATTCGACGTGGTTATTGCCGGTGGCGGTATGGTCGGTCTGGCGCTAGCCTGCGGCTTACAGGGCAGCGGCCTGCGTATCGCCGTGCTGGAGAAACAGGCGGCCGAACCTCAGCCGCTTGGGAAAGACCATGCCCTGCGCGTCTCCGCCATTAATGCCGCCAGCGAATGCCTCCTGCGCCATATCGGCGTCTGGGAAAACCTCGTGACGCAACGCGTTAGTCCTTACAACGATATGCAGGTGTGGGACAAAGACAGCTTCGGTAAAATCAGCTTTAGCGGCGAAGAATTCGGCTTTTCCCATCTTGGGCATATCATTGAAAACCCGGTGATTCAGCAGGTACTGTGGCAACGCGCCTCTCAGTTAAGCGACATCACCCTGCTCTCCCCCGCATCGTTAAAACAGGTTGCCTGGGGCGAGAACGAAGCCTTCATTACGCTGCAGGATGACAGCATGCTGACCGCCCGGCTGGTCGTCGCTGCGGACGGCGCCCATTCGTGGCTGCGCCAGCATGCGGATATTCCGCTGACCTTTTGGGACTACGGCCATCACGCGTTGGTCGCCACTATTCGTACTGAACACCCCCATCAATCTGTCGCGCGTCAGACGTTTCACGGCGACGGTATTCTGGCGTTCCTGCCGCTGGACGAGCCTCACCTTTGTTCGATTGTCTGGTCGCTTTCACCGGAACAGGCTCAGGCGATGCAGAGCTTGTCTGCCGACGAGTTCAATCGTCAGGTCGCGATGGCGTTTGATATGCGTTTGGGGCTGTGTGAGCTGGAAAGCGAGCGCCAGACTTTCCCTTTGACCGGGCGCTACGCTCGCAGTTTTGCGGCACACCGGCTGGTGCTGGTCGGCGACGCGGCGCACACCATTCATCCGCTGGCAGGGCAAGGTGTCAATCTGGGCTTTATGGATGTCGCCGAACTGATTGCGGAAGTGAAGCGCTTACAGGCGCAGGGAAAAGACATCGGCCAACACCTTTATCTGCGACGCTATGAACGTCGCCGCAAACATAGTGCCGCGGTGATGCTCGCCAGCATGCAGGGGTTCCGTGAACTGTTTGACGGTGACAATCCGGCGAAAAAGCTGCTGCGTGATGTCGGTCTGGTTCTAGCGGATAAATTGCCCGGCATTAAACCCACGCTGGTACGTCAGGCAATGGGATTACACGATCTGCCAGACTGGCTTAGCGTCGGAAAATAATAAAACCAGAATAGATAATAAAGCTCGCCGCTTAAGCGGCGAGTTATCAATAACGCTTTCTTTTTAATTAAATCACTAACTTCGTCAACCATATTTCTTATTATTTTAGCCACTGCTCTTTTTTATTCACACAATAAACCATCACTCAAATATAATTAGCAGGATAATAAATAAATTTTATCCCACATAATCATTTACCATTAAAAACAATCCATTATAGAGTTTTGGAAAGAATATTTTTCTGACAGGAGTCATATTTATTATTAAATAGTCGAGTTCTTCTTTTGTTCAATAAAGATTTACGTTATAACGTTCCCAACAAGGATTTTTTAACAGGGAGTTACACGAATGGCTAATTCTATTTTCATGAAGATCACCGGAAAGATTCAGGGACTGATCTCTGAAGGGTGTTTAAGTATCGACTCCGTAGGAAATAAACATATATCTGGTCACGAGAAAGCCGTTTTCATCGTATGAAAACGATCTTAACCATCTTCATTTCATTATCTTCCCTGCTGTTTTTTTGGGGATGGCTTATCATCGTTCCTTATACCGTTTATACGGAAAAAGACATTTTTAAGTACTATACATTAACCTATAAAGAAATCAGGGACGTGCCGAGGCTGTCAAATAATTATTATTTTTCTTATGGGCCGAGTGATGAGGCAACCCCTCAGATAAGTACAATATATTTATGCGATCTAGATAACATTAATGAGGCTTACGATGAGCTACTCGATTATGTTAACAGTACTGGAATCCCATTAGTTGATGATTTTTCCTTAGGTAATTATCCATCATTCGATGAATATTTTCAGATCATTAAAACAAAAGAGAAAGATAGGGTAACGATGAAAAAAATCGAATGTCTAATGTTGGATTTATCCAAAGAGCAACGTTAATTAATACTATAATTGAGTGCATGGAATAATGGCTTAAAAATGATTACATTTGCGTTCTAGCTGCCTTTGGCTTAGAACCCTCGATCGCCCTCAGATGCTCAAACCTACACCTTGAGGTTTATTGGGTATAATAAAATTATCATTAAAATATAATTAGCTGGCTAATAAATAAACTTCATTCTGCATAGTATTTTATCAAAAAAAACAATTAATTATATTTTTTTTGGAAAGGATGTTTTTCTGACAGGAATCATATTTCTTATTAAATAGTCGCGTTCCTCTTTTGTTCAATAAAGATTTACGTTATAACGTTCCCAATAAGGATTTTTTAACAGGGAGTTACACAAATGGCTAATTCTATTTTCATGAAGATCACCGGAAAAATTCAGGGGCTGATCTCTGAAGGGTGTTTAAGTATCGACTCCGTAGGAAATAAACATATAGCTGGTCACGAGGATGAAATTTTTGTTTATGCAACGAATTATGACCTATCAAGAGATCGACACGTCAATCATCATCCCTTTTCCGTGACCAAAGTCGTTGATAAGTCTACACCGTTAGTCCTAACCAGCATCGCTAATAATGAACTGCTGGAAGTTGAGTTGAGATATTACCGCACCTCCGCCAGCGGGACGCAAGAGAACTACATGACAATCACATTAAGAGATGCCTCTATTGTCAACCTCTCTAATCAGAATCCCAATTCATTGACGCATAACGACATGCAACCGTTTGAAACCCTGAGCCTGCGTTATGAAAGCATTACCTGCCAGCACAATATCGCGGGTACATCGGGATACAGCATATTAACTGAAAATATGTACTGATAAACCATGAATAAACTCAATGAAATTATCAACGAATGCGACCTTAGCTTTTCCGATTGGGGAAAGAACTACCCACGCTGGTCACCTATTGACTTCGTTTGGTGGAAAACATTTGGCGGTGATGATTATTTAAATAAATACAAGGATAGTTATATTATTTTCCACAAAGAGAAAATAAAAGAGATTGCTCGACAATATAAAATACCAGCAACTCTCCTTGCCTTGGTTGCCCGTTCCGAAGCCGGAGGTATGGTTGATTATGTTAAATTCCCAGTTTTATTTTACAGGCAGTCTAAGCATACCTATAGTGACTGGGCAAACCAAGATACTGTTACGCCACCTCCAGAGAAAACATCAATAGGCATTATCGCGATGCAAATTAGAGTGGTTGCCGAAATTTTTGGCAAGAATCCCAGTGAATTGAAAAATGCTGAAGCAACGTACATCTCCATTTGTCTAAATAAAGATAATTTTAATCTTACGATGGTCGCACGCCACCTTTATGAGTTAATAAATTATGACTATCCCGGTACTGATACTTTGAACCTAACCGATGAGCAATTCATCCTTGCAGGTTCGCGCTACAACAGAGGTATTGAACGCAGCCGCAGTGATTTTATTCGATCGATAAATGCAGAAAAAAGTGCTAAGACAGAAAGGGATTGGACATCGTACGGTAGATCGATGCTAAGTCATCGTGAAAAAGTAACAAAACTGCTTTATAGCAATACGACTGTTATGCAAAGACCGTAGGATAAACATGCAGCCAGGAGAAATATCAATGTCACAAGCAAAAAAATTCCTCTATCATGTCTATTTTTATGCCTATTCTGCGTTATGCCTTTTTTTAATCAATGCTTTTTCTACCACTGAATATGAATGGATGATAGATGGCGACGCAGTTGCAAATTTCTGTGAAGTGCCGGAAGCCGATGCTGATGGTTTTTTCAGTATCATTATTGTTCCTTTATCTATCCCTTTTTTTCTTTTTAAAAGAAGCCTGCCTAGAATCATTACTTATCTTATCATCCTCGGGTATCATTCATACCGTTTTTATACACGAATCAGTCTTTGTCCAAATTAGACTATCTCTATGAAATAGACGGGTTGAATAAAGAAAAAAGACGACAACGAGGCTAATGTAAAAAATGAAAAAGATAAAACGATTGATATCTCATCCATTAAAAATGTAAATTCATTTACCATCAAAATTAAAAAAGGAATTTGAAAGCATGATTAGTAAAAATCACATATATAACATCTATTTTTATGCTTATTCTGTCCTATGTCTTTTTTTAATTCATGCTTTTTCATCAATCGAATATGAATGGTTATTTGGTGACAGCTCACTTAAAAATTTTTGTGAAAATCCGAGAAGCTATGCTGACAGTTTTTCAAATTTCATTATCATCCCTTTGTCTATCCCTTTTCTTTTGGTTAAACGAACACCACCAAGAATAATTACCTACCTTGTTATTCTCATGTATTACTCAGGCAGTTTCTATACACGCGTGACTATCTGCCCATACTGGTAACATACTCTGTCGAGTGCAAAACTCGCCGCCGCAGCGGCGAGTCTGGTGTATCAGGCATCTGGCCCGACTCTGACCACTAACTTACCGAAGTTTCGGCCGTGCAGCAGGCCGATAAAGGCCTCTGGGGCATTTTCCAACCCGTCGACGATCTCTTCCCGATATTTGATCTTACCTTCCTCCACCCACGGCGACACATCCTTCCAGAATTCATCGAAGCGATGACCATAATCATCAAAGATAATGAATCCCTGCATCCGAATACGTTTCTTCAGGATAGTCCCCATCAGCAGCGGTAGGCGATCTGGCCCATCCGGTAACCCTGTGGCATTGTAGCCAGAGACGAGTCCGCACACCGGAATACGCGCCGAGGTGTTCAGCAGCGGCAGCACGGCGTCAAAGACTTTTCCGCCAACGTTTTCAAAGTAGATATCGATTCCCTGCGGGCAGGCCTGTTTCAGCTGTTCTGCAAAATCATCCGCCCGGTGGTCGAGGCAAGCATCAAACCCCAGCACCTCAACCGCGTAGCGACATTTCTCTGCGCCACCCGCCACGCCAACCACCCGACAGCCTTTTAATTTACCGAGTTGCCCAACCGTCGCGCCGACTGGGCCAGTCGCGGCGGCCACCACCAGCGTTTCACCCGCTTTAGGCTGGCCGATATCCGTCAGGCCCATATAGGCGGTGAAGCCCGGCATACCCAGCACCCCCAACGCGTAGGAAGGATTTGTCGGCGACTGACCCAGATTCGTTAATCCTTTGCCGTCAGAAATCGAATAATCCTGCCAGCCGCTGAAGGACAGCACCCAATCGCCAGTCTGATAATCCGGGTGTTTTGACGCCACCACGCGGCTGATTGTCCCGCCGACCATCACGTCATTCAGTTCGACGGGTTTAGCATAAGAAGGGGCATCGCTCATGCGGCCACGCATATAAGGGTCAAGGGAAAGGAACACCGTACGCAGCAGGATATACCCTGAATCGACCTGTGGGACAGGTTGCTGTTCCAGACGGAAAGTCTCTTGTGTTGGCGCGCCGTGCGGGCGCTGAGCCAGAACAACACGGCGGTTAATTTGATCGGTTTGCGGCATAATATCCTCCGTTAAACAAAGCGTGTTGATAAAATCACTTCGTTAACAATAGGATCTGTTCTTTCATCTGGCTACGCAAACCGTGCGGCGTTCATTATGCCGTTTTGCTTTTTTCGTAACGCGACATGCGATCCAGATACCCCATGACAAGTGCAGACAGCACAAACGTCAAATGGATAATCACGTACCACATCAGCTTGTTATCCGGAATATTACGGGCATCCATGAACACACGCAGCAGATGGATCGACGAGATAGCGACAATCGAGGCGGCAACTTTATTTTTCAGCGAGCCGGAGTCCATCTTACCGAGCCAGTTCAGCTTTTCTCTGCCTTTGGAGATATCCAGCGCCGAGACAAAGTTCTCGTAACCGGACAGCATCACCATCACCAGTAATCCGCCGACCAGCGTCATATCGATCAGTGACAGCAGCACCAGCACCAAATCTGCTTCAGCGATATCCAGGATATTGGGCAGGACGTGGAACACTTCCTGGAAAAATTTGATCGCCAGCGCCAGCAAACCCAGCGATAGCCCGAGGTAAACAGGGGCAAGCAGCCAGCGCGATGAGTACATCAGATTCTCAATAAAACGTTCCATAACTCACTATATACAGGTGGAAAAGAAGGAAATAATAGCGAAAAGTCCTGCTGTGGTGTTAATCAATTCTTGAGCAGAATACACCATTTACAGAATGCTCTGCCCTGTCGTGCCCTCAGCGAGGATTTCCGCGTTTTGTGATCCGGCCTGCACTCACCTTCAAACCGATGCCGTCCTCCTGCCGCTCGTGGCGCACATCTGAAGGTTCACCCTTTTTCACCTTCCTATAGAGGTTAGCGTGGTGGATGAACAGGATGCGAATAGCGAAGAGATTTTAAAAAATCTGTATCTGTATGCCTTTTCAGATTTCCTGATGGTTTTTTCCGAAGGAAAGGCAAGCCTAGAAGCCGCAGAATCGTCGATTATTGATGTTTATGATTACATGGCGGCTCAACCCAATTTTTACTCAACGAGAAGGAAGGAAAAGCGGTCATTTTGAGTGATGATGACGAAGAAAAGATAAAAAATGATCCACTGTATGTGAACGAACTGACTGCTCTGAGAACAGACAGGGCTTTCGCTGAAAACATCGTTTTGTGGGACAACGCGG
The DNA here is from genome assembly GCF_009931295.1 of Pectobacterium odoriferum. NCBI lineage: Bacteria > Pseudomonadati > Pseudomonadota > Gammaproteobacteria > Enterobacterales > Pectobacteriaceae > Pectobacterium > Pectobacterium odoriferum. The sequence continues at coordinate 548,805 of NZ_CP034938.1, read as the reverse complement.
TGGCATTCCGATGAGGATATTATTTAAATAATGACGAGCGCGCACCCTAAAAAAATTGAAAATATTTATCGTTTAGACTCACAAGAAAGGTGTGATTACTTTATCCGTAAGATTACTGATTTTGAAATGGTCTGGGGATTATTTAATGAGGGATGGGCGGGATTCACAGCAAAAGCCATTGAGTTAAACGAATTCCTATCACACTGGCTCCCTGGAATGCAGAGCGACGGTAGAATATGTCAAATTTTCCCCACGCCAAGTGAACACGGCTTTTTCATTCCCCCAACAGCCTTACTGCATGCCATTAAAGAAGAACGTGAACAATATGAATGACCGTTCAGTTTACAATTTATCCCGAGAGACATTTATTTGAATCTTGTGGAAATGAGCAAAGGGAAATGAGGATGTCAGCGTTTTTTAACGAAATAGCCAGGCTTTCCCCAAGAGAGTTGCAACGCTATGCGTCTGCCTGTTTACAGGCCTATTGCAACGCAAAATTAATTCAACACCCATCGATCGATGCGTTGATAGCTCATCTTAATCGTTATCCAGAGAGTGGCAGTCTGGTTGAATGGGAAAGGAAAGGCGCGTTGCTGCCGCTAAATGGCCGGGGAGATGATATACCACAGAATCTGATCCTATCGATCTCACCACAGGATATTGAAACATTCTCTTATCTTGTTGATGTCGTAGTGGAGGTCGGAATCGTGGATATGTACGGGGCACCAACAACGCTTCCAACTGAGTTTGTTACGAAGATAGCCTTGATTCTGTCTAAAAATAACATCGACCTACCTGAGCGTTAGATGAAAAGAAATGCAGTGCTCAATATTAGAAAAACATTGAGATGTCGTTCGGATGAAGAGGTTGAAAACCAGTGAGCAGGTCAATCAAAACATGAGCTATGAGTACAAGTTAGTCTTTGATGATGCCTCGGCAGCCCAAGATGTCATCCGCGCTATTGAGCACAGTGAAACCTGCATTCGTGCCGAAAACGGTGATGTCTATTTGAAAGACAAATCCCTAAACAATCACACTGGATATGACCTCCGTCTGATCGATGAGGACGATGGCTCGCTGTGGCTTCAGGTTAACGTTAAATCTGTCGATATTTACGCGCTCGTGCGAGAAACCCTAAGCGGGAAACCTTTCAAATGCTTTGAAGATGGGGATGCGGAGAGTGAAGTCGAACTCAACGAGGTTTTTCGCCTCAATACGTTACTCAATCCGCTCTGACGTTGTCAGGAACGTGCCCCCAGCGTGATAAGCTCCAACAAAATGAATATGATAGGTCGGATACGGATGAAGGTGTCATCAGAATCGCCAAACGCAATGTTGATGAGAGATAAAGGTTAAGTTCTCATAGAGAAGACAGCAGGAGAAAACCATGAGCGTCAGATTTCCGGCAGCCTATTATAATGCGTCCTCTGAAGAGGGCATTTTGACGGTTGGATTCGCAGATAATGAAGATGACCCACAACATTTCCTCATTTTGCAACGGGCGGAAGAACCTGACGAGCAAGATGAAGAACTGGGCCAAGATACTTATTATGTTGAGATTGGCAATCCAGGCGTAGCTGGATATGGCGGTATTGATGCTGTTTTGGTTACGACAAACAAAATCATTTTTACGTGCTCAGGCACGACGAGCTGGCGCAAAGAAATAGAAACGATTGAGATAGAGATTTCGCCTCAGTTGGGAGCCATTGACAACATTGAATCCTCGCTTCGGAAAATATTTATCAATACGCCAACACGCGTCTCTCGGTCATAGCAACAGTCCTCAATGCATAAAACGGCGCGCGGAAAACAAGATAGAGAGCGTACGTTTTGGCTAACATCGAGCATCATTTTACTTCACTGACTCAGATAGTGGCAATCACTCACCTATGTTAGTTCATGTATACGTAGCAGATAACGATGGGCCAACCTTTGAAGTGCTGCCTGTCCGAGAAATCGAGAAGGACACTTACGAATTGCTGTCTTCTCCCAGCCTTGCGTTAAATTTAGCACGCGGGGATATCTTCCGAATTAACGATAAACATGCCCATCCTGAAGTGTTGCAAAGAGGCGGTAATTTTTGCATTCACATCTATGCCGATTACCTTCCCCCGAAGACATTACCCGTTTAGAGCATGATGTGGTTAGCCAATTAAATGGAACCTTAGCCGGTGTATATCAAGGAAACTTGACGTTGGCCGTTCCTGCCAGAAACGGGATGGATAAGATTGCCGACGTTTTCGATACCTTTCGCGAAAAAACAGGGGTTCAATGGTACTTCGCGAACATTTATAAGAATATTGATGACGATGAAGACGAAACGCTTTTAAATTGGTGGCTGGATAGTTAAGCGCCCATCGACTAGCCCTCAAGTGAAAACGTTCATGGTTAAGATCAGCGGCATTTTTCCAGGAAAGCAAAAACGCCCTGAGAGATCCTCAAGGCGTTCTGGAATGGGCTTCAATGTTTACGGCTAATTTTTTCACGATTCATTAATAGTGTGATACTGAAATAATAAGCATCCCAATATTTCACATTATCTAAAATAAAATCACAGCCTATCGTGAAGCATTCAAAGGGACTTCTGGATCAGGTTCGTGGGTCATACGATTACGTAAATCACGACGAATAATTTCAATAGACCAGAACCAAATGAGGTGACCTACGATTTCTGATACATGTTCATACCAAGGGAGAACAAACAGAGACGGCGTGAGGCCCATTAATGGGAATGAAATCATATGGACAAATAATTGAGCCAGCGCACCAGCCAACAGACCTTGCCATAATTTTATTTTAGGAAATACTTCTGCAACAACGCAGTAACCTAAAGCAAAAACAATAGAGAAAATAATGTGCGTTACACCAACCCAATTGAATACGTGGCCGGCAAAGGTATAAACCGCCGCATTAGGGTCAACAACCCCAAGCCAATCGCGTAAAAAGATGTAGGGAGGATTAAGAAAATTACGAGAGCAATCAATGTTTTCGGCCGCTCTAATCAGTGACTCAGGTGCACAAGCACCGCTAAACATATCAGTAGGGCTACGTGGAGGAAGCGGATTTTCTGCGCCCCATTTTACGAAAGATGAAACAATACCTGCAATCAAACCAATAAAAGCAGCTAATCCATAGCGTCTCCGAGAGGGAGGTGTTTGTTCAAAAAAGTTCATTTTTTTACCAATCTAACCATTAAAGGTTATAGTCTTACATAGACATCACGTACTTATAAAGAGGTTAATTGATATATCGAACAATCTCTCTAGTATATTTTGTTATTAGGAACGCAGTTTTAAATTTTATAAAAATAAAAATAAGAAATCATGCGTTTATTTTTTGTAAAATTTTTACTCAATAATTGAAAAACCAGATTCTATAACGTGTCCTAAATGTATATTTCCTCCGATAAAAACGAATAATAATCCTCCAATAAAAACATTTCGGTTATTTTTATGTAAAATACTAACAGTTAAATAACTCATAATTTCACGCTATACCATACTGATATTCAGCCTGCAACATGGATTGATGGGATGCAGGAATCCAGCAAACCTCACCCCAGACTCCCGTCTTACTCTTCCTTATTCTGCCGGAACCCATCTGAATGCTGATGTGCCTCACGCAAAATAAAATCATATAACCCGTTAATTTTCATTAAAAAAATCATCAAAAATGAACATAAAAGCGCCTCATCAACCGTTTTTGTCATATATATTTTTATGGAATTGAAAATCTATTTTTATTCTTTTACATGCATAAGGCAGCCCTCTAGAGTAGCGAAAAGACCGCCGTGTATGGCCTCATGTCATCGTAAAGGACACAGGGAATGGAAAAAAATCACCCGCAAGTTACGACCCTCGCAGCAGGATTACTCACGCTGCTTTTCGCACTCAATCCCGGTGCTTACGCTGCACAAAGCGGTGAAAAACCGGTATCCGGTGGTATTCTGAACGTAGGTCTGGGTAGCGATACGCCGATCATCGACCCGCACATTACGGCCTATGGCGTAACGGCGCTGATTGCTCGTAACGTGGTGGATTCACTGGTAGGACAGGCGGAAGATAACCGCTTTACGCCTTGGTTGGCGGAAAGCTGGAAAATTAACGACAACAACACCGAGTACACTTTCCACCTGCGCAAGGACGTGACGTTCAGCGACGGCACCAAGCTGGATGCGGAAGCGGTGAAATACAACATTGAGCGTATTCTCGATCCGAAAACCACCTCCAGCTACGCGAAATCGCTGTTAGGCCCTATCGATAAGATCTCAACGCCGGATGACTATACGATTGTGCTCCACTACAGCTCACCGTTTGCGGCGCTGTTACAGGGCCTGAGCCTGCCATATCTGGGCATTCAATCGCCGACGTACCTGAAGAAAACACCAAACACCAGCACCACCGTGGTGGGTTCCGGTCCGTTTATTCTTGATTCCTTTGTGAAAGGCAGCGGCAGCAAGCTGACGAAGCGCCCTGATTACAACTGGGGACCGGGTTATGCCAAGCACACTGGCCCAGCCTATCTGGATGGTCTGGTGTTCAAATACCTGCCAGAAGCGTCGGTTCGCCTTGGCGCACTGAGCAGCGGCCAGATTCAGGCCATTGACGCCGTGCCGCCTGCCAATTTCCCGACGGTGAAGCGCAATCCAAAGCTGGAAGTAATTACCTATGAGAACCCGGGCGTTAACCGCGTACTCTATCTCAACACCACCAAAGGCCCTTTCCAGGATGTCGCGGTGCGTAAGGCATTCCAGAGCGCGGTAGATACCAACGCGGCAGTGAAAGTTGCCTTCTTCGGTACGCTGAAAGCCGCCGATAACGTTCTCGGCCCCGCCACGCTGTACTACGATCCGAGCGTCGCGTCCCGCTGGGGCTTTGATGTGAAAAAAGCCAACGAACTGCTGGATAACGCAGGCTGGAAACAGAAAGACGGCGAAGGCTTCCGTACTAAAGATGGCAAGCGCCTAAGCGTCAGCTTCGTTTATGCTTCAACCAACGTTGAAGCCGCAGATGTCGCGCTGTTCCAGGCGGTGCAATATCAGGTGAAGCAGGCAGGCTTCGAAGTCAAACTGACGCCAGTTGATGCGGGTGAATTCACCACACGCACCAATGCCAACGAGTACGATATCGCCTCTAACTTCTTCGTGCGTGCAGAGCCGGATATTCTGCGTACCGTGTTCGATTCTGCCTATGCGCCACCGAACGGTAACGGCTTTACTCGCATCAGCGTGCTGGACGGTAAACTGAGAAAAGCCATTGGCGCGGGTGACGCGGAACGTAAACAGCTCTATAGCGAAATACAGCGTGAGGTCATCGATCAGGCGTATGTTGTTCCGCTGTATGTTCCAGCCTACCAACTCGGCCTGTCCAAACAGGTACAGGGCATAAGCTGGGCCACCAACGCAAAACCGAACTTCTATGATGTCTGGATTAAACGTTAATCTGTACGCGCTAGGTAAACGTCTACTCACCATTCTGGCTGTGCTCTGGGGCGCAGCCACATTGACGTTTATTGCCGTCAAACTGATCCCCGGCGATCCCGTTGCTATTCTCAGCGGCGGCGATAACGTGGTGGATGAAGCCTATCGCGCCGTACTCATCAAACAATTTGGGCTCGATCAGCCGCTGTGGGTGCAATATCTGCGCTACTGTGGACAGGCGTTACAGGGCGATTTTGGCGTCAGCTATCTCTACCGCCTGCCAGTCGGTGGCGTGATTAGCGATGCGATGCATGAAACCCTGCCGCTGGCGCTCGGTGGCCTGATTCTGGCTCTGCTCCTCGCGATTACCAGCGCGCTGCTCACCGCAGGTCGCTATGGTGCGCTGCGTACCAGCGTATCGTGGCTGGAACTGACGCTGCTTAGCACACCGGTCTACTGGATTGGTATCGTGCTATTAAGCCTGTTCAGTTTTCGCCTGCAATGGTTTCCGATCACTGGCAACGACGGTTTTATGTCGCTGGTGTTACCGGTTATCACCCTAGGCTTGCCGATTGCCGCCATTCTAAGCCAGGTACTGCGCGACGGTTTGGAAGAGGCGCTCTCCCAGCCGTTCTCGCTCACTGTACGCACGCGCGGCGTCAGCGAAATCCGGCTGCGTTTCCGTCACGGTTTGCGCCACGCGGCGCTGGCCGCCTCAACGCTGACCGGCACCTTGTTGGCAAGCGTACTCGGCGGCTCCGTGCTGACCGAAACTGTATTTGGCCGCGCGGGTATCGGACAGGTCACGCTGAGTGCGATTGAAAACCGCGACATGCCGCTGGTGCTCGGCGTCGTCATGCTGTCCGCGTTCCTGTTCGTCGTCATCAATCTGCTGGTGGATGCGCTGTATCTCCTCATCGATCCCCGCTTACGCAAGAAGGCGAGCGCCCATGAGTAGTGAACCAATGCCTTTCACGCCGACGCCATCAAGAAAAATCTATCGCAGTCCGTGGCTGAGCACGGCGACGCTGCTGCCTGCCGCTATCGTTTTCCTGCTGGCGCTGGCGGTCTTTTTCCCCTCGCTGTTTACCAGCCGCACCGCCGATGAAATGGATATGGGGGCGGTATTCCAGTCGCCGAATAGCACTTATTGGTTCGGCACCGATCAGCTAGGGCGCGACATTTTTTCCCGCATCGTTCACGGCACCTCGCTGTCGCTGGGTATTGGCGTCGGCGCGATGCTGATCGCCTGCTTCGGCGGCGTGCTGTTTGGTACGCTCTCGGTGCTCGCACCGCTGCGTATCCGTCAGATTCTGGTACGCCTGCTGGACATCATGCTGGCGTTTCCCGATCTGTTGCTGGCGCTGCTGGTGATCGCCGTACTAGGACGCGGCCCGGAAAACACCATGCTGGCCGTCGGTCTGGCGGGGATTGCGGGTTATGCGCGTTTGATCCGTTCTCAGGTGCTGCAAGTCAGGCTATCCGGCTACGTTGAGCATGCGATTGCGCTGGGCGAGCACCCGCTGTATATCGTTTTTCGCCATATCATTCCCAATACGCTGCGTCCGCTGTTGATTGTCGCCACCATTGGCGTCGGCCACGCGGTGCTGTCCGCCTCAGCGCTGAGCTTTCTGGGGCTGGGCGTCGTTCCGCCGACTGCTGAATGGGGCGCGCTACTGGCTGATGGACGTAACTTCCTTGATATCGCACCGTGGGTCAGCCTGCTGCCCGCCAGCGTCGTCGCGCTGTCGGTGATTTCTATCACGCTGCTGGGGCGTCGTTTACAGGCTATTTTGGCAAAAGGAGAGGCACGATGAGCCTGAACACACTCCCTCATTCATCTTCAGATGCACCGACGAAGACGCCGCTGCTACGTGTAGAGAACTTGAGTGTCACGTTTCCCAGCCCTTTCGGCCCTGTTCGTTCGGTTAAAAATCTTTCTTTTCAGGTGAATGCTGGAGAAATTCTGGCGCTGGTCGGCGAATCAGGTTCAGGAAAATCCGTCACCGCCCGCACGCTGGTAGGTTTATCCGGTGAAGGCGTTGACGTACAAGCAAACGCGATTGAACTCACGCGCCATGATGGTAGCCTGTGCGATTTGCGTTACCTGACCGAGCGCGATTGGCGGGCGATTCGCGGCCGTGAAGTTGGCTTTGTTTTGCAAGACGCGCTGGTGTCTCTCGACCCGCTGCGCAAGATCGGGCAGGAAGTCGCCGAGCCGATTCTGACCCATCGCCTGTTGCCCCGCGAGCAAATTCCCGCACGCGTCGCCGAACTCCTGAAAAAAGCAGGCATTCCCGATCCTGAGAATCGTGCGGCGCAGTATCCACACGAGCTGTCCGGCGGCCTGCGTCAACGCGCGCTTATTGCTTCCGCGCTGGCAGCCGGCCCACAGTTGCTGATTGCCGATGAACCCACCACCGCGCTAGATGCCACGGTGCAAAAGCAGGTGCTGAAAGTCTTCACCGCCTTGGCGCAGGCGGGGCACGGTGTTCTGTTGATTACTCACGATCTTGCCGTCGTTGCTGACGTCGCGGATCGCGTCATCGTCATGCAGCACGGCGCGCTGGTAGAAGGCGGTGAGGCACGGCAGATCCTGTCAGCGCCGACGCATCCCTACACTCGCAAGCTGCTAGCGGCGATCCCGACCGCGTCTACACGAGGAAAGTGGCTGGCCGGTGTCGATCCGTTACAGAGCGGTATTGCGCCATCAGCAGCGTCTCTGGCAGCGAATCACGCCAGCACCGACGCGGTAGCCCTGACGGCGGATCGCATTGCGGTGTCGTTCAAGCGCCCGGACGGCAGCCGGATGCAGGCCGTCAATCAGGTTTCTCTCCAGATCAAGCGCGGCGAAACGCTGGGTATCGTCGGGGAATCCGGCTCCGGTAAAACCACGCTGGGCAAAGTTATTTTGGCACTGCAAAAGCCGGACAGCGGGGAAGTCCGACTCGCGGACAATGCTTGGAGTACGTTAACGGAACGCGAGCGCCGCCCGCTACGCGCACGTATTCAGACGATCACGCAGGATCCGCTCAGTTCATTCGATCCGCAATTTACCGTCGCCCAGATTCTGCGTCAGCCACTGCGCTTGCGCCGTGATCTGAGTGACGATGAGAAACAGCGACGCATTTTGACGCTGCTGGAATATGTCGGGTTGACGCCCGACCTGCTGACCCGACGCCCTACGGCGCTGTCCGGCGGTCAACGCCAGCGCGTCTCCATCGCACAGGCGCTGGCCTCAGATCCTGAAATCCTGATCTGTGACGAGCCGGTATCGGCACTGGATGTCACTACACAGGCGCAGGTGTTGGATTTACTGGTGGCGTTGCAGCGCCAACTGGGCCTGACGATGCTGTTCATCTCCCACGATCTGGGCGTGGTACAGCACATGAGCCACCGCATCGCGGTCATGAAGGACGGGGATATCGTAGAAACCGGGCCGGTCAAACAGATCTTCAATCAGCCGCAGCACCCTTACACGCGCCTGTTGCTCTCGACGGTGGCGGAATAGGGATGTGAAGCGGGAATTCATGTTGAAGCAGGAGAGTCATGCCGAATTGTCGTCGCACGCTGAATGTGACTACCCGAACATATGGCTCCGCTGACCGATAAATCTCAGAGAGACAGCATTACAGGTTTTGATAACCGGCTTCTTTTTGATGTTTAACGGTCAGTATCACTACTCTGCCGGTCAGTTCATCGTGACGGTAAAGCATCACATACCCACTGCTGCCGAACTCGATCACCAGTTCCTGATATTCAAGGGGAAGATGTTCCACGGGTCGTCCGATATTCGGCAGCGCTTCTAACTGACGAATGCCCCGAATCAAAACTTCAGCGGCCTTTTTCGCGGCCAGCGCATTTTTGTTTTTTAGAAAATCCTGTAGACGCTGCAAATCACGCCTCGCGCGTTCTGAAACGATCACTTGTGGCATGCAGGCGCATCCTGTTCATGTCCAGAACCCCAGGATTCTAACCAAGTGACGGTCTCATCTGCGGTGATATGTTTGCCAGTGTCCTGATAGTCTTCCCACGCGGCCAACGCCTCTTTACGGTACTGACTGCGTTTTTCTTCCCGCTCAACGTATTCGGCAATCGCTTCCAACATTAGCGCATGGGCAGAGCTGTTGCGGTCATCGGCCAGCGTTTTCAGTCGTTCTTTAATGTCCTGATCGATGCGCAGCGTCGTGGTTTGACGTGTGGTATCAGCCATCATGTGCTCCGGTTAATATCATTGGTGTCACCAGTGATATTAACCCCGAACGATGCGGGTGTCACTCCACATTCAGGAAGCGCTGGCGATAAGCGCTGGGCGAAACGCCGAACGCCTGATGGAACACCACAGAGAAGTAGTTACTGTCCTCAAAGCCACACAGCGCGGCAACGTCGCCGATGGTTTGCAGATCATAACGCAGCAGCTCCATCGCCTTACAGAGCCGTAGCTGGCGCAGGTAGTGCGGCACGCTCATGCCGGTTTGTTCTTTAAAGCGCGAACGCAAACTGCGGGCGCTGAAATGGTGCTGTTCGCAGAAGGCTTCAAAGCGGAATGGTGCCGCAATGCTGGCACGCAGCGCATTCATCAACATATCCAACTGGTGCGCATCGGCCAGTTGCGGACTATCTGGCGTGTGACGATAGCGCGCCGCCAGCAGCGCAATCTGCAACAGCAGCGCTTCACTCAATTGCAGCGACAGCGCATCCGATTTCATGCACTCCTGCCTCAGCGCGTCCACCTTCTCGCGAAGGGTATCCATACCTTCCGAACCTAAACACCAGTGCCGCTGGCTTTGTGGAAGCTCCCCGCCCGGCAGTAACGCTTGCCAATCGGCAGATAACGTCAGGCGATTGCGAATATAGAGAATGTTGTCCAGCTCAAGCTCGTGGACGGATTCATAGCTGTGGCGATCGTTAGCAGAGACATAAAACATATCGCCGCGAGTAATGCGGTAAGGCACATCGTTCCAGAGGTGCAAACCATTGCCACGCCAGACGATGACGAGTTCATCAAAATCATGATGATGCAGCGGAAACACGGGCTGTGGGTGCCGTTCGGCAACCATCACGGCATTCTTGTCGGTGAGGAAATAGTCTTCAGTCTGTAATTTCAAACCCCGTATTGCTGTCGCCATTCCCTCACCCGCCGTTGCCGTTACCTACTCTTCACGAGAAAACGCCTGATGGCGCAGTGATTTAGGCGCCTGCGAGAATGCCTTGCGGAATTGCGTCGAGAAGTGATTGCTGTCGCTAAATCCACAGGCGTGCGCAATAGTGGTGATGGAATCATCACTCTGCTGCAACCGCCGACGAGCCTCCAGTAATCTTAACCGATTCAGATAGCGTTGTGGCGTCATACCAGTGTGTTGTTTGAGCTGACGGTGCAGCGTACGCAGCGGCAGCGAGAACCGATCGGCCAGACTGCCCCAGTTGACCTCTTCACTGTAGTTGTTTTGCAGCCAGCCCAGCAGCGCCTGTACCCCCTGACGCTCGGAGCCGTTGGCCTGCGTCTGAAAACAGTGCTGGCGCAGTTGCACCAGAATGTGCAGAAACAGACTCTCGCTGGCCGCGATCGCTTCCGGTGCATCGCTCTGCGCCAGTTCAGCCAGACTGTTCATCGACTGTTTCAACTGCTGCATTCCCGCCGCATTGACCTGCCACTGCCCTTGCCATTCGCCGTTCTGGCCATACGGCAAAAAGGCGGCGATATCGGAAAGGAAGCGGAACCCGCGCGGCGAGCGGTACAGCATGTTGGTCAGGCACAGCCCTTCGACGTCTTCAAACAGATGCCGATCGTTATCACGAACGAAGAATACCGAACCGCTGCACAGTGCATAGGGCTGATCGTTAAACACATGGACGCCGGCGCCCTGCTCCACCAGCACAATTTCCCAGAAATCATGATAATGCTCAGGAAACGCCGCTTGTGGGGTACGCGGCTCCACCGCAACCGTTACGGCACGCGAAGCAAAAAAATCATCACCACGAAGTAACGTCATTTCAGTTCTCCATTCAGCCTCTGGCAAAAATGCGGCCTTTGAAAAAGGGTAGCCAGAAGCGACAAAACCAGCCTTGAAATACCGTCACCCGCACGCCGTCTGGCTGCTCTTTTTTTAAGATCGCACCGCCTAATTGATTGAAGTGTGGTAAGGATCACACCGCCTTTTACCTGATTTTTTCGTGGTTATTCCCTAAATAATTTCCCAGATTGTGAGCCCTTTCACGGTCAGCTTTGTCATTTTGCCAGCCGCTTGTTGTTGATGGCACTCATAGGAAGGTGGCTTCTGTTACCGCTCCTTACACTGCAACACATCCAACAAGTAAGGAGTGCGGCTATGGCGGTGAAGAATATCGTGGCGGTGGATTTAGGTGCATCCAGTGGTCGGGTCATGCTGGCAACCTTGCACACCGCAACGCAGCATTTGACGCTGAAAGAAATTCACCGTTTCAGCAATACGCTGGTGTTTCAGGACAACCATCATCAGTGGGATCTGGCCGCGCTAGAAGGCAATATCCTCACCGGATTACACCAAATCGATGCCATGGGTATCGCCCCCGATAGCATCGGGATCGACAGTTGGGGCGTGGACTATGTGCTACTCGATAAGGACGGGCAGCGTGTTGGCCTGCCGTATTCCTATCGCGACCACCGCACCGACGGCGTAATGGCCGCGGTTACCGCAGAACTGGGGCGTGAAGCGATCTATCAGCGTACTGGCATTCAGTTCCTGCCGTTTAATACGCTGTACCAGCTTAAAGCGCTGGGCGATGCGCCCTCTGACGATCTGGATCAGGTAGCACACCTGCTGATGATCCCCGACTATTTTCACTATCGCCTCACGGGGAATGTCGTCTGCGAATACACCAACGCCAGCACGACCCAACTGCTTAATCTGGAAAAGAAAACCTGGGACAGTGAACTGCTGGACTATCTGAGCATCCCGCGCCGCTGGTTGAGCGATCCGGTACAGCCGGGGCACGCCGTCGGGAACTGGACAGCGCCAAGCGGACGACACATTCCCGTAACTGCTGTCGCCACGCACGATACCGCCAGCGCGGTAGTCGGCGCACCGTTGCTGAGCCGCGACAGCGCCTACCTCAGTTCCGGCACCTGGTCGCTAATGGGCATCGAGAGCGACACGCCGTTTAATAGCCCGCAGGCGCTGGCCGCCAATATCACCAACGAAGGTGGCATAGACGGCACCTATCGGGTGCTGAAAAACATCATGGGTCTGTGGCTGCTACAGCGCGTTTGTCAGGAGCGTGACATCAAGGTCTTAGGTGCGCTGATTCAGTCCGCCGCCGCTCTACCCGCTTTTGTCAGTTTGATTAACCCCAATGACGATCGCTTTATCAATCCGCCGTCCATGCATCAGGCGATCCGTGACTATTGCCGTGAGCACGACCAGCCTGTGCCCCACAGCGATGCCGAACTGGCACGCTGTATCTTCGACAGCCTCGCGCTGCTCTATCGGCAGGTGGTACTGGAACTCGGCGAACTGCGCCACGCGCCAATCCGCCAGTTGCATATTGTCGGCGGTGGCAGCCAGAACGCCTTCCTGAACCAACTGTGCGCCGATGTGTGCCAGATTCCGGTTCTGGCCGGGCCGGTCGAGGCCTCGACGCTTGGCAATATCGGCTGCCAACTGATGGCGCTGGGCGCCGTTGCCGACCTTGCCGCCTTCCGGCACATGCTGACTCATAACTTCCCTCTGCATCGCTATACCCCGCGTGCGGAGAGTGATTTTGCCGGGCACTGGCGTCGTTTTCAGGCGCTCAGCCAGCCAGAAACCGCCCCACAGGGCAAAAAGGAGACAACGCAATGAGCACACCAATTGAAACTGCCTGGCAGCTGGCAAAAACGCGTTACGCCAGCCTGAATATTGACGTAGAGGCTGCGCTGGAACAGCTCGATCAGATTCCGGTGTCAATGCACTGCTGGCAGGGCGACGATGTAGCCGGATTCGAGAACACCGGTGGACCGTTAACCGGCGGTATTCAGGCCACCGGCAACTACCCCGGTAAAGCAAGCACGCCAGATGAACTGCGTGCCGATCTGGAACAAGCATTTGCGCTGATCCCCGGCCCCAAGCGGCTGAACCTGCACGCCATTTATCTGGAATCCGCCCAGCCCGTCGCCCGTAACGAGATTGCCCCTGAGCATTTCAGCACCTGGGTTGAATGGGCCAAGCACCACAAGCTCGGGCTGGATTTTAACCCGACCTGCTTTTCTCACCCGCTGAGCGCAGACGGTTTTACCCTGTCGCACCCGGACGAAAAAGTCCGCCGCTTCTGGATTGAACACTGTCAGGCCAGCCGCCGGATTTCCGCCTACTTTGGGCGCGAACTCGGCACGCCGTCCGTCATGAACATCTGGGTGCCGGACGGCATGAAAGATTTGACCATCGATCGTCTGGCATTCCGCCAGCGGCTGCTCAGCGCGTTAGACGAGGTTATCGCCGAGCCGCTCGATCAGGCACACCATATCGACGCGGTGGAAAGTAAGCTGTTCGGGATCGGCGCAGAAAGCTTTACCGTCGGCTCCAGCGAATTCTGCCTCGGCTACGCGACCAGCCGCGGCACCGCGCTCTGTCTGGATGCTGGACACTTCCACCCAACCGAAGTGATTTCCGACAAGATTTCCAGCGCGATTCTGTACGTTCCACGCCTGCTGCTGCACGTTAGCCGCCCCGTACGCTGGGACAGCGACCATGTGGTGCTGCTGGACGACGAAACGCAGGCCATCGCCCACGAAATCGTGCGCCATAAGCTGCTTAACCGCGTGCATATCGGGCTCGATTTCTTTGATGCGTCGATCAACCGCATCGCGGCCTGGGTCATCGGCACCCGCAACATGAAGAAAGCCCTGCTGCGCGCGCTGCTGGAACCGACAGAAACGCTGCGCACACTGGAGCAAAACGGCGATTACACCGCGCGTCTGGCCCTGCTGGAAGAGCAAAAATCGCTGCCGTGGCAGGCCGTGTGGGAACACTACTGCCAGCGTCATGACGTCATCCCGGGCAGCGAATGGCTGCAACAGGTGCGTCAGTATGAAGAAACCATCCTCACTCAACGTCAAGGGTAAGACTATGCAAGCAATTCTCTCTTCCTGGTTTGTACAGGGAATGATTAAAGCCACCAGCGACATGTGGCTCAAAGGCTGGGACGAACGTAACGGCGGTAACGTCAGCCTGCGCCTGACGGCTGAGGATGTGACGCCTTATGAAAGCGATTTTTACCCACAGCCGCGCCATGAGGCGTTATCACAGCCGATGCCTGCGCTGGCAGACTGCTGGTTTATCGTCACCGGTTCCGGCAAATTTTTCCGCAACGTGCAGTTGGATCCGGCTGATTCACTGGTGGTGTTGCAGGTCGATAGCGACGGCAAAGGCTATCGCATTTTCTGGGGGCTCACCAACGGCGGCCTACCAACGTCTGAACTGGCCTCGCATTTCCAGTCGCACATTGTGCGTATGGGCGTGACCCACGGGCGCGACCGCGTCATCATGCACTGCCACGCGACCAATCTGATCGCCCTGAGCTATGTGCTGGAGCTGGATACCGCTACGTTCACGCGTGAACTGTGGGAAGGCAGCACGGAGTGTCTGGTCGTTTTCCCAGACGGCGTGGGGATTGTGCCGTGGATGGTGCCGGGCACCGATGCCATTGGCGATGCCACCTCCGAACAAATGAAGCGTCATTCGCTGGTGCTGTGGCCCTTCCACGGCATTTTCGGCACCGGCCCGACGCTGGATGAAGCCTTCGGCCTGATCGATACCGCAGAGAAATCCGCCGAAGTGATGGTGAAAGTGAGATCGATGGGTGGTAAGAAGCAGACGATCTCGACCGAAGAGCTGATCGCGCTGGGTAAACGTTTCGGCGTCACGCCACTGGAAGCCGCGCTGCGCGTGTAGGTCGTGTAACGCATGCCATGCGTGTAATGCGTATAGCATTAGCTTCAGCCTCAACTCGCCACGGCATCACCGCCGTGGCGTTCTGCCAATGACTACGGGGGATTCATCCATGTTGCGTAAGGCTTTTGTGATGTCGGTTTTTCCTGACTGCCACGATGAATATCAGCGTCGCCACAATCCTATCTGGCCGGAACTGGCCGAGGTGCTAAAGAACCACGGTGCGCACCACTACAGCATTTTTCTGGATAAACAGCGCAATCTGCTGTTTGGCTATGTCGAGGTCGAGTCCGAAGCACGCTGGGAAGCGATTGCACAAACGGATGTCTGCCAGCGCTGGTGGAAATACATGGGCGATATCATGCCCTCCAACCCTGATAACAGCCCGGTCAGCGATGCGCTGGAATCGGTGTTCTATCTGGACTAAGAATAATCATACGGCCGATAATATAATGAACATATTACTGCCGTAATAGTATTCCTGAAGACAGTGAAAATAAATATTTTGTCATTTAATTAGCGCCTCGTTACATATAATCATTAGTTTTATTGAATTAATAAAAACTTATTGATTATTGATGGCAATCACGTTTTATTTTCTTTATTTGTGAATGTTATATTTTCACATTATGAATAAAAACACTTATTAAAATAATATTTAACAACCCTGGAATATTAAAACAATCCACTGCAATCTTTAAATTAATCAGCATTTAATCTCGACATAAAGTGATAAACGGAGAGTGAACGTCATTTCTTCTCCAACACGTCTTTATCGTATTACACATTATAAAGATCTTATTTTATCTGCCGTTATCACTACTACCTTCTCTCTATAATCAATAAGAATAGCGATGAAATTTTCCCAACTCACAGTGTTTTCTAAGTTATTACTCGGTTTTTCCGTCCTGATAGCCATGATGTTGTTATTAGGTGTGGTTTCACTACTCCAGCTTAGCGTTAATAATGGCCGTATTGATGAATTAAGCGGCAGCAGCCTGCCCGGCGTGCGCTATAGTCTGGAAATGCGCGGCGCGTTGTCTGAAACGCGTTTGCAGCAAATTCAGTATATCGATTCCAAAACCCCCGAAGAGCGCGAAAGCCACCGCAAAGAATTGCTGCAAAACGCCGATGCTTTCCTTGCCGCGTTTAAGAACTACCAAACCGTTGCTAACAGCGAGGATAAAAAAGCGCTGATTAAGGTGATTGGCGAAAATTTCTCCGGCTTTAACTCGGTCAACACCGCGCTGGTTGATACCGTCAATCGGGGCGATCTGGCAGAAGCCAGCAAAATCAGCGGCGCAAGCTCTTCCAAGTACCGTAGTCAGCTAATGAAAGATCTGGCCAAGCTAGTGGAGATGGAAGTGGCGACGGCAAAAGATATCGTCGACGGTGCCAATTCGATGTATCGGACATCACAGTACTATGTCTGGGGATTGCTGCTACTCGCTCTGCTGACGACCGCCGTTATCGCCACCCTTATCTCACGTAATATTTCGCGCCAGCTCGGCGGCGACCCGCATTACGCGCAAGAAATCATGGCTGAGATTGCCTCCGGTAATTTGACGGCGCAAATCCAGCTACGTCAGGGGGACAACAGCAGCCTGCTGGCCTCCATCAACCACATGAATCGGCAGTTGGTGAACACCGTACACACCATCATGAACGGCAGCGAATCCATCACGCTGGCGTCCAGTGAGATTGCTCAGGGTAACAGCGACCTGTCACAGCGTACCGAAGAGCAGGCGGCTTCGCTGATTCAAGCATCGGCCAATATGCAGCAGTTGACGCACACCGTGCGCCAGAATGCGGATAACGCCAAAGAAGCGAGCCAATTGGCGCAGCAAACCTCGGAAACCGCTTCTCAGGGTGGATTTATCGTGGACGACATGCTTAAACGTATGCATGAGATCTCCGACAGTTCACAGAAGATCGTTGACATTATCGCCGTGATCGAAGGCATTGCCTTCCAAACCAATATCCTTGCGCTGAACGCCGCAGTAGAAGCGGCCAGAGCAGGCAGCGAAGGGAAAGGCTTTGCCGTCGTAGCGGGCGAAGTACGGACGCTGGCACAGAAGAGCGCCAACGCGGCTAAAGAGATCAAAACGCTGATCGAAGGCACCGTCGAGAAGATTACTGACGGCTCGGCACGGGCAGACAAAGCCAGCCAGGCGATGTCGGAAATTGTGCTGTCGGTGAAAAAGGTGACGGATATCGTGGCGGAGATTTCTCAGGCCTCCAACGAGCAGCATATCGGCATCAAAGAGATCAGCGTGGCGATAGAACAGATGGATCGGGTCACCCAGCAGAACGCCGCACTGGTTGAAGAATCCGCCACGGCGGCGCACGCCATGACAGAAAAGGGCGAACAGCTACGCGATGCCGTTCGTTTCTTCAAAGTTAACCAAGACCACATGCTAAGAATTCATTAATTCCCCTCTGCCCCGTCGACCACTCGACGGGGCAACAAACGGCTTCTTAGCACCTCTCACCCACTGCATAGCAATACGCCGTTGACGTCCGGTTTAGGTAAACAGGGTTATGATTACATCACTAAACTACGTACTTAGTTTCTGTGTAGCCAGTTTCTACGTATATTTCGTCAGCCGACGACTATTTTTATTTTACATCTCGCCATACGGCGATAAGGAGACAACATGGACGAGCACCCTCGATGGCCCGGTAAACCGCATCCGTTAGAATAAGGACTGTCTTCTTCTTCGACCTCTCTGTTCTCTCCACCTGCGCTGTTTACCTCCCTTAATACCTTCATTTTTTCCGCTTGACGTCCCTTTATCCGAGATGCGCGCCCGTGCGCGGCGGACAGGCAACATTAAGAGAGCAGCATCATGACCGATATGAGCACGCAAACGGGGTATCGCCGCGCCCGTAAGACACCCGCGGCCACCTTTGCGATTGCCCGCGAGGCGCAAAACAGCCTCGACCAAACACTGGCTAATCTGAATACTCATCTGCACGGCTTAAGCCATGATGACATCATTGAGCGTCAGCAAACCTATGGAGAAAACCGCGTCGCCCACGAAAAAGCACCCCATGCACTGGTGCAATTGGCTGTCGCGTTTAATAACCCGTTTATTTACGTACTGATGGCGCTGGCCGCTATCAGCTTTTTCACCGACTACTGGCTACCGCTGCGCGATAACGAAGAGACATCGCTTACTGGCGTTATTATCATTCTGGTGATGGTTAGCCTGAGCGGCCTGCTGCGCTTTTGGCAGGAGTTTCGGACCAATAAAGCCGCAGAAGCGCTGAAATCGATGGTGCGGACAACAGCCACCGTGCTGCGTCGTCCTCACGCCAACGCCACCGCCGTCTTGCAGGAGATTCCGCTTCAACAGTTGGTTCCCGGCGATATCCTGACGCTCTCCGCTGGCGATATGGTACCAGCGGATGTCCGGCTGGTGGAGTCACGCGATCTGTTCGTTAGCCAGGCGGTGCTGACCGGTGAATCGCTGCCGATCGAAAAATACGACGTATTCAGCGATATCAGCGCCAAAGGCTGTCAGCCCACAAACTGCGGCGGCGAGAGCGATCTGCTGGCGCTCTCCAACATTTGTCTGATGGGCACCAACATTTCCAGCGGCACAGCTACGGCGATTGTCGTGGCGACCGGCAGCCACACCTACTTCGGCTCGCTGGCAAAATCCATCGTCGGCACGCGTTCTCAAACCGCCTTCGATCGCGGCGTTAACAGCGTAAGCTGGTTACTGATCCGTTTCATGATCGTGATGGTACCGGTCGTGCTGCTGATTAACGGCTTCACCAAAGGCGACTGGATGGAGGCCAGCCTGTTTGCGCTGGCGGTGGCGGTCGGCCTGACACCAGAAATGCTGCCGATGATTGTCTCGTCCAATCTGGCAAAAGGCGCGATTGCCATGGCGCGGCGCAAAGTGGTGGTCAAACGGCTGAACGCGATTCAGAACTTTGGCGCGATGGACGTCCTGTGCACCGATAAAACCGGCACGCTAACGCAGGATCGCATCATCCTTGAACATCACCTGAATACGCAGGGTCAGGTCGATACAAGTGTACTCCAGCTCGCCTGGCTCAACAGCACGCACCAGAGCGGCATGAAAAACCTGATGGATCAGGCCATCATGCATTTTGGCCGTCATAATCCCGCCATCGCCGCGCTGGGTCGCTATCGCAAAATCGATGAGTTGCCGTTTGATTTTATTCGCCGCCGTCTGTCCATCATCGTTGCCGATGAACACAACCAGCAACGTCTGATTTGCAAAGGCGCAGTAGAAGAAATGCTGGCGGTTGCCACGCATGTCAGTGAGAACGGACAGCAGCATGAACTGGACGACGCGCGCCGCAATGCGCTGAAAACGCTGGCAGAAAGCTACAACCAGCAAGGGTTCCGCGTGCTGATGATTGGCACCCGGGAACTGAGCACAGTAGGCAGCACACTGCCGCTCAGCGCCGAGGATGAACGTGACCTGACAATTTGCGGTCTGCTGACGTTCCTCGATCCACCGAAAGAAAGCGCCTCTGCCGCCATTCGCGCCCTGCATGAAAACGGTGTGACGGTTAAAGTTCTGACTGGTGATAACGCGATTATCACCAGTAAGATCTGCCGCGATGTCGGGCTGGAGCCGGGTGAGGTGCTGGAAGGCAACGCTATCGATGCGCTCAGCGATGAACAGCTCGGCGTACTGGTAGAACAGCGCACCATTTTTGCCCGACTGACGCCGCTACAAAAATCCCGCGTGCTGAAAGCGCTGCAGGGGAATAACCATACGGTCGGCTTTTTGGGCGACGGTATCAACGATGCCCCCGCCCTGCGCGATGCCGATATCGGGATTTCTGTCGATACAGGCACGGATATCGCCAAAGAATCGGCCGATATCATTCTGCTGGAAAAGAACCTGATGGTGCTGGAAGAAGGTGTCATCAAAGGGCGCGAGACGTTCGGGAATATCATCAAATACCTGAACATGACCGCCAGCTCCAATTTCGGCAACGTGTTTTCCGTGCTGGTCGCCAGCGCCTTTATTCCGTTCCTGCCAATGCTGGCGATCCATCTGCTGATTCAGAACCTGATGTACGACATCTCTCAGCTGTCGCTGCCGTGGGACAAAATGGATAAGGAGTTCCTGCGTAAACCGCGTAAATGGGATGCCAAAAATATCGGTCGCTTCATGCTGTGTATCGGACCGACGTCATCGATTTTTGACATCACCACCTACGCGCTGATGTGGTTCGTGTTTGCCGCTAACAGCGTAGAGCATCAGGCTCTGTTTCAGTCAGGCTGGTTCGTTGAGGGGTTGCTGTCACAAACGCTGGTAGTTCACATGCTGCGTACCCAGAAGATCCCGTTCATTCAGAGTACGGCAGCACTGCCAGTGATGCTGATGACTGGGCTGGTGATGGCGCTGGGCATTTATCTACCGTTCTCACCGCTGGGGCCGCTGGTCGGTTTACAGCCGCTGCCGTGGGAATATTTCCCGTGGTTGGCCGCCACGCTGATTGGCTACTGCACCGTCGCTCAACTGGTCAAACGCGCCTATATCCGCCGCTTCGGCCAATGGTTCTGATCCCTTCTCTACCTCTTCACAGCGGGTGCACTGTCGCCCGCCGAATCAGGATCCCCTATGAAATCTTCTCGCTACGCATTCAAGATCGTTGTCTTCTTTCTTACCCTGATTTCACTGATTAACATTACGATGCTGCTCACCGTCACCTAAACTGTAAAAATACCAATACAGTGGCAAAAATACATACCACCTTGGATGTAGTATAAGTTAACGATCTCGTTGTAAAAAAAGAGAGAAAAAAGATATAAACAATTAAATAATAAGCAATATATTATTATTTACAGGGTGGTAAACAAAATAGACATGGTTTTTTTAAGGAAATCATGGGGTCAGCGCTAAACCATTCCCTTATTAGGCCGAAACTAAAATAAATACCTGTCTATTTTTGCAAACTGCACATGTCAGGAACGGACTACTTGCAGGCTATGGAGCATACCTATGAAATCCCTTCACCACATCTCGATCCGTAGTAAGTTCATTCTTGCCCTTCTCCCGCCTATCCTTGCCCTCCTCTGGTTCAGTTTTTCCGGCGTAATGGAACGCCGCAGCACAGAAAATGAAATGGTCCGTATGGAGAAGCTCATCACGCTGGCGCGCGATGCAGGCGAGTACACTCACCAGCTACAGCGTGAACGTGGCTTGAGCGCGGGCTATTTTGGTAGTCAGGGGAAAAATTTTGGCCCAGAGCTCACCACGCAGCGGCAAGCCACCGATCGGGCACAGCAGGTGCTTGAGCAAACCGCCGCAAACCTGAGCCGCGCCGAGCTTGGCGATGCCGTCAGCGAAGAACTCGGTCGCGTCACACAGAAAACACAGCAGCTTGCGGAACATCGCCGCAGCGTCGATAGCATAGCGATCCCTGTTGCCCAAGCCATAGGCTACTATTCCGATTCGGTCAGCAACCTCCTGAATATCGTCGGAGATATGGCCCATCTGGTCAGCGACGGCGGTATCGCCCAGCGGCTGGCGGCCTATTACAACCTGTTGAACGTCAAAGAACAGGCTGGGCTTGAACGCGCCGTGCTCTCCAACGCGTTCTCTGCTAATAGTTTTGCTACCGGTATGTTCGAACGTCTGAACCAGATGGTTGGCCGGGGAGATGCCTACACCACGGCCTACAACATGTTCGCCAATACCGAGCTGCGCAGGGCTTTTGAACAGGCCCTCAGCAATCCTTCTGCACAGAGCGCACTTCAGATGCGTAATAAGGCCATCACCTCTCCTGGCGGCAATTTTGATATCGATGCCAGCCAGTGGTTTAACCAACAAACGGCAAAAATCGATGAGTTGAAAAAGGTTGAACAGCTCGCCACCAACGATCTAACGGCACAAGTGAATACCTTAGCCGCCAAGGCTCGCCAGTCATGGATTAGCTATCTGGCCGGTGCGTTGGTTTCTCTGCTCATGGCGCTCGGTCTTGCTTCCATGGTCATGCGCAGCATCAACGAGCAACTGCAACAAACGCTGACGACCATTCGCGAGATGGGCGGGGATCTTACACGGCGCCTGCGTGTGCCGGGAACCGACGAACTGTCACAACTGAATCAGGCGTATAACGTCTCACTGGAAAACATCGCCGACATGGTGGTGAGTATTAAGCGCAGCTCGCAGACGATCGGACAAGCCAGTAGCGAGATCGCCAACGGCAACCAGGATCTGGCGCAGCGTACCGAAGAGCAATCCGCTTCGCTGGTACAAACCGCCAGCAGCATGGAAGAAATTACCGTTACGGTAAAACAAACCGCAGATTTTGCCGGACAGGCGCGTCAATTGACGACGGAGGTGGACGATCAGGCGCACCGCGTCGGCACCATTACCGAGTCGGCTAGCGGTGCGATGGAAAAAATTCAGGATGCCAGCCAGCGCGTGAATGCGGTGGTTTCCGCCATTGATGCCATTGCCTTTCAGACCAACCTGCTGGCGCTGAATGCCGCAGTTGAGGCTGCACGGGCAGGGCAACATGGTCGCGGATTCTCTGTCGTCGCAGCGGAAGTACGTCAGCTATCGCAGCGCAGTGCAGATGAAGCGGGAAAAATCCGCGCGCTCATCGCCGACAGTATTGCCAGCGTCAGCGAAGGAACGAAGCTGGTGAATCAATCAAATCGTGGAATTAATGACATCGTCGCCGGCACCCGTAAAGTGCGCGATTTGGTCAATGAAATCGCGGTCGCCGCCGATGAGCAATCGCTGGGCATCGCGCAAATTAACGAAGCGCTCAGTCAGTTAGAGATGGTCACGCAGCAAAATGCGACGCTGGTTTCTCAGGCTTCCGTTGCCAGCCAGTTACTGGATGAACAGGCGATTGAAATGGAATCGCTGGTCAGCCGTTTCAAGGTTGACGACAGCGCACCACAGCAACCTTTACAGCAAGCGCTGTTAGCAAGGTAGAGCATAAAGACATGCGGGCTTAAGTGGCCGACAGCAGATATCTTCTGTTCTCTTAGCCGGGCGATATAGCCCGGCTCCCTCTCATTATTTAGACGATATATCCCTCATCACTTCCCCCTCTATATCTCTTTTATTTATTTCCACACTTTATATTGGGTTAAATTAGATAAAATCTATTTTATATTTCCAAACATAATTATAATTGGTACCCTCGTCGCTTTAATTAACTAATTAAAGTGGATGTCGATAACACATTACTTTATATAAAAAGGCGCAGTAATAAAGATATAAATTGCAATATCAATGCAACATTGAATAGCTTTACGCAAAGGAGGTTAAGTAAAATAGTTTTTTCTTATCATAAAGAAATAAATCACAATTTATTGTTTTTAAAGGATTTAAATAAAACCGAGCTTATATAAAAAACAAATAAAAATATAAGAAAAATCTCAATAAGCATCACTATTTAGAAAACACCAGAACTAAATTTAATTATGCCTAACTTAATTAAGCGAAGGCTAATAATTAATGACTCCGTTTTCCTTCCCAACTGGGCGGAAAATATCCCTGTGTTTTCTAAAGAGAGAATTTAATTTGACGACATTAAAACCCCTATTAGCCAAAAATCGCAGTTGGGCTACGTTGCGTCGCCAACGTCATCCCCACTACTTCAGAAAGCACACGCAGGGCCAGACGCCCCATTCACTCTGGATCGGCTGTTCAGACAGCCGAGTGCCTGCCGAAGTGCTGACGGGTTCTGCGCCCGGCGAGCTTTTTGTTCACCGCAACATCGCGAATATGGTGGTGGCAGACGACGATAACTTCATGAGCGTGCTGCAATATGCCCTCGAATACCTGCATGTTTCCCGCATCGTGCTCTGCGGCCACTATGGCTGTGGCGGTGTTCAGGCGGCGGTTAACCTGCCCGAAATGGTGCTCGCTCAGGAGGACTCCGCTCTTTCCCGTCGCATCATGGATCTGCGTCAAGCGCTTTCGCCGCATATTGCTGCCTCGCAAGATAGCGATGCCGATGAAAGCACGCGCCAGAATCAGCTGGTGGAAGCCAACGTGCTGGCACAGTTCGCCCACCTGATCGCCTGTGAACCGGTGCAGAAAGCCTGGCGCAATGGCGTTGAGCTTGATGTTTTCGGCTGTGTCTACGACCTGCATAGCGGCCATCTGAAAGAACTCATCCACCGTCACGCCCAGAAACAGGAGGCATCCCCATGAACCTGAGTACACTCCGACATGATATCCCCGCGGGGCTCGTCGTCTTCCTTGTTGCCCTCCCGCTGAGCCTCGGTATCGCGCAGGCCAGTGGTCTTCCTCCTTTTGTCGGTCTATTGACCGGCGTCGTCGGCGGTATCGTCGTCACCCTGTTCAGCCCCTCTCGCTATGCCGTCAGCGGCCCTGCCGCTGGTCTGGTTACTATCGTCTCCGGCTCTATCGCCAGCCTGGGATCGTTTTCAGCCTTGCTATTGGCGATCATGCTCGCAGGGGTGCTGCAATGCATTATGGGCCTGCTGCGCGCCGGACGTTTTATTACGCTTATCCCCGGCACCGTGATTAAAGGCATGCTGTCTGCTATCGGCATCCTGCTGATTATTCAGCAAATTCCGCTTGCCTTCGGCTCGGACGGTGAGGACGATCTAAAATCGCTCTTCGACGCTTCCGAACCTGGATTTTCCGCCAGCGCGCTGACTGTCTGTCTGGTCGGGTTGGCGATTCTCTGGCTTTGGACCACCAAGCCCGTGCAGAAAATCAGCGCATTTAGCTGGCTTCCCGGCCCGCTGGTCGCTGTGCTCTTTGGCGGATTATTTACCGTCTACGGCGATCGCCTGTCCTCCGAAATGGTCGATAACCTGCCGCGTATTGTCCTGCCGGAATTTGGCAGTCTGGAACAGCTGATGGGGGAGATGACCCGCCCAGACTGGCAGGCATGGAAGAACCCGGCGGTTTATGTGGTCGCGGTGACATTAGCGCTGGTGGCGAGTCTGGAAACGTTGTTAAGTCAGGAAGCGTTGAAGAAAATTCGCCCGCAGCACCCTGCGCCCTCGCCGGATAAAGAGATGCGTGCGCAAGGTATCGGGAACATGCTCAGCGGTTTTCTGGGCGGATTGCCGATTACTGCCGTGATCGTACGCAGCTCCGTCAACGTCAACGCCGGTGCGCGTACCAAGTTCTCCATCCTGCTGCACGGCGTGCTGCTGCTGCTTTGCGGCCTGTTCATGACCGATTTGCTCAACGTCATCCCGCTTGCCAGTCTGGCAGCCGTGTTGCTGTATACCGGCTATAAGCTGGCTTCTCCGCAACAATTCCTGCTGCTGTGGCGTCAGGGTTTACAACAGTTCGTACCTTTCGCGGCGACCGTTATCGGAATCATCGTGTTTGGGATGCTGGCAGGAATCGGGATTGGCATCGCAACTCAACTGGCCTTCAGCATTTATAAAAGCCACCGCAACGCGATGCAGCTCACACGCTACGGCGATCACTTTGTCCTGAGTTTTCAGCAGAACCTGACGTTTGTGCACAACCCGCGTCTGCAAGGCCTGCTTAACAAAATCCCCGCCAACAGCGTTGTGATTGTAGAACACGACAATGCCGACTATATCGATCCTGATGTCCGCACGATGCTGGAAGATTTCCGCGAGAATGCGCAAGAACGCGGCATCAAACTCAGCCAATGGCCGGTTTGATGCACTAATCGCCATACATGACAGCAACGCCCTTGGTGGAGGGTGTTGCCTATTTAGCTCTTGCCAAACACCGCTGGCGACGCTCATCAACGCGATTGGCAAACCACGCCGTGGTGAGTTTACGGGTGATCTTCGGGCTTTCCAGCGTGATTCCCGGGAGGATGGCGCGTGGAGCCTTCGTGCCCGATTTATCCGCCAGCGCAAAGACACGCTCATACAAGCTGGTGTCTTCAAAATCGAGGCTATTGCCCTTCCCCAGCGCACGACGGATTGCGCTATCACTCATGTCCAATCGTTTCCCCAATGCGCGCACCGCCAGTTCCGTAGCGCTGGCTTTATCCGAACCGTAGTTGATTAAGTCACCGTCCAACGCCAGTTGGACCCCGGTCAGGCGGCTGACGGCACGCTGGAACGCCGCATTCCGGCTGGCATACCAGCCTGCATTGAAATCGGCGAATCGATAAATGGACTGTGGATAATTCGCCGGATAACCCAGCAAATGCTTGATACCAAAATACATCCCGCCGCGACGACTGAAGACTTCACGGCGAAGGGAACCGTCTACAGTGTACGGATAGCCCTTAGCGTTAGCTTCAGCAAAGGCGATGCTCACCTGCATCGGCCCTCCAGTACGTACCGGATTCAGCCGACCGAACAGCGTCTGCCCCATCGGCACCATGTCGATGAAATCATTAAAGATCGCGCTGAGCTCTTTTTCCGTGCGTACCTTATCGAGCCGCTCGCTATAGTTTTTTCCGTTAGGAGATTTGATGAGTAGCGCGGTGCGCACCAGAAAAGACGGAGCATGGACTTGCTCCGCACGACGGTCGATCTCCTGCCAGGCGATTTTCGACAGATTCGGCACCTGTGGATCGGCATTAAACGTCGATTCCTGTTCAGTCACCGCGAGCACCGAGCACAGATTTTCATTGCTGGGATCGAGCCCCTGCGTGGTAAATGCGGTGGCGATATCGGTCGCCCAGCCCTGACGATCTTTCACGTTGTCCGGCAACAGCTTGAGTAGCTGAGCACGAACATCCGCAGGCCGCGATTCCGGTGTCGTCGCGGTCTTGCTGGCACAGCCCGCCAGCACCAGCAGAACCAACGCACACAGGGGACGAAATAAAGGAATAGAAGAACGGGACATAGTCTCTCGGCATCATGATAGGAAGGCTGTCAGAACGTTAGCGCAGCCCGCACCAATTATCCAGCCACAGGCAAGCACATGCATTTTACGCACTGACCTGGCATAGTTAACGCTATCACTAACCGAATGCGCTAACGAACGGACGACACACGCATGGCTGCCACCCACCATTGGACGCGAGATCAGCTACTGATCGCTTTCACCCTGTACAGTCAGCTACCATTTAGCAAATTCGATAAGCAGAATAAAACCATCATTCGCTACGCCGAGTTGATTAACCGCACGCCTTCCGCACTGGCAATGAAACTGTCTAATTTTGCCAGTCTCGATCCGGTTATTATCGATTCTGGCCGAAAAGGCCTGAGTGGAGCCTCCAACGCTGACCGCGCGCTGTGGCAGGAGATGGACAATAATCCCGAGCTATTTGAACAGCAGTGCCAACAGGCGATAGTATCGCTCGAAGCAGGAGCGGCGGAAGCGACAACAGCGCCATCACCGTTTCAGGCCAACGAGAGCGAAATCTCTGATTATCACGGCGGCGAGCGCCTTACACAGGTAAGAACGCGTATTGGTCAGCAGCTATTCCGTAAACACGTACTCAGCAACTACGGCGAACGCTGCTGCGTGACCGGGCTGGAAGAACCCGCGCTGCTGGTCGCCAGCCACATTTGCCCATGGAAAACAGCGGCAGAACACCGCCTCAACCCCAGCAATGGCCTCTGTCTGTCCAACCTGCACGACAAAGCCTTTGATATGGGGCTCATCAGCTTCAATGATTCGCTGGAAATGCTGCTTTCTCCACGCATCAAAAAGCTGAAAAGCGCCACCAGCGACGTCAATTTCGCCCAGTACGAAGGCAGGCAAATCCACCTGCCAGACGCCTACCCGCCCGACTTGTCGCAAATGGCGTACCATCGTGAGCATATTTTTCTGGGGCGGGGGTAAAAAGCGACAAATCAGCGATACAAAAACAGGGCGATATAGGAGCTGTCGCGCGAGATGACGTGCGGATGTTCATCAAGCAGCGTCCGCAAACGCGCCTGCTGCCGCGCATTCGGTAGAATGCCTGAACGGTTGAACCGCTGTATCCAGTACGCCACGCCAGCCTGCGTTAGTGCAGTATTCTCTGGCTTAGCATTATCCAGCAGGAACACCAGCCAATCCCATTTATTCAGCTTGTGCGCTAGAAAGTAGTACACCTCAACGTGCTCTCTGGAAGACGCACTGTCCAGACAACATTGAAGCTCAGGCAGCGACAGATAAATTTTCTGCTGGTAAAACAGCTTCCGCGCGACCTTCACAATAGCCAGCGAGGGGTGCCGCAGAGAGAGCAGCAGTTGCTCACGCGCGTCGTCACCGGTGCGCAGAATAAGAATGCGCAGAGCGCTGTAGTAAAGGCTGGGATAGCACTCGTCCAGATTACGCTCCGCCAGCGCCACAATGCCGTCATAGCGATGCTCATCTAGCCCCCAGAGCGTGATTTTGCGCACGGTGACGGTACTCGCCCGATCCAGTGCCGCAAGATAATGCGCAGCCGGATCGTCGTTTCGTTCGCGCAGTAGCGCTGAGGCTCGTTGACGCACCAATGCATTCTTATCAAACAGTAAGGCAACCCGTTGAGGCTCAGACACGGGGAACGCATTGTCTATCACGTATTGCAACGCCACCTGCTTGATGGGTGCGAACGAGTCTTTCAACAGAATGGTCAACACGTCGTGATCGACGTCCTTGTCCGCATTTAGCAGATACCGCGCCGCGTTCGCTCTGACTAACGGATCGCGATGCAACATCGCCTGGCTAAAGATCTGCCTCAGCGGAAATAACTTACGTTCAACCAGAATATCCAGTGACAGCCTGGCGACGGTTTTGTCCTCCGCAGACAACCCCGCCAGTAGCGACGGCGCGTGCGCCTCCTCGGTCAGAAAGCTGACGATCTCATCCACCAGTGGCTGATGATCTTCCCGCTGGCACTGCAACAGCCAGAAAATGGCAGGCAAATTGGCGACAAAAGACGCGGTGTTATTCGGCGTTAACAGCAGCCGCACACTCTGCTTGGCCGCGCGGCGCACCGGTTCAGCCCAATCGTTTACTCGTTCAATCAGCGCGGGTAATGCCGAAACCTCGTCCATGAAGCCCAAACACAGCACCGCACGCTGCCGAATATGCCCGTTATAGTGACGCGTGAGTGTTATCAGGTGTGACGCTGAACCCAGTGCATCACCCTGCGCAGGCTGATAATAGTTATCTGGCGAAGCCACCAGCTTTTCTAACTGGTGTAGTAGTAAGTCGTATGATGCCATAGTCCCTGCCCTCTTCTTTTTCCGTTGATCGACAGACGCCTTACGCCATCACCACCCGATACAGCAGCGTATCCAGCATCGTGTCGTCAGCGGCTTTACTGTCTGGCAACATTGCTGGGCTATCGGCATCGCTCAACATCTGCGTGATGAACGCGTGGATCACCTCCCGACGCGGGCCGTATTCCGCTTCACCCGAGCGTTGCTTGATCTCAAGTAGTTGATGGATTTCAGCCAACAGGCGCGGATCGTCCACCGTTCCTGCAAGCAACTGCGAGAAACGCATGGGCGGCATACCTTTGCCTGCCTCTATCCAGCGCACCGCAAGCAGTGGGCGCAGGACGTAGAAATACTTTTTGAGACGTACCGTTTCATCTTGCAGGTAACCGCGAAAGTTTTTACGCGCCATCGACAGGTAGTGCCAGCGAGCCTTGGACGGAGAGAACCACGTCGGCACTGCCGCTCGCAGTGCGGACGTCGCTTCCCGATCCTCCTGATAGACCACGGGCGAATCCAGCCACTCGATCAGCGTCGGGTTAGCCCGCTTGAGCAGGCCGAGCGCTTTACGCCATTCCCAACCGCAGACGTCCAGCTCATCGTCGATGGGCAGTTCTATCACATCGCGCTGTGCTTCAACGCGCAGATACCACTCCGGCCGATGCACATAGAGGAAGCGTACGTCGTAGTCACTATCTGGGGACGCAAATCCCCAGCCACGGCTACCCGATTCACAGGCATAGAGCACTTTTACCTGATAACGTTCTTCTACATCCTGTAGGACTAATTTTATCCGCGTCCGCATAGCAGCATCGACGCGATAATCGTTTTCTATCATGATCTTATCCTTTCACACACACCACCTGACGCAGCGTATGTACTATTTCCACCAGCGATGACTGTGCCGCCATCACCTTATCGATATCTTTGTACGCCATCGGGATTTCATCGATAACGTCGCTGTCTTTTCTGCATTCAACGTGCGCAGTCGCACGGATCTGATCTTCCACGGTGAAGCGTTTTTTCGCGGCGGTACGGCTCATGGTTCTCCCCGCTCCGTGGCTACAGGAACAGAAGCTCTCTTCGTTCCCTAATCCGCGCACGATGAAACTCTTCGCTCCCATCGACCCCGGAATGATCCCCATCTGGCCTTTCTGCGCCGACACCGCGCCTTTACGAGTAATCAGCACCGACTCACCAAAGTGTGTTTCGCGCTGCACGTAGTTATGGTGGCAGTTCACGCCTTCCTGCTGCGTCGTAAACGGCTTCGTCACAATACGAGACAGCGCCGCCAGCGTATGCGACATCATCACTTCACGGTTATGACGGGCAAAATCCTGCGCCCACTCAACTGCTTCCATGTAATCGTCAAAATGCAGGCTTCCTTCCTCGAAGTACGCCAGATTACGGTCCGGCAGATTCGCAATGTGCTGCTGCATATCTTCCTGCGCCAGCTTGATGAACAGCGATCCAATCGCGTTCCCTACACCACGCGACCCGCTGTGTAACATCACCCATACACGATCCACCTCATCCAGACAGATTTCGATAAAGTGGTTACCCGTCCCCAAGGTTCCCAGATGCTGATAGTTGTTAGTGTTCAGCAGCCGTGGATACTTATCCGTCAAACGTTTGAAACGCGGTTCCAGCAGCGCCCAATGCGCATCCACCGTCTGCGGCGGATTCTGCCAGGAACCGACATCGCGTTTGGAGCGCGACACGCTACGTCCGTGCGGCACTGCCTGTTCAATCGCGCTACGCAGCCCCATCAGGTTATCCGGCAGGTCGCTGGCCACCAGTGACGTACGCACCGCGATCATCCCACAGCCGATATCCACCCCTACCGCAGCGGGAATAATTGCGCCACGCGTGGGGATCACGCTACCAATCGTCGACCCTTTTCCCAGATGCACATCCGGCATTACCGCCAGATGTTTAAAAATGAATGGCATTTTGGCCGTATTCAGCAGTTGGTTACGGGCTTCCGGCTCCACGGGCACCCCCTGTGTCCACATTTTTACTGGCGCGCTATTCACTGGTGACATCATGTCGTAAGCCTGCGTTTTCATCTCTTCCATTTTTCATTCTCTTTGTTTGTCATTGTTCACCAGCAATATTGCGAAAGGCGTACCAATTTTCTTTTTCAATCCCCAAAAAAACATAATACTTTGATAATTAACAAATAAAAAACACATCACTGAAACTGGAAACGAAACAAAAGAACAGGTAAATTTATCCTATAGGATAATAATTTATATAAAGGAATAGCATGAAGCGTCGCGTCGTTATTGGTGTGTTGGGCACCACGCTGGACAAACGGGGTAAACGGGAGAATCGCTGGACGAAATGGCGGCCTACCGTCGGCCTGTGTCAGCAGCCGGATTTTCCCGTCAATCGTCTGGAACTGTTGCACCAATCACGCAATGAAGGAATGGCACAGCAGGTGGCGGAGGATATCGCCGTGGTGTCACCGACTACGCAGGTCACGCTTCAGGCCGTTGAACTGCGCGACCCGTGGAATCTTGAAGAGGTCTACAGCGCCTTTCTGGACTTTGCGAGCCGCTACCCGTTCGATATCGAAAACGAAGAGTATTTCGTCCACATCACTACCGGTACTCACGTCGTACAGATTTGCTGGTTCCTGCTGACCGAAGCACGCTATCTGCCCGCCAAGTTGCTACAAACCGCACCGGGGGAAAAAGCAGATCGCCCAGCACCGCAAGGGATCTACTCCATCATCGATCTGGATCTCAGTCGTTACGCGACTCTCACCAGCCGCTTCCAACATGAGCAGGAGCGCTCTGTCTCGTTCCTGAAATCCGGCATTGAGACGCGCAACGCGACATTCAACACACTGATCGATCAGATTGAACGCGTCGCACTGCGATCCACCGCGCCGATGCTCCTGACTGGCCCGACCGGTGCGGGGAAATCCTTTCTGGCGCAGCGTATCTACCAACTACGTCAGTCTCGCCATCTGGTCAGTGGCCGTTTTGTTGCGGTTAACTGTGCCACGCTGCGCGGCGACAACGCGATGTCGACGCTGTTCGGCCACGTAAAAGGCGCGTTTACCGGCGCGTTGCAGGCGAGAAGCGGGCTGCTGCGTGAAGCGGACGGCGGGATGCTATTTCTGGATGAAATCGCCGAACTGGGGCTGGATGAACAAGCGATGCTGCTAAAAGCCATTGAAGAAAAACGCTTTTTTCCGTTTGGCTCGGATAAAGAGGTCAGTAGCGATTTCCAATTGATTGCTGGCACACACCGCAACCTCAGCGAGTGGATCGCACAGGGAAAATTCCGTGAAGACCTCTATGCGCGTATCAACATGTGGACCTTTCCTCTACCGGGACTGGCAGAACGTCGGGAAGATATCGAACCCAACATTGACTACGAAATCCAGCGCTTCACACGCGATCACCAAGCGCAGGTCCGCTTCGATAAAGACGCGCGACAGCGCTACCTCGCCTTCGCCTGCTCATCGCAGGCGGCGTGGCGCGGCAACTTCCGTGAACTCGGTTCATCCATCGCTCGCATGGCAACGCTGGCGGAACAAGGGCGCATCACCGTGGCACTGGTAGAGGAAGAAATCACGCGCCTGCGGGCCAGTTGGCAGAGCGACGCCCCGACAACCGCACTATCCGAGCTACCGCCCGAACTCGCCAGCATCGACCTCTTCGAACAGCGCCAGCTTGAAACCGTGCTTGATGTCTGCCGCACTTCCCATTCGCTTTCCGAAGCTGGCCGTCGCCTGTTCGCCGTCTCACGCCAGCAAAAACAAAAGCCCAACGACGCCGACCGACTGCGTAAATATCTGGCACGTTTTGGGCTGAATTGGGAGGGATTGAAGCGGGTATAAATTTATCATAAATTTATACCTTAACGGGTAGACCACGATATAATTACCCTGTTGTCCTCCGACAACGAAAGAGAGAGGATGCAAGGGTCAGCTATCGCGATCAGCAAAAGTCTATCGCTTATAGCCAAATTCTCTGTAATCAGCTGTTTTAATTAAGGTAGATGATATGAAAACCACAATGTCTCAGAAGTCGGCCCGTGAAGGCCTTGGCAACCCTGAACTGTTCCAGGGGGGGTTTATGTAACAAAAAACGGCTCCGCAGAACTCTTCGTGCAAACAGCAGCAGAACGGGAAGCTGAACTGTTGGAGAGAGAAAGAGAAAGACAATCTAACGCACTCTTGAAGCTGGTGATGACGGCTAAAAAAGAAATTAAAAATGGTCAGGGAATGTCCGCAGAAGAAGCCTTACAAAAATTACGTGAAGCACGAACGTAGAATAAGGAGTCAACTTGGCCAGTTCGTACACTATTAAAGTCGCACCTGCGGCTGTCTGGTCTTTGCAGGATGCCGAATCTTATAAATCTCACTATATCGGTATTGAACAAGCCGCTATGTGGTCTGAGTCACTGTTCTTATCCTCTATGCAGGCCATTTCTCAAGATCCTTTCCGTTACAGGCACAACGCCATACTATCCGATAAGGGAATCGCGCTCCGTGAACGTCTCTCAGTAGAAGATGACTTTCGCTGTTTGTATGATGTTGATGAAGAGAATGGGGTCATCGAAATCCTGCTTTTTGTCAGCATGAAACAGGATCTTGAGAAAATGCTTTATCGCTATTATGTGTTGAGCTGATTTCCCCCGATGAATGATGAATAACGAGCGGTAAACAGAACGTGTTCTGTGCAGTAAGAGTCATCTTATCCTCCCCTACAGGCAGCACATTTTCCTCATTTTAGGGGAAACACAGGGGGAGGTTCCCGCAGGGACGCCTCACCCCTGTGGTCGCCCCATGTATCTCGATCTGCCAGCGATGGGGCTTTCAGCCCATTTCTGCGAGTTTCATTCCAAAACGCGCTGTAATTCTACTGTAAATCCATCCACCCTCTTTCACGTTTTTCGCCGTTGGAATACAGTCACTGTGCTGCGGCAACATCCGTAGCCGGGCTTGGAACCCCGAACCTCTCAAGACTGAAAAACACTTTGTTTTTTCAGGGGCTGCGTGCACACTCTTTACGGTGACGCAGGCAGGGCAACCGCAAGGTTGACCGGTCTTCTTGAGAGCCGGGGTTCCAATCCTGTCTGTGTCACCACCCGAATTTGGAACCTTGTGTGGTGGCGGACGTAATTATCTCAAGGAAAAAATGACCATGACGGACACTCACGCCACACCCGCTAACAGTACCATTACCATTTTCCGCGATCTGATAGCCAGCCTGCCTTTCGCGCAATTGGATGACGTTCAGCTCTGCGACCTCGGCGCAATTGCCGCTGAATCGGTCGAAGGCCTGTGCCACGGCCTGCATTACCTCGGCGATACGCTGCAAAATGACGTTGAACTGCCGCAGGAAAGCCTCAGTCAACTCGGCGCGTGCCTCAACGCCACCGCACACCTGATTCCGGCACTACTGGAAATGTGTGAACAGGCAGAACGTCACGTGCGAACAGTAACACCAGTAGCATGACTTGCTTTTTACTATGCAGTAAAAACAATATGTTATGCTAAATAAGGGGACAATCACTCTCTCCCCTTACTCTCTCTTTCTCAAGGAGAGGAAGTAAGCACAGCACTTACCATTAACTGAATAAAAAAAGTAACTCATGTCGGTGATGCTGGTCAGTTGAAAATAAAAAAAGCGCTAATGTCGTTCATACATTAGCGCTTTTCTGCCAGATAAAAACTATTTCAGATCGACCGTGAGTTCAGGTGCGCCAAAGCTCACTACCGTGGCTTTCGAAGCCGCAAAATATTGCCGCCAGAAGGCTTCAAGCTGCTGCATGATCTTGCCGGATCGATAATTGTTTTTCGAATCCGTATCAATCAGCCCTGCGCCCGCGATATACACATTCGCCCCGCCAAAATCTGCCACCAGATTTTGTTTGCTGGCGCGCGCCAGCTCTTTTTCCGGCTCAAGCAAACGAATACTGTTATTGCTGTAAAAGCTGCCAAATGCGCTGTTTTCCAGCATGTCGGACACCAACAAGACCGTTTTACTGCTTGCTGGCGTTTCTTTCAGATCGTCACCAATGCGCTTAAGACTATCCATGATTTCGCTTTTGGCGATGTTATCACCGCGATCGGCGAAGCTTTCCGCCATCTTCTTCCCAATGGTTTGTGCAAAGAACTGCGTTTGTTGTACCAAACACCCATCCAGTGATTTCAGACTATCCATGCCCAGACTATTGCGCACCTTCTGGTCGGTGAACGGCATTTCCAACTTGCCGTCGAAAACACGCTTCATGTAGTTATCCTGCAACAACGCCGAGAACTGATACATCACCACATGATCGCCAGGCTGCACGTAACGTACGACTTGATTCCAGATCGATTTTTTCAGGTCAACAGGCACCTTGACCGTCTGATCGACAATCACCACCAGTTCCCGACCGCTGTCATTTGGGCGATGTTGCTCCAGCTTGGCAAAATTGTAGCAACTAGGGATATCGTTACGTTCCGCGGCCTGCGACATACAGGCGACCCCCAGCAACAGCAGCGAGAGTATCGTCCTCATACATTCTCCTTCGGACGCGCCTTATTCAGCAACGCCTGCACGCGCTGACGCTTCTGCAAGGACGCCAACGGCAGATCCAAATCGTCGGCAATTAGCTGTAGCTCTTCCTCGCTAAACAACGTCAAATCACCCAGTTCATGAATGCGCTGCTTCTCGTCATCCGTCTCTGCCGTGCTGGCTGGCGCAGCCACAGGCTGAGCTACCGAGACAACGTCAACGACAGGAGGCGTCTGTACAGGTGCCACGGGTTGGCTAACGGCCTCAACCGGCACGGACTCAATGGGCTGAACGACAGGTTGAGCAATGGATGCCTTCGGCTGTACGGGTTCACTTGTCGCCTGTAAATGTGCATTCAACTCCGCATTAGAGCGCGCTTTATCACGCAGCTTTCCGCTGATGTAATCATCAAACGTCGGCAACGTAGTAAGCGGTTCACTCTGGCCATTGGTGCGCTTCATCATCAGGCGATTTTGCAACGCAGTCAGCTTTTCTTGCCCATCGCGCTCCACACGTTCACGCCGCATTGCGTGCCATGATGCAAATTCTTCAGAGCCGCTAAAATTACCGATATATTTCGCCGCGGCTTTGGATTCAATCCCAGCAAACGAACGATAAATACCAATCAAAATACCAATCAGCTGCACACCAACAAAAATGACGGACAGAATGATGAACGTCAATTTGGAGGCGAATACACGGTTGTCCGTGATTTCTTGTGACGCTTGCGTATCCGCTCTGGCATTATCCGCCGCCGCACCAGCTGGGAGGTCAAACGGGGAGGCATCACTCGCTTGAACGACTTGTGAGAACGGCGAACCATTCACCGCCTGCGTATCCATCGCATTGATGGTCGCCGCACGAACCAGATAGGCACCAACAGAGAAGAAAATAATCAGCGCCAATGCAACCGCCGTTGCCCAGTACTGCGGCTTAACGTGAACATTGTGCGTTACGCGGTTCAACATCTGGATGTAGTTCGGATCGTTGTCATCCAGACGGGTATTTTCCAGCGAGATTTCGTGGTTCTTGCTCAACCCTTTCGCAGAGCCGCTATGACGCGCTTCTGAATACCAGTAACGGATCTTTTTCAGCAGCGTGTTTTTATGCAGTTCGGATCCCATCAGGTGGGTAGCAGGCACCAGCACCACACCAATCAGAACGGAGATGACAATCGCCGAGAACTCTGCCTGATTGGCAGAAATGTTACTCGCGATAAACGGCGAGAGCACCAAAGCGAAAATAAAGGCTTCGAGCAGAACTAACACCACACTGCAACCCCACAAGATGACGCCTGTCGGTTTGCGACCTCGCTCATCCACCTTATTCAGGTAGTTGACACAACGCAGGTAAAAATCGGCATCCAGATTAGAGGTTTTATAATACTGCCAATATTTGGCGCAAATAGCCTCTTCCGCCGGATACCAAGCCAGTTTACCCGTGCCTTGACGACGCGGTTCATTCGCACGGGACAAACGGGACACGTGGCCAATCAGCGGCAAGCTGCTCATCAGGTTAAGGAAAAAGTAGCTGACCTGATCCCACCAGCGAATAAAGACCAGTACCAACGTCATTAGTGCCAATAATGGCCAGAAGATGTAGCGATAAAGCGAAATCGCCTCGGCGATGCTTTGAAATAATTCCATGCTCAATACCTTTTAATTAACTACGCGTTGGGGTGTAGCTCGCGATGTATTCTTTGTTGTGATTGCTGTAGAACAGTTGCCCTTGCTGCGCCTTACTGGCCTTTTTCGGCACCAGTAAATCTACACAGGAAAGCGCCTGTTGTGTTTCATCTTGCAGATAAACCCGATACAGAATGCTGTCTTCGCCTTCCCACGCGTTCGCCATCGCATTTAATGGCGCATCAGCTTTACGGTTGCCTTTGGACTGGTAATCGCGTGTGACATACACCTTCGGATTTTCCACCACCGTGGCGTTATCACTCAGTACCTTAACGGGCGAGAGCGTAACCAGATGATTATTCACTAACCCTGCCCAGGCTCGACCATTCATGCCCGGCAGATATTCTCGGGTTTCGTGGGTTTCAACCGCTTTCCCGCTAGCCAGATTTTTGGCTTGCCCACTGACGCGCACATGATCTGCTACACAGCTTTTTAGCATGCTGCTGGCATTCGCTTCTGGAATCAGGCTGAACCCGCTGCTGCGTGGCTTGAGGCTCGCCGCCAGAACGGGTGTGGAGGAATTGACTGGCTGCCCGCCAAAATCAACAAAGCGCTGGCTGTTGGCTGGCTCGGCGGTTTTCTTCATGGCCGGCGCACCTGACGGCGATGGTGGGACTGATGGTGTTACCGCCGCCGTCTGCGTTTCTACTTTACGAGTTGGTTCTGCTTTACGATTTGAAGATGATGTGGCTGGTTTCGGCTTACGGCTTGATGTAGAGGAAGCACTAGCGGTCGACGTAGCCTGCTCAGCCGTGCCATAACGCAGATAAGCAAGATTACTGCCTTCCTGCTCAAGCCTCTGTTTTAACAGAATTTCATTTGCCAGGCCTACAATCTCGACCCGACGATTGGCAGTCCGCCCCGTTACCGTAGTGTTATCGGCCACCGGACGCGCGGAACCCGCCCCCTGGAAGTAAAGTTTCTGCGCACTCAGGCCAGCTTGTTCAAGCACTCGGCCGACATTCTGCGCGCGCTGTTCTGAAAGACGCTGGTTCCATTCTGCACTCCCAGTGGCATCCGTATGCCCCACAACCAGAATGACACCGCTTTGGTCTCCCTCTTTCATCGCTGTAGCAATCTTTTTGACCTGTCGTAATCCGTCCGTAGAAAGCTGCGCACTATTGGTATCGAACATGCCACTATCTTGGACCTGAGCCACCAGCCCTACGGTTGCCGTACCGCTTTTTTCCTGAGATTGCAGAGAACGCGTTGTCATCGCGATATTCTCTTCCCTAGCGATTTTTGCCAGCGCTTCCTCACGGTTCTGCCAAACGTTCCCTAATGCACAACCAGCAGCACCGCCTAACAGCCCTCCCGCCACGGCTTTCTTGGCATCACCAGTCACCAGATAGGTAATGCCGCCACCTAACGCAGCGCCACCAATACAGCCAATCGCCGTACCATAGCTGCGGCCAGCATCATGCAAGGTGGCACAGCTCGTTGTCAGAGTTACAATGGCAGTAAGCAGGCTAATTCTTCTGACTTGATAATGCTTCACTCCATACCCCTCATACTTAACCATCCCGAAACGCGAAAAATCCCGGCAAGCGGAATTTTTATCCCTTAATTAACAAATTCTTATGTCATTTTTTGAGAAAAACCGCCAAGCGCAGTGAAATATCCCACCGTAGAGTTTTCTCAATAATCAGAACGATTAATTAATTCGGCATTATTTTTTCCACACCTAACCGCCACTCAATGTGAACAAAGCAGGCAAGGTACGAAATCAGTTTTTATATTTATCTTATTGAATCAGCGTAAAAAATTAAGAAACTCACGCCTATGGATGTAAATCCGTGAGAGAGTATTTCGTATCGTAACAAAGGTGTCAACAAACTGTTAAAGGGGTACATCCCAACTTAGCTCCTTGAAATACAGGCGCATTTTTCGTCATCTTAAAAAAACATGCTTTTGTTGCCCATCACATTTCACTTACTCATTTTTTCTCAATAACAGTATCTATCCACTAAAAATACGACCCCATTTTTGTTGGGATCCTCTGCACTTCTCTATGCAATTTCATGCAGTAAAATCCCTATCAGCCATATCTTCAGATCCGCTAAAGCTAGAAATAAGAAAAAATTAATCAGTGACGCGACCTGTATTTTTTCTGAAGTTAGCCGACTATTCTGACATCAGTTAGCGAGGTCGTAGTCAGCGAGATGAGATAGACTAACGCTTCATATTTCGACGACATTCACCTTGCAGCGTAGGCAAACTCACATGGTTAAACGCACAGTGTCCGCCAATAAATCGATCGATATGTACGCCGTCTATGTTTTCGTGACGATGGCGGAAGCAGGAAGCATGACGGCAGCCGCCGCGCGGTTAGGCCTGACGCCCTCTGCCATTTCGCAAACGATCCGGTTATTGGAAGAAGATTTCGGCGTCAAATTGGTAAACCGGGCTCGTCGCCCCTTTGTTCTGACGCCCTACGGCATTGCGTTGAAAAACCGCGGAGAGATCCTGACGGAGGAGATCGCAAACCTCAAGGCACAGGTGCTGGAAGCGGGAAAAGGAATCAAACCCGACTTGCGTATCGGCCTGGTAGATTCGTTTGCCATCACCTGCGGTTCGGTGTTTACCAAGAGTTTGATGAAGAGTTCATCGCAGTTGCTGATTCGTACCGGGCTCAGCCCGCAGCAGGGTGAAGCGTTAATGCGCCGCGAGCTGGATTTGATCGTGACCAGCGACCCGTTGATCGACAGCGATAGTGTGGTGCGTCATCAGCTGTTTTCCGAAGGCTATTTCATTATCACGCCACCGGATTACCGCAAACGCATCAAAACGGTTGAGGATATCCGTGAGCTTTCCTCAGCGCTGCCGCTGGTGCGCTTTAACCGGAACTCGCAGATTGGAATGCAGATTGAGCGCTACCTGCGCCGCATCGATGTCCGCGTGCCGAACATGCTCGAATTTGATAATGCGGATACCTTAACGTCGATGGTAGCGGCAGGTATCGGTTGGGCGGTAACCACCCCGCTCAGTTTCCTGCAATCCGTTGCACATTCCCGCGAGGTGCTGACGCATATGCCGGAACCAGTGAATATCAAGCGCTCGCTTTATATTGTCGGGCACCGTGATGAATACAGCGCCTTCTTTGAAGAAGCGTGCGATGTCACACATGACATTATTAAAACCGTATTTATTCCGAAATTGAAAACGCTGAACCGTGGAATAGAAAAACTGGTTGAGATTAACCCGGATAATACGGAATAGCCATTAGGGGTATACCCTAAATAATTCGAGTTGCAGGACAAAACGTTAGCGTTTTGAACAACGCAAAGCGTTGACCCCGAAGGGGTGAGGCCACAAGGCCGAATAACGCGGCAAGAGAGAGAATCCCGATGAGCTTACTCAGGTAAGTGATTCGGGTGACTGACAAACCTGCCATAGGCAGGTTTGAACGCTGCTTGCAGCGGCCCCAACGGGGCGAGGCACACGCAAGTGTGCCGAGTAGCGTAGCCAACGCACATGCAGCTTGAAGTATGACGGGTATAACTATTAACGATTGGGAGACAGAATAATGGAGGAATATATCCACCACTAGCCATTTAACGATGCTAATTCAATGTTCGTCTCCCCGAGAACGCTTTTTAGTCATGATTTTATAAAAATCGTGATGGGTTGGTGTTACCTGAAAATTAAAAAACAGGAAAGACAAACCCTAAAAAATCATAGTCTTAATATTGAAAACGATGCTATGTACATCGAACAAGAAAAAGGAAGAAGATCCATGTCAACGAATATCCGTATTGAAGAAGATCTGTTAGGTACCCGTGAAGTCCCTGCTGATGCCTATTATGGTATCCATACGCTGCGTGCAATTGAGAACTTTTATATCAGCAATAGCACCATCAGCGATATTCCAGAATTTGTCCGCGCTATGGTAATGGTAAAAAAAGCAGCCGCGCTGGCGAATAAAGAACTGCAAACCATCCCACGTAAAATTGCCGACACTATTCTGCAAGCCTGTGATGAAGTACTAAATAACGGCAAATGTCTGGACCAATTCCCTGTCGATGTCTATCAGGGCGGTGCGGGTACGTCAGTCAACATGAACACCAACGAAGTGCTGGCGAATATCGGTCTGGAACTGATGGGTCATCAGAAAGGTGAATACCAATACCTGAACCCGAACGACCACCTGAACAAATGCCAGTCCACCAACGATGCTTACCCGACTGGCTTCCGTATCGCGGTGTACACCTCTATTCTGAAACTGGTCGAAGCGATTACCCAGTTGAGCGATGGCTTTGAGCGCAAAGCGAAAGAGTTCGAAAACATCCTGAAAATGGGCCGTACCCAGTTGCAGGACGCCGTGCCGATGACCCTCGGTCAGGAATTCCACGCGTTCAACGTGCTGCTGAAAGAAGAAAACCGTAACCTGCTGCGCACCGCCGAGCTGCTGCTGGAAGTGAACCTTGGCGCAACCGCCATCGGTACGCGCCTGAACACGCCAGATGAGTACCAGAAGCTGGCCGTTCAACATCTGGCAAAAGTCAGCGGCCTGCCTTGCGTACCGGCTGAAGACCTGATCGAAGCCACCTCCGACTGCGGTGCTTACGTGATGATGCACAGCGCCCTGAAACGCGTTGCGGTAAAACTGTCAAAGATCTGTAACGACCTGCGCCTGCTGTCTTCCGGTCCGCGCACTGGCCTGAACGAAATCAACCTGCCGGAACTGCAGGCAGGCTCATCCATCATGCCAGCCAAAGTGAACCCAGTGGTACCAGAAGTGGTCAATCAGGTGTGCTTCAAAGTCATCGGCAACGATACCTGCGTCACCATGGCGGCAGAAGCGGGTCAATTGCAGCTGAACGTGATGGAACCGGTTATCGGACAAGCGATGTTCGAATCCATCCAGATTCTGTCTAATGCCTGCTACAACTTGCTGGAAAAATGCGTCGACGGCATCACCGCCAACAAAGACGTGTGTGAAGCTTACGTCTTCAATTCCATCGGTATCGTGACCTACCTGAACCCGTTCATCGGCCACCACAACGGTGATATCGTTGGGAAAATCTGTGCCGAAACCGGTAAGAGCGTGCGTGAAGTCGTGCTGGAGCGCGGCCTGCTCACCGAAGAACAACTGGACGACATTTTCTCCATCCAGAACCTGATGCACCCAGCCTATAAAGCCAAACGCTACACCGACGAAAACGAAGCCGTTTAATTCTCGTTTGCTGTCACGCTGGCCCGGGGACAACCTGGGCCTTTGCCGACTCATTATTTATTAGAAAATAATCATCGTTATTTACATCATAAAGTCCGGCACCACAGGTACGATTCCCCTTCCAATAATTTTTCCAATTTAACCCCTTATATTATTTGAATAATTGGGGATTTAGACCAACACTAAATCATCTCCGAAAATAATACGGAATACATCACCCCCAATACGCGGTTTGTTTACCTGACGTTAGACACATTTTTTACAGCCATTCTCACGATATGCAAACAGACAAGCCTTGTGCTTTTTGCCGCGGGCTTATTTTTATCAATTTGGCGGCATTTGGGTAAAAGGATGATTTCACTTGGCATGCCTCGATTAACATACGGCAATACTCGGCTTCTGGCTTATTTCCCCGTAGCACTGCTGCTGTTGCAGTG
Organism: Pectobacterium odoriferum; assembly: GCF_009931295.1. Lineage (NCBI taxonomy): Bacteria > Pseudomonadati > Pseudomonadota > Gammaproteobacteria > Enterobacterales > Pectobacteriaceae > Pectobacterium > Pectobacterium odoriferum. Next base: position 505,573 of record NZ_CP034938.1, on the reverse strand, counting down.
CTGGTCGTCCACGGCATTTGGGCAAACCATCTCGTTTAATCAGGCCTGGGTCCGCCTGCTGCAAAGCGATGACAGTATTGCCGCCGAACATGCCGGGGTCGATCGCGCGCAGTTCTTGCAGGAATCCGCCAAAGGTCTCTATTGGCCGCAGGTCAACGTGGGCGCAAGCTATACGCGCCTCGATAAACCTGTCGAACTGGACGCACGCGACTTAAACCCGCTGTCGAATCACCGGGACATCTTCGCCGCGCTAAATCAGCTGATTAATATTAGCGGCAATCCCTTCGTCACCCGCTTCACAGAACAAAATGTCGTTACCAGTTCCGTTCAGGTCGTCTGGCCGTTATTTACCGGAGGCCGGATTGATGCTGCACAGTCTATCCGTGCTGCGCAGGTCAATGAGGCTGAGCAGATGCTGATCGTCCGCACGCTGGCGCAGTTTGAGGCGCTGGCACAGACTTACTACGGCGTGGTGATGGCACATCAGGTGATGAAGACGCGTCAGGATATAGAGAAAGGCATGGCGCAGCACTATGACCACGCTCGCAAGCTGGAAGCGCAAGGCCAAATAGCCCGAGTCGAGGTGCTGTCCGCCCAATCTGCTTATGACATGGCGCGTATCGAAACACAAAAGGCGCGGCGCAGTATGGAGACGACCGAAATGGTCTTCGCAAAGCTGATCAAGACCGAAGGCGCAACGCCCTCTTCTTCGCTGTTCGTCAACAAGACGCTCCCCGAACTGCCTGCGTTGGTGAAAAAAACGCTCAACACGCATCCCGGCTTAAAGGTGCTTTCTGCCAAGCGCGATCAGGCTAAAGATCTTATCCGTATTGAACGCGCCAAATACGCCCCTGACGTGTTTCTTTTCGGCAACTATCAACTCTATGAACAGGATACGCTAGCGGCAAGAACCACGCCGGACTGGATGGTGGGCGTCGGCGTTTCTGTGCCGCTCATCAGCCGTGAAGGCCGTTCAGATAATATCGCCGCCGCAAAAAGCGCAGAAATGCAGGTTAACCATCTGGAAGCTGATATGCGGCAAAACCTTGAGATAGTGGTCGAGAGCACGTGGCGAGAAGCCCAACTGGCGCTGGAAGAGTTCAATTCCCTGTCTTCGACAGAAAAGCTGGCCGAGGAGAATGTCCAGCTACGCAACAAGGCGTTTATGCAAGGCATGTCTACCTCGCTGGACGTCGTGGATGCACTAAACCAGCTAGCCGGAGCCAAGACGCAACGCGCCTCCGCCGCCTATCGTTACGTGGTTTCCATCGCCAGATTGATGGCGATTTCCGGCCAGATAAACCGCTTCTCTGACTACCAGACTCAGTACGCCATACAGGTGACGCCATGACACAGTCCTCCTCTTCTTCGCGTTCGAAACGCAAATGGATCCTTCAGGTCGTCCTGTTGATTGTGATTGTCTGGATAGCCTATCGCTTCTGGCTCGCCTATCAGCCCGAACCGATACGGCTACAGGGACAAATCGAAGCGCAGCAGTATTCGGTGTCTTCCAAAGTGCCGGGCCGTATTGCTGATGTACGGGTAGAAAAAGGCCAGCAGCTCGACGTTGGCGATCTCGTCTTTACGCTCTTGACGCCGGAACTGGACGCGAAGCTGGAACAGGCGAAAGCGGGTGAAGCTGCGGCAGGCGCAGTGGCGCTGGAGGCCAAAAAAGGCGCACGTGAGCAGCAGATCGCTGCGGCAAAAGATCAGTGGCAAAAAGCCAAAGCCGGTTCGGAGCTAAGCCATAAGACCTATCTGCGCGTGCAAAATCTCTATCAGGAAGGCGTGTTACCGCTGCAAAAGCGGGATGAAGCCAAAGCCTCATGGGATGCCGCACGCTATACCGAGGGGATGGCGTGGCAGGAATATCAAATGGCGCTGGAGGGCACACGCAAAGAAACACAGGCAGCGGCAGAGGAGAAAGTCCGTATGGCTGCCGGCTCCGTGGCAGAAGTGGAAGCCTATCTGGCAGAGGCGCGCGTCGTCAGCCCGCACACGGGCGAAGTCAGCAATGTGCTGCTGCGCAACGGCGAAATTGCGCCACAGGGCTTTCCCGTGGTTACGCTACTGGACATGAGTGACATCTGGATTCAGTTGGCGGTACGCGAAGATCTCCTTGAGCGCTTTGCGATGGGTACCGAGTTTGAGGCGCGCATTCCAGCGCTGAACAACCAGACATTCCGGTTTAAGGTGTCTTACGTTTCCGTCATGGGGGATTTCGCCACGTGGCGCGCAACAGATACCCGACAAGGATTCGATATGCGGACATTCGAAGTGGAGGCGCGTCCGATTCAACCAATTAGCGGGCTGCGCGTTGGCATGAGCGCACTGGTAGAACTGTGATGATACGCGAATGGAGAGCGCTGTGGCGTGACCGCTGGGGGATGGCTTTAGCGCTCTGGTTGCCGCTTATCACCATGCTGATTGCCTGGTGGACGCTATCCGGCGCGATTGTCCGCGAACTCCCTATCGGCCTGATCGATCTGGATAACAGCACGATGTCGCGCCAGTTTGCCAGAGAGCTACATGCTTCACCCTTTTTCAACCTGAACCATCAATTCTCGACAGTCGCGGAAGGCGCAACGTCATTGCGCGGCGGCGAGATCTACGCGCTGGTGGTGATCCCACGTCATTTTGAGCGTGATATCCGTCTGGGAACATCACCCACTCTCACTGCCTGGAATAACGGGCAGTTTGTGCTGATTGCCAAAGTCATTAACAGCTCACTAGCGTTGGTAGCGGGGACGTTCAACGGGCAGATCGCCGTGGTGCAGGCGCTGGCTCAGGGAGCAGCCATTCCCGAGGCCAAAGGGCTGGCAGTGCCGATTGGTGGACAGATTACCGCGCTGTTTAATCAAAACTCCAACTACGCCCAGTTCTTGCTGAACGCGATTATCCCCTCGATCTGGTCGATTCTGCTTGCGCTATACGGCCTGAATACGCTGGTTCGAGAGGATCGACGCGGAACACGCTGGGAACCGGAGAACCGCGCCGCCATCGGATCTAAATTCCTGACGCACTGGCTGATCGGCTGGGCATGGGGTGGCGTCTGGAGCTATGCGCTGTATAGCCTGCTTAATTACCCGCTCAACGGTTCAGCGCTGCTGCTATTTGTCTCGATCGGCGTGACCGCTGGCGCCTGCGTCGCGCTGGGCATGGCCTTCTATGCGCTGATCCGCGATCCGGCACGCGCCGTTTCCATCGTCGGGGCGTTAATGGCCCCCGGACTGGCGTTCATGGGCATCACCTTTCCGGCCGCGGCAATGGAGACCTTCGCCACGTTCTGGCGACAGCTGCTGCCCGTCGCCCACTACGGTGATATCGCGATTGCCATCACCAGCTACGGTGCCGGACTCATTCAGATCGCACCTGCGCTGGCGGCGCTCGCCCTATTCTGGCTGCTGCTACCGCTCACGCTGTGGTGCTATCGGCCAGGTGACAAGGAGGCAGCATGCTGACCTTCGCTAAACTCATCCGGTTTGAGTTGCGCAGTTTACTACGCGATCCGACGATCTTACTCACCCTGTTCGGTGGGATTCTGCTCTATTCCTTTCTCTATCCGCGCCCTTACCTCGCCCAGACGCCACGTGAACTGCCGGTGGTGCTGGTTGATGAAGATGGCACCCAGCTCTCGCGTCGTCTGGCGTTTATGGCCGATTCCACACCGGAAGTACATCTGGTAGCACAGCGCAATACGCTGGATGAAGCAAAAACGCTGCTTCTGCATGGCGAGGCAAAAGGGATCCTCTATATTCCACGCCACTTCTACCGCGATATCATGCAAGGGAAAAGCGTCACGGTCAGCTACTCGGCAGATGCCAGCTACTTCCTGATCTACGGCGCGATCGCGCAGTCTCTGGCGACAGCCGGCAGCACCGCGGGTGCACAGGTTAAAATCGCACGGCTGCTTGCTCAGGGAAAAGGCATCCCCGCCGCCAGCTCACAGTGGCAGGCAGCCTCGCTGAATGTTGTGCCGGTATTTAATCCCACCATGGGCTATGTCGATTACGTGGTTCCCGGTGTTTTCATGCTGATACTGCACCAGATTTTGCTAATGGGATGCGGCCTGCTCGGGGCCGGACAAAATCAGCGCACGCGATCTGGCGAGGTTCGCTACTGGCAATACGCGACACCGTGGCGTTTGCTGCTGGCCCGCACGCTGGTCGTTGGCGGTGCCTACCTGCTCTCACTGCTCTACATGCTCGGTTTTTGTCTTGATGCCTACGGCATTGCACGCGAAGCCAGCATGAGCCAACTACTGCTGTTTGCGCTGCCCTTTCTGCTCTCAACGCTGTGGCTCGGCGTAGTACTAGGAGCGGCTTTTACACGTAAAGATCTTCCCAGTCAGGCAGTGCTGCTGTCTTCTATCCCTATCGTCTTTCTTTCTGGCTTCATCTGGCCCGTTGAAATGATTCCCGCGCCTCTGAACTGGCTTGCGCAGTGGGTGCCCGCCGTCTTCACGATTCAGGGAATATTGCGCCTTAATCAGATGGGCGCTGACTTTGCCCAGATCGGCGCATTTTGGTGGCATTTGTGGATGTTGGCTGCACTGTACGGTCTGCTGGCGTGGGGGATGTTAGGGTATCGACAGCGGCAATACCGCCGAGAAAATCAGGCTGCATGTCGATGGTTGGGAAATTAAGGTCCCGGCAGACATGCCGGGACAAGAGGCTTACGGTTTTGCCGACCACACAAAAGGGGCCGAATTACGCAGCGAAACGTTAACCGTTTCGCTGTGATTCATGCCTTTATATTCATGTACCTCTGCTGACGTCCCTGCACTAATGACATCTTCCGCAAAGTGACGCTGCATCTTTGTAGGTACGTTAATGTCACTGGTCCCAATCCCGATGAAGACAGGTTGATTAATCTTGAGTGTGTTATAGCGCAAACTCGCGGTTTGGCTGTCCAGCAATCCCTGGATCGCAGGCTTCAGGCTATTCTTCGCATTCAGCCCCTCGGCCATCACCTTTTGCGTCAGCTCACCAATACACATCTTACGCGCGTCAGCGACAATGGCCGCCGCTTTCGGTGTGAAATAATCATCAACCTTAAGCTCTTTATTTACATCGGCCGCCGAGAGATAGATATACATCACATAAGGTATTTTTGGATCGCCGCCCTCTCCACTTTCCCCAGCAAAAAGATCTGCCGCAGAGGTCTTGTCATCAAAATAGGGCGTACCGGTCAATACTGTCGATACGATATGCAAGTTCGGCGCATAATCCGGTTGGTAGCCCGCTGTCGCAAAGGCCGCGTGCGCCCCCTGTGACTGGCCGACAAGCGTTAACTGATTACGCAACGGGAATGTACCCAGCGATGCTTTTACGCTATCCAACACACTCCATGCCTCGCCTCGTGAATTGAGGTAGTGATGCAGCCCGGCAGACCCAAGCCCCGCGTAGTCCGGTGCCACAATGGCAAACCCCAACGACAACCAGGTATTTAAATACTGCGCATCCCGCGCTGAACGTGGATTGAGAGACGGTGCGCAGGCAGCCGCCACACCTATCGTTCCATGCGTCCAGACCACGACTGGCCAACCACCTTCAGGTGTCTCACCTTTAGGGATGAAAACAGCGCCGGTGTCGTCCCGTGGACTTTTACCATCCACACCACTTCGAGAGTGATACTGGATCCGATACTGCTCAGCGGCCTCCAATAAGCCATACTCCTCACCCAACTGCACTTTTTTTACTAGCGTGCCTGGTGCCTTCGTATCTGCGGAAGAAAACGGGGCCACCACACAGGCTGATATAATGAGACTTAACGCTAAAGGATAGGGCTTTATTTTAGGCAAATGAAACATGACATCTCTCCAGAGTTATTTAATTCAGTATCACTCTAAAAGATAGTCCAATTATGGATTTACGGACGTGATAATTTTATTTTTTATCAATAAATTCAATAGCTAACTGATTATTAGGCAGAATAAGTTAACACCATAATCATCTTTATGTTGGCGTGACCGACATCAAGCTAATAGTCGAATGTTAGTAACGTGAACCTATACGCTTTTGATACAGCGAACCATGCGAATAGTAATGTGCGGCTCCCTAAGCACGTCATGTAACACGTGTTCGGAAGCCACTAAAGAGAAGGGAGTTTATTCGTCGAAGAACCAATAGCCCTGATTAACTAGCCCGGTTAGTTCAGCCACAAAAGCCGGATTCTTCAGCGCTTCCCCTAGCTCTTTTTTACCGAGAACGGTATAACGACACAGCGCATCCGCCGCTTTCGGATCGACCGTGTCCAGCGGTTCGCTGTTAATGAAGTAGCTACCGCCTACTTCCAGAACGCGCAGCCCACTCAGACGCGTCAACATACCGCCGTCCGTCAACGCGCCCACAATCTCATCCTGCTCGTAAGGCGGTTCCGCCGGAGCGATATCCAGCTCGTGGCGCGGCGTCGTCACAAAACGACCGAACCACGCTTTCAGTGCTTCCGGCTGATTAATTACGTCGATCATCATCTCGCGCAGACGGTCAAACTCATACGCTTCAACCCGGCCAGGATGCTCCCAACAGGTCAAGTCAGGATCGCTATAGTGCTCACCGCCGAGGTCGTTCTCCAGCACGTAGTCAGCGAAGCTGCTGATTAAGTCTCTGCCGTTCGGCCCACGGAACCCTACCGAGTAGTTGAGCGCGGTTTCATGAGTGAAGCCGTCGTGCGGGAAGCCTGGCGGAATATAGAGAATGTCGCCCGGCTCAAGATCTTCATCAATAATCGGTGGGAAGGGATCGACATGCAGCAGTGCTGGATGCGGGCAGAACTGACGCATCGGCAGCTTGTCACCCACGCGCCAACGACGACTGCCCATCCCCTGAATGATGAAGACATCATACTGATCGATATGCGGACCCACGCCGCCGCCCGGTACGGAAAAGGAGATCATCAGGTCGTCCAAACGCCAGTCTGGCAACACGCGGAACGGACTCACGAGTTCAGCAGACGGCGCATGCCAGTGGTTCACCGCCTGAGCCAGCAGCGACCAACCGGTTTCACCCAAATTATCAAAATGCTCAAACGGCCCGTTGCTGGCCTGCCACTGACCATTTTTATGGCTGACCAAACGACTATCGACTTCCGGTTCCATCGCCAGACCCGCCAGCTCATCCGGCGTAATTGGATCGACAAAATTCGGGAAAGCGTTCTTCAATACAACAGGTTGTTTTTGCCAGTATTTTTCTAAGAATTCGGGCCAATTAAGGTTGAGTTGGTAAGCCATGCGTCCACACCAGTGAGAAGAGAAACGGGCCTGATTATAAGGAAGATGGTGCCAGCACGACTTTGTCATTGGTCAATGGGTGGATAACTATCATGCAGCCTACATATTTTTCTTGATTAGATAGTGCCTTAACATGCCTTCCTCAGGAAAATCCGGTAAAGACATTTGCAACTGGTAACCTTGTTTTTCATAGAAAGGAAGTGCTTGAAAACTAAACGTATCTACAAGCGCATGACGGCACCCAAGACGCATTGCCTCCTGTTCCGCTCCCTTCACTAGCGCGCTGCCGAGCTTCAGACCTCTGGATTCCTCACCCACCCATAAATAATCAATGCACAGCCATAGTCCCTTACGCGTGGCAATCAGCCCGCCGGTCATGGTTCCAGCACTATTGCGGTGAAAAATACCGATTTGCCCAAAAGAGGCCGGATTAATAAACTGGCAGTTGTAGCTCCGAAGACCCGCAAAAAGTTCTTCCCGATCGCTATCGATAATGTCATGCGTCACGATTAATTCCACTCGTCTTCCCCCAGTTCCTGTTTATTAAAAATCATAAGGTTGCATGAACAACGCGCCGCTGAAAATGTGGTTTCAGGGATTCCCGAGTTTCGACACGTTGCCCAACGCAGGCACTGCGTTTCAGCATAAGCACAATCCGCATTTTGGTATATGATTCTTTTTCATGGCGATTGTTCTGATTCGTGTGGTTAAGGGAAGGTTGGATTCCTTGGTGCTGCTTGGTGCAGTTTTGAGGAAAAAGATCGGGAATCAGGTAGTTTGAACGCCGCTACGAGCGTGACGATGAAGGCCACGTTGAACTTTACTTCAAGCCCAACATTGCCGTGGGCTTACTATACACAGCCAGAGCGCTGCTTCCATGCCGTAGGAGACTGGCCGTAGCTGCAACGTTTATCGTTGTGGTGATTTCACTTCATAGGCGGCTTAAACAGCGCTTATCCACGTAAGTTCGCGTTATCACGCAGCTTCTATTTTACTCGTCTCAATGATTTGCGTCTGCGCGTGTGAACGTGCTGGCTGCGCGTTGCTATGCCGTCAGGCATCTGCTACGCGCCTGCCGGCAACGTCTGCACCGGCGTCACTTTTTCCGTGTCAACGGATGAAAGTGACGCCGAAGACCCTATCAGCCCCTGAGACATGCACCTCAACCGCCGCGTCATGAATCTGACACACCCGTTTGTGCCGGACTGATCGCTTTTTTTTTACAGGAGATTGAACCGATACCGAGGCAGGCCTAACCGCCTGAGAGGAAATCCTGCAACCGCAGGCGGCCGCACCGAGTGCCTAGCCGACACCTCCCAAGACCTCAACTGCTGTTCGCTCTGGCGCACAGGTATCGTTCAAGGCAGGTCAATTGCGATTGTTTCTGCCCTTTCCCATGCGCCAGAGAAAAGCATCCAGTTAAATTATGAGAGGTAAGTTGCATGAGTAAATTAAGTCGTGAAAATCAGGTGGGGGAAGCCGTGCTCCCTGAGTAAATGGGGGAAAGGTGGGAGATGCCTTGCTAATGTTTTACTCTGCCGATACACGCCAAATATAACTTTTGAGTTATTATAACTCATGAGTTATATTTCCCCTTAATAAGGGGCTTGACATGTATGAATTGATTTTTCACCCCGAAGCTGCAAGCGAAATTTATGACCTCGAACCGGTCATGCAAGCAAAAGCGCTTAAAGGACTTGAAAAGCTTGAAGCTAAAGGGCCCGAGCTAAGATATCCAGACACGGACATCATCGAAGGTGGGTTGTTTGAGCTACGGGTTGGTAGAAAAGACATCAGCAGAACGTTTTTTGCTTACGCAAAAGGACGTAAGATCTATATTTTAAGGACATTCGTAAAGAAAACCCCTAAGACCCCGAAAGCTGAAATAGCGCTGGCAAAGTCAAGATGGGAGGAATTGAAAGATGGCAGTTAAAGGTATCAGCTTCTCTGAAGTTAAAGCGAAAGCGATTTCTAATCATGAAGTTAAAAAAGCGTATGAGGACGAAACTCAAGAAGAAGCGCTTCGCGCTGTTCTGATCGAAATGAAGTCCAAGTCAGGTCTGACAAGTACAGAGATCGCCGCTCGCATGGGGGTAAGCCAACCTGCGGTGAGCCGCCTTGAAAGAAATGTTTCCAGTGCGAGTATCTCAACCTTACAACGGTATGCCGCTGCTTGCGGAATGCAGCTTAAGCTGTCACTGGGTTAAGATTAACGCTGTATTTATAAGCAGGATTTTGCACTGGCTTGTCGGCTAGCATCGGTGCTACAGGTTCCGGCTTGCTACTTCTATACGGTGGAAAACGATCTGGTGGAAATGATACTTGGGTATGATGAACAGCAGGAAAAATCATCTACATAAGAACAATGAGCGCCAGCCCCTCCCAAAAAAGGGGCTAGCGCGGCGCTTAATGCATAGGATTTCGATACAGGATACGGCCCTGTATTTCTATTGATTATGCTTGCTTCAGTCTGGTGATGAATGCCTGCATATCAGCGTGATTCACAACACGCCCTGCATCAACATCAGCAAGTCCCTGTAAGACTCTCTGATGACGCCGTCCTGCCTCTTCAATCAAAGAAGTAAGCGCCACCGTTGATTTTTTTGTTTTTTTCATCGTTAACTCACTAATGAATCAGATCTTTTTAAACTCATATGGCACCACATACTCTTCCCGATTGGCATCCAGATAATCCGCCCACCAGTGCGCTACAGGCCATCGTGCGAAAGCCGTGTCCGCAAACTTCAGTGGTGGTGTCATAGCCCATGGTTCGTAATGCGTTGTTGACGGTGTTTTCACTCATCGGTTTGGTTGGCCGACGATCGCCGGGGAAGATCAGTTCATGAGCGCCACTGATGACCTTAATCTCTTCCAGCAACGCTAAAGCCTGTCGGGATAACGGCACCAGATGTTCAGAGCGCATCTTTGCGCCGCGCTGTGAGTGCTTCACGCCAGGAATGGCTTCACGTTCAGCCGGTATCGTCCACATGGCACGTTTAAAATCGATTTCCGGCACGTAGCTCGCTGGAGCGGATAAAAACGCACAGCGTGAGTTTTAAGGCCAGTCTGGTTAGCGCCCGCCCTTTGTGGCGTTCAATCCTTGCCAGAAAATCCGGTAGCTTGTTCAGCTTCAGGGCTGGCCGATGGGTAGCTTTTGGTGCGGCTATCGCCCCGGAGAGGTCTTGCGCGGGGTTGCGCTCTATCAGATCGTTTTGCACCGCATAACGCATAATATCGGTGACGCGCTGGCGCAGCCGTGACGCCAAATCAAGATGACCGTTCTGTTCGACGACTTTCAGCGGCTCCAGCAGGTCTTTAGTTTTTAGGTCAGCAATATGGCGATGCCCGATAGCAGGCAGGAGATTTCGTTCCATATCACGCCATACCCGTCCGGCGTGCGTTTCTGACCATCTGTTTTGGCTAATGTTTCGGTGCCAGTCCTGCGCGACCTTCGCAAAAGTATTCAACGCCTCTTGCGCCTGCTCTTTTTCTTCTTCACGCTTTTCCGTTGGGTGGATGCCCTCCAACAACAGCAACCGTATCTCATCACGCTTCTCTCTGGCCTTCGCCAGCGAGATCAGCGGATAGGCACCGAACGCAATCCGGCTTTCCTTACCTTCAAAGCGGTACTTGAGATACCAGCGCTTAGAGCCGTTAGGACTCACCAAAAGATACAGGCCGTGCGCGTCAGCGAGCTTATAGGCTTTTTCGCGAGGCTTGGCAGTACGGGCAACAACGTCGGTCAGCGCCATAATTTGGGGGGCAACTCATAATCGAAGTGAATTGACCCTCACCTTGCCCCCCAAATAATCTGGATGTCAATGGACGAAGAAAGACCACTGTGGATAAAACAGACAAAAACGCAGAGAGGGAAATTAAATTAAAATCTTTATTTTACAGATAGATATGGACGTTACTGGACGATTTTGGACATAAAAAAAGCCACCATAAGGTGACTTAATTTTCATACAATGGTGAAGGCCGGACTCGAATTTAAAACCTAATAGACTGATATAAATGTAGTTTATAAGCAGGAATAAATAGTTATACCCGCACTTGTACCCACAAGTTAAAATCCGTATAAAAATAGACATCACGAGTGGGTATAAAGCCATACCAGTAGAACACCGATATGGCTATCAAAGCAAGATTCAGGCAGGTAGGAAAGTTTTCTTCAGAGGCACCAAAAGTTTGGTCTCGATATCGACTTGCTCGTAGTTCTCAATAAGCGCACGGACGAGATCATCAAGCGTCCAGAGCGTCAGTGGTATCGTCGAACGATCGGCCTCATAGCGAGCATCTTTTGTAAAACCACCGGTACTGACATAAAGCCCGCGATCGTCTTTATGGCGACCGCCGATAAAGCTGCGTATCTGTTGGCTTCCCATCTGTTCTCTACGATGTTTTACCTCAACGACAATACGTGGATTCTCAAATCCAAATCCATCAGGTGAAGCAATGATATCCTTCCCACGATCTGGACCCACAGGAGACACCTGTGTTTTATATCCCATGCTGCGTAAAACACCTGCAACCAGATACTCCATCTCCTTCGGCTCGAGCCCATTAACTCGATCTTTAATACCTTCACGCGCCAGCGACTCCACATCGCGAAGCGGATCAGAAACGACCTCATCTTCATCTGTCGCTGTTGGATTATGAGTAATAGCGTCTACAGTGGGTTTCTTATCCTGCAAAAGCTCCTCTAGAGCATATTCTGGAAGCTGGAAGACCGTCAGCGTAGAACCCAATGTGTTTTTGGTAGCAACAGACAGTCGATCGCGGTCGATTTCTTGAGTATTCCATTTAACCTGCCGAGCGATACCCATCCCCTCTTCCACCCATTCAGGATGATATTGGAAGTCTGAAGTAACTTTGCCTAACAAATAAGTACGGTTGGCTGGCGAATAGGTAATAACCCAATCACCCTTTTGGATCTCATTCACAAAACGCCAGACCTGCGATGCACCAGAACGCGCAGTTCCCAGCTTTGTTAAGGGATCTGCCTCCTGGTATAAGGCAAGTAACTGGGCTCGGGACAGGCCAGGTTTAACTAATGGGGCTAGTAGAGACCAACCGATGCCTACAATTTGCTTATCGCGAAAATCGTCATAGAGCTTGCCGCCGTCACCGCGAATCATCCACATTCTGTTGCCCATACTCGTCCCTTCATGAGGAAAGAAATTATGCTGAATCATAAGCTTGTTAGGCGTAGGCGTCAAAACTCTCCAAAATTACTTCACTAACATTCCTGGGTAGTGTTTAGCGATAATATCGTTCATCTTCTCGACCAAATCCAGGCGCTTAAAAGTCAAGTGCGCAGTACCCTTCTGAAAGTAGCGAACGCGGAATAACTCATCCTCATAAACATCCTTATCCGGGTTATCTCGAATATGCGCCATCAACCGAGTAGTTATATCGCTACGGTTGTCAGGTATTGATTTACCACTCAGTAAAAACAGCATTCGCTCCAAGTCAGCCAACTGATCCCTACGCCAACCCCAGTTAAGGCCAAAGCCCCAGCGGTTGTGAGTTACCAAATTATTAATGATTATCTTCTTACCAAAGCTGCAGGGACTATTGGTTTTGTAATCCCACGACAGTCCTTTGAAGACGTTAATGATCCCGCGCTCAAAGACTTCCATTTTGTTCAGATGTAACTGTTCAAAAGTACTGAGAATATTCGCCTCACTGATAGCAGGAAGATCGCCCTCCTCCAAGTTCTTGTGCCACTGGTCTCGAGCCTGCGCATCCATCAAGGCCATCATGCCGGACTTCAGCATCAAATCGCGCCAGATACAGCTGTCAATATTGCGGGTGATGGCAGGCATCGCTTTATCAGCCTTCTCAGTCAGCCAACTATCGTAGCGGTGTCCTGACTTCATAGCCCAGTCTTGCGCCGTACCACCACCAATTTCTGAGGTTAGCCTTGAAATGGCATCAAGCTGCTGGATGAGCAGTTCAATCTGCAGCAGTGCTGCATCGCGGCCAGAAACTACTCGTTCGATATTGGTCGAAAGGATGAGTTCATTGTGTTCCGTTAACACGTCAGGTTCTGTTTGCATCGTTTATCTTCCATAAAAGCAAACACGCCTGCCGGGAGTGGCAGGCGCATTATGCGATGAATAAAAAAGGTGGAAAATTCAGAGGTAAAAATCAGGAATGAGGCTCGAAGAATTCAAGTATTTATTAATCCAGTAGCTCGCCTGGCTCTAAGAATGTCGGTGGCGGTCAAGAACGGTGTCTGCTCCTGCCAGGTGAACCCCTTACGGTCAGTGCGCACCAGTTCATAACGCTCCACGAGGAAATTAACCGCATCGGCAAGCGTTATTCCCGCCTCGATATGTTCCAGAATGGCCGCATCGTCGTGGAATGGCGTATCGTTAAGTGTCAGGCCGTAATGGTGCTCAAGCAGATACGTTAACAGTTGCTGCCAGACCTGTACGGGCGACAGGCGTGACGAAACCGGCACCGTGGCCGGTACAGTTGAAATGTGCATGTGTAGAATCCTGAGAAAAAAGAAGAGAGAAGGTGTTACGGGGTTGGATAAATAGAAATGTAAACGTAACCGCAGCTTCCACGGGGATCAGCTATACAGGTTAAACTCGCAAGTTGAATGTTCACCTGACGTTGCTGATGTGGATTTAGTTCGCCAGCACGCAGCATATCTTCCAGTTGTTCTACAAACAGCGGGAAATCTTGGTCCAATTTCTGTAGTTGCTCTGGGGTAAAACACCCCGTCAATCCAGCCCTGTCAGCCAGGTAATGCAGACGCTTGCCCTCCTGTACCAGCCTTGCGCCAAAGCGGGGGGTAATATCACTTTGCAGTCCCCATTGGGGAGAATCAGATAACGACATAACAGTTTCCTTTTGTTGATATTTTGCCGGACCTACAGCCAACCACGCTCTGCAAATGACATCACGTCATCCCCTACCACGAGGTGATCCAGCACACGCACTTCGACCAAGGCCAGTGCATTCACTACCCGCTTTGTGATGTGCCGATCTGCCTGGCTGGGCTCCGTTTCGCCGGATGGATGATTGTGGGCCAGAATGACCGCAGCGGCGTTATGGCGTAGAGCCGCTTTGACCACTTCGCGGGGATGTACCTCCGTATGGCTGAGCGTGCCGGTAAACAGCGTTTCACGCTCCAGCAAACGAAGCTGGTTATCGAGGTACAGGACGATAAAAAATTCCCGCTCAAGGCCCGCCATTTGCAGCTGCAGCCAGGTTTTAGTGAAGCTGGTTGAGGTAAACGACTCTCCCGGCAGGCGCTGATATTTCTCCAGCAGACGCAGGGCTCGACGGATAATGCGTTGTTCGTTAACCGGAAAAACGGGAGATAATGCAATTTCGGACATCACAGTTCCTTAAAACAAAAAGCCTCGCCGGTTTATTGGCAAGGCCTGAGGGAAGGGATAATAAAAAGGTTCATGAAGCAAGCTGCAGCATATTCTCGGCCATCACCCAGAGGGCGCGATTAAGCTTCACATCACCGTCGATACCTTTTACAGCACGGGTTTGGGCACGTTTGCCTTTAGTCGTTCGTCCAGACAGACCGCCTTTAATCAGGTTTTCCTGAATACGCTGGTAAGTGGTCCACAGGTCGTTGCTCTCATCCTGCCAGCGGCGCGGGGAAAGGATTTGCGATTCCGTCACCGGCTGATGCTCTTCTCCAAAGCGATAGGTTAATGCCCCTTTCGCCATTGCCTGCTGAGCAGGTGGCGGCAACAAAAGCGACTGCATGGCATCGCGTTTCTCTTCGACGCGGTCAAATATCCCCAATACTTCGTATGCCCCTTCGATTACTTTCTCTACTACGTTGCCTTTATGTGGAACACGTACCTCCCCAAAGCTTTCGCCACAGACAAGGCCATTCTGACAAACAAAGCGAAACAGGCCCGGCAGCATCTGGTATGAACTTGAGCCGTCGTGGCTGTTCAGCAGAATAATTTCCGGTACCTGCTTGCCTGTAATTTGTCCCTCACGGCGCAGGCGAAGCATGTGTTTGGTGTGTTCACGTTTGCTTTGATCGCGCACGCGGGTTTGACAGGCAAAGAAAGGCTGAAAACCCTCACGCTGCAGATTCTCCAGCAAGGTAATGGTGGGGATGTATGTGTAGCGGTCTGAACGTGACGCATGTTTATCTTCCCCGAACACGCTGGGGACAACCTGCATCATCTCCTCACGAGTTAACGGACGGTCGCGGCGTATCTGGTTGATTTGCCCAAAACGGCTGGCTAATTTCATTAAAAAATTCCTTATAAAAAAAACAAAAGGCCATGCCCTTACGGGTCATGACCTTTTCGTTTTCTGGCGTAGTTATATCAAAGAGTTAATGATAGTGCTGATACCGAAATCACTTGCTCAGTAAATGAGTGAAACAACAGATACGATGGCATCATTCAGGTTTAAATGTGAACGTACCTTTGTTTGTCTCCACAACCAGTTCAAGTAATTGACATTTCGTAAAATTTTCATCCGTTGTCACATTAAACTTAAGCGTATCACCAAATTTCAGTGGAATATTAAAGCGGTCACCATTCCCGTTCGGGCGAAGAGTGCAATTACCGCGATTCATAACTGCATTTTTTACAATGATATTATTACCAACACTGGTCAATGTAATACGCCAGTTCGGGAACTGGTTAACAAGATAGAAATGCTCTGTTGAAACTTTAATGACAGGCTGATCACTCACATCTTCATCTGGCGTATCATTCGTCGTATCCCCGGTATGTGACACCTGTTTCTCCATGCCGGTAATGCCGCTCGTTAATAATCCGTTCGCTACTTTAATGGTGCCCGGCTTACAGGCGATATTTTTGGTTTCATTACCCAGTAAATTTATCTCCGTATAGCCTGCCGATTTAACCCCCTTATGTTCGGTATAAGATACGGCAATAGCCCCTTCAATCTCTTCTCCGGTACCACGGAGGTTGAAAAACTGATCGTGAAAAACAGGCCGGGAGCCAACGGTTTGAACTGCTTCTCCCGATGGCACATCTAACTTAATGACTGCTCCTTCACTTTCTACATCTCCTGGATTTGTAAATCCGATATAGACAGTCTGAGCACTGTGTGAAAGCGTCATGACACTGTTATCAGCCAGCGTACATTTCAGATCAAAATCAGCGGCAGCACAGGCAGTGGTAAACAGAGTAGACAGGGTAAAAACTACTGTAGGTAGGGTTTTCACAGGGAAATTCCTTGTTTGATTAAAAGCCATCTTGTTCAACAACATCGTCATTCTGAAGGTCATAACTGATTACATTGACGACACGACAGGCCCGAGAGGAATATCAGCTTTGCGATGGCCGAATTAAGACTCTCCCCGTTATACGGTGAGGCTGGCAATGAATAGCCACCTCATTACTGATTTCCGCTCAAACCTGGTAGCGGACATGTATGTCTCCTCATAAAGGTGAGTCAAAATGCGTATCTGGTGACCAGACACATCAGTCAAATTTAATTATTTACAGATAAAACAGTAAGTTGCACTTACCTCGTTAAATCTTATATCCCTTCGGATTGAAGGTATAATGAGATAATCAGATCGTATCGATCGACAAAATCGATCATTGATAAACAAACTTGTAAGTAAGAAGAGGGACTAGCGAAGAAAAATGTCACAGGAAGGCATTAGAAGAACCAGTGCCAGAGTGTTGAAGCAGCGCTGGTCAGACTTTCACGGATAGCGTGGAGTCGGTCCTTTAGTGCTTCTGGTAATGGCACCGCGTCAATAATGCGGCTAAATAACTCCCCCACCAGTTCACCAAAGTCCTGTCGAACCACCTGCTCGGCTTCAGATGTACGATGAATTTCTTTAATCTGGCAGAACACACCGCTGCTGGCTGATGCTGGCAGGGCACTGACAAGGGTTTCGACCAGAAGGGGCAGGTTATAACCGGTGCTGGCGGAAACGGGATGCACCGGATGAGGGGGGCGAAATTGTTGTGATACTGCATTGCACCTGACGGCAAGAGTCAGTAATTGCTCAGCCGAGGGAGTGGCTGTTTCACGACACCACTCCAAAGAGGGTTCAGCCTTATCGGCCTGATTGATTACAAACACAATGCAGTCTGGAGAGACGCCGCATTCCAGCAGAAACTGATAAAACGCTTCGTCAGTGGAGCAGGCCCGATCATCGGCTTTCATTACCCAGAGAATAAGGTTGAGGTCCGGTAATATCGACTGATAGAGCGTACGATATTCTTTGTCATACGCGATGCTTTCCCCAGCCCCTGGTAAATCAATCAATGTCATCTTCCGCTCTCCAACTTCAAATTTGAAATGGAGAGCCTCGCGCGTGCAGCCAGTACTATTGCTGACCGTGCTCAGTGGGTGCTGAAAAAGGGCATTAACCAGACTGGATTTACCAGTACCCGTTTTGCCCATAATGCCAATGACAGGTTCATAATCGATAACGTGCTGCAAACGATCGATAAAAGCTTGAGTAATATAATCTGGGATTACAGAGAAATGTTGTTTCATGGTATTAAAACCATTCCTAATATTTTTTGGCATAAAGCCTCCGCATGGGAATGTAAAGGATCAGACATCAGAATCTGATATAACCACACAGATATTAAAGGGCTATAAATAAATATATTTTAACAAAAAAACCTCATCATTTAAAAAAGATAATAAACATCTCATCTGGCCCATTTAAAATGAAGCCAGATTCTTTAAGAGTTATCAAATAAAAACCCACCCAATAACACCTGTTCCTATTGCGTTTTTTTCTGGCGAAGGTTTTTTATTTTTTTAATCCTAGTTTCGTTCATAGGTCTAATGTCAACGCGGTTTTTAATTTGGTCAATGAAACCACCAACAATCAGCGGTCCTTTACGGGAAATAAAGCCAGAGGGGAATTTTAATGTGTTAGAACTCACAGGTATAAAGTACGCACCGGTATTATCCCTGGTTGTAACCTCATTTACTTTACATAGACCTTGCCCTCCATAAAACTCGGTCACCTCAGCATATTTCATGTATTTTATTTTTCTGAAGTCATATTTTCCATCATATTTATCCCATAACTTACGATCGACACGTATAAGCTTCCACTCTGCCAGAAACTCACCATCAAGAGTTACATTCCCACCGATGAAATCATGATAGTTACACTTTATATATTTTATTATTATAATCGAGAAGGAATCCACATTTGATCTAATCGCCGAAGCGTCAGGTAAATTCCGGTAATCAAGAATAATTTGATCAAGAATACCCTCACGAATCATTTTCAATCGCTTTCTTTTTTCAGAGATGATTTTCTCTTCCCCAGACGCTTCTCGCATATACTCCTTTACTAAATCCAGGGAACTGAAAGATATATCCCCTTTAGTTATATAATCTGTCCCACCTAAAAATTTTGGATAGAACATTGCTGATGGTTTGGATATTTCACTGGCACATTTGTCATCAGCATCATTGTTTATACGTTGCCTTTCACGACTCACAAGAGTGTATAGATAATTTGAGCCTGAATTTTTCCCACCATACAGACTAATTTGTTCTTCTAAAAATAACCGGGTGCTTTCATCCGCATAGTACATCGTTAACTTATTCGGACTTGCCATTGTGAATCCCTCCTTATGAACCCTTCAAGAGATGAATAGATTTGGACTTATGGTAACAAACTATCGCCATTTTACAGCAACGTTCCTGTACCTTACATGTGGACAATTAATAACCACTCAATCCTAAAGTGACCTACTTTTACACCGAGCTAACTGGCATAATGGAACGAACATATGGTAGGTCACTTTTCTCCCGATGACCATTCATCAAGCAACTAAGGATACTTAAAAACCATTCAACTTGTCTGTACGCTGGAACACGCTCATGGTTTCTTCTAATCAGTAAAAAAAAACTGGCATACCTATTATGCGTAAGACAGATCACCCACACCCTTCCGGATTAGCCATAAGAAATGATGGAGTTAGGCATGAACAAGTTGTGAACCCAGTTCAGGCGAGGATGTGACTGTAGTAGCCCCCATTTAAACCGGACACTTCATCAATAAGACATAGGCATAGACCTATGTTTAAGGAGTGTCTTGTGCAAAGAATCGAAGTGATCACTGGCGAGCAGAAGCGACGCCGTTATACTGCCGAAGAAAAATCCCGTTTTGTTGCGCTGTCCATGCAACCCGGCTATTCCGTTTCTCTGGTTGCCCGGCAATATGGCATTACACCCAGTCTGCTTTTTAAATGGAAACGACTTATGAACGAAGGTGGCCAATCTGCGATCGCTGCTGGCGATGACGTTGTCAGTGTTGCTGAAGTTAAGGCACTGGAAAAAAAGGTAAAACAGCTTGAGCAGATGCTGGGACGTAAAACAATGGAAGCCGAAATCCTCCGCGATGCGCTGGAGATAGCGCAGTCAAAAAAGTTGATATCGCGCATGCCATTGCTGCCACCGGACGATATCCCCTAATCCGGATAACACAGGTACTGCAGGTATCACGCTCTAATCTTTATGAACGCCTGAGTGGGCAGCGACTGCCCCGTATGGCGCGTTACAGCAAAGAAGCGGATGAGGAATTATTGCCATCAATCAGACAGATATGCAGCCAGCGCTCGACAAATGGCTATCGCAGGGTCACCGCACATCTGAATCGCAGGTTAAAGGAAGACGGTCGCCGGGTAAATCCAAAGCGGATATACCGGATCATGAAACACCATAACCTGCTGCTGGCAAAATCGGGTCATGAGAAAAAACACCGCAACCATACCGGTAGTGTGATCACACTGAAACCGGATACCCGGTGGTGCTCTGACGGCTTTGAAATCCGCTGCTGGAACTAAAATTAAGATAAAATTCACACACCATTAAAGCGAGCAGCTCAGTCAGATTAGTTCTAGCCCTGTATCGTGACGGTATCAGGTCTAAGCTAATACATCAAAACACAGTGTTTTTGGCCTGCTTCGCTTTTTGAACATAGTGCGCACGGTATATTATCTTTTTCCTAGGGAAGGTAAACCGCCGGATACAACAATCCTACGCCCGCCAATGTATTGGTCCATAATGTCTCGTGAACTGACATTTCTGGTCTTTTTCCCCTTCGCCGTTACTTTCTTGTTTTTGCTAGATTTGCTTTTTGCAGCAAGCCTTTTCTTGGCATGGGCAAGCAGAATGAGCCGCCCTGACATCAAACTCTGTCTGGAAGTATCCGCCGCATCATAGCCATTCACGATGGCCATTATTTCTTTTTCGATTTCAGATAACGTTTTTTCAGCAACGAATTTCTCTACTACAGCGGAGTATTTTTTATCGAGCGGTTGAGTTATCGCCCATTGATAGGAAATCGTCGTTACACTGTTTTTCTTTGAAGGATTACTACTGATGGAAGAAGAGCTTCGTCTTTCTGAATGGGCTTTATTTATATGCTTTTCTAATCTTTTCGCGTCTTTGAGAGAAACGTTACATACTGGACATTTGCAGGTTTGACGGGCAATAAGCGGTGCCTCAGCTACCGGCTTAGCAAGATGAGGTGCCATCTTCCAGCCATGATTGGTTAGCAAATGACTGGACAGCACCGTCACCTCAACTGCAGTATTACACAGAGCACATATGATTTTTTCCATATTCTCCTCCCTCAAGCGATGGATGTTGCAGGACAGAAGCATCGCACGCCATTATGTTTAGCTTGTCATTATCATCCCAGCCATCCCATCCAAACGCTTCTTGATCTTCTCCCAGTCAGGCATTACCTGCCCCATGAGCCGGTAGAAACGTTCACTATGGTTATGCTCCGCCAGATGACATAGCTCATGCAAAATAACGTAATCGATGCACTCACGCGGGGCCTTTACCAGATTGGGATTCAGGGTCACCCTTCCATTGGGGGAACAACTCCCCCACTGAGTCTGCATGGTAAGAATACGCAATGGCGGTGAGTCACTGACCCATAACGCTTGCTCCAGCATAGCGCTCAGCCTTTTGGCGAAGACTTCGCGGGCCCGAGCCTTATACCAGTCAGTCAGCAACTGCAGAACCTTTTCAGCGCTCTTATGGCGTAAGGTGACTTCCAGCTTGCCACGCAACATTTTTACGCCCTGAGCCTCAGAGGGAGCCACTATCACCTTAAGCATGTATTGTTTACCCAGGTAATAGTGGCTCTCGCCGCTGATATACTGTCGTGGGGTGACATATTCCAACTGCTTGCGGAAATCCCGCAGCTGCTGATAGATCCAACGACCGCGCTTTTCAACAGCGTTCAGAACCTGTTGATCATCGGTATCCTGCGGCGCGGAGACCACAACCCGGCAGTCAGGATGAACTTTTATCAGAATGCGCCCATTCACCAACGGTCGGGGTTTACGCTCGAAGGTAATGCGTTCATCACCGTAGATGAAGCTAATGGATCTTTCGCCCATGCTTTAAACTCCGCTCAGCCCTACACGAGTTATCTGGACAATCATTTCCACAATCTTTTTCGCCTGGTCCATTCCGCCACCTATTGCCTTACACTCTTTAAACATCATCGGTAAAAGCTTCTTGCGAATATCAGCCTCGATATTTTGCGGATTGATCGAGTTCTCAGCCACTGAGATATCAACAGCCTGGTCTACTTCAAAAGCAAGCTTCACCCACTTATCGATAACCTGAGAATCGGTAATGGCAAAAACCTCCGGCAGTACTTTTTTGTACACGCCGAAGTAAGCCTGTGCATGGTGGTTACCAGCAAATACGTCGGGTATTTCGTTCAGCCGCCGTTCCTGTACTTGCTCCTCAAACTCACGAAATAGCATGTACTGCTTGAGAGGGTGATCAAACAGTTTTTCGGCCTCTTCAATAGCCAGACGCAGTAACTTCGAGAAGGCTTCCTGGGCATAAGGATCATCACGTAAATCCTGCTCAATCATCCGGGTTACGCGGGTTTTAATAATATCCGTTTCGTTGCGAGTTTTATCCTCACTCCACTCTTCGGGCCGTTGTCCCATTTTGCTGACTTCATACACTCCATCAGGCTCGCGGACTTCTACACCAACAACGTGTTTATCCAGCAGCTTTTTAACCTGTTCTGTGTACTGATCATAATCTACCGTCTCACCGGCATCCTGCTTCACCAGCTGGCGTAAGCTGGTAAATTGCCTCAGCGTCTCTTTGTAGTGCTGGCGATCATCTTCGCTGAAACTCTTATCCTCAAAGAAGGTAGCTGACTGCAACGCCACTTTCAGGCAGCTGGCAAATTGCGTGAGTGCCTCATAAAAGTCCTCACGGACTTTAAGATGAACATCAACCATTTCGCCATACTTTTCTTCCGTGCGCGGCACCAGCACCTGACGAAGCTGCTCAATATCGTTTTTGTTTTTTACACCGGCGAAAATTGCCCACAGATTTTTATACAGCTGGGGAAGCCGCTTGTACTCTGTACTCATCTGACCATATAACCCGGCCAGATCGTCAATATCAAAACCACCCTGCGTGCGGGATGCCAGCTTCTGATAATCCTCAATGGTGGTATCCAGATCTCTAAGGATGCCCCGATAATCAATTAACAGACCAAATTTTTTCTTAGGGTGGAGGCGGTTAACACGAGCTATGGCCTGAATCAGATTATGCCCTTTAAGAGGTTTATCGATGTAAAGCACGACATTTTTGGGTTCATCAAAGCCGGTAAGTAACTTATCGACAACAATCAGTAGCTTCAGCGAATCATCTTTATCAAAACGATCAATGACATTGCGTGTGTAAACCTGTTCATCCTGAGAGCCAACATTATCTTTCCACCATTTGGTCACCTCAGGGATGCTGGATTCATCCACCTCGGTATTCCCTTCCCGCGTGTCAGGCGAACTGATCACCACCGCAGACTCAAATAGCCCGGCTTCATCAAGATACTTTTTGTATTTGATTGCAGCTACTTTGCTGTCACAGGCGAGTTGCCCCTTCAAACCATCGTCGATATTTTTGACAAAATGGTTGGCGATATCCAGTGCAATTAGGTGAATACGATCGTCAGCATTATAGACCTGCCCTTTGTTAGCTGACTTACGCTTCAAATCGGCTTTTTGTTTTTCCGTTAACCCCTCGGTGATACGGTCAAACCAACTATCTATCGCTCGTTCATTCACGTTCAACTCGGGTCGTCGCTCCTCATAGAGAAGCGGAGTGACGGTCTTGTCCTCCACCGCCCGCTGCATGGTGTAAGCATGAATAATGGGGCCAAATTTATTCGTGGTCTTATCATCTTTCAGCAACGGTGTACCGGTGAAAGCAACAAAAGCTGCGTTGGGTAGAGCCAGCTTCATACGTTGATGACTCTCACCGCCATGGCTACGGTGGCCTTCATCAATCAACACTATGATATCAGAGCTGGTATTCACGCACTCGGGCAGGCGGGTGGCCGTGTTAAATTTCTGAATCAACGAGAAGAGAATGCGCTCAGTCCCCTTGCCTATCTGTTCGGCTAAACGTCTGCCTGAGGTGGCAATGGCATCGGCTTTATCCCTTTTACCTGCCAGTTCCCCGGTTGAGATAAAGGTGCGACTGAGCTGGTTTTCCAAATCGACGCGATCGGTTACCACGATGATGCGGCACTGCTTGAGAGTTTCACTCAGAATCAGCGCCTTGCTGAGGAAAACCATCGTCAGCGACTTACCAGAACCCGTGGTATGCCAGATAACCCCACCATTGCGGCTGCCATCAGGGTTCTTCGTTTCTATCCGCTGTAGCAGCCGTTTGATACTGAATACCTGCTGATATCGGGCAATAACCTTACCGGCTCTCTTATCAAACAATGTGAAGAAGCGAGCCATATCCAGCATGCGCTCGGGTAACAGCAGGCTTATAAGCAACTGATCCTGGCCCGTTAAAGCTAGCTCGCTCCCTGCGATCAGGTTCTGATACCATTCCAGGCATGTAACCGGGCGGTGGCTGAAGATTGAATCCATCTGCTGCGCGGTAAGCTTACGGTTTTTGATGGCAAGCATCTCTAGGTCGGAGATATCTTCTTCCCGCCATGTCGCCCAAAACTTAGTCGGTGTTCCGCAAGTCCCGTATCGCCCATCATGACCATTTATCGACAGTAAGACCTGGCTATAGGCAAACAGTCGCGGAATTTCATCATGACGCTGGTTCCGCAGGCTTTGTGAGATCCCCTCGTCAATAGTCGGTCCTTTTTTAGCATTGCCGTCCGGGCGCTTAGCCTCAATGACTACCAATGGAATACCATTCACAAAGCAGACAATATCTGGCCTGCGCACCTCAATGCCGTTAGCGCGTGTCACACTGAATTCTTCGGTGAAAACAAAGCTGTTGTTTTGCGGGTTGTTCCAGTCAATCAACGAGATTGTTGGGTTCACCCGCTTACCATCGATAAATTCCGTCACTGAAATGCCGTACAACAAGTGGTTGTACAAATGTTCATTGGCGGTAATTAATCCCTGGTTCAATGCAGGGCTGTTAACTTCGGCGATAAGGCTCTCAATCGCTTTGTCGGAAATGACATGCTCTTTACCGGCATAGATAAACGTTCTCTTGGCTAACTGTTCACGCAAAATCTGGTTTAAAACCACCTGATCTGCCTTGCCTGCTCGCGCAGACATGGCTTGCTGAGGTGAAATATACGTCCAGCCTAAATTGCTCAAGAGAGCCAGCGCCGGGAGCTTAGCACTGTACTCTTCCTGGAATTTTGGCGCGATTTGCATGCTCATGATGTTCCCTTATCTTTATCGGCTTTCCAGTGCAGTAGCTCGGTAATATCCTTTTCACCCTCGGCCTCTTTTAATAAACGCCGTTGCTCTGCAAATCTTGCATATTCACCCTGAGCTTTTTCATCTGCCATTTTCTTACTGACAGTGCCAGCACCCTGTAGCACATTGCGGTCGTTGAACTGCAGGAATTGATCCAGCTTCTCCTGCCAGTCCTGTAAAAAAACCTGCTGACGTCGCAGCGCCTGATCTTCGGCATAGTCCAGCCACATATTCACTACACGGTTCAGCTCACTGACCTCTTTTTGGGTCAGGTAATTCTTAGCAACCGTGACATCGCCTTTTCGCACGTCACTGCCTTTATAGCTGGTGAGCCCCATATGAGGCTGGCTGGCATCTGCCCGCTGGTGGATCAGCTCAGCGGCTGTACGCCCAGTGCAGGCAAAATGCAGTTTGTTCTGGATGGTTTGAAAGAAGAGGGTGGTCTCTTTCAGAGTCGGCTGATAATCAGCAGCCAGCGCGAAAATCTCCCGCACACGCAGATAGACGCGCCGCTCGCTGGCACGAATATCTCGGATACGTTCCAGCATCTCGTCAAAGTAGTCGGGCACCACAGAAGAGCCAACGGGCGGATTCTTCAGCCGCTCGTCATCCATCACAAACCCTTTAATCAGATATTCCTGTAGGGTTTGCGTGGCCCACTGGCGGAACTGAGTCCCCCGAACTGAGCGAACACGATAGCCTACGGCCAATATGGCTTCGAGACTGTAGTGCTCTATCTCTCTGGAAACCTGACGTTTTCCTTCCTGGCGAACTATCCGGAATTTCCGGATAGTTGAATTTTGACCAAGTTCACCTTCAGAGAAGATATTGATCAAATGTTCGTTGATAGTACGAACATCTTTATCGTATAGCTCAGCCATGGATGCCTGAGTAAGCCAAAGCGTATCTGACTGAAAGCGACATTCAACGCGTGCGCGACCATCCTCGCTTTGAAATAGCAGGAATTCACCTGCTGGTGGTTGAGGTAAGTTTTTATCAGTCATGCAACCTCCATATTCACCCGGCGTTTACCGGTGAGCAGTTGCTGCATCAGGGCTTTCTTTTCTTGTTTAAGATGGTGGAGTTTTTGTTGTAAGAGTTCAATTTCCTGATCTGCACACGAAAGGATGGAAGCGATCTTTTTTTGTTCCGCTAATGTTGGCAAATGCAACTTCATCTTTTGAAACATAGGCAAACGTAGAGATTTTACCGTTGAACCTACCGCTTGAGATAAAAAGTGAGCCCTGAAGTAGTGAATAGCATAGAAAAGATATTTCCCGTCACAGGTTGGAAAATCCATAATTGCGTATGTTCGCTGGTGAAGATCAAATTTACCAACGAAATATTTTGGAATAAAATCCTGACCTTCACCAGGAACGATGATAGCTTCACCATCGAACAAATATCTGTCACTAGAGCGTATATCTTCTGAGCGATCGAAAAATGTATACTCGCCTTCCAGGGTAGAGTCCTGCCGATTAGAGCTACCAGTTGTAATTTTTGCTATATCACCTAAGAAAACCATCTCCCATTTCTTACTACAGTTTTGAAATCGTCTTTGACCTGTGAGTAATTGTTGCATCAACACTCTCTTCTGCTTCTCGCTAATGGTCAGAAGTTTTTTGGTAGTAGCTATTACCTTATCCCAAGCATAAAGAACTTTGGCTATTTTTTTTTGTTCTTCTAAAGGTGGAAGTAATAAAGGTGTTTTTTCTAAAGATTTTTTATTAATTTTCACCATCGAGCGACTACTTCCAGCGGCGCTGTTTCTGAGATAATTCCTGACATCATAGCTTTTTAATTTTTGTTCAATAAAAAGTGGGTCAACTTTATTCTCATCAACTCGAAATCGCATCATCAGATCTGGATATGAACAGTTTTCTATCTCCCCTTTAAATAGTATTGAACGGCCAACTTTTTCGGGGGTGTTAGAACGACTAACTAAAAAATCCCCTGGTTTAAGAAGTGTTTGCATCACTTTTACATTAGGTTCAACTGGTTTAACACCTAAGAGATTAATACCATCATCACCTAATGCAGCAAGGCTAAGAATCCAATAACCAGTATCGACTCCTGCGGGTAGAGGTGAGTATCCATTTCTGATCGGCCCAAATAAAATATCTTCAAGATGTCTCTTTTCCCACCCATTAGGCACCATAGCCAAGCTCCTCTAAACACTTAGCCATTTCAATCTCCAATTCTACAAGTTGAGCATTCAGTTGTTCTCGCTCGACTCTTAAAACTTGCAAATCAATTATTTCTTCTGGCTCAGAAACGTCGACATAGCGTGAAACATTAATGTTGTAATCGTTATCTCGGATTTCTTGCAGACTGGCAAGATAAGCATATTTATCAATGCTATCTCCATTTTGATAAGCTTTAACAATATCTTTAATGTTGTCACTAGTAAGCTGATTCTGATTCTTACCCGGTTTAAACTCACGGCTAGCATCTATAAACAGTACCTTATCGTCGATCTTTTGCTTTTTGAAAATCAAAATTGCTGCGGGGATACCAGTACCAAAAAACAGTTTTTCGGGTAACCCAATCACCGCATCAAGCAAGTTTTCTTCAATTAACTTCTGACGGATTTTGCCTTCGCTAGAGCCACGGAATAGCACACCATGAGAAACCACTACGCCCATACGCCCAGTCTTTGGCTTCATGGTTTCGATCATATGCAGAATGAACGCATAATCGCCCTTAGTTTTAGGTGGCAGGCCACGGCGGAATCGTCCAAAATGATCGTCAGAAACATCCTCAACCCCCCACTTCTCCAGTGAGAATGGTGGGTTGGCAGTAACCACATCAAACAGTATCAGATTGGCATTTTTATCAAGTAACTTGGGGTTACGGATCGTATCCCCCCACTCAATTTTATGATTATCCTCGCCGTGCAGAAACATATTCATTTTAGCCAAAGACCAAGTTGAACCTATTGCTTCCTGCCCGTAGAGCTCATAATTCTTGCTATGGTACTGTTGAGTTATCCACTTTCCACACTTCATTAGTAGTGAAGCAGATCCACATGCCGGATCGCAGATGGACTCCCCAGGCTTCGGATCAAGCAAAGCAGCAAGCAAATCTGAAACCTCAGGTGGTGTGTAGTATTCTCCAGCTTTTTGTCCACTGTTCGCAGCAAATCTACCGATGAGATATTCGTAAGCATTACCAATCACATCCAGACCACCAACACGGCTTGGTTTTAAATTCAGCTCTGGATCAGTGAAATCCTCAAGAAGTTGTTTAAGAATAGAGTTCTTTTGTTTCTCTTCACCTAATTTATCGGTGTTAAAAGAGATATCTTGGAACACGCTTTTTCCGCCATCTTTTAGTTTGGTTCCGTTGGCTTCCTCAATAGCGTGTAATGCTTGATCGATGCGTTCACCGTTTTTGGGTTCATTTCGACGCTTAAGAAGCTCATAAAAATTAGCTTCTTGTGGGAGAACGAAACGCTCCGTCTTCATCATTTCTGCAATTAACTCAGACTCATTCTGATACTGAGACTCGTATTCATCATAGTGATCCTGCCAAACATCCGAGATGTACTTCAGAAACAGCATAGTAAGAATAAAATCTTTATAAGTATCAGGGCTGATAGTGCCACGGAAAGTGTCACATACGCCCCATAGCACGCGGTTGATGCGGTCCTGATCGATCATATTGCTCATAACAAGTTAATCCTTAAGTAATTTTTGCAAAATACCAAGCTCAAGCTGATGGCGATTTTTCTGTAACTTATTGATAAGTTCATCTTCTTTCTGCCATATCCGTTGGAGCTCGATAAGCTGTAATTGAGTTTCAAGAGGGGGAACCGGGATAGCTACATCCAGCAGCGCTGATTTAGTTATTAACTGAATGTTGGTGCCACTCCGATGAAACCATTGCTGGATCGTCGGATGGTTTAGCAACCAACACAGGTATTCGGGGACAATCTCACGCTCTTGTCTTCTGAGGCTAACAATCAGGAACTGGCTGGTAGCAACCACAGGAACCGGGCCACGATATACAACTGCCAGATTACGATTCCCTCTGGCGGCAACAACAATCTCCCCCTGTTCAAGAAATGGGGGAGAGATGCGTTGTTCCCATACAACAGTAGGTAGTGCTTTGTGATTGAACTGCCAGTCCTGATCGAGGTCTTTAATCTGTAACAGACGCACATCTCCTTCAGGGTCAGGCGTGATTGCTCCCCTTAGAGTGTGGCCTGAACGGATGCCTGCAATTTGGCCTAACTTTTTTAAAGATGTTGGCATACGGGCCCCTGATTCATTGCACCATCCCTGGCGCATCTATTCTTAAGCGTGGCGATTATAAGTTGTTTTTAAGCCATTGAGATATCTTGTCGGGAAGCCCATACCACGCACCGTCTCCCCGCAAACCAGTGACGAGTAAACCATCATCGTTATCTATAACGGCTTTGAGATAATCGCGAACTTGAGTTGCCGTTTGCTCGGTGACAATAATCCAGGTTGATTCCAGAGGATGACACCAGGTCCCATAAGACTTGATGCGCTCAATGAGCGAGGCATAATCTTTCTGCTTTCGCAGATCGTAAGAAATTTGATAAGCTGGCATAGATTTGATCTCCTAATTTAGACGTTTGGGTTTGAGTCAACGCGACAGATTGCAGTCTGTCGCACCTCATCACTCAAATCTGTAGATCTCGTACAGAGTTAAAAGTGATTTGGTAAAGCTATGATTGAGCAAAAAGAACAGAATGTAAACTAAAAAATAATGCAGTAGCAGGTCTACAGATAAGCGTCATCATAATTTATGTGCAAAAAAACCGTTCTTTCGCGGCTTAACTAATTGATTTTATATAAATTAAAAAAAACCAAACAAGAATGAAATATGCGCAAATATTTTTAAAGACTGGGCACTTTTATGCAATTTTGTTAAATAATCTGTGTGATATCACTTAACATTGACGCAAGCTTGTCTCATACACGTGCACCATCTCCCTTCTTACCTCCAGATAGAGCGCATATTTATACATGCCACAAATGGCTTTCCGTTTGGTGGATACCAAATCGTTCTCGTTTGCTAAATTTACACAGTCTTCAACTTAGCAAAGTCAAACGGACTAATTGATTTTTCTCGATTAATATCCAGATAATCCGCCCACCACTGCAACATCAACCTCCTCTCCCCCAAATGCTCCGCCTTATGAATGTAAGCCGCACGCACTGAGTTACGTTCCTGGTGACTCATCTGCCGCTCTACCGCATCTCTTGACCACAATCCCGACTCAATTAATGAACTACAAGCCATTGTTCTAAAACCATGACCACATACTTCAACCTTCGTATCGTAGCCCATGACTCGTAGTGATTTATTAACTGTGTTTTCACTCATCGGCTTACGCGGATCATGATCACCAACGAAGATCAGCTCACGGTTTCCACTCATGCTTTTGATCTTTTCCAAAATGGCGAGAGCTTGACGCGACAAGGGAACAAGATGAGGCGTACGCATCTTCGAACCACGCTGAGAATGCTTGACTCCTTCCAGTGGCTCACGCTCGCCTGGAATCGTCCACATGGCCGTTTCAAAGTCTACTTCTGACCAACGGGCAAAATGCAGCTCACTTGAACGGATGAAGACCAACAAAGTGAGTTCAACAGCCAATCGAGTTAAGGGTCTGCCAGAATAGTGATCTATGCGATGAAGTAATTCTGGAATACGGTTCAGTTCAAGAGCAGCACGATGCTGTCTTTTCGCCGTAGCAACCGCACCGGCAATATCTTGAGCGGGGTTGTAGTCGATTAACCCACTCTGCACAGCAAAGCGCATAATCGCGGTAGTACGCTGTTGTAAACGGGCGGCGACTTCAAGGCGTCCGGATGACTCGACTGCTTTGATGGGTACAAGTAGGTCTCGCGTTTTCAGTTCTGCTATGTTCCGCTTACCAATGGCAGCAAAGAGATTATCTTCGAGACTTTTTAATACACGAGCGCTATGCGATGCAGACCACTTTTGATTGCTGGCGTGCCAGTCTCTGGCAACCACTTCAAACGTTATTGCCTCTTGCTCCTCCTCTACCTTAACGGCTTTCTTATTCTCACTGGGATCGACACCATTAGCTAACAGCTTACGGGCTTCATCCCTGCGTGCTCTGGCATCCGCCAGCGAAACTTCAGGGTATTTCCCCAGCGCCAGCATCTTCTCCTTACCGCCAAAGCGATAACGAAGCCGCCAATATTTGGAACCGTTAGGGTGAACCAGCAAAACCATGCCTTCACCGTCAGTCAGTTTATAGGCTTTTGCTTCAGGCTTAGCCGAACGAACCTTCACATCACTCAGAGCCATAGTGAGTATCCTTTCAAGGATTCTGTGTGGGTACAAACATTATCGAACCGGGAAATACCCGCAGTTGTACCCGCATCAGTAAGTTGATGTAGATTGAATCAGGTTGACTTAGGTTGAGTGAAAAAGCGAGGAAAGCCTTGCGGATACTGGATTTCAGGCACAAAAAAAGACGTCCGTTGACGTCTATTGATGTTCCGATGGTGCCGAAGGCCGGACTCGAACCGGCACATCTTTCGATGGTTGATTTTGAATCAACTGCGTCTACCGATTTCGCCACTTCGGCACAGAAGTCGTATGCGGAAAACGGGTGCATTATACCGTTTGACAGCCCACGCGCAACGTTAATCCACTCCGTGTTCGGTTAAGTGATGAAAAAATCATCTCTAGCAACGTGTTATGACTTTTTTACCTTCAAGATTGTGCGGTAATGGATGTTGCCGAGGGCAATTTTTCACGACCAATAAAAAAGCGCCGAGGGGTAATCCACTCGGCGCTTTCTCTGATTTATTGGGTGCTATCGGCGTTTAAGCAGCAGCGCGACGCTGATGAACAGAAACACCGAGCTCGGCAAGATCGCGCCCAGGATCGGCGGGATGCCATAGACCAGGCTGAGTGGGCGGAAAATCTCATTCAATAGGTAGAAGAGGAAGCCGAAGCTGATACCTATCACGATACGTGAACCTGCCGACACGCTGCGCAGCGGGCCGAAGATGAAAGAAACTGCCATGAGCATCATCACCGCCACTGAGACTGGTGCAAAGATTTTGCTCCACATGTTCAGTTGGTAGCGATTCGACTCTTGCCCGCTTTGTTTCAGGTATTTGGCGTAATTATGTAGCCCACGGATCGACAGCGCATCTGGCTCCAGTGCCACCACACCCAGCTTATCGGGCGTCAGGTTGGTTTTCCATTCGCCGCTGAGCGTCTGGCTGCCGCCAATCTGTTTGCCGTCGCTCAAATCGGATTCATCAACCTGTGAGAGCTTCCAAACATTCCGATCCTCTTCAAACTCGGCGGAGGCCGCATAGCGCACAGATAGCAGCTTGTTCTTATCGTCGAAGTGGTAGATGTTGACGCCAGACAGTTCTTTATCGCCCGTCACCCGTTCAATATAAATAAAGTCATTGCCGTCTTTTGCCCACAGTCCGCCCTGCGTAGAGATCATCGACCCACCGGAGATCATCTGAGAACGGTAATTACGCGCCATCTGTTCCCCTTGCGGAGAAACCCATTCGCCAATCGCCATCGTCAGCAGCACCAGCGGGATCGCGGTTTTCATCACCGCCGTCGCAATCTGCAAGCGGGTAAAGCCAGAAGCCTGCATCACCACCAGTTCGCTGCGGGTCGCAAGCTGGCCCAGCCCGAGCAATGCGCCGAGCAGCGCCGCCATTGGGAAGAAGATCTCAATATCTTTAGGTACGCTGAGCAGCGTGTACAACCCAGCGCCCAGCGCCGAATACTCGCCTTGCCCAACTTTACGCAGTTGGTCGACAAACTTGATGATGCCGGAGAGCGACACCAGCATGAACAGCGTCGTCATGATGGTGGTAAAAATCGTTTTGCCGATATAGCGGTCTAATACACCAAACATCAGGCCGCTCCTTGTGTTCTAAGCGTACGAGGCTTAAAGCGGGCACGCACTTTCCGCATCGGCACGGTATCCCATAGGTTAAGCATCACAGCAATACCGAAGTACGTCAGGTTGGTCAGCCAGACCCATACCATCGGATCGATCTTGCCTTTACTGGCGTTAGAACGCAGCGAGCTTTGCAGCAGGAAGAAAATCAGATACAGCAGCATAGCGGGCAGCATACTCAGCACCCTCCCCTGACGTGGATTCACCACACTCAGCGGCACCACCATCAGCGCCATGATCAATACCGAAATAATCAACGTCAGCCGCCAGTGGAACTCTGCACGTGCATCGTGCGCATCCGAATGCCACAGAGTCTGCATATCCATTTGCTGCACGTCACTATTATTTAGCGTCACGCTCTGGTGACCAATCACGGCCTGATAGTTGGTGAAATCCGTGATACGAAAATCACGCAGCAGCGCCGTACCTTCATAACGCGAACCGTTATCCAGTGTCACGACCTGCGCACCGTCTTCGTTTTGCTTGATATGACCGCGATCGGCCACGACGACAGAAGGCCGTGCGTTACCGCTGGGGCGCAACTGTGCCAGAAAAACGTGCTCAAACTCCGAGCCTTTGACATTGCCGACAAACAGCACCGCGTTGCCGCCCTGTGCGGACTGGAACTGCCCTTCTACCAATGCCGCCATGCCGGGGTTCGCCTTCGCTTCCGCCAACACTTCTTCCTGATGCCGGGACGACCACGGGCTGAGCCACATGACGTTAATGGTTGCGACAATGGCAGTGAACACCGCCAGGACCAGCGCGGCTTTCAGCAACACGCGTTTGCCTAGCCCACAGGCGTGCATGACGGTGATCTCGCTTTCCGCATAGAGGCGGCCAAACGTCATCAATACGCCAAGAAACAGACTTAATGGCAGGATGAGCTGCACCATTTCTGGCACGCCCAATCCCAACAGGGAGATAACCAAATTTGTCGGGATTTCACCATCAACAGCGGCACCCAGTATCCGTACCAATTTCTGACAAAAGAAAATCAGTAACAGAATGAAAAGGATGGCCAGTTGGCTCTTAAAGGTTTCCCGTACCAGATATCGAATGATGATCACGCTTAATTACGCCTGTGAAAACTTGTCTTTTTGCAGGAAAATCGATAGTTTCTTCGCTAACGCGCCATTTATACTCATTTTTGGCTGCCCTCTTAGCTAAAACTGTATTACAACACACTGCGTTTGAGCTGTTGTATCAGAACCTGCTTATTAGTCACTAAAACAGGTTCGTTACGTCGTTAAGATTAACACAGGTTATGTTAACGCAACGGCGGGAAGTATTACGGAGTGTCACATTCTAGCCGTTGCCCCCGTCGTTGTCTTTAAGATTCAGGAGAGTACATGGAGTTCAGCGTAAAAAGCGGTAGCCCGGAAAAACAACGCAGTGCCTGCATTGTCGTCGGCGTGTTTGAACCGCGTCGTCTGTCCCCTATTGCCGAACAACTCGATAAAATCAGCGACGGCTACATCAGCGCGTTGCTTCGCCGTGGTGAATTAGAAGGCAAAGTGGGGCAATCACTGCTCTTGCACCATGTACCTAACATTCTTTCCGAGCGCATTCTGCTGATTGGTTGCGGTAAAGAGCGCGAACTTGATGAACGCCAGTACAAACAGGTAATTCAGAAGACGATCAACGCCCTGAACGAAACCGGCTCTATGGAAGCCGTCTGCTTCCTGACCGAGCTGCATGTGAAAGGCCGTAACACGTACTGGAAAGTGCGTCAGGCGGTCGAAACGGCAAAAGAGACGCTATATACCTTCGATCAGCTTAAGAGCAATAAAGTCGAGCTGCGCCGTCCACTGCGCAAAATGGTATTCAACGTACCGACACGCCGTGAGCTGACCAGCGGTGAGCGCGCTATTCAGCACGGTCTGGCGATTGCAGCGGGCATCAAAGCCGCGAAAGATCTCGGCAACATGCCACCGAATATCTGTAATGCCGCGTATCTGGCTTCGCAAGCGCGTCAACTGGCCGATACCTACAGCCAGAACATCATCACGCGTGTGATTGGCGAACAGCAGATGAAAGAGCTGGGCATGAATGCCTATCTGGCCGTGGGTCAGGGCTCGCAGAATGAATCGCTGATGTCCGTGATCGAATATAAAGGCGATCCGAACCCGGAAACCCGCCCGATTGTGCTGGTAGGTAAAGGCCTGACGTTCGATTCAGGCGGCATCTCCATCAAACCTGCCGACAGCATGGACGAAATGAAGTACGACATGTGCGGCGCGGCCACGGTCTACGGCGTGATGCGCATGGCGGCCGAACTGGCGCTGCCATTGAATATCATCGGCGTGCTGGCGGGCTGTGAAAACATGGTCGATGGCCGTGCATACCGTCCGGGTGACGTGCTGACCACGATGTCCGGCCAAACGGTAGAAGTGCTGAACACCGATGCAGAAGGCCGTCTGGTCTTGTGTGATACGCTGACCTACGTTGAGCGTTATGAGCCGGACGTCGTCATTGACGTCGCGACGCTGACCGGCGCGTGCGTGATTGCGCTGGGGCACCACATCACTGGGCTGATGGCGAACCACAATCCGCTGGCGCACGAACTGTTGAGCGCGTCCGAGCAGTCTGGCGACCGCGCATGGCGTCTGCCGCTGACCGACGAATTCCAGGAACAGCTGGAATCCAATTTTGCCGATATGGCGAATATTGGTGGTCGTCCGGGCGGTGCGATTACCGCAGGCTGCTTCCTGTCGCGCTTTACGCGTAAGTACAGCTGGGCGCATCTGGATATCGCGGGCACCGCCTGGCGTTCTGGTAAAGCCAAAGGCGCAACGGGTCGCCCGGTCGCGCTGTTATCACAGTTCCTGCTTAACCGCGCCGGACAGAACGACGTAGAATAAGACTTTCACGTCAACGGCGATGACCAAAGCCAGCGATTGCCTTTGTTCTTATATACTCTAAATAATTCAAGTTTCAGGCAGGCGGCAAGAGAAGGAGTCCCGATGAGCTTACTCAGGTAAGTGATTCGGGTGACTGACAAACCTGCCATAGGCAGGTTTGAACGCTGCTTGCAGCGGCCCCAACGGGGCGAGGCACACGCAAGTGTGCCGAGTAGCGCAGCCAACGCACATGCAACTTGAAGTATGACGAGTATAATCGGGCCGGATATTCCGGCCCTTATCAATAGTGTAAACAATGAAAAACGCAACGTTCTATCTTCTCGAACACGACAGCAAAAGCGGTGAGCTCAGCGCCCATGAGGCACTGGCATGCGATCTGGCGGCAGAACGTTGGCGAGCAGGAAAGCGCGTGCTGATTGCCTGTGAAGACGAGCAACAGGCCATCAGACTGGATGAAGCATTATGGCAGCGCGATCCCAACGCATTCGTGCCGCATAATCTGGCAGGCGAAGGGCCGCGTCACGGCGCGCCGGTCGAACTGGCCTGGCCGCAGCGGCGTGGCAACGCGCCACGGGATCTGCTGATCAGCCTATTGCCACAGTTCGCAGATTTTGCCACCGCTTTCCATGAAGTGATAGACTTTGTCCCTTACGAAGACTCCTTGAAACAGTTGGCGCGCGACCGCTATAAAACCTATCGCAGCGTCGGCTTCCAATTGACCACGGCTACGCCGCCAACTCACTGAATTTTGAGCATAATGGAAACGAAATATAACCCGCAAGATATCGAGCAGCCGCTCTACGAACACTGGGAAAAGCAAGGCTACTTCAAGCCGCACGGCGACACGAGTAAAGAAAGCTTCAGCATCATGATCCCGCCGCCCAACGTCACCGGCAGCTTGCATATGGGTCACGCTTTCCAGCAAACCATTATGGATACGTTGATCCGCTATCAGCGCATGCAGGGCAAGAATACCCTGTGGCAGGCGGGTACTGACCACGCGGGTATCGCCACGCAAATGGTCGTTGAGCGCAAGATCGCCGCAGAAGAAGGCAAAACTCGCCACGATTACGGCCGCGAAGCGTTCATCGACAAAATCTGGCAGTGGAAAGGCGAATCCGGTGGCAACATTACCAATCAGATGCGCCGTCTGGGCAACTCCGTTGACTGGGAACGCGAGCGTTTCACCATGGATGAAGGCCTGTCCAACGCGGTGAAAGAAGTGTTCGTCCGTCTGTATAAAGAAGACCTGATTTACCGCGGCAAGCGTCTGGTGAACTGGGATCCGAAACTGCGCACCGCGATTTCCGATCTGGAAGTAGAAAACCGCGAAGTGAAAGGGTCGATGTGGCACCTGCGCTACCCGCTGGCCGATGGCGTGAAAACCGCCGACGGGAAAGACTATCTGGTCGTCGCGACCACCCGCCCGGAAACCGTGCTGGGTGATACCGGTGTCGCCGTTAACCCGGAAGATCCGCGTTATAAAGATCTGATCGGCAAAGAAGTGATCCTGCCGCTGATTGGCCGTCGAATTCCGATCGTTGGCGACGAACACGCCGATATGGAAAAAGGCACTGGCTGCGTGAAGATCACGCCAGCGCACGACTTCAACGACTACGAAGTCGGTAAACGCCACGAGTTACCAATGGTGAACATCCTGACGTTCGACGGTGATATCCGCCAGAGCGCTGAGATTTTTGATACCAATGGCGAAGCCAGCACCGCTTACAGCAGCGATATTCCCGAAGCCTTCCGGGGTCTGGAGCGTTTTGCCGCACGTAAAGCGCTGGTAGCCGCATTCGATGAGCTCGGCCTGCTGGAAGAGATCAAAGCGCACGATCTGACCGTTCCTTACGGTGACCGTGGCGGTGTTGTGATTGAGCCGATGCTGACCGACCAGTGGTACGTGCGTGCTGCCGTGCTGGCTAAACCGGCAGTGGAAGCGGTGGAAGATGGCCGCATTCAGTTCGTACCAAAACAGTACGAAAACATGTACTTCAGCTGGATGCGCGACATTCAGGACTGGTGTATTTCCCGTCAGCTGTGGTGGGGTCACCGCATTCCGGCCTGGTACGATGCCAATGGTAACGTCTACGTCGGTCGCACCGAAGCGGAAGTACGCAGTGAAAACAACCTCGCTGACGATGTCGTTCTGAATCAGGATGAAGACGTACTGGATACCTGGTTCTCATCCGGGCTGTGGACATTCTCTACGCTGGGTTGGCCAGAGCAAACGCCCGATCTGAAAGCTTTCCACCCAAGCAGCGTGATGGTCAGCGGCTTCGACATCATCTTCTTCTGGATTGCCCGCATGATCATGCTGACCATGCACTTCATCAAAGATGAAGACGGCAAATCGCAGGTGCCATTCCACACCGTTTACATGACCGGCCTGATCCGTGATGAGGAAGGCCAGAAGATGTCTAAATCCAAAGGGAACGTCATCGACCCGCTGGATATGGTGGACGGTATTTCGCTGGAAGCCCTGCTGGAAAAACGTACCGGCAATATGATGCAGCCGCAGCTGGCGGAAAAAATCCGCAAGCGCACCGAGAAACAGTTCCCGAACGGCATCGAACCTCACGGTACAGATGCCCTGCGCTTCACGCTGGCGGCACTGGCCTCTACCGGTCGCGACATCAACTGGGACATGAAGCGTCTGGAAGGTTACCGCAACTTCTGTAACAAGCTGTGGAACGCCAGCCGTTTTGTGCTGATGAACACCGAAGATCAGGATTGCGGCTTTGGCGCCGGCGAGAAAGTGCTGTCGCTGGCCGACCGCTGGATTCTGGCAGAATTCAACCGCACGGTGAAAGCCTACCGCGAGGCGCTGGACGGCTATCGCTTTGATATTGCGGCCAACATTCTGTACGAATTCACCTGGAACCAGTTCTGCGACTGGTACCTGGAACTGACGAAGCCCGTCATGAATGGCGGTTCAGAAGCGGAACTGCGCGGTACGCGCAATACGCTGGTTACTGTACTGGAAGCATTGCTGCGTCTGGCGCATCCGATTATTCCGTTCATTACCGAAACCATCTGGCTACGTGTTAAAGCACTGAAAGGCATCAGTGCCGACACAATCATGCTGCAACCATTCCCTGAGTTCGATGCCGCGCAGGAAGATACGCTGGCGCTGAACGATCTGGAGTGGATCAAGCAAGCGATTATCGCGGTGCGTAACATTCGTGCAGAAATGAACATCGCGCCGGGCAAACCGCTGGAAGTCTTACTGCGTGATGTCACTGCTGAAGCACAGCGTCGCGTGGAAGAGAACCGCAGCTTTATCCAAACGCTGGCGCGTCTGGAAAGCATTACGCTGCTGCCTGCGGGCGAAAAAGGTCCGGTTTCCGTCACTAAACTCATCGAGGGTGCCGAGCTGTTAATTCCGATGGCAGGCCTGATCGACAAAGCAGCAGAGTTGGATCGTCTGACGAAAGAAGTGGCGAAAATCGAAGCCGAGATTGAGCGCATCGAAAGCAAGCTGTCCAACGAAGGCTTTGTGGCTCGTGCACCGGAGGCGGTCGTAGCCAAAGAGCGTGAGAAGCTGGATGGCTACGCCGTAGCGAAAGCCAAACTGCTGGAACAGCACGCGGTCATCGCTGCGCTGTAACGCTCACCGATTTTCTAATGGTAGTACGGCAAGTACGAAAGCCTCGTTGCAAAACGGGGCTTTTTATTTTATTCACTTCACACTGATTCACCTCACAAAATGCATGAAGGGAGTAACACAATGAGCAACACGAATCATGCTGAGGTCAGCAAGTTTCTTAGCTACGTTTTACGGCACAAGCCCGAAGCCATTGGGCTAACGCTAAGCAGCGAAGGCTGGGCAAATATAGCTGAACTGATTACTGGTGCGGCAAAAGATGGACGGCTTCTTACCAGAGAAGTGATTCAGTCTGTCGTTGATAACAGTGACAAAAAGCGGTTTTCTATTTCGCCGGATGGGTTATCGATCCGTGCAGCGCAGGGACACTCATCATCGCAGGTCGATATGCACTACGAGCCCAAAGCGCCACCCGAGTTTCTTTATCACGGCACAGCAACCCGATTTGTCGACTCGATAAATCAGCAGGGTTTGCTTCCCGGTTCACGTCAGTATGTGCACTTGTCTGCCGATGAAGCAACGGCAATAAACGTCGGCCAGCGACATGGCAAACCCGTAGTGTTAAAAATAAGGGCGCAGGAAATGCATCAACAAGGGATAATTTTTTATCAGGCGGATAACGGCGTCTGGTTAACCCTGACGGTTCCCGTGCCGTTTATCGATGAATGAATACGTGTATGAATCACCTGTCTTCGCTGTTCATATAGCATTAACGAAAACAGGCGATAAGGTCATTTAACGATTAGCGAGAATCGGCCAGCGTAATATTCTGGCGCAAGCTGGGCAACACATTACCCAGTTCTATGTTTTCTCTTGCGATCTGGAAACGGGAAACGGACTGTTGCAGATTAACAACCTGCTCCTGAAGTGAATTCGCTGACGTCGCTACTTCGGATACCAAGGACGCATTCTGCTGTGTCACACCATCCATCTGGTTGATAGCGATATTGATCTGCGAAATGCCGCGACTCTGCTCGCTGGAAGCCAGCGTGATCTCATCCATAATATCGACCACTTTTTTCACATCCATCAGCACTTCATCCATAGTGTTACCCGCGACTTCAACCAGCCCCGCGCCCTTTTCAATACGGCTGAGAGAGTCATCGATCATGGTGCCGATCTCTTTCGCGGCCGTCGCACTGCGCGCAGCCAGCATCCGCACTTCGGAAGCAACCACCGCAAAGCCTTTACCGTATTGACCCGCACGCGCAGATTCCACCGCCGCGTTCAGAGCCAGCAAGTTGGTCTGGAAAGCGATGCCGTCGATTACGCCAACAATGTCGGAAATCTTGGCAGAACTCTGCTTGATGGAACGCATGGTATCAACCACTTC
Source organism: Pectobacterium odoriferum (assembly GCF_009931295.1). NCBI lineage: Bacteria > Pseudomonadati > Pseudomonadota > Gammaproteobacteria > Enterobacterales > Pectobacteriaceae > Pectobacterium > Pectobacterium odoriferum. Next base: position 464,879 of record NZ_CP034938.1, on the reverse strand, counting down.
GGAGACAACATTCCCGCCGCGAGACGCAGAATTAGAGGCTTTTAGCGCCAGATCGTTGGCCTTACGCGTGTTGTCTTCGTTGTTTTTCACCGTCGACATGATCTGCTCCATACTTGAAGCGGTTTCATCCAACGAGGCTGCCTGCTGCTCGGTACGGCTGGAAAGATCGATGTTGCCGGAGGCAATTTCCTCGACACCTACACTTATTGCATCGGTACCGTTACGCACTACGCGCACCATATTTTCCAGCCCGTCACGCATACGTTGAACCGCAGCAAACAGCTGTGCAATTTCATTTTTTCCGCTGCTATCAATCTGTGCCCGCAGGTCGCCTTCGGCGATGCGATCAAAGACGGAAATAGCCTGATTCAGCGGTTTCACGATCATGTTGGTCACCACAGACCAGACCAGCACCGCCAGCAGCAACGCACAGGCAATCGCACTGTAAAGGATGGTTTCCATCAGCTCGACGCGTCCATTTGAATCTGCATAGGCTTCATCGATACTCTTCAGCTTGAAGGCAACCAACGCTTTAGAGGATTTATCAAACGCAGCATACAGCACCGTTGATTTCCCGGCACGCTGACGATATTCATCCAGATTCCCTGCGTTAAGCGCTGCAAATGCCGGATCGATAAACTCCTGCATCAGCGTATTACGCTTTTCAGCCATGTCCGCAGAAATGACTTTCTCCGCTTCGGACTGCGGGTATTTCAGGTATTCCTGCCACTTTTCACTGGCACCGTCGACCTTGCCTCTAGCACGTCCCAGTGCGACTTTAGCCGCCTCAACGTCCCCTTTCCCCATTAATGACTCGTACAGACGCAAATCCAACCGACCACGCAATAGCAGTTCAGAGCTGTCGTTCAGCGCAACCAGCCCTGGCAGCACTTCCATATCAACGCGAGCAAATGATTTATTCCCTGACTGAACGGCAACCAACCCTAACACGCCGACGAAAAGCAGTAACGCCGCTAAAGAAAACACCATCATGCTGAGTGCCGTACGGATCTTTATCTTACGAAACATAAATTATCCCTATAGTCTGAAAATAAGAAAGGATGAGCGCCAGCTCCGGAGCAGAGCCGTTCAGTTATTTACGTAATAATCGTTATATTTCACTTTCTAGGCGTGTTAACCCCCACAAACTGAAATAAATTCGTCATCTACACTAAATAATTCAAGTCTCAGGAAGGCGGCAAGAGAAGGACAAATTCGTCTGGAACGAATTTGACCAGCCAACGGCTAGCCTTCGGTGAGAGACAGGATGTCTCTCATTTCATCCCGATGAGCTTACATGAGTAAGTGATTCGGGCGACTAAACGCAGCCAACGCACATGCAACTTGAAGTATGACGGGTATAAAACTGTAATAAAATAAAGAAACGTATAAAGAAAAAGATGGCCGGCAGAAATAGATTTCCTGCCAGCCATGAGTTTTATTTTTTATTACTGTTCTGAGACTGATTCTTTTCTAAAAAACGTTGCAATTCATCTTTATAAAACCTCGCCGACATCATCGTGCCATGCCCACTGGTATCTTTACTGGCAGGAATAAGGAACAACGTCGCCTGCTTAATTTTCTTAAGCTCATTATCCAAGATGCCTGTTTCAATAGGATTACGCTCATCATCTGCAGAGTTAATCACCAGAACAGGTGCCTTAATTTTATTCAGTTCCGGTGCCGCGTTATAATTTGCAGACGAGCCCCAGATATAAATAAAGTCGTTGGCATCGCTGGTCGACGGTGCCGCAAGGCGATCTTCTACCAGTTTGTCAGCCTGTGCACGCGTCGGTGCTTTGCTCTGATACGCCAGCGTTCCGCCCGTGGTGGCGATACTGAACATAATGTTGGCCGTTTTCAGCGTTGGCGGCTGCTGTGTGTAATCACCGTTATTCCACACCGGATCGTTCTTGATGGATTCAATCAAAATGCGGCGCATCATCCAGTTACGACCGGACAGCTCATTCGGCAGCGATGCCATTGGTACCAGCGCATCCATCATGTCCGGGAATTTCTCACCCCAGAGCCAGGTTTGCATGCCGCCCATGGAATATCCCATTACCAGGCGCAGGTGATTAATGCCCAGCCCTTCTTTGATTAAGCGATATTGTGCCTGCACCATATCGTTATAATCGTACTGCGGGAATTTCATCCGTAAGCCGTCTGACGGTTTGGAAGATTTTCCAGAACCGATGCTCTCCGGCATGATAATAAAGTATTTGCTGCTATCCAGCGCCTGACCCGGCCCGAACAGCTCTCCACCAAAGCCATTTGCTAACAGTGATTTAATCGGCTGGTTTGTTCCATGTAGCAATAAGACAGCGGGCTTGGTTTTATCACCGATCGTGTAGTAGTGAATACGCAGATCTTTTAATTTTTCGCCACTGTTGAAGGTAAATTCTGGCGCAATCCAGTCGCCTTCTTTAGGCTCTGGGAAATTGGCCTGTGCATGCGTTAATGGTGACAGCATTAACAGAAATGCGCCCACCACCCCTGATAGTATTCGATTAATCATAAATAACTCTTCGGTAATCATGAAGTCGTGAAGCTGTGATTTTAATGTCTATTAGGAAAAATCCCAATAAACATAAGCAAATCAATAATAAAAAGAGATTATTCTCTGTTTTTTTTATTTATCGCGAGAGATTCTACAGATAGTTTTTAATAGGATGATATTTAACATATTCCTGTTAATCGTCTGGCTACTCGGCTGATATTTTTCGCTCGACATTAGCGTTTATAAAAACAGCAAGATGCGTTTTTTTGCTCAAATATCTAATCAGAAGGAGATCGTGTGCGGTGACACCACACACGATTGACACAAGGCAGGATTAGGTCAGCGTTGAGAATCGAGAGCTGAGGATTAGTGCTTATGCATCTCGCTTTCAATCGCTTTCAGCCGCTCATCCATATCGGGGTGCGTACTCAGCCAGTCAGGTAAATCCAGAGAATCAATTTCATCATGACTACGGTCGTTATTGATCAAGGCCCGATACATCGCCTGCATCGACTGGAGCGAACGCCCTTGCTGCTGCATTTCGGCTATTGCCCATGCGTCGGCTTCCCGTTCCATATCGCGGGAAAACTGCATCTCGTTGATAAAGGCAGCAGACTGCAACACCGTATCTCCCACGCCACTGACATCTCCCGTCATCCACATGAAGGTCAGCGATACCAGCGATGAACGCACCACCATGCGCATTGGGTGGCGATAGGCGTGGTGTCCCATTTCATGCAACATCACGGCAGCCAGCTCGTTGTCATTTTTCGCCAGTTTCACCAGATCGTCACTGATAATCAGCGTGCCATCCGCCAACATAAAAGCATTCGGCCCGATAGGTGCGGACATGATCTCCAGGCGCAGTGGCGTTTTGTCTTCCCGCATGGCAGCAGGCATAACCTGTTGAAACAGCGTTTGCATCGCCTGCTGGCGCTCAACAGGCAGTTTAGAAGGCTTAAAATCACTGTAGCGTAATAACTTCAGCGTATGTTGTCCCAGTTGCTGTTCGATAGCAGTAGGAATGCGTAGCGCCAGCGTGGAACTTGCCCATGGCAGTACCACGTAAACATAGTTTATGACTATCAATACGGTGGCGAATAACGTGAGAATGACGCCACACTTATGGCGTTCCAGGCGGTGTACAAGTCCCGGTTGGCGTCTTGCGGAATACCACGCGCGAAAGGCGGGGTCGTCGGCAGGAACAAAACGGCCGCCGTCAGGAAAGGTTAACGTCAGAGGAATGGAGCCCAATGCATCGGAAATCGTGACCTGCTCCAGCGCAAACGTCGTGTTCGATGACCCGGTATTTAGCACCATCGTCGAACCGTTATCCGTTAAATGAAGAGAAGCGGCCACGCGGGCCGCCAATCCGGGGTATTGATAATGCCCCTCAATATTCATATTCCTGCCTTATAACTTACAGGCCAACACCCAAATCGAGCGCCTGCACGGCTTCTTCGGCCAGTGCGCTGTTTGCTGTGTCCTGGTGTGCCTGAACGTGCAGCAGTGCCAGATCGCCTTCAATCGCTGTCGCATTCGCGATATAGCGTGCGTGACGAATCTCTGCCACCGGTGCTGCCCAACCCAACGAAAAAATAGTAATCAGGCTATTGGTTATCAGTAATCCCATGTAAGACAGCGTTTGCATAGAAGAGTGCAATTTCACACCGCCATTCAGCGACGTTTGGTTAAACAGATAGTTACGCTGTGCAACCGCCACATAGCTGCTGGAAACCAGCGCGCCTAGCAGCATCACAATCACCATCATCACCAGATTAAAGATATTGCTTAGCAGCATCATGAGCACAGTATCTTCATTGCCACCGCCCATCATCACGATCTGGAACAACGTGAAAAAGAACGAGCCCATGAATGACAGCGATGCGATCAGGAAAGGAACAAAAATCAGCAGGCTAATCAGGGAAAATTTAATAAACGCCGCTTTCGTCAGTTCTGCTTTAAATGCCGTTTTACCGAAGAACAGGTTATTAACATAGAAATCAAGCTGCATCATTTTCATGATGCCATTTACCGCAGCAAACCCTGGAATAGCAATCGCCAGCACGATAAATCCAATCAGAATCGGACTATCGCTCTGCGACCCAATCAACCCCGCCACAACCAACGCGGCATAAAAAGCCAGCAACAGCAAAATAGGGCAAAACAGTAATACCCAATAGGCACGGCCCGTCTGACAATGGTAATTAAAACGGACGCCGCGGTAGCTGGACATAATAGCGTCATAACGCCAGTTGCGGATCACGAGAATCGGAATAAGTGCCGAAAATGCCAGAGCGATAAGCGTTCCGAGCGTTGGTGACATCATCATCACGATATAAAACAAAATGATACCGGCGATAACCAGCAAACGCCCTTTAAGGATCTGAATAGGCTGTGCGTGGTAATCAAAACGGTCACCATTAATTTCTGTGTTACCGTAGAAATAACGACGGCGACGCACGGTGGCCCAGGCAGAATAAATACCTAAGGTGATCACCGTTAATAACACATTCACCAGCCAAATTGAAAAATATTCCCCAGCCTTACCGTGAAACTGCACGCGATGCTGCGTGTTATTTTCTGAAGTATTGGTAGTCATAAACCTTTCATCCTAAAAGAAATAAGCCTTATAAACGCGTCGTTCGACACGTTATAGGCAACAAAAAGCGGCTTATTTAAGCATGTCCTGTTAATGACAACAATAAAAGTTAACAGCAATTAAACAAACCAATGTACTTATTAATTACAGGGAATAGGGAAAGCCACCGAAAAACCAACATGGAAGCAACCTGAAGTATGATGGGTATAGACGTTGCATCCATGTGGTCTGAAATGGTATTACAATCGGCCAAGATCATTACCCTCGTAAACCGTAAGAACAAGAGTACGTATTATGACAACCGCGACCTCCGCCAATCTTCAGGTACGCCCAATCACCGAGCAGGATGATGCAGCCATCGCACAGGTCATCCGTCAGGTCTCTGCCGAATTTGGTTTGACAGCCGATAAAGGCTACACCGTCTCCGATCCCAATCTGGACGCGTTGTTTGCCCTGTATAGCCAGCCGAAAAGCGCCTATTGGGTTGTTGAATATGAAGGCCACGTCGTTGGCGGTGGCGGCATTGCACCACTGCTGGCGGGCGAAGAAGATGTGTGTGAATTACAAAAAATGTATTTCCTACCCATCGTACGAGGCAAAGGACTGGCACGTCAGTTGGCGGTACAAGCACTGGATTTTGCTCGTCAACATGGCTTCCGCCGCTGCTATCTGGAAACCACTGGCCACCTGACCAGCGCGATCCGACTGTATGAGTCACTGGGCTTCGAGCTGATTCCCCACTCAATGGGCAACACGGGCCACACCGACTGTGAAGTGACGATGTTGAAGGTACTGTAATAGGCTGAAAGTACGGTAATAGCACGTTGTCATACCGAATAAAAAACGCCGCAGGATCTTCCTACGGCGTTTTCCGTAAACGGTTCGACGAGGGATTAATGGCGTTTGCCGTCATCATCTTCGTCGTAGAAATCTTCATCATCCCCGTCTTCTTCGCCTTCACCATCCGGATCTTCGAAGTAGGTGCCCCAACCGTCGTAATTCACGCCGTGGCGTTCTGCCAGCGCCAGCAGTTGTTCTACCTGTGCGTCGATCAGTTCCGCTTTCAGCGCGACTTCACTGATGGCATCGCAGCACATCAGCAACACGCCATCTTCCACTTCCAGCTCTTCCGCATCTGTCACTTCATAGCCCAGCTTGAAGGCTTCTACAGCGACTTTTTCCAACACTTCAAACTTCTCAGCAGAGAAATGGTGTTCAATGGTATAGAGCGCGTCAGGATCGCTGCCATCATCCAACAGTTCTTCAATGATCAGGCGTGTCTCTTCCCGTTGCTCTTCCAGTAATTCGCGGTTTGCCATGCCTCAGTCCTCATTAAACGACGTAATATTACTTATTGTCCCACAGCCCTGCGGCTTGCTCCACCACAAAGTTTGATATCACCACTTGAATTTGAATAATTACACATATAAAGTGAATTTTAATTCAACCAATGGTGTTGAGCCACATGGAGAGGTACATCATGCAACCGTTCTATAAGCGTCATTTTTTAAGGTTAATGGATTTTACACCCGCAGAAATTGCCCATCTTTTAGCCCTGTCAACGAAACTGAAAGCCGATAAAAAAAACGGGACAGAAGCCCGCCGTCTGCAAGGTAAAAACATCGCACTCATCTTCGAAAAAGATTCGACTCGTACTCGCTGCTCTTTCGAAGTTGCTGCATACGATCAGGGCGCGCAAGTGACCTATCTCGGCCCAAGTGGTAGCCAAATCGGCCATAAAGAATCCATCAAAGATACCGCTCGCGTATTGGGAAGAATGTACGACGGGATTCAATATCGCGGCTATGGCCAGCAAATTGTCGAAACGCTGGCGCACTATGCGGGCGTGCCGGTCTGGAACGGGCTGACGAACGAATTCCACCCTACGCAACTGCTAGCGGATCTGCTGACGATGCAGGAACATTTACCGAGTAAACCGCTGTCAAAGATGACGCTCGTCTACGCTGGTGATGCACGCAACAACATGGGCAACACCATGCTGGAAGCGGCGGCGCTGACTGGGCTGGATTTACGTCTTGTGGCACCAAAAGCCTGCTGGCCGGATGCCGGTTTGGTGGCTGAATGTCAGGCGGCGGCGAAACAAACCGGTGGCAGCATCACGCTGACGGAAGATATCGCTACGGGCGTCGCGGGCGCAGATTTCATTTATACCGACGTTTGGGTTTCCATGGGGGAACCGAAAGAGACCTGGCAAGAACGTATCGCGCTGCTGAAACCGTATCAGGTGAACATGGCGATGATCGCCGCGACGGGTAATCCGCAGGTGAAGTTCCTGCACTGCCTGCCTGCCTTCCACGACGATCAGACGACGATGGGACAACAAATGGCGGAGCAGTATGGTCTGCACGGTGGAATGGAAGTCACGGATGAAGTCTTTGAATCCGCACACAGCATCGTGTTCGATCAGGCGGAAAATCGCATGCACACCATCAAAGCCGTGATGGTCGCCACGCTGGTGCAGGATTAAGGCTTTCTTCCCTCCCCAGAACGGGGAGGGAGAGATTTTCCGGCAGTTTACACCACCAGCGACGCGTCGATTTTCACCACGGCTTTGCGCACGTGCGCCGGTTCGCCGACGGCACACAGCGGTTTGTGCACTTCGCCTGGGAAGAAGACGACAAAATCCCCTTCCTGCATCACAAACTGTTTTTCCTGCTCGCCCGCAGGCAGGAAAGCGATGTCTTTATCCGCCAGCCAATCGGTATCCGGCTTACCCGCTGGCAGGTTACTGAACGTCATCCCTTCCACACCGGACAGCACGATCTGAATGTCCAGATATTTGGCGTGATACTCGGCGCGACGTTTTTCCAGCAGGTCGGTGCTGTCGTTGGAGATCAGGACGAACACACTGTTGCCCTCGATATCATGCTTGCCCAGCGGCGTGTCTGCCGTAATGTTTTGCTTCACGTATTCAATCGCTTCACGCAGTTTGGCAGGCAGATAAGGGACCAGTTCAAGGTGGTGGACGTTGCCAGTAATCATAAAAAACCTCGCTAATATAAAAATGAAACTCTGTTTTATAATCCTTATACTCTCCAAGTGTGACGCCCGCCAGCGTGTTAATACGAAAAAGTGAACTGCCCACCACTCTTCTCAATCGGCCTTCTTTCACTGACGAACGTTATGCATACGGCACGCGAACCGCAACCGATTGCGATGCGTAAAAAACCACGTTTTCTGCTTGAAATAGCCTAGTCGGCGCGTATAATTCCCGACAGTTTGCTGGGAGGGGTCATGCACCGTTACACCAAAAAATCCGCTGCTTATGTTGGTTCTCAACGACAACTGCCATCCGGCAGCCAGCTAGCGTTTTCCTTTCCGTTGCTCAATGATTCCATTAAGAAAGCCCCTCAATGAGGGGCTTTTTTTTGTGCCCTATCGTCCACAACTGCGCCCTTTCAGGGCATCATTTTGTGGCATCAAAGAGCGATTCAGGTATTTTTTGCCGACAGCTCGGGCAGCCAGATACGACATTTCCTGTTTACTCGTTAGGAGAAAGACAACATGGTCAATCCGCTCTATCAAAAACATATTATTTCGATTAACGACCTCAGTCGGGAAGATTTGGAACTAGCGTTGCGTGTCGCTGCCAGCCTGAAAGCCAATCCTCAGCCTGAGTTGTTGAAACATAAAGTGATTGCCAGCTGCTTCTTCGAGGCCTCCACCCGGACGCGTTTATCCTTTGAAACCGCAATGCATCGCCTCGGCGCATCCGTCGTCGGTTTCGCTGACAGCAACAATACGTCGCTGGGGAAAAAGGGCGAAACGCTGGCCGACACCATTTCTGTCATCAGCCAGTACGTTGATGCCATCGTGATGCGTCACCCACAGGAAGGCGCTTCCCGCCTTGCAACCGAATTCTCCAGCGGTATTCCGATTCTGAACGCCGGCGACGGTGCGAACCAGCACCCGACGCAGACGCTACTCGATTTGTTCACCATTCAGGAAACGCAGGGCCGACTGAATAACATCAATATCGCGATGGTCGGTGATTTGAAATATGGTCGCACCGTGCATTCACTCACGCAGGCGCTGGCGAAATTTGAAGGCAATCGCTTCTACTTCATCGCCCCAGACGCGCTGGCGATGCCGGACTATATTCTGAGCATGCTGAAAGAGAAGAATATTGCTTACAGCCTGCACAACAGCATCGACGACGTTGTCGGCGAGCTGGATATTCTGTACATGACGCGCGTTCAGAAAGAGCGGCTGGATCCGTCTGAATACATCAACATCAAATCCCAGTTTGTCCTGCGCGCCGCCGACCTGCACAGCGCCCGCACGAATTTGAAAGTGCTGCACCCGCTGCCACGCGTCGATGAGATCACCATTGATGTGGATGCCACGCCTCACGCCTATTATTTCCAACAGGCAGGCAACGGTATTTACGCCCGTCAGGCGCTGCTGGCGCTGGTCCTGAATCGCGAACTGGTTCTGTAAGAGGAAGAAACCATCATGACACACGATAATAAATTACAGGTTGAAGCGATCAAACGTGGCACGGTGATAGACCACATTCCCGCACAGGTGGGTTTTAAGCTGCTAACGCTGTTTAAACTGACCGCGACAGACCAGCGCATCACCATCGGCCTAAACTTGCCGTCCAACCACCTTGGGCGCAAAGATCTGATTAAGATCGAAAACGTGTTTCTAACCGAGCAACAAGCGAACCAGTTAGCGATCTACGCACCGCAGGCTACCGTCAATCAGATTGATGAATATGACGTGGTGCGCAAGCTGGTGCCGACGCTGCCAGACCATATTACCGGCGTGCTTACCTGCCCGAATAGCAACTGCATCAGCCGCAGCGAGCCGGTTTCGTCATCATTCAGCGTGAAGCAGCGCGACGACGACGTTCACCTCAAGTGTAAGTACTGCGAGAAAGAGTTTGAGCGCCAGGCAGTGCTGCAAGATCGCTAGTTTTCCGCGTTGCCCCGCAATGGACATTGCCTGTCGCGGGGCTTTTTTGAATAATGGTAGCGTTCGCGTTCCTTTTACGCCCCCATCAAGGAGATACCATGTCACGCATTATCAGCACTGAGCACGCCCCAGCCGCCATCGGCCCTTATGTTCAGGGCGTCGACCTTGGCAGCATGATCTTCACATCCGGCCAGATCCCTGTGAATCCGAAAAGTGGCCTGGTGGCAGATAACATCACCGCTCAGACACGCCAGTCACTGGAAAACGTTCAGGCGATTGTGGAAGCCGCTGGCCTGAAAGTTTCCGATATCGTGAAAATGACCGTGTTCGTAAAAGACCTGCACGATTTCACTCTCGTGAACACCGCGTATGAAGCCTTCTTCAACGAACATAGCGCACCGTTCCCGGCTCGCTCTTGCGTTGAAGTCGCACGCCTGCCAAAAGACGTGAAGATCGAGATCGAGGCGATCGCCGTTCGTCGCTAAATTTCGTCATTGATCCCACTCCCACAAGGCGCACCATCATGGCTGCGCCTTATTGATTTTTAGTCCCTTTCTGCCCTCATTCCAGTGCACGCCCTCCTTCTCATGCACCAATAAGGGGCAAAACGCTGGCAGTGTTCCAACAGCAGCGTGCTTTTTCAAAATGGCGCATTTTATGCATTGTCCTACTATCGCTATTCAGTGTGATACTGGGGATGACAATGATAAAAACAAGGCTTCCAACTGCACCCTATTACGACGAGATGATCTCGCCCGAAGGCAAGCAACGTCAGCACTACAATTCCTATTGGCAATGGCTACAGCAAACCGACCAGCAGGCTATTCAGCAAAAGAAGGAACAGGCTGAGCTACTCTTTCACCGAGTCGGTATTACCTTTAACGTTTATGGCGAAGAAGGCGGCACTGAGCGCCTCATTCCGTTCGATAGCGTACCGCGCATTATTCCCGCTCACGAATGGCAGTTGCTCGACCGCGGTATTCGTCAGCGGGTACAGGCGTTAAACGCTTTTCTCTACGATATTTATCATCAACAGCACATCCTCAAAGCCGGCATTATTCCCTATGAACAGGTGCTGGCGAACGAGCAATATCAGCCCTGTATGCAGGGAGTGAACCTGCACAACAACATTTACGCGCACATCACCGGAATTGATATGGTGCGCAATAGCGACGGCAATTATTACGTGCTGGAAGATAACCTGCGTACCCCGTCCGGCGTCTCTTACATGCTGGAAAATCGCAAGATGATGATGCGCCTCTACCCAGACTTATTTGCCAGCCAGCACATCGCTCCCGTCGAACGCTATCCCAGCTATCTGCTACAAACTCTGCGAGAAAGCACGCAGGTTGACGATCCCACCGTGGTTGTGATGACACCGGGACGTTTCAACAGCGCCTACTTCGAACACAGCTTTCTGGCACAGCAAATGGGCGTCGAACTGGTAGAAAGCGCAGATTTGTTCGTCAAAGCAGGTGCCGTCTATATGCGAACCACAGAAGGCCCTTGCCAGGTCGATGTGATTTATCGCCGCGTCGATGATGCCTTCCTTGACCCGCTGGCATTTCGTGCTGATTCCATGCTTGGCGTGCCCGGCCTCCTGTCCGTCTACCGCAAGGGCGGCGTCGTTTTAGCGAACGCCATCGGTACTGGCGTCGCCGATGATAAATCCATTTATCCGTATGTGCCGGAGATGATCCGCTTCTATCTGTCGGAAGAACCGATCCTCAGCAATATTCCCACCTGGCAGTGTCGCGATCCGAAAGATCTGCGCTATGTCCTCGACCATCTGGACAGCATGGTGGTGAAGGAAGTCCACGGTGCGGGTGGTTACGGCATGCTGGTCGGCCCGTGTGCCACGCGTCAGGAAATCGAGACATTCCGCCAGCGTTTACTCGCACATCCGCACAATTATATCGGCCAGGAAACGCTGGCACTTTCCACCTGCCCGACGTTTATCGATGATGGTTTGGCGCCTCGTCATATCGATCTTCGCCCTTTCGCACTATCCGGTGAGGAAATCCGGCTGGTTCCCGGCGGCCTGACGCGTGTCGCGCTTACTGAAGGATCTCTGGTCGTCAACTCGTCACAAGGCGGCGGCACCAAAGACACGTGGGTCATGGAGGGGGGAGAATCATGCTAAGCCGTACTGCCAGTGAACTGTATTGGATGGCTCGCTATCTGGAGCGGGCAGAAAGCCTTGCCCGCGTACTGGATGTCACCTACAAACTCTCGATGATGCCGAGCCACAGTCAACAGCAACACGATCTGGCGTTGCCGCTGAACCTAACGATGACCCATGAGTTATTTCAGCAGCGCTACGCCCACTTTTCCATGAACAACCTGCTGAATTTCTTCGCGCTGGACAGCCAGAACCCAAGCAGTATCTACAACTGTATCGAAATGGCATGGAATAACGCACACGCCGTGCGCGGCAGTCTCTCTTCCGAGGTCTGGGAGTGCATCAACGCCACCCGTATCGACATTCGCAACCTGCGGCATCAGGGCGTGGATAAAATCGGTATTGATGCGTTTTTTGATTGGGTAAAAGAGCGCTCTCATCTGTTTCGCGGCGCGATGTTCGGCACCCTGCTGCGCAATGATGCCCAGTGCTTCATCCGTCTTGGCACGCTGATTGAACGCGCTTATGCAACCGCGCAGTTGCTGAATGTCAAACATCAGCAACTCACTAACGACCCCGACCCGGTACGTGAATATTATCGCCTGGATACCCTGTTACGGGCAGTGAGCGCACGCGAGGCTTATCACAGCATCTATCGCCAGCCAATCAGCTCGGAAACGGTGACCGAACTGCTCGTCTTGCGCGAGGACGTACCGCGTTCTCTGCACGCCTGCGTCGGCGATCTGGTACTGCAACTGGAAGCCATCGGCAGCCAGCGAGCCAGAGTGCCGCATCGGCTTGCCCACCTGCTGCACGTCGAACTGCGTTTCAGTACGCTAGACGACATTCTGGCGCAGGATTTACCGACCTATCTCAACCACTTTATCGGCAAAATCAACGAACTGGCTGACAGCATTCGTCATACCTATCTGGAGGCGCTATGAAACTCACTATCAACCACCTTACACACTACCGCTATGATGAAGAAGTGAAGTTCAGCACCCAGTATCTACGCCTGACGCCGCAAAACTCCGCCTATCAGAGAATACGGGAATGGACACTGACGCTGCCCGTTCCGGCGGTTCAAACCACCGATGCCTATGGTAATGTATTGCATGTGCTGACACTCGACCACCCTCACCATGACATTACGATTCATGCACAAGGCGTGGTTGATATCATCGACAGTGACGAAGAAGAAAACCCAAACGCACAGGACGGCCTGTCACCGCTGGTTTTTTTACGCATGACGCCGCTGACCCAAGCCGACGCCAGTATTCGGGCATTTGCACAACGTTATTATCGGCAAGACGCACCGGAAGAGAGCCTGAATACGCTGATGGCAGAATTGCAGTTAAAAATGCCGTATACTCCCGGCGCGACACAGGTTCAGGACACCGCTTCCGCCGCATTTGCCATGCAAAAAGGCGTTTGTCAGGATCACACCCATGTCTTTCTGGCATGTTGCCGCAGCCTGAATATTCCAGCGCGTTATGTCAGCGGTTACGTATACAGTCAGGACACACAGCATGTTGCGATGCATGCCTGGGCGGAGGTCTGGCTGAACGGGAAATGGCAGGGATTCGACATTACCAATTGTACCCGCCAACTCCACCAGCACCTGTGGCTGGCCGTAGGGATGGATTATATGGATGCCTGTCCGGTACGCGGTGCGCGACTGGGAGGGGGATGCGAAGAGATGTTTTCAGAGGCTGAAGTCCATCTGTTTGCGCGCCAACAGCAGGTACAGCAGCAACAGTAGAATTTTTAACGAAAAGGTACTTTATGACTTACTGTGTCGCCATGTGTCTGTCTGACGGTCTGGTTTTTGCTTCTGACTCCCGCACCAATGCTGGCGTTGATCACATCGCAACATTCAAAAAGCTGCATGTCTTTCAACACGACGCAGAACGGGTATTTGTTGTCCAATGCGCGGGAAATCTGGCAACAACACAAAGCATTATCAGCCTGCTCAGCGCCCGAATGACTGCACAACACACGCCAAACCTGATGCAGATGGGATCGATGTATGATGCCGCCATGTTGCTTGGGGAAACCGTGCGGGAAGTCATCCACCGTGACAGCAGCGCGCAGCAGAATGGCAGCAACACTGACTTCGGCTGTAATCTTCTGTTCGGCGGTCAGATCGGCGGCGACACACACCGGCTATTTCATATTTATCCAGAGGGCAACTTCATCGAGGCCACGCAGGATACGCCCTATTTCCAAATCGGCGAAAGCAAATACGGTAAACCGATTATCGATCGCGTATTGACTATGGATACGCCGCTGGATCAAGCCATGTGCTGTGCGCTGATTTCCATCGACTCTACCCTGCGCAGTAACCTGTCTGTCGGCCTGCCGTTGGATGTCATGATTTATCGCACCGACAGTTTTGACAGTAGCGAGCAGCAACGCGTCACTGAAAACAACGCCTATTTCTCTACTATTCGTAAAGCATGGTCTGAAGGGTTGGTGAACACTTTCCGTCAACTTCCCCCCTTCCCTGATATTCAACAGTAACCACTCCCTCGTTAACATTCGATAGTCACCCTCACGATTTACTATCGAATACCGAAAAAACAGCATCTGGCTTTCAGATATTTCTGTCTTTTCACACGCTCGCTGACAATAAAAACCCCTGATAAGCCGCCAGACCGCGTACCGCAAGCCTTCACGGACACTGCACCCAACTTGGTTGATTTTCGACCAAGCTCGATTTATCTACTAGGTAGGAATTTCTTTGCTCTACATCAATTTTGCAGCGATAAAAGCGCAAACACCCCTATGCAATTTCAATATATAGTGCCTATCCTGTAAACATGAACTACATATAGTGTTTATCCACAGTGTCATCCACAGCCCCCTGTAACCCTTGTCAGTTACGGTTTTCGTCTGTGGATAACCTTTCCAGAGGAAGAAAACGTGAAACCAGTAGTGATTAAACGGGACGGTTGCCAGGTGCCTTTTGATGAAGTACGTATCAAAGAGGCGGTCGAACGCGCGGCACATGCTGCTGGTGTCAATGATGCAGACTACTGTGCAACTGTGGCCTGTGCGGTCGCTCAACAAATGCAGGATAAATCGCGCGTGGATATCCGCGATATTCAGGACGCGGTCGAAAACCTGCTGATGTCCGGCAATTACAAGCAGCTGGCACGTACCTACATCGAATACCGCCATGACCGAGACATCGCGCGTGAACGCCACGGTCGGCTGAATCAGGAAATTCGCGGTCTGGTCGAGCAGAGCAACATGGCGCTGCTGAACGAGAACGCCAACAAAGACAGTAAAGTCATTCCCACCCAGCGCGATCTGCTGGCTGGTATTGTCGCCAAGCATTACGCCAAACAGTACATCCTGCCGCGTGATGTGGTACTGGCGCACGAGCGCGGTGAGATTCACTATCACGACCTCGACTACTCACCCTTTTTCCCGATGTTTAACTGCATGCTGATCGACCTGAATGGCATGCTGACAAACGGCTTCAAAATGGGTAATGCGGAGATTGAGCCGCCGAAGTCAATCTCAACCGCTACCGCCGTCACGGCGCAGATTATCGCGCAGGTCGCCAGCCATATTTATGGCGGCACCACGATTAACCGCATTGATGAAATTCTGGCGCCGTTTGTCACCGCCAGCCATGCGAAACATAAAGCGGTGGCAGAAGAGTGGCAGATTCCTGATGCGGAAAACTATGCCTTAACCCGCACGGAAAAAGAGTGCTACGACGCCTTTCAGTCGCTGGAATACGAAGTCAACACGCTCCACACCGCTAACGGCCAGACGCCGTTCGTGACCTTTGGCTTCGGGCTCGGCGTCAGTTGGGAATCGCGTCTGATTCAGGAATCGATCCTACGCAACCGCATTGCCGGGCTGGGTAAAAACCACAAAACAGCGGTATTCCCGAAACTGGTTTTTGCTATCCGCGACGGTCTGAACCACAAAGCGGGCGATCCAAATTACGATATCAAACAGCTCGCGCTGGAGTGCGCCAGCAAGCGCATGTACCCAGATATTCTGAACTACGATCAGGTCGTGAACGTCACCGGTTCGTTTAAAACGCCAATGGGCTGCCGCAGCTTCCTCGGCGTTTATGAAGAGAACGGCCAGCAGATTCACGACGGACGCAATAACTTAGGTGTGATCAGCCTGAACCTGCCACGCATTGCGCTGGAGGCCGAAGGCAGTGAAACCCGCTTCTGGACGCTGCTCGACCAGCGTCTGACGCTGGCGAAGAAAGCACTGATGACGCGAATCGCGCGGCTGGAAAGCGTGAAAGCCCGCGTTGCGCCAATCCTGTATATGGAAGGGGCTTGCGGCGTGCGTTTAAAAGCGGACGATAGCATTGCAGACATCTTCAAGAATGGGCGCGCTTCAATTTCACTGGGCTACATCGGCCTGCATGAAACGATTAATGCGCTCTTCGGTAGCCAAACGCACGTGTTTGATGACGAAGCGCTGCGTGCCAAAGCTGTGGCCGTTATCACTCGCCTGAAAGCCGCCACCGAGCAGTGGAAAGACGAAACGGGTTACGGCTTCAGCCTGTACAGCACGCCGAGTGAAAACCTGTGTGACCGTTTCTGCCGTCTGGATACCGCCGAGTTTGGCGTCGTGCAGGGCGTGACGGACAAAGGGTATTACACCAACAGCTTCCACCTTGATGTGGAGAAGAAGGTGAACCCTTACCAGAAAATCGACTTCGAACTGCCCTATCCGCCGCTGGCTAACGGTGGGTTCATTTGCTACGGCGAATACCCGAACCTGCAACACAACCTCAAAGCACTGGAAGACGTATGGGATTACAGCTACAGCCGCGTGCCTTACTACGGCACCAACACACCGATCGACGAATGCTATGAGTGTGGCTTCACTGGTGAATTCGAGTGCACCAGCAAAGGCTTCACCTGCCCGAAATGCGGCAACCACGATTCGGCCCGCGTTTCCGTCACGCGCCGCGTGTGCGGCTACCTCGGTAGCCCAGATGCACGCCCGTTCAACACGGGTAAGCAGGAAGAAGTGAAGCGTCGCATCAAGCATTTAGGCAACGGTCAACTAGGGTGATCCCTTCCGGGCCGCAACAATGCGGCCCCACTTTCGCGGCACCGTCAACACGCGCCCGCTTCATAACATGGGCTCTATCGTATGAATTACCACCAGTATTATCCCGTTGATGTCGTCAACGGCCCCGGCACCCGCTGCACGCTGTTTGTCGCTGGCTGCGTGCATGAGTGCGTAGGGTGCTACAACAAAAGCACCTGGCGGCTAAACTCCGGTCAGCCGTTTACACAAGAACAAGAAGATCGGATCATCGCCGATCTTCAGGATACCGAAATCCCCCGGCAGGGAATTTCGCTGTCTGGCGGCGATCCGCTTCACCCTCAGAATGTGCCTGACATCCTGCGGTTGGTCGAGCGGATACGCGCGGAATGCCCAGGCAAAGATATCTGGGTCTGGACAGGCTACATGCTGACGGAACTCATGCCGGAGCAACAGCGGGTGATCGATCTCATCAACGTGTTAGTCGATGGAAAGTTTGTGCAAGATCTGAAAGATCCCGCACTGATCTGGCGCGGCAGTAGCAATCAAGTTGTCCACCGACTGCGTTGATCGACAGGAAGCTACTGAAGCGCCTGCTGCTTACCCAGTGAACGTAATTGATCGGATTCCAGGACGGTGATCCGCGCTTTGGGCTCGGGTGAGAACGCCTGATTCAGCAACGCCTGCGCGACCGTTTTCCCCTCAATGGCTCGCCACTTTGCTGGGAACAGGCGGAACAGTGGGGCGGCCAGACTTTCTAGCGGACGGCTATCCTCTCTTTCCCCTAGCAGCATCGACGGCTGTGCCAATGTCAGATGTTGCCAGCCTTGCTGGCGCAGCGATTTTTCCGCTTCTCCCTTTACTCGCGAATAGAAGAAAGGCGACGTCGCATTCGCACTCAGCGAACTGACGACCAACAGGTGCGTCGCACCCAGCGCCAGCGCCACTTTTGATCCTTCCACCACCAGCGTGTAATCCACATAGCGGAACGCCTGCTTACTGCCTGCCGTCTTGAGCGTCGATCCCAGACAGCAAAAGGCGATGTCGACAGGGTCGGTCAACTGCGCCAGCGCGGCAGACAGGTCGGGATCGTGCGGATTGATCACTTTCTCCGACGGTGCCAGCGGCTTACGGGTCGGCGCATAGATCGTCTCAACCCGATTATTGGCTTTCAGAAGATGTAACAATTCGTGCCCCACTAACCCCGTTGCACCTAATAACAGTACTCGGCTCATCGGTTTTCCCCCTTGCTCTATGTCTTTCACTATCCCATCTTTTTACGTTTATGTTCTTATCTATGACACCGCAATCCCTGAAGAACGATTAGCGCTGAAGAGCCTGCTCGTCGCGCTGCCAGTGGCGTTTCTTACCAAAGCCCAGCGTATTGTCCGTCATTTTGATTTCTGTCAGATCGAGCCGCCAGATCGGCGCTTGCGATGCCCGGGCAATAGGGAAACGCGCGTTGTACCGCGCTCTGGCCTGCTGCGCGTCATCCCCCTCCAACTGCACCGCCTGTGCCCGAAACTGCACACCTTTAATTAGCATCACACTCTTCGGCTGGCCGCTGACCGTGCCGGCCACCTGCGGCAACCTTGCCATGATTTCACCGTGGCGCGTCTGCAACTCCGTCATTAGATAGAAGGCTATTTGTTGCTCGTCATAAGTATAGAAGCAACTCGCACACCATAATTCCGAATTTTCACCCACGCATAACGTCAGTACGTGCAACTTCTTCAAATAGCGGGAGATTGCCTCAAGATCGCTGCTTATTTCTCTCGGTTCTTTCTGCATTACGCTGCCTCAATCCACTTTCTGAACGAACGTATCCTGCCCGACCAACCGTTGCCCTTCCGCAGAATGCGGCAGCATGGTTTGCAGAGGCTTGCCGGTGTGTTTATCCAATAGCAGGGAATGAGGTTCCCCCTCCGCAAACAGCTGTTGCTCCCCCCACTGGCGTAGCGCCACGACGAGCGGGAATAGCTGTTCGCCTTTTGGCGTCAGGATATATTCCTGATAGGCCGAGCTTTCGGAAACGGGCTGAACGGACAAAATGCCTTCCTCAACCAGGGTACGCAGACGATCGGTAAGAATATTTTTAGCAACACCCAAACTGCGCTGAAAATCGCCGAAACGGCGGCGATTATCGAAGGCATCGCGGATAATCAGCAACGCCCAGCGATCGCCAACCACATCCAGCGCGCGGGCGACGGGACACGCATCCTCTTTCAGACTTTTGCGCTTCACCATGAATACTTCCTCCCCTTTTTCCTGTGCATCCTGCCTGCCTTACCCACAGGCTGAAAACTGACCGTGTGTTTTTGGTTGCAGAATAAAACCAGAATATTTATGCTTCAATTGGTTTTATTTTGAAACCAAACTGAATAACGAAAGCCAATACGATGAAAACAAGCCCTATTCATACCACGTCATCCGCCACCGAAGGCGATCTTTACAGCACGCAGACGACATTGCCGCGCGCTCTGGTTTTGCTGTTTGCCTGTGCCAGCGCCCTCAGCGTCGCCAATGTCTATTACGCACAACCGCTGTTGGATGCATTATCGGTAGATTTTCACATCAGTATCGCTGCCGTTGGCGGTGTGATGACCGCAACACAGCTTGGCTGTGCGCTGGCATTAATGCTGCTGGTGCCGCTGGGCGATATCCTCAATCGGCGCTATCTGATGCTGGCCCAGTTGGGTGCGCTCATCGTGGCGCTGATTGCCGTTGGGCTATCCACCACGTCCCTGTCTTTATTGATCGGCATGTTGGCCGTGGGCATGCTCGGCACGGCAATGACTCAGGGACTGATTGCTTATGCCGCGACGGCTGCCGCCCCGCAGGAGCGCGGGCGCGTGGTGGGTGCCGCACAGGGCGGCGTGGTGATTGGGCTGTTGCTGGCGCGCGTGCTATCCGGCTTCATCGCCGATCTAGCAGGCTGGCGCAGCGTATACTTTTTCTCCGCGCTGCTGATGCTCCTGCTTGCCGTTCTTTTATGGCGCGCACTACCGCATCAGCCACCAGCCCGGCAACGCCCGCGCTATTCCGCGTTGCTGATTTCTATGCTGACCCTGTTGCGTAAAGAACGGGTGTTGCAAATACGTGGCGTCATCGCTTTACTGATGTTTGCTGCCCTGAGCATTTTCTGGAGCGCGTTAGTTCTGCCGCTGAGTCGCGAACCGTATTTCTTTTCTCATACGGTTATCGGTGCATTTGGTCTGGTCGGTATTCTCGGCGCACTGGCGGCCGTGAAAGCGGGTTCGTTGGCCGATAAAGGGCGAGAACAGTGGGTCAGCGGTATCGCCCTGTTACTGTTGCTGGCATCGTGGCTGCCGCTGTCGCTGGCGCCCTATTCTCTCTTCGCGCTGGTGGTCGGCATCATCGTGCTCGATCTGGGCGGACAGGCCATTCACGTCACCAACCAAAGCATGATTTTCAAGACGCATCCTGATGCACACAGCCGTCTGGTTGGCTGTTATATGCTGTTTTATAGCATCGGCAGCGGGCTGGGTGCGATGGCAACCACCTCGGCGTATGACGCTGCTGGCTGGTCAGGCGTGTGCCTCCTTGGTGCAGCCGTCAGCCTGTTAGCCCAACTCTTCTGGAGAATGACGCTGCATGTTTCGGCTCCGTCACCGATCGCCTCCATGCCATCGTGATAGCGGAACAACGCTCACCGTCAAGAAAGCGCTGCGCGTACTCGGCTTTGGGCTACGCCATTTACGCATCGCGTCCGTGAATGCGTTTGGGCAGATTGATGTATCGCAGCTTCCTCCGCTGGACGATCGTACGATTCTTTGTTTGCAGGCGGGCGAGGTAAACACGGGCGAGTTCGATGACTTTGCGCAGATCATCCCCATTGCGAAAGCAGCGGGTGCCTGGGTTCACGTTGATGGCGCATTCGGACTGTGGGCCAGAGCCTCATCCCACGCGGTGCTCACCGACGGTATCGAACTGGCCGACAGTTGGACAACGGACGCGCATAAATGGCTAAACCCCCCTACGACTGCGCGATGGCGATTTGCCGCGATGCGGACGTGCTGGCCGAGGCGATGAACGCAGATGCGGTTTACTCCAGTGCGGCACGCGATGCGCAAAAGAATCTGACGCTCGAATTTTCCCGTCGTACGCGCGGCATTCCGGTGTGGGCGGCACTGCGTACGCTGGGGCGTGATGGCGTAGCAGAGATGGTCGAACGGCACTGCCGACAGGCGACATTCATCGCCGACGGCCTGCGCCATGCGGGATTTGAGGTACTGAATCGGGTTGTGCTCAATCAGGTTCTGTTACGTGGAGAAACCGACAGCCAAACGACAGCGATACGAGAGGCGTTACAGGCGTCGGGCAAAGCATGGTTTGGCGGCACCGTCTGGCAGGGGCGTCCGGCATTGCGCATCAGCGTGTCATCCTGGCGCACGCAGGATGACAACGTACAGGCGTTGATCGCACTGCTGACGGAGATCAAAGCTCAGGCCCCACGCTGAACGAAGCCTAAAACGATGAGCGCGGTATAAAACGACAATCCCCGCAAGCGCGGGGATAGAAAAAGGGACTTCATCAAGTTATGCGCGCCGAAATGAGTTAGACGTAAACGCTAATGCTGGAAACCTGCCCCTGAAAGCGGTTTAGCGCTTCTGCGGCACGCTGTAGGCTTTCGGTATTTTGCACTTCGCTACGGGATGATGCGCCCGCGACACCTTGCTGAATGGTGTCGAAAACATTAATCGGCTGGAACACATTGGAAGGCGGAATGCTTCCTCCTTCGGCTCTCGGCGATGAGACAAAACCCAGCAGCGCGGACCCTTCTTCACGTCCCAGCCGACCACTGCTGACAAGGCCTTCAACCGTTTCATACAGTTCGGCAGGGCTAATTCGGGTGAAATCATACCGCGTCGTCTCACCAACAGGAACAGCTCCGCTGCCCGCCTGATAAGACTGAAGCTGTTCGGACAGCGCCGCTTTCTCTGCATGCTCGGTAGAACGCTTCGCCATCACCTGCTGGCTGGCAAAAACGGACGACTCTGCGGCTTCAACTTTCATATCACCTCCTTACGGTAACGTATGGAAGACAAAATCATTGGCATAGCGCCTCACCGTGACGGTGGGTGCAAAACTGGCGTGCTTTAATACTGACACGCAATCCCCCATCGCGCCAGCCCAAAGCGGGATTTGCTCCCGTGCGGGGGATATTTAGACCAACATGCAACAAGGGGTATAAGCCCAGTTTATCCCCGCTGACACGAGGAACACACGTCACAGTCCTGTTCGATTTGCCCTGTATCCGGTTTATCCCCGCTGGCGCGGGGAACACCAGCAACGTAGCTCCGGTAATCAAAGTTGGCGCGGTTTATCCCCGCTGGCGCGGGGAACACTCTTCCCGCACAACATGGAACGGTAAGCCAGCCGGTTTATCCCCGCTGGCGCGGGGAACACATCATGAGAATCCCAATCTTTAATAAGCTCTACGGTTTATCCCCGCTGGCGCGGGGAACACCACGGACGAGTTCGGCTATCACAATCTAGTGGCGGTTTATCCCCGCTGGCGCGGGGAACACTTGTACATAACCACGGCTGCTGGTTTGCGCAGCGGTTTATCCCCGCTGGCGCGGGGAACACAACAAACTGCGCGGAGGTAAATAACATGAATACGGTTTATCCCCGCTGGCGCGGGGAACACATCGAAACGGCAAATCTCTGAAAGAGATAACGCGGTTTATCCCCGCTGGCGCGGGGAACACCATCATCAAATAAAGCTATAACCTCTCCTAGGCGGTTTATCCCCGCTGGCGCGGGGAACACAAAGCTGTTATACCCAAAGAGATTTAAATTTGCGGTTTATCCCCGCTGGCGCGGGGAACACCAATGTCAAATCAGTAACATTAACCCACGCGCCGGTTTATCCCCGCTGGCGCGGGGAACACCTCCCACGCCAGTTACAACACCGCCGACGATGCGGTTTATCCCCGCTGGCGCGGGGAACACAATCACAGCGCAAATCGTTGTCGATTTTCGTGCGGTTTATCCCCGCTGGCGCGGGGAACACAATCGTCGGGGCAGGTTTTTACGCTGCTCTGCCGGTTTATCCCCGCTGGCGCGGGGAACACGTAGACCGTTTTACTATTCGACAGGGCCCGTTCGGTTTATCCCCGCTGGCGCGGGGAACACATATTGGAATGCGCATGCTCCAACCGCATGAACGGTTTATCCCCGCTGGCGCGGGGAACACTCAGTCATGTGACCTGTCTCCCCGGAACTTTACGGTTTATCCCCGCTGGCGCGGGGAACACACATTGTGCTGGGAGTCGGTGAGTTGCCAGTGCGGTTTATCCCCGCTGGCGCGGGGAACACGACCTGAACCAAGAGCGGCTCACGTAATTCCACGGTTTATCCCCGCTGGCGCGGGGAACACCAAACCAAAATTTCCAGCGGGCAAGTCTAGAACGGTTTATCCCCGCTGGCGCGGGGAACACCTCTGGAGAACCGATGAACAACTTAATGATTGACGGTTTATCCCCGCTGGCGCGGGGAACACTCTAAAAGTAGAGATTTGTTTTATAACACTTTTTTCGGCATAAAAAATTCTACCGATTTTTCCATGTTGTTAAAGATCGCTAACTTATTGATTTTCAATAGGTGAAAAAGAGACTAACCGCAGGCCATCCAGATCTACCGGCATTCGGCGGTTTTCGCCCCAAGTTTGGAACTCAAAACCGGATTCCGTATTCGTCGCCCACGCCATCACCACGTTGCCCTGTTCTGCCAGTTCGATAATCTGCTGCCAGACCATTTCTCTCACCCGCTGTGAGGTATCACCGACATACACTCCCGCGCGGACTTCCAATAGCCACACCGCCAGCCTGCCGCGCAAACGCGGCGGGACATTTTCCGTCACAACCACCAGCATGCTCATTTAACCCTGCCCCCGGTGGCCGCTGTCACCAAACGGTTTCGGTTCTGGGATTGCTGGCGGCTGTGCATCGTCCGGCGGTAGCGGCGGCGTAATGCCCCCCGCAGACAAGACTTCCTCAATCAAGGGAATCAGTTTGCTCAGCGTTTTCTGGCTGCGGAAAATATCACGACAGGCAAGCCGAACTTCACGATCCGGCTCGGCAGGGTTGCGCGCTGCAATTTCAAAAGCTTTCGCCACCACACCCTCGAATTTGATGATGTCGGCAATGTCGTAGACAAAAGAAAGCGGTTTGCCGCTGTGGACAAACCCGATTGCTGGCGCATAGCCCGCCGCCAGCACGGCCGCTTCCGTAATACCGTACAGGCAGGACGTTGCCGCGCTAATGCACTGGTTGACCTTGTCGCCTCGTTCCCAGTCTTTCGGATCGTAACGTCGGCCATTCCATTTCACGCCATACTGCTGCGCCAACAGCGTATACGTTTGGCGCACGCGGGCACCCTCAATCCCCCTGAGCTGATCGACCGAACGGCGGCTCGGCGCAGGTTCACCAAAGCGTAGCTCAAAC
The DNA here is from genome assembly GCF_009931295.1 of Pectobacterium odoriferum. Classification (NCBI taxonomy): domain Bacteria; kingdom Pseudomonadati; phylum Pseudomonadota; class Gammaproteobacteria; order Enterobacterales; family Pectobacteriaceae; genus Pectobacterium; species Pectobacterium odoriferum. The sequence goes on along the minus strand of NZ_CP034938.1, from coordinate 440,202 downwards.
ATTTTGCGCACCACTTTCAGGCGCAATTCCTCATCCAACGCCAGCTTGGCCTGATAGAGCAATTTGTCCGACCGCGCACCACCAGGCTGGCCAGACGCATACAGCCGTACACCAGCTTCGCCGACCCACACCAGCAGCGTCCCGACCGTTGCCGCCAGTCGCACGGCAGCATGAGAAACCCGAGTGCCCAGCTCCAACATGATGCAGGCAACCGACCCCACGGGAATATGCGTGCGCACGCCGGTTTTATCCACCAGCACAAACGCACCGTCAATGACATCAATCTGCCCGTATTGCAGAAAGATGAGTGAAACCCGATCCTTGAGCGGGATCGGGTTAAGCGGAACATACATCGTCAACTCTCCCTGTAACGGGGCAGACTACGCCCGTTTCAGCAGCAGCAGGCCGCACCCCAATGCTTTGCTTTTTCCTAACCCTTGTCGGGCAGCCGTCGCAAAACGTTCAGCATCCGTAATGTGAAGCACGCCGTCATAATCCACGCTGCTGAACATAATCGCCGCCGACTGGCCGGGCTTATTCAGGCGATGGCGCTGATAGCCATCGACCCGACACGACGACACCGCAAAGCCCGCGTTTTCCCCTTGGCGTACCAGCCAATCATGGGCACGCTGCTGTTGGTGCCGCCACAGTTCTACGCCAGATAGCCCGGCAGCTTTCGCCTGATGACGCGCATCCATCAGCACATCGCTCCGCTTGCCGTCTCGCGTGACCACTGGATTAGCACGTAGCGAAAATGCCAGCGTCATGCCGTTATGCCACTGCGGTTGATAGGGCTTGGTTTCCACCTGAAACAGGTTATGACCCGCCTGTGGAGCCTGTTCAGAAAGCAGGTAAAACAGGCTTTTGGTTTCATGCGCCTCTTCGCGGAACAGGAACGAACGCTGAAGCTGTTCAGGGAAAAGCTGCCAGAGCCATTGGTGGCTGGCATAGCCCCCTGCATGCAGCCGCTTTTCCGCCATCACACGCGGCAACGCATTGAGTTGCAGCGTTATTCTGGAAAAATACATCATTCCTCTCCCTTTTCACTGCCGACATATTGCACGCGGGAGGTGAACTGCCAGCGCCCTCGATCGGCGGGCTGATCGTTTCGTGAGACCCGATATTGCTCCGTTAGCCCTGTGTCAGTTTCCTGCTCCCAGTAGCACACGCCCTCGGCACGGCCGATCGTCTCTAACGCGAGATCGTTCAGCGCAGGTGTCTGCTTTGCTAACTGCCACACCTCAGCCAACGTGCCAGCAAACAGGTGCGGCGCCAACGGCAGCGCAGGCGGACAGCTTTTACGCCCGAAATAAAGCGTAAACACCGGTGATAACAGTGCATCCCGCAGCGCACTTAACGAGTAAGGTGCATCCGGCGTGGCGCTAATGGCGATGTGGTAATAGGCATCACAGCGGTATTCGCGTGAGGTCAGCATGGTTTCGAGCGATTGCCCTGCCTCCGGCCGCAATTCATCACGCCTTGTATAGCGCGGCACCTTGCGGTTTTCTTTCGGCATCTGCACCGTATGGTAGTCATTCAACCAGGTTTCACGATCGGAAAGCGGTCGCACCGCAACATGGTAATGTTGGTTAAAAACCGTCAGCGCGGCTCGATCGTCGCGCCGGATCCCCAGCGCCGCTGCCAGCAGCCCCAGCAGCGCCGAACGGCTGGGTACCGTCGAGGTATGGCGCACCTCACCGACCGCCACTTCCCCCCACGACACCAGCGGGGCATAGATCTGGAAGACCAGATAGTTATCCATAGCGCGCTCCTACTGGCTGATGAAATCCAGTAACCCTTGCAGCGAACCGCCCTCGCTGTCAGCTTCCACGTTCAGTTCATAGGAAGGAACGCTGCCCGCAGAGGCGTACACCCGGTCAAATTTGTTTTTTTGTTTACGCAACAGATCGATGGCGTCATTGACCTGATCGTCACTGCGAATAGGTTTGAAAAACGCGACCGACAAGGTACGCGGCTGATCGGTGCTCTTTTCTGCCAACGCATAGGTTGCCAGCGCCCGACTGGCAAAGCTGTTCTGCTTGCCGCCCGGCGATACGGTCAGCACCGTTTCCGTCAGCGCACGCAAGGTCCGTGCCACCAGCGCTTCATCGTTCTTCAGATTTTCCAGCAGCAGATCGCGGTTAATGCAGACATAGTGATAGAACAGCGCTGAGGCAAAGCTCTGTTCGCCCATATGCGCCGATCCGCTGTCAGCTGCCGTATTCAGGTCATCCACCGCCGTGAAAAAGTCATCTTCGATGGTTACAGCACTCACGCCCAGTGCGTGCGCCACCTGGCAGGCAGCTTCGACATTAAATTCCGGCTCGGCGGCCAGCATCCGGCCAAACAGCGCGATATCGACGCTGGCGGCATCCTTACGCAGCAGTTTTAGTTCTTCGCTATTCGGCTTACGCGACTCTGCAATCAGGCGAGCAACCAGCTGATCGATCAACGCCCTTTCCCGCACGCTGAAATGAGCGAGCTGTTCGATATCATATTTTTCCAGCGGTTCTTTACTGCCTTTTTCTTCTTTCTTCGGTTTACCGAATTGTTCAGCAATGCTCTTCGCCGCTTCATCGGCCAGCTTTTCACTCATGCCTCCGGCAATCATCGCAGCATAGATATCACGCCCAATGCGGCGACTGCGGGTGCCGATATGGCCGTCCATTGCAGATTCAAACACCTCAGAGGTACGCCATGCACGTTTCAGGCTCTGCGAGGACACCCGCAAACGCTCGACGCCACCAACGATGGCGGTTTTCGGACGTCCCGCGTCATCACGGTTCAAGTTGGAAGACGGATAAGCGGTTAAAAAATGAAGCTGGATAAAAGTGGTCATCAGTTATTCCTTGTCTGAAGCGGTCGTTGACGTTTCTGTCGTTAACATTGCTGTCGTGTCTGGCTCATCGGCGGTGATATTTTGTGACGCCTGCGCATACTCGCACGCCCAGCGCACGGCGTTGCGTCGTAAAGGATGAAGCGTCGGCGCACGGTTTTCCTGCCGTGCCTGCCACTCATCCATCCACAGGAAAATACCATCCGCCAGCGAAGGGAGGTTTACACCTGCCTCACCGCGTATTTGTACCGCGCGAAAAAGCTGGCGATGCAGTTCTTCCGGCGTTTGCGCCCGCTGTAGCCGTTCAAAACGCAAAGGGGAAAGAAAAGGACGGTCACCGCCCTGCTTTTCACCTAGTTGGGCAGCGAAGCTGGTCTTCAACATGTTTTTCGCCGCATGTGCCACGACAGAAACAAAAATCGCCAGCGCCACGATGTGGTGTTCCTTTTCCAGCCGCGCTGTGAGCTTCCCCGCCAAATCGTGATATCCCTGACAGGTCAGCACGCCATAAGGCGGTGCAGCGCGGCGCAACTCTGCCCGACGCGCACGACCATTGCCCGCAGCGCTGTGGCGATTTTGTAGCGCCTCGAACCAGTCACTAATCTTTTTTGCGTCATCCTTGTTGATGACCAAAAAATCAGCCGTGTTTGCCATCCACTGCCTCCTGCATTTGTTTAATGGTTTCTGCCGCTTTTTGCTTATAGAAAAACGCGCTCAACTTTTTCCGTGTTCCCGCCGCTTTAACCAGATCGCGGTGTTCGTCTGGGTTGCTAAACACGCGGGCATCGTAGTTCTCCAACAGATAGCGATAGAGTGCCTTTTGCCACGTTTTCAGCGCCGTGGCGGGGGCGTCACCCTGAGCCAACGACTGATACAGCCGCATAAAATTGGGCTGCGTTTCCTGCCAGAACGCAACATCAATGGCGCTGAAATCCCCTTTTGCGTCCTTCGGGCGCGAAAACCAGGCTTCCTTAATCATCTGACGCAGCAGCGTGGCACTGTCCCGCGCCAGTTCCACCGCCAGTTGCAAATAATCTTTATATTCACGCAACGCTAGGGGATCATCACGAAAACGGGCAGAAGCAAACAACTGCGGAACATGGTGCTCATACCAGCAGCGCGCCTTCATGTTGTCCATATCGTAGCCAAAACACCACAGCCCCGATTCTCTACGCAGTTCATCTCGCTGGGCATTGTGCTGCACGACCGTGGCGGGAAAGGTGCTATTAAGCTTATCTTCCCCTTGAACCAGCAGCCCCAGCCAGTCACGGTACGCCAGCCCGCCCGGCTGCCCTTTCACCGACAGAAAAGGAGCATCGCCTTTCAGCGCATGACGATAGGGAGTGAGCGGGTGCCGCCAACTGTCGTACTGAATGCCGTAATTTTTGGTGCGATACTGTGTGAGCAATGCGGTCGATTTCGTGCCGCACAGATCGCATTCACCCGTCTGTAGCGTGGTGAAATCCAGCTCGATGCGGCGAGGCATACCCCAATAGGCTTGCAGCCGATGTGCATTTTCTGGCGTCACGGGCGGGTGAGCGCCATCGCTGGTGGGCGTATCCACTAACCATGGGAATACCGTGGCATCGGGTTTACCCTTGGGCATCACCTCTTGCGTCACCACGTTCATCCAGAGCTTTTTCCACAGCGGCAGACTGGTATCTTCCGGCATAAGCAGCGTCGTGATCGGCCCGCCACCGCGCATCCCAGTGCGATGCCCCTGCCCGCCGGATGGCGCATTGGTTTGCAGTGTGAACAACGCCATTGCCGCACAGTGTGGGCACACTGCGTTTACCGTACCGCGCTTGATGAAGTGATCTTTATTCAGCTTGAGCGTATTGCCACCGGGGGCATCGATCAGCAAGCCGGAAATCGGCGTCGAGTCGCTGTCGAGCGTGGCAAAATCCTGCATAAATGCGGGTTTCTGTGCGCCAAACTGCATCGCCAGTGCCAGCGTGGCTAACGCCTGCGGGAAATCGGATCCAAGTCCTTCTTCCCAGATTTCACTCCAGTCATCGTCATCAGCGGGCGCATAGGCGGTTTGCAGCAGGCCGATAAGAAGCTGATAGCCCGCCCCCTGCAAATCGGCACGCGGCCAGGCAAGATCGATAATAGTGTCGTCGGGAAGTTGCTGCGGGGAAATGTTACCCATCCGACCATCCGCAAAGACGGCGGGTAACCAAGGTTCTTCAATCAATGAAAACATCGTACCTCCTGTGTGCGCCGCGTCCCTGCGGCAAGCCGATTACGGCTGGTTCTACAGTCTCTTTTTTAACGCATTCAGCCCGCGACGCCAGAGAGATGGCTCACGTTTGTGGCTGAGGATACTGCTGTACTCGCACTCGTTTGCTGTATGTCAAAGTAGTGAACATTTCGTGCGCCACTATTTCACTATTCTTAAGCCACTTCATCGCACGAAACCAGCATATTCCTTGCAAATAGCTAACCGATAAACACCCCAATTACGGCACCGCTCGCAAAAGCCCCTATTCGTGCGATAAGAGTGGAAGCTCCCATTTGCCTGCTTCTGACGTCTGGCGATATAGTTGCTTCGCTGCCGCAAGATCGGCTTCTAGGGGTGAGAATCCGAATGACTTCAAAACGATAACGGGAATGCTACGCATGGCGTCAGCCAATCGTTAAGCGATTGTCAGACTCACTCATCAAGCACTATTTAATTGGCACAAAACACAGGGAATAGCAGAAAAAGATCTTCCGCAACAAGGGATATTTTGTATGTTAACAGCGCGCTCTGTGGGGTACCGAATACGCCGTACTTTTGCAATTATCGCAATTTGCGATATTATTAGGGAGCAAGAATGAGAGTCATCTCAGCCAAGGCCATCACCGATGCGATGAAAAAGCATGCGAAATGGAAAGTTGGTTTGAAGTTATGGCTGGATGTTTTTGACAAGCCATCGCTGCGGTTTGAGTCCTACGAACAGTTATGTCATGTATGGCGAAATACATCTTGCTGGAATGTCGATCGCATACCTTTCGCATTGCTAGAAAACGAAAGCCGCAAAGGACCACTTGATATATATGTATTTGATATTAATGGTAACAATTGCAGAATCATAGCATGGTTAAACCCTAATACGGGTTCTTTGTATGTGAAAGACGTGTGCTCTCACGCAGAGTACGATAAGTGGTGGAAAGCTCAAACGAAGACAAAAAGGTGAATTATGCGAAATACATCTCTGGGTTCTAACCGTTCTGTAGGAATCAGTGGGCTCATCGAAAATTTACCTCTTCTGCTTCAGGAAGCCTCTGAGCAGCTTAACAGCCTGTCTGTTTTACTCTCTGCCTGTATGGAACCTATTGAAGACGATAACGATCTTCAGGAAAGAATGGAGTGCATCAATCAACTTTACCTCTATTCCTCTGATGTCAGTGATATTCCAGCCACTTTTGCAGAGCTCATCGCGGACAGAGTCTATGAATATGAAAAGAAACACCGAGATGTGCCCCACGTCAGTCAGGCTGATGCCTTAGCTTTTTTTATTGAAGAAAGAGGGCTGAAACAGTCAGACTTAAAGCAAATTGCAACACAAAGCGTCATCTCTGAGATTATTAACGGTAAGCGAACCATGACATTACAGCAAGTTAAGGATTTTTCTCGCTACTTTAATGTGCCTGTTGAGACATTTATTGACTGAGCATCAACCCCACCCGCTCGCTATAAAACGCGTGGGTTTCACCCCGATTCAGCAGCAGCACCTCAGCCTGTGGGCGGTGTAATTGCTGCCGAAACTGTTCCAGCGCGTCACCTTCCAGTATCGGTAATCCGGTTTTACGCTTCTGCCACCAGCTTAACCGAACCTGCACGCGGCTTTGCTCCCAGCCGAAGGTTTCCGATGTGGCGTACGGCTGCGGGAGTTCACCATCATTTTCCGGTTTCCATGACAGATACAGATCCAGCGTTTCCTCTCCTATGCGGGTGGAGATATCCACCGCATCGCTCCAGCCAGAATCGCTGGATTGAGCACAGTAACCGTGTACCAACGCCAACGATGACTGACCCGCAACTGAACGCTGGCCATATCGTTCTCCCAGAACCTTGTTGGCTATCGCTTCCAAAGCAGGAGGCACCGCGATCTGTTCTTCATACACGCAGTTGATCAGCTGTCGCGCCGCTTCTGGCATTTTTATCGCACCGTGTTCGCGTAATATCGCCTGCGTGCGCCACAGCGCGGCATGATCGGGATAAACGTAGCCGCTGTTGCGCAGTTCATCGCCCAGCCAGTCGGCTCCTGCTTCCGGCAGCCAGACCGGTGCCATAATGTGCAGCACCGCCGCCGGGCGCTCATCCATTAGTGGTGCCGTGTCCATTTCAGTTTTACGACGCCCGTCGAGAAACCGGATATGCCGCTGTAGCCGCCCTGCACGCTGAATCAGCAGATCGATCGGCGCAAGGTCGCTAATCATGTTATCAACATCAATATCCAGCGATTGCTCGACAACCTGCGTGGCAATCAGCACCTTGCCAGCACGCTGCTCCGGCGTACTGTCTTTGCCAAACCACGTCAGCGCCTGTTCCTCGCTCGCCATGCGATCGCAAAAGGCGAAACGACTATGGAACAGCAACATATTTTCCTCAGCAATACCCGCCTTAATGAGCTGGCGATACACGGCGATGGCGTCATCCACCGTATTCCTGATCCAACAGATCGATTGCCCCGCCGCCACGGCAGCTTTCACACGTTCAATGCCCTGCAACCGTTCCGTCAACCAGCCAATCTTGACCTCGCGTCGCACTTCCGCCCGCGTATCCAACCGCGTTTCCAGCAGACACTCCCGCGTTACCTGCGTCATCCACGGATAATCCGCGTCGGGATTGAGCTGTACAGCTTCACACGCAATCCCCTGCGCGAACGCCCACGTCAGCTTTTCCCGCAGATTAAGCGGCAACGTCGCCGTGAGGATAATCACGCTGCCGCCCTGCTGCGCATGGAAGCCAATCAACAGTTCGATCAGCTTGCTCATATAGGCGTCATACGCGTGCACTTCATCCAGAATCAGCAGCTTGTTCTGTAGCCCCAACACCCGTAATGACTGGTGGCGAAATGGCATCACCGCCATAAGCGCCTGATCGAGCGTGCCCACGCCGATATCCGCCAGTAGCGCTTTCTTGCGCGAGTCCGCAAACCAGATGTTGCAGTCTTTGCTGGCGGCGTTTTCCTTCTTGTCGTACTGCGCCTGCCCCTGACTGTCGCCTTCCCACAGCGATTGCATAAAGGCTGACGACATATGCCGCGCCCCGTGCGCCAGCATCAGCGAAGGGTTGTGCTCCGGTGAATATAATGCGCGGTAGGCTTCGGCAAGCCGCAGATACATAGCATTCGCTGTCGCCATCGTCGGCAGGCCGATGTAAATGCCGCTCGTTTTTTGCTGCGCCATCAGCCTGTGCGCCAGTACCATCGCCGCTTCTGTTTTCCCCGCGCCGGTCACGTCTTCTAAAATGAAAAGCTGCGGCCCGTCAGCAGAAATATCAGCCTCCAGCGCCTGCTGTTGCAGCGGCGTTGGGCGTTGGATAAACGGAAAGAGCTGTTGGATAGAATGGAAAGGAGCAGTAGACGGGGTTCGTGGCAAACGCGAGACGGCCTTTTCTGCCGTCGGCAGCGCGTGTTCACGCCAGTAGGTTTCAAGCGGCATCGGCGTGCTGCAATAGCGGAAATCCTGCTGGCGCGAGCCCAGCCAATCCGCCAGTACGGTCAAGCCAGCCAGCGCCCAGCTTTGCTGCTTCAGCCTGTTTCGCCAGCCTTTATCAGCGAAACAGGCAGGGAACGCAGACGCGTCGGGAAAACACGTTTCCAGATCATGCAGGTAATGTTCTACCGCCAGATAATCATCACGATGAAAAGCCAGACTGCCTTTGCATTCCGCCGCCGGTTTGCCGTGGTGTCCGGTAACAATGTTCAGCCAGATCTCCAGCGTATTTTTCACCACCGAAGTGGGCTTTTTCGTCCCTAAAGGAAATAAATTGGGAATGTCATCACGCATCGTCCATAGCCAGAAGCCCAGATCGTCATGCCTGTCCCTCCCGGACTGCCCCGAATACTGGACTAACGGGGAATCAGGGTTGGCATATTTGCCCTGAAAACCACGGGCAAATTTTCCGATATCGTGCCAAGCCAGAAAATACGCAAACCATGCGGCGACATCATCATCGCCAAATACCAGTTCACGCAGCACATGGTTAGCCTGAAAATAGTTTCCCTTTAATAAGAAATAACCGCAGGCCGCCACATCCAAACCGTGATAAGGCAGCAGATGATAATCATCCCCCTCCAGCGCATCCGCGGATCTTTTTGCTTTTCCCCAATACTGAAAATAGCGCCGGTCGATGATATCTTCCTTGTGCATAGGCGTTACCTGTCAGAATGACCTTACGACGTCACGCCGTTGGCGCATTGCTCGCTAGCGCCACGACATTCTCTTGCTCTACGGGTGCTTTGCCGGTTTTCTCTTTTTTCTTTTCCACGTAGGTCAGTTTTTCCTGGCTCTGCGTTGGCGGGGTCAGCGGGTGGGATTGGCCGGTGAAGGCGCCGCCTTTTTCGATGGAGAGCTCATCGGTGAAAATATCGCCGAACACTTTTCCCTGCGCCAGAATCGCCACAACGCTGGCGACTACGCGCCCTTCCACACGGCCATTGATGACGATCTGCTGCGATTTCATTTCGCCGTTGACCTGACCCGTGTGTTCTACCTTAATCGTGTTATCACACTGCACATCACCTTCTATCTGACCTTCTACGGTGATGTTGCCCTCAACGGACAGAGAGCCGGTCATACGCGCCCCCTGAGAAATGAAGGTGTCCTTTTTCACGCGCACAGGGTTCACTGAATTAATCAACTCGTTCGATGGGGGAATAGCGGGAGAGCTGTTTATTTCACTGCGCCCTTGCGGTTCTTTTACGTCTTTCTTGTTTTTATCAAATGAAAACATCGTGTTATTCCTTTTAACAGTATAGAAAAATGCAATCACGGCACTTGCGGCGAGTACAGCAGCCACTCCCTGACCGTAATAGAGAAGGGGAATTTCGCTATAAATATCAACAAGCCAGGCGATAACCAATAAAGCCCATATCGCCCATATTCCCCAAAGCAGGTTGTAATTACGCACGATCGGAACGCCGATTAAATTCAATTTCCAGGGTGGAAATATCAGGAATAGTAATACGAAGTGTTTTACGTCCTCCTTCCAGATAGCGTATGTCGATCTGAACATCAGCACTATCGCCGACGTGCTGTTTAACCACGGTCTTTAATTCATCCAACATGTTATCCAAGATTTTATGAGCCATGCCCTTCTCTCCTTCTTGGTATCTTCCTTGGTGACAGTCACGCTGTACTGCCAAACGACATAGAGAGTATCGGGCAAGAATGTATTTTATTTAGCCCGCGATTTCAAAAACCCGCTCTCGTTCACTTTCCTTTCTTTACACGACTATGTCAAAAAAACATGATTATCCAAACACTTAATATATTCCTGTAACTAACTGCCTCTCCCTCTGCTTATTTCCTCGTTGTAGGTAATTACGCAGACATTTTCATAATGACGTTGCGTAGCTAAACCGATTCTTCTATTTTAGCAAACAGTCTAATTATCATTGATAAGAGTAACGTTATGGCAAACAGAATTTGGGTCATGGGTGACGCGGTTGTCGATCTCATCCCGGAAGATACGGAACGCTATCTGAAATGCCCTGGCGGCGCGCCCGCTAATGTTGCGGTCGGCATTGCCAGACTCGGGGGAAACAGTGCCTTTGTTGGTCGCGTCGGCGACGATGTTTTTGGCCATTTTCTAAAAACGGTTCTGGAACAGGAAAGCGTTGATACCCGCTACATGACACACGACAGACTCCATCGAACCTCAACCGTGGTCGTGAGCCTCGATGAAACAGGGGAACGCACCTTCACGTTCATGGTGCGCCCGAGTGCCGATCTGTTTTTACAGTCGGAAGACCTGCCGGTGTTCAACCAGCGAGAATGGCTGCACCTCTGCTCGATTGCACTCTCGCAGGAGCCCTCGCGCAGTACCGCATTTGAGGCGATGCGGCAGGTGAAAGCCGCACAGGGACGCGTCAGCTTCGACCCGAATATCCGTGACGATCTCTGGCAAAGCGAGGAGGAACTGCGCGACTGTCTGACACAAGCGCTGATGCTGGCCGACGTGGTGAAGCTATCGCGTGAAGAGCTAGCCTTTCTCTGTTCAACACCGGATGTTAAAGCGGGGATTCAGCAGTTTATGCAGCGCTACCCCACCCAACTCTTGCTGGTGACACTAGGTAGCGAAGGCGTCTGGCTGCACGACCGCCACCAGCTACGACACTTTGCCGCACCGTTGGTAACGCCCGTCGATACGACTGGTGCGGGGGATGCCTTCGTCGCCGGTTTACTGCACGGCCTGGCGCAGTATGACGACCTGTCACAGCCGCTTAGCTGGGACCCGATTATCGCGCAGGCGCAGCGGTGCGGTGCGCTGGCCACCACAGCAAAAGGCGCGATGACCGCACTCCCCTATGCGCAGCAGTTGCACGCCCTCCCGTAAACAAGCACTAAAGCCCTTCGCTTAATACGGTTACCGCCCGGTTTTGTAGTCAGGATCACAGTTACAGAATCGGGCGAGTGAAATTTCTTGCTAACCCTTCTGCTGGCTTTTATTTTTCTCATGAAAAACCGGTTTAGCAATTCAGCTAAACACGAGAAATCCAAAAACAATAAATCTCCTTCACGACGAGAACGAAAAAATGAAACCAAGCCACCTTGCTGTGACGATAGGATTATTACTTTCCTCCCCCTTTTATGTTTCCGCTGCCAACACCGATAGTATTGAAGCCCGCCTGAACGCCATGGAACAGCGTTTGCAACAGGCTGAAGCCCGTGCACAAGCCGCCGAGGCCAGAGCCAATGCCGCTGAAAAGCAAACCCAGCAGCTAGCGACCCGCACGACCCAAACCGAACAAAAAACCCAGCAGGTGGAACAGCGCACGACGGCGTTGGCCAAGCAGAAATCGTTCGCTGATGGATTTGAATTCCACGGTTACGCGCGTTCTGGCCTGTCGATCAATGATTCTGCCACCAGTTCCAAAACCGATATCGGGCCGGGCATGTCCCCTGCGGGTCAGACTGGCGGACATATTGGCCGTTTAGGCAATGAAGACGACACCTACGTCGAGATCAAACTGGAGCACAAACAGAAGCTGGATAACGGCGCAACCACCCGCTTCAAGGTGATGATGGCGGACGGCCAGCGCAGCTATAACGACTGGACGGCCGCCACCAGCGACCTCAACATTCGTGAAGCTTTCGTCGAGCTGGGTTCACTGCCAACTTTCACCGGTGCCTTTAAGGACACCACGTTGTGGGCGGGTAAACGTTTCGATCGCGATAACTTCGATATTCACTGGCTGGACAGCGACGTGGTCTTCCTCGCGGGCACCGGCGGCGGGATCTACGACGTGAAATGGGCGGATAGCGCCAAGAGTAACTTCTCGCTGTATGGTCGCAGCCTCGGCGAAATTACCTCGCTGGATAACGACATCAAAAACTACGTCTTTACCGCTAATAACTACGTCGGGCCATTCCAGTTCATGCTGAGCGGATTAACCGCGAAGAACAACGATGTAAAAGAAAATACCGGTACCAGCCGCGATAATCTCACCGTCACCAATACCAATGCAGGCGACAAAGGCTATCACGCGATGGTGGCTTACCACGGCGACAGCTTCTATGGCTTACGCGACGGGACATCGAAAACCGCGATCCTTTACGGCCACGGGCTGGGCGGTGAAGTGAAAAACATCGGTGCTGACGGCAACCTGACTAACGATGCCAACACCTGGCGCTTTGCGACCTACGGCACAACAGCACTGAACAAGACTTGGAGCTTCGCGCCGTCCATTCTGGCGCAAACCAGCAAAGACCGTTACGTCAACGGCGATAGCTACGAATGGATCACCTTTAATGCGCGCCTGATTCAGGAAATCACCGAAAACTTTGCACTGGCCTATGAAGGCAGTTATCAATACATGGACCTCGACCCACGCGGCTATCGGAGCCTGAATCAGGTTAGCGGCGGCTTCTATAAGCTGACCTTCGCACCGACATTCAAGGTCGGCGATATCGGCAACTTCTTTAGCCGCCCTGAACTGCGTGTGTTTGCCAGCTACATGGACTGGGATAAACGCCTGGATAACTACTCCAGTGAAGATACCTTTGGCTCCACCGGCTTTAAAGCAGGCGGCGAATGGAACTTCGGTATCCAGATGGAAACCTGGTTCTGATAATTGCCTGACCTTGGCGTCGATTACGCGCTAATCGACGCCAAAGAAAGTGCATATATAGAGAGGAATAACATGGATATCAACACAACCGCCGCAGCACTGATCCCCCTTCTCGGCGGGAAAGAAAATATCGCCAGCGCTGCCCACTGTGCGACTCGCCTGCGTCTGGTGCTGAATGACGACAGTCTGGCTGACAAGAAAGCGATTGAGAACGTCGACGGCGTGAAAGGCTGCTTCCAGAATGCCGGGCAAATGCAGATCATTTTCGGCACCGGGTTGGTTAACAAAGTGTATGCCGAGTTCATCAAAGCGGCAGGCATCAGTGAATCGAGCAAATCTGAAGCCGCCTCCATCGCGGCGAAAAAGCTGAACCCGCTGCAACGACTGGCGCGTCTGCTCTCGAATATCTTCGTCCCCATCATGCCAGCGATTATCGCGTCTGGTCTGTTGATGGGACTGCTCGGCATGATCAAGACCTACGGCTGGGTCGATTCCAGCAGTGCGATCTTCGTCATGTTGGATATGTTCAGCTCCGCTGCATTTATTATCCTGCCTGTTCTGATCGGTTTTACTGCCGCGCGGGAATTCGGCGGTAACCCCTATCTGGGCGCGACGCTGGGCGGCATCCTGACTCACCCAGCGCTGACCAACGCCTGGGGCGTCGCTGGGGGCTTCCAGACCATGCACTTCTTCGGCATGGACATTGCCATGATCGGCTATCAGGGCACTGTGTTCCCGGTACTGCTCGCCGTCTGGTTCATGAGCATCGTGGAAAAGCGCCTGCGTAAAATCGTACCGGACGCACTGGACATCATCGTCACGCCGTTCCTGACCGTCATCATTTCCGGTTTTGTCGCCATGCTACTCATCGGCCCGGCTGGACGTGCGCTGGGCGATGGTATTTCTTTGGTTCTCAGCACATTGATTGCTCACGCTGGCTGGTTGGCCGGTTTGTTGTTCGGCGGCCTCTATTCCGTCATCGTCATCACTGGCGTCCATCACAGCTTCCATGCGATTGAAGCCGGACTGCTTGGCAACCCGAATATCGGCGTCAATTTCCTGCTGCCGATTTGGGCGATGGCGAACGTGGCGCAGGGCGGCGCATGTCTGGCGGTCTACTTCAAAACGCGTGATGCCAAAACCCGAGCGATTGCCGTTCCTGCCGGGCTTTCTTGTCTGCTGGGTATCACGGAAGCCGCGATATTTGGTATCAACCTGCGCTTCATTAAACCGTTCCTGGCAGCACTGGCAGGCGGTGCGCTCGGTGGCGCATGGGTGGTCTTCAATCACGTCAATATGACGGCCGTCGGGCTGACCGGTTTTCCGGGGCTGGCTATTGTGCAAGGGGGATCGATGCTTAACTACCTGGTCGGGATGTTAATTGCGTTCGGTGCCGCCTTTATCCTTTCCTTACTGCTGAAATATAAAACGGATAGCGAATAATGAAGGAAGTCCACTTACTAAAACGCATGGCGCACGCCCTGATGTCAGGCCAGTCACGAAAACAGGAAGATCCTTATCGCCCAGAATGGCATCTGTCACCGTATGTTGGTCTGCTTAACGATCCGAACGGATTTATTCATCACAACGGGCGTTACCATCTGTTTTATCAGTGGAATCCTTTGGCCTGTGCCCACGGAGCGAAATTCTGGGGGCACTGGAGTTCCGCCGATTTGGTGAACTGGAAGCATGAACCCGTCGCGCTGGTGCCAAGCGAAAGCTATGAAAGCCACGGCTGCTACTCGGGTTCTGCTGTGGTAGATCACGGTGCGATCACGCTGATTTACACCGGTAACGTCAAATACGATGACGGTTCGCGTACCGCGTTTCAGTGTCTCGCCCGTGAGAACCCTAACGGTGAATATGACAAGCTGGGAGCAGTTCTGACGCTCCCTGACGGCTACACTGGGCACGTCCGCGATCCCAAGGTGTGGCGTCATGACGACCACTGGTACATGGTACTCGGCGCCCAAGATCTCTGCCTGCAAGGTAAGGTGCTGCTCTACCGTTCTGCCGATCTGCTGGCGTGGGAGAAGATCAGCGAGATCGCCGGTTCCCGTTTAGGTGGCCTCGGTGATTTTGGCTATATGTGGGAGTGCCCAGACTTGTTCCTGCTGGATGGCAAAGACGTACTGGTTTGCTGCCCGCAGGGCGTTCCCGCTGAAGACGAACGCTACCTGAATACCTTTCAGGCGGGCTACTTCATTGGTTCACTCGACTACGAAAGTGGCGCTTACCCACATCAGGATTTCCACGAACTGGATCTCGGCTTTGAGTTTTACGCACCGCAAACAACATTGAGTGAAGACGGGCGACGCCTGCTGTTCGGTTGGATGTCGATTCCTGACGACAATGAGTTTTTTGAACCCACGATCGAACAGGGCTGGATCCATACCATGACCTGTCCGCGTGAACTCACGCTGCATGGCGATCGCGTTTATCAACGTCCTGCGCGCGAATTGCAACAACTGCGCAGGCAGCATTACACCTGGCATGGTGCCGCAGACTACGCGCCTCCGCTTCACACTAGCAGCGCAGAAATCCTCATCGCCGTACAGGGGGAATTTCAGTTCAACCTCGCCTCTCAGCTGGTTCTCTGTTGGGACGGTGAACGCGTCACGTTGAGCCGACGTAACCGCCGTACCGGCGAACCCGAGCATCGCTACTGGCGCGGTGACCTGAGCCAATTGCAGATCCTGTGCGATCGCTCCAGCGTTGAAATTTTCATCAACGACGGCGAAGCCGTGATGTCTGCACGCTATTTCCCGGAAAGCGAAGCAACCATGACATTCAGCGGCTCTGGGCGATTAACGCTACAGCACTGGCTGTTAGCGCCATGCGTGATAGAATAACTTCCCTTTTTTCTGATAGCAGACCTCGCGGTGAAACCGACTAAACGCATAACAATCAGTGACATCGCCGCGCTGGCCGGTGTATCAAAATCCACCGCTAGTCTGGTGCTTAACGGACGCAGCAAAGAGTTTCGCGTTTCTGATGAAACCCGCGACCGCATTTTAGCCGTCGCGCACGAACAACGTTATCAGCCCAGTATTCACGCCCGTTCGCTGCGTTCCTCACGCAGCAACACGTTGGGGCTGGTGGTGCCAGAAATGACCAACTACGGCTTTGCCGTGATTTCCCGCGAGTTGGAAATGTTGTGCCGTGAAGCGGGGCTACAGTTGCTGATTGCCTGCACCGACGAAAACGCCAGTCAGGAGATGATGGCGGTCAATAGTCTGGTGCAGCGTCAGGTCGATGGCCTGATTGTCGCTTCCAGCCTGTTAAGCGATGTCGAATATCAGAAAATTAATCAGCAGTTGCCCGTCGTACAGTTTGATCGGGTAATTGGTGATTCAACACTGCCGATGGTCATTTCCGAAGCAGTAGAATCCACAGCGGAGATGGTCGAGCATATCGCCCGCCAGAATCGTGATGAGTTCTATTTCCTTGGCGGCCAGCCGCGAATTTCCCCCACTCGCCACCGTCTGGAAGGCTTCCAGCTTGGACTAACGCGCGCAGGTATCGACTGCAAGCCAGAGTGGATTATTCACGGCAGCTATCACCCCAGCGCGGGTTATGAAATGTTTGCTCAGCTGTGTGCCACGCTGGGTCGTCCGCCAAAAGCGCTGTTTGTTGCCGCCTGTGGCCTGATGGAGGGTGTGTTGCGTTATATGAACCAGCATAACCTGATGGAAAGCGGCATTCGACTGTGCTGCTTTGACGATCACTATCTGTTTGATTGCTTGCCGCTGAAAATCGATACCGTGGCGCAGGATTGTGAGAACTTGGCACGCAACAGCTTTGAAATGATTACGAGCTTGATTGCGCAACAGCCGCTTGAAGAAGATCGACGCTATATCCCGACGCGTATTCACTGGCGTCATCCAGACTCGCGGGCGTAGGCTAACGCCCAAGCGCCGAACCATCATCTAGACGTAAACCTACAGACGTAAAAAAAGGAACGCGGTTTGAATCCTCACCCCGCATTCCTTCTTAAAACACAACCTTCAACCGTTATTTAGCAGCAGCGGTTTCCGCACCGACCAGACCCACCTTGAGGTAGCCCGCCTTACGCAGTGAATCCATCACGCTCATGATGGTTTCATAATCGACGCTTTTATCCGCCTGAAAGAAGATAGTCGTTTCTTTGTTAGCACTGGTTTTTGCATCCAGTACCTGAGCCAGCGACTGCTCATTAATCGCCTCTTCCCCCAGGAACATTTGCTTATCCGCTTTTACCGTCAGGTAGAGCGGTTTTTCCGGCCGCGGCTGCGGTGCTGCCGATGACGCAGGCAGATCGACACGAATGTCCACTGTGGCCAACGGGGCCGCTACCATGAAGATAATCAGCAGAACCAGCATGACGTCAATGAACGGCGTGACGTTAATGTCATGCATTTCACCGTCATCACTCACGTCCTCCTTCAAATGCATCGCCATGATTAACCCACCCGCAGTTTATGCGCTGCTGAAGACGCCCGGTTATCGTTGCTGGCAGCCACGTCAAGATCGCGGCTTTGCAGCAACAGCACTTGTGCAGCAACATCGCCGACCATCGCTTTGTAGCTGGCAATCGAGCGTGCAAAGACGTTATAGATAACCACCGCAGGAATTGCAGCAACCAGACCAATCGCCGTCGCCAGCAAAGCTTCTGCGATCCCCGGTGCGACCACCGCCAGATTCGTGGTTTGCGTCTGTGCGATACCGATGAAGCTGTTCATGATGCCCCATACCGTACCAAACAGCCCCACGAACGGTGCAACCGCGCCGACCGTTGCCAGATAGCCGTTACCACGTCCCATGTGACGCCCGGTAGCCGCTACGCGACGTTCCAGACGAAACGCGGTGCGCTCTTTAATCCCATTGTTGTCATCAGAACGCGCGGAAAGCTCCAGTTCGTTCTGCGCATCCACCAGCAGTTGCTGTGCGACGCTGCCTGCTTTGAATGCGTCAGCGGTTTCCAGCGCGTCGTCCAGCGTCTTCGCCTGTTCCAACGCCAGATACTCACGGCGCAGACGACGTTTCGCGCCAGACATCTCAACGCTTTTACTAAAGAAGATCGCCCAAGTAATCACGGAAGCCAGCAGCAAACCGATCATCACCGTTTTCACCACGGCATCCGCGTGCTGGTACATACCCCAGACGGACAAATCGGTTTTCATCAGGTTATTGGTGCCCGGTGCCGCGCTGGCAGGCAGCGTGAGCGCTGATGTCGGGGCTTGTGCATCGGTCGTCACAGGAGCAGAAGGGGACGCAGCAGCAGGCTGCGCGGCTGGCGCTGCATTCTCTGTCGATAACGGTGTCGTTGCCGGAGCCGCAAACGCATTTCCACTTAGTCCCGCCGTACACAGCAGGATAACCAGCACGCTACGGGAAAATGCGCTGAACGCGCCACGTTTTTTTTGCCAGGTTGATAACACCTGTTGAGTTGTATTATTGACAGCCGTCTTCACGCTGTGCCTCCACCATTCGTTCTGTACAATCATCTGTTCTGTACAATATCCGCACATACCCACAGGTATAATGCCGCAATAACGCAGCCTGAAATGATACCAAACCCTGAACGAATTGATAGTCGTTCTCATTATTATTTACATCAGATAACGCACTTTCCTTGCGTTTTGACAGGATTTCAGAGGGTATTGCTCGCACATCAGCAGGAAAAGCATAAGAACGGCAAGAATAATAGCATTCAGGAATATATCAGGCGGGAGATCCCCCTAAAACACAGTGTTAACCAAAATTTTTACGATCGGCTTTTTGTGATCAACATTAAGTTATCACACCATTTCATGATAACTGGCGATAAGTTTACTGAAATAAATAGATATATATGTACATAATAAGATAAATAAAAACACCAAGTTACGTATATTCCTATAAGTCAAATAGGAATAAAGTCCATATAAAATAGCATTTCATATTAGCTTTTTCTTTTGTGACACGAGTCATTCTACGAAGTTGTATAATAGGTTAGCTTAACTCGCAGAGAATACTGACACACGCCACAATAATACGTAATAGGCGGTCGTCTTCTCATCATTAAACCCACTCTTCATTACACTATTTTTCATGGGTTTATATTTTTAAATCGCCATTTGATTATCGATACTGTCACCCTACCTCTGGAGATAACTCAATGAAGCTGTCGAAAACATTGATCGGCGTTTGTCTCGGTTCTACTGCACTCCTGATGAGCCAAGCGATTCAGGCACAACAAATTAAAGCCTCCGATGTTCACCCTGAAGGTTACCCTAATGTCGTTGCTGTACAAAAAATGGGAGAGAAATTAAAGGCCGCTACTAATGGCAGGCTGGAAATTAAAACCTTTCCCGGAGGCGTATTAGGTGATGAAAAACAAATGATTGAGCAGGCGCAGCTCGGCGCGATTGATATTATCCGCGTATCAATGACGCCCGTCGCCGCTATTTTACCAGAAATAGAAGTCTTCACTCTGCCCTATATTTTCCGTGATGAAAATCATCTTCACAACGTGCTGGATGGAAAAATTGGTCAGGAAATTGGTGACAAAATTACCCATAGCAGTAAATCAAAATTGATTTTTCTGGGCTGGATGGACGCGGGAACGCGTAATTTAATCACCAAGCAGCCCGTTGCAAAACCTGAAGACCTCAAGGGCATGAAAATTCGCGTACAGGGTAGCCCAGTCGCGCTGGCAACGCTAAAAGCGATGGGGGCCAACTCGATTGCCATGGGCGTCAGCGAAGTCTTCAGCGGTATGCAAACCGGCGTGATTGACGGCACCGAAAATAACCCACCAACATTTGTCGCACACAACTATCTGCCTGTAGTGAAAAACTATACCTGGAGCCGCCACTTCATTATTCCTGAGCTGTTCCTGTATTCCAAAACCAAATGGGACAAACTTTCTAAAGAGGATCAGGATCTTATCCTGAAGCTGGCGAAAGAAGCACAGCAAGAACAGCGCGTGCTGTGGAATGAATATACTCAGCAATCTCTGGATAAAATGAAAGCCGGCGGCGTTCAGTTCCATGACATCGATACCGAGTACTATTTCAAAGCCACGCAGCCCGTCCGCGATCAGTTTGGTGCCAAATATCAGGATCTGATTAAAGCCGTCGCTGACGTTCAATAATCGAGACCGCTCCCAGCGGATAAATAGAAGACGATTGACGAACCGACTTGCGAAATGAAAACGGTGATAATGGAAGACTTATCCATTATCACCGCTCGACGGATTTGTCAGCGATTTCATATGCCCTAAATAATTCGAGTTGCGTGACAAAACGTGAGCGTTTTGAACAACGCTCTGCGTTGGTCCTTTAGGACAAGGCCGCATGGCCTTGTAATGCGGCAATCGCACGACAAATCGGTTCTAACCGATTTGAACAGCGCTAGCGCTGGCCCGAAGGGTGAGCTTCATTTATGAGGCTCATTAATTCCCAGGAGCTTACTCAGGTAAGTGACTGGGGTGAGTAAGGGCAGCCAACGCACAAGCAATTTGAAGTATGACGGGTATAACTAATTATCTATTTATCCGCCACCATTAATGGCCTGATATCAATAATCAGCAAGATTGATTCCTCTTCGCTTATCACTCAGCGGAGTGAATATAGGTGGAAAAATGGCACAGTCTTATCTTTCCAGCATGGATGTACTCTATCGTATTGCCATGTGGGTTTCTGGTCTGGCGTTATTAATTATGACGCTTGTTATTCCTGTCGGTATATTCGCACGCTATGTTTTAAATGCTGCGTTATCCTGGCCTGAACCCATTTCGATTATTTGTATGGTGACGTTTACTTTTGTCGGCGCCGCAGTCAGTTACCGTTCCAACTCACATATTGCCGTCAGTATGTTGACCGACAGATTGCCAGAAGCCGGTAAGAAGGTTTGCGTTCATCTGGCGAACCTCCTGATGCTGTTAATCAGCCTGTTTATTCTCTATTACAGCACCGTGCTCTGCATGGAATTATGGGAACAGCCCGTCGCGGAGTTTCCATTATTAACCGCAGGTGAAAGCTATTTGCCGCTACCTATTGGCTCATTAATCACCGTGCTGTTCATCATCGAAAAAATGTTTTTCGGCCCGCAGGATAAACGCCCTGTGGTAATGCTTGGCAGTTCTTAATTCGGAGCCAATACCATGGATGCATTTATTCTTATTGCCACGCTGGCCGTGCTGTTGGCGGTCGGCGTTCCCGTCGCCTACGCGGTAGGGTTGAGCGCTATTGTTGGTGCCTTCTGGATCGATCTGCCGCTTGAGGCGGTCATGATCCAGATTACCAACGGCGTGAACAAATTTTCGCTGCTGGCAATCCCCTTCTTCATTCTGGCAGGTGCCATTATGGCCGAAGGCGGCATCGCCCGTCGGCTGGTCAGCTTCGCTTACATCTTTGTCGGCTTTATTCGCGGCGGCTTGTCGCTGGTTAACATCGTCGCCTCGACGTTTTTCGGCGCGATATCCGGCTCCTCTGTGGCAGACACCGCCTCTATCGGTTCGGTGATGATCCCGGAGATGGAGAAGAAGGGCTACCCGCGTGATTTCTCTGCCGCCGTCACCGCCAGCGGCTCCGTGCAGGCAATTCTGACGCCGCCGAGCCACAACTCTGTGATCTACTCGCTGGCAACCGGCGGCACCGTTTCGATTGCCTCGCTGTTTATCGCAGGGATCTTGCCCGGCCTGCTGCTCAGCCTGACCCTGATGGTGATGTGCGTCGGCTTCGCACATAGGCGGGGCTATCCCAAAGGCGAACGCGTACCGTTCCGTCAGGCGCTGAAAATTTTTGTCGATACCCTGTGGGGATTGATGACGGTGGTCATCATCATGGGCGGGATTTTGTCCGGTATTTTTACCGCGACCGAGTCTGCGGCCATCGCCTGCCTGTGGTCCTTCTTCGTGACCATGTTTATCTATAAAGATTATAAATGGTCAGAACTGCCCAAGCTGATGTACCGCACGGTAAAAACCGTCACGATCGTGATGATCCTGATCGGCTTCGCTGCCGCATTCGGTGCCATCATGACCTACATGCAGCTGCCAAGCCGCATTACCGAGTTTTTCACCTCCATCTCAGATAACAAGTACGTCATCCTGATGTGGATTAACATCATGCTGCTGCTGGTCGGTACGCTGATGGACATGGCACCGCTGATCTTGATCCTGACGCCCGTTCTGCTGCCTGTCGCCCACTCGCTCGGCATCGATCCGGTGCATTTCGGTATGATCATGCTGGTGAACCTCGGGATCGGCCTGATTACACCGCCGGTGGGATCGGTGCTTTTCGTCGCCAGTGCGGTGAGTAAGCAGAAAATAGAACAGGTCGTTAAAGCGATGCTGCCCTTCTACTGCGGACTTTTCTTTGTGCTGATGCTGGTCACCTATATTCCAGCCATCTCGCTCTGGCTGCCCAAATTCTTTGGCGTTCATACGGGTTAAGGCACGCCCAATTGCGCCATGTCGTTCAACAATGCAGAACAACATGGCGCTTTCCCTGCATTTTCTTCCTGAAATGTTTTCATCTACACCCGATCTTATCCCACTCAAGCCCACACGCCGACCAAGCCGTGATAACGTAGACCTCATCAATCGAACGCTTATAAATCCAATCATGCCCCCGCGATTCCCCACCATTCACTGTCGGGAATAGTCGGCGTAGTGAGTCATCCGGCAGGACTGAACAGAAAAGGTGATAGTGGTTATGACAAGCAAAAAAACGGCAACAGCATTAGTCGCCGCAGGACGCAGCAAGAAATTCACCCACGGCTCCGTCAACCCCGTTATTCAGCGCGCGTCCTCTTTGGTATTTGATACCGTACAGGACAAAAAACACGCCACGATTAACCGCGCCAAGGGTGCGCTGTTCTATGGTCGCCGTGGCACGTTGACCCATTTCTCGTTTCAGGAAGCCATGGTGGAGCTTGAGGGCGGCGCAGGCTGTGCCTTATACCCCTGCGGCGCAGCCGCCGTTTCTAACGCGATCCTCTCTTTCGTCGCGGCAGGCGATCACATCCTAGTGACAGAATCAGCCTATGAGCCCACGCAGGATTTCTGCACGAAAGTGCTCCACAAGCTGAATGTCAGCACTACCTATTTTGATCCGCTCATCGGTGCAGATATTGCCGAACTGATCCAACCCAACACCAAAGTCGTCTTTCTCGAATCGCCGGGCTCCATCACGATGGAAGTACACGATGTACCCGCCATCGTCCAAGCCGTACGCCGTATCAATCCTGAGATCGTAATCATGATTGATAATACCTGGGCGGCAGGCATTTTATTCAAGGCGCTCGACTTCGATATTGATATCTCTATTCAGGCCGGTACGAAATATATCGTCGGCCATTCTGATGCCATGCTAGGCACCGCGGTCGCTAACGAGCGCTGCTGGGCACAGTTGCGTGAACACTCTTACCTGATGGGACAAATGGTCGATGCCGACACCGCCTATGTCGCCAGCCGCGGCCTGCGCACATTGGGCGTTAGACTCAAACAGCATCAGGAAAGCAGCATCCGCATTGCAAAATGGCTAGCGGATCAACCCGAAGTCGCGGTGGTTAACCACCCAGCCTTACCAGAGTGCAAAGGGCATGAATTCTACGTACGCGACTTTAAGGGCTGCAACGGCTTGTTCTCTTTTGTGCTGAAAGAGAAATTGAGCAAAGAAGCGTTGGCGCACTATCTGGACAATTTTGAGCACTTCAGCATGGCGTACTCCTGGGGCGGCTTTGAGTCGTTGATTCTGGCGAATCAACCGGAAGATCTGGCCGCCATCCGCCCTGCTGGCGGTGTGGATTTTACCGGCACACTTATTCGGTTACATATTGGACTTGAAGACAGTGACGATCTGATCGAGGATCTGGCCGCGGGCTTCAGCAGACTGGGAGCCTAGCACGTCGTCAGCTGACTCAACGTAGCCAAATGACCAGCAGGAAACAAAATAGAGAAAATGTGACGGCCATAAAGCCGCCGTGCCTTGATTTCTCCTGCGGCGCGGTGGGTAATGCGTTATGATAATCATGAGTCAACGTTGACCAAAAAACCGCGTTACCTTAACCAAAATTTAGCATTAAGCCCTGTCGCATTCTCACAATGCGGCAAGGCATTTGGCCCCATACCGATTTTAGGGCTTGATAGTTTTAAGGCTTGATAGACAGTAGATTTCAGGTAACCCAGCGTTTCATTGCCGCAGCCTGAGAGATAGTGAATATCGTCACTGGCGGGAAGTAATATGAGTGTGGTTCACGACATTATTCAGGCGCTCTGGCAGCAGGATTTTAGTGCTCTGGCCGATCCCCACGTCATTTGGGTGATTTACGGCATTTTATTCACGACGCTGTTTCTGGAAAACGGCCTGCTACCTGCTTCTTTTTTACCCGGCGATAGCTTGCTGTTGCTCACAGGCGCCATGATTGCCAAAGGCGTGATGAGCTTTTTCCCTACGATGATTCTCCTCACCATCGCCGCCAGCCTCGGCTGTTGGCTCAGCTACCTTCAAGGGCGCTGGCTGAGCGATACTCGGTTGGTAAAAGGCTGGTTGTTACAGCTTCCCGCCCATTACCACCAGCGCGCCTATCATCTGTTCCACCAGCACGGTCTGGCGGCGCTGCTGGTTGGCCGCTTTTTAGCGTTTATCCGCACGCTGCTGCCAACGATGGCGGGGATTTCGGGGTTAAACAATACGCGTTTTCAGATTTTCAACTGGCTCAGCGGGCTGCTGTGGGTCGGGGGGATTGTCACGCTCGGCTATGCGCTCAGCCACATTCCGCTGGTCAAACGCTATGAAGATCAGGTGATGACCGCGCTGATCCTGCTCCCGATTATTTTGCTGGTTAGCGGCCTGATCGGCATGGCTATCGTGGTGTGGCGCAAAAAACGTGCGGTCGCCTAAATCGGGCAACGGCACGCTTTCTTAGCGTCTTCAGCTTTCCTCAACCGCCATGTTACCGGCTTTTACTCTCGTGACTTCATCGCTCGGCGTCGCACCGAAATAGCGCTTAAATTCCCGGCTAAACTGCGACATGCTCTCATACCCGACGCGTGCCGCGGCGACGCCCGCTCTCAGCCCTTCGTTGATCATCATCACGCGCGCTTTATGCAAGCGGTAGGATTTCAGGTACTGCAACGGCGATGTGTTGGTAACGGCCTTAAAGTTATGATGAAACGCCGAGACGCTCATGTTCACTTCAGCCGCCAGCTGTTCCACATTCAGGCTATCGGCATAGTAGTTTTCAATACGCCGCAGAGACTTGGCTATTTGGCTGAAATGCGTGTGTCGATTCACCAACGCCTGTAACGCCGCACCGCGTTCGCCGCAAAGCATATGATAGATAATCTCGCGCACAATCGCCGGGCCCAGCACACGGGCATCACGCGGGTTATTCATCGCATCTAGCAGCCGTTCAACGGCGCACAGAATCTCATCGGTCAGCGGCGCGCTGTTCACCCCACACGTGCAGGAACAGGGGCGGATCGCGCTGTCATCGTCACCGATGTCGATCAGCAAATCTTGAAGCATCTGGATATCGATACGGATCGCCATCCCCACCAGCGGGTGCTCAACGCTGGCTATCGTTTCACATTCGAACGGCAGCGGCACAGTCATCAACAGGTAGTTTTCCGGGTCATACTGGAAAGTTTTTCCGCCCAGATAGCCAATCTTTTGGCCCTGAAAAATGATGACAATCGTCGGTTCATACATCACCGGCACACGCGGATGATGCTGCTCCGTATAAAGGATTCTGACCTGTGACACGAGCGACGGCGTAGCCCAGCTTTTGGTTGAACAGCGTATTGCCTGCTGCACGATACGCTGCCGCACCGCCTGTTGCGGCTCAATCTGTTGCAGCTCTACCTGTTTCTGAACAAGCTGCTCGCATTGGCTTTCTGTCGACATGACTTGGCGTTCCGTCAACATGCATTGGGTCTGCGTCAAAATAGTGTTATCCCGCTACTGGTTCGTTTTTCCTGCCCGAAGCCTCTCTCCTGACAGAAGAAACAAAATGACATACTTGCGAATTATTATCACCCTTTTCTCCTGCATTTTGGAGAAATAGGCAATAACCAAATAGAAATGTGCATTGAACGTCTTCCCTAGATTG
This sequence comes from Pectobacterium odoriferum, assembly GCF_009931295.1. Lineage (NCBI taxonomy): Bacteria > Pseudomonadati > Pseudomonadota > Gammaproteobacteria > Enterobacterales > Pectobacteriaceae > Pectobacterium > Pectobacterium odoriferum. Next base: position 413,994 of record NZ_CP034938.1, on the reverse strand, counting down.
ATGACAATACTGAGCATATATTTGCCCTCTCATTACTCGGGAAAAGACATGAATAACACGATTGAACTGTTCACCTCACACCGCAGTGAACGTAGCTATCTTGATAAAGCGATTCCCGATGACGTGCTGGATGCCATTATTCAGTCCGCCCATCTGGCACCGACGTCCGTCAACTCCCAGCAGGTCTCGCTCATCGTCACCCGCGACCCGGAACGCAAAGCACACATTGCCGAATTGGCTGGCGGCCAGCCGTGGATTGCCCAGGCACCCGTCTTCATTACCGTGGTGCTGGATATGCACAAAACACAGGTCGGGATTGCCATGAGCGACAAGCAGCAGCACGCGCATGAAAGCCTCGAAAGCCTGATTTCCGGCACAACGGATGTCGGCATCGCGCTCGGCACGCTGATGGCCGCCGCACGCTCATTTGGGCTGGGCATTGTCCCGATTGGCGGCATTCGTCGCGACCCACAGGCGATGATCGACTTTCTGGAACTTCCTGAACTGACGTTCCCCGTTGCAGGCGTCGCTATCGGCTATGTCGATATCCCTGCGTATCAGAAACCGCGCCTGCCGCTGAATTCATTCCGCCATGATGAAAGCTATCATGAGGAGGTTCTGCCTGCGGCGATTGAGCAATATAACCAAACGCTGGTGGCACACTGGCAGCAAGCCGGTCGCGCAGATGGCGACAACTGGGGTGATAACACCGCCAGTTACTATCAGCACATCTACTTCCCGAAAGTTTTGCCCGCGATCCTCCAACAGGGCTTTAAGCTGGACAAATAACCTATGCTAAATTTCACACTCCATACCCCTACCAAGATTTTGTTTGGCGAAGGCCAGATTGCTGAATTAGGCAAAGAAATTCCTGCCGATGCCCGCATCCTCATCACCTACGGCGGCGGCAGCGTGAAGCACAATGGCGTGCTGGATCAGGTTTATCGCGCCTTAGAAGGCCGCAACGTACGCGAGTTTGCTGGCATTGAGCCCAACCCGACTTACGAAACGCTGATGAAAGCCGTTGAGGTCGTCCGAGCGGAGAAGATTGATTTCCTGCTGGCGGTTGGCGGTGGTTCTGTGGTTGATGGCTCGAAATTTATCGCTGCCGCCGCAGATTATCAAGCCGCGCAGGACCCGTGGCATATTCTGCAAACCGGTGGCGCGGAAATCGATCGCGGCATCGCACTGGCAGCCGTGCTCACCCTGCCTGCGACCGGTTCTGAATCCAACAACGGCGCGGTCATCACCCGCAAATCGACCAACGATAAGCTCGCTTTCCGCTCACGCCACACGCAGCCGCTTTTCGCTGTGCTCGACCCAGTCGTGACGTACACCCTGCCCGCTCGCCAGATCGCGAACGGCGTGGTCGATGCCTTCGTTCACACCGTTGAGCAGTACCTGACGTATTCCGTCGATGCCAAAGTACAGGATCGTTTTGCGGAAGGTTTGCTGCTGACGCTGGTTGAAGAAGGCCCGCGCGCGCTGGCTGAACCGGAGAACTACAAGGTCAGAGCCAATGTGATGTGGAGCGCCACCATGGCGTTGAACGGCCTGATTGGCGCAGGCGTGCCGCAGGACTGGTCAACCCACATGCTGGGACACGAATTAACGGCGCTGCACGGTCTTGACCATGCCCAGACGCTGGCCATCGTTCTGCCTGCCATGCTGGCGGCAAGAAAAGCCCAGAAGCGCGACAAGCTGTTGCAATACGCCGAGCGCGTCTGGAACCTGCGTGACGGTAGCGAAGATCAGCGCATCGACGACGCGATTGCTGCCACGCGTGACTTCTTCGAGAAAATGGGCGTGCCGACCCGCATGTCTGACTATCAGTTGGATGGCAGTTCCATTCCAATGCTGGTCACCAAACTCAACGAGCACGGTCTGACTGCGCTAGGCGAGCACCGTGACATCACGCTGGAAGAAAGCCAGAAGATTTACGAGGCAGCGCGTTAAGCCCCTCGGATCCCAATCCTTCGAGTGACAGGAGAAAACGCTATCGATTAAACACCCCTATATCACGCGATATACCCTCAAAGCTGTGTCTGTTAAAGGGAGCCAATCGGCTCCCTTTATCATCAGGTAACGTATAGCCAACGAATTTTTCTACTAGAATGAAATCATATGCCTGTTCCTGCTAGGGATCACGTTCCGCTATGTCCGTGATATGAACAGGTCGCCCATCCAGTTAAGCCCATGATATGTTTATGGATTAACGGATATAAAAGGAGAATGAGATGACGCAACCGAAAGTTAAGCTGGCGGACGGCAATATCATGCCCCAGTTGGGCCTTGGTGTCTGGCGAGCAAGCAGTGAGGACACGGTGATCGCCGTGACTGAGGCTTTGTCCATCGGTTATCGGGCGATCGATACCGCCGCGATTTATAAGAACGAGGAAGCCGTCGGTCAGGCACTGAGTTCCGCGAATCTGCCGCGTGAAGACGTGTTCATCACCACCAAGCTCTGGAATGGCGATCACACCGATCCCCAAAAAGCACTGGAAGAGAGTCTGAGAAAACTTCGGTTAGATTATATCGATCTCTACCTGATTCACTGGCCGCTCCCGCAACAGAACACCTTCGTGGATGCTTGGCGCGGGCTCATCAAACTCCAGGAACAAGGTCTGGCGAAAAGTATCGGCGTCAGTAATTTCCATACTCACCACTTACAGCGGTTAAAAGAAGAAACGGGTGTCTTGCCGGTCATCGATCAGGTCGAGCTACATCCTCTTCTCCAGCAAAAGCAACTTCATTCCTGGAACGCCACGCACCATATCCAGACAGAATCCTGGAGCCCGTTGGCGCAGGGTGGCGAAGGCGTCTTCGACCATCCCATTATCCGTAAACTGGCGAGCAAATACGGAAAAACGCCAGCACAGATCGTGATCCGCTGGCATCTGGACAGCGGGCTGGTGGTGATTCCTAAATCGGTGACGCCTGCACGCATCAAGGAAAACTTCGAGGTGTTTGATTTCCGTCTGGATAAAGACGAACTGGGGGAAATTGCCAAGCTGGACAGCGGGAAGCGTCTGGGTTCGGATCCTGATGAGCCGAGAAACGACTAAGAGCTAACCCACCGTCGATGCCAGCATTCAGCGTGCTGGCATTGTTCTTCTAATCGGCAAACTGAATCTCATACACATCGCTACGGCAGTGTGCTTCGCTGTATTCCAGCAGTTCACCTCGTTCGTTATAAACATGCAGTTGGCAGTACAGCGCGGGTGCCTCCGCCGCAATACCAAGAAGCGTGGCGATGTCTGCCTTACAGGCAATCGCTTTGAAACGATAGCGTTTTTTGTCCGGCGTGATGCCACGCGTCACCCAATATTGATAGAGAGACTGCTCAAGCGCTTCCGGGTCGGGTAGGAATTTTTGCGGTATCCAGGTCGTTTCCAGCGAAACAGGCTCACCATTGCTGAGCCGGACGCGTCGCAGATAAGTGACGGCCTCGCCTTCCGGTAGAGACATTTTTGCGGCGATGGCAGCAGGCGGAACCTGTATTGCCTTTTCTAACCAGAGGCTGCCAGCGACGCCGCCTTGTTTCAATATCAGCGCGGTGAATCCTTCATCCTCGGCGCTCAACGCGTAGTTAAGCCGTTGAGCTACACGGGTTCCCACCCCCTGCTGGCGTACAATCAGCCCTTTTTCTTCCAGCAGTGACAGGGAACGGGAAACCGTTACGCGCGATAATCCCAACTGCTGCGCAATCAGCCTTTCGGCAGGTAAGAACTGGCCGGATAACGTCTTACGGCGGCCGATTTCTGATTCAAGCAACGACGCGAGCTGCATATAGCGAGGCGCCGACGGCGCTCCAGCCAGTTGATCCCTGACCCAAAGCAGTAATTCCCGCATAGTGCAGCCCTTTTAGTGACGCAGCGTTATGGCTGCGTAAAGGTTAAAACAGAAAGTGAACCGATTTCATAGCGAAGCGAAACGCTCTGACTCTGACATTGTTGTAATAAGAAATGTTCTTTTAGCCCCCATCAGACCCGAAACAGTACGCGACGCAAAACGCCATTCACCCTTAATTAATAGCAACATCAATATATAAGATATCGTCCGCACGCCTTCGCATCTTTAATTTTGGTTTGTCTGAATAGAGGTGGATCACATTAAGAAACAGATAAGCATCGCCGTCACATTTGTCACGGCGGAGGGTAACGCGGAGAAGCTGGCAGGGCTATGGGTTGGTTTACATCGCAGATTGTACGATGAGCTGTCCCGTCGAGCCACGATCGGCCAGTTCCAACGTCTGGCTGTAATACAGGAAGGGGAACGCCATTGAGGAAGGTTGAGTGAAATAAACCAGCAGCTCGACATCGCTATCTACCCACACCGTATCTTTCCAGCCGCTGTCTTCCACCGCTGGCGGACGACCACTCGCGCTGCGCACCAGGAATTTGACGCCCTGAATGTGGAAAGCCTGCGGCGTGTCGGCGTGGATAATCCAGCGCTCACAGCGGCCAAGCTGGGTTTGCACATCGGCCCGCGTCATGTCCCACATCGCGCCGTTGATGCCGGGTAGACTGTCACCCAGACGGAATTCGCGCGTGCGGCTGATGCTGCCTTCAATGATGTTGTCGGCCAGCAAACGCATCGGCAGGTTGTCCGTGACTAATGGCAATAGACCGGTCGGCTTAAGCGTGAGTATTTGCGTCGAAATCAGGATGCTGGAAGGCTCAAACAGCCCGCGCAGACGATCCATAATCCCGGCTGACTCGCCTGCCGTCAGCGTGACCTCTTCGCCTTGTGACATGTCGATCAGAATTTCGCGTCGTTCGCCGGGCGCGAGAGAAAGCTGGTTAACCGCCATTGGTGCCGGTAATAGCCCTTGATCGCTGGCGATCACATGCATTGCCCGGCCATCGCTCAGCCGCATCACATAACGCCGAGAGTTCGACGCGTTCAGCAATCTCAGGCGAACCCAGCCACGGGACACTTCAATAAAGGGATTTTGCACACCGTTGACGAGCAGCGAGTCCCCCACAAACCCGCCGTTAGAAGGTGGATTGTAGAGAGGAACACCAAAATTATCCAGCCGTTTATCCTGAATAATCAATGGGAAATCATCAACACCATAGTGATTGGGAAGCGGCAGGGATTTACTGGCGCTGTCTTCCACCAGCCATAGCCCAGCCAGCCCGTTATAGATATGCGGAGCCATGCGGTTCGGCGTATTGGCATGATACCAGCAAGTCGCCGCTGGCTGACGAACGGGCAATACCGGTGACCAGTCAGTTCCGGGAGTGATGATACGAGCCGCGCCGCCCATCAGCGGCCCCGGCACCTGCAACCCGCCGATCGTCATCGCGACAGGCTCATTCAGGCGGTTACTGTAAATCAGCTTAACGTCGTCGCCGTCATACACCCGCACCGTCGGCCCCAGATAATGGCCGTTGATTCCCCAAATGGAGGTCTTGCGGCCACCGGAGAATGCCCAATGGGCACGTTGCATGGTCAGAAAAAGCGGCTGGCCTCGGCGCGACTCCAGTAATGGCGGTATCGGCAATGCGGCGGAATTCCCACTGGCTTTGGCTGCCAGTGGCGTCATACCCGCACATAACGCAAGGCCCGATGCCTGAATAAACTGACGTCGGCTGAGTGACATAATGACTCCGTAAATCCATTAACCGTAAGCAAAGTTTAACTTCCAATTCGTTCTTGAATAGACAATCGGAAGAAATAATCGCGTAACCCGAGGGGGAAACTTATTTTTTGTGTGCTGTTTCGCGCGCCGTCACTTCCGCATCCAGCGCCGCAATCTTGGCAGCCATCACATCATGGCAGTGTGTCGCCAATTCACGAACCTGATCTTTGGTATATGCGCGGGTATCAATAGGCGGCAGCATTTCGACAATAACGAGGCCGTTATTCCAGCGGTTCAATTTCACCTTATTACTGGTCGTAGAAACACAAATCGGCACAATCGGTACTTCTGCGCTAATGGCGGCATGAAAGGCACCAGTTTTGAATGGCAGCAGTCCACGTCCACGGCTGCGTGTACCTTCGGGGAACATCCAGATAGACGTGTTGCGCTCTTTAATATGCTTCACGACCTGGGCAATGGTGCCATGCGCTTTAGCGCGGTTTTCACGGTCAATCAGCAAGTTACCCGTCAGCCAATAAAGTGGCCCGAAGAACGGGATCCACAGCAGGCTTTTCTTGCCCACGGTAACAGTACGAGGCTGAACTGCGCTGGATACCGTGACCATATCGTAGTTGTTCTGATGATTCGCGATATAGATGCAGTTGCCGTAATGCGCCGCTTCTTCCGGTATCCGCATTTCTACTTTCAGGCCAAACACGACGGACAAGCGACCAAAAAGATGGCCGAAGGTCGCGACATGGCGGGGATTTCGAGGGCTGAACAGGCAGTAAAACAAGCCAAAAATACAGATCAAAATCGAAAATATAACGACAATAAAAAAACGCAAAATGGATAACATAGCAACCTCATGAGCCGACAGCCGCCGCTAGTATAGCGATTTCGCGCTAAAACACACGGTGATTCAATTTGCGACGGGATGGCAACCGGAAACTAAAGAAAGGCGGTATGACACCGCCTTTCTCAACATGCACATGACAATACGGAGGCGTTATTCTTCGCTGCTGCCGGTGCTAATTTGCTGCGGTGCATCCACCTCAATCCGGTCGATACGCTGTAGCCCACGCAGCAATGTGCCTTTCCGCCCGCGTTCGCCCTGATACTTCTGAAGCTCGTTTGGACGCAGCACCAGCTTACGCTTACCGAAGTACAGCGTGACTGAAGCCTGTGGTGGCAACAGATAAAGCCAGGTCAGACGGTCTTTGCCTGCCGCAAAATCAGCCGAGGAGATGGATACAATCTTGTTGCCCTTGCCTTTCGACAACTGTGGCAGATCGGAGACAGGGAACAGCAGCATTCTGCCTGCGGCGGTGATCGCCATCAGCAGGTTATCGTCGCCGTTGATCTCGATCGGTGCCAGCGCCTTCGCATTATCCGGCAGCGTAATAATCGCTTTACCCGCGCGGTTACGCGCCACCAGATCGTTGAAGGTACAGACGAAGCCGTAGCCCGCATCGGATGCCATCAGCAACGACTGATCGTCCGCGGCCATCAGCACCTGTTCAATCGTCGCGCCCGGCGGCGGCGTGAGTTTACCCGTCAGCGGTTCGCCCTGACCACGTGCAGAAGGCAGCGTGATCGGATCCAGCGCATAGCTGCGACCAGTGGAATCAATGAACACCACAGGCTGATTGCTCTTGCCTTTAGCGGCGGCGCGGAAGCTATCGCCCGCTTTATAACTCAGTCCACTAGGATCGATGTCATGCCCTTTCGCGCTACGTACCCAGCCCATTTCTGACAGCACAATGGTAACCGGTTCGGACGGCACAAAGTCGTGCTCGCTCATCGCTTTCGCTTCGCCACGTTCACGCAGCGGAGAACGACGATCGTCACCATAGGCTTGCGCATCTGACTGAATTTCTTTCTTAATCAGGTTGCTGAGCTTACGATCGGATGCCAGCAGCGCTTGAAGCTGATCGCGCTCTTTTGCCAGATCGTCCTGCTCACCGCGGATTTTCATCTCTTCCAGCTTGGCCAAATGACGTAATTTCAGCTCTAGGATCGCTTCAGCCTGTGTTTCACTCAGGCTGAACTGGCGCATCAGAACGGGCTTCGGCTCATCTTCCGTGCGGATGATATGAATGACTTCATCAATATTCAGGAACGCGATCAGCAAGCCTTCAAGGATATGCAGGCGCTTGAGCACTTTTTCCAGACGGTAGTTCAGACGGCGGCACACGGTGTCGCGACGGAAGACCAGCCACTCGCTCAGGATCTCGACCAGCCCTTTCACACTCGGACGGCCATCCAGACCGATCATGTTCATGTTAACGCGATAGCTTTTTTCAAGATCGGTCGTGGCGAACAGATGGTTCATCACCTGATCCATATCGATCCGGTTCGAACGCGGCACCAGCACCAGACGGGTTGGATTCTCGTGATCGGATTCATCGCGCAGGTCTTCGACCATCGGCAACTTCTTCGCGCGCATCTGGCTGGCAATCTGCTCCAGCACTTTGGCACCGGAAACCTGATGCGGCAGCGCGGTAATCACGACATCACCGTCTTCTTTCTTCCAGACCGCACGCATACGCACGGAACCACGGCCATTCTGGTAGAGTTTACGCACTTCATCGCGTGGCGTGATGATTTCGGCTTCCGTCGGGAAATCCGGCCCTTGAACATGCTGCAACAACTCGTCCAGCGAGGCCTTTGGGTTTTCCAGCAGCATCACTGCGGCGGCGGCGACTTCACGCACGTTGTGCGGCGGTATGTCCGTCGCCATCCCAACGGCAATACCGGTGGTGCCGTTCAGCAGAATATTAGGCAGACGCGCAGGCAGCATCTTCGGCTCTTGCATCGTGCCGTCAAAGTTCGGGGTGTAATCGACCGTGCCCTGCCCGAGCTCGGACAGCAACAGTTCTGCATATTTGGACAACCGCGATTCGGTATAACGCATGGCGGCGAACGATTTCGGATCGTCCGGTGCCCCCCAGTTCCCCTGACCATCCACCAGCGGATAGCGGTAAGAGAACGGCTGCGCCATCAGCACCATCGCCTCATAGCAGGCGCTGTCGCCGTGCGGATGGTATTTACCCAGCACGTCACCCACGGTACGGGCAGATTTTTTAAATTTGGCGCTGGAATTCAGTCCCAGCTCGGACATCGCATACACAATGCGACGCTGCACAGGCTTCAGGCCATCGCCAATGAACGGCAATGCCCTATCCATGATGACGTACATGGAATAATTTAGGTATGCATTTTCGGTAAACGTGCGCAGCGCAAGGCTTTCTGCGCCGTCATGAGTCATCTCACTCATTTATCTCACTTCCCTCACATCGCGGCGCGATGGTTACGCTTTCCGGCACGCCATAGCGGCGGTATGTTTGGCGGGAATAGTACCTTATCTGATGAGGTGATGTCACAGGGAACCATTCACAGGAAATCGCGCCACAGAGAACACTGTCGTCTCAGAAAATCATCACACCGGACGATTATCGGTGTGAACCAGACAGTTGCCAGAGAAGGTGGCTAGCGGTAGCGATGAACGCTCGGATGATCTGCGGTAATCGTTTCGCCATACACAGAAATTGACGGCTGGTCTGGTCGCAGCATCGGTTGCCCCTTGCAGCCCAGCAGAATGCGTTCAACGGCGGCACCGAAAGTTGCCCCTTCAAACCAGAATGCATCATGGATAAAGCTCATCCCGTAGCAGGCTCCCGTGCTATCCATCAGCAGAGCACCGTGAGAATGGTGGGTTTCACCGACAAGAATTAACGTCGAGCTCAAAATACCTTGCCACTCGAGCAGCGTTTCATCGTCCTGCAAATCCTCACTGCCGCCAAAAGCGATGTCGCCACTGGCACATGCTTCTCCTGTGCCACACTGCCCGACCGTCAGCCCACTGAACGCGCGCAGGATAGCGAAAGCCGGATGGTTCTCCGGCACAAACGGCGGAATTGATTGTGCTTCAGCACGCGGCCAGCCTGCCGCGTGAAACAGTGGAAGAACGGATTCAGGTATTTCAATCGACATCGTGGGTCATCTTGCAGTAGCAGCGAAGGAAAAAGTCAGCGTGTATTTCGCAGTCGCTGACGAATAGCGCGTATTGCGCTCATCCTTATCGTGTCATTGGGCGGAGCCAGATCGTTCTGGTTTGCCAGCAGATCCAGAGAGGATGAATCGCCAACGCCACGCAGCGCACAGAATATCAGTAAGGTCTGATGTTCCGTCGTCGCCAGCGGTAACAGCCGCATCAGGAAAGTGCGAACGGCGGTTGCCTGCTCATCCGTCGCCACAACGCTGCCTTTGATGCTCAGGAGTAAGTTAAAGGTAGAAGTAAGACGCCATGCCGTGTCGGGTGCCTGTTCAGGAGCCTGCATGACACCAGCAAAGAAAGCGATCAGCGCATCCACCGCGGCATGAGACCGAAGCTCTTCCAGTAGGTCAATCACATACGCGACATTGTCGGGTTCAGCCACCAACACGCCGAGTGCTTCAATCCCTTCCTCGGCATAAGCGCCTGCAATTTCAGCCCATTTCGCTAACGGAACAACGTGTGTACCGTCGGGCAAGTACGGTGAGTGAGACCAGTTAAACTCAGCGGATAGCCGATTAAGCTCATCGCGCAACCCCGGCAAGCGCGCTTTCGCCGCCGCAAGAATATGCTCGACTTCCAGCGTGTTACGCCGAGCCTTCGACCTAAGTGCAGCAATCTTCATCGACAAATACCCTATCAACCATCAGAACAGCGCACGGATAGCAACGCGGCTAGCCATCTTTTCCATAGATACCAATTACGTGGCGAGCCTGAAACATCACAATCTGGCCGCACCGCACGCAGTCACTTCCCGTGGGGTCATTATCTAAAACACCTTCGTAAAACGCGTGATGCTTTTTCGTCACTCTGACCCACATCCTTTCCACCGATAGCTCATCCGCGCCTGCGGTTTTTTCCATACGGAAAATCAATTTAACAAAATCGTCGGGTGCTAATGATTCACGCACCGCATTGTCTGGAATCCAGAATGAGTCCGGGTACTCGCGGTTAAGCGCTTCGCCATCGTCCAGCTCGTAGCAGTCAGTTTCGTAAGTCGGTAATTTCATTACGCCTCATTGATACATCGCGCATACACCGCCGCGTCAGTATTGATAGCACACATACCGTTTCATTAAGAATTATTCATCATCGTTGCAACAACAAATGATAATGCTTAGCATATTGATAATAATTATCATTTCCACATGATAATTAATGTTATTCGACGCCTTGCATTTCCTTTGCAGACGTTAGCTACCAGCACGCCATGTTTCCCCCAACGCCGCTGGCCAGAACAACCCTTATAGCAGAGTATCATTATGTTAATTAACAAGAATTTAAATAAAATTCTTCTCACCGGCATCTTGACTGGCGTCGCGCTGAACAGCATGGCAGCGGATAGCACCACGGGCAACAACGCACTCAGCGGGAAGAATCCAGACAGTTCGGCGGCAAAAACGGGACAGACCGACGACGTGATGATAGTTAACTCGCCGAAAATCGAGAAAAAAGCGGGTTCAAGTACGACGCTAACAGCCGCAGACATGCAAAAAGAAGGCGGCAACAATTTTGGCACCATCATGCGTTATCAACCTCTGGTGAGCGCAACAGGTTCCAGCGGCGGCAGCAATACAGGGAAAAGCGGCTTCGACCGCGGCGGTTACACGGGCTATAACATTCGCGGCATTGAAAGCAACCGTGTGGCGATCGATACCGATGGCATCGCCCTGCCCAATGCCACGGGCCGTAGCTACGCTAGCCGTGCCGGATTCAATACGTTCGGTATGGGACGCGACTATATCGATCCTTACCTGTACAGCAGCGTCGATATTGAGTCAGGCGTCACCTCCGCAGAAAGTACTGTCAACGCACTCGGAGGCAGCGTCTCCTTTCGACCAAAATCTGCCGATAATTATCTGAAAGCAGGCAAGCAGGACTACTTTGGTTTCCAGAGTGACTACGATTCCGCCAACCATGGTTGGCATAATGGCATCACCGCTGCAGGCGGTGATGACGAACTGCGCGGCATTGTGGTGCTCAGCCGCCGCGACGGCCAGCAAACGCGTAATAACAGCGACGAGATCGCCGCTTACCCCGCCAACTGGCACTCTAACGCCATTTTGGCGTCCGGTATTTGGCAGGCCAACGACGAACATCAGCTCACTGGTACGCTGGATTATTACCATAAAACCAATCATACCCATTATGACTACTGGGGGAATCTGCCAAGCGGTAACAACACCATTTACGGCACGGCGCAACAGAGCAGCGAGACACGCCGCTGGACCGCCAGCCTGAAAGATCGCTGGACGCCCGTCAACAACACGCTGGTCGATTTGGTTGATAGCCGCATTTACTTCCAAAACAGCGAATCACACGACAATACCTGGCTGCCAGCAACCACGGGGATGGCGGCGGCAGATAGCCACCGGGTCTATTCCGACTACAATGTCACCACCTACGGATTCGATACCCATATGGTGAAAAGCTGGGATCGCCACGAGTTCAGTTGGGGTCTGAATGCCAGCCAAAGCAAAACAGAGCGTCCGTTCAGGCAATCGCCTAACCAAACGGGTGCGAATAACATCATGCAGCCAGAAGCCGATAGCAACAGCTACACCGTTGGCGGCTTCGTGCAGGATACCGTGACGTGGGATCTGGCGGGGCACGCTTTCTCGGTTGTTCCTGCCGTACGCGCCATTCATCAACGCACCAAACCGACCAATACGGTTCGTCTGAGCGGTGACGGCAGCGTCATCAATGAATCCGATGTCAACAAGCTGTACGGCAAAGCCAACAGTGATACGCAAATCCTGCCTTCTCTGAGCTTCCTCTATGACATCACCCCGACGCTGACAACCTATGTGCAGTACCGTCGCGGCGCGCAGTTCCCGGATGCCAGCCAGCTTTATGGCAGCACCAACCTTGACGCCAACTATGCCGGGCCGTCCCAGTATGCCTTTATCGGCAATAGCGACCTCAAAACGGAAACCAGCAACAACGTAGAATGGGGCTTAAAAGGTGAAGCGACGGAGGGAATCACCTTCCGTACCGCGCTGTTCTACAACACGTATAAGAATTTTATCGCCAACACCCGCTACCGTCGTAGCGCTAACCCCGATAAATTTACCAATGTTCCAAGTAACATCAGTACGATATATCAGGCGGAAAACCGCGATAAGGCTTATATCTACGGCGGCGAAGTCAGCAGTAAAATACAGCTAGGTACCTGGTTCCCGGCTGTTGATGGGCTCAGCACCACGCTGGCCTTTGGCTACACCAAAGGCCAATCGCAATCCCGCTACCTCGGCGACCGCTATGTCGACCTCGACAGCGTTGCCCCAATGAAAGCCGTGGTAGGTATCGCCTATGACGATCCTTCCCAACGCTACGGTGCTGCCCTGACCTCCACCTTCCAGAAAGGGAAACAGGCCAAGGATACCAGCCGCGAAAGCTATACCAATGCGGGTAATGCGATCCCCACTTCTAACACAGAGTATATGCGGATTCCCGGCTATGGCATGGTTGACCTGACGGCTTACTATCGCATCAGCAAGAACGTGAAAGTTAACGGTGGCGTGTATAACCTGACTGACCGGAAATATTGGGATTATCTCAGCAGTCGCCAGATTGAAACCAACGATCGGCAGGGACAGTATGACCGCGCACTCTCCGTGCAGCCTGGCCGTTCCTTCCAACTGGGTGTGAATGTAGATTTCTAATCCGCATCACTCACGCTGTCATTGAACAGGCGATGCCTCATTCGGGCATCGCCACCACTCAGACAAGAATGCGTACCATAATGCCAAGCGTTTAAGCATCGAGATACTCGGGGTGACCACAGGGGTGAGGCGTCCCTACTGGGAACCTCCCCCTGTGTTTCCCCTAATAACGGGCTTAAGTGAACAGCATCAAGAACGCACACCACGGCTTTCTTGCCTTTTTATTTTCCTCGATACGCTTATCCCGCCGCATTATTTCAATATGGTGTCTTCTTACCCTTGATTATTGATATTCAGTCAACAGTGTTATGCGCTAGCGCACATTTTTCTGCACCGCTCTCTCCTCTAGACTACGCCCAACATCTTCGTTGATAACCGATTCGAGAGCAGACCTATGCAGAACATTTTGCTAATTAATGCAGGCAAATCATTCGCCCACTCCAAAGGGGAGTTGAACCATACCCTTACCGATACCGCAGCCAGTTTTCTGCGCGATAAAGGCCACGACGTCCGTGTGACAGTCGTGGACAACGGCTATGATATTGAACAGGAAATTCAGAACTACCTGTGGGCAGATACTATCATTTACCAGATGCCGGGATGGTGGATGGATACGCCGTGGATCCTGAAGAAATATATCGATGAGGTGTTTACCGCCGGTCACGGTTCACTTTACGCCAGCGATGGCCGCAGCCGTTCGGATGCCAGCAAGAAATACGGTTCTGGGGGATTGTTGCAGGGTCGGAAATACATGCTGTCTCTGACGTGGAATGCGCCGCTGGAGGCCTTCGAGGATCCTGAACAGTTCTTCCACGGCGTGGGTGTGGACGGCGTGTATCTGCCGTTCCATAAAGCGAACCAGTTCATCGGGTTATCCCCACTGCCGACCTTCATCTGCAATGATGTGATGAAAGCACCGGACGTCCCCACTTATCTTGCAAATTATCGCCAGCACCTGGACGAACACGTTTCCTGATCGGCGTATTACTCGCCTCTCTACCGCTGTGGGTCACGCCTCACAGCGGATTTTCCGTGAGCTTTTCGCTCATAAAATCGAGAAAACAGGTAATACGCGCCGCCAGTTGGCTATTGCGATAATACACCGCGTAAACCGGCAGGCTGGCTTCCAGCGTTTCCCCAGTAAGGATCGGCACCAGCCGCCCCGCCGCCAGGTCGTCACGGATCAGGAAGTGAGACATACGCACAATCCCTTCGCCTTGCAGCGCAAGCTGACGCAATATCTCACCGTTTGATGCCAACAGCACCGGCGTGATGGGGTAGAAATCCTGCAGGCCATGCCGCAGCGGCCAGTGGTTCAGCGACTCCGACTGAGTAAACCCCAGACAACGATGACCGGCCAATGACTCGACCGTCGCAGGTGTACCATGCTGTTCTAAGTAGTCAGGGCTGGCGACGATGTGCAGCTTGCTTGCACCAAGCGGGCGGGCATGAATGGTAGAGTCTTTGAGCATGCCGATGCGAATCGCGATATCGGTATGTTGCTCCAGCAAATCAATAATGAAATCGTTGGTATTGAGTTCAAGAACGATCTTGGGATAACGGCGGCGAAATTCCGGCACCAGAGGCACAATCACATGCTGCATAAACGCCGAGCCCGAATTAACCCGCAGCCGTCCACTCGGTTGCTCATGGCGCAGCAGCACCTGCTCTTCGGCATGTTCCACCGCGTGAATCACGTCACGGGCGTGCTCAAGAAACATCATGCCTTCTTCGGAAAGCGAGAGACGTCGCGTTGTACGATGCAACAACGTCGTACCCAGCTTATCCTCCAAGCGCCGCAGCGCCCGGCTAATGCCCGACGTGGTTTGCCCAAGCTGTTCCGCGGCTGCTGTGATCGAACCGGTGTCGATCACCACCACAAAAGCCTGAAGTTCCTCAAGCGTGACTTTCATAAGCGAATATACCTGCTATGGTGAAGTCTGTTTATTCAGACGCTACACCCGTCATACGTCAAGCTGCATGTGTGTTGGCTGCACTGACTCACCCGAATCATTTACTTAAAATAACGCCATTCTTGTAAACCAATAGGCTTCATTCAATTTCAGCGTAAAACATTCAAAGGCCACCATAAATACGTGGCCTGAATCAGGAGAGCGATAACTACAAAAGGAAAAATCGGTAATACTCTCACTCACTTTCATCGTGAAAGGATGTTCAACATGTACGGGGATAAATCCGCACCATGCCTTTTTACATTTCTAGCGCTGCCATTTCGGCTTTGGCGGAATATAGGATAACGCTTTCTGAAGAAGGTCTTCGGGATCATGCGAAACAATCAGCATTTCAGAGTACTCCCGCTTCATGAAACCCTTACTGATCATCTTATCAATGAAGGCTAACAATTCATCGTAATAGCCGTTTATATTAAGAAAAGCACAGGGTTTATTGTGCAAACCAAGTTGTGCCCATGTCCAAACCTCAAAAATCTCCTCTAGCGTACCCGCTCCCCCAGGTAAAGCGATAAAGATATCAGCATGCTCTGCCATTAATGACTTTCTGGCATGCATATCTTTAACGACTTTAAGCTCATGCACTTCACGGTGGGCCAGCTCATGATCAACTAAGGATTGGGGCATGACGCCGATAACATGAACACCTGAAGATATCGCGGCGTCAGCGAGTGTTCCCATCAATCCAACTCGCCCACCGCCATAAACCAGGTCAACCTTTTCCCGAGCCATTGCTAAAACCAGGCTTTCAGTTTTTCTTACATATTCAGGATCTGTTCCGTGACTAGAACCGCAGAAAACAGCTGCTCGCATATTTGACCTTATTTCATCGTAATTATCGTTCTGTTAACAATAGTATTTATTAACATATCCAATTTATTTTTATGCCTTATAAATCAACTAGTTTTTAGATTAACGCATAATACCCCAGCTAAAACTAATAATACGCCGACCAGTCGCATTGGTGCAATGTCTCGTATAGGCAGTCCAAGAAGCCCGAATTTATCCAACAGTAAAGACATCGATATCTGTCCAAAAATGACCAGTGAAATCATGGCGGCGATGCCCAACCGGGGTGCAAGGAATGTTGTGCCAAAGACGAAAAATGCCCCCAAAAGCCCTCCTGATAGTAACCCTATACTGCTATGACGTAATTGAATCAATTGATTCCAACGTTCTCCCGATGCCGCGCATAGAAAGAAAAGACATAGAGTGCCAACAATAAATGAAACTAATGAGGCAAGCATCGTACTGCCGCCCAGTATAGATTTCAGTTGATTATTAACAGCCGATTGGGTCGCTATAGCAATACCTACGCTTACCGCTAAAAAGTAATAAATAAAGTTCAAGTTAGCTCCTATTAATTATGTTAGATATTTATTCCATCCTCGATCATAGCGTTAAGTTTAAAATAAGCAGTTATAACAAGGTGCTTAGGCGAAATGGGTGAAACCCGTCATTAGCTATCCTGGTTGGGTAAAGGCAATACCCCTTACCCAACCGAATAGGCTTTCTACTGGTAACACGGCTTTCCAGAATGATTCTTGTAATATGTTCAGATAAATAGTTAGCATTATCTGTATTCGATTATCGCCGATTTTTAACCCATTAAAGCTCGATATCGTAAATTCTGAAATTCCTTTTCAGAATATCAACACGTAGCACCATATTTATTGAGGTAGATCTGGATAGCATCGATTTTTTCTTGCTCTTGACCATTTTGCTGTAAACAACGGATAACGTGTTGAATGGTAGTGATAGAAAAAATAGTCAACCCTAAGCGTTCCATAGCAGCTTGTAATGCGGATTTCTCCGTATCCAGAGCGTATTCCTGACGATCTAATGCAACGAGATAAGCCAAAGGCTGTCCGCCTTGCGAACGGATTATCTCTATTGTGTCATCGATCGTCATTCCAGAGGTTATGACATCATCAACAATCATTACACTGGCGTTTGACAATTTCTCACCCACCAGAAGACCACCATCACCATATGACTTCACTTCTTTTCTATTAAAGGAATACTTAACTTCATAGTCGAAGTCACGTTGTAAAGCCAGAGCCGTCGCGACGCCCAACGGAATGCCTTTATACGCAGGCCCAAAAATTATATCGGGGCTCAAATTATTTTCCATAATAAATCGCGCATAAAAATGAGCGGTTTTATTTAACAGGCTAGCGCTGGATAATTTCCCAAAGTTAAAAAAGTAAGGGCTGATTCTAGATGACTTAAGCTTAAACTCACCGAATTCTATTACCTGACTATCAATTAAAAATTGCGCAAACTCATCCTGAGTGTTTTTCATAATATGAACCTATTACTTGACTGATCGTTTGGAATCCATCCTGCTTCATAAGATGCTCAATTTCAGATAGCATCTTCGGCAAAATGGCTGGACCTTCATAGATGAAGGCGGTGTATATTTGGCAAAGGCTTGCGCCTAAACAAAGACGTCTATAAGCTTCCGTACCACTATCAATGCCACCTGAAGCGATAATAGGTTTGTTGTGACCAATCGCATTAAAGACCCTCATAAGCATATCACGCGATCTTTCCTGTAACGGCTTACCAGACATACCGCCAGTTTGTAACTGTGGAGGGACCGCTGAAAAGTTATGCCTGCTAACGGTTGTATTACTCACAATGAGCCCATCAACTAAAGAGCTAGCCAGATAAGTAAGCAAGTTGGCTTCATCATGCGGATTCATATCGGGAGAAAGTTTGATGAGAATCGGACAGTCTATCCTTCTACCCAACCTCAACTGGTGTAATCTTTCTAACAGTGGATCAATGGTTTCAGCATGCTGTAAATCCCTTAATCCTGGGGTATTAGGCGAAGACAGGTTAATCGTTAAATAGTCGGCATAGTCTATTAACGTCTCCGCAGCGCACATGAAATCGTCAAGATAGTCTACAGAGTCCTTATTTTTTCCAATATTAACACCTAAAATAACGTCTTTTTTATGCTTGGCTAAACGCTGCTGGGCATATAACATGCCTTTAGAATTAAAGCCATAACGGTTGATGATGGCGCCCATATCTTTCAAGCGAAATAAACGTGGGCGGGGATTACCTGGCTGGGGTTTCGGCGTTATTGAGCCAACCTCAACAAAACTAAAGCCTAATTTACCCAGAGAATTATAAACCTCCGCATCTTTATCAAAGCCGGCACCAATACCTAAAGGATGAGCGAATTTTTTATTCCATATTGTCTGAGAAACTCCATCAGGTATAGTGATACGGCTTTCACATGGAAAATGACTCAAGCTAAAAACAGCAAGATGATGCGCAGTTTCTGGTGGAAGTCGGAGTAATGTTTTTCGACAGAATTCAAGAATCATTTTTCGGTTACCAGATTATCCTGAAATTCATTCAAGCTGATTTTTATTTGATTTTTTAATTGTTCAGCTGTCAGCAATTTTACATTTTTAGCTTCAAGCCAAGAATCATCATAAAATTGCTCAAGATAATTCACACCAGAGTCTGGTGCAATTGCCATGACCGAATTAAATTCAGGAAGCTGTAAAGCCATCAATGCTGAAAATATAACCACACCAGAAGAACCACCCAGCATAAGTCCGACATCTTTTGCGAGTAATCGACATAATGATATTGCATTTTGATCGCTAACGCTGTGGAGAAAATCAAATAAATCGAGGTCGGTGTTATCCGCTCGCCAGCTTAATCCCAGTCCGTTTAATAAGTAAGGATGGAAAGGTTTCCCAAAGATTGCCGATCCTGCAACATCACATGCCATAAATCGAACATGAGAGTGAACAGCCTTTACTCCCCTGGTAATTCCACCAAAATGTCCTCCCGTACTCACTGAACCAACTAACATGTCTACAGGGATTTCAAGGAATTCTCTTGCCGTGACTGCTTCATGAAATTCAGGATTATCTGGATTATCATACTGGTTGGTCCAATATGCACCGGGATGCTGATTCAGTAATGCTTTAACTCTCTCAATTCTAGCCTTTTGATATCCGCCAGAGGCATCAGGAGTCTCTACCACTTCCACTTCAGCGCCAAAAGCGGTAAACCAATTAAGTGAATTCTTGCTAACTTTTGGATCGACAACAATGATGAGATGAAACCCCATACTGGCGCTGAGCATGGCAAGAGATTTTCCCAAATTACCCGATGTTGATTCAATGACAATACCACCAGGTCGCAACTTACCGCTTTCAAATGCTTTATTAATCAATCCCAATGCAGTACGGTCTTTTATACTGAAATTTGGATTGAACTGTTCAAGTTTAATCAAAAGCTTTTTATTTTTTGGAACTAAAGGATGTTCAAGAGAAAAAACGGGGGTATTTCCAATCAGTTCACTAACATTAGTCACTGTATGCATATTCATATTTCCTTATAGAATTTTTAAGTTAGGCGCTGGGTTAGAAGTTAAAAAATGGTTGCCGGAAACGCCGACCAAAAGCGGATCTTCTATATGCAAGGCACCCATTCCAAATTCGTAGTAAGGTGTTTCAACTGACAAAACCATTCCTTCTTGTATAATATTTTCGTCAGAGGGACTTAATATTGGGAATTCATAGGGTTCTAAACCAATTGCATGCCCAACATGATGACGACGATATTCAGAAAAACCGGAACGGTGTACAACGTCCATAATATGGAAAAACACTTGCTTTCCTGTTTGCCCAGGCCGAATAAAATCAAGTGCCGATAACATTCCATTTTGCAGTGCCTGATAGCGCTTTTGTATAAAGGGCTCAACGCGTTCGATTGCATATACACGTGCAATATCGGACCAATAGCCTTGATAAACTGCGTCAGAATCAAACCAAAGAAGATCGCCTGATTCGAGACACCATTTTTCATTTTGTCGCCTCTGCCCACCGACTGCCGCTCGACCCACTTTAAGCATCGTCAAGGAAGGAAAAGCCCCTCTTTTTACAAGCGCCTGATTAAACCAACTTGCTATTTCAGCCTCATTAGAGCCTCTGCGGACTAACTTTATCGTCTCATAAATCGCCGCTTCATTAATCAAGGCCGACGTTGTCAGCATATCGACTTCTTTTGGTGTTTTACGCCCCCTTGCCTGACGTATGCCCTTAGATACGCCGCACCATTTAATACCGGGCAAGCTATTTTTAAGATAGTCCAGGGTCTGCAATGGCATACCATCTTCATCAAACCCGATACTGTTTATGTCACCATAATCCCGTATTTTGTAAATCAGCTTTTCTAAGGCTTCAGCAGGTGATGCCTTAGATAACTCGACATGACTAAGCTTCAGGAGTGCAGCTTCATCTTCGTTTAAGCAGGTTTGGCCATCATATTCACGGTAAAATGTCCCGTAAGGCTGAACATGTTGGACGGGAACATCCGCATCAAGCACCTGATCTATTTCGCCAATCGAATGCACGATGCTTACAGCACCGATGTCATACCGATGAAGTAATGCGTAGCATTGCCCATGGTAGGGATTCAACGTTTTAACAACGGGTGAAAAACCCGTGAAATAGTGAACATTTTCTTTGCTTGATCCGATTAATAAATCTATTTTTTCCCGTTCAAAAAGATCTCGGACTTGAGCCGTATCATAAGCCATTGTTAATAACCTTGAGCGTTTTCACGACAGCCGGAGCCATGAGTTCCGTGTCAGAAAGAGAAAACCATCCCAACTCACTGATTTCAGCGCATGGGGTGACTGGCGGTAAAAATGAGATGGTAAAAATGGACAGATGAACGCTATCGCTACCATCATGATTTGGTCCGGTTACCGTGGTCAGAAACGTCAATTCGGATGCAGTAACAGTTAATCCGAGTTCCTCTTCAAGTTCTCGTATTAATGTTTCTTTAGGGTTTTCCCCCGGTGATATTTTTCCACCAGGAAAATACCACACCGTATTATCCCGAACACGAACCAGCAACACTTTGCCTTGCTTGATATATGCCAAGCTAGCACAACGAATCATGATAAATTCTCTTGATATTATCGAGGTGCTTAAATAATTCACCTTTCGGGTAATTTAAATAATGCATTGCAGCTATTCTGATAGGGTCACCTGCATGATATTTTTCATAAACCATTTGCCTTTGCCCAAAACCATCGCCACTCAGATCCCAGGCTAAGTTCAGGAGAAAACACCTATCTTCAGCACTTATATTTTTATTTCTTAATGCTTCTTTAAGAATCGGTCCATTGTTATTTTCAAAATCCCCATGATGAGGGACAGCAAGCATTGAGCCCGCAGAGAGAGATTGAATGATATTCACCATCCGATGATACCACTTAGGAAAATGGTATCGGATGGCCTGAATAGCGTGAATACTCGGATTTAAAAGGTCGTTTTCTAAGGTTGCATCTTCTTCAGCCAACAAGATCGCGCCACGGACTAACTCCAGACTTGAAGTCATCTCTCCGAGTTGTTCTTGGACATTCAAGAAACTACCCAAGCCCATTTTATTAGCCAGTTCAATCGCAACACCGGTTAATAATTCAGCTTTGGCAAGCCCTCGAACAATTCCCTGATGCCCGTTATGGTTTCGGATTCTTGTCTTGTCATAAAATGAATTCGATTTTTCTACATCCCTGAAGACAAAGACATCACTCCACGGAATAAATACGTCCTCGAAAACCATATACGCATCCGACTCATCAAAAAGATTTGAAATTGGATGATCTAACAGGTTGTAACCATTATGGTTCAGAGGCTTTCGACAAATGAGCTTCACGCCCGGTACCGTAACCGGTACGGCAAATGCGAGGGCGAAATCCTCATCACCAGAGATCAATCCTGGCATATTAAAGACTAAGAGCTCATCGGCAATTGGAGCCAACGTCACTATCATTTTAGCACCGCGGACAACCATTCCTTTTGCATCATGGGAAATACAGCGAACCCCACAGTATTTGTTTTCTTGTAACCCTAGCTGAATACCCCTATCAATCTGAGGGTTAATTGCGCCGTGGCCTACAAACAAATTTTCATTTCGGCATCGTTCATAGTATTTGACTGCATTACTAGAAAAATCAGCGTATTGCCCCGCTCCAAGGACATGGGAATTTGTTGCCATAGCAGCTAAAGCACTATTGATGAAGTCCGGTGTTCTTCCCAACATACCAAATGATAAATCGGCAATGGCTTTATAACTTTTTCGCTTTCTCGCTAATTCCTCTCTGGTTTTAGGAGCAAGTGTACTGATATGATAATTTCTACCATTCTCTTCATAAGTGAACCGTTCAGGCTGCAACTCCTGAAGTTGATAGAATTCGGCAATGCTATCAATTGCACCTTGAAATGATGGTTCAGTAGATACGTCAGATATCAATTTAGAATCAATATAAACCTGCCGCGGACTTTTCAATCTGCGTAAATAATCTTCCTTTAACATAACAGCATCCTGATTAGCAATTGTCTGAAATAATTCTTCCTTCATTAACCCCTAGGGTATGAAGTTCATTTTTTATCAATTTGAAAAAATCCTTACCACTTCCTATATAAAAATTGGATAATAA
Organism: Pectobacterium odoriferum; assembly: GCF_009931295.1. Taxonomy (NCBI): domain Bacteria; kingdom Pseudomonadati; phylum Pseudomonadota; class Gammaproteobacteria; order Enterobacterales; family Pectobacteriaceae; genus Pectobacterium; species Pectobacterium odoriferum. The sequence goes on along the minus strand of NZ_CP034938.1, from coordinate 391,229 downwards.
AAAGTGAGACTGACTAATTTTTTCGACTGTTTTTTTTACAAACGATATGTCTCGATCTGCGTAACGACTGTGCATCGTGCTGAAATGGAAATTTTCATTTGAATCGAACATGTCATGAATATCTTTGTCAGTAAAATAATGATAGGAAGCTATGTAAATCCTAACCAAATACGTTTTATCGTTTAATTCTACCGCGTCGATCTGGCAGGGTTTTATTTTTATTTTTTGACTCAAAAATGACATAGTTTAGGTACTTTACCGTTTTTAAAACTAAAATAAATTATCTAATAATTAACAATGAAATTAATTAATAGTTGTTATTTCCATTATCGTCTCCCTGTTATTTACAGATCCAATTCATAAGACATATTTATAAATTACAAACCAATTTGAGTGAATCAAATTTAATTGATTTAAGTGCTATATAGGTCACATTTTTATTTCAATAAAAATGCAAACCAACAAAGGAAAAGCGATCAACATCACACTTAATGCTAGGTGAACTGGATTCTGGCTTTAATTCAAGAGGATGAGATCAACAAAAACCATATCCATTGAATGGTTTTACATCGTACAACCGTACTGACTCCTGAGTGCTAATGCACCACGGATGATGGTTAAAAGAATTGACTGGCATACTTATTAGTATGGTTCTAAAAATCAGATGTGTATGCGTACATCTGGAAAGGTTGAGGAAAGTAGGCAGGAATATCTGAATAACATCCGAAATGCAGGTAATGAATTGATTCTAAATATGATTCAACAAGGGCGACTCCTCCACCATCCGACTTATGGAAGGAAACCCCATGATGTTTTTACCATTGAAGCATTTCATTTTAGGAGCCGAAATAGACATAATAAACCGTCCCAAAAGCTCCCCAGCTTAAAAGACGGCTAATGTTTACCTTTTGTTCGAGTTATTCATCAAACTCGACGCTTGTTAGCGCTAGACCTCAATCTCCGCCTTATCGCCTTTCTCTTGCAGCCAGTTGCGGCGATCTTCCGAGCGTTTCTTCGCCAGCAGCATATCCATCATCGCCATCGTCTGATCCATATCCTCTTCGCTGATGGTCAGCTGCACCAGACGGCGAGTATTCGGATCCAGCGTGGTTTCGCGCAGCTGTAGCGGGTTCATTTCACCCAGACCTTTAAAGCGCTGCACGTTAGGCTTGCCTTTCTTGCGCTTAAGCTGCTCCAGCACGCCCGCTTTTTCCTCTTCATCCAGCGCGTAGTACACCTCTTTGCCCAGATCGATACGGTACAACGGCGGCATCGCGACATAAACATGCCCGCCCTGAACCAGCGCCCGGAAATGGCGAACAAACAGCGCACACAGCAGCGTGGCAATGTGCAGACCATCGGAGTCCGCATCCGCCAGAATACAGATCTTGCCGTAACGCAGCTGGCTGAGATCGGCACTGTCAGGATCGATACCGATCGCCACCGAAATATCGTGTACTTCCTGCGACGCCAAAACTTCATCGGAGGAGACTTCCCAGGTATTCAGGATCTTACCTTTCAGCGGCATGATCGCCTGAAATTCACGCTCGCGTGCCTGTTTCGCCGATCCGCCCGCCGAATCCCCTTCCACCAGGAACAGCTCCGTCCGGTTGAGATCCTGCGAGGTACAATCGGCCAGTTTGCCTGGCAACGCCGGCCCGCTGGTCAGCTTTTTACGCACCACTTTTTTGGCAGCGCGCATACGGCGCTGAGCGCTGGAAATAGCCAACTCAGCCAGCTGTTCCGCAGCCTGCACGTTCTGGTTCAGCCACAGGCTGAAAGCGTCCTTCACGACGCCGGACACAAACGCGGCACACTGACGAGAAGAGAGACGTTCCTTGGTCTGTCCGGCAAACTGCGGTTCCTGCATTTTGACCGACAGCACGTAAGCACAGCGTTCCCAGATGTCATCTGCACTCAGCTTCACGCCGCGCGGCAGAATATTGCGGAATTCACAGAATTCACGCATCGCATCCAGCAGCCCTTGGCGCAGGCCGTTAACGTGCGTCCCGCCCATCGGCGTCGGGATAAGGTTAACGTAGCTTTCCGTCAACAGCTCGCCGCCTTCCGGTAGCCAGAGCAGCGCCCAGTCTACGGCTTCCGTATCGCCAGTAATCGACCCCAGAAACGGTTTTTCCGGCAGCGTGATCAGGCCATTTACCGCCTCGCACAGGTAGTCATTCAGGCCATCCTGATAGCACCAGCGCTGCTCGGTGTTGTTAACTTTATCTTTGAAGATGATTTCCACACCGGGGCATAAGACCGCTTTGGCCTTCAGCAGGTGCGTCAAACGGGATACGGAAAAACGAGGGCTGTCGAAGAATTTTTCATCCGGCCAGAAATGCACGCGCGTCCCAGTGTTACGACGTCCACAGGTGCCAGTGACGGAGAGTTCCTGCACTTTATCGCCGTTTTCAAACGCGATGTCATATACCTGACCGTCGCGCTTAACAGTGACTTCAACACGGGTAGACAGGGCGTTCACCACGGAAATCCCTACGCCGTGCAAGCCGCCCGAGAATTGGTAGTTTTTACCGGAAAATTTGCCGCCCGCGTGCAGGCGACACAGGATCAGCTCAACGGCGGGTACGCCTTCTTCCGGGTGGATATCCACCGGCATCCCACGACCGTCATCAATCACTTCCAGCGACTGATCGGCGTGCAGAATCACATCAATACGGCGTGCATGACCCGCCAGCGCTTCATCAACGCTGTTATCTATGACCTCTTGTCCCAGATGGTTAGGACGCGTGGTATCGGTGTACATTCCCGGACGACGGCGCACCGGTTCCAGTCCGCTGAGTACTTCAATCGCATCAGCGTTATAACTTGATTGAGCCATAGTTTGCGTTAATTCTTTGAGTTCAGTGAATGGTGTTTAACGAACCGCTTTCAGCGATTCGTTTTTCAATGCATATGCGGCGATTCAGTCTGTCGTGAGCCCTAAAAAATTCACAATCGGTGTGAAAAAGCGCTCAAATCCGACAAAGGCATGGTTGCCCTCTGACTCCACAGTTTGACGGCAGGCCGTGTAATACGCGACTGCCTGACGATAGTCCAGAACCTCATCCCCTGTCTGCAACAGCAGCCAGAGCAAATCCGGCGATTCCAGTCGGTCAACCTGCATGACCTTCAGATCGTAAACGTGCCGAGACTCTAGCACATATTGTTCACCGGTGTAGGGGTTCTGATATTCTCCGAGATGGTCCAGCAACAGTTCAAACGGCTTCACCGCAGGATTCACCACCACGGCAGGCAGCATAAAACACTGGGATAACCAGGTGGCATAATACCCCCCCAGAGAAGAGCCAACAATGCCCACCGGACGACCGGCCCGCTCCATAATCAGCGACTCCATCATCTCAGCCGCCTCCGACGGATACGGTGGAATCTGTGGAATCACCATATCAATTTCAGGGTGCCGCTCTGCCAGCCACGTTTTCAGGGCCGTCGCTTTCGCCGACTGTGGCGTGCTGTTGAAGCCGTGCAGATAAAGAAGCGTTGGCATTAGTAACCGTCCGAATCCATGTCAGGCAGGAATTCGCTACCCGACAGACGATAGACCTCGGTTTCCAGACGGCCATCCGGCAGCAGGTCCAGATAGCGCCAGCCCGGCGCCACGTCATCAATGGTGAAGTTAGTGCAGTGTGGTTTGAACTGTACGCAGGTCGACGGCGTGGCCAGCAAGCGGCGGCCATGCCAGTCAAAATCCATCTCCTGATGAATATGTCCGCACAGTACGGTGTTCACCTGTGGATAGCGATCCAGCACCGCAGACAGATTATGCGCGTTACGCAGGCTATGCTGATCGAGCCAGGTACAGCCGGAAGGATGCGGATGATGGTGCAGCAGTAACAGCGTAAAGCGATCAGGCTGACTTTTCAGGCTGCGCTCCAGCCATTCAAGCTGGTATTCGCTCAGCTCGCCGTGTGGGACGCCAAATACCTGACTGTCCAACAAGATGATTTGCCACTTGTCGCCCAGCAGCACATGCTTGGACGGTGCAATACCGGCGTCAGCCAGCGCATCGACCATCGCCGGTTGGAAATCGTGGTTACCCGGAAGCCATACACAAGGTGCAGGGATCTGCACAATCCCGCGTGAAAAATGGTGATAGGCTTGCAGCGTGTGATCCTGTGCCAAATCGCCCGTCGCGACGATCAAATCAAACGCATCCTGCCGAGCCTTGATGGCATTCAGCACAGCGTGATAGCTACGATAGGTGTTGATACCCAGCAAGGTTTCATGCTCGCCCGCAAAAAGATGGGTATCAGTTATTTGTAAAATCCTGACTCTGGCGCCACTCGCCACAGGCAGTGTCAACAGGCTTTCCAAATGGTGTCCTTGGTTACGTAAATCTGTCTCTACCCGTCATCTTTCAAATTGCAGAATATGCTGCCTTCCCTTGTTGGCTCGACTGTCGCCGTCCTGCGTCTTGAAATCTATTGGGTATCAAAAACCGGTATCGACATCGAACCATACGCCAAACAATACTTTAGCCAATCAGCAAGAAACTGATTAATTTGATGCTTTTCGTCACGTTGATGTAACTTCTTATTAGGATAATCATAACGTGCTTTGAAACGAAAGATCTGCTGGCTGGCACACACTTCCGCAACCAACGCATCATGATACAACCTAACGCTCATCATTGGCAGGCTCCAATAGCTGACAGCGGGCGCCGTCTGCTTAATTTCGACCAATGAGGTGTAGCGAGTAGACTCAAGGATTGTCAGTTGATAGACCGCATTATTGACGTGATAAACCGCGATTTCGCCGACTTCATCAATTTTTGGCAGCAAACGCCGCAATTGCATGAAGTTGGTTTCACATAGCCTCATCATGGCCGGGAAATCCGGAGTATAACGTTTCATAAATTCACTCCACCCACTCACGTTTCAGTTCTTCATGGTGCAATGCCAACCATTGCAAGGCAATGACAGATGCGGCGTTATCAACAATACCTTCTTCAACCCATTGATAACTTTGTTTACGGCTCACCACATGTACGCGGATATCTTCATTCTCTTCCGCCAGGCCGTGAATGCCTTTCGCCGTACGCGTATCCACTTCGCCCACCATCACCGCCAGACGCTCGCTGGTGCCGCCGGGACTCGCAAGATAGTTGATTATCGGTCGGCAACGGCCAACCCTTAATCCGGCTTCTTCCTCTGCTTCGCGCCGCGCCACCTCTTCGTGGCTTTCTCCTGGCTCAATCATGCCAGCCACCAGCTCAAACAGCCAGGGAGAAGCACTGGTGTCGTAGGCAGCGATACGAATCTGTTCTATTAATACCACTTCATCACGCACCGGATCGTAAGGCAGCAACACTACAGCATGGCCACGCTCTAAAATCTCGCGGCTGACTTCACCGCTCATGCCGCCATTAAACAGGCGATGACGGAAACGGTAACGTTCCAGCGAAAAAAAACCGTCGTACAGCGTTTCACGTGCAATAATTTCTACATCATCTTTGGTGAAAGTAACCGGACCAGATACGGAAGACGCCATGGCAGTACTCCTGTAACAAGTATTAATGGAATCCGGTATTGTATGGCGGAATCCGCTATCATTATACTCATCATTGTTTTTGAACGTTTATTAGGCGTGACGTCGGCTAAGTGAGGGGGATTTCCCCCCCATTGCACCACTTTTCGGTGCCTTACTGAACAGAAAGACGCCACACTGAATCATCCAATGGGTCAATTTACCTGACTCTGTGGACATATTCCGCTGAAAGATGGCACGTTCAGCTACCTTATCCTATTGGCAGATTCTGATAGAATCGACAATTATTCGTCTACAGACAGCGCTACCATAGCGAGATTGCTGCACAACAAGGAATGCAAATGAAGAAATTGCTCCCTCTTCTTATTGGTCTGAGCCTGGGCGGTTTTAGCGCCATGAGTCAGGCGGAAAACCTGTTACAGGTCTACCAGCAGGCAAAAAGCACCAACCCTGATTTACGCAGCTCTGCGGCAACCCGCGACGCCGCGTTTGAAAAAATCAACGAATCACGCAGCCCGTTACTGCCGCAGTTGGGAATCAATGCAGGTTATACCTATAACAAGGGTTACCGCGACAGTAATGGCGTCAACAGCAACGAAAAAAGCGCTGCATTGCAGCTAACCCAGACGCTGTTCGACATGTCGAAATGGCGTGCGCTGACGTTGCAGGAAAAACAAGCGGGTATTGAAGACGTCACTTATCAGACCGCGCAGCAAAACCTGATGCTGAACACCGCAACCGCTTATTTCAACGTCCTGCGTGCGATTGACTCGCTGTCTTACATCAATGCGCAGAAACAGGCAATTTATCGTCAGTTGGATCAAACGACACAGCGCTTCAATGTAGGTCTTGTGGCGATTACTGACGTTCAGAACGCCCGCTCACAGTATGACAGCGTGTTGGCAAATGAAGTGTTAACGCGTAATACGCTGGATAACGCACTGGAATCATTGCGTCAGATTACCGGCAATTTCTACCCGCAGTTGGCCGGTCTGAATATCGAGCGTTTCTCTACCCAGAAACCTGAAGCGGTTAACAACCTGCTGAAAGAAGCCGAAAACCGCAACCTGAACCTATTGTCCGCACGTTTGAGTCAGGATTTGGCACGCGAGCAAATTCGCTCCGCCGAGACAGGCTATATGCCGACGTTGGATCTCACCGCATCAACGGGTGTGAGCGATACCCGCTATTCCGGCTCACGGACGAATGGCGGCAACTTTAGCGATACCGACGCAGGACAGCACAGAGTAGGCATCAATTTCACCCTGCCGCTCTACAGCGGCGGTGCGACTAACTCTCAGGTGAAGCAAGCACAGCACAGCTATGTTAGCTCTAGTGAATTGCTGGAAAGCGCACACCGTTCTGTGATTCAGACGGTACGTTCATCGTTTAACAATATTTCAGCATCCATCAGCAGCATCAATGCTTACAAACAGGCTGAAGTGTCTGCACAAAGCTCGCTGGATGCGATGGAAGCCGGTTATCAGGTAGGAACACGTACCATCGTTGACGTACTGGATGCCACCACCACGCTTTATAACGCCAAACAGCAGCTCTCTAGCGCACGTTATGATTACCTGATCAATCAGTTAAACATCAAGTCCGCACAGGGCACGTTGAGCGAAACTGACCTGCAAGCGCTGAATGCGTCACTGGGTCAACCGGTATCTACCACGCCGGCCGTAACCGACAACAGCGCTCCGCTGGCAACTACTGCCTCAGCACAACGTTAATCAGCTAGCCGCGTTTATCGATACAGATGGGGAACTACGGTTCCCCTTTTTTATGTCGATGTTTTTGCAGAACCACGCAACCTCATCAAGTTGCAGAAGACGTATTCACCTTTCATTAAGCGAAACGTTGCACAACATAATGTATAGCAACGTAAAGACGCCTTCAGTTACACCTATTGCCGCTTTAAATTCAAGCAGCGTTACCCTATCCTTAGGCACACTTATTTGTTATTGGCCGTGATGCTTTGATCTGGGATAAACACGATGAAACGTACAAAAAATATTAACCAGGAAACGTTCCGCAAGGAATGGCGGACGCACCGTCTGGCACCTGTTGCTTTGGCCGTCAGCGCCGTATTTTTCCTCGCTGGCTGCGAACAAACTGATGAAACCGTCTCCCTCTACCAGAATGCGGATGATTGTTCGTCAGCTAACCCGTCGATGGCAGCCCAATGCACCACCGCGTACAATAATGCGTTAAAAGAAGCAGAAAAAACGGCCCCGAAATACGCCACGAAAGAAGACTGCGTAGCGGAATTTGGCGAAGCGCAGTGTACTCAAACGCCTGCACCGGCACAGGCCGGTATGGCAGCAGAATCGCAGCAGGGTGGGGGTATGTCTTGGATGCCGTTGATGGCCGGTTACATGATGGGCCGAATGATGGGTGGCGGCGCCGGTTTCGCACAGCAGCCGCTTTTCAGTCCAAAAACGCCAGCCAGCCCGGCCAATGGTCAGTTCGTTGATGCCGCAGGTAAAAACTACGGCAACGCAACGACAGGCCGCTCAATGACCGTGCCTAAAACCGCATTGGCACCGAAGCCTGCAACCACCTCGACCATCACGCGTGGTGGCTTTGGTGAAACCGTCGCGAAGCAAAACAGCATGCAGCGCAGTAGCGCCAGTTCAAGTTCCAGCTCTTCCCGTAGCATGGGCGGCTGAGGACGTATTGAATGAAGCGGATAGATATTACAGCGCGTCCTGACTGGCAGGAAAAAGCCACCGAGTTTGGTTTTCGTTTCCACACCATGTACGGCGAGCCCTACTGGAGCGAAGAGGCTTACTACCAATTCACGCTTGCTCAGATCGAAGAACTGGAAGAAACCACAGCAGAACTGCATCAGATGTGTCTGCAAGTGGTGGAAAAAGTCATCAGCAGTGACGTACTACTCGCCAAATTCCGAATTCCCAAACACACCTGGGAATTCGTCAGACATTCATGGCGGACCAATCAGCCTTCGCTGTATTCACGCCTCGATCTGGCGTATGACGGCAAGTCCCCTGCAAAACTGCTGGAGAACAATGCCGATACGCCAACGTCGCTGTACGAAGCGGCCTTTTTCCAGTGGCTCTGGCTGGAAGATCAAATCAACGCCGGAAATCTGCCGCAGAATTCTGACCAGTACAACAGCATTCAGGAAAAGCTGATCGAACGTTTTGAAGAGCTAAAACTGAATCACGGCTTCGGCTTGCTGCATTTCGCCTGCTGTCAGGATACGGAAGAAGATCGCGGTACGGTGCAATACCTTCAGGATTGCGCGCTGGAAGCGGGTCTTCCGAGCGAGTTTCTGTACATTGAGGAAATTGGCCTCGGTGAGAAAGGCCAGTTTACCGATCCTGAAAATCAGGTGATTGGTAATCTGTTCAAGCTGTATCCGTGGGAGTTCATGCTGCGCGAGATGTTTTCCACCAAGCTGGAAGATGCGGGCGTGCGCTGGCTGGAACCGGCCTGGAAAAGCATCATTTCCAATAAAGCACTGCTGCCGATGCTGTGGGAAATGTTCCCTAATCACCCCAATCTGCTTCCTGCCTACTTCGCGGAAGATGAGCATCCCGAGCTGGACAGCTACGTCATCAAGCCGCTGTTTTCACGCGAAGGGGCGAACATCCAGATCGTCGAAAACGGCAAAGAGATTGCATCAGCCGACGGCCCTTACGGCGAAGAAGGGATGATCGTCCAGCAGTACCATCAACTGCCGAAATTCGGCGACAGCTACACGCTGATTGGTAGCTGGCTGGTGAACGATCAACCTTGTGGTATCGGCGTACGTGAAGATCGCGCCCTGATCACGCAAGATCTCTCGCGCTTCTATCCGCATACCATTCTGGATTAAGCATCAGAATATACTCTAAATAATTCGAGTTGCATGGCGGCGGCAAGAGAAGACATCCCGATGAGCTTACTCAGGTAAGTGATTCGGGTGGCGAAGCGCAGCCAACATGCATGCAGCTTGAAGTATGACGAGTATATAAGGCACGGCTCTCGCCGTGCCTTACTCATTTCTGTCGCAAAAAGCGTATTATCCCACCTGTACCGACAGCATACTCAGCGATCCCATTTCGAGCCCATCGACCGGAATGCTAATTGCCTCTTTGCCGTCCCAGCTTCCCAGCACATAGAGCAGCGGGAAATAGTGATCGGGCGTCGGGTTGGATAATGCGGCACCGTCATGCTGCATAAAATTAACCAACGGATGGTCGTCTCCCTGATAAGCCAGGTTATCACGCACAAATTGATTGAATGAGATGGCCCACGGATATGGCTCCGCGTCACCATCCCATTTCACCATCCGCAGGTTATGCACGACGTTGCCACTGGCCACAATCATGAAGCCTTCATCACGCAGTGCCGCCAGCTTGCGCCCTAATTCATAGTGATACGCACCAGGCTGCGTACCGTCCACACTCAGTTGCACAACGGGAATATCCGCATCGGGATACATCTTGATCAGCACGCCCCAAGAGCCGTGATCCAAACCCCATTGGCTTTGATCGGCAGTAACAGGATACGGTGCCAGCACCTGCTGGATTCTCGCCGCCAACTCAGGCGAGCCAAGGGCCGGATACTGGGTATCAAACAGCGCCTTCGGGAAGCCACCAAAGTCATGGATGGTGCGTGGGTTCTCCATCGCCGTCACGGCCGTACCACGGGTATACCAGTGGGCGGAAACCGCGATAATCGCCTTCGGACGCGACAGCGTCTCACCCAGCGTTTGCCATGCCTGAGTATACACATTGCTTTCCAACACGTTCATCGGGCTACCGTGGCCGAGGAACAGTGCAGGCATCCGAGAAATGTTGTTCATGATCATATCCTCTGAAAAATGTCAGCGAGCGTGCAGCCGCACGCGATGGCCTTACTTTACGCGCTTTATGACACAGAAAAAGTCAGAGTTATGTGATGGAGAACATCAATTAATTTGAAAGGTATTACACGGTAAGAAAAACCATCGACAAGGGATAGGACTCGCAAAAGACCAGATTAAGCAGAACGACCTTTAGTATCAGAATAAATCTGGCTACCTTCGCGCTTTCCAACGCCCATAACCATCACAGTAATGGTCTCATCCTGGACCAAATACACCAGCCTGTAGCCAGCGGACTTCAGTTTAATTTTATACTGGTCTTTACGGCCATGAAGTTGGGCTGAAGGAACACGAGGATTTTCCAAACGCTCAACCAGCTTTTTCTTGAACTGCTCTCGGACAGGGCGCCCTAATTTTTCCCATTCCTTCAATGCAGAAGGCACAAATTTTAACTTATAGGTCATCGGGCGAAATCTCTTCCGCGTCAGCTAGTTCTGACATCCGGTCATCAACGGTACGCCCCAGTTCGGCATCTTCAGCCAGTTCCATTAAATAAGCGAATACGGCAGGAGGCACACAGTAGAACACCGGCTCATTCCGGTTCAGTATAGCGATAGTTTCACCTTCAGCAGCCCGTACTGTACCCATTGGGTCACGTTTCAACTCAGTGATGCTGGCAGCGGTGTTAGTTAGGATATTAAAAGCCATAATCTCAATCACTCAATTCGGTTAGTCAAAGGTGACTTAAACATACTAATAATAGCACTTTTAAAAGCACTTATTATAGTATTTCCTAAGCATCGTTTTACACTGACCGTTAAGCCGCTTTCTTTCATAAAAAAGCAAAACCCCGCCGAAGCGGGGTTTCATGATGAAGGGAGTTGACCGTTAAGCCGGGTTCTGTCGTGGACAGTCATTCATCTAGGCCAGCAATCACTCACTGGCTCAAGCAGCCTACCCGGGTTCAGTACGGGCCGTACCATGTGAACCCCTATTTGGCCTTGCTCCGGGTGGAGTTTACCGTGCCACGAACTGTTGCCAGTCGCGCGGTGCGCTCTTACCGCACCCTTTCACCCTTACCTGATCCCACTTGCATGGGCCATCGGCGGTTTGCTCTCTGTTGCACTAGTCGTAGGCTTGCGCCTCCCAGGCGTTACCTGGCACCCTGCCCTATGGAGCCCGGACTTTCCTCCCCTCCACCTGTCTCCCCCGAAAGGGACGGCAGTGAAGCGGCGACTGTCTGGTCAACTCCGGCGCGGATGATAGGGCAAATTGCCCTACTTGTCATCCCCCGATTCACCGCTATCGCCTTCTTGCTCCAGCCCGTAGCGGTAAAGCGCGTTTTTCTTCACGCCGTGAATTTCAGCCGCCAGCGCAGCCGCTTTCTTCAGCGGCAGCTCAGCACGCAATAGTGCCAGCGTGCGCAACGCTTCTGCTGACAGCGCGCTGTCATCAATCTGATGCCCTTCTACAATCAGCACCATTTCCCCTTTGCGACGGTTCTCATCTTCTTTCACCCAGGCCAGCAGTTCGCCCACGGGCGCGCCGTGAATCGACTCCCAGGTTTTGGTGATTTCGCGTGCCAGCACCACGTAGCGCTCGGCTCCCAGCACCTCGCTGATATCCTGCAGGCTGTCCAAAAGACGATGTGTGGATTCGTAGAAAATCAGCGTGCGGGTTTCTTCTCCGAGCTCACGCAGCTTATCTTTACGCCCTTTCGTTTTGGCGGGCAGAAAACCTTCATAGCAAAAACGGTCAGACGCCAAGCCGGACGCGGAAAGCGCCGTGATCGCCGCGCACGCGCCCGGCAGTGGCACCACGCGAACGCCCGCTTCACGGCAGCGTCGAACCAAATGGTAGCCGGGGTCGTTAATCAGCGGCGTGCCCGCATCGGAAACCAGCGCGATGCTTTGTCCTGACTGCAATTTAGCCAGCAATACATCCGCTTTTTGTTGTTCGTTATGATCGTGTAATGCGAACAGTCGCGCATTAATCGCAAAATGTTGTAACAGCAGACCGGTATGGCGGGTATCCTCTGCGGCGATCAGATCAACGCTCGCCAATACCGCCAACGCACGCTGCGTGATGTCGCCCAGATTGCCGATTGGCGTGGGGACAATGTAGAGGGTAGATGCAGAAATGTCTGCTTGTTGGTCTTGATTCATTGTTTCATCCGGGTTGCCGATTTAATATTGAGCATCTTTAAAAAAAATCACTGGATACAGTATGCTTCCCTTTCATTTCGTCCGTACCCAGGCAGGGCGTGTTATCCCTGTTTTGTTAGCGGCACTGTTTCTCGCAGGCTGTCCAAGCCATGCACCGCAGAGCCCGCCACCCGAGGTTCAGGGCAAAGCTGACGCATCATCCGATTATTATCTGCAGCAGATGCAGCAAAGTAGCGATAATAACAAGGCTGACTGGCAATTACTTGCTATTCGTTCCCTGCTACAGGAAGGGAAAGCCCCTCAGGCAAGCCAGCAGTTCAACGCACTGCCAGAAAAATTGAGTGCGGCGCAAAAGCAAGAACAGCAGTTACTTAGTGCGGAACTGTCCGTCACCCAAAACAATATGGATGCGGCCAAAGCGGCGCTGAGCCAGCTTGATGTGGGCGCACTTTCCGATCAGCAGAAACAGCGTTACTACCAAACGCAAATCAAAACAGCACAAGGGCGTCCTTCCATTGAGCTGCTGCGGGCCTATATCGCCCAAGAGCCGCTGCTGAAAGGCGACGAGCATCAGATGAACCTCGATCAGACCTGGCTGGCATTGACGCAAATGTCACCGCAGGAGTCGAACTCACTGCTGATTAATGCGAATGAAAATGTGCTGCAAGGCTGGGTCGATCTGCTCAATAACTATCAGGATAACCGAACTTCTCCCGATCAGTTAAAGAGCGCGATTCAGGACTGGCAAACCCGCTATCCGCACCATCCTGCTGCAAAAACGCTGCCTACGCCGTTGAGTCAGGTCATTAACTACCAGCAGTCATCGGTGAACAGCATCGCATTGCTGTTGCCACTCAATGGTCAGGCGCAGGTTTTCGCCAATGCCATCCAGCAAGGCTTTAACGCAGCAAAGAACGGCCAGATAGCCACTGCTGCCGTCTCTGCCCCTGTAGCACCTTCAGCGGACGCTACGCAAACTGAACAGGTTACCCCACCGTCAGAGGGTCAGAGTGCCCAATCGCCCGCACCGTACAGCGATCAGGCGATAGCCTCCCCGACGCCTGCACCGGAAGCACAGGCGACCAGCGCTGGGCTGTCCAGTTCGCTCCCAGTCAAAGTGTATGACACCTCTTCACAGCCGCTGGCAAATATTCTCACGCAGGCACAGCAGGATGGCGCATCGCTGGTCATCGGCCCGTTGCTGAAAAATGAAGTGGATCAGTTGGCGAACAGCCAGTCACCGCTGAATATTTTGGCGTTGAACCAGCCGGAACACGTCGAAAATAGCTCTAACATCTGCTATTTCGCCCTCTCTCCAGAGGATGAAGCCCGAGACGCGGCAAAATTTATCCATCAGCAGGGTAAACAGCAGCCGCTGATCTTAGCCCCTCGCGGTGCGCTGGGCGACCGTATCATTAACGCATTCGCGCAGGCCTGGAACCAGCAAAGCGGCACCAGCTCGCTGCAACAGCGCTTTGGCAACACGGCGGAATTAAAGCAGGCCATCAATAGTGGCGCGGGCTTAAGCCTGAGCGGTCAACCCGTTAACGTGTCGCAGCAGCAAACACCATCGGGCACCACCATCGGCGGCTTAACCATTCCCTCTCAGGTTCAGCCTACGTCCAGTTCGTCCGTCAGTGGCAACATTGATGCGGTCTATATCATCGCAACGCCAGATGAGCTGGCGCTGATTAAGCCGATGATTGATATGCGTACCACGTCACGCGCACGTCCAGCGCTCTATGCCAGCTCACGTAGCTTCCAGGCTGGATTAGGGCCAGACTTCCGCCTCGAAATGGAAGGTTTGCAGTTTAGCGATATCCCGCTGTTAGCCGGCGCAAACCCGGCGCTGATGCAGCAGGTCAGCAGCCAGTTTAAAAACGATTACTCATTAGTCCGCCTGTATGCCATGGGGATGGATGCCTGGACGCTCGCCAGCCACTTTGGTGAAATGCGCCAAATTCCGGGTCACCAGATTCCTGGCGCAACGGGGATGTTAAGCGCAGGGCCGGATTGCACCATCAATCGGCAGTTAACCTGGCAGCAATATCGTCAGGGCCAACTGGTACCCGTTCTCTGAATCAGCGAGCGGCTGGTGCAGTTTACGAACAACAGGCCCGGCGTTATCTTGAACGCGCGGGCCTGACCTTCACCGCCGCGAATGTTACGCTACGCGGCGGCGAACTGGATTTGATCATGCGCGATCGCCATATTTGGGTGTTTGTTGAAGTGCGCTATCGGCGCAACGCCCATTTTGGCGATGCGGCAGCCAGCGTCACCCGACGCAAACAGCAGCGGTTGTTGCACGCCGCCACCGTGTGGTTGGCGCAACGAGGTGCCAGCTTCGACACGGTGGATTGCCGTTTTGACGTGCTGGCAATTACAGGCGAACAGTTCGACTGGCTCCCTAACGCCTTTGCCGCACAGGGATAACACATCCTTGATGAATTTCAATTTACGTAGGTTAATTCAACGTGCTGGATAGAATAAAAGTTTGTTTTACCGAGAGTATTCAAACGCAGATTGCAGCGGCAGAAGCCTTGCCTGACACCATTTCCCGCGGCGCAATTGTAATGGTGCAGTCTCTGCTAAACGGCAACAAGATTCTGTGCTGTGGTAACGGAACATCGGCAGCCAATTCGCAGCATTTTGCCGCCAGCATGATTAACCGCTTTGAAGCAGAGCGCCCAAGCTTACCGGCTATCGCACTTAATGCGGATAATGTGGTCTTAACTGCGATAGCCAATGACCGCTTGCATGAAGAGGTCTATGCCAAACAAGTCAGAGCGTTAGGTCAGGCTGGCGACGTACTACTGGCAATTTCAACCCGTGGCAACAGTCGCGATATTGTTAAAGCCGTAGAGTCTGCCGTTACCCGCGACATGACGATTGTCGCCCTGACCGGCTACGATGGTGGAGAACTGGCTGGGCTGCTCGGGCCGCAGGATGTGGAGATTCGCATCCCGTCACACCGCAGTGCTCGTATTCAGGAAATGCACATGCTGACAGTAAATTGCCTGTGCGATTTAATTGATAACACACTTTTTCCACACCAGAACGATTGAAGGAGCACTACATGAGGATAAGTTCTGCATTTGCCGTGCTGTCTATCGCCCTGCTGCTACAAGGCTGTGTCGGGGTTGTTGCTGTTGGCAGTGCTGTGGCAACCAAAACGGCCACTGACCCGCGTACCGTAGGCACGCAGGTTGACGATGGCACACTGGAAGTCCGCGTGACAAATGCAATCAGCAAAGACGAGCAGTTGAAAAAAGAAGCCCGTATCATTGCAACGGCTTATCAGGGGAAAGTATTGTTAACAGGACAGGCGCCGAGCACAGAAATGGCAAGCCGAGCTAAGCAAATCGCCCTCGGCGTGGACGGGGCAGCCGAAGTCTACAACGAGATCCGCCAAGGCACGCCGGTTTCAATGGGAACCGCCTCCATGGATACCTGGATCACCACTAAAGTTCGCTCGCAGATCCTGGCAAGCGACACAGTTAAATCCTCTAACGTCAAAGTCACAACGGAAAACGGCGAAGTCTTCCTGTTAGGTCTGGTGACACAGCGTGAAGGCACCTCCGCCGCAGAAATCGCCAGTAAAGTTGGCAGCGTGAAACACGTCACGACGGCCTTCACCTACCTGCAATAACGCGATTTTTTCTTTAAAAAACAAAAACCGCTGATGACTCCATCAGCGGTTTTTTTATCTCTGCGCTTTTTATCCCAGTTCAGGGACACGTATCTTTGCCCGATGAGATCGGGGCCCAAGAAAATTATGGCATAGCGGGGTTAAGCAGCCAGAGTGCACGGCGGGTTTCAACACTGATATGACTCGGTTCTTTATCACGCGCGCCAGCCTCGCCAGTAAGCAATTCCGCAAAGCCCGTCTGCTTGATTTGCGCCTGGTAACGCGGCGTTTTCAAGCCACGCTCTGCCTGCAATAACAGTGGAATAAGGCGGCTGCTTTGCCTGTCCATCGTCTTGCGCGGCCACGCTTTATTTTCATCCAGATACGGTGCCATAAAATCCAGCGCCTTTATCACACTGCTTCCCGTTGGCGTTTGGTACTGCCAGATATTCTCCCCGACACGGGAAGCTAACATCGCCATATCCGTTATCGCCTGAAGGTTGAAGTAGCTGTAATGGAAGGAACGGGTACGCGCCAGCTCTTCCGGCTGAGCACCATCTGGTTGCAGTTGGTGATCCAACTTCTCCCGTTGCAATTGCGCCATGGACTTCACCACGTCGATTTTCCCCAGATACCAGGCAATTCCCGCAACCTGTACGGCATACCAGCTACCGTGGTTGTTCTGGGCCGTTGCCTCTTTTTCCCCCAGTTTGCTGGTTTGCAGCCAGTGCAGATAATCGCTCATCCATTTCTGCATCTGCTGCTCATCCTGCGTCGTCCAGCCCGAAGCCTGACGCAGCATAATCAGCGAATCGACGATGCGGGTGGAAAAATAGCGCCCGTCCAGCACGCCTGAGCCCCTGCCCGGCGCGATGCCCGGCACACCCTGCGCAAAGTCGAGATTAGGGTTCATGCGCGTAGCAGGGTCAATAAACCAAGTACGGATCATCGACATGGCTTTATCGGCATAAGCCTGTTTACCAGAGAAATACCACGCCAGCGTCAACGCCTGCGTTTGGGCGGTGAATTTCGCCAGCCGAACACCGTCAGTCTCTTCATCCTTGCTGGCAGGGTTTACCTGCCCATCACGACGAATCCAAGGCAAGCCATCAGCTTTGTCGGGATCGGGCCACCAGTAGGCGCTGAGGCTCAAATAATCATGCTTTGAACCACTGGGTGGCGTGGATTTCTTTTCCGTCACGCTAGGGTTATCACTTTTCAGTGCGCGATCGGCTTCCGAAATAAGCTGTTCGTACGCCATCCGCGTCTGTGGCTTTTCCGTTTTCTGCTGTAACTGCTGTTTTACCGAGGATAGCTGAGGCTGCTGCAAGAAGGCGTAAGGATTATCGGGGGATGACACTTTAGGCTCCACGTCCGCACGGGCAACAGAAGCCACACAACACAATGCAACCAGTAAACCTGACCAATAACGTAACCGCATACTTTCTCCTGATGTCGAAAACACGACCGTTAACGCGAAAATTTTTCGGTATACTAACGAACAAAATTTATTAATTCAGATTGTTATCTCGCAAAAATGCGTCGCCGCCCATCTGCTTCATCTGGCGCAAAATCCACTGCTGGCGTTGAATAACATAGCCAGAGGGCGCATTTGCACGAAAGCGAATCGGGTTCGGCAACACCGCCGCCAGCAAGGCGGATTCGCTTGCCGTCAGCCTGCTGGCCGATTTATTGAAATAACGTCTGGCAGCCGCTTCCACGCCAAAAATCCCGGGGCCAAATTCAGCGATATTCAGATACACGGTCAGAATCCGCCGCTTTGTCCAAACCAGCTCAACCCCGGTGGTAATACCCGCCTCAAGCCCCTTGCGCACCCAGCTACGTCCATCCCACAGAAACAGGTTCTTCACCATCTGCTGTGACAGCGTAGACGCACCGCGAATCCGCTGCGTGTTGCGCTCGTTGTGCTTCAATGCCTGACCAATCGCATCAAGATCGAAGCCCCAGTGCTGAGGGAATTTTTGATCTTCCGCCGCCATTACCGCCAGCGCCATTTCCGGTGCGATCGCCTCCATTGCCACCCAGTCCGAATGGGCAACGTAGGAGAATTCGCCCTTCAACCATGCGCTGATCTGCCTGTCGACCATCACAGCGGAGAACGGTACGGGCAGGAAGGAAAACAACACAATGCCTGCCAGCCACGCTCCGATGACGACCAACACACTCCGGACAATCAGGCGCTTCAGCCACGTGAGTAAGCCTCCACGCCCTCGCTTCCACCTCATTCGGTGAGATCCAATACGCGAGCAACGAGCTTATCAATGCCTTTTGCCGCTTCGCTGATGGAGTTAGCCAGCATATAGGCCGGTGTCGTCACGATTTTATGTTCCTCATCAACCACGATATCATCGACCGGACAAACAACGTGGATACCGCCCATCTCCTCAACGGCCTCAGCGGTATCAATATCGTTACCAATGGTTACGCGAACAGGTACACCCAAAATCGTCGGCAACAGCGCAGGTGAGATGCAAATAAAACCAATTGGTTTATTCTGCTTATAAATTTCCTGTGTGAGTAATTGCAGCGTTTCATCAATCTGACATGCCGTTCCTTGTGTTGCGAAGTCACTTAAATTTTTCGCAGCGCCAAAACCACCCGGCACAATCAGTGCATCTAAGTCTTGTGCATTCGCGGTAGAAAGCGGCTGGATTTTTCCTCTGGCGATCCGTGCTGATTCTGCTAAAACGTTGCGATTCTCATCAGTTACATCACCCGTCAGGTGGTTAACCACCTGTAATTGCGGCTTATCTGGCGCAAAGCAAACCGCTTGTGCGCCCGCGCGATCCAGCGCAAGTAACGTCAATACGGCTTCATGAATCTCGGAACCGTCATAAACACCACAGCCACTAAGGACAATGCCGACTCGTTTCATCATCTTTTCCTTCATTTCATTACATCAACTAATTGATTTTTTAATTGACAAACACTAATCTACATCACACATTTTAATGATTCTTGTAACAAAGATTTCTACATTTGCTATTTTGTTGCTTGATGAAGATGTACAGTAGCGAGGTTTTAGTCGCTGTTGTAAGTTGTACTAGTAAGAACGTTGGTAGTAAAAACATAGTTAAGACACGAATATCCGCACTTGCGAGTTTACAAACCCTGAGATCTAAATGCAGGTGCATGTTTTCCCTGGTGTTGGCGCATAATTCGCGCACCCCGACTTCGGTCGGGGTCATTTTTTTCTACCGTATGAAAACGTGCAAAGCTCTCCCGCATTCCCGCCCCTCTTCAATCGTAAACACCACGAAATCTGACGCCGTTTTGCACTTTTTGCATGATATCGCGTGAGACGAAAAAATTTTCTAACCGTTTTGCTCGCCACGTCCCTGTGGCCGCAACAGACCGTATCAGGATTCTTTTTCTGCTTTTGCTACCCAATCACGCAGTACCTGAACGTCATGACGCCAGTCGTGCTTAAGCTCATCAACCCATTCCTGCACGTTATCCCACCATGCCGGTAGCGATGAGGTCTGAATCTGCTGGGCGACTTGTTGCAAATGCCGTAACCCGACGGAGCCCGCTGCCCCTTTAATTTTGTGCCCTTCTTCCGTAATGCCTTTCTGGTCACGTGCCGTCATATTGGAATCCAGAATCGCCAGATAACCCGGCATCATCTGCTCAAACATCTCCAGGCTCTGGTGGATCAATTTCGGCCCCACCAAATCCAGATACTGTTCCAGCATCGGGATATCCAGCAGATCGTCTTCTGCATTTGCCATTTCATCACCTTCCTCAACCACCGGTTCTTCCGTCCACACCGTATGAGTATCCCAGAATTGTTTGATGACGGCCGTCAGCGCTGGCACCGACAGCGGCTTGCTGAGCACGTCATCCATACCCGCATCCAGATATTCACGTTTATCTTTCAGTACGTTCGCCGTCAGCGCCACCAGCGGCGGCATGCTACGTTTGCCATAGCGTGAACGCAGCTGACGCGCCACGTCCAGCCCGGTCATATCCGGCAGTTGGATATCGAGCAGCACCAAATCGAACTCATCGGGATCGAACATGTCCAGCGCTTCCTGCCCAGTCATCGCGACATCCACACTGTTCCCCAGTTTTTCCAGCACCGAACGCGCGACCACCACGTTCAGTTCGATATCTTCCACCAACAGAACGTGCAGCGCCGGTAGCGGCAAATCATCGTCGTCTTCCAGACCGCTTCCCGCTTCATCGACGCTCGGTGCAATGACCGTCAGGGTAAAGCAGGAACCCTTGCCTTGCGTGCTGGAAACCTGAATATCGCCCCCCATGTTCTGTGCCAGACGCTTCGACACCGCCAGACCGATTCCCGTGCCCGTTGCGGGTTTCCCGCCGTGCTGGTCTTTGACCTGATAATACATGGCGAAGATTTTTTCCAACTCATCCGCCGGAATACCCATCCCGGAATCTTCCACCTCAAAGCGCAGGCGATCGCCTTTTTCATGCCAGACGCGCACCACAATTTCGCCTTTTTTGCCGTTCTCACCCTTCGGCGTGAATTTCACCGCGTTACTGAGCAGGTTCCACAGAATCTGCCGCAGGCGTGTTCCGTCAGTCATGACTTTCTGCGGCAAAGGCTGATGCTGGTCCATAATCAGCTTCAGGCCTTTCGGCTCCGCCAGCAGGCCGCCGAGGTTTTCCAGATCCACCAGGAAACCGGTGAAATCGATCGGTTGGTTATCCAGTTGCACCTTGCGGCGCTCCTGTTTGTCCATCTCGATTACGTCGTTAAAGATATTGCCCAGCGTAATCGCGCTGACGTGGATGGTTTTCAGGTATTTTTGCTGTTCAGGGTCAAGTTGCGTATCCAGCAGGATGCGACTTAACCCGACAATCCCATTAAGCGGCGTACGAAGCTCGTGGCTGATAGTTGAGATAAAGGTGGTCTTCTCCCTACTGGCGTTCTCTAACGCGTCCTGGTAACGCTTACGCTCCGTTATATCGCGTCCAAATCCCATCAGCCCGTGACGTTTGCCCATTCGGTCATAAAACGGCACCTTGCGCAGCTCAAAACAGGCTTTACGGCCATCGGGATAAACCAGCCATTGTTCATAGGTCAGAGAAACGTTGTGGCGGAACACTTTTTCGTCCGTCTCCATCACTTTCTCGGCAATATCGGGGGCATAAACATCTTGCGGCGTCAGGCCAATGAGCTGCTTCTGGCTTTTGCCCACCAGCAGTTCCATCGCACGGTTGCAGCCGGAGAATTCTTTCTCTTCGTTACGGTAGTAAACCAAATCCGGCGAGGCATCGAGGAACGAGCGCAGCAGCGCCGACTGTTGCTCCAGCTCAATCTGCGCCTGTTCGCGGCGGGACATTTCCTCTTTGAGTCGGCTCATCACCAGCACACGTGCGTCTTCCGCTTTGATACGGTCGGCGATTTCCTGATTGAGCTGCGCGATATTCTCCTGAAGCTGCGCATTCAGCTCCAGATCCCGGTGGCGCATTTCTTCCAGCTTCGCTACCAGCTTCGCCAGCCGCTGGCGCGACTCTTCAAGCTGTTCCACCACCACAGAGAGAAAATAAACGGCCCAGGGCGTAATCAACAGCCCGAAGAAAATGGAGCGGACGACGTCGATGTTTTCGACTTCCCCACTGAGCAACAGGGTGACCGCCATTTGCACGACCATCGCCAGCAGCACCAATACCGAGGCCAGCAGCAGTGAAAAACGGACAAGCCCCAGTTTTACCATCAAATCAACATAGTACTGAGCTAACAGACGAATTTGCTTCATAGCGATTTCCCTTAGTCACCAACCCGCGCATCATAACGTAAAATAGCGACTTATACGGCGCTACCCCGTAGATTCACAACACGAAATATCAGCCTCTAACGCCCGCGTCTTTTGACGCATCACATACTCGCGTAGCGGTAGGGCGTGCCCAGCGCGGAACCCTGTACGCCATGCGTTTGCAGATAGCGATCCAGCTCGACCATGCCCGTCCAGCGGTTTTCACACCAGAGCGGGGCCAGCAGGGTCGGGCGGCGGGCGCTGGCGGAAATGCGGTGATAAATCACATCCGGCGGCGTATGGCGAATCATCTCTCCCGCCGTCTCCACGTAGCGATCCAGCGCCAGCTCGGGCAGCCTTCCCGCTCGCCAGGCCTTCGCCATCGTGCTGCCTTCCACGATATGGAGAGGATGAAGTTTAATACCTTCCACGCCGGTCTCGATAACCTGCTCCAGCGTCGATAAACAGCGCTGTGCATCTTCTCCTGGTAAACCCACAATCAGATGGCTACACACCTTCAGACCGCGCTCACGCGCACGGCGGGTGGTTTCCTGATAGCAGGCGAAGTCATGGCCGCGATTAATCCGGTGCAGCGTTTTGTCATATGCGCTTTGCAGCCCCAGCTCCAGCCAGACCTCGTAACCCTGTTCATGATAGCGGGACAGCAAATCCAGCACCGCATCGGGCACGCAGTCGGGCCGAGTACCCACACAAAGCCCTACCATTTCGGCCTGCTTCAGCGCTTCCTGATACAGGCTTTCCAGCACCTGAACCTCGGCATAGGTACTGGTATACGCTTGAAAATACGCCAGATAACGTTTGGCTCGGTTCACCTTTCCCGCCTGCGCTTCCAACTGTTGTGCAATGCTGCGTTGCTGCATCTGCTCATCGGCAAACGAGGCCACATTGCAGAACGTGCAACCGCCTCGCCCCAGCGTCCCGTCGCGGTTTGGGCAATTAAATCCGCCGTGCAGCGTCAGCTTGTGAACCTTCTCGCCATAGCGGCGCTGAAGATTTCCGCCAAACATATTGATTAATTTTTGCAATTGCATATTCTAACCTGCTCCCTTGAGGAACAGCAGACTACCTTTCTCTCGCTCCCTTCGCGATGACCGCGATCAATCACACACATCCCAATGAAATGCATTTTTATTCGCTTTTAGTGAAAATAAACTCACATCTGTGTTAATTAATTTCTCTTATCCCGAATGCTCTCTTAATGAAAAGATGAAGCAATACTTAAAAATAGTTTCATGAAATCTAAAAGTAGCCATAAGCAGCATAATATGCTGCAACACAGAAATAACGTAGCACGGATAAGGGTTCCTGCGCTTTTGTATAGTGATACAGCTCACACTTCAATTAAACGCCATATTCATTTCTCGAGATAGTTTTTCTAAAAAAATCATTATCTTTCATAGGTATAATTAAAAATTATCGCTTATCAGCACATTTTACATTGGTATTTGACCTGAACAGGCTTTCTCGCTAATTTGGAAATCCGCTGGAAGCTTTCCTGACGGGTACACAACTCGTCATATTTATGCAGTAAATGAAGACTCCCTCTAAAAACAAGTCATTTACCACTTGTGAGACCGTCACGAGAGGCCGAAGAAGAGAGCGTACTACTAGCCGCTCAACGCCACGGTGCTTTCTCGCAGTAGGTTGTGAGAGTCACACAGAGCCTGGGGAGGTTCACTAACATGTTGTACGATGCATCCCAAGAGAGAGATAACTGTGGTTTCGGATTAATCGCCCATATAGAAGGTGAGCCGAGCCACAAAGTAGTGCGTACCGCGATTCACGCACTCGCACGCATGCAGCACCGTGGCGCAATCCTTGCTGACGGCAAGACTGGCGACGGCTGCGGTTTATTACTTCAGAAGCCCGATCGTTTCTTTCGTCTGGTGGCGGAAGAGCACGGCTGGCGTTTAGCCAAAAACTACGCCGTTGGCATGATGTTTCTCAATCAAGACGAAGAGCTGGCTCGCGCCACGCGTCGGATTGTAGAAGAAGAGTTGCAGAACGAAACGCTGTCCGTACTGGGCTGGCGTGAAGTTCCAACCAACCCGGATGTACTGGGGGAAATTGCCCTGTCGTCCATGCCGCGTATTGAGCAAATTTTCGTTAACGCCCCGGCTGGCTGGCGTCAACGTGATATGGAACGTCGCCTGTTCATGGCGCGTCGCCGTATCGAAAAGCGCATTGAAGATAAAGAGTTCTACGTTTGTAGTTTCTCCAATCTGGTCACGATCTATAAAGGCCTGTGCATGCCAGCGGATCTGCCACGCTTCTACCTCGATCTGGCCGATCTGCGTCTGGAGTCGGCAATTTGCCTGTTCCACCAGCGCTTCTCAACCAACACGGTTCCACGCTGGCCGCTGGCTCAGCCGTTCCGCTATCTGGCGCACAACGGCGAGATCAACACCATCGCGGGTAACCGCCAGTGGGCTCGCGCGCGTGCTTACAAATTCAAAACCCCGCTGATCCCAGATTTGCAGGATGCTGCACCGTTCGTCAACGAAACCGGCTCTGACTCCAGCTCGCTGGATAACATGCTGGAACTGTTCCTGAGCGGCGGGATGGATATCATCCGTGCCATGCGCCTGCTGGTTCCGCCAGCCTGGCAGAACAACCCAGATATGGATCCTGAGCTGCGCGCCTTCTTCGACTTTAACTCCATGCACATGGAGCCGTGGGATGGCCCTGCCGGTATTGTTATGTCCGACGGGCGCTATGCCGCCTGTAACCTGGATCGTAATGGCCTGCGCCCCGCGCGCTATGTCATCACTAAAGACAAGCTGATCACCTGTGCGTCTGAAGTCGGTATCTGGGATTATCAGCCGGACGAAGTGGTTGAGAAAGGCCGCGTCGGTCCGGGTGAGCTGATGGTGATCGACACCCGCAGCGGCCGCATCCTGCACTCCGCCGAAACCGATGACGATTTGAAAAGCCGCCACCCTTACAAAGAGTGGATGGAGAAAAACGTTAAGCGCCTGGTGCCGTTTGAAGAGTTGCCAGACGAGCAGGTTGGCAGCCGTGAATTCGACGATGAGCTGCTGGAGACCTTCCAGAAACAGTACGGTTACAGCAGCGAAGAGCTGGATCAAGTCATCCGCGTGCTGGGTGAAAACGGTCAGGAAGCCACGGGTTCGATGGGCGATGATACGCCGTTCGCCGTGCTGTCCAGCCGTCCACGCATCATTTATGACTACTTCCGTCAGCAGTTCGCGCAGGTGACCAACCCGCCGATCGATCCGTTACGTGAAGCGCATGTGATGTCTCTGGCGACCAGCATTGGTCGCGAGATGAATGTCTTCTGTGAAGCAGAAGGTCAGGCTCACCGTCTGAGCTTTAAATCGCCGATCCTGCTTTATTCTGACTTCACACAGCTGACGTCACAGGATGAGCTGCACTATCGCGCCGACACGCTGGATCTGACGTTTGATCCGTCGCAGCAAACGCTGCAACAGACCATCGAGAAACTGTGTGACGAAGCTGAAAACAAAGTCAGAGACGGTGCCGTTCTGCTGGTGCTGTCTGACCGTGGCATTAGCGAATCACGCTTGCCTGTCCCTGCGCCGATGGCCGTGGGCGCGGTTCAGCGCCGTCTGGTCGAAAAGAGCCTGCGCTGTGATGCCAACATCATTGTTGAAACCGCCAGTGCGCGCGATCCGCACCACTTTGCCGTGCTGTTAGGCTTTGGTGCAACGGCTATCTATCCTTACCTCGCCTACGAAACGCTGGCGCGGATGGTCGATAACCACACCATCGACAAACCTTATCGTGCCGTGATGCTGAACTACCGTAACGGCATCAATAAAGGCCTGTACAAGATTATGTCCAAGATGGGCATCTCGACGATTGCATCTTATCGCTGTTCCAAGCTGTTTGAAGCCGTGGGCCTGCATAAGGATGTGTCGACGCAATGCTTCCTGGGCGTCGTCAGCCGCATCGGCGGGGCAAACTACAGCGACTTCGAACAGGATCTGTTGAACCTGTCCAAGCGTGCCTGGCTGAAACGTAAAACGTTGGAACAGGGCGGCCTGCTGAAATTTGTTCACGGCGGTGAATACCATGCCTACAACCCGGATGTCGTCACCACGCTGCAAACCGCAGTGAAATCCGGTGAGTACAGCGATTACGAGCAATACGCCAAACTGGTTAACGAGCGCCCAGCAGCGACCTTACGCGACCTGCTGGCACTGAAACCGCAAGAAGGCGCGTCTATCGCGATCGACAGCGTTGAACCGGCCTCTGAAATGTTCAAACGCTTCGATACCGCGGCCATGTCCATCGGCGCACTCAGCCCCGAAGCCCATGAATCGCTGGCTGAAGCGATGAACGGACTGGGCGGTTTCTCCAACTCCGGTGAAGGCGGTGAAGATCCGGCGCGTTACGGCACTAATAAAGTGTCCCGTATCAAGCAGGTTGCTTCTGGTCGCTTTGGTGTGACGCCAGCCTATCTGGTTAACGCCGATGTGATTCAGATTAAAGTGGCACAGGGCGCGAAACCGGGCGAAGGCGGTCAGTTACCGGGTGATAAAGTCACGCCGTACATTGCTCGTCTGCGTTATTCCGTGCCGGGCGTGACGCTGATTTCACCACCGCCGCACCACGATATTTACTCTATTGAAGATCTGGCTCAGCTGATTTTCGATCTGAAACAGGTCAACCCGAAAGCGATGATTTCGGTAAAACTGGTGTCCGAACCGGGCGTCGGGACTATCGCTACGGGCGTTGCCAAGGCGTACGCCGACCTGATCACTATCGCTGGTTACGACGGTGGTACGGGTGCCAGCCCGCTATCCTCCGTGAAATACGCGGGTTGCCCGTGGGAACTGGGTCTGGTTGAAACGCAACAGGCTTTGGTCTCCAACGGCCTGCGCCACAAAATCCGCCTTCAGGTGGACGGTGGCTTGAAAACCGGTCTGGATATCGTTAAAGCGGCGATTCTGGGCGCAGAAAGCTTCGGCTTCGGCACCGGACCGATGGTTGCGTTGGGTTGTAAATACCTGCGTATCTGTCACCTGAATAACTGTGCAACGGGCGTTGCAACGCAGGATGAGAAGCTGCGCCGCGATCACTACCACGGCCTGCCTGAGCGTGTAACCAACTACTTCCACTTCATCGCACATGAAACTCGTGTGTTGATGGCAGAACTGGGCGTCAGCCGTCTGGTGGATCTGATTGGTCGTACCGACTTGCTGGTTGAACTGGACGGTTTCAGTGCGAAACAGAACAAACTGGATCTGTCTCCGCTGTTGCACGCAGCACAGCCTCAGCCGGGCAAAGCGCTGTACTGTACTGAAAGCAATCTGTCGTTCGATAAAGGCTTGCTGAACAAAGAGCTGCTGGCTCAGGCACAGCCGCATATCGATTCGAAGCAGGGCAAAGCGCTCTACTTCGATATCCGTAACACCGATCGCTCCGTCGGCGCGACGCTGTCCGGTGCGATTGCCGAGAAACATGGCGATCAAGGACTGGCAGGCGATCCGATTAAAGCGCACTTCTCCGGTACCGCAGGACAGAGCTTTGGCGTCTGGAACGCAGGCGGCGTGGAGCTGAAATTAACTGGCGATGCCAACGACTACGTGGGCAAAGGCATGGCGGGCGGCAGCATCTCCGTACGTCCTCCGGTGGGTTCAGCCTTCCGCAGCCACGAAGCCAGTATCATCGGTAACACCTGCCTCTACGGCGCTACCGGCGGTAAGCTGTTTGCCGCAGGCCGCGCAGGTGAGCGTTTCGCCGTACGTAACTCCGGCTGTATCACCGTGGTAGAAGGCATCGGCGATAACGGCTGTGAATACATGACGGGCGGTATCGTCTGCGTGTTGGGTCGTACCGGCGTGAACTTTGGCGCAGGGATGACTGGTGGGTTCGCCTACGTGCTGGATGAAGATGGTGAGTTCCGTAAACGCGTTAACCCAGAACTGGTAGAAGTGCTGGATGTGGAAGAGCTTGCTATTCATGAAGAGCATCTGCGTGGTCTGATCACCGAGCATGTGCAGAATACCGGTTCACACCGCGGAGAAGAGATCCTTGCTAACTGGCCGACCTGGGCACCGAAGTTTGCTCTGGTGAAACCGAAGTCAAGTGATGTGAAGGCATTGTTGGGTCACCGTAGTCGTTCCGCAGCCGAGCTGCGGGTTCAGGCGCAGTAAGAGGTCATCATGAGTCAGAATGTTTACCAGTTTATCGACTTACAGCGCGTTGATCCGCCCAAGAAACCGCTAAAGATTCGTAAAATTGAATTTGTTGAGATCTATGAACCGTTCTCAGAAAGCCAGTCCAAAGCGCAGGCAGACCGCTGCCTGGCGTGTGGTAACCCTTACTGTGAGTGGAAGTGTCCGGTACATAACTACATCCCGAACTGGCTGAAGCTGGCGAACGAAGGCCGCATTATCGAAGCGGCTGAGTTATCGCACCAGACCAACAGCCTGCCGGAAGTCTGCGGTCGCGTATGTCCGCAGGATCGTCTGTGTGAAGGATCTTGTACGCTGAATGATGAATTCGGCGCGGTCACCATCGGCAACATCGAGCGCTATATCAATGACAAAGCGATAGAGATGGGCTGGAAGCCGAGCGTTGCCAACGTCAAACCGACTGGCAAGCGCGTCGCCATCATTGGCGCGGGCCCGGCAGGACTAGCGTGTGCCGACGTGCTGGCACGCAGTGGCGTACAAGCTGTCGTCTTCGATCGTCATCCTGAGATCGGTGGCCTGCTGACCTTCGGTATCCCTTCTTTCAAGCTGGAAAAAGAAGTGATGGTGAAACGTCGTGAGATCTTCACTGAGATGGGCATCGAATTCCGTCTGAATACCGAAGTCGGCAAAGACGTGCAGATGAAAGCGCTGCTGGACGAGTACGATGCGGTATTCCTCGGCGTCGGCACCTATCAGTCTATGCGTGGTGGATTGGACAATGAAGATGCTCAGGGCGTCTACGACGCTCTGCCGTTCCTGATTGCCAACACCAAGCAGCTGATGGGCTTTGAAGCCGCCGTTGACGAGCCTTACGTCAGCATGCAGGGTAAACGCGTTGTCGTGCTGGGCGGTGGTGACACTGCGATGGACTGCGTGCGTACCTCGATTCGTCAAGGTGCAACGCACGTGACCTGTGCCTATCGTCGTGATGAAGAGAACATGCCGGGTTCTAAACGCGAAGTGAAAAACGCGCGTGAAGAAGGCGTCGAGTTCAAATTCAACCTACAACCGTTAAGCGTCGAGATCAATGGCGCGGGCAAAGTGTGCGGTGTGAAAATGGCGCGTACTGCGCTGGGCGCACCGGATGCCAACGGCCGTCGTCGTCCTGAAATCGTAGAGGGTTCCGAGCACGTTCTGGAAGCCGATGCGGTCATCATGGCGTTCGGCTTCCGTCCGCACAAAATGGCATGGCTGGCAGAACATGACGTCAAGCTGGACGATCAAGGTCGCATTGTCGCGCCAGAAAGTTGCAATAACGCGTTCCAGACCAGCAACCCGAAAATTTTTGCGGGCGGTGATGCAGTACGTGGTTCCGATCTGGTGGTGACAGCCATCGCAGAAGGCCGTAAAGCCGCTGACGGCATCATGAACTATCTGGAAGTGTAGAAACGCATCACATCTCTTAAGGGCAGCGCTGGCTGCCCTTTTCTTTTTCCGGCTTTACCTGAAACAGCCGATGGCAACCCGTTAAGCGTTTTCCTTCGGAATTTCACACCAGACAGGCTAATAAACCCTTTCTCTTTCCACTGCGTTCTAAAGAATTTTTCGTAATAAACCCTACAATATGACGCTAAAGGCCTACACTTATCTCCGGCATGTACTTGTCATTATTGAAATTGGATTTCATTAAGGAGGAAATATGACAGTCGAAGTGGCTCTTGTAACAGGAGGCGGTCAAGGTATTGGCCGCGCTATTGCTCTCAGACTGGCGGCAGACGGTTTTGCCGTCGCCATCGTGGACTATAATCAGGAAACGGCGCGCAGTGTCGCACAGGAAATCGAAAAATCTGGCGGACAGGCCATCGCACTACAGGCAGACGTCGCGGATCGTGAAGCCGTTTTCGCTGCCGTTACAGAAGCCAAAAAGCACTTTGGCGACTTTAACGTCATCGTTAATAACGCTGGCATTGCCCCTTCAACTCTGATTGAAGACATCACGCCAGAAATCGTCGATCGCGTTTATAACATTAACGTCAAAGGCGTTATCTGGGGAATTCAGGCCGCTCTCGATGCCTTTAAATCTCTGGGGCACGGCGGCAAAATTATCAACGCCTGTTCGCAGGCTGGGCATGTGGGCAACCCCGAACTCGCCGTCTACAGCTCAAGTAAATTCGCAGTTCGTGGCTTAACGCAAACGGCCGCACGCGATTTAGCGCCGCTGGGCATCACGGTCAATGGCTACTGTCCGGGTATCGTAAAAACGCCAATGTGGGATGAAATTGATCGGAAGATCTCTGAATCCGCAGGAAAACCGCGTGGCTATGCGACGGAAGAATTCGCCAAACGCATCACGCTGGGCCGCCTCTCCGAACCAGAAGATGTCGCTGCCTGCGTGTCCTATCTGGCAAGCCACGATTCCGACTACATGACGGGACAGTCGCTATTGATTGATGGCGGAATGGTGTTCAATTAACACGATGCTCAATTAAGAACATATTCAATTAACGGCACGAAATAAAAAGGGCACTGGTAAAGTGCCCTTAGAAACAAATTACTTCACGACCCGTAGCGACGGTCGGCCACCTTTAGGTGGCTGCGGTGGTTCATCATCAGAACCAGAGCCATCGTCAGGTGCTTCAGAATCAGGTGAGCTATCGACAATCGACATGACCGTCCCTGAAGCGGGTGCACCTTCCTGAAAGTCTTCGTATTCACCTGCGGATTCGTAAGCAGGTTCGGACTCAAACATCGTTCCAGCCCCGTTCTCACGAGCATAGATCGCCATGACGGCCGCCATTGGTACATAAACCTGACGCGGTACGCCACCAAAACGGGCATTGAAACGAACGCTGTCATCAGCTAACTCAAGGCCGCCAACAGCGCGCGGTGCGATATTCAGCACGATCTGGCCGTCACGGGCGAACTCCATCGGCACCATAACATCCGGCAGAGTAACATCTACCACCAGATGAGGCGTTAATTGGTTATCCAGCAACCAATCATAAAAAGCCCGTAATAAATACGGACGACGCGGAGACAGTTGAGACAACGCCATACGGTTTAACCTCGGGTTTGCAAACGCATTTCACGTTCCACTTCCGTCAGGGAAGCCAGGAACGCATCACGCTCAAAGACGCGAGTCATGTAGCCTTTCAGCTCTTTCGCGCCCGAACCACTCAGTTCAATGCCTAACTGCGGCAAACGCCACAGCAGCGGAGCCAGATAGCAATCCACCAGGCTGAACTCTTCGCTCATGAAATAAGGCGCTTCATTGAATACTGGGGCAATGGCCAGCAATTCTTCACGCAATTGCTTACGTGCCGCATCCGCTTCCTGAGCGCTGCCGTGCGTAATTTTTTTCAACAAAGAATACCAGTCGCTCTCAATGCGGTGCATCATCAGGCGGCTGTTACCGCGCGCAACCGGATAGACAGGCATTAACGGCGGATGAGGAAAGCGTTCATCCAGATACTCCATGATAATACGTGATTCATAGAGCGTCAGTTCGCGATCGACCAGCGTCGGCACGGAACCATAAGGATTGAGGTCAATAAGATCCTGAGGCAGATTATCCATGTCCACCTGTTCAATCTCGACACTCACACCTTTTTCCGCCAATACAATGCGAACCTGATGGCTAAAAATGTCGGATTGACCAGAAAACAGCGTCATTACCGAACGTTTGTTGGCAGCGACAGCCATGAAAACCTCCAAGTTTATTGAGAAAATATGGCGAATAACCTCGCAGTGAATAACCTGCAAACCGCTATTCGAAATTCTGCTCGCCAATGTGTAAACGTCACCTGACAAAATCCGGCGTTTTAAACAGCTACACGAGAGCTGGCACACAGGCATAAAATCGGCGAATAGTTTATCAGATTTTGTTCGTTTTGTGGGGATATAAGCGCAACTTCGTCGCTAACATACGGAAAGTACAGCGTATATTTCGAGGAAATTTATTTTTAGGCATAAAAAACCCAGTGACCAGCACCGGGTTTTTTGCATTGATTTCGCTGCAAAGCAGCCAGAAATTAACGCTTGGAGAACTGAGGACGACGACGTGCTTTACGCAGACCGACTTTCTTACGTTCAACCTGACGAGCATCACGAGTAACGAAACCAGCTTTACGCAGTTCGCTACGCAGAGACTCATCATACTCCATCAGAGCGCGGGTGATACCGTGACGGATCGCACCAGCCTGACCAGAGATACCACCACCTTTAACGGTGATGTACAGATCAAATTTACCAACCATGTCGACCAGTTCAAGCGGCTGACGAACTACCATGCGGGCAGTTTCGCGACCGAAGTACTGTTCCAGACTACGCTGGTTGATAACGATGTTACCGTTGCCCGGTTTGATGAACACGCGAGCGGCGGAGCTTTTGCGGCGACCAGTGCCGTAGTATTGATTTTCAGCCATTGCCTATAATCCCGATTAAATGTCCAGAACTTGCGGTTGCTGTGCCGCGTGATTGTGCTCGGTGCCCGCGTAAACTTTCAGTTTACGGAACATAGCACGACCCAACGGGCCCTTCGGCAGCATGCCTTTAACCGCGATTTCAATCACACGCTCAGGACGGCGGGCAATCATCTCTTCAAAGGTCGCTTGTTTAATACCACCGATGTGACCGGTGTGATGATAATAAATCTTGTCAGTACGCTTGTTGCCAGTTACAGCAACTTTGTCAGCGTTCAGAACGATGATGTAATCACCCGTATCAACGTGCGGAGTGTATTCCGCTTTATGCTTGCCGCGCAGACGACGAGCCAGTTCAGTAGCGAGACGGCCTAAAGTTTTACCGTTCGCATCAACAACGTACCAGTCGCGTTTTACGGTCTCTGGTTTAGCTGTAAAAGTTTTCATTAAAAGCTTACCCAATAATTAGTTACACGTTGGTGAACACCCAAACGCTCGAAAACAGTTGAGGCTCACACGACCATCAAGTCCAGCAAACCTACCCCTTCGAATAGCCATTGCCGGCACTATAAAGTTTTTGGGAAAAAAACTTTGTTGTAACGTGGGGTCGCAGGATTATAGAGAAGTCTTTCCCAAAGATCGACCTTTTTTCACACGCAAACGACTAAAAAACCACAGCCTGCGTTACGCCAAATGTGGCTGCCGTAAGTACTCTTCGCTTTGCATTTCCTGCAAACGGGATAAACAGCGCTGGTATTCAAATTTCAGGTGCTCTCCCTGATAGATTTCAAACATCGATGCCTGCGCAGAAATAATCAATTTGATACGGCGATCGTAGCACTCGTCCACCAGCGCCAGAAAACGGCGGGCGGTATTCTCTTCTTTCGTTTCCATCACCGTCACATTGTGCAGCAGCATCGTGTGGTAGAGGCGCGAAAGCGCGATGTAATCATTCTGGCTACGCGCTTCTGTACACAGCGTGTGGAAATCGACGGCCAATACGCCGTCGCTCACGCCAAGTGTCGATAACGGACGATGATTGATCTCCAGCACCGGCCCTGGCGTCTGCCACTGTTTCCCAGTCAGACGGGTAAACATCTGCTGCATCGCAGCATCCGTCTCTTCATTTAGCGGTGAGAGATAAAGGTGTGCCTGTGTCAGCGTGCGCAGACGATAATCGATACCCGCATCAACATTACGTACTTCACAATACTGTTTAATTAACTCAATCGCAGGAAGAAAACGCGCGCGTTGTAATCCATTGCGATAGAGATCGTCCGGCGGAATATTCGATGTTGCCACCAGCGCAATGCCGCGAGCAAACAGCGCACGCAGCAGTTCAGCCAACAGCATCGCATCGGTAATATCAGAGACGAAAAACTCATCGAAGCACAGCACATCCGTTTCGGCTTTAAAACCGTCAGCCACTTTCTCCAGCGGATTTTCCTGCCCCTGAAACTGGTTCAGCTCTTCATGCACACGCAGCATAAAACGATGAAAGTGCAGGCGCATCTTGCGCTCAGCGGGCAAGCTGTGGAAAAACATATCCATCAGCCAGGTTTTACCTCGCCCGACGCCGCCCCACATGTACAGCCCTTGGACCGGTGCAGGTTCCCGTTTATTACGCCGCCCCAACCAGCTACGCCATTTCCCCACGCGGTCAGATGTCCTCGCATCACCATCAGCAGCACGTTCACATAACGCCTGATGTATCGCTTCCAGACGCACAACGGTTTGCCGCTGCACCTCGTCCGGCTGATATTCACCAGCGGAAAGTGCCTGCTGGTAAAGTGCCAAGGGTGTTGTTTGCTGCTGTGTTGTCTGTGGAATAACCATAGCCATCGCAATTCCTGAGAAAAAAGTTAGTCGTATTTTGCTGTGTGTTGTCGTCGATTTAAGCCGTAATCGTCGCAGTTAACAACCTTGATGTCTGCGGTAGGTCAACATTCCTTTCTGTCATCAAGTATCAGGATTCCACTCAGGCAAGGTTAACGGTTATAGTGACTATTATTAAGTGAGAAACCCTACGGGACAACGACGTCAAAATAGGAGCTATTATGACTTGGGAGTATGCGCTGATAGGTTTAGTTGTCGGTATTATTATTGGTGCTGTAGCCATGCGCTTTGGTAACCGTAAGCTGCGGCAACAACAGGTCTTGCAGAATGAGCTGGAGAAAAGCAAAACCGAACTGGAAGATTATCGCCAGGAATTGGTGGGTCACTTCGCACGCAGTGCGGAGCTGTTGGATAACATGGCGGATGATTATCGTCAGCTTTATCAGCACATGGCGAAAAGCTCCAATAATCTGTTACCTCACGTTCCCGGTCAGGATAATCCGTTTAAATACCGTCTGACCGAATCAGAAGCGGATAACGATCAGGCTCCGGTGAACATGCCGCCGCGCGATTATTCAGACGGTGCCTCAGGCCTGCTACGGGGCGAACATCCGATTCGCAAGTAATTCAGTTTCCCCTAGCGTGAGGCTTTTCGCCTCACGCTTTCCCTTCTCTTGTTCTACGCTTAAAACGCTTGTACGTTTAAGATGCGTACCACAGGCTGCCATCGCCCAATCGCACACTAAAATAGCGATAGTTACAATCTGCTGACGAAACAGCAGTGAACTTTACACATTGATCGCCAGTCTGACTCTTCACCGTGTCTTTAAGTTTATATATCATCGTTTTATTCATCCGCAGGCCGTGAGAGAGTTAATAACAATGAAAAAAACATCATTACTATTTAGTGCACTGGCAATGAGTATCGGTTTGACCCTGTCCACGCTTCCCGCAGCGAATGCTGCGCTGCCTGCCGTGGTTCAAGGCCAACAGACGCCAAGTCTGGCTCCAATGCTGGAGAAAGTCTTGCCAGCCGTCGTCAGCGTGCACGTTGAAGGTACACAGGTACAGCGTCAGCGCGTACCGGAAGAGTTCAAGTTCTTCTTTGGCCCTAACTTCCCGACGGACAAACAAAACTCGCGTCCGTTTGAAGGACTGGGTTCGGGCGTCATTATTGATGCTGCAAAAGGTTACGTGCTCACCAACAATCACGTGATCAATAACGCCGACAAGATCCGCGTCCAGCTTAATGACGGACGTGAATATGAGGCGAAATTGATTGGTCGCGATGAGCAGACCGATATCGCCCTGCTACAGTTGAATGACACCAAGAATCTGGTCTCTATAAAAATGGCCGATTCCGATCAACTGCGCGTTGGTGATTTCGCCGTTGCCGTGGGTAACCCGTTCGGCCTTGGTCAGACTGCAACGTCCGGTATTATCTCCGCACTGGGACGTAGCGGCCTGAATCTTGAAGGGTTGGAAAACTTCATCCAGACCGATGCGTCCATCAACCGCGGTAACTCCGGCGGTGCGCTGGTGAACCTCAACGGTGAGCTGATCGGTATCAACACCGCGATCCTGGCTCCAGGCGGCGGAAACATCGGTATCGGCTTCGCGATCCCCAGCAACATGGCCCAGAATCTGGCGCAGCAGTTGGTAGAATTTGGCGAAGTGAAACGTGGGCTGCTGGGTATTAAAGGCAGTGAGATGACGTCTGAGATGGCGAAAGCCTTCAACGTCGACGCGCAGCGCGGCGCCTTCGTCAGCGAAGTCTTACCGAAATCTGCCGCATCCAAAGCCGGTATCAAGGCGGGCGACGTATTGACGACGCTGGATGGTAAACCGATCAGCAGCTTTGCAGAACTGCGGGCCAAAGTCGGCACCACCGCACCGGGCAAGACCGTGAAAATCGGTCTGCTGCGTGATGGCAAACCGCAGGAAGTGTCCGTCGTGTTGGATAACAGCTCATCGGCATCAACTAGCGCTGAAACGCTTTCACCGTCATTGCAGGGTGCTTCTCTGACCAATGGCCAATCGAAAGACGGCAGCAAAGGTGTGCAAATTGATAACGTCGCTAAGGACACACCTGCCGCGCAGGTCGGTCTGCAAAAAGGCGATATCATCATCGGCGTAAACCGCGAGCGCATTGAAAACATCACGCAACTGCGCAAACTGCTGGAAGCGAAGCCTTCCGTTCTAGCCTTGAATATCGTCCGAGGCGAAGAAACGATTTATCTGCTGCTGCGTTAATCGCTTGCCGTCTTTTTCGGCAGCTTAACTGGCCAGAACATCGCTAATGTTAAAAAATCGGACACCGAGCCATGCGGTGTCCGAACTTCTCGTGATATCCTCCCATCATCTCCCTTTTCCACAGTAAATCACGGCCATGCTTGCTAAGTTATTACGTTCAGCGCTCTTTGGTGCCCTCGTCGCCGGTATTATTCTGGCCGTACTGCCCTTTGTCGGGTCTGGTACGTCGTTTCTGAAAGGCAATGACAAAAATACTGATGGTTCACCCATAAGCTACCATCAGGGCGTCAGCCGTGCAGCGCCTGCTGTGGTGAATGTTTATAACCGGGTTGCCAAGGAGGGTAAACCCAACGAAGTCGCCATTCATCCTCTCGGGTCCGGCGTCATCATGAATGAAAAAGGGTACATTTTAACCAACAAGCATGTGATTAATAACGTGCAACAAATCCAGATAGAGCTATCAGACGGCAGGCTGTACGAGGCCCGCGTGATCGGTTCCGATAGCCTGACTGATCTGGCCGTGTTGCAAATTGATGGCGTCAATCTGCCCGTTATTCCCATGAATCCAGACCGTATACCGCACGTCGGCGATGTCGTGATGGCGATCGGCAACCCTTATAATCTAGGGCAAACCGTCACGCAGGGCGTCATCAGCGCCACTGGCCGCGTCAGCCTTAGCACTTATGGTCAGCAAAGAAGCCAGGTAGGACGCCAAAACTTACTGCAAACCGATGCGTCAATTAACCACGGGAATTCCGGTGGTGCGCTGGTCAATACGCTCGGTGAACTGGTCGGTATTAACACCCTCTCGTTTGATAAAAGTAGCAACGGCGAAACGCCGGAAGGCATTAGCTTCGCCATTCCCGTCGCGCTAGCGACTAAGGTGATGGGCAAGCTGATTCGCGATGGCCGCGTGGTGCGTGGCTATATTGGCGTCAACGGCGTACAGATCGAAAATATTGAGAACAGCACGTTGACCAACAATCGTGATGCACAGGATAGATTAAGCGGTATTCTCGTTCAGACCATCGATCCCGGCGGCCCAGCGGATAAAGCGGGTATTCGTGTCGAAGACGTTATTGTTAGTGTGAACAATAAGCCTGCACGCTCGATTATTGAAACCATGGAGCAGGTTTCGGAAATACGCCCGAGCACTGTCATTCCGGTTACGATTGTGCGTGATAAAAAACAAATCACGCTGCAAATGATGATTCAGGAATTCCCTACCCAATAATGGCATGTAAGATCGGTCGATAGAGTCACATCGGCAGGTAAACAAGAAGCCGGGTGGGAACCCACCCGGCTGGCAAACCTAATTGTGAAGATGAAGCAGTTGAAACACTTACTCGTGCTCTTTAACGCGCTCGATATTCGCACCTAACGCACGCAGCTTATCTTCGATGCGGTCATAGCCACGATCGATGTGATAAATACGATCCACTATCGTCACACCTTCTGCGATACAACCGGCTAATACCAGACTGGCTGATGCACGTAAGTCGGTCGCCATCACCTGCGCACCAGACAGCTTATCAACGCCGTGGCAAATCACCGTATTGCTCTCAATTTCCGCCTGTGCGCCCATACGAATAAGCTCAGGTACATGCATGAAGCGGTTTTCGAAGATGGTTTCGGTAATCACACCCGTGCCTTCCGCGACCAGGTTCAGCAAGCTGAACTGCGCCTGCATATCGGTCGGGAACCCCGGATGCGGCGATGTGCGAACGGTAACCGCTTTTGGACGCTTACCGTGCATATCCAGACTGATCCAGTCTTCGCCAATTTCGATCTCCGCGCCCGCTTCGCGCAGCTTCGCCAATACCGCATCCAACGTATCAGGACGAGTATTGCGACAGATAATCTGACCGCGAGATACCGCAGCCGCGACCAGGAATGTCCCAGTTTCAATACGGTCAGGCACCACGCGGTAGACACCGCCGCCCAGACGCGCAACACCTTCAATGGTGATTTTATCTGTGCCTGCACCGCTGATTTTCGCACCCAGCGTATTCAGGAAGTTTGCCGTATCGACAATCTCTGGTTCACGCGCCGCGTTCTCAATAATCGTGGTGCCTTCCGCCAGCGTCGCTGCGCTCATGATAGTCACCGTGGCACCCACGCTCACTTTGTCCATCACGATGTGCGCACCTTTCAGGCGGCCATCAACCGTCGCTTTGACATAGCCTTCTTCCAGTACGATCTGCGCACCAAGCTGCTCAAGGCCGTAAATGTGCAAATCTACCGGGCGCGCGCCAATCGCACAGCCGCCAGGCAGTGAAACCTGACCTTGACCAAAACGCGCCACCAGCGGCCCTAAAGCCCAAATAGAGGCGCGCATGGTTTTCACCAGATCGTACGGCGCGCAGAACACGTTTACATCGCTGGCATCCACATGGACGGAACCGTTACGTTCAACGCGCGCACCCAACTGACCCAGCAGCTTCATGGTGGTATCAATATCGCGTAGTTTCGGTACGTTCTGAATTTCTACCGGCTCTTCTGCGAGTAACGCAGCGAACAGGATGGGCAACGCAGCATTCTTGGCGCCGGAAATGGTCACTTCCCCCGCTAAGCGGGTTGGGCCCTGAACACGAAATTTATCCATAGTCTTTGTATCTCGATGTCTTAATTCAATATGTCGTCACACTGATACCGGCAGTTTATTCCCACTCGCACGGGGAATACTTAGAAGCCGTTCAGTTTACGGTCGCGTTGCCACTCTTCCGGCGTATAGGCCTTGATCGACAGCGCATGAATACGGTTATCCGCGATGTACTCCATCAGCGGCGCATAAACAGCCTGCTGTTTTTTTACTCGGCTCATTCCAGCAAAAAGTCCGCCCACTACGATGACTTGAAAATGGCTGCCATCACCAGAAACATGGGCTTCTTCCAATGCCAATGCGTTCATCAGCACGTCTTTAATTTCGTTATTTTCCATCGCTCTCGATTTCTATGTCAGGGGGAGATGATTTACAGGGAGGTATCTTAGATGAATATGGCGCTATCTTAAACAAAGAATGCGCCCCTTCAGACGATGCCTAAAGGGGCGAATCCAGCAACCAGCGTTACCGTTTAAGACACAGGAATGATTTCATTCAGGTTATAGAGCGCAATGAGCGTTTTTAGCCGATCGCTGGCACCGACAATCGCTATCTCTTCGCCTGAAGACCGCGGCTGATAAACGTGCATTAGCAATGCTAACCCGGCAGAATCAACACGATTTAATCCAGACACATCCAGCGTCGTTTTACCCGCCAGTAACGATTCACGCTGCTGCCAGAACGGTAACAGCGTTTCACGATCCAGATCGCCCGTTAACGCCAACGTGGAGCCCTGCGCCTGCCAGTTCAATGCGTTCGCCATGTTCACACCCACATTACTTTTTCTGATCCAACGTGATGGCCTGCTTCGCTGAGGATTCGAGCTGTTTAGTCAGGCCATCCACGCCGTTCTGACGCAGTACTGCCGCCCACTCGTTCTGTTTAGTGGTGATCATACTGACACCCTCAGCAATCATGTCGAACGCCTGCCAGTTACCAGTTTTGCTGTTCTTACGCCATTGGAAGTCCAGACGTACCGGAGGGCGGCCGCCGTTATCAACAATGTTCACGCGAATGGAAACGATATCAGTATTGCCCAGCGGCTGTCCCGACACAATCTGATAGGTTTGCCCGTTATACATCGCCAAAGCCTGCCCGTAGGCCTGTTCCAAATAGGCTTCAAACGCTTTGAAATAGGCATCACGCTGTACCGGTGTCGAGTCTTTGTAGTAACGCCCCAACACCAGCGCACCGGCGTATCTCACCTGGACATACGGCAGCAGCTCTTCACGTACGATAGTACGCAGATAGTCAGGATTTTGTTTGATCTTTGGCTGTTCGTTCTTCAAGCGGTTAAACGTTTTTTCCGCCGCTTCATTCATTAAACTGTAGGGATTCGTTTGGTCCGCCGCGTTGGCTAATGGCGCGACCACCAGTAAAGCCACCATCAGTAAACGTTTAAACATGCAGATATCCTCTTATTATGAATGTGAAGGAACAGGTTCGTTGTTGTGTTCGGGGGTTGCCGCAGGCTCGGCTCCGGGTTCCGTACCTGATTGACCGGCATTATCTTCGCTATTGCTACCGCTCTTATATAGGAATTGGCCGATGAGGTCTTCAAGCACCATCGCTGACTTGGTGTCCTGAATCACACCACCGTCTTTCAGGATCGCGGTGCCCATTTCCTCATCTTCAAACCCAATGTTCAGTGCCAGATACTGTTCGCCCAGCAAACCGGAAGTTCGAATAGCCAGGGAACTGGTATCAGGAATATGATCGTAGCGCTGCTGAATATCCATCGCCACGCGCGGCAGGTACGTTTTCTCGTCCAGCGAAATATCCGCTACGCGGCCAACAACCACGCCGCCAATTCTGATCGGAGAACGCGCTTTCAGTCCTCCAATGTTGTCAAACGTCGCATACAGGCGATACGTTGGCTCGCTACCGATCGATTTGAGATCGGCGACTTTCAGGCATAAAAATAGGATGGCTGCCAGCGCGATCAACATAAACACACCAACCCAGACTTCAGTTTTCTTTGTTTGCATCGACTCAGTTCCCAAACATCAGTGCTGTCAGCACAAAATCCAATCCCAGTACCGCTAACGACGAGTGCACGACGGTTCGGGTCGTTGCACGGCTGATCCCCTCAGACGTCGGGATCGCGTCATAGCCGTTAAACAGTGCAATCCAGGTCACGGTAATCGCAAATACGATACTTTTAATCACGCAGTTCAAGACATCCTGACGCCAGTCAACCGCGCCCTGCATGGCAGACCAGAAGAACCCGCTGTCGATGCCTTTCCAGTCCACACCGACCAACGCGCCTCCCCAAATCCCTACGGCGACAAAAATCACCGCCAGCAGCGGCATGCTGATTAACCCCGCCCAGAAGCGCGGTGCGACAACGCGGCGCAGCGGATCGACCGCCATCATCTCCATGCTGGAGAGCTGTTCCGTTGCCTTCATCAGGCCGATTTCCGCCGTCAGCGCGGAACCCGCACGTCCGGCAAACAGTAGTGCCGTCACCACCGGACCAAGTTCACGCAGCAGCGACAGCGCCACCATCATGCCTAGACTGGCCTCGGCGCTGTAAGTCGTCAGGATGATATAGCCCTGCAACCCCAGCACCATGCCGATAAACAGACCGGAAACCATGATGATCAGCAGCGACTGCACGCCAACGCTATACAGCTGTTTCACCAACAGCGGCCACTGTTTTCTGAATTCGGGTTTACCCACCAGCGCATTAAATAGCATCAGCCCGGCGCGCCCAAACGAGGCACTAGTGGAGATTCCCTGACGCCCCAACGACGCCAACGTCCGTAATAACATGACTGCGTTAACCCCCTGAACCTAGCAGCGACGTTTTATAGTCACCTGCTGGAAAACGGAAAGGCACTGGCCCGTCGGCGATACCATCCAGGAACTGACGAACCTGCGGGTCATTGTTCGCCCTCAGTTCATCCGCCGTTCCTTCAGCCACCACCCGCTTGTCGGCCACGATATAGGCGTAATCGGCGATGCTCATCACCTCTGGCACATCGTGAGAAACCACAATGCAGGTCACGCCCAACGCATGGTTCAGCTCGTCGATGAGCTTAACCAGCGTCCCCAGTGTGATCGGATCCTGCCCGACAAAAGGCTCATCAAACATAATCAACTGCGGGTCGAGCGCGATGGCTCTCGCCAGCGCCGCACGTCGCGCCATGCCGCCGGAAAGCTCCGCTGGCATCAGCTCGGCGGCTCCACGTAACCCCACGGCTTCCAGTTTCATCATCACGATGCTACGCAGCAGGGATTCCGGCAGTCGGGTATGTTCGCGCAGCGGCCAGGCGACATTATCAAACACGTTCAAATCGGTGAATAACGCGCCGGACTGAAACAACATGCTCATTTTCTTGCGCGCGTTGTACAGTTCACTGCGCGACAGCGTCGGGATATTCTCGCCATCAAACCAGATTTCACCGCTGTCCGGCGGTAGCTGCCCGCCAATCAGGCGCAGCAATGTGGTTTTACCGATACCGGAAGGCCCCATGATCGCAGTGACCTTACCTTTAGGCACATTCAGCGTGATGTCTGTAAAAATCTCTCGCTCTCCGCGCCGAAAGCTAAGACCACGGATCTCGACCAGATTAGTTGCCTCATGGTTCATTGTTTCCATTCCTTACCCATCAGTACGCTCATAAAGAGGTCTTTTCACTCCAGCCTAACGGCTGGCTTGCATCAAGGTGCGAGTTTTACAAAAACTTACCGTAAGTTCTTGTCCAAAATGGCGGCACAAACCGTTACTGGGTTTTACTTATCGCGACAGGTTTTACTTTTTCGCCCAGCACCGTCAGAATTAGCACTCATCACAGAAAATGCTTTTTGTGCGAAAATCGTCCAAAAATACTGACTTATTCGACAACAGGCCGGTGATTATACACTAAATAATTCGAGTTGCAGGAAGGCGGCGACGCAGCGATAAACTCGTCAAAGACGAATTTGAGCAGCCAAAGGCTGACCTCTGGTGAGAGACAATATGTCTCTCATTCATCCCCAGGAGCTTACATCAGTAAGTGACTGGGGTGAGAGAGAAAAGCCAACGCACATGCAGCTTGAAGTATGACGGGTATATATCCTATTAAAGGACGCTGCATGCTTTTTGCAACACTACTCTTGTTCGTTGGTTTGCTATTACTGGTTTACGGTGCCGATCGTCTTGTCTATGGTGCCGCCGTGCTTGCGCGTTCTCTTGGCTTACCTCCTTTCGTTATCGGCATCACCATTGTCGGCTTCGGCACCTCGCTACCGGAGTTGATCGTTTCGGTTACTGCCGCGTTGAACGATCAGAACGATATGGCCGTCGGTAATGTTCTGGGATCCAATATCACCAATATTTTACTCATTCTCGGCAGCGCGGCACTCATTCGCCCGCTAACGGTACATTCGGCCATTCTGCGCCGGGAATTGCCGCTCATGTTGTCCGTCACTTTATTGTGTGGCGTTTTACTGCATGATAGCTACCTGAGCCGCACCGACGGCATAATGCTGCTCTCTGCCGCCATTCTGTGTCTGGTGTTGATACTTCGCATGTCACAACAGGCGCAGCGGGAAGGCGGCGATAGCCTGACTCGCGAACAGCTAGCAGAACTCCCGCAGGATGACAGTAACCAAATGGTCGCCGTGCTGTGGTTGATTCTCGGCATGATTATTTTACCCATGGCCGCCCGTATGGTGGTGGATAACGCCACCGTCATTGCACGCTACTTCAACGTCAGCGAGTTGACGATCGGGCTGACTATATTGGCGATCGGCACCAGCCTGCCTGAGCTTGCTACTGCCATCGTCGGGACGCTGAAAAAAGAAGATGATATTGCGCTGGGCAACCTGATTGGCTCGAACATTTTTAATATCGCGATTGTTCTGGGCGTACCTGCTCTGCTCTCGCCGGGCGCCCTGAACCCTCAGGTTTTTCAGCGCGACTATTGGGTCATGCTGGCGGCAAGCGTGCTGTTAACCGCACTGTGCCTCAGCAAAAAA
Organism: Pectobacterium odoriferum; assembly: GCF_009931295.1. Taxonomy (NCBI): domain Bacteria; kingdom Pseudomonadati; phylum Pseudomonadota; class Gammaproteobacteria; order Enterobacterales; family Pectobacteriaceae; genus Pectobacterium; species Pectobacterium odoriferum. The sequence goes on along the minus strand of NZ_CP034938.1, from coordinate 347,142 downwards.
CGCCGTATAGGGCAGGGCGCAGGCGCATTATTATGCTGCGCGTTTATTGTCTACCTTACGGTGTTGTTATGTTTTTCATAAAAAGTTGTTCCGTTTTTCATCATAATCAGGACTATTGGTATGTCACAGTTTGAACAAGATGCTCACCTAAAACAGCAGTCTGACCGTGCACTATCCGATCATGCACCACAAGCCGATCACACGCGGCAAAAGGCTCATGAACTACCAGCCGATTTCGATTTCCAGCAGGCGGGCAAGCAGGTACTGAGTATCGAACGCGATGGGCTTGCGCAATTAGACCAGTACATTGATGACAATTTTACCCTCGCCTGCAAAAAGATATTTCACTGCGAGGGCAAAGTGGTGGTGATGGGGATGGGCAAATCTGGCCACATCGGCTGCAAGATTGCCGCGACCTTCGCCAGCACTGGTACGCCTGCTTTTTTTGTTCATCCCGGTGAAGCCAGCCACGGTGACCTCGGCATGGTGACGCCGCACGATATCGTGATCGCCATTTCCAACTCTGGCGAGTCCCATGAAATTCTGTCGCTAATTCCCGTTCTGAAACGCCAGAAAGTGTTCCTGATCTGTATGACCAGCGCACCGGAAAGTACGATGGGGAAAACGGCGGATATTCACCTGTGTGTTCATGTCCCACAGGAAGCCTGCCCGCTCGGCCTGGCGCCCACCTCCAGCACCACCGCGACGCTGGTCATGGGAGATGCGCTGGCCGTAGCCTTGTTACAGGCACGCGGCTTTACCGCAGAAGATTTCGCCCTTTCTCACCCCGGTGGCGCACTCGGCCGCAAACTTTTACTGCGCGTCAGCGATATCATGCATTCGGGCGACGAAATTCCCCATGTCCCACACAATGCCTCATTACGTGATGCCCTGGTGGAAATTACGCGCAAAAATCTGGGTATGACGGTAATCTGCGAGGCGGATATGAAAATTCAGGGCATCTTTACCGATGGTGACCTGCGCCGCATCTTCGACATGAATATTGACTTGAACAGCGCGCGCATTGCTGATGTGATGACCGCAGGCGGCATCCGGGTCGCACCGCAAACGCTGGCAGTGGATGCACTTAACCTGATGCAGTCGCGCCACATCACCTCAGTGCTGGTGGCAGAAAACGATCGTCTGGTCGGGATCGTCCATATGCACGATATGCTGCGGGCTGGCGTGGTTTAAAAAGAAAGGATGATAGTGAATGAGTGAAGTCAGGGCGCAAACCGATACCTGCTATGGGCCTGTCGATCAACAGGTACTGGATAAAGCCCGTGAGGTTCGCCTGTTAATCTGCGACGTTGACGGTGTGATGTCCGATGGTCTGATTTATATGGGCAACCACGGCGAAGAGCTGAAAGCCTTTAACGTCCGCGATGGCTATGGTATTCGCTGCTTGCTGACCTCTGATATTGAGGTTGCCATCATTACCGGGCGTTCAGCAAAATTGCTGGAAGATCGGTGTAAAACGCTGGGCATTAACCATCTTTATCAGGGGCAATCGGATAAGGTTTTGGCCTTCAACGATCTGTTGGATAAACTGTCAGTAACGGCAAATCAGGTGGCGTATATCGGCGACGATATGATCGACTGGCCAGTAATGGCACAGGTCGGGCTGAGCGTTGCCGTAGCTGATGCTCATCCGCTGTTATTGCCGCGCGCAGATTATGTCACCCGCATTGCGGGAGGCCGTGGCGCCGTACGTGAGCTGTGTGATTTGATTCTGTTCTCGCAGGACAAGCTGGAGCATGCCAAAGGGTTGTCAATATGAGTAAAACCAAGCGTTGGCTCACCGCTTTTCTGGCTCTGTTGGTGCTTATTCTCATCGGCTGGAATATTGCGGATGAGGACACGGTAGCAGCACCGGATGCAAACGACCCCGCCGTGCCGGTTTATACCAGCGAAAAGACCAACACGCAGGTATACAGCCCCGCTGGTAAGCTGAGCTACAGACTGATTTCGGAAAAAGCGGAGTATTTCAACGACGAGCAGTTGAGCTGGTTTACGACTCCCGTTGCCACGCTGTTCAATGAACAGGGCACGGCAACCTGGTCAGTACGCGCCGATCGCGCCAAGCTGACAAAAGACAAGATGCTCTATCTGTACGGCAACGTTGAGGTGAATAGCCTAGCGAAAGACACACAGCTTCAGCGCATCACAACGAATAATGCCCAGGTGAATCTGGTCACACAGGACGTCTCTTCCGATGATGAAGTCACCCTGTACGGTGCCAGCTTTACCTCAAGCGGAATGAAAATGCGCGGGAATCTGCGTAACAAAACGGCCGAGTTGATCGAAAAGGTAAAAACCTCTTATGAAATCCAAAACCAATAATCTCATGCGTAACACCCTGATCGCCAGCTCGCTGTTCGCCGTCAGCATTTCCGCCTTTGCCGTTACCGGCGATAGCAACCAACCTATTCGCATAGATTCAGCACAGCAATCTCTGGACATGCAGGGCAACACGGTGACGTTCACTGGTAATGTTGTCGTGAAGCAAGGGACGATTGAAGTAAAAGCCGACAAGGTCGTCGTGACGCGTCCACAGGGCACGCAAGGCAGTGAAGTGGTGGAAGGTTACGGCAACCCCGTGACGTTCTACCAGATGCAGGACAACGGCAAGCCGGTAAAAGGTCACGCGCAGAAAATCCGCTACGAGCTGGCCACTGACTTTCTGGTGCTGACAGGCAATGCCTATCTGGAACAGCAGGACAGCAATGTCAAAGGCGATCGCATCACTTATCTGGTGAAACAGCAGCAGATGGAAGCGACCAGCGACAAAGGAAAACGCGTGACAACGGTGTTGGTCCCTTCTCAGCTTCAGGAGAAAGAGAACAAAAGCCAGCCTTCTCGTTCTCAGCAACCGCAACCACGGGTCACTGAATAAGTTATGGCAACATTAACCGCAGAAAATCTAGCCAAGGCGTACAAAGGCCGCAAAGTCGTGGAAAACGTCAGCCTCACCGTGAATTCTGGTGAAATCGTCGGCCTGCTCGGGCCGAACGGTGCCGGCAAAACGACAACGTTCTACATGGTGGTGGGCATCGTCCCGCGTGATGAAGGACGCATCGTCATTGACGACGATGACATCAGCCTGCTTCCTTTGCACGAACGTGCGCTGCGCGGCATCGGCTATCTCCCGCAGGAAGCCTCTATCTTCCGCCGCTTAAGCGTTTATGACAATCTGATGGCGGTGTTACAGATCCGTAAAGATCTGACGACCGAACAGCAGGAAGATCGTGCCAATGAGCTAATGGAAGAATTCCATATTATTCATTTGCGCGATAGTCTGGGACAATCGCTGTCCGGTGGAGAAAGACGCCGCGTAGAGATTGCGCGTGCGCTGGCAGCGAATCCGAAGTTCATCCTGCTGGATGAACCGTTTGCGGGCGTAGACCCGATCTCCGTACTGGATATTAAAAAAATCATTGAGCATCTGCGTGACAGCGGGCTTGGCGTGTTGATTACCGATCATAACGTCCGCGAAACGCTTGATGTCTGTGAACGAGCCTACATCGTGAGTCAGGGTAACCTGATCGCCCACGGTTCACCGACCGATATTCTGGCCGATGAACAGGTAAAACGCGTGTATCTGGGCGAAGGCTTCCGACTCTGATAGGGTAATATTTTATCTTTGCAGTACTTATGGGACGTTAGCGCGATTTATGAAGCAAGGTTTGCAACTCAGGCTTAGCCAGCAACTGGCCATGACCCCACAGCTCCAACAGGCGATCCGCCTGTTGCAACTGTCCACGCTTGAATTGCAACAGGAGATTCAACTGGCGTTAGAAAGTAATCCGTTGCTCGAACAAACGGATCAGCACGACGAAATCGAGTCATTTGAAAAGGCAGACAGCGATTCGCTGGATACCGGTGAAGCCCTTGAACAAAGAGATATGCCGGAAGAATTGCCGCTCGATGCCACCTGGGATGAAATCTACTCCGCAGGCACACCGTCGGGCACCGGCACCGACTATCGCGATGAAGAACTGCCTATTTATCAAGGCGAAACCACGCAAACGCTTCAGGATTACCTGATGTGGCAGGTTGAGTTGACGCCGTTTTCCGACACCGACGCGGCTATCGCGACCTCTATCGTCGATGCAGTGGACAACACCGGCTACCTGACCGTACCGCTACAAGACATTCTTGACAGCATCGGTGACGACGACGTGACGCTGGAAGAAGTTGAAGCCGTACTCAAACGCGTGCAGCGCTTCGATCCCGTTGGCGTCGCCGCCCGCGACCTGCGCGATTGTCTGCTAGTGCAGCTTTCTCAGTTCGCCGATAACACGCCACGCCTGACCGAAGCGCGCCTGATCGTCAGCGATCATCTCGATCTGTTAGCCAACCATGATTTCCGCAGCCTGATCCGCATCACGCGCCTGAAAGAAGAGGTGCTGAAAGAAGCACTGGCGCTGATCCAATCGCTCGATCCCCGTCCAGGGCAATCGATCAACACGGGTGAATCCGAATACGTCATCCCTGACGTGCTGGTACGTAAAGTTCAGGGAATCTGGTCCGTTGAACTGAACACCGACAGCGTTCCCCGTTTGCAGATTAATCAGCAATACGCTGCGCTGGGCAACAGCGCACGCAACGACAGCGACGGACAGTTCATCCGCAGCAATCTGCAAGAAGCGCGTTGGCTCATCAAAAGCCTGGAAAGTCGCAATGACACGCTGCTGAAGGTGACACGCTGTATCGTCGAGCAGCAGCAGGATTTCTTCGAGCAGGGCGAAGAATTCATGAAGCCCATGGTACTGGCAGACATCGCGCAGGCGGTGGATATGCATGAATCCACCATCTCACGCGTGACGACACAAAAGTTCCTGCACAGCCCACGCGGCATTTTTGAGCTAAAATATTTCTTCTCCAGCCACGTTAATACCGATAGCGGCGGAGAAGCGTCGTCAACGGCAATCCGCGCGTTGGTGAAAAAGCTTATTGCAGCGGAAAACCCCGTGAAGCCACTGAGCGATAGCAAGCTGACAGCGCTGCTCTCCGATCAAGGCATCATCGTGGCGCGTCGAACCGTTGCAAAATACCGAGAGTCTTTATCTATCCCACCATCGAATCAGCGTAAACAACTGATTTGATCTCAACAGAGAAGGAAGACACTATGCAGCTCAACATTACCGGACACCATATCGATATCACTGAACCACTGCGTGATTTTGTGAATGGCAAGTTTGCCAAATTAGAGCAGTATTTTGACCGGATTAATCAGGTCAATGTGGTATTGAGAGTGGAAAAAGTTCAGCAAATTGCCGAGGCCACGCTCCACGTTAATGGCGGCGAGCTGCATGCAACCTCAGAGGCGGAAGATATGTACGCCGCGATAGATTTATTGATCGATAAGCTGGCGAGACAGCTCAATAAGCATAAAGATAAACTCAAGCAGCACTAATTTTCTCCTTTGCCGTTTGGCAAAGGAACAAACTCGGCCCATCCATCGGGTGGGTCGGGATCACCAGAAGTGAAAGCGTCGTTAAGTGAAAATAAAATGAACCACGATCCCGTATTGCAGCTCAGCACCGTATTACGTCCTGAGTGCACCCGAAGCACCGTCCACTGCCAGAGTAAGAAACGGGCATTGGAAATTATCAGTGAGCTCGCCGCCAGGCAGCTTAACATTCCTTCGCAGATTATCTTTGATGCCATCCTGACCCGAGAGCGGATGGGCAGCACGGGAATCGGCGGCGGCATTGCCATTCCCCACGGCAAGTTGGAAGACGATAATGCGCTGGGCGCCATCGGTGTTTTCATCCAGTTAGAGCAACCGATCGCTTTCGATGCCATTGATAATCAGGCCGTTGATCTGCTTTTTGCCTTGCTGGTTCCGGCGGAACAATGTAAAACCCATTTGCATACCCTGTCGCTTGTTGCCAAGCGGCTGGCGGATAAAACGGTTTGCCGACGCCTGCGTGCAGCGCAAAGCGATGAAGAGCTGTACCAGATTATGACGGAAGCTGGTTAAGCCGGATGGTTGTCATGTTCACGATGACGGGCGATTCGCGGTGGATTCAGAGAATGCTTGCAATCCATGCGCTAAGCCGTCATTTTTTTAGCTATACATCACTTTATAAAAACAGTGGCAATGAAAATTCGCCATCACGTTGCCAGAGGGGAGTCGTCAGATGGTGCTGATGATTGTCAGTGGTCGCTCAGGTTCAGGGAAATCTGTCGCCCTGCGCGCACTGGAAGATATGGGGTTCTACTGCGTAGATAACCTGCCAGTGGTTCTACTGCCAGAACTGGCTAATACGCTTGCGGCACGTAACATTTCCGCAGCAGTCAGCATTGACGTGCGCAATATGCCGGAATCCCCAGAGATCTTCGAGCATGCCATGGAGCAACTGCCACCCAGCTTCTCGCCTCAACTGCTGTTTCTGGATGCCGATCGCAATACGCTGATTCGTCGCTACAGCGACACCCGTCGCCTTCACCCGCTCTCCAGCAAGAATCTGTCACTGGAAAGCGCCATTGATGAAGAAAGCGACCTACTGGAGCCGCTGCGTTCACGTGCCGATCTGATTATCGACACCTCAGAGATGTCGGTACATGAGCTGGCCGAAATGCTGCGTACCCGACTACTCGGCAAGCGAGAACGCGAGCTCACGATGGTGTTCGAATCGTTCGGCTTCAAGCACGGCATCCCTATTGATGCGGATTACGTCTTTGACGTACGTTTCCTGCCGAACCCGCACTGGGATCCGAAACTGCGCCCGATGACCGGCCTGGATAAGCCCGTTGCGTCTTTCCTCGACAGGCATACCGAAGTTCACAACTTTATCTACCAGACTCGCAGCTATCTGGAACTGTGGCTGCCGATGCTGGAAACCAATAACCGCAGCTATCTGACTGTCGCCATTGGCTGTACCGGCGGCAAACACCGTTCCGTCTACGTTGCTGAACAGCTGGCAGACTACTTCCGCTCACGCGGTAAGAACGTACAGTCACGCCACCGTACGCTGGAAAAACGTAAACCCTCGTAATAGTCAGCAAACCAGTACAGTCAGGTAATCTATGACAGTTCGGCAAACGGTTGAAATCAAAAACAAGCTGGGCATGCACGCTCGCCCAGCCATGAAGTTGTTCGAGCTGGTACAGAGCTTTGATGCAGAAGTGATACTGCGTAATGACAGCGGCACCGAAGCCGAAGCCAGCAGCGTGATTGCCATGCTGATGCTGGACTCGGCCAAAGGGCGTCTCATTGAGGTGGAAGCCACTGGCCCGGATGAAGAACAGGCGCTTGCCGCCGTCATCGGGCTGTTCGAAGCCGGGTTCGACGAAGACTAGCTATTTCCTTAGCAGACTATATACAGACCTTCGTGACAAGGATCGCTTCACTTTCCCTTCCGAACCTCCTACTATCTATCTATATAAATCATAATATTTTCTTATACCCCCTGCTCCTTTGGGCGCGGGGGGTTATTTTTATATCATCTGAAAATACCAACTGGAGAGGAGTATGACGAAACCTAACCTGACAATCAGTGAACTGGATGCAGAACGTCTGGATAAGTTATTGGAGCAGCCCGCCTTTGCGGACAGCGATATCGCACAGGCGTTGAATGAGGAGCTGGATCGGGCGGACATTCTGCCTTCGGCATCGATTCCCTCACATGTCGTCACCATGAATAGTCGGGTGCGTTTCCGCGATCTGAATACCAACGAAGAGCACATCCGCACGCTGGTTTATCCAGCCGCAGTGAAGGACAGCAAAGAACCGCTGTCGGTGATGGCTCCGCTGGGTGCGGCACTATTGGGAATGCATGTGGGAAATTCTATCACCTGGCAATTGCCAAACGGTGAAGAAACGCGAATTGAAGTACTAGAACTACTCTATCAGCCAGAAGCTGCGGGCGAGTACCACCGCTAAGTCAGAGATAGAGTAACAGCCGTCGGACACTGCCGACGGCGACGGTTACTCACGAAGAGCAGGCTTATTCCCCTGCGATCTTCATCGCTGGCAGCAGAACGGAACCACATTGGATATTGCTTCGGGTTTCGATATCATTCCCCACCGTCACAATATTACGCAGCATGTCTTTCAGGTTACCCGCGATGGTAATCTCGCTGACCGGATATTGAATTTCACCGTTTTCGACCCAAAAACCGGATGCTCCACGGGAATAGTCACCCGTCACACCGCTTACCCCCTGCCCCATCAGTTCGGTCACCAACAGGCCTTTGCCCATCTGTTTCAACATACCGTTGAAATCCAGACCCTGTCCGGCAATCCGCCAGTTATGAATACCCCCAGCATGGCCGGTGCTCTGCATGCCCAGCTTACGCGCGGAGTAGCTTGTCATGAGCCAGGTCTGCAACACGCCAGCCTTCACAATTTCACGCGCCTGCGTCCGCACGCCTTCACTGTCGAACGGCGTAGAGGCCAGCCCTCTCAGCAGATGCGGTTGTTCCTCAATCGTCAGCCACTCCGGCAGAATCTGCTGACCCAGCTTATCCAGCAGGAAAGTGGATTTACGATAAACGCTGCCGCCGCTGATGGCGCCAACCAAATGGCCAAACAGGCCCGTCGCCACTTCCGCAGAGAACATCACCGGAGCCTGCATGGTGGGCAGTTTACGCGGTGACAAGCGGGATAACGTGCGGCGCGCGCACTCTTCGCCTACCCATTCCGGGCTGCGCAAGTCATCCAACGCACGGCCGACGGTATAGGCATAATCCCGCTCCATATCGCCATTCACTTCGGCAATCACACAGCTGGACATGGAGTGACGGCTAGAGCAGTAACTTTTCAGCAGGCCGTGACTATTGCCGAACACCTTCACGCCGTAGTGGCTGTTAAAGCTGCCGCCTTCGGTGTTAGTAATGCGCTTGTCAGCCTGTAACGCCGCCTGCTCTGCGCGAGCGGCTAATTCAATGCCGCGATCCGCATCCAGTTCGGTTGGATGGAACAGATCCAGATCCGGCGCGTCGAACGCCAGAAGATCCCGATCCGCCGGGCCAGCAAAAGGATCGACAGAGGTATAACGCGCAATATCCAGCGCGGCCTGTACGGTACGGGCTATCGCATCCGGGCTGAGATCGGTAGACGATGCACTGCCTTTACGCTGTTGGTGATAAACCGTGATACCCAACGCGCCATCGCTGTTGAATTCAACATTTTCAACCTCACCATAACGGGTACTGACGCTAATGCCCGTCGTTTTTGACACCGCGACTTCTGCCGCATCAGAACCGGCACGCGCCAGTTCCAGCGCCTGAGCCACCGCGAGCTCCAGCGCTTTACGCTGCTCTGCAACCTGAGTAGTTATCGTCATTGTTCTGCCATAATGAGTGGAAGAAAGCTCACCATCATCATCCCCGCAACGAGCACAAAAGGGGCGTATACTCTATACACTTCGCGCAGCCAACACAGGTAACGTGAAGTATGAGGAGTATAAAATGGTGTAGCATAATGCTTTCTAGTCTAACAGGATCTACGGACAATTTCGCACAAAGCCCAAACCTGTTAGTATCAGCCTCTTTTTTCTGGTGGGCACGCTGTTCACCATCCCGGAGCCGCTACACGTAGCGTTACGAATTGCTCCTGGACACTTTTTAGGAGCCAACCATGAAGCAAAAATACGAAGACTGGCTGAACGACGTCCCCGATAACCAAGAAGACGACGAAGATGATGAAATTATCTGGGTCAGCAAAAGTGAAATAAAGCGCGATGCCGAAGCGCTGAAAGATCTCGGCGCGGAACTGGTCGAGCTGGGCAAAAACGCCCTGGAGAAGATCCCGTTGGACGACGATCTGCGTGCGGCAGTGGAACTGGCGCAGCGGATCAAGAAAGAAGGCCGCCGCCGTCAGCTACAGCTGATTGGTAAAATGCTACGCGCCCGCGATCCAGAGCCGATCCAAACCGCGCTGGATAAGCTGAACAACCGTCATAATCAGCAGGTGGCGTTATTCCACAAACTGGAACAACTGCGCGACCGTCTAATTGAAGAGGGTGACGATGTGGTCCCCGATATTCTGGCGCTGTATCCTCACGCTGACCGTCAGCAGTTGCGTTCTCTGGTGCGCAATGCGCAGAAAGAGAAAGCGACGAATAAGCCGCCGAAATCTGCCCGCCAGATCTTCCAGTATCTGCGCGAACTGGCTGAGACCACAGACTAACGGCGATCGTGGGATGAGGAGTCTACCTCACTCATCCCATGTATTATCGGTAGCTCGTTGAGCCCACGATCCATTCCGATCGTGACAGCATCCCAGATTACAACCCGCCCAAATGCCAGGTTTTCACTTCCAGAAACTCGTCCAGCCCCAAAACAGAGCCTTCGCGGCCTAATCCTGACTCCTTCACACCGCCGAAGGGTGCTAACTCGGTTGAAACCGCGCATTCGTTAATGCCAATCATGCCGCTCTCCAACGCTTCTGCTACGCGGAACACACGCTGCAAATTCTGGCTGTAGAAGTAGGCGGCCAGACCAAATGGCGTATTGTTGGCGCGCTGAATCACCTCTTCTTCCGTTTTGAAACGGAAACAGGGAGCAACCGGACCAAACGTTTCTTCCTGCGCCAGCAGCATCGCTTCGTTGGCATCAACAATCACCGTCGGCTCAAAGAAGCTGTGGCCCAGCTTGTGCCGTTTACCACCAACAAGCGCCTTGCCTCCCTTTTCCACCGCATCATTGACGTGCTTTTCCACCTTCTCAACGGCAGCATCGTCAATCAGTGGACCGAGCACGACGCCGTCATCCATACCGTTGCCGACCTTCAGCTTTTTCACTTCTTCCGCGAGCAGAGAGACAAACTCATCGTAGACGCCATCCTGAATATAAAATCGGTTGGCGCTGACACAAACCTGACCCGCATTGCGGAAGCGGTTAGCGATCGCGCCTTTTACCGCGGCCTGAATATCTGCATCATCAAACACGATATAAGGTGCGTTGCCGCCCAGCTCCATCGACACTTTCTTCATCGTATCTGCGGCGTTGCGCACCAACGTTTTCCCTACTTCTGTCGAACCAGTGAAGGAAATTTTGCGCACTTTATCGCTCGCCATGACGGTATCGCTAATCGCCTGCGTGTCGCCCGCCACGCCGTTGAGCACGCCATCCGGCACACCCGCCTGCTGTGCCAACGCCAACAGCGCAAACGCAGACAGCGGCGTGTTGTTCGCGGGTTTGATGACGCCAGTACATCCCGCGGCCAGCGCTGGCCCCAGCTTACGCGTCAGCATCGCCAGCGGGAAATTCCACGGTGTAATAGCGACAACAACCCCAACGGGTTCACGCGTGGCGTAAATCTTCGATCCGGGTTTCGCAGGCGGAATAATCTCACCGTTAGCCCGTTTTCCCTGCTCAGCAAACCACTGGATGAAATTCGCCGCGTAGACGACTTCACCTTCGGCTTCCTGCACTGGCTTACCCTGCTCAGCGGTCATCAACTCCGCCAGATAGCGTTTATTTTCCAGAATCAGTTCGTACCAGCGATACAGAATTTCAGACCGTTCCTTCGCGGTTTTACGCTTCCAGGCAGGAAAAGCGGCATAGGCGGCGTCAATCGCTGCCTGCGTCTCTTTCTTTCCCGCTTTCGCTACGCTGGCAATCGATTCACCCGTCGCCGGATTCACAACCTCGAAGGTGGTTCCGCTCTGCTGCCATTTCCCCGCAGCAAAGTAGCCGGTTTTAAACAGTTCATGATTCTGCAAATTTTGTCCTGACATCGTGTTACCTCCTGAAAAGGGTCATATTCCATGACGTTATGAGGGAAGTTATGGATAATTCAGTATAGAAGGGATGGGCACGGCCTGCGGCACTCTCGGATTAATCGTTAGTGTTATCGCACCGTCTCGCCCACCGAGGTTAGCTGCTTAGCGCATGCTGATAATCACGCAGAATCCCGGTTAGTCGCCCTACAGGCGCCGTCACGCTCGGGGGAAGTTGCTGCTCTGTCAGCATCTGCTGATAACGTTCAAGCTCGTCCAACAGCTGCGTGAAATAGCGGCTGCGCGTGGTATCACGTCGGGCTGAAATTACCTGCTCCGCGGTTGCACGAATCTGACGATGAAAGGCAGACAGCGCCGCGTCTTGCGGAATATTCAGCGTTCTCAAACGTTGGTGCATGATGATCAACCACAGCGCAAGGCGATACTTGGCTATGTCGTCAGGGAAGCGGCTCAGCAGCAGGAACAGCTGTTGATACAGCGCGGGCAGGTGATTTTCTTTGCGACGCACCGTGTTGGTCGTCAGCGCCGAGACCGCGCCATACACAAAGCGGTTCAACAACGTTCTCCCCGTATGTGCCTTGGTGTTATCCCGGATCAGCAGGATCACCATCAACGCCAGAAAACAGCCGATGATCTGGCCGATCGCGCTGTCCAGAAACTGGCTGATGTTGAACGTCATCGGGTTATCCAGTACCAGAATATTGATCGTGCTAGCCAATGCACCCAGCGAACCCAGCCGACGCTTTTGTACCTCAAGCCCGAGGAAGAAAGCCATCGCTCCCAGACTCAGGCACAGCAGCAGCATGCTTTGCTGCGTTGACGGCAGGATAAACATGAACATCAGTGCACCCAGCGGCAGCGCGTAGATCGTCCCAAAAAGAAAATCCTTCGCCATCATCTGTGGATTCGGCAAACGCATGGCAAGCGACGTCACCACCGCAATCATCACCATACACACACTGCCGGAAGTCCAGCCGGTGCTTAGCCAGAACAGGCAGCCCAGCGCCGTCGCCACGCCAGTGCGTAAACCGTTGATCATGGCATGATGGGTTTCAGCCGAAGGCGCTTTAATTTCCACCTCGCTGTTCAGCACGTCAGCTTCTATCGTATTAATACGCCCGTTAGTCTGTACGCCCTTCGCCAACAGCAGATAGCGCGTTGCCGCGCCAACCCAACTGACCAACGTAGGCGGCACATCACGGCTATCCGCCGCAATCAAGTGGCGTAATGCTTTCACACGGCAATGCACATCGCGGAGCGACTCAACAGGCTGCTCCAGCACCAGTTTCAGGCTGCTTTTTACGGGGGGCGGGACATCCTGCAACATCAGATAGGTTTCACACGCCTGTGTGATCATCGTGAGCGATTGCGTATGCAGCGATGTTAAGCGGCGATTGCTGTTCTGCCAGCGTGAAGACTCCAGCATCAGGCTGCTGTGCATGCCGTTCAGCGCGGTCGTTTTACGCACCAGCGCGTGCCATGCCGCGTCTATCGCTTCTTTCTCCGCCCCGCTCATGCTGAGTTGCAGTAGCCGATACTGATCCACCAGCAGTTCACCGATGCTACGGTCAACATCCTGCTTGATCGAACGTGGCGAAAACAGTAAATCCGCCAAAATGGCACAGACGATGCCCAGCACAATCTCGCTACAGCGTTCCACGGCAAACTGCGGCGTCAGCAACGGCGTTCCCTGCGTCGATACAATAATAATCAGCGCGGTATAACCCGCCAGCCCGAAGATATAGGCGTTTTCGACTTTAACCAGCGAGGAAACCCAGGTGCAAAGCCCTGCCCAAATACAGCACAGCATCAACATCACGACAGGTGCACGAACGGTGGCGATAATGATGACAAGTGCACCGATACAGCCGATAAACGTACCAATAATACGCAGAATACCACGATGACGGATCGCGCCAGAAAACGGTTCACCGCCCGCAGCGAACGCTGGGCCAGCGGCGACAATCGCTGCCGTCAGCACCGACCAGCGCGGCGTTTCCAACTGGAGGTGGAAGCCCAGAAACAGGGACAGCACAATCGCAAAGCTCAGCTTGAAGGCAAAGCGAAAACGCGCAAACTTCGGTGTGGTATAGAATCTGGATACTGTCAACGACGGGGTTTTCATCATCGCCTCACTTAGCCAAACTCACGCAGGCGATAAAGCAGGCGAATGAGCGGCGACGGTTTTTTGTCGTTGTTGACCTGCTCGCCGGTAATCACCACGGTCGCTGTCGTGCCAGCCGGATAGAGATCGCCCATTTGTCGATCGAGACGGATTTTTACTGGCACGCGCTGCGCCAAACGCACCCACTCCAGATTGGAGTCCACGTTAGCCAAGCCTTTCGTGTTCGCACCGTTGCTGCTGTTATTGACCCCAGCCGCCACGCTATCCACCGTACCGTAGAATATCTTTTCGCTACCCAACGGGGTGATTTCCGCACGATAACCACGGCGAACACCTTCAAGTTTGGTCTCTTCCATGTACGCCAGAAGGTAAAACGAATCCTTTTTCACCAGCGCCACCGCCGTATTACCGCGTTCGATAAACTCACCGCTTTGCACATGCAGGTTGGTGACCCAGCCATCGGCAGGGGCGCGTACCACGGTACGTTCCAGCTCCAGTTTCGCCAGCGATAATACCGCCTGCGCTTTAGCAAGCTGGTGCGTGGCGGTTTCCAATGCATTACTGGATTGATCGATATTTTCCTGCGACATCGCACTGATGCCCAGCCGCGCCCGACGACCGGATTCCCGGCGTTTTTCCGTCACTAGCGCCTGATAGTAGGCAACATCCGCTTCCGCCTGCGCCACGGCCTTGTGGTAGCGCGGCTGGTCGATGACAAACAGCACATCACCTTTGTTTACCAACTGATTGTCCGTGACGCGAACATCGGTCAATAACCCGCTGACATCTGGTGCGATCGCCACCACATCTGCCGTAAATTTGGCATCACGCGTCCAGGGAGATTCGGTATAGAACGCCCAGACACGGAAGATTGCTACAATCGCACACAGCACAATCACCAGCGTGATGACCACACGGCTCAGTTTTTTGATCAGCACGGCCTGCTGTCTAAACAAGGGTAAAAAGAAAGCTTTCACAGACACCTCACAGACCGTAACGGAACAGTAAATAAAACAGACAGCAGAACAGCGCGCTGTTAAACAGCGCAGGGTGCCAGACGAAGTCATAGATACCCGTCGGTTGCAGCAGGCGGTTCACGACAAAGAACAGGGTCAACGACACCAGCAAGACAAAAAATACGGGGGGAAATGACAGCCCGAACAGCACCATAACCGGGAGTGAACTCATCCTCTTTTCCTTTTTCTAATCGATAACGGTAGCGAGCAGGTGTGCTACCGGGTGGTAAATTATGTCGTCTGGCGCGGCCTTTCAGCACCGACAACAAAGCCTCATCCCGCAGGCGAGCAGCCAACGGATGGGATAACGTTAAACTGATGAATAGCGATGTCAGCGGGGGCTGACTAACGATGGGAAATCAGCGTATTACTCTAATTGGGTAAATAAACACAATCATTGAATGGCTCTGTTCTGCCCAGAACCACCGGATAGGCTATATTATGGATGCTTATTATCACCTTATCTACATAGTGTGATCTAAATCACTTTTAAGCCAGAGTGAATAATGGAAAGACTAAAGAGTATGTCGGTATTTGCCCGCGTGGTGGAATTTGGTTCTTTTACCGCTGCCGCCCGCCAGTTGCAGATGAGCGTATCCGCCGTCAGCCAGACCGTCACCAAACTTGAAGATGAGCTACAGATTAAGCTGCTTAATCGCAGTACGCGCAGCATTGGTTTGACGGAGGCGGGGAAAATTTACTACCACGGCTGTCGCCGCATGCTGCATGAAGCGCATGAGGTCCATGAGCAGCTTTATGCCTTCAACAACACGCCGATCGGCACGCTGCGCATCGGTAGTTCTTCCACGATGGCACAGAATGTGTTGTCCACCATGACTGCCGCGATGCTGAAGGAATATCCCGGTCTATCCGTCAATCTGGTCACCGGCATTCCCGCTCCCGACCTGATTGCCGACGGGCTGGATATCGTTATCCGCGTCGGTGCGCTACAGGATTCCAGCCTATTCTCAAAACGCTTAGGATCGATGCCGATGGTGGTCTGTGCCGCGAAAAGCTATCTGGCACAGCACGGTACGCCGGATAAGCCAGCAGATATGGTGAATTTTTCCTGGCTGGAATACAGCGTGCGGCCCGACAGCGAATTTGAGATCATCGCCCCGGAAGGCATTTCGACTCGCGTCACACCACAAGGGCGCTTTGTCACTAACGACCCGCAAACGCTGGTGCGCTGGCTCAAGGCCGGTGCGGGCATCGCGTACGTGCCGCTCATGTGGATCGTGGACGAAATCAATCGCGGCGAAATTGAGATCCTGTTCAATCGCTACCACTCCGACCCGCGTCCGGTCTACGCGCTCTACACCCGCAAAGACAACCTGCCGCTAAAAGTACAGGTCTGCATTAATTACATGACGGAATACTTCAAAAACGTCGCCCTGACATATCAGGGCTATCGGCAGAATCATAGCGAGGAAAAAAAGTAGGTTTTGCAAAGAGGAAAATGCGAGGCGTTTCCCTCTTTCATACAAAACACATCCCGATCCCATCATCCTTGCGTTATATCTCTTCCCTTCGTTCAGGAAAGTAAAATCACATGGATAACGTACGAATAAATTCGTACAATGCAGGTGAGAGATGGGATTCAAGGATGCCAAAAAGCAGCTTATTGTCTGTTTGCAGTCAGGTAATGTGCTGCATGAGGCCAGAGGGAATATCAGCACGAAGAATTTACTGGCAACCGGACAAATATCAATAACAGAACTCATTGATATTATTTATCAATCTTCGGGGGTCGTCTTACTCCTCTTCACTCCACCATTTTGCAGCGCATATTGATGTTCATATCATCCGCTGCCGCCATCGGGGAATACCGTGGTATATCAAATGGTATTTTACCGAGCCGGATTGTGTCTTTATTAGCGTCCACCATTGAGGCGATGACATGAAAATTTTCAAAGTCGGCGATACCCAGTCCACTCTCTGTAACACATGCCAGTCACTTGAAACTGCGACGTTTCAGCTTAAAGACGTCCCATTCAACGATAACAGCAGCGTGGTGAGACAAGTTTTGGTTGGTGTTTGCGAACGCTGCGGGAGTGTTACCATTATCCCCCATCAGTCTACACCCATGATTAAGAAAGCACTGGATGTGCAGCGTAAAGCGCTGGAAAGCAGGGTCCCCGCGCACATGATAGACATCCTGAATCTGGCAAGTTGCGAATTAGGTGGGGAACCGGATTTTATTCCCACGCTGATGAAATATTATCTGCATACGTTGGCGGCTGATCGCGCAGCGGCAAAAGATATCCCGCGTTTTCTGCAAAGTGATTTGGCAAAAGGAAAATCCGAGAAACGCCTTTCGCTTAAAGGCAGACATGTCGCGACAGACATTGACGTACTAAAAGCCACGACAAACATCTCCAGCACAACAGACCTGTTAAAAGGCATTGTTCTCAAGATTAAGGAAGACGTTTTGGTACAGCGGGATGAAATACACATCAAGCAGCTCAAATCGATTATTGCGGCAGTGTCCTGATATCGTGCTCCACAACATAACAACCCCAGAAAAAAACCGCGCTAATAAAGCGCGGTTTTAAAGGGATCTAGGGATATCAGCACGAATTACGCAGTGCCGCCGACGGTTAGGCTTTCCAGTTTCAGCGTAGGCTGACCCACGCCGACAGGCAGGCTTTGCCCTTCTTTTCCGCACACGCCGACGCCGTTATCCAGCGCCAGATCGTTGCCGACCATCGAGATCTGCTGCATCGCTTCAATGCCGGAACCAATCAGCGTTGCGCCTTTAACCGGCGTGGTGATACGGCCTTTTTCGATCAGGTATGCTTCGGATGTCGAGAAGACGAACTTGCCAGAGGTGATATCGACCTGACCACCGCCAAAGTTTGGCGCATACAGACCGTATTCGACGCTGGAGATAATCTCTTCCGGCGTGGACTTCCCAGCCAGCATGTAGGTGTTCGTCATGCGCGGCATCGGCAAGTGCGCATAAGATTCGCGGCGACCGTTGCCCGTTGGCGCAACGCCCATCAGACGAGCATTCATCTTGTCCTGCATGTAGCCTTTCAGAATACCGTTTTCGATCAGGACATTGTATTGCCCCGGAACGCCTTCATCGTCCATCGAAACTGAACCGCGACGTCCGGTCAGCGTGCCGTCATCCACCACCGTGCACAGCTCTGACGCAACGAGTTTCCCCATCTGCCCGCTGAATACTGACGTACCGCGACGGTTAAAATCGCCTTCCAGACCGTGTCCTACCGCTTCATGCAGCAGCACACCCGGCCAGCCAGCACCCAGCACCACAGGCATTGGCCCCGCAGGTGCCGCCACCGCCGACAGGTTAACCAGCGCCATACGCACGGCTTCTTTTGCCCAGGCATCGACGCGTGCTTCGCCGTCAGCCACTTCCCAGAAATAGTCATAGCCGCCACGCAGGCCGCCGCCGCTGGAACCACGTTCACGTTTGCCCTCAGATTCAACCAGCACGCTGATCGACAAACGCACTAATGGCCGCACATCCGCCGCCAGCGTACCGTCCGTCGCTGCCACCAGCACCAGCTCATACACGCCGGTCAGGCTGGCTGACACTTCCTGCACGCGCACATCTGCGGCACGCGCGACCGTGTCGGCACGCTGCAACAGCGCAATTTTGTCCTCACGCGTCAGGCTATCCAGCGGGTTCAACGTTGGATAAAGCGCATGATGCGATACCGCTCCCAACGTGTGCGCCGTGCCTGTACCCTGTTCCCGCACAATGCTGCGTGCTGCCTGCGCGCTCTGGTGCAATGCGTTCAGCGTGATCTGATCGGCATAAGCAAACCCAGTCTTTTCACCATCAATCGCACGGATACCCACGCCCTGATCGATATTGTAAGAACCGTCTTTAATGATGCGATCTTCCAGTACCCAGGACTCATGGTAGCTGGACTGGAAATAGAGATCGGCATAGTCCAGTCGACGCTCATTAAGCGACCCCAGCACAGCGGCGAGATCGTCAAGATTCAATTTGTTGGCGGTGAGTAACTGCTCACTGACAAACGAAAGGCTCATAGTTTTTCACTCTTTATCAGATAATCGGCTGAGTACGCTGCGCTGCCCTAACGGCATTATTCGCCTTTCTTCTTGTTCGGCTCACGCAGCACTTCCTGAATCTTTGGCTGATCGAGGCTACCGGAAATCTGGTAGCGAATCAGCGAAATCTTGTTCCATAGCGGTGCCAGCACTTTACTGGCAGCAAACACCGCGGCCCCGACAACCGGGTTAACGGCAAATGCGGTCGCCACCCCCACCGTTGCGGAAATTTCTGGGGCGATAACCGCTTCCATATTGACCTGTCGCTTAGCGAGATCGAGATCGCCTTTTATCGCGATATCGGCCTCCAAACCGTCGACCAACATATCATCAGTATGCAACACGCCGTCTTTAATCCATGCGGTGCTGCGAATCGAGTCAAAGTAAAACCCGCGACCAAACGTATCGCTAAAATCGAACCGCAGCTTACGCATCAACGCATCGAAGCTCAATAAACGCAGCAACTGGCCAGCCTGACCGGCACCGACCTCGGCAATTTCACCTTTACCGATGCGTGTGTGCAATATTCCGCTCAGGCTGGCAATATCCGGTGCCCAAGGCGTACCGCGCCAGTACAGATCGTAGTCCACATCGAAAGAACCAGCTTTCAGCGGTGAATCAACGCCAAACCAGTTAGCGTTCTGCTCCAGGCTATCACCTGTCAGACGGCCTTTTAACGCCGTCCGCACGCCTTCTGCGTTTTCCTGCCAGGAACCGTTTACCGTCAGGCGAGCTTTGCCTGTATCAATAATACCGTCTGCCAGCGTTAATTTTTCCTTTTCTGGCAGCAGCGTTCCCTGAATACGTCCCATATTCTGCCCGAGAATCCAGCACTGGCGACAGTTAACCGCCAGCGACGGCCAGTCCTCAAAGCTGATGCTCGGGTCGTTTAGCGGCGATTTTTTCTCTGCTAATGCTACTGGGTTGGTCGCTTCATTCCCTTTCCACTGAGGATTGTAGTAGAGATAATTGATGTCGCTGCGCCACATGCCGCGATTGGGTATCTCAACCATTCCGTCAATTTCGCGTCCTTTTGCCTGCACTTCACTGCCAGCAAGCGTAGTTTTACGCGTAATTTCCAGATCGTGCCACTGTTGCCCCAGCAACTGTAGCTCAGGCGTCCGCAGCGTCACGGCTTCAGGAAAACGAAGAGAACTATGTGCCTTTTTCCCTTCCGCTGGTGTCGAAGCACGCAGTGAAGGCAGAAGCCCCAGCCAACTTTCAGCATCCAGCGGCGGAAGATCGAGCACCAGCGAGGAATCCTCTGGTAACGCAGGCGCCGCCGTTGCCGCGTTCTGCCAGCTTGCCCGTGCCAGCATCACGGTGTCGCCTTTCAGCAGCCATTGGCTATTGAAACGGTTATCGTTGCCCACTCGCCCTTGCATGGAAAAACCATTCAGGTTACCGCTGGCTTTTACCTCCAGTGGCAGGCTCTCGCCATCAGGTTTACTGAGCGGGTTAGGTAAGTGACTACTTACTTTATTTAAATCAGCTTGTACATCAATATCATAAGTCGTTTTACCAGAATGCGGCAGGTTGACGGCAACCGAACTCTTCCAGCCTGCCGTGCCAGACAGGGCTTTGCTTGCCGATGCCGGTAAACCGGGCAAGAGCGCAGGCTGCCAGTCGCCCTGCAAGCCAACATTCACCAGAAAAGCCTTCGCGTGCTCTTCTGTCGTGAAATTGACCGCCATTGGCTGATTCAGCCAATTCGCCTGAAGGGTTTCACTGCGTAAGTTGCCGTTCTCATAGCGGAACTTACCCGTGAGATTCTTAATCGTGGTATCCAGCGGCTTGATGTAGAGGCTGTTATTGTTCAGCGTAATATCGCCACTGGCGCGGACATCGTCACCAGCAAGCGGGATATCCAGATGCAGCGTCCCTTTCACCGGCCCGCCAATTTTCAGCTCGTCCAGTGCCGTGCCCAGCGAGGATTTCAGCGGCGTCTGATGAAAGTAGTTCCCCACCTCTGGCCCCGGACCGTCCAGTTCGCCATCGACGAGCAGCATCTCTTTTTCATAATCGGGAATGACCGCACTAATGTTTTTGCCTTCCACTTTGCCCAGCCAGGTTTGTGGTGCAAACATCCACAGGCCGTTGTTAGCAAAGTCCAGATTGATATCCAGCGGCGTCAGCGCAGGCCAGCCCGGCTGAAATTCGAAGGTAGCCTCTTTAACCGGCACCCAGACTTCAAACTGGCCTTCGTTGTGCGTATACGGGAAATGCTGCGGATTGCCAGCAAAGATCAGCGTCGCGTTATCAACACGGCCGCCCTTCAGCGCACCGCTCAGATAGTCCACCAGCTCGGTGCCCATAAACAGTTCGGGATAATAGCGCCAGGCATCAGCCGCATCGGTCAGTCGAATCCCAGCCAGAATATCCAGCTTCGGTTCCTGCTTGGCGGGCTGTTCATAGCGGAAATCACCGTTAGCCCATAGCGATTTCGCCTGCACGTCCAGCCCATGACTCCAAAGCGACAGGCCTTGCGCATCATTACGCCAGTCTATCGTGCCGCTGGCCTGCTTGATTTCCAGCGGCGCGCGGAACATATCGACATAGGGCAGCGTGCTCTGCTTTAACGCGATGCTGACCTGACCGCGTTCGGCACTACCGCGCGCAGAGCCGGAGAAATGATCGACGCCCGGCAGCAATTTCCACTGCTTCCAGCTCACATCCTGCCAGTCGGCCTGAAAGCGGCTTCGCTCCGGCTGTTGCAGAGGGATATCGACAGCAACAGTATTCAATGTTCCCGTCGGTTGCAGTTCATCCCAGCGCGCTTTCAATTCTGGCGTCGTGCCGGACAGCAGCGGAAGCAGCGTGCTTACTCGCGCCAATGCCAAGTTGCTGGCTCGAACGCGCAGCGCTTCCTGCCGATCTGGCCCTAACATGTGTTCATTCTTTGGCAGCCAGAGCGCGGAGAGCCGACCTTTCGGCCAGGCGACACCATCCGTTGCCAGATTCAATTCAGGCACATCCACCTGCCAGCCATTTTCCTGACGGCTGACGTGCAGCGTCATATCATCCACATTCAGACGATGTGCATCACTGCCTTCACCCCAATTCGCCGTACCCTGATTGAGGAGCACATCGCCACTGTGGATGTCGCCATCACGAACGTTGAGCCATGCCGCCAGACTAAAATCAGCGCTTTCCAGCCCAGTGTTGTTTTTCATCCAGCGGCTGAGCCAGGGCTTCATATCGATATTGTCAGCCTTCAGATAGAACATGCCGTTGCTGAGCAGCCCCTGCTCATCGCGCAAATCCATACGCATCTGCACCACGCCGTGCTGGCCGTTAAAACTCGACAGGCTAATCAAGCCTTCCGCACGATGGCGCTTTTCGGAATTCAGCCAGGTCAGTTGAGGAATGCTCAGCTCCGCGCGGGAACCGGAAGGCGTAAGAAAGGTAATGTGGCTATCACGCAGGTCAAAGTGGTCAAACTGACGCAGGAAAAGATCGCTGACCTTTCCTGACTCCATCAGCTTGCTATCCTGCTGCTGCCCAGTAAATTGACTATTAATATCGAGCTTTAACTGGTGAAACGTGAGATCGCGAAACTGCCAGCGCCCGTGCAACAGTGACTGCCACACATCCAACGCTAGCGTAATGCGATCAACCTGCCAGTCCGATTCCGGCAGGGACGTGCGAAGCTTTTCAATTTCTAGCGTGGGGCCAAAGGACTCCCAGCGCCCCGTCATCGAGCCGATCTCTAACGGAACACCGGCAGCAGACTGCGCCCAGGCCACCAGCTGTGGCCGGAAGTGATCGAGCTGTGGCAGCACCAGTCTTAAGCCGCTGACTAACAGCGCTACCATCACGACAAGAGTGGCACCCGTGATGATAAGTATTCCGGGCAGTCGCCTCACTAATTTCTCCTTCTTTCGTCGCCGACGACGAGCGCACGAATTTACATCATTACGACGTCAAACTGCTCCTGGCTATACAGGGGTTCGATTTGTACTTTGACCTGTTTGCCGACGAAAATTTCAACCTCAGCTAACGCGTGCGACTCTTCACTTCTCAACGCTTCCCCGACTGCCGGTGAGGCATAGACCAGGAAACGATCGGTGTCATAAGCGTGGTGGACACGCACGATTTCACGCATGATTTCATAGCAAACGCTTTCTACCGTCTTCACCGTGCCACGACCATGACACGCCGGGCATTCATGACACAGCACGTGTTCGATACTCTCACGCGTGCGTTTGCGCGTCATCTCCACTAATCCTAGTTGAGAGAAGCCGCTAATACTGGTTTTAACCCGATCTTTACTCAGCGCCTGCTCCAGTGAATGCAGCACCCGCCGACGGTGATCTTCGTTATTCATATCGATGAAGTCGATAATAATGATCCCGCCGAGGTTACGCAGACGCAGTTGTCGTGCAATCGCCTGCGTCGCTTCCGTGTTGGTATTGAAAATGGTTTCATCCAGATTGCGGTGGCCGACGAATGCCCCCGTGTTGATGTCGACGGTGGTCATCGCTTCTGTCTGATCGATGATCAAATAGCCGCCAGACTTCAGTTCAACCTTTCTGTCCAGCGAACGCTGGATCTCATTTTCCACGTCAAACAGGTCAAAAATCGGCTGTTTACCCGCATAGTGTTCAAGTTTGCGGGTCATTTCCGGGATATATTCGGAGGTAAATTCCAGCAGCGCCTCATATGTCAACCGAGAGTCAATCCGAATGCGATCCAGCGCGGCGCCAGCAAAATCACGCAAAATACGCTGGGCGAGCGCCACTTCACCGTAGAGCTTACATTTGGTCTGGTTGCGCTTTTTGCGCTCCATCACCTTGCCCCACAGACGCTTCAGAAACGCCGCATCCTGTGAAAGCTCTTCTTCACCGATGCCTTCCGCGGCGGTACGAATGATAAAACCACCGTCATCATCGCAATACTCAGCGACCGTTTTCTTTAAGCGCTCGCGTTCCGCTTCGCTCTCAATCCGCTGTGACACGCCAACGTGCGATGCGCCGGGCATAAACACCAGATAGCGCGACGGCAGCGTGATATCCGTCGTCAGACGTGCGCCTTTGGTTCCCAGCGGATCTTTGACCACCTGCACCATGAGATCCTGCCCCTGGCGTACCAGTTCGGCGATATCACGGACGTGAAAATTCTTCTGTTCGTCACCGGCAACGCATTCGGTGTGCGGCATGATATCGGACGCGTGCAGGAATGCCGCTTTATCCAGGCCGATATCCACAAACGCCGCCTGCATGCCCGGCAGGACGCGACTCACGCGGCCCTTATAAATGTTGCCGACAATGCCGCGCTTCGCATCGCGCTCAATATGAATTTCTTGCAGAATACCGCCGTCGATATAGGCAACGCGCGTCTCTGATGGTGTAACGTTTACCAGTAACTCAGCAGTCATGTTTTCCTCTTGCACTCCGCAACGCAGCAAAATTACTGAATAGCTCATGGGTTTCTACCAGCGGCAGCCCAACCACCGCGTAATAGCTCCCGTTAAGTGACCGGACAAAGCATCCACCTTTGCCCTGAATACCGTAAGCCCCAGCTTTATCCATCGGTTCACCGCTGGCGATATACCGTTCGATATCCTGCTGCGAGAGCGGACGGAAGACGACATCGGTTATCACCAGACAGCTCAAGACATCGTCTTTATCTGCCAGCGCGACGGCCGTCATCACCTGATGTGATTTCCCGGACAACTGACTCAGCATCTCTGCCGCATGGGCTTCATCCTGCGGTTTTTCTAATACCTGACCGTTCAGTACCACAATGGTGTCGGCACCCAGAACCGCTAAATCGGACGGTGCAACCACGACACCGGCGGCCGCTTTCTCATGCGCCAGACGCCGGACATACACTTCCGCCGCCTCCTCCGGTAACCGCTGTTCTTCCACCGCGACATTCAGTACAGAAAAAGGAATATCGAGCTGCGTAAGCAGTTCGCGACGGCGGGGAGAAGCGGAGGCCAGATAAAGCTGAGTCATGAATCACCTTATTGCACAGTAAACTGACGACGAATTTTACGCATCAGCAGAAACAGCCACGGCCAGAGTACGCCATCAACGACGCTATTCCAGAATGTTTCCGGTCGAAAAGAGACATTAATAACTAAAAATTCTGCCCAGAATACCGTGAGGTCCATCAGCAGCGACAACAACATGACGATTAACGCCTGCTGCCATAGCGCCATATTTCGGAATAGCTGGAATTTAAAGGCGACCAAATAAGCAATAATGCTCAGCGCCAGCGCCCGTACTCCCAGTGTAGACCCAAGAATCAGATCCATAATCAGACCTAATATAAATCCTGTGCCGACATTCACCCGATGTGGCAATGCCATCACCCAGTAAATGAGGAACAGCGTCAGCCAGGAGGGGCGAAACATGTAGATTTCATCCGGCCACGGCATAATCTGCAAAACCATGGCGATCAGAAAAGAAAGCCAGATAATCCAGTTGCCATGCCTACGATAACGGTTCATTGGCGGCCTCTCTGCGGCTCGGCGGTGGGCGTAGCGGTATCAGGAGGAAGCGGCGGTCCCATGTCGTCAGGCGACGGTAAAACCTGCGGCATCATCTGCATCAGGCGCTCATTGGCAACCCGATGCACTTCCGCTGGCGGCAACGCCGTATTGGAGTTGTTTTCCACGCCCCACAGTAATAACAGATAACGCAGGCGCTGTAGCCCCGCGGTCGGACGTGCCTGAATAATCGTATAGGCTCGCTGCGTATCGGCCTTGACCGATGACACAACACCAACGGGATACCCTTCGGGGAAACGACCGCCCAGACCCGATGTGACCAGTACGTCACCCACTCGGATGTCGGTATTGTTAGGCAGGTGTTCCAGTTGTAGATCGTCGGCGCAGCCATTACCGGCGGCAATCACACGGATATCATTGCGTAGCACCTGAATCGGCAACGCGTGGGAAACATCACAAATCAACAAAACCCGACTGGTAAACTGACCAACCGCCACAACCTGACCCACCACGCCTTTATCGCTGATGACCGGTTGCCCTTCATACACGCCGTTCGCCTGACCTTTATCAATCACCACCTGATCGCTGTAAGGGTCGGTTCCGGCAGACATCACCTGCGTCACCATTTTCTGCTCATCCTGACGCAGCGGCGAGCCGAGCAGTTCACGTAACCGCGCATTTTCCTGCTTGAACTGGCCTAGCAGCAACAGGTCACTGTTTTTCATCAACAGTTCCTGACGCAGCGCGGTATTTTCAAGGCTTAATTGCTCACGGGTTGCCAGCGAGGCAGACATATTGTCCAAAACCTGACGGGGTCCATTCGCCAGAAAGTAGAATGGGCTGACAGTGGTGTCCATGTACGTTCTGATTTTGACGAACGAACCGAGCCGACTGTCCGCAACGATCACGACAATCGCGGTAACGACAGCAAGAAAAAGTCGTAATTGCAGGGAAGGCCCCCTGCTAAAAAGCGGCTTCATAAAATTTGCGTATTCCTCGACAGCAACCTCAAATCGCACCTGGCGATTTTTAACGTCACAAAGCGGCGCCCCGTAGGGCTACAGGCAAATAAAAAAGGGGTAACCACGAGAGATGAAAAACGCAGGCGTTCATCCATCAGGTCCCCCCTTTTCCAGACAGGATTACTCCTCGCTGAACAAATCGCCACCGTGCATGTCGATCATTTCCAGCGCCTTGCCGCCGCCACGGGCAACACAGGTCAGTGGATCTTCAGCCACCACAACCGGAATACCGGTTTCTTCCATCAGCAAACGATCCAGGTTACGCAGCAGCGCACCGCCGCCGGTTAGCACCATACCGCGCTCGGAAATATCGGAAGCCAACTCTGGTGGGCACTGTTCCAACGCCGCCATGACCGCGCTGACGATGCCCGTCAACGGTTCTTGCAGCGCTTCCAGAATTTCGTTGGAGTTCAGCGTGAATCCACGCGGTACACCTTCAGCAAGGTTACGGCCGCGCACTTCAATCTCCAGCACTTCGTCGCCCGGATAAGCGGAGCCGATTTCATGCTTGATACGTTCTGCCGTTGCTTCACCGATCAGTGAGCCATAGTTACGGCGAACGTAGTTAATGATCGCTTCATCAAAGCGGTCACCACCAATACGTACAGAAGAGGAGTACACCACGCCGTTCAGCGAGATCACCGCGACTTCCGTGGTACCACCACCGATATCCACAACCATGGAACCGGTCGCTTCGGATACTGGCATGCCAGCACCAATCGCAGCCGCCATCGGCTCTTCGATCAGGAACACTTCACGGGCACCGGCACCCAATGCGGATTCGCGAATAGCACGACGCTCAACCTGCGTTGCGCCTACCGGAACACACACCAGCACGCGCGGGCTCGGACGCATAAAGCTGTCGCTATGCACTTGCTTGATGAAGTGCTGCAACATTTTTTCTGTGACCTGGAAATCGGCAATCACACCGTCTTTCATCGGGCGAATCGCCACGATATTCCCAGGCGTTCTGCCTAGCATCTGCTTAGCGTCATGGCCGACTGCTGCCACGCTCTTTTGAGAACCAGCACGATCCTGACGAATCGCAACCACAGAGGGTTCATTCAGTATGATGCCCTGCCCTTTAACATAAATCAGGGTATTGGCGGTACCCAGGTCGATGGACAAGTCGTTGGAAAACATGCCACGAAATTTCTTAAACATAACTAAAGGATAATCCTGCAAGCTGGGGGCGAAAAATAAATCCGCCTACTTTACCAACCACACGAAGCAGCGACAAGGCACGAAAAGGGTCTGCTTCGGTGAAAATAAGTCTGCGTTGCGCACGTCGGCGTCAGGGAGAAAGGCACAACATGCTCTCTCCTCAGGCGGCAAGGCATCTTACCACTGTCCACCCGACAGAATTGCGCTAACACAGGACATAAAATCTAACATTTAATCGGATTGCCGCTAACGTAAGCACACACTAACCGATTTAACAACCGCCTCATTCTACGTCAATTTGAACGGGACGTTTATATTAAACACGATGCCGCGGTGAATATTTTTTCAGCTCATCCGTTACAGGGACTGATGCGGCAAAAAAAATCACCTTGCCCACCATAAACTCCCTTGCCCAACAGCATCCGCCATTCCTCTTTGGTTCGCACGCCAGCGGCAAATACCCGCGTTTGCGTGCCTTTACAGGCCTCAGTCAAGCTTTGTACAAACAGCTGATTTTCCGGGCGGCGCTCAAGACTGCGGACCAAACCGGGATGAAGCTTGATGATCTCCACGGGGAGTGACTTGATGTACGTCGTACTGACCAGCGTCAAACCCGCCTGCGTGACCGCCAGACGACAGCCTAATCCCAGGATCAAATTGAGAACTGGGCGCAGGCGGCCGATATATTGACAGACATCTGCCTCTGCAAGTTCAAATAAAATGCACTGTCGCTGCGTTTTCGGACATTGCAGTAAGACTTCCTTCAGCCAGCGCAGGAAAGGTTTCTGCAAAAGTGAGTCTACACTTACCGGTAAAGCCAGTGTTTCTCCGGGCCAGCTCGCTGACAAATCAATAATTCGTGCCACAAGCTGCCGATCATAGCTAGCTGCCAGCCCCAGTTGTTGAACCAGCGGCATATATTCCGCTGCGAGCAATTCCTGTTCTCCGTCGTAAATCCGGCTCATCATTTCACGATGATGTACCACACCCTCTTTGGTGACCGCAGGTTTCTGATACAACCGCGGGCCGCCGCGGGCCAGCGTCTGTTCCAGCAAGGTACGCCATTTCACGCTGCCGCGCCCTTTGTCTGGCACCTGCCTGTCAAACACGCACCAGCTGTTACCCCCCTGCAACACCGCATTGCGCGTCGCGTCTTCCACGCTCTCCATCACTTGCTCGGCGCTTTGCCCGCCGCGATAGGCACAAATACCAATGTGGAGAACCTCCTCGCGATCGATCAACGGACAGGCGGGGAGAATATCGATAGATTTCACCAGCTGCGTGGCAATCGCATTGGCTTCCTTTAGCGTGCTGTGGGGGAGTAATACCGTGAAATCGCTGCTGAAATAACGCGCCAGCAGCGCAGAGGGATAGCGCATGACAAACGTCGACAACAGGTTGACCAGTGTGAAACGGTATTCCTGAAGCACACTGGTGTAGTCGTGCGTTTCTTGCAAGGTTTCAAAATCAGGTACACGAATCATCATGACGACGCCGTGCGTCCCTACCTCTTCGCCATCTTCCAGCTGTGTGGTCAGTTGATTATCAAAAAACAGACGATTACTCAGCCCGGTTTCAGCGTCCTGCGCGGCGAAAGCGCGGATTAAGGTATCAACCCGCCCGCGTTCCTCACGCGCTTCCACTAAATCAGACAACAGTTGATCGAGCGCTCCGCTGGTATTAACTGGCCATTCACGTACCGACCCCTGCATAACAGATTCACGCTCGCCCTTGAGAATACGCCGTGCGCGCTTTTCCAGTTCTTCCTGTCCGGCAGCCTGACGGCGCAACCAGCGAATGGAGAAGTACAGCATCAGGAGCATCAGGCCCGCAGCGAGCAACACCGACAGCGTCGATACCACGAAGCGCGGTAAACCAATCAGCGGATCGACATATTTTAAGGCGATCGCCATGTTCGTATGGTGCATCAGCGGAAATTCGACCTCATGATAGAGGTGCGTGCGTTCCCAGCCGGCCTCGGGCAGCTGTATTGAATAGAGGGGCGAATCGTTATCCCGGATCTCCAGCACGATAATGCCTGCCGTTTTCATCATTCCTGGCAGCCAATATTGGATGTTTTCGGGCGATTGCACTAATAACGCCTGATCGATGCTGGCCGTGACCTCGCGCAGCTGTTGCTCGGTTCGCAACTGGCTATAATAACAGAGACTAAATATGCTACTGAAAAACATAAGAAAAATGGCGAGAACCGTCAGCAATGCTATGAGTATCGAGAACCTGGTCGTAAATCCCATCCCTGCGTCCTATTCCAGATAATTATTATTTCTGCGAGTTTGTTGTTTTTTATCAGTTCGCATAGGCCAGCTACATAGTACCTTCATTAACAACAGTACCTTATTAACAAATAGTACCTGTAATAACTATAGTCGTTAATGACTTCCCCATATTTAATCCTGCTACAGGAGATAGCCCATGCAGGCTTTAGTTCTTGAACAGTCAGACGGACTGACCCACGCTCAGATTCGCGAGATTGACGCAGAGCAGCTTCCCGCCGGGGATGTAACTGTTGATATCAGTTGGTCCGGTATTAACTATAAAGATGCGCTTGCCATTACTGGCAAAGGCAAAATTATTCGTCACTTCCCGATGGTTCCAGGGATCGATTTTGTCGGAACCGTGCGTCATAGCGACAGCGATCGGTTTGCCGTCGGTCAGCCCGTCATCCTGACGGGTTGGGGCGTAGGTGAAAACCACTGGGGCGGCTTGGCACAACAGGCGCGTGTGAAGAGCGATTGGCTGGTCCCTCTGCCCGCGTCGCTGGATGCGCGTAAAGCTATGATTCTTGGCACAGCAGGCTTTACCGCGATGCTGTGCGTGATGGCGCTGGAAGACGGCGGCATCACCCCGGAAAGCGGCGACATCATTGTTACGGGCGCCAGCGGCGGCGTCGGCAGCACGGCAGTCGCCCTGCTTGCAGAGCTAGGCTATCAGGTTACTGCCGTCAGCGGCCGTGCCGACAACACTGATTATCTGAAAAAATTGGGTGCCAAACAGGTGTTGGATCGCAGCGAATTCAGCGGCAGCCCTCGCCCGCTAGAGAAACAACGTTGGGCTGGCGCGGTTGATACCGTCGGCGACAACGTGCTGGCGACGCTGCTGGCGCAGATGGATTACAACGCGACGGTTGCCGCGTGCGGTCTGGCTGGCGGTATTGCTCTGCCAACGACCGTGATGCCATTTATTTTACGCAATGTTCGCCTGCAAGGCGTGGATTCCGTGATGGCACCACTGGCGCGCCGTCAGCAAGCGTGGGAGCGTCTGGCTGCCATCCTGCCTGAGTCGTTCTATCAGCAAGTCACGCAGGAAATCGGGTTGGAAGACGTCCCTGCCGCTGCCGCTGCCCTGCTGGAAAACAAAGTCACTGGCCGTACGCTGGTGAAAATCAGCTAACACTTTTCGTTGACGTATTAATTTGCGGAACGAAAACGGTGATAATGGAATAGAAGAGTAAAGCGTCCGCGACAGGGACAAAGGCGTCAGGAACGCCTTTGAACGTCGCTTGCGACGGCCCTGAAAGGGTGAATCTCAGGGATGAGATTCATATCTGCGCGGCTCGAGCGTACATGGATGTATTCACAGCGTCTTTACGATCTATCCATTATCATCGCCCAACGCATTATCAGTAATCTTGAGCGCTGTTACACCCTGCAAAAAAGTATTTCATCTCTCCTGTCGCAGTTTCTACCGCAAGTCATCTATAACTAAGTGAACGGTAAGCATTAAAAACGCCACTTTGCGTCAACAATAATAATGACTGGCGGGAGTTCACATGCACAAACATCGCAAATTCACGGAAGCCGACGTTACCCCAGAATCCCTCTTCTATCAGCGTCGGCGCGTATTAAAAGCGCTGGGTATTTCCGCTGCGGCGCTCTCACTGCCGTTTTCTGCACAGGCTGACCTGCTGGCCTGGTTTAAAGGCGGCGATAAACCCAAAGCGCCACCGGGTAAACCGCTCACATTTAGCCAACCCGCCGACTGGAAGCTCGATCTGCCGCTCACGCCGGAAGATAAAGTTACGGGCTATAACAACTTCTATGAATTCGGGTTGGACAAAGCCGATCCGGCGGCCAATGCGGGCGGGTTAAAAACCGAAGGCTGGACCGTTAAGATAGACGGTGACGTCGCTAAGCCTCTCACGCTGGATATCGACGATTTACTCAAACGCTTTCCGCTGGAAGAACGGATCTACCGTTTCCGCTGCGTCGAGGCATGGTCGATGGTGATTCCGTGGGTCGGCTTTGAGCTGGCCAAGCTGATTAAATTCGCCGAACCCACCAGCAACGCCCGATACGTGGCGTTTCAGACGCTTTACGACCCAGAGCAGATGCCAGGGCAAAAAGATCGCTTCATGGGCGGCGGGCTGGACTATCCCTATGTAGAAGGGCTACGGATGGATGAAGCCATGAATCCCCTGGCGCTGCTTGCCGTCGGCGTCTACGGCAAGACACTACCGCCGCAGAACGGTGCGCCCATCCGGTTAGTTACACCGTGGAAATACGGCTTCAAGAACATCAAATCCATCGTACATATCCGGCTCACTCGTGAGAAGCCGCCCTGCACGTGGAATCTGGCGGCCCCAGACGAGTATGGCTTCTATGCCAACGTTAACCCGCATGTGGATCATCCCCGCTGGTCGCAGGCGACAGAGCGCGTCATTGGCTCAGGTGGTTTGCTTAACGTTGAACGTCAACCCACGTTGTTGTTCAACGGCTATGCCGATCAGGTCGCCTCGCTGTATCGCGGCCTGAATCTGCGCGACAACTTTTAGCTAATAACACAAAACATCTAACTAATAACACAAAACTTCTCGCTACAGCATCCTGTCAGGATAGGGATCCACATCAGTATGAGACTGACGTTACAACACATTAACGGGCTAAAAGTGCTACTCCATCTGGCTGGTTTTCTGCCGCTGCTGTGGCTGATATTGTCAGTCGACCAAGGGTGGTTCAGCGCGGACCCCGCCAAAGATATCCAGCATTTTACCGGGCGAATGGCACTGAAATTGCTGCTGGCGACGCTGTTGGTCACGCCACTGGCGCGCTACGGTAAACAGCCACTGCTGATTCGTTGCCGACGCCTCCTCGGGCTGTGGTGCTTTTTCTGGGCGACGTTGCATCTGGTGAGCTATGCGCTGCTGGAGTTGGGTCTGGATCATCTGGCGCTGCTGGGGAAAGAACTGATATCCCGACCGTATTTGACGTTGGGAATCATAAGCTGGCTGATTTTGCTGGCGCTGGCGGTGACATCACCACAGATAATGATGCGCAAGTTGGGATCGCACTGGCAAAAACTGCATAATTTCGTCTATTTAGTCGCCATCCTTGCGCCTATCCACTATCTTTGGTCAGTTAAAACGCTCTCCCCACAGCCTATTTTGTATGCGCTCGCGGCGCTGATATTGCTGCTTTTGCGTTATAAAAAATTTCGCCAATGGTGGCGCTAAACGCCGCAGCAATACAGGAAAAGCTGGTTACGGACCGCAGTGAAATTCACGCCTTCTCACGGTCTGGTGCAGGAATATCTCCGCAGATAAGACCAGTATTTAGCTGCGAATTGCCACGATATGGTTATAATGCACGACTTTAATTTCTCGGGCTGGACAATTTGCGTCACGAAAGGTGACAAACGAATAGCTTCGCGCTATTTTGTGCGACACGGTTTTGGCAATCTTGGTCAATCGCGGGAGATAGCAGCACAATGGCAGAAAAGTTTCACATTTTGCTCTTGAACGGTCCAAACCTGAATCTGCTAGGAACCCGAGAGCCCGACAAATACGGTAACACGACGTTAGCAGACATTGTCAGCGAGCTGGAAACACAGGCGCAGGCATTGAACGTGAAGTTTTCCCATCTGCAATCCAATGCGGAACATGTCCTGATCGATACCATCCATCAGGCCAGAGGAAACACAGACTTCATTCTGATTAACCCAGCGGCATTTACCCACACCAGCGTTGCGCTGCGTGATGCCCTGCTGGCGGTCGCGATTCCGTTTATCGAAATTCATCTGTCCAACGTGCACGCACGTGAGCCTTTTCGTCATCACTCCTATCTTTCTGATGTTGCGGTAGGCGTGATATGTGGCCTGGGGGCAGATGGTTATCAGTATGCTTTACAGACGGCGGTAAAACGCCTGTCAACTTCCAATTAAACAAAAGAGTACGGAACCACATCCATGGATATTCGTAAAATCAAAAAACTGATCGAACTGGTTGAAGAGTCCGGCATCGCCGAACTGGAAATTTCTGAAGGTGAAGAATCAGTACGTATCAGTCGTGCCCCAGCAGCGGTTAACTACCCGATGATGCAACAGGCTTACGCTACGCCAATGATGCAGCCACAGCCTGCTCTGGCTGCCGCCGTTGCACCAGCGCCAGTAGACGCTCCTGCCGCACCGGCTGCCATCAGTGGGCACATCGTTCGTTCTCCAATGGTTGGAACCTTCTATCGCACCCCAAGCCCAGATGCTAAAGCGTTCGTGGAAGTGGGTCAGCGCGTCAACGTTGGCGATACCCTGTGCATCGTCGAAGCCATGAAAATGATGAACCAGATCGAAGCCGACAAAGCGGGCGTGGTTAAAGCCATTCTGCTCGAAAGCGGTCAGCCGGTCGAATTTGACGAGCCACTGGTTGTCATCGAATAACGAGGCTTATCATGCTAGATAAAATCGTTATCGCTAACCGCGGAGAGATCGCGCTGCGTATTTTGCGTGCCTGTAAAGAGCTGGGCATCAAAACCGTCGCCGTTCACTCCAGTGCGGATCGCGATTTGAAACACGTATTGCTGGCGGACGAAACCGTGTGTATCGGCCCGGCTCCGTCAACAAAAAGCTATCTGAACATCCCTGCGATTATTTCCGCTGCGGAAATCACGGGTGCCGTCGCGATTCACCCTGGCTACGGTTTCCTGTCCGAAAATGCGGATTTTGCCGAGCAGGTTGAACGCTCCGGCTTTATCTTCATCGGCCCACGCGCAGAAACCATTCGCCTGATGGGCGACAAAGTGTCTGCCATCACCGCAATGAAAAAAGCGGGTGTTCCGACCGTACCAGGCTCTGATGGCCCTCTGACCGACGACATGGACGCTAACCGTGTTCATGCAAAACGCATCGGCTATCCGGTCATCATCAAAGCCTCTGGCGGCGGCGGCGGTCGTGGTATGCGCGTCGTGCGCAGCGACAAAGAGCTGGAACAGTCCATCAACATGACCCGTGCGGAAGCCAAAGCGGCTTTCAACAACGACATGGTCTACATGGAAAAATATCTGGAAAACCCACGTCACGTGGAAATTCAGATTCTGGCTGATGGTCAGGGCCACGCCGTCTATCTGGCCGAGCGTGACTGTTCCATGCAGCGTCGCCACCAGAAAGTAGTGGAAGAAGCGCCAGCACCGGGCATTACGGACGAACTGCGTCGTAATATCGGCGAACGCTGCGCCAAAGCCTGTATCGATATCAACTATCGTGGTGCGGGTACGTTCGAGTTCCTGTACGAAAACGGTGAGTTCTACTTCATTGAAATGAACACCCGTATTCAGGTGGAGCATCCAGTTACCGAGATGATTACCGGTGTGGATCTGATCAAAGAGCAGTTGCGCATTGCTGCTGGTCAACCGCTGTCCATCAAGCAGAAAGACGTCAAGGTTCGCGGCCATGCGGTAGAATGCCGTATCAACGCGGAAGACCCGAACACGTTCCTGCCAAGCCCGGGTAAAATCACGCGTTTCCACGCGCCGGGCGGCTTTGGTGTTCGTTGGGAATCGCATATTTACGCCGGTTATACCGTACCGCCGTATTACGATTCCATGATCGGCAAGCTGATCACCTACGGCGAAACCCGCGAAATCGCGATTTCCCGTATGAAGAACGCGCTGGCTGAACTGATCATCGATGGCATCAAAACCAACATCGAACTTCAGATGAAAATCATGAGCGACGAAAACTTCCAGAGAGGTGGCACTAACATCCACTATCTGGAAAAGAAACTCGGCTTGCAGTAAACACTGCACGATTTCAGTCGTGACAATCTCAAAGGTCGGTGAAAGCCGACCTTTTCTTTTTCTGTGAATTCTTACTAGTCAATTGGCCCACATGCCGTAAAATTCGCGCTTTCGTCATCACGACGTTCATAACGATATCTATACCCTAAATAATTCGAGTTGCAGGACAAAACGTTAACGTTTTGAACAACGCAAAGCGTTGACCCGTCGGGGCGAGTATTTAAGAGCAGCCAACAAACCGGCAGCTTGAAGTATAACGGGTAAATGCTCCCATTTACGGTGGAGAAGAACATGGATACACGCTTTCCTCAGGCGCACAAAGAGGCCCGCTGGGCTTTCGGCCTGACGCTGGTTTATTTAGTGGCCTGGGCGCTTGCTGCCTATTTGCCAGACAACACACAAGGGATAACCGGCCTTCCGCACTGGTTTGAGATGGCCTGCCTGCTGCTGCCGCTCGTGTTTACGCTGCTGTGCTGGCTGATGGTGCGCGTCATTTTCCGCGATATCTCACTGGAGAGTGACGATGCAAATTGAAATTTTATTGCCGCTGATTGGCTACCTGCTGCTGGTTTTCGGGCTGTCGGTCTATGCGTACCGTCGCCGTCAGGCGGGTAACTTTCTTAACGAGTATTTCCTCGGCGGCCGCTCAATGGGTGGGTTTGTTCTGGCGATGACGCTCATCGGCACTTACGTTAGCGCCAGCTCGTTTATCGGCGGGCCGGGTGCGGCGTATAAATACGGGCTGGGCTGGGTGCTGCTGTCGATGATCCAGCTTCCCACCATGCTGCTGTCGCTCGGGATTCTGGGGAAAAAGTTCGCCATTTTGGCGCGGCGCTACAACGCCATCACGTTGAACGACATGCTGTACGCTCGCTACAACAGCCCGCTGCTGGTCTGGTTCGCCAGCATCAGCCTGCTGGTCGCGTTTATCGGTGCCATGGCCGTGCAGTTCATCGGCGGCGCGCGTCTGCTGGAAACCGCAGCGAACATCCCTTATGACATCGGCCTGCTGATTTTCGGCGTCACCATCGCGCTGTACACCACGTTTGGCGGCTTCCGCGCCAGCGTGCTTAATGATGCGATGCAGGGCATCGTTATGTTGATCGGCACCGTCATCCTGCTGGTCGGCGTGATCTATGCCGCCGGCGGTTTACACAGCGCAGTCGATAAACTGCAACAAATCGACCCGATGCTGGTATCGCCACAGGGCAGCAACGGTATTCTGTCGATGCCGTTTATGGCCTCATTCTGGGTGCTGGTCTGCTTCGGCGTCATCGGCTTGCCGAACACCGCCGTGCGCTGCATCTCTTATCGCGACAGCAAAGCGCTGCACCGTGGCATTATCATCGGCACCATCGTCATCGGCATCCTGATGCTCGGCATGCACTTGGCCGGTGCGCTGGGCCGCGCCGTGATGCCAAACCTGACGATTCCCGATCAGGTTTTACCAGCGCTGATGGTCACCGTATTACCGCCGCTGGCCGCAGGGATCTTTCTCGCTGCGCCAATGGCCGCTATCATGTCCAACATTAATGCGCATTTGCTTCAAGCCTCCGCCACGATCATCAAAGATCTCTATCTCAGCGTGCGCCCGCAGCAGATCCATAACGAACGCCGCATCAAGATCCTGTCCAGCATGACCACCCTGCTGTTGGGCCTACTGGTGCTGCTGGCCTCCTTACGGCCACCAGATATGATCATCTGGCTGAATCTGCTGGCGTTTGGCGGGCTGGAAGCGGTGTTCCTGTGGCCGCTGGTGCTGGGCCTGTATTGGGAACGCGCGAATGCCGCGGGTGCGCTTAGCGCCATGTTCACTGGCGCAATTTGCTATACCTTACTGGCCAGCTTCAATCTTCAACTGGCTGGATATCACCCGATTGTGCCATCGCTGTTACTCAGCCTGATGGCGTTTATTATTGGCAACCGCTTTGGTCATAACCCACCAGCGCCGGTTGCCGCTTCATCTTCACTTTAAATGTAATAGAGACTGCTATGCCGTGGATTCAACTGAAAATAAACACCTCAGGAAATGTTGCAGAACAACTGGGTGACGCCATGATAGAAAGCGGTGCGGTATCCGTTACGTTTCAGGATACGCACGATACCCCCGTGTTTGAGCCACTGCCGGGCGAGACCCGCCTGTGGGGCGATACTGACGCGATTGCGCTGTACGATGCCGAAACCGATATGAACGCGGTTATCGCGATGCTGGAGCAAGAGCCGCTGCTGGGCGTGGGTTTTAAACACAAGATCGAGCAGTTGGAAGACAAAGACTGGGAACGCGAGTGGATGGATAACTTCCACCCGATGCAGTTCGGCAAACGTCTGTGGATTTGCCCGAGCTGGCGTGAAATTCCTGACCCGAACGCCGTCAACGTGATGCTCGACCCCGGTCTGGCGTTCGGCACTGGCACCCACCCAACAACCGCACTGTGCCTGCAATGGCTCGACGGGCTGGATCTGGAAGGGAAAACCATCATCGATTTTGGCTGTGGTTCCGGCATTCTGGCGATTGCCGCCCTGAAACTGGGTGCAGCACGCGCTATCGGGATTGATATCGATCCGCAGGCGATTCAGGCCAGCCGCGACAACGCACAGCGCAACGGCGTCTCCGAGCGTCTGGAGCTTTATCTGCCGAAAGACCAGCCTGCTGACCTGTCTGCCGATGTCGTCGTCGCCAACATCCTTGCTGGCCCGCTGCGCGAACTGGCACCGCTGATTAGCGATTTACCTAAAGCAGGCGGTCACCTCGGCCTGTCCGGTGTACTGGCTACGCAGGCCGATGGCGTCGCAGAAGCCTACGCAGACAAGTTCACGCTTGATCCGGTGGCAGAACGCGAAGAGTGGTGCCGCATTACCGGTCAACGCCGCGCATCGTAATAACATTATCCCGCGAGTCCCGCCCACCGTATGTGCAACGGTGGGCACCTTTCTTCTTGCTATATCTCACGATTGATCCCCATAAACAGGCGTATTATGCCCTAAATAATTCGAGTTTCAGGACAAAAACGGCAAGGCGTTTTTGAACAGCGCTTGCGCTGACCCCGAAGGGGTGAGGCCATAGGGCCGAATAACGCGGCAAGCGAGGGAATCCGATGAGCTTACTCAAGTAAGTGATTCGGGTGAGTAAGCGCAGCCAACGCACATGAAACTTGAAGTATGACGGGCAGATGCAGTCCGGCAAGCGACTGGACGTCACTGCGCCCAGCGCTCAACGATGCCATATCATTATTTTCAAGGGATGAAAAATGAAAGGTAAACTCTCTATCGTATTGATGCTATCCGCCTGCTCTTCCGCCTTGGCGGCCGAGCCGGTGCACTGGGGCTACGAAGGCAACGGCGATCCCGCACACTGGGGAAAGCTGTCTCCAGACTTCTCGCTATGTGAAACGGGTAAAAACCAATCTCCCATCAATATCCGCCAGGCACTGAACGCTCAACACGCCCCCTTACAGCTGGCTTTCCAGCCTGGGACACAGCAAATTATCAACAACGGGCATACCGTTCAGGTTAACGTTGGCCCGGGGAATACGCTGGTATTGGATAACGAGACATTCACCTTGCAGCAGTTTCACTTTCACGCACCGAGTGAAAATGAAATTGATGGTAAACAGTTCCCGCTGGAAGGCCATTTTGTCTATAAAAACGCAAGCGGTGCGCTCACCGTTATCGCGCTGATGTTTCAGGAAGGAGAAAGCAATCAGCCGTTAGCCATGACATGGCAGCAGATTCCGGCTCAGGTTAATCAGGCACAGGACGTGCGCACGCCGATAGCAATTCAGGCCCTGTTACCGATGTCATTAAACTACTATCGGTTTAGTGGGTCGCTCACCACGCCACCGTGTTCGGAAGGCATTCGCTGGCTCGTGCTGGATCATCCCGTCACCGCCTCCGCTGAACAAATAAACCAGTTCCGCTCGGTCATGCATCACGCCAATAATCGCCCCACACAGCCGCTTAATGGCCGAATCATCATCCATTAAGCCACTCCGCGAGGCTGGTCAGACGGTCTGTCGGCCAGCCTCGGGTAAATCGGTACCCTTTTTTGCCGCATTAACCAACGTATTTCACTGATAACGCATTGATAGCCTGCTGTATCTCCACTAAAAATGACCGCGCGTGCAGATAAAATTCTGTAAACAGATGATTATTTCCCAGAACAAAAAATCGACACAAAAATATAACTAGCTGTTAAATATGAATAATATTTTTATACGTCTTTATGAAGTGCATTTTC
Organism: Pectobacterium odoriferum; assembly: GCF_009931295.1. Taxonomy (NCBI): domain Bacteria; kingdom Pseudomonadati; phylum Pseudomonadota; class Gammaproteobacteria; order Enterobacterales; family Pectobacteriaceae; genus Pectobacterium; species Pectobacterium odoriferum. The sequence goes on along the minus strand of NZ_CP034938.1, from coordinate 307,351 downwards.
ATTGATCGATAGCCATAAATTGGTCAAAGTTTGGCCTTTCATCTGGCGTAAAAAATGCGTAATATACGCGCCCTTGCAGGCACAGTATGGTCAATTTTTGTCTATGCACATTGGACAATTTCAGCTTAGTAATCGCTTGATAGCAGCCCCAATGGCTGGTATTAGCGATCGCCCATTTAGAGCACTCTGTCATGCGATGGGCGCTGGAATGACCGTGTCTGAAATGCTTTCTTCTAACCCAGAAGTGTGGCGTTCAGACAAGTCGCGTTTGCGAATGGTACATAGCGATGAACCGGGTATCAGAGCCGTGCAGATTGCCGGTTGTGACCCCGATGAGATGGCGGCGGCAGCGAGAATCAACGCTGATTCCGGCGCGCAGATCATTGACATCAATATGGGCTGTCCGGCGAAGAAGGTGAACCGCAAGATGGCAGGATCTGCGTTATTGCAGTATCCGGATTTGGTAAAACAGATCCTCTCTACGGTAGTGAAAGCGGTAGACGTACCGGTAACACTGAAGATCCGAACCGGTTGGGCACCAGAGCACCGCAACTGTGTAGAAATTGCCAAATTGGCTGAAGACTGTGGGATTCAGGCGTTAACCATTCACGGACGCACACGTGCGTGTCTGTTCAATGGTTTCGCCGAATACGACAGCATTCGGGCAGTTAAGCAGGCCGTTTCCATTCCTATTATTGCGAATGGCGACATTACAGACCCGCATAAAGCCAGAGCGGTTCTTGACTACACTGGGGCTGACGCCCTGATGATAGGACGAGCCGCTCAGGGAAGACCCTGGATCTTTCGGGAAATCCAGCATTATCTGGACACTGGGGAGTTGCTGGCACCAATGCCGTTGGCAGAGGTCAAGCGCTTGTTGATCGAGCACATACGGGAATTGCACGACTTTTATGGTCCAGGCAAGGGATTTCGTATCGCTCGTAAGCACGTATCCTGGTATCTCCAGGAGCATGCCCCAAACGACCAGTTTAGGCGCACATTCAACGCCATTGAGGATGCCAGCGAGCAGCTGGAGGCGTTGAAGGCATATTTTGAAAATCTTGCGTAAACAGAAAAAGAGCTGACAGAACTATGTTCGAACAACGCGTGAATTCTGACGTACTGACCGTTTCCACTGTAAACTCTCAGGCTCAGGTAACCCAAAAACCCCTGCGCGACTCGGTTAAACAGGCACTGAAGAACTATTTTGCTCAATTGAACGGTCAGGATGTAAGTGACCTGTATGAGCTGGTACTGGCTGAAGTTGAACAGCCACTGTTGGACATGGTGATGCAATACACCCGCGGTAACCAAACCCGCGCCGCCCTGATGATGGGCATCAACCGCGGTACTCTGCGTAAGAAATTGAAAAAATACGGCATGAACTGATACTAATCAGTTAAGCATTTGAAAAAAGGCGCTTTACCTTTCTGGTTAAGCGCCTTTTTCTTTGTTGTCTATTTAGGCAGTAGCCTGAGCGGTAACATGCAAGTATCCCTGTAGAACAAACAATCCGCTTTTAGAGTTCTTACAGAAAACTAACCAATTCCAACGAAGGGGATCACTAGGTCAAACGCATGGTACATCCGCAAAATTCAGCCGCCCCGACGACAAAAAGCCGTCGGATTGAGCATCAACCAATCCAGAATCACAGCACCTCAATCAGCTCGAACTCTTCAAACACTAGCAGCATATCCGGGGCGAAGGTGCCTTCTCGTTCGAAAAACGCCTGATGCGCTTGCTGCCAGAAAGCCAGGCTTTTGTCTCCCTCACCTTCTTTCGCTGCCATCTCCGCCGTCACATCACAGTAGCGCACCAGCGTTAACGAGCGTGTCCGAATTACGCAGGAAGGTTGTCCGGCACCATCCAGAACAATGTTGTAATCACCGACCTGCGGCGTTTCCTCGTTTTTGAATGCGTGATACGAGCTACAGGTTGCCGCTTTATGCCCTTCACGCACCCGTTGCAGCAGTTCATTCGCCAGTTCGGGGCTGTCGCCAAATGACCAGCGCAGCGCGTCTGGGTATTTTTCTAATCCTTTTTTGCTCATCATCTTCCTCGGTTTATACGGCTATCATTGCTCTCTTTTATTACGCAATCATAGCCTTAAAGCGACCATCAAGTAATATCCACTTCCACCCAAAGCGCGGCATGGTCGGACGCGGCAATGTCCCATGATGTCACTTCGGGTAACGGCATCACCGGTTCAGCGCCTTCTTTGGCAGCAATAGACTTTTTCTGGCAAAAACGCTGGCGATTGCTCACCAGCGTTTTTTACCTCTCCCTCGCCGACTAAACCGTCGATTTCTCACCACTATACTGATGGCGTCACAATAACCTCATAAGTCCCTCGGTATGTGCCCAGTGGGTAAGTTTCAGTACGGCTGCTGGAAGCAAAATGCACCCTAACGCCTTTTGACGGATCGTCAATATCCTGCAAGGTTTTATACACTTTCTGGTTATTGAGAGGGTAGTTGGCGGCCACATGTGTGCCATCTACCCGTATCCAGGCGGTGTTGAGCTTCATGATGTCATTATGTTCTGAGATTATCCCGCCGGCGGCAGGCTCACGCAGCGACAGAGACACTGAACTTGCATTACCAACAAACTGAAACACGGGTGTAGCACTTTCCATAAAGCCATTTTTATCTGCCAGTTTGAGGGTGATAACACTATTCGTGACATCTTTACCTTCCACAAAAACGCGCACGCTAGTACTAACATCGGCCTCCACATCAATAGAGGTCTTCACTGTCTCAGCCAGCGGAGTGGCGCTAATTAACATCAGCACCAGTGCTGTTGGCAGGTATCGATATTTCATGTTTATACTCCTTTAACTTTTCGGCGTAATCACTGCCGTAACCGTGTCCAACAAGCGCTCGCCAGCGTCGATACCGCGAGTATCCCTCCCTAGCAAGGAAAATTGCACATTCAGCACGTCTGATGTCATCTCTCCTGCGGGGATCTGCCCATGATACGCACTGCTCGGCCCGACCTCTTTGCCACCGACACTGATGCGATAGGGAATGAACTCCCCATTTGAGGATGTGCGCAAGCGGTACTGGTAATCTTTCTTTTGTGATGATTCAAACGTCAGCGCATAGGGAATGACCGAATTCCCGGCTTGCCGCGTTTTACTGATACGCAGTTTTGTCGCAGCATTGACATCGTGAATATCACCGACCATTCCCAGCCTGATATCCGGTTTTTCAAAAGACGCCGTCAGGGTCGGTAACTGGGCTTTTAGTACGCTTAAGTCAAGGTAAAGCGAATAGACATCCGTGCCCTCGCCCTCAGAACGAAAGCTCACACTGCCAATTTGCTGACGCAAACCATCACCAATTTTGCCCCACCAGTCGACACTGCGCATCGCTGCATTGTTTTCCACCCTGACGGAGACGCGCCTCGGTTGCTCCGGTCCGTCCAACAGCACGGATTCTCCGCACGACAATCGGCTTCCCTCTTGCGCAAAAGCGAACGTCAACTGCAATGATTCCAACGCGAGCGCACTCCCTGCGCAATGTCCCCCGCCACCGGGCATCGCCTGTACCGTTAACGATTTTCCCGCCTTTTGCATAAAGGTGAATACCCCTTTTTCACCTGCGCTGGCAGTGCCTTCCGTAAGCATTATCAAAGAACCATCAGGCTGGGGCTGCATCACCAAAGCCCCATCAGCCAATGCCAGCGAAGGTAAAAGCGCCAAGATTAAACATTGAATTCGCATCATCACTCCTTATGCTGGCACTGTTCATAGACTTGTAATTTTTTGTTCAGCTCGAACGTCAACGTATTATTGACTGTCAGCGTACGGCTATTACCTGGATAGACATTAAACTGGGATGGGTATTTCTTCCCATCCACCACCAGATTACGCAGTTCACTGCGCACATTACCGGTAGCCGTCAGCGCCCACTGCTGGCGATTGCAACTCACTGTAATCGCTTGACGATGCTCCCCCGTGGGCAGGTAGCGTACTAATACGTCATAACCAATGGCGAAACGAACCTTACCTTTATCCAGTTCCTGCTCTGGATAGCTGGGACGAACGCGCAGACGATAAACCTCTTCTTTTTCAACGGGTTTTAGCGGCATAATTCGTACTTTACGCTCTTCACCAAAGGGAACGACCAAGCGAGTCGGAGAAAAAACCAGATGAGGGTCGGGTAAACCCAGCACCTTTACCCGCTGTTCTTCCCCATCCCCAGGGTTGGGCACATGAAAAAGTTCCAGGGTGACAAATTCATACGCCTGCTTACTGGCATCATTTTCCTCTACAGAATCCTTGGCCTTGTGCATGGATTTCACGATGATGTAATTATCACGCGGCGTCTCCTCACGGATCTCTTTCACCACAGGAAAGACTTCTATTGCCTGTGCGCCGTTCAGCGCAGCCAACCCAATCAAACTTAACGATAATGTTGCCCATTTACTGAACTTCACAATTAACCTCACGAATCTGCATAATGCCCTGAGTCACCCTGACGTTTTGTTCCAGCAATGGACAAACGTAGTTCTGACCCTCTTTTTTAACGGTTAACGATGTCAGCCGTTCGTCAGTTTTCAGGGAGAAATCCCCAACAAACAGCCCTTCTTCATCAGATAGCGAATTCCCCCCAACGACTCTGGCATTGGTGAGCGGCTGTCCATTCACGTAAAGCCGTCCCGTCACTGTCTGATTGCGAGTGGCGGAAACATCGACGCGATAGACTTGGCCAGGCATTGCCCAGGTGGATGGCGCTTTCACATCCAAGTTGTAGAATGTATTGGTTTTACCGGTGAATAACTGCTCAACGTTAGGATCTATCTTCTGATAAGAATCAATAGCGAGAACGGTTTTCTTCCCGCCCTTCACAACGACCGATTGCATATTACGGTTACGTGTCTCGAAGAAATCGCCTTCCGGCAATGCCGTCGCGTCGATGATTAATGCAGAAGAGGTATCCCCTTGGCTCCACGCGATATCACCATCACCGGCGACAAAGCCACCACGTTGGGAGAGGTAATACTGTTGGTAACTGTCTTTGCCAAATGAACGGGAGATGCCCGCAGCGCTATGGCCCAGGCGGTTGTTCATCGTGACCCCTAGGTTGCCACTGCTTTCACCGATGGAATCACTATTGACGCCTGCATTCAGGGAGTATTTACCGCCCTTATCAAAATTCGGGTTATCGAGATTCAGAGCGTAGTTAGCGCCGTAAAGGTTGTTACCGCCACTATTGAGACGAGAGCGTAGATATAGGGATTGATAGTGGTTATAACTCCGTTCACGCATACCAAGCGAAAACTGGGCAAAGACGCGATCTTCACTGTTGACTCTGCGCGGCTGGTGGTGAGTAACAGTGTTAACACCACGGTAATAGCCGAGATCGACCCGTAGATTCATGTTCTCCAACAGCCCAAAATCACGGCTCAGATTAACGTCCCAGGTTTCAAAGGTATTTTTATTCTGACGCCCATACTCCTGATAGAGCGTATTCATGCCATAGCTCATGCCCAGTCCAATGTTCCAGGGCAAAAAGGTACTGGCACTGAATTGCAGGTAGTTATAGTCGTAGGTGGGTACAATACCGAAGCGGCGAAAATCCTGCCTATCACCACGAAAACGGTTTTCCCTGTAGCTCAGGTTCAGCCCAAGCTGAGAGAAATTTTTTGAGATACCGGCCTGATAACCGGAGCTACCATTGGCGCTGTATATGCCGTCAAGGTAGAGCCGCTCGGCAATCCAGGAATTAATAGGGATATCAACACTGGTATTGGCGTAATGCTGATAGCCATCCATCAGCCATCCTCCACCCAAAGTCAGCGCCGACTCCGTGGTATAGCCCAGCGTTGTACTGACGAAATGGTTATTACTGACGTCCTGTTTCCAGGCACTGCAATGGTCGCAGTTTTTTGAGCTATAACGGCTATAAAATTTACCTCTATAGGCGTCGTAACGTCCCCCTTGTATCAGGAACTCCACATCCCCCGAACGAAACATCCCATTACGTTTGAAAAACGGCTGTACTTTTTCTTCTCGGACGCCATTAGCCAGCCGAGAAACCATCACCACATTGTAGCCCCCACTCGGCCAACTGCGAGTATCCAGATATTGCAGGCCTGCGGGGAACTGCTGTATGTCGATAAGACGCCCGTTGCGATAAACTTCGACCGTGCCAGCCTGCGATAAATAGAGACTGACTGGAGATGCAGCACCGGAGCCGGAATCAAGGTAATTGTCCGACAGATACCCCAACGCAACACCATCAAAGCTGATGGAATTAAAAAAGCTGAACGCCATTGAAGGCGTACTGGATGTGAAGTTATCACTTATCCGCTGGCGTCCCGCTTTATACCGAAGATCCCGACTTTCCAAATACAACGCCAGCTCATCCAGACTAAAATCAATATCTTTGGTGTAACTCCAAGAGCTCTTTACATAACTATTACCCGTCAGGTTGAGTGTTTCATTCGCTGAAACGCTAAGACTGTCACCCCAAGAGTCTGAAAGGTAATTAACATTATGGTTATGGACAAAGCCGGCATGGCTACGATGCGGTATATAGACCTTGTCATACGTTTTTTTGCTCGATGTAAAGTAGGAGTCGGGAAAGACTAACCTCAATGTGCTGTTAGCCTCATCAAGTTCGACAGCGATGTGATCGCCTACAGTCCCCTGTCGATTGATACGCTTTAACGGTGCAGAGAGTTTCTTGAGTAATACATCCGACGTGAAAATCAGCGGTGGCATATCAACAGCAGTAATTTTCTCAACGAGAATACCTGGCGAGGCCAATAAAACCTCATTTCTGTCATACTCAACGGAAAGTGATGTAATAGAGAGATCGTTATAAATAACGTCAACAATACTGTTATTTCTGGCATCAAAAATATCTTCAAATCCAACCGGAACCTGTACCGAATTTGATGCATTCGATGTTGAAATACCCGCAGCGACCATGACACCACATATAACTATGCTGATTGTTATATTTTTATTCATCATTTCCTGCTCATATTTATCAAATCACTGGAGTTACCATCAATGTGAACGTATTGGCATACGTTCCTTGGCTATAATGATCAATCGAATGTTCTGAAGAAAACCGAACCTTGACGCCATTAGTCTGATTTCCATCTGTGACACTCTTCAGCACCGGAACTATTAATTTTTTATTGACTGCGCTATCGGTTCCATTAAAAGAAAACGAACCTTGCAGATTGATACTTTTCCCGTCACCGCTAACCGGCATCAACTCAAAAACATTATCAAAAAAAACAATCTCCGCTTTATCCACATTCCCTACGACATAGAAATACCCTGATTCTTTCGTGAATTTTTTCGACAAGCCATCCACTTCTAGCGGGAATGGCAATATTTCACCCGTGACAGGTTTATTCTTGTAATAGAGTGTTACTTTGGCACTAGATTCCGCAGAAATCTCAAGAGAAAGATGAGAATTAGTTAGGCTAAATGCAAGCTGACTCCATAATAGAAGCACTGCACCAACTGCAGATGAATAATTATGATATCTCATAAAATAATTAGGGGTAATCTTTCGATTACCCCTCCTTAATATTAAACCTTAGCGGCTACGTTAGCGTATACCACTCCAGTGTACTTCCCAGTACCTAATTTTTCATATTCGCCATCAGAAACGAATTTAAATACGATCGGCAATTCTGCATGGTTTGCACTTACTGCTTTCAAGGAAAATTCTTTCGATTCACCAGAATTGACATAATTCTGCGCACCAGCTTCCGTGATGGTGTTAATTTGATAGGTTAATGAGCTCAGGGTGTTTCCATCAGTACCATATAGCGTAAACTTGCTGCCATTTGCACTCTGGCTGTCGTCCAGCGTTAATGAGACCTTGAGATTACTCACATTATTATTCCATAGTTTTAATGGAATAGTTTGTGCTTCCATCTTCCCTGATGGTGCTGGTTCTAAAACAACATCTAATTCAGTCACCGGGCGACCACTTGGATCGGTTAGTCTGGCAGAGTCAGGGACATTAGCACTCACGTTGAATTTAGTATCGTAATTCCCCGGAGTTGCTGCAAACGCGGCTGATGAAGCTAACAATCCAGCCATGGCGGTCATCAAGAGTTTAGTTTTCATATAGCATTCAATCCTTATGTTCTCATGTATTTGCAGAAACAGACTGATACGTCTGTATTATTACGGCATCGTGAAAAACGATACCCACTGAACCGCCAATTTTTATTACTACGTACGTAACTACTACCGTGACTACGGTAATAACGCAGTTAAATAAACATCGACAACTCACGAACAAAATAATAGGTGCGATAAGAAATTAATTCCTTAGATCCATCTTATTTATTCTCAAAAAAACAAACCTTTTTCTTAATGATAAAAAAATAAGGTAAAAGAAAAAATCTAAAGATGAAAATTAATCATTCAATCTTTCAGGATATTACGCCCCACCTCCTCAAAAACAGCCCGTCGTAAATAGACTTCCAGCTGGTGTACATTATGCGAAAGATAAAAATTATTTTTTCCAACACACGTAGCCCAATCATACGTAGGATTATATTTGATGCCGACAAACGCAATTTTCCCCACATGATCATCAGTAGTCAGTACCCTACGTATTTTTTCACACATTCCAGCCTGCATCAGCTTAGGGGTTATCAATACATCCTTCGGCTCATCAGTACCATCAGAGACGACAACTAAGACTTTTCGAGATGCAGTTCCGTTCGCCAAATAAGGTACAGCAGCCAAGACCCCATTGCTGACCAGCGTGAAACCACTGGCTTCCATCCCTTGAATCTGGCGAATATCTTCCATATTGGAAGTCAGCGGAACACGCCAGCTTCTGCTTTCCTTTAAACAAGCGCTACCACTGACGTTACTGAGTGGGAGGTTAATATCCTTAACTTGCCGGGGTATCGCTGCTACCGTTGCAGGAAAATTAATATACTTTTCAAAGTCGGTTGTTGGGCCATCAGCCAGTATAGACTTCGGCATCGGACGGTGAGTCACTAATGGGAAATCACAATTCCCTCCTTTTTTGGCTCCCCATCCAAATGGAACAAAACCGACCTTATTATTGATATTGTCCTGAAACAGTTCTCTAGAGAGCGTTAAAATAATCCGTTTAAGTTCGCCCAGTTTGGTTCCTGCATCGAATGGACCATTCATTGATCCAGAAAAATCTGTTACGAAAACAACATCCATATTAGAACGATGTTTCCGTGCGGCTCCATTACCACCAATCACGACTTGCTTATCAAAACTGGGAAATAGCAATGAAGAGAACCACGAGTCTTGTAGAGTTTGCCCACTCACTCGGTATTCAACGTACTGATTACCCTTGCTGAATCCCCCTTTTACCACGACTGTCGGGGTAAAAACCGCCACATCATGTCGCATATAGGCACGGAAGTAATTGCTGGATAAGGTGTAGTTGCGCTCTGCTCCCTCACCGTTATCTTCCGCAGTTAACGCCAGCGCAGCCTGTTCCATTGCATCTGAAAGCCGCGCCCGCTCAGTGATATAACGCGGCCCATCTATCGCAAAAGCGGCTATCCCCAGTAACATCCCCGCCATCATCACGAAACTGACAGCAAATGCGCCACGCTCATCGAGGTAAAAACGTCGCCCCTCCATTAACAATTTTGAATACAAAGACATAGTTGCTCCTTTATCTTCACGCTCATTCTCAGTGTCTCCTTGCCATCGGCCAAACAGATCAAAAACGGCAGCGCTTCTGGACGGTAACGCGCCGTCCCCAATCCTTGACGATCGGGGATATAGGTAAGCTCGCCGGAAAAATTTACTTCACGTGGGTTAATATCAAAGACCTCAACGGCAAGACGTTCACGCAGCGTCGGGCTGTAAAACAACATCTGATTTATCGTATTCACCAGTTGGCTCTGCGCTGGCTGAGAAGAGTCTATAAACATCACCGCTTTCTCCTGCGCGGCCAATCCCCCTGACATGAATAGCAAGATCAGACATGGCATCCTCATGATCACCTCACCATTACAATAGCGAACGAAGACATGACCGGTTCCTCACCTAGCCCTGCGGTTAGTCGGGTAAACCAGCTGATGGTCGGCAAGCATACGGATACCTGATAAAGTGGAACCCAGCGGCCATAGCTCCCCCTTGGAGACAGATAAGTGAGCTGATTCAACGGTTGAGGTGCCTGGCACTCTCCCCCGCTGCCAGCCTGCCAGGTGCGATATAGCTTCACGGTTTGAGAAGTATCAGTCAGACTATCAGGCTGATTGAAATGCACTTCTTCTACCCTCACTCGGAGCTTGGACAGATCGGCATCCGTGTGCATATCACGCAACATTCTGACCGCCAATTGCAGCGACTGCTCAATATCCCTTTGTTCAAGCTTTTCGCGCTCATCAAAAAGCTGGTTCCTCTCACGCAGTACCCCCGCTACCGAGTAAGACACGCGATCCAATTTACCAACCATGGCCTGTCTCATCACGAGGTCTGATATAAAAAAAATCATGAAAATCAGAGCAATAGATATAATAACAAACTCAATCGCCACGGCACCTCGTCGATCACCAAGAAAATTTGCTACGTTCAAATTCCTGAACAAAGATCACCTCACGATTCATTAAGCTATCGGCCCAGAAATGGGGAAAAGGGAAAAACATGGGTTGGTAACGGTAGGACAACTGATAACGCGCCAGCGGCTGGTTTCTCGTGCTGCTCCCCCCCCCCGTCCTGACCATGTCATCGATTGACTTGGCATAGCCGAGATTGATGGATACGGCATCTTTGTGTGTTAAAAATCCCCATAAAGAGCCCCCCGATCCATAAGGCGTTTTTCAAATCGGCTACGGTATCCGCCATCCAGGTTTTCTGGCGCGTTTTTGGCATCTTTCGCCGCTTCAGAAACGGCCAAATCGATAACCGATGAGACATAGGCAAGCCGGGCACATTCGATCATAAACAGCACCATAATAATGAACACCATCACCGTCAGCGCAAATTCGATGGTCGCAATACCACGGCAGTCCTTAATCAGAGACAAACGCAGCACTTTGCTTTTCCACTTAGCTAGCATTAACTCCTCCTTTACTCAGCGTTATCCCCGCTAGGGCATCAATCAGCTCATCCGGGTTACGGGAAAGGTTTTCATTTTCAATAATGGTACGCGCATAGCGGCGATCGCCGACTTTCACCAAAGAAACCACCAAATTACGCAGCATTTTCTCTGCTTTCCTGCCACGCAAATATTGCGGCAACAGCAGACCTACTGAATCCTGATAACGTCCGTCCATCATCGCGATCATCGCCAAATTATTGAGTGCAACATCATCCTCGATAAACAACGCACGTGATTTATCAATAGCCTGCTGACCCTCATTTAATTTTCCTGACAGCGCTAACGCCACGCCGCGCAGGTTATAGGCTTCAGCACTCTGCGGAGTGTTCTGCAACATTTTATCCGTCACTCGCACCGCCGGGCCGTAGTCGCCCAGCGCGATCATATTTTTCGCCTGTAACATATATACTTTCATATCCGGCTTTGCGTTCAGCGCCTGTAAATAATACAGTGATGATTTATAGTCACCGGCTAAATAATAATAATTTGATAATTTTAATCTAGTGTCATAGTTATCATTAACTTTCATCCAATTTCTATAAAGATTAATGAGCCCGTTATAATTCTTAGTCTTTAATAAAATATCTTCTTGAGAAACAACTTTATCGCTACTTTTCGGTGTACTCATCACACACCCAGAAAGAAGAAAAGCGCTTATAACCAGAGAAACTATCTTTTTAGAATATTGCATTTTTCATAATCCTTAAAATACCAGGTGCAGCAATAAGTATGGTGATTGGAAACATGATGAAAATAATTAAGGGCACGCTCATTTTCGCCGAGAGACTCCCTATTTTTTCTTCAGATTCTAGAAGTTGCAGATCGCGAATGTCTTTCGATAAATCGATAAGGCCCTCATAAAGTGAAGTACCATAATGCACACTTTGCTGGAGTGCAGAGCAAAACATTCGCATCTCGGTCATATCCATGGCTCTATACAGTTCTAACAGCGCTTCCTCTAGTCCACTTACCTCCGCACGTTTTATTAAGTGACGCATCAAAGAAGACAGATTTTCGTCTAGATCACCAGAGCGTTCGGAAACAAACTTAATTGCACTCTCAACAGTCATACCCGCCTGAACACACACCGCAGTCAGATCAACGAAATAAGGTAATGCATCTAATATCCGCTTCACTTTCGTCTTTACCATTGAGCCGATTAACATCGCTGGCATCACAATAACCAAAATAAGAATCAACATCATAATCATTGCTAGGCCCTGGCTTCCCACAGGCAATATGCCAAGTTGCTGGGTAACAAATAGCAGAACTCCGCTCCCTCCCCATAGGCGTAATTTAATCGTTAGGCTATCTTCTATTCTCTGCAAAAATATCATTAATGAGCTGTTATCAATAATAATGCGACGGTAATCTAATATCGGTTGTACGCCTTGTTTATTTCCGACATCCTCCGTTTCAACGGAATTACGTCTTTTCGCAAAAGTCCAGTACCTGAATAACGCAACAGAAAATATAAAAGTCCCAGTCAGCAGCAAAAAACCATATAACGTGGCATTCATTACACAGCCCTCTTGACGAGAATAAAAATAATGATCATACCAATAACTTCACTGCCGATGACGTAATACAAAATCAAACGCCCCACAGGATCGTTGATAATAAAATCGAAATTCTCTGGGCTTAAATATTTCATACTGAGCAAAAAAAACAGAGGGATAGCCGCCACAATTTTGGCTGACATACGTGCTTCGGAGGTCATTGCCGCCTTACGTCGTGCCATATTCTTGCTGTTAGTAATAATGCGAGACAAACGTCCGATCAAGACGCGCATCTGGCCGCCTCGCTGCAAACTCACCAGCATGACAACCACGAAAAAATAAAACTCACGATAGCGGTAGTCCAACCAGGCATCCCTGAATACCCGTTCCGGTTCCTCCCCCAAATTCAGGCGCCGATCAATACGATTAAACGTCTCTCCCAATTCGCCTTCAACCGACTGACCACAGCGGTGCAGGGCCTGATGAACACTATTCCCAGCCGAGATGGATGCATTAATTACAGCCAGCACTTCTGGAAAGCGATCATCAAAGTAACGACGATGCAATGACCGACCGATATAGATCTGCGCACAAAATACGCATAGCAACAGAGCTGGGAAAAATAGCACCATATCTATATCTAAAAAGTTGGCATTAAGTAGCAATAGCCCCACGATAAAAATCATCGCCGCAATCGCCCCTTTGATTCCCTTCCAGGTTCCATTGCCTAAGGCGTATCGCCGCCATTCAATCCACAATGGGTTAACATATTTCCGCCACAACGAAGAACTGGCATTCACCTCCTCATACGCCACAGTCAGAGAACCAGACAGTTTTTTCAGACGAAAATAATTAATAAGCAGCAGGGCTAACCCGAGTATCAGGATAAAGTAATCCATGCGCTACTCCATGCCGAAAATTTGTTTCAACTCTCGGTTTAAGTTAAACATGATGGAATTTCTCATCACGGCAGAACGCATCAACAAACCATGATTCACAAATTCCCCTTTTATTGCTCCCTGTTCATCTCGCTCAGATTGGCTTTCAAAAGAGAAAATATCCTGAAGAATAACGCAGTCTCCTTCAATGCCCATAACCTCACTAATGTTCATTATTTTTCGAGAACCATCATTTAATCTTGTTGCCTGAATAATAATGTTGACAGCGGAGACAATATTGCGCCGGATCGACTCGATAGGAATGTTCATTCCAGCCATCATCACCATGTTTTCCAAACGAGAAATAGCATCGCGCGGATTATTGGCGTGAAGCGTAGACATGGAACCATCATGGCCGGTATTCATCGCCTGTAGCATTTCAAATGATTCTTCACCGCGACACTCCCCCACGATGATGCGATCTGGCCGCATCCTCAGAGCATTAACCAACAAAGAGCGCATCGTGATCTGTCCCGTGTTTTCTACCCCTGCCAGACGCGTTTCCATCCGCAGAACGTGCGGCTGCATTAAACGCAGTTCAGCCGCATCCTCCATCGTGATAATTCGCTCTCCTGGATCGATATATTTGGACAATGCATTTAACAGCGTGGTTTTTCCTGAGCCAGTTCCCCCGGAAATAATAATATTTAACCGGCAACGCGCGGCAATAATGAGAAAATTGGCCATTTGTCCACTCATCGCACCAAACCGGATCAGGTCCGCCAATTCGATATTGCTTTTACTGAACTTACGAATGGAAATCGCAGTGCCATCCAGTGCGATAGGCTGAGTCACTACATTAAGACGGCTACCATCCGACAGGCGGGCGTCTACCAGCGGTTGACTTTCATCCAGTCGTCGGCCCACTTTCTGAACCAAACGTTTAGCGATATCAGTCAGTTGTGCATTATTGATAAAGCGAAGATTGGTTAGCTCTAACTTACCACACCGCTCGATAAATATATTTTCAGGGCCATTAACCAAAATATCGTTGATAGTTTCATCTTCAAGCAGCGGACGTATCGGACCAAATCCCATAATCTCATCAGCCATACACTCCGCCATTTGCAACTGATCGTGGTTATTAATATAGATATTTTGCTGTTCGACTACCCGCTCCAGCAGCCGATTCATTTCTATTAATAACTGAGAACGGTCATGTATAAGATGTTCCAGTTTATTCAGTTCTATATTTTTAATTACGCCATCACGCAATATTTCTTGTAATTCAATGCTCATATCCATTTAGGACTTCCTTTTTAGTTCTGTCGGCCAGCCAAATCGAATTCCTTTTTCTTCAGTAGATCCACCTAATATCTGTTGAAGCAACATTTCCAATTGATTTCTTTTTGAGCGCAACCCAAATACTGAAAACCAGATATCCGTATATGAAGAACACCAAGGAAAAATAATATCCACCTTACGTCCCAACAATAATTGCAGATCCTCCACATCCAGCATATTTGACGTAACAGGCCGACTATCCTTCAGGCAGAGCAACAGACGCCGGGGCGTATTGTGAGTACGGCTGATAGCATCGTGTATCTCAATAATCTGCCGCACCATCCGCACTGATGCCATCGAACGATCCAGCGTAAGAACCAAACATGCAGTACACTCTACGATCTGCCGCAGGTGCTCTTTTTCTGAAGAGTTGATCGACTCTTCAAAAATAACGAAATTGTATTTCTCGAAAGGTTCGTTACCCAGATCTGGGAAAGTCGTATCCGTCCAGCTCATCGCATCCAGGTTTTGGCTAATGGGTGTCAGGCTCTGGGTAAACTTTTTTTCAAATAACAGATCGATATCATTTGAGCCGGATTTTCCCTGAATAAACAGCGTGGGTTTTTGGCGTAGCTGCACCAGCCGATTAACTAATTGATAGGCAAGAGTGGTATTACCGACCCCTCCCTTACAGCCTAGAATCCCGATATTGACCGATGAGCGGCGAACTTTCACCGCAGCCCCTGAGATAGCAGCCGGTATTAACTCTTCAGCCTGAGCATGAAGGTAGAAATAATGAATACCATAGCGAGCAAACTCCTGCGCCATAGTGATTGAATCACTGTCTCCCACCGCGCAGCACCAAACGCCACGCGGCACAAAACCCTTAATCGACAGGACGACATCATCAACCTGATACGATGCTCCTATATCAATAATGACACCCCAGGAATGCGCAGAAAGCGATATATCACTCACCTGCCCTGGTCGCCATGCTACATGTTCAATTTTACTGAAGCCAGCCTGACTGAGTCTTTGGCCGATCTGCTCATTAACCACATCGCGGATGGAAAGAATATAAAACACCTTATCCGCAGGAGATGCTTTCTCTTCTTTTTTTTGGGGAAATAACAACATCATCATTATCCTTAAAGATGAAACTTATTTGGGTTGATGATGATGCTGCTACGAGTATTATTTACAGCGCACCCCAGCTCATCCCTATTATTAAATCGATAATTTTGCGCAGCGTAATTACATTCAGGCAGCCGGAGAACAACCTGACGAATCCATATATTCAGCCCACTGACGGCCTCCCGTTGATAACCACCACTTTCCTGTATTAGCAAAATACGTTCCGGTGAGATCCCTTTTCCAATCAGCATGCTGCGCAACGTCTTCGCACTACTGGCGAAGCGCCCATCCGCCCATACCAGCCGGATAATGTCCGAAAAGCCTTTTCCAGTCTGCGCCATAATTTGGCCTGCCATGACCTCAAGCGCTATCTGGCCAGTTTCATTTAATTGCAGCTTATGCTCATTAACACGCGGGATTCCCCGTGAATCTGCATGAGCAGTCGACATCATTGCAATAACGGTAAATAACAGAAAATAAAGCGCCTTCATTTAATAAATCCCCCCTGTTCAATAAATTCTTGAGCAAGTTTGCGATCGCGAAAGTTGCTGATGCCATCGACATTGAAAAAACGAGCCCAGGTAGAAGTACGTTGAAAATCGGGCAAAACGACGTCCCGCGCGCCTACCGGTTTGACGAGGTTCACCGTCGCGACCACGACGAGTTCTCCACGACGACGGGAGGTTTCCGCATGACGGAATAGGGAGCCTAAAATAGGAACATCGCCGATAAACGGCACTTTGGACAACGCTTCACGTTCGTTATTGCTGATAAGCCCGCCCAGCAAAAAGCTCTCACCATCTGCTAGCTCTACGGTAGTACGGGCACGGCGCGTTTGGAACGTGGGGAAACTGAAGTTGGCGTTAGAACCAAAGGTTTTGTCTATATTGCTGACCTCTTGTCCCAGCACGATACGAATACGGTTGTTGTTACTGACTTTGGCACCGACATTGAGCTTGATACCAAACTCTTTGTACTGCACGTTAGTCCCGTTGTTGTTGCTGGATGTGACAACCGGCACCTCACCGCCGACCAGAAATTCCGCCGTCTCTCCTGAAAGCACCGAAAGATTGGGTTCCGACAGCACTCGGGCGACAGAATCATTACTGATGGCGTGCACCAGACCAGTCAAGGTATCAGCATCAAACTTAGTAAAGCGGAATGTCCCTGCCGCTGCCCCAAGCGTTCCCCAATCAATACCGATGTTATCAGTGAATTCTTTGGTCACTTCTACTACTGACAGCTTTACATTGACCTGATTAGTGGTATGCAACCGTAGCTTATTAATCACGCCCTTATAACTCACCTCCTGTAACCAGGTACTGTTGCCTTGCTCCGTACCGCCGCCAAAGCGGCTGTCACCACCAATAGCTGAAGCATCCTTTTTCGTTACTATTTGCTGAGCACCAACGCCTTCCCCCACGATCTGATACACCCTATCGCGGTCTTCTTCTGTCGCGACGGTGCCGCTAATCACATAGCTTTTCCCCATGTTTTGAATGGTGACTTGGCTATCCGGTGCAATCTCCGTGATATGCTTTTGTAATCCACTTAGCAGCCCATCAACGACCAGCGTCTTTTTCATGATTTGTTCGCCATTTTTATCGAACACTGCTAACTCGGATCGGCCTTTATCTTGCGCATAGATAATAAGCCCGCGATCGCCAATCAATTCATAATCCACCACGTTAGGCGCCGAGATAAATACGGTATCGATATCTTCTTTTACCTGAATGTTTTGTGCTTCCCCCGGAGCCATATATATCTCTAGTGCATAGCTGGCAGGCACTAGAACCATTGCCACCAACGCCACAGAGATACGAAAAAGAGTGGCCATAGACCCTAACCAGCAGATCGACCATTTATGCTTTTTCATAAAAATCATCATTTCCCTCCCCTTAATTCGTTAACCTCTTTGAATTGAGGTAAAACCTCATCAGTTTTTATTTTATTCTTATTAGCCATGCTGCTCTCAGCAGGGAAAAGTAAAATCTCCCCCGTATTCTCAACAACTCTCATATCAGCCAATTGTTTTTGATTCATACGTAAAATAATTTTTCCAACATATTTTTTATCATCAAAAGAGTTGTCATTATCTTTTTTATCCGATCGCTGAATATTAATAATGCTCAATGGGCTAGTGATTCGACCCAAGGCATATTTATACATAGAGGGTCCGGCACCATTGCCGCCGCCACCTTCTTGTAATTGCATCAACTCATCATTATTCCCTCTCATTTTATTCACATCAATAACTCGGATGTAAAGTACAACCTTATCGCCAATAGATAATGAGGAAAGCAAATGCTCTTCCTGAGGAGTAACCTGATAACCGTAAGGTAATTCATCTTTTCTAAGGCTATTCATAAGGAATGTTTTACTCATCGGTGATTCAACTGACTTAGCAATAATTCCACTATTTTTAGCAAGATGATTACGGACTAAGAAGCCATTAAGGTTGGATGACCCAAGAGTCAAAATATCTCTTTCATCATCACTACCTTTATCAACCTCAATAGTTCTCAAACGATAATCATTAACATCAATAATGTCATAAGGATTGAGATCTCGTAATGCTTCAGCAATAGTGATGGACTTTGTATTAACCGTTGCAACCTCAGATTTAGGGCTGTCATCAGCCCCACCTCTAAAAATCCCCACCACTCCGATAGCGATTACTGCTACAGATAAGAAAAATAACACTCTGTGATTCATTAATACTCCTTTTTCAATGAATGGTTACATCGACATATTGAACAGCAAAGTAAAAAGAAACGCTGATGAGATAGCGACTCCGTATGGAATACCAAAGCGTCGTATTGAGTCATTAAAAATTATCAGACAGGCTATCGCGATCACCCCGCCAAAAAATGCAGTAAAAAATAAAAAGAAAGCCAGTGATGAATCGGACAATCCGAGAGAAAGTACCGCCATCAATTTCACATCACCGCCACCAATAACATCGAAGAAAAATAAAAAATACCCGACTAACAGTATACTGAGTGCAGCGGTAAAATTGGGTAACGCTTGCTGGGTAACTGCCAAAGACAAGATAATAATTAACAATAGCAACAGGCTTTTATGGGATATTATTCGCAAACGAACATCCTGAAAAGATATAAACCCCAGCACTAAAAAAAACAATAAAAAGTGAATAGATGCCCAATTTTCCATGGCTATCAACATTTATAGAGTGAATGTTAAAAGTGCAAGTAACTTTATCCCTTGCACTTTGTAGTAGTAGAAAATATTATTTAGACACCGTCACAGTTTTAATTGCCTCAGATATTTTATCAAATGTACTTTTCAGCGAACCGAGGAAGCCAGAATTCTGGTCACCCAATACAAAAGCCAGCAACGTTGCCATCGCAACACCAATCAATGCATACTCAATAGCCGTCACACCACGAGTATCTTTAAAGAACTTCTCCATGCTAAGTTGAGCCGCGATAAAATATTTAGTAGTTAACTGGTTCATAAACAATTCCTCAATAAAATAGATTAATCTTCTGCTAAAAAGACACATACACAATGTAACATAGATGTATAAACCAGAGATTGGTTTATACATCTAATGCTACTTTACAAATCATGTAATTGTCCTTTTTGCTTTCACATTAAATTTTAATAATTATCATCTAAACATTATTTATGAAAAAGAAGAATAAAAAAAACAGTCAATGTCGTAAGCCAACATACTGATGATATTGCCAGAATACTTATTATTTTGTTCCAGGTTGGCGAGTTGCACCATTCAGATAATTTCTTCTTTTTAGGAGAAGTACTGTGATTCTCTAAAGAAAACACCTTTGATCTTACTGGTGAAACCACTGTCATCTCATCAGGAAGAGGATGTTCGATAAGATATTCATCCAACGATCCCTCTTGTACAGCTTTCCCTAGGAAAATAACGCCTTTTCGGGGAACCGTCTTGATCAACTCACCAGATAGACCAACAAGCTCAAGGGCTTTTCTGAGGATATATATCTGGCCATAGTAGCTGCTATCCGTCACCAAGCCACGCTGTTCATGCCAGACCTGACTAATAATCTCCTGCTTATCAGTTTCCCCCGTTACTAATAAAACAAGAAACCGATAGCTATTTTCAGACAAACTGGCAACGATCCCTGACTCGCTAATAACACAACGTTTTCCAGGCATAAACCGTACTCCGTTATCAAGAGTAAAAATAACATCATCGTATTTCTTTAACTGCCACATCTTATACGGCTCCATGTTTTCTCATGTGATTGAGTTTGTTCATTGAGTAAGGACTGGTGTCAGTTCTAATGGGCATTAGATCTAATGATACGCATACTTTACTCTTGGTAAAAACAGAAAACCCTCATTTAGTCCCAAGAAAACTCATTAATAGAAAATATAAGCATTCCGAGACAAAATTAAACCACCGTTTTAAATATATGGATGATATCGAAATGAAATAAAAATCAATAATATAACCAAATAACAAATGAGATAGAGAATACAACGATGTCACAATCACAATAATAAAGAGGATTGTAAGACCACCTTCAATATCGTGTGCTACGGTAAATACGTTTATATAATCACTACAGTTTTTAATGATGGCGGGTTCCAGCAGTGCAGGCACGAGAAGAACGCCATCTACGGATGGGTGCAGATACACCAGATATGTCAGCCACTGTGAGAGATCATCGTTACAGTGGCTCCATATGCTACACATAAAGAAAAGAATTATGTTGAATGAGTGGCAGTGATAGCATCAATTCATTTAGTAAATATCATAATCCCCTTAATGACGAATAATAATAAGTGTAAGCAGTTAACATAATTCTCTACCAAGTATCAGAAATAATTGGAAAAAACCAACACGCTTAGCCACATATCCACTGTCATTGGATAAGAACAACGCCCATTTTTACATCGTTGACTTGCTATCCGGATGGTTAACATTATGCGATTACAAAAGTGACCATCAAAATAAGGTTTATATACATAATTTTTAATATTTTACTCGTAACACCTTGTCTATCATCTTATTTCTATATTTTACGTTTCCCTTGCCATCAGTTCACTTTCCTTGTGCTGAGTAATACAGTGACGTGTATCCACACTCACCGTCGATAACACGCTGCCCTCGGCGCTTCTCTCGTGTATCGTGCATCTCTGGTCTTGAGCATACAATTTTTATATTTATTTGACTGTGGCACATTAAAAACTGGGTACGAGCAAGTCACTAACAACCAAATTAATGTAACAGTATTAAAAGGATTATTTTTAAACAAAGAATAAACAGTCACACCGCGAGGTGTAACAAAAAATTTCAAAAAATAAGGATATCCTTTTAAAAGCACAGAAACCGTTGTCTCAACCGACCATACCCATTCATAATTTCTATTGTTCGTGAATTCAGATAATAAGTGCACCGCTCGGTCTTGACTGGCTGGGAGTGAGGAATAGAAGTTAACTGCCGATAAGTTATCTCATTCTTCCGACCAAAGGCGAGCGAGTAACATGAAGTATCGGCAGTTAACCGAAGGCACAAGATACCAGATTGCCCTGTTATATAAAGAAAATAACAGCCTCAGTGAGATTGCCAGGCGTGTTGGCGTCAACAAGTCCACGGTATCCCACAAGGTCCGGCGAAACACGACTGGGCTAGAAGTGGAGCACAGAGCAGATTAGCGCTATCGATAAGCGCGTTGGCAAGCCTGTCAGCCATGAATGGATTTACCAGTATGTTCAGTGGCGGCGAGCTGTACAGGCATTTGCGACAAGGTAAGCGGCGTTACCGCAAGGGATACGGGAAGAAGCGCAACCCGATACCGGATGCGGTCTCTATCGAACAGCACCCGGCTGTCGTTGATGAGCGTAGCCGCCAAGGAGACGGGGAAGCGGCTCTGGTACTGGGTAACCAAGGCACGGGTGCGATAGTGATACTGGCCGAACGTAAGAGTCGTATTTATCTGACGAAAAAGGTGTTTTCGAAAGACGCAAGGGAGGTCAGCGAAGCGATTATTGCCCTGCTCAGCGACTATAAAGAGGTCTGCCACACCCTGACGTTTGACAACGGACGGGAGTTCAGTGAACACAAGGCAATCGGGGTGGCGCTGGAAGCAGAAACCGACTTTGCCCATCCTTATGCACCACATGAAAGTGAGTTGAATGAGAATACAAACGGCCTTTTAAGGCTGTTTATTCCGAAAGGAACAGACCTGAGAACAGTGTCAGAAGAAGACTTAAAAAGCTATCAGGGTGCGCTGAATAGCAGGCAGGCCGCGTAAATGACTTGGGTTCAGGCAACCATCGAAAGTGCTTGAGGAATTAAGAATAGGGCTTAGCGTTGCACTTCAGTGTTGAATTCACCGTTTTCCCTCTGGCATGGCTAAAACCAAGACGTGGAACCATATTCTCAACATATGCACTATATTCACTTCTGATATAAATCATCACACAACGTGATTTATACACAGATGTTTTGTAGCGTAGATTCATTATCAGCAAAAGTTATAAGCGCATCACTGCACACTACTCACAGGAATTCATAATGAAAAAAATACGTTTTGCTTTACTGACCAGCGCCTTGCTTGCTACCAGCGTATTCGCTCATGCAGATGACCTTAGCGCCATCAAGTCCGCAGGGGTTATCAAGATCGGCACAGAAGGCACCTACGCGCCTTACACCTATCATGATAAATCAGGCCAGTTGGTTGGCTTCGATGTGGATATTGGCCGCGCAGTGGCGGAAAAACTTGGCGTGAAAGCCCAGTTCATTGAAGGACGTTGGGACGGTTTAATCGCCGGTATTGATGCCAAACGCTACGATGCGGTCATCAATCAGGTTGGCGTAACCAAAGAGCGTCAGGCTAAATATGATTTCTCCAAGCCTTATATTGATTCCAAAGCGGTGCTGGTTGTCCGTGGCGATAACACCACTATCAAAGATTTCAGCGATCTGAAAGGCAAAAAATCTGCCCAGAGCCTGACCAGTAATTACTCTAAACAAGCCACCAGCTACGGTGCGGAAATTGTACCAACGGACGGCTTTAACCAGTCTCTGGATCTGGTTCTCAGCGGCCGTGCCGATGCCACGTTGAACGATAACCTGTCATTCCTGGATTTCAAAAAGCAGAAGCCGGATGCCAACGTGAAGATTGCAGCAACCTCAAAGGACGGTGAGCCTTCCGCCATTCTGGTACGTAAAAATCAGGCGCCACTGGTGGAAGCATTGAATAAAGCTCTGGATGAAATCAAAGCAGACGGCACCTATAAAACGATATCTGTGCGATACTTCGGGGAGGATGTTTCTCAATAATCGCACGGTTACCAGAGCGCGTTGTGATAAACAGGACTGTTATATACCCTAAATAATTCGAGTTGCGTGACAAAATGTTAGCGTTTTGAACAACGCTATGCGTTGACCCTTTAGGGCAAGGCTCATTTATGGCCTTGTAACGCGGCAACCGCACGAGTCCTCAGGAGCTTACAAAAGTAAGTGACTGTGGCGAGTAAGGACAAATTGGCTTAGTCAATTTGAACGCCGCTTGCGGCGGCCCTTCAGAGCGAGGCTCAGAGATAAGCCGAGTATTGCCAACGCACAAGCAGCTTGAAGTATGGCGGGTATCAGCGCGCTCTGTAATTAGAGCATATCTTTATCGGAGCTCGTTTTCATGCCGCCTTGGCTACAACTCATGGCAGACTCCTTCTGGAGCCTGCTGTCTGCGGGACTGAAATTTACCGTCCCTCTGGCTATCCTGTCTTTCATCTTTGGCTTAGCTCTCGGCATTATCATCGCGCTGGTTCGCCTCTATGGCCCAAAGCCGCTGAAATGGGTGGGTGATTTCTACGTTTGGGTTATTCGTGGAACGCCATTATTGGTTCAGCTTTTCCTGATTTTTTATGGACTACCCAGCGCGGGGATTACTCTGGATGCCTTTCCGGCTGCCCTTATTGGTTTCACTATCAGCGTGGGTGCCTATAGCTCGGAGATCGTCCGTGGGGCAATATTGTCTGTCCCAAAAGGCCAATGGAATGCCGCCTATTCTCTCGGTATGAACGGAAGGCAGGCGATTCGTTGGGTCATCTTCCCGCAATCCGTTTTCGTGTCGCTGCCGCCGCTCTCCAATACGTTTATTTCCTTAATCAAGGATACGTCACTGGCCGCCGTCATCACCGTGCCAGAGATGTTTTTATCCGCTCAGCGTATCGTTTCGGTTACCTATGAACCCTTGATTCTGTATGTTGAGGCTGCGCTGATTTATCTGATGTTCAGCACGGTGCTAAGCCAGCTACAGGTTAAGCTCGAAAAGTACTATCAGCGCCACATCACACAGTAACGCCTCCTGCATCAGCCCACGCAATCCGCTGGGCTGATGACACTTACCACTTACCACATTTCTCATTTCTCATTTCTCCCTGCTTAACAGTAATCCCACACCTGAAAACATGCGTACAGGCTGAAGATGCCCCACTCTCTCCATTTTGACGCACCAAAAAAGGGCGCGCTGCCCTCTTTGCATTTGTCACGGTGCGCACATACCCACTTAGAATTACCTACTTAGATCAATAAGCCTTTCCTTTCGTCTTCATTATCAAGCAAATAGAAAATTGGCATTTTATTTGCTTCGCTCTGCTCACGTCGGCATCCCGACAGACAGGTATGGTGCACCTTATTGTGTACTTCAAAAAACAGCAAATAACTCTAGACGCTAGGATGATTATGAAAAGAATAGTGATTTCTACTCTGGTTGCTGGCGCGTCACTCTTTGCCGCCATCAACCAAGCCCATGCAGGTGCAACGCTGGACGCCATTCAGAAGAAAGGATTTGTGCAGTGTGGTATCAGCGATGGCTTGCCCGGCTTTTCCTATGCGGATGCCAGTGGCAAATACTCCGGTATTGATGTTGACGTGTGTCGCGGCCTTGCCGCAGCCGTATTCGGCGATGCCAATAAAGTCAAATACACGCCGCTAACGGCGAAAGAGCGCTTCACTGCGCTGCAATCCGGCGAAGTTGACGTGCTGTCACGCAACACCACCTGGACGTCCTCCCGCGACGGCGGCATGGGCATGCTTTTTACTGGCGTCACCTACTACGATGGCATTGGCTTCCTGACGCACAACAAAGCAGGCTTAACCAGCGCCAAAGAGCTGGATGGCGCAACCGTTTGTATTCAGGCCGGCACCGATACCGAGCTGAACGTCGCTGACTACTTCAAAACGCATAAAATGCAGTACACACCCGTCACGTTCGACCGCTCCGATGAAAGCGCCAAAGCGCTGGAGTCTGGCCGCTGCGATACGCTGGCATCAGACCAGTCACAGCTGTACGCACTGCGTATCAAGTTGAGCAAACCTGCTGAGTTTATCGTCCTGCCAGAAGTGATTTCTAAGGAACCTCTGGGTCCGGTGGTACGCCGTGGTGATGAGGAGTGGTTCGCAATTGTACGCTGGACGCTGTTCGCCATGCTGAATGCCGAAGAGATGGGTGTGACCTCGAAAAACGTCGACCAACTGGCAGCAAAACCTACCACGCCAGATATGTCTCACCTGCTTGGTCATGAAGGCAGCTACGGTAAAGATCTCAAATTACCGAACGATTGGGCATTCAAAATCATCAAACAGGTCGGCAACTACGGCGAAGTCTTTGAACGTAATGTCGGCATGGGCAGCGAGCTGAAAATTAAGCGCGGCCTGAACGAACTGTGGAACAAAGGCGGGATCCAGTACGCGCCAGCGGTACGTTAATTATCAGAAAAAACCGGGCGCAGTGTATGGCTGCGCCCCTCAGTACCCCGTATCGAGGTTCCAGCATGCTACAACGCCCAACCGTAAAAGGTGATTTATCACTGACTAATCCAGCGGTGCGCGCCTGGCTGTATCAAATTGTCGTTGTTATCGCGGTATTGGCTGTCGCAGCCTACCTGTTGCACAACACCGTGACCAATCTGGCACAGAGGGGCATCACCTCTGGCTTCGATTTCCTGAATAAAAGCGCTGGCTTTGGTATCGTCCAGCACCTGATTGACTATCAACAAGGTGACACCTACGCCCGCGTTTTTCTTGTTGGGTTATTCAACACGCTGCTGGTTTCGGCGTTGTGCATCGTGTTTGCGTCGATTCTCGGCTTCACTGTTGGTCTCGCTCGACTGTCCGACAACTGGCTATTACGGAAAATATCCAATATTTACATTGAGATATTCCGTAACATTCCGCCGTTATTGCAGATCTTCTTCTGGTACTTTGCCGTATTGCGGAATCTGCCGGGGCCGCGCCAGTCAATCAGCGCGTTTGATGTCGCCTTCCTCAGCAACCGGGGCTTTTATCTGCCCTCCCCAGAATTGGGGCCCGGTGCGGCGGCATTTTTCCTTTCTCTGTTGATCACCGCGATTGTGACATGGGTCGTCTTTCGGCGTAATAAGCGTTATCACGCCTTAACCGGTCAACCGCGTAAAACCTGGCCGCTGACGTTAGGCCTGTTTCTTGTGCTGTGCGCACTCAGCCACCTGATTTTCGGCCCCGCTTTTCACTGGGATATGCCGGAATTAAAAGGGTTTAACTTCCGCGGAGGTATGGTGCTGATCCCCGAGCTGGCAGCGTTAACCGTTGCGCTTTCGGTCTACACCTCATCGTTTATTGCCGAGATTATTCGTTCAGGTATCCAATCGGTTTCCCACGGTCAGCACGAGGCGGCGCGTTCTCTCGGCTTACCGAATCCCGTTACGTTACGCAAAGTGATCCTCCCACAAGCGCTGCGCGTCATCATTCCCCCCCTGACCAGCCAGTATCTCAACATCGTGAAGAATTCATCGTTGGCGGCTGCGATTGGCTACCCCGATATGGTGTCACTATTCGCGGGAACCGTGCTGAATCAGACCGGTCAGGCCATCGAAACCATCGCGATTACCATGTCGGTCTACCTCATTATCAGCCTGCTGATCTCGCTGCTGATGAATCTGTATAACCGAAGAATCGCGTTAGTCGAACGCTAAGAGGACGTCATGACGATGAACCATTATACGCAAGGCCGTCAGTCCCCTCTTTTCAGAACGATACAGTGGGCACGGCGTAATCTCTTCTCAAGTATCGGCAATAGCCTGTTAACACTGTTTTGCCTCTGGCTATTGTGGGTTGCCATACCGCCGCTGCTCAATTGGGCGATCTTTCAGGCGAACTGGATCGGTACAACCCGGAATGACTGTACGCGCGACGGTGCCTGTTGGGTCTTCATTCATGCCAGATTTAGTCATTTCATGTATGGACTGTATCCGGCAGAGGAAGTCTGGCGCATCAACTTTGCACTCGCTATCGGGCTGCTTAGTATCCTGCCGATGTTCCTGAAAAGCATCCCCTATCGCGGACGTTATATCGCCGTCTGGACGGTAGCTTATCCACTCATTGCCTGGTGGTTGCTTTACGGTGGTTTTGGCGGGATCAGCCGAGTGGAAACGTATCAATGGGGCGGGTTAACCTTGACCTTGATTATAGCCGCTGTCGGTATCGCTGGCGCATTACCGCTTGGCATCTTACTCGCGTTAGGCCGCCGTTCCACACTGCCTATCGTCCGTATGCTTTCTGTCGTGTTCATCGAATTCTGGCGTGGCGTACCGCTTATCACCGTCCTTTTTATGTCATCCGTGATGCTACCGCTGTTTTTAACGGAAGGCACCACTATCGACAAACTGCTAAGAGCATTAGTTGGCGTGATTTTATTCCAGTCCGCTTATGTCGCCGAAGTAGTTCGCGGTGGCTTACAAGCACTTCCCAAAGGACAGTATGAAGCCGCTGAATCCCTGGGCTTAGGCTATTGGCGCATGCAAGGGCTGGTCATCCTCCCGCAAGCGCTAAAAATGGTTATCCCAGGTCTGGTGAATACCATTATTTCTCTCTTTAAAGACACAAGTCTGGTGATCATCATCGGTCTTTTCGATCTCTTCAGCAGTATCCAGCAGGCAACCGTCGACCCCACCTGGCTAGGTATGTCGACAGAAGGTTATGTCTTTGCCGCCATGGTTTATTGGGTTTTCTGTTTCAGCATGTCGCGCTATAGCCAACATCTGGAAAATCGTTTTAACACCGGACACAAGTCACACTGAGGCCATCCATGAATCAGACTGCATTCACTCAATCAACCGATCACATGATTACCTTAGAAAATGTGAATAAGTGGTACGGACAATTTCACGTGCTCAAAGACATCAATTTGCAAGTCAGGCAGGGGGAACGCATTGTATTGTGCGGCCCTTCCGGCTCGGGTAAATCAACCACCATACGTTGTATTAATCACCTCGAAGAACATCAAGCAGGGCGAATTGTTGTTGATGGTATTGAATTGAATAATGATTTGCGCAACATCGAAAAAGTTCGTACTGAAGTTGGCATGGTTTTTCAACACTTCAACCTTTTCCCGCACTTAACTGTGTTGCAGAACTGCACGCTGGCACCGTCCTGGGTACGCCACACGCCGAAAAAAGAAGCGGAAGAGCTGGCTATGCACTATCTGGAACGCGTGCGTATCGCCGCACATGCGCATAAATTTCCGGGGCAGCTATCTGGAGGCCAGCAACAACGTGTGGCCATCGCCCGTTCACTGTGCATGAAGCCCAAGATTATGCTGTTTGACGAGCCGACATCTGCGCTGGATCCTGAAATGGTAAAAGAGGTGCTAGATACTATGCTTGGGCTAGCTCAGGATGGAATGACGATGCTTTGCGTCACGCATGAAATGGGATTCGCGAGAACCGTCGCTGATCGGGTGATCTTTATGGATCAAGGTGAGATCGTAGAACAAGCCCCACCGGATATCTTCTTCTCCAGCCCTCGTTCAGAGCGTACTCAGGCATTTCTCTCACAAATCCTGCACTAATCTGAAGCATCTTGCCTGCGTGTCCTACGCAGGCCTTCCCCACTATCGCCATTATGATGGCTATCACAGTTCGCGTTATCACATAACTAACGCGAACTGGATAAGGTAGGAAGGTTTCTGCATCCTAAAAAACATCCTCATCTTCCATGACTGTCATGGTTATATGCCATATACACCGCAATAAATGCACAGCGAGCAAATCTAATTCAGATATCACATAGTCTACCTGATCTACGCAAGATACCGACTGCCTTTTACCACTGGTAAGGCATAAACAACATACACCAAACGCCCATAGCAAAAAGCCCCTGTCTTTCGACAGGGGCTTTCCACTTATTTGATGCTTGGCAGTTCCCTACTCTCACATGGGGAAGCCCCACACTACCATCGGCGCTACGGCGTTTCACTTCTGAGTTCGGCATGGGGTCAGGTGGGACCACCGCGCTATCGCCGCCAAGCAAATTCTGTTTCATCCCAACCGTTGCACTTAAGTTGCTTTCGCTTCTTATCTGTACAACCATCAGAACCAATCTTTGAACAAGCTGAGTATTGTCTTTTGAGTCATCTCAAAACACCTTCGGTGTTGTAAGGTTAAGCCTCTCGGGTCATTAGTACTGGTTAGCTCAACGTATCGCTACGCTTACACACCCAGCCTATCTACGTCGTCGTCTTCAACGGCCCTTCAGGGGCATCTAGTGCCCAGGGAAGACTCATCTCGAGGCAAGTTTCCCGCTTAGATGCTTTCAGCGGTTATCTCTTCCGCACTTAGCTACCGGGCAATGCAATTGGCATCACAACCCGTACACCAGTGGTGCGTTCACTCCGGTCCTCTCGTACTAGGAGCAACCCCTCTCAATCTTCCAACGCCCACGGCAGATAGGGACCGAACTGTCTCACGACGTTCTAAACCCAGCTCGCGTACCACTTTAAATGGCGAACAGCCATACCCTTGGGACCTACTTCAGCCCCAGGATGTGATGAGCCGACATCGAGGTGCCAAACACCGCCGTCGATATGAACTCTTGGGCGGTATCAGCCTGTTATCCCCGGAGTACCTTTTATCCGTTGAGCGATGGCCCTTCCATTCAGAACCACCGGATCACTAAGACCTGCTTTCGCACCTGCTCGAGCTGTCACTCTCGCAGTCAAGCTAGCTTATGCCTTTGCACTAACCTCCTGATGTCCGACCAGGATTAGCTAACCTTCGTGCTCCTCCGTTACGCTTTGGGAGGAGACCGCCCCAGTCAAACTACCCACCAGACACTGTCCGCAACCCGGATTACGGGTCTACGTTAGAACATCAAACATTAAAGGGTGGTATTTCAAGGTTGGCTCCACGCAGACTGGCGTCCACGCTTCAAAGCCTCCCACCTATCCTACACATCAAGGCTCAAGGTTCAGTGTCAAGCTATAGTAAAGGTTCACGGGGTCTTTCCGTCTTGCCGCGGGTACACTGCATCTTCACAGCGAGTTCAATTTCACTGAGTCTCGGGTGGAGACAGCCTGGCCATCATTACGCCATTCGTGCAGGTCGGAACTTACCCGACAAGGAATTTCGCTACCTTAGGACCGTTATAGTTACGGCCGCCGTTTACCGGGGCTTCGATCAAGAGCTTCGCCTTGCGGCTGACCCCATCAATTAACCTTCCGGCACCGGGCAGGCGTCACACCGTATACGTCCACTTTCGTGTTTGCACAGTGCTGTGTTTTTATTAAACAGTTGCAGCCAGCTGGTATCTTCGACTGATTTCAGCTCCATGAGCAAGTCACTTCACCTACCATCAGCGTGCCTTCTCCCGAAGTTACGGCACCATTTTGCCTAGTTCCTTCACCCGAGTTCTCTCAAGCGCCTGAGTATTCTCTACCTGACCACCTGTGTCGGTTTGGGGTACGATTTGATGTTACCTGGAGCTTAGAGGCTTTTCCTGGAAGCGTAGCATTGGTTACTTCATCACCGTAGTGACTCGTCATCACGCCTCAGTGTTAACAATGACCCGGATTTACCAAAGTCATCCACCTTCACGCTTAAACCGGGACAACCGTCGCCCGGATAACCTAGCTTTCTCCGTCCCCCCTTCGCAGTAACACCGAGTACAGGAATATTAACCTGTTTCCCATCGACTACGCTTTTCAGCCTCGCCTTAGGGGTCGACTCACCCTGCCCCGATTAACGTTGGACAGGAACCCTTGGTCTTCCGGCGTGCGGGTTTTTCACCCGCATTATCGTTACTTATGTCAGCATTCGCACTTCTGATACCTCCAGCAGCCCTCACAGGCCACCTTCGACGGCTTACAGAACGCTCCCCTACCCAACAACACCTAAGTGTCGCTGCCGCAGCTTCGGTGCATGGTTTAGCCCCGTTACATCTTCCGCGCAGGCCGACTCGACCAGTGAGCTATTACGCTTTCTTTAAATGATGGCTGCTTCTAAGCCAACATCCTGGCTGTCTGTGCCTTCCCACATCGTTTCCCACTTAACCATGACTTTGGGACCTTAGCTGGCGGTCTGGGTTGTTTCCCTCTTCACGACGAACGTTAGCACCCGCCGTGTGTCTCCCGTGATAACATTCTTCGGTATTCGTAGTTTGCATCGGGTTGGTAAGTCGGGATGACCCCCTAGCCGAAACAGTGCTCTACCCCCGAAGATGAATTCACGAGGCGCTACCTAAATAGCTTTCGGGGAGAACCAGCTATCTCCCGGTTTGATTGGCCTTTCACCCCCAGCCACAAGTCATCCGCTAATTTTTCAACATTAGTCGGTTCGGTCCTCCAGTTAGTGTTACCCAACCTTCAACCTGCCCATGGCTAGATCACCGGGTTTCGGGTCTATACCCTGCAACTTAACGCCCAGTTAAGACTCGGTTTCCCTGCGGCTCCCCTATACGGTTAACCTTGCTACAGAATATAAGTCGCTGACCCATTATACAAAAGGTACGCAGTCACCTAACAAGTAGGCTCCCACTGCTTGTACGTACACGGTTTCAGGTTCTATTTCACTCCCCTCGCCGGGGTTCTTTTCGCCTTTCCCTCACGGTACTGGTTCACTATCGGTCAGTCAGGAGTATTTAGCCTTGGAGGATGGTCCCCCCATATTCAGACAGGATGTCACGTGTCCCGCCCTACTCATCGAACTCACAGCTTGTGCATTTTTGTGTACGGGACTATCACCCTTTACTGTGCGACTTTCCAGACGCTTCCACTAACACATAAACTGATTCAGGTTCTGGGCTCCTCCCCGTTCGCTCGCCGCTACTGGGGGAATCTCGGTTGATTTCTTTTCCTCGGGGTACTGAGATGTTTCAGTTCCCCCGGTTCGCCTCATGACACTATGTATTCATGTCATGATAGTGTGTCGAAACACACTGGGTTTCCCCATTCGGGTATCGTCGGGTATAACGCTTCATATCAGCTTACCGACGCTTATCGCAGATTAGCACGCCCTTCATCGCCTCTGACTGCCTAGGCATCCACCGTGTACGCTTAGTCGCTTAACCTCACAACCCGAAGGTGTCTTTGATTAATCAAAGTCACTGTCGTGCTGCGATTATTTGAGAGACTCATTGACAGACTGACGCATCACTCACATGACATAAATGTCATATCAGTATGTTCAGCTGTCATGTTTCAATTTTCAGCTTGTTCCAGATTGTTAAAGAGCAATATCGTAAACATGACTCCGAAGAATCATCTTTAAGATATTCATGATAATGTCTTTCACTCATTATCGGATTGGCGTCCCCAAGGGGATTCGAACCCCTGTTACAGCCGTGAAAGGGCAGTGTCCTAGGCCTCTAGACGATGGGGACACGAAAAATCCGTACCGGATCATAAACCCGGCACTATCGCGTCAGCATGAGTTTACACTCATCGCATCAACAGGTGCGCTTGCTCAGTATTTTCATCAGACAATCTGTGTGAGCACTTCACTTAACACACATCTTCTTGGTAAGGAGGTGATCCAACCGCAGGTTCCCCTACGGTTACCTTGTTACGACTTCACCCCAGTCATGAATCACAAAGTGGTAAGCGCCCTCCCGAAGGTTAAGCTACCTACTTCTTTTGCAACCCACTCCCATGGTGTGACGGGCGGTGTGTACAAGGCCCGGGAACGTATTCACCGTAGCATTCTGATCTACGATTACTAGCGATTCCGACTTCATGGAGTCGAGTTGCAGACTCCAATCCGGACTACGACGTACTTTATGAGGTCCGCTTGCTCTCGCGAGGTCGCTTCTCTTTGTATACGCCATTGTAGCACGTGTGTAGCCCTACTCGTAAGGGCCATGATGACTTGACGTCATCCCCACCTTCCTCCGGTTTATCACCGGCAGTCTCCTTTGAGTTCCCGACCGAATCGCTGGCAACAAAGGATAAGGGTTGCGCTCGTTGCGGGACTTAACCCAACATTTCACAACACGAGCTGACGACAGCCATGCAGCACCTGTCTCAGAGTTCCCGAAGGCACTCAGCTATCTCTAGCTAATTCTCTGGATGTCAAGAGTAGGTAAGGTTCTTCGCGTTGCATCGAATTAAACCACATGCTCCACCGCTTGTGCGGGCCCCCGTCAATTCATTTGAGTTTTAACCTTGCGGCCGTACTCCCCAGGCGGTCGATTTAACGCGTTAGCTCCGGAAGCCACGCCTCAAGGGCACAACCTCCAAATCGACATCGTTTACAGCGTGGACTACCAGGGTATCTAATCCTGTTTGCTCCCCACGCTTTCGCACCTGAGCGTCAGTCTTTGTCCAGGGGGCCGCCTTCGCCACCGGTATTCCTCCAGATCTCTACGCATTTCACCGCTACACCTGGAATTCTACCCCCCTCTACAAGACTCTAGCCTGTCAGTTTTGAATGCAGTTCCCAGGTTAAGCCCGGGGATTTCACATCCAACTTAACAGACCGCCTGCGTGCGCTTTACGCCCAGTCATTCCGATTAACGCTTGCACCCTCCGTATTACCGCGGCTGCTGGCACGGAGTTAGCCGGTGCTTCTTCTGCGAGTAACGTCAATCAGCCGTGCTATTAACACGACTGCCTTCCTCCTCGCTGAAAGTGCTTTACAACCCGAAGGCCTTCTTCACACACGCGGCATGGCTGCATCAGGCTTGCGCCCATTGTGCAATATTCCCCACTGCTGCCTCCCGTAGGAGTCTGGACCGTGTCTCAGTTCCAGTGTGGCTGGTCATCCTCTCAGACCAGCTAGGGATCGTCGCCTAGGTGAGCCATTACCTCACCTACTAGCTAATCCCATCTGGGCACATCTGATGGCGAGAGGCCCGAAGGTCCCCCTCTTTACTCTTGCGAGGTTATGCGGTATTAGCTACCGTTTCCAGTAGTTATCCCCCTCCATCAGGCAGTTTCCCAGACATTACTCACCCGTCCGCCGCTCGTCACCCAGAGAGCAAGCTCTCCTGTGCTACCGCTCGACTTGCATGTGTTAGGCCTGCCGCCAGCGTTCAATCTGAGCCATGATCAAACTCTTCAATTTAAGATTTGTTTGATTTGCTGAACTCGTCAGCGATGCTCAAAGAATTAGTAACTGTTTATTCGTAATGAATTTACTGTTGTTCACTCTTCAAGACTTTTTATATCGTTAAGATACGGTCTTGTGAGTGCCCACACAGATTGTCTGATTAAATTGTTAAAGAGCAGTGCCACTTCATCGGTGGCGCGGGCTGCATATACTATGCTTTTCCGCTGTGAAGTCAAGTCATTACTGACCGCCTTCGTTGAATCTTTTTTCCTGTCACCACAACCGCGTGTCGCTGTTGCCGTGTCAGTGGAGGCGCATTATAGGGACTTCTCGTCAGGCCGCAATAGGTGTTTTAAAGAAAAATGACTGTTTGCTGCATTCCACAGCAAAACCCCGCTTTATACCTATTTTTGCACAAACTTATCCACAGAAAGCATTCTACTCAAAAATTGACGAGCATCACGCAAACGTTTTCGCTACAATTCACCCCGTTCAAAATCGTCGTATTTTTGCGAACGCTAACTGAATATTTCTCTTTATTCCGCAATTATTGCTCTTACAAAGACGATATTCACATACCGTTCTTTACTGACTACCCAAATCCAGGGGATAACATCATCATGCAACAACGCCGTCCAATTCGCCGCGCTCTGCTCAGCGTTTCTGACAAAGCAGGTATTGTCGAATTTGCTCAAGCTCTGTCCCACCGTGGTGTCGAGCTCCTTTCAACGGGTGGAACCGCCCGTTTGCTGGCCGATGCTGGGTT
Organism: Pectobacterium odoriferum; assembly: GCF_009931295.1. Taxonomy (NCBI): domain Bacteria; kingdom Pseudomonadati; phylum Pseudomonadota; class Gammaproteobacteria; order Enterobacterales; family Pectobacteriaceae; genus Pectobacterium; species Pectobacterium odoriferum. Next base: position 272,382 of record NZ_CP034938.1, on the reverse strand, counting down.
AGCGGTGACTGAAGTCTCTGACTACACCGGTTTCCCGGAAATGATGGATGGGCGTGTGAAGACCCTGCACCCAAAAGTACATGGCGGCATTCTGGGACGGCGCGATCAAGATGATGCAATCATGACACAGCACGACATCAAGCCGATTGATATCGTCGTTGTGAATTTGTATCCGTTTGCTCAGACCGTCGCTCGTGAGAACTGCACGTTAGAAGATGCGGTTGAGAATATCGATATCGGTGGCCCGACGATGGTCCGCTCCGCCGCCAAGAACCATAAAGATGTGGCTATCGTGGTCAAGAGCAGCGACTACAGCGCCATCATTAATGAAATCGACGCCAACGAAGGTTCACTGACCTACGAAACCCGTTTCGATTTAGCCATTAAAGCCTTCGAACACACTGCCGCTTACGACAGTATGATTGCCAACTACTTTGGTGCACTGGTTCCGCCTTACCACGGTGAAACCGATAAACCATCAGGTAACTTCCCACGCACGTTAAACCTGAACTACATCAAAAAGCAGGACATGCGCTACGGTGAGAACAGCCATCAGCAAGCTGCCTTCTATATAGAAGAGAATATTCACGAGGCCTCTGTCGCCACTTCTACACAGTTACAAGGCAAAGCGCTGTCTTATAACAACATCGCCGACACCGATGCGGCGCTGGAATGTGTGAAAGAATTTGCCGAGCCAGCCTGCGTTATCGTTAAACACGCGAATCCCTGCGGCGTAGCGATTGGCGGCTCAATTCTTGATGCCTACGAACGCGCCTATAAAACTGACCCGACCTCTGCATTCGGCGGTATTATCGCTTTCAACCGCGAGCTGGATGAAGAAACGGCGCAGGCCATCATCAGCCGCCAGTTTGTCGAAGTCATTATTGCCCCATCTGCCAGTGATGCCGCATTGAAGGTGACCGCTGCAAAACAAAACGTACGTGTCCTGACCAGCGGTAGCTGGCAGCAACGCGTTCCTGGTCTGGACTTCAAACGCGTCAACGGCGGTTTGCTGGTACAGGACCGCGATCTGGGCATGGTTGATGCATCTCAACTGCGTGTCGTCACAGAGCGCCAGCCGAGCGAACAGGAATTACGTGATGCCCTTTTCTGCTGGAAAGTCGCTAAGTTCGTTAAATCCAATGCAATTGTTTATGCACGCGACAATATGACCATCGGGATAGGGGCAGGCCAGATGAGCCGCGTTTACTCAGCGAAAATCGCCGGGATCAAAGCGAGCGATGAAGGACTGGAAGTAAAAGGTTCCGCCATGGCATCTGATGCGTTCTTCCCATTCCGTGATGGTATTGATGCCGCAGCTGCCGTTGGCATTACCTGCGTGATCCAACCGGGCGGATCTATTCGTGATGATGAAGTCATTGCCGCCGCCAACGAACACGGCATTGCGATGATCTTTACCGACATGCGCCATTTCCGCCATTAATTCTGGAGCTGACCGAAATGAACATTTTAGTAATTGGTAATGGCGGGCGCGAACACGCGCTGGCCTGGAAAGCCTCACAGTCACTGCTGGCGAAACACGTTTATGTTGCTCCGGGAAACGCGGGCACCGCACTTGAACCTACGCTGACCAACGTCGATATCGCCGCCACTGATATTCCAGCGTTAGTCGCTTTTGCGCAGGCAAACCACATCGCTCTAACCATCGTTGGCCCAGAAACACCGTTAGTTATCGGTGTTGTGGATGCGTTTCAGAGCGCTGGTCTAAAAATCTTTGGTCCAACGCAAGGCGCTGCACAGTTAGAAGGCTCTAAAGCCTTTACTAAAGATTTCTTGGCACGCCATAACATCCCGACAGCGGAATACCAGAACTTCACCGAAGTGGAACCCGCGCTGGCCTATGTACGCAGTAAAGGCGCACCGATCGTCATCAAGGCCGACGGATTAGCCGCTGGCAAAGGCGTGATTGTCGCCATGACGTTGCAGGAAGCGGAAAACGCCATTCAGGATATGCTAGCGGGGAATGCATTCGGTGATGCCGGACACCGTATCGTGGTGGAAGAGTTCCTTGATGGCGAAGAGGCTAGCTTCATCGTTATGGTGGATGGCAAGAATGTGCTGCCGATGGCAACCAGTCAGGATCATAAACGCGTCGGGGATAAAGACACTGGCCCGAATACCGGTGGCATGGGCGCTTATTCGCCGGCTCCGGTCGTGACCGATGAAATCCACCAGCGAGTGATGGATCAGGTAATTTGGCCGACCGTGAACGGCATGGCCGCTGAGGGAAATACCTACGTCGGTTTCCTGTATGCCGGTCTGATGATTTCTGCCGATGGCCAGCCAAAAGTGATCGAATTCAACTGCCGCTTTGGCGATCCAGAAACACAGCCAATTATGCTGCGCCTGCGTTCCGATCTGGTGGAGTTGTGTCTGGCAGCCTGTGACGGCACGCTGGATCAGAAAGATTCTGTCTGGGATGAACGTCCGTCTCTGGGTGTGGTATTGGCTGCAGGCGGTTACCCGGCTGACTACAATACGGGCGATGTGATTTCCGGTTTACCACAGCAGGATGCCGAAGATGGCAAAGTCTTCCACGCTGGCACCAAGTTGAACGGCATTGATGTCGTCACCAACGGTGGCCGCGTACTGTGCGTCACTGCATTAGGTAATACCGTCGCTGAAGCGCAACAACGCGCTTATGAAATAGCAGCAGTCATTCAGTGGCAAGGGGTATTCTGTCGAAAAGACATCGGCTACCGTGCCATTGAGCGCGAGCAAGCCTGATAAGTGATGCGATAACGATTGTCTGATAAATACTGAAGCCCGGAGAAATTCGGGTTTTTTTATAGCCAGATTTTTTATGGCTAATAGCTATTTGGGCTGCCACTGGCAGACATCATCTTCCACCACCAGCAATAACTGCGTCCCTTCTAGTGCTTCCAGCCATGAGACGTTGAGCAGGCGTGTTGCATGCGCTTTTTGCTGCACAATCCATTCACGTGAATCGCTGTCAAAATCAGGGCGAACCACTGTACCGTCACAAGACTGCACCTGCCCTTCCAGCCATTTCCCTTGCTTCAGCCTTACCTTGCCTGCACGCAGCACATCGCTCAATTCCAGCATGCGCTTCGCATCGAACTGGTAGAGCGCGATTTCATCATCAGAAACCGATTCACGTCTTTCGGCAAGCTGCCGCTGCATAAAGCTGACGGTTCCATCTTCTGCAAAGCGCAAACGCATATCTTCTTGCTGCGCCCCGATCTGATTACGCTGTATCTCGCGTAGCTTATCCTGCTGGAACATATAGCGCGTCACCACCAGAGCATTGCCCTGAAGCGGGTTGTACACGGTGGTCAGTGCCGTCGTATTCTGCGCATCATCCTTACGCCACAAACGCACAACACCACGATCGGCAACGTAACCACTGGCGAACACTTCCGGCGGTGCGGTGCGGCTACTACAAGCTACCACGGCTATCAGCACGAGGCCTGCGCCACACAAACGTCGTAAAAGCAAAAGGGGCGAAAACGCCCCTCTGCTTAAACTTTTAACCGGCATGGGCTTATTTAACAGCGTCTTTCAGAGCCTTGCCAGAAACAAACGCTGGCACGTTGGCAGCAGCAATTTTGATTTCTTTACCGGTTTGTGGGTTGCGGCCAGTGCGCTCATTACGATGGTTCACTTTAAACGTACCAAAACCAACTAATTGTACTGCATCACCTTCTTTCAGAGACTCGGTAATTGCCGCCAAAGTTGATTCCAGAGCTGCTTTAGCCTGTGCTTTTGACAGATCAGCTTTGTCCGCAATTACATCAATCAGTTGAGTCTTATTCATAAGTTATCCTTACAGTGTGTTTATCGCTTGCTAAGCATCGAGTGCGACGGATATGCCCTTTCCCGTTTCAGGGTGTAATAGCACTCTCCTGCATACACGCACCGACAGCCACTTTTTTTACGCCCCCCAAATGTAGACCAGACAGGGTGCGAATGTGAAGCCTTAAGACAGGCCATTTCAGGCCTTAAATCACGTTTTATCGCGTTATTGATGCAAATTTATCCCGATGTTACTACTTCCGGCCTCACGCAGATCGGAACGGAGCCCTTTGATCAGCTCAATATCGCGTTCTTCGCAGGCCGCCAACAGGCGAAAAATCTCCCATTGGATGTCCCATTCTTCTTCAACTGCAGGCAAAACCTTGAGCTCATCGTCGGTCATTTCTTTGCCTGCTTGCGTCATTTCCAGCATGGCAACCGTGCGGATAGACGTTTCGCTAATCGCTATCGCATGTTCCAGCGTTTCACCGCTTAAGCGCGAATGAATCAGCTCGCCCAGTGCGATACAGGCATCAATAGCCGGGTAGACGCCATAAAGATCGTAATCTTCAGCAGCGGGAACCGCTTCTTCCAGCTTTTCCAACTGGCTATCGAAATTGACCTTAGCATCTTTAACAACCAATGTTTCCCATACGAGATCGAGAATGCGACGGTAAACCATCGCGTCGCCGAATTCTGTTTGACGACAAAACTCGTGGTAATTTGGATACATACGTTCACAAAGACATGACATGAAAGTGACATGTTGCCAGCTCGCCAGCTTTTCCAGACGTAAATGAATGGGATTACGTAACATTTTTATGCTCATTAACGGCGACGGACGGCAGTGTACCTGAAATCACAGTGACGCCCTATGCCTGAATTCCTAAAGTTTTACGACAATACGTTAGCGGCTTGCTGCCGTTGCCAACGCACAAATGCGGGACGATTTGATGCGACAGCATCAGCCCAACGGGTCGGCTCCGGTAAACGGTAGCCACGCATACAAGATTGTACCCAGTGCAATGCACTATCCCGACTGACTCGATGCCCCGTCGCCACAAACAGCGGATTACAGCGCGCTTTACTGCGCCATACCCAGCCAATCTGCTCGCCCTTATCCAGTAACGGCTGCTGGCTACCGACGCCCTCCGCCAATGGCTCAAACCGGCCACAAAGCCGACTTTTCGCCACGCCAATCGTCGGGACATCAACTAGCAGACCAAAATGGCTGGCAACGCCGAGACGACGCGGATGGGAAATCCCATGCCCATCGACAAACAGCAGATCCGGTTTCTGTTCAAGCAACGCCCACGCAGCGAGCAGCCCAGGACATTCACGAAACGAAAGAAAGCCGGGGATATAAGGCATTGTCGTGCTGATACGCGCAATCTTGTATTCTATCAGTTCCAACGAAGGATAGCGCATTACCGCAATCGCAGCGCGGGTTACTGAGCCTTCTTGCTCAAAGCCAACATCCGCACCCGCGATAAACGCGGGCTGCTCAAAAGGTAAATCGTCGTGGCGAATCACATCAGAAGCGCGGGCCAACTGCTCAGCCCGCAGCTGTTGTGTATCAATCACATCACCTCCTGTGAATCATGCATGATAAGCGCGGGACAACCGATGCACAGCTTCAACAAAAACGCCCGCATGCTCCGGCGGCACATCCTGATGAATGCCGTGACCCAGATTGAAAACATGGCCGTTGCCTTGTCCAAATCCAGCCAGGATCGATGCGACTTCCTGCTCGATCCGTGCCGGATCGGCATACAGCATCGACGGATCCATATTTCCCTGTAGCGCGACTTTATCACCTACGCGACGACGTGCATCAGCAATATCGCTCGTCCAGTCCAGCCCCAGCGCGTCGCAGCCGGTTTCCGCCATCGCTTCCAGCCACTGGCCGCCACCTTTAGTGAAGAGCGTCACGGGCACACGGCGACCTTCATTCTCGCGCTGTAAACCATCAACGATCTTGTGCATGTAATGCAGAGAGAATTCTTTGTAGTCGCGTCCGCTCAGCGCGCCGCCCCAGGTATCGAAGACCATCACCGCTTGCGCACCCGCGCGAATCTGCGCGTTGAGATAAAGAATGACACTATCAGCCAGCTTATCCAGCAACAGGTGTAACGTTTTAGGCTCGGCGAACATCATTTTCTTGATGACGGTAAACGCTTTGCTGCTACCGCCTTCAACCATATAGGTCGCCAGCGTCCACGGGCTGCCCGAGAAACCAATAAGCGGCACTTCACCCGCGAGGTTTTTACGGATCGTCCGCACCGCGTTCATCACATACCCGAGTTCCTGTTCTGGATCGGGGACAGGCAGGTTAACCACATCGGCATGCGACGTGATCGGGGAGTGAAAGCGTGGGCCTTCCCCCGCTTCAAAATAAAGCCCTAAGCCCATGGCATCAGGGATCGTGAGAATGTCAGAGAACAGGATCGCAGCGTCTAACGCATAGCGCCGTAAAGGTTGTAACGTGACTTCACAAGCCAGCTCTGCGTTTTTACACAGCGACATAAAATCACCCGCCTGCGCGCGCGTTGCCTTATATTCCGGCAGATAACGCCCCGCCTGACGCATCATCCACACCGGGGTGACATCAACGGGTTGGCGTAATAACGCCCGCAAATAGCGATCGTTTTTCAGATCAGTCATGTTCTTTTCCTTTCAACCTCACGGCGGTTCTACACCGGATAGATGTGATGAAACGGATGCGTTATAAGGCAAACGCTTTATGACGCAAATAGTACCACGTCAGCCTTCGTTCTCGTGATAAGTGCGGCACAGTACCACCGTATCTTCGATAAGCCGACGCGCCACGGTGCCCGGCGGAGGTAACTGCGGGAGTTGGTCATAGCGGAACCAGCCTGCATCACGCAGCTCTTTCGGATCGTGCTTGATGTCTCCACCCGCATAATCGGCCATAAACGCCATCATCAGAGAATGAGGGAATGGCCAGGGCTGCGAACTCACGTAACGCAGGTTTTTTATCTGAATTTGGCTCTCTTCCATGACCTCACGCACGACCGTCTGTTCCAGCGTTTCGCCGACTTCTACAAACCCAGCCAGCACGGTGTACATGTTTCCGCGATGTCGATTGTGCTGCGCCAGCAAAATTTCCTCGCCACGGCGAATCGCGACGATGATGCAAGGCGCGATCTGCGGATAATAGCGTTCTTTGCAGTGGTGACATAAGCACGCCAGCTCCGTTTTGCTCCGCACCATTTCATGGCTGCAGTAACCACAAAAACGATGAGAACGATAGAACTCAGCCAACTGTACGCCTCGCCCCGCGAGCTGGAATAACCCCACGTCCTGATCGAGCAACTGGCGAACTGATGCCATATCGGAATCTCGTCCCTGACAGACCAGCCAGACAGGCAACCCTTGCCATTCGCCGATTTGGCGAGCCGTTTTCCCCTGCAGCGACCACTCTATTGCCGTTCCGCGCGGCAATTCTCCCTGAGGTAGCCAGATTTGTACCGCGTCGCTAACCACCCACCAGCCGGTTTCATCACCTTTTAGCGTCTGTTCCATATCTTTTTATTGCTCCACTGCCACTTCACTGGCATTTTACATTCAGAGTGATTACATAAGTTTTATAACTGGGATTTCAGTTATTTCTTACCGTTCACGGAGTCAACAATGCTAAACCAGCTACAAAGTCTAACTGAATACGTTGGTGGCAATAATGCGTTAATCGACCAATGGCTACAAGCGCGTAAGCAGCTTCTGGTGGCTTACTATCATCTGGTTGGCATCAAGCCGAACAAGGAAGCGCTTTCTCTTTTGGATGAAGAGGCATTGGATAATTTTTGCCAGAATCTGGTGGACTATCTTTCTACCGGCCACTTTCATTTATACGAAAAAATGCTGCATGAAGCAGCGACGCACAGCGAACAAGTATTAGCGCTTTCCACCCAGCTCGACCTCGCCCTGCAAAATAACACGCAGCAAATTATGGCGTTTTACGATAGCCACCTGGCGGCAGCCATCGACCATGATAACTGCCTCGAATTCCAGCACGCACTCTCCCACGTCGGCGAAGCCTTGGAAGAGCGTTTTACGTTGGAAGACAGAATGATCCAGCAGGTTTACGACAAATAGCCGTCATTTGACGTTATTTCAGGACATCATCACACACTGTAAAGGCAACGCGGCACGCTTTGACATCTGCGTTTTGCCGACATACAGTGTAGGGGTTTTATTGGCCCGTTTAAGAGACGGGCATATCTTGTCGGAGTGCCTAGCGTGCTCGTGTTTTGTTTTACGAAATCAATCGTTATGACGAAACTTATGAGCGCACAGGCTGAGACCGTTAATTCGGGATCCGCGGAACCTGATCGGGTTAATACCTGCGAAGGGAACAAGAGTAATGCACCTCATTGAGCCCAAGGCTGTGTATTCCCACATACCTGCTCTGACGCTCAATATCATTATTACTCCCTCCGGCTCCAGACAAGCAATCTTCCCTTTACGTCTTACAGGAACTTGCTATGTCTACAGAACCCTTGTCTATAAAAACCTCGTCGGTAAAGACAGAGTTATCTACAGCATCCAAATCCGGTCGCCGTGAACAGCGTGCCGCCGCCCAGCAGTTTATTGAAACCTTACAGGGAACCGCCTTTCCCAATTCCAAACGCATTTACCTTACAGGTTCACGCGATGACATCCACGTACCGATGCGGGAGATTCAGCTTAGCCCGACGTTACTTGGCGGCAGTAAAGACAACCCCCAATACGAACCCAATGAGCCAATCCCGGTTTACGATACTTCAGGGCCTTATGGCGATCCGGCTGCGCAACCCGATGTCCGCATTGGGCTAGCGAAGCTGCGCGCCAGCTGGATTGCAGAACGTCACGACACCGAAGCGTTATCCGGCGTCAGCTCCGATTTCACCCAACAGCGTCTGGCGGATGCGGGTCTGGATCATCTGCGTTTCGAACACCTGCCACGACCTTTGCGTGCTAAAGCGGGCCAACGCGTCACCCAGCTCCACTATGCGCGACAGGGCATGATTACGCCCGAAATGGAATTTATCGCCATTCGTGAAAATATGGGGCGCGAGCGTATTCGCGGCGAGGTACTGCGCCAGCAGCATCCGGGGCAAAGTTTTGGCGCCCTTCTGCCAGAAAACATCACGCCGGAATTTGTCCGTCAGGAAGTGGCTGCCGGGCGCGCTATTATTCCCTCAAACATCAATCACCCTGAATCAGAGCCGATGATTATCGGGCGCAATTTTCTGGTGAAAGTTAACGCCAATATCGGTAACTCCGCCGTGACGTCTTCCATCGAAGAAGAGGTGGAAAAGCTGGTCTGGTCTACCCGCTGGGGCGCGGATACGGTGATGGATCTCTCAACCGGCCGCTATATTCACGAAACCCGCGAGTGGATTCTGCGTAACAGCCCCGTACCAATCGGGACAGTACCGATTTATCAGGCGCTGGAAAAAGTGAACGGCGTGGCGGAAAACCTGAACTGGGAAATGTTCCGCGATACGCTGCTGGAACAAGCAGAACAGGGTGTGGACTATTTCACCATCCACGCTGGCGTGCTATTGCGCTATGTTCCGATGACGGCCAAACGCCTGACTGGCATCGTCTCACGCGGCGGTTCCATTATGGCGAAGTGGTGCCTGTCGCATCACAAAGAGAGCTTCCTGTACGAACACTTCCGGGAAATTTGTGAAATTTGTGCCGCTTACGATGTCGCGTTGTCGCTGGGTGACGGTTTACGTCCGGGCTCCATTCAGGATGCCAACGACGAAGCCCAGTTTGCCGAACTGCATACGTTAGGTGAGCTGACCAAGATTGCCTGGGAATACGACGTACAGGTGATGATCGAAGGCCCCGGCCACGTTCCGATGCAGATGATCCGCCGCAACATGACCGAAGAGCTGGAACACTGCCATGAAGCACCATTCTATACGCTCGGCCCGCTGACTACCGATATCGCACCAGGTTACGATCATTTCACCTCTGGCATCGGTGCCGCCATGATCGGCTGGTTCGGCTGTGCAATGCTCTGTTACGTCACGCCGAAGGAACATCTTGGCTTGCCGAACAAAGAAGACGTCAAACAGGGGCTGATTACCTACAAGATCGCCGCTCACGCCGCTGATTTGGCGAAAGGCCACCCCGGTGCGCAGATCCGTGATAACGCCATGTCAAAAGCACGTTTCGAATTCCGCTGGGAAGACCAGTTCAATTTGGCACTCGATCCCCAAACCGCCCGTGCCTACCACGATGAAACGCTGCCGCAGGAATCCGGCAAAGTCGCCCACTTCTGTTCCATGTGCGGCCCTAAATTCTGCTCGATGAAAATCTCACAGGAAGTACGCGACTACGCCGCGAAACAGGAAGCGGAAGCCAAACCGGTTGAAGTGGGTATGGCGCAGATGTCGCAAGAATTCCGCTCGCGCGGCAGCGAGCTTTATCACAGCGCCACCAGCCTGCAAACCGAGGAAAGCAAATGACGGACTCGACGCCTTTTGCCCCAACGGCACAGCGGCTGGGGCTGTATCCCGTCGTTGATAGCGTGGAGTGGATCGAGAGACTACTCAGCGTTGGGGTGAAAACGATCCAGCTCAGAATAAAAGATCGGTCAGATGAACAAGCCGAAACCGATGTGATCCAGGCGATCGCATTGGGTCGCCGTTATCAGGCGCAGCTCTTCATCAATGACTACTGGAAATTAGCAGTAAAACATCAGGCATACGGTGTACATCTGGGTCAGGAAGATCTGGATACTGCCGATCTGGCCGCCATTAAAAAAGCGGGTCTGCGCTTAGGCGTCTCCACGCATGACGATCGTGAACTGGCACGCGCGGTAGCGATAAACCCGTCCTATATCGCACTGGGGCATATTTTTCCCACGCAAACCAAGGATATGCCATCAGCGCCGCAGGGGCTGGCCGAGTTGACCCGACACATTGCCGATCTGCAAGACCGTTTTCCTACAGTTGCCATTGGCGGCATCAGCATCGACAGAGTACCTGCGGTGCTGGCAACGGGCGTCGGCAGTATTGCCGTCGTCAGCGCCATTACTCAGGCACCAGACTGGCGGCAGGCCACCACGACGCTGCTCAAAATGATTGAAGGACGGGAGGCATGACATGGTAACGACTCACCATCCAACGCCTGCCGGACTGAGCGATAGCGAATTCATGCGCTATAGCCGCCAACTGATGCTGGAAGATATTGGCCCGGAAGGTCAGGAGAAACTCAAAGCCGCCCGCGTTTTGCTCGTTGGGCTGGGTGGGCTGGGGGCGCCCGCCTCGCTCTATCTGGCTGCCGCTGGGGTCGGCACGCAACTGCTTGCCGACGATGACTCACTGCACATCAGCAACCTGCAACGCCAGATTCTGTATCGCACCAGCGACACCGACAAACCCAAAGCCGTGTTGGCGCAGCGTCAGCTACAGGCATTAAATCCGCACTCAGAAGCGATTGCGATTACCGAAAGGCTCAGCGGTGACGTGTTATACCGCGCCGTCAGCCGCGTCGATCTGGTGCTGGATTGCAGCGACAACATGGCCACTCGCCATGCAGTTAACGCCGCCTGTTTTAGCGCAGGCAAGCCGCTCATCAGCGGGAGCGCCGTCGGTTTCAGCGGCCAGCTCGCGGTCTTCGCACCGCCTTATCACGCTGGCTGCTACGCCTGCCTGTATCCCGATACGGCCGAACCACAGCGCAACTGCCGTACCGCCGGCGTGCTGGGTCCGGTGGTCGGCGTGATTGGCACGCTTCAGGCGCTGGAAGCGATAAAACTGCTGGCCGGTATACCGTCCGCGCTAGACGGCAAGCTGAGGATGTTCAATGGTAAACAGCAGAGCTGGAACACGCTCCAGCTGACGCGCGCGCCCCATTGCCCGGTATGTGGAGGGGTGCATGAAAATCACGCTGAATGATGAACCCTTTGAATGCCCAGAGGCCACCACGGTTGAAGCGCTGCTGAGCCAGATAAATCGGCTCCAGCCTGGCACAGCGCTGGCCATCAACCAAACCATTATCCCGCACGCCACCTGGTCACAGCATCAGGTGCAAGACGGTGATGATATTTTGCTTTTTCAGGCAATCGCGGGAGGATGACATGCTGCACATTGCCGATACGACATTAACTTCACGGCTGCTGACCGGCACCGGGAAATTCGCCACGCCAGAATTGATGCTGGCAGCACTTGAGGCTTCTGGTTCTCAGTTAGTCACCATGGCGATGAAACGCGTTGATCTGAACGGCGGCAACGACGCCATTCTCGCCCCGCTACGCCAGCTCGGTATTAAGCTGTTGCCGAATACCTCAGGGGCCAAAACCGCAGACGAAGCCATTTTTGCGGCCCGACTGGCGCGAGAAGCGTTGGGCACTCGCTGGCTGAAGCTGGAAATTCACCCCGATGTGAAATACCTGCTGCCCGACCCTATCGAAACCCTGAAAGCCGCCGAACAGCTGGTAAAAGAGGGATTCACGGTGCTGCCTTACTGCGGTGCCGACCCTGTGCTGTGCAAACGGTTGGAAGAGGTCGGCTGCGCGGCGGTGATGCCACTGGGCGCACCAATCGGCTCCAATCAAGGGCTGCAAACGCGTGATTTTCTTCGCATCATCATCGAACAGGCGCGCGTTCCGGTTATTGTCGATGCGGGCATTGGCGCGCCCAGTCATGCGGCTGATGCGCTGGAAATGGGAGCCGACGCCGTACTGGTCAACACGGCCATCGCCGTTGCCCGCGATCCCGTGGCGATGGCGCACGCATTCAGACTGGCAGTCGATGCCGGTGGGCTTGCCCGTCAGGCCGGCCTGGGAAGTAAGCAGTTTGTCGCCAGCGCCACCAGCCCGCTCACCGGTTTTCTGCATCAGCAAACAGAAGGGGCGGAGCGATGAGCGTCGATTTTCAAACCGTCTGGGAACAGCTCGACTGGGATGACCTGACGCTGTGCATCAACAGTAAAACCGCACGTGATGTCGAACGAGCGCTTGCTACACCACACCTGACGCGTGACGATTTCATGGCGCTCATTTCACCTGCCGCCAGCGCCTATCTGGAACCGCTAGCCCAGCGGGCACAGCAGCTCACCCGGCAACGTTTTGGCAATGCGGTGAGTTTCTATGTGCCGCTATATCTATCCAACCTCTGCTCCAACGACTGCACCTACTGCGGCTTTTCAATGAGCAATCACATCAAGCGAAAAACGCTGGATGAGGCAGAGATCCTACGTGAATGCGCCGCCATCAAAGAACTGGGGTTTGAGCACCTGCTGCTTGTGACTGGCGAACACCAGCGTAAAGTAGGCATGGATTATTTTCGCCACGTCTTTCCACTCATCCGACCGCGCTTCAGTTCGCTGATGATTGAAGTTCAGCCGCTGTCGCAAGACGAGTACGCCGAGTTGAAAACGCTGGGGTTGGATGGCGTGATGGTCTATCAGGAAACCTATCATCCAGCGACCTACCAACTGCATCATCTAAAAGGACAAAAGCAGGATTTCCATTGGCGACTCGCCACGCCGGATCGACTTGGGCGTGCGGGGATCGACAAGATCGGGCTGGGCGCTTTAATCGGCCTGTCCAATAGCTGGCGAACCGACTGCTACATGGTGGCGGAACATCTGTTGCACTTACAGCGGAACTACTGGCAGAGCCGTTATTCTATCTCGTTCCCTCGTCTGCGCCCCTGTACGGGCGGCATTGAACCGGCATCACTCATGGATGAAGCGCAGCTCATGCAGGTTATTTGTGCATTCCGGTTGCTGTCGCCGGATATTGAGCTGTCGCTTTCCACGCGTGAATCGCCTTTCTTTCGCGATCATGCCATTCCTATCGCGATTAACAACGTCAGCGCATTTTCCAAAACCCAGCCAGGTGGCTACGCCGACGACCATCCTGAACTGGAACAGTTTTCGCCGCATGATTCACGACGTCCTGAAGACGTGGCGCAAGCCATCATACGAGCAGGTCTCCAGCCCGTATGGAAAGACTGGGACGGTTATTTAGGCAGGTAGTCATTGAGCGGGTAACGCGGTGGTATGCCTGATATTGGTCACTGAAGCGTGAAGTGAGAGGGAAACACGGTGATGAGGTTCCCGCAGGGACACCTCGCACCGTGGTAGCCCTCGGCTCTTAAACGATCGGTATGCGTGATACGCATGATTTGGGATGCAGCTCGCAAGCTGAAATGAGAATTACACGGAAGGTGACATTCTCAGGATAGCGCCGCGCAACATGGCATTCGGCCTATCGTCACGGCCTGCGACGAAGGATACAGTAGCGTCGTTGGCAAGCCTGAGCATGATTACAGAGCGTGCTGGCCGGAGCTGTTTGCTACTTATCGGCTCTGCACATCAACCCGCCGATACGGGGCTTATCCTTACCCGTATCGGCCCTTCCCTAAGATTATCAGGTTACGTTTTGGTCAGGAAAAGTGTGCATCATCTTCGCGACTTCACTGCCCACAATGCGAAGCCCTTCCCTTATTTCTTCCGTAAAGCGATTGGCATAATTGAGTCGAATACAATTGCGGTATTTGCCTGAGGCGGAGAAGAGCGAGCCAGCGGCTATCTGTATGCCTGCTTTTCTGACCTCACGACTGAGCTTGAGCGAATCAAAATATTCGGGCAGCTCAATCCACATCAGAAAGCCCCCCTGTGGACGGCTCACACAGATGTTTGACGGAAAATACTCACGAACCCAGCAAGTAAACGTATCCAGATTCGCTTTGTACTGAGCACGCATGCGGCGTAGGTGAGGTTGATAGTGTCCGTTACGAATAAATTCCGCCACGGCTAGCTGGGGCTGCACCACCGTCGATCCTGTACTGATGTATTTTGTATGAATCACCCGTTCCAGATAGCGCCCTGGAGCAATCCAACCAACGCGCAAACCGGGAGCCAGGTTCTTTGAAAACGAGCTGCACAAGAGTACACGTCCATCTTCATCAAATGATTTTATCGCGCGGGGACGCGGATATTCATAGGCTAGCTCGCCATAGGCATCATCTTCAATAATCGCGATATCAAAATGCTGCGCCAACGTCACCAGCGATTTCTTACGGGCGTCAGGCATGATGAAGCCAAGTGGGTTGTTACAGCTCGGCACCAGAAGTACGGCTTTGATCGGCCACTGATCCAACGCCAGTCTTAACGCTTCAAGGCTGATCCCCGTCACAGAGTCGGTCGGGATCTCGATCGCTTTGATATCCATCCCACGGAGGATCTGCATCGTACCCGGAAAAGCTGGTGACTCAACGGCCACGATGTCGCCGGGTTGGCAAACAGCCCGGACGGCCACAAATAAGGCTTCCTGACAGCCGGTCGTGATCACAATATCATCTTGCGTTAACTGGCAGCCGCAGTCGACGGTAAGACGAGCAATCTGTTCGCGCAACGCAGGCACGCCATACACGCTGTCATATTGTAAGACCCTAGGATCCTGATATTGGCAGAGGCGGCTCATCTCTTTCCATAGTGGTTTGATGGTCGGCTGGCTCACATCCGGCATTCCGCTACCAAATTTCAACACGTTGGTTTCCAGACGCACGTTCACCAGTTCCAGCACCGATTCCCACTGCGTAATTTCAACCGGACGTTGGGCAGGACGCGTCAGCGCAGGTACGGGCGGCGTTGCCTTGCGCGGCGTGACAAAATACCCCGAACGCGGCTGCGGCATAATCAACTGTCGGGTTTCCAGCAGATGATAGGCTTGCTGTACGGTACTGATGCTCACACCATGTTCTGTACTCAGCGCCCGCACAGAAGGCAGGCGTTCCCCGCTTTGGTACAACCCTTGTTCGATCCGTTGCTCTAACAGCCCAGCCAGGTGTTGATAACGCGTCATCAGTATCATTCCCTATCAAGATTCACAGCAGTAACCAGTACAGATTCAAATAAAAATCACCATTCAGATGCAATATCACACAATCTGTATGCTAAAAAAATGAATTTTTTGAGTCTGTATTGAAAATAGCTTTCGCCTCATCATAGCGATCATTCACTGGCGAGGGGGAAAATATGGAATTTCATGAGAATCGATCACAAAAACCGTTCCGCGAGTCACCGTTTTGGCTCATGCTGATTTTGCCATACCGCTTGTGGAAAGCCTGGCGAGCAAGAGTGAACACGCTGAAGATACTACGAAATATGAGTGATGACGGACTCAAGGATATTGGGCTAAAGAGAAGCGATCTTGATCGGTTCAGATAGTGCCGCGGCAAAAAAAGCAGACAAAAAACAGTAGAAGTGTGCCGATACAAACATTGTATCTGTATCGGCACGCTAGATTGATGAGGCGAGGAGGCTAGTGAGGTAAAGCGTCCGTCGGTGTGGCTTTCATCCGCATCCCGACAATCGCCGACAGCAAGCAGCCAATGGCAAGGTAAGCCGCCACTGCATGCCATGAACCATCCATAAACTGCACCAGCAGAACGGCGATAAAAGGCGTAAACCCGCCGCCAACTACGCTGGCGACCTGATAACCCACACCCGCCCCGCTATAGCGGTACGCCGTGCCAAATAGCTCGGTAAACATCGGTTGCTGTACGCTAACAATCATATCGTGGGCAATATTCGCCAGCATGATGGCAAAGAATAGAATCATCAGCGTGTTATGGCTTTCCAGCGCCATAAAGAATGGCACCGCACTCGCAGCCCCAATCAGCGCACCGGTAACATAGATACGACGGCGGCCAAAGCTATCTGCCAGATAGGCAAAGCAAGGAATGGATACGCAACTGATCGCCCCTACCAGCAGCCCGATATTCAGGAAAATATCCCGCGATAGCCCAAGATGGGTGGTGGAGTAATTGAGGGCAAACGCGGTGACGATATACATCGTTAACAGTTCGCCAAGCCGTAGCGCAATAATCAGCAAAAATGCCTTAGGATGCTGGCGCAGTGCTTCCATGATAGGGAACGAACGCAGTTTGCTTGCTCTTTCTCCCAGCGTTTTATTCGCCTCAAATTCCTGAGACTCATCCATCCCGTTACGCACCCACCAGGCGATAGCCACCAGAATCAGGCTGAATAAGAACGGCAAACGCCAGCCCCAGGTGGTAAATTCTTCATTGGTCGTCAGATTGCTCACTACCGATACCGACCCAGTAGCCAATAACAGCCCAACCCCAAAGCCAACCTGTACACCGCTGCTATAAAACGCTTTCTTCTTCTTAGGCGCATTCTCTACCGCCAACAGCGCCGCCCCGCCCCATTCACCACCGACCGCGAATCCTTGAATTGCCCTCAGCGTAACCAGCAGCACCGGTGCCCACCAGCCAATGGAATCAAACGACGGCAACAGGCCAATCAACGCAGTAGAAATGCCCATCATCCAGACCGTGATCATCAACATCCGTTTACGGCCCAGCTTATCGCCAAAGTGGCCGAACACCATTCCACCCAACGGACGGAACAGGAAACCAACGCCAAACGTACCAAATGCCGCCAGCGTCCCCATCGTCGGGCTAATTTGTGGGAAAAATTCGGTATTAAATACAAGAGCGGCAACAATTCCGTACAGCAGGAAATCGTACCAGTCAACAACGGCACCCACAAAACTGCCCCATGCTGCGCGTTTTGCTCGATGTTGAGAATGGCTTACTGACTGTGTTTGTCGGGTTTTATCAGAAGAAAGTGAGTTATCTTGCTGAGGTAATGAGCCGCCAGGCTGTGAGAGTGTTGGCGTAGTTGAGGTGTCCATGTCGGTTCCGTTCTATTTACTTTACACTACTGTACAACAAAAAATTTCAGGGAAGAAATTTTTAACGTCGCTTGCGACGGCCTTTAGGTAGCGCACAGGGATGTGCGCTATAAAAAATTTCAGGAAGAAATAAAACGCCGGGAGCGTTTTATAACAACGCACAGCGTTGGCCCGCCAGGGTGGAAGGCAGGACGCCTTCCATAAATTTTTAACGTCGTTTACGACGGGGCGTCCGCTGGGAATCAGCCATAAAAAAAATCTATGGTCACCCCCGTTTTTGCAACACCGATTTTGATTTATGATGGGCTTGCTTAAATCTATACGGCGTCTGATAGGCAACCTTACGTTGCCCGCGCCACGATGAAGTCCGCGCCTGCAGAACCTTAAAAACCGGACGGCTTCAAAGAGCCATTTTTTATGTCAGGTTCATCCACAGGTCGCTGTGCCGTTCATGTCATCAATAATCAGTCATCGCAAAACCAGAAAGTCACTGCGTAACACCTAAGCGCTAACTGTTCGTCGCTGTTGGCTCTTTTTTATTGGATAAAAGCTGTCCGATGGGTTGTCACCGACCAGGCTATTCGGGCTAGTTTGTTCGCCAACCCGCAGGCCACCACGTTCGAATGATGCCGCGTTAGCTGCCCCTTTACCCAGTCAGCCAGACGCCCTCGGTTATGTTCCAGCCGCTGCATAAATACTCGGGCACATTGCACCAGCAACCGTCGCAGATTCTTATCCCCGCGCTTACTTATTCCCATTAGCGTATTTTTTCCACCCGTGCTGTACTGACGCGGGACTAACCCCGTTGATGCAGCAAAGTCCCGGCTGCAGGCATAACTTTTTCCGTCGCCGAGCTTCGTGGCTAAAAAGCTGGCCGTGATAAGCCCGACGCCGGGAATAGTCAATAAACGCTGGGCTGTATCGTCTTCAGCCATATGGATTTTTAGCTCTTGTTCGACCTCCTCAATTTGTTCTGTGAGGTAGGCGTAGTGTTGGTGGAGTCGCATAAGCAACCGCGCTAAATAAGGCGGCAGTTCGTGCTCTTCAAGCACCACGGCAAGACGCCTGATAACCGCGATGCCGCGCGGCATGCTAATGCCAAACTCCAGCAGGAAAGCATGCATCTGATTGGTGGTTTTAACCCGGTCCCTGACGAGAGCATCACGAACGCGATGCAAAGCTGACATCGCCTGCTGGTCTTCCGTTCTCGGGGTCACGAAGCGCATAGAAGGTCTTGACGCGGCTTCGCAAATAGCCTCGGCATCAATAAAATCGTTCTTATTACTCTTAATAAAAGGGCGAACGAACTGAGGTGAAATGAGCTTGACCTGATGCCCAAGCTGGCTGATGTGTCGTGCCATAAAATGCGCGCCAGCACAGGACTCCATAACAACGGTAGAAGCGGTACAGGTAGAGAGAAAGGTGGTTAACTGGGTACGTGAGAACTTCTTACGTAGCAATGCATTGCCGTTTTTATCCTGAGCGTGGAGATGGAACGAATGCTTGCCGAGGTCGATACCGATGAGCGTAACGTTTTGCATGATGAGCCCCTTCAGAAAGAAAAACACCCTGTCAGCGTACCGCTCACAGGGTGGGGGTGACCATCTCATTAACCCCGACCATAATAGCCGGGGTTTCTGTTATTTACCGCATGATAGCGCAGCGCAAAAAGACTTATTCGTCGTCACGGCTACCAAAGCCTGCGTTCAGCAGTTCGGCCAGGTTAGCAGAAGCTTCATCGGCACTCACCTGAGGCACGACAGGCGCTTCACCCGCCTGACGGCGGCGCATACGATCCTGATGGTACGCATAACCCGTACCCGCTGGGATCAGACGACCTACGATAACGTTCTCTTTCAGGCCACGCAGTTCATCACGCTTACCAGCAACAGCGGCTTCGGTCAGTACGCGAGTGGTTTCCTGGAACGATGCCGCAGAAATGAAGGACTCGGTCGCCAGAGATGCTTTGGTGATACCCAGCAGATCGCGGCTGTACGTTGCCGTGATCTTGCCATCCGCTTCCAACTGACGGTTGGCAATCTTGATGCGAGAGAATTCTGCCTGTTCACCTTCCAGGAACTCCGTGCCACCTGCGCTAACGATGGTGCCTTTACGCAACATCTGACGAACGATAACTTCGATATGTTTATCGTTAATCTTAACGCCTTGCAGACGGTAAACTTCCTGAACTTCGTTGGTGATATAACGCGTTACTGCATGTACACCACGCAGACGCAGAATATCGTGCGGAGACTCTGGGCCGTCGGAAACAACGTCACCACGCTCCACCACTTCACCTTCGAATACGTTGAGCTGACGCCATTTCGGAATCATCTCTTCGTAAGCATCGCTGCCATCCAACGGAGAAATTACCAGACGGCGCTTGCCTTTGGTTTCTTTACCGAAGGAAATGATACCGCTGATCTCTGCCAGAATAGCCGGCTCTTTCGGACGACGGGCTTCGAACAGGTCGGCTACGCGTGGCAGACCACCGGTAATATCTTTGGTACCACTGGATTCTTGAGGGAGACGCGCCAATGTATCACCGGCACCAATCTGCACTCCATCTTCCAACTGAACAATCGTTTTACCCGGCAGGAAGTATTGAGCAGGCATATCAGTACCTGGGATCAGTACATCTTCACCTTTGCCGTCAACGATTTTCAGTGCTGGACGCAAGTCTTTACCGCTACCAGTACGCTCTGCGCTATCCAGAACGACGATAGAAGACAAACCAGTCAGTTCATCGGTCTGGCGAGTAATGGTCTGACCGTCAATCATATCAGCAAAGCGGATGAAGCCGCTTACCTCGGTCACCACTGGCATGGTATGCGGGTCCCAGTTTGCGACGGTTTCGCCACCGCTAACTTCTGAGCCGTCACCCTTCGCCATCACTGCACCGTAAGGCACTTTATAGCTTTCTTTGGTACGTCCGAATTCGTCGATCAGTTTCAGTTCGGTATTACGTGAAGTAATAACCAGTTTACCGTTGCTGTTCATAACGAACTTCGCGTTGTTCAGTTTCAGGCTACCTTTGTTTTTCACCTGAATGCTGGACTCAGCTGCCGCACGCGATGCCGCACCACCGATGTGGAACGTACGCATGGTTAACTGTGTACCCGGTTCACCGATGGACTGTGCCGCGATAACCCCGATGGCCTCACCTTTGTTGATGATATGACCACGAGCCAGATCGCGACCGTAGCAATTGGCGCACACGCCAAAGTCGGTTTCGCAGCTTACGACTGAACGTACTTTAACGGCGTCAACGGAGTTCTCTTCCAACATGTCACACCACTGCTCGTTCAGCAGCGTGTTACGTGGAACCAGAATATCCGCCGTGCCCGGTTTGATCACGTCTTCAGCCGTTACACGGCCCAGTACGCGCTCACGCAGTGGCTCTTTAACATCACCACCCTCGATAACCGGCGTCATCATGATACCTTCATGGGTACCACAATCGTCCTCGGTCACAACCAGATCCTGCGCAACGTCAACCAGACGACGCGTCAGATAACCGGAGTTCGCCGTTTTCAGTGCGGTATCCGCCAGACCTTTACGCGCACCGTGCGTCGAGATGAAGTACTGGAGTACGTTCAGACCTTCACGGAAGTTTGCGGTAATCGGCGTCTCGATGATGGAACCATCTGGTTTCGCCATCAGACCACGCATACCCGCCAACTGACGAATCTGTGCCGCAGAACCACGCGCACCGGAGTCGGCCATCATAAAGATGCTGTTGAAAGAAACCTGCTGCTCAACCACACCATCACGGTTAACCACATCCTCAACGGACAGGTTTTCCATCATCGCTTTCGCAACACGTTCGTTCGCCGCTGCCCAGATATCGATCACTTTGTTATAGCGTTCGCCCGCAGTAACCAGACCAGACTGGAACTGCTCCTGAATCTCGGCAACTTCGGTTTCGGCTTCTTCGATAATCTCGGCTTTTTTCTCTGGGATAACCATGTCATCGATACCTACGGAAGCACCAGAGCGCGCCGCGTAAGCAAAACCGGTGTACATAGTCTGGTCAGCGAAGATAACTGTCGGCTTCAGACCCAAAATGCGGTAACAGGTGTTCAGCATTTTGGAGATCGCTTTCTTGCCCAAAGGCTGGTTAACGATCGAGTACGGCAGACCTTTCGGTACGATCATCCAGAGGATGGCGCGACCGATAGTCGTATCGATAATCGAAGTCTGATGCGTAACCTCGCCTTCGATGTTTTTGATCTCTTCCGTGATACGCACTTTAACGCGCGCATGCAGAGAGGCCAGACCAGCGCGATAAACGCGTTCAGCTTCTTTCGGACCCGTGAGCACCATGCCTTCGCCTTTGGCGTTAACACAGTCACGCGTCATGTAATACAGACCCAATACCACGTCCTGAGAAGGAACGATGATTGGCTCACCATTCGCAGGGGACAGGATGTTGTTGGTCGACATCATCAACGCACGCGCTTCCAACTGGGCTTCCAGCGTCAGCGGTACGTGTACAGCCATCTGGTCACCATCGAAGTCGGCGTTATATGCCGCACAAACCAGCGGGTGCAGTTGGATCGCTTTACCTTCGATCAGTACCGGTTCAAATGCCTGGATACCCAAACGGTGCAGTGTTGGTGCACGGTTCAGCAGTACTGGGTGTTCGCGGATGACTTCATCCAGGATATCCCATACGACGGCTTCTTCACGCTCAACCATTTTCTTGGCGGCTTTGATGGTGGTAGCAAGACCACGCAATTCCAGCTTGCCGTAGATGAACGGTTTGAACAGCTCCAGTGCCATTTTCTTCGGCAGACCACACTGGTGCAGACGCAGGTATGGACCAACGGTGATGACGGAACGACCGGAGTAGTCAACACGCTTACCGAGCAGGTTCTGACGGAAACGACCCTGTTTACCTTTGATCATATCAGCCAAAGATTTCAGAGGACGTTTGTTAGAACCGGTGATCGCACGACCGCGACGGCCGTTATCCAGCAGGGCATCAACCGCTTCCTGCAACATACGTTTTTCGTTACGTACGATGATATCTGGCGCAGCCAGATCCAGCAGACGTTTCAAACGGTTGTTACGGTTGATCACGCGACGATACAGATCGTTCAGGTCGGAAGTCGCGAAACGACCACCATCCAGCGGAACCAACGGACGCAAATCTGGTGGCAGTACTGGCAGAACGGTCAGGATCATCCACTCTGGCTTGTTACCAGACTGTACGAATGCTTCCAGCAGCTTAATGCGCTTAGTCAGCTTCTTACGTTTGGTTTCAGAGTTGGTTTCGGTCAGCTCTTCACGCAGCTGCTCGCATTCCTGCTCCAGATCCATGTTCTTCAGCAGAGCCTGGATCGCTTCGGCGCCCATTTTCGCGTCGAACTCATCACCAAACTCTTCCAACGCATCCAGATACTGCTCTTCAGTCAGGATCTGACGGCGCTCAAGGTTGGTCATGCCGCCTTCAACCACGACATAAGATTCAAAATAAAGCACGCGCTCAATATCACGCAGCGGCATATCTAACAGCAAACCGATACGGGAAGGCAGTGACTTCAGGAACCAGATGTGCGCAGTCGGAGAAGCCAGCTCGATGTGACCCATACGCTCACGACGCACTTTAGTTTGGGTCACTTCAACGCCACACTTCTCACAAATAACACCGCGGTGTTTCAGGCGCTTATACTTACCGCACAAGCACTCATAATCTTTTACTGGCCCAAAGATACGGGCGCAGAAAAGGCCGTCACGCTCAGGCTTGAACGTACGGTAGTTGATGGTTTCTGGCTTTTTAACTTCACCAAAAGACCACGAACGGATCATGTCTGGCGAGGCCAGAGCAATTTTGATCGCATCAAACTCTTCGGTCTTAGTTTGCGCTTTCAGAAACTTTAATAAGTCTTTCACGGATTGGCTCCTGTCGGAGTTAGACCTGATAGACACCTGATCTATGCCGTTAACAACAATATTGTCGTTAAAAACAACGTTCAGGTGTCCCTATGACGAATGCCAGCAATACAACGAGCTGGGATTACTTTTCTTCCAGCTCGATGTTGATACCCAGCGAACGGATTTCTTTCAACAATACGTTGAAGGATTCCGGCATGCCTGGTTCCATCTGATGATTGCCATCCACGATGTTCTTATACATCTTGGTACGGCCGTTCACGTCATCAGACTTAACGGTCAACATCTCTTGCAGGGTATAAGCTGCACCATAAGCTTCCAGCGCCCACACTTCCATCTCACCGAAGCGTTGACCACCGAACTGCGCTTTACCACCCAGCGGCTGCTGAGTAACCAAGCTGTAAGAACCGGTGGAACGAGCATGCATCTTATCGTCAACCAAGTGGTTCAGTTTCAGCATGTACATGTAGCCCACGGTAACCTGACGCTCAAATTGCTCACCGGTACGTCCATCGTACAGGGTAATCTGACCGGAGGTTGGGATACCGCCCATCTGCAACAGTTCCTTGATTTCTTTCTCTTTTGCACCGTCAAATACTGGCGTTGCAATTGGCATACCTTTCTTCAGGTTTTCAGCCAGACGCATAACTTCTTCGTCTGAGAAAGTACTTAGGTCGACTTTCTGACGCACATCGTCGCCCAGGTCATAGGCTTTCTGGATGAATTCACGCAGTTTGGTCACTTCTTCGTGCTGTTTGAGCATGGCGTTGATTTTCTCGCCGATACCTTTCGCAGCCATACCCAAGTGGGTTTCCAGAATCTGACCGATGTTCATACGTGAAGGTACGCCCAGCGGGTTCAGTACGATATCGACCGGCGTACCGTTCTCATCGTAAGGCATATCTTCGATCGGGTTGATCTTGGAGATAACACCTTTGTTCCCGTGACGACCTGCCATCTTGTCACCCGGTTGGATCTGACGTTTAACGGCCAGATAAACCTTAACGATTTTCAGCACGCCAGGTGCCAGATCATCGCCTTGGGTGATTTTACGGCGCTTAGCTTCGAGTTTTTTCTCAAACTCGTGCTTCAGCTCATCATACTGTTCTGCCAGCTGTTCCAACTGATTCTGCTTATCTTCATCAGTCAGACCCAGTTCCAACCAGCGCTCGCGCGGCAGTTTGTCCAGTTTGTCAGCTTCTACGCCGCCAGAAACCAGCACTGCGTGGATACGTCCAAACAGACCCGCTTCCAGAATTTGCAACTCTTCAGTCAGGTCTTTCTTCGCCTGCTTCAGCTGCATTTCTTCGATTTCCAACGCACGTTTGTCTTTTTCCACGCCATCGCGGGTAAAGACCTGTACGTCGATAATCGTACCGGAAACACCGTTTGGTACACGCAGAGAAGAGTCTTTAACGTCAGACGCTTTCTCACCGAAGATCGCACGCAGCAGTTTCTCTTCTGGCGTCAGTTGGGTTTCACCTTTCGGCGTTACCTTACCAACCAGAATGTCACCACCGGTCACTTCCGCACCGATGTAAACGATGCCGGACTCATCCAGTTTAGAAAGTGCTGCTTCACCCACGTTCGGGATGTCCGCAGTAATTTCTTCAGGCCCTAATTTGGTGTCACGAGACACACAGGCCAGTTCCTGAATGTGGATGGTCGTAAAGCGATCTTCCTGAACCACACGCTCGGAAACGAGGATGGAGTCTTCGAAGTTGTAACCATTCCATGGCATGAATGCCACGCGCATGTTCTGACCCAGCGCCAGCTCACCCAGATCGGTGGACGGGCCATCTGCCAGAACGTCACCACGTTCTACCGGCTCACCTAAAGACACACACGGCATCTGACTGATGCAGGTGTTCTGGTTAGAACGGGTATATTTGGTCAGGTTATAGATGTCGATCCCGGCTTCGCCCGGATACATTTCATCGTCATTAACGCGGATTACAATACGCGATGCATCCACGTACTGTACTGTACCACCACGTTTGGCTACGGCAGTTACACCGGAGTCAACCGCAACAGCGCGTTCCATACCGGTACCAACCAGCGGCTTATCAGCACGCAGGGTCGGAACGGCCTGACGTTGCATGTTCGCACCCATCAGAGCACGGTTGGCGTCATCGTGTTCCAGGAACGGAATCAGGGATGCACCGACGGAAACCACCTGCTGTGTGGAAACGTCCATGTATTCAACCTGATCGCGGCTGAACAAGCTGGACTCACCTTTGTTACGGCAGGTAACCAGTTCGTCGATGAAGCGGCCTTCTTCGTCCAAATTGGTGTTCGCCTGTGCAATAACGAAGTTACCTTCTTCAATCGCAGACAGGTAATGGATCTCATCCGTCACCACGTTTTCACGCACACGACGATAAGGGGTTTCAAGGAAACCGTATTCGTTCGTTTGCGCATAAACGGAGAGGGAGTTGATCAGACCGATGTTCGGACCTTCCGGCGTTTCGATAGGACAAACGCGACCGTAGTGAGTCGGGTGTACGTCACGAACTTCAAAGCCAGCGCGTTCACGCGTCAGACCGCCTGGGCCCAATGCGGAGATACGGCGCTTGTGCGTAATCTCAGACAGCGGGTTGTTCTGGTCCATAAACTGTGACAGTTGGCTTGAACCGAAGAACTCTTTCACCGCAGCCGAAATCGGCTTGGCGTTGATCATGTCCTGTGGCATCAGCGTATCAAGGTCGCCCAGAGATAGACGCTCTTTTACAGCACGTTCTACACGCACCAGACCAACGCGGAATTGGTTTTCTGCCATTTCGCCGACGGAACGGATACGACGGTTGCCGAGGTGGTCGATATCATCCACTTCGCCTTTACCATTACGGATATCAATGAGCTTCTTCATCACTTCGATGATGTCATCTTTGCTCAGGATACCGGAACCTTCGATCTCATCACGTAACAGAGAACGGTTGAACTTCATACGACCAACCGCAGACAGATCGTAGCGGTCTTCAGAGAAGAACAGGTTCTCAAACAGCGTTTCTGCTGCTTCACGCGTTGGCGGTTCACCAGGGCGCATCATGCGATAGATTTCAACCAGCGCGCTCAGACGATCGTTTGACGGATCGACACGCACGGTTTCAGACATGTATGCACCGTGATCAAGATCGTTGGTGAACAGGGTCTCAATACGTTTGTGACCAGACTGGCTCAGTTTAGCCAACAGATCCAGCGACAGCTCCATGTTGGCTGCGCCGATCAGTTCACCAGTGCTCTCGTCGATATAATCTTTGGACAGTACTTTGCCAGCGATATATTCAACAGGCACTTCAATACGCTCAATACCGTCTTTCTCTAACTGACGGATATGACGCGCAGTGATGCGGCGACCTTTTTCGATATAAACTTTACCGTTCGCTTCAATATCAAACGATGCGGTTTCACCACGCAGACGCTCAGGAACCAGATCCATCTGCAATTTATTGCCATTGATTTCATAGACAATTTTATCGAAGAAAAGATCGAGAATCTGTTCGGTGGAATAACCCAGCGCGCGCAGGATAATGGTCGCAGGCAATTTGCGGCGACGGTCGATACGAACAAACAGGTTATCCTTCGGATCAAACTCGAAATCCAGCCAGGAACCACGGTAAGGAATAATACGTGCGTTATACAGCACCTTACCTGAAGAGTGGGTTTTACCTTTGTCGCTATCGAAGAACACACCTGGACTACGGTGCAACTGAGACACGATTACACGCTCAGTGCCGTTGATCACGAAGGTACCGTTATCGGTCATGAGCGGAATTTCACCCATGTAAACTTCTTGTTCTTTGATGTCTTTAACGGTGCCTTCAGGCGCTTCGCGCTCGTAGATCACCAGGCGCAGTTTTACGCGTAGCGGCGCAGAGAACGTCACACCACGGATTTGACATTCTTTAACGTCAAACACTGGCTCGCCCAAGCGATAGCTAACATATTGCAGCTCTGAATTACCGCTATAGCTTTTTATAGGGAAAACAGAACGGAATGCAGCTTCCAAACCGTACTGACCTTCCGGGTCTTGCTCGATAAACTTCTGGAACGAGTCAAGTTGGATAGAAAGGAGATAAGGTATGTCCAAAACCTGTGGACGTTTACCAAAATCCTTACGAATGCGTTTTTTCTCGGTATAGGAGTAAACCATAGGGTTCCTCAGCTAGCTGACAAGTCGAACCACTCTGTCTGCCCTAACAAGGACAGTTCATGCAACACTATTTATGTTGGTCGGAAAATAGAGAACTTTCCGTAATACGTTTTTCTATTACTCTTAAACCATTTCGTTGCTCTTGCTTAGGCATGGAGCCCATGCAGGAAAGCAGTATATTAAGTCGTCAATAGAAAAAATATTTCGAGAAATCAATGGCTAAACAGTGTGAAACCCCATTGACACCCTACAGCGCAAAAAGGCTGGTGACTAAAAAGTCACCAGCCATCAGCCTAATAAATCAGGCTGCAACCGGAAAGGTTGGCTTATTTAACTTCAACTTCTGCGCCAGCTTCTTCCAGTGATTTCTTCAGTGCTTCAGCGTCATCTTTGCTCACGCCTTCTTTCAGAACTGCAGGTGCAGATTCAACCAGATCTTTGGCTTCTTTCAGGCCCAGACCAGTTGCGCCGCGAACAGCTTTGATTACAGCAACTTTGTTAGCGCCGATAGCTTTCAGCACAACGTCGAACTCAGTTTTTTCTTCAGCAACTTCAGCTGGACCAGCAGCAACAGCTACAGCAGCAGCAGCAGAAACACCGAATTTTTCTTCCATAGCAGAAACCAGCTCAACAACATCCATTACAGACATAGCTGCTACTGCTTCCAGAATTTGATCTTTAGTGATAGACATAACAATTGTTCCTAAGAATCAGAAATAGTTTATACGTTAGCAAGTACGTTAGAAAAAAAAGTGCTATTACGCAGCTTCTTTTGCATCGCGAACAGCAGCCAGAGTGCGGACCAGTTTGCCTGCAGCGGCTTCTTTCATGGTCGACATCAGACGTGCCAGTGCTTCTTCGTAAGTCGGCAGCGTTGCCAGACGGTCAATTTGAGCCGCCGGGATCAGCTCACCTTCAAAGGCTGCAGCTTTGACCTCGAATTTTGCATTCGCTTTCGCGAACTCTTTGAACAAACGAGCAGCAGCGCCCGGGTGTTCCAGAGAATATGCAATCAGGGTCGGACCGACAAACGTGTCTTTCAGGCACTCAAATTGAGTACCTTCAACAACGCGGCGCAGCAAGGTGTTACGAACAACACGCATGTAAACGCCAGCTTCACGCGCTGCTTTACGCAGTTCGGTCATTTTATCAACGGTAACGCCACGAGAATCCGCAACAACCGCAGACAGCGCACCTTTGGCTACTTCGCTGACTTCAGCAACAATCGCTTGTTTGTCTTGAAGATTTAATGCCATTAGCTTTTGCTCCTGGATTTAGCCGGAGAAACTCTCCGGAACTCACTTCACTTATCGCCAAAATTAGAGATAAGCGTTGAAACACGGTGAGCAGAATCCAGTAAAAAATTATTCTTTATAAAAAAGAAAAACGTTATTTAGGCTCTGTCACCGTCTACGCAGGAAAATTAAGCTTCTTACGAAACACCTGCGGTCTTGGACGGAGGCCTGGATAGGCCAGGCTCCAACCGAAAAATTCTTGCATCATTCCACTTGAGGAACAACGGGCGTAAAATTATAGGTAAATCTCACACCCGAGTAAAGCGGAACAAAAGCTATTAGTTAGCAGCAGCGTTCAGACCGCTCTGGTCGATGGCAACGCCAGCACCCATAGTGGTAGACAGGCTAACTTTCTTGATGTACACGCCTTTCGCCTGAGATGGTTTTGCTTTTTTCAGCGCAACCAGCAGAGATTCCAGGTTTTCTTTCAATTTGTTAGAATCGAAATCAACCTTACCGATAGTGGTATGGATGATACCGTTCTTGTCGTTACGGTAACGAACCTGACCCGCTTTAGCATTGTTAACAGCTTCAGCAACGTTAGGAGTTACAGTACCTACTTTCGGGTTTGGCATCAGGCCACGTGGACCCAGAACCTGGCCTAACTGGCCAACAACGCGCATTGCATCTGGAGATGCAATAACAACGTCAAAGCCCATTTCGCCTTTTTTGATCTGATCAGCCAGATCTTCCATGCCCACGAACTCAGCGCCAGCTGCTTTAGCAGCTTCAGCGTTTGCACCTTGGGTGAAGACAGCTACGCGAACAGAACGACCGGTGCCGTGTGGCAGTACGGTTGCACCGCGAACGTTTTGGTCAGATTTACGTGCATCGATGCCGAGGTTAACAGCTACGTCTACACTTTCTACGAACTTAGCAGTGGCCAGCTCTTTGAGCAGAGCAACAGCTTCGTTGATGTCATACTGTTTAGTTACATCAACTTTGTCACGGATCACGCGCATGCGCTTGGTCAGCTTAGCCATTTATTAATCCTCCACTACCAGGCCCATGGAACGAGCGGTACCTGCGATAGAACGCGCCATGGCGTCTACATCAGAACCAGTCATGTCCGCAGCTTTAGTTTCTGCGATTTCACGAACCTGAGCGCTCGTTACTTTACCTACTTTGTCTTTGTTCGGCTTACCGGAACCAGACTTGATACCAGCCGCTTTCTTCAGCAGAACAGCTGCTGGGGGCGTTTTGGTAACGAAGGTGAAAGAACGGTCAGAATAAACGGTAATAACAACCGGAGTCGGCAGGCCTTTCTCAATGCTTTCAGTTTTAGCATTGAACGCCTTACAGAATTCCATGATGTTAACACCTTGCTGACCCAGAGCCGGACCTACCGGTGGGCTCGGGTTAGCCATACCAGCTGCAACTTGCAGCTTGACGTAGGCTTGTACTTTCTTGGCCATTTAACTTTCCTCAATTGGGTAATAACGCCTACTGAAAGGCTCCCCGTGGTTTTTATTACGTTTCAGTCGCCATTAAGGCCACTGAAAAACTAAAGGCGCGAAATTATAGGTTAATTTCGCGCCATAGGCAAGTCGCTATTTTCAGTAAGCCTTATCAGGCAATTAGCCTTTTTCGACCTGAGCAAAGTCCAGCTCAACAGGGGTTGCACGACCAAAGATAGAGACAGACACCTTCAGGCGGCTCTTCTCATAGTCAACTTCTTCGACAACACCGTTGAAGTCGGCAAATGGACCATCGTTGACGCGAACCATTTCACCTGGTTCAAACAGCGTTTTCGGACGAGGCTTGTCACCAACCTGCTGGAGACGATTCATAATCGCATCCACCTCTTTGTCACTGATTGGAGCAGGACGGTCAGATGTGCCGCCAATGAACCCCATAACACGAGGTACGCTGCGCACAAGATGCCAACTAGCATCTTCCATCACCATCTGTACCAAAACATAACCAGGGAAAAACTTGCGTTCGCTCTTGCGACGCTGACCACCACGGATCTCAACAACTTCTTCAGTAGGAACCATGACTTCGCCAAACAATTCTTCCATATTATGGAGTTTGATATGCTCACGCAGTGATTGTGCTACGCGACCTTCAAAACCAGAAAACGCCTGAACGACGTACCAACGTTTTTTTGGAGCTTCAGACATCTTAGAACCTCAGGCCAGTGATAAACGATACCAGACGGACCAGAATACCATCCAGTCCCCACAAAATCAGTGACATCACGGCTGTCACCGCGGCAACGATTAACGTGGTGTGTAACGTTTCCTGACGAGTCGGCCAAATTACTTTGCGCACTTCGGTACGCGCTTCACGAGCAAACGCTACGGTTGCTTTGCCTTTCGTGGTCAGCAGTGCCACGCCACCGGCTGCGGCGATCAGGATAACAACGGCTAATGCACGCAGAGGAAGACTAAATTCACGGTAATAATAATTGCCAACAATCGCAACGACCAGCAAGGCACCTACTACTAGCCACTTAATCACTTCCAGGCCACGCCCACTATCCTGAGCTTCGGTATTCGCACTCATAAACCAACCTGTCACAATGATTCAGACAAATAACTTTGCCCCGCAACCGCGGGGCAACCAAACCGAAAGATGTTCTGTAAAACGAATAATTCGGTATTTACGCCGTATCTACAGAGCCTATCTCACCAATGATTATATCTCACAATCGCTGATGAGATAGGTTCTACCATGACAGCGTAGAAAAAGGGCATCAAATGATGCCCTTTTATCGCGTGTCGCGTCAAACGTTATCAGCGATTAAGCGATAACTTTAGCAACAACGCCCGCGCCTACTGTACGGCCGCCTTCACGGATTGCGAAACGCAAACCGTCATCCATCGCGATTGGGTGGATCAGGGTAACAACCATTTTGATGTTGTCGCCCGGCATTACCATCTCTACGCCTTCTGGCAGTTCGATGGTGCCCGTTACGTCAGTCGTACGGAAGTAGAACTGAGGACGGTAGCCTTTGAAGAACGGAGTATGACGGCCGCCTTCATCTTTGCTCAGGATATACACTTCGGATTCGAACTGAGTGTGCGGCTTGATTGAACCCGGCTTAGCCAGTACCTGACCACGCTCGATTTCTTCACGCTTGATACCACGCAGCAGAACACCAACGTTCTCGCCTGCACGACCTTCGTCCAGCAGTTTGCGGAACATTTCTACGCCGGTACAGGTAGATTTCGCGGTATCTTTGATACCAACGATTTCAACTTCTTCACCGACTTTAACGATACCGCGCTCTACACGACCGGTAACAACGGTACCACGACCGGAGATGGAGAATACGTCTTCGATTGGCAGCAAGAACGGCTTGTCAATGGCACGCTCTGGCTCTGGGATATAAGAATCCAGGTGCTCTGCCAGTTCGATGATTTTTGCTTCCCACTCAGCTTCGCCTTCCAGCGCTTTCAGAGCAGAACCACGAACCACTGGGGTGTCGTCGCCTGGGAAGTCGTACTGAGACAGCAGCTCACGCACTTCCATCTCAACCAGTTCCAGCAGCTCTTCGTCATCAACCATGTCACATTTGTTCAGGAACACGATGATGAAAGGAACGCCAACCTGACGACCCAGCAGGATGTGCTCACGGGTCTGAGGCATTGGGCCGTCAGTCGCAGCAACAACCAGGATCGCGCCGTCCATCTGGGCAGCACCGGTGATCATGTTTTTCACATAGTCGGCGTGTCCCGGGCAGTCAACGTGCGCGTAGTGGCGAGACGGAGTATCGTATTCAACGTGGGACGTGTTGATGGTGATACCACGTGCTTTTTCTTCTGGTGCGTTATCGATCTGGTCGAATGCACGTGCGCTACCACCGTAGGTTTTAGCCAGAACGGTAGTGATTGCAGCGGTCAGCGTTGTTTTACCATGGTCAACGTGGCCGATAGTACCGACGTTAACGTGCGGTTTTGTACGTTCAAATTTTTCTTTAGACATCGATTGTCCCTCTAAGACACGGATAAATCGGTGGTATCACCACATCAACCAAGCGACAGCTTGCTGAATTTATTCACAGAAAGAAAATCAGGAGGAGGAAAAGGAAGTGGTGCTGATAGGCAGATTCGAACTGCCGACCTCACCCTTACCAAGGGTGCGCTCTACCAACTGAGCTATATCAGCACATCTTGGAGCGGGCAGTGGGAATCGAACCCACATCATCAGCTTGGAAGGCTGAGGTAATAGCCATTATACGATGCCCGCATCCTGGAACTCGGCTACCTAATTTTTCTGTAGATTTTGAATTTGGGGGAATAAGATTTTATAGACCCCGCCTTCATCGATCCGGCTCAGTCTTACTACCGTATCGAATATCCTGTTACCAGGATTGAATTTGGTGGTGGGGGAAGGATTCGAACCTTCGAAGTCTGTGACGGCAGATTTACAGTCTGCTCCCTTTGGCCGCTCGGGAACCCCACCTGATTGTGTACTTGATGGTGCCGGCTACCGGAATCGAACTGGTGACCTACTGATTACAAGTCAGTTGCTCTACCTACTGAGCTAAGCCGGCTTCAAGTGCTGCGCATTCTAGGTAGACAGAGCGCTCGATGCAACAAAAAAATTGCGTAAAATGCGCTATCGCTTAGATTTTATCCAAATTCAGCTATAAATCCAGAGTAGCAGTAAGAATTAGCGCAAAGAACCACCAGTTCCATCCAACAAAATGGAGATTTCGCCATCAAACTACCTCCTGTTTCTTTTGCACCAAAAATACGGTTTTGCCCTTTAGAAGAGCAGACGCTGCACTGAGCGATGCTATTTTGCTCGTTTTTCTAAGGAAATAGGTCTGGAACGCATTTTGCTTGGTTAGACATAAATTTCTGTCGAAGGGGTAAAATACGATGAAAACCGTTCAACTCAATGCAGCAACTTTGCCTGTCTATCGTGAAGAACTGGCTAATCTATTGATAGATGCTGTAGAAAAAGGCGCCTCTGTTGGATACCACTCGCCACCGTCCCACAACGAAGCCACAGAATATTTTCATAGTTTGCAAACGTCCGTTGCCAACGGTGAACGCATGCTATGGGTAGCGCGCAATGAGGAGGGTATCGTCGGAAGCGTACAGCTCGAGTTGTGTGAAAAACCAAACGGGAAAAATAGAGCTGAAATTCAAAAATTATTGGTTCATAGCCGCATAAGAAGAGCGGGAATAGGACGACTGCTCATTCAGCTATTGGAAAAAAGCGCGCTTTTACAGCAGAGGGGATTGCTCTACTTAGATACTCAGGCAGGTTCCCCCGCAGAAGCGTTCTACCGTGCCTTGGGTTATCGCCATCTGGGAGAATTGCCAGACTATGCTTGCACACCCGATGGCTATTACCACCCAACGGCTATCTATTATAAGCGTCTCTTTGCCGTGAACGGTTTAGGCAAAGCCTGTAGTAGCCCCCATTTAAACCGGACACTTCATCAATAAGACATAGGCATAGACCTATGTTTAAGGAGTGTCTTGTGCAAAGAATCGAAGTGATCACTGGCGAGCAGAAGCGACGCCGTTATACTGCCGAAGAAAAATCCCGTTTTGTTGCGCTGTCCATGCAACCCGGCTATTCCGTTTCTCTGGTTGCCCGGCAATATGGCATTACACCCAGTCTGCTTTTTAAATGGAAACGACTTATGAACGAAGGTGGCCAATCTGCGATCGCTGCTGGCGATGACGTTGTCAGTGTTGCTGAAGTTAAGGCACTGGAAAAAAAGGTAAAACAGCTTGAGCAGATGCTGGGACGTAAAACAATGGAAGCCGAAATCCTCCGCGATGCGCTGGAGATAGCGCAGTCAAAAAAGTTGATATCGCGCATGCCATTGCTGCCACCGGACGATATCCCCTAATCCGGATAACACAGGTACTGCAGGTATCACGCTCTAATCTTTATGAACGCCTGAGTGGGCAGCGACTGCCCCGTATGGCGCGTTACAGCAAAGAAGCGGATGAGGAATTATTGCCATCAATCAGACAGATATGCAGCCAGCGCTCGACAAATGGCTATCGCAGGGTCACCGCACATCTGAATCGCAGGTTAAAGGAAGACGGTCGCCGGGTAAATCCAAAGCGGATATACCGGATCATGAAACACCATAACCTGCTGCTGGCAAAATCGGGTCATGAGAAAAAACACCGCAACCATACCGGTAGTGTGATCACACTGAAACCGGATACCCGGTGGTGCTCTGACGGCTTTGAAATCCGCTGCTGGAACCGTGAAGTGGTACGAGTGGTGTTCAGCCTGGACTGCTGTGACCGAGAGGTTATCGGCTGGAGTGCCACCACAGGGGGTATCAGCAGTGTAATGGTACAGGATCTGCTGACAGAAAGTCTGGAGAAGCGGTTCGGTAACGCACTGATGGTCCCACATGCAGTAGAATGGCTGACTGATAACGGCAGTTGCTACATAGCCGATGCCACGCGTACGTTCGCCAGTTCACTGGGGTTCATCGTGTGTACCACCCCAGTACGTAGCCCGGAAAGCAACGGCATGGCAGAATCGTTCGTCAAGACGTTCAAGCGGGATTACGTCTACGTAAATGACCTGCCGGATGCAGTATCAGTGATGGAAAAAATGGCAGAATGGATGGAGGACTATAATAACCTGCATCCGCACAAGGGGCTGAATATGAAATCCCCACGCGAATATCGCGATGCCATGTTAGCTGCTAATTAGCCGTGTCCGTTTTAGTAGGGGCAACTCCAAAGCCATCGCTAGCTAGCGAGTACCCGATGCGTAAACATAGAAGCATCGGGTACAGCACCGATTTTCTCTTCTTCTTTCTAGTAGCAAAGTGTTAACCTGCCCATTATCAAAAATTTATTACATAAGAGAAGGTGCCGCGATCATCGCGTTGGCTAAACTAATAGCCCGTTTTCTTCGCTGGGCTGAGAGTCCCTTTTCTTACCTGTGAAGCAGGCAGAACACGACTTATGAGCAATAGAGAGCAATCCTTGGCCACGCCATATCTACAATTTAACCGCAGCCAATGGGCCGCCTTGCGCGATTCCGTCCCGTTAACGCTGACAGAGGAAGAAATCGTTAAGCTCAAAGGGATTAACGAAGACCTTTCATTAGATGAAGTCGCAGAAATTTATCTGCCGCTATCTCGCCTGCTCAATTTCTATATAAGCTCTAATTTACGTCGTCAGGCTGTGCTTGAGCAGTTTTTAGGAACCGATGGCCAAAAAATACCTTACATAATCGGCATCGCAGGTAGCGTAGCTGTAGGAAAAAGTACTACAGCCCGTGTGCTCCAGGCGTTATTAAGCCGCTGGCCGGAGCACCGCAGTGTAGAACTTATTACAACCGATGGATTTCTTCATCCCAATAAGGTGCTAAAAGAGCGCGATTTGATGAAGAAAAAAGGCTTTCCGCAATCATACGATATGCACAGTCTGGTAAAATTTGTTTCTGATATAAAGTCAGGAACACACCAAGTCACAGCCCCAACATATTCCCATTTAACATACGACATTGTTCCTAATAATAATAAAGTGTTGGAACAGCCTGATATTTTAATATTGGAAGGCTTAAACGTTTTACAAAGCGGAATGGACTATCCACATGATCCACATAGAGTTTTTGTTTCTGACTTTGTGGATTTTTCTATCTATGTCGATGCTCCTGAAACACTGCTACAAACATGGTATATAAATCGCTTTTTGAAATTTAGACAAGGTGCATTCTCAAATCCAAATTCATACTTCCATAATTATGCAAAATTAACGAAAGAGGAAGCCGTCGGTATTGCATCTCAATTATGGAAGGAAATTAATGGACTTAATCTAAAAGAAAATATTCTTCCCACACGGGAGAGAGCTAGTCTTATTATGACTAAAAGCGCTAATCATGCCGTTGAATGTGTTCGATTAAGAAAATGAAAAATGAATATGTAAAAAGGGGGACTTCCCCCCTTTTTTATGCACCGCGCAAAGAAATTTCTCCACCAATATACGACGTTATCAAACCGTCGCTTTCTAATAACAATGCACCCTGACGATCTATCCCTCGGTCGACACCATGTATTTCGCGGTTACCGATAATCAAACGAACCGAGCGATTAAAATAATTATCCAATTTTTCCCATCTGGGAATAAATGGTTCAAGGCCTTGTAGCTCAAAAACAGCCAAAGCGCTTCTTAATTCAGAAATAAGAGTCGAAGCGAGTGTATTACGATTAATATCTATACCTGCCTCTTGTAAATTTATCCAGCCTTGATTAATCGTATCTGGAGCTGGTTCTCTCATTTGTAAATTAATGCCTGCACCAATGACCAAATTAGCAGCGTCACCCGTTTTCCCGGTAAGTTCAACAAGGATGCCAGCCAACTTTCTATCCTTCAGATATAAATCATTGGGCCATTTGACTCGAACACCATCAGCACCAAGCTTATGTAGCACTTCGGCCATTACGATACCGATGACCAGACTCACGCCAACAGCCGCAGCTGGCCCCTGCTCTAGACGCCAATATAAGGACAAATATAAATTCGCACCAAAGGGCGAAAACCATTGCCGTCCCCGACGACCACGCCCAGATTTTTGATATTCAGCAAGGCATGCATCGCCGGAGGATAGTGTATCCAATCGTTCTAAAATATACTGGTTAGTAGAATCAACGACAGGTAAAACCGTTACCCCACCTTCCGGTAGTTGCTTGAGGATAACGTCTTCATCTAATAACTGCATCGGCACCGGTAAAGAATAGCCCTTACCGGTTACGGTAAATACGTCAATTCCCCAATCGCGTATAGTTTGAATATGTTTATTAATTGCAGCTCGACTCATCCCCATCATTTCACCCAGTAATTCACCGGAATAAAATTCACCATCAGAGAGAATATTTATTAATTTAAGAGGGACCGTAATATCTTTCATGATAACACCTCGATGGCATTGACCTCTCCATGCGTAGCAATGAAACGCACTTCGGGCTCCAAAAATATGGAGAATTTTTCAGCAACTTGATTGCGGACATAACGCGCTAATTCGACAATATCCGAGCTTTTTGCATTATTTTTATTGATTAGAACTAATGCTTGTTTATCGTGAACAGCTGCACCACCAAGCTGAAACCCTTTAAGCTTGCACTGATCAATTAACCATCCAGCTGCCAGTTTAACGTTACCATCAGTTTGCATATACTGAGGCGCATTCGGATACTCTCGTAAAATACTCTCAGCATGCTGTTGTGTAATTATCGGGTTTTTGAAGAAGCTACCCGCATTACCTGTCACTGTAGGATCAGGGAGCTTGCTTCGACGCATATTGCATACAGAATCAAATACCTGCTGCGGAGTGACGGTTTCAGGATTCAGTTTTGCCAAATCGCCGTAGTTGAGTACTGGATTCCATTCTTTCTTTAAAAAAAGCCCTACAGCGGTAATCGCAAACCCAGATCGGTATTGATGCTTAAATATGCTTTCACGGTAACCGAACTGGCATTCCTCAGAAGTAAGGCGCATGACTTTACCTTCTGTCAGATCCAACAATTCAACATAATCACAGATATGTTGTAATTCGACACCATACGCACCAATATTCTGTATCGGTGCAGATCCCACACATCCAGGAATTAACGCCAGATTTTCTAACCCAGCAATACCACACTTAAGCGTGTATTCGACTAATTGATGCCAATTCTCACCAGCACCAATATGAAGATACCAACCATCGCTTTCTTCACGAATATCTATACCTTTGAGTCGGTTTAGCAGAATGGTGCCTAAGAAATCCTCAAGAAAAAGAACATTGCTCCCTTCTCCTAGCAACAAAACAGGTTCTTGTGATGCGCTGGCGACGTGCCATCCTTCGATCAATTTATCTTGAGTATCCGCAACCGTAATGCGAGATGCAGAAACAGATAATGAGAAAGAGTTATGAGACTTCAATGAAATAACGCTCGACGCCATGATAGAAATACCTACTAATTCAGATATCACATAGTCTACCTGATCTACGCAAGATACCGACTGCCTTTTACCACTGGTAAGGCATAAACAACATACACCAAACGCCCATAGCAAAAAGCCCCTGTCTTGCGACAGGGGCTTTCCACTTGTTTGATGCCTGGCAGTTCCCTACTCTCACATGGGGAAGCCCCACACTACCATCGGCGCTACGGCGTTTCACTTCTGAGTTCGGCATGGGGTCAGGTGGGACCACCGCGCTATCGCCGCCAGGCAAATTCTGTTTCATTCCAACCGTTGCACTTAAGTTGCTTTCGCTTCTTATCTGTACAACCATCAGAACCAATCTCTGAACAAGCTGAGTATTGTCTTTTGAGTCATCTCAAAACACCTTCGGTGTTGTAAGGTTAAGCCTCTCGGGTCATTAGTACTGGTTAGCTCAACGTATCGCTACGCTTACACACCCAGCCTATCTACGTCGTCGTCTTCAACGGCCCTTCAGGGGCATCTGGTGCCCAGGGAAGACTCATCTCGAGGCAAGTTTCCCGCTTAGATGCTTTCAGCGGTTATCTCTTCCGCACTTAGCTACCGGGCAATGCAATTGGCATCACAACCCGTACACCAGTGGTGCGTTCACTCCGGTCCTCTCGTACTAGGAGCAACCCCTCTCAATCTTCCAACGCCCACGGCAGATAGGGACCGAACTGTCTCACGACGTTCTAAACCCAGCTCGCGTACCACTTTAAATGGCGAACAGCCATACCCTTGGGACCTACTTCAGCCCCAGGATGTGATGAGCCGACATCGAGGTGCCAAACACCGCCGTCGATATGAACTCTTGGGCGGTATCAGCCTGTTATCCCCGGAGTACCTTTTATCCGTTGAGCGATGGCCCTTCCATTCAGAACCACCGGATCACTAAGACCTGCTTTCGCACCTGCTCGAGCTGTCACTCTCGCAGTCAAGCTAGCTTATGCCTTTGCACTAACCTCCTGATGTCCGACCAGGATTAGCTAACCTTCGTGCTCCTCCGTTACGCTTTGGGAGGAGACCGCCCCAGTCAAACTACCCACCAGACACTGTCCGCAACCCGGATTACGGGTCTACGTTAGAACATCAAACATTAAAGGGTGGTATTTCAAGGTTGGCTCCACGCAGACTGGCGTCCACGCTTCAAAGCCTCCCACCTATCCTACACATCAAGGCTCAAGGTTCAGTGTCAAGCTATAGTAAAGGTTCACGGGGTCTTTCCGTCTTGCCGCGGGTACACTGCATCTTCACAGCGAGTTCAATTTCACTGAGTCTCGGGTGGAGACAGCCTGGCCATCATTACGCCATTCGTGCAGGTCGGAACTTACCCGACAAGGAATTTCGCTACCTTAGGACCGTTATAGTTACGGCCGCCGTTTACCGGGGCTTCGATCAAGAGCTTCGCCTTGCGGCTGACCCCATCAATTAACCTTCCGGCACCGGGCAGGCGTCACACCGTATACGTCCACTTTCGTGTTTGCACAGTGCTGTGTTTTTATTAAACAGTTGCAGCCAGCTGGTATCTTCGACTGATTTCAGCTCCATGAGCAAGTCACTTCACCTACCATCAGCGTGCCTTCTCCCGAAGTTACGGCACCATTTTGCCTAGTTCCTTCACCCGAGTTCTCTCAAGCGCCTGAGTATTCTCTACCTGACCACCTGTGTCGGTTTGGGGTACGATTTGATGTTACCTGGAGCTTAGAGGCTTTTCCTGGAAGCGTAGCATTGGTTACTTCATCACCGTAGTGACTCGTCATCACGCCTCAGTGTTAACAATGACCCGGATTTACCAAAGTCATCCACCTTCACGCTTAAACCGGGACAACCGTCGCCCGGATAACCTAGCTTTCTCCGTCCCCCTTCGCAGTAACACCGAGTACAGGAATATTAACCTGTTTCCCATCGACTACGCTTTTCAGCCTCGCCTTAGGGGTCGACTCACCCTGCCCCGATTAACGTTGGACAGGAACCCTTGGTCTTCCGGCGTGCGGGTTTTTCACCCGCATTATCGTTACTTATGTCAGCATTCGCACTTCTGATACCTCCAGCAGCCCTCACAGGCCACCTTCGACGGCTTACAGAACGCTCCCCTACCCAACAACACCTAAGTGTCGCTGCCGCAGCTTCGGTGCATGGTTTAGCCCCGTTACATCTTCCGCGCAGGCCGACTCGACCAGTGAGCTATTACGCTTTCTTTAAATGATGGCTGCTTCTAAGCCAACATCCTGGCTGTCTGTGCCTTCCCACATCGTTTCCCACTTAACCATGACTTTGGGACCTTAGCTGGCGGTCTGGGTTGTTTCCCTCTTCACGACGAACGTTAGCACCCGCCGTGTGTCTCCCGTGATAACATTCTTCGGTATTCGTAGTTTGCATCGGGTTGGTAAGTCGGGATGACCCCCTAGCCGAAACAGTGCTCTACCCCCGAAGATGAATTCACGAGGCGCTACCTAAATAGCTTTCGGGGAGAACCAGCTATCTCCCGGTTTGATTGGCCTTTCACCCCCAGCCACAAGTCATCCGCTAATTTTTCAACATTAGTCGGTTCGGTCCTCCAGTTAGTGTTACCCAACCTTCAACCTGCCCATGGCTAGATCACCGGGTTTCGGGTCTATACCCTGCAACTTAACGCCCAGTTAAGACTCGGTTTCCCTGCGGCTCCCCTATACGGTTAACCTTGCTACAGAATATAAGTCGCTGACCCATTATACAAAAGGTACGCAGTCACCTAACAAGTAGGCTCCCACTGCTTGTACGTACACGGTTTCA
Organism: Pectobacterium odoriferum; assembly: GCF_009931295.1. NCBI lineage: Bacteria > Pseudomonadati > Pseudomonadota > Gammaproteobacteria > Enterobacterales > Pectobacteriaceae > Pectobacterium > Pectobacterium odoriferum. The sequence goes on along the minus strand of NZ_CP034938.1, from coordinate 230,880 downwards.
GGTTCTATTTCACTCCCCTCGCCGGGGTTCTTTTCGCCTTTCCCTCACGGTACTGGTTCACTATCGGTCAGTCAGGAGTATTTAGCCTTGGAGGATGGTCCCCCCATATTCAGACAGGATGTCACGTGTCCCGCCCTACTCATCGAACTCACAGCTTGTGCATTTTTGTGTACGGGACTATCACCCTTTACTGTGCGACTTTCCAGACGCTTCCACTAACACATAAACTGATTCAGGTTCTGGGCTCCTCCCCGTTCGCTCGCCGCTACTGGGGGAATCTCGGTTGATTTCTTTTCCTCGGGGTACTGAGATGTTTCAGTTCCCCCGGTTCGCCTCATGACACTATGTATTCATGTCATGATAGTGTGTCGAAACACACTGGGTTTCCCCATTCGGGTATCGTCGGGTATAACGCTTCATATCAGCTTACCGACGCTTATCGCAGATTAGCACGCCCTTCATCGCCTCTGACTGCCTAGGCATCCACCGTGTACGCTTAGTCGCTTAACCTCACAACCCGAAGGTGTCTTTGATTAATCAAAGTCACTGTCGTGCTGCGATTATTTGAGAGACTCATTGACAGACTGACGCATCACTCACATGACATAAATGTCATATCAGTATGTTCAGCTGTCATGTTTCAATTTTCAGCTTGTTCCAGATTGTTAAAGAGCAATATCGTAAACATGACTCCGAAGAATCATCTTTAAGATATTCATGATAATGTCTTTCACTCATTATCGGATTGGCGTCCCCAAGGGGATTCGAACCCCTGTTACAGCCGTGAAAGGGCAGTGTCCTAGGCCTCTAGACGATGGGGACACGAAAAATCCGTACCGGATCATAAACCCGGCACTATCGCGTCAGCATGAGTTTACACTCATCGCATCAACAGGTGCGCTTGCTCAGTATTTTCATCAGACAATCTGTGTGAGCACTTCACTTAACGCACATCTTCTTGGTAAGGAGGTGATCCAACCGCAGGTTCCCCTACGGTTACCTTGTTACGACTTCACCCCAGTCATGAATCACAAAGTGGTAAGCGCCCTCCCGAAGGTTAAGCTACCTACTTCTTTTGCAACCCACTCCCATGGTGTGACGGGCGGTGTGTACAAGGCCCGGGAACGTATTCACCGTAGCATTCTGATCTACGATTACTAGCGATTCCGACTTCATGGAGTCGAGTTGCAGACTCCAATCCGGACTACGACGTACTTTATGAGGTCCGCTTGCTCTCGCGAGGTCGCTTCTCTTTGTATACGCCATTGTAGCACGTGTGTAGCCCTACTCGTAAGGGCCATGATGACTTGACGTCATCCCCACCTTCCTCCGGTTTATCACCGGCAGTCTCCTTTGAGTTCCCGACCGAATCGCTGGCAACAAAGGATAAGGGTTGCGCTCGTTGCGGGACTTAACCCAACATTTCACAACACGAGCTGACGACAGCCATGCAGCACCTGTCTCAGAGTTCCCGAAGGCACTCAGCTATCTCTAGCTAATTCTCTGGATGTCAAGAGTAGGTAAGGTTCTTCGCGTTGCATCGAATTAAACCACATGCTCCACCGCTTGTGCGGGCCCCCGTCAATTCATTTGAGTTTTAACCTTGCGGCCGTACTCCCCAGGCGGTCGATTTAACGCGTTAGCTCCGGAAGCCACGCCTCAAGGGCACAACCTCCAAATCGACATCGTTTACAGCGTGGACTACCAGGGTATCTAATCCTGTTTGCTCCCCACGCTTTCGCACCTGAGCGTCAGTCTTTGTCCAGGGGGCCGCCTTCGCCACCGGTATTCCTCCAGATCTCTACGCATTTCACCGCTACACCTGGAATTCTACCCCCCTCTACAAGACTCTAGCCTGTCAGTTTTGAATGCAGTTCCCAGGTTAAGCCCGGGGATTTCACATCCAACTTAACAGACCGCCTGCGTGCGCTTTACGCCCAGTCATTCCGATTAACGCTTGCACCCTCCGTATTACCGCGGCTGCTGGCACGGAGTTAGCCGGTGCTTCTTCTGCGAGTAACGTCAATCAGCCGTGCTATTAACACGACTGCCTTCCTCCTCGCTGAAAGTGCTTTACAACCCGAAGGCCTTCTTCACACACGCGGCATGGCTGCATCAGGCTTGCGCCCATTGTGCAATATTCCCCACTGCTGCCTCCCGTAGGAGTCTGGACCGTGTCTCAGTTCCAGTGTGGCTGGTCATCCTCTCAGACCAGCTAGGGATCGTCGCCTAGGTGAGCCATTACCTCACCTACTAGCTAATCCCATCTGGGCACATCTGATGGCGAGAGGCCCGAAGGTCCCCCTCTTTGCTCTTGCGAGGTTATGCGGTATTAGCTACCGTTTCCAGTAGTTATCCCCCTCCATCAGGCAGTTTCCCAGACATTACTCACCCGTCCGCCGCTCGTCACCCAGAGAGCAAGCTCTCCTGTGCTACCGCTCGACTTGCATGTGTTAGGCCTGCCGCCAGCGTTCAATCTGAGCCATGATCAAACTCTTCAATTTAAGATTTGTTTGATTTGCTGAACTCGTCAGCGATGCTCAAAGAATTAGTAACTGTTTATTCGTAATGAATTTTACTGTTGTTCACTCTTCAAGACTTTTTATATCGTTAAGATACGGTCTTGTGAGTGCCCACACAGATTGTCTGATTAAATTGTTAAAGAGCAGTGCCACTTCATCGGTGGCGCGGGCTGCATATACTATGCTTTTCCGCTGTGAAGTCAAGTCATTACTGACCGCCTTCGTTGAATCTTTTTTCCTGTCACCACAATCGCGTGTCGCTGTTGCCGTGTCAGTGGAGGCGCATTATAGGGACTTCTCGCACGCTGACAAGCGCTAAATGCAAAAAAATTATCGTTTGTCTACTATTTACCCACAAGGCTATCAAAGTGGCAGTTTTTCCAGCGAATCGAAGCCATAACGCTGCAATATTGGCCACAGCGTAGCGACTTTAGGCGTAATCGCCAGGCAGTAAACCAGATTCTTATCTGTCGAAAGTGGAGGATTATCCAGATTAGCAATCAGCCATGCTGTTCTTTTGGCTATAGCAGCCCCAGAATCCACAAGACGTGTACCATCTGGCAAGGCCATTTTCAGTTCTTCTGCTAACAATGGAAAATGCGTACACCCGAGCACGACCGTATCTGGCGGTTCCGGTAAACGTAACCAAGAGCGCAGAATTTTTTGCAGTTCGGAAACTGAGATCGTCTCACCCTGCAATTTCGCTTCTGCTAACTCGACCAGTTCTGACGATCCCAATGACAAAATCTGGCAATCCGTCGCAAAACGGGCAATCAGTTCATACGTATAGGGACGTTGAACCGTTGCGCGAGTCGCCAATAGGCCAACAACACCGTTGCGTGTCAGCTTAGCCGCCGGTTTAACCGCTGGGACGACGCCCACGACAGGGAAAGTAAAGCGCTCACGTAGCGCAGGAAGGGAAATCGTACTCGCCGTATTGCAGGCAATCACAACCAATGCGAGCTGATGACGTTGTTGGACTGCACTAACAATCTCAACCACGCGCTCGATAATAAACTGCTGTGATTTCTCACCATAGGGAAACGCTTCGTTATCGAATGCGTATATATAGTGAAGATCCGGCAAGAGCTGCCGGATTTCGTCATAAACAGATAGCCCGCCTACGCCGGAATCGAAGACCAGAATCGTAGGACGGGATGGCAGGTTAGAAGATATAGCTTCCTGTGAGATAGTATTCTCGCCCTGCCGTGCGGTAGCCATATGCCGTCTCATAATCTTTATCAAACAGGTTGGCGATTCTACCACGAACTGTCAGATGAGAGGTGATCGGATATGAGGCGGAAACATCAACAGTACTGTAGCTTGGTAAGCGGCGAGTATTCGCTGCATTATCAAACCGCTTACCTACATACTGGTAACTCAGATTAAAATCGACGTCATACAGGTTCCAATCAACTTGGTACTTTGCTTGCTGCTTCGCGCGCCGGGCCAAAACCTTATCGTTTTCATCGTTACGGGCATCAAGGTAGTCCAAAGTGATTTGATGATTCAGCACACCGGTCTCAAATGATCCCGTCCACTCCAGCCCCTTCATCGTTGCTGCATCAACGTTATAATAAGTCCCAGTACTTGTTGCAAAGGCATACTCATACGCGATCAGATTATCGATCTTATTAATATAACCCGACAAACGCCAACTTAATGGCCCGGTTAAACCTTCCAATCCGGCTTCCCATTGTTTCGACTCTTCAGGCTTTAAGTTCTCATTTGATTCAATATCGAAACGCTTCTGACCATACAACTGTCCCAAAGTGGGTGCCTGAAAGCCTGTCGCATAGGAGAGGGTTACTCGGTAATCGGGGAAGAATTCCCAGCCTGATGCAAGCTGCCAAGTACCATGTCTACCAAATTTCTCATTGTCATCACCGCGTACAGACCCTTCAAGAATAACCGCACCATATTGCTGTTGCGCGGTTAAATAGGCACCTGAATTATCCTGCTTATAGCGATTACTTTCACGATTTAACGTATTAAAACTAACGCCTTCTGAAGTTAACTTCTGCCGGCGCCAGTCAACGCCAGCACTAACCATGCCATGGCTTAACGCCAAAGTGTTCCCCCAAAGCACGTCCTGTTGATCCATATCATCTTGGGAGTTATAGGCACCATAGCGCCCTTGAGTACTGAGATATTGGATTGAAGTGTATTTCTGATAGCTGGCAATCAACTGAGAAGCATAATTTTCATGGGAGAATCGCAATCCTCCACTATAAGTATGATTGTAGCTTTGCTGTTCATTTTGAATAGGAAAACCAAAATCTTGGGAAAGCGCATCATAATCGCTATTAGCGCCATAACCATAGCCACGGAAGAACCCAGAAATTGAATCGTTAAACTGATGTTCAACACCTGCCCAGAATGTTTTATTGCGCCAGCCATCTTTATCTGAGTCTAACGCCTGATTAGATGAATCTGGGTAAACATTGAATCCCCGAGTATCCTGATAAGCTCCGGCTAAAGAGACTCGCGTGCTATCACCAACCGACTGATGCAAGCTTCCACTATATTCCTGATAGCGGTTCGAACCAGCCCCTGCATTAAGTACTGTTTTATTTTCTGTTGTTTGCGTAATGATATTAACCACGCCACCAATAGCGTCGGCACCGTATACCGCAGAACGTGGACCACGCATAAACTCAATGCGCTGTACTAAAGCAATAGGAATAAGGTTGAAATCTGGATCGCCTGTAATACCGTATTTAGCAATAGGGACACCATCAATAAGTACCAACGTATGGCGTGCTTCCGAGCCCCGAATATACATTGATGCGCTTTGTCCCAACCCACCAGTCTGAGCAATATTCACCCCTGGCAATCGACGCATAACTTCCAAAACATTTTTCGCTTGCCACCTATTGATGTCATCACGAGTGACCACATCAATTGCCGCCAGCACCGAAGAAACTGGCTGTGCGAAACGGTTTGCGGTTACCACTATGTCATCGGTATTTTTTTCCGATGACGAATTTAGAGATGAACTGTTTTCCTGTGCCCAGCCAGAAAATGCCGTGACGGAAAGCACCGTCAGCAGCGAAACTTTTTTAATCATTGTTAAAGCATCCGAGAAATAATAAGGATGCCGCAGGCTCTGTTAATAGCACGCGATATGCAGAACCAATTGCGACGTATTCCGGCAGGTCTTCGGGCTTGGATGCCGTTGTTACCACAAACCGTCAATGGCGGTAAGGGATACAACGAAAGCGATGACTTCCCATCTATAAAAGACAGTGTCTGCATAATAATGCTATCGCCGAGGCTTTCCTTACCGCTGCGCGTCAGCTCCAGATTTACACTGGATTCCCTTTTGACTTGTGATACAAGGCCGGACGCTCATCCTACAATCGCACATTACGGAAGTCTAGACTTCTATATCACTACAGGATAATAACGTAACAAAACTGGACTTCCTGGCCGGATTCCCTACAATTCCCGGCCAATAACACCCTTTTAGACGCTGTTCAGACGAGAAAACCATGACGCCAGAAATCCTGCCCATCGAACAATACGACGACCAGCTTGCAGAGAAAACCGAGCGTCTGCGTGGAATGATGGCACCTTTCAATGCACCGGAGCCTGTCGTCTTCCGTTCTCCCGTCAGCCACTATCGGATGCGCGCCGAATTCCGTATTTGGCACGAGGGTGACGAGCTTTACCACATCATGTTTGATCAGCAAACCAAACAGCGCATTCGGGTCGATCGCTTTCCGGCAGCCAGCGAACTGATCAACCGCCTGATGCCGGAACTGCTTGCCGCCATTCAGCCTGACTCCGTACTGCGCCGTAAACTGTTCCAGATAGACTATCTGTCGACCATGAGCGGCGAAGTGATTGTTTCTCTGCTGTATCACCGTGCGCTGGACGAGGAATGGCAGGAACATGCCCTCGCACTGCGTGATAGCCTGACGGCGAAAGGGTTCCGTCTACAGTTGATTGGCCGTGCGACAAAAACCAAAATCTGCCTCGATCGCGATTATGTCGATGAATGCCTGACGGTTGCCGGGCGGGATATGATTTACCGGCAGGTAGAAAACAGCTTCACGCAGCCGAATGCCGCTATCAATATTCAGATGCTGGAGTGGGCGTTGGATGCGACAGCGGGAGCAACAGGGGATTTGCTGGAACTGTATTGCGGTAACGGCAATTTTTCACTCGCGCTGGCAAGAAATTTCGAACGTGTGCTGGCAACCGAAATCGCCAAGCCATCCGTCGCGGCAGCACAATATAATATCGCCGCAAACCAGATAGAGAACGTGCAGATCATCCGCATGGCGGCAGAAGAGTTTACGCAGGCCATGCAGGGCGTGCGTCAGTTTAACCGTTTACAAGGTATCGATCTGACAAGCTACCAGTGCGAGACCATTTTTGTTGACCCACCGCGCAGCGGACTGGATGACGAAACGGTGAAACTGGTGCAGGCGTATCCGCGCATTCTTTATATTTCCTGCAACCCAGAAACGCTAAGCAACAACCTGCAAACGCTCTCGGAAACCCACGACATTCGCCGTCTAGCGCTGTTCGACCAATTCCCTTACACCCATCATATGGAGTGTGGCGTGCTGTTGGAAAAACGTCAGTAACGCACACAATTGGCGGGTTACCCCGCCAGCATCCACCTGCTACAGCGTTTCGCTCTCTTCTGCGGATATGGCATCCGTCTCTTTTCTGCGGCGCAGCTTCAGGCCAATCCAGAAAACCAATACCACGCACAGGATTGAAGGAATAAAGTTCGATCCAATGGCGGGATATTCAACGCGTACGATGGCGCTGTAAATCAGTAATCCCAGCAGAAAACTGGCCGCCGCCAGCATCGGAATGCCTTCCGGCATACTGTGATGCAAATAACGTTGATGCAGGCAATAAATGGACAATACCAGTGCAATCAGGGGAAAAATCGAGAACGGAACAATGCTACTGAACAGGGCGGCAAATGCGCCGTTTACGGATAAACCCGCAATCAACGCCAGAACCAGCGTACCTTTTTCTTGATGAGGTTTGTCTGTCATGGTTTCTCCCTTTTCATGTTGTTGGTATAGAGGATTTATGGCACGGTAAAGCTACTATCGTGTTCTTTTCTGTACCAGTAATAGGCACCTTTGGCGATCATACGCAGTTGCAGTACTAGCCGCTCTTCTAGCTGTTTACGCTGTTCCAGGGAAACATCCAGAGCTTCCGCTCCCGCGCTGAAAACAATGGTCACCATCGCTTCCGACTGCGCTTCCGCGAAACTACGGGGAATATGGTTTTCCACCTCAAGATAATCCGCCAGTTCAGCGATAAAATGCTGAATTTCCCGCGCGACCGCCGCACGGAACGCCGCCGACGTACCTGAACGCTCACGTAGTAACAGCCGGAACGCATTAGGATTATTGCCGATAAATTCCATGAAGGTGGAAACCGATGTCCTGATTACGCTACCGGTTTTGGCGATACGTTGCCGAGCCTGCCGCATTAACTGGCGCAGCATCAGCCCGCTTTCGTCGACCATTGTCAGCCCCAGCTCATCTACGTCACGAAAATGACGATAGAAAGAGGTCGGCGCGATACCCGCCTCACGGGCAACTTCACGCAAGCTCAGGCTGGCAAAGCTGCGCTCAGCGCTTAACTGGCTAAATGCAGCTTCAATAAGGGAACGACGAGTCCGTTCTTTTTGTTGTGCTCTGACACCCATTATGCTGCCCAAATGATCTACTCCCTTTTCCAGAGGGGCACTATAGCAAACTTTATTGTCCGCAGAATGAGACAAAGTTTGCCATATTAAGAATGTGAGAATCTGTTTCCATAGTAAAGGAAGGGATGATTGGGTTCTGCCGCAGTCGATGCTACAATCGCACAATGTTACAGTCGCGTTATTAATTTGTATAAAAACAGGTTTAACCTACCATGACTCTACAACATCAATTCGATTACGATGCCATCGTTATTGGTTCCGGGCCCGGCGGTGAAGGTGCAGCAATGGGATTGGCCAAGCACGGGGCCAAAATTGCGGTGATTGAACGTCACTACAATGTTGGCGGTGGCTGTACCCACTGGGGTACGATTCCTTCCAAAGCCCTCCGCCACGCCGTCAGCCGTATTATCGAGTTCAATCAAAACCCCCTCTACAGTGACAACTCCCGCATTATTCGCTCCTCATTTTCCGACATCCTGCGCCACGCCGACAGCGTCATTGGTCAGCAAACTCGTATGCGACAAGGATTTTATGAGCGTAATCAGTGCGAGTTGTTTTCCGGTGAAGCCAGCTTCATCGATGCACACACGATTGCCGTTCACTACCCAGACAATACCCATGAGACGCTGACCGCCGCGAATATCATCATTGCGACCGGTTCACGTCCATATCATCCGGCAGACGTCGATTTCGACCACCCGCGCATTTATGACAGCGACTCTATATTGCAACTCGACCACGAGCCTCAGCACGTCATCATCTATGGTGCAGGCGTTATCGGCTGCGAATATGCCTCTATCTTTCGCGGCCTGAGCGTTAAGGTCGATTTAGTCAACACCCGCGACAGGCTGCTGGCCTTTCTCGATCAGGAAATGTCGGATGCGCTGTCCTACCATTTCTGGAATAACGGCGTGGTGATTCGTCACAACGAAGAGTTCGAGAGTATTGAAGGGCTGGCTGACGGCGTTATCGTCAATCTGAAATCAGGCAAAAAGATGAAGGCAGATTGCCTACTCTATGCCAACGGGCGCACGGGGAACACGGAAACGCTGGGGCTGGAGAATATCGGCCTGAGCACCGACAGCCGCGGGCAGCTCAAGGTCAACAGCATGTACCAGACGGCGCTGGCGCATATTTATGCCATCGGCGATGTCATTGGCTATCCGAGCCTGGCATCAGCAGCGTACGATCAGGGTAGGCTTGCCGCACAGGCGATTATCAAAGGCGATGCCAGCGCGCATCTGATCGAAGATATCCCGACCGGCATTTATACCATCCCGGAAATCAGCTCCGTGGGGAAAACTGAGCAAGAGCTCACCGCGATGAAAGTGCCTTATGAAGTCGGGCGGGCACAGTTTAAACATCTGGCACGGGCGCAGATTGTCGGGATGAATGTGGGGAGTTTGAAGATTCTGTTTCACCGAGAAACGAAACAGATTCTGGGTATTCACTGCTTTGGCGAGCGCGCGGCGGAGATTATCCACATCGGGCAGGCCATCATGGAACAGAAAGGTGAAGGCAATACTATCGAATATTTCGTTAATACCACCTTCAACTATCCAACCATGGCAGAAGCGTACCGCGTAGCGGCGCTAAACGGGCTTAACCGCTTATTTTGACAGGGTTTCCATATAGCCCTGCATATGCTCGCGGATGGTATCAGCAAGTTGCTCATAGCGTCCGCGCAGCGGTGAACCGGGGCGGTACACCAGCGCGATAGTGCGTTTGGGCTCCGGTTTATAGCACGGCAAATAGCAGACACCATCGCGTTCGCGTTCGCGCGGAACAGACAATGCTGGCAGCAGCGTAATACCGCTTCCGGCTGCGACCATGTTGCGCAGCGTCTCCAGACTGGTCGCCCGGAAATGCGTATCCTCATCCGCCCCTGCCTGAAAACAGAAGCCCATCGCCTGATCGCGCAGGCAGTGACCGTCTTCCAGCATCAACAGTTTTTCGCCCGCCAGATCGGACATTGCCACGCGTTCGCGGTTCGCCCAAGGGTGATCCTGATAAATCGCCAGCTTCATCGGCTCGTCAAACAGAGGAACTTCGATAAAGGCCTCGGACTCTTTCACCATCGCCAGAATGGCGCAGTCCAGTTTGCCGCTGTCCAACTGGGCCAGCAGTTGATGGGTTTGCGCTTCGTGCAGGTACATTTCGAGTTTGGGGAACGTGCGATGCAGCATCGGAATGATTTGCGGCAGCAGATAAGGCCCCACTGTGGGGATCAGGCCGATATGCAGTGGCCCAGACATGGTTTCGCCCTGCTGACTCGCCATCTCTTTTAATACTTTGACCTCGCGTAATACCGTTCGTGCCTGCTCGACCAGCAGCAGACCGGCTTGCGTAAACAAGACCTTGCGGCTGGTGCGCTCAAGCAGCATCACGCCGAGTTCATCTTCCAGTTTACGAATCTGTCCACTGAGTGTTGGCTGACTCACATGGCAGGAATCTGCCGCGCGCCGAAAGTGACGATGTTCTGCCAGCGCGACAAGATACTCTAAGTCCCGAATATTCATTATTATTCTCCTTATCATGATAGCTAACAACGATAGATAGGATACCAATGAACGATAATCCCTATCAATATCCAAAATGAATAATATATCCCACCAAAGCGTATCTATTTATTTCTACAGGAATAAAACAATATTTTTACGATTTCGGTACCGCCAGGGTATACCTGGCCTTCAGCCACGCTATAACAAGCAGACTAACCTCTTCAAGCGATTTGGCAGCGACAGCATTTTGTGTGTGTCGGCCAACGATACTCCGGCGATCGACACTGGGAAATCTGACCAGCAGGCAAAGCCATTAACGGTGGGAATAGGCGGAGAGAAATGGAGGATTCGAATAGTCAGGGAAGTGGTCATAACGCCGCCGAGCGGTCATCGTACCGTTATGAGTGATAGAAACGATTATTTATAGGAACGACTAGCGATAAAAACGGGATAAGAGATAAAAACAGGCGCTGGGGATAATCATTGAATCGGTCAGTAGCAATCGGTCTAACCGCGTGAATAGGAATCTCATCCCTGAGACTCCTCCTTTTCAGAGCCGCCGTAAGTGACGTTGAAAGGCATTCCAATACCGTTACTCTTCGTCACCGCGTTGCGGCCTCTTTCTTCCTGAAATCTTGTTTGTCGCCTCAGCGTGCTACATCAGGGCGGACGCCCAGCGTATGGCAAATCGCATAGCTCAGCTCCGCGCGGTTCAGCGTATAGAAATGGAAATCTTTTACGCCTTCGCGGCTGAGAATTTTCACCATATCCATGGCGATAGACGCCCCTACCATTTTGCGGGTTTCTGGATCGTTATCCAGACCGTCAAACATGGTCGTCATCCAGTTCGGCACGCGGACGTTGGTCATCGTGGCAAATTTCTGCAACTGCTTGAAGTTCGATACCGGCAGAATGCCTGGCACAATTTCTACATCGATGCCGGTCGCCACGCAGCGGTCACGGAATCGCAGATAGCTTTCTACGTCGAAAAAGAACTGTGTGATAGCGCGATTCGCACCAGCATCAATCTTGTGTTTCAGGTTAATCAGGTCAGCCTGTGCGCTTTTCGCTTCAGGGTGTACTTCAGGATAGGCGGCAACGGAAATATCGAAATCGCCGACCTCTTTCAGCAGGGAAACCAGATCCGCCGCGTACATGTCCGGTTTGCCGCCTTCTGGAGGCAAGTCGCCGCGCAGCGCGACAATATGGCGGATACCACTCTCCCAGTAATCCTGAGCGATTTCACGCAGCTGTTCGCGTGAAGCATCGATGCAGGTCAGGTGAGGTGCTGCTTCCAGACCGGTACGCTCTTTAATCGTTTTGATAATGCTATGAGTACGGTCACGCTCGCCAGAATTCGCCCCGTAAGTCACGGAAACAAACTTGGGCTTCAGGCTGCTCAGTCGATCGATAGAGCTCCACAGGGTTTCTTCCATATCGCTGGTACGTGGCGGGAAAAATTCAAATGACACATTAATTCGTCCCTGCAATTCCGCCAGACTCTGATTCAGCGCTTCCCGCTGGTTTGCGTGAAAAAAGCTCATACCTGCTACCCCGTTGACCGTGACTGTTATTATCATTCGATACACGTCTATACGTTTAGACGTCCATATAGAAAATGACGTAATCCGCTTAAAGAGTCAACGTTTTTCAGCACGACAAGCCGTGATGATTACTCACGGTAAATGAAAAAAGTTCATGATGGGTTTCCGCAACGCGCTGTCTTGTAGTCACATTCTTATGTCAACGCGGAGACGGTTTCGTGCGCGATAATGTCGTTATTTTCATGCTACTTCGTAGCACGCGCCCGACATGGGGCGGCTCAAACGCCGCTCGCCCCATGACCCCAGGCTTTCGGCGGGAATTATGCCGCTGACGCGGTTCCATCGGTGTTCCTGACCGCTAGTCGAGCCGCCAGTGACGCGTTCCCTACGCGGCACTGGCTTTCGCGACGTCCTGTCGCTCACTCGGCGGTCAAACCCACCGCTGCATAATTTTTTACGCCGGATAACAGCAAAACCTTCACTCAGACTGCATAAAAATATGATTAAACGATAGGAAACACGTCATCAGCCACAGGGAAAATCGTGAAAATGTACGGTATGCCCTTCTTCTGTCGTCAGAAAAATGGCGTACTGCGGGGCTTCCAGACTAGTTTCAAATCCCGGAGCGAAGCGTAGCGCGGACTGATGGTTTGTGCCGCGTACCGTGCTGAACGATATTCCTCGCCAACCTCCGCTGGCAGGCCGATGCACGTGCCCCGCAGAAATATTCCGCACATTACCGAAGCGGTGGCACACATGATATAGCGCCTCTGCCGCTTCGGGAGCCAATCGAACGTTATCCAGCGCCGGAAGCCCGATCGCCATCGGAGGGTGATGTAGGAACAGGAACACGTTCTTTCCTTCCGTAGCATGAAGCTGCTGTTCCAGCCACGCTAGCCGCACTGAACACAGCGTTCCGGCCACCTCACCAGCCTGCAACGAGTCCAGCAGAATGACGCAATCCTCCCCGACTGCTGTCACGCTCTGCACAAACCCGTTTTCATCCACCAGCGTCGGGAACTGGGCCAAAAACGTCTCCCGGTCATCGTGATTTCCCATCGTCACACGCCAGGGAAGCTGTAGTTCAGCCAGCGCCGAGGCCAGAAACGCATAGGATTCCGCACTGCCGTCATCGGACAGATCGCCGGAGATGACCACCAGATCGGCATCGCGATGGTGTGCGTTGATATCGGCAATCGCCGCTTTCAGTTGCTGTTCCGGGTCACGGCCATGCAAGTTGCCGCCTTGTGCGGTCAAATGGAGGTCGGAAAGTTGAATCAGTTTCATATTTATCCTCGGTTTCACTATCCACGCGCTATCGCCTGCCAGTACCGTTACGCCGACTGGCGGCGGATGAGCGGGGCAGCCACTTTCGCTCGACACGCGGGTTCTTGTACCTGAGACTGGCGTCGATCGAGCAATGCCAGTGCCTGAGCCGCCATCGTTGCGGGATCCTGACGAAACGTCGTCAACGCATAGGCATCCCACCCCGCGGCCGGAATATCATCAAACCCGATGACCATAAGATCCTGCGGAACGGCAAGCCCACACTGCTTTGCGCGATCGATCACGCCGAACGCGACCAAATCGTTAACGCAGAACACCGCATCTGGTCTGACACCTTCTGGGAGCGAAAACAGCGTCTGCCCCACCGCCAGCCCATCGTCATAATCTGTATCATCACCGCGCACCACGGCCACGGGCAGTTCTAACAAACGCGCCTCTTCACAAAATGCCTGTTCACGTTCAATGATATTGGGCGTTGCCGACGCCGCTCCGGCCAGAGCCAGACGCGTTCTGCCCGATGAGGCAAACAGCCGTGCCGCCATGCGCGCGGCGGTGTCATTATCAATATGTACGCTGTCACACGCGGGTTCGTGCCGCCCAATAACAATCAGCGGCTGGCCATTTAGCTGCGCCAATTCGACAAATTCTTTCGGCGGTGAACCGGAAAGCACAATCGTCGCTTCCGCACGGTGACCAAACAGAATGGAGCGCGCGGCAGACATCGCTTCCCGCACATGGCCGGTATTGATGAGTACCGGAATCGAACCACGTTGGATTAACGCCTGCGACAGCTCTGCGACCAGGTTGGCGCGAAACCCGACCTCAGGGTGCGTCACCACCAGCCCAACCAGACGGCTGCTGTTCGCCAGCAGGCCGCGTGCCAGATCGTTAACCTGATACCCCAGTTCCTGCGCTGCCGTCATCACTTTGGCATAGGTGGCAGCCGACACGCTGGCACCGGGAGTAAAACTGCGGGACACCGCCGAGCGCGATACACCAGCCCGACGCGCAACATCCTGTGCGCTGACGTAACCCTGTTTACCCACCGTCATTTCCCTATCCTTGCCATTACGTCGGCCTTCAAAAAACGCTCCACCACCAGCATGAATAGGACGGAAGGAATCAGCAGCACTAGCGCAGTAATAGAAGCGATCTGATAGTTACCGCCCGCCCCAGCGGTATAGAGCAGCAGCGGCATCATCTGCACATCCGGTGCTCCCACAAAGTAGCTGCCAGTAAACTCATCCAGCGATTCGAGGAAAACGAAGATGGCAGATGCCATCAGTCCTGGCATAGCCAGCGGCAGGGTGATATCGACAAAGGCACGCCACGGCCCAGCACCAATCGACCGTGCCGCCTGTTCCATTTCACGCCCCACCGCCGAGAACGCCGCCGAGGCAATCCAGACCGCAAACACCAGCCCGTGAACCGTGTGAACCAGCACAACGCCCAGCAGCGTGCCGTTCAGCCCCCACTGATAAAACAGGCGGGCGATGTTGACGTACACCGTCAAATTCGGGAACGCCTGCGGAATCAGGAATACCAGCAGTATCAATCCACGAGCAGGCAACGGCAGACGCGCCAGTGCATATCCCGCCGGAATCGCCAGCGACAGCGAGGCCAGTACGGTGAACACCGCCACCAGCACGCTATTCCCCAGCGCTTCCCAAGCCACACCGCGCGGCGAAAACACCCGCTTCCAGAAGGCGAAGCCCCACTCATTGGGCAACAGGTGAGGATAGAACCATTTTTCCGCTACCGACCACAGCAGGAGGTTAGCCAATGGCCCAAAGATCAAGAAGATCAGCGTCCCCAGAATCAGCATTCTCGGGATCCACCACAGTACGTTCTTCATGCCTTCTCCCTCATGTTCAAGCGGAGATAAATCACGGCAAACAGGCCAGTCATCAGCAGGGAAATCACCCCCAACGCATTCGCGACGCCGTAATCGCCGTAGGCGTTAATGCGGAAGGCAATGTTGGCAGTGAGCATCGTCGGCGACTGGGCATTGATCATCATCGGTACGGACAGCACCGACATCATGGTGACGAAAGAGAGAATGAGCCCGGTGAGCAGCGTTTGCCCAACCTGAGGCACCACAATTTCACACAAGATACGCAGGCGAGATGCGCCTAAATTACGGGCGGACTCTATCATCGTGCGATCCAGCGACGCCATCGCGCCTGCAACCAGCAATGCCACAAACGGCGTCTGTTTCCAGACGAAAGCGAACACGATGCCGCGCCAGTCCAGCCAGTTGCTGGCGCTGGCGAGATCGACAATGCCAAGCGTATCCAGCGCGCCATTCAACCAGCCGTTCTTGGCCAGAAACGTGCGTAAAATTTGCCCGGTCACGATAAACGGGATAAACAGCGGCCAGCGATAGACCCAGCGCAGCAGCGCCACCATACGCGGGCTTTCCCCCAGCGTCAGGTAGCCGCCGATCATGATGGACAGCAGGCCGATCAGTAGCGTCGCGAGGCTCACAATCAGTAAGGTAAACAGGATATCGGGCAGATACAGCGTCAATGCCGTGACAAAATTATCAATGCCCACGCCATTCTGACTGATAAAAGCGCCCCCAACCGACAGCCCCAGCGGCGTGATAAAACAGACAGCCACCACCGCCAGCGCAGGTAGCACAAGCGCGATACCCGCCAGTCGGGAAGAGAATTGGGATACTTGCAACATGAATGTCTCCGCGCTCTGGCTTCATCCCGCCAGAGCGCATGTGATGCTAAGGGGTATCTAAGCCAGCGGCACTATTTTGCCATCGCCTGCTCGTAGGCGTTTAAAATCGCGGTGTGATAAGGCGCGATAGGGAATGTCTTCCCTTTGCTCGCCAGCTCATCAGGTGTCACATCCGTGAACAGACGTTGCCATACGGCGGGCTTCAGCTCAGCCTGAACGTACTTGGCATCGATCCCCGGATACCAGTTAAAGCGTTCAACGATCCCTTCGGCCTGCACTTTGGCGCTGGTTGCCAGTTCGACAAACTGTTTAGCCAGCTCGCGGTTCGGTGCCTGCGCGGGGATGACATAGTGCATCGGCTGCCCCGGCATACCGGGCGCAGGAAGCAGCAACTTGAAATTGTCCGGCAGCTGTCCACTCGCTTTCCAGGAATAGAACATGTCGACCCACACCGGCCCCATCGCGATTTCACCGCGGCTAAGCATATCGAGCGTGCCAGCGTTGCCCGGTGTCAGCGTCACGTTCTTGTTAAAGGCTTTCAGGCGTTCAAACGCGGGTTGCCATTTCTTCGCTTCCGCCTCATCAAACGGTCCGTTCATCAGCTTCTGGGCATCGCCGCCATAAGCGTAAATCCAGCCCATGACGAAGCTCACTCCCGATGCGCCGCCTTTAATGCCGTTGTAGCCGAACATCTTCGGATTCGCGGCTGCCCACTGTTGGATTTCGTCATAGCTTTTAGGCGGATTCGCTACCATGCTGGGGTTATAGGCCAGCGCTGTCTGGCTACTGAACATCGGCATGACGTAGCCTTTCACGTCTGTACCCATGGCTTTATCCGCAGCAGCCATGCTGACCAGCTTGCCGCTGGCGATATCATCGCGATATTTCAGCAGGTCGCCCTTTTGCACCATCGGGCCGACAAACTTCTCATGCACAACTGCCACATCGGTGTCCCAGACTTTGGCACCAGCGGCCTGTTGTGCATTGAAACGCTCAAGAATCTTCTGCGACCCGGCATCACCTGGCCCGGTACCGACGGCGCGTACTTTTACGCCGGGATGCTGCTTTTCAAACAGCGGCCCTAAGTATTCATTCACATAGTCGACCATGTTCTGGTCACCCGCCGTCAACACCGTTAATTCCTGTGCCTGTACCGCCGCCAGCGGCGTACTCATCATCAGCGTTGCAGCAAAAATGCGTTTCATATCATTTGTCTCCAATTCAGGATCAGGCCGTCAGGCCGGGAAGCGAGGAATAACGTGAAGTGGTATCCGGTACCGCCGTCAAAGGCATAGCCTCTTCTGCCAGCGGGAAAAGAAACAGCGCCTCGGCAGGGATCTGCACGGCAACCCGCTGCCCGATGGCATAGGGACGCGACGCATGAACCTGTATCCGCCAGGTGCCGCTGGAAATCGTATGCTGCCAGTATCCGCCGGGGTAGCTCTGTGCCTGTACCGTGCCGTAGCGCATCAACATGCCGGGCTGGATGAGCGGAACCTCTGCCGGATCGTAAAGACGAGCGGCTTCCGCACGAAAGCGCGCTTCTATCGGGCCAGGCGGTAGCGACGTATTGTCAGGGAGCAGCGAATGGCTCTCGGCATCACCGGGAATCATCAGCGTATCGCCGTCATAACGCGCTTCCAGCACAAGCCGATTTTCCGCCCCCATAAACGCTGCGACAAACGCGCTGGCCGGATGGTGGTACACCTCTTGCGGGCTACCCGCCTGCATGATGCGACCCTGATTCAAAATCACGATGCGATCCGCCATCACCATCGCTTCTTCCCGATCGTGCGTTACGTGGATCGCCGTCAGCCCCAGCCGCTGTTGCAGCGCACGGATCTCATCACGTAGCTGTAGGCGAATACGGGTATCCAGATTGGAGAGCGGTTCGTCCAGCAGCAGAATATCGGGCCGTACCGCCAGCGCACGGCCCAAGGCGACGCGCTGCCGCTGTCCACCGGACAGTTCCGCTGGCTTACGAGCGCTCAGGCCCGTCAAACCCAGCATCGTTTCCAGTTCCGCGACACGGCTGGCAATTTCTGCACGCGGGACACGGCGCAAACGCAGTCCGTAAGCAATATGCTGTGCCACCGTCATGTGCGGCCACAGCGCATAGCTCTGAAACACCAGCGCCATTCCGCGTTTCTCTGGCGGCGCTTGCGTCATATCCTGCCCGTTAACGCGAATCGCCCCCGCACGCGGTGACGAGAAACCAGCAACCGTACGCAGTAACGTCGTCTTGCCACATCCTGACGAACCGAGCAACGCCACGAATTCGCCCTGTGCAATCTCCAGATGGATATCGTTCAAGACGGCTGTCGTGCCGTATCCAACATGTAGATGGTCGATGACAATGTGCGGGGCTGCCGCAGAGGAAGTTGTTTTTTGCACAGCTGTGCATTCCACGATAAGCAAACAATGCGCTGATTGTGCGGTGACATCGTGTCAGTGGCGTGTTGTCACCGTGACATTTCAATGACACGACTGACGGGGAAGATAGCGGTGGGGATTTTTTAGCGAGAAGGGAAACGAGGGAATGGGTCTCTTGAGTATTGGCCATCTCCTAATGTGCGGAGACGGCCAACAATAGCAATCATGTCGCTATTAAAACAGGTTCTATAACAGCTGCGCCAAACGGTTTAGGTCAGATTGAAGCGCACCCGCCGTGACATCGCGCCCCGCGCCTGGCCCACGGATAACCAGCGGGTTATCCCGATACCAGCGGCTTTCGATCGCAAACACGTTATCACCCGGCAGCAGCGAGGCCAGCGGATGATCGGGGCGAACCGCTTCAACGCCCACGCGCGCTTTACCATTGCTGTCAAAGCGTGCGACGTGACGCAGAACCAAGCCCATTTCTTGTGCGGCTTCCAGACGTTGCAGCATCTGTTCGTTCAGCGAATCACCGTTCTCGAAGAAGTAATCGACAGATCCCTGTTCACAGCCCGGCGGCACCAGCGACTCAACCCGAACCTGACTCGGTTCGATATCATAGCCAGCCTCACGCGCCAGAATCACCAGCTTGCGCATAACGTCCTGACCGGAAAGGTCAACACGCGGATCGGGCTCGGTCAGCCCCTGCTGACAAGCCTGATCGACCAGGTCGGTGAACGGCACGGTGCCGTCAAACTGCAAGAACAGCCAGGAAAGCGTGCCGGAGAAAATCCCGCTAATCGCCAGAATACTGTCGCCACTTTCCCGCAGATCGCGTACCGCAAAGTTGACCGGCAACCCTGCGCCGACGGTCGCGTTATACAGCCAGTGACGATCCGTTTTCGCGAACGCGTCGCGGATCTGGCGATAGTTATTGCCGCCTGATGCACCCGCCAATTTATTGGCGCTGATGACATGGAAACCATAGCTGGCGAAATCCAGATACAGATCGGCGACCGATTCACTGGCGGTGACGTCCAGCACCACCAAATCATCGAAGGGATGCGAACGCATCCACAGGAACAGATCTTCACCATCCCGCTCTTGCGCTTCACTTTCGAAGAAAGCCAACGCGCGGCTGGCATCCAGCCCATCATCATTCAGCAGGCTGCGCGTACTGTCCACCACGCCAGCGAGTACAAACTCAAAACCGGTACGTGCAGACAGGTTACTCTGCTCACGCGCAAACAGCTCCAGCCAGCGTGAACCAATATTCCCTTTGCCAAACAGCACTAACCCAATACGTTTTTCTGCCCGGAACAGTGAATGGTGCAACCCACGAATCAAATGCTCCGTCGGACCAACGCGCAGCACGGCAACCAGACTGATGCCATCATCGGCCTGACGGACAAATTCAATCGGCTGATCTTTCAACTGCTGATAGAAACGGTGGCTGTGCAGCGGATTTTTACCCACGCCCGCACCGACCATCGCGACCATCGCCAATCCGTCACGCTGGTTGAGCTCAACGGGTAACGCAGCTTGTGCCAGCAGTTGCAGCGCGCTATCCACCACTTCGGAGGTGTAGCACAGTTGCAGCAGATTACGATCCTGATGAACGCCGATCGCCAGCGGTTTCAACTGTGCACGGTTCAGAAGCTGTTCGACTTCTTTTTGCAGCAGCGCGAAATCGTGTTCGGAAGGAACCTGAACTTCAATCAGGCAGACATCGTCGTGGCTGGTGACGATTTTGGCACCCGTACCTGAGGCCAGCACGCGTTCAATGCGCGTCGACCCCTGTTCAGGCTGATAGCTGCAACGCAGTTGCAAATCGATATCGCTGCCGGAAACAGGCTGTAAGGTACGCGTATGTAATACCGGTGCTGCCAGACGTGCCAGTTCACTGGCTTCATCCAGACGCAGCAGCGGCAGCAGGCAGGCATCTTTCACTTTGCGTGGGTCAGCGCTATACACCCCAGCGACGTCGCTCCAGATAGTCACGCGTTCAACGCCCGCCAACGCACCAATTTGTGTGGCGGAATAGTCACTCCCGTTGCGCCCCAGCAGCACCGTTTCACCCGCGTCATTGCGGCTGATAAAACCCGTTACCACTAAACGCTGCCCTGCGTGTTGCGTCAGATATTGCTGCAACAGCGGCCAGGAACGGCCTTCATCAACCTGCGGCTGCGCGGCACGCTCCGCACAGAGAAAATCACGCGCATCCAGCCACGCTGCATTCATATCCCTGTGATTCAGCACGGCGGACATCAGGCGAGCCGACCAGATTTCACCGTGCCCGACCACTTCGGCGTAGACGGCATCCGTCATCTTGCCATCCAGCAGCGCAGCCAAACGCTCCAGATCGCGAATAAACTGGGCGGTCAGCGCTTCTGCCTCTTGCGCAGGCAGCAGCCCGCCAATCAGTTCACTGTGGTAGCGGCGTAATGTCTGCTGAACCTGATGTGCTGACAGACGATCGCTTTGGCTCAGTTTCAACCAGCTAATCAGCTGGTTTGTGGTACTGCCTGCGGCAGACACCACCATCAAATCACCGGGGTGGCTATACTCCGCCATAATACCGGCTACGCGCAGGTAACACTTCACATCGGCCAGACTGCTACCGCCAAACTTATGCAACTGTCGGCCTGTTACCGGTGGCGCTACTCCTAATGCACTCATTCTTACCTCTTGGCAGCGGCTTGAAACGCACGATCCAGATCGGCAACCAGGTCATCGCCGTCTTCAATGCCGGTGGAAATGCGCAGTAATGTTTCAGAGATACCCGCTGCGGCACGCGCTTCTGGCGCCATACCGGCATGCGTCATCGTTGCCGCATGAGAGATGAGGCTTTCAACGCCGCCCAGTGATTCTGCCAGCGTGAACAGTTCCAGCGACGCCAGAAAACGCCGCAAGGTGTCTTCATCCCCATCCAGCTCAAAACTTAGCATAGCGCCAAAGCCGGATTGTTGACGGCGGGCAATATCATGGCCGGGATTGTTCGGCAGTGAAGGATGGTACAGCGCCTTCACCAACGGCTGCGTCTGTAAGAATTCAACCACTTGTTGCGCATTACGCTGCGCGGCTGCCATACGTGGCGATAAGGTACGCAGGCCACGTAGCAACAGATAGCTGTCAAACGCCGCGCCCGTAACGCCAATGTTGTTCGCCCACCAGGCCAGTTCAGTAATGGTATCGGCATCTCTGGCGATCACCGCACCCGCGACGACATCAGAGTGACCATTCAGGTACTTGGTGCACGAATGCACCACCAGATCGGCACCCAGCTCCAGCGGCTTCTGCAACGCTGGGCTCAGGAAGGTGTTATCCACCACGCTGACCGCGCCCGCTTCCCGCGCGGCCTGACAAATCGCGGCAATATCCACGACGCGCAGCAGCGGATTGCTCGGGCTTTCCACCAGCACCAGCTTCGGCTTTTCTGCCAATGCCGCGTTGAGCGCATCATTATCACTTTGATCGACAAATTTGACGCGAAACGCGCCACGCTTGCTCAGACTGTCAAACAGACGATAACTGCCGCCGTAGCAATCATGCGGTGCCACCAGCAGATCGCCGGGACGCAGGAATACCGTGCAAACCAGCATAATCGCCGACATTCCGCTGCTCGTCATTACCGCACCTGCACCACCTTCCAGTTCGGCAAGCGCACGCTGCACGACATCACGCGTGGGGTTACCGCGACGCGAATAGTCGTGTACGCGTGGCTGGTTGAATCCGGTAAAGTTATACGTGCTGGAAAGGTGAATGGGTGGGACGACGCAGCCATACTGCTCATCATCATTTAACCCGCTGCGGACTGCGATCGTTGCCTGTTTACGCGTCATCGGCTCATTTCCTGGCTGGAGGCTGAAAAGATAGGAACTTAAGAGTAAACGCAGTTTTAATGGACGTCAACACATCTAGACATCTAAACTTCTTTGCGTATAGATTGAGCATAAGCATAATAACCGCTAGAATTGTGGCATTTCATGACAGATGCTGTCTTCATTAGATTAATTTTTAAGGTATCCCATGGCTGAGTGGAACGGCGAGTATGTCAGCCCTTACGCTGAACACGGTAAAAAAAGCGAGCAAGTCAAGAAGATAACAGTATCTATCCCACTGAAAGTATTAAAGATACTGACTGACGAACGCACGCGTCGTCAGGTGAACAACCTGCGCCATGCCACCAACAGCGAGCTGCTGTGCGAGGCGTTTCTGCACGCGTTCACGGGACAACCGTTACCGAATGACGAAGACCTGCGTAAAGAACGCAGCGATGAAATTCCTGAAGCCGCGAAAATCATCATGCGTGAAATGGGTATCGACCCGGATACGTGGGAATACTGATCGCGTTTACACTATCGATTTTCTTGCTAACCCCGCCTCCCTCGGCGGGGTTTTGCTATGCAGAGAGTCCCACTCAACACATCACTCCTCATTAACCTGAACCTCAACCTCGCTGCTCGCGCTTCTTCCTCTCTTTTCCGCTCACGGTGTGAGTCGGGATTGCATTTAATTTGTTATGTTATAACATATCTTTTTAATCTATGACGATGATATGCCCGCATCATGACAGAGCGTCTCTCTACTAAACCCGTGCTGCTACAGCTTCACCATGTTTCCGTTGCCGACGCCAATCGCACGCCGAGGCTCAGTGATATTTCTCTGTCCATGCAGGCTGGAGAGCGTTTGGCGCTGGTTGGGCCCAACGGCAGCGGCAAGTCCACGCTGTTACGCGTGTTGACCAGCGAACTCGGCGCGACAACGGGGTACATCCAGTTGAACGGCCAGCCGTTGAACACACTCAGCCGCCATGAACGAGCAAAGCGCATCGCGATTCTGGCGCAGAACGATGCACCGGATCTACGCTTGCGGGTCGCGGAATACGTCGCCTTAGGACGAATTCCACACCACGGATTCAGCACACCTGCGCAGGATCGCCAGCTCATCGAGGAAGCGCTGGACGATACTGGCTTATTACCGCTACGCCACCGCCTGCTGGGCACACTCTCCGGCGGGGAACGTCAACGCGCGGCACTGGCGCGTGCTTTCACACAAACGCCGCAGCTCCTGCTGCTGGATGAACCGACTAACCATCTCGATCCGTTAGCGCGTGCGCAGTTGCTGTCTCTCGTGCGGAAACGCGGTATTTCAACGCTGGCGGTGCTGCATGACCTGCCACTGATCACCCCCTTTGCCGACCGCGTCGCCGTTTTGCAGCAGGGAACGCTACTCCGCTGGGGAACGCCCGCACACGCGCTGAGCGCCGACTGTGTGAAATCCGTATTTGGGATGGAGAGCTTTACGGTGCCGCACCCGATAAACGGCTCACCGATTCGCATCTTTGAAGCCCCTGAACTGCACTAAGGAACCATGATGAAAATAACGCTTCTGTCTGGACTGCTGGCATTGACGTCGTGCTGGGTACACGCCTCGAGTTTCCCCGTCACGGTCGACAGCTGTAGGCAACCGCTAACCTTTATCCAGCCGCCGCAACGAGCCGTTATTCATGACCTGAACATGACGGAGATGGTGTTTGCACTTGGGCTACAAAAAAATATCGTCGGGCTGACCGGCATCACTGGCTGGTACAAAGCGCCCCCAAGCTTTATCAAGCAGCAGGGCACGATCCCTGAACTGGCAGCAAAATACCCGACGTTAGAAAACCTGCTGGCCGTACACCCGGATTTCTTCTTTGCTGGGTGGAACTACGGCATGAAAGTGGGCGGAGAAGTCACCCCGCAATCGCTGAAAAAATACGGCATTCAGACGCTGGTACTCAGCGAAAGTTGCGTGTTCACCGAACAACAGCAACAGCGTCCACGTGCCAGCATGGATCTGCTCTACGGCGATATGCTGAAACTGGGGAAAATCTTCGGTAAGCAGGAACAGGCTCAGGAACAGATTGACGGCTGGAAACAGCACATTGCCGAACTGCAAACCCGCATTGGCAATCAGCCAAAGCGGAAGGTTTTTCTGTATGACTCTGGCGACGATAAGCCCTTTACCAGCGGAAAATTCGCTATGCCAACCGCCATCATTGAAGCTGCGGGCGGCAAGAACGTAATGGACGATATAGAAACGAGCTGGGCCTCGACATCGTGGGAGAGCGTGGCGGCACGCGAACCCGACTTTATCATTTTGCTGGATTACCAGACGGGCAACGGTGCGGATGCGTTAAGGCGCTTTCTGGAATCACATCCGCTAATGAAATTTACCCCAGCCGTACAGCAGCATCGCTATCTAAAGCTGCAATATGCAGAGCTTACGCCGGGACCTGCGAATATCGCCGCTATTGATAAACTGGCACGCGCACTCTACCCGGATGCCTTTAAGTGAGCCCAACGTCCTCACGCTATGCCGCGACCGTCGTTATCGCGCTGCTGATATTGGTTGGGCTGATGCTGTTAAATATTGCGACAGGCAGCACGACGATTCCCCTTACGCAGGTCGCCAGCGCATTGAGGTTCTCGTCTACGGAAGTTTCACCGATGACATCACGTATCATTCTGGAACTACGCATTCCCCGCAGCCTGCTGGCAGCGCTGTGCGGCGCGGGTTTAGCCATGGTTGGTGCCTTCTTGCAAACGGCAACCCGCAACGATCTGGCCGACCCTTTTCTGTTCGGCCTGTCTGCCGGAGCCTCGGCGGGTGCGGTCGCCGTCATCACCCGCTTTGGCGAGCAACTGGGTGACTGGGCGCTGCCGATGGCGGCCTTCTGTGGCGGCATTTTATCGGCCGTCGCCGTGACGGTGCTGTTCCTGCTGCAACAGGCGCGGGGCGCAGAGCGACTGATCATCTGCGGATTGGCGATCTCGTTTCTGTTCGGCGCACTGACGAACTACCTGGTATTTTCCGGCGATCAGCGGGCCGCCAGCTCGATTCTTTTCTGGTCACTGGGCGGACTGGGTCTTGCCCGCTGGGATACATTACCGTTCGCGGTGTTCAGCGTCCTGCTGCTATTCGGCCTCACCGCCCTGCGCTGGCGGGCGCTCGACGCTCTGCTGGCAGGCGGACAAACGGCGGCCTCAATGGGCGTTAATCTGTCCCGCGTACGGGTGGAAATTTTTATCTGCTGCGCGTTCGCCACGTCGCTGTTAGTCGCGCTGACCGGCGTGATCGGTTTTATCGGCCTGATGATTCCCCATCTGGCGCGCCCGCTGAGCGGCGTATTGCACAAGAAGCTGCTGCCGCTGACTGCCGTGCTAGGTGCGATACTGTTGTGCGGCGGCGATTGGCTCAGCCGACAGTTGCTGGCACCTCAGGAATTACCCATCGGGATTATTACAGCGGGATTGGGCGGCATCTTCGTTCTGGGGATGCTGGTAAAACGCCAGCAGGGACACTGACCCGCCAGAAACAACAAAGGCACCTGTCGGTGCCTTTGCAGAAAGTTACTGTGCCAATGAGGCCAGTAAACCTTATTTTTTAGCGCCTGGAACGGAGAAACGCTTGTTGAAGCGGTCAACACGGCCACCGGTTGCAACATCACGTTGTTTGCCAGTGTAGAACGGGTGGCATTCGCCACAAACGTCCAGGTTCAGGTCACGACCCACAGTAGAATGGGTTTTGATCACGTTACCGCAAGAGCAAGTCACAGTAACTGCAGAATAATTCGGGTGAATACCTTTTTTCATGGGGGAAACCTCTGTTAAGGCCGTGTCGCTATCCAGCCCTGTTCCGCCAGACACCACACGAAAGTTGTATGAGTAAGTTCATTATGCAAATGGCACAATGGCGGCGGATCATACAGAATCCGCTACCCTGATGCAATCGCATCCACACATTATCCCTCGCAGCATGTACACTAGCGCCTTGCCTTATTTTCACCCTGCGTCGCGCATAATACAAACCGCTCGGTTATGTCATGGAACGCCACGCAAATCACGTCGACTATCACGGAGAGGTTATGTCTGTCGCTCAGGTCGCTTTGCCCGTGCCATTGGCACGTACATTCGATTATTTGCTACCCGCAGGAGGCGTGACTCCGCAGGTCGGCGCACGCGTCAGCGTCTCCTTTGGTCACCGTAAAGCGATCGGCATTATTACCGCACTGAGCGATACCAGCGAACTTCCGCTTGAGCAATTAAAACCTGTGCATGACGTGCTGGACGAGCAGCCACTGTTTCCGTCCAGCCTGTGGCGCATTTTGCTGTGGGCTGTTGAGTACTATCACTACCCGATTGGCGAAGTGCTGTTCCACGCGCTGCCGATACTACTGCGTCAGGGGAAACCCGCACACCGCGCGCCGCTCTGGCAGTGGTTTGCTACCGAACAAGGCCGAGCGACACCGCTCAGCACGCTCAAACGGGCCGCGAAACAGCAGCAGGCGCTGGCGGCCTTACTCCAGTCGCCGCTTTATCGCCATCAGGTAAGCGAAATCGGGCTGACCGAGACAGCATTGCAGGCGCTGCGTAGCAAAGGGCTGTGCGAATTACAGGCCGCAGAGCAAACGCTTCACGACTGGCGTCAAAGCTTTAGCATGGCAACCGACCGCCTGCGCCTGAATACCGAACAGGCCACTGCTGTCGGCGCGATCCGCAGCGAAGATAACCACTTTGCCGCCTGGCTGCTCGCGGGCATCACCGGTTCAGGCAAAACTGAAGTCTATCTCAGCGTGCTGGAAAATGTACTGGCGCAGGGCAAGCAAGTGCTGGTATTAGTGCCGGAAATTGGCCTGACGCCGCAAACGATCGCCCGCTTTCGCGAACGATTTAACGCTCCGGTGGATGTGCTGCACTCGGCACTCAACGACAGCGAGCGCCTTGCCGTCTGGCTACGCGCCCGCAGCGGTGAAGCGGCTATCGTCATCGGAACGCGGTCAGCGTTATTTACTCCCTTTGCCCGTTTGGGGCTGATTGTGATCGATGAAGAACACGACAGTTCCTACAAACAGCAGGAAGGCTGGCGCTATCACGCCCGTGATTTGGCGGTCTTCCGCGCCAGAGAAGAAGACATTCCCATCGTCATGGGAACGGCAACGCCCGCGCTGGAAACGCTGTATAACGTCCAGATTGGCAAATATCGACGCTTGAATCTGACCAAAAGAGCGGGCAATGCCGCACTGGCCAAACAGCACGTTATCGATCTGAAAGGGTTGCCGCTGACGGCCGGGTTATCTCAGCCGTTGATTACCCGCATCCGCCACCATCTGACGAATGATAATCAGGTTATTTTGTTCCTCAATCGGCGCGGGTTCGCCCCCGTGGTGATGTGCCACGAATGCGGCTGGATTGCAGAGTGTCAGCGCTGCGATCACTACTATACCTACCACCAGCATCAGAAGATGTTGCGCTGCCACCACTGCGACAGTCAGCGTCCGGTTCCACAACAGTGCCCCGGCTGCGGCTCGACCAATATGGTGCCCGTCGGTCTGGGAACCGAGCAGTTGGAACAAAGCCTTGCGCCGATCTTTCCAGATGTCCCGATCACCCGCATCGACCGTGATACCACCAGCCGTAAAGGGGCGCTTGAGCAGCAGCTCTCGCAGGTCAGGCAGGGAGGTGCTCGCCTTCTCATCGGCACACAGATGTTGGCGAAAGGGCATCACTTCCCTGACGTGACGCTAGTCGCTTTGCTGGACGTTGACGGTTCGCTGTTCTCTGCCGACTTCCGCGCAGCCGAACGTTTTGCGCAGCTCTATACTCAGGTGGCAGGTCGCGCAGGACGTGCGGGCAAGGCGGGCGAAGTAGCACTGCAAACTCACCACCCAGAACATCCGCTATTACAAACACTGCTGCAACAGGGCTACGATGCCTTTGCCAGCCAGGCGCTTACCGAACGAAAAAGCGTTTTTCTGCCGCCGTTTACCAGCCATATCCTCTTCCGCGCTGACGATCACGATAACCAGCAGGCCGCGTTATTCCTCCAGCAGTTGCGTAATTTGCTGGAGGCGAGCCCATTGCGAGATGAATCACTCTGGCTATTGGGCCCGGTACCCGCTTTACAACCCAAACGCGCAGGGCGCTTCCGCTGGCAGCTCTTGCTACAGCATCCTTCCAGAGCGCTATTGCAGAAACTAGTCAGAACGTCGCTGACGCTGATCGGTACGCTGCCACAGGCGCGTAAAGTGAAATGGATGCTGGATGTCGACCCCACAGACAGTTAGCGTTTCCTGTTAACTACGTTTGGGTTTCTTGCCACGCATTTTTTGCGATCGGCGTCGAGAACACGATATTCATCACACTTTCTGTGCAAATTAAGCAACAAAACCTGCGTTCAATCTGTTATCACTGTCTGCGCAGGCAGTATGCTGGCTAGGTCATGTACTGACGTATCGTGCCATCAGTTGGCTGACTGCGCCGAAAAGCGTGACCCGTAATCATAGAAAGTCAGCAGACAGGAACGTTCTGCTGGCAGTCAGCGCCAGTTAACGCTGACGCAAGGAGAAAAGCGTTGAAGCAGAAGAAAGGCGTCACCACGGCGACGATGAAAGACGTGGCGGATGAGGCGGGTGTTTCCACCGCTACCGTATCCCGAACGTTAATGAACCCAGAGAAAGTCTCTGCGACCACCCGTAGGAAGGTCGAGCAGGCTGTCATCGCCGTTGGCTATTCGCCCCACGCGCTCAACAGGAATCTCAAGCGTAACGAATCGCGTACGATCCTGACGATCGTCCCGGATATCTGCGATCCTTATTTTTCCGAAATATTTCGCGGGATCGAGGAAACGGCAGCCGAACACGGCTATCTGGTGTTGATTGGCGATTGCGCTCACCAACATCAAAAAGAAAAAACCTTCGTCGACCTGATTATTACCAAACAGATCGACGGCATGCTATTACTCGGTTCCAATCTGCCGTTTGACGCAGGCCAGGAAGAACAGCGTAATCTGCCGCCGATGGTGATGGCGAATGAGTTCTCACCGGATCTGGCGCTGCCCACCGTGCATATCGATAACCTGACCGCCGCTTTTGAAGCCGTACATTATCTGTATCAGGCGGGTCATCAGCGCATCGCCTGCATTGCGGGTCCAGAACACATGCACCTGAGCCAATACCGTTTGCAGGGGTACATTCAGGCCTTGCGCCGCAACGGAATTCTGATCGATAACCAGTACATCTTTCGGGGCGATTTCACCTACGAAACCGGGATTAACGGCCTGATTGCGCTGATGCAACATCCGCAGCCACCCAGCGCAATCTTCTGTCACAGTGACCTCATGGCGCTGGGCGTGCTGGCGCAGGCCAGAAAGATGGGGCTAGATATCCCGCGTGACCTCTCCGTTATCGGTTTCGATGATATCGAACAGGCGCAATACAGCTGGCCTCCTCTGACCTCTGTCGCCCAGCCCCGTTATCAGATCGGACGCGAGGCAATGCTGCTACTCTTAGAGCAGTTGCAAGGTAACACGGTACAAAGTGGTTCGCGTCTGTTGTCCAGTGAGTTGGTCATACGCGACAGCGTCGCCGCCCCGAATTACGCCCGTAACAGGCTTTAAGACTTCAGGTGCTGGTCAAATATTTGAGGGTTCAGTAACATGACCCCCTAATTATGTTAATTACCTATCAATTCACAGCGAAACGACAGTGGCACAAAGAGACTACGTGAGCCGGGGGCGTTCATCAGGAACGCGTCGGAAAACGACAAATAGCCGAAAAAAAGGCAAGGCTTCAGGTGCGTCCAAAACGATGGTCGCGCTCGCTGTTGCCGTTTTGGTCACCTTCGTGGGCGGTCTGTACTTCATCGCCCATAATAAACCCGAAGAGTCCCCCGTCCTTCCGCATCAGAACGCGGGCAAAGGTAACGGGCTCCCCCCCAAGCCGGAAGAACGTTGGCGTTACATCAAAGAGCTGGAAAATCGTCAGTTGGGCGTCACGACGCCAACGGAACCTTCGGCTGGTGGAGAAATCCAGTCGCCGGTACAGTTGACGGCTGAGCAGCGCCAGCTGTTGGAGCAAATGCAGTCTGATATGCGTCGTCAGCCAACACAACTGTCCGAGGTGCCGTATAACGACCAGACGCAGGTTCCGCGCTCACAGGTGACGATTAAGCCGCCAACTCAACCGATGCAGCAGCCACCTGTCGTGACGACACAACCTGCAACGCGTGCACCAGCGGTCGCGCAAACGATGCCTGTTGTTCCCAAACAAGAGATACCAAAACAGGAAGCGCCGAAGCAACAGCCAGTCAAACAGCCTGAAGCACCAAAAGCTGAAAAAACT
Organism: Pectobacterium odoriferum; assembly: GCF_009931295.1. Lineage (NCBI taxonomy): Bacteria > Pseudomonadati > Pseudomonadota > Gammaproteobacteria > Enterobacterales > Pectobacteriaceae > Pectobacterium > Pectobacterium odoriferum. The sequence continues at coordinate 200,107 of NZ_CP034938.1, read as the reverse complement.
CAACGCTGGGCAATTCAGTGCGGCTCCTTCAAAACCATGGATCCTGCCGAGTCAGTAAGAGCACAGTTGGCGTTTGCGGGCATCGAAAGCCGCATCACCTCTAGCGGTGGCTGGAATCGTATTATGCTAGGGCCTTATAACAACCGTGCTGCGGCAGATAGCATGCTCCAACGTCTAAAAGGCGCGGGCGCATCAAACTGTATTCCTCTTGCCAACGGGGGTTGAAAAACCCCACGCTTTCCCCCATCTATAACGTCAATGTGCCCCGAGTAATGTGGGCAATGCCGATCGGTTAAGGGTCGAGAGACCGGGCTAGCACGGTGCGGGGTATCATAAACATTACTCCCACACCGTATTTTCCCTGGCATCACACTTAAACGAGCAACATTGCGCGTGATGCGGGGGTCTTTTTCTTCAAACGGGGACTGACTCGTGACAACAATTGTAAGCGTACGCCGCAACGGCCAGGTGGTCATTGGCGGTGATGGACAAGCCACTCTGGGCAACACCGTGATGAAAGGTAATGTGCGTAAAGTACGTCGCCTCTACCATGACCGCGTCATCGCCGGTTTCGCAGGCGGCACGGCGGATGCCTTCACCCTTTTTGAGCTTTTTGAGCGCAAGCTGGAATTGCACCAGGGTCATCTGGTAAAAGCTGCCGTCGAGCTGGCGAAAGACTGGCGTACCGACCGTATGCTACGCAAACTGGAAGCCTTGCTGGCCGTCGCGGACGAAAATGCCTCGCTGATCATTACTGGTAATGGCGATGTCGTGCAGCCTGAAAACGATCTGATCGCGATTGGTTCCGGCGGTCCTTATGCACAGGCTGCCGCGCGTGCGTTACTGGAAAACACCGAGCTGGGTGCCCGTGATATCGTCGAAAAATCTCTGGGGATTGCTGGCGACATCTGTATCTACACCAACCAGTTCCACACGATAGAAGAATTAGCCTCCAAGGCGTAAGGATCAACTATGTCTGAAATGACCCCGCGCGAGATAGTCAGCGAACTCGACAGCTATATCATCGGCCAGCATAAAGCGAAACGTGCCGTTTCCATCGCGCTGCGTAACCGCTGGCGCCGTATGCAGTTGGACGAAGCACTTCGTCATGAAGTGACGCCTAAAAATATTCTCATGATCGGCCCGACCGGCGTCGGTAAAACCGAAATCGCTCGTCGTCTGGCGAAGCTCGCCAATGCGCCGTTCATCAAAGTGGAAGCCACCAAATTCACCGAAGTCGGCTATGTCGGTAAAGAAGTTGACTCCATCATCCGCGATCTGACGGATTCCGCGATCAAAATGGTGCGCCTTCAGTCCATCGAAAAAAACCGCTTCCGTGCGGAAGAGATGGCGGAAGACCGCATTCTGGATGTACTCATTCCTCCAGCAAAAAACAACTGGGGGCAGTCAGAAAGCACACCGGAGCCTTCCGCCGCACGTCAGGCATTCCGCAAGAAACTGCGTGAAGGCCAGTTGGACGACAAAGAGATCGAGATCGATCTGGCTGCTGCTCCTGTTGGCGTAGAGATCATGGCTCCTCCAGGCATGGAAGAGATGACCAACCAGCTCCAGTCCATGTTCCAGAATCTGGCAGGACAAAAGCAGAAAGCCCGTAAGGTCAAAATCAAAGACGCCTTTAAGCTGCTGATAGAAGAAGAAGCCGCCAAGCTGGTGAACCCAGAAGAGTTGAAACAGCAGGCGATTGAAGCCGTTGAGCAGCACGGTATCGTGTTCATCGATGAGATCGACAAAATCTGTAAGCGTGGCGAAAGCTCCGGCCCGGATGTTTCCCGTGAAGGCGTTCAGCGCGACCTGCTGCCGCTGGTGGAAGGCTGCACCGTATCGACCAAGCACGGCATGGTCAAAACCGACCATATTCTGTTTATCGCGTCCGGTGCGTTCCAGGTTGCCAGCCCGTCCGATCTGATTCCTGAATTGCAGGGACGCCTTCCGATTCGCGTAGAGTTGCAGGCGCTGACGACGGAAGATTTCGAGCGCATCCTGACGGAACCGAGCGCCTCGCTGACCGAGCAGTACAAAGCGCTGATGGCGACGGAAGGCGTGGACATTTCGTTCACCACCGATGGTATCCGCCGTATTGCCGAAGCCGCTTGGCAGGTAAACGAAAGCACTGAGAATATCGGCGCGCGCCGTCTGCATACCGTGATGGAGCGTCTGATCGAAGACGTCTCTTACGACGCCAGCGAAATGAACGGTCAAAGCGTTACCATTGACGCAGATTACGTACGTAATCATCTGGATGAATTAGTAGCAGATGAAGATCTGAGTCGATTTATCTTATAATCCGTTTTCGCGGATCGCACGATTAACGGTAAAGTGGGAGGCGTTGGCCTCCCACTTTTGTTTCTGACGCCGCCATCACTGACTTTTCTTGTTTATAAACGGATGATTCACGCAATTGAATCGTCAATAAAAATTGAAGCACACCATGACCTTATCGACCCATAGCAGCAAAACCAAAGCCTGGCTGGATAGCCTGCGTCCAAAGACGTTGCCATTAGCTTTTGCGTCCATCGTCACTGGCTCGGCGATTGCGAGCTGGCATAGCAGCTTTAAACCGGGCGTAGCATTACTGGCGTTGTTGACCGCCGGACTGCTGCAAATCCTTTCCAATCTGGCGAACGACTATGGGGATGCGATAAAAGGCAGCGACACCGAGGAACGTATCGGGCCATTGCGCGGCATCCAGACTGGGGCGATTACGCTGACGCAGCTGCGCAATGCGCTAATCGTAACCGTGGCGCTCACCATCATTTCCGGCGTGAGCCTGGTGATTCTGGCGTGTGAAAAGCCAGCGGATATCTTCGGTTTCCTGATCCTAGGGCTGCTGGCGATTTTCGCCGCTATCACCTATACCGTCGGTAATAAACCCTATGGCTACATCGGGCTCGGCGATATCTCGGTGCTGATATTTTTCGGCTGGCTCAGCGTCGCGGGGTCGTATTACCTGCAAACCGGACATTTCGACAGCGTCGTGATGCTACCTGCGACAGCCTGCGGTCTATTGGCGACGGCGGTGCTCAATATCAATAATCTGCGCGATATCGACAACGATCGTATCAGTGGAAAGAACACGCTGGCAGTGCGTCTGGGTGCGGAAAAAGCGCGCTTCTACCACACGATGCTGCTGTTGCTGGCTCCGGTTTGTCTCGCCCTATTTGCCACGTTTTATCTACACAGTCTGGCGGGCTGGCTCTTTATTCTGACGCTCCCGTTACTGATTCAGCAGGCACGCTATGTGTTGCGTGAAACCAGCGCATTCAGTATGCGCCCGATGCTGGAAAAAACAGTGAAAGGCGCGCTACTGACCAACATTCTGTTCGCTGTCGGCGTGGTATTGAGTTAGTGCGGGTAAAGTGAGCACAGGCGAAAAGCAGCGCGTATTTACTGATACGCATCAAGTTAACATTTGATGATTTTGCCAACAGCCGCCAGAAAGGGATATACTCATGATTCCGGCGGCAAACAGACGTGAATCCTATGAAATACGATACTTCCGAACTGTGCGATATCTACCACGAAGAGGTGAATGTTGTTGAGCCTCTGTTCTCTAATTTTGGCGGGCGTACTTCATTTGGTGGCAAAATCACCACGGTGAAATGTTTTGAAGATAACGGCCTGCTGTTCGATCTCCTTGAAGAAAACGGCCTCGGGCGCGTGCTTTTGGTCGATGGCGGGGGATCGGTGCGCCGCGCGTTGATCAACGCGGAAATCGCCCGGTTGGCGACGCAAAACGAGTGGGAAGGCATTGTCGTTTATGGCGCGGTGCGTCAGGTTGACGATTTGGCTGAGCTGGATATCGGTATTCAGGCGATGGCGGCCATTCCGGTCGGCGCGGGTAGCGAAGGCATCGGCGAGAGCGATATTCGCGTCAACTTCGGCGGCGTCACCTTCTTCTCCGGTGACCATCTGTATGCCGATAATACCGGTATTATTTTGGCGGAAGACCCGCTGGATATTGAATAATATCGTTGAATTTTCAGGGAATTTATCACGTCGAGCGATGATAATGGGTAGATCGTAAAGACGCTGTGAATACATCCCTGTACGCTCGAGCCGCGCAATATGAATCTCATCCTGAGATTCAGCCTTACAGGGCCGTCGCAAGCGACGTTCAAAAGCGTCATTGACGCTTTTGTCCCTGGCGCGGACGCTTTACTCTTCTATCCCATTATCACCGTTCTAATTCAGTGAAATAGGCTTCTCCGGCTGTCAAAAGTCCGATTAGACTTCTTCCATTTTGCCTAACAGCGCGCGCAGGCGCTCTTGCCATACCACTTGCTCTTCTTTCAACTGCTCGTTCTCGCGCACTAGCGTTTCACGTGAACCCGCTGCCGCCTGAACATCCTGCGACAGCGCGTTGTTCTGCTCTTTCAGCTCTTCAATTTCCATTTGCAACAGCGTGATGGTATCAATCGCCTGCTGAACTTTCGCTTCCAGCTTTTCAAACACTTCAAATGACATTCTCAAACCCCTTTTAATCGCAACAAGGCAAAGATCGGTTAACGCTGGCTTTCGGACTCTGTAACCAACACCAACGGTGTCGCCATCCGCCCATAAACATAATCTTGACTGCGGGACAGCTGGCAAGACAGACCATAGCGAAATTGTATGTAGCTAACCGCCACGTGTCTAGCGCACATCCCCCACTACGCGAGTGTGGCAGCTTTTCTTACGTAACACTATCAGTACAAACTGAAAAATGGGCAACCGAAACGGAAAAATGAGCGGCGCAAACTGAAAACGACTCCTGTTCGCTTCCCCATTACTCCTATTGTGTTAATAAATTTAACCTGAGCGTTACTATCAATCGTGTGCAAAAAATCATCACCAGTCATTTTATAGGCGAATACGCTCATTTTCTTGACGAACAACACACATTTCAATTTCGATATTTCTCGATTTCGAGCATTAACGATAAATTCACATCATAAATACATTTAAAACAGAGGATGCCCCCAACGGTATCCTTAGACCTACCACTCTGTACGTTACCCAGCAGGAAAAAAATATGAGCCAAGCAGAACGTTCAACGCTAAAAGGCCAGTGCATCGCCGAGTTTCTCGGCACTGGCCTGCTGATTTTCTTCGGTGTCGGCTGTGTCGCCGCCTTGAAACTGGCGGGAGCCAGCTTCGGACAGTGGGAAATCAGCATCATTTGGGGTCTGGGGGTTGCGATGGCAATCTACCTGACCGCCGCCATTTCCGGTGCTCACCTCAACCCAGCTGTCACTATTGCCCTGTGGCTGTTTGCCTGCTTCGATGGGCGTAAGGTTGTACCTTACATTCTGGCGCAGATTGCAGGGGCCTTTTGTGCCGCCGCACTGGTCTATGGTCTGTATCACAATCTGTTCGTGGATTTTGAACAAGCCAACAATATAGTGCGCGGCAGCACGGAAAGCCTGAGTTTAGCGGGCATTTTCTCAACCTATCCAAATCCGCACATTTCCGTCATGCAGGCACTGCTGGTTGAGACCGTCATCACCGCCATCTTGATGTGTCTGATTCTGGCGCTGACCGATGATGGTAACGGCATCCCACGCGGGCCACTTGCTCCCCTGCTAATCGGTATTTTGATTGCCGTTATCGGTGCGTCTATGGGGCCGCTGACCGGCTTCGCCCTTAACCCAGCGCGTGACTTTGGCCCTAAGCTGTTCGCTTTCCTGGCGGGCTGGGGCAACGTGGCCTTCACCGGCGCACGCGACATTCCTTACTTCCTGGTTCCCATCTTCGGCCCCATTATCGGTGCCTGTCTGGGTGCCTTCGGCTATCGCGCACTGATTGGCCGCAATCTGCCATGCGATGTGTGTGAACCCGAGGCAGAAACTCCCCCCCGTCGTGAAAGCCGTTAAACTTAACGCCACGACCATCCTATTTCACGGTTAATCATTACAGGATTGGATTTATGAACCCGGAAAAAAAATACATTGTCGCAATCGACCAGGGCACAACCAGCTCCCGTGCTGTCGTACTGGACCACGATGCCAATATCGTTAGCGTTTCACAGCGTGAATTCACCCAAATCTATCCAAAAGCAGGTTGGGTAGAACACGACCCAATGGAGATTTGGGCATCACAAAGCTCAACGCTGGTCGAAGTGCTGGCTAAAGCCGATATCAACGCGGATGAAGTCGCGGGCATTGGTATCACCAACCAGCGTGAAACCACCGTCGTATGGGAAAAGGAGAGCGGCAAGCCGATTTATAACGCCATCGTCTGGCAATGTCGTCGTACCGCTGAAATTTGCGAAAAGCTGAAGAAAGACGGTCTGGAAGAGTACGTTCGCAACACCACCGGGCTGGTGGTCGATCCCTACTTCTCCGGCACCAAAGTGAAATGGATTCTGGATCACGTTGAAGGCTCCCGTGAACGCGCCAAACGCGGCGAACTGCTGTTTGGTACCATCGATACCTGGCTGATTTGGAAAATGACGCAAGGGCGTGTTCACGTAACGGATTACACCAACGCCTCCCGCACCATGCTGTTTAACATTCATACGCTGGAATGGGATACCCGCATGCTGGAAGCGCTGGATATCCCGCGTGAGATGCTGCCGGAAGTGCGCGCGTCTTCAGAAGTCTACGGCCAGACCAACATTGGCGGTAAAGGCGGTACGCGTATTCCGATCGCCGGTATCGCAGGTGACCAGCAGGCGGCGTTGTACGGCCAGCTCTGCGTTCATCCGGGTATGGCGAAAAACACCTACGGCACGGGCTGCTTCCTGCTGATGAACACGGGTAAAGAAGCGGTGCTGTCCAAACACGGACTGCTGACCACTATCGCCTGTGGCCCACGCGGCGAAGTTAACTACGCACTGGAAGGCTCGGTGTTCGTCGGTGGCGCATCCATCCAATGGCTGCGTGACGAGCTGAAGCTGATCGGCGACTCAATGGACTCCGAATACTTCGCGACGAAAGTGAAGGATTCTAACGGCGTCTATGTCGTCCCCGCCTTCACCGGTTTGGGTGCCCCTTACTGGGACCCGTATGCCCGTGGCGCGATCTTCGGTCTGACCCGTGGCGTGAATGCTAACCACATCATCCGCGCAACGCTGGAATCGATTGCCTTCCAGACCCGCGATGTACTGGATGCCATGCAGGCGGATGCCGATACGCGCCTGAAAGCGCTGCGTGTCGACGGTGGCGCGGTCGCCAACAACTTCCTGATGCAGTTCCAGTCCGATATCCTCGGTACACGCGTGGAACGTCCAGAAGTACGTGAATCCACGGCGCTGGGTGCTGCGTTCCTGGCTGGCCTTGCTACTGGCTTCTGGAACGATCTGGATGAAGTGAAGAGCAAAGCGACTATCGAGCGGGAATTCCGCCCCAGCATCGAAACGGTAGAGCGCAACGTTCGCTACAGCGGCTGGCAAAAAGCCGTGGCTCGTGCCCGTAGCTGGGAAGATCACGACGCCTAATCCATCCACTAATCCATCAACAACGGGCGCGCCTGTCGTGCCCGTTTTTTCCCTATCGCCCAACCGCCACTCTCCCCCGTTGTGATAAAATCCTCGCCCACATCCTAATGTTGATCGTTTAAGAACCGAGATACCGGGGCGACCACGGTGCGAGGCGTCCCTGCGGGAACCTCATCACCGTGTTTCCCCTAAATCCATGCTTAAGTGGCTAACATAAGGCCGCACCTTTTCCCGATCGACAACAGACAGGTATTTATGAAACGTGAATTAGCCATTGAGTTCTCACGCGTCACCGAAGCAGCCGCACTGGCAGGCTATAAGTGGTTAGGGCGTGGCGATAAGAATGCCGCCGACAACGCTGCCGTACAGGCAATGCGCATCATGCTGAATCAGGTCAATATCAACGGTCAGATTGTCATCGGCGAAGGGGAAATCGACGAAGCGCCTATGCTGTTCATCGGCGAACAGGTCGGCACTGGTCAGGGCGATGCCGTAGACATCGCCGTCGATCCGATTGAAGGCACGCGGATGACGGCAATGGGTCAGGCGAATGCGCTGGCCGTGCTGGCCGTTGGCGAAAAAGGCACGTTTTTGCACGCGCCAGACATGTACATGGAAAAGCTGATTGTCGGCCCCGAGGCAAAAGGCGCGATTGACCTCAACCTGCCGCTGGCGGACAACCTGCGTAATGTCGCACTGAAGCTGGGTAAACCGCTGAGCCAGTTAACGGTGACTATACTCGCTAAACCGCGCCACGATGCCTGTATCGCGGATATGCAGCAGTTGGGCGTGAAGGTGTTCGCGATTCCAGACGGCGACGTCGCCGCATCCATCCTCACCAGCATGCCGGACAGCGAAGTTGACGTGCTGTACGGCATCGGCGGAGCACCCGAAGGCGTGATTTCAGCAGCCGTTATTCGCGCACTTGATGGCGATATGCAGGGACGTTTGCTGGCACGTCATCAGGTCAAAGGCGATAGCGCTGAAAACCGCCGCATCGGTGAAGATGAGCTGGCACGCTGCCGCCAAATGGGCATCGAAGCGGGTGGTGTCCTCAAGCTTGATGACATGGCGCGCAACGATAACGTGATTTTCTCCGCGACCGGCATAACCAAAGGTGATTTGCTGGACGGAATCGCGCGTAAAGGCAACATGGCCACCACGGAAACGCTGCTGATCCGCGGCAAATCCCGCACGATCCGTCGCATTAAATCGACGCACTATCTGGATCGTAAGGATCGCATGCTGCACGAATTCCTGCTGTAGCTGACCACCGATCGGCAGACTGATTGTTTCACAGTTGTTAATAAATGGCGTATCTTAGGCACGTGAATTTTTAGCGTCTAATGCAAGCAACAGGAGCAGAAAAATATGGCTGAATGGGTGACAGGCAAGGTGGTTCAGGTGGAAAACTGGACAGAAAGTCTGTTTAGCATTCGGGTTCACGCGCCCGCTGATGCATTCACTGCTGGGCAGTATGGCAAACTGGCGCTGGAGATTGATGGCGAGAAAGTGCAGCGCGCGTATTCCTACGTGAATGCGCCCAGCGATCCCACGCTTGAGTTCTATCTGGTGACGGTGCCAGAAGGTAAGCTCAGTCCTCATCTGCATGCGTTGCAGCCCGGTTCAGACGTCATGATCGTCAAAGAGGCTGCCGGCTTTTTCGTGCTGGAAGAAGTGCCTGATTGTGAAACGCTGTGGATGTTGGCAACAGGCACGGGCATTGGCCCTTACCTGTCGATTCTTCAGGAAGGCAAGGGTCTGGAGCGTTTTAAGAACATCGTGCTGGTTCACGCCGCCCGCTTCTCACGCGATCTGAGCTATCTGCCGCTGATGCAGCAATTACAGCAGCGCTACCACGGTCAACTGCGTATTCAAACGGTCGTCAGCCGGGAAGAAGAAACAGGCTCGCTGACGGGACGCATTCCCCAGCTTATCAGCAGCGGTACGCTGGAAGCCGCCGTGGGCTTGCCGATGGATGCCGCAACCAGCCACGTCATGCTGTGCGGTAACCCGCAGATGGTACGCGACACTCAGCTGTTGCTGAAAGAAGAACGTCAAATGACCAAGCACCTGCGCCGCAGGCCTGGTCATATGACCGCCGAAAACTATTGGTAAACCGCGTTTTATACCAACTAGCGGCGGAAACGAAACGGTTCCGCCGCTGCTCCAAAACGATTTTCCCCTTTTGTCCCCAGAAAAACGCCGCAGTCGAGCAGCGTCATCACGACAATCAGGATCGGCAAAAAGCGGCCAATGCCCCACTGCCAGATGGACGAAAACATCGTCCAATTCCCCGAGGCCAACATCCACGCCACCACTAACAACAGCGCCCACCAGCCGCTCTTATTACGGTCATGCAGCCGTTTCACCATAATCGCCGCCGTCGGCCACAGCAATACCACCAAACCAAACGCCGTCGATTGCGTATCCAGCCAGCTTTGGCCGGATAGCGTAAACAGCACCGCCATCAATGCGACCCAAATCGCCATCCAAAGCCAGAAATCACGACGACCGACTCGGCCTTTAAACGAGAAGCACCACTGCTGTAATGTCATTAACGATAACGCCCTGAATTATCAGCCAGTCTGGCCGAATTAATCTGTATTTTATTGTGGCTGATTTTACCTCAACCCGAGTATTTGCCTGCAATCTTTACGCGATTTTTGTCAGCCACGTTCAATTTCTCACAACGACGTACTATTTTTGACAACGACGTACAAATGCCGCTTTAATCGAATGTATTCTGCCGTTATCGGCCTGGACATCTTCTGAAGTGGCTGACCCGAATCCCTATGACACGAAAACGCATCGCTTCACTTTTGGTTTTATCATCGCTGGTGCTGTACCAGACTCATGCGGGAGCCGATCCGACGTTTCCGCCCAAAACCTCAGCCAATGCGCCGTATCTGCTGGCTGGTGCCCCCACCTTCGATCAAACCATCACGCAGTTCCGTTCTCGCTACAACCTGAGCAACCCTACGCTACCGATCGGTGAATTTCGGGTTGTCGATACCAGTAACATCACCAGCATCTTGACCCGTGCAGCCAACCGAATCAACGATCACCTCTATGCCTCAACCGCGCTGGAAAAAGGCACTGGGAAAATCAAAACGCTGCAAATTACCTGGTTGCCGCAGCCGCAGAGCGAACAAGAAACCACAGTGCGTCGTAAGCAAGCCATCGACTATATGGCTGCGCTGGCACGCACGTTCGCACCATCACTGACGGAAGAACAGAGTGTGAAAAAAGTCACCGAACTGCTGGGAAAAGGCAAAGGACAGCGCTTTTACCAGCAGACAGAAGGAGCCTTGCGTTATGTTGTTGCAGATGATGGTGAAAAAGGGCTAACTTTTGCTGTTGAACCGATTAAGCTAACGCTATCTGAACCGTGATCAACACGGTAATTAATGACGAAAAACAGAGCCACGGTCACATTTCGTCTCTATACTGTGGGCAGGTTATATTGCCTGACGGCAGTACTTTAATGCATTGATTCATTAACATATTGATTCATTCGCGATTCCGGCTGGAGGAAAAAAGATGCGACATCCATTAGTTATGGGTAACTGGAAGCTGAACGGCAGCACTCACATGGTCAACGAACTGATTGCGGGCCTGCGTAAAGCGCTCAGCACCGTTGACGGCTGTGGTGTAGCGATTGCACCACCTGCTATCTATCTCGATCAGGCTAATCACCAACTGGCTGGCAGCCGCATTGCTCTGGGCGCGCAGAATGTTGACGTGAATCTTTCTGGCGCTTTCACCGGTGAAACGTCTGCCGAGATGCTGAAAGACATCGGCGCGAAATACATCATCATCGGCCACTCTGAGCGCCGCACCTACCACAAAGAAAGCGATGAATTCATTGCGAAGAAATTTGGCGTGCTGAAAGACGCGGGCCTGATTCCGGTGCTGTGCATTGGCGAAACTGAAGCAGAAAACGAAGCGGGCCAGACGGAAGCCGTCTGTGCGCGTCAACTGGACGCTGTGCTGAATACACTGGGCGCGAAAGCGTTTGAAAACACCGTTGTCGCCTACGAACCTGTATGGGCTATCGGTACCGGCAAATCTGCAACTCCAGCACAGGCTCAGGCTGTTCACAAATTCATCCGTGACCATATCGCCAAGCAAGATGCTGCCGTTGCTGAACAAGTGATCATCCAGTACGGCGGTTCTGTGAATGCGGCGAATGCGGCCGAGCTGTTCACCCAGCCGGACATCGATGGCGCGCTGGTTGGCGGTGCATCACTGAAAGCTGACGCCTTCGCTGTCATCGTGAAAGCCGCAGCCGACGCTAAACGCGGCTAAGCGTTTATCGAAAACAGACGGACGAAGGTTCGTCTAATCAAAAAGCCGGTTCACGCTATCGCGCCAACCGGCTTTTTTATGGCGAGCAAAATACTCGCCCTCTTCTTTTCAGCAATCTGCTAACGGCGCAACGCTGACTTCGCCGCAGGGATTTGCTGCGTAATGCAGTGAATATTTCCCCCACCCAGCAGGATTTCCCGCGCAGGCACGCCGCTAATCAGGTAGCCAGGGAACATCTGTTGCAGCAGATCGCGTGCAACGTCATCCGTCTTCTCATCCAGCAGCGGGAAAATAATCTGCTGGTTGCTGATCAGGAAATTCACATAAGAACCCGCCAGACGGGAACCGGCAAGGCGTTCAACGGCATCGCCGCTGTCCACGCCCTGCGCTTCCTCTTTGGTTGCATACAGCGGGCCGGGTGCAGGCAGTTTCCAGATTTTTAACTCACGCCCTTGCGCATCCCGCGCGGCCGACAACACCTCATAGGCTGCGACAGAACGCACATACTGCGGATCGTTTTCATCATCCGTCCAGTGCAGCGCCACTTCACCGGGGCGCACGAAACAGCACATGTTATCGATATGCCCATCGGTTTCGTCGTTGTACACGCCTTCTTCCAGCCAGATAACCGTCGAAATATCGAGGTAATCACGCATCAGCTGTTCGATTTCCGCCTTGCTCAAATGCGGGTTACGGTTCGGATTGAGCAAGCATTCTGCCGTAGTCAACAAGGTGCCTTCACCATCAACATGGATCGACCCACCTTCCAGAATCAGCGGCGCGGCATAGCGTGCGACCTGATGATAGTCCAGCACCTGTGCCGCCACTTTCTCATCCTGACGCCAGTCTTCATACAGACCGCCCAATTCGCCGCCCCAGGCGTTGAACTGCCAGTCGATACCCCGACGCTCACCGGCCTGGTTCAGCACGATGGTTGGACCGGTATCACGCATCCAGGCGTCGTCACTTTCCATTTCCACCAGCGTGACGTTCACCGGCATCACTTTTTGCGCATCTGCCATGTAGCGTGCAGGCACGCCCATGATCACCGGCGTGTTCTGGGCGATGGCTTCCGCCACGCGCGCGAACGTTTTCTGCGCTGGAACACCCTGCTCGCGCCAGTTATCGGTACGATACGGCCAAATCATCCACACGGCATCATGCGGTGCCCATTCGGCGGGCATCGCAAAGCCATCCTGCTGCGGCGTGGTGAGAGGGGGAGTCGCTAACTGTGACATCACTTATCTCCGGGTCTTGCCGTCAGAGGTGGCAATCGTGCCGTACATTTCCGGGCGACGGTCGCGGAACAGGCCCCATGACGCACGCTGTGCCGCAATGGCTTCTAAATCAAATTCATGCACCAGAATCGCTTCATCCGTCTTATTGGCCTGTGCCAACAGCGCACCCGTTTGGTCGGCAATGAAGGACGAGCCGTAGAACGTCATTTCCAGACCATCGATGTATTTGCTGGCTTCTGTACCAATACGGTTGGATGCGATTACCGGCACCAGATTCGCGGCGGCGTGACCTTGCTGAACGCGGGTCCAGTGCGGCTGGCTGTCGATGTCTGGGTAAGCGGGTTCAGAACCAATCGCGGTCGGATAGAAAATCAGCTCGGCACCCTGCAACGCCAGGCTGCGTGCGGTTTCTGGGAACCACTGATCCCAGCAAATGCCCACGCCGATTTTTGCGTAGCGCGTCTGCCAGACTTTAAAGCCGGTATCGCCCGGAATGAAGAATTGCTTTTCCTGATACGCAGGGCCATTCGGAATGTGCGTTTTGCGATAAACGTCCAGCACGGAGCCGTCCGCGTCAATCATCACCAGCGAGTTGTAATAGGCGTTATTGGCACGCTCAAAGAAGCTCAACGGCAGCACCACGTTCAGCTCCGCCGCCAGTGCGGAAAAATGCTTAATCAGCGGGCTGGTTTCCAGCTCCTGCGCCAGCGCATAGTGCTCCGGGCTTTGATCGATACAGAAATACGGTGCGGCAAACAGTTCCTGAATCAGGATAACCTGTGCGCCTTTTGCATGCGCTTGTCGCACCAGTTTTTCGGCGTTTTCAATGTTCTTAGGCAGATCCCAGGAACACGCCATTTGTGTTGCGGCAACGGTAACTTTTTTCATGCGAAAACCTCAATAATCTCTATGTATACCCGCCCTTTCACGCCGGGCAGATATTGGCAAGTAAGCACTTTTCTCGGCAATGAGCGCTATCATGCATCGGCACCAACAGGCGCGACCCTAACGAGTGTAGGCCAACACGCCGACTCATGCCCGACGGGAATCCCCCCCGTTAAGGTATTGACCGAAAATGACATGCGCATTATGCCAGTTAATGGCGAGACTTCACTATGCTGAAAATGCATGATCTCGCGTGACGGGCCGAAAAGAAAAACCGCCTTTTTCACGACGATCCAGACCGGTGGCAAACCTACTTGCAGGACGTAAAACGGTAGTAACGGAATAAAAGAGTAAAGCGTTTGCGCAATCCGAGCGCACAGGTTTTGGGCTGCCCCGTGGGAATGCGTTATACTGCGGCGGAATTTTTCTTCGTGGTTGACGCTATCTCATGTTCCATATCGCGCTCTATGAGCCTCAAATTGCACCGAATACCGGCAATATTATCCGACTGGCGGCCAATAACGGCTGTACGCTTCATTTGATTGAACCGCTGGGTTTTGATTTTGAAGAGAAAAAGCTGCGCCGTGCGGGACTGGATTATCACGATCTGGCGAACGTCAGCCGTCATAAAAACTATCAGGATTTTCTGGCTGCGGTTCCCGGCAAACGCATCTTCGCCTGTACGACCAAAGGTAGCCGTCCCTACGATCAGCCGACCTACCAGCTAGGTGATGTATTGCTGTTTGGATCGGAAACGTCCGGCCTGCCAGACGAGATTCGTAACGGCTTTGAGTCGGATTTCCGTATCCGCATTCCCATGCAGTCTAATAACCGTAGCCTGAATCTGTCGAATGCCGTGGCGATCATTAGCTACGAAGCCTGGCGGCAAAATGGCTTTGGCGGCTGCCTATAGCTGTTGCTTGCTACAGTCTGCCGTTGGCGGATTTTTTCAGGGGTGGATTCACCAGAAACACCACTTCCCCGCGATAATACGGTGAAGTGGCAAGGCGCTGCTGCCACTGCGGTTCCCACTTGCCGTGTTGCACCAGCCCGACCCGGAAAGGCAGGGTCAGCTTCATCAGCGCGGGCAGGTATTCGGCGTAGTTGGTAATGGTGCTGCGTCCCTGATAGGTCTGCACCACCACTTCATCCAGCTTGCCCTGTAAGCGGTTCAACGCCGACACATCCCCGGTTTTCGACCAATCGAGCAGCCCCGTAATACTGAGCTGACAATCTTCGGGTAAACGCTCGCGTAATTGCGTCAGAAATGCGACATAACCTGCCAACTGATAGCTTTTCGCGTCAAAATCGATCTGAATCCCAGCAACTTGATTCCCCTGACGCTGCCACTTTTCCCGTAATTTTAATATCCGGTTCAGGTGGCGATCGGAAAGCTCCAGCGTGGTCATGCGAAAAGCCAGCCAGACGCGGTTAACGCGCAATTGGCTGGGCGGAATCCCCTGACGCAGGAACACGACTTTACCCTGACGGCGCCCCACTTCACCCTGATGCAGGTACAGCGTTTGTGCCTGATGCAGAATCGGCTGGGGTCGCACCGCCGCCCATAGCCAGAAGTCCTGATAGCGCGTCGCGTCGACGATGGCGTGCGCCGCGTTGATGGCGGAAGGTGCAACGTTAACGGGAGCGGCCCGCGTACAGAGCGAAAGCAGGCCGGTCAACACGATTAACGGCGTTACCAGTAATAATCGAGCTTGTCTGCCCACACGCTGCCTTTGTACTTGGTTTTCAGTTGGGTAAACCAGGCTTTGCGGGTTGCCTTGCTGATATCCTGTGGGCCGCAGTCGTTATAGCCACTCGGTGCATAGCAGTAGACCGCGCGATACAAGGCATAGGTTTTGTCTTCCGGTGGCGCTTTCGGATCGGCAATCACCCGCATGTAACCATCCAGACGGTTATATTCGGTACCGACGAACTGCGTTGGCGCGTTGGTGAGTCCGCTCAACATGCTGCCTTCTCCCCAGTCGAAGCCCACGCTGTTGTTGGTGCGCAGGAAAAATTCGCCGAGGCAGTTAATCGAACGAGCGTCATTAGGGCGTTGATTTAGCGTCGTGACCACGTCATTCAGCGCCGGGCACTGATAGTCTTCTTCGGTGTCGCTACCGTCCCAGTCAAATGCCGTCAGATCTTCCTGATTCCAGCTTTGATTTTCGCTGCTGATCAGCGGCGCAATGTCTTTCCTCAACTGAACGTCTTTGAGATAGCCGGCGTAATCACCGTGGGTCAGCGACTTGGTTAACAGCGTATGCAGCGCGATAGCCCGTTCTTCATGGGTTTGCTGCGGGCCCGTTTGCTGACGCAACAGCTCGGCGTTGGCGCTAACTTTCAGCACGGCGGAGCGGAAACGCAGGTTTTTCACCGGGCTGTCGGCGGCAAAGATCCGCTCTGGATGACCCGCCTTGACCAGCGTTTCCGCCAGCGCCAGTTGCAGGAACTGATTTTGCGTGTATCCCGTATTGCGCGTTAGCAACTGACGCCAGTGCGCTTCCGCCTCATCCCAGCGCTCCAGACGGACCAGCGCCCGACCGCGTAAGACTTGCAGGCTGAAACGCACGGTATCGGTCAGATCGTTCGCCTGTGTCGCGGGAACGCTGTTAACCACGGCGGCGTAATCTTTTTGACCATAAAACAGCTGTGCCGCCTGAAGGTAGCTGAATGCGCCCTGCATGTTGTCTTGCGCAAACAGCGGCTTCTGTGCGGCCAGTTCGTCAACGGATAAGGCGGGCAGCGCCAACCAGCCTTCATCGGAACGCAAGCGCTTGAGATCTTGCACCATCGTCAACGGTGCGCTTTCCGGTGCGCTGGTGAACTGCCGATTTTCCAGCAGCTTGTTGTCGATCTCGTCGCTCAATTCAAGGAGGGTTTCGACGTCAGCGGTGTTGTTCAACTCGTGTTGGTACGTTTTCGCTAAGGCATTCACATCGTCCAGAATCCAGTAAGCGCGGCGGTACAGCCCGTTAGCGGACTCGATGTATTGCCCGTCTGGATACTGTTTCAGATAGTCGCCAATATGCTGAACGGCCAGCTGTGCAGCCGCTTTATCGGCTTTACTGGCATCAAACATGTTGTATTCATCAAGCGCGTTTTCCATTGCTTTATTGATCGCTACGCGAATCAACATGTAGCGCGACGTTTCGGCCACCCACGGCTGCGATGAAGACGTTAACGCCTCAAAGCCGCTTTCTGCCTCATCAAAGTACCCCTGATAAAACGCGAGAACCGCGAACAGATACTGATTAAGTGCGCCGGCATGTCCTTCATCCGGCAGGCTTGCGAGACCCTCGTTCAGCGCCTCTTTGGTATACAGCGGGTTGAGGAGATTCACCCGCTGATGTGCCAGCAGCGTGCGTTGCTCATTGGTGAGCTGTGTGTCAGCCAGCAGGACATCGAAAAACGCTTCCAGCGTGGAGAGCGCATTGGAAATATGGCGTCCTTCGTTATCGTCAGGCGAAAACGTGGAGATCGTGCCCTGAACGGCTAAAGGAAGGTTAAGTTGCTTCGCTTTATTCAGTGTTGAAAGGTAAGGCGCATCTGCCGTGATATCCTCCGCTGAACCTGACGAAGGAACCTCTTCCGTAGCCGCAATCCCCATGACCCGGTAGGCTGTGAAAGGGTCGATACGTGAACGCGTTTGATCGGGTAAAGGATGGGGTAACGGAAGCGACATATTGTGGAGACGGCTTTGCAGCAACATCAGGTTAGCACGCGTGTCGTTGCCCGGCTGCAAATAGGGCAGGCCGGACACACCACATTCCGAGTCGGAAAAGCCGCACACTCCATCGCTGGAACTGAATGCCTGACTGCTCATTAACGCGGTCAGTACGGCCAGCAGCGTTACTCCTTTCATGGTTTGTATCCTTCATTCAACACGGGTCTTGCCTGTTTTCGGCATGAGTGGCGATCACTCTACGCACTCGTACAAAAAACGCAATGCAGTGCACGGTCTAGTGTCAATAGGAAACGGTAACCTGACCTGCGGAAGAAATAATTGCTGTAATGCTTTCTAATTTGGAAACCTTTATTTTCCTTATTTTTTGTTTATCTATTATGGAAATTTATATCTACTAATTATAGGGTGGTTTTAATTTAGGAAAACCCAATTATTTATTGAAAAAATAAATGTAAAATTTTCAATATTTTACGTTAAGTAATAACGTTAATAGGAAAGAGTATCTCATTATATACCCTAAATAATTCAAATTGCATGTGCGTTGGCCGCGCTACTCGACACACTTGGGTGTGTCTCGCCCCGTTGGGGCCGCTGCAAGCAGCGTTCAAACCAGCCTCTGGCAGGTTTGTCAGTCACCCGAATAACTTACCTGAGTAAGCTCATCGGGATTCCTTCCCTTGCCGCCTTCCTGAAACTTGAATTATTTAGGGTATAGCGATGTCTCGCGTTCATGATTTTTCCAATTAACTCAATAACCCTGTGAACGCTATTCTCACCACTATCCACCGGATGCGATGGCGTTTTTCGATATTATATCAACCCTTGTAAGAGGTAATACTATGCTGAACACAGAGGGGAGAGTCGTCTGTACATTGGCCTTGCTGGCGATGCTTCCACCCAAGGTGATGGCTGGAAGCATTGACGTAAAAATTATAGATGCCATTCATCTGATGGCCTGCAAGCTCACTTTTGTCGGTAACGGCTGCTCTGATTACGGTGTTATTTCACCTGTTTCACTAAAACAAGATACCGTTACTATATGGGATGCAAAACAGCTCTGCTTTACAATAACGAAGGATGTTCCCACTTGGAGAACGGTAAATGCCACCGAGACGAATGCACTTAGCGGTCAAGCAGGTCGTTATGGTGTATTTAAAGGTGAACCTTTACATCCGAAATCTATCAATGTGACAGATACTGGGCTACTTGATGTCGATAAAAAAACCGAGAAGTATGGTATCTGGGCTGTACGGGATGCCTATATTGTTGATGGTAACACGTCATTATTACTGCACCACAATATATCTGGGGTATGGAAACGCCAAATCATTAACAATGACACCATGTGTAATACTCCTGGTAAACATCAGCAATACCCGTGGGGAAAGATATCGAGAAAGCTTCGTTTTTTTGCAAAATGGTTGCTGGCACGCTAGGCGTGCAGGACTATACCCTAAATAATTTGAGTTGCATGTGAGTTGGCTACGATACTCAGCACACTTACGTGTGCCTCGCCCCGTTGGGGTCGCTGCAAGCAGCGTTCAAATCTGCCCTTGGCAGATTTGTCACTCACCTGAGTAAGCTCATCGGGATTCCTTCTCTTGCCGCCTTCCTACAACTCAAATTATTTAGGGTGTATGAGGTTTTCCATTTTGGAAACGTTTGTTTTTTTATTTTTTTGTTTACCTCGTTAGCGTGTTTGTTGATACTTATCGAAAGTCATTTCTTACTGTATTTATTTTTATTGGCAAACGGAATTATTTAACGATAGTTTTTTTGTAAAAATAACGAAAATGCAGTTTCTATAGATATGAGAATAAAAATATATTTGATAGTAATGTAAATAAAAAATGATCTCGCTATAGAGATATCTCATTGCTATTTTTGTTATTTACCCAATGATTCTGTGAGTGTAATTCTCACTATTACCCGTCGGACAGAGTACTTTCTTCCGATTCTATTAATACATAAGATAGAGAGGTTATTATGATGAATAAAGTAACAAAAACCGCCTGTGCACTGGCAGTGTTGACCGCAACATCGACCGGTGTCATGGCGGAGAGCATTGATGTCAAAGTGATTGGCACCATCACGCCAGCGGCCTGTAAACCAGCACTGACTGGCGGTGGCACCATTGATTATGGTGTTATTTCGCCTACGTCGCTAAACAAAGATACCTATACGGTGTTAGAGGAAAAACAGGTAGATTTTTCCATAACGTGTGATGCCCCTGCCAAAGTCGCGGTGAATGCTATCGGTGTGAAGGCCGATACGAGTACTGATGCAATTGACAGTACTAGCGGTTATAAGGTGTTTAAGGGGAAACTCTTTAATGAGGCATCTATAAATGTTGTGGGCTTAGGAAAGTCTGATAACGGTGAAAACATCGGAGGATATGGCATCCGGTTTGTACCGGATTCCTATACCGTTGATGATCAGAGTTCCTCATTGCTAGTGCGCCAAAATTCATCCGACAAATGGAGCACCAAGACATTTGATAATGGTTCTCTGTTTAATGTCAGTAATAAAAGCCATCAGCTTACCTGGGCAGCAAAAGGCGGTACAACCCCCATCGCGTTCAAAGCGGTTGCCGGCAAACTGGGTGTGCAGGCCTATATCACTCGGGCCTCTGCGCTTGACCTCTCCAAACCCGTCAAGCTGGATGGGTTGACCACGCTGGAACTGGTCTATTTGTAATGCAATTATCTGCGATTGATCGGTTTTGTGTCCGGCCTTTTCTCGATTCATTGGGGTCAATCCTTGTTTATTTATTTTAGGAAATCGAGAATTTTCTCGTGCCTATTTTACACGTTATAGGGAGAGATGTTTTATTCTCTAATGGAATACGTGACGTTAGTAAAATAAATTTTCGGTGATGTGATAACTGAAGAGAACACTCCAATTATGGCAGTGCTGAATTGCTATTTTTTGTCATTTATTCAATGATTTTTGGAGGATATTCTCACTATTACCCGTCGGACAGAGTACTTTCTTTCGATTCTATTAATTCATAAGAGAGTACTTTCTTCCGACTCTATTAATTCATAAGAGAGTACTTTCTTCCGATTCTATTAATTCATAAGAGAGTACTTTCTTCCGATTCTATTAATACATAAGATAGAGAGGTTATTATGATGAATAAAGTAACAAAAACCGCCTGTGCACTGGCAGTGTTGACCGCAACATCGACCGGTGTCATGGCGGAGAGCATTGATGTCAAAGTGATTGGCACCATCACGCCGGCGGCCTGTAAACCAGCACTGACTGGCGGTGGCACCATTGATTATGGTGTTATTTCGCCTACGTCGCTAAACAAAGATACCTATACGGTGTTAGAGGAAAAACAGGTAGATTTTTCCATAACGTGTGATGCCCCTGCCAAAGTCGCGGTGAATGCTATCGGTGTGAAGGCCGATACGAGTACTGATGCAATTGACAGTACTAGCGGTTATAAGGTGTTTAAGGGGAAACTCTTTAATACGGCATCTATAAATGTTGTGGGCTTAGGAAAGTCTGATAACGGTGAAAACATCGGAGGATATGGCATCCGGTTTGTACCGGATTCCTATACCGTTGATGATCAGAGTTCCTCATTGCTAGTGCGCCAAAATTCATCCGACAAATGGAGCACCAAGACATTTGATAATGGTTCTCTGTTTAATGTCAGTAATAAAAGCCATCAGCTTACCTGGGCAGCAAAAGGCGGTACAACCCCCATCGCGTTCAAAGCGGTTGCCGGCAAACTGGGTGTGCAGGCCTATATCACTCGGGCCTCTGCGCTTGACCTCTCCAAACCCGTCAAGCTGGATGGGTTGACCACGCTGGAACTGGTCTATTTATAACACGCTTATCAGCGGTTGACCGGGCTTCGCGCCCGGTCTTTCTGGCCACATCTGGCCAATTTTCATTTCTTTTACTTTCTGGGACCAATGGAGTTTCGTATGAATTTTTCTACTTTTTTCGCAGCCTCACTTGCTGCGCTGTGGTTGCTTGCCACCAACGCCCATGCCACAGGCATGTTGCCTGAGTCTTCAGTAGTTATCGTTGAGGAAGGTGATGGAGAGGGTGCTATCAACCTGAAAAACACTGACACCTTTCCCGTACTGCTGCTGACGACGCTGAAGAATATCGAACAGGACGAGGAAAAGTTGCTTATCATCACCCCGCCAACTGCCCGTGTCGAACCCGGAAAGACCCAGCGTGTGCGTTTCATGCTGACCACGAAAACACCGCTTAAAACCGAACGCCTCAAGCGTGTGATATTTGAAGGCGTGACCCCGCAGGAAAAAGACAAGAACATCGTGCGCATGACCGTACGACAGAACCTGCCAGTCATCATTCGTCCTGCTGGCCTTGCCCGTGATGAGGCTCCCTGGAAACGCCTCATATGGTCACTCAAGGAAGGAAAGCTGAGCGTCCATAACCCATCGCCATACGTTGTTCGCCTTGGGGCGGGCGTCACGACATTGCCAGATCGTTCGACCTGGGTACTGCCGCATACTTATATCTTGCCGGGGCAGCAACTGATGCTTACCAGCGAGGTGAAGAAAACGGGGGGAGCGACAGACCGAGTAAAGATATCACCAGCAACTACTTGGGGCTTTACTGTCGATAGTTACGAAGCACCTCTGCTGCCATGAGGGAAGTGGTATGTCATATTATTCGTGCATTAGCCAACATCGACCATGGCGTTGCGTTCTTCCACTGTTGCTCGCCGTCGGCTGTGTTGGTTTAGCCCGCGCAGCTATCGATAACACCGATCATGATCATCTAACCTTTGATACTGATGTTCTGAAGGAACGTGGAATTGACCCTAGCATTGCCAAACTATTTAGCCATGCACCACGTTTTATGCCCGGGGAGTCAAGCGTAGTGCTGACGGTAAACGGCGATCATCGTGGACGCATTAAAGTGCGTTTTGATGAGAAAGGCACATTGTGTGCCGATCGCGCCTTTCAGCGTCAGGCTCGGCTGGCTTCACCACCTGATTATGCAGAGAGTATCGCCTGTTTTGACCTACGTCGTGCCTGGCCGCAAGCTGAAATACGGCCTGAGCCAGGCGAGGGTAAGCTCCATCTGATCGTCCCCACTGAAGCGCTCAGTTCGTCAGATACTGATGATGGCAACTGGCAGCATGGCGGCGTGGCCGGCATGCTCAACTATTCTGCTCAGTACATGAATTCATCCGGCGGGATGGGGAGCATTGATTTCAGTCAGGTCGATACCGAAGCGGGACTCAATGCTGGAGATTGGATTATGCGCAGCCGCCAGACTTTTACCCGCTTTAATAATCAGAACCGTATTAGCCATCAGGCTGCCTATGCACAGCGTAGTTTTGTCGGCCTTAAAAAGGTGTTGCAACTCGGTCAGATTGGCTTATCGAATTCACTGTTCGGCACGGGTCAGGTTCAAGGCTTCCAAATGTTTCCTGAGTCGGCTTTGACCTCCGGTAACGGTGGTGCTGGGCTGGTTGAGGGGGTGGCGGAGACGCCCTCTGTGGTCGAAGTTCGCCAGTCTGGCGTGTTGGTTTACAGTACAACCATACCGGCAGGCCCTTTCCGATTACAGGGTTTTTCTCTACTTAATACCCGTAGCGATCTGGTTGTTACCCTGACTGGTAGCAATGGCCAGACACGTCAGTTTACCGTCCCTGCGGCTACTTTGTTGACGCGTGTACCTCGGGTTTCTCCTGGCTTGTCATTTGGTGCGGGCCGTCTTGAGCAGCAGTATGGTCAATCTCCCCTAGTGGGAACTATCGCCACGGGTTGGCAGATGACGCCCTTCACAAGCCTTAATGCAGGAGTATTGGGTTCCGCTCCCTATCGTGCCGGCTCCGTGAATCTGGAAACTCAACTGTTTGACCCAACTAGCCTCAGCCTTCAGGCTACATTGGCTCAGGATGTAGATCGCGGGAACACTGGCGCTTTGGCGTCTACCATTCTCAGCCACAGCCTGAGCGAACGCCTTAGTGTCAACGTCACCGGGAGTCAGCAGACCTCCAAATACCGAGAACTGAGTGATGCGTTGCAACGGGATTCTTTGGATAACCCGAATAGCCAAAGCCGAAGCCGCTATCAGTGGGGAAGCGGTGTCAGCTGGTCGGAAGAGGTGCTTGGCAGTTTTTCGCTGTCATGGGCGCGTAGTACTACCTTTGCTGGTAACAACACCGACTATCTGCGTGGCAGTTGGAGCCGTCAGTTTGAACGTGCCTATCTGAGCGTTAGTCTTGAGCGCAATACCGCTACGATCAATGGCAGAGCGGATGACCGCTTATACGTCTCGTTCAGTATGCCGCTAGGTGAGGGACGAGATATCAATAGTTACCTGAACACGTCCAAACGTAATACCCGTACTGGTGTTCGCTACAGCGAGCGCACCAGTCAAGACCGCGGCTGGAGCATCGCAACCGATCGCGATTTACGCAACAATCGCACTTCTGCCAGTGGCAATGTGGATTTCGTGACGCCAGTCAGTCAACTCAGTGCTAGCCTAAGCCATGATAGTGATAATTATACGAATTGGTCTGCGCGTGCCAGCGGTGGCGCAGTGTTCCATGAAGGAGGGGCAACCCTCTCTCCTTACCGGGTAGCAGAGACCTTTGGTATTGCTCGGGTGGGGAAAGAATCGGGGGTACGACTGGATACACCAGGAGGCCCGGTGTGGACTAACCGATGGGGGTATGCAGTACTGCCGACACTGAATGGCTACCGCCGGTCAGGTGTTCAAATCGATACCCGTAGTCTGGCGAAAAATGTCGATGTCAGCAATGCCTGGCAGGATGCCGAAATGGCGCGGGGCGCTATTGGTAGAGTAGATTTTGACGTTATACGCACGCGTCGCGTGCTGGTTGAAACGATGATGGCGGACGGTAAACGTATTCAGCCGGGTGCCAGCGTATTTGATGATTCCGGCAACCTAATCACCGTGGTCGGTGACGATGGCTCGGTTTTTGTGCCAGATGCCGCTCCTGGCATGCTGTTGGAGGTGCAAAGCTCGGGTAGGACGGTGTGTAGTATGAAGCTTGACCTGCCGGAAGCCGTTGAGAGCCTTGGCTTCTATGAAAACGCAGCGGCAACTTGTCGATAAGGATAATGATATGAACATGTTTTGTAGGCGGTGGATGTTGGCGCTGTTGGCGGGTGTAACCTTTTCCAGCACTGCTGACCTAATTCCACATCCTGACACTATGGGCAGCGTGGTGCCAGAGCGGCTAACCGATAATCGCTGTCACTTATCAGTTAGCAATCCAGTGGTCGATTACGGCATCATGTCACGTTGGCAGTTGCAGGATGCTGCAAAAGGCACCGTCTCTCCCGGTATGCGTTCACTGATGCTGAGTGTGGTTTGTCCATACACCCGAACCATTAAGTTGCTGGTTCAGGGGGAAGGCGGTGAACGGGGAGAATTGCGTTACGGTGAACACGGTGTTACCCGCCTGCGCCTGATGGATGCACAGTTGGATGGGAATGCGGTAGAACTGCAAGTACTGACGCCGACGGGGGAAGTGACAAATAACGGCGGTCGGGCGGTGATATTAAGTCCTGGAATGCAATTGGTGCCCGTACTTGAGGGGAGAATTGCCGCGGGTAAGTCCTTGACTGCACGCGTGGAGATACAACCGATATTGGCAGAATCAGAGGCCCAGGTCAGTAGTCCGCAGCGCAGCGAATCAATACTGACGTTCACGTTGATCAATTAGCGTGACTGGCATGTTTTGTCACACCCCAGTCAATTGCCAGAGCAGGTGACAGGGGTGAGTAAGGACAAATCGGCTAAGCCGATTTGAACGCCGCTTGCGGCGCCCCTTTAGGCTGAGTATTTAAACGCAGCCAACTTGAAGCAGAGAGTCATTGGTGTAAAGTTAAATAATTAGCTTTGATATTATATATATTTATATATTTCAAAAAGTATTTGTTGCGAAAATGATAATAAGATTAATTATCTTAGTTATGTTAATAGCTTTGTTGAATAAATACTTTTCGAGATACAGCAAAACTGTTCCCACACCTTTTAGGTAATGCGCACGCTGTGCAGCATACCCAGTAATGTCATGATATTTAGTGCTTTCACTAACGCCATTGATTCACCCTCCTGCGCATCGTAGTTCCGTAGCGTCAGCCGTCCCACACACACTTTTTTTTACCCGCGACATCGCCGTTTCCGCCACTGAACGCAGGTGATAGCCCATTTTCTCTTTCCATAACTTGTTGTTGCCTGTCAGCCGCTGATACGCCACTGCCTGATTCCGCTCCGTGCTTTTTGGCCTTCCATTCCCCCTCGCCGAACACTTTCAGCCCGGTGGAATCAATGACCAGATGCGCTATCTCTCCACATAGGTTTTCCAATTGGTGATTTTGAACTTCTGCTTTGCCACGCGCTGTCAGGGGTGAGAGCGATCTGATCCTGTTTCCCGCCGAAAATTCGATTTATTCAACACAGCCTATGTCAATCCGCAATTTATTATTGCCTGAAGTATATAAAAATGATATTCAATAAAATAATAGAAAATTTTTACTTTAAGAGAATAAAATTGCAATTTAATTAATTTTAACTAAGGTTGTTGTTATGCTTTATAAAAATAAATTAATAAATGATTGGGTTGTTTTTTACACTGTTGTTGAATGTGGTAGTTTTTCATTGGCCGCGAAAAAGCTGGGTACGAGCGTGTCAACGATCAGTAAATCAATTGCCAAGACGGAGTCATTGCTGGGTTCCACATTGTTGCGCAGAAACTCTCGTGGAATTGAAATAACAAACGCAGGAAATTTTACCTACCAAAAAGCGAAGACTATCGTCTCTTCAGTCTACTCGTTACTCTCTGAAATTGGGGATGATACGGGTAAAATTTGTGGGAAGCTTAGATTTTCCGCCCCGAGTATTATGTGCGAAAACATCTCGAATCAATGGGTTTTTGACTATATAGGTGAGCACGAAGACGTTAGCATTGATTTATTTTCAAGGGAAGGATGTGATTTGTCGGTGAGTTCTCCTGAATTTGACGATTTGGTGCTGAAAAGCGGGTTCATGAATAGTCCTGACCTCGTTCATTGTAAATTAACACCGATGCCCCTTGTGGTGTGTGCTACCCCTGATTATTTACATAGAAATAATAAAATTGTCAATCCTAACGATCTTGATGCTCATAATGTGTTGATGTTAAACCACCCATCACTGGCGGATTTAACATTCACAAAAGAGGATGAGAGTGTTCAGCAATCGATAAAAATTGACGCGAGATTAACGTCAAATAATATTACGGCGATAGTCAATCTGGTTTTAGAGGGGAAGGGTGTTGGTATTGCTGCACCGTATTGGTTTGTTCGAGACTATCTTAATTCTGGAGAATTAAAATGGGTTCTTCCAGACTGGAAAATACCTACGCTAGAGACTTATCTGGTGTGGAGATATAGAGAGTATCAATCCCCTTTGATGATTAGTTTTAGAAAATACATACAGCAGAGGTGGGAGGAACTCTCGTTTGGGGAATGTATTCAGTAGCTTGGTTACACCGCAAAGCCTTTCTGCGGCGTTATTTCTAAATAGACTACGTTTTCTGGCTTACGAAGGAGTCCTGACGCATTGAGAGAAAACTCATGCGTCAGGATAGTCTTCGCCTCTGTCTGGTTTACCGCTGATGCAACGGCAGCCAGATGATTAGGCGCAATCCGCCCAGTGGACTGTCTGCCGCTTTTACCCAGCCTTTGTGCTGTGTAATGGCAGTTTCTACGATGGCGAGCCCTAAACCGCTGCCGCCGGATTCACGGTCACGCGCTTCATCCGTACGGTAGAAGGGGCGGAAAATCTGTTCGCGATCTTCCGGGCTCACGCCGGGGCCATCGTCATCCACTTTGATGGTGATGCCCTGATTATCCACCGAGAAGGCCACTTCGATGTGGTTGTGAGAATAACGCAGCGCGTTGCGCACAATATTTTCCAGCGCACTGTCGAGCGAGGCAGGGTTGCCAAAGAGCGTCCACGGCCCCGGAGGATAGGGCACCTCCAGCGTTTTCCCCATCTGCTCGGCTTCAAAAGCGGCATCATCCAGCACATTGCCCCACAATTCATCGGCACGCAGGAACTCGCGGGTTAGCTCGTTCTTGTGCTGATTGCGTGAGAGCACCAACAGATCGTTAATCATGCTGTCGAGCCGCTGGGTTTCTGTCGCGATGCGGTTCAGTTCGTTGCCTTCACCCTGACGTCGACGCAGCAGCGCCGTTGCCAGTTGCAAGCGTGTCAGCGGCGTGCGTAGCTCATGAGAGATATCCGACAGTAGACGTTGCTGCGCGGTGACCATCCGCTCCAATGCGCTGACCATCTGGTTAAAGCTGACGCCGGTCGCCTGAAACTCCTGCGGTCCAGATTCCAGCTCAGGGTGCTGGCGTAAATTGCCTTTGGCGACTTCGTCGGCAGCATGTTTGAGCTTACGTGCGGGTTTCGCCAGACTCCAGGCGAGCCAGAGCAGCAGCGGTGAGCTGATCAACATGGTGAAGATTAGCAGCAGCAAAGGGCGGTCAAACAGCAGACTAATAAAATCTGACTGCGGGCTGCTGGCGGGACGAATCAGATAAAGCTGGTAGTTGTCATCACTATCGCGGATCGCAAAGGGGCCAAGAAGCTCAATGCGGCCGTAATTTTTCTTTTGCGGATGATCGGCGTTATCCGATAACCCGATAAAATTACGCACAATCGGGGTTTCATGCTTTTCTACGCCGAAGATCCGACCTTCACTGGTGACCAGAAAAAGCCGCTGCCCGGGCGGAGCCCACTTCTCCAGCACCCAGAACAGCCGTAGCCACCAGCGCAGATCGTTAGCTGGCGTGTTGGCGAGGTCTGCTTCAATGTGTTGTTCCAGCATGATGCCCTGCCGCTGCTCGTTTTCCAGCAAGGCGGTAAGCTGGCGCGAGTCCAGCTTGGGCACCATCAGAACCAGCATGAGTACCAGCGCCAGCGTTAACCAGAAAATGGCAAAAATGCGAGCGGTCAAACTATTGATCATGCAGCCGATACCATCAAATAGCCTCGTCCACGCAGCGTTTTAAACCAAGGCAGACCGTCCTTGCGTTCTGGCAATTTACGTCGCAGGTTCGAGATATGCATATCGATCGCGCGATCAAACGGTGTCAGCCGTTTCCCCAGCACTTCCTGACTTAAATGCTCGCGGGAAACCACCTGTCCCAGCCGCTGTGCCAGCAGATAGAGCAACGTAAACTCGGTGCCCGTCAGATCCAGCACGATATCGTCAAAGCTGGCTTCCTGTCGTCCGGGGTTCAGACGCAGACCATCGACTTCTAGCGTCGGGGCACTGTTATCCCCCGCCTGCTGTTGATCGGTCCAATTGGAACGGCGGAGAATTGCGCGAATCCGCGCCACCAGTTCTCGGTCGTTAAAGGGCTTTGGCAGATAATCATCGGCACCCAATTCCAGACCAAGAACGCGGTCCAGTTCGCTGCCGCGGGCGGTCAGCATGATGACCGGTGTTTGATGCTGTTGTCGTAGTTCTTTTAATGTATCGATACCGTTTTTCTTCGGCATCATCACATCCAGTAATAATAGGTCAATGGTGTTATCTAATATCTGTAACGCCTGCTCGCCGTCGTAGGCGACAACGACGTTAAAACCTTCCATTTCGAGCAATTCTTTCAGTAAAGCGGTCAGTTCTCTATCGTCATCAACCAGCAGAATTTTATTCATGTTTTCTCTACCTCCAAGGGCAAAATACGACATAGATTAGCGCTATTCCATGACTTTACGTAGTTTTACATCCTCTGACGCATGTTTG
This sequence comes from Pectobacterium odoriferum, assembly GCF_009931295.1. Classification (NCBI taxonomy): domain Bacteria; kingdom Pseudomonadati; phylum Pseudomonadota; class Gammaproteobacteria; order Enterobacterales; family Pectobacteriaceae; genus Pectobacterium; species Pectobacterium odoriferum. Next base: position 170,769 of record NZ_CP034938.1, on the reverse strand, counting down.
CAGCAAGATGCGTAGACTCCTGCTCATTGATTCACAAAATGACGTACCGCTCTGGAGAGTTATTGATGCAACAGTTCGCAACCTTATCTCTTGCTTCACTGCTTATGTTAGGCACTTTTACCGCCTTTGCAGCAGAAAGTGGAGACACCCCGGAGAGCGGCTGGCATATCGATGATTCCGCCACAAAGGGCGCACCCAGCCAGCAAGGTATGTTCGATGGCGTGAGGCTGACTGAGCAACAGCGTCAGCAAATGCGTGATTTGATGCACCAGAGTCGTCAGGACAAACCGGCGTTTAATGCCGAAGATGTTAAAGCCATGCATAAGTTGGTGACGGCAGAAACGTTTGATGAAGCGGCGGTGCGAGCGCAGATAACCCGAATGATGAGTGTGCAGCTTGAGCGTCAGATTCAGATGACCCGAGTGCGCAACCAAATGTATAACCTGCTGACGCCAGCGCAGAAAGAGATACTAGAGCTGAAGCATAAGCAACGCATGAAAGAGATGCAGCAGCAGATATCCATGTTTAACCAGATGGGCGTGCCAGCACCAGGCACGACAAGTAATTCTGAGTAGTAGCGCTAGTGTAGTAAGTAGTCTGTAGGAAATATAGTGCAGTCCGAGTAGTAATGTGTAGTAGGTACACACCCTGTTTTTCCTTGCCATAGACACCATCCCTGTCTTTTTGCCCTCCATGATGGAGGGTTTTTTTTGGTTTTTTTTAAAGCAGATAGCGTGCTTTGACTTCATCATTTGACTTCATATTGGCGGTGTCTATACTGACTTCAGTAAATGACATCATGGAATCGGTCATGCGGGGAAAAATAGCCAGCCTACGAAAGAAGCAGCGGGAAACGCTGAACCAAATTTTCAAAACACCAGTACTTTCAGGTGTTAAATGGTCGAGTATTGAGTCACTCGTTACTGCGTTAGGCGGTGAAATTAAGGAAGGTAGCGGGTCACGAGTGCGATTTTTATTGAACGGGAGTATCGCCCGATTCCATCGTCCTCATCCGTCACCGGATACTGATAAAGGTGCACTGGTTAGCCTGCGTGAATGGCTGGAAAGTATAGGAGTAAAACCATGACGAAAGCACTCAACACACCAAATACGATGGTTATTTCTGGACAACCGGCCATTATCAGTTACGTACCGGAAATGGGTATGTTTCGTGGCAAGTTTATTGGTTTATCTGGCTACTGTGATTTTGTTGCCGACAGTATTAATGGCTTGAGAAGCGAGGGTGAAATTTCGCTACGCGAATATCTGGAAGACTGTCAGGAAAATGGCATTGAACCTTACGAGCGTGAAGAGAAGGTGAAAACATTCACCCTCCGTTACCCTGAATCATTCGGGGAACGATTGACCATTGCGGCCGCTGAACGTCAAATTTCAGTGAATACGTTTATTGTTGAAACGCTTAGCGAACACCTGAAACAGGCTTGACAATATCCCGCTTCGGCGGGTTTTTTTATCTGAAAATAGTCACGTAATTTCTGATGTTTTCATTAATGTTGCTATATTTTCAACCAATTCTATTTTCATCTAAAATTTTGGATAAGATTCAAATAAATTGGATTTATTCACTATATAAGTCACAATAAGCGAAACTAAAATTTGTAAAAAAATATGATTTTTAAAATTGAGAATAATCACAAATCATGCTAAAAAAGTACTGTTTATCTATACATAATTAGGCGCTGGCATGACAAAGAAATTATTCGATCTTTTATCCATTTTTGGCGATAAAGAAGTAACGTCAACAGAGAAACTGCTGCAAGAATCTCTCTTGCCGCTTGCAGAACTTGATAAAGTTTTGCCAAAAAAACTATTTCACTATGTCATGACAGGTACTGAACCTGAGGTTCTTTATGCTCTAAATCAGCTGGATGCCAGTAAAACGATCGTGCTTCTGGATAAGCCTGGGACGCTTGATTGGTGGTATGTTCAGAATAACCATTTTAACTCCAGCGAATATAATAAAATAATAAGGCAAGCGAGAAATTCGCGCTATAAACTCTATTCCATGGTAGGTAAAGAGTTAACGAACGAACAAACGGTACGTTTCGCGAAGGTATTGGCTGCGGCATGTCAGGGTAAAAATGTAAAACTGATAACCAATGAAGTGCCAAGCTGGATGATTTATTTACTCTGTGATGCGCTGTCCACTACGTTAAAAAGCACATCCAATGAGAAAATGAAATTAACGCATCGTGCTGGCTGGAGCATTCAACTTCTTACTGAACTGATTGCCAATGAGCAGAGTCATGATGCAGGTGAGAATATTTTATTTGTTATTTTTGATAGAAAAGAAATATCAGAATACTATAATTCAGGACTAAGTATTTTCTTTGAACTTCCTGATTTACAGATATACATTGAGCATCATGCGCAGTTTGTTCGCACAACATTGGTTGAAAAACTTTCTGCATCTGGGTTGGTTCAGTTTCTGAAGTATTTGTCCGAGCGGGAAACACTGCGCGTTTTGTTCTCAGATGTGATTGTTAAGTTGGCAATAGATCAAAAAAAAACGGTACGTGTTGAAGCTGAGCCGCTTCTAAACATTCTTCCTGCTGACGATGTTAAAGCCCATTTAAGCGATATTCTGTTTAACGGAACGCCAAAACAGCGATCTCTGGCTGCCGATCTTTTTGCTCGTCAGGGTGAAAATAAAGCGATTTTAGAACGCGCCTTGCAGCTAGAAAAAAGTAAAGCCGTCATAAAAAATATTGAGAGTGCGATGACGCGTTTTGACGTTGTCGATACGGCACAAGATATTGAATTTCCTGAATTACCTGAGCTAACGTTGCTTGTTGATACGCCGCTGCCTGAAAGCGCAAGAGATATTCTTGTCGAAAATTTTATCGAGATGCTGGAAAAAGCACGAGTCAGTGCTGAAAAAGAGATAGCTGAGAATGTATCGAGCCTGAATAAATATACATGGGCACAAAAATATTATAAAGAATTCCAAAAAATCACCGTCGAACACTGCCGTACCTTGATCGACGTATTGAATACTGACGATGTTCGTCTGTCTAAAGAAGATATTAGTATTATTCAATATAAAAAGCGCATTAGAAATCTTCCTGATTTTACGCTTTATCATGCTATGAGGATTATTTCAAATAATAAAAAAAACAACCTCAGTTTAAATTCATATCAAATGGAAAGTGAAATTCCATTTCATATTATTGCGACATTAGAATTACGTCAGCTTGAAGATGTTTTACAAAAATTAGCCTGCCGTGAACCCGCACGAGTAGTCGCTGCGCTCTGTTTAGAGACTTATCATAATGGGCTGAAGATCTTTTCTAAATCGGAGCAACTCTGGCCATTTTTCTCTCTCTATCCTGATTATATTTCCGAAGCGTTAGGCTTATTGCCTAATAAGAGCGATAGCCAATATAGAAAATTTGAATTAAGCCATGCCTTTGAGCTGCTCGGTAAATATCCTGCCATTCCTGTACAGTTTATTCCACGGATTATGGAGCTGGCATTAGGCGAAAATAAAACGTTTCGCATCAGTGCACAGCAACTGCTTGAAAAATTGCCGAACGTACATGTGAATGCACAGGAAAGCCTACATTCCGCGAAACAAGAAATCCGTATTACCACGATCGAATGGCTTGCGCGGATAAAACATAAAGACAGCATCGCGCCGCTTTATGCGTTGTTAAAAAAAGAGAAGAGAGAAACCGTCCGTGCTGCATTGCTGGCGGCGTTAGAGAAGTTTGGTGAGGATATTTCTTCCTATTTGTCAGAAAAAATCTTGCGTGAAGAAGCATTAAAGGGGTTGAAGACAAGCCCTCCCGCGAGCATGAGCTGGTTTGACTATAACGCGATACCGCCATTGAAATGGGAAAACGGCAAGGCCGTCGATGCCGACATTATCAAATGGTGGATCATTCTGGCGGTGAAATTAAAAATGCCCGCAGGTAACACGTTATTGCAACGCTATGTCGGGTTATTAGCCAAAGAGAGCCAGCAGAAGCTGGGCCATTTTGTTTTACATTCCTTCATCACGCAGGATGTAAAAAATCCGTCACTGGAAGAAGCGATGCTGGAAGCGCATAAGGATGCACCGGGACGCTTAAAAAGCTATCAACGTTATCTTGAACTTTACCCTGAGTATTACCAAAAATATGAGACTTACACGCTGGAGCAGACGACAGAAGAAATAAAGAATGAAGTCTTACGGCGCTATTTAGGCTCTGCCATCACCGAGAAAGGTATGTTGGCGTTGATTAGCCATATCGAAGGCCATGTTGCCGTCTCTGCATTACGCAATTACACGCGTGACCATTATCAGCGTCGTTCACAGATCGAAGCGATGATCAGCGCGATGGCGATTAGCGACGATCCGCTTATTATCCAATTGTTGCTCTCCCTTTCACGCCGCTACCGTACCGCGGCGATTCAGGGAAAGGCGCGTGAGCTAGTCAAAGAGATTGCCGACCGCAATGGCTGGAGTGCCGATGAGTTGGCCGACCGCACGATCCCTACGGCGGGGTTGGATGAAACGGGCACGCTGGTGCTGGAATACGGTGAGCGGACCTTTACCGCACGCATGGACAGCAAGCAGAAATTAGTGCTGCTGAACCCAGAAGGCAAAGAGATTAAAGCCCTGCCTGCGGCGCGTAAAACGGATAACGAAGAGCAGATAAAAGAAGCGAAAAAGCTATTCTCATCAAGTAAACAAGAGCTAAAACAGGTGATCGATCTGCAAACTGCACGCTTGTATGAATCGATGTGTGCTCAGCGCCAATGGTCGAGTGAGGACTGGCAGACTTACATCATGAGCCATCCCGTGATGCGTCCGTTGATCGAGCGTCTGGTGTGGCAAGAAGTGAAGGATGAGCAGGTGCTCAATACCTTCAGGCCAACGGATGACGGTTGCTTAATTAATCTTGAGGATGATGAGGTTGAATTATCAAGCGGTACGGTGATTCAGCTTGCACATGCCGCGATTGTCGATAACGAGACGCGTGAGGCCTGGCTTGCGCATTTTAACGATTATAAAGTGACGTTCTTGTTCTCGCAGATGGTGAACACGCTGCCCGCACTCGAGAGTAAATTGGTTGAAATTGAGGATAAAAAAGGGTGGTTGACCGATACGTTCACGCTGCGCGGCGTCTTAACCAAGATGGGATACCAGCGTGCGCCAGCGGAAGATGGCGGGTCGTTTAGCCATTATTACAAGCATTTCAGTAGCTTGAACTTGTACGTCAATATTGGGTTTAGCGGTAGCTACGTGCCAGAAGAAAATATTCCAGCGGTTTTGTTTGATTTGAGCTTTGAGAAAAATCAGCAAAATTATTGGGATCGCAACAATCTGACATTACGGGACGTTCCGCCTATTTTACTGGCAGAAAGCTATGCCGATTACCTGAAAGTCGCACAGGCCTGCTCGGGATACGATGCCGACTGGGAAAGCAAAACGCCTTGGTAATCCGCTTATGGAGCCAGTACATCTTGTGCTGGCTTCGTTCATTATTTTGTGGCGAACAGAGACACGAACATGGAAAAACACTCACAGACAGCCAGCAATGTGCTTCGTCAACATGCTGAAATCCGCTTTGCTGATGAATTAGTACGCCTGACCAAAGCGGACGAAAATAACCCGAAGCCGCAGGGTTGGCTGCGTTCACCCCGTGCGGTACGCCAGTTTATTCTCGGTGACGATGCCTTAGCTATTTCCGCGAAATTTTTTGGCGATAACGCGCTGGTCGATCGGGCGATTGTGACGCTGCTGGGGAAACAGGGATTGATGCTGGTTGGCGAGCCCGGAACCGCAAAATCCATGCTGTCTGAGCTGTTTGCGGCGGCAATATCGGGAGATTCCGGCCTGACCATTCAAGGCACGGCGGGAACGACGGAAGACCACATCAAGTATTCATGGAACTATGCGCTGCTGCTTGCCGAAGGCCCCACCGAGCGCGCGCTTATCGGTTCACCGCTCTATCAGGGGATGATGCAGGGCAGGATTGTCCGTTTTGAGGAAATCACCCGCTGCCCACCGGAAATACAAGATGTCCTAGTCTCTTTGATGTCTGAAAAACAGCTGATGATTCCTGAAATGGGTGAGCAAGGGCGGATCAGTGCCAAGCCCGGTTTTAACCTGATCGGCACGGCGAACTTGCGCGATCGCGGCGTACATGAAATGTCAGCCGCATTAAAACGGCGCTTTAACTTTGAAACCGTGAGGCCGATTCAAGACCCTGAATTCGAAATTGCGCTTATTCAAACGCAGCTTACGCGTGAATTGGGCGATCTGGCCGCGCTTGTCACCGTGCCACCGAGCGTCATTGAACTGCTGGTGACCACATTTCAGGAACTGCGCTCGGGCAATACGCGCGACGGCGGCAGCATCAAAACGCCAGATGCGGTGATGTCGAGTGCGGAAGCGGTCAACATTGCCTATGCCTCCGCGCTTGAGGCGCATTATCTGGGCGATAGCACGCTGAATGCGGGCGCCATCGCCCGCCAGATTATTGGTGTGGTATTAAAAGATAATCCTGACGATGCAAAACGTATGCGCTACTACGTTGATAACGTGGCGCGAGAAAGGGCCAAAAGCAGCGATGACTGGAAAGCGTTTTATGATGCCTCACGACAGTTTTGGAAGTAAGGCCGTGGCCAATTGTTGTTGATGATTTCACGGACACTTTTTCATGAGGAAACGCGCTGGTGAGTTTTTCGAACATCGTATTGCCCGCACGGATGGAACAGGCGCTGGCAACATGGGATTTTTTGCAATCGCAGCAGGTCTATTTTGCGCCGGTTCGCCACCATAGCCCAGCTTGTGCCTACGGCCTGCTGTCATTGATTGATGGTATCCAGCCCGATCATATTCTGATTGAGGCACCGGTCAGTTTTAATCACCTGTTACCCGATTTGCTTCACCCTGACGCGAAGCCCCCTATCGCGGTGATGGGGCAGGCTGATTTTCAAGCCCGCGAGCCGCAAGAGGGCGAAACGCCGCAAGCGACCACGCGCAGCGCTTTTTTCCCTTTTTGTGACTATTCGCCCGAATGGGTTGCGCTGCACGCGGGGCATCGTCACAACGCGACGCTGCGCTTTATTGATTTGCCGTGGGTTGAGCAAATCGCGATTGAGGAACGTCAGAATGACGTCAGCCAGAGCCTGCAAGCGGAGCGTTATCTCGCCCACAGCCAGTTCATTTCGGCACTCGCAAAAAAATGCTATTGCCGCGATCACGATGACTTGTGGGAGCATTTATTTGAATTACGTTCGATTGAGGCGCTGACCGACTGGCAACAGCTTTTCCGCGATACGTTAGTCTGGTGTGCGTTGGCACGACTGGACTATGAGCCTCAGGTTTTGGAAGCGGAGGGATCTGCACAGCGTGAGGCGCATATGCTCGCCGCTATCATGCAGGTTCGTGCTGAACATCCTACAGGGAAAATTCTGGTCGTGACTGGGGGTTTTCATTCGCTGGCGCTGCTCGAAGGGCTGTCTCACGACGCTCAATCGTTCAATGCCTTCACGGATGCTGCGAAGAAGCTGTACCAAAAACAGCTGAAGCAGGCGGAAAACGACAGTGCGTGGCTAATCCGCTACAGCTTTGACCGATTAGATGCGCTCAATGGGTATGCCTCCGGCATGCCTGCGCCCGCGTACTATCAGCGAAGCTGGCACATGCTCATGGCGCAGCGGGACGATCGGCTGGCGGAAACGGGGCGAGCGCTCACGACTCAGGAACACCGCAATAACATGGGGATGCGTTTTTTGTCTGAGGTTGCCAGCTTGCTCCGCGCTAAATCTTTTGACGATCCCCCCAGCTATATCACGGTAAAAAATGCGGTAGAGCAGAGTGTTCGCTTAGCGGCATTGCGCGGGCATGAAGGCCCTGGTCGTTATGACCTGCTGGATGGGCTACAAAGTAGTTTTATCAAAGGCAGCATTGATGATGCGCAAAGCGATCTGTGGCTTGAGATCAAAAAGGCGTTTTCCGGTCATGCGTTAGGGCAAATCCCAGCAGGCAGTGCAACACCTCCGCTGGTTGATGAAACCTATCGATTAGCGAAATATCATCGCTTTAAACTTGATGACACGCTCGTCAAACTGAGCCGTTTGGATATCTATCGCAACCCGCAGCATCGTGCCCGCAGCCGCTTTCTTCATCTGTTGAGCTTCCTTGAAGTGGGTTTTGCAACGCGCAGTAATGGCCCTGATTTTTTGAGCGGCCACAATCTCGACCTGCTATTTGAAGAGTGGCACTATGCGTGGACACCGTCGATCGAAGGGCGATTGATTACGCTCTCGGAGAAGGGAAGCCAGCTCGAAGCGATTGCCATCGATAAATTACTCTATTTGGAAAAGCAGCTAGAGGAACAGGGGCAGAATCGGTCGAGCAAGAATGCAGTGCGTGTGCTGATTCAGGCGGCGCTGTTGGGATTACCGTCGCGTGTCGCTGGGCTATTCCGTTTATTGCATGACGATATACACAATGATTTTCGGTTAAGTTCGCTCGTGGAATGCGGGCATAGCCTGATTCATCTCTGGCGCGGGCGTGATTTTCTTGGCTTACGCAATCAGCCTGAGTTAACTCAGTTGCTGTTTAAGCTGGTTCCACAGACGTTGTTTTGCTTACCGACCATCACCGCGGGCGATGAGTCACAGCAGGAAGAGCATTTTACCGCATTGCTTGCCTTGCGTGAGCTGATTGAATTTATGCCTACGCTCGATCCCTCCAGTACCGCCAGCCGCGATTTTTACCACCAATTGCAGCAGATCGCCCCAGCGTTACAGGACGTGCCTTTGTTAAAAGGGGCGGTTGATGCGCTGCGCTATCTCGGTGATGACATTGATGAGCAAACGCTTGATGACCATCTATCGAACGTCTTTAGTCAGGGTAGCGATCCTGAGCAGGCGGTTCGCTATTTTGTGGGGTTAATGCGCGCTGCCCCTGAGCTCATTATCAAAACGCCGCGTTTGGTCGATAAGTTAAACGCGCTGATGTCGCAGTGGGATGATGATCGTTTTCTGCATGTGTTGCCCGACCTGCGCTTTGCCTTCAGCCAACTCACACCGAAACAGAATGCGACGTTAGCGAACTATATCGCTGAACAATGTGGTTTCTCTGAGCCGGAAATGCATCTTTGGCAAACGGATTTCACGGAGCAGGAGATGCTCCAGACGATGCAGTTAAACCAAAAGCTGAAACAGCAGCTGGCGGAAAACGATTTACTGTCATGGTATGAAAAAGAGAAGGGTGCAGCCCGATGAGTGCACAAGATCCGCAGTCTGATGATAAAGAAAAAAACGGCAAACGCTGGCGATTGATTCTGGGCCACTATGCCGACGAGGCATTAGGTAAAGCGGCCTTTGACGCACACGACCTGAAAGTTGAGCGTACTCTGGATTATCTCTATCGCCGTGAATATCAGCGTCGTGGGCTTAAGCAGGAAGGAGGACGGCACGGCTCTTTGGATCAGTCTCAACTGACGGCGGTTAACTGGCTCAATCAGGCGCGTAAATTGTTCCCCAGCAGCACGTTTGAACGAATGCAGTCGCAAGCGATTGAACGCTATGAAATCTCGCATTTATTCAACGACCCGCAGGCTCTGCAAGCGATGGAACCCACGCCCGCGCTCGCTAAGGCGTTATTGAGTTTACGTGGACGGATGAATGAAGAAACGCGTGAAGCGGTGCGCGACATTATTCGCAAGGTGGTCGATGAGATATTACGCACGCTGAGGCCGACGTTTACGAATGCGCTCACCGGTCGCCGTAATCGATTCCGACGTTCACCGATTCCCAGCAGTCAAAATTTCGACTGGCGTGCCACGATTGCAGCCAATCTTAAGCATTTTGATCGTGAGAAGAATCGGCTGGTCATTGAAACACCGCATTTTAATTCACGCATGCAGCGGCATATGCCGTGGGATGTCATTTTGTGCGTCGACCAAAGCGCTTCGATGTCCAGTTCGGTGATGTACGCGGCGGTCTGCGCCAGCATTCTGGCGGCATTGCCTGCGGTACGGGTTTCACTGATTGTATTTGATACACAGGTGGTTGATTTGTCGCATCTTGCCCACGATCCGGTTGACGTGCTGATGACGGTGCAATTGGGGGGCGGGACGAATATTGCGAAGGCCATGCAGTACTGCGAACAGCAAGTACAAAACCCGAAACGCACCATCGTGACGTTAATCAGCGATTTTGAAGAAGGGGGCGCGCTGAATCGCCTGCTCAGTTGCGTGCAGCGCATGCACAGTCAGCAGATCACGCTGTTAGGACTTGCGGCGCTTGATGATGCCGCACAGCCGGTATACGACACCGCAATCGGGCAAAAATTGGCCGACCGCGGCATGCATGTTGCGGCGCTGACGCCGGAGCACTTTGCGCAATGGCTGGCGGAGGTGATGCGATGAGCTGGCAATCCCTTTATCTGAATTATGATGACGATGCGCTGAGCGTTTTTGCGAATGTCGGCTTGCTGCGCCGGGCAAAAAAAGATCTGGCTGGCGATAAGGTAGCGTTGGTGACCGATACTGAGCAAGAAGGGCATTTTGTCAGCGATGGTCAGCAGGTGGTGCTGAATGCGCAGGGAATACAAACCGCGCGGTGCGATTGTCCAGCCTCGGGCTGCTGTAAGCACATTTTGGCGGCGGTGCTGTGGTTACAAGCCCATGCTGATTGCGGTGCGGAGCAGACCACGGCCCCATCTGAGGAAGCCACGGCACAGCCGATAGACGTGATCGCCGAGATCTTACAGCTTGATCCTGATGCGTTAATGAAGCAGGTCGGCAAAGGGCAAACGCGGCATGCCGCGCGATTTGTTCAGATATGGGCGGAAGAATCGGTGAGGACGGAATCGCTATCCAACCAGCTTAAAATTCACCTGCCAACGCTGGAAAGCCCCGTTATCTATCTGGCTGGGGCGGGATTTGCTGGCATGTTGTCGGATTTCTTGCGGGAGAAGCAGCCAGCCTTGCATCTTGCTGCTATTGCCTGCCTCTTTGCCGCCAATCAGCGCGTCTGGCCGTGGCCAGCGGATTGTCTGGCTCAGGAAACGCAGGTGCGGGCGCTCCATGCCGATGAACGTACGCTGATTGCTACGCTTAATGCGTTTATCCAGGACATCATGAATCAGGGGCTGTCGCATATCAGTAAAAGCAGTGCGCGACAGCTTCACTTGCTGAATATGTCCGCGCGTGCGGAAGGACTCCCCCGGCTGGCGGGCTACCTGCGCAATGTGAGCGGACAGGTCAGTCTATTAGCGGACAGGCATTACAGTCTGGAAGAGCGTGATGTGCTGCTGTTCATTGCCCGTCTGTCGGCGTATCTATACCAGCTTGAGCAGGCGACGCCTGAGCGCTTGCTGCATCTGCGCGGGCAGGTACGGCGGCAGTATCAACAACAGCTGGAAACCTTATCACTTGTGCCATTGGGCGCGCAGTGGTGGGTCACCGAAGGCGGTGCGCGTGGTGCCACCTTTTCATTTTGGGACAGTGAAAACCAGCAATTAGTGCACTGTACGCAAGCGCGGGCTGATTACCATGATGTGACGTTTAGTCAGCAGGGCGTATGGCAGGGGCAGGCCATGTGGAAACAGCTGGGCGAACACATCATGCGCGCTCCCTTTACGCTGCACCACCCGCGTTTTTCTGACGATGGGAAATTGGCCGCAGGCGGTGACAGTTACGCGAATCTTGAGGGCTCGCCGTGGCCTGCCGTCGCCTATGCGCAGTGTAAATCGACGTGCGGCATTGCCGACTGGTCGCAGCTGTTTCACTATTTTGAGCAAGAGAATCAGGATTACCCACAGCCTCTGCTGCTGCATGTAAACCGCTATGAATCTGTCGTCTGGAATGAGGTGGAGCAGCGTGTGGTCTGGCCGGTCTTTGATGACGCGGATAATGCGCTGTATCTGAGCCTAAACTGGGAAAAAACGCAGCATCAGCGCATAGACAGGCTCAAACAGGCCACTCAGCAAAAGTGGGCGATTGTAGCAGTGCTGGTTCAGCCCCGTCGCCGTGGGAATGACATTGATCTCCAGCCCTATTCTCTTCTGGTGAGTGATGGCAGCGCGGTGACCGCGTTTTGTTTAGATTTTCAGACCATCAAGACCAAGAAAACCGTGCCCAGTTTTATTAGCTATATTCAAACGCTATTTGCGGAGAGAAAGCGGCACAAAACGGTGCAGCGTCCCTTGCCCACGCTGGCACAGCGGGTTTGTCACCCGATTCTTGATGTGCTGGACGCGCAGGCCTGCACCGGACGTCGGCATTTAACCTCAACGCAAAGAGAGCAGTTACAACACAGCATGAAAACGGCCAATGAGCTGGGCTTAACGCTCGTTGAAAACGCATTGTCGCACTATTTAGCGCAACCCCAGCCGGAAGTGGAGAGCCTGCTGCAGATCGTCTTTCTTTGCGACAGGCTTCAGCGTTTTCAAAACGGGTTGCCGATCGTGTTACGCCAATCGTCATCTGCGTAGCGCCCTTTCCTGACAGAGAACAGGATAGAGGCGGAGTAAGAAGGGCACGAAAAAGGCAGCGTAAGGGAGTAGTAAAGCGTAGAATATGAGCACCAAAAATGATGCTCATGAATGTTCCCTTACCTGTCTTCAGGCTTTTGGCTGACATCCTCATAAAAGCACGCTGAAACACCCTTGGCCGCTCGCCGATTACACGGTGATGTCATACTTTCCCTGTACCATTGCTTCATCGCGTTAGCCTCTGCCACGACAGGGGGCGCATTCTTTTATTTTAACTTTTGATATCAATACCATGACCCGTTCTTCCCGTTCGACCGCCTGGTTACGCGTTGTCAGCCTTTCTCTGGCGGCATTCATTTTTAACACCGCTGAATTTGCCCCTGTCGCGCTGTTGTCAGACATCGCTGCCAGCTTTTCCATGAGCGCCGCGCAGGTCGGGCTGATCATCACGATTTACGCTTGGGTGGTTGGGCTGATGTCGCTGCCCTGCATGCTGATGTCCAGCGATATGGAACGACGCAGCCTGCTGATCAAAATCTTTATCCTGTTCGCCGTCAGCAATGTGTTGTCCGGTCTGGCCTGGAACTATTGGGTGCTGGTCATCGCCCGTATCGGCGTAGCGCTGGCTCACGCGGTATTCTGGTCAATTACGGCATCGTTGGTGGTGCGTCTGGCACCAGCGGACAAAAAAGCGCAGGCATTAAGCTTGCTGGCGACCGGCACGGCGCTGGCGCTGGTGCTAGGGTTACCGCTGGGGCGTGTGGTCGGGCAGTATCTGGGCTGGCGCGTGACGTTTGTCCTTATCGGCCTTGTTGCTGCGGCGATTATGCTGGGTCTGATGAAGCTCTTGCCTGTGTTGCCGAGCAGCAATTCCGGCTCGCTGAAAAGCTTGCCTCTCCTGCTTAAACGCCCGGCGCTACTGTGCGTGTATGGCCTGACGGTCATGATCGTAACGGCGCATTTTACCGCCTACAGTTACATCGAGCCGTTTATCCAGAAAGTGGCGCTGTTGAGTGAAAATTTCACCACCATCTTGCTACTGGTTTTTGGCGGTGCTGGCATCATTGGCAGCATGCTTTTCAGCCGCTACAGCAGCAAATATCCGGCGGGCTTCCTGATTGTCTCGTTCGCGTTTCTGGCGGTGTGTTTACTGCTCTTGCTGCCTTTGTCATTCAGCGGCTGGAGCCTGTCGACGCTGTGTATCGTCTGGGGTATCGCCATTATGGCGCTGAGCCTGGGCATGCAGGTCAAGGTGTTGACGCTGGCGTCGGATGCCACCGACGTAGCAATGGCGCTCTATTCGGGAATTTATAACATTGGGATCGGCGGCGGTGCGCTGCTGGGCAATCAGGTGATTGTCCATTTGGGTTTGCCTGACATCGGCTTTATTGGCGCGGCGATGGCGATACTGGCGACAGTGTGCTGTATTTTTACGTTTGTCCGCTATTCCCGTGTGTTAAAAACGTCATTAACGAACTGAATACAAGCGACGACCTGAGCTGGTTATTGTATGTAAGGGCATCGTCTTACGTGAGGGCATGATGAATCCACACTATGCACGTCTGGTGACGCTGGCCGCCGTGAGCGCAACGGCCGTGGCGCTGGTGCTGTTCATAATGAAAGTGTTTGCCTGGTGGCACACTGGCTCGGTGAGCCTGCTGGCGTCGCTGGTTGATTCGCTGGTGGATATCGCCGCGTCGCTGGTGAACCTGCTGGTGGTGCGCTATTCGCTGCAACCAGCGGATACTGAGCATGCGTTCGGCCACGGTAAGGCGGAATCGCTGGCTGCGCTGGCGCAGAGTATGTTTATCTCCGGCTCGGCGCTGTTCCTGATCCTGACGGGGCTGCAACATTCTCTGGAGCCACAGACGCTGCACGCGCCGGAAGTGGGCATGTGGGTGACGTTCATTGCGCTGGCGGCTACGCTACTGCTGGTATCGTTCCAGCGCTGGGTCGTGAAGCGTACGCACAGTCAGGCGGTGCGTGCGGACATGCTGCATTATCAGTCCGATCTGTTGATGAACGGCGCGATTCTGGTAGCGCTGGCGCTCAGTTGGAAAGGCATTACGCGCGCCGACTCCCTGTTTGCATTGGGGATTGGCGGCTATATTTTATATAGCGCGTTACGCATGGGGTATGACGCCGTGCAATCGCTGTTGGATCGCGCCCTGCCGGAGGACGAGCATCGCGCTATTGCTGAGGTGATTGTGAACTGGCCGGGCATTCGCGGCGCACATGCGTTGCGTACCCGACGTTCCGGCCCAACGCGCTTTATTCAACTGCATCTGGAAATGGATGACGCCCTGCCGCTGGTTCAGGCACATCAAATCGCCGACGATCTGGAGCAGGCATTACGTGAACAGTTTCCGGGTGCCGATATTATTATCCATCAGGATCCGGTTTCTGCCGTGCCGGAAAATCAGCGTGGCAGATTGACGGCGTAGTCGGCTAGGTTTCAGCATTTTATGTTAAAAACGTGATACGCCATGAAAATTTATGCACAATTTAGCCTGACCTGAATCAATTCAGCTTCGGGTGTTTGTTATAATATGCTAATAAAAGAATAAGGCGTTGCTGCCGTGTTTCACAGCGGCGGTGAATTTACGATAGAAGAATCCTGCAAAATTACATCTACAAGTCCAGAGGTTGTCATGATTAGAAGAATCGGAGTGTTGACGAGCGGTGGCGATGCACCAGGTATGAATGCCGCAATTCGAGGTGTGGTTCGCGCTGCGCTATCGGAAGGGTTAGAAGTTTACGGCATTTATGATGGCTATCAGGGCTTGTACGAAGATCGTATGACGCAGTTGGATCGCTACAGCGTATCGGATGTGATTAACCGTGGCGGCACGTTTCTGGGCTCTGCGCGTTTCCCGCAGTTCCGTGACGAAGCGGTGCGTCAGGTCTGCGTAGAAAACATGAAGAAACGCGGTCTGGATGCGCTGGTTGTTATCGGCGGTGACGGTTCCTATATGGGTGCCAAGCGTCTGACTGAAATGGGTTTCCCTTGTATCGGCTTGCCTGGCACGATCGATAACGACGTCGCGGGTACGGACTACACTATCGGTTACTTTACTGCGTTGGAAACCGTGCTGGAAGCGATTGACCGCCTGCGCGATACCTCTTCTTCCCACCAGCGTATTTCCATTGTTGAAGTGATGGGACGCCACTGCGGCGACCTGACGCTGGCGGCGGCGATTGCCGGCGGCTGTGAGTTCATCGTTCTGCCGGAAGTGCCATTCAGCCCAGAAGATCTGGTCTGTGAAATCAAAGCGGGCATTGAGAAAGGCAAGAAACACGCGATTGTGGCGATCACCGAACTGGTGTGCGATGTCGATGAACTCGCGAAATACATTGAGAAAGAAACGGGACGCGAAACCCGTGCGACCGTACTCGGCCATATTCAGCGCGGCGGCTCGCCGGTTGCCTACGACCGCATTCTGGCCTCGCGCATGGGCGCCTACTCTATTGAGCTGCTACAGCAGGGCTACGGCGGCCGCTGTGTCGGTATCCAGAATGAGAAAATGGTGCACCACGACATCGTTGATGCGATTGAGAACATGAAGCGTCCTTTCAAAGGCGACTGGCTGGATACAGCGAAAAAACTGTTCTAAGAAATCTGATCCTCCGTCTCTTAGTCCATTTTATGCGGACGCCGAGACGGTTTCGTGCGCGGTAATGTCGTTATTTTCATGCTACCTCGTAGCACGCGCCCGACACGGGGCGGCTTAAGCGCCGCTCGCCCCGTGACCCCTTGGCTTTTGGCGCGAATTATGCCGCTACGCGGTGCCTTCGTCGGTATCTGGCTTAACGGACCGCTTGCGACACGTTCCCTACGTGGCGCAAGCTTGAGCCGCGTCCCTGCGGCTCATCCTAAGCCCGCTATCTCCTCAGCATAATTTTTTACGCCGGATAACGGCAAAACCCGCGATGCCTCTGGATTGACGTATAAGAGACCGTGCTGCATATATAACCGGTAAGAATATAAAAAGCGGTTTTATTATTTTTTCTGCGTGACCAGACCTGCTAGCCTGCCCATTCCTTCCGTCTTGATAACACGCTGACTGCCGCTATGAATATCGATCTTCGCCAACTGCGCCACTTTATTGCCCTGATTGAGCATCGTAATTTTACGTCGGCGGCACAGGCGATGAAGCTTTCCCAATCTGCCTTCAGCCGCAGCATCCAGTCGCTGGAGCAGACCATCGGCACCCGTCTAATTGATCGCATGAACCAACTGGAGCCGACGCCGAAAGGGTTGGTGGTGCTAGAACACGCGCGTCGCCTGATTAACCAGACGCACGATCTGTTCAATGATATCCAGCAGTTCAATGAAAAAGAGGCAGGCGAAGTGAATTTTGGCTGCGGCCCCGCCCCCGCCGCCTGGCTTATGCCGCAGGTAATCGGGGCTTTCTCCCGACATTATCCAAAGGTGCGGATGGTCTTTCGCGTTGATAATTGGCAGGCGCTAGGCCATCGGCTGATGGCCGAAGAGCTGGATTTCATCGTGGCGGATATGCGCAACTTTGAATTCGATACCCGCTATCGGGTTCAGCCGCTGAGCCAGCACCGCTGGGGATTTTGCTGCCGTAGCGAGCATCCGTTGGCGGCGCAGGAAGAAATTACCGTTGAGCAATTCTTTTCCTATCCGCTGGCGGCAACGATCCGCCCCCCCAACCTGCACCGTGCGCTGGTACAACTGAGCGGTAAACTGGATATTCGCACCAGCATTGAGTGTGAAAATGGTTACAGTCTGCTGGACGTGGTACGCCATTCGGATGCCATCGGGACGACGAATCATTTCAACGAGCCCGATCGGCACGGCATTCACATGTTGAAGATTGCCGGTCTGGACGACAATACCGACGAGTTTTATACCCATTACGGCATTATTTATCTGGCGGACGCTCGCCTATCTCTGCTGGCGCGCAAGCTGATTGAAACTTTTGTGCAGGTCGACAGCGACCTGCACGGTACACCTGTGGCGCTTACAGCGGAGTGATGCTGAACTCGCTGATTTCCTGACGCGAAAAGACCGTCCGAAAGCCGAAATAACCCGGAACGGGCGCGCTCGGATAGCTGGCATGAAAATAGAGCACATCGTCGACCCAAAAACGGGTTTCCCGCCGATCCACTTCAATCACAATTCTATAGCGATGATTCGGCCGCAGCAGATGTGTGGCATCGGTGTACTCACCAAGCAGCAAGCGCTCGCCGTGGCCGTCGTAATAGCGAAAACGCGTAGTGCTGTTCCAGTTGCCGCCCATGCCGACATAGTACAGATTCAGGCTGTCATATTCGTTGAGCTTGCCATACCGGGTAAAAAGGTTCGAATGATGCAGGTCACGCGCGGCCCAGAATTGGTTGAGGTCAGACACGCGATCGTAGGGACGATCGGCAACCAGAACCTCGCGTGTGAAGGCGATGCGATAGGTGCCTGAGAGCGGCGCATCCAGCCAGATCGTCAGCCCGGCTGCGCTTTCCAGCGTCAGGCGCTCAGACGTGGTCTGGATCGCCGTGCGGTCAGGATCTTCCTGTTCCACCTGCCAGCGTAGCGGCTGGCCCGTTGAATCCGTGGACCAGATAAACGTTGAACGGTGTGGCGAATCGATAATCTCACGCGTGCTGTCTGCCTGCGGCGACAGGAGGAGCGTGTTTTCAGTACAGCTTGGGTCAGTCATGGTGATGTCCTGTAGCGTGCCGCCGGGTGGCGGCATTAAGAAGAGGGAATGTCATCCAGCAAGGCCAGCAGGGCGATGGCCGTTAATCCCCACTGGGCGACGGCATTGGTCGCCAGATTGGCGGCTGCGGTGCTGCCGGAATGTTTATCGATGGTGGAATCAATCAGCGCCTCGTTGATTGGGTAAAGCACAGTAGGGTGCATTAAGCGCCGCTGTTCGAGAGTCGGATGGGCGATACCACCGCTGCCCGCGGTAAATTCTGCCCAGGCGCGCTGCGCCAGCGTGCGATCGTTTAACCGTCGAGCGGCAAAGGCGGTCAGTCGGGCATGCCCCTGAGCCAGATTGAGCTTTTTCACCGTCTTACCCACGACTGCGCTTAACGCGACGGGGTCGTTATACAACCGACAGTAGTCGAGCCATGCGCGAGTAAAGGCGCGATCGGGCAGCGCTTCAACCAGCTCACTACAGATTTCTGTCAGACCAAAAACCGCACTCAAATGTGAAATGTCCACCTGATCCGGTGGAGCCAGCTCGATACGGCCCGTATCGGGGTCGATAGCCGATCCGCCGGTGAAAAAGCCGTGCGGCTGGGCGGCAATGGTTTGCATACTGGTCAGCAGGCGTTCACGCATTGCCGGATTGCCGTGCCGCTCCCAGGCGGTTAGCCAAGCGGCGGCTACCGCGCCCCAGTCCGTCCCGAAACTCAGGCTGACGTGATGCGGATCGGCGGGCGATGTCTGCCCAATCTTGCGGCCGGGCAGCACGGTGCCGAGCGTACGCAGTGCCTCGATCTGTTCGTCCATCAGGTCACCGATACGTTCATCAGCGGTGAGATAGTAGAGAAAGCGGCGGTTGGCAACGGTAGAAATACGCAATTGCTTGGCGCTGTCGCCCCAGTGACGGACATTATGCCGCGACCCCAGCGGACTAAATGGCCCCAAATGGTGTACGTCAACTTCGCCCGTGTGGCGCGTCATGGCTTCTGCCATACGAAACGCCTCGGCGCGTCCGCTGTGCAGGAAGTAATACCAGAGCCACAGATCGGTGCTGAGTTCCGAGTTGTCCCACGCATAGCCGCCCACATCGTAGCGCCAGACGTGGCGGTCGCTGTCATAGGTATGCATGACGTCGCCGAAATCCCAGAAGCCGTACCATTTCCGCTGTTCGACTTCCTGCTGGTAGATATCGAAATACGCATCCAGCTGTTTCTCCAGCCTGATGCGGCCGGGCGCTGTGGCAGAGGAAGAAGCCGGAGCCCAGAGTGGACCAAACGCCTGCGCGCGGTGCAGATCCTGTGCATCCGCGACCAGCAGCGGCGGTTGCTGCATGCGCCGCGCCCGATTCACCAGATTTTCCGCGTCAGGCGTCGCGGGCAGCACATCGATAAACAGTTCGCTGGTGCGTGCCACGCCGACCGCCGAACCGAAACCCGGTTCGTAATCTTCATAGGTGATCGCCAGCCCTTCACGCTGTTTTTCATGGGTATCCTGACCCAACCCGTCATGATAAAAGCGCATATCCATCGGTTCTGCCCACGGCGACCATAGCCAGAGCGTGACGGTCGCCACGTCGGTGTGGGCATTGTCGATTTCCAGACTGGCGGGATAGCTCTGCCAGAAATTTCGCAGGCCGAATGCCACGCCGCCGGTTGGCGTGCCCAGATAGCCGACGCCTGCCGCCCGGTCACCCGTGGCAGAAAGGAGCCAGCCCTGTCCGGCCGCGGTGCGTTTGTGTATCTGGAAGCCGTCGGGATGGTGCTGCGTCAGGCGGTAGCTGCCGAACGCGGGAATGTAATCCAGCCGTTTCCCGACCTCCGGTGAAAAATCTGCGATTGGTGGCGTGGCTTGCCCGGCCAACTGTGCCGCGATAACCGCCGCGCCGGGATCGCGACGTAGCCCGCTCAGGCCGCGTACCGCTTCACGAAAGAGCCCCCCCAGATCCGAAACGAAGCGTACGTGGCGATCGTGCAGTTCCCCCTGTAGCGGAACGTCGAACGCCAGCCCCAGTCCTTTCAGGCTGAGAAGGTCATCGTCGTTGTCATAAATCAGGGTGTGTATGACGCGTAGCGAGTCGGTGTTCGCATAGCTATACAGCCGGATAATAAAGGGGAGGCGCGCCCCCCCCTGTTGTTGCGCGTGGTGCGTACCGCGTAGCGCAATCACCGTCCGCTGTGGCCCGCTTTGTTCCACCGTGACGGTGTCGAGCACGCCCTGATAGGCATCCTGCGTCAGCGTGCTATCCGCCTCCGCACCGCGCTGCATGCGCAACACCAGCCGGCCGTTGGTTAATGCCAGCCGATTATCCCGCCAGATTTCTTCGATCAGGCGAGAGCCTGAGCGTGGAATCACGCAGCGAATGCGGCCGGTATCCACCGTCCAGCCGTGGTCATGCTCGCTGACCATCTCGGAAGCCAATGGTTTCTCTGCTTTGGCTGTCGGCCGCAGCGTTAGCCCGTCTTCCGGCGGGATGTCGCCGCTCAGCGCATGTGCCGACCATTTAATCGATCCGTCCGGCCAGCGAGCCAGTGGCCAGCTTTGCAGGTCATAAGCTCGCTGCTGCGCATCATGCAGTTGGAAACCACTGCCGTTGCGTACCGTCCCCTGCGGCCAGGGGACGCCCCAGGTCACGCCAGTGAAAGCGAGAGGCCGCTGCCCATCTAGCCAGCGCAGGCCGACCTGCGGTGCCGATTCGCCAGCGTAGGCCGAGGCTGGGCTAAGCGGCGTGGCGGCGTGCGCAGATGTCCAGAACGGTGCCGACAGCGCCAGCAGCGTGCTGTCGCGCAGGAAGCGTCGGCGTGAGTAAGTCATCTTGTCCATGACGCTAGCCTTTGAAATCGTAGCCGACTGATATGCCGACCATGCGCGGTTCGCCAATCACGCCCGTTGTGGCGCTGGAGCCTCTGACCGAGCGGTAGTAGTTTTTATCCAGCGCGTTTTTCACCCACAGCGACACGTTCCAGCGGTTGTCGCCTTGCTTGCCGCTCAGCCCGCTAGACAGGTTCAGGACGCCGTACGAGGGAATACGGTTAGATTCAGAATCGTCGAGCGTGCCGTAGGCCCAGCTCCGCCATGACCATTGACCAGAAACCGAGGCTTGCAGGTTATTTGGCGTATCCCATTGATAACGCACGCGCGTGTTGTAGCTCAGCGTGGGGGATTTAAAGACGCGCTTTCCAGACATATCGCACGAGACGGCCGAGATTTCTGCCGGGCAGCGGGCGTTAGGGAAATTCAGGTAGCGGGCATCCAGAACGGTACCGGCCAGACTGATGCTCAGGCCGTCAACGGGGCGCAGCGTTAATTGCGTTTCGCCGCCGCGCGAGCGGAATTTCCCGGCGTTAATCAGATAGCTGGTATCCGTTTCTTCGTCATAGGCGTTGTTCTGGAAATCTTCGACGACGCTCCAGAACAGCGCGGTATTCCATTCCACTTTGCGCTGTAGCCAATGGGTTTTGACGCCTAGCTCTGCCGAACGGGTTTTTTCTGGATCGACGTACAGCGAATCAATCCCCAGCTGTCTTGCGGCACCGGAGGACACGTTCAGGCCGCCGGATTTTTCCCCGTAGCCCAGCGTGACGTAAGGCGTGACATTTGGTGCTGCGAACCAGTTCAGGCTGACGGAGCCAGAGGGCAGGTGGTTGGTTTGCGAGAGTGGGCCAGAGTCAAAGGTGGCGCGATTTTTACGCTGGAACGTTCCCTCTTTTTTCTCATAGGTCTGACGCAGACCGACAATGACATCCAGTTTATCGGCGGCATGCCAGGTTCCGCGGCCATAGACGGAATAGACGGTGTCATCCAGCGTGCCAAAGCGCTGCACGTTAATACCCTGATAACCATTTCCGACCCACGTCCGCACGCGGTTGTCGTTGTAGTAGCGGCTATTTGCCTCGGTATCGAGGTTTTCTCCCCAGTAATCGACGCCCAGTGAATAATCGAAGGCATTGCCTTTGGGCGAATCGAGCCAAAAACTTTGCGACCAGACGCGATCGCGTACATCAGCGCCGCTGTCGCGATAGAGCGGAATATTCCAGTTATCCGCCGTGCTGGGCAGCACGCGGAAATAACGCAGTGACGACAGGGAGTTGAGGCTATAGCCGCTCTTCAGCTTCCAGTTGGCCTCTACCGAACCACCGCCTTGCGCAACGCGAATCACATTTTCGTCGTCCATCGCGACTTGACGACCGCCGACGACCTTGAGGCCAGTTTGTTGTGCGCGGGTACGGAAGTCGTCAGTTGCACTCACTAATACCGAGACCGGACGCTGGGTGGAGTCGCTGTAGTCGCCGGTAATTCTGAGGCTAAAGCTGTCATTGGGCTGATAAAGCAGCTGGCCGCGCACGCCGTTATTGATACTGCCTCCCAGCTTATGGCCGTTTTCGATATTCGTGACGTTTCCGCCGCGCTCCGTGCGCGACAGGTTGATGCGTCCCGCCCAGTGGTCGCTGAGTGGCCCAGACGCCATCAGTTTGGATTGCAGATAGCCACGTTGCCCGAACGATTGCTCCAGTGAATATTCAGGCGTGAAGGTCGGCTTGCGGGTGCGGATATCAATTGCGCCGCCGGTGGTATTAAAGCCGTAGGCCGCGCCCTGCGGGCCTTTCAACACGCGGGTGCTGTCGATATCCAGCAAATCATTAGAGATGACGCCAGGGCGTGACAAGTAAACGCCATCGACAAACAGGCCCACGCTGCCCGGCATACCGATGTTGGTGCCGCTCTCGCCGCCGTCGCCAATCCCGCGAATGGTCACCGTGGTATCCATCACATCAACGGTATCGACATCCAGCCCTGTCACCAGCTGCGACAGTTCTTCAAAGCGGTAGATCCGCTCTTCTTCGAGCGTTTTGCCATCGATCACCGAGGCCAGCGTGGTCGGCGGCTGGACGGGCACACGCTGAGCGTTCACTTTCACGCGTTTTAACTGGACGGGGGCGGTGCTTGCCGTCTCGGTGCCGGGTATTATCTGTTGTGATGAGTTATCCGTTGTGACTTGTGGGTCGGCTGCCCGCGCTATCGCGGGAAGCGTTAAGACGCAGCTCATTAAAATGCCTGACGTTATGTTGCGCTGGTGTTTTTTTAAATACTGTTGATGTTTTTTAAAATACTGCTGGTGTCTTTTTAAATACATGGCTTCTTCCGAATGTCGTCAATAGGCTGCCGATTGCCGTGAAATTCACGGCAATACGTGGGCTATAATTTTTTGGGGTATAAATTACTGGGTGGCTTTCAGATAAGAATCATCCAGCCATTTATCGACATCAAAAGGCTGCCGAATAAGGCGTGATTCATAGGCCAGTTTTACCGCACGTTTTAATTTTTCCACGTAGGCGGTATCTAATTCGGGTGAAAGACGCTCAGATAATGGCGGTAATGTATCCCATTCGACGCGTAATATATTTTCCGGATAGCCTGACTGGGTGGCCAAAAGTCGAATAAATTCATCTTTATTTTTAGCATCGCTGGCCCAGTTTGCCGCCTCGCGCTGGACTTTAACTAAGCGCCGCAGAATATCCTCGTTGCCTTTGGCAAATTTCTCATCCACCAGCAGGAAGCCGCTGAGCTGGCCTGCACCGCCCAGGTCACGGCTCGACAGCGGAATATCCGCCAGCCCTTTATCCCGCAGCGAAAGCGTATTGCTGCCGCCCCAGGTGGCATCAATCTGCCCAGCAGCTAACGCCGCACTGGCTGCTGCGAAATCGAGGTTGATCAGCTTAACGTCAGAAGGCTTCAGACCCTGTGAATCGAGCGCGCTAACGAAGGACAGCTCGCCTGCTGTTCCGCGAAAGATCCCAATACGTTTGCCTTTCAGATCGGGTATTTTCTCAATGCCGGAGCCTTTCGCCACCGCCAGATAGTGATTGATGCCGCGTGATGCCACGGCGATCACTCGGGTATCCAGACCGCGAGAACGGCCGATAATGCTGGCTAAATCACCCAGATAGGCCACGTCAACTTGATGGTTACCAAATGCTTCGTTAATGACGGGGCCGGCGCCTTTGATGAACGTCCAGCGCACGCTAATCCCATCTTTGCCGAACTCGCGCTCCAGCAGCTTCTGGCTGTGGATGACGTCAAGCAGGCCGCCGCCGCTGGGTTTTGTACCTGCGCCAATGTCTGGTGCAGCAATACGAATTTCAGTGATAGCCGATGCGATGCCTGACCAGGCCATACCCATTGCCAATAAGCCGGTCACTAACCATTTTCGTCCTGATGTTGTCATGTTTCGTCCGCCAGTGATGAGGTGTTTGAATGTGAGTGTGTGAATATCAATGTTGTTATTGCGCCGATTTAGCACGGCGTCATATCGTTGCAGAACCACATTTAAAGGCTTGGCAATAAACTGACTAATACCAAAAAAGCATTATTATTTTTAGTAAATAGCTAAATCAGCATTCATCGCTTATTTCATCGTTATGCAGCGAACGAAAAAAAACTATTCCAACTATGCATTAGCCTATCAGGACTTATTGCCTTTAGTTTGTCGTTAAACAATGGATGCGATTATCTTTCCGATGAAATAGATAATTAAATGAATATCGATATACAGATACATACGTTGACTTTATTAATCTCTCGGGAAGAATCGACTATTCCACCGCTATTTCAGGTCATCTATCCATGACGCCTGCAATTTGAAGTATGACGGGTAAATACCCTAAATAATTCGAGTTGCATGGCGGCGGCAACCGAACGAGTCCCCAGGAGCTTACACAAGTAAGTGACTGGGGTGAGTAAGGACAAATTGGCTGAGCCAATTTGAACGCCGCTTGCGGCGGCCCCTCAGGGCGAGGCTCAGAGATGAGCCGAGTATTGCCAACACACAGGCAATTTGAAGTATGACGGGTATAAATAAACACGGTCAGGAGCACTTACCATGACGGAATTACTCTATGCGGGAGCGGCGTCAGGATCCCGGTCTTATTCACCGGAGCCGACTCCGCACGCCAGCCGGGTGAGCGGCGTCGTGCAGCCGCGCTTGCCGACGTTGAATACGACGGTTTCGTCCCGACCGGAACGCTGGCTGGCGGTGATAGCGACGTTGCTATTGCACGCGGCGGTGCTGGCGTTATTCAACAGTGCATCGACACCGCCCGTTACGGTGCCTGCCCGGCCACAGCCTGTCAGCGTCGAGCTGGTTGCTGTGGCTGCCGAACCGGTGCTGCAAGCCCAGCCAGCCGAACCTGAACCTATTGAGCCTGACGTCGTAACGCCACCGCCGGAACTTACTCCGCCTCCCGTGGACAAGCCGGTGGATGACAACGCGCTGTTGCCGCCAGTGCCCGAGAAAAAAGAGCCTGAGAAAAAGCCTGAGTCCACGCCGAAAAAGGTTGCGGTGAAAAAGAACCCGCCCGCGCCGATGCCGAAACCTCAGGCGGAAGCCGCATCGGCAAGCGCCCCGATAACACCTGCTCCGGTGGCGCAAAAGGCCGTCGCGCAGCCCGTTGATGCACCGTTGACGCCGCCGCTCGCGAATGCTGACTACCTGCATAATCCTGCACCGTCTTATCCCGACGTGGCGATTAGCCGTGGTTATGAAGGCACCGTGCTGTTGAACGTGCAGGTGCGTGCCGACGGCAAGGTGCAAACCATTCGGATCCATCAATCAAGCGGTTATCCCTCGCTGGACGATGCCGCCAGAGACACAGTGCGGCGCTGGTCTTTCGTTCCGGCGCGCCGTGGCAGTCAGCCAGTTAGCGGCTGGGTGGTGGTTCCCGTCGATTTTTCGCTAAATTCATGAGGTATTGGTTATGACGCTCGGACACATTGAACTCTTTTCTGCGGAAGGCGCGGTGATCCTGTTGCTGCTGCTGTTTTCTCTCGTCACCTGGGGGCTGGGGCTACTGAAGTTCGTCCAATACGGGCGGGCGCAACGGCGCAATCGACGTTTTCGCGCCGCCTTCTGGCAGCAAGATGACGTCAGTCAGACGCCAGAAACCAGTGCAAAGCAGCCCGGTTCACTCGCCAATTTAGCGCTGGCTGCCGTCAAAGCACCTGAGCGGATTAGCGGGCAGCTTGCCCTGAATAGTCATCTGCCCGATCGGGTTGAGCGCGCGCTGCAACAGCAGATTCAGCGTGAACGCCGTTCGCTGGAAAGCGGGCTGGCGGTTCTGGCCAGTATCGGCAGCACATCACCGTTTATCGGCCTGTTTGGCACCGTTTGGGGGATTATGGCGGCGTTGCAAGAGATTGGGCTTTCGGGTTCTGCCAGTCTCGACACCGTTGCGGGACCGATTGGCAACGCGTTGATTGCCACCGGAATTGGGATTGCCGTCGCGGTTCCGGCGGTGCTGATCTACAACTACTTTTTGCGTCGCCTCAAGCTGGCTGTCGCAGACATGGATGACTTTGCCCATGACGTCTACAGCGTGATGCAGGCGAACGATTTTCATGTCAGCACGTTTCATCCCAGCGCGGAGCCATCGGCCACCGCTTTCTCCGTGAAGAACCTGAGAGAGGTGGTCTGATATGGCGTTTACCTCGCGTAATGATGAAGACGTCATGAGTGAAATGAATATCACGCCGCTCGTGGATGTCATGCTGGTGCTGCTGGTGGTGTTTATTGTTACCGCGCCGATGTTGACCAATGCCATTCCGATTCAGCTCCCGAAAACGTCGGCGGTGGCACCGGCCGATCGCACCGATCCGGTGGTAATTAGCATTGATGGCGAGCAGCGTGTGTTCATCAATAAAGAGAATCTGGCGCGGGAACAACTGGTGCCGCGCTTGCAACAGGCTAAAGCGAGTAACGCGGATCTGGTGGTGCAGGTGCAGGCGGATAAAGAGGCGAATTACGGCGAGGTTGCCGCGCTGCTGGCCGATGTCGAGCAGGCGGGGATTACCCGTCTCTCCCTGCTGACGCAAAAATAACGTAGCCGGATACCAACGATCATGATGCCTAAATACCCGTTGCGGATACGCTCCGCCCCTGACGCTTCGCTGGCCGCCACGCTGTCGGCGGGATATTCCGCATTGGTCATTTCATTGATCGTGTCGCTCGTCGTGCCGCTGCTGGTGCTCGCAAGCTGGTGGCTTGCCAGTCGCCACGGATGGATGTCTGAACAGATTCTGCCTTCGCCACTGGCAGTCATCGATAGCGCGCGAGCCTTTATCCCCGAAGAGCTGATTCACCAGTTGCCCATCAGCCTGATGCGATTGCTGATTGGTTTTAGTGGCGGTATCGCACTGGGTCTGGTGCTCGGCAGCCTGTTCGGTCTGAACCGACGGCTGAATGCGCTGTTTATGCCGCTCTTCACCGTCATTGCGCAGATCCCGACACTGGCCTGGATCCCGTTTTTGATGCTGTCACTGGGTATCGGTGAAGCACTGAAACTGGTGGTGCTGGTGAAATCGGTAACGGTGCCAGTGACGCTTTATACCTGTGCAGGTATCCAACAGACACCGCAAAAGCTGCATGAAATGGCGCGTAGCCTGCGTTTACCCCCCGCCGCTTTCCTGCGTTACCTGATTCTGCCTGCGATGCTGCCTTATGTGATGACGGGCATTCGGCTGGCGTTTTCTACCGGATGGGTCGCCTTGATTGCGGTCGAGCTGCTCGCATCCAGCGAAGGGCTGGGCTATCTGCTGGTGCAAAGCCGCCAGCTGTTCATGCTCGATCTGGTGTTCGTCTGCATTCTGATTATCGGAGTTCTGGGGTTTGCCGGAGAACGCGTGCTGCTGAAGCTAGAGCGTCGCTGGATTCACTGGCCTGCGCTGGTGCTGGGGCGCGATAGCCTGAGCACGGCACTGCCGAGCCTGTCGCTGACGCCGTGGCTAGCGCCAGTGGTACTGGTTGCGCTGTGGCAGGTTAGCAGCGTGCGTGAGTGGGTGAACGTGGCTTTTCTTCCCGCACCAAGCAGCGTGATCGACGCGCTGTGGACAGGGCTGGCTCAGGGCGGGCTGCTGGCCGATCTACAGGCTAGCCTGTTGCGGGCGCTACAGGGCTTTGTGCTGGGAAGTGCGATCGGCGTGCTGGTCGGCGCGTTACTCGGTGGTTGGCGCATCGCCGACAGGCTGTTTAATCCAGCGCTGTCCGCGCTGCGCTGCGTGGCGCTATTTGCCTGGCTGCCGCTGATTACGGCCTGGTTTGGTTTAGGGGAGAGCGCCAAAATCGTGTTTATTGCCGTAGCGGCGTTCTTTCCTGTGATGCTGGCAACCCGTCAGGGGATTGCTCAGCTTCCGCCTGCGCTATTGGAAGTAGCGCAGGTTCTGCGTCTGACGCCAGTGCAGACGCTTCGCACGCTGATACTGCCCAGTGTATTGCCGCCGCTGTTTTCCGGCCTACGGTTGGCGCTGATGCATGCGTGGACGGGCGCGATTGGCGCAGAATATTTCATGCCGTCGGGCGAGGGGCTGGGCGGCATGATGATTCGTGCACAGCAGTTGCTTGAGTCCGATCGCATCATGGCGGGCGTGGTGCTGATTGCCGCAGTGGCCGCGCTGTTTTCCCGATTGATTACCTTGTCTGAACGGCGGCTGACCCGCTGGCGCTTTGCGTGACCGTTAACGGAGAATCTATGTCCCTGCATTTTCAGCACATTACTAAACATTTTACCGTCAACGGCGCACCGCTGACGGTGTTACAGGACATCGATCTGTCGCTGCATGCGGGTGAACTGGTTGCGGTCATCGGTGCCAGTGGTTGTGGTAAATCGACGCTGCTGCGTTTGGCGGCCGGGATTGATACCACGGAACGTGGGCGCATTCTGATTGGCGAACGCCCTGTGTGCGGTATTCCTGACGATGTCAGTCTGGTGTTTCAGGAACCGCGCCTGTTTCCGTGGCTCACCGTGACGGACAATATTCGCCTCGGTATGCTCAACCTCGAACTTTCTCCTGCGGAAGTGACGCGCCGTATTGCACACTATCTCCAGATGATGGGGTTGGAAGGTTTTGCCGACGCGTGGCCGCACCAGCTGTCGGGCGGAATGGCGCAGCGTGTGGCGATCGCTCGCGGGCTGGTGTCGACGCCGCGCATTCTCTTGCTGGATGAACCCTTTGGGGCGCTGGATGCGTTGACCAAACAGCAGTTGCAGGAACGTCTGGCAGAGATTCGCCAGCAAACGGATTTGACGATTCTGCTGGTGACGCATGATGTTGAAGAGGCGGTTTTTCTGGCGGACAGAGTCGTGGTGATGTCGCCCCGACCCGGCCGGATTAGCGCGATTCTACCCGTGACGCTGACCTATCCTCGCGACCGCACCAGCCCAACGCTCTTGGAGCAGCGGCAAGCGGTCAGCCAGGCCTTACATCAGGCGGATGCCGTTGAAGCCTGATGGCTTTGTCTGCTGACAACATCTTTTTCACCCGCTGGCAGGCTGGTTGGGTCAGTGCCCAGTCACTCAGCGCATGTTCGGACGGGTTACTGCTTCGCAGATAGCCTTTGCATCAGCCGCATCCGTCTTGTTGGTTTTAACGTAAGGTTTAACATACTGTGGAGGAATAAGTTTCACCCGATGCCCAGCGTTGCTGAAGAGGCGGGCAAAGTGGTGGCTGGATGAACACGCTTCCATACCGATTAAACAGGCCGGAAGCGGAATAATGAACGGGACAAACTGGCGGCGGGAAAGCGTTTTGCGCAGGACAGTTTTACCGTTGTGATCTACGCCGTGAAGCACGAGGAGGTTTTTTGCGAGATCAATACCAATCGTTGATACTTGCATTGGACGCTCCCTCTTTTGAGATTTGACACTCAAACTTTGGCACATCTGATGCCGTAAAGATGGAGCGTCCATCTCATTGTCCCTGTACGCTCAGATTGCGCAGATATGAAACTCATCCCTGATGATTCAGCCTTTCAGGGCCGTCGCAAGCGACGTTCAAAAGCGTTCATGACGCTTTTGTCCATGGCGCAAACGCCTTACTCTTCTATCTCACTATCGCTGTTTGCGTTTCACAAATGGCTTATCGACAGGCCGAAGGCCTGTGTGGAGGTTTAATGAAATACCCTAAGACATTATTGGCCTGTGCTGCCCTGCTCGGCCTGCCGCTTCTGGCAAGTGCCAATACGACGCAACCGCCCACGCCTCAACAGCAGTTTGAGAGCGGTATCAGCAGCCAGAAACAGTTGCAGCAGAATATGCAGCAAAACCAGAAATTACAGCAACAGCAGTTGAATAATCAGCTCCAGCAGCGCAACCAGCAGTTGCAGCAACAACGCCAGCAGCAGCTACAGCAGGATTTACAGCGGTCACAGAGAACCACGCCACCACCGCCCATTAAGCAGAATCCCTGATGCGATGGCGACCTTATAGCCGTACCCCCATCAGCGTTAAAATCAACGGCGTGGTTAACGCCGCCATCGCCGTTGATAGCAGCAAACTTGATGCCACCGGGCCGCCCAGCACATCGAACTGACGCGACATCAGATAGACGTTGACGCCTACCGCCATCGACCCCAGCAACACGACCGCACGCGTTTCCATTTCCGGCAAGCCGAGCGCGATAGCAATTCCCCAAATCACCAGCGGTTGTACCAGCAGTTTGATCGTACAAATCGCCGTGCTGATCTGCCAGCCGTCGCGCACGCGGTATTCCGCCAGCCCCATTCCCAGCGCCACCAGCGACAGCGGTGCGGCAATCTGCCCCAGCATAGCAAGCGGTTGGTCAACATATGACGGCAGCGGCAGGCCCGTCAGGCTGAATAAGGTACCGGACAGAATGCCGATAATTAGCGGGTTTTTCAGCACGCCCAGAGCAGTTTTGGTAAAGCCCTGTAGCGACAACGCCCCGTTACGCGCCCATTCCACCGACACCGTCACCAGCGTCCACAAAATAAGCCCGTTAAACACCACCACCAGCGCGACCGACGGGATCGCCTCTTCACCCAGCATCAGCGTAGCAATCGGCAGCCCCAACATCACGTTGTTGGAGAAGATGCCGCTCAACGCAAACAGCGAGCCGGAGACGCCATCAAGATGAAAGATTTTGCGCGCCACGATGCGGCCTAGGACAAACACCAGCAGGCATCCGCCGAAAAAGGCGATCAGCAGTCGGGCATCCACCACCGGACGTTTGGAAAAATCCGACATCAGGCGGAATAGCATGGCAGGCATGGCGACGGAGAAGACAAAGCGCGTCATGCCATCAGTAACGGTGGTCGGCCATTTACCGTAACGAATAAGGCTATAGCCGAGCGCGATAAGAACAAAGAGGGGTAACGACAGAAAAATCTGGTGCCAAAGCGAAACAATAAATGCGGGCATGAAGCCACTTCCTTATTACCGGCACCAAGTCAGAAAGAAGGTCCCCGCATTATATTTTCTTACAGCAATATCAACATCGCCGCAGCTTGAAGTATGACGGGTATAGAGGCAGACCTTAGCCGGTCACGAAGTTAGCCCCGATTAAATCTATCCGGTCAGTACAGATACAGTCAACGCCCCAATCCAGCAAAGTTTGCGCGCGATCGGGTTGGTTGACGGTATAAACCAGAATGCGCAAACCGGCAGCTTTCAGCGCCGCGACGCGTTCTGCCGTCAGCAGCTTGTGATTCAGATGGATGGACACACACTCCAGGCGCTGTGTTAATGCCAGCCAGTCTTCTTCCCACTCATCCAGCAGCAGCCCGCGCGGTAATTCCGGCACCGCCTGCTGCGCCGCTTCCAGGGCTTCGATAGAGAACGATGACAGCAGCGGTGCAACCGGATGATCGGCCCACAGCTGACGCGCCGCCAGCGCAATCACCCGCCCGGTTTCTGCTTCATATCCGGTGGTGGGTTTAATCTCGATATTGGCCGCCATGCCGTACTGCACGCAGCGTTTTGCCACTTCCGATAGCAGCGGCAGGCGTTCACCAACAAATTTATGGCCGTACCAGCCGCCGACATCCAGCCCGACCAGCTTGTCCCACGGCAGTTCCCCGGCAATACCCCAGCCGTTGCTGGTGCGCTCAAGCGTGTCGTCGTGTAGGAGGAAAATCTGGCCGTCCTGCGACAGCTTGGCGTCAAATTCGATCATCTTGTGACCGAGGCTAGCACCAACATCAATCGCCGCCAGCGTGTTTTCCGGTGCCAGTGAACCACCGCCGCGATGGGCGACAATGCTCGGGTAAGGCCAGAGTGTTTCCATTATTCCATCCGTAATCCGCTTTGCGAATCAAACAGGTGCCATGATGACGTCGGTAAGTGTAGCCAAAGCGTCGAGCCAATCGCGGGGCAGTGCTCATAAGAGAGCCGCGCGATCACATTCTGCCCGCCCCACTTGCCGTGCGCTAAATTATCCGCCCCCAACAGTTCGAGTGTTGAAATCTGCAACGGAATCCCGCCAGTTTCACGCGTCGCCAGCTGAATATGCTCTGGTCGAACCCCCAGCGTCAATGCTTTACCGCGCCATTGCGGCTTCGGTTCAGGCAGCGCCAGCGCGATGTCACCATCGATTTCAAAACGGCAGCCGTCATCGCTAATGCGACCCGACCACAGGTTCATGGCCGGTGAGCCAATAAAGCTGGCCACAAACAGCGATGCCGGGCGGCGATAAATATCAGCCGGCGCGCCGATTTGTTCGGCGATCCCTTTGTTCATCACGATGACGCGCTGCGCCAGCGTCATGGCTTCAACCTGATCGTGCGTGACGTACAGGCTGGTGGTTTTCAGGCGCTGGTGCAACTGCTGTAATTCGAGCCGCATCTGTACGCGCAGTTTGGCATCCAGATTCGACAACGGTTCGTCGAACAGGAACACTGCTGGTTCGCGCACAATCGCCCGCCCCATCGCCACGCGCTGACGCTGACCGCCCGATAGCTCACGCGGCTTGCGTTGCAGCAGCGGCATCAGTTCCAGAATTCGCGCCGCATCTTCCACGCGCTCGCGGATCTGCGCCTTGCCGAAGCCGCGGATTTTCAGGCCGTAAGCCATATTGTCGAATACGTTCATATGGGGATAAAGCGCATAGTTCTGGAACACCATCGCAATACCGCGATCTTTCGGTTCCAGATTGGTGACCCGCTGGTTATCAATATAGATATCGCCGCTGGTGGTGCGTTCGAGGCCTGCCACCATGCGCAGCAGCGTCGATTTACCACAGCCTGACGGGCCGACCATCACGACGAATTCACCGTCCGCGACGTCCAGATCGATGGGTTGGATAATCTGTGTTTTGCCATCGTAAGACTTGGTGACGGCCTGAAGTTTTAAACATGCCATAAGCGTTTCCGAAATTCGTCTCGATAAATCGCTGCTAAACCTGACGAGCGGTGCGGTGATAATGGGTAGATCGTAAAGACGCTGTGAATACATCCCTGTACGCTCGGATTGCGCCATCCATGGCGCAAACGCTTTACTCTTCTATCCCATTATCACCGTTCTCATTCTATGAAGAGGTTTACCAACGGTATGACCTATTTATTTTTCGCTGTCGACCAGACCGCGAACGAACCAGCGCTGCATCAGCAGTACCACCAGCAACGGCGGCAGCATGGTCAGCAGCATCGCGGCCATCACCTGATTCCACTGGGTCGCGCCATCACCGGAGGCAATCATGCTTTTGATTCCGGCGACCGCAGTACCCAGACTGGCATCGCTGACAATCAGCAGCGGCCACAGGTACTGGTTCCAGCCGTAGATGAACGTGATCACGAACAGCGCGGCCAGATTGGTCTTCGACAGCGGTAGCACCATGTCAAAGAAGAAGCGCATCGGGCTGGCACCGTCGATACGCGCCGCTTCCATCAGCTCATCCGGCAGCGTCATAAAGAACTGGCGGAACAGGAAAGTCGCTGTCGCCGAGGCCATCAGCGGTAACGTTAAACCGGTATAGCTGTCCATCATGTCCAGCCGCGCGATCACTTCCACCGTCGGGAAAATACGCACTTCCACCGGCAACATCAGCGTCAGGAAAATCATCCAGAAGAACAGGTTGCGCAGCGGAAAACGAAAATAGACGATGGCGTAGGCGGACAGAATAGAAACAGTAATTTTGCCCACCGTAATCGCCAGCGCCATCACGAAGCTGTTAAGCAGCATCAGCCCGAACGGCGTGGTGTTGTTGCCCGCGCCGTGCAGCCAGATATAACGCAGGTTTTCCCACAGGTGAGAACCGGGGATGAGCGTCATCGGAGCCTGAAAGACTTCCTGATTATCCAGCGTGGCAGCGACAAACCCCACGTACAGCGGAAACAAGACGGCGAGAATGCCGACGATCAGCATGACGTGGCTGAAAATAGTTAACCCGCGACGATTCTCAATCATTGGTAATTCACCTTCCGTTCAACAAAGCGGAACTGAATCACGGTCAACCCGATAACCAACAGCATCAGTATCACCGACTGCGCCGCTGAACTGGACAGATCCAGCCCTGCAAAGCCCTCACGATAAATTTTGTAGATCAGCGTAGTCGTCGACTGCACTGGCCCACCGGCCGTCGCAGCATCGATAATCGGGAAGGTATCGAAAAAGGCATACACCAGATTGACGACCAGCAGGAAGAAACTCACCGGCGAGATCATCGGCAGCACCAGATTAAAGAAACGCCGCACCGGCCCTGCACCATCAATCGCCCCTGCTTCCACCAGCGAACGGGGGATCGATTGCAGCGCGGCGAGGAAGAACAGGAAGTTATAGCTAATCTGTTTCCAGACCGACGCCAGTACGACTAAAAACATCGCCTGACCGCTGTGCTGCGCGTGGTTCCACGTATAGCCCAGCAGCCCGAGAAAATGGGTAATCAGCCCCAGTCCGGGGTTAAACAGAAACATCCACAGTACGGCAGCGACAGCAGGTGCCACGGCATACGGCAGGATGATCAGCGTCTGGTAAAGGCGGCTGGCACGGATCACGTAGTCCACCAGCGCGGCCAGAAAGAGTGAAATCAGCATGCCAAACCCTGCCACCAGAAAGCTGAATATCAGCGTGGTGTAAAACGAATCGAGGTAGTAAGGGTTATTGAACAGCTGCCTGAAGTTTTCCATGCCGACGAATTCGCTGGATAGTCCAAACGGATCCAGATTCTGCACCGAATACCACAGCGCCTGACCAGCAGGCCAGATAAAGAAAATCACGGTAATCAGCAGTTGGGGCAACACCAGCACATAGGGTAACCAGCTGCTACGAAAAACGGGGCGGGATGATGTCATGCGGTAACTCATTGCAAACAGAGAAGAAGCAGGCCGATTCCCTTCGGCCCGATATTACTCGACAAAAATGTATTACTTCGTCGACTGCTCGAAGCGACGCAGCAGCGCATTACCGCGTTCTACCGCGCTATCCAACGCCTGCTGTGGCGTCTTCTTACCTGTCCATACGCTTTCTAATTCTTCATCCACAACGGTACGAATCTGCGGCATGTTGCCCAAACGCAGACCTTTGGTGAACGGCAACGGTGGCTTGTTCAACATCTGACGCGTAGCGATATCCGCACCAGGGTTTTTCTCATAGAAGCCCTGCTTCTGCGTCAGCTCGTACGCCGCAGTAGTGATTGGCAGGTAACCAGTTTTCTGGTGCCATTCGGCCGCATTTTCCGGCTCGGCGAGGAACTTCATAAACTCAGCGACACCTTTGTAGGTCGCAGCATCTTTACCGCCCATGACCCACAGGCTGGCTCCGCCGATAATGGCGTTCTGCGGCGCGCCTTTCGCATCGGCGTCATACGGCATCATGCCAACACCGTAGTTGAACTTGGCATGTTCGCGAATATTCGCCAGCGAACCGGAAGAGGCCGTGGTGATAGCGCAATCGCCGTTGTAGAACTTCTCGGTCGGCTCATCCTTACGCCCGAAATAGGTGAAGTCACCCTTCTTGTTCATGTCCTGCAACAGCTGGATGTGTTTGACCTGAGTAGGCTTGTTGAATTCCAGCACGGCATCGGTGCCGTCAAAGCCGTTGTTCTTACTCGCAACTGGCAGACCATGCCAGGCGCTGAAGTTTTCAATCTGAATCCAGCCCTGCCAGCCGCTGGCGTAGCCGCACTTCATCCCAGCAGCACGCAGTTTGGCGGTGTACTCAGCCATCTGCTGCCAGGTTTTCGGCGGCTGCTCTGGATCTAAACCGGCTTTCTTGAAGGCATCTTTGTTGTAGTACAGCACCGGCGTGGAGCTGTTAAACGGCTGCGACAGCAGGTGACCGCTCTTCGCATCGGTGTAATAACCGGAGACGGTCGGTACAAACACCGACTCATCGAAATTAATGCCTGACTCTTTGAAGACTTCATAGACTGGCTTGATGGCTTTACTTGCCATCATGGTCGCCGTACCGACTTCATAGACCTGCAAAATGGCGGGCGCATTCCCGGCACGGTAAGCCGCAATCCCGGCAGCCAGATTCTGTTCGTAGTTGCCTTTGTAGACCGGCACAATTTTTACATCGCTGTGCGCTTTGTTAAAACGGTCAGCCAGAGAATTCACTTCTTTCCCTAATTCGCCTTCCATAGAGTGCCAGAAAGGAATTTCTGTCGCGGCCTGCGCACTGGCGCTCATCAGCGCTAATGCCACACACGCCGCGGCGGTGCGAATAGCATGTGTTTTACGAATTGTGTTGTTGAACATGCCTGTCTCCTGCAATCAATTAAATGCGCCATCATTACGGCGTTTTTTATGCGAAGGTAAACATGACATGAGCACATGACAGAAAAATAACTGGAAGATGACGGGAAAGTGACAGAGGGAGGAGGGAAAGTTCTAAATTTTAATTGGGTAGAGTAGCATCAGAGGCTGCACTGGCGAGGGATCAAAAGCGAATTTAAGGTAGAAATTGCACGTTCTCATCCAGAGCGTGAACGACTAATGCCCTCCCCCCACTTGCAAAGCAATATTCTCAGTCCGAAATATTGCGTCTTTTAATAAAGCCACACCCAAACCTTTACCAGAATACGCCTGATCAATGGCAAGCCGCCCAAGGACAATGACTGGTAGTGATTCGGGGGCATTACGCCTATATGCACTAGGCGCTGTATTTCTCTGAACGTTACCTGTTGATAAACAATAATATCCAATCACCTGATGGGTGCCTTCAGCGCAAATAACATATACACGGGAAATCCCTGCACCATGATTTTTTAGCGCTTTCTTTTTTAGCCATTCATTCAAACTCGGTTCTTGGCTGCAAAATTCA
Source organism: Pectobacterium odoriferum (assembly GCF_009931295.1). Lineage (NCBI taxonomy): Bacteria > Pseudomonadati > Pseudomonadota > Gammaproteobacteria > Enterobacterales > Pectobacteriaceae > Pectobacterium > Pectobacterium odoriferum. The sequence continues at coordinate 133,583 of NZ_CP034938.1, read as the reverse complement.
GCAAGATTATGGCCGGAGGATAATGGCTCTGGTGCAGTTATTCCCATGGAGATTTGCGGCTCATCAGCTCGTTAATGCGAGCCTGGCGCTCTGCGGTGATAGGCGCATCCAACTCGGCCAAGAGTTCGTCAAACTGTTCGTTGTCCAAAATAAACAAACGTTGATCCAACAAGATGTCCTGCGCCTCGCGACAGGCGGCTTCAAGCATAAAATCGGTACGTGATTTTGACACAAAATTTGCAGCCATATCGATCAAGTCCCGCTGGGAGGCTTTGGCCCGAATAGTGATTCGCGCCTCTTTAGTTTCCGGTTTCATCATCATGCCTGTGTAGTGAATCTCTCTACAACCCTACATGAAGTGTACAAAAATGCTACACACCGGAACATCACCCATACATTCGAACGCACTGAATACCCAGATCAGGGCTATTTTCGAATAACATCAACGATAACGGTTTTAGGATCGTTGATGATTCCTATATGTATCGTTCTATCTGAATCCGTAGACTTCCAATACTCACCCGTCGTGTCTGTGTAGCTCAGCGTAAAACCAAGCGACGCTAGATAGCTGCGTATGTTTGTCGCATCATTGGTATTTTGAAACGTAATATTGCTGACTTCCAACGCAGGGCCATCAACCGTTGCATAGCCAAAATCATAGAGAGAAGAAATGCGCGGGCTATTTTTAATGATATCGTCCGTAAGCATTTCATACCGTCGGGTGTCCAGCTCCGAATAGCGAGAACTTCCTTCCATCAGAATGACTAATGCAGGCCAATAATAGATAAGCGGCAAGGCAATTAGGATCGATATGACGAGTAGTATAATTATCTTTTTTTTCATGTTATTTAAAGAAATTTGTTGTGAGTTCAGTGCCATCGTAGGATGCAATACCTACATTTCCTGACGCAAAGTCGTTATAAGGTTGTATTGTTTGCATAAAAGAGGGGAGAAACCCTAACCGAGGTTGAGCATAGGGCATGAGCTCAGGGTCCGGAAATAAAATAGGTCGGAATCCTATATTTTTAAAATTTCCGATAGGGCCATAGAAATCCCATCGTTTTAATGCTTCTTCTTTACTCACTGGCCGTAATAAATAAAAAGGGTTAGGAGTAGAAACCACTCGGTAAAAACCCAATAAATCTGAAACAAGATCTTCCCCACTAAATCCACTATCTGTAACTAAATTGAATGGAAAAGAGGCCTGCATAGATTCAAACCGTTTCGCTACGGTGAGCATCATAGCAAGAGCAATGCGATGTCTTTCTTGAAGAGACCTTCCTTTTTTTATCCGCCATTTAATAAACCGGTTGATAGTGACACTTCTTCTGAGTCCAATCATGCCTTGTTTATAGGTCACATCGTAGTATGGCATTCCGTCTTCAGTATTCTCTCCGACATACATTTGTTGAATAATATCCTTAATGTCGTCCCCTTTCGCATGGCCTAAATCAATCCACCCTAGCATCTCGGTATAAATCAAGCCATATGTCACACCAGAGGCTTGTCGGCCATCAATAATTTCACTACGCACGCTCATTATTTACATTCCTTTGTTTTTCATGAGTTTATTTAATTAACGACATCACAATAATACGTTTATTTCCACATTCGACTCAAGACGATAGTTAGGCCGTCCCAATTTAGCTATCCCTCTCACCCCGCCATCAGCACCTCAACCCCCATTTTGTTTAACGCGTCTTTAGCGGCGGCGGGCAGGCCGTCGTCGGTGATGATGCTATCGAATATGCTGAACGGCGTGGCGAGGTGGGTGGCGATGCGGCCGTATTTTGAGGTGTCACATAGGAGTACGCGTTTTCTGCTGGCTGAACATCACGGCGTTTTTTGGGCGAAAACAAACATGGCATGCGCGTATGACAGAAAAATAACTGGAAAATGACGGGGAAATGACAAAGAGAGGGAGAGGTAAAAGCACCGATTAAACATACTATTTCGTGCCACTACGATTCGACCATTGTAGAAAACCCGTAATTTAGACTATAGTTATTATTACTAGTCATGTTTAAGGATTAACCGTGGCGGTATACACGACAAAGCTCTTCGATAAAAAACTAAGAAGCGAAATACTTTCAGATGGTTACCTTTGTGAGATTGCTCATGAGGTAATGAATGGTCGCTTTGAGGGTGACCTTGGCGGTGGTGTGATTAAGAAACGAATCGCATTGAATGCCGGAAAGAGTGTAGGAGCCAGAACTATCATCTTTTTCAAACTGGGCTCTAATCTATTTTTTGCCGATGGATGGAAAAAAAATCAGGTCAGGAAAGGCGTTAAAGAAATTCAGGATGATGAGCTGGCTGTTTATAAAGACATTGCTGGTGACCTACTTCAACTCACCGTTCAACAAATAGCTCAATTGGTAAAAGTGAAAGAACTACGAGAGGTGGAATGCGATGGCTGCAAAGATGAAAGAGCTGCAGGAAATGGCAAAAAGCCTGCATGAACACGGGGGTATCACTGATACCACAATGGAACGCATCAATAATCGGGTTGCAGCACGGGAATTCCGTGAACGCATCGAGCAAGCTCACGCAATGAGCGGTGCAGAAATTCAGAACATGCGCTCCCGTTATAAAATGTCGCAATCTTCTTTAGCTTACGCTCTCAATATGTCCGTTGAGAGCGTCTCAAAATGGGAACGGAATGAGAAGAAACCCTCAGGGGCTGCGCTACGTCTTCTCAATATAATCAACGAGAAAGGTCTGGATATTTTTGCCAGTTAGGCAAACAGAAATACCCCCCCCTCACCCCGCCACCAGCACCTCAACTCCCATTTTACCTAGCGCTTCTTGGGCGGCGGCGGGCAGGCCGTCGTCGGTGATGATGCTGTCGAATACGTTGAGCGGCGTGGCGAGGTGGGTAGCAATGCGGCCGTATTTTGAGGTGTCGCACAGCAGTACGCGTTTTCTGCTGGCTTCCACCGCCGCGCGTTTCACCACGACTTTGTCTTCATTCGGCGTGGACAGCCCGCGCAGGCTCCATGAAGAGGCGGAGATAAAAGCGATATCGATAAACAGGTTGCGCAACGCCTGCGCCACCGCTTCGCCGATGCAGGATCGGTTTTCCCGGCACAGCGTGCCGCCCGTGTGGATCATGCGACACTGGCTGGACTCAATCAGAAAGGCCGCGATCACAAAGTCGTTAGTGACAATCAGCAGATCGTCGCGCTCGGCCAGTTCACGCGCCAGCGATAGCGTCGTGGTGCCTGCATCCAGATAAATGCAGCTATTGAACGGGATATGCTGCGCCGCCAGCTTGCCAATCGCCTCTTTCTGCTGGCTGAACATCACAGATTTATCCTGATGCGACGGCTCAATCGCCAGCCGTTCAGGCGAGCGCACGCCGCCGGAAACGCTCAGCAGCAGGCCGTCCTGCTCCAACTTTTGCACATCGCGCCGTACCGTCATATGCGACACGCCCAACCGCTCGGTCAGTTCGTTAATACTTACCGCGCCGCGTTCGGCGATCAGCGCCAGAATTTGTTGATGACGTTCTACTGGAATCACGCTGTCCGTTCCCTGTTTGATTGTGCTGGTCTGATGAATATGGAGGCTGATAAATATTGTGAGAAACACCCCGTTTGATGACGATAATTATCATAAATTCACGTTATACACCACGCCAGACATAACAACCTTTCTCATCACTCACTGAAAAAATAGAAATAATCGACTGATATATAAAGATAATAAGTGAAGTCATCTTCCCGGCTGGGTTCAGCTACACTGAATCATCACGATTTAAATGTTAATTTATGTGATAAAAATCACCACAATTTGCTCTGATAGTCCTTATATTTAACACCATAGAACAAAAAATCACTAATTTTAACAAGGCAACCACGATGAAAAAGACTTCTGATTATGCTGTCGCCGTTATCGGTCTGGGTTCCATGGGTTTTGGCGCTGCGGCATCCTGCATCAACGCTGGCCTAACGACATACGGTGTCGATATCAATCCGCAGGCGCTGGAACGCTTACGTCAGGCGGGTGCGGCGCAGGCCGACACGCGTATTGATGCCTTCGCTGACAAGCTGGATGCCGTCGTGCTGTTAGTCGTGAATGCCGCGCAGGTGAATGGAATTCTGTTTGGCGAGCCGCAGGTTGCGGCGAAGCTCAAGCCCGGCACCGTAGTCATGGTGTCCTCCACAATCTCCGCGCAGGATGCCAAAAATATCGAGCAGCGTCTGGCTGAGCATCAGCTCATCATGCTGGATGCACCGGTATCTGGCGGTGCGGTGAAAGCCGCTGCTGGCGACATGACGGTAATGGCATCCGGCTCCGATCTGGCTTTTGAGAAACTGAAACCGGTGCTCGACGCCGTCGCAGGCAAGGTCTACCGCATCGGTGAAGAGATCGGGCTAGGTGCGACCGTTAAAATCATCCACCAGCTGTTGGCCGGCGTACACATCGCCGCTGGTGCAGAAGCGATGGCGCTGGCCGCCCGCGCCGATATCCCGCTGGATATCATGTACGACGTGGTGACCAACGCCGCCGGGAATTCCTGGATGTTCGAAAACCGCATGCGCCATGTGGTGGACGGCGACTACACGCCAAAATCCGCCGTTGATATCTTCGTCAAAGATCTGGGGCTGGTCACCGACACCGCTAAATCGCTCCATTTCCCGCTGCCGCTGGCCTCCACCGCGTTCAACATGTTTACCGCCGCCAGCAACGCCGGATTCGGTAAAGAAGACGACAGCGCGGTCATCAAGATTTTTAACGGCATTACGCTGCCGGAAAAGAAGGAGGCGCCATGATCAAGCTAGGTGTGATTGCCGACGATTTTACCGGTGCCACAGATATCGCCAGCTTTCTGGTGAACAACGGGCTGCCGACCGTGCAGCTCAACGGCGTACCGCCGTCCGATTTTAAGGTTGAGACGCAGGCCGTCGTGATTAGTCTGAAATCGCGCTCCTGCCCGACGGAACAGGCGGTAGCGGATTCCCTCAAGGCGCTGGCGTGGCTGCAACAACAGGGCTGCCAGCAGTTCTACTTTAAATATTGTTCCACCTTCGACAGCACCGCAAAAGGCAACATCGGTCCGGTGACCGATGCACTGTTGGAACAGCTTGGCGAAACGCAAACCATCATTTCTCCAGCGCTGCCGGTGAACGGCAGAACCGTCTATCAGGGTCACCTGTTCGTGATGGATCAACTGCTGTCCGAATCTGGAATGCGTCACCACCCCGTCACGCCAATGACGGACAGCAACCTGATGCGCGTCATGGAGCAGCAGGCTGCCGGGCGCTGCGGTTTGGTGCCGTATGCCGTGATGGATCAGGGGGCAGAGGCCGTCAAACAGCGGCTGGCGCAGTTGAAAGAACAGGGCGTTCGCTATGTGGTGCTGGATACGCTGAACGAACAGCACCTTCTGACGCAGGGCGAGGCACTGCGCGACATGAAGCTGGTCACCGGTGGCTCCGGCCTGGCGATTGGGCTGTCGCGTCAGTGGGCAGAACCCGCGACACAAATCGGTTCCGCCACCGAGGCGGGCAAGCCGCAGTCCGGCGCAGGCGTTGTGCTGTCCGGTTCCTGTTCGGTGATGACCAACAAGCAGGTCGCCCACTATCTGAAACAGGCGGCGGGTCGCGCGATTGACGTCGCGCGCTGCTTAGAAAGCAATGACGCTCAGCAAGCCTACGTTCAGGAACTGGCCGACTGGGTGAAGGCACACCGTGACGACACACTCGCGCCGCTGCTGTACGCCACTTCATCACCCGATGAACTGGCGCAAATTCAGCAGCGCTGGGGCGCGGAAGCCAGCAGTCAGGCGGTGGAAAAATTGTTTGCCACCGTTGCCCGCCAGCTTCAGCAAGACGGTTTCCAGCGCTTCATCATCGCGGGCGGTGAAACCTCCAGCATCGTGGTACAGACGCTGGGCATCCACGCATTCCATATCGGGCCGTCTATTTCTCCCGGCGTGCCGTGGGTGCGATCCACCACTCATCCACTCTCTCTGGCGTTGAAATCCGGCAATTTCGGTGATGAAGACTTTTTTGCCCGCGCCCAAAAGGAGTTTGCCGCATGAGTGAAAAACACCACAGCACTGAAGCAGCGCTGAACCGCGAGCAACACGCACGCGCGGAAATGGTCAAGCTGGGCGCGTCCTTTTTCCAGCGCGGTTACGCCACCGGTTCGGCAGGCAACCTCTCACTGTTATTGGATGACGGCACGCTGCTGGCAACGCCGACCGGCTCCTGCCTCGGCGAACTGGATGCCGAGCGGCTGTCCAAAGTCAGCATGAGCGGCGAGTGGATCTCTGGGGATAAACCGTCGAAAGAAGTCAGTTTTCACCTGTCGATTTACCGTAACGATCCCGAATGCAAAGCGATCGTTCACCTGCACAGCACCTATCTGACGGCGCTCTCGTGTCTGGAAGGGCTCGATACGCAAGATGCCATCAAGCCGTTCACGCCCTATGTGGTGATGCGCGTCGGCAAAGTGCCCGTCGTCCCTTATTACCGTCCCGGCGATGCGCGGCTCGGTGAGGATCTGGCGAAGCTGGCCTCGCGCTATAAAGCGTTCTTGTTGGCTAATCACGGCCCCGTCGTCACCGGTAAGGATCTGCGTGCGGCGGCGGACAACATGGAAGAGCTGGAAGAAACCGCCAAGCTGATTTTTATTCTCGGTGATCGAAAAATTCGCTACCTCACCGCTGACGACATTGCCGAGCTCTCTTGATGAGCCGAGGAGTTAACTATGCCTAAGTTTGCTGCCAATCTTTCTATGCTGTTTACTGACGTGCCGTTTCTCGATCGTTTTAAAGCCGCTGCCGATGCGGGTTTCACGTCTGTCGAGTACCTGTTTCCTTATGAATATCCGGCACCGTTGCTGGCGGAAAAGCTGCGGGAAAATGGTCTGAAGCAGGTGTTGTTCAATACCGCGCCCGGCAATATTGCGGCGGGCGAATGGGGCGTCTCTGCCCTGCCCGACCGTATTGAAGATGCCCGTCGGGATATCGATAACGCCTTGGAATATGCGCTGGCGCTGAATTGCCCTTCGGTGCTGGTGATGGGGGGCGTCGTGCCGCCCGGTGAAGACCGTGCGGCCTATCAGCAAACTTTCATCGATAACCTGCGCTACGCCGCCGATAAGTTTGCGCCGCACGGCATCAATATAATGATTGAGGCGCTGAGCGCGAAGGTGAAACCGAATTACCTGTTCGCCAGTCAGTATCAGGCGCTGGAATTAGCCAATCTGATCGACAGGCCGAACGTTTATATCCAGCTGGATTTCTTCCACGCGCAAATTGTCGATGGCAACCTGACGCAAATTATTCACGATTTGGATGGCCGCATCGGACATATTCAAATTGCTTCGGTTCCTGCGCGACATGAACCCGATGAAGGGGAGATTAATTATCCGTTCATCTTTGCCGAATTGGATCGCATGAATTATTCCGGTTGGGTTGGCTGTGAATATAATCCACGCGGTAAAACGGAAGACGGGTTGGGATGGGCTAAACCCTATCTGAATAAATAAATTATTGCTCTTTTTATAACAAATAAACACCAGAGATATATTCATAAGATACGAGAAAAGGTCAGACTCCCGCATTATTTTAATGCGGGAGTCAGGTCACCCTTTTTTTCAAATAAAACAATAACCAACACCTTTTCAGCCTCTGAATTGAAAAGACTGGATCAATGAGGATAAGAACATGGCCACCTCGCTCTTACTCTGCATCGCTATCGCCGGGGTATTACTCCTGCTGCTGATGGTTATTAAATTTAAAATTCAGCCCTTTGTTGCCCTGCTGGTTGTCAGTTTGCTTGTTGCCCTGGCAACCGGTATTCCGACTGGCGAAGTGATGAAGGTGATTACCTCCGGCATGGGCGGTATTCTCGGTTCGGTGGCGATTATTATCGGCCTCGGTGCCATGCTGGGCAGAATGATCGAAGTGTCCGGCGGCGCGGAATCCTTAGCGCACCGTTTTGCCCAATTAATGGGACCGGGATTAATGGTGGCAGCATTAACCATCGCCGCCTTTATTTTGGGTATTCCGGTCTTTTTCGATGTCGGCTTTATTATTCTCGCCCCGATTATTTACGGCTTTGCGAAAGTCGCAAAAGTCTCTCCGATTAAATTCGGTTTGCCCGTCGCAGGCGTCATGCTGACCGTGCACGTTGCGCTACCGCCCCACCCCGGCCCGGTTGCCGCTGCTGGCTTGTTGAATGCCGATATCGGCTGGCTAACCATCATTGGCCTGCTGGTATCGATTCCTGTCGGCATCATCAGCTACTGGGCTGCCAAAGCCATGAACCGCCGTAAATATGCACTTTCCGTCGAGGTGTTAGAGCAATTACAGTTGGCCAAACCGGAAGACACCACGCCGAACACAGCGCCCGTATCAGCCCCTTCTGCTGGGCTGATCGCTGCGTTAATCGCGATTCCTATCGCCATCATCATGCTCGGCACCGTGTCTGCGACCATTCTGCCCGTCGGACACCCGGTGCGTAACGTGATGTCCTTGGTCGGTTCTCCCGCCGTCGCGCTGCTGATTGCACTGGGATTAGCGTTCTGGCTGATTGCCCTGCGTCGCGGCTGGTCGCTGGAAAAAGCCAGCGGAGTGATGGGCGATGCCATGCCTGCCGCCGCGATGGTCATTATGGTGACTGGTGCGGGGGGCGTGTTCGGTAAAGTGTTGGTGGAGTCTGGCATCGGTAAAGCGCTGGCAGATACGTTGACCAGTATTCACCTGCCACTAGTACCTGCCGCATTTATTCTGTCGCTGGCGCTACGTGCCTCGCAAGGCTCGGCCACCGTTGCTATTCTCACCACCTGCGGCCTGCTGAGCGAAGCCGTCAGCGGCCTGAATCAGATGCAACTCGTGCTGGTGACGCTCTCTGCGTGCTTTGGTGGGCTAGGTCTATCACACGTCAATGACTCCGGTTTCTGGATCGTCACCCGGTATCTGGGGCTGTCCGTCGCTGATGGCCTGCGCACCTGGACGGTACTGACAACTATCCTCGGGCTAGCTGGATTCCTCTTCACTTGGGCGCTGTGGCTGGTGCTGTAAACGTCTTAATACCTCTCCACAGAAAACCGCTGAATATCAGCGGTTTTTTTCCTTATGCCAGAAAATACGCCCTTTTAACTCTTATATTCCACATCTGCCTATCGACGCCCTGTCTTTATAATATGTATGGGGTAAGGAACCACACGTTTCTCTACCATCGCTAAACAAGTTTGCATGCCAATGCATGATGTAATCAGAAGTACGCCTTATTCCTGACCTGCAATAGAAGATGCCCAACCCACAAGGCAGGACCTGCATCACCGATGAAAATAATAAAGGAACATTATGAATTTTCTAGCAAAAATGAAGCTTGGCACCATGCTGGGTACTGGCTTCGCCTCTGTCATCATCATCGGTCTGATGGTCGCCGTTCTGGGGCGCTTTCATCTGGTCGACCTGGGCGAAGATATTGAATCACTGTCAGAAAAAAATCTGGCCAGTCTTATCCTGATACAGGACGCCAAGAGCGGCTTTGATGCCGTAGCACGTTCAGTGCGTAATATTGGGCTGACAGACGACAGGAACCGCATTCAGGAAGAAAAGCGCCTGATCGATCAGCGAATTGCTCTCAATACCGAAACCTTGGCTAAGCTGTATGAGCATTTGTCTGAACCGGAAACCCGTGACTCGCTGGATAGCCTGACACAGGCACGTCCGGCTTACCGGGATGCCGTAAATAAAGCGGTTGAGCTTGGCCTGTCCGAAAACTCGGAAGAAAGAGCGCGTGCCGTGCAGATCATGGTCAATGAAATGCAGGTTACGCAGGCACCCGTTTTTGCCGCACTGGATAGCATGCGGGAATTTCAGAAAAAACGGACACTGGACATGACGGCAAGCGCTATGCAGGAAGCACGCTCAGACGGTAACACCCTGATCCTCTTCGCCGCGATTGCCGTTCTCGTCGGTATTCTGGTTTCCGTACTGATTACCCGCACCATCAAAGGGTTGCTGGGTGGCGAGGTAGCTTACGCCGCGCAGATCGCTCAGGCGGTTGCGCAGGGAAATCTGGCAGTAGCCGTCAATCTGCGCCCCGGTGATAACCACAGTGTGCTGGCCGCGATGAACGGGATGCGTAAAAGCCTGAGCAGCATTGTTGAGCAGGTGCGTGAGAGCAGTGAATCCATTGCTACCGGTGCCAGCCAGATCGCTGCTGGCAGCACCGACCTTAGCCAGCGCACGGAAGAACAGGCGGCCAACCTGCAACAAACCGCCGCCTCAATGGAAGAGATGAGCCAAACCGTACGCCAGAACTCAGACACCGTGCGTAATGCCGCTCAGTTGGCACAAGCGGCCAGCAATACCGCGGCTAAAGGCGGTGAAGCCGTCGGCAATATCGTTGTCACCATGAAAGAAATTACCGACAGCTCGCACAAAATTGGCGACATCATCAGCGTCATTGACGGCATCGCTTTCCAGACCAACATTCTGGCGCTTAACGCAGCGGTGGAAGCCGCTCGGGCTGGCGAACAGGGCCGAGGCTTTGCCGTGGTCGCAGGCGAGGTTCGCTCACTGGCACAGCGTTCTGCAACCGCGGCTAAAGAGATCAAAGAACTGATCGGCCACAGCGTAGAGAAAGTCGAGGCTGGCTCCGTGCTGGTCAGCGATGCGGGAACGACGATTGAAGAGCTGGTTCGTCAGGCACGCCACGTTGCCGATCTGATTAACGAAATTGGCGTCACTACGCAGGAACAAGAATCCGGCGTTTCACAGATTCATGATGCCGTTAACCAACTGGATCAGGTCACGCAGCAGAATGCCGCACTCGTTGAGCAATCCGCTTCCGCCGCCGATAGCCTGAGCGATCAGGCTGCCCGTCTGGTCGAACTGATGAAAGTGTTCATCGTTGAAGGCGGATCGTCACAGCGTATTGCACCGCCGTTGAAACGGCCTGACAGCGCCAAACTCTCTCTCGCCAATCCTAAAAGCAGCATGGGAAGCGATAGCCAAAACTGGGAGCAGTTCTAATTCTATACTCTAAATAATTCGAGTTTCAGGCAGGCGGCAAGAGAACGAGTCCCGATGAGCTTACTCAAGTAAGTGATTCGGGTGACAAATCTGCCGGGAGCAGATTTGAACGCTGCTTGCAGCGGCCCCAACGGGGCGAGGCTCATGGATGAGCCGAGTAACGAACGCTGCCAACGCACATGCAACTTGAAGTATGACGAGTATACGCGGGGGGATGGATCGCGCATCCCCCACTTTGACGTTCACATTCCTTCACCACCAGCATCATCCATTCCCTACGTTTCCTGTTTTTTCCTCATCCGCATACGGCAATACCGACAATTAAAATCAATGTTTTCGCTGGTCATGCCGATATCCTAGAGTGGACTGCTTGGTTATTCATCAGAAGGATTTAGAAACCGCAGTCGTACATTGCTCTCGTCGTGCAGAAGAAAATCCGTTTAATAACAATAAATAATGTCAATAAGTCATGAGGATAACATGCAGAATAAAAGAAAAATGAAACTGGGTACTCAGGTCGGTTCGGGTTTTGCCATTGTTATTGTTATCGGCCTATTAGTGGCCATTTTCGGCAGAATGCATCTGGTTGGCCTCGGTAACACCACTGATAGGCTAGCCAAACACCATCTTGCCAATCTCATCGTGCTACAAGAATTGAAAGATAATCTTAACGTCACGATCAAAGCCACGTTGCGTATGCTTATCGCGACCGAGCAAAAGGTTCTGGAAGATAACCAAAAACTGATTGAAACCACGAGCGCCAAAAACACGAAGCTCGTCGCGCAGTTGGAAGAAAACTTACAGGCAACCGAGGTCCGCAATATTCTGGGGGAACTTCAGCAAAATCGTACTGAGTTTGCCACAGTAGGCCGTCAGGCCGTCGCACTGTCACTCAGCAATAGGCAGGCTGAATCTATCGAGCTAGTTAAAACCCAGCTTGAACCCATACAAACTCGGCTTTTTAACAACCTGAACGCCATGATTCAGTTGCAGAAAGACTACACCACGCAAACGGCAACCAACGCCATTGAAGAGTCCTACTATGATGGCAATTCACTGCTGGTTCTGGCCGTCATCGCCTCCTTGTTCGGTGCAGGCATCGCCTGGCTGATTACCCGCCACATCAAGAAGCAACTGGGGGGTGAACCCGCCTATGCCACACAGGTCACACAGGAAATCGCGCAAGGTAATCTCGCGATACCGGTCGATCTGGCGTCAGGCGACAATACCAGCTTGCTGTTTGCGATGAATAACATGCGCAAAAGCTTAAGTAGCATTGTTGAACAAGTGCGCGAGAGCAGCGAATCTATCGCAACCGGCGCCAGCCAGATTGCCGCTGGCAGCACTGACCTCAGCCAGCGCACGGAAGAGCAGGCGGCTAATCTGCAACAAACCGCAGCCTCCACGGAAGAAATGAGCCAAACCGTGCGCCAGAATGCCGATACGGTGCGCAATGCCGCTCAACTGGCGCAAGCTGCCAGCGATACCGCCGCTAAAGGCGGTGAAGCCGTCGGCAACATCGTTATCACCATGAAAGAAATTACCGACAGCTCGCACAAAATTGGCGACATCATTAGCGTCATTGATGGCATCGCTTTCCAGACCAACATTCTGGCGCTTAACGCCGCAGTGGAAGCCGCACGCGCAGGTGAGCAAGGCCGTGGCTTTGCCGTGGTGGCAGGTGAGGTTCGTTCGCTGGCACAGCGTTCTGCAACGGCGGCCAAAGAGATTAAAGAGCTGATCGGCCACAGCGTCGAGAAAGTCGAGGTAGGTTCCAGACTGGTCAGCGATGCGGGAACGACAATAGACGAACTGGTGCGCCAGGCGCGCAACGTTGCCGACCTGATTAATGAAATTGGCGTCACCACGCAGGAACAAGAATCCGGCGTCTCGCAGATTCATGATGCTGTTAATCAGCTTGATAAGGTGACGCAGCAGAATGCCGCGCTTGTTGAGCAATCTGCTTCCGCTGCCGATAGCCTGAGCGATCAAGCGGCCCATCTGGTCGAGCTGATGAAGACCTTCGCCGTTGAGGGCGGGTCGTCACAGCGCATGGCGACACCGTTGAAAAGACCTACCAGCGCCACTCTCGCTCTCGCCAGACCTAAAAGCAGCGCGGGAAGCGATAAGCAAAACTGGGAAACCTTTTAACAAAAAATCAAAAGAAACCCAAAACCGCTGATCGCTCAGCGGTTTTTTTATCCCTTTATCGCCTGAACCTCTCACATTGCCACTCAGCCCATTTTCGCCACGCATCGAAGAAATACGTGAAATTTTTTCAATAGAGAAAAACAATGAGTAAGGAGAAAAAACAGCAATGCGTTTTATATTAAGCGCGCTGGAATAAAACCAATAAAAAACGAGGAGTGGCAATTTTCGATGATAAAAACATCAAATATATGAGGGTAAAAACATTATGTCGTTCGAAAAAAAGAATGAATGAAAAATAAACATCTTTTAGCGTTGAATAAATAAGCAAAAAAATAATAACTACAGCATTTATATCCTAAATAATTCGAGTTTCAGGAAGGCGGCAAGCGAGTGAGTCCCGGTGAGCTTACTCAAGTAAGTGATTCGGGCGAGTAAACGCAGCCAACGCACATGCAACTCGAAGTATGACGGATATATTAACATGATTGTCAATTTAGCATTACAGCACGACTCCAGTTTATTTTTTCCCTAATCCATAGAGATATTGCGGCTTTTACCGCCACCTTTTATACTCCTGCGCCACCATTTACCCTTATTTGTCTATGTTCCATCGCACCAGACACGACGACCACTTACCGGAGAGCGTGACAGGAAAAAGTAAACTTAGGATAGGTTTATTAGCCAAGGGAAACGGGCAACAATTACGGAAAAGGATAGACCTGTCATTCTTCAAGCCGCATATCTATTCATCTTTCTGCGACTCGAATCTTTAAGGTATCAACGTGATAGCACTTGCAAAATAAATACATTTTCGCAACGCCTATTTCACATTCAAAGCACGTCGGCACCAACCATATTCGTTCTCAACATATAATAAGGGACACAATGAATCTCATAAAAAATAGCAGCCTGGGTAAAATGCTAGGGACTGGTTTTACCCTGGTCATCGCTATCGGATTTCTGGTGGCGGTATTTGGCCGTATCCAGTTAGACAGGCTCGGAGAAAACATCCAGCTGTTGTCGCAGGTTCGCATCACCAACCTCCTGATGATGCAGGAATTTAAAGACAACATAAACACTAACGCGATTGCCATCAGAAACCTGACGATGCTGGAAGACAGCCAGCAAATACAGGGAGAGAAAGCGCGTATCGAGGAGATGACCGCCCGTAATAACGCATTACTCTCAAAAATACACGACGCAGCCGTCGAGCAACATACTCAGGAACTGGTTGCGGCACTGGAGCGCGTCCGTCCAGCCTATAGCAGTAGCTATAAAGACGCCATCGCATTGGTAACGGCGAACAAGAACAACGAGGCTCAACATCTGTTATTAACAGACGTGCGTGTCAAGCAGGATGCCGTCTTCCAGGCCCTGAATGACATGGTTAACTGGCAAGAGAAGCTCACGGTTGAAATCGCCGAGCAGTCTTTAAAGAATGCCACTAGCGCAGGTACGCTGATGGTCATCATCGCCTTGCTTTCTGTCGTGCTGGGCGCAATGATCTCATGGTGGATTACCCGAGCCATTAAACGCCAACTCGGGGGAGAACCGGCCTACACGCTGGAAGTCACGCGTCAGGTTGCACAAGGGAATCTGGCTGTTGCGATTGAACTGCGTGATGGCGATACCACCAGCGTGCTGGCCGCGATGGAAGATATGCGTCAAAACCTGAGCAACCTCGTCGGTCAGGTGCATCAGAGCAGCGAATCTATCGCTACGGGCGCAACGCAGATTGCGATGGGCAATACCGATCTGAGCCAACGCACGGAAGAGCAGGCCGCGAATCTTCAGGAAACCGCCGCCTCAATGGAACAAATGAATACCACGGTGAAGCAGAACGCTGCGACCGTGCGCACCGCCACAGAACTGGCCCACTCCGCCAGCACCACGGCGCAAAAAGGCGGCGATGCAGTCAATAACGTTGTGCGTACGATGGAAGATATCACCGCCAGCTCACGTAAGATCGGCGATATTATCGGCGTCATCGACAGTATTGCTTTCCAGACCAACATCCTGGCGCTCAATGCTGCCGTTGAAGCGGCCAGAGCCGGTGAACAAGGCCGTGGCTTCGCCGTGGTCGCGGGTGAAGTGCGCTCTCTGGCACAGCGTTCTGCTTCCGCCGCGCGTGAAATCAAAGATCTGATTAGCGTAAGCGTGGCTAACGTGGAAATGGGTGAGAAGCTGGTTAACGATGCGGGTATCACCATCAAAGACATTGTCGAGAAATCTCAGCATGTTGCCAACCTGCTCAGTGAAATTGGCCTGACAACACACGAACAGGAACAGGGCGTTGCTCAGGTCAATGATGCGGTCAATCAGCTCGATCAGGTGACCCAACAGAACGCCGCGCTGGTTGAAGAATCAGCCTCCGCTGCCGACAGCCTGAGTGAGCAAGCCAGAACGCTGCTGGAATTAATGGCCGTGTTCAAAATCGACGGTATCCAGCCACAGCGTGCCGCACCACCAGTGGCAACGCTGTCCAAACCCAAACTGGCGCTGGCCGGTAATTCGAGTCACACAAACTGGGAAACCTTTTAAACACACGATCGATTAACGCGACGCTAGAAAAGAAAAACCGCTGACATTTCAGCGGTTTTTTGCATTCACAGATTACCCATTATCGGCGATTACAGTGCCCGACGCAGGCGTGCCACCGCTTCATGCATTTGCTCATCCGTTGCTGTCGCAAAGGACAGACGCAGCGTTGAGTAATCGATATTGTCTGAGAAGAAGAACTCGCCCGGCACGAAGACAACGCCCTGCTCCAGCGTCTTCTTCAGCCATTCCGTCGTGTTGAAATCGTCCTGACGGAACTTCGCCCATAGGAACATCCCGCCCTTCGGCTGGTTAAAGGTGATCACATCACCCAGTTCCTTCTCGACCAGCTGTGCCAGCAGTTCGCCTTTGTGCTTATAGGCGTGGCGAATTTTTTCGATCTGCGTATCCAGACGTCCCAACCCCAGATAGCATTCCGCGACGGTCTGTGACAGCGCGCTGGCATGCAGGTCAGCAGCCTGTTTGATAATCGCGACTTTGTGCAACAGCCACTCTGGCAGAATCGCCCAGCCGAGACGCAGCCCCGGTGCCAGCACTTTCGAGAATGTAGAGGTATACAGCACGTATTCCGTGCTACCCAGTTGTTCCTGCGCCAGTTGGAACAGCGTCGGGTTGCGCTCTTCGGTGAAGCGTAACTCGCCATAGGGATCGTCTTCGATAATGACAAAACCGTAGCGCTCCGCCAGTTGAATCAATTTCAGGCGACGTTCATAGCTCAGCGTAACGCCGCTCGGGTTACCGAAGTTCGGAACGATATAAACGCCTTTGATACGCTGTTTCTTCAACAGCTCTTCCAGCTCCTCAACGACCATGCCGTCGGCATCGGATGACACCGACATCACCTGCGCCTGCGCCAGTTCCAGCGTTTGCAGCGCCGCCAGATAAGTCGGGCGTTCAACGACAAACACGTCGCCCGGATCGACCATCGCACGCATGATCAGGTCCAGCGCCTGCTGTGAACCAGCCGTCACGACGATATCGTCACCGCGCGTTTTTACACCGCGTACGGCGCACAGTTCGGCAATGCGATCGCGCAACACGCCGCTGCCCTCGGTTAAACCATACTGGAATGCCGTTTTCGGCTGCTCGGTAATCGCTAACTGCGTGGCCTGACTTAGCCCTTCGAAATCAAATAATGCCTCTGACGGAATCCCGCCAGCCAGCGAGATAATATTTTCCATCTTGCTGTGTTTCAGCAGTTCACGGATGGCAGAACTTTTTAACTGAGCGATGCGGTGCGCTAACAACCCTTCAATGGCCATCTCTTCTTAACCCTTCTACGAAACAGGCCGGTAAACCGGCCCGATAACGATTCCCCCTGTCATCCTTCAAGCTGCATGCGCATTGGCGTTCCGCAGCTCGAACGATTTAGGGTAGATCTACTCTACAATTATCCGCCCAGATAGGCCGAACGTACCGCTTCATTAGCTAACAATGCCGCACCGGTATCTTCCAACACGACATGGCCGTTTTCAAGTACATAACCCCGGTCTGCCAGTTTCAGCGCCTGATTGGCGTTTTGCTCTACCAGGAAGATGGTCATGCCCTCTTCGCGCAGTTGCTGGATCGTGTCGAAAATTTGCAGGATGATGATCGGTGCCAGACCCAGCGATGGCTCGTCCAGCAGCAGTAAACGCGGCTGGCTCATCAGCGCACGGCCAATCGCCAGCATCTGCTGTTCACCGCCGGACATCGTGCCGGAACGCTGGGCGCGGCGTTCATACAGACGCGGGAACAGATCGTAGACGCGCGCAATGCGTTCCTGATACTGATCGCGCTCGGCAAAAAAACCACCCATCGCCAGATTCTCTTCTACCGTCATACGGGAAAAGACACGACGCCCTTCCGGCACAATCGCGATAGCTTCACGCATAATCTGCGCGGTCTGCCAGTTCGTGATGTCCTTGCCATCAAACGTGATGGTGCCTTCCGTCGCGCGCGGATCGCCGCACAGCGTGCCCAGCAGTGTGGTTTTACCGGCACCGTTCGCGCCGATCAGCGTAACAATCTCGCCCTGATTAATATGCAGGCTCACCTGATGCAGCGCCTGAATTTTTCCGTAGTGGGTCGAAACCTGATGTAATGACAGCATAAACGTTATCCTTCACCCAGATACGCACGGATGACATCCGGGTTGTTACGAATTTCAGCTGGGGTGCCTTGTGCCAGCGGCGTTCCCTGATTGACGACATAAATCCGGTCGGAAATTCCCATCACCAGTTTCATATCATGTTCAATCAACAACACGGACACCTGATGGCTATCGCGCAGTTCCGCAATCAGCTGATTTAACTCGTCAGTTTCTTTCGGGTTCAGGCCGGCCGCAGGCTCATCCAGCATCAGCAGCTCAGGCCGCGTCACCATGCAGCGGGCGATTTCCAGACGGCGTTGCTGGCCGTAAGACAGATTCCCCGCCTGACGGTTCGCTAACTCCAGCAGGCCGATACGCTCCAGCCACACCGCTGCGCGCTCTTGCGCATCGGCTTCCGCACGACGAAAGCCCGGCGTTTTCAACAGCCCGGCAAATACGCCGCTTTTCAGGTGCTGATGCTGTGCCACCAGCAGGTTCTCGATCACCGTCATTTCACGGAACAGGCGAACGTGCTGGAATGTGCGCACCACGCCCATTCGGGCAATCGCCTGTCCGGGTAACCCTTCCAGATGACGATCGCGCAACATGATAGTGCCGCCGCTTGGGCGATAAAAACCGGTCAGGCAGTTAAAGACCGTGGTTTTCCCCGCCCCGTTCGGGCCGATCAGCGAGACGATTTCGCCAGCATGAATGTCCATTTCAACGTTGTTGACTGCCAGCAGGCCGCCAAAACGCATCATCAGACCTCTGACTGATAAGAGTGGCTGCGTGCTCATGCTTGCTCTTCCTTCTTCGCGACTTTCAACTTCATCTCAGGACGCTTCATCGGCAGCAGGCCTTGCGGACGCCAAATCATCATCAGAACCATCAACGCCCCCAGCAACAGCATGCTGTATTCATTCAGATCGCGCATCAGTTCGCGGGACACGACCAGCAAGATTGCAGCAAGAATGACCGCAAACTGCGAGCCCATTCCACCCAGTACAACGATGGCCAGCACAAAGGCAGATTCAGCGAACGTGAATGACTCTGGGCTGACGAAGCCCTGACGCGCGGCAAACAGCGTACCGGCAAAACCGGCGAACGCGGCGCTGATGGTGAAAGCAGTCAGCTTGATGCGCGTTGGGCTCAGCCCCAGAGAACGACAGGCGATTTCATCATCGCGCAGCGCTTCCCAGGCACGCCCTAACGGCATACGCAGCAGGCGGTTAATCACAAACAGGGTTAACACGACCAGCAGCAGCGCGACCAGATACAGGAAGATGACGCGATCGCTGGGGTCATATTGCAGACCGAAGAAATTGTGGAACGTATCCCAGCCGCCATCGCGCGCACTGCGGCCGAATTCCAGACCAAAGAAGGTCGGTTTAGGGATCTGGCTGATACCGTTCGGCCCACCGGTAATTTCGGTATTATTCAGCAACAGGATACGAACAATCTCGCCGAATCCGAGCGTCACAATCGCCAGATAGTCACCGCGCAAACGCAGCACAGGGAACCCCAGCAGGAAGCCGGACAGCGCCGCTACCATTCCTGCCAGCGGCAGACTTTCCCAGAAGCCCAAGCCGTAATAGTGATTCAGCAACGCATAGGTATACGCACCAATGGCATAAAACCCGCCATAGCCCAATACCAGCAGACCGGACAGGCCAACCACAACGTTCAACCCCAGACCCAGCATCACGTAAATCAGCGTGAGCGTGGCGATATCCACCGAACCGCGCGATACCAGAAACGGCCAGGCGATAGCCGCGATAATCAACGCCGCCGCTACTATCTTCTGCCGTGGCGTACTGCCATCAAAGCTCGGCAGCACCAGTGACGGGGCGGAAAATTTCTTGATGCTTTGCTGGAAGAACGGGCGGATCAACTGGAAGAAGAACACCACGATGCAGCCCGCACCAATCCAATACCAGCGCACTTCATCGGCACCGCGCACCACCAATTTGGTGCCATCCAGCGCCAGTTGCATGCCCATTAAGAACGAGGCCAACACCAGCAGCATGAACGCGGAAACCAACGCATTAAACAGGTTGAGCTGTTTCATACTTTCTCAACCTCCGGGCGACCCAGAATACCGGTTGGCATCACCAACAGCACTACAATCAGCAGCGCAAACGACACCGCATCTTTGTATTCCGTGCTCAGGTAAGCAGACGTCAGCGCTTCGGCTACGCCCAGAATCAGCCCACCGATCATCGCACCAGGAATACTGCCGATTCCGCCCAGTACCGCCGCCGTAAAGGCTTTCATCCCAGCCATAAAGCCGATATAGGGGTTGATAACGCCGTAGAATTGCCCCAGCAGCACGCCTGCAACGGCGGCCATGAGCGCACCAATGACGAAAGTCAGGGAGATCACGCGATCGGTGCTAATCCCTAACAGGCTAGCCATTTTCAGGTCTTCCGCACAGGCGCGGCAGGCGCGCCCCATACGGGAATAGCGAATAAATAGCGTCAGTGCCAGCATGGCGAGGAACGTCACAATCCAGATGGTCAACTGCATGGTGCTAATGGTGGCGGCAAAGCCATTGCTTTCGCCCAGCACCCACTGGCCGGTCACTAGACTCGGCAGCGCAACATCACGCGAGCCCTGATTCAGGCTGACGTAGTTTTGCAGGAAAATTGACATCCCGATGGCAGAAATCAGCGCAATCAGACGCTTTGACGTTCGAACAGGTCGGTAAGCCACCCGTTCGATACTCCAGCCGTAGGCGCTGGAAATGACCACAGCGGCAATGAAAGCGGCACCAATCAGGAGCCAGCCAGCATCGATACCCATCATCATCAGGGCCGCAATCACAATAAAGGAGACGTAGCTACCGATCATATACACTTCGCCGTGTGCGAAGTTAATCATGCCGATAATACCGTAAACCATGGTGTAGCCAATGGCGATCAGCGCATAGGTGCTGCCCAACGTCAGGCCGTTGAACATCTGCTGAAAAAAGTAAAGGAACTGCTCGGACATACCTTAAACCTTAAATGCTGCCCCCCGCGCCTTGCGGCACAGGGGGGCTTCGGTATTGAGGGATTATTATTGGTACACACTCTGCGGGCGGAGAATACTCTTCACGCTGGGAGGCAGACAACGGCATCTTCATCCGTTACTCGCCTCCCAGCGTGATGATTATTTCACTGCGCTGGACGTACCGTCTTTGTGCCACTCAAATACGCCAAATTCAAACCCTTTCAGGTCGCCTTTTGCATCCCAGCTTAATGGTCCCATTACGGTATCCACGGAGTTCGCTTTCAGATCCGCGGCCAGTTTTTCCGGTGCATCGCTACCCGTACGTGTCATCGCGGTGGTCAGCGATTGCAGCGCGGCATAGGTCGTCCAGACAAACGGACCGGTTGGATCCAGCTTCTTGGCTTTCAGCGCATCGACAATCGGTTGGTTAGCAGGAACCTGATCGTAACGCTTCGGCAGCGTCACCAGCATACCTTCAGACGCATCGCCTGCGATGTTGGACAGCGACGAGTTACCCACGCCTTCTGGGCCCATGAATTTGGTGGTCATGCCAGCCTGACGCGCCTGGCGCAGAATCTGCCCCATTTCTGGGTAGTAGCCGCCGAAATAGACGAAATCGACGTTCTCTTTCTTCAGACGCGCAACCAGCGTGGAGAAATCTTTATCACCCGCCGTCACACCTTCAAACAGCACAACATTCGCACCGGCTTTTTTCAGGCTATCCTGAACAGAGCGGGCCAGGCCTTCACCATATTGCTGTTTGTCATGAACCACGGCGATACGCTGCGGTTTGAGGGTTTCGACAATGTATTTTGCTGAGGTTGGCCCCTGATCGGAATCCAGCCCCGTCGTGCGCAGCACCATTTTGTAGCCGCGCGTAGTTAAGTCGGCGTTGGTTGCCGCAGGCGTAATCATGATCACGCCTTCTTCTTCATAGATATCAGACGCAGGTTGCGTGGAGGAGGAACACAGATGGCCAATTACATAACGGATACCGTCATTGATGACTTTGTTCGCGACGGCAACCGCCTGCTTAGGGTCGCACGCGTCATCATATTCAACACCAACCAGCTTGTTACCGTTTACGCCGCCTTTTGCGTTAATGTCTTCAATGGCCTGACGTGCGCCAATGAACTCCATATCGCCATACTGTGCAACGGGGCCAGACATGGCACCCACAACGGCAACCTTAATATCGGCAGCGCTGACCGCGTGACTCAACGCCGCAGCCATACAACCCATCAGCAATACTTTACCTTTACTGAATTTCATTCTTTTTACCCCATCTGTCATTATGGATATTGCCGAAAACCTGACCGCCTTCTGCCATAACCAGCTATTTTCTTATAAGTAAGAAAGGCTTAGGTTATTATTAGTAATGATTTCTAATAAGGCTTTATTTTTCATATTATTAAACAGGAATATTATGCTGCAAATCAACTCACATTGTCAGAAACAAGCGGAGCAAACAGCACAAAATGCCAGATGCAAAAACCAGCATTCAATTTATATATAGTCAGATATTCTGCTTTGTGCATTAATTGTTGATGGATTACTCGAAAAACAAAGAATGAGAAAAACATTTGCCCTATTAACCATAACACTCAAATTACACAACTGATCCACTACAAAACAACTACATTATTCTTCACTCATATGATGGAGTGCCGATAAAAATGAAACTAACCGTTGAATGTCTCACCCGATTCAGCCCTCAGGATAAAATTGATCTGGCAAAAATTTGGCCGCATCAGAACATTGGTTTACTCGAAGAAGGGCTCATGCTCGATCGGCGATTATTTGCCGCCCGTTTTAACGATCGGTTGTTAGGCGGCGTGCTGGTCGAGATTGAAGGGGAATATGCAGAACTGAGCGATCTGATGGTGCGTGAAGTCACGCGGCGACGTGGCGTAGGGCAACTTTTGCTTGATGAAGTGCGACGTCAGCTTCCTGATGTTAAAGAGTGGTGGCTGGCAACGGCCGATCATGCAGCGATCAAAGAGGAAGTGCTGGCGCGATTTATGGTGTCTTGCGGCTTTTCACCCGTATCCGGTGGATGGCGCTATATTCGCAGAAAAGAAACACCTCTGATTCTTGACGAACTCAACCCAGAGAAACCCTAAACACAGTTCTACGGCCTGAGATTCACATCAGACAAAAACAAAACGACCGGGCATTACCCGGTCGCTACAGAAAGAGAGGATAAAAGCGATTAGGCTTCTATCGCCGCTCGCAGTTTTTTCATCGCATTCTTTTCTAACTGACGCACACGCTCTGCGGAAACGCCGTATTGATCGGCCAGTTCCTGCAAGGTGGATTTGTTGTCATCATCCAACCAGCGGGCGCGAATAATGTGCTGGCTGCGTTCGTCCAGCCCTTCCAGCGCGTAGGTGAGCTTATCGGCCGCATGCGTTTCCCAGTTATCTTCTTCAATGCCATCAGCAAAGTCAGACGATTTATCCTGTAGGTAAAGCATCGGCGACATCGCCTTGCCGTCGTGCGAATCTTCTTCCGGCGTCGGATCGAACGTCATGTCCTGCGCCGCCATGCGGGATTCCATCTCGCGCACATCTTTGCTGGTCACGCCAAGTTCACGCGCCACCAGTTCGACTTCATCCTGATTAAACCAGCCAAGGCGCGTTTTTGACTTACGCAGGTTAAAGAACAGTTTACGCTGTGCTTTGGTGGTCGCGACTTTCACGATACGCCAGTTACGCAGTACGTATTCATGAATTTCGGCTTTGATCCAATGCACGGCGAAAGAAACCAGACGCACGCCAACTTCAGGGTTAAAGCGACGTACCGCCTTCATCAGGCCGATGTTCCCTTCCTGAATCAGGTCCGCCTGCGGCAAGCCGTAGCCGGAATAGTTACGGGCAACGTGAATAACAAAACGCAGGTGTGACAGAATGAGGTGCTTAGCCGCATCCAGATCGCCCTGATAATGCAGCCGTTCAGCCAGCGCCCGCTCTTCCTCCGCCGTCAGCATCGGATAGGCATTGGCGGCACGAATATACCCTTCCAGACTGCCCTGGGGAACTAAGGTGAAAGTTTGCATATCTTTGGTCATTCAACCCTCTCAGTTGCTCTACTCGTCATATTGCAGTCGGCTATCTTAGCACTGCTTCACCGCATCGTTTTGCGCGAAGATGGCAAAACGCAGCACCTTAAAGATTACTTTTATTAAAAACCTTAAAACCGGATTACTTAAATCCTAAAATCTGTCTATTCAGACTGTGATTTCGCTCGCAAGTTCCTATCATTTTATTCACCTCATGCCAGAGATCAAGCAGGAGAAAAACGAGTCACTCACACACGCTAAACCGAAGGGAAACACAGCGAGAAGAACAAAGAAGAGATGTCGCTGAGGAGATTTCCCCTGCAATACGGTCTGAATTACAGGGGATAATTATACCAGAAAACGCCTACTGTGGTGTAAAACGGCGTAAATGTTGCACGGTTGCCAGCCAGGCGGCCAACCAGCCAATCATGCCAGCAATGAGCAACAGCAACAGGGATTCATCCCAGCTCAATCCTTTGACGGCAAACGTCGTACCGAACACAGCGGCAACCTGTGCCACCACCGCATCCAGCTTCCAGACCAGCGCCTGCGATAAAATCAGCGACAACACCGCGCCGCCCACACCCATTGCCGCCCCACCATTCAGGAATGGACGCAGAATAAAGCCGTCCGTCGCACCGATCAGCTTCATCACATTGATGGTTTCACGGCGGCTGAAAATACTCAGGCGCACGCTGTTGCCGATCACCAAAAAGACGGCAACAATCATCAGGACACCAATCGTCGCGGAAATTTGCCCAACCAGAGTAGTCAACGCCACCAGCCGCGCAAACCAGCTGTCGTCCATCCGTACTTCATCCACGCCCTGCGTCGCCGCCACACGGTCGCGTAACGTCGTCAACGTGTTGGAATCCTGAAAGCGCATTTTCGGCGTGATAATCGCTACTGCTGGCAGCGGATTCTCTTCCAACATATCCAGCGCGCCGCCAAAACCGGACCAGTTGCGGAACTCGCCCATCGCTTCATTGCGCGACAGATAATTGACTTTATCGACGCCGTCTTCAGATTGAAGCTGCGTGATAACCGCCTGCGCCGCGTTGTCATCCAGTGATTTATCCAGATACACCGTCAGTTGCGGCGAGGGATACCACTGCGTGGCCGCCTGACTGACGTTTTTCCAGACCAGATAGCAGATGCTGGGCAACGCCAACGAAATAGCGATGACCATCACGGTCAGAAAGGTAGCCAGCGGCTGGCGCAGCATATCAGCCAGCGTATTGGTCCAGGCATAGCGCCACTGTTCCTGCCAGCCGCCGCGCAGCGCTTTCGCTTTTGCGACAGGCTTTTTCGCATTACGGACATTATTCGCCATTATGGTTTCCCCCCACCATGCGGCCATCCGACAGCGTCAGCACACGGTAATTACGGCGGGCGATAAGCCCAGTATCATGCGTCGCCATCAGGACCGTGACGCCAACACGATTAAATTCTTCAAACAGGCGCAAAATGCCTTCTGACAGCGCTTCATCCAGGTTGCCGGTCGGCTCATCCGCCAGCAACACCGCAGGTTTGTTCACCACCGCGCGCGCAATGCCAACACGCTGCTGTTCACCGCCGGACAGCTGGATAGGATAGTTCTTCGCTTTATCCAGCAGGCCAACCTTGTCCAGCGCGGCGGATACCCGGCGACGGATATCCTCACTGCTGGCGCCCGCGATGATGAGCGGCATCGCGACGTTGTCATAGACCGTGCGTTCCATCAACAGGTGGTGATCCTGAAAGATCATGCCGATCTGGCGTCGCAGGAACGGGACTTCGCGTTTTTTCAGGCGGCTGATATTGTGACCGCCAAACAAAATCTGACCCGCGCTGGGACGTTCAATGCCACAAATCAGTTTCAGCAGGGTACTTTTCCCTGCGCCGGAATGGCCGGTCAGGAACGCCATTTCCGCTGGGCGCAGATGGAAATCCACCCCTTGTAATGCCTGACGCCCACCGAGGTAAGCTTTACTGACCTGTTCAAAACGAATCATCCGTTTTAATCCTCTCGGGCAAAAAGTGCCTCAATAAAATCGTCGGCCTTGAATGGCCGTAAATCTTCAATACCTTCACCTACCCCAATATAGCGGATAGGAATAGCGAACTGGTCGGCAATGGCGAAAATAACCCCGCCTTTCGCGGTACCGTCCAGCTTAGTTAAGGTAATTCCCGTCAGCCCAACCGCTTCATTAAACAGCTTGGCCTGACTCACCGCGTTCTGTCCGGTGCTCGCATCCAGCGTCAGCATCACTTCATGCGGCGCGTCTTCGTCTAGCTTTTTCATCACGCGCACAATCTTTTTCAGCTCTTCCATCAGGTGCGCTTTGTTCTGCAAGCGACCCGCGGTATCCGCGATCAGGACATCAACGCCGCGCGCTTTCGCTGCCTGAATCGCATCGAAAATCACCGATGCTGAATCCGCACCCGTATGCTGTGCAACCACCGCCACGTTATTGCGCTGTCCCCAGACTTGCAACTGCTCGACCGCCGCCGCACGGAAAGTATCCCCCGCCGCCAGCATCACGGACTTGCCCTGCGCCTGGAACTGGCGTGCCATTTTCCCGATGGTGGTGGTTTTACCCACGCCATTAACGCCAACCATCAGAATGACATACGGCGTTTTACCTTCGATATTCAGCGGGGCGTCCACCTTAGCAAGAATCTCCGCCATTTCTTCTTTCAGCTTCACAAAAAGCGTATCAGCATCTTTCAGTTGGCGGCGGCTGGCGTGCTCCGTCAGGCTGCCGATGATTTTGCGGGTCGTCTCGACCCCGACATCCGCAACCAGCAGTTGTTCTTCCAGTTCGTCAAACAGATCGTCGTCGATTTTCTTACCGCGAAACAATCCGATAAATCCTGAACCGAGGTTCTGGCGCGTTTTTACCAGACTGCGTTTCAGGCGAGCGAAGAAACCTTCTTTCGTCGGGCGTTCCTGCTCTTGCGCCACAGCCGGAACATCATCTGGCTGTGCCTGCTCTGGTTCTTCGTATTCTTGCTCTTCCTGCTGCGCAACGTCCGGCTCAGCATCAGTCACCGTCGTGCTTTCGGCGATCTCGGTGTGCACGATCGGATCGACGATATCCCGATCGAAACCGTCATGATCGATCGCGTCACGATCGTCTGTTTCAGAAACAATGGATTCAGAAGCATTAGCTTCTGGGGCGGAAATGGTTGATGCCTCTGCCGCTGCGGTAACCTCACGCTCGGCGACCGGTTGGGCCAATTCTTCCGCTTCAACCTTGACCTTTTCTTCAACGACAGACTTTTCCAGAACAACAGGCGCTTCCGGCAGCACTGGCTCCGGCGCGTGTTCAACGGTCTGCTTAGTTTGTTCAACGGCCTGCTGAGTTGATGCTGCAATATCCGACTCTGCCGCTGACGGCTGTTCTTCGACAACCGGTTGCTCTTGTTGTTTTTCTTCCTGTTTCCCTAATCCCAGCCAGGAAAAAAAACCGCGCTTCTTTTCTTTTGACATGTGCGATCGCGCTCCACGCTGCTCACCGCAGCGAATCAATCAATGAAAATCATATTTAAACAACAAGTTTAACACTTTCCTGCCGACAGCAACACGCGGCCAACGGGGGCAATGGCAGACAATTCTCCGCGCTGCCGACAATCTTCGTAACGAAAGGCAATGTCCGTAACGAAGTGTGTCAAACACCGTACGTGATCGAAAGGCCGCAGACAGCACAAAATTTTGGGTTAAGCGCCTTAACATCCATCTTAACATTCCCTCTACACGTAACCGCCGCTAGAATAGCGCCAGAAATTTCCTGCCCGCATCCACACCATGATGATGCGGCACAACAATAACCCTGTGAGCTATGGCTAAAAAAAATGCATCGTCAGCCGCCGGACAAATCCGAATCATCGGTGGTCAATGGCGCGGCAGAAAACTTCCGGTTCCTGATAGCCCCGGTTTACGTCCCACCACCGATCGCGTGCGGGAAACGCTGTTTAACTGGCTGGCTCCCGTCATTCAACAGGCGCGCTGTCTGGACTGTTTTGCTGGCAGCGGCGCGCTCGGGCTGGAAGCCCTTTCTCGTTATGCTGCGCACACCACATTATTGGAGATGGAGCGTGCAGTCGCGCAGCAGTTAACGCAAAATCTGGCGCTGCTTCGGGCGGAAAACGCCGAGGTGGTCAATACTGATGCCCTGAGCTGGCTGGCGAAGCTGGGCACACCGTTTGACGTTGTGTTTCTCGATCCGCCGTTTCGCAAAGAACTGCTGAACAATACGCTTGCTCTGCTGGAACAACAGGGCTGGCTGGCACCAGACGCGTGGATTTACGTAGAAACAGAGGCGGAAAATGCGCAGCTGACTATCCCGGAGAATTGGCAACTGCACCGTGAAAAAATTGCGGGCCAGGTCGCCTACCGTTTATACATCCGTCAGTGATCTTCGCAGTGACGTAAGGGTAAGAGATGATTTTGATTAACCTTGGCAGATTATTGATGCTGGGCGTGTGGGGATTTTTGTTGCTTAACCTGATTCAGCCGTTTCCCAAGCCGTTGAATATCTTCATGACCGTGGCGATGGTGTTTATGATCCTGATGCATGGTTTTCAACTGCTGCTGTTAAAATCCAGCCAGCCGAAAGACAGTCCCGCGCTGACCCGCGCGCTTCAGGCACGCATTTTCCTTTTTGGCGTGTTTGAACTGCTGGCGTGGCAGAAAAAGCAGCCTAAGCCACCGAAGCCGTAATCGCTACTTCTGCTGGGGCATAAAGCGAATAAAGCGCGTGCCCTTTAGCTGCAACGAGCCCTGCATGCCGGTATCAAGCGGGTGATAATCCGCGTGCTCAAGGCGCAGCGTGATAGTCGCACCGCCGGTAATCGGCCTGAACGTGACCTCATAAAGCATATCTTCTACAACCATCACCTGATGTTCGCGCGCCCGTCGACGACTGCGGGGAAATTCGCGTTTGTGTTTCACCTCGGCGGCAACAATACGCAGCGGAGCCGCGTCATTCTGCGCTTCCCGCTGACGTTGGCGTCGATATTGCCGCGCCGCCAGCACCAAAATCGCACCAACGGCCAAGGCCAACAGCCAGGGAAAATCATTCATCAGGGTTTCTTGCCGGGAAGATAAGGGAACGCGGCAACGTTATCGCCTAAATCAGAAATACGAGCGCTGCCCTTTTCCGTCACGGCATCAATGCGAATAATCGCCTGTAGAGGGATGAAACTGCGGCTAACGCCAGAGAATTCCGTTTTCAGTTTCTCGGTTGACGGGTCAACCAACACCGTAGACTGGCTATCAAACACGAAGTCGGCAATTTCAATAAAACCGAACAGGCTGCTCTGCACCAACTCACGCACGTAAAGCTGGTAATTCTTACCGTTATTTATAAATTGAATACGATAAAGCGCGGATTCATTACTCATTCAACACAATGCTCCCTTCAAGACTTCACGGCGCCCATCTACAATAAAAACAGGCGATAACATAACATGAAGCTCACAGAAGTCGCATCCGTCTCCCCCCGTGTTGTTTAACTTCCCCACAATCCCCTACACTGAACAAAGAACGGTTTATTTTTATTCTGACACAAACAAAAACACAAAAAGGACACGCTATGCTTTGGTCATTTATTGCTGTGCTTTTTTCTGGTTGGTTGTATGTAGACGCCAGCTACCGTGGTCCAACATGGCAGCGTTGGTTATTCAAACCCGTCACGATGCTACTGCTGCTGGCTCTGGCCTGGCAGACGCCGCTGCTTGGTGTGCCGGGCTATCTGATTGTGCTGGGGCTGCTGGCCACGCTGGTCGCAGACACCCTGCTGTTGCTGCCGACTCAGCGCCTGCTCTACGCATTTGGCGCTTATTTCCTCTCCCATCTGCTGTACACCATTAGCTTTTTTACCGGACAGATTTCGCTCACGTTCTTCTGGCCACTGGCATTAACGCTCGTCATTCTGGCCGCGATCCTGATCGCCATTATCTGGGGACGGTTGGACGCACAGCGCTGGCCTGCTTGCGCCTTTATCATCATGACGACGCTGATGGTCTGGATTGCTGGTGAGCGCTATTTTGCGCTGGGGACAAACGCGAATTTCTCCCTGCTGACGGGCACCGTATTGCTGTTTATCGCCCATGCGGCCTGGCTGATTCACCATTACCGTTTTCCGTTCCGCGCCCATCAGGCGATTGTCGCGGCGGGCTATTTTGGCGGCCATTTCCTGATCGTTCGCTCCCTCTATTTCTGACGTTCGCGGCGCTCACGAAAATCTGGCTAAGCATTAAGCGGCGGTGTAAAGTTCCTGATGAGAATGTAAGTCACTAACAACGGAGGAAGATATGCACTCTCATCAGCATAACCACAGCGCTGAGAAATCAGCCTGCTGCAATAACAGCGTTCACCACGCGCCACGCAGCACCAAAAGCTGCTGCAACGAGCACACGCAGCATTCAAACCACGCCGACCACAGCTGCTGTTCAACCAAACACACGTCTGACGCCGTAGTGCAGAGCGCGTGTGGCACAGATCAGTCGTCGTCAGACAGCGGCGGTAGCGCGGATTCAGACGACCCCGACGGCGGAGACAGCGACAGGCCCCGATCCCACCAGCGTTTCAGCTGGAAAATCAGCGGGATGGATTGTCCCAGCTGCGCACGTAAAATTGAAAATGCAGTAAAAAATCTCACCGGAATTGAACAGGCCAAAGTGCTGTTCGCCACCGAAAAATTGGTTGTTGATGCCAACACCGATATCCGACTTCAGGTTCAACATGCCGTTCAGCAAGCGGGTTTCACCTTGCAGGACACCGCACTCCCTCTCGCTCCACCCGACACCTCGACCGTACGTCGTTTTGTACATGAATATGGTTTCTTAATACTTTTCACTTTGCTGGCTGCTGCAAGCTGGGGACTTTCCCTGCTAAGCGAGCGCAGCGGGCAGATCGCGTTTATCGCGACCACGATTGTCGGGCTGATTCCGATCCTGAAAAAAACGGTGCAGCTCATTCGCACGGGTACCCCTTTCGCGATTGAAACGCTGATGAGCGTGGCTTCCATTGGAGCGCTCTTGATTGGCGCCACCACCGAAGCCACCGTCATCCTGCTGCTGTTTATGCTGGGCGAACATCTGGAATCTTACGCGGCAAACCGCGCACGACGGGCCGTAACAGCGCTGATGGCGTTGCTTCCCGAAGATGCTACGGTCGTCGGCAACGGGCAGCGACGCCTCGTTCCCGTCGCCAGTCTGGTTCCCGGTGACGTGATTGAAGTCGCGCCCGGTGGGCGGCTCCCCGCCGATGCGGAGCTTTTGAATAGCGACGCCAGCTTTGATGAAAGCGCGCTGACCGGTGAATCGGTTCCCGTTGAACGTACGCCCGGTGAAAAAATTGCCGCAGGCAGCCTGTGCGTCGATCGGGTTGTACAGCTACGCGTGGTGTCACAGCCGGGCAACAGCGCTATTGACCGCATTCTGCAACTGATAGAAGAAGCGGAAGAACGCCGTGCGCCGATAGAGCGCTTCCTCGATAAGTTCAGCCGCTACTACACGCCAGCCATCATGCTGCTGTCGCTGCTGGTGATTCTGGCACCGCCGCTACTGCTGGCGCAGCCGTGGCAAGAGTGGATTTATCGCGGCCTGACGCTGCTGTTAATTGGCTGTCCGTGCGCGCTGGTGATCTCAACGCCTGCGGCGATTACGTCGGGGCTAGCCGCCGCAACGCGTCGTGGGGCGCTGATTAAAGGTGGTGCGGCGCTGGAATCGCTGGGCAGCATCAAAACTATCGCGTTCGATAAAACAGGCACGCTGACAGAAGGCAAGCCTCAGGTGACGGACGTGTTACCCGCAGTGGGCATTAGCGAAACGGCGCTGCTGACGCGAACCGCTGCGGTGGAATCCGGTTCGCACCATCCGCTTGCCAAAGCGATCGTCCAGCATGCGTTGTCCACGAGCACATTCCTGCCAATGGCGGAAAACCGTAAAGCACTAGCGGGTGTCGGTGTTGAAGGCACGATAGGCGGCAAGCGGATTCAGGTCAGCGCGCCGGCTCGCATCACGCCCGGTTTACTTGATGTAAGTTGGTTGCAACGGATTGATGCGCTGGAGAACGAAGGGAAAACCGTCGTGGTGGTGCAAGAAGACGACAAGCTGCTCGGCGTGCTGGCACTGAGCGATACATTGCGCCACGATGCACGTGAAGCGCTGGATGCTTTGCAGCAGTTAGGGATTCGTGGCGTCATGCTCACGGGCGATAATCCCCGCGCGGCGGCAGCCATTGCGGCGACATTAGGGATCGATTACCGCGCCAGCCTGCTCCCTGCTGACAAGGTCACGGCAGTCAGCGAATTGAGCAAGCAGCATCCCGTCGCGATGGTTGGTGATGGCATCAACGACGCACCGGCAATGAAAGCGGCAACGATCGGGATTGCGATGGGAAGCGGTACCGATGTGGCGCTGGAGACGGCCGATGCCGCCTTAACGCACAGTCGCCTGACTGGGCTGGCCGCCATGATTAGCCTGTCGCGGGCAACGCAGCGCAATATCCGTCAGAACATTACTATCGCGCTGGGGCTGAAAGCAGTATTTCTGGTTACCAGTATTCTGGGTATTACCGGACTGTGGCTCGCCGTGCTGGCGGATTCCGGCGCAACCGCGCTGGTCACCGCCAACGCGCTACGGCTGTTGAGAAAACAGGACTGATAGCGGTCTACGGTGCGCGGTGCAACACCGCGCACCTGCGGCTTGAAGTATGACGGGTATTACCCTTTGCGCAGCAGATACCGATAGGGAACCTGCTCGGTCTCCTGTGCCAGAAGCTCATGCTCCATGTACACGCAAAAACCGGGAATATCGCGGGTGGTGGCCGGATCGTCGGCAATAATCAGCAGCGTTTGCCCGGTTTCCATCTGGCGTACCGTCTTACGCACCATCATTACAGGCTCAGGGCAGCGCAGCCCCTGCGCATCAAGGGTTTTATCCGGGTTGGTAAAGGGATCGGTCATCAACGTTCTCAGTGCTGGAATCAAAAAACCGCCTTAGTTTACGCTGAGGATTTCCCGACGCAAGCGACGACAACGTTTGCGCAGAAAACAACCATCTTTTTCTGGCAAAACACATGGTCGTAGCGAAATAATTGCATTAGCGAAGCAATTGCGTATTATGCCGCCGCGTTGCAGCATAAATCTGCACGTTATCTCTTGGGTTCCCTAACCCCAATAACCAAAAAGGTCACATTATGTATCGTTTTACTCCCCAGCAGCGGCTTACGGCGCTGATCTGGCTATCGTTGTTCCATGTCCTGATCATTACGTCGAGTAATTATCTGGTCCAGCTCCCGGTATTGATTTTCGGTTTTCATACCACCTGGGGCGCGTTTACCTTCCCGTTTATTTTTCTGGCAACTGACCTGACGGTTCGGGTTTTCGGTGCGCCGCTGGCGCGTCGTATCATTCTGACCGTGATGGTGCCTGCGCTGGTGATTTCCTATCTGGTGTCGTGCCTGTTTTATCAGGGTTCGTGGCAATCATTCGAGGCGTTAAGTCAGGTGAATATTGTCGTGGCGCGTATCGCCTGCGCCAGCTTCATGGCTTATGTTCTCGGCCAGATTCTGGATGTTCACGTCTTCAACCGCCTGCGCCAGAAGCGTGCATGGTGGGTCGCGCCGGCTGTGTCGACCGTGTTTGGTAATTTCAGCGATACGCTGGCCTTTTTCTTCATTGCGTTTTACCGCAGCACCGATGCCTTCATGGCGGCAAACTGGGTTGAAATCGCGATGGTGGACTATGCCTTCAAGCTGCTGATCAGTCTGGCGTTCTTCCTGCCGATGTACGGTGTCATGCTGAACATGGTGCTTAAACGTCTAAGCGAGCAGAAAGACTCAGCCGACTACCGTTCCGTCAGCAGCCACCATTAATGGCAATCGGGCGGCTATTCACGCCGCCTGAGGTTGCTGACAAAGTCCATCGAGCGGTAGTAACGGATAGATCGTAAAGACGCTGTAAACACATCCCTGTGCGCTCGGCTTGCGCCATCCCTGGCGCAAACGCTTTACTCTTCTATTCCGTTACTCCCGTTGTCGTTATGCAAATAGGTTTGTCAACAGTCGGTGGCGGCTATTCACGCCGCCTTTTCTCATCAAATCACTCATCGTTTTGTAAAAATAACGCAGGTACTAACAACGGTTTGCAACAACAAAATGCTTGTTTTTGCTATCTGAATAGGGTGCCATACTGTTATTACCTGTTTCAAAAACGAGAGAAAGGGATCCCATGTCGAATGTAATCAAATACCTCGGTGTCGGCTTGCTTGTCGGCCTGCTTGCTGCCTGTGATGGCAAAACGGATGACGCAGCAAAAGCTGGCGCACAAGATAAACCTGCCGCAGAAGCCAGCGCAGGTCAGAATATTGAATTAATGAATGGCAAGGTGGCATTTACCCTGCCAGCCGATATGCGTGATCAAAGCGGTAAAGTTGGTACGCAAGCGAACAACATGCACGTTTACGCCAATGACAATGGACAGAAAGCAGTCATCGTGATTCTGGGCGACAACACCACAGAAGAGTTGACCGTGCTGGCACAGCGTCTGGAAGACCAACAACGCACGCGTGATGCCAATCTTCAGGTCGTCACCAACAAAACCATCGACGTTGACGGCAAGAAGCTGCAACAGCTCGACAGCATTATCACCAGCAGCGGACAGCAGGCTTATTCCTCTGTCGTGCTGGGCAAAGTGGAAAACCAACTGCTGACCTTGCAGATCACGCTGCCTGCTAGCAATCAGCAACAGGCACAGAGCGAAGCAGAAGGCATCATCCACACCCTGAAGCTGAAATAATCGGTGTTATCGTCTAACAGTAGCCACTGAAGTGGCTACTGTTATTCGATGGCCGTGCGCTGGGTCAGTCGCCACGTCAGTGCCAGACCGCATAGCCCCAACAGCGCCGCCGCCAGGTAAATAGAGGCGATACCGGTATAGGCCATCAGCACGCCCGCCACCGGTCCGACGATGCCCAGCGACAGGTCAAGGAATATGGTATAGGTTGCCAGCGCGCTACCCTGATTCTGCGGCGATACAGCTTTAACGGCGACAACACCTAATGCTGGGAACACCAGAGAGAAACCCGCCCCCGCGAGGAATGCACCGACTTCTGCCATCAGCGGCTGCGTCGCCCCCCAGACCAACAGCAACCCCACGATCTCAACCACAAAGCACGCCATCGCCACGCGCAATCCGCCAAATCGCTGAATACTGTTAGGAAACACCAATCGTGCACCGACAAAGGCAACGCTGAAAATGGTCAGCGTCAGCGCCGCACCTTCCCAATTCCGGTCAGCATAAAACAGCGTGATGAAGGTGGCGATCACACCAAAACCCGCAGAGGCGATCGCCAGAATAATGCCGTAAACCCAGACTTTCCCCAGCACTTCGCGGAAGGGAATCTTTTTCCCCGGTGCGACCTGCACCGCCGGGCGCGGTAGCGCGAGGACAATCGCCACGGCTGCGATCAGGATAATGCATACGGAAAGCAGCTTTAGCCCACCGATATGGTTGAGCCAAACGCCGAGCGGTGCGCCAATTGCCATCGCGCCATAAGTCGCAATGCCGTTCCATGAAATCACACGCCCAATATGTCGGGACCCCACCACACCAACGCCCCAGAGCGTTGCACCTGTACCCGCAAAGCTCTGTCCGGCACCGAGCACAATACGCCCGAGGCACAGTAACAACAGCGTAATCACGGGCGAGGCGTCGCTAAAGGCGGCCAGCAGGTAAAACATCCCGCTCAGCATGACGCCAGCTAATCCCCAGACGACGATTTTCTTCGGCCCTTTTTCATCGGCGCTGCGACCCGCGTGCGGGCGGCTTAATAGCGTAGAGAAATATTGCAGGCTGATCACCAGCCCAGCCCAGAATGCGCTATAGCCAAGATGATCATGTACATATCCCGGCAGCACCGCCAACGGTAGGCCGATATTCAGATAGCTGGCGAAGTTGAACGCCACAATCGAAACAATACGTAAGTTGAGACGCAGACCGCTCAGCGCCGGTTCGGATGGGGAAGGTGTTGGCATGGAAAATTCACTCGCTTAACGTCCGTGTATGACGTACGTTCAAAAAAACATCGAAAAGCAACATTGTTATATTGTTGGTTATAATCAAACTTATATCTTGTCTCTATCCATAAACTAATCCTGAACACAGGAGAAACGCAATGCCTGTACCGGCAGATCCGGATCGCCAGTCAACATCGTCAACCCCAGAAGGGGACAAATCACCGCAGAAAAACCTCTCATTTCTGGGCAAAAGCAAACGTCTGGCCGCGCGGATTCAGGCGATTCCCAGCGTGGCGCACCTGATTCGCGCGGGCGAACGTTTCAACGATCGTATGGGGAATCAGTTTGGCGCGGCCATTACCTATTTTTCCTTTCTGTCGCTGATCCCTATCCTCATGGTGTCTTTTGCCGCCGTGGGCTTCGTGCTGGCTTCTAATCCCGATCTGCTGACGGAGCTGATTAACCGCATCGTTAACAGTATCAGCGATCCCAATCTGGCTAACACGCTGAAAAGTACCGTCAACACCGCCGTTCAGCAGCGTACCACCGTCGGGATTACCGGTTTGCTGATCGCACTCTATTCCGGCATCAGTTGGATGGGAAACCTGCGTGAGGCGATTCGCGCCCAATCGCGCGACGTGTGGGAGCGTAACCCGAAAGATGAAGAGAAGATTTACTTTCAGTACACGCGGGATTTCCTGTCGCTGACCGGTCTGGTTATTGCGCTCATTATTACGCTTTTCCTGACCTCCGTTGCCGGCACCGCGCAGAACATGATTGTGACCGCGCTGGGGCTAGATGGCATCGAGTGGCTGCACCCCGCGTTAACGCTGATTGCCCTGTCAATCTCCATCTTCGCCAACTATCTGTTATTTCTGTGGATATTTTTCGTTTTACCGCGCCATAAACCCAAACGCAAAGCGCTCTTTCGCGGCACGCTGATCGCCGCCGTGGGCTTTGAAATCATCAAATTCGCGATGACCGTCGCGCTGCCTAAACTGGCTAGCTCACCTTCCGGTGCCGCGT
Organism: Pectobacterium odoriferum; assembly: GCF_009931295.1. Taxonomy (NCBI): domain Bacteria; kingdom Pseudomonadati; phylum Pseudomonadota; class Gammaproteobacteria; order Enterobacterales; family Pectobacteriaceae; genus Pectobacterium; species Pectobacterium odoriferum. Next base: position 96,709 of record NZ_CP034938.1, on the reverse strand, counting down.
TCGGTTCGGTCATTGGCCTGATGGCGTTCTTCTATTTCTTCGCTCGTCTGACGCTCTTCTGCGCCGCTTGGATCGCAACGGCAAATTACAAAGGCGACACCTCGTCAGATCAGAATGAGCAGGAGAAAGAACCGTCCTCCGATCGCTAAAAGCAGCGTGAAAGCACTGGTTTTCCGATCTGCGTCATGAAAAAATAAAACATCGTTTCAAGGCTATTGACTCAGTCTCGCGTAATGTTGAGACTGACGTTAATTTCCGCATTTTTTATCCCCAATAACATCAGGTGCAGGGTACCTTTTCAAACAGGCCAAAAGTGATGACAACTACTAACATTGCCGTAATCGGCGAATGCATGATCGAACTGTCGCAGAAGGGCACGGATCTTAACCGTGGATTTGGCGGCGATACGCTGAACACTGCCGTTTACATTGCCCGTCAGGTAAACGCCGATAAGCTGGGCGTGCATTACGTGACCGCCCTCGGCACCGATAGCTTCAGTACCGAGATGGTGGCTGCCTGGCAGAAAGAAGGGGTGAAAACCGACCTGATTCAGCGACTGGACAACAAGCTGCCCGGTTTATACTTCATTGAAACCGACGATACTGGTGAGCGTACGTTCTACTATTGGCGTAATGATGCCGCTGCCCGCTACTGGCTGGACAGCCCGGAAGCAGAAAAAATCGGTCAATCACTGGCACAATTTGACTATCTCTACCTGAGCGGCATCAGTCTGGCGATTCTGAACGCCGAAAGCCGTCAGCGTCTCCTCGCCCTGCTGCGCGCCTGCCGCGCCAACGGCGGTAAAGTGATTTTTGATAACAACTATCGCCCACGCCTGTGGCAGAGCAAGGAAGAAACGCAGCAGGCCTACACCGACATCCTGTCCTGTACCGATATCGCTTTCCTGACACTGGATGACGAAGACATGCTGTGGGGCACGAAGCCGCTGGAAGCGGTGCTGGATCGGACGCACGGTTTGGGCGTTAACGAAGTGGTCATCAAACGCGGTGCTGATTCCTGCATCGTGTCAGAACGCGGGCAAGAATTGGTTGATGTTCCTGCAATCAAATTGCCAAAAGAGAAAGTGGTCGATACCACCGCCGCAGGCGACTCTTTCAGCGCAGGTTATCTGGCAGTACGTCTGAATGGCGGTAGCACGCAGGAAGCCGCACAGCGCGGTCACCTGACAGCCAGCACGGTCATTCAATACCGCGGGGCGATTATCCCGCTTGAGGCAATGCCTGCATAAACAGGATGCCGCGTGATATAAGTTAAAGGCCGCAATCGCGGCCTTTTCTATTTTCTGATTAAAGACTTACTGATTAATAACTTACTGTGCAGCGGGCGCCGTTTCCTGCGGTTTTATTCCTTCAGGTGCTGCCGCAGCAGCGCTGGCAACAGGCTCGACGGCCGGCGTCATAATCTGGTCGTAGGTTTCCTGCAACGCTTTCATATTCGCTTCGGGTTCACCCGGCTGCTGGATCAACAGCATCGTCGTATCTTGTACCAGTTGCTGGTGCAGTTCCTGATTCAGGATATCGAGCGTTAAGGCGGACAGATAAGTCTGGCGCAGTTTCTGGTACTGCTCGGGAGCAATATCCACTACACCATTCTGCTGGGATCGCAAGCGCTGATCCATCAGGATGTCTGTGCTGGTACGCGCATAGGTGGCAAACAGCTTGTTCAGTTCGTCCGTCTTGCGCGCAATCAGCGCATCAAACTCTTGTTGTGTCAGCCCTTTTTCACGCAACGTCGCCAGCTCACGCGCCATAAACGTCACACCCGGCTCGACGCTCTCACTATTCGGTACATCCATATGAATTGCGCACTGAGAACGGGTATAAAACACATTGCAGTCGAAGCGAAGGTTGTTGCCCTTCAGTGAACTCTTCTCCAGCGCCTGCTGTAGATGCCAGAACATCGCTTCCCGCGTCATATCGCCCAGCCAGTAACGAACCAGCGCCTGCGATTCACGAATCGGGTGCCACGGGGCATCCCACATTAGTGATAACGTATCCTGCTGGACGTTGTTATTCATCAGGCTGATCGCCTGCGGCGGTAGCGGGCTTAATGTCGGCAACGGCGCTGGTGCTTCACGTTTCCCTTCCAGCGGGGAGAAGACTTTCCCGATTTGCTCGATCACGCTGCGGTTATCCACATGACCGACGATGTAGAGCGTCATCGCATCTGGCGTGTACCAGGTTTTATAAAACTGCTGGAGCTGCTCGCCATTTAACGGCGGTTTGACGTCCTGGGCAGGATCGTGCGCCAACAGGGGTGAGCCTTTCAGGCGGTAGCGCCAGCTTGGATCTTGTGGGTTAACCGGAAAGGTTGCCACTTGATCGGGTACCTTCAACGCAGCCTGTAGGCTTTTTTCGTCGAACGTCATCTGACCTGCGCTTTCCGCCAGCCACGTCAGTGCTTCTTTCAGCAGTTCGGGGCGATTATTCGGTAAACTCAGGTTATACGACGTGAAGTCGTACGAGACAATGACCGGAGGTAGAACGCGTAAGCTGTTAGCCTCCCGCGTCAACATGGAAGGTCGCTGAGCGGCGGACAGTTTATCGCCGGGCGCTAAGGCCAGACGGGGAAGAAAATGGGCAAAGCCTACCTGCTGAGCGTTTTCCAGCAGCGACCCAGCATTAACAACCAGACGCAGCTCAACCCGATCGCCGGGGCGCTGTGGCGTGGTTAATAACTGCCAGGTAAAACCATTATCAAGCTTACCCTGCTGCCAGGCAGGATCGGGCTGTAGTGCTTCAGCCTGCACGCCGCTGCTGACCACGGCCAGCAACAAACCACCAACGAAAAGCGCCTTTTTGGTGCCCTGCATGTGAACCCCTACTCATAGCTATCCAACATAATAATGTGGTTATTGTTGATCATTATGGTGGCCTTGCGTCTGCCACCGCACACTCTCGTGGATATATCACGGAAAAAATTAAAGACGCGAAGTGTACCATTCCCTTAGACCGCGCGCTTTTGTCTATGTCACTCCAGAAGACGAAATAATCTGCAAAAAAGGTAAAAATAGTCATATTTAACAATATTTTTACGTTTCATGGCGGGCAAGAAAAGGAAGGGAAACAGTTTGGTTCGACGTATCGGCAGGCAAAAAAATTCCCCACGGGGCGCTAGCGCCGTGGGGAATTAGTATAGAACACTATGCTGGTACTATAACGGCATCCTGGAATTATGACTGCGCAGTTGGTGTAGCTGCGTTATCGTTCTTGTTGGTGCCAGACAGCTCAGCATCCAGTTTCTTCTCATCCAGCTCGCGGCAGTATTTCGCTACCACGATGGTCGCCACACCGTTACCAATCAGGTTAGTCAGCGCACGGGCTTCTGACATGAAGCGGTCAATACCCAGAATCAACGCCAGACCAGCAACGGGCAGGTGGCCCACGGCAGACAGCGTTGCCGCCAGCACGATGAATCCACTTCCCGTCACGCCCGCTGCACCTTTAGAGGACAGCAGCAGCACCACTAGCAAGGTAATCTGATGCCAGATATCCATGTGGCTGTTGGTCGCCTGAGCGATAAATACCGCGGCCATTGTCAGATAGATGGAGGTGCCATCCAGGTTGAACGAGTAGCCGGTAGGAATCACCAGACCCACGACCGATTTTTTACAACCGACCTTCTCCATCTTCTCCAGCATACGTGGCAGCACGGATTCAGAAGAGGATGTACCCAGTACGATCAGCAGTTCTTCACGGATGTAGCGGATGAATTTGAAGATGCTGAAGCCCGTCGCTCTGGCAATACTGCCCAGCACCAGGAACACGAACAGCACACAGGTGATGTAGAAGCAAGCGATCAGCTGTCCCAGTTGTATCAGCGTACCGACACCATATTTACCGATGGTGAAGGCCATTGCACCGAACGCACCCAGCGGAGCCAGTTTCATGATCATGTTAATGACGCCGAAAATGACTTTCGAGAAGCTGTCGATTACGTCAAAAATCACTTTGCCTTTTGGCCCTAAGCGGTGCAGCGCAAAGCCGAACATCACAGCAAACAGCAGAACCTGCAAGATATTACCGCTGGCAAACGCCCCAACCACACTCGCTGGAATCACGTCCATCAGGAACGGAATCAGACCCTGCTGCGAAGCCTGTTGGGTATAAACCGCCACCGCAGACGCATCAAGCGTGCTTGGATCGATGTTCATGCCCACGCCAGGTTGCACCACGTTGACCACGACCAGGCCGATAATCAGCGCAATCGTACTCACGACTTCAAAATACAGCAGGGCGACTGCACCAGTACGACCGACCGACTTCATACTTTCCATGCCTGCGATACCGGTGACTACCGTACAGAAGATAACCGGCGCAATAATCATTTTAATTAATTTAACAAACCCATCGCCCAGCGGCTTCATTTGCTCACCAAGCTGGGGGTAGAAATGCCCCAACAGTATCCCTATTGTAATGGCGGCAAGAACTTGAAAATAAAGACTTTTAAAAATTGATGTTTTCATACATACGTCCTATGGTGGGGAAAACACAGGAGGGGAATAGGGTACGAAAATGCCGCCTGTGATTGCGCCGGAAAGTAACATTGCAATAACAAGCTGAGAATGTTTTATAAGTTTAGTTTGTGAACGATAGGTTAAAAACAAGAGCTGAATCACGTCAGCAGGAATGATAAAGAAACATCAGTGCAATTTACTTGTAACAGATGCACATTTTTACAGCAGACAAACTCCCTTTAAAAGCCCTCAAAGCCCCGCCATACGGGGAAGCAGCATTCAGGAAACCGATCTACGAAAAATAACATTTGCGTTACCTGTAAATACTCAGGAAGGCATGGTGAAATGATGAATACCGCATTTTTTATCACGCCGCGCCAGCTGCATAGCAAAGCGTGCCTGTGATAAAAGCAGCGCCGCGTCCTCGGGTCGAGGATCGGTAACGGTGAGGATACCCACGCTGGCAGCCCGCACAGGCTGCGAGCCCGCAGGTAAAAACGGTGAATTAATCGCCAGTATCACGTTTTGCACCCAATCTTGCGCCTGTCCCGCGGATTCCAGCGTCTTCCCAATGATAGCGAACTCATCACAATCGAGACGCGCCAGATAGATGAGCGCTGCCTCATTTTGTTCTTCAATCGCCGCGCTGAGCTGCTTCGCTAGCGTGTCTACCTTGCCCTGTTTGCTGGCGGAAGAATCAAGTCCGAAAACCAGCAGACTGAACGGTGTTGCGTCGGCCAGACGCTGTTCAAGGCGTCGCATGAAGTGTGCGTTGTCTGGCAGCCCCGCCCCTTCCGTTCCGGCGGAAAGCGACTGCGCCAGCAGTTGTTGATTGCGGTTATAGCTGCGCACCAGCGCGCCCAGCTCATCATCCTGATGCCAGGGCGGCAGCGTAAGTTGACGGTGGAGCATGTCGTCCGGCGGTAGATTCTGTAACTCGACAATAATCCCACGCAGCGGGTGTATCAGCAGGCGGTTAATGCACCAGGTAATGGCGATCGACATAATCAACGCCAGCAGCAGATACGTCGCCAGCATGGTTGAAAAGGTGCTGACGATAAATTGATACATCCGGTAGGAATCCGCCTGCAACACCAGATGCGCCAGCGGAGCCGAATACTGCGTCTGTGGCGGTGAATAAAGCGGAATAGAGATACGGATCGGCAGCTTAAAGACCCGTGCGATCCAGTCTGGCACCGGACGCTCTTTCGGGAAATTCGCGTGCAGCGTCTGGAAATCATCCGGCAGTAGCACATCTGCCCGGCTCAGAAAAGCAACCGGTAATAGGCTATCCAGAATATTGCCCGCCCGCCGCACTTCCCCTTGTAACACCGCATCTGTCAGCGGTTGGCGCACAGAATACGCGATGCTCTCCAGTTGCTTGGCATAATCTTCACGGCGCTGATGAACGAAGTGAAAGAGCTGTATGACGATAAACAGGCTGATCGTCACCAGTGCCACGGCTGACACGGCTGTCATCTGTTTAATCGTTAATGAACGTCTGAGCCGCAAGCGCTTTCTCCGTCAACCTGTTATGCAGACCTGAATACCTGGCCCACCAAACCACAAACAGGTGAGCACTATACAACGCGAAAAATGCGCACGCGTTACACCCAGCAACGCGATTTACACGCGGCAAATAGTATAAGGCAGCTTATCGCCGCCTTAACGCTGTTTTCTGCTGATGTTCGGGGGATTTCATCTTAATCCTAGGCTACCTTTGGCAACAGCGGTAACGCGGCCTCAGAATAGGGGATATCCCCTGCATAAGCTAGCGCGGTCATTCGGGGAACAGACAAGGGAATCGGGCAGGATTCTCGCCTGCCCGATAACGTGATGGGATGACGTTATTGCGGGTAAGGCACCCAGTCTCCGCCGTTCAGGCGAATATAAGGTTTTCCCTGATATTGCATCACGATCGCGTTCTCATTTTCCGAGATCGCTTCCGTTTGCGGCAGTGCGTTCGTCAGCGTTTGCCAGTCAACAGAAGGCGCGGTGAACACCTTGCCGTCGACCATGCGCGCCACCAGTTCTGAAATCGCCAGATAGCTGCTCGGAGACGTAATCTCCAGCGCGTCGCCCTGATGCGGCGCCTGTAGGCCAAACAGTTTCACACCGACCGGAATATGCGTGATGCTCGGGCTAGGAATATCGCGCAGCCCGGACATTTGCATTTTATCCCCAGCCAGCGCCGCGCCGTGCTCCGGCACCACAATCACCATGACTTTGCGGCCGGATTTTTGCAACTCGTCAAAAAACGTATCCAGTTGGTCAAACAGCGTTTTCGCGCGTGGTGCATAGTCTGCCGACTGGTTCGTACCCACAAAGCGGTTACCGTCATGGAGTGGAATCAGGTTAAAGAAGGTCGCGTTACGCGTCGTCGTCGCTTTACCCCGTTCGCCCAACCAGCGATTTAACAGCTCCAGATCGTTATAAATTGGCTCGCCGTCGAACGACGTAATCTGGTGACTGATGCCCTCCTGCGACAGCATCGGGATCTGAATATCACCCTCTTCACGCACCTCACGCAGGTAATTCCCAAAGACGCCGGAATGGTCGAGCATCAGTTGCTCTTCAAAGCCCAGCTTCACCAGATTACTGAACAGGTAACACTGCTGGTTCACTGGCTGATACAAATCGGTGTGGGACTGCTGGCCGCAGCTTGCGCGCAGCAGGCGAATGGATGCAGGCCCGCTATACGCAGTGGCAGAGTTAAACTCACGGAACAGGATATCGAACTTCTTCCACAGCGGATGGTTTTCCAACTGCGCCACTTCCAGATCCGACCATGACAGCGAACAGATATTAATAATCAGCAGGTCAAAAGGCTGCGCATCCTGCGGCAATGTAGCCGGGAATGCCGTGGTTCGTGCTTTTTCTCGTGTATAAAACTGGTCCAGATAAGCCGTCAGGTTCGCGTTCGTTGGCGGTAAGGTGGCCTCGGGTAACGCAGCGTCTCCGCCCGTTGGGGACGACGCCGCTGACGATGTTGATGCCGTTGATATCGCTGGCATCAGCGATACCGCCGGGCCCGCCAGATTGACGATGTTTAACCACGCCAGCGCCGCTACGGTAAACACCGTAATACGAATCCACTGCGCGAAGAACAGATAGGCCACGATAATGACCGCCGCCGCCCCAACCATTTGCCAGTTAATAAAGCGATTGAACAGCTCCAGCAAATAGGCGGCGCTAAAGCCCGCAACCTGTGACCCCTGACTGAGAATACTGTTGATGCCCGGCAGCCAGGTATCGTGGTAAAACAGCCCGATACCGAGCGGGATGGCGATAATATGACGCCAGCGGTGCAGCGTAACGTTGGGAATCGGGAACAGCAAAAACGCCAAAAACACCAGATTAAGCAGCGGATGAAAATTCAGGTAGCCAAACCATAACAGGGCAAATTTCAGCAAGAAATACACATTCCAGGCACCGAGCCCACGCCAGTAGCGCCATGTATTCTGCTGTTGTGGCGTATGCGGTTGCTGCTTACGTGATTTGTCGTCCATTTTATTTTTTAGTCTCTGCTGAAGTCGGCTGGGTTGAGACCGTCTTTGTTGAAGAAGAACTACGCATCCAGACACTCGCAGGCTTCAGGTAGCGCGGCGACAATAGCCTATTTTTCCAATACTGAAGCCAGTGGGGAATCACACGGTGCGCCAGGTAGCCAAGCGTAAAAAAGATGACCGAGCTCAACAACACCAGTTGAACGATATCAATCAGGTTCATGACGGTTCTCCCGGTGCGCGGGCCCGTAAATTGGAACCCAATAGATCAGGCTCCAGTAAATTAATAGCAACAGGCTCACGCCGCGGCGTCTGGCTACGCGGTGCCGATTCGGCCTGCTGCAAGTGGACATAATCGTTAATCTGCCGCTCCTGCTCCAGCGTATCGTCCTGCACCAGCGACTTCACTTCTGCCAGAATCTGTAAGTCTTGTGACCAGACAATCCGATTGCTGAACACTTCATCCACCGGCAGACGGAAAATAGATTTCAGCGCGATATCCAGTTCATTCAGACGGCAATTGGACAGGAACAAAAAAAGACGACCCTGCGCGATCGTGACGACATCACCAAAGCGTCGCAGTGTACACAGCGTCAACGCCTGCGCCGCCCGTACGCCCGGCACGGGGCGCAATGCGACCAGCACACCCTTGCTGCCTTCTGGCATCAGCGTGCTATCAATCAACATCTGCACAGACTGCCGAAAGGTCTCAGGAGGCTGATAGCCCTTAATCTGTAGCGGCCGCATGGTGGTCAGCAAGACCTCGACATCGACAGGAACATGCTTGGTAAAGCGCTGTCCCTGCACGCTTTCAACTCGCGTCAGGAAACGGGATAGCGGTTCTGAATGCGAGACAATACTATTCGCGCCACATGCCAATAACAGGCGCTCGTCGCTGGCGCGCAGACAAGGCTTCATTTCTCGCACCACAATCTTCAGTAATTCACCGCGCTGCCGCCGCAGGCTATGAACCTGTTTGACGAGCGTATCGACCTGGCTGGTTTGATTGAGCGCAAAAACGAGGGTAGCCGAGTTCGTCAGCATGCCGGTTTGTACCAAAATGGCGTTGTCGTCCAGTAGCTGCCAGTTTTCTGACAGCGCAGGTGCGCCTTCCATCACGCTCTTTTCCATCAGGAACAGCCCATCATCATCCAGAGACGGCGTGAGGGTTAGCTCCTCTTCCTTCAGCATGTGCCACCCGTCACTGTCGGATTGCAGCATCTGCACCTTATTCGCCCGTACGCCTCTTTCCGTTGCCCACCATGACACCAGATACTGTGCGCGATCCTGTTGCCATTGCAGGCTAGCCAAACCGTAGAGCCCGCGATGTTGAGAAATCAGCATATTCCTCAAACGGGTTACGCCGCTGCTGTGGCTGATAACGACCAGCGTACACTGGCGTTGATGCAGCCATGCCGCCGTATCATCCACCCAACGCTGGAGCCTTTCTGGCGAGATATCCCGCCACAGGCTGGCAGGAGCATAAAGCACCAATAGACGGTTTTTGGGGCGCAGTGCGCGCATTACATCATCGGTTAAATTCAGCAACGCGGCTTTATTTTCTGGAAGTGAATAGCAAGCGGCAGGATTTTTTTTCGGCAGTAAATAACGCCGTCAGCAGCGCATCAGATCGTTCTCCACAGCCGATTAACGCCACTCTCGCATCGTTATTTTGGCTGTGCATGACTTGTTGGCAAAATAATGCGGCATCAACCTGTCGGTCAACATTAACCCAATAAAAGCCAGCCTGCTGGAGCGTAGCCAGCTCATCCCAAAGGTGACGAATACCTAATGAAAAGTTCTGCTTCATAGACTGATTTTCTTTTTCGTTAATGGCGGCAATCCACCAGTCAAAATAAACTCTAGCAGCCCCTTGCGGGATCACAACTGTCCGCCATGAATTATTCCTATCCTTTGATAAATCAGCTCATTACTATTTTTGGCTATTCACATTGCAATCATAAATTCATTGCTATAGTTAATTGGCACACCTGACTCCTGATTAAAGGCAGCAGAGGCGTAACCTTTCATCTGCCAGACTGCCTGTTATGGGTGCAAAAAGAAGCACCTCATCTGCCATTCAGATGCTCTTCTTTCTCAATGATAATGGATAGCCTATTTCAGAGGCATGGGATGAATAACGAAACGGCTCGTATAGATACCAGCACTCGCGCCAATTTTACCGAGGATGCAAGAACCGATGACGATCTACGAGTTCTCAGTCAGGCGTTTTCTTTACCTGAAATAAACTATGTCGATATCGCTCGTCAGGCGCGTCTCAGACAAATGATGGCTCGCTGGCCGCTACTGGATGAATTAAAAGAACCGGCTGGGAGCGACTGACGATGCCCGTAATTGCATTGCAGGGAATTCGCGGAGGCGTAGGCACCACTTCGATCGCCGCTGCACTGGGATGGGCCTTCCAACGCCTGGGCGAATCCGCGCTGGTGATTGATTTTTCGCCGGACAATTTGCTGCGCATTAACTTTAATATGCCGTTTGAACAACGCCGCGGCTGGGCGCGGGCCGAAGCCGACGGCGCGCCGTGGCAGACCGGTGCCATGCAGTATCTCCCCGGACTGGATTTTCTGCCATTTGGTCGCCTGAACGCGCAGGAAGTCGCGACGCTCCAACAGCATTACCACCAGCACCCCGCACTCTGGCAAAACAATCTGGCACAGCTCAGTGCTGCGGGTCGACATCGCTGGATACTGATCGATGTACCGGCAGACAATAGCCCGCTCACGCGACAGGCGTTAGCCACCGCGAATACCGTTTTTCAGGTGGTGGTGGCGGATGCCAACTGCCATTCACGCTTACACCAGCAGGCGTTGCCACGTCAGTGCCATTTTCTGGTTAATCAATTTTCTACTCTCAGCACGCTCCAGCAGGATTTACACCAACTCTGGCTGCACACGCTGTCACACCTGCTGCCGCTGGTGGTACACCGTGACGAAGCCTTGGCAGAATCGCTGATGCTGAAACAGCCGTTGGGCGAATGCCGCCCGGACAGCGTGGCAGCAGAAGAGATCATGACGCTGGCAAACTGGTGCCTGATTCACGTTAAGGAAAGTGGCGTATGAGCGGGATTCTGCGCCTCTTTCTCGTTCCGCCCGCCAGACAGGCGATACAGCAGCGCTACTGCGGCTATCGCCAGCAGGGTGCCTCCGCCTTTGCGGCATTTCTCGCCACGCTGTTTGCGATACTCGGCTGGATCTTCCTGCGGCTGGAGTCTGAGGGCTGGCAACAGATTCGCGTGCAGCGAACCTACTGGTTCCCACACATTTCACCTCAACGCCCGCGTCCGGCCGATATTCTTCGCTATCTGACGCAGGGCATTTGGCTGCTGACCATCAAAAACGGCCAGTTACCGACATCACGCCGCAATTATTTCTCCGCGCTACCGCGCTGGCGGCAACGCTACATGAACGCGCTACAAGGGCTGTTTACCCGCTTTAGCCACGCAAATACTGACGATCGCGAAGACCATGAGTCCCGTCCTGCCAAGACGAGCCACGTACAAAGGCTGGTGACAGTGATACTGAGTCTGCTGTGCGCAGCGCTAGCGCTCCTGTGCATCACACAGCCGTTTGATTTGCTGTCTCAGTTTATTTTTATGGCGCTGCTGTGGGGGATCGCCATGCTCGTTCGCAACATGCCAGGACGCATGCCAACGCTCATGATGATCGCCCTTTCTTTCACCGTCTCCTGCCGTTATCTGTGGTGGCGCTACACCGAAACGCTGAACTGGGACGATCCGCTGAGCCTGATCTGCGGCCTGCTGCTGCTGGCGGCGGAAACCTATGCCTGGGTCGTGTTGGTTCTGGGTTATTTCCAGACGATCTGGCCGCTTAACCGTCACCCGGTTTCGCTGCCGGAAGACAGTAAAACGTGGCCAACCGTCGATCTCATGATCCCGACCTACAATGAACCGCTGAGCGTCGTGAAACCGACGGTGTATGCCGCGTTGGGCATCGACTGGCCTAAAGATAAGCTCAACATCTATATTCTGGATGACGGCGGGCGCGCCGAATTTAAAGCCTTCGCTGAAGAAGTCGGCGTCCATTACATCGCCCGCGTCACGCACGAACATGCCAAAGCTGGGAACATCAACAACGCCCTGAAACAGGCGGAAGGCGAGTTTGTCGCCATTTTTGACTGCGACCACGTCCCTACCCGCTCCTTCCTGCAATTGACCATGGGCTGGTTCTTCAAAGACAAAAAGCTGGCGATGCTGCAAACGCCGCACCATTTCTTCTCGCCCGACCCGTTCGAACGCAATCTGGGACGCTTCCGCCGCACGCCCAATGAAGGCACGCTGTTCTACGGTCTGGTTCAGGACGGCAACGACATGTGGGATGCCACGTTCTTCTGCGGTTCCTGCGCCATCCTGCGGCGTAAACCGCTGGATGAGATTGGCGGCATCGCGGTCGAAACGGTAACGGAGGATGCCCACACGTCGCTGCGCCTGCATCGCCGTGGCTACAGCTCGGCATATATCCGCATTCCGCAGGCCGCTGGATTGGCGACCGAGAGCCTGTCGGCCCACATCGGGCAACGTATTCGCTGGGCGCGCGGGATGGTGCAAATCTTCCGGTTGGATAACCCGCTATTCGGCAAAGGGCTGAAGCTCGGGCAGCGGCTGTGTTATGCCAATGCCATGATGCACTTTCTGTCTGGTATTCCTCGACTGATCTTCCTGACCGCGCCGCTGGCCTTTCTGCTACTGCACGCCTACATCATTTTCGCCCCAGCGCTGGCGATCGCGCTCTACGTGTTGCCGCATATGGTGCACGCCAGCCTGACCAACTCACGCATTCAGGGTCGCTACCGCCACTCTTTCTGGAGTGAGATTTATGAAACTGTGCTGGCGTGGTACATCGCCCGCCCCACCACCGTGGCCTTGTTTAACCCGCATAAAGGGAAATTCAACGTGACAGCGAAAGGTGGGCTGGTGGAAGAACAGCATGTCGACTGGGTGATTACGCGGCCTTATCTGGTGCTGGTGCTGCTGAATATTGCCGGGGTAGTGTATGCCGGCTGGAGACTGATTTACGGGCCGCCGGAAGAGATCATGACAGTGCTCATCAGCCTGCTCTGGGTCATGTACAACATGACCATTTTAGGCGGAGCCGTCGCGGTTGCTGTAGAAGCTAAGCAGGTGCGCCAGGCACACCGGGTGGAAATGTCGATGTCCGCCGCTATTCTCCGTGCCGATGGGCATCTTTTCCCCTGCGTGCTGCGCGACTATTCCGATGGCGGTGTGGGCGTTGAAGCCCGCGAATCAGGCATTCTTCAGGTCGGGGACAACGTCTCGCTGTTGCTAAAACGTGGTCAGCAGGAATACGCCTTCCCTTTCAGCGTCACCCGCGCGTTCGACAACAAAATTGGTCTGCGCATGGCCAACCTGACCATTCGCCAGCATATTGATTTCATTCAGTGTACGTTTGCCCGCGCCGACACCTGGGCGCTCTGGCAAGACAGCTTCCCGCAGGATAAACCCGTCGAAAGTCTGGTTGATGTGCTGGCTCTCGGTTTTCGCGGCTACCTGCGTCTGGCGGATTACGCGCCGCCCGTCATACGCAACATTATCCTCGCCTTCCTCAACACCGTGGTGTGGGTTGTGTCATTCATCCCGCGCTATGTGGGGAAACACCCCGCAACAGACCAGCCAGACGCTGCGCTGCCTGAAAAAGCCGTACATCAGGGCAAGACGCCGTCTGCCCATGAAACGCGATTTGCACAAGAGAACCTGTTTACAGCAAAGACAGTGGCTTGATTGCCATTCACAGGCCGTGATCAACGGTCTTTTTCCTGATAACGAGAAAGACCCTTAACATTGATGATGACACGATGACGAAAAAAATAATTTGGTTCACCGCATTGGCTTTAGGCGTCAGCTCATTATCTCAGGCTGTCACCGCGCCACAAGTACAGGCACCGGGTGTGGAGAATGGTCTCCAGCCGCCCGCTTCTGTAACGTCCAGAATTCCGATGACACCACCGCCGGTCAACGCCGCCGTGCGTAACGTGGTGATGCCGTTTGCGCAAATCGCGCCGGCTCCGGGCACCTTTGCGTTGCGCGGTGTCGATCCCGACGGGCAGATTGAATTCAGTGTTCGTAGCGATGAAGTGGTGACGCAGGCTTCGCTCGACCTCGAATTTACCCCGTCACCCGCGCTGATCCCCACCGAGTCGCATATCAAGGTTTACCTGAACAATGAGCTCATGGGCGTCACCACGATTAGCAAAGAGCAGGTGGGGAAATCCAACCGCGTGCGTATTCCTATCGATCCGCGCTACATCACGGACTTTAACCGCCTGCAATTGGTGTTCGTCGGCCATTATCAGAACATCTGCGAAAACCCAGCCAGCACCAGCCTGTGGCTGGATGTCAGCAAAGCCAGCGCGCTCAACCTGCAATTCCAGAAGCTGACACTGAAGGACGATCTGTCGCCGTTCCCTGCACCGTTTTTTGACAGCCGCGATACCCGCCCGCTAACGCTGCCCATCGTCTTTGCCGGCCAGCCGGATCTGGTGCAGCAGCGTGCCGCCGCAATGCTCGCCTCCTGGTTTGGCAGCAAAGCACAATGGCGCGGGCAGTCTTTCCCTGCCCTCTTCAACCAACTGCCGAATAGTCACGGTATTGTATTTGCCACCAACGATAAACGGCCGGATTTCCTGCGCGATTCCCCCTCTGTGAATGGGCCAACGGTGTCTATCATCAGCCACCCCAACGATCCTCATGTGAAACTACTGCTGGTGCAGGGGCGCGATGATAATGAACTGCTTACCGCCGTGCGGGGCATCGCACAGGGGAACGCGCTGTTCCGTGGGCAAAGCGTCACTATCGATAAGGTCGAACAGCTCGCCCCACGCCAGCCGTATGATGCACCAAACTGGGTACGCACCGATCGCCCCATGACCTTCGCCGAACTGCAACAATATAACGAACAGTTGCAAACCGACGGCATTGTTCCCCGGCCAATTTCACTGACCATGAACCTGCCGCCTGACCTGTTCCTGATCCGCAGTCAGGGCATCGATATGCGTCTGAAATATCGCTACACCGCGCCGCAGATTCAGGACGGATCGCGCCTGAGCATCAATCTGAACAACCAGTTCGTACAGGCCTTCTCGCTGGCGCCGGAACAGGACCAGAATTCCCTGTTGATGCGCCTGCCGCTCACGCAGGGGCTATGGGATTCCGACAAGAACCTGTCAATTCCGGCGCTGAAACTAGGTACCACCAACCAGTTGCGCTTTGATTTCAACTACACCACGCTGCTTTCCAGCGGCACGGCCGACCGCTGTGAAACCTATACGCCAGTCGTCAATCACGCCGTCATCGACAGCAATTCGACCATTAATTTCTCTGGCTATCGCCACTTTATGGCAATGCCGGATCTGCGCGCCTTTGCCAATGCTGGCTACCCGTTCAGCCGACTGGCTGACCTGTCACAAACGCTGGTGCTGGTGAACAAACAGCCACAACCGGCTCAGGTCAGCGCGCTGCTGAATGCCATCGGCAACATTGGAGCACAGACGGGTTACCCGGCGCTGGCGGTGCGGCTCAGCGATGACTGGACAGAGATAGACAAACAGGACAGCGATATTTTGATGATCGGCGCTATCCCGCCTGAACTGCACGACAGCAGCAAAATCAACCTGCTGGTCGAGCAAACGCAAAGCTGGATTAAGCAGCCGATACGCCAGACCGCTGTCCTCGACATGGGCTCACCTGAATCTGACGCAACGCCAGACAGCAAAACCACCGTCAGCAGTGACGGTGCGATGTCGGCGATTATCGGCTTCCAGTCCCCATATCACGATCAGCGTAGCGTCGTCGCACTACTGGCCGATAGCCCGCAGGGCTATACGCTGCTCAACAACGCGCTGATCGACAGCGAAAAAAGAGCCTCGCTGTTTGGTTCCGTTTCCGTCATCCGTGAATCGGGCATCAATAATCTGCGCGTCGGTGACGTTTACTACGTCGGCCACCTGCCGTGGTGGGAACGTATCTGGCACGCCTTGGCGCAGCATCCTGTCTGGCTGGCTATCATGTCCACCATCACCGTCATTATTGTTGCCTGGTTGCTGTGGCGTGGCCTGAAATTCTTCAGTCGCCGTCGCCTGTCACCGGATGAAAGGGACTAACGCACCATGCCGCGCGCACTGCGCTACCTGATCCCCACGCTGCTGTGGCTATGGGCTTCCCTGGCCACTGCCGCTGTCTGCGACTGGCCAGCTTGGGAGCAGTACAAACAGCATTACATCAGCGAGGAAGGACGGGTGATTGATACCTCAACGCCCAATAAAATCACCACGTCCGAAGGGCAAAGCTATGCCATGTTCTTTGCGCTGGTCGCCAACGATCGCGTGATGTTTGATCGGCTGCTGAAATGGACGGAGGACAACCTGTCCGCAGGCGATTTGCGCGCGAATCTGCCCGCCTGGCTGTGGGGAGAGAACACGGATAAGCAGTGGACGGTGCTGGATCCGAACTCGGCTTCCGATGCTGACCTGTGGATTGCCTATAACCTGCTTGAAGCTGGCCGACTGTGGAAAGAAGCACGCTATCAGACGCTGGGCACCACGCTGCTCGCGCGCATCGCCAAAGAAGAGGTAGTGACGATTCCGGGACTGGGCGTGATGCTATTGCCCGGCAAAGTGGGCTTCGCAGAGAAAGAGAGCTGGCGCTTGAACCCCAGCTACCTGCCGCCGCAGTTGCTGGCACGATTTGCGCCGCTGGACGAGACGTGGAAAGCCATGCAGCGCACCACGCAGCGCCTGCTGTTGGAAACCGCGCCGAAAGGGTTCTCGCCTGATTGGGTCATCTGGCAAAAAGACAAAGGCTGGCAGCCCGATACCACCAAACCCAATATTGGCAGCTATGACGCCATTCGCGTCTATCTGTGGGCGGGGATGATGGCCGACAGCAGCAGAGGAAAAGCCGACTTGATCAAACAGTTTCAACCGATGATTCAACAAACGATCCAGCAAGGGCTACCGCCCGAAAAAGCGGACACCGCGACAGGTGCCGTCACCGGACAGGGATCGGTAGGCTTTTCCGCCTCACTGCTGCCGATGCTATCCCGTCAACCGGATGCGCTGGCCGTCCAGCGCCAGCGACTCAGCGACAATCCACCGGGGGACGATGCGTATTTCTCCGCCTCTCTGACACTCTTTGGTCAGGGATGGGATCAGAAGCGCTATCGCTTCACTTCACAAGGCCAACTCTTACCGTCTCGGGGCAGCCAATGCACAACAACACCGTAAACTGGCTGCACCTCCTCCCGTTATTGCTGGTTACTGCGCCGCAGGCATACAGCGCGGAAACCGCATCGCCAGAGCAATTTCTGATGGAACAGGTGCGTCTGGGAGAAGCCAGTAATAAAGACGATCTCGTCCGCCAGTCGCTCTATCGACTGGAACTGATCAACCCGGATAATCCCGAGGTTATCGCTGCAAAATTACGGCTGGTGCTGCGTCAGGGCGATCAGGCGCAGGCACGCCAGCAGTTGGAAAGGCTGAAGACTGTGGCGCCCAACTCCGCGCTCTATCGTCAGGCAGAAATAACGCTGGCGCTGACGCAGGAAACTGCGCGTCAACAGTTACAACAGGCGCGTTTACTGTCTACCGCCGGGCGTTACCCAGAAGCCAAAGCGCAGTACGACGCGCTCTTTCACGGCGAGCCGCCCACGCTCGATCTCGCCGTGGAGTATTGGCGTCTGGTTTCTCGTTTGCCGAATCAGGAACCCGTCGCGATTAAGCAACTGGAAGCGCTGGATCAGGTTTATCCTGACAACGTTCCGCTGCGCATGGCGCTGTCACGCCTGCTCTTCAGCCAGGATCGCAACGAGCAGGCCTACCCTTTACTGAAACAGCTGTCTAACGATCCCGTAGGACGTAGTCAGGCGGCGTCGCTATGGCTGGAAATTATTGGCCGGATGCCGGTCACGCCGCAGAGCGTGGCGGAACTCAACCGCTTCCTGACGGTATTTGATGACGGTGAACAGGCAGAAACCGCGCGCAAAGCGCTCAACCGTCAGCAGGGAATGTTGGCCGACCCTACGTATCAGGCCCGTCTCCGCAGTCTGGCGGTGGTGGAAAGCGGCGGGGGCAACCGCGCCACGCTCGGTGAGCTCAATCAAGCGCTGGCCGCCACACCCAACGACCCTGAGCTGATCGGCGCTGTGGGTCTGGTTTACCTGCGCGCAGGCGATCGGGCAAAAGCACTGGTACAGTTCCAGAAAGCATTGCAGGCGGATACTGATCGCCTCAACAGCGGTAAATGGGAAGGGCTCATCCAAAGCACGCAATATTGGACCACGATTGCGGAAGGCGACAACGCGCTAAAAGCCAACAACCTCCCGCTGGCGCGGCAGAAATATCAGCAGGCACGCCAGATGGATAACACCAACGCCTATGCGCTAATTGGTCTGGGTGATGTCGCCGTTGCCAGTAAGAATGATGCCGCCGCACAGCCGCTCTATCAGCAGGCCTTGCACCTTGAACCCGGCAACGACAACGCCTTGCGCGGCCTGGTCGGGATTTATCAGCGGCAGTCGCCGGAAAAAGCACTCGCTTACCTCAACGGCCTGTCACCCAGCCAGCAGAATGCGATGCGGGAACCGCTTGCCGCACTGCGGCTCGATATCCTGAAACAGCAGGCGGATCGGCTTTTAGAACAGCAGCAGTGGGCGCAGGCGGAGGAGAAGTATCGTCAGGCGAACCAGCAGGATCCGAACGATGTGTGGCTGGCCTATCGCTATGCACAGACGCTACGCCAACTGGGAAAAACGCAGCAGGCGGACAGCGTGGTACAGCGTGCGACGTCCATACCCCCGACCAGCGCGGAAAAAAATTACGTTTACTCACTTTACCTGTCATCGACCAATCGCGATGAGCAAGCACTCGCTCACCTGAACACGCTTCCCGCAGCGCAGTGGAGCGACGATATGCGCGACTTATCTCAGCGCCTGACGATGCAGACCACGCTGGCAAAAGCGGAAGCCATGCGCGACGCGGGTGATGAATCCGCCGCTATCGCTTTCCTCCGCCAGCAACCGGCTGACACCCGCATCGATCTCCTACTAGCAGACTGGGCGCTGGCTCGGGGTGAATACGCTACGGCGCTGGCAGATTATCAGCGCATCCGCACGCGAGAGCCGCAGAACCCCGATGCGCAACTGGGTGAAATCGATGCGTTTATCGCGCAGGGCCAGCAAGATGACGCACGCCAGCGCCTGAACCAGCTTCCAATGCAGGCGGCTGATACGCTCAATGCGCAGCGGCGCGTCGCCAACGCCTGGCAAGCGGTCGGGGATCCGCAAAAATCGACAGCCCTTTTCCGCCAGCTAAAAATCGACGCGCAGAAAGAGCCTGTCGGTCAGACCAAGGCTCTGGTCTATCGCGATGCGGCACGCGTTGAACAACAGCAATCTCAACCTGAACAGGCACAGCAGGACTATAAACAGGCGATGGTTGCTAGCGGCATCACGCGCGCTCTGCCGCAAAGCGACGATGACTACACCCGGCTGACGCGCAATCAGGCAGGGGACGACTGGCTGCAACGCAGCATCCGTGCCGATGCCGCAGACCTGTACCGCAAGCAGGATATTACCGTCACCCTTGACCACGATTACTCGAGTTCGAGCGGTACCGGCGGCGTTTCCGACCTGAGCGCCCACAACACCATGCTGCAAGTGGATATGCCCCTGTACGACGGTCGCGCCTTCTTCC
The DNA here is from genome assembly GCF_009931295.1 of Pectobacterium odoriferum. Classification (NCBI taxonomy): domain Bacteria; kingdom Pseudomonadati; phylum Pseudomonadota; class Gammaproteobacteria; order Enterobacterales; family Pectobacteriaceae; genus Pectobacterium; species Pectobacterium odoriferum. The sequence continues at coordinate 76,981 of NZ_CP034938.1, read as the reverse complement.
GCACCGATACCGTACAGATGGACGCTGGCTCCTTCTCAGCGGACAGCAACGGTGCCTATAGGGAAACCTTCGGCACCTGCGCCACGCAGGACTGCTTCGACGGCAAATCGCAGAAAGCCACCGGAACCAGCGTCGCCGCAGGTTGGAAGAACGATCGCTGGTCAGCGGATATCGGCACCACGCCGCTCGGCTTTGATGTCGTCGACGTTGTCGGCGGCGCAAGCTACAGCGGTGACTGGCGGCAAATCGGCTGGACGGCGACGGCATCGCGCCGCCCGATCTCCAGTTCACTACTCGCCTTCGGCGGCACCAAAGACCCAGGCACTGGCATTACCTGGGGCGGCGTGCGTGCAACGGGCGTCAGCCTCGGGCTGAGCTACGATCGGGGCGAAGCGCACGGCATCTGGAGTGATTTCAGCGTCCACCAGATTACGGGTAAAAACGTGGCCGATAATGACCGCGCCCGCGCGATGGCAGGTTATTACTACAAGCTGATTAACGAGGATAACCGACGCGTCACGGTCGGCCTGAACAGCATGTGGTGGCGTTACCAGAAGGATTTAAGCGGTTACTCGCTCGGTCAGGGCGGCTACTACAGCCCGCAGCAATACTTCTCGCTGGGCGTGCCGGTGAACTATCGGCAGCGGACGGAAAACTGGTCGTGGGAACTCGGCGGATCGCTATCGTGGTCTCGGTCTTCAACCAAATACCAGCATCGCTACCCGCTTACCGGCCTGCTTGGCAACGTAACGCTGACCGACAGAGACGATGGCGAACAGGGCAGCAACAGTTCCGGCTTCGGCTATACGGCGCGCGCCATCGTCGAACGCCGCCTCAGCTCACACTGGACGCTGGGTGTCGGTATCGACATTCAGCAAGCGAAGGATTACACCCCAAGCCACGGCCTCATCTACCTACGCTACTCCGCCTCCGGCTGGCAAGGCGATCTCGACAGCCCACCGCAGCCGCTAACGCCTTACGCGGACTTTAAGTAACCTTCCCCCTGATTGGGTTTCCAGAACAGCGGAAACCCAATGATTAAGAATGAACAGCATGTCAAAATACAGTCTTATTAGTTTTACTGAATATAAAATTCTCTAGGCTGTTTTATATTATTATCGTAATCAGGAATTAAAAATAAACTAACATTGGAAATATAAAAACCCATAAGCCTTGGGATTGAATATAAAAATAGACTCGCCATTGAAAAATAACACGAGTATGATTTGTGCCCTTGCCAAGCGCTCTCGGCAATAAATACACACATCAATGGAGTGAAACACGATGTCTTTTTTCATGCAGTTACGTACGCTTTTCCTTTTCATCATAACCCTCTGCACACTTCCTGCCCTCGCGCAACCTTCATCCTCTGGGCTAACATGCGGGATTTATACAAATGACAGTGGTGTTAAAGCTTATGTAATAAACTCACAGGTACTACAGAAAAAATATAAAAACGAATACATTACGTCACGTTATACTTTGGAAAATGGCAAGGTTAATATAATATCAACCGACAGCTTGAATCCACCAGAAATAAATGAATTAATTGAAGAAAAGGAAGTTAAAAATTTTAATGAAGAATATGTATTAACAGAAAATAAAAATTGCGAAGAGGAAATTGGGATACCGAAAAGCGAAATTGGAAAAAAATGTTGGAGTGATATGAACGCATGTTCTTGGTCATTAGTGGAAAGTGATGTAAAAACACTTAAGCAATTATGCCGAGACAACTTTTACGTAGCCTGCCAGCATTGGGATAATCGTGTTTTTTTCGAGGAAAGAATAAAAAAACGTCCAGTGTCAATAGAAGATATAAACATAGATATACCACAACCATCAGAACCAGAATGGATTGAAACCCTTACGGAGTCATGCAGGTCTGGGCTGTCAGAAAAGATGTGTAATGAGGCGGCTAGATCATTGTGGAATAGTGGACAATATCTTGCTGCGCGAGACGCATTACAACTGGCTTGCAATACGCGTATGTGGGACAACTCTGTGTGCCAACAAGCAGATGATTTACGTTCACTCACAGAAAATGATATTTCCTCATCGGTATCTGGTTTACCAGTAGGGCATTATGCAACACGCGGTGGTGACGTTGATTTTATTATCACCAAAAATGGCACGGTAATAATAAAAGGAAGCCCATCGGTTAAGGCGCATATCGATAATGGCCTGATTCGTATCCCTCGCGATCTGCAAGAAGAAGCTATCGACCGCAGAAGTGATTTCCTTTTCCGTCGTGCGGGGGAAAATAAACTGATCAGCCTTGATATTTGGAATACGTTCAAAGTCTACGAATTGCAGAACTAAGCGACATCATCGTAGAGCCTTTTTCTACTATACCCTAAATAATTCGAGTTGCGTGAAGGCGGCAACCGAGCGAATCCCCAGGAGCTTACTCAGGTAAGTGACTGGGGTGAGTAAGGACAAATTGGCTAAGCCAATTTGAACGCCGTTTACGGCGGCCCTTCAGGGCGAGGCTCAGAGATGAGCCGAGTATTGCCAATGCACAAGCAGCTTGAAGTATGACGGGTATATCTTAATCATTCGCAAAGACGAAAGCTCTGAACGTCAGGGCAAGCAAATCACTTACCCTGATATTCATTTAAATCAATACCCTATCGCTGCCCCGGCTGGGCGGCGGATATCATTTGCGCCGTACAGGTAACCTTCACGCACTTTCCCGGATACCGCCGAGTCATTGCCTGAATCCGCAGGCGTCACGCCCGCCGCACCCGGTAAGCCAACCAAAATCAGCTCTGCTGCGCCCCAAGGCGTCTGTTCCACCATCTTGTAGCCGCGCTGCTTCAGCAGGTTCAGCGTATCCGCAGACAGCCCACGCTGTTCGTAATACACCTCGTCCGGTAGCCACTGATGATGGATACGTGGTGCGTCCACCGCTTCCTGCGGTGCCATGCCGTGATCGATGATATTCAACGCCGTTTGCAGCGTGATGGTGATAATGCGCGAACCGCCGGGCGAACCGAGCACCATGAAGACTTTTCCGTCTTTCGTCACCAGCGACGGGCTCATGGACGAAAGTGGGCGCTTACCGGGGGCGATCGAATTACGTTCCCCTTGCACCAATCCGTACAGGTTTTTCTCGCCAACTTTCACGGTAAAGTCATCCATTTCGTTATTGAGGAAGAAGCCCGTACCCGGCGCAATCACCACCGAACCAAAACGCCCGTTAACAGTATAGGTCGTGGACACCGCATTGCCCTGATTATCCACGATGGAGTAGTGCGTCGTTTCCGGTCGTTCGTGCGGGCCAATCCCCGGCTGCACGTTTTCGGACGGCGTCGCGTTCTCCGGTTCGATTTTTTTGCGAATTTCAGCAGCGTAATCCTTACTCAACAAGCGCTCGACGGGATTACTCACAAACGCCGGATCGCCGAGGTAGGTGTTGCGGTCCATGTACGCGTGGCGCATCGCTTCCGTCAGCACATGCACGGTGGCTGCCGAGTTAAAGCCCGTCGATTTAATGTCGTAACCTTCGACAATATTGAGAATTTCACACATCGTGACACCACCGGAGCTGGGCGGTGGCGAAGAGACAAATTGATAACCGCGATAGTTACAGGTTATCGGTGCCGTTTCGGTAATGCGATAATTGGCAAAATCAGCCGCGGTCAGCATTCCGCCGCCCTGCTTTGCCGCTTTCTCCACCGTCTGCGGGATTGTGCCCTTGTAGAAAGCATCCGGCCCTTTAGCGGCGATCGCCGCCAGCGTATTCGCCAGATCGGTTTGAACTAGCTTATCGCCGGGCTGCAACGCACTACCGTCAGGACGCAGGAAAATGCGCGCCGCTTCAGGATCGGCTTTGAAGCGCTTTACCGTGGTGTCCAGAATATCGGTGTCTGCTCGCGTCAGTTCAAAACCTTCACGCGCCAGTTTAATCGCGGGTGCCATCACCTGTTCGCGCGTCAATTTGCCGTATTTTTGCAGCGCGGTATCCAGCCCCAGCACCGTTCCCGGTACGCCAGCGGCCAGATAACCGTACAGGCTCGCATCCTTTTTCACGCTCCCATCAGCATTCAGGTACATGTTGGCGCTGGCCGCCGCTGGTGCGGTTTCACGGAAATTGATAAAGGTGTCTTTTCCATCGGCCAGATGGAGCGTCATAAACCCGCCGCCGCCGATATTGCCACAGCAGGGGTTCACCACCGCCTGCGCATAGCCCACAGCGACGGCAGCATCAATCGCATTCCCGCCCATCTTCATAATATCGACGCCAATCTGTGAAGCCAGATACTGCGAGCTGACCACCATGCCGTTTTTCGCTTCCACCGCAGGGGCCGATGCCGCCTGCACGGTTCCACTTACCAGCAGTGCCGCCATACTCAGTGACAACCGCCATTTTCCCGATGCTATCCTTCCCAAGGTTGTGTTTTTTATTCTCATGAAGACCTCTTTATCCCATTGATTTTACTGATTGCGTTATCTCTGCGCTCTTGCGAAGCCAATTTGCAAAGTCCGCGCCAACAAACGGCAGCGGCTTAACACATTCACCAGCAGCAGTAAGAAGCGTAGGAAAGGCATGAGAAATTGCGAAAATAACCGCTTATCTTTGCGACGCTGCACGATAAATACGCCCCATTGTGGGACATCAGGCTCATAGCTGTCGCACGGACCGCCATAAACGCAGCCGCGCACCAAACACATTCACCAACAGGCCGACCATAATCAGCACCGCGCCCACGATCTGTAGTAACGAGAGAGATTCACCCAGAAAAACGGCGGCGCTGACCAGTCCAACCACCGGCACCAGCAGCGACAGAGGGGCCACACGCCAGGTTTCATAGCGCGCCAGCAGGCTTCCCCAAATCCCATAACCAATAATGGTTGCCGCAAACGCCAGATAAACCAGAGATAATATCGTCGGCAGTTGGATGGCCGTTAAACTATGGACAATCGCATCCCTACCTTCAAACAGCCAGGAACTGATGAAAAACGGTGCGACAGGCACCAGCGCTCCCCACACCACCAGCGACATGATGCGCACATCGCTGTTTTTACTCATGATCACTTTATTGATAATGTTGCCCACCGCCCATGACAGTGCCGCCGCCAGCGTCAGTAGCAGCGTGGTGGTGGTCATTCCAGATGACATTTGCAGCGTTGTGCGCCCTTCTGCCAGCACGACCATCCCTAGCGCCGCCACCAGAATGCCGACAACGTGATTCCAGCGCAGCTTTTCGGATAGTAAGACCGCGCCAACCAGCAGCGTAAAAAAAGCCTGAGCCTGTAGTACCAGCGAGGCAATCCCAGCAGGCATGCCCAGCTTGATGGCGAGGAACAAAAAGCCAAACTGACCAAAGCTGATCGTCATGCCATAGGCGAGCAGCCATTTCAGGGGAATACGTGGGAAAGGAACAAAGAAAATAGCCGGGAGCGCCACCAGCGAAAAACGTAGCCCTGCCAGTAAGAAAGGCGGCATGTCGTTCAGCCCAACCTTGATCACCACGAAGTTCACGCCCCATAGCACGACAACACACAGCGCGAGCAGCGCATCTTTCAACGACATTCTCATCCCCTGATCAAATACGTAACAAATACCGTCTTCAAGGTACGCGTAAAATGAAAATACGGATAAGAAAAGATAATTATGACGTTACGTGACAATGACTAAACGTAACCATGATGTGGGATAGCCGACCACCCGAATTCGTGGTCGGCAAGATAGCGTTTATTCGATGGCGATCGGTTTTTCCGTCAGCGTGGTTTTATTGTCACCCTGAATGGCTTTCACTTTCTGCTCCGTTTTCTGTACCGCATCTGCGCTACTCAACAGGCTGTACGTCAACTCAAACGTCGTGCTCTGGCCGGGCTGTAACTTTTTGACCCGCCCTTGTTCGCGTTCAATCGTGACTGGATAGGCGTAGTTAGTACCGGGCTCGATCCCCGTGACATAGCCCTGTTTTTCCGTGTCCGTGTTTTTCCACAGCGTCAGCAGCGGCAGTTGATGGGTGTCAAAGGCAATCGACACGCCCTTATCTCCCGCCTTGTTCACCAGCGCCGCCAGCGTTTTACCCTGTGCATCCGTATACGGCGTGATGTTAAACACCATTTCATCAAAGTCTTTTGTCGGCCCTTTGTAGGTTTGCCAGGTTGCCAGACCCGCTTTGGCATGGTCATTAAACGGAGAAATGTCTTTTACCGGTGCGATGAAACGCGCACCTTCTTCCAAAATCGGCGTGCCGAAATTGCTGTGGTAGATAATCTGATAGTCACGCGGGTAGTCGGCTTTGTTGGTCAGCACATCGTGCACGGTAAACGACTCGCTGCCGGGGACGTAACGCAGCTCGGTCCAGGTTTCCAGATTCGACTTCTTAAAGCTGTTTTCCTTCAGCAGACCGCGCACCGTAATGGTATGCGGCGCTTTATCACTGACTTCCACCACCACTTTTGACGCTGGCGTGTTGCCCGCACGGCCATGCAGGGTATAGATCATGCCCTCGCTGACAACCGGGTGCCCCGTCCATTCGAAGCCGCAGCGCACCATCATCTCATTGAAACCTTCCAGCCAGCCCAATCCATTTCGGCTTTCCAAATTGATGGTATTCGGGTTGACGACCTCATCAACCGGCGAATCCCACCCTAAACGGATGTTTTTGCCTGTTACATGCAGCAAGTTCATCCCTCGCGTCGGGCTGAGAGCAATTTTCAGGCCGTCCTGGCTGGTAATTGTGATCACTTTACTGCCTTCCTGACGTCCGCCGTGCAGGACTTTTTGCTCAATGCTGAAATGCTGATTTTGTATCTTCAGGGCATCACTGCCAATTTGCCAGTTTCCCTTTTCCACACTGCCTTCAGCATCTGTCAGCACAAACGTCTGTGCCGATAGTTGCCATGATGTCAGCGCCAGTGTAATGCCTATAGCCAGTAATTTTTTCATGTTAACCATCCCTCTCTGCTGAATTGTTTTAGCTAATGCGAGCTAAAGACTACAAATCAGCAGATGGTCAGAATGTGATAGCTATCACCAGATGGAAAAATTCGGCATTGTCGCGTTATTTATCCAATTAGCATCACTAATTCACTATGAATGGCATCTATAATTGCAGAATTATTGAGACATCGATCGGTAAAAGCTGACATCGTTTCAGCAAAATAAAGCCGACCGTCTGAAATCATTTCCACGCCCATGCTCACCTCAGCAAATTATTCTGAATATTAAACGCTATGCGGGATAAAAAATTACCGGGCTATTTTTTGACCACATTGCACCCTATTGGCGCAAGCGCTATGGTTGCCGCTAACCTGTGTACGACCACTGATAACTAAACTATGAACTTTTCTCTTTTCGGTAAGAAATTCACACGTCACGCTGGCATCACCCAATTAATGGACGATCTGAACGAAGGGCTGCGTACGCCAGGCGCCATCATGCTGGGCGGTGGCAATCCGGCGCATATTCCGGAGATGGATAGCTACTTCAAACAGCTGTGTCAGGATATGCTGGAACAAGGGAAATTAACGGAAGCGCTATGCAACTACGACGGCCCGCAAGGTAAGGATACGCTGCTTAAGGCGCTGGCCGAGCTGCTGAGTAATGAATTAGGCTGGCAGATTGGACCACAGAACATTGCGCTAACAAATGGCAGCCAGAGTGCGTTTTTCTACTTATTTAACCTGTATGCTGGTCGCCACAGCGATGGCAGCCTGAAAAAGGTGCTGTTCCCGCTGGCACCAGAATATATCGGCTATTCGGATTCCGGGCTGGACGACAACATGTTCGTCTCCGTTCGTCCTCAGATCGAGCTGTTGCCCGAGGGGCAATTTAAATATCACGTCGATTTCGATAACTTGTCGATTACCGATGATATCGGGCTGGTCTGCGTATCCCGCCCGACCAATCCAACTGGTAACGTGCTGACCGACGACGAGCTGATGCGTCTGGATATTCTGGCGCAGCAGCACAAGATTCCCCTGCTGATTGATAACGCCTACGGCGTGCCTTTCCCCGGCATCATCTTCAGCGATGCCACGCCGCTGTGGAACCCGAACATCATCCTGTGCATGAGCCTGTCCAAGCTGGGTCTGCCCGGCTCACGCTGCGGTATCGTCATTGCGGATGAAAAGGTGATTTCCGCCATCGGCAACATGAACGGCATCATTAGCCTGTCTCCGGGTGCAATCGGACCGGCACTGGCGCATGAGATGATTCAGCGTGGCGATCTGCTGCGCTTATCTAACGACGTCGTCCGCCCGTTCTACCAGCAGCGTGTAACAGAAACCATCGCAATCATTCGCCGCTATCTATCGCCCGAGCAGTGCCTGATTCATAAGCCGGAAGGTGCGATCTTCCTGTGGCTGTGGTTTAAGGATCTGCCTATCACGACAGAAATTCTGTACCAGCGCCTGAAAAAACGCGGCGTTCTCATGGTGCCGGGCCACTACTTCTTCCCCGGCTTAGATCAGGACTGGCCGCACGCTCACCAGTGCATGCGCATGAATTATGTGCCGGAGCCGGAAAAAATCGAGCGCGGTATTGCGATTCTGGCGGAAGAAGTAGAAAAGGCGATGCAAGAAGGCTAATTCGCCACAAAAATAGACTCGTCATTAAACGAAATACGGTGGGGCAAAGCACCGCCCCACTATTTTTTACTGCGCACTTGCAGCATGCTAAGGCCAGGCATTTCCCTCTTTTTATTCACTCTCCCAGTTTTTGCCATCCCGTTCTTACCGTCCACCACATTAGTCGACTAACGATTAGCCAGTTGAATTATGTTTTGCATTTTTAATCGGTAATAACATTTATTTACCCCCAATCAATAGTTAACCCCTTCAAAAAAGACGCCAATCTCACATATCTAATCAAAATTTTCAGAATAATTGCGCATTCTGCGCAACTTCTTGCTCACTTTCTGGTTGAAATCACTTTTTGCGCAATGGATGCCGTTTTTTCACGAGGTCTGCGCAACTTTTTGCTCAAATTTTGCTTAAGTAAAATTTGAGTTAAATTATTTTCTATTAAAAACAACAAGATAAAACTTGGCATGTGAATTGCTATACAGAGCGTGAAGTTATTCAACTCGTTCAACAACAAGGAGCAAGACTATGCCAACTCCATGCTATATCAGCATCGAAGGGAAAACTCAGGGCAACATCACCGCGGGTGCTTTCACCTCTGACTCTGTCGGCAACATCTATGTGGAAGGCCACGAAGATGAAATGCTGGTGCAGGAATTCAAACACATCGTCACCGTACCGACCGACCCGCAGTCCGGTCAGCCATCTGGTCAGCGTGTGCACAAACCGTTCAAATTCACCGTGGCACTGAACAAAGCGGTTCCACTGCTGTACAACGCGTTGTCTACCGGTGAAATGCTGCCCACCACCACCCTGAAGTGGTATCGCACCTCGGTGGAAGGCAAGCAGGAGCACTTCTTCTCTACCATCCTGACCGATGCCACCATCGTGGATATCGACTGCAAAATGCCACACTGTCAGGACCCGTCAAAACTGGACTACACCCAGCTGATTGAAGTGTCGCTGGCCTACCGCAAAATTGACTGGGAGCACACCGTTGCCGGGACTTCCGGCTCTGATGACTGGCGTGCACCGGTCGAAGCGTAATTTTGTTGTATTCAACCCGGGCTTGTCCCGGGTTTTTTGCGTGCACTGCCCTGAGGTCTGATTCTCCCAGACCTGAGTGCAGACAACACGGTTTTCATCACGGGACGCGAGGGAATAAACGTGGCAAACAGTACAGGATTACAGTTCACGGTAAAGGTCGGCGCATTGCCTGCCCCGACGTTTGCCGTGGTGGATTTTCAGCTCAGCGAAGCGCTTAACCAGCCGTTTGCCCTGTCGCTGAATCTGGCGAGTGCCTTGCCGGATATGGATTTTGGTACGGTGCTTGACCAGCCGTGTGAGTTGATGGTGTGGTATGAAGGCATACTCCAACGGCGAGTGAGTGGCATTGTCAGCGCCTTTGCACAGGGCGACACCGGCTTTCGCCGCACGCGCTATCAGGCGGAAGTCCGTCCGGCGTTGTGGCGGCTGGGGCTGCGTACCAACGCCCGCATCTTTCAGGCGCAAAAGCCGGAAGTCATTATCGGTACGTTGCTGGAAGAGTCTGGGATTACCGACTACGCCTTTGCGCTGCGCCATGAGCACGCGCCACGCGAATACTGCGTGCAGTATCGGGAAAGCGATTTAGCCTTTATCACCCGTCTGGCCGCTGAAGAGGGGATGTACTTCTTCCATGAATTTGAGGAAGGCAAACACCGCGTCGTCTTTGCGGATGATGCCGGGGCGCTCAGCAAAGGCTCTGAACTGTTTTTCAACCTTGCCACACAGGGTCTCAGCGAAGGGCCGTACGTAAACCGCTTCCGCTATGCCGAAGCCGTCAGTACCGCAGAAGTCGCCCTCAAGGATTACAGCTTCAAAACCCCGCCTATGGTCTGCTGCACAGCAAGATGAGTGGCGAGCTGACGCACCAGCGCGAAAGCTATCAGCACTTCGACTACCCAGGGCGCTTTAAACAAGACCCGAGCGGCAAGGCCTTTACCGGCTACCGGCTGGACGCACTGCGGGCGGGTGCCATGACCGGTTCCGGTGAATCCAATGCCGCTGAACTGATGCCCGGCAGCAGTTTTGCTTTAACCGAACACCCCAACCCGGCACTCAATACCGGCTGGCAACTGGTGGCCATTACCCACAGCGGGCAGCAGCCGCAGGCGCTGGAAGAAGAAAGCGGCGGCGAACCGACCACCTACAGCAACAGCTTTGAGGTCATCAGTGCCAAAAGCACCTGGCGTGCTGACCTGCCCTACAAACCGATGGTGGACGGCCCGCAAATCGCCACCGTGGTCGGCCCGGCAGGTGAAGAAATTTACTGCGACCAATACGGGCGCATCAAACTGCAATTTCCGTGGGACCGCTACGGCGCGAGCAACGACCAGAGTTCCTGCTGGGTGCGCGTCAGCCAGGGCTGGGCCGGTGGTCAGTACGGCCTGATTGCCATCCCGCGCATCGGCCATGAGGTGATTGTTAGCTTCCTTGAAGGTGACCCCGACCAGCCGATTGTGACCGGCAGAACCTTTCATGCCACCAACCCGGCACCGTATCCGCTGCCCGCCAACAAGACGCGCACCTCAATCCGCACATCAACCCACAAAGGCGCGGGGTTCAACGAACTGCGCTTTGAAGATCAGGCTGGGCAGGAAGAAGTGTTTATTCATGCCCAGAAAGACATGAATACCGTGGTGCTCAATAACCGCAGTACCTCGGTGAATGTGGATCACAACGAAAACATTGGCCGCGATCAAACGGTTGTCGTACAGCAAAATCAGACGGTCTCCGTCATTGCCGATCAGATTACCGAGATCCAGGGGGAGCAAACGGTTGTGGTGAAAAAAAACCGGAGCACTGTCGTGGAAGACAACGAAACACTGAGGGTGACGAACGATATCTTTATCCATGCCGAAGACGGCAGCATTCAGATTGGTACGGGTGCTGGCTATATCTCAATCAAGCACAGCGGAGATATTGAGATCGTCGGGAATAACCTAACGCTGAACGGCACCCGTATCGATTTGAATTAAGGATGACTATGTATCAGATGAATGAAGGGACGCTGGCTATCCCCGCCGATTGGCGCGATGAATCACTCCATGTTTTTGTTCTGCCGGGCGATGCCATCAACCTGGTTGTCAACCGGACTCCGATTGACTTCGGCCTGACAGCAGAGACGGTTTATCAGCAGACGTTGGACCAGTTTGCGGCACACCTAAAAGGGTATGAAGAGCGCAACGTTTGGGCATTGACGCTGGATGGGCAACCCGCACACGGACTGGAATATACCTGGCGGTCACCAGAAGGGCCGATGCATCAGGTTGTCGTGATGCAGGTACGCGGTGAGTTATTGCTGACGTTTACCGTAACCGTGGCGGGCGAGCTCAGTGCGGAGCAGAAAACGGCGATGCTGGCGGTGGTCGAGACCTTTAAAGCCACTGCCTGAAAGGAGTCATCATGCTGAGTGATATTCTGAACCGTGTTGCCCGCGTGGGGGCCATGCATGCAGGCAAAGGCCCGACACCGCCGGCCGGTCGTCCTCAACCGGGCCAAGGAAAAGCACCGACATCACCGGGCAAAACCATCAAGCACAAAAGTTTTCTCGGTGCGCTGGCTGGGGCTATCGCAGGGGCGGTTGTAGCAGCCGTAGCCTTTGCCGCAGCGGCTGCCGTGGCAGGTGCCATTGCCGTCGCTGTTGTCGGGACGGGCGGCATGGGGGCGGCGCTGGTGGTGGGTGCCGTCAAACTTGCGGTGGGGTTTGGTGCAGTCAGCCTGCTAGGGGGACTGATTAGCAGCGTCTCCAGCAAAGTTTCTGCCATGGTAGACAGCGGCGCCCCGCCGTTTGGGCCCGTCGATTCTGGCTCAGACACCGTGTTTGCGGAGAAAAAGCCCATTTCCCGTGCTGAGGTTGATACGGTAGCCTGCACCAAACACAACTCGCCCCAGTTGATTGCGCAAGGCAGTGAAACCGTCTACGTCAATGGCTCGCCAGCAGCACGTATCGACGATAAAACCGTCTGTGGTGCCACCATCAAAGAAGGGGCATCCACCGTCTTTTTTGGCTCCGGTCAGCAAACCTGTCTGGATATTAGTGACGAATTCAGCTGGTGGGAAAAAGCGCTGCTGATAGCCGTGGAATTTCTGGTACCACCCAGCCGGGGCATGTTCAAAGGGCTAGGGAAGCTATTTACACGTGGGCCAACCGCGGTGCTCAAAGGCATTCGCATGGGTGCGTTAAGAACGGCGGTGGGGCTACGGAGAGCGGCTCGGTGTGCCAGCAAAGGGTTTAAAAATAGCAAAGGGTTGGCACGTATTAAGGAAGCCACTCGGGGCTTTCTAAAAGATCCGGTCTATATTCCCAGCGGGGATGTGATCGAGATGCGTCTGGATCTCGAACTGGGGCAAACACTTCCTCTGCTTTTTGAGCGCACTTACCGCTCTGCCGCCACCCATACCGGCCTGCTAGGACGCGGCTGGTATGACACCTGGAGCGAAACCGCATACGTCAGCCACGACGGCCTGAATACCCACGTCGTTATCACGCTGGCACAGGGATACGACATTGATTTCACCTTCCATCAGGATGTGCAGGCGGTATTTTGTCCGCTCTATCCGGCCTTTACTCTGCATCGGCGGGCAGAGGGATTCAGCCTGTGGGATCGTGACAGCCTCACCTGGCGTGAGTTCGATGTGCCTCAGGGCGATCGGCTGCTTCTGTCGTCCGTGCGCGACCCGCACGACAACCGCATTACCCTGATCCGCGATCCAAAAGGCTATCTGCGCAAGGTGCAACACAGTGATGGTATCGAGCTGCTGCTGGTATGGCGGGGAGATTACCTACACCAGATACAGCGCATTGATGCCGGACAAAAAACCGTACTGGCCGAATATCGGCAGGATGAACAGGGGCGACTGATTGAGGCCGATGCCACCCATGCCTATCACCTGTTCTACGACTATGACAACGAAAACCGACTCACGCGCTGGCATGACAACGACCAGACCTGGGCGCGTTACGAGTATGACTATCAGGGTCGCTGCGTTTACACCACCTGTGCCGACGGCTATCTGACGGCGCATTTTGAGTATCTCGACGATCGCGTAGTCATGACCGACGGATTAGGTCAGCGCAGCGAATTTGGCTTCAATCACCTGCACCTGATGAGCTGGGAAAAATCCCCGTTAGGGCACGTCACCCGCTACGACTACGACAACCACGGCAACCTGCTGCGTGAGATTTCCCCGGCGGGCCGGGTGGTTGAATTCACCTATCTGGACGATAGCGGTCTGGTGAGCACATTCACCGACGGCAGCGGTCATGCCTGGGCCTATGACTACGACGACGCTCAGCGGTTATGCGGTATCACCGACCCACTGGGGCGCATCTGGCAATGGGCGTTCGATGAGGTGGGCAACCCAGAGAAGCTCACGGAGCCGGATACTCGCGAAGTACGATTTACCTGGAACCGCCACGGCCTGCTGACGCAGGTGAGCGATCAGGCGGGCGAGGTTCAGGCACGGCTGCGTTACGATCATCGCCAGCGACTGTTGAGTGCCAGCGATGCGCTCGGGCGTACCCAGCAGCTACGCTATGACCAGCAGGACAGAGTCGTGCAGTGGCAGCGGCCAGACGGAGCACAATTCCGTCTGGGATACCGCCGTGCAAGCTGGAAGCTGCCGGAGCAGCTGATACGCCCCGACGACAAACAAGAACAACGCCAATACGACAAACAAGAACAACGCCAATACGACAAGCATAACAACCTGCTGAACTATACCGACGGCAACGGCGCGGTATGGGCACAAACCTACGGCGCGTTTGATTTGCTGACGTCACGTACTGACGCAGCAGGCCGTACCTGGCAGTACGAGTATGACAAAGAAAGCCAGCAGCTTGTCTGCGTGATTGCCCCTGATGGCAACCGCTGGCAGTGGTGGCTGGATGCGGATGCGCGGGTTATCCGCGAACGGGACATGGCGGGTACGGAGACCCACTACGGCTACGACGAAGACGGCCACTGCATCGCCATCCGTAATGGCGAAGGCGAAACCCGCCACTTCATGTATGACGGACGCGGGCTGCTTATCAAAGAAACCGCGCCGGACGATACCCTGCATTATCGCTATGACGCCGCAGGCAGGCTTATCGAAGTCACCTCCGCGACCAGCCACGTCCAACTGGAGTATGACCTCCGTGACCGGGTGATACGGGAGTGGCTGAACGGCGCCCTGCTCACCCGGCAGTTTGACGATACCGCACGCACCGTAACGCGGACGCTAGCCAGAGAAGATGAGCGCGATGACGCATTGACCAGCACGTTCAGCTATAGCGCAGCGGGTGAACTGCAACAGGTACATTTGCCGGACGGCGCGGAGCTCACCCTTGCTCATGATGCCGCCGGGCGGGAGTCCTCCCGTTCAGGCGGGGCGTTTGTCCAGCACCGCGAATATGACGTGATGGGCTGGCTGACGCGCGAAATGAGCGGTCAGCAGCAGGATGGTCGTTTGCACGCTTCACAGACTAGGGAATATCTGTATGACGGAGCTGGCAATCTGGCCGGTGCCCGCCATAACCGCGAGGCGGCAGGTTACAAACTGGACGCGACCGGACGGGTGCTGTCCGTCCTCAGCGGTGGCGCAGGGCGTGCGGTCGAAACCGACGAAGCTTACCGCTACACCCGCAACGGCCTGCCGCAGGAGACCGCCCGACTCACCGAGTGGCAGGCGGGCAGGCTGACTCAGCACGATGATACCCACTACCAGTACGACAAAGCCGGACGGCTCATCCGTAAACAGGTGGTTCAGCCGGGCTACCGTCCTCAGGTGTGGCACTACCGCTGGGACAGCCGTAACCAGCTCCGGGTTGTCGACACCCCGACAGGCGAGCGCTGGTTCTACCGCTACGACCCGTTCGGGCGACGCACCGGCAAACGCTGTGAGCAGACGCAGGACGATATCCTCTACCTGTGGGACGGCGACCAGATAGCCGAAGTGCGCCATTACCGCAGCGGTGAACGCGTTGCCCGCCGCCACTGGGTACACAACGGCTGGGAGTTGCTGGTTCAGCAGCGCCAGAATGCTGATGGACGTTGGGAAACCGATTTTGTCACCAGCAGCCAGAACGGTGAACCGCAGGCTCTGTACCGACCCGACGGTACCCTGCGCTGGCAGGCACCCAAAAGCACCCTCTGGGGCCAGCGACAAGGCTCCACGGAAGACTCTGCCGACCCAGGCCTTGCCTTTGCCGGACAGTACCGTGACACCGAAAGCGGGCTATGTTATAACCGTTTTCGGTACTACGACCCGACTGGTGGATGTTATGTCTCGCCGGACCCGATAGGGATAGCGGGGGGTGAGAGTAACTATGGGTATGTGCCGAATCCGAATACGTGGGTTGATCCGTTTGGGTTGGCTGGTTGTGAAAACATACTGCGTCCTAGTAAACCTAAAATTTTAAGTAAAAGTAATTTATCTTCAACCGAGAGAAATTACTTAGAACGTCAGTTTATGAAAAAGAAAAATGCACTTAATAGAGCTGCTAAAAGGGGGGAATTAGTTTGGTCTCCTGGTACTCATGATGTCAGAATATCGTCGGTACAGAGTTCATATAGGAAGGCTGTTTCTGAACGTTACGAACGAATGTTTGGTAAATCACCAGATCTCTCAAAACTGAATGCCGATCACCCAGTTGATTTAATTGTTGGTGGTTCTGCAACACAGAATTTACAAATGCTGAATGAAACCATTAATAAAAGTGTTGGTAGTGCTCTTAAAAATGCAGGAAGAAAAGCAGGGCTTCAACCTGGTGATAAAATAAGCGCTATAATATTTAATTGAGGCATGAGATGAATATTAATTTCAAAATTTTTACTGATACAGCTACGGTAGTTGTATTTGATTTGCAATCACTTAAGCATAGAGTTACTGATACGCCAGATTGGTGGAGTATCGAAGATGATGAAATAGATGAAATCAATAATGGGAATGCTGTTTTTTTAAATTTAGGCAGTGATGGCGAATATTCAATAAATATCGTTGAATCTTTAAATGATTATAATGGTTTTGCATATATAAACGCACCTTCGGGAAATATATTTATTGGCGCTGGTGAGGATACTACTGGTGGTGATCTGGAACCAGATGACATAAACAGTGTGTCGGGTGATTTTATAAATGTTCTTCCGGGTAGTTATTCTGTGAGATTCAAAAAAGTGGACAGTGAAATATATTTATCCTTTTCGCCATCGAAAGAGAAGAGAAACAAAATAGAAGCATCTATTAGGTTATAAAATAAAAAGCCGGAAGCGATCCCCACGATCCTTCCGGCTTTATTATTTAACCGCTCGTCTGATTACGCCGTTATCGCCGCGGACACCACCCGTAATGGCGAAGGCGAAACCCGCCACTTCCTGTATGACGGACGCGGGTTGCTCATCAAAGAAACCGCGCCGGACGATACCCTGCACTACCGCTATGACGCCGCAGGCAGGCTTATCGAAGTCACCTCCGCGACCAGCCACGTCCAACTGGAGTATGACCTCCGTGACCGGGTGATACGGGAGTGGCTGAACGGCACCCTGCTCACCCGGCAGTTTGATGATACCGCACGCACCGTGACACGAACCCTGGCCGGGGAAGATGAGCGCGATGGCGCACTGACCAGCACGTTCAGCTATAGCGCGGCAGGTGAACTGCAACAGGTGCAGCTACCGGACGGCGCAGAGCTCACCCTTGTCCATGACGCCGCCGGGCGGGAAGCATCTCGTTCAGGCGGGGCGTTTGTCCAGCACCGCGAATATGACGTGATGGGCTGGCTGACCCGTGACATGAGCGGTCAGCAACAGGACGGGCGTCTGCACGCCTCACAGACGCGGGAATATCTGTATGACGGCGCGGGCAATCTGGCCGGTGCCCGCCATAACCGCGAGGCGGCAGGCTACAAACTGGACGCGACCGGACGGGTGCTGTCCGTCCTCAGCGGTGGCGCAGGCCGCACGGTGGAAACCGACGAAGCTTACCGCTACACCCGCAACGGCCTGCCGCAGGAGACCGCCCGACTCACCGAATGGCAGGCGGGCAGGCTGACTCAGCACGACGACACCCATTACCAGTACGACAAAGCCGGACGGCTGATACGCAAGCAGGTGGTTCAGCCGGGCTACCGTCCTCAGGTCTGGCACTACCGCTGGGACAGCCGTAACCAGCTCAGAGTCGTTGACACCCCGACGGGCGAACGCTGGTTCTATCGTTATGACCCGTTCGGGCGGCGCACCGGCAAACGCTGTGAGCAGACACAGGACGATATCCGCTACCTATGGGACGGCGACCAGATAGCCGAAGTACGCCATTACCGTAACGGTGAACGCGTTGCCCGCCGCCACTGGGTGCACAACGGCTGGGAGTTGTTGGTCCAGCAGCGCCAGAATGCTGATGGACGCTGGGAAACCGATTTTGTCACCAGCAGCCAGAACGGTGAGCCGCAGGCCGTCTTCAATCCACAAGGCGAACTGCGCTGGCGGGCACCGAAAAGCACCCCCTGGGGGCAGTGGCAGAGCCATCTTGAGGAAAATATCGACCCAGGCCTTGGCTTTGCCGGACAGTACCGTGACACCGAAAGCGGGCTATGTTATAACCGTTTTCGGTACTACGACCCAGCAGGTGGATGTTATGTCTCGCCGGACCCGATAGGGATAGCGGGGGGTGAGAGTAACTATGGGTATGTGCCGAATCCCAATACGTGGGTTGATCCGTTTGGGTTGGCTGGCGAAAATGTATTTATACATTATACAGATAAAGCTGGATTTGAAAGTATACTGAAAACTGGAGTTCTTAGGCCGAACGCCGCAGGGAAAGTATATGTAACAGATATTTTGATGTCTCCTAAAGATGTTATGAGAGATATTCTAATTAATGATCCCTTCCATGCAGGACGTGGTGACTATGCAATCATTTTTAAAGCAGACTCAGTCCAAATGAGTAATATTAGGCAATCTTCCATGCTTGAATACATTCATTCTGGTAAGATAAAATTAAACGATGTTTTATACTCTGGAACCAATCCATACTCAATAACATCTAATATGAATTATGAGGCTAGGAATAAGCTAACCCTCAATCAGATAGGTATGCGAGGTAAATGCGGTGTTAGAAAATGAGAAAAAAATAATCATTACGCAGGATGAGATCAGTGCATTAAAAAAGCTCATTATGTATACTAAATTCTCTTGCAGTGATGTCGAATCACTTCAATTTGCTGGCAGTTCTGCTATAAATTCATTATTCGATAAAATTATCGAGGCTGATTATCTTGGAAAATATGAGAAAGAATTTTATAGTCAAAGAAATATAGATAATGAGGTTTTCTTAAAAGAAAAAATGGAAAGATATAAAAACAAATCAATTAATAAATTAAGTGAGGAACTATTAAGTAAAGCATTTAGAGAGTGTATTCATCCATTCCCCTCGAAATAATTTTATTAATAGTGATGGACAGCCCGACTCTTCAACCTGCGGCCTTTAAGTTTAATGGTTGAGAGTCTGCTGCTATGCGCGTGCAGCACCTTCTAGCTAATTGTGGTGGGCGATTTATTTCTTCTCAAAAACATGGAGAAACCATCTCCTTTTCAATCGCTGCCATTCCCCATTTACTTCATGCTTTAAAATCAGCAAGTAATATAAAAAGCTAATTTTAAAAGAATATTTTAATGATAGAATACCCATAGGCATGATGTTTTTGCCAGCGGTAGTCTGTACGTATTCTACTATCACGCTTTGCAAATCCTCAAAAGCACCCTTTGGGGTCAGCGACAAGGCTCCACGGAAGACCCTGCCGACCCGGGCCTTGCCTTTGCAGGACAGTACCGTGACACCGAAAGCGGGCTATGTTATAACCGTTTTCGGTACTACGACCCAGCCGGTGGATGTTATGTCTCGCCGGACCCGATAGGGATAGCGGGGGGTGATAATAACTATGGGTATGTACCGAATCCGAATACGTGGGTTGATCCGTTTGGGTTGGCTGGTTGTGATTTACTATTCGGTCAAAAAAGGATTAGTAATACGTTTAGGAATGTTGGTTCTGATGCGCCTGACTATATTCGAGGACGAAGTATCTATGACGTTGCTGGTGATTTGAGAAGTGGCGTTTTGCATACAGACCAATTACCTGTTAGCTATTTTATTCATCCTCAAACAGGCCAAAGAATAGCTGAGAGCAATAGGACTCTCGCGGCAATATCTGCGGCGGGAATGAAGCCAACAATATTAAAAGAAGTTCCAGTTACAGAGACTTTGCTTAATAGATTGAAGGAAATACCTCTAAGGCAACGAGGTGAAGTGTTCTCTATGCCTGGCTCATCTATCCCTATTACCCCAGGACCAAACAACAACACTATTCTTGATGTTATAAGGTTGGTTAAATGAATTTATCACTAAAAAATATTGAATTCCCATGGATTATGGAAAGTGTAGCTGAACCATCCTTTTCTTATTTAGGAAGCTATTTGAATGTACATTTTTTGGTTTTTTTAGGTATCGATAGCCGAGAAAAAGATATTAATAGTTACCTTAAATGCAACGAGTTATATGACGAGTCAAACATGCCTGATGAAGTTTATAATAATGCTGGGTATAGAATAGCTAATTTTGACTTTAAAATTTTCGACTTCTTTTATTGCACTGACAAAAACTCTGGTTTATCTAATTATCTTAATGGCACTGAACTTCATCCTGGTGTCTATGAAGAGATTAATGAGAATAATGAGTTAGTAGGATATGTTTTCATTGGAAATGATCTACTTTTGTCAGTAAAAGCGAAAAAATACGTGATGTCTATTGATAATAATTTATAAATAAAAACCGGAAGCGATCCCAACTATCCTTCCGGCTTTATTTTATCTGTTATTTATTCCGTGATATTCGATATCAGAGATTAATCTCCGCCTCAATCACTATCCTTCCCCGCTCAACCATCACGGTTATCGGCATCCCGGCCATAAAGCCTGACTCCTCCAGCCAGCGACCTTTAAGGTTAATTGCTGACGGCGGGTTGGGCTTGCCGTTTTACTCGTCTCATTCTGAGACTCGCCCTTGCGGGCCAGCTCAAGCTGTTCAAACCTGTTATAACAGGTTTGTGCGGGCGTATCCCACCGTGTAGTAACGCGCTGTTTTGGTTGTTTTATTTACTATGACACCTGGCGTTACGAGTACGACAAAGAGAGCCAGCAACTGATCGCCGTTATCGCCCCGGACGGCAGCCGCTGGCAGTGGTGGCTGGATGCCGATGCGCGGGTTATCCGCGAGCGGGATATGGCCGGCACCGACACCCACTACGACTATGACGACGACGGCCACTGCATCGCCATCCGTAATGGCGAAGGCGAAACCCGCCACTTCCTGTATGACGGACGCGGGTTGCTCATCAAAGAAACCGCACCGGACGATACCCTGCACTACCGCTATGACGCGGCTGGCAGGCTTATCGAAGTCACCTCCGCCACCAGTCATCTCCAACTGGAGTATGACCTCCGTGACCGGGTAGTGCGGGAGTGGCTGAACGGCTCGCTTATCACCCGACAGTTTGATGATACCGCACGCACCGTAACGCGAACGCTGGCCAGAGAAGATGAGCGCGATGAAGAGCTGACCAGCACCTTCAGCTACAGCGCAGCGGGTGAACTGCGGCAGGTACAGTTGCCAGACGGCGCAGAGCTCACCCTTGCTCATGATGCCGCCGGGCGCGAAGCCTACCGTTCAGGCGGTGAGTTCATACAGCAGCGGGAATATGACGTGATGGGCAGGCTGACCCGTGACATGAGCGGTCAGCAACAGGAGAGACGAATCGCTGAAGTCAGGTTAAATTTAGCGGAATACATACACAGCAGCAGTCAGGTAAAATCCACTTCCCACTCACCTACGCCTTAACAGCGTAGGTGAGTTGAAGGCAAACTAGGCGACAGCGGTACCCTGTTCGTCCTGATCGACAGCGAAGCAGGCGACCTGCTGTTCACCGTAGGTTTTAAGCTGCGGCTGGAACTGGGTGCAGGTGCTGAAGCTGCGCTGACAGCGGGCATTGAACGCGCAGCCCGGTGGTGGATTCAGTGGACTAGGCAGCTCACCCGTCAGCTTGATACGCTCGCGGCGTAAATCTGGGTTCAGGCGCGGCGTCGCGGAAAGTAACGCCTGCGTATACGGGTGGCGCGGGTTGTTGAAAATGGCATCTTTACTGCCCTTCTCAACACAGCGACCCAGATACATCACCATCACTTCATCAGCGATATGTTCGACAACGGACAGATCGTGCGAGATGAAGACGTAAGACAGCCCCAGATCCTGCTGCAAGTCCATCATCAGGTTCAGCACCTGTGCACGAACCGACACGTCCAGCGCCGAAACAGGTTCATCTGCAATCACCACGTCCGGATCCAGCATCAACCCACGGGCGATAGCGATACGCTGACGCTGGCCGCCGGAGAACATATGCGGGTAGCGATCGTAATGCTCCGTTTTCAGCCCCACTTTCGCCATCATCGCCAACGCTTTTTCACGACGCTCAGCTTTTGACAGTTCCGTGTTGATCTGGAGCGGTTCTTCCAGGATCTGACCGACTTTCTTACGTGGATTGAGCGATCCATAAGGATTCTGGAAAACGATCTGGATCTTCTGCCGACGCAGTTTCTGCGCCTCAGGATCGTGCTTCAGCAGATCCTGCCCCTGATAGTACAGCTCGCCATCCGATGGGGTTTCAATCATCGTCAGCAGACGGCCTAGCGTGGATTTTCCACAGCCGGACTCTCCGACCACCGCCAGCGTTTTACCGCGTTCCAGCGTAAAGGATACGCCGTCCAGCGCTTTCACCATCCGCTCTGGCGCGAAAAAGCCCTTTTTCACTGGATAGTGTTTCTTCAAATCAATCGCATGCAGCAAATACGGCTGCGATGGTGCGTTCAGTTCACTCATAGGGTTGGCCTCCCCGCATCATCGAGCGGTGTATGACATTTCACCTGACGACCAGGAATATCGCGCAGTGCAGGTTCTTCCTGACGGCAGCGGTCCTGCGCATAGGGGCAGCGCGGGTTTAACAGACAGCCGTTCGGGCGGTCATATTTACCCGGTACCACACCCGGCAGCGATGCCAGTCGGGATTTATCTGCCGCAAACTCCGGCAGCGCACGCAGCAACGCCTGGGTATACGGATGACGCGGCGCACTGAAAATATCCGCCGCTTTGCCTGATTCCACCACCTGCCCGGCATACATCACGATGATGTGGTGTGCCGCTTCGGCCACCAGCGCCAAATCGTGCGTAATCAGGATCAGTGCCATGTTTTCGCGCTGTTGCAATTCGAGCAGCAGTTCGATGATCTGCGCCTGAATGGTCACGTCGAGCGCCGTCGTTGGCTCATCGGCAATCAGCAGCTTCGGCCGGCAGGCAATCGCCATCGCGATCATCACGCGCTGGCTCATCCCGCCGGAAAGCTGGTGCGGATACACATCAAGACGCGAACCCGGATCGGGAATCCCAACCAGCGTCAGCAGGTCAATCGCACGCTGACGACGGGTTTTGCGGTTACCGCCCTGATGCACCTTGATGGCTTCCATGATCTGGTAGCCCACGGTGTAACACGGGTTCAGGCTGGTCATCGGATCCTGAAAAATCATCGCGACTTCAGAACCCACCAGATTACGCCGTTCTTTCTCAGAAATTTTTGTTAAATCGCGCTGGTTAAATTCCAGCTTGTCGGCCATCACTTTGCCTGGGTAATCAATCAGCCCCATAATCGCCAGCGAACTGACGGATTTACCGGAGCCGGATTCCCCGACGATACCGACGACCTGACCTTGTTCAACCTGGTAGCTGATACGATCGACCGCACGAAACGGCAGATCCTCATCACCAAAGTGAACCGACAGTTTATCTACATTGAGCAACGCCATCTCTCTACCTCTACTACTGCTTGAGTTTGGGGTCGAGAGCGTCACGCAAGCCGTCCCCCATCAGGTTAAACGCCAATACCGTCAGTAAGATTGCCAGACCGGGGAACGTCACCACCCACCAGGCGCTTTGCGCAAACTGCAAAACGTCCGACAGCATGGTGCCCCACTCTGGCGTTGGCGGCTGTGCGCCCATACCGAGGAAACCCAAAGCAGCCATATCAAGAATGGCGTTAGAAAAACCGAGAGAAGCCTGCACAATCAGCGGTGCCAGACAGTTAGGCAGAATGTTGACGAACATCTGGCGTGCCGAACTCGCTCCCGCCACGCGTGAAGCCGTGACGTAATCGCGATTGACTTCCACCAGCACCGCCGCACGGGTCAAACGGACATAGTGCGGCAACGCCACAAAGGTCAGCGCCAGCGAGGCATTCACAATCGAAGGTCCGAAGACGGCCACCAGCACCAGCGCCAGCAGCAGGCTTGGCAGTGCCAGCATGATATCGACGATACGCATGATGAGCGCATCGACCACACCGCCGAAATACCCGGCCAGCAGACCGAAGATCACCCCCAGCACCAGCGACAGCGCGACGACCAGACAGCCGACCAGCAGCGACAGGCGTGCGCCGTACATCAGACGGGACAGGACATCACGTCCGACGTCATCCGTCCCCAGAATAAACTGCCAGCTTCCACCTTCTTGCCAGACTGGTGGACGAAGCAGCGCATCGCGGAACTGCTCGGCGGGCGCATGCGGTGCCAGTACGTTGGCGCCAATGGCGATAATCAGCATCAGCACGACATACACCATGCCAACGACCGCCCCTTTGTTACGTTTAAAATAGTGCCAGAATTCCTGTAGCGGGGTCATCGGCTTCGGTGCGCTATTTACAACAGGTTCAGTGACGTGTGTCATCTTAGCCTTCCCCTTATTTCTTGTGACGGATGCGTGGGTTAACCACGCCGTAGAGCACATCAACCAGCAGGTTAACCAGAATGATCATGGTTGCCACCAGCAGTACGCCCCCCTGAACCACCGGATAGTCACGACGCTGTAATGCATCGATCAACCACCGTCCCAGCCCCGGCCAGGAGAAAATGGTTTCCGTCAGAATTGCCCCGGCCAGCATGGTGCCAACCTGCAAACCTATGACCGTCACCACTGGCAGCATCGCATTACGCAACGCGTGCACGACAATCACACGCAGGCGGCTCAGGCCTTTAGCACGGGCGGTACGAATGTAATCCTCTCCCAACACTTCCAGCATCGCGGAACGCGTCATACGCACAATCACCGCCAGAGGAATGGTGCCCAGCACGATGGCAGGCAGGATCATGTGTTCAACCGCGTCGATAAAATCGCCTTCCTCGCCCCAGAACAGGGTATCGATCAGCATAAAGCCGGTCAGCGGCATGCTGTCATCGAGGAAAATCGTGTCGCTGATACGCCCCGAAACGGGCGTCAGGTTGAGCTGAACGGAGACCAGCATAATCAGCATCATGCCCCACCAGAAGATAGGCATGGAGTAGCCCGTCAGCGCCAGGCCAACAGAGGTATGATCGAAAATGGAACCACGTTTGACCGCAGCCAACACACCAACCGGAATCCCCACTGCGATAGCAAACAGCATCGCGCAGATACCCAGTTCCAGCGTCGCTTTGAAGCGAGGCACAAATTCTTCCCACACGGGGATACGGCTTTTGAGGGAGATCCCCAGATCGCCCTGCATCACACCGCCAATATAGTGGAGGTATTGCTGCCAAAGCGGCTTGTCCAGCCCCATTTCAGCCAGCAATTGCGCATGGCGCTCGGCGGAGATACCTCGTTCCCCTGCCATGATCATGACCGGGTCGCCCGGAATCATGTGCACGAATGCGAAGGTCAATAGGGTGATACCAATAAACGTTGGGATAACGAGCCCCAAACGCCGGAGTATGAACTGCAACATATCCCGAACTCTCTATTCATGCCCGTTGGCTCATTGGCCATCAGGCTTATCATTGCTCACAGCATAAAAAATCGTCAGGAACGATTTTAAACGTCGTGTACGACGGCCCACCATAAAATTTAACGGGCAAGAAACCCCGCCTCCACGGCTCCTCTAACGAGAAACCGCAAGGTCGGGGTTTTTAATGTCCGTGAAAAACGAGTGGCTGACTTAATCCAACGTCACGTTGTTGAAGCTATGCACGCCACGCGACTGAATCACATAACCTTTCACGTTTTTACGCACTGGCTCGTACACGGTGGAGTGCGCAACAATCAGTGCCGGAGCCTGATCGTGCATCACAACCTGCGCCTGCTTGTACAGCTCAACACGTTTTTCGTGATCGGAAACAGCGCGCGCCGGTTGGATCAAATCTTCAAACGGCTTGTAGCACCACTTGGAGTAGTTGGAGCCATTTTTGGCCGCGTCGCAGCTGAACAGGGTCGCGAAGAAGTTATCTGGATCCCCATTGTCGCCAGTCCAGCCCATCAGCACGGTCTGGTGCTCGCCGTCTTTCGCGCGCTTCAGATACTCGCCCCACTCGTAGGTGACGATCTTGGCTTTCACGCCCACTTTCGCCCAGTCGGACTGAATCATTTCCGCCATACGACGAGCATTCGGGTTGTACGGACGCTGTACTGGCATTGCCCACAGGTCGATAGAGAAACCGTCAGCCATACCTGCTTCTTTCAGCAGTGCTTTCGCTTTTTCAGGATCGTAGCTGTAGTCTTTAACGTCGTTGTTGTAGCCCCACATAGTCGGCGGGATCAGGTTAGTCGCGGCCTGACCAGCACCCTGATAGACCGCCTCAATGATGGCAGACTTGTTCACTGCATAGTTCAGCGCTTGGCGAATCTTGACGTTATCCAGCGGTTTTTTCTCAACGTTGTAGGCCAAATAACCAACGTTCAAGCCCGGCTTTTCCAGCAACGTGATGTTTTTGTCTTCTTTCATGCGGGCAAGATCGGCCGGGTTTGGATACGGCATGATCTGGCATTCGTCTTTTTGCAGCTTGGCGTAACGTACAGACGCATCTGGCGTGATAGAGAAGACCAGACGGTCAATACCCGGCTTGGTGCCCCAGAAGCCTTCAAAGGCTTTGTACAGAATACGAGAATCTTTCTGGTACTGTTGCAGCTGGAACGGGCCTGTACCAATTGGGTTCAGGTCAACTTTCTCTGGCGTACCCGCTTTCAACATCTGATCCGCATATTCCCCCGACAGGATGGAAGCGAAGTCCATCGCCAGGTTTGCCAGGAACGGCGCTTCAGGGCGGTTCAGCACAAAGCGGACGGTGTAGTCGTCGACTTTTTCGATTTTGCTGACCAGCTCTGGCATGCCCATACCTTGATAGTATTCATAGCTGCCGCCAGATACTTTATGGTACGGATGGTTAGCATCCTGCTGACGCATGAAGGAGAAAATCACGTCATCGGCATTGAATTCACGGGAAGGTTTGAAATCCTTGCTATCTTGCCATTTCACGCCTTTGCGCAAATGGAAAGTGTAGGTTTTGCCGTCTTCGCTAATATCCCATTTTTCAGCCAAACCCGGACCGGTGTCCGTGGTGCCGTCCTTAAATTCCACAAGACGGTTATAAATAGGAATAGAGCTGGCATCAAACGTCGTACCAGAGGTGAACAGCTGCGGGTTAAAACCTTCTGGGGAGCCTTCTGAGCAGTAAACCAGCGTTTTTGCCTGAACACCTACCGCGACGGACATGGCGAGTAAGCCAAGGCCGAACTTCAATACCCTTGATCTAACGAGGGATTTTTCCATTACTTGTGCTCCATTGTAGATGATGTTGTGTGCTATACCCGCCATACTCCAAGCTGCATACGCGTTAATACTGTCGTTAAAAACGCAGTGGTTAACAGCGCTGATATTCCGTCCTGCATCTCGAAATCAATTGGGTATGGTTGGCCAGACCTGTATTTTTACGAACTGTGGTCTGTACCCTGTCGCCCGAAGGCAAAATCAAAATAGTGGGGAGAGGAATGATGGTTACCAAAACCGATGGCCGTCACGCTGTTGGATACAGTCATAATAACTACAACGTATACCTCGAAACGCCACAACCCGCTCACGGATGCTGGATGAAGACGTAGAATCATTCAGACAAGCCGCTGCTTTCCTCCTTATATCCCTATGACGCCCTCAATTTCTCAACAGATAGCGGTGACGTCAATATAAGCTGTAAGGATTTACAAAATTTCCTTACATTTTCTTAAAAGAGAAAATACAAGCTCACCACCTCAAGAAAGGCATATTCTCTGTCTTTTGATGAAAAAACAGCGATAGAAACTGATACATTGCGGACATAAAGAAATTATCACCATTAAAAAAACTATAGTCATCTGGTCTTACATGTCCAAGATTTGAGCACTATTTTTTGTTAAAAACGTTAACAACAGGTGAAAATCCTGAAGGATAATAAGAAATTCTGATATTTACCACGGCACCATAAGTAGACAAATGACTATCTACGCTACATAAAAAAACTCTATGCGACATAAAAAACGTGGTTTCCCCCTCCTTTAACGGGCAGCAAGCGCGCTCTACATCGTTTTTTATCTGTGGGATAGCCGTTACCAGAGATCCGTTGCTGGATACACCCGTTAGATAAAGCATAGATAAAAAGGCGACTGACATAGGGTCGAGAACGCATTTTGTCCTGCGGCAGCGTCGTCAGGGCGACGGCCAGCGAAACAATGATATTGCTCAATAATTACCCGGCTACTTTAGTTAAATAAATATTTTCACTAAAATGAAAACACGCTATTTACTTATTCTCATAAAGTGGTATTTTTCACTCAGTGCGTTGCCTCTCCTTCTGCTTTAATCCCCCACACTCCCTCAATAAATTATTTTAATTACAAAAAAACAATATAAGTTATTTAAAATAGAGTTGCTGATAAGTTCACAAATACGTAATTAACGTATTATTTTTAACATTCCCTCATGCTAGATTACTCTCCAACATGATTCATTGTTAAATAACATCAACCATTCCTTATCTTTTTGTTACTAACTGATAAAAAAACAAAAAAACGAATCTTTCTGCTTTCTGATAATAAACATCCCGCCGTCATTGGCATTAGCGACGCTCGATAGTCACACAGATATCGGCGAGAAAAAAGCCAATAAAATGTGTCGATAACGATGCACTACCAATATCACAACGATATAAAACGGCAGGTATGTAATTTCTTTCTGTACCAACTGTCCTAGCAGGGTGAATATAATGAAAAAAATTGAAACTGATATTTTATGTGAGAACGATCTCGCTCTGGAAACACAAGAATCGTTTATCGGGGGCTTTTTTAAAAAGAAAATCGGCTCCGTTCCCGTTGCGCTTTTTATGGCGATTGCCGCCATTGTCGCTATCGCGGCCTACGAAGGATATTTGCCTAAAAATATGATTGGCGGTTTCGCCGTCATCATGACGATGGGTTTTTTGCTGGCACACATTGGCAGCAACATTCCCGTGTTCAAAGATATCGGCGGCCCGGCCATTCTGTGCCTGATGGTGCCTTCCGTTATGGTGTATTTTGAGCTGTTCAACGACAACACCATGAAAACCGTCCACCTGCTGATGAAAGAGGCGAATTTCCTGTATTTCGTCATCGCCTGTCTGGTGGTCGGCAGTATTCTGGGTATGAACCGCAAAATCCTGATTCAGGGGATGGTGCGCATGTTCGTCCCGCTGGTTATCGGCACCGCAACCGCACTGGCAACCGGTTTACTGGTCGGTAAACTGTGCGGCTACAGTTTCTACCACACCTTCTTCTTCATTATCGTGCCGATCATCGGCGGCGGTATTGGTGAAGGCATCCTGCCGTTATCCTTAGCCTATTCTGCGATTCTGGGACAAAGCCCAGATGTGTATGTCGCTCAGCTAGCGCCCGCAGCCGTCGTCGGTAACATCTTCGCGATTCTGTGTGCCGGCGTGCTGTCCCGTCTGGGTATGCGCCGCAAGGATCTGAACGGCGAAGGCCGTCTGGTTCGCAGCGATGAAGACAATGCAATGTTTGCCGTCAACGACGCGCCAAAACCGGTCGATTTTCACCTAATGGGCGGCGGGCTGTTGATGATTTGCGCCTTCTTCATCGTCGGTGGCCTGTTTGAGAAACTGGTACACATCCCAGGCCCAGTTCTGATGATTCTGATCGCCGTCTTCTGCAAATACGGACGCGTGATTCCTGCAATTATGGAAACTGGCGCGCACAGCGTTTACAAATTCGTATCAAGCTCTCTGGTATGGCCGCTGATGATCGGGCTGGGCATGCTGTATATCCCACTGGAGAGCGTCGTCGCGGTATTCTCTGTGGGTTATGTCATCGTCTGTGGTTCTGTGGTGCTGTCTATGGCGCTGGTGAGCTTCCTGATTGCGCCTTACCTGAACATGTACCCAATTGAAGCGTCCATCGTGACCACGTGCCACAGCGGGCTGGGCGGTACGGGTGATGTGGCTATTCTGTCCGCTTCTAACCGTATGTCTCTGATGCCGTTCGCACAGATCGCTACCCGTATCGGCGGTGCCTCTACCGTCATCGCCGCAACGCTGCTGCTGGGCTGGGTTGTCTAACCCAACCACGGTTCCCCACTAACGAAAACGCCACGGTGATTGCCGTGGCGTTTTTATTTATTCAGCGCTATTTATTTGCCACTCTTTATTCACAGTACTGGCGCAGCGAGTCCTGCTTTTCCGGCAGCAGCCATTGGTAACGGTTTGGCTTACCGCAACTACCTAACCTTTTTGAAAATGATCAGAATCAGAGCCACGCAGATGGGAAAAGCTATGAACGCAGCTAAATACACCGAATTAGTATGTTCCTGCATAATTTCTAGGCTAGCTCTGTGATATTCAACAGATATAGTTTTTTCTGAAAAATACATAATATCCTTATCAAAGGAAATCGCACCCCCCCCCCTACCAGTAGATAATAAAATAGAGAGACAAGGGCAATACTGACCCATCGAATAAATGACTTGCACTTACTTGTTAACATCATGCATCCCTTCTAATAACCCACCGATAGTACCACCAGAATAAGGTGAAACCTTATTGCATGCACGACCCTGTTCGGTCCGACCTCTGCACCTATTCCGATCACTGCCGACTTGAATCCAACCCACAAAAACGCCACTGCCAGCCGCCATTGGTAACGGCTTGGCTTACCGCAACTACCTAACCTTTTTGAAAATGATCAAAATCAGGCTCATACAGATGGGGAAACCAATTAATACAGCTGAATACATGGAATCCATAGACTCTCGCATATCAGCTAATATCGCAAAATGGTATTCAACTGGCACTGTTTTATCAGATAAAAAAACCATTCTTTCCTTATCTTGAACATGTCCAAAAGAAAAAAGAGCAATACTTATCAAATAAAAAAAAGAGACAAGGAAGATACTGAACCATCGAATAAACGTCTTGCATTTACTTGTTAACATCATGCATCCCTTCTAATAACCCACCAACAGTACCACCAGAATAAGGTGATATTTTACCTATACCAGAAACAACCTCGGAGACGACCCTTAACGCGGTATCTTCGCTTATCGGTGTGTAGTTATCGGTATTCGGGTACTGCTTTCTAAACTCATTGGTCATATCAACAACAAGCATGGATGACTCACCGCTTTTTCGTTCTAAATACCGCTGTAGCGATACCGGCACGGCAAAATCTTCTTCGTAATTAATCCGTATCTGAGTGTGAGTGGTATATCCTCCCTCAAATACTTGTGATCCCGCGACCTTCACGCCCTTTTTTGTATGCGTTGTACAGTTAACCCCTGTCACATCATATTGATCGACTGTACGGCCATTTCTTTTAGTGCTTTCTCCCATCTTGATTGTTTCTTTCACTTTGCCCCCTGAGCGCCATAGCTTTTCAAAGTACAATCGAGCAATCGTAGGATCCGCATCTGTAATAAGAAAAACCTTAGCTTCTGTTTGGTACAGCTCTTCTCGGTAATATGTTCGCGCATCTTCAAACTGCAAAAAATTTAAGATGCCATCACCGACAGCCCCTGCAACACCAGACCGTCTACCGAATCGACCATAAGTGAAAACAGAAGCATTATTACCCTCATGCACAGAGACAAAGGCGTGACCTGTACCCTTAATTTCTGTCCAGATAAATACACCGTTCTCTAACGGGTTATTTTCTTTTTTGCACTCTTGAATTTGATTAACCCATTCCCCTTTTGAAGGCGTGAGGTAAATCGGGTCATCTCTGAAGTAATTTGTTGGTTCGGGCTTAATATTTTCCCGTGGGTTACGCCACAGCCCTAACCCGCGGCCGTACTGCATAAATTTATCGTGTTCCACTCAACCAACTCCATTTGGTTTCATCGTCACTGAATGGTGTATAGCACAAGGCGGGATCGCTCCCGCCTCGTTTCTGTTTACCTTATTTACTGCTAATTACTCACCGCTCTTTATTCACAGTATTGGCGCAGCGAGTCCTGCTTTTCTGGCAGCAGACGATACAGATAAACCGGGCGACCGGTAGAGCCGTACAGGATATTGGTGGTCAGGATGCCGGTATCGGACAGATAGATCAGGTATTTACGGCAGGAGACGCGAGAAATACCAATCGCATTCGCCAGCATTTCGGTAGAGAACTCAATGCCCTGATTGCCTTCAATCCACTCACAAACGGTACGCAACGTCAGGCTGGTCAGCCCTTTCGGCAATTTCTTACGTTCGCTAACCGTGCTGCTGCTGGTACGGCGAATCAGGTTATCAATATCCGACTGCCCAACAAAATCGCGGTGTTTGAACAAATTCGCCTCTTCGCGATAAGCGGTCAGCGCCTGTTCGAAACGCGAGAACTGGAAAGGCTTAATCAGATAATCCACCACGCCGTAGTGCAGCGCTTTTTTGATGGTATACACATCGCTGGCAGAAGAGATGATGATGACGTCCGTTTTCTCACTAAATTCACGGATAGTCGGCAGCAGGTCCAGTCCATTATCCTGCTGCATATAAATATCCAGCAGTACCAAATCGATTTCCGAGTCAGGTTGCATCAGCAGGTTTCGCGCCTGCTGCAACGTGGGGACGGTCGCATAGCAGCTAAATCCAGAAACCTGGTTCAGATAAGATTTGTTAAGCTCTGCAACCATGGCATCGTCATCAACAATCAGTACATTAATCATGGTCAAACAGCCTTGCTTGATAAGGAATAGTAACGAAAAACTGGGTGTACACCTCAGGTTCTGATTCAAACTCGATAGTGCCGCCAATCTTCTCCAGACTCTGCTTGGTCAGGTACAGGCCGATACCGCGCCCGCTGCCTTTGGTAGAGAATCCCTGTTCATAAATGCGCGCCTGACTCTCCGGTGAAATGCCGGGGCCGTCATCCCCCACGGTACAGTGAAGGCGGCCATTCTGATGATGGAAGCTCACGCTGATTTCGCAGTTTTCCTGCCGATCAATCGCGTCCATCGCATTCTCAATCAGGTTACCCAATACGGTAATCAATTCATTCGTGGCATCGACATCATCGGTATCCGGCAGCAGACTCTCCTCGCTGATGGAGAGCGTGATGCCGAGATCGCGTGCGCGGTTGATTTTACCCAACAGGAAGCCGGCAATCACTGGCGATTTCACTTTACGAATAATCGAACCAATTTCCGCCTGATAATTATTGGCGGTCTTCAGGATATACTCTTCCAGTTGCGAGTAATATTTTAAGTGCAGCATCCCCAGGATAACGTGCAGCTTGTTCATAAACTCGTGCGACTGCGCCCGCAGCGCATCCGCATAGTAGGACATCCCGCTCAACCGTTGCAGCAGCTGGCTGATCTCCGTTTTATCACGGAATGTCGCAATCGCGCCGATAATGTCGCCCTTCACAAAAACCGGAACGGTGTTGGTCAGCAGCAGGTGACCGTTAAAGTTAATCTCTTCATCGCGTCGTGGTGTACCGCTCTCCAGTACCTGTTTCAGGTGCAGATGTTCAAGCCATTGTTCGCTAACGCGTTCGGCTGGCTTCGGAGCCGGCGTTTCACTGCCCTGCGGCTTATTCTGCCGGAAAAGCCGTCGCGCCTCATCATTGATGACCGTAATCCGGCCATGCTGATCGACCGCGATAACGCCTTCTTTGATGTGTTTGAGCATCGCGTTACGCTGTTCAAACAGGTTCGAGATCTCAAACGGCTCGAATCCCAGCATAATGCGCTTAAGCACCTTCACCAGAATCAACGTGCCCAGCCAGCCGACCAGCGCTCCTGCCAATAGCGTCCAGGGAATCATCCAGCGGTTATCGCTGATCACCTTCTGCACGCTGGTTAAGGCAATACCAAGCGCGACGACGCCAACCTGCTTATGGTTGCTGTCGAAAACCGGCGTAAAGACCCGTAGCGCGGGATCGAGCGTACCTCGGTTGATGGAGGTATTTTCCATGCCCAACAGCGCCGGATAGATATCCCGACCGGCAAAATGCTCGCCTATTCTTTCCGGTTCTGGGTGGCTATGGCGCACTGTATCCATGTCCGTGACGGTGACGAAGAGCAGTTGATTACGCTGGCGGATCGCCTCCGCAGCAATCTGCACTTCCTCCGGTCGGCCAATTCCTTTCAGTTCATCAATAACCACAGGAGAGGACGCAAATGTGCGCGCAATGGCAAAGGCTTTTTCTCGCAGATGATCTTCTGAAAGCTGATTAATGCGAAAAAACAGCAAGGAATAGACCACCAGCAACACCGCGCCAAGCACAACCGACACCATCAGAAACACCGATGTTCCCAGCTTTAGCGGTGCCTTTTTCTTGCCCATGTCACTCTCCGAAACCACCATCATCACACCGTTATCTTATACTGTTTCGTCGCGTTTCGCGTGCCGTGAGTGCATACGCCCCGTCACAAGGACAGGGCGTAGGCTTGAAGAAAGGAAATCGGGCTTAATGTTGCGGTACATTTTTTGTGTCAGGAATGTTTCGCATCAGGAAAGCCAGCAGTACTGCGTTTACCAGAAACCGAGCAGTTTCCACCACATTCCGCCAACACCCAGCCAGATAGGGATGATGACCAGACTGACCAGGAAACCGATCTTCCACCAGGTTCCCAGCGGCACGTAACCGGTGCCGAACAAAATCGGTGCCGGACCACTGGAGTAGTGGGTCGTGGACATAAACAGGTTACTGAAGATACCGAATACCAGTACGGTCAGCATCGGCGGCGCACCAGCGGCCAGCGCGATAGAGACGAAAATCGCATACATGGCACTGATGTGGGCAATCGCACTCGCCATCAGGTAGTGGCTGTAGTAGTAAACCAACAGCAGCAGACCCAGCATTGGCAGCCAGTGCATCCCGCTGACCGCATTACCGGCCAATCCGCCCAGCCAGGCAATCAGGCCCATCTTGTTGAGCTGGCCAGCCAGCGTCATCAGTACGGCAAACCACACCACGGTGTGCCAGGCTTCTTTCTCACTGACCACATCGTCCCAGGTCAGCGCACGGCTGAGCAACAGCACGCTCAGGCCCGCCAGCGCGGTCAGGGTTGCATCGATATTCAGCGTGGAACCCAGCACCCAGAACGTCACCAGACCCAGGAACACGCCCAGTACCACCCACTCGTCGCGGGTCATTTTGCCCATTTCACGCAGTCTTTCGACGGCGATCGCACGCATTTCTGAGGTTTTCTTCAGTTCAGGCGGATAGAAACGGTAGATCAGGTAAGGAATCAGCGCCAAAGACAGGAAGCCCGGCAGCAATGTCGCCAACGCCCAGTCCGTCCAACTGATGTGAATACCAAACTGAGAAGCCAGCTTCGCCACCATCGGGTTACCCGCCATGGAGGTCATGAACATCGCGGAAGTCACGGCGTTACACTGGAAAATGGACTGCACCAGAAACGCACCAATACGACGCTGCGTGCCTTTTTCCGGCGTGGAGTCATAGGCTTCGGCAATGGACCGGAACAGCGGGGTGATGATCCCGCCGCAGCGTGCAGACGTAGAAGGCATCGCCGGAGCGAACATCAGGTCGGTAAACACCAGACCATACGCCAGACCGAGAGAGCTATTCCCCAGCTTGCTGATGAACAGCAGACCAATGCGTCGGCCAAAGCCGGTTTTGATAAAGCCGCGAGAGATAAAGAAGGCGCAGGCGATCATCCAAATGGTGGGATCGCTAAAGCCCGCCAGCACATCTTTAATGGGTAATAACCCTAATATGGCGACCGAGGTCAGGCTGAACATCGCCATCGCGCCAAGCGGGTAAGGAGAGAGAATCAGACCGACAACCGTGGCAATGAAAATCGCCATCAGATGCCAGGCATCGGGTTTAACCCCATCAGGAACCGGCAATAACCATAAGCCACCGGCAATACAAAGGATAACTAGAAGCTTTATCAACCTGCTGTTATTCGCAGACATAAGAACACCACTCTTCATTAAAACGGATTCTGTATTCCCCGTCATACTTCGAGTCACACTCAAATTATTCAGGAGATATTCACGACGGATGTCCCGTGCGGAGGAGTGGGTATTTCGTTATTCTTCCTTCGTCACCCTGCTGAAAACAACGCAACAGGAATCATCTGCGGAAAAAAAAGACGAGAAAACAAGGGTTCAGGGTGCTTTTCTCGTCTTATCAAATCAAGTGATTAATGAAGAGATAGTATTATAATGCGCCTACAAAATAGCGTAACTTTAGTTACTAAAGGGGTTCATTAATTTATTTAAGAAACCATCACGGTTTTAATTCCCCGATAAAAAACCCTTAAAATTCAATAATAATTGACATTTAAAGAACATAAAATTAACGAAATTAACGACAAATAAATGATAAAAAAACCTTATATATAATAGTGGAAATATAATTCTTTTCCAGACAGTCAGTTATCCATTCCTTATTTTTTCACTCAGGTATTCCACTATTCAAAAATAAAGAAATAAATCGCCATTATTCGGCGAGAAAATAGTAGTTTTTATCCAGCTGATAACATTTAGAGGGTCAGGAACAGTACGGCTAGTAACTGCGGCGACATAATTCGCAGAAACATCGCCAACGGATAAACCGTCGCATAAGACAATGCCGCCGCACCGCTGGTCGGGTGTAGCCCATTGGCAAACGCCAGCGCAGGCGGATCGGTCATGGAGCCCGCCAGCATGCCGCACAGCGTCAGGTAGTTCATCTTACCCAGCGTTCGCGCCAGTATGCCCACAAGCAGTAGCGGCACAATGGTAATCAGCGCACCATAGCCAATCCACCACACCCCGTCGCCGTCCAATAACGTCTCGACGAAGTCGCCGCCGGATTTCAGCCCCACCACCGATAAGAACAGCACAATGCCGAGTTCACGCAGTGCCAGGTTCGCGCTGGGCGGCATAAACCAGTGAAGTTTACCAATCCCGCCAATGCGCCCCAGCACCAGCGCGACCACCAGCGGCCCCCCCGCCAGCCCAAGCCGCAGCGCGACGGGAAAGCCGGGAATCATCAGCGGTACTGACCCCAGCAGGACACCTAACCCAATGCCGATAAAGACGGGCAGCATCTGTACCTGCTGGAGTTTTTGCTGCGCGTTTCCCACGATATCCGCGACGGCATCAATCGCCGCTTTTCGTCCGACCAGATTCAGAATATCGCCAAATTGCAGGCTGGCCTGATTGCTGGCGACCAGCTCGACGCCCGCACGATTCAGGCGCGAGATCACCACATCATAGTTTTGCTTCAGATTCAGCTCGCGAATCTTGCGTCCCAGCACCTTCTCATTCGTCACCACCACGCGTTCAACGTGAAGATCCGTGCCGCGCGTCGAGAGCGACGTCTCAACTTCATTACCAATGACCAGACGCGCTTGTTCCAGATCGTTTTTCGCACCAACCAGATGCAGGTAATCGCCCAGTTGGATCAGCGTCTGCGGCGACGGCACCATCAGTTCATCGCCGCGTTTCAGGCGGGAGCAGACGATGGTGTCGCGGTTCAGAATCGGCACATCCTGAATCGCCAGCCCTTGCAGATTGGTATTCGTCACCGACACATTCATCGTGTGCAGTTGCTCATGATTCAGACCATTGCTGACTTCAAACTGCTTTGCCTCGTTCTCCACCGCCACGCGAAACAGGACGCGCATCAGCCACATCACCAATAGAATGCCGCAGATCCCCAGCGGGTACGCCATTGCGTAGCCTGTTCCCATCTGGTTAACCAATGCCGAACTCGACCCAAGATCGGTCAGAATCTGTTGACCCGCGCCGAGCGAAGGCGTGTTGGTCACCGCACCGGAGAAAATACCGAGGATAATGGGCAAAGGAATATTAAGCAGCTTGTGCAGCAGCACGGTCACCACGCAGCCGAGGAACACCGTCAGCAGAGCAAACGCATTGAGGCGCAGGCCAGATACCCGTAGAGAGGAAAAGAAACCCGGCCCGACCTGAATGCCAATGGTATAGACAAACAGGATCAGCCCGAACTCCTGGATGACGTGCAACATGTCATCATTCAGTTGAATCTGGTACTGATGGGCAACATGCCCGACGATGATCCCACCGAACAGGACCCCGCCAATCCCTAAACCGACGCCGTAAATCCGCCAGTTGCCGATCCATAACCCCAGAACCGCCACCAGCGCCAGCATACTCACAGTAAGTGCGATATCACTCATGCCCATATCCTTTGCGGACGTTTTTATTGGGAAATGCCACTACCGCTACACTCTAAATAATTCGAGTTTCAGGCTGGCGGCAAGAGAAGGACAAATTCGTCGGGAACGAATTTGACCAGCCCACGGCTGGCCTTCGGTGAGAGACAGGACGTCTCTCATTTCATCACGATGAGCTTACTCAAGTAAGTGATTCGGGTGAGTAAACGCCGCCAACGCACATGCAACTTGAAGTATGACGAGTATATTTTGATTCTGGCAGAATGCCGGAGAGGGAAACGTGGCGGGCAACACAAAAGCGCGCCCGTAATGATACGAGCGCGGGAAATCATCAAACGAATGACATGGATATCGCGTTATGACGCATCGTCAGCAGGTTGCTGGTTCAAGGCCGGACGACCACCGCCGATGGCGATACGCTGAGGCTGCAAGGCTTCCGGCACGTCACGCACCAGATCGATATGCAGTAGGCCATTTTCAAAATGTGCATCGGACACATGCAGGTGTTCGGCCAACGTAAAGCTCAGCGTGAAAGGTTTAAACACCAGCCCCTGATGCAGATATTCCACGGCTTTTTCGGACGGTGCCGGGCTGCCTTTCACCGTCAGGCGCGGGCCTTCCACTTCAATATCCAGATCGGCTTGCCGGAACCCCGCCAGTGCGAGCGTGATGCGGTAGTGGTTGTCGTCTTTCTTCTCGATATTATACGGAGGAAAATCAATCGGTTCCTGGCTGCCCTGCATTGAGCTGGCTAATTTGTCAAAACCGATCCACTGACGCAGTAAAGGTGATAAGTCGTAGTTACGCATAATATGACTCCTTCTAAGAAGCGAGATAAGTGATGCCCTTGTGGGCGTACCTTATGCCAGCCACGATGCCATAGCTGGCGTCGTCCCCATTCGGCAGACGAAGCATTCATTCATAGCGCTGCCGTTTCAGGCAATGCGCGATTCGTGCAAATAACGTGATGTTGGTTTACTTGATTTCAATCCGACGCGGCTTCATCGCTTCCGGCACGATACGTTCGAGATCGATATACAGCAGCCCGTTTTCCAGATTGGCGCCTTTTACCTGAATATGTTCGGCCAGTTGGAATTTACGCTCGAAGTTGCGCTCAGCAATCCCCTGATACAGGTAGTTGCGGGCAACCTGCTCACCGGCGTGGGCACCTTTTACAATCAATAAATTGTCGTGCGCGGTGATGTCCAGTTCCTGCTCGGCGAAGCCAGCGACAGCAATCGCAATGCGGTATTGGTTCTCGTCAACCAGTTCGACGTTGTAGGGAGGATAGCCGCCGTTACTCTGGGTCTGGCCGGTTTCTAATAGATTGAACAGGCGATCGAAACCAATAGCAGAACGGTACAGTGGGGAAAAATCGGGGTTACGCATAAAACAGCCTCCTAAACATGCAGCGAGGATTTATTTTTACCTTCCTTATAAGGACAGGTTCACAGCCGAGACAGATACCCTGACGGCGTATCGTTTTTTTCCGGCTTATTATCAATATGGTGACCCCCCTCAGACTTTCAAGAGGCAAAAAGGAAAAATCGCTGGGTTTCATGCAATATTCACTCACACTGCGGGCGTTATCACATACACTCAAGATAGGCAGGCTCTGGAACCCGCTCTGGCAGCGGTTCTTAATGGACAGGAATATGACCTTACTGAAAAGTGCGTTGTTCTCTTTCATCATTACCGGTAGCGGTGCGGTGGCAACCAGCGGTTGCTCCAGCGTGATGACGCATACCGGAAGCGATCAGGGATATTATTCCGGCACGCGCGCCAGTGTGGATATGTTGCGTGACGACGATACCAGTTGGGCCATGATGCCGCTGGTCGCTATCGACCTGCCGTTCTCGGCGGTGGCTGACACGCTGCTGCTGCCCTACGATTACTACCGCACAGGCAGCGATAAGAACAAACTGTCGACGCGCGAGCGCATTTCGCACAGTGAAGAGCAAAACCAGACCGCCAGTTCACAACTCGCCACTATGCCGCATAGCACTATGCCTCATAACACCATGCCTCATAATCAGCTTTGATAGCACCGCACTCGCCATGAACTCGCGCGTACCGGTTACGCCGTTGCCACGACGAAAAGCTGATTAAAACCGTCAATCTCCCGCATATACGCAATCTGTTTCCCATCAGGGGAAAAGACCACAGCATCCGCACTCGGTGCGCTGTCCGTCCGCGCCGTCAGTCGAGCAAGCTCCCCGCTTTTCGCATCACACAGCATGATGCTGTTGTCACACACAAACGCCAGAGAACGCCCGTTCGGGTGCCAGTTAAAGGCAGACTGTACACCGTGTTCCGTGCGCGTTACCTGTCTCGGTTCACCGCCGTTCGGAGAAATCATCCACAGCTGCACCACGCCAGCCTCATCCCGCATCAGGAAAGCAATCTCACTGCCGTCGGGCGAGGCTCGCAGCCAATGGCGCGGCTGATTCACCAGACCAGGATAACGGCGCTGATGTGTAAACGTTAAACGCCGTTGCTGCACGCCTGCTGGCGGCGCAGGCATTGACGTTGCCGTGCCAGCCAGTGGCGCATCACCCGTTTTGGCGTACTCTTCCAGCGCCTCCGGCAAGTCGACGATAAAAATCTCAGGCACCGTTGTCCCGTCCGCCGCCTGCGTATCGCCAATAAACGCCAGCGCCCAGCGCTGCCGCGAGCCATCCTGTCGGATATAGCCCGCCGTTCCTACCCAGCCTTCTTCATAGGCGCGATTGATCTCATCGCTGTCGGGCTGCGGTTGCGGCGTCGTTCTACTGACCAGCACACAATAGTGGCTGCCGTCATATTCTCGCGGATGGCTTTTCTCAACCATAACACCCTGTAACGGCACGGCTACGCCCACGTTACGCAAGTTCAAGGCAGGATCATGCTCATGCAGTACATGGTCGTTATAGGTAAAACTCAGGCGGCTGGCATCCGGGCTGAAGACGTGGACATGCGTGCCACCGCGCAGCGCACCAGCCTGATAAGGCGGCGTAATGGAGAAGGCATCAAGCGTGACGGCTTCATCATGCTGACGATCCGCCACTATCGTTCCACGGCGATGGTGAAAATCATACTGCCACTCGCTATCCGGATTTTCCGGCCCGTGGATAAAAACATAGCGCAGCGGTTCCCGCGGGCTACAGGTCACCACGCCCACATGCGCCCCCGCCGTTGCCCGATAAACTACCTCGGTTTTGCGGCTTTTCAGGTGTACTCGCTCAATGGTCAGCCCTGTGAATGAAGATCCATAAGGCCGAACGTCATAAACCAGCCACTCTCCATCACATGACCAGCAATTAATGTTGGTAAGTTGATGACCAGCAGCATTAAACGTTAGTTGAACATCAATAGACAAGACATCACCCCACCTATTCAATATCAGTCAATAGTTTGTAAATCAATTTCAATTTTATGTATAACTCATTGTTTTTTATTTAAAAAAAACAAACAATAAGCGATGTTTTCATTCAAAAAAATAGAAAGACTCTCTCAATAACATCCGTTTTTTAATTCATTAGCATCGGCGTAACATTCTTCCTATCGAAAGGGCAGCCCCCTTTCACCTATCAAACAGAAAAGGATAAGACACCATGAAAAACGTAAAAACCATCGCCGCTGCTGTTGTTCTCGCTACCATGACTTTCGGTGCTTCTGCTGCTGAATACGTATCTGCTTCTCAGGCTCAGAACCTGGAAAAAGTGGGCGTCGTTACCGCGACGGCTCAGGACCTGAGCTCACTGCAAGCTCAGCTCGCAGCGAAAGCAGAAAAAGCGGGCGCTAAAGCTTATACCATCACGTCTGCAACCGGTAACGATCAGCTGCGTGGCTCTGCGGTAATCTACAACTAATCGTTGTTTACCCTGAATGTTTATCCCGCTATGCCATTATAGAAACACCTGAAAAACATCGCGTATTACCCTCTTTCCGGCTTGCCTCCTCATCAGGGCAAGCCGTTTTTTTATGTGTGATTTTTATGTGGAAGGGAGACTGTGGGGAAGCTGGAAGGACGATTAATACGGTGTGGCAGAGTGCCACACCGACGTGGATAAAGCCTTACGACGTTGAACCTTGAAAGCCATTCTCGGCCGCTGTCGCCGCGAACCATTTTCCACTTTTCTTCACCGTGCGCTTTTGCGTTGCCAAATCCAGCTGCACAAAACCATAGCGATTCTTGTAAGCATTCGACCACGACCAGTTATCGATAAACGTCCACATATGGTAGCCGAGACAGTTGCTGCCTTCCGCGATCCCTTTGTGTACATACTTCAGGTGTTCGCGGACAAAATCGATGCGGTAATCATCCTGAATCTGACCGTTGGCGTCGAAACGCTGTTCGTTCTCGACGCCCATGCCGTTTTCCGAAATAAAGCAGCGTGGATTGCCGTAATTCACCCGCAGGTTGGTCAGAATGTCATAGATACCCGGTTCGTAAATTTCCCAACCGCGATAGGGATTCATTTTTCGTCCCGGCATGTCATAGCTGGAAAAGAACCACTCGGGCATAAACGGACTATCGGGATTGACCAGACTGTCGCGGCATTGGATTCGGCGCGGCTGGTAGTAGTTAATCCCCAGCAGATCGACAATCCCATCGGCCAGCAGCGCGCGATCGTCAGGTTGGCAGCTCGGCAGTTGGCCGTATCGATGCAATAGATCGACCAGTTCCTGCGGGTATTGGCCCCTCAGCGCGGGATCGAGGAAGCTGCGGTTAAACATCAGATCGGCGA
Organism: Pectobacterium odoriferum; assembly: GCF_009931295.1. Taxonomy (NCBI): domain Bacteria; kingdom Pseudomonadati; phylum Pseudomonadota; class Gammaproteobacteria; order Enterobacterales; family Pectobacteriaceae; genus Pectobacterium; species Pectobacterium odoriferum. The sequence goes on along the minus strand of NZ_CP034938.1, from coordinate 34,171 downwards.
TGTTGGCGGCTTTCACATCAGCCGGATGTTGGGAACGCGGGTAGGAAGGCGTCAGGTTGAGGATAATGCCGATTTCCCCACCCTGAGACTGCTCGCGATACGCCCTCACCGCCAGCGCATGCGCCAGCATCGTGTGGTACGCCACCGTTGCAGCACGCTTGAAGTCCACCACATTCGGGTAGTGGAAATCATACAGATACCCGCCTTCCACCGGCACCACCGGCTCATTGAACGTAAACCAGTGTTTTACCCTGTCGCCAAACAGGCGGAAGCAGGTCGCCGCATAGCCCGCATAGGCCACGACCACCGCCCGATTTTCCCAGCCACCCAGCCGCTGCATCACCATCGGCATATCAAAATGGAACAGATTGATAAACGGCGTGATGCCCTGCGCCAGCATTTCATCAATGATCTGATTATAAAACGCCACCGCCTGCGGATTCGGTTCACCGACGCCATCAGGAATCAGCCGCGCCCAGGAGATCGACGTTCGGAACGTGTTGTGATTCAGCGTCTTCAGCAGCGCGATATCTTCACGCCAGTGCTGATAAAACGTGGAAGTATCCGCCGGCCCTACCTGCTGGTGAAAACGGCCGGGCTGCGTGGCAAACCACTCGTCCCACACGGTGGCGCTTTTACCATCGTTGAGGCTTTCGCCTTCCGTTTGCGGTGCCGAACTGGCGCTACCCCACCAAAAATTCGCGGGAAAGCGAAAATCGTTCTGAAGATGATCGTGCATACGTTCCTCTCTGCTTCACTCGTGTTTATGCGCTGGCGCTGGCTTCGCCTGCGGCCTGCTGTTGTTTCTCCTGCTCCTGTTTGAGCAACGTGCGCTCATAGACTTTCAGGAACGGGTAATACATCGCGGCCGACATCACCATGCAGAGCAGACACATGATCACTGGGCTGAACGCCCAGTTCGCCGCCCATGATGCACCAATTGGCGCAGGCGTCGTCCACGGCGTCAGGGAAACCACCTGCGCGATCCAGCCGAGCTTCGTCGCCGTATAGGCAATGACAGCATTGACCATCGGCACGAAAATAAACGGCAGGAATAGCAGCGGGTTCATGATGATCGGTGCACCAAACAGAATCGGCTCGTTGATGTTGAAAAAGCTCGGCACCACGCCCATACGGCCAATCGTACGCAGATGAGCCACGCGGCTACGCAGCAGCAAAAAGGCCAGCGGCAGCGTGGAGCCGACCCCGCCGATCAACAGGTAGTGATCCCAGAATCCCTGCAAATAAATATGCGGCAGCGGCGCACCGGCCGAAAGCGCAGCCTGGTTCAGCGCCAGGTTGGTCATCCAGAACGGGTTCATGATCCCGGTGACGATCAGCGCGCCGTGAATCCCGGCAAACCACAAAATCTGGCAGATGAATACCGAAATCAGAATCGCGGGCAGCGAATCCGACGCCGAAATCAGCGGTGCCAGCAGGTGCATGATGGCTTCTGGGATAATCATGCCAGTTGCGGACTGGATGAACAGGTTAAACGGATGCAGCGTCGCGACGATGACCAGCACCGGAATGAGGATTTCAAACGAACGCGCGACGCCAGTCGGCACCTCTTTCGGCAGGCGAATCGTGATGTTGCGTTTCTTCAGCCAGGCATACACCTCACCCGCATAAATCGCGGTCAGAATCGCGGTAAAAATCCCTTCCCCCGAGAAGTACTGGGTGGAAATTTGCTTCTCCTGATAAGGCGCGGCCACCAGCAAGAATGCCATCAGTGCCAGCAGGCCGGTCATGATCGGATCCAGCTTGTAATGCTTGCCAAGGCTGGCCCCAATCCCCACCGAGATAAAGAAGGTCATGACCCCCATACTGAGGTAGTACGGCAGCATCAGCTGTTCACGGTAGGCAATGGAGAAATCGAGCCACGCGCGGGCAAATCCCAGCGTGGTATCCGGTGCAAACGGCGGGAAGATAAACACCAGCATAAACGAGCCGATGATCATGAAAGGCAACGCGGCGATAAAACCATCACGAATCGCGATGATATGGCGTTGTTGCCCTACCACACCTGCCAACGGGGTAATTTTTTTCTCGATGATATTCACCATCGACTGATAGAGGCCACTCATAGCGGTTGTCCTGATTTTTCGATCAGTGAAAAGGCAAAATCCAGTACGTTGTCACCGCGCTGCATACCGTAATCCATCATGTCTATCGCTGCCACGGGCACGCCTTTTCCCTCGGCTTTCTCCTTGAATGACGCCAGCATATATTTCACCTGTGGCCCCAGCAGCACAACGTCATACTTCCCGACTTGCTCGTCAAACTCATGGGCGGCGTAGGCGGCAATCTCAACGTCCAGACCACGTGCGCTGGCCGCCTCCTTCATCTTTCGCATTAAAAGGCTGGTGGACATCCCAGCGGAACAACAAAGCATGATCCTTTTCATTTTCAACACCCCGTCGTACGTACGTTATGAATAAAAAACGTCATCAATAAAAGCATCGTGAATAAACACGGTCATTGGACATACATCCATTGGAAACACGCCTATGGAAACACAACGGAAACCGTTTTCCATGAAAAAAAACAATATATGAGAATGGGTTCACGAAATGATAGACATTGCGGGAAACAATGTGAGGCAGGTCATGTAAAACGTATTTCAGATGTGAATGACGGGTAAAACCTACTATTGCAGCGCTTATTACGCTAAGTGTACTGATTTCAGGCATTTTCTACTTTTGGCTATAAAAACGACAAATTGAGATTTAAAAAGCCCACCGTCCCCCTGCTATGTTTATCACCTGATGTTGCATTTTCTCGCTGTATTTTAATTTTTCGTTATAAGGGAGAGGCCATAAGCATGTCATTGATGATGAAACAATCGGTCACGGAAGGACGTGGAGAAAGCGCGTCATTATGGAACAACGTGACGGCGTGGCTGCGCCAGCTCCCCGCCATTCTGGCCGCTGGTGCCGTGCTGCTCATGTCCACTGCCCATGCGCAGGACAGCGTACCGACGCAGCTACGCGTCGGTTATCAGAAAGGTTCGGTCAGTCTAGTACTGGCAAAATCGCACCAGCTGTTGGAAAAGCAGTTCCCCAACACCAAAATCAGCTGGGTTGAATTCCCCGCTGGGCCGCAAATGTTGGAAGCACTCAATGTTGGCAGCATCGATCTAGGTGGCACCGGTGACATTCCCCCTATTTTTGCGCAGGCCGCCGGCGCTGACCTGCTGTATGTCGGCGTGGAACCACCTAAACCTCAGGCCGAAGTGATTCTGGTGCGGGAAGACAGCCCAGTGAAAACCGTTTCCGACCTGAAAGGTCGCAAAGTCGCCTTCCAGAAAGGCTCCAGCGCGCACAACACGCTGCTGCGGGCGCTGCAACGCGAGGGGCTGAAATTCACCGATATCAAACCGACCTACCTGACCCCAGCTGACGCCCGCGCGGCCTTCCAGCAAGGCAACGTCGATGCATGGGCAATCTGGGATCCCTACTATTCTGCCGCACTGCTGGAAGGCGGCGTCCGCGTGCTGATCGACAGCAGCGGGCTGGAGAAAACCGGCTCCTTCTATCTGGCTGACCGTCCTTACGCCGAGGCGCACGGCACCTTTATTCGTCAGGTGCTGGACGTGCTGACCAAGGCGGATGCCTTAACGATCAGCGACCGGGCGCAAAGCGTCACGCTGCTGGCAAACGCGGTAGGGCTGCCGGAAAAAGTGATTGAAACGGCGCTCGATCATCGCCCACCGACCACCGTCGAACCGCTGGATGCCGCCACGATCAAGGCACAGCAATCCACCGCCGACCTGTTTTATGAAAATCGTCTGGTGCCGGTGAAGGTCAATATCGCAGAGCGCGTCTGGCGTCCTCAGGCGAACTAATCCGCCTATCGCACACATTTTTGCTTACCCCAAACAAGACTGTTCAAGGAGTTCACACCATGAGTCTTAACGTATTCTGGTTTCTGCCCACCCACGGAGACGGTCGCTATCTTGGTAGCACCGAGGGCGCACGTCATGTTGACTATAGCTATCTGCAACAGGTGGCACAGGCCGCCGAGCGACAAGGATTTGGCGGCGTGCTGCTGCCGACGGGGCGCTCATGCGAAGATTCCTGGCTCGTTGCGGCCTCGCTCATTCCGGTGACGCAGCGGCTGAAGTTTCTCGTCGCCCTGCGCCCCGGCGTGATTTCCCCCACCATCGCCGCGCGTCAGGCCGCCACGCTGGACAGGCTGTCTAACGGACGCGCGCTGTTCAATCTGGTGACTGGCGGTGATCCGGAAGAGCTGGCTGCCGAAGGGCTGTTCCTCAGCCATGAAGAACGCTACGAAGCCTCGGCGGAATTCACCCATATCTGGCGCAGATTGCTGGAAGGCGAAACCGTCGATTTCGCAGGCAAACACATTCAGGTCAAAGACGCCAAGCTGCTTTACCCGCCCGTGCAACAGCCGCGTCCACCGCTCTACTTTGGTGGATCTTCCGAGGCAGCACAGAATCTGGCAGCAGAACAGGTCGATCTCTACCTGACGTGGGGTGAACCGCCTGAGCAGGTTAAAGAAAAGCTGGCGGAAGTCCGCGCCAAAGCGGCGGCACAGGGGCGTGAGGTTCGTTTCGGTATTCGCCTGCACGTTATCGTGCGGGAAACCACCGAGGAAGCCTGGCAGGCTGCCGATCGGCTGATTTCCCATCTGGACGAAAAAACCATTGCCGACGCACAGGCGGCGCTGGCGCGTTTCGATTCTGTCGGGCAACAGCGCATGGCGGCCCTGCACGACGGCAAAAAGGACAAACTGGAGATCAGCCCAAATCTGTGGGCAGGCATCGGTCTGGTACGCGGCGGCGCAGGCACAGCGCTGGTTGGCGATGGCCCAACGGTGGCCGAACGCATTCAGGAATACGCCGATCTCGGGATTGATACCTTTATTCTGTCCGGCTATCCGCATCTGGAAGAGGCGTATCGCGTGGGCGAACTGCTGTTCCCACACCTCGATCTGGCGCAGCAACCCACACCGCTGCATACGGTGAACACTGCGGGAGAGCTGATTGCTAACCGCTATGTGCCGCGCAAAGTCTCGCAAAGCTGAGGAATCGATCATGGCAAGAACGCTCTCTTCACTGGCACAGCGGTTTGCGCCTTTCCTGCTCCCCGTGACGCTACTGGTCGCGTGGCAGATCTCCGTCGAATTTGGCTGGCTATCCAACCGGATTCTACCTGCGCCCAGTTCGGTGATTACCGCAGGCTGGTCGCTCATCACTAGCGGCGAACTGTGGCAGCATCTGGCTATCAGCGGCTGGCGCGCCCTGATCGGGTTTGCTATCGGTGGCAGCATCGGATTGGTGCTCGGTTTTATCACTGGGCTATCACGCTGGGGCGAGCGTCTACTGGACAGTTCGGTGCAGATGATCCGCAACGTTCCCCATCTCGCCCTCATTCCGCTAGTGATCTTGTGGTTTGGCATTGATGAGGCGGCCAAAATTTTTCTGGTCGCGCTGGGTACGCTGTTCCCGGTTTATCTCAACACCTATCACGGCATTAAAAACATCGATCGCGGCCTGCTGGAAATGGCGCGTAGTTATGGCCTTTCCGGTATTAGCCTGTTCTCTCAGGTGGTGCTGCCCGGTGCGCTACCGTCCATCATGGTCGGTATCCGCTTTGCGCTGGGCTTTATGTGGCTGACGCTGATCGTCGCAGAAACCATTTCTGCCAACTCCGGCATCGGCTACCTTGCCATGAACGCCCGCGAGTTCCTGCAAACGGACGTGGTGGTGGTCGCCATCATCCTTTACGCCCTGCTCGGCAAACTGGCCGATATCAGCGCTCAGGGGCTGGAGCGCATTTGGCTGCGCTGGAATCCGGCTTATCAAACCTCATCGGGGGACGCATCATGACCGCTGTTACCGATTCTGCAACGCAGTCCCATTCACCGTCGCCGCTCACCAAGGGGACGCCGCTGACGCTCGATGCCATCACCAAGCACTACGGCCACCGCACCGTGCTGAATGACGTACAACTGCGCATTCCGTCCGGGCAGTTTGTTGCCATCGTCGGGCGTAGCGGCTGCGGCAAAAGCACCCTGCTGCGCTTGCTCGCCGGGCTGGAAGCGGCCAGCAGCGGCGAACTACTAACCGGTACCGCACCGCTCAGCAGCGCGAAAGACGACACGCGACTGATGTTTCAGGAAGCGCGGCTGCTGCCGTGGAAAAAGGTGATCGATAATGTCGGACTAGGGCTGCGCAGCAACTGGCGTGAAAAAGCGCAGGAGGCGCTGGTCTCAGTCGGGCTGGCGGATCGCGCTAACGACTGGCCGGCGGCGCTGTCCGGTGGTCAGAAGCAGCGCGTCGCGCTGGCGCGTGCGCTCATTCATCATCCGCGTTTGCTGCTGCTGGATGAACCGCTGGGGGCGCTGGATGCCTTAACCCGCATCGAAATGCAAAGCCTGATCGAAAATCTGTGGCTCCAACATGGGTTCACCGTGCTTCTAGTGACGCACGATGTGTCCGAAGCCATTGCGTTGGCCGACCGAGTTATTCTGATTGAAGAAGGCCGCGTAGGGCTGGACATCACGGTCGATTTACCCCGACCACGGCGTCGCGGCTCGGCAAAGCTGGCGGAACTGGAAGCCCGCGTGCTGGAGCGCGTACTGGCACCCACCTCACCGCCGTTACCTCAGCAGGCAGCGATATAACCGTCATTCTGGCGATCGAGATAGTGTATCTTATCGCCAGATTTAACATCAAAAATATTGACAGATATTCTCAAAACACTCCGTTTTTCCTTCTCTCTGCATCGGCGTAATATCCTCTTCATCGAAAGGAAATGACCTTTCACTCCAAACAACATTGAACAGGATACATCACATGAAAAACGTAAAATTCTTCGCCGCTGCTGTCGTACTTTCTACTCTGTCTTTCGGTGCTTTCGCTGCCGATCAGGTGTCTTCACAACAGGCGCAGAGTCTGGAAAAAGTGGGTGTAGTCACCGCAACGGCACACAGCCTGGATTCACTGCAAGCGCAACTGGCTCAGAAAGCAGAAAAAGCGGGTGCCAACGCCTTCACCATCACCTCTGCTACCGGTGATAACCAACTGCGCGGCACTGCCATCATTTACAAATAATGCGCACAAAAAGACAATCAAAAAATTAAACGGACTTTCCTCAATCAAGAGGAAAGTCCGTTTTTACATTCAGTGTTACGCCTGTTCCAGTACGAAATGCCCTTCCCCGACCTGCTTATAGCGGCGTGCGGGAGGGTGGAAATCGGGGGCGCGTACCGGGCTGCGCAGTTCATCATTGGTGATATTACGCACCGGACGGGTATCTGGATCAGGCACGGGCACCGCAGAAATCAGACGTCGAGTGTAATCATGCTGCGGATTATCGAAGATCGCCGAACGTGGCCCGATCTCCACGATTTCACCGAGATACATCACCGCTACGCGGTGGCTGATGCGTTCGACCACCGCCATATCGTGCGAGATAAACAGGAATGACAGCCCCAGCTTCTGCTGGAGATCCAGCATCAGGTTGATGACTTGCGCCTTGACGGACACATCCAGCGCCGATACCGATTCATCAGCAATAATCACTTTCGGCTCCAGCGCCAGTGCGCGGGCAATACACACGCGCTGCCGCTGCCCGCCGGAGAACTGATGTGGGAAACGCGAGGCCATATCGCCGGATAAACCCACCTGTTCCAGCAGCGCGCTCACTCTTGCACTCACATTCTGTCGGGTCGCCAGACCGTGCAGCAGCATCGGTTCAGCGATAGCTTCCCCTATCCGCATGCGCGGGTTCAGGCTTTCATACGGATCCTGAAACACCATCTGAATCTGCCGCCGCGAATCCGTCAGCTCATGCTTATCCGCCGTCAGGATATTTTTTCCCAGCAAATGAATGTCGCCACTGACGGCGTCGTTGAGGCGAATAATCGACCGACCAGTAGTGGATTTACCGCAACCCGACTCCCCAACCAGCGCGAGCGTTTCTCCTGGCCAGAGATCGAACGAGACATTCTCCACCGCGTGAACGCGCCCCGACAGCCGACGGAAAAATCCTGATCGGATATCAAATCGAGTAACCAGATTTTTTACCGTCAGCACCGGCTCCTCGCCCGAAACGGTATTCACCGCCTCCGGCACTGGCTGGCGCTCGCCCGTCTTGAGGTCGACCAGCGGGAAGCGCTGCGGCCACGCGCTGCCGGACATCGATCCGAGCTTAGGCACGGCAGACAGCAGCATGCGGGTATAGGGCTGTTGCGGATGGTGGAAGATCTCCCGCGTGACGGCGTTTTCCACCATTTCGCCCTGATACATCACCAGCGTGCGGTCGGAGACTTCCGCCACTACGCCCATGTCGTGGGTGATAAACAGCACCGACATCCCTTCTTCTTCCTGAAGGGTTTTTATCAGCGTCAGAATTTGCGCCTGAATCGTGACGTCCAGCGCCGTCGTCGGCTCGTCGGCAATCAGCAGTTTCGGGTGGCAGGCCAACGCAATCGCGATCACCACGCGCTGGCGCATCCCGCCGGAGAAGCTCTGCGGATATTCGTTCAGCCGTGATTTCGCCGCCGGAATACGGACTTTTTCCAGCAGGCGCACCGCTTCGGCACGTGCTTCGGCTTTGCCCATGCCTCGATGGCGACGCAGCACTTCTGTAATCTGGTAGCCAATCGGCAACACCGGATTCAGGCTGGTCATTGGCTCCTGGAAAATCATGCCGATGCGGTTGCCGCGCACATCCTGCATCGCTTTATTAGGGAGCGACAGCAGTTCGGTGTCACCAAAATGAATCTGACCTTCAACCCGGCTTTGGCCAGGTGGCAGTAAGCGCATGATGGATTTCGCCATCACGCTTTTCCCTGAACCAGATTCTCCCACCACGGCGACCGTCTCTTTCTCGCCAATCGTGAAGGACAAATCCCGCACCACGTTCATCCACTCGCCGTTCACCTGAAAGGCGGTGGTCAGATGCGAAACGGACATAATCGGCGCTGTCATGTGTTCGTTACCCCTTATTCCTATGGGCGTTCCCACAGATTAATTCCGCGGGTTGAGGATATCGCGCAGCGCATCCCCGACCAGATTGATCGCCACAATCAGCAGCAGCAGCGTCAGCCCCGGAAAGAAGCTGATCCAGTAATCGCCCGACATCAGGTATTCAAAACCGTTTGAGATCAGCAGCCCCAGCGACGGCTCCGTCACTGGCAGCCCGATCCCCAAAAACGAGAGCGTGGCTTCCAGCATGATGGCGTAGGCGATGCGCATCGTTGCCACCACGATCAGGGGTGCCAGACAGTTCGGTAAAATATGGCGAAACAGGATACGGCGGTTGGAGAGCGCCATGCTGCGCGCCGCGTCCACGTAGCTGCGGCGACGCTCCACCAGTGCCGAACCGCGAATCGTCCGCGCGTAGTAAGCCCACTGGGTCACCACCAGCGCCATGATGATCTTATCGACCCCTTGCCCCAGCACGGCCAGCAGGATCAGCGCAATCAGGATCGGCGGGAAGCTAAGCTGAATATCCACGATACGCATGATCGTGGCATCCGTTTTTCCACCGACGTAGGCGCTAATCAGCCCCAGCGAGGCACCAATCAGCAGCGCAAGCACTGCACTGGAGAAGCCCACGATCAGGCTGATGCGGGTGCCGTACAGAATGGCGCTGAACAGGTCGCGCCCTTGATCGTCCGTCCCCAGCCAATACGTCATGCCCGCCATGCTCTGTGCTCCCGGCGCAAGCCGGCCATCCATAATGTCGAGCTGCATCAGATCGTAGGGATTCTGCGGCGACAAAAGCGGGGCAAGCAGCGCCAGCAGCACGAAAATCGCCAGCATGATCAGCCCACACAGCGCTAGCCGATCGTTGATCAGCGCCATCATAACGCGCATCACCGGATGGGCCGTTTTTTGCACGGCAGCGGGCTGGTGTATCGTATTCCCTGTCATCCCTTGTCTCCTCCCAGCCGCACGCGCGGATCGACCAGCACATACAGCAAATCAACCAGCAGGTTAATCACGCTGAACATCACGACAGTAATCATCAGATAAGCCAGGATAACCGGACGGTCGAGCACGGCGATCGAGTCGATAATCAGCTTACCCATGCCCGGCCAGGCATAAATGGTTTCCGTGACCACGGCGAACGCGATCAGCGATCCCAGCTCCAGCCCCAGCACGGTAATCAACGGAATCAGCGTGTTGCGCAGCACATGAACCAGCACAATGCGGGTTTCCGACAGCCCTTTAGCACGAGCAAACTGTACATAATCCTGTTGCAGACACTCCATCACGCCCGCACGCATTAGGCGGATAACCAGCGAGATTTTAAACAGTGCAAGGTTAAACGCGGGTAAAAGCAGGTGTTCGAGACCATCGCGAGTCAGAAAACTGAATGGAATACCGAAGAGATCGTGAGTATCGCCCCGGCCAGAGGACGGCAACCAGCCGAGCTTCACGCTGAACAGCATGATCATCACCAGCCCGATCCAGAACGTGGGCAGGCTAAAGCCCAGGATGGAAAAGGTCATGATGGATTTGGACACCGCGCTGTCCGGCTTCAGGCCAGCGTAAATCCCCAGCGGAATACCGACAACCAGCGCCATCACGAACGCGACCATCGCCAGTTCGAGCGTGGCGGGCATGCGCTGAAAAATGAGCGTCAGCGCGGGTTGGTTAAAGATAAACGAGTTGCCCATGTCGCCCTGAAAGGCGTTCCAGACAAATAGCCCGTACTGTTCCCAGACGGGCTTATCCAGACCAAAGGACTGAATCACCGCCAGCCGTTCCGCTGGCGTGGCCGTCGCACTCAACAGCATATCGACCGGATTACCGACCATGTAAACACCTACAAACACCAGCACCGACATAACAGCAAGCGTCAGCAGCGTTTGTCCGATTCGGCTCAGCAGGTAGGCGACCATCAGCGCTCCTCAGATCCATTGATTGCTTCAACATCATTGATTGTTTCAGAGCCATAGCAACGCAGGCGATCGGCAATCAGCCCGAGGAATCCTTGTTCGTCGATTTCCCGCATGATCAGCGCATTCTCCGGCTCGCTCAGTTTGTGATAAAAATCGGCGAACGCGTAACCCGCCGTCTTACCGGAAACTTCTACCCCTACGTGAGCGCGTTTTGACTTGAACAGCTCAGGTTTCAACAGCCACGCAATGACGGTCGCATCATGAATCGGTCCACCTTCACGGCCAAAGCGCTCCACCTCGCTACGATCAAACATGCGCAGCAGTGCGGCCATCGCCTTACCCGGCGCACCGCCGCTGCGTGCGATATCATCAACCTGTGAAGTCTGAATCAATGCCTGAAAGGTCACATCCAGCGGCATGATGACAATGGGAACGCCAGAAGAAAAAACGATTTCCGCCGCATGTGGATCGGCATAAACGTTAAAATCCGCCCACGGTACGCGATTCCCCATTGCGGTAAAGGCACAGCTCATGGACACAATCTGTTTAATGCCGCGTGCGACATCAGGGTGGAAACACAGCGCCAACGCCAGATTCGTCAGTGGGCCGAGTGAACAAATGGTGATCGGGTTATTGTCGGCCGCCGCCTGACGCGTCATCCGCACCAAAAAATCGACGGCGTGTTCCTCTTCCGGCGACAACGTGCTTTCTGGCACCCACTCAGAGGTGAACTTGCCGATATGGGCGTACTTACCGAACACCTGATCGCGGAGGAGTGGGCGCGAAGCGCCAGCAAAAATCGGCACATCGGTTCTGCCCGTCACCCCCACCACATTGCACGCATTCGGCAGCGTGGCAGCAAGCGGTACATTACCTGCCACAACGGTAATCCCGAGTACATCCAGTTCAGGTGAAGCCAATGCCAGCCAGATGGCTATCGCATCATCAACGCCGGGGTCAGTATCAATAATTATGCGTTCTCGAACCATGTCAGACACCCTCTCCGTAGCGGCTCAATAGGTCAGCAAACAGTTCGACAACCTGTTTGGCATCTACCCCCGTCACCACATCCACATTCGGCTGCCGATCGGTTTTTCCGTACCAGTCAGCAACGGTCTGCCCCATGCATAGCTCGCTTTCCTGTTCAATGTAAACGCTGGCTTTTTCCGTCGTGAAGCAATGTGGTGCCAGCACCCAGGCGATGACCAACGGATCGTGTAGCGGGCCACCGCGTGAGCCATAGCGACGGATGTCATTGCGATCCCAAAACGCCATCATTTCACCCAACGGAGCAGAAATGCGCCCGGATAGCGCAATGAAACGCGCCACCAATTCCGGCGTTAAAATCACCTGATGCGTGACATCCAGCGGTAGCGCAACGATGGCAATCGACGAGTCAAACACCACCTTGGCGGCCTGCGGATCGGCAATCATATTGAATTCAGACGTCAGGCTACGGTTGCCCGCTTCGCGGTACGCGCCGCCCATCATCACAATGCGTGCAATACCGTCAGCAATCTCAGGCGCCATACGCAACGCCGTTGCTACGTTGGTTAACGGCCCTAACGTACAGAGCGTGATCGGCGTGCCGTCAGCGATCGCCTGCTTACACTGCGCAATAATAAAACTCACCGCATGCTGCGTGTCGGCCTGTTTTTGTGGCGCAGGCAGCACCGTCTGGCCCAGTCCGCTTTCGCCGTGAAACTGGCCATGAATAGGGTCGCGCAGCAGCGGCCGATGACAGCCGGCGAAAACGGGGATATCCGTGCGCTGACCCAGTTCAACAATTTGCAGCGCATTACGCACCGTCTTGTCCAGTGACTGGTTACCGCACACTGTGCAGATACCGCGAATATCCAACTCTGGTGCCACAAATGCACTTAATAACGCAATCGCGTCATCTATCCCCGGATCACAATCAATAATAATAGGTAAAGCGCTCATCCTTCGATGATTCCTTTTCTCTTTTTAATAGGTACTGCCAAACATTAAGGTGCGGAAAGACCCACACCTCTACAGCGTGAAAAATAATAAGTAAATTGACGTTATAGAGAATCGACAGACGCCAAAACGTCAGCGATCTCCTTACGCGCCTTTTCATCCAACGGTTGCTGAGGCGGCAACGGATCGCCTACCGCAAATCCCTGCAATTGCAGCGCTGCTTTAATACAACCGGCAATGGAATAACGGGCAAAGATTTCATTGATGCGCCACAGCGGACGCTGAAGTTCCATTGCTCTGTTCCAGTCACCCGCGCGGGCGGCTTCATACAAAGCAATACTCTGTTTGGGAACGATACACGCCGGGCCAGCCATCCACCCCACGCCGCCAATCAGCATGACGCAAGCGGGAATATGGGCGGACGCGGAGAAGACATCCATTCGGCCACGGGTACGTTCGATGATGGAAAGCAAACGCCCAGTATTGGTCGAGGCGTCTTTGATATAGCGGATATTATTAACATGGCTCAGGCGTTCGATGACGGGCAAACTCAAATCAGAACGCTGGAACTGAGGATTGGTATAGAGCACCACCGGTTTACCCTGTGCGGCTTCGGCAATGGCGCGGAAATACTGTTCGACGCCCTCGTCTTTCAGGGGGAAATAGGCTTCCAGTACCGCAAGAATGCCATCCGCACCCAGTTCGACGTAGCGTTTCGTTTGCTCAACAGCATCCTGAATCGTTGTCGACGCGACACCAGCGATAACCGGCACACGACCCGCCGTCGTTTCGATCACCGTGTTGACAACATCCAGACGCTGAGCCGCGGAGAGATAGGCAAATTCACCGGTGCTGCCTAACGGCACAACGCCATGTACACCGCATTGAATAAGATGTTCAGTGAGCTGCGCCAGAACGGGCTTATCAACCTGACCATCGGGCCTGACGGGTGACACCAGATAGGGAAAAACACCGCTAAATGTATTCACTCCGCTCTCCTTGTTACGGATAGATAAGGGGTGAATACTCACCCCTTATTTGAATCATAAATGACAGGTGACTATTTCGCAGAACGAACGAAGTACGGCAGCGTGTAGGCATCGGAACGGCCCACGTAGGTATACTGCTTTTTCATCGCCCAAGTGTTGGACAGGAACATCACTGGAATGACGCCCAGATCGTTCATGCCTATGTTCATCGCCTCAGCCAGCAGCGCATCACGTTTGGTTTCATCCAGCGTGACACGTGCTTCGTTCAGCGTTTTATCAAAGACAGGATTGGAATAGCGACCACGATTCCCCTGTCCTGCATTGGGGCCAAAGGTTTCTAACAATGGCCCCAACACGCCAGAAGCTTCCCCGGTTTCAATCGCGGCCCCGCCCATAATCAAACTGAATTCGAGACGAGACGCACGTGAGAAGTACACACTGCCGGGCATCGTAACAACCTCGGTTTTGATACCAGCACGTGTGAACATTTGGCCAATGGCCTGAGCAATTTTAGAATCATTAGGATAACGATCGTTCGACGCGTGGAAGGTCAGCGTGAAGCCGTCGGGGTAACCCGCCGCCGCCAGTTCCTGTTTGGCTTTCTCCGGATTATAAACCGGCGCAGGAATGGAAGCGGAATAGCCTGGGTACCCCTTCGGTACAAGCTGAGAGGCAACAACAGCCTGCCCCTCCATCACACGGTCGACGATTGCCTGACGATTAATAGCTAAAGACATCGCCTGGCGTACTTCTTTTTTTAGTAATGGGTTTTTACCATCAGGACCTTTGGCGAACGGTGATTCCTCTCGCTGCTGGTCCATGTGAAGGTAAATAACACGATTCCCTGGTGTTGAAATCGTTTTTAACTGCTGATTTTTTTCAATATTACTGCTGTCGGCTGTTGGAACGTTTTCAATCATGTCCACATCACCGGATAATACGGCTGCTACACGTGCACTACTGTTTTTAAATACACGGACAGTAACGTTGTCCCACTCTGCTTTTCCTCCCCAGTAATCGTCATTACGACTAAGGACTACCCGGTCGTCCGGCACCCAGGAAACAAATTTGAATGGCCCTGTACCAATCACATCTTTTCCTGAATTCAACGTTTCCGTCGGGACGTTTTCAAGTCGGGCAGGTAAAATAGAAACCCGACTTAAATTATTCAGCAGCAGCGGCGACGCCTCTTTTGTCTTAATCCGCACCGTTAGTGGATTAATTTCTGTTACTTCAGCAATGTCGCTGACGTAAGGTGCGTAAGAACTTGGGCTGTTTTTTGAGGCCAGCGCAACACGTTTAATGCTGGCAATCACATCTTTAGCCGTAAAATCACTGCCGTCGTGAAACTTAACGTCAGGACGCAATACAAACTCCCACGTCTTGTCGTCAATCACTTTCCAACTGGTTGCCAGGGCAGGTGCAATCTGCTGTTTTTCGTCCTGTACAACCAAACCGTCAAAAATATTGCGCGCCATTGCGCTATTCGCTCCACTCACATAAAACTGCGGATCCATTGATGTGGTGGAGGAAGCCAAACCGATACTCAGGTCCGCGCTATAAACCAAAGGTGAAGATGAAAATAAAACGGTAAACAATAACGCCAGCGTTGATTTCTTCATTTACTAACCCTCTATTCCATGACTGAGTAATAATGAAGTGTATTAAATCTTATGATTGTGAGTCTATGCGCTAGATTAGATAATGAAAAATTGCATTTTGTGTTAAATTGATAACCAAATGTTATGTTTCAAGGTGGCTAGCATGCGTATCAATCCCCGTCAGGTTGAAGCCTTCCATAAAGTCATCCTCACCGGAGGCATCACCGCTGCCGCCAATATGATGTACATCACCCAGCCTGCGGTCAGTCGACTCATTAAGGACTTTGAAGACGCACTGAATCTGAAGCTGTTTGATAGAGACGGACGCGGCCTGATTCCACGTGCGGAGGCGATGAAGCTGTATCGGGAAGTCGAGCGTATTTATCTGGGGTTGGATCATATAGGAATGATTGCGGATGAAATTCGCCACGCCAAGGGCAGCGTGCTGCGCATCGCTGCTGTTCAGGCGCTCTCGTTTCTTTGTTCAGATCAGGTTCTCCCTACTTTACTCAAGAAATACCCCGATCTTTCCCTGTTTCTAGACATCGAAAGCAGCAGCCACATTACGGATGCGATTGCTGAAAATCAGTATGACATCGGCTTTATTTTCGGCCAGCCTGGTACTAAAGGGCTGGAAGCAGAACCCTTGGCGGATGCCAGCGCGGTCGCGGTGTTAGCATTGGATCACCCCCTTGCCACCGCGGATGAAATTACGCTCGCCGATCTAGCCGCCACCCGCGCCATCCTACCCGGCAGAACCACGCCGCTGCGGGCGCAGATCGATATCTCCATCAGAAAAGAGCAGAGCTATCTGCATAACCCTATCGAAACTTCAATGGTGAACTGCTGCGTGCTGGCATCAAGAAACGTCGGCATCGGCGTAGTCGATTTTATTACCGCCCTAAACAGCCCTTCGCCGGTTATCGTTAAGCCTTTCAATCCTGATATAAAAATGGCGTATTGCGCGGTTTATCCCCCGCAAATTCCCCGCAGTCAGGTGGTTAATCACATCACTCAGGTTATGAAAGAAAAAATAGCGGAGAGTTTGGCGTTGAAATAGTGTTTGGGCGTGCCACACTGAATGCTTGAATATTTAACATGGCAATTATGGGAACCCAGGCTCATCTTCCAACGTCTCGATTCTTCGGTAGTTTTCGGTTGCATTACAGAGATTTAAGTGGAATTGATACGCTGCGCTATCTTTTTCCGTGCCTGATGTTACGTATGTACATCGGTCTTTTTTATACCTTTCCCATGAACGTTGATGCTTCTTGAATGCCTTGATGATGTCGTTGTCATTTATTTTAACTAATTCTAAAGTTCTTTCTGACAACCTTTTATTGAGTTTTTTATCAGACTCTTTCACCATTAAATAAGCACACTCATACACGCTAGTTTCGCCCTCTTGCTCTATCATTTCTTTGCATATTCCCATTTTACTCTCGTTCAGATAATCGTCAGTCGTTTTTGCATTTAAAAAAAATGGAAATAGAAGAAAAAAAATGAAAAGTACTTTTTTTATAATCATCATCTAGCCCTGCTTTCGTTTAGATATTTCACCCTATTCCTGCTATTTTCATCCCTTCTAAGCTCAGATGAGTTCATTATTAAAGAAATGATATCATCTATGTTATTCGTTGTTGCTGCCAACATTATTGTATCCCCCCTATAGCCTTGGTATACGATATCAATCAAGATATCTCTTATCGCTGGCTGAAGCTCTTCCCAGTCAGGCTTTTCCCGCATATCTTTTGTCTTTTGATTGTATACCGATCTCGCTCTTATTACATAACTTCTATACGTGTGTTTAAATAAAGAAATCTGCTGTTGCTCTGTTATTTCTCCAATTTTATCCTTATTCACCCTAACAAATTCTTTAGCTTGAAATCCTATCAGTCCTGCTGAATGAGATATTATAGTGGATTTTTCCTGAGAAATTCCAGCCATCGTTAAATCCGAATAAATTTCTTGTCGTGTTCTTTTCCCCATATCGTATCCTCGGCCAATGGTCACACCCGACAACCCACCTCTTTCTGGATAGTGAATAACCCTACTATAATATTTTGAGCCTTTTATATTATTTCCTTCAGAGTTAAATGTTAATTTCCCATCCGTTATTAGTGATGCTCCATCATTTATATCGCTCATAATCAGCTCTCTAATTCCAAATGCTATAACCCGATGTGCCTGCTATTTTATGCGACCAAGATATACTGGCATACTTCAGCATGACTTCCTCATAAGGAATAGAATCATTATTATTTATTGAGTTAGGATATGATGAAGAAACAGATACAATTCGCGCATCAGTCAATATTAACTCGTAGAATACTTCTAATTGCCCTGCCATATTGGTTCGATAGAAGAAAAAACTCGCCGTTAGCTTTTCATTTGATGTCACTGACACGCCGAGTAATGGAGACGACTTATCTATAGGTTTAATGAGTTGTATAGGATGATGCGATATATTCTCTTCCCTCGTTATTGTATGGTTTAACCCTAAGACTTGAATTTGATTCTCATGCCCAGATTGATAACGATTGCCAATAGAATTAACCGTCGAACATCCAGAGGAAATTAACCCCTGCTGATCACCTTCTAAGGTGAGATAAATGAGGTGTGACATATACACTATCCTTGTTAGTTTAGATTAAATTATTTTTATCAAGGAAATCATACACCACATAAATAGCAAGAGAAAATGATAAAACAGCTCAATATAAAATTTAAATTAATAACAGATTTTATTTTATTAAACAGTATTTAATTTTAGTATTTTTTGACTGGCTACCATTAAAAACCATGATATTAAATATCGTGAAAAGTAATTAGTCATGGAATAGCCATCGTTGATGGCTATTCGGCGTTATATCTCTCTAATCAAGCATTCAGCACAAATTTCTCGATCGCGTAAGCGACGCCGTCTTCCATGTTGGTTTTGGTGACAAACTGGCTGGCTTCTTTCACTTCGTCGATGGCATTGCCCATCGCGACGCCGATACCCGCATAGCGAATCATCGCCAGATCGTTCTGCTGGTCGCCCAGCGTCATAACGCTTTCGCGTGGAATACCGAGGTGTTCCGCTAGCATCTTCACGCCTTCACCTTTGTTGACGCGCTTATCCAGAATTTCCAGATAGTATTCGGCGCTCTTCATGATGGTGTAGTGTTCAAAGGCTTCCGGTGGCAGCTGGCTGATGGCGCGATCCAGAATCTCTGGTTCATCAATCATCATCACTTTCGGGAACGTCAGGCTGCGATCCATTTCTTCGACCGCACGATACTTCAACGGCATCCCGGTCAGGTGAGATTCATGAATGGTGTAAGGGCTGATGTCTTTATTGGCGGTATAGACGAAATTGAAGTCCAGCGCGTGGAAATGGACGCCAAGTTTGCAGGCCAGCGCTTCGAAATAGAGATAGTCGTCGAAGCTCAGCGCTGTTTGCGCCACACAGTCGCCGTTGACCGTACGCTGTACCAGCGCACCGTTGTTGGTGATGCAGTAACAGCCTTCCTGCTGCAAATCCAGCTCCATCAGGTAGCGCTCGACGCCGATGTAGGGGCGACCGGTAGCCAGCACAACTTGCACGCCTTTCTCTCTGGCAGCGGCAATCGCGGCTTTTACCGCAGGTGAAATTTGATTTTGGGGCGTCAGTAACGTCCCGTCCATATCAATAGCGATCAGTTTTACAGACATAATTTTTCCAGCATCAAGTTATCTGTTTTCATGCTAACGCGATTCAGCGATGAAGTCGTTAGTGAAATACGGCAGGGTGACAAGCGTATTACACGCAACGTAAAAAGCCGTGCGGTTAAGCACGGCCTGTGACCAACGTTTCCTGCAATCGCTGTTATAGCTCGGTACCGTTGCTGGAGATCACTTTCTTATACCAGTCGAAGCTCTTTTTCTTCGAGCGCTTGAACGTGCCAGTGCCATCATCGTGTTTATCCACGTAGATAAAACCATAGCGCTTGTTGTACTGCCCCGTGGTGAACGACACGCAGTCGATGCAGCCCCACGGGGTATAGCCCATGAGTTCCACGCCGTCTTCCACGACAGCTTTCTTCATCTGATCGATATGCGCTTTGAGGTATTCGATGCGGTAATCGTCGTTAATGCTGCCGTCGGCTTCCGCCTTGTCTACCGCGCCGAAGCCGTTTTCGACGATGAACATCGGTTTCTGATAACGCTCGTAGAAGCTGTTCAGCGTATAGCGCAGGCCAACTGGGTCGATCTGCCAACCCCATTCCGACGCCTTCACATGTGGGTTTTTCACGCCGCCGTCAAAGCCCGTAATCGCATCTTCTTTTTTCTGGCCTTTCGCCGCCAGTTGCACCGCGCTGCTCATGTAGTAGCTGAAGCCCAGATAGTCCGTACAGCCTTCGCACAGCGTCTGTTCATCTTCCGGCTGCATATCAATCTGATAGCCTTTACGCGCCCACTCTTTCAGGATGTAAGACGGGTAGTAACCACGCAGTTGCACATCACCAAACAGGTGGCGTTCGCGCATCGCTTCCTGGGCAAACATCACGTCATCTGGATGGCATGACCACGGATAAATCGGCACCAGCGCCAGCATGCAGCCAATTTTGAAATTCGGATTAATTTCATGACCCAGCTTCACCACTTTCGCACTGGCGACAAACTGGTGGTGCAGCGTTTGGTACATCGCCTGCTCTGGCTTGTCGTGATCGGTGAAAATCACGCCGGAACAGCAGTAGCCAAACAGCGGATACTGCCAGTTACGCTGGTTGTTGATTTCATTGAAGGTCATCCAGTATTTCACTTTAGACTGGTAACGCTTCATGACCACTTCGCTGTAGCGAACAAAGAAATCCACCACTTTACGGTTCAGCCAACCGCCGTATTGCTTAACCAGATGATGCGGCATCTCAAAGTGAGACAGCGTAATCACGGGCTCAATGTTGTATTTCAACAGCTCATCAAACAGGTCGTCATAGAATTGCAGGCCTGCTTCATTTGGCTCCAGCTCATCGCCATTGGGGAAAATACGCGTCCAGGCAATCGAGGTGCGGAAGCATTTGAAGCCCATTTCAGCGAACAGGGCGATATCCTGCTTATAGTGGGAATAGAACTCCACCGCCTGATGGTTTGGATAACTGACACCAGGCTGTACGCCATCGGTAATCACACGGTCAACGCCGTGGGCACCGCCGGACAGGACATCGCAAATGCTAACGCCTTTGCCGCCTTGATCCCAACCACCTTCAACTTGATGCGCCGCTACCGCGCCGCCCCACAGAAAGTCTTTCGGTAATTGTTCAGCAGACATCTTATTTCCTTCTCGTGAGTTCAAATTTACATGTTGTTAATTTATAAGCTGTTTAAGGGTGGAGATTTCCCGATGCAGTTGAATCAGCTCCTCCACCAGTTCACGGCATAGCATCGCGTTCATCAGGTGATCTTGAGCGTGAACCAGAATCAGGTTGACTGGGATTTTTCCGCTGCCCTCATCGGCACCAATTAAGGCCGTCTGGATTTGATGGGCTTTGCGCGCCGCAACGGAAGCGGTGTTCAGCCGTTCTTCAGCCTTGTCCCAGTCGTATTTTCTGGCGGCACTCAGCGCTTCCATCGAGCTGGAGCGCGCCTCTCCCGCATAGATAATCAGTTCCATTACTGTCGTTTCATCAAGAATGGTTTCATCGCGCATCACTCACTGCCTCCTCCGCTGTACCCACTTCTTGGGCGACCAGCTGACGTTCATACATTTTGAAGAAGGGGTAATAGATTAAGGACGAGACGATAATCAGTACCCCCACCAGCACCACCGCACGCCAGTCCCATCCCGTAGACCAAGCTGCGCCAATCGGACCCGGCGTTGTCCAAGGCGCAAGAGAAATCACGCGATGCACTAAGTCGGTTTTCAACGCGATATAGGCGAGGGTGGCGTTCACCAACGGCGCGGTAATAAACGGAATAAACAACAGCGGATTCATCACAACAGGTGAACCAAAAATCACTGGTTCGTTGATGTTGAACATGCTCGGCACTACGGCCAGCTTGCCGATGGAGCGCAGGTGAGCAGAACGGCTACGCAGATAGAGAAAGACCAGCCCCATCGTCGCTCCCGAGCCGCCCACCGTAATGAAGAACTGCCAGAAGGGTTCAATAAAGATTTTGGTGATCGGTGCACCCGCGTTAAACGCTTCCTGATTGATCCCTAAATTGGTCAGCCAGAATGCCTGCAAGATGCCGCCGACGATAACGGCCCCATGAATCCCAGCAAACCACAGCAGGTGGCAAAGCAGCACCGCAATCAGGATGGCGGGAAGCGAGTCGGATGCTGAGATAATCGGCGCGAAGACAGCCATGATCGCCTGCGGTAATAACATGTCGAACTGGCTCTGCATAAACAGGCTAAGCGGGAAAAGCGTAAGAAAGATGGCAAGAATCGGGATCAGCAGATCGAAAGACTGGCGGATTTTCGGTGGCACCTGTTCCGGCAAACGGATACCAATATTGCGCTTCTGCAAAAAATGCATCAGCTCCGTCGAATAGATCGCCACGATAATCGCGGTGAAAATCCCCTCGCCACCCAGCGACCCAACCGGCAGACTTTTGTCGATTTGCGGAGCCGCCACCACCATAAACGACATCAGTGCCAGACTAGCAGCCATAAAACCGTTCATTTTATAGCTCTGCGCCAGGTTATAGGCGATGGCACCGGTGATATACACCGCCATAATGCCCATTGTCATGTTGTAGGGCATCATGATTTGTTCGCCGTGGCGTTCAACCATCCCCAGCCACCACTGCGCAAAAGCCCATTCACTATTCGGGCTAAAAGGTGGATGAGCGAATAACATCATAAAAGAACCGACAATTAAAAAGGGCATGGAAGCAATGAAGCCATCTTTAATTGCCACAACATGGCGCTGACTAGAGAGTTTTGCCGCAATGGGGCTAATACGGTTCTCGATAACGCTGAATAATGACTCGCTTAATTTACTCATTATTCCTCCCGTTATACTAATTGATCATCGCCAAGGCATCATTGAGGACTTTTTCCCCATTCATCATGCCGTAATCAACCATATTAATGACCGCAATCGGTTTCTCTTTCTCGTCAGCTATCACCTTGAATTCAGGCAATTTATACTTGATCTGCGGCCCCAAAAGGCAGCAATCATATTCATCAATCAGCTCATTAAACTCTTCAAAACCCACGGCTTTTATTTCAACAGCGATCGCATTTTTCTCAGCAACCTTTTCCATTCGCTGTACCAGCATGCTGGTAGACATTCCTGCTGCGCAACAGAGTAAAATCTTATTCATACTGCACCTCACCGTCTGTTTTTTTATTATTCAAGCAAGACACAAAATAATATGCAACCGGTTTCATATTGTTTTTACTGTTTTTTGAAGGCGATCATAAATAGCGCAATCGGGGAATATTTTTATCCCTACACTTGTTATTGGTGATAAAAAAGGAGGATTTTTCCCTATAATGACGACATAAGGCAGTACAGGAGAACGGGAAAATACAATGGTTACCATGCTCGATGTAGCGAAAAAAGCCGGTGTATCCAAAGCCACCGTATCACGCGTGCTGACAGGGAATAACTATGTCAGCAAAACCACGCGAGATCGGGTATTTCGGGCGATTGAAGAGATTGGCTACCGGCCCAACCTGCTGGCGCGCCAGCTCGCCACGAGCAAATCACAAATTATTGGTTTGGTTGTGACCAACACGCTGTACAGCGGCCCCTATTTCAGCGAATTGCTGTTCCAAACGGCAACGATGACGGAAAAATACGGGCGGCAGCTTATCATGGCGGATGGCAAGCACAGCGCGGAAGAAGAGCGCGAAGCGATCCAGTTCCTGCTCGATTTACGCTGCGATGCCGTCATTATCTATCCGCGTTTTCTTTCCACGAATGAGCTGGAAGAAATTATTGAACAGCACGATCAGCCGATCATGGTTGTGAATCGCACACTGCATCAGCACGGTGATAACGGCATCTGCGCCGATCACCAGCAGCACTGCCATGATGCTGTCAATTACCTGATTGAACAGGGCCACCGTGATATCGCCTTTGTCTGCGGATCGGCGAACTCTCCCACGGGTACAAGCCGACTGGCAGGCTACCGACAGGCGCTGGAGGAAAACGGGGTTCCCTATAACAACAGGCTGGTTGCGTCAGGCGACTGGACTCATGACAGCGGTTATGCGGCGGCACAAACTCTGCTTCAACGGACAACCACCTTCAGCGCACTGGTTGCCAGCAATGACGATATGGCGATTGGCGCGGCCAAAGCGCTGCGCGAACACGGCCTCACCATTCCGCAGGATGTCTCGCTGCTGGGGTTCGATGATTTACCGATGGCATCCTGGTTCTATCCGCCGCTTACTACCGTGCACGTCCCCGTCGCCGAGATGATCAACTACACCCTTGAGAAACTGCTATGTCGGCTGGAAGGCGAAGCCGTCACGCCAGCCCCCGACTTCAAAGGCGAACTCATTATCCGCGATTCTGTCAGCAAAGGTCCTGCCGCCTAATCCTCGCTCACACGGTGAGGCGTCATGCCTCACTGCTATCTCGATTTAAACACCATGCTGATTTGTGACATTTTCGTGAATAACCTAAAGAGATATTGTTTCCCGCCGATAATTTATTTGTGACTTACATCACAAAAAATGACGAGTCGCGCAAGGGAATGGCCCAAAAACAGAAAGGAAGACAATCGATTGATTTTTTATGAAAAAAGGTGCCTATGGGCGCTTATATCCCAGGGGATATTACGCATATGTCTACAACACTGTTACCGGTTAACCACAGCAACCCATCCATCCACGCCTCACCAATCACATCAAAAAGAAAGCTCAGCACACGTATGCTGATGCTCCTGGCGGGCGTCACCACCATTTCACTCGGTTTTATTCTCACTATCGGCCTGCTGATCTGGCAATCTGGCCAGCAGCAAAAAGCCATTGCACAGCAGTATCTTGAGCAAACGGCATATACCAACAGCTATCTCATTCAACAAAAGCTGGATGTCGCGCTACATGCGGCGCGCAATCTGGTGCAGAGCGTTGTCAGCCTGCAAGAAGCAGGTAACGCCGACCGAAAAACCGCTGAGACGCTGCTGAAGAATGCGCTGAAGAGTCATCCCGACTTCCTTTCGATGTCGCTGGCGTGGGAGTCCGATGCGTTTGACGGCAAAGATAGAGAGTACGTCGGTCAGCCCGATCAGGACCCGCAAGGTCGCTTCGTCCGCTATGTTGACCGCGATACCGCAGGCAACGTAGCCCTGCATAATTTGGTGGATTATGAAACGCCCGGCAGCGGCGACTACTATCTGCTGCCGAAGAAACTCCAGAAAGAAGTGATTCTGGAACCGTATAGCTACCCCTACAACGGCGTCGATGTCCTGCTGACCTCCATTGCCGTGCCCATCATCATCAACAATAAATTTTACGGCTCCGTCACAGCGGATTTTTCGCTGGATACGCTGCAACAGCTCACCAACAATATAAAACCCTATCAAGGCACGGGCTACGCACAGCTGTTGTCCCACACTGGTGCCTACATTTCTCATCCCGACAACGCTCGGATAACCAAGAAAATTGAAAACGACCCAACGCTGCTTGAGCATGTCACCACAGGTCAGTCTTATCAGATTGAACGTGATAATGCCGTACTGAACACGCCAGCGTTTAACGTGTATGTACCAGTCACCATCGGCAATACCGGCACGCCCTGGA
Source organism: Pectobacterium odoriferum (assembly GCF_009931295.1). Taxonomy (NCBI): domain Bacteria; kingdom Pseudomonadati; phylum Pseudomonadota; class Gammaproteobacteria; order Enterobacterales; family Pectobacteriaceae; genus Pectobacterium; species Pectobacterium odoriferum. The sequence goes on along the minus strand of NZ_CP034938.1, from coordinate 9,029 downwards.
TGCTCGGCCTGTCCGTCCCCGTCAATGTGGTGATGGCGGAAACCGCACAGCAGCGTAACGTGGGGCTGCTGCTTATGGTGTTGAGTATCGTGGTGGTTTCCGGCGTACTGGGCATCATCTTTAATCGCAAGGTTGCTCGTCCGATCGGTGGCGAACCCGCTCAGGCCGCGCAGATCGCCCTGTCCGTCGCACAAGGAGATTTAACGCAGACCATTCCTGTGCAACCGAAGGACGACAGCAGTATTTTTTACGCCATGAACGCTATGCAGACACAGTTGAGAGATATCGCCGAGCAGCTGATTAGCACCAGCGAATCCGTCAGCCACGGTGCGACGGAAATTGCCGCAGGCAATACCGATCTGGCTTCCCGCACCGAGCAACAAGCGGCGGCGCTGGAAGAAACCGCCGCCAGCATGGAACAGATTACAGCAACGGTGAAACAGAATGCGGATAACGCCCATAACGCCACAACGCTGGCGCAGAATGCTGCGCACATCGCTCAGAAAGGCGACAAGATAGTGGGTCAGGTTGTCCACATCATGAGTGAGATCGACGATAGTTCGAAGAAGATTGCCGACATTACCAGCATCATCAACGGCATCGCGTTCCAGACCAATATTCTGGCACTTAACGCGGCGGTGGAAGCCGCCAGAGCGGGCGAACAAGGGCGCGGTTTCGCGGTCGTTGCCAACGAGGTGCGTAACCTCGCACAGCGTAGCGCCAGTGCCGTAAAAGACATCACCGCGTTGATTACGGAGTCCGCCAGCCGCGTCAACAGTGGCGTCACGCTGGTTCAGAACGCCGGTGAGACCATGCAAGAAATGCTGCAAGCCGTCACATCGGTAAAAGACATCATGGATGAGATCGTCTCAGCGTCAGATGAACAATCGCGCGGGATCAGTCAGGTAACACAGGCCGTTCACGAGATGGACGGCGTCACCCAGCAGAACGCCGCGCTGGTGCAGGAAGCCACGGCTGCCGCTGCGTCGCTGGAAGAACAGGCCAGACAGCTCGCGCAGACGGTGCTGGTATTTAAGCTTTCGTAATCACAGTCCTTCACCCGTAGAAATCCCGCACAGGCCGGAAACGGCCTGTGACTTATTCCCAGCGTGGACAACAATCCTCAAACGAATGTGACGTTGGCCTCAGCTCCGGGCTATTTTTCTCATCAAAATTTCCAATCGTCAGCGCAATGATTGGTTCATCATCAATCGCCCCCAGCGTGCTACCACAGTGCGGACAAAAAGCTCGGCTGGAATAATCAGACGAGCGATAGCGCGCGGGTTCCCCACCTTCGCCAATCCACTGAACCGCTGCTTTAGAGAACTCCACCCACAGCAACGTTGGCGCACCGGAATGCTGCTGGCAATGAGTGCAGGAGCAGGCATGTGGATTATCCGGTTCGCCCGTTGCCCTGAACCGAATCTGACCACATAAACACCCACCCAAACACGATTTAATCACTATGCTGCTCTCTCCCTATCTCGCCGAAAAGTCAGGTATCAATATTCGCCATAGATGATATAAATAACATGCTAACCTTATGATCCCTTTGCCAGGGAGTGACGCCCTGTTCTTGCGCCAGCTCTCACGATAATAAAATCTACAGACCCGTAAGCTGCAATATATGAAATTCATAAGACTACCGCTACTGGCGCAAATTTCATCCGCTCATCTGGTGAGCCACTTCCATATGATGGTGCTGCCCGCGCTCATTCCGCTGCTGTCAGCCCAGCGTGATATCAGCTTTGTCGAGCTCGGGTTTGCGCTCAGCGTATTCAACATTGTCTCCGCCTGCGTGCAGACGCCGATTGGTTTTATGGTGGACCGCATCGGCGCGCGCCGCACGTTAACCGCAGGAATTACGCTCGGGAGCCTCTGTTTTCTCTCGCTCGGTTTCTCAGGCAGCTACGTTTGGCTGGTCGCCGCGATGGGGCTCGCCGGGGTGGCGAACGCGGTTTATCATCCGGCGGATTACGCCTTGCTGTCGCGCGGGATTGATGAAAAACGCATGGGTCGCGCGTTCTCGGTGCACACGTTCTCCGGCTTTCTGGGCACCGCGATTGCGCCCGGTATTTTGCTGTCCGTTGCCGCCTTTTCCGGCATCAGTAGCGCATTCATCGTCTCTGGCGTCCTCGGCTTACTGACGATACCGCTGCTTCTGACGGATCGCGATGAACCCAGTCGGGTGAAACCTGCGGCGGCAACAGGCACCCAGCCGGGCAAATCGCGCGCCCCCGTTTTCACACTGCCGATTCTGTCGCTGCTGATTCTGTTCCTGCTGCTGAATTTAAGTACGGGCTCGATCCAGAACTTCTCAGTTACCGCGTTAGTCACGGGCTACGATTTGTCGCTTTCACAGGCTAACGTGGCGCTTACCGCATTCCTGTTCGCCAGCGCCTTTGGCGTACTGGCTGGCGGTTCACTGGCGGATAAAACCAAGCACCACGGGCTGGTGGCAACGGCGGCGCTGGCCGTCACCGCCGTGCTGGTCAGTATCATTGCGATGTATTCCTTACCGACTCTCGTGCTCGTGCCGTTGCTGGCTGCTGCTGGATTCCTCTCCGGCATGATTGCCCCTTCTCGGGATATGCTGGTGCGCGCCGCATCACCACCGGGGGCAGAAGGAAGGGTATTTGGGATTGTCTCCACCGGCTTCAACATTGGCGGTGCCGCAGGACCGGTGCTGTTCGGCTGGCTGCTGGATAACGGCCATCCTCACGCCATTTTCTGGTCTGCCGTTATCTTTATGCTGATCACGTCTTTCATCACCCTGCTACAGGAAATGCGCAGCGCCAAACGACGTGCATTGGCCTAATGAAAGCATAAAAGACCTAGGGAACGTTTTTCAACGTCGCTTGCGACGGCCCAAAGGGTGGCGGGCAGGACGCTCGCCATAAAAAAAGCCAGCTCCGCAGGGAGCTGGCTCAGATAACGATAACAATGTAGATCGAATCAGATATCGATATTCATCGCTTTCAGGGCGTTCTCTTCGATAAACGCACGACGCGGCTCAACGGCATCACCCATCAGGGTCGTGAACAGCTCATCGGCAGCAATCGCGTCTTTCACCGTCACGCGCAGCATGCGGCGGCTGGTCGGATCCATCGTGGTTTCCCACAGCTGATCCGGGTTCATTTCACCCAGACCTTTATAACGCTGTATGGTCAGGCCGCGGCGGGACTCTTTCACCAGCCACTCCAGCGCCTGTTCAAAGCTGGCAACCGGCTGACGACGCTCACCACGTTCGATGTACGCATCTTCTTCAATCAAGCCACGCAGTTTTTCACCCAGCTGATTCAATTTACGGTATTCGCTACCCGCGATGAAACCTGTACCCAGCGCATAATCGGTATCCACACCGTGCGTACGCACACGCAGCGCCGGTTCAAATACGCTGCGCTCTTCATCATGATGAATGACAAAGCTGTATGTGCTGCCATGAACCTCGTTTTCGTTCAGGCTGCTAACCAGCGATTCCGCCCACGCCTGTACTTTTTCACGCTCGCCCAAATCGGCTTCAGCCAACGTTGGTTGATAAATCAGATGGTTCAAGAACACACGCGGGAAGCGACGTTCCATACGGCCAATCATCTTCTGTATGGCGTAATGTTCAGAAACCAGTCTCTCCAGCGGTTCACCCGCCAGCGCAGGAGCCTGTGCATTGGTGTGCAGCGTTGCACCGTCCAGCGCCAGTGCGATCTGGTACTGGTCCATCGCTTCATCATCTTTGATGTACTGTTCCTGCTTGCCTTTTTTCACCTTGTACAGTGGCGGCTGCGCAATATACACGTGGCCACGTTCAACGATTTCAGGCAGTTGACGATAGAAGAAGGTCAACAGCAGGGTACGGATGTGCGAACCATCCACGTCAGCATCGGTCATGATGATGATGTTGTGGTAGCGCAGTTTGTCCGGGTTGTATTCATCGCGGCCAATGCCGCAACCCAGCGCGGTGATCAGCGTCGCGACTTCCTGTGAGGAAAGCATTTTGTCAAAACGGGCTTTCTCAACGTTCAGAATTTTACCCTTCAGCGGCAGAATCGCCTGGTTCTTACGGTTACGCCCCTGCTTGGCAGAGCCGCCCGCGGAGTCCCCTTCCACCAGATACAGTTCAGACAGCGCCGGATCACGTTCCTGACAGTCCGCCAGTTTGCCCGGCAGGCCAGCCAGATCGAGCGCACCTTTACGACGCGTCATATCACGCGCTTTACGCGCCGCTTCACGGGCACGTGCGGCATCAATAATCTTACCGACCACGATTTTGGCATCCGATGGATTTTCCATCAGATAATCCACCAGTTTCTCATTCATCAGCGATTCAACCGCCGTTTTCACTTCGGAAGAAACCAGCTTGTCTTTGGTCTGCGAGGAGAATTTTGGATCCGGCACTTTCACGGAAACGACGGCAATCAGCCCTTCACGCGCATCGTCACCGGTAGCGCTGACTTTGGCTTTCTTGCTGTAGCCTTCTTTATCCATGTAGGTATTCAGCGTACGGGTCATCGCGGCACGGAAACCGGCCAGGTGCGTACCACCGTCGCGCTGTGGAATGTTGTTGGTAAAGCAGTAAATGTTTTCCTGGAAACCATCGTTCCACTGCAGTGCCACTTCCACGCCGATGTCATCTTTCACCGTCGAGAAATAAAACACGTTCGGGTGAATTGGCGTCTTGTTACGGTTCAGGTAATCAACAAACGCCTTAATGCCGCCGTCATAATGGTAATGATCGGCTTTATCTTTCTCACGTTCGTCGATCAAGCGGATGGAGACACCGGAGTTCAGGAACGACAGTTCACGCAGACGCTTAGCCAGGATTTCATACTCGAACTCCACCACGTTGGTGAACGTCTCATGGCTCGGCCAGAAGCGTACCGTCGTACCGGTTCTGTTGGTTTCACCCGTAACCGCCAGCGGAGCCTGCGCCACGCCGTGTTTATAGGTTTGCTCGTGAAGTTTCCCGTCGCGGTGGATAACCAGTTTCAGTTTTTCCGACAAGGCGTTAACCACGGAAACCCCTACGCCGTGCAGGCCGCCGGAGACTTTATACGAGTTATCATCGAACTTACCGCCCGCGTGCAGCACGGTCATGATGACTTCAGCGGCGGAGATCCCTTCTTCTTCATGAATGCCGGTTGGAATACCACGGCCATCATCCTGCACCGATACCGAGTTATCAGCATGGATGGTGATGATAATGTCTTTACAATAGCCAGCGAGTGCCTCGTCGATAGCGTTGTCCACAACCTCGAATACCATATGATGCAGGCCGGTACCGTCGTCCGTATCGCCGATATACATACCTGGGCGTTTACGTACCGCATCCAGCCCTTTCAATACCTTGATACTTGAGGAGTCATAAGAATTCGACATCAACGTTTCTCGCTCATTTTAGTCCTGTGATTGAACCGTTATTTTACCCTGTTCTACGCGGAACATCTTGCCCTTTTCACCAATCATGTCCTCTATCTGCTCAGCGCTAACCGCACTGACAAAAACCTGTGCATGAGTGGCTTTTAACCGTTCAGCCAGCAAACGGCGGCGGGTACTATCCAGTTCGGAAGCAAAGTCATCGATCAGATACAGACAGCGCAGTCCGTTCTGACGGGTGAGAAATTCACCCTGAGCCAGCCTCAGCGCGCACATCAGCAGCTTGAGCTGGCCACGGGACAGCATATCCTCAACTGCCACGCCGCTGGCGCGGATGCGGAAGTCGGCTTTATGCGGCCCCAGCGCCGTATAACCTAACATACGGTCGCGTTCGAACTGCCGTTCCAGCAGTTCTGCATACTCACTTTCTTTATCCCAGCCGCGCTGGAAAGAGAAACTGAGAGAAAATTCAGGCAAAAATTGCGTACAGGTCGCGGCGATATCATTGGCAATTGCCGCGCTGTATTGCGCACGCCATTCGCTGATACGTTCCGCCAGCGGCACCAGTTCCTGATCCCAGGCTCTGAGCTGCCCATAGTGACTCACCTGACGCAGCGCTGCATTACGCTGGCGCAACAAACGCTTCATGTTGCTCCAGGCTGCGAAAAAGCCGGGCTCGTTATGGAAACAGCCCCAGTCGAGAAAGGCACGGCGATACTTCGGCCCACCGTTGAGCAGGGTGAATCCTTCCGGGGTGATCAGCTGTATCGGTAGCAGTTGCGCCAGTTCAGCGACTTTATGGCCGTCGCTACCGTCAATCCGTACCTTGCTGTCACCCTGACGGTTTTTGCTTAACCCGACGGATCGCTCCGTTTCAGTACCGTCAATACGACCATGCAGCACAAATTCCGGCTGCTCGTGACGAATCACGCGCCCCGCCTGGATGCTACGAAACGCCCGCCCGTGCCCCAGCGTATAAATCGCTTCCAGCACGCTGGTTTTACCACTGCCGTTGGCACCGACTAAAAAATTAAAGCCTGGAACCAGCGCCAGATCGGCCGCCTCGATATTGCGGAAATCTTTGATGAGAAGACGAGTAAGGGCCATGTTGCAGTTATCTTAATGATGAAAGGGCAAGTAAACTTGCCCGATAATTCTACAACCGCATTGGCATGACGACATAGGCCGCCGCCCGGCTGGCGCTATCTTCGATTTGCACGCTGGAAACGGAATCGGTCAGCAGTAAACGCACACCTTCGCATTTCAGCGCGTTTAGCACATCCAGTACGTAGCTAACGTTAAAGCCGATTTCCATCTCAGTGCTGTCGTACTGTACATCCAGAATCTCTTCCGCTTCTTCCTGCTCTGGGTTGTTCGCAGTAATTTTGAGCTGATTCTTAATTAGATGCAGACGCACACCGCGGAATTTTTCATTCGATAAAATCGCCGCACGGGAGAAGGCCTGTTTGAGCAGATCGCAGCTGGCTTCCAGCGTTTTATCCGGGTTCTTCGGTAATACGCGGCGATAATCAGGGAAACGACCATCGACCAGCTTCGACGTGAAAATGAAGTCGCCGACATGCGCGCGAATGTTGTTGCTGCCGATTTGCAGCTGCAGCGGGGTATCACCACCATCCAGCAGACGCACCAACTCCATCACGCCTTTACGTGGCACGATCACCGAATGTGACGGTAAGGATTGACCAACTGGCATGGAGCAAACCGCCAAACGGTGACCATCGGTCGCGACCGTGCGCAGCTCTTCGCCTTCAGTTTCAAACAGCATACCGTTGAGGTAGTAACGGACATCCTGATGCGCCATCGAAAACTGCGTCGCTTCGATCAAACGCTTCATCGTCGCCTGCGGTAGAGAGAATTCAACCTCGCTCTGCCAATCGTCCAAATTAGGGAAATCCACGGCGGGCAGCGTGGACAGCGAGAAACGGCTGCGGCCAGAGCGCACCAGCATGCGATCGCCATCCAGCATAATCGTGATTTCCGCGCCCTCCGGCAGACCCCGGCAAATATCAAACAGTTTGCGGGCAGGGACGGTCGTGGCACCCAGTTCATGCGGCTGCGTCAGCGCAACCTTCGCCACCATCTCCATTTCCAGATCGGTACCGGTCAGCGACAGCACGCCTTCCGTCACCTGAATCAGCAGGTTGCCCAGAATCGGTAAAGTCGGCCGGCCGCCCAGCGGGCTGCTGACCTGTTGTAATGGCTTTAACAGACGTTCGCGTTCAACAATAAATTTCATAGTGTTATGACGATAGAGTTCTGATTAAATTGGAAAAATCTTCTTTGATGTCGTGGCTTTCTTCACGCAGCTGCTCAATCTTGCGGCAGGCATGCAACACCGTCGTATGGTCACGCCCACCAAAGGCATCGCCGATTTCCGGCAGGCTGTGATTCGTCAGTTCTTTTGCCAACGCCATCGCCATCTGGCGCGGACGCGCCACCGAGCGGGAACGACGTTTAGACAGCAGGTCGGCTACCTTAATTTTATAGTATTCCGCCACGGTCTTTTGAATATTGTCGATAGTAACCAGTTTTTCCTGCAACGCCAGCAGATCGCGCAGCGCCTCACGCACAAAATCAATGGTGATCGAGCGGCCGGTAAAATTGGCATTCGCGATAACGCGGTTCAGTGCGCCTTCCAGCTCACGCACGTTAGAACGCAGGCGTTTGGCAATAAAGAACGCCACTTCGCCAGGCAGACGAATGTCGTTTTCATCCGCTTTCTTCATCAGAATCGCCACGCGGGTTTCCAGCTCTGGCGGTTCAATCGCGACCGTTAATCCCCAGCCGAAGCGGGATTTCAGGCGATCTTCCACGCCGTTGATCTCTTTCGGGTAGCGGTCAGATGTCAGGATGATTTGCTGGTTGCCTTCCAGCAACGCGTTGAAGGTATGAAAGAACTCTTCCTGCGAACGCTCTTTATTAGCAAAGAATTGGATATCATCGATCAGCAACGCATCCACAGAACGGTAGTAGCGTTTGAATTCTTCAATCGCATTGTTCTGCAACGCTTTAACCATATCCTGCACGAAACGCTCAGAGTGCATGTAAACCACTTTCGCGTTGGGCTTGCGGGCAATGATGCCATTCCCGACCGCGTGCAATAAGTGCGTTTTACCCAAGCCAGTGCCGCCATAAAGAAACAGCGGGTTATATGCGCCACCAGGGTTATCGGCCACCTGACGTGCCGCTGCGCGGGCTAACTGGTTTGATTTACCCTCAACGAAGTTATCAAACGTATGCTTGGGGTTCACATTCGAACGGTAGGTATGCTCTGCCTGTACAGGCGAGTTATCCCAGCTTGGCCGTACCGGTGCCGTACGCACTGGCTGTTGCCGCGCCACGCTGACAGGATTGTGGGGGGATTGCGCAGGCTGGCTGACTGACTGAACCAACGGTTTGCTCCCCACTTCAAAACGCAGTAAAGGGGCATCCATTCCGCAGAAATCATTCAGCAGGACATTGATATTATTTAAGTATTTATCACGGACCCAATCCAGCACAAAGCGATTGGGGGCGTAGAGCGCCAGAGTGTTATCACTCAGCTCCGCCTGCAACGGGCGTATCCACATACTGAATTCTGTGGCAGGTAACTCATCCTGCAAACGGGCAAGACACTGCTGCCAAAGCGAAAGTGACAC